>NZ_CP040816.1:0-4779199 GCF_019464615.1 Dickeya ananatis | reverse complement strand
CTGACAAAATCAACAACATGCTGAAAATACCCGCTACAGCCAACCGTCACAACTGAATAAAGTGCTCGCGGTAGTACGCCAGCTCCGCAACCGATTCGCGGATATCGTCCAGTGCCTGGTGGGTATTGCGCTTTTTAAAGCCCGCCAGAATCTCGGGTTTCCAGCGGCGCGCCAGTTCCTTGAGCGTACTGACGTCCAGATAGCGGTAATGGAAGTAGGCTTCCAGTTCCGGCATGTAGCGGAACAGGAAACGACGATCCTGCCCGATGCTGTTGCCGCAAATCGGCGATTTGCCCGCTGGTACCCACTGTTGCAGGAACGCAATGGTTTCCCGCTGCGCCGCGTCTTCGTCAACGCGACTGGCTTTCACTCTCTCTACCAACCCGCTGGCGGTATGGGTACGCACGTTCCAGTCATCCATCAGCGCCAGTTGGCTGTCAGGCTGATGCACCGCCAGCGTCGGGCCTTCTGCCAGCACATTCAGGTTAGCGTCGGTCACCAGTGTTGCGATCTCGATGATCCGATCCCGTTCAGGATCCAGCCCCGTCATTTCCAAATCGATCCAGATCAGGTTGTTTTCATTTACCATCGTCGCGTTCCCGTGTCGCCCTTGCTATTGAAAGTTTCGCCGCCAGCAGGCTGACAGGCCCGGCGGCGGTTAATTAAAATAAAATAGCGTGTATTATAGTCGCTTCCATCGCCACCGGCGATAAGCGCCGAACCAAGAGAGACTGCGTGAGTAAAAAGAAACTGTCAAAAGGTCAGCAACGGCGGGTTAGCGCCAACCATCAGCGCCGCCTGAAGCATGCCGACAGCAAGGTCGAGTGGGATGACAACCAATTGGGCGAACCGCAGGAAGGCATCATTATCAGCCGCTTCGGCATGCATGCCGATGTGGAAGCGCCGGATGGCGAGGTACACCGCTGTAATCTCCGCCGTACTATCCCCTCGCTGGTCACCGGTGACCGGGTCGTCTGGCGTGCCGGTAATGAAACGCTGGCCGGCATCAGCGGTATTGTCGAAGCGGTACACCCACGTCAGTCGGTGTTGACCCGGCCGGATTACTATGACGGTATCAAACCGATCGCCGCTAATATCGACCAGATTGTGATTGTCTCCGCCATATTGCCGGAACTGTCGCTCAACATTATCGACCGCTATCTGGTGGCCTGTGAAACGTTGGAAATCGAGCCGTTGATCGTGCTCAACAAAACCGACTTGCTGGATGACGAAGGCCGTGAGTTCGTAGAAGACGTGATGGATATCTATCGCAACCTGCACTACCGGGTACTAATGCTGTCCAGCCACACCCAACAAGGCATCGCCGAACTGGAAGCCGCGTTGACCGGCCGTGTCAGTATCTTTGCCGGGCAGTCCGGCGTCGGCAAGTCGAGCCTGCTCAATGCGTTGCTCTACCCTGATGACGCCAAAATTCTGGTCAACGATGTGTCAGATGCTTCAGGGCTTGGCCAGCACACCACCACCGCCGCGCGGTTGTACCACTTCCCCCACGGCGGCGACGTTATCGATTCGCCGGGTGTACGCGAATTCGGCCTGTGGCATCTGGAGCCTGAGCAGGTCACACAGGGTTTTATCGAGTTTCGCGACTATCTGGGCAGCTGTAAATTCCGTGACTGCAAACACGATACCGACCCCGGCTGCGCCATCCGCGCCGCGCTGGAGCGAGGTGAGATAGCCGCTGAGCGTTTTGATAACTACCACCGCATTCTGGAGAGCATGGCGCAGGTAAAAACGCGTAAATCCTTTTCTGCTTCGGATAACTGACATTTATCGTATCCACCGCTACAATGCGCCCCTTTTTACGGCGTACCCTTAGAAAACGACGAGGCTCACTGTGCTGGACAGAATCAAGATTGCTCTACAACATCTGCTCCCGAAGGTCTGGCTGACGCAACTGGCCGGTTGGGGAGCCAACCGCCAGGCTGGCCTGCTTACCAGACTGGTGATTGAACTGTTTGCGCGCATCTACAAGGTCAATATGCAGGAAGCGCAGCAACCCAAGGCCGCATCCTACCGTACGTTCAACGACTTTTTTGTGCGCCCGCTAAAACCGGGGATCCGTCCGGTTGATCCGCTGGCAAACCGGTTAGTGTTCCCTGCCGATGGCGCTATCTCTCAGTTGGGCACCATTGACGATCTTCAGGTCTTGCAAGCCAAACAGCACAACTATTCGCTGGAAGCGCTGTTGGCCGGTAACGTTATTCTCGCTGACCTGTTTCGCGACGGTGTGTTCGTCACGACTTATCTCTCGCCGCGCGATTACCACCGCGTGCATATGCCGTGTGACGGTATTTTGCGCGACATGATCTACGTGCCGGGTGACCTGTTTTCCGTTAATCCGCTGACCGCCGCCAACGTGCCGAACCTGTTTGCCCGCAACGAGCGAGTGATCTGCCTGTTCGATACGCCATTCGGCCCTATGGTGCAGATCCTGGTAGGCGCGACCATCGTCGGCAGTATCGAAACGGTGTGGGCGGGTGTGGTTACGCCGCCGCGTGAAGGCATCATCAAACGCTGGGCCTATCCGCTGGAAGGCGAAGACGCGGTTATTCTGGAAAAAGGCGACGAAATGGGTCGTTTCAAACTCGGTTCCACGGTTATTAACCTGTTTGCGAAAGGTCGTGTAGAGTTAATGCCGGGACTGGCCAGCCAGAGTGTCACCCGTATGGGTGAAGCCATGGCCGAGGCATTGGATGAGAGTGTACGGGCTCGCATGAGTGCGGCCAACGACAGCGACACGACCGATACCACCCCCTGACCCCATCAATAACCTGAGGAGGCCAGCCGTGCGTCTGATTCTGATTTTCCTGATGGGATGCCTGTTATCAACCACGTCGCTGGCCGCCCAGTTGCCTGACGAAACGCAACTGAAACAGGATCTCCAGCAAGCCGAAACCAACAAGAACGCCCCGGCGCAAGCCGACATCGTCAAAGAACTGCAATCGGCGTTGCGGCTGCTGGATGAGCGCCGGGAGACCCGCCAACGGGCCGACCAGTACCAGCGTGCGATTGATGACTTCCCCAAACTGACCCGCGAACTGCGCCAGCAGTCTGACGCGGAAGACGCAAAACCGGCGGCACCACCCAAAACTACATCGGTTAACGACCTGGAACAACAAATTGTCCAGATCAGTAGTCAGTTGCTGGAGCAAACCCGCCAGTTACAACAAGAGCAGGACCACCAGCGTGAAATCAGCGACTCGCTGGCCCAGTTGCCACAGCAGCAGACCGAAGCCAACCGCGCACTGAGCGACGTCGAACGACGCGTACAGGCGCTGGGTACTCCCACGACACCTCTCGGTCAGGCGCAACTGGCCGCGTTACAGGCTGAAGCCGCGTTGCGTAAAAGTCGTCTGGAAGAGCTGGAACTGGCGCAGCTTTCCGCCAGTAACCGTCAGGAGCTCTCGCGTCTACAAGCCGAGGTCTATAAAAAGCGGCGTGACCGGCTGGATAATCAGCTCCAGTTATTGCGCAGTACGCTGAATACTTTGCGCCAGCGTGAGGCGGAGCAGGCATTAGAAAGAACGGAGCAACTGGCAGAGCAGGAAGGCCAGTTACCCACCGCCGTCGCCAGCCTGCTGCAAACCAACCGTGAGCTTTCCATGGCACTGAACCAGCAGGCGCAGCGCATGGATCAAATAGCAGCACGCCAGCGCCAGACCGCCGCCCAAACGCTACAGGTGCGTCAGGCGCTGAGTACGCTACGCGAACAGGCGCAATGGCTCGGTTCCTCACCAGCGCTGGGAGAAACGTTGCGCGCTCAGGTCGCCAGGCTGCCGGAAATGCCCAAACCCCAGCAACTGGATGGCGACATGGCGCAACTGCGTGCCCAGCGCCTGCATTATGAAGACCAGCTCAATAAGCTGTCGGCAACCGGCGAACCGACCCGACAGGATAACGGTACCCCGTTGACTGCCGCTCAACAAAAGATCGTCAACGATCAGCAACGCACCCAGCGCGATCTGCTCACGTCGCTGATTTCCGGTTGCGACACGCAGATTCTGGAGTTGACCAAGTTAAAGGTCGCCAGTAACCAACTGGAAGATGCCCTGATCGAGATCCGCGACGCGGCACACCGCTACCTGTTCTGGGTGGCGGATGTCGACCCGATTGGTTTTGCCTACCCGCTGAACCTGTTACGCGATCTATCGCGCCTGTTATCGCTCGATACCCTCACCCAGCTCAGTGGCGCCATGCTGATGATGGTTACCAGTCAGGGAACCCTGTTGCCGCTGCTGGGCGCGTTACTGCTGGTCGGCCTTAGCATCAGCTCACGTCGCCATTACCACGCCTTTCTGGACCGTGCCAGTAGCCGGGTCGGCAAGGTGACGCTTGATTACTTCATGCTGACACTACGTACCGTGTTCTGGTCGGTGATGGTAGCGATGCCGTTGCCAGTGCTGTGGGCCGCACTCGGCTACGGGTTGCAAAACGCCTGGCCTTACCCGGTCGCCGTTGCCATCGGCGACAGTGTGACCGCCACCGTGCCGCTGATGTGGGTGGTGATGATTGGTGCCGCGTTTTCTCACCGTCAGGGGTTGTTCATCGTGCATTTCGGCTGGTCGCCGAAGCAGGTGGCGCGCGCCATGCGCTACTACCGTCTTTCTATCGCCTTTATCGTGCCGCTGGTGATGGCATTGATCACCTTCGATAACCTCAACGATCGGGAGTTTTCCAGTACGCTGGGACGGTTGTGCTTTATCCTGCTGTGCATGGCGCTCAGTCTGGTAACCACAAGCCTGAAACGGGCTGGGATCCCGTTGTATCTGGATAAAGAAGGATCCGGTGAAAACCCGGTAAACCGTGCGATGTGGAATCTGATGATCTGCATTCCGCTGATTGCCGCACTGGCATCCTGCCTGGGCTATCTCACCACGTCGCAGGCGTTGCTGGCACGGCTGGAAACCTCCGTCGCCATCTGGTTCTTCCTGCTGGTGATTTATCACATCATCCGCCGTTGGATGCTGATTCAACGCCGCCGCATCGCGTTTGACCGCGCCAGACAACGCCGGGCGGACATGCTGGCGCAACGCGCCCGGGGTGAAGACGACAATACGACGCTGTCGTCGCACGAAGCCAGCGGGGATGCCGTGGAAGAACCGGTGGTGGATCTGGATGCCATCAGCGCACGCTCACTGAAACTGGTAAGGTCTATCCTGACATTGGTCGCCCTGGTCTCGGTCATCGCGCTGTGGTCGGAAATCCATTCCGCTTTTGCGTTTATGGAGAATATCAGCCTGTGGGACGTCACCAGCACGGTGAAAGGTGTAGAGAGCGTACAACCGATTACGCTGGGCTCGGTATTGATAGCGCTGCTGGTGTTTATTATTACCGCGCAGTTGGTGCGAAATCTGCCTGCGTTGCTGGAGCTGGCGGTATTGCAGCATATTGAACTGTCACCCGGTACCGGCTACGCCATTATTACCATCAGCAAGTACCTGATGATGCTGGTTGGTGGGCTGACTGGATTCTCACTGATCGGCATCGAGTGGTCGAAATTGCAGTGGCTGGTGGCCGCACTCGGTGTAGGGCTGGGTTTTGGTTTACAGGAGATCTTCGCCAACTTTATTTCCGGGTTGATCATTCTGTTCGAAAAGCCGATCCGTATTGGCGATACCGTGACCATTCGCGATCTGACCGGCAGTGTGATGCGCATTAATACCCGCGCCACCACGATCTCCGACTGGGATCGCAAAGAGATCATCGTGCCCAACAAAGCCTTTATCACCGAACAGTTCATCAACTGGTCGCTGTCTGACTCGGTCACCCGTGTGGTACTGACTATTCCCGCCCCCGCCGATGCCAGCACGCAGGAAGTGACCACACTACTGCTGGATGCGGTGAAACGCTGTTCGCTGGTGCTGGATAATCCCCCACCGGAAGTGTTTTTGGTCGACCTGCGTCAGGGCATCCAAATTTTTGAACTGCGTATTTTCGCCGCCGAGATGGGTCACCGTATGCCGTTGCGCCACGAACTGCACCAGCTGATTCTGGAAAGCTACCGCGAGCACAATCTGGTGATGCCGTTCCCACCGTTCCATGTCCGGATGGACTCAGTACAAATCGCCGGGCGCAACGCCGCGACCGCCACCCGTACTACGGGGGGGTTGTAATGGCGCTTACGTGGTCATTTCGCTGAATGCTGTTATTGCGCTGAATAAAGAAAACCACGGTAAGCAATAGCTTCCGTGGTTTCTGTCAAACTCGATTCTTAAGAAGAGAAAACGGTATCAGGCGCGATCCACCGTAAATGCCATCACCTCGCCGATAGACTCGGCGTTCAGCGCCAGCATCACCAGGCGATCGACGCCCAGCGCCACGCCGGAACACGGCGGGATACCCGCGGCCAAGGCCGCCAGCAGGTTTTCGTCAATCGGTTGTACCGGCAAACCACGCGCGGCGCGCTTGCGGTTATCCTGCTCGAAGCGTTGACGCTGCTCTTTACTGTCCGTTAGCTCGCAAAAACCGTTGGCCAGCTCGATACCTTTGTAATACACCTCAAACCGCTCCGCCACGCGGTGATCCTCGGTGCTGATTTCCGCCAGCGCAGCCTGCGTGGCTGGGAAATGGTAGACGAACGCCGGTTTATCACGGCCAATCTGCGGCTCGACGCCAAATGCGAACAGCAACTGCAACAGGGTATCGCGATCTTCTTCCCGGTTCGCCACATCACCGACGCCGATTTTCTCCGCCGCTTCACGCAGCTGTGCTTTATCGGCCGACAACGGGTCTACTTCCAGATGACGCTGGAACGCCTGCTGGTAAGACAGCATTTCGGCGCTGTCACATTCCAGCACCTGTTGCAGCAGGTCATCCATTTCATTCATCAGGCGATACATATCGTAGTGGGGGCGATACCACTCCAGCATGGTGAATTCAGGATTGTGATAGCGGCCGGACTCTTCGTTGCGAAAGCTGCGACACAATTGGTAAATCGGTCCACTTCCTGCCGCCAGCAAGCGCTTCATGTGGTATTCCGGACTGGTCATCAGATACAACGCCATACCATCAGCAGCACCGGGGCCGACAAAGTGGGTCTGGAACGGGAACAGATGCACATCCGTCACCGTCGCCTGGCTCATGGCCGGCGTCTCCACTTCCAGCACGCCCCGGTCTGAGAAGAAACGCCGGATTTCTTTCATTATCGACGCCCGCTTCAACAGATTAGCGACAGGGGCACTGGGTTGCCAACTGGCCGTTTCGCTCATGATTTCCACTCCACACTCAAACTGGAGATGCAGTCTACCCGTATCCCCCCAACCAGACAAATTTATCCAGCGGAAGACTTTCTTCAATTTGATTTGTCGAGATTATTAAAGAAATAAAAGTGATATTTATGAATAAATCACATTTCCCGTCACGTTTTCCGGAATATGTCCGTGCGGATATTAAAAAACAGCAAAATACTGGATCACATCAAATTTCAGACATCTTCAAATCGCTATAATCATTTCCATACAAAAAAAGAGTGATTGAATCTCTCTTTATAGGTAGATCAGCTATTTTTCACTCGATTTACTGTCTTGAAATTAAAACGGAAAATAAGTGACGACGTTGGATTGCATATTATTTTCTTAATTTAATTTATTTAACTTAAGTAACTGGAGGCATGCAGTGCAAACCTTTAATGCCGATTTGGCCATTATCGGGGCCGGGGGAGCAGGTTTACGGGCCGCGATTGCTGCGGCGCAAGCAAATCCCCAACTCAAGATTGCGCTGATTTCCAAAGTCTACCCAATGCGTAGCCACACTGTGGCGGCAGAAGGTGGTTCGGCGGCGGTCACACAGGATCATGATAGCTTCGACTTCCATTTCCACGACACCGTGGCAGGGGGAGACTGGTTATGTGAACAGGACGTGGTGGACCACTTCGTGCAGAATTGCCCGCGCGAAATGACCCAGCTTGAGCAGTGGGGTTGCCCGTGGAGCCGTAAACCGGATGGTTCGGTTAACGTACGTCGTTTCGGCGGGATGAAGATCGAACGGACCTGGTTTGCTGCGGATAAAACCGGTTTCCACATGCTGCACACCTTGTTCCAGACCTCTCTGAAATACCCACAGATTCAGCGTTTCGACGAGCATTTCGTTCTGGACATCCTGGTGGATGACGGACATGCCCGTGGGGTCGTTGCCATCAATATGATGGAAGGGTCGCTGATTCAGATTCGAGCCAACGCCATCGTGATGGCAACAGGCGGTGCGGGTCGCGTCTATCGCTACAACACCAACGGCGGCATCGTCACCGGTGACGGTATGGGGATGGCGTTCCGTCACGGCGTTCCATTGCGTGATATGGAATTCGTTCAGTACCACCCTACCGGTCTGCCGGGTTCCGGTATTCTGATGACCGAAGGCTGCCGTGGCGAAGGCGGCATCATGGTCAACAAAGACGGCTACCGCTATCTGCAAGACTACGGCCTCGGGCCGGAAACGCCGCTGGGCGAGCCGAAAAACAAATACATGGAACTGGGGCCGCGCGATAAAGTATCGCAAGCCTTCTGGCACGAATGGCGCGCCGGACGCACCGTATCGACCCCGCTGGGCGATGTGGTCTACCTCGACCTGCGTCATCTGGGCGAGAAGAAACTGAAAGAACGTCTGCCGTTTATTTGCGAACTGGCAAAAGCCTACGTCGGTGTCGACCCAGTGAAAGAGCCGATTCCGATTCGTCCTACTGCGCATTACACCATGGGCGGCATCGAAACCGACCAGCAGTGTGAAACCCGCATTCAGGGCTTGTTCGCCGTTGGCGAATGTTCATCCGTTGGTTTGCACGGCGCTAACCGCCTTGGCTCCAACTCACTGGCAGAACTGGTGGTGTTCGGCCGCGTAGCCGGTGAAAAAGCCGTAGAACGTTCGCAGTCAGCAGCACCGGCCAACGCCAGCGCACTGGATGCTCAGGCGAAAGACGTGGAACAGCGCCTGCACGCGTTGCTCAAGCAGGAAGGTACCGAAAGCTGGTCTAAAATCCGCGACGAAATGGGTATGTCGATGGAAGAAGGCTGCGGTATTTACCGTACCACCGAGCTGATGCAGAAAACCGTCGACAAGATGGCCGAGCTGAAAGAACGCTTCAAACGCGTGAAAATCACCGACCGTTCCAGCGTGTTCAACACCGATCTGCTCTACACCATCGAACTGGGTCACAGCCTGGACGTCGCCGAGTGTATGGCGCATTCCGCCATCAACCGTAAAGAATCACGTGGTGCACACCAGCGTCTGGATGAAGGCTGCACCGAGCGTGATGACGTCAATTTCCTGAAGCACACGCTGGCGTTCTACAACCCGGAAGGCGCACCACGTCTGGAATACAGCGATGTGAAAATCACCAAGCTGCCGCCGGCAAAACGCGTTTACGGTGCCGAAGCAGAAGCTCAGGAGAAAAACAAGAAGGAGCAAGCGAATGGCTGATATGAAAACCCTGAAAATGGAAGTCATGCGCTATAACCCAGAGCAGGATAACGCCCCGCACTTCGCTACCTACGACGTGCCGTATACCCGCGAAACCTCGCTGCTGGATGCGCTCGGCTACATCAAGGACAACCTGGCACCGGACCTGTCTTACCGCTGGTCCTGCCGTATGGCGATTTGCGGCTCTTGCGGCATGATGGTCAATAACGTGCCGAAACTGGCCTGTAAAACCTTCCTGCGTGACTATGCCAGCAGCGGCATGAAGGTTGAAGCGCTGGGCAACTTCCCGATTGAACGCGATCTGGTGGTGGATATGACCCACTTCATCGAAAGTCTGGAAGCTATCAAGCCTTATATCATCGGCAACAACCGCACACCGGAGCAGGGCCCGAACACACAGACACCGGCACAGATGGCGAAATACCATCAGTTCTCCGGTTGCATCAACTGCGGGCTGTGCTACGCCGCCTGTCCTCAGTTCGGCCTGAATCCGGAGTTCATCGGTCCTGCCGCGATTACGCTGGCACACCGTTACAATCTGGACAATCGCGACCACGGTAAGAAAGAGCGTATGCCGCAACTGAACAGCGACAACGGCGTCTGGTCCTGTACCTTCGTCGGTTACTGCTCTGAAGTGTGTCCGAAGCACGTCGATCCGGCGGCTGCTATCCAGCAAAGCAAAGTGGAAAGCGCCAAAGACTTCATGATCGCCATGCTGAGACCACAATAAGGGAGGCAACAAATGATCACCAAACGTAAAGCGTATGTCCGTGGCATGACGCCCACCTGGTGGCAGAAGCTCGGTTTCTACCGTTTCTATATGCTGCGCGAAGGTACTGCGGTGCCTGCGGTCTGGTTCAGCATCGTCCTGCTACATGGCGTGTTTTCGCTCAAAGCCGGTCCGGAAGGCTGGAGCCAGTTTATCGGCTTCCTGCAAAACCCGCTGGTGCTGCTACTCAACATTGTCGCCCTGCTGGCGGCGGTATTGCACACCAAGACCTGGTTTGATCTGGCACCGAAGGCCTCCATCATCATCGTGAAAGATGAAAAAATGGGGCCGGAGCCGATCGTTAAAGGACTGTGGGCGGCCACTGTGGTCATCACGCTGGCGGTGCTGGCCATCGCCTTGCTGTTCTGAACAGGAGGAATCTCGTGAGTAATCAACAACCCAAACGTTCCGACGAACCACCGTTCTGGGGCCTGTTCGGCGCAGGCGGCATGTGGAGCGCGATGTTCGCGCCGGTTATCATCCTGCTTATCGGGATTTTGTTGCCGCTTGGCCTGTTCCCACAGGCGCTGACCTACGATCGTATCGCCGCGTTCAGCCACAGCCTGATTGGCCGTGCATTTCTGCTGCTGATGATTGTACTGCCGCTGTGGTGCGGTCTGCACCGTATCCATCACGCCATGCATGACCTGAAGATTCATGTTCCGGCCGGTAAATGGGTGTTCTACGGTCTGGCGGCAATCCTCTCCGTCGTCACCATCATTGGTGTCGCAACGCTGTAACAGCGCCTCATGGTTATACGTCACGGCCCGCACTACGCGGGCCTTTTTTATTGCATCTTTGCATTCCGCTTCCTACCTTTAACCCCGAGATAAACCAACACAGGAAGCCGCAAATGAAAAGTTGGCGCGTATTGCTGACCTCATTGATCACCTTATTCACGACAGCCTGCAGCACCACACCACCGCAGGGTGTTCAGGTCGTGGATAATTTCGAACCTGCCCGTTATATGGGAACCTGGTATGAAATCGCCCGGTTGGATAACCGTTTCGAGCGTGGTCTGGAGCAGGTTACCGCGACCTACAGCCCACGGGACGATGGCGGTATCACCGTGGTTAACCGTGGTTTCGACCCGGTGAAACGCGTCTGGCGCGAAAGTATCGGCAAGGGGTACTTCACCGGCTCGCCACAACGTGCTGCGCTGAAAGTGTCTTTCTTCGGAGCATTCTATGGCGGCTACAATGTGATAGCGCTGGACAGCGACTACCGTTATGCACTGGTTTGCGGGCCAAATCGCGAGTATCTGTGGATTCTCTCCCGTACCCCCGAGATTTCCCCGCTTGTAAAGCAAGCACTGCTGGCAAGCGCGCAGCGTAATGGCTTTCAGACAGATAAATTAATTTGGGTAAACACGAAAGCCAGTACGGGGAAATAAACAGCGGGAACCAACAGAAAGAGAAAATAAATAAAACATCGTTTTGATATGATTATTTCACATCATGATAACGCCGCTCATTGGCGTATTTTCAGCCGGTTGTTATACCGGCTGTTTTATCGAATAACGTGACGGCCGATCAGCCCATAATTTTATCGCGGAACATAAAGAATACCGCGCCCAACAGGCACAGCCCGGCCCAAATATAGTCGGTACGGAAGGGTTCTTTGAGAATCACTATCGAGAAAGGAATAAACACCGACAGACTGATCACTTCCTGCAAGATTTTCAGTTGCCCAGCGGAGGCGACCTGATAGCCAATACGGTTCGCAGGCACCTGCAACAAATATTCAAACAGTGCAATCCCCCAGCTGACCAGCGCGGCCACCATCCAGGTCCGTCCACTAAAATAGCGAAGGTGCCCGTACCAGGCAAAGGTCATAAATACATTGCTGAGGGTCAGCATGAATACCGTGATAATAAGTGGGGACATAGCTCTGCTCTCTCCTTAACCAAGACGCGGCATTATTACGTTAGCCGGGATAAAATACCATCAGGGAACGTTCTGGTTGTGTGAAAGAGTTTTTCAGACGGGAATCAGAGGAATGGCAACGCGTAAACCGCCCGATGGGCAGTTTACGCGCCAGGAAGGCTTACTTCACGCGGGAAACGTATTCGCCAGAACGGGTGTCAACCTTGATAACTTCGCCGATCTGTACGAACAACGGTACTTTCACCACAGCACCGGTAGACAGCGTTGCCGGTTTGCCACCTGTACCTGCGGTATCCCCTTTCAGGCCCGGATCGGTATCGGTGATTTCAGCTTCGATAAAGTTCGGCGGCTGAACGGCGATCGGACGACCATCCCACAGGGTAACGATACATTCAGCGTTGTCCTGCAACCACTTGGCAGAATCACCCACGGTTTTCGCTTCAACCTGATGCTGTTCAAAGGTTTCAGGGTGCATGAAATGGAAGAACTCCCCGTCGTTATACAGGTAGTTCATGTTGGTATCCATTACGTCAGCGCCTTCTGCCGAGTCAGTAGACTTGAAGGTTTTCTCAACGCGGGAGCCCGTCAACAGGCGACGCATTTTGACACGAGCAAAAGCCTGGCCTTTACCCGGCTTCACAAACTCACTGGATTCGATAGCATACGGCTCGCCCTCGAACATGATTTTAAGACCGGAACGGAAATCGTTGCTAAAATAAGTCGCCATAATGGCCCTCTACATTGATACTGGTACTTAGCCAAAAAAATGGCACACATTGTAACCCTAAATATACCCTCCCGAGAAGATTGGTTGCAGCAACTCGCCGACGTTATTACCGATCCCGATGAATTGCTGAGACTTCTGGCACTGGATAAGCATCCGCAACTGACCGCCGGACGCGAAGCTCGCACGCTATTTCCGTTGCGGGTACCGCGTGCCTTTGCCGCTCGCATGCGCCCCGGCGACGCCCACGACCCACTGTTGCTACAGGTACTGACCGCCCAGGACGAGTTTATTGTCGCGCCGGGCTTTAGCCAGGACCCACTGGACGAACAGCAGAGTGTCGTTCCGGGGTTACTGCATAAATACCACAACCGTGCTCTGCTGCTGGTGAAAGGTGGATGCGCTGTCAACTGTCGATATTGTTTCCGCCGCCATTTCCCTTATCAGGATAATCAGGGCAACAAAGCTAACTGGCGTCAGGCGCTGGATTATATCCGCCAGCACCCGCAGTTGGACGAAATCATCTTCTCCGGCGGCGACCCGTTGATGGCCAAGGATCACGAGCTGGACTGGTTGCTAACCGAACTGGAACAGATTCCGCATCTCAAGCGCTTACGCATCCATACCCGCCTGCCGGTGGTGATCCCCGCACGTATCACGGCGGAGCTTTGCCAGCGGTTGTCGCAATCCCCGCTGCAGGTGGTGCTGGTCACCCACATCAACCACGCCAATGAAATCGACGCGGATCTCACCGACAGCATGGCGCGTCTGCGTCGTGCCGGGGTGACATTGCTCAACCAAAGTGTCTTGCTACGTGGTATTAACAATCGCGTTGACGCGCTGGTGGCACTCAGCAACGCCTTATTTGACGCCGGTATTTTGCCCTACTACCTGCATGTGCTGGATAAGGTTCAAGGTGCCGCGCACTTTCTGGTACCGGATGATGAAGCTCGTACGTTGGTTCGGGGGCTGATGACGCAGGTTTCAGGCTATTTGGTGCCGAGCCTGACGCGGGAAATCGGCGGTGAGGCCAGCAAAACACTGCTGGATATTGGTATGCGCCAGGAAAATCAGAGCTGAAACGCTGTCAGCGCCATGGGTATTTACCCATGGCGCTGACGGTCTTGAATATCAAGGGCACTTATAAACCTGGCCTTGCATTTTGCTGTCCAGCGGCGCGAAGCTGGACAGGAACGTCTGACTCGGCGTGCTCACGCCATAAATTACGTTACCGCCCATGGCCGCCGCCTTATTGCGCAGATCGTTCGCCGCACCACGCATGGAGCTGCCTTCATTACCACTGCCCGACAACCAGTTAGACTGTGTGCCAGTAACGCTACCCAATAACTGGCATTGCGCTGCCGGTTTGGTGTCAGTAAAACGTACCGCCTGACCGGCAGCACTGAGATCGTTATTCGTACTGCACCCTGCCAACAGCGTGATGGCAGCCAATCCCATCAGTATTCGAGTCCGCATGCTTCTCTCCGTGATGATCGATACACTGGCCGAAGCCGGGCTAACCCGACCCGACAACCGAAAACTTATGCCGAAACAATCCCATGTTACCACCATCAGCATGGCAGTCATTGTTCATGGAGCAACTATTTCTGTCACCATGACGGCGATCACGTCCCCTACAAACTCACAGGCCCCGAAATCGGGGCCTGTTTTATGACTCATCATCATGACATGGCTGTTATAGCGCAGCGCTCAAGACGCGGCTGCGCCGCGGTCATTACGCACGCCACTGTTTGAAGCGGTTGATAAGCCCGTTGGTGGAGCTGTCGTGACTACTGACGGCACTGTCATCCTGCAATTCCGGCAGAATGCGGTTAGCCAGCTGTTTGCCCAGCTCCACGCCCCACTGATCGAAGGTGAAGATGTTCAGGATAGCGCCCTGCGTGAAGATCTTGTGCTCGTAAAGCGCGATCAACACCCCTAGGCTGTACGGTGTGATTTCTCGCAACAGGATGGAGTTGGTCGGGCGGTTGCCTTCGAACACCTTGAACGGTGCCACGTGCGCCACATCAGCAGCGGACTTGCCCGCAGCGGCGAACTCAGCTTCCACCACCTCGCGGGATTTACCGAACGCCAGCGCCTCAGTCTGCGCGAAGAAGTTCGACAGCAACTTGCTGTGGTGGTCGCTCAACGGGTTGTGGGTAGTCGCCGGTGCAATGAAATCACACGGCACCAGCTTGGTCCCCTGATGAATCAACTGGTAGAACGCATGCTGACCATTGGTACCCGGCTCGCCCCAAATGATAGGACCAGTCTGGTAATCTACAGCATTGCCGTTGCGGTCAACGTACTTACCGTTGGATTCCATGTTGCCCTGTTGGAAGTAAGCCGCGAAACGATGCATGTACTGATCGTACGGCAGAATCGCTTCAGTTTCCGCGCCAAAAAAGTTGTTGTACCAGATGCCGATCAACGCCAGCAGTACCGGCAGGTTTTTCTCAGCCGGGGTGGTGGCGAAATGCTGGTCCATGGCATGTGCGCCACTCAGCAATTGCTCGAAGTTATCGAAGCCGACGGACAGGACAATCGACAGACCAATAGCGGACCACAGCGAGTAGCGACCACCGACCCAGTCCCAGAACTCAAACATGTTGTCGGTATCAATGCCGAATTCGCCAACTGCTTTCGCGTTGGTAGACAGCGCGGCAAAGTGCTTGGCGACATGTTTTTCATCACCGGCAGCCTTGAGGAACCAGTCACGCGCGCTGTGGGCGTTGGTCATGGTTTCCTGGGTGGTAAAGGTCTTGGAGGCCACCAGGAACAGGGTGGTTTCCGGGTTGACGCGTTTGAGCACTTCAGCAATGTGGGTGCCGTCAACGTTGGAAACAAAGTGCATGGTCAGGTGATTTTTGTAAGGGCGCAGCGCCTCTGTCACCATGAACGGCCCCAGGTCGGACCCACCGATACCGATGTTCACCACATCGGTAATCGCCTTACCGGTATACCCTTTCCATTCCCCGCCAATGACGCGCTCGCTGAACTGCTTCATCTTTTGCAGCACGGCGTTCACTTCCGGCATCACATCCTTGCCATCAACCACGATCGGCGTATTGCTGCGGTTGCGCAACGCGACATGCAACACGGCACGATCTTCAGTACGGTTGATCTTCTCGCCGGAGAACATGGATTTAATGGCCGTGGACAGATCGGTTTCACGCGCCAGCGCCTGCAGTTTTTCCAACGTTTCAGCGGTGATGCGGTTTTTGGAATAATCCACCAGCATCAAATCGCCGAATGTGGCGGAAAAATGCGAGAAGCGATCAGGATCCTGGGCAAAAAGATCGCTAATCTGAACCTCTTTCATCGCGGCAAAATGCTGCTGCAATGCCTGCCAGGCGGCAGTCTGCGTCGGGTTGATATTTTTCATCACACTACTCTTCGGTTTGAGAACAAATCGGTCGACAGGCGGGAAAACCCACCCGCTTTTACCCCGATTGTATCCCTTAACGCCGTGCTGGGAAGCCCTTTTCTTGCGAAATGCCCCGCCCCCATCCAATGTTGATTGACAGCCGACGCGTTACCCGCTATTTGTAAAAGACTACTTGCGCACGTGTTGCGCAAGCCAGAAGAGGAGCGCCGCCCAGGCAAGGTATCGGAGGAACCGTATCCGATGACGATATCAGAGGGGGAGCAGCGCCGAGACGGACGTAACCTACGGTGTTTACGCTGTCGACTGCAGGGGCTGAATCCCCTGGGTTGTCACCCGCATCGCTTCGCAACGCGAAACGATCAGCAAGGTGGAGCGCTTCTGGGTGTGCCGTAGCCAGTTCCTACGCCTGCCCCCTGCTTACCGCTCTTCCCTTGTGCCAAGGCTTAACGATGGAATGCTGTTGTCGATAACGACGATGACGCCCCTGACACGAGGTTTTTTGAATGTCTGTTAATACGAACAACTCACTGATTATCGCTAAATTCGGTGGCACCAGCGTCGCAGATTTCGACGCCATGAACCGCAGCGCCGACATCGTGCTGTCTGACGCTCAGGTACGCGTGGTGGTGCTGTCTGCCTCTGCCGGCGTCACCAACCTGCTGGTTGCACTGGCTGAAGGTTTGCCGCCGGATGAACGTGCGGCGCAACTGGAAAAACTACGCCAGATCCAATACGCCATTATCAACCGCCTCAACCAGCCTGCCGTTATCCGCGAAGAAATTGAACGTATGCTGGAAAACGTAGCCCGCCTGTCGGAAGCGGCGTCGCTGGCTACCTCCAACGCCCTGACCGACGAGCTGGTCAGCCACGGCGAACTGATGTCCACCCTGCTGTTTGTGGAAATCCTGCGTGAGCGTAGCGTCGCCGCAGAATGGTTCGACGTGCGTAAAATCATGCGCACCAATGACCGCTTCGGCCGCGCCGAACCAGACTGCGACACGCTCGGCGAGTTGACCCGCAGCCAGTTGGCACCGCGTCTGGCACAAGGTCTGGTCATTACCCAGGGCTTTATCGGCAGCGAAGCCAAAGGCCGCACAACCACACTGGGCCGCGGCGGCAGCGATTACACCGCCGCCTTGCTGGGCGAAGCGTTAAACGTTAGCCGCATCGATATCTGGACTGACGTACCCGGTATCTATACTACCGACCCGCGCGTGGTGCCCTCTGCCCACCGCATCGACCAGATTACCTTTGAAGAAGCCGCCGAAATGGCGACCTTCGGTGCCAAAGTGCTGCACCCGGCGACGCTGTTGCCTGCCGTGCGCAGCGATATTCCGGTATTTGTCGGCTCCAGCAAAGACCCGGCAGCGGGTGGCACGCTGGTGTGCAACAACACCGAAAACCCACCGTTGTTCCGTGCGCTGGCCTTGCGCCGCAAGCAGACGCTACTAACCCTGCACAGCCTCAACATGCTGCACGCACGCGGCTTTCTGGCGGAAGTGTTCAGCATTCTGGCTCGCCACAACATCTCGGTGGATTTGATCACCACGTCTGAGGTCAATGTCGCGCTGACGCTGGATACAACCGGCTCAACCTCCACCGGCGACAGCCTGCTGTCCAGTGCGCTTTTGACTGAACTCTCCTCGCTGTGCCGGGTGGAAGTGGAAGAGAACATGTCACTGGTAGCGCTGATCGGTAACAAACTGTCGCAAGCCTGCGGTGTCGGCAAAGAAGTGTTCGGTGTACTGGAGCCGTTCAATATTCGCCTTATCTGCTATGGTGCCAGCAGCCATAACCTGTGCTTCCTGGTGCCGTCCAGCGATGCCGAGCAGGTGGTACAGACACTGCACCACAACCTGTTCGAATAAGCCTTCCGTACTGCCGCAACAAAAAAACCGAAATCCATAGGATTTCGGTTTTTTTTACCTTCACTGAACGGCTATCACCGGGTTACGCCGACGCAGAGGACTCTTCCCGCTCGTCATCCTCATCTTCCGTCATCATCAACACGTTATAGGCCACCGCGCAGAACAGTGAATTCAGTCGGTTCATATCGCCCAGTAACCCAAGATGCAGCGAACTGGTTTCCAGACTTTGCACATTTTGCTGATGCAGCCTGTCAACATGCGCATGGGAATAACGCCGATTCAGAATACGGAAACGGTGTTTGGCGCGGCGCAGGCGTCTGGCGCTGGTCACATCCGACGACAGGAATACCGACATCCCCAGACGCAGGTTGTTCATCAGTTGCTCATAAAGCGTGTTCAGCTCATCCTGACCTGCCGTTGAGAACCCGCGCAACCCGTCAGGCGCGCGGGCGTCTAAATCGCAAACCACCCGTTCGATGATATCGCCAGCCTGTTCCAGACTGAGCGCCATTTCGATCACTTCCGCCCAGCGTTGGGAATCACGCTTATGCAGGCCGGCTTTTTCAATCTGCGCCAGATAGAGCTTGATGGCGTTGTAGAGCACGTCCACATCATCATCCAGCTTACGGATCTCGCGCACCGGCGGGCGGTTGCCCTGCAGTGCGTCCTGAAACATCTTCAACATCTGTTCAATCACATCGCCAATACGCAGTGTTTCCCGCGCGGCGTTAGCCAGCGCCAGCGTCGGGGTATCCAGCGCACTGACATCCAGATGACGGGGGCGCAGTCGTGGGTCGAGATCCGGTTCAACCCGCACCAGATTACTGCACAACTCCGCCATACGCCCGGCAAACGGCAACAGCAGCAGACAGCGCACCAGGTTGTAAAACAGATGGAAATAAATCACCCGCTCTGCATCCGGTAATGCCAGCGCTTCCATCAGGTCCGTCAGATAACCGATAGCTGGCAACGCCGGCAGACAGCCGATCAGTTTGAAGAACATACTCCCCAGCGCTACCTGTCTCGCTGCAGCCCCCTGCGTGCTGGCATTCGCCAGCGCCACAATGCCGCTGCCCAGATTGGCGCCGATCACCAGACACAACGCTGCCTCAAGAGAAATCATATGGCTGGCAGTCAATGTCGCCGTCAGCAATACCGCCGCCAGACTGGAATAACTCACCACGGCAAACACCGCCCCGACCAGCGCATCCAGCATCACATCGCCGGTCAGCGATGAAAACAACACCTGAACACCTGCGGTCTGGGTAATCGGCGTCGCCGACTGCACAATCAGCTCCAGCGCGAGCAGAATCAATCCCAGCCCGATAGCAACGCGGCCCAATTGACCGGCGCGGGTCTGTTTCCGGCTGAGAAAAAACACCACGCCGAGGAAAATCAGCAGGGGTGACAACCAGGACAGATCAAACGTCAGCACTCGGACCATCAAGGCAGTACCGACATCGGCCCCCAGAATGATGACCAGCGCCGGAGCCAGTGCGATCAGCCCCTGTGAGACAAAAGAGATGGTCAGCAGCGCGGTCGCGTTACTGCTCTGTACCAGTGCCGTCACACCTATCCCTGCGAGAAACGCCAGTGGCTTACGGCTCACGCTATCGCTGATGGTGCGACGCAAACGTGCGCCGTACACCCGCATAATTCCGGTACGAACAATATGCGTCCCCCACACCAACAACGCGATGGCAGACAACAAGTTCAACAACGTCAGCACAGAACCTGGCCTCCTTTAGTTAAAACCGCGGTGATTAACACAGGTATTCCCTCCCTAAACCAGGCGCCTCCTGCCTGTATCCGTTCTTTAGGCTGCCATCTTACTGATATCTTATCTATTCTTACGTGAGCCAACGGGGGTAAATACACGTAATTTTTTAAAAACACGGTCTAAATCAAAAACAAGGTGTTTTTCCACCACGCCGCCTATTTCTGGCGTTATGCTTTTTTCATCAGCCGTTGCAGTCAATACCGGCGACGGTAACGTTTCAGCCCTGAGCAAAGGAAATATGGATGAAGACTAAAACCGCATATGGCCTGAACTGGCTGGCATTGCTCATTATTGTGATTGTGAGCGCCTTCTTCTGGCAACTGACGCCACCTACCGGACTGAAACCCGCCGCCTGGCACTCCGCCGTACTGTTTGTTGCTACTATCATCAGCATCGTGGCGAATGTCTTGCCTATTGGCGCTATTGGCCTCATCAGCATTACCTTGTTCGCCCTGACGTATGCCGCTGGCGACACCAATGCCAGCGCCTCGATTCAAACCGCATTGAGCGATCTCAACAGTTCGCTTATCTGGTTGATCGTGGTGGCGTTCATGATCGCCCGCGGTTTTATCAAAACAGGCCTGGGTCGCCGTATCGCCTTGCAAATGATCCGCCTGTTGGGAAAACGCACGCTAGGGCTGGCTTATGGATTAGCCTTCGCCGATCTGGTGCTGTCCCCCGCCATGCCCAGTAACACCGCACGCTGCGGCGGGGTCATTTACCCGATTGCCGACTCGTTAGCTCGCAGCTTCGACTCCAAACCGGAAGACGCCTCCCGCAGTAAGATCGGCACCTTTCTGATTACCTGTATCGGCAACGTGAATGATGTCACCGCCGCCTTGTTCATGACCGGGTACACCGGCAACCTGCTGGCGGTGAAACTGGCAGCCAACGCCGGTGTCACTATCACCTGGGGCAGTTGGTTTGTCGCCGCGGTGGTGCCCTGTGTGATTTCGCTGTTACTGGTGCCACTGTGTGTGTATGTGCTGGCGAAACCGGAAATTCGACACACGCCGGACGCACCGAAACTGGCAATTACCGAACTGCAAAAAATGGGGCGCATGTCGCGCGGCGAATGGCTGATGGCCGTCACCGTGGTGATCCTGCTGGTCTTGTGGATTTTCGGCGACATGCTGGGAGTGGACGCCACCACCGCCTCCTTTGTCGGCCTGTCCTTTTTACTGCTGACTGGCGTACTCAATTGGGAAGACATCAAGAGCGAAAAAGGCGCGTGGGATACGCTGATTTGGTTCGCCGCGTTGCTCATGATGGCTAACCAGTTGAAGAAACTCGGTTTCACTAACTGGTTTGGCGATCTGATCGGCAATAATATCGGTCATCTGATGCAGGGCACCAGTTGGGTACTGGTGTTGTTGTTGCTCAATGCCGCCTATTTCTACACTCACTACTTTTTCGCCAGCGGCAACGCTCAAATTGCGGCACTGTACGCGGTGTTTCTTGGCGTCGGCATTAATCTGCACATCCCAGCGGCACCGATGGCCCTGATGCTGGCGTTCACCAGCAGCCTGTACTGTTCGCTGACCCAATACACCCACGCCCGTGGCCCGATTCTGTTCGGCGCAGGTTACGTTCCCACCGCCGTCTGGTGGCGCACCGGCTTTATCATCAGCCTGATTAATCAGGCGATATTCATGACTGTTGGCCTGTTGTGGTGGAAAACCATCGGCCTTTACTAATCCTATCAGACATCAAAAAAAGCACAGGCCGGGTTACCCCGGCCTGTTTTTTCTTATCAACCCTACTGGTTAATCAATCTGCGTCATACCCCAGATTCGGCGCCAGCCAACGCTCAATGTCCTCTATCGGCATCTGCTTGCGAACCGCATAGTCTTCCACCTGGTCACGCTGGATTTGCGCCACGGCGAAATACTTGCTGTCCGGATGACTGAAGTACCAGCCAGACACCGACGCACCCGGCCACATGGCGTAAGACTCGGTAAGTTTCATGCCAACGGTGTTGTCCACGTCCAGCAATCGCCAGATGACGGCTTTCTCGGTGTGATCCGGGCAAGCCGGGTACCCCGGTGCCGGGCGAATGCCCTGATAATTTTCGCGGATCAACTCGTCGTTACCGAGGTTCTCGTTCGGCGCATAGCCCCAGTAGACCTTGCGCACCCGCTCGTGCAGGTACTCGGCAAACGCTTCTGCCAGCCGGTCTGCCAGCGCCTTGAGCATGATCTTGTTATAGTCGTCGTGCTGCGCTTCCCATTGCGCCGCCAGCACGTCTTCTTCCAGACCGCCGGTCACCGCGAACGCACCAAGGTAATCCGGCTTGCCGCTGATTTTCGGCGCCACCACATCCGCCAGACAGTAGTTCGGGAAATCCGTCTTTTCGGTTTGCTGACGCAGGTGATGGCTGACGGTCAGCACCTCAGTGCGACGCTCATCGGTATAGATTTCAACGTCATCGCCTACCCGGTTAGCCGGGAACAGCCCCACTACGCCACGCGGGTTCAGCGTACCGTTGGCGGACAGGGTATCCAACATGGCATTCGCGTCCGCAAACAGCCGCTTGGCCTCCGCCCCCACCACCTCGTCTTCCAGAATGTTGGGGTATTTGCCTGCCAGCGACCAGGTCATAAAGAACGGCGTCCAGTCGATATAGTTGCGCAAGGTCTCGATACTGGCGGTAACCGGTTGTACCCCAAGGCGATGAGCTACTGGTGGTGTATAACTTTCCCAGTCGATCGGCATCGCGTTATCGCGCGCCACCTCCAGCGACACCGGCGGTGTGCGCGGTTTTTTACGGCCATGCTGGATGCGCACCGTTTCGTATTCTTTGCGGATACGCGCCACAAAGTCATCGCGCTGCGTATCCGAGAGCAGCGCCGACACCACGCCCACCGAGCGCGACGCATTCTGCACGTATACCGTCGGGCCGCTGTAATTCTGCTCGATCTTCACCGCTGTATGCGCTTTGGAGGTGGTCGCGCCGCCAATCAGCAACGGCAACGTAAAGCCCTGGCGTTCCATCTCTTTGGCGACGTTGACCATTTCATCCAGCGAGGGGGTAATCAACCCTGACAGGCCGATGATATCGACATTTTCTTCACGCGCCGTCTTGAGAATTTTATCGGTCGGCACCATCACGCCCAAATCGATGATTTCGTAGTTGTTGCACTGCAATACCACGCCAACGATGTTTTTGCCGATGTCGTGTACGTCGCCTTTCACCGTCGCCAGCAGAATTTTACCCGCGCTGGACCCTTGCTCTTTACTGGCCTGGATAAACGGCTCCAGGTACGCCACCGCCTGTTTCATGACCCGCGCCGACTTCACCACCTGCGGCAGGAACATCTTACCGGCACCGAACAGGTCGCCGACCACGTTCATGCCGTCCATCAACGGCCCTTCGATCACTTCGATGGGACGTGCTGACTCCGCTCGCGCCTCTTCGGTATCCGGTTCGATAAACTCGGTGATACCTTTAACCAGCGCGTATTCCAGCCGTTTTTTCACCGGCCAGCCGCGCCATTCCGCTTCGCCTTTGTTGCTATCGTCGTCGGATTTGCTGCCCCGGTATTTCTCGGCAATCTCCAGCAACCGCTCGGTGCCGTCGTCGCGCCGGTTGAGAATGACGTCTTCGACGGCGTCACGCAGTTCAGCGGGCAGATCGTCGTAAATAGCCAACTGGCCGGCGTTGACGATCCCCATGTCCATGCCATTACGGATGGCGTAATACAGGAACACGGCGTGAATCGCCTCACGTACCGGCTCATTGCCGCGAAACGAGAACGACACGTTAGACACACCACCGGAAATCAGCGCGTGCGGCAACTGGGCTTTGATATCGGCGCAAGCCTCAATGAAATCCACCGCATAGTTGTTGTGTTCTTCAATACCGGTGGCAACAGCAAAAATGTTCGGGTCGAAAATGATGTCTTCCGGCGGGAAACCGACCTCTTCCGTCAGGATCTGGTAAGCACGGCGACAAATTTCAATTTTGCGCGCGCGGGTATCCGCCTGCCCCACTTCATCAAATGCCATCACCACCACGGCTGCACCGTAACGGCGCACCAGCCGGGCGTGATGAACAAAGGCTTCCACGCCTTCTTTCATCGAAATCGAGTTGACGATGCCTTTACCCTGAATGCACTTCAGCCCCGCCTCTACCACTTCCCACTTGGAGGAGTCGATCATGATAGGCACACGGGCGATATCCGGCTCACCGGCGATAAGATTCAGGAAACGCACCATCGCCGCTTCGGCGTTAAGCATCCCTTCGTCCATGTTGATGTCGATGATTTGCGCGCCACTTTCCACCTGTTGACGCGCCACATCCAGCGCTTCACTGTACTTTTCTTCTTTGATCAGTCGCTTGAATTTGGCGGAACCGGTAACGTTGGTACGCTCGCCGACGTTAACGAACAGCGTGTCGTCACCAATATTCAGTGGCTCTAGCCCGGACAGGCGGCAGGCGACCGGTAGCGTCGGCAGCGCGCGCGGCGCGACACCCTCAACGGCTTTCACCATTGCAGCGATGTGTTCTGGCGTGGTACCGCAGCATCCGCCGATGATATTCAGGAAACCAGACAGCGCCCATTCGCCAATCTGGCGCGCCATTTCATCCGCATCCAGATCGTATTCACCAAAGGCGTTCGGCAGCCCCGCGTTGGGGTGCGCGGTGACATAACATTCAGCAATGCGCGATAACTCCGCCACATACTGGCGCAGCTCATCCGGCCCCAGTGCGCAGTTCAAACCGAACGACAGCGGCCGGGCATGGCGCAGCGAGTTATAAAACGCTTCGGTAGTCTGCCCGGACAGGGTACGGCCGGAAGCGTCGGTGATGGTGCCGGAAATCATCACTGGCAGCGTGACACCCAGCGCCTCGAATTCGGTTTCTACCGCAAAAATGGCGGCCTTTGCGTTCAGCGTGTCAAAAATCGTTTCAATCAGGATGATATCAACGCCGCCGTCAATCAGCGCGCGGGTCGATTCCCGGTAGGCAGCCACCAGTTGGTCAAAACTGACATTACGATACGCCGGGTCGTTCACATCCGGTGAGATTGACGCGGTGCGGTTAGTTGGCCCCAAGACCCCGGCCACATAGCGTGGACGCTCTGGCGTACGTGCCGTCCACTCATCGGCGCAGGCGCGCGCCAGCCGGGCAGCGACCGTGTTGATTTCCGCCGATAGCGCTTCCATCTGGTAGTCGGCCATGGCGATACGGGTGGCGTTGAAGGTGTTGGTTTCCAGAATATCCGCGCCCGCGGCCAGATAATCGTGATGAATGGCGGTGATGACTTCCGGCTTACTCAGTACCAGCAGGTCGTTATTCCCTTTCAGGTCGCAGTGCCAGTCGGCAAAACGTTCACCGCGATAATCTTCCTCCTGCAGACGGTAACTCTGGATCATGGTGCCCATGCCGCCATCCAGAATCATAATACGCTGCGCCAGTTGCTGCTGTAATGCCTGTAACCGATTTGCCATCATCTTATTCTCGTTATTACCCTCGTCTGTGCGAATCCTTATCCTAGCACAAGAGTGCGTCGTGCCAGCGCTGCGCGCCGTTGATAACCCCATCTGATAAGACGGTTGCATTCTGCGCTAAAAAAACGAAAATCGATTCCATGATATGAAAAAGGAAACCGATGATGACGCCACCCGAACCCGCCAAACGCGGTAAAAAACCCCGCGCTACCACTGCCAGCGCAGCGCAGCCCGCCGGTCAGGTACAATCGCTGACCCGTGGTCTGACACTGCTGGAATATATCGCCAAAGCCAACGGCAGCATCGCGTTGACCGATCTGGCCCAACAAGCTGGCTTGCCCAACTCCACCACACACCGATTGTTGACCACCATGCAACAGCAAGGCTTTGTTCGCCAGGTCGGTGATTTAGGATTATGGACCATCGGTACCCATGCGTTTATCGTCGGCAGTAGCTTTCTGCAAAGCAGAAATCTGCTCAGCCTGGTGCACCCGATGCTGCGTCAACTGATGGAAAGTTCCGGTGAAACGGTGAATCTGGCCGTGCTGGACCAAACCGATTATCAGGCGATCATCATCGATCAGGTGCAGTGTACCGCGCTGATGCGTATGTCAGCGCCTATCGGCGGCAAGCTGCCGATGCACGCCTCCGGTGCCGGAAAAGCGTTTCTCGCCATGCTGCCTGATGACAAGGTCACCCAGCTACTGCACCGCAAAGGGCTACACAGCTATACCCCACACACCTTGAACGCCCAGACGTTGAAAGAGAATCTGACGGCGATTCGCCGCCAGGGTTACTCGCTGGACGATGAAGAACATGCGTTAGGCTTACGGTGTGTCGCCGCCTGCATTCTCGATGAACACCACGAAGCCTTTGCCGCTATCTCTATTTCCGGGCCGGTGTCCCGCATCACCGACAGCCGCATTACCGAATTAGGTGCGCTGGTGATTAAGGCGGCCAAAGAGATTAGCTACCAATACGGCGGCGCACGTTAAGCTGCTCACGACCAGCACATCATGACGTCAGCGCCCTGTCTGACGTCACCGGGTCGGCATAGCGCACACTAAAGCGCTTTCTGCGCCGATAGGCGTAGACATCCTCGATATGACCGCTGCGGATCCGCTGCTGTAACGCCCGCCAGTACTCAGCCCGAAACAGGTCGGCGTGCAGTTCCTCAAACAGCGGCAGCAAACGGCGGTCGCTACACAAAAACTGGCGGAACTCCTCGGGAAAGACATCATTCGGCCCAACGCTATACCAGGGCTCTGCCGCCAGCTCGTCCGCCGGATCGCGGGGTGGTGGTATATCGCGGAAATTCACTTCGGTCATGTAGCAGATTTCATCGTAGTCATAAAACACCACCCTGCCGTGACGAGTCACACCGAAGTTCTTAAACAGCATATCACCGGGGAAAATATTGGCGGCCGCCAGTTGCCGGATGGCGTTGCCATACTCCTCAATCACATCGCGCAGCGCCTGCCCGCTAGCCTGCTCCAGATAAAGATTCAGCGGTGTCATCCGCCGCTCCATATACAGATGGCGGATGACCAGTCGGTCGCCCAAGTCTTCCAGCTTGTCCGGCACTTCCCGCCAGAGCTCCGCCAGCAGTTCAGGGCTGATGCGCGCTTTCTCCAGCACGAAGTTTTCATACTCCTGCGTATCGGCCATGCGTCCGACGCGGTCATGCTCCTTCACCAGCCGATAGCACTCGCGTACCCGTGCCTCGCTGACCTCTTTTTGCGGCGCAAACTTGTCTTTAATCACCTTGAACACCCGATCGAACGTCGGCAGTGTAAACACCAGCATCACCATCCCTTTCACGCCCGGCGCGATAATAAACGGCTCCTGAGTGCTGGCGATAAAATCGAGGTACTCCCGGTAGTACTCCGTCTTACTGTGCTTCTGACACCCAATAGCCAGATACAATTCGGCCGTTGTTTTACCCGGCAAAATGTCTCGCAGCCAGGCTACCAGTGCCGACGGCAGCGGCGCGTAGACCATGAAGTAGGAACGGGCGAAACCAAATACAATACTGGCGTCCGAGTGACGAGTCAGGCAGGTATCCAGAAACAACGCACCGCGTTCGTTATGGTGAATCGGCAGTAAAAAGGGAAACACGCCCCCCGGTAAACGCAGTTTCCCCACCAGCCAGGCCGCTTTATTACGATAAAAAAGCTCGTTGGCTACCTGCAGCGAGGCTTTAGCCAGCGATGCTGTCGGAAACGCCTCCCGCAGCGATCGCTCCACATAGCCGATATCCCGCGCCAGGTCTTCCCACGGCAACCGCAACGGCAGTGCCGTCAACACCGCTTCCAGCATAGCCGCCCACCCATTGTCAGGTGTATAAGTTCGAGCCAGTGGTCGTGGAATCGCCTGAAAGCGTCTCGCGGGCTGCGAGCTAAACACAAACAGCTTGTCCGGCGTCAGTTCCCGGTGATTAAACAACCGACAATACACGGAGTTGAAGAAACTCTCTGCAATTTCGAAGCGGGGATAATCCGGCAGCAAGGCGGTGTAAATCTGTTTAACCCGGGCGACGAAGGTGGCGTCATAACATTGCCGATCAGTGATACAGCCCAGTTGTTCCACGACCAGCCCGACATGGTGATCGTAAAGCTGGATACGCTGCTTCATCGCCTGCTGTACCGCATGCCAGTCTGCTTGTTCGAAGCGCTGTTGCGCCCCGGCGGTGATTTCCAGAAACCGACCATACTGTGCATCGAATCCTTGCAGAATGGTCTGTGCCACCAGTTTTTCCCGTCCCCGACTCATCCAACTCTCCTCTTTGGCCATCGACATAACGACACGCGGCCAGCATCAGGCTGGCCGCGATAGGGCGGATAATCCGCGTCAGAACTGTTGTTCTTCTGTCGATCCGGTCAGTGCCGTCACCGACGACACACCTCCCTGAATCAGCGTGGTCACTTTGTCAAAGTAACCGGTCCCCACTTCCTGCTGGTGAGAAGAGAAGGTGTAACCTTGTTGAATAGCCGCAAATTCCGGCTGCTGTACTTTCTCCACATAGTGTTTCATCCCTTCGCCTTGCGCATAGGCATGCGCCAGATCGAACATGTTGAACCACATGCTGTGGATACCCGCCAGCGTAATGAACTGGTATTTGTAGCCCATCGCCGACAGTTCATCCTGGAAATGAGCAATGGTGCGATCGTCCAGATTCTTCTTCCAGTTGAATGACGGCGAGCAGTTATAAGCCAGCAGCTTACCGGGGAAACGGGCATGAATCGCCTGCGCAAAACGCCGCGCCTGTTCCAGATCCGGCTTAGAGGTTTCACACCACACCAAATCGGCGTAAGGGGCATAAGCCAGTCCACGACTGATGGCCTGCTCTACACCGGCGCGGGTACGGTAAAAACCTTCCACCGTACGTTCACCGGTAATAAAGTCCCGGTCGTAGTCATCACAATCCGAAGTCAGCAGATCTGCCGCATCCGCATCAGTTCGCGCCACCAGCAATGTCGGCACGCCCAACACATCGGCTGCCAGACGAGCCGCGACCAGCTTCTGTACCGCTTCCTGCGTCGGTACCAGCACTTTGCCCCCCATATGACCGCATTTCTTCACCGACGCCAGTTGGTCTTCAAAATGCACGGCGGCAGCACCGGCTTCAATCATCGATTTCATTAACTCAAACGCATTCAACACCCCACCAAAACCGGCCTCCGCATCGGCCACTATCGGTAAGAAGTAATCGGTATAACGCGGGTCATCCTGCCCGATACCGTTAGCCCACTGGATTTGATCCGCACGGCGGAAGGTATTGTTAATGCGCTGCACTACCGCAGGCACCGAGTTAGACGGATACAACGACTGGTCCGGGTACATACTGGCAGCCAGGTTGGCATCTGCCGCCACCTGCCAGCCGGACAAATACACCGCTTCCAGCCCGGCTTTCGCCTGCTGCAATGCCTGCCCGCCGGTGAGCGCGCCAAGGCAGTTGACGTAGCCTTTACGTGACTTGCCGTTCAATAACTTCCACAGTTTTTCCGCCCCCAGTTGCGCCAGTGTGCAGGCAGGGTTCACTGAACCACGCAAATTCACCACATCCTCAGCGCGATACGGGCGGGTGATGCCTTCCCAGCGCGGGGTATTCCACTCTTTTTCCAGTTGCTCGATTTGTTGGGTACGAGAGGTGCTCATAGCGATTCCTTTTTTAAACAGGATTAATCAAGTAAGTCGTAACCGGGTAAGGTAAGAAAATCGATTAGCGCGTCTTGCGTGGTGATACGCTCCATCAGTCGGCCTGCTTCCTCGAAACGACCGCTATCGAAGCGGGTGTCACCCAGCTCACTACGGATAACCTGCATCTCTTCAGCCAGCATCTGGCGGAACAAGGCTTTGGTCACCACGCGGCCATCACTGAGGGTTTTGCCATGGTGAATCCACTGCCAGATGGAGGTGCGGGAGATCTCTGCGGTGGCCGCGTCCTCCATCAGACCGTAAATCGGTACGCAACCGTTGCCGGAAATCCAGGCTTCGATGTATTGCACGGCTACGCGGATATTGGCACGCATACCCGCTTCGGTACGCTCACCTGGGCAAGGGGCCAGCAGTTCATCAGCGGTTACCGGATCATCATCTTCACGCAACACATCCAACTGATTGGGGCGATCACCCAGTAAGCGGTCAAACACCGGCATCACGGTGTCAGCCAAACCGGGGTGGGCAATCCAGGTGCCGTCATGACCATTGCGCGCTTCCAGTTCTTTGTCCTGCCTGACCTTCTCTTGCACCCACGCATTACGTTCCGCCTCTTTGCTGGGTATGAAGGCAGCCATCCCCCCCATAGCAAATGCACCGCGCCGGTGACAGGTTTTGATCAGCAAACGCGAGTAGGCGCTCAGGAACGGTTTGTCCATCGTCACTGACTGACGGTCTGGTAATACGCGGTCCGGGTGATTCTTCAACGTTTTGATGTAACTGAAGATATAGTCCCAACGACCGCAGTTCAGCCCGACGATATGGTCACGCAGGTGATACAGGATCTCGTCCATCTGGAACACAGCAGGCAAGGTTTCAATCAATACCGTTGCTTTAATAGTGCCGCGCGCTAAACCGAACTGGTCTTCGGTATAACTGAACACCTCGCTCCACCAGGCTGCTTCCTGCCAGGATTGGGTTTTCGGCAAATAGAAATACGGGCCGCTGCCTTTGGCCAACAGTTGACGGTAGTTGTGGAAAAAATAGAGCGCGAAATCAAACAGGCTGCCGGGGATAGGCTCATCATTCCACAGCACATGTTTTTCCGGCAGGTGTAACCCACGAACCCGGCAAATCAACACCGCGGGATTGGGCTTGAGCTGATAAATCTTTCCCGCCTCGTTGGTGTAGGCGATGGAGCCACGCACGGCGTCACGCAGGTTGATTTGCCCCTCGATCACTTTTGACCAACTGGGTGCCAGTGAGTCTTCAAAGTCTGCCATGAAGACTTTCACATTGGCGTTCAGAGCGTTAATCACCATTTTGCGTTCCACCGGACCGGTAATCTCTACCCGGCGATCCAACAGGTCATTCGGAATACCACGAATTTTCCAGTCAGATTTTTTTATGGAATCCATTTCCGAAATAAAGCCCGGTAATTCACCACTATCAATCCGCGCCTGTATTACCTGACGTTCGGCCAGCAGGTGATTGCGCTGCGATGTAAACCGGCTTACCAGCGCAGTGAGAAAATCAACCGCTTCCGTCGTCAGAATCTGCCGTTCCGCGTCACCTAACGCTGCGGTGAACACCAGTTCCCTGCTTATCGTCTGTTGTGTCATGTCGTCGTTCCTTTTTGCTCCGCCATCTTCGCCTTATTGGCTGCTCAATCTGCGAACTTAACTCGAACGTTTTTCAGCCAACAGCACTAAGCCTAATCCAATAAAATTAAAAATCAAAAACTATTTCCATTTTATTTAAAAGTTAAAAGCAAATACTTGATTAATAAAAAGTTAAATTTCTATGTAATAGAGAAACCTATTTCATACATCATAAAAACAGGTACAAGGAGGAGCCTGTCGTATACCAACAGGAAAAAGAAAAGGCGCCGTTAGGCGCCTGACAGGAAAAATGAAGGTAGGGGGAATCAGTCCAGTGTAGGGTTCATATGACGCAAGTCGAACGGCGTGATCTGGTAAACGTAATAATTCAGCCAATTGGAAAACAGCAGATGCCCGTGGCTACGCCAGGTCGCCCTTGGGGTTTTCTCAGGGTTATCGTCTGGAAAGTAATTTACCGGGATCACCGGCTCCAGACCTGCTTCACGGTCACGGAAATACTCACCCGACAGGGTCAGCGCATCATACTCAGGATGTCCGGTAACAAACGCCAGCCGCTTGTCCTTGCTGGCAAACAAATAGGCGCCTGCTTCATCAGACTCCACCAGAATATCCAAATCGGTATGCTCGCGGATAACACTGGAAGGAAAATCGGCATAACGGGAGTGAGGAGCCAGAAAAGTTTCATCAAAGCCACGCGTCAGCAAGGCATGAGGCTGCAACGTAAGGTGCGAATATACACCGGATAACTTCACCTCGCGGGTCAGTTTGGGAATACCGTACAGGACATTCAGTGCCGCCTGAACCGCCCAGCACACAAACAGAGTGGAAGTGACATGTTCCTTAGCCCACTTAACAATCCGCTCGATCTGCGGCCAATACACCACATCACAAAAATCGACCAACCCCAACGGTGCGCCGGTCACAATCAGGCCGTCAAAGTTCTCGTGCTCGATATCTTCAAAATCGCAGTAGAAGTTGTTGAGGTGCTCTACCGGCGTGTTCTTCGACTCTCGGCTATCGATACGCAGCAATTGAATATCTATCTGCAGTGGTGAGTTCGACAGCAGCCTCAGAAACTGGTTTTCCGTTTCGATCTTCTTTGGCATCAGGTTAAGCACCAACACCTTCAAAGGACGAATTTCCTGTGTTTTTGCTCGGGAAGACGTCATTACAAAGACGTTTTCATTACGCAAAAAGCTGACCGCTGGCAACTCATCAGGAACCCGGATTGGCATAGCCTACACCTCACTGCACACGTTTATACGTTTATACGTTTAGACTTCTAGGCAGCTAAAGATAGCGATTTTCAGTAGCAATGTCGAGTGCATAACCCTCTGGTTGAAAATCTTTCATAAGGAATTCGATTTGTATATCCATCTTTAGCATAAGAGCGAAGAGCAAGGCAGAGTGGGGCTTAGTTCAGCCTCAGAATATTGCTCTCTCATGCTCAGGAATGGGGAAAAACAACAAGGATATAGAGGAGAACGGATGAGAGATAAGGGCGATGGTGGAACCGATGCCCGGGTGAAGAGGCTCGCGTATAAATCAGCGTAATCAAGGCACCGTATCAGAAGTGGCTGACCAGCTGTCTCAGGCTGCCACCTGGACGATACCCATTAAAATCCCGGTGTTAGCCGGGGCGCGCTGTGCGCGCTGACCCTGCTCAACCGGTCATTCATCCGCCCGGTCATTACCCCGCAAACCACAAAAAACAAAAGGCCCGGTCTTTCGACCGGGCCCTTCGCTCTGTTTGATGCCTGGCAGTTCCCTACTCTCGCATGGGGAGACCCCACACTACCATCGGCGCTACGGCGTTTCACTTCTGAGTTCGGCATGGGGTCAGGTGGGACCACCGCGCTCTCGCCGCCAGGCAAATTCTTTTGACGTCTTTCAACGTCCTAACCTTTCATGTCGCCGTGCATCGCTACACCACGCCATCCAATCCTCGAACAAGCTAAAAATTCCGTCTCTCTCACCAAAACACCTTCGGTGTTGTAAGGTTAAGCCTCTCGGGTCATTAGTACTGGTTAGCTCAACGTATCACTACGCTTACACACCCAGCCTATCAACGTCCTCGTCTCGAACGTCCCTTCCGGGGAATCAAGTTCCCAGGGAAGACTCATCTCGGGGCAAGTTTCCCGCTTAGATGCTTTCAGCGGTTATCTCTTCCGCACGTAGCTACCGGGCAGTGCCATTGGCATGACAACCCGAACACCAGCGGTGCGTTCACTCCGGTCCTCTCGTACTAGGAGCAACCCCCCTCAATCTTCCAACGCCCACGGCAGATAGGGACCGAACTGTCTCACGACGTTCTAAACCCAGCTCGCGTACCACTTTAAATGGCGAACAGCCATACCCTTGGGACCTACTTCAGCCCCAGGATGTGATGAGCCGACATCGAGGTGCCAAACACCGCCGTCGATATGAACTCTTGGGCGGTATCAGCCTGTTATCCCCGGAGTACCTTTTATCCGTTGAGCGATGGCCCTTCCATTCAGAACCACCGGATCACTAAGACCTGCTTTCGCACCTGCTCGAGCCGTCACTCTCGCAGTCAAGCTAGCTTATGCCTTTGCACTAACCTCCTGATGTCCGACCAGGATTAGCTAACCTTCGTGCTCCTCCGTTACTCTTTGGGAGGAGACCGCCCCAGTCAAACTACCCACCAGACACTGTCCCCGGCCCGGATGACGGGCCCAGGTTAGAACATCAAACATTAAAGGGTGGTATTTCAAGGTTGGCTCCATGCAGACTGGCGTCCACACTTCAAAGCCTCCCACCTATCCTACACATCAAGGCTCAAGGTTCAGTGTCAAGCTATAGTAAAGGTTCACGGGGTCTTTCCGTCTTGCCGCGGGTACACTGCATCTTCACAGCGAGTTCAATTTCACTGAGTCTCGGGTGGAGACAGCCTGGCCATCATTACGCCATTCGTGCAGGTCGGAACTTACCCGACAAGGAATTTCGCTACCTTAGGACCGTTATAGTTACGGCCGCCGTTTACCGGGGCTTCGATCAAGAGCTTCTCCTTACGGATAACCCCATCAATTAACCTTCCGGCACCGGGCAGGCGTCACACCGTATACGTCCACTTTCGTGTTTGCACAGTGCTGTGTTTTTATTAAACAGTTGCAGCCAGCTGGTATCTGCGACTCCCGTCAGCTCCATCCGCAAGGGACTTCACCAACAGGAGCGTGCCTTCTCCCGAAGTTACGGCACCATTTTGCCTAGTTCCTTCACCCGAGTTCTCTCAAGCGCCTGAGTATTCTCTACCTGACCACCTGTGTCGGTTTGGGGTACGATTCAATGTTACCTGATGCTTAGAGGCTTTTCCTGGAAGCAGGGCATCTGTCACTTCAGCACCGTAGTGCCTCGTCATCACGCCTCAGTGTTGACAGCAGACCGGATTTGCCTGGTCCACCCACCTGCACGCTTAAACCGGGACAACCGTCGCCCGGATGACATAGCCTTCTCCGTCCCCCCTTCGCAGTAACACCAAGTACAGGAATATTAACCTGTTTCCCATCGACTACGCTTTTCAGCCTCGCCTTAGGGGTCGACTCACCCTGCCCCGATTAACGTTGGACAGGAACCCTTGGTCTTCCGGCGTGCGGGTTTTTCACCCGCATTATCGTTACTTATGTCAGCATTCGCACTTCTGATACCTCCAGCAGCCCTCACAGGCCACCTTCACCGGCTTACAGAACGCTCCCCTACCCAACAACACATAGTGTCGCTGCCGCAGCTTCGGTGCATGGTTTTAGCCCCGTTACATCTTCCGCGCAGGCCGACTCGACCAGTGAGCTATTACGCTTTCTTTAAATGATGGCTGCTTCTAAGCCAACATCCTGGCTGTCTGGGCCTTCCCACATCGTTTCCCACTTAACCATGACTTTGGGACCTTAGCTGGCGGTCTGGGTTGTTTCCCTCTTCACGACGGACGTTAGCACCCGCCGTGTGTCTCCCGTGATAACATTCTTCGGTATTCGCAGTTTGCATCGGGTTGGTAAGCCGGGATGGCCCCCTAGCCGAAACAGTGCTCTACCCCCGAAGATGAGTTCACGAGGCGCTACCTAAATAGCTTTCGGGGAGAACCAGCTATCTCCCGGTTTGATTGGCCTTTCACCCCCAGCCACAAGTCATCCGCTAATTTTTCAACATTAGTCGGTTCGGTCCTCCAGTTAGTGTTACCCAACCTTCAACCTGCCCATGGCTAGATCACCGGGTTTCGGGTCTATACCCTGCAACTAGACGCCCAGTTAAGACTCGGTTTCCCTGCGGCTCCCCTATTCGGTTAACCTTGCTACAGAATATAAGTCGCTGACCCATTATACAAAAGGTACGCAGTCACACCTAAAAGGTGCTCCCACTGCTTGTACGTACACGGTTTCAGGTTCTATTTCACTCCCCTCGCCGGGGTTCTTTTCGCCTTTCCCTCACGGTACTGGTTCACTATCGGTCAGTCAGGAGTATTTAGCCTTGGAGGATGGTCCCCCCATGTTCAGACAGGATACCACGTGTCCCGCCCTACTCATCGAACTCACGACCTGTGCATCTTCGTGTACGGGACTGTCACCCTGTACCGTGCGCCTTTCCAGACGCTTCCACTGACACACAAGCCGATTCAGGTTCTGGGCTCCTCCCCGTTCGCTCGCCGCTACTGGGGGAATCTCGGTTGATTTCTTTTCCTCGGGGTACTGAGATGTTTCAGTTCCCCCGGTTCGCCTCATTAACCTATGGATTCAGTTAATGATAGTGTGACAAGTCACACTGGGTTTCCCCATTCGGGTATCGTCGGGTATAACGGTTCATATCACCTTGCCGACGCTTTTCGCAGATTAGCACGCCCTTCATCGCCTCTGACTGCCTAGGCATCCACCGTGTACGCTTAGTCGCTTAACCTCACAACCCGAAAGTGTCTCGGGATGCGAGTATTTTGAGAGACTCGAACAACACATGAATTCTCATTCACATGCTGTCGTTTCAATTTTTCAGCTTGTTCCGGATTGTTAAAGAGCAGATAACATAAACCTGACTATCTCTAATCAGTTTTAGGTTAGCGTTGACCGTGCCTTTCACCCACTGTCAGTCATACTGGCGTCCCCTAGGGGATTCGAACCCCTGTTACCGCCGTGAAAGGGCGGTGTCCTGGGCCTCTAGACGAAGGGGACATCACTTGTCAGCTTCGCAAGACGCTTTTGACTCTTTCTTATCATCAGACAATCTGTGTGGACACCACGCAGGCACTTCTACTCGGTAAGGAGGTGATCCAACCGCAGGTTCCCCTACGGTTACCTTGTTACGACTTCACCCCAGTCATGAATCACAAAGTGGTAAGCGCCCTCCCGAAGGTTAAGCTACCTACTTCTTTTGCAACCCACTCCCATGGTGTGACGGGCGGTGTGTACAAGGCCCGGGAACGTATTCACCGTAGCATTCTGATCTACGATTACTAGCGATTCCGACTTCATGGAGTCGAGTTGCAGACTCCAATCCGGACTACGACGTACTTTATGAGGTCCGCTTGCTCTCGCGAGGTCGCTTCTCTTTGTATACGCCATTGTAGCACGTGTGTAGCCCTACTCGTAAGGGCCATGATGACTTGACGTCATCCCCACCTTCCTCCGGTTTATCACCGGCAGTCTCCCTTGAGTTCCCACCCGAAGTGCTGGCAACAAAGGATAAGGGTTGCGCTCGTTGCGGGACTTAACCCAACATTTCACAACACGAGCTGACGACAGCCATGCAGCACCTGTCTCAGCGCTCCCGAAGGCACCCTCGTATCTCTACAAGGTTCGCTGGATGTCAAGAGTAGGTAAGGTTCTTCGCGTTGCATCGAATTAAACCACATGCTCCACCGCTTGTGCGGGCCCCCGTCAATTCATTTGAGTTTTAACCTTGCGGCCGTACTCCCCAGGCGGTCGATTTAACGCGTTAGCTCCGGAAGCCACGGTTCAAGACCACAACCTCCAAATCGACATCGTTTACAGCGTGGACTACCAGGGTATCTAATCCTGTTTGCTCCCCACGCTTTCGCACCTGAGCGTCAGTCTTCGTCCAGGGGGCCGCCTTCGCCACCGGTATTCCTCCAGATCTCTACGCATTTCACCGCTACACCTGGAATTCTACCCCCCTCTACGAGACTCTAGCCTGTCAGTTTTGAATGCAGTTCCCAGGTTAAGCCCGGGGATTTCACATCCAACTTAACAGACCGCCTGCGTGCGCTTTACGCCCAGTCATTCCGATTAACGCTTGCACCCTCCGTATTACCGCGGCTGCTGGCACGGAGTTAGCCGGTGCTTCTTCTGCGGGTAACGTCAATGGGTAAAGGTATTAACCTTACCCCCTTCCTCCCCGCTGAAAGTGCTTTACAACCCGAAGGCCTTCTTCACACACGCGGCATGGCTGCATCAGGGTTTCCCCCATTGTGCAATATTCCCCACTGCTGCCTCCCGTAGGAGTCTGGACCGTGTCTCAGTTCCAGTGTGGCTGGTCATCCTCTCAGACCAGCTAGGGATCGTCGCCTAGGTGAGCCTTTACCCCACCTACTAGCTAATCCCATCTGGGCACATCCGATGGCAAGAGGCCCGAAGGTCCCCCTCTTTGGTCTTGCGACGTTATGCGGTATTAGCTACCGTTTCCAGTAGTTATCCCCCTCCATCAGGCAGTTTCCCAGACATTACTCACCCGTCCGCCGCTCGCCGGCGGGGAAGCAAGCTTCCCCCCGCTGCCGCTCGACTTGCATGTGTTAGGCCTGCCGCCAGCGTTCAATCTGAGCCATGATCAAACTCTTCAATTTAAAGTTTGATGTGTTTTCCGAAGAAAACGGCGCTCAAAGAATTTACTGTTTATTCGTAATGAATTAACTGTTGTCACTCTTCAAGACTTTCACTAAATATTTTTAGTGAAGTGTCCTGCGAGTGCCCACACAGATTGTCTGATTGATTGTTAAAGAGCAGTGCGACCGGCCTGAGCCTGCTGTCGCGAGGTGGCGTATACTACGCTTTCCTCATGAAGTGTCAACGATTATTTTCGTTTCCGCTTCCTGACACCGCGCTGCGTTGCCGCTGTTGCCGTGTCAGTGGAAGCGCATTATAGGGATCCGAACGGGTTACACAACCACTTTTTCAATCTTTTTTTCCGTTCGCGCATTTTTCCACCCTTACGTTGAGTTATTGTGCAGGCAACGCTATTTTCTGAGCAATAACGCCGGATCAATCGCAGATCTGGGATCCATTACACTAACGTTAGGAGAATACGGCATATGTCCGAGACATTACGCCCGTTTAAAGGAACGCGCCCTGTTATCGGTAAAAATGTCATGGTGGATCCTTCCAGTGTTGTTATCGGGGAAGTCACACTGGCAGACGATGTGAGCATCTGGCCACTCGTCGTCATCCGGGGGGATGTTAACTTCATCCAGATTGGCGCTCGTACCAACATTCAGGATGGTTGTGTTTTACATGTCACCCATCGTTCAGAAAAGAACGAACATGGAAATCCACTCATCATCGGTGAAGATGTCACTGTCGGGCACAAGGTCATGCTGCATGGCTGCACCATCGGCAATCGTGTGCTGGTAGGAATGGGATCAATCCTTCTTGATGGCGTCACAGTTGAGAATGACGTCATCATCGGAGCAGGTAGTCTGGTTTCACCTGGGAAGACGCTGGAGACAGGCTACCTTTATCTGGGTAGTCCAGCTAAAAAGATCCGCCCACTCACTGAGCAAGAGCTGGAAGGTTTACACTATTCAGCCAACAATTATGTGCGTTGGAAAGACGAATACCTAAACCAGCCATCCCAGTAAATAAAGCATGGGCGCTTTTCATTAATTAATAGATTCATTCCCAAAACAGAAAGCGCCCTTTTCATCATACTCATCATTACGGATCAAACGCTCAAACTCATCTTCCCAATCCCAACGATGTTCGCGAAACAGTGACAGCCACTGTTCCGGCTGTGCTTCACCGTAGCGGGCAAGCAAAACATCTCGTCTAATGATGCACTCACGCTGGAACCCACCGACCAGTACCGGAAAAATGATCGCCTCATCAAGATCACTCCACCGCTCCCGGTCGGGGAATTGGATCGCCTGATTCATGCCCCCAGTTCCTGCTTCATTTTACGGATCACCGGCACAACGTCAGGCATGACACCGTGCCACAAATTGAACGCATGTGCCGCCTGCCAGACCAACATACCTATACCGTCAACATACCGTTGCGCCCCTTGCTGGATGCACCATTTCAAAAAAGGCGTCGGTTCCGACTGATAAAACATGTCATAACAGCACACATCGGGAGATATCAGAGAAGCAGGTAAATCAGGCACCTCACCCGCTATACCTGATGAGGTGGCATTAATAATTACATCAACACGCTGACCATCCAGTGTTTCTAGCGGTAGTGCACTTACCAGACCATAGCAGTTGAAATGCTCAGCCAGTGCTGCTGCTCTGGCAAATGTACGGTTAACGATGATTACCTCGCATCCGTATGCAAGCAAAGGCTGAATAACGCCACGTGCTGCGCCCCCAGCTCCCACGAGCAACACCCGATTACGCGGCTGGATAAACTCATGCTGCTGCAAATCACTCAACAGGCCTATACCATCCGTATTATCACCATACAGCGAACCATCACCTTTCTTTTGAACCGTGTTAACGGCACCAGCAGAACGGGCTCGTTCACTCAACTCGTCCACCGCAGCACATGCACGTTCCTTGAATGGGGCAGTCACATTCGCGCCACATGCACCATTCTGAAAAAATGCATTCAGGCTATCTTCAAAACCATCCAATGGGGCGAGGATACGCTCATATGTCAGCGAAATCCCGGTTTGCTCTGCAAACAACGCATGAATACGCGGCGATTTGCTATGCGCGATAGGATGACCAAAAACAGCAAAAGATTGACTCGCGGGCACCTTATTCTCCAGTAGTTACTACCCTTGACGCAGCATTTCACCCGTCAAAGCATCACGAATTTCAGACGGATTCAGACGACCGCCAACGTCCCCATTGAGGACAGGAAAACGCTCGCCAAACTGCGCAGTAACTTCTCTGGCGGTACGACAGGGCGGCTGACCGCTCAAGTTAGCGCTGGTTGAAACCAGCGGCTTGCCAAATGCCAGACACAATTGCTTCACCAACGGGTGATCACTCACTCGCACCGCCAGCGAACTAAAACGTCCGGTCAACCAGTCCGGTGTTTCCGCTCTGGCTGGAATCACCCAGGTCACCGGACCAGGCCAGGTAGCGAAAATCGTCTGACGTTGCACATCTGACAAGGCAGAGAACTCAATATAAGATTCCAGTTGCTGAAAATTCGCTGCAATCAGAATCAGACCCTTTTCACGCGGGCGTTGTTTTAGCGCCAGCAAGCGCTCTACCGCCACCTCACTGTCAGGATCACATCCGAGTCCAAATACAGCCTCCGTTGGATAGGCGATCACTCGCTCCTCCCGCAATTGCTGTAACAGCAGTGCTAAATATTCAGAATTTACGTTACTCATCACTATGACGTTCTTCTACCGGCTTTCCACATAATTTACTGGCGCAAAAGCGTCTTACTCCGTGCGCAGTTTTCTTCTCGAGTAATAATGGATAATGACAATACTCACACTCCCCTGCGAGCGGCTTATGATTCAGCGAAAATTGACAAGAAGGGTAACGCTCACAAGCGTAAAACGTCTTGCCGTAGCGAGATTTCCGCTGAAGTAATCGGCCTTCATGGCATTGGGGGCATATCAAGGCAGTTTCATCTGGGTGATCAATCGCTTCTGTATGATCGCATTCAGGATAGTTGCTACAACCAATGAACATACCATAGCGCCCTTGACGTAACACCAGTGTCGACTGGCAGCGAGGGCAAGATTGACCATCCAGCACTTTCACCACATGCCCATCAGCATTGGCTTTAAGCGGCCGGATATAACGACATTCAGGATAATTTGAACAGCCAAGAAACGGGCCGTGCTGCCCGGAACGGATAATCAGCACAGCCCCACATTCAGGACATACCTGTTGATGCTTGTCAGCAATAACGGCTTTGTTCATGATTCACTCTGATTCCCGACTACTGCAAATACCCTTCATTAGCCTCAAAGAGTAAATCTTCCATTTGCTGATAAGCATTTTCACAACCAGGCACATTGAACAGCACCATCAAAATGACCCATTTCAAATCCTCAAGGTCAAAATCCTGTGTCTCAAGTGCCATGACCCGATCAATAACCATTTCTCGGGTTTCCAGATTAAGGACTTTAATCTGCTCAAGAAACAGCAGAAAACCGCGGCAATCTGCATCCAGACGCTGCTCTTCTTCAGCCGTGTAGATGCGTAACGCCAGGGGATCACTGGCCAATGCTAAAGGCGGGGTTTGCCCTTCCTGCAGATCAGCCAGTTTTTCCAGCCAGTCCAACGCGCTGTAGATATCATCACGATCAAATCCCGCGCGGGTGAGGTCATCAGTCAACGTATCCTGATCGACACGCATTTCAGTTTCATTGTGGATGTAAGTTTCAAACAAGTACATGAGTACGTCGAACATGGCCTGCCCTCCTTATACGGACATAGCCGCCGGGTACAGCTGCGATCCACCCTGCTAACTCCAGATCCAGTAACTTACTCACCACCTCTGGCACAGGTTGGCCGGCACGTTCAGCGACAACGTCAACAGGTGTAACCTCATCTCCTACGGTAGCCAACACATCAGCAAATGGCAATTCCAGTTCGCCTTCCGTCGCACAAATAATTTCCGGAACGCCCTCATTGGGAATATCGGCAAACCAACGCAGCCCATTATGGAGTTGTTCAAAAATGTCCAGAGGTTGAGTAACCAGGCTTGCGCCTTGTTGTATCAGCCAGTGGTTACCCTCCGTCATCGGATTGCCAATCGGACCGGGCAAGGCAAAAACCTCACGATTCTGTTCCAATGCATAACGCGCCGTCACCAGCGATCCACTACGCAGCGACGCCTCTACGACCAGAACCCCCAGACTTAATCCACTAATAATGCGATTACGGCGAGGAAAGTTTATCGGCAGCGGCGGTGTATTTAGAGGAAACTCCGACACCAGAGCACCGCCCTGTGCCACGATGGCATCCGCTAACGCCACATGTCGGCGGGGGTAAAGTCGGCGTAATCCACTTCCTAAGACGGCAAGGGTTTTCCCTTCTGCCTGTAACGCGGCACGATGGGCAATTCCATCAATACCAACAGCCAGCCCACTGGTTACTGTCAAACGATTCTGGCTGAGCTGTTCGCTAAAGAAATGTCCCCACTGTTCGCCATAAGCACTATTGTTACGGCTACCCACCACCGCGATTTGCGGAGATGACAGGAGGGTTGGCTCTCCAATGACATACAAACATGCCGGGGGAGACGCAATGTTACTGAGCAGTGGAGGATAATCGTCGCTGCCGAATGTCACCAGATGATGGGCCGACGTTTCCAACCAGTTTATGGAATTCTGTATATCCAAATCACTCAGGCCGAAAAATTGCTCAGTCTGATTTTGCGTCAAACCTAATGCTTTCAGATGTTCGGCCGAATACGAATTCTCGGCCTGCAATTGGCTGAACACTAGCGTACAGCGTTTGGCGCCAAGCCCCTTAACCGACGCCAGACGCAACCAGATTTCCGTATCCGTCATACCCCACTCCACACCCTGCTCTACTGTGGCCATGATGCTGTCAATCCCCCCCGGAAATGTCTACAATAAAGACTGGAGCATTCTAACCACCTGAATACAGATCTAAACCTATATGTCAGTCTTGCAAGTATTACATTTTCCCGATGAGCGGCTTCGCACTCAGGCAAAGCCGGTAAAAGAAGTTAATGCAGAAATTCAGCGTATCGTGGACGATATGTTCGACACCATGTACGAGGAAGAAGGTATTGGCCTTGCCGCAACACAAGTTGATATCCATCAGCGCATCATTGTTATCGATGTCTCCGAAGAACGGGATCAACGACTTGTGCTGATCAACCCGGAACTGCTGGAAAAATCCGGCGACACCGGAATAGAAGAGGGTTGCTTGTCGATTCCAGAAACCCGCGCACTGGTTCCTCGGGCTGAGCACGTCAAAGTGCGGGCGCTAGACCGTGAAGGAAAACCTTTTGAACTTGATGCTGATGGATTGCTGGCAATTTGTATCCAACATGAAATGGATCATTTGGTTGGTAAGCTGTTTGTCGACTATCTGTCGCCGCTGAAGCGCCAGCGCATTCGCCAAAAGCTGGAGAAATTAGCCCGGCAAAACAGCAAGGCATAAAACAGTATCGTAAACCTATATCCAGACAGGAAACTACGTGTCATTACGCATTATTTTCGCAGGAACGCCCGATTTCGCCGCGCAGCACCTTGCGGCGTTGTTATCCTCGGAGCATGAGATTGTCGGCGTCTTTACCCAGCCTGACCGCCCAGCAGGGCGCGGTAATAAACTGACCCCCAGTCCGGTCAAGGTGTTGGCTGAGCAGCATAGTATCCCGGTATTTCAACCCAAGTCATTACGCCCTGGCGAAAACCAGCAAATCGTGGCAGGACTCAACGCTGACGTGATGGTCGTGGTTGCCTATGGTCTTATCCTGCCACAAGCGGTTCTGGATATGCCTCGTTTAGGATGCATCAACGTTCATGGGTCACTATTGCCACGCTGGCGCGGAGCCGCACCGATACAACGTGCGCTTTGGGCTGGTGACAGCCTGACTGGCATCACGATTATGCAAATGGATGCCGGATTAGATACAGGAGCCATGCTTCATAAAATCGAATGTCCTATTTTGCCGGATGACACCAGCGCCACACTCTACGACAAACTGGCGAAGCTTGGCCCACAAGGGCTGATGGAAACTCTGGCACAGTTGTCTTCACCTCAGGTCACAGCACAAGTGCAGGATGACAGTCTGGCAACCTACGCAGAAAAGCTAAGCAAAGAAGAAGCGCGATTAGACTGGCAATTGTCCGCAGAGCAACTGGAACGTTGTATTCGGGCTTTCAACCCCTGGCCCGTCAGCTACTTTCTGGTTGAGGAACAACCAGTGAAAGTCTGGAAAGCACAGGTGCTAGATACTCAGCACCAACAACAGCCAGGAACTGTGCTTGCAGCCGATAAAGAAGGCATCAGAGTCGCCACCGCTAACGGCATATTAAATATTCAAATTCTTCAGCCATCGGGCAAAAAAGCCATGTCGGCACAGGACTTGCTGAACTCGCGTCGTGAATGGTTTATCCCAGGCAACACATTAGCCTGATGCCTTAAGCTGATGCTATTCGCCTGATACTGCGGTGCCGACAGACTTGTCGGTACCATCATTATTCCCCTATTCTTCTGAGCCGATGAAAAGCACATACAATCTTCGCAGTATTGCCGCCACCACCCTTGTACAGGTTGTAGAACAAGGGCAATCACTTAGTCAATTACTGCCTGCGCTCCAACGTGACATCAGTGAAAGAGATCGCGGCCTGCTGCAAGAGATCTGCTTTGGTGTATTGCGCGTATTACCGCAGTTGGACTGGTATCTTCGTCAACTGATGGCCAAACCGCTTACTGGCAAACAGAAAGTTCTGCATTATCTGCTAATGGTTGGCCTTTACCAGCTCATCCATACCCGCATTCCCCCTCACGCCGCTCTGGCAGAAACGGTTAATGGCGCAGTAGCCCTGAAACGCCCGCAATTAAAAGGGTTGATTAATGGCGTATTACGCCAGTTTCAGCGCGAACAAGAGGCGTTGCAGCAGCGGTTACAGAACAACCCAGCACGTTATTCGCACCCCGACTGGCTGTTACAACGACTGAAAAAAGCCTACCCCAGCCAGTGGGAACAAATTATCGACGCCAACAATCAACATCCTCCGATGTGGTTAAGGGTCAATCGCCGCCATCATACCCGTGAAGCTTATCTGACGTTATTACAGGAAAAAGGAATTGAGGCTCATCCTCACGCGCACTATCCAGATGCCATCAGACTGAGCACGCCTTGTGCTGTCAATTTATTGCCGGGCTTTGAACAAGGGTTTGTGACCGTACAAGATGCTTCTGCACAGGGCTGTATCCACTGGCTATCACCACAAGACCACGAAGATATTCTCGACCTCTGTGCCGCACCCGGCGGCAAAACAACGCATATACTTGAAGCAGCACCTCATGCCCGCGTACTGGCCGTTGATGTTGATGAACAACGTTTGAAACGAGTCAGAGAAAATTTGCAGCGGCTTAATCTGCATGCCGAAGTCAAATGTGGTGATGGCAGAACACCTGCACAGTGGTGCGGTGATAAGTGTTTTGACCGCATTTTACTCGACGCACCCTGCTCTGCTACCGGTGTCATTCGTCGCCACCCAGATATCAAATGGCTACGTCGGGATAGCGATATCGCCGAACTGGCATCGCTACAAAAAACGATTCTGGATGCCGTCTGGCCACGACTGAAAAACGGTGGCACGCTGGTTTATGCCACTTGTTCGGTATTACCGGAAGAGAATTGCCAACAAATAGCGGATTTCCTGCAACGACACGCTGACGCTATGTTGGTCGATACCGGAACACCGACCTCGCCAGGGATACAAATGTTGCCTGCGGCGGAAGATGGCGATGGTTTCTTTTATGCGAAGCTGATAAAAAGCGGACAATAGTCCACAGGTCCCCCAACGGGAACAGACACGGCAGAAATGACGATGAAGATAATTATTCTTGGTGCAGGTCAGGTTGGCGGAACGCTGGCAGAAAATTTGTCAGGTGAAAACAACGATATTACGGTTGTAGACACCAATACCACTCGACTACGCCAGCTTCAGGACAAATTCGATCTGCGCGTGGTTACAGGTTATGCCTCTCATCCACGCGTGTTGCGCGAAGCTGGAGCGGAAGACGCAGATATGTTGATAGCCGTAACCAATTCCGATGAAACCAACATGATCGCTTGTCAGGTCGCTTATTCGCTGTTTAATACCCCTAATCGTATTGCCCGAATCCGTGCATCAGAGTATATCCGCGAGTCAGAGCAGTTATTCCAGTCTGAAGCAGTACCCATCGACCATCTCATTTCGCCGGAACAGCTGGTCATCGATAATATCTACAAATTGATCGAGTATCCGGGAGCATTACAGGTTGTCAATTTCGCCGAGGGTAAAGTCAGTATTGCTGCAGTAAACGCATACTATGGTGGACCTCTGGTAGGGAATGCCATCGCCACAATGCGCGATCATATGCCGCATATTGAAACCCGAGTTGCCGCAATTTTTCGCCATGACCGCCCTATTCGTCCACAAGGCTCAACCGTTATTGAAGCGGGAGATGAAGTATTCTTTATTGCTGCTTCACAACATATTCGGGCAGTAATGAGTGAAATGCAGCGCCTTGAGAAGCCCTATAAACGCATCATGATTGTTGGTGGAGGAAATGTAGGAGCCGGCCTTGCCCGTAAACTCGAGAAAGACTATAGCGTTAAACTGATAGAACGCGATGCGCTTAGAGCTTCAGAATTGGCTGAACGTTTACAAAATACCATTGTTTTCCATGGTGATGCCTCTGACCAGGAGTTACTGGCCCAGGAACATATTGAGCAAATCGATGTATTTATCGCCATCACCAACGATGATGAAGCCAATATCATGTCAGCGATGTTAGCTAAGCGAATGGGTGCGAAGAAAGCAATGGTCTTGATCCAACGCCGGGCCTATGTCGACCTGGTTCAGGGAAGTGTCATTGATGTGGCGATCTCACCGCAGCAGGCAACGATTTCAGCTCTGTTGGGACATGTTCGCAAAGCGGATATCGTCAGTGTCTCATCTCTACGACGTGGAGTGGCAGAAGCCATTGAAGCCATTGCGCATGGTGATGAGGGCACATCAAAAGTAGTCGGTCGCATGATTGCCGATATCAAACTGCCACCAGGAACAATTATTGGTGCCATTGTACGTGGCGACGATGTGATCATTGCTAATAATAATTTGCAGATTGAGCAGGGTGACCACGTCATCATGTTTCTGACTGATAAGAAATATATCTCTGACGTTGAGCGTTTATTCCAACCTAGCCCATTCTTCCTCTGATAACCTTTCCTCTGGGCGTGTTAACCCACGCCCTATGTCATATACCATTTTGGTAATTTCTTTATCGCTTGTTAGAATTAAAAAAGGTTTAACAGGAGATAATGCAATGAGCCTAATAAAAGAGTTTCGTGAATTCGCCATGCGCGGCAATGTTGTTGACCTGGCTGTAGGGGTCATTATTGGTGCTGCATTCGGGAAAATCGTATCGTCGCTGGTGTCCGACATTATTATGCCACCATTGGGGTTACTGATAGGTGGTGTCGATTTCAAGCAGTTCCATTGGGTGTTACGAGAAGCGCAGGGCAACCTTGCTGCCGTCAGCATCAACTACGGCACATTCATTCAGAATATTTTTGATTTTGTTATCGTGGCCTTCGCCATCTTCATGGCCATTAAACTGATGAACAAATTGCGCCGTACTCAGCAGGAACAACCGAATACCCCGCCGAAAGTTACCGCAGAAGAAAAACTCCTGACAGAAATAAGAGATCTACTCAAACAGCAGATCGATAGCTAGTCTAAAAATTCATAACTGACCTTAATAACTGAAACAGCAAATCAGGAGGCCAGTGGTAAAAGTGTTATTTCTCTTACCACTGGCCTCCCAATTTTTACTCTGTGCTTTCTGATGTTTCTCTTTGCGTCGGTAGCTTCCTTTACCTTTGGTATTTTGCTCGACACGCTGGCGAAACAAGGGGTCATGCAGCAATGCTTCAAGTGCATTATCAGTTATTCGACCTTTGGTATGACGATAGTTCGACATAAATTACCTCATTTGATAGACATAACATTGGCAAGAACACCATATATAACGACAGGTCAGTCGTCTTTATCAGGGTGCAAACTCTTCTCAAACCGGCTCATCAGCTGATGCCGATAAGACATTTTTAAAAAATCCGTATTGACGCCTGAAAACTGTAAACGCAATTCAAGTGCTCTGAGCTGCCGGGATAACTCAACATACTCTTTTGATGCAGGGTCAGTAACGAGCAGCAAATCTGCCAGCGTCAACGCGTCCTTACGAGCTGATAACTCTGGTGGTAAAAACCCCGAATTTTTCATCAAGTGGTATGCGCTGCGCAACTCAGCAGGGACGGCACTATTATCATCCAATTGAAGCGGCTTACCGCTTCCCGATAAGTTCTCCAATTCTCCGCGCTTTTGTGCTTCGAGTATATGACGCTCAGCCCATTCATCAATAGGAAACATAGCATAACCCCCACACGCGAGATTTTGCTCATATGATAGTGGATTGAAAAGCACTCGAACAGCGGCGGGGAGGACTAAAATAAGGACGTAAAAAAACCGGGTTTCCCCGGCTTTTTTACGCTAGTGCAAATTACTCTGCAGCAGCAACTTCTTCTGTCTGAGAAACTGCGCGATCAACGAGCTCGATGTATGCCATCGGCGCATTGTCACCAGCACGGAAGCCACACTTCAGAATACGAGTGTAACCACCAGCACGGCTCGCGAAACGCGGGCCCAGTTCGTTAAACAGTTTAGCCACGATCTCGTTATCACGAGTGCGGGCAAATGCCAGACGACGATTAGCAACGCTGTCGGTCTTGGCAAGAGTAATCAGCGGTTCAACAACACGACGCAGCTCTTTCGCTTTCGGCAGGGTCGTCTTGATAATCTCATGACGAACCAAAGAACCAGCCATGTTACGGAACATAGCCTGGCGATGGCTGCTGTTACGGTTCAGTTGACGACCACTCTTACGATGGCGCATGACCTTATCCTTCTCAGTAAAACCTTAACCTGTGATCCGGTTACTCATCAGCAATGCTTGCCGGTGGCCAGTTTTCCAGGCGCATGCCCAGTGACAGACCACGAGAAGCCAGCACGTCTTTGATCTCAGTAAGAGATTTTTTACCCAGGTTAGGCGTTTTAAGCAATTCAACCTCGGTACGCTGTACCAGATCACCGATGTAGTGGATAGCTTCTGCCTTAAGGCAGTTAGCAGAGCGGACAGTCAATTCAAGATCGTCAACAGGGCGCAGCAGGATCGGATCGAATTCTGGTTTCTCTTCTTTCACTTCCGGCTGACGTACATCACGTAAGTCAACGAAAGCTTCCAATTGTTCAGCCAGAATGGTTGCCGCACGGCGGATCGCCTCTTCAGGATCGATCGTACCATTGGTTTCCATTTCGATAACCAGCTTGTCCAGGTCAGTACGCTGTTCAACACGCGCTGCTTCAACATTGTAAGCGATACGCTCAACAGGGCTGTAGCAAGCGTCGACTAACAGACGACCGATCGGGCGCTCATCTTCTTCCGTATGAATACGGGCAGACGCCGGCACATAACCACGACCACGCTGAACTTTGATACGCATATTGATAGATGCGTTCTCATCGGTCAGATGGCAGATCACATGCTGTGGCTTGACGATTTCGACATCACCATCATGGGTGATGTCGGCTGCAGTCACAGGGCCAATGCCAGATTTATTCAGGGTAAGAATAACTTCATCTTTGCCTTGAACTCTCACCGCCAGCCCTTTCAGGTTGAGCAGGATTTCCAGGATATCTTCCTGTACGCCTTCTTTGGTGCTGTACTCGTGCAGTACACCATCAATCTCAACCTCGGTCACCGCGCAACCAGGCATGGATGAAAGCAGAATACGGCGCAGTGCGTTACCAAGAGTATGGCCGAAGCCCCGCTCTAACGGCTCAAGGGTCACCTTGGCGTGCGTCGAACTAACTTGCTCGATATCTACCAGGCGCGGTTTTAGAAACTCTGTCACAGAACCCTGCATTGTGTCCTCTCTTTGGTACTAAGCTTTACTTGGAGTAAAGCTCGACGATCAGGTGTTCATTAATGTCCGCAGACAGATCGGTACGTTCAGGAATACGCTTGAACACACCTTCCATCTTGGCAGCATCAACTTCCAGCCAAGTTGGCTTTTCACGCTGTTCAGCCAGCTCCAGAGCGGCCTTAACACGAGACTGCTTTTTCGCCTTCTCGCGGATGCTGACTACGTCATTCGGAGATACCTGATAAGAAGCGATGTTAACAACGCGACCATTTACCATAACAGCTTTGTGACTTACCAGCTGACGAGCTTCTGCGCGGGTAGCGCCGAATCCCATACGGTAAACAACGTTGTCCAGACGACCTTCCAGCAACTGCAACAGGTTGGCACCTGTATTGCCTTTCAGGCGAGCGGCTTCTTTGTAGTAGTTACGGAATTGACGCTCCAGAACACCGTAGATACGGCGAACTTTCTGCTTCTCACGCAACTGCACACCATAGTCAGACAGACGCGGTTTACGTGCGCCGTGCTGGCCAGGAGCTTGTTCAATTTTACACTTGGAATCGATCGCGCGAACACCAGACTTTAGAAACAGGTCGGTGCCTTCACGACGGCTCAGCTTGAGCTTAGGACCCAAATATCTTGCCATTTTCTTTCTCCAGCAATCCTAAAAGCGGCGTTACACGCGACGCTTTTTCGGCGGACGACAACCGTTATGAGGGATCGGAGTCACATCAGTAATATTAGTGATGCGAAAACCAGCCGCGTTCAGAGCGCGGATAGTAGACTCACGGCCCGGACCAGGTCCTTTAACCATAACTTCCAGATTCTTGATACCGTACTCTTTCACAGCTTCAGCGCAGCGCTCTGCTGCTACCTGAGCGGCGAACGGAGTGGATTTACGAGAACCACGGAAACCGGAACCACCGGCAGTTGCCCAACCCAACGCATTACCCTGACGATCGGTAATGGTAACGATGGTGTTGTTGAAAGAAGCATGGATATGAGCCACACCGTCAGAGACTTGCTTTCTTACACGCTTACGTGCACGAATAGGTGCCTTTGCCATTATTCAATCACCCCGATTATTTCTTGATCGGTTTGCGCGGACCCTTACGGGTACGGGCGTTAGTCTTGGTACGCTGACCGCGAACCGGCAGACCACGACGGTGACGCAAACCACGATAAGTACCAAGATCCATAAGGCGCTTGATGCTCAGGGTGATTTCACGACGCAGATCGCCTTCTACAACAAACTTGGCAACTTCGTCACGCAGCTTATCGATTTGCTCTTCAGACAGCTCACTGATCTTAACATCTTCAGCAATACCCGTTGCAGCACAGATAGATTTGGAACGGGTTTTACCAATGCCGTAAATAGCAGTTAATGCAATTACGGTATGTTTATGATCAGGAATGTTAATGCCTGCTATACGGGCCACTATGCACTCCTACAATTTTATAAAGCAATACCATTCTGAAAAGCCCGTTTTCAGGATACTCAAATGACATTGCAGTTACATACAAAAGATTGGCTGGCTAATCTAGCCAGCTCAATCCAACTTTGCAAGAAAAATATGCGAGATAATCAGCCTTGGCGCTGTTTATGCTTCGGTTCGGCACTGCAGATAACGCGAACGATGCCGTTACGCTTAACAATCTTACAGTTACGACATAATTTCTTGACGGAAGCACGAACTTTCATTTTTACTCTCCGTAACTTCTCAAGCCAACCTAATCAGCGGCTATAGCCTTTCAGGTTTGCCTTCTTCAATGCAGACTCATACTGACTTGACATCAGCAGCGTTTGCACTTGAGCCATAAAGTCCATGATCACGACAACAACGATCAATAATGACGTCCCACCGAAATAGAACGGCACTTTCATTGCGTCACGCATGAACTCCGGGATGAGGCAGATAAAGGTAATATACATCGCACCAACTAATGTCAGGCGGGTCATTACTTTATCAATATACTTCGCCGTTTGCTCTCCCGGACGAATTCCTGGCACGAATGCACCGGACTTCTTCAGGTTATCTGCTGTTTCCCGCGGGTTAAACACCAACGCGGTATAGAAGAAACAGAAGAAGATGATTGCAGATGCATAGAGTAACACATAAAGCGGTTGTCCAGGCTGCAGATACAGCGAAATAGTCGTCAGCCAGTTCCAACCGGTACCGCCCCCAAACCACGATGCTATCGTCGCCGGGAACAGAATAATACTGGAAGCAAAGATAGCTGGAATAACACCGGCCATATTCACCTTCAGTGGTAAATGCGTACTCTGTGCTGCATATACGCGACGTCCTTGCTGGCGTTTGGCGTAGTTAACAACGATACGACGTTGACCGCGCTCAATAAACACTACAAAGAACGTTACTGCGAATACCAGCACTGCAACCAACAGCAACAGGAGGAAGTGCAGATCGCCTTGCCGCGCTTGCTCGATGGTATGGCCAATAGCCGGCGGTAGACCCGCAACAATACCTGCAAAGATTATGATTGAGATACCGTTACCGATACCGCGTTCAGTAATCTGCTCGCCCAGCCACATCAGGAACATAGTCCCGGTGACCAGACTGACAACAGCGGTGAAATAAAACGCAAAGCCTGGATTAATTACCAGACCTTGCATTCCAGGCATATTCGGCAAACCGGTAGCAATACCGATTGACTGAAATATTGCCAACACCAGAGTGCCGTAACGGGTATACTGGCTGATTTTACGTCGGCCAGCTTCCCCTTCCTTCTTAATTTCCGCCAGTGCGGGATGAACCACCGTCAACAACTGAATGATGATGGATGCCGAGATATACGGCATAATTCCCAGCGCGAAAATTGAAGCGCGGCTTAAAGCACCACCAGAGAACATGTTAAACATTTCAATGATGGTGCCACGCTGTTGTTCGAGCAATTTGGCAAGCACAGTGGCATCAATACCAGGAATGGGAATAAAAGAGCCAATACGGAAAACAATCAACGCACCGATAACAAACAAAAGTCTGCGTTTCAGTTCGCCAACTCCGCCTTTAGCACTTTGAAAATCTAATCCTGGTTGTTTAGCCATCTGCTACTTATTCCTCAATTTTGCCGCCAGCAGCTTCGATAGCAGCACGAGCGCCTTTGGTGACGCGCAGACCACGAATCGTTACCGGACGTGCAACTTCGCCAGACAGAATCACTTTCGCGAATTCAATCTGAACGCCGATGACGTTAGCAGCTTTCAGCGTATTCAGATCAACAACATCGCCTTCTACACGAGCCAGATCAGACAGACGGATTTCCGCTGTAATCATAGCCTTGCGAGAAGTGAAGCCGAACTTCGGCAGACGACGATACAAAGGCATCTGACCGCCTTCGAAACCACGGCGTACACCACCGCCAGAACGAGAGTTCTGACCTTTGACGCCGCGACCACCAGTCTTACCGAGGCCGGAACCAATACCGCGACCTAAGCGCTTCGGCGCGTGTTTAGAGCCTTCGGCCGGAGACAGAGTATTCAAACGCATCTGTTACTCCTCCACTTTAACCATGTAGGAAACCGCGTTGACCATACCGCGAACAGCAGGAGTATCCTCGCGCTCAACGGTGTGACCAATACGACGCAGACCCAGGCCAAGCAGCGTTGCCTTGTGTTTAGGCAGACGACCGATTGCACTACGGGTTTGAGTAATTTTAATAGTCTTTGCCATGGTCAATTACCCCAGAATGTCTTCAACGGATTTACCACGCTTGGCAGCGACCATTTCCGGGGACTTCATGTTAGCCAAGCCATCGATAGTTGCACGAACCACGTTAATCGGGTTTGTGGAACCATAGGCTTTAGCCAATACGTTGTGAACCCCTGCAACTTCCAGAACGGCGCGCATTGCACCACCGGCGATGATACCGGTACCTTCGGAAGCTGGCTGCATGAACACACGAGAACCTGTGTGTGCACCTTTAACCGGGTGCTGCAGAGTGCCGTTGTTCAGCGCGACATTCATCATATTGCGACGGGCTTTTTCCATCGCTTTCTGGATCGCTGCCGGAACTTCGCGAGCTTTACCGTAACCAAAACCGACGCGACCGTTACCATCACCTACCACAGTCAGTGCTGTGAAGGAGAAAATACGACCACCCTTAACGGTTTTAGATACGCGATTTACCGCGATCAGCTTTTCCTGCAGTTCGCCAGCTTGTTTTTCGATGTGAGCCATCTTACACCTCTACCTTAGAACTGAAGGCCAGCTTCACGGGCAGCATCTGCCAGTGCCTGGACTCGACCATGATATTGGAACCCGGAACGGTCAAAGGCCACACCCTTGATGCCTTTTTCCAGAGCGCGTTCAGCAACAGCTTTACCGACAGCTGCAGCAGCGTCTTTGTTACCGGTATACTTCAGTTGCTCAGCGATAGCTTTTTCTACAGTAGAAGCGGCTACCAGGACTTCAGAACCGTTCGGTGCGATAACCTGCGCATAAATATGGCGGGGGGTACGATGTACCACCAGACGAGTCGCACCCAATTCACGGATTTTGCGACGTGCGCGGGTTGCACGACGGATACGAGCTGATTTCTTATCCATAGTGTTACCTTACTTCTTCTTAGCCTCTTTGGTACGCACGACTTCATCGGCGTAACGGACACCTTTGCCTTTGTAAGGCTCAGGACGACGGTAAGCACGCAGGTCAGCAGCTACCTGGCCGATCAGCTGTTTATCCGCACCTTTCAGTACGATTTCAGTCTGAGACGGACATTCAGCAGTAATGCCTGCAGGCAGTTCGTGATCGATCGGGTGAGAGAAGCCCAGGGCCAAATTCACCACATTACCTTTCACGGCTGCACGATAACCTACACCTACCAATTGCAGCTTTTTGGTGAAGCCTTCGGTAACACCGATAACCATGCTGTTCAACAGAGCGCGGGTAGTACCGGCCTGAGCCCAGCCATCGGCAAAACCTTCGCGCGGGGCGAAAGTCAGCACGTTATCAGCTTGTTTAACTTCGACAGCGGCATTGATCTCACGAACCAACTCGCCGTTTTTACCCTTGATCGAAACATCCTGACCGTTGAGTTTTACCTCTACGCCGGCAGGAATGACGACGGGTGCTTTTGCAACACGAGACATTCTTCCCTCCCGATTACGCTACGTAGCAGATAATCTCGCCACCAAGACCAGCCTGGCGAGCTGCACGATCAGTCATCACACCTTTAGAGGTAGAAACAACTGCGATACCTAAACCGGCCATAACTTTCGGCAGCTCATCTTTGCGTTTATAGATGCGCAGACCAGGACGGCTGATACGCTGAATGCTTTCTACAACAGCCTTGCCCTGGAAATACTTAAGAGTCAGTTCCAGTTCAGGCTTGGTGTCGCCTTCAACTTTAAAATCTTCAATAAAACCTTCTTCCTTCAGCACGTTGGCAATTGCCACTTTCAGCTTGGAGGAAGGCATGGTGACCGCAACTTTGTTCGCGGCCTGACCGTTACGGATACGGGTCAGCATATCCGCGATCGGATCTTGCATGCTCATCTGTCTTTACTCCCGTGATTCAATTGGTGACAATTACCAGCTAGCCTTTTTCAGACCCGGAATTTCACCGCGCATGGCGGCTTCACGGACCTTGATACGGCTCAACCCGAACTTCCGCAGGAAAGCGTGCGGACGACCTGTCTGGCGGCAGCGGTTACGCTGACGGGACGGGCTGGAATCACGCGGCAGAGTCTGCAGCTTGAGAACAGCATCCCAACGATCTTCGTCGGATGAGTTCACATTGGAGATGATAGCTTTCAGCTCAACGCGCTTGGCGAAGAATTTATCAGCTAATTTCACGCGTTTAACTTCGCGTGCTTTCATGGATTGCTTAGCCATTAGTAACCCTACCTTACTTGCGGAACGGGAAGTTAAAGGCGGCCAACAGCGCACGGCCTTCATCATCGGATTTCGCAGTGGTGGTAATGGTAATGTCCAAACCACGAACGCGATCGACCTTGTCATAGTCGATTTCCGGGAAGATGATCTGCTCACGCACGCCCATGCTGTAGTTACCACGTCCATCGAATGATTTCGAAGACAGACCGCGGAAGTCGCGGATACGTGGTACAGCAATGGTAATCAGACGCTCAAAGAACTCCCACATGCGTTCGCCACGCAGAGTTACTTTACAGCCGATCGGATAGCCCTGGCGGATTTTGAAGCCTGCAACAGATTTGCGTGCTTTGGTGATCAACGGTTTTTGACCGGAGATAGCTGCCAGATCAGCTGCGGCGTTATCCAGCAGCTTTTTGTCAGCGATCGCTTCACCAACACCCATGTTCAGGGTGATCTTCTCGACCCGAGGGACTTGCATGACAGAATTGTAGCTGAACTGAGTCATCAGTTTGCTAACCACTTCGTCTTTGTAGTAATCATGCAGTTTCGCCATCGTACTACTCCAAATTACTTGATAGTTTCGCTGTTAGACTTGAAGAAACGGACTTTTTTGCCGTCTTCGAATCTAAAGCCTACACGATCCGCCTTGCCGGTGGCCGCATTGAAGATTGCAACGTTAGAAACCTGGATAGCAGCTTCTTTTTCAACGATGCCGCCTGGTTGATTCAGCGCCGGAACCGGCTTCTGATGTTTTTTAACCAGGTTGATACCTTCAACAACGACCTTACCAGAAGTCAGGACGTTCTTAACTTTACCGCGCTTACCTTTATCTTTGCCGGTCAGCACGATAACTTCGTCATCACGACGGATTTTCGCTGCCATGATTCGCTCCTTAGAGTACTTCTGGTGCCAGAGAGATAATTTTCATGAACTTTTCAGTACGCAGTTCACGAGTTACCGGCCCAAAAATACGCGTACCGATAGGTTGCTCGCTGTTATTGTTCAGAATAACGCATGCATTACCATCGAAGCGAACGACAGAACCGTCAGGGCGACGAACACCCTTCTTGGTGCGCACCACTACCGCCTTCAGTACATCGCCTTTTTTCACCTTACCGCGGGGAATTGCTTCCTTAATGGTAATTTTGATGATGTCGCCGACGCCTGCGTAGCGACGGTGCGAGCCACCCAGAACCTTGATACACATTACGCGACGTGCACCGGAGTTATCGGCCACATTCAGCATAGTCTGTTCTTGGATCATGTTTAGTGCTCCGCTAATGTCAACTACTACTTTTCGAACCCTTGCGGGTCATTAATACCCCAGAATCGAGGGCGCAGCATTATAACACCACTTATCGACTGTGGGTAGAAAAAATAAACGGCCCTTTACAGAGCCGTTTATTATCAAGAGAAGTGCAATACTGTATTACAGAATCGCTTTCTCTACAACGCGAACCAAGGTCCAGGATTTGGTCTTGGACAGCGGACGGCATTCGCGGATTTCAACCACGTCGCCAATTCCACATTCGTTGTTCTCGTCATGCACGTGCAGCTTGGTCGTGCGTTTGATGAATTTACCGTAGATCGGGTGTTTCACGAAACGCTCAATAGCAACAACAGCAGATTTCTGCATTTTGTCACTAACGACACGACCTTGCAGAGTACGGATTTTATCGGTCATTACGCACCCGCCTTCTCAGTCAGTAAAGTCTTAACGCGTGCGACATTACGACGCACTTGCTTCAACAGGTGAGTTTGTTGCAGCTGACCGCTGGCAGCCTGCATGCGCAGATTGAACTGTTCACGCAGCAGTCCGAGCAGTTCGGTATTCAGCTCTTCAACGCTCTTTTCACGCAGCTCTTTTGCTTTCATTACATCACCGTCTTAGTTACAAAGGTGGTTTTGATCGGCAGTTTCGCTGCTGCCAGTTCGAATGCCTCACGGGCTAACTCTTCCGGCACCCCGTCCATTTCGTACAGGACTTTACCTGGCTGAATCAAGGCAACCCAATACTCCACGTTACCTTTACCTTTACCCATACGCACTTCAAGCGGTTTCTCAGTGATCGGCTTGTCCGGGAATACACGGATCCAGATCTTACCCTGACGCTTAACAGCACGGGTCATAGCACGACGAGCAGCTTCGATTTGACGAGCAGTCAGGCGACCGCGGCCAACAGCTTTCAGACCGAAAGTGCCGAAGCTAACATCCGTACCTGCAGCCAGACCACGGTTGCGGCCTTTGTGCACTTTACGGAATTTTGTACGCTTTGGTTGTAACATTCAGCGACTCTCCTTACTTGCGGCCTTTACGCTGCTGCTTTTTCGGTTGAGCAGCCGGTTTTTCCGGTTGTTCAACGGCAGCCATACCACCCAGGATCTCACCTTTGAAGATCCACACTTTCACACCGATGACACCGTAAGTGGTGTGCGCTTCGGAGGTGTTGTAGTCGATGTCAGCACGCAGTGTGTGCAACGGAACACGACCTTCGCGGTACCATTCGGTACGTGCGATTTCGGCGCCGCCCAGACGACCGCTAACTTCAACTTTGATACCTTTAGCGCCCAGACGCATGGCGTTCTGAACAGCACGCTTCATCGCACGACGGAACATAACACGACGTTCCAGCTGAGAAGTGATGCTGTCAGCAACCAGTTTTGCGTCCAGTTCAGGCTTACGAACTTCAGCGATGTTGATCTGCGCCGGTACGCCAGCGATATCCGCTACGCCCTTACGCAGTTTTTCAACGTCTTCACCTTTCTTGCCGATAACGATACCCGGGCGAGCAGTGTGAATGGTCACACGAATGCTTTTAGCCGGACGCTCGATAACGATGCGAGAAACGGAGGCTTTCTCCAGTTCCTTGTTCAGGTACTGACGAACTTTAAAATCGCTGTCCAGGTTGTCAGCGAATTCTTTGGTATTCGCATACCAGGTAGAGTTCCAAGTTTTGACAATACCCAGGCGAATACCATTAGGATGTACTTTCTGACCCATTGCTAGTCTCCAGAGTCTCAGCGATCGGACACAACCACAGTGATGTGGCTGGTACGCTTCAGGATGCGATCCGCACGACCTTTAGCACGCGGCATAATGCGTTTCATGCTCGGGCCTTCGTCTACGAAGATTTTCGCAACTTTCAGATCGTCAATGTCAGCGCCATCGTTGTGTTCTGCGTTAGCAATGGCAGACTCCAGTACTTTCTTAACCAGACCAGCAGCTTTCTTGTTGGTATAGGTCAAAATATCCAGAGCTTGCGACACTTTCTTACCGCGAATCAGGTCAGCCACCAGGCGAACCTTCTGGGCAGAAGAACGAGCATGGCGATGTTTAGCGATAGTTTCCATCTCTTCCTCCTACCTTATTTCTTCTTGGCTTTTTTATCAGCCGCGTGGCCGCGATAAGTACGAGTCGGCGCGAATTCACCCAGCTTGTGTCCGACCATCTCATCAGAGATGAATACCGGAACGTGCTGACGACCATTATGGACAGCGATGGTCAAACCGATCATGTTTGGAAAGATCGTTGAGCGACGGGACCAGGTGCGCAGGGGCTTCTTGTCACCGCTTTCCACCGCTTTCTCTACCTTCTTCAGCAAGTGCAGGTCAATAAATGGACCTTTCTTGAGAGAACGTGGCATGGTTTATCCTCTAAAATTATTTAGTACGGCGACGTACGATGAATTTATCAGTACGCTTGTTGCTGCGGGTCTTCTTACCTTTGGTCTGAACGCCCCACGGAGTAACCGGGTGCTTACCAAAGTTACGACCTTCACCACCACCGTGCGGGTGGTCAACCGGGTTCATTGCCGTACCGCGAACGGTCGGACGAACACCACGCCAGCGTGCAGCACCTGCTTTACCCAGAACGCGCAGCATATGCTCAGCATTGCCAACTTCGCCCAGCGTTGCGCGGCAGTCAGATTCGACTTTACGCATTTCGCCAGAACGCAGACGCAGGGTAACGTAAGCACCTTCACGCGCAACGATCTGAACGTAAGCACCAGCAGAGCGAGCCAGCTGGCCGCCTTTACCTGGTTTCATTTCTACGTTGTGAACCGTTGAACCGACCGGGATGTTACGCATCGGCAGGGTGTTACCGGTTTTGATTGCAGCATCAACACCAGACTGAATCTGGTCACCTGCTTTCAGGCCTTTCGGCGCCAGGATGTAACGGCGTTCGCCGTCTTTGTACAGAACCAGCGCGATGTTCGCGGAACGGTTCGGATCGTACTCCAGACGCTCAACTACAGCCGGGATACCATCTTTGTTGCGTTTGAAGTCAACAATACGGTACTGCTGTTTGTGACCACCACCGATGTGACGAGTGGTGATGCGACCATTGTTGTTACGGCCACCGCTTTTGCTGTTTTTTTCCAGCAACGGGGCATACGGTTTGCCCTTGTGCAGCTCAGGGTTAACCACTTTAACAACGTGGCGACGACCCGGAGATGTCGGTTTACACTTAACAACTGCCATTGTTCTTACTCCTCCGACTTACTCTGCGCCGCCGATGAAGTCCAGATTCTGGCCTTCTTTCAGGGTGACGTAAGCTTTTTTCCAGTCGCTACGACGACCGATACGCTGTCCGTGACGTTTTACTTTCCCTTTAACAACCAGGGTGCGGACGTCATTGACTTCGACTTCAAACAGTTTCTGTACAGCAGCTTTGATTTCTGCTTTAGTCGCGTCTTTAGCAACTTTGAGTACGATGGTGTTGTTTTTTTCCATCGCAGTAGACGCTTTTTCAGAAACGTGCGGCGCGCGCAATACTTTCAGCAGACGTTCTTCACGAATCATGCCAGCATCTCCTCAACTTGCTTAACAGCATCAGCAGTCATAACCACTTTGTCGAAGGCGATCAGGCTTACTGGATCGATGCCTGCTACGTCGCGTACGTCAACCTTGTACAGGTTGCGAGCGGCCAGGAACAGGTTCTCATCCAGTTCACCAGTGATGATCAGCACGTCATCCAGCGCCAATTCTTTCAGTTTCTGAGCCAGCAGCTTGGTTTTCGGTGCTTCAACAGAGAACTTCTCGACAACGATCAGACGGTCCTGACGTACCAGTTCGGACAGGATGCTTTTCAGCGCGCCGCGGTACATCTTTTTGTTTACTTTCTGGCTGTGATCCTGCGGCTTGGCTGCGAAAGTCACGCCACCAGAACGCCAGATCGGGCTCTTGATAGAACCAGAACGCGCACGGCCGGTGCCTTTCTGACGCCACGGTTTTTTACCGGAACCAGTTACTTCAGCACGGGTCTTCTGAGCGCGAGTACCTTGACGGGCACCTGCTGCATAAGCAACAACAACCTGGTGAACCAGCGCTTCGTTGAAATCACGACCGAAGGTAGTTTCGGAAACAGTCAGCGCGCTTTGCGCGTCTTTCAATACTAATTCCATTGCTATCTCCTCACGCCTTCACAGCCGGTTTAACGATCAGGTCGCTACCGGTTGCACCCGGGACTGCACCTTTAACCAGCAGCAGGTTGCGCTCAGCGTCAACACGTACTACGTCCAGGCTCTGAACGGTTACACGTTCGTTACCCAGCTGGCCTGCCATTTTCTTGCCTTTGAACACTTTGCCCGGAGTCTGGTTCTGACCGATAGAACCCGGAACACGGTGAGACAAGGAGTTACCGTGGGTAGCGTCCTGAGTGCGGAAGTTCCAGCGCTTAACGGTACCGGCAAAGCCTTTACCTTTAGAAGTACCGGTAACGTCTACTTTCTTAACGTCAGCGAAAACTTCAACGCTAATGTCCTGTCCTACAGCGAATTCTTCGCTGTCAGCCAGACGGAATTCACGCAGAACGCGGCCAGCTTCTACGCCAGCTTTAGCGAAGTGACCTGCTTCAGGCTTGGTTACACGGTTAGCTTTTTTAGCGCCGGTGGTGACCTGGACAGCACGGTATCCGTCGTTCTCCAGGGTTTTAACCTGAGTCACGCGGTTTGCTTCAATTTCGATTACGGTTACGGGGATAGAAACGCCTTCTTCAGTGAAGATGCGGGTCATACCCACTTTTTTACCGACTAAACCAATCATTGTTTCAACCTCTCAATCGCTCAATGACCTGATTAACCCAGGCTGATCTGCACGTCTACACCGGCAGCCAGATCCAGACGCATCAGAGCATCAACGGTTTTCTCGGTTGGCTCAACGATGTCAACCAGACGCTTGTGAGTGCGAATCTCGTACTGATCACGCGCGTCTTTGTTGACGTGCGGGGAGATCAGAACGGTAAAGCGCTCTTTGCGGGTCGGCAGCGGGATCGGACCACGGACCTGCGCACCAGTGCGCTTGGCAGTCTCGACGATTTCCGCGGTTGATTGATCGATCAGACGATGATCAAACGCTTTCAGGCGGATACGGATTCTTTGGTTCTGCATGAGACCAGAGCTCCAATTATTTTATAAACGAAAATAATTACTACTCGTACCCATTACGATTGATGGGAGAGTGTAATCGTTCGGTACATAACCCCCATATCGGGAGTATTGTTCGGCGGGTATCGGGTACCTGCCTTCAGATTCATACGAATCGGGCCTACCATTTCAGGTAAGCCCGCGCATTATACGTAAATTCGCTCAGGAAGCAATCGAAAGTTAGAAGTGATGCTTTATTAACCTGATTAGGGTTACATTGTGGTCATCTTGACGCATGTGGCAGAGGGGAGAACATCACTCTTCTTTCAACTGCGTTTGCAGGTAATTCTGTATACCCAGACGCGCGATCAGCTCCAGTTCGGTTTCCAGCCAATCGATGTGCTCTTCTTCATCGGTGAGCACCTCAATCATCAAATCACGGCTGACATAATCTCTCACTGAATCAGCATAGGCGATGGCCTCGCGTAAGTTCTTCGCGCCTTCAAGCTCTAGCGCGAGATCCGAGCGTAGCATTTCTTCAACATCTTCACCGATATTCAGTTTGCCGAGATCCTGTAGGTTAGGGACCCCTTCCAGAAACAGTATGCGTTCAATGTACCGATCTGCATGTTTCATTTCGTCAATCGACTCATGATACTCATGGTCGTTAAGACGCTTAAGTCCCCAGTTCTTAAACATGCGGGCGTGAAGGAAGTACTGGTTGATAGCCACCAGCTCATTGCCCAACAGTTTATTCAGATGTGTAATGACATTTTTATCGCCTTTCATGACTTTGCTCCTCCGCTTCAGTATTAAAAAGTGTAGAAGCGGTCTACACAGAGTCAAAAAAATGCCCTTACGACTCAGGCGACTTTATACAATTGCGCATCTTTTGCTGTTTCTTCTTCCAGAATCAGCCTGGCCTGGCGGATACATTTGCCGCATGACGTTCCGATCGGCACAAATTGCTTCAGCTGTTTCAGCGACTGCGGTTGGTGCTGGCGAACAACTTGCCGGATGACTTTATCGGAGACGGCATTGCATAGACAGACATACATACGCGGATAACTCATTTTTTAATCAACTAACCGCATTGTAAATAAGAATGGTTTTTATTTCAATTCATGATTGGGGTAATAAAAAAGGGTACCGAAGTACCCTTTTTACTTTTCATGTCAGTTATCGATATTAAGCGATAACTTTGGCAACCACGCCGGCGCCTACAGTACGGCCACCTTCACGGATAGCGAAACGCAGACCGTCGTCCATCGCGATCGGAGCAATCAGGTTTACGACCATCTTGATGTTATCGCCAGGCATAACCATTTCCACGCCTTCCGGCAGTTCGATGGTGCCAGTCACGTCAGTAGTACGGAAGTAGAACTGCGGACGGTAGCCTTTGAAGAACGGCGTGTGACGGCCACCTTCGTCTTTGCTCAGAATGTACACTTCAGATTCGAACTGAGTGTGCGGCTTGATTGAGCCCGGTTTAGCCAGTACCTGACCACGCTCAACTTCATCACGTTTGGTACCACGCAGCAGAACACCCACGTTCTCGCCCGCACGGCCTTCGTCCAGCAGTTTACGGAACATTTCAACGCCGGTGCAGGTGGTTTTCGTGGTGTCTTTGATACCCACGATTTCCACTTCTTCACCCACTTTGATGATGCCGCGCTCTACACGACCGGTCACTACAGTACCACGGCCGGAGATAGAGAATACGTCTTCGATCGGCAGCAGGAACGGCTTGTCAATCGCACGCTCAGGTTCCGGAATGTAGCTGTCCAGCGCTTCAGCCAGTTCAATGATTTTCGCTTCCCACTCGGCATCGCCTTCCAGCGCTTTCAGCGCAGAACCGCGGATTACCGGCGTGTCGTCGCCCGGGAAGTCGTACTGAGACAGCAGCTCACGCACTTCCATCTCAACCAGTTCCAGCAGCTCTTCGTCATCAACCATGTCACATTTGTTCAGGAACACGATGATGTACGGAACGCCTACCTGACGACCCAGCAGGATGTGCTCACGAGTCTGCGGCATCGGGCCGTCAGTCGCAGCAACTACCAGGATCGCGCCGTCCATCTGGGCAGCACCGGTGATCATGTTTTTCACGTAGTCGGCGTGTCCCGGGCAGTCAACGTGCGCGTAGTGACGAGTCGGGGTATCGTATTCAACGTGAGAGGTGTTGATGGTGATACCACGCGCTTTTTCTTCCGGCGCGTTGTCGATCTGGTCGAATGCACGAGCCTGGCCACCGTAGGTTTTTGCCAGAACGGTAGTGATGGCAGCAGTCAGAGTAGTTTTACCATGGTCAACGTGGCCGATAGTACCGACGTTGACGTGCGGTTTTGTACGTTCAAATTTTTCTTTAGACACGGCTATATTCCTTACTCAAATGCTCTCTCCTTATGGAGATAGCACGGGATCAATGTGTTGTTAAACCCGAATTACTTACCACGGGCTTCGATAACGGCCTGGGCAACGTTGTTCGGCGCATCATCGTACTTCAGGAACTCCATAGAGTAAGAAGCACGACCTTTGGTCAGAGAACGCAGCTGAGTTGCATATCCGAACATTTCAGACAACGGAACTTCAGCGTGAATCACAACGCCAGTCACGTTGGATTCTTGACCACGCAGCATACCACGACGGCGGCTCAGGTCACCGATGACATCACCAGTGTTCTCTTCCGGCGTTTCTACTTCAACCTTCATGATCGGCTCAAGCAGAACAGGTTTCGCTTTACTGAACGCAGCTTTAAAGGCGATAGAAGCGGCCAGTTTAAACGCCAGCTCGGAGGAGTCAACGTCATGGTAAGAACCGAAGTGCAAACGCACGCCGAGATCAACTACCGGGAAGCCTGCCAGCGGACCCGCTTTCAGCTGTTCCTGGATGCCTTTATCAACGGCCGGGATGTATTCGCCAGGAATCACACCACCTTTAATGTCGTTGATGAACTCGTAGCCTTTCGGATTTGAGCCCGGCTCCAGCGGGTACATGTCGATAACAACATGACCATACTGACCACGACCACCAGACTGCTTAGCGTGTTTACCTTCAACATCAGTAACTTTAGCGCGAATCGCTTCACGGTAAGCAACCTGCGGTTTACCCACGTTTGCTTCCACGTTGAATTCACGCTTCATACGGTCAACGATGATATCCAGGTGCAATTCACCCATACCCGCGATGATAGTCTGGTTAGATTCTTCGTCAGTCCATACACGGAAAGACGGGTCTTCTTTCGCCAGACGGCCCAGAGCCAGACCCATTTTTTCCTGGTCAGCTTTGGTTTTCGGTTCTACAGCGATGGAGATAACCGGTTCCGGGAATTCCATACGCTCCAGAATGATCGGGTTTTCCGGGTCACACAGGGTATCACCGGTGATAACGTCTTTCAGACCGATCGCAGCGGCGATGTCGCCTGCACGAACTTCTTTAATCTCTTCACGTTTGTTGGCGTGCATCTGAACGATACGGCCAAAACGTTCACGTTCGGATTTCACTGAGTTCAGTACGGTGTCACCGGAGTTAACCACACCGGAGTACACGCGGAAGAACGTCAGGTTACCCACGAACGGGTCGGTTGCGATTTTAAACGCCAGTGCAGAGAACGGCTCATTATCGCTAGCGTGACGCTCAGCCGGCGTATCTTTACCGTCATCCAGAATACCGTTGATCGCAGGAACGTCAGTCGGTGCCGGCAGATAGTCGACAACGGCGTCCAGCATTGCCTGCACACCCTTGTTCTTGAACGCAGAACCACAGGTAACCAGAATGATTTCGTTGTTCAGTACGCGCTGACGCAGTGCTGTTTTGATTTCTTCCTCGGTCAGCTCTTCGCCGCCCAGGTATTTTTCCATCAGCTCTTCAGAGGCTTCTGCCGCAGACTCGATCAGGTTCTGGTGCCATTCATCGGCCAGATCCTGCATGTCAGCCGGGATATCTTCATAAGTGAAGGTAACGCCCTGGTCTGCTTCATTCCAGTTGATGGCTTTCATTTTCACCAGGTCAACAACACCGGTGAAGTTTTCTTCTGCGCCGATGGCCAGCTGCAACGGAACCGGGTTCGCACCCAGACGCACTTTAATCTGGTCAACAACTTTCAGGAAGTTCGCGCCCATACGGTCCATTTTGTTAACGAACGCGATACGCGGAACTTTATATTTGTTCGCCTGGCGCCATACGGTTTCAGACTGCGGCTGAACACCACCTACCGCACAGTAAACCATGACTGCGCCATCCAGAACACGCATAGAACGTTCTACTTCGATGGTGAAGTCAACGTGCCCCGGGGTGTCGATGATGTTGATACGGTGCGGTTCATACTGCTTAGCCATACCAGACCAGAAGGCAGTGGTCGCAGCGGAGGTAATGGTGATACCACGCTCTTGTTCCTGCTCCATCCAGTCCATAGTGGCGGCGCCATCATGAACTTCACCGATTTTGTGGTTCACACCGGTGTAGAACAGAATACGTTCAGTAGTGGTGGTCTTACCGGCGTCGATGTGTGCGCTGATACCGATATTACGATAGCGCGCAATGGGTGTTGTACGAGCCATTTGTTTCCTCTATTCCTAGGGCGTTCAAAGTAGTAAACCCGGGCGGGTCAGCCGTTGAGCGCCCGCCAGGGTATTAACGTCTACGCAGGGATTACCAGCGGTAGTGAGCGAACGCCTTGTTGGCTTCAGCCATACGGTGAACGTCTTCACGTTTCTTCACAGCAGTACCTTTGTTGTCTGCTGCATCAGAAAGTTCGTTCGCCAGGCGCAAAGCCATGGATTTATCACCGCGTTTACGAGCAGCTTCAACGATCCAACGCATAGCCAGAGCATTGCGACGAACCGGACGGACTTCAACCGGAACCTGATAAGTTGAACCACCTACACGGCGGGACTTAACTTCGACAGTCGGACGAACGTTGTCCAGAGCGACTTCGAAAGCTTCCAGTTCGCTTTTACCAGAACGCTGAGCCAGGGTCTCCAGCGCGGTATAGACGATTGCTTCTGCAGTAGATTTTTTACCATCTACCATCAGGATATTGACAAATTTAGCCAGCAGTTCTGATCCGAACTTCGGATCCGGCAGAATTTTACGCTGACCAATGACGCGACGACGTGGCATGGAAATACTCCGTTGTTAATTCAGGATTGTCCAAAACTCTACGAGTTTAGTTTGACATTAAAGTTAAAACGTTTGGCCTTACTTAACGGAGAACCATTAAGCCTTGGGCTTCTTCACGCCGTATTTGGAACGGGATTGCTTACGGTCTTTAACACCAGAGCAGTCCAGCGCGCCACGAACGGTGTGGTAACGCACACCTGGCAGGTCTTTAACACGACCGCCACGGATCAGGATCACGGAGTGTTCCTGCAGGTTATGACCTTCACCACCGATATAGGAGGTAACTTCAAAACCGTTGGTTAAGCGAACACGGCAAACTTTACGCAGTGCGGAGTTCGGTTTTTTCGGGGTGGTGGTATATACACGGGTACATACGCCACGTTTCTGCGGGCAGGCTTCCAGCGCCGGAACGTTGCTCTTAGCAACCTTCAGGGAGCGCGGTTTGCGTACCAGCTGGTTAATTGTTGCCATTCAAAAAGCTCCTGGTTTTTGCTTCGTAAACACGTAATAAATCACCCCATACAGAGACAGAGGCAAAGTATGAGGACGCAGAATTTTAGGGCTGGCCGGGTAAGGAGTCAAGAAATATACAAAAAGGCGAAATTACCAAGCCAGTTGCCGGGAATGCAGGACTGTTAATTGCACGAATTGAGTATAGTCAATCAGTACAATTGTGGTGGAAATTTGCTCAGAAAGCCCGCGAGCTGCCACATCGTCTTGCAAGGCATACACCGTAGCGCCAGAAGACTGCAGACGTTCGCTAAAAGGCACGCCGCTTAACGCCGCAATCACACCATCTTGCAGCAGCAAAATAGCGTCATCCGCTCCAACGTTACGCAGCAACGCATCCAGATCGGTATGGTAGGGAGAATGCGCCAGAGTATGCAGCATGGGTTCACCGCTCAAAAGGTCAGTACAGTATCGTAAGTATTGAGCATGTTACGTAGCGCATCTGCCGCCAGCGGCTCGACATCTAACACCCAGCGGGTGTCCACAGACAGGCCTCGCTGAAGAAGCGATGCCTCGCAGACGTAACAACGCTCTATGTCATACAACGGCAGCACACCGAAAGTCGCAATATAATTGCGCATCAGAATCCGCTCTGGTTGCTGGTTGGGGAGAAGCTGGAATACGCCGTCAGCGATAAAGAAAACCCCGATATCTTCGGTCAATGCCGACATTGCCAGCAATGCATCCAGCCCTTCCCGGCCAGAGGCCGAACCATGAGGCGGCTGGGTAAATACAAAGGCAACGCGTTTCATCTTCTTTTCCCACTGACTAAAACTGGACGACGCGATCGCAACGCAAAACCGACTGCGACAGTTCGCCTAAACCGCTCAGGGTAAACCCTGGCTGAAGATTAGCGCCTGACAGTTGCAACTGCGCCGACTGCGTTGCATCGGTCACACCGCGCCGCAGCGCCGCCGCGACACAAACGTTCAGTTCCACCTCATGAGACGACGCCAGTTGCTGCCAGGCACGCACCAAATCAAACTCATCATTCGCGGGTGCCGTGAGTTGGTTGGCGTTCAGCACCCCTTCGCGGTAGAAGAAAACGCTTTGTAACCGGTGCCCTTGCGCCAGTAAAGCCAGTGCGAACTGAAACGCGCTACTGGCTTGCTGCGTGCCATAAGCAGGCCCGGTCACCAGCAGGCAATAGCTCAACATTACCGATCGTGCCCGCTGAAATCGCCGCTTTTGAACTGGCGGATGTACAGATAGACGGTGTGCTTGGAAATGTTCAGCCGATCAGCGACCTGATTGATGGCATCCTTGATATCAAAAATACCTTTCTCATAAAGGTTCAACACAATCTGGCGGTTCTTGGCATTGTTCGAAACATTGCGATCGGCATTCACTTCTTCAATCGTGAACTCCAACGTCTGCGCCACCAGTTCATCCACCGAAGAGGCAAAGTTGACGGAAGACGCCACTTCCTTGATCTCCGGTGGCAGGAAGGTTTGCATGATCTGCGAGAAAGGAACGTCGAGGTTCATATTGATGCACAACAGCCCGATGACGCGCTGTTCGCGATTGCGGATGGCGATGGTGACCGACTTCATCAATACGCCGCTTTTGGCGCGGGTAAAATACGCTCTGGAAACACTGCTGTCTTCGCCCGCCATGTCATGTAACATACGCAGCGCCAGATCAGTAATGGGCGAGCCGATTTTACGTCCGGTGTGCTCGCCATTCGCGATACGAACCGCCGAGCACTTCAGGTCGTCCAGCGAGTGCAAGACTATCTCGCAATGATCGCCGATCAGCATCGCCAGGCCGTCAACCACAGCCTCATACGATTTCAGGATTTCATAATCCGTCTGCGTGAACGGACGCTGGTCAAGCAAATCAAGGTCGCTGGATTCGCCAGTAACAAGCGAAGTAGACATGACAGGCACCACCCTCAACGTCATTTATCATCGTATTGACAGAATAGTGAGTTTACCAAATAACCCTTGCGTCGTCCTTTGTATTTCGAGAGCGGTCGGGTGTTTTCCTTCTTAAGGTTGAGTTAATTTATGCGCTTTAGAGTGCGACACATCATATTTTCCCGCATGGATGGCCTATCTACAATGCTCAGAATTTCACGCATTTCCCGCCCGGTATGGAGCAGTTTTACTTATAATTTTGTCTTCGCGGCATTTATCACCCTGATACAAAATATCGCCTACTACCGTCAGGTCTCACACCTGGTCGCGGTCAACTCCTGGCTGGATGCCGTGTTTATCGCCACCATGCCCATCGTTATCTTTGCGGTACTCAATATCCTGTTCACGTTACTGGTTATCCCCTGGTTGCGTCAGGGTATCGTCGCGTTGCTCTTAATCGGCGGCGCGGCGGTACAGTATTTTATGATTAATTACGGCATCATCATTGACCGGACCATGATGCAGAACGTGTTCGAAACTAACATGGCGGAATCGATGGCGCTGGTGACGCCTCAATATGTACTCTGGTTGACCTTGTCCGGTATTCTTCCAGCGCTCGGTGCATTGTGGGTGAAGATTCGGCCCACACCAGTAAGCTGGATAGCCATTGGTTCGCGTATTTTCAGCATCATGGTGTCGATTGTCGCCATTCTGTTGGTGGCCACGTTTTTTTATAAAGATTACGCCTCGCTGATGCGCAATAATAAGGAGCTGGTGAAATCATTAACCCCCAGCAATATTATTCTCGCGAATATTTCCTATTACCGTCATCACGCACAAGCCAATTTACCGTTGGTGCAAATCGGACTGGATGCACACAAAAACCCGCCGCCTGCGGGCGATGTCAAAAAGAATCTGGTGATTCTGGTGGTGGGAGAAACCTCTCGTGCCGAGAATTTTTCACTCGGCGGCTACGGAAAACTCACCAATCCCCGGTTGGCAAACGATAATGTGGTTTATTTTGGACAGACCGCTTCCTGCGGAACCTCTACCGGGGTGTCAGTTCCCTGCATGTTTTCCGGCATGCCGCGTACTGGCTACGACGAGCAGTTAGCCTCCCATCAGGAAGGATTACTCGATATTCTGCAGCACGCGGGTGTCAGTGTTCTCTGGCAAGAAAACGACGGTGGCTGCAAAGGTGCCTGCGATCGCGTGCCGACGCGTGACATCACCGAGCTGGATCTTCCCGGACAATGTATTGACGGCGAATGCCACGATGAAGCCCTGTTCCATGGCGTGGACGACTACATTAATCAGTTGAATAATGACGGTATTATCGTGCTGCATACTATGGGTAGCCACGGGCCAGCCTATTATCAACGTTACCCTGAAGCGTTTAGACAATTCACGCCGACCTGTGATACCAATCAAATTCAGACGTGCTCGCGAGAATCATTAATCAATACTTACGATAATACGATTCTCTACGTAGACTATATTGTTGATAAGGCAATTAATGTCTTGAAAGGGCATCAGGATAAATTTAATACCGCTTTGGTTTATCTTTCCGACCACGGCGAATCATTGGGCGAAGACGGAATGTACCTGCACAGCATGCCGTATGCCGTTGCGCCCACACAGCAAACCCATATCCCGATGTTGATGTGGTTTTCCGGCGGCTACCAGAAGCAGTTTGCCATCAACGACAGTTGTATGCGCAAGCAAGCCGACCAACAGCGTTTTTCTCAGGACAATCTTTTCCACACCGTTCTGGGCATGTTTAACATTGCGACAAAAGAATATCAGGCACCGCTCGATATTCTTCAACCGTGTCGGGGCACTTCATGAAACTCTTGATTGTTGAAGATGATACGTTGTTACAGGAAGGATTATTGCAGGCGATGCGCAATGAAGGGTATGTCTGCGATTGTGCTTCCACAGCCAAAGAAGCGGATGCCCTCATCAACAGCGCCCACTACAGCCTGGTGGTGCTGGATCTGGGCTTACCGGACGAAGACGGCCTCACCTTGCTAGGGCGCTGGCGCCGGAACAATTACCAGCAGCCGGTGCTCATTCTCACAGCCCGGGATACCGTGGATGATCGTGTCACCGGGCTGGATGTCGGTGCCGACGATTACATGATAAAGCCCTTTGCATTGAGTGAGTTTCAGGCACGGGTTCGCGCGCTTATTCGCCGCCATCAGGGATCCAGCGATAGCTGGATTCGGGTAGACAACATCACGCTCGATCTCAACAATCAACAGGTTATGCTGGACGACAAGCCTATCGTGCTGACGCCGAAGGAATTCGCCATTCTCTCCCGACTTATCCTTAAGGCAGGCACACAGGTACACCGCGAAGTGCTGCATCAGGACTTGTACAGTTGGGACGACGACCCCTCGTCTAATTCGCTGGAAGTCCACATCCATAATCTGCGGCAAAAGATCGGCAAAAATCGCATCAAGACGCTACGCGGTTTCGGCTATCTGCTGACCAAGGATGAGCAGCCATGAAACTGCTTCTCCGCCCTTCGCCGCTGGAGAAAACCGCCAGCATCAGAACCCGGTTGATTCTGACGCTGGGGTGTATTTTGCTGGCATGCCAGTTGCTGAGCGTGGTCTGGCTCTGGCATGAGAGTGAAGAACAGATTCACTTGCTAGTGGAACAGGCGCTGACCGCGAAAAATCTGACTCAAGATATCGACTTAGAGGTTCATGAAGCGATTGCCTCGCTGAGTATTCCCAGCCTGGTGACGATCATCGCCTCTCTCATTTTGTGTGCCCATGCGGTAACCTGGATCACCCGACCACTCTTAAAGCTGCAGGAAGAATTACACAACCGCACAGCGGAAAATCTCGACCCACTACAACAACACAGTGATGTCACCGAGATTGCGGCCGTCATCACCAGCATGAATCAATTGCTGGCGCGTTTTAGTGAGTCGTTATACCGCGACCGGCTTTTCGCCTCGAATGTCGCGCATGAGTTACGCACCCCGCTGGCCGGTATCCGGTTAAGCCTGGAATTGCATGAGCAACTCCACCATATCGATTGCCAACCATTAATTAAGCGCGTCGACCACCTGACCAAAACCATCGAACAGTTGCTGTTACTCGCACGCACCAGTAATGAGCTAGCGACCGGTCACTATGAATCGGTGTCGTTAGCAGATGATATCATCACGCCGAACCAGCAGGAGCTTGAAGAAATGGTGGCGGCACGGCACCAACAGCTCGACTGGCAATCAGAAACGCAAAACGCCATCGTGCCGGGCAACGCGACACTGTTGCAGTTATTGCTGCGTAATCTGGTGGAAAACGCCTACCGGTATAGCCCTGAACACAGCACGATTCGTATCAGACTGGCCGATCATCCCGACGGTGGCTACGAGCTGAGCGTTTCTGACGAGGGGCCGGGGATTAATGAATCTCAGGTGGGGGAGCTCACCAAAGCGTTTGTGCGTATGGACACCCGCTATGGCGGCATCGGCCTTGGCCTGAGTATCGTCACCCGCATCGTGCAGTTGCATCACGGTGAATTCTTTCTGGAAAACCGGCGCGATCGTACTGGTACCCAGGCTCGTGTGGTGTTCAAGCGAAACAGCAACGGTATCATCTGCTATGAAAGCGATATCCACTAATCGTATTCAGGCTGCTCGCCATAGTACACTAACCTGATGATGTCATAAGTCGTTCTTCTGCGACAAAAATGACCAAACCGCACCGAACTGGTGCGGTTTTTCGCTTTATTTTCCCCCTTCTTTTCATTCACTCACGCCAGTCTCCCGTTGCGTCAGCCCTTCACACACTGGCCCACTTCTTGCTTTAACCACTTTGTATCTTTGGATCCAAAGTGAAGGATTTACGACATGCGACTTTTTACCAACGGCGAAAACGTGGTGTACGCCGCCAGCGGTGACGGCAGCGACCATAACGGTACAGCGGAAGATCAGGCTTACCAGTACCTGCTGGACGGTATTTGCCGCGGGCGCCACCCACAGGGCACCCATCTGGTGGCAGAAGATGTTGCGGCCGAACTGCAAATGAGCCGGATGCCGATACGCGGCGCGTTCAAACGACTGGCAGCAGAAAGCCTGCTGACGTTGCGGCCGAACCGTGGTGCGGTAGTCAGCGGCCTGAATCGCGAGCAGATGTGCGAAGTGTTTGAAATGCGAAGCGTACTGGAGGGGCTTGCTATCCGCATCGCGGTACCGAAGCTGACAGAGAAACACCTCACCCATCTGGCGCGGCTGCTGGATAGCATGGATGACACCCACAATGAACCCTATGAATGGGTGCTCCATCACCGTGTCTTTCATGAGTACCTGTGCAGCCTGAGCGAACGGCCGCGCCTGCTGCGCCAGATAAGCCTGTTGAATTCGTCGATCTCCCCGTACATGCACCTGTGGCGTCAGCGGGTCAATCAACCGCAAAACGACCGGGAAGATCACCGGCAGATAATCGATGCGCTACGCACCGGTGATCCCACACTGGCGGAACAGATGATTCGCCACCATGTGGAAGGCACCATTCCATTGCTGACCAACATGCTGCCGTAATACCCGATAGGGCCAATTAACCGATAGAACAGATAACAAATAAAACAGGTAACCAATAAAACAGATAACCAATAGTGCCATCCCGGCACATCGCTCCACTGACAATCGCTCCCCCACTTAACGAGGTGAACAATGTTAAAACCTGGTGCTCTTCTCTGTGCTTCGGCGCTTGCTCTTTCCGTCGGCCTGGCTCATGCCGCCACGGAGATCCCCGCTCGCCTGAAGTCCGTGGATAAAATCACCCTGTGCGGCGGCATGGATTCCCCCCCCCATCGGCTTTTATGACAGTAATCAAAAGCTACAAGGCGTGGTCGTAGATTTTGGTAATGAAATCGCCAAACGTTTGGGCGGCAAAAAAGTGGAGTGGAAAGTCATCCCGTTTTCCGGGCTGATTCCGGCACTGGTAGCCAGTCAGTGCGATATGCTGGCCGACCAGCTCTTTGATAAACCGGCCCGTCGGGAAGTGATCGACATGGTCGACTACATGTATTCCAGTCAGTCAGTAGTAGTAGCGAAGGGCAACCCGAAAGGGATTCATACGCTGGATGACCTGTCAGGTAAGAAAGTCGCGGTGTTAAACGGCTCAACAATCCGCTCCCTGCTGGAAGACCAGAACAAAACCCTGGTGGCCGCGGGAAAAGCGCCGATGACTATCGTGGTATTCAACACCGATACCGATGCGTTTCAGTCGTTGCGCATCCAGCAAAGCGATGCCTACGGCACCACGGTGGAAACTGCCGGTTATTACCAATCTCTCGCTCCCAATCTGTTTGAAACCGGCGTACCCGCGTTTGCCCGCATCCTCACCGGGTTCGGTTTTCGTAAAGGCGACAACGCCTTCAGCGGCGCGGTGGAACAGATTATCAAGGATATGCAGGCGGATGGCAGTTACCTCAAGCTGCTGGAAAAATGGCACATCGCGGGTGACCGGCTGGATGCCGGCCAATCATCATGAATTTCAGTTGGGAGGTGTTCTGGCAGTATCTGCTCAAGCCTAGCGATGTCTATCTCTATGGGCTATGGCTGACCTGCATTATTGCCGTCTCCGCCATGCTGCTTGGCAGCGTGTTGGGGCTGATGGCCGCGTTACTGCGGCTGTCCGCCAGCCCACTGTTGCGCTACCCGGTGGGGTTCTATATCTGGTTGATGCGCGGCACGCCATTACTGGTGCAGATCGTGTTTTTGTATACCGCACTGGCGGCGGGCGGCCTTTTCCACTTTCAGGATATCACCCTCGGTTCACTGGTGATCCCGGGTAATATTCAGGCGGCTATTGTGGCACTCGGGCTGAACGAAGGCGCGTACATGGCCGAAATCATCCGCTCAGGGTTGGGGGCGGTGGATAAAGGCCAGTATGAGGCGGCCAAATCCCTCGGTATGACATTTCCCAGGCTGATGCGCCGCATTATTCTGCCACAGGCGTTCCGGGTCATCATCCCGTCCATCGGCAATGAGTTTAATGTGATGTTGAAAAACACCACGCTGGTGAGCGTTATCGGTGTACAGGAATTGCTGTTAAGCACCCAGATGATTACCTCCGCTACGTTCCGGGTATTTGAGCTATACACCGTAGTAGCCATCTATTTTCTGGTGCTTACGTCACTGTGGGGACTGTTTCAGTACTGGCTGGAAAAACGCTTCAATCAGCCGCACGTGCGTGTCAGCGCATCAAGCCGACTGTTTGGCCGTCAGACGATGAGCCTGTTTGGTCGTCAGGCGATGAAAACGTTGAGGGGGCGCTAATATGTCCTATCACGAAAAAGATATCGTTATTTCCGCCCGGGATATCCACAAGTCTTTTGGCGACCAAAATATCCTCAAAGGCGTGTCGCTGGATGTCCACCGGGGGGAAGTGGTAGTGCTGATTGGCTCTTCAGGCTCCGGCAAAACCACCTTCATTCGCTGTATCAACTGCCTTGAAGATATTCAGTCTGGCAGCATTCGCATCAACGGTGAGCTGATAGGCTTTCGTCAGCGCCCGGACGGCAGCCTGATGCGTGATACGGAAACCAATATTGCCCGCCGCCGTCGCGATGTCGGCATGGTGTTTCAGCGCTTCAACCTCTTCCCACACATGACCGTGTTGGAAAACATCATTGAAGCGCCGACGCAGGTACTGGGCGTGTCGCGCGAAACGGCAGTAGCCGATGCCTACAACCTGCTGGCTCGCGTCGGTTTGCAGGAAAAAGTGGACTTCTACCCCTCCCAGTTATCGGGCGGGCAGCAGCAACGGGTCGCTATCGCGCGCTCGCTGGCGATGAAACCACAGGCGATGCTGTTTGACGAACCCACCAGCGCACTCGACCCGGAAATGGTGGGCGAAGTGCTGGCCGTCATGAAAGAGCTGGCTCAGGACGGCATGACTATGGTTATCGTCACGCACGAGATGGGATTTGCCCGTGAAGTGGCGGACCAGGTGGTCGTGCTCCATCAGGGAGAGCTTATCGAACAGGGCTCACCGGAGCAGGTGTTCAGTCATCCCGTGCATCCGCGTACCGGTGAATTTCTCAGCCGGGTACGCTGACTCTCTCATTAAGGAAATCTCGTTAAGGAAATCCTATGCTGAACTTTTCCACCCACCACTACCCTTACACGTCACAGCGCCAGTGCGTCTTTGCGAAACGGGGAATGGTCGCCACCTCGCAACCGCTGGCAGCCGAAGCGGGCATCGAGATGATTCGTCGGGGCGGCAATGCTATCGATGCCGCCATCGCCACCGCCGCCGCGCTGACCGTGGTGGAGCCCACCGGCTGCGCCATCGGCGGAGATGCTTTCGCGCTGGTGTGGGTGAAAGACACCCTACACGGGCTGGACGCCAGCGGTTACGCCCCTGCCGCGCTCAGTATTGACGCGGTCACATCACGTGGTCACACCGCCATGCCGTTGTACGGCTGGGAGCCGGTGACGGTTCCCGGTTGCCCGGCAGCCTGGGCGGAACTGTCACGCCGGTTTGGCACACTGCCGTTTGCCGATCTGCTGCAACCAGCCATCCAGCTCGCCCAGGATGGCTTTCCAGTGTCGCCGATGGTGGCCTATCAATGGCAGGAAGCACACCGGCTTTATCAGCGCCACCGCCTGCCGATTTTCGATACCTGGTTCGACACCTACCTTAATCACGATCAGGCCCCAGCTGCCGGCGAACTGTTTCGTAATCCCGCACAGGCGAAAACGTTACAGGAACTGGCCGAAACCCAGTGCGAGAGTTTCTACCGTGGGACACTGGCGCAACGGCTGGCAGACTTCGCTCAGTCCACCGGCGGTTACCTGACGCTGGCAGATTTGAACCGCTATCAACCTGGCTGGGTAGACCCGATTCGCCTCAACTACCGTGGCTATGACATTTGGGAAATTCCACCCAGCGGTCAGGGGCTGATTGCGCTGATGACGCTCAATATTCTACAAGGCTTCAGCTTCGATCAGCGCGACAGCCACCAGACCTGGCACCGTCAGTTAGAAGCATTAAAAATGGCGTACGCCGATGGCCTGCACTACATCACCGACCCGGAACAGATGCGAACCAGCACCGCCGCGTTATTGTCACCACGTTACGCGGCACAGCGTCGGGTGGAAATCACCGAGCAGGCGCAACCACCACGCCACGGTGACCCACACGCCAGCGGCACCGTCTACCTTGCGACCGCCGATGCCGACGGCAACATGGTGTCGTTCATCCAGAGCGCCTACCACGGTTTCGGCTCTGGCGTGGTGCTGCCCGATAGCGGCATTGGACTGCAAAATCGCGGCTCAGAATTCAGCCTCGACCCTCATCATGTCAACTGCCTCCAGCCCGGTAAGAAGACCTTCCATACCATTATTCCCGGCTTTATCAGTAAGGATGGTCAGGCGGTGGGGCCATTCGGCGTGATGGGTGGCTACATGCAACCACAAGGGCATGTACAAATGGCGATGAACCTGATTGATTTCAATCTGAATCCACAGGCAGCGCTGGATGCGCCACGCTGGCAATGGCTGGGTGGCATGAAAGTCGGCATTGAGCAAAGCGCCCCGCACGCTCTGGCGTTGAGCCTGCTGCGGGCCGGTCATCAGGTACAAATCGACTGTGATTCTGTCGACTACGGCCGTGGACAGATTATCGTGCGTCATCCCACCAGCGGCGTGCTGTGTGGTGGGACTGAGCCGCGTGCCGACTCCAGTATCGCGGTGTACTGATTCCAGCCATGCAGGGGCCGCAGGTACAGAATAACACGGAGGCGGTGATACGACAGGTTTGGTCTGGCGCACAAAAAAATACCGCCTGTACAAACGCACGGGCGGTATCGAAACCGGTTTACACGCCCCGAACTGGCGGCGTACAAGGCATTACTGAGCGGCTTTCTTCGCTTTGTCGTCAGCCGGTTTTTCTGCTTTCGGTGCAGCAGCGCCTTTCGCATCAGCATCCGATTTGATATCCAGCAGTTCGACGTCGAATACCAGTGTAGAGTTAGCCGGGATCCCCGGAACACCCGCTTCGCCGTAAGCCAATGCCGGTGGGATAACCAGCTTGATCTTACCGCCTTTCTTCACGTGCTTGAGGCCTTCAGTCCAGCCCGGGATAACGCCATCCAGACGGAAAGACAACGGCTCGCCGCGTTTGTAGGAGTTATCGAACTCGGTGCCATCAACCAGCGTACCCTTGTAGTTCACCACTACGGTATCGCTGTCTTTAGGTGCCGCGCCGGTCCCTTCCTTCTCTACCTGATAAAGCAGGCCGGATTCAGTTTTCTTCACACCTTTTTCTTTGGCGAAGGCATCACGGAATTTGGTGCCTTTATCCGCATTATCTTTAGCGTCCTGCTGCATTTTCGTCTGAGCCGCTTCTTTCACACGGCCTTCAAACGACTGCAGGGTTTTCTCGATTTCTTCGTCAGACAATTTGCTCTTGTCAGCAAACGCGTCCTGAACCCCCTGGATCAACTGTTGTTTGTCCAGTTTGATACCCAGCTTTTCCTGCTCTTTCAGGGAGTTGTCCATGTAGCGCCCCAAAGAGGCACCCAGTGCATACGCGGCGGCTTCTTCATCGCTCTTAAATTTACCTGTCGCTGCTTTCGCTGCGTCCGCTGCCGCAGGAGCGGTAGCCGCTGCATCAGTGGTCTTGGCCGCATCCGCTGCCATAACACCCGTACTCAGCGCCAGTCCCATGGCCGCCGTCAGCAGTGTGACTTTAAACAGTGATTTCATCCATCTCTCCAACATTCGGAGCACCATGCCCCGGCAACATTAACATTTCGCCAGCTACTATAACGTTGCGTGCAAAGACAATACAACGACACGCCGCACCAGATAGCGAAAAATTCTGAATACCAGGATTTGCGCTCGATGGCGTAGGGTTTTACTACCAGAACTTTCCGCTTTCTGACACACTTTGCACTCACTGCACGGGAGGAAAAATGATGTCACTGTCACCACTGGAACAACGGCTCGAATTGCTGGAAAGCCGACTGGCTTTTCAGGAGATAACGATTGAGGAATTGAACCAGACCGTCGTGCACCATGAACTGGAAATGGCTCGGTTGCGCGAACAATTACGGTTGCTCACCGAAAAACTGCGGGCGACGTCGCCTTCCATGATTGCCTCGCAGTCGGAAGAAACACCGCCGCCGCATTATTAAATACCGGCAAGCCCGATAACCACCAGCGTGTTATGCCTTGCGCCACTGCCGTGGGCTGATGCCAAACCAGCGGCGGAAGGCGCGGGAAAACGCGCTCACCTCAGAGTACCCCAGCAGGAATGCCATCTCGGAAATCGACAGCTGGCGTTGCTGTAAATAGTGGGTCGCCATCTCGCAGCGCACCTTTTCCACCAGTTGGGTGAAGGTGATACCTTCGTCTTTCAGCCGACGTTGTAGCGACCAGCTCGATAACCCGATGCTCTCCGCCACCTCGTCCAGCGACGGCTCCCCCTGCGACAATACCTGACGTAGCCGGGCGCGCGCCAGTTCCACTACGCTCTGCTGGGGAGCATCGTTGTTAAGCCGACGCAACGCATCCTGTACCACCAGCAGCAACAGCGGGTCATTGTCCGGCATAGACCGCGTCACATCACGTTTGGGGATCAACAACGAGTTGAACGGCTGGTCGAAATACACCGGCGCGTCAAACACTTTACAATGCTCATGCCACTGCTCGGGGCGAGGATGTTCAAAATGGACCTCCCGCGGTGCCCAGTTTTTGCCTGCCGCATGACGAATCAGGTTTAATATCATCCCCAATGTCAACTCGGCATCCTGCCGACAATGCAGGATAGCGCCGTGACGCACCTGATAGTCAAAGCGCCAGCAGTCGCCTTTATCTACCAGGCGAATCAATGTGTCGTGTTGATGGAACGGGAAGGCATTGACTACGTTATGCAATGCCTGCTCCAGAGTGGCACTGCATAACCCAACATAGCCTATCAACCCCAACGCCTGCGGTTTGAACTGTCGGCCGTAATGCAGCCCGAAATTATCACAGTCCGAATAGCGGGCCGCTTCCTCCAGTACCCGACAATAATTGACCAGTCCGACGCTAAGCGTCGGGCAGGCCAGCATTTCCGGGTTGATACCACTGATACCGAGAATACGATCCGCATCGCCGCCTTTTTCACCGATAAAATCGGTCAGACCTGATGCCGCCGCCGCCAGAACCCCCCGATGCCCGGATAGCTCGGCCACCGGCGGCAACCGAAAAGACGTGGTTTCCATGATTCCTGCCTCACACAACCGATTCAATATCGTAAACCTGCAAATTCCATACCATTCACAAGTCACTGATTTCTATCGCGTCGAAAGGCAAAGTGGCACCACGACGATCCCGTGGTGCGCTATCATGGTGCACGGTTCGCCACGGCAGGATCAGGCACCTACCGGCAGTGCGGCGTTCTCCAGATAACGTCGACATAACCGCACGGTGTGATCGCTCCAGTCGGTTCCCAGGCTGATGGCCTGCTCAGTCTGACTGTGTGATCCCGCCCAGGCCATTAACTGAATACGCCGCTGGATCAGCAACGAGGGGATCACCGCCCGGTCCGCCTCGCCCAGTGGGCAAATTTTCTGGTAACCGTCTAACCAGCCTTCCACCCATGACGGCGCGCTGGGGTGATGCTCCACAAAGCTGATTGCCGCCGCCAGATCGTGCAGATACCAGCTAAAGCCGCAATCATCAAAGTCGATCACCCGGGTTTCGCCGTTTTGCAGCAACAGGTTGGTCAGCCGTAAATCCGCGTGGATCAAACCATAACGCTGGCGATCCTTGCCGTAATGGGTCAGCGCCTGGCGCACTTGTGTCAGCGTTTCTTCGATGACGCCGTGATCCGTTGCCTTCAGGTTGGGCGCATCCTGCCAACGCCCCCAATGTCCTTTCGGCCCGACCATGGTGTCATGGTCCCAGACCAGCCGACGGAAACCGTTGGGGCGCTCCCAACGACGGCTGTGTTGATGCAAACGGGCAGTAATCATCCCCAGTTGTTCAAAAGCAGCGGCGTCGACCTCTGTGGTCGGCATCTCACCGTCAATCCAGTGGAACAGCACCACATTACGCACCGTGCCATCACGCATCGTCACTGTTTGTACTGCTTCGCCATCCAGCCCGTTCAGTGCCTGCGGCACGGTAATACCTTCTTCGCGCAACGCGTCCAACCAGGCCAGTTCACCGGCGATGTCCTCACGCTGATGATAGCCGGGACGGTGAATACGCATTGCGTAGCGTTTACCGCCAGCGATCAGCCGATAGGTGGCATTTTCCGAACGACACAACAGGCTGAGCTGCCCCTGCTGCGCCGATGGGTAACGTTGCATAGCCAGTGCGGCCAACTGGTCCAGCGTGGTGTTATCAAGGGTATCGTACTGTTCTGCCATATCCTGCTCTGCCATAGGTGTTATCTCATCCAAAGAGGGCCAAACCGGGTGGTGTCCAGCGGACAGGGCACCGCCTGACTATCAGAATGAGATCACTCCCGCGATGATGCTTGACGTCACAGCGCCGCAAATTGACCTTGCACGACACCGCCCCAGCGAATCCTCCCGGTTTGACCGTAGAGCGCAAAAATCTACGGGCAGATGTCAAGTCGCCGACGAACCCCTGGCGGCATTATCGAAAGCGTACCACCCTGCCGGACAGATCTGGCACAGCACGGAGCCGTACCGTTTTCTGACTCGGTTATTTTTATAAACACATGATTTTTATACACAGAGGTGATGAAAAGCCGCTATTTTCATCCCACGACTTGTAGGGGAGACCGTCATGACAATGCAGCTAAAACCCACGCAGTTAAAACCCACCCTGGGTACGCTTCATCTGTGGGGGATTGCCGTCGGCCTGGTGATTTCCGGCGAGTACTTTGGCTGGAGTTACGGCTGGGGTGTGGCGGGAACGCTAGGCTTTCTCGTCACCACCCTGATTATCGCCGCCATGTACACCTGCTTTATTTTTAGCTTCACCGAACTGACCACCGCCATTCCTCATGCTGGTGGCCCCTTCGCCTATAGCCGCCGCGCCTTTGGCGAAACCGGCGGCCTGATTGCCGGTATGGCGACCCTGATCGAATTTGTGTTCGCGCCACCGTCGATCGCGATGGCTATCGGCGCTTATCTCAATGTGCAGTACCCGTCGTTGGATCCGCGCTACGCCGCCACCGGCGCTTACCTTATCTTTATGACACTGAATATTTTGGGCGTGAAACTGGCGGCGATGTTTGAACTGTTCGTCACCGTGTTGGCGGTCATCGAATTGCTGGTGTTCATGGGGGTGGTCGCGCCCGGTTTCAGCATCAGTCACTTCGTCGCCAACGGCTGGGCCGGTAGTACTGATTTCGGTAGTCCGGCCATTTCCGGTATCTTTGCCGCCATTCCTTTCGCCATCTGGTTCTTTCTGGCGATTGAAGGTGCCGCGATGGCTGCCGAAGAAGCCAAAGACCCGCAGCGCACCATTCCTAAAGCCTACATCAGCGGAATTATCACGCTGGTGGTGCTGGCGCTCGGCGTCATGGTGATGGCGGGCGGTGTGGGTGACTGGCGTACGCTGTCCAACATCAACGACCCGCTGCCGCAGGCGATGAAAGCCGTGGTGGGCTCAAACTCAGGCTGGATGCACATGCTGGTGTGGATCGGCCTGTTCGGGTTAATCGCCAGCTTCCACGGCATTATTCTCGGCTATTCACGTCAATTCTTCGCGCTGGCCCGGGCCGGTTATTTACCTGCCGGACTGGCGAAGTTATCCCGGTTCCAGACACCGCACCGCGCTATTCTGACTGGCGGCGTAATTGGCATCGCCACCATCTTTAGCGATAGCTGGATCAACCTGCAGGGAATGACGCTGACCGCCGCGATGATCACGATGGCGGTGTTCGGAGCCAACGTGATGTACATGATGAGTATGCTGAGCCTGTTTCGTTTACGCCGCAGCGAACCGGAGCTGCATCGTACGTTCATGGCACCAGGTTATCCGGTAATCCCGGCTATCGCACTGGCGCTGTCGGTGGTGTGCCTGATCGCGATGCTGTGGTTCAACCCGGTCATTGGCGGCCTGTTTATTGTGCTGATGCTGATGGGTTACAGCTATTTCCTGATGACCCGAGCCCAGCGAGACAATGCCCCTCAAGATGCCATGCTGGTAGGGAAGGAGTAGTCCGTCTTTCTCACCGGAATGATTCAACGCCATATTATTCAACGCTATATTGTTCAACGCTATATTGTTCAACGTCTCCCTCGGGAGGCGTTGAACTGTGAGGTGACAACAGCGCAACCTGTAAACAAGCATTACAGCATATCCGCCGTCCGGCACAGCCATACCGCTCCCTTGTCCTCGCTATTTTTTTGCCAAAGTACGCATTAAGCGAAACAAAAACGAAACATCAGCGAAACAAATGGCAAGCACAGCCATTTCCCCCACCCTTTCCCACCGAGAATACATAAATAATATTTATATTTATTACCAACAACTCCTTACAAGTCACCCACAGAGAAAGTGAGCTGCTGTTATAAAAATACAGGATGTCTGACTGCGACGAGATAGCACGGCATCAGCCTGTATCACGAGCAGGCCATTGCGAATGGTATCCGCCGTCATGATGACATCACATTAACTTAGCAAGGAGTCGCTCATGAATGCATTAACACGTCGAAACTTTATGGCGTTTACTGTTGGCGGAACCGTAGCGCTGGCCGCCGGTAAACTACACGCACAAGATAACGCCATCCCATGGACTGGGAACGGCCTGGGAGGGAACGACCCCGGCCCGCAAAACCGGCAGCGGCAAATGCAGAACCCCGATCTGGTCAACCCACCATTAACCGATAACGGGACCTTACCCAATCTGCGTTTTTCTTTTAGCGACGCTCATATACGCAAAGGTAGTGGTGGCTGGACACGTCAGGTAACGCAACGCGAGCTGGGTATCTCCACCACCATCGCCGGTGTGGATATGCGCCTCAACGCAGGTGGTATCCGTGAGCTGCACTGGCATAAAGAAGGCGAATGGGCCTACATGCTGTACGGTAACGCCCGAATTACCGCTATCGACGCGCAAGGACGTTGGTTTGTTGATGATCTGGGTGTCGGCGACCTGTGGTATTTTCCGCCTGGCGTACCACACTCGATTCAGGGCCTGGGGCCTGATGGCTGTGAGTTCCTGTTAGCCTTTGACAGCGGTAACTTCGATGAAGACAGTACATTTTTGCTGAGTGACTGGTTTAAACATATACCGCCGGACGTACTGGCGAAGAATTTCGGCGTACCGGTAGAGACCTTCAGCCACCTGCCCAGCCCATCCGACGAGTACATTTTTGCCGCGCCGGTACCGGGAAACATCGACAAGGGCGCATTTGGCGGCGCAGGTCAGGTAGTCAACCCATTCAACCACCGTATGCTGGCGCAGACACCCATCAAGACCAAGGGCGGTACCGTGCGTATTACCGACTCGTCGGTGTTCAAGGTATCCAAAACTATCGCGGCAGCACTGGTAGAACTGGAACCCGGTGCCATGCGGGAACTGCACTGGCATCCGAATAATGACGAGTGGCAATACTATCTTGAAGGAGAGGGGCGGATGGGGGTGTTTGCCTCATCCGGGCAGGCGCGCACCTTCGATTTTCGTGCGGGTGATGTCGGTTACGTCCCCTTTGCGATGGGGCATTACGTGGAAAATACCGGTACAACGCCACTGCGTTTTCTGGAGCTGTTTAAGAGCGACCACTACGCGGATATCTCGCTCAATCAATGGCTGGCACTGACACCACCGGCCCTGGTGGAACAGCATCTGCACCTGAACAACGCCTTCATGCAGTCATTACAAAAAACCAAAACACCAATTGTTCCGGACTACCCGGAAACAAAGACGGGCACCAAACGCTAACGCATTCGACAGCGCCACCACAACCGCCATACTTCGGCAGGGAAAAATCCCCCTCCTCTCTCGAGGGGGGAAATAGCAAAAAAAAAGCCGCGTTCACACGCGGCTTTCTCTGAAACGGGAAAATATCAGTGCTGGCAACCGCAACCGCCGTGGCCGCCGCAACCGCCTTTACCCTTTTCATGGTCATGGTCGTGATCATGGTCGTGGCCGCCGCAGCAACCATCGTGATCATGCCCGTGACCACCGCAGCAACCTTCATGATCATGGTCGTGCGCACCGTGCACATGGCCGTGGGCCAGCTCTTCTTCCGTTGCTTCACGGATAGCAACCACTTCCACGTTGAATTTCAGGTTCTGGCCTGCCAGCATGTGGTTACCGTCAACCACAACGTGGTCATCCTGCACCTCGGTGATTTCTACCGGTACCGGCCCCTGATCGGTATCAGCCAGGAAGCGCATGCCAACCTGCAGTTCATCCACACCGACAAATACATCTTTCGGTACGCGCTGAACCAGATTGTCGTCGTATTCGCCGTAGGCATCGTTAGCACCGACGCTAACGTCAAAACGTTCGCCCACATCGCGGCCTTCCAGCGCTTTTTCCAAACCTGAAATCAGCGAACCGTGACCATGCAGATAGTCCAGCGGTGCGCTCACCGGAGACTCATCAACTAATACACCATCTTCTGTACGAACCTGATAAGCCAGGCTGACCACCAGGTCTTTTGCTACTTTCATGATATCTCCTAGCGTTGGAAATCAATTTGCGCAAATTGTAGCGGAAAAACATCCCCATGTATTGCCCGGGATAAAAAACTGTCTGGAAGACCCGTTCCATCGGCGTACTGTGCATAGTCAACCGCCATTACAGCGGCTTTCCGCCTGGCTATTCCGGTCGAAACAGGCCAATGATTTCACCGGTGGGCGGCGTGGCTGCCTTGGGTGGTGCTTCCGACTGGCTTTGCTGATACCCGCAGTGCACACACACCACGACCTCGTCATCGCCTTCGCGTCCCACCGCCAGCGTATCCTGCGAATGACACTTCGGGCACACCGCTCCGGCAATAAAGCGTTTACGCATAGTTGTTCTCCGACTCCTGGTTAATCAGGTCTGCATTCACTCATAGCGTACGACTTGTACACCGTGTCCCTGCTTAATGGTCGTCATGTTCATCCCAGTCATCCGGTCGACGCCGTTCACGCTGCATTTCTCGCTCAAAGATCTCCTCAAGCTCGCGGCGGGCCTCTTTGACGCGGGAAATCTGCGCCACATCGCTTTTATGCTGAGGCATCAGCTCACGCAGCATACGCATATCCAGACGGCGAAAATGCTGCTGTGCCCGGTACGCCTGATGGGGATGCATACCGAGTGTAATCAGCGTTTTGCGCCCCAATTCCAGCGCACTCGAAAACGTTTCACGGGTGAACAGGGTGACACCGGCCTGAAGCAGCTCATGCGCTTCCACACGCCCGCGGGCACGCGCCAGAATCTCCAGATGGGGGAAATGCTGTTGACACAAATGCACAATTGTCATGGCGTGCTCAGGGTTCACACAGGTAATCACGATGGATTGCGCCTGATCCGCCCCGGCGGCACGCAGTAATTCGAGCTGAGTCGCGTCACCGTAATACACTTTATAGCCATAGGAGCGCATCAGGCGCACCGCACTGATGTCACGATCCAATACCGTGATGCGCATTTTGTTGGCCATTAATAAACGCGCGACAACCTGCCCAAAACGCCCGAACCCCACCACGATCACCTGAGGCCGATCATTCTCCACATAATGCTTTTCATCCACCTCTTCCTGATGGTTGAAGCGGCGCGATAACAGTTTGTCGATCAGCGTCATCAGCAGCGGCGTCAGCATCATCGACAGGGTGACCGTCACCAGTAACAACGGCAGTTGCGACCCTTTCAGTACCCGGTAGGTCGCCGCAGAAGAAAACAGCACGAAAGCAAATTCACCGCCCTGGCTGAGCACACCGGCAAACTGCAGTCGTTCAGAAGAACGCAGCCCGTACACCCATGCCAGCAGGTACAAAATAATCCCTTTCACCACCACCAGAATCGCCACGCCCGCCAACACCATCAGGATATTGGCGTACAGTACCCCGAGGTTGAGCGACATGCCGACCGAGATGAAAAACAGCCCCAACAGCAACCCTTTGAACGGCTCGATGGCGATTTCCAGTTCATGGCGGTATTCACTTTCCGCCAGCAGCACACCGGCGATAAACGTGCCGAGCGCCATCGACAGGCCCAGCGCATCCATAAACAGCGCCGAACCCAACACCAGCAACAGCGCGGCAGCGGTGAACACCTCCCGCACGCCGGAGGCAGCGATAAAACGAAACAGCGGACGCACCAAATAGCGGCCGCCAATCAGCATGCCGCCAAACGCTACCACCTTCAGTACCACCTGCCGCCAGTCATCCAATTCGCCTTGTACCCCGGCCAGTACCGGGATCAGCGCTAGCGCTGGGATAACCGCCAGATCCTGAAACAGCAGCACGGAAAAGCCGAGCTGACCGGCCTCGTTACGGTGCATGCCTTTTTCCCGCATCAGCTGTAACGCGATAGCCGTAGAAGACATCGCCAGCCCAATGCCGCCGATCATCGCCGACTGCCAGGAAAACTGACTCAGATACAACGCGCCACCCAATAGCGCCGCGCTCAGCAAAACCTGTGCCGCACCGGTGCCGAAGATAGACCGCCGCAGCCGCCACAATTTGGCCGGGTCCAGTTCCAGACCAATGATAAACATCAGGAAGACCACACCCAGCTCGGAAAAATGCAGGATGGCTTCCACATCACGGATGAATCCCAGCCCCCACGGGCCAATGGCGATACCGGCCAGCAAGTAGCCCAGCACCGCGCCAATCCCCAACCGTGCGGCAATCGGCACCATCAACACGGCGACAAACAGGAACAACACCCCGGCATTCAATAACGAAGACGTTTCCATGTTTACTGACCCCCATGGGGAAACGGTGACGCCAGCCAATCGCCGTAGGCTTTAGCGTGTTCCCGTAACACATCAGGCGGCAAACGCCGGGCCCAGTAAATCACCAACGGCGATAACCAATTCATGTGGCACATGGCCGCCGTCATCTCAAACGGCCGCAAGACTTCATCCATCGAGTAGCGGTTCACACCCGACGCACGGTAGGCATCTTGCGGCTCACCGGTCGTCACCACCGAGCGCCAATATTTTCCGGCCAGCGCATTACCGCCGACCCCGTTGGCGAAGCCACGCGTCAGTACCCTGTCCAGCCACTCTTTCAGCAAAGCAGGACAACTGTAGGTATAAAGCGGGTGCTGAAACACAATCAGTTGGTGATCACGCAGCAACTGTTGCTCATGATGAATGTCGATAAAAAAATCAGGATAGTGTGCATACAGGTCGTGCACCGTGACATGCCCAAGTTGCTGGGCATAGTGCAGTAGCAGCTTATTCGCGACCGAATCCTGAGATTCCGGATGGGCAAACAGCAGCAAAATCTTTGGTGGCTGCGACATCATTCCCCTCCAGGGCGTCGTCATTGCAGGTATTTTCGGCTACCATGCGTAGTGCAATACAACAGGACACGGCAGTCCTGATACCCGATCGGTAATTTAACATATTTGAACATTTGGCGCGTTATGATTGTTTTCTCCTCTTTGCAAATTCGACGCGGTACACGGGTACTGCTGGACAACGCCACCGCTACCATCAACCCAGGTCAGAAAGTGGGTCTGGTGGGTAAAAACGGCTGTGGCAAATCAACCCTGTTGTCATTACTGAAAGGAGAAATCAGCGCCGATGGCGGCAGCGTCACCTTTCCGCAAAACTGGGCACTGGCATGGGTGAATCAGGAAACGCCGGCGCTGGCACGCTCGGCGCTTGATTACGTGATAGACGGCGACCGTGAGTATCGTCAGTTGGAAGCCGACCTCGACGCAGCCAACGCCCGCAACGACGGCCACGCTATCGCCACTCTGCACGGCAAACTGGACGCGATTCAGGCCTGGTCGATTCAAGCCCGCGCCGCCAGCCTGCTCAACGGGCTGGGTTTTCAACAAGACCAGCTGCAACGCTCAGTCAGTGATTTCTCCGGTGGCTGGCGTATGCGTCTGAATCTGGCGCAAGCGCTGATTTGCCGCTCCGATTTACTGCTGCTTGACGAACCGACCAACCACCTGGATCTGGATGCAGTGATCTGGCTGGAGAAATGGCTGAAAAATTACCCGGGTACGCTGGTGCTCATTTCCCACGACCGGGATTTTCTTGACCCCATCGCTAACCGGATCCTGCATATCGAGCAGGAAACCCTGTTCGAGTACACCGGCAACTACACCTCGTTCGAGCAACAGCGCGCCACCCGTCTGGCCCAGCAACAGGCGATGTACCAGCACCAGCAGGAGCGGGTCGCGCACCTGCAACACTATATCGACCGTTTTCGCGCCAAAGCCAGTAAAGCCAAACAGGCCCAAAGCCGCATCAAGATGCTCGAACGCATGGAGCTTATCGCCCCGGCGCATGTCGACAACCCGTTCCGCTTCAGTTTTCGTGAACCGCAAGCGCTACCCAACCCGCTGTTGCGGATGGAAAAAGTCAGCGCGGGCTACGGCGACCGGTTGATCCTCGATTCTATCAAACTCAATCTGGTGCCCGGCTCACGCATCGGGTTACTGGGTCACAATGGTGCCGGTAAATCGACGCTCATCAAACTGCTGGCGGGCGAACTGCAGCCGTTTAGCGGCGACATCGGCCTGGCCAAAGGCATAAAGCTGGGGTATTTCGCCCAGCACCAGCTGGAGTTTCTGCGCCCCGACGAGTCACCGTTACAGCACCTGACCCGACTGGCAGAGAGGGAAACCGAGCAGCAACTGCGTGATTATCTCGGCGGTTTCGGCTTCCGGGGCGACAAGGTAACCGAGTGCACCGAGCGTTTTTCCGGCGGCGAAAAGGCGCGACTGGTGCTGGCACTGATTGTCTGGCAGCGCCCTAACCTGTTGCTGCTCGATGAACCGACCAACCATTTGGATCTCGACATGCGCCAGGCGCTGACCGAAGCGTTGATCGACTTCGACGGCGCGCTGGTGGTGGTATCGCACGATCGTCACCTGATCCGATCCACCACCGACGATCTCTATCTGGTGCACGACGGCAAGGTCGAGCCGTTTGACGGCGATCTGGAGGATTACCAGCAGTGGCTATTGGATGCCCAGAAACAGGATAACACGGCGGAATCTGCCCCCAAAGACAACGCCGCCAACAGCGCGCAGTCGAGGAAGGATCAAAAACGGCGTGACGCCGAACTGCGCGCCCTGACCCAACCGCTGCGTAAGCAGATAAACCAACTGGAACAACAGATGGAGAAACTGCAAGCAACGCTGAGCGCGGTAGAAGACCGCCTTGCCGACAGCGGGTTATATGACGTCAGCCGTAAAAGCGAATTGACCGACTGTTTGCAAAAACAAAGCGCGACGAAGGCCGAACTGGAAAACACCGAAATGGCCTGGCTGGATGCGCAGGAACAACTCGAACAATTGCTGCGCGACGCAGAGACGCAGGGTTAAGCACCATCCTGAGTGAACGGCGGGCGCAATACGGTAGCCCGCCGTTCAGACGCTCTTCACGATGATTAATGCCAAATCATCAGCACGCAGGTTGCCGTCAGTAACCCCATCGCAATGTTGAACACCTTCCAGGCACGCGGACTTTGCAGCAGGCGGCCGATCATCGCACCAAACCCTAGCCAGATAACCCCGGCCACGAAATTAACGCACACCATCGCCACGCTGATGGCCACCACCGACGCGACATAGCCGTCACCAGACAGGCTAAACCCTGCCACCGCGCCCAGCGACATCAGCCAGGCTTTGGGGTTGAGGAACTGCAACAACCCGCCCTGATACAACGGAATCGGCCGCGGCGGTGCCGTTTCGGTATCCAGCTTTTCGTAAGCCGCCGTGGCAATCTTCCACGATAACCACAGCAGATAGGCACTGCCCAGCACCTTCAGCGCCAGATGCAGCGAAGGATAAAGCAGGATAAGGCTACCCAGCCCCAACGCCACCAATAACAGTATGCTCTGCATACCGATCATGATGCCCAGCATCAACGACATGGAACGTAACACGCCAAAGTTGGCTGCGGAGGCAGTAAGTAGCATATTATTGGGTCCTGGTGTAATGGCAGCGACCCACAAGAAACCGAGCATTGAAAGAAACAGGCTGACGTGCTCCATGAAACGACGATCCTTTAACATAAGGGACGTTAAACCTAGCAGCGCAGCAGGATGCAGACAAGTGCTTCGCCATGCCGCGACAGGCCCCAATGCCTCTTTTCATCATGGCTCTCTTTTTATGAATAATTCTTCTTACCGTAGTGCGTGCTTTCAGCCCCTGCCGGGTGGGCGCAATCCGCATATTCAGACGCTGTTGCCGCGTCTGTTTCGCCGTCGTGCGGCTCTGAAACCCGTCTGGCAGCGTCTGACTCTGCCGGACGGCGATTTTATCGACCTTGCCTGGAGCGAAGCGCCACAACACGCGGCCCATAAACCCCGTGTGGTACTGTTTCACGGGCTGGAAGGTAGTTTTCACAGCCCTTATGCCCACGGACTGATGGCGGCCTGCCAACAACGTGGCTGGCTGGCGGTGGTGATGCACTTTCGTGGGTGCAGCGGACAACCGAACCGCCTGCCGCGGGCGTATCACGCCAGCGAAACCGAAGACGCGCGCTATTTCCTGCATTGGCTGCGTCAGACGCTGGGTAACGCCCCTACCGTCGCGGCGGGGTTTTCTCTGGGCGGGAATATGCTGGCTTGCCTGCTGGCGCAACAAGGGGCCGCCTGCCCATTGGATGCCGCGGCGGTAGTATCCGCGCCGTTGATGCTCGAATCGTGCGGCACCCGTCTGGAACAGGGTTTTTCGCGTATTTACCAGTTCTATCTGCTGCACTCGCTGCGCCGTAACGCCTTGCACAAGTTGACGATGTATCCCGATTGCCTGCCGATATCCGCCAGCCGGTTACGTCGGGTGTATCGCCTGCGAGAGTTTGACGAGCTGGTAACATCGCCTCTGCACGGTTTCACCGGCGCAACCGATTATTACCGACGGAGCAGCGCCTTGCCGTTGCTGCCGCGTATCCGCCAACCATTGCTGGTCATCCACGCCAAAGACGACCCGTTTATGACGCCGGAGGTCATCGCTGATGTCTCGCAACTCCCGGCCAATATCGACTACCAGTTGACAGAGCATGGCGGTCATGTCGGTTTTGTTGGCGGATCATGGCAACGGCCTGAATTGTGGCTGGAGCACCGTATTCCCGAGTGGTTTACCCCTTATCTGGAGCAGCACGCATGATCATTCCCTGGCAAGAACTAGCGCCGGAAACACTGCAAAATCTGATTGAATCATTCGTCCTGCGTGAAGGCACCGACTACGGCGAGCAGGAGCGCACACTCGAAGAAAAAGTGGCGGATATCCGTCAGCAACTGGCAAACGGCGAGGTCGTCCTGGTGTGGTCGGAATTACACGAAACCGTCAATATCATGCCCCGCCGCCAGCTCAGCAACAATGAACGGTATCAGCCCTGAATCAATCGTAAATTGCCGTGTCAGTGTGCGATAAACATGCTAACAATGATCAGATATAACATGGCCTGATGGCTCTGCACGGCATTGCCCTTACTCATCGAATGATGACTTCACCGAAGATTGCCCTACACATCGGAGGTTACACACCATGTCGCACCAGCACCCGATTATCGCGGTCACCGGCTCCAGCGGCGCGGGGACCACGACCACCAGCCTGGCGTTTCGCAAGATCTTCCAGCAACTGAATCTGCGCGCCGCGCTGGTGGATGGCGACAGTTATCACCGCTATACCCGACCGGAAATGGATATGGCGATCCGCAAGGCACGGGACCTGGGGCGTCACATCAGCTATTTCGGACCGGAAGCCAATGACTTCTGCCAACTGGAAAACACCTTTATCGAATACGGTCGTAGCGGCACCGGGCAGACCCGCAAATACCTGCACACCTATGATGAGGCCATCCCCTACAATCAGGTGCCGGGGACCTTCACGCCCTGGGAGCCGATGCCTGAGCCGACCGACCTGCTGTTCTATGAGGGATTACACGGCGGCGTGGTCACCGCACAGCATGATGTTGCCCGGCATGTCGACCTGCTGGTCGGCGTGGTGCCGATAGTCAACCTGGAGTGGATTCAGAAGCTGGTACGTGACGTCAACGAACGCGGACACTCCCGCGAGGCGGTGATGGATTCCGTCGTGCGCTCGATGGAAGACTACATCACCCATATCACGCCGCAGTTTTCCCGCACCCACATCAACTTCCAGCGCGTACCGACGGTCGATACCTCTAACCCGTTCGCCGCCAAAGCCATTCCCTCGATGGACGAAAGTTTCGTGGTGATCCACTTTCAGGGGCTGGACCGCATCGATTACCCCTACCTGCTGGCCATGTTGCAGGGCTCGTTCATTTCCCACATCAATACGCTGGTGGTGCCGGGTGGCAAAATGGGGCTGGCGATGGAGTTGATCATGATGCCGCTGGTACAGCGGTTGATGGAAGGCAATAAAATCGACTGACACCGGCAATATACCGATGATAAGCACCGATGATAAGCGCCGATGAACCGGCGCTTAACGACGCGGCGGCCAGGACAACACGCCGCCGCGAACAGGCGCTTAATCCAGCGCGATCACTTCATGGCTATGGGTAATGTTCACGGCTTTTCCCAGCATCAACGCCACAGAGCAGTATTTTTCGGCTGACAGCGACACCGCACGCTCCACGGCTTTATCGCCCAAGCCCTTGCCGGTGACGATAAAATGCAGGTTGATGGCGGTGAACAAACGCGGTGCTTCCTCACGGCGTTCAGACGTCAGGCGGACTTCACAATCCACCACGTCATGACGGCCTTTTTGCAGGATAGACACCACATCGATGGCGCTGCATCCGCCTGCGGCCATCAGTACCATTTCCATCGGGCTGGGCGCTTTATCGCCTGCGTTGCCGTCCATCAGCAGTTGATGTCCGGAAGCGGATTCACCAAGAAATGTTAACCCTTCAACCCATTTCACCCGCGCCTGCATAATTTTGTCCTCAATCAATTATTTTTGAAATTTTACATCGCTTATGTACAAAAAAGCCTGATAATCAGAGCTTAATCATGCTGAAGCGAGACAACACAAGACACTACACTCAACCTGTGTTACAAACAAAAGCGTAAACCGGCATGTGTTGTTGCGTCGATGCCTGACCCACCACCGGCTTACTGGCGTCATCTGATAGACAGCCTCAGTATATTCCCTGACGTCATTCCGCCAGGACGGAATTGAATTATAACTATGTTATCACGCCGTACAGGGAACTCTGAGCCCTGTGATTTGCGCAGTGAATTAACAACAGAGGATAACAGCGAATGGTTCTCGGCAAACCGCAAACAGACCCGACTCTCGAATGGTTCCTTTCTCATTGCCACATTCACAAGTACCCATCGAAGAGCACCCTAATCCACCAGGGTGAAAAAGCAGAGACGCTTTACTACATCGTGAAAGGCTCGGTTGCCGTGCTGATCAAGGATGAAGAAGGCAAGGAAATGATTCTGTCTTATCTGAATCAGGGCGATTTTATCGGCGAACTTGGCTTGTTTGAAGACGGGCAGGAACGCAGTGCGTGGGTCCGGGCGAAAACAGCCTGTGAAGTTGCTGAAATCTCCTATAAAAAATTCCGCCAGCTCATCCAGGTCAACCCGGACATTCTGATGCGCTTGTCCTCACAGATGGCACGTCGTCTGCAGGTTACCTCGCAAAAAGTCGGCAACCTGGCATTCCTCGACGTGACGGGTCGCATCGCGCAAACCCTGCTTAATCTGGCCAAACAGCCGGACGCCATGACCCACCCGGATGGTATGCAGATTAAGATCACCCGTCAGGAAATCGGCCAAATCGTCGGCTGTTCCCGCGAAACTGTCGGCCGTATTCTGAAAATGCTGGAAGACCAGAACCTGATCTCCGCCCACGGTAAAACCATCGTGGTATACGGTACTCGCTGATTCGCATTCACCGGATCAACATCCATCGGCCCAACTCAGCCGGATCAAAAAGAGCGTGCCCAGGCACGCTCTTGTCGTTTTAGTAGAGAGGAAAGCGCGGCTTATGCGCCCTTCACTACCTGTGCCACGGCTTTTTCAAACAGCGCCATCCCCTGGTCTATCTCTTCCGGGGTGATCACCAGAGACGGCACAAAACGGATCACATCCGGCCCCGCCACCAAAATCATCAACCCCAGATCTGCCGATGCCGCCAGAAAATCACGGGCGCGGCCATGCCAGGCCGGTTTCAGTTGTGCGCCTAGCAGTAAGCCCATGCCACGAATTTCATCAAAAATGCCGTACTGGGCGTTGATGCGCTCCAGCGCAGACACAAAACGCGCATGGCGATCGACCACGCCGGACAGCACTTCCGGTGTATTGATCACATCCAGCGCCGCTTCCGCCACCGCGCAAGCCAGCGGGTTGCCGCCATAGGTGGTGCCGTGCGTCCCGACTGCCATCACCGACGCAATCTCTTCCGTGGTCAACATGGCGCTGATCGGGAAGCCGCCGCCCAGCGCTTTCGCGGTGGTCAGAATATCCGGTGTGATACCGTAGTGCATATAAGAGAACAGCTTACCGCTGCGGCCCATACCACACTGCACTTCATCAAACACCAGCAGCGCCTGATACTGATCGCACAGCTCACGCACCCCCTTGAGGAAAGCCGGTGTCGCAGGCGTAATGCCGCCTTCGCCCTGAATCGGCTCCAGCACCACGGCACAGGTGTGGTCATCCATCACGGCTTTGACCGCGTCCAAATCGTTGAACGGCACGTGCACGATATCCGCCGGTTTCGGGCCGAAGCCATCGGCATATTTCGGCTGACCACCGACCGACACGGTAAACAAGGTACGGCCATGAAACGACTGATAAAACGAAATTATCTTGGTTTTGTACGGGCTATGACGGGTAATGGCGTAATGCCGTGCCAGTTTGAACGCCGCTTCATTGGCTTCTGCACCAGAGTTGGCGAAAAACACACGATCGGCAAACGTGGCGTTGATCAGTTTGGTCGCCAGACGCAGCGCCGGTTCGTTGGTGAATACGTTGCTGGTGTGCCACAGGGTTTCACCCTGCTCTTTCAACGCCGCCACCAACGCCGGATGGCAATGTCCCAGCGCGGTTACCGCGATGCCACCAGAAAAATCGATATATTCTTTGCCCTGCTGATCCCAGACACGGCTCCCTTTGCCTTTTACCGGCACAAACTGCGCGGGTGCATAAACCGGAAGAATTACCTTATCGTAAGTATCCCGTGTTACTGCTGCTTTCTCTGTCGCCATTTGCTGCCCCGTTGTCATATCCCGTAGTGTGGAGTGAAGATCTTAAGTGAAAATATAATCAATAAATATGCATAAAAAATCAAAAATAGGCAATCACTAATCCGATACGCCCGGCCTGCCCTGCGCTATCCGACTATAAATCAAGGAAATTTTTCAATAGCTGATGCCCTTGCTGGCTGAGGATGCTTTCTGGATGAAACTGCACACCTTCCAGCGGCAACGAACGATGACGTATTCCCATGATCTCGTCGATATCACCGTCAAGCTCAGTCCAGGCTGTGACCTCAAAACAGTCAGGTAGCGTATTTTTTTCCAGCACCAGCGAATGGTAACGCGTGACAGTGAGTGGGTTTGCCAACCCGGCGAACACACCGCGCCCGGTATGCCGCACTGGCGAGGTTTTGCCGTGCATCACCTGGCGGGCGCGTACCACCTGGGCGCCGAATACCTGTCCCAGCGCCTGATGCCCCAGACAGACCCCCAGAATCGGTAGTTGACCGGCAAAATGGCGAATCGCCGCCAGCGAGATCCCTGCGTCATCCGGTGTACAAGGGCCGGGAGAAATCACCAGTCGTTGCGGCGATAACCGCTCGATGTCCGCCAGCGTCAGCACATCATTACGCCTGACCAGCACCTCCGCACCCAGTTCGCAAAAATACTGGTACAGGTTGTAGGTAAAGGAGTCGTAGTTATCGATAAGTAGCAGCATATTTTTATTGATCAGCGGATATAAATGACGCCAGGTGCGTCATCGATATCATGCTGACCGCGCATGATGTCGAATGAATGTGCCGAGTCTGAAGAGTTGAGAGGTGGTTGTCCAGATACGAGGTGGAAACAATCGGTACAGAACGTAAATGTGGTGCAGAAAGCGGGGATAAAAACCTGCCGACATCATGGAAAAACCCCGGTCAGTCACGACCGGGGTGTTCCGCGACAATCGGGCTCTCACCCGGTTTCATTACGCAGCAGCATCGGATTGAACTGTTTGCGAAACTCGATGGGGGTGGCACCGGTGTAGCGCTTAAACATCTTTTCAAAATGACTCAGGTCACCGTAGCCGCAATCCAGATAGAGGTTGGTAATCCGGCTCATGGGGTGGCACTCCAGCCGCTGGCAGGCATAGAAAATGCGGGTCTGGTTCAGAATCTGTTTAAACGATAAGCCGAGACTGTGCTTGAGTAGATAAGAAAGATGCGACGGACTGATATGCGAATTCTCCGCCAGTTCAATCAGCGTCACTTCACGTTGAAAATGCTCGCCCAGATACAACAGCGCTTTGATCACCGAGGGGTGAAACTGCTGTAACGCGTCCTGATCACGGCTGAGTACCGCGTCACACAATGAGCGGTTAATCCGTCGCCCTTCCCCCCTCTGCGCCAGCTCCGTTGGGGGGATAATATGCGGCAGAATACGGCTGGCCTGAGTCAGGCTAATCTCAGCATCATCACTGAGCATTAATAGCCGGGCGACGCTGTGCCACAATTGCCTGACATTGCCGGGCCATTCGTAATGGTGCAGATAAAACAGCACGTCAGGATGCAATGTCTGCCGGACCGATTGACGGTACGCCTGCCAGGCCGCGTGGACCAATTCGACTATCTCCGGCGTTTTGCCTTTCAGGGCCGACACAGACAATAGCTGGCACCCAAAGGTCGACATCAGTTGTGTGCCGGGTTGTGTCGGCAACGCACCGCGTTCTGTCGGCGTGGCTATCAACCCGAATACCAGCCGCAGCGCATTGCGACCGGCATGTTCATCTTGCAATTGTGTCAGCAACGCCTGTTGTTGTTGTTCGGTCAGGGCGTCAAAGCCCGGTATGCACAGCGTCAACCGATGACCATCAGGCTGTGAGGCCAACATATCCCTCACCTGTTTCGTTGGGTCACCCTCGCCGCTGAGTTCGACATAACGCCCTTGTGATGCCAGCAACCTGGCACGAATATAGCTGGTGATATCAGACAGATCAGCACCCGGTTCGCCATACAGCAGAATCGGCCTGCCGGACAGCAATAACCGATCGATTTGCCCACGCAGCGCAGAGGGTAAAAAGATGAACTCAGGAATATGCCTTCCTACCGAATAACCCGCCAGAGGGATCTTTTCAGCAGGAATATTTCTTAATTTACCAGGTAGTATATTTTCTGTTTTCACGGGAAAATCCTTTATTCAACTCCTGCCAGCGTACATTTCACAACAATGTACTCCTTCATAAGAACGGGTATGGCTTATGCAACGCTACCGTCTTATTTCAACCGCTACTCCAACCATAAAAACAACTATCCCTACCCCAATAATTCGGGTTGCCAAAAAGCAGCGATGCAACAATTACCCAGGTGCTGACTCAGGTGAGTGACTGGAGTGACCCCGTCAATACATACACCAGCAACCTGAAATGTGATAGCGATATACCCTGTCGAAAAACTGTCCTGACTACACCCTGGTAAAATAAAGTAAATCCCTTTACTGTTTTTATTTATTATCACCGCGAACATGGGATAAAAATAAAATGCTTTCCCTGCTGGCACTCGAATTCAATTCACAACGCCAACATTGGTGACGTGACCGCTACAGTTCATGCCTGTGCTTATCTATAATCACCCACCCTCACAACACTCATTCGAGGGTTAATATGGCCTTCATTAAAATATTATTTTCTATGTCTACAATCAGGTCTTATTCGCCTCATTCATGATCAACATGTTATATATCCCGGCAAAAATAAACGCGATACATTTACACTCATCGTGAGTCACGTCACGAGAAACCCGCTCATGCGAGGGTAAGATGAGATTGTCCACCGTGACATCAAAGAATTTCGCAAATTTACACAACGTTTGCCTGGAAATAGGCTTGCCCAACTCAGCTCTTTTTATTGTAGAGATAGAAATATAACACTTCGACTCAAGACTCTGCTCCGACAATTCCTCCTGACTTAATTTTTTTTTAGCCTGAGGTCTTTGATCACTGCGGTGTTCAAGAAAAATCCATTGTTAGACATACATTCCCCTCTGCAATAAAAATTAATACGCTCTTTTTATGGCACTATTTTCATGGCATGCTTTAAACATCAACCCTCATTCACTGTGGGTTGATATTCATACACACTAATCATGCAGAGCCACCATCGAACCTATTAATTCGTTATAATGTACATTCACCGAACGTCATATCCCCTGATTCTGACAATATAATTATTACCGTATTACATCACTGTATTTTTTCTTATTGTGAAGAAATGGTGCACGGCCATATGGCCATGCACCATTGTCGATTAGCTCAGTACGCCGCTCAGCGCGCCCTGGCCTGCTTTTTTCAGCAGATTCAGTGCTTCACCCCAGAAAGCCGGGTTAACGCCAGAGGCTTTGGCTTCAGCAACACGGTTAGCGCGGTTCACATTCTGTGCTTGGGTTGGAAGTTTCATGGTATTTCTCCTTGAGTGTATTTACATCGTATTTTGGGGATATCCCCAGGTTAATGCCCCCAACTGGCGGCAAATCTTAAAACCGAGAACAAACGGCAAGCCGGTATTAATAGGCATGCCAGCTACGCAGCGTGCCAATGGTGACCGGCATGACATCGCTGACGTCAATGGTGTAGCGATACAGTTTGCGGGCAGCGGTAAGACGCTCTTTCGGGTTGAAGAACTCCAGCACCACGTCCCAGCAATCGGATTCCGGGCGGCTGACCGGGCTGCGCTCTGCGCTGATTTTGTTCAGGAATAACCCTTCAGCGAAGGCGTCATCGAAGATTTCTTTCATCTGATACGCGTTGGTGGCCGCATAGTTAATCGCACGCTCATTCGACTCATAACCACGGTTACGCAGTTCGTAGTAAATACGATTGATGAAGTTAATCAGCTCTTTGGATTTCGGCGTACCGACGGCGCTTTCGCCCATCAGCATTTTCGAAATATCCTGGGATTCCCAGTTGAACATGCCGCGTAATACCGGGCTGATGGTCGGAATCACCTGGCCATTGAACAGCCGCGTTTCACCGCTGATAATCCCGGCGATGGAAACACGTTCTACGCCTTTGGTTTCCTGCTCGTACAGGAACTCCACCAGACGGGCGTATTCCAGCACCGCGAACTGTGCATCCGGTTTAATGGCGTACACCGGAATACCGTCGATTTTTAATGTCCAGATCAACGCGTTGGATTGCTCCGCGTTATCGCCGGTATTCAAATGCTCGGCCATTTGCACCGGATCAAACGGATAGCCGCTTTTATTTCCCATGACCTGGGTGAAGTAATCCAACCGCGCTTCGGTACCGAAGTCATAGCCAACCTGGCCGATAACAAAAATCTTTTCCTGATCACGCACTGTGCGCGCATCCAGCGCAGAAGACTGCGGCATAATCCGCCGGGCGGGCGCATGCACATAATGGTTAGCCGCCGGGTCGCTGATTTTGGGTAACGCCAGGCCAGCGTCACGCGATGGAGCGCTCACTTCAGTACTCAGGCTGGAGGGCGCCAATACGGCATCATCGCCCAACGCCACATCCTGACTCTCCTGATGGGTATCGATAATCGAGGGAACCAGCAGCTCCACAGCGGCAGGCTCAATATTTTTTTCTTCAGTTGACATGGTCATGATCCTTTTGGGTGGTTGGTGAGAGAATTCCTGTGCTATTTGCCGGAATACTTTCTGAATATTTAATCGGTATATCACTGACTCCCGATTAGCTGCCGTTGACAACACCAGTGGGGTCGCTGTAGTAAACAGCAGGTCCCGAATAATTTGTGGCGCACGACAATGCCCTGCCACATTTATTGCCCTCATGATTAATGCCGATATCGCCGATACCACCGGGGCAGAAAAACTGCTGCCAGAGACAACTGACAGATCATAATTCGGCGTAGCAACAGGAATGGATACACCAGATGCCAGCAACATTTTCTTTCTCAGTTTCAACCCATAGTTATTAAATGGAGCGGGCAACCCTTCTTTATCACAGGCACCAACAGCCAGAACAAAATCCATTGATGCCGGCAATGATTCACTATTGCGGCCTTCATTACCGACAGCGGCAACAATCAACACGCCTTCTTTTTCACAATCGTCAATGGCTTTACGTAATTCATCCGTTCCCTGGCCATTTATCGATAATGATGCACCACTCACGTTAATAATATGACAACCATGTAAACGGGCATCACGAATCGCTTTTGCCAGTGTACGTTCAGAACAGCCATGAATATTCCCCCGCTCATCCTCATGAAATACAGGTATACTCAAAATAGTGACGGCTGGAGCAATACCTACACCTTTTCCGCCAATAATACTGCTGACTGCCGTTCCGTGTGAGGTCGTTTTATTTTGCTGTGCAGCCAGGTGTTCAATGGTTAAATGGTTTAATATCGGATGATGATGATCAATGGCACCATCAATAATACCGACTTTCACTCCCGCTCCATTTATCCCTAATTGCTGTAATCCCGACAGTGGATTATCAACGAATACATCACGAGTGTTCGACGAGTGCATCATCATTCTATTTCCTGAATGTGGAATGTAAAATTCCCGGTATTTTCAGACCATTTTTAGTCGCAAGAGAATAACAACCGCTACTATCACATGAATGATAACCATGCTGTCCGGTTATATTTTCTTTCACTCTGAAACTGGCGCAGAACTTTCACACAACAAACACGACTATCGCACTAGACTATCGCAATAAATGTCATCGTCACAGATGATTTAAACGACCTGCGATGTGTCATTTATTTATCCTGAACGAATAAATTCATACTAGCCTTACTTAAAGAATATTTTGGTATCACTTTAGTATCAGTTTTATCAGTCCCAGGTAACTCAATGGGTTACCCATAATCGCCCAATAAAATACTGAAAACTTATTGAACAACACACCCCGTTTTAAAAAGACGCGGCGTTAACGTCATTACGGAAAATATCGGTTCCAGATAAACCGGCGCTACATCTTCTCGCCGAATTGGCCTCTGGCACCGGTATTGTCCGCATGCATCACATTTATTAGTTAAAAACACGTTTATCAGTTAAAAACGCGTTTAGCCTTCGCCAGATAGTTTTTACGATCAACCAGGCCATTCAAGCCGCCATTGATCTTACGGGTGATCCCATTGATATTATCCTGATCGGCCAGTTCGTTGAGACCGTTCTTTTTCCAAAACCAAATTGCCGCCGCCACCGAAACGTCCGGATTCTGGCTAATCAAGTCGGGATTGGTCACCAAATCCTGCCCAATGGCGCTTCCACAGGCACGATAGTTATCCCGTCCCGTCAGTTGAATCAGCCCACGGCCGCGATACTTCCAGCCATCACCGGTTTGTGTCGCACCATTACCCAGTCGGTTGGCATAAACAATATTGGCGATGGCTTCGGGGTTTCGTTCACACTGTGCGGCCATCTCATCCGTGGTGAAATACCGCCCAAACACCGAGCGCAGCCCTTTGGCGCTGTAATTCAGGTTCTCCACCCGAGCGCGCAATTCATTGCTCTCATGCGCAATCTGGGCAATAAAGTGTGCAAAACGCAAAGGGGTGTCGATCTGCGCCGCGTTACATTCCTGCTGTAACGCCGGCTGGAATTGCGCGAGATCGTCAGCACCTGCGGCCGTCATTACCTTTTTTAACTTTTCCTGACTAATTTCGAGAGTCATTCGGTTTCCTCCTCAATGGCTTGACGCAGTCAGTTTGCAGAGGAAGACGCTTCCCTCTCTTGGGGAAATCTCGGTAAAAAACAGGGGAACATGCAGCAAAATCGGAGGAAATCAGGACATCATGAGCCTGCGCCCCGGTCATCAACCGGGGCAACGAAGCAAAACGGCCACATTCCTGTGTCCGCGACGAGAGCAGGCATCAAGAAGCGGTATTTATTGAAACGGCGTTTGGTGTTCAACCAATTCCCACACCAGATAACAGAGGAACGCGCAGCCGACCACCACCAGCACCATCGTCATCCCCTCTGGCCCCATGCGGTCCATCATGAAACCGATGCCAATCAAACCAGCGATGCCGCCGAGGGAATCCATCATGGTGTAACTCATGTTGGCAGACATCTGCTGCTGTGGAGGAAAACGATCACCAATCAGCGACAAGCCGATGCTGTATACACCGCCCATGCTCCCGCCCCAGAGATACAACAACACCAGTGTGGCACCGTAGTCGGCGTACACCGCCAGTGCCAGAAATACCGCGCACACCACCGAGCAGAAAATACAGAACGCGACGATCCATTGCCGGTTTACCCAATCCGATAACAGGCTGACAGCCATGCCAAGCGTCACGCTGCCCAACATGAACATGGTCATCAGCAACGATGCCCGCTCGTCCGTCAACCCATCACTCATGCCATACAAGGTCAGGAAATTAGGTAAACCGTAGAAACTGACTCCCCCCACCAAAGCGGAAACCAGAATGGCGCGGGCATGACGGCAGACAAAGCGAAAACGTACCGCAGAAACCGTCCCCGACTGCGGATTAATGTGGGCAATCCACACCAGCAACAGCGAACTCAGGCTGAGCAACGCAGTCAGCCAGAACCGCTGTGTCATCGATACCTGCGTCAGTTGCAACAAGACCGGCCCCAACGCCACCCCCAATGACAGCGCGGCTGAAAACAGCCCCATCACCACGCCACGCCGTCGCAGTGGCAATTGGTTAAGCCAGGTCTGCAACAGGATCAACTGCATCCCGGTGCACAACCCGTACCCCAAAATACTGATCAGCCAGCCGGGATAAAACTGTTGCCACGCCATGCTGACGCACAGACCGGCTCGCAACAACACCAATAATAGCGTTGACCACACCAGCCCTATCCACTGAATCAGCCGACTCAATCGCCGATGAAATAGCAGTACGCCAATGATTTCGCAGGCCATCGCCACGCCTATCCACAAATTGTTATGACCTTGCAGGTTCATCAGCACCGGGATAGTGACGTAATTGATGCCGGAGACCAGTTGAATCAAGAAAGTTTGTATGATCAATAGGATAGGTAATAACCGCCGTATCATAACGCCTCCGGATATTTAGGTACCCGCCAGCTCAGCCAGAGCTGCCCCTTCTCCACATAGCGGATAGCCACGTGTGCGGATGCGGCCTCTGCCTGCCAGAGCAGAAAACGTCGCCACCAGTCTGCTGCGCTGTCGTCTTCGTCCTTATCCGGTTCACCGGTTCGTATCAGAAGGATATCCAGCACCCAGTACAGCAACGCTTCTTCCTGCAAGTGCACCTCAATCCTCAACGGCTGCTGCGCCAGTTGCCGCCACAGTTGAAAGCTCTGCAACCAGAAACCACGGTAATAATCCGATGAGAAATAGGCTTCCAGCGCGTCGGTGGGTACCTTCGTTAGCACGGATGCCGGGCAGGGCAATAACGATGGCGCAGTGTTTTGCCACCATGCGGATAAATTGCTCTGCAACGCGCCGTGATTTTCCCGCCGCGTCGGGTCTACGGTGGCGGTGTCTGCAGAGAGAGTGATAGATGTCATGTCTAGCGGTGAGCGGGCAGGGGTGCCGCCACGCAAAAACAACAGCGGCAGTGTCTGGTCATACAACCGTTCCAGTTGCAATGGGGACGTGGCGTGCAACAACGCCTGGTAAGCCTGCTCGCGGTGTGCCAGTTGCCTGCGTACCTGCTGGCTGCTGCGCCGCATCCACCACACCGCCAGTCCGACCACTAAACCAAGAAACAGGATGGTAATGATGGCCTTACGAAATACCTGATTAAGCGCCTCTAACCGCTGATAAAAACGCGATAATTCAAGGTCCATCGCCAGTACGCCGCGAAACATCCCCTGTCGGTCATAAAAAGGCGCGTAGGCGCTGATGAAAACGCCCCATTCGTCCCGGTACGGTTGTTCCGATACCCCGGTTTTATGCTCTCGTAGCGCCTCCACCAGTTCCGATGGCGCATTGTCATAGACCTGCATCAACGCCGGGGGCAGATCGGGGATGCCGTCGCCATCATTGTCGTTTTGCGGACTGGGGTTGACGACAAAGCGCACCTTGTCCTGATCAAGTATCGTGGTATAGATGTAACGCACATCCTGCGACGCCTGACGAATACGCTCCAGTTGCATCGCCAGTTGCTGGTAAAGCGGATCATCACGCTCGGTACGCGCGGTGATGTTCTGGTGCTCATCGCCAGACAGGGTGGACGCGGCCGATCGCACGTTCGACAACAAGCCGATTTTAATTTCCTGTTCCAGCGCATTGACCGACTTGTGGTAAACCATGTAGGTCGAAAACCCCAGCAAGCCGATAAAAATCAGGCTGGCGAACAACGCTTCAACCAGCGCTGCCCGTGAAGGTGAAACGTTCATAGCGTGATCCCCCGAATAACCAGCATCCCACCTATCGCCAGAAAGCTGAGCGGAAAAACCAGACGGCAGCGGCGTATCAATCGCTCATCTTCCATGCCATTCGCCTGACGATGATGGGCGAAGATAATCAGCAGAATCGCCGCGAAAATGCTGCCATACCCGGCGATGATCATCTGATCGATGATCGTGGTATAAGGCAGGCGCGGCAGAATATTGCTGGTGTAAAACGCATAGGCCACCACCGTCAGCATCAGCGTGAACGAGGTCTGCAAACGCTCGGAAAACGATTCGAGCCAGAACACGCTCCAGGAGGCGGCGATAATCAGCCCCAGCGGCAGGATAAAACTCCACAGGTAGTAGGACGGGTTGCGAACGGCGTCTATCTGCACCGTAATACGGGAAAATTCGTTCTGGTTGGGCTGCACACTGCTCAAATGGTCATAACGAATATCGCTGATATGGGTGGCGGCTTTTCCTCGAATCCACCACTCGTCTATCTCTTCGTTATCAATGTTTTCGGTATAAACCTGGATGCTGCTGAAGCGCAATTGCTGGTTGTTATAGGAAAAAGGCTCCAGTTCCAGCACAAACTGTTGGTGATCAAACGGGAACAGGCGGAAATCCATGTCATTACTGAACGAGCCCAAGAAGCGGGCGTTATAGATAACCCGGCCATCGGGAAACAACATCAGGCGCTTATTACCGGTATCCGGGCTGCCAACCACGTTGATAAATTCCAGTGCCGGTACCCACAAGCCATTCTTAATCCACCACTCGATCTGGTTGTTTTCAACGATCAATGGTTTGTCACCGGGTGTTTTGCGTGGTTTACCGGTCCATTGCGCGACCAGGTAACCATCCACCTTGTAGGTTTGCTCGAGGGTGTTTACGCCGTAAATTTTATTGATAAAAATACTCACGCTCACATCGACCGGTCGGGTATCCGGCGCGTTATCCGCCACCGCCGCCCACACCGCCCCACCCCAAAACAGACACCCCGCTGCGATGCATACCCATAGCGTTCGCATAATCACACCTCCGTAACCGGCGCAAAAGCACCGGGCTGTCTGAGCGCCCACAGCAGGCTATCTACCAGTGCCTGATGACAATGCGGCAACACCACCAGATGGCAGAATCGCCTCGGCGTTCCCTGCACGACCACCTGATCACTGGATAATGAAAACCGTTCAATCACCGACGGGTGTGGCGCACTGAATTGCACCATCAGCGAACCGCGGATTAACGGCAGTACCACTAACCGCTCCCGGCCAGGGTCAAGGCGTTCAAACAGATAGCGAAGCTGCTGGTATGCGTAGTGTTGTACGTCGTGACAACGGCGGATCATCTCCTGCTGTCCTTGTTCGCCCAAACGGCACAGCTGGTTCCACAACACCACCGCCGACAAACCGGGACGCGAGCCGGATAACGTTGCCTCGCCGCTACCGATATAGTTCGGGCGATTGAGTGCTACCGCACGATACGCTTCAGGCAGCATCACAATGCCGCACGGCCACGGCATACTTAACCATTTGTACGGGCTGGCGCAGATGGAATGCAGTGATGCCGCCTGTGCATCAATCGCCAGTTGACGCCCTTCCGACTCCGGCCAGAACGGCAGATAATTGGACGACAACGCCCCGTCCATGTGCAGCCAATAGTGACGTTGCTGCGGGGTATTCGGCGGCAGCAATCGCTGCAATTGCGCCGCAATCTGCGCCCAGTCGTCACAAGCACCGCTAAACGTCGTCCCACTGGTCAGGCAGATAATCACTGGCCGTCGGTAGCGATGAAAAAATGTCACCAGTTGCAACAGGCTCTCTACGTCCACGCGCCCGGCATCATCGCAGGGCAGCGCCTGTGGCCAGACACCAGCATTAATCGGGCAACGCCCCAACGCCGGACCGGCTTGCGCAGGGGTTGCCAGTTGCAATACCCGACACGCCTTGGCCAGTGAATAGTGGCTGCGCTCGGCATACAGGACCACGGGCGCGTAGCGCGCAAGCGTAGTGGACGGCCAATGGGTGGTCGCCGCACCACACAAAAAATCGCGCGCATTCCACAGCGCAAACAGGTTGCCTTCCGTCGACCCCATCGCCGTCAGGTAACCCCAGTACGGCGATGGCAAACGCCACAGTTGGGCGTAATACGCCAGCACCGCCCGTTCAAAACGCTTGCTGTTAACCTGATAAGCACCGGGCTCCATGCTATCCCCCAGGTTCAGCAGGTTCATCTCCAGCAACGGACGCAACCCGACATCAAAGCCACCCTGTTGGTTGGTCTGAAACCCGGCAAAATGCCGTTGCTGCTCCTCCATGTGCGCAATGTAAGTGCGCAAAATTCGCCTTCGTACCACATCATGCAGTCCATCGGCCAAAATCGTCAGTTCATCAACTGGTTGCATATCCCCACCCTTTGCTCATGTCAGCGATAAGAGCAGAGTAAGAAATCGCCCGCTTCACGAGCGCGGCTGTTCAACGTGGAAATACGGCGAAATGCGGGGGAGAAGCCACCGGGTGACACAACCGGGTCAGCGAACGGATAGACCGCCGTGCTCGTGAACAACTTCACAATTCATTCCAAACCAAAACTATGAAGATTTACTGAATAGTGATTGCCAACCCTGTAACCGAAACCCGTTAGCGTGAACCTGCTCAAAACTATTAAAAAATCTATTCGATCCAGATAGTGAAATGTCGTTTCGCTTGTTGAAGTGTTCGATTTTTACACTAAGACTGAGTCTGGTGACCGGCATACCGGTCAACGTCCACTATGGGCGCAGGGAAAAACTCATGCCCACAAACTTATTGATGGTTTAGAGAAAAGGAATACAGGCTATGAAATCACTCATTACCCCGATTACCGCTGGACTGTTACTGGCACTCAGCCAACCCGTGCTGGCTGCCACCAATACCGGCGGTTACGCCGCAACTGCCGGGGGCAACGTGACAGGTGCGGTCAGCAAGACGGCCACATCAATGCAAGATATTGTCGATATCATCGCGGCGGCCCGTCTGGATGCGAACGGTAAAAAGGTGAAGGGTGGCGCGTACCCACTGGTCATCACCTATACCGGTAATGAAGACTCGCTGATCAACGCCGCTGCCGCCAATATCTGCGGCCAATGGAGCAAAGACCCCCGCGGCGTGGAAATCAAGGAGTTCACCAAAGGCATCACCATCATCGGCGCTAACGGCTCTTCCGCTAACTTCGGTATCTGGATTAAGAAATCCTCTGACGTGGTGGTACAAAACATGCGTATCGGCTATGTGCCGGGCGGGGCTAAAGATGGCGACATGATCCGCGTGGATGATTCGCCGAACGTCTGGGTTGACCATAACGAATTGTTCGCCGCCAACCATGAGTGCGACGGTACGCCAGACGGCGACACCACCTTTGAAGCCGCGGTAGATATCAAAGGAGCATCGGATTACGTCACCGTTTCCTACAACTACATCCACGGTGTGAAAAAAGTGGGGCTGGACGGTTCCAGCAGCAGCGACACCGGCCGCAACATCACCTATCACCATAACCGCTACAACGACGTGAACGCCCGCCTGCCGTTACAACGCGGTGGTCTGGTGCATGCTTACAACAACCTGTACACCAATGTCACCAGCTCCGGTCTCAACGTACGTCAGAACGGCCAGGCCTTGATCGAAAACAACTGGTTCGAAAACGCAGTGAATCCGGTGACATCCCGTTATGACGGCAAGAATTTCGGCACCTGGGTGCTGAAAAACAACAATATCGCCAAACCGGCAGACTTCTCGACTTACGGCATCACCTGGACGGCAGACACCAAACCTTACGTTAATGCGGATAGCTGGACCTCCACCGGCACCTTCCCGGCGGTGAACTATAGCTACAGCCCGGTTAGCGCACAGTGCGTGAAGGACAAACTGGCTAATTACGCCGGTGTGGGTAAAAACCTGGCCACGCTGACCAGCGCATCCTGTCAGTAACCCAACAATCAATAACCCAGCAATCGAGCAGGCAACCGCCTGCTCTTTTCCCGGTATGGATCAGCCTGCCACTCATCTGGCGAATGAATTTAATAATCGGCAGGTTTTTAATTATTAAAGGTTATAACCAGCAGGTCAGAACTCCGTCCACAAAGAGTGATGCCTGTCAAAATTTGAAAAAACATAACCGTTACTAATAATGAACTGCCGTTTCATCTATTGAAATGTCGTCTTTTTGAGCTAAAACTGAGCGCAGGTTGATTCATGCGCTTCGGTTTTACTTATGTGTACCCTGCATGAGTTGTGTGACTGAACGGCAGTTAATGCCCCTGCAACATGAAGCATGACGGGAATATCGCGGCTGCATCAACCACCAATAAGGGCATGTGGAACGATAAATGCCCATTTCACATTTTTTTAAAAACAGGAACACGACTCATGAAATCATTCATTACTCCCATTGCCGCCGGTCTGCTGCTGGCATTCAGTCAATCCAGCCTGGCTGCGGATACCGGCGGTTATACCAAAACGGACGGTGGTAACGTCACAGGTGCGGTCAGCAAAACAGCCGCGTCCATGCAAGATATTGTGGATATCATCAATGCCGCCAAAGTGGATGCCAACGGTAAAAAAGTGAAAGGCGGTGCCTACCCGCTGATCATCACCTATACCGGTAACGAAGACAGTCTGATCAACGCGGCAGCCGCCAATATTTGCGGCCAGTGGAGCAAAGATGCCCGTGGCGTGGAAATCAAAGACTTCACCAAAGGTATCACCCTCATTGGTGCCAATGGTTCTTCCGCGAACTTCGGTATCTGGATAGTCAATTCCTCCGACGTCGTGGTACGCAACATGCGTATCGGCTACCTGCCGGGCGGTGCTCAGGATGGCGATATGTTCCGTATCGACAACTCGCCAAACGTCTGGCTGGATCATAACGAACTGTTCGCTGCGAACCACGAATGTGACGGTACCAAAGACGGCGACACGACCTTTGAATCCGCCTTCGATATCAAAAAAGGCGCTACTTACGTCACCATCTCCTACAACTACATCCACGGTGTGAAGAAGGTCGGTCTGGCAGGCTTCAGTTCTTCTGACAGCGCTGAACGCAACATCACCTACCACCACAACATTTACAACGACGTCAACGCCCGTCTGCCATTGCAACGCGGGGGTAATGTCCATGCGTACAACAACCTGTACACCAATGTCACCAGCTCCGGCCTGAACGTCCGCCAGAACGGCAAAGCGCTGATCGAAAACAACTGGTTCGAAAATGCGGTAAGCCCGGTAACGTCACGCTATGACGGCAGCAATTTCGGCACCTGGGTACTGAAGAATAACAACATCACCAAACCGGCCGACTTTGCGACTTACAACATTACCTGGACAGCCGACACCAAGGCTTACGTTAACGCCGACAGCTGGACGTCCACCGGTACCTACCCGACTGTGCCTTACAGCTACAGCCCGGTTAGCGCCCAGTGTGTGAAGGACAAACTGGCTAGCTACGCCGGGGTAGGCAAGAACCTGGCAACGCTGACCAGTGCAGCCTGTAAGTAATACGTTCCCGTCAGCCTGACTGATGTCAGGAACGTCCTCCGCCCGGCAAAAACGGGCGGAGGACGCCGGATTGATTCTGGGTGGAAGAGCCATCATTACTCACCCGCTTTTTGTTTGACAACGCCTGGCTATCAGGCAGAACACGCCCCGGCATAGGGATCAAGCCATCATGAGACACACCCTGTTATTTACATTGCTATTCAGTACCTGCGTTCTGACCGCTCAGGCCGCCAGTACTGCTGCCCCGGACCTGAAAGGCTTCGGCACCGAGACGGTAGCCGGTAGCGGCGGTAAAATTATCCGCGTCACCACTCTGGCTTCCAGCGGCGCTGGTTCGCTGCGCGAAGCGCTGGCCACCAAAGGCCCGCGTATTATTGTGTTCGAAGTGGGCGGCGTGATCGACATATCGGATAGAGACATCCGGCTTGCCGAACCTTACGTCACCATTGCCGGTCAGACTGCACCGTCGCCGGGCATCACGCTGGTCAAGGGCGGCATGATGATCACCACTCATGATGTCCTGATGCAGCATATCCGCTTTCGCATTGGCGATAACGGTCACGCCAGAAAGAGTGGTTTTGAGAAAGACGTCTCGCTGTATGGACCGACCGCCTACAACGTTGTCGTGGATCACTGTAGCTTTGCCTGGGGCACCGATGAAAACCTGTCGGTTTCAGGCCCACGTTACGACGGCCAGTCCGGCACCGCCCATAACGTTACCTTCTCAAATAACATTATTGCGGAAGGGCTGTACGACTCCAGCCACTCCAAAGGCATCCACTCGATGGGAACGCTGGTGCACGATAACGTGACCAACGCGGCGATCATCGGCAACCTGTATGCCCACAACAATGAACGCAACCCATGGTTTAAAGGTGCAACCACCGGCGTTGTGGTCAACAACCTGATCTACAACCCGGGGATTTGGGGCATCCGTATCGGAGCGATACAAAGTGAGTGGGAAGGCCGCGCTTTGCCGGTTAACGCCAAAGTCGCGATCGCCGGTAACGTGATGTATTACGGCGCTAACACCAAATCCGATCTCTCACTGGTCGGCAGTAATACCACTGGTGGCGATGTCTGGATGAGCGACAACCTGGCCTTCGATAAAGCAGGCAAAGCCGTCGCGCAGACATCCGGTACAGGTATTAACTTGCTGAAATCCGCCCCCGTCTGGCCCACCGGGTTGACGGCGCTTAGTTCCTCGTCAGTAGCCAACCAGGTGACGCAGCACGCCGGTGCCCGTCCGAAAGACCGCGACGCGGTGGATAAACGCATCGTTAGCGATTTCCAGAAACGTAGCGGCACCTTCGTCAATAGCCAGAGTGAAGTGGGCGGTTACCCCACCGCGACCGCGACCACGCGTACGTTGACAGTGCCATCCACCGGCGTGGACAGCTGGCTGCAACAGATGGCGAAAGATCTGGAATAATCCCCCCCAAACTCATCACCAGCGCGTTAAAAAATAGCAGGGAACCGATTATAGGTTCCCTTTTTTCTGGCAGCATGACGCGCGTATACCCTAAATAATTCGAGTTGCAGGACAACACGCTAGCGTGTTGAACAACGCCACGCGTTGGCTCTTTAGGGCAAGGTCATTAGAGCCTTGTCACGCGGTAAGCGAGTGACAAATTCGTTGGGAACGAATTTGACCAGCCAACGGCTGGCCTCTGGTGAGAGACAGGATGTCTATCATTTCATCCCGATGAGCTTACTCAGGTAAGTGATTCGGGTGAACGACAACTCTGCCGGGAGCAGAGTTGAACGCAGCGTGCTGCGGCCCTGACAGGGCGAGGCCCAGGGATGGGCCGAGTAATGCAACCAACACACCGGCAACTTGAAGTATGACGGGTATATTGACAACAACCATCGCTAAACCGTATATCAATACTATCAAAACAGCGAAACAGACCGACATCGCGAAAACAGACACACAGCAAAATAGGCCGGACAGGTCATCATCAGGATGACGATGCCATTGCGTTGCCGAACGACATCCTATTCGGCCCTCCTGATTCTCACCCTGGTCAGGCATTATTCCGCCACGCTACGCGGTATCCTGCTATCGGATGGCAATAAACAAGCCTGCAACGAGTACAGACTTTCAGACACGCTTTTTATATCGTGTGCCTGCCTTGTCATGCTCTTGTACTGCAAATTCAATATATTTGTATTGGCCACTGTATCAGCATCAATAAAATCGATAGCAGTGACGCAAGGAAAGAGAATAAAAACCTAACTGCTATTCCGCTGAGCACGCACGAATAACAACGAATGCCAGTGACAGTCACACTTTTTGCTTTTTTTTATTTTGAGGTGATACATGCGAGTCGATGTCCCCACAATGTTTATGATGATCATCGTCTCAAGTTTTGCCCTGGCTCTGTGTGTGCGCTGGGCAGCGCATAGCCACCGGGATCGAGAACTGATTATTTGCACCTGGGCATTAATCTTTCACGGAATCGCCTACATATTGTATGCATTACGCGGCCAAATTCCTGACACGCTATCCATCATTCCCTCGAACATCCTGATTGCTCAGGCCTACTCATTACTGCTTCTTTCCGTCACCACGTTCCAGCAACGGCGTGTCCCGCACTGGTTGCTGTGGATGCCAGCAGTATTTGCCGCCGTGTTCTTTAGCATCATGCTGGATAACCAGAAAGCCCGTACGCTGGTCAGCGGCATTCTGTGCATGCTGCAATCCGGTGTGGTGATTGGGTATTTGTTGACACAGGCAACCGATCAGCCCGCTCGAGGGCGTAACCTGATGGTGTTAGGGTTAGGCGTGAATATCCTCAGCCTTATCCATCGACTCTTCTTGTTACTATCCAGCGGCAATTATCCTACTTCATTACTCTCCAGCTCCCCGGCACTGACGATTATCAATGTGGCGAGTCTCGCCACACTGCTTTTCATTGCTAACGGACTGATCATGATGGCGAAAGATCGTTCAGACCATCTCAACAGCCTGATGCTGCGCCAGGACAGCCTGACAGGTTGCTGGAACCGCATCCGGGTACAAGAGATAGCGCGTCAGGAAATGGACCGTCTGGAGCGATATAGCTATCCCGTATCGTTGCTGATGTTCGACCTGGATCATTTTAAGAAAGTAAACGACGATTACGGCCACGCAACGGGAGATGAAGTGCTCAAAGCATTCGCCCACATTGCCCGCACCACGTTGCGTTCCACCGACGTACTCGGGCGATGGGGAGGCGAAGAGTTTGTCGCGATCCTGCCTTCTACCGGTATCGGCGGTGCGATACTGACCGCTGAACGCATCAGACAGGCACTCGAATCACAACGTTTTTCCAACAGCCTGCAGGTGACAACCAGCATTGGCATCGCTGTTTGTCAGTCTAGCGACCATTGGGAAAGCTGGCTCAGCCGGGCCGACTCCGCGCTCTATCGCGCTAAAGCGGCGGGCCGTAACCGTATCGAGACAGAAGCACTGATTGTCGATAATTCGCTGATGGTGTTACCGGATACCAATCTGGTTCATCTGACCTGGCACTACAGCTACGCTACCGGTCATCCGGATGTCGACCAAGAGCACCAGTACCTGTTTCGCCAGGCTAATGCACTGTTGCAGATAATACTGCGTGGCGGAACACGGGAAGAGTTCTCACAGCAGGTCAGCCAGCTTATCGATTTACTGCACGAACACATGCAGCATGAAGAGCAAATACTGCGCGAAAAGCAGCACCCGGACGCCGGTTATCATGCCCGCTTACACAGCCACCTGCTCTATCGGGCAAGCGAGCTACTACAGCGGTTTGAGCAGCAACAGATAGGCATGTCGGAACTGTTTCACTATGTGGTGTACGAAGTGATCACCCAGCACATGCTGATTGATGACAAACAGCTGGCGCTGTCTAAAAAGTAAACGAGGCTGTTTCCCCACACCACAGCATCCTGCTGCGAAAATGGGGAAATAATGCAAAAAACATGTCAAACCAACAGGCGATTACTTCTTAATCACTTTTGCTGACTGAATGATAATAGGCTTCGTCGGTACATTCTGGTATGGCCCGACATTGTCTGTCTGGACTTGAGAAATCTTGTCCGCGACCTCCATGCCCTTGACCACTTTACCAAATACCGCATAACCAAAATCACGCTGGCCGTGATCCAGAAAAGCGTTGTCCGCCACATTGATAAAGAACTGACTGGTGGCGCTATCTTTTTCACTGGTGCGCGCCATAGCGATAGTGCCGCGCAGATTACGCAGACCATTATCCGCTTCATTCTTGATAGGCGGATTGGTGGCTTTCTGTTTCATATCACTACTAAAACCGCCAGCCTGAACCATGAACCCTGGGATAACCCGGTGAAAAATAGTGCCATTGTAAAAACCGCTGTTGACATAATCGACAAAGTTTTTCACGGAAATCGGCGCTTTTTGATCATCCAGCGCCAGTTCAATGTTACCTGCGGTGGTTGTCAGCAACACGTGAGTGGACGTGGTAGCGGCAAAAGCCGGTGAAAAGGCGGTCAGGGCAAATACAGTCACTACCGCTGCCAGTATACGTTTTGACATGAAGCATTCCTTTTGAGGATCAACGACAGAAAGCGTACCGATTTTAAATAGCCGTACCTTTCTGCGCCACCCATTTACCTTTTTTTACGCGATCACGGCCACCCATTGGCGAAAAAAAGAGCACTATTTGCTCTCCCACCCGCCGGCTCAACATTATGACAGCCGCCACCGCTCCCCCGGAGTCGAAACATCATAACCGGGGGAGAGAAAGGGTCAAAAGAATGATGTGCTACCTGGCTATTAATGCTGGCTCAGCGTGTGCGCCTCGATCCAGTCAAAGTTGATATCCTCGCCCAGGCCGGGACGTTGCGGCAGGTGAACGAAACCGTCTTCGTCCATCGGGTCCACCAGTGAATTGAGGTAAGCAGCTGGTTCGTCGTAGTTCATGAATGGATGCAGCAGACCACGTTCATACCAGCGACAGTTTTTAATCGCTCCCACGACGGCCAGATTGGGTGCCCCGTTGCCATGAATTTCGCAATCCATGCCGAAGGCTTCCGCCAGATGTGCCACTTTAAGGCACGGTGAAATACCGCCCACACCCTGTACCCCGGCACGCAAGATGTCGCAGGCACCCTCCTTCACCCAGTCAGCACGGCTGAAATATTTCCCGCCCAGACTTTCCGGCCCGATGACATCGATATCCAGATTTTTGTTCAGCCAACTGTAGGATGCCATGCTCTGCTCCTCCATTGGCTCTTCGAACCAGGTGAAGTTCAGTTTTTGCAGCTCACGACCGATATACAGAGCCTCGCTACGGCTGTACCAATGGTAGCCATCCAGCATCAGGTTGATATCCGGCCCTACCGCTTCACGCACCGCCGCACAGGCTTTCACATCCATTTGCGGGCTGGGTGCGAATGATACCGGCGGCATCCAGGTATGCAGTTTAATGGCCTTGTAACCGCGCGTGACCAGCTTTTCGGCGAACTGACCGTACTCATCCGGTGTCGACAGGCCACCTTTCAGTTCATCGCCACACATAGTGCTACCGTATGCCAGTACTTTATCGCGGTAACCGCCCAGCAGTTTATAGACCGGCGCGTTCAGTGCCCGCCCTGCCAGATCCCACAAGGCTTGCTCGACGATAGCCAGCGCCCGGTCAGTTAACTGGTTAGCACTACCGCGCTGCCAGTGCACCAGATCCTGCCATAAACGCTCACGATCAAACGGATCCTGCCCAATCAGTACTTTGCGGAAAAAACTGTTCACCACATAGGGACGAATGACCTCCGGCGGTGCAAATGCATAACCTTTGTGCTCATCCTCTGTACTGATGGTTAGCAGCGCCATGCTAGCCTGATGCTCATCGCCTGGGTGGGAATGTCCTGCGCTGTCAGAAACGCGGCGAGTGGGATAAGTGAAGACGGTGACGTCAATGGATTCAATTTTCACGTTGATTACCTGCCTGAAGGTGAAGCGCCCGCCAGCATCGGTTTTTATGAATTGATAAAAATAAAAACACAGTGCTGATTTAATAAAATTGCGTTTTATTTATATCGATTATTGAGGAAGTTTACCGCGAGGTCATTAGGCAATTTATAACATTTGTGAAAATTATCCGCCCGATGATTATGCAATTGCCCTATTTACAATCTCCATTTTTATTATCTTTATTTTCCTTATCTGCCGTCCAGACTGACATCAATAAAAAACGCCGCTTCCGATAAGAAGCGGCGCTGTCTGAATAAAAATAACCATGACCAGATAACGAACGATCAGATTACGGGCGAGCAACAAACCCCACCACGTCATAGGCTTTACGCAGTGTTTCCTGCGCACGGGCACTGGCTTTTTGTGCCCCATCACGCATCACCTGCTGCAAGAAGGCTTCGTCATCACGGAAGCGGTGATAACGCGCCTGCAGTTCGCTCAGCATGCCGGAAACGGCATCGGCCACTGCGCCTTTCAGGTGGCCATACATCTGCCCTTCGAACTCTTTCTCCAGATCAGGGATAGCTTTCCCCGTCACCCCGGAGAGGATATCCAGCAAATTGGACACCCCGGCCTTGTTTTGCAGATCGTAACGCACCACTGGCGGCTCGTCAGAGTCAGTGACTGCGCGTTTAATCTTCTTCACCACCGATTTCGGGTCTTCCAACAGGCCAATGACGTTATTGCGGTTGTCATCCGACTTGGACATCTTCTTGGTCGGCTCCAGCAAAGACATCACTCGCGCGCCGGATTTCGGAATAAACGGCTCAGGAACACGGAACACCTCACCGTAAATCGCGTTGAAGCGCTGGGCGATATCCCGGCTCAGTTCCAAATGCTGTTTCTGGTCTTCGCCTACCGGTACCTGGTTGGTCTGGTAGAGCAGAATGTCAGCCGCCATTAACACCGGGTAGTCAAACAATCCGGCATTGATGTTTTCTTCATAGCGGGCAGATTTGTCTTTAAACTGGGTCATGCGGCTCAGTTCGCCGAAATAGGTATAGCAGTTCAGCAGCCAACCCAGTTGTGCGTGTTCCGGCACATGCGACTGGACAAAAATCGTGCTCTTTTGCGGATCGATACCGCAGGCCAGATAGAGTGCCAGCGTATCCAGTGTCGCCTTGCGCAGTTGCTGCGGATCCTGACGCACGGTGATCGCATGTTGATCCACGATGCAATAAATGCAGTCAAAATCATCCTGCATGTTGACCCACTGACGTAACGCACCCATGTAGTTACCAATGGTCAACTCGCCTGACGGCTGTGCGCCGCTAAATACAATGGGCTTACTCATGTCATGCTTCCTGATCGTGTAAAAGGGATAACCCGGCAAGGGTCAATAAATCCGCAAAGCGATCCAGCACCACATCAGGGTGACTTAGCGCGATCGCTTCGCCATAGTTATAACCATACGTCATGCCGACGCACGGGCATCCGGCAGCTCGGGCAGCCTGAATATCATTACGAGAATCGCCGACAAACAGCAATTCGTTTACCCGCAACCCCAGTTTACCCAACACCATGTACAACGGTGCCGGATGTGGCTTTTTCTCGGTAACGTCATCGCCGCCTAAAATCAGCGAGAAATAATGTCCTATCCCCAGCACATCCAGCAGCGGCGCGACGAAAGGTGTCGGTTTATTGGTGACGACAGCCATACGAAAGCCGCGGGCGGCAAGCTCAGCCAGCGTGTCCTTCACGTCGGGAAACAGCAGGCTGCCGCTATCTACCGTGCGGGCATAGTACTTATCAAACAGCGAACGGGTGTCCTGAATCTGCCGACTCGTTGGTTCTACCCCCGCCCAGCGTAACGCCCGCTCCATCAGTACATCAGCGCCGTTACCAATCCAGGTGGATACTCGCTCTTCACCCGCACGCGGCAGCGACAATGCACCTAATGCCATATCCACCGCTTCGGCCAACCCCGGCGCGCTGTTGACCAGCGTACCATCCAGATCAAACGCCAGCCCGCGAATCGTAGCAAAATCAGTCATGACGTACTGTCTCCAACTCCTGGCGCATCTTATCAATCACCGCACGGTAATCCGGCTGGCCGAAAATCGCCGAACCGGCGACGAACATATCCGCACCGGCTGCCGCAATCTGCGCGATGTTATCGACTTTGACGCCACCATCGACCTCAAGACGGATATCGTAGCCGCTTTCATCAATCCGCTGACGCACCTGGCGTAATTTATCCAGCGTAGAAGGAATGAATGACTGGCCGCCGAAGCCTGGATTCACGGACATCAGCAAAATGATATCCAGCTTATCCATCACATAGTCAAGATAACTCAGTGAGGTGGCAGGGTTAAACACCAGGCCCGCCTTACAGCCATGACTCTTGATCAGTTGCAGCGTCCGGTCGACATGTTCGGATGCCTCAGGATGAAACGTAATGAAGCTGGCACCCGCCTCGGCAAAATCAGGTATCAGCCTGTCCACCGGTTTTACCATCAGATGCACATCGACCGGTGCGGTAATGCCGTAGTTGCGCAAGGATTTCAACACCAGCGGGCCAATCGTCAAATTGGGGACATAGTGGTTATCCATCACATCAAAGTGGACGACATCTGCTCCGGCAGCCATTGCGCGCGCGGTATCCTCGCCAAGACGGGCAAAATCAGCCGACAAAATAGACGGGGCGATTAAAAACGGTTTCATGCGTTTCTCCAAACCATCAAGTCTGCATTCCGCTGCCGGGTACGCCCACTGATGACACACCTTCGCAGCCACTCTGTTAGGGGAACAAGGGTGAGACTTTTCTCACCGTTATTCCCCCTGCCCATCGTCTCTCGTCACACTCAAGACGCCCGGCAGTACAACGCCAGCAGTTCATTGACCTTACTGCGGCCCGAAATATTGCGGCTGATGGTGCGACGCGCCTTGACCACATACAACGATGACGCATCACGATACCACTCGCGAGTCAGTACCGTATCATGGTTGGAAATCAGCACCGGGATCTGGTTTTGCGATGACAACTGCTGTGCCAACTGCGCCAGATTTTGCTGATCCTGATGGTTAAAGTTGTTGGTGTGGTACGCCGTGAAATTGGCCGTGGCCGACAGCGGCGCATAAGGCGGATCGCAATACACCACCGAGCCTGAGGTCGCATTGGTCAACGTCTGCTGATAATGCTCGCAAACAAACGTGGCGTTTCGCGCCTTTTCCGCAAACCAGTAAAGTTCTTCTTCCGGAAAATAGGGCTTTTTATAACGCCCGAACGGCACATTGAATTCACCCCGCATGTTATAGCGGCACAAGCCGTTATAACAATGCCGGTTCAGATACAGAAACAGCAACGCGCGGTGATAGTCATCGGTGCAGAGGTTAAATTCTGTTCTCAACTGATAAAAAACATCCGAGGTATTCACCTCATCAATAAACAACTCGCGGGCATCGCTAATGAACGTATCGGTTTCAGTTTTGACAATTTTATAAAGATTAATGAGATCGCTGTTAATATCCGCCAGAATATAGCTGTCGTAGTCGGTATTGAGAAACACGGAACCCGCGCCCACGAAAGGCTCGATTAATCGCTCTCCCGCTGGCAGATATCGGCGAATCTCCTCCACCAGCGGATATTTCCCACCGGCCCATTTTAAGAACGCGCGGTTTTTCTTCATGCCGTCGTTAGTTACTCACACAGTTCAGAGCCACGGATTGTACTCTGTTAAGACAGCACATCAGGGCCAATTTGGTCTTACTTGGTCAAGTCCTGCTTCACCTGACGGATCGGCCTGACCCATGGTTTTTTCGCCTGGACATCAGCAGGCAGGGACGCAATAGCACGCTTGGCATCTTCCGGTGTGGCGTAAACACCATTCACCAGCACATACCAGGGCCGCCCGTCACGTTTCGTTTCATATACCCAGTAGTTCGCCAGTCGCTGTTCCCGTGCATAAGCCTTGAGAGAATCTTCACGGGACGCACTGCTGAGCTGCAAGGTAAAGTGGCTGGCAGGCGCACTCTGGATAGCGGTACTGCTCTGGCTTGCGGCTGACGCCGCAGGTTTACCTACCGCAACTGGTCTGCTCGATGGTGCGGGCATCACAGCGGTCGTAGGGGCGCGATGCGTATTCGTAGCAGGCTTAGCCGCTTCTTTGGCTTCTGCGACCGTTTTATGGGATGGCCTGGTTTCATGGAATGGCACAGTAGAAGGCTGCTTTTCAACCTGCACACGCGAAGGTGACTTCTCCACGGGCTGCGTGCGCCCGCCTTTGGCCGTCGGCGAGAATACAGTAGCCGGCTCGGTCGGCAATCCCGCCGACAAGGCATTAACCCTGTCTTGCTGCTGAGGCTGAGACAAGGCATCGGTGATATTACCCGGCAGCTCAATACGCTGCTGGTTGTTATTCTGTGCGGGCAAGGGTGCCTGCGTAGGGGTACCGGAAACCGGCTGGCCGCTTAACGCCTGTGGAGCACTACTTCCTGCATTCGGGTTATTGCTTACCGGTACTGGGGAAGAAGGCTGAGATACCGCCGGTGATGCTCCCTGGGTCTGACTGGAAGACATCGACGATGACAAATCGATATTCTTACCAGAACCTGCTGCGGGTGACGACGCTGAAGGCGTATTCTGGCTGGGTGACTGCAAGGCAGAGCCGATACCGATGATCAGCAGCACCAATACCACAATGCCGATACCAATCATGGTGTGTTGTCTGGATAGCGAAACACTCGGAGCAGATAAACTTTTGCTTCTTCTCTGCTGACGCACGGGGCGTCGATCACTGGTATCCGGTTTCAACTCTTCTTCCGGGTTGAACTCATCCATTTTACCCTCCCACTGAAAGGCTAGCTTTCGCACACATCCGACGCTGCGAAAGTCTAAATCATAAGGCATTGTATTTTAAACGTAAACCACCGCAATTCCACCTGCTGGCTATTCAGCCAGCTCAGTGGAGGGTTTAGGGAAGGCAGTCGGCGATGGATGCCAGCACCAGTTCGTGCGATACACCCGACCGGACTTCAGACTGACCAATTGCCGTAGGCAGAACCAGACGCAACTCTCCGGCCAGAACCTTCTTATCCCTCATCATGTGCGGTAAATACGCTTGCGGGACCATTTCACGTGGTCCGGTAACAGGCAAACCGGCCCGCAGCAACAGCGCCTTGATACGCTCAACATCGTCAGCGCTCAACTGCCCAAGACGACGAGCCGCCTGAGCAGCCATCACCATTCCGGCCGCTACGGCTTCGCCATGCAGCCAGTTGCCGTACCCCATTTCCGCCTCAATGGCATGTCCATAAGTGTGGCCTAAATTCAGCAAGGCGCGCAGCCCGGACTCACGTTCATCCGCAGCCACTACCTCTGCCTTAAGCTCACAACAACGACGGATACAGTAGGCTAGCGGCACACCCTCCAGTCGACGAATTTCGTCGATATGCGCTTCCAGCCATTCAAAAAAGACGCGATCGAGGATAACACCATACTTGATCACTTCAGCAAGCCCGGAGGAGAGCTCGCGTGCAGGCAATGTTTTAAGGCAATCCAGATCGACAACCACCGAGGCGGGCTGATAAAACGCGCCAATCATGTTTTTGCCAAGCGGATGATTGACTGCCGTTTTACCACCGACAGAGGAGTCAACCTGAGACAACAGCGTGGTGGGAACCTGAATGAAGCGAACACCGCGTTGATAACAGGCGGCAGCAAAGCCGGTCAAATCACCGATGACGCCGCCGCCCAACGCTACCAGCGTGGTATCACGACCATGCGGTTTAGCCAGCAATGCGGAAAAGACCTGCTCCAGCACCGCCAACGACTTGAACTGCTCGCCATCAGGCAAAATAACCTGATCCACCCGTACACCGCTGTTCTCCAGCAGACTACGTACCCTGTCCAGATACAGCGGAGCCAACGTTTCATTGGTCACCAGCATGGCCTGATCGCCAGCCTTCAGCGGCATAAAAGAAGCCGCGTCGTTGAAAAGACCGGCGGCGATCGTAATGGGGTAACTACGTTCCCCGAGGGTTACGGTGACTCTTTCCATGCACGTTCCATTGATCTGTCAGAGACCTGCGGTATACAGGAGATTACACAAAATCAGTTGTTTTCCAGCATGCTGATAATCTGGTTGGCAACGACTTTGGCGCTTTGTTCATCGGTGCGAATTGTAACATCGGCGATCTCTTCATACAGCGGATTACGCTCTCTCGCCAATGCCTCCAGCACTTCGCGTGGTGGGGCTTCAACCTGAAGCAACGGACGTTTTTTATCTCGTTGAGTACGGGCCAACTGTTTTTCAATCGTGGTTTCCAGATACACCACCACGCCACGTGCTGACAGACGATTGCGGGTTTCGCGTGATTTTACCGAACCACCGCCGGTTGCCAGCACAATGCCCTGCTTTTCCGTCAATTCATTAATGACTTTCTCTTCGCGCTCGCGGAAGCCTTCCTCGCCTTCCACATCAAATACCCAGCCCACATCAGCCCCGGTACGACGCTCAATTTCTTGATCGGAGTCGAAGAATTCCATATTGAGCTGCTGAGCTAACTGACGGCCAATAGTGCTTTTGCCGGCACCCATAGGCCCAACCAGAAAGATATTGCGTTTCTCTGCCATTTTTTTGGTATTACTAAGAAATTCGTTAATGATAACCCGCCCCGCCATGTAACCTGCGGCGGAACCTAAACTGAAACCTCATGAGCGATAGTGCGAGAATCAGACAAAAAATTATCTCAATACTCAGGGTGGTTTGGCAACCGAATAAAACGCCACACAAACCAGGTCGTCATAAACCGTGCGTTTTATCTACACTGCTGATGTAACACCACTTCCGTGCTCAAGCCGCTATCCTTGTATGCTAAAACGACGGTATCGTCAAACAATGAAGGGCACTATTTCACAAAGCGAGTGTATAAAGCGGGCAGACGCATCGCACTGCCCACCGTTTAAGATAATCAGGCTGCTGGTGCACGCCTGGCCGCCTGAATCAGCGTAGGCGTGATAAAGATGACCAGCTCGCGGCGTGTATGCTGCTGGCTTGTGGCGCGAAACCACTGACCAATGCCCGGTAACGACCCCAAGCCCGGTACCTGACGCTCCCCTTGATTTTTTTGCTGCTGGAAAATCCCACCCAGCACAATGGTTTCGCCATCCTGTACGGTGACCTGAGTCTGGATCTCCTGTTTATCGATCGCCAGAATTTCGCCCCCTTCCCCCTGCTTGATAGCCCGCCCCGGCATATTCTGGCTAATCAGCAGGTTGAGCGTAATCTGCCCGCCATGCAGAATCCTGGGGGTGACTTCCATGCCCAACACCGCTTCCTTGAACTCGATCGATGTCGAACCGCTGGCACCGCTGGATACCTGATACGGGATTTCCGTGCCTTGCTTGATGCTGGCTGTTTGCTGATGCGCAGTAAACAGGCGCGGACTGGCGATAATCTCCACCTCGTTTTCCTGCTCCAGCGCCATCAGTTCCAGGTCAAGCAATCGTCCATTGAGCTTTGCCAGATGAAACCCGGCGTTAACAGCGGGCGATTCAACCGGGAGGCTAACCGTGAAGTTATTCATCTGCATCGCCTGCCCTGCAATAGAAGCGTCCCCCAGCCCCCAGTTAACGCCCAAGGCTTTAAGGTGCTCGCTGCTGATGGTGACGATGTGCGCCGCCAGTTGCACCTGCGACAATGGCTTATCCAACGCGTCAATCCAGGGTCGAATTTGTTCAAGTGCGGAAGCGACATCCCGAATCAGCAGCGTGTTGGTGCGTTTATCGACGGTGACGTTACCGCGTTCCGTCAGCAACGTACCGCGCTGGCTTTGCAGATTCGCCGCCACCTCAGTCGCTTCCGCGTATTGCAAGGTGACGGACAGATTTTGCAACGGTAGCTGCAAACGCTGCTTAGCCGCTTGTTCTTCCTGTTTCTGCTGACGGTCTTTCACATAGGTATCGGGGTAAACCATCATGACGCTATTTTGCTGTTCAACCGTCAATTGCCCCATTCGCAGAATAATATCCAGCGCCTGCTGCCAGGGAACCTGCTGTAAATTCAGGCTAATGTTACCTGCTACCCCCGGTGCCACCACCAGATTAAGTTGCTGGTGGTCTGCCAGCGCCTGCAAAACTCGCTGCACGGGCACATCGTCAAAGACCAGTGAAACCGGCTCACCGCTACCTGCTTTGGCCAGCATGCTGCCACATAACATCATCAACCAACTGTACCGGTAAAACCGTCTACCGGGAAAACATCCTGTCTTCATCCTTCATTCCTTGTTGTGATGAAAAGGCGGCCCAAGACGTATTTCCGCCACTCCACAGCTCACTTTCCCACCCGTTTGACGCAACGTTGCACCACCACGGTCAAGCTGGGTAATCTGCCAGTCACCGGGTGGAATAACATCGCCATCACGAACACGTAGCCAGCCGATTTGCGGCTGCACCAGCCAGGCAATCCACCTCGACGATGACCCCACCATTCCCTTGAGTTGCCATTTCTGCTGATCCTGCCCACTATTACACGACATCTCCGACAAGGGCTGGAACGGATCGCGCATAACGGACTCGCGTATTACTGAATCACATAGTGCCGCTGTACTCACCAAGCCAAGAAGCCCCCCGACACACAGTGCACAGCCTTGCCAGTAATTCATTGCCCCACCTTCACTGATGACGCTTGCGGCAGCGAGAGCCGCAGTTCGGTACGCAGCCCGACAGACGCCTTTCGGATAGTAATGTGGTCGATGCGCAGCACCACTGGCAGCGATTGAAAACGCGACAGGAAATTCAGGGTTGCACCGTACTGCGCATTAAAAACCAGTAACCAGGCAGATGGCTCACCATTAGCGCCCTCCGCCGGTAATGGATGCCAGCTTTCAAGTTGAACACCACTGTCACGTAACGGCCCATCCAGTAATGACGCGATGCGATTTACCGACCTGCCTTCTGCCAGAGAAGGTTGCTCAGCAAGCCAACGTTGTAATACGTGTAACGCCGGTAACGCGGTAATTTTCTCTCGCCATTGTCTGATGACCTGTTCACTGTCACGGACTTGCTGTTCGAGTTGCGCTAATTGCCGTTGTTGCGCCTGCATCCATATTCCACCGATGACAACCGCCGCCAACATGACCAGCATTGGCGGTGCCAGCAGCCATAACCATAGCGGCGCGGTCAGCCAATGTGCGATCCGGGGATAAAGCCAGCGCATCATCCTTTCGCTCCCACCCCGTCTACAGCCTGCCAGTGCAGGCGTAATGAAAAACTCAGCCGGGCACTATTGTTAGGATCGCGATCGGCCTGTTGCACGCTGGCGTGGGCTATTTGTGGTAACGCCGACATCGCCTTCACCAACGTGACGATAGCCGAATAGTGATTACTCACTCCAGACAGTGATAAACGCACACCGTTGTCGCCAATTTCTGTCAGCCAGAGTGCATCGGGCATCAGGGTCGGTAGTTGTGCCAGTAAGGTCTGATAACGCTGGTTCTGCCGCTGGCTCTGTTCTTGTGCCGCCAGTTGTGCCAATTGGACTTCACGTCGCTGCCAGGCAGCGAACGTCTGATGATAGCGCTGCGCATAGCTCGCCTGTTGCGACTGTGCCAGCCCAACCTGCAACTGCCACCACACCCGTTGTTGACGGTAGTTCACGCAGGTGATGACTGCCGCATAACCGACAACCACCACAACGATACTGGTCAGCAACAGGCTTAACCATATACGCCGGTGCAACAGGCGAGGTCGCCATGCCAGAAGATTCACAGTCAGCATGGTGAATCCTCCGGGCGAATCGCCAACCCACCCGCAATAGCAAAAGCGGCCGGGAACCCCGGTAATGGCGGTTGTTGTTGAGCAAATGCTGTCAGAGGCGACCAGGAAATCAGCCCGGCAGACGTTTGCTGCAACGTCACAGGAACAGATGCACTGAGATAGGCAGCAGGCGGGATCTCTTTTTGATAGCAAGTGCTCACGTACTTTAATAGTTCGTGCTCGGCTCCTGTACCCGTCAGGTCGTCTGCTATCTCATCCGGATGAAACGTACCGAATGCCAAAGGCGCGTCCAGCGGTGACACCCACAGCCAGTGATCATCAAACCGATGCAACAGCAGACGATCGCCAGCCAACCCGGCCCGTGCCGCCATACACCGCAATGCGCAAGGGGTAATATCCACCACATCGGGTTGCAGGCCAGCATCACGCAGGCAATGCAGCCAGACATCCAGCTCCGTCTGACGCGCCGCGGTAACCAGCAACTTATTGGGGGTTTGCGGATCAGGACGATAATCCAGCGCCAGATCGTCGCCACTCACCGGCAGCACCTTGGCCGCCATTTTACGAATATATTCGCCGCGTTGCGGTTCACGCAGACGATGGTCTGGCATCGCCAGCCGTTGTTGCAGTACGCGCGGGGCGGGGAACCCCAACCGTAGTGAAACAAATCGTGGCAATTCATGCCGCCATTGACGAAGAACCGTACAAAGTGCAGCGGGATGATGTAGACTACCGCCGCGTAATGTGTCGTCTGGTAACGGCAATTGCCACCAATGGCGTAATTGCCAGCTATGTCGGCGACGTTGTACGGCCAGAGCGCGCATCACGCCGTTCTGAATGTCCAACCCAACCTGCCAGATGGGATAAGCCATGAATGTTCGATCTCCTTATCGTTTCATACAGAACAGATACCCGATGGACATCGCGGTGCAGGTAAGGCGGTCATAGAGTAATACCCGGTTTACGGCGCCCCGCAAGGGAAGAGGACCATAAAAAAGCCGGGTACAGCGGGTCGCCATGCGCCTGTAACCTGAAAGACGACGGGTATATCCACCTTGCTGGCTTCCCTTTATACTAGCGCCCGTCTGTTTATAAACTATTCAATTGCTACTGAATGGAAAATCTCCGGTGAAGTTCGTAAAGTATCTATTCATCCTTGCAGTGAGTTGCATTCTGCTGGGAGTCGCTTCGCTCTATGGCCTCTATCGCTATATCGAGCCACAGTTACCCGATGTCGCTACGCTGAAAGACGTCCGCCTGCAAACTCCGATGCAGGTTTACAGTGCTGACGGCGAGTTGATCGCCCAGTTTGGCGAAAAGCGTCGTATCCCGCTGAAGCTGGACCAGATCCCGCCGATGCTGGTTAATGCGTTTATCGCCACGGAAGACAGCCGCTTCTTTGAACACCACGGTGTTGACCCGCAGGGGATCGTCCGCGCGGCGGTCATTGCCCTGACATCGGGTCATGCATCGCAGGGGGCCAGTACCATCACCCAGCAGCTGGCACGTAATTTCTTCCTGAGTCCTGAGCGCACGCTGTTGCGTAAGATTAAGGAAGTGTTTCTGGCTATCCGCATCGAACAAACGCTGACCAAAGACGAAATCCTGGAACTGTATCTGAACAAGATCTACCTGGGGTACCGTGCTTACGGCGTGGGTGCCGCCGCACAGGTCTATTTCGGACAACCGGTCGACCAGTTGACGCTGGCGCAAATGGCAATGATTGCCGGCCTGCCGAAAGCGCCGTCCACCTTTAACCCGCTTTACTCTTACGATCGCGCCGTGGCACGTCGTAACGTGGTGCTGTCGCGCATGCTGGACGAGAACTACATTACGCAGGCGCAGTACGATCAGGCCCGTAACGAAAAGCTGGTGGCGGACTATCACGCACCGGAAATCGCCTTCTCCGCCCCTTATCTGGCTGAAATGGTTCGCCAGGAAATGGTGAAACGCTATGGTGAAGATGCGTATAGCGATGGTTATCAGGTGTACACCACTATCACCCGCAAACTGCAATTGGCAGCGGAAGACGCGGTACACAACAATGTCATCGCCTATGATATGCGCCACGGCTACCGCGGCCCGGACCAGGTGCTGTGGAAAGTCGGCACCCCAGCGTTGACGCAGGACAAGATTGTCGAGGCATTGAAAAAACTACCGGTTTACGGGCCATTGTTCCCGGCGGTCGTCACCGATGCCAGCGCCGATAAAGCCCATGCCGTGATGGCTAACGGCGATAAGATCGAACTGCCAATGCTGGGTGTACGTTGGGCGCGCGCCTATCGTTCAGATGACCAGCAAGGCCCCACGCCAAAACGCGTCACCGATGTACTGGCTGCCGGTCAACAAATTTGGGTACGCAAAGTCGACAACGACTGGTGGCTGGCTCAGGTACCTGACGTCAACTCGGCGCTGGTTTCCCTCAATCCGAAAGACGGCGCGATACTGGCGCTGGTGGGCGGGTTCGATTTCAATCAGAGCAAGTTCAACCGTGCTACGCAGGCGCTGCGGCAGGTAGGGTCGAATATCAAGCCATTCCTGTACACCGCCGCGATGGATAAAGGTCTGACGCTAGCGACCATCCTCAACGACGCCCCGATTACACGCTGGGATCCCGGAGCCGGTTCCGACTGGAGCCCGAAAAACTCACCGCCGGTGTACGACGGCCCAATCCGTTTACGTCAGGGTCTGGGGCAGTCGAAAAACGTGGTGATGGTGCGGGCAATGCGTGCGATGGGTGTGGATTACGCCGCTAATTATCTGGAACGCTTCGGCTTCCCGGAACAGAACATCGTACATACCGAATCACTGGCATTGGGTGCAGCATCGTTTACGCCGTTGCAGGTGGTGCGTGGTTACTCGGTAATGGCTAACGGCGGCTATCTGGTCGACCCTTACTTCATCACCAAAATCGACAATGCCGCCGGCAACACCGTTTTCAGTGCTACACCGAAAATCGTGTGCGATACCTGCAATCTGCCGGTTATTTACGGCGATACCCAACGTTCCGCCGTCTTGTCGGATGACAGCATGGAAAACGTGGCGACATCGCAGGAAAATCCGGTGCAGGCTGCCCCGCAGGTTGACCCGATTACACCGTCGGAAGTCGCCAAACAGGCCGCCACCCAACCGTACGCCCCGCATGTTATCAGTACGCCATTGGCTTTCCTGATCAAAGACGCGCTCAACAGTAACGTGTTTGGCGAACCGGGCTGGATGGGTACCGGCTGGCGTGCGGGTAAAGTACTGCAACGCCATGATATTGGCGGTAAAACTGGTACGACCAACAACTCGAAAGACGCCTGGTTCTCCGGTTATGGCGCGAATATTGTTGCCTCGGTGTGGATTGGTTTTGACGATCACCGCCGTGATCTTGGCCGCACGTCGGCATCCGGTGTCATTCGCGACCAGATTTCCGGTTATGAAGGCGGAGCAAAAAGTGCTGAGCCTGCCTGGGATGACTTTATGAAAGTGGCGCTGGCTGGTGTGCCAGAACAACCGAAGACGCCGCCGCAGGGCGTCGTGACGGTTACTATCGATCGCAGCACCGGTAAGCTGTCGGATGGCGGCGGGAATAGTCGTCAGGAATATTTCATCGATGGTACGCAACCCACCGAGCGGGCAGTACATGACGCCGGTACCACGCTGTACAACACCAGCAGCGGTCAGGCAGAAGAGTTATTCTGATGCGAACACGCGGTGCAGCGCTGATGGCAACTGCACCACGACTGCGATAACAACGCAGCAAAAAGGCGCGATATTCGCGCCTTTTTCTTTATCTGGATCGACTGCTTTATCTGGGCTGTGATAAAGCGAGTGTTTTGGCAAGTCGTGTTTTGATAGTTAGTCCTGCTGCGCTAAAAACTGTTGCGCTAAGAACAACGCACTCACATTACGCGCCTCACGAAAATCCGGTTCTTTCAGTAGCGACATCATGTTTGCCAGCGGCCAGCGCACCAACTGCAATGGTTCTGGCTCGTCGCCTTGTAAGCGTTTCGGATAAAGACCACTCGCCACCACGATATTCATGCTGCTGGAAAAATACGACGGTGCCATCGTCAGGGTGGATAACAACTCAAACCGCTCCGCGCCAAACCCGACCTCTTCCATCAGTTCACGGTTAGCCGCTTCAAACACGGTCTCACCCGGATCAATCAGCCCTTTGGGAAACCCCAATTCATACTGCTCAATCCCCACCGCATATTCACGAATCAGCAACAGTTCATCGCCGATGACCGGTACTATCATCACCGCTTCACGGCCTGACGGACGCATACGTTCATAGATGCGGCGCTCACCGTTGCTAAACTCCAGATCAACGGCCTCCACATTGAACAAATGTGAACGGGCTACGGTCTCAACCTTGAGGATTTTAGGTTTTTGCAGGTTATTATCCATCGTGGCCTCGATGAGGAAACCGCAACAGGCTTTCCCCGTTCAGGCCAGTGTCGGCACGGAACACAAACTGGTAGAGCCGCGATTTCCTGCAGAATATTCAGTAAGTCATATTGTGCGTTAACATTAACAGTCGCTGCAACTCCATCATGGTGAATTTACATATTCGCAACAACGTTCACACATTAATTTTTTTTATACAAAAAACGACCGCATGAAGATATACCTCCACCCTAACCCCACCAGAAAAAATTCAGATTTTCCTCATTTTCGCGTTCGTGTTCGCTTGCTACCATACACTGTTAAACAAGTAATAGTCGGTTAATTCAGTTATTAACTGTACGACGTGGGTTAACATTGTTCGTGTAGTTTTGTTACTATCCGGGAATAACAGGGGGAACCTTACGCTGTTGGCTGGAGATAATATGCGCACAATACTCATCATATTGGCTGTATTGTTTGCCTGTCTAATTGTCGTGGGGGGGATCATTGGCTATCTCATGTATCGTCGTCTTCTATTCGCCAAACGTTTGCCGGTTACACCATCAGGGCATCGCCAGCTGACAGCGTCGGAACGTATTGCCGTCGAACGCTATCTGGCTATGGCCCATATAGACAGTCCGGTTTCTGCGTCTGTTCCGGCCACCTTGCCCCGTCTGCTACCGGGCAATCGGGTGTATCCCATAACTCATAGCATTACCCGCTATGGGCTGAGCACCGACGCGCCCAACAAATGGCGCTATTACATCGATACTCAGGAAATCCACCTGCCTGCACGCTGGGAGCAATACATTACTCAGAACAATGAAATCGAACTGATCAAAACCCGTTCGATCCCTCTGGTGATTTCGTTGAACGGCCATTCATTGACGGAAGTGGTTACCGAAATGGATTCGTTCGCCGGTTCACACATACCCGGCGAACAGGCATACATTCGTCCGGAAAGCCATGAACACACCGAACTGGTTGCTATCCGCAAGGAAACGCCGGAAGAACATGCCGTACACCGTTCACGCGGCCTGCGTGAAACCGGAGTGCTGAGTCTGGCGTTTCTGCTGCTGGTGTTTAGCCTGACCAGCCCGCTGACGATGCTGCCCTGGCTGGCTGGTGCCGCTTGCCTGATGGCCGCCTGGGGATGCTGGCAACTGTTTCGGCCTCCATCGCAAAAAGAGCTGCGCGAAGTGCATTGCCTGCACGGCACACCACAATGCATGGGATTATTCAGCGACACCACACAAAGCCAGATCAGTAATGTCTCGCTTGGCAATATCGACCTTATTTATCCCCCCCACTGGCAGCCTTATATTGGTTACGACCTCGGCAAAAAAACCGATGTGGATATTTATCTGACCCGTCAGGTCGTGCGCCAGGGCGGCTATCTGTCCTTACATAACGAAGTCAAATTCTTCCCGCTACAGCAATGGGGCAAAAACGCTGTACTGGCTGTCGGTGCCCTGCTCAGCCTTATCCTACTGTTAACCTCGGTACCGCTTGATCTCCCCTTAAAGCTCAGTCTGGCTTGGGTTCAGGGTGCCAGCAGCATCAAGGTAACCCAGGTTGAAGAGCTGGAGCGCATGCCGCTGCACATTGGCGATAAACTACAGGTTCGCGGCAGTGGGATGTGCTACGTGCCACCAATTAGTCTCAACCCGACGGCATCCAAAGCCTCGCCTTTCGCCCCGTTTGATTGCGCCGCCATTTACTGGAATAAAGCGGCACCGCTGCCATTACCTGAATCAGACACCATCGAGAAAACTGCGGCCTTGCAAAAAACGGTGAACGAACAGTTGCACCCCGCCGCCAGCGACAATCAGGTCAGTTCCCAGTTGGCAGATGCTATTCAGAAATCCGGCATGATTCTGTTAAATAACTTCTCCGATATCGTGCTGAAAACCGATGCCTTATGTGAGAAAGAAGAAGATTGTATCCGGCTCAAAAATGCGCTGATCAATTTGGGTAATGCCAAAAACTGGGACCTATTAGTTAAACGGGCGCGCTCCGGCGCGCTAAAAGGCATGAGTGTGGTATTACGTCCGGTCAGTGCTGAATCACTGGATGGATTGGTGAAAAGCGCCACCGACGAGTTCTACAGCCGCGAAATCATTACCGCCTCCAATTCACTGAATAGCCCGCCGCCGGGCGGTTTCCTGATTCGCAGTGACGAAGGCAGGCAATTCGTTAATCATCAGGCACCGGTCGCACCGCTACGTGATCTCCCGCCGCAGGAGCAATGGCAGGAACTTGAACGCCTGTCCTCACTGTTGCTGCATACGCCGTTTGAAGCCAGCGGCGTGATAACCCAGATCAGTATCGACGCAAATGGTACCCGCCATATTTCGCTGCATAGCGAGCCTGATGCCGTTACCATGTGGCGCTCACTGGGTGCCTGCCTGCTGTTGCTGACCTTTAGCGTCATTCTGGTGCTGAATCTGGTGCTGCTGCTGGTCAAACGCCGCCGTAGCCAGCAGCGTATCGCCAATATTCAGCAGTACTATGCGCGCCATCTGGTGCCAGAAGCGCCGACCGCCAGTACCTTGTACGGCAATGCGGTTCACTCCTAGCCCTCCTCAATCGATACGTGCTATCAGCCGCGTTTAGCGGTTATGCTACGCGGATAATATCGACTACCCCGTTTCCGGTTGAACCGGAAACGGGGCATTGTCCTGGAGTATGTATGAATCCCGAACTGAACTGGAATGAGATTGATACCGTCCTGCTGGATATGGACGGTACGCTGCTCGATCTTGCGTTCGATAGCTATTTCTGGCTGCAATTAGTACCGGAATCGCTGAGTCGTCAGCGTGATATCAGCCTGGATCAGGCACAGCAATTGATCGCGGTGGAATACCAGGCGGTGCGTCATACCCTGAACTGGTACTGCTTCGATTACTGGAGTGAGCGGCTGGGGCTGGATATTTACCAGATGACCAGTGACATCGGTCACCGCGCCCGCTTGCGGGATGACACCACGCCATTTCTGCACGCACTGCGTAAAAGCGGTCGCCGGTCGGTTTTGCTGACCAACGCCCACCCGCATAGTCTGTCGGTCAAGGTGGCCCATACCGGGCTGGATAGACACCTTGATTTATTGCTTTCCACCCATACTTATGGGTATCCCAAGGAAGATCAGCGATTATGGCAGGCGGTGCAGGAAGACATCGGGTTTAACCCGGAACGTACCCTGTTTGTGGATGACAGCGAGCCAATATTGGATGCCGCCAGAACCTTCGGTATCCGCTATTGTCTGGGTGTCCGCAATCCTGACTCGACCAGCCAGCAGGAAAATCGTTTCCGGCAACACCCGTCGATGAACGACTATCTGGCCTTTCTGCCGGACATTCATCAGTCGATTCGCGTCGGCAATCAGGAGTGTTCATGAGCAAAGACCGTCAACACGATGACGACAACGCCGTCCGGTTAGATAAGTGGCTATGGGCTGCGCGTTTTTACAAAACCCGTGCCCTGGCGCGTGAGATGATCGACGGCGGCAAAGTACACTATAACGGCCAGCGCAGCAAACCCGGCAAACTGGTGGAATTAGATGCCGAAATTACGCTGCGCCAGGGTAACGATACGCGCACGGTGATGGTTCGCGCCATCACCGATCAGCGCCGCCCGGCGGCACAAGCACAGGCGTTATATGAAGAAACGCCGCAGAGCATTGAAAAACGCGAAAAGCTGGCCCAAGCCAGAAAATTGAATGCACTGACAATGCCGCACCCGGACCGACGGCCGGATAAAAAAGAGCGTCGGGATTTAATCAAATTCAAATATAGTGACGCGGAATAAGCCGTCGTCACCACGAGAGAACATTATGGCCAATCATGACCAATTACATCGTTACCTGTTCGAAAATCACGCTGTTCGCGGCGAACTGGTCACAGTAAGCGACACTTTCCAGCACATGCTGGCGAATCACGACTACCCGGTACCGGTAAAAAACCTGCTGGGCGAGATGCTGGTAGCAACCAGCCTGTTGACCGCGACGCTGAAATTCAGCGGCGATATCACGGTGCAGTTACAGGGCGACGGCCCACTGAAACTGGCGGTGATTAACGGCAACCATCAGCAGCAAATGCGCGGCGTTGCGCGTTTGCAGGGCGACATTGCCGCTGACAGTTCACTGCGCGACATGGTCGGCAACGGTTATCTGGTGATAACCATAACCCCGACTGAAGGGGAACGCTATCAGGGCGTAGTGGGGCTGGATGGCGACGACGTGGCAGCCTGTCTGGAAAATTACTTCCAGCAATCCGAGCAGTTACCAACGCGTCTGTTCATTCGCACCGGTGAGCATGATGGTCGCCAGTGCGCTGCCGGTATGCTGCTACAGGTGCTACCCGCACAGCACGGCAACCGCGAAGACTTTGACCATCTCACACAGTTAACCGCCACGGTGAAAGCGGAAGAACTGTTTGGTCTGCCGGCCAACGATGTGCTGTACCGGTTGTACCATCAGGAAAACGTCACGCTGTATGAGCCACAGCCAGTCGTGTTCAAATGCCACTGTTCACGGGAACGTTGTGCTGACGCGCTGATGACGCTGCCAGCGGATGAGGTCAGCGATATTCTGGCGCAAGACGGGCAAATCGATATGCACTGCGACTATTGTGGCAGCCATTATCTGTTTAATGCCCAAGACATCGATAACATTCGCCAGTCCAGCGCCAACCCAACCTTACATTAATCACGCTAATTATTTGCGCGCCGTATCACTGTGTGTTAATCCACCACAGATAGTCCGCCAGCGGGCTATCTGTGCTCTCCAGGCTCATCAGTACATTCAGTACATAAATAAGCCACTGGTGTTTTTATCACACCATTCTGCTTACATACCAACCAATTGATTACTTTTCATTCACATGTATAAGCAAAGTTATTAATGAATTTATTTAATTTTTTGATTGGTATCGCGGTTAAAATAAGCTCACCTTCTAGACTTACTATGTAGTACAACTATAACGATCTAGGAGTAGCAACATGCAGATGAAAGGCATTACGCCAGAGGCACTGACGGCTTATGGTATTCATGATGTCCGCGAAATTGTCTACAACCCAAGCTACGATTTACTGTTTACTGAAGAAACATCCCCTACCCTGCAAGGCTATGAGCACGGTATCGAAACCCAACTGGGTGCCGTTGCCGTGGATACTGGCATTTTCACTGGCCGTTCGCCGAAGGATAAGTACATCGTCCGCGATGATGTGACCCGCAATACCGTCTGGTGGTCTGATCAGGGCAAAGGCAAAAACGACAACCATCCGCTTAGCCAGGAAACCTGGCAACACCTGAAACAGCTGGTCACCAACCAGTTGTCAGGCAAACGCGTGTTTGTCGTTGATGCTTTCTGTGGTGCTAATGCCGATACTCGCCTGAAGGTCCGTTTTATCACCGAGGTGGCCTGGCAGGCTCACTTCGTGAAAAACATGTTTATTCGCCCCAGCGAAGAAGAGTTGCAGGGTTTCGAGCCTGATTTCATCGTGATGAACGGTGCAAAATGCACGAATCCACAGTGGCAGGAACAAGGGCTTAACTCAGAGAACTTCGTGGCGTTCAACCTGACGGAGCGCATCCAGCTCATCGGCGGTACCTGGTACGGCGGCGAGATGAAGAAAGGGTTGTTCTCCATCATGAACTACCTGCTGCCACTCAAAGGCATCGCGTCAATGCATTGCTCGGCCAACGTCGGCGAGAAAGGCGATGTCGCGGTGTTTTTCGGTTTGTCCGGTACCGGCAAAACCACGCTGTCCACCGACCCGAAACGCCAGTTGATCGGCGATGACGAACATGGCTGGGATGATGACGGCGTGTTCAACTTCGAAGGCGGTTGCTATGCGAAAACCATCAACCTCTCCGCCGAAGCCGAACCGGACATTTACCACGCTATCCGGCGCGATGCGCTGCTGGAAAACGTGACGGTGCTGGCAGATGGCAGCGTTGATTTCAGCGACGGTTCTAAAACCGAAAACACCCGCGTGTCCTACCCTATCTATCACATCGATAATATCGTGAAGCCGGTGTCCAAAGCCGGGCACGCCACCAAGGTGATATTCCTGACCGCCGACGCTTTCGGCGTGCTGCCGCCGGTCTCCCGCCTGACAGCGGACCAGACCCAGTACCACTTCCTGTCCGGTTTTACCGCTAAGCTGGCAGGAACCGAGCGCGGCGTCACCGAACCCACGCCAACCTTCTCCGCCTGCTTTGGCGCAGCGTTCCTGACGCTGCACCCGACGCAGTACGCTGAGGTTCTGGTGAAACGTATGCAGGCAGCAGGCGCGAAAGCCTATCTGGTCAATACCGGCTGGAACGGCACCGGCAAACGTATCTCCATTAAGGACACCCGCGGCATTATCGACGCGATCCTCAATGGCAGCATCGATGACGCCGAAACCCAGACGTTGCCGATCTTCGATCTGGCGATCCCAACGGCTCTGCCGGGTGTCGATCCAGCGATTCTGGATCCTCGCGATACCTACGCCTCTGTCGAACAGTGGGAAGAGAAAGCGCACGATCTGGCGCAGCGTTTTATCACCAACTTCGATAAATATACCGACACCCCAGCCGGTGCGGCACTGGTATCCGCCGGGCCGAAACGCTAACCAAACAACCGCCGCCGCTCACCCGGCGGCGTTGTCCTGACAGCAGTTTTCTCAATAGCTATTTTCCCGACAGCAAAAAGGCGCGATAACCGCGCCTTTTCTTTGCTATTTTTACCGGTTTCACCTCGGTGGGTCGACATTATTCTTTGTCTTGCCGGGTGCGACCTGTCTGCGTCGAACCACGTCGATGGCCTTCACGTGCACGGACTGAAGCCGTGCCGGATGGATTCGGGAACGTCAGTGGCAAATAAGCCCGCACGCGCAGTCCGCCGCGTTCACTGGTCCCCACATCCAACGATCCATTGTGTGCGTCAATGATACGCTGCACGATCGCCAGACCTAATCCCGTACCGCTAGTGCTGCGGGCGCTATCACCGCGAACAAACGGCTGAAACAGGTGCGCCAACTGCGATGGATCGATACCGGGGCCATCATCTTCCACCTGGAACCAGGCACGCTGTAATTCCCGGCCGCTGCTGACACGAATCCAGCCATTACCATAACGCGCGGCGTTCACGACCAGATTCGCTACCGCCCGTTTAATCGACAAGGGACTGACCTTCATGGGTAATTCGCCCAGAGTCAGTTCACTGTCGATTTCCCGCTCATAACCGCTTTCAGACGCAACCACTTCACCCAGAATCGCATTGAGGTCAGCGACTTCCATCTGCATTTCCTGACCAGTACGCAGGTAGTCGATGAACTGCTCGATGATGGCGTTACACTCTTCAATGTCTTTATTGATAGATTCCGCCAGATATTCATCCTCCTGGCCCATCATCTCGGTTGCCAGGCGAATGCGGGTCAACGGCGTGCGCAAATCATGGCTGACGCCAGCCATCAGCAACGTTCGGTCATCCGCCAGTAACTTGACCCCGGATGCCATCTGGTTGAAGGCACGCGTCACCGAACGCACCTCCGAGGCACCATATTCACGTAACGGTGGCGGAATAATGCCTTTCCCCACCTGAATGGCGGCATGCTCCAGTTCCACCAAGGGTCGATTCTGCACCCGAATAAATAACCAGGCGCCGCCTATCACCAGCAGCATGATAGCCAGGGTATAGCGAAACAGTGGCGAGAAGTCGCCCTGATGGATTTCCGTTAGCGGCACCCGTACCCAGATATCTGGTGATAACCAGGTTTTCAGCCATACCACCGGCGTATTCTTGCTTACCTCAACCCGCACTTCGGTCGGCCCACCCAGTTGCTGCGCCATCTGTTGGCTCAGAAACTTGTAGTGCTGCGCCCAGCGCAGACCGCTCTCTTCGGCTGCGGCGTTGGTGTAGAGCGAAATACCCAGCTCGCGATAAATCTCACGCCGGAACGCCGGGGGGACGTCCAGCGTGGAACCATCTTCCAGTTGCAGCTTGTCCGTCATCAACATTCTGACCTCATAGGCCAGAACTTTGTTGAACTGTTGCAGACTGGGCAGAATCGCGAAGTTAAGCACCACCAGATAGGTGGTGACAAGGCTAACGAATAGCAGAGTAACAATCAGCAACAGCGTGCGGGCGAAGGCGCTGCGTGGTGAGAAGCGCCATCGAATCATGCTTTACTGCCGTCCGGCACAAAAACGTAACCCAGTCCCCAAACGGTCTGGATATAACGCGGATGTGCCGGGTCTTCCTCAACCATGCGGCGCAAGCGGGAAATCTGCACGTCAATGGAACGTTCCATGGCGCTGTACTCACGGCCACGAGCCAGATTCATCAGTTTGTCACGGGACAGCGGCTCACGCGGGTGGCTTACCAGCGCCTTGAGTACCGCGAACTCGCCACTGGTCAGCGGCATAGGCTCATCGTCACGGAACATCTCACGTGTGCCCAGATTCAGTTTAAATTTGCCGAACGCGATAACGGCTTCTTCCTGTGACGGCGCACCGGGCAATTCATTCGCCTGACGGCGCAGTACCGCACGAATACGGGCCAGCAGTTCGCGTGGGTTAAACGGTTTGGGAATATAATCGTCGGCACCGATTTCCAGCCCTACGATCCTGTCCACTTCTTCACCTTTCGCCGTCACCATGATGATCGGCATCGGGTTGCTTTGACTGCGCAGACGACGGCAAATGGACAACCCATCCTCGCCCGGCAACATCAAATCCAACACCATCAGATGGAAAGACTCGCGCGTCAGCAGGCGATCCATCTGTTCGGCATTGGCAACACTGCGTACCTGAAAACCCTGTTCGGTCAGATAGCGTTCCAATAACGCTCGCAGGCGCATATCGTCATCCACAACCAGAATTTTATAATTCTCTTGCATCTCTCTTCTCCAAAGACATGATAGCCGCCAGCGCTTGGTTCCATCACGAAACACAATCTAGTATTGTTCAGAAACCCGCAACGAACTGACAGCCGTTTCTGGTATACATTCTAGGCAAAATTGTTACAAAGGATATAAAAATACGTTGTAATCAAGCCGTTCCCGCCATAATTCACCGTAAGCCACGCTACAAATGACGATTTATCCGCTATGTTATCTCACAGTCGTCGATTATAACGATTTTATGATCTTCACATTTCAGAAAAGCGTATGAAAACCGATCTGATCACTCGCGAAGGCTATGAAGCCCTGCATCAGGAACTGAACTATCTGTGGAAAGAGCGTCGCCCGGAAATCACAGAGAAGGTGGCCTGGGCGGCCAGTTTGGGCGATCGCAGCGAAAACGCCGATTACCTCTACAACAAACGCCTGCTGCGTGAAATCGACCGCCGGGTACGTTATTTGCGCAAACGCCTGCAGGTGGTGCGGGTGGTGGATTATTCCCCCCAGCAGGACGGTAAGGTCTTTTTTGGTGCCTGGGTCGAGGTGGAAAACGAAGAAGGTGAGGTGAAACGCTTTCGTATCGTCGGGCCGGATGAAATCTATGGTCGTAAGGATTACATCTCGATTGACGCGCCAATGGCCCGCGCCCTGCTGAAAAAAGCGGTGGACGAAGAAGCGGTGGTCTCGACACCTGCCGGTCCCAGGGTCTGGTACGTCAATAAAATCAACTATCAGCACCCGATTGACTGACGGTGAAACAGGCAACACTGAACGCAACGGCAGACCCCGATCTGCCATTCATATTTTCTTTCATCTTCCTGACATGTAACTGAGATTTTTTTGCAATAACCCCGTAGCATTCCCCCCTACTGATAACACTCCAAGAATAAAAATGGATAACTACCAGCAGCATGCCCGCACCCTGTTAAAAACCCTGTGGTGCCAAATTTTATTATTGAGCCTGTTGTTGTCCGGCGCCCGTCTGACCATGTTTGCCGTGTTTGCCGACACTCAGCAATTACACCATTACGACGCTGCCGTGAGGCTGATGTGGCTCACCGGGCTACGTTACGATTTACGTGCAGTGTCCATCCTGCTGGCACCGCTGCTGGTCATCGGCCTGGCGATGAGCCTGCATCGCACCGGCTGGCGCTGGGTGCAGCGTATTGCGCCCTGGTATCTGGGGGTATGCGCATTTCTGGTCAGCATCATCGCCATCATCAACTATTTTTATTACCAGACCTACCACACCTACATCGATATCTTCGCTTTCGGGCTCATTGACGATGGCCCGCTCGCTGTCATGACCACCATCTGGCAGGACTACCCGATTGTCAGATCACTGCTGCTGGTAGCGTTGTTTGTCTGGCTGAGCAACCGAATGGGCAGGAAAGTCCTCTTTTCGCAGCCTCAGCAGACTGGGTTTGCACAAATACGGCAGTCAGCACGGCAGCCTCGTTTGCTGCCCAACCCAGTCTTTGTGGTGTACCTGCTGATTAGCCTGCTGGTGTTTTTCGCCATGATCCGCGGCAGCCTGAGTACCTTCCCGCTGCGGCGTAACGACTCGCAAATTTCCTCCGTCACCATCCTCAATAAGTTGACCCCCAATGGTTTAATGGCATCGGCCTGGGCGATGGGTGACAGGGATGACGATATCCACTTCGAGCCGGTAACACGTGCAGCGGGAGAACATTTGCGAATCCAAAGTGGGCTGGCCACACTGGAAAGCCGCACCCCTGCTAATCCCTGGCTGGCCCAGCATCGCCCCAACGTGGTGATGGCGCTGATGGAAAGCATGGGGAGCAATATGTTGGTGTATGACCACCTGCCAGATAACGACATGCTGGGCGCGCTGCGGCCTCATTTCGCATCGGATTTCGTTTTCCGTCGCTTCGTATCAGAAGGCAATGGTACAGCACCGTCGTTCGCTGCCCTGTTTTTCCAAAGCCCTATCCAGAACCTCAGCCATTCATCCGCACAATATAAATCGCTGGATGACACACCTTACGCCACGTACAAAAAAGCGGGCTACAAAGTGATATTCATCACGTCAGGAAGCCGGATGTGGCGTAACTTTGGCAACTATTTACCCCGGCTTGGTGTGGATGAGATTTACGACCAAAGCTCCCTGATGGAACGCTACCCCGAATCACGCGCCATGCTGACCGACTGGGGCGTACCGGATGAGTTTGCGTTTCGCCTGGCGCAACGTTTGCTGACAGAAGCGCACCAGCCGCTCTTCATCAGTATTCTAACCGTCACCAACCATCCCCCTTACAAGGTTCCTGCCAGCTATCACCCGCAACCGGTGCATGCCGGGCCGGAAATGATGGCGCACGCCGAGGTAAGTCAACAAGAGCAAGAATCCATCGCTGCTACCTACCAGTACGCTACCAACGCGCTGGGAGAATTTATCGCTGCGGTGAAATCCTCCCCGGTGGGAGAATCCACACTGATTGCGGCAACCGGCGACCACCAGATGCGCCGTCTGAAGGCACAGTATCCGCATGAGCAGTTCCTGGATCGGGCCGTCCCTTTTTATCTGTACGTGCCAAAAACCATTCTGGCGAACACCGCCTGGCGTTTTGACCCATCACGCCCCGGTTCGCACAAGGATATCTTCCCAACGCTCTACGCTTACAGCCTCGCCGATACCCCCTATTACGCACTCGGCGGGCGCAATATGCTGGCGGAGCAGGACGATACCTCGCGTGCGTTTGGCTACAACCAGGTGTTGTGGATTGATGAACAAGGCGTGATTCCTGTCGGCAGTACCGGACGTTATTCCTGGGATGCAGCCAACCCGATGCTCACCCAGACAACCTCTCACCCCATCAGCACCGAGCAGCAACAGCAAATCGCGGCCTTCCCCGCCTTGCTGCACTGGCAGATTAATGCCCGCGAGCAGGGTTTCACCGAGAAGTAACCACTTACGATGCCTGCCCCCACAGGCATCGTTACGCTCACTTGCTTTTGCTTTACTTCAATTACATTAAGAAAAATTTGTTCTAAGTCTGAAATAAAGATGTCATTTCCCTCCCTTACCGTGACAACGGTGACTATGGAGGCCAATTTATGTTCAGCCTGGATACCATTCTGCAAGATCTTGCTCCGCATCGTCCCACGCCGAAGTGGCAGCGCTCCATTCTGCGCACGATGTTATTCGAAACTGAAATACAGGATTTTGCCCAGCGCTACCCACACCTGAAAGGGTTGGATCTGGTAGAGCAGATCCTGGATCACTTCAGCCTTAACTGCGAAATGGTAGAGGGCGACCTGGAAAACATCCCTAGCCAGGGGCCGGTGGTACTGGTGGCTAACCACCCAATCGGTTCACTGGATGGACTCGCCTTACTGCGTACCGTTGCCAGCGTGCGCCCTGATGTCCGTGTCGTCGCCAGTCAATTACTTTCCTATATCGGGCCACTGAAAAACCTGTTTTTCTCGGTAGATAACTTCAGCAACCGAACCCGGCGCCACCAGCTTGCTGCCATTCAGGAACATCTGGCCGCCGAGGGTGCGATCATTATGTTCCCGGCCGGTGAAGTCTCCCGCATGAGCCTGAAAGGCATCCGCGACGGTCACTGGCATAGTGGCTTTATTCGCATGGCAGCCAAAGCGCGTGCGCCGATAGTCCCAATACACATCAGCGGCCGTAACAGCAACCTGTTCTATCTCTCCTCGCTGATTTATCGCCCGTTATCCACCCTGTTGCTGGTACGGGAAATGTTCCGCCAGCACGGCAACCGGCTGCGTTTTCGCATTGGTGCACAGATCCCCTACCCGACCTGGAGTCAGGGCGAGTGGCAGCCCAATGATCTGGCCGCCCGTTTCCGTCGTCATGTCTACCGCCTGGGACAGGGTAAGCCCGGCAGTTTCTCTGGTGAAAAGCCGATTGCGCTACCCGAAGAGCGCTCGCTGCTTAAACGCGCGTTAGAAAGCTGCGAAACGCTCGGTACCACACCGGACGGCAAGAAAATTTATCTCTACCGTCGCGGCAGTGAAGATTATGTGCCTATCTTGCGTGAGCTGGGACGCCTGCGGGAAATCGCCTTTCGCGCCGTGGGGGAAGGTACCGGCAAACGCCGTGATCTCGATAGCTTCGATGACGACTACCTGCATCTGGTGCTATGGGATGAGCGCGAGCTGGAAATCGTTGGCGCTTACCGGTTCACGCCGACAGCACGTCTGCTGATGGAAAAAGACATCGGTAGCCTGTACAGCCACAGCCTGTTCCAATATGGCGAAGAGATGGCCCCGGTGTTAGCCAGCGGCATTGAACTGGGCCGCAGCTTTATCCAACCCAAATACTGGGGAAAACGCGGTCTGGATTATCTGTGGCTGGGCATTGGCGCCTATATTGCCCGCTACCCGGAATACCGTTATCTGTTTGGCCCGGTTTCCTTGTCCAGCACTTTGCCGTCTACCGCGCGCGACCTGCTGATTGCCTTCTACCGCCTGCATTTCGCGCCCAGTCAGATGCTAGCCCGTTCGCGTCGGCCTTACCCGGCGTCGTTGTCGGACGTATTGCGACAGTTCAAAGGGGACGACTACCAGCAGGATCTGACCCGGCTCAAAAGTATGCTCAGCAACATGGGATGCTCCATTCCTACCTTGTATAAACAGTACTCGGAAGTGTGCGAGCCAGGCGGCGTACAGTTTATCGACTTTGGCGTCGATCCCGACTTCAACAACTGCGTCGATGGCCTGGTACTGGTGGACTTACAGCAACTGAAACCCTCACGCTATCAGCGCTATATCGCACCGTTCTGCGACAACACGTAACCCGTTTGCGGGTCGGCTTACGTCGACCCGCCACAAACCCTCCATTTGTCTGACTGGCATTTTGTGCCATCAATCCGTATAACTGTCCCCCAGTTGTCTATCCTTGCAACATTCATTATCTCGCTAATTACACTATCTTGTTGATAACACTATTTTGTTGATAACACTATGACGAATGCATTAAGCCAGATTATTGCCAGCGAATTGCAGGCGCGTACCGAGCAGGTGAGCGCGGCCATTCAACTGTTGGACGAGGGCAACACAGTCCCGTTTATCGCTCGCTACCGTAAAGAAGTGACCGGCGGGCTGGATGACACCCAACTGCGTCAGTTGGAAAGCCGCCTGTCCTACTTGCGCGAGCTGGAAGAACGCCGCCAGACTATCCTCAAATCCATTGAGGAACAGGGCAAGCTGACCGATGTGCTGGCCGCCTCCATCAACGGTACGCTGAGCAAAACCGAGCTGGAAGACCTCTACCTGCCTTACAAACCCAAACGCCGTACCCGTGGACAAATCGCCATTGAGGCAGGGCTGGAGCCGCTGGCAGACAGCCTGTGGAACGACCCAGCGCAAACACCGGAACAGGCGGCAGAGGCTTACGTCAACGCCGAAAACGGGGTGGCCGACGTCAAAGCGGCGCTCGACGGTGCACGTTACATTCTGATGGAACGCTTTGCCGAGGACGCCGCGCTGCTGGCCAAGGTGCGTGATTATTTGTGGAAAAACGCCCATCTGGTGTCCCGTGTGGTGGAAGGCAAAGAGGAAGACGGTGCCAAATTCCGCGACTATTTCGACCACCACGAACCGCTGTCGCAAGTGCCGTCGCACCGTGCGCTGGCAATGTTCCGTGGCCGCAACGAGGGTGTATTGCAACTCTCATTGAATGCCGACCCGCAGTTTGACGAGCCGCCTAAAGAGAGCTACTGCGAGCAGATCATCATCGACCACCTGGGTTTACGCCTTGGTAATGCACCGGCAGACAGCTGGCGACGTGCCGTGGTGAACTGGACCTGGCGCATCAAGGTGCTGCTGCATCTGGAAACCGAATTGATGGGCAGCGTGCGTGAGAAAGCCGAAGACGAAGCCATTAACGTCTTCGCCCGTAACCTGCACGATCTGCTGATGGCAGCACCTGCCGGTATGCGCGCCACTATGGGGCTGGACCCTGGTCTTCGCACCGGTGTAAAAGTGGCGGTGGTGGATGCAACTGGTAAACTGGTAGCAACCGACACTATCTATCCGCACACTGGTCAGGCAGCCAAAGCCGCCGCCATCGTCGCCGCGTTATGCATCAAGCATCAGGTAGAGCTGGTCGCTATCGGCAATGGCACCGCATCGCGTGAAACCGAACGCTTCTTCCTTGATACCCAGAAGCAGTTCCCAGAAGTGAAAGCGCAGAAGGTGATCGTCAGCGAAGCGGGGGCTTCGGTCTATTCGGCCTCTGAACTGGCGGCGCTGGAGTTCCCGAGTCTGGACGTATCGCTGCGCGGCGCGGTATCTATCGCTCGCCGCCTGCAAGACCCGCTGTCCGAACTGGTCAAGATCGACCCGAAATCCATCGGTGTCGGCCAGTACCAGCATGACGTCAGCCAGACTCAACTGGCGAAAAAACTCGATGCGGTGGTGGAAGACTGCGTGAATGCCGTCGGCGTCGATCTGAACACCGCCTCGGTGCCGCTGTTGACCCGTGTGGCGGGCCTCACCCGGATGATGGCGCAAAACATCGTCAATTGGCGTGATGAAAACGGCCGTTTCAACAACCGTGCGCAGTTGCTGAAAGTCAGCCGCCTCGGCCCGAAAGCCTTCGAGCAATGCGCCGGCTTCCTGCGTATTAACCACGGCGATAACCCGCTCGATGCCTCCACCGTCCACCCGGAAGCCTACCCGGTGGTGGAGCGTATTCTGGCAGCAACTGAGCAGAAACTGCAGGATCTGATGGGCAACACCAGCGCGCTGCGTAGCCTGAAACCGGCCAGCTTCACCGACGATCGCTTCGGTGTGCCGACGGTGACCGACATCATCAAAGAGCTGGAAAAACCGGGTCGCGACCCGCGCCCGGAATTCAAAACCGCCAGCTTCGCCGACGGGGTGGAAACCCTCAACGACCTGATGCCGGGCATGATTCTGGAAGGTGCTGTCACCAACGTCACCAACTTTGGTGCGTTTGTGGATATCGGTGTACATCAGGATGGGTTGGTGCACATCTCTTCACTGTCGGATCGCTTCGTGGAAGACCCGCATCAGGTAGTGAAAGCCGGTGACATCGTTAAGGTGAAAGTGCTGGAGGTCGACCTGCAACGCAAGCGCATCGCGCTGACCATGCGGCTGGACGAACAACCGGGCGAAGGCAATAGCCGTCGTGGCGGCGGACGCGAGCGCGACAACGCGAATGCCTCCCGCCCATCGTCGCAGGCGGGCAACAAGGCACGTCCACGCCAGACCAGCAGCACCCCAGCCGGTAACAGCGCCATGAGCGACGCACTGGCGGCGGCATTTAAGAAACGGTGATAGCTCAACACTGCATCCGTCTCACACAAGGTGGCCGGGTGCAGTGTTTAAACACATATTAATTAACCATTTAAAAATAAAGCGTGTCGATTAGAAGACAAAAAAGATTATTGCTCCGTCTTTTTATTCAGCACACGTTCTAATACCGCCCCTATTTGTTCTCTTACTGCAGCCGTTTTAATTTTCCCTTTACCCGCATAATTAACCGTAGGATTGGAATAGCGATTTATTTCTCTGGCTATATCCAGCATAGGGTGACCATATCGCCGTCCCTGAGTACTTTCGCTTTCTAGTGAGACTACTCTTGCAATAACGTCGATAGTGGAGTCAAGCATGACTTGCATTTTCATATTGGTATCAGGCAGCAAGTCATGTACTTTCCTTAATACCGTTTGCTGCGCTTCCACCAAAAGCGACGAGGCAATCACGTAATTAGATACCAACTGAATGGTCAATCGTTTAACCATTTTATTAAAATTAGAAAAAACAACGCCATCAGAGCATATTACAGGTAAGTTTTCTAAAAATGAGAAATAGTTATTTCCATCATATTCAAGTATCGAGCCATATTCTTGTTTTGTATATTCAGTGTAAGCATAGATATCTTTTTTAGGACCTCTAACTTTCGATTCTGAAATGACTAAATGTTTTTCTTCCGGATTATATGCTAATACATCAATATCGCTCCAGCCCCCTTGACCAGTTTGATATGCAAATCTGACTTTGGTCCAGAATCCTTTTAATATCCATTCAGACTCGACAATTGATTCAGACACCATTGCTTCAGACATGATTGCTCCTTGCCATATTTTTCATTTGTTCTGAATAAAATTCACCACATGCTCCACAAACGCCTCCGGATGGGAAATAAACGGTGCGTGGGCGGCTTTCGGTATCACGACCGAAGTGGAGTGCGGGTACTGCTCGTCCATCAGCGCGGCAACTTTACGCGGCACCAGCCCATCGAGTGCGCCATACACACGCAGAAATGGCGTCGTCAGCCCGGCCAGTTCCTGGCGTAAATCCACCCGACGTAGAATCTCCAGCCCGCCGTCCAGCACTTCCACGGTGGGTGACGGTTGCGTCGTGACGACCGCCTTCAATAGACGCGCGTCTTTTCTGGCGCTATCGGTACCCAGCGTTTGCAACGCCAGAAACCGCTCAATAGTGCCGGAAAAATCCTCGTTCAGTAGTTGCTGGAAACCGGACAACACCAGTGGTTTGATTCCGGGCCATTCATCTGAGGCCTCAAAACGGGGTGAAGAGGCCACGGTAATCAACGCGCTTACCCGCTCTGGCGCGCGGATCGCCGCCAGACTTGCGACCAGTCCACCCAGCGACCACCCCAGCCAGACAGCTCGCGCGGGTGCGCCTGCCAGTACCGTCTCGGTCATCTCCTCCAGCGACATAGCGGGGAACCCTTGACTCTGACCATAACCCGGTAAATCCACACAATGCAGGCGAAAATGCGGTGCCAGCCGCACAACAATGTTGTTCCACACTTTCGAATTCATTCCCCAGCCATGCAGCATCACAAGTTCGCATGCGCCTTCTCCTTGCGTATACCAGTGCAATGATTCCATGAGTTATTGTGTCCTCCGTCAGAAGTAGAGTAGAAGTTGAATAGTTCAGGCCATGCTGCCCGCGGCCTGATAACTCAGGGAACGAGACAATGTTGACGATCATGGCACAGTGCTGGCTATGCCAGCAGCCGCTCTATCATAGTCATCACGGAATTTGCAGTCACTGCCGCTGTCATCTGCCCCAACCACTTGTCTGCTGTCCACGATGCGGATTGCCTTCGGCCTCAGATATCCTGCCGTGTGGACGTTGTCTGCAACAGCCGCCACCATGGCAGTCGCTCCTGTTTGTCAGCGACTACCAGCCACCGCTCAGCCGCCTGATTACACGGTTCAAATTTCAGGGACGTATTGAGCTGGCTCCAACGCTGGCTCGGCTGGTACTGCTGCACTGGCAGGGATGTCGCCGGGCCACGGCTCTGCGCCTTCCCGACGCTTACCCCCGCCCTGACGCTATCGTCACCGTTCCGCTACACCGACGGCGTCACTGGCGTCGAGGGTTCAACCAAACCGACCTTATCGCGCGCTGGCTGGCACACTGGCTGGGGTGTGCCTATGACCCTGATACCTTGATTCGCGTGCGCTATACCATTCCCCAGCAATCGCTGGGAGCCCGTTCACGGCGTCGCAACCTACGCGGCGCGTTTCGATGCCGACAGGATGTCATCAGCCAGCGCGTCGCTGGCAAACGGTTAGTGTTACTGGACGATGTGGTGACCACCGGCAGCACGGTGGCCGAGGTCAGCCGCACGCTATTGCGTGCCGGTGCGCAACACGTTCAGGTATGGTGTGTATGTCGCACCTTGTCGTAACCGCCGGGATGGGCGTATTATAACCAACTAGCGTAGTCAACTATTGAGTTAACATTATGATTCGTATTACCGACGCTGCTCAGGAGCATTTTGCCAAACTGCTGGCAAAACAGGAGGAAGGCACCCAGATTCGTGTCTTCGTTATCAATCCCGGTACACCTAATGCCGAGTGTGGGGTGTCTTACTGCCCGCCCGATGCCGTCGAGCCGAACGATACCGAGCTGAAGTTTGAGAAATTGTCCGCTTATGTGGATGAACTCAGTACGCCGTATCTGGAAGACGCCGAGATCGACTTTGTGACCGACCAGTTGGGTTCGCAACTGACCTTAAAAGCGCCGAACGCCAAGATGCGCAAAGTCGGTGATGATGCTCCGCTGATGGAACGGGTGGAATATGTGTTGCAGTCTCAGATTAACCCACAGTTGGCAGGTCACGGCGGCCGTGTATCACTGATGGAGATCACCGAAGAAGGCTACGCCATTTTGCAGTTCGGTGGCGGTTGCAACGGCTGTTCGATGGTGGATTACACGCTGAAAGAAGGCATCGAGAAAGAGTTGCTGCAAAAATTCCCGGAACTGAAAGGGGTTCGCGACCTGACCGAGCATCAACGCGGCGAGCACTCCTATTATTAAGCGGGTGTCATTGACACGCATGTCGTTTACGCGAATATCGTTTTGAATGTCATGAGCGGTCAGTCATCTGGCCGCTCGTTGTTTCTGGTTATCCCGTCGACGCGAACTCTCGTCACTCAGGCTTTTTTGTCTCTCCCTGCTCTCCCTGCTTTGCATTATCCGCCGGTTGATCCGCTGCTTTGGTCGTCTTTTTGGTTCGAGATGGCACTGGGCCGCCACGGCGCAAATCAATATCCCGAATCAGCCGTTCCAGATAGCGGTCAGTGAAAATAGAATCCAGCGGACGACTCAGCTTACGTCGCCAGTTGGGGTATTCCTGGTCGGTACCAGGCACATTCACCGGCGTTGCCATGTCCAGCCAGTCTTCAAGCTGCAATCCCAACAACGCGCTGGCGCTGTCCGCCAGATAACGCTGCACACCCCGGTTCAGCTGAGCACTCATGGTGGTCAGCGACGCATTACGCCCGACGCGCTGGGGCAGCAGCCCCTGTTCATGCAGCGCATCCAGCAGCCCTTGCTTGGCGCGCTCACGTGCATCGTATTGCTGCTTCAACAACGCCTCTGACGGGTACAACCCAAGATCTTTGCCCAGCGTCAGATCGACCCCCTGCCAGTAGCCGCGTAACGTCGCCAGGTCGTGTGTGGTGATGGTTGCCATCGAACGGGCTGGGTACTCATCCGGGGTGCGAAAACGATCGTGCTGATCCTTTTCAAAAAACAGGACTTTATAAGAGTAGATACTGTTGTCGGGCAACTTGTTGACGATCTCCTCCGGTACCGTGCCCAGATCTTCACCGATCACCAGGCAGCGGTGGCGATGGCTTTCCAACGCCAGGATCCCCAGCAAGTCATCCACCGGATAAAGCACGTAGGCACCGCGGCTCGCCGTGCCGCCATTGAGGATCCACCACAGACGCAGCAACCCCATTACGTGGTCGATACGCAATGCGCCACTGTGTGCCATATTGCTGCGCAGCAAATCGATAAACGGCTGATACCCACGCTGGCGCAGCCGTGCCGGGTGTATCGGCGTCAGGTTCCAGTTTTGCCCAGCGGGCCCCAGCGGGTCCGGCGGCGCACCGATGGTTACCGACAGGCAATGCAACTGCTGGTCGCCCCAGGTATCGACGCCACCCTGCGCGACACCCACCGCCAAATCACGATAGAGGCCTATCGGCATACCCAACTGTTTACTATGGGAAAAACAGGCGGCCAGTTGTTCATGTGCCAGCCACTGCAACCAGCAATAGAACTGCACATCATCGGCGTGTTCCTGCCGAAAGCGTAGCGTCGCATCGCTGTGGGCATCGTGGTATTCCTGCGGCCACTGCAACCAGTCAGCAGCCGGTTTACCTTGCAGCTTCATCCACGCCTGCAACGCATCATAGGTGGCCTGCTGTAGCAGACTTTCATCATGGGTTTTCAGGAACTGTAGAAAAGCGGTTTTACGCGGATCCAGCGCGCTACGGCCAGTGAAGTGACCAAATGCCAGGCGCAATGCCGTCAGTTTCAGGTGGGTCACCGCAGTATAATCCACCCATCGACTGGCGCGGGCCGCCGTCAATTGTCGTTGGATGTCGTCTTGCATCCACCAGGCCTGGGCTGCCTGACTTTGGTGAAAATCATCCACCTGATTCACATCAATATAGATAATATTCAGCCAGTTACGTGAAGAGGGGCTATACGGGCTGGCCGCTTCCGGCTCTGCCGGATACAGCGCATGCAGCGGGTTAAGGCCGACAAAAGCGCCCCCTCGACGCGCCACTTGTTCCACCAGCGTCTTCAGATCGCCAAAGTCGCCAACCCCCCAGTTATCCGACGAGCGCAGGGTATACAGTTGTACCATGACTCCCCACCAACGCTTCCCCTGTATCAGCGGGTCCGGTTCGTAGCAACGTGTCGGCGCGACAATCACCCGGCAGGACCACTGTTGCTCACCCTGCGTGAGCAATAACTGGTGGTAGCCGAGCGGCAGATTGTCCGGCAACATCAACGTTGCCTGACCACCTGAACGGCCTTCGATAACGCCGCCTTTTTCAAAGATGAGCGTCCAGATATAGTCGCCCTCGCCATGTAACGGCAGCCTGTACTGCTGCCCCTGACGAAACACATATACTGAGGGCAAGGGGGCTACCGCAGGTTCCGCCACATCCAGCAATTGCAGCAACGCTTTACGGGTGTCGCTATCGATTGCCTGTTCATTACCGTAAGCATCTTTATAGGTATCAGCGATCCCCTGATGGTGGGGTACAGATTTTTTTGCTTTCAACGCCATGGTATTGATTCCTTAATCACGCATCGTCCAGACGCGTTTCTGATAATCATGAATTGCCCGATCAGCACTGAACATGCCCATATGAGCCGTGTTCAGAATGCAGCGACGCGTCCATTCATCAGGTTCACGGTACAGTTCATCCACACGCTGTTGAGCCTGGCAGTAAGGGGCGAAATCAGCCAAAACCAGATAGGGATCACCCAGTTTTAGCAGGCTATCGAGCAAAGGGGCGAACGCCGTTTTATCTCCATGGCTGAACTTTCCTTTTCCCAGTTCAGTCAGGATTTCCTTTAATAGTGGATTCTCGGCAATGTAACGGGTGGGTTTATAGCCGTCGGCAATCAACGTTTTTACCTGCTCGACGGTATGACCGAAGATGAACAGATTCTCCGCACCGACTTCCTGCGCCATCTCCACATTGGCGCCATCCAGCGTCCCCACCGTCAAAGCACCATTCAACGCCAGTTTCATATTCCCCGTCCCGGATGCTTCCTTGCCTGCGGTGGAAATCTGCTCTGATACATCGGCTGCCGGAATAATCCGCTCCGCCAGCGATACTCGGTAATCCGGTAAAAAAACCACTTTCAGGCGATCATTGACCCGTTTGTCCCGGTTGATGTGTTCCGCCACACAGTTGATGGCGTAAATAATATTTTTGGCCAGAACATAGCCCGGTGCCGCTTTGGCACCAAACAGGAAAAGGCGCGGCACAATATCCAATCCAGGTTCGGTAAGCAATCGCTTATATAACGATAAAATATGCAGTAAATTCAGATGTTGCCGCTTATATTCATGCAACCGTTTGATTTGCACATCAAACAACGCGCTCGGATCGATGGCGATGCCGTAATCGCGCCGTAAAAATTGTGCCAGTTGCGTTTTATTGTCCTGCTTGATGCGGCGATAGCGCGCCTGAAACGCACTATCCTGTGCGTAGGGGGCCAGCCCTTCCAATAACGTGAGTCGGTTACCCCATTCGGTACGCAGGGTGTCGTCTATCAATGAAGACAGCGCCGGATTGCACTGCTTGAGCCAACGGCGCGGCGTAATGCCGTTGGTGACGTTATGAAATTTCGTCGGCCACAACTGGTGGTATTCCGGGAACAAGTCGCGTACCACCAGGTCCGAATGCATCTGCGCGACGCCGTTCACCGCAAAACACGCCACCACGCACAGGTTCGCCATTCTCACCTGACGGCGATACACCACCGCCAGCCGCGCCCAAACTCGCTTATCGCCCGGCCAGCGAGCGTCTACCTGCTGGCGCAGATGCGCATTAATGGTTTTGATTATCGACAGATGACGCGGTAATAACCGACCGAACAGCCGTTCATCCCAGCACTCCAGCGCTTCCGGCATCAGAGTATGGTTGGTGTAAGCAAATAAGCGCCCGGTCAGTTGCCAGGCCTGCTCCCACGATAAATCGTATTCATCCAGTAACAGGCGCAGGGTTTCGGGAATCGCCAGCGTCGGGTGGGTATCGTTTAGCTGCACCACCTCATAATCGGGTAATGTCGCCAGCGGCCGTCCGGCACGCTCATGCCGCCGGAAGATATCCGCGATCGCGCAGGCACATTGGAAATATTGCTGCATCAGGCGCAATCTTTTACCTGCCGCATGATTGTCGTTCGGGTAAAGCACTTTGGTCAGGCTGGTGGCAGCGATACCCTGCTGCTCGGCTTTCAGATAATGGCCCGCATTAAACTGTTCAAGATCAAATGGCTCGCTGTGAGTAGCCTGCCATAGCCGCAACGGCTGTACACGACCATTGCGATAACCGATAACCGGGATATCAGTGGCTTCGCCGATGACAACCTGATCCGGAATCCAACGCTCGCGGCCATCCGGCTGGATGACCAACTCACCGCCGAAACCGACTTCTACCGCCAGTTCCGGGCGGGGACGCGCCCAGGGATAATCGTCTCGCAACCAATCATCCGGGGTTTCACGCTGGAAACCCGCGTCAAAATGCTGACGGAACAAGCCATATTGGTAATGCAGGCCGTAACCTATCGCCGGTTGTCCCACTGTCGCCATCGCATCCAGATAACAAGAGGCCAATCGCCCCAACCCACCATTACCCAGCGCCGGGTCAGTTTCCTGCTCCAGCACGTCACTCAACTCCAGTCCGTGCCCGGCCAGCACCTCCGCCACCGCGTCATACCACCCCAGATTGAGCAGATTATTGCCGGTCAGGCGACCCGGCAGGAACTCCATCGACAGATAGTTCACATGCCGCGATACCGACGTGGCGGCATCAGGTGGAGACGACTCGGCAGCTATCAACACATCCAGTTGCTCCGTCAACGCCGCACTCACCAATTGCCAGCACTGGCGTAACGACAGTGCCTGTAACGACGGCTGAGCGAGAGCCTGCAACTGGCGTTGCAACGCCGCTGTAAACTGGGAAGGATTGAATAAGGGTGACATCGTGCCTCTCTCCTTTGCGGGTGATGGAAAAAGGCACGTCGGGATCAGCACAACTCCAACTGTACCTTATGTTGTTCGATGATTTTCAGCACACTGGGTGGCGGTAACTGATCGGTAAAAAGATAGTCGATCAAATCCATGTTGCCCAAGTTGACCATCGCATTACGGCCAAACTTGGAATGGTCCGTCACCAGCATCACGCAACGGGAGTTTTCGATGATTGCACGCTTGGTGCGAACCTCGTGGTAGTCAAACTCCAGCAACGAGCCATCCATATCAATGCCACTGATGCCCAAAATGCCGAAATCGAGCCTGAACTGAGAAATAAAATCCAGCGTGGCCTCGCCAATGATGCCGCCATCGCGGCTGCGCACCTCGCCTCCCGCCAGTATCAGGCGGAAGTCTTCTTTGGCGGTCAGTAACGTTGCCACATTCAGGTTATTGGTGACCACGCGTAAATCCTTATGATTCATCAGCGCGTGAGCCACCGCTTCCGGTGTCGTACCGATATCTATAAAAAGCGTAGCACCATCCGGAATTTGACTGGCGACCTGCCTCGCAATCCTGGCTTTTTCATCAGACCACATCATTTTTCGATCATGGTAAGCCGTATTCACTGAACTGGAGGGCAACGCCGCGCCACCGTGGTGGCGATGGATCTTGTTTTGTTCCGCCAGATCGTTCAGATCACGGCGAATGGTCTGCGGGCTGACTGCAAAATGTTCCACCAGCTCTTCGGTACTGACGTATCCCTGCCGACGCACCAGATCGATAATGGCGTCGTGCCGCTGTGTTTGCTTCACATTAATCCCCTCAAACGCCGACATGACCTCATGTCGGCCAACTAAGAAACCGCGCTCATTGTAAAATGCACACGGCAGTAGCCACGCGGCTCTACACCACGTATCAGGCTGCGGTAACGGTATGATAGCGTTAACGACGATGCTGGCGCGTATCCCACCATGCCATCAACACGCCAATGACTAACCCCGAGACATGCGCTGCATTCGCGATAGACATGCCCAAAATATCGAAATACCCGGCCACCAGCCACACCAGCGCGAACGCCATCAGCCCGCGTTGAAGATGCAGCGGCCCGCCCGGCTCACGCTCGCCACGTAACCAGACATACCCCATCAGGGCGTATACCACGCCGGACAAACCGCCGAAATAGACGCCGCTAAACCAGGACTGTACCCACCCGCTAATCGCGGACGACAGCAGTAAAATCACACACAATCGCCGGGTACCCAAGACACGTTCCACCGGACCGCCGAGGTACCACCACCACATCAGATTAAACAGCAGGTGCAACAACGAAAAATGCAACAACGCATGGCTAAACCAGCGCCAGAGTTGCAGGGTCTGGGTGCTATTCGGGAAGGCCAGCAGCGTCATCATGCGATTAACACCATACACCTGCATCAACAGGTAAACCGCAATGGCAACCACCAGCATACCCAGTGTCAGCGGCCCGGCACGCTGACGCAAGGTTTGCAGATAGGAATACGACGGGTAACGCAGCCCACTGTTGGTGGTGCCGCTCTGCCAACTGGCGGCCTGATAACGCTCATGCCACGGCTCTTGCAGAAAACGCTCCAGTTCCTGCTTTACCCGCACCTGCTGGCTTTCGTCAGGCAGCCAGATATCCACTTCATTCCCGTTAATACGGGCCACCAGCCGGATCTGCTGCGTGTGCATATAGTCGACAAACGCCTGCGCCAGACGCGGATTGGATAGCGCAACAATTCGAATCATGACAATAGCCCAACGCTTCCCGCCAATGAATTTATGTCTTCGATTCTAAAACATTTGCCACCCGGAACGCAGCGCAATAACCGCTGATTATCTTGCCTATTTCAATATCAGTGTGACGGCTTTCACATCTTGCCACTCTGCGTACTGACAGCCTCTCGTACTGCCCGGTAGATGTAGTAGGGATTTTTGTTTACTTCCGTTTTATCCGACATCCTATGATCACGGTCACTTTTCAACCAGGGCGGCTCCATTACTCTCATTCAAGAGGTGTTAACGGTATGTTTCTTGAAGAACGCAGAAACAAGATTCTGGACTATCTGGATCAACATGATCGCGTCAGCGTGGAGTATCTGGCCGAGGTTTTTTCTGTCACCAGAGAAACCATCCGCAGTGATCTGAATGCGCTGGCCCGACAGCGATTAGTTCAACGCTGTCACGGCGGCGCCATTATGATTCGGCGTAGTCTGCAATCTCAGCTGATTACCGAAACCGGGAAAGACTTCGAAGTCCTGTTAAAAAAAATAAAGAATCAGGTAAGAAATAGAAGTACCCGAAAAAAGGATAAAACCATGAAAGGTAAAGTATGTATTCTTGGTTCGTTTAATGTGGATATTGTTGCCAGGGTCGCCCGTTTTCCTAAAGGCGGAGAATCATTGCTGGCGCAAGGCAGTGCGTTGGGGCCGGGTGGAAAAGGCGCAAATCAGGCGATGGCTGCCAGCATGGCCGGTGCAAAAGTGCATTTCGTGTCTAAAGTGGGAAAAGACCAATTCAGTCATTTCGCGTATGAGCATTTGTCAAAATCCCCTATTCATTCCTTTAAATTATACCAGTCTGAAACAGAACCCACCGGCAATGCGATTATTTATGTCTCGCAACAAAACGGCGAAAATATGATTGCCATTTATTCTGGGGCGAATAAAACACTGACCGATGAAGAAATCGCTGAGATTATGCCCGACCTGGAAGACGCAGATGTGTTATTGCTGCAAATGGAAAATAACTTCCCGGCAACCTTGAGCGCCATGAAATTAGCCAAAGCGCTCGACACCCGAATTATCCTGAATCCGGCACCGTATTCCGATGACGTCGTATCCTGCCTCGATTATGTGGATATCATCACCCCAAATGAAACGGAAGCGTCGCTCTTATCCGGTATTGAGATCAGTAACCTTGAGAGTGCCAGACAAGCCGCGCAAAAAATCCATGCGCTTGGTGCCGCGCGGGTGATAATCACCATGGGAGCCAATGGCGCCCTACTATTTGACGGCCAGCAATTTCAGCATATCCCGGCCTTTCCTGCCGTCAGCGTGGATACCACCGGCGCTGGCGATGCGTTCAACGGCGCCTTCGCGGCTGCCGTCGCCGCCGGGCAGAGCGTGGCGCAGGCCGCCACGTACGCGAATGCGTTTGCCTCTCTGGCGGTCGAACGGGAAGGTGCGGCCAATATGCCAACGCATCAGCAAGTGACAAACCGGCTGGCACAACGCTAATCCCCACACCCTATTTTAAACACCCCGAAGCGATTTTCGGGCAAGGAGAAAGAGAATGAAAAGCATCGAAGGCATCGTTCCCGTCATGCTGACCCCGTTTAACACCAGAAACGAAATAGACTACCCCGGTCTGGCAAAGCTGATCGATTGGTATCTGGACAAAGGCGTGGACGCGCTGTTCGCCGTCTGTCAGTCCAGCGAAATGCTGTTTCTCAGCCTGGAGGAGCGCGTGAATCTGGCGCGTTTCGTTGTAGAACAGGTTGCAGGGCGCATACCGGTTATCGCATCCGGTCACATCAGCGACGACATTAATGACCAGATAGCCGAATTGCAGGCGATGTCGGAAACCGGCATCGACGCACTGGTGTTGGTCACCAACCATCTGGACCCGAAAAACCAGGGCTCAGAGACGTTCTTTGATACGCTGGAGACCTTGCTGGCATCCCTGCCTGCGACACTGCCGCTCGGCCTGTACGAGTGCCCGGCACCGTATCGCCGCCTGTTAACCGATGAAGAGTTGATGCACTGCGCCAACAGCGGCCGCTTTGTGGTACTCAAAGACGTGAGCTGCGACCTGCCGACGGTAGAACGTCGGGTGAAACTCACGGCTGGCACACCGCTGAATATCATCAACGCCAACGCCGCCATCGCTTTTCCGGCAATGCGCGCCGGTTCCAAAGGCTTTAGTGGCGTGTTCACCAATTTCCACCCGGAGCTCTATCAGTGGCTTTATTCCCAAAGCCAGCAGCAACCAGAACTGGCGCAGGAACTGGCGACCTTCCTGTCACTGGCAGCAGTGACCGAAACGTTGGGCTACCCCAAAAACGCCAAAATTTACCACCAGCGTCTGGGGACTTTCGAGCACGATAACTGCCGGGTCACCAGCGATAATGTGCTGGAAAAATTCTGGGCCTTGTCGGTGATCCTCGATCAGATCCGGCAGGGAACAGAGCATTACCAACAAAAAATCCAATAACGATAACGTCACTTTTTTTACCGGCGTATTGTCCGGCAGGTGGAAATATCCCCCCTGCCGGTTTAATGACACAACCTTGTCGCTCACCAGGAATAACCCACTATGATTATTTGCGATCAACAAAACTGGGCTCTGGAAAAATACGCGTTACATCCGATTATTCACCAGGCCATCGATTATATCTCTACCACCGATTTCGCCGTTATGGCGATCGGAAAATATGACATTATCCCTGGAAAGATGTTCTGTCTATTACAGGAGTTCACCACCGAACCGGCCGCGGACAGGCTGGCAGAATCGCATTTCCAGTATGTCGACATTCAGTATTTATTACAGGGAGAAGAAACTATCGGCGTTGCGCGAGGTAGCCGTCGTAATACCGTGATTGAAGATAAAAGCGAACAGCACGATATTGTTTTTTATCGTGACACTCAAAACGAGAGTTTTATTTCATTAACACCAGGCATGTTTGCCGTTTTCTTTCCGGAAGATCTACACCGGCCATGTTGCCAAAGCAATGGCCCCTCTTTTATTCGAAAAGCAGTTATTAAAATTCACATCAGTTTATTTACGGATTGCTGATTATTATGAAAAATACGACTTCTGCCTTACAAGACAATAGGGTTATCCCTGCCTCGCCGATTACCCGCTTACGCTGGGGGATCATTTTCATTCTGTTGATGGCGGCGGTCATCAATTACCTTGACCGCGCCAACTTAAGTATTGCCAATACCACCATCGCCAAAGAATTTGGTTTTAGCGCCACCCAGATGGGGATGCTGCTGTCTGCCTTCCTGTGGCCCTACGCACTCGCTAACCTGCCGGCCGGCTGGCTGGTGGATAAACTGGGGCCGAAAAAGATGTTCTCCGGCGCGGTAGGGTTATGGTCGACCTTTACCGTGCTGGCCGGGTTCATCAACGGCTATTCCATGTTTTATGGACTGCGCATGTTGCTGGGGGTAGCCGAGTCGCCCTTCTTTACCTCGGGTATTAAAATCACCCACCGCTGGTTTTCCGCCCGCGAACGCGGCCTGCCGACCGCCATCATCAATACCGGCTCGCAAATTGCCAACGCCGTTGCACCGCCGATCCTGACCGTACTGCTGCTGACACTGGGCTGGCGCGGCATGTTTATCGCCATTGGTCTGGCTGGCATTCCGTTACTGTTGGTCTGGCTGAAGTTTTATCGCGAACCGACCGCGGCCGAAGAGCGCGACATCCACGCCAACACCGCAGCGACAGCAGCACCCAGCCATGAAGCGGCAAAAAATCAGCAAGGCTGGGGTGCCTTGTTCCGCCATAAAACCACTTGGTTCATGATTCTGGGTAATTTCTCCATCATGTTCACCATCTGGGTTTACCTGACCTGGCTGCCGGGTTATCTGGAAAAATCCCTTGGCTTTACGCTGAAACAAACCGGTTGGATCGCTTCGATTCCGTTCCTCGCCGGTATTCTCGGCGTGCTGTGCGGCGGGGCTATCTCTGATCGTCTGATTCGTCGCGGCGTCAACACCATTACGGCCCGTAAAATTCCGATCGTCTTGGGGGCAGCACTGGCGGCCTGCTTTGTTGCACCGATCCCGTTTGTCAGCAACACCTCGCTGTCTATCCTGCTGCTGTCGTTGGGGTATTTCTGCTCGCAGTTGCCTTCCGGCGTTATCTGGACACTGGCGACCGACATCGCGCCTAAAGAGCAGGTGGCATCACTCGGGGCAATTCAGAACTTCGGCGGTTTTCTCGGCGCGGCCAGTGCTCCCATCATCACCGGCGTGATTTTGGATGCCACTGGGGTGTTCACCAATGTTTTCTTTCTGGGCGCAGGCCTGCTGATGCTGGGTGCGTTGAGCTACGGCTTGTTCGTTAAGAAACCAATAACCGTTTGAAACCTGAAGGTTTTATAGACAGACAGGTTTATAAACACACCGTTTTATAAACAGATGACAACAACCGGTATGGCGCGTCAGGCACCATACCGGTTCAGAATTACCCTGCCGCGACATCCTGCGGGAAGCGTTTTTGCCAGGCATCGAAACCACCATCCACGCTGTATACCGCCTCAAAACCCAGGCTTATCAGGTAATTCGCCGCATTACGGCTACTGATGCCGTGATAACACATCACCATCACCGGCTGTTCAAAATCCGCACCGCGCACAAAATCTGACAAGGTTTCATTGGTCAGGTGGATTGACCCCGGTACATGCGCCGCACCGAAACTCTGCGGGTCACGAATATCAACCAGCGACTGACCTTGCTGCCAGCGCTGATACGCCTGCTCAATATCGATTGCCTCAAACTGCTCCATTGCCTGCCTCATCGTTCGTGGTGAAAATTCGTGGTTAAAAAAGGGTTATCAACGGCTTTGCCTGACATTGTCGGCATTGTAACCCACCCACCGCACGTATAGACCGGACAAAACACAGGGATATCGCGCGCTCACGCAGGTATCGTGACGGCATGAGCCGACGCAGCAGGACTATTTTCAATCAAATCAGGCGCGAAACTGTTAGCTGTATCACGCGTAAATGTTTTTAATTGGTTAACGCTTGGCTAACATGTTTGTTTTCGATTAATATCGTGAGCGAAAACGAACATTTTAACTTTCAACGGCCGACCATGGCGGCGTTTGACGTAGCGGAGGAGAAAACGTGGAAACCCAAGATCTGATCGTGATCGGCGGAGGCATTAACGGTACGGGCATCGCAGCAGATGCCGCCGGGCGCGGGCTGTCCGTCCTGCTGCTGGAAGCGCAGGATCTGGCCTGTGCGACCTCTTCCGCCAGTTCCAAGCTGATTCACGGCGGCCTGCGCTATCTGGAACACTATGAGTTCCGGCTGGTGGGAGAAGCCTTGTCCGAACGCGAAGTATTGCTGAAAATGGCACCGCATATCATTTTCCCGATGCGTTTTCGCCTGCCGCACCAGCCGCATTTGCGCCCGGCCTGGATGATCCGCGCCGGTCTGTTCATGTATGACCATCTGGGCAAACGTGTCAGCCTGCCGTCCAGCCACGGGCTGCGATTCGGCCGTGAATCAGTGTTAAAACCCGAGCTGACGCGCGGTTTCGAATATTCCGATTGCTGGGTGGACGATGCCCGTCTGGTGGTACTGAACGCACAGGAAGTGGTGCGCCGTGGCGGCGAGGTGAAAACCCGCATGAAAGTCACCCGCGCTCATCGCGAAAACGGCCTGTGGATCGTCGAAGCCGAAGATACACTCAGTGGTGAAACCCACCGCTGGCAGGCGAAAGGCCTGGTCAACGCAACCGGCCCGTGGGTACGCCAGTTCTTCGATGAAGGCCTGGCGCTGCCATCACCGTATGGCATTCGTCTGATTAAAGGCAGTCATATCGTCGTGCCGCGCGTCCATCAGGAAGAGCAGGCCTACATTCTGCAAAATAAAGACCACCGTATTGTGTTTGTGATTCCGTGGCAGGATGAATTCTCCATCATCGGCACCACCGATGTGGAATACCACGGCGATCCGCATCAGGTGAAGATCGACGACAACGAAATTCGTTACCTGCTGGATGTGTACAACGACCATTTCAAAAAGCAGCTGACACGTGACGATATTGTCTGGACGTATTCGGGTGTGCGCCCGTTGTGCGACGACGAATCCGATTCACCGCAGGCTATCACCCGCGACTACACCTTGTCCGTTGCCGATGAAAACGGTAAGGCACCGCTGCTGTCCGTATTCGGCGGCAAGCTAACCACCTACCGTAAGTTAGCGGAGCACGCACTGGAAAAGCTGGTGAAATACTACCCGCAAGCCGGACAAGCGTGGACCCGTAACACCATTCTGCCCGGTGGTGATATCAGCGGCAGCCGCGAAGATTACGCCGCGACATTGCGCCGCCGTTACAATCTGCCGGAAGCGCTGGCACGTCGTTACAGCCGCACTTACGGCAGCCAGAGCGAGAAAATCCTCGGCAACGCCCAATCCTTAAGCGACCTGGGCGAACATTTCGGCCATAACCTGTACGAAGCCGAGTTACGTTATCTGGTGGAACATGAGTGGGTTGTCACGCTGGAAGACGCTATCTGGCGTCGTACCAAGCTCGGCATGTGGCTGGACGACGCACAACGCCAGCGTGTCGCCGACTGGCTGGTCAGCTACCGCAGCCAGTTAGCCAAAGCAGGTTAATACTAAAGAAAAACGGCTTCCTCATGGAAGTCGTAGCTGTGGTCCCACTCAATCCAAACGAAGGGGATTCGGCGTCAAAAACTGTGCTGAGGCGAGCGGATTCGCCGGGTGAGCCGCATATACGCGGCGAAAGCCCGTGCCGCGTCTGGAACGCGTCACGGGCGGCCCGAACAGCGAAGACGCTTGCCGAAGGTACCGCCTAGCGCCACACCATTTTGCAACGCAAAATGGAACAGCGCTTGCGCTGGCCCGCAAGGGTGAACCCGTCAGGGTTCATAGTTTAGCCCTTAGCCAGAGGTCAAGGAGAGGCGGCGTTTGAGCCTCTCCTTGTCGTGCATGCGATGATGCCGCAAAGGGATAACGGATGTCATCAAGCACGAAACCTCATGCTACTCCAACATAAATCGCCAATAACAAAACGACAGCGCTGTTTGTCTACAACCGTATTGGCTTGATATGCCAAATCTCGTCGGCGTACTCCTGAATCGTACGATCGGAAGAGAAATAGCCCATATTGGCGATGTTGTGCAATGTGCGACGCGTCCATTCATCTTCATCGCAATATACCTCGTCTACCTGGTCCTGGCAGTCCACATAACTGCGGTAATCCGCCAGCAACTGATAGTGGTCGCCGAAATTGACCAGTGAGTCGAACAGGTCAGCATAACGGCGCGGCTCGTCTGGACTGAATACCCCAGTCGCTATCTGTGTCAGTACCCGGTGCAACTCCTCATCCTGATTGTAGAACTCGCGCGGGTTGTAACCGTTGCGACGTAATTCCTCTACCTGCTCCGTCGTATTACCGAAGATAAAGATATTCTCTTCCCCAACCCGCTCACGCATTTCGACGTTGGCACCATCCAGCGTACCGATGGTCAGCGCACCGTTGAGCGCAAACTTCATGTTACTGGTGCCAGAGGCCTCGGTGCCGGCCAGCGAGATCTGCTCCGACAGGTCTGCCGCCGGAATAATGATTTGCGCCAGGCTAACGCCGTAATTCGGGATGAACACAATCTTCAGTTTGTCTTTTACCGCCGGATCGTTGTTGACCACGCTGGCCACATCATTGATTAAATGAATAATGTGTTTGGCCATGTAGTACGCGGAGGCTGCCTTACCGGCGAAAATGGCGACGCGCGGTACGCGGTCCAGATCCGGGTCATCCTTGATGCGGTTATAGAGCGTTATCAGGTGCAACACGTTGAGCAGCTGGCGCTTATACTCATGAATACGCTTGATCTGCACATCAAACAGCGCGTTAGGGTCAACCACAATATCCAGATGCTGAGCAATGTAGACCGCCAGCCGTAATTTATTTTCCTGCTTGGCTTTACGCACTTTCTGCAGGAAAGCCGGGTAATCGATGTTCGGTTTCAGGTCAGCCAGTTGGCTCAAATCGGTACGCCAGGTCTTACCGATGGTTTCATCCAGCACTTTCGACAGTGGGCGGTTTGCCAGCGCCAGCCAGCGCCGCGGTGTCACGCCGTTGGTTTTGTTGCAGAAGCGTTCTGGATAAACCCGGGCGAAATCAGCGAACAGCGACTGCACCATCAGGTCGGTGTGCAACTGGGACACCCCGTTCACCTTGTGGCTACAGATCACCGCCAGCCACGCCATACGCACCTTACGCCCGTGCTCTTCATCAATGATCGATACCCGCTTGAGCAGGTCGACATCATTGGGGAAACGCTCTTGCACCTCGTCCAGGAAACGGTCATTGATTTCGAAAATCAGTTGCAGATGGCGCGGCAGGATTTTGCCCATCATGTCGACCGGCCAGGTTTCCAGCGCTTCCCCCATCAGGGTATGGTTGGTGTAAGAGAACACCTTGGTGACCACATCCCAGGCTACATCCCACTTGAACTTGTGCTCATCGATCAACAGCCGCATTAACTCGGGGATCGCCAACACCGGATGGGTATCGTTAAGGTGGATGGCAAACTTCTCCGCCAGATTGGCGTACGTTTTATGCATCGTCCAGTGACGGCTAAGGATGTCCTGTACCGTGGCAGACACCAAAAAGTATTCCTGACGTAAGCGCAGTTCGCGGCCGGAATAGGTGGAGTCATCAGGGTAGAGCACGCGCGACACGTTTTCGGAGTGGTTTTTATCTTCTACCGCCGCGAAATAGTCGCCTTGATTAAATTTACCGAGATTGATTTCGTTACTGGCCTGCGCCGCCCATAGCCGCAAGGTGTTGGTGGCGTCGGTATCAAAGCCGGGGATTATCTGGTCATAGGCGCAGGCGATGATTTCCTCCGTTTCCAGCCAGCGGGTTTTACTCCCCTCCTGCTGGATGCGGCCGCCAAAACGCACCTTATAGCGGGTGCTGTGACGCACAAATTCCCACGGGTTGCCGTATTCCAGCCAGTAATCCGGCGACTCCGCCTGCTTTCCATCGACGATGTTTTGCCGGAACATACCGTATTCATAACGAATACCGTAACCCCGGCCCGGCAGCGCCATGGTGGCGAGCGAGTCGAGAAAACAGGCTGCCAGACGACCAAGACCCCCGTTGCCCAATGCCGGGTCGTCTTCTTCTTCCAGCAGCTCGTTCAGGTCCAGCCCCATCGCTTCCAGCGCATCACGCAGGTCGTCAAACATACCCATCGCCAGCAACGCGTTGGACAGCGTACGCCCCAGCAGGAATTCCATCGACAGGTAATAAACCTGTCGGACATCCTGTGATAACTGTGCACGATTAGAACGCAGCCAGCGCTCGACCATACGGTCCCGCACCGCCAGTACCGCGGCATTCAGCCAGTCATGCTTACTGGCGATGCTGGGATCCTTGCCGACGGTAAACATCAGCTTATAAGCGATGGAGTGTTTCAACGCGTCTACGCTGAGCGTAGGTGAGTTGTAGATAAATGGAGAGTTCATAATGTCATTCCCACTGATGCGTACTACCAAAGACGTTGATAAAGCGCACGATAGGCCTGGGCAGCGACCTGCCAACTAAAATCCATTGCCATTGCCTGACGTTGTACATAACGCCAAAGCGAAGGGCGCGACCACAACACAAAGACCCGACGAATCGCCCGCGACAGCGACGCGGTATTACAATCGCTGAACACAAAACCGCTCGCCAGGCCATCAGCCAGATTTTCCAGCGAGCAATCTGCCACGGTATCCGCCAGTCCACCGGTGCGTCTGACCAGCGGTAACGTGCCGTATTTCAGGCCGTACAACTGGGTCAACCCGCAGGGTTCGAACCGACTAGGAACCATAATCACATCCGCCCCGCCAATGATGCGGTGCGAAAACGCTTCGTGATAACCAATCTGTACGCCGACGCGGCCGTGATACTCCGCCGCCGCCGCCAGAAAACCTTCCTGTAAGGTGGCATCGCCTGCTCCCAACACCACCAGTTGTCCACCTTGTTCCAGCAAATCCGGCACGGCCTGCAAGGCAATATCCAGCCCTTTTTGGCTGGTCAGGCGACTGACGATGGCGAACACCGGCACACGGACATCCACCTTCAGTCCCATCGCTGTTTGCAAATGCCGCTTGTTTTCCGCTTTGCGCGCCAGCTCATCGCGGCTATACGTGGCGGTTAGCAAGGCATCGTGTGACGGGTTCCAGATCTCGTCATCCACCCCATTGAGAATGCCAGACAAACGCCCTTGCTCTTCACGCGACTTGAGCAGCCCCTCCAGCCCATAGCCATACTCAGCCTGTGTAATTTCATGGGCATAGGTCGGGCTGACGGTGGTGACATGATCCGCATAATACAGCCCGGCCTTGAGGTACGAGATTTGGCCGTAAAACTCCAGCCCGTACATGTGGAAGTACTCCGGCGGCAAGCGCAACTCCGACATGTGACGGGCATCAAATAATCCCTGATAAGCCAGATTATGGACGGTAAATACCGATTTTGCCGGTCGACCTTTCGCCGCCAGATACGCACAGGCAAGACCGGCATGCCAGTCATGGGCATGAACGATGTCTGGCCGCCAGAACGGATCCACGCCGTTGGCCATTTCCGCCCCCATCCAGCCCAGCAAGCCAAAGCGCAAGACATTGTCCGTATAGGCGAATAACGACGTATCGTGATACGGGCTGCCTGCCCGCTCATACAGGTGCGGGACATCGATCAGATAAATGCCCACCCCGTTGTAATGGCCATAACGCAGCGTGACATGGCCGCCAAACGTATCCAGCTCCCTCACGACCTGCGCGTCCGGGATACCTTTTTTCAGGTCGGGAAATGCCGGCAACAGCACTCGTACATCCATCCCCGCCGCTATCTGCGCACCGGGCAACGCGCCCACCACATCCGCCAGTCCCCCGGTTTTCAGCAAGGGGAATAGCTCTGAACACACGTGTAATACCCGCATCTTGTCTCCCATTCCACCACCCACGCCCCACACGTGGGCAGCATCAATCCGCCGACCCATTACGGCCGGGTACACAATCAGGTCAGGACGTGAGCTTCGCCAACATGGCTCGCGTCACCAGCACAATGCCCTCTTCAGAACGATAAAAACGACGGCTGTCATCCTCAGCGTTCTCGCCAATCACCATGCCTTCGGGAATGTCGCAGGCGCGATCGATGATGCAACGATGCAAGCGGCATGAGCGTCCGACGTTGACATCCGGCAACAACACCGATGAATCGATGCTGCAAAAGGAGTTGATACGCACACGAGGGAACAGAACCGAATGCGTGACCACCGAGCCGGACACAATACATCCGCCCGACACCAGCGAATTCATGGTTAGGCCATGACTGCCGGAGCGGTCCTGGACGAACTTGGCGGGTGGTAACGCCGCCATCGCCGAGCGAATCGGCCAGTTATGGTCGTACATGTCCAGTTCCGGCATCACCGAGGCCAGGTCGAGGTTGGCGCGCCAGTAGGCTTCCAGCGTGCCCACATCGCGCCAGTACGGCGGCGCGTTGTCCGAAGACGTCACGCAGGAGAGGGTGAAGGGATGCGCCCAGGCATTCCCTTCCGCCACGATTTTTGGGATCAAGTCCTTGCCGAAATCATGGCTGGAATCCGAGGTGCACACATCCTCCTCCAACCGCCGGTACAGGTATTTGGCGTTGAAGACGTAGATCCCCATACTGGCCAGCGCCATCTCGGGGTTATCCGGCATCGGTGCCGGGCTGGCGGGCTTCTCGTCGAAACTGATAATGCGGTTGTCTTTATCCACGCTCATCACGCCAAAGGCGTGTGCTTCTTTGATAGGCACCGGAATACACGCGACCGAACACTCCGCGCCATTCTCCACGTGGTCCAGCAGCATGCGGGAATAATCCATCTTATAGATATGGTCACCGGCCAGAATCACGACGTATTCCGCCCCGTAGCGCCGGATGATATCCAGGTTGTGGCATACGGCATCGGCAGTGCCGCGGTACCAGTGATCGTTTTCATCATGCCGTTGCTGGGCTGGCAGCAAATCAACAAATTCATTCATCTCAATATTCAGGAATGACCAGCCGCGCTGGATATGCTGCACCAGTGTGTGCGACTGATACTGGGTAATCACGCCAATACGACGGATCCCGGAATTCAGGCAATTAGACAGAGCAAAATCGATAATTCGGTATTTACCGCCAAAGTGCACCGCGGGTTTGGCACGGTGCGCCGTTAAGTCTTTCAGCCGGGTCCCACGCCCGCCCGCCAAAATCAGTGCGACAGATTTCAAGGGCAATTGTCTGGACAGCATCAGGGGATCATGTTTGTCAGTACTCACCATGTCAGACTCCTTTTTTATTGTTTTACCAGTACGCACACCGCATTCGCCTGCCCATGCCAAACCCGTCCTTTGAGTGGATTGTCAGCCGCGCTAAAGGGGGGCGAAACCCGCCACTCCCCAGCGGGAAGCGAAAACTCACTCGTCTGCGTCGTGGCGTTGAGCAATAGCAACCAGCGTTCGGAAAGTTGGATTTGTAACTGATGTGCCCCCTGCTCCCATTCATATGGCGTCAGCGGCTCTCCCTGCGCATTCAGCCACCGAACATCGTTTCCACCGTCACGCCACCACGCCGCTTTGCGTAACGCTGGAATAGCACGGCGCAGGCGGATCAGACCCGCGGTAAACGCGAGCAAATCGGTATCCATCTGATCCCAGTGCAACCAGGCCAGCGCGTTATCCTGGCAATACGCGTTATTGTTGCCCTGCTGGCTGTTACCGAATTCATCGCCAGCCAGCAGCATCGGCGTGCCCTGCGACAACAGCAGTGTCGTCAGCAACGCCTGTTGGCTGGCGCGTCGCCGCGCCTGTGTGGCCTCATCCGCCTCCAGCCCTTCCGTCCCGTGGTTGAAGCTGAAATTGCTGTTGGTGCCATCCCGGTTTTGTTCCCCGTTAGCCTGGTTATGCTTGTGGTTAAAACACACCAAATCCCGCAGGGTAAAACCGTCATGGGCGGTCAACATGTTGACCGACGCCCAGGGCAAGCGCCCGTTACGCTCGAACACCTCGCTGGAGGCGGCGAAACGGCGGGCAAATACCCCGACAGGCAGATCGCCGAGTAACCAGAAACGGCGCATGTCGTCGCGAAAACGGTCGTTCCACTCGACAAACGGTGCCGGAAACTGGCCCAGTTGGTAGCCACCAGGGCCAATATCCCAGGGCTCAGCGATCAACTTGCAGTCGCGCAGCGAGCGGTGGTTACGCAGCGCGGTAAAGAACGGGGCCGAAGAAGAAAAGTCCGGCGTGCGCCCCAAAATTGTCGCCAGATCAAAACGGAAGCCATCCACATGGCAGGTTTCATGCCAGAACGTCAGGCACTCAATCACCCACTGCAACACCGCCGGGTTATCCAGCCGCAACACGTTGCCGCATCCCGCCCAGTTGTAATAATCGCCCTCCCCGGTCAGCCAGTAGTAACTGGTGTTATCGATGCCGCGCAGCGACAGCGTAGGGCCGTCTACGTCCAGCTCTGCGCTATGATTGAACACCACATCCAAAATCACCTCGATGCCCGCTTTATGCAGCGCCCGCACCGTGTCACGGAATTCGTTGAGCGGGTCATCCCCCGCCGCCAGGCTGCTGTCCACCGCGAACGGCAGCAGCGTGTTGTACCCCCAGTAATTGCGCAATCCCATCGACTGCAACCGGGGCTCGTCGGCATGCTGCTGGACAGGCATCAACTCCAGTGTGGTCACACCCAATTGCGTCAGGTACTCCAGCATCACAGGATGCGCCAGCGCAGCGTAGGTGCCACGTATCGATGCCGGAATGCGCGGGTGGCGTCGGGTCAAGCCGCGTACATGCGCTTCGTACAACACGGTGTGATGCCAGGGCGTGCGCGGAAAGGCATCGCCCTGCCAGTCGTAGCGTTCATCCACCACCACGCTGCGTGGCATCACTTCCGCGCTGTCCTCGGCATCGGGGTAGTCGTAACCGCCGTGCAGCCGCTCGTCATCCACCACCCAGCCATCCATCTGGCGAGCGCAGGGGTCAAGCAACAGTTTCCTGGCATTGAAACGCAGGCCACGTTTCGGGTCGAACACACCATCAACACGGTAGCCGTAACACAAGCCCGGCTGGGCATCCGGCAAATAGCCATGCCAGATATCACCGGTACGGGCCTTCAGCGGCAGGCGTTGTTCCCGCAGACCGTCAAAAATACACAATTCCACCTTCGAGGCTCCGCAAGAGAACAACGCAAAGTTCACCCCTTCGCCATCAAAGTAAGAGCCTAACGGTCGGGGACGACCCGCCAGCAGTTCAACCATTACGCCTCCCTCACCAAATACAGGGTGGAGAGCGGTGGCAGTGTTAATACCAGCGATTGTGGCCGGGAATGGCTGCCGACCGCTTCGCTGCGTACCAGTCCCTGATTGCCAATATTGCTGCCGTGATAATGCATGGAGTCGGTATTCAGCACTTCGTGCCAGTGCCCCGGCTGATTGATACCGACGCGATATCCGTCCCTCGGTACCGGCGTAAAGTTGCTGATAACCAGCATTTCATTGCCGTCAGCATCGCGCCGGATAAAAGCGAATACCGAATTCTCGCGATCGTCTACCACCACCCATTCGAATCCCTGATGCAGGTAATCGCATTGATAAAGCGGCGGGTGTTGGCGATAGCAATAGTTGAGGTCGCGCACCAGTTGCTGTACACCGGCATGCCAGCCCTCGGGCTCATCCAACAGATGCCAGTCGAGGCTGGTGTCGTGATTCCATTCTCGTCCTTGCGCAAACTCGCTGCCCATAAACAGCAGTTTCTTACCGGGATACGCCCACATGAAACCGTAATAGGCGCGCAGGTTGGCGAACTTCTGCCAGGCATCGCCCGGCATCCGGTCGAGCAAAGAGCGCTTGCCATGCACCACTTCATCGTGCGACAGCGGCAGGACGAAGTTCTCGCTATAGGCATACAACATGCCGAAGGTCAGCAGGTCGTGGTGGTATTTGCGATGCACCGGGTCCAGTTGCATATAGGCCAGCGAGTCATGCATCCAACCCATGTTCCATTTGTAGTGAAACCCCAAACCACTGTGTTCCGGCGGCAGCGTCACTCCGGCATAATCGGTAGATTCTTCGGCGATAGTGACCGCACCGGCACGGTGCTGACCCAGCATCTGGTTGGTGTAACGCAGAAAACCGATCGCCTCCAGGTTCTCTTTACCACCGTAGTGGTTCGGCACCCATTCGCCGTCACGGCGGCTGTAGTCCCGGTAAATCATCGACGCCACCGCATCCACCCGCAGTCCATCGACGCCAAACCGTTCGGTCCAGTACAACGCGTTACCCGCCAGATAGTTACGCACTTCGTGGCGGTCAAAGTTATAAATCAGCGTGTTCCAGTCCTGGTGGTAGCCCTCTTTCGGGTCGGCATATTCGTACAAGGCGGTGCCGTCAAACCGCGCCAGACCGTAGCTGTCGGTCGGGAAATGGCCGGACACCCAATCCAGCAGCACATTGATGCCCGCCTCATGAAACGCATTGACCAGATAACGGAAATCCTCCGGTGAGCCGAAACGACGAGTCGGCGCATACAGCCCCAATGGCTGATAGCCCCAACTGGCATCAAACGGATGTTCATGCACCGGCATCAGTTCAACATGGGTAAAGCCCATTTCTTTCACATAAGGCACCAGTTGGTCCGCCAGTTCGCGGTAGCTGAGCCAGAAATTATTGTCGGTATGCCGCCGCCATGACCCCAGATGCACCTCGTAGATGGAAATCGGCGACTGCAAATCGTTGGCGGATTGCCGCGCCTCATCTACCGGCAGCGCAGGCGGCAGCCCACTCACCACTGAGGCGGTATCCGGGCGCATCTGTGAGGCAAAGGCATACGGGTCGGATTTCACCAGCACATTGCCGTAGCAATCGATAATTTCGAATTTGTACAACTGCCCTACCCTAACGCCTGGGACAAACAGCTCCCACACGCCGTTCTCACGCCGCAAACGCATCGGATGGCGACGCCCATCCCAAAAATTGAAATCGCCCACCACCGAGACCCGCTGGGCGTTCGGTGCCCAGACGGCAAAACAGGTGCCCTCAACACCATCCAACGTGGACGGATGTGCACCCAGTGTTTCAAACGGTCGTAAATGGCGCCCCTCCGCCAGCAACCAGATGTCTAACTCCTGCAATAACGGGCCAAACCGATAAGGGTCATCAATGACATATGTCTCCTGCTGCCAGGTGACCGCCAGCCGATAGCTGAATGGTTTTTTACGACGAGGAATTACTGAAGCGAAAAAACCACGTGGGTCCTGACACGCTAAGTGCGCCACTTTGCGTCCGCTGTGTGCATCCACCACGTGAACTTCACTGGCGTCTGGAAGCAGTGCGCGTACTTCCAGCCCTGACGATGTGACGTGCATACCCAATACTGCAAAAGGATCGGCGTAATGGCCGGAAACAAGGAGATTAATGATGTTCCGATCGGAAAATCCTGACATGGCATCCGTCCTCTGAATTAACCATCTGAATAAATTAAAGATGTTAAAGATACAGGTCACTTCTTCAGCACTCTTATTGGTATGCGAATGCCCTGAGTCAATAACAGAAAAGGAACCAGCCTGACCCCCATAAAAAGAGAGCCGACCTGAAAAGGTGCAACAGCACCGTAATAGTTGATGCTGAAAAGTATTCTTCAGGTAAGCCTAAGATTCAGCTTAGTCAAGAAAAGAGAAAATATTTGAGATATTGGATAAATTTTTACTTCCAACAACTATAAGAAAAAATAATTAATCATAGCGTTAGCGAATATTGATCTTATTCGGGTTACCTTGGTGTACAACACGTAGAATTGCTTGATCCAACAAGGAGGTGTGTGGAGATGGTTAGCCAGGTTGATTTGATTCTGTCATTGCTGCAACAAACGTGCGTCTATCTGGTCATCGCTTATTTGCTGAGCAAAACGCCGCTGTTTATTCCGCTGACGCAGGTTACCCTTCGTTTGCCGCACAAACTGATCTGCTACCTGACGTTTTCCATGTTTTGCATCCTCGGCACCTATTTCGGCCTGCATATTGACGACTCCATCGCCAATACTCGCGCCATCGGTGCACTGTTGGGCGGCGTGCTGGGGGGGCCAACGGTCGGCGTACTGGTCGGGCTGACCGGCGGTCTGCACCGCTATTCATTAGGTGGCATGACCGCACTGGCGTGCATGGTGTCCACCATCATGGAAGGGTTGGCCGGTGGCCTGCTACACCGTTATATGCTGCGTCGCCACCGTATCGACCTGTTGTTCCAGCCGTTGGTTATCGCGGCTGTTACGCTGCTAGTGGAAATACTGCAGATGAGCGTCATCCTGCTGTTGTCGCACCCGTTTGGCGAGGCGCTGACGCTGGTTAAGAACATCGCCTTGCCAATGATCATCACCAACAGTATCGGGGCAGCCATGTTCATGCGGATCCTGTTGGACCGCCGGGCCATGTTTGAGAAATACACATCGGCGTTTTCTGCGCGCGCCTTGCAGATTGCGGCAAGGGCGGAAGGGGTATTACGGGAAGGATTTAATCCGGATACCGGCCTGCGGGTAGCCCATATCTTGTATGAAGAACTGGGTGTTGGTGCCGTCGCCATCACCGATCGGGAAAAGCTGCTGGCTTTTGTCGGCACCGGCGACGATCACCACACCACCGGTTCGCTGATTATGTCGTCCTATACCCATCAGGCTATCGACAACAATCAGGTGGTGTACGCTGACGGTAACGAAGTACCGTTTTGCTGCCCGTTGTCGTCACACTGCAAATTGGGGTCTACACTGGTTATCCCACTGCGTGGCGAAGAGCAACGAGTCATCGGCACCATCAAGCTGTATGAACCGAAAAACAAGTTATTCTCCAGCATAAACCGCACGCTGGGCGAAGGTATCGGCCATTTGCTGTCGGCTCAAATCTTCGCGGGTCGTTTCGAGCAGCAAAAGCAGTTACTGGCACAATCCGAAATCAAACTCCTGCATGCACAGGTGAACCCACATTTCCTGTTTAACACCCTAAATACCTTATCGTCGATTATCCGCCGCAATCCGGATCAGGCCCGTCAGTTGGTGTTATCGCTATCGACCTTTTTTCGTAAAAACCTCAAACGTAGCGGTGATGAAGTCGCGCTCAGTGACGAACTGGAGCACATCAACGCCTATCTTGATATTGAAAAGGCCCGTTTCGCCAATCTGCTGACAGTGGAAATCGCCGTTCCAACGTCGCTCAGGGCCGCCAGATTACCCGCCTTTTCCCTGCAACCGCTGGTGGAAAATGCCATCAAGCACGGCATCGCCCACATGCTGGATAACGGTTATTTGCGCATTGGTGCCCGTACTCACGCCAATATGTTGGAGCTCACGATAGAAGATAACGCCGGGACTTATTACCCCCGCAACGGTAGTGACGGGCTGGGGATGAATCTGGTAGACCGACGTATCAAGGCGCGCTACGGCCATCATTACGGCATTACCGTCACCAGCGAACCGGAACGCTTTACCCGCGTTCGGGTTCGCGTACCGCTGAGGGTAGGATAAGAGCGTGTCAGGCTGGCGCAGTCATACTCATGCCTGAAATAAAACTCATGCCTGAAATAAAAAACGGCTTCCCCTGGGGGAAGCCGTTCTTAGGCTGATCTCGGCATCACATCACGTCACTGCTCCGGCTAACGCCATCTTCGCTATCGTCGGTGAGGATGACCCGGGAAATTACAGCCCTACTACGTTCTCAGCAGAAGGACCTTTCGGACCGTTGCCGATAACGAATTCCACTTTCTGGCCTTCGTACAGCGTTTTGAAGCTGTCGCTCTGAATTGCAGAGAAATGTACGAATACGTCTTTGCTGCCATCAGCCGGGCTGATAAAGCCAAAACCTTTAGATTCGTTAAACCATTTTACTGAACCAGTCATTTTATTAGACATCATATTACCTCGTAATTTTTTTCCAGCCCGTTTAAGGGCAACAGGGGTCTGCAATGCAGGAAATACTTATGAGCAAGAAAAAAAGAGATTCAGGGGAAGTGATATCTGGGGATAACGCTTGGACTGAGGACTACTTTAGTAAAATGCCTGACATAAATAGGTCTGACTAACAAACCGTGCGGCTATTAACGCATTCATCAGGCATGAAAGCAAGCATTATGTATTATTACGGCTGGAAAATATTTTATATTTTTTATAATTCATACGGTTAATGGGTTGGCCCCGGTACGTTTTCGCCACGACCACAACCGACGCTGACACCAGCCTGACCCACAAACCGGCTGACGATCTATCTGTGTCGCCGTATTTATGCCTTAGCGCTCTGTTCCATCGGGATCAGATTCAGCTGTCCGTGACGCACGCCGGTCTGAGCGATGACCGAAGCGGCAAACTGCTCTACACGATCGGTAGGGCCACGCAAAATCACGGTTTCCACGCATTCATCATGGCTGAGGTGGGTGTGCATGGTGGACACCGTCAGGTGATGGTGTTCATGCTGCATACCGGCCAGTCGGCTCGATAACTGACGCTCGTGATGATCATACACATAGCTCAGCACCGCCACACACTCGGCATTTTTATCCTGTGCTACCGTCATTTCGCCCAATTCACGCCGCAACATGTCGCGAAACGCTTCCGATCGGTTGGCATAGCCTTTTCGCAGCATCAGTGCATCCAACGCCTCAGCCAGCGGGTCATCCAGAGAAATCGTCAATCGTTGCATCTCAGCCTCACAAAAAAGCGCAAAAAATCCTCCGGCGTGGTGCCACGCAGGCCGTCCCATTATGCCGGGGTTCATCATGATGATCGTGATTCAGCGCAAAACGGCGCTCAAATCCCTGACGGACAAACAAGAATGGACAATACCGCGAACCATTGCCAGAAAAAGATCGCCACCTCCTAAGGAGAAGGTATGGGGATAGGAAGAACAGTAAAACGCGCCCAACGGGCGCGTTTTAGCGGGAACGGAATTACAACAGGATGCGCAGCATGCGGCGCAGCGGTTCGGCAGCGCCCCACAGCAGCTGGTCACCAACGGTGAAAGCGGACAGGTACTGCGGCCCCATGTTCAGTTTACGCAGACGGCCCACCGGGGTAGACAACGTGCCGGTCACCGCTGCCGGGGTCAGTTCACGCATGGTGATTTCGCGGTCGTTCGGCACCACTTTCACCCAGTCATTGTGGGTAGCCAGCATGTGCTCGATTTCCGGAATCGACACATCTTTTTTCAGCTTCAGCGTGAACGCCTGGCTGTGGCAGCGCAGCGCGCCGATACGCACGCACAAACCATCCACCGGAATGGTGCTGGCGGTATTCAGGATCTTGTTGGTTTCCGCCTGGCCTTTCCACTCTTCACGGCTCTGGCCGTTTTCCAGTTGTTTGTCGATCCACGGGATCAGGCTACCCGCCAGCGGCACACCGAAGTTTTCCACATCCAGACCGCCGCGTGACAATGCCGTCACTTTGCGCTCGATATCCAGAATGGCGGAAGCCGGGTCACTCAGTTCAGCGGCGACTTCAGCGTTCAACTGGCCCATCTGAATCAGCAGTTCACGCATATTGCGCGCACCAGCACCGGACGCCGCCTGATAGGTGGCAACGGATGCCCACTCCACCAGATCGTTGGAGAACAGGCCACCCAGCGACATCAGCATCAGGCTGACGGTACAGTTACCACCGACAAACGTTTTGATGCCTTTATCCAGACCAGACTGGATAACGCCGTGGTTAACCGGGTCCAGAATAATAATCGCGTCATCTTTCATTCGCAGAGAAGATGCTGCGTCGATCCAGTACCCCTGCCAGCCACTTTCACGCAGCTTTGGGTAGATTTCATTGGTATAATCGCCGCCCTGACAGGTGATGATAATATCCAGCGCGCGCAGCGCGTCGAGATTGTAGGCATCCTGCAGGACACCCTGCTGGCCGCCCAGCGCCGGTGCTGGCTGACCGTGCTGCGACGTAGAAAAGAATACCGGGCGGATTAAATCAAAATCGCGTTCTTCCACCATGCGCTGCATGAGTACCGAACCGACCATTCCGCGCCAGCCAACAAAACCAACATTTTTCATGGTAACCGTCCTGCCTGGGGGTGACAAAAAGCAATCCGACTGCCATTTCAGGCAGGGAGCATAGTTTAAAGTGATGTCTGTCAACCTTACAAAATGTATCAGAAGTCGCAAGTGAATTTATTCGATGACTCAGGCGTTTTCAGCAACAGGCCTAATGTGCCTGCCAGAAGACGGAGGATGAAAGGAGCTTACCACCACCATGACTGAAATGATCTCGGCAACCGTCCTGTTGCTGTTAATTATGGATCCGCTCGGCAACCTGCCAGTGTTTATGTCTGTTCTGAAACACCTGGATCCCAAACGGCGACGTGTGGTGCTGATTCGGGAGATGATCATCGCACTGGGGGTGATGCTGGTGTTCCTGTTCGCGGGCGAGAAGATTCTGGCAATACTGAATCTGCGTACCGAAACCGTGTCTATTTCCGGCGGTATCGTGCTGTTTTTGATTGCCATCCGCATGATTTTCCCAACGCAGGAAGGCTTTACCAGCGGCTTGCCCGCCGGCGATGAGCCGTTTCTGGTGCCGTTGGCTATTCCGATGGTGGCCGGGCCATCGATTCTGGCCGCACTGATGCTGCTCTCCCACCAGTACCCGAATCAATTGCCGCATCTGACACTGGCGCTGCTTATTGCCTGGGCCATTACGGTGGTCGTGCTGCTGTTATCGAACCTGTTCCTGCGATTGTTGGGCGACAAAGGCGTCAATGCGCTGGAACGGCTGATGGGGCTGGTACTGGTCATGCTCTCCACACAAATGTTTCTGGACGGTATTCGGGCCTACCTGAAACTGTAGCATCTGGACGTTGTTGCCTCAGGCCATTCTCTCAGTCTCCCGCACCAGGCGGAGACTGAGAGAGAAGGGTTATCCCCGACCCAGATTAATCACACTCAATCACACCACGTAGCTCAGCAGCAGGGTGCCAACCAGACCACACACCGCGATAATGGTTTCCAGCGCTGACCACGACTTCAACGTTTCCGGAATGCTCAGGTTGAAATACTCCTTGAATAGCCAGAAACCGGGGTCGTTGACGTGAGAGAAAATCACGCTGCCGGAGCCCACAGCGATCACCATCAATTCCGGGCTGGCACCGGTAGTAGCGATAAGCGGCGCGACAATCCCGCCCGCAGTCAGCGCAGCCACGGTGGCAGACCCTAATGCCAGGCGCAGCACGGCGGCGATAAGCCAACCCAGCAGCAACGGCGACACGCTACTACCGTGCATCATCCCGGCGATGTACTTGTCTACGCCGCTGTCTACCAGCACCTGTTTAAACGCGCCGCCACCACCGAGGATCAGCAACATCATGGCGATGATTTTAATCGAGTCGGTAATGGTGCCCATCACCTCATCCATGCTGCGACCACGGTTCAGGCCGAAGGTAAAAATCGCGATCAGCACCGCAATCAGGGTCGCCATCACCGGGTCGCCGAAGAACTCGGCATACGGCAGCAATGCATGTCCCTTCGGTAATATCATTTCCGCCACGGCGCGCAGCGCCATCAGGATAACCGGCACCAGTGCAGTCATTACGCTGACGGCAAAGCCCGGCATTTCCTCTTCGGTGAACTGTTTCGGGTTATACAGCCCTTCCGGAATCGGCTTATCGATCTTTTTCAGAAAACGGGCGTAAACCGGCCCCGCCAGAATCACCGTCGGGATCCCCAGCAACGTACCGTAGAGCAGGGTTTTGCCCATGTCGGCATGGAATAGCGAAGCAATCGCTGTTGGCCCTGGATGGGGCGGCAGAAAACCGTGGGTGACAGACAATGCCGCCGCCATCGGCACACCAGCGTACAGTAATGGGATGCGGGCTGAGGCCACAATGCTGAACACCAGCGGCAACAGCAGTACAAACCCCACTTCATAGAACAGCGCGAAACCGACGGTAAACCCGGTCAGCACAATCGCCCACTGGATATGTTTACGGCCAAAGCGATGAATCAACGTGGTGGCGATCCGCTGTGCACCGCCGCAGTCCGCCAGCAATTTTCCCAGCATAGCGCCAAATCCCATGATCAGCGCCAGGCTACCCAGCGTACCGCCCACCCCGTTTTTGATGGAAGTCATCACTTTTTGCACCGGCATTCCCTGCATGACGCCCACAGCCAGTGCAACCAGAATCAATGCGATAAAACCATTCAGTTTAAAGCGGATCATCAGCACCAACAGCAGTGCGACACCCACAGCGACAATCACGAGTGGCATAACTCTCTCCGGCAACCCCTGTCTGCGCGAGCCGGGCAACAACAGGGGATTTTCTTATGTTTTGCGAAGGCTCCCGGTGTGACATCGGCACCTTCGCTACAGTAGTGGCGTACCTGCGTCATGACAGGCATGCATCGTTGCATCCCGTCGGGAGCATCCACCCATGTGATGGCTGTCATGTGGCGGCTATCGCGTGACAACTATCACAATGCACGATGTTACCGGTATCATGATACCGGTAACATGTTAAAATACGAAACCTGCGCGACGCATTTAATTTACAGTTTGGGATAGAGATCAAATTATGTCAGGACAAAGTATTATTCTGATGGGGGTTTCCGGCAGCGGGAAATCCAGCGTGGGAGCCCAGTTGGCACGAGCCATTCACGCCAAGTTTATTGATGGCGACGATCTGCATCCCAGGGCCAATATCCAGAAAATGGCCAGCGGCCAGCCGCTCAATGACGATGACCGCGCCCCCTGGCTGGAGCGCCTGAACGATGCTGCCTACAGCCTGCTGCATAAAAATGAAACCGGCATTATCGTCTGCTCCGCCTTAAAAAGGCGCTACCGCGATCGGCTACGCGACGGCAACGATGGCATGGTCTTTCTCTACCTGAAAGGCAGTTTTGACGTCATTTTGCAACGCCATCAGGCACGCGCCGGCCATTTTATGCCGACGGGTCTGCTGCAAAGTCAGTTTGATGCACTGGAAGAGCCGGACGAAACCGAAGCCGATGTCATCACCGTGGATATCAACGGCCCGATGGACCAGGTGGTAGCGCGGTGTGTCGAGGCATTGCGCGCTCGCCTGCCACGCTGACCTAGGGCCTAGACGCTTTCGCCCACCTGCAGGGTAAAGCCGACGTCCACACGGGTCGTCGGCAAGGTTTCACCGTGCAGACGCGCCAACAGTTGTGCCGCACCGAGCTCGCCAATTCGCTTACGCGGTGTCAGTACGCTGGTGAGCCGTGGTACCGTGGTTTGTCCAATATCATGGCCGTGGAAACCGGCAATCCCCATCTGTTCGGGAACGCGTAACCCCTGCCGCTGGCATTCGAACATGGCACCAATCGCCAGGTCATCATTAGTACAGAACAGGCTATCGAGCTGTGGGTATTCCGCCTGCGCACGACGCAACAGATCGCCGCCCAACGTGTAAGACGAAGGGCTTTCACTCATCACGCTGTAGCTGGCAAGCCCAGCCTCCGCCATCGCTTGTTCGTAACCTCGCTTCTTTAATAACGTGCGTTCATCCTGACGTGCGCCGAGGTACACCACGCGGCGGCGACCACGCGCAATCATATAACGCGTCATCTGGCGTGCGGCGTCCACATTATCAAACCCCACCGCCATATCGAGGCAGGGGGAGACCGAGTCCATCAATTCCACGACCGGGATCCCAGCCACCGCAATCATCTGACGGGTACGCGCCGTATGGCTGCGCTCAGCAAGAATCAACCCGTCGATGTTATAAGCCAGCAGCGACATCAGACGCCGTTCTTCCACTTCCGGCTGGTAGCCGTAATGCGCCAGCATGGTTTGATAGCCTTGCGATTCCGCCACTTTTTCAATGCCACGCAACACCTCGGCAAACACCTGGTTGGTGAGCGATGGCAGCAACACGCCGATGGCCCGGCTGGTGGAATTAGCGAGAATATGCGGCGTTCGGTTGGGAATGTAACCCAATTCATCCAGCACAGCGGCGATTTTGCCTCGCAACGCTTCAGAGACCTGTTCCGGGTTACGCAAATAGCGGCTGACCGTCATTTTAGTCACCCCAACCCGGTCGGCGACATCCTGCAACACCGGTCTTTTTTTCTTTATCATCCGTTGACATCCCCGCGACTCAAAACGCCGATTGTACTAAAGAAATGGTTAGCAGAATATCTATCTGAACACCGGTGATAACAATCGCATGACAGTATCCCGAAACCAACTTACTTATATTATTTCTTTATTATTAATTAATTTTGCAATAAATAGACATGCCAATAAATTAATTTCATTTTTAATAAAGTAATACGGTCATAAATGATTTTTTATTATAAGTCGTTTCACATACTACTATTGTATTCTTGCCGGAATGGCACCCATCATTACATGCCATAAAAAATGTCGGGAGACAGAAAATTGGCTTTCTGTGAAAGCGAACAAATCTGAATAGATACCCTCAATAAGTCGAGTTACCGGGCAACACGCTCACGTGTTGCACCGCACAATGCGTTGCGCCCTTTCAGGGCGAGTAATACGACCAACACAGCTATAACGTCAGCGCACCTACAACGTGAAGTATGACGGGTATCGATGCTGATCAATCTGGCTGCCACTGGCAGCATTAATAACACTCTGGAGACGATAATATGACTGGCATTTCTCAACTTGGAACGCACGTCCCAACCGTAGGATTAAGTCCGAAAATTACGGTCACCAAATCTGAAGAAACGGGCGGATATAATATCAATATAGATTCAATATCAGTTAACCCGGATATTACGCCCGAAAGCGGCGAGGAAGCCGTGCGTAGATTTCAGGCGCATATTGAAGCACAAAAAGCAGGTACCGAGCCGCCCCAGTCTGCCTACGTGACCATTTCAGAAGGCAAGCCCGTCACCGTGACCTACGGCGACTTGTCAAAAAAAGTCACCAGTACCGATAATCCTGTCACTACCACGGCGGGTCGCGCCGTTTATACGCCAGGCACCTCCAGCGACGGCATTACCATCCAGTCGATACCGGTGACAACCAGCAGCGAAGCGGATACTCCAACAACTCAGCCATCGTAAGTCTTGCCATCAAAAATAAAGGCGAGCTCACTGGGCTCGCCTTGACTGACATGCGCTGGTTACTTTACCGGCGGCAAATCAAACAACAGGATTTCGCTGTCTTCGCTGGCACGCACCGTGATGGCGTCTTCATCCCAGATAGCCAGCGCATCGCTGGTGGTCGCCTGCTGACCATTGATCTCAACCGTGCCTCGTACCACCTGAATCCATAACACACGGCCCTGTTGAGTCTGGTAGGACGAGGCTTCCTGCACCTTCAGCGCCCAGCGCCATAACGTCATGTCCTGAAATACTTTCAGCGATCCGTCGCGGGCATCCGGTGACAACACCAGCTGGCGGCCTTGCGGCGCATCGAAACGGCGCTGCTCATAACGCGGTGTCAGACCGGTTTTTTCCGGGATCACCCAAATCTGGTACAAATGCAGCAGTTTGTCCTGGCTGGCGTTGTACTCGGAATGGCGGATCCCGGTGCCAGCGCTCATTATTTGGAACTCACCCGCCGGGATCTGTTCCTTGTTGCCCATACTGTCCTGATGTTCCACGGTACCTTCCAGCACATAGGTGAGAATTTCCATATCCCGGTGCGGGTGGGTTCCAAAACCCTGCCCACCTTCGATATAGTCTTCATTGATCACCCGCAGTGCGGAAAACCCCATAAAATCCGGATCGTAGTAATCGGCAAACGAAAACGTGTGCCAGCTATCCAGCCAGCCGTGGTTAGCATGGCCGCGATCTTGTGCTTTGCGTAAATAAATCATGTTGCGCTCCTCGAATGTTTTTTTCAGTCTAGCGACCAGCCGGGAATAAGAAAGCCTAAAAAACTCACCGCTCTGTTCAAAAAATTTCCGGGAGAAATTTTTGATATCGCAATGCGATAGCCCGTAGGGTGGCGGCCAGGGATGGCTGCAACAGCATTAGCAGGAACAATATTTGGAAATCAGATTCCAAAAAATTCAGGATAAAAAAAAGCCAGCACCCGAGCTGGCTAAGTAATACTGGAAGCAATGTGAGCAATGTCGTGCCTTCACAGCAAAACCGCGATGAGTCACAGAGATGGATTCATTAGGCTTTCCCGGAACGCATGACAATAATAATCATTATCATTTGCATCTGTAAAGCGATTTCTTGTTCAATCTAAAGAAAATGTTCGCCGGGCAGCCAGTTCCGACTGACGTGCCGGTTATTCCTGCCAGTATCCAAAAAAATTATTTTTCAGAATCAAGTGGTTAATGTTTAACCATTGAAAAAGGAAGGGAAATAGCGCGGTGCGCCCTCCCGGAGCAAATAACCGGGAGGGCGAGGTGCAACATTGGCGCTTTACGCGGGCAGTACTTTATGCGGGCAGCGCTCTAGCCAGTAAGCTGAAGGGGTGTTCGCAGGTTTTACTGGTCGACATTTCAATCTGCCATTTGCAGGTCTCACAATCGGTAATCACCAGATCAGCACCACTGGCTTCGATCTGTCGGAACAACGGCGCGCCAATCCCCTGCGCGGTGTCATAGTTTTCCTTTTTAAAACCGTAAGTTCCGGCGATACCGCAGCACTGAGAATCCAGTACCTGTAACTCCAGCCCCGGAATGCGTCGCAGTAATTCCAGGGTATACGCCGTCCACCCCATTCGTTCGAGATGACAAGGCGTGTGATACACCACCCGCAGCGGCAACGGTTGCAACGGCAATGTTCGGCCTTGCTCCAGCAAGCGATAAAGGTGGCGAGTCGCCAGTTCTATGCCATCACGCACGTGGTGGTTGTCCAGCCCCAACAGATGGGGGTATTCATCGCGTAGCGTAAAGGTACAACTGGACGATGTTGCAATAACCGGCAGACCGCGACTGTTGATAGCCTCATCCAGAGAAGCCAGATTGAAGTTCGCCTGCTTGCGGGCCTTATCGAGAAAACGGTTGGCGATAAGCGCCACACCGCAGCACTTCTCTTTGGTGAGCAACTGAACCCCGACGCCCATCGCGTTAAACACACGGATCAGGTCACGGCCCAGTTGTGGATGATTGTAGTTAACGTAGCACCCGTGGAAATAAGCGACTTGCTCGGCAAACTGCAACTGCTGTGCCGCCTGCCGACGGTACCAACTGCGGAAAGTACCGTGGGAATAGCGCGGCAACTGGCGGCGATGGTCAATTTTCAGCGCCTTATCCAGCAACTGACGCATGGGTTTCAGCCCAGTTAGCGTATTCACCAGCGGCGCAAATGGCGTCGCGACAGACCCCATCAAATCAGTGTGGCTGAGAATGGCGTCACGCAACGTCGGACGATGCTGGCTATGGCTGGCTTTGGCACGCTGAATGATGTCGCCAATTTTGACATCCGATGGGCACGCCACCTCGCAGCGTTTGCAGTTGGTGCAGTACTTCAACGCTTCGTCAAATAATGCCGGGTCTTTGCGCCGTAGCCGCTCGCCATCTGGCCCCGCTTGTTTTGGCCCTGGGTAGAACGGATTGACGCGTGCGACCGGGCAGGCAGTAGTACAGACGGTACATTTGATGCAATTCTCAAAACTGGTGTCAGACCGGCTCATCATCGGTTCTCCCTTGTGATCATCTCCGCGGCGTATAGCGCGCTCAGCAGTGAAACCCCGCCGCCACATCCCTGCCGTAACGGGTCATACCCCCGCAATACCGAGCCAATCGCATACAAGCGGTGTTGGGTGTGACCGTCGATAGCCGGGTGTAACTGCTCGTCCGCGATGACCCCAAATTGCAGATAGGGTTGAGCAGCAAACAGGTTGGACTGACTCCAGTCCTCGTGGGTCGGCAGGAAATCGACATCCAGGCCAAACACCGGCTCCACCACCCGATCGCGTTCCGCCACCAGACCGTTGCTGAAAAAACTTCCACTTGCCAGTACCACGTGCTCAGCACGCAGCGGTACCTCGCCGTGGCTGCGGGTATACAAGGCGACGCCCGCTTCACGTGCTTGTGCTGACAACACTTTATCTCCCGGCATCAGTGTCCCGCCGGTCTGGCGAAAACGCCCCAGCAGCGCCTGATGCAAGCGCATGCCCGGCAACGAAGGGGGTAACGTTGCCAGCAGTCCGACCGGTTTGCCCAATGCAGCATTCAATTGCCCCTGGGCTTCCAGCCCCAGACAGGCAGGCAATATAACGGCATCATTGCCGCTCGCCCGCGTCATCAGCTCTTCCGCCAGCGCCGCGATACCGGCCGGGGTATCCAGCACACGAGCGATAGCCAGTGAACGGAACTCACTGGCGTTCTGCCGTTGCGCATCCAGCTGCGGTAAGCGCAGATCATCGGCGCGTGCCGCAATCCCCTGTGCCTGCAATTCTCCGGCGACCAGCCGGGACTGAAAATCCATAAACCCTTCAATGCCAGCAACCAACGGCTGTCGCCACGCGGGTGACCCCGACAAGCCACGCGTAACGCTATCTGACGGGCTTAACCAGCAGGGGTGCCATTTGCCCAACGGGGTCAGGCGCTGGTGGTTGCCACCACTATCGCCGCGCAACCACAAACCACAGCGCGCCAGCAAGGCTTCGGCATCCGCCGCCAGCTGGCTGACTCGCGCTTTGCCCATCAGGGTATAAGGGTGGTAGGGTGCCTGCGCGGCCAGTTCATCCAGCGCGGTCAGCGGCTGCTCGACCGCAGTGCCGTCCGGCAATGTCGCCAGCAGATCCAGTGCGCCGGAGGCGAAGGTCAACGCACTTTGCCCGACGCTGACCACAGCACAGCGCTTGCCCTGCTCTTGCAGGCGAATGCCGCAGGTTAACCCCGCCAGCCCGCCGCCAATGATCACCACGTCATAATGCATCGCCGTTCTCCTGCTCCGGGCGTTCGGTCAGTCCGCACAAACCCTGATAAATCCAACTGGTAAATTCGCTTTCCCGCAACGTGTTTCCCCAGGCGATGGGCCGCATGCCCTTCCAGCGCTCGTTAAGGAACTGGCTCAGTTGCGACACCGCCTGTTGCGGCGTGGATTGCCCCAGTCGGCACAACAGGCCAGCGGCACGGCAGGCACACAATTCCCCCTGACAGGTCCCCATGCCGACGCGGGTACGTCGGCGCAGGTCAGTCAGGTTGTTCACCTGTAGCGACTCAACTGCGTAACGCACCTCGCCTGCCGTCACGGCTTCGCATTCGCACACCAGACTGCTGTCCACCCGGTGACCGGAGACCAGCGGCGCGGCACGATGCCCGTGGCGGTAAATCGCCGAACCACGCAGCGGTGCTGAAAGCGACGAAGCTGCCTGCGGTCTGTCCGGTTCCGTGGTTTCCGACCCCGGCAACGGGCGAGACGCCGTCGTACATTCGGCGCGGTGACCAAGCTTTTCGCAGACTTTGTTGGTTACCCATTCCGCCATCAGCCGATAGGTCATCAGCTTGCCGCCAGTGATGGTCACAAAGCCCTCCAGCCCGTCACGGCTGGCATGGTCCAGCAACACGATGCCGCGGCTGACGCTACGCCCGGAGGGGTCGTTATCACTCGCCACCAGCGGTCGCACCCCGGCGTAAGCACGTAAAATACGGGTCTGTGCCAGCTGCGGTGCCAGCATGCTGCCTTCGCGAATCAGCGTATCCACTTCCTCCGGCGTCACCGTCATGTGGTCAATCTGGTCGTAGTCGATACGGGTCGAGGTAGTACCAATCAGCGAGATAGTATCGCCGGGTACCAGAATGTCGGCATCAGCCGGTGGGCGGCAGCGGTTAATCACCCGGTTATTGATGCGGTGCCCCAAAATCAGCAACGCGCCTTTGGCAGGGAACATACGCACATTCAGGTCGGCATATTCGGCGATACGTTGCCCCCAAATGCCGCCCGCATTCACCACCACTTGTGCATAAATTTCACTGGCCACCTGACGTTTATGGTCGAAAACGCGCACGCCAACGACACGATCGCCCTGACGGAGTAACCCAATGACCTCGTGGTAAGTCAGCACTTCCGCACCGTGTTCACAGGCATCGATCATATTGGCGGCGGTTAACCGGAAGGGATCAACCGTACCGTCCGGCACGCGCACAGCACCGATCAACGCCGGATTCGCAGCGGGCTCCAGCCGCAAAGCTTCCTGTGGGTCGATGGCCTGCGCCCGGATACCCGCGCGCTGACAAGCGGCGATAAACCGGGTTTGATAGTCGATATCATCCTGCGGCAAGGTCAAAAACAGCCCATCGGTCGGCTCGATACAGTGACGGGCGATGCGCCGCAGAATCTGGTTTTCCTCAATACACTCACGGGCAGACTCCGCATCGGTAACCGCATAGCGCGCACCGCTGTGTAGCAATCCATGATTGCGTCCAGTGGCACCGGTGGCGATGTCATGCCGTTCCAGCAACAGACAGCGCAACCCGCGCAACGCGCAATCGCGGGCTGTCCCCGCCCCCGTGGCGCCGCCGCCGATAATCACTACATCCGTTTCTCGCCGCAAACCGTTGTTTGCCATTGCCGTTTTACCTCAGTCCGGATCATGCCTGTCTGTAGTGGGACATAAATCAGCGCCACAATGATTGATAAAGAACAAAAACACTCAAAAAACGAAAATAAAACCCGGAGACAACCGCAGATATGTGATTCAAATCACCCAAAAATGGAAAATCATTATTTCATTTGTGTTACTTAAAGCTCAAAATAGCGCCCGTCGTCATAAAAGTGTAACAATTGCGTACTGACTCACATTGACGATGACGCGCATTCGCTACGCTGACGCGCGTTATAGAAAATAACTATCGGGGATCGTTTATTTATGCTGAGTATTTTCAAGCCTGCGGCACATCGCCCGCGCGTGGCGGAACACCAGGTAGACCCGCTCTACCGCCGGTTGCGCTGGCAGATTTTTCTGGGGATCTTTTTTGGCTACGCCGCCTACTATCTGGTCAGAAAGAACTTCGCGCTGGCGATGCCCTATCTGGTCGAACAGGGTTTCTCCAAAGGTGATCTCGGGTTTGCACTGTCCGGTATTTCCATTGCCTACGGGTTTTCCAAATTTATCATGGGGTCGGTATCAGACCGCTCCAATCCGCGAGTCTTTCTGCCTGCCGGTCTGATTCTGGCCGCCGCGGTCATGCTGTTTATGGGCTTCGTGCCGTGGGCGACATCCAGCATCATGGTGATGTTTGTGCTGTTGTTCGTTTGTGGTTGGTTCCAGGGCATGGGCTGGCCGCCGTGCGGCCGTACTATGGTGCACTGGTGGTCACAGAAAGAGCGTGGCGGCATCGTGTCTATCTGGAACTGCGCCCATAACGTGGGTGGCGGCATTCCGCCGTTACTGTTCCTGCTGGGGATGGCCTGGTTCAACGACTGGAAAGCCGCACTCTATATGCCGGCCTTCGCCGCCATTCTGGTCGCGCTGTTCGCTTTCGCCATGATGCGTGACACCCCGCAATCCTGCGGTCTGCCGCCGATCGAAGAATACAAAAACGATTACCCGGTGGATTACAGTGAGAAAGATGAACAGGAACTGACCGCGAAAGAAATCTTCATGCAGTATGTGTTCCCCAACAAACTGTTGTGGTACATCGCTTTCGCCAACGTGTTCGTCTACCTGCTGCGTTACGGCATTCTCGACTGGTCGCCAACCTACCTTAAAGAAGTGAAGCACTTCGCACTGGATAAATCGTCCATCGCTTACTTCCTGTACGAATACGCCGGTATTCCAGGCACCTTGTTGTGCGGCTGGATGTCCGACAAAGTGTTCAAGGGTAACCGTGGCGCGACCGGGGTGTTCTTCATGACACTGGTGACCATCGCCACCGTGGTGTACTGGCTGAACCCGGCCGGCAACCCCAACGTGGATATGATCTGCATGATCGTCATCGGCTTTCTGATTTACGGCCCGGTTATGCTGATTGGCCTGCACGCGCTGGAACTGGCACCGAAGAAAGCTGCCGGTACGGCTGCGGGCTTCACCGGCCTGTTCGGTTATCTGGGCGGTTCGGTCGCTGCCAGCGCCATCGTCGGCTACACCGTCGATTTCTTTGGCTGGAACGGCGGCTTCATGGTCATGATCGGCGGTAGTGTGCTGGCGGTATTGCTGCTGGTGCTGACTATGATCAACGAGAGCAAACACAAAGCAGAACTGGCGAAACGCGCCTGATTCTGTCATCACGCCATGGTTTACTCACTGAAACCTCATTGACGGTGAAACCATGAGCCTTCTCCCCACCGGGTCGAACTGGCCCGGCGGGGGGTTATCAACACGCATTCATATGAAACAACCTGCTCATGTGAAACGCTGCAACACACACAGCTTATCTTTCTTCCACTGAAAAAGGACGCTGACATGATTCCTCTGTTCAAACCGTTATTGGCCGGTGTCGCACTGGCGATATCCCTCGGCGCACTGGCGCAAACCGGCGATAAAATCGTGATTGCTCACCGGGGTGCCAGTGGTTACCTCCCAGAACACACCTTGCCCGCCAAAGCGATGGCGTATGCGCAAGGGGCGGACTATCTGGAGCAGGACCTGGTGATGACCAAAGATAATGCGCTGGTGGTGTTGCACGATCACTACCTTGACCGGGTGACCGACGTAGCCAGCCGCTTCCCCGACCGTGCTCGCGCCGACGGCCGCTACTACGCCATCGATTTTACGCTGGCAGAAATCCGCTCGCTTAAATTCACCGAAGGGTTTGACCTGAAAGACGGCAAACCGGTGCAGAGCTACCCCAACCGCTTCCCAATGGGTAAATCGGATTTTCGTGTTCACACCTTTCAGGACGAAATCGAGTTTATTCAAGGGCTGAACCACTCGACCGGCAAAAACATCGGGATTTATCCAGAGATCAAAGCACCGTGGTTTCACCGTCAGGAAGGAAAGGATATTTCACGCGCAGTGCTGGAGGTGCTGAAGCAGTACGGCTACACCCAAAAAAGCGATCGGGTTTATCTGCAATGCTTTGACGCCAACGAGCTACAGCGCATCAAAACTGAACTGGAGCCCGCGCTGGGGATGAACCTGAAGCTGGTGCAACTGATCGCCGAAACCCGCTGGCAGGAAACCCAACAGCAACAACCGGACGGGCGCTGGGTCAACTATGACTACGACTGGATGCTCAAGCCGGGTGCCATGCAAAAAATCGCCCGTTATGCCGATGGCGTTGGTCCCGACTATCACATGTTGCTAAGCGGCGACACAGGCAAGATCACCATCAGCCCGCTGGTAAAAGAGGCGCACGCCAGCGGCATGGTGGTACATCCTTACACCGTGCGCGCCGACCGGCTGCCGAAATACGCAAGCGACGTCAACGCACTCTACGCCCTGCTTTACCGGCAAGCCGATGTCGACGGCCTGTTCACCGACTTCCCGGACAAGGCCGTCGCGTTCTTGCATAACGTACAACCGGTGACTCAGGCTCCATCACCTAGATAAAGACGACGCAGATACCGAGGCACCGCCTGTTCGATGTTGGTGCCGATCACCTCGTTATCCGGCAGCATGTCTTTCAGTCGCTGGTGGGCATTGTTCATGATGCAGCCCTTGCCCGCCATCGACAGCATTTCATAATCATTCATGCCATCGCCGAAGGCGATACAGTCCTTGATGGTGTGACCGAGAATTTTAGCGACCTGCTCCAGCGCATGGCCTTTGGAAACGCCGCCCGCCATCACTTCCAGACAGCTCAGGGTAGAGAAACTGACATTCACCCGATCGCCCCAGCGAGCGTTAAGCGCGTCTTCCAGCGGCAGCAGTTTGTCGTGATCCTCACAGGTGAAGAACACCTTGCCGACGCCATCCGTACCCAGCGTGTCCGGGTCGAACAGTTTGTAGCGGAACACTGTCTCGGTAAAAAAGCGTTCTTCCTCAGGACGAGAGCGACACAGAAACCACTCATCATCGCGATAAACATGCGTCATGATTTCCGGATGGTGATACACCATGCCATACAGCTCTTGGGCGATGTCGCGGTCCAGATTATGGCTGAAAATCAGCTCACCGTCGGTGTTATGCACCCGAGCGCCATTCGACGTAATCATGTAAGCGCTAATCGCCAGATTATCGCGAAGCTGCGCCACATCCATATGGTGGCGACCAGTGGCAAACACAAAATGAACCCCCTGTTCCGTCATCAGACGCAGGGTTTCCTTGGCATAGGGTGACAGGGTGTGATCGGGTGACAGCAGTGTGCCATCCAGATCGGAAGCAACAATCGGGTACATACGTTGAAATTCAACCTCCGCTGGTGCCGGGCGGCCGGGCCGCACAGACGTATTAATCATAATCGCTGAAATGTTGCAAAATCTGCCCGAAGGCATCGGCCCGCATCGCATCCTTTTCCGACAGAATGTCGTGACGGGCACCGCGAACGACGTAAGGGCGGCCTCCCACACACGGGTGACCGGCTGCCGCCAGCGCCTGACAAAAGGCATCCTGACTGCGGTTATCCACCACCTGCTCCTCTTGCGCCTGCAACAGCAGTAACGGTGTGGTGATGGCGGGTGCTTGTTGCAGTAACTGTTCTTCTACCAGTAACGCTTCCCGTACCCAATGATAGGTCGGGCCGCCGATGCGTAAATCCGGGTCATCGGCATAAAAACGGACATGACGGCGGTAGCGCTCACGGCTGTGCGTTAACTCATTGGCCATAAACGGCAACGGCCGCCACGGACGGGTACCAATCGCATAGTAATCCCTGATCCCGGGGCGACGTTCAGCCCACGCCAGAATGCGCCAGGCGAGCCAGCGCGGCATCGGCAACAGGATGCCGCACATCGGCGCGCACAACGCCGCCGCATCAAACGCCTGTGGCTGACGCGCCAGGAACTGCGCCAGAATCGCGCCGCCCATCGAATGGGCCAGCGCAAACCGCCGGGTATACGGCCCTGGCGCGACCTGCTGCTGCCACAGCGTCGCCACGTCGTCCACATAATCGCTAAAGCGGTTAACATGCCCACGATGGCCGTCTCTCAGCAACCGGCCGGAACGCCCCTGACCACGGTGGTCCATCATCAGAACGTCATAGCCGCACTGGAACAGGTCATAGGCCACCTCAGCGTATTTTACATAGCTGTCGGTACGGCCGGGCAATACCACCACCAGATGGCGATGCAACGATGAGGTAAAACGCACGAAACGCACAGGCACGTCATCCACCCCGATGAACATACCCTCCTGACGTTGTCGCCAGAAATCCAGCAAGGGACCAGTAACAAATGCGGCGTACTGCCACTCTCTGGTCAGCAGGCATTCCGGATACGGATTCATCAAGCTCTCCCGAGGTCAATCATGCCGAGCAGTTTGATTTTTGTGAGCGGTAGCACAAAGACAGGCGTTAGCGTATTGTGGCATAAAAAACCGCAATCAGGGAGCATTCACCCATGACCCAAGACTGGTGGCTAACCTACCTTCTCACCACGCTTATTTTAAGTCTGTCGCCCGGTTCCGGCGCTATCAACACCATGAGCACCAGCATCAGCCACGGCTACCGTGGGGCGGTTGCCTCCATCGCCGGGCTGCAACTGGGTCTGACTATTCACATCGTGCTGGTGGGGATTGGTCTTGGGGCGTTGTTATCGCAGTCGGTACTGGCATTTGATGCTCTGAAATGGCTCGGTGCCGCTTACCTGATCTGGCTGGGTATTCAACAATGGCGTAGCGCCGGGTCGCTGGATTTGCAGACGCTGGCAAACAGCATGCCGCGCCGCCGACTGTTTAAACGGGCGATATTGGTCAACCTGACCAACCCTAAAAGCATCGTGTTTCTGGCGGCACTGTTCCCCCAGTTTATTATTCCGCACCAACCTCAGGCGATGCAGTATCTGGTGCTGGGCGTCACCACCGTGGTCGTGGATGTGGTCGTGATGATTGGTTATGCCACACTGGCGCGACGCATCGCACAGTGGCTGAAAGGCCCGCGCCAGCTCAAGCAGCTAAACCGCACCTTTGGCTCACTGTTCATTCTGGTCGGCGCGCTGCTGGCTACAGCGCGCAAAGCCTGAATCCCGTATTACCGACTCGCCGCGCATGCCGTGGCGAGTTTCTCCCCGTAATTTTGCATCAACGCGAAATAATCAGATGGATGCCAAAGCCGGTAAACAGCGCGCCCGCCAGACCATCCACCCATTTCGCCAGCCGCTGATAACCACGACGCATGACTGGCAAGGCAAACACCAGTGCTACCACGCTGAACCACAGCAAGGTTTCCAGTGAAATGAGCGTGAACAGCCCCCAGCGTGCCGCCGCCCCCACGTCATCACCGACAAACAGCGAAAACACACTACCGAAATAAATCAGCGCTTTAGGGTTAGACAAGTTGGTTAACAATCCGCGCATAAAGGTCTTACCCCGCTGCGGCAATGCCACCTCGACGGTGCCATCCTCCTGATGAGCACGCTTACGCAACGCCGAGCGCAGCAATTGCCAGCCCATCCAGCACAGATACAAACCGCCGCCGACGGTGACAATGCGGTGCAGCCACGCCATGCGCTCCAGTAACAGGTGCAACCCCAGCAACGCGATAGCCGCCCAGACCAGTACGCCCAGTGTAATCCCCAGTACCCCCATCAGCGCTTCGCGACGAGAACGACTAATCGCCGTCTGGGAAACAAAAAAGAAATCCGGCCCTGGGCTCATCAGTGCAATCAAATGCACTAACGCCACCGTGAGAAACAACATCAACATGAGCAATCCTTTTTTCAGAGACAGAAAACGTTCAGATGCAGGAAAAGGCGATGACCCCGGCAAACGAGGTAATCCCAACAACCACAACAGCCGACAGGCAAACCCGACAAATATCAGTCGTCGCCGTTATCGAGATGATCACGAATCAACGTCATAAAGGGGACGCCAAATCGCTCCAGTTTCCGCTGACCGACGCCATTGACCGCCAGCAACTCACTGGCGGTCAATGGCAACAGTTCAGCCATTTCCAACAGCGTGGCATCACTGAACACCACGTATGGCGGAATATTGTCTTCATCCGCAATGGATTTACGCAATTTACGCAGCTTGGCGAACAGCTTACGGTCGTAATTGCCGCCGTAGCTCTTCTGACTGGCACGCGGCTTACTCAAACTGGCAACACGCGGCACCGCCAGTTGCAACGGCACTTCGCCGCGCAGTACCGGCCGCGCCGACTCGGTCAGTTGCAGGGCGGAATGATGGGCAATGTTTTGCGCCAGCAGGCCCAGATGAATCAACTGACGCAAAATACTGACCCACTGCTCCTGGGTTTTGTCCTTACCCAGGCCGTACACCGGCAATTTGTCGTGACCGAATTCGCGGATACGCTGATTATTGGCACCACGCAGCACTTCAGCGATATACCCGATCCCAAACCGTTGCCCCACACGGTAAACACAGGACAAGGCTTTCTGCGCGTCCACCAGTCCGTCATAACGCCGCGGCGGATCAAGGCAAATATCGCAGTTACCGCATGGCTGCTGACGATTTTCGCCAAAATAATTGAGCAGCACCAGACGACGACAGGTTTGCGCTTCGGCAAACGCGCCCATCGCATTCAGCTTGTGCCGTTCAATATCCAGTTGCATCCCCGCCGGTTTCTCTTCCAGACAACGACGCAACCAGGCCATATCCGCCGGGTCATAAAACAGCGCCGCTTCGGCGGGCAACCCATCGCGCCCCGCTCGGCCGGTTTCCTGATAATAGGACTCGATATTACGTGGGATATCGAAATGCACCACAAAACGGACGTTCGGTTTATTGATCCCCATCCCGAACGCAACGGTAGCCACCACCACCTGCAGGTCGTCGCGCAAAAACGCCTCCTGCACCTGCGCGCGGCGCTCGTTCTCCAGCCCGGCGTGATAGGCTCCGACACTCAGCCCACGGTTTTGCAACCGGGCACACAGGTCTTCGACTTTCGCTCGACTGTTGCAATACACGATGCCACTCTTACCACGCTGCCCATGTATAAACAGCCACAGTTGATCGAGCGGTTTGAATTTTTCCACCAGCGTGTAGCGGATATTGGGGCGGTCAAAACTGCTGACATTGACCAGCGGGTCGCGTAAATCCAGCAAACGGGCGATATCCTGACGGGTGGTGTCGTCAGCGGTCGCGGTCAGCGCCACAATCGGCAGAGTGGGACACTGCTGCTTAATCTGCCCCAGTGCGCGGTATTCGGGGCGGAAGTCGTGCCCCCACTGGGAAATACAGTGCGCTTCGTCAATGGCGATAAGCGACGTATTCCAGTGCGCCAGTTGGTCCAGAAAACCGTCGGTCGTGAGGCGTTCCGGCGCAATGTACAACAGTTTCAGCTCACCACAACGACAAGCGTTAAACACCGCCTGCTGCTGCTCACGACTCTGGGTCGAATTGAGGCACGCCGCCGCCACGCCGTAGGCCTGCAATTGATCGACCTGATCTTTCATCAGGGAAATCAACGGCGATACCACCAGCGTCAGCCCATCCAGCACCAGCGCCGGGATCTGATAACACAGGGACTTCCCCCCGCCGGTCGGCATGATCACCAGGCAATCGCGCCCGTTGATGGCGGCATTGATAATGTCCTGCTGGCCCGGCCGGAATTGCTGGTAGCCGAAGGTTTCGCGCAGTACCTGCATCGCCAGCATTTCTTTACTCAATACGTCCGCATTCAATACGTCTGCCGTAGACACGCCTTCACCGTTATTCACTGCCTTGAAAAAAGTTATTTACTGCTTTGGGAAAAACACAGGCTGGAAAACAAGCCGGGAAAAACAAACCGCCGCTATTTTCAGCGCCACCCGCTAAAACTGCAACGTTTGTTGCCGGGTTTTCTGTAACGGCCCGCAGCGATACCCGCAAGCAGAGCGCAATGACTACAACATGTCATTGAGCGTCACACCAATGCCGTAGCGGGTCTGGCGGTGGTTGTAATCGATCAGCGACTCGCCGTAACCACTGAATACCTTGGTATAAAAACGTACATGATCGGTGATCGGATAACTCCAGCCTATCTCGCCGCTGCCGTAACCGCTGTTCCAGTTATAACGCCCTTCGGCACTAAAAACGCTATCACCCCAACGGTAGCCGACACGCACCCGGTAATGGCCCATGTAGCGGATGATGTCCGGGTTATCATCTTCACTATCGTGCAAGCGAATCCAGGGTTTCACGTCAACCTGCCAGTTGCCGTTTTGCGCCATCAGGCGGGCATAGACCCGGTTCCAGCTCCGCGAGGTCGGGTCGGCACGCCCATTCGACTGATGATTAAATCCCCATTCCACATCGCGCAGCGTCCAGCCAGCAAAGCGATAATCGGTCGCCCAGCCAAGAAACAATTGCGGCTCATAGTTGGTTTCACGAAACGGAGAAGACTCACTCTTATTGGACATCTGCCACCAGGAACGCTGGGTATAGGATGCGCCCAACAGAGAGTTATCACCAGCGATGCCACGCCACAGCGGAAAACCCAGGCTTATCTGAAAGTTCACTTCATCTTTACGGGCATGATCAGCCCAGCTGTAACTCTCAATCGCCTGCTTATTGATATCGCTGGTGTAGGTATAAAGCAGGTAGTTGCTTTCATACGGGTAGAGAATAAACGGCGTATCATGCTGTTGCAGCAGACCGGCGATAATACTGCCCGGTACGGCTGGTGCATCATGAATTTCCTGAACGTGAGCCTCCTGCGCCTGCGCCGTCGCCGCCAGCATCAGCGCAACCGCTACCCCGCCTGATTTATACATGTACGTCATCTCCCAAAGGATCGTGATAGATAAGTGGCCCCAATAACGAACTGAAGTCGCGGCGAATAGTGTACACAGCGCATCCGGTTTACGCAGTTATCCTGTTCTTATCACTACCGCCAGTAGCAAGAAACCATAACGCCGCCTAAAATAACAACTCATTAACCAATAAAAACATAAAAATTAACCACCCTACCGGTGTTACTGTTATTAAGGACTCGCACATGCCTACTACACCGCTCACTCAGGATAGGATACGTCAGCGTGTCAGCGATATTTTTATCTATCAGATGCCGTTCAATCAGGAACTGGGCCTCACGCTGGACGCCTTTTCACCGGACTCGGTGACACTGCGTTTTAACCATCAGAACAAGCTGGTGGGTAACGCGTTGCAGCAGATCCTGCACGGTGGCGTGATCGCCGCCGGTCTGGATGTGGCAGCGGGGCTGGTCTGTGTGGGTAGCGCGTTGTTGCGCCACGACACCCTGAGCGAACAGGAGTTACAGCATCGGCTCTCACGCATGGGCACCATCGATCTGCGGGTGGATTACCTGCGACCTGGGCGTGGCGAACACTTTACCCTGACCAGTCATTTACTACGTGGCGGAAATAAAATCGCCGTCGCGCGGGCTGAGCTGCACAATGAAAAACACTCGCATATCGCCAGTGCCATCGCCACCTATATTGTGGGTTAAACACACCGTGGCGGGAAATCTCCTGGCGCACGGTAACAAGACACCCGCGCTGTGCTCCGGTACACTGGATTTTTTATTTGCGGGTGACTGGTTTCTTATCAATGAGCATGCCACAACACCGCCAGGGGGTTCTGTTCGCCCTTGGTGCCTATATCCTCTGGGGCATTGCCCCAATTTATTTCAAACAAATCAGGCAAGTACCGGCTAATGAAATTCTAAGCCACCGGATTATCTGGTCATTCTTTTTCATGCTGTTGCTGCTGAGCCTGTGCCGTAACTGGGGGGCGGTGCGTAATGCCTGCCGTCAGCCGCGCCAGCTATTGCTGCTGGCGATTACCGCCATACTGGTCGCCTGTAACTGGCTGACGTATATCTGGGCGGTCAACCATAACCACATGCTGGAAGCGAGTTTGGGCTATTTCATCAACCCGTTAGTCAGCGTGCTACTGGGAATGCTATTTCTTGGCGAGCGTTTTCGTCCGACACAATGGCTGGCGATGCTGCTGGCGGTGTGTGGGGTACTGGTACAGTTGTGGGTGCTCGGCTCGCTACCGGTGATTGCGCTCACCCTGGCTTTCAGCTTCGGCGTTTACGGCTTATTGCGTAAAAAGATCGCCATCGACGGCCAGACCGGGATGCTGTTTGAAACGCTGTGGCTGTTGCCTGCGGCACTGGTTTATCTGGAATGGCTGGCCGATTCCCCCACCAGCCAATTCAGTCAAAACCCGTTATCGCTCAATCTGCTGTTGATGGCGTCAGGCGTGGTGACAACGGTGCCGCTGCTGCTGTTTACCGCCGCCGCCGTACGCCTGCGCTTGTCTACACTGGGCTTTTTTCAGTATCTGGCACCGACGCTGACCTTCCTGCTGGCGATACTGGTCTACGGTGAAACCATCACACCAGACAGGCTGGTCACCTTTGCGTTCATCTGGCTGGCACTCGGCGTGTTTACGCTCGATGCGCTCTATACGCAGCGGCGGCTACGCCGCACCAGCCTCCGCGTGACGCGAGATGTAACGCGATAAAATCGGGCTGAAAATCAGGGTAGTGAACAGGCGCATCGTCTGCAGCGCCATCACAAACGCGATATCCACCCGGCTACCGGCGGCAATAATGGCGATAGAATCCAGCCCGCCGGGGCTGGTTGCCAGATAGGCGGTCAACATATCCACCGATAGCAGATGCATCAGCATCAGCGCCATCCCACCACACAGCAGCATGAGCGTGATAATCGAAAGCATCATTTTTGGCAGGGTACGCAGCGCCAGCAAAAACACCGGCCGGGTAAATGACAGCCCAACGCTCCAGCCAATCAAGGCATAAGCCACCGCCAGTAACCATTCCGGTGTTTGTAATGTCATGATGCCGGAAGAATGTAATAGTGACCCGACTATCATGGGCACCAACAGTTGGCCGGAAGGAATACGCAACAATCGGCCCACCCAGGCACAACTAAACGCCATCGCCAGCGTACCAGGGAAACGCCAGTCCAGCGTGGGGAACCAAACCAGTAACGCATTATTGGCTTCGGCACCCGGCCCGAGACTGGCTCGCGCCACAAACGCCGCCGACGCGGTCACCATCAATACCCGCAGGTACTGCATGAACGCCACCAGACGAACATCCGCGCCAAAGTCACTCGCCATCGCCACCATGGCCGACGCACCACCCGGTGATGCCCCCCAGGTGCCGGTCGTTCCCGGCAGTTCGCTGTAACGCATCAACAACCAACCGGACAAGCCGCTGGCAATCAGTGTCGATAACAGAATGAAGACCACCAACGGCCACTCTTTCATCAGTGGCGTCAGGATAGACAGGGAAAGACTTTGCGCGACCAGACAGCCCAGCACGGCATTACTGGCATAAAAGAACGTACGGGGGATACGAATGGCCGCACCGTTCAGGCCCATGACCACACCGACCAGCATCGGCCCCAGCAACAGCGCCGCCGGAACATGATAAAACTGTAAACCAAATCCCAACACCAACGATACTGCCAGCAGCATGAACCATTGTGTCGATGCGGAAAACCTCTCCATGCACAGTACCTGTTACAGCATCAAAACAAGAGTGGTTATTTTACCCTGCCAGCCCCATTGACGGGCATCTATCGGTGCTAAATCTGTCCGTTATCAATAATTATCAATGAAAGCGTACCAGAGACTCGTCAGCCTTGCGGTCAACGAGTCATCTATCGGGAGAAAAGGGGTAGGCGTTAGAGCCAGTTACGGCGTTTGAAGTACAGGTACGGTGCCAGACCGGCCAGCAGCATCAGCACCAATGCACCGGGATAGCCGTAGGCCCACTTCAGTTCCGGCATGAATTCGAAGTTCATCCCATAACTGGATGCCACCAGTGTTGGCGGCAGGAATACCACCGATACCACCGAGAAGATTTTGATGATGCGGTTCTGTTCGATGTTGATAAACCCCATCGCGGCCTGCATCAGGAAGTTGACCTTCTGAAACAGCGATTCGTTATGCGGCAACAGCGACTCGATATCTCGCAGAATTTCACGCGCCTGCTCTAATTGACCACTTGGCAGGCGGGCACGACGCACCAAAAAGTTGAGCGCCCGCTGGGTATCCATCAGACACAGGCGCACTTTCCAGCCCACATCCTCCAGCTCCGCCAGCGTCGACAGCGCGTCGTCATATTCATCACCCTGACGGCCATCCATGATCACCCGGCTCAGAGACTCCAGGTCGCTGTAGATATTTTCAATTTCATCCGCCAGCTGTTCTATTTTGGTTTCAAACAGGTCGAGCAGCAGTTCGTACGCGTTGCCATCGACCAGTGTTTGCGCGCGGGCACGCATGCGGTAAAGACGGAAAGCAGGCAACTCGCGCTCACGCAACGTATACAGACGGCCATCACGAATAGTAAACGCCACCGTGGAGTTACCGGCGTGATCGTCCGTGTCTTCAAAAAAGAAAAAGGAGTGAATATGCAGCCCATCCTCATCTTCGAAAAAACGGGCTGATGCTTCGATGTCTTCCAGTTCCGGTCGGGTCGCCAGGCTTTGCCCCAGCTGACTCTGCACGCACTCTCGCTCTTCGGCATCCGGCTCGACCAAATCCACCCATAACGAGGTAGTCAGATCGTCGCTTTCATCCAGTTCCAGGCGAGTTAAACGGCAGTTATCGAGTTTAAATGCGCTCAGCATAAGCCATGCTCCCAAAATGTAACAAAGAGGGACAAAACGCGATTGAAACACAGAAACTGGGTGGGAAACGTCACCATCAGGTTTCAGGCCATGAGACGGTGCTGACTCGATGCGAAAAACGGTATCGCTGATAACCTTAAAGGCTATCAGCACAGGGAAGATAGCCTTAGAAGTTATACCTAATCAGTAGGTTATTGAGCCAGTATCGACTGGGTGTGTCCAAGGCGTGGGTCCTCCGGGAATAATGATGGGCGCATGTTACGCTGAGATGAAAAAGACTGTCAACAGACAATCAGATGATTAGTCTGTGTTCACCCGTCACATCCGATGAGCACAGACTGAACACCCATACATCCCCATACCCCGACGGCACTATACCGCCTCCAGACGGGCATAGGCAGCCACCAGCCACTTGATACCCTGACCCACAAAAGCGACCTGGATACGGCAATGTTCACCGCTGCCTTCCACGTTAACAATGGTGCCTTCGCCGAACTTGGCGTGGCGCACCCGCTGCCCCAGCTTATACCCGGTGTCGCTCTGGCTGATTGGCGTCCCCAGGCGCTGATGATTGACCGGGCGCGAAACACTGGCACGCAGCCTCACCTCCTCCACACATTCAGGCGGCAACTCGCCAATAAAGCGTGACGGGCGGTGGTACGTCTCCTTACCGTATAACCGGCGGCTTTCGGCGTAAGTCAGGGTCAGTTTCTGCATGGCCCGCGTCACGCCGACATACGCCAGCCGACGCTCTTCTTCCAGACGGCCGCCTTCATCCAACGACATCTGGCTGGGGAACATCCCCTCTTCCATACCGACGACGAACACCTGCGGGAACTCCAGTCCTTTGGCGGAGTGCAGTGTCATCAATTGCACCGCGTCCTGATAGGCATCCGCCTGCCCCTCGCCAGCCTCCAGCGCCGCGTGAGACAAAAACGCCTGCAGTGGCAGTAAATCCTGATCTTCATCCTGATAGCTGAATTGCCGGGTCGCCGTCACCAGCTCTTCCAGGTTCTCTACCCTCGCCTGGCCTTTTTCGCCTTTCTCCTGCTCGTACATGCTCCATAAGCCGGAGTCGCGGATCACCCGGTCGGTCTGCACATGCAAGGGTAAGTCAGCGGTATCACTGGCAAGCGCATCCACCAGTTCCAGAAAACGCTGTAATGCCGCCGCCGCACGCCCGGCCAGCACCTTTTCCTGTAGCAACGCACGCGTGGCCTGCCACAGCGTCAACTGACGGTCGCGGGCGGTCTGGCGCACCACATCCAGGGTGCGATCGCCGATACCACGCGTCGGGGTGTTGACCACACGCTCAAAAGCGGCGTCATCGTTGCGGTTGGTCATCAAGCGCAAATAAGACAACGCGTCTTTGATTTCCTGTCGTTCGAAGAAGCGCATACCGCCATAAATCCGGTACGGCAGGCTTTGCTGCAACAACGCCTCCTCCAGTACACGGGATTGGGCGTTGCTGCGATACAAAATAGCGCATTCGCTGAGTGCACCACCCGCTTCCTGCCACACCTTGATGCGGCTGACGACAAACCGTGCTTCATCCAGTTCGTTAAAGGCGCAGTAGAGCGAAATCGGCTCGCCTTCAATACCGTCGGTCCACAGGTTTTTACCCAGTCGATCGCCGTTGTGGGCAATCAACGCGTTGGCGGCGTTAAGAATATTGGCGGTGGAACGGTAATTCTGCTCCAGACGGATAGTCGCCACATCGTTGAAGTCACGCAGGAAATGCTGGATGTTCTCCACCTGCGCCCCACGCCAGCCGTAGATTGACTGGTCGTCGTCGCCGACGATCATCACTTTGGCGCTATCGCCAGCCAACAGGCGGATCCAGGCATACTGGATGCGGTTGGTATCCTGAAACTCATCCACCAAAATGTTGTTAAAACGATCGCGATAATGCTGAAGAATATGCGGCTTGTTGAGCCACAATTCATGGGCGCGCAGCAGCAGTTCGGCGAAATCCACCAACCCTGCGCGATCACAGGCCTCCTGATAAGCCTGATAGATGCGCAACCAGGTCTGCTCCACCGGATTGCCGTAGCTATCGATATGCTGTGGCCGCAGGCCTTCGTCTTTTTTGCCGTTGATGTACCACATCGCCTGACGGGGCGGCCATTGTTTCTCGTCCAGATTCAATGCTTTAATCAGTCGTTTGAGCAACCGCAGTTGATCTTCGCTGTCCAGAATCTGGAAATCCTGCGGTAACCCGGCATCCAGATGGTGTGCGCGCAGTAAGCGATGTGCCAGACCGTGGAAAGTACCGATCCACATTCCACCCTGGCTGGTACCAAGCAGTTGATCAATACGGTGGCGCATTTCCGCCGCCGCCTTGTTGGTAAAGGTCACGGCCATGATCGAATACGGCGAGCAGTTTTCCACCGTCAGCAACCAGGCGATACGGTGCACCAGCACGCGGGTTTTGCCACTGCCTGCGCCAGCCAGTACCAGCATATTGCTGCGCGGTGCCGCCACGGCGTCACGCTGTTTATCATTCAGACTGTCGAGCAGGTCAGAAACGTCCATAGGCGTCGGTTATCCGTCAAAAGGGAACCCGGCCTCCGGATCGGAGACAAATTCCACTGATTATATATACAGTAAAAATAGCAGAATTATAGCAACGTGGTCAGCGATGCCAAACTGAAAATTTCCACATGCGGCAACAGTCGTGAATCGTGAATCTGCATCAGGTTGCCGTCACGCAGGTTAATCCAGCAGGATTGCACGCCGCTGCGGATCGCTCCTGCTACGTCGGTGGTCAGATCATCCCCCACATGTAGCAGGTTGTGCAACGGTAAATTCAGCCGCCCGGCGGCGAGTTGATACATATCATGGGACGGTTTGGAGCGACCATCCGGACCAGCGCGCAGAATAAACTGAAAATAGTCGCCAAGGCCGCAGGCATGGGGATCCGCATTGCCGTTGGTGATCGCCACCAGTGGCCAACGCTGCCCCAACGCACGTAATGTGTCGTGGGTTTCCTGCGGCACCGTGATGTCACTGCGCCAGCGGGCAAACTCCGCCATGACCGCATCCGCACCGGCTTTGGCCTCGTTTGGCGACATGCCCACCCGGGTCATCGCCAGATGTACGGAACGCCAGCGCCAGTGGGTGACATCGTGATAAATCTCCGGCTCTTGCGCCAGCAGTTCCTGGCGTAACTGTCGCAACCCTTCGCTGGTGAACGCCTGTAACCCGGGGTGGTAGTTCTGCAAAAACCGCAACGACTCCTGTTCCGTACGCCGGATAACGTCATGGTTATCGTACAGGGTATCGTCCAAATCGAATGTAATGGCATCAATCCGATCAAGCGGGCGATAAAAATACATCAGGATTTACCTCGTTTGGCGCGTGGGTGCGCGGCATCGTACACCGATGCCAGATGCTGAAAGTCCAGATGGGTATAGATCTGGGTGGTGGAGAGGTTAGCATGGCCCAACAATTCCTGCACAGCGCGCAGGTCACCACTGGATTCCAGCATGTGGGTAGCAAATGAATGCCGCAGTTTATGCGGATGAACATGGCTGTTCACCCCCTGTTTGACGCCCCATTCGGCAAAACGTTTCTGCACGTTGCGCATCGAAATACGCTTACCCAGGCTGGAGACAAACACCGCGTCATCCTCTGGCGCATAAATCTCGCGGATAGCCAGCCAGTGCGTCAACCAGGTTACCGCCGTCGCGCCGATAGGCAATTTGCGCTCTTTGCTGCCTTTTCCCATCACCCATATTTCGCCGCTCTCCAGATTGACGTGTCCACAATCCAGCCCAACCAGCTCCGCCAGACGCAGCCCAGCACCGTACATGACTTCCAGCATGGCGCGGTCACGCACCGCCAGCGGATCATTGAGATCGATATCCAGCAGGCGGTCCATTTCATCCACATCCATGTTTTTGGGCAGATGCCGCCCGGCTTTCGGTGCGGGCACACCGCGGGCAGGGTTGGCCTTGAGCTCGCCACGGCCCACCAGCCAGTCAAGAAAGCTGCGTAACGCAGACAACCGTTGTGCCAGACTGGCCGCGTTCAGGCCATCACGCTTGCTGCGGGCAACCACGGCGCGGACTCCCGCCGCATCCAGCGATGACCAGTCTGTCACACCAGATGCCGACAGCATCTCGATAATTACCTGTAACTGATGGGCGTAGCTGCGTTGTGTCAGCGGACTCAGTTGTCGTTCAACCCGCAGGTAACGCAGAAAGGCGTCTGCCGGGGCTGACAAGGGGGAATCGGGGTTCATAGGCGCTCAATCCATCGCTCCAGCAACACCGGCACGATCGTCGCCAGATGTTGCAGCAGCTCGGTACCCATGCCGTCCTGATAATGGTGGCTGTCACGGCTGCTGAAAATCAACAGCCCCAGGTCGCCCTGTTTTCCCATCAGCGACAGCGCGACCGAACCGACATGGCGCGCCTGCGGTAACAGGAGCAGCAGTTCGGGGCCGTTGAGGGTACCAAGGTAGTGATGTCGTTCGCCCAACCGCTGGATGCGCAAAGGCTCAAACAGTGTCCGGTTAAGGGCCAGATGGGTAAAATCGGAAGGCGCGCCGATACGCCAGCGATCGGTAAACAGCCGGATAGCGGCCCCCGCTAACCCCAATTGGCGCGCCCAACGGTGCAACCGATCGAGCAGGTCCTGCAAAGAGTCGGCGGTCGACAGTGCCATCTGCAACGTTAACAGCTGACTGAACAGAGCTTCGTTGCGGGTCGCCTGCTCCATCAGCAAGGCGATCTCCTCTTCCAAAAACTGGATGCGGTTACGCTGACGGGCCAGTTGCCACTCCACCAGCGATACGCTGCCTCGTACCGGGTGTGGAATGCGCAGGCTCTCAACCTGGCGGGCATGACGAATGAAAAAGTCAGGGTGCTGGTGCAGATGCTGTAACACCAGTTCGTCAGTCAACACCTGACGTTCAGCCTGCTCTTCCACATTTTTCATAGATGAATAAATCCATCATAAACATGGGTCGCCGGGCCGGTCATCAACAACGGATGACCGGGGCCGTCCCAGTGAATGTCCAGTTCACCGCCAGGCAGTTGGACTTTGACATCCGCCGCCAGCAGCCCCTGTTGGATGCCGACCGCCACGGCGGCGCAGGCTCCGCTACCGCAGGCTTGCGTTTCCCCCGCACCGCGTTCAAAGACACGCAACCGGATAAGATGAGGATTGACTACCTGCATAAAGCCGACATTGGCGCGCTCAGGAAAACGCTCATGGTTTTCCAGCAACGGGCCTTGTTCTTCCACCGGCGCGGTATCCACATTATCCACCTGAAGTACGCAATGCGGGTTACCCATCGACACCACACCGCACAACACCGTGTGTTCAGCGGCGCGCAAAATATAGGTTTTTTCCGGCTTAGCCGCCCGAAACGGCACCTGTTGCGGTTCAAAGTTGGGCTCGCCCATATTGACCCGCACCAGTTCATCTTCCGTCACCGACAGTACCATGCGACCGTTATGCGTACTGACGTTGATCTCACGTTTACTGGTCAACCCTTTCAGGCGGACAAAACGCGCAAAGCAGCGTGCGCCATTACCGCACTGCGCCACTTCACTGCCATCGGCGTTGAAGATTCGATAATGAAAATCCAGCTCAGGATCGTAAGGCGGTTCGACGATCAATAGTTGATCGAACCCCACTCCGCAATGCCGATCCGATAAGCGACGGATCAGATCCGGTGAAAAGTAGACATTCTGCGTCACGGCATCGACAACCATGAAATCATTGCCCAGACCGTGCATTTTGGAGAACTGCATTTCCTGACCCCGCTGCGTTAAACGGGCGCGGCAGCCATACTGTCGCAACCCGTGAGATTACCCTCAATCACCCTGCGTATCACGGCGGCTATTGCTGCCGGGCGGATGATGCTTGCGGAGCCTGGGTGTTTTGTTGCTGCGTTTTTTTAACCGGTGCTGGCTGCTCCGGCGGAAAATAAAGCGGGCCTTTTAAACCACAACCCGCCAGCGACAGCACCAGCAATGCCAGTGCGCCCTGACGAAAAAAAGTTTTCATTTCGTTAAAACCTGTCATTCGGAGACCTATGCTCTCTATAATCGCAGGTGGATCATGAAAATCAATAGGAATCGAATATGAACGATAGCGAGTTTCATCAATTGGCCGACGCGCTGATGCTGAAAGTAGAAGAAACGCTGGATCAGTTTGATGGCGATGCGGATATCGATTACGAAACCAATGGTGGCGTGATGACCCTGAGTTTTGAAAACGGCAGCAAGATTGTGATTAATCGGCAAGAGCCGATGCATCAGGTCTGGCTGGCGACCAAAGGCGGCGGCTACCACTTCGATTATCAAAACAACCGTTGGATTTGCGACCGCAGTGGCAGCGATTTCATGACGTTGCTGGCGCAGGCGTGCTCAGAACAGAGCGGCGAAGCGATTGATTTCGACTAACCCCGGGCAGGTCGTCACCGACACTAAAATGGGGCGCATTCGCGCCCCATTTTATTCGCTCTGTCAGTTAACCCCGAATGCCCTACGCGGCACTGCCCACGCCGCCTTTCCCATGTGTTAATCCCCACGTGGTACTACAGCATCTGCAAGCGCTGGTTCAACACCAGATTCTTCTTTTCCTCAGACGAGGGCGTCACGCACAAATGCGACAAAGCGCTGCTACGGAACGGGATCACCTGTGTGCGGCCATCCAGTTGAACAATCTGGTAGAACTGCGGCAGGTTGAAATTGATGAAGCTGGAGCCGTAGGTAAAGCGATCATGCGATGAGGAATAGAAGCGGCTGACGTCACGCACCAACTCTTCTTTGCTGCCTTCACAGTGATGATAGACTTCCACCCGGTTCGACTCATCCAGAATATAGATATTGAAACCCTGATTATCAGACTGATCTTCAAAGAAGAATTGGATAATACCTTCACTGGCGACACCATCCACCACCGGTGGCAGATGAATATGGTTGGTTTCGACCTGAACAGGCAGCCCCTGCAGCTTGTTGTTGGAAATCGCGCCGTAAAACTCCACCGCATTTTCCAGTTTCTGCGCCGACACGCTCAGGCGTTCGAAGAACAACCCCCAGGTTTCGCCCGCGACTTTGACCGCCTTGAAACGGCCCGGCTCCTGACGCGTGCTGGACAAGCGCAGTTCAATGCACTCGGACACCAGTTGCTGCACACGGGTACGGATAAGCCCGCGTAAATGCTGGCTATAGCAGAAGACCTCCAGCGACTCCGGTAGCGCAGCGTCCTGATGCATTTTGCCAAGAATGGTTTTCAGCGCTTCCAGCATCGCCTGCTCACCGCTGAAGTGCAGGGTTCGCACTTCATTCCAGGAATTGCGGTACAGCAAGTCAATGCTGCCGACCAAGCATTGCTGCTGCTGACCGAAGCTAAAGACATCCAACTGGCGGAAATCGAAATGCACCACCTGATTGCGGAATGTCGCCGTCGGGTCATGTTCCAGGTTGACGATAATCGCCAGATGGCGAATTTCACACGGGCTGTACAGCGCTTTCGGCGTGGGTGCCGCCACCCGCAACGGGAAGTGGCTGGACACATCCGATACCAGTTCCTGCAGCCGGGCGATGTCGCACAGTTCATGGCCTTTAATGTGCAGACGCGTAGACGATGTCAGCAAGCCATTAAAGTACGCCCAGGCCACCAGTTTGTTGAGATAGCGGTTATATTCCAGTGGCTGATGGCTGATGATGGCGTCCATCGACGGCGCCTGATTGTACAGATACCAGCCAGAGCGATTAGCACGCCCCGCGGGCACATAAATAAAGGTCAGATTCGGTTCCGACAGGTCAGGCGAAATCTGCGGGTTCACCAGCGTCACCTTACCCGGCAAGGCTTCAAACGCCGCGTACAACTTACGGGTCAGTACGCCGATATCCTGCGGACTGGCGCTGACGCTCAGGTTGTTGCGACGGGCGAAACGGATCAGGTTGCGATAGCTTTGCATCATGGCATCGAGCAATTCGTTGTGCGCTTCGCGCACCTGCCCAATTTTCCAGTTCGCCCGGTTGTCTAACATCACCAGCCGCTCATCGCTCCATCCCCATGCCTGCACCAGCTGTGTCAGGATCTGGCGACGCCAGGCGGTACACGCGCGCTCACGGGAAAGTTTTTCGCACACTTTAAGATAGAAACAGCGACGCACCAGATCCAACCGAGTCTGATCATCAATCGCATTCAGATACTGGGTCACACGCTCCAGCATCATGCAATACGGATCCAGCCCAAAAGACACGATCTCGCCGTTATGCAAACGCGCTTTGATCTCGCTCGACAGCAAACGGGTATTGGGATATTCCCAGGAGTAGGCTTCCAGCAGCAGCGTTTTCAATACCGCTTTGTAAGGCGAATCAATGCTCTTATACAACTGCCACAAGCTGGCGCCAAAATATTCTTCCGCCGACAGTGCGCTCAGGCCGCCGAGATCCAGCCATTCGTTTGGTGCCAGCGCGCCACGGGCATACAAAGACAGCACATACTCATCGTAGTGCTCCTCTTCTTCTACCGGCACCATGTTCCACAGGATGCGCTTGCCCGCCATGCGCACCGCCGTGCGATAAAACTCATCCAACAACAAAATGTGTTGGGTAGAACCGCAGTCTTCGCCACCCAGGCTACCGCTCTCGTTGTGGCGGAAACGGTTTTCATCCATTAGGAAGAAACTGACATCTACCCCCTGACCTGCCGCCCATTTTTCCAACAACAGACATTTCTGCTGTAACCGCTGACGCTCTTCGCTATCCAGCCAGGATTGGTGGCACACCCAAATATCGAGATCGGAACTGCAACTCTGCCCGATGGACGAGGTGCTGCCCATCGAATAGACACCGGTGATCGGCAATTCGCCTTTGCGATCCGGCGCAGACAACTCACCCCAGCGTAACTCCACGCTATCGAGGTAGTGTTGCTGTTTTTCATCGGGGAAAAAAAGACAAATGCCGTGCGGAACCTTGCCTTCCAGATAGCCAGGCATCAACGGATGATGATGATGTAATAAAACTGGCAAAAGACTGTAAACCTGCTTAAAAGCCGGTTTCATTGCTTCCAGAGCACGATCCACACGCAGTTGGTTGATCGCATCCAGTCTTTGCTTCAGTGTCTCGATGTAGAAGTACAAGACGTTTCGCCTGCTTATCCCAGTGCCTATAAAGAAGCCGTTGTTTTCCAGACTGCCCTGGATAGATATTGGAAGAATGGTGGGCAGAGTATTGCTGGAAACGTGATCAATTTAACACCTTGCTGAAAGGGCGTAAAGAAACTAAAGAAAGTCGGATTTGTTTATTGATGCTTCAGCATTGCACATATTATCGCCGCTTTTGCCACGTGCGGCTATCTCCGGCAAGGGTTTTCGATCTCCCCACTCTCGTCATTGCGACGGCCGGGCAACTGACACCGGCTTGCCTTCAATGGTACGATGGAAAAAAAGGATCAATACGGTATTAAGCATGGTAGACACTATTCTCAGGATCGCCACCCGACAGAGCCCGCTGGCACTATGGCAGGCCCACTTTGTGCAGCAACGGCTGGAAGCCTGTCATCCCGGTTTGCGGGTGGAACTGGTTCCGATGGTCACCCGCGGCGATGTCCTGCTGGATACACCACTGGCCAAAGTGGGGGGTAAAGGATTATTCGTCAAGGAACTGGAACTGGCGTTGCTAGAAAACCGTGCTGATATCGCGGTACATTCGATGAAGGATGTCCCCGTCGAGTTCCCTGAAGGGTTAGGTCTGGTGACCATTTGCGAGCGTGACGACCCGCGCGACGCCTTTGTCTCCAACCACTATGCCACGCTGGATGAGCTACCTGAAGGTGCCTGCGTCGGTACCTCCAGCCTGCGTCGTCAGTGCCAGTTGCGCGCCCATCGCCCGGATCTGGTGGTCCGCGACCTACGTGGCAACGTCGGCACCCGGTTATCCAAGCTGGATAACGGTGACTACGATGCGATCATTCTGGCCGTTGCAGGGCTTAAACGCCTTGGTCTGGAAAACCGTATCCGTACCGCCCTCAGCCCGGAACAGTCGTTACCGGCGGTCGGTCAGGGCGCGGTGGGTGTGGAATGCCGACTGGACGACGCCCGTACCCGCGCGCTGCTGGCACCGCTTAACCACGATGATACCGCCACACGGGTGCTGGCCGAGCGCGCCATGAACACCCGGTTGGAAGGCGGATGTCAGGTGCCCATCGGCAGTTATGCCGAACTGCAGGACGATACGCTGTATCTGCGGGCGTTGGTAGGGGCATCAGACGGTAGCCGCATTATTTACGCTGAACGCCGTGGCCCGCGTCAGGATGCCGAAGCGCTGGGTATCGACCTGGCAGATGAGCTACTCGAGCGCGGCGCGCGCGACATTCTGCAATCGGTTTATGGAGGAGCCTCGTCATGACGATTCTGGTTACCCGTCCCTCTCCTGCGGGTGAGCAGCTGGTAGCCCGTTTAAGAATGGCTGGCTTGCAAGCCTACCATAGCCCGTTAATCGAATTTTCTCCGGGCAGCGAATTGCCACAATTGCCCACCCTGCTACAGGCGCTGCGCCCCGGCGATTTGGTTTTCGCTCTGTCGCAGCAGGTGGTGGAATACGCCGATCCGGCGCTATCCCGTGCCGGGATGAGCTGGCCCGAGTCACTCACCTACTTCGCCGTAGGGCGCTCCACCGGACTGGCGCTGCATACCGTCAGCGGCTTAGCGGTGCACTACCCGCCGGAACGCGCGACCAGCGAAACCCTGTTGCAGTCCCCGGCGTTACAGCACGTCACGGGTAAGCAGGCGTTGTTACTGCGCGGCAACGGCGGACGAGAATTGTTGGGCGACACATTGCAGCAGCGTGGGGCACAAGTACGCTACTGCGAATGTTATCAACGTAACCCGGTGGTCTACGACGGCGCAGAACAATGCCAGCGCTGGCAACGCCTGGGCATCGACACACTGGTGATCACCAGTGGAGAAATGTTGCAGCAGTTCTATACCCTGGTACCTGATTATTATCGAACGACCTGGCTGCTTGATTGTCGGGTCGTGGTGGTTAGCGAACGCCTGGCTGGCGTGGCCCATGAGTTGGGCTGGCGCGATATTCGGATCGCCGATAACGCAGATAACGATGCATTGATGCGCGCGCTACAGTGATACCGAATAGCTAGTGATACCGAATAGACTGTTACGCTGCGGTCGTCACGCGGCGAAAGAAGAACCCGGACACTTACCATTACCCTGATCATAGGATGTACTCATATGACGGAACACATTACCTCCTCAACGCCCCCCGAAGAGGTGGTCGAACGGGCTGAACCCTCCTCTCCGCAAACGTCGCCGAAGACGCCCGGCGCACCACGCCACGGTCTGGTGCTGGGCGCTATCGCCATCGTGGTATCGCTGGCGTTAAGCGGCGGTGTGTATTATTACACCCATCAGCAGATGGTCCGCCAGAATGCCATGCTCAGCCAACTGCAAGGCCAGATTGCGGCGCTGCAAAAACAACAATCACAAGCGCAGCAACAATGGCAGCAGACGCTGGACCAACAGGCGAAAACCCTGAGTGCCGATGAACAACGGCTGGCGACGCTGACGCGACAAGCCGGCGAAATGCAGGAAAAACTGGCGACACTCAATAACAGCGACTCGAAAACCTGGTTGCTGGCGCAGGCTGATTTCCTGGTAAAACAGGCAGGCCGTAAACTGTGGAGCGATAAAGACGTCACCACCGCCGGTGCCTTACTGAAAAGCGCGGATGCCAGCCTGGCAGACATGAACGATCCGAGTTTGCTGGAAGTACGACGCGCCATTACCCACGACATCAGCATGTTGGCGGGTGTCAGTCAGGTGGATTTCGACGGTATCATCCTGAAAGTGAATCAACTGGCCGATCAGGTAGACAACCTGCGTCTGGCGGATACCGATACCGATGAAGCGCCGATGGAAGAAAACGACTCCACCTTGTCGGCCTCAGTGAGTGAATGGCGGCAAAACCTGAGCAAGAGCTGGCACAATTTCCTGTCGGATTTCATCACCATCCGCCGCCGTGACGACAGCGCTGAACCGCTGCTGGCACCGAATCAGGATGTCTATCTGCGTGAAAATATCCGCTCTCGCCTGTTAATCGCCGCACAAGCGGTGCCGCGCCATCAGAATGAAACCTACCGTCAGTCGCTCGAAACCGCCGCGACCTGGGTGCGCGCCTACTTTGACGAAAACGATCCGACCACCAAAGCGTTTCTCGACCAGTTGGATGCGCTAAGCCAACAGTCGGTGGCGATGGACGTGCCGAACGAACTGCAAAGCCAGCCACTGCTGGATAAACTGATGCAAACCCGGGTTCGCAACCTGCTGGCGCAGCCGTCCGCCACCCCACAGGAGGGCTGATTATGCTGAAGGTACTGCTGCTATTTGTGGTGCTGCTGGCAGGCATCGTGGTCGGTCCAATGCTGGCTGGTCATCAGGGTTACGTACTGATCCAAACCGACAATTACAACATTGAAACCAGCGTCACCGGGTTGGTGATTATATTGGTCCTGTTTCTACTGGCCTTTCTGGCGGTGGAATGGCTACTGCGGCGAGTATTCCGTACCGGGGCGCGCACACGCGGCTGGTTCATCGGACGCAAACGCACCCGGGCGCGTCAGCAAACTAAAGCTGCGTTGCTGAAACTGACCGAAGGCGACTATCTGCAGGTAGAAAAACTGCTCACCCGTAACGCCGACCACGCCGAGCAACCGGTGGTGAATTACCTGCTGGCGGCAGAAGCAGCCCAGCAACGCGGCGATGAATTCCGTACCCGTCAGTATCTTGAGCGGGCGGCGGAAATCGCCGACGGCGACCAGTTGCCAGTCGATATCACCCGCGTTCGCATTCAACTGGCCCGCAACGAAGACCACGCCGCTCGTCATGGTGTCGATCGTCTGCTGGAAGTGGCACCGCGCCACCCGGAAGTATTGCGTTTGGCGGAACAGGCGTTTTTGCGTACCCACGCCTACAGCGCCTTGTTGGATATTCTGCCTGCCATGCGTAAAACCCGGCTGCATGATGAACCCTCTCTGGATGAATTGCAGCAGCGCGCCACCATCGGTCTGATGGATCAGGCAATGTCGGAAGGCGGCAGCGAAGGGTTGAAACAGTGGTGGAAAAACCAGCCGCGTAAAGCCCGCCAGTCACTGGCGATGCAGGTGGCAATGGCTGAACGCCTGATCGTGTGTGATGACCCGGTGACCGCACAAGACATCATTATTGACGGGCTCAAGCAGCAGTTTGACTACCGACTGGTGCAGTTGCTTCCCCGGCTCAATAGTGGTCAACCGGAACCGCTGGAGAAACTACTGCGTCAGCGTCTGAAACAGCACAATAACGATGCACTATTACATAGCACGCTGGGGCAATTGCTGATGAAGCATGGCGAATGGCAACAGGCCAGCGATGCTTTCTCTGCCGCGCTGGCACTGCGACCAGACGCTTATGACTACGCCTGGTGTGCTGATGCCTTTGACCGACTCAAACGCCCTGAAGACGCCGCCCGCATGCGGCGCGACGGCCTGCTGCTGACGTTACAGACATCTCACGACGCCTGAAGTACCCCAAACCGGCGCGACCCTGCGCCGGTTTTTTTGCACTCGTTTTTCTTCCACTCGGTTTTCTTCACCACTTTTCTGATAACTGCTTGATTTAACAAAATAACGGCGAAAAAAAACGCTTGCCGACCAGCGACAAGCGTGCAATAAAAATCAGGTCTGAAAGACAACTTTAAGGTGCCCCACTCAACACTACGTCCAACCGCGATGAAACAGCACTTCATCAATAACCGGACGTCAGGCACCGTAAATGGCTCTGCGTCATTCCCAGGTTTATGAAGCCGAAGCAAACATAGAAGGTGGAATGAGCATCTACGTCTCTAATTAAGCATGAATGATGCCAACTTTTCAAACCCCACCGGATAAAAATCATTACTCATTGATAAATAAAACATTAAAAGCAGTGAGCCACCAAACACCAAAATGATTAACGTGCTGAAAAATCAAGCATTCTGGGTCAGAACTGTCGTTAAACAGAGACACCACAAGCACTGACTTTTATACTCTTTAAAATTCAAATGATTACATGTCTCTCATTGGCGACACCGCACCCCCCATCCTGTCGCTAAAAAACCACAACCGATACCGGGCAGGGATAGCACAAAAACAATCACCACCTCCCGAGGAGGTGGTTTAAAGCTGACAACAAAACGGCCACGGTAACCGTGGCCGCTGTCATCAATAAGGATAAGACGGGAATAACGACGGAATCAGGCTGTCTGCGACAACTGTTCCAGACTCTGCTTCGCCAGTTGGTACAGGTAGTGCGCAGTTGGAAACAGCGCCCGGTCATCCACCCGGAATTTCGGGTGGTGCAGCGCGTAAGGGCCACCCGACCCGACCATCATGAAGGTGCCCGGCAGTTTCTGCTGGTAGAACGCAAAGTCCTCACCAATCGGGCTGGCGTCAACACGACGGGCCTCAAACCCTTCGGCATCCGCCACCTGCAACGCAAAATCTACCCAGTGCGGTGTGTTCACCACCGATGGTGGCCCCGCATGCCAGATAAATTCGATTTCTGCACCGAAGGTGCTGGCGATACCGGCGACAATCTGACGGAAACGCTGTTCTATCAAGTCACGGGCCGCCTGACTGAACGTACGCACAGTACCTTCCACATAGGCGGTATCAGGGATCACGTTCCAGGTGCTGCCGCTGTGTACCTGGGTAATCGACACCACCGCATTGTTGTCTGACGGTACGGTACGACTGATGATAGTTTGCACCGCGGAAATCAGCTGCCCCAGAATAATGATCGGATCATTACCTTCATGCGGTTTGGCGGCATGGCAGCCCTTGGCGGCAATCTTGATTTCGAAACGGTCGACCCCGGCAGTCAGTGCACCGTCTTTACCACCAATCACGCCGACCGGTAACGTTGGGTCGTTATGAATGCCAAAAATGGCGCTGGCACCGTCAAGCGCGCCAACAGCAATCACTTCCGGCGCACCCAATCCGGTTTCTTCCGCAGCCTGGAACAGAATACGCACGGTACCTTTCAGCTCCGGCTCAATACGCTTGAGCAGGATCGCCGCCCCCAACGCCGCCGATGAGTGAAAATCATGTCCACAGGCGTGCATCACCCCAGCATTTTTTGAGCTGAACTCAACGCCGGACTCTTCTTCAATCGGCAGGGCATCAATATCGGAACGCACGACGACCAGTGGACCCTCTTGCAGGCCACCCACTTCCGCTACCAGACCGGTTTTGAGCGGCAGCTCAAGGATGCGAATGTCTTCTTTTTCCAGTACAGCACGGATTTTTTTCGTCGTTTCAAACTCTTGATTGGACAATTCCGGATGCTGATGCAGTTCATGCCGAAACGCCTGAATAAACTGCGCCAACGGCGCATACTGCGCATGCTCTTTCATGTCGGGGACTCCTCTTCTTCTGCCCCGTCATCACGGGGCGTGCCGCAGGTGAATAGGTTATCGATCAGATGTCGAACTCTGATGGTTCCTGAATCGTGGTGAGTTGCCGCAGGAAGCGACGGGTCTGCGGATTATCGGAGAAACTGATCACCTTCTCCGCCGGGCCTTGTTCAACGATGTGCCCATCAGCCATAAAGATCACTCGGTCCGCCACGTCTTTGGCGAACTGCATCTCATGGGTCACGATCACCATGGTGGTGTTTTGCCCCGCCAGTTTCTGGATAACCTGTAGCACCTCGTGCACCCGTTCCGGGTCAAGCGCCGAGGTCGGTTCGTCAAACAGAATCGCCTTCGGGTCCACCGCTAACGCACGGGCGATGCTGACACGCTGCTGCTGACCGCCGGACAACGTCACCGGGTATTGATGCGCTTGTGGCAACAACCCGACCATTTCCAGCAGTGACCGCCCTATCTCGTCCGCCTGCTTTTTCGCTATCTTCTTCACCACGATCAGCGCTTCGGTGATGTTCTCCAGCGCGGTCTTGTTTTTGAACAGGTTGTAGTTCTGGAATACCATCGCCGTCTGACGCCGGAGCGCATACGCGTCCTTGCTGCTATAGCGGCGGGTATCCAGCGATTGCTCGCCAATAGTAATCACACCGGACTCTGGCTTTTCCAGCAAATTCAGGCACCGCAGCAGGGTGGATTTCCCTGAACCGGAAGGCCCGATGATCGCGACCACTTCGCCCTCGGCGATATCCAGACTGATATTGTCCAGCACCACCTGGTCACCAAAACGTTTAGTCAGGTTTTTTACGCTAATCATATCGGCTCCTTAACGCTGCCGTGAGTGGCTGAGCTTTTTCTCCAACTGAGATTGCAGCCAGGAGTAGACCACGATGAGCATCCAGTAAATCAGCCCCACCACCAGGAAGGTTTCGAAGAAACGCAGCGACTCAGCGGCGATCATCTTGCCTTCGGCAAACAGCTCCGACACACCAAGCGCAAAAGCTACCGAGGTGTCTTTAATCAGTGAAATAAAGGTGTTGCCGGTCGCCGGCAGTGCATTGAGCATCGCCTGCGGCAACACAATACGGCGGTAAATCTGTACTTTGTTCATTCCCACCGACAGACCGGCTTCAGTTTGACCAAAATCCACCGACGCCAGCGCCGCACGAAAAATTTCCGCCATGTACGCAGAGTTCTTCAGGCTGAATCCGATAATGGCCGCCGTCATGGCTGATAAACCATTCAGTGACGGAAAAAGCTGGGGCAGACCGAAATAGATAATGAACAGCTGAACCAGCGACGGGATGCCGCGAAACAGCGAAATATAGAGTTCCACCAGTTTTGAGACCACCACAAACCGGCTCTCACGAACCAGCGCCAGCACCAAGCCTAAAACGATGGCAATCAGCATCGACACCACCGCCAACAGCAGCGTGGTGGGCAAGTACATCAGTACCTGGGGAAAGACCTTCAACAGGTAGGAAAGATCGATATTCATGAGCCATACCATTACAGCGAAAGCCAGTCTGCAATCGAACTGGCGTCGCAGAAGTTGAGTGAGCCGACGAGGTTATTTGCCCGCCGTGATATCCTCACCGAAGTATTTAACCGACAGGGCTTTCAGACGGCCATCGTTACGCATTTTGGTCAGCTCGTCATCGAACTTCTTACGCAGTTCGTCACCGTTCTGATCTTTATGGAACGGGAAGCCAACCTGCTCGACCACCAACGGCTCGCCCACCATCTTGAACGGCAGGTTGCGTTTGTTGATTTCCGCCAGCAGGATGGGACGGGAGTTGATGTAACCTTCAACACGCTTAGCCAGCGCATCGCTCATCGCGCCATCGCGGGTTTCATAGGTGCGAATCGTCACGCTGCCATCGGCAAAGGCCTTTTTCAGGTTGTTGACGTGGTTGGAACCCAGCACGCCCGCCACGGTTTTCCCTTTCAGGTCATCCAGCGTATTGATGTTGGTATTGTCTTTGTGCGTGACAATCTGGCTGCCGTAGTAGCTATAAGGCGTGGAGAAGTTGTATTTATCCTGACGTGCCGGGGTAATCGCCACCACGTTAGCAATCGTGTCCAGCTTATGTGCTTCCAGTTGCCCCATCAGGCCGCTGAAATCCGCCGTCACCCACTCCACTTTGTAGTTCAGATCGTTAGCGATGGTTTCTGCCACTTCTACGTCAAACCCGACCAGCTTGTTGTCCTGCTTGAAGGAGCTTGGGTAACTCTGCCCGGTGGCACCGATACGCAACACTTTTTCGTTACTGTTCTGAGAATCGCAGCCAGCTACCAGAATAGCGGCCGACAAGGCTAAAACAGGGAGGATAATTTTTTTCATTGTCATTGGATAACGCCTCTTAGGAGTGTTTCTTTTCCCAGTGGTGATAAAGATCCTGATCCAGGACTTTTCGCATATAAATCGTGAGGTGTCCTTTCCCTAAATCCGCCTGGCCGACTTCCTGAAAGCCATACTTCCGGTACATCTCCAGCAACCAGGGATGTTGCTTAGCGGTACCCAGCGTTACGGCAGGCGCTTTTAACTGATCTTTCAACACCGCCTGTTCCAGCCAGTCCAGCATCTGTTTACCCAGCCCTTGCTGCTTGAAGTCAGGGTGGGTCGCGAACCAGCCGATATGCGGTAAACCATAAGGACCGGGATTCGGCCCCCACGGATAGCGAAGGGTGACGGACGCCGCCAGACGACCGTCTTTTTCCATCACATACACGCCGTTGCTGCGCAGATGGCGGCGCACCATGTCAATGTCCGCATAGGCGGCATCAAACTTGATGCCCAGCTCACGCACCGGCGCGTAAGCGGCCAACGCCAACGCCAGAAACTCGTCATCATCGGCAAGCGTCGCCTGACGAAATACGGTACTCATGGCACCTCCCGTCATTCGGTCAGCAAGCCGGTGTTATCCGCGTACCGGATCACCTCGTCCACTTTCTGCGGGGCGCTGCCCACGTAATTCGCCGGATCCAGCCAGGTATCAATCGTCCCGGCCGTCAGGTGCTGCGACAGTACCGGGTGTTCCAGCAGCAACGCTTTAAATTCACGGTTTTGCTCAAACGCCGCCATAGAGCACTCGTAAACCAGATGATGAGCCGTTTGCTTACCGAGCAGTTTGCCGATTTCAAACATCACCTTTTCCGAGAGCAGCAGGCCATTTTGCAGATCCAGATTGGCACGCATCTGTTTTTCATTCACCGACATACCGCGCAGGATACCGAGCGCGTTTTGCAGTTGTGCCGACAGATAGATGTTGATTTCCGGCAGGGCTATCCACTCCGCACGCCAGCTCATGGCGTCACGCTCGTGTTCAACCTTCATTGACTCGTGGATCAGCGCGGCACTCTTGAACAGTGGTGCAGTCAGGCTGGCCAGCCCTTCCAGCGCGGCCGGATTACGCTTGTGCGGCATGGTGGTAGAACCGATCTTCCCTTCGGAGAAAGGCTCTTCGATTTCGTTGATTTCGGTACGCATCAGGTTATATAGCTCGTTGCCAATTTTACCGAGCGTACCGCTGATCAGCACCGCTACTGACGCGTATTCCGAGAAACGGTCACGGGCAGACTGCCAGCCAATATTGGGGGTATTCAGGCCCAGACGGGCAAGAGTATGGCGCTCGATTTCCGGCCCCAACTCGCCAAAAGAGGCGTAGGTACCGATAGCACCGTTAATGTTGCCGACCAGCACGCGATCACGAATTTCATTCAGACGCTGCAGGTGACGGACGAATTCGTCCAGCCATACCGCCAGCTTAAAGCCGAAAGTAGTTGGCATGGCCTGCATACCGTGGGTACGGCCGGTCATCAACGTATGCTGGTGCTTCTTAGCCAGCCGTTTCAATTCGATAGCGACCAGACGGGTATCGCGCACCACAATGTCGAATGCCTGACGTAATTGCAGCACCGTGGCGGTATCTACGATGTCCTGCGTGGTCACGCCGTAATGAATGTACTCACCCGCCTCGCCGCACTGCTTTTGGATAGCCGTGATCGTCGGCATCAGAGAGTGTTTCATACGCACCGCATCCTGAGCTATTTCTTCAATATTCAGGGCGCTGGCGTCAGCATGGGCAGCAATGGTGTCGGCCGCATCCTGCGGAATGACACCCAGCTCGCCCTCTGCCAGTGCTAACGCAATTTCCACGTCAACCTGTCGGGTCAGCCGGTTTTGCTCTGACCATACGGTGCGCATTTCTGGTGTGCCAAAGTTATTTCCAATAAGAAGAAAATCAATCAGATGTGATGCCATAACTCACTCGTTTACATTGTAATAATGGGGGAAAGAGAGGCGGGTCGAGACGACGCTGTCATTTGTCGAAAACTATATCACTGGCAATATTCGCGCCTATATACGCGATCGATCTAACATATTCTTTATTGTTTTATTATTTCCTTAGTGATTATTTGCCTTGCAAATAAATCGTCTTAAGAACAAATCAGATGGGTGGAGAGCAGGACGGGCGCGTGTTGTGGCATAACGATTTGTTAGCAATCGTCATTCATTGGCGCACCAAAGCGGGGCATGACACCCGCATAAACACACCGAGAGGCATGGTTTTGCGGGGATGGTGACAAAAACAACGACAAATACGGCTACGACGCAAAATAGAACCATGCGGTCGTAATCAGCCCATCGCTAACTTCAAACACGGCGATACTTTCGAGCACATCAGGACCCAGGCCGTAAATCTTTTCATGATCAAAAACCTGATTACCCAGCACAGTACGAGAGACCAGTTCAGCACGCAGCGCGGGGTTATTAAAACGATGCTCGCGATAAAACGCCTCCAGTGCCGCTCTCCCTACCATGGACGGGCTTTCCGCTGGCATACGATACGCCCGGAAATGCTCATGGAAACAGGCAGAAAAGGCGGCTAAATCATGGGCGTTATAAGCGGCAAACTGTTTTTCGACCGGTTCGACAATTGACATGCCCAACTCCATTTAAATGCAAATTTAATGAATAAAAATTCACACAAAGAAATACAGTAGTCAGGTATAAAAAGCAAATCAGGCGCTGTACTGCGTCGCAAGCGCAGCATGCCGAATCGCCTCTGGTGTGAGCGAAAATGGCAGTAACGCGGCACTGTCTTTGGGGAATTTAAATGTTTCAGACAACGTCTCTGCCAGTTCGGCATAGCGTGCCTCCGCTACCGGCAAATGCGCAGGAGCATCATAACGCTGTAAGTGTGCCAGCAAATCGGGCTCAACCGAGCCGTCACCACGCGCCAGCAGGGACTGTACACGTAATCCGAATCCTACTTTCTCGCCGTGTAGCCAGTCATGCAGATCAGGAACGTGTGTCATGCGATTATGAATCGCGTGGGCTACGCCAGGTGATGGTGGATCATCACGCATACTGTTAGCCAGGCCTGCCAAGGCAATATTGGCATCGTTGTAACCGCTCAAATAATGATAAGATATAACGTGATGGTATAAATTTCCCTTTATTTTGAATGATATAGTATTTCCTACAACCAACGTTTCATCACTGCTGTTACTCCTTATCCCGCTTTTTTCGTCTGTCATGCCCCCCAGAGTTGATGAGTACGTTGCGACATATACCGCTATCAAACTTGAGCCAAACCAGGAACATTCATACAGGAATTTATAATGAGAACCCGACTGACTCACTACCTCAGCGCCGCGCTATTCCCCGCCCTTGCAGCCGTGATGTTGAACGGCTGTGATAACAACACGAGTACACAGACACAGAACAACGTGCTACGTGTGGGCACCACGGGTCAAAGTTACCCGGGTTCTTATAAAGAGAACGGCACGTTAGTGGGTTATGATGTGGAAGTGGCAGAAACTATCGCCCACAAACTGGGTTACCAGATAGCCTGGACCACCGCTGATTTCAGTGGATTGATGGGCCAGTTGGAAGCAGGAAAATTGGATACTGTCGCCAATAATTTTGTGAAAACAACCGAGCGCCAGAAAAAGTACGATTTCACCAACACGTATCTCAACTACGCATCGCAAATCGTCACCAGCATAAACAACAAAGACATTCAATCTCTGGACGACCTTAAAGGTAAAACGGTATCTGGCGTGCTGGGGTCTACCCATGTCACCAATCTGCGCAACGCGTTCCCCAATAATGACGTCACCATTCGCACCTACGAAACCCGCGATGGTGCCATGAATGATGTTATCAATAACCGTGTTCAGGGCTACGTCAACTCACGCCCTATCCTGCTCGCAGAAATTAACAAACGTCACTTGCCGCTAAAACTGGTCGGTAACCCCATCTCTAACGAACAAGTCTCCTTCCCGTTTGCCAAGACACCGGAAGGTAATAAATTACTGGCGGAATTTAATCAACAGCTACAGGAACTGCGTCAGAATGGTCAGCTAAAAGCGTTGGCAGAGAAATATTTCGGCAGCGATAAGGTGCTGGAAAGCAGTAAAGCGGAATAAGTGACTTGTCACCTCAACCACGACGTTTTTTACCGCATTCCCGGTGTTAAAAGCAAAAAAAAAACGGCAGTCCGCCTGGACTGCCGCTTCTTCAGAATAGGTGGTCGGCGAGAGAGGATTCGAACCTCCGACCCACTGGTCCCAAACCAGTTGCGCTACCAAGCTGCGCTACTCGCCGATCATTTCTAACACGGTACTGCTATTTTCGTTTGTGTGGTGCGAAGAGAGGGACTTGAACCCTCACGTCCTGAGGACACTAACACCTGAAGCTAGCGCGTCTACCAATTCCGCCACCTTCGCGCGTCACAAACTTAAAATTTGGGGTGGCTAATGGGACTCGAACCCACGACAACTGGAATCACAATCCAGGGCTCTACCAACTGAGCTATAGCCACCATATACCACTGCTTTACTACGTATTCCGGTACTCGATTTACGGGGTAATAAGTACCTCCGCAGCTCCCGCGCCCAATCTAATGGCGCGCCCGACAGGATTCGAACCTGAGACCTCTGCCTCCGGAGGGCAGCGCTCTATCCAGCTGAGCTACGGGCGCGTAGCGCCGTTGCGGGTGGGGATAGTACGGATTTAATAGGGGGCTGTCCAGTGCTTTTTTCACAGAAATGATGCGTTTGCTTATGCTTTGCTCATTTACGGTCAAAACCCGGTTCAATCCACCGTCACCACCCGCTGTTCGCTGCGATTACTCCGCTTGTGCCTGCATTTGCGGCTGTTTTCTACCCAGCCCCAACACAACGTAAAGCACACTGACCGCCGCCAGGAAAATACCACCGACCACCAGCGACATCCGCGTGTCTTCGTTAATGTACATCCCAACCAGCACACAGATAAGGAATACCATCGTCAGGTAATTCACCCACGGGAACAAAATAGACTTAAACGGGTGACCAGCGATCGCCGCCTGATGCTGCTGACGGAAACGCAACTGGCTAATCAGCACCACAAACCAGGGGATCATACCCGGCAGTACGCTGGCGCTATAGACATACACGAACACTTTTTCCGGGTTAGGGATAATGTAATTCAGCGCAGACCCCGCCACCAGACACAGAATCGACACCAGCACCCCAACAGCCGGCACACCGCCTGCGGTTACCCGCCCTAACGCCGCCGGTAGCTGACGGTTGTTAGACAGCGAATACAGCATACGCCCACAGCTATACATACCGCTGTTGCAACCAGACAACGCCGCGGTCAGTACCACGAAGTTGATAATACCCGCTGCAGCGGTAATGCCGATTTTGGCGAAGGTCAGCACAAACGGGCTACCGGATGTGCCGATTTCATTCCACGGAAAAATCGTGACGATCACGAAAATGGCACCAACATAGAAAATCAGAATACGCCACAGGATGTTATTGATAGCTCGTTTCAGCGTCACCTGCGGATTACGCGCTTCGCCAGCGGTAATCCCGACCAGCTCCACCCCCTGATAGGACGCCACCACCAGACAGAGCGCAAACAACACGCCTTTCCAGCCGCCAGCCAGGAAGCCGCCATGTTCGGTCAGGTTCGCCAATCCGATAGACTGGCCGTGGTTGCCGATCCCAAAGAAAATAATCCCGACACCCACCACAATCATCACCACAATGGTGGTTATCTTGATCATCGAGAACCAGAACTCAAGCTCACCATACAGCCGCACCGCTGCCAGATTCGCGGCCGCCACCAGCGCCACCGCGCCGATCGCCGGTATCCACTGCGGTAATGTCGGGAACCAGTACTGCACGTAGACGCCGACGGCGGTAATTTCTGAAATCCCCACCGCCATCCACATAAACCAGTATCCCCAGGCCGTGAGATAGCCAAAGAACGGATGCAGGTAATTATGCGCATAAACCGCAAACGAACCGGTTACCGGTTCCAGAAACAACATCTCGCCCATCGAGCGCATGATGAAGAATACAAACACGCCCGCCACGATATAGGCCAACAGCACGGACGGCCCAGCCCATTTCAGGGCGCTTGCCGCCCCCATGAACAACCCCACACCGATGGTGCCACCCAGCGCGATAAGCTCGATATGTCGCGCTTCCAGCCCACGGTGGAGCTTGTCCTGTTTTTCTGTATTTGCCATATAACCTCTGTCTTCAATAGATCCTTTTTACGCCGGTATCAAAAGCGTTATTGTTTTATACCCGCCATGCTTTAAAGGGGATACCGACACGCTCCCGGCAAGGCATGACAGTCTCCCAACCGGAAAAACGGCCGAGAAGATACCGCAATGCAAACCGGATTCCTACCTTTCCTGTACCCAGACATGATGAAATAAACAGCGCGGCCAGACCTTGATCGCAACGATAAAGCTGGGAAAAAAGTGGGATGACTCACAGAAAACGCCAGACTGATACCGCGATAAGCCGCGTCTACAGTCTACCGCTGATATGCCAGGCCAGATAGCGCAACAGCTTGAGCTGACGGCGAAAGCGGCTGGGTTGCGTCAATAAACGATACAACCACTCCACCCCATGGCGTTGCCACACCAGCGGGGCACGTTTGACCAGACCGGTAAACACATCATAAGTACCGCCGACCCCCATATAGAGGGCAGAGGGGTATAACTGGCGGCAATCGCGTATCAGTAATTCCTGACGGGGAGAACCCAGTGCTACCGTTACCAGCTGGGCACCACTATCACGCACACGCTCCAGTACTGCCTGTCGCTGCTGTGGCGCAAAATAGCCATCCTGCGTACCCACGATGTTAACCTGCCACAGATCTCGCAACTTGCGCTCGGTTGCAGCCAACACCGACGGCTTTCCTCCCAGCAAAAATACCGGCGTTCCCAATTCACCGGCACGCTGCATCAGAGCCTCCCAGAGATCGGCACCGGCGATACGTTCCACCTGTGCGAGCGGATACTTGCGGCGAATAGAACGCACAACGCTGATACCATCAGCATAGTTACAATGCCCTTCCTGCAACATCAACTCACGCAATGTCGCCTCGCGATCCGCCGCCAGTACCTTCTCGGCATTAATGGCAATCAGCGTGCCTGCTTGCGGCGAACCACCCGCAAACAGAATCGAGACACACTGCGCCTTATCCCGAAACCCATGCACCGGGATGCCGCGAATAACATATTGCGGCACATCATTCATTCCACTTCTCCTTGAAACAGGGGGAGACTCACCACCACACCAGCACGCAGCAGCAGCCAATACAGCAACTTGGCAACAAACAGGCAGGCGGCAAAAATCAGGCAGAAAAACACCACCCGTGAGACAAAGGCATCAACGCCCTCACGCACCAGCACAATCAGATTAAACACCGCGCCAAAACAAAATGCCTGCGATACGGCGGACAGATAGCGATTTTCGGCCTGTCTGCCGTAATGGTAAAGACGGTCAAATCCCTTGATGAGCAGCCCGATGGCGACTGCACCTGGCGGGATCAGCAGTGGCCCTCCCATGATCAACAAGGAGCCGAGCAGCGTCGGCGATATCGCCAGGCCAGCATGGTAATTCAGCACTTCCCAGGTGAAATAGTTGGCACTGTTCAACACCAGTGCCGGTCGCTCCGGCCACAACCAGGTGGGAATAAAGACATAAAAATCCCGCACGATGGGTGCCAGCCCCTGCAAGGTAATCTCGTCGAGGTGCTGCCACAGTGTGGCCAGATTTTCCCAAGGCGAGAAGGTGTCACGCGTCAGATACAAAAAGGTGTAAAACGCCTCGTCACCGTGCACATCCAACCCGTAGCGTTTCAGTGCCAGCCAAAACATCGCTACTATCCCGCTAGCGCCCGCGGCTATCAGCATCCACACCGTAATCCAGCCGCGTTGCAGGCCGATAAACAAAAACAGGGCGAAGGCAATAATGATATTGGCGCGGGTCCCGCCCACCAGCAGGTACGTCAGCCCACCAAATGTCACCGTCGCCAACAGAAAAATCAGCCAGGCGCGTCGGGTCTGGTGCAGGAAATACCACATCAGCATGGCGGGAATAAAAAAATAGAAGAAGCGCTTCAGGACGACGCCGATAACATCGCGCGAGAAAATCTGGCTATACGAACTGAGTTTAAACAGCAGCAAGCCGTTGTTGGCAAAGAACACGGCAGCGGTTGATAGCGCGACCAGCGCCAGCAGCCCACAGGTCAACCCCACCTCCAGACGTGTCATGGTTAACGGCGAAGGACGAGATACCGGTGAAGCAGGCCGCAGCCGGGTTTTATAACTGACATAATAAATGGCATAAAACGCTGTCGCAGACAGTTGCGCCTGCAATAAATTCAGCGGTGACGCCGTTTCCACACCGAAGCGAAACGCCAGCACGGCCGTCAACGGAAAGCCAAAATAGAACGTCAGTAAGTACAGCAGCGAAAACAACACATTGAAGTTAAAGCGCCAGCGGCGGAACTCTCGCCCACAGAGCCAGAGCACCATGCCACCGCCTCCCAGCCAGACCAGCCACAACCCGAAAAACGCCCACTCAGTCATGGCTGTCCCCCGCGGCTAACGCCAGCGCATGTCGCCACCCCTGTTCATAGCCAGGGCTGAAAAATGCAATCTGCCGGGTATCCACCTGTTTTAGCTGTTCGCGCGCCTCGCGCACGCGGGCCTCGCTCAGCGGTTCATCATCCAGCAATACCGGCAGGTGCTGCTCCGCCAAATCCTGCCGAAATGGATTATGACGGCTGATAACGAACGGCACCCCCAGTTGAATAAACAAACACAGGGTGCCGATCCCCTGCTGACGATGAAACAGAAAGTAGCCCAGACTGCAGGTTTTCAGTAGCGCCAGATACTCATCAAACGCCAGTGATTCACGCAGCACCCGGCAGCGGTCTGCACCGAACAGCGCCACCCCATGCTGTTCGACCTGCTCAATCCAGCGATGATTTCCGGCCGGATACCCCATCGGTACGATCACTCGCACCTGCGAGCCAAACTGGCGATGAATAGCATCAAACGCCGCCAGATGACGGTTACTGCGGTCACCAGAATTACCGACCAGAATGGTCAGCGGCGCGCCCGGTACTTTCTCATTCGCCCCCATGACGTGTTGCCCCAACCGGGTGGGGAAATAGAGCAGTGACGTCGCCGCAGCCGGATAACGCTGTCGAAAATAGTCGCTATCGCCGCGTGTGGCGAACACCCGGGCGACCCGCCGTTGCGCCAGCCGCCGCAGGCGGTAAAACCAGCGATAACGCCAGCCCTGGGCCTCTTCATACATATCCGCCCCCCAGATATGCCAGTAGGCTTGCGCCGGGCGGATAGCGCCGAACAGCAACGCCAGCCACACCCACGGGTTAAACTGGCCGTGAAAAAAGAAACGGACGGAGCTATCTGCCCGCGCCTGCGCTACCACTGCTCGCGCCAGCGCTCTCTGGCTGGAAAACCGAGTGATATGCAACATCGGGTAATCAGACTCAGAGAGCGCCTTCGTCGACACCACCATAAACCGGTGGGACTGGTGCAATGGCAACGACGGCGCGAGCGTATCATTAAAGAAACGCAGCACCGTGTGGTTATGGTGGGAAATATCCGCCCCCAGGACATGAATAAGTGTGGTCATGCACGCCTGCAATACAGCATGAAAACGCCGCAACACAACAAAAAATAGAGCGCATAGGTTGCCAGATACGCCTGTGCGGCACCCAACGCGCCGTGCAATGGAATCAGCCAACGGGCAAATCCGGTCAACAACAAAAACTGACTAAGTTCAGCCAGCACATAAAACCGCAGCGACGCTCTGGCCACCACCAGATACCCAAAGACGTAAGCGCCCACTTTCAAAACATCGCCCGCCAGTTGCCATGCAAACAGGGTACGCATGGTCGAAAATGCCCCGGAGAACAGGATGTGAATCGCCACATCACGCATCAACCAGATAACCACTGCCACGAGCACCGCGACCGGCAGCACAAATCGCAAGGTACTAAAAATCTCATGCCGGACAGCGTGCTTATCCTGCAAACGCGCCAGCGTCGGCAACAGATAAACGCTAAAGGATGCGGTAATAAACTGCAGCCAGGCATCAGAAATGGTCGTCATCCCCTGCCATAGCCCGACCTCCTGCCAGGTGTAATGAGCGGCCAGCAGGTTTCGCATCATCACATAGCCTACCGGCATCGTCACCGCGGTTATCAACGTCATTAAGCTAAACCGGGTTAACTGACCAGCCAGCGGCCACGACCAGCATGGAGTAAGTGCTCGCAAACGTAATGGCGTGCGCCGAAATAACAACAGCAATGCGGGTAAACAGGCTAATGCCGGAACCAACGCCAGTCCGACCAACGCCCCGGTATAGGCCCCCAGCCAGAAACTTATGCCGTAGGCGACCACACCCAGCAGGCTACCCGCTATCACCGCCAGCGCGTTGCCTGGCGCATCCTGATACCCTTTCAGTATCGCCAGCAGCAGGCTGGCCAGCGCAATCCCCAGTTGCAGACAAGCCAGTGCACGAATGACCGGCTGGTAGGTGTCATCGCCAAACAACAAGCGCGATAGCGGCGCAGACAGCAACCATAGCGACAACGTCAGCAACAATGAGAAACCCATCGACAGCGATACCGCCGTTCCCAGCAGCGGGCTGGCGCGGTCATGCTCAGGCGGCGCGGCAGCCACCGCACGGGTAACGCCGTTGACAATCCCCGCGCCCGCCATCACCCCCAACACGGTAATCAACTGCCGGTAGTTACCGGCAAGCCCGACACCTTCCGGGCCGAATGCCACCGCCAGTAGTTTGATAATCACCAACCCTGTGCCAATTTTGACCAGCGTGGAAGCCGCCGTCCACAACGATGCTCGCGCCAGTGACATCAGGAAAAGAAACCCAGCGCGGCATGGATGACGGTGCACTGATCCGCATCAGACAAGTTGTAGAACAGCGGCAAACGCACCAGCCGTTCGCTTTCCCGCGTCGTATTCTGGTCGTCACCGACAAAGCGGCCAAACTGACGCCCAGCCGGGCTGGAGTGCAACGGAATGTAATGGAAGACCGCCAGTATGTCTGCGGCTTTCATATGGCTGATAAACGCCGAGCGCTCCGCTTCATCCCGCAGGCGCAGGAAAAACAGATGGCCGTTGTGACGGCACTCTGGTGGGATCACCGGCAATGTCACACGGCCTGATGCCGCCAGCGGCGCGAACGCATGGGCATAGCGCTGCCATAACAACACACGCCGTTCATGGATGCGCTGCGCTGCCTCCAACTGCCCCCACAGGTACGCTGCCTGAATCTCCGCCATCAGATAGCTGGAGCCGATATCGCGCCAGGTGTACTTATCTGCCTGACCACGAAAGAATTGACTGCGGTTGGTGCCTTTCTCACGGATGATCTCGGCACGTGCCGCCAGTTCAGGATCATTAATCAGCGTCGCCCCGCCTTCACCACCGGCGGTGTAATTCTTGGTTTCATGGAAACTAAAGCAACCGATATGGCCGATAGAGCCCAGTGGCCGGTCCTGATAGTGCGACATCATGCCCTGCGCGGCATCCTCCACCACAAACAATCCATACCGCTGCGCCAGCGCCATGATAGCGTTCATATCGCAACCGACCCCCGCGTAATGCACCACAACGATAGCGCGTGTCTTCGCGGTGATCGCCGCTTCAAGGCCGTTTTCATCCAGATTGAGGGTATCCGGTCGGATATCGACAAACACAATGGTCGCACCACGCAACACAAACGCATTGGCGGTGGAAACGAAGGTATAGCTCGGCATGATGACTTCATCGCCGGACTGGATATTCAGCAATAACGCCGCCATTTCCAGCGACGCGGTACAAGAAGGCGTCAACAGAACCCTGTCACTGCCGGAGTAGTGCTCCAGCCACTGCTGACAACGGTGGGTAAACGCGCCGTCGCCACTGAGTTTGCCGCTGCGCATCGCCGCCTGCATATACTCCAGTTCCGATCCCACCACTGGGGGTGCGTTAAAAGGAATCATCTCGTCACCCGCAGGGTCTTCATCCGTCGAACCTTCATCGATAAAACCAGTAGGCGGTGCTCTCCACCCGTGCGCCACTGCGCAGATAGAGCCGTAATGCCGCCAGGTTGCTGGTCTGGGTCGCCACCGTCAGCCGACGAATCCCGCGCTGCTGGCACCAGACCCGCGCGACCTGCATCAATCGCTGGCCAATCCCTTGCCCGGTCATACCAGGCCAGGCGGATAACACACCAATGCGCGCCGCATTGGGTGATGTCTGGCGTAACGTCACAAAACCTTGTAACGGCCCGCCCTGCGCCCCCAGTACCAGACAAGCATCATCAAAGGTGCCGTAGACCGCCTTTTCCACCCAACGGGCGTAAAAACGCCCGCAGTCATCCGGTCGATACCACGGCGAGCGAAAACGGCTCAGCACAAAACTTTTTGCCGCCGCCGCCCGCAATGCCGGGATATCGCCGACGTCGGCATCGCGCACCCCCACAGCAAACACCGCGCGGGCGGCGGGGACGACCGGCATACTGAAATCCACCTCACCTTCTGCCAACCGAAATCCCAGTTCTGACAAGGCATCGGCCGTCGGCAAATCACCTGCCGCCAGTTTCGCCTGGCATAGCTCATAGCGATCGAGATCAGTGGACGCTAACGGCGGTGCAATGTCGGTGAAACTTAAGCGCCCGCAGATACGTTGGAAAAACTCACTTTCCCAAACTAGCGGTTCAATTGCAGCACAAACAGGCATAGGCCACTCCGGTTAACGCAGAATCAACAGAGGCCACCAACGCCGTCTTACCGCCAGACGCCTTTGGTGTCCACCACCCAACGTTGCGCTACCTGCTCAGGGGCAATCGCCCTGAACTGCCGGTGATCAACCAGTAGCACCAGCATATCCGCTTCCTTTAGCGCGCGATCGCTATCCACCAGCGCCGCTTTTCCCTGTAAACCCGGCGGTAACTGCCGGATATAAGGCTCGACCACCCAGGTTGGGCCGGTATGCCATTGTGCAATCTGCTCCGCAATCGCCAGTGCAGGGCTCTCGCGCAGGTCCTCCACATCCGGCTTAAACGCCAGCCCCAGACAGGCGATGCACAGATCTCGGGCCGATTTCCCTCCCTGAACCAGCGCATCCGCCACCCTGATTTTGACCTGATCCACCACCCAGCGCGGTTTGTCATCATTCACTTCACGCGCGGTACGAATCAGGCGGGCCTGCTGTGGGTGCTGCGCCACGATAAACCAAGGGTCGATTGCGATACAGTGGCCGCCAACGCCCGGCCCCGGCTGCAAAACAGTGACCCGCGGGTGACGGTTGGCCAGTCGAATCAGCTCCCAGACATTGATCTGTTGCTCAGCACAAATCCGCGATAACTCATTGGCAAAGGCAATATTCACATCCCGAAAGCTGTTTTCCGTCAGTTTGCACATCTCTGCGGTACGGGAGTCCGTCGTCACACATTCCCCCTTGAGGAAAAGGCGATACAGCTCGCTGGCTCGTGCCGAGCAACGCGGCGTCATCCCACCAATCACCCGTTCGTGGCTGAGCAACTCCTCCATAATGCGGCCAGGCAATACCCGTTCAGGGCAATAAGCAATACGGATGTCCGACGCAACACCAGCCTGTTGAGGAAAGCTCAGGTCAGGGCGTGCCTGCGCCAACCACTCTGCCATGTGCTCCGTGGTACCGACCGGCGAGGTGGACTCCAGAATCACCACATCCCCCGGCTTCAATACTGGCGCCAACGATAACGCAGCGGCCTGTACCAACGACACATCGGGTTGATGGTCAGCCTTTAGCGGTGTCGGCACCGCGATGATAAACGCCTCTGCCGGTACCGGACGACTGCCAACCTGTAGATAGCCTTGCGCCACCGCCTGTTGCAGCGTCTGCGCCAGCCCCGGCTCCGCAATATGAGTATGGCCTTGCCTGACCGTCTCCACCACGTGCGGGTTCACATCCACGCCAAAAACAGACTGTTGTCGCGCCGCCAACACGGCGGCAGTCGGCAGGCCGATGTATCCCAGCCCCAGCACACAGATACGGTTAAAACTCATGCAGTCACCCGGTGTTGTTTCAAAACAGAAAGAATGCGCTGACTGGCTAACCCATCGCCGTAAGGGTTATGGGCATAGCTCATCGCCTGATACGCAGACGCATCCGTCAGCAGTCGGGAAACTTCACGAACAATCGTCGCGGTATCGGTTCCTACCAGCCGTACCGTACCCGCCGCCAACGCTTCCGGTCTCTCAGTGGTTTCCCGCATCACCAGTACCGGTTTTCCAAGCGAAGGGGCTTCTTCCTGGATCCCGCCCGAATCGGTCAGGATCAGCCAGGCACGGTGCATCAAATAGACGAAGGGCAAATAGTCCTGCGGCATTATCAGATGCACATTATCGATATCGCCCAGAATACGCTGGACCGGCTCCCGCACATGCGGGTTACGGTGCACCGGATACACAATCTGAATATCCGAATGATGGTGGGCAAGCGTCGCCAGCGCATGACAAATCCGCTCCATCCCCTCGCCAAAGCTCTCTCGCCGATGGCTGGTAACCAGCACTATTTTTCGCTCCGGCGTAAGAAAAGCGTACTTCTCCTGCAACTGAGCGCACAATGCCGCATCATGGAGGATGCGATCCCGTACCCAGAATAACGCGTCAATCACAGAATTCCCTGTCACCCAGATGCGTGAAGACGGCACGTGTTCACGTCGCAGGTTCTGCCGCGCGTTGGCCGTCGGCGCAAAGTGGTAGGTCGCCAGGCTGCCCGTCAGCAGGCGATTCGCTTCTTCAGGCCACGGAGAGGACAATGTGCCGGTACGCAGCCCTGCCTCGACATGGGCGACCGGGATACGGTGATAAAACCCCGCCAGGCTTGCCATCAGCGTTGTGGTGGTATCACCGTGCACCAGCATCAGGTCGGGCTGAAGTTGGGTCAATACCGGCCCTAATCCTGCAAGAATACGAGAGGAAATCTCCACCAGCCCCTGATCCGGCTGCATAATATTGAGATCATAGTCAGGCGTAATCTCAAACAGACGCAGTACCTGATCCAGCATGTCACGATGCTGTGCCGTCACGCAGACGTGGGATTCAAAGCAGGCATCCTGAGCCATCGCTCGTATTATCGGTGCCATCTTTATCGCTTCAGGGCGAGTGCCAAAGACCGTCAAAACTTTCACTGATGACTCTCTTTATTCCGGCCTGAGTTACGGTTTGCCGCCACGGTAAAACAAGGGTGACCGGCCCACCGCGCTATCAACGCGCTGAACATTTAATCACGCCGACGCCGCGCCAGCGCCAGTCCGGCCCCCATCACCAGACCAATGCTGCCCCACATCAGTAGCAGAAGATTACGACGTGGACTGTCGCGATGCACAGGCTCTTGCGGCGTATGCAAATAGCGGTAAGTATGAAACCTGTCCGCCAGCGCCGGACCGCTTTCCAGCATCGCCAGTACTGCCTGACGCGGTGCGTAATCCGCATCGAATGCCGGGCCATTGGCCTTCAGCATCTCCAGACGTGCCTGTAGCCAGGCCGAACCTTGCAGAAATAACGCCGAATCGGACGGTGCATCATGCTTCGGCTGTGTTATCCCCTGCTGGCGGGCGATAGCCAGTGCTTGCGTCACGCGCCGTAGCTCCTGGTCATGCGCCACCCGGGCAACCGCGTCCTCACGTTGCAGCCAGGTACGCTCAAACCGAATACGTGCTTCCCAGTTTCCCGCCAGGTCTTGGTTCAGATGATTGACGGCACGCTGGTTAGCAAACTGTATATATTGTCGTAACAGGTTACTGGCGTCTTGTGGGTTATCGGCCGCCAGCTTAAGGGTATCATTGGTTTTTTTAGCCTCATCGTGCGTTATAAACTGAATATCGTTGATAAGCGTATCCAGCAGGACAGCATCTGCCTTGTTGTCGTCTTTTCGACGTTCACGGTAATACGGTGACTGTAGCCAAAACTCGCGCCGGGTATCGTAGGCGGCAGCCTGCAGAGTAAACTCGGTATAGGCATCCGCCACGATAGTACTGCCATCCGGCACCACCGTTGACGATGCATCCAGCGAGCGCAGCCACTGCTGCTGTTCAAAAAACGTCGACAGCATCGCAACCGCCGGTTTATCCGTTACTGCCGTCGCGCGCCACACCGGTTGAGCCAGCCAGGAATACACCAGCGCCAGCAGTGCCAATAACGCCGCCGAGCCGACAATCCAGCCCTTGCCCTGCCATAACACCCGGCAGAGCTGGCGAATATCCAGTTCATTATCCAACGACACCGCCTGGGGGGAGATTTCCGGTTTCATTGTGTTTCCCGATTCGGTTTATAAAAATTGGGATTATGCCCAAAATAATTCGAGTTGCAGGACAACACGCTCGCGTGTTGAACAACGCAACGCGTTGGCCCATTAGGGCAAGGCTCATTGAGCCTTGTAACGCGGCGATGCAGCGAATCCCCAGGAGCTTACATCAGTAAGTGACTGGGGTGAGCGAGGAAAGCCAACGCACCTGCAACTTGAAGTATGACGGGTATATATCAACAATAGCGATGATTGCGCCAGTAACGCTGAATACGCCGGACAACGCGCGCCACTCGCCACGCCCGCGTAATGCAGTAGCCATAACCACCAAATACCAGCAAAAACAGCACAAACATCACGTACTCGGGAATCGCCAACCATTCACCGGCAATCCCCATGCCCGCCAGTAACGCGGCGGCCAGTGTAATCAACAGGCACGCCTGACGGGAAGTCAATCCGGCACGCATCAGCAGATGATGGATATGCTGACGATCCGGCGAAAACAGATTTGAGCCTTTGCGCAACCGGCGATAGACAATCGCCACCATATCCATCAGTGGAATAGCGATAACCCACAATGCCGTTACCGGCCGGATAGCACTCTCCGGCCCCTGAGAGCCTTGCAGCAGTAGCCAGATGGCGGTAAACCCCATCAGGGTACTACCCGCATCTCCCATGAAAACCTTATAACGTCGGCCGAAGCATTCAAGGTTCAACAGACTATACGGCAAGATGGCAGCAATCATGGCAAAACTCCAAAACGCCAGCGCGTTGCTGCCGTGGAGATAGAATAAAATGCCCAAGCCGACAAACAACACGCCAGACAACCCGCCCAGCAAACCATCGATGCCATCCACCATGTTGAAAGCATTGATAGCCGTCCATACCACCAATAACGTCATGGGATAACGCATCATCCCCAGTCCGATATCCCAGCTCGGCCCCAGAATATACCCCAGACGCAGCAACATCAGCCCGGCCAGCGCCATCATTATTATGGCAACAACCGTCTGTACCGTAGCCCGGATACCAATGCTGATGTCAAAGCGATCGTCCAGTGCGCCAACCAGCACCAGCAACCCCGCACACAGCAGGTAAACCGGGAAATGGGGAATCGACTCGGGAATGAAAAACGGCAACAGACAGACACCGGCGTAGACAGAAATTCCGCCAACCAGTGGCACCGCGCCACGATGGCGTTTACGGTGATTTGGTCTGTCGACCAGACCGGTTTTTCTCGCTACATGACGCGCCAGCAGCAGGGAGAAAAAAGAGCACAGGAATACGGCGACTAATTGAGCACTCATCATGATTCATTCACGCTTATCAGTGCCTGATGATACTACTGCGAATTATGCCAACCGAGGCTAATTTACCAAATTTTTCAGAAAGTTCCTGCACGTTCACGTAACAAAACATGATGCGTTCTGCCCGCATTAGCGCCACAGGATTGAAAACATGCAAGACCGGCCGAACAGACAGAAACAAAAAACGCCACGGATTCGTGGCGTTTTGTTTGATGACATAACCCGTTACTGGGAAAACCGGTTACGACCGTTTCATCATATCGAAGAATTCGTCGTTGGTTTTGGTCATCGCCAGTTTGTTGATCAAGAACTCCATCGCGTCGATTTCCCCCATCGGGTGGATAATCTTGCGCAGAATCCACATCTTCTGCAGCTCTTCAGACGTGGTCAACAGCTCTTCCTTACGGGTACCGGAGCGGTTGTAATCAATCGCCGGGAACACACGTTTCTCCGCAATCTTACGAGACAGGTGCAGTTCCATGTTACCGGTGCCCTTAAATTCTTCGTAAATCACTTCGTCCATCTTCGAGCCGGTATCGATCAGCGCGGTGGCGATGATAGTCAGGCTGCCGCCCTCTTCAACGTTACGGGCCGCACCAAAGAAACGCTTCGGACGATGCAGGGCGTTAGCATCCACACCACCGGTCAGGACTTTACCGGATGCCGGTACTACGGTGTTGTAGGCACGAGCCAGACGGGTGATAGAGTCCAGCAGGATAATCACGTCTTTCTTATGCTCAACCAGACGCTTGGCTTTCTCAATCACCATTTCGGCGACCTGAACGTGGCGAGAAGCGGGTTCGTCGAACGTCGACGCCACCACTTCCCCTTTCACCAGACGCTGCATTTCCGTCACTTCTTCCGGACGTTCGTCAATCAGCAGCACCATCAGCACGCAATCCGGATGGTTGTAAGCAATGCTCTGGGCAATGTTTTGCAGCAGCATGGTTTTACCGGCTTTCGGCGGCGCAACAATCAGACCACGCTGTCCACGACCGATAGGGGCGGCCAGGTCCAGCACGCGGGCGGTCAGGTCTTCGGTAGAACCGTTGCCACGCTCCATACGCAGGCGCGAATTAGCATGCAGCGGTGTCAGGTTCTCAAACAGGATCTTGCTGCGGGCATTTTCCGGTTTGTCGTAGTTGACTTCATTGACCTTCAACAGCGCGAAATAGCGTTCACCCTCTTTCGGAGGACGAATCTTACCGGAAATGGTGTCACCAGTGCGGAGGTTGAAGCGTCGGATTTGGCTGGGGGAAACGTAGATATCATCAGGGCCGGCGAGGTAGGAACTGTCTGCGGAGCGGAGGAAACCAAAACCATCCTGCAATATTTCCAGTACGCCATCGCCAAAGATATCTTCACCACTTTTCGCGTGCTGCTTGAGGATAGCGAAAATAATATCCTGTTTACGCATGCGAGCCAGATTCTCCAGCCCCATATTTTCGCCAAGAGTAATTAACTCAGACACTGGCGTATTTTTTAATTCGGTAAGATTCATAATGGTGGGTTCTTAAACTCGGGGTAAATCTCGAACTATTAACGTGAATGGTATGGCAGGAACATCCATGCCGCTTAACAGCCTTCAATCACCAGACACTGTGTTGCTCAGGCTTAATCGCACTGACGCTACGCACACTCATGGCAAGAGGTCGAAGACACCGTAAAACTAATTAATGTAAAACTGTCAGATTGCCAGACTGGACACTAACATAATGAAAATTAATGATTTCCAAACCTGACATGGGATAAAACTTTAGATTCTAACTTCAGGCTCAAGCCTAATGGCTTAAACTAAGGTAAGTACGATATGCAGTATTGACGAATCTAGCACGCTTCCCGGTGGGCGTCCAGCGGTCAGAATGAGAAAATCTCATCACCCCGCTGTCGCCCAGGAAAGCCAGTATGACGGATTACAGATTGGCGTTCAGGAACTCTTTCAGTTGCCCTTTGGACAACGCACCGACTTTGGTCGCCGCCACTTCGCCGTTTTTAAACAGCAGCAGCGTCGGGATACCACGAATACCGTATTTCGGTGCGGTAGCCGGGTTGTCATCGATGTTGAGCTTGGCGATGGTCAGTTTACCTTCATACTCGTCGGCGATCTCATCCAGAATCGGAGCAATCATTTTACAAGGACCACACCAGTCAGCCCAGAAATCAACCAGTGTCACATGTTCAGACTGCAGTACGTCTGTCTCGAAGCTGTCGTCCGTCAGATGAATAATTTTATCGCTCATGTTTTACTCCGCAGGATTATCTCTACCCAGTTGGTGTAGCATTAACCAACTATGAGGTTGACTTTATTTCACTGGATACGCTTTCGTAAAGCAATAGTTAACTGATATTCTACCACGCTATGAGCAAAACACACTTAACCGAACAGAAGTTTTCCGACTTCGCACTGCACCCGCAGGTTATTGAAGCTCTTGAAAATAAAGGCTTTCATAACTGCACGCCCATTCAGGCGCTGGCGTTGCCGCTGACGCTGTCGGGCCGTGACGTGGCGGGACAAGCGCAAACCGGAACAGGCAAGACGCTGGCGTTTCTGGCGTCTACATTTCATTATTTGCTGACCCACCCCGCACCCGCTGAACGCCAGACCAATCAACCCCGCGCCTTGATTATGGCGCCGACCCGTGAACTGGCGGTGCAAATCCATACCGATGCTGAAGCGCTGGCGAAAGCCACCGGTCTGCGGTTGGGGCTGGCTTACGGTGGCGACGGCTACGACAAGCAGCTAAAAGTACTGGAAGACGGCGTCGATATTCTGATCGGTACCACCGGTCGTTTAATCGACTACACCAAACAAAACCATATCCATATGGGCGCCATCCAGGTCGTGGTGCTGGACGAAGCCGATCGTATGTACGATCTCGGCTTTATCAAGGATATCCGCTGGTTATTCCGTCGCATGCCGCCGGCTAATCAGCGTCTGAACATGCTGTTTTCCGCCACCTTATCCTATCGCGTGCGCGAGTTGGCGTTCGAACAGATGAACAACGCCGAATATGTTGAAGTGGAGCCGGAGCAGAAAACCGGTCATCGCATCAAGGAAGAGCTGTTCTACCCTTCCAATGAAGAGAAAATGCGTCTGCTGCAAACGTTGATCGAAGAAGAGTGGCCAGATCGCTGCATCATCTTCGCTAACACCAAGCACCGTTGTGAAGAGATTTGGGGCCACCTGGCCGCGGATGGTCATCGTGTCGGGCTGCTGACCGGTGACGTAGCACAGAAAAAACGGCTACGCATTCTGGAAGAATTCACCCAAGGCAACCTGGATATTCTGGTCGCCACCGATGTGGCGGCACGCGGCTTGCACATTCCGTTGGTCACTCATGTATTCAACTACGACCTGCCTGACGATTGTGAGGATTACGTCCATCGCATCGGCCGTACCGGCCGTGCGGGTGCCAGCGGCTGTTCTATCAGCCTGGCCTGTGAAGAATACGCACTGAATCTGCCAGCCATTGAAGACTATATCGGCCATCGTATCCCGGTGAGCAAATACAACAGCGAAGCGCTGATGACCGGATTGCCCGAGCCTAAGCGCCTGAGCCGTCCACGCACCAGTGGTGGCCCTCGCCGTCCCGGCGCGCCTCGCCGCAGCGGTGCGCCTCGTAACAATCGAAAACGACCGGGTTGAGTTGCCGATGCTGAGCGCTTCTTCTCTTTATGCCGCAATCGATTTAGGGTCCAACAGCTTTCATATGCTGGTGGTGCGTGAGGTGGCAGGCAGTGTACAGACGCTGGCTCGCATCAAACGGAAAGTCAGACTGGCTGCCGGACTGGACGCGAATAACCGCCTCTCACCGGAAGCTATGCAGCGTGGCTGGCAATGTCTGGCACTATTCTCCGAACGGTTGCAGGACATTCCGCCACAACAAGTGCGAGTCGTGGCGACCGCCACATTAAGGCTGGCCACCAACGCGGATGAATTCCTGGAACGTGCCCAACAGATTCTGGGCCTGCCGATTCAGGTGATCAGTGGTGAAGAAGAAGCTCGGCTCATCTATCAGGGCGTCGCCCATACCACCGGTGGACCAGAACAACGGCTGGTGGTGGATATCGGCGGCGGCAGTACCGAACTGGCGACCGGTACGGGGGCCCGTCATACCCAACTCTTCAGCCTGCCAATGGGTTGCGTGACCTGGCTGGAGCGGTATTTTACCGATCGCGATCTGACCCTGGCGCATTTTGAGCGGGCCGAACAGGCAGCTCGTGAAATGTTACAGCCGGTAAAAGACATTCTGCGTCAGCAGGGCTGGCAAATTTGCGTCGGCGCGTCGGGCACAGTACAGGCGTTACAGGAAATCATGGTGGCGCAGGGGATGGATGAATACATCACCCTCAGTAAGTTGCGCCAGCTGAAACAGCGCGCCATCCAGTGCAGTAAGCTGGAAGAGCTGGAAATTGAGGGCCTTACGCTGGAGCGTGCGTTGGTGTTTCCCAGCGGCCTATCCATCCTGTTGGCTATCTTTCAGGAACTGGATATCGACTCCATGACGTTGGCAGGCGGTGCGCTGCGCGAAGGACTGGTCTACGGCATGTTGCATCTGCCAATTGAGCAGGATATCCGCCACCGTACTCTGAAAAACCTGCAACGCCGTTACCTGCTGGATAGCGAACAGGCGCAACGGGTCAGGCTGCTGGCGGATAATTTTTTACAGCAGGTCGCCCGCGACTGGCAGTTAGATGGCCGATGTCGGGAATTACTGGCTAGCGCCTGTCTGATTCACGAAATCGGCCTGAGTGTCGATTTCCGTCAGGCACCGCAGCATGCGGCCTATCTGGTTCGCAACAGCGATTTGCCGGGCTTCACACCGGCACAGAAAAAATTGCTGGCGACACTGTTACAAAACCAAAGCAACACCATCGACCCGATTCCCCTTACTCAGCAAAACGCCTTGCCAGTTACTCTGGCACAGCGGTTATGTCGCCTGCTGCGACTGGCGATTATCTTTGCCAGCCGCCGACGCGACGACACCCTACCGGCAGTGCGCCTGCGAGTAGAAGGCGATAGTCTGCGTGTCATTCTGCCGACTGGCTGGCTTGATCAACATCCTCTGCGAGCCGAAACCCTGTCGCAGGAAAGTCTGTGGCAAAGCTACGTGCACTGGCCACTTCTCATCGAAGAACACACCGTCTGACAGCAAAAAGGGGTAACAATTAGTTACCCCTTTTTTTTATCCCCTCGACTAGGTTTGTGATCGCTTCCGGGGAAAAAAGGAATACGGGATGTATTTTTATAAAACACCGTTTCTTTTTGGAAGTCATGCTGTACCTGGACCGAATACAGACTACTGCCTGAATCTGACGTCAATACGATTTCTGACGTCATTGCGTATTTTTGAAATAAACACAATGAAGGAACAAGGATGAAAACGCTCATATTTTTCCGGCGCCATACTCTGGCGTCGATGGTGTCGGCCTGCCTGATCAGTCTCCCGGCGCTGGCAATCGCCAGTCCTGCTCAAGTCCCGCAAAAGCTACAGGTACCGACGTTGTCTAACGATGACCACAGTGTGGTGCTGGTGTGGGACGCGCCAGAAGATACCTCCAATATCACCGATTACCAGATTTACCAGAACGGCCAGTTGATTGGACTCGCCAGCCAAAATAACGACAAGAACTCGCCAGCGAAACCGTACATCAGTGCGTTTTACAAAAATGACACGGCCAGTTTTCACCATCGCATTGTGGTACAAAACGCCAAAATCGATGGACTGAAAGCCAACACTGACTACCGGTTCACCGTGCGGGCCGTCTATGCCGACGGAACAACGTCCACGGACAGCAACACGGTCACCGCCACCACCACCGCCACGCCGACAGTCATCAACATTACCCAGTACGGTGCGAAGGGCGACGGCACCACGCTCAATACCAGCGCGATACAAAAGGCGATCAACGCCTGCCCAAGCGGCTGTCGCATCGATGTCCCAGCTGGCGTTTTCAAGACAGGCGCATTGTGGCTGAAAAGCGACATGACCCTGAATCTGTTGCAGGGTGCGACGTTATTAGGTTCGGATAACGCGGCGGATTACCCTGATGCCTATAAGATTTACAGTTATTCATCCCAGATGCGGCCTGCCTCGCTTATCAACGCCATCGACAAAAACAGTTCAGCCGTTGGGACATTCACAAACATTCGTATCGTCGGTAAAGGCGTTATCGACGGCAACGGCTGGAAACGCGGCACAGACGCCAAAGATGAACTGGGCAACAGCCTGCCGCAGTACGTGAAGAGTGATAACAGCAAGGTTAGCAAAGACGGTATTCTGGCTAAAAACCAGGTTGCTGCGGCCACCGCTACCGGCATGGATACCAAAACCGCGTACAGCCAGCGCCGTTCAAGCCTCATCACTCTGCGCGGCGTCAAAAACGCTTACATCGCCGATGTGACCATCCGTAACCCAGCCAACCACGGCGTGATGTTCCTGGAAAGCCAAAATGTGGTGGAAAACGGCGTCACCCATCAGACATTCAACGCCAACAATGGCGACGGCGTCGAATTTGGCAACAGCCAAAACATCATGGTATTCAACAGCGTATTTGATACCGGAGACGACAGTATCAACTTCGCCGCCGGTATGGGTCAGTCCGCGCAACACAAGGAGCCGACGCAAAATGCCTGGCTATTCAATAACTATTTCCGTCACGGGCATGGTGCGGTCGTACTGGGTAGCCATACCGGTGCCGGCATCGTCGATGTACTGGCGGAAAATAACGTGATAAGCCAAAGCGACATCGGCCTGCGGGCCAAAAGCGCCCCGGCTATCGGTGGTGGTGCGCATGGCATCATCTTCCGTAACAGTGCGCTGAAAAACCTGGCCAAACAGGTGGTTATCGTGACGTTAAGTTACGCTGACAACAACGGCACCACCGATTACACCCCCGCCACGGTACCAGCACGTTTTTATGACTTCACCGTCAAAAACATCACCGTGCAGGACAGCACCGGGTCAAGCCCATCGATTGAAATCAGCGGTGACTGCAGCAAAGACATCTGGCACAGCCAGTTTACTTTCAGCAATATGAAACTCAGCGGTGTAAGCCCGACGTCAATCAGTGACCTGAGCGACAGCCAGTTCAATAACCTGACGTTCAGCAACCTGCGTAGCGGATCTTCACCGTGGAAATTCGGTACGGTGAAAAACGTGACCGTAGACGGTAAAACCGTCACGCCCTGACCGTTAGCCTCAACACGCCGGGCCATCGCGCCCGGCATAGCTTCCCGCGTTAGTCTTTTCTTCCCGAGTTAGTCTTTGTCTCTGGCCTTCGCCAGTTGGGCGCGCAGGTTGGCCAGATGATTCTGCCCTTTCTGCATCCGCTCCTGTGGGCTGACGACTTTGCGTTCGGTTTCCCACATCACATCATCCTGCGGCAATTCCAGCAGGAAACGACTCGGCTCTGGGCGAATTAACTCACCGTATTGCCGACGCTCGCGGCACAAGGTAAACGTCAGTTCTTTCTGTGCCCGGGTAATGCCCACATAGGCCAGACGACGCTCCTCGTCGACATTATCCTCATCAATGCTGGTCTGGTGCGGTAACAACCCTTCTTCCATGCCGACCAGATACACGTAAGGGAACTCCAGCCCTTTAGAGGCGTGCAGCGTCATCAGTTGCACCTGATCCAGTTCTTCTTCGGCCTCGTTACGTTCCATCATATCACGCAGGGTAAACCGGGTGACGACCTGGGTCAGCGTCATCGGTTCATCCAAATCGCTGCCCTCCAGCATTTCCGTCATCCAGGTAAACAGCGTATTGACGTTTTTCATGCGCATTTCCGCGGCTTTCGGACTGGGCGAGGTTTCATACAACCAGCTTTCGTAATCCAGCCCGTGGATCAAATCACGTACCGCTTTCACCGGTTCCTGTTCCGCCAGTCGGGCAATGTCACCGATCCACTGCGTGAAACGCTGCAATGACTCCAGCCCGCGCCCGCTCAGGGTCTGGCTCAGCCCCATATCGAAGCTGGCGTTAAACAGGCTACGGTTGCGCTGCCTGGCCCACTCGCCCAGCTTTTGCAGTGTCGCCGGGCCGATTTCACGCTTGGGTGTATTCACGATGCGCAAGAATGCGCTGTCGTCTTCCGGGTTGGTCAGCACGCGTAAGTAAGCCAGCAGGTCTTTGATTTCCGGGCGAGAGAAAAACGACGTACCGCCGGAAATGCGATAAGGGATGCGGTTTTGCATCAACACTTTTTCGAACAACCGGGACTGGTGGTTACCGCGATAAAGAATGGCGTAGTCGCCATACTGGGTTTTGCGGATAAAGTGGTGGGCAATCAGCTCACCTACCACCCGTTCCGCTTCATGATCTTCGTTATTGGCGGTGATGATTTTCAGCTCTTCACCATATCCCAACTCGGAATACAGCCGCTTTTCGAACACGTGCGGGTTGTTGGCGATAAGAATATTCGCGGCCTTGAGAATTCGCCCAGACGAGCGGTAATTCTGCTCTAGCTTGACAACCTGCAATTGCGGAAAGTCCTGCTGCAACAGCGACAAGTTTTGTGGGCGAGCACCGCGCCAGGAGTAAATCGACTGGTCGTCGTCGCCCACTACGGTAAAGCGCGCCCGACTGCCTACCAGCAACTTCACCAGTTCGTACTGGCTGGTGTTGGTATCCTGATATTCATCCACCAGCAAATAACGCAGGCGGTTCTGCCAGCGTTCACGCACCTCTTCATTGCGTTTAAGCAGCAACGTTGGCAGCAGGATCAGGTCATCAAAATCCAACACGTTGCAGGCCCGCAGATGCTCGTCATACAGCCGGTAGCAATGCGCAAACAACCGGTCCCGCTCTGAGCGCGCCAGTGCTGCTGCCTGTGCAGGGTCAATCAGGTCGTTTTTCCAGTTGGACAAGGCAGACACAAGCTGTTGCAGCAAGTCCTTGTCGTTTTGCAGCCACAACTCCGTCAGCTCTTTTAACAGCGCCAGCTGATCCTGATCGTCAAACAACGAGAAGTTAGACTTCATGCCCAACGCCGCGTACTCACGCTTGATGATCTCAAGCCCCAACGTATGGAAGGTCGCAATCAGCAAACCACGGGTTTCCTGACGCCCCAGTGTTTGCGCCACACGCTCTTTCATCTCCCGAGCCGCTTTGTTGGTAAAGGTCACGGCTGCGATATGGCGGGCCTGATAGCCGCAGCCCCGGATCAGATGGGCGATTTTTTGGGTAATCACTCGCGTTTTGCCGGATCCCGCCCCGGCCAGGACCAGACAGGGACCGGTCACAAATTCAACGGCGTGTTGTTGGCTGGGATTCATGCGCATGATGTTTCGAGCTCGACGTTCAAACGGAAGGGGATTGTAACAGAACAGGATTGTAGCAAAAGTCCGGACCAGCGCGAGGTCTCCTTCCCCAAACAGGAACGCGCGCCGCATTTCCTTTCGTCACAAGGGGGTGCTAGGCTGTGACTGGTAACATCGGCTTTCCCTTTGCTCAAGGAGCGTACTATGGCAAATACCGCAGCAGCATTGCACATTCTGGTGGATACCGAACAGCAGGCCACCGACATTCTGGCTCAACTCGAGAAGGGAGCAGACTTTCAGCAGTTAGCAAAAAAACACTCGACCTGCCCGTCAAAGCGTAATGGCGGCGACTTAGGCGAATTCCGTAAAGGCGACATGGTTCCGGATTTCGACAAGGCGGTGTTTTCCTGCGAGCTGCTCAAACCCTTCGGCCCGGTCAAAACCCAGTTCGGCTACCACATTATCAAGGTGCTGTACCGTAACTAATGGGAGTAGAGGCGGCGAGATTCGTTTTTAGGCTGTTAACACCCCCTCTTACATTACAGGTGGGTGCTTTCTGGCATTAAAACTGTGCTGAGGTGGGCGACTTCGTCGGATGAGCCGCATGGACGCAGCGAAAGCCTGTGCCGTGCTGGGAGCACGTCACAGGCGGTCCGAACAGCGAAGGCGAACGCCGAAGGGACCGCGGTAGCGGCGCAGTTTAGCCATTAGCCAGAGGTCAAGGAGAGGCGGCGTTGAGCCTCTCCTTGTCGTGCGTGCGATGATGCAGCAAAAGAATAACCGATGTTATCAAGCACGAAACCTTCCACAGTTCCGACATAAATCACCGATAACAACCTCTGGTGTCATTAACCTATAGTCATCAGGCTGGCGTTGCCGCCCGCGGCAGCGGTGTTAATACTGAGCGAGCGCTCGATCAGCAACCGTTCCAGCACAATGTCAGTTTCGCCACGGGACAGCCCCTGCACACTAACAATCGCCCCATCGCGTTGCGCTAACTGCTCGCTAAACTGACGCAACTGATCGGCATCACCGTGGAAAATCACCGCGTCAAACCGGCTGCCGTCCGTTATGCCATCACGGCAGAATACCAGCCGTGCCTGTACCGGTTCAGGCAGGTGCCGATACAGCGCCTGTCGCTCCGGCGTTTCACGCCATAACGCCCGGCTGCCCACCGCCAGCACCGCCGCCAGTTGCACCAGCGCGTCATCGTCATTATCCGCCACACACAGCACCTGCTCTCGCGGCAACAACGTATAGGTATTACGCTCGCCGGTCGGGCCGGGTAATACCCGAATGGTGCCGCTCTGCGTCAGCCCGGCATAACGCTGGCAACAAGACTCCAGCACGTTACGCTGCGTCTGCCGCGCCCAGGTTTCCAGTGCTTGTAATCCGGCCAGCAGTGTCTGACGTGCGGTGAAATCGGCCGGGCGTTCGTTGTCCTGATGGGTGAATACCTGCGTTGCGGCATCATCCGGGCGATACGACAGCAACCGGTGCAGATAAAGCGGCCCGCCCGCTTTGGGACCGGTACCGGATAACCCCTCACCACCAAACGGCTGTACGCCGACCACCGCACCGACCATATTGCGGTTCACATACAGATTGCCCACCTTCGCCAGCCCCGTCACCCGCGCGATGGTTTCATCGATACGGGTATGCAGACCCAGCGTGAGGCCGTAACCGGCCGCGTTGATGTGTCGAATCAATGGCTCCAGTTGATGGCGGGAATAACGCACGATGTGCAGCACCGGACCGAACACCTCCTGTTGCAGTTCTTCCACACTGTCCAGCTCAATCAGCGTCGGGGGAATGAAATACCCGTGTCCCCATTCCGCCTCATCCCGGCTATTCGGCCAGGCGGCCTGAAACACCGGCCGCCCTTTGGCCCTCATCATGTGAATATGGTGACTAATCCGCTGCTTCGCATCGCCATCGATCAGTGGCCCAACATCGGTGGAAAGTCGCTCCGGGTTCCCCATGCGGTACTCCGCCATCGCCCCGCGTAGCATCGTCAGCGTTTTGTCCGCGACTTCCTCCTGCACACACAACAGCCGCAACGCCGAACAACGTTGACCGGCACTATCAAACGCCGACGTCATCACATCCGCCACCACCTGTTCGGTCAGCGCCGACGAATCAACAATCATCGCGTTGATACCGCCGGTTTCAGCGATGAGCGGCGTGGTACGCCCCTGCGGGTCGAGCCGTCCAGCCAGCGCGCGTTGTAGCTGAGAAGCGACAGCCGTAGAACCGGTAAACATGACCCCGCGTACCCGTTCGTCACGCACCAGTGCAGCGCCCACGGTTTCGCCATTCCCCGGTAACAATTGCAGCGCCCCGATCGGCACCCCAGCCTCATGCAGTATCTGCACTGCCTGCGCCGCAATCAGCGGTGTCTGCTCTGCTGGTTTAGCCAGTACACTGTTACCCGCCGCCAGCGCTGCCGCCACCTGACCGGTGAAAATAGCGAGCGGGAAATTCCACGGGCTGATGCATACCACCGGCCCCAGTGGGCGGTAATCATGATTGTTGAATGTCTCGCGCACCAATGCGGCGTAATAACGTAAGAAATCCACGGCTTCACGGACTTCCGCCACCGCATTCGCCAGCGTTTTTCCCGCCTCCCGTACCAGCAATCCCAACAGATGTTGTTGCTGGTTTTCCAGCAGGTCGGCCGCCCGCGACAGGATAGCGGCCCGTTCGGTGGCAGGCGTAGCGAACCAGATATCACCGGTGCTGGCTGCCTGCGCCAGCGCCAGTGTGACCTCCTGGGGCTGCGCTTCACGCACATAGCCCACCACATCACGCGGCTCAGCCGGGTTAACGACCGGTCGGGCCTCACCGCCGACATCGCCGTCGACAGCCAGTATCGGCTGTGCCTGCCAGGGTCGGGCGGCACTGCTTAGCAGCGCGCTGGATAGCGACGCCAGACGGTGCTCGCTGGATAAATCCAGCCCGCTGGCGTTGCGTCGCCCATTGCCATACAGCGCACGCGGCAACGGAATACGCGGATGCGGCAACCCAACCTGCCCATCCCGTACCGCCAGTACTTCCGCTTCCCTGACCGGGTCAGCCACCAGTGTTTCCAGTGCCACCGACGGGTCGGCAATCCGGTTGACAAACGAGGTATTGGCGCCATTTTCCAGCAAACGGCGCACCAGATAGGCCAACAAGGTTTCATGGGTGCCGACCGGGGCGTAAATCCGACATGGGCGGTTCAGTTTACCGTCCGCCACCTTACCCACCACCTGCTCATACAACGGTTCTCCCATGCCGTGCAGGCATTGGAACTCATATTGGCCTGGGTAGTAGTTGTTGCCTGCCAGATGGTAGATGGCGCTGAGCGTATGGGCGTTGTGGGTGGCAAACTGCGGGTAAATCAGGTTCGGCACCGCCAGCAGACGACGGGCACACGCCAGATAGGAGATATCGGTGTACAGCTTGCGGGTATAGACCGGGTAGTCTTCCAGACCATCCACCTGAGCGCGCTTGACTTCGCTATCCCAGTAAGCGCCTTTCACCAGCCGTACCATCAATCGCCGCTGACTACGACGCGCCAGGTCAATAATCGCGTCAATCACAAAGGGACAACGCTTCTGATAAGCCTGGATCACGAAACCGATGCCGTTCCACCCCGTCAGTTGGGGTTCAAAACACAACCGTTCGAGCAGGTCGAGAGACAGTTCCAGCCTGTCCGCTTCTTCGGCATCAATATTAATGCCGATATCGTAGTGCCGCGCCAACAGCGTTAACGACAGCAGGCGCGGATACAACTCGTCCATCACGCGCTCGTACTGCGCCCGGCTGTAGCGCGGGTGCAACGCCGAAAGTTTCATGGAAATACCCGGCCCTTCGTAAATACCACGCCCGCAGGCGGCTTTACCAATTGCGTGAATGGCCTGCTGATAAGATGCCAGATACGCCGTGGCATCATCACCGGTCATCGCCGCTTCGCCCAGCATGTCATAGGAATAACGGAAGCCTCGCGCCTCCAGCTTGCGGGCATTCGCCAATGCTTCGGCGATGGTTTCCCCGGTGACGAACTGCTCGCCCATCAACCGCATCGCCATGTCCACGCCTTTACGCACCAGCGGCTCACCGCTTTTGGCGATGATACGGTTCAACGCACCGGAGAGATGAGATTCATTGTGGGTCGACACCAGTTTGCCGGTCACCAGTAGCCCCCAGGCCGCGGCGTTGACGAACAGCGAGGTACTACGCCCAACGTGTGACTGCCAGTTACCGGTACTGATTTTGTCGCGAATCAGTGCGTCCCGCGTCGGTTTATCCGGAATACGCAACAGCGCCTCCGCCAGACACATCAACGCCACGCCCTCCTGCGATGACAGCGAAAATTCCTGCAACAGGCTCTGTACCATGCCTGCCCGGCCGCCGCTGTTTTTCTGCTGGCGTAACGTCGCCGCCAAACGGGCCGCCAGCGCGCTGGCAGCGTGCGACATCGCCTCTGGCATACGCGCTTGTTCCAGCAACATCGGTATCATCTCCGTTTCCGGCCGACGGTACGCCGCCGTGATCGCTGAACGTAGCACCGATTGCGGCAAAACCTGCTCTGCGAAGTCCAAAAACGGCTGGTGGGTTTCTTCTTGTGGCGATTGCGGCATAATCTCTGCCGCCTCACTCGGGTCTTGCCCGACCGGCGGAGGAATTTCAGGCGTGTCTGCACCACTTTCAAGGCGTTCGAGATAGCTGAAAATGGCCTGTTTAATCAGCCAGTGCGGCGTGCGATCGATGCGCTGCGCCGCGGCTTTAAGACGCTCACGCATGGCCTCATCGAGCTTGACGCCCATAGTCGTGGTGCCCATATCCGCTCCTGTTATGCGCCCTCAATACATCGAGTTGCAGAACAAAACGCTCGCGTTGGCCCAAAAGGCGAGGAAGAAAGCCAACGCACCTGCAACCTGAGGTATGACGGGTATAAGAAAGTGATGTTGGAAAGCAAAGCTACTATCCGGCATGTTGCAACTTTGTGCAACCTTGTTAATAAACTACGCTTTTCACCCTATTGCCGCCCATTCTTCTGAATGATCGCAGGCTTTACTGGCAATGCCAGCCGCGTTGGCATGTCGCTTTAGCCAGCCATCAGTTGAAAGGTGCAACCTGTAGCAACTATTATCGCGAATCCGTTCCGGCAAGCCGGACAGTGCCCGGCCTACCGGAGCGCAGGACTGACGGATCGCATCACAATGGAGAAAATAATGACGACGATGAGCACACCATTGCTGGTGACCTTTCTGGTGTACATCTTCGGGATGGTGTTGATCGGCCTGATGGCCTATCGCGCCACCCACAATTTTGGCGACTATATTCTGGGTGGACGTCGTATGGGGAGTGTGGTCACGGCGTTATCTGCCGGGGCCTCCGACATGAGCGGCTGGCTGCTGATGGGGTTGCCGGGGGCCGTCTTTCTGTCAGGTATCTCGGAAAGCTGGATAGCAATTGGCCTGACTATCGGCGCTTACCTGAACTGGACCTGGGTCGCCGGACGCCTGCGGGTACATACCGAGGTTAACCATAACGCGCTGACGCTGCCGGATTACTTCAGCCACCGCTTTGAAGATAAAAGCAAACTGCTGCGGGTCATTTCCGCGCTGGTGATCCTGGTGTTTTTCACCATTTATTGCGCTTCCGGCATTGTGGCGGGTGCCCGTCTGTTCGAAAGTACCTTCGGCATGAGCTACGACACCGCTTTATGGGCCGGTGCGGCGGCAACCATTGCCTATACCTTTATCGGCGGCTATCTGGCCGTTAGCTGGACTGACACCGTGCAGGCCAGCCTGATGATTTTCGCGCTGATCCTGACGCCGGTGATCGTCATTCTGTCGGTTGGCGGTATTGCACCATCACTGGCGGTCATTGAAAGCAAAAACCCGGCGAATCTGGACATGTTCAAGGGGTTGAACACCGTCGCGATTCTGTCGCTGCTGGGGTGGGGGTTGGGGTATTTCGGCCAGCCGCATATTCTGGCGCGCTTTATGGCGGCCGATTCACACCACACCATCCGCAATGCCCGTCGTATCAGTATGACCTGGATGGTGCTCTGTCTGGCCGGTGCCGTCACCGTCGGATTCTTCGGCATTGCCTACTTCACGGGTAACCCTGATCAGGCTGGCAACGTTGCTCAAAATGGTGAACGCGTCTTCATCGAACTGGCGCGTCTGCTGTTTAACCCGTGGATTGCTGGCGTGTTGCTGTCCGCGATTCTGGCGGCGGTGATGAGTACGCTCAGTTGCCAGCTGCTGGTGTGTTCCAGCGCCATCACTGAAGATTTGTACAAGCCGTTTCTGCGTAAAAACGCCAGTCAGAGAGAATTGGTCTGGGTCGGTCGTGCCATGGTGCTGCTGGTCTCAGTCATCGCGATTGCACTGGCGGTGAACCCTGAAAACCGCGTGCTGGGGCTGGTCAGTTACGCCTGGGCCGGTTTCGGCGCTGCCTTCGGCCCCGTCATTCTGATTTCCCTGCTGTGGCCACGAATGACTCGCAATGGTGCGCTGGCAGGCATGCTGGTCGGTGCCGTGACCGTGATCGTCTGGAAACAGTACGGCTGGCTGAATCTGTATGAAATCATCCCCGGTTTTCTGCTGTCCAGTGCGGCGATTATGGTCGTGAGCCTGCTGGGCCGGGCACCTTCTTCTGTCGTCACCGAGCGTTTCCAAAAGGCCGAACAGGTATTTAAGTCTGCACCGGCGGATGCCTGACCTTAAGATAACGATACGGCCCAGCGCATCGGGCCGTATTACGGGTGGGTCACGGTAATGCGGGTTTTCAGTGTTTCATAGCCGTCATGAAGGCGAACACGGTTATCTAACCGGTACACATCGCCAGTCAGGTTAATCACCAGTACACCCTCTTGCATACGGATATCGGCGTCACGGCTATTGGTCTTCAGGACCTCTTTGGCCTCCCCACCATTCACGCTGACGGTATACCGATAGACATCCCCTGCCATGGCACCACCGTTCCCCAGCTCCAGCAGATTCACCGTCACGTTGTTTTCAAGCCGGTATTGCCGTATCAACGTGTAATCGTCACCTGCCCCATAGAGAAAGGCCACCAGCATCACGGCCACGCCGACCACAGCAATACCGACTCTCCTTGAGAATAAAGAGAACGTCTTCGCCATTTTTATGTCCTGCATCGTTCATCCCTGCCCTACATTGTAAATTGAGTGCAAAAAAAACGGGGCGCAATCTGCGCCCCGCTCTCAGGAGGAAAGGTCCCGATGACCTTAGCCAGCGACCGCAATACGTTTCATATCGGTCATGTAGCCACGCAGTTTCTTACCCACAACCTCGATCGGGTGGTTGCGGATAGCTTCGTTCACGTCACGCAGTTGCGCGTTGTCCACACTGGTCGCTGCGACCGGTTTACCCAGATCGCCCGGCTGCAGGCTGTCCATGAACGCGCCTTTCAGCAACGGTACCGCCGCATTGGCGAACAGGTAGTTACCGTACTCAGCGGTATCGGAGATCACCACGTTCATTTCATACAAACGCTTACGAGCGATGGTGTTGGCGATCAACGGCAGTTCGTGCAGTGATTCGTAGTAAGCCGATTCTTCGATGATACCCGAGCTGACCATCGTTTCGAATGCCAGTTCTACACCCGCTTTTACCATCGCGATCATCAACACGCCGTTGTCGAAGTATTCCTGCTCAGCGATTTTACCTTCAAACTGCGGAGCGTTTTCAAACGCAGTTTTACCGGTTTCTTCACGCCAGGTCAGCAGTTTCACATCGTCGTTAGCCCAGTCAGCCATCATGCCGCTGGAGAATGCGCCGGAGATGATGTCGTCCATGTGTTTCTGGAACAACGGCACCATAATGCCTTTCAACTGCTCAGACAGCGCGAACGCACGCAGCTTGGCCGGGTTGGACAGACGATCCATCATCAGGGTAATACCGCCCTGCTTCAGTGCTTCGGTGATGGTTTCCCAACCGAACTGGATCAGTTTTTCCGCGTAAGCCGGATCAACGCCGTCAGCAACCAGCTTGTCGAAGCTCAGCAGAGAACCAGCCTGCAACATGCCGCACAGAATCGTCTGCTCGCCCATCAGGTCAGATTTCACTTCCGCCACGAAAGAAGACTCCAGCACGCCCGCACGGTGACCACCAGTCGCAGCCGCCCACGCTTTGGCGATCGCCATACCTTCGCCTTTCGGGTCATTTTCCGGATGAACGGCGATAAGCGTCGGTACGCCGAAACCACGTTTGTACTCTTCGCGGACTTCGGTACCCGGGCACTTCGGCGCCACCATCACTACGGTCAGGTCTTTACGAACCTGCTCGCCCACTTCAACGATGTTGAAACCGTGGGAATAACCCAGCGCAGCGCCTTGTTTCATCAACGGCTGTACCGCCTGTACCACAGCAGAATGCTGTTTGTCCGGCGTCAGGTTAACCACCAGATCCGCCTGCGGGATCAGTTCTTCATAGGTACCTACTTTAAAGCCGTTTTCGGTCGCTTTGCGCCATGAGGCACGTTTTTCAGCGATGGCTTCAGCACGCAGCGCATAGGCAATATCCAGACCGGAATCGCGCATGTTCAACCCTTGGTTCAGCCCCTGCGCGCCACACCCCACGATGACCACTTTCTTGCCTTTCAGGTAGCTGGCTTCATCCGCGAATTCGTCACGGCTCATGAAGCGGCATTTGCCTAATTGCGCCAGCTGCTGACGCAGGTTCAGTGTATTGAAGTAATTGGCCATGAGGCGTGCTCCATTTGATATTGTGTTTGCTTTATGTACGGGACAGCGATAACTACCGCCATCAGAATGCCATTATCATATGACAGGAAATACATTGCTTAAATTGATATATTAACAACGTCATATTGCAAGATTTGCAACACTAAAACGAGACACAGCGCGCATGGACTTACGGGACCTGAAACTCTTTTTGCACCTGGTGGAAAGCCGCCACTTCGGCCGCACCGCCAAGGCGATGCATATCAGCCCCTCCACGCTGTCGCGCCAGATTCAGCGGCTGGAAGAGGACATTGGTCAGGCGCTGTTTCTGCGTGATAACCGCACCGTGCGCCTGACCGATGCCGGAGAACACCTGAAAACCTTCGCGCAGCAAACCCTGCTGCAATACCAGCAATTACGCCTGATTTTGCAACAGCAGGGCCATTCGCTCAGCGGTGAACTACGGCTATTTTGCTCCGTCACCGCCGCGTATAGCCACTTGCCGCCGATCCTCGACCGTTTCCGAGCCAGGCACCCATTAGTGGAAATCAAACTGACCACGGGGGATGCCGCTGACGCACTGGATAAAGTGCAATCCAACGAAGCGGACCTCGGCATTGCTGGCCGGCCGGAAACGCTGCCAGCCAGTGTGGATTTCATGCCCATCGGCAAGGTCCCGCTGGTATTGATCATTCCGGCGCTGCCGTGCCCGGTGCAAACTCAAGCGTTGCAGCCGCACCCGGACTGGTCGCAAATCCCGTTTATCCTGCCAGAGCACGGCCCGGTGAGGAAAAGAATTGATGTCTGGTTCCGTCGTCAACACATTACCAATCCGCCTATTTATGCAACCGTCTCCGGCCATGAAGCGATGGTGTCGATGGTTGCTCTAGGCTGCGGTATCGCCTTGATCCCTGATGTGGTACTTGAAAACAGCCCGGAACCGGTGCGTAATCGGGTATCCGTATTAGAAGCACAAGCGATGGAACCATTCGAACTGGGTGTCTGCGTACAGAGAACACATCTTGGCACCCCGTTGATTGCAGCATTTTGGGAAACCTTACAGGAAAAATAATGAAACGATTGCTCGCTACATGGCTGCTGCCTCTGGCTGTGGGGTGCGTTGCGCTGCCGTCGCTGGCCGCCAGCTTTCCCTGCCAACAGGCCAGTTCGGCGCAGGAGAAGTTGATTTGCCAGACACCCGCGCTCAGTCAGTTGGACGACGAACTGGCGAAAGAGTGGCAGAAATCGCGCGCATTTCTTACCGGTAACGCGGAGCGTGTCGCACAGGACAAAATCCTGACGCAGTTCCAGCGCAGTTGGCTGTCCAGCCGAAATACCTGTCGGGATGAAGAGTGCCTGCGTCAGAGCTACCAACAGCAACTTAGCCGCCTGCGCTACCTCAACGACGTCACGCTGCACACCCTGCCGGACCCGATCGCCCGGCTGCGCCACAACAGCTGCTTTGACGGCGACTACAGCTACGAGTATTACCTGCAACTCCCGGCGCAGGAGTACGACGAGCTGAGCGATTACTTCAAAGAGATGTATGACCAGAAAGCGCCGTACCATCTGGTCAACGTCACGCTGAATACCGAAGACGGCGATATCACCGGCAATGGCTCGGTGGCCTTTCGCTATGCGACCAAACTCGATGACATCACGCTCAGCGCCCGCCAGATGACCGATACCCAGGCCATAGGCCAGACGGAAAGCAGCTTCGGCGGACAGAAAAAACTGCTATTGACCTGCGTGGATAACCGGCAGTTGCAAATCACCGTGTTTGACGCCGCCGGTGAAAGCTACCTGTTTGATTATTTGATGGGCCGGGGGAAATAACTCTCAGCGGCTAAACCACTTCTCATCCAAAAAGGCGGGGCTGACCTTTTCAGGCTCCGCCGCTTTCTTCATCGTCTCAATCTTCATCAGGTAATGATACAGCGGCTCCAGCCGGGTAAAGCCTTTCGCCAGCAGCGGCACCAGTTCACCACTAAACAACGGTTCCTGATCCTGCCGGGTGGTCATCACCGCAAACGATTTACGATTGTACCAGTGTGCCAGTTCTGCGGGCTGTTCCTTAACCAACGGTCGTTTATAACTCTCCCCCACCAGCTCAAACTCACGCCCCAGACACGCCGCCACATCCAGAAAACCCTGCGGATTATCGCGCAGCGTTTGCCGAAACAGCTCCATCGTGGTGCGGCTGGCGCTGTAATAGCCCAGCCCGTAGCTCCAATCGGTCGGCGTTAGCTCGAAAAAATAGACCGGCGCGTCGGTCCAATCTTTATGGGTGCGTTTAAAAGTGAACCACATCTTGTCACGATAGCGCGATTTATCATGGGAAAAGCGGGTATCACGATGAATACGGGATAACGTTTTGCCTACCGCCGGTTTGGTTTCGAAATGATCGTCAATCTGCAACATAGGGATAGACAGCGAGTCTACCAGCAAGCGAAACGGCGTCAGTAACTGATCGTTATACTCCTGCCGGTGATCTTCAAACCATTCTTTGCTGTCCTGCTGGCGTACCTGCTGCAAAAACGTCAGCGTCTGCGGTGAGAAGCCGTTGAATCCCGTAGCCATGATGTGATGTCCCTGACAGATAGAGGGTCAAGCCTACCGCAACAGGCCATAAAATAAAATGCGCCCGGCGGCATAACACCGTCGGGCGCATGGCATCAGGCTAACCGGTGTTAACCTTGCAGGAAAAAACGAAACGCCGGGTTCTGCGTTTCATCATGGCACTCATACCCCAGAGCCTGCAGATGTTGCTCGAATGCCGGGTCGTGTTCCGTGCGTTCAAACGCCGCCAGCACCCGACCGAAATCGGTGCCGTGGCTGCGGTAATGGAACAGCGAGATATTCCAGTGCGTACCCAGCGTATTGAGGAACTTCAGCAACGCTCCCGGCGATTCGGGGAATTCGAAGCTGTACAACCGCTCCTTCAATGGTTTGGATGGCCTGCCACCGACCATATAACGCACATGCAGCTTCGCCATCTCATCGTCAGACAGATCCACCACCTGATACCCACCCGCCTGCAATTCCGTCAGGATTTCATGACGTTCCGCATTGCCGCGTGTCAGCCGCACACCGACAAAAATACAAGCGTTGTCGGCATCCGCGTAGCGATAGTTAAACTCAGTGACAGAACGCCCGCCAAGCAACTGACAAAACTTCAGGAAGCTGCCTTTCTGTTCTGGAATCGTCACCGCCATCAACGCTTCACGTTGTTCACCCAGTTCACAACGCTCGGAAACGTAACGCAACCCGTGGAAGTTGACGTTAGCGCCGGACAGAATGTGCGCCAGCCGTTCGCCCTGGATGTTGTGCTGCTGGATGTATTTTTTCATCCCAGCCAGCGCCAGCGCCCCGGACGGCTCGGCAATCGCCCGCACATCCTCGAACAGGTCTTTGACCGCCGCGCAGATGGCGTCGCTGTCGACGGTAATCACATCGTCCAGATACTCCCGGCACAAGCGGAAGGTCTCGTTACCGATGCGTTTTACCGCCACCCCTTCGGCAAACAGCCCGACGCGTGGCAAGTCCACCGGCTGACCGGCATCCAACGCCGCTCGCAGGCAGGCGGAATCCTCCGCTTCAACCCCGATAACCTGGATCTGCGGCATCAGTTGCTTGATCAGCACCGCGACGCCCGATGCCAGACCGCCGCCGCCGACCGGCACAAACACGCGGTCCAGATGAGCATCCTGCTGCAGCAGTTCCATCGCCAGCGTTCCCTGCCCGGCGATCACCGCCGGGTGGTCGAACGGCGGCACAAAGGTCATGTGCTGCTGTTGCGACAGTTCAATGGCTTTGGCTTTGGCCTCATCAAAGTTGGCGCCGTGCAATAACACCTCGCCACCAAAATCGCGCACTGCATCCACCTTGATATCCGCCGTGGCGACCGGCATCACGATCAACGCCCGAATACCGAGACGGCTGGCCGACAGCGCCACGCCTTGCGCATGGTTACCGGCCGATGCCGTCACCACACCGTGCGATTTCTGCTCGTCAGTCAGGCCCGCCATCATGGCGTACGCACCGCGCAGCTTGAAGCTATGCACCGGCTGGCGATCCTCACGCTTGACCAGAATGACATTACCCAGCCGCGAGGAGAGCTTATCCATCCGTTCCAGCGGCGTAACTTGCGCCACTTCGTACACCGGCGCACGCAATACCGCGCGCAGATACTCTGCTCCGCCGGGTTCGGCAGGAAGAGGGAGTGATACTGCCATGGCGTTTAGCCCCCCAGCTTGCTCTTGTCCCGCACCGCGCCTTTATCCGCACTGGTCGCCAGGCTGGCGTAAGCGCGCAGCGCAAAGGAAACCTGCCGGTCACGGTTTTTCGGCGTCCAGGCAGCATCACCACGAGTCAATTCCTGTTCACGACGGCGGGCCAGTTCGTCATCGCTGACTTCCAGCGCGATACCGCGTTTGGGAATATCGATAGCGATCATGTCACCATCCTGCACCAGACCGATGGTACCGCCGCTGGCCGCTTCCGGCGACGCGTGGCCGATCGACAAACCGGAAGTACCGCCGGAGAAGCGGCCATCGGTGATCAACGCACAGGCTTTACCCAGCCCCATTGATTTCAGGAAGCTGGTCGGATAGAGCATTTCCTGCATGCCAGGACCGCCTTTCGGGCCTTCGTAGCGAATCACCACCACGTCGCCTGCCTGAACCTGACCACCCAGAATCGCTTCCACGGCATCATCCTGGCTTTCATATACCTTGGCCGGGCCGCGGAATACCAAGCTGCCTTCGTCTACACCAGCCGTTTTCACGATACAGCCGTCTTGCGCCAGATTGCCGTACAACACCGCCAGCCCACCATCCTGACTGTACGCATGTTCGCGAGAACGAATACAGCCCTCTTGACGGTCGGTATCCAGCGAATCCCAACGGCAATCCTGCGAGAACGCCTGCGTGGTACGAATGCCTGCCGGACCGGCGGCAAACATCTTTTTCACCGCCTCATCCTGCGTGAGCATCACGTCATAGGCAGACAGTGTTTCCGGCAGGGTCAGACCCAATACGTTATTCACGTTTTTATTCAGCAACCCGGCGCGATCCAGCTCGCCCAGAATGCCAATCACGCCGCCAGCACGGTGCACATCTTCCATATGGTATTTCTGGGTGCTCGGCGCCACCTTACACAAGTGCGGCACCTGACGTGACAGACGGTCAATATCCTCCATGGTGAAATCCACTTCGCCTTCCTGCGCTGCCGCCAACAGGTGCAGTACCGTATTGGTAGAACCGCCCATCGCGATATCCAGCGTCATGGCGTTTTCAAACGCCGCTTTGGAGGCAATGTTACGCGGCAACACGCTGGCGTCATCCTGCTCGTAATACTGTTTCGCCAGACCGACGATGCGCTTACCAGCATTGATAAACAGCTCTTTGCGATCGGCATGGGTGGCCAGCAGTGAGCCGTTACCCGGCTGAGACAGCCCCAGCGCTTCGGTCAGGCAGTTCATCGAGTTGGCGGTGAACATGCCGGAACAGGAGCCACAGGTCGGGCACGCGGAACGTTCAATCTGAGCACTGTCTTCATCGCTGACTTTCGGGTTCGCCCCTTGAATCATGGCATCAATCAAATCCAGCTTGATGATTTTGTCAGACAGTTTGGTTTTCCCGGCTTCCATCGGGCCGCCAGAAACGAAAATCACCGGAATGTTCAGGCGCAGCGACGCCATCAGCATCCCTGGGGTGATCTTGTCGCAGTTAGAGATACAGACCATGGCATCCGCACAGTGCGCGTTAACCATGTACTCCACCGAGTCAGCGATTAACTCGCGGGACGGCAGAGAATAGAGCATACCGCCATGCCCCATCGCGATACCGTCATCGACCGCGATAGTGTTGAATTCTTTGGCGACGCCACCGGCCGCTTCAATCTGCTCGGCGACCAGCTTGCCCAGATCGCGCAAATGAACGTGTCCGGGGACGAATTGAGTGAACGAGTTCACTACTGCGATGATTGGCTTGCCGAAATCGGCATCGGTCATCCCTGTCGCGCGCCACAGGGCTCTCGCTCCAGCCATGTTACGACCATGCGTGGTGGTGGCTGAACGGTACTTAGGCATACTCTGATTACTCCAGTTTAAGCGGATAGCCGGTGGCATATCGCCACCGGAAAAAAGTCAGTCATTGTTCGATTAACGGTTTACCGGATCCAGCCAGCCCCATTTGTCCTGGGTCTCGCCGGTAAACAGGCCGAAAAACGCCTGTTGCAGTTGTTTGGTGACAGGGCCGCACTTACCAATACCAACCTGAATACCGTCCACGCTGCGAACCGGGGTGATTTCCGCCGCGGTGCCGGACATAAAGACTTCATCGGCCAGATACAGCGATTCACGGGACAATACCTGCTCGCGGACTTCAAACCCTTTGTCCTTCGCCAGCTTGATAATGGCATCACGGGTAATACCCGGCAGCGCCGCAGAGGTAAACGGCGGGGTGAAAATCACACCGTCTTTCACTTCAAACAGGTTTTCACCGGCACCTTCAGACACGTAGCCATTCACATCCAGCGCGATCCCTTCCTGATAGCCATGGCGACGCGCTTCGCTGCCGACCAACAGAGAAGACAGGTAGTTACCACCGGCCTTGGCAGCGGTCGGAATGGTATTGGCTGCGACACGGTTCCAGGACGACACCATGGCGTCGATACCCTGATCCAACGCTTCTTCACCCAGATACGCACCCCACGGGAACGCAGCAATAATCACATCAGTATTGTAGCCTGCTGGCGGATTGACCCCCATGCCCACATCGCCGACAAACACCAACGGACGAATATAGGCGCTGGTCAGGTTATTACGACGCAGTGTTTCACGGCAGGCTTCCATCAGCTCATCAATGCTGTAGGAGAGCGGCATACGGTAAATTTTGGCGGAGTCATGCAAACGCTGCATGTGTTCGCGGTGACGAAACACCACCGGACCTTTATGGGAATTGTAGCAACGTACCCCTTCAAACACTGACGTACCGTAGTGCAAAGCGTGGGACATCACGTGGACTTTGGCATCCGCCCAGGGAACCATCTCGCCATTGAACCAGATATAGTCTGCTTTCTTCGTCATTATTGCTTTCCTTACCGATGCCATCAGGCACGTATTTGTTGTGATGTGAGCGGCTGGATCTCCACACAGGCGATGTCCAGCAGTTTGCTTAATTGGGTTGACAATAAATCTACTGACCGGTGGCTGGCAACGGTCATGTCTATCTGCACGTGATCGTCATTGTGCCCCTGCGTCATGTTCATGGCGCACACCTGAAAGCCACGATGACGGGTCACACGTAATACACGTTCCAGAACTTCCGGGCGATAGCGAGCCTGAATGGAAAGCTGATGATGTGTCATGGGAAAGTCTCCTGCCATTATTCTGTCTTATCGAATTATTCTGTCTTATCCAACATGGTTTCATTACCGGCGCCAGGGGGCACCAGCGGCCAGACATTCTCATTCTCGTCGATGGAAACATGCAGCAGGTAAGGGCCTTCGCTGTTGAGCAGCGCATCCAGGGCAGAGTCAATCTGGTCTTTACGGGTGATATGCTGGCCGGGAATGCCGAAAGCGCTGGCCAGTATCAAAAAATCGGGGTTATCGGAGAGGTTGGTTTCGCTGTAACGCTCGTCAAAAAACAGTTGTTGCCATTGTCGAACCATTCCCAGTCGCTGATTATCCAGCAAGACTATCTTCAACGGCAGGCGTTTTCGCTTGATGGTGCCGAGCTCCTGCACATTCATCATGAAAGAGCCGTCACCGGAAATACAGATAACGGTATTGTCAGGACGTGCCACCTGCGCACCCACCGCTGCTGGCACCCCAAATCCCATCGTGCCAAGCCCGCTTGAGGTGATGAAATTTTCCGGTCGGCTGAAGTGCATATGCTGCGCGGCCCACATTTGATGCTGACCGACATCGGTGGTGACCACCGTTTCAGCAGGCATGCGATCCGCCAGCGTACGCAGTAATGCCGGTGCATAGATAGCCTCGCCAGGATGGTCATAACGCCAGGTATATTCGGCTTTCATCATCACGGCATGCTGACACCACTCAGCAATATTCAGCGGCTGCTGCAATGCGGGCAACAGTTGGTTCAGATCGCCACGCAGCGCCACGTGCGCTTGTCGCAGCTTGTTCAGTTCAGCCGGGTCGATATCCATGTGGATAACACTGGCATGCGGCGCAAACGCGCTCAGCTTACCGGTCACGCGATCATCAAAACGGGCACCAACCGCGATCAACAAATCGCATTCCTGCACCAGCAGGTTAGCTGCTTGCGTGCCGTGCATACCGATCATACCAAGATAATAGGGGTAGTCTTTCTCTACTGCTCCCAACCCTTTGAGGGTCACCACCGCTGGAACCTGAGTGGTCTCAATAAAGGTGCGCAATGCTGGAACCGCCTGCGCCATTCCCACACCGCCGCCCACATACAGCACCGGTTTTTTCGCCTGCGCCAGCATCGCTCGCGCCTCTGTCACCTGCTGGATGGAAAACGGCATCACGTCATCCACTGGCATAAAGCAAGGCGAAAAATCACCCTGCGCCAGTTGGATATCCTTGGGAATATCAATCAACACCGGACCGGGACGCCCGCTACGAGCTACAGCAAAGGCTTCCGCCATGATTTCCGGTAATGACTCGATAGAATCAACCAGAAAGCTATGCTTGGTGCAGGCCAGAGACAGACCCAACACATCGATTTCCTGAAAAGCGTCCGTTCCGATCAGCGCCGAGCCAACCTGACCGGTAATGGCCACGATAGGGACCGAATCCAGTAGAGCATCCGCCAGCCCCGTGATCAGGTTGGTCGCGCCGGGACCTGATGTCGCGATACACACCCCGACGTTACCGGTAGAGCGGGCATAACCAATCGCGGCCATCGCAGCTCCTTGTTCATGGCGACAGAGCAGGTGTTCCACGCCACCATCATACAATGCATCGTAGACCGGCATGATCGCGCCACCAGGATAACCGAAAACCGTCTCCACTCCCTGCGCCCGCAACGCTTGTACCACCCACTGCGCACCATTCATAGTTATTTCCCCGACTCTGTCTGAGGAAAACAGGATTTTATGCTACTCGGCATTATCTGCTCCCTTATTGCCATTATCGGCCCATAAAAAAACCCCCGACCTTTCGGTGCGGGGGTTTTCTTGAATTCGGCCTTGATTTTTAAGCCATTCTTCGTCCAAGTGCTGCCCCGCACGGTGGGATAATAATCACCACCACGCTAATCACGACTAGGCTAATCACTAGGTTGAAGGCTTTCATTTCAGGTTGTTCATTAATCTACTGTCGAACGAATACCTACAGAGTTATCACAGCAAACCACACCGTGACAACTCTTTTTTCCATACCCTGTGGGCGACAATCGTTTCTTGCATCACAAAACAGCTTATTATTCATACGTTAACCTGCGTCGTACCCACGCTGTGTTTTTTTGCTGACCAACTGTTATCCGCGAACGCCGCCAGCACCGCAATCACAACCGCGACTACCCCTGCAACGCTCGCCATCGCCAGCCCATAATTATGGTTATGTGATTCGGCAATGCCCGCCTGTAGCGTGGCATTGACTGACGCAATCAGGTTACCGAGCTGGTAGACAAAACCAGGGAGTACCGCCCGTGTGTTACTCGGCACCAGCTCGTTCAGGAAGGTTGGGATTACCCCCCAGGCACCCTGCACCATAAACTGTATTAAGAATGCCCCCAGCCCCAGCATCCAGGGCCCATGAGAGAACGCCCACAGCGGGATAACCGGCAACGCCAGTAATGCAGCGGTCATAATCGCCTTCTTCCGACCGATACGCTCCGATAACGTCCCAAAAAAGATGCCACCGATAATCGAAGCAATATTGTAGCTAATGGCGATCATACTGACGGTTTTCGCATCAAAACCGTGTTGGATTTTCAAAAATGACGGGTACAGGTCCTGTGTACCATGGCTGAAAAAATTGAACGACGCCATTAACACCACCAGATAGACGCAGAGCTTCCAGTGTGTTTTCAACACCGGCAGCAACGCGGTGCTTTCCTTGCGCACTCTTGCAGCCCGCCATACCGGTGATTCTTCCACACAGAAATAGATAAACGGCAACAACAGGATAGGAAGCGCGCCAATGATAAACATGCCACGCCAGCCAATATGGTCAAACAACAGTCCGTAAACGACCGCAGCCAGTAAATAACCAAAAGGGTATCCCGCCTGGAAAATACCGGACATCAGCCCACGCGAACGGTCTGGAATGGTCTCCATCGCCAGTGACGATGCTACCCCCCAAATTCCCCCCATCGCCACGCCATACAGCACCCTCAACAGCAGAAATACGGTGATATTCGGTGCCGAGGCGGATAACAGCTCAAACAGGGAGAACATCACGATGTTCAGCATTAAAATCGGCTTGCGGCCAAATTTCTCCGCCAGCCGCCCCAGCAACAATGCACCGATAGGCCGAACAGCCAGCGTTAGCAGAATGGCCAGCGTCACCTGCTCAATGTTGACCGAAAAAGCGTGGGCCAGTTCGCTAAGCAGAAAAACCAGAATGAAGAAATCAAATGCATCCAGCGCCCAGCTCAAAAAGCTGGCAATCGCGGCATTACGCTGCAGAGGAGTCCAACCAAACATAATTTTATCCTGTCCTGTAGTAGAGACACTCGCATGTCCCGGCAGGCTGAACGGCAGGTGGTGCCGCAGTCGATGAGGCGATGTAAAAATCGCAGGCAATAATTTAAATAATTGTTAAATACGCCCATCGCGACCATTGAGCAATGCTATAAACAGTATAAATCTGTTGCGAACCCAGCCACCTTGTAACCCTTTATTAACAACATCCGGAAGCACGCACACAATTTCATGAATTCCGCCTGAGAAAGCAGATTGTTTTCTGACAGTGACTCGCATCGTAACGACATCGACCGTGTGCTAACACGCTCAGACAGGCATGATGCCCACGCCACAGGGAGGAGTAAGTCATGACACTGGCAGTGACCTATACGCGAGCAACCATCGGTATGCAGGCACCGGAAGTCTCAATTGAAGTACATATCAGCAACGGTTTGCCGGCACTCACGCTAGTCGGTTTGCCGGAAACAACGGTCAAAGAAGCACGAGACCGGGTACGCAGCGCGCTAATCAACAGCGGCTTTACCTTTCCAGCCAAACGGATCACCGTCAATCTGGCTCCAGCGGATCTGCCGAAAGAAGGGGGACGCTATGACCTTCCTATCGCGCTAGCCATTCTGGCAGCCTCTGAGCAAATTGCTGGCGAGAAACTTGCACACTATGAGTTCCTCGGCGAACTTGGGCTATCAGGCAGCCTGAGGGGCGTTCATGGCGCGATTCCTGCAGCCATGGAGGCGCAAAAGGCAGGGAGGGGATTAATCCTGCCGGAAGACAACAAACTGGAAATGACCCTGATTCCCCACGGAGATACGCTACTGGCAAATCACCTGTTGCAAGTTTGTGCTTTTCTGCAAGGGGAGACCGCCTTGTTGCGTGGCAGCGAGATCCCTCACAGCATATCCCCCCATACCTCAGCGCCAGACCTGAAAGAAATCATTGGTCAGGAACAAGCGAAACGTGCGTTGGAAATCGCTGCGGCAGGTGGACACAATTTGCTGTTACTCGGCCCACCCGGAACCGGCAAAACGATGCTGGCCAGCCGCCTGCCCGGTTTACTGCCAGAGCTTAATGACGATGAAGCACTGGAAAGTGCAGCCATCAATAGCCTGATAGATATTCAGCCGGGTCTGTCGCAATGGCGCAAAAGACCATTCCGTTCTCCCCACCATACCGCATCCATTACCGCCCTGGTCGGCGGTGGTGTGTTACCTAAGCCAGGAGAGATTTCACTGGCGCACAATGGCGTATTGTTTCTGGATGAACTGCCAGAATTTGAGCGGCGAGTGCTGGATTCACTGCGAGAACCGTTGGAGTCAGGAGAAATAGTGATTTCTCGTACTCGTGCCAAGGTGTGTTATCCCGCACGCTTTCAGTTAGTCGCCGCCATGAACCCCAGCCCGTCAGGGCACTATCAAGGCATCCATAACCGTATGCCAGCACAACAAATTCTGCGCTATCTCAACAGGCTCTCCGGCCCTTTTCTCGATCGTTTTGATTTATCTATTGAGGTGCCATTGCTACCACCAGGGATTCTCCGACAGCAGACACGCATCGGGGAAGACAGTGCAACCGTAAGGGCTCGGGTATTTGACGCCAGAAAACGGCAACTGGATCGCGTAGGCAGAATCAACGCACAAATGAAATCGGATGATATCGCCAGTTACTGCCGACTAAACCATGAGGACGCCACCTATCTGGAAGAGGTGATGAGCAAGTTAGGATTATCAGTCAGAGCCTGGCATCGGATACTAAAGGTTTCACGTACGATTGCGGATCTGGGGGGAGAAGAGCAGATACGTCGAGCTCACTTATCTGAAGCACTCAGTTATCGCTGCATGGACCGTCTGTTGATTCAACTCCACAAAAGCCTGGCATGAACCTGCTCTTGCTTTCGGCAGCAACCGACAGAAATGAAAATGGGGCCAGAGCCCCATTCAAATTAATCATCGCTTTCTGTGTACTCTTCCACCGTGTCCATTTGCGGTTTACCGCCAGACAGCGTATGGAAGCGTTTAGGGCGACGAATACGACTGATATACTTCGCCCAGATTTTTTCCAGTTCGGTCTGTACAGCACGTTCACCACGGCATACTGCGACAAACTGGGTTTCTTCTTCCGTCACCGGATGACGTTTGCCCGAATCAAGTTCGTTAAATGCCTGTCCATAGCGTTCCAGCAGTTGAGCTTCTTTAATCGTAAAGTCACCATGCCGGGAAAAACCACGTGGATAGAATTTGTTATCAAAAAAACGACTGGTTGTTGAGAAGCTTTCCGCCATCTTACACGCTCCTAATTCTCATATGGTCGTGCCGTTTATGGCGCGGAGTATTAGATAGGCTTGACTTCCTGTAAAACAAAACATTTAAATCATGACGACAAAAATTTTTGGAGAAAAGCATGGATACCGACTTACTGAAAACCTTTCTGGAAGTCAGCCGGACAAGACACTTCGGTCGGGCAGCTGAATCTTTGTATCTGACACAGTCAGCAGTGAGTTTCCGTATCAGACAACTGGAAAATCAACTCGGTGCTAATTTGTTCACGCGGCACCGTAACAATATTCGTCTGACACCCGCGGGTGAGCGCTTGCTGCCTTATGCGGAAAACCTGATCGGTACCTGGCAAATCGCTAAAAAGGAAGTCGCTCGCTCTCAGCAACATAGCCAGCTGTCCATCGGCGCGACTGCATCGCTTTGGGAAGCCTTCCTGACACCCTGGTTAAATGAGCTCTACCAGCAGCGCCCATTGCTACAACTGGAAGCCAGAATTGCACTGCGACAAACGCTAATTAAGCAACTCCATGAACGTCAGCTAGATTTACTGATAACCACCGAATCACCGAAGATGGACGAACTTTCCTGCCAGTTATTAGGTAATTTCTCCCTGTCGTTATTTGCTTCTGCCAACAATACACCAACCGAAGAGCGCCCCTATATCAGACTGGAATGGGGGGCGGATTTCCATCAATATGAAACCCCTTGGCTACCTGGCGATCAGGTGCCGTCACTCACCACATCCTCCGCGCATCTGACACGCCAGTTAATGACAGCCATTGGCGGATGCGCATTTTTACCGAGTGAATGGTCCCAGAGTTATCCCGAGCTTCTTGTGATTCCCGAAGCGAATACAATAGTTCGACCTTGCTATGCTGTCTGGCTTGAAAATGGCGACCAACAGGAACTGATTAAACAGTTACTGAAAACCCCACTGAACATAGCTTGTTAAAGCAGTATCTGGCGCACGATGCGATCTACCTGAAAGTCCTTGTGGCTTTCGGATGATCGGCTGCTGTGGGATATTAATAATCGCCTCACGTCACTATGTTGTTATTCGTCACAGATATACGGTCGGTGAGGAATCTGCTGCTATATCCCTTTATATCCCTTCCCTTCTGCCGTTCTGTTCCCACATAAAACACAGCGCTAGCGGCGTATGCCTATGGAGTCGCTTAAAGACCAGTCCTGGCTCAATAAATCCAAAGGGCGGTGTGGATATTCTTATCAACGGAAAAAGTATGGAATGGAAAAATCAGAGATCGACAGACGAAAAAAAAACCCTTCACGTTAACGTGAAGGGCTATTTTTGGTTTGGCAGGGGCGGAGAGGCTCGAACTCCCAACACCCGGTTTTGGAGACCGGTGCTCTACCAATTGAACTACGCCCCTAAATAGGGTGGCGGTGCGGACGGGACTCGAACCCGCGACCCCCGGCGTGACAGGCCGGTATTCTAACCGACTGAACTACCGCACCACCGATTCTGTATGTTATCAGAGGAGTCAATCCGATAACCGGTGTCTTACTTACACCACAATTTGATGCCTGGCAGTTCCCTACTCTCGCATGGGGAGACCCCACACTACCATCGGCGCTACGGCGTTTCACTTCTGAGTTCGGCATGGGGTCAGGTGGGACCACCGCGCTCTCGCCGCCAGGCAAATTCTTTTGACGTCTTTCAACGTCCTGATTCTTCATGTCGCCGTGTATCGCTACACCACGCCATCCAATCCTCGAACAAGCTAAAAATTCCGTCTCTCTCACCAAAACACCTTCGGTGTTGTAAGGTTAAGCCTCTCGGGTCATTAGTACTGGTTAGCTCAACGTATCACTACGCTTACACACCCAGCCTATCAACGTCCTCGTCTCGAACGTCCCTTCCGGGGAATCAAGTTCCCAGGGAAGACTCATCTCGGGGCAAGTTTCCCGCTTAGATGCTTTCAGCGGTTATCTCTTCCGCACGTAGCTACCGGGCAGTGCCATTGGCATGACAACCCGAACACCAGCGGTGCGTTCACTCCGGTCCTCTCGTACTAGGAGCAACCCCCCTCAATCTTCCAACGCCCACGGCAGATAGGGACCGAACTGTCTCACGACGTTCTAAACCCAGCTCGCGTACCACTTTAAATGGCGAACAGCCATACCCTTGGGACCTACTTCAGCCCCAGGATGTGATGAGCCGACATCGAGGTGCCAAACACCGCCGTCGATATGAACTCTTGGGCGGTATCAGCCTGTTATCCCCGGAGTACCTTTTATCCGTTGAGCGATGGCCCTTCCATTCAGAACCACCGGATCACTAAGACCTGCTTTCGCACCTGCTCGAGCCGTCACTCTCGCAGTCAAGCTAGCTTATGCCTTTGCACTAACCTCCTGATGTCCGACCAGGATTAGCTAACCTTCGTGCTCCTCCGTTACTCTTTGGGAGGAGACCGCCCCAGTCAAACTACCCACCAGACACTGTCCCCGGCCCGGATGACGGGCCCAGGTTAGAACATCAAACATTAAAGGGTGGTATTTCAAGGTTGGCTCCATGCAGACTGGCGTCCACACTTCAAAGCCTCCCACCTATCCTACACATCAAGGCTCAAGGTTCAGTGTCAAGCTATAGTAAAGGTTCACGGGGTCTTTCCGTCTTGCCGCGGGTACACTGCATCTTCACAGCGAGTTCAATTTCACTGAGTCTCGGGTGGAGACAGCCTGGCCATCATTACGCCATTCGTGCAGGTCGGAACTTACCCGACAAGGAATTTCGCTACCTTAGGACCGTTATAGTTACGGCCGCCGTTTACCGGGGCTTCGATCAAGAGCTTCTCCTTACGGATAACCCCATCAATTAACCTTCCGGCACCGGGCAGGCGTCACACCGTATACGTCCACTTTCGTGTTTGCACAGTGCTGTGTTTTTATTAAACAGTTGCAGCCAGCTGGTATCTGCGACTCCCGTCAGCTCCATCCGCAAGGGACTTCACCAGCAGGAGCGTGCCTTCTCCCGAAGTTACGGCACCATTTTGCCTAGTTCCTTCACCCGAGTTCTCTCAAGCGCCTGAGTATTCTCTACCTGACCACCTGTGTCGGTTTGGGGTACGATTCAATGTTACCTGATGCTTAGAGGCTTTTCCTGGAAGCAGGGCATCTGTCACTTCAGCACCGTAGTGCCTCGTCATCACGCCTCAGTGTTGACAGCAGACCGGATTTGCCTGGTCCACCCACCTGCACGCTTAAACCGGGACAACCGTCGCCCGGATGACATAGCCTTCTCCGTCCCCCCTTCGCAGTAACACCAAGTACAGGAATATTAACCTGTTTCCCATCGACTACGCTTTTCAGCCTCGCCTTAGGGGTCGACTCACCCTGCCCCGATTAACGTTGGACAGGAACCCTTGGTCTTCCGGCGTGCGGGTTTTTCACCCGCATTATCGTTACTTATGTCAGCATTCGCACTTCTGATACCTCCAGCAGCCCTCACAGGCCACCTTCACCGGCTTACAGAACGCTCCCCTACCCAACAACACATAGTGTCGCTGCCGCAGCTTCGGTGCATGGTTTTAGCCCCGTTACATCTTCCGCGCAGGCCGACTCGACCAGTGAGCTATTACGCTTTCTTTAAATGATGGCTGCTTCTAAGCCAACATCCTGGCTGTCTGGGCCTTCCCACATCGTTTCCCACTTAACCATGACTTTGGGACCTTAGCTGGCGGTCTGGGTTGTTTCCCTCTTCACGACGGACGTTAGCACCCGCCGTGTGTCTCCCGTGATAACATTCTTCGGTATTCGCAGTTTGCATCGGGTTGGTAAGCCGGGATGGCCCCCTAGCCGAAACAGTGCTCTACCCCCGAAGATGAGTTCACGAGGCGCTACCTAAATAGCTTTCGGGGAGAACCAGCTATCTCCCGGTTTGATTGGCCTTTCACCCCCAGCCACAAGTCATCCGCTAATTTTTCAACATTAGTCGGTTCGGTCCTCCAGTTAGTGTTACCCAACCTTCAACCTGCCCATGGCTAGATCACCGGGTTTCGGGTCTATACCCTGCAACTAGACGCCCAGTTAAGACTCGGTTTCCCTGCGGCTCCCCTATTCGGTTAACCTTGCTACAGAATATAAGTCGCTGACCCATTATACAAAAGGTACGCAGTCACACCTAAAAGGTGCTCCCACTGCTTGTACGTACACGGTTTCAGGTTCTATTTCACTCCCCTCGCCGGGGTTCTTTTCGCCTTTCCCTCACGGTACTGGTTCACTATCGGTCAGTCAGGAGTATTTAGCCTTGGAGGATGGTCCCCCCATGTTCAGACAGGATACCACGTGTCCCGCCCTACTCATCGAACTCACGACCTGTGCATCTTCGTGTACGGGACTGTCACCCTGTACCGTGCGCCTTTCCAGACGCTTCCACTGACACACAAGCCGATTCAGGTTCTGGGCTCCTCCCCGTTCGCTCGCCGCTACTGGGGGAATCTCGGTTGATTTCTTTTCCTCGGGGTACTGAGATGTTTCAGTTCCCCCGGTTCGCCTCATTAACCTATGGATTCAGTTAATGATAGTGTGACGAGTCACACTGGGTTTCCCCATTCGGGTATCGTCGGGTATAACGGTTCATATCACCTTGCCGACGCTTTTCGCAGATTAGCACGCCCTTCATCGCCTCTGACTGCCTAGGCATCCACCGTGTACGCTTAGTCGCTTAACCTCACAACCCGAAAGTGTCTCGGGATGCGAGTATTTTGAGAGACTCGAACAACACATGAATTCTCACTCACATGCTGTCGTTTCAATTTTTCAGCTTGTTCCGGATTGTTAAAGAGCAGAATACTTCGCAGCATACTGTTGCCAGTACACTCTGAAGTCATTCGTAAATGGTGGAGCTATGCGGGATCGAACCGCAGACCTCCTGCGTGCAAAGCAGGCGCTCTCCCAGCTGAGCTATAGCCCCATAGAATGCAACACGTAAACCTTTACCCGCCATTTCTTCTGAGACAAGGCGTGGAATAACGACGCATACATCAATATGCGAGTGATGTCACAACGCAGTATCAGGAGAAATCTGGTAGGCCTGAGTGGACTTGAACCACCGACCTCACCCTTATCAGGGGTGCGCTCTAACCACCTGAGCTACAAGCCTATAAGGTTTTACTGCTCATCTTCTTCATCAGACAATCTGTGTGGACACCACGCAGGCACTTCTACTCGGTAAGGAGGTGATCCAACCGCAGGTTCCCCTACGGTTACCTTGTTACGACTTCACCCCAGTCATGAATCACAAAGTGGTAAGCGCCCTCCCGAAGGTTAAGCTACCTACTTCTTTTGCAACCCACTCCCATGGTGTGACGGGCGGTGTGTACAAGGCCCGGGAACGTATTCACCGTAGCATTCTGATCTACGATTACTAGCGATTCCGACTTCATGGAGTCGAGTTGCAGACTCCAATCCGGACTACGACGTACTTTATGAGGTCCGCTTGCTCTCGCGAGGTCGCTTCTCTTTGTATACGCCATTGTAGCACGTGTGTAGCCCTACTCGTAAGGGCCATGATGACTTGACGTCATCCCCACCTTCCTCCGGTTTATCACCGGCAGTCTCCCTTGAGTTCCCACCCGAAGTGCTGGCAACAAAGGATAAGGGTTGCGCTCGTTGCGGGACTTAACCCAACATTTCACAACACGAGCTGACGACAGCCATGCAGCACCTGTCTCAGCGCTCCCGAAGGCACCCTCGTATCTCTACAAGGTTCGCTGGATGTCAAGAGTAGGTAAGGTTCTTCGCGTTGCATCGAATTAAACCACATGCTCCACCGCTTGTGCGGGCCCCCGTCAATTCATTTGAGTTTTAACCTTGCGGCCGTACTCCCCAGGCGGTCGATTTAACGCGTTAGCTCCGGAAGCCACGGTTCAAGACCACAACCTCCAAATCGACATCGTTTACAGCGTGGACTACCAGGGTATCTAATCCTGTTTGCTCCCCACGCTTTCGCACCTGAGCGTCAGTCTTCGTCCAGGGGGCCGCCTTCGCCACCGGTATTCCTCCAGATCTCTACGCATTTCACCGCTACACCTGGAATTCTACCCCCCTCTACGAGACTCTAGCCTGTCAGTTTTGAATGCAGTTCCCAGGTTAAGCCCGGGGATTTCACATCCAACTTAACAGACCGCCTGCGTGCGCTTTACGCCCAGTCATTCCGATTAACGCTTGCACCCTCCGTATTACCGCGGCTGCTGGCACGGAGTTAGCCGGTGCTTCTTCTGCGGGTAACGTCAATGGGTAAAGGTATTAACCTTACCCCCTTCCTCCCCGCTGAAAGTGCTTTACAACCCGAAGGCCTTCTTCACACACGCGGCATGGCTGCATCAGGGTTTCCCCCATTGTGCAATATTCCCCACTGCTGCCTCCCGTAGGAGTCTGGACCGTGTCTCAGTTCCAGTGTGGCTGGTCATCCTCTCAGACCAGCTAGGGATCGTCGCCTAGGTGAGCCTTTACCCCACCTACTAGCTAATCCCATCTGGGCACATCCGATGGCAAGAGGCCCGAAGGTCCCCCTCTTTGGTCTTGCGACGTTATGCGGTATTAGCTACCGTTTCCAGTAGTTATCCCCCTCCATCAGGCAGTTTCCCAGACATTACTCACCCGTCCGCCGCTCGCCGGCGGGGAAGCAAGCTTCCCCCCGCTGCCGCTCGACTTGCATGTGTTAGGCCTGCCGCCAGCGTTCAATCTGAGCCATGATCAAACTCTTCAATTTAAAGTTTGATGTGTTTTCCGAAGAAAACGGTGCTCAAAGAATTTACTGTTTATTCGTAATGAATTAACTGTTGTCACTCTTCAAGACTTTCACTAAATATTTTTAGTGAAGCGTCCTGCGAGTGCCCACACAGATTGTCTGATTGATTGTTAAAGAGCAGCGCCACTTACCGTGGCCGCGGGTCGCATATATTATGCTTTCCCGACAAGAAGTCAAGCGATATGCGCCTGATTTCTTACTGAAACTGCGCTGGCGTTTCGCCGTTGCCGTGTCAGTGGAGGCGCATTATAGGGAGTTATTCCGGCCTGACAAGCACTAATTTCAAAAAAATCACTGAACGTCTCTTTTTTCACCACTACGCCGATTTCACCCCGTCAAACCGCCTTTTTCTGGGTGAGTTGGCCAAACGACTGGGCAAAACGCGCCACCTGCTCCCAATCGGTATATTCAATCTCTTTGGTACTGTCGGTTTCACCGCCCGTCATGCGCATAATCAGTTGAATCATGACACGGTCGAACCAACGATAACGGGGATAGCGCAACGCCCCAGCAAACACAGCCCCCAAATCGGGCTGCCAGGGAGAGCGCAGCAGAAACTTGCGGGTATACGCGTTGGTTTGCAGCGAGCGTTTTTCAGGTTTACGGGCCGTCAGATTGACAGAAAAGAACGCACTGGGTTTTTGCTGTAATAATGCAAGGTGCTGACGGATGAATTTTTCCAGCGCTGGGTGAAAATGTCCATAGCGCACTGATGCACCAATCATCACCTTGTCGTACTTATCGAGATCGACTTCATGGACGCTCAGTATGTTGACAACATCACACTCCAGCGTCCCTTTCAGGTTATTGGCGATATAAGACGCTATCGCCCGTGTTTGACCATCCCGACTGGAAAACAATATCAATGCTTTCATAGCACGTTTCCTTTATCCGTTATTCCCGCCAAAAAGTGGGAGTAAATAACACCAGCATGGTGAACACTTCCAGACGACCAAATAACATGGTGACAATCAGAATCCATTTGGCGGCGTCATTCATGGACGTGAAATTGTCGGCTACTGTCCCAAGCCCGGGACCAAGATTGTTGAGGGTGGCAGCGACAGCGGCAAAAGCAGAGAAATTGTCGACTCCTGTCGCAATCACTGCCAGCATACTGATGATAAACACCAGCGCATACGCTGAGAAAAACCCCCACACCGCTTCCAGAATTCGTTCCGGCAGCGCACGCTGGCCGAGTTTAATGGTATAGACCGCATTCGGGTGAACCAGTCGCTTCAGCTCACGCGATCCTTGTAAGAACAGTAACAGGATACGAATGACTTTCAGGCCACCACCCGTTGAACCAGCACAACCACCGATAAACGCGGAGCAAAGCAGCAATACCGGCAAGAACAATGGCCAGGAGGCAATGCTATCGGTAGTGAAGCCTGCTGTCGTTGCCATCGACACCACCTGAAAAAACGCCTGGTTCAGCGTTTCCATACCCGTTTTGTACACACCATGCACCCACAAAACGAGGGTACAAATCACAACCAGCGACATCTGCACAAAGATAAACATGCGAAACTCGGGGTCACGCCAGTACACCCGTAAGCTACGACCGCTTAACACCGCAAAGTGCAAACCAAAATTACAGCCGGAAATCAGCAGAAATACCGCGACAATGGTATTGATGGTAGGACTATTGAAATAGCCGATGCTGGCGTCATGAGTTGAAAATCCACCGATGGCGATAGTCGAAAAACTGTGGCTGATCGCATCGAATACCGACATGCCAGCCAGCCACAAAGAGAAGGCGCATACCACCGTTAGCAACACATAAATCAGCCAGAGGGTTTTGGCGGTTTCCGCGATGCGGGGACGCATTTTATTGTCCTTCAGCGGACCTGGCATTTCGGCGCGATAAAGCTGCATCCCCCCGACGCCCAGAATCGGCAGAATCGCTACCGCCAGCACAATGATCCCCATACCGCCCATCCATTGCAGCATCTGTCGATAGAACAGAATCGCCTTCGGTAGAGCATCCAGCCCGACCAACGTAGTAGCGCCGGTGGTTGTCAGGCCGGAAAAGGATTCAAAAAACGCATCTGTCACCGAGAGATTGGGCCGTTCAGCAAACAAAAAAGGCAACGCCCCAACGCTGCCCAGCACCGTCCAGAACAACACGACGATTAAAAACCCCTCGCGGGCTTTCAACTCATGCCGGTGTTTACGGTTGGGCAGCCACAGCAGCAACCCCATAACCAACGCGACAATAAATGTCTGAATAAATGCACGACCAGCACCGTCACGGTAGATCAACGCCACCATGCCAGGAATGAACATGGTGCCGGAAAACAGAATGACCAGCAGTCCGACAATGCGGGTTATGGCACGCAGGTGCATCAGGGAGCCTTCCTTTAATGGTTCAAGAGTACGTGCTGGATTATTGTGAAATTGACTGCAAATGCAACGCACCACGACTAATATCGCGTAGTCGCCGCGCTGCTTCTTCCACTGCCGTTATAGGAAACGCCAGTTGGAGGGCAACATCACCCGCGTATTCCGTTGAGACGACGTTCCCCTGTAATGCCAGCACCACGCTCTCCACCTGCGGCAACAACGCATAGTCGCACTGCAATCGATAGTTCTGATACATCACTTTCTGCTGTACTGACAGTTGTTTCAACGCGTGCTGAACGCCACCGCCATAGGCTTTGACCAGACCGCCGGTACCTAACCTAATGCCACCATAATACCGTATCACTACCGCCACGATTTCACCGATGCCACTCCCCATCAATTGAGCCAGCATCGGTTTACCGGCGGTTCCCGAAGGTTCTCCGTCATCAGAAAAGCCGAGCTGTTGAGAGTCGACGGGGGAACCTGCGACATAGGCCCAGCAATGGTGGGCCGCCGAGGGATGCTGCTCACGAGCCTGCTGAATCACGTATCGAGCCGCTTCCACCCCACAGGCGGGTGCGAGCAGGGTAATAAAACGGCTCTTTTTAATGTCTTCATCGACGCTGACAGGCGCCGCGGGCACCGGATATGACTGCATCAGGCCAGATCGAGCGCACGAGTTAAGTTTTCGATGCGTTTGTCATGGACCACGATATTGTCTTCAATACGGATACCACCAAACGGACGTAACGCATCCAGCTTCTGCCAGTTGAAATGCTGGCGCAACTCACCCTGACGCCAGGGTTCGAGCAGAGAATCGATGAAATAGATACCCGGTTCGATTGTCAGTACCATGCGCGGCTCCAAAATACGGGTACAGCGCAAATAGGGATGGGCAGACGGCGCTGGCAAGATGGTGCCAGTGTCATCCTGCATAAACCCGCCGACATCGTGTACCTGCAAACCAAGCGGATGGCCCAGCCCATGCGGCAGGAACGGCGAGGTTACGCCCTGCTCTACCATCGCTTCTTCACTCAGCCCAGTCACCAGTTGATGGCGTTTAAGCAGCGATGCAACACGGTGATGCATCTGCAAATGGTAATCGGTATAACGCACACCGGCTTTCATCGTATCGATCAGCGCCAGTTGCTCGTGATTCAGGTCCCTCACCAGCGCCGCATACTCGTTGTCATGCTGCGCGGCATAAGTGCGGGTAATATCTGCCGCATAACCGTTATATTCCGCACCGGCATCCAGCAGGAAACTGCGCATTTCCGTCGGCACACGGTGTTCCAGTTGGGTGTAGTGCAGCACCGCCGCATGCTCGTTCAGGGCAACAATATTGTCATAAGGCACATCGGTATCACGGTGCCCCGTGGCAGTCAGGTACGCCAGATTAATATCAAACTCGCTCATGCCGGACTGGAACGCTTCGTAAGCAGCACGATGACCAACCACCGCGGTTTTCTGCGCTTCGCGCATACAAGCCAGTTCATAATCCGTTTTGTAGGCACGATGGTAATGCAGATAATCCAGTACGCCTTTCGGGTTGATGTGCTCCGGCGTAATCCCCAGACTTAGCGCACGCTGCGAAGCGGAACCGATATAAGCAACCTGCTGACGCTGGGCAGGCAGTTGCGCTGCAATATCATCGGCCTTGCGCAGCACCTGGATATCCAACGACGTCGTCCAAAAACTGTCCGGTACTGGCGCGACGTTATGCCAGTAATCAACGGGGGAATAGAACCACAGCTTCGGCGTATTGACCCCATCCACCCACAACCAGCAATTCGGCACCTGCGTCACTGGCAGCCAGGCTTTAAACTGCGGGTTAACCTTGAACGGATAGGCATGGTCATCCAAAAACGCCATCATTAACTCACCGGAGTGGATCAATAAGGCATCCAGATTATGCCGAGCCAGAACTGCCTGCGCGCGTTGCTGCAGGGTCGCCACATGTTGATGATACAAAGAAGCCAGCGTTTCCATCATAATCCCCATTGATAACCACCTGTTTTCCAGTGTAACACAGCCCCCCGATGACGGCAGCGTTGCTCAGCCTGTGATCCTCCCGGCAAATCCCTCACGCATTGTTTGCATTTCATTAACATCAAACCCACAATTTTCTTCACTATCTGGTCGTACCAGATAACGGATAACAGTGGAGAACACCATGATCTATCAAGGCGACACGCTGTACCTCAACTGGCTGGAAGACGGCATTGCCGAACTGGTTTTTGCCGCGCCTGGCAGCGTCAATAAACTGGACACCCGTACGGTGGCCAGTCTTGGCGAAGCCCTAAATCACCTGACGAAACACCCTTCGCTCCGCGCCCTGCTACTGCGCTCAGACAAACCCGCGTTTATTGCCGGAGCGGACATCACCGAATTTTTATCGTTGTTCGCTGCACCGCCAGAAACCCTTCATCAGTGGCTGACCGACGCCAACGCCATTTTCAGCCAACTGGAAGACTTGCCAGTGCCGACACTCTCTGCCATCAACGGTTATGCGTTGGGCGGAGGATGCGAATGTGTGCTGGCGACCGATTTCCGCCTGGCGACACCCGACGTTCGCATTGGCCTGCCGGAAGTGAAACTGGGGATCATGCCAGGGTTTGGCGGCACAGTTAGGTTACCGCGACTGCTGGGTGCCGACAGCGCGCTGGAAATCATTACCGCTGGTAAGGACCTGTCCGCCGACGAGGCCCTGAAAGTCGGGTTGATCGATGCGGTTACCAGCAACGATAAGCTGCTGTCATCAGCGTTGCATATGTTGCGTCTGGCGGCGGGGGATAAACTTGACTGGCGAGCCCGTCGACGCCAGAAAAACAAGCGCCGCTAAGGCTTAACCGCATCGAGGCAACCATGAGTTTTGCTACCGCCAGCGCACTGGTGCAGCAAGCAGCCGGTCCTCACTACCCTGCGCCAATGACAGCGCTCAAAACCATTGAAGCTGCCGCCAGATTAGAGCGTGACGCTGCGCTGAAACTGGAAACCGACAATTTCGTTACGCTGACTCAAACCACAGCGGCGTACGCGTTGGTCGGTGTCTTCCTGAACGAACAAGCGGTAAAAAGTACGGCCAAAAAATGGGCAGGCGACGCTTCGCTACCAGCACGCGTTGCGGTACTCGGTGCCGGGATCATGGGTGGCGGTATTGCCTGTCAGTCGGCACGTAAAGGAGTGCCGGTATGGATGAAAGATATCAACGAGAAAGCGCTGACGCTGGGGATGGAAGAGGCCGCCAAACTACTGAATGCACAGCTACAGCGCGGCAAGCTGGATGCCCTGAGCATGATGGGCATACTGGCTCGTATCCACCCGACATTGAATAACAATGGGCTGGAGCAAGCTGACCTGGTTATCGAAGCGGTGGTGGAAAACCCACAAATAAAGGCCAGAGTACTGGCCGATGTCGAGACCTGCGTCAGTGAGCAGACGTTGATCGTTTCCAATACCTCGACCATTCCCATCGGGCAGTTGGCCACCGCCTTGCAGCGACCGCAAAATTTCTGCGGCATGCATTTTTTCAACCCGGTACACCGGATGCCGCTGGTAGAAGTGATTCGTGGCCCCCAGACCGATGAGAAAACGCTGGCTCGCGTAGTCGCTTACGCCACCAAAATAGGGAAAACCCCGATTGTGGTAAATGACTGCCCGGGATTTTTCGTTAACCGCGTGCTGTTCCCTTATATCGCCGCGTTCTGTCTGCTATTGCGTGACGGTGCGGATTTCCGCGATGTTGATGCCGTGATGGAAAAACAGTTCGGCTGGCCGATGGGACCGGCTTACCTGCTGGACGTGGTCGGGCTGGATACCGCCCACCATGCTCAAGCGGTGATGTCAGCAGGTTTTCCTCAGCGCATGGCAAAAACCTACCGCGACGCGGTCGATGTCCTGGTAGAACACCAGCGTTTTGGTCAGAAAAGCGGGGCCGGCTTCTACCGTTACAGTCCGGATGCGAAAGGCAAACCACGCCGGGAGCAGGACGACCAGACCGATATCCTGCTGGACGCCGCCTGCGGGCCGAAGCGGACCTTCAGCGCACAAGAGATCACGCATCGCCTGATGGTACCGATGCTCAACGAAGTCGCACGTTGTCTGGAAGAGGGGATCGTTGCCACACCGGCGGAAGCCGATATGGCACTGCTTTACGGACTGGGTTTCCCTCCGTTCCATGGCGGTGCCTGCCGTTATCTGGACACATTGGGTAGCCAGCACTACGTGGATATTGCCCAATCGCTGGCGTCGCTGGGGCCGCTTTACACCATACCGGAAAGCCTGTTGCGGATGGCTAAGTTCCAGCAGCGCTATTACCCGGCGGTTGAACCTCACGCTGACCTTTCTCTTCACCAACCGGCATAAGGACGCACGACGATGGAAAATGCAGTGATTGTTGATGCAGTGCGTACCCCGATGGGTCGCTCCAAAGGTGGTGCGTTTCGTCAGGTTCGGGCTGAAACCCTGTCCGCGCATTTGATGCGCAGCCTGCTGAGTCGTACCCCAGCGCTGGAAGCGGATAAAATCGACGACATCTACTGGGGATGCGTGCAACAGACGCTAGAGCAAGGCTTCAATGTGGGGCGTAATGCCGCATTGCTGGCTGAAATTCCCCACTCGGTACCCGCCGTCACCGTCAACCGTCTGTGCGGTTCATCCATGCAGGCGTTGCACGACGCGGCACGAACCATCATGACGGGTGATGCCGAGGTGTGTCTGGTCGGTGGTGTCGAGCATATGGGACATGTGCCGATGAGCCACGGTGTTGATTTTCACCCCGGCCTTGGCAAAAACATCGCGAAAGCCGCAGCGATGATGGGGCTGACGGCAGAGCTACTGGCACGCCAGCACCACATCAGTCGTGAAATGCAGGACGCTTTCGCCGCCCGCTCACATCAGCTCGCCTGGGCTGCGACCCAGTCCGGGGCATTTCGCCATGAAATTATCCCCACCACCGGTCATAACGCCGACGGCGCGCTACATCCTTTTGACTACGATGAAGTCGTCAGGGCTGACACCAGTCTCGACGCTCTGGCGGCTCTGCGCCCGGCATTTGATCCGGTGAACGGTACAGTCACAGCCGGTAGCTCATCGGCATTGTCGGATGGTGCCGCCGCTCTGCTGGTGATGAGCGAATCCCGCGCGCTGGCGTTGGGGTTGACGCCACGGGTACGCGTGCGGGCGATGGCGGTCGTCGGCTGCGATCCTTCCGTGATGGGATTCGGTCCGGTACCCGCGACCCAAAAAGCGCTACAACGGGCGGGACTCGCTGTGAGCGATATTGGTCTATTTGAACTCAATGAGGCGTTTGCCGCCCAAACGCTGCCTTGTATCAAAGCATTAGGATTGATGGATAGCCTGGATGATAAGGTCAACCTGAATGGCGGGGCGATTGCATTGGGCCATCCGTTGGGGTGCTCCGGTGCACGTATTATCACCACGCTCATCAATTTGATGGAGCAACGAGACGTAGAATTCGGTGTGGCGACCATGTGTATCGGGTTAGGTCAGGGTATTGCCACGGTGCTGGAGCGGGTATAACGCGCCCGTATTGATGCCCACCTGCACCTGCCACCCATTGGCTACGCTTTATCGCGTTCATCTCCCCCGTCGGCGTCATTACGTCGGCGGGGGTGCCCTGAATGCATATAGCGCAGTAAACAACCTGCACCAGTATCCTGTCGGTGCTAAAACAACGTGGCCGGGCATAACAACCCGGCCACGACAGAACAGCAAGCAGACTGGCAAGATCAGATGAAAGAAAACGCGTCGCTGTACATGTGCGCAGGCTGTGCGCCACGTTCATTACAAAAACGCTCACGGGCGATTTTTGCCATTTCAAAACGCCCTGCGATATAAATATCGTGCGAGGCCAGTGTGCCGAAATCCTGGAGCACAGCGCTTAACACGGTACCAGAACGGCCATGCCACTGTTCGTCCGGCTGTTCAACGACCGGGATCACATTCAGGTTGGTATGCGCCTGCGCCAACGACTGCAACTCGCCCAAATCGTATAAATGACGCAGTTCACGTCCGCCCCAATAGACGGAAACCTGACGCTCTGGCTGGCGTGCCAGCACCGTCAGTAAAATCGAACGTACGTAAGAAAAACCTGTCCCACCCGCGATCAAAATCAACGGCCGGTCGCTGTCTTCGCGCAGCCAGGCGTCGCCATGGGGAATATCCACCACCAGCGACTTTTCCTTCAGGATGCGGTCCATCACTGCCATCGCATACAGGTTCATCTCGGAAGCGCCGATATGCAATTCAATAGACTCTTGCTCAATAGGCGTTGAAGCCATAGAGAACGGGCGCTTGTCACGTTCGTCCATTACTACCATCAGGTATTGCCCGGCACGGAAGGAAAAAGGTGCCGATGGCAATAAGCGCACCCGGTAAACCGTATCGGTGATAGCGTCCACCGACGTTACTGTACAGCTCAACGTTGTCATGCGATCCCTCTGTAGGGTCAAAACAAAACGGGGAACAGGATAAGCGACGTCAGCGCGGCTTACCACTGTCATTCAATATGGCTAACTCGTCCCATATGGCATCCACACGGGCGACAACCGACGGATCTTTGGTAATAGGATGACCCCATTCACGCTGTGTTTCTCCCGGCCATTTATTGGTTGCATCCAGACCCATCTTGGAGCCGAGTCCAGAAACCGGTGAAGCAAAATCCAGGTAGTCGATTGGCGTATTCTCCACCAGCAGCGTATCACGTGCCGGATCCATACGCGTGGTAATAGCCCAGATCACATCTTTCCAGTCGCGGGCATTAATATCGTCATCGCAGACGATAACAAACTTGGTATACATGAACTGGCGTAAAAAAGACCAGACGCCCATCATCACCCGTTTAGCGTGCCCGGCATACTGTTTTTTCATAGTAACGACCGCCAGACGGTAAGAACAGCCCTCCGGCGGTAAATAGAAGTCGACAATTTCCGGAAACTGCTTTTGCAACAGCGGCACGAACACTTCGTTCAGCGCCACCCCCAGCACTGCCGGTTCATCAGGCGGACGACCGGTATAAGTCGAATGATAAATAGCATCACGACGCTGGGTAACATGAGTGACAGTAAAGACAGGAAAATGATCCACTTCGTTGTAATAGCCAGTATGATCGCCATAAGGTCCTTCCGGCGCGATCTCATCCGCGTCGATATAGCCCTCCAGCACGATTTCAGCACTAGCCGGTACTTCCAGATCGCAGGACAGACATTTGACCACTTCCGTCTTGTGACCACGCAACAACCCAGCAAAGGCATACTCAGACAGCGTATCCGGCACCGGCGTTACCGCCCCGAGGATCGTAGCCGGATCAGCGCCCAACGCTACTGCTACCGGGAAACGCTCACCAGGGTGCTGTTGGCACCACTCCTGGAAATCCAACGCACCGCCACGGTGTGACAACCAGCGCATAATCAGTTTGTTACGACCAATCAACTGCTGGCGGTAAATCCCCAGATTCTGGCGCTCTTTGAAAGGCCCGCGCGTCACCGTCAGTCCCCAGGTGACCAGCGGGGCGACATCGCCCGGCCAGCAATGCATAATCGGAATCCGCCCCAGATCCACCTCTTCGCCTTCCCACACCTGTTCCTGACAGGGCGCGTTCGAAAGGCGCTTAGTTGGCATATTCAACACCTGGCGAAATTTGGGCAGCTTATCCACCAAATCGCGAAAACCGCGTGGCGGCTCAGGCTCTTTCAAAAACGCCAGCAAACGGCCGACATCCCGCAGCGCGCCAACCTCTTCCTGCCCCATTCCTAACGCCACACGTTTCGGCGTACCGAACAGGTTGCACAGCACCGGCATAGCGTAACCTTTCGGATTTTCAAACAGCAAAGCCGGGCCACCAGCACGCAAGGTGCGATCGGCAATTTCCGTCATTTCCAGGTAAGGATCTATCGGCTGATGGATGCGTTTGAGTTCGCCTCTCGCTTCAAGCTGTGCGAGAAATTCACGTAAGTCACGGTATTTCATGCTGATCATCAGAAAGGTCAGTGGTGGAGGTATTATAAAGGCTCTTGGTCATGCTGTCGCTTACCGACCATGCTATTTCTGGCACCATCCCCCGCTTAATACCCGTCATACTTCAAGTTGCAGGTGTGTTGGCGGCGTTCATTCACCCGAATCACTTACCTCATTAAGCTCATCGGGATTCACTCACTTGCCGCCTTCCTGCAACTCGAATTATTTAGGGTATATATTGATAATCAACACCGCCTATATTTAGGAATTTCCCCCAACAATTTTATCCCGCAAGGCGTAACGCTTTTGCTATCCTCTCCCGCGATAAAAGCCACAGAAAAAAGTGAAACTATGCGAGCCTGGTACCTACTTTATTGCAAGCGCGGCCAATTGTTGCGGGCCAAAGAACATCTGGAGCGTCAGGACGTGGTCTGCCTGAGCCCGATGATCGCGCTGGAGAAAATCGTACGAGGAAAACGAACCGAGGTCAGCGAACCGCTGTTCCCCAATTATCTGTTCGTTGAATTCGACCCGGAGCACATACACACCACTACCATCAGTTCAACACGTGGCGTGAGCCATTTTGTCCGTTTCGGCAACCTGCCGGCGTTGGTCCCTCAGCAGGTGATTGAGGATTTGCAACACCATCAGTGCGCCACCCATGTCGACCCGGAAACACCACAACCCGGCGATCAGGTCACCATCACCGAAGGGGTATTCAGTGGCTTAGAGGCCATCTATACCGAACCGGATGGCGAGGCGCGCTCCATGCTACTGCTCAATTTGCTGAATAAGCAGGTGCGGCAGAGCATCGACAATCGTCAGTTTCGAAAGGCCTGAACCGTCAGGGCCAGGCCCTGACGGCATGCTGTCATCGGCAGTGATTACAGTACAGCGATTACAGCGAGTTCATCAGCGACGTAACGCGTCGTCACGCAACCATTCGGCCACGCGTTTGGCGAAATAGGTCAGCACTCCATCCGCACCGGCACGCTTGAAGCACAACAGCGATTCCATCACCAGCGGCTGTTCTTGCAGCCAGCCATTCTGGATTGCCGCCATCTGCATCGCATACTCGCCAGACACCTGATAAGCGAAGGTCGGCACACCGAAGGTGTCCTTCACCCGCCGGACCACGTCCAGATACGGCATACCCGGTTTCACCATCACCATATCAGCGCCTTCTTGCAGATCCTGTGCGATCTCCTGCAACGCCTCATTCGTGTTGGCCGGATCCATCTGATAGGTTTTTTTGTTGCCGCCTTTCAGGTTGCCCGACGAGCCCAATGCATCGCGGAACGGCCCGTAGTAACAAGACGCGTACTTGGCGGAATACGCCATAATCTGGGTATTCACTAGCCCTTGTTCTTCCAGCTGTTCGCGAATCGCACCGATTCGACCATCCATCATGTCGCTGGGTGCCACGATCTCTGCACCGGCTTGCGCGTGAGACAGCGCCTGACGCACCAGAATCTCTTTGGTAATGTCGTTGACCACATAGCCGTCTTCATCAATGACACCATCCTGACCGTGAGTCGTGTAAGGATCCAGCGCCACATCGGTCAACAGTCCCAACTCCGGTACGGCATCTTTCAGCGCACGCACCGCGCGCTGCACCAACCCATCCGGATTGTAGGCCTCTTCAGCCAGCAACGACTTTTTATCCGCTTCGATCACCGGGAACAGCGACAGCACTGGGATACCCAGTTTGGCAATCACTTCCGCTTCTCTTACCAGCTCATCAATGGTCAGGCGATACACGCCCGGCATGGAGGGTACTTCCTGACGTCCCTGCTTGCCTTCCATGACAAACACCGGATAGATGAGGTCGTTAACCGTAACCTGATGTTCCGCCACCAGACGGCGGCTGAAATCATGGCGACGCAGACGACGCAGGCGACGTCCTGGAAACGCACCGGGAAAAACATTACTCATCATTATTCTCCTTTCTGGCCCGGGCGGAAAATCCGACGGGCGTTTTCATCCACATTTCTGCCAAGCCATTGCGCATCCTGGCTGCGCCAGAGCGCAACCTGATGGACGATATGCGGCAGAAAACAGGGTTCGTTACGGCGGGATGCAGGTTTAGGATGTAAATCCCGGGGTAACAGATAGGGCGCATCGGTTTCCAGCAACAACCGATCGTCCGGAATCCGGGGGAGTAGCTCGCGTAGCGCCAACCCACGACGTTCATCACACACCCAGCCGGTAATGCCGATCATCAATCCGGCACGCAGGCATTCATCCAGCTCGTCGCCTGAGCCGGTAAAACAGTGCAACACCACCGCGGGCAGTTTATCGAGCCACGGCGTCAGCAGCGCCATAAACCGCGCATGCGCATCGCGGCAGTGCAAAAAAACCGGCATGTCATGTTCAGCAGCAATCGCCAGTTGTGCGCTGAATGCCAGTTCCTGTTCTTCGGGAGTGGAAAAGTTACGGTTAAAATCTAACCCGCACTCGCCAATCGCCAGCACCTGCTCACGTCCTGCCAGTTGGTGAATCAACGCCGCAGTGTCATCACTCCAGCTACTCGCATCATGTGGATGCACACCGGCGGTTGACCAACAGTAATCGGGATATTGCGTGGCGAGCAGATATGCCTGCTCACTCTCTCTTGTATTGGTTCCAGTCAACAGCAAGCCCGTCACACCCGCCTGACGCGCCTTGCTTACCACCTGCTCGCGGTCTGAACGAAACTGTGAGCTGGTCAGATTAACGCCAATATCGAACATGCGCAGATATCCCAAAGTCCGTTATGGTGACCACCGTGGACACCCCCAAAAAACAACACCTCCCGAAAGAGGTGTCACAGTAAGAAGGCCGCCGTTTAACGGCGAGACGCCACTCAGGAAGACGGCGCAGATTCGTCAACGTCTTCTTCTTCCTCTGGCCGACGCCGTTTACCAACGTAGAACCGGGCGAAAAACACGCCGATTTCAAACAGCAAATACATCGGAATGGCCAACAGCGTCTGGGAGAACACATCCGGTGGCGTCAACAGCATCCCCACCACAAAGGCCCCCACCAGCACATAAGGCCGTTTCTGTTTCAGACTTTCCGGCGTAACGACCCCACTCCAGCACAGCAGCACGATGGCTACCGGCACTTCGAACGACACACCGAATGCCATAAACAACGCCATGACGAAATCAAGGTAGTTATTGATATCAGTCGCAATCAATACCCCCTTCGGCGCGGTCTGGGCAAAGAAACTGAACGCTAGCGGAAAGACGATGAAATAAGCGAACGCCATTCCCATGTAAAACAGCAGGCTGCTGGACACCAGCAACGGCATCATCAAACGACGTTCGTGCTTGTACAAGGCGGGAGCCACAAACGCCCACACCTGATACAACACCAGTGGCGCAGATAAAAACACCGACACGATCAGCGTCAGCTTTATCGGGGTGAAAAACGGCGAGGCCACATCGGTCGCAATCATGCTAGCCCCGGCCGGCAGTTGTTTAATGAGCGGCGCAGAGACAAACTGATAGATGTCATTGGCAAAGTAAACCAGTGCCAGAAACACGACCAGTACGCTGATAATGCTATTTAACAACCGCTTACGCAGTTCGATCAGATGGCTTATCAGCGGTTGAGTTTGATCAACAGCCATAGGTTAACGATCACCAGAAGGTTGAGAGGAAGAAGCGGGCGACACCGGCTCAGGTTTGGCCTTGCTTTCAGTATGGCTGGCAGTATGGCTGACGTTTTCCAATACCGGTGCCGCCGACACAGGCACGTTCGGCACCGTTGTCTCTGCCTGTATTTCTGCCTGCGCAGTCGGCTCAGTAGCCGGAACAGCCGCAACAGGAGACGGGGAAGCCGCATCATGCTTCACATTCTGCTCCGCATGGCTTTGCGCTTTCAGCTCAACTTCCAGCACGCCATCATGCGCGGCCTCTGGATCGGCAAGCGGCACATGCCCTGGCGCATCACTGTTATCCAGCTTGATACTGTGCGGACGCTTCATCGCTTCGGCAGCCTCTTTCAGCTCATCCATCGACGCTTTCAGCTCCGGCGACAAATTTTGCAACTGGCTAGCCTGTTCCACTTTCTTCAGGCTTTCCTGCAATTCCTGCAGTTTCATCTCCTGCGCCAGTTCATTTTGTACCGTCGATGCCAACGAGCGCAGCGCCCGTATCCACCCGGCCACCGTTTTTACCGCTATCGGCAAGCGTTCAGGTCCCAGCACCACCAGACCGATCACCATCACCAACAGCAGTTCACTAAACCCGATATCAAACACCGGTTACACCTGCTCTTTATGGTGGCTTTTCTCTTCCTGACTTGTCTGCGGCTTGTGCTCCGAAATGGATTTAGTCGCAAAGTCAGCGTCTTGCTGCTTGTCATCATTGGCCGCAGGCTGATCGTCACTCATTGCTTTCTTGAAGCCTTTGATTGACGCGCCCAAGTCTGACCCCAAGGTTCTCAGCTTATTGGTGCCAAACAGCAACACCACGATCACCCCGATAATCAATAGATTCCAGATACTAATACCGCCCATACTATGCTTACCTCTTTACTCAAAAGGAATTCATGTAACACGCTCATCAGTCAACGCCGGGATACTGATGAGGCGTTATTCAACGGGTTCAGCGAGTACTGCGCCAGCCGATAATCCAGGCCACAAAACCGGCAGCGAACAGGCCAGCCGGTACAATATCCGCTTCGACCTGGCTCACCAGCAGTATCGTCCCGCTCAGCAGCAACGTCGCTCCCACACCCAGCAGATAGCGAGCCTGACCATGGCGGGTACGTTGCGAACGCAACTCGCCAGTCAATAACTCCATGTTCTGCTTCAGCATTTTATGCTGACGTAAACTGTCGTAGAACAATTCGGGAATCTCGGGCAGCTTTTCTGCCCAAAACGGCGCTTTCTCTTTAAATGCCCGCAACATGGCCGGCAAGCCGACTTGATCCTTCAGCCAGGTTTCCAGAAAGGGCTTCGCCGTCTTCCACAAATCCAGCTGAGGGTAGAGCTGACGCCCGACGCCCTCAATGTACAGTAACGTCTTCTGGAGCAACACCAACTGGGGTTGCACTTCCATATTGAAGCGACGCGCCGTATTAAAGAGGTTCAATAATACATGACCGAAAGAAATTTCTGCTAACGGCTTTTCAAAAATGGGCTCACAAACGGTACGGATAGCAAATTCGAACTCTTCTACGTTGGTATCAGCCGGTACCCAACCAGAATCTACGTGCAGTTCAGCGACGCGACGGTAGTCACGGTTGAAAAAGGCAATAAAGTTCTCCGCCAGATAACGCTTATCTTCTTTATTCAGCGAGCCGACAATGCCGCAGTCAATCCCGATATACTGCGGATCTTCCGGATGTTCATAACTGATGAAGATATTGCCGGGGTGCATATCGGCATGGAAAAAGCTGTCGCGGAATACCTGAGTGAAAAAGACCTGAACACCACGCTCGGCCAGCAACGGCATGTTGACGCCATGCTGCTTCAGCGCATCGATGTCCGATACTGGAATACCGTAGATACGCTCCATGACCAGCACTTGTTCGTTGCAGTAATCGGAGTACACCTCCGGAACATACAACATCGGGCTGTTTTCAAAGTTTCGCCGCAACTGGATGGCGTTGGCCGCTTCACGCAGCAGGTTCAGCTCATCCAACAGCGTTTTTTCGTAATCGCGTACCACTTCACGCGGCCGCAAGCGACGACCATCCGGTAGCAATAGCGGTAACCAGCCAGCCAACCGATTCATCAGGCGCATGTCCGCCTTGATGACCGGCAATATATCCGGGCGAATGACTTTGATGACGATCTCTTTACCCGTTGTTTTCAGTCTGGCGGTATGCACCTGAGCAATCGACGCCGATGCCAGCGGCTTAGCGTCAAAATCATCAAACCAGGTTTCCAGCTTGCCGCCCATCGACGTTTCAATCTGGTGACGGGCCAGTTCGCCATCAAACGGCTCAACCTGGTCTTGCAGCATCGCCAGTTGATCGGCAATGGCTGGAGGAAAGAGATCACGGCGTGTGGACATCATCTGACCGAACTTGATCCACACGGGACCCAGTTCCTGCAACGCCAGTCGCAGACGCTCGCCCAGTGGCTGACCTTTGTGACGATTCGGTAACCAGAACAGTAAACAACGCCAAAGGCGTAGCGGCATGGTGAGAGGAATACGCGGGATCAGCTCATCCAGCCCGTAGCTCAGCAATACCCGGATAATCCGGTACAACCGCAACAATTCTCCCGGCGTCATGGCGCTCCCTCCAGTTTTGCCAGCCTGGCGGACAGTGCCTCCACCGATTGCGCCAATACATCCACTTCGTCAGCAAACCAGAGCCCTTCCAGCTTGCCGGGTGCCAGACGCCACTCCTCGGTTACGGTTTCCGACAGCGCCTGCTGCTGGCGGCATGCTGAACGCATCAACGTCCCCGCAACCTTACCCGCCGCCTGACTCAACCCTTCGGCCACCACATCACCCAGCCAGGGCGACAGCCATTCTGCCGGGTCAAACTCCGCCAGATCCAGCAAGGTGACAAACTGCTGCGCCACCTGAATATCCCCTTCCAGCACCAATTCACCACTGCGCATCAGCGTAGATAATTGCTGCCGGTCGCGCAATTTCATCAATGCAGGTAAGCGGGTTTGCAGCCAACAGTCTGGCTGCTCTGCCCACTGACTCACCACATCAAGGCGATATTCGGAAAAAACCAATACCAACGGCGTACCCAGTTCCGCCACATCCACTCGCAACGTTTTTCCGTGCAAACGCTGACGGGCGGCTTTCAGACTCCGGTCACGGAACAAAAGCTGGTTGAGCGCTGTTTCCAGTGCCGCCGTCAACACAGGCATTATCAACATGGGAGTATCCAACTCAGAATTTAAATCCGCGATGCAGCGCCACGATACCGCTGGTCAGATTGAAGTAATCCACACTGTCAAAACCGGCATCGACCATCATCCCTTTCAATGTCTCCTGGTCAGGATGCATACGAATGGATTCGGCCAGATAGCGGTAGCTACCGGCATCACTGGCAACCATTTCGCCAATACGGGGCAACACATGGAAAGAGTAGGCGTCGTAGACTTTGCTCAACGCCTTCACGGTAGGTTTCGAGAACTCGAGCACCAGCAAGCGACCACCGGGCTTCAGCACCCGATACATAGAGCGCAGTGCTCGCTCTTTTTCGGTGACGTTACGCAATCCGAACGAAATGGTGATGCAGTCGAAAAAATTCTCTGGAAACGGCAGCGCTTCTGCATTGGCCTGGACATAACTGACATTGCCCACCACACCGTTATTACGCAGCTTCTCGCGCCCTACTTTCAGCATTGAAGCATTGATATCCGCCAATACCACTTCACCTTCATCCCCCACCAGACGGGAGAATTTGGCGGTCAGATCGCCGGTACCACCCGCCAGGTCCAGCACACGCTGGCCACGACGTACACCGCTGCACTCAATGGTAAACCGTTTCCAAACACGGTGAATGCCAAATGACATCAGATCATTCATCAGGTCATATTTGGCAGCCACAGAATGAAAAACATCCGCCACCATGGCTTCCTTATCATCTTTCGCTACCGTGCGAAAACCAAAATGTGTCGTCTTATCCGAATCGTCTACCATGTTATCCACCTGCTTCTTCAACCTCAGGATCGCATTACCCATTAATGGGTAGCATTAATGGGTAGAGAGTGTACCAGACCCCGCTCAAAAGCGACCGCCCTTCTTTCCACCCTGTGCGCTGAACCTGATCAACATCATACCGCCGTGCCATTCGGCACATCATCCATGCCATCTACACTGTGTTCAGTCTCATCATCATGCGCGTTTTGTGACAATGCGAACAACGCATCAGGCGCCAAAGGCTCATCTTGCATCATGGGGACATTGACTGGTCGCTTGATCTCCACCCCCAATGCCCGGAACCCTTCGGCCTGACCAATCAGATTGCCGCGCCCGGACGCCAGCTTTTTCATCGCCTGACGGTAACCTGCCTGCGCTTTATCCAGCCCTTGCCCCAGCGACGCCATATCATCAACAAACAAACGCAGTTTGTCGTACAACCGTGACGCGCGTTCAGCGATTAACTGCGCATTGCGGCTTTGCTGCTCATAACGCCAGAGATTGTTAATCGTCCGTAACGCTACCAGTAAAGTCGTGGGGCTGACCAGCATAATATTGTGACGTAATGCCTCGGTGATCAGATCAGGCTGACGATCGATAGCCACCAGAAACGCCGGTTCAACGGGAATAAACATCAACACATAGTCGAGAGAACGCAATCCCGGTAGTTGTTGGTAATCTTTGCTGCCCAGCAACCGAATGTGATTACGGATAGACAACAGATGTTCATTCAGTGCCGCCGCTCGTTCAGCTTCATTATCGCTGTTGAAATAGCGCTCATAAGCCACCAGCGACATTTTGGCATCGATAACCACATCTTTGCCATGCGGCAGCCGGACAATCACATCCGGTTGCAGGCGGCTATTGCTAGCAGTCTGAACGCTGACCTGGATGTCATATTCATGCCCTTCACGCAATCCGGAACTTTCCAGTACCCGGCTCAACACCACTTCTCCCCAGTTACCCTGGGTTTTGTTGTCGCCTTTTAACGCATTAGTGAGGTTGATGGCTTCCTGCGCCATGCGGGCATTCAGTTGCTGCAAATTACGAATTTCATGCGCCAGCGTGTGTCGCTCACGCGATTCCGCCCCGAAGCTCTCTTGCACCTGACGGCGAAAACCATCCAGTTGCTCGCGTAATGGCGTCAACAGCTTCTCCATGCTCTGCTGGTTTTGCTGGTCCACCTTATGCCCGGTCTGTTCAAAGATACGATTGGCGAGGTTTTCAAACTGAGTGGATAAACGCTGCTCGCTATTCATCAGCAACCGCTGCTTCTCTTCCGCCGCCAGTCGGGTTTCTTCAAGGCGAATGGTGACTTCACGCAGCTCTGCTTCCTGCGCACCGTTGGCCTCACGCAATGCGCGCAGTTCCTGATTGAGCTGGGCGCACTCTTCACGCAGCTCTGCCAATTGCCGCAGTTTTTCCTCGCCCGCCGCCAGTTGCGCGTGTAGCGAACGTAACTCCTGCGTCTGTTGATCCAACCGCTGCTGGTCTTGCTGCCGCGCTTGCTGGTTTTCGCTCAGTTGCTGGCGCGTCTGCTCCAGCGCCTGCTGCTGTAACCGAAACTCGGTATCATGCCGCGCTTGACGCTGTTGTTGCAGCAGGCTGGCGGCCAGCCAGCCCAACAACAAACCAACGACGCCACCGCCGATGCCATAGAACAAGGAGATATCCACACCGCCCCCAGGTTATCAGTACCACTGCCCGCCAAGGTAAAGTGAGGCTGTATATCTGTCCAGAGGTTATGTGCGAAATCGGCCGGAAAAGCCGTCGAATAGCGAGAAAATGCGAGCCGACATCAGAAAGCAGAAGGTCGAAGACAGATAAAGGAGAAGGCAGAAAAAACAAAACCGGCCCGCAGGCCGGTTCTGATATCGATAAACAGGATTACGCCAGACGTTGCTTCGCATCGGCAATCGCGCGTGCGACCTGCTGTGGCGACACCCCGCCCTGTGCAGCACGCTTATCCAGACAGGATTGCAACGACAGCACCGGATAGACATCGTCTTCGATGACTGCGCTGAACTGTTTGAGATCCACCAGTGACAGCGCTTCCAGCGCTTTACCCTGACGAATCGCTTCCACCACCGCTTCACCAACGATGTGGTGCGCTTCACGGAACGGCACACCTTTGGCGACCAGGTAATCAGCCAGTTCGGTCGCGTTGGCGTAACCCTGCTGTGCCGCTTCCTGACAGCGCGGACGTTTCACCTGAATGCCTTCCAGCACCAGTGACGCCATCAACAGGCAGTCGTGCCAGGTATCCAGTGCATCGAACAGCCCTTCCTTGTCTTCCTGCATATCTTTGTTATAGGCCAGCGGCAGCCCTTTCAGCGTAACCAGCATACCGGCCAGCGCGCCCTGTACACGGCCGCATTTACCGCGGATAAGCTCCAATGCATCCGGGTTTTTCTTCTGCGGCATCAAGGAAGAGCCTGAAGTCACGCGGTCAGACAATTCGACAAACGCCGCTTCACCGCTGTTGAAGAAAATCAAATCTTCGGCAAAGCGCGACAAATGCACCATACCGATAGACGCATCAGACAGCAGTTCCAGTACGTGATCACGGTCAGAGACCGTATCCAGACTGTTGCGGGTAGCAGAGGCAAAGCCCAACCAGCCAGCCAACTGCTCGCGGTCGATAGGATAAGCGGTGCCCGCCAGCGCGCCGCAGCCCAGTGGGCTGACGTCCAGACGCTTGAGCGTATCCTCAAGACGGCTCTCATCACGTGCGAGCATTTCATGGTAAGCCAGACACCAGTGAGCGAAGGTCACCGGCTGTGCGCGCTGTAAGTGGGTATAGCCAGGCATCACCGCATCCTGATTCGCTTCGGCGGTAACGACCAACGCCGCTCGCAGATGACGAATCGCCTGCGCCAGCTCGCTCACCTGCGCCTTGCACCACAGCTTCAGGTCCGTCGCCACCTGGTCGTTACGGCTGCGCCCGGTGTGCAGTTTTTTGCCCAGATCGCCGACTTTCTCGATCAGTTTCTGCTCTACCCAGCTGTGGATGTCTTCCGCATCGCTTTGCAGGATAGCTTCCGGGTCTGCCTGCACCTCGGTTAGCAACGCATTGAGTGCCTGCTCCAGTTGCTGCTGCTCCTGAGCGCTCAGTACATTTACCGTCACCAAGGCTTTAGACCAGCCGATGGACCCGATAATGTCCTGCTCCGCCAGACGGTAATCAAACCGCAGTGAATCGTTGAATTGTTTAAAACGCCTATCTGCCGCCTGCGTGAACCGTCCGCCCCACAAAGCCATAACTACACTCCCGGTCTCTCTGATAAAAGCGGGCCAACTCCCGTTCAGCCCGTGATTGAACTGCCGTGTTCTTCCGGCGGTTTACGCGGGAAGAACACGTACGACATGCTGACGGATTACGCCAGAATGCGGGTACCGATAGACACGCCGCTGAACAGCATGGGTAACTGCTCGGCATGGCGCCAGCTGGCGATATCAACCGGACGACCCAGCGCTCGCGCCGCGTCCAGTGCCGCATTCACTTTAACGATCATACCGTCGGTAATAATGCCCTGAGCGATCAGCTCTTCCGCTTTACTGGCGGTCATTTCCGCAATGCGCTGACCTTTACCGTCCAGAATGCCGCTCACATCGGACAACAGAATCAAATCCGCGCCCAGCGTCTGTGCCAGCGCGGTGGCAGCCTGATCAGCGTTGACGTTCATCAGTTCACCGCCAGCGGTAATGCCGATGGAGCTGATAACCGGCAGATAACCGGCGCTCAGCAGAGTGTTGAGCAGTGCCGGAGAACCCGCTTCCGCTTTGCCCACATGGCCCAGTTCATCATTCAGTTGTGTTACCACGGTGCTGCCGCCATCCGCCAGACTCAGGCCCACCGCGTTAATGCCGTGACGAATCGACCAGGCCAGCAGGGTTTTATTGGCAGAACCAGCCAGCGCACCGGTAATAATGTCGATTTGATCGGCTGGCGTCACACGCAGGCCGTTTTTCTTGACCACCGGCAGCGACAGTTTCTTCATCAGGTCATCGACCAGACAACCGCCACCATGAACGATCACCAGCGGGCGCTGATGCTGTTGACGGTAAGCGACCAGCGCGGTGAACAGGCGCTCCAGCGCCTCTTCGCTATCCAGTAATACGCCACCTAATTTGATAATTAACGGATTCATCGGTCTTTGCGCCTCAGGGTGTCATCAGAGTAAAGATTGGGTTTCAGGGAAACCGAAGCGAATGTTCATGCACTGTACCGCCTGCGCCGCCGCACCTTTGAGCAGGTTATCTTCAGTAGCGACCACGATCAGGTGCTCGTCTTGCACCACGAAGCCGATATCGCAGAACGGCAATCCGACTACCGATTTCAGTGCCGGTACGCCTTTCTCATACAACCGCACCAGCGGTTTGTCGTGATAAGCGTTATGGTAGGCTTCCGCCACGTCCTGCGCGGTGACGCCCGGCTGCAAACGACAAGTAATCGTCGCCAGAATACCACGCGGGAAATTGCCCAGATGCGGGGTGAAAATCACCGGAATACCGAGATGGGTGGCGATTTCCGGATGATGGCGATGATTGAAGATGCCATACGGCTGCAGGCTGACTTCACAGAAACTGTTGGTCATGCTCGCCTTACGACCAGCACCGCTGACGCCACTGGTGGCATCAATCACCGGCCACTGGTTTGGGTTCAGCAAACCGCCTTCCACCAGCGGTTTCAGTGCCAGTTGAGACGCGGTGGGGTAACACCCCGGCACAGCGATAAGCCGCGCTTGCTTGATAGACTCTGCCTGCCATTCCGCCAGGCCATACACCGCCTGCGCCAGCCAGTCGGCGTGCTGGTGCTCGAAGCCGTAGTAACGGGTATAAAATTCAGGATCCTGCACGCGGAATGCGCCAGACAGGTCGAACACGGTACAACCGGCGTTCAGGAATTGCGGTGCAAGATCGTGGCTCACCTTGTGGTCAGTGGCCAGAAACACCACATCCACACCCTTTGCGGCCTCGGCCACATCGGTCAACGGTTGCACCGGTAAGTCGATAATGCCTTTAAGCTGAGGGTGCAGGTCAGAAATGCGTTTTCCCGCATCAACGCTTTGCGCAGAGACCGCTAAAGCGGTTATGTTCATCTGTGGGTGACGGTTCAGGTACAAGGCCAATTCAGCGCCAGTATAGCCACTTGCACCAACGATCAACGTGTTCAGCATGAGTTCGGTATACCTTTATTGCCAGATAGGTGGAACAGTAAGCAGGCTCATCAGCGCGGCCACGCTGTTCACCCACAACAGCCAGAAGAAACGATTATGCGACAATCTCGCCTCGCCGCACAGCTTGTGATTTCATTTCGCCTGGCATTATTGTATTTTTATTCACAATAAATGCATGAATATTGATACTATCCTAACCCAGAGGCTGTCAACAGTGAAGATGAATTTACCCCCTTTTATGGAGCTCTACCGGGCATTGATCGCCACTCCATCCATCAGCGCCACCGAGCGCGCGCTGGATCAAAGCAATGAGACCTTAATCAATCTGCTGGCGGGATGGTTTAGCGATCTGGGTTTTCATGTCGATGTACAGCCGGTTCCCGGTACGTTTAATAAATTCAATTTGTTGGCCCGTCTGGGTGAAGGTAACGGCGGACTGCTGCTGGCCGGTCACACCGACACAGTGCCGTTCGACGACGGACGCTGGACGCGCGACCCTTTTACCCTCACCGAGCATGACAATAAGCTCTACGGGCTCGGCACCGCCGACATGAAAGGCTTTTTCGCTTTTATTCTTGATGCGCTGCGCGATGTGGATGCCAGTAAGCTGACCAAGCCGCTGTATATTCTGGCCACCGCAGATGAAGAAACAACGATGGCGGGTGCTAAATATTTCTCCGAGTCGACCGGCATCCGCCCGGATTGTGCGATTATCGGCGAGCCCACCTCGCTGCAACCGGTACGCGCCCACAAAGGCCACATGTCGAATGTCGTTCGCATTCAGGGCCAGTCCGGTCATTCCAGCGACCCGTCACGCGGTGTTAACGCCATTGAGCTGATGCACGAAGCCATCTCTGAACTGATGGGGCTGCGCAACACACTTAAAGCGCGTTACCACAACCCGGCGTTCCATATCCCTTACCCGACCATGAATTTCGGCCATATTCATGGCGGCGACGCCGCTAACCGCATTTGCGCCTGCTGTGATCTGCACATGGATATCCGCCCACTGCCCGGCATGACGCTCAGCGATCTCAACGGCTTGTTGAGCGAAGCCCTGGCACCGGTTAGTGAGCGCTGGCCGGGCCGACTGACCATCAGCGAACTGCACCCGCCGATTCCCGGCTATGAATGCCCGGCGGACCATCAACTGGCACAGGTGGTGGAAAAACTGGTGGGGCAACCGACCGATGTGGTGAATTACTGTACCGAAGCGCCATTTATTCAGGAGCTGTGCCCGACGCTGGTGCTTGGCCCCGGCTCTATCAATCAGGCGCATCAGCCAGATGAATTCATCGATATGTCGTTTATCAAACCCACTCGCACCCTGATTACCCAGTTAGTGCACCACTTCTGCCAGCACTGATTTCGCCAGCCGATTTCACGTACTGCGTGTGTTCATCACTTGCCCGGCCTTAAGTGCCGGGCAATCTCCTGACAGCCAACCCATCAGTCTCAGCACCGCAGGCCCTCATCGTTTCTGCCTTCTTATTGCCGTTTTATCGTCCAATGGCTCGCCGCCTGCTTGCTTTCTCCATCGCCATAAGATAAGTGTCACTTATCAGCAAGCTTTTGTAATTAAATTTCACAAATTGCCTTTGTACCGGTTAAACGGGTACAACTGTAGTGATTAAAACACGTTCATTGACGAACAATGGCGAACATGGCTAGATAAAAGACAGTAACCACACAATTATTGTGTGTAATAAATTTACAAAATCATGAGGTGGGTCAGGGTAACTATGAATGAACAATATTCCGCCATGCGGAGCAATGTCAGCATGCTGGGTAAATTGCTCGGCGATACCATCAAGGATGCGCTGGGTGCCAATATCCTTGAGCGGGTTGAAACCATCCGCAAGCTATCTAAAGCGTCGCGGGCGGGGAGTGAAACACACCGTCAGGAGCTGTTGACCACGCTGCAAAACCTGTCCAACGAAGAACTGCTGCCGGTCGCCCGTGCGTTCAGCCAGTTCCTTAACCTGACCAACACCGCCGAGCAGTACCACAGTATTTCTCCGCACGGCGAAGCGGCCAGTAACCCGGAAGCGCTGGCGACGGTGTTTCGCAACCTGAAAAGCCGCGACAACCTGAGTGACAAAGACATCCGCAATGCAGTGGAATCGCTGTCTATCGAGCTGGTACTGACCGCACACCCAACGGAAATTACCCGCCGCACGCTGATCCACAAGCTGGTAGAGGTCAATACCTGTCTCAAGCAGCTCGATCACAACGACCTGGCCGACTACGAACGCCACCAAATCATGCGTCGTCTGCGCCAGCTGATTGCCCAGTACTGGCATACCGATGAAATCCGTAAAATCCGCCCGACGCCGGTAGACGAGGCCAAGTGGGGCTTTGCGGTGGTGGAAAACAGCCTGTGGGAAGGGGTGCCTGCGTTCCTGCGTGAACTCGACGAGCAAATGGACAAGGAACTGGGCTACCGCCTGCCGGTGGATTCGGTGCCGGTGCGCTTTACCTCCTGGATGGGTGGCGACCGCGATGGCAACCCGAACGTGACCTCTGAAATCACCCGTCGTGTGCTGCTGCTAAGCCGCTGGAAAGCCGCCGACCTGTTCCTGCGAGACGTGCAGGTGCTGGTGTCTGAACTATCGATGACGACGTGCACGCCCAAACTACAACAACTGGCTGGTGGCGACGAGGTGCAGGAACCTTATCGCGAACTAATGAAAAGCTTGCGTGCGCAGTTAACCACCACGCTGGACTATCTGGACGCACGCCTGAAGGGCGAACAGCGGGTGCCGCCCAACGATCTGCTGGTCACCAACGACCAGCTATGGGAACCACTTTACGCTTGTTACCAGTCGCTGCACGCCTGCGGCATGGGGATCATCGCCGATGGTCAATTGCTGGATACGCTGCGCCGGGTGCGCTGCTTTGGTGTACCGCTGGTGCGCATCGACGTGCGTCAGGAAAGTACGCGTCACACCGACGCGCTGGCGGAAATCACCCGCTATCTGGGGCTGGGGGATTATGAAAGCTGGTCTGAATCCGACAAGCAGGCGTTCCTGATCCGCGAACTGAACTCCAAACGTCCGTTGCTACCGCGGCAATGGGAACCGAGCGCTGACACGCAAGAAGTACTGGAAACCTGCCGGGTTATTGCCGAAACCCCACGCGACTCCATTGCCGCTTATGTTATCTCGATGGCGCGTACCCCGTCCGACGTGCTGGCGGTACATCTGTTGCTAAAAGAAGCCGGTTGCCCGTACTCTCTGCCGGTAGCCCCGTTGTTCGAAACCCTGGACGATCTGAATAACGCCGACAGCGTGATGATCCAGTTGCTCAATATCGACTGGTATCGCGGCTTCATTCAGGGCAAACAGATGGTGATGATTGGCTATTCAGATTCAGCCAAAGACGCCGGGGTGATGGCGGCCTCCTGGGCGCAGTACCGTGCACAGGACGCACTGATCAAAACCTGCGAAAAATACGGTATCGCGCTGACCTTGTTCCACGGTCGCGGCGGTTCAATTGGCCGTGGCGGTGCGCCAGCTCACGCCGCACTGCTCTCCCAACCGCCGGGCAGCCTGAAAGGTGGCCTGCGTGTGACCGAGCAAGGCGAGATGATCCGCTTCAAGTTCGGTCTGCCGGAAGTCACCATCAGCAGTCTGTCGCTTTACACGTCCGCCATTCTGGAAGCCAACCTGCTGCCGCCACCGGAACCGAAGCCGGAGTGGCATCACATCATGGATGAGTTGTCACGTATCTCCTGCGACATGTACCGTGGTTACGTGCGGGAAAATCCGGACTTCGTGCCCTACTTCCGCGCCGCCACGCCGGAACTGGAGCTGGGCAAACTGCCGCTGGGGTCACGCCCGGCCAAACGTCGGCCGAATGGCGGTGTGGAAAGCCTGCGTGCTATTCCGTGGATTTTCGCCTGGACCCAGAACCGTTTAATGCTGCCCGCCTGGCTGGGTGCTGGTGCGGCGTTGCAAGACGTGATCGACAAAGGGCATCAGAGCCAGCTGGAAACCATGTGTCGTGACTGGCCGTTCTTCTCCACCCGTATCGGCATGCTGGAGATGGTATTTGCCAAGGCTGACCTGTGGCTGGCGGAATACTACGACCAGCGGCTGGTGGACGAAAAACTGTGGTCGCTTGGCAAACAGTTGCGTGAACAGTTGGAAAAAGACATCCAGGCGGTGCTGACTATCTCTAACGACGACCATCTGATGGCCGACCTGCCGTGGATTGCCGAATCCATCGCGTTGCGTAACGTCTATACCGACCCACTCAACGTATTGCAGGCGGAATTGCTGCACCGCTCACGTCAGCAAGACATGACGGACCCACAGGTAGAACAAGCGCTGATGGTCACCATCGCGGGCGTCGCAGCCGGGATGCGCAATACCGGCTAGTCACCCGTCAACATAAACCGGGAGCTATCGCTCCCGGTTTTGCGCTAATCGCTAACGCCTTCACGCCAGATATTTATCCCGCAGCGCATCACGCGATGAGGCATCCAGACCGTAATCCTGCGCCAGCCAGTTATCCACCGACCCATGCTTCTCACGGATTGTATGCAGCGCCGTCACCAGAAACTCTTCGCGGGCGGAAAGCACGAAATCAAAGCGCTTCAGCGCCTTTTCACTCAGGCTCGACGCCAAATCTTCCAGCAACTGGCGACGGAACGGAATCAGGGTGGATTCGGTGATCAGATAATCTTCCATAACCGTTTGTTCATCCGCGCCCAGCGCGAACAGCACCAGCGCAGAACCAATGCCGGTACGATCCTTGCCCACCGCGCAATGTTGCACCAGCGCGCCATCGTCAGGCTGGCGCAGCAACGCCACCAAATGCTGGTAGGCCGGATTGCCGAACGGTAAACGGCGATACAGCTCCATCATGAACGCACGGGAATCGAATGCCTCGAGTTTTTCCGAGCCTAGCGTTTCCAGGCTGGCAGTGACCTCATGACGCAGCGGATTAGCCGGTACCGGATGGTAACGCGCACCAGACCACAGACGATCGGGCCGCAACGCCGCTTCGTCCTGATCACGGTAATCCACCACATGGGCCACCGGTACACTGGCAAGATGGTCGATATCCCGCTCGCTCAGCATATCCAGCGCACCGGAACGAAACAGCTTGCCACGCTTGATCTGCCGCCCATCCGCTACGCGGATACCGCCCAAATCACGAAAATTGACGCCGCCATCAAGCGGCAGCAACGAGGGATGTAACAATGAAGATGAAGTCATACCTTTCCCTGTCGTTATCAAAAATGAATTATCAAGGGTTAGCTATCAAGGATCCGTTATCTATGCTGAATGATTACGGTTAAACCATCGCCGAACGACGGCTACTGACGGGTATTATCCGGCCTGACAATTAAATTAGCATGAAGGCAGACAAACCGATGAACAGCTCGTGGGGTCGGTATACAGAAAGACAAAAGGCGGTACAAACACGCTCGTACCGCCCTGCCGGGCTAGCGACCCGGCGATAGCATCACAACTATTGATGACATCACAACTCGTGATGACACCATAACGCTCAGGCGCTCAGCAATTTGCGAGCCGCCGACAACACCACATTGACGGACGCGTGTTCCGCTTTTTGCATCGTAGCGGTATCGGGGATTTCCTGCTGGGTGCGGTTGACGATCACACCCGCGACCATACCAGCACGCAGCCCCTGACTGGCACACATCGTCAGCAGCGTAGCGGATTCCATTTCATAGTTCAGCACGCCCATGCTCTGCCATTCCGCCATAGACCCCTGAAAACGCCGTACGACCCGACCAGAAAAGGTATCGTAGCGTTCCTGGCCCGGATAGAAGGTATCTGAAGAGGCTGTAATGCCGACATGCAGCGTCGCCCCTGCTTCACGCGCCGATTCTGCCAGTGCACAGGTACAGGCAAAATCCGCCGCCGCCGGGAACTCCAGCGGTGCAAAGTGCAGGCTGGCACCGTCCAGACGTACCGCGGCGGTGGTGACCAGCACATCGCCCACCGCGATATGCGGCTGGATAGCACCGGTTGTGCCGACACGCAGGAAGGTACGCACACCCAGTTGCGCCAGTTCTTCTACCGCAATTGAGGTAGAGGGGCCGCCAATACCAGTGGAGCAGACAATCACCGGTTTGCCTGCCAGTTCCGCACGCCAGGAGGTGAACTCCCGGTGCGACGCCAGAAAGACCGGGTTCTCCATCAAGCGGGCAATCTTTTCCACGCGAGCCGGGTCGCCGGGCACTATCGCCAGCGTGGCTCCTTGCAAATCCTGTTTTGTTAAACCGAGATGAAATACATCGGACATAAACGCCTCCCAGGCAAGCCGTCAGGTACAGCACCATCTTAGCGCACAGATTGTCGCCGTTAAGTGAAGCACGTCGCTCATTGGAAAGTAACGAACATCTATTTACATTAATATCGTGATATTAATCACACTTTAGACTGTAATCACCCGTTATTGCGCCACACAATGTGGCACAGCGTGTGGCACCGATTGCCCTATCTGGTTGCCGAAATTCGCAATACACTACAAAGTTCCTACACTTGCTTAACGCGGGTGCGACATGTCCCGCTGGCAGATTCCAGTCTTGATAAAGGAAAGACAATGAAAACCGATGAGCTACTGACACTCAGAGAGACCACACGGGCATTTTCGCCAGCTGTCATGCCGCTGGCTTCTTCCGCCATTACCACCGATGCCGTCGGGCTGGTGGCCGGTGAAACCACGATACCTTCACAGGGTGATAATCTGCCGGCCTATCTTGCCAAACCCGAACAGGCCGACGGCCCATTACCGATTGTACTGGTCGTGCAGGAAATCTTCGGTGTACATGAGCATATTCGTGATGTCTGTCGGCGGCTGGCTAAACAGGGCTATCTGGCCATCGCACCGGAACTCTATTTCCGGCAGGGCGACCCGCAGCAGTACAGCGATATCCCCACATTGCTGAGTGAACTGGTCAGCAAGGTGCCAGACAATCAGGTCTTATCTGACCTTGACCATACCGCACACTGGGCGGTACGCCAGGGTGGGGATGCCAAACGTCTGGCAATTACCGGTTTCTGCTGGGGTGGACGCATCAGTTGGTTGTACGCCGCACACAATCCGCAGTTAAAAGCCGCGGTTGCCTGGTACGGCAAGCTGGTCGCCGAAAAAACACTGACCTCGCCCCAACATCCGGTAGATGTCGCCAAAGATCTGAGCGCCCCGGTGCTTGGACTATACGGCGGGCAGGACAAAGGTATTCCCCTAACACAGGTGGAAACCATGCGTCAGGCACTACGAGCGGTCAATGCGGATGCGGAAATCGTGGTTTATCCCGATGCCGATCACGCCTTCCATGCCGACTACCGTGCGACATACCATGAAGCCTCAGCCAAAGACGGTTGGCAACGTATGCTGGCGTGGTTCGCCCGCTACGGCGTGGTGTAATTTCACCGATAAAGCGAAAAGAAAAAATAAGGGAGACACTATCGTCTCCCTTGTTATTTCAGGATTTCAGGCGGTGATGTGGAACGCCCCAGCCCTCTGCGTCACATCCTGTGGTTCACGCGTGTCCTTTCATCCTTTGCGCCATTCCCCATCACCGTTTTCGGCTGACTTATTCCGCTGTTTCGCGCAGGCGCTTGGCTGCCTGCACCATGTTCGCCAGTGACTGACGGGTTTCCGGCCAGCCGCGCGTTTTCAGGCCGCAGTCCGGGTTCACCCACAGGCGTTCTGCCGGAATACGCTGGGCCGCCTTACGCAGCAGCGCTTCAATCCATTCGACGCTCGGTACGTTCGGTGAATGAATATCGTACACGCCTGGGCCGATTTCATTTGGGTACTCGAACTCTTCGAACGATTCCAGCAGTTCCATATCAGAACGCGAGGTTTCGATAGTGATAACGTCCGCATCCAGTGCCGCGATGGAGTCCATAATGTCGTTGAATTCGCAGTAGCACATGTGGGTATGAATCTGGGTATCGTCTTTCGCGACCGCCGCATTCAGGCGGAACGCATCGACAGCCCACTCCAGATACGCCGCCCAGTCGGAGCGATGCAACGGCAAGCCTTCACGCAGCGCCGGTTCGTCAATCTGGATGATGCCGATACCGGCCTGTTCCAGATCCGCCACCTCGTCGCGCAGCGCCAGCGCAATCTGCTTAGCAATAGTTTCACGGCTGACGTCTTCACGCGGGAAGGACCAGCACAGAATCGTAACCGGACCGGTCAGCATGCCTTTTACCGGCTTGCTGGTGAGCGATTGAGCGTACTTCGCCCACTCAACCGTGATCGGCTCAGGACGGCTGATGTCACCAATCACCACCGGCGGTTTAACACAACGGGAACCGTAACTTTGCACCCAGCCGTTCTGGGTGAACACGAAGCCATCCAGATGCTCGCCGAAGTACTCCACCATGTCGTTACGTTCAGCTTCACCGTGCACCAGTACATCCAGTTCCAGACGTTCCTGTTCCACAATCGCCTGTTTGATGTGCTCGGCAATGCCGATGCGGTAGTTCTGACCATCCAGACGACCCTGTTTGAAATCCAGACGCAGGCCACGGATTTCGGTGGTTTGCGGAAACGAACCGATGGTAGTGGTCGGCCAGTCTGGTAACTGGAAACGCGCACGCTGCGCTTGTGCACGAACCGGATACGGGTTCTGACGCTGGCTGTCTTGTGCCGTGATCGCGGCCAGACGCTTTGCCACTTCTGGGTTATTCACACGGGTCGATGTCTGGCGGGCGCGGATCGGTGCGCTATATGCTACCAGTTCGTCGCCATTGCCGCTGTTGAGCGCGCGGGTCAGCAACGCCAGCTCCTGGCACTTCTGAATCGCAAAGGCGAACCAGCTCTTCACTTCCTCGTCCAGACGAGTTTCGACGCTGAGATCAATCGGGCTGTGCAACAGAGAGCAGGAACTACCCAGCCACAATGTACGCTTGCCCAGCAACGGTTGCAGACGCTCGAACCAGCTCGCCAGATCGGCGCGCCACACGTTACGGCCGTTGATGACCCCCAGCGACAGCACCCAGTCGGCAGGCAACTGTGCATTGAGTGCGGCAGCATCGTCTTTGCCGTGAACCAGATCGACATGCAGCCCCTGCACCGGTAGTGCCTTGATCACGTCCAGATTCTGGCCGATGCTGTCAAAATAGGTGGTCAGCAGTAACTTCACCTGACCTTGCAGCGCAGCGTAAGCCGGTTTAAATGCCGCTTTCCATTCGGCATCCAGTTCCAGCGCCAACACCGGCTCATCAATCTGCACCCATTCGATGTTGCGTTTAGCCAGCTCAGCCAGTACCTGCTGGTACACTGGCAATACTGTGCTCAACAGATCCAGACGATCGAAGGTTTCCCCTTTAACTTTCCCCAGCCACAGATAAGTTACCGGACCCAGTAGCACGGGTTTCACCTTGTGGCCCAACGCTAATGCCTCATCGACTTCATCCAGAAGTTGAGTCCAGGTCAGTTTGAACTGCTGGCCTTTGGTAAATTCCGGCACCATATAGTGATAGTTGGTGTTAAACCATTTGGTCATTTCGGCCGCCGCCGCCGGATTACCGGTTGGGGCACGGCCACGGCCGATGCGGAACAAGGTATCCAGGTTCACGGAACCATCCGCATTCTGGTGACGGGCTGGCACGTTCCCCAGCAACAGGCTGGTGGTCAGCACATGATCGTACCAGGCAAAATCGCCCACCGGCAGCAATTCAACGCCAGCGTCTTTCTGCTGTTGCCAGTGACGGGCACGCAACTCACGGCCCACATTCAGCAGTTCTTCCTGCGTGCTGTTCCCTGCCCAATAGCTTTCCTGCGCTTTTTTCAGTTCACGACGCAGCCCGACACGCGGAAAACCGAGAGTGTGATTTAGAATTGTCATGCTTGAATCCCCATTTAGCCGTCCAGATGTTTACACATCCATAATCCGCAGGTAGTGTAGTCAGTACAAGCGCAATTTATTCACCGTCACTGTGAAGGACTCTCATGATCGAACTCAAACACTTACGGACACTACAGGCACTGCGCACCACGGGATCGTTAGCCGCCGCTGCTGCACAGCTCCATCAGACGCAATCGGCCTTGTCGCATCAATTCAGCGATCTGGAACAACGGTTGGGGTTCCGTTTGTTCGTCCGTAAGAGCCAGCCGCTACGCTTTACGCCGCAGGGGGAAATTCTGCTGCAGCTGGCTGAGCAGATCCTGCCGCAGATTCAACAGGCGCTTCAGGCCTGCAACGAGCCGCATCAAACCACCCTGCGACTGGCTATCGAATGCCACAGTTGTATCCAGTGGCTAACACCGGCGCTGGAGCAATTTCACCAGAGCTGGCCGCAAGTGGCCATGGACTTCAAATCCGGCGTCACCTTTGACCCACAACCCGCCCTGCAGCAAGGCGAGCTGGATTTGGTGATGACCTCTGACATTCTGCCGCGTAGCGGTCTGCACTATTCGCCGATGTTTGATTTTGAGGTACGACTGGTGCTATCGCCGGATCATCCGCTGGCTGCCAAGGCTGTCATCGTGCCTGATGATTTGGCGCAGGAAACGCTCATGATCTACCCGGTTCAACGCCAACGACTGGATGTGTGGCGTCACTTCCTGCAACCCGCTGGAGTCAGCCCGTCGCTGAAAAGTGTGGACAATACCCTGCTGTTGATCCAAATGGTGGCGGCACGCATGGGTATCGCCGCGCTACCGCACTGGGTGGTGGAGAGTTTTGAACGCCAGGGTCTGGTAGTCACCAAAACCCTGGGGGACGGCTTATGGAGCCGGCTCTACGCCGCAGTTCGCGACGGCGAGCAGCGTCAGCCGGTTATCGAAGCATTTATTCGTTCTGCGCGCCAGCATGCCTGCGAGCATCTGCCGTTTGTGCGGGACGCTTCACGACCCAACGCTGGTGCACCCACAAGGCCAGCGCAATAATCGCTGACCCGATAGCAAAGCTGGTCCAGTTCGGTGTTTTCTGCCAGAACGCGAAATTGACCAGCAACCCGGCCGGGACGTGAAAGTTATTCATAATACTCAACGTACCGGCATCCACCTGCGTTGCGCCATAGTTCCACATAAAATAGCCCAGGCCAGAAACCACCACGCCGAGAAACACCAGTACACCCCACTGTACCGGCGCGGTGGGCAGTTTGGCCACATTACCAAACAGCGCCCAGGCCACCAGGGTCACCAGTGCCGCACCAAGATAGAACCAGGAAAAGGCGCTGTGCTGCGGCATCGGATACACTTCCATCAGCCGCTTATACCCTACTTGCCCCAAGGCAAAACAGATATTCGCCGCCTGAACCAGCAACAATCCCCACCAAAAATGATCGCTGATGCCGTGGTAATGGATCACCGCCGCGCCCAGTACCGCCAGCAACGCACTGAATGCATACCCCCAACGCAAGCGGTGCCCGCTCAGCAAGTCGTAAATCAGCGTGACATACAGCGGCGTCATGACCGAAAACAGCAGAATCGTCGGTACATTCAGGTAAAGGTAACTACGGAACAGAAACAGGTACATGACGCCAAGCTGGAAAAACCCCACCAGCAAATACAACCCCAGGGCTTTAGCGGAATAACCGCGCCAGCGCAGGAAAGGCAGGAAGACTAACGCCGCCAGCACCAGTCGGAACATGGCGGAAAACCAGCTATCAACCTGACCGGCCAGGTATTCGCCTATCAGGCTGAAAGAAAACGACCAGATAATGGTGGTAATGATTAATAACGGCACGGCGTGACTCGCTCTATAACACGAAACAGATGAAGCATTGTAGTCGAGTCAGGCGGCTGAATTTCCCTCAATATGGTTTACATCAGAACAAAATATAACCATTCGATTACTCAGAATTGCCAGCGTAACCAGGCGAAAAATACGTTGCCGTTGTTATAGGTACCGGGAATATAGGTAGCCTGAAAAGACAGCCGTTGATAGCTGACCGACGCCAGCGGCAAGAGCACCGGGATTGGAATATAGTGCCAGTTATCCCGCATGGTGACACCTGCGGTAAACCCCAGCCCGAACTGGACATCCTGATCTTCCAGCGGCCGCCAGCGTTTTTCATATCCATAACCGCCGATCGGTTCCCACTTATTAAACGAGTCTTTAAACGCCATGACATACAAGGCATGCCAGTCGCCATCGCTATCCAACCGCGATACGCCGTACCCCGCTCCCCAGGGGCGCTCGTTGTACTTATCGGTTTTTGCCCTGTCGTAAGTCCAGCGGTTATGCCAGGTAATTGCTGGTACATACAAGTCCTGAGACTGCGGGTGTTGCCAGGTCTCCGACAGGTTATTACTGGCGCGTTGCCAGAAGCTCGGGGCCGGATCACGCCGGGTAGTACTATCATTCCGAGTAGTACTATCTCTCTGGGTAGTACTCTCATTCAGCGTAGTACTCTCACTCTGAGTCGTACGATCGATCAGCGTAGTGCTATCGGTCAGGGTATTTTCAGCGGACAGAGCGTCAAACGTCGGAATCAAGAACAGAGCAGACAACGCTAAGAGGCGGCTGTGTGATATCAGTATTAATCGCATAAACAACATTCCCAAAAGTCAATCGCCCACAACCCGCTCGGGTTGTCTGACGCGGGCTTTCCACCGCACGCCATGGGCCAGACACTGATATACAATGATTCTTACCGGGTTAAATACCCCTAAAACAGAAATGCCGGGTTAATACAGGGTTTTTGAGAAGTTTCTTAGCGAAAACAGAGGGTAAACGGCAGAAAGACGAGGAAAAGGGTGATGTTCATGGGTGGGGGTTCGGCTTGCCGTGTGGCAAACCGAAAAATATTAAATACCGTCGCCGTCCTCAAAACCACGCAGCGAGCCGTTGAAATACTGGTCCATATCCAGTGAGGGTTTATCAGTTTCCGGGCGGCCAACAATCCGCGCCGGTACGCCTGCCGCAGTGGTGTGCGGTGGTACTGGCTGCAATACCACTGAGCCTGCGCCAATCTTGGCACCACAGCCCACTTCGATGTTACCCAGAATCTTGGCACCTGCGCCTATCATCACCCCCTCACGGATTTTAGGGTGACGATCGCCATTGGTTTTACCGGTTCCCCCCAGGGTCACCGACTGCAAAATCGACACGTCATTTTCTACCACCGCCGTTTCACCGATCACGATGCCGGTGGCATGGTCGAGCATGATGCCACAACCGATGCGCGCTGCCGGGTGAATATCGACCCCAAACGACACGGAAATCTGGTTTTGCAGATAGATAGCCAGCGCCTGACGGTCCTGACGCCATAACCAGTGTCCGATGCGATAGGCCTGCAGCGCGTGAAACCCTTTCAGGTAGAGTAGCGGAGTCGAATACTTATCCACTGCCGGGTCGCGCAGTCGCACCGCCATAATGTCGCGTGCAGCAGACGCAATCATCTGAGGCTCAGCACGGTAAGCCTCCTCCACCACTTCACGAATAGCAATGGCCGGCATAATGGCATTAGCCAGTTTATTCGCCAGCATATAGCTCAACGCGCTGCCCAGATTTTCATGTTTTAGCAGTGTCGCGTGAAAGAAGCTGGCCAACATCGGTTCACACTCCGCCAGACTGCGCGCTTCTTCCTTAATGTGTTTCCAAACCAGCTCCAGCTCATCATTCGACATCGCGACACCTCTTTGAAAAACCGTCAATCCACCACGTTAATGCTGACTATTACCGACTACTTTCACCATGCACTATCAGAATAAAACAACAACGGGCCTCCCGTGGGAAGGCCCGAACAATCACTCACCGTCACAGGCTGGTGCTTTCGTCTTTACGTGCACGACCAAGCAGGCTTAACGCCGCCTCGCGTGCATCTTTCGCGCAATACAACACCTGCCAGAGTTGCTCGGTGATGGGCATCTCCACACCGTAACGCTGCGCCAGCGCCATTACTTCCTTGGTATTCCGATACCCTTCAACCACCTGACCTATTTGATTCTGGGCACTGACCACATCCATCCCTTGCCCCAGCATCATGCCAAAACGGCGGTTACGTGACTGGTTGTCGGTACACGTCAGCACCAGGTCGCCCAGGCCTGCCATGCCCATAAATGTGGAGGGATCCGCACCAAGTGCGACTCCTAACCGCGTCATTTCCGCCAGACCGCGGGTTATCAGCGCAGTACGCGCGTTGGCACCAAACCCCATACCGTCAGACATACCGGCACCGATGGCAATCACGTTTTTTACTGCGCCACCCAGCTGTACGCCGATAAAATCGGGGTTGCTGTAGACGCGAAAACTTTTGCCGCAATGCAGCAGATGTTGCAAATCGTCGGAAAACGACGGTTCAGTGGAGGCCAGCGCAATCGCGGTAGGTAACCCTGCCGCCAGCTCTTTGGCAAACGTCGGCCCGGAAAGCACCGCCAGCGGGATGCTATCACCCAACGCTTCGCGTGCGACATCCTGTAACAGACGCCCGGTCTCCGCTTCCAGCCCTTTGGTCGCCCACACCAGACGCGCATCTGAACGCAGGTGAGGCTTAAGCTGGCGCAGTACATCGCCAAACACATGGCTCGGCACCACCACCAGAATGTTGCGGCTGGCCGCCAGTGCCTGAGACAGGTCGGCTTCCAGTTGTAACGTATCCGGGAACGGCACATCAGGCAGAAACGCCTGATTGCAACGTGCCGCCTGTAACGCCTGAATATGCGCTGGATCATGCCCCCAGAGCACTACGCGGTGGCCGTTGCGGGCCACCGTGATTGCCAGTGCGGTGCCGTAGGAACCGGCACCGATCACCGTCATTGCAGCGTCAGACTGGCTCATCAGGCATTCAGCGTCTGTGCGGCGCCGTCCTGACCGGCCTGCTGTTCCAGATAATTCATGAACAGCGCGTCAAAGTTAACCGGAGCCAGGTTCAACTGCGGGAAGGTACCGCGAGAAACCAGGCTGGTGATGCACTCACGCGCATACGGGAACAGCACGTTCGGGCAGTAAGCGCCCAGGCAGTGAGCCAACTGGGTCCCTTCAATGCCGGCGACCGTAAAGATACCCGCCTGCTGTACTTCGCACAGGAACGCCGTTTCTTCGCCCAGGGTGGATGTCACGGTGACACGCAGCACCACTTCGTACACATCATCAGCTAACTGGGTGGAGGCGGTATCCAGATCCAGTTTCACTTCCGGGTTCCATTCTTGCTGAAACACCTGAGGCGCATTCGGCGCTTCAAAAGAGATATCCTTGGTGTAAATACGCTGGATCTGGAAAGTCAGTTCGACGTTGTTTTGTTCAGACATGTGAATAATACCCTTTCGTTAGATTTCCTTGCGCGCTTCCTTTCGCCAGGAAGGACACGCCATAAAACACACTAGCACCCCTTACAGGGACGCCATATTACTTACCGCGCACCAGCGGGAGATTTTCACCGCTCCAGCCAGCCAGCCCGTCTTTCAGCACCATAACGCGCTCAAACCCTGCTTTTAACAGGTGTTCGGCTGACTCGCGCGCCGACATACCGTTAGCGCACACAACGATCACCGGCTGTGCTTTATGTTTTTCCAGCTCGCCCACGCTGCCGTTCTTGATGTCGTTCGGCAACAAGTTGATGGCGCCAGCGATATGGCCACGACGATAATCATCACGATTACGGGTGTCGACCACCACCGCATCTTCTTTATTAATCAGTTGGATCGCTTCACCACGAGCCACTTCTTTTACTTTGGACAGTTTACTCTTCACCGTAAGCACAATGACCGCGACCAGCAGGGCAATCCAGGCCAGGCTCAGAATCGGGTGTCGGCTGATGAATGGCATAATCTCTTGCATGGGGTGTAACGACTCCGAAATCAGTTAAGCAATTCAAATACAGGGTGTCTGAGTATACCTGTGCGATACTGCAATTACAGCCTGTAAGCCAACATCGCATCATGATTCTGCGCGGCGGCTTGCATTTATCTGCGTGATCCGGCGGTGCGGGTGCGTGCGCGGTTGTCATGGATGGAAATAGAAATCCCTGACCATACAACTGGTAAGGCGCTGTTCATCGTGGAATAATCTTTCGCCATGAGCAGAAAAGCGTTCTCTGTACCGTTGCGAACGGGTCGTGACAAACTGTTAATCCGGTGCGCCAGTGTGCTTTGTGTTGGCGTGCTGCTATTGCCATGCTCCGCCTGGAGCGACGACAGCCAACAGCAGTTGAAATCGCTGCAACAAGACATCGCCGAGAAAGAAAAAAGCGTTCGGGAGCAGCAGCAACGCCGCAGTACCCTGCTTGAGCAACTGAAAAAGCAGGAACAGTCAATCGCCCAGTCGACCCGCCAGTTACGTGAAACCCGCGCGACGCTTGAACGGCTAAATCAGGATATCAGCGGTCTGAACAGCTCAATCGCGACACTGCAAACCCGGCAGAAAAAACAGGAAACCCTGTTGGCGCAGCAACTTGATGCGGCCTTCCGTCAGGGCCAGCACGGTGCGTTGCAATTGATCCTCAGCGGTGAAGAAAGCCAGCGTCGTGAACGCATCCTCGCCTACTTTAACTACCTGAATAAAGCCCGCGAAAAATCCATCACCGAGCTTCAGCAAACCCGCACCCAGCTTGCTACTCAGAAACAGCAACTGGAACAAAAGCAAACGCAACAAAAACGTCTGCTCGGTGACCAACAGCAGCAGCAAAACGCACTAGAGCAGGCCCAGAGCGAACGCCACAAAACTCTGGGCGCGCTGGAGAACGCACTGGAAAAAGACCAGCAACAGCTGACGGAACTACGCCAGAACGAAACCCATCTGCGCGATCAGATTGCTCGTGCAGAACGCGAAGCCAAAGCCCGGGCCGAACGTGAAGCCCGTGAAGCCGCCCGGTTGCGTGAAAAAGAAGAACAGGCCAAACGCAGCGGATCCAGTTATAAACCCAGCGAACAGGAGCGCTCATTAATGGCGCGTACTGGTGGCCTGGGTCAGCCAGCCGGTCAATCTGTCTGGCCGGTACGTGGTCGCACGTTACATCGGTTTGGCGAGACGTTGCAGGGCGAGTTGCATTGGAAGGGGCTGGTCATCGGTGCCGCCGAAGGAACTGAAGTACACGCCATCGCCGACGGTACCGTGCTGATGGCCGACTGGCTACAGGGGTACGGTCAGGTTGTCGTGCTGGAGCACGGCAAAGGCGATATGAGTCTTTATGGCTATAACCAAAGCGCACTGGTGTCGGTGGGTGCACAGGTGAAAGCCGGTCAGCCGATAGCGTTAGTCGGCACCAGCGGCGGGCAGAATCAGCCTGCTCTCTATTTTGAAATTCGGCGTCAGGGACAGGCGGTCAACCCCTTACCCTGGCTAGGAAGGTAGGTGTGCGTCCATTACTCCCTCGTCTGTTGACTCTCACTGGCGTATTGCTGGCGCTGCCCGTGTGGGCAGGCAAACTGGCGTTGGTGATCGATGATTTCGGTTACCGTCCGCATAACGAAAACCAGGTGCTGGCGATGCCGACGGCGATTTCCGTGGCGGTGTTGCCAAATGCGCCATACGCCCGGGAAATGGCAACAAAAGCCCATGCTCAGGGCCGGGAAGTGTTAATTCACCTGCCGATGGCCCCCATGAGCAAACAGCCACTGGAACGGGACACGTTACGCCCTGACATGAGCAGTGAGGAAATCGCGCGCATTCTGCGTGATGCGGTCAACAAGGTGCCTTATGCTGTTGGGCTCAACAACCATATGGGTAGCGCCATGACCGCCAGCCTGCCCGGTATGCAAAAGGTGATGCAGGCGATGAGCGCCTACCATCTCTACTTTCTCGACAGTATGACCATCGGCAGCAGTCAGGCCAGTCAGGCAGCGGCAGGTACCGGTATCAAGGTGCTCAAACGTAAGGTGTTTCTGGATGATACCCAGAACGTCGCCGATATCCGACACCAGTTCAGTCGTGCCGTAGAGATAGCGCAACGCAGCGGTTACGCCATCGCCATCGGTCACCCGCATCCCACCACGATTCAGGTATTGCAGCAGATGCTGCCGACATTGCCTGCCGATATCGTACTGGTACGTCCCAGTCAGTTGCTAAACGAACCGGAGCCACGCTATGCGCCGGTACCGACGTACCTTGCATCACAGCCAACCGCCCCGGCCCCGAAACGCCTGCGCCCGATTCAGGTCTGCGCCGTCAAACGTCCTTTACCGGCTATTTCTCAGCATGAACTGTGGCGGCAACTTGGACACAATATTGTGACCAGCCCGGCCGTCAGCTATCTGAAGCAACACTGGCAGACCTGGCTGGGATAACAGGACGCGCCGTTCTCCCCCACGAGCGGCGCATGACTACGACTCCCAGCTCAATACCACTTTGCCGGACTGGCCGGAGCGCATCACATCAAAACCTTGCTGAAAGTCATCAATCGCGTAGCGGTGGGTAATCATGGGTGACAGGTCCAACCCTGACTGGATCAGGGCCGCCATTTTGTACCAGGTTTCGAACATCTCCCGGCCATAAATTCCCTTGATGACCAACCCTTTGAAAATAATATCGCTCCAGTCTACCGCGACCGCTTCCGGTTGGATCCCCAGCATGGCAATACGCCCGCCATGGTTCATTACCGATAACAAGGTGCGAAAAGCAGCGGGTGACCCAGACATCTCCAGCGCCACGTCAAACCCTTCGGTCATCCCCAGTTCCCGCATTACGTCCGTCAGCGACTCCCGCGATACATTCACCGTACGGGTCACCCCCATCTGTTTCGCCAGCGCCAGCCGGTAATCGTTAACATCAGTAATCACCACGTGGCGAGCACCGACATGGCGGCACACCGCCGCTGCCATCACCCCAATCGGCCCGGCACCGCTCACCAGTACATCCTCCCCCACCAAATCAAACGCCAGCGCGGTATGCACGGCATTACCGAACGGATCGAAAATAGCGGCTATCTCATCCGGGATCGCCGCCGGAAGACGAAAGGCGTTATACGCCGGGATCACCAGATACTCGGCGAATGCCCCTGGCCGGTTCACACCGACCCCCGACGTATTGCGACACAAATGGCGACGCCCGGCCCGGCAGTTACGGCAGTAACCGCAGGTAATATGCCCCTCTCCCGAGACCCGATCGCCAATCCTGAAACCTTCCACTTCCTGACCAATCGCGACGATTTCACCAACATACTCATGACCAACCACCATCGGCACCGGAATGGTTTTTTGCGACCACGCATCCCAGTTGTAAATATGCACGTCGGTGCCGCAAATCGCGGTTTTGCGAATTTTAATCATCACATCGTTGTGGCCCGGTTCCGGTACCGGAACATCCGTCAGCCAGATGCCCGGCTCCGGGCGTAGTTTCGCCAGTGCTTTCATCGTCGCGTCCTCACTTCACCACGTTCAGACGGCGTCCCACTCGGACAAACGCCGTCACGGCCTGTTCAATCTGCGCTATCGTGTGCGCCGCCGACATCTGGGTACGAATGCGCGCCTGCCCGTGCGGCACCACCGGATAGCAAAAGCCGGTGACGTAAATCCCTTCCTGCCGTAACTCGGCAGCAAAGGTCTGTGCCAGTCGGGCATCGCCCAGCATCACCGGAATAATGGCGTGATCCGCACCGGCGAGCGTAAAACCGGCTTCGGTCATTCTCTGGCGAAACAAGCTGGCGTTCTGCCACAATTGCCGACGTAGCGCCTGACCGTCACGCAGCAAGTCCAGCACGCGGATAGAAGCGCTGACAATCGACGGCGCTAACGAATTGGAAAACAGATAGGGCCGGGATCGCTGGCGCAGCCAGGCCACCACGTCACGCCGCGCGGCGGTATAACCACCGGACGCACCGCCCAGCGCCTTACCCAGCGTGCCAGTAATTATGTCGACGCGTCCCATCACCTGACAGTACTCATGGGTACCGCGCCCATTCTCACCGACAAACCCCACGGCATGAGAGTCATCCACCATCACCAGCGCGTCGTAGCGCTCGGCCAGATCGCAAATCCCTCGCAGATTGGCAATCACGCCATCCATCGAAAATACGCCGTCGGTAGCAACCATCAGATTGCGCGCCCCTTCTGCCCGCGCCAGTTTGAGTTGTGCCTCCAGTTGAGACATATCGTTGTTGGCATAGCGATAACGGCGTGCTTTCGACAGGCGAATACCATCGATAATCGACGCATGGTTGAGTGCATCAGACACAATCGCGTCCTCCTCGCCCATCAGGGTCTCAAACAGCCCGCCGTTAGCATCAAAGCAGGAGGAGTACAGTATGGCGTCCTCCATGCCGAGAAACGCGGCCAACTGCCGCTCCAGCGTCTGGTGAATATCCTGAGTGCCACAGATAAAACGCACCGAGGCCATACCAAAGCCGTGGCTATCCAACCCAGCCTTCGCCGCGTCTATCAACGCCGGATGGTTGGCGAGCCCCAAATAGTTGTTCGCGCAGAAATTAATCAGCTCGCCGTCATCCGCCACCGTCACCAGCGCTTGTTGCGCCGAGGTGATCAGCCGTTCGTCCTTAAACAGCCCATCGTCGCGTAGCGCCGCAAGCTGAGTGGTCAGTTGTTGATAAAATGCATCTGGCATGGCACGGCTCTCCTTTTTGTCCGTCACGGGCATTCCCACGGGTAACGGCAGGTTGAATGGGGCAACACTCATGAAGGTAAAGGTAGTGGAGAAACGCGGACCGGGTTGGCGGGTTGCCCACAAAATGCCACCGCGATCACGCCGGAAATGCAAAGCGGTTAGCAAGAAAACGGTGGGAAAAGCAGCGTGGGATGTCTGTCGTGCGCCGAAATGTTATGATAGCGCCCAACAGGTGTGGGGCACGGTGCCCCACCAGCACGTTTAGCAAGGTAACTCCCATGATTATCGTAACTGGCGGTGCCGGTTTCATCGGCAGCAACATCGTAAAAGCGCTGAATGATAACGGGCACCGGGATATCCTGGTGGTCGACAACCTGAAGGATGGCACCAAGTTCGTCAATCTGGTCGATCTGGACATCGCCGACTACATGGATAAAGAAGATTTCATTGCCAGTATCGTTGCCGGTGACGATTTGGGTGATATCGACGCCATCTTCCATGAAGGAGCCTGCTCATCCACCACCGAGTGGGACGGCAAGTACATGATGGATAACAACTATCAGTACTCCAAAGAAGTGCTGCACTACTGTCTGGAACGCGGTATCCCGTTCCTGTACGCCTCTTCTGCTGCCACCTACGGTGGTCGCACCGATAATTTTGTGGAAGACCGCCAGTACGAGCAACCGCTCAACGTCTACGGTTACTCCAAATTCCTGTTCGACCAGTATGTGCGTGATATTCTGCCGCAGGCTGATTCGCAGATTTGCGGCTTCCGCTACTTTAACGTCTACGGGCCACGCGAAAGCCACAAAGGCAGCATGGCAAGCGTCGCATTTCACCTGAACAACCAGATCAATCAGGGCGAAAACCCGAAATTGTTCGCTGGCAGTGAGAACTTCAAACGTGACTTTATCTATGTCGGTGACGTAGCCGCCGTCAATCTGTGGTTCTGGCAGCACAACGTTTCCGGCATTTTCAACTGCGGTACCGGCAACGCCGAATCCTTCCAGGCGGTAGCGGACGCCGTGTTGGCCTGGCACAACAAAGACCAGGTGGAATACATCCCCTTCCCGGAAAAACTGAAAGGTCGTTATCAGGCCTACACGCAAGCAGACCTGACCAACCTGCGCGCGGCGGGTTACGACAAACCGTTCAAAACGGTCGCTGAAGGGGTCGCCGACTATATGGCCTGGCTGAACCGTAAAGCCTGACTCACTTTGCCGTAAGGAAACACGAACGGTATGAAAATTCTGGTTATCGGTCCTTCGTGGGTGGGCGATATGATGATGTCGCACAGCCTTTACCGAACCCTGAAGGCCGAACACCCGGACGCTATCATTGACGTGATGGCACCGGCTTGGTGTCGTCCCTTGCTGGCACGTATGCCCGAAGTCCGTCAGGCATTGTCCATGCCGCTCGGCCACGGCATGCTGGCGCTCGGCGAGCGGCGGCAACTGGGTGTTTCACTGCGTGAGCAGCAATACGATCGCGCTTATGTGCTGCCCAACTCCTTCAAGTCAGCCCTGGTGCCTTTTTTTGCCGCTATCCCACACCGCACTGGCTGGCGTGGGGAAATGCGCTACGGTTTGCTTAACGACCTGCGGGTGCTGGACAAAGCGGCGTACCCCTTAATGGTGCAACGTTATGTCGCGCTGGCCTATGACCGCCAACGTATTCGCAGCGCGGCTGATTTACCACAGCCTCTATTGTGGCCCCAGCTTACGGTGGACGACGCGGAAATCGCCGATATCGCCGCCGCATTTAATCTTACCGATACACGGCCGATTATCGGTTTCTGCCCGGGTGCCGAGTTCGGCCCAGCCAAACGCTGGCCGCATTACCATTACGGTTCACTGGCACAATCGCTTATTGATCAGGGCTATCAGGTGGTGTTGTTCGGCTCGAAAAACGACCATCAGGCTGGGGACGATATCCGGCAAACCCTCAGTGATGACGCAAAGGAACACTGCCTTAATCTGGCCGGACAGACCACGTTAGATCAAGCCGTGGTGTTGATCGCCGCCTGTCAGGCGGTTGTCAGTAACGACTCGGGTCTGATGCATGTGGCGGCAGCACTTAACCGGCCGCTGGTCGCGCTCTACGGCCCCAGCAGCCCGGACTTTACCCCGCCGTTGTCTCATCAGGCTAATGTTATCCGGCTCATCACCGGTTATCACCGGGTACGCAAAGGCGATGCCGAACAAGGGTATCACCAGAGTCTCATCGATATTCAGCCGCAACAGGTATTGGATGCCCTGTCACGCTATCTGCCCGTTAAAGGGGAGCTCGCATGAGGGTCTTGATCGTCAAAACATCGTCGATGGGGGATGTGCTGCACACACTGCCTGCTCTGACCGATGCCATGCAGGTCATTCAAGGCATCCAGTTCGACTGGGTAGTCGAAGAAGGGTTTGCTCAAATCCCCAGTTGGCATCCGGCGGTTGATCGCGTCATTCCGGTGGCGATTCGCCGCTGGCGCAAAAGCTGGTTCAGCCGGGAAACCCGTACAGAGCGCAAGGCGTTTAAAACACAGCTACGAGAAAAACGCTACGATGCGGTTATCGATGCGCAGGGATTACTGAAAAGCGCCGTGCTGGTGACCCGTCTGGCTTACGGCAACAAGCACGGTCTGGACTGGAAAAGCGCCCGCGAGCCGCTGGCCAGTTGGTTTTATCAATATCGGCACCCGATCGCCAGACAGCAACATGCGGTAGAACGTATACGGGAGTTGTTTTCCGTCAGCCTGAACTACCGTAAGCCCACAGAACAAGGCGATTATGCGATTGCCGCACGCTTCTTATCGGCACAGCCTGCCGATAGCCAACCGTATCTGGTTTTTCTGCATGCCACGACGCGAGACGAAAAACACTGGCCGGAGGCGCACTGGCGCGAACTGATAGCACTCGCAGAAACACGTGGATTACACATTAAACTGCCCTGGGGGGCGGAACACGAACACCAGCGAGCACAGCGGCTGGCAGCGGGATTTTCCCACGTCGAGGTACTGCCGCGACTGAGCCTGGAGCAAGTCGCAGGCGTGCTGGCAGGTGCGAAAGCCGTTGTCTCGGTCGATACCGGGCTTAGCCATCTTGCCGCGGCGCTGGACCGGCCCAACATCACGCTCTATGGCCCGACCGATCCGGGGTTGATTGGTGGCTACGGCCGAAACCAGCATGTCTGCCGTCCGGCGAATAGCCGCAATCTGGCCGATCTCCAGTCGGTTGATGTGTGGCAACACTGTGCTTCTTTATTGACTGAATAAGGCGGTTTTACTGTGACCTCACCGCGCAAGGTTGAACTCCGGCGAATCCTGATTACCAAATTCCGCCATCATGGCGATGTTCTGCTGACATCACCGCTATTTTCCATTCTGCGCCAGCGCTACCCGGACGCCCAAATCGACGCACTGGTGTTTGCTGATACGGCGGAAATGCTGTCGTTACATCCGGCCATCGACCATCTTTATACCGTCGACAAGAAATGGAAAAAACTGGGGGCGTTCGGCCATCTGGCAAAAGAGTGGGCGTTGCTGAAAACGCTGCGGGCACAACGTTATGACATCATCATCCACCTGACCGAAAGTATGCGTGGTTTATGGATAGCCCGTTTCGCTGGTATTCCACTCGGTGTGACCTTCCGCAACAGCTCACGCGATAAACTGTCGTTTTGGAAAAAGACCTTCCAACACCGCGTACCGCGCATCTCACGCCGCCACACCGTCGAATCCCATCTGGATACACTGCGGGTACTGGGGATTCAGCCAGAGCTGGAAGAACGCCGGTTACAACTGGTTGCCGGTGATGAAGCCGACCAGGCGGTAGACCAGAAACTGCGGGCTCAGCAGTGGCAGGGACAACCGTTTATCGTGGTGCACCCGACATCCCGCTGGCTGTTCAAATGCTGGAAAAGTAGCGCGATGGCACAGGCCATCAATACCTTGAGTGAACGCGGGCACACCATCGTTCTCAGCGCCTCACCGGCGGAAAGTGAGATGGCGATGATTGCCGATATCAAGTCGCAACTGACCCACCCGGTACTGGATCTCGCCGGCCAGCTGACGCTCAAACAATTGTCGAGCCTCATCGGCAAAGCGCAACTGTTGTTGGGTGTAGACTCCGTACCGATGCATATCGCGTCTGCGATGCAAACCCCCGTGGTGGCGCTGTTTGGCCCCAGTGGCGAAACCGAATGGGCCCCCTGGATGACCATCAACCGGGTGATCGTGTCTGACCGCCACCCTTGCCGCCCTTGTGGTAAAGATGGGTGCGGTGGCAGCAAGGTGAGCGACTGTCTGCAACAGATCAGCGTCCAACAGGTGCTACTGGCGGTTGATTCTGCACTATTGGAGGCACAAGCATGAAACTGGCCATCGTACGGCAGAAATACCGTCCTGACGGTGGAGCTGAACGCTTCGTTTCCAGAGCGCTCGATGCGCTCAGCAATCATCGATCGCTGGATGTCAGCGTGATTACCCGTAGCTGGGAAGGTGCTGAGCAGGCCAACCGCAATGTCATCATCTGTAACCCACGTATTACCGGCCGGATTCAGCGTGAAAGGGCCTTTGCACAGGCAGCCCAACAACATTTCGCCGGGTTCGATCTGGTGCAGAGCCACGAACGGATCCCAGGCTGCCATATTTATCGTGCTGGCGATGGCGTCCATCAAGTCTGGCTGACACAGCGTTCACGGGTGCTTAACCCGTTGCAACGACGGCTGTTATGGTGGTCTGGTTTTCATCGTTACGTGATGGCGCAAGAGCAGGCGATGTATCAGCATCCCTCGCTCAAAGCCGTGATCTGCAACTCGCAGATGGTTGCGGATGAAATTCGCCACCATTTTGGTGTGCCTGCCGACAAAATTCATCTGATTTATAACGGGGTGAACACCAGCACGTTTACTCCCGACCTGCGCAGCACCTACCGGCAGACTCTGCGCCAACAACTGGGTGTGGCAAACGATGCGCCAGTCATGTTGTTTGTCGGCTCTGGCTTCGAGCGCAAAGGACTGGCGGGTGCTATCCATGCGATAAGCGATGTTCCCCAACATCCGCACCTGATTGTGGTGGGAAAAGACAAGCACAGTCGCCATTACCAGAAACTGGCACAACGGCTAGGCGTCGCCGGACAGGTTCATTTCGTCGGCATGCAGCCGGATACTCGCCCCTATTATGGCGCAGCGGACATGTTGCTGTTGCCCACACTGTATGACCCATTCCCCAACGTGGTGCTGGAAGCCATGGCCAGTGGGCTGGGTGTGATTACATCACAACAGTGTGGTGGAAAAGAGTTTATCCAGTCAGGCGTGAATGGGTTCGTCTGTGATTCGCTGGATTACGATGGGTTGCGTCAGTCGGTACGGCTGGCGTGTGAAACGGGATTTGATGGTTTCGGCAAGCAGGCAAGGTCGAAAGTAGAACGCTATGATCTGGGCTTTCTGAGCAACAACATGCTCAGTCTTTATGAACAGTTGATTTAGTAGCGGTATGACAGGCGCACCGGTGATGCGCCTGCCACGTGTGGTTAGTTTCAGACAAAACGCTGATTATCGTAACGATACTGGCTAAGCCATAACGCAAAACAGAACATGCTCAGGTTGGCGTGCTCATGGTGGAACGTGGTATTCACCAACCCCACCACCAGCGTCACCACCAATGCGGAACACGCGCTCCCCCATGACAACCAGGAAACCGGCGACGCATGTTTCTTCGGTATATAGCGCACCAGCGTCACCCCCATCGCACCAAACAGACCGAAGATCCAGAAAGCCCCCCAGATACCATTCTCTGTCAGTACGTTGATAAAGATGTTATGGGCGTGGGAAACATGTGTGAACAGCGGCTTATCCGGCCATTTGTTGATGTCGATTTTCTTGAAGTTTTCCTTCCCGACACCAAACAAAGGGTGCTGTTTGAAGACATCAAACGCTGAACTCCAGATAACATCGCGATAACTCAGGACGTTATCCGCCGCCTCATTTTGTTCCTGTTTCACCACCACGCGGGCGTTACTGAGAACGGCCACGGCAATTAGCCCGGCAATAAACACCGCAGGCAACAGCAGGAATTTTTTACTTCTTCTGGCAAACCCCACACCCAATATCAGCACCACGACCAGAACCGCACCGAACGTAGCGCGGCTCTCACCGAATGCCACATAAACCAGAGATAATGCCAGCATCACAATCCACATCAGCCGCTTACCCATACTCAGGGTTGACCAGTAGCTGAACAAAAATGCCAGCGCCGTCCCGCAAATAATGGCGTTGTAGATGGCGGCATGGTTGACGTGGCCGACCGAGTTGAGCGTCCAGTACTGCTCACTGCCGGTGTAAAAGTGCGCCCACGCCCCATAAATCAATCCCACAAACGTACCCATCACAGCCCAGAACACCAGACCGATTTTCTGTTTCTCGTTAAAGCTGGCGCGATAAATCACCCAGCCAAACAAACTGTAACGGGCAACATCAGTCAGCGAGCCGACATCGGTGTGATAGGCAGCAAAAGGCAGCCCCACCAGGAACGAAAGCATGTAGAGAGCAAAAAACAGATCCCACCCTGACCATGAGCGTGTTTGCTTTTTCATCACCGCCTGGACAATGACCCACAGCAACAACAACGCCATGGAAATATTCTTGGGCGCTTCAGCCAACGGGTTAACAAAGATAGCCAGTGCGCTGAGAAAATACAGGCCTTGATTATCGGTACGTCGGGTGCTAAACGATAACTGAGTTGTCATTCAATCTTTCTCAACAAATGGATAAAAGCCGTCTGAATTTCAGAAAGGGTAATGTGTTGCATGCACGCTGACTGTCCATTGCAGAACTGCTTGCAGCGCGTTTCATTCCTATTACACCGTTCAAGCCAGGGTAATTCGCGACCAAACAGGGTGTGTTGGTCACGACAGGAAATGGGGTGAAAACCGATGTTGATAATCGGGTTATTGCGCCAGAAATGGCCAGGGCCAAACGCAAGCGGGTTACCTGGGCCATAGAGTGTCATCGTCGGGGTATCGACCCATTTCGCCAGATGTGCCACACCGGTATCAGCACAGATAAGCGCTTTCGCCCCTGCCAGCAACGCCAGCAATTGCGACAACGATAACTCGCCGGCAAAACTACGATAACGCCGGGTTGGGTCAATCGAATCAACGATATGTCGCTCGTTACCTCCACCGCTCCATACCGGGGTATAGCCTTGTGTCGCCAGCCAGTCAGCCAGCGCCAGCCACTGTTCCGGTGACCAGAAACGCACCGGATTACTGGCCCCAACGTGCAACACAACAAACGGCGAAGCAGGTGGCGGGAAATCATATACGGGAGCGACCCAACGCTCGGGGGGAGGCAACTCGCCATCCGTCAGCGTCGCCACCGCATCACCCCACGCCATCGGTTCATCTGGATAGTCACGGTATTCATTGACGGGCCAGCTTTTAGCGTTATGCAGTGCGGGACGATGAGCAACTATCCAACGACTCCCCGCTGCCAGAGCCAGCCAGCTGTAGCGGTTATCACCTGGGATCAACGCCAGATCATAAGGCCCGCTGTTAACAATCGCAGCGACCGAGGCTGCCGACGCCGGTTGATATGGAATGGGCACCACGCCATAGGGGTTCAGGCGATAAACCTCGACAAACGCCGGTTTACACAACAGCACAATCTCTGCCTGTGGATAATGACGACGTAGTTTGGCCAGCAACGGCGTCAGCATCACCGTATCGCCCAGTAACAGATTATGGGCGATCAGGATACGTTTCACCGTCGACGGTGCCCGCCGCCAGGGCTTTTTCAACAACGCCAACAAGGCACGCGGAAAAATCCGCAACCGGGCAGAGAATTTACTCATGGACGTGCCGAGCGCAAACTATTGCGAAAAATCGTCGTCATTTTGTCGAGCATAATGTCTGCGCCGAATTGCTCGGATGCGCGCTTGAGCGCCGCTTCGCTAAACCGGGCACGCAATACATCGTCGCCCATCAGTTGCCGCAGTTTTTGCTCCAGCAGTGCGGCGTTTTTCGGCTCGATCAGGTACCCGGTCTGCTCATTCACCACCGCTTCGTCAATCGCACCAACGTTGGTCGAAACCACCGGCAAACCACACGCCATCGCCTGCATGATACTCTGCGGTACACCTTCATTACCGTAAGAAGGCAGCACAAACAGATCCATGCTGTTCAGGCAATCCGGTACATCGTCACGGTTGCCCAGGAAAATAACGTTGTCAGCCAACCCCATCGCCGTGACCTGCTGTTCCAGAGCCTGACGCTGCGGCCCATCGCCCACCATCAGCAATTGCCAGTCGGGGAAATCCTTCGTCAACGTCTGCCAGGCTTCCAGCAGATAGGTGTGCCCTTTCCAGGAACGCATGGTCGCCAGAATCCCCAGCGTCGGCCTGTCCGGCACATCAATGGTCTGACGGGCAGTCTGCCGGGCAGATTGACGATAAAAATTCAGGTCGATACCGGTCGGTACCGACGTCATATGCGACAGCGGGTAACGGTTATCCCGGTGCAGTTGCTGACGCAACCGCTCACCGGTGGTGGCGATATGGCGGGTAGCCGTCATATACAACCAGCGGGTGGTCAGCGAGCGGTTGATATCGGTAGAAACATGGCGGGTACGCACCATCGGCGGCACCCGTTTTCCCAGTATCACGCCTGCAACCGCCACCAGCCAGGCATCGGTGGAACTGTGGGTATTGATAATATCAAACGCGCCACCATGCTGACGCAACCAGCCCACCAGCGCCGTCAACGACGACAGCCGTTTTTTCTCAATCGGTAACCCGACAACCGCAATGCCGCGCGCTTGCGCTTCGCGATAAATAGTCGAGTGAGGGCAACACAGGATGGTGACCTTGTGGCCACGCTTCATCATTCCCTGAGATTCCGTAAGAATACGAATTTCCTGCCCGCCCCAGCCACAAGAGGACTCGGTATGTAATATATTTAAAGATGTGTCTAACATCTTTTATACCTATATCAGATAAGACTTAAATCATAAACCGCCTATAATACATGAAGGTTAGCGAAGAATCCTGTACAAAATGCGTTCTTTATACCGTACAGAGAGGATTTATTTAAGATCGAAACCACAAAACGGAATGTCGCCAGGCTGTTCAACTTCCTGCCATTTTTCGGTAACAGCGCTTCGTCTAGCTATGCTAAAAACACACACATGGAAATAAATCATCACAATAAAAACATTATTCCCCACGCTGAAAAATCAGCGCAAAAATACATTAAACAGCAGAATAAAAAAAAGAAATAATATTTATTTATTCCGCTTTTATATTCTATTTTTTACCGTATTTATTCTGCGTTAATTTCCACACCTGATGAATAATCTTTTTATCATCAAGCATTAACCCAACACGTAACGATACAATTTCCAACACCAATTTCTGATTTTCTGGTACAGAGGAGTACACCGGCCGTACCCGGTTAAAATGATAGATTTAGCCGCTATAAATATATAGAATTCGCTATCGCCGACTCTAATACCGATGATTATGTTACAAACGCTGTACACCTTTTTGTTTTACATGATCCAGCCGCTTATCTGGCTGCGTCTATGGCTCCGGGGTCGCAAAATCCCCGCTTACCGCAAACGCTGGGGGGAACGCTACGGCTTCTACCAGAGCCAGGTAAAACCCGAAGGCATACTGTTGCACTCCGTTTCTGTCGGAGAAACGTTAGCAGCAGTACCGTTGGTCCGCGCCTTACGCCATCGCTACCCGTCATTACCGATTACCGTCACCACCATGACGCCGACAGGTTCCGAGCGTGCGTTATCCGCATTCGGCAAAGATGTTTACCACGTTTACTTGCCTTACGATCTGCCCGGTGCGATGTCGCGTTTTCTTGATCATGTCAAACCGCGTCTGGTCATCATCATGGAAACCGAGCTATGGCCAAACCTGATAACGGCGCTGCACCAGCGCGAGATCCCGCTTATCATCGCCAACGCCCGCCTGTCCGAACGCTCCGCTAACGGTTATCGCAAACTCGGCCGCTTTATGCGTACTCTGCTGCGCCGTATTACCCTCATCGCGGTACAAAATGAGGAAGATGGTGAGCGCTTTATCAATCTGGGACTGAAACGCTCACAGCTCAATGTGACCGGCAGCCTGAAATTCGATATCTCTGTCACGCCGGAACTGGCCGCCCGCGCCGTCACGTTGCGTCGTCAGTGGGCACCCCAGCGCCCGGTGTGGATTGCCGCCAGTACTCACGAAGGCGAAGAAAAGATTATCGTCGATGCCCACACCGAATTGCTGAAAGCGTTTCCCACGCTATTGCTGATCCTGGTGCCGCGCCATCCTGACCGCTTTGACGATGCCAAAGCCATCGTCCGTAAGGCCGGGATGGAATATACCCTGCGTAGCGCCGGCACGGTTCCGCCCGCCTCATCACACGTGGTGATTGGCGATACCATGGGCGAATTGATGCTGCTGTACGGCATCGCTGATCTAGCGTTTGTCGGCGGCAGCCTGATTGAACGGGGCGGACATAACCCGCTGGAACCTGCCGCACACGCCATACCCGTGTTGATGGGGCCACATACGTTCAACTTCAAGGATATCTGCGCCCGCTTACAGCAATCCGATGGGTTGATCACCGTGCGGGATACCGCTTCACTGGTGGAACAGGTCACCACGTTGCTGTCGGATGACGACTATCGCCGTTACCACGGTCATCACGCGGTGGACGTACTACATAAAAATCAGGGCGCTCTGCAAAGCCTGTTGACCCTGCTGGAGCCCTATCTGCCGCCACGGAGCCAGTAATGAGCCGAAAACGTCTTTCCGTCGTTCTTATCAGCCATAACGCAGCGGAACTGCTGCCTGACTGTCTGGCGTCGGTGACCTGGGCTGATGAAATTATTGTGCTGGATTCCGGCAGCAGTGACGACACGCTGGATATCGCCCGTCACCATGGCGCGCAGGTCTATCAGAACACCGACTGGCCTGGCTTTGGCAAGCAGCGCCAGCTGGCGCAGCAGTATGCCAGCGGCGATTATATCTTCATGATTGATACCGACGAGCGGGTCACACCAGCGCTACGGCACGCTATCGAAGCGGTGCTCGAATCCCCGGAGAGCGATGTCGTCTACCGTTGTGCCCGTCGAAACCTGTTTCTGGGGCGTTTCATGCGTCACAGCGGCTGGTATCCCGATGAGGTCATTCGTCTCTACCCCAAGCGTTACCACTACAACAATAATGCCGTGCATGAATCCCTTGATCATGGCACAGCCCGGGTGGTCTCTCTGGACGGGGATCTGAAACACCTGACCTGCCGCGACTTGTTCAGCTTTCAGAAAAAACAGCTCGCTTACGCACAGAGCTGGGCTAACGAGCGTTTCCTTCAGGGCAAGCGCTGCGGTTTCACCGCGATCGTATTGCACACCCTTGGCGCTTTCATCAAAACCTGGCTATTGCGCGCCGGCTTCCTCGACGGAAAACAAGGGTGGCTACTGGCGATCGTGAATGCGCAGTACACGTTTAACAAATATACTGGACTATGGGCTTTAAATAACCGGCGGGAGACTCGCCAGGAGCACCTGCACCATGAAGACTAGAGCTATCTACCCCGGTACATTTGACCCGATGACCAACGGCCATCTGGATCTACTGACGCGTGCGACCAGCATGTTTGATCACCTGATTCTGGCAATTGCCGCCAGTCCCAGCAAAAACACGCTGTTTACACTGGAAGAACGCGTCGCGCTGGCAAAAGAAGCCACGCAACATCTGCCGAATGTCGAAGTCGAGGGGTTTACCGACCTGATGGCCACATTCGCCCGGCAGCGGAAAGCGACCATTCTGGTGAGGGGGCTGCGCGCCGTTTCTGATTTTGAATACGAGCTGCAATTAGCCAAAATGAACCACCACCTGATGCCTACCCTGGAAAGCGTATTCCTGATGCCATCAGAGCAGTGGTCTTTCATTTCATCATCGCTGGTTAAAGAAGTCGCGCGTCATGGCGGCGATGTATCCCACTTTTTACCGCCCCCTATCGCTGCCGCTCTGCAGGAAAAATTAGCCTAAAGGGATAATACATCCTGGCTGCAGAAAGCCGCCGACATCAGCTGTTAGAAGTCGGCTCCTAACGCTGGCACCGCTTGCAAAAGAAGGTGCTGCGTTGTCCCTGCTTGATACTGTCGATCAGTGTGCCGCAGTGATGACAAGGCTTGCCATGGCGGCCATAGACCTGCAACTCCTGCGCGAAGTAACCCGGTTTCCCATCAGACTGCAGGAAATCACGCAGCGTGGTCCCGCCCTGTTCAATGGAGCGCTGCAATACCTGCTTGATGGACTGCACCAACTGATGCGCTTCTTGCTGCGACAGGGAACCGGCAGGCCGCTCCGGCAGAATACCGGCATTAAACAGCGACTCACTGGCATAGATGTTGCCAACCCCCACCACCAGTTTGTTATCCATAATCCACAGCTTGATTGGCGTTTTACGGCCATGGCAGCGGCTAAACAGATAATCACCTGAAAAGTCATCGCTCAATGGTTCCGGCCCCAAATGCGCCAGCACGGAACTGTTTGCCAGATCATCACACCATAACCAGGCACCGAAACGGCGTGGATCGGTATAACGCAGCACTTTGCCGCTATCCATAACTAAATCGACATGGTCATGCTTATCCGGTTCACTGTATTCGGGCAGCACGCGTAGACTACCGGACATGCCCAAATGGATGATAATCCACCCCGTCGGTAACTCAAGCAGCAGATATTTGGCACGGCGCTGCACACTCAACACCGGCGTATCACTCAGCGACAGAATTTCAGGAGAGACCGGCCAGCGCAGACGTGCGTTGCGCACCTCAGCATACAAAATGGTACGGCCGACCAGCCAGGGCGAAATGCCCCGACGACTGGTTTCCACCTCGGGTAATTCAGGCATGCGTCCTCCTGCGAAATGACTGACGGAAAATGGCGTACACTATAAGAAATGACGGATGGAAGTAAGATGCTACTTCAGACCTGTTTTGCTCAAGCGAAAAAAAACCCGGCCGAAGCCGGGTTTTTTAGATCCACTAAAATTACTTGATTTTAGCTTCTTTGTAGACAACGTGCTGACGCACAACTGGATCGAATTTTTTCAGTTCCAGTTTTTCCGGCATCGTACGTTTGTTCTTCGTAGTGGTATAGTAGTGACCAGTACCAGCAGAAGAAACCAGCTTGATCTTCTCGCGAACACCTTTAGCCATGATTCAGTTCCTTAATACTTTTCACCACGGGCACGCAGATCGGCCAGAACCGCTTCGATACCCTTTTTGTCGATAACACGCATACCTTTAGCAGATACGCGCAGCGTTACAAAACGCTTCTCACCTTCAACCCAAAAACGATGGGAATGCAGGTTTGGCAGAAAACGGCGTTTAGTCGCATTCATTGCGTGGGAACGGTTATTACCGGTCACCGGACGCTTGCCAGTAACTTGGCAGACTCGGGACATGTCTATTCTCCAAAAATCAAATCAGCTCGAGCTTCGTAGAGGGTGTTGGCCGCCTCGTCAGGCTCTAGAGCCCATCTCAGCAACTTCACTGAAAAGACTCTGTCATCAGGGTAAACCTGCTGAGATAGGCTCTTAACGCCACACCCAAGATTCTCAAAGGTGGCGTAGTATACGCTCTGAAGCGTATGCGCTCAAGTCCCGAACAACTAAAGATCCCCCAGGATCGCGGAAATATCTCTTAAAGCCACCCACGCTCGGCAAAAGAAACGTACTCGCCACGCCCGATTACCAGGTGATCAAGCACCCGAATCTCCATTAACTGGCAGGCTTGTACGATTTTTTCGGTAATGGAACGATCGGCCTGACTGGGCTCCGCCTGCCCAGAGGGGTGATTGTGCGCCAGAATCAGCGCGGCAGCATTGACTTTGAGCGCTTCGCGCACGATTTCACGCGGATGCACTTCCACACGGCTTATCGTGCCCGCGAACATCTCCTGATGACAAATCACCCGATGCTGATTATCCAGAAACATGACCAAAAAAACTTCCCGCTCCTGATGAGCCAGCAGCAATTGCAGATATTGCTGCGTGACATCAGGATTCAGCATGGCATCCTCCCGCGCCAAATGTGAGGAAAACAACCGACGAGCCAGTTCTGCCACCGCCTGCAATTGGGCATATTTGGAAATGCCGACCCCTCGCACCGCATTAAACGCGGCCCAGTCAGCCGTCATCAACCGATACAACGAACCAAACTGCGCTAACAGATTCTGCGCCAGTTCCATCACATGTATCCCTTCTACTCCCGTGCGCAAAAAAATCGCCAGCAGTTCAGCATCACTGAGCGCCTCTACGCCAAGGGACATCAATTTCTCTCGTGGTGCGCCCCCATCATTCCATGTCATAGCCACTCCTTTTCAGAATGGCCCCATCATCCCACGTGAGAAATCGGCGCTCGATAACCGTATTGCACCAGTGCGGTAACGCTCGCAATGATTTCTGCAAGCAGAAGAAAACCTCATAAACCAGATACCGCTCACGCTATTGCGTCACACGGCAGTGATAAAAGTGACTGACGCATCATCGTGACACCTCACACAGGAGTATCTTTTTTGATGAAGAGCCAATTGCTTAGCAAAGCCTGTCTATTACTCGTCACCTTATCCATCACCCCGCTTTATGCGCAGCAGCCGTTGGATAACGCGGCTAAAAACGCACTCCAGACGGCGCTGTACCATGAATATCACACCGAAGCGCTCTATGCCGCGGCCATCGAGAAGTTTGGTCAGGTTGCCCCTTTTAATAACATCATGCGGGCTGAGCAGAATCACGCCCATGCGTTAGCGCAGCTGATGCAAAATCATGGTATGTCCGTGCCGCCCAACACATTATCCGGCAGTACAGAAATGAAGAACACGCTGCCAGCGACGTTGAAGGAGGCCTGCAAAATGGGGGTTGATGCTGAAATCGCTAATCAGGCGCTATATGACAAAACACTACTGCCTGCCGTCAGTTCTCATCAGGACATCACGTTAGTTTTCCATCGGCTGCGCGATGCTTCCCAACAGAATCACCTGCCCGCGTTTAAACAGTGCCAATAATGCCTGTTCGTCTATGCCACGCCCCTCTTTGTGAGCGTGGCGGTAAAATCGCATCACGAAAACCGTGCCGCCGGGCACACCATCATCACCACGATGGATTGCCAACATTATGATAAAATGCTGGCTCTTTTGGGCTGAAAAACGGATATAACGATGACAGATTCTTCCAGTCTGCACGGGCTTTCCGGCGCATCGCTTGCAGGAAAACATATCGTACTGGGTATCAGCGGCGGCATCGCTGCCTACAAAGGCCCGGAGCTGGTGCGGCGTCTGCGCGAGAGGGGCGCGGAGGTGCGAGTGGTGATGACACCCGCCGCTGGCGCGTTTATCACGCCACTGACGCTGCAGGCAGTCTCCGGCCATCCGGTGTCGGACGATCTGCTGGATCCCGCTGCCGAGGCGGCGATGGGCCACATTGAGCTGGGAAAATGGGCAGACCTGGTGATTCTGGCACCGGCATCGGCGGATTTGATCGCCCGGCTGGCGGCGGGTATGGCGAATGATCTGCTCAGCACCGTCTGTCTGGCGACCGCCGCGCCCATCGCCATCGCGCCCGCCATGAATCAGCAGATGTTCCGCGCTGCAGCAACACAGCACAATCTGGGTGTGCTGGCAGCACGCGGCATGCTGATCTGGGGTCCGGATAGCGGTAGCCAGGCGTGCGGTGATGTCGGCCCGGGCCGCATGATTGACCCGCTAACCATTGTGGCATACGCCGACGCGCACTTTTCCCGTGTCAATGATCTGCAACACCTGAATGTTATGGTAACGGCAGGGCCGACGCGCGAAGCACTGGACCCGGTACGGTTCATCAGCAATCACAGCTCAGGGAAGATGGGTTTTGCCATCGCCGCCGCCGCCGCCGCACGTGGGGCGCAGGTCACGCTGATAGCCGGCCCGGTCAATTTACCGACACCGGACCATGTCACCCGTGTCGATGTTATTAGTGCTCAGGACATGCATCAGGCAGTGATGTCGCGCGCCGCTCAGCAGCACATCGTTATCGGGTGCGCCGCCGTGGCGGATTACCGGGCACACACCGTCGCTGACGAAAAGATCAAAAAGCAGGGTGATGAAATCAGTGTCACTCTGGTCAAAAATCCGGATATTATCGCGGATGTGGCGGCAATGAGCGAAAACAGGCCTTACGTCATCGGGTTTGCTGCCGAAACCAGTAATGTGGAAGAATACGCGCGCCAGAAGCTGGCCCGCAAACAGCTGGATCTGATTTGCGCGAATGATGTATCCCTTTCCGATCAAGGATTTAACTCGGAAAATAATGCATTACACCTTTTCTGGCCGGGCGGGGACAAACGCCTGCCGCACAGCAGCAAACACCTGTTGGGCCAACAGTTAATTGACGAGATTGTCAGCCGTTATGATGAAAAAAATCGACGTAAAAATTCTTGATGCGCGTATCGGGCAACAGTTCCCGTTGCCGACCTATGCGACCCCAGGCTCTGCCGGGTTGGATTTACGCGCCTGTCTGGACAGCGCTATCGTGTTGGCCGCAGGCGAAACCACACTGGTACCGACCGGTTTGGCTATCCATATCGCCGACCCGTCATTGGCGGCGGTTATCCTGCCTCGCTCCGGCCTCGGTCACAAACACGGTGTGGTGCTGGGTAATCTGGTGGGGCTTATCGATTCCGACTATCAGGGGCAGTTGATGGTGTCGGTATGGAACCGTGGCAGTCAGTCTTTCACCATTGAACCCGGCGAGCGCATCGCCCAGATGGTGTTCGTACCGGTAGTGCAGGCCGAATTCAATCTGGTTAACGATTTCGTCGATAGCGAGCGGGGAGAAGGTGGTTTCGGCCATTCCGGTCGCCACTGATACGCGTTATCCCTGCCTCCCAGGAAAATTATAAAGCCACAGCGTTGATGCGACTGTGGCGCTATCTGGTGTTTGTCCGTCACATTTTTATCAAGGGTCTTTTCTGACATGGCAGAGAAAGAAAATACGAAAAGGAATCGTCGCGAGGAAATTCTGCAGGCACTGGCGCAGATGCTGGAATCCAGCGATGGCAGTCAACGCATCACCACCGCTAAGCTGGCCGCCACCGTTGGCGTTTCAGAGGCCGCACTTTATCGGCATTTTCCCAGCAAGACACGGATGTTTGACAGCCTGATCGAATTTATTGAAGACAGCCTGACCACCCGTATCAACCTGATCCTGCAGGATGAAAAAGACACCTTTAATCGGCTACGGCTCATTTTGTTGCTGATCCTCGGCTTTGCCGAGAAAAACCCCGGTCTGACGCGCATTCTCACCGGTCATGCGCTGATGTTCGAACAGGACCGGTTGCAGGGCCGCATCAACCAACTGTTTGACCGCATTGAATCTCAATTGCGTCAGGTACTGCGCGAACACAAACTACGCGGCGGTGAAGCGTTTCGCCATGACGAAACGTTGCTGGCAAGCCAGTTACTGGCGTTCTGCGAAGGGATGCTCTCCCGCTTTACCCGCTCCGAGTTCCGTACCCTGCCCACGCAGGATTTCGAAACCCGCTGGCCCTTGCTGGCCGCCCAGCTTCAGTAAACGCACCGCGTGGCACATCGCCACGCCGCTTATTTCATACCCGCCCGGTTATACGCCGAATTGCGCACGGTAAGCATTCACCGCGTCCAGATGCACAGCCATTTCCGGTTTTTCCGCCAGCCAGCTAATCAGGTCGCCCAGCGTGATGATGGACGTCACGTTACACTGATAGTCGCGCTCCACTTCCTGAATCGCGGACAGTTCACCACGACCACGCTCCTGCCGGTCGAGCGCAATCAGCACTCCTGCCAGCGTTGCCCCTTGGGCGGCGATGATATCCATCGATTCGCGGATAGCCGTACCAGCGGTAATCACATCGTCCACCAGCATGATGCGGCCTTTCAGCGGGCTACCGACCAGATTGCCGCCTTCGCCATGATCCTTGGCTTCTTTACGGTTAAAGCAGTAGGGCACATCACGGTCATGGTGTTCCGCCAGCGCCACCGCCGTCGTGGTAGCAATCGGAATCCCTTTGTAAGCCGGGCCAAACAGCACGTCAAACTCCACATTGGCATCCACCAGCGCCTCGGCGTAAAAGCGCCCCAGCAACGCCAGGTCACGCCCGGTATTGAATAACCCGGCATTAAAGAAATAGGGGCTGATGCGCCCGGATTTCAGGGTAAATTCGCCGAACTTCAGAACCTGCTTGCTCAGTGCGAATTCGATAAACTGACGCTGATAGGCTTTCATGACTCCCTCTCCTGTAACGACGGTGGGGCTCCCACCGTCCACTGCATAGCATAAAAATGGATGGCATAAAAAAGCGACCACCTGGGTCGCTTTAACAATCAATCGGCCAATGCGGCCTTCTGCGCTCTGACAATATCTTCGATGCCCTGACGCGCCAGCGCCAGTAACGACAACAATTCGTCGTGGCTGAACGGCTCACCTTCCGCGGTGCCCTGCACTTCTATCATGCGGCCATCTTCGGTCATCACGACGTTCATATCGGTTTCTGCGGCGGAATCTTCCACGTATTCCAGGTCGCACACCGCTTCGCCGTTAACAATCCCGACCGATACCGCCGCCACCATGCCTTTCAACGGACTGGCTTTCAGCTTGCCGCTGGCCACCATACCGTTTAGCGCATCCGCCAGCGCCACGCAGGCACCGGTGATAGAGGCCGTACGGGTGCCGCCATCAGCCTGCAACACATCGCAATCCAGCGTAATGGTGAATTCACCCAATTTGTTCAGGTCTACGGCGGCACGCAGCGAGCGGGCGATCAGACGCTGAATTTCCAGCGTGCGGCCACCTTGTTTGCCTTTTGCCGCTTCACGGGCGTTACGGCTATGGGTGGCTCGCGGCAGCATACCGTATTCAGCGGTAATCCAGCCTTGTCCCTGACCTTTCAGGAAACGCGGAACCCCTTCTTCTACCGTGGCATTGCACAGCACTTTGGTATCGCCAAACTCCACCAGTACCGATCCTTCAGCATGTTTGGTGTAATGACGGGTTAATGTGAGAGGGCGAATTTGCTGGGCACTTCGGCCTGTTGGGCGCATGGCTCGTCTCCGGGCAGGTTCATTAAACTGGCGCGCATTATACGGTCTTCCCCCTGCCCTGCCTACCGTCAGTCACGATTAAAATTTCATCAATTTTTCCGGCATCCTCCGTACCATCGGCTGGAGAGCCACCAGTCAGCCATGTAGAATACCGGCATTATTTATCCGCAGGCTGCTGATGTTCATGAGTGACTCCGTCTCTTCACCACCTTCACCCACGCCGTCAGGCAAGAAAATTCCCTGGCAGCAACAGGGAACAACGCCGGATTATCGCTTTTCGCTGGCTAACGAGCGCACCTTTCTGGCCTGGATTCGTACCGCGCTGGCGTTTCTGGCCGGTGCCATCGCCATTGACCAGTTCGCCCCCACGCTGGGGTCACCCACCATCCGGGCCGGTATTTCAGCATTTCTGGCGCTGGCAGCGGCGCTACTGGCGTGGATGGCTTACCAACGCTGGGCCGATAACGAGCGGGCGATGCGTGCCGGGCAAGCGCTGCCGTATACCCGTCTGCTCGTCGCCGTCGCCAGCGTCGTGAGCCTGACGTCAGTTGCACTGGCGCTGATTATCCTGCTGATGTAACCGCCATGACCGCACCTGCCGACACCCCGTCGCGCGACCCAGGCCTGCAACCGGAGCGCACGCGGCTTGCCTGGTCGCGTACCGCCTTTGTGCTGCTGATCAACAGCCTTTTACTGCTCAAAGCCGGTTCGATCACCACCCAGCCGCTGATGCTGGCCACCGGGTTGTTCCTGCTGGTGATGGCGTTGGTCACGTATATCTGGTCGCGTCTGCGATTGCGCGCTCTGCAGCGCTATGGTCACCCTTGTACCCGGCAATCCATGCGAATGATGCAATCGCTGATGCTGATGGTGGTGGTCACGGCATTGAGCCTGTTGGTGGGGTTTACGACCGGCTAGACACAATCCCTCAACGAGTTTCCCGTCAATACAAAAGATTTTGATCTGCCTGTATTGTCATAACCCGCCGGTATACCTTGCGGGTATTTGAAAGAAAAAATCATTAAATAACAAATAACTAATTAAAAACAACTCCATAACATCAGGTTATACCCTACCCATAAACAAGCATTCGTCAGAAAAAAAGCATCGTGGAATAGTCTTAGACATCTTCTCTCATGTCATCACTATGCAACCACGGATAAGACATCATGCTGATTCCACAACCTTACCTGCTTTTTCTTGGCGATGTGACCGACCCGCTGGCGGTGAAAACGGCACGCGGTATTCACACCTGGCGCCCCGAACAGTGTGTAGGCCAGTTACGCCTGCCGGGCAGCACGGTGTCGCTGGGGCTCGATGATCTGGATATCCCCACCGCGGTGGCACGTGGCGCTAAAACGCTGGTACTGGGTACCGCCAACGCCGGTGGCTTTCTGCCGCCACACTGGCTGGACACCGTGCGTGCCGCCATCGAAGCCGGTATGAACATTGCCAATGGTCTGCACCAACGGCTGATTGATGTCCCCGGTTTACAAGCGCTGGCAGAGCAGCATCAGGTAGCGCTGTTCGATATTCGTCACATGCGCCCGGAATTAACTGTCGGCAGTGGTAAGAAACGCAGCGGTAAACGCGTACTGACCGTCGGTACCGACTGCTCGGTTGGCAAAATGTACACCTCGCTGGCGCTGGAAGCCGCCATGCGTGCGCAGGGGATGAAGGCGGATTTCCGTGCCACCGGTCAAACCGGGGTGCTGGTAGCGGGCGACGGCATCGCCATTGACGCCGTGATCGCCGATTTTATCGCCGGTGCGGCAGAAGCGTTGTCTCCCGCCAATGATGATGACCACTGGGATATCGTTGAAGGCCAGGGGTCGCTGTTTCATCCGTCCTACGCTGGGGTCACCACCGGTCTTATCCACGGTGCTCAGCCACACTGGCTGGTGATGTGCCATGAAATGGGTCGCCCGCACATGCGCCACCTGCCGCATCAACCGATGGTGGAACTGGATGAGTGTGTGGATGCCTGCCTGCGCGCTGCTCGTGTGACCAACCCGGAGGTGCAGTTGGCTGGTTTCGCCATCAACACCTCCAACTATGGCGAACAGGAAGCGCGTGAGTACTGCCGTGGCCTGAGCGAACGCTTCGGTGTTCCTGCCACCGACCCGATCCGATTCGGTATTGATGACATTGCGACGCTGCTGAAAACCCAGGGATAACCCGATGCGACAGATGCAAATTGAAACCGTAGAACTGCCGCTGGCCCGTCCGTTCGCTATCTCCCGCGGCACCCGTACCGCCGTCACCGTGGTGCGGGTCACACTGGAAGAGCGTGGCTTTATCGGCCGCGGGGAATGCACGCCCACCGCGCACTATCAGGAAACGGCCGACAGCGTAACCCGCCAGTTGGAAACCGTGCGTCAGGCAGTGGAAAACGGTATCAGTCTGGGAGCACTGCAACAGTCGTTGCCGCCGGGATCGGCCCGCAACGCCCTGGACTGCGCGCTGTGGCGACTGAATGCTGCGCTTGCCCGACAAACGCTGTGGCAACACCTCGCCATCGCGCCACCGCAGTCAATCATTACCGCCGAGACCCTGAGCCTCGACAGTCTGGAAAACATGGCGAACGCCGCCAAAGATGCGGTGTCGCGCGGCGCGTTGTTATTGAAGATCAAGCTCGACCGGGATCAGATTTTGGAAAAAGTGGCGGCAATCCGCCAGGCGGCCCCCAATGTCACGTTGATTGTCGATGCCAATGAGGCCTGGAGCGGGTTGGATCTGGAATCGTTGCTGCGCCAGTTAGCCGCTCATCGCATCGCGATGGTCGAGCAGCCGTTGCCCGCCGGACAGGACAGCGCGCTGGCGACATTTAAACACGCGATCGCGGTATGCGCCGATGAAAGCTGCCACCACCGGGGCGATATCGCCGCGCTGTGCGACCGCTACGAGATGATCAACATCAAGCTGGACAAATGCGGCGGACTGACCGAAGCACTAGCGATGGTGGCACAGGCACGTCAGCACGACCTGCGCATCATGGTTGGCTGCATGCTCGGTTCCTCGCTGGCAATGGAAGCCGCTCTGCCGGTGGCGCTGGCGGCCGAACACGTTGATCTGGATGGCCCGATTTGGCTGGCCGCCGACAGCTCGCCTTACCTGACGTATAACCTTGGCCGCATCTGGCTGTGACAGAACCTACCGGAGTGACGATGACGGATACCACCCTAACCGCAATCCCTGCTGCGACGGCCTCTGCCCCGACACCGCAGCCGGTGCTGGAGATAGACGACCTGAGCGTTAGCTTCAGCGGTCGCTCCGGCACCCATCTGGCGCTCAAGGGCGTATCCTTCAGCCTCAACAAAGGGGAAGTGGTCGCCGTGGTCGGCGAGAGCGGCTCTGGCAAATCCGTCACGTCGCTGACGGTCATGGGGCTGCTGGCCGCATCCGCCCGAATTGAACGTGGCGGCATTCGCTTTACCGATAGCACCGGTCGCCGCCATGACCTGCTGACCCTGAAGGACGATGCCCGTCGCCGCCTGCGCGGTCGCGATATGGCGATGATCTTTCAGGAGCCTATGACCTCCCTCAACCCGGTGCTGAAAGTGGGTGATCAACTCACCGAAGCCTTGCTCGACCACCACATGTGCGACGCGGCCAGCGCCGATAGCAAAGCGCGCGAACTGCTACGCAAAGTGCGGATCGCGGATATCGACCGGGTGATGAACAGCTATCCACATTCGCTGTCCGGCGGGATGCGCCAGCGGGTGATGATAGCCCAGGCGCTGGTCTGCGACCCGCAGTTACTGATCGCCGACGAACCCACCACCGCGCTGGACGTGACGGTACAGGCACGCATCCTGCAAATCCTGCGTAACCTGCAACGCCAGAGCAACATGTCAGTGTTGTTCATTACCCACGATATGGGCGTGGTAGCGGAAATCGCGGACCGCGTGGTGGTCATGTATCGCGGTGAGGTGGTGGAACAAGGCCGGGTCGAGGATATTTTCAATCGTCCGCAGCACGACTACACCAAAGCACTGCTGGCGGCGGTACCGCGACTGGGCGATATGCGCGACAGCGCCTGGCCCAGGCGCTTCCCGCTGCTAGGGCAGCAAAACGCGACAGCAGAACCGGATCACATGACCGCGCGTTATGACGCCCCGCCGTTGCTCGATATTCGTGGCCTGAAAGTGTACTACCCCATTCGCAGCGGCATTTTCTCTTCCGTCACCCACCGGGTACATGCGGTAGAGCAAATTGATTTCGCCGTCTGGCCGGGGGAAACGCTGGCGATCGTCGGCGAATCCGGCTGTGGCAAATCCACCACCGGGCGGGCACTGCTGCGTCTGGTGGAAAGCCAGACAGATAGCCTGTTGTTCGATGGTCAGGAGATTGCCGGTTTACATGACCGCGACTTCCAGCCGCTGCGCCGCAAAATGCAGATGGTGTTTCAGGATCCTTACGCCTCGCTCAACCCCCGTCTGACGGTAGGTTTCACCATTGCCGAGCCGCTGCTGCTGCACGGGTTGGTGAAGTCGCTGGAAGACGCCACCCCGCAGGTGCAGGCGCTACTGAAAAGCGTCGGCCTGCAACCGGAACACGCACAGCGCTATCCGCACGAATTTTCCGGCGGCCAGCGTCAACGTATCGCCATTGCCCGTGCGATGGCGCTGCACCCTCAGGTGATCATTGCTGACGAGGCCGTGTCGGCGCTCGATGTGTCGATTCAGGCACAGGTGGTCAACCTGATGATGGACTTACAGCAGAAGACCGGCGTGTCATGGATTTTCATCTCCCATGACATGGCGGTGGTAGAACGCATCGCCAACCGCGTGGCCGTGATGTACCTCGGTCAGATCGTAGAAATCGGCCCGCGTCAGTCGGTGTTCAACAACCCACAGCATCCGTATACCCGGCGTCTGCTGGCCTCGGTACCGATAGCCGACCCTGACCGTCGCTATACCCGTGAACTGGACGACAGCGAAATCCCCTCACCGTTGCGTAAGGCGAACGAGGTGGTGGAAAAAGCCCGCTACCGCGAAGTCGCCCCGCACCATTGGGTCAGCGAAGCCGGGTTCGGGTCGCCGTCAACAGGGGCCTGACGTTATTCATCGTCAATCGCACGTTATTGATCGTAAGACGTTATTGATCGTAAGTAGTAAACCGTAGCACCGTCCAACACCAGGGACACCCTAACTGCCCAAGGGCAGTCACCGCGTCGGCAACGTACTGACTACGGTGAAAATTAAACAGTAATAAAAACAAACAATAATAGAAAGCAGCACAACAACCAGCAACACAAACCATTACAGGAGACACCATGAAATCGTTACTACCCGCAGTAACTTCACGTCGTTCCGCTGTCGCACTTGGGCTGTCATTGTGTTTGGCCGCTGCCGCTCAGGCTCAGGATCTGCGCATTTCCATGTACGCTGACATCACCGGGCTGGATCCGCACGACACTTCAGATACCCTGAGTTACTCCATCCAGAGCGGGATCTTTGAACGTCTGTTCCAGTTCGACGACCAGATGAAACTGGTGCCTCAACTGGCAACCGGTTACACCGGCAACGCCGATGCGACCGAATACACCATCACGCTGCGTGAGGGCGTGACCTTTCAGGACGGTACACCGTTCAACGCTGATGCAGTCAAAGCCAACCTTGACCGTCTGGCCGACCAGAGCAAAGGGCTCAAGCGCAACAGCCTGTTTAATATGATCAAGAGTGTGACGGTCGTATCGCCGACACAGGTCAAAATCGAGCTGAATAAATCCTTCGGTGCGTTTATCAACACCCTGGCGCATCCGTCTGCGGTGATGCACAGCCCGGCCGCGTTGCAACAGTACCCGGATGAAACCCAGCTGCGTGTACACCCGGTCGGTACCGGTCCGTTCAAGTTTGTCGAATGGCAGCAGGGTAAAGACGTCAAACTGACGAAATACGACAACTACTGGCAGAAAGGCTGGCCGAAAGTTGATAACGTGACCTTCTACCCGTCGCCGGAAGACGCCACCCGCGTCGCCGCCTTGAAATCCGGCCAGTCTGACGCTATCTACCCGTTGCCGTCCGACCTGGTGAAAACCGTTGAAGACGACACCAAGCTGGCTGTCCAGCGTGACCCCAGCATCTATCTGTACTATATGGCTATCAACACCCAGCACGGCCCGCTGAGTGACGTGCGGGTACGCCAGGCGCTGAACTTTGCCATCAACCGGACTATGTGGCTGAGAGTGGGTTTCGCCGGTATGGGTCTGCCTGCTGCCTCGGCCATGGCACCGCGCGTGCAGTTCTTCTCCAGCCAGAGCGAGCCGAACTATACCTACAGCCCTGCGAAAGCGAAGGAGCTGTTGAAAGAAGCCGGTTACGAAAAAGGGCTGGAACTGAAACTGTGGGTCAGCAACGCCACCTCCGCTGTGCGCAGTGCGCAGTTCTTCAAACAGCAGCTTGAGCAGGTCGGCATCAAAGTCACCGTGACCCCGATGGACTCCGGTACCCGCAACGAAAAACTGTTCGGCGTGAAAGATCCGAAACAGGCTGAATTCGACTTGTACTACGGTGGCTGGTCACCGTCTACCGGTGATGCCGACTGGGCGCTGCGTCCGCTGTTTGCGACAGAATCCTGGGTGCCGAAAGCCTATAACGTGTCTTACTACAGCAACCCGGATGTGGACAAAGCTATCGTCGCCGGTCTGGCTACCTCAGATAACAGCAAACGTGCTGCCGCGTATGCCGATGCCCAGAAACTGATCTGGAAAGACGCGCCGGTGGTATTCCTGGGTGTACCGGACAACCTGGTCGGTAAAGTGAAAAATCTGTCTGGCGTTTACATGCTGGCGGACGGTTCTCTGATCTTCGATCAGGCTGAGTTCAAGTAATCGCACAGGGGATCACCATGTTTGCTTATATCGTCCGACGTTTGCTGGAAATGATCCCGGTCTTGCTGGTGATCTCCCTGTTGGTGTTCGGTTTTATCAAACTGTTACCGGGTGACCCGGCACGGATCTATGCTGGCCCTGACGCTCCCATTGAGGCGGTGGAAGCCGCCCGTGAGCATTTAGGGTTGAACGATCCGCTGCCGCAGCAGTACCTCCACTGGCTGACCGGGTTGGTTCACGGTGACCTTGGCGTCACCTACCGTACCCAACAGCCAGTGCTGAGTGTCATCAAAAAAAGTTTTCTGCCAACGCTGTGGCTGGCGCTGGCCGGTTTCGCCTGGTCGGTGATCCTCGGCCTGCTGATCGGCGTGTTTGCCGCGCTTAAACGGGGCAAATGGCAGGACTGGTCTTTGATGAGTCTGGCGGTAGGCGGCATTTCGATGCCGCCGTTCTGGCTCGGCCTGTTGTTAATTCAGTTTGTCGCCATGCCATTCGGCCTTTTCTCAGTCAGCGGTTACAACAAACCAACCGACATTATTCTGCCCGCGCTAACGTTGGGCGCTTCGGTCGCGGCGGTGATGGCGCGCTTTACCCGCTCGGCGTTTCTGGAAGTGATGCAGGAAGACTACGTGCGCACCGCCCGTGCCAAAGGGCTGCGCCAGCGGCTGATTGTCTGGAAACACGTGATGCGTAACGCGCTGATCCCGGTTATCACGATGCTCGGGTTGCAGTTCGGCTTTCTGCTGGGTGGTTCGATTGTGGTGGAAAGCGTGTTCAACTGGCCGGGGCTCGGCTGGCTGTTGATTGAATCCATCAAGAGTCAGGATCAGCCAGTGATTCAGGCACTGGTGATGCTGTTCGTATTTGAATTTATCCTGATCAACCTGCTGGTCGACCTGCTGTACGCAGTGGTGAACCCGGCCATTCGTCTGCGTTAGGAGCTGCGATGAACACCTCTCAAGAGCCGATCGTGGCACCCTCCTCCGCCCTGAACGACAGTACGATTCGTTCACCGTGGCGCGATTTTCTGCATGCGTTCATCCGCAACCCGATGGCGCTGGCCTCCGGCGGTTTTGTGTTACTGCTGGTGCTGGTGGCGGTGTTCGCCCCCTGGCTGGCTCCCTGGAACCCAATGGAGCCGGACTGGATGGCGCTTGGCGCGTCGCCTTCCGCCAGCCACTGGATGGGCACCGACGATCTGGGCCGCGATGTGATGAGCCGTATCATTTATGGCGCACGCATTTCGCTGTACATCGGTATTGTCTCCGTCACGCTGGGTATGGTGGCGGGCATCGCCCTCGGCTTGCTGGCGGGCTACTATGGACGCACTATCGACATGCTGATCATGCGCGGCTGCGACGTGCTGTTCGCGTTCCCCGGCATGTTGCTGGCGATTGCCGTGGTGGCAATCCTCGGCCCCGGCCTGAATAACGTGATTATCGCGGTAGCGGTATTCAGCGTGCCGGTGTTCGCCCGCATTGTGCGCGCCTCTACGCTCTCACTCAAACAGGCGGCCTACGTTGAAGCCGTCCGCTGCGCCGGTGCGCCGGACCGGGTCATTCTGTTGCGCCATATCCTGCCGGGTACCTTGCCGAACGTGATTGTGTATTTCACCATGCGTATCGGTACCAGTATTCTGACCGCTGCCGGGCTGAGTTTCATCGGCCTGGGGCCGGAACCGGATGTGCCTGAATGGGGTAACATTCTGGCGATGAGCCGTAGCATGATGATGGCAGGCCAGTGGCACGTCAGCGTCTTCCCCGGTTTAGCGATTTTCTGCACCGTACTGGCCTTTAACCTGCTGGGCGATGCGCTACGCGATACGCTGGACCCGAAACTGAAAAGCTGAGCGAACCGATCATGACACCTTATCAACAGGCGCAACTGCTACCGCTGCTGCAACGCTGGCGGACAGAGCGACAACTCGGTACACCGCGCCTGCCCTGCGGCCCGCATAACCGCCTGAGCGACGTACCCGGCGTGCGGGTCGGCCATGCTACGCTGGCCGGAGGCGAGATTCAGACCGGCGTGACCGCCATTGTGCCAAACAGCGATAACCTGTTTATACAACCGCTGCCCTGCGGTGCGGCGGTGCTCAACGGTTTCGCCAAACCGGTAGGGCTGGTGCAGATTGAAGAACTGGGACAATTACAAACCCCCATCCTGCTCAGCAACACCCTGTCAGTCGGCACACTCTTCACCGCGTTGGTACGCGACGCGATTGGCCACAATCCCGAACTGGGCCGCCGTTTGCCGACCGTCAATCCGCTAGCGCTGGAGTGCAACGACGGCTGGCTCAATGATATTCAGGCGCTGGCCGTCACCGAAGCGATGGCGCGCGCCGCGTTGGATAGCGCCACGGCGGATTTCGCTCGTGGCAGCGTGGGTGCCGGGCGCGGCATGAGCTGCTTCGCGCTCAAAGGCGGCATCGGCACCGCCTCGCGGCAGATTGCGGAACTGGACGCCACCCTGGGGGTACTGGTGCTGGCCAATTTCGGCACCCTGCCCGCCCTGACGCTGGACGGCGTGCAGGTTGGCGACGCCATTGCACCCCTGCTGCCGGAACTGACACCGCAGCAGGATGCCGGTTCCATCATCATTATTATGGCGACTGACGCCGCGCTTGATGCCCGTCAGTTGACCCGCATCGCCCGCCGCGCGGGTGCCGGGCTCGGTCGGCTCGGCAGCTATTGGGGTCACGGTTCCGGCGATATCGCGGTGGCCTTTTCCACCCAACCCACACCGCAGCCACCGGAAGACGCGCAACTGGAGCCGCTACTGAATGCCGCGGCCGACGCCACCGAACACGCGGTGCTGGATGCGTTGTTACAGGCCGAGGCCGTCACCGGTTTTCGCGGCCACCATCGCCCGGCCCTGACTCAGGTACTGGACCGTCTGGCACAAGATTTCGCATAACCGCCTGAGAACAGGCGATAAGGACGCTGACATGAAAGTATTTATTTCTGCGGATATCGAAGGCATCGCGGGTGTGATGCGACCGGAACAGTGCAGCCCCGGCACGCCGGAACATCAGATAGCACGCGGGCTGATGGAACAGGAAGTGAACGCCGCCATCGAAGGCGCGTTCGCCGGTGGTGCCAGCGAAGTGGTCGTGGCCGACAGTCATGCCGCCATGACCAACCTGCGCGCTGAAAACATCGACCCGCGCGCCCGTCTGGTGCAGGGCAAACCACGCGGTTTGTCGATGGTGGAAGGACTGCAACAACAGCAATTCGACGGTTTGATGTTCATCGGTTACCACAGCGCTGCCGGTGAGCACGGCGTACTGGCGCACACCATTAACGGCCGGGCATTTTACCGGGTGCGTATCAACGGCGAAGTGATGGGCGAAAGCGACATCTACGCCGCGGCAGGTGCTGAACTGAACACCCCGTTGTGGCTGGTCAGCGGTGACGACACGCTGCAAAGCTGGATCACACGTTACTACCCGGCGGCCGATTACGCCTGCGTGAAACGCGCCATTTCCCAGACCGCGGCAGAATCGCTCAGCCCGGAGGCCGCCCGCAACGCTATCCGGCTGGCAGCAACCCAGGCAGTGCAAAAAGCGCATAAAGAAACCACCACCCGTTTGCAGCCACCGTATGAGCTGGAACTGATGGTCGCCAAACCGGTACTGGCAGACCTGTTCTGCCTGATCCCAGGCGTCGTTCGCAAAGACGCCATCACCGTGGGTTACTCGTCACCCACCATCGCGCCGATCGTCAGCTTGCTGGGTGCCTTTTCCTATCTGGCAACCACGCAGAACTAATGCCCTGAACATAAGGAAGCACATCCAAGATGAAACCGGTCATTGTGATTCATGGCGGCGCAGGCGCGCTGAGCCGCACAGCGATGGACAGTGAAAAAGAACAGCGCTATCGCGCCGCGTTGCAGGCGATTGTCACCCGCGGGCAGGAGATTCTGGCTGCCAACGGCAGCGCGCTGGATGCGGTCACCGAAGCCGTACGTCTGCTGGAAGAGTGCCCGTTGTTCAATGCTGGCAAAGGTGCCGTGTTTACCCACCGTGGCACCCACGAACTGGACGCCAGTATTATGGACGGCCGCTCGCTGGATGCAGGTGCCATTGCCGGGGTTAACCATATCCGCAACCCGATTCTGGCTGCTCGCACCGTGCTGGAACGCAGCCCGCACGTGATGTTCACGGCAGAAGGCGCAGAAACCTTCGCCCGTGAGCAAGGGCTGGAGATGGTCGAGCCAGATTTTTTCTCCACCGACGAACGCTATCAGCAGTTACTAAAAGCGCAGGCGGGCAATGACAAGATCCTGCTGGATCACGACGGCGAACGCCAAACGCAAGGCGCTGATCCGCTCGATCCGGATCGCAAATTCGGTACGGTGGGTGCCGTTGCGCTGGATGCTGCCGGTAATCTGGCAGCCGCCACGTCCACCGGCGGCATGACCAACAAACGTGCCGGACGTGTCGGCGACTCACCCATCATTGGCGCTGGCTGCTACGCCAACAACCGCACCGTCGCGGTCTCCTGCACTGGCACCGGCGAGGTATTCATGCGTACCGTCGCCGCCTATGATGTCTCCGCACTGATGGAATACGCCAACCTGCCGCTGTCGCAAGCTGCCGATAAAGTCGTGATGGAAAAAGTGCTGGCGCTAGGCGGTAGCGGCGGACTTATCGCCGTTGACTACCAGGGCAACATCGCACTACCGTTCAACAGCGAAGGCATGTACCGCGGTTACGGGTATATCGGCGAGGAAGCCGTGGTGGGGATTTATCGGGATTAAACACCTGTCGGCGAAGGAAGTCGCACACCAGAAAGGAAAATCCGTTTTCCTTTCTGGTACCAATAGTTCAATCCGCCAACCTCACCCGCGCTGATACCGCACCACCCGGCTGCGATTTAGTAACAGCGTCAGGTAGCCGTCTTGTATCAACAACGAGAACCGTTTTTCCCACGGCCCGTCTTGCACGGTCGCCAGTGCACGGCCGTTGCCAAGCGGTTGCAGAGAACCGGCTATCGCCGCCGGACCGAGCCCCATCACGATACAGTCACCGTCGATCACCAGTTCGCTGCGGGTATCCGGCCAGTACCAGCGGCCTTGCAGGCCCGCCACGCTATCGTCGGCTTCCACCGGCCAGAAACGACACGGTGCGTGGCCGATTTCTCCGGCTATCGCCATACCGTCCTGCCGTAATCTCATCGGCAGATGGCTGGACAATGACATCGCCACGCCGGGCTCCTCGCTACGGTACAAGGTTTCCGTCGCCCCCAGCCAGCAGGCGCCTGGGCCTTGTACGTCCAGCCAGTGCCCGCCCTGCTCTGCAACATACAGCCCCGGCGTCAGGTCGTGGCCGCGCGTGGGCAGTGGCTGGTCCAGCAGCGCCGACATCACCCGCAGCACACTGTCGTAGGTAGCGACATCTTCGCGGTTAGCGACCAGCGCTACCCCCGCCTGTGATACCGGGTCGAGCAGGAAGTAACTCTTGTAACCGGCGTGAGAGCCGCCGTGCCCCACCAACTGTGCCAACCCAATGTGGCTGTGTGCCACACCGAGCCCGTAGCCAGTCACGCGGCCGTCACGCAGGTAGCGCGGCTGGGACAATCGTGCCAGCACACCCTCACCCGGCCCCTGATTCATTAGCAGCGCTTGCAGCCAGACGGTCAGGTCATGCACGCTGCCGGTGACACAACCCGAGGTAGACAAATGCAGCCCGGCGCAGGATAACTGCCAGCCCTGCGGCGCTCGCCAGTAGCCCGGCACCAGCCCCGGCACGATATCAAACCAGGTTTCCGGCGCGCTGAGGGCAATCCCCAACGGCTGGTTGATGTGCTGGCGCAGCAGGTCGGCAAAATAAATGCCCTTGGCTTTCAAGGCTTCTTCCACCAGCCGGTAGCCGGTGTTGGTATAGGAGATCTCGCTGCCCGCCGGGTAATTCAGCTCGCCATTCTCCGCCAGAAACGCCAGCAAGCTGTCAGCCGAGGTGGCGTTGTACACCGATAACCCCAGCAGCGACAGGCTTTCGCGCACATCCGGCAGGCCGGATGTCATATCCAGCGCCTGCCCGACCGTCACCTGACCGTTTTCGCCAGTCAGTTGCGGCAGATGCCTCTCGAGACTGTCCGTCAGCGCCAGTGCCTGACTGGCCGCTCCCGTCACCAGTGAGGCAAACAGGTGCTTGGTGACTGAGGCGAAACGTACCACGCTCTGGGTGGTAAACGGGGTGTTCTGCGCCAAATCCGCCAGCCCACCGCAGCAGGCGGCCCGGATCTGTTCGCCATCGAATAATGTGATAGCACCGCCCGGCTCACCGGGTTGATGCCAGGATTGTGTGATCGCCTGCGCTTCATCAATGGCGCGCTGCCAGTGTAATGTCATGCCGGTTCCTCCAGCGTCATGCTTAAATCGTACAGTTCCGCCGTGTGGGGGTGATGCAGGTTACGCGCCCGCAAGTCTTCCACACTGAGCTGTTCCACCATTTCGCCATGCTGCATCACACCGACGCGCTGGCACAGATGCGACACCACCGCCAGATTGTGGCTGACCATGATATAGGTCAGCCTACGCGCCTGACGCAGGTCTGTCAGCAGGTTGAGGATTTCCGCCTGCACCGAGACATCCAGCGCCGAGGTCGGTTCATCCAGCAATAGCACTTCCGGCTCGGCGATCAGTGCGCGGGCAATCGCCACCCGCTGGCGCTGGCCGCCGGAAAGCTGATGGGGAAAACGAAAACGCGCCGCGGCAGGCAGGCCGACTTCATCCAGCGCCCGGGTGATACGTTGTTCGGCACGATCGAATCGGTGCACCAGCAACGGCTCATGCAAAATACGATCGATAGTCTGGCGTGGATGGAGTGATCCATACGGATCCTGAAACACCATCTGCACCTGCCGGAAAAAGCTGCGATCCCGTCGGGCCAATTGCGCCATGCCGCCAAACTCGATGCGCCCTTGCCAGTGGGTATTGAGCCCGGCCAGCGCACGTAAAATGGTGGATTTGCCGGAACCGCTTTCGCCCACCATACCGAAACTGTCACCGCTCTCCAGTGCGAAGGACACCCCTTTCACCACCTCGAGGTTACCGAAGGCAATGCGCAGGTTTTCTACGTTAATCATGCATTTTCCCCCATCACGCGTCCCTCCAGGCCGGGTCGCGTTGCAGCACCGGCAGCCGAGCGCGCGGGTGTTTCAGCGACGGCAGGCAAGCCAGCAACCCCTGCGTATAGGGATGCTGCGCCTGTAACAGTTCGCTGGCCCGCAGCAGTTCGACGATCCGCCCGGCGTACATCACCGCGACGCGATCGCAAAAATGCGACACCAGCGGCAGATCGTGACTGATCAGGATAAGCCCCATGCCACGTTGCGAAACCAGATCGTTAATCAGGCAGAGGATCTCCGCCTGCACGGTGGCATCCAGCGCGGAGGTCGGTTCATCGGCAATCAGTAATTCCGGGTCGGGTGCCAGCATCATGGCGATCATCACCCGTTGCCCCATACCGCCCGACACCTCATGCGGATAACGCCCTGCCACCCGCTGCGGGTCACGAATGCGCACCTGATCCAACAGGTCGATGGCGGCATCCATTGCGGCACGGCGGCTGCCGCCTTTGTGCTCGCGCCAGGCCTCCGCCACCTGCTGGCCGATGGTCATCACCGGGTTCAGCGAATACTTCGGGTCTTGCAGGATAAAACCGACCCGCTTGCCGCGAATCTGGCGTAGCGTTTTTTCACTGGCACCGCGCAGGTCGATACCGTCAAAGCTCAGCTTGTCGGCCTGAACACGGGCGCTACCCGGCAGCAATTGCATCAGGCTACGGGCCGTCAGCGACTTACCGGAACCGCTTTCACCGACGATAGCGAATTTTTCCTTACCAACGCTGAAGCTAACGCCACGCACCGCCTCAAACGCTTCCGTCCGATTGGCAAACGCGATACGGAGATTCTCAATTTCCACCAGCATTTAGCGCTCCTTCGGGTCCAGCACATCACGCAGGCCATCACCCAAAAAGTTGAAGGCCAGCGAGGTCAGGAAAATGGCGACGCAAGGCACCAGCGGCACCCACCAGGCGTTGAACAGGAAACGACGCGCAGTAGCGATCATCGTGCCCCACTCCGGTGACGGCGGCTGTGCCCCCATGCCAAGAAAGCCCAGACTGGCGGCGGTGATGATGATGGAGCTCATGTCCAGCGTCACCCGCACAATCAGGCTCGGTACACACAACGGCATAATGTGGCGCAGAATGATGCGCAGCGGCGCGGCACCGGTCAGGCGGCTGGCGGCGATAAAATCGGTATGACGGAATTGCAGCGTTTCCGCTCGCGCCAGCCGGGCATACGGCGGCCAGGCAGTCAGCGCAATCGCCAGAATGGCGCTTTCCACTCCCGGTTTCAGCGCTGCGACAAACGCCAGCGCCAGCACCAGCCGAGGAAAGGCCAGAAAGATATCGGTCAGCCGCATCAGGATTTTATCCAGCCACCCACCAGCATAACCGGCGATACAGCCAACCAGCAGGCCGATGGGCGCGGTCAGCGCCACCACCGCGAGCACCATACCCAGCGTGGTACGCCCGCCGTAGACAATACGGCTGAACACATCACGCCCCAGTTCATCGGTGCCGAACCAGTGCGCCGCAGACGGCGCGGCCAACCGGTTAGACAGGTTCTGAAAACCGGGGTCGTAAGGGGCCAGCCAGGGGGCCACCAGTGCCAGCAGCATCACCACCGCGATGATGATCAACCCTATCATTGCCAGCGGATTGGTGCGAAACCCCAGCCACAGGCGGTAACGCTGCCCCCACACCGCCTGACGGCGTGTGGCGGGCGTTTCGTCGAGCAACCAGGCTCGTGAGACCAAAAAACTCATGTTACGCGGGGATCCAAAAGTCGATAGAGAATGTCAGCCAGCAGGTTCAGCAGCACATAGGCCGCGCCTACCAGCAACGTGGCACCCACCACGGGGTTCATATCTGCGTTGAGTAACGCGGTGGTGAGGTATTGGCCCAACCCCGGCCAGGAGAAGACGTTTTCTGTCACCACCGCACCTTCGAGCAGCCCGGCGTAGGTCAATGCCAGTACGGTGACCAGCTGTACCGCTACTGTGGGGAACGCGTGCCGCCAGACCACCCGACGGGACGATAACCCTTTGGCGCGGGCGGTGATCACAAACTCGCCGCTGAGTGCGTTAAGCATGAAGGTGCGGGTCATACGGGTGATATACGCCATGCTGAAATACGCCAGAATCAGCACCGGCTGCACCATGTGCGCCAGCGCATCACGCAGCGCGTCATAGTCGCCCGCCAGTAGCGAATCCACCGTCAGCAACCCGGTCACATGCGGCACCATGTCCTGAAAGAGGATGTCCTGCCGCCCCGGCCCCGGCGCAATACCCAGCACCGCATAGAACACCAGCAGGCTGAGTAACGCCAGCACAAACACCGGCAGTGAATGGCCCGCCAGACAGATGACGCGAATCACCTGGTCGACCCAGCGCCCCTGGCGCACCGCCGCCCACACCCCAAGCGGAATGCCGACCAGCGCCGCGACAATAATCGCCGCTGTCGCCAGTTCCAGCGTGGCAGGGAAATAGCGAGCAATATCGGTGGTGACCGGGTTAGAGGTCAGGACCGATCGACCTAAATCGCCGTGCAGCAGTTGATTCAGGTAGTGACCGTATTGCACCCACAGGGGCTGATCCAGCCCCATTTCCTGACGCACCCGCTCCACCACCGCCTGCGGGGCATTGTCCCCAACGGCGGCCAGCACAGGGTCGGTCGGCATAATCCGACCGATGAAAAAGGTCAGTACCGAAAGCCCCAACAGGGTCAACAACAGGCTGCCGAGCGTACTGCAAAAACGAATCAGTATCTGCATCAGGCTTTCTTCACCTGCTGGTAAGGCACCTTGCTTAAGACCGTCATGGTGACGTCGCTAAGATTCTTGCGACAGGCCAGCGTTTTTTCATCCTGCATCATCAGTGTGAACGGGCTCTGCTCACGGTGGTTACGTTGCAGGGTTTCGTACAGCGCGATGCGTTTGGCTGGGTCCTGCTCATGCAGCGCCTGCTCGGTCAACTGATTGAATTTTTCATCCGACCAGTTGCAACGCCACGCCAGCGTGCGGTTGCGCGCACCATCGCTGTTGTCGGTGTTGATGCAAAACGCTTCGGCATTGGAGTTCGGGTCAAAATAGTCGGCCCCCCACGCGGTCAGCGCCAGTTGCTGCTGGCGGGCGCGCATTTTGGTCAACACCTGACGGTTTTCCGCCGCGATCAGTTTCACGCGGATGCCGATAGCACCCAACTGGGTCTGGATCGCCTGCGCGATATCCGGGTACGGCTGCGCGGAGTAGTGATCCAGGGTAATGTCAAAACCATCGGGATAACCGGCGTCTTTCAGCAACGCTTTGGCTTTAGCGACATCCAGGTGGAACGGGTTATCGTCCAGCGCCGCCGGGAAGCCGCCCGGCAGGAAGCTCTGATGCACTTTGTGCGTGAGCGGCAGAATGTTTTTCTGGATGCTGTCATAGTCCAGCGCCCACTTGATAGCCTGCCATACCTGCGGCTTTTTCAGGAACTCGTTGGCGGTATTGCAAGACAGCAACATCACGCTGGCGATGCTCTGGCGCACCAAATGGTAGTTGCTGTCGTTCACTAACGGGCGGATCTGCTCGGTGGTCAGGTTGCGGGCGATATCCACGTCCCCTTTTTGCAGCATCAGCAACTGGGCGGACGGGTCAACAATGTGTTTAATCAGCACACGTTTGAAGGCATTGTTCGCCGGGAAGTGATCGTTTTTCTGCAAAATGATGCTTTCGCTGGCCTTCCAGCTCACCAGTGAGAACGGGCCGGAACCGGCGCTGTTCTGCTTCAGCCACTGGTTGCCCAAATCGTCGTTTTGCTGATTCGCCAGTGCGGCTTTTTTCTGCACGATGCTGCCCACCGGGGCTGACAGGCAATACAACAGGAAGGTTTCCGCCGCGGGTTTGTCGAGGTTTATCACCAGCGTGCTGTCATCTGGTGCGGTAATGTGCTGCTCGACATTGTCTTTGGTAAAGCCGAACTGATTGATGATGAACGCCGGGCTTTTATCCAGCTTCACCGCGCGTTGCAGCGAGAAGGCCGCATCGGTGGCGGTCACCGGCGAGCCATCGGCGAATTGGGCTTTCGGGTTGAGGTGAAAAGTGAACGTTTTGCTGTCGTTGGCCACTTCCCAACTGACGGCCAGATCGCCAATCACCTCTTGCGGATTGGCCGGGTTCGGCATCACCAAACGCTGATAGAGATTGCCGATAATTTCGGTTCCCACCGCCTCGAACCCTTCCTGCGGGTCGAGACTGGTCATGTTATCAAGCTGCATCGCCATCACCAGTATTGAGGGCGGCGTATCGGCAAACGCGGTGTTCACATTAAGCCAGGACAGGAAAGGTACGGTCGCGCAACCGGCAAGAAAACGTCTTCTGGTAACCATTAATCCCCCAAGTGTCTGATTTTAAAATATAAAAAAAGATATTTTTTCTTTTTGCGGCTTGACAGACATCACGGGCGCTGGCTTAAATGGTGACGCGGCGAACAAAATTTCTCCGCCTGAATGACCTGCACCAGGAAGGTGCACATCAGGTTCCATCTCAGAAAATCATTTTCCTTCAATCCAGTATCGGTACTTCATCCATGTCAGATTCGCCTGTGTCAGACAAGCCGCTTGAGCAGCACGCCGCACTCCCTGTCTTTGATGGTCACAACGACGTGTTATCACGTCTGTGGCGGCTTCATCGCGATAATCCGACCGACGCCTTTCTGAACGGGCCGTCGCAAGGTCACATTGACCTGCCCCGGATCCGGCAGGGCGGATTCGCTGGTGGCCTGTTCGCCACCTACGTTCCCTCTGCCAACGGTGATGCAACATCCATACCAGGTGGTAACGTTTCATTAACGACCCCGTCGATGGCGCAGGCGCGTGACATCAGCTTCTGGATGCTCTCCACCCTGTTGCGCCTTGAAGCGGCGTCTGGCGGGCAACTGCGAATCTGCCGCAGCGTGGCGGATATCCGCCGCTGCATGGCAGAAGGCGTGGTGGCCGCCGTGATGCACATTGAAGGTGCCGAGATGCTGGATGCCGAACTGGATCTGCTGGATATTCTCTACGCCTCTGGGCTGCGCAGCCTGGGGCCGTTGTGGAGCCGGCCGAATATCTTCGGTCAGGGGGTACCCTTTCGCTTTCCTTCCTCTCCGGACACCGGCGACGGCCTGACCGATGCCGGGCTGCGACTGGTACGCGCCTGCAACGCCAAACGCATTCTGGTGGACCTCTCCCACATGGATGAAAAAGGCTTCTGGCAAACGGCGGCGGTTTCCGATGCACCACTGGTAGCCAGCCACTCCAATGCCCACGCCTTGTGCGCCCAGTCGCGCAACCTGACGGACAGCCAACTGGCGGCGATTCGCGAACGCGACGGGTTTGTCGGCGTCAATTTTGGTACCTCCTTCCTGCGTGCCGACGGCCGTAAAGACCCGGCCGCCACGGTGCAGGAGATCGTCCGTCATGTGGAGTATCTGCTGGAAAAACTGGGAGAAAATGGCGTCGGCTTCGGTTCCGATCTGGATGGTACCACCATCCCCGGTGACATGAAGGATGTGGCCGGTTTCCCCATTTTGGTGCAAGCACTGGCCGGGCGGGGCTACTCGCGCACTCTTTTGGAGAAAATCTGTTACGGCAACTGGTTGCGCGTGCTGGAAGCCACCTGGGGCGAATAGCCAGCGGGCGCGGCTTGCGGTGGTTGCACCGCGTTTTTCAATTATCTGGCGTGAATTTTGCTTGTTTATACGTTGGATCGTGCTCCATCGGGCCGGTCGGGAACACTCCATATACAGGACTCAGGTTATGCGTTTACGCCACATCGAAGTCTTTCAGGCGATCGTTCAGGCCGGCACCATCAGCGGTGCAGCACGGCTACTCAACGTTTCCCAACCCAACGTCAGCCGGGTGCTGAATCACGCCGAACAGCAATTGGGATTCGCGTTGTTCGAACGGCGTTCGCAAGGCCTGGTCCCCACGGTGGAAGGGCAACGGCTGATGCCGGAGATAGAACAGCTCTACAGCCAGTTGCAGACAATTTCCCGCCTGACCGAGAACATTCGCAAAGGCCAGTGCGAAACCATGCGACTGGGTGCGGCTCACGCCTTCGGCCAGATGATTGTCGCCCCGGCGATGGTCGAGTTCCAGCAGCAGGTGCCGCTCATGAACATCGAACTGGTCACCGAGCACTTCAGCACCCTGTGCCAGAACATTCAGCAGCACCAGCTCGACCTGGCGCTGGTGTTCGGCCAGCAGGTGCCGCCAGATTTACTGGCCGAACCGCTGTGCCAGTCACGTATGGTAGCGATCCTGCCGAAAGACAGCCCGCAGCAAGGCCCGGTATCGCTGGACTGGCTGTGCCACAACAACCTGTTGATGATGCAACAGCAAGACCCGCTGGGCCAGGTGGTACACCGCGCACTGCATGATCGCCGCCTTAAACCCGCCGCATCGCTGTACATCAAAACCTATTCGGTGATCGCCGACATGGTGCTGGCAGGTGGTGGTACCGGTATTGTCGACCTGTTCACCGCCCGTCGTTACGCCGACCAGCTCAAAATCGTGCCCATCAGCCAGCCGCTGCCGTTCGAAGTGATGCTGATAAGCCGCCGCGATATCCCGCAATCCCGCGAGATCCTGCAACTCAAACAGGTGCTGAAAAGTAAGTGCCGTGAACTTGCCAGCCAGTGCCAGCCGCTGCTGGACGCCGCCTGATTCTCTCCTTGCGTTTCCGGCCACGGCACTGCCCGGCCGGAAGCCGTGATTTGTCAGCCCGTTACCGCTGTCGCTTTTAGTAAAGCGCCCGTTATAATTACCTCATCACTTCTTAACAGGTATGCACCGATGATTCGTAGCATGACCGCTTACGCCCGGCGAGAAATCAAGGGTGAATGGGGCAGCGCCGCCTGGGAGCTGCGCTCCGTAAACCAGCGTTATCTGGAAACCTACATCCGTTTACCCGAACAATTCCGAAGCCTGGAGCCGGTAATCCGCGAACGCATCCGCAACCGTCTGACCCGAGGCAAAATCGAGTGTGGCTTGCGTTTTGAGCTGGACCCGCGCTCACAGGGGCAACTGATCCTCAATGAACCACTGGCCAAACAGCTGGTCGCGGCGGCGAACTGGGTGAAAATGCAAAGTGACGAAGGCGAGGTCAACCCACTCGACGTGCTGCGCTGGCCGGGAGTGATGTCGGCACAGGAGCAGGATCTGGACGCCATCAGCACAGAGCTAATGCAGGCGCTGGAAGCCGCGCTGGATGACTTTATCCTCGCCCGCGAAAGCGAAGGCAACGCGCTCAAAGCGTTGATTGAACAGCGCCTGGTCAGCGTCAGCGCCGAAGTCGCCAAAGTCCGCGCTCACATGCCGAACATTCTGCAGTGGCAACGGGAAAAACTGCAAAGCAAGCTGGAAGAAGCGCAGGTGCAGCTCGACGGCAACCGGCTGGAACAAGAGCTGGTGCTGATGGCGCAACGCATCGACGTGGCCGAAGAACTCGACCGGCTGGAAGCCCACGTGCGAGAAACCTACAAAATCCTCAACAAGCAGGAAGCCGTCGGCCGCCGTCTGGACTTTATGATGCAGGAATTCAACCGCGAATCGAACACGCTGGGTTCCAAATCCATCAACGCCGACGTCACCGCCTCCGCCATCGAACTGAAAGTGCTGATTGAGCAGATGCGGGAGCAGATTCAGAATATTGAGTAAGGCTATCCCAAAGCGCCATGAAGTTTACAAGCCTATTTGCAGTACACGATTGGCGCATAGCCAAAAACTTACTGTTAAGCTAGGCAAGTTTGACGAGTAACCGGAAACAGGTTATTCTTAAGGCATCCAGCCCTGTAGCAGTACGCATTTCTAATTCATCCGAGAAATGCCGAGCCTTCAGGGCATTTTTTTATCTTGAATTCAAGGACGTTTTCCATGCCTACTGCCATTTTGATAGATGGTGCTTTTTTTATTAAAAGAATTAGGAATCTCGAACCCCAAAGCGCATACGATGCTAAACGGGTTGCAGACATGGTATGCCGATTAGCCCTTTTGCATTTAAAACAAAGGGTTGGTTATTCTAAAAAGGATGAGGCCATAACGGAAAATCGATCACTTTATCGTATTTTCTTCTACGACTGTCTACCAGTTGAAAAGAAGATGCATCATCCTCTTACAAAGAAATGTATAGATTACTCGAAATCTAAAGAAGCAGTATTTAGGAATGAATTACATCAAGAGCTACGAAAGAAAAGAAAGTTAGCTCTTCGATTAGGCAATTTATCTCCCGATATAACTTGGACTTACAAGCCTAATGTCATTAAAGACCTGATATCCGGTAAAAGAAAAACTGAAGATCTGATCGAAGACGATTTTACGGTATCTTTTCGGCAGAAAGGGGTGGACATGCGGATAGGTATAGATATCGCAACGTTGACTTTGAAAAAGCAAGTTCGGCAAATAGTGCTTTTCACCGGGGACTCAGATTTTGTACCTGCTGCTAAATTAGCTCGTCGAGAAGGCGTTGATCTTATTCTGGATCCTATGTGGTTCAAAGTGAACGAGAGTCTGCATGAGCACATTGATGGACTAAAAACTACGTATCCCAAACCTAAACCGAAAAAAGATACCGAATCAACGGATAGCTTTAAAACTACCGATGCATAGTAAAAAACTGAGTACGCAATTTTTCGAAAACTAAATTGACGAAAAATGTCGAAAGAATCCTATCATACGGGTGAATAGTCAGGAACCAGAACATTAACCAATAGCCCAACAGAACAGAATTCTGTATTGTGATACAGCCATATCATCTATAAAGAACCATAAATATACTGCAGGCAAAGAATGATACCTGCAGGGTTGATACCAGTTAATACGGTCCTTTGCCGGTCAAAGGACCACTTTATTTATGTAAATCCGTGTAGATGACTCCATCTAATCGGCATGCCATATCACTTAATCGACAAATTATTTTTTGGTTGTCAGCATCGTAAACATACGGTATGCCATCCTGACTAATCGCCACGTGGAAAAACCGAGAGTTTAAATTTTTAACTAATATTCCAGAATTATCGGCAGCTTGTGATCTATGAAGCTCAAAGATTTCGAAGTTATCGTTAGTAACAGTAGTATCTTTATACACCGAATGACCCATCTCTTCATTATTAGTATTTTTAAAGTCTAGGTATACTGTTTCACGAAAAAACATAATTTTCCTTTACATTCAATTAGTTAATATTTAATTTTTTGGGTGATTACCTGACATACTGAGTGCTTTCTGATAAACAGATAACAACCTGCATATACACTCCAAGTTCCAGCTGTGTTGGCTGCATTAGCTCACTAAAACCACCTATCTGCAAATCGAATTATTTTGATTATAAGAATTTTTCTAAAATTAAATTATCAATCAAATTACTTTTGATAAGATGCCAAAACCCCATCGAAATAACCTTTAGCAAAAGCTGCTTGTACGCTTCGATGCCTTACGGTACCCGCTTGACTATCGGGTAACATAGCATATGTCAATATGTAAGGATTTTTCTCTATCAAGTCCTAATGCATAACCTTTATCATAAGCACAACCAGCACATTTATGACGGCCACTAAATTTACTCTGATCGTCTGGCAGGTTACTAAAATCTTGATTGTAACGATGATTCTGTTGACAAGTCATTTTTACATACACTCCTAATAGTTGGCGTTGCTAATTATGAAAAAATAAAAATATTGCTGTCCCCCTCCTCAATTTATTTATCGAAGTGTAAATTTAGTTATCGCATGATTATTCGATATATCTTGTAAAATCAAAGGATTTTCATATCATTAGTAGTGATATGGCAATATATAATATCCTACCATCACAGAAATAGTATACGAACTATGGATAGTATTTTAAATTAATTTAAAAATAAGAATATTGATGGTTATCACGATTTTATTTTTCGTTAAATTTATAAAATTACGAATGAATTTTTCCGCTTTGATGACCGTTTTCGAGGTTATATCCCCAATTGGTATGCCAGCTTTTAAATAGACACCATGACACCATGACACCATGACACCATGACACCACCTATTATTGTAAGCATCCCACCAAACCTAACCATTCTCTTTTAAAAACCTTACAACGTACTGAATATATCCCAGTAAGGAGATGACTAACAGACAAGTACGCTTACATAACCATAACTACGATAATCGTAGTATCTAAAATTCATCATGACTACGAATATCGTAGCCATGAATACTTCCCAGCAACGCCACGATGTTTTCAGTCAACGTTTAAAGGATGCCCGCTTATTGCGTGGGCTGTCCCAGAAGGGATTGGGTATCGCTGCCGGAATCGATGAGTTTGTTGCCAGTGCACGCATTAATCGCTATGAAAAGGGTGTGCATGAAGCGAATATCGTGACCGCGAAGCGTCTCGCAGAAGCACTCAATGTCCCTCTGGCTTATTTCTATGCCGACGACGACAATCTGGCAAAAATGATCCTGTTGTTTGCCGACTTGCCCAGAGAGCAGCAGGAAAGAGTGCTGGCATCGTTAGACAATCGCCCGCCTGAAACAACGTGAAACGTGCTTAACGCGATTTCGTTCTTATCCTGATTTTACGATCAATCAATTCACCATCCTGACCGTAATACCGGCTCGGCCATATCTCGGCCGGGTGAATTCCCAACGCATCAGCAACCAGCCATTCCCCCTTAGGCCAGGGCCTGACCAATACATTCGCCAGTGTTGATGCACTCAAACCCGCAGAGCGGGAAAGCGCTGCCATTGAGGTACGTTGCTTGTGCAGAGCGGCGATAATATCTGCCTGATGCCAATCCTTTTTCATCCAGCCTCCTGACTCGTCACCGTTATGAAGAATAGTCACAGCAAATACTACGTTATTCGTAGTATCTCACTCAAGCAAAAACTACGATTCTCGTAGTCATGAAAGCAAAACAAAACTACCATGACGTTTTCTGTCAACGGCTTAAGCAAGCCCGGCTGGCGAAAGGTTTGTCACAGAAAAAACTCGGCATCGCTGCCGGAATTGATGAATTCGTGGCAAGCACCCGTATTAACCGCTATGAAAAAGGCGTACACGAAGCCAGCATCGATACCGCTCAGCAGCTCGCGGACGCGCTTGATGTTCCGCTGGCATTCTTCTATACCGCAGATGACCAACTGGCTGAATTGATGCTGGCGTTTTCGGTTGCATCACCAGAGCGAAAAGTGGAAATACTGGCGTTAGTAAAAACGACAAAGTAGGAAATATCACTCATTAGCAACTGTAGCGTCGACATAGATGGGGTTTGAAAACTTGCTGTTTCACGGCGTTTATTGACGTGAAATTTAAAAATAGCAAACCACTATCAACACCTCACTAACACCACAGGAGCGGGCATTTTTACTGTCATTCAAGAATCGTACACCCGATTGGCCACTCCTTGGGCTCTCCAGTATTGACCAGTTACCCGCCGTCCGCTGGAAGCTGCAAAACTTGGCACACATGCCACCAGAAAAACATGCGGATGCTTACAACCGACTCAAAGGGATCCTCAGAATGTAATCCCCCAGGGATGTCCTGTTACCTCTTCCCCACTCCATCAGCCATAAAAAAACCGGGCAGAGCCCGGTTAATAAAAACCTAAAAAATAAACACAGAAGAGGGGAGGGGGTTATCACAACAGGTGAGGTGGGGAGAGCGGGCCCTTCCCACCTCGTCAATTACATTATTTATACAGAACCGCGTTGCCGTGCAGCGTGTCGTCACCCTGAACGGACGTGATCTGGAATGATTTAGCGCCAGCGGCATCCGCTTTGGCAGCCAGTTTAGCCTGCAGGCCATCGAGCGTGTTGGCGCTGGCGGAGATGCTGCCGACTTCCTGGCCTTGTGGGTACTGGATTTCAGTTGCAGCAAAAGCGCCGACGGACAGAGTGCTCAATGCGATGGCAGTAAAGACAGTTTTCATGTTCATGATGGTTTCCTTTTTTGCGTCTTCGTTGTTAAGGGCATTCGTAAATGACAAGTCAATTATCACTATAGTAACTATACCCAACTTCACAAAAAGTGCGATCCATATCACATTCCTATGTCAGAAATATGAAACCACCGTGTATTCAGTCGATTACTGCCAGATCTGATCGGATGTTTTTTTAAGCGGCCGGGGAAATACAGAAAATCTGCCGGGTACACGGAATGGGGACTCAGGCACAGGATACGAGCCTCCCTAACGACGAGTTCACGGCGTTATTCTTCGCCATTCATCAAGCACATTCTGTCGAGGCAAGTACATGCGTTGTTAAATACGCCTGCATATTATTCCAAATATTAATTATTTCTTTGGTGGGTATTATCACACTACTAACCGGGAGTTATCTCACTTCTGGCATACGCCATAAACGTGGATAAGGAAATAATATGTCAACTAATTAAAATCAGTTTCCCTTAAATGACCTCAAATAATCACGCTGGAAAATCAAGCAATAAAAACGTTAAAATATCTCCCCACCAGGTAAGTTCCTGCGCAAGAAAGACATGAAGTTAAAGACAGGGGGAAATATGTTAGAAATATTTGATGTGAGTTTTAGCTTAATGTCAAATAACAAGTTGGATGAGGTGTTTACACTACGCAAAGATACATTTAAGGACCGTCTTGACTGGGCCGTCAACTGTATTAATGGGATGGAATTCGACGAATATGATAATGAGCACACCACCTACCTTTTAGGCGTCAAAGAGGGGAAGGTGATTTGTAGCGTCCGGTTTATAGAAATAAAATACCCCAATATGATTACCGGCACGTTTTACTCTTATTTCGATAATCTCAAGATCCCCGAAGGGAACTATATTGAATCCAGCCGTTTTTTTGTTGACCGTGATCGAGTAAGAAATTTAATTGGCACCCGTAATCCGGCATGTCTGACGTTATTCCTCGCTATGATTAATTACGCCAGAAAATACCATTACGACGGTATCCTCACGATTGTCAGCCACCCAATGTTGACCTTGTTAAAACGTTCTGGCTGGCGCATTTCCATCATTCAGCAAGGGCTCTCGGAAAAACAGGAGCGCATTTATTTGCTGCATCTGCCCACAGATGACGACAGCCGACACGCGCTGATTGAGCGCATTACCCAAATGACACAGGCCGAGTCCGAGCAGCTTAAGACCTTGCCTTTACTGGTTCCACTGGCTTGATCAGGTTCATTTCAACCCCAAGCCGGATGGCGTGTTTAGCATTCAGTACACCCAGTTTTTTGACAACATTGCCAATATGAAATTTAACGGTGCTGGTGGTAATACCAAGAATAAGTGCAATTTCCTGATACGTTTTTCCCATACTTGCCCAGTAGAGAATTTCATTTTCTCGTTGTGAGAAAAGATTAGGTTCCTGCGACTTGCTGTTGTTTTTGTTTTTGCTCATCTCCCGGTAAAGGGAGGTGAGCTTTTCGTGAGCGGAAATCAACAGCATTTGCAGTTTTTCTTTATTATTCTGGACAATCTCTTCCAGTTCTCCGCTGCGATTTTCTTCAAACATGAAAGACAATGTAGCCAGATTATTGCCCGGATCATGTAACACAAACGTATAACCGTTAACAATGTCGTATTCTTTGGAGAGATTGAATATTCTGGAGAATTTTAATTTTGAGCTGATAACCAGATCATCATCCCAGGAGAAGGGAGATATTTTATTAATCGCCGTCAGAATAACCGGGTCAATGTGTTGATAATTATTACTTCGATAAATCTCAACCCATTCCGACGGATAATTAGAAATAATGACCACATCCGTCGGTTTTTTCTTATTCATGATCAAATAGGCGTATTTCAGGTCGCCATAGCTCTTTAACTTTCGGTTAAGATAGTTTTGTATTGTGCTATTAATGAAGTCAACGTTAGAGAATGATATAGACATCTAACTCTCCCAAAATCGTGTACGACAGTGCAATCTGAACATGACGGCACGAAAGTATAGTATCAACCTATACCTAAGTCTAACTATCTTTCCCGGTACAAAATCCTTAGAATTTTCAAAAAATAACATCAAATATGAAAATAAAAAACTCTGATCGTCATTAACGATCGGAAAGCCAATTTGGCGCACACCAGGGAAATATTTATTAGTCTATTAATTATACCCCAAATAATTCGAGTTGCCGCAAGGTCGCAGCCAGATTCATCGCCAACAGCCGATGTTAAGCCGGTAACGAGTGATGATTGTGGTCGCCAATCTTGCCGGTAATCTGAAGTATGGCGGGTCAGTAGTGCTATTTTATTCTTAACCCTTCTCTCTCCTGTTACCGTTCGCAGGAGGGGGAAAGGTCATTTTATCCGCCACGATGATGCCATCACGTCGATTCCACTCCCTTCCCAACGCATGCTTCTGACATAAATCACCAGTAAACGCCGCGAAATACCGCCATCAGAATACATTATGGCCTTTTGCCGCCTAACTGACGATATGCCTCCCGGTACATCAACGGGCATGCAATCTCAAACAAAACGCCCGAAGACAACGCTGGTTATACTCCCAAAAACAACGATAAGGGGGAGTAGAATGGATTATACGGTAGTGGCGCATCACGATGATGACACATTGCATACCCTTCTGCGTGATAAACTCACCGCGATCGGCATCGATAACGGTCGTATAACCGAGATCTTTCAGGGCGCTGCCTTGTTCGGTGCCGAAGGGCTGCTGGACTCCATCAATATCGTCAGCCTGATTGCCGTACTCAGTGATCACTGCGAAGCAGCCTACAATCTGACCGGTGACCTGTTTGATCTGACAGATGACCGCGTGTTCGATGCCTTCCAGAATCTGACCAGTCTGACAACGTTCCTGCGTGAGCGGCTTCATCATGGCTGACCCTGCCGCCACCCAGCCTGACGCGCTGTTTGCTAACGGCTGTCTGTTTGCCGACGGTTATGTAGAAGAGATACCGGTTGCGACGATCGCCCGGCATGTCGGCACGCCTTTTTACGTCTACAGCGCCCGTCAGCTACGTCGCCAGCTTCAGCATCTCTATCAGCAACTGCCAGCCGGAACAGCGGTGTACTATTCTCTGAAGGCGAACCCGAACCTGTCGGTGGTGAAAACGCTGGTGGAGCAAGGGACGGGGTGCGAGGTGTGTTCGCCCGCGGAACTGGATACCGCGCTGGCAGCCGGTGTTTTACCGCAAAATATGCTGTATGTCGGGCCGGGCAAGTCGTTACCGGCGCTAGCGCACGCCATGAATTGTGGTATCCGGGCGATTGTGGCGGAATCCGTCACCGAGCTGGATAACATCAACCAGTTGGCGGCACAGGCTGGCACCGTACAAACGGTGGCGCTACGCATCAACCCGGATTTTAGCAGTGAACACGCCAGACTGGTGATGAGCGGAAAACCTACCCAGTTCGGGATGACGCTGGATACGTTGCAAACCGTGCTGGCTTGTCTGTCCCGTTGGCCTTCCCTTGCCGTGCGCGGTTTTCATGTCTATCTGGGAACGCGTATCCTCAACGCCCAGGCTATCGCCGACAATACCCGAAATATCCTGCAACTGACACTAAACCTGCGCGATCAACACCAGCTAACACTGGATTTTGTCGATATCGGCGGTGGTTTTGGCGTTCCTTATTTCCCCAAAGAAACAGCGCTGGATTTACCGGCACTGGGTGATGCTATCGCCCCCATTGTGGCGGATTTCCGCCGCCAGGCCGCCGATACGCAAATCATCATTGAACTGGGACGCTATCTGGTGGCGGAGGCGGGCCTGTTCGTCACCCGAGTCAACACCCTGAAAACCGCGGGTGGAAAGACATTCGCCATTTGCGATGGCGGAGCCAATTGCCACAGTGCGGCGGCAGGCTTGAACAGCATGCTGCGTAAAAATTTTCCGCTGTTACGGCTGGGTGATAATCACTCCCGGCCGGTGCAGCCTTATCAGGTCAGCGGACCGCTTTGCACCCCCACCGACCTGCTGGGCGATAACGTGCTGTTGCCGACGCTGGCGGTCAACGACCTGATCGGCATCACCCACTCCGGCGCTTATGGGTTAACTGCCTCACCCGGTTTGTTCCTCAGCTTCGGTTACCCAGCGGAAGTGATGGTAGATGGACACCGGCTGATTCAGATTCGCCAGCCGGAGACCACGGCACAGTTACTGGCTCGTCAACAGCCGGTTGAGCTCTGGCACGGAGAGGAATCATGACGTTGTGTATCCAGCCGGATGACCTGGTCTGGCGCACGTTTACACCAACAAGCGTACCTGAACGTGACGACGCATCACGGTTGCCACACCCGAGTCAGGCGCTGATGGCGGATTACCTGCGGGCTTTTTTTCGCTCTCACGGCGAAACAACCGAGCCGGACAGCGCGGTGCTGAACCGCTGGCTGAATAGCAGCCACTCCTTTACCGCGATGATGCAAGCGCTGTTACCTGAATTGCAGGCGCGTCATACATTACAACAGCTTGATGTGGTGGTATTTGCCCACTGGACCCCGGATAGCGACCTCGGCTGCGCCGTCTCTAATGCCCTGATCCACGCTTGCGAGGCTCACCATGCGTTCGGGTTTTCGGTCTCGGACCGCGGCCTGGCGGCTCCGTTGTTCGCCCTGCACGTCATCGATGACTATCTGGCCTGTGAAGATGACCGGCATGAGGCCTTGTTGATGATTGCCGATCAGGAGATCGCGCCTTATCCCAGCGAACGACTGGCGCAGTTGCGCCCCCAGAAAAACTGCTGCCTGATGCGGATAGAAAAACGGCCAGCCGGGCAGGCCAGCGGACTGGTGTTTGAAGGCTACTATCGCCAGCCTTACGCCGATAACGGCGACCTGACGGTGACCCTGCGCCACCTGCTCGCACGTTTGCCCATGCAAGAGACGCTACCACTGACGCTACTGGGTAGCCCGGCGCTGATTGAGGCGCTGCAAGGCGACGTTCCTCACTGCCAACGGGTGAGCGTGCCAGAGTCACTACTGTGTGCGGCCCCCTTTGTCTACCTGAAACACCAGGCACAACCGGGTCACCGTTACTTGCTGGCGGTACCCGAAGCGCGTCATCTCACCACCTGTGTGTTGCGTTATCAGCCGCACCACACCGGAATGTTCACCCGCCCTTCCTGTCCCCATTAAGGATGCTCCATGACGAACATTACCCATCTGACTCACTGGCTTGACCGGGCCGCCAAAGAAGCGGCCAATAAAACCGCCGTCATCGATACCGATCGCGAAATCAGCTGGTTTATGTTGCGCCTGCAAGCCCGACAACTGGCGGATTATTTGCGGGAAAAAGGGGTGGAGAAAGGTGACCGGGTGATCGTCTACATGCCAAATTCACTGACGTTCGTGCTTTATTTCTGGGCGTTGCAATATCTGGGCGCGATCTTCATTCCACTGAACCCGGAAACCAAGGCCGGTAAACTCAGCTGGCTGGTGGATAACGCCGGATGTCGCCTGCTGATAGCCGACCCAGCCCTTAACGATGAAATCATCATCGCTCAAGCCAGCGAGCACTGGCAGCAGTTTAATCGCCACACCCGCGTCTGTTTTAGCCACGAGGTGGTAGCGGCGCTGGTGAACGAACCGTACCGCATCTCCGTTGAGTGCGAGCGGCTCGCTACAGGTATTGACCTTGATCTGGCGTGTATTATCTACACGTCCGGTTCTACCGGTCACCCCAAGGGGGTGATGCTCAGTCGCCGCAATATGATTACCGCCGCCAGCTCAGTAGCCAGTTACCTGCACCTGCGCGACGATGACCGCATCATGTCGTTCATTCCGATGAGCTTCGACTACGGGTTATATCAGGTCATTATGTCTGCGCTGGCGCAGTGTACGTTAATCGTGGAGCCGGATTTCCGTCGGCCCCTGTTAGCACTGCAACGCATGGTCACCCTGCGCGCGACAGTGCTGCCTATCGTGCCGACCATGCTGCGTCTGATAGCACCGTTGGCTTCGCGCTACAACTTCGCTTCGATTCGTACCGTCACCAACACCGCCGCCGCGCTGCATACCGGCGATATCGACCAATTACGCCATATCTTTCCACACGCACGCATCTACTCGATGTACGGGCTGACCGAGTGCCACCGCTGCACCTATCTGCCACCAGAGTACCTTGCCACCCATCCGCAAAGCGTCGGCATCGCGATTCCGAATACCGAACTGTGGGTGGTGGACGACAATGGTCAGCGCCATACCCGCAATGCCACCGGTGAGCTGGTGATCCGCGGCGCGACGGTGATGTGCGGCTACTGGCGCAATGACGAGAAGAGTGCCGAGAAACTGCGCCCCGGCCTGTTGCCGGGCGAAAACGTCCTCTACACCGGCGATATCTGCCGGCTGGATGATCTGGGTCTGCTCTATTTCATCGGCCGTCGGGACGAAATGCTGAAAAGCTGCGGCGAGAAAGTCGCGCCCAAAGAAGTGGAAACCGTGCTCAACCGTCATCCGCAGGTGGTGCAGGTAGCCGTTGTCGGTATACCGCATGCGATTTACGGCGATGAAATCATCGCCTGTGTCGTTACCCGTGGCGATCTGAACGAAAAAGCATTGTCGCGCTGGAGCAAAACCCAGATGGAATCGTATATGGTGCCGCACCGTTTCCTGCTGATGCCGCAATTACCGCTGAATCAGAATGGTAAGGTCAACCGTACTTTGCTGCAGGAACAACTGATGGCAGGGACGCCGGTAGCCGCCTGCCCACAACCCGGATTGATGGAGTAACCTCGATGTCACGTGATACTGATTGCCCCGCTAACACCGACTACAACCCGGATTTTTATTACCAGAAGATCGTCACAGCGATCGGTATGGTGCTGGAAACCGATGACCTGTCGGAATTGCATCCGCACACCGATCTGGAGCGAGATTTAGGGTTTGAGAGCGGTATTTTCATCGAACTGATGATGTATCTGGAAGAGATGATCGAAGGGCTATCGATAGACCCGGTAACACTGGATAGCCAGCAGCTCAGCACCATCGATTCGCTCAGCCGCTTCATTCACTCACAACGGGAGCATGGCGTCTCTTGTGTATGATCGCATCGTGGCAATACCTGACTTCCCTGCTGGCGCGCTTCGATGGTGTGCACACCCCGGCCTGCCATCATATTGACGGTGAGCTGACTTACCACCAGTTGTACCACGGCGCGCTGGCGCTGGCGGAACACCTGCGCACGCATCATGCCGCCAGTGGTCGCCCGCAACCGGCACCAGTTATCCTCTACGGGCACAAGCACCCGGCCTGTCTGGTAGCCTGGTGGGCCTGCCTGTTAACCGGCCACCCGGTGGTCCCGGTCGAAACCGATAACACCGACGAGCGCCTGCGTTTTATCGCCAACAGTATTCAGGCCGGGCTGATGCTCAACGCCACCAGTCAGGCCGCGCCGCAGAGTGGTATCCCGACGCTGACGGTGTCACTGACAGCAGGCGATGACGCCACACCCCATCGACCCGCCGCCCAACTGGCTGATTTTTGCCATCAGATGGGGCAGGCGTTCGGCCAACACGCCGTCAGCGGCATCGCCTACATTATGTTCTCTTCCGGTACCACCGGCGCCCCCAAAGGCATCCAGGTGAGTTACGCCAATCTGGCGCACTTCGTTCGCTGGGCAGTCGAGGCCTTTCCCCTATCCGGCGCAATCAGCGGCAATATTCGTTACTGCTTTGACGTCGCCCAGTACGAGCTGTGGCTGGCGTGGCATTATCGCCAGCCAATTTCAGTGCTGGATTACCGCGATGTCATCAATACCCGCAAAATGATCGCCCGCCATGCCGATGCGGGTATCCAGACCTGGGTAAGCACACCGTCGCTCACCCGCAACTATCTGCGGGATCGGGCATTTTGTCAGGACAATCTGCCGTACCTGAAAACCTTTATCTTTTGCGGCGAAGTGCTGACTAAAGAGGTCGTCAGCTCGCTGTGGCGCACCTTTCCCGGTTGCCGCATCGTCAATACCTACGGCCCGACGGAGTGCACGGTCGCCATTACCGCCTGCGACATTACCCCCGATATGCTCAATGACGATACACCGCTGCCGCTGGGCTATGTGCGCCCGGGCGTCATTGTGCACATTGATGCCCCGGCGGACAGCGAACGTGGAGAAATCGTTATCAGCGGCCCGGCAGTGAGCGAAGGCTATCTGAACGCATCGCCGATTCAGGCATCACGCTTTGTTGTTCATCCCGACGGCACGCGTCACTACCGCACCGGCGATCTGGGCTCACTACGCTATAACCTGCTCTATTTTCACGGTCGGGAAGACAGCGAGTTAAAAATACAGGGCTACCGCATCGCCCTCGATGACATCGAAAATGCACTGCGGGAGCACCCACAGGTGCAGGATGTGATTGTCACCCCGTGGCTATTACACAACACCCCTCAGGGGCTACAGGCGTTTATCCTGTCCAGTCAGCCGGATATTTTGCCAGCACTGGCGGACTATTTACGCCGCTACTTTCCGCTCTATATGGTGCCCAAATTCTGGTATCCGGTAGACCACGCCGCGCTCAACCACAACAGCAAGCTAGACCGCCAGCGTATCGCGCAACAGGCGCTTGATAAGGGTAAACGCTATGTTTTCGTCAGTTCTTAATCCGATTCAGGCCCGGATACGGGAGAACCCACAGCATCTCGCCATCGTCAACGATGAAGGCAGCTATACCTTTGCGCAGCTAGGTGTGCGGGTGGGAGCCATACGTCAGGCGCTACAGCAGCACCAACCGCGCTGCGTGATGATTTACGGCCACAAACAACTGGACGCCGCCGCCGCCATGCTGGCCTGCGCGTTTGAGGCCATCACGTTCACCTTTGTCGATATCGCCAATCCGTCTACCCGTATCGCACATATTGTCGCGGTGACACAGGCGGACTTACTATTGCTGGCTTGCCCGCCACGTACCGCGTTACCGTCGCTATCCATCCCACTCTGTACTACCACCTCGCTGCCGGATACCCCATCGCACACCGTGCCGGTCAGGGCTGCACCTGAGCAGATATTTTATATTTTGACCACCTCCGGCAGCACCGGCGAGCCGAAAGGGGTCAAAATCACGCATGACAATTACGATGCATTGGCAGACTGGGCAATACCGATACTGCATGGACAACGGCCTGGCTTACATGTGAATCACGCCTGTTTATCGTTCGATCTGGGCATCATGGATATTTTCCTGACACTGGCGGCAGGTAAAGCATTAGTCATGCTGGACCATGCCAATAATATCCGCCCGCGTAAGAACCTCTCACTGCTAACACAACCTACATTGCGGATCGACAGTTGGTTTTCCACACCCGGTTTTCTTGAGGTGATGTGCTCAGACCCGAGCTTCAATCAGCTCACACTGCCCCATCTGACATGTATCGCTATTGGCGGGGAAGCGCTGTTGCCGCCACTGGTACAGACCCTGCATCAGCGTTTTCCACAAGCGACCTTGTTGCATTGCTATGGCCCAACCGAAGCCGCCTGTATGACACATGCAGCACGCGTGATGCCAGACGAACTCCCCGCCAGCCCTCCCTTATCACTCGGCCATGCTAACGGTCATAACAACGTCATCATTGTAGATGAACACGGTGAACCACTACCTGTCGGTATGACCGGTGAAATTGTACTTTCCGGCCCACAAATCAGCCCTGGCTACCTGCCGGAATCTGATCAGCGCAATCGTCTTTTTAGCTGGCGACAGGGCCAGCGCAGCTACCATACTGGTGATCTCGGCTATCTGGATGCACAGGGACATCTGTTTGTAAAAGGCCGCAACGATGGACAGATAAAATGGCTGGGCAACCGGATAGAAACCGGTGAAATTGAAGCGGTGGCAAACCAACTGGACGATGTACAGCAAGCTGTCGTGGTTGTCAGGAAACAGGATAACCATGTGACAGAATTAGTGTTATTCATACACCTCTCTCCTGATACCCGCGAACGGCGCGATAGCTTTCGGCGCTCTCTGGCACAACGGCTCCCCGCTTACATGATGCCGCGCATTATCCGCTTTACCGGCCCGTTTCCACTGACGCTACATGGCAAGACCGACCGTCAGGCCTTGATGCAGCAATGCGAAACCGATGTGCGGCCTGATCGGTGTGCAACCTGATCAATGTGCGACCTGATCAAGGCACCAGCTCAGCCATCTGTGACTCGCCAAAATAGCGGTAAGACCTGCAAGCAGGCATAAAAAAAAACCGCTGTTGCCGGTAGTCTGTTACAAACGGCATTGATGGGAGAAAAGTCATGAAATTCAGCCATCTTGGATATATCGTCAAAGATAGTGACGCCACTATCGCTGCGATGGCAACTTTTTTCCCCCAGATCACGGTGTATCGCAAGAAAGTCAGCGCCCAGCAGATTTACGTCACCTTCATGAATACCACCCGTCAGGATATGCAGATAGAACTGGTGGAGCCGCTGCCGGAAAACCGGCTGTTAAGCGGGATGCTGGACAAAGAACGCAAAGATTGCCTGCCGTACCATATTTGCTTTGAAGTCGATGACTTCAACCAGAAATACCAGCAGTTGCGTGCAGATGGCTGGCTGGCGCTGACGCGTCCGTTCCATGCCTACCCACAAGGACCGCTGGCCAGTCATCTGTACAAACCGGAGGCAGGCATCATGGAGATCATGTCCGGCAGTACCAGCCTGATCGCGCAAGGAGAAACCGCGTGAATGATTACGCTCGCTTCCTTTTGCCCTTAAAGCGTCTGATTGAAGACACCCTGTCTGAAGGACGCCACCTTGGCGGGCAAATCGACGTTGCCCCAGAGAAAGCGCGCCTGACGGCGCAGTACTCACTGGCTCCCATGCTCAATACGCTGGGTGTCCCCGCGGATTACCAGCCAACGAGCTGGCTGGAGGAACAGGACGACGCCCTGCGCGTATTGCCGTTACCTCTGCGCTGCGAGGCTTATGAGTCGTTCGGTTATATCGACCCTAACCTGCTATTCGCCGCGCCGGGCCCCGGTATGGCGGCGCTGGTCGTCGATAATATGGGCGACCAGGAGCAGCGAGATGCGTTCTTCTCCCAGTTTAATCGCGAACTGACCTGGAGCTGTTTTGCCATGACCGAACCGGAAGTTGGCAGCGACGCACAACAAATCCAGACCAGCGCCGTCAAGGTGGATGGCGGCTGGCTGATAAACGGCGAGAAGTATCTGATTGGTAACGGTGTCATCGCCGATACCGGCGTATTGTTTGCCCGTACCGCATCCGGTCCGCTTGGCATTAATGTCTTCACGTTTTCACCACGTCATCAGGATGGCGTGTTCGCCGAACGCATCCCCATCAACGGTATACCGGGCTGCAACGTATCGCACCTGAGGCTTCGTGATGTGTTCGTACCGGACAGTGCACTGCTGGGACAACACCTGAAACCGACCGAGCGCTTTGCCCGTTCCGCGATGGTAACGTTCGACTCATTACGCCCTTGTGTCGGCGCTATTGCGCTGGGTATCGCCCGTTCCGTACTCGATCTCACCCTGCAACAGCGTTGGTCTACACCGCGTGCTGCCTGGTTACTGAAAGCCCGACGTCAGTTACAGGCCGCGATGGCGCAGGTACGCATGGTCTGTGATCGTTTTGAGCAAGGCGAAAACTGTGGGCGCGACGCCGGACTTGCAAAAATTACCGCCACCCGGGTAGCCGAGCACGTGGTGATGGCCGCTATCCATCATGCGCCACCAGCCGCACTGGGCGAGTATCCTCGTCTGGCAAAAGCCTGGCGCGATGTGAAAGCCTTTGAATATACCGAAGGCACCACTTTCATCCACCTGATTAATCACGGTTATCGGGGGGCATAGTGTGGAATCTCCCGTTATCTCCCCCATCAACCACGCGATAGCACAGGAAGCCGGAAGTCTGACGGTGGAGACGCGCGCCACACCGCTTAGCACTGAACAACATGACTTGTTGTTACCCTGGTTTGCCCTGAATAACGCTAACCCTGACATGCCCTGGTTTCTGCATGAGCCGGTTCACAGTGATGAATTCGGCCTGCACGCCGCCGAGGTGATCGCACTCTGCCGCCATTTTTGTGCCCTCCATGCCAACAGCGTCCTGCTCTATGAGTATCATGGCGTGCCGCCCCAGTTTCGAACACCACTGTTGCAAAGCCTGCTTTATGCAGCACCGGGCTTTCATCGCAGTCTGGGGATCAAAGCTCAAGGGCGGACACTGGCCGAGCGTGATCTCGCCTGCACATTGCTGGATCATGATGGCACCGTACTCTACCTGAGCGATCCGTTGCGTCGTGTCAGCCCGTGCGCTGACGCACAACCGGTCACCTATCGCTACTGCCGGTTTTACCCGCACTAACGTTATCAGCCGCTATCATGATAATTCCCCTTACCACGACGCCGGACTCGCTGATCACGTTTCTCTTCCTTGCCCACTGTCAGGAGCGCACTTGTGTTGGGACACATTGAAGCGATAGAAATCGCATTCCCCCCCGACATTCAGTCGCTGGACGATGTCGCACAGGAAGTCGGCCTGAGTCGGCTTGATATCCGCATGTTTGACCGCTTTTACGGACTGCGCCGTTTTCATGGCGGCCCCGGCACGCTGGACGATCTGCTCACACCGGTTGTTGACCAGATACAACATAACCAACCGCAGGCGTTCGCCGCCATCAGCCATGTTGTGCACTGTCATACCGTTCCCTGTGTACGGGTGTTCGACACCGCCAGTCTGACCCCTTCATGGCTGAAGCGCTTCCCACGCCAGACCGAGTTTGCCAGCCTGACCATGGGCCACTGCGCGACCCCACTAACGGCGGCAGAATGGTTACTCAGACAGCTCTCGCCCGGTGCGTTTGGTTTGATGCTGATCGGCGAGAAAGCGTTTCACCCCAGGGTCAAACTGATCAAAGACACGACGCTGATGGGTGAAGCCGCCTGTGCAGTATTACTGACCCGCAACGGTAACGGACCGGCCATCCTCAGCCGCTACACTGGGCAGGATGGCCGCTTCAGTATCCAGCAAGGCGCTGATGAACATGAAACATCAGACTTTGGGCAACATTATGTCGATTTTACCCGCCAGCACCTGCAGGCAGCACTCGACAAAGCCGGGATCACCATGGACCGTGTCGACTGGATAGCACCACATAACGTCAACCTTGCGTCATGGCATCGTCTGGCGCAATTAATGCATTTTCCACGGGAAAAAATCTTTCTGGAAAATGTCCCGCGATATGGTCACTGCTTTGGTGCCGATCCGTTTATTAATTTGCACCAGTTGCAGCAACAGCAACGTCTGCACAAAGGCGATACCGTATTGCTGGTCAGCGTCGGGTTGGGTGCTACCTACTCCTCACTACTGATTGAAATTTGACCTAATTGCAATACCGGACAATACACCGCCATTATTCCCGATAAGGTACATAGTTATCGTGCGAATGGTATGTTTTGCGACTCGACTAACAGGACAGCTCATGAAAGCGCTTACGTTCAATAATGTATTAAAAGAATTGGATGCACTGGGCGAAAAATTACGGCATGCCGCCAGTCAGGTAGAATCCGATCGTCAGCAGGCACTGTCCTGTCTTGAGGATGAACTGCTTTATACCATCGCTTATATCGGCATTCCGCCCGAATTTATTCCCTTTCGACAGTGGGACTATCAGGCCTGCCACTATAGCGATCACATCGATATGCTGGAATACCTGAGCCGCTTTGACGCCAGCGGTTTGATGATGTTGCCCGGGGCTTCATTGTCAGCGCGAGCGGTGACGACCCTAGGTACGCCGGAACAACAGGCGTTCTTCTTTTCCCGCTTTAATAAGCCGCCCTGCTGGGCGTTTTTTGCCGTTACCGAGCCAGATGTCGGCTCCGATACACAATCGATCGCCTCGCTACTGACGCCGACAGCAAACGGTTATGTACTGAATGCCCGTAAGAAATTTATCGGTGGCGCGCAGCTGGCGTCCGTCGGGCTGGTTTTCGCTCGTGAAGATAACCGCCAACTGCTGGTCATGGTCGAGCCGGAACAGGCCGCGCCTCATATGACTATCACGCCGCTGCAACAGTTCGGATTACAGGGCTCCAATCTGACAGAACTCGAGATTAACGGACTCGCCGTTACGCCGGACCGTATTCTGGGTCACGACCGTAAAGGGCTTAATCAAGGGTTAGCCGCACTAGGACAGGTGTTTGAACGCCACCGTCCGATGGTCAGCGCGATGGCACTTGGCACCGCCTATGGGCTGCTGCAGGTGCTGGATAACACCCCTTTAACGGCCGACCACCAGCGCTGGCACGCACAGCAGTGGCGGACTTACCACCTGCTGCGTCGGCAATTGTCGGACATTGCCGTGCGCTACCAGTCAGGTCAGTCGCACTATCACACCACCAGCCAGCTCAAACGACACTGCACGCTGTTCGTGGAAACGGTTGCACACCGTATGCCGCACCTGTTGAGCGAACAAGCCTGGCTGGAAGACACGCCGTTACGCCGCCGTTGTCGTGATGCACTGGCATTTGAATACATGGAAGGCACCGCCAATATTCACCTGATGAACAGTTTCCGCTGCTATACCGCCAAGGGAGGCGTCTGTGCTCACGTATCTTGACCCACGGTCAATACTGCACCGCAGCTTTACGGCACCCATCAGTATGCCGCGACAGGCGATAAGCCCGGCGCAGGAGTACTATTGGCACAGCTATGCCTCCCGGTTTTTCGCCAGCAACGGCCTTGACTGGCATGAACGGCTGGCCAATTTGCAACACTGTAGCCAGACCAGCGATATAACAGCGTTTATCAGTATGATCAACCAGTTGCTGCCGGTTTACCGGGCCAGAAACGATCTATCGCATATTGATAGCGTGCTGATGGCACACTGGACGCCAGACCTGCACCTTGGCAGTTCGGTGATTAACTATGTCATTGAATCGCTAGGATTACCGGCCTGTCTGGCGCTGACTATCAGCGATCGCGGACCGGATGCGGCGCTGTTTGCACTCTCCAGCATTGCCAACTGCCAGCGTGAAGATAACCACGACTCGCTGTTGTTGATCGCCGACCAAAGCAGCCTGCCATACCATTCTGATTTGCTCGACTCGATCGCCCCGGAAAATAACGCCTGCCTGTTTTCCGTCTGTTGTCATGAGCGCGCGCTGCATTATCGGGGCTTCTGTCGTCACCCCCAGCCCACAGCACAAACATTACCGCAAACCGTCACGGCTTTATGCCAGCGTTTTGATCTACAGCGAAACCGATTATGCGTGGTAGCAGAACCGCTATTGCTGGCGACCTTACCGCCATCCATGAACGGCATCGCCACCAATCCGCATTTGGTCTGTGCGGCACCGTTTGTCGCGTTGGCGGAAAATTACCAGCCAGGCTGCGATTATCTGCTGTTGGTTCACTATCAGGACATGCTCAGTGCTGTCGCTCTGCAAGGATTGGAATAGTGCGTCTGACCCATTTTGTTACCTGGATACCAGAACGTCGGCTGAGTGCCAGCGACATCATCCAGGCGTCGGGTGCCAGCGCATCGGAAGCCCGGGTCTTCTCGCAGTTGTTCGGCTTCCGACACGTCGCCGCTCTCGATAATGACATACCGCTGGCGTCGGTATTCCATCGGCTGCTCAGTGAATTACAACACCAGTCTGCGCACTCCGAACGCCCGGCAGATGTGCTGATTTACGCGCACGGCATGCCGGTTCAGTCGCCAGAACAATCCCACTGGCTGGCGCAGCTTGGCCGTGAACATCCCTTTATTCATGCTCATGCGCCTTGCTACGAACTTGACCAGCAAAACTGCGCGACGCTGTTCTGGGCACTGGATCTGGCAAAACGGCTGTTATCGCAACAACGTGCAGAACGGGTGGTGATTATTGCTGGCGATACCTTTGCCGCCTACCCGATACAAGAACGCTATGTACCTGGTTGTTCGCTTGCTGGGGATGCTTTCGCCGCATTATTGCTGGAAGCAGAACCTGACGGACTACAACTGGATCGCGTCTTCATGACGCAACGGACAGAATTTCATGAAGGATTGTACGGTAGTGACGAGGCGTTGAAGGCCTTTTATCTCGCTCACGACGACATGGTCAATACCGCGCTATGGGGTGCGCTTTCCCATCGGCCAGATGTAGAACGGCATCGATTATTTATACTCCCCCACAATGTTAACCGATTAAGCTGGCTCAATTATTCCCGTCGTCACCACCACCCGCTGGAAAATATCGCACTGGGCCTCATGCCAGATATCGGCCATTGCTACACCACCGACCCGTTGTTGTTGTTGGATGCGGCACTGCCCGCTATCCGTTGCGGAAAACCACATGTCATGCTGTCCGTCGGTCTGGGAGCCTGGATCGGCAGTTGTCGGATCAGTTATACCGGCGCACCGGTTTAATGCCTTGCGGTTTAGCCCAGTGTGATTAGCCGGATAGCTTAGAACAATATTTAATCGTATTTATTCGGGAAACTCTCAATCTCAGACAACAATGGATAATTCTGCTATGCATAATAGCAATCAGGGAAAGCTTTCGTTGGCTTGCCAACGATAAGAGACAAGGACGTAACTGCCCCGCACCGCCCGGTACCAGGGATGCATCATCGGACGGATTGGCCAGACAAGGATTGGCTGGCCGCGGGTTCCCTCCTGATAAGGATATCAGGCTGGCAGATAAGGATAGCGACGGAAAAGGAGAGAGGAATGAAAGCGCTGCTTTGTTCCGCGTTGGTACTGCTGCCATTGACGGTGGCCTGTTCACCAACGAACCAGCAAAATGTGGATGTGCCCTCCTTTACGACATTGGATGTCAGCCGTGGCCTGAATGTCACACTGGTTTGCGGTAATGGATACCGCGTGGAGACCAGCGCCAGACAGGATGTTCTGGAAAAGCTGGTCATCCGCCCCCAGGGTCAGAGTTTAATCATAGAAAACCACGCCAGCGATGACAACGTCCTGCGTGATCATGACGCGACAGTCAGGATAACGGTCAGCGCGCCGATCACGGTTGTTAAGGCGCAGGCTGGTGTAACAATGTCCATTCCCGCCTGTGCGGTTTCACCGGATGCCTTCGCGGTCAACGGGAGTATGGGAACAGCAGTCAATGTTGCGGGGACAACACGTCGGCTCGACCTGTCGCTGGCGATGGGGGCCTCGTTTAACGCGCATGAAAAAGCATCCCATGAAAAGGCATTTTCAGCACAAGAAGCCGTCGTGAATATCGCGATGGGTGTTGATGCACAGTTATGCCACGTACGGCAGTTAAGCGGCACTATCACGACAGGTGCCAGAGTCCGGGTCGCGCCAGGCACACTGGTTCAGACCAGCAATGGTATCGCTGGTCTGGTCGAGCATGATGGTTGCTAGCCACTGAGGTAGCCGACAGCACTCATTGTGCCTGTACGCATCCGGTGCTCAGCTCACCTTGTAGCCCTGTTATCTTGTAGTCGCTTCATCTTGTGGTGTTTCATCCTGTACTGTTTCATCCTGTAATAGCAATAAGCGCCACGTATCCGCGTCGGTCGATGCATTGGGTAACAGGCAACAGCTTAGTGCAACCGCCGGTTCCCCCTCGACCCATTCCTCACGCAATCGGCACGCGACTACACTTCCGGAATCGACCACCTGGAGTGCGCCCTGATGGTCAGTCAGACAGCTAAATGATTCCAGCGACTTGTGTAACCCCACCCCCAGCGCTTTGATATAGGCTTCTTTACGGCTCCACAAACGGGTAAACGCCGACAGAAATTGCACGTCATCGAGCGACTCCAGCCAGCGGATTTCATCGTGGTGAAAAAAGCGTTTCGCGACTGCCCGTTTACGGTCCACCTGTCCCTGACAACCTTCGACATCCACACCGACCTGGCTGTAACGCGCAAAAGCAAACGCGAAGGCGCTATGGGTATGGGACAGATTGAACTGAATAGCCGGGTGTTGTGGTAAGAACGGTTTGCCATGCGGGTTGCGCGCAAAACACAGTGCAGAAGCATCCTGCTGGCATAATGGAGCCAGTAAAAGACGCAGCATGCCTTCTGCCAGTTGACGGGTTGTTAACGGCGCATCAGGTGCGAGACCGCAGGCCTGACGCGCTTGCATCACGATCATCGGGTCCGGTTCTCGCGCACGCGATACCACCACACAATGGGGGTACGGCCATGTTCTTGCCGTCAGGTCATCCCAACGGCAGGAAGATATTGACGACACAGCCTTCTGCATCCTTACGGTTCTCCAACGTCAGGTGTCCGTCATGCCCTTCAACAATCTGCCGGCACAGAATCAGACCAATGCCGCTGCCATGTGTCTTGGTGGTATAAAACGGTACGAACAGGTTTTCGATATTCGCCACCCCTTTACCCTGATCGATAATCTCGATGTGCAACTGTCGGGCGACAGCTTTCCAGCGCAGCACAATTTCCCCCTGCCCCGGCGGCATCGCCTCATCGGCATTTTTTAACAGGTTGATGAACATCTGCTGCATTTGGTTGGCATCAACCATCGCCTGCTGCGGTGCTTCACCGGAAAAAACCAGCTTACGCTGCGGGAACAGCATCGTCATTTGCATCATTAACCCGGCGATATCACACGGTTGCTTGTTCGCCGGTGGCAGGCGATTTAACTGACGATAGCTGCCAACAAACGTGATCAATTCGCGGGCACGATTGTTGATGATCTCCATCCCATTGACCAGATCCGGCGCTGACGGGTGCGAGTTATCCTTACGGAATACCTGTAACAACGTCTGGCTGATGGAGGCGATCGGCGTCAGCGAGTTATTAATCTCATGGCTAATCACCCGCAGCAGGTTCTGCCAGGTTTTCTGCTCTTCGTTACGCAGCAGTTTGCTCACGTCACTGATAAATAGCAGGTGGTTTTGTCGGCCATCCTCAATAAAGGAATCGTGACGAATCTGGAACATGCCACGAGTACCAGGAAAACGCCAGTCAACAGGCTCGGCATCGGATGGTTGCTGCAACAATCCCTCCAGGCCGAACTCCGACGCGGGTTGCCCGACCAATAACGACAATGGTTTGTTGATCAACGCCGCCGCCGCGTCGTTGCACCAGATGATGCGACGCTCGGCATCGAGCGCAAATACGCTGATGTTGATATTGGAGATCACCTTATGCAGCACATAGTAGGTTTCTTTTTGCTGCTGACGGCTGCGCGCCATCGCACCAGAGAGCTGGTTAATCTGGCGGATCAGATTATCAAACCCCCCGCTCCCCTTGGTCACACCGCGCAGGCTGAAATTCTCCTGCTCCAGCGCTTCCAGCAGGTTAGACACAACATGAATTTTGCCATTCAGGCGCTCAGAAAACGTAAAGCTACTGTAGATCAGGCAAAGAAAAATAATAAATACCGTCAGTACCTTAAGATATACCGACTGATCGGGGAACAGCCATAGCAGAAAATACCCCAGCAAACCCGCAATCGCTGCGACATTGAATGACAACAGGTGAGGAGGCTCAAAAGAGGAGTCGAGTTTACTCATGGTTAATTTTGTACTTTTCCAGTCGTCGATAAAACGCACTGCGACTCAGCCCCAGCGAGCGGGCCGCCTTGATGGCATTGCCGTCAAATTTCGCCATACGCTGACATAGCAGACGTTCTTCAATATCGGCCAGCGTCGCATCGGAAGCGAACTCCGGCTCGGCTTTCACCATTTTTTGCGGCGCAGTGGGGAGTGACGGAAAGATATCGTCACTGTTTAGCCGTGACGATCCGCACAGCAGTACCGCCCGCTCCAGCAAGTGACTCAGTTCGCGGATATTTCCCGGCCAGTGGTATCCATATAACGCCGCCTGTCCGGACGAACTGAGTCCCGGTGCCGACTTATTGTATTTTCTGGCATATCTGTCAATGAAGTTCAACGCCAGCGGCATGATGTCCTGCTGCCGTTCCGCCAGTGACGGCACACGTAGCTCAATGGTATTGAGACGGTAGTACAGATCCTGTCGGAACGTGCCTTCAACCACTCTGGCACCGAGGTCGGCGTTAGTCGCGGCAATGATCCGGCAGTTGGTCTTCAGTGTGCGAGATGACCCGACCCGTTCAAAACACCGTTCCTCAAGAATACGTAACAACTTGCTTTGCTGGGTCAACGGCAGGTTACCTACCTCATCCAGAAACAGTGTTCCTTTGTCCGCCAACTCAAAACGCCCGACACGACTTTCCCGCGCATCGGTAAACGCGCCTTTCACATGACCAAACATCTCGCTTTCGAACAGGTTTTCGTTGATACACCCCATGTTCACCGACACCATATTCTCGTCACGGCGTGAAGACAGCTGATGAATCACCCGGGCCAGCAGGCTTTTGCCTGTACCGTTTTCGCCCAGAATCAGGATGTTGGTCTCGGTTGCGGCCACCTGCTCCACCACCCGCATTAACTGCTTCATTGACGCGGATTCCACGACCCACTCGCCATTGAAATTGTCTTCCAGCTCCAGCTTGAGCAGTTTGTTTTCTTCTTTCAGCCGTTTACCAGAACGCTGGCTGAGGCTAAAAGAAATTTGCTGACGAATAACATTCAGCAGCCGCTCGTTGTCCCAGGGTTTCTGGATGAAATCGACCGCACCCGCCCGCATGGCACTGACGGCAATATCGACACTCCCCCAGCCCGTCATCGCCACGACCGGCAGATACTCGTCATACCGTTTGATCTCTTCGAGCAATACCAGCCCTTCCTGCCCGGAAGTGGTATCACGCTGATAGTTCATATCCATCAGGATCAAATCGAAATCATGCTGGGATAGCTGAACAGGCACCTGCTCAACGGCAGAACACAGTGTGACCTGATACCCTTCCATGGACAGTAACATCTGCAAGCTGGCCAGAATATGTGCGTCGTCATCAACAATGAGGATATGTTGCTTATCCGCCATACGGGTCCTTATCACTCTGGTTCATACTGAAATTTACACTGACAGTCACCGCCGCAGGCAACCCCTGCGGCGATGCCCTTACAGCATAATCGATCTGTGGTAACTATTAACGGCTCTGTTGCGGGAAACTGGAGTACCAGCCGGTATCCTGGCATGAGCGCACATGCCAGTGCTACAGGCAGCATAACGCCTGCTCAGTTTATTCATAGCGTATCGCATCACCCGGTTTCATCATGATGACACGTCGGGATGGGATCCAGGTGGCCAGTGCGACAATAATTATGATGAACAAGGCCACACCACCAAACAGCAGTATGAAGTTACCGCCACCATCACCATACACTCGGTTAATCTTAGGCGCGGCAAATATCGCGAGAGGTAGTCCTAGTGCCAGCCCGGCAAATAACTGCCGAAGTCCGGAAAACATGAGCATGCGAAGTAATCGGGTTGGTGTTGCCCCCAACGCCTGCCGGATACCGATCTCCTGGGTGCGCTGATTTATCGCATGCTGCGTCACACCATAAATACCGCTGGCTGCAAGCACCATAGCCGCAGCACCAAACAACAGGAATAAATTGGTGACAAACTGCACACCTATCGTATTACGCGTCAGTTGTTCACTCAGCGTCTGCGGCGGAGCACTGTCTATTACCGGACCTAACGAATTAAGTACGTTCATTAGCGGCTTTGAAAACCGTTGCGGTTGCGGAGCTTTAAGCATGATGGTCAGCGATGGATTGACCTGCTGAATTTGCATCAGGGAACGGTAAACCGTCGGGCGCGTTTTGAATTCGCTAAACGGCCGCCCATGGATAATATGTGAAACCACCCCGACTACGGTAAACCAGCGATAATCATTACCATCCCGAAAACGTAATCGCTTCCCAATCACCGTTTTTTCATGCGGCCAATATTTCTGGATAAACGAATCACTGACTACAGCAACTGGAGGGGAAGTATCCGTATCACTACGAGTAAACTCACGCCCGCTGAGCAATGTTGCACCCATGGTAGCGAGGCTACCGGGCATGACACGCACATCATTTACCAGTGAATAGGACAAGGTATCCTGACCCTCTTGTTCCATATTCTCTGTGACTACCTGATGAGGAAAAGTGAATTGGCCTGGCGTGCTGGATGTAATCGCTGTGGCTTGAACACCCGGGATAGCATTAATCTGCTCGATCAAACCGGAGTACAATTTCCGGCGACTATCATCATCTGAATAACTCTCCTGATCGACATCGATTTTAGAAACCAAAAAATGATCGAGCGGCACACCATAATCCGCTTTAGTCGCACGCATCACCAGAAATAATAGTAATACGCTGATACAGAGTATCGAACAGGACAGGGCAACCTCAATGACCACCAACGACCGACTAAAACGCCCGATTTTCCGCCCTTGATCGCTGTTAGCACCATCACGCAGCGCATAGGCAAATTTACCATTGGCAATTTTCCATGCAGGTAACGCGCTGGTAATCAACGCTGTCGTCAAGATCAGAACAACAGCATCCAGAATGACATCACCATCCAGTGATAAATGCCACCACACTGGTACCTTGTTTGGTACGAATTTAGGGAAAATATAATTGGTTATATCCAGTCCCCATGAAGCCAGCAGCACACCAATGACACCGGCGATGGAACTGATGATCAGGCTTTCCCACAGCATCTGCATCACCAGCCGGGACGTTGGCGAGCCCAACGCCATCCGAATGGCGATTTCTCGGGTACGTTGGTTTGAGCGCGCCAGCAGCAGGTTGCCTACGTTGAAACAAGCGAGCAACAAAATAAAACCCACAGCCGACAACATAACGAAGAAAGTTTGAGCGGTCTCTTCTCCAGTAAAACTCTCCTGGAAAGACAACACATTAGCGGAAATACTCTTTCCAGTTTTAGCATACTGGTGAGTAACTTGCTGCATGAGGCCTTGCAGTTCGTGGCGGGCAACAGCCGTCTTGACACCTTTTGGTAATCGCCCATAGACAAATACCTCTGGTGCCTGCTCCCGATTAGGGAAGAGCTTAGGATCAAGGCGTGAAGGCAACCACAGATCATGGTAGAAAGGAAAAGCAAATCCCTTGGGCATCACCCCGACCACACGGGTATTGATACCACTTACTTTGACAGTTTGATTGAGGATATCACTACGGCTATTAAAGTAACTTTGCCACAGCTGATAGCTGATCACCGCCACCGGCTCAGCGCCAGATTGCATATCCAACTGGGTGAAAGCGCGACCAAGAAAAGGAGTGACTCCGGTATAACTAAACATATCTGGTGTGTTGTACACCGCAATATATCGAACTGCCTTTTCCTCATCTTTCAGGTCAACATAATCCGCATAGAAATAGCTTATATCTGTCAGTTTCGTCGCTTTTTGCCGAATAAATTCATAATCCAGAAAATTTAGCCCAGAATCATTCAGGCTTTCGCCATTCATTGTCGGCGTCACCATCACCATACCTTCCCCTCTAGGGTACGGCAGCGTCTTGTACATGATGGTATTGATGACGGAATACATATAGAGCGCCAGCCCCAACCCGCAAGCCATAACGGTAATGGTCAGCACGCTAAATCCCGGGCTTTTAAGCAGCAAGCGCAAAGCGTAACGGATATCAAACCAGAAATTCATCGTACTATACCGCCTGACGCAATTGTCCATTCTCACCATCTGCCACGACCTGCCCGTCAGACAGGACAATGGTACGCTGAGCGCGCATGGCGGAACGGGGATCATGGGTGACAATGCAGATGGTCGCGCCGTCCTGATGCAATTCATCCAGAATATTCATCACCGCCTCGGCATTGGCGGAATCCAGGTTGCCGGTCGGCTCATCCGCCAGCAGCAGTGACGGTTTGCCAACAATCGCCCGCGCTACGGCAACCCGCTGTTGCTGACCACCGGAGAGTTGAGAGGGATAATGCCGCACCCGATGCGACATGTTGACTTTCTCCAGTGCCTGAATCACCCGAGCTTTCTGTTCCGCCCGCGACAAGTCATTACGGTAAGTGAGCGGCAACGCGACGTTTTCCGCGATGGTCAAATCGCTTATCAAATTAAATGACTGAAAAATAAAGCCAATTTCACGATTGCGCAGTCGGGCCATTTCACGACGGCTGATGCGTTCAACATCAGTCCCATTCAAGCGGTATTGCCCTTCTGTGGGCGTATCCAGCAATCCCATGATGGACAGCAGTGTCGATTTCCCGCAGCCGGACGGCCCCGCGATGGAGACGTACTCTCCCGAGTGAATAGAAAGGTTTATCTTGCTAAGGGCATGCGTTTCAATTTCATCGGTAAGAAAAATTTTATGCACATTATCAAGTTGAACCAGCACCGTCATGGGAAATCCTCAGTGTATAAATAGAGTCAGCCTTCCTGAGACCGAGGGTATCTTACAGGCTGTCGACCACTCACTTTTATCTCTGGTTTTAAAAATGCGTCTAAAATACACAAGTTATCCGCAAAACTGGCTTCACCTTTTCTGAATTTAGCAGCACAAATCATACCAACTATTCCCCAGGCACCGTTCCCGAACGCCCTTTCCATTTCGCTTTATCCCAGCAGGCAGGCAAACCACGGATATCTATCCACGGCTACCGGAACCGACCTCTCGCCGATGCCACACCCACTCTCTCACCACACCACAGGCTCGCGTTGCCTACAGACCAATTGCGAGACGAAAAATCCCATGTTCGATACGTCATCGTCCCATTAATGGGATCACTTATAGATAGGCGTAAGAATTTCCCTTTAAAAACAAGTAACAACAACATGGCACACAATTTGCGTTAGACAGATCGTACGTCTGACCAAGGGACAATAATCAACCACTGAATTCGCCGCTGTAAGGATTTTTGGATTTAGCTGGACCAGACACGGGGAATCTATTTTTTTTGGGATGACACCATGAGCTTACAGAACACCTTTGCCCATACCGTAGATAACGATATTTTTAACAATAACCTGATTCAGGACATGTATCGTCGTCACCCTAACCTGCGCAAAACACTCGCAGCGAACAATAAAGCGACCAGCCTGGCGGGAATTATTGACTATATCATCGACAATATCGGCAACAATATTACGCTGGAAGATCTTGAAGCGGTCAGCGGTAAATCAAAATTCGATATCTGTCGTCTCTTCAACCAGGTGTATAACATTACGCCGATGCGCTGGATTTGGCGTGTCAGGCTGACACTGGCCAAAGAGATTATTCACATTTCGCCTAATTGGTCGCTCACCGATATTTGTTACGCGTGCGGATTTTCCTCGCTGCCACACTTCTCGCGTTGCTTTACCAAGACGTACAACATTGCACCGCTGAAATACCGTAAAACCGTGTCGCTGGAACGGGAAAACGATTCACCGCGCACCCTGCAAAACATGAGCTTCGACATCATTTTCGGCAAACAGCGTCATCTGTTTTCTCGCCATGTGCTGCTGGACAACATTCATAATCTCTGTAATTAACCCGAAGCCCGCCATGAGGCGACGCATGGCGGGCCCGCGTTTGCAGGTGCACGAGCTTCGATACCATCAATGCCGCGCGTTACCGCATTATGACGCGGCACGATCAATAAGTGACGTTATCTGCGTGTCGATTCCGGCATTCGCATCCGCGAAAAACGCCAGAATACGCTGGTGTACCAGCGGGCTGCGTAAAATGCCCAAATGCCCCAGCCCGCGGGTGTAGAAAAGCTCGCTATGAGCAAGCGCCTGATGGATAGCATCAGCCACATCAGGGCGAACTCGGGCGTCCTGCCAGTCATGACAAATCAGCGTCGGGCAATCCAGCGTGCGGTACAACGCCTCACCCACCCAGTCGGGATGAAAGCCAAAACGCTGCGCATAAATGGCTTTCATAGGGGCGGCCAGCAATGCCGATACCGATGCCCCCGCCAGAAACCTGTCGATCATGCCGCCAAAATTGTCCGGACTGGCCAGCAGCACCAAGCGCTGCGCCGCCAGCCCTTGTGCCAGTGCCAGGCTACACACCAAACCACCGCTGGAATGCCCAACCACCGCGTAAAACGGCCCATAACGCCGCTCCATCTCAATGACTAGACTGGCCAGCTCATAATTGGACACCCGCTTTCCTTCAGACAACCCATGCGCCAGCAGATCCGGCATGATCACCGCGTATCCCTGCGCTTTTAGCGCCTCGCACAGCGGTCGGAACATGATGCCGCGCCCTTCCCAGCCGTGCACCAGCAGCACGGTTTTTGTCGGCGTCTCCATCGGGGGTGGTACCCAGCGAAACACATACACCGTCTGGTGCCGGAAACCGATTTTTTCCTGCAGAAAACCGGCCAGATACTCATGATCGACCTGTTTGTAGGCGATATAACGTGTAGTCTCAAACAAACACAACAGATAGCGCGCCGCCAGATGCAACGACAAGCGCTCCAACAGCCACAAATCCGCCAGACGCAATGCACGGCACAGGCGGACATAATGGGTTTCCGGCTTGATGTGCACTTTAAGCAGCAGCGACGGCCGGCGCTTTAGTCTCACCAGCACGCGGTAATAATTGTATTGCACCAACGTCGCCAGCCACATCAGCGGGTAGCACAGGTTATACAGCAGCATCCTGTTCTCCCAGCGCGCAAGCCAGCAACCGATACTCACGCAGGAACACCACCGCATACGCCAGACTGAACGCGACGATCAAACCGGCAATCGCCTGTATATCGCTAAAGTAACGGTGAGCACCCAACGCAACCGCCACCATCAGCAACTCCAGCACCAGCGTGAATAGCAATACCCGTCTTCCCCTATCCATCTGCTCCAGCAGCGTCTGTAATGCCGCCACCAGTGAGGTGAGAAAAAACGTCGGCAATAGCAACCACAGCAGTATCTGACTGGATTGCCGAATGACCTCGTCGTTGGAAAAACCGGCCAGAATACCGTTGCGCGACCAGCATACGCCAAGGGTCAGTGCCAGATAGGCCAAAACAATCAGCCAGACACCATTATTCAGCAGCGCTACCAGCCGTGATGCCGGGTGGGTGTGGCGGCGCTGATTAAGCAAAATCGCAATCGCAGATCCGGTCGCCACCGCAGGAATGATGAAAAAAGCCCGCAGCTTTATCACGATCAGGAAGGCAGGCAGGAAACCCGCCCCCAATGCCGCCACCAGCGGAAAGAGAACCATTGAACTAAAGAACACCACCAGCATGGAAAACCCAACCGGCAGCCCCGCATTAGCCAGCAACGCCAGCAAACGCGGTGCAAACGCCCGCGGTCGCTCATCCGGTACCGGTGTGGCCGCCTGACGCAACGACCACAACCCAGCGGGCAGCAACACTAGTGCCGGAAGGCTATTGGCCAGTAACACCGCCTCAAAGCCAAGCTGGTAGACATGAAATCCCAGATAACATCCCGCCGCGCTCAGCAGCACATAGCTGCACATCAGCGTCATGGCCGACACGGTGCGTCCCTGCCCACGCAACGCGGCGTTACACATCTCCAGCGCCAGAAACGGCGTCATGGATAGCAGATACGCTGGAGCGGCGGTTCGCATCAACGCCAGATCCGGGCTGTTCATCCAGTCAGACAAGGGCAACGCCAACACACGGCATACCAGTGCCGCCAGTGCCGTCACCACTAAGCCAAGCGCACCTAACAGCAACGTACTATGCCAGATGCGCTGTCGCGGCCAGTCATGGCGTGAGCGGGCACTGAACACCTGATTAGTGATCGCCAGACATTCCAGAATAGCGATAAAGAGAAAGTTGAACGGCTGTAAAAAAGAGAGCGTCAGCAACGTCTGGCTTTCAGCGCCATTACCCAAAATCGCAATCTGCATATTCTGAGACAACGACACCACCACCGCGGTCACCATCATCGGCCATGCTAACGCCACTATCTGCCGTATATCCCCACTCGCAGTCGGGGCAGCTCTGGACATCACACGCGAGATCAGGCTCATGGTTCCCCACCCTCGTTTCGTCTTAGGCCGCTGCTAGGCTGCTCGCCTTGCCATAAATGCTGTAAAGCATCATGGAGAAATAGGATAGACTATGGGTATTGCCTAACAGGAAACCGTGTCCACCCATCATCTTTTCCGCTTCATTATTAAGCTGGGTAATCTGGTAGTGGTCATCCTCCAGCCCAACAACGTCACCTTCCCGCACGCGTTGATACTGCTGCTCCAGCAACAGCGACGCCTTTCCCGCCACATCGGCAAAACTGGCTTTGATCAATTGATGGCGGGTCGTTTTAGCGCCAAAGCTGTAACGGCCGGATAAATGCTGCCAGCTCATGGTTTGTATGCGGGCCAGCACCCCCAGGCGGGCGGCACAGACCAGTATCGGAAAACTGGCTGGCAGCACGATGGTCTCAGTGCCACGCACCGCGTCCAGACCGAGATGAGTCAGCACCCGATCAAACAGGCGCTGGGACTGGCTCTCGTCGGGCAGGCTGCTGATGTCCTGAATCTGATATCGGATTGGATGAACGTATTGCGCCTCTTCTGAGGGCGGCTGCAACAACACTGTCAGCGCGTCAGACAACGGTTGTTCGCGAAAGGCCTCCCAGACCTGTTTTATGCGTTCAACTGACATGCCGCACCTCCGACAACACATTGGCATTCAGCCAGCCTATCAGGCTACCTACCGTGGTGAAGGCATCCATATTGATTTGGTCAGGATCGAACAGCAGTCCGTCGATGCTATCTTCAAGCGTCAACAAAAATTGCACAAACATCACTGAGTCCAGATCGAGATCGTTATCAAAGTCCGTTTTTTCATTAATCTCGATGTCGTCATTCTCCATGACTTCACGTAACGCCTGTTGAATAGTGATTAATAGCGCAGACATGTCTGTCTCCTGTTTACATATCAATTTGCTGTATCAGCGCGCAGGAAAGGGTGACGCCCATTCCCATTGAAAAACAAAAATAATTTTTCGCGCGGCCGGTTGTAGTTTTCATGAGTGAAGAAAAATTAAATAACACGTCCGAACAATACAGATGCCCATAATCAGAAACCTGTTGGCTGAATAAGCGCTCGCCCATATTCAGGCGTTGCGCCATCTGACGTAATAACGGAACATTCAGGTTGCAGGGAACAAAATAGTCCATATCGTCCATGCTCATGCCGCTATCCCTCACGGCATCGACAATGAAACGGCATAACTCATCCAGCAGGCAGCCATTAAGCGCAGCTTTTTCCTGCCGGGTCATATTATCTGGGTTGTTATAAAAACGGCTCAGGTGCCGGACTGCCGTAAATGTCACCTGCCACGGGCTGCTCGCGGCATTAAAGAGCGCGGCTACCGGTAACTCGCCTTGTACACCGACCGTAAAGCGGTTGATTTCGGGGTGAAACGCTTTTTCTCCCGTCAACAGCAACACCGGTCTGTTGTCGCGGACTGCGCTACGGCGCACCAGATGTAAAGCTGATAACGCGCTGGCGCAGTGATTCAGACTCAGTGTCGCGACATCCCAGTGCCCCAGTCGCTGGTGCTGCAGAATGTCATCCAGCCAGTGGCTATCAAAGAAGGTGTTATGCGTCTGCGTCTTGGCGTAAATCAACAGCCCCTCGCGCGAGGGCAATGTCGGCCAGTCATCAACCACGCCAGCCACCACAGACTCCAGCATCGCCTGATGGCTGTCCGGGCGCATCGGTACCGACCTTAACTGGTATAGCTTTTCCATCATGCGACGCTGCCCTTCGCGCAGCTGGTGCGAGTCCCCCAGTTCCGCCAGAGGAAAACGTCGAATGCGCTCCGGCGCCTCATGATGGATGGCATTCAGGCAAAACATGTCGGTTTCTGATGAAGTTCGCACGGCTATCGTCCCCTTATCGTACCGAGGCTCAAGTACAGACCCGTCATAGACAGATGCACAGAGTGAAGCTGTGTCCCAGCAGCACCGCTCATGACTTGCTTGCAATCGCAGTCAGCATGGAACACTTTGCCAACAAACAAATTTTGTTTTTATCCGCAGTTGCCACCCCCCACGTTTCAGCACACTTTTCGTCTCAAAAATGGGATTTACACGCCAAAATATGGGATTTTCATCGCAAAATAGCGAAAAAATCGGCTCAATAGCGGGACAAGGCTGGAAAAAACGCGCGGGGAACCGCCCGCGCGTTTTATGCCTGTCGTCGTCTCACCCCACCTGGCTGGAAGGCAATTGTTGATACTGGATAACGCTTGCCAGCTCGGCTATCCCCGCCGCTTTCAGCATGCTGTAGTGATCTGCCATCAGTTCCATCACGGTCGGCGGCAGGGCAGAGAACCCACTGTGGTCCTCATTCTCAATGAATGAATAATCATCCCCCTGAGCCTTGATGATGGTGACAGGCGCTTTCAGTTGCCGCTGTTGTAACTCGCTAAAGGTGTAGCTGAACTCGAAGGTCTGCGAAACAATGCGAGTAATCCGCCTGACCAGACCGTCATCCAATGCCGGATTAAGCGCCGTAATAAATGCCACAAACCCTTCTTCGTCGCGTACCGTTTCCAGACAACGCGTCAGCGCCGGGTCGGTAATACTGCCGATAAATACCGAAAACAGAATGGTCAGGTAACCGGGGTTATCAAAATCGGCGGTCCGGTGCATGGCAACGACCCGTTCATCGCGTAATTTCGGCGACCCAGGTGCCAGTAAATAAAGACTTTCCACCACTTCGCCCGCCTGCTCCAGTTGCCAGGCCGTTTCGAACGCGACACGGGCACCGAAAGAATACCCCCACAGCGTATAAGGACCGTGCGGCTGATGCTGACGAATCAGTTCAATATCTTTAGCGGCCATCTCGCTGATGGTAGCGTAAGGCTCCTCACCTGGATTGATGCCGTGCGCCTGAATGCCAAAGAACGGTCGTGCCGTCCCCATTTGGCGCGCCAGTAAACGCAGGTTCATACAGTAGCCACCCAGCCCAGGCCAGCAGTAGATGGGTGTCTGACGCCCTTTGGGTTGCAACTGCACAAGGCGAGACACCGGTTCCTGACGCGCACGGCTCAGCCACGCCGCCAGCTTTTCAACGGTAGGTGCCTGAAACAGCACCTGAAGCGGCAGGCTGGCATTCAGCGATGTGTTCAACTCATTAATCAGGCTGACCGCGATCAGCGAATTGCCGCCCGATTCGAAGAAATTGTCATCGACCGACATCTCCTCACGCTTGAGCTTCGCCTGCCAGATGGACAGGATTTGCTGCTCCAGCGGAGTACGGGGGGCCACGATCGTCTTATGCTTTAATTCAACATCGACGTTCGCCAGCGCTTTCATGTCGATTTTGCCGTTTACCGTCAACGGTAACGCATCCAGAATCAGCACCTTGTTCGGCATCATGTAGTCCGGCATGAACGCCGCCAGATCATCACGAATCATCTCCGCCGGCCCTTTCATGTGTACCGCGTCTTCTTTCATGCCTTCGCTGTATTTCTGCTCATCGCTGATGCGTCCACCGATGAAGAAATAGTACGGCCCAGTCCGACGACCGAGTATCTGCCAGAAACGACGAGCGGCAGGCAAGTCATGGCCGGTTTCCGAGCTATAACCGGAAGACATCAGCCCGATGTTCATGTTGTTCATCTGCAAATGCTGCAGTTTGCGCCCCACATGCACATACCCTTCCCAGCCTTCGGTCAGGCTGGCGATACTGATGCCAAACGACGAACGCTCATAAACGGCCTGATTGATGGCGATAACATGTTTCTTATCGATCACCTCATCGGCAATGTGCTCCAGGTCGCCACGGATATAGCGGTAGGTCCCGACGGGCAGATCGGCAATACGCGTCCCGGCGGTCTGCACGTAAATCTCCAGACCATCGTCCGCAGGCAAACGGGGCCCGCACAGCACATCGCACGCCCCCAGATAATCATCATCCGGGTCAATCGCCAGCGGTGTTGGGTCCGGCACGGCGGCGTCACACAACGCCACACCCAAGCCATAATCCGGCAGGACGGTATCCAGCATACCGATGATGTGCCCCATTTCGATTTGCAGTACTTCCCGGATATTGTTCTTGTAAATCGGTTCGATCGCGCTTTGCTTTCCGACAAAGTGCAGTCTCAGGCCACCCGGTGGCAGCGATGTCTGCTCACTGACCCGGATCAACTGGTGGTGAACCGGCTGATAGTAGTAGTACCCCGCGGCTAATCCGGCTATGCCGTTCAGCTCCAGAAAAACCTGGGTCGCGTACAACGCTCCCGGTGAGGCATAGGTGTATTTGGGCAACAGCCGCTCTTCACTGGTGAACTGGCCGAGATAACGCAATCCGCGCCCCAGTTCGTCCAGCGTCAGGTCGCCTGGCTGTCGGGCAGCCGCCGTCAACAACGGCTCGCGCAGCAGCGACAGCACATCGTCACGCCCGACGGCACCACCGTCGTAAAACCGGTAAGTTTTGCGGGAAAACGCAGTGCGCCGCTGTTTTTCATCGGCGTCTTTGCCCGGCAGGTCGAGGGTATAAGGGTGGCTACTTTCCGGAAATTCCCGGCACCCTTTGTTGGCCAGCTGCAACATCACCTGCGCTTTATTGGCTTTGGACTGATGATGCGAACCGTGGTTACCCTGATCCATCAGCGCCGCTTCGCGGGCATTCAGTTCGATAAACGAAATCAGGTTCTGATAGCCGGTGAAAGGATCATGCTTGACGATCACCGCCGCGGCTTTCACCCATTCATGGGTTTCGATAGCCGAACGAATCTCATCCAGCTCAACACGGTACCCCCGTAATTTCACCTGATTGTCAGCACGGCCGACATACTGGACCGTACCATCGGGATTCCAACTGGCGATATCGCCGGTTTTATACAAACGTCGGCCCGCGTCGGTCGGCGCGAAAGGATCGGCAATAAAACGCTCGGCGGTCAGGTCATCGCGATTCAGGTAGCCTCGCGCCACTCCATCACCACCGATGTACAGCTCCCCAATTTTACCCACCGCCACCGGCGTCAGGCAGTTATCCAGAATGTAATAGCGGGTATTCGCCACAGGAGTGCCGATGGACAGCGTATCCGGGCCCTGACGGGTCACCGCGGGGTCGACACAAAACGCGGAACTGTTGATCGTACACTCGGTTGGGCCGTACAAATTGACGAGCTCACAATCAGGCAGTGTCTCCAGACATTCCAGCGCCAGATGCTTTTGTAACGCCTCGCCGCCGCTGAACACGTGCCGCAGCGCTGGACACTCGCTCAGACGCTCGGTATCCAGCAACGCCTGCAATAATGTCGGTACGCACTGCAACGTGGTCACTTGGTATTCCGCCAGCATGTCCACCAGTTGTTCCGGATTCCGATACACCCCTGGCTCCCCCATCACGACCTGGCAACCACAGGCGGGCGATAAAATCTCCCACTGCGCCGCATCAAAGCTCATCGGCGTTTTCTGCAAAATCACCGTTTCGTTATTTAATGCGAACGAGTGCGCCAGCCAGTTCATCTGATTTAGCACGCTGTGATGCTCTATCATCACGCCTTTCGGCTTGCCGGTGCTGCCGGAGGTATAAATGACATAAGCCAGGTGATGCGGCGCGATATGGATGGCGGGCGCGTCAGACAGCGCCGAGGGGTGCTGACGCACAAACGCCTCGACGTCATCCGGCGTGACCACGTGTATACCCGGCGGCGCCAGCGCCAGCAGCCGCTCACGCAAATGAGGTTGGGTAACCACGATACGTGTCTGGCTATTTTCCAGCATATAAGCCAGCCGGTCTTCCGGGTACTCCGGCGATAACGGCAGATAGGCATTGCCAGACAGCAAAATCCCCCACACTCCCACCATCAGCGTCAACGATGGCTCGACAAACACCCCCACACAACGCTCATGCTCCGCACTCTGCGCATTCAGGTAATGCGCCAATATACTTGCCTGATGGTAGAGCTGCCGATAGCTCAAGCGCTGATCGCGAAACACCACCGCAGTCTGCTCCGGCTGATTCAGCACCTGGCTTTTCAGCCGCTCAACGACGTTTTTCTCTCCCGACCAGACATGTTCGGTCTGGTTAAAAACATGCAATACGTGTTCGCTCTCGGCCTCATCAATCAGGCCGATATCTCGCAGCGTTTCGGCCCCATCACTCCCGGCATAGTCTGTTATCTGACGCCATACCGCAGGTAGCTTTTGAACCAACCCGGCGCTGAAACGATCCGGGTTAAATCGTAGCGTCAACATCACCGTCTCGTCTCGGTTGTCGACATGGCAGACCAGCGACCGCACCGGCTCATTATCCATTGGCGGCTGCCACGTTAATTCCAGGTCAAAGACATCATGGAACGTTTGTTGCGCCCCCAGCGTGAGCACCCTGACACCACAGTTATTTTCTTGCTGAATCGCATTCGGTCTTATCCAATCCATCATATTCTGAATAAAACCGGCAATCGGCGTCGTACTATTAAGCTGAATATTTAATGCAATAATATTTGCACAAATATGAGGGTTATTTTCCCAGTTCGCTATTTCTTGTGGTGGCAAATGAAAGCCCACCACCATTTCCTCATTTCTGCTAATACGTGATATTGCCAGCGTCATTGCGGCAAAGAGGTAACGAGCTAAAGAAACATCGTCATAATTCGATAATAATCCTTTATTTAATACTAACACCGGATAATTGAGCGTGTTATTTGAGATGTTATCCATTACAATCCTCATTTATGAATCAGTAAAAATATATTGAGTGGTTTTCTTGCAGGAGTGAGACGCCGTACGAAGCACTTGGCCCAGATTCCTGTTCTCAGGCCAAGTGCATGTTCGGAACACATTAACGACTAAAAAAATCAGACAATATCAATAATAAGACACCGGGGAAGAAGACGACTTTAATAACGCGTGGGCAGCCCCGACTACCTCGCCAAACGTATCGACAATGACCTGTGGCTCCGCCGATTTAAGCTGACCGGCATGGTGAATCCCCCAGGTGACCGCGATGGCGGTAATACCTGCCTGTTTCGCCATTAACAAATCATGGGTGGTATCCCCAACCATCGCGGTGGTAGCGGCCTCAGCCCCCAGACGCGACATCGCCATCAGCCCCATTTCAGGATGGGGTTTGGGATGCGTCACCATGTCAGCGCCCAGTACCAGATCGAAGAACGGTGCCAGCCCTGCCGCATCCAGCAACGCGCTGGCGCTGGCAAACACCTTGCTGGTGGCGACCGCCAGCATATACCCCTGACGCTTGAGCAAAGACAGGCCATCCACCACGCCGGGAAAGACTAGCCTCGGTGCCTGCGGCAACACCTGCTCACGGAAAACCGACTGATATTGCCTGATAGCCTGTGCTATCCGTTCGTCCTCAACCGGTAGCGACAGGAGTTGGCTAAATGCCTTTTCCAGCGGCAAACCAATAGTGGCGCGAATGGCGCTGCGGTCCCCAACCGGCATACCTAAATCGCGTAATGCCGTTACAAACGCACTAACAATGCCGCTCGGTGTATCAACCAGCGTACCGTCAAGATCAAAAATGATAAGTGGCTTCATGAGACATATCCTTATACCTGATTTTGCTGCCGCAGGTAGTCGGTATGAGCACAGGCCAGACGGCCCGCCAGCGCCGCAGTACTGATCAACACCGACATGTTCGCTTTCACTGTCCGTCCTTGTGTCGCTTTGGCGACGGCACGCATCAGATACGGCGTGGCACCCGGCCCGCGAATACCTTCATGTTCTGCCTGAATCGCCGCCTCACGGATAATCGACTCGACTTCGTCCTTATCAATGGCGTCGCTGTCATGAATGGGGTGGGTAATCAGCACCGAACTGCGGTTACCCAGCTTCCAGTGCATTTCAATGGTGCGGGCAACAACGTGCGGATCGTCCAACCGGTGAGGGCTGGGAAAGCCGCTGGAGCGGCAGTAAAACGCGGGGAAATCGTCAGATTGATAGGAAATGATAGGTACGCACTGGGTTTCCAGATATTCGAGCGTCAGACCCAGATCGAGAATACTCTTGGCACCAGCACAGACCACCGCCACCCGGGAGCGGGTGAATTGGATCAAGTCGGCGGAGATATCCATCGACTTTTCCGCCCCACGGTGCACGCCGCCAATCCCTGCCGACGCGAAGAAAGGAATCCCCGCCAGGTCTGCTGCCACCAGCGATGACGCCACGGTGGTCGCGCCTTTGCCGTTCTGAGCCAGAATCACCGGGATATCACGGCTACTGGTTTTCACAATCCCTTTCGTCGCCCCAAAACGCTCGAGGTCAGCATCCGACATACCAATCAAAAACCGACCGTTTTCGATGCCAATCGTCGCGGGAATCGCCCCTTCAGCGCGAACAGCCGCTTCAATATTTCTGGCGGTAGCGACATTGTCAGGGTAAGGCAAACCGTGAGCAATCACGGTCGACTCCAACGCTACGACCGGTTTACCGGTATACAGCGCATCTTTTACTTCGTCGCTAAACCGCAGCAATTCATGCTCAAAATCCGTTTTAGACATAATATTCTCTCATCCTGGGGGGTGATTATGTCAGGTTATATCCGGACGATGTCTTTCCCGCAGACGCAGGTATGACTCACGTCTGGCATCAATGACATAGCAATCATTAATTACATAATATTATCGATAATAACGCATCCTGAGTTACCATCGATTCATGTTAATCACCAGTGGCTACATTCAACCATTGGCGTATTACCCATTTATTAAATTAAAAAAACATTTTCTTGTCTGCAAGATATAAACGATTGTTCTAATTACTCAAATGTATGAACTCACTATTTTTCTATCATGCAGGTTGCATGACGCTATAAAAGGACGATGTGTTGCGTTTTCAATACATCAACCATATTGCCATGAACACAAATTACTTCTACTTTTTACTTGCTGATGAACATTATGTCATTTAGAAATCAGTTTGGATTGTTTTAATTGTGTCGATTTTTTTCTTCTGCCAAAGAATGAAATATCCTGCACGATAATAATTGCCGAGAAAATTAATACCACGCCAATTAATTGTGGGCTGGACAGTCCCTGATGAAGGAATAAAAAGCCCAGTAACAGAGCAACCATTGGGCTGAGGAAGCCCAGCATAGACATGATCACCGGGGAATTGGCCTCAAGACCAGAGAACCACATGAAATAGGCCAGCAGGGAACCGGGGATCGCCAGATAGAAATAGCCGGCGAGATTGGTCAAGGTGAAGGCATACGGCAGTGGCTCCAGAAACATCTGTACCGGCAGAATCACTAACCCGCCACAAAACAACTGCCAGCCGGTAAACGTCAGCATCGTCATCCCTGCCGGGCGACCCCATTTCTTGGTCAGCACCAGACCAGACGCCATACTTATCGTCGCCACCACCGATGCCACCACCCCAGCCGGATCCAACGGTTCTTGCGGTAAGGAGATCAGCAACACAATGCCAATGCCGCCGATAATGGCAGCCACCATTTGTTTCTTCAGCACCGGCTGCATCAGTAGCAGGAAAGACAGCAGGATGACGATCAGCGGCTGAAGCGACCCCACCAGAGCGACAACGCCGCCGGGCAGACGATAGGCTGCGAAAAACAACATCACAAAAAACACACCGATATTGAGCGCGCCCAACACGAACAAGCGCCATAACCAACTGACTGACGGCAGCTTTTTACCAAAAATAAAAATAAGACCGGCGGGTAACGCACGAATCAATGCAGCCAGCAACGGTTTATCGGCAGGAAGAAACTGGGTAGTAACAAAATAGGTGGTTCCCCAGACACAGGGAGCATAAAAGGCGAAATCTTTTAATTTCACGGAATAGACCTTCCTCAAACTGTTCCTGTCAAAAAGCACGATTCGGTTTGAACCGACTCAGCCTGAGGCATGTACCGCCTCCCTGGCCGTACAGAAGGCGCACATCCATGTGCAGTTCTCCTGACTTACTTACTTGCGATCTTCCTGTATCCTGACACATCACATCCTGTGATGTTGTTTATCAACATCGTATATTACGATTTCGTAATATACACAACCGTAAATAACGTGTCAACAACATATGTGATTGAACATTTCTTTAAGGAATATTACAGTAGTGTTGATCGCGTAACGGTATTGGCCTACGCTTCAATAAAGGAATAGGTTTTATATTAATTAAGGATATTTACTCTATGGCACGCTACCTGGAAGTCTCAGATATTGTTCAGCAATGGCGCAACGAACGCCCCGACCTCGACGTTGAGCCGATGTTGGTTATTGGCACCCTTTCTCGTGCCAGTCTGTTGATTGACCGCGCGTTGGATAAGGTCTTTGGTAAGTACAAACTCAGCGCTCGTGAATTCGACATTCTGGCGACACTGCGTAGACGCGGTACCCCTTATGCCATCAGCCCATCCCAAATCGTCAGTGCGCTGATGATCAACAACAGCACCCTGACCAGCCGCCTGGACAGGCTGGAACAAGCGGGCTGGTTGCGACGGATGCCGATTGAAGGCGATCGCCGTTCAGTCAACATCCAACTGACCGACGAAGGTCTCGCTCTCATCAATCGGGTGGTGGAAGAACACGTGGAGAATGAACGCGACATCCTCTCCCCATTCAGTGAAGAAGAAAAAAATCAGCTGCGTACCTTACTCGGGCGCGTTGAAAAACACTTAGTGAACAACCGCTAATGCTCTGATGCAATGGTGAAAAATAACACACAAAAAAAGGGCATCCGACAGGATGCCCTTATTGTTGTAGAGATTATATGGCCTTCAGGACGCGCTTATTTCGCGGACTTATCCGGCAGAGACTGAGGAGCGACTTGCGGCAACCCGGCATTGCCGGAAGAAATCAGGCCGCTTTCAACGTAGTTGAACAGCTTCTCGCGGGTATCAGTGATATCCAGATTACGCATCGTCAACTGGCCGATACGATCATCCGGCGAGAACACGGATTCGCCTTTTTCCATCGTCAGACGTTCCGGTTTGTACGTCAGGTTGTCCGAAACCGTATTCAGAATCGAGTAATCGTTGCCGCGACGCAACTCAAGCGTTACCTCACCGGTGATTTCGCTGGCAACCCAACGCTGCAGGGCATCACGCAGCATCAGTGCCTGCGGGTCAAACCAACGGCCTTGATACAACAGACGTCCCAGTTGGCGACCATGAGCATGGTACTGCTCGATGGTGTCTTCGTTATGAATGCCGGTAACCAGACGCTCGTAGGCGATATGCAACAGCGCCATCCCCGGTGCTTCATAAATACCGCGGCTTTTCGCTTCAATGATACGGTTTTCGATCTGGTCGCTCATGCCCAGACCGTGACGACCGCCGATGCGGTTGGCTTCCAGCATCAGTTCCACGTCATCGGAGAATGTCTGACCATTTAACGCTACCGGGTGGCCGCGCTCAAAGCGCACAGTCACTTCTTCTGCCGGAATGCGGACGTTTTCGTCCCAAAACTTCACGCCCATGATCGGATTGACGATTTTCACGCTGGAATTCAGGAACTCCAGGTCCTTCGCTTCGTGCGTGGCACCGAGCATGTTGGAGTCGGTAGAGTAGGCTTTTTCCGCCGACATTTTGTAGTCAAAGCCCGACTTCGTCATAAACTCGGACATCTCCTGACGGCCGCCCAGTTCGTCGATAAAATCGGTATCCAGCCAGGGTTTGTAGATTTTCAGCTCGGCATTGGTCAGCAGGCCGTAGCGATAGAAACGCTCGATGTCGTTACCTTTGTACGTGCTGCCATCGCCCCAGATATTCACGCCATCTTCTTTCATCGCTGCAACCAGCATCGTACCGGTCACCGCACGACCCAGCGGGGTCGTATTGAAATAGGTCATACCGCCGGTGGTGTTGTGGAACGCTCCACACTGAATCGCGGCAATCCCTTCTGCCACCAGTTGCTTACGGCAGTCGATCAGACGAGCATTCTCTGCGCCATACTCTTTGGCGCGACGCGGAATGGCGTCGTAGTCGTCTTCATCCGGCTGCCCCAGATTCGCGGTATAGGCATACGGTACCGCGCCTTTCTGACGCATCCACAATAAGGCGGCGCTGGTATCCAGACCACCGGAGAAAGCAATCCCAATCCGCTGGCCCACCGGAAGATGTTTCAAAATCGTCGTCATAACTATTAGTCCCTGCTTGATTTCGATGGCGTTAAGCTTAGCAGCCCTGCCGCCGGGTTACGCAATATCTGGTTATGCATTGAGACGCGCACGACACGGTACCATCAGAATCGATGCCCCTAACCCACCGCGCATCAATGCATATTTATGCAAAATTTATGATTGATAATTTAAACATCTTTTCCGGCAGACCGGAAGAGAAGAGGCGGGTTTTCAGGAAAAAAATTCACTACGGCAACTGCTGGACCCAAGACAAGACCAGAAAATCACCGTTTTTCACCCTCACCCGCGCATCCTGTCGGTATGAATTTCGGTATGAATACGGGTTATAGCGCCAAACGTACCCAGCCATGCAGCAGCATATATCCCCCCACCACCGCGATCAGCAGGCTGGAAAAATAGGGGGCCCGACGCGCCAGCGCCGCAAACCCTGGCCAGCGACGACTGGCATGCTGCACGCTCAGCGCGGCACCCACGCCCACTGCCACCAGCGTTAACGCCAGCCCGATACTGAAACACACCACCAGCGCTGCCCCCAGCGTAAACGCCTTTACCTGAATACACAGCAGTAATACCGTAATCGCGGCAGGACAGGGAATCAGCCCGCCGGTCAGCCCAAACAGCAGGATCTGCCCATTGGTCGCTTCCCGGTTGGCGAAACGCTGACGTATCTCGTTAGCATGCGCCCGTTCATGCGCATCCTGATATTCACCCTGTTCCTGTAGCGGGTCATGCGAATGACCAGAATCAGAAACCGCATGAGCAACGCCATGATGACTGTGGTGGGGATGGCTGTGATGGTGATGCTCATCATGGTCATGGTCATGGTCATGGTCATGATGCGTGTGATCATGGTGATGCTGATGGTGTTTCCACGCCCGTTCATCACGCCAGGTGCGCCAAAACATCCAGCTTGCTGTCCCAAGGATGATCACACCGGAAACAAACTGCAACCAGGGTTCGGCGGAGTCAGCGGTAAACTGCTGGCTCAAATACATCCCCCCTAATGCAATCAACCAGACTACAACGGTATGGGACAAGGTAGCGGCAATCCCCAGCATTACGGCCTGCTTCACCGTTCCCCGGATCGCGACGATAAATGCCGCCATCATCGTCTTGGAGTGCCCCGGCTCCAGGCCATGCAATGCGCCTAACAACACAGCGCTAGGGATAAACAACCAGGCGTTGGTCACGCCCTGCTGCAAAAATAAGGAAAAATCCGTCATAGTTAGCGTCCGAATCAGGCAATCGAGGGGGTAAGCCTGAAGGTGAAATGATATAATCATACTATACCCCAGTATAGGGTCAGACAAGACGGGAGTCGCCATGCCGCATACTGTTCATGAAAAAAAGAAACTGCTGACACGCGTCAGACGCATCAAAGGTCAGGCAGAAGCTCTGGAAAAAGCGCTGGACGGCGGAGGACGCTCATGTCTGGAAATTCTGCAGCAGATTGCCGCCATTCGGGGCGCGGTGAACGGGCTGATGGGCGAAGTGCTGGAAGGCCACATCCGCGACCACCTGATGAATGAAGAGGCAGACCCGGCAGAACGCGCCACCGATTTGGAAGCGATCGTGACGGTGATTCGCTCCTATATGAAGTAACAGTATGATGAAGTAGCGCCAAGGAAAACAGGCGCGAAAATCGGTTGAATGAGGCCACGTCGTCACTGAATCACGTTCCTGCCTTGTCGGGCGGTGATCACAGCATGAAGGGAGCGAGTATAACGCTAATTATCACCTGAACGGATGAGTAAACATCGATTACGCGACCCACCGCTCAATATCGAAACGATGTTTCAATTGAAATCTATTTCTTTGCTATTCTCGGCGGCACAGATGTTACTCCCCTTGATGACTGCTGGAGATACCATGAAGAACGTCGCCATTCTGTTGGCTCCCGGATTCGAAGAAGCGGAAGCAATTATGGTGATCGATGTGCTACATCGTACAAAAATCAACGTCACCCTGCTTTCCTGTCACGACCGGCTGGAGCTGCATAGCTACCACAATATCCGCATGTTTGCCGATGCCCTGCTGGAAAGAAATATGGACCGGCTGTTTGACGCCGTAGTGATCCCAGGCGGGCCACAAGGCACGGTGAACCTGGCCGCCAACCCGATGGTGACAGAATTTATTCGCCGCCATGATGACGCCGGTAAGCTAATTTGCCCGTTATGCTCAGCGGCAGCCAGAGTACTGGGCGGTAACCATTTGCTCAAAGGACGCCATTACGTCTGCTCCGGCGACCTCTGGAAAGATGTCACCGACGGTGTGTATGTCGACCAAAAAGTCGTGGTGGACGGTAACCTTATCAGCGGCAAAGGGCTGGGCGTCGCATTTGACTTCGCCTTCACCCTTGCCAGTCGGCTGAGCGACGACAAAAACGATGTAAATTTCCAGGTCGAGCATATCTATTACGACTACTGGCGCGTGCCAGCCTGAGTCACATCATGACGACGATGACGGCGCACCGGTGCCGTCATCGGTAGCGACAAAATACCGCCTGATGATGATCGTAGAGGTGATTGTCACAGAGATGATTGTCGTAACGATTACCGTCATAACCCCCTTCGCCATAGCGCTCGCGGTACTCACGCGGCGTCAGATTATAATCCTTGCGAAACACCGAATAAAAATACGGTAACGAGGGATAGCCGCACATGGATGAAATCTCGTTAATCGACAACGACGTAGATACCAGCAGATTTCTTGCCCGCTCCAGCTTCTCGGCATGGATCATGCCATGAATCGTCTGCCCGGTTTCATCCTTGAAGCGCTTTTCAAGGTTGGAACGTGACAGCCCCACCGCATCCAGCACCTGCTCAACCTTGATGCCTTTGCAGGCGTGATGGCGAATAAAATGCATTGCCTGAATCACCGCCGGGTCGCGCACTGAACGGTAATCCGTCGAGCTGCGTTCCACGACCCGAAGCGGCGGCACCAAAATACGCTGCAACGGCAGCGCATTGGGCGTCAACAGCAACTGATGCAGCAGTTTGGCAGCCCGATACCCCATTTGTCGTGTGCCCTGCGCCACCGACGATAACGCAACGCGTGACAGATAACGGGTCAGTTCTTCATTGTCGATACCAATCACACACAGCTTTTCCGGTACCGCGATGTTGAGGTGCTCGCAGACCTGCAACAAATGGCGGGCACGGGCATCCGTCACCGCGATAATGCCGGTTTGGGGCGGCAGCGTCTGGATCCAGTCCGCCAGCCGATTCTGGGCATACTGCCAGTTGTCCGGTGATGTCTCCATGCCCTGATACACCACGCCCTGATACTGCTCGGCCGCCACCAGTTGGCGGAAAGCATGCTCCCGCTCCTGCGCCCACCCTTTGCCTACCGATGTCGGCAGGCCGTAAAACGCAAACCGGTTCAACCCCTTGTTCTTCAGATGCAAAAACGCACTTTCCACCAGTGCGTAATTATCGGTGGCAATGTAGTGCACCGGCGGGTAATCCTGTGGATTGTGATAAGAGCCGCCGACCCCTACCAACGGCACCCGCACCCCGGCCAGCAAGGCGATAATCGCCGGGTCATCAAAATCCGCGATAACCCCATCCCCCAACCAGTCGCGAATATTATCGATACGGCAACGGAAATCCTCTTCGATGAAAATATCCCAGTCGCACTGAGAGGCCTGCAGGTATTCTCCGACGCCTTCAACCACCTGCCGGTCGTATACTTTGTTGGCATTAAACAGCAACGTAATACGGTAGCGTTTCTCAAACATGGCGATATGTTCTCTTCGGATACGTGCGGCGGCAGCATCATGGCTTTCTGGACAACACCCGGTGCGGAAAGCCGACCTTCCGCCTACATAGCACGGTCAGCCGACAACCCCAAACCCGTTTACTGACTTTGCGAACTGTCTCGCTCATTTTGCAAAGATGCGCCGTCATCCCGGCTATCCATAGTGTTCAGAGCTTATGTTTTTCAGAGCGTACGTTTTTCAGGCTTTGTGTTTAGTGGCGGTATCCATCCACACCGCCAGCAGCAAAATACCGCCCTTGACGATGTACTGCCAGAAGGTCGGCACATCGAGCATGCTCATACCGTTATCCAGCGATGCCATAATAAACGCCCCCATCACCGCACCGGCCACACTACCGACACCACCGGCCAGACTGGTACCGCCAATAACACAGGCGGCGATAGCATCCAGTTCCGCGATATTCCCCGCAGACGGCGAACCGGCCCCCAGTCGGGAGCTCAGTACCAGCCCTGCCACCGCCACCATCAGGCCGTTGATGGCAAACACCACCAGTTTGGTGCGTTCGACATTCACCCCTGACAGCCGGGCGGCGTCGATATTACCGCCCACCGCGTAGATACGTCGGCCAAAGGCGGTGCGCAATGCCATAAACATGCCGCCCAGCATGATGAGCGTCAGCAACAGCACCGGTGTCGGCACGCCGCGATAGTCATTGAGCAGGTAGATAGCGCCCAACACCAGGACGGCCATGAGCGACTGGCGAGTCACATCGCCTGACGCCGACGTCACCGGCAATCCCAGATGCTGACGACGCCACCGCTGACGCCAGCGCCACGCCACAAACAGCATCAACCCAACCACGCCGAATAAGAATCCCACCCCATCCGGCAAATAACTCTGACCAATCTGCGACATCGCCGGGCTGGTAGGTGATACCGTGGTACCGTTGGTGATACCAATCAGTACACCGCGAAACGCCAGCATACCCGCCAGGGTGACAATGAACGACGGCACACGGCGATACGCCACCCACCAGCCATTCCAGGCCCCGAGCAGTAACCCCAATAACAAGGTCACCGCCACCGTCAGGGGTAACGGCCAGCCATACCAGACATCCAGAATCGCCGCCACACCGCCCAGTAGCCCCATCATGGAACCCACCGACAGGTCAATTTCAGCGGAAATAATCACAAACACCATGCCCACCGCCAGAATGCCGGTAATCGCGGTCTGGCGCAGCAGGTTGGAAATGTTACGGGCGCTAAGATAGGCCCCCTCGGTCATAACAGTGAAAAACAGCATGATCGCGATGATCGCCGCGATCATCACCAACACCTGTAAGTTGAAAGAACGGCGACGCGTGGCGTCACCGGAAGACGCCGCCTGTACAGGCGCACGGTCAGACAGCCAGGTTTTCAGCATGATGCTCACTCCTTAATGCAGCTTCCATCACCTGCTCCTGCGTTAGCCCACGGTTGGGTAAATCCGCCTTGAGCCGCCCCTGATGCATCACCAGCACCCGGTCACTCAAGCCCAAAACCTCAGGCAGTTCAGAGGAAATCACGATGACGGCGATCTGTTGCTTCACCAACTGATTGATCAATTTGTAGATTTCGTATTTTGCACCGATATCTATCCCACGAGTCGGTTCATCCAGAATCAGGATTTTCGGGCGCAACAACAGGCACTTCGCCAGAATGGCCTTTTGCTGGTTGCCACCGCTAAGACGGGCAATCGCCAGTTCCGGCGAGGCGGTTTTAACTTTCAGATGAGCTATCGACTCCCGCAGGCTGTGCTGCTCGTCAGCATCCCGCAGGACTGACAATGCGCCGGTGAATTGATCGAGCGCTGCCAGTGTGATGTTCTGCGCTACGCTCATCACCGGAATAATGCCGTCTTTTTTACGGTCTTCCGGCACCATGGCAATCCCTAACGCCATAGCCTGTCGACAATGGCGGATAGTCACCGGTTTGCCTTCCACCCGGATATCCCCTTGCCAGCGCCCCGGATACGCACCGAACAAGCATTGAACCGTCTCGGTACGACCCGCCCCCACCAGCCCGGCAATCCCCAACACCTCACCCCGACGCAGGCTGAACGAGACATCATCCACCCGACGAATATGACGATTAACCGGATGCCAGGCGGTCAGATGCTCGACCCGTAGCACTTCTTCGCCTATCTCATGCGGTTCGTTTGGATACAGCTCCGTCAGTTCGCGCCCCACCATCATGGCGATAATCTGATCTTCGCTGAGCGAGTCCGCCGGGCAGGTGCCAATGTGCCTGCCGTCGCGGATAACACAGATCACATCAGAAATCGCTTTGACCTCGTTGAGCTTGTGGGAGATGTAGATACAAGCGATACCGTGATGACGCAGATCGCGCACGATATCCAGTAATACCGCGGTTTCTTTTTCTGTCAGCGATGCTGTCGGCTCATCGAGAATCAGCAGCCTGACCTGCTTGTTCAACGCCTTGGCTATCTCCACCAGTTGCTGTTGACCTAACCCCAGTTCACCGACGCGGGTATGCGGGTCAATACTCAAACGTACCTGCTCCAGCATGGTCTGACAGCGCAGGTACATGGCGTCGTAATCCATGACGCCGCCGCGCGTCCACTCATTGCCAAGAAAGATGTTTTCCAGCACCGTCATGTCTTTGACCAGCGCCAGCTCCTGATGAATGATGGCGATCCCTTTTTGCTCAGTGTCGCGGATATGTCCGGCCCGCAGCTCATCGCCCGCAAAGCTGATGCTGCCCTCATAACTGCCATACGGATAAACCGCACACAGGACTTTCATCAACGTCGACTTGCCGGAGCCGTTCTCACCGCACAGCGACAACACCTGCCCTGCCTCCAGTTGCAGGCTGACATTGTCCACTGCCTTCACCGCCCCAAACGCCTTGGTGATGTTTTTCATTTCCAACAGATACGGCATACCCCCTCCGCCTGGCCGATGCCGCTCGCCCGGCACGACCGCGGTGGCGGCTGACCGGACGGCAGACGAACGCGTCAATCAATAGATATCCGCTTTCTTGTGGAAACCGTCGGCGACGACCGTACTGTCGATGTTCATCTTGTCGACCGGAATCGGCGTCAGCAGGAAGGCAGGAACGTCTTTCTTGCCGTTATTGAGCGTGGCGTTGGACTGCGGTTTTTTCCCCTGTCCCAGCGACACCGCGATAGTCGCCGCCTCTTGCGCCAGTTTGCTGATAGGTTTGTAAACGGTCATGGTCTGGGTTCCTGCCACAATCCGTTTGATGGCCGCCAGGTCGGCATCCTGACCGGAGATAGCGACCTTACCCGCCAACCCCTGAGCGGAAAGTGCCTGAATCGCACCACCGGCCGTGGCATCGTTCGAGGCCACTACCGCATCAATTTTGTTGTTGTTGGCGGTCAGCGCGTTCTCCATGATTTTCAGTGCATTTTCCGGTAACCAGGCATCTACCCACTGGTCGCCGACAACCTTAATTTTGCCGCTATCAATCAAGGGTTTTAACACTTTCATCTGCCCCTGACGGAACAACTTGGCATTATTATCAACCGGTGAACCACCCATCAAAAAATAATTTCCTTGTGGCACCTTATTTATCAGATATTGTGCCTGAAGCTCTCCGACCTTTTCATTATCAAAAGAAATGTAAAAATCAATATCTGCATTATTAATCATACGGTCATAGGCCAGTACCTTTATTCCCTCCCGTTTCGCTTCAGCAATCACGTTACTTAAAACCTGACCGTTATAAGGGATAATCACCAGTACATCGACACCGCGATTAATCATATTTTCTATCTGGGAAATTTGTGTTTCTTCATTGCCGTTGGCGGACTGCACAAACACTTTCGCCCCTTTTTCTTCGGCATTTTTCACGAAAATATCCCTGTCTTTCTGCCAGCGTTCGAGGCGTAAGTCATCGATAGCCATACCGATTTTCACTTCTTTGGCAAACCCCGGCTGGCCTAGCATGGCCAGTGCAGCACAGACTGACAGTAATACGTGTTTCATTTTCATCGTAGAGTACCTTTGTTATAGGAAGGCGGGATAAAAACGTCACTTCACTTACGGCTACGTTGCATGGAATTGTTGACAAGAAAAGTCAGGCTCAGCAATTGCTGATTTTTATCTCTGAATTACGTTTTTTGGTTTAATTGTTATTTTATGATAGCGGTCATATTTTCATCTTATTAATCCCTTTCTTAACACACCGGTATGCGAGCGGTTTTGCAGATTATTCCGGTTATTTTTTGCGATCAAACGCACATTTAATAATTATCTGAATTTCAGTGTGAAATAACGTAATTGAGGAAATCGCAAGGCGATCGGAATATTGAAGCAAGGCTGAATACCGCTATTTCGGTGGTTTGCAAGGAGATAACAATGCACGCTTATTTTGATCAGATAGAAAAAGTTCGCTTTGAAGGTCAGGGCAGCCACAATCCGTTTGCCTTCCGCCATTACAATCCTGACGAGCTCATCCTCGGCAAGCGTATGGCTGACCACTTACGTTTTGCGGTCTGCTATTGGCATACCTTCTGCTGGAACGGTTCCGATATGTTTGGTGCGGGTGCCTTTGCCCGTCCCTGGCAGCAGTCCGGCGACGCACTGGCGCTGGCAAAACGTAAAGCCGATATCGCCTTTGAATTCCTGCACAAACTGGGGGTGCCCTACTACTGCTTCCATGATATCGACGTCGCACCGGAAGGGGGTTCTCTTCAGGAGTATCTGAACAATTTTGCCGCCATGACCGAGATTCTGGCCGCCAAACAACAAGAAACCGGCGTGAAGCTGCTCTGGGGTACCGCCAACTGCTTTACCAACCCACGTTATGCCGCCGGTGCCGCCACCAACCCCGACCCGGACGTGTTCGCCTGGGCGGCGACACAAGTGTTTAGCGCGATGAATGCCACCAAAACGCTGGGCGGTGAAAACTACGTGTTATGGGGTGGCCGTGAAGGTTATGAAACCCTGTTGAACACCGACTTACGTCAGGAACGCGAACAAATTGGCCGCTTCATGCAAATGGTGGTGGAACACAAACACAAAATTGGCTTCAACGGTACATTGCTGATCGAACCCAAACCCCAGGAACCGACCAAACATCAGTACGACTATGATGTCGCCACGGTTTATGGCTTCCTCAAACAATTTGGGCTGGAAAAGGAAATTAAGGTCAATATCGAAGCAAATCACGCCACACTGGCCGGACATACCTTCCATCATGAGATAGCCACCGCGATTGCCCTCGGTATCTTTGGCTCGGTGGACACCAACCGTGGCGATGCGCAACTCGGCTGGGATACCGACCAATTCCCCAACAGCGTAGAGGAAAATGCGCTGGTGCTTTATGAAATTCTCAAAGCAGGCGGTTTCACCACCGGTGGTCTCAATTTCGATGCCAAAGTCCGCCGTCAAAGCACCGATCGCTACGACCTGTTTCACGCCCACATCGGCGCGATGGACACGATGGCGCTGTCGCTCAAAGTGGCGGCCCGCATGGTGGAAGATGGCGAACTCAATCAGCATGTCGCCAACCGCTACGCAGGCTGGAATAGCGAGCTGGGCCAGCAAATCCTGCAAGGCAACGCTTCGCTGGACATGCTGGCAAGCTACGCCACCCGCCACCAGTTGAACCCGCAGCACCACAGCGGGCAGCAGGAACGGCTGGAAAATCTGGTTAATCGCTATCTGTTCGGTTGAATCGCTATCTGTTCGATTGAATTGATGTAAGCTGGCGCACGCCCCATCACCCCACACGGTTTTTGGGTTCTGCGCCAGCAGTACGGATATCACCACAGGGTGCACCGCATCCAGAGTTGCAGCCTGATAACCGCACATAAGTCACAGTGAGGCATTATGTACATCGGCATCGATCTTGGCACATCCGGCGTGAAAGCCATTTTATTACGGGAAAACGGCGAGGTCGCCGCCAGCCATAGCGCACCGTTGAGTGTCTCGCGCCCCCATCCGCTCTGGTCAGAACAGGATCCGGACATGTGGTGGCAGGCTACCGACGCCGCATTGAGCGCTCTGGCGGCACAGCAGACGCTAAAAGCGGTTCGCGCTATCGGGCTAACCGGCCAGATGCACGGCGCAACGCTGCTGGATGCACAGCAACGGGTACTGCGACCGGCCATTTTGTGGAATGACGGGCGTAGCGCAGCGCAATGCCAGCAGTTGGAACAGCTGGTGCCGGATGCCCGCCGCATCACCGGTAATCTGATGATGCCCGGTTTTACCGCACCGAAGCTGAAATGGGTACAGCAACACGAACCGGATATTTTTCAACGTATCGACAAGGTGCTGTTGCCAAAAGACTACCTGCGTTGGCGGCTGACTGGGGATTTCGCCAGCGACATGTCCGATGCCGCCGGTACACTGTGGATGGATGTCGCCCGGCGCGACTGGAACGATACCCTGCTCGCGGCCTGCGGGCTTAACCGCGACCAGATGCCTGCACTGTTCGAAGGTAACCAGATTACCGGGCAGTTGCGCGCCGACCTCGCCGCGCGCTGGGGCATGCCGTCGGTGCCGGTCGTGGCTGGTGGCGGCGACAACGCTGCCGGTGCTATCGGCGTCGGTCTCTATCAGGCGGGTCAGGCCATGCTGTCGCTCGGTACATCCGGGGTCTATTTCGCGGTGAGCGACGGCTTTCTTAGCAATCCTCAACGCGCGGTTCACAGCTTTTGCCATGCGTTGCCCAACAGTTGGCATCTGATGTCCGTGATGCTGAGCGCGGCATCCTGCCTCGACTGGGTCGCCCGACTGACCCATGCCGACAGCGTAGCGGCGCTGCTTAACGAAGCTGAGCAGGCCAGCGCCGAAGAAACCACGACTCCCGTGTGGTTCCTGCCTTATCTGTCTGGTGAACGCACGCCGCACAACAACCCACAGGCTAAAGGCGCATTCTGGGGGCTGACACACTCGCACGGGCGTGCTGCGCTGGCACGCGCGGTGCTGGAAGGGGTGGGATTTGCTCTGGCGGACGGTATGGACGCCCTGCACGCAACCGGGCTGGAACCTCAGCGGGTCACGCTGATTGGCGGCGGTGCGCGCAGCGCTTACTGGCGGCAAATGCTGGCAGATATCAGCGGCAAGACATTGGAATACCGCACCGGCGGCGATGTGGGCCCGGCACTGGGTGCAGCAAGGCTGGCACAAATCGCGCTGAATCCGACCATACCACTGGCGCAGTTACTGCCCGCCTTGCCACTGGAACACGTTCACCAGCCTGACGCAACGCGTCATGCGCAGTACACGCAACAACGCACCGTATTCCGCCAGCTTTACCAGTCTCTGCTGCCGCTGATGTCCTAATTTTTTCTCTTTCCCTCTGGACGGGGTGTTAATGCAACTCGTCCAGATATCGCAACGTAAAGGGGCTGCAGATGCAGCCCCTGTATCGTCTGGCAGGTGACAACGCACGGTTGTCGGGTTAGAACAGACCGAGTGGTTTTTCGGAGTAGCTCACCAGCAAGCATTTGGTCTGCTGGTAGTGTTCCAGCATCATCTTATGGGTTTCACGCCCGATACCGGACTGTTTATAACCACCGAACGCGGCATGCGCTGGGTAAGCATGGTAACAGTTGGTCCAGACACGGCCTGCCTGAATGCCGCGCCCCATACGGTACGCAATGTTGGTATTGCGGCTCCACACACCTGCCCCCAGACCGTAAGGCGTATCGTTGGCAATCGCCAGCGCTTCTTCCGGCGTTTTGAAGGTGGTGACCGCCAGTACCGGCCCAAAGATCTCTTCCTGGAACACGCGCATGCTGTTCTGGCCGAACAGGATTGTCGGCTCCAGATAGTAGCCTTGCGCCAGTTCCCCCGGCAGCACTTTACGGTGCCCACCCGTCAGAACTTCCGCCCCTTCTTTCTTACCGATATCAATGTAATTGAGGATGGTGTCCAACTGACCGGCTGAGACCTGCGCGCCCATCATGGTCTGGCTATCGAGCGGGTTACCGACCCGAATAGACTCGACGCGTTTGATGGCGCGTTCCATAAACCGCTCGTAGATAGACTCCTGAATCAATGCCCGGCTCGGGCAGGTACAGACCTCGCCCTGGTTGAAGGCAAACAGCGCGAACCCTTCGAGCACTTTGTCAAAGAAACTGTCTTCCTGGTCCATCACGTCGGCAAAGAAAATGTTCGGCGATTTGCCGCCCAGTTCCAGCGTAACCGGGATAACGTTCTGCGCCGCATACCCCATGATCTGCTGGCCCACTTCGGTCGAGCCGGTAAAGGCGACTTTGGCGATGCGCGGCGATGTCGCCAGATATTCACCAATCTGCCCGCCGGCCCCGTTCACCACGTTCAGTACACCCGGCGGCAGAATATCCTGAATCAATTCCATCATCAGCAGCACCGACAACGGGGTCAGTTTGGCCGGTTTCAGTACGATGCAGTTACCGGCAGCCAGCGCCGGTGCCAGCTTCCAGCACGCCATCAGCAGCGGGAAGTTCCAGGGGATAATTTGCCCGACAACGCCCAGCGGTTCATGGAAATGGTAGGCGACCGTGTCATGATCGATTTCGCTGATTGACCCTTCCTGCGCGCGGATACAGGCGGCAAAGTAACGGAAGTGATCGATACCCAACGGCACATCGGCATTCATGGTTTCGCGGATCGGCTTTCCGTTATCCCAGGTTTCCGCGCTGGCCAACAGTTCCAGATTCGCCTCCATACGATCGGCTATCCGGTTGAGGATTTGCGCACGCTCGCGGGTAGAGAGGGCCCCCCACTCCGCGCTGGCCTTGTGAGCGGCCTCCAGCGCATGATCAACATCACGGCTGCTGGAGCTGGCGACTTCGCACAGGGGTTGTCCGGTCACCGGCGTCAGGTTGACATAATACTCTCCACCGGAGGGCGGGACCCACGCACCGCCGATAAAGTTGTCATAACGCTTTTTCAGCGTAAGGGCAGGGCCGTATTCACCAGGTTTCACCCGGCTTGCGTTATCGATGTCCATTCCTTTCTCCTTTGGTAACACAACGTGTCATTGCAGGAAGATACGCGGCCTCATGCCGGTGCCCCTGCGTACGGCAGCCAGACCCCGTCGGCGCAAACGTCGGCAAGGATAGACCCTATCTGGCTGATTAGTCCTCATAGAAAGTAATGGTTAAATCGTATACAGTGTTGCCGGATTGTAAAAGCCCTGTAGCAGTAAAAAATATCACTCTTCGACACAGCGCACAGTTTGTTATCCCCGCATCGACGCTAGTGCTTTTACACTCAATGGGATAGCCGCACTGTGGCAGGATAAAAATTCGCATCGTCGCCACGGTGGTGAAATAATGTCGGAATAGATTCACCAACAACAGGCACAACACAGTGAACAGTGAGGATTCTCAGGACGTTGCAACACGTTCTGGCGCCTGCCAGCGTCATGTCTGGCGTCAGGGTGCGCTGGATTTACCGCAGCAGGACTGGCTGGCGGAAGAAGTGCCAATAGCGCTGGTTTACAACGGTATTTCACACGTCGTGATGATGGCATCGCCAAAAGATCTCGAACCGTTTGCGCTCGGCTTTTCTTTATCGGAAGGCATCATTGAGTCAGCGCAGGATATTTACGGCATGGATGTTGTGCCAGTGTGTAACGGTATCGAGGTACAAATAGAGCTGTCCAGCCGCCGTTTTGCCGGGCTAAAAGCACGTCGACGGGCGATGGATGGGCGCACCGGCTGCGGTGTGTGTGGCGTGGAGCAACTGGCGGAAATCGGCAAACCGGTAGCGCCACTGCCATTTACACAGCACTTCTCGTTGTCTTGTCTGGAAGGTGCATTACAGGCATTAAAAAACGTGCAACAGGCAGGCGCACTAACCGGTGCGACCCATGCGGCGGCCTGGCTATCGTCGCAAGGGGAGTTGCTGGGCGGTTGTGAAGACGTCGGTCGCCACGTAGCGCTGGATAAACTATTGGGAACACGGGCACGCCAGCCCTGGCAACAAGGTGCTGCGCTGGTATCCAGTCGCGCCAGCTATGAAATGGTACAAAAATCCGCGATGTGTGGTGTGGAAATCCTGTTTGCGGTTTCTGCTGCCACCTCACTGGCCGTAGAGGTCGCGGAGCGTTGCAATCTCACGCTGGTTGGCTTTTGCCGCCCTGGGCGCGCCACCATCTATACCCATCCGCAACGGTTGCGGCCATGACGGCTGCACCGGGTATAGCTTAGATCAATTTGTTGTTAGCTAGTCTAATTATGGCATAACCGATTGTAATAATAGGATAAAACCCCACATTAATCTGGCTTTCACCGCGAATAATCGTTTTCAAGATCATTTAATTAACTATAATGAACTTAATGCTTACGCGGTGCTAACAAACGACGGTGCCGCACAGACCGGTTACACAAACGCCTTGTGCATGATAACGATTTGTACATGACAAGAATTTGCGCACCACAACAATGGAGATGCTAAACATGAGTTATTCACTGCCATCCCTGCCTTATGCTTATGACGCACTGGAGCCGCATTTCGACGCGCAGACGATGGAAATCCATCACTCCAAACACCATCAGGCCTACGTCAATAACGCTAACGCAGCGCTGGAGTCCCTGCCTGAATTTGCCAGCCTGTCTGCCGAAGAGTTGATCACCAAGCTGGATCAACTGCCAGCTGATAAAAAAGGCCCGCTGCGTAATAACGCCGGTGGCCATGCCAACCACAGCCTGTTCTGGAAAGGGCTGAAACTGGGCACCACGCTGGAAGGCGAACTGAAAGCAGCGATTGAGCGTGATTTCGGCAGCGTCGACGAGTTCAAAGCAAAATTCGAGCAGGCTGCCGCAACCCGTTTCGGTTCAGGCTGGGCGTGGCTGGTGCTGAAAGATGACGGCAAGCTGGCTGTAGTTTCCACCGCCAACCAGGACAGCCCGCTGATGGGTGAAGCGATTTCCGGTGCATCCGGCTACCCGCTCATCGCGCTGGACGTGTGGGAACACGCCTACTACCTGAAATATCAGAACCGTCGCCCGGATTACATCAAAGCCTTCTGGAACGTTGTAAACTGGGACGAAGCCGCTAAGCGTTTTGCCGAAGCGAAGAAATAATACAGAAAGTAACAATTAATTTCCGAACAGGAAATTAAACCCGACAAACCCGGAATAACTTTCGTTATACCGGGTTTTTTTTATTGTGTTTTTCGAATCATGAACGGGAAAACAGTGTATACCTTAAATCATTCGAGTTGCAGGAAAGCCTAACACACCGGCAACTTGAAGTATGGCGGGCATAAAGTTTTATACCCTAAATAATTCGAGTTGCAGGAAGGCGGCAAGAGAGTGAATCCCGATGAGCTTACTCAGGTAAGTGATTCGGGTGAGCGAGCGCAGCCAACATACCTGCAACTTGAAGTATGACGGGTATAGTAGGGTACGCCGATAGACTCAGCGTGCTCTCGTCATAGTCGGTATATGGCCGCCAGCATGGCAATTTTATATTCACACAATTACCCAATAGATTTAAAGGCACAGCAAAAAAAGCAACAACCAGGCAGCGTTCCTGATATCAGCAGGGGTATGCAACCACGAGGGGCAATAACCCTGCTCCCCGTATCAGAAAAGCCAGGCGATGCAGGGTAACCTGATAGTGAACAGCTAAATCCTCGGTGATTAAGAGCCTATTAATGATGGAAGAAAACCAATGGCTATAAAATTCGAAAATATCAAAGTGGGCAAGAAGTTAGGATTAGGTTTCTCCTTGATCCTATTACTGACTGTCATTATTGCGGCCGTGAGTGTCCGCTATATTGAAACACTGAAAGGGCGTTTTGAAAAAGTTATCTTCAGCAACCAAATCAATGATGAAGTTACTGAAGCCCGTTATTATCGCGCACTGTATAGTGCCAGCTATAGTCCAGATAGTATTAAAGAAAATAGTAAACACATTGATAATATTGTTAAATTAATTTCTTCTATTCAGGATAAACCCTGGCGTGGTGATTATAATGAGCGTCTGGATAATATCAGCAGGCTGATTGCCCTATATAAAGAGCGTCAGAAAAATTATACGGACGCGGTAGCCAAAAAAGATGCCGTCAGAAAAAGCTGGAACCTGTCCGACTCTGAAAAGCCGCTCAAACAAATAGAACAACAGGTCGCGGGCAACATGCCGCTGCAGTTACAACTCACCTCATTACACCAAAAGCTGGTGAACGTGCGCTACCTGGTGCGCGGTCTGCTGTTGTCATTAAATAGTGAGGCGGAAAAACCGCTGATTGCGGCGCTGGACGATGCACAAAAAGGGCTCAACCAATTTATTCAGGCGCTGACGCCAGAGCAGCAAGAGATTATGGCACCGGTTGTCTCTACGCTGTCGACCTATAAAACGCAGATCCTGGCTTATCTTCCGGCTTATACGGTGGAGATGGAGCAGGCCAAACAGCTGGGTGAAACAGCTAATCAACTGCTCGACACTGTCGATAAGATGGTCGCAGAGGAAACCGCCGCTACCCAGAGCGATATCACCAGTGCCGAATGGCAGATTGCCATTACCTCGCTGATTACCCTGATACTTGGCGCGCTGATTGCCTGGTATATCTCGCACCTGATTACCCGTCCATTAAACAGTACTGTGGCCATTGCTGAAAGTATCGCCACCGGCGATCTGACTGTCGCGATTGAAACCACACGCCGCGACGAGCTGGGTATGCTATTTGGTGCGATGGCAAAAATGAAGGCCAACCTGCATAACATGATCGATGATATTCGGATGGGGGTGACTCAGATAACCACTGCCGCCAGCGAAATCGTCACCGGCAATAACGATTTGGCCGCCCGCACCGAATCCCAGGCGGCATCGGTAGAAGAAACCGCCGCCAGCATGGAACAGCTCACCTCTACCGTGAAACAGAACGCCGCTAACGCCCACCAGGCCAACAAACTGGTGCTGGATGCCACGCACACCGCGCAGGAAGGCGGCAAACTGGTCGCCGATGTGGTGCAAACCATGTCCGACATCGAAGGCAGTTCCAAACGCATCGCGGAAATTACCTCTGTTATCAACGGGATTGCGTTCCAGACGAATATTCTGGCGCTTAACGCCGCGGTAGAGGCAGCCCGTGCGGGTGAGCAGGGTCGCGGTTTCGCCGTGGTCGCCAATGAAGTGCGTAATCTGGCACAACGCAGTTCGCAGGCGGCCAAAGAAATTGAAGGCTTGATTTCCACCTCGGTCGAGCAGGTATCGAAAGGGGCGCACCTGGTCCACTCGGCGGGTAAAACCATGCAGGAGATCGTGACAGCGGTAACGCATGTACACGACATCATGGGGGAAATTACCGTCGCGTCCGATGAGCAAAGCCGTGGTATCGCGCAGGTGAATCAGGCGATTGTCGAGATGGACAGCACCACTCAGCAAAACGCCGCACTGGTACAGCAGTCGTCCGCTGCCGCGAGTTCACTGGAAGAACAGGCCGTGATGCTCTCCAACGCCGTATCGGTTTTCCGCCTCTCATCCACGCAGGAGCTGGCACCCGCGAGTCACGGATTGCCATTCGCCAGTCACCAACAACAGCTGTCTTATAAACGTTAATCAATCATCAGACGACCGCCCCTTTTTACCACAGCGAAACCGGTAAAAAGGGGAAGGGATAAAGACGCACAGAAAAGGGCAACCCGACTGGGTTACCCTTTTTTATGGCTGATGGTTATGGCGGATGGTGATGGCAAACGCCAACAGCACACTGAAATCAGAACGCTTTTTTCAGGCTGATACCCGCGATAAGTTCCGTCAGCGACAGCACCAGTGTGGAGCGCACCATCTGTTGGTAACGCTGCTGCTGCATCGCTGCCAGTAATGCATCATCGGGTTCAACACCCGGCGATGGCATCGGCTGGGGTAAGCTGCTCACGCAGTGCAATTCACCAACCGGCCCCAGGATTTCATCATCCGTAAACCGGTACTCATGCTCATCGTGGGTCAATTCCTCACCTAACGCCATCAACAGTTCGGTGTCTTCATACTCTTTACGGCTAATCATGCCCAGCCCGTAAATCAACTTCAGCCGTACGGACAATTCACCCAACGGCCCGCTACCGGATAACAAGGGTTCGACGGCGTACTTTACGGCATAGTCGTCCTTGCGGAATACCTGCAACATCAACAGGCTGACCGCTTCCGCCAATAACTCGACGGCCATCAGCATAAAACTTCTGACCGTTTTCGATCCATTCAGGGATTCCAGTACCCGGTTTTCAAATGCCTGCGTATCGTCCATCGTCGCTTCTCGTACATTAATTCTGCGCACAGTACTGCCCCTGCGCGGTGGAGCGGCTGACTCCACGGGAGCATGGCTTCTCATCGTCAACGCTCCCGTCCTATTCAACGCACTCGATTGAAAAGCAGGGACACAGCCTGACCTGTGCCGAGACGCGCCGATTACTGCATGGCGTTATACACACTCACCGCTTTTCCGACAACCTCGCTATCAGCATCCAGACCAGAAATCTGCGCCAGCGCAACCTGTGGCCCTTGTGTGGCTATCAACGTCGCCAGTTCCTGCGCCTGCGGATCCTGCTCGCTACGGTAATGCATCGCAGCGGCAATTCCCTGGATCAGGTTGTCATGGGGCAAGCCATATTCCAGCGTACCCAGCAATGGCTTGATCAGGCGGTCACCTGCGCTGAGTTTACGCAGCGGCTGACGGCCGACACGCTCGACTTCATCGTGCAACCACGGGTTTTCGAACCGGGTAAGAATTTTACGGATATAAGCCTGATGTTTCTCGGCATCAAAACCATAGCGACGAATCAATACGGCACCGCTCTCTTCCATCGCCCCTTGCACCACACGGCGGATGGCCGGGTCCAGAATGGCGTCACGAATGGTACCGTGCCCGGCACGCTGACCAAGATAGGCGGTAATCGCATGACCGGTATTCAGGGTGAACAGCTTACGCTCAACAAAAGCCATCAGGTTATCGGTCAGTTCCATACCGGTTATCGCCGGCGGCTCACCGTTGAACTGGGTTTTATCCACGATCCACTCACTGAAGGTTTCCACCGTCACCGCCAGCGGGTTGGATTCGCCCGCATCGGCGGGAGGTACAATACGGTCTACCGCCGAATCCACAAAGCCAACGTGCTGTGCCACCCACGCCTGCGTCTCTTCCGGCAGTTGCGCCAGCACATGCTGTTTGAGCTGACTGGTACCACGCACCATGTTCTCACAGGCGATGATATTCAGCGGCGCGGTGTTGCCGTTTTCCTGACGCTTTATCAACCCCTGAGCAATGGTACCGGCAATCTTCGCCAGAATCTGCGGCCCCACCGCCGTTGTCACCAAATCAACCTCGGCAATCAGCGTGACAGCCTGCGTCCCACCGCTGTGTACCGCGCTAACCTGGCTGACCGTTTCCACACGCTGCTGTTCACCGACAATCCGCACTGGATAACTACCGTGCTGATTGATGGCATCCAGCAACGGCTGGTTCACATCCGCAAACGTCAGGCCAACGCCTGCATCCGCCAGCAGCTTGCCGATAAAACCACGGCCAATGTTACCGGCCCCAAAATGTAATGCTTTCATCATGCATGACCTTACTACTGAGATTTAACAATCTGTGAAAGACTATCTGTGAAAAACTATCTGTGAAAGAAAGCGCCGCCCGAAGGCGGCACTTTTTTATCTGTCAGGCAGGGGACTTGCCACCGAGCAGGTCGAGGACATCCTGCACATTCTGCGTTTGAGCCAGCCGTTCTATCACCGACTCGTCATCCAACGCACTGGTGAGGTTGGTGATGACCTGCACATGTTCGTTATTACGTGCGGCAATACCAATCACCAGACGGGCCACATCGTCTTCATCGTCGCCAAAACGCACCCCTTGCGGGTACTGGCAGAACACCACGCCGGTTTGCAGTACCCGGTCTTTGGCTTCAATCGTCCCGTGCGGTACGGCGATAGACTCACCCAAATACGTCGAGGTCAGTTTCTCACGTTCCAGCATCGCATCGACATACGCGGGCTCAACGTAACCCCCTTTTACCAGCTGCTCCCCAGCAAAACGGATAGCCTGTTCTTTATCTGCCGCCTGCAGGTTCAGAAAGACGTTTTTCTCCGTCAGTTGAAACAGTGTCTGCGGGGCTGCCGTCTGCACAGCAGCAGGAGCTGCCTGAGCCGGCTTAACATTGCCCGCCTGCGCTGCCTGTAAACGAGCGACCAGGTCGCTGTACAGATGGCTATCCAGAAAGTTGGTCAGCGAAATATGCTGTGCCTGCGGTGCGTGGCGCATGGCGCGCTCGGTCAGATCACGGTGCGTAATCACCAGATCCACATCATCCGGCAAGTTATTGATGGCGCTGTTCGTCACGGAAATCGTCTGCAAACCCGCATCCTGCACTTTCTTGCGCAGCACCCCGGCACCCATGGCGCTGGAACCCATACCAGCGTCACAGGCGACGATGATTTTACGCACAGTGCTCAGATCGCCGCTCACACCGCCGACAGCCTGACCTTTGGACGCCGATTTCATCTCCTGCATGCGACGGGTAGCCTGCTCCAGTTCTTCATCATCCTTCACTTTGCTGCTTTTCAGCAGGATAGACGACACCACAAAAGAGACCGCAAACGCGGCGGCGATCGCCGTAATATTGGCGAAGTACGCGCCTTTCGGCGTCATCGCCAGCACCGCCAGGATAGAACCCGGTGATGCCGGAGAAACCAGGCCGCCATGCAACACGCCCAACGTGAACACACCGGTCATCCCGCCGAGAATCACAGCGATAATCAGACGCGGGTTCATCAGTACATACGGGAAGTAGATTTCATGGATCCCGCCGAGGAAGTGGATAATAGCCGCGCCCGGCGCAGACTGTTTGGCGTTGCCACGTCCAAACAGCATGTAGGCCATCAGCACGCCCATACCCGGCCCTGGGTTGGCTTCAATCAGGAAGAAGATAGATTTCCCGGCTTCTGTCGCCTGCTGGATGCCCAGCGGCGAGAAGATACCGTGGTTAATTGCGTTATTCAGGAACAGGATCTTCGCCGGTTCAACGAAAATCGACGCCAGCGGCAACAGATTGTTTTGCACCATCAGGTGCACACCGGCAGCCAGAACGCGCGACAACGCCTCAACCAGCGGACCAATCGCCAGGAAAGACAGAATCGCCAGCAACATGCCGATGATACCGGCGGAGAAGTTGTTAACCAGCATCTCAAAGCCGCTTTTAATTTTGCCGTCAACGGCAGCGTCAAAGCGTTTGATAGCCCAGCCGCCCAGCGGGCCGGCAATCATGGCACCGAGGAACATGGGAATATCGGAACCGACCACCACGCCCATGGTAGTAATCGCGCCGACCACGCCGCCACGCTCTCCACCGACCAGACGTCCGCCGGTAAAACCAATCAGCAACGGCAGCAGGTAGGTGATCATCGGGCCGACCAGTTTGGCCAGCGTCGCGTTAGGGATCCATCCGGTAGGAATAAACAGTGCTGTGATAATCCCCCAGGCAATAAAGGCGCCGATATTCGGCATCACCATATTGCTCAGGAAACGGCCAAAATTCTGCACTTTGACCTTGGTATCTGGTGAGAGCATAGAGATACACCCCTTTGAAACGCGCGGCGGAAAGCGTGCGCGGTAATTATTGATTGTTAGACATCGTGATGACTTCCGTCGGTATCATGAGGTCGTGTACCGCACTGTGTGCATACCGCTATTGCCGCTTACAGCGCTTCACCATGACGACGCCGCGTGACGGTGAAAAATCGCAATAACATGGCCCCAAAACTCCGTTATCACAGCGGACTCTAGCACGTGGTTTTCAGACCGCAACTCACGACAAAAACGTGATCAAAATCACATACAACACCCGAAAATCAGCCACAAATGAGTGACATAATTCACAAAAAAATAATAAAAATGGGAAAATGGTTAGAAAAAAAACAATCTGGCCGCAAAAAATGGTGACGGATATCACAATTTTTAATATCGATTTTGTATGGAAAATGTGATTTAAATCACAATAAATTTCAGCGTGGGCCGGCCTTTTCGCGAAAACCGGCCCATATTCAGCGTGGGCCGGCCTTTTCGCGAAAACCGGCCCATATCGCGAACCACCTTAGTGGGGCAGGAAATTCTGAGATTTGAGGGTGGTGAACAGTTTTTGCTGTTGGTTAGCAATGTCCGTCATCAGGCTGTTGTACTGATCTACCTGCTGCTGGGTGTGGAACTGTATGCCGTTGTTACCGAATACCACCTGGTTGCCCTGTGCCTGGAGATACTCCCCTACCTGCACAACGCTCTGCGCAAATGACGTGCTGGCTGGCACCACGGTCACCATCGCGTTTGCGGGCAAAGAAACCGCACGGTTGTAGACCTTGTCATACACCGACTGCAATTCTTCCGTCTGCTTGAGCGCCCGGCGAGCATTATCCGCCAGTGTTTTGGCGTTCTGCACCTGTGGGCTTAACATATTCAGGCCACCAAGCGCCTGACGCAGGTTATCGCGTTGCGTCATGTAATCCTGTGGTACACGAATGTGGGATATCACATCCAGCACCGGTGTCAGGCTGCCCGCTAATGCCTGATCCAGCTGCTGGTTGAAATCGGTCATCACAGCGTAATCCTGGGTAAAGCGCCCGAAGCTCTGTTTCTGCTGTTCGGTCAACGCTGGCAACTGACGCCCTTCCTGTTGTGAAATTCCCTGCAGGAAAGTGATGAACGCCTGACGAGCATCCTTATCCTTGTCGCCGCAGGCCGACAGTTGCAATGCCACAACCAACATAACCACTGGCAGCAGCCAGCGCGAACGGTAATCCGCCAACATCATTACTACTCCTGTTTATTTTCACTACCGTGACCCGGCGACCTTGTTGGCTCACCAACGAGCCGTCACCCGACAGTCATATCGCCCTAAGCGTAACCGAACCAGCCGCCGCATGGCACATGCCACGCCTGTTTTTTTCACCCAACCGCCAGTTCAGCCGTTAAGCATCGCTATTCTACGCCGGAAAAATGGCATGCCACCTGCAGAATTATCTGTTCTGTTACCCAGGCACGCTCCCGCAACGGGCAGAGTGCACATGAGCTTGCACACCACTGGCCTCTTTTACACCAACACCGTGCCATCTTGCACATAAACAGTGCAACCCGACAAGGCACACTAACCATTATCGCTCAGCCTTCCCCTGACAGGCTTACCATCTGGCCCAATGCATAACCCATTAATGGCTTGAAAGATAAATCAAAACACGGTTGTTGCCCTTCCACGGCGTGCAGGTTGCCACACAAGCTGGCAAGCATTTTGCTTTATATCACCGACAGCAGGAGCGATAGCGGGCAACCGGTGTCGCCAGACAATTTGGAAATGGGTGACTAGGGTTCCGGCTTTACTGCGCAGGTCCGAGAGTTACCGACCGCCCTCTGGCGGTTACACGGCGGGAAAAAAGCCCGGGAGGATACAGCGAGATGCATGCTCGCCGCCCTCCTGCTTTTTTTCTTTCTTTAATGATTGCGCCCAACGTCAGAGGAAATTCACCATGAAAACGATTCAACGATTACTACTTGTTTGCGCACTGGCACTGTGCAGCCTCGGCGTACAGGCCGCTGACAAACCCGCGTTCAAACTCTGCTGGTCTATTTATGCCGGCTGGATGCCTTGGGATTACGCCCAGCAGCACGGCATTATCAAAAAATGGGCCGACAAGTACGGCATTGATATCCAGTTTGTACAGGTCAACGATTACATCGAATCCGTTAACCAATACACCTCTGGGGGTTTTGACGGCTGCGCCATGACCAACATGGACGCGCTGACTATTCCTGCCGCAGGCGGCGTGGACAGCACCGCACTTATCGTCGGCGACTACTCAAACGGCAACGACGGCATCCTGATCAAAGGGACCAACAGCCTGGCGTCGCTCAAAGGCAAACCGATTAATCTGGTGCAACTGTCAGTCTCTCACTACCTGCTGGCACGGGCGCTGGAAAAGAACGGCATGAGCGAAAAAGACATCAAGGTGGTGAACACCGCCGATGCCGATCTCGTCGCCGCATTTGGTACGCCTGACGTACAGGCCATCGTCACCTGGAACCCGCTGCTGGCGGAAGCCAAAAAACAGCCGGGTAGCCAGCTGGCGTTTTCTTCCGCGCAAATCCCCGGCGAAATCCTCGATCTGCTGGTGGTCAACACCGCGACGCTGAAAAAACACCCGGAGTTGGGTAAAGCACTGACCGGCGCATGGTATGAAACCCTGCAAACCATGTCAGGCGACAGCGCTACCGCCCGTGAAGCCCGCACCGCCATGGGGCAAGCCTCTGGTACCGATCTGGCCGGGTTTGACGCGCAACTGGCCGCCACCCATCTGTTCGCCACCCCGAAACAGACGCTGGAGTTCGTCCAGAACCCGCAGTTGAAAACCACCATGCAGTCAGTCGCAGAGTTCTCCTTCCGTCATGGCCTGCTGGGTGACAGCGCCCCCAGCGCAGACGTGGTCGGTGTCTCTACCCCGGCTGGCCTGTGGGGTAATACCGACAACGTCAAACTGCGTTTTAGCGACGAGTTCCTGAAACTGGCCGTCGACAACAAGCTGTAATACAGGAGAACGCCGGATGCGCAAATTGATTAACTACCAGCCGTTACCGCTGACACGCGGGGTGATGGGGTTTCTGCCGCTACTGGCGCTGCTGCTCGTCTACCTGATGGCGTCTGACGCCCGGCTGGCGGTGAATGCCGCTGACAAACTGCTGCCTGGCCTGAGTGCGATGGCGCAAGCCATGCACCGTATGGCGTTTGAACCCAACGAGCGCACCGGCGAATACCTGCTGTGGGTCGACACCGCCGCCAGCCTGCTGCGGTTGTTGACCGGCGTGGGCTTAAGCGCCGTGCTGGCGTTGGTCTTCGGGCTGCTATGTGGCGCACTCCCGGTGGTGCGAGCCACTCTGTCGCCGCTGATCACCCTGTTTGCGCTGATCCCACCGCTGGCGGTGCTACCGATCCTGTTCATCGTTTTCGGGTTAGGCGAGGTATCCAAGGTGGTGCTGATTATGGTGGGTATCACACCATTCATCGTGCGGGACCTGCAACTCTACATCCAGAGCCTGCCGCAGGAACAACTGGTGAAAGCGCAAACCCTTGGTGGCCACAGCGGCCAAATCCTGTGGCGGGTGATCCTGCCACAGCTTATGCCGCGTTTGCTGGACGCCGTGCGCCTGTCGCTCTGCTCCGCCTGGCTGTTTCTGATCGCCGCCGAAGCTATCGCCGCCACCGAAGGGTTGGGCTACCGCATCTTCCTGATGCGCCGCTATCTGGCAATGGACGTCATTTTGCCCTACGTCGCCTGGATAACCGTACTGGCGTTTTTGCTTGATGTCCTGTTGCGGGTCATCAGCCGTCGCGGCTGGCCCTGGTATTACGCGAAATAAGCCACCGGCCAGAACGCAGGAGAACCTATGTCGTTATTAACACTAAAAAATATCAGAAAAGAGTACGACGGTCAGGTGGTGCTGGAACGGCTCAACATCTCCGTTGAGGAAGGTGAATTCGTTTCTATTGTCGGTGCCTCCGGCTGCGGCAAAACCACGTTTCTCAAGATGCTGCTCGGCACCGAAAGCCCCAGTAGCGGCCAGTTGCTACTCGATGGCGAGCCGATGCTGCAAGAGCCAGATGAACATCGCGGCGTGGTATTCCAGCGCTACTCGGTTTTCCCTCATCTACGGGTGGTGGAAAACGTGATGATTGGTGCGGAGTTTGCCGAAGCGCGTTGGCTCGGCCGGGTATGGGGCAAGCGCCGACAGGCACTTCGTGATCAGGCGATGGCAATGCTGCGTCAGGTCGGGCTGGAGCAATCCGCCCAGAAGTATCCGCATCAGTTATCCGGTGGCATGCAACAACGGCTGGCGTTGGCGCAGGCGTTGATTAAGCGCCCACGTATTTTGCTGCTGGATGAACCGTTCGGTGCGCTCGACCCCGGCATCCGTGCCGAAATGCACCAGTTGATCAGCCAGTTATGGCAGGAACACCGCCTGACCATTTTCATGATCACCCATGACCTTAAAGAGGGATTTTCACTCGGATCACGCCTGTGGGTGTTCGACAAGCTCCGTCAGGACCCACAGGCACCAGACGCCTTTGGTGCCAGCATCACCTATGACCTGCCATTGGAGCGCGCACCAGCCGGTGTGCGGGCTTCGGTGGGAGAACTGATTGACAGGCGGCGGCATGTCGCCTGACCAGGAGGAATCACACTATGCACAACACTCTGCACAACACCCCGCACACCATGAATGAACATTATCTCACTGAACTGCCCGCCGGGTCGCACTGGTCGCTGCTGATGCGCCGCGGTACTGCGCTGCGCCTGACCGACATCGAAGGCGGTGCCAACGTCGGTATGTTGTTCTACAACCCGGAAAATACGCTGGAGCGCTACAACGCACCGGATACGCTCAAATGCCAGCACACGTTTCGCCTGACAACCGGGCACTGCCTGTATTCGGATATGGGCCGCATTTTCTGCGGTATCGAAGCCGATGGTTTCGGCTGGCATGACACCGTGTGTGGCACCGCCAATGCCCAGCAGGTGGCGCGCCAGTTTGGCGAGCTGAACTACCAGCAAGCCCACAATGAACGTCACCAAAACGGCTACGACAGCTTTCTGGCAGAACTGGCCAAATACGGTCTCGGCAAACGCGACATGGCGGCGTGCGTCAACTTTTTCGCCCATGTCGGTAGCGATGACAACGGAAACCTGCGCCTTGAGCAACAGGGTAAAGCCGGTGCCAGCGTCACGCTGCGCTTCGCCATGGACACGCTGGTGATTCTGCACACCTGCCCGCACCCGCTTAGCACCGCTACCGATTATCCGCGCCATCCGGTGCGTCTGACACTGGATTATCAGCGCGCGCCGCTACCGGCTATCTGTCTGGAACGCCCGGAAAACCAGCGCGGGCTTCGCAACAACACACTTTATTATCTGGCTGAACAGCCACAAGGAGTCTGAACATGATAAAGACCAGTCAACGCGACCCCGCCACGGCGGTTTACCACGCCACCGTTCAGGCTGGCGACTACTGGTTACACCGCCTCGAAGCCGGTCAGACGCTGCGCATTACCGACCTCGAAGGCAATCAGGCCGCCGATACCCTGTTCTACAATGCTGACGATACCGCTGAACGCTACAGCATGAGCGACACCCTGCGCGGCCAGGGTAATGTCTTCCTCACTACCGGCAGCGTGCTGCGTTCCAATGAAGACCGCCCGATGCTGGAAATCGTGGCGGATACCTGCGGCCGTCATGACACGCTCGGTGGCGCCTGCGCCACCGAGAGCAACGCGGTGCGCTACGATCTGGAAAAACGCCACATGCATGCCTGCCGCGACAGCTGGATGCTGGCGGTAGCGCAACACCCGGAGTACCAGCTGACCAAACGCGACATCACCCACAACATCAACTTTTTTATGAACGTGCCGGTCACACCGGACGGTGGGCTCACCTTTGCCGACGGTATCTCCGCACCGGGAAAATACGTGGAAATGGTAGCGAAAATGAACGTACTGGTGCTGATCTCCAATTGTCCGCAGTTGAACAACCCCTGCAATGGCTACAACCCCACACCTGTCGATATCGCTATCTGGTAAACAGAGCGACACGGCACACATCGGGAACAGTGACGCGCGGGACGACCCGCAATACGCGTCCAGAATAGCGCAGGACGACCTGCCCGTAAGAGACTCGGTCATGTTTGAGCGTGTATTGATTGCCAACCGTGGCGCTATTGCGGTGCGTATCATCCGCACCCTGAAAAAAATGGGCGTAAAAGCCATCGCGGTTTACGCCGAAGCGGACCGCCATTCACAGCATGTGCGTCAGGCTGATGAAGCCTGGTCGCTGGGCGACGGCCCGGTGCGCGATACCTACCTGAATCAGGACAAATTACTGCATATCGCCGCTCAATGTGGCGCACAAGCCATCCATCCCGGTTATGGTTTTCTGAGTGAAAACGCCGGTTTTGTGACCCGTTGCGAACAAGCAGGCCTGGTGTTTCTCGGCCCGACTGTCGCCCAGATGACCGCCTTCGGCCTCAAGCATCAGGCCCGGGCACTGGCACAACAGAACGACGTCCCCCTACTGCCCGGTAGCGGCCTGCTCACCTCGCTGGACAGCGCCTGCGAACAGGCACAGCGCATCGGTTATCCGGTGATGTTAAAGAGTACCGCGGGCGGCGGCGGCATCGGCATGCAGCGCTGCAATGACCATGCCCAACTGGTTGATGCGTTTACCCGCGTCAAGCGACTGGCGGGTAACAATTTCGCCGACGACGGCGTATTTCTGGAAAAATTCATCGCTCAGGCCCGCCACATCGAAGTGCAGGTCTTCGGTGACGGCCAGGGCAACGTGATAGCTCTTGGCGAGCGCGACTGCTCCGCCCAGCGCCGCAACCAGAAAGTGATTGAAGAAACCCCGGCCCCCCACCTGAGTGACAGCGTGCGTGCTGAACTGCAGGCTACCGCCATTCGGCTGTGTCAGGCGGTCAATTACCGCAGTGCAGGCACGGTCGAGTATGTGTATGACGAGGGCAGCAAGCAGTTCTGGTTTCTGGAGGTCAACACCCGCCTGCAGGTCGAACACGGCGTCACCGAGCTGGTGTACGGCGTCGACATCGTGCAGTGGATGGTAGAACTGGGGGCGGGTTGCTTGCCGCCGCTTGATACGCTCACCACCACGCCTCGCGGTCACGCCATTCAGGTGCGGTTATACGCCGAAGACCCGGCCAAACAGTTCCAGCCCTGTGCTGGCTTGCTCAGTCACGTTGATTTTCCTGACGCCTTGCCCGGGCTTACCCTGCGCATCGACCACTGGCTGGACAGCGGCAGCGAGGTATCGCCATTCTATGACCCGATGCTGGCAAAAATCCTCGTACACGGCGACAGCCGGGATGCCGCCCTCGACGGTATGGCGCAGGCGCTGGCGGCCACGTCGCTGTACGGCATCGAAACCAACCTCGACTGGCTACGCCATCTGCTGACCCTGCCTGCGGTCAGACGCGGAGAAATCATCACCGCGACGCTGGGCGACGTTGTCTGGCAGCCCGCGACGCTGGATGTGCTCAGCGGCGGCACACTGACGACCGTGCAGGATGCCCCCGGCCGCATCGGCTATTGGCACGTCGGTGTACCGCCTTCTGGCCCCTTCGATACCCACTCATTCCGGCTCGGCAATCAGTTGCTGGGCAACGCGTCCGATGCCGCCGGACTGGAGATCACCCTGCGTGGGCCAACCCTGCGTTTCAACCATGACTGCGCATTCGTGGTGACCGGTGCCGTCATCGACATCCGGTTGGATAGCGCCCCCCTCGACGGCGGACGCGTTCATCACGCCCGCGCCGGACAAACGCTCACACTCGGTGATATTCAGGGTGCCGGTTGCCGCAGCTACCTGTTGCTGGCAGGCGGCCTGGCCTGCCCGACCTACCTGGGTAGCCGTAGCACCTTCACGCTCGGCAAGTTCGGCGGCCATGCCGGACGGGCCTTGCGCGCAGGCGACGTACTACATCTGGCCGCCCCGGCGCTACCCGCGTCGGACGCCGTATTGCCTGCGCCTGACTGGAATACCCACTGGTCGCTGCGGGTGATTTATGGCCCACACGGCGCACCGGACTATTTTACCGCACAAGACATCGATACCTTTTTCGCCGCTGACTGGCAGGTGCATTACAACTCCAGCCGCACCGGTATCCGGCTGATTGGCCCCAAACCCGAATGGGCGCGAACCGACGGCGGTGAAGCCGGTATGCACCCGTCCAATATTCACGACAACGCCTACGCCTTCGGCACCGTCGACTTTACCGGCGATATGCCGGTGATTCTGGGGCCGGATGGGCCGTCACTGGGCGGCTTCGTCTGCCCGGCTACGGTGATCCACGCTGACTTGTGGAAACTGGGCCAGCTCAAAGCAGGCGACAGCATTCGTTTTATTCCGGTCACGCTGGAACAAGCGGACGAGCTAGCGCGCGCAGCAGAATACGCCATCGCCGCCGCTCGCCCTGCCGCAGAGCCTACTCTCGCCCCATGTTGCCCATCGCCGGTACTGTACCACCGAGCAGCACAGGACGAGCGACCTTCGGTGACCTGCCTCGCCGCAGGCGATCGTTTCCTGTTGCTGGAATACGGCGAGCACCGGCTGGATATCGCGTTGCGTTTTCGCGTACACGCGCTGATGCAGTGGCTGGAACAGCACCCGTTGCCGGGTATGCAGGAACTGACGCCGGGCATTCGTTCGCTGCAAATCCATTTCGACAGCCTGTGCTGCCCGCGCAACGCGCTGCTGGCGCACCTGCAACAGGCAGACGACGCACTCGGCGACCTGCGGCACGCCGCCGTGCCCTCCCGTACCGTCTGGCTGCCACTCAGTTGGGATGACGACGCCTGCCGCGATGCCATCACCCGCTATACCCAATCGGTCAGACCCGGCGCGCCCTGGTGCCCCAGCAACATCGAATTCATTCGCCGTATCAACGGGCTGGAGTCGGTAGAGCAGGTCAAAGAGATAGTCTTCAACGCGAGCTATCTGGTGATGGGGCTGGGTGATGTCTACCTCGGTGCACCTGTCGCCACCCCACTCGACCCACGCCACCGGCTGGTCACCACCAAGTACAACCCGGCTCGCACCTGGACGGCGGAAAACTCGGTCGGCATCGGCGGCGCATATCTGTGTGTATACGGTATGGAAGGCCCCGGTGGCTATCAGTTCGTGGGCCGTACGTTACAGATGTGGAACCGCGATCGGCAAACCGATGTCTTTCTCCAGCCATGGCTACTGCGCTTTTTTGATCAGATTCGCTTTTATCCGGTCAGCGCGCAGGAGTTGCTGGCTATCCGCGAACGCTTCCCGTGGGGAGATTATCCGTTACGCATTGAAGAGGGGGAATTTCGCCTCGCCGACTACCAGCACATGCTGGCTGAACAGCAACCCTCTATCGATACCTTCCAGCAACAGCGACAGCTGGCCTTCGACAAAGAGCTGGCACGCTGGCGCGCCGACGGCCAGTTCACCTTCGACAGCAGCCTGCAAGAGACGGCCAGCGACGATGAGGTGATCCCGGCTAACGGTTACGGTGTGGAAAGTCAGGTGGCAGGGAGTGTGTGGCAATGGCTTGCCGCCCCCGGAGACAGCGTCAGCGCCGGGCAAATCGTCGGTATTCTGGAATCGATGAAAATGGAAATCCCCATTATCGCACCGGTCGCCGGTGTTATTCATACGTTGCACCGTCAGGCAGGACATCAGGTGCAAGCCGGGCAGTTACTGATGGTGATCGAACCGGCAGAGCATTAACCAACGGGAACCTTCACCAGAGAACAGGCATCATGTAAAACCTGAATGCAATAACCCCGCACGTGGATAGCGTGCGGGGTTTATTTCATTGTCAGCCCTAAGCCACCTCTTAGGGAGACGGGCGACCTGCGACCAACATAATCGCGGGACACAGGCTAACACTTGGTGTTATATTTCCTAACGTTTATACACACTGCTTCCATTCAGTACGAGCCATAGCGCTCAGGCTTGTTGCATCATAATGAGAAATAAATAATTATCCCGAGGATAACCGCGTTATGCGTTTGTTATTTATTTGCCCGAATTGGGCTAATCTGGCTACACCTATCGTGACAGAGATGAAACGCCAGGGGCACGACGTTACCCATCTTGATCATTGTGATCTGTCAACGTTTCACTACTTTGACTCACCCCACCGCATCGTCTCGAAGATCTATAAAACGATCACTGGGAAAAACTACAAACGCCTTGTACTTGATAACCAAATTAAATTGGGCTTGCATAATTTCTTTATTGGCAGAGAACCGTTCGATGCCATTATTATGACAGAACCTAAGCTGTTTAATGAACAGCACCTGGCAATATTACGCCAGCACGGGAGAAAACTCGTCGCCACATTGTGGGACGGTTTGAAAAAAGCCCCCGCCAATGGCTTGTACCTGAAGCAATTCGATCACGTGCTCAGTTTCGATAGTGAAGATTGCGAAAAATTCCATTTCACCAAAATCACCAATTACATTGATTCTGAATGGAAAAGTACGATTCCTTATCAGGCATGCGAGTACGATATTTTCTCCGTTATGAGTTTCACGCCAGAGAGATACCAGCAAGTCATCCATTTCCTTGATAAAAACCCTGAACTCAAATCCAATATTATTTTTTATATCGGGGAATCAGGAAAACCAAAATGTATAAAAGATAATAGAATAAAAACATCAGAGAAATTATTTTTAGGTGCTGAACTAGCCCATGAAATTAGCAACTCCCGGGCAATTCTGGATATTCTTCAGGGCCAACAGGCAGGGCTATCGTTCCGTGCCTATGAATCGATGGCTTATCAGCGTAAGTTGATTACGACGAATCAACACATCACCCGTTATGATTTTTATAACCCGCAGAATGTATGCGTTCTGGATCAGGATAGATACCTTCCGCAAGGTTTTATCCATACCCCTTACCAACCCGTACCGGAACCTGTCTACCATCAATACACACTGTTTTCGTGGGTAGAAAAAATTATTCAGGAAATATCAGATGAGGTCTGTCAGGTACAAGTTTAAGGTTTAACAATGCCCAATGACAAAAAAGCCTCCACAAAGGAGGCTTTTGCATACACAGCGTGCTCTGCGCTGATTATCCGGGCAATTACTGCAACACCGAAATATCCGCCACTTTCAGGAACAGATTACGCAGTTCGTTGAGCAGCGTCAGGCGGTTGATGCGCACCTGCGGGTCATCAGCGTTGACCATCACCTTATCGAAGAAGTTATCGACTGACTCACGCAACTGAGCCAGTTCCGCCAGCGCTTCCTGATAACGCCCTTCGGCAAACCACGGTGCCAGCTTGCTGGTCAGCGCGGCAACATACGTCGCCAGCTGAATTTCTTCCTTCTCTTTGAGCAACGCTGCCTGCACGCTGTCGTTCAGCGTTTCGGTAGACTTCGCCAAAATGTTGGAGACACGCTTGTTGGCAGCCGCCAGTGCTTCGGCTTGCTCCAGTGTGCGGAAATGACTCACCGCTTTCACGCGAGCATCGAAATCTGCCGGGCGAGTCGGACGACGCGCCAGCACTGCCTGAATGGTGTCGACACTGTGACCTTCTTCCTGATACCAGGCGCGGAAGCGACCCAGCATAAATTCAATCACATCGTCGACCACGTTGGCGTTAGTCAGCTTGTCACCGTACAGGCGTACCGCTTCTTCCGTCAGCGTTTGCAAGTCCAGCGGCAGGCGTTTTTCCACGATGATGCGCAACACACCCAACGCCGCACGGCGCAGTGCGAACGGGTCTTTATCGCCTTTCGGGTGCTGACCGATGCCAAAAATACCCGCCAGGGTATCCATTTTATCGGCAATCGCCAGCGCACAAGCGACCAGTGAGGACGGCAGTTCATCGCCAGCAAAACGCGGCTGGTACTGCTCGTTTAGCGCGACAGCCACATCTTCAGCTTCACCGTCGTGACGGGCATAGTGCATCCCCATCACACCCTGAGTATCGGTGAATTCAAACACCATGTTAGTCATCAGGTCGCACTTGGACAGCAAGCCCGCACGTTTGGCGTGATTGACATCAGCACCGATCTGCTCAGCCACCCAGCCGGTCAGTGCGGCGATACGGTCGGTCTTGTCACGCAGCGTCCCCAATTGTTGCTGAAACAGCACGGTTTCCAGACGCGGCAGATGATCTTCCAGACGTTTTTTACGGTCGGTATTGAAGAAGAACTCGGCGTCAGCCAAACGCGGGCGCACTACCTTCTCGTTACCAGCGATAATCTGCTGCGGGTCTTTCGATTCAATGTTGGCGACAAAAATGAAATTCGGCAGCAGCTTGCCGCTGTTGTCATAAACCGGGAAGTACTTCTGGTCGCCTTTCATGGTGTACACCAGCGCTTCCGCCGGTACCGCCAGGAATTTCTCTTCAAACTTCGCCGTCAGGACCACCGGCCATTCCACCAGCGAGGTGACCTCTTCCAGCAGGCTGTCGCTCAGATCAGCATTGCCGCCAATCTTGCGCGCCGCCTCTTCGGCATCGGCCTTGATTTTGGCTTTACGCGCGTCGTAATCGGCGATGACCTTGCCACGTTCCTGCAAAATCTGCGGGTACTGGTCGGCGTTATCAATCGTGAATTCCGGCTCCCCCATAAAGCGGTGACCGCGAATGGTACGCCCGGAATCAATACCCAGCACGGTACCGGGGATCAGCTCATCACCCAGCAACAGGGTCACGGTATGCACCGGACGCACAAACTGCGTGTCGTTATCGCCCCAGCGCATCAGTTTCGGGATCGGCAGCTTCGCCAGCGCGGTGCTGACCATGCCCGGCAGCAGCGTTTGTGCCGCTTCGCCCTTCACGTGTGCGCGGAATAGCAGCCACTCGCCTTTGTCGGTGGTCAGGCGCTCAGCCTGGGAGACGGTGATGCCGCAACCGCGAGCCCAGCCTTCTGCGGCTTTGGTCGGGTTGCCAGCGGCGTCAAACGCCTGCGCGATGGCTGGTCCGCGTTTTTCTACTTCCCTGTCCGGCTGGGACGCGCTTAAACCGGCCACTTTCAGTGCCAGACGGCGCGGGGCCGCGAACCAATCGACCGACTGGTAACCCAGCCCGGCAGCATCCAGTTCAGCGGTAAAATTGGCGGCAAAAGATTCCGCCAGGGTACGCAAAGCCTTCGGCGGCAGCTCTTCGGTGCCGATTTCCACCAAAAATGTCTTATCTGTCATCGCTGCCTCTCAGCTCTGTTTACGATTGCACATCGGGAAGCCCAGTGCCTCACGAGAGGCATAATAGGCTTCCGCCACCGCTTTGGTCAGGGTACGGATCCGCAGGATGTAACGCTGACGTTCGGTCACGGAAATGGCTTTGCGCGCGTCCAGCAGGTTGAAGCTGTGGGCGGCTTTCAAAATGCGCTCGTAAGCAGGCAGCGGCAGCGGTTTTTCCAGCGCCAGCAACCGCTGGGCTTCTTTTTCATACTGCTCAAAGCAGGTAAACAGGAAATCCACATCGGCGTATTCGAAGTTATAAGTCGATTGTTCCACTTCGTTTTGATGGAACACGTCGCCGTAGGTGGTTTTACCCAGCGGGCCATCGCTCCACACCAGATCGTAGACGCTGTCCACGCCCTGAATGTACATCGCCAGACGTTCCAGGCCGTAGGTGATCTCGCCGGTCACCGGTTTACACTCCAGACCCCCTACCTGCTGGAAATAGGTGAACTGGGTCACTTCCATCCCGTTCAGCCACACTTCCCAGCCCAAACCCCAGGCACCCAGCGTCGGGTTTTCCCAGTTATCTTCCACGAAACGGATATCGTGGATGGTCGGGTCCATGCCCAGTTCTTTCAGTGAACCGAGGTACAGTTCCTGAATGTTGTCTGGCGACGGCTTAATGATCACCTGAAACTGGTAATAGTGTTGCAGACGGTTGGGGTTCTCACCGTAGCGACCGTCGGTCGGTCGGCGGGACGGCTGCACATAAGCGGCAGCGATAGGCTCCGGGCCAAGCGCACGCAGGCAGGTCATAGGGTGAGAAGTGCCGGCACCGACTTCCATGTCCAACGGTTGGACAATGGTGCAGCCCTGACGCGACCAGTAATCCTGTAATGTCAGGATCAGGCCCTGAAAGGTCTTGGTATCAAACTTTTGCATGTTGGATTCGCACGCGATACAAGTGGTTTTTACAATGAGGCCGCTAGTATACCCTCTGAGTGCAAGATATACAGCCAGAATGCGGCAACAACTTCAGCGACATTGCATTATCGCCGTCTTTCCCTTCCCGTTCCGGGCAATGATCAACCAGCAAATACGGTATGCAGCATTTTCAGGCTCAACAGCAGCAACAGCCCGGCAAACGCTTTTTTTAGCGTCGCGACTGGCAAGCGATGCGCTAAACGCGCCCCCACCGGCGCGGTGAAGAAACTGACCGCCGAGATGAGCGCCATCGCCGGTAACGAAACATAACCCACGCTGAACGCAGGCAAGCCGGTCGCTGACCAACCGTTAATCATGTAGCCCAGCGCGCCAGAGAGCGCGATCGGTAAACCCACCGCGGCCGAGGTGCCGATGGCCTGCTGGATGCGTACATTACACCAGGTCAGAAATGGCACAGTGAGCGACCCACCGCCAATGGCAACCAGTGCGGAAATACCACCGATAGTCAGCCCGGCCAGCGACATACCTGCCACGCCCGGTAGCTGACGGTGAGGTTTGGGCTTGATGTTCAACACCATTTGCAGCGAGACATACGCCATAAAACAGGAAAAGAAGATTGCCAGCGCACGGGTTGGCAATAACGCCGCCAGCCAGGTAGCGGCGAAGGTTCCCAGTAAAATCGCTGGTGTGATGCGCCATACCACCGGCCACATCACCGCCTGATGTTGATGGTGGGTGCGCAGACTGGAGATAGCGGTGATCACAATCGCCGCCATCGAGGTCCCCAACGCCAGATGCACCAAATGCGTTTTCTCCACACCTTGTGCGGCGAACAACGCTGTCAGCACCGGCACCATGATGCCACCACCGCCTATCCCCAGTAATCCGGCCATAAATCCCACTACGGCTCCCAGCGCCAGATAGGCCAGCATCCACTCAATCCCCATTATCGTCCCCTGTCGCTTATTAATTGTCGTTTTGCGCTTGTCGTTTTTTGGTGTGATTCCAGCGCCATGTCACATATTGCCCTGTCAGGTCAGGGTTGCATCACATCACACTTAGGCTGATGATCGCCACACCACGCGGTTGGTGCGCTGAAATCGACCATCATCAATACCAACAACGCGGGTGAATAACAATGCCGCTAACAATGTTGCTAAATAACACTCGTCGGCAAATAACTACTGGGAGTAAGGAGAAGAGGATGGCACGCTGTGGCTGGGTCACGCAGGATACGCTGTATCAGGATTATCACGATAACGAATGGGGAAAACCCTGTACCGATAGCCGCGCGCTGTTTGAACTGCTGTGTCTGGAAGGCCAGCAAGCCGGGTTGTCGTGGATAACCGTGCTAAAAAAACGCGAGCACTACCGCCGTTGTTTCCACGGATTTGATCCGCACCGGGTAGCGGCCATGACCGATGACGATGTGAACCAGCTGGTACTGGACCCTGGCATCATCCGCCATCGCGGAAAAATTGAAGCCATTATCCGCAATGCCCGCGCCTGGCTGACGATGCAGCAGCAAGGGGACGACTTTGCGACGTTTATTTGGTCCTTCGTTAACCATCAGCCGGTCGTCAATAACCCGACATCGCTGGCTGAGGTACCGGCAAAAACCGCCGTGTCGGATGCCATGTCGAAAGCGTTGAAAAAACGCGGCTTCACATTCATCGGCTCCACCATCTGCTACGCCTTTATGCAGGCTGCCGGGCTGGTAAACGACCATACCACTGACTGTTGCTGTCATCCGGAGGCGTTGTGATTCGACCTTATCGGCCACAAGACCTGGACGCGCTGGTCGCACTATGGCGGGAAAGTACCACGCTGGCGCACCCATTTATCCCGGCGCACTATTGGCAGGAAAGTGAAGAACTGGTTCGCGGGCATTATATCCCCCACTCACAAACCTGGATTTATGAGCATGCTCAGGGCATCGGCGGTTTTATCAGCGTGATGGATCAGCGCTTTGTCGGCGCGCTGTTTGTTCACCACAGCCTGTATGGTCAGGGCGTGGGCGCAGCGCTGATGCAGCATATTCAGCATCGCTTCCCGGTGCTCAGTCTGGAGGTGTATCAGCAGAACCACCGTGCCTGCGCCTTTTATCGCAAACAAGGGTTTACGACCGTGCAGGAAAGTTATCAGCATGAAACCCAGTCACGCTTGCTGGTTATGCACTGGCAGGATCAGGCGTTGCTCGCCGCCGTTACACCCTGACCGCGTTTCAGGCCGCCGGGAAACCGCCCCTACAAAAACACACCCGCTTATAGCTGCATTCGTTGTCGCTGCATTATTGTACAGTTGCATTACCCCCACAAAATGATACTTTATAACATATCATTCATGCCGCAAGCATGGGTGACTGCCACTCCTTTCATCTTTGTTTGCAATGCTACTTAAATTGCAATACTGCTGATTTCAGCCAATACCAGGGTTTTAGCAGGAGCGCGCCTTCTGACGCATCAGAGGGCGCGCCGCCTGACTTGCAGTCTCCCACCCTGTCCTCCATCATGCCTGTAGCAGGTCGTGTGCCTCCGGGAAGAAATAACAAGTACCATCTGATTGTTTATCATGATATTTCATTAAATCGCCCAAACGTTTTTAGGCATTATTACGGCAAAGGCCTGCCCTTGATATGCGAAGCTAACAGGCTGACCTGCGTTCAAAAGTAACTGTCGTTTTAGTCAGACAATCGCCTCAATCAGCCGGAGTGAACTGATGAAACCTGAAGTCATCCTCTACAAAAAGATCCCTGACGATTTACGCCAAAAACTGGAGCAACACGCTAGTGTTTCGGTTTTTGATGGCCTGCCCCCCATCGACCACCCGTTACTGCCGCGTGCTGAAGGGTTGATTGGGGCCGGACACACCGTCAGCCGGGAATACCTGTCCCACCTGCCAAAACTACGGGCGGTTTCTACCGTGTCGGTGGGTTACGACAACATTGACGTTGCTGCGTTAAATGACAAAAAAGCGTTGCTGATGCATACGCCGACTGTCCTGACAGAAACGGTGGCGGATACCGTCATGACCTTGATGCTGATGACAGCTCGCCGGGCGTTGGAATCCGCCGAGCGCGTGAAAGCCGGTGAATGGACGCGTAACATCGGTGAAGATTGGTACGGTATCGATGTTCACCACAAAACCATTGGTATTCTGGGCATGGGGCGTATCGGTCTGGCGGTGGCTCAGCGGGCGCACTTCGGTTTTAGCATGCCGGTACTCTACAACGCCCGTCGCCGTCATGACGCGGCAGAAACCCGCTTCAACGCCCGTCACTGCGACCTCGATACCCTGCTGGCGGAATCGGATTTTCTGTGTATTACCCTGCCGCTGACGCCGGAAACCCACCATCTGATTGGCAAGGCACAGCTGGCGAAAATGAAATCCAGCGCCATTCTGATCAACATTGGCCGCGGCCCGGTGGTGGATGAGCAGGCGCTGATTGAGGCATTGACCGACGGCACCCTGCACGCCGCTGGTCTGGATGTGTTCGAGAAAGAACCGCTATCGGTAGACTCACCACTGCTGAAGCTGCCCAATGTGGTTGCACTACCGCACATCGGCTCCGCCACCCATGAAACCCGCTACAACATGGCGGCCTGCGCGGTAGATAACCTGATAGCCGCGCTCAGTGGTGACGTTAAAGAGAACTGCGTCAATCCGGACGTGCTGAAGTAGTTCAGCACGCTAATTGAGGATCCCTCCTTCCCGACGTCAGGAAGGAGGATTCTCACGCGAAGAGCGATCACTCCACCGCGATCGGTTTCTCAGTCAACGTTGTGGTGCGGTCGCCCTGAATCGCTTTCACTTTCTGTTCGGTTTGTTGTACTGCCGCCGGGCTGCTCAACAAGCTGTACGTCAGCTCGAAGGTGGTGCTTTGGCCGGGTTGCAGTTTCTTCACCCGCCCTTGCTGGCGTTCAATAGTGACCGGATATGCATAGCTGGTACCGGGCTCAATACCGGTGACATAGCCTTGTTTCAGGGTGTCGGTGTTTTTCCACAGCGTCAGCAACGGCAACTGATGGGTATCAAACGCGATGGACACCCCTTTATCACCCGCACGATTGACCAGTGCGGCCAGTGTTTTGCCCTCTTTATCCGCGTAAGGCGTCATGTTGAACACCATTTCGTCGAAGCCTTTAGTCGGGCCCTTATACGTCTGCCAGCTTTTCAGACCGGCCTTGGCGTAGTCATTAAACGGTGAAATTTCTTTTACTGGTGCCAGGAAACGTGCCCCTTCTTCCAGAATCGGGGTACCGAAATTGCTGTGATAGATAATCTGGTAATCACGCACGTAATCTGACTTATTGGTCAGCACGTCATGAATGGTAAATGACTCGCTCCCTGGCACGTAGCGCAGTTCAGTCCAGGTTTCGAGGTTGGATTTCTTAAAGCTGTTTTCCTTGAGCAAGCCACGTACCGTGATGGTGTAAGGCGCGTTGTCGCTGACATCCACCAGCACTTTCGACGCGGGTGTATTACCGGCACGGCCGTGCAAGGTATAGATCATGCCGTCGCTGGTGACCGGATGCCCGGTCCACTCATAGCCGCAGCGCACCATCATCTCATTGAAGCCTTCCAGCCAGCCCAGTCCATTGCGGCTTTCCAGTGTAATCGTATTCGGGTTGACCACTTCATCCACCGGGGAATCCCAGCCCAGCCGGATGTTTTTACCGGTGACATGCAGTAAATCCATGCCGCGGGTCGGACTCAAGGTAATTTGCAGCCCGTTGGGACTGGTGATAGTCAGAATCTTGCTGCCTTCCTGACGTCCGCCGTGTAGTACCTTTTGCTCGATGCTGAAGTGCTGATCCTTAATCTTCAGCGCATCGCTGCTGATCTGCCAGTTTCCCTTTTCGGTGCTGCTTTCAACGTCTGTCAGCACAAAGGTTTGAGCCGATGCCTGCCAGGAAACCAGCGCCAAAGCGATACTCATTGCCAGTACATTTTTCATTCCATACATCCTTTTAGCTGAATTGATTAAGCCCGTGAAGCTAAAAGACTACAAATCCAGCTGACAGGAGAATGTGATTGCTATCACCAGATGGTTAACTGCTCTTTTTTCACAACATATTTGCAATATAAATCACACTTAAATTAAGAATACCTAATGATATTGCATGAAAAACGCGATCGTGATCGGTTAAAAGCTGACGCGCGTTCAGCATTTAGTGTCCAACAGACGTGAATATGCTGAAGCAGGAAACCTATTCAGCAGATGAATGAACTGCCATAACAAAAATATATGGATAAAAACAAGGTGATGATATTTCCACCATGATTGCACCACCCCGAGGCACGCGCTAAGGTGTCGGTTTACCTGTGCTTCACCCTTTATTGACAAATTATGAACTTTTCCCGTTTTGGTAACAAATTTACCCGCCATGCTGGTATTACCCAACTGATGGATGACCTGAACGACGGGTTACGCACCCCAGGTGCCATCATGCTCGGTGGCGGCAACCCGGCCCATATTCCAGCAATGGACGACTATTTTCAGCAATTGTGTCGCGATCTGTTGGATCAAGGAAAATTGACCGATGCGCTGTGCAACTACGATGGCCCACAGGGCAAAGATGTGTTGCTGCATTCGCTCTCCAGTCTGCTGCGAGAACAGTTTGGCTGGGAGATTGGACCACAGAATATTGCACTGACTAATGGCAGCCAGAGCGCATTTTTCTACCTGTTCAATCTGTTTGCCGGTCGTACTGATGAGGGGCAACGTCGCCGGGTGCTGTTTCCGCTGGCACCGGAGTACATCGGGTATGCTGATTCCGGGCTGGATGAGGACATGTTTGTCTCTGTTCGCCCGCAGATTGAGCTGTTACCGGAAGGGCAATTCAAATACCACGTTGATTTCGAGCAATTGCACATCACCGATGATATCGGCATGATTTGCGTTTCCCGGCCGACCAACCCGACCGGCAATGTGCTGACCGATGACGAAGTGCAGCATCTGGATGCACTGGCCCGTGAACACCAGATTCCGCTAGTGATCGACAACGCTTACGGCGTGCCGTTCCCCGGAATCATCTTCAGCGATGCCACACCGCTGTGGAATCCGAACATTATTCTGTGTATGAGCCTGTCCAAGCTCGGCTTGCCCGGTTCCCGCTGCGGTATCGTGATCGGTTCTGAGCAGGTGATCGAAGCGCTCGGCAACATGAACGGTATCGTCAGCCTGGCACCCGGCTCCATCGGCCCGGCACTGGCACATGAGATGATCCAGCGTGGTGATCTGCTAAGGTTGTCCAACGATGTGGTCAGGCCGTTCTACCGCCAGCGGGTGGAGCAGACCATCGCCATCATCCGTCGTTATCTGCCGCCAGAAGTGTGTCTGATTCACAAACCGGAAGGCGCGATTTTCCTGTGGCTATGGTTCAAAGACCTGCCCATCACCACCGAGGTGCTGTACCAGCGGCTGAAGCAACGCGGCGTACTGATGGTGCCGGGCCATTACTTCTTCCCCGGTCTGGAACAGGAATGGCCGCACGCTCACCAGTGCCTGCGCATGAACTACGTGCCGGAGCCGGAAAAAATCGAGCAAGGCGTCGCTATTCTGGCCGAAGAGGTGGAGCGGGCACGACAAGAAGGCAGCGTCTGACACCCAAAAAATCTGATCCCCGAAAAACGGGCGTGTTGTGCGTGCAGCCATACCCCCTACCTGGAGTGTGACTGCACGCGCAAGTGATATCACGCACGCAAAAAAACCGCCCGAATGAACTGCCCCCCAAAAGTTGGATACCCAACTAAGTAAGGTGCAGTTCACGAAGGCGGCTCTCGTTACGCGTGATATCGGTGTGATATCCCTCGTTATCAGTTATACAGCTCAGCCACGCCTTGCAACTGGTTATCGCTGCTGGTGGCAGAGATGATGCGGAACGATTTGGCACCGGCGGCATCCGCTTTTTCAGACAGCTTAGCCTGCAGGCCGTCCAGCGTATTCGCCGTGGCGCTAACAGAACCGACAGACTGGCTGACAGACTGCTGTACTTCAGTCGCGGCGAAAGAGCCGAAAGAAACGGTAGCCAGTGCGATAACTACAGCAATATTTTTGATAGCGTTCATGGTTGATATCCTTCACATTGTATTCGGTTAGTGCTCTTTACTGGAGGCGTTATCGCCTTCGATGGAAGTGATAATAGACCTGTTATCAGCTCGTTAAAAACGGGTTTATTTGTAGATATCATTCAAATTTTATGAAATAAAAAAGCATCGCGTTCGCCCTTCGCCTGCCCGCCTTTACTTACCCCAAAAGCAGATATTGATTACCGGTTTTGTACTTTGTGGTTTTGCCATGCCTGTGGAAGTATCCCTTTCATATGACAGCCTTTTTCCAGCCCCGACGTCACCTGCATAGCGGCTGGTATCACTCTGATAACTAAAAGGAAAAAAACCATGTCTGGTTTCTTGAACGCTCAACAGAAGCGGGGAATGGGTCTGCTTGTTTCATTCGCACTACTGGGAAATGGCGCACAGGCGGTGGCTGCCGACGTTGCGCCAAAAACCGGCGGCACCTTGATCTATCTGGAACAACAACCGCACACCAACTTGTATCCACCCGCAGGTGGTTTTTATCCTAATGGCGGTATCCTCAACCAAATTACCGATAAGCTGACGTATCAGAACCCGGAAACGTTGGACATTGAACCCTGGATTGCAGACTCCTGGACCGTTAACGCCGACAGCACCGAATACACATTCCGGTTACGCCCCGGCGTCACCTTCTCTGACGGCACACCGCTGGATGCCAACGCCGTCGCTAAAAATTTCGACACCTACGGGCTGGGCAACAAAGAACTCAACCAGCCGATTTCCGAAGTCATCAACAACTACCAACGCAGCGAAGTGATCGACCCGCTGACGGTGAAGTTCTACTTCAAAAAACCGTCGCCCGGTTTCCTACAAGGCACCTCCGCTATCGGCTCCGGTCTGGTGTCGCTGAGTACGCTGGCCCGCAATTTCAACCAGTTGGGCGATGCGACCCACATCATCGGCTCCGGCCCGTTTGTGGTCAGCAGCGAAAAACCGGGGCGCGAACTGAAACTGGTGGCACGTAAGGATTACCACTGGGCACCGGTGAGTTTCGCACATCAGGGCCGCCCTTATCTGGATGGCATCACCTATCTGGTGACGCCGGAAGACAGTGTGCGCATTGGTGCACTGGTCTCCGGTCAGGCGGATTTTATCCGTCAAATTCAGGCCTATGACGAACAACGGGTGCAGAGTGAGGGTATTCGGATCTACGCCGCCCCGACCCGTGGGGTGAATAACAGTATCAACTTCCGCCCGGATAACCCGCTGGTAGCGGATATCCGCGTGCGTCAGGCACTGAGTGACGCCACCAACCCGAAAGAAATCATCCAGACGCTGTATTCCAATAACTACCCACAAGCCACGTCGGTACTGGCGAAAACCGCCGCCGGTTACATCAACCTGTCCGATAAGCTGACGTTCGACCCGGTCGCCGCCGCCCGTCTGCTGGACGACGCGGGCTGGAAAATCGGTACACAGGGCGTCCGACAGAAAGACGGCCAATCGCTGGTGTTGACCGCCTACGAATCACCGCCACAGCCGCAGAACAAAGAGATGTTGCAACTGGTAGCGCAGCAGTGGGCCAAAGTGGGCGTGAAATTGAACGTACTGGCAGGTGATGCGGGCACCAAAACCGTTGACAGTCTCGACCCACTGAAAACCGGCGTATCGCCGGGCATGGTGGGCCGAGCGGACCCGGATGTGCTGAAAAGCCAGTATTACCCCACCTTGCGCAATGTGCTGCTGCAAAAAGGCGGAGCCAGCGACAAGGTACAAACCTTTGAAGACACCCACCTTAATACCCTGTTGGATGGCATCGCCTCCGCGACCGACCGCAACAAACGGCTGGCGCTGGTCGGCGAAGTACAGAACTACCTGATCGATAAGGCATACGTGATTCCGATTTTTGAAGAGCCGCAGGTGTTCGCCGGTCGCGCCAGCACGAAAGGCATAGGCTTTGAGGCGGTGGGCCGCCCCAGTTTCTACAACACCTGGCTGGATAAGTAACCGGGCATCAGCGACGGAGGGCAAAACATGCGCATAGCGTATCTGGCGACACGCCTCGGACATGCACTGCTGGTGCTGTGGGCAGCATTTACCTTGTCGTTCATGCTGCTACAGGCACTGCCGGGTGATGCGGTGCTGATCAAATTCATGAACCCGGAGCTGGGGCTCAGCGCCAGCCAAATCGCACAATTGCGGCTGGCCTACGGTGCCGACGTGCCGTTGCTGACCCAATATGCAGCGTCACTGTCACGCCTGCTGCACGGCGACTTTGGGCTGTCACTGCAGGCCGGGTTGCCCGTCAGCGACTTACTGGCAACCAACCTGCCCCCCACCTTGCTGTTGGCGGTGCTGGGGTTCGGTGCGGCGTTGCTGCTGGCGATCACGCTGGCGTTTCTCTCGGCGCTGGCGCCATTCGCCTGGCTGCGCCAGCTCTTTCAGTCTGTACCGTCGCTGCTGATATCCATCCCCACGTTTTGGCTCGGCATCGTATTGATTCAGGTGTTTTCCTTCCGGCTGGGCTGGATTTCGGTGATCAACCCCGGCGAATGGGAAGGACTGGTTTTGCCAGTCCTGACACTTTCCGTACCGATTGCCGCCCCGATTGCTCAAGTATTGATGCGCAGCATCGATCAGGTACTGGCACAACCGTTCGTGGCGGTGGCGCGCGCCAAAGGCCTGAGCCGCCAGAGTGTGTTATGGCGTCATGTGGCGCGCAACGCCGTGCTGCCTGCGCTGACGCTGGCAGGTCTGCTACTGGGCGAATTAATCGCTGGTGCACTCATCACTGAAACCGTATTTGGCCGCAGCGGACTGGGGCAGTTAACGCAGGAAGCGGTCAACACACAGGACGCCAGCGTGTTGCAGGCCATCGTGCTGATTTCCGCCACCGCCTTTGTGGTCGTCAACCTGCTGGTCGACCTGCTCTACCCGTTGCTTGATCCGCGGCTGAAAACCGCATTGGAGGTGTGATATGGCGAGCATTCAACTGGAAAAAATCACCTTTCCGCTGCTGCGCAAAACACCACGTCTACGCCGTTATGCCACGCAGCCCGGTCTGGTGCTTGCCTGGCTGGTGCTACTGACCGTGGCACTGTGGGCACTGTTCCCCGGCCTGTTTACCCATGCATCACCGATTGAGGGTGTGCCGGGCGCACAACGGCTGGCACCGGGTGGGGCGTACCTGCTAGGTACCGACCAACTGGGGCGAGACCTCTACACCCGCATCGTCTATGGGGCGGCGCACTCACTCTCCGGCGCGGTAGTGGCCGTATCACTGGGTTTGGTACTCGGCAGCCTGCTGGGGCTGCTGGCAGGCGCGGTAGGTGGAAAGCTGGATACCGTGGTGATGCGCAGCGTCGATGTGCTACTGGCTATTCCCGGTTTGCTGCTGGCGCTGAGCGTCATCATCCTGCTGGGGTTCGGCAATCTGAATGCGGCTATCGCGGTGGGCGTGACGTCGGTGGCGAATTTTACCCGGCTGGTGCGTGCGGAAGTGCTGCGCGTACGCCACAGCGATTATGTTGAAGCGGCGTTTGGTAGCGGCGGCACCTTCTTTGGCGTGCTGTGGCGCCACATTCTGCCTAACTCGCTCACCAGCGTACTGGCATTCGCCGCATTGCAATTCGGCAGCGCGATTCTGGCACTCGCCACGCTGAGTTTTCTCGGCTACGGCGCACCACCGCCAACGCCGGAATGGGGATTGCTCATCGCCGAAGGCCGTAATTATCTGGCCACCGCCTGGTGGCTGACCACCTTCCCCGGCCTGCTGGTGGTCGCGGTGGTGCTGGCGACCAATCGCATCAGCCAGTCTATTCGGAGGCCAACGCGATGAGCCTGCCGCTCAGTTTACAACACAACCCGGCCACACCGGTGCTGGAGCTGGAAGACGTCGCTATCGCCTACCGTGATGACGACGGTGAACGCACGGTCGTAGAAGGGGTGTCCTTCGTCATTCAGCCCGGCGAAGTGGTGGCGCTGGTAGGAGAGTCCGGTTCCGGCAAAACCACCACGGCACAAGCGGTGATCGGCCTGCTGGCACACAACGGTCGCCTGACTCGTGGAGCCATTCGCCTTAACGGCACCGAGATTAGCCGGTGGTCGCCGTCACGACTGGACAGCATTCGTGGCCGGGTGGTCAGCCTGGTGCCGCAAGACCCTGGCAGTTCACTCAACCCGGTAAAAACCATCGGCGATCAGGTGGACGAGATGTTGCGGCTACACCAAAAAAGCGATCGCCATAGCCTGCGCCAGCAAACGCTGACACTGTTAACGCGCGTCGGGCTGACCAGGCCGGAGCTGCGCGCCAGCCAGTACCCGCACGAGCTCTCCGGGGGCATGAAACAGCGGGTGCTGATCGCTATCGCCATCGCCTTAAAACCGGCATTGATCATCGCCGACGAACCCACCAGCGCGCTGGATGTCACGGTGCAAAAACGCATTCTCGACCTGCTGGACGAACTGCGCCGGGAGAACAACACCGCCATTTTGTTCGTCACCCACGATCTCCGGGTGGCGGCCGAGCGTGCCGACCGCCTGCTAGTGTTCCAGAAAGGTTATATTCAGGAGCAGGGGCCAGCCCGACAGGTGCTGAGTGCGCCGCAAAGCCAGTACGCCCGCACCCTGTTGGCCAACATCCCCTCGCTGACTCACCGTCCATCACGTGTGTCGGTGAACCGGCCTGCCGCCGGTCAGCCGATGGTACAGGTGGAACAGTTAGTACAGGAATTCCCACTGGCGGGCGACCATAAGCAGCGATTTAGGGCGGTGGATACGGTGTCCTTTAGCGTAACCCCTGGCACCACACACGCCATTGTCGGCGAGTCCGGCTCCGGCAAGACCACTACCGCGCGCCTGATTCTTGGCTTCCAGCGCCCAACGGCCGGCCGCATTCTGATCGACGGCACCGACATGACGCAACTGCGCGGCGAAGCGCTACGTCAGTTCCGTCAGACCATTCAGTTGGTTTATCAAAATCCGTTTAGCTCACTCGACCCGTCGCAGCGGTTATTCGATATCGTGGAGGAACCGCTGCGCAACTTTAACCGCCACTCTCGCACAGAACGGGCCAGCCGGGTTCATGAGATGTTCGAGCGGGTGGCGCTGCCTGCCTCGCTACTGCAACGTCGTCCGGCAGAACTGTCCGGCGGCCAACGTCAGCGGGTCGCCATCGCTCGCGCGCTGGTGCTGGAGCCAAAAGTGCTGGTGCTGGACGAAGCGGTCTCCGCGCTGGATGTCACCGTACAAGCGCAAATCCTGCGCCTGTTGAACGAGTTACAAGCCTCGCTGGGGCTGACCTACCTGTTTATTTCTCACGACCTCGCCGTGGTACGGCAGATAGCCGATACCGTTTCCGTGCTGTACCACGGCAAACAGGTGGAGTCCGGGCCAGTAGATCGCATTTTTGCCCAACCGGCTGAACGTTATACCCAGGAACTGATCGATGCGATTCCCGGTCAGCACCACGTCTCTTAAGGGACACACTACACCAAGGATTTAATCATGACTCAAAAACGTCTGGGGTTTTTCACCCGCTTGCTGGATGACGTGCCCGCCGGGCAACGTTACCGCTTAGCCGCCGAACAAATCATCAACGCTGAGCAACTGGGCTTCGACAGTGCCTGGGTGGCACAGCATCACTTTCACGCCGACGAAGGCGGCCTGCCGTCACCGTTGGTGTTTCTGGCGCAAGTCGCCGCGCAAACCCAACGCATTCGGCTTGGTACCGGAGTGATTACCCTGCCGATGGAACACCCGTTGCGGGTGGCAGAAGATACCGCCGTACTTGACCTGCTCAGTCACGGTCGGTTGGAAGTCGGCATCGGCTCCGGCGGCACGCCGTCATCGTTCGCGGCGTTCGGCCACAACAGCGAACAGCGCGGCGAGATTCTGGGCCGCTACCTGGCACAGGTACGCGCCGCCTGGGCGGGCGAGCCGCTGAGCGCTGACGGTAATCAGCTTTATCCGGCAGCCCCGCATCTCAATCGCCGTGTATGGCAGGCTACGTTTTCTGTGGAAGGCGCTATCCGCGCCGGTCGCGCGGGCGATGGGCTGATGCTGTCCCGTACCCAACCGCGCCCGGAGGCTTTCCCGGATGCCACGCTGGCCGACCTGCAAAACCCGATGATCGACGCCTATCTGGAGGCGCTGCCGTCCGGCGTCACACCGCGCATCATGGGTTCGCGTAGTGTGTTCGTCGCCGATGACCGGGCGCTGGCGTTGCAACTGGCGCAAACCGGGCTGCAACGTTCCGCCGCCCGCCTGGCTCAGTTGGGCCGTCCGGCACGCAACGGCTCGGTAGAGGAACTGATCGCCTCGTTCGACAGCCACGTTGGCACACCGGAAGACGTCATCGCCTCACTACAGGCTGACAGTTCGCTGGCGCGGACCACTGATCTGGCGTTTCAGGTACATTCTATCGACCCACCACACGCCCATATTCTGCGCTCGCTGGAGCTGATCGCCACTCGGGTTGCCCCCGCACTGGGCTGGTCGCCGGTAAAAGACAAACAAACCCGCCCGGTCGGGCAGGAGGTCGCATGACACAGTCAACATTCGATATATTGGATACGCTTTCGGAAATTGCCCCACACTCGCCGCTGGCGCAGGCCAGAGCGACGCGTGATGCCGCCACCCGGCATACGCAAGGCAGCTACGACGCGCTGTTCAGCCAGACGACAAGCGACACGTTACCGCTGGCATTGCGCTTTTTCATCGCCGAAAAGGTCAGCGACTGGCATCAGAACGCCCGTTTACAGCACTTTTATGCCCAACGGCTGGCGGATTTTCCGGCCCCGACGCCCGGCGTAGCACTGGACCTGGCACTGGAACAGGCCAAACGTCTGGCATTACAGCCCATCGCCGCCCAACCGGAATTCTTGCAGGCGCTGCAACAAGCGGGTTGGGCAGTAGACGATATCGTCACCCTGTCGCAACTGGTCGCGTTTGTCAGTTTTCAAAGCCGCTTACTGTACGGCTATCGACTACTGGCCGGTCACGCCGAAGAACGGGCACCCGTTGTACCCGCCGCCGTCGCCGGTCACTGGCATACCCAAGCGCTGACCAATAGCGGCAAAACCGCTCCGAATGCGTTTACACAGGGCGAACTCGGCTGGGAACCGTGGCTCCCGGCCAAACCGCTGGCGGAATTTACCCCGGATGAGCAAGCCATTCTGGCGCGTTTCGGTCATACCGATTCCGACTACTTCCGCTTGCTGGGCCGTAATCTGCCGGTGCTGGAGCAACGCACACTTACCGACAAGGGCATCTTCTATACGTCCGGTGGACTACCGCGTCAGGACCGGGAACTGGCTGCCGCCGTCGTCAGCAAGGTAAACGGCTGTATTTATTGCGCCTCGGTACACGCCCGTAAGGCCAGCCAATTGTCGAAGCAGCATGACGCCGTACAGCTCCTGCTTGATGTACCACCGGGGGAAGATCTTGCCGCCGGACAGAACCCCCGCTGGCAGGCGATCATCACCTTCGCCGCCCGGCTATCCACCACGCCATCGCAGGCCAACGCACAGGATCTGGCACGCCTGCGTGAACAAGGGTTGGACACGCTGGAGATTCTCGACCTGATTCAGTCCACCGCGTTTTTTGCCTGGGCCAACCGGTTGATGCTGACGCTGGGCGAGCCGTTCTGGCCGGGAAACCGGGGCTGACGACATCAGCAGTACCGTCCACAGCAATAACCGTTCACGACAGTACTGTTCACAAGAATGCCGTTCACCATGCCTGACCTTGTTTGTTCTGGATTATCCCTAAGAGCAAACAAGGTGCATTGCGTGCGTTTTTCACTTTCGGCTCATCTCGCCCGCACAAATGGCGTCATTCTCCGCACATCAGATCATCAATACTCCGGACTCACCACACACCCAGGAGATGTCATGATGTCTGTCTTTCAGTTAAGAACCTACACATTGAAAACGGCGGCAGCGGCCAGCCAATACGCTGAAATCTGGTATCGTCACATTGAGAGCCTGAAATTGTTCCATATCGCAACGCACGGTGTTTTTCGCCCGCAGGAGAATGACCGCCAGGTAGTGGCACTGGTGAGTTATGCTGATGGCGTGGACATTCAGGCAACGACGCTCGCTTACATGTCCAGCGATGCATTTCATGCCGATATGGCGGGATTTGAGATGGCGATGATCGAAAATGTGGAGGAAACGCAACTCGTTGCCTTACCCGCCTCACCGCTGCAATAACGCTAACCCCATTCTGGGAAATACCTGCCGTCAGGCAACCTGTGGGTTACCTGACGGACTGACCACCGGTGAAACAGGGTCGGGCGGATAACGCGGGTTACAGCGTCTGCCCCAGTGCCTGACGCAGGTACGCCCCGGCACCCAGTAGCCCCGGCTGCGGGTGCGTTATCATAAACACCGGAATATCGGCCAGATAATCACGAAAACGGCCTTTATCTTCAAAAGCGCTGCGAAAACCGGAGTTACGGAAGAACTCAAGAAAACGCGGCACAATCCCGCCTGCGATATAGACGCCGCCAAACGTGCCAAGATTCAGCGCCAGATTGCCGCCAAAACGCCCCATCAGTACGCAAAATAACGACAACGCCCGCAAACAGTCGACATCGCTGTGCGCCAGCGCGCGTTCAGACACTATCTGCGGTGTCAGCGCTTCCGGCACCCGATCATCTGCTTTAACGATCGCGCGGTAAATATTCATCAGACCCGGCCCGGACAGCACACGCTCAGCGGAAACATGCCCTAACTCCTGACGCAACACCTGCAACAGGATGTCCTCTTCTTCGCTATTTGGCGCGAAATCGACGTGGCCGCCTTCACCCGGCAGGCTCAGCCATTTCCCGTCAACCGGCAGCAGATGCGCCACACCCAGCCCGGTCCCGGCACCGTACACCGCCACCGGCTTGCCTGCCACGGGTGCCTCGCCCCCCAGTTGAATCACATCTTCTGGCGTCAATACCGGAACCGCCATGCTGACGGCGGTGAAATCGTTGATCACGGCCAGGCGATCAAACCCCAGATTCTGCTGCATCGCCGAAATGGAAAACGCCCAATGGTGATTAGTCATCGACACCCAGTCGCCGGTCACCGGGCAGGCGATAGCGATGCAGGCCGCTTTGATGGTGAGATCCGCGTGTTCTGTCAAAAACAAACGAATCGCCTCTTCCAGACTATCGTGTTCCTGAACCGCGTATTGTTTGCTGTGCGACAGATGCCCATTCGCCAGTTCACACAAGGCGAGACGGGCGTTGGTGCCACCGACATCACCTACCAGCGCATACTGATGCATAAATTACGTTCTCCCATTGAAATGTCACCATGCGTGCCCGGGCACACAGAGAAAGCTGTGCGCCGCTACGCGAATAGCAAGGCTACGCGAATAACAAGCACACCGAATCTCGCTCATCTTCACTGGTCATCCATGTCATCGGGGAAACGTAATCCGATAAATCAGGCCGTTTCCCCCGTTTCAGCCGCAGCATAAAATCCCGAAAAGCGGGGATCAGGTCACGAAACAGCGCCTCTCTGCGGTGGACCATCATCACTTCGCCAAATAGCTTTAGACCTGTGCAAAACGCGGCGACGTCCAAGTCCGGTAAGATCCCTTTTAACCGAACTTTCTCAATAATTTCCAGAATATCGTCATGGTTGGTGGCGTCAAACGTCAGTGAACGATTTTGTGGCTTATCGTCGCGATTATCAGTGAGATTTTCCAGCGTGATACGATAGTGATAAGGCAGGTTTTATCCTTGCGGCTACAGGAGAGCGACGCACTCACGAAAAAAGGTGTATTGCAGAAAATGAAGGCGAATCTGGTCGCGTTGGACTAATACCTGACGGACACCAGTCACGTCTCAGTATTTAGGGTATCCGTACTTTGCGCGCCCGGCTGGTAAATATCCTTACGAACAAACGTCCAGGCATAGTCCTGACGATTGATAGGCTCGTATCCGATTTTCTGGTACAGCCACGGCGCGGTGGAGGTCAGCAGCAACTGACGACGCAGGCGTTGCAGCCGCGGGTGCCTGATGGTGCACTCCACCAGAAAACGCCCTAATCCAGCCCCCTGATGTGCAGGTAAGACAAAGACATCACACAGATAACCGAACGTGGCGAAGTCCGTCACCATACGGGCAAAACCAATCTGACGCGCCTGATGGTACAACCCAAAACACAAGCTGTTGGCGACAGACAGCGCGACCGTTTCCCGGTCGATACCCGCGGCCCAACTGGAGGTGGTGAGGTAACCATGAATGATATCCAGGTCAAGCCGCCGCGGATCCGTCGAAACCTGATAGCTCTCTTGTTCCCATTGTGCTGACACTGCTTACTCCTTCTGGCCGTGATGAGAATTCATCATCTCACCAGAACGCCTTGCTGCACAACGCTGACCATAACGGTAGACCCATACTTGCACCACCAGCAACATGGTCAGCGGCAAACCGTGGAACAGCACAATCACCGCCGCAGGCGTCCACCATACATAGAATGGTGCCACCAGCAGCATGCCGATACCGAACCCGGTCATCTGCATCAACGTCAGCAGGCTAAAAATAGGTAACCGCAGGGATTCCGGCTCGCTTTGCGCACGGGAAATCAGGCTAACTTCCGCCACACCGTCGCCAATACCCGCCCACACCACACACACCAACAGCCACGCCAGCCCGGTTTGCTGGAAGGTCAGAATAAAGCCGGTGGACATCAACGCCACCCCGATAAAAAAGGCCCGTTCCACTGTCCGCTGCGGCCCTTGCCGGAGCAAAAAGCCGCTCCCCCGCGCCCCCGCGAATTTACCCACCGCCCACAACGCCAGCATCAGGCCCATGGTCTTACTGGCGCTGTCGGGCGAGATCAATGCGGACAAGACCGGAAAGCCCACGTTATGCGCCGCACTGCCAAGCGTATCCGCCATACTGACGATCAGCATGCCTGCCAGCATCGGCGCACCACGCAACCCTTCCCGCAATTGCCGCCATTCGTTGAACCGATCGCGCTGGCTCGCCCGGGGCTGCGGTGTTTCAACCATGCGTAACGGCAGAATCAACAGCGCGGCGACCAGATAAGTGGCGACATTCAGCATAAAGACCACCGGGTAGCCAAAACCGGCGACCAACAGGCCCGACACCAAACTACCTAATACCGCGCCACTGGCTGCCACCGAGGTCAGCCAGGCATTGGTGGTCAGCCGCAGGCTGTGCTCCACCCAGTAAGGCAACTGGCTGTTGAGCCCAATCGCAAACATGGCATTCCCCACCCCGACCCCAAGCGCGATCACCGGTAATAACGGCAGTTGCCACGCGGGCGGCAACACCAGCAATAGCGAAAGTAACGCCGCTCGCAGCAGGTCAAACCCCACCAGCGATGAACGTCCCTGAAAACGTCGAAAAAACGGCGTACCAACAAGACTTGCCAGCAACCCTCCCGCCACCCGACAAGCCAGAAAAATACTGACGTTTACCACACTGTTGCTCAGCAGATAAACGTAGGTGGACAACGCCACCATGTTCAGGAAGGCGCCAAAATCGGAAATAAAACGCGCCGCGATAATCAACCCGGCGTTACGCCGGGATTGCCCGATGTCTATATCATGATGCTCAGCCATGACGGATTACCCTTTGTTTTCCCTGTGATGTTCCCTGTTGTAATGAGTGTCTGCTGTATTACCGGCTGTCTCGTCTGCTAGCGCTCCTGTATCGGCCGGAACGTCACCAACAACAAATCCCGGTAAGCTGACGCCGCCTCTGCGACCGGGCAAACCGGTCCGGCACGGTGATATAACGCTTTATCATCCACAATCAGGGTCTCCAGGAACCGGCTCATTGCCGTTGCCAGCAATGGCGGATCATGTTCCTCGGCGGTGGTGAAAATTTCGGACACCACCGGCTGCGTCCCCTTACTCTGGATAAAGTGCATACAGATCCACGCCATCCCATCCTGATGGATACCGGACGTGGTCGGGCTGCTGTTGCCTTTTTCCGCCCTGACCCGGAACTGATGGATGTCGATAGCATACGACTGATCGGCGGCCAGCCACGGGCGTATCATCGCCATATCAGTTGCTACGATGCGTTGTAGTAACGGATGGTGGATAAAACCCGCTTCGGCATACTGCAGGCGGTTTGGCCCCGCTTTGTAATCAATGTTGTAGGTAACCGTAGAGCAATAATCCGCATCCGTGTTCAGTTGCAGCGAGCGGTCAGGATGGTAGAAAAACCGCAGAATCCGCCGTTCGCGGCGGGTATAATTTTTAAAATTTTCATCCTCGACCAAATTATCCCAGTAGGCTTTGAAGCTCTGTTCTTCTTCGGGCTCTACGGCAATCCATTCCTGGCTGGCGTGAAGATGACAATACCCCTGTTGCCTGAGCTGTTCGGTAATGCCGTCTGCCATACCGCCAACATTGAACCTGTTTGCATTCATGCTGTTTATATTCAGCCTGTTTATATACATGGTGGGTTTCCTGATTTAGCGCACAGCGACGGTGGCAGGCGACACGCCGCTGTCGATGTCACTCAGTGTTGGGCCTATCATCGGGCGAAGATGGTGTTGCAGCGTCTCGTACAACGCCTGCGCATCCTGTGCTGATGCAACCCGAGCCCATCCTTTGAACAGGTAATGTTCTTCGATATCCGCATCCACGTAATGCCCCACCGGATAATGGCCAAACGCCAGCACAGCCGGGTGGCGCTCCACCCACGACAGGCCGTGAAAACCGTTGAAATAGCCACTGGTGGGAGGATAAATCGCAAACATGGAATAGTGCTGAGCGTTGCTGGAAACTCGCTCACAGGCCATCTGTAGCGATGTCTCTACCCCGTTATCCGCCAGTAATAAAGACAGGTACAGATCGTACGGGTCCAGCCCGGCGATATCCTGAAACGCCGCGTTCACATACAACCCACCCAGACGCGGATTGACCTCAATAACCACCGGCCCCGACGCCGTCATCCGAAATTCGACGTGTGCCACTGCGTAGGTCAGCCCCAACGCCTGCAAACAGGCAACGGCATAGTCCTGAATAAGCTGTTGTTGACGCGCAGAGAAAGCCACCGGCGGTGTAATCAGCAGATTTTCCAGCACGGTCGTGCCCTGCGTGGTCAGTAGCAATTTTTCGTTAATCAGCACCGGGAAAACCGCCTGCGATGTTGCCACGCACTCCACACTCCCTTCAATGCCGTCAATATAGGATTCCAGCAGCACGGAACGGCCTGGTACATAGTGGTGTGAATGTCCGTCAAGGTCGGTAAAATGGCATGATTCACCGTAAAAACTGGCTACTGAAGCCCGATCATACTGTTCGATAAACTGGTGGTAGTACGCCTGCAACTGCGGCCAGTCGACGCATTTACGAATAAACGCGGAAGCCGCCCCGTAGGGCGGTTTCGCAATCAGCGGGTAGCCCACCCGCTCGGCTTCGCGCTGTAATTGCGCTTCATCGTGGCACAGCGCGTACGCCACCGACCGGACACCGGCCCGCTCCAGCGCCTGTCGCATCAGGAACTTGTTATTACACTGCTCCACCGCTTGTGCCGTGCTGTAAACCAGGCCATGACGCTGGCACAGCTCCGCCACCAGACACCCCATCTGCCCAAGCGGCGAGGCGTGCCCGGCATGGCACAAGACTGCCCGCACCTGATAACGCTCCGCCAGTTGTTGCAGCAGCGCATCCAGCGAAGCCACCGACAGCGTCGGCAGCCAGAACACGTCATCGCTGTCTGCTTCCAGCCGCTGTCGCTGCCGGTGACCGGTCCATGCCGCCGTCAGGCACAACAGCCCCCGACGGCGCGCTGCCGCAAAGTGCGGCTCACGGTAGGTATAGACCGGCACCGCGGTATCATTCACATCCACAAATAAGATGGCTTCGGGTTTCATACCTTTTTCTCCTTGTGTCACCACGTGATACCGTTTAACTGTCCTGCCAGCGACAAACATCGCCCTGCCAGTTGGTGAAACGGTAAAAGCGCTCGCCATTGATGTCTTCAAACTGCGGCATGTCTTGCGCACTGCTCAGCAATGGGACGGTGAACTTCCCTTTCGCATGGGGCAGCACATATTCCGGCAACGCAATATTGGATACCCGACGTTTCAACCGGTTCATGATGGCAATCGCATCGCGGATCGATGCTTTATATTCCGAGGCACCCGGAGAAAAAGGCATGAAATGATATAAATAATAGGGCTTCACCCCCATACGATATAATTCAATAAACAACTGCCTGAGCGTGTCTTCATTGTCATTGACACCACGCAGTAGCGGCATATTGGAAAACACAATCGGCACGACTTGCTGAATACGTTTTACCGCATCACGAAAGGTATCGCTTAATTCCAGCGGATGGCACACATGCACCCCAAAGGCATTGACGCGATGACGACGCAGAATATCCAGTAACGTGTCGGTAATACGATAAGGATTAAAGGTCAACGAGCGGGAATGAATACGGATCAACAGGGAATCACGGATATTACGGATTGCCCCCAGACATTCATCCAGTTTCGCGTCCGTCAGCATCATCGGATCGCCGCCACTGAGAATAACCTCCTCTACGCCTGGGGTATTACGGATATAATTCAACGAATCCTGAAAGGCTTTTCTTCCGGCATTTTCTTTTTCCGAATCGACCTTTAACGTCCGCAGTGCTTCAAAGCAGAACTGGCAGTAGGAATTACAGGTATTCACCATCCGCAGAATGACCCGATTGTCATATTTATGCTGACAAATCGGTGTTTTCATTTCATGCGACAGCTCCCAGTTTTCTGATTCACCGTCGTAACCGGTCGCGCCATCATCGAGCCAGAACGGCACCACCTGGCGCCACAACGGGTTGTCGACAATATTCTTATACCCGGCTTCTTTTATCAGGTTGGCATAATACGGCGTGATCTGCATCTTACGACTGGCAAGATTATGGATAATTCGCTGTGCGATTTCATCACTCCAGCCGCCACAGGCTGCCCGTAATGCCGGTTCATCACGAATGGCATTTTTCTGCTGCCAACGCCAGTCTGCCCACCCGGAACGCCCTTCTGCCGGGAATAACGCCAGTTCGGTTACCGATATATCCATATTGCCTCCGTGTTTACCGTATTTATAGAGATACAACACCACATCAGGCTGCGAACCATTATTTCCATCACAGAGAAAACCAACTTATAAATAACCGCATCATGTCAGTCTGCAATAAGCAAACGACTAACGTGAAACGATAAAAAGATCTTCTCTAAAAAGAAATAATGATATCAGACAGATGACACATCACCTTGATATCCTGGCTCCCTGTTGTACTCGTTACCGAAAAAACACCTGACGTTACAGGCAGTAAGAAATAAAACACCTTTCCAGAGATAAATGCTCAAACAGAAGCGTCACCGCCTCACGAAAATCATCATCTGGAATTAATTCAGTTTGAAATAATTTATTCTTTTGGGAAATTTATTTAAAAAAAACCATGCCATGACGGGTGATAAACACCATCATCGCGACACTTTCTCTGAAATAATCCTATTGTTATTATTCTTATAACAAAATGCGTTTTTTGCAAACCGCTAATTAACATTTTAATATCATTTTTCCCTATCGCCACAGTTTTCACCGCTGGCGTTGCAGCGGGACAACAGCACCATCGGGCTAAAATAGTCATACCGCTTTTCTCCCCATCCCGCGTATTCTGATGAAAACAGCATCATGAGAACCTGATAAAACCTGAGGAGAAACGCGTGGCGATAACCCTTCCTGAAGCACTGATTCCGGTGGATCCCCGTTTTGGCTGCGGCCCATCACTGATCCAGCTTGATGACCTGACGCGCCTGAAAGATAAAGGGCCACATTTGCTGGGCACCAGCCATCGCAAAGAACCGGTGCGCGCACTGTGCCGCGACATTCAGCAAGGCCTGCGGGATTACCTGTCGGTACCGGACGACTACAGCATCGTACTGGGTAACGGTGGGGCCACTGTACTATTCGATATGGTGGGCCTCGGGCTGGTCAGAAAGCGCATCGTCCACCACACCTGCGGTGAATTCTCGGAGAAGTGGTTTAAAGCCTCGCGCCGAATCCCGTGGATTGAGGCGGATAACGTCGCGGTGGAATACGGTCAGGCGAATTCCACCTTCGTGACACAAGGCGCTGACGTAGTAGCCTGTACGCTGAATGAAACCTCCACCGGGGTGATGAATACCCTGTTACCCGAGGTAGGGGAAGACTGTCTGTTGGCGATAGACGCGACCAGTGGTGCCGGGCAAATCGCCTGTGATCTCTCCCGTGTGGATGTCTTTTTCTTCTCGCCGCAAAAAGTATTCGCCAGCGAAGGCGGGCTGTTCGTGGCAATTCTGTCGCCGAAAGCCAAAGCGCGGATCGCCGAGGTAGCCGCTGATCCCAGCCGTTATATCCCGGCGTTCGCCGACTGGCGGCTGGCGCTGAGCAACAGCGAGCAGCAGCAGACTTACAACACGCCTGCGGTGGTGACCTTGTTCCTGTTCGCTGAACAGGTGAAGCGCATGAATACGCTGGGTTTCGCCGACGTGGAGCGTCAGGCGGCGGAGAAAGCCGAGCTGCTGTATCAGTGGGCCGCCGAACGGGATTATCTGTCCGCCTACGTGGCCGACCCGGCAGCCCGCTCCACCACCGTTGCGACCATCGACCTGGCCGATACGATTTCAGCTGACAAGCTGACCCGTTATCTGGACGAGCAAGGGCTGGCGCACGGTATCGAAGGTTATCGGGCGCTGGGGCGCAACCAGTTACGCATCGCGTTATTCCACAACATCGCCTTTGACGACCTGAAAACGCTGACCGCGCTGATCGATTTTCTGGTCGCCAGCGGCGAATTCGCCGCCTGATATCATACCGTCGCTTTAACCGGCAACGCGGTTTTGTGAATCAACCGCCGCAACGAAAACGAGGACTGCACATCACGCAGTCCTTCGATTTTAATCAGTTTCTTTTGCAGGAATTTCTCAAAATCTGACAAGCTGGCGGCCACTACCCGCAGCATAAAATCATGGCTGCCGGACATCAAATGGCACTCCATCACCTCGTCAAAGGTGGCGATCTGCTGCTCAAACTTGCGAAAGGTCGCTTCCGCTTTGGGCTCCAACGTCAATGAAATGTACGCATTCACCGGAAATCCGGCTTTTTCCTGATCCAACAGCGTGACATACCGGTCGATCATCCCGGCCTCTTCCAACTGTTTGAGCCGCCGGGTGCAGGGTGTGGCCGACAGGCACACCCGTTCGGCCAACTCTGTGGTTTTTAGCCGTGCGTCCTGTTGTAGCTCATTCAATATCTGCGCATCGATACGGTCGATCTTCATGAGTGATAATCTCTATTCATGTCATGCATATGAGTGATAATCCCTAATCTAATCGATAAATGGCTTTTCTTTTAGTTAAAAGTCACTCCACGATCAATGTTAATTTTAACGCCAATACTGAATTTTCAGTCATAAAATACGCAGATATATGCATTTCTTATGGCTAAATCGGACGACCAGATGTTGATAAGGGTGATACCGTGCTGAAAGACTCTGTTGCGCTACCCAAGACAGCGGATACCGGACAGGTGTCGGGGCTGGCCCATACCCTGAAAGACGATGTGTACGGCCTGATTCTGGGGGTGATGTTTATTGCGTTCGGTCTGAATCTGCTGAAACTGTCAGGCATGATCACCGGTGGGATTGCCGGTATCGCCCTGCTGCTCTCCTACGTTGTCCCGCTGTCGATCGGCGTGCTGTTTATCCTGACTAATATCCCGTTCATGATTTTCTGCTACTTCAGTATGGGGCGCGCGTTTACGCTGAAAACACTGATCGTCAACATTGCCTTGAGTCTCGCCACCCAGGCGGTCCCCGGGCTGTTGACCATCAACTATGTGCATCCGCTGTTTTCCGCGCTGGTAGGTGGTACCTTCCTCGGTATGGGGATTCTTTCGCTGGCTCGCCACAACGCCTCGGTCGGTGGTACCGGTGTGGTCACGCTCTGGCTCTATAAACGCTTCAATATCAATGCCGGCAAAAGCCAGATGTTGCTGGACATGCTAGTATTCGCCATCTCCCTATTCACCATGCCCGTTTCTTTGCTGTTGTGGTCGGCGCTCAGCGCACTGGCAATGAACGCCATGCTGATGAACTGGCATAAACCGGGGCGTTATCAGGGTGGGTAAACACAACATCCCCAGCCTGCTCCCCGCGTATTTCACGGCAGGCGCAAAGAGTAGTGCACCAATTAGTTGATTGTTTATATAACGCTCGCTTTTAAGGTTTTCTCATGGTCAGCGTTAATGTTCATTGCCCGATTGTCAGTCTGCTCAGGTTTATCGCCATGGTCAGAACCTAAAGATCGTGACAAATTTCGCTGCCGTGACTACCACCGCGTGTTTCTGCTCACTTATACCTACGAAGCACGCAAGCTCGGTGTCAAAGAGCAGATCACCGAAATGGCTTTCAACGGCGCAGGCTACTTTTTCTTCCAGCACTTTCAGGCGTTTTTTTGAAATTCAATTCTCAAGGTTATGACGCAACCAGATTGAACGGACGCCGCTTCCTGAGATAAAAACGCCTTGTTTACGTAACTCGTTACTGGTCTGGTGTTGACCGTGAAACGAAAATACCGCAGCATAAACAACAGCCTGCCTGGTAGCAGGCATCGGTACGGTTCTTAAGATTAGGTGCGCGGCGACTACGATTTATCAGCGCATCCACACCGCCCTCATCAGCCAGTTCACGATAGCGATAAAACGTATCCCGTGGAACGCCCATGATTTTGCAAGCTTTCGACACGTTACTGAGTTTTTTAGCCAGATTGAGTAAACTGACTTTGTGTTTAATGACAGGATTGTTAGCATGAAGCATGCGAGTTACCTATTGTTTTGTATAAGTATTAGGCCCCCATATCAAAACCGGTAACTATCAACCTTTCAAGGCCATGTGTCAGCTCTGGTCGCGACTCATACAATTTAGGCGTGCTCGTAGGTAATAGCAGAAAAGATTCTATATAGGTAGGTGTAGTCCTGTATTACGCCATACACATTTGCTTCTATCCAGTCCGATGGGGATATATTGCCCCACTCGATGTAATATCCATTAATAGCAGCAAGATAATCGAATAGTACCCGTTGAGTTCGACCATTGCCTTCCCGAAACGGGTGCAACATATTGAACTCTGCGTAGTGCTTAGCCATGCCATTGCAAAAACAATCCTTATCCAACCCCCTCAACCAATTGTCTGACTCAAGATCTGCGAATAACTGGCTAGCGTTACTATCGATCATGCTCGGATAACAAAAAGGAGTCTTTCCCTTTATAATCATAATTGTCCGTATTTGCCCTGCCCAATCATAAAGATCATCAAACAGGTGCTTATGGATTCCCTGCATAGTTGCCAACGAGTATGGAGGGTGTACTAACCGCAGTGTTCTTGAATTGGCTTCAGTAACAGCAGCTTCTAGCATCTCGAGTTCAAGAGGATCGCGTATGTTATGCTTGTTGATCAGTACGTTTGTTTCTGGATAGCAGTAGGGATCGCCACTTTCGGTTAGGTATTTATCCATGCTTTTTTATTCCATATTTTAACAGCATCTTAAGATGCTGTTCTTTTCGTTCTTGTGTTTCAGAAAGGTCGATGCCTTCGAGAGAAGACGAGCCTATAAAGCTGTTTATTTTGGCTTGATTGAAGCGTTTCTCTGCAAGATCAACGTCCACACTACACAATGTAACCAATAGAGAAACCCGCTGCTGAAGTTCCGCCCATGATCTTGCTCGTAGAGGCACGCCAAGCACTGATCTCAACTTGTATTTTGTTGCGATAAATCCGCCCTGACGTTGGTTCAAGATGCTCGGTAACTTGTCATGGCCGCCTATAAGTTTCACCAGAGTTTGCTTTAGCTCCAGCAATGATGAAGATTTAACATCCAAACCTGTGACTTTACGCATCGCTGAGGTAAATTTCTTCGGCGATATTGAGGGAAGAGCTTTGTCAACAGGGCGGTTCTCAAGCAGGATCATGAACGAATCCTTGACGTATTGTTCCAACCCCTCTTTTGATGTCGGTTGCGAATTCTGTTTGAGCTTCATTATGACCTCTTTTAGCGGTCGTACCCGCTGCGTAATGTGCTCATCTTAGTACGGCCGTGCGGCTTACTGTATTCGCCGTCGATGATCTCAACTTCCAAATTATCAATACAAGGTGCGATGCGATTCTCAATGAAATCAGTAATCGAACTGTTTCCCGCTGCTTTACGTTCGAAGGCATAATCTTCCACCAGGGTACCACGAGGGGCACGAACCTTAACCACTACTTCTTCTTTTTCCAATACTTTAGCCTCAAACTCTGCAACAGAAATCTTCCCCATAATAATCTCCCTTAAAATATATCGATATTAATTCGAACTTAATATGAACTTAATATCGACTTATTTCAAGTGCGGTTGTTTAAAATGTTTTGGGCATAAACGTTGTAGAAAAGGCAGTGTATCGATTAGTCAACAGAGTCAGTTCAAAGAAGGCGGCTTTGATGTAGCCCCCTGAAAGAGGGCACAACATCTTTATTCGCCACTCTTTAGCCTTCTTTTCGAATGCATTACGAGGAAAAAAACCTCACAATCTATCTGAATCATCCAAGTGTAAGGTGAAACATTTACGCATGGGCTTTCTTCAGGCTAGAGCCTCACAGGAACAATCACCACCTCCCGAGGAGGTGGTTTAAAGCTGACAATAAATAAAGGCCAGACGATGCTCTGGCCTTTCGGTTTTCTACAGTAGATGGGTTTTCGGCATTAACGCATGGTCACAAACTCTTCCGCCGCCGTTGGGTGAATCGCCACGGTGTTGTCGAAGTCTTGTTTGGTCGCGCCCATCTTCACCGCCACCGCGAAGCCTTGCAGGATTTCATCCATCCCGAAGCCAATACCGTGCACGCCGACGATTTTCTCTTCCGGCCCCACGCACACCAGTTTCATGCGGCATGGCTGGCGATGCTGCGTCACCGCAGTGTACATGGCGGTAAAAGCCGATTTGTAGACTTTCACCTGTTCATCGCCGTACTGCTCGCGCGCCTGCGGCTCGGTCAGCCCGACAGTGCCGATAGGCGGGTGGCTGAATACCACGGTCGGGATATTGCTGTAATCCAGATGCTCGTCCGGCTTGTTGTTAAACAAGCGCTCAGACAAACGACGCCCTGCCGCCACCGCCACTGGCGTCAGCTCAACGGCACCGGTGTTGTCGCCCACCGCGTAAATGCCCGGCACGTTGGTGTTCTGGAATTTATCCACCACGATGTAGCCTTTGCTGTTGAGTGCGACACCTGCCGCTTCCAGGTTTACCTTATCGTTCGCCGGTTCACGACCAATCGCCCAAATCAGGCAATCCACGGTTTGCTCGTACCCGCTTTCCAGTTGCAGCGTCAGGCTACCGTCGGCGTTTTTCACCACCGCTTTCGGGATGGACTCAGTGTGCAGCGCCGGGCCTTCGGTGTTCATCACTTCGACCAGTGTTTCCACTATCAGCGGGTCAAACTGGCGCAGCGGCGCGTGCTTGCGCACAAACAAGTGCACGTCAGAACCAAGCGCGTTCAGCACGCCAGCGATTTCCACCGCGATGTACCCGGCCCCCACCACCGCCACCCGCTGTGGCAGCGCGTTTAACTCAAAGAAACCATCGGAATCAATGCCGTATTCCGCCCCGGGGATGTTCGGGCGCGTCGGGCGACCGCCAGTGGCGATCAGGATATGATCAGCGGTGATACGCTCGCCGTTCACTTCCACCGTTTTCGCATCCACAAAACGGGCAAACCCCTGAATCACGTCGACCTGGTTTTTCCCCAGTACATTGTTGTAGGACTGGTGGATACGGTCGATGTAGGCGCTGCGATTTTTCAGCAACGTATCCCAGTTGAACCGATTGACGGTGACATCAAAGCCATAGTCCGGCCCATAGTGGTGAATGGCTTCGGCAATCTGCGCCGCATGCCACATGACTTTCTTCGGCACGCACCCGACGTTGACGCAGGTGCCGCCCAGATGTTTGGCTTCAATCAGCGCACATTTCTTTCCGTACATAGCCGCACGGTTGATGGAGGCAATACCACCGCTGCCGCCACCAATGGCGAGATAGTCATAATGTCTGGTCATCAGGGCTCCACGCTTGCTTTCGATAAACGTTCGATAAAAGTAAATAGACCGTATCCCGCCGCCACGTCTGTTCTGGCACCCATGGCGCGATACTACTCACAATGTCATGCTGGCACCAACAAGGCCACGCCAGCGAAAGAGGTAACACCAACGGGAAGTGTAACGCCAGCAATCGTTATCCGGCAAAGACAGAAAGCGGGATTGTATGAAGAAATGCACAACGGTTCGCAACGGTTTTGGAAATCGGTGCAATAGGTAAAATGACACAATATGAAAAAATAGTTTAATTTTCGGAGTGTTGCATGAAACTGATTTTTCTCGGTACCAGCGCGGGTGTGCCGACTAAAGAGCGCAACGTCACCAGTATCGCGCTCGACTTGCACGGTATTCGCCCGGCGTTCTGGCTATTTGACTGCGGTGAAGGTACTCAGCACCAGATTTTGCACACCCCAATCAAACCCGGCAAGCTGGAGAAAATTTTTATCACCCATCTGCACGGCGACCACCTGTTCGGGTTGCCCGGTTTGCTGTGTTCTCGCTCCATGGCGGGTATCGATACACCGCTGACGCTCTACGGCCCGGCTGGGTTGAAAACCTTCATTGAAACGGCGCTGACGCAAAGCGGTTCCTGGCTGACGTATCCGTTGGAGGTGGTGGAAGTGGTTCCCGGTACGGTATTCGAGGACGCTCAGTTACGCGTGACGGCGCATGAACTGTCGCACACGCTGTATTGCCTCGGATACCGCATTGAGGAGCGCCCCAAACCGGGCGTGCTGGATGTGGAAAAACTGGCGGCACAGGGCATCAAACCCGGTGCTTATTTCCAGCAGTTAAAACGCGGGGAAACAGTCACTCTCGATAACGGGCAGGTACTGAACGGCTGGGATTACCTCAGCCCCAGTTTGCCGGGTAAATCGCTGGCGATTCTCGGCGATACCCGCCCAACGCAGGAAGCACTCAAGCTGGCTGCGGGGGTCGATGTCATGGTGCACGAAGCCACAGTGGAAGGATCAATGGCGGAGCGCGCTAACGCACGCGGTCACTCCACCACCCTGCAAACCGCCGCCACGGCGCGAGACGCTGGCGCGAAGCGGTTGATCATCACCCATTTCAGCGCCCGCTATGGTCTGGCAGATCTGGAACGGTTACGTCAGGAATGCCAGACGCTGTTTGCAGCCACCGAGGTCGCCACTGACCTGGCGACGTTTGAGGTGTAACCTGGTACAACAGGGGGTAACCGCGGCAGGGAGTAGCAGCGGGTAGATTGGACGCTTACTCCGGCACCACCCACTCAACAAGCGTGTGGCCGGTACCGGCAGGCACCAACGCCTGATGCAGCCACGGCAGCACGCTTTTCATCTGGGATTCCAGTTTCCACGGCGGATTAATGACAATCATGCCGGAGGCGGTCATACCGTGGCGATCGCTATCTGGCAACACCGCCAGTTCGATTTGCAGAATACGGCGAATACCGGTGTCTTCCAGATCTTTGAGCAAACGTTTGATGTGCTGACGCAGCACTACCGGATACCACAGCGCATACACGCCAGTGGCAAAGCGGCGATAGCCTTCCTGAATCCCTTTCACCACCGCCTGATAATCGGTTTTCAGTTCGTAAGGCGGGTCGATCAAAATCAACCCTCGACGCGACAGCGGCGGTAACTGGGCTTTCAGTTGCTGGTAGCCGTCTTCACGCACCACTCGCGCCCGGTCGTCACGCAGAAACTCCTGACGCAGCAATGGAAAGTCGGTCGGATGCAGTTCAGTAAGATGAATTTTATCCTGCTCGCGCAGCAACTGGCGGGCAATCAGTGGCGAACCGGGGTAGTAACGCAGCTTGTCACCGGAATTATAAGAACGGACCACCTGCATGTACGGCTCCAATTCCGCCGGAATATCATTCCGCTGCCAGATACGGCCAATGCCGTCGAGGTACTCGCCAGTGCGCTCGGCATGTTCGCTCTGTAACTGATAACGGCCCGCGCCGGAATGCGTATCCAGATACAGGAACGGTTTGTCCTTCTCTTTCAGCGCATTAATGATCAGGCTCTGGACAGTGTGCTTCAGCACATCGGCATGATTGCCGGCATGAAAACTGTGGCGATAACTCAGCATAACGTATGGATTTCCGGTCAATGAGGGCGCGTTTGCCGCTAATCGCCATAGTATACCCTAAATAATTCGAGTTGCAGGCAGGCGGCGACGCAGCGAATCCCCTGGAGCTTACACAAGTAAGTGACTGGGGTGAGCGAGGAAAGCCAACACACCTGCAACTTGAAGTATGACGGGTATATAAACGGTTAGCGCCACAAAATACCCCCACAATCACCGCTATCCACCTCGGGGGAGTACAATAACTCACCTTTTTCAACGCACCTTTTACGTTATATAATATTTTATATATCGCATGTTCTGGAAACCACGCTTATGAAAAACCACTTTGGCGACGGTATTCTGGCGGGGCTACACGCCAGTACACCGCAATCGATGAATGATATCCGCCACCATTGCGATGATTATCGCCGTGGCTACGTCTGCGGTTATGCACACCAGCGTGCGTCATTGCGAGGCCGACAACAAGCCGCGTTTGAAGCCGGGCAACTGTGCCGCCGTTACGGGCTGATACGCGATATCGTGGCGGAGTTTTTTACCGATGTCAGTAACCCGTCGCTGATAGCCTGGTTTTACGCCGGTTACGATCACCCCTCCTGAGCGTCGGCATCACCGCTAACCATCGCTTTTTACCGTCGGCCTTGGCCTGTTGTGCGCCCTGCCATTGATTTTCCCCTCATTACCCCTCATGTTAAGTCATCATCAATAGATTTCAGGACTGTGCCATGACCAATCCATTACTTTCCTCCTTTATCCTGCCGCCGTTCTCCCAGATCCAGATTGAACACATCCTCCCCGCCGTACAAGCCGCACTGAACGATTGTCGCCAGACAGTCGAGCGCGTGGTGGCGCAGCCGGGGCCGTTCACCTGGGATAACCTGTGTCAGCCGCTGGCGGAAAGTGATGACAGACTGGGGCGCATTTTCTCCCCGGTCAGCCACCTGAATTCGGTGAAAAACAGCCCGGAATTGCGTAGCGCCTATGAACAATGCCTGCCGCTGCTGTCTGAATACGGCACCTGGGTGGGCCAGCATGCCGGGTTGTACCGCGCCTACCGCGAGCTGCGTGACGGCGAACATTACGCCAGCCTGAGCATCGCGCAGAAAAAAGCGGTGGATAACGCCCTGCGTGACTTCGAATTGTCCGGGATTGCCCTGCCGCCGGAACAGCAAAAACGCTACGGCGACATCGCCTCCCGCTTGTCCGAACTGGGGTCGCAGTTCAGCAACAACGTACTAGACGCCACCATGGGCTGGACCAAGCTGATAACGGATGTCAGCGAGCTGGAAGGTCTGCCGGAAAGCGCGCTGGCCGCAGCCAAAGCGCTGGCACAAGCGAAAGAACAACAGGGCTGGCTGCTGACGCTGGATATCCCAAGCTACCTGCCGGTCATGACGTACTGCGCTAATCAGGCGCTGCGTGAAGAGATGTACCGCGCCTATGTGACCCGTGCGTCAGAACAAGGCCCGAACGCCGGTAAGTGGGATAACAGCGAGGTGATGGCCGAAACGCTGGCGCTGCGTCATGAACTGGCGCAACTGCTAGGCTTTGCCAGCTTTGCTGACAAATCACTGGCCACCAAAATGGCAGAAAATCCACAGCAGGTGCTGGATTTCCTGACCGATTTGGCTAAACGCGCCCGCCCGCAAGGGGAACAGGAGCTGGCACAGCTGCGCGCGTTCGCCAAAGCACAGTTTGGCGTTGATGAGCTGAACCCGTGGGACATCAGCTATTATGCCGAACAGCAAAAACAACACCTGTATTCCATCAGCGACGAACAGCTACGCCCGTACTTCCCTGAACCGCGCGTATTGGAAGGGTTGTTCGAAGTTGTGAAACGTATTTATGGCATCACCGCCAAAGAGCGCCAGGACGTCGATGTTTGGCATCCGGAAGTGCGCTTCTTCGACCTGTTTGCCGAAGACGGTGAATTGCTGGGGAGCTTCTACCTCGATCTGTACGCCCGCGAACACAAACGCGGCGGTGCCTGGATGGACGATTGCGTCGGCCGTCTGCGCAAAGCCAACGGCGAGCTGCAAAAGCCGGTGGCGTACCTGACCTGTAACTTTAACCGTCCGATCGACGGCAAACCCGCGCTGTTTACCCACGACGAAGTCACCACGTTGTTCCACGAATTCGGCCATGGGCTGCACCATATGCTGACCCGTATCGATACCGCTGGCGTCTCCGGCATCAACGGTGTGCCGTGGGATGCCGTCGAACTGCCGAGCCAGTTTATGGAAAACTGGTGCTGGGAGCCGGATGCGCTGGCGTTTATCTCCGGTCATTACGAGACGGGCGAACCGCTGCCGCAGGACATGCTGGACAAAATGCTGGCAGCGAAAAACTATCAGGCAGCGCTGTTCATCCTGCGTCAGTTGGAGTTCGGCCTGTTCGACTTCCGTCTGCACGCCGGTTACAACCCAGCCACCGGTGCTCGCGTGCTGGAAACGCTGGCAGAGGTGAAAGCGCAGGTTTCCGTGGTGAAAAGCCCGGAATGGAATCGCTTCCCGCACTCATTCAGCCACATCTTCGCCGGTGGCTACGCCGCCGGGTACTACAGCTACCTGTGGGCCGATGTGCTGGCGGCAGACGCGTTCTCCCGTTTTGAAGAAGAGGGCATCTTCAACCGCGACACCGGCCTGTCATTCCTGGAAAACATCTTGTCTCGCGGCGGCTCCGAAGCGCCGATGGAACTGTTCAAACGCTTCCGTGGCCGTGAACCGCAACTGGATGCGATGCTGAAACACTACGGCATTCAGGGATGAAAATTGCGTTACTGACCGAAGCCGGTGCCAACCCCGAGGCACTGGCTACCCTGGCACAACGCTGGGGTCTGGAAAATGACACCGACGCCATGCTGGCGTTGGTGCTCACCCCCGAGCGACTGGAACTGCGCAAATGCGATGAACCGAAGCTCGGTGCCATCTGTGTGGATTTCGTTTCCGGCGCGATGGCGCATCGCCGCCGCTTTGGCGGCGGGCGTGGAGAGGCCGTCGCCAAAGCTGTCGGCATCAAAAAAGACTATTTGCCCGATGTGGTGGACGCGACCGCGGGCCTGGGGCGTGATGCCTTTGTGCTGGCGGCTCTCGGTTGCCGGGTGCGCATGGTGGAGCGCCACCCGGTGGTGGCAGCGTTGCTCGATGATGGCCTGCAACGCGGTTATCAGGACCCGGAGATCGGTGGCTGGCTGCAACAGCGCCTGACGCTGCTACACGCCTCCAGCATTGACGCGTTGTCTGCTATTACCCCACCACCGGACGTGGTCTATCTTGACCCGATGTTTCCCCACCGCCAGAAAAGCGCGCTGGTGAAAAAGGAGATGCGGGTGTTTCAGTCGCTGGTGGGTGCTGACAACGACGCCGACGCCTTGCTGGAACCGGCACGCCGCCTGGCAAAAAAGCGGGTCGTGGTCAAACGCCCGGATTACGCGCCACCGCTGGCAGCAGTACCGGCCCAGTCAGCGCTGGAAACCAAAAGCCACCGGTTCGATTTTTACCTGCCCATCACCCAGTAAATCTTGCGTACTGACTGCGGATGCGAGCAGATGCAGTCAGCGACCTTTTTCTGTCTTTCTGTGGCTTTTGACTGGCTTTTTCCCCTTCTCAGCACTGTCACCTCGGTCACGTTGTCGGTATAAAGATAGACGACTAACTGTTGTGGCGATATGTTAACCTTATTGCTGAATCTGCCTTGCGCACCTGCGTAACCAATCGATAAAAATAATCATGACAATAAAAAAGCTACCACTACTGGCACAAGTCTCCGCCGCTCACTGGGTAAGTCATTTCCACATGATGGTGTTACCGGCGCTGATGCCGCTGATTTCCGCACAGCGTGGCATCAGTTACGTGGAAATTGGGGTGGCGCTCGGCGTATTCAACGTTGTCTCCGCACTGGTGCAAACGCCGATTGGCTTTGCGGTTGACCGTATCGGCCCGCGTCGCACGCTGATAGCCGGGCTGACGTTGGGCAGTCTGTGTTTCTTGTCGCTCGGCGTCTTTACCAGCTACAGCTGGATGCTCATCGCCATGGCGCTGGCTGGGCTTGCCAACGCGGTATATCACCCCTCGGATTACGCCCTGCTATCACGTGGCATTGCCGAAAACCGCATGGGTCGCGCCTTCTCGGTGCATACTTTTTCCGGTTTTCTCGGCACAGCCGTCGCGCCAGCCATTTTGCTGACTGTTGCCGCCCTCACCCGTATCGAGTTCGCGCTGATCTTATCCGGCTTGCTCGGGCTGCTGACCGTACCGATGTTGCTCGGCGAACAAGAGGCATTGCCTGCCGCCAGCGCGCACGACAAAAAGACCTCTGCGCCAAAGGTCGCGGTATTTACCCTGCCCATCCTGTCGCTGCTGGTGCTGTTTATGCTGCTCAACCTGAGCACCAACTCGATTCAAAACTTCTCGGTGACCGCACTGGTGAACGGCTACGGCATGCCGCTGACCGAAGCCAACCTGGCGCTGACGGCGTTTTTGTTTACCAGCGCGTTTGGCGTATTGGCAGGCGGCTCACTGGCGGATAAAACCCGGCATCACGGGCTAGTCGCCACCGGTTCGCTGGTGGTCACGGCGGTGCTGGTCGCCATCGTCGCGGCGTCTACCCTGCCGTCGCTGGCGACCACGCTGATTCTGGGTGTGGCAGGCTTTCTCTCCGGCATGATCGCCCCATCGCGGGATATGCTGGTTCGCGCGGCATCACCGGCCGGTGCTGAAGGCCGGGTCTTCGGCGTAGTCACCACCGGCTTTAATATCGGCGGTGCCGGTGGCCCGGTGGTCTTCGGCTGGTTTCTGGACCAAGGTCATCCGTCCGCCATTTTCTGGTCGGCCGTTATCTTTATGGTGATGACCGCCGTGATGGCGTTGGCACAGGAGTGGTACAGTACAAGGCGACGGGCGCTGGCCGCATAAAGTATGTACAGCGTTAAAAAGCAGAAACCCGCGTCAAACGCGGGTTTCTGTGAGACTTACGCCAGAAGAATGGCTATCTATCAAATATCAATATTCGCTGCTTTCAGGGCGTTTTCTTCGATAAAGGCGCGGCGCGGTTCAACGGCGTCACCCATCAGGGTGGTGAACAGCTCGTCGGCGGCGATGGCGTCTTTTACCGTCACACGCAGCATACGGCGGCTTTCCGGGTCCATGGTGGTTTCCCACAACTGTTCCGGGTTCATCTCACCCAGACCTTTATAACGCTGAATAGCCAGGCCACGGCGCGACTCTTTCACCAGCCAGTCCAACGCCTGCTCGAAGCTGGCGACCGGCTGTTTACGCTCGCCACGCTCAACAAACGCGTCTTCTTCGATGAGACCACGCAGTTTCTCACCCAGTCCATTGATTTTGCGATACTCATTGCCCTGAACAAACGCCAGGTCCAGCGCGTAATCAGAATCCACGCCGTGGGTACGCACACGCAACACCGGTTCGTGGCGTTCGTTGGCATGACGCAGAATGAAGCTGTACGTGCTGCCGTGCTGCTCTTTTTCATTGAGGAACTGGATCAGCGCTTCCATCCATGACTGAGCGTCGGCCTGCGAACTCAACATGGCTTCCGTCAGCGACGGTTGATAAATCAACGCATTAAGCAGCGCACGAGGGTAACGACGCTCCATGCGATCGATCAACTTCTGCACGCTGTAGTGCTCCGCCACCAGTTTTTCCAGCGGCTCACCCGCCATTGCCGGGGCATGGGCGTTGGTGTGCAACGCGGCACCGTCCAGCGCCAGCATAATCTGGTACTGGTCCATCGCGTCGTCATCTTTGATGTACTGTTCCTGCTTGCCTTTCTTCACCTTGTACAGCGGTGGCTGGGCGATAAACACATGGCCACGCTCGATGATTTCCGGCATCTGACGATAGAAGAAGGTCAGCAGCAGCGTACGAATATGAGAACCGTCGACATCCGCATCGGTCATGATGATGATGTTGTGGTAGCGCAGTTTGTCCGGATTGTACTCGTCGCGACCAATACCACAACCCAGTGCGGTGATAAGCGTCGCCACCTCCTGCGAAGACAGCATCTTATCGAAACGCGCTTTTTCCACGTTCAGAATCTTACCTTTCAACGGCAGAATGGCCTGATTCTTACGGTTACGACCCTGCTTGGCGGAACCGCCTGCGGAGTCACCCTCCACCAGGTACAGTTCAGACAACGCCGGGTCACGCTCCTGACAGTCCGCCAGTTTGCCCGGCAGACCAGCCAGATCCAGCGCACCTTTACGACGGGTCATCTCACGGGCTTTACGTGCGGCTTCACGGGCGCGGGCGGCGTCGATGATTTTGCCAACCACGATTTTGGCGTCGCTGGGGTTTTCCATCAGGTAGTCCACCAGACGGTCGTTCATCAGCGATTCCACCGCTGATTTCACCTCTGAAGACACCAGCTTATCTTTGGTCTGGGAAGAGAATTTCGGATCCGGCACCTTCACCGATACCACTGCAATCAGCCCTTCGCGCGCGTCATCGCCGGTGGCGCTGACTTTGGCTTTCTTGCTGTAGCCTTCCTTGTCCATGTAGTTATTCAGCGTACGGGTCATGGCAGCACGGAAGCCTGCCAGATGGGTACCGCCGTCACGCTGCGGAATGTTGTTGGTAAAACAGTAAATATTTTCCTGGAAACCGTCGTTCCACTGCATGGCGATTTCCACGCCGATACCGTCTTTTTCAGCGCTGAAATAGAACACCTGCGGGTGAATGGGCGTCTTGTTACGGTTCAGGTACTCCACAAACGCCTTGATGCCGCCTTCGTAGTGGAAATGGTCGGCTTTGTTCGCTTCGCGCTCATCGCGCAGGCGGATAGACACGCCAGAGTTGAGGAACGACAATTCACGCAGGCGCTTAGCCAGAATGTCGTATTCAAACTCGACCACATTGGTGAAGGTTTCCAGACTCGGCCAGAAACGCACCGTGGTGCCGGTGGTGTCAGCATCACCGGTTACGCTCAGCGGTGCCTGCGGTTCACCATGACGGTATTCCTGACGATGAATTTTGCCTTCACGGCGGATAACCAGCTCCAGCTTCTCGGACAGGGCATTCACCACCGATACCCCTACCCCGTGCAAACCGCCGGATACTTTATAGGAGTTATCGTCGAACTTGCCGCCCGCATGCAGCACGGTCATGATGACTTCAGCAGCGGACACACCCTCTTCTTCGTGGATGCCCGTCGGAATACCACGGCCGTCATCCTGCACCGATACCGAGTTATCCGCATGAATAGTAACGACAATATCTTTACAATAGCCTGCGAGCGCTTCGTCGATAGCGTTGTCCACCACCTCGAATACCATGTGATGCAGACCGGTTCCGTCATCCGTATCACCGATATACATCCCCGGGCGTTTACGGACCGCATCCAGCCCTTTTAATACCTTGATACTTGAGGAGTCATAAGAATTCGACATCAACGTTTCTCGCTCATTTAGTCCTGTGATTGAACGGTTATTTTACCCTGTTCCACGCGGAACATCTTGCCATTTTCGCCCACCATGTCGCTAATCTGCTCAGCGGTGATGGCGCTGACGAACACCTGCGCCTGTGTTGCCTTCAACCGTTCGGCCAACAGGCGACGGCGGGTGCTGTCCAGCTCGGAGGCGAAGTCGTCGATCAGGTACAGACATTTCAGTCCGTTTTGCCGGGTCAGGAACTCGCCCTGAGCCAGCCGAAGTGCGCACATCAGCAGCTTGAGCTGACCGCGCGATAGCATATCCTCCACCGCCACGCCGCCTGCGCGGATACGAAAATCGGCCTTGTGCGGCCCCAGCGCGGTGTAGCCTAGCTGCCTGTCGCGCTCGAAATGGCGCTCCAGCAGTTCAGCGTAGTCGCTCTCTTTATCCCAGCCACGCTGGAAAGAAAAACTTAAGGAAAACTCAGGCAGAAACTGAGCGCAGGTGGACGCGATATCCGCAGCGATAGCGGCGCTATACTCAGCACGCCACTGGCTGATGCCTTCGGCCAGCGGCACCAGCTCGCGGTCCCAGGCGCGCAGTTGCCCGTAGTGACTGACCTGGCGCAACGCCGCGTTACGCTGACGCAACAGCCTTTTCAGATTACTCCAGGCGCTGAAAAAACCGGGTTCGTTGTGAAAACAGCCCCAGTCCAGAAAAGCACGGCGGTATTTAGGGCCGCCGTTCAGTAGGGTGAAACCTTCCGGGGTGATAAGCTGGATAGGCAGCAGTTGCGCCAGCTCAGCCACTTTGTGGCCGTCACTGCCGTCGATACGCACCGTGCTATCGCCGTCGCGGTTTTTACTCAACCCGACAGCGCGCTCACGCTCCTGCCCTTCGATACGGCCATGCAGAATGAATTCTGCCTGCTCATGACGAATGACCCTCGCCGCCTGAATACTGCGAAACGCCCGGCCATGCCCTAGCGTGTAAATGGCTTCCAGCACACTGGTCTTGCCGCTGCCATTCGCACCCACCAGAAAATTAAAGCCGGGAATCAGTGCCAGATCGGCCGATTCGATATTGCGGAAATCGCGGATAAGAAGACGGGTCAGCGCCATATCACAACCATTTTGCCAGATTTGTTGCCCATATCAGACCGTGTCGCGCCCTTACCGATAACAAAACCCACCACAACGCCGATAACAACACGCCGCACCCAATGGCGCGGCGTGTGACGGCAGGCAGGCGCACAGAGGATTCACAGACGCATCGGCATGACCACGTAAGCCGCCGCTTGGCTGGCTGCATCCTCAAGCTGGACACTGGATACCGAATCCGTCAGCAGCATGCGCACCTCTTCGCACTTCAGTGCATTGAGCACATCCAGCACGTAGCTGACGTTAAAGCCGATTTCCATCTCCGTACCACCGTATTCCACATCCAGAATTTCTTCCGCCTCTTCCTGTTCCGGGTTATTGGCGGTAATACGCAACTGGTTCTGGTTGAGGTACAAGCGTACGCCGCGGAATTTCTCGTTCGACAAAATGGCCGCACGGGAAAACGCCTGACGCAGTAGATCGCAACTGGCCTCCAGCGTTTTGTCCGGGTTTTTCGGTAACACGCGGCGATAATCTGGGAAACGGCCATCCACCAGCTTGGAGGTAAAGATAAAATCGCCGACATGGGCGCGAATATTATTGCTGCCAATCTGTAGCTGTAACGGTGTGTCGCCGCCATCCAGCAGACGCACCAGTTCCATCACACCTTTACGCGGCACGATAACCGAATGCGACGGCAGAGACTGACCAACCGGCATGGCGCAAACCGCCAGACGGTGACCATCGGTTGCAACAGTACGCAACTCCTCGCCACCGGTTTCAAACAACATACCGTTGAGGTAGTAACGGACATCCTGATGCGCCATCGAGAACTGGGTGGCTTCAATCAGGCGTTTTAGCGTCGCCTGCGGCAAGGTAAATTCCACCTCGCTCTGCCAGTCGTCCAGGTTGGGGAAATCCGCCGCTGGCAGTGTGGACAGGGAGAAACGGCTACGCCCGGAACGCACCAGCATCCGATCGCCTTCCAGCGTGACGGAAATCTCCGCCCCATCCGGCAGGCCACGGCAAATATCGAATAACTTGCGCGCCGGTACGGTGGTAGCGCCCGGTTCATGGGGCTGCGTCAGCGCCAGATGCGCCACCATCTCCATTTCCAGATCGGTACCGGTCAACGATAACCGGCCTTCGCTGACCTGCAACAACAGGTTGCCCAGAATCGGCAACGTCGGTCGCCCGCCCAGCGGGCTGCTGACCTGTTGCAACGGTTTTAACAGATGCTCACGCTCAACGATAAATTTCATGATGTTATGACGATAAGGTTCGGATTAAATTGGAAAAATCTTCTTTGATGTCGTGACTTTCTTCGCGCAGCTGCTCTATTTTGCGGCAGGCATGCAGCACAGTGGTATGGTCACGGCCACCGAACGCGTCGCCGATCTCCGGCAGGCTATGGTTGGTCAGTTCCTTGGCCAGCGCCATCGCCATCTGACGCGGACGGGCCACCGAACGTGAACGCCGCTTAGACAACAGGTCGGCCACTTTAATCTTATAGTACTCCGCCACCGTCTTCTGAATATTGTCGATGGTGACCAGTTTTTCCTGTAACGCCAGCAGGTCGCGCAGCGCCTCACGTACAAAATCGATAGTGATCGAACGGCCGGTAAAATTGGCGTTAGCGATGACACGATTCAGTGCACCTTCCAGCTCACGCACATTAGAACGCAGGCGTTTAGCGATAAAAAACGCCACTTCGCCGGGCAGACGGATATCATTCTCGTCCGCTTTCTTCATCAGGATCGCCACACGTGTTTCCAGCTCCGGCGGTTCGATAGCTACGGTCAACCCCCAGCCAAAGCGGGACTTGAGGCGATCTTCCACCCCATTGATCTCTTTGGGGTAACGATCCGACGTCAGGATGATCTGTTGATTGCCTTCCAGCAACGCATTAAATGTGTGGAAAAACTCTTCCTGCGAGCGCTCTTTATTGGCAAAAAATTGAATGTCATCGATCAGCAGTGCGTCCACAGAACGGTAGTAGCGTTTGAACTCTTCAATCGCGTTGTTCTGCAGTGCCTTCACCATATCCTGCACAAAACGCTCGGAATGCATATACACCACCTTGGCATTCGGCTTACGCGCCATGATGCCATTACCCACCGCGTGCAGTAGATGGGTTTTACCCAGACCAGTACCGCCATACAGAAACAGTGGGTTATACGCGCCACCAGGATTATCCGCCACCTGGCGCGCCGCCGCGCGGGCCAACTGGTTGGATTTACCTTCCACGAAATTATCGAAGGTATGCTTGGGGTTCACGTTGGAACGATAGGTGTGTTCAGCCGGTGCCGATGGGGTTTCCCAACTCGGGCGCACTGGTGACGCCGCACGCGTCTGGGGAACCGCTACGGTAGCATTATGGTTGCCGACGGGGACGGCAACCGGCGCGGCAGGCTTACTGCCGACTTCGAAACGTAGCAACGGCGCATCCATGCCGCAGAAATCATTCAACAATCCATTGATATTATTGATGTATTTATCGCGCACCCAATCCAACACAAAGCGGTTCGGGGCGTAAAGCGCCAGAGTGTTGTCACTCAGTTCCGCCTGCAACGGGCGTATCCACATACTGAATTCTGTGGCAGGTAACTCATCCTGCAAACGGGCAAGACACTGCTGCCAAAGCGAAAGTGACACGGCGGACTCCACTCGAACAAGGTCAATCAAGAAAAGGAACAGACGTTAGTTATGTAACTCATGATTTTTCAGGCACCCGGCTGCGCATGGACACGACTACGCCGGGGTGCGCCGCGCATAAGGCGGCTTTACCGTGACGATCCCGATCCAGAGATCGCTAGCGGGACGGCGGATCATAACCTAAACCACGAAAGAGATCTCCCCTTTCTACACAGTTTCGATCCTTTTTATCCACAGGCTCTTCTTATAGTCTGTGTCAAATTCCGCTTTTATTACGGGATACCCATAAGGTTACCCACAACCTGCCCCGGATCCCTTGCGGGTAGTAAGCATAGACGTAATCGACTCGATCAGCGGTGACGCGGATCATGATCCCGCAGACAGGATCGCTGAGGGATCCTTGCGCTTTATCGCAGAGTCCGTATAATTCGCGGCCTGCGCGTAGCGCCTGTTTTCTGTGCTGAGCAGCTCATTTTATGTGCTGAACAAACAGAAAATCCGGGACCACCGGGAAGTTTCAGGCGGGTAAAACGCGGATGTTAATTGACTCGGGGCTGTACAATTATTACAATCCCGCCTCTTTATTATGCGATAGAGGCGTCGGTCACTTTTCACGCCGAGTAGCCAAACGCGTTTACTGTGAAGTCTTAAATCAAGTTTAGGTAGAAATCGCCATGAAACGCACTTTCCAACCGTCCGTATTGAAGCGTAACCGTAGCCACGGTTTCCGTGCTCGTATGGCCACTAAAAATGGTCGTCAGGTTCTGGCCCGCCGTCGTGCGAAAGGCCGTGCTCGTCTGACTGTTTCCAAGTAATAAAAGCTAACCCTTCGAGTGGTTACGCTCGCTTTTCCCAGGGAGTTACGTCTGTTAACTCCCAGCCATTTCTCTTTCGTCTTCCAGCAGCCTCAACGGGCCGGCACGCCGCAGATTACCATCCTCGGTCGCCCGAATACGCTGGGACACCCTCGTATTGGCCTCACCGTCGCAAAAAAGCACGTCAGACGGGCTCATGAACGTAATCGTATCAAGCGCCTGACACGTGAAAGTTTTCGTTTGCGTCAACACGAGCTGCCCGCGATGGATTTTGTCGTCATCGCTAAAAAAGGGGTGTCTGAACTGGATAACCGTACGCTAACGGAAGCGTTGGAAAAATTATGGCGCCGTCACTGTCGTTTGGCTCACGCCTGCTGATCGGCCTGATACGCGGGTATCAACGCTTTATCAGTCCGCTACTTGGACCGCACTGCCGCTTTCAGCCGTCGTGCTCCCAATATGGCATTGAAGCAATACGCCGGTTCGGCATGATAAAAGGCTGTTGGTTGACGCTCAAACGCGTATTAAAATGCCACCCTTTGAACCCTGGTGGTGATGATCCCGTACCGCCAAAACCCGACAATAACAGAGAACATTAACGATGGATTCGCAACGCAATCTTCTTGTCATCGCTCTGCTATTCGTGACGTTCATGATCTGGCAGCAGTGGGAAACGGACAAAAATCCACCCGCGGCCACCCAGACCACGCAACAGGCGAATGGCGCTGTAGGCGATGCAGCCAACCAGGGCGTACCAGCCAGCGGTCAGGGTAAACTGATCACCGTGAAAACCGACGTGTTGTCGCTGAACATCAACACTCGCGGCGGTGACATTGAAGAAGCCGACCTGCTGGCTTACCCGGCAGAACTGGGCTCCAACCAGCCGTTCAAACTGCTGGAAACCACCCCGGCCTTCACTTACCAAGCACAAAGCGGCCTGACTGGTAAAAACGGCCCGGACAACCCGGCTAACGGTTCACGTCCGCTGTATACCGCCTCGGCGGATCGCTTTGAGCTGGCCGCAGGCCAGAACGAACTGCGTATTCCGTTGACCTATACCGATGCTAACGGTGTCAGCTTCACCAAAACCTTCGTGTTAAAACGTGGTGAGTACGCGCTGAACGTGGAATACAGTGTCAACAACACCAGTGCACAGCCGCTGGAACTGACGCTGTTCGGCCAGTTGAAGCAATCTATCGATTTGCCGTCACACCGCGACACCGGCAGCAATAACTTTGCTCTGCACACTTACCGTGGCGCAGCGTTCTCTTCCAGCGACGATAAATATCGCAAATACAGCTTTAGCGATATGAAAGAGAACCTGAACATCAACACACAGGGTGGCTGGGTTGCGATGCTGCAACAGTATTTCGCTACCGCCTGGGTGCCAAACGCTGCCGCGAGCAATACGTTTTACAGCGCCAACCTTGGCAATGGCTTAGCCGCTATCGGCTTTAAGTCGCCTTCTGTTGTTGTACAGCCGGGTAGCCAGCAGAACCTGAACGCCACCTTGTGGGTTGGCCCGGAAATTCAGGACAAAATGGCCGCCGTTGCACCGCATCTGGACCTGACCGTAGATTACGGTTGGTTGTGGTTCATCTCCCAACCGCTGTTTAAGCTGCTGAAATTCCTGCACGGCTTCATCGGCAACTGGGGCTTCTCCATCATTGCCATCACCTTTATCGTGCGCGGCATCATGTACCCGCTGACCAAAGCGCAGTACACCTCGATGGCGAAAATGCGCATGCTGCAACCAAAATTGCAGGCAATGCGTGAGCGTATCGGTGACGATAAACAGCGTATGAGTCAGGAAATGATGGCGCTGTACAAGGCAGAGAAAGTGAACCCGCTGGGTGGTTGCTTCCCGCTGGTCATCCAGATGCCTATCTTCCTGGCGTTGTACTACATGCTGATGGGCTCGGTGGAACTGCGTCACGCGCCGTTCGCACTGTGGATTCATGACCTCTCGGCGCAGGACCCGTACTACGTGCTGCCGATCCTGATGGGTCTGACCATGTTCTTCATTCAGAAGATGTCGCCGACCACGGTCACCGATCCGATGCAGCAGAAGATCATGACCTACATGCCGGTTATCTTCACTGTGTTCTTCCTGTGGTTCCCGTCAGGTCTGGTACTGTACTATATCGTCAGCAACCTGGTGACCATCGCCCAGCAGCAGTTGATTTACCGAGGGCTGGAAAAACGCGGGCTGCACAGCCGCGAGAAAAAGTAACCGGTTGATTGCCCAATCAATCTCATTATGAGGCGGTCACTGACCGCCTCATTTTTTTACCGTAAGACAACCCCGTAACCGTGCCTGAAAACAGGCGAAAAGGCAGAGAGAACACCATGAGCCATACCGACACCATCGTTGCCCAAGCCACCCCGCCGGGACGCGGCGGCGTAGGTATTCTGCGCATCTCCGGCCGCCAAGCCTCAGCGGTAGCACAAGCCGTACTGGGTAAGCTGCCTAAACCACGTTACGCCGATTACCTGCCTTTCCATGACGTCGATGGCAGCGTGCTCGATCAAGGCATTGCCCTGTGGTTCCCCGGCCCGAACTCCTTTACAGGTGAAGACGTGCTGGAATTACAAGGTCACGGTGGCCCGGTGATCCTCGACCTGCTGCTCAAGCGCGTCGTGGCACTGCCGGATGTGCGCATCGCCCGCCCCGGCGAATTCTCCGAACGGGCGTTTTTAAACGACAAACTGGATCTGGCGCAAGCCGAAGCGATTGCCGACCTGATCGACGCCAGTTCTGAGCAGGCGGCCCGTTCCGCCGTCAACTCGCTGCAAGGTGTCTTCTCCTCCCGCGTTCATCAACTGGTGGAAGCACTCACTCACCTTCGAATCTATGTGGAAGCAGCGATTGATTTCCCCGATGAGGAGATCGATTTTCTCTCCGACGGCAAAATCGAGGCCATGCTCAATGCAGTAATAAGCGATCTGGAAGGTGTTCGTGGCGAAGCGCGGCAGGGCAGCCTGTTACGTGAAGGGATGAAAGTGGTGATTGCTGGCCGACCCAACGCCGGTAAATCCAGCCTGCTGAATGCGCTGGCCGGGCGTGATGCCGCTATCGTCACCGATATCGCCGGTACCACGCGCGATGTGCTGCGTGAGCATATTCACATCGATGGTATGCCGCTGCATATCATTGATACAGCCGGGCTGCGCGAAGCCAGCGACGAAGTAGAACGTATCGGTATTGAACGAGCGTGGCAGGAAATCGAACAGGCCGACCGGGTACTGTTTATGGTGGATGGCACCACCACCGACGCGGTAGAACCAGCGGCTATCTGGCCAGAATTTATGGCAAGACTACCAAGCCGATTGCCGATCACCGTCGTGCGTAACAAAGCAGATGTCACCGGCGAGCCGCTAGGTATTGAAGAGGTAAATACTTACTCACTTATCCGCCTTTCCGCCCGAACGGGTGACGGTGTAGACCTGCTGCGTGACCACCTCAAACAAAGCATGGGATTTACCAGCAACACCGAAGGGGGCTTCCTGGCCCGCCGTCGTCACTTGCAGGCGCTGGAACAAGCAGCGCAGCATCTGCAGCAAGGCCACGAACAACTGGTCAGTGCCTACGCCGGTGAACTGCTGGCCGAAGAACTTCGACTGGCACAGCAGGCGTTAAGTGAAATCACCGGTGAATTCACCTCCGACGATCTGCTGGGGCGAATTTTTTCCAGTTTTTGTATTGGGAAGTGACATAGACGTACTCCCACCCAAAAACGTCCGGCGCCACTCGCCGGGCGTGACGTTAAACTGGCGGCGGAAGTGCTGACGCAGTGACGCTGCGGTGCCGAAGCCAACCTGTTCGGCGATAGCCTCGATCGACAACGTGGTGGATTCCAGCAATGTCTGGCTTTGTTGCAGACGCTCGGCCATCAGCCATTCACCGACCGACATCCCGGTAGCCTTGTGAAACTGTCGGGTGAACGTGCGACGGCTCATTAGCGTCCGGCGCGCCAGGTCGTCGAGATGATAAGAATGGTCGAGGCGGCTTCTCAGGTAATCCAGTAGCGCGTTGATTCTGGCGTCCTGCGTCGATGTCGGCATCGGCCGCTCGATGAACTGTGCCTGACCGCCTTCACGATGCGGGGGGATCACCATTCTTCTGGCGATTTTATTGGCGATGACACTACCGTGGTACTTTCTGACCACATGCAGGCAACAATCCAGACCAGCGGCCGTCCCTGCCGAAGTGATAAGCCGCTCGTCTTCCACGTATAACGCCTGTGTATCCAGCCGTACATCCGGAAAGCGCTGCTGAAAATCCTGCGCGAACTCCCAGTGTGTCGCGGCGTTACGCTGCGTAAGCAGCCCGGCCCAGGCCAGTACATAGGTGCCCAGACACAGCCCAACCAACAGACTGCCACGCGCATAGGCCTCGGCTAACGCCTCCAGCAACGCCGGATTCGGTGTTTCCTGTGGGTTACGCCAGTAAGGCACCACCACGATATCAGCTTGCGCCAACGTATCCAGCCCGAACGGGGTATCAATCTGCAACCCTTGTGCGGAACGCAACACCCCCTCTTCACCGGCGCAAAGACGCAACCTGAATAACGGTTGTCCCGGCAGTACATCGCCGAAAATCATACAGGGCACCGATAAATGAAACGGGCTGAACTGATCACTGGCGACCACTGCGACCGACGGAATAGGCTTACTCATATTACGTTCCTCCTGCGTTGTCACTGCCCGTTTTGTATACCGGCTACAGCATACAGGACTCGCCATCGGCCGGAATCAATACCCGATGCGACACGCCATGTTGCTGCACAAAATCCGCCAGAGCCGCACGACTCAACGCCGAATGGTTAACCGCCTCCATATGGCTGGCGATGAGGGTCGCATTCGGTGCGTGCTGCGCTACGCTCAGTACATCCTGCTGGTTCATGATGATTGACCCCAGGCCGACAATTTGTGCATCGCCGCAGTTGAGCACAATCACTTCCGGCACATAGTGATGCAAATTTTCCGCCACGTCCGCATTCCAGACGGTATCGCCCGCCAGATACAGCGTTTTTTCCTGTGGATGACGCAGCACGACGCCACACACCTGACCCAGCCTCTCGCCCAGTTTTTCCATAATGGCATCACTGCCATGCTGACCCGGTGTTTTACTCAGCGTGATATCGCCAAAAGTACTCTGCTCGCTCAGCAGCCGGACATCGCCAAATCCAGTGGCCCGAATCAGGCTTTGATCGTGCTCATGCTGGGTAAATATCGGTAATGATTTCGGCAGCCGAGCGGCGGCGACATCATCCCAGTGATCAAGATGCGTGTGGGTAACAATCACCGCATCCACACCGGCAAATAGCACCTCCAGCGTGACTGGCAAGTCTACCAGGGGGTTACGCAACTGACTGTTCAGCGTCCCCTCGAAACCGGGATAAGCGCCTTTGTCAGCCAGCATCGGATCGATGAGAAACGTTTTACCGGCGAAGCCAATTTTGAGCGTCGCATTTCTGATCTGGGTAATGTTCATAGCGGTATTCCTCTTTTTAAGACATACATGGCGGACTACCGTCATTCTGCTTAAAAAACCACATCACCAGTAGTGGCCCAAAGGTCATTTATCGCTACATTTGGGCCAATTCATTATTTTTCATTACACCGGAGCGCATTCACTCACTATCGATGCGATAATTAATAATTATTAATAAATGAAACTACTTCGAATTTATTTACTGTGCTTTTAATAAGAAAAAATTGTTATCCTTGAATGAATAAGGGCGCTATTATCCACTCTGACAAGCACGTCGCCGATTTATGTTAACCGTCTCCTTTATGGACAAAGGAAATAGTATGACTAATTTATTAGCCAACCCGCTCAATTTAAATGGATTTGCTTTTATCGAATTTGTCACCGATGACCCGGAAGCACTGTCGACATTATTCGTTTCTCTCGGGTTTACCTGTGTTGCACACCATCGTCACCGCGCTATTTCGCTGTTTCGACAAAATAATATCAACTTCCTTGTTAATAATACCGCTACCGGTTTTCCGCGAACCTTTTTGCAGGAACACGGTGCAGGGGCCTGCGGTATGGGGTTCTACGTCAAAGATGCACACCAGGCGTATGAACAAGCGCTGTTGTCCGGTGCCAGACCCGCAGAACAGGCCGCCAACCCAGGCGAAATTCAGGTACCGGCTATTGAGGGAATTGGTGGTTCAAAAATCTACTTCATCGAGAAATATCATTCGGATATCGATATCTTCGATATCGAATTTTCATTTATTCCCGGTGTGGAAAAAAATCCGAAAGGATTCGGGCTACACACCATTGACCACCTGACTAACAATGTCTATCAGGGAAGAATGAATTACTGGTCTGAATTCTATAGCCGGATATTTAATTTCCAACAAATTCGTTATTTTGATATTGCAGGCGAATACACCGGTTTGCACTCAAAAGCCATGGTCGCACCAGACGGAAAAATTCGTATTCCGCTGAATGAAGAAGCCGAAGGCAGCAATGGGCAAATCCAGGAATTCCTGCGTCGGTTTAATGGCGAAGGTATCCAGCATATCGCCATGCAAACCGATGATATTCTGACGACACTCGATCAGTTGCGTCAGGCGGGATTACCGCTGATGACCGCGCCGTCCGAAACCTATTACCAGATGCTGGAAGAGCGCCTGCCTGGCCATGACCGGGATACCGCTGCCCTGCAAAAACGCGGTATTTTGCTTGATGGCAACACCCATAATGGGCAGAAGAAACTACTGTTGCAGATTTTCTCGGAAACCCTCATCGGCCCTCTGTTTTTTGAATTCATAGAGCGGGATGGTGACGAGGGCTTTGGCGAAGGTAACTTCAAAGCGCTGTTTGAATCCATGGAGCGCGACCAACTGGCGCGCGGTGAAATCAAAGTGACGACAGAAGCAGTCTAATCCCTGCTTTTATCAGGCGCGGCCTTGCATGAGCAACACAAGGCCGCCACAGTCTGAATATCGATCGTCTGCCAGCGGCATTAGCGATTAGCGCAACGGATACTCCAGGCTATTCCTGTGCCACCTGTTTCAGACTGTCACCTTCCAGCCGGTAGCGGATCCACTCGTTTTGTGGGGCAGCGCCCAGACTGTCGTAGAAATCGATGGCGGGCTGATTCCAGTCCAGCACACTCCATTCCAGCCGCCCGCAGCCGCGTTCAACCGCCAGACGCGCAATGTATTTCAACAACGCTTTACCCGCGCCGTAGCCACGATAATGTGGCGAGACATACAAATCTTCCAGATAAATACCGTTGCGCCCAAGCCAGGTGGAGTAACTACTGAAGAACACCGCAAACCCTATTGGCTCGCCGTTCCATTCGCAGATCAGTGCCTCGGTAGACGTGCCTTCACCAAACAGCGTTTGCTCTATTTCCTGCTGATTGGTCTTCACCTCATGCAGCGCTTTCTCGTACTCTGCCAGTTCACGAATAAAATTCAGGATGGTGGCGGAATCCTGCTGCACCGCCCAACGGATATGTAAGGTCATAAGAAGATCCCAGTGAATCAAAGTGGAAACGATAACCGGGAAGTGAGAAACGGGAAAGAGAAAACGCCACCTTCCCGCATCGTCATATCAGTAAGACATCAGGACTCATCGTCCAGACGCGAGGCTTGTCGGCTGCACACCAGCCATACACCGACAATAATTAGCGCAATAGCCAGCAGCTTGCCGGTACTAAACGTATCAGGGAAGATGGGCATCGCCACCGCCAGTCCCCATACCAGCACATAGCTGAGGCTCAGCAGCGGGTAAGCCCGGCTTAGCGGCAAAAAACGTAAGGCGTTAAACCAGCTCAGCATTGAGAATGCATACGCCGCCAACCCCAACAGCACCGCCGTAGCCGCGATCGGTAATACCAGCATGGCGAACATAAACGGCAACGGTTCCGTCAATGAGGGAAGCTGAGACATTCCCCATTTCATCGACAGCTGTGCCGCACTCACCAGCAACACGCTCAACAACGCCCATCCATAGCCTTTCACGCGCTCCCTCCCATCAAGATGACACCGATAACAATCAGCGCGATGCCTGCCCACTGCCGCAGGCTGATGGCTTCCCGCCATAGCCAACGCGCGGCCAGTGCAACCAGAATGAAATTCAGGCTCAGCATCGGATACGCCACGCTCACCGCCACACGTTGCAGCACTGCCAGCCACAGCAGCATTGCCAGCCCCAGCAACAGCAGGCTTACTCCCATCCATAACAGAATATGGGCACGACGTGAACGGCCACCGCTCTGCCAGCTGGCGGCCTGTTTTTGGCTAAGCTGACCGGCGCAGGTCAACAAACTAACCAGCAAAATCAGCAGATAATTGATCATTGCTGGCGATACCACAATAAGGCAATACGCCCTTTACGGTCAGTGTAATCCGCAGGTGGTAAGCCGGTGATCGGATCAGTTGCCGAAGAGAATATCAACACCAACGAGACATTACCTTCATGGCGATGCGCCGCCAGCCAGTCGGCAAATTCGCTGGCAGACACCATGCGATCCGCGCTGTCTGGATACGACAAGCCATATTCCAGCTCACCTTGATTATCGTACATCAGAATATCGCTGCGCTTTTGTTCCCAGGCCGCCGCCGACGCGATGCCCACACTGTTGGCCAGAATGTAACGACTCTCTGCCAGGTGAGAGGCCACCTCCGGTGCACGCAGGAACCACTGCGGATGTTTACTCTCTACCACTCGCTGCGGGATCGCCATGCCAACCAGCAACGCAATACCCAGCGGGCAGACCGCCGCCCAATGCCAGCGCGTCGCCGCCTGACGCGACGTCCACCAACCAATCAAACCCCAGAACAAAAACGCTACAACGCCCAACGCCACCTTGGCGCCTTCCTGAGGTTGATAGAGCGGACGATGCGACAGCCCCCACGGGGCCAGTACCAGTACAACAATCAACGCACACAGCACACCAAACGCCAGATTGATCCAGCCGTTGACGGTGAGCATCTTCGGGCTAAGCAGCGTGGTGGCACGTCGGGCCATCAGAATCGCCAGTGGTGCGAAACAAGGCAGAATGTAAGTCGGCAGTTTTCCTTTGGCGATGCTGAAAAACAGGAATGGCATCACCACCCAGCCTAACAGGTAAAACGCACCACTCTGCTGACGCCGCTCGCGCCACCCCTGTAGCAATGACGACGGCAGCAAAGCCAGCCACGGCAATACCCCCGCAACCAACACTGGCAGGTAGTACCAGAACGGCGCTTTATGCTGGGCATTCTTAGAATCGGCGAAGCGCTGAATGTGCTCAATCCAGAAGAAGTAGTGCCAGAAATCCGGCTCCTGGCGCGCGATAGCCAGCGCCCACGGTAGCGACACCACTACCGCACTGATAATCGCCAGCGGGCCATACAGCAGCACCTCTTTCCAGCGCCGCTCCAGCGTCACCCACGGCAGCACGGCAATCACCGGCACCGCCAACGCCAGAAAGCCCTTGGTCATGAAGCCCATGCCGCACACTACGCCCAGTAGCAGGTAACCACCGATTTTACTGCTGCGAGTAGTGGCCTGCGCGGCTCCCCAGAAACTGCACATCGCCGCCGCCAGCCACAAGGTGACGATAGGGTCGAGCACCGCATAGGTACCGATGCCATACACCAAAAAACAGCTCAGGTAGATAGCCATCGCCAACAGCGAGGTACGCCGCTGCTGCCACAACCGCTGCGTCAGCCAGTAAATCAGTCCTGCCGTCAGCAAGATGGAAAACACCGAACCGGCACGCACACCGGCGTTATTATCTCCCAGCAGCCACTGGCCGATGTTATTCACCCAGTAACCGGCGATCGGTTTTTCAAAATAGCGAATACCCAGAAAATGTGGGGCAATCCAGTTGCCGCCCGCCAGCATTTCCCGGCTGATCTCCGCATAACGGGTTTCATCCGGTTGCCATAACAGACGGCCATTGAGGGGAATAAAGTAGTAGAGCAGTAACAACGCCAGCCATAGCGTTGTTTGACGTGCGTATTTCATCAGGCCGCCTCCACGGTCTGCTGACATCCCAACCAGCCATCGCGTCCGGCGAGAGAACCCCGCACCACGCGTCCGACCGGCAACGTAGTGGTATCATCCGGCAGCAATTCACTGAGCGGACAAAAGCGAATGCCCTCCTGCTCCGCCAGAGCCAGCAACTCGCTGAACTGATCGCTCATCACAATACCCTCCACTTCGGCATGGATGGTATAGACCGGTGTACCCTGATCCTGATGGATTTTATCCAGAATATAGCGGTTGAAATCAGCGGCATTGGTTTCCCGGCCAACCGCTTCATCCCAGGTCGGCAACGTGACCGGAATCTGTACCGTACCGGTGCTGCCGTCGTTAAGTAACGGGCGGAACGGCGCGGTACCGCGACAATCGCTATTGTAGCGAAAGCCAAACCGCTGTTTGGCTTCGACGGCGGTTTGATCCGCACGCCAGCCTGCCACCGCGGAGCAGATGACCGGTTCGCCGGTAATCGACTGCAACGCGTCGTAGGCAAGCTTGATCTGTTGTTCCATTTTGGCCTGATCCCACACCCCGGCCCAGGTTTGCCAGGCGAAGTGATCCCAGGCGTGCAACCCAACTTCATGTTGCCGGGACGCGGCAACAATCGGGTCCGGCAGACCACGGCCGATCACCCGACCCGGCCAGGCGGTGCCCGCCAGCAGGATATCCCAGCCATACAGCGATGCTGCGCGCGAGCGCAGCATCTTCCACAAAAATACCGGGCGGATCAGGCGCCAGAGATGGCGCCCCATGTTGTCGGGACCGACACTGAAGAAAAAGCTGGCCCGAACGCCATAGACGTCCAGCAACTCCAGCAAGCGGGGGACCCCCACCCGCGTGCCGCGCCAGGTATCAACGTCGATCCGTAACCCTACTTTTCTCATTCGCCGTCCTGACTGAATTGACCGGTTTCAACAGTCTGGAGGAAGAAGTCCAGCGTTTCAGCCACGGTTTTTTCCATCTCGATAGTCGGCTGCCAATGCAACAGGCGCTTGGCGTTGCGGATGCTGGGCTTACGATGCTCCACATCCTGATAGCCTTTACCGTAGTAGCTGCTGCTTTCTACTTCGCGGAAACCGGCGAACGGCGGGAACTGGTTACGCAGCGGATGCTTCTCGAAGCTCTCCAGCAGCATTTCCGCCAGCTGGCGAATGCTCGCTTCGTTTTCCGGGTTACCGATGTTGATGATCTGACCATCACACACGCCGTCTTTATTCTCGATGATGCGGAACAGTGCTTCGATACCGTCTTTGATGTCGGTAAAGCAGCGTTTCTGACGACCACCATCAACCAGCTTGATAGGCGAGCCTTCCACCAGGTTCAGGATCAACTGGGTGATAGCACGGGAACTGCCGATACGCGCAGCATTCAGGTTATCCAGACGCGGCCCCATCCAGTTAAACGGACGGAACAGGGTGAAACGCAGCCCTTCTTTTTCGCCGTAAGCCCAGATAACGCGGTCCAACAGCTGTTTAGATACAGAGTAAATCCAACGCTGTTTGTTGATAGGCCCGACGATCAGGTTAGAGTTGTCTTCGTCGAATACCGGATCGGTACACATGCCGTACACTTCAGAAGTGGACGGGAAAATGATGCGTTTTTTGTACTTCACGCAATCACGAATGGTTTTCAGGTTTTCTTCGAAATCCAGCTCGAACACACGCAGCGGGTTGCGGGTATATTCGATAGGCGTGGCAATCGCCACCAGCGGCAGCACCACGTCGCATTTCTTGATGTGGTATTCGATCCACTCTGAGTGGATGCTGATGTCCCCTTCCACGAAGTGGAAGCGCGGGTTATCGAGGAAACGCTCGATAGCATCGGAGCTGATGTCCAGACCGAACACTTCGTAGTTATCTTCCTGCAACAGACGCTCGGTCAGGTGGTTACCGATAAAGCCATTCACCCCGAGGATCAGCACACGGGTACGACGCTTCACACTCACCACCGGCGAGTTGTTGAGGATAGCGCCGGTCACCAGACCCAGGCTTTGGGCCAGTTGCGCGCCTTGCAGATAAATACCGTTATCCCCCTGACCGGTCACGATCTCCAACGCGTCGTTACCGCAAGCAACCACCAGCGGTGACGTGCTCAGCACGGTGCCCGGTTTGGCAGCGGCAAAGTCAGTACGCACTTTCGCCTGCCAGATAATGAACTTGGTAGTACCGACAAAGCTAAATGCGCCCGGCCACGGCTCGGTCACCGCACGTACCAGGTTGTACAGCGCACGTGCCGGTTTCTGCCATTCAATGCGGCCATCTTCCGGAGTACGGCGGCCCACATAGGTAGCCTGGCTTTCATCCTGTGGAATATCATTCGCTTTACCTGCCGCTATAGCTGGCAGGTGGTCTTTCAGCAACTGGCTGGCGACGTCACGCAGCTTATGATGCAGACTCAGCGCGGTATCGCTCTCGTCGATAGCCACACGCTGTTGCGCCACGATATTACCGGCATCGGCACGCGCGACCATACGGTGCAGGGTGACGCCGGTTTCAGTTTCACCGTTAACCAGCGCCCAGTTCAGCGGTGCCCGGCCACGATAACGCGGCAGCAGCGAACCATGCAGGTTGTACGCACCATGGGCTGCGCTTTGCAAAATAGCGTCGCTCAGCAGGTGGCGATAGTAGAAGGAGAAAATCACGTCCGGCGACATCGCAGCGATGCGCTCCACCCACAGCGGGTGGTTGACGTCTTCCGGTGCGAATACCGGGATACCCAGTTCCGCTGCGGTACGGGCTACCGATCCAAAAAACTGATTTTCTGCGGGATTATCCGCATGAGTAAATACCGCTTCTACGGTATAACCCGCTGCCACCAACGCGCGGAGTCCCACGCAGCCAAAATCATGATAGGCAAAAACAACTGCTTTCATTCTTCATTGTCCTGTTCAGAAAATCGTGGATCATTGCCAACAATACGTTGAATAAAATAGCGGGGACGCGCGCGAACATCGTTGTAGATTCGTCCGATATATTCCCCAAGTAGCCCCATGCCGACGAACTGGGCGCCGATAAAGGAAAACAGGACGGCAAACAGTGTGAACACACCGTCCGCTGCCCAGGCTGCGCCGAAAAACAGACGCATCAGAATCAACAACAGCGCCAGCGTGAAACCGGAAATCGCAATGACGCTGCCCACAACGCTCAACAAGCGCAGCGGCGTCGTTGTCAGGCAGGTCACCAGGTCGTACATCAGGTTAATCAGTTTCATGAAGCTGTATTTGGAATCACCAAATTCACGCTCAGAATGGCGCACCAGAATTTCAGTCGTGCGACGGGCGAAAGTATTAGCGAGAATTGGGATAAACGTACTGCGCTCATGGCAGTGCAGCATCGCGTCGATGATATGGCGGCGATAGGCACGCAACATACAGCCATAGTCGTTCATCGCCTTGCCGGTAGTACGCTGAATCAGGTGGTTGATCATGCGTGACGCGGTTTTGCGAAACCAACTGTCCTGACGATTCTCACGGATGGTGCCCACCACGTCATACCCTTGCTCCGCCGTGCTCACCAGTCGGGGAATTTCCTCCGGCGGGTTTTGCAAGTCAGCATCCAGCGTGATGATAAGATCGCCCGATACATGGCTGAACCCCGCCATGATCGCCGAATGTTGGCCGTAGTTACGATTGAGTATCACCGCCACCACATGGCTGCCCGGTGCCTGCGCGGCTTCGGTCAGCATTGCGGCAGAATTGTCACTACTGCCGTCGTCTACCAGCAGGATTTCATAATCCTGACTCAATTGCTCACAGGCGGTGGTAGTACGACGAATCAGTTCCGGTAAGCTTTCCTGCTCGTTGAAAACCGGGATCACCACCGAGACTTTATTAATTGCTTCCATGTCTGACATCAGTGTTTCCCCGCCAGTTCAGTTAACGCCTCTACCACCCTGTCCACATCCTCGTCATGCATATCCGGGAACAACGGCAGGGAGCAGATACGCGCTGAGTTCCAGTCGGTATTCGGCAGATGCAGGTTGGTGAAACGCTCACGGTAATATTTCTGAGTATGTGCGGCGCGGAAATGCAGGCCGGTGCCGATATTACGCTCTTTTAACGCCTGCATCAGGCCGTCGCGATCGATACCGCAACGCGCTTCATCTACCCGAATAATAAACAGGTGCCAGGCGTGCTGATGCGGCCATGACGGCAGTGACAGCGGCTGGAATGGCAATGACGCCAATTTTTGCAGATAACGCTGGGCCAGCGCTTCGCGGCGGGCATTATTAGCAGCCAGTTTGTTCAGTTGTACCAGCGCAATCGCCGCACTGATATCCGGCAGGTTGTATTTGAAGCCCGGCGACACCACTTCCGCCTGCGGCGCACGCCCCTGCACCATGCGATCAAAGGCGTCGACCGCCAGACCGTGGAACTTGAGGCTACGAATACGGTTGGCCAGTTCGTCGTCGTCCGTTACCACCAAACCGCCTTCAGCGCAGGTCATATTTTTGATGGCATGGAAAGAGAAAATCGCCGTACCTTCGCCGCCAACGTGATGACCACGGTAGTAAGTGCCAGCCGCATGGGCCGCATCTTCAATTACCGGAATACCGTGGCGACGGCCGATGTCTCGAATCGCGTCGATATCGGCCGGCGCACCAGCATAGTGAACCGGGATAATGGCTTTGGTTCGGGGAGTAATGGCCGCTTCAATCGCTTGTGGTGTCACCATCAGATTGTCGCGATCCACATCCACCATGACCGGTTCAGCACCGAGCAGTACGATCATATTCAGGGTGGAAACCCAGGTCAGCGACGGTGTAATAACCTCATCGCCCGCGCCGATCCCCAGCGCCATCAGGGTGACATGCATGCCCCCCGTCGCAGAACTCACGGAAATGGCGTGTTTCGCGCCGGTCAGTGCAGCAAACTGTTGTTCCAGTTCCTGATTTTTAGGGCCAGTGGTAATCCATCCGGAACGAAGAACCTGCTCGACTGCGGCAAGCTCTTCCTCACCTAACGCGGGGCGTGAGAAAGGTAGAAAATCAGCCATGTAAAAATTCACTCTCAGGTTAAATCGATGATTGTTGGTATGGCGAGATAATATTTTAAACGCTCTGGTAACACCGCCGTCCCGCCATCAGAATCGGAGCTGGGGATAAATACGTCAGGGGAAACCACTCCTTAGGTCCTTGCGCAGCATAAGTAGAAAAGCAATTAGTGACAGACATATGACTATCAACAATATCACCTGTCTGACAATTAGCAGACGAGCATAACGCAGATTTCTTAGTTGAGTATTAAGACGCTTTTTTTCAGGCGATGTTCAACCCGCAAACCACAATTCACGGTGCAAACGCTATTCGCAAAACAAATCCACTCTATGGGAGGATAACAAGCCATGCTTAAACCCATCGTCAATAAAAATAGAGTTCAATGATGATAGCCACGCATATAAGCACACGAAATATAATATTTTTTCGTGATAAACATCACGCAGACATCAAAACAAGACAATAATTACGCTTTCTTGCAATATTATTAATGCCCATCGAAATAGAAATAAATCTTATTTATACCGATTGCTTATCTTGCTATGAAATTTACTGTACTGCGCAATGCATTGCGGAATAGTAAACAGATATAGCACGTTACTTTCACTTCAGCCGCGACCACTCTCTCGCTTTTTCCTCATATCCTTTAATTATCATAAACAAAGCATAGCCAGATTTTATGATATGACAACCGTTCAGGAAGAAACGTCATCGCAACAGACAGGATAAACGCTATCGGTACGATACCGACGCGTCTGCTACTCTTTTTCTTCTTACGCTTCTTCTGTTACTGGCAGCGCTTCTGTTACTACACTGTTGCTGCAAAGCCCGCCGGTTTTACATCCTCTTATCTTGTCAGGAGATATTTCCATCTTTTTTGATAACTGCATGAAAGTTTTTGGTTATTTTTACCTCACTTTATCTGTTCTATATCAAGATTTACGCCGATCCGAGCCGTTAGGATAAACGTCATTAACTGAGGGGATCGTTATTTTTTCTCCTGACGAGACAGGTACCAGGCCCCTTCCAGAATCACTTTTTCAGTGACCCGCTCAGACTGGTTTCGTCTCTTTTCTTCTGCCCCGGCAGACAATGCCGACGTCATACAGCCTGTCATCACAACAGACATCCCGCATCGATTAAGTTAGTAAATGCTTACTTAATTCGATAAGAGTTCGCCTGAAAATGTGAGCGGGTCATACGCACACCCATGCTGTACATGTCGGGAGAGGATATGAATCAGTTTGTTATCGCAAATGCGAAGGATTGTATCGGCTGCAATGCCTGCGAGATTGCCTGCGTGATTTCCCACAATCACGGGCGTTATCCGGAAAACAGGGAAGATTTCCACCCCCGAATCAGGGTTTATCATCAGGGTGATCAACACACAGCGGTAACCTGCCGCCACTGTGAGGACTCACCTTGTGCCAGGGTATGCCCTACACAAGCGCTGGTCAGAAAACAAGACGGTATTCAACTGATCGCCGAAAAGTGCATTGGTTGCAAAACCTGTGTACTGGCGTGTCCGTTTGGTGCCATCACCGTCGAAAATCAGGCGGGGGGTGCCAGCGCGCATAAATGCGATCTCTGCATCGGTCGCCCGGAAGGGCAAGCATGTGTAGAAGCCTGTCCCACACAAGCGCTTCATCTTGTAAGTGAACACTCACTTAAAGAGCAGCGTCGGGAAAAGCAATTGCGTATGGCGCAAACCGGTATCCCCGGCTCACCGCGGGCTATTCCCACCTTTGCCGCCACGGCGTGCCGTCCGCTGGACAAACGGAAGCACTGGCCACGCCGGGATGCGGTCAAAAAACCGCTGGAAGAACGGGTCGCCACGTTTAACGAAATCTATCATGGCTTCAACGCAGAACACGCTCACGATCAAGCCAGCCGCTGCCTGCATTGTGGTCAGCACGCCATCTGCGAATGGACTTGCCCACTGCACAATAACATTCCCGCACTACTGCAACTGGTGCAGGAAGGACGCATTCTCGATGCCGCCGAGTTGTCACACCGTACCAGCAGCTTGCCGGAAATCTGCGGTCGGGTCTGCCCACAGGACAGGTTATGCGAAGGTGCCTGTACATTGGGCCGGGGTTATGGCGCTGTCACTGTTGGTAATATCGAGCGTTATATCACTGATACCGCGATGAGCATGGGCTGGCAGCCAGACCTAAGCCAGGTTCCCCCCACCGGCAAACGCGCGGCCATTATCGGTGCCGGACCGGCCGGACTGGCTTGCGCCGACGTACTGGCACGCCACGGCGTACAAGCGGTGGTTTTTGACAGGCATCCTGAAATTGGCGGGTTACTCACCTTCGGTATTCCGGCTTTCAAACTGGATAAATCGGTGTTGGCACGGCGTCGGGAAATATTCAGCGCAATGGGGATCGAATTCCGCCTGAATACCGAAGTCGGCACCGATATCAGTATGACGCAGTTACTGGCGGAATTTGACACGCTGTTCCTTGGCGTCGGCACCTACCGCTCCATGAAAGCGGGTCTGGAAAATGAGGAAGCCCCCGGCGTCTATGACGCACTACCGTTCCTGATAGCCAATACCAAGCATGTGATGGAATTACCGGCATTACCCAATGAGCCTTATGTATCAATGCAAGGTAAGCGGGTGTTGGTACTGGGCGGCGGCGACACCGCGATGGACTGCCTGCGCACGTCGATTCGTCAGGGAGCGACCTCCGTTACCTGCGCCTATCGGCGTGATGAAGCCAACATGCCGGGCTCACGTAAAGAGGTGAAAAACGCCCGTGAAGAAGGCGTGGAATTTATCTTCAATGTTCAGCCACTCAAGATTTACCTGAACGATGATGGGGCAGTTTGCGGTGTCGGCCTGATTCGTACCGAAATGGGCGAACCGGACGCCAGTGGTCGCCGTCGGCCCAAACCCGTGCCAGGCTCTGAATTCGTGCAACCTGCGGATGCGGTGATCACTGCATTTGGGTTCCAGACACATAGCATGCCGTGGCTACAACATGCCCATATCTCGCTGGACCGCTGGGGCCATATCACGACAACGCCTGTTGATGACAGATACCCCCGCCAGACCAGCCATCGGCAGGTATTCGCTGGCGGTGACGCGGTACGGGGGGCTGATTTGGTGGTCACCGCTATCGCGGATGGCCGTAAGGCTGCACAAGGTATGCTGCGAGTGATGGGGCTGGAGAGTCAGGACATGTCACTGCCGGTCAGTACGATGGCGCAACAGGAGAATCGGTTATGAATCAGTTTGTGATCGCAGACGCCGCCAAATGTATTGGTTGTCGTACCTGCGAGATTGCCTGTGCCGTCGCCCACGCCGGTGGCAACCAACAAAAATTGAATAAATCGCATTTTTTTCCGCGCCTTAAAGTAATAAAAAATGCTAACGTGAGTACACCAGTACTGTGCCATCAGTGTGAAAACGCCCCCTGCGCCAGCGTTTGTCCGCACGATGCGCTGGTGCGGCATCAAGACAGTATTCAGGTAATTTCATCGCGGTGTATTGGCTGTAAAAGTTGCGTAATCGCCTGTCCGTTCGGCGCCATCGATGTGGTGACGCCCGCATTCGACGGCGAGACATCTGCCCCCTCGCTATCAGGCAGTGAAGTTCATAAATGCGACCTGTGTATCGGCGTTGCCGATAGCCCGTCCTGTGTGCGTGTGTGCCCAACATCGGCATTAACACTGGTAACACCGCAGGCACTGGCCGAGCGGGTTTATGAAAAGCAGCAATGCTCCGCATGGAATCACGCAGATATCCGTCTGCGCTGAAGTCTTTATTTGCCCGTGATGCCAGGATGCGTTCACGGGCATGCCGCACTGTATTGACATGATGTGATGTCAGTCCGATTTTGTTTCAAGCAAAATAAAATCAGTTTTAATAAAAAGTGCTTTTTGACGTATTCTGCTCAAACAAGGATAATTATCGCCGATTTCTCCGTCAGTTTTTCTTTGGCACGGATATTTGTCTGACCATTTGCGTCGGAAATAAACTTCACTGAGCAGTTATTCTACTAAAAATTATCAGGTTTTTTTCGTTGGCATCATGGAGTGAATATGACCTGTCATTTCGTCAGGTGGGCAAGCACGGAAGCGTTACCCGATCTGCAACGGTTATCGGATGACCTGATTTCATCCACGCATAGCTTTTCAGTGAAGCGCCGCGAGCGTTATCTGAAGAGCCGCGCGCTGTTGGCAGAAATGATGTTTTATTTTTTCGGTTATCCAGTACTTCCACCTTTAATGGTCTCGCCTAATGGCAGACCCTGTTTTGTCGATCCGCATCTCCCCGACTTCAGCCTTGGCTACGCAGGAAATACCATCGCAATCCTGCTTAGCGAAGAAGGTAAAGTGGGAATGGATGTGGAAATTGTCCGCGTCTGGAGTCGTGAAACGCCACCCCACCTGCAAACACAAACCCATGCAGAAAAAGCCTGGATTGACGCTCAGATAGATCCGTTGGAAGCCGCTACCCAGCTGTGCACCATCCGTCAGTCGGTACTGAAAATTCCCTGCTTCAATATCGGAGGGCCAGAATCGCTCAAATTGCATCCCGCCTCGGGTCGCCTGCGCTCCCGGCATATTCCGGATGTGGAAGTGATAAGCGACATCGATGATTATCTGGCCTGGGCTTGCGCCCATACCCCGCGTCTTGATCGGTTGGTGATGTGGAATTACACCTCGGCTTATGGCATGCGCAAATCCGGTGAAATCATCCAGCAACAGCGTCAGTCGCGGCGCTATATCAAACTCAGCAGCCACGCGACGGAAAACGCGTCCGCGCAGTATGTGATGTAACAGGCAAGGCAAGCGCAGGAAAACATTCCAGTAACGACATCATCAATAGCGAGCCGGGTTACCCCGGCTCACCGATGATTAGTGGGCGTCGATAAACACGATCTTCAGCAGGAACAACACCGCAACCACAATCACACACGGGCTGATGTCGCGCCAGCGACCCGTTGCCGCTTTCATCACCGCGTAGGAAATAAAGCCCAACGCGATACCTTCTGTGATCGAGAAGGAGAACGGCATCATCACGGCGGTCACAAACGCGGGTACGGCTTCGGTCAAATCGTCCCAGTTAACGCGGGCCAGGCTGGACGTCATCAGCACACCAACATAAATCAGCGCACCCGCAGCCGCATAGGCCGGTACCATCCCTGCCAGCGGCGACAGGAACATCACCAACAGGAACAATATCCCCACCACGATGGCCGTCAGGCCGGTACGGCCACCGATGGAAACACCGGAAGAGCTTTCGATGTAGGCAGTCACGGACGACGTACCGATAAATGACCCTACCACCGAACTGATACTGTCGACATACAGCGCCTGTTTCATCTGCGGGAATTTACCGCGAGCATCCACCAGGCCTGCTTTGTCGGTCACGCCAATCAGCGTGCCGGAAGAGTCAAACAGGTTCACCAGCATGAAAGAGAAAATCACCCCGGACAGACCGATATTCAGCGACCCGGCCAAATCAACCTGCCCGACGACATTGCTGACGCTCGGCGGCATGGAAAATACGCCGGTGAATTTCACATCTCCCAACAACGCGCCCAGCAGCGTGGTGACCGCGATGGAGATCAACACCGCCGCATGAATATTACGCGACGCCAGCACCACGATAATGAAAAAGCCCAGCACACCCAACAGCACGCTATGCGAAGTCAGCTTGCCGACCGACACCAGCGTTTCCGGGTTCGGCACAATAATCCCGGCGTTTTTCAGGCCAATCATGGCGATAAACAGACCAATACCGCTGGCAATACCCAAGCGCAAACTGAGCGGAATATTGGCGATCATCCAATAGCGAACCTGGAATACCGTCAACAACAGGAACCCTACCGAGCCCCAGAAGATAGCGCCCATCGCAACCTGCCACGGCAGGCCCATGGTGCCGACCACAACGAACGCGAAAAAGGCGTTCAGGCCCATGGCAGGTGCCAGCGCAACCGGCAGATTGGCCAGCAATCCCATGAAAATACTACCAAAAGCAGCGATAAGACAGGTGGTAACAAACACCGCTTTGGTGTCCATCCCTGCCGCGCCCAGAATCTGCGGGTTAACGAAAACGATATACACCATCGTCAGGAAAGTCGTGAACCCGGCAATGGTTTCAGTACGAACGGTGGTGCCGTGTTGCTTCAATTTGAACACGCGCTCCAGCAGCCCTTGCTCAGCAACGGAACCAGACTGAGATTTATCCATGATAAATGACCCAAAGAGAAGAAAGGAAAGATAATCGCCCGGTATCCTATACCAAAATACGGAGCAGTTAATGCACCCGTCAGCTTTTTTTTCCCAACGATAACTATTTTCTATATCTCCTGCCTGTTCGCTGCGTTTTCCCTTTACTTCCTGACGGGAAAACGTTTGTCCGCTACAGAAGTCACACCCCGTAACCGGCTTATTTTCGCAACCATCGCATTATCCAGTCAGTCAGGTAAAGTGGGGGTTTTGGTCCCCTGATAAGGAACGCCCATGTCCCAGATTGAATGCGTATTTTTCGACTGTGACGGTACGTTGGTCGACAGCGAAGTCATCTGCTGCCAGGCCTACGTCAATATCTTTATTCCCCATGGCGTACAGCTACCGCTGGATGAGGTCATCAAAACCTTTAAAGGAATGAAGCTCTACGACATTATCGACTGCATCAGTGAACGTTTTGGTCTGACGGTTTGTGTGGAAGACATGGAGCGTCATTTCCGTCAGGAGGTCGCGCGGCTTTTCGATCTTTCGCTACAACCGATCCCTGGCGTGAAAGAGGTGCTGACAGCGCTTCGGACGCCGAAAGCGATCGTCTCCAATGGTCCGGTCAGCAAAATGCAGCATTCCCTCGGGTTAACCGGCTTGTTGCCGTTTTTTGGCGAGCATCTGTACAGTGGCTACGATATCGGTAAATGGAAGCCGGACCCGGCGTTATTGCATCACGCCGCACAACAGATGGGGGTAACGGTGGAAAACTGCATTCTGGTGGAGGATTCCGTCTCCGGCACACAGGCTGGCATCGCCGCCGGTATACCGGTGTTCTACTACTGTGCTGACGAGCATAACGCGCCTATCCATCACCCGTTGGTGACGATGTTTCACGACATGGCCCAGCTACCCACGCTGTGGCAGGACAAGGGATGGGCGTTGACGACGACTCCCTAACGCTACCACGCCCTGCCTGATGCGTCAGGCCACTTCACGCAATGGGGATTCAGGTATGCCAGTTGCCCGCCGTCGCCACACTCGCCAGCGACGGGCAGGTTTCGGCCCGGCATGAAAACGCCGGCTGACCCCCTGCGCCAACAAATCCAATGACAGACAAAAAATAAAATAGACCAGCGCGATAAACAGAAACACTTCTGTCGGGTAAACCATACTGCGGTTATTCACTTGCGTTGCCAGAAACGTCAGCTCACCGACACCGACAATGTAAGCCAGCGATGTGTCTTTAATCAGGGAAATCCACTGATTGATGAACGACGGCACCATCATGCGCAGTGCCTGCGGCAATACGATATGCCACAGTGTTTGCCAGCGCCCTAACCCGAGCGACATCCCCGCCTGCCACTGACCCAGGCCTATCGCCATGATGCCCGCTTTCACGCCATGTGCCAGATAAGCCGACGCGATCAGCGCCAGCGCGCACACCACCGTTGTGATTTCGGGAATATCGACGCCAAACACGATAGGCAACAGAAAGTAAGTCCAAAAAATCAGCATGATCACCGGAATCGCCCGGAAAAAACCCAACACCACAGCCAATAGCCCGCCAGCCCAGCCGCGCAACATCGCCAGCGCGACCCCCAGCACCGTTCCCAGTATTGCCGAGGTCAGTCCGGCCATCAGGCTAAGCACCAACGTCAACGCCGCTCCCCCCAACGGGCCATCGGGATAGGTGCCCCACATTAGGTAACTAAAATTGTCGCGAATGATTGAAAAATCCATCTCAATGCCCCCTGACTGGCTGCCGATGTTGACGCCACTGTCCCCAACCTTCCATCAGGGCAATCACCGCGATATAAAGCACCGTGGCAACGCCAAACGCCTGAAAGGTGCGCAGCGTTTCCGTTTCCACCTGCCGGGAGGCGTAAGACAGCTCGGCCACACCGATGGCCATCGCTAGCGATGAGTTTTTGACAACGTTCATATACTGACCGAGTAACGGTGGCAGAGCGATACGCAGCGCCTGTGGCAACACCACATAGCGCATCGCCTGCCAGCCGGTTAGCCCTAACGCGCAGGCGGCATACTTCTGACCGCGCGCCACACCAGCGATACCGGCACGCACCTCTTCAGCGATAAACGCCGCAGAATACAGCGTCAGGCCAAACAACCCGGCCAGGAACTCAAACGACGGCATATTCAGCCCAACCAGAGCAAGCACATGCGGGCGGTTAAGCCATTGCATTACTCCCTCTGGCAGCAACTGGGCCGCACCGAAATACCAGAAAAACAATTGCACCAGCAGCGGGGTATTACGAAACAACGCGCAATACGCTATCACCGGCCAGCGTAGCCACCGCGTACGGCTGTCACGCGCGGCGGCCAGTATCAGCCCTGACAGTGTTGCCAGCACCACAGTCGCCGCCGCAATACCCAGCGTGACCTGAAACCCCTGCCACAGCCATTGCAGATACTGAGGTGCCAGCAGCGTGTCAGCCAGCCATTGTTGGAAAGATTGAGCAGTTATCATCAGCAAGAAGGCCTCTGGGAGAAGACCAGAGGCGAGCCATCATCAGGTAAGAAATCCGTAATATCACCGCCGGACAGCGAAGGCTGTCACCACGCACTGAATGTCGCAACGAACTTAAGCCTTGGGCTGTTGTTCCAGCGGTGCAATCTTGAAGTCACCGCGCGGCTGGGCAGACGGCGTTTGCGGCCCAAACCAACGGTTATAAATCTTCACAGCGTCGCCCTGTTTTTCCAGATTCAGCAGGATATCGTTAACTTTCTGCGTCAGACGATCTTCACCCTTCGGCAAGCCGATACCTTGATACTCTTTGGTGATGCTAAACGGAGAAATTTCAAAATCGGCTTTCTGCACCGGTGCCAGGTTGCCCAGCAGACCAACCAGTTTGGCGTCATCCTGCGTGATAGCCTGCACGTTGCCGTTACGCAGTGCGGCGAACGCCAGCGGGGTATCGTCGTAAGAAATCACTTTTGCCGTCGGGTAATGTTCACGCAGGGTGATTTCCTGCACGGTGCCTTTATCCGCGCCAATGCGCAGGTTTTTAAGGTCATCCGGCGTTTTCAGCACGCCTTTGCGGGCGATGAATTTCTGCCCGGTCGCAAAGTAGGGCACACTGAAATTGACTTGTTTAGCGCGCTCATCAGTGATGGTGAAGTTGGCGGCAATCAGGTCGACTTTTTTCGAGGTCAGCAGCGGAATGCGGTTAGCCGGGTTGGTGGCGCGCAGTTCCACCTTGACGCCGAGCGCGTTACCGATGGCTTGTGCGACGTCGACATCGTAACCCACCAGTTTTTTACTCTGCGGGTCGACATAACCAAACGGTGGATTGCTGTCGAATACCGCGACTTTCACGACACCGGCTTTCTGAATGTCATCCAGCTTGTCAGCCTGCGCGTTACCCGCCAGAGAAACCAAACCCGCCAGAAGAGAAAATGCCAAAAGAGATTTTTTCATTTTTTATCCGCCTGTAGCCGTTATTTATAAAGAATGATGAGTGGATAACCACTTGTTAATTCAATAAATGCAGGCTAACAGCGGCTAGAGTGCGCCGGAAATAATATAAACACCCATAATATGAACTTATGTTATATCCGCTCAGTGGCAACCCCCGCTGACAGCAACGGCGACATGGCGTTACTCATGACAACGCCCCGAAAACGGGGCGTTGTGTATGCATCAGAAACCAACCGGGCTTATTCCGATTGGTGATTTTCCGGTTTGTCGGCATCGTTCTGTGCCAGCATTTTTTCCAGTGCGTCGCCACCCAGATGACGAAAATCCTGGCCTTTGACGAAGTAGAAAATGAACTCGCAAATGTTCTGGCAACGGTCACCGATACGCTCGATGGAACGGGCGCAGAACAAGGCGGTCAGTACGCTGGGAATGGTACGGGAGTCTTCCATCATGTGGGTCATTAGCTGACGCACAATGCCTTCGTACTCTTTATCCACCTTCTTGTCTTCCATATAGATGCGTTTGGCTTCATCCAGATCCATACGAGCAAACGCGTCCAGCACATCGTGCAGCATCTGCACAGTGTGGTTCCCCAGCGACTCCAGGCTCACCAGCAGCGGTTGATGCTGATGAGAGAACTTCTCCAGCGCGGTGCGGCAGATTTTATCCGCCACATCGCCGATGCGTTCCAGCTCGGAGATCGTCTTGATGATCGCCATGACCAGACGCAAGTCACTGGCCGTCGGCTGGCGCTTGGCGATGATACGCACGCACGCCTCGTCGATAGCCACTTCCATCATGTTCACTTTGGCGTCACCTTCAATGACGCGCTGCGCCAGTTCCGCGTCCCGGTTATGCATCGCGGTAATGGCGTCGGTCAGTTGCTGTTCCACCAGCCCGCCCATGGTCATCACCTGGGTGCGAATGCTTTCCAGCTCGGCATTAAACTGACCGGAAATATGTTTATTTAGATTGAGATTGTCCATGATACTCCCGTAATCAACCGTAACGACCGGTGATGTAATCTTCGGTCTGTTTCTGCCGTGGCGCGGTAAACAGAGTATCGGTATCACTGAACTCAATCAGCTCGCCCAGATACATAAACGCCGTATGGTCGGAACAACGCGCTGCCTGTTGCATGTTATGCGTCACGATCACCACGGTATAGTCTTTCTTTAATTCAGAAATCAGCTCTTCGATGCGGCCGGTAGAGATCGGATCCAGCGCCGAACAGGGTTCATCCAGCAGCAGAACGTCTGGACGAATGGCAATGCCGCGGGCGATACACAAACGCTGCTGTTGACCGCCGGACAAGCTGTAACCGCTCTGGTGCAACTTATCCTTGGTTTCCTGCCACAGTGCCGCTTTGGTCAGCGCCCACTGAACACGCTCGTCCATCTCTGCACGCGACAGCTTTTCAAACAGCTTCACCCCAAAGGCAATATTGTCGTAAATAGACATCGGAAACGGCGTCGGCTTCTGGAACACCATCCCCACCTTGGCGCGAAGCAACGCGATATCCTGGCTATCGGTCAGAATATTGTTGCCATCCAGCAGAATATCGCCTTCGGCACGCTGCTCAGGATAGAGCTGATACATTTTATTCAGGGTACGCAGCAAGGTAGATTTACCGCACCCCGACGGCCCGATAAAAGCCGTCACCTGATTTTTGGCAATATCCAGCGTGATGTTTTTCAGCGCATGAAATTTTCCATAATAGAAGTTCAGATTGCGCACCTGGATTTTGCTGGCGGATGTCTCTGTGACCATACTCATCAAGACTTCTCTCTTCTGGCGAACGCCGCCTGTGCGACGCCCGGATATTCATTTAATGTTGCGTTATTAAGGTGTCTTTTTAGCGCGCTGTTAATGTGATTTTTTGGCGAACAGTACACGCGCCAGAATGTTCAGCAGCAGCACACACAGGGTAATCAGCAATACCCCGGCCCACGCCAGCCCTTGCCACTCTTTAAACGGACTCATCGCAAATTTAAAGATGGTGACCGGTAGGTTGGCGATCGGCTGCATCAGATCCGTACTCCAGAACTGGTTCGACAACGAGGTAAACAGCAGCGGTGCGGTTTCCCCGGCGATACGCGCTACCGCCAGCAACACCCCGGTGATGATGCCGGATACCGACGCTTTCAGGGTAATGGCCGAGATCATCTTCCATTTCGGCGTCCCCAGTGCGTAAGCCGCTTCACGCAGACTATCCGGCACCAGTTTCAGCATGTTTTCAGTGGTACGGATAACGATAGGCACCTGCAACAGCGCCAGCGCAATCACCCCGGCCCAGCCGGAGAAGTGTTCCATTTTGGCCACCACCAGCGTGTAGACGAACAGCCCCACCACAATCGACGGTGCTGACAGCAGGATGTCGTTAATAAAGCGAATCACTTCCGCGATCAGCGACTTGCGGCCGTACTCCGCCAGGTAGACGCCCGCCAGAATCCCCAGCGGCGTGCCAAACAATGTTGACCACAGAATTAACAGCCCACTGCCGACAATCGCGTTGGCCAAACCACCACCCGCCGTATTCGGCGGCGGCGTCATTTCGGTAAACAGCGACAGCGACATGCCGTCAATGCCTTTAGTCACGGTGGACATCAGGATCCACACCAGCCAGAACAAGCCAAACGCCATGGTCAGCATCGACAAAAACAGCGCGACGCGGTTTTTCTGGCGGCGCCAGGCCTGCATCTTGCGGCGGGTTTCCATCGTGTCAGAACGGTTTTCAATACCAATGCTTGCCATTAGCGTGCTCCTTCGTTTTTAGCCAGACGCATAATCATCAGCTTCGAACAGGCCAGCACGATAAACGTAATCACAAACAGGATCAGGCCCAGCTCCATCAACGCGGCGGTATGCAACCCGGTATCCGCTTCGGCAAATTCGTTAGCCAGCGCAGAGGTGATACTGTTGCCCGGCATATAAAGCGAGAAACTATCAAACTGGTACGTGTTGCCGATGATAAACGTCACCGCCATGGTTTCGCCCAACGCACGGCCCAGCCCCAGCATCACGCCGCCAATCACGCCGTTTTTGGTAAACGGCAGCACGATGTGCCAGATAACTTCCCAGGTGGTACAACCGATGCCATACGCCGACTCTTTCATCATCACCGGCGTTTGCTCGAACACATCGCGCATCACCGCGGCAATGTAGGGGATTATCATGATAGCCAGAATCACCCCGGCGGCCAGAATACCGATACCGAATGCCGGACCGGAAAACAGCGTGCCGACCAGCGGAATACTGGAGAGCACATTGCCCACCGGTTGTTGGAAATATTTAGCAAACAGCGGGGCGAACACGAACAACCCCCACATGCCGTAAACGATACTGGGGATAGCGGCCAGCAATTCGATTGCCACGCCCAGCGGACGTTTCAGCCAACCTGGCGCCAGTTCTGTCAGGAACAACGCGATACCGAAACTGATGGGGATGGCGATAATCAGCGCGATCAGCGAGGTCACGATGGTGCCGTAAATCGGTACCAGCGCGCCAAATTGTCCGGCGGGCGCATCCCACTCTTTGGTCCACAGAAAGGAGAAACCAAACGTTTTGATGCTTGGCCATGAGGCAAAAATCAGGGAAACGATAATTCCGCCCAGCAGCAGCAACGTCAACAGGGCCGCCAGTCTGACCAGCGCCCCGAACAGTATGTCGCCCTGTTTTCCCGGAGGTGTAATAGTTGGCTTTTGCTCAGCCATACGTCTCTCTTCTTTCAGATAACTACGTCTTTGCGATAATTGGGGGAGCCCCCAACCAATGTCAGAGGTGGATACCCCGCTTCCGGTTTATCCACCTCTCGATACTCACACAACCAATCCTGCTAAGCGCAATCAGTACAGCGCTTTATCACTGCTGTCTTTCACCTGGCTTTTCCAGGCAGCGCGAATTTGAGCAACCACTTCATTCGGCAGGGTAGCGTAGTCCAGTGCTTTCGCCTGTGCGCCACCTTTGTTGTAAGCCCAGTCAAAGAACTTCAGCACTTCTTTGCCCTGCTCAGGCTTATCCTGCTTCTTGTACATCAGGATGAACGTGGTGGTGGTAATAGGCCACACGTTGTCGCCTTTCTGGTTGGTCAGGTCCTGAGCAAAAGACTTGCTCCAGTCAGCGCCTTTAGCCGCGTTGCTGAAAGACACTTCCGTCGGGGTGACCGCTTTGCCATCAGCAGAAATCAGTTTGGTGTAGGTCAGGTTATTCTGTTTGGCGTAAGCGTACTCAACGTAGCCGATAGACCCCGGCAGACGCTGAACAAACGCAGCGATACCGTCGTTACCTTTACCACCCAGACCGGTCGGCCAGTTAACGGTATTGCCCGCACCCACCTTCTCTTTCCACTCGCTGTTCACTTTCGCCAGATAGCTGGTGAACACATAAGACGTACCAGAACCGTCGGCACGACGTACCACAGCGATATCCTGATCCGGCAGTTTCACGCCCGGGTTCAGTTTGGCGATGGCTTCGTCATTCCATTTTTTGATCTTGCCCAGGTAGATGTCGCCCAGCGTTTTGCCATCCAGCGTCAGTTCACCGGATTTCACGCCCGGCAGATTCACCGCCAGTACCACACCGCCGATAACGGTCGGGAACTGAATCAAACCTTCCTGGGTCAGTTTGGCATCTTCCAGCGGGGCATCTGACGCACCGAAATCAACGGTTTTAGCCAGAATCTGCTTCACGCCACCGGAAGAACCGATACCCTGATAGTTAACCTTGTTACCGGTTTCTTTTTCGTAAGAGTCAGCCCACTTTGTGTAAACCGGGGCAGGGAAAGTGCCACCAGCACCGGTAATATTTGCTGCGGCAAACGCAGAAACCGCGGTCAGAGAAAAACTTGCTGCAACAATACTGGCAATAGTGGTACGCATGAGTTTCATAATCCCTCCTGTGGGATGCCTAAACGTGTAGACCCGGAGCTATTGTTTAATCAGAGTGTAGTTTGCTGGTGGAGAAAATAGGTCAATTCAGTGACAGTAAAATGTACGCAATATGACAGTTATGTGACAGGCGAGTCGGATTCAGCGAATCATACGGGGGTAGCTCTCAATAAAAGCAGGTCGACGCAACATTAATACACATTGATAATTAAAGAAAAATTACACATTAACCCGTTTATCGCCCTCTCCGTCCACGCTCTTTTTACAGCATTCCCCGAAACCAGAAAATGACGCCGTGTCATAAACAAGAACAGCACACCACACGTAATCGTTGTGTTATCTGCCTTCAGTTTACGCCGCCTGTATCACCGATTTATGTCATCGACTGATTTTTGTTTCTTCCAGGTCACGATCTCACTAGCGATAAAAAAACCTGTTCTATACTCAGGTATGTAACTGAAAAAACACGCTCTCACGTCAGGACTCCACTCACCGACAGGATGTTTTCACGCTTTTATCACCGAACCTAATAGTCGCGTTTTTCTGTTCTGGCACCAGGAAACAATGCACTGATTTTATTTATATTTACAGGAACAGTGACAATGAAAAAATATAACGCCGACGAGCAGCGCGTCGCGAAAATCAATGAGTATCATTTGCTTGACTTAGGCTTACAGCAATCGTTTCAAAACCAGGTCATTTTATTTACACGAATACTGAATTTTCCCGCTGCCTTTATTTCGATTATCGACCAGGATAAGCAGTGGCTGATTTTCAGCGAAGGTATCAATATTGAATGTACCGATCGGGATCTGGCGTTTTGCAACACGGTGATTAGCAGCGCTACCACCGTGTTTGTGCCAGATACCCTGACGAATAACCTGTTTTGCCAACATCCATTCGTTACCGGAGCCCCGCATATCCGCAGCTACTTTGGTATTCCTCTGGTGCTCGACGAGGTTGTAGTCGGCTCGCTGGCCGCTATTGACTATCAGCCGCGCATCGTTGATGAGACGACGCGCGAGACCGCCGCTTTCGTTGCCAGCACGACCGAATTCCTGTTTAAGTTGCAGAATGCACGGTTACACCAGGAGCAGGAAATCCAACTGCTGAATAACTCATCCGTGGTACTCGTCAACTGGCAGCAGGACAATATGCTGCACATTTCCTATATCTCGCCCAACGCGCCGCATGTGCTGGGTGTCAGCAAAGAAGAAATCCGCCACCACTGCGCGATGATGGAAAGCTATGTCCACCCTGATGATTACGAGAATCTGTTGTTTACACTGGATAACCATAAAAAAGGGGTGGCCAATCTGGAATGTGAATACCGCTTTTTGTCGCCAGGGGGAAAAACTTTGTGGATTCGACAGCTTTCCACCGCCAATTACCACCACAACGGCAAACTAAGCCATGTTCAGGCATTGCTGATCGATAACTCTCACCAGAAATACCTGCAAAAACTGCTGGTGGATACCAATAACCAGATGCGACTGGTGCTGGAGTCATCCAGCCTTGGCACCTGGGACTGGGATTTAGGACGGCGCACCATTCACGTTAATAAACAATGGTGTGAAATAATGGGGATAACACAAGACCAGTTCGACTCCTCACTGGACTACTGGCAGCAACTAATGCATCCACTGGACCGGGAGAAAATGGTACTCGCGGCAGAAGCCTGCGCCACCGGCCAGGCTACGCTAATCAATGAACAATACCGGATGCGCCATAGTAAAGGCGATTGGGTATGGATTGAAACCTACGGCAAAGTGGTGGAATACAACGAAAAAGGCAAACCGATTCGGGTTGCCGGTACCCATCGTGATATCACGGAAAAGAAAAACAAAGAATTGCAGGAAGAGGCGGATAAACGCCTGCTGGAATTGATTAACCGCGCGCAAAAGATCTTTCTGGAAAAAACGGATATTCAGGAGGCCTGCATGTCCATCTTTGACGACCTGCTCTCTATTTCGGCGTCAGAGTTTGGTTTCATCGGCCAGGTCAGAGAGCATGAAAATAAGAAAGTGCTGCACATCGTCGCCATTTCCAACGTCAGTTGGAACGGCGACAGCAAAAATTCTTACGACACGTTCCTGCAAAACAAATTGCAGTTCACCAGCCTGGATAACCTGTTCGGGCATGTGGTAACCACCGGCAAACCGCTGATTACCAATACGCCGCGCGCGCACTCCGCCTCACGCGGCGTGCCGAAAGGCCATCCCATCCTGCGTCAATTTATGGGATTACCCATCTATTTTCGTAATGAAGTGGTCGGCATGATCGGATTGGGTAACCGCTTTGATGGCTACAATGAACAGCAATTACGCTTTCTCAGCCCGTTCGTGGATACACTGGGCTCACTGTTCTACGCGCTTGAAACCCAGCGCGCAAGAGAAGAGCTGGAAGCCAAACTGCTGGAAATGGCGAATACAGACCCGCTGACCGGTATCCACAACCGACGTGCTTACATTCTGGAAGCGGAAAAGTGCTACCGTAACCACGAGAAAAACACCGCGCTGGCGATTATCGATATCGACTTCTTCAAAAAGGTTAATGATCAGTACGGTCACCACGTCGGTGACGTGGCGATCTGTCGCCTGGCAGAAATCATTACCAGTAAACTACGTACTGATGACTTTGTTGCGCGGTTGGGTGGCGAAGAATTCGGCCTGATTATGCATCACGCCAATCCCGATAATGTGGATGCCATTATGAACGGCATTCGTATCGAGGTGGAAAATACCCTGTTCACCGTCGACGGTTATTCTTTCCATTTTACTATCAGTATCGGTGCCACCTTTATCAAGCACCGCCATGTTCAAAACCTGAAAGACAACTTTGAAAGCGATATGAAACGGGCCGATGATGCCCTGTACGAAGCGAAGAACGCAGGCCGCAATCGGGTGGTGTGGAAATAAAACGCACACCTTACCGATGCATGATGTCAATAAGGCTCCCGATGGGAGCCTTATTCTTCGTGATTTTCTTGTAATAGCGGGTTATGACGGCCAGCGCCGGAAAATCAACGACGTATTGATACCGCCAAAGGCAAAGTTATTGGATTGAATGTATTCCACGTCAAGTTGCCGGGGTTCACCGATAATGTAATCCAGCACGCCGCAGTCCTCAGCAGGTTGACGTAGATTCAAGGTCGGAGCGAACCATCCGGCGCGCATCATCTCAATCGACATCCAGGCTTCCAGCGATCCGCACGCACCTAGCGTGTGTCCGAAATAGCTCTTTAGCGAGGAAATCGGCGTCGTATCGCCAAAAATCGCCGCTGTTGCCTGACTTTCCGCGACATCACCGCGATCGGTCGCGGTGCCATGGGCGTTGATATACCCGATATCGGCAGGTGTTAATCCCGCCACCCGCAACGCCCCCTCAATACAAACCTGCATCGTTTCTCGTTGCGGTTGAGTAATATGCGCCGCATCACAGTTGGTGTAAAAACCGACCAGCTCGGCGTAGATGGTGGCGCCACGTGCCTGTGCATGTTCCAGTTCTTCCAGAATCAGCGTTCCAGCACCTTCACCGATGACCAAACCATCGCGAGCGGTATCAAAAGGCGCAGGCGTCGTTTCTGGTGCATCATTACGCTGGCTGGTAGCAAACAACGTATCGAAAACCGCCGCCTCTGATGGACACAGCTCCTCGGCACCCCCAGCCACCATCACAGTCTGATAACCATGTCGGATTGCCTCCCAGGCATAACCTATCGCCTGACTGCCCGATGTACAGGCACTGGAGGTGGGGATAACCCGGCCACGCAAACCAAAAAACAGACCGGCATTAACGGCCGTCGTATGTGGCATCATCTGCACATACGTGGTGCCGGTAATATTGTTGGTATGCTTTTCCGTCAGCATGGTGGCGAACTCGCTGACCGGACCGGTACTACCGGTAGATGAACCATAGGCAATGCCGGTTTCGCCATTGGTGAGTACCGGATGACCCAGCAAGCCTGCCTGCTCCAGCGCCAGCTCCGTCGCACGGGTCGCCATCAGCGAAACCCGCCCCATCGAGCGGATCCGCTTGCGGGTATAGTGCTCCGGCAGTCGAAAGTCTTCCACTGGCGCACCCAGCAAGGTATTAAGGCCGTCATAAACCTGCCACTCCGGCATCTTGCGCACGGCATTGCGACCAGCAAGCAATCCACTGGCAACCTGCTCCCAGTTGTCGCCAAACGCGGTGATCCCGCCCATCCCTGTCACAACCACACGACGCATCACAGCATGCCTCCATTGATTGAAATCACCTGACGGGTCACATACCCAGCAATGTCAGACATCAAATAACTCGCCAGCCCGGCCACTTCTTCAACCTGCCCCATTCGCTTCATCGGGATGATTTTCAGCGCTTCATCAATCACGATGGGTTCCAGTTGCGTCATGCCGGTTTCAATTAACCCTGGCGCGATGCAGTTCACGGTGATCTTCCGTTTCGCCAGCTCTATCGCCAACGCTTTAGTCGCGCCGATGATCCCGGCTTTGGCGGCACTGTAATTAACCTGACCACGGTTACCCATCATGCCGGAAACCGAAGACAACGTAATAATTCGTCCCCCCTGGCGCAGACCAATCATCGGCATAACGCAGGGGTGGATCACGTTGTAAAAACTGTCCAGATTGGTATGAATCACGCTGTCCCACGCCTGTCCATCCAGCGCAGGAAACGCGCCATCACGAGTAATACCGGCATTACTGACCACGCCATAGTAGGCACCATGTTGCTCAATATCGGATTCGATCACCACACGACACTGTTCCCGATCGGCGATATCAAACTGCATGCAGCGGCCTTGTCCCCCCAACCGGGTCAGCTGTTCCACTGTCTCTTCGGCGCCGTTTCGGTCGCTGTGATAATGCACGACAACCAGAAAACCATCCTGCGCCAGTCGCAATGCAATAGCGCGGCCAATCCCCTTACTGGCCCCCGTGACTAATACCGAACGCGTCATCAATCGTTTCCCTGCTCTAATAATCTTTGTAATTCAGTCTCATCCGGCTGATAGGTGTTTACCCTGCCGGATGCGAAGACGTCACCTGCAATGAGAATGTCGCCATCAAAACTGCCGATCTTATCATCACGCATTAGCAGCGTGACGTTGACTTCCAGCAGGGCTCCCGCTGGAAAAGCATCCTGCTGGCTACGGTAACCGCGCCCCCCCAGCAACATACCTGGCCGGGGTTTTTCATCCTGGTGCTGGCGATGATGCCAGCCCGCCCACACACCCACCGTCTGGGCAATAATTTCAATGCCAAACCAGGCAGGCAAATTGCCCTCGGCATTAAGAAACGGCCCCAGTATGCCGTCACGGCTAACCCGAACCCGGCAGCAGGCACTGTTCTGATCAACCCGTACCACTTCATCCACCATGACCATAGGAGAGTGATGGGGCAAATAGTGGTGGGGCGAATAATAGTCGGCGCTATGATAGCCACTCTGATAGTCACTCATTCGAGAGTCATTCCTCGGTTTTCCCCAGAATCAGGCAGGCGTTATTGCCCCCGAACGCAAAAGAATTAGACAGGATCACCGGCCGTATCAATGGTGCCGGTACCGTGAGCAAACCACAGGCTGGCAGTGTGTCATCCGGCTCACAGTCTGAAAAATCCTGTGGTGGCAACGGCAAATCACGCGTCAGTAATAGCCAGCATAACGCGGCTTCACCAATCCCTGCCGCCCCCAGCATGTGCCCGGTCAGATGCTTCGTTGAACTGCACGGCACCGTTTCGCCGAAAATCTGGTGGATCACCGCAGACTCTATTTGATCGTTAAGCCGCGTCGCCGTTCCATGCAGGTTGATGTACCCCAGTTCGTGCGGTGCCAATCCCGCCTGCTCCAATGCCATGATAATGGCACGTTTCGCTCCGGCACCTTCCGGGTGCGGCGCAGACATGTGATGGGCATCGGACGATTCACCGATCCCCAACACCGCAACCGCCGCCGGTTCCCGACCGATGACCATCAACGCCGCCCCTTCACCAATCGAGATGCCGTCACGCTGACGGCTAAAAGGGGTGCAACGACGGGCCGACAGCGACTCCAGGCTATCAAAACCATTAACCGGCATGCGGCTAAGCGTATCCGCGCCACCCACTATCGCCACATCCGCCAGACCAGCTTCAATCAGCCGTTTTCCACTGATAATCGCCCGCACACTCGATGAGCAGGCGGTAGAAAGGGTATATGCCGGACCGGTTGTTCCCAGATAAGCCGCCAGAAAACGTGAAGGGTCACCCAGCTCCTGCTGCGCATAGTGGTAGGTGGACAATCCATCGCTGACAAAACGATCGGCCTCATCCAGCCCAGAGGTACTGGTACCCATGATAATCGCCACGCGATCGGCACCAAATCGCGCAATAGCCTCATCGACCTGTGGGCGAATCTGCTCCAGCGCTGCCAGCAGTAGCTGATTGTTGCGGCTGTTATGTACGGCAAGAGATGGCGGTATCGTCGGGAGCGTCGCCAATACATTCCCCGTCCAACAGGTTTTCCCCTGCAACAACCAGCGATCGTCAGGCCGCATTCCCGGTGCACGCCCCGCCATCAGATTACCGACGATATCATCGGCATCATCACCCAGTGCATTGAGCAAACCCACAGAATGGATATAAATCATACTAACTATCCAAATATTGAATAACGATGTGGTAGCCGAAGGCGAGGTGTTTCACACTGATGGGCTCCCGCTGGTTATTACGCTGCTGATAACGAATCTCGACAACCAAATCACCGTGGTTATCACGCAGCTGGCGCGTATCGCCGTCATCTTTTAACGTCCAGCCGGTCGGCAACTGTTTCTGCCAGGCCGATAATGGCCAGTGACTGAGCATGATATCTGCCAGCACCTGACTGGCGGGCGGTAATTCGGGCAGCACCAGCGACTGTTCGGTATGAACGCCAGTGGCGTCATAGGTGATGCGGAACAAACGAATCCCCAGCGATGACAGGCCCGCCAGTGACAACTGACGTTGATCCGCATGCAACAGCACCAGTAAAGACTGTTGTTTTCCTTTATACGTGCCCGTCAACAGTTGCTGTTGTTCCACCGTCGGCGAGATGCCCGGTGCGGGAAGCGTGACTTTAACGCCGGGTTTAAGCCACGCCTGAGGTCGAGGATCGGACGGCTTACCTGCACAGGCACTCAGTAACATCATCACCACCGCCATCAGGATCAGATTGGCAGATACTCTCATTTTCGTTTCCCTTTTGAATCCGGCAACGCCAGCGGCGCCAGTAAAAAAGCAATAAAAATACCGGCACACAACACAATGCCAAAACTACTGATGGCCTGAGTGCTGCTGAACACCAGCATACCCAGCGTCAATAAGGTGGTGCACATCGCCAGCGTGACTGCCAGCAACGATGTCATGGGTGTAGCGCGCGGATTACCAAAGAACAGCGTGTAATTGATGCCGATACCCAATACCAGCACCAACGCCAGCAGTGAAAACAGATTGAAGGGATGCCCGCTGAACGACAGCACCGCCACGCTCCCCAGCAACGACAACACCGACGGCACCACACTCAACAAACCGCGACGTATTCCCAGTCGCAGCACATAGCTCAACGCGATCACACCAACAGCAACCGCCAGCAATGCGCCAAGGATCATACGATACAGGCCAAATAACTGATCAAATGTGCCTTTACGATCGATCCACACCACCCCCGGTATCTCCTGCGACAAGGCTTCCAGTCTGCTACTGTCTTTTACGCCGTTCACCGGCACCAATACGCCGCTCACGCCATTTGGCAACGTCAGCCACAACAACCGCCAGCCTTCACTGAGCGGACTGTTAAGCCAGTCTTGCGGCGTTACCGTCATCGGGCGGATATCCGGTTCACCCAGACTAACGCCAGCCTCACGCAGGCGGGCCATCACCACGGGCGCGGCAGCGGCGATCAGTTGCGTATCCTGTTGCTGGCGCTGCAGTGCATTGAGCGGCAACAGACGATAAGACGCGAAATCATGGTGTTGCTGTGCCGCATCCAGAGCAGGTGCCAGTTGTGCCAGCCGCTGTAACGTCTGTTCCGGCGAGTCGCCATACACCATAAACCAGGTCTGGTCGGCCTGTTGCCCGGTCAGCGCGCTGATTTGGCGCTCCTGTTGTACCAGCGACGGCGGCAGCGATTGCAGCTGTGTGATGTCGTCATTCACATCAATACGCCACACACCAATCACACCAACGACCACAACCAAGAGCGGAATCCCTCGACGCACCCACGCATTACGACGCCAGGCCGCCAGCCATCGTCCCATCAGCACCATCGCTGGTATCGGGCGCACCGGTAAGCCGCGCACCAAAAAGGGATACCAGACCATCACCGTCAGGCATGATGCGGTTAATCCAGATGCGGCAAACACCGATAACTGCCGCAAGCCAGGAAACGGTGCCAGTACAATAATCAGATAAGCCACGACCGTGGTCCCCAACGCCAGCAGCAAGGCCGGCAAGACCTTTCTCAGGCTATCGAGCGGCGATACCGCACCGCCATGTACCATACGCTCGGTCAGGTAATACAGGGTGTAATCGGCAGAAATACCTACGATGCTGAGGCTCATCACCAGCGTCATCACATGGATTTCGCCAAACAGCAGCAACGTGCAGACGGTTCCAGCCAGCGCGCCTATCGATACCGACAACGCACATAACACTAACGGCCTGACTGAGCGGAACGCGAAAAACACCAGCAGCAACACCCCTGCGACAGTGGCGCTACCCAGTGTGGAGACATCGTGTCGGGCCTGCTGGCTGGCGTAATCGCTAAACAATAATGTACTGCGGGTCAACACCTGTGACTGTGGAAACGCCGCACGCAGCTCGCCCTGCAACCGGTCCAGTTTCTCCACCAGTTGGTGCCCGGCCGTCATATCAAACGCACTGCCGCCCGCCAGTTCGCCATGCAGGAAATACCAGGTACGCCCGTCCTTATCTTTGACCGTCAGCCACCCCTGCGCCAACACCATCTGACTGGCCTGCTGTTGCAACGCCAGTTGCGATCCTCTCACCAGCAACAAGGGGTCGTGCGTCAGCTCCAGGCTGCTAACACCGGCAAAAGCGGAATACAGCTGCGATAACACCCAGTCAGCCTGAGCATCACCGCCCCGCTGCAAACGCTGGCGGGTAGCGTTATCTATCAACCCGTTACGATGTTCAAACGCAAAGCGTCCCCACGCCTGTTGCTGCTGTGCGTCAACCGGCCCATTGACCTGTTTTAATTCAGGCAACGAACGTAATTGCTGTAACCAACGTTCGGCTACCGCCGGATTCGCCTGATCACCCGCTGTTACCAGCCATACCATTTGCTGATCAAGACGTTGCATAAACCCTTGCTGAAGCGCAGGCGGTGCCTTACCCATCGACTGCCCCGGCAGCAGGGCCAGTACGCTGCTGTTAATTCTTGCCTGCGGCCATAGCAACGTCAGCGCCAGCAACAACGCGATGATAATAACGCCCCAGGTTATCGCCGCACGGCGATGCCAGTCAGAAAACGAATCGCTTTTGCTCGTCATCACTTAACGCCTGAGGGGTGATACGCTGATTGCTCAGCACAATGCGGGTCATATCCCCTTGACGATCGTTGATCACAATCTCATCGAGAAAGGCTTGTCCGTTCAGGGTAATAGCATTAAACAGCTTATCGAGCGGGGACACTTTCGGGGTCAAAACCAGACGCCAGCGCTGTTGACCAAGATCGCTAAAATCGATCTTGAAGTTTTGCTCCAGCACCTGGCGATCAGCCTGAAACAGCGCCCGTAACAGGTGGTTGAACTGGAACATCTGCGGCTGACTTTCTGCGGTGATAATTTGAGGCGGCTGACCATTCATTACCTGCACCATGCGTTGGTCATCTAACACCAGCGTCATCGCAAAAGGTGTGGCCTGATGCCACCACAACCCTTTCTGGCGGGCAATCAGCATCGCGCCGCTTGATTTAAGCGGCTGCGCCATGCCGCTGATTTGCCGTAGCTGGGTAAAGTCGGCACGCACTACCGGCTGGCTACTAAAGCGTTGCTGCAACTCATCGAGTGTCACGGCCCGCGCCGTCAGGCTCAGGAGCATCATCATTGCCAGCAAGACGACGGGTTGTATTATTTTTACGCAGAAAGTCTTCTCGACGTTCGTTTTCATATCGTCACTCCCAGACGATCCAACAAAATTTTCGGCGAAACAAAACTCAGGGTTTTGCTGCCCTCTTCCACCGCCACCTGAATGGTGTAGCCAGTGGTAGTACGCTGCCCGCTTTGCACATCGAAAATCTGGTAGGCGATACGCAGGCGATTCTCCACTTCTTCAATCGTCGCTCGTACACGAATTCGCTGCTCATAGGTCAGCACCGAACGGTATTTCACCCGCGTATCCACCACCGGCCAGACGAAACCGGACGCTTTCATTTCCCGATAGCCGTAATTGAATTTCCCCAGTAACGCTTCCCGCGCCACTTCGAAAAAGCGGAAGTAATTGCCGTGCCAGACCACGCCCATCGGGTCACAGTCATGAAAAGAGACGACCAGCTCGACCTCATGGCTAAGATTGAGATCCGTTAACGCACTCATGTGTTTTCCCCATCAGTCGGCGTGTCATCCGACAACTGCCAGAAATCAAAAAAATTAAACCAGTCCAGCGGCGCTTTTAGTGCGTGGTGTTCCAGCCGTTCGGCGTAGCGATCCACCACGTGCTGCAAAGCGCTCTGACGCTGAGCTCGCGGCAACAAAATAGGGTCGGCGAACGGTTCGCAATAAACACGTAATTGGCCATGCTCACGGATAGCGAACATCAGTAGTACCGGGCAACGCAACGCTGCCGCCAGTACAAACGGCCCTTGTGGAAACGGCGCGGGTCGCCCCAAAAACGAACTCCAGATCACCCGCCGTCCGCCGCCACGCTGCCGATTTACCGCCGTACGGTCACCAACTATCGCCACCCACTCACCGGCATCCAGCTTCTGTTGCAACAACATCGCGGTATCCGGGCCGATATCGCTGACCGGAATCAGGTTAACACCGGCTTCAGGCGTTACGGCTTCCTGAATCTGCCGAAAACGCTGGGCATTGTCGGTAAACACCAACGCATTGATGACCAGACCGCTGACCTGACGGGCCAGACCACGGCACACCTCGATATCACCGAGATGAGAAGCCAGAATCAACTGTCCGCGCGCACGTCCCTGATTGATAGTCTCACGCGCACCGGGAGCGAAATCGATATCCCGCCCCCACTGCAAATCGCCGCGCCAGCTGGCGATTTTATCGATCATGGCATGACCAAAACGCAGAAAATGGTGATAGCTGGTTAACGGACGCGGCAAGCTAACCTGTTGCTGGCGGGCATACAAACGCACCGCCCGTAGCCAATCCTGCGAGGCTTTGCGCTGCGGGCCGCCAGTCAACCAATAAAATGCGATCACCGGCCACAACAGCAGGGTAAATGCCCGGCGGCCAAACCCTCGGTAAACCTGCAACATGAAACGCATTCCGAGCATACCTTTGCGTTCATTGATAGCGGCCCAGTGCGGTTCACGACGACGTTTGAGTAATGAGGGAATGCGCGGCAACATGCCGAAAAACAAACGGGTATGCATCCAGGAAATACGCAGGTTGTCACGCAATGCATCGAAATGGGAAATCCCGTTTTCGGGGTAAACCACCCGAGTCGGGACAAAGCGGCTGAAGGTGCCGTTCCAGTACAGACGCACCATCACTTCGGTATCGAAATCCATACGACGACCGATCGCCTGCGTTGTAGATAACGCCAGTGTCGGCGCGATAGGGTAAACCCGGAACCCGCACATACTGTCTTTGAGCGACAACGAGAGCGTTTCGATCCAGACCCAGACATGGGTGACATAGCGGCCGTACAGCCGTGAACGTGGTACCGACGCATCGTACAGCGGCCGCCCGGAGATCAGGCAATCCGGCCAGGCGCGCGCTTGGGCCAGCATACGCGGCGTATCTTCGATGTGATGCTGACCATCCGCGTCAACCTGCAATGCATGGCTGTAACCGGCGTGCGCCGCCATCGCCAATCCGTGCATGACGGCCGCGCCTTTACCGCTGTTCTGTGCTAATCGAAACAGCCTGACATTGGCGAATTCATCCGTCAGGCGTGACAGTACCTGCTGTGTTGCGTCATCACTGCCATCATCGACAATCAGTACCGGTAACTCAAACGGTGCCAGCCGCGTCAAAACGCTACGCATCGTCGCGCCATGGTTATAGCAAGGGATCACCACGCAGGGCGAAAAGGCCTGGGTCATCGACATAATCGAATTTTCCCGCTGCTGGCGGCCTGGCTGGTTTCAGTCGCCGCCTGCCCAGTCGCTATAATGTGGTAGCTGAAGGTCAGTTGCTGTTTTTCTTCCAGCCAGTTCAGCGTCAGACGCAGGGTTTTACCCGGCAGAACCGGATGTTGGAACTTGATGTTTTCCACCGAGAGAAACCGCCAGCCAGGTGCCAGTGTCTCCCGGCCGTAATGCAACGCCCAGTCAAGCTGCGCCACACCCGGCAACAATGGTTGCTGTGGGAAATGACCATCGAACCAGAATAGGTTCGCGTCAATATACAGCAGCAATTCCGCCTGTGATGCAGAGCAGACGCGTGAAAGCTCAACCGGCAGCATGGAACAGCTCCTGAATCTGTGGCCAGGCGCGTTTGCTCTGACTGTTAACAGGGATAGCGTCGACAATACGCCAGAAACGCGGCATCGCTACCGGCTCCAGCCATTTGTGCAACTCATGACGCCACTGGCGTTTTAAGGCTGGCAATACACTTGAGGTCGTCGGCGATTTCAGCACCAGCACCACCCCAATACCGCTTCGGTCTTGTCGGGTCACCTGCAAGGCCACCGCATCGTCAATTTCCGGTAGCGATAGCAGTCGGCGTTCAATCTCACTGAGCGAAATACGTTTGTCTTCAATCTTCACGATACGATCGTGGCGTCCGCACAGTTGGAAACAGCCTTGCTCGTCAAAAGCGAGCTTATCATCCAACACCACGCCTTCCGGCTGTGGGATCAGCGCGGAATGAATCCGCCAGCTACCGTCGCGGCCCTTCTTAAGCGACACGCCAGAAAACGGTTGCCAGACGCTCTGTTCATCTTGCCGGGAGCGCCAGCCCACGACCCCCGTTTCCGTACTGCCGTAAATTTCATCCACCGCGTTTCCCAGCCACTGCTGTGCAGATTGCGCACACGGCCACGGCAGAACGCCACCGGCCGACACAATCAATTCGCAGTGAGGCGCCTGAAGGGAATGGTCAATACGGCGCAAAAACGCCGGACTGCTGATAAAAGCGTAACGCCGCGCCGATGAGTGTGCCGACAGTTGCTCGCTATACAGTACCTGACGGCTATCAAAACTCAGCCCCAGCGACATCGGCAACCAGATACGGAATGTCAGCCCGTACATATGCTGGTGGGTCACCGACGCCATGATATGGCAGTCACGCAAACGCTCACCCCATAGTCGGGCCAGCCAGCGCGCTTCTTCATCCATACAGCGTATCGGTTTATGTATCTGCCGGGGTTTACCGGTGGAGCCGGAAGTAAACAATATCAGGCAGGCGTCGTCAGAAATGGGCGGCAGCATAATGTCATGGTGACAGGCATCATCATGCAACACATCATCGGTTGAAAGATAAAAGCAATGGCAGGACAGCGCCATGCGACAGTCTGTCAGTAATCCGTCAAATTCATCACACTGTTCACGCAGTACGGATTCCCGGCAATGGCCATAAATGACCGGCGTTTTCCCCGCATGCAGCGCGGCTAACAGCGCCACCGTGAACAGGTAGCTGTCTTCAAAACATAACGCCCAGCGTGATTCATCGCATGACATCAGTTGCCGACACAGCGATACCACCTGCTGACGCATCATCGTCAGCGTAAAGTTCTGCTTACCGTTTGTCGCAACAATGCGCGCGATAGACGTGATAGACATGCCGTCGCTGATTAACCAGTCACTCAGTGACCGGGTTGTCACATTATTCATTCCGTCACACTATTTTCTTTCATCATCCTGTTTGTCGGCCATCGCGTTCAAACAGACTTCCTCAACCGCTGACGTACCAGCCATTCGCCACCCATTAATAACCCCATCAATAAGTAGCTGATCATGCCGTTCCAGGCGGTCCACCACACCATGTTTCCCGACAGACAGGTCAGTAACGCTATCATGCCGTTGCAAACAAAAAACAGGCACCAGACTTGTGTCACACGCCGCGTATAAGCAATGGCCCGGGCAGGCAACTCCGGCTCCCGTAAACGGGCAATACGCTCAATAAACGGCATGCGGCTAAATAACGAACCGAAAAACAGCGTCAGCATGACAACATTCACCGCCACCGGATACCACATCAGCCATTGCCGATCGCGCAACCACAGGCTGGCAAGACACAACGCCGCACCTGCCGCTGCCAGTAATAGCCCGGTTTGGCGGTATAACCCTTGGCTGCTCTTGAGCATCAACAAGCGAGCCAGAAAAACCAGCGCCAGCAGCGGTAATAACCAACGATGATCGGGATGCGTAATACTGAACCACACCAAAAACGGCCAGCTCAGCGTCATTACGCTGACCAATACGCCGGTTATGCGATATAACAGGCGTCCTCTGGTCTCACTTGTCTTCATGGCCCATCAATTGTTCGATAGCGTTAACAACATCCTGCACGGTACGAACCGATTTAAAGGTTTCTGGTGAAATCTTGCGGCCAATCCGTTTTTGCAGGTGTACCACCATATCCACAGCATCAATGCTGTCTAATTCCAGGTCTTCATACAGCCGTGATTCCAGCGTGATGTCGTCTTCGTCGAGCTCAAACAGCTTTACCAGCAGTGTTTTGATTTCGTTATAAATTTCATTTTTGTCCATGATAAACCCACCATTTTTTCAATCAGGCGCCAGCCTGACGCTGAGACATAATGAATGACGCCAGCGTCGCGACGGAAAAGAAGTGCTGCCGCATTTCTTCGCTTTCGGCTGAAAGCACTACGCCATAGCGGTTTTTCACTGCCAGACCGAGCTCAAGTGCATCGATCGAATCCAGACCCAGCCCTTCACCAAACAAAGGCGCTTCGGTTTCAATTTCATCGACACTGACCTCTTCAAGGTTCAGGGCATCGATAATCATCTGTTTGATTTCAAGGAAAAGATCTTCCATAACTCATACCTGTTTTCTGATTTATTTTGCTTATCAAAGCGTTAGAGACTGCTGCAAAAAACGATTCAGACGGCGTGCCGCCAGCGGCAGCTCATCTTCCCCGGTAATAAAAGTCTGACTACTGATGCGCTCACGCACCCGAATGGTGAAACAGGGTTTTTCCGGCGGGATGTGATACCAGCGGCTCTGTTTTCCCAATGTCTGCTGGCTACAGAAAATGTGTACAATCCGTAAATCGCAGCCGCAACGAACAGCGATATTGGCGGCACCACGTTGCAGTACGACGGGTTGCTGATAACGGGTACGGGTTCCCTCGGGAAAAATCATGATCACATCTCCCCGATTAATCCGCTGGTGACAATGGGGTAATAACGTTTCGGACTGGCTGTTAACCAGATAATCCGCCGCCCGGATAACACCGCGGAAAAACATGTTCTGACGTAATTCCGCTTTCACCAGGCAATCAACATCCGGCATCACAGAGGCCAGCAGGACGTAGTCAATCAACGTCGGGTGGTTGGCCACCACCAGACAGCCGCGATCACGGCGCAGTGTTTCAATATCGTCAATGTGATAATCCAGCACACCGAGCGCACGAGCACTACGCAGGAAGCAACGGAAACTAAAGGCAATACTGTGACGCGCCCATGTCCGGCGTTTGGCTTCATCACGCTGAATCAGCAGCAGTAAATTGAACCAGACTGTCGACAGCAACAAACCACCCAGGCTAAATAACCCAAAGCAACACCCGGTCATCACCAGCCGCCAGCACCAGTTCAGGCGCGACGAACGATTCATGGACAATGAAGATTCAGACATGATGCGCTACCGTCCATTGCCAACGGTGGCGTTCGCCATCCACCGAAAATGCGGGAATGTCTGACAACAAACCGTGCAGGAATTGCAAACTTTGTGGTAACTCAGACTCCGAAGCGACGTCAGATCTCGGCCGTGCCTCGCACATCAGATCAGCACCGGGTGCCAGCAACAACGCAACGGCATAGGGATAGCGCGGCATCCGACTGGAAACCTGAGTGTGGTAAAACTCGGGGATAACACCATCAAAATCTACCAGCAACACACGGGAATACCCTGCCGACTGCAAGGCCGCCACTTCCACCAACCCTTGCTGGAAAGAGTCCATCCCCGCAGAAACCGACGTTGATACCAGCGGCATCTGGGCCGCAATGGTCAGGCTACCCACGGCCGCATTATGAACCGACATGGCAAAATCCGTAGGGGACAGGCTTTCCTGCCGGGATAACGCCAGCAAAATACGCAGGTTACGTTCCAGTTCACCGTGACGACTGGTAAAGACAATCGCCTCAATGTCACTCTGACGCCGCAGCAATGCCAGCCCGTTGTTAACCGCCATCCGACTGCCGCTGTTAAGCCGACGCGCCGTCATCATCGGTAACTGGTCACATTTCGCCAGTGGCTGAGCGGCGTCAATCAGCGCAGGTTGCGCGGCCCATTGTCGCCATGCCGACAGATCGCCAAACCCTGGTGCGCTGGCTTGCCAGTCGAGGAGTGTAAAAGCCAATCTCATACCCGTGTATTCCGAATCATTGTGTTAAAACACGCGGACTATTCCCTGCACCCTGCGAATGACCACATAACGCCTTATTTTTTCTTACAAACCAGCAAGGTATGGCCAATACCCAATCCATCAACCTGCTGTTCGATATCAAGCCCCGCTTCCTGTAATAACGGCAAAAACCGGCTTGCCGCATAAAACCGACTATAACCATTAGCCAGACAGGTAAAATACAGCGACGCCATATTCAGACTGAATGCTCCCGCTTCCCACGGCTGGCGATCCCAAAATATTTCCAGGATGCAAATTCGAGCATCTGCCTTCATCGCTCGCACGATTCGCGTCAGAATCTGAACGATCTGCTCCTCACTAAAGCAATCCAGAAACTGGCTCATCCACCAGATATCCGCGTCTGTGGGCAACGGGTCATCAGAAAGCATATCAACGGCAAGGCCGGAAATTCTGTCCGCTTTCCCCGCCAGCTCAACAGAACGGGTGGATAAGGCAATTTGCTCAGGTAAATCCAGGATGGTAATGCGTACATCCTGATCGTAATCGTGGCAACACATTGCCCATTTTCCCGTATTTCCACCAACGTCATAAAGCTGTACGGGCTTGTGCTGAAATACATGGGGTAATACCGCAGTAAATGCGGCATCGGAATAAAAATGGTCGAAGGCAAACCAGCTTTCTTTCACTTTTTGAGGTAATTGGCTAAGTGCTGGATAAATTGTCGACCAGTGACCAAAAACCTGTAAGCCAACCGGTTTTTTCTGCCTCAAAGATTCATCAAGATGAAACATGGCCTGATAGCAGACGTCCTGCGTAAAGTCCATGTTGATGCGTGTCATTCTGTCGTGGATAAGATAATGACCGGTTTTGGCGATAAAATAGCGAGCGTCTTTCCTAACCAGCATCCGCCCACTCAGACCGGCATCTAACAGAATTTCTACCGCGTAACGGTCTAAATCCGTCACGGCAACAATATCATCAAGCTCTGCGCCGTTATTGCCGCACTCATCCAGAAATCCTAAAATACCGTGATCCCGAAGATTAACCGCAGCCTGAAACAAAATAGGTGCAAATGCGATGCGTTGCGCTTCTGTTATTGCCTCCAGCGCACTGGCATTATCCTGATCATATCCGTGAAACACGATGAATTCCCTGAGAAAAATAAATTCTAATGTAGAAAAAAATCAGAGCCGAATAATCAAAGGTATTCGGCTCTTATAATTATTTGATTTGCTGTGAAGCCAGTTTTAATTGAATTTCGTGGTCCAGATTATTTACCCAACGGTTATACGTTTTATGAATTTTCCCGTCGTCAGCTTTCAGGTTATAGCTGTTAACATAATTGATGGTATAGCTGGTCGGTGTGTAATTAATACGAATATCCGCCGAATGACCGCGGTCATCAATGCGACCGTTAATGACGCCAGGAGCAACCGGTGTCATCACCCATTTGCGCTGCAAACCAGCCTGCAGAATAGCAACTCTTACCTGATCAGACGTGTAATTCCCGGCAATTGGCGTCGTGGTATTCATCACCGGTGCAGTACGCGCACAGCCCGCTAATGCCAGAACACAAACCATACTTGCTAAAAAATGCTGCTTTTTCATAGAGTCCCTGTCAATAAAATCAACAATTACGCTGCCTTAAAAGCTCAAGGATCAGCTTCCGATACGACCTAAAAGGTGCGCATCATTGAAGCTATCTTACACAAAACAGGCACAAATTGACAAAATTTATCAGAAAACTAACTGATTAATGTCTCAAAAATAAGCTTCCAAAAATGAGAAAAGGTGGCCTGTTGCCAGACCACCTTTTGTTGGTTTCACATCCTGAAAATGACGGCTTCCGCCATCAAGCCAGAGGTGAAAAAGCTCAGATACGGGGAAAAACTGACGCTATCGTCACTCCACCGTCACCGATTTCGCCAGGTTGCGCGGCTGGTCTACGTCGGTGCCTTTAATTAAGGCAACATGGTAAGACAGCAATTGCAACGGCACGGTGTAGAAGATCGGCGCAATCACTTCTTCTACATGCGGCAACTGGATAATCTTCATCATGTCGCTATCGGAGGTGAACCCAGCCTGTTCGTCAGCAAACACGTAAAGTTCTCCACCACGTGCACGCACTTCTTCGATGTTGGATTTCAGTTTTTCCAACAGGTCGTTGTTGGGTGCGACCACGACGACCGGCATATCGGCATCGATCAACGCCAGCGGCCCGTGTTTCAGTTCACCTGCGGCATAAGCTTCCGCATGGATGTAGGAAATTTCCTTGAGTTTGAGCGCCCCTTCCATCGCAATCGGGTACTGGTCGCCGCGGCCCAGGAACAACGCATGATGCTTATCGGAGAAACCTTCCGCCAGCGATTCGATCAGCTTGTCTTGCGACAGCATCTGTTCGATGCGCGCCGGTAATGCCTGCAACGCATGCACGATATCCTGCTCTATACGGGCTTCCATACCACGCAGGCGACCGATGCGCGCCACCAGCATCAGCAACACCGTCAATTGTGTCGTGAATGCCTTGGTGGATGCCACGCCAATTTCGGTACCAGCACGGGTCATCAGCGCCAGATCCGATTCACGCACCAGCGACGAACCCGCTACGTTACAAATCGCCAACGACCCCAGATACCCCAGTTCTTTCGACAAACGCAATGCCGCCAGCGTATCGGCAGTTTCACCGGATTGGGACAGGGTAATCATCAGGCTATTGGGGCGGACCGCCGGTTTGCGATAGCGGAATTCTGAAGCAATTTCCACATCACACGGAATCCCCGCCAGCGACTCAAACCAGTAACGCGACACCATACCGGAGTTATAAGACGTACCGCAGGCAATAATCTGAATATGTTGAACCTGTGCCAGCAGCGCATCCGCTTGCGGGCCTAATTCAGATAGGTTGATCTCGCCGTGACTAAAACGCCCTTCCAGGGTGTTTTTGATAGCCATCGGCTGCTCGTAGATCTCTTTTTGCATGTAGTGACGGTACGCGCCTTTATCGCCAGCATCGTACTGTACCTTTGATTCAATTTCTTCGCGCTGAACGTCCTGCCCCTGGCGATTGACAATGCGCACGGTACGACGCGTGACTTCGGCGATGTCACCTTCTTCCAGGAAGATGAAGCGACGAGTTACCGGCAACAATGCCAACTGATCGGAAGCAATAAAGTTTTCACCGACACCTCGGCCAATCACCAGCGGGCTACCAGAGCGTGCAGCAACCAGCACGCTGGGGTCACGGCTATCCATCAGGACCATGCCATACGCACCGCGCAGTTGTGGGATCACGCGCTGTACGATATCCAGCAACGAACCACCGTTCTGCTGCTGTTCCCAGTGCACCAGATGTGCCACCACTTCCGTATCCGTTTCGGAAACAAAATGATAGCCACGGGATACCAGTAACTCGCGCAGCGGCTCATGGTTTTCAATGATACCGTTGTGCACCACAATAATGTCGCCAGACACATGCGGGTGAGCATTCTGCTCAGACGGTTCACCGTGGGTCGCCCAACGGGTGTGGGCAATGCCGGTTCCGCCCAACAGCGGATGCTCTTCCGCCGCCTGAGCCAGCACCTGCACTTTACCCAGACGGCGCAGGCGGGACACCGTTCCTTCACTATTCACCACCGCCAGACCGGCAGAGTCATAACCACGGTACTCGAGGCGGCGTAGCCCCTCCAGCAGGATCTCAGCAATATCTCGTTGCGCAACAGCGCCTACAATTCCACACATCGGTTGTATTCCTGTAAACGTGACATATTGTGTCACCACGATGTCTTTAGACCTGATTGTTCCGGTTTTTTCCGGGTTCCCCGAGCCTTGTAGAGAGTGGGGATTTTTATGTTTTGCCCTGAACTCCCCTAGGGAACACAGGGCAAAACCGTCTTATTTCAAGACGTATTTCCCCCTCGAATCGGCACGCCTTCATGTGCCTGCGCAAAAAACCGAATCCGAGGGAGTAAGACTCTTATTTTTTCTTCACCGGGCGTTTCCAGCCGCTGATATGGGTTTGCTTAACACGGCCAATAACCAGCTCATTTTCCCCCACCTCACGGGTGACGGTAGTTCCAGCCCCAATAGTCGCGCCGTTAGCCACCTTAACAGGCGCTATCAGTTGACTATCCGAGCCGACAAACACATCATCGCCAATCACCGTCTGGTGCTTGTTAGCGCCATCGTAGTTACAGGTAATCACACCCGCGCCAATATTCACGCCAGAGCCAATTTCCGCGTCGCCGAGATACGTCAGATGACCGGCTTTCGACCCTTTGCCAAGACGCGCTTTTTTCAATTCGACGAAATTACCGACATGCGCTTCTTCTTCCAGCACCGCACCGGGACGCAGACGGGCGAACGGTCCAACAGTACAACGCGCTTGCAACACCGCATTTTCCACCACGGTGTACGGGCTGAGTTCGCAATCATCACCGATTTCACTGTTTTTGATTACACAGCCCGCGCCAATTTTCACCCGATTACCCAGCGTCACCCGGCCTTCCAGAATGACATTGGTGTCGATAGTCACATCACGCCCGTGTACCAGTTCGCCACGTAAATCAAAACGAGCCGGATCCAGCAGCATGACCCCCGCCAGCAACAACTGCTCCGCCTGTTCGCGCTGGTAAGTGCGCTCCAGCGTTGCCAGTTGCAGACGGTTATTGATGCCTTCCACTTCACTCAGACGCGACGGCTGTACCGCCACCACCCGCTGCCCTTCCTGCGACGCCATGGCGATGATATCGGTAAGATAATATTCACCCTGTACATTGTGATTATTGAGCTGGCTTAACCAACGCTTCAAATCACGGCCGCCCGCCACCAAAATACCGGTGTTGATTTCCGTAATGGTACGTTGCTGCTCGGTGGCATCTTTATGTTCCACAATCCCCACCACTTCGCCGTTCTCGCGCACAATACGGCCATAACCGGTAGGGTCAGCCAGATTAACGGTCAGCAAGCCAATCCCGCCTTGCGGTTTGGCGGCGGCCAGGCGCTGCAACGTTGCAGGAGAAATTAGCGGCACATCGCCGTACAGAATCAGAATGTCTTCGTTATCGTCAAACCCATCAGCCGCTTGCTGCACCGCATGGCCCGTTCCCAACTGCTCGGCTTGCAATACCCAATTCAGCGACGTTTCCGTCAGCGTTTCTCGAATCAGGTCAGCACCGTGTCCGTAAACCAGATGAATACACCGGGCACCAACACCCTTCGCCGCATCGATCACATGCTGAACAATCGGTTTACCCGCCAGAGGGTGAAGCACTTTGGGAAGATCGGAATACATGCGGGTTCCCTTGCCGGCGGCAAGGATAACCACGCTCATTGCACTGTTTGACATAGGCATCCTGACTAAAAACTGAATGGTGTCCGATTGAGTACGGACGAACGAAAGTAAACCCGTTATTACGCCGGATTACTACATATTTTTCAGCGAAAAATACGTCCCCACGCCTACTCCAGGCTGAAAAAACGTATTAACGTGAGTTTACTCAACCCGGCAGGATTTAGGTAATGCGAAACGTACCCACCCTCAACGTCTCCTGCAATAACCAGAGTCTGTACATGGAATAACAACGAGCGACCGTTTCACCGAACCGGGACACACACGACAAAATGAAACCAATTGTTTCATTAAGTGAATTTCATCGTTCAGTTTGTGAAGCAACAAAAGAAACAGCGTTTCATTTTTTGAGATAATGTGTCGCTCAAAACAAATAATGATGGGGAAAATATGAAATACGCTACTTCGGGGCTACTCTCTGTCGCCCTTAATTCGCTTTTGCTTCTGGGTTCCCACACCGCCTTTGCCACCACTCAGGATGCCGCACCGGTGTGGCACAGCATCGCGTTTGGTCAGTCTACCGATGTAAACTTCGCCACCAACGTATTGCCGGGAAAAGTAGGCGTTAACGACGTTATCATCAACGGTAAAAAGCTGACCATTAATGATAAAGCCAGTCTGGCTTCTCCGATTACTATCGAAAGTCGGGGAGGGAAAATCGCCAACACCCATGACGGCCTGACCTTTTTCTATACGCAATTGCCTGCCAACGTGAATTTCACATTGCAATCTGACGTCACCGTCGACCAGTTCGGCCCGGAAAACGACGCCAAACCCAATGCCCAGGAAGGGGCCGGTCTGTTAGTTCGCGATATTCTTGGCGTCCCCCGGCAGGAACCATTGAAAGAAGGGTATGAAGAGTTTCCGGCGGCATCGAACATGGTGATGAACGCCATCATGACGCAGGACAAAAAATCGAAAACCGATGTAAAAATGCAGCTCATTAGCCGCGATGGCGTGACACAACCCTGGGGTAATACCAACGCAGAAATTACCCGTACCAGTTATCAGGAAAAAATTAACCTGGAGCAGACCCCGACATTTCGTTTGAAACTGGAACGCACCAACGATGGCTTCATCACCTCTTATGCGCCCAAGGGCAGCGACCAGTGGGTCAGTAAAACCATAAAAGGGGCGGATCTCGTTACCCAACAAGATAAAAACCACTACTACGTGGGATTCTTCGCCTCCCGTAATGCGAAAATAACCATCAGTAACGCCAGTCTGACCACCAGTCCAGCCAACACGATACCTTCCGCGCCATTCAAAGCTGAAACCACGGCCCCGTTGTTGCAAGTCACCTCCTCATCGCTTGCTATCGGTGATACCTATCCGGTACAGGCGCGGGTGAATTACAACGGAACGATTGAAGTATTCCAAAATGGCAAATCGCTGAGTAAACCGCAGCATGTTCGCGCCGGGGATTATTTCTCTCTGACAACCAGGCTGACGCAGCCAAAATCAGACTTCAAACTGGTCTACATTCCTGAAGAAGGTGAAGACAAAACCGCAAAAGACACGTCGTTCAGCGTAGAAAAAATCACGCTGGCCGACGCCAAAAATCTGTATGTCTCCCCGGAAGGTAAAGCTGGCAACAACGGCAGCAAAAACGCACCATTGGATATAAAAACAGCCATTAATGCATTACCTGCTGGTGGCACAGTATGGCTGATGGATGGCGATTACAGCGCGACCGTTATCCCGGTCAGTGCCAGCGGTAATGCCAGAGGCATTAAAACGCTGATGCCAGCAGACAAAAAAGTGGTTTTCCACGGCCTGCAACTCAACGCCAGCTACTGGAAAATCAAAGGGATCGAAATCACCGAGAAGAGTTTCCGCATTGAAGGCAGCCACAACCAGATTGAACGGGTACTGGCACACCACTGCGATAATACCGGTATTCAGGTTTCATCCAGCGATAACGTAGGTCGTCCGTTATGGGCCAGTTATAACCTGATCCTGAATTCAGAATCCCACAGTAATCAGGACCCGAGTAAAAAAGACGCTGATGGTTTCGCAATAAAAATGCGGGTTGGCGAGGGTAACGTCATTCGCGGTGCCTTCTCCCATGACAACGTTGATGATGGCTTCGATCTGTTCAACAAAATTGAGGATGGCCCGAATGGCGCGGTATTGATCGAGAACTCCGTCTCGCTCAACAACACCAGCAATGGCTTCAAGCTGGGTGGTGAAGGCCAGCCTGTCGCGCATCAGGTGAAAAATAGCATAGCTATCGGTAACCACATGGACGGTTTTAGCGACAACTTTAACCCCGGCGCACTGCAGGTCACCAACAATATCGCGCTGGATAACGTGCGCTTTAACTTTATCTTCCGGCCAAGTCCTTACTATGGCCCGGAAAAACAAGGTATTTTCAAAAACAATATCTCACTGCGCACCCACCCTGGCAAATATGATGACGCCGTTGTCGGCAGGGTAGATGCCAGCAACTATTTCATCAAGAATAACCATTCGCTCAACAGCGAAGGAAAAGAGATCACGACGGCGAATTACAAATCCGTCGCGATACCGGCGGTATTCAGCCGTGATGAAAAAGGCAATTTGCAGTTGGGTGATTTCCTGAAAAAGAAATAACCACCTAACTGGTGAAAGCAGAGAGGCGGAACCGTCCAACATCCCTCTCTCTGTTCCCCGACATAAAAAAAGCCAGCTGGAATCAGCTGGCTTTTTTACATCTGCATGATAGTTACATCAGCATCTGTTACATCGCTTTTTTGGTCAGCTCAATGACGCGCAGTTTGGCGATGGCTTTTGCCAAATCAGCAGAGGCCTGAGCATAATCCACATCACCGTGTGAATTGCGAATATGCTCTTCCGCTCTACGCTTCGCTTCCAGCGCACGCGCTTCATCAAGATCCTGCCCACGAATGGCGGTATCGGACAGCACGGTCACCATGTTCGGTTGTACCTCAAGGATACCGCCGGACAGGTAGATATACTCTTCTTCGCCGTGCTGTTTAACAATGCGCACCATACCAGGCTTAATGGCCGTGAGCAGGGGGGCGTGGCCAGGATAGATTCCCAGTTCGCCTTCGCTACCGGTCACCTGGATTTTCTGCACCAGACCGGAAAACATTGCCTGTTCCGCACTAACGACATCCAGATGGTAAGTCATAGCAGCCATATCACCCTCCTATCAAGGCGTTACAGTTTCTTGGCTTTTTCCACTACTTCATCAATGGAACCAACCATGTAGAACGCCTGTTCCGGCAGGTGGTCGTATTCGCCTTCCATAATGCCTTTGAAGCCACGGATGGTGTCTTTCAGAGACACGTATTTACCCGGAGAACCGGTAAATACTTCAGCTACGAAGAACGGCTGAGACAGGAAGCGCTGGATCTTACGTGCACGGGATACCACCAGCTTGTCTTCTTCAGACAGCTCGTCCATACCCAGAATCGCGATGATATCCTTCAGTTCCTGATAACGCTGCAGAATAGACTGCACGCCACGCGCCACATCGTAGTGCTCCTGACCCACGATCAGCGGATCCAGCTGACGGCTGGTGGAATCCAGCGGGTCAACGGCCGGGTAGATACCCAGAGAGGCGATCTGGCGGCTCAGTGTTACTGTCGAGTCCAGGTGCGCAAAGGTGGTTGCCGGTGACGGGTCAGTCAAGTCATCCGCAGGCACGTAAACAGCCTGAATAGAGGTGATTGAACCGGTCTTGGTGGAGGTAATACGCTCCTGCAACACACCCATTTCTTCTGCCAGCGTCGGCTGGTAGCCCACCGCGGACGGCATACGACCCAGCAGTGCGGATACTTCCGTCCCCGCCAGGGTATAACGGTAGATGTTATCCACGAACAGCAGAACGTCACGACCTTCGTCACGGAATTTTTCCGCCATGGTCAGACCGGTCAGCGCCACACGCAGACGGCTACCCGGCGGCTCGTTCATCTGTCCATACACCAGCGATACTTTGTCGATAACGTTGGAGTCGGTCATTTCGTGGTAGAAGTCGTTACCTTCACGGGTACGTTCGCCCACGCCCGCAAACACAGAGTAACCGGAGTGCTCAATCGCGATATTACGAATCAGCTCCATCATGTTTACGGTTTTACCTACACCCGCACCACCGAACAGACCGACTTTACCGCCTTTAGCGAACGGACAAATCAGGTCGATAACCTTGATACCGGTTTCCAGCAGTTCCTGGGAGTTGGACAGTTCTTCGTACGTCGGAGCTGCACGGTGAATTGCCCAGCGCTCTTCTTCGCCAATCGGTCCTTTCATGTCGACCGGCTGACCCAGTACGTTCATGATACGACCCAGCGTCGCTTTACCAACCGGTACTTCGATCGGGTGCGCCAGGTTGGTGACTTTCAAACCACGGCGCAGGCCGTCGGAAGAACCCATTGCAATACAACGAACCAGGCCGCCACCTAACTGCTGCTGCACTTCCAGCACCAGTTTCTCAGCCCCGTTCTCTACCTCAATCGCGTCGTACACATTCGGTACGGCGTCCTGAGGGAACTCGACGTCCACCACGGCGCCGATTACCTGGATAATCTTTCCAGTAGCCATCTTGAATCCTCTACGTAATTCGACAATACGTAATTCGTAAAACCTGATTTAAACCGCGGAGGCTCCCGATACGATTTCGGTGAGTTCCTGAGTGATGCTTGCCTGACGAGCCTTGTTGTAAACCAACTGCAGCTCTTTGATCAGGTTGCCGCCGTTATCTGTTGCGGCTTTCATCGCTACCATTCGCGCGGCCTGTTCACTGGCCAGGTTTTCTACGACGCCCTGATAAACCTGAGACTCCACATAGCGGCGCAACAGGGTATCCAGTAGCGACTTAGGATCGGGTTCATACAGGTAATCCCAGGATTTCTTCGTCAGCTCGCCTTCTTCTGCCGGGGGCAATGGCAACAGCTGAACAACTTGTGGAACCTGAGACATGGTATTGATGAACTTGTTGCTCACCACGTACAGTTTGTCCAGACGACCTTCGTCGTAGGCCTGCAGCATGACTTTCACCGGCCCGATCAGTTCGGACAGCGAAGGGTTATCCCCCATGCCGGTAACCTGAGCAACAATGTTTGCGCCTACAGAACCGAAGAAAGAAACACCTTTGGAACCAATCATCGCCAGATCAACCTCGGCGCCTTTTTCGTTCCAGGCTTTCATATCACCCAGCAGCTTCTTGAACAGGTTAATGTTCAGGCCGCCGCACAGGCCACGGTCGGTAGACACCACCAGATACCCGACACGCTTAACGTCACGCTCTTCCAGGTACGGGTGTTTATATTCCAGATTCCCTAACGCAAGGTGACCAATCACTTTGCGTATGGTTTCCGCATAAGGACGGCTGGCCGCCATACGATCCTGCGATTTACGCATTTTGGAAGCGGCGACCATTTCCATCGCTTTGGTGATCTTCTGCGTGTTCTGGACGCTTCCGATCTTACTACGTATCTCTTTTGCGCCGGCCATCTTAGCTTCTCCTCAATGCCTAGCGGCCTGCCGTTAAGGCAGGCCACGGGGCGTTACCAGGACTGGGTTGCCTTAAAGGTATCGAGGATGCCTTTGAATTTACCCTCGATCTCATCGTTATAAGCACCAGTCTGGTCGATCTGCTGCAGAAGCTCGCCGTGCTCACGGCTGGCATAAGCCAGCAGTGCGGCTTCGAAGCTGCCGACTTTCGCCAGTTCAACGTCTTCCAGATAACCACGTTCTGCCGCGAACAGCACCAGAGACTGCTGCGCAACTGACATCGGCGCATACTGTTTCTGCTTCAGCAATTCGGTCACTTTCTGACCATGGCTCAGCTGTTTACGGGTTGCATCGTCCAGATCAGAGGCAAACTGGGAGAACGCTGCCAGCTCGCGGTACTGTGCCAGCGCGGTACGAATACCACCGGACAGTTTCTTCATGATCTTGGTCTGTGCAGCACCACCCACACGGGATACGGAAATCCCTGGGTTAACCGCCGGACGAATACCAGAGTTGAACAGGTTGGATTCCAGGAAGATCTGACCATCGGTAATCGAGATAACGTTGGTCGGAACGAACGCGGACACGTCGCCAGCCTGTGTTTCGATGATCGGCAGAGCAGTCAAAGAACCGGTTTGTCCTTTCACTTCACCTTTAGTGAAGGCTTCCACGTACTCGGCGTTAACACGCGCAGCACGCTCCAGCAGACGGGAGTGCAGATAGAATACGTCACCCGGATACGCTTCACGACCTGGCGGACGACGAAGCAACAGGGAAATCTGACGATAAGCGACAGCCTGTTTAGACAGGTCATCATAAATGATCAGCGCATCTTCACCGCGGTCACGGAAGTATTCGCCCATGGCGCAACCGGCATACGGTGCCAGGTATTGCAACGCAGCAGATTCAGACGCTGTTGCCACCACAACAATAGTGTTGGCCAATGCACCGTGCTCTTCCAGTTTACGCACCACGTTAGCAATGGTGGACGCTTTCTGGCCGATAGCGACATAAATACATTTGATGCCGGAATCACGCTGGTTGATGATGGCATCAATCGCCAGCGCGGTTTTACCGGTCTGACGGTCGCCGATGATAAGCTCACGCTGACCACGACCGATTGGAATCATGGCGTCCACAGACTTGTAACCGGTCTGAACCGGCTGATCAACGGACTGGCGATCGATAACACCCGGCGCAATGGTTTCTACGGCAGAGAAACCATCATGTTCCAGCGGGCCTTTACCGTCGATGGGTGCCCCCAGCGTGTTGACCACACGGCCTAACAGGCCACGGCCAACCGGCACTTCCAGAATACGGCCGGTGCATTTAACCTTCATGCCTTCAGCCAGATCCGCGTACGGACCCATGACTACCGCACCAACGGAGTCACGCTCCAGGTTCAGTGCGATCGCGTAACGGTTGCCCGGCAGGGAAATCATTTCACCCTGCATCACATCAGCCAGACCGTGTATGCGAATGATCCCGTCACTGACGGAAACAATCGTACCTTCGTTATGAGCTTCGCTCACAACGTTGAACTGAGCAATCCGCTGCTTGATCAGTTCACTGATTTCGGTGGAATTCAGTTGCATGCTCCAGTCCCCTTAAGACTGCAAGACGTCTGCCAGACGTTCCAGACGACCGCGAATACTGCCGTCTATCACCATATCGCCCGCGCGAATTACCACGCCGGCCATAACAGACTTATCAATTTTGCAATTCAGCTTCACTTTACGTGACAGACGTTGTTCCATTGCAGCAGTTATCCCTGATAACTGCTGCTCGCTCAACGTGGCGGCGGAAATGACCTCGACATCCACGGTCGATTCCAGCTCCGCACGCAATTGAACAAACTGTTCCAGTACCTCAGGCAGCACTGGCAAACGTCCGTTTTCAGCCATCACCCTGATCAGGTTCTGGCCTGCTTCATCCAGTTGTTCACCACACACGGTAATGAATGTCTGCGCCATGGTCTGGGGAGCGATAGCTCCGGCCAGCATGCCGGCAATATGTTCATTACGCGCAACTTCGGCAGCGAACGCCAGCATCTGCTGCCAGCGATCAAGCGCCTGGTGTTCAACGGCAAAGTCAAAAGCTGCTTTGGCGTAGGGGCGAGCTACCGTGACAAATTCAGACATCAGCCCCTCCCTCCTTACAGTTCAGCGACCAGTTTATCAACGATGTCGCTGTTGGCAGCTTCATCCACGGAACGTTCAATAATTTTCTCGGCACCAGCAATAGCCAGAATGGCAACCTGCTTACGCAACTCTTCACGGGCACGTTTGCGTTCGGCTTCGATTTCAGCCTGCGCCTGCGCCACGATTTTGTTGCGTTCCGCTTCCGCTTCCACTTTAGCTTCGTCCAGAATCAAAGCACGCTGTTTGTTTGCCTGCTCGATGATCACCTGAGCTTCCGCTTTGGCTTTCTTCAGTTGGTCGGTCGCATTGGCCTGCGCTAAGTTCAGATCTTTTTTGGCACGTTCAGCAGAAGCAAGACCGTCAGCAATTTCTTTCTGACGCTTTTCGATGGCTGCCATAATCGGCGGCCATACATACTTCATGCAGAACCAGACAAACAGGACGAACGCAATGGCCTGGCCGAGGATTGTTGCGTTAAGATTCACAGCACAATGCCTCTTTCATGAGTTAAATGAGTCGATGTCTTTAACCTGACAAGCTTACGCCTGCTTAGGCCACCGCAAACATCACGTACAGACCCAGACCTACCGCGATCATCGGGATAGCATCCACCAGACCCATAACGATAAAGAACTGTGTACGCAGCAGAGGGATCAGGTCAGGCTGGCGGGCAGCACCTTCCAAGAACTTACCACCCAGAATGCCGATACCGATTGCAGCACCGATTGCCGCCAGGCCCATCATCACAGCGGCAGCCATGTACAGCAGATCCATACTCAGGTTTTCCATGACAGTCTCCAGTTTGTTTCAGTTAAAACGTTGTAGTGTTGTGAAAAATTAATGCTCTTCAGATGCCATCGAAAGATAAACAACCGTCAGAACCATAAAGATAAAAGCCTGCAGCGTAATAATCAGAATGTGGAAAATGGCCCAAGGCACATTCAGAATCCACTGTGACCACCACGGCAACAAGCCTGCAATAAGGATGAAAATCAACTCACCCGCATACATGTTTCCAAACAGTCGCAAACCAAGAGATACCGGTTTGGACAGCAGGCTCACCCCTTCAAGAATCAGGTTGATGGGAATAAACACAGGGTGATTGAACGGCTGCATGGTCAGTTCTTTAACGAAACCGCCCACACCTTTCATCTTGATGCTGTAGAACAGAATCAGAATGAATACGCCCAGCGCCATGGACAGCGTAACGTTTACGTCAGCGGAAGGTACCACACGCAGATAAGCATGGGCAGGGTCATGACCGAGAGCGCTATAGATATGCGCCCAGATTTGCGGTAACAAATCGATAGGCAACAGATCCATCAGGTTCATCAGGAAGACCCAAACGAAAACGGTCAACGCCAATGGTGCGATAAGTTTGCTCTTCCCGTGGAACATGTCGCGAACACTGCCATCGACAAATCCCACAACCAGTTCGACCGCCGTTTGAAGTTTACCCGGTACGCCACTGGTCGCGGTCCTGGCAACCTTATGGAAGATAGCCAGAAAGAGTACGCCGAGGACCACGGAGAAAAACATCGAGTCGACGTTAATCGACCAGAATCCCGAGCCCACCTGCAAATGGGTCAGGTGGTGACCGATATACTCTTGCGGAGTAGATGCAGACATGATGTCTCTTACCCTTTTGTTGTTAACTACGGTAACGGTTAATTACAGCCGGTGCCACGATCTGCGTGATCAGCACCACTAAGTACGTCAGGCCAAGCGGAAAAAAAACCGCATGAAACACACCTAACGCCACCACCAATAGCACGATGGTGAAGAGCATTTTCAGCGCTTCTCCAACGGCAAACGACCAGGCTACCCGACCTTCCGGTGGCTTGTCTGCCTGATGCCGTACGGCAAACAGTATAAACACCATGCTCGGCAGCCAGGCTGCCAGCCCTCCAGCCAGTGCGGAAGCACCCGCTCTAAAGCCACCTGCGCAAAACGCAGCACCGGCAACAAAAATCACCGCCAACTGCAATAACAGCGATAACCGGGCGAGTTTCCCACTGTAAAGGGATACAGACATGATGATTCTCCGTACCTTTTCAGAGGTATGCTGAATGACCGTATAAAACTGCCTTTGCAGTACCGAGTCAAGCAGCGAAAAACGAGCAAATTATACGGGTCATCCATGCGAATTCAATCGATAAGTAGCAAAAAGGTGAACGATTATTTAAATTTATTTCCGAAGCCTTATTTTCACTAACTATCCCCAAAGATGATTAGAGAAACCCAATACATCTGACGTCAGCAATATGTGATATTTCTCACATAAAATTAAACTAAGGCTTTTACATCTGAATTGATTTTTTTTTGTCCTCAGTAAAAAAAGCCAGATATATTTTTTAATTTCAATACGTTAAAAACCAAGCACTCACAAAATCACCCGAATACTGCTACAAAACCATCTATTGACAAGCTGGATATTTTTTTCTCATGTTTTTAACACAATGGGACCGTCAATCCCCTTACCGAATCATACAAATAGTTTGCTGATATGCCTCTTTCATCCCCTCAACCGGAGAAGTTATACCACCGAGTTGTAAAATTACGGTGAACGAAAAAGTGATAAAGGTCATTATTTCACTTTGAGCTATCAGTATGAAAAGTTTACAACTATTCATGATTTCTTTGATAAATGACAAAATTAATTGGGCTTTAGCACCACCAGATGCCGCTCCCCGTCAAGCTCAGGAACCGACAGAGGAACGACCTTATCAACCGTGACACCTTGCGGCAATAATCCCATTTCTTCATGCGGAACAGTGCCTTTGAGAGCATAAAATCGGCCCTGTGGACGGGACGGCAGGTGATGACACCAGTTGACCATGTCTTGCAATGACGCAAAGGCACGACTAATCACACCATCAAACGCGGGTTCGGCAGGAAAATCCTCAACCCGACTCTGTACCGGTTCAATATTGTTCAGACCCAGCTCATGTTGCACCTGACGCAAAAAACGCACTCGTTTTCCCAGACTATCCAGCAGGACAAAATGCGCATCAGGGCGAGCAATAGCCAGCGGCACGCCTGGCAACCCCGGGCCGGTACCCACATCGATAAAACGATTTCCGCACAGGTGTGGTTCCACCACCAGACTGTCCATGATATGCCGGACCAGCATCTGTTCCGGCTCACGAACCGATGTCAGGTTATAGGCTTTGTTCCATTTGTGGAGTAACGCTATATACTGAAGCAACTGGTTTTTTTGCTGATCGGTCAGCGCCATTCCAGCACGCTGCAGCAGGCTGTTGAGTTTCTCTAGCACGAATAAATCCTGTTGTCGGTTAAGGCAACATGGCCGCGATAAGCGGCCATGCGTCAACGTAAGCGAACAGCGGTCTTTGTCAGGCGCTGCGGCGCAGCATACCTTGTTTTTTCAGCCAGACCAGTAGAATTGAGATAGCGGCAGGGGTGATGCCGGAAATACGCGATGCCTGACCAATCGACCCCGGTTTGTGATCGTTGAGTTTAGCGATCACTTCGTTCGACAAGCCACTGACCTGACGATAGTCCAGATCCGCAGGCAGCAATGTGTTCTCGTTGCGCAGTTGCTTTTCGATCTCATCCTGCTGGCGAGCAATATACCCTTCGTATTTGACCTGAATTTCCACCTGCTCAGTCGCCTGAACATCAGGCAAAGCTGGGGCAAACATCGGCAGCGCTGTCAGCTGTGCATAATCCATTTCAGGGCGTCGTAGCAGCTCTTCACCGTTGGCTTCACGCGATAAGGGCGATTTTAACAGGAGGTTGATCTGCTCTACGCCTTCGGTGTTCGGGTGAACCAGAATATCGCGCAGACGCTGGCGTTCTTTCTCTATATTTTCCAGTTTCTCATTAAAACGCGCCCAACGTTCATCATCGACCATCCCCAATTCGCGGCCAATGGCAGTCAAACGCAGGTCAGCATTATCTTCACGCAGCATCAGGCGGTATTCAGCGCGAGAGGTAAACATACGGTAAGGCTCTTTCGTTCCCAACGTGCACAGATCATCCACCAGTACGCCGATGTAAGCTTGATCACGGCGCGGCGTCCAGCCTTCCTGATCAAACGCCAGACGAGCCGCGTTTAGCCCTGCCAGCATCCCCTGAGCCGCCGCCTCTTCATAGCCGGTGGTACCGTTGATCTGACCTGCGAAAAACAGATTGTGGATAAACTTACTTTCCAGCGTGGGTTTTAAATCACGCGGGTCGAAATAGTCATACTCAATGGCATAACCGGGGCGGACGATACGTGCATTTTGCATACCGTCCATCGAACGGACGATCTGCCACTGTACGTCGAACGGCAAACTGGTTGAGATACCGTTCGGGTAAATTTCGTTACTGGTTAGCCCTTCCGGTTCCAGGAAAATCTGGTGTGCATTGCGATCGGCAAACCGCATCACTTTGTCTTCAATCGAGGGGCAATAACGAGGACCGATCCCTTCAATGACCCCTGCGTACATCGGGCTGCGATCCAGATTGTTACGGATCACGTCATGAGTACTCTCATTGGTATGGGTGATGTAACACGGCATCTGTGCCGGATGCTCACTGGCGTTCCCCAGGAAGGAAAACACCGGCATGGGGTCATCACCATGTTGTGGCGTCAGTACACTAAAATCGATAGTTCGGGCGTCAATACGCGGCGGTGTACCGGTTTTCAGACGACCGACACGCAGGGGAAGTTCGCGTAAACGGTGGGACAGTGCGATCGAAGGCGGATCGCCTGCTCGCCCGCCGCTGTAGTTATCCAGCCCGATGTGGATCTTGCCGTCCAGGAAAGTCCCCACCGTTAGTACCACCGCTTTAGCACGGAATTTCAGCCCCATTTGGGTTACCGCACCAACGACCTGATCATTTTCGACAATCAGATCCTCAACCGCCTGTTGGAACAGGGTTAGATTCGGCTGATTCTCCAGCGCGGTACGCACGGCCTGACGATACAGTACTCGGTCAGCCTGAGCACGTGTGGCGCGCACAGCCGGGCCTTTACTGGAGTTTAGTATCCTAAACTGAATACCACCACGATCGATCGCACGTGCCATCAGGCCACCCATCGCATCGATCTCTTTTACCAGATGCCCTTTCCCAATACCGCCGATCGCCGGGTTACAGGACATTTGCCCTAGCGTATCAATGTTGTGTGTCAGTAAAAGGGTTTGACGTCCCATTCGGGCAGAAGCCATCGCGGCTTCAGTACCCGCATGACCGCCACCGATCACGATGACGTCAAAAGGATCCGGATAAAACATGGTGCTACACCTCGCGTGGTTGCGAATGATCGTTACTTGCCCTGGGGTGGGGGATTCTACTTAAGTTTGTGCCGCCGACCAAGTCTGTTGGATCGGCGGGTAATTAAAGAAAGATCTTTTTTATTTAAAGATCTCTTTATTAGATCTCTTATTAGGATCCCCATGTGCTGTGGATAAGCCTGGATCCCAAAAGAAGATCAATAGGTTATTGCCGATCATTAGCTGTGAATGATCGGTGATCCCAGTCTGTATTAGCTGGGATCTGAAAGGGTAATTATGCACAGCTCAAAAAAGCATCTGTAGTTGTTATCTGGATAACTACGGGTTTTACCCGGCATTTCAAGCTATTTATCCACAGCAGCTAATGAAAAAAATAATTTTATTTGAGTAATTTTATCCATGATCTCAACCAGACCTCAGCCGGATCTTCCGGAATGTCATGCTGGGTAATGTCGATCTTCAGCATATCGCCGATCCTATGCGCTCCCAGATCCTGTAATAGCTGATCCAGTTTTACGATCGCGCCACAGAAGGTATCGTACTCGCTGCTACCGATGCCGATTGCCCCGTAACGGACAGCGGATAAATCAGGGCGTTTTTCCTGCAGGTCTTCATAAAAAGGCTGCAGGTTATCGGGTAGATCGCCAGCGCCGTGGGTGGAGGTGACCACCAGCCACACATTTTCAGGCGTAACCTCATCCCATTCCGGGCCATGCAGTAGCGTGGTGGTGAAATTATCCTGTTGCAGCAATGATTCCAGGTGCTCGGTAACGTACTCTGCGCTACCCAGTGTGCTGCCGCTAATGAGGGTAATGTCTGACATGCGTGATCCCGCCTGATTGAATGACGGCACATTGTACGCTGTGATCTTGGTGGGATCTACCTGTGGATAATAGGGGGATAGTAAAAAAGCATCAGGGCACGATGGTACGCATAATGGGGTTCTGCAACGAGATCAGCGTTTCGGTGGATTGGATTTCATCAATTGTCTGAATCTTGTTGATAAGTACATGTTGCAAGGCGTCGATAGAGCGGCACATGACCTTAATGAAGATGCTGTAATGCCCGGTGGTGTAATACGCCTCGACCACTTCTTCCAGATTGTTGAGTTTCTCCAGCGCGGACGGATAGTCCTTGGCACTTTTCAGGATGATACCGATAAAACAGCAGACGTCGTAACCCAGTTGCTTAGGGTTCACGTCCAGCCGTGTTCCCATGATGATGCCAGCCTGTTTCATCTTTTCCACCCTGACATGGATAGTGCCGGGGCTAACCGAAAACTGTTTCGCCAGTTCGGCATAGGGCGTGCGGGCATTATCCATCAGGGCGTTGAGGATGCCGCGATCGAGTTCGTCTATCGAGTATGTGTCTGCTGCCATAATGCTGCTCCGTAAAGGGCTGTCTGAAGCGTTTTACTGATTATTGCTGAATGAATCAACGACCAAAACGGCTGCTCGTTCAGGGAAGATACGCTACAAGAGGGATATCAGGATGAGGTATCAGACTTTTTCGTGCTGAAAGCGGCGTAACAGGCGGCTTTTCAGCCCGGTATCAAAGCGCCAGATATGATCAAAGATACGCAGAATGCCAGGTTTGCCATGTGCAGACATGGCGACAGCGTGAAAGCGGTGCTGCAGCCGATGCTGGCGGCGTTTGACTTCGTTGACCAGTTCGTCTGGCAGACGCTGGGCAATAAAGTCTGAAATGATGACGGCGTCGGCATCCTGCCAGGAGGCGGTGTCCATTTTTTCCAGCAGCGACGATAGGCAGCTTGCCAGATCAGTACCGCCCCGGAAGGTCTGGCTGAGAAAACGTATCGCTTCTTCCAGTCCGTTTTCTGAGGTCAGGTCATAACTGACGATGCCGGTTGAAAACAGCATAATGTAACAGCGGCGGTTTTCCGCCAGAGCAATCCGCATCAGCGCCAGACAGAAGGCTTTAGCGCAACGTTCGTTAAATCCGCCCATCGAACCGGAAGTATCCACACAAACGATAAACGGCCCTCGCGGTTGTTGCTCGTTGTGCTGATGAACGACCGGCCGCTCAAGCGTTTTTTCCCGCCAGCTCTCACCTTGTAGCCGGTACGTCAGTAAACGGTGTTCGGCCAGACGGCGGTAAAATTCAAACTCCAGCTCATGGGTCCCGAGGGTGGAAAGTTCGGTGGGCAGTAGCCGCAGAATGTCATCGCTCTGGTGGATGCCGCTAACTTGTTCCGGTGCAAACGCCGGTTCACGCACCATCACCTGAAAGGATTCTTTCGGTGCCTGATGGCTAAGAACCGATTTTGTCTCCCGGCTACGGCCCAGGCGCTCCGCCAGACGCTGCAGTTCCGGCTGTTTTTGCAAAAATGCCCCGGTCTCCAGTAACGCATTGAAGGGTTGTTTCATGCGTTTACTGGCGCTGAGATCCCACAGCCTGCCTGCGGCCGTGTCGTTTTCAGCCAGAATGGGTTCCAGCGCCCCACTTATCGTCAGGCGCTTTTGGATCTCGTCCAGTAACTGATCCCGCTCCTGTTCCATGATCTGATGGTGCAGATTCATCGTTTGCAGCGTCAGGCTAAGGCGCCAGCGCTGCATAAACAGGCTGTGCTGACTGGCGCTGATGCGGCGTTCTGAGGAGGGTGAGGCGGAACTGATCAGCTTTTCTGCCTGATTAAGGAAAGGAGAATCCACATGATGCAAGGTAGACATGATGTCTGGCAGAGTAGATTGAAAGGCATGCTCGCTGACTAACTGGGTCTGCTGATAACAGGTGAATTCTTTTTCCAGTTCGGGAGGCGCCTGGGTACTGCGTAGCCGTTGCCGGAGGTTCTCTTTCCACTCCGGTAAGTCACGCATGATGGCATTTTTCAGACGCGGATACTTGTCGAAGAACATCACCAGCTGAGGCGTTGCCATCAGGGCTACAATCACGTCATCCAGCAGATCGTTTTCATCGATGGATAACAGCATCTCCAGGGATTCCAGCGTCAGCATGATCGTTACTCCCGTTGTGACTGTACTATTTGTTCATCGACCTGTTGAAGGCTTTCTTCAATCCTGGCAAGCCATTCTTTCGGGACAAACAAGCAAGGCTGGTGACGCTCGAACAATCGGCGTTGTTCACGTAACTGGATTTTCAACGCTTCATATTCTTTAACTATCTCTTCCGGCAGATCGCCTTTTATCACGCCGGGCAGCGATAACACCGTGCTTTGTAAACTGATATCGCGAATGATCAGATGCTGGCGTTCATCCACTTCCATATCGAGATGCTGGCTAAAGCCGACGCCGTTGAGCTTCCCACGTATTTCGCCTCCCTTTTGCAGCCAGCTCGCCAGCACTTCCCGGTCGATAACCACATGGGTGACGGTATAGTCGTGCAGCAGCAGTGGTTTTTGTAGCATCAGCGTTATTTCGGCGGCGGTCAGGCTTTCAGGTAACGAGTGATGGGGTTTCCGGCCGAAAAAGTTGACCTGGCGTTCAACCTTGAATGCCTGCTGTTCACTTTGTTCCTGCTGATATTGCTGGCGTTTCACATTCAATTGCTGCAATCGGAACAGTAATGTCCGCTGTTGGTAGGCCTGTTCGCCCATCAATTGCTGTAATTGCTGTTCCACCAAGTTGTGGGTATCCAGGTCGTGCCATAGGCAGTCTTTGAGAAGGATCAGATCAACCGGGGTAATCGCTTCCCGTCCGCTAAAGAAGGCACAGGCCTGAAGCAGTCGTATGGCCTTCTTCCAGCGACGATCGGAAACATACGGCGAACCTTCCTGAGTATCCAGACGCTGGCGCAGTTGATAAATCAGTTCGAAGCAATTTTCTGGTAACGGTATATGCTCGATATGAGATTGCCACTGTTGGTACTCTTCATCGCTGACGCTCAGTGCCGGGCTGATAAGGTTATCCTGCTCTGCGGGTGACGCGGTGAGCATGGCGCGGAAGTTGTGTTTATCCTGCACCCGGTCAAGCCAGAGGCGAATCAGCATACGGTCATACAAGGCTTCCAGGCTGCTGTCGGCTTCAGGCAGTTCGTTGGAGGCCGTGACCAGTAGCCGCATCGGGATGGGTTCTTCGCTATTGCCGTTGCGAAAGCGCCGCTCGTTGATGGCGGTCAGCAGGGTATTCAGGATTGCAGGACCGGCTTTCCAGATTTCATCCAGAAAGACAATTTCAGCTTCTGGCAGGTAACCGGTTGTCAGGCGCTGATAGCGCCCTTCGTCTTTCAGTGCCTGAATGGAGAGTGGGCCGAAGACCTCTTCTGGCGTTGAAAAACGCGTCATCAGGTATTCAAAGGCGCGCGCGTGTCTGAATGCGTATTTCAGGCGACGTGCAATCAGGCTCTTGGCAATCCCTGGCGGCCCCAACAGGAAGACGCTCTCGCCGCTGAGCGCTGCCAGCAGGCAAAGTCGGATGGCGTGTTGCCGTTCGTAAAGACCGTGTTCGAGAGCATGGCTCAGGCGAGAGATACGGTCGGCCAGCGCTGTGGGTTGCATCATAATAGATCCGTCATTGCGGTAAATGCCGTCAAGAGCGTGTAATAAACGTCAGAAAGACTACGTTTTCTTCATTAGCTATACATTAATTATTGTCACCATTGCTGGTGTTAAGCAACAGAGGTGCCAGCCCCGAACAGAACCAAGGTAGTATTAAAGAATGGGCTTTTAACGTGATTTGTGCATACTGTGCGTTTTCGGGCTACTCCAACCAGAATAAGGCCCGATTTGTTAATGAATTGATAACAGAAGACAAGGTTTATGAATTCAGAACATAAACGTTCACTTCCAGCGGTTACGCTGGCTGCCATCGGTGTAGTGTATGGCGACATCGGCACCAGCCCGCTCTATACGCTCAGGGAGTGTCTTTCCGGGCAGTTTGGTTTCGGGGTTGAACCTGATTCCGTCTTTGGCTTTCTCTCACTGATATTCTGGCTGCTGGTGCTAGTGGTATCCCTTAAGTACCTCAGCTATGTCATGCGTGCGGATAACGCCGGTGAAGGTGGGATCCTGACGCTGATGTCGCTGGCCGGACGCAATACGTCTGACAAGATGACCGCCGTCGTGGTGATCATGGGGTTGATCGGCGGCAGCTTCTTCTATGGTGAGGTGGTGATTACCCCCGCGATTTCCGTGATGTCGGCGATCGAAGGGCTGGATATCGTTGCGCCGTCGCTGGATACCTATATCGTGCCTATTTCGATAGTGGTACTGACACTATTGTTTATGATTCAAAAGCACGGTACGGGTCGGGTCGGTAGCCTGTTTGCGCCGATCATGATGCTGTGGTTTTTGTCGCTCGGTGTGTTGGGGGCTCGCAGCATTATCGCCAATCCAGAGGTATTGCAGGCACTCAATCCCCAATGGGCAATTAACTTTTTCATTCAATATAAATCGGTGTCCTTCTTTGCGCTGGGGGCGGTAGTACTGGCGATCACTGGGGTTGAGGCGCTGTATGCCGATATGGGCCACTTCGGCAAGCTGCCGATTCGTATCGCCTGGTTTTCAGCGGTTTTGCCGTCGCTGGTGCTCAACTACTTTGGCCAGGGCGCGCTGTTGCTGAAAAATCCAGAGGCTATCAAAAACCCGTTCTTCCTGCTGGCGCCGGATTGGGCGCTGATTCCGCTGTTGGTGCTGGCTACGCTCGCCACCATCATCGCTTCTCAGGCGGTCATTTCTGGGGTGTTCTCGCTGACCCGTCAGGCGGTTCGTCTGGGGTATCTGCCACCGATGCGCATCGTGCATACGTCAGATATGGAGTCTGGACAGATTTATATCCCGTTTATCAATTGGTTGCTGTATGTGGCGGTGGTAATCGTTATTATCAGCTTTGAACATTCCAGCAATCTGGCCGCCGCCTATGGGATTGCGGTGACCGGCACGATGGTGCTGACCAGCATCCTGTCCTGTACGGTGGCGCTGAAAAATTGGCACTGGTATCGCTATTTGGTCTGGTTGCTGCTGGTGGCTCTGCTGGCTATCGACTTGCCGATGTTCCTGGCCAACGTGGTGAAGATTATTTCTGGTGGCTGGTTGCCGCTGGCGCTGGGGATGGTGATGTTTATCATCATGACGACCTGGAAAAGCGAGCGTTTTCGGCTATTACGCCGTATCCATGAGCATGGTAATTCGCTGGATGCGATGATCGCGTCGCTGGAGAAGAACCCGCCAGTGCGTGTAACAGGAACGGCTGTCTATCTGTCGCGTGCTACCCATGTTATTCCGTTTGCTTTGCTGCACAATCTTAAACACAACAAGGTATTGCACGAGCGCGTGGTGCTGCTGACCATGAGAACGGAAGACGCGCCTTATGTGCACAACGCCCGGCGTGTTTCGGTGGAGCAACTTTCCCCCACCTTCTGGCGTGTGGTCGCCAGCTATGGCTGGCGTGAAACGCCGAATGTAGAAGAGGTATTCCATCGTTGCTGGCAGGATGGATTGACCTGCCAGATGATGGAAACTACGTTCTTTTTGTCGAATGAATCGCTGATGATGGGGGCTCGACCCTGGTATCTGCGTGTTCGCGGTAAGTTGTTCATGATGCTGAGCCGCAATGCGCTGCGCGCAGCGGATCAATTCGAAATACCACCGAACCGGTTGATTGAATTGGGAATTCAGGTAGAAATCTGATTCCGGGCGAGCGGATAAATAAGCGGGTGAGGTTTAACAGGATCTCACCCGCTGTGGTATTGGGGGCGTCTTCTTCCCGCCTACTGTTATCTTGTCGCCATCTCCTCTAAAACCCTCCGGCTTTGTCTGGCAATGCTCTGCTGCGTCTTTTTTATTGGTTTTAATAACTTAAAATCTTCCTTTTATTACGCCAACGAAACGTTTCGATAACGATCACATTTTCATAAGATAATCGTTGCCTTCTCCGGTTCTTTTTCTACACTTGCTCTATAAGCGAAACGTTTCGCTCCCAGGATAAACAACATGAAAAAAGGTGTGTTACTTCATTCCGATATCTCGTCGGTGATTTCCCAACTGGGACATACCGATCAGATTGTCATTGCTGACGCCGGTTTACCGATTCCAGCGACGACGGCCCGCATCGACCTGGCTTTGACCCATAACGTTCCTGGCTTCTTGCAGGTGCTGGACGTGGTGACGGCGGAAATGCAGGTGGAAGCGGCGATTTTGGCTCAGGAAATCATTGAGAAAAACACCACACTCCATGAAGCGTTATTAAAACAGTTAGCACAACTTGAACAACACCAGGGAAATACCATTTCACTGCATTACGTCAGCCACGAAGAGTTTAAAAAACAAAGTGGTCAGAGCCGGGCCATTATTCGTACAGGGGAATGTTCTCCTTATGCGAATGTGATCCTTTGTGCTGGCGTCACCTTCTGAGGTAGCGATGCAACCTTTACTGCAATTGCAAGGCATCACCAAAACGTTCCCCGGCGTTAAGGCGCTGTCCGGCGCGGCATTGAATGTCTATCCGGGCAAAGTCATGGCGCTGGTGGGAGAAAACGGTGCCGGCAAGTCCACCATGATGAAAGTGCTGACGGGCATTTATCGTCGGGATGCCGGTAGTATCCAGTTTTTGGGCAAGGATGTGGATTTCAGTGGTCCCAAAGCCTCTCAGGAAGCAGGGATCGGCATTATCCATCAGGAACTGAACCTGATTCCCCAATTAACCATTGCGGAAAATATTTTCCTCGGCCGTGAATTTACCAACCGTCTGGGGCGTATTGACTGGAAGCGCATGTATGACGAGGCGGATAAACTGCTCAAGCGTTTGAACCTGCGTTATGACAGCCGCCGCCTGGTGGGGGAATTGTCGATTGGCGATCAACAGATGGTTGAAATCGCCAAGGTGCTGAGCTTTGAGTCTCGGGTCATCATTATGGATGAACCTACCGATGCGCTGACGGATACTGAAACCGCCTCGCTGTTTAGTGTTATCCGGGAATTGCAGGCCCAGGGCTGCGGCATTGTCTATATCTCCCATCGACTCAAAGAGATTTTCGAAATCTGCGACGATGTGACCGTGTTCCGTGATGGCCAGTTTATCGGCGAGCGTGCAGTGAGTGAATTACAGGAAGATTCGCTGATTGAAATGATGGTGGGACGTAAGCTGGAAGATCAGTACCCCCGTTTGAATCAGGCGCCTGGTGACGTGCGTTTGCAAGTCAGCGAATTGTCCGGGCCGGGGGTGAATAACGTGAGCTTCACCCTGCGCAAAGGCGAGATTCTCGGGGTGGCCGGGCTAATGGGGGCCGGTCGCACCGAACTGATGAAAGTGTTGTATGGTGCGTTGCCACGTACCCACGGCAGCGTCTCCTTAGACGGGGAGAACATCGTGGTGCGCAGTCCACAGGACGGCCTGGCCAGCGGCATTGTGTATATTTCCGAAGACCGTAAGCGAGACGGGCTGGTGCTCGGCATGTCGGTAAAAGAAAACATGTCCCTGACGGCACTGCGTTATTTCAGTAACGCAGCGGGTTCGCTGCGGCATGGCGATGAGCAGCAGGCGGTGGGCGATTTCATCCGCATGTTCAATATTCGCACTCCGTCCATGTCCCAGCCGATCGGGTTATTGTCCGGCGGTAATCAGCAGAAAGTGGCGATCGCCCGCGGGTTGATGACCCGTCCCAAAGTGCTGATTCTGGATGAGCCGACCCGTGGCGTCGATGTGGGGGCAAAAAAAGAAATCTATCAGTTAATCAACCAGTTCAAGCAAGAAGGGTTAAGCATCATTCTGGTATCGTCGGAAATGCCCGAAGTGCTCGGGATGAGCGATCGCATTATTGTCATGCACGAAGGGCACCTGAGCGGTGAGTTCCCGATTGAACAGGCTACACAGGAAGCGCTGATGGCTGCGGCCGTTGGTAAGCAATACGGCGTAAAGCAGGAGTAAATCAGATATGAGTTCTCAAACTATCACAGCAAAGCGCTGGCTCAGCAAAGAGTGGCTGATGGAGCAAAAATCATTGATCGCCCTGCTGATTCTTATCGCTGTGGTGTCTTCAATGAGTCCCAACTTTTTTACCCTGAACAACCTGTTCAACATCCTGCAGCAAACCTCGGTAAACGCCATTATGGCGGTGGGAATGACACTGGTTATCCTCACCTCCGGTATCGATTTGTCGGTAGGGTCGTTGCTGGCGCTGACAGGGGCGGTTGCTGCGTCTATCGTCGGGCTTGAGATCAATGCGTTGGTGGCGGTATTCGCGGCGCTGGCGCTGGGTGCGGTCATCGGTGCGGGAACGGGGATTATCATTGCCAAAGGGCGAGTACAGGCCTTTATTGCTACGCTAGTGATGATGTTGCTGCTACGTGGCGTCACGATGGTCTACACCAACGGCAGTCCTGTCAATACTGGTTTTTCTGATGCGGCGGATGCGTTGGGGTGGTTCGGCATCGGACGTCCTCTGGGAGTACCTACGCCAATCTGGATTATGGCAGTGGTATTTCTGGCAACCTGGTACATGCTGCACCATACCCGCATTGGTCGCTATATCTATGCGTTGGGCGGTAATGAAGCGGCAACCCGTCTTTCCGGGATCAGCGTTGATAGAGTCAAAATCGTTGTTTATTCGTTGTGCGGTTTGTTGTCGGCATTGGCGGGCATTATTGAAGTTGCCCGTCTGTCTTCAGCACAGCCAACGGCAGGGACGGGGTATGAACTGGATGCCATTGCGGCGGTAGTGCTGGGTGGTACAAGTTTGTCAGGTGGTAAAGGACGCGTGGTGGGAACGTTAATCGGTGCCTTGATTCTGGGGTTCCTGAATAACGGGCTTAACCTGTTAGGGGTTTCTTCTTACTACCAGATGATCGTCAAGGCGGTGGTTATTCTGCTGGCGGTTTTGGTAGATAACAAAGGCAGTAAATAACTTTTCATTCACACAGGAATTGAAATATGAACTTGAAGAAGATTGCTACTCTGGTTTCCGCTGTCGCGCTGAGTGCAACGGTCAGTGCCAATGCACTGGCAAAGGATACCATTGCTCTTGTTGTTTCCACGCTGAATAACCCGTTCTTTGTGTCGTTGAAAGATGGCGCCCAAAAAGAAGCGGACAAACTGGGCTACAACCTGGTCGTGCTTGATTCCCAGAACAACCCAGCCAAAGAACTTTCCAACGTGCAGGATTTGACTGTCCGCGGCACCAAGCTGTTGCTGATCAACCCGACGGATTCCAACGCGGTGGGTAATGCGGTGAAACTGGCTAATCAGGCCAAAATTCCGGTTATCACGCTGGACCGTGTCGCTGCCAGCGGTGAAGTCGTTAGCCACGTTGCTTCCGATAACGCCTTCGGCGGTAAAGTTGCCGGCGATTTCATCGCTAAAAAACTGGGTGAAGGTGCCAAAGTTATTCAACTGGAAGGTCTGGCGGGTACGTCTGCTGCTCGCGAACGTGGCGCTGGTTTCATGAAGTCTGCCGAGAAAAACAAATTTAATATGCTGGCAAGCCAGCCTGCGGATTTCGACCGTACCAAAGGTCTGAATGTGATGCAAAACCTGCTGACCGCTCACCCGGATGTTCAGGCTGTCTTCGCCCAGAATGACGAAATGGCACTGGGTGCTCTGCGCGCTCTGCAGACCGCGGGTCGTGACAATGTACTAGTCGTTGGTTTCGATGGTACCGCTGATGGCTTGAAAGCGGTAGAAAGCGGCAAGATGGCGGCTACCGTGGCTCAGCGTCCTGATCAGATCGGTGTCATCGGCGTGGAAACGGCTGACAAGGTGCTGAAAGGCGAAAAAGTACAGCAGATCATCCCTGTCGACCTGAAACTGGTTACTAAGTAATAACATCATCAAAACGTAATACCGCACGTGCAGTACGGCGCCACCCCTGGTGGGTGGCGCGTAATCAACATCGGGGTTCATGTTAATGAAATCAGGCAAGCTGGTAGTCTTGGGAAGTATCAATGCGGATCATATTTTGAATCTGGCTCAGTTTCCCCGCCCAGGTGAGACGGTGATCGGTAAACAATATGGTGTGGCATTTGGCGGTAAAGGCGCGAACCAGGCGGTGGCTGCCGGGCGTAGTGGCGCAGATATCGAATTTATCGCTTGTGTCGGCGCTGACGATATCGGCGAACGTATTCGCCAGCAACTCATCAAGGACCGAATTGATGTTTCCGCCGTTGAAGCGATTCCCGGCCAGACTACCGGGGTGGCATTGATTTTCGTTAACGGTGAAGCTGAAAACATGATTGGTATTCATGCGGGGGCTAATGCAGCCGTAACGCCTGATTACCTGCATCGCTATCAGCAGAAAATTACTGATGCCTCCGCGCTGTTGATGCAACTGGAGTCGCCGCTGGAAACAGTGATAGCAGCTGCTCGCCTGGCGCATGACAGTGGCACTAAAGTTATCCTCAACCCGGCTCCAGCTTGTTCTCTGCCTGACGAGTTATTGTCATTGGTGGATATGATCACGCCGAATGAGACGGAAGCGCAGATCCTGACCGGGGTGAGCGTAGAAACCGAAGAAGATGCACAACGTGCCGCACAGGTACTGCATGATAAAGGGATCTCAACAGTATTGATTACCCTTGGCAGCCGTGGAGTCTGGTTAAGCGAACAAGGGCAAGGTCAGCGTATTCCCGGTTTCCGGGTCAACGCGGTTGATACCATTGCGGCGGGCGATACCTTCAATGGCGCGTTGGTGACGGCTTTGCTGGAGTCACGTCCTATGGATGCGGCGGTTAAGTTTGCTCATGCGGCGGCGGCTATCGCGGTAACTCGCCATGGCGCTCAGCCTTCTGTTCCCTGGCGTGAAGAGATTGATGCCTTCCTGAATGCACAGGAGTAATCCTTGGCGACAATGAAAGACGTGGCCCGTCTGGCTGGGGTATCCACATCAACGGTTTCTCATGTCATCAACGATAACCGCTATGTCAGCGATGCCATTCGCGAGCGGGTAATGAAAGCGGTGGAACAACTGAACTACGCGCCGTCTGCGCTGGCGCGTAGTCTCAAAATCAACCAGACTCGTACCATTGGTATGTTGCTGACGGCAAGTAGCAACCCGTTTTATGCAGAAGTCGTACGTGGTGTGGAACGTTGTTGCTACGAACGAGGCTACAGCCTGATTCTTTGCAACACCGAAGGTGATCACCACCGTCTGAGCCGCAGTCTGGAGACGTTGCTGCAAAAGCGGGTGGATGGGCTGTTGCTGATGTGCACTGAGAGCTATCTGCCTTCACCGGATATTATTCGTCGCTATCCTTCTATTCCTGTGGTGATGATGGACTGGGCACCGTTTGAAGGCAGCAGCGATATCATCAAAGATAATTCGCTGCAAGGCGGCGAAATGGCGACTCACTACCTGATTTCTCAGGGCTATCGCAAAATTGCCTGTATTGCAGGTCCGCAAGATAAAACCACCGCCCACAATCGTCTGGAAGGTTATCGTAAAGCGATGCACCAGTCGGGCTTGTCGATTCCTGTGGGTTACGAGGTGATCGGGGACTTTGAGTTTGAAGCTGGTTTTCGCGCCATGCAGCAGTTACTGGCGCTACCGGAGCGCCCTGATGCTGTCTTTACCAGTAATGATGCGATGGCGGTAGGCGTTTATCGTGCCTTATATGAGGCGGGGTTATCCATTCCTGATGATATGGCTGTGGTGGGTTACGACGATATTGAACTGGCTCGTTATCTATCGCCGCCCTTGACGACGATACATCAGCCTAAAGGTGAGCTCGGTGAACTTGCCATTGATACGCTTCTCCACCGGTTGGAGCACCCGGATGCAGAACATAATGTATTGGTGCTGACACCCGAGTTAATCGTGCGTAGCTCTGTCGGTAAAATCCACGCTTAACTAACCTTTCTCCTTTCTTTCTGGCGTTTATGCCGCAGAAAAGCGGCATATTGGCCAATTCCCACTCGCTTTGCCTGAAAACCATCCAGTTGATAATTATTTTGTATTTATCGCTTGTCAGGCCGGAATAACTCCCTATAATGCGCCTCCACTGACACGGCAACAGCGGCAACGCAGCGCGGTGTCAGGAAGCGGAAACGAAAATAATCGTTGACACTTCATGAGGAAAGCGTAGTATACGCCACCTCGCGACAGCAGGCTCAGGCCGGTCGCACTGCTCTTTAACAATCAATCAGACAATCTGTGTGGGCACTCGCAGGACACTTCACTAAAAATATTTAGTGAAAGTCTTGAAGAGTGACAACAGTTAATTCATTACGAATAAACAGTAAATTCTTTGAGCACCGTTTTCTTCGGAAAACACATCAAACTTTAAATTGAAGAGTTTGATCATGGCTCAGATTGAACGCTGGCGGCAGGCCTAACACATGCAAGTCGAGCGGCAGCGGGGGGAAGCTTGCTTCCCCGCCGGCGAGCGGCGGACGGGTGAGTAATGTCTGGGAAACTGCCTGATGGAGGGGGATAACTACTGGAAACGGTAGCTAATACCGCATAACGTCGCAAGACCAAAGAGGGGGACCTTCGGGCCTCTTGCCATCGGATGTGCCCAGATGGGATTAGCTAGTAGGTGGGGTAAAGGCTCACCTAGGCGACGATCCCTAGCTGGTCTGAGAGGATGACCAGCCACACTGGAACTGAGACACGGTCCAGACTCCTACGGGAGGCAGCAGTGGGGAATATTGCACAATGGGGGAAACCCTGATGCAGCCATGCCGCGTGTGTGAAGAAGGCCTTCGGGTTGTAAAGCACTTTCAGCGGGGAGGAAGGGGGTAAGGTTAATACCTTTACCCATTGACGTTACCCGCAGAAGAAGCACCGGCTAACTCCGTGCCAGCAGCCGCGGTAATACGGAGGGTGCAAGCGTTAATCGGAATGACTGGGCGTAAAGCGCACGCAGGCGGTCTGTTAAGTTGGATGTGAAATCCCCGGGCTTAACCTGGGAACTGCATTCAAAACTGACAGGCTAGAGTCTCGTAGAGGGGGGTAGAATTCCAGGTGTAGCGGTGAAATGCGTAGAGATCTGGAGGAATACCGGTGGCGAAGGCGGCCCCCTGGACGAAGACTGACGCTCAGGTGCGAAAGCGTGGGGAGCAAACAGGATTAGATACCCTGGTAGTCCACGCTGTAAACGATGTCGATTTGGAGGTTGTGGTCTTGAACCGTGGCTTCCGGAGCTAACGCGTTAAATCGACCGCCTGGGGAGTACGGCCGCAAGGTTAAAACTCAAATGAATTGACGGGGGCCCGCACAAGCGGTGGAGCATGTGGTTTAATTCGATGCAACGCGAAGAACCTTACCTACTCTTGACATCCAGCGAACCTTGTAGAGATACGAGGGTGCCTTCGGGAGCGCTGAGACAGGTGCTGCATGGCTGTCGTCAGCTCGTGTTGTGAAATGTTGGGTTAAGTCCCGCAACGAGCGCAACCCTTATCCTTTGTTGCCAGCACTTCGGGTGGGAACTCAAGGGAGACTGCCGGTGATAAACCGGAGGAAGGTGGGGATGACGTCAAGTCATCATGGCCCTTACGAGTAGGGCTACACACGTGCTACAATGGCGTATACAAAGAGAAGCGACCTCGCGAGAGCAAGCGGACCTCATAAAGTACGTCGTAGTCCGGATTGGAGTCTGCAACTCGACTCCATGAAGTCGGAATCGCTAGTAATCGTAGATCAGAATGCTACGGTGAATACGTTCCCGGGCCTTGTACACACCGCCCGTCACACCATGGGAGTGGGTTGCAAAAGAAGTAGGTAGCTTAACCTTCGGGAGGGCGCTTACCACTTTGTGATTCATGACTGGGGTGAAGTCGTAACAAGGTAACCGTAGGGGAACCTGCGGTTGGATCACCTCCTTACCGAGTAGAAGTGCCTGCGTGGTGTCCACACAGATTGTCTGATGATAAGAAAGAGTCAAAAGCGTCTTGCGAAGCTGACAAGTGATGTCCCCTTCGTCTAGAGGCCCAGGACACCGCCCTTTCACGGCGGTAACAGGGGTTCGAATCCCCTAGGGGACGCCAGTATGACTGACAGTGGGTGAAAGGCACGGTCAACGCTAACCTAAAACTGATTAGAGATAGTCAGGTTTATGTTATCTGCTCTTTAACAATCCGGAACAAGCTGAAAAATTGAAACGACAGCATGTGAATGAGAATTCATGTGTTGTTCGAGTCTCTCAAAATACTCGCATCCCGAGACACTTTCGGGTTGTGAGGTTAAGCGACTAAGCGTACACGGTGGATGCCTAGGCAGTCAGAGGCGATGAAGGGCGTGCTAATCTGCGAAAAGCGTCGGCAAGGTGATATGAACCGTTATACCCGACGATACCCGAATGGGGAAACCCAGTGTGACTTGTCACACTATCATTAACTGAATCCATAGGTTAATGAGGCGAACCGGGGGAACTGAAACATCTCAGTACCCCGAGGAAAAGAAATCAACCGAGATTCCCCCAGTAGCGGCGAGCGAACGGGGAGGAGCCCAGAACCTGAATCGGCTTGTGTGTCAGTGGAAGCGTCTGGAAAGGCGCACGGTACAGGGTGACAGTCCCGTACACGAAGATGCACAGGTCGTGAGTTCGATGAGTAGGGCGGGACACGTGGTATCCTGTCTGAACATGGGGGGACCATCCTCCAAGGCTAAATACTCCTGACTGACCGATAGTGAACCAGTACCGTGAGGGAAAGGCGAAAAGAACCCCGGCGAGGGGAGTGAAATAGAACCTGAAACCGTGTACGTACAAGCAGTGGGAGCACCTTTTAGGTGTGACTGCGTACCTTTTGTATAATGGGTCAGCGACTTATATTCTGTAGCAAGGTTAACCGAATAGGGGAGCCGCAGGGAAACCGAGTCTTAACTGGGCGTCTAGTTGCAGGGTATAGACCCGAAACCCGGTGATCTAGCCATGGGCAGGTTGAAGGTTGGGTAACACTAACTGGAGGACCGAACCGACTAATGTTGAAAAATTAGCGGATGACTTGTGGCTGGGGGTGAAAGGCCAATCAAACCGGGAGATAGCTGGTTCTCCCCGAAAGCTATTTAGGTAGCGCCTCGTGAACTCATCTTCGGGGGTAGAGCACTGTTTCGGCTAGGGGGCCATCCCGGCTTACCAACCCGATGCAAACTGCGAATACCGAAGAATGTTATCACGGGAGACACACGGCGGGTGCTAACGTCCGTCGTGAAGAGGGAAACAACCCAGACCGCCAGCTAAGGTCCCAAAGTCATGGTTAAGTGGGAAACGATGTGGGAAGGCCCAGACAGCCAGGATGTTGGCTTAGAAGCAGCCATCATTTAAAGAAAGCGTAATAGCTCACTGGTCGAGTCGGCCTGCGCGGAAGATGTAACGGGGCTAAAACCATGCACCGAAGCTGCGGCAGCGACACTATGTGTTGTTGGGTAGGGGAGCGTTCTGTAAGCCGGTGAAGGTGGCCTGTGAGGGCTGCTGGAGGTATCAGAAGTGCGAATGCTGACATAAGTAACGATAATGCGGGTGAAAAACCCGCACGCCGGAAGACCAAGGGTTCCTGTCCAACGTTAATCGGGGCAGGGTGAGTCGACCCCTAAGGCGAGGCTGAAAAGCGTAGTCGATGGGAAACAGGTTAATATTCCTGTACTTGGTGTTACTGCGAAGGGGGGACGGAGAAGGCTATGTCATCCGGGCGACGGTTGTCCCGGTTTAAGCGTGCAGGTGGGTGGACCAGGCAAATCCGGTCTGCTGTCAACACTGAGGCGTGATGACGAGGCACTACGGTGCTGAAGTGACAGATGCCCTGCTTCCAGGAAAAGCCTCTAAGCATCAGGTAACATTGAATCGTACCCCAAACCGACACAGGTGGTCAGGTAGAGAATACTCAGGCGCTTGAGAGAACTCGGGTGAAGGAACTAGGCAAAATGGTGCCGTAACTTCGGGAGAAGGCACGCTCCTGTTGGTGAAGTCCCTTGCGGATGGAGCTGACGGGAGTCGCAGATACCAGCTGGCTGCAACTGTTTAATAAAAACACAGCACTGTGCAAACACGAAAGTGGACGTATACGGTGTGACGCCTGCCCGGTGCCGGAAGGTTAATTGATGGGGTTATCCGTAAGGAGAAGCTCTTGATCGAAGCCCCGGTAAACGGCGGCCGTAACTATAACGGTCCTAAGGTAGCGAAATTCCTTGTCGGGTAAGTTCCGACCTGCACGAATGGCGTAATGATGGCCAGGCTGTCTCCACCCGAGACTCAGTGAAATTGAACTCGCTGTGAAGATGCAGTGTACCCGCGGCAAGACGGAAAGACCCCGTGAACCTTTACTATAGCTTGACACTGAACCTTGAGCCTTGATGTGTAGGATAGGTGGGAGGCTTTGAAGTGTGGACGCCAGTCTGCATGGAGCCAACCTTGAAATACCACCCTTTAATGTTTGATGTTCTAACCTGGGCCCGTCATCCGGGCCGGGGACAGTGTCTGGTGGGTAGTTTGACTGGGGCGGTCTCCTCCCAAAGAGTAACGGAGGAGCACGAAGGTTAGCTAATCCTGGTCGGACATCAGGAGGTTAGTGCAAAGGCATAAGCTAGCTTGACTGCGAGAGTGACGGCTCGAGCAGGTGCGAAAGCAGGTCTTAGTGATCCGGTGGTTCTGAATGGAAGGGCCATCGCTCAACGGATAAAAGGTACTCCGGGGATAACAGGCTGATACCGCCCAAGAGTTCATATCGACGGCGGTGTTTGGCACCTCGATGTCGGCTCATCACATCCTGGGGCTGAAGTAGGTCCCAAGGGTATGGCTGTTCGCCATTTAAAGTGGTACGCGAGCTGGGTTTAGAACGTCGTGAGACAGTTCGGTCCCTATCTGCCGTGGGCGTTGGAAGATTGAGGGGGGTTGCTCCTAGTACGAGAGGACCGGAGTGAACGCACCGCTGGTGTTCGGGTTGTCATGCCAATGGCACTGCCCGGTAGCTACGTGCGGAAGAGATAACCGCTGAAAGCATCTAAGCGGGAAACTTGCCCCGAGATGAGTCTTCCCTGGGAACTTGATTCCCCGGAAGGGACGTTCGAGACGAGGACGTTGATAGGCTGGGTGTGTAAGCGTAGTGATACGTTGAGCTAACCAGTACTAATGACCCGAGAGGCTTAACCTTACAACACCGAAGGTGTTTTGGTGAGAGAGACGGAATTTTTAGCTTGTTCGAGGATTGGATGGCGTGGTGTAGCGATGCACGGCGACATGAAAGGTTAGGACGTTGAAAGACGTCAAAAGAATTTGCCTGGCGGCGAGAGCGCGGTGGTCCCACCTGACCCCATGCCGAACTCAGAAGTGAAACGCCGTAGCGCCGATGGTAGTGTGGGGTCTCCCCATGCGAGAGTAGGGAACTGCCAGGCATCAAACAGAGAACCCCCGGTTAGCGCCGGGGTTTTTTTATGTGCGCAACCCGGGCGGCTGCGTTAATCTTCCGGGTAATCATCTCTGCTACCCTACCTCAATTAGTCAGATACCTTTCTTTTGGCGCAGCCAATCCCGGATAAATACTGCTACCTGTGGTGGCTGGTTCAGATCCAGACAAGGCCTGAAAAGCGTTAATGGTACATCGCTGGCGATAGCCAGTGTGTGGTCATCAATCTCCATCACTTCATTATTTCCAGACTTATGGCGGTAAAGCAGGATTTTATCGACAGACTCATGCTTGAAGCCTTCTACCAGAATCAAATCCAGCGTTGAACTATCCATTCTGCTGGCCAGAAAAAACAAGTCAGGTTCTTGTTGTTCTGGTGTCTCCGTCATCAATGCCCAGCGGGTATGACTGGCAACCAGTGTTTGGTCGGCACCGGCTTTGCGCAGTTCATAGCTGTCTTTACCGGGTTTATCGATGTCCATATCGTGATGAGTGTGTTTGATGATACCCACCCGGATCCCCATGGCGTTCAATAGGGGGATAAGTTGTTTTAGTAGTGTGGTTTTACCCGTACCACTGTGAGCGGCAATAGCCAAAAGCGGGATATCAGTCATGCGTATTCCTCTGCCAGTGAGCGAGATCCTCTGGTGTATTGAGATTACGGAATGATAAAGGCTGATCGGCAAAAGAAACGGCTTTTGCCGCAACTTGTTCCAGAAATAACATCAGTTTTCGGTCACCGTGATTCAGATAACGTTCCAGCTTTTCGGTCAGGGATGTGTGGATCAACAAGAGTGTCGGGTGCTCGCGTTCTCCATCGGTAGCATAGGCGGCATAATGATTGTCATTGGATTGATGGTCACAGGATTGCCGCAATCGTGAGACTAAATCGCAGGGTAATGCCGGTACATCACAAGGGGCGAATACCACCCATTCTGTGTTGGCGATACTTAGGCCGGTAAAAATACCTGCCAAAGGGCCGGAAAAATCACGATTAATATCGCCGATCACCGGATAACCGCTTTGCTGATAACAAGCCTGATGCCGATTGGCGTTAATGAGCAGGGTATCAACCTGTGGTTTCAGACGAGCCAGAACATGTTGATAGAGTGGCTTACCTTCCAGCTTAATCAATCCCTTGTCATTTCCGCCCATGCGGGATGACTGACCCCCAGCCAGAATCACACCTGTTATCATCGTATTGGTATCCGTAATGATTTAATGCGTTATTGTCGGAAAACTATGGCGTAAGGCCAAGACCTTTCCCCATACTAGATAAACAATCATCAATATTTGAGGTCATGATAATGAAGTGCCATCGTGTAAATGAATTGATTGAGTTACTGCATCCAGCCTGGCAAAAAGAGCCTGATTTGAATTTGGTGCAATTTTTACAAAAACTTGCACAGGAAGCCGGGTTTGAGGGGGCGCTTAGTGATTTGACTGATGATATCCTTATTTATCATCTTAAGTTACGTGACGCAGATAGCACACAGCCTATCCCCGGCTTGCAGAAGGATTATGAAGAAGATTTCAAAACCGCATTACTGCGTGCCCGCGGCGTTATTAAGGATTAACGGCCAGAATTTGATGCCATGGAGCTATGCTTACCATGCATGATGCCGTATTCAATTTTCATACACTGTCGCCGGATGTCATCATGGACGCACTCTGGTCTGTGGGTATCCGCGTTGACTCCGGCCTGACAGCGCTTAACAGCTATGAAAATCGGGTTTACCAGTTTAGCGATGAAGATCGTAAGCGTTATGTGGTGAAGTTTTATCGGCCACAACGTTGGGATGCTGCCCAGATTAATGAAGAGCATCGCTTTGCGGCCGAGTTGTCTGATGATGAAGTGCCGGTGGTTGCCCCGCTGGCCTTACAGGGCAATACGTTGCATGCGCATGATGGTTTCTGGTTTGCTGTGTTCCCAAGCGTTGGTGGGCGTCAGTATGAAATGGACAATGATAACCAGTTGGAGGAGGTCGGGCGCTATCTGGGCCGAATCCATCAGACTGGTAGTCGAAATCTGTTCTCAACGCGCCCTACTATCGGGTTGCAGGAATACCTTGATGACCCACTGCTCACATTAACGGATAGCGCTCTGATAGCTGATGCGCAGAAAGCGCCCTTTCTGGCCGCGACAACCCGGCTTATCGAGGAAGTGAAATTACACTGGCATACCCACTGGCAAGCCAGGCGCCTGCATGGTGACTGCCATCCCGGGAATATTCTTTGGCGCGACGGTCCATTGTTTGTCGATCTGGATGATGCGCGTAATGGCCCGGCTGTTCAGGATCTGTGGATGTTGCTGCATGGTGAGCGTCAGGAGCAGCGTATTCAATTGGATATTTTGCTGGATGCCTACAGCGAATTTGCTTCTTTTGATGAGTCAGAATTGGCGCTAATTGAGCCGCTACGCGCCATGCGTATGGTCTATTATCTGGCCTGGGTGACCCGTCGCTGGCATGACCCGGCTTTTCCCCGCAGTTTTCCGTGGATGCAAGATGCTGATTTTTGGGCAAAGCAGACCGCTATTTTTACTGAACAGGTCAGGCTGTTGCAGGAACCACCGTTGCAGCTGGCACCGATGTATTGACAATTATGGAGATAACCTTGATATGAAGAAAATATGGCTTGCGCTGGTTGGTGTGGTGTTGGCGTTCAGTGCGTCAGCTGCTGATTTTTCCGATGGTAAACAGTTCACTACCCTGGATAAACCGGTTCCCCAATCCCCTCAGGTGCTGGAATTCTTCTCGTTCTACTGCCCACACTGCTACCAGTTTGCTCAGGTTTACCACATTCCTGAGGCTATCCAGAAAGCCTTACCGGCCGACGCTAAGTTGACCAAATATCATGTCGATTTCCTGGGCCCATTGGGTAAAGAGTTGACCCAGGCCTGGGCGGTTGCGATTGCGCTGGGTGTGGAAGACAAAGTCAGCCCGTTGATGTTTGATGCTGTTCAGAAAACTCAGACGGTAAAAACGACAGAAGATATTCGTCAGGTCTTTGTGGCCGCGGGTGTAAAAGCTGAAGACTATGACAGTGCGTTGAATAGCTTCGTGGTGAAATCATTGGTCGCACAACAGGAAAAAGCGGCTGCCGATTTGCAACTGCGTGGCGTACCGGCGGTATTTGTTAACGGTAAATACATGGTGAAAAGCGACGGGCTTGATACCAGTTCTATGGACAGCTATGTCAAACAGTATGCTGATGTAGTGAAATTCCTGCTCTCTCAGAAATAAGCTTTCCGCTTTATCCATACGCCATATGCCTTAGCGCATATGGCGTTTTTATTTCCGTCTACTGCTAACGTCTGGACATTTCTGCTTACTGCCGGACATGGTGGTTTCATATCTATCCACATTAATAACAACGCTTTGATATAACTATAATGTCAATGATTTTTTATTAACGTATTGATTGATAATGAAATACATATAACAAACAATTCTGGTGATATCACTGTTAATTATCTTTCAATTTCTATGCACAAAGTTATCCACAGAATTTTTGCGAGACGTTGTGCAAAAAGCGTAATGAACGATCGTTAATATTCGTCTCTGACTGCCAGCTATGGCATCCTTACCCCATGGCAGAAAACAACGATCACGAAATATCATGGTTCAAATAGCAGAAAACCCCCTCATTCTGGTTGACGGTTCATCGTACCTTTACCGCGCTTACCACGCCTTTCCTCCCTTGACCAACGCTGCTGGCGAGCCGACCGGGGCGATGTACGGGGTGCTCAATATGCTGCGTAGTTTGTTGCAGCAGTATCATCCCAGCCATGTGGCGGTGGTGTTTGATGCGAAGGGAAAGACATTTCGTGATGATTTGTTTGAACACTACAAATCTCATCGCCCGCCGATGCCGGATGATCTGCGTGCGCAGATTGAACCATTGCATCGTATGGTGAAAGCGATGGGGTTGCCGCTACTTTCTGTTTCCGGTGTTGAGGCTGACGATGTGATTGGGACACTGGCACAGCAGGCGGAACGTGCCGGTAAACCAGTGTTGATCAGCACTGGCGATAAAGATATGGCCCAACTGGTGACGCCGCAGATCACCCTGATCAACACCATGAATAACACTATTCTGGGGCCGGATGAGGTGTGTGCCAAATATGGTATCCCTCCCTCTCTGATTATCGATTTTCTGGCGCTGATGGGGGATTCCTCCGACAACATTCCCGGTGTGCCTGGTGTGGGTGAAAAAACTGCGCAGGCATTACTGCAAGGTGTGGGTGGGCTGGATGCGCTCTATGGCAATCTGGATAGGATTGCGGGCCTGACCTTCCGTGGTGCTAAAACCATGGCAGCGAAACTCGAGCAGCATAAAGACGTGGCTTATCTTTCTTACCAACTGGCGACGATTAAAACCGATGTTAAGCTGGAGCTCGGTTGCGAACAACTGACGGTGAATGAGCCGGATGTAACGGAACTGCGAGAGTTATTCGCCCGTTATGAATTCAAACGCTGGCTGGCAGATGTGGAAGATGGCAAATGGTTGCAGGGTGGCAAAAAGAGTCCGGCTGCGGTGCCGTTTGTGAAACCAGACGCTGAAGATGCACCTAAAGAGGCGTCCAGCGTATTGTCTCAGGATGGTTATGTGACCATTCTGGATGAGTCATCCTTGCAGGACTGGATTGCCAGAATCAACGCTGCTGGTCTGTTTTCGTTTGATACCGAAACCGATGGCCTCGATACGCTAACGGCTAATCTGGTAGGTATCTCCCTGGCTATTAAACCCGGTGAAGCCGCTTACCTGCCATTAGGCCATGATTATCTCGATGCGCCGACACAGTTGGATAGAGATACCGTGTTAGCGCGATTAAAACCACTGCTGGAAAATGAAGCTATAGGTAAGATCGGGCAAAACCTGAAGTTCGATAAAGGCGTGATGGCTCGTTACGGTATTGATCTGCGCGGTATTGTATTTGATACCATGCTGGAGTCCTACGTGCTTGATAGTGTGGCGGGTCGGCATGATATGGATAGCCTGTCAGAGCGCTATCTACAGCATAAGACCATCACCTTTGAAGAGATCGCTGGTAAGGGAAAGAACCAGTTAACTTTCAATCAGATCCCACTGGAGCAGGCGGCGGTTTATGCCGCGGAAGATGCTGACGTGACGTTGCGTTTGCATGAAACGTTATGGGCGAAGCTGGAGCCGCAACAGGATCTGTGCAAGGTATTCAAGAATATCGATATGCCGCTGGTCCCAGTGTTGTCTCGTATGGAACGCACCGGGGTACTGATCGATACTACGATTCTGGCTGAGCACTCGCAGGAGCTGACGCAACGTCTGGCGGGACTGGAAGTTCAGGCCCATGAGCTGGCGGGTGAGGCTTTCAATTTGGCTTCGCCTAAACAATTAGGTGCCATTCTGTACGATAAGATGCAGTTGCCGGTTATTAAGAAAACGCCGAAAGGCGCGCCTTCGACCAATGAAGAAGTGCTGGCTGAGCTAGCGCTGGATCATCCGCTACCGAAGTTGATTTTAGAACATCGAGAGTTGGCTAAACTGAAATCGACTTACACGGATAAGTTGCCGCAGATGATTAACCCGTTGACTAAACGGGTTCATACCTCCTATCACCAGGCGGTAACGGCTACGGGGCGTCTGTCCTCCAGTGATCCTAACTTGCAAAACATTCCTGTGCGTAATGAAGAAGGGCGCCGTATTCGTCAGGCGTTCATTGCTCCGCAAGGATACCAAATTCTGGCGGCTGACTACTCGCAGATAGAGCTACGCATTATGGCGCATCTGTCACGGGATGCCGGATTACTGAAGGCGTTTTCCGATGGTCTGGATATTCACCGTGCTACGGCTGCCGAAGTATTCGGTTTGCCGCTTGATAAAGTGACGACGGAACAGCGCCGCAGTGCCAAAGCTATCAACTTTGGCCTGATTTACGGTATGAGTGCTTTTGGCTTGTCCCGCCAGTTGGGCATTGCGCGTAATGAAGCGCAGAAATACATGAATCTCTATTTTGAGCGCTATCCAGGGGTACAGGAATACATGGAGCGCACTCGCCAGCAGGCGGCAGAGCAAGGGTATGTCTCCACGCTGGATGGTCGGCGTCTCTACCTGCCGGATATTCACTCCCGTAATGCCATGAGCCGTAAAGCCGCAGAGCGGGCTGCCATCAACGCACCGATGCAGGGCACCGCCGCAGACATCATTAAAAAAGCGATGATTGCCATTGATGACTGGTTGCAGCAGGAAAAACCATTGGCAACGATGCTGATGCAGGTACACGATGAATTGGTGTTTGAAGTGCACCACTCTGTACTGGATGAGGTCAGTGCGAAGATTCGTAACCTGATGGAAGGCTGCATGCAGTTGGATGTGCCATTACAGGTGGATATCGGTACCGGCAGTAACTGGGATCAGGCCCATTAATGTCTTCGGTGAAAAAACGGGGCTGACGCATTCGTGATTTATCGGGCGTTTAGCTGTAAATGCCGACAGAAATAGCGCCTTCCTTTCTCTGTTGGTTTTTTCGACTGGGGTATGGGTGATTCTGTAATTAAGCTACATGATTGTGTGACCTGGTTTGGGTTTGTTTAATTCATCGCCATTTTTTATGAAATTAAACAACAAAAAATGCTTTTTTCCAGAAAAGAAATGGAGTAGAGTTAAACACGTAGGGTACAGAGGTAAGATGTTCTATCTTTCAGACCTTTTACTTCACGTAATCGGATTTGGCTGAATGTTAGCCGCCCCGGTCAGGTTTCTGACCGGGGCGTTTTTTATTGTTCTGATAATAAATTTTCGGGATAACCAACGCTTATGCTACCGGCAAAAAAATTTGCCGGTAGTGGTGTGGACAAGGATGGCATTTCAGAAAGCTCACCCGTTCTTGATGGAGACGTTACTGCTCAGACTCGGCAAGAGAGGATTCATCGGCGGGGGGTAATGTGCTGAACCAGTTATCTAATTTCTGACGTAATTTATCTACACCGGTTTTTTTCAGCGAAGAAAACGCCTCAACCTGAATATCTCCCATAAAGGGCAACACGGCTTCCCGCACTATGTTTAACTGGGATTTCCGGGCTCCCTGCGCCAGTTTGTCCGCTTTAGTCAGTAACACCAGTACTGGTAACCCGGCATCAACGGCCCATTCCAACATCTGCTGGTCCAGATCTTTGAGCGGATGACGGATATCCATTAATACCACCAGCCCTTTCAGACAGTTACGCTTTTGCAGATACTCGCCAAGCGCTCTCTGCCATTTGCGTTTCATTTCTTCTGGTACTTCAGCATAGCCATAACCAGGCAAGTCGACCAGACGTACTCCCTCAGCGACTTCAAACAGGTTGATGAGCTGAGTACGACCAGGCGTTTTACTGATACGGGCCAGGCTCTTTTGGTTGGTCAGCGTGTTGAGGGCGCTGGATTTTCCCGCATTGGAGCGGCCGGCAAACGCGACTTCAATACCGCTGTCGGCAGGAAGATGACGAATGTCCGGCGCGCTGGTGACAAAATGGGTCACATGATAGTTGTATTGCTGGGTCACAGTGTGCGTCTCTGTCTGGATCACGGTTTTATATAGCTGATTATACCTGTAACGGATGAGAAAGGCGGCGTTTATCTGTTTTGTACGGGGTGTTAGCGCGGTAACAGACTGAAAAAATAAAACCGGTACAGAGCGCCTGGAGCACTTTTTTATTGGTATGCTTTCTGCTAGATTCCGCCGCAATTCTCCCTATATTTGCTCATCCGAATCTGAGATTGACGCTATGAAACAACCATCACAAGGGGCGGGACGCAAAGCTCCTGCTCCAAAGGCCAAAAGAAAAAGTCGCGAGCAGTTGGATCTTGAAGCTCGCGAGCGCAAACGTCAGAAAAAACACCGTGGTCATGCTGCAGGCAGCCGTGCGCAGCCGTCCGGCGGACAGCAGCACAATGCCTCCTCTGGTCAAGGCAAAGACCCGCGTATTGGCAGTAAAAAACCGGTATCGCTACTGCCGGAAAGCGCTGTTGCGCCGACAAAACCGGTAGCTACGCCGAAAGAGAAACCGGTTCGCCTGTCGCCACAGGAAGAACTGGACATGCTGGAAAATGATCCGCGTCTTGATGACCTGCTGGACAGACTCGAGAAAGGTGAAACGCTGCCAGCTAAAGAACAGTCCTGGCTGGATGAAACGCTGGATCGCATTGATATTCTGATGGAACAGCTGGGAATTAGCCTGGATGATGATGACGAAGATGAACAGCAGGAAGAAGATATGCTGCAACTGCTTCGTCGTGGTAATCCGAAAGACGGTTATTAATGTTAAAAGCGCTGTTTCTGCTCATAACCCTATTGGTTCTGTGTTTTTTGGGTGGCCTGTTGGTTAAACTGTGGTGTCTGTCGAAACGGAAAGGCAGATTACAGCGTGCCGTATTGGCCGGGCAGCATCGGTTGCCCCGGCGTCGTACGGCGAGGACCGGTTACAGGAAGGAGTGAGCTCTATGCCCGAACAGACTATCGACTGGGATTTATCCCTGATCCAGAAATATAACTATTCGGGGCCACGCTACACTTCCTACCCTACCGCGCTGGAATTCAGCGACAGCTATGACGACGTGGCGTTTGCCGAGGCGGTGGCCCGTTATCCCCACCGCCCGTTATCGCTGTATCTGCATATCCCGTTTTGTCACCGCCTGTGCTACTTCTGTGGTTGCAATAAACTGGTAACCCGGCAACTGCATAAAGCTGATGAATATCTCGATCGGCTGGCGCTGGAAATTCATCAACGCGCACCGTTATTTGCCAACCGCACGGTCACCCAAATGCATTGGGGCGGCGGAACGCCCACGTTCCTGAATAAAGCACAGATTAGTCGGCTGATGGCGCTGCTTCGCCAGCATTTCCATTTTTCTGAGCACGCCGAAATGTCGCTGGAAGTGGATCCGCGTGAAATTGAACTGGATGTGCTCGATCATTTGCGCGCCGAAGGATTCAACCGCCTTAGCATGGGCGTGCAGGATTTCAATAAAGAGGTGCAACGGCTGGTTAACCGCGAGCAGGATGAAGCGTTCATTTTTGCGCTGATTGAGCGGGCTAAGACGTTAGGATTTACCTCGACCAATATCGACCTGATTTATGGTCTGCCGAAACAAACGCCGGACAGTTTTGCTTTTACTTTACAGCGGGTAGCCGAGTTACGTCCGGATCGTCTGAGCGTATTTAATTATGCCCATTTACCCAGTTTGTTTGCCGCACAGCGAAAAATTAAAGAGGCGGATCTGCCGGATGCGGAACAAAAACTGGCCATTTTGCAGCAGACCATTCAAAGCCTGACGGCAGCGGGTTATCAGTTCATCGGTATGGATCATTTCGCCCGGCCAGATGATGAGCTGGCGGTAGCGCAGCGCGAAGGCAAATTGCACCGTAATTTCCAGGGGTATACCACACAAGGCGATACCGATTTGCTGGGGTTGGGCGTGTCTGCCATCAGTATGATTGGCGACAGTTATGCGCAGAACCAAAAAGAATTGAAGCTGTACTACGCAGATGTTGAACAACGTGGTCATGCATTGTGGCGCGGATTATCCCTGACTCGCGATGATTGTATTCGCCGTGATGTCATTAAAGCGTTGATTTGTCATTTTCAACTGGAGTTTGTGGCGATTGAGCAGGCCTATGGCCTGTCATTTGGCGATTACTTCCGTGAGGACCTGGCATTGCTGGCACCGATGGTCCAGGATGGTCTGGTGGAGATTCAGGCCGACGGTATTCGGGTGACGGCGAAAGGACGGCTGCTTATTCGTAATATTTGTATGTGCTTTGATGTGTATTTCCGCAATAAAATGCGTGAGCGCCAATTTTCCCGAGTCATTTAATTCCACCGGGTAATTCCTGCGGGAATCGAAATGTGTTGGCCACCGAATCTGGCATGACCTCGTTATGGCTCGTTATGGCAGATGGGCAGTGGTTAGGGATAAAAGAAAAGAGCCAGTCGTATGACTGGCTCTTTTCTTATTATGTCAGCGTGTGTTAGCTGAAGAAATTGATCAGTGCTGCGCACAACACGGCTGCAATCGCAGTTTGCGATGATGGACCCATCGCACTACTGATCTCAGCGCCGTGCGTTACGGCAGAAAAAATGGATTCCAGCATGGTTACCCTCTCCAGTCAGCGACATGATCATACTGCTGGCGCGGCGCAAGTAAAGTACAAAATATATCCATGATGACGTAAATTGCAGATGTGTGGATTTCATAACGCAACCCATCCGTGGGCGCTGTTCCTTGTGATGAACGGTAACAGGAAAACGGCAGAGTGCCGTTATTCCATGCCCAGTTCCTTGAGCTTACGCGTCAGCGTGTTTCGCCCCCAGCCCAGCAGTCTTGCTGCTTCCTGTTTATGCCCTTGCGTATGGCGTAACGCGGTTGTCAGTAGTGTGCGTTCCATTTCCGGTTGCGCTTCGGCCAACAGGTTTTGATGACCGGAACGCAGCGCACGGTCGGCCCACTGTGCCAGCAGCGTCGCCCAGCTATCGGGCATGACATGTACGGTGGCGTCTGGCGCTGTTGTTTCAAACAGCTCCGGCGGCAGATCCTGAATCAGCACTTCCTGTCCCGCGGCCATCACTGTCAGCCACCGGCAGGTATTTTCAAGCTGGCGCACGTTACCCGGCCAGGGTAAACGGGTGAGCGCCGCTTCAGTTTCCGGATGCAGGTTTTTCGGTTCGACACCCAGTTCTTTAGCTGTTGCCTGCAGGAAGTAGCGCGCCAGACGTGGAATATCTTCCCGACGTTCACGCAGCGGCGGTAAATGAACACGAATCACGTTCAAACGATGGAACAAGTCTTCGCGAAATTTGCCTTCCTGAACCCGCAATTCCAGATTTTGATGCGTGGCGGCGATAATGCGCACATCCACTTTCACGGCTGCATAGCCGCCGACACGATAAAACTGACCGTCGGCCAATACGCGCAGCAGGCGGGTTTGCACATCCAGCGGCATGTCGCCGATTTCATCAAGGAACAGTGTTCCGCCATCTGCCTGCTCAAAACGCCCTTGCCGAATTTGGTTCGCGCCGGTAAACGCGCCTTTTTCATGGCCGAACAGTTCTGATTCGATCAAATCCTTAGGGATTGCCGCCATATTCAGCGCAATAAAAGGTGCTTTGGCGCGTGGGCTGTGGCGGTGTAATGCATGGGCGACCAGCTCTTTACCGGTGCCTGACTCACCGTTGATCAGTACGCTTATTGAGGAGCGTGAGAGGCGGCCGATAATTCGAAACACATCCTGCATAGCCGGTGCTTCACCGATAATATCGGTGGTCGGCCCACTGATGGGCTGACTGCGTACCGGTTGCTGCTGTTCCAGGTAATGGCTGATGGCGCGTTCAACCAGCGCTACCGCTTCATCAATGTCGAACGGTTTGGGCAGATAATCGAAAGCCCCTTGCTGGTAAGCGCTAACCGCTGCGTCCAAATCGGAATGCGCGGTCATGATGATAACGGGCAGCATTGGGTGGCGCTGTTTGATTTGTTGCAGCAATGCCAGCCCGTCCATACCGGGCATACGGATATCGGATAGCAGGACATCCGGTGTTTGCGTGGTCAGCGCGTTTAACGCCTGGGTACCGTTATCAAAGGTTGCGCAGGTTAATCCCGCCCCGGTAAGCGCACGTTCAAGCACCCAACGGATGGAGCTATCGTCATCGACAATCCAGACTATCCCTCGTTGCATCGTGAACCTCACTGGCGAATGGGCAGATACACCGAGAATTCGGTATGACCTGGCCAACTGTTAAATTCAATTTTTCCGGAATGTTGATCGATAAGGTTACGGGCAATCGACAAACCCAACCCGGTGCCACCTTCACGACCACTCACCATGGGATAGAACAGCGTGTCTTGCAGATGGGCTGGCACGCCGGGGCCGTCGTCTTCGATATCAATACGGGCCACCAGACGGTAGCGCACGCCATGTAACGTCAACTGAAACGCGGTACGGGTGCGGATAGTGATGGTGCCGCCTTCCTCTCCCAGCGCCTGCATGGCGTTACGAGTAATGTTCAGCAATACCTGTTCAATCTGATCCGGGTCGTGCATCAATTCCGGCAGGCTGGGGTCGTAGTCGCGCACCAGCGTCACATTGTCGGCTTTTTCCATCGAGACTAACTGGAATACCCGTTCGGCGACCTGATGGATGCTTTGAGTGACATGCAACCCAGGCTGTTGCGGGCCGAGCAAGCGGTCTACCAGATTACGCAGGCGGTCTGCCTGTTCGATAATGACTTTGGTGTATTCCATCAGCGCCGGGTCCGGCAGGGCTTTGGACAGCAACTGTGCCGCGCCACGCAGGCCGCCAAGTGGGTTCTTGATTTCATGCGCCAGACCGCGTACCAGATCGCGTGCCGCCTGTTGCTGGGCATGTTGTAGCTGTTCCTGACTGAGACGGCGTTGGTTATCCATCGGCGCCATTTCCAACAGGATAAAATCGTGCTGAATGCGCTGAGCTGTCAGCGACATAATATGTGCCCGACCATCTACCACGATGGTGACTTCGTTATCAGTAAAACCTTGCCCAGAGTCGAGGCTTTCTCGCATCAGGTCGAGATTTAACGAAAAGTAACCGAGCAGCTCCGGCAGGGGCGTTCCAGACAGTTTACGTGAACTTTGAGCCAGAAGTTGTTGCGCCGCTGGGTTGGAGTAGTGAATAGCCAGATCTTTATCCAGCAACAAGATGCTGTTTATTAAAGAATTAAGGATCTGCCCAGCATCGGGCAGCGTGCCTGTTGCCATAACGCAGACTCCCGCACTATTTTAGTGCACACTATTCTCGATTGTAGTTTAAGTCGCAACGGTAATATGTCTTGTGGAGAAAAAAGCCCATCCGAAGATGGGCTGAAAAGTTTCCACGGCAACAAAAATAAACATAAATAAAAAAACAGCTATCTGACGGCAGTATGAACATCATTTTCTTCGTCCTGCCGTCAAGCGCGTAGGAGGTTACACGCTGTAGTACAGTTCGAACTCAACCGGGTGCGGCGTCATGCGAACGCGGTCGTTTTCAGCAGTACGCAGTTCGATGTAAGCATCGATAGCGTCGTCAGTGAATACGCCGCCACGGGTCAGGAACTCGCGGTCTGCGCTCAGCGCGTTCAACGCTTCTTCCAGAGAGCCTGCTACGGTTGGGATCTCTTTCGCTTCTTCCGGCGGCAGATCGTACAGGTTCTTGTCCATGGCATCGCCAGGGTGGATCTTGTTGATGATGCCGTCCAGACCTGCCATCAGCAGTGCAGCGAAGCACAGGTACGGGTTAGCAGCCGGGTCCGGGAAGCGCACTTCGATACGACGTGCTTTCGGGCTCGATACCACCGGAATACGGATGGAGGCAGAACGGTTACGGGCAGAGTAAGCCAGCATAACCGGCGCTTCGTAACCCGGGACCAGACGTTTGTAGGAGTTGGTGGTCGGGTTGGACAGCGCGTTGATTGCTTTAGCGTGTTTGATAACACCGCCGATGTAGTACAGCGCGGTTTCAGACAGGCCGCCGTATTTGTCGCCGGAGAACAGGTTAGTACCGTCTTTAGCCAGAGACATGTGGCAGTGCATACCGGAACCGTTATCGCCGAACATCGGTTTCGGCATGAAGGTTGCGGTTTTGCCGAAAGCGTGTGCCACGTTGTGTACGACGTATTTGTAGATCTGGATTTCGTCGGCTTTCTTGGTCATGGTGTTGAAGCGGGTAGCCACTTCGTTCTGACCAGCGGTCGCTACTTCGTGGTGATGTGCTTCAACTACCAGGCCCATCTGCTCCATGGTCAGACACATGGCGGAACGCAGGTCCTGCGCAGAGTCTACCGGCGGAACCGGGAAGTAACCGCCTTTCACAGCCGGACGGTGGCCTTTGTTGCCTTCTTCGTATTTTGTGCTGGAGTTCCAGGCACCTTCGATGTCGTCGATAGCAACGTGAGAACCGGAGATGCTGCTGCCGAAACGTACGTCGTCAAACAAGAAGAATTCCGGCTCTGGCCCGAACAGTACGGTATCAGCGATACCGGAAGAGCGCAGGAAGTCTTCAGCGCGTTTAGCGATGGAGCGCGGGTCGCGGTCATAACCCTGCATGGTGCCCGGTTCCAGAATGTCACAACGGATGATCAGAGTCGGTTCTTCGAAGAACGGATCCATAACCGCAGTAGTCGCGTCCGGCATTAACACCATGTCGGATTCGTTGATGCCTTTCCAGCCGCCAATCGAGGAACCATCAAACATTTTACCGTCTTCGAAGAAGTCAGCGTTAACCTGGTGGGCCGGAATAGTGACGTGCTGTTCTTTGCCTTTGGTATCCGTGAAGCGAAGGTCAACAAACTTCACTTCATGCTCATTCAGCATCGTCAAAACGTGTTCTACTGACATACTTGGTTCTCCCGATTGTGTCATTTATCGTCGTGGAACGAATATCGTTGTGGAATGATGTTGTTACCGTACAAAACATATAGCTAAAACTGTGCCAACTATTAAAGAATAGTTTGAAACAGCATTCCTGCTGGTTTTTTGTCTCCTCCTGAGCTGCACCAAGATAGTTAACTGCACCAAAACTGTGCACCATTTTGGTGTTATTGCACTTAATTGGTGCTCTGAGTTTGTGGGGTGCTGCTTTATTGCACCGTGAAAGGGATCACAGACCCGTAATTCGCAGGTTGTTTGTGGAAGATGATTGTGATCTTGTTCAGTCGCTCGATTAATACGTGTACAATAGCGCGCTATTTCTAAAATGCCTGAGGCAAAGCTGTGATCGAAAATTTGCGTAACATCGCTATTATTGCGCACGTTGACCATGGAAAAACAACCCTGGTTGATAAGTTGCTGCAACAGTCCGGTACGTTGGGTGAGCGTAATGACGCCACTGAACGTGTTATGGACTCCAATGATTTGGAAAAAGAGCGCGGAATTACCATCCTCGCTAAAAATACCGCCATCAACTGGAATGACTACCGCATCAATATCGTGGATACCCCAGGGCACGCCGACTTCGGCGGCGAGGTAGAACGCGTGATGTCCATGGTGGACTCTGTACTGCTGCTGGTAGACGCGATGGACGGCCCGATGCCGCAGACGCGTTTCGTGACCCAGAAAGCTTTTGCCTATGGCCTGAAGCCGATTGTTGTCATTAATAAGGTTGACCGTCCTGGCGCTCGTCCTGACTGGGTGGTTGATCAGGTGTTCGACCTGTTTGTTAATCTGGGGGCTACCGACGAGCAGTTGGACTTCCCGATTGTTTATGCGTCCGCGCTGAACGGCATCGCCGGTCTGGACCATAACGATATGGCCGAAGACATGACCCCGCTGTTTGAAGCCATCGTGAAACACGTTGAAGCGCCTAATGTCGACCTCGACGGTCCGTTCCAGATGCAGATCTCCCAGCTGGACTACAACAACTATGTTGGCGTTATCGGCATCGGCCGTATTAAACGCGGCGTGGTGAAACCGAACCAGCAGGTCAGCATCATCGACAGCGAAGGCAAAGTACGCAACGGTAAAGTGAGCCAGGTGCTGGGCCACCTGGGTTTGCAGCGTATTGAAAGTTCACTGGCAGAAGCGGGCGATATCATTGCTATCACCGGTCTGGGTGAACTGAACATTTCCGACACTATCTGCGATACGTCCTGCGTGGAAGCGCTGCCGGCGCTGTCGGTGGACGAACCGACCGTGACCATGTATTTCTGCGTTAACACCTCGCCGTTCTGCGGCAAGGAAGGCAAATACGTCACGTCACGTCAGATTCTGGATCGTCTGCGTAAAGAGCTGGTGCACAACGTGGCGCTGCGTGTGGAAGAAACCGAAGATCCGGATGCGTTCCGTGTATCTGGCCGTGGTGAACTGCACCTGTCCGTGTTGATCGAAAACATGCGTCGTGAAGGTTTCGAACTGGCGGTATCCCGTCCGAAAGTTATCTTCCGTACCATCGATGGCCGCCGTCAGGAGCCGTTCGAGCAGGTGACCGTGGATATCGAAGAGCAGCATCAGGGCTCGGTGATGGAAGCGCTGGGTCTGCGTAAAGGCGAAATGCGTGACATGATCCCGGACGGCAAAGGTCGCGTACGTCTGGATTACGTGATCCCAAGCCGTGGCTTGATCGGCTTTCGTACCGAGTTCATGACCATGACCTCCGGTACCGGTCTGCTGTACTCCACCTTCAGTCACTATGACGACATCCGTCCGGGTGAAATCGGCCAGCGTCAGAACGGTGTGTTGATCTCCAACGGCCAGGGTAAAGCAGTTGCTTATGCGCTGTTTAGCTTGCAGGAGCGCGGTAAGCTGTTCCTGGGTCACGGCGCTGAAGTGTACGAAGGCCAGATCATCGGTATTCATACTCGTTCTAACGACCTGACTGTTAACTGTCTGACCGGTAAGAAGCTGACCAACATGCGTGCTTCCGGTACTGACGAAGCTACCGTACTGGTACCGCCGGTGAAAATGTCGCTGGAGCAGGCGCTGGAGTTCATTGATGACGATGAACTGGTTGAAGTGACGCCGACCTCGATTCGTCTGCGTAAACGTCACCTGACGGAAAACGATCGTCGTCGTGCTAACCGCTCTGCCAAAGAAGAATAATTCACTATTTTAGTGATACATCAGGCGGAATGCGGTACCTGACCGCGCTGCCTTGCGATAAGGCCCCTTTATGGGGCCTTTGTTTTTTCAGACCGTTGTCCCCTGCGCTTGCGTCTGGCCTGCCTCCTTCATAACCTTATTATGATCCTGCTTATCCTCCCTATTCAGCACGGATTTTTCTCGCTACAGTGAAAACCCTACTGGCCTGTCTGGAGGACTCATGCTGTATATCTTTGATTTAGGTAACGTCGTAATCGATATCGACTTCAATCGTGTTCTGGGGGTGTGGAGCAATCTGAGCGGTGCACCGCTGGCGACCCTGCGTAAGCGTTTTGAGTTGGGACACACCGTTGAGCTGCACGAACGTGGTGAAATCAGCGATGAAGAATTTGCGTCGCGGCTGTGCCATGAGTTGGGGATGTCACTCAGTTTTGAGCAGTTTTCGACCGGTTGGCAGGCAATTTTCATCGGTGTGCGCAAAGATGTGATCGACATCATGCATCGGTTGCGGCAGGAAGGCCATCGCGTGGTAATACTCTCCAATACCAATCGCTTGCACTGTCAATTCTGGCCGGGCGAATACCCCGAAGTACAGCAAGCCGCCGACAGGATTTATTTGTCTCAGGATATCGGTATGCGAAAACCAGAAGCGGCGATTTACCATCATGTGTTGCGCGAAGAGGGATTTGCAGCCAGTGACGCACTCTTTTTTGATGACAATGCTGCCAATGTAGACGCGGCAAATGCACTGGGTATCCGTTCTATTCTGGTCAGTGATCGGCAGGTGGTGCCGGATTTTTTTGCCAGCCAGGTTTTTAAGCGGGAGTCGTAAGGCCGTTATGATCGCATTAATTCAGCGAGTCTCCGCCGCCAGTGTGGCGGTAGAAGGAGCGATAGTCGGGGAGATAAACCACGGGCTGTTGGTTTTACTGGGTGTAGAGCAGGGCGATGATGAACAAAAGGCAACCCGTTTATGTGAAAAGGTGATCGGCTATCGGATTTTCAGTGATGATAACGGCAAGATGAATGTGAATGTTCAGCAAGCTGGTGGCAGTGTGCTGGTGGTGTCGCAGTTTACGCTGGCGGCGGATACGCAAAAAGGAATGCGCCCCAGTTTTTCCCGTGGTGCCGCACCGGCAGAGGCTGATCGCCTGTATCAGTATTTTGTCGGTCAATGCCGTGAGCATGGCCTGACGACGGAAACCGGTCGTTTTGCCGCAGACATGCAGGTTTCTCTGGTGAACGACGGGCCTGTGACGTTTTGGCTGCAGGTATAGTTTAGCGACAGGTCTGGCCTGGTTGCCGGGTTAAGCAGCGATATTACGCTGCGAGCTGCAATATGAGTATGCGTTGAGAAGGGGCGGTTATGTACTACCTGAGAGTACCGGAAAGCGCTGAAGAGCTGGACGCTTATTACCAGTTTCGCTGGGAAATGTTGCGTAAACCGCTACATCAGCCACTTGGCTCCGAACGGGATGCCTATGATGCGCTGGCGCACCATCAAACCATTGTCGATGGGCAAGGTCATTTGGTGGCGGTTGGTCGTCTCTCGATCAATGCTGAAAATGAAGCATCGATACGATTCCTGGCGGTTCATCCGGATGTTCAGCGTAAAGGGCTTGGAACCCTGATGGCGATGGCGCTGGAGTCGGTGGCGCGTCAGGAAGGCGTAAAGCGGGTGGTATGTAGCGCCCGTGAGGATGCAATGGCGTTTTTTTCCCGCCTTGGCTTTGTGAATCAGGGGGAAATTACCACGCCGATGACCACACCGGTGCGTCATTTTCTGATGATTAAGCCGGTGGCAACGCTGGATGACATTCTGCATCGCCCAGACTGGTGTGGTCAGCTACAGCAGGCATGGTACAACCATATCCCGTTGAGTGAAAAAATGGGTGTACGCATCAGCCAGTACACCGGTCAGAAATTTATTACCACGATGCCGGAAACGGGGAACCAGAATCCGCACCATACGCTGTTTGCCGGTAGCATGTTCTCACTGGCGACCCTGACCGGGTGGGGGCTTATTTGGTTGCTGCTGCGCGAACGGCAACTTGGCGGCACCATTATTCTGGCGGATGCGCATATTCGCTACAGCACACCGGTAACCGGGCGTCCCAGCGCAGTGGCGGATTTAGGATCGCTGAGTGGTGATTTGGACAGGCTGGCTCGTGGCCGTAAAGCACGGGTTCAGTTACAGGTAGAACTGTTCGGCAATGATAAAAAAGGTGCCGTATTTGATGGTACCTACATTGTGTTGCCGCCAGATCAGAATGAATCGCTGGAGCAAGGCGGCTCCGCCATTCGTTAATGTAACGTCGGCGATAAGCGATGACGACGAATATGAAACAGCCACCATGACGGTGGCTGTTTGTGTTTATGCGCCTTGGTGTTTACTGTGTGACAGGCGCTGTTGGTGTCGAGGCCGGTTCGGAGGCGACCGGGGCGGCGGCAGGCGCACTGTCTGCCACTGTGCCCTGATGCATTGCCTGATTGATGGGGTGTCCGGCGCTGTCTATACCTTGCAGCGTACCGCTGAGTGTTGGTTTAAGCGGGCTTGCCGCTTCCAGTCGACCATTCAGATGTAACTGCAGATTGGTGTTGCCGGTGGGGGCGTTGGTGGGTGTTGGCCAGCCCCAGCGCGTCAGAATATCAAATGCGACGGCTTTGCCGTTCAGGTCCAGCGTAAATGTTCGGGCTGGCTGCTGCGCGATCACTGCTTTGGCTTCCAGTAAGCCGGTTTGGGTAAACGCGCTCAGGTCCGTTAACGTGATTTGGTTGTCGTTAGCGTTTAACGCCAGTGAGGGACGACGAACATCCACCTTGTTGAAGGTGGCGTCACTGGCATTCAGGCTCAACGTGCCTTGCCACACGCCCCACTGATGGTTACGTGCCAGTAGCAGATTATTGCCGAAGCCATCCAGGGCGGTGAGCTGGAACGGGAACGCGGGGTTAATATCAATCAGCAGGTTGTGGTTCGCGCTGAATTTCCGTAGTTCCACTTCTGACAGCCAGTCAGGTAGTGTTTGTTGCCAGCGTTGGCGCCAGTCCTCCGGTAGTGTGTATTCCATGCCTGCCACCACCAGCTCATCCAGCGTCAGTCGTTGATTGTTGCGCTGCCAGTTGCCGCTGGTGCGTAGCAGGCCGCCTTCCCAACGGGTGGAAAACTGTTTGATGTTTACACCCTGTTTTGACAAATCCAGACTGACGATCGGGTCAACCAGATGCATGTTGCCATTGACGATATCGGTGGCGTTGAATGACAACGAGCCGTCGTCACTCTGCCAGCTGTTTTGCCGGAATGTCACATTCTGCAGAGTGACGTCCAGATCGGTAAATGCCCAGTTTTGCCCTTCGATGCGGGCATCAATCAGGTCAAAACGATTAACGGTGACGGCAGGCAGACGAGTGACGGGCTGCCAGAAATCCGCCATCGACTGTCGGGTTTGCAACCGGACATTGCTCAGTCGCAGATTATTGACCAGCCAACTGCCGTCCGCAGCTCGGGAAGCATTTCCCGTCAGTTCCCCTCGCGCCACGTCGGCACCGAAATTCTCTAGCGTCAGTTGCTGGTTGGCAAACTGCCCTTGTACCAAGACCTTGCTGGCTGGCAGATCATTGAGCAGCAAAGAGTGGGCGCTAAGCTGGAAAGCGGCTTTCTTACCCAAAAGGTAGCCGGGCTCCGGCTGCCACGGGGTTATCCCTCCGGTGACCTGCTCACCTTTCAGACGCCAGTCGCCATCTTGCGCATGCAGCGCCATGGTTTTCAATTGCAGAACGTCGGCTTCAATCGGCAAAGTGACATCGGTCTGTCCCAGATTGAGGGTTCCGCCTTCCAGCACCAGACTAGAAAAATGACGTGGGTCGGTAATCTGGCGTACGCTGAACCCCACAGTGACACGTTGCGCGACCAGTGTTACCGGTTGGTTTTTGTGGCCGAAACTGACGTCCAGCAATTGAATACTGCCGGGCGAAGACCACTCATGCGCCATCTTTCTGAATGACACGTGGTATTCGGTACGTTGATTAACCCACTGACTGATATGCCTGGCTCCCCATTCAGTCTGGGCCAGGACATACAGCACCACCACAGCCAGTAGCGCCAGTAACAGCAGTGTGAGAAGAAGTTTCCCGATAAATTTCATTGCTTAAGTCCGCGCCATTCGCAAGGGATGATCGTGTTATGCCGTAATTATCCAGTCATCTCAATAGGTAACTTATTACAGACAATAAATAAGGGCCGATGTTATACCCGTCATACTTCAAGTTACAGGTGCGTTGGCTGCGTTCAGTCACCCGAATCACTTACCTGAGTAAGCTCATCGGGATTCCTTCCCTTGCCGCGTTACAAGGCTCAATGAGCCTTGCCCTGAAGGGCCAACGCGTTGCGTTGTTCAAAACGCAACACGTTTTGTCCTGAAACTCGAATTATTTAGGGTATACCGCCATCGGCCCTTATTATCACGTAAGAGGAAAAATTTCTGGAAGCGCGCGTTACTCTTTTTCGTGAGGGAACACCAGATTCAACACGATTGCTGTGATACCGCCCGCAGCAATGCCTGATGACAGCAGGGTTTTCAACCAGTCTGGTGCGAACTGCAAAATCAATGGCTGCTGGGAGACACCCAAGCCAACAGCCAGCGACAGCGCGATAATCATAATAGCGCGACGATTAAGCGGCTCGCGGGAGACAATTCGTACCCCAGACGCGGCGATAGTACCGAACATGACGATAGTTGCGCCGCCCAGTACCGGCTCGGGAATATGCTGCACAAAACCGCTCACCGCCGGGAACAGGCCTAGTACGATCAGCATCAATGCCACAACGAAACCGACATAGCGACTGGCAACCCCGGTCAGTTGAATCACGCCATTGTTCTGCCCAAAGCAGGAGTTGGGGAAGGTATTGAACACGGCAGACAGGCAAGAGTTCAGGCCGTTAGCCAGTACGCCGCCCTTCAGGCGCTTCATGTAGAGCGGGCCGCTGACCGGCTGCTCGGAGACGTCGGAAGTGGCGGTGATATCACCGATGGTTTCCAGCGAGGTCACCATGAATACCAGCATCAGCGGGATCAACAGATTCCAGTCAAAACCAAGGCCATAGTACAACGGGGTGGGGACGTTAATCAGCGAGTGGCTGGATGTGCCAGTGCTTTCCGGCAGCATACCCATTAGCCAGGCTGCCAGATAGCCGACAGCCATTGCGATAACCAGTGATGCCACGCGCAAATAAGGGTTACGCTGGCGGTTCAGGATGATAATCACCACCAGAACGATGGCTGCCAGCAGCAGGTTCTTCGGTGCCCCAAACGTGTGGTTACTCATGGCAGCAAAACCACCGCCGATTGATGTCAGGCCAACCTGAATCAGCGACAGGCCGATGATCATCACGACGATACCGGAAACCAGCGGTGTAATAATGCGGCGAGCCAGGTGCAAAACGCGTGACAGCAGAATTTCGGTGCAAGAGGCTACCATCAGCGTGCCGAAGAGCGCCGCCATCATCGTCGGTACATCCGCGCCACCGTTTTTCAGCGCCATACCGCCCATAATCAGCGGGGTAACAAAGTTGAAGCTGGTCCCCTGAATGGACAACAAGCCGGAGCCGACCGGTCCCCAGGTTTTGATTTGCAAAATAGAAGCCAGACCGGAAGCGAACAGCGACATGCTGATGATGTGCTGCGTATCTTGCGCTGGCAGGCCCAACGCCTGACAAATCAGTAACGCCGGGGTGATGACCGCAACAAACATCGCCAACAGGTGCTGGCAGGCGGCGAATAACGTCTGCGGTAAAGGAGGCCGGTCCTCCAGACGGTAAATCAGCTCGCTGTTTGCCGGGGTAACGGCGTCAGTCTGGGGTAGCTCGGTGGTGGAAAGACTCATGATAGCGGGGCGCTCCTGAACGGCAAAAAACGCATTTTAATCATCTGCCCTGTAAAAGCAATCGATTGCGGGATGGGATTTACTTATCGCCGGGAATCATCGCCGCAAACAGATAAACTCAACTGGGGCACAATCCTTTTATTAAGGATAGGGGTAACAACAACGGGATGAGGGCAACGCAATAAAAACGCTTTCTACGTTATCAGGCGTTGGTATAACGGGTGCGTTCTGGCAGCCAGCGCTCGATCAGTGCTCTGGCATGTTCCGGGTAGTGCTCATGGATATGGCGCGAGACTCGTTGGACTTGCGGAATCAGTGCCTGATCGCGCAGTAAATCTGCCACTTTGAAAGCGGCGTTACCGGTCTGACGGGTGCCGAGCAGTTCGCCGGGCCCGCGAATTTCCAGATCGCGCTGGGCGATGACGAAGCCATCGTTGCTGTCGCGCAGAACCTGAAGCCGCATTTGCGCGGTTTTACTCAGTGGTGATTTGTACAGTAACACGCAGTGGGAGGCGATGGCCCCACGGCCGACGCGGCCACGTAATTGATGCAATTGCGCCAGCCCCAGTCGCTCCGGGTTTTCGATAATCATCAGGCTGGCGTTCGGCACATCTACACCCACCTCAATCACGGTCGTAGCAACCAACAAATGCAGTTGATTGGCTTTGAATGCCTCCATGACGGCCTGTTTTTCTTTTGCTTTCATCCGGCCATGCACCAGACCAACCGTGAGGTCAGGTAACGCGGCTTTTAGCTCCTGGCAGGTCGCTTCAGCCGCTTGCGCTTCCAATAGTTCGGATTCTTCAATCAGGGTACAAACCCAGTATGCCTGCCGCCCCTCTTGCAGACAGGCATGGCGTACCCGCTCAATGATGTCGGCGCGGCGAGTGTCGGGAATGGCGACGGTGGTTACCGGTGTGCGGCCCGGTGGCAGCTCATCGATGACCGAGGTATCCAGGTCGGCATAAGCGGTCATCGCCAGTGTGCGGGGAATCGGTGTGGCAGTCATGATCAACTGGTGAGGGTGGAAGCCCTGCTCTTCGCCTTTTTCCCACAACGCCAGCCGCTGATGCACACCAAATCGGTGCTGTTCGTCGATAATCACCAACGCCAGACCGCTGAACTGAACCTGTTGCTGAAAAATAGCATGGGTGCCGATCACCATGGAAACCTGTCCGCTGGCGATAGCCTCCTGCTGGGCCTGCCGCGCTTTACCCTTTTGCTTGCCTGCGAGCCAGCCCACTTCAATACCCAGTGGCTCAAACCAGCGACGGAAGTTGGTGGCATGTTGCTCAGCCAGCAATTCCGTTGGGGCCATCAACGCCACCTGTTTGCCGTGAGCGATGGCCCGCAACGCCGCCAACGCCGCGACCAGTGTTTTACCGGAGCCGACATCGCCCTGCACCAGACGCATCATCGGAAATGGCTGATTCATATCCTGTTCGATTTCTGCCACGACCCGTTGTTGCGCGCCGGTAGGGCTGAACGGCAGCGCGGCCAGCAGTTGTTGCTTCAGGTCGTCTTTGGTATCCAGCGCCAGCGCCCGGTGGCGTTGTGCACCCGCGCGCACCGCCAGCATACTCAGGTGGTGCGCCAACAGCTCTTCCATGACCAGACGTTGTTGTGCCGGGTGTTTCCCTTGCTCCAATTCCGCCAGCTTTACATCCGGTGGTGGGCGGTGCAGGGTGCGTAACGCATCTGGCAGGCTGATCAATCCGTGGCGCATTTCCTGGGGCAGAAGTTCGTCAATCGGATGGGTATCCAGCAATTTCAGCGCCTGGTCGGTCAGCTTACGCAGCGTCGCCTGCCGCACACCCTCGGTCGTGGGGTAAACCGGCGTCAGCGTTTCCTGCAGCTCGACCGTCGTGCTTTCGCCCTGCACCCGGTATTCAGGATGGATCATCTCGCCGCCCAGTTTGCCGCGTCGTACTTCCCCATAGGCCAGCACGCGTTGGCCCGGCGACAGGCTGTTTTTCATGGCTGCGTTGAAATTAAAGAAGCGTAGCGTGAGCATGCCGCTGCCATCGCTGATTTGGCAGGTCAGCATTCGGCGTCGGCCGAAGGTGATATCGCTGCGTAGCACATCGCCTTCTACCGTAGCGTACATGCCGGGCAACAGATCGTTAATGTGGTAAAGGTGGGTGCGGTCTTCGTAGCGAAGTGGCAGATGCAGCAGTAGATCCTGCACCGTTTCCAGACCAAGACGGGCCAGTTTTTCCGCCTGGCTGGCCCCGACGCCGGCAAGGGTGCTCAACGGCTGGGTATGCAGCAGGCGGCTATCCATTATTGCTCCGTAGATTGCATCGCCGCCCACCAGGGCGCATCGGCAATCACCTGGCCGGTCTGGTCAATATGTGGGCGCGGCAGCCCTTTGCGTTTGGCGACGCGGGCCAGTACCGGGTAACCCCCTTCAAACAGCAGGCGTTGTTGCTCTTCCTCATCCAAAGGGCTGTCTTCGCGCTGGTACATCCCTGCCAACTGACGCTGGCGTTGCGCTTCATACAGAATCAGGGCGGAAGCCACCGACACGTTCAGCGACTGCACCATACCGATCATCGGAATAATGATGTCCTGATCAGCGAGAGCCAACGCCTCGCCAGAGATACCGGTCTTTTCCTGTCCGAGCAGGATGCAGGTCGGGCGGGTGTAATCCACATCGCGGAAGTCGACCGCGTCGGCGGACAGGTTGGTCGCCAGAATTTGCATCCCCTGCGTTTTCAAATGGCGGGCAGCGTCCTGAATCGTACGGTGGGTTTTGACTTGAACCCAACTGTTGCTGCCTGCCGCGGTAGACACCAGGGTTTTCATGCGACTGGTGGGCCACACGGCATGCACCTGATGTACGCCAACGGCATCGGCGGTACGGATAACGGCGGATACGTTGTGAGGCTTGTGCACCTGCTCCATGCACACGGTCAGATCAGGCTGACGGTTGTTAAGCATCTCGCGGATACGCGTATAACGTTCTGGGGTCATAACTGGCTAATTTCGGTTACGGTTGACTTTAATCACGTCCGGCATCACGCGGATCTTGCGCATAATATTCGCAAGATGGATACGGTCGCGTGTGGTGAGGCGGATAAAGGCGCTGTACACCCGGCCATCTCGTTCTTCGGTGTTGATACTCTGAATATTGGAGTTCGATGCGCTGATCGCCGCCGTCAGGTTAGCCAATGCCCCCTGATGGTTGAACATGTCGACCTTGATTTCGGTCATGAAATCTTGCTCGGTTACTTCATCCCACTCTACCGCCATGAATTTCTCAGGCTCTTTCTGGTAGCCACGGATGTTGCGGCAGGATTCATGATGAATCACCAGCCCTTTGCCGGGGCTGACATGCGCGATAATGGGGTCGCCAGGGATGGGACGACAGCACTTAGCGAAGGTGATCAAGACGCCGTCGGCGCCCTTGATAGGCAGTTTGCGAATGCCGGTCGTACCGTTTTCAGCACGCTCTTCCAGTAGATTACGCGCTACCACCACGCTCATGGCGTTACCCAGACCGATTTCCGCCAGCAGATCATCCAGAGAAGCGAGCTTCATACGCTCCAGCTCTCGCTGAATGTTTTGCTCCGGAATGTCGGACAGTTTACGGCCGCTGCCCAATGCATGGTTAATCAGACGGCGCCCCAGGCTGACAGAGTCGTCACGCTTGAGGTTTTTCAGCATCTGACGAATCTTGGCACGCGCTTTGGAACTGACGACAAAGTTGAGCCAGGCAGCGTTTGGACGAGCGCCCGGCGCGGTGATGATTTCGATGGTTTGCCCGCTGGACAACGCCTGAGACAGCGGATAAGGCTGGCGGTCGACGCGAGCGCCGACGCAGGCGTGGCCGATATCGGTGTGTACCGCGTAAGCGAAGTCCACCGGTGTCGCGCCGGCAGGCAGCTCGACAATGCGGCCTTCTGGCGTGAACACGTAAATTTCGTCTGGGAACAGGTCAGATTTAACGCTTTCGATGAATTCGAAAGAGCTCCCGGCGCTTTGCTGTAGTTCCAGCAGGCTTTGCATCCAGCGTTGAGCGCGCACCTGTGCCGTGGTACTGCTGCTTTCGCCTTCTTTGTATGCCCAATGCGCGGCAACCCCCATTTCCGCCATCTGGTCCATGTCCTCGGTACGGATCTGGACTTCAACCGGTACGCCATGTGGCCCGATAAGGGAGGTATGGAGCGACTGATAGCCGTTCGCTTTAGGGATGGCGATATAATCTTTCACCCGGCCCGGGCGCGGTTTATATAAGCTGTGTACTTGCCCCAGCACGCGATAACAGGTATCGACTTCTCGCACGATCACCCGAAAGGCATATATATCCATAATGGAATGGAAGCGCTGTTCTTTCAGGTGCATCTTGCAATAAATGGAGTACAGATGCTTTTCGCGGCCGCTGACGCGACAACTGATACCCGCTTCTTTCAAACGCCCTTCAATTTCGGAGAGGATCTTTTGAATCATCTCCTTACGGTTGCCGCGGGCGGCTTTCACCACCTCTTTAATGACCCGATAGCGGTTGGGGTAGAGCGCTTCAAAACCCAGCTCTTCGAGTTCGGTTTTCAGATGATGAATACCGAGACGGTGCGCGAGCGGACTATAGATTTCCAGCGTTTCCCGGGCGATGCGTCGGCGTTTGTCCGGACGCAACGATCCCAGCGTTCGCATATTGTGGGTGCGGTCGGCCAGTTTGATCAGAATGACGCGGATATCCTGCACCATCGCCATGATCATTTTGCGGAAGTTTTCCGCCTGCGCCTCTTTCTTATCGCGGAATTTCAGCTTATCCAGCTTGGAGACGCCTTCCACCAGTTCAGCTACGCTTTTGCCGAACAGCTGTTCCATATCCTGGTAGGTGGCGGGCGTATCTTCGATGACATCATGCAACAAGGCGGCCATCAGCGTTTCATAGTCGAGACGCATTTCAGCCAAAATACAGGCTACTGCCACCGGATGCGTGATATAGGGCTCACCGCTGGAGCGTGTCTGGCCCTCGTGAGCGTCACGTGCAACGAGATAAGCCTGCTTGAGACGTTTTATCTGGTCTTCCGGCAGATAACGCTGAATCAGCAGATTGAGGCTTTCAAACAGATACAAGGGCGACTCACGACCGAATGCGAATTAACGACGACCTTCAGCGATAGCGGTAACCGCCTGAATTTCCGCTGCTTCCTGTTCCTGTTGTTCCTGGCGCTCACGGGTGTCCAGAATCTGACCGTTGATCAGGCCTTCTTCAATTTCGCGCAGGGCAATCACGGTGTACTTGTCGTTCTCTTCCGGAACCAGCGGCTCTTTGCCACCCACCTGGATCTGACGGGCGCGACGAGCGGCGACCAGCACCAGGTCAAAACGGTTACCAATTTTTTCTACAGCGTCCTGAACAGTTACGCGTGCCATAGTGTGTACTCCAGTGGGGAAATAAAATGACTGGGCATCATACTGAAAGTGCCGTCAGTCTGCCAATAGTTTGGTGATTAAAGCGTCATGTCGAACTTTCTGACGGCTCAGGCGCAGACGCTCAGCGCGAATAATGGTTTTCAGATCCAGTAATGCCAGATCGAAATCGTCATTCACAATAAGATAATCGTATTCGGCGTAGTGACTCATTTCTGCCACCGCCTGTTTCATCCGGCGGGCAATCACCTCTTCGCTGTCCTGGCCGCGCCCGCGCAGGCGACGTTCCAGTTCATCTTGCGAAGGCGGCAGAATGAAGATACTGCGGGCTTGCGGCATGCGTTCGCGAATCTGGCGTGCGCCCTGCCAGTCAATGTCCAGAAAAACGTCAACGCCGGTGGAGAGCACCTGCTCGATAGCGGCGCGAGACGTACCGTAATAATTGCCGAAAACCTCAGCGTATTCCAGAAAGTCATCCGCTGCGATCATCTGCTTGAATTCATCAGTCGGCACGAAGAAATAGTGTTCACCGTGAACTTCACCTGGGCGCATAGTGCGTGTGGTGTGCGAAATGGAAACCTGGGTGTCATAGAGCGGCTGTGTTTTCAACAGCGCCTGGATCAAACTGGATTTCCCTGCACCACTGGGGGCGGAAACAATATACAACGTGCCTTGAGCCATAGTGAATTCTGCGTCTGATAAAGATGGAAGAAGAGATGCAACCAGTTGCGCGTTTTTCCGCATTATACACGCCGCTGTGTAGGCCGTCGCGTGGTGAAACACAGCCTGATACTCCACCTGTTATCTGTCACCCCACCTTTTTTTACTTTGCGGGCGGCTTTCCTGTTTTTCTGCCGCTTGCTGCAACGTGCCCGATACTGTGCGGCTTGCTTCGCATCGACTGATTTTTACGCTCGTATTTTCTGATTGTTTGCGGATTAATGCCTGGGTTTTCGCTCAGGGAGGAAAAGCGATGCGATATCGATACGCGCTGGCGGTCATGTTGTGGCTTGCGACCAGTGGATTGGTCAAGGCAGAGCCTTGTCCGGCATGGTCTGCCGCACGGGCTGAACAGGAGGTAGCCCGGTTGGGGCAACAGCTGGCGCAGTGGGACAAAGCCTATTATGAACGAGGTCAGAGCCCGGTTGACGATCAGGTCTATGATCAACTGCGCCAAACGCTGGCGACCTGGCAGGTTTGCTTTCAGGCGGATGCCGACGGTTTTGCGGTTAGCCTGCCATCAAGTGGTAAACAACCACACCCGGTGGCGCATACCGGTCTGAAAAAACTGACTGAACCGGCGGAGCTGAAACAGTGGATAACTCAGCATCGTGACTTGTGGATACAACCTAAAATCGACGGTGTAGCAGTGACGCTGGTGTATGAACAAGGAAAATTGGTGAGCGCTATCAGTCGCGGCAATGGTCGTCAGGGGGAGGACTGGACGGATAAAGTGCGCCAGATGAATGCCGTGCCGCAGCAACTTTCCGGCATGTCTGGGCGTCTGGTATTGCAAGGGGAGCTGTATTTGTCAGTGACGGCGCACCGACAGCAGCAGACTGGCGGCATCAATGCGCGGGCTCAGGTCGCGGGTGAAATGCGACGAAAACAGCCGTCACCGTTGCTGTCTCGCATTCGCGTGTTCATCTGGGCCTGGCCTGACGGCCCGGCAGACATGCCGACGAGGCTTGTAGCATTACGGGAACTGGGATTTGGGCTAACAGCAGACTACACCCAGCCCATAGCTTCATTTGAAGAGGCGGCGCGATGGCGTGAACGCTGGTATCAAGCGCCGCTGCCGTTTGTAACCGATGGCGTGGTATTGCATCAGTCGCAGGAACCCGCCGGGCGTTACTGGCAGGATACGCCAGCTGAGTGGGCCGTAGCCTGGAAATACCCGTTGGTGAATCGGGTAACGGAAGTGACCGGTGTTGATATCGAGATCGGGCGTACTGGCAGAATGACGGTCGTGCTGCAGGTACAACCCATGATGCTGGATGACAAGAACGTGAGTCGGGTCAATCTCGGTTCGGTATCCCGCTGGCGGCAGTGGGATGTATTACCGGGTGATCGGGTCAGCATCAGTCTGGCAGGATTGGGGATTCCCCGGTTGGACGCGGTGGTGTGGCGCGGTGCGGTACGCGAGCCGATTAGCATCCCGGCGGCGTCATCTTTTGATGTATTCAGTTGCTTGCAATGGAGTAAAGCGTGCCAGCCACAATTTCTGGCCCGACTGGTGTGGATGAGCGGACGTAATGGGCTGTCGCTCAGCGGTATCAGTGAGGGCACCTGGCGACGGCTGATACAGCAGGGTAAGGTTGTCGATGTCGTTTCCTGGCTGGCGCTTGAGCCTGCGCAACTGGCGGCTGGCGGTGATGTTGATAAACAACATGTAGAGCGGATTTATCGTCAGTTCCAGCGGGCGCGTCGCCAGCCGTTGCGGCAGTGGTTGCTGGCGTTAGGGTTGCCGTTGCCATCCAGTGCCAGACAGGCGCTGGATGGCGTTTCGTTCGAACAATTACAGCAACGATCTGTCGCACAATGGCAGCAATTTTCGGGGATTGGCGTGCGGCGAGCGCAACGTATTCGGGATTTTCTGCACCACCCCGAGATAGTCCGTCAACTGACGTGGCTTAATGAGCAAGGCGTGAAATCATGACAGGAATAAGCGTGTTTAGGCGCGTAATACGGCGTTTGGCTGCCGGGTCGGACACTTTGTCATCAACCTGTCGGCTTTTATAAAAAAGCCTATGAAAAAGGATTGACGCTATAGTAGGGGAGCAGTAATATGCGCCCCGCATTCGGTGAGTGGCGCAGCCTGGTAGCGCACTTCGTTCGGGACGAAGGGGTCGGAGGTTCGAATCCTCTCTCACCGACCATTTTTAAAACGATAAAACCCGGTTATCGTTGACATGAAACTCGCATCTTACCGATAGCGAGTTTTTTTGTTTTTATCGTTTTCTAGTGGTGTTTTTTTCGCCGGTTCCTTCGCTTTTCAGACTGCACCATCCTGAATCTTATTGTAGACGCTATTTCTCTGTTGCTTTTGTGTGAAGGACGCCGTTTTTACCGCAGATGTCCTGTCTGTTATTTTCTTTAATTTTTTGTTTTTATTCTATTTATTATCGGTGGCAATGTATTTTTTCCGACTTTCACCTTTATTTACATTAAGGTGGCCAGCTCCCCCATTTCCTCGTGAAAATGTGAGCTGTTTTAATCTGGATGTATCAATAAAAGGTGAAAAAAACGACACGGGAGAACGCCAGCCGGTTCGGCAATGGCAAAAGTGGCTCGAAACCACCGTGTAGGGAGAACCTGAAGGGCGCGTTGTTGCTATCTCAACTGCGCCAGCGCCTTTTCGGCCTCTGCGCGACGCCCCTGGTCGGCAATTTCACGCCCCGGACGCGGCGCGACGGTCAGTGCGGTGGACAGGTATTGTCTGGCTTCGCTTTTGCGTCCGGCTTTCAGCAGAAAGTCGCCGTAAAAGAAGTTAGCGTCAATGCTGGTGGGGTTCATTTTCAAGGCGGTTTTGAGATATCGCTCCGCTTTTTTATCGTCACCAAACCCTAGCGGCCAGCCCGGCACCTGATAGTAAAGTACCCCGAGGATGGTGTAAGCCGCGCCATTGAGTGCCTGTGGATCGATAACAATGGCTTGTTCCAGCAGGCTTTTGGCTTGCCCGGCCAGATTGAGCGCTTCCATACCGTCTTTGATTCCCGCCCTGCTACTCTCCACCATTGCTGATGAGATCAGGTAATCCGCGCGGTTGGGGTAATTTTCCGCTAGCTCCTGCGCCTGCTGGCTGAGTGTGGCGAAACAGGCTTCTTTCATGCTCGCTGGTGTTCTGTACTGGCAGACTGACCATTGCCGGTGGATATCCATCGGCATATCGCCGGCATAGGTCATGCCGGTTGCCAGTAATCCGCTGAACAGTAGCACCATCGAACGCAGAGTCATGTACGATTTCCCTATTTTTTTGGCAATGTTATATAACGCTGGATAACGGCTAACTGGCGCCGGATGGCTTTATCCACCACGTTGGGCAACAGTGCATTTAGCGCCACAAACACTTTTTCAGGCCACCCCAGCCATTGGCGTAACGTTTCCCGCTCCAGCGCGTTAACCACGCGATCCGCTACCCAGTCAGGACGGTCGCTGCGATAGCCCAGTTCCTGAATTAGCCTGCTGGCGGTGGATGTATTGCCTTTGGTATCGACGGCCCTGGGAGCAAGGTGCAATACTTTAACGCCTTTTGATGACAGTTCGCGGTGCAGTGCCTCACTAAATCCGCGTAAAGCGAATTTGCTGGCGCAATAGACGCTGTATCCAGGGTAGCCGATACCATCCAGCGTGGAACCAATATTCATGATAATGCCGGGCGTGTTGATACAGCCGAGCAACGCATGGGTGAGCAGGATCGGTGCCTCGGTATTTAGCATGAGCTGTTGGCGAATCGTGTCGTGGCTTTGATCGTTAAACGAGCTAAACGTGGAGGTGTCGGTGTTGTTAATCAACACATCCAGCCTGGCGTTTTCCGGAAAACACTCCGCCAGCGCGTCGAGATCCTGTTCGTTACAAAGGTCTGCCAGCAAAATATTGTGATGACCGGCATCAGGCAGTCTGCGCTGTAATGACAGCAATGCCTGCTCGTTACGGCCCACCAAATATAACCTGGCACCTTTGGCGGCCAGCGCCAGCGCCAGTTCCTGACCCAGGTTGCTGCTGGCGCCAGTTAATAGAATGCGTTTATTGTCGAGTTTCATAGCTTAGTGCTCCGTGAGGCTGCGCAGCATATCGCCGTACAGCCGATAAACCACGTGAGCGGCGTGGATGATGGCGGCCTGATCGGCTGAGTCGTTAATGTTATCCATCAGTGTGGCAAAGCAAGGAAACGGCGTCTGATTCGTCGGAGCCCGTGATGGCGATTGACCGGTGGTGCTGGTCGTAATGTTGAGATTGAGACCTTCCAGTACGTGCATCAGACCGAAGATGCTCATGGGGTTGCCGCGCTGGATCTGATCGTAAAAGTAAGCGGCCATCAACTCGATCCACTCAGCGACCGCACGCTGACGCCAGGTATCCATTTCAACACCGCAGGCACGAATTTTACGGCGAAGCGACGCCTTGTAGCCATATTCGGCGTTGAGGTACGCCGTCAGTGCCTGACGGGCCCACTCCTGATGTTGGGGGACACGCCCGCTCGCGGCCATCAACAGTGGCACGGTATAACTGACGTGATGATAAATCTGCGTTAGAAAAGCAACGTACATCTCCCCGGTAATGGTCCCCTGACGGCAGGCGTGAATAACCGGCGCGGACATCATAAGTTGCTGCGAGGTAGAGGTAGCGGACTGTAGTTGTTGGTAAAAGCTCATGTCTTACTCCTGAATGGCGCGTTGACAGTCGTAAAGCGGCCGCTAAGGATGCGATGGTGTCATGCTAGCGGGGGAGCATTAAGAGAGACTTAAGACGATTAAAAAATCGTTTTACTCTCGGATTTGACGTCAAAATCTGCAGGCGATGCGGATATCCCAAAGAGAAGGCTGACATCCGCTATACTGAGCGGCCGATACGCAATGACAGAAATGACACAACGGAGAAAAAGCATGTCGACATCGCGCCGTGCGCATCAACTGGCGATTCTGGTGGTGATGACCAGCGCCTCGTTGGTGGGGCTGGTTCAGGGGTATTCCATCCCGCTGGTGACGTTGAAACTCACAGCGCTGGGATACGGTTCTGCACTGACCGGCATGATGTCCGCACTACCGGCGATAGGTGTGTTTGTCTCTTCGTGGGTAGCTGCACCGGTAGCGATGCGCCTGCCGGTTGGCCGGTTGCTGGCATTGTCGACGTGGGGTATGGGGATAAGCCTGACGTTGTCGTTTTATCTCGATAATGTCGCGCTGCTGGCGGTTCCCCGTTTTATGATGGGGTTTTGCTGCGGCCTGATTATCGTCATTGGCGAATCTTGGGTCAGTGGTCATACCGCCGAGCATCGCCGTGGGGTACTGGTCGGGCTGTACGCCACCGCGTTTACCGGTCTGCAACTGTTGGGGCCGTTGTTGATCTCCCTGACGGGGCTGGATGATCCGACCGGGTTGTTGCTGATTCTGGCACTGCATGGCGTATGCCTGCTGATGGTGCCCGGTGCGTCATTTTCCAGGCTGGCGCTGAGTGCGCATCGGCAACATAACCTGTTTTCTTTGTTGCTGGCCGCGCCTGCACTGGCGATGGCGGTGTTTGCCTTCGCTTTTTTTGACGGCGCAGTCCTGTCAATGCTGCCACTGTACGGCATGGCGCACGGTTACGAGGAGTCGCTGGCCGTGCTGCTGGTCACCGTGCTGTTTATCGGCGATGCCTTATTGCAGGTGCCACTGGGCTGGATATCCGACAAGCTGGGTACGGTACGGGTACACCTGGTCTGTGGCGGGATGTTCGTGCTGATGTTGGCGGGTTTGCCGTTTAGCTACGGTACCGGCTGGGTGTGGGCGAACGTTTTTTCGCTGGGTGCCGTAGCGGGCAGCATTTATACCTTGTCGCTGGTGCGGGCGGGTAAGTGGTTCAGCGGCGTCGATTTGGTGGCGATCAACGCGCTGTTCGGTGTGCTGTGGGGCGTTGGCAGCTTCAGTGGGCCGCTGGTGAGCGGTTCGCTGATGCAGTGGTACGGCCGTGATGGGCTTATCGCGATTCTGGTGTTACTGGGATTACTGTTTCTGGCGGCTAATGCCTTGCCGACTATCACGACGCGCTACGCCGACAGAACAGCGAATCAGGAAGTGGCGGAGTAGTGCTGGGGTAGTGAATCACCGGAGGAGAAAATGGATCGTCTGGTAACGCTGGAAACCTTTGTCTGTGTGTACGAGTGCGGGTCTTTTTCTGCGGCGTCGTGCCGTCTGGGTATCGGCCAGCCAGCCATCTCTAAAGCTATCATGCAGCTTGAGCAGCAACTGGCTGTCAAATTGTTGTTGCGTTCCACCCGTGGCCTGACGCCCACGGAAGCCGGGCAGCAGTTTTATCGCCAGGTCGCTCCGGCACTGCGGCAATTGCAGGAGGCGAAGGATGCCGTGCGTGGTGGCAACGGTGAACTGAGCGGCTATTTGCGGGTGTCGGCTCCGGTGACTTTTGCCCGCTTGCATGTCCTGCCTCATCTGCATGTGTTTTTGTCGCAGCATCCGAACCTGAAGGCTGACATCATTCTGGATGATCGTCCGGTGGATTTGATTGCTGAAGGTATTGATGTAGCGTTGCGAGTCGGTGACCTGAAAGACTCCGGATTGACCGCCCGAAAGATAGGGTCGGCACCGATGCGGTTGCTGGCAACACCGGCCTATTTCGCTGCTCACGGTACACCAACATCACCCGACGCATTGGAACACCATGATGCGGTTATCTACCTGCAAGCTGAAGAGCCGGGTTGTGTTTGCTTCCAGAAGGGTGACCGGCAGCATAGGGTGACGCTATCCGGACGTATCCGTACCACGGCGGCGGAAGGTGTGCGCGAAGCGGTGCTGGCGGGCAATGGGCTGACGGTAGCTTCGGCGTGGATGTTTGCGCCAGAGCTGGCGAACGGTACGGTAGTTACCGCGCTGACCGACTGGCATATCGGTGTGAGGGATGTGTGGGCGGTTTACCCCGGCGGCCGGTTAACCTCAGCCCGTGCTCAGGCATTTACCGAGTTTGTGGCCCGCCATTTATCCACGCCTGCCTGAGTTTTCCTTCAGTCATTCCATTCTGGAATAACTATTATGGCAGATGGCTGTCTTCTGCGGTGAAGTCGCTTTCCCTATTCTGAGCCTGCCCCCATGCCGTACCGCGTGATGTTGCCTGCGGCCTGAGGGGAAAATGACCGTCAGACAGGCAACCACGGAGATAACCATGAGCACATTATCGTACAGCGATGACACCGTAAGAACGGGGAAACCGCTGATTTTTGCGATGGCCGCCGCCGGCGGCGCGGCAGTCGCCAATATTTATTACAACCAGCCGATGCTTGGCCTTATCACCGCCAGTTTTCCTGGCAGCAGTGCGACATCCATGATCCCCACCGCCACTCAACTGGGTTACGCGTTGGGATTGCTGATGCTGGTACCGTTGGGGGATAAATTTGAGCGTCGGCGGCTGATCGTCTGGCAATTTTTACTGCTGGCATTGGCCTCGGTGCTGGCGGCGCTGGCACCATCGGCACCGGTGTTGCTGGCCGCGTCGGTATTGATTGGTGTGGGTGCGACGGTTGCTCAGCAGATTGTGCCGGTTGCCGCGACGATAGCGGGCGAAGGCCAGCGTGGGGCTGTGGTCGGTACGGTGATGAGCGGATTATTGAGCGGTATTTTGCTCAGCCGGACGCTGGCCGGGTTAGTGGCGGATGCCGCTGGCTGGCGCGCCATGTTCTGGCTGAGTGTACCGCTGGCGTTGGCCGGTGCGGTGCTAATGGGGCGCATGTTACCCGTGCTGCCGTCATCATCCGTATTGTCCTGGCGTGCATTGATGCGTTCGCTGCTGACGTTGTGGCGTGCAGAACCGATGTTGCGCCGTGCGACCTGGATTCAGGGCGCGCTGTTCGCATCGTTTAGCGCGTTCTGGAGCATTCTGGCGTTGTATCTTGCCAGCGGCAGCCATCCGCTGGGTGCGGCGGCGGCAGGTTTGTTTGGTGTCATCGGTGTGGCGGGTATTACGGCCGCCCCTGTGGCAGGGCGGCTGGCGGACAGTATCGGCAGTTGGCCGGTGATTCTGCTGGGGGCGTTGCTGACGTTGCTGGCATGGGGCGTTATCGGTTTGTGGGGAACGGTGGCGGGTCTGATTGTCGGCGTGGTGCTGCTGGACCTTGGGGTACAGAGCGCGTTGATTGCTCATCAACATGTGATTTATGGGCTTCAGCCTGCTGCGCGCGGTCGTATCAATACCTTGTTTATGGGCGGTATGTTTCTTGGCGGGGCGTTGGGGTCCAGTGGGGCGATGGCGGCCTGGCAGGCAGGCGGATGGTTACCGGTGACGTTGTTTGCTGGCGGGGTCGCGTTGTTGGCGCTGGTAGCCGCCAGCCGGCGTTAATCACGGGCGGGACCCGCCCGTGACGGCCATACAAGTACGACAATTTACCGGTACGACAGACAACTCGATACCGGTACGGCAACGCGACGTGTGGCGGGCTATTACGGTGTGTAGCGCACTGGCAGCAGCGCGGTACGGTCCACCGCGTCGTTAAGGCGCTTCATCACCGCGTCATACGGGCACAAGGTGCCGATATCGGTTTTCTGACAGTCAGGCATCGAGAACTCGCTGCGTAACGGCGGGTGGCTGTCATCCAGCGCAGTCAGCCCACGAATCTGATCCAGCGATTGTGCCTGGAAATAGATACGCACAACACGCTGACCAGACTGCTGATTGCGCCAGCGTTCGAAGATAAGGCTACCTGCGGGCGGGATATTGCCGCGCGGATAGTCGCCCATCTGCCAGGTAAAGCCCAGCATAGTACGCAGTTTGGCGATGTTGGTATCATGCGCCACGTACAGCAGCCATTTGGCATCCGGTGGGGCATCAGCCTGATGCTCGGTGTTGAGCGCCAGCGCTATCTGGTTCATCAGTACCGACGCACCTCGGCGTGCCACGTAGGGCAGATCGTTGGTGAAATCATAATTGGCGGTCAGAAGCGGCATCAGCGCTGCCACCTCTGCGGCGGTTTTAGCATGACCGAAGGCCACCTCACTGAGCGGATTATTGTTGCTGTAGGACAGCCGGATAGTCTCCGCGATGTTGGCCAGCACCTCTGGGCCGTGCAGAGAAATCCTCCCTTTTTTACTCTCTTTCACTTCCCAGGGCGTGCTGAACGCCGGGCAGGGTTTATCCGGCAGACAGACTGCCTGTTTCAGACGATCGATAGCCGGTTGCCATTGCGCCTGAATTTGTGCGGCGCTTTTGTCCTGCATCGCGTTTTGCAGGTCGGCTTTCACCTGTTGCTGATCGAGCTTCACGCCTGCCGCCTCGGCATGAAACAGCGGGTCGTTGTCTTCATCCTCAGGGCCTTGAACCGCCACACCGCAACCGGGGAACACGCCATCCATCAGCGCCATCGCGGTTTCTCGCGTGCGTTGTAGCGGACTGGCCCAGACGAACACATCGCCGGGAGCCGGACAAGCCTGACTCAGTAACCCATGCTGGCGCAGGTACTGCCCCTCGTAGTGCCCTTTTAACACCGCTGCCGCGTAGCCGTGGCCGGTCAGTTCGCCGTAATGGGTCAGCCAGCTTGGCCACTGGCGATCAGTGCCTTCCTGAATGGTTTTAACATTGCCTTGCGTCGGTGGACGGACACCGTGGCGACTGACCTCCACCACTTTTTCCAGCGTCCAGCCTGACGACGTGGTCTCTGCCTGCGCCCCCAGCCAGGGAAGTGCCGAGAGCAGCAGCCCGGCGATGATCTTGCGTGTGAATACCATAATGAGTCCTCAGGTACATGTCTTTTAGTCGCCACCAGAGTGACATGACGGCGGCAGTGGGAAACCTATTTTTCTATCTAATAAACAAGGATTTTCTTTCAATCTGTAAACAAAATTATTGCAGGAAAAATATCGCTGCCACTTTCGGGTAGGTCACGGTAATGAAAGAAAAAAAGAAAACGCCGATATGTGTCGAAAAACGTGGCATCACAGCGTCAGGCACATCGTGGTCAATGCCAGTCCCTGGCTGCCATACGGGGTCGTGGCCGTGGCATGAAAGCCGAGCGACTGATAACAGCGCAGCGCACTGTGATTATGGCTAAACACAGAGAGCGACACCGTGTGGGCCTGATAATGCTGTGCTGCCCGGTGGATAGCCGCCCGCAGCATTTCTTGTGCCAGCCCACGGCCGCGGCAGGCCGGGTCGATAAATACCCGGCACAGGCGGCTGTGGCCCGGTTCCACCTGATTGAGCTCGACGAACCCTACAATATCGCCCTGATGTTCGAACAGGTATGGCGCAAACTGGGGATGCGCCAGATGATCGGCAATCTGTGTAGCGGTAAGCGGAAATGAGTAGCTGGGGCCGCCCCACAGTAGATTCAGCTCGGCGCTGTCTATCCAGTGAATCAGCCGTGGGTAATCCGCCGGTGTAAAATCAATAAGAGGCATGAACGGAGTGTCCTTTGTGCTTGCTTACGGCATGATCGACTGTCGGCAGGCGGCGCCGGCCCGCAGGTAGTGTGCCATTTCGTCTTCCGGCACCATGCCGCCGCCAGTGGCCCAGATAACATGCGTGCCTTGCTGACAACGCTGTGGTGTGAGCGGGGTACGCTGGCGGTAGCCCTGATTTTCCTGCAACAGACGCAGAAAGCCTGGCGCGCCTGCCAGTGCCGATGGCTCCAGCAGAATCTGTTGCGTGTCGTGCATGGTATGCAGCAATGCCAGCATCTCGTCATCCGTCAGCGTGTAGTAACCATCGATGAGTCGTTGCATGGCTTTGCCGACAAAACCGGAAGGACGACCGACCGCCAGTCCGTCGGCGGCGGTATGGTTACTGATGCCGAAATCCTGCACCGCCAGCTTATCGTGCAAACCAGTGTAAACGCCCATTAGCATGCAGGGCGATTCGGTGGGCTCGGCAAAAATACAGTGTACGTGATCGCCAAACGCCAGCTTCAACCCAAAGCTGATACCGCCGGGTGCACCGCCGACGCCGCACGGCAGGTAAACGAAGAGCGGATGATCGATGTCCACTACCTGGCCTTGTGCGGCAAACTGTGCTTTTAGCCGCTCGCCAGCTACGGCATAGCCAAGAAACAGCGAGGTGGAGTTTTCATCGTCGATAAAGTGACACAGCGGGTCGGACTGGGCTTCCCGGCGGCCTTGCGCCACCGCCTGGCCGTAATCGCCATCGTATTCCACCACCCGCACACCGTGTGCGCGTAGCCGGTCTTTTTTCCACTGCCGGGCGTCGGCGGACATATGTACTGTGGTATCAAAACCCAGACGGGCGCTGGTGATGCCGATAGACATGCCCAGATTGCCGGTGGAACCGACAGCGACTTTATGGCGGCGGAAATACTGTTGGCAGTCGTCGTCCAGTAAGCGACGATAGTCATCGTCTTCGCGCAACAAACCGTGGCCCAACGCCAGTTGTTCCGCATGGAACAGAACCTCGTAAATACCGCCGCGGGCTTTAACAGACCCTGCGACCGGCAAATGACTGTCCAGCTTCAGCAATACCGACGGCGGCGTATCCAAACCAGCCTGTCGGGCGACCGCCGCCGCGAATGTCGGCACCGCCACCAGCTCGGACTCGATGATGCCGCCACTGGCTTGCAGTGCCGAAAAGGCGTGTTGCAGGAAGGGCGCGAACCGCTGTAACCGCTGACTGGCATCGGTCACGTCGGCGTGGGTGAGTGGCACATCACCCAACGCCTCATGTACGGATGCTGCTGCCGGGTTGAACCAACATACCGGCTGGCGACTCACCAGGGGGGCCAGTAGTGGAAAGTCATGGAACCATTGCTGCAACGTTTTACCGTGCAAGGCATCACCTGTCATCGTGGTCTCCTGTCTGCATCGTTTTTCCTACCCTGTTATTTATCATGCCTGCATTGACAGGGTTTTACCCGTCGGCATGGCGACTGAGAGGCTGTTTTTATTATTTCTTTTATAATCATATAGATAGATTTTCTGGCTCTCTATACAGAATTTTTATACCCGCACAAACGGCTTTTACGACAAATTTACCGTCTGGCTCGTAATCTGATGACGTGTCCCCGGGCGGGGCGGCGTCAACCAAAGGCGGGCTGAACGTCGTATCGGGGGCGAAATCATGGGCTTTGATACAGCTCAGATGCGCTGTGCGGCAGGTTCATTTCAGGGGGAGTGAGCCTGCCATAGCGTGTCTCCTAACGCAGAGGACGTCACCATGAACGTCAACAGACTGGTGGCAGGCACACTACTCATGCTGCTGCCATTATACGGGCTGGCTATCGCACCTTATCCGGCTGATGACAGCCACGCATTCACCGAGGCCCAGCGGGCGGAGATTCGTCGAATTGTGATGGAGTCTCTACTGGCGCACCCGGCCAATGGGACGGCAAACACGTCGGAGACGATGAGCGGCGGCTGTGTGCCATCACATCCGATAGCGGATAACGGCAAGCATAGTCCGTGCATCGACATGCGGTGGGTATGCCCGCCGCAGTAAGTCTGGCGGAAGAAATAGCGATCAGATAATGCTGAATTTGATTCAATAAAATTGATTGATATGCGCAAATAAACCCGATTTTAACGCTACGATAACAGGTCTATTATCACTTCTATCGAAAGCGAAGACGCTTTCAACAAGAAAGTTAACCGAATTCAACGTGAAGGATATAGACCATGAACGCTATCAAAAATATTGTTGCAGTTATCGCACTGGCTACCGTTTCTTTCGGCACCTTCGCCGCGACAGAAGTACAGCACGCTGCCAGCCAGTCCATCGCTACAGTCAGCGCCACCGCCAATACGCTGGATGGCCTGCAGACTCGACTGTCTCAAAAAGCCGATGCTGCCGGTGCCAAATCGTTCCGTATCATCACGGCTACTGGCAATAACAACCAGATGCGCGGTGTGGCTGAACTCTATAACTGATAACCGGTTTATCGTTATCACGCGCAACAATGGCCGCCCTCGGGCGGCTTTGTTGTTTTCAGTACTGGCTCAATGCCAGCGCAGCAGCACCGAATGCGGCGCTATGTTGTGTCGGTAACATGGAGAGGCGCACCGGCGGCAGCATGAGCGGTGCGTCATCGTCCGGCGCAGGTGTCTGCGCCATGACGGCGGCTTGCAAACCCACCATGAACGGGGTGGGCAAAGTCCCGCCCAGATAAAGGCTGGGTGGGTCGAGCAACGCGGTGACGGCATAGAGTAGCTGATACAGTTCGCCCGCCGCACGTTGGACCCAGCGCACTCCGGCAGGCGAGTCTGCCAGCGTCTGCCAGTTGGCATCGGTCGTCGTGGCGGGCAACGACTCGCCTGCCGCTTGCAGGTAATCATGCAGATCGTCAAACGACGGGCGTGATTGCGCGCGCGTACGCAGTGCGCCTATCTCACCGGCGTTACCCTGTCGGCCGCGGTGGAGTTCGCCATTGAAGATCAAAGCGCCGCCAATCCCTTTACCGATATACAGGTAAAAAAAACTGTCATCCGGGGCGGCGGAACCAAAATGCAGTTCGCCGATGGCAGCACAGTTGGCGTCGTTTTCCACCAACACCGGGCAGCCCAGCCGTTCACTCAATTGCCGGGCGATATCGACCCCGCGCCATGCTGCCAGACCGGGGGCTATCCACACAGGCATGGCTCCGCCGTCAAACCGGGCGGGTAGTGCCAGGCTGACAGCCAGCAGCCGTTCGCGTGCCTGTGGCATGGCATCAAGCTGGGTGTTAATCGCATTGGCCAGCGTATCCGCGACTGACGTCACCCGCCGAAAATCACCAAGCAGGGTGGTGTGTGCCACGGCTTGCCCGGCGTAATCCATCAGAATCAGGCAAATCAGGTCGTATTCCGCGTACACCCCCAGCACATAGCCCGCCTGAGCCGCTGGTCGCAGGTTGATTTGTGGCGGGCCACGCCGCCCCTGCGCCCGGTCGCTCTCTTCCAGCAGGCCAAGGTTGAGCATGTCTCTGGTCATCATACTGACAGCGGCGGTCGTCAGGCCGCTGGCGGCGGCCAGGGCGCTGCGTGACAGGCTGCCAGAGCGGCGCAGCAACCCCAGCAGTTTGCGGTGGGTGGTGGTGAGTTCTCGCTTTTCCATGGGTATCCGTTGTCCCGGTTCTGTCCGGTTTCCTTCATACGTCTGCAATATAATTAAGCTACTTAATTAATTCGTCAACCCCAATAACAGGATGGTACCCGTGCGTAAACTTGTCTCGTTATCCCTGACAGCGTTACTGGTGAGCGGGCTAATGGCCCACACGGCGGTAGCGGATGTTATCAAACTCAAGCTCTGGACCCTGAATGACAGAAACGCGCCGATGCGCACCGTCAATATCGAAGAGGCGGCGGCGGTGCTCAACCAGCAATTCGCCGATGCGGGTGTGGATCGCAAAATTGTTATCGATACCCATGCCAGCGCGGTACAAGGCTGGGACGATCTGGCGCTGGATACGCTGAAAGCCTTCGGTGTGAATCAGGGGCCGGATATTGTGCTGTTGCCGCACGAGTGGATTGGCGAGTTCGCCCGCAATGGTTACGCCATGCCGATGGAGGCGCAAATCAAAGCCAACCCGTGGGTGTACGCCGATATTCTGCCGGTATTGTGGGAGGCGATGAAGTATCAGGGCAAGGTGTACGGCATACCGCAGGATGCGGAAATCCGCATGTTTTTCTATAACAAGGATATGCTGCGCAAGATTGGCAAAGACGAGACGTTTATCGATAGCCTGCCCGCCCGTGTCGACAGCGGTGAATTCACGCTGGATGACCTGACGGCGCTGGCCAAAGAGGTGGTCGACCGTCAGGTAGCGCCAATCGGCATGTTGCATCGCCCGAATGTCGGTATCGACTACCTGATGGTGTTTGCCGCGTGCGGTGCCAGATTTATGGATGAGAAGACCGGCAAACTGCTATTTGCGAAAAAAGAAACGCAGGCAGCCCTCAGCTGGTATGCCCGCAATGTCGCAGCGGGTGTCACGCCGACCGATAACACCGCCATGAGCTGGGACGCTATCCAGACGGCGTTCAAGCAGGAAAAAGCCTTCCTGTTCCATCAAGGGATTTGGGCGATGGCCTGGCAAGTGAACGATAGCTTTGGCCCGGCGTGGCCTGCCGATAAAGCGGGATACACCCACAAGATTGGCTGGATTGCGGCTCCGGCGTTGGTGAAAGGCGGTAAACCCGCCAACCTGTCGCACCCTATCGCTTACGTGGTCAGCAACAAGAGCCAGTATAAGGATCTGGCGGCGCAGTTGGTGGCTATCGCCAGCCTGCCCTACTACAACAATCGCCATGACATCAGCTCCTATCACACCGCCATTAGCCACGCTCAGACCGCCATGCCGCAGTACACCGATAACTGGGCGCTGAGTGAAGCCGGCAAAATGATGAAAAACATTACCTTCGTGCCGAATCACGCCCGGTTTGGCGACTACAACCGCGTGCTGTTTAAAGGGTTGCAGGCGGTGGAAACCAAACGGATGACGCCAGCGCAGGCGGTGGACTTTATTGCCGACGAACTGGAAACCCAGTTGGGCAAGGATGTGGAAATCGTCGATAGCCTGCATTGATGGCAGGCGTCGTGGGCGCGTGTGTTATCCGCGTTGATGAACGAGGTGGTGTATGTCTGTGACGTTGTCGAACCGCACGGCTGGGGTACATCCGGCGCGCTGGCTAGCCCCGGCTATCTCGGTGCTGGCGGTGTTTTTTGTCGCGCCGATGCTGCTCAATGTGGTGATTGCGTTTAGCGATATGGGCAGCAATGTGCAGATAAGCGCCTTTGGTACCGACAACCTGATGCGGTTGCTGGTGTCGGACAAGCGCCTGCCCGCTATCTTGCTGACTACGCTGGTGTATGTGGTCAGTACGCTGCTGTTGTTCAACCTGGGGCTGGGGATTGTGCTGGCGATTGCCACCACGGCGGTGCCGCCTGCGCTGGGGGCATTGTTTCGCGGTATCTGGTTTTTGCCGCGTATTTCCCCCTCGGTGTTGTACGCGCTGTTGTGGATCTGGGCGGCAGACCCGTCGCCCCACAGCCTGATCAATCAGGTGGTGGTGGGGGTGTTCGGGTTGCCGCCACTCAACCTGCGTAATGACCATCCGATGGTGTTGATTGTGGTGGCTAACGGTCTGGTGGGCGCGTCTTTTGCCATGGTGATCCTCGCCTCCACTATTCGCGCTATTCCGGCTCACCTGTGGCATGCCGCACGTGTTGATGGTGCTGGCGAGTGGTCGGTGATTCGTCATGTGGTGCTGCCTGCGTTAAAAAGCCCGGTGTGCTTTATTGCGCTGTATCAGGCGCTGTCGCTGATGGTGACCTACGAGTACATCCTGCTGATTACCGGCGGCGGCCCGGTGTACGACACCACTACCTATGCACTTTATATCTACCGGCGGGCGTTCGAGTCCGGCGCTTATGGCTATGGCGCTATGCTGGCGCTGGGGTTGATGGTCTTCGGCGGGCTGCTGACGCTGTTGCAGTGGCGGATGATGAACATGCGTGCGCAGTTTTCTCCGCCACGTATTGAGGTGATGCGATGACGACGATGAACGCGGTTGACTGGGCGCGTCAGGCGGCGCGTTCGCGCTGGAATCGGGTGGGATTTCTGGCGAGCGTGGTGCTGTTTCTGACGCTGGTATCGATACCGATTGTGACGCCGTATCTGTGGTTGTTGGCTATCTCGTTTACCCATCGGGATGGTGGTAGTGAGTATCAGGTGCTGTGGCGATTACTGACGATTGCCGCGCTGGCCTACGCCTTGCTGCTAGCGATTGCCTGGCGGGCACGTACCGAACAGCATGCCCGCCGTTTGCGCTGGCTGGTTGGACTGGCGGCATTACTGGTGTGCGGCTTGTGGGTCGCCCCCGAACTGACGTTCCACAATTACCGTTTTTTATGGAACCCGGATGTGCAGGCCACCGGCGTACAGAGTGGTACGTTGCCGTCTGTCTGGACGGCGTTGGGCAACTCGCTGCTGTTTGCGACCGGCCATACGGTGTTGGTGACCTTACTGGCGGTACCTGCCGCCTATGCCTTATCCCGGCTTGGCTTTCGACGGCGCGAAGGGGTGCTGAAAGCCTTGTTATTGCTGCACGCTTTTCCGGTGATGGCGCTGACGGTGGCGATTTTTATTCAGCTCTACTGGATGGGGCTGCTCAACAGCCTGTGGGGGGTGATGCTGGTGATGTGCGCCCTTGAGCTGCCGTTCGCCATTTTCGTGATGAAGAATTTTTTCGACGGCGTGTCGTGGGATATCGAAATGAGCGCCATTACCGACGGTGCCAGTCGTTTTCAGGCATTCCGGCTGGTGGTGTTGCCACAGGTGACCGGCGGCATCATCGCTATCGCCACCTTTGCCTTTTTGCGCGGCTGGGAGGAGTACATTTTTGTGCGCACCCTGCTGATTGACAGTAGCAGGATGACCATGAGCCTGTACCTGTTCTGGGCATCGCAAGACAGTATGGGCGCAGATTCCGGGCTGATTGCCGCCGTTGGCGTCGTCTATATCCTGCCGGTACTGGCGTTGTACCTGTTAACCCAACAATACCTGACGCAGATGAGCGTCGGCGGAATTAAAGGCTGAATGATGGCAGAGATTGTGCTTGATGGTGTAACCAAAGCCTGGGGAGATACGCCGGTGTTACACCCGGTTAATCTGACGCTGGCTGATGGCGAGTTTGTGGCGATCCTCGGGCCGTCGGGGTGTGGTAAATCCACCACCTTATTTTTGCTGGCCGGGCTGTATGCGCCGACACAAGGACAGATTCTGTTCGACGGTCAGCGGGTAAATGGCGTCGATGCGCGTGATCGCAACGTTGGCGTGGTGTTCCAGTCTTACGCGCTCTACCCACATCTGAATGTATACGACAACATCGCGTTCCCGCTGCGTTTTAAACCCGACGAACGTGCCGGGCGTGACCAGCGGGTGCGGGAAGCGGCCGCGCTGGTGCAGGTATCGGAACTGCTGGATCGCAAACCGTCGGCACTGTCCGGTGGTCAGCAACAGCGGGTGGCGCTGGCACGGGCGCTGGTAAAACGGCCGTCGCTGCTATTACTGGATGAACCGCTATCCAACCTTGATGCCACCTTGCGTATGACAATGCGTACCGAATTGAAAGCGATTCATGCCCGTTCGCGCGCCACCACACTGATGGTCACCCATGACCAACTGGAGGCGATGACGCTCGCCAGCCGCATTATCTGTATGAATCAGGGGCGGGTGGAGCAAATCGGTACCCCGCAACAGCTCTATCGCCAGCCCGCTAATACCTTTGTCGCCAGCTTTATCGGCTCGCCGCCGATTTGTCTGCTGCCAGGGTACGCCAGTGGACATCAGTTGACGGTGGGTGAGGTCGGTTGGGAACTGTCATCGGCGTATCAGGGGGCATTGACGCTCGGTATCCGACCGGAAGACGTCACGCTGAAGCCTGCGGCTCCCGGGCTGTTGATGGGGCGTATCGAACACGTTGAACCGATGGGGCGGGAAATCCTCTACCGCCTGCACACGTCGCTTGGCCCCTTGCAGGCGTTGATAGCCGGTTCAATAGCGCAGTATGACGCGGGGATGTGCGTCGGGGTATCGCTGTCGGCAGACACGCTGCTGCTGTTTGGTGCCGACGGCAATCGTCTTGCTGATGTCGGCGTGGTGCTGCCCGCCGATGAATTTCCCGCCTGCCGGACGGCAGGTTAATCTCCCTCTCTTACCAACAGGTTGCCTCATGCTCATTGTCAGCTACAACATTCAATACGGTCTTGGCCGCGATGGCCGTTACGATCTGGCTCGCATTGCCGATGAAGTGCGCGGTGCGGATATCATCTGTATGCAGGAAGTGGAACGCTTCTGGCAACGCTCCGGTATGACGGACCAACCGGCGGAACTGGCCGCGTTGCTGGGCGAGTATCACTGGGTGTATGGCGCCAATCTGGATATGGATGCGAGTACTGTGGTCGCGGACGGCCGGGTCCTCAATCGCCGTCGCCAGTTTGGTATCCTGACGTTGTCGCGCAGGCCGATCCTTTCCAGCCGCAACTTTCCGTTGCCGAAATTCGGTACGCTCACCCAGCACTCGATTCAGCAAGGTGTGCTGGAAACGGTTGTCGACGCCGATGGCGGGGCGATCCGCGTTTATAACACCCATCTCAGTCACCTGTGTACCGAGACGCGCCTACCACAGGTAGACGCGATGTTGGGGATTTTTGCCCGCGCCCCGGATGAAGGCGGTGCCTGGTGCGGCGGCCATCCTGACCCGACTGCTGGCTGGACCGAAGGCCGCATGCCGGTGATGCCACAGGAGATGATCCTGATGGGCGATTTGAACTGCCTGCCGGACAGCGACGAATACCGCCATTTGGTAGGACCGGTGTCACCGCATCACGGTCGGTTGGTCCGTCATCGCGGGCTGATGGATGCCTGGGTTGCGGCAGGCCAGTTGGAGAGTAGCGGTTCTACCCACCCGAATGTCGGCGGCCGGATCGATCATTGCCTGCTGACGCCTTCACTGGGGCTGACGGTTCGCCGTTGCTGGGTCGATACGGAGAATCAGGGTTCCGATCACCACCCACTGTGGGTTGAACTGCAATAACCGCTAAGCCGGCCATCTGCCTGCTTTCCGCGCAGATGGCCGGCTGTGAAGGTGATTTTTTAATTCATAAAATTTGAATGGTATCTGCAAATAAACCCGATTTTAACGCCGGGATAACAGGTCTATTATCACTTCCATCGAAAGCGAAGATGCTTTCAAAAAGAAAGTTAACTGAATTCAACGTGAAGGATATTGACCATGAACGCTATCAAAAATATTGTTGCAGTTATCACTCTGGCTACCGTTTCTTTCGGCACCTTCGCCGCAACAGAAGTACAGTACTCTGCCAGCCAGTCAGTCGGTACCGTCAGTGCCAGCGCTAATACCCTGGACGGCCTGCAGGCTAACCTGGCTGAAAAAGCGAGCGCTGCCGGTGCCAAATCGTTCCGCATTATCTCCGCTACTGGCAGCGATAGCCAACTGCGCGGTGTGGCCGAACTATACAACTAATTCTATCGATATAAGCAACACCGATATTCGCTAACACCAGTATCACGCAACGCAATGGCCGCCTTCGGGCGGCTTTGTTGTTGGTGGAATACGCTGGGTTTTACCTCATTGATGTCGCTGATGCTAAGACAGGCGGTCATCAAAGCGAAGAACACGATTTCCCCGCAATACTATGGCAGAAATACCACGACAGAACACACCCGGTACCGTGCACCTGACACGTGACGCGTGACATATCACGGGTATCAAACCGGCATGAATACCCAGCCTATTACCAGCCTTTCCCCTGCTTTCTGAAAATACAGATTGAATATTTTGTCTTCCCGGTAGGACCAGAAAAAATCGGCCATCGTTGTGGCCTCAATGTACCGACCACACTTTGTGACGGCGGTTAAATTCGTTATTTCAAAATGAAATCCTCGGTTTTCACATTTAAATACGATGCGTTTTCCGTGTAATGAGAAACGTGATTTATATCACCCAGATAATCAACAACAAGAAAATAACATTTTTCAAATGACATTAAATATCAATGCATTGTGTGTGAAAACGCAGTCAGAGATATTTTTGGCATACGACGTGCATTTATAGGGGAGTAATTAATACTGGAGAGCGTTAAATGGCCTATAAGATTTTACTTCCTCAAGAAATCATGCAGGAAGGCAGAGAATATCTGGAGAGTCGTGGTTATGAGTTAATCACCGGTTCAGGTATGGAAGAAGACGATATTATTCGTGATATCCCGGATTGTGACGGCATTATTGTTCGTTTATCCAAGATGTCTGATCGCGTATTTGAGGCGGCGAAGAAATTAAAAGTGGTGGTACGTCATGGTGCGGGTTATGACACCGTGGATTTAGAATCTGCGAAACGCCATGGTGTTGTGGTATTAAATGCCCCACTTGCGAATAGTATGTCTGTGGCGGAACTGGCGATATTTTATATGCTGCACTGCTCGCGTAATTTCAAGCTGGTTGAAGAAAAAATGCTTGAAGATTATTACTGGGCAAAGCTTCGTACGCCGAAAATAGAACTGGATGGAAAAACGCTGGGTTTAATTGGCGTTGGCAATATTGGATCACGCGTAGCAATTAAAGCATTACATGGCTTTAATATGAAAGTCATTGCCTATGATCCGTATAAAAACCAAGATCAAGTCCCTGAAGGCGTTGAACTGACTGACGATTTCGACCGTATTTTTAAAGAAAGCGATTTTGTTTCTCTGCACTGTCCGACAACCGCAGAAACCATCGACTTTATTGGTGAAAAACAATTCTCAATGATGAAGCCGACAGCGTATTTCATCAATACGGCACGGGGCAAACTCGTGGATGAAAAGGCGTTGTATCACGCATTAAGCAGCAAGGTGATTGCTGGCGCGGGTGTTGATGTATTGAAGAAAGAACCCTTCGACCCGAACGACCCTATTTTCCAATTAAGCAATATTGTCATCGGCCCACATATTGGTGCAGCAACCAAAGAAGCGACGGATCGCGCGTCGCTGCATTCCGCCATCGGCATTGATGAAGTGCTGTCAGGTAAAAAACCATCCTGGCCGGTGCCGGGTTTTTAAGGAGAACGTCATGTCTATTGGTAATCGTGTTTTTACTCAACGTCCGGCGTTTGATGTTGAATTACTGAAACAGTATGAACAACTTCCGGCTGCAAATATCGCGGATACGATGAACCGAATTGCGGTACTGGGGAATGGCATTAAGCGCATATCCTCTCCTAAAAAGCCGATTATGGCGGGTTATGCCATTACGGTAAAAGCACGCGCTGGCGATAATTTAATGTTGCACGCCGCGCTGGATATGGCGACCGAAAATGATGTGATTGTGGTGTCAAATGAAGGCGACCGTTCGCGTGCTTTAATGGGCGAAATTATGGTGGCTTATGCCCATTACACCAAAAAAATCGCCGGTATTGTGCTGGATGGCCCAATCCGGGATATCGATTCCCTTTCAGCAATGGACTTTCCGCTCTATGCCACTGGCTCCAACCCGGCAGGCCCCTTTAAAGAAGGCCCCGGTGAAGTCAATACGCCGATTGCGGTCGGCGGCGTTGCAGTCTGTCCTGGCGACCTGATTGTTGGTGATGCAGATGGCGTTATTGTCGTCCCTTTGGGTGACGCCGCCGCATTACTGGAAAAAGCAAAGGAATATGCAAAATTTGATGCCAGCAAAGTCGAGGCCGCTAAGAGCGGCACAGCAAATCGCGCATGGGTGAAAAAATCATTAGACGAAAAAGGCGTTGAATTTATCGACGATGTTTACCGCTGATCTGATTAAATAATTACCAGCCACGTATATCAAAAATATACGTGGCCCTAAAGCAAAGGTAATATAAAATGCTTTATTTGAAACTCTTACCCATTATATTTTTCCCCGTTTTATTTTGGCTAATCCCACATCCGGTCGGTATCTCGGCCCAAACTTGGGAAATAGTTGGTATTTATCTGGCGATGTTGTGCGGGTTAGTACTGCGCCCGTTCACCGATTCCGTCGTCATGCTGATTATTCTGGGGATAGCCTCGCTATTTGTCGAACCCGGTCCGCTGTTTGCCGGTTTCGGTAGTCCAATGGTGTGGTTTATTATCGGCGCCTTTATTATTTGTAAGGCGTTTGTGATTACCGGTTTGGGCAAACGTATTGCTTATATGCTGCTTAAGCGTTATGGCAAAAATACCCTGACTCTCGGCTACCTGATGATGGTGACGGATACATTACTTGCACCAGCCACCGGGTCGAATATGTCCCGTTCAGGGGGGATTACCTACCCCATTTTCCGGAATATCGCAGAAGCACTCGGCTCAAGACCAGAAGAGGGCAGTCGCAAAATAGGCGCTTACCTCACGATCCTGATGTATGTGGTTTCCATGGGGACATCCATTCTGTTCCTGACCGGGATGGCGACGAACTCAATTACCGTTTCTCTCGCAAACGAAATAATGAAAGTGAATCTTGAGTGGATGCTGTGGTTCAAAGCGGCCATTGTACCCGCCGGACTGGTGCTGCTGCTTGCTCCCTGGATTCTCTATAAGCTTTATGCACCAGAATTAAAAACTATCGATAACGTTAATGAGATTGCTGAGCAGGGGCTTCGGGAACTCGGCCCGGTGAAGCGGGAAGAAAAATTGCTGATTGTTTTCTTCTTGCTGGGCATTGTGGGCTGGATGACCGGTTCCATCACGGGTATTGATTTTATTCCCGTGGGGTTGGCATTCCTGGCGTGTTTACTGTTGTTCCGTGTACTGAGCTGGGATGATGTAGTCAGCGAAAAGTCCGCCTGGCAAACCTTCGTCTGGTATGGTGCGTTTTATGGCTGTGCGGTTGCACTGTCAAAAGGCGGCTTTTATGTCTACCTGGTCGGCGTGATTAAAAGTTACCTTGATCTGTCCCAACTGAGTGAAATTAGCGCCCTTGGCGTGCTGGTATTTATTAGCCTCGCAGTGCGGTATTTCTTTGTATCGAATAGCGCCTTCGTCGTTTCCTTCTATCCGGTACTGTTTACTCTGGGGATGACCACGCAAGCACATCCCATGTATGTTGCGCTTTCTCTTGCTTTCTCGGCGGGGTATGGTGCGTTGCTGACGCATTATGGCAACGGTGCTGGTGTCTTCACATTCTCAAGCGGTTACGTACCACAAAAAACATTCTGGTTGCTGGGAACCATTATGGTACTGGTCAATGTTCTGGTCTTTTTCCTGATTGGAATTCCTTACTGGAAGCTCATCGGTATTTAATGCGGAGGATGGAAAGATGAAACTGGATATTCTGATTAAAAACGGACTGGTTGCTGATACCGATAATGATGATTACGTGAATCGCAATATTGGTATTATTGGTAACCGGATAGTCGATCTCAATCAAGCCGATATTTCTCAGGCGGAAACGGTGATTGATGCGGCGGGTTGTATTGTGGTACCGGGGCTGACGGATTTCCATTTGCATGTTTTCCATGGCGGGACAGCCATCGGTGTCAACCCTGATGTTATCTGCTTACCCAACGGTGTAACCAGTGTGGTGGATGCGGGAAGCAGTGGCTGGGTTAATTACCCGGTCTTTCGAAATAGCGTTATTAACACATCCATGGTGAAAATAAAAAGTTACCTGAATGTGGTTAATGTCGGTCTTTCAACACTGGGCGGTGGGGCTACCGGGTATCTTGAAAACACCAACCCCGCTAACTATAACGTAGAAAAAATTGCGCAAACGCTGGCAGAGAATAAAGAAAATATTCTGGGGCTGAAATTACGCTACAGTCAGGATATCGCTAAAGGAAAACATTACGCTAGCGACCCTTTCTTTGCGTCAGTTGCGTTAGCTCGGGAGCTGGATACCTCGATTTGTGTACATGTCACGGATTCGTTGTTGTCGGCAGACGAGCTGATTAATCATTTTCAAACCAACGACATCTATGCCCACTGTTTCCACGGAACGGGGAACGCCATTCTCGATGAAAACGGAGAGCTCTATCAAGGCATTAAAGCCGCGAAAGACCGAGGTGTGATTTTCGACTGCTCAAACGGCGTGGCGCATTTTGATTTTGATGTCGCTGGCAAAGCGATGGAGCAAGGTTTCTATCCCGATATCATCAGTACGGATTTAACACAGAGAAACAGTCTGCGTACCGACAAGGTATATAGCCTGCTTTTTGTCATGTCGAAATATCTCAACATGGGGATGTCGTTCTTTGATGTTATTCGTGCTGTCACGGTGACGCCAGCACGTCTGATGAACATGCAAGGCCGTATCGGGACATTACAACCTGGTGCATTTGCGGATATTGCTATCGTTAAGCTGTGCAAGCAGAAGGTCATATTTGAAGATACAAAAGGGAAGAAAATAGAGGGCGATCGTTATATTGATAACTGCGCAACCATATGTAATGGTCAGATTGTTTATCGTCGTTATAGATTCTAGCCCTCATTGATGTGTAGTATTTGCTGATGATGTAAATAGGCTCGGTGTACAGGGTGCACAGAGCCTTCATTTTATCCCACATCCAGATAAACAGTATGCAGAATAGCATGTGTGATATCTATCATTGATAAAAAATAGTTTAGCGATATAATTATTATTTATACCAATTGAATCAAGATGTGGTGGCGTATGAAAAGTAATGAGGTCGTTATTTTTTCAGTCTCAAAAACGATTACTCAACGAATTTCTAACGTGTTGCTCGAAAGAGAGTTAGATATTCCGTTATACGAATTAAATTATCTTGATGTGGTGGAAAAGGCGCTTGAACTTATTCAGTGGGGAACGAAGATAATTATTAGTCGTGGCGGGACTGCGGCATTGCTAAGAAGTAATGTGAATGTTCCCATTGTTGAGATAGCTCATGATTTTTATGGTATTTATCGCATCATTCAGGAAGCCAAAAATAAATCTCAGAAAATTGCTGCTGTAGGCTTTCCGCAATTCTGTAATGTTCTCAGACATTATCAGAATATGACTAATGAAGAATTCAAAATATGTCAGGTTTACAACCATTATGATATTGAAAGTGTGGTAAAAAGCCTTGCGGATAATGATTATCAGTTGGTCCTGGGTGGTCTTGCCGTTGCCGAGATGGCTAAAAAGTACAACCTGAATGTTGTGATGGGGGATACCGATAATGTCTCTATTGAGCAGGCGCTTAATGAGGCATTTAGCCTTTTAAAGTATATAAGTAAAGAAAATGAGAAGCTCTCTATGAGCTATTCAGCCCTGAACCAGTCTCGCGAAGCTATTATGTGTATCGATCAGACTGGAGAGGTGATTAGTATAAATGGCAAAGGGGTTGAGTTGTTTCAGTGCAATCCCGGTGATAAGATTTTTAAAAAAGACGCGTTTAAAGATATTTTTGGTAGCATAATCAATGAGGTTGATGTTAAAGATTTGGTGGTGGAAATTGATGGCGATATTATACATCTCACGATTAAACACTTCTCAAATAAACAAAATTTCTATAGTGTGATAACCGGATTCAAACAAGATAACTCGCTATGGGTTAATTTGCGGAACAATAAGCGGAGTAATCTTAAAGGGTTTGTGGCCACTTATTTTTTCTCCGATATCATAGGTAATTCAGAGGTTATTTCCAGGGTAATAGAAAAAGCAAAACTTTATGCACATCATGATTTACCTGTTAGCATTTTAGGTGACACGGGAACAGGTAAAGAATTATTTGCCCAGAGCATTCATAATGCCAGTGCCCGATGTGCGGAACCTTTTATTGCCATCAATTGCGCAGCAATTCCTGAAGGCATTCTTGAGAGTGAGCTGTTTGGTTATGCAGAGGGTGCATTTACCAATGCCAGGAAAGGGGGGAAGCCCGGTATATTTGAGATGGCGATGAATGGTACTGTTTTTATCGACGAAATTAGTGAGGCACCGCTATCCGTACAGGTAAAATTATTAAGGGTTTTGCAGGAAAAGAAATTTTCGCGCCTTGGCGGAGACTCGTTGATCGCCGCTGATTTTCGTTTGATCACTGCGAGTAATAAAGATCTGGGTGAGTTGGTGAAATCAGGGGGATTCAGGCAGGATTTATATTATAGAATTAATATACTTGAATTAAAATTGCCTGCATTACATGAAAGATCTGATGATGTCATGCTGATTATTCATGATATGTTATCCCGACAAGGGCGGAATGTTGTATTTACGGACGATGCCATAGATTTTATGCGTCACTATTCGTGGCCGGGAAATATTCGGGAGTTACAGGCGGTAATATATAGATTAATTGTTTTGATTAATGTCGATGTTGTTGATAAAAATAGTCTGATGAATATAAGTAAAATGACGTTTCCTGATGCTGATGGCTTGGCTGAAAGTATAGATAATGATGAGCGGTTTTTATTGAAAAAACAAGAAAAGACGCTTATTTCCCGTATCATAAAGAAAACCAATGGTGATCGGGTGGCAGCGTCCATGATTCTTGGTATTAGTCCAACGACCCTATGGCGGAAGATGAAAGAATATAAAATTAACGATTGAGGCTCAGGCTACTGCCCAGATGCTCAAATCAGGAGGGGCGAATTAACCCTAACCCATGACTCAATTACCCAATGCCTGCGCGCAGGCCCAGGCGGAGCTCCAGGCCCACTGGAAGTTATAGCCGCCAAGCCAGCCGGTGACGTCCACGACCTCGCCGATAAAATACAACCCCGGACATTTGCTGGCTTCCATCGTTTTTGACGACAACTCGCGGGTATCGACCCCGCCGAGCGTGACTTCCGCCGTGCGATAACCTTCGGTGCCGTTAGGCTGTACCCGCCATTGTTGTAGCGTCGCTTCCACCTCGGCCTGTTGCGACTTATTGAGCTGCTTTAAGGTGACATCCGGTAGCTGCCCCAATGCTTGCAGACATTCCACCAGTCGTTTCGGCAGCCATTGCGACAACGTATTTTTCAGGCTTTGGTTCGGGTGTGCCTGACGCTCGGCGTTCAGGCATTGCGCCAGATCATGCGTGGGCAACAGATTGATGGTGACGAATTCTCCCGGCTGCCAGTAGCTGGACAGTTGCAGAATGGCCGGGCCGGACAAGCCGCGGTGGGTAAACAGGATATTTTCGCGGAAGGTGGTACCGTTTGCGGCGCAGACCACCGCCGGTACCGACACGCCGGAGAGCGTTTGTAATTGCTCCAGGAGCGGCTTGTGCAGGGTAAACGGCACCAGTGCGGCGCGCGTCGGTAACACGTTGAGGCCAAATTGTGCCGCCAGTTGATAACCGAATGGTGTGGCCCCCAGACCGGGCATCGACAGCCCGCCGGTGGCGATAACCAGCGCACGCGCTTGTACCACACCGGTATTGAGCTTCACCTGGAACAGCGCGTTTTTTTCTACCGACAGCACCTCGCTGCGCAGGCGCAGCGTCACGTTACCGGCATCGCACTCTTTCATTAGCATATCGACGATGTGCTGCGCGGAATCGTCGCAGAACAACTGGCCGAGCGTTTTTTCGTGATACGCGATGCCGTGGCGGCTAACCAGACTGATGAAATCCCACTGGGTATAGCGGGCGAGGGCAGATTTACAGAAGTGCGGGTTGTGCGACAGGTAAGCCGCTGGTTCGGCGTACAGATTGGTAAAGTTGCAGCGTCCACCGCCGGACATCAGAATTTTGCGGCCCGGTTTTTTACCATTATCCACCAGCAGCACACGTAACCCTCTCTGGCCTGCCTGTGCCGCGCAAAATAGCCCGGCTGCTCCCGCGCCAATGATGATGACGTCAAACTGTTCCACATTGCTCTCCCGCTCTTGCGCCGGTGATATCCGGGGGGCCGATTATAGGGGATGTCTCTTCGTCGGTCATCTGCCTGCAGGCACCTGACGCCATGTGGTGACAGTGGGATGGTGTCGTTACCCGTAACAGAGTATGTGGAGGGGTGAAATCAATAATGCATTGATTTTAATTAGCTAAATCAAAGTCACCGGCAGAAGTGGCGTAATTTAAGTCAAAATAATGTCATATTTTGCTTTTCCCGTTTCAGCTTGTCACCGATAATGCGCCGCGTTCATGACCACTACATGGCCTAACACTTATGTTACATTTATTTGCCGGGCTTGATTTCCACACCGGTCTGATGCTGGTTCTCGCCTTGCTGTTTGTTCTGTTCTACGAAGCTATTAACGGCTTTCACGATACCGCCAACGCGGTAGCCACTGTTATCTATACCCGTGCGATGCGTGCCCAACTGGCGGTTGTCATGGCCGGTATTTTCAATTTCCTCGGGGTATTGCTGGGAGGGCTGAGTGTGGCGTATGCCATCGTCCACCTGCTGCCAACCGATTTGCTGCTGAACGTCAGTTCCACCCACGGGCTGGCGATGGTGTTTTCCATGCTGCTGGCGGCGATCATTTGGAACCTGGGGACCTGGTACTTTGGTTTACCGGCTTCCAGTTCCCACACCCTGATCGGTGCCATCATCGGTATTGGTTTAACCAATGCGCTGGTGAGCCACACCTCGGTGGTGGATGCACTCAATATTCCCAAAATGGTCAGTATTTTCCTGTCGCTGCTGGTATCACCGGTGGTTGGTATGATCATCGCCGGGTTGATGGTGTATCTGCTGCGTCGTTACTGGAGCGGTAATAAGAAGCGCCAGCGGATTCACCTGACGCCGGCTGAGCGTGAAAAACAAGATGGCAAACGTAAGCCACCGTTTTGGACCCGGACTGCGCTGATCCTGTCTGCGGTAGGGGTGAGTTTTTCTCACGGCGCTAACGACGGTCAAAAAGGCATTGGTCTTATCATGTTGGTGCTGATTGGCGTGGCACCCGCCGGGTTTGTGCTGAATATGAGTGCCTCCGGTTATGACATTAGCCGTACCCGCGACGCGGTGGCGAATCTGCAAACCTACTATCAGTCTCATCAGGCGACATTGGCTCATGTGATTGATTTGTCTCAGCCGGTCATTCCGGCACCGGAAAATGTGATCCCTTCTACCGGCAACAAACCGGATTTTCACTGCGATACCTCGCGTGCGTTGATCGCCGTCGACCGCGCACTGACGCTGCTGAATAATGTGAAGAGTTATGATGATCTGGCCGCAGACGATCGCGCCCGTGCTCGTCGCCTGCTGATGTGCATTTCCGATACCCTCGATCGCGTCGTCAAACTGCCGGAAACCTCGGCTGATGACAAACGTCTGCTCAACAACCTGCGCGGCGACCTGCTCTACACGGTCGAGTACGCACCCGTGTGGATTATTGTTGCGGTAGCGCTGGCGTTGTCGCTCGGTACCATGGTGGGCTGGAAGCGCGTGGCGGTCACTATCGGTGAGAAGATCGGTAAAAAAGGCATGACCTATGCGCAGGGTGTCTCGGCGCAGGTAACGGCCGCGGTGTCCATCGGTATCGCCAGTTATACCGGCATGCCGGTTTCCACCACACACGTGCTCTCGTCCGCGGTGGCGGGAACCATGATTGTTGATGGCGGCGGTGTGCAGGGGAAAACGGTGAAAAACATTATGCTGGCCTGGGTGTTTACCCTGCCGGTATCGATGTTGCTGTCCGGGGTTCTGTACTGGCTGGCATTGAAGGTTGTCTGACTGGTGGCGATATGCCACCACGGTATAACATCGTTATCGTTAAATCACATCGTTATCACCACCAAATAAGAAAGGCGGCCACCCGGTCGCCTTTCTGCTTTCAGTGTTGCGTTATTTAAGGGTTGATAGGGGTACACGACCGGTTGAGGCGTCCGCCACCGCTGTCGTAGTTCACCTCAGTGCCACATGATAAGGCCGATAAGGCTGACTACCACCAGCCCGCATAAGGCCGAGGTCAGCAGGAACTGACCGCGCACTCGTGCGCAGCGACGGATGAATTCCGGATCGTGATGGTCAAGATAACGTTGTGCGTAGATATAGCGAACCAGCCGTAATTGCTTGCTGGGCTGCCCGTGGGAGGTGAAAAAACCGCCTCCGTCCACATACTGGTACAGTAGCGGATCACAGTCTCTCAGAATCAGCAGCAGCACTCGCAACGAAGAATAATATCGCGCCATATTGATGACACAGACGACACATAAAGCCCAGAAAAGCGCAAATGTACTAATCATCATGCTTCCCTCCCGGATTATGACCCTCCAGATGCGGGTAGGCGTCGGGTCCTGCTGACGTCACATCTGTGGGTATTTATGCCACACGTTATTCACGCGATGTTATGGGGCTGCCAGACCATGGCGAGTTGCCCAGGTATTCTTCTTCACCTCGATATCCCTGTCTGGAAAAGAACCCGAAAAGTCCCCCTCCAATTTCATTGTAGAAGAGCCTGACGCTTTTTTTCCATACCTGATGCAAGGTTCCTGATAGCTAAAAACATCATGACTTCTTTTGATCTGGCGCTGTTTTCTCTGCCATAGACCTTGTTCTTTTCAGCTACACTTTACGCACGGGCGAGAGGCTTTCCCCTGCATACCTCAATTATTCGTGTTACAGGAACCACTACACCTGCAACGTGAAACATGACGGGTATAGCGTGAAGTATGACGGGTATAAAGAGTTATCGGCGCAAATGGGTGGTCACTTCAGGGGAAGTGGTTATCCGCCGTCGTAGAACCGTTACAAAATGTGTGGCGTTGTGATCCGTTGAACATAACCCGAAATTGAGGGGGTGTTATGCTCATGACTGCCATAGGTTGTCAGACTGGCAGGAGAAATATCTGCTGACCCATCAGTTAGTCATTAGGAAGGAGCTTAATCATGGCTTACAAACACATCCTTATTGCGGTTGACTTGTCACCGGAAAGTAAGGTGTTAGTGGAAAAAGCGGTCTCCATGGCGCGGCCGTATGATGCCAAAGTCTCTTTGATCCATGTTGACGTGAATTACTCCGATCTCTACACCGGGCTTATTGATGTCAATCTGGGCGACATGCAGCAACGCATTTCCGAAGAAACCCAGAATGCCCTGAAAGACCTGGCGGACGGTGCCGGTTATCCTATTTCGGAAACCCTGAGCGGCAGCGGTGATCTGGGTCAGGTGCTGGTCGACGCGATTCGCAAATATGATGTTGATCTGGTGTTGTGTGGTCATCATCAGGATTTCTGGAGCAAATTGATGTCGTCCGCGCGTCAGTTGATCAATACGGTACATATCGACATGCTGATTGTGCCGCTGCGTGATGAAGAGGTGTAAGCAGCACAAACGGTGCTGATGCGTGCAGATAGACGACGATAGACCAAACCAACGATAAGGGCATAGCGATGACTATGCCCTTATTTGTTATTGAGGAATGGCTACTATGTAAGCGTTATCCTGAGCCTAATGGATACGGAACACCTGCACCAGTTGCGCCAGTTGCCGAGCCTGATCTTCCAGAGAGGCCGCGGCCGCCGTCGCCTGTTGTACCAGTGCGGCGTTCTGTTGGGTGACGCCGTCCATTTCATGCACCGCCTGCGTTACCTGACTGATGCCGCGTGATTGTTCATCGGAGGCGGCGACAATCTCGCTCATGATATCGTTGACCGAGGTGACGGCGGCCAGCATGTCCCGCATGGTTTTCCCGGCATTTTCCACCATACTGACCCCATGACCGACCCGTTCGGCAGATTCACCGATCAGCGCCGTGATATCCTTGACGGCATCTGCGCTGCGTTGGGCCAGGCTGCGTACCTCGCCCGCCACTACCGCGAAACCACGACCCTGTTCGCCAGCGCGGGCGGCTTCTACCGCCGCATTGAGCGCCAGAATATTGGTCTGAAAGGCAATGCTGCTGATGATGGTGGTGATTTCGCTGATTTTCTTCGAACTGTCGTCAATGCTACCCATCACGCTCACCACCTGACCGACAATCTCATCACCGCGCTGGGCAATGTGCGCCGCGTTTTGTGTCAGCCGGGTAGCGCTGTGCGCGTTATCGGCGTTTTGCTTCACGGTGGCGGTGATTTGCTCCATGCTGGCGGCGGTTTCTTCCAGCGCCGCGGCCTGCTGTTCGGTGCGGGATGCCAGGTCGACGTTACCGGCTGAAATTTCTGCGGCACCGTGGCTGACCGATTCGCTGGTGGACATCAGTTGCTCCACAATATTGCGTAACTGCTGCTGCATTTCCGACATCGCATAGAAGATACTGCTGGTGTCTTTGGGCTGCACTGGAATGTGGAATGTCAGGTCACCTTGTGCCACCGCCAGGGCGATTCGCGCGGCCTCCGTCGGCTCACCGCCTATTGGGCGCAGCACCTTACGGGTGAAGATAACGCTAATCACCCCGGAGACAACCAGAATACTCAGTAGCGTCATGAACGCGCCGATGTAGCGTAACCGTACGGATTCCGCCATGACCACCTGTTCGGGTACCGTGACGCCCAACATCCATGGCGTGCCGGTATTGCCGATAGTAATCGGCAGGTAGGCATTCATCATCTCTTTCTGGGTGAAGGAGCTCACGCGGTTGGAAACAAACGGGGTTCCTGACTGGATGCTCTCCAGCAGTTTCGGGTCATCATCGAGCTTTTTGGTAATACGGCTGGCGTCCGGGTGGGCGATGTAGTTTCCACTGGAGGAAAACATCATGGCGTAACCAGCACCGCCAAACGGCTTAATGTCGTTGACCATGTTTTGCAGTGTGGCCAGCGAGAAGTCCGCGGTGACCGAACCGTAAAACTTACCGTTAATCATGATAGGCACCGCAATAGACGTGAGCAGAACATCAACCCCGTTATAGGGGTAGCTGTAAGGCTCCAGGATCACTTCCTTTTGTAACTTTCGCGGTAACAGGTAGTAATCGCCGCTGCCGGGGGTTTCGTAGTCGGTCAGGTTGTGCAACGCCACCTGACCGGCGTTATCGCGGTCCACATAGCGAACAAACCGGCCTTTCGGGTCTTGTTCCGGCTGGCTGGCGTACTGCTGATCCTTGCCATCAAATGCATTCGGCTCCCATGCCAGCGACATCGACAGTAAATCCGGATGGCTTTTGAGCGCATTTTCCAGCAGCCGTTCAGCAACCGCGCGGTCTGGCGCACCGGCTTCCCGCAGGCTAATGACACTCTGCACCAAATTCCGGGCGGCAAACAGGGCGACATCAAGCCGGTTTTGTACTGAGTAGGTGCTGGTATACGCCGTCTGCTCCAGTAGTTGTTGGGCGGTGGCTTTTTGCTGCTGGCCGGATTGCCACAGCAGGAAACCGATAGTCAGGATAAAACCGCAGATGATGATGAATACCGTGGCCATTAGGACCAGCGCTCGGGTAGATAACTTTCCCTTGCTGGCGGCAGGGAGCGAAGACAGAGGTGTCTGGGTATAGGAAGGATGGGAAAGCAGTTCAATGGACATGATAAAACTCCCCTGTGTGAAGCCATTCAAATGGATGAAAGAAAAATCAACAGCAGGTGAATGCGTGCGGTCTGAACGATGTCCGTATTGTGAACCACATCACGTTTATAGTATCGGCGTGCCCAAGCAGTCCTTTAATTCTCACACCATGCTTTGCCGCTGTTTTTCTGGCTTCGTCCGGTTAAATCGCGTTAGCATGCGGGCAATGAGGTTGATTATTGGGGATTATTCATGGCGATAAAACTGATTGCGATTGATATGGACGGCACGTTGCTGACGCCGGAAAACCATATTTCGCCTGCGGTAAAACAAGCGATTACGGCTGCCCGTGAAAAGGGTGTGTATGTAGCACTGGCGACCGGACGTCCGTTCATTGGTATCGAGCGCTATTTGCAACAACTGGCGTTGCAGCAGGACGGACATTACTGCATCACTAACAATGGCGCGTTAGTGCAGAGCACATTGACGGGTGAGTGCGTGGCACAAACGACGTTGAGCTTTGAGGATTATCTCTATTTTGAAGCGCTGTCACGCGAGCTGGGGGTGCATTTCCACGCGCTTGATTTCAATTATGTCTATACCGCCAACAAAGACATTAGCGCCTACACCGTGCATGAGTCTCACCTGACCAGCATGCCACTGAAATACCGTGCGGTAGAGGAAATGGACCGCAACCTGCGTTTTCCAAAAGTGATGATGATCGATGAGCCCGAGGTGCTGGATGCCGCTATTGCCCGTATTCCACCGCAGGATTTCGCACGTTATACCATCATGAAAAGCGCGGCGTTTTATCTGGAGATTCTGGATAAGCGCGTGAATAAAGGCGAAGGGGTCAAAATGCTGGCGCAGCACCTCGGCCTGGAGCGTGATGAAGTGATGGCGTTGGGCGATCAGGAAAACGATTTGGCGATGATCGAGTTTGCTGGTCTGGGTGTAGCGATGGGCAATGCGATTGATAGCGTCAAAGCGGTGAGCCAATTCGTTACCCGCTCTAATCGTGAAGATGGCGTGGCTTACGCGATTGAGAAGTTTGTGTTGAACGTTTGACCCCCGGCGCAGGCGGGCCAAACGAATATACCCGTCATACTTCAAGCTGCAGATGCGTTGGCTTTCTTACTCGGCCCATCAATGGGCCTCGCCCTACGGGCCGCAGCAAGCAGCGTTCAAATCGGCGAGTGCCGATTTGTCACTCACCCCAGTCACTTACTTGAGTAAGCTCCTGGGGATTCGCTGCGTCGCCGCGTTACAAGGCTCTTGGCGAGCCTTGCCCTGTCGGGCCAACGTACTACGTTGTTCAACACGCGAGCGTGTTGTCCTGCAACTCGAATTATTTAGGGTATAAGATGTGGAGTGTGCGGATCAGTCGTTAAAGAACGTCTGTTTGATAGCCAGCTCGACGCCGCGCACTTCCGCCAGCCCTTTCAGCCGCCCGATGGCAGAGTAACCGGGGTTGGTTTTCTTCTTCAGGTCATCCAGCATCTGGTGACCGTGGTCGGGGCGCATCGGGATGGAGCGGGTGTTGCCCTGCTGACGGCGACGGTATTCTTCCGCCAGAATGGCTTTCACGACCTTCACCATGTCCACGTCGCCATTCAGGTGGGCTGCTTCGTGGAAACTTTTCGGGTTGTCTTCACGGCAGGTAGCACGTAAATGGGTGAAATGGATGCGATCAGCGAAGGTTTCGATCATTTTCACCAGATCGTTGTCTGCCCGCACGCCGTAAGACCCGGTACACATGGTAAAGCCATTATGGATGCTGTCCACGGTCTCTTTCAGCCACTGCATGTCCTCAATGGTGGAGACGATGCGTGGCAGGCCGAGAATCGGACGCGGTGGATCGTCCGGGTGTACCGCGAGCACGATACCGGCTTCTTCCGCCACTGGCACGATTGCCCGCAGGAATTCCGCCATGTGCTCACGCAGTTTCGCTTTATCGATACCGTCGTACTGCGCCAGTTGGGCGCGGAACTGCTCTAGCGTATAACCTTCTTCAGCACCCGGCAGACCGGCGATAATATTGCGGGTCAGCTTGTCTTTGTCAGCGTCGGTCATGGCGGCGAAATACGCAGCAGCCTGACGTTGCTCTTCATCGGTATAGTCAGCAGCGGCACCGTCACGTTTTAGCAGGTGCAGCTCAAACGCCGCGAAAGCGGTGTGATCAAAACGCAGCGCCCGGGAGCCGTCCGGCAGCGGGTATTCCAGATCGGTACGGGTCCAGTCCAGCACTGGCATGAAGTTGTAGCACACGGTATCGATACCGCAGGCACCCAGATTGCGCAGCGACTGCTGGTAATTGGCGATATAACGCCGGTAGTCGCCGGCCTGGGTTTTGATGGATTCGTGCACCGGCACGCTTTCCACCACTGACCAGGTTAGCCCTTTTTCCGCCAGCAGCGCCTGACGTTGTTTAATCTCTTCAATGCTCCACACTTCCCCATTGGGGATGTGGTGCAGGGCGGTGACGATACCGGTCGCGCCCGCCTGGCGGGCATCATCCAGCGACACCGGATCGTTGGGGCCGTACCAGCGCCAGGTGTGTTCCATAATGTAGCTCCTTAAGCTATATACCCGGCATACTTCAAGTTGCAGATGCGTTGGCTTTCTTACTCGGCCCATCAATGGGCCTCGCCCTACGGGCCGCAGCAAGCAGCGTTCAAATCGGCGAGTGCCGATTTGTCACTCACCCCAGTCACTTACTGATGTAAGCTCCTGGGGATTCGCTGCGTCGCCGCGTTACAAGGCTCTTGGCGAGCCTTGCCCTGTCGGGCCAACGTACTACGTTGTTCAACACGCGAGCGTGTTGTCCTGCAACTCGAATTATTTTGGGTATAGATTGGGAAATAATGAATATTAGATGGTCGGTCTGGTGGCCTGACCGCCTGACCAGCTCACTATTCACCACCTGTAGTGAGATTTCTGTGATTTAGATCACGTAAACATCAGGCAGAGGGCTCGATGACACGCAAGCGTCAGACTGGGGCATTTAATTTTCTGACGTTTTGACGGCTATGGTAAGCTGCGGGCTATTGTTGGCATCACATCGGTTTACAGGACACGACTGACGGGGGATCCGGAGGGGATATGGTATTACCCACACTGAAAGTTGAGCGGTTGTATCGGCAGATTTCCACGCTGCTGATTAACTGCATCAGAAATGGTCAGTTTGCGGCCGGGCAATTGCTGCCTTCGGAGCGTGAGCTGGCGAAGCAACTGGGGGTGAGCCGATCGTCCATCCGTGAGGCGTTGATTGCGCTGGAGATTACCGGCTGGGTAGAAATCCGTACCGGCAATGGCGTTTACGTTAACGATCCGCTGCCGGAAGCGCCGTCCGCTGTGTTGCCAGAAGACGAGTTCAGCCTGCGGGCGTTTATTCAGGCCCGCCAGGTCTACGAGGCGATGATGGCGGAACTGGCGGCGGTACATGCCAGCGATGAACAACGCGCCGCGCTACAGGAAATCACCCGCGATTTGTCTCGCCTGCACATTAATGACGCGCAGTTTCTGCATGAAGACAAGCGTTTCCACCTGTTGGTGAGCGAAATGTCTGGCAATGAGGTGTTGCAGGACATGATGGAATACCTGTGGAATAAGCGCCAGAGTAGCCGATTTGTTCGGCTGGAAACGCTCTATGCCGACTCCGATTTCCCCCGCACCATGAATCAGGATCACGCCGATATCGCTGACGCGATCATTGCGCGCGACCCGGCCCGGGCGCGTACCAGCATGGAGCGTCATCTCCAGCATGTGTACGATCATCTCTTCAGCGGTGATAAGTAAGCGTTGAATGAAGTCAGTGTGTAAGGCGTTGAAAATAAAAAACCCCGGGGGGACACAGGCACCGGGGCTGAGGGATAATGATGAATTCGTGGTCAAGGATTATTTGTAGATAGTCGCATTGCCGTGCAGGGTATCGTCGCCGCCAGCGTAGGTAATGGTGTACGCAGACGCGCCGGCTGCGCTGGCTTTGTGCGCCAGTTTGGCTTGCAACGAGGTCAGGTCATTGGCGGTGGCGGACACCGCACCGATTTTTTCCAGCTGTTGAGCCTGTGCATAGCTGACGCTATGAGCGGCCGCGAAAGAACCAAAAGATACGGTGGCAAGGGCGGCGGCGATAGCGATGGTTTTGATGTTTTTCATGTTTCTTTCCTTCTTCGGTCATCTTGGTAAAGGCGTTTGCTCTTTCGATATAACGGAGAGGTTACGCCCTGTTAGCCTTCGTGAAAAACGGAGGTTGTTGACGCTATCTTTCTACTTTTTTGACCAACAATACAGTCAAATATTGTAAACAAACCGCTGATTTTCATTGTTTTTGTCATTCATTTCGTGGTTTTTTATGATATGCCAAGTTAATTTATCAAAGCGGGGAATCTGTGATGAATGAAGACAGGCAGATAACATTTGGGGCGTTTTCACATCAGCTGACCAACATCAATATCTGGTCATTTGATGGAAACTGGCTGATTTATGATGTCCGGCCGCATGGGTCTTCGTTTACCGGTTCGACGATTGAGCGCGTCAATGTGGAAACCCGCGAGTGCGAGGTGCTTTACCGTGCCGGGCAAGGCGCGCATGTTGGTGTTGCGACCGGCAGCCCGGTGCCGCCGCAACGCTACGTGTTTATCCACGGTCCGGAAAATCCCGATGCGTACTGGCAGTATGATTTTCACCATCGCCGTGGCGTGATGATAGCCGATGACGATCGCCCGCAGGCCACGACGCTGGATGCCTGTGTCTTGACGGCACCCTATCTGGCTGGTGCACTGCGCGGCGGCTCTCATGTGCATGTGTTCAGCCCGGACGGTACTCGCTTGAGTTTTACCTATAACGACCACGTGTTGCATGAGCGTGACCCGGCGTTGGACTTACGCAACGTCGGCGTAGCGGTACCGTTGTACCGGGTTGACGCGCCACACCGCCATCCACGTGAGCATGACGGTAGCCATTACTGTGTGCTGGTGAGTCATACCACGCCGCAGCCGCGTCCTGGTAGCGATGATATTAACCGCGCTTACGAAGAAGGTTGGGTCGGCAATACCGGTTATGTCCGCCCGGACGGTAGCCGCCAGCGCTGGGCGCTGGCGTTTATCGGCGATACGCTATCGGCGCACGGTGAAAAAGTGCCTGACGTGTTTCTTGTTGATTTACCGGAAAAACTGGACGACTACGCCCGCCCCGGCGAACGTCCGCTGGGTGGTACTGATGACACCTTGCCCGCGCCGCCAGCCGGTGTGTACCAGCGCCGACTCACCTTTACCGCCGACAGGCCGTACCCCGGTGTGGTTAATCAACCGCGCCACTGGTTACGCAGCTCGCCGGATGGCAGCCAAATCGCGTTTCTGATGAAAGACTGTCGTGGCATCGTGCAACTGTGGACGGTATCGCCGAACGGGGGAGAGCCGCGTCAGGTCACGCACAGCGACTGGCCGATACAGTCAGCATTCAGCTGGCATCCGACCGGTGACTCTCTGGCGTTTATTGCCGACAACAGCGTGATGCTGTGTGAGGTCGCCACCGGTCGGTTGATTCGCCAGACGGCACGCAGTGAAACGCCGCCCATAGGGGATGCGGTGGTGTTTTCACCGAATGGCGATCGCCTTGCCTACCTGCGGGACATTGACGGTTTCAGCCAGATTTTTGTGGTGACGGTCGCCCGTTAACCACCGGTTTTCCCTCAGGCGGCGCGTACCGGATGTCTGCGCCGCCCAGTGCTGACGCCGCGTCAGCACCTTCTCTGCGGTGTTCATCGCGAGGCAATTTTACTTGCCTGATAAAACTGTTTTCTTTCAAACGATTATTTTTTATTCACCGATCTGCCTCACAGTTCGCAACAAAAATCATTGTCATCTTCTCCATGCTTAAAATAAATTGCTAACTCGACTTAGCAAAGAGATTTCAGCATGAAAAACGATTGTTTTATCGGTGTGGATGTTGGGTCAGCCAGCGTCAGGGCTGGGGTATTTGACGGCAATGGCCAGCGTCTGGCGTTTGCGGTGCGGCCTATTGAACAGTTTCATCCCCGCACGCATGTGGTGGAGCAATCGTCGGCGGATATCTGGCAAGCGGTGGGTACCTGTGTGCGTGAAGCGCTCAGTGTGGCGGCGGTTGCACCTTCGCAGGTCCGTGCCATTGGTATCGACGCCACCTGCTCGCTGGTGGCGGTGGGCCAGCAAGGGCAGCCGGTATCGGTAGCGGAGCAGAATGACCCGCAGCGGGACATCATCATGTGGATGGATCACCGTGCCGCAACCGAAACCGCTGATATCAACGCCACTGGCGACGAGGCACTGCGCTATGTGGGTGGCGAAGTCAGTATCGAGATGGAATTGCCCAAAATCCTGTGGTTGAAGCGCCATTTCCCCGCACGTTACCAACAAACATGGCGTTTTTTCGATTTGGCGGACTATCTGGTATGGCGCGCGACTGGTGCGGATGTGGCCAGTGTCTGCACCCTGACGTGTAAGTGGAACTATCTGGCGCATGAAAATCGCTTTAGCGACAGTCTGTTGCAGGCGGTCGGGTTGGCTGACTTAGTGCAGAAAATCCCGCCACGCATCCTGCAACTGGGTGAGGCAGCCGGAACGCTGGCGGCTGACGTCGCGCGCGACTGGGGATTGCCGGAAAACGTGGTGGTCGCCGGTGGCATCATCGACGCGCACGCCGGTGGGCTGGCATTGGTGGGCAGTGAACCGCAGGGGAGTCTGGCCATCATCAGCGGGACGTCTAACTGCCATATGCTGGTCAGTCGTCAGCCGGTCGAGGTGCCCGGCGTATGGGGGCCGTACTGGGGAGCGATGCTGCCGCAGTGGTGGCTCAACGAAGGCGGGCAGAGCGCGGCAGGGGCGCTGGTGGAGTGGACCTTACATCAGCACGCCCAGTGGCCGACACTGCTCGCGCAGGCTGAACAACAGCAGCGTAGCCCGTATGCCGTATTGAATGAATGGGTGGCATCACTGGAACAGCGCGAGCCGTTACCGACCCGTCACCTGCATGTGCTGGCGGATCACCACGGTAATCGCTCGCCACGGGCGAACCCGGATGCGCGCGGCATGGTGATGGGGCTGACGCTGGAGCAAGGCCCGGACGCACTGGCCCGGCTTTATCTGGCGACGTTGCAGGCTATCGCCTACGGCACCCGGCACATTATCGAGACGTTGAATCAGGCCGGTCATCGTATTACCCGGCTGGTGATGTGCGGTGGGGCGACCAAAAACCCGCTGTGGCTGCGGGAATACGCCGCCATTACGGGGTGCGACATTCAACTGGCGAGTGAGGAGGATGCGGTCACGCTGGGGGCGGCGTTATTAGGGGCGGTGGCGTGCGGCGCGTATTCCTCGTTGCCACAAGCGGCACAGTCGCTGGTGCGTCCCGGTGCACTTATCCGCGCCGATCGAGGCCATCAACCGTTTCACGACGATAAATATCAGATTTATTTGCAGATGTATGACTACCAGCAGGCCGCACAGCAACAGATGCGCCGTCACTGATAGCCGAATTTTCTTCCGGCACCGTCCGGAGAGGACACCAGGAGTACATTATGTTGACACTGAATCTTCCCGTCTCACCCCGCTCGCTTTCCGTCGGCGAACGTGAGGTCTTGCTGGTTACCAATGCGGACTTGCGTGAATCCGCCAACCTGACCTGCTGGCCGACCCAACAAGAATTCGAAAGCCGCCTGCAGAGCGTGCTGGAACACCTGGGGTACCGCATGACGCGCGCCCATGCAGTAGACACCGCACGCGGGCATGGTTTTATCAGCAGCCAGCGGGAAGGCAGTGATGTTTTCGCCGCACTCGACCCGGATGCGCCAGTGATTGTGCTGCTGACCGCCTGGCAGTATTCCCACCATATCGCCCCATCGCTGGTGCATCACCGTGGTCCGGTGCTGTTGCTGGCCAACTTTGACGGCACCTGGCCGGGACTGGTGGGTATGTTGTGTATGGCGGGCTGTCTGACCAGCCTGGGGCGCAGTTATTCCCGTTTGTGGTCAGAAACCTTTGATGATGAGGCGTTCCATCAAGGGTTGGCGACCTGGCTGCGTGACGGTGCGGTGAGCCATAAGACCGGCTACCTGCGTCCGGTGGCCGCTTCTCACCCGGTGCTGGCGACCACCGCCGGACAGATTGGCCGCCAGGTCGGGGACTACATTTTGCGTCACAAGGCGATTATCGGGCTGTTCGATAGTTTCTGTATGGGGATGATCAACGGTGTATTCCCGCAACAGGCGATGATCCAGACCGGTATGCCGATCGAGTCGTTGTCCCAGTCGGCGTTGCTGGTGGAAATGGCGAAAGTGCCGCATAGCCTGCGGGAAAGCTGTCTGGCGTGGTATGAGCAGCGTGGGATGCGCTTTGAGTTCGGCGATGACGCCAGCCGTCAACTGACACGCGAACAGGTACTGGAGCAGTGCGCGATGATGATCGCGATGGCGCGCTTCGTGCAGCGCTTCGGGTTGTCGGCGGTTGGGGTGCAGTATCAGCAAGGGCTGAAGGACAGCTGCGCCGCGTCCGATTTCGCCGAAGGCGCGATCGGCAATGCGGAGCGTTTCCCGCTGCCGGATGAGCAGGGCGTACCGATTCGTCCTGATGTCGCCATCCCCTGCATCAATGAAGTGGACATGGGCAGCGCCATTCCGCAGGTCATGTTGTGGCACCTGTTGCACGGGCTGGGATTACCGGCAGAGACCACGCTGCACGATATTCGCTGGGGCAGTGAGTATCAGGGCGTTTTCTACTGGGATTTGGAAATTTCTGGCGCGGTGCCGTTCGCCCATCTTAAAGGCGGTATTGCTGGTGCTACCGGCTATCGTCAACCGCCGATGTTCTTCCCGTATGGCGGCTCCACGATTGCCGGTCAGGGTAAAGCGGGGCGTTTTGTCTGGGCGAGGGCGCACTACGAAGGAACGCAGGTTGTCATGCATATCGGTACCGGTACCGCGGTGGAACTGCCTGCGGACGAGTTCGAGCGCCGTCGCCGTGCGACCAACTACGAGTGGCCGCTGCTCAACGCGGTACTGGATGGCGTTACCCGTGATGACCTGATGGCGGGTCACCAGAGTAACCATTTGACGGTGGCGTATGTGGACGACGATAAACTCGCCGACGTACTGAAAGCCTTTGTTGCCCAGGCGCTGACGCAGCATATCCAGGTATGGGTAGCGGGCGAGGCCCATTCACTGCTGGCGGAGTAATATCATGACCAACGACAACCCTTCGATCAGTGATCAAAACAAGTACACCGGCATCTGGCCGGTGATGCTCACCCCGTTCGATGCGCGTGGCGAAATCGACTACGCATCGCTGGCGCGGTTGGTGGAGTGGTATCTGCAGGCGGGTGTACACGGTCTGTTCGCCGCCTGTCAGTCCAGCGAGATGTTTTTCTTAAGCGACGCAGAAACCCGCGAGCTGGTGCGCTTTATCGTCGCGCAGGTAGATGGCCGGGTACCGGTCGTGGCGTCAGGTCACACTGCCAGTGCCTTCAGTCAGCAGGTGGATCAACTCAACGGCGTGGCGGAAACCGGCGTCGACGGCGTGATCCTCATCAGTAACCGGCTGGCGCTGGCAGGCGAGCCCGATGAGCTGGCGCTGGCCCGGTTGCAGGCGCTGACGGCGCAACTGCCCGTGCAGGTGGATCTGGGGATTTACGAGTGTCCTTATCCTTACAAGCGGTTGCTGTCTGACGAGACCGTCGCCTGGTGCGCGCGCAGCGGGCGCTACACCTTTATCAAAGACACCTGTTGCGATTTACCAACGATTCGTCGGCGGTTGCAACTGGCGCAAGGTTCCCGCCTGCATCTGGCAAATGCCAATAGCCAAACACTGCTGCCATCGTTGCAGGCGGGGTGTCAGGCTTATAGCGGTGTGATGGCTAACTTCCATCCGCAGCTGTATGTGTGGCTGTTCGAGCACTGGCGGGAGCACCCGGAGGCGGCGGCGCATTTGGCGGACTACCTCGGTACGGCGGCGCTGGTGGAATTTCTCGATTATCCGGCCTGCGCCAAGTTCTATCAGCAACAATGTGGTACGTTCTCGACCCACGTTTGTCGGGTACGCAATAGTGCGGCTTACGACGAGAGTTTTTTCCCACAGGCTATCGAGAGCATGCTCCGGCTGGGCAATACGCTGGCGGCCGGACTCCCGGTATCGCCACGCTAACGCAAGGACATCCTGATGAGGCTGACAACGACAACACGGCAATGTGTCCTGCCCGAGGGGCACGACTATTTTGGCAACTGCCACGCCTCGACCGTGGTGGCGTTGCCGGGTGGGCGGTTACGGGTTGCCTGGTTTGCCGGTGAAAAAGAAGGCAGTGGCGATACCGCTATCTGGCTGGCGAGCCGCGAGCAGGGGCGCTGGTTACCGCCGGTTCGGGTGGCCTGGGAAGACGGGCTGGCGCACTGGAACCCGGTGCTGCATTGGCAGGCGGGCACGCTGTGGCTGTTCTACAAGGTGGGGGCTGACGTACACCACTGGCAGACGCGGGTACAGCTGTCCACGGATGAAGGTGCGAGCTGGTCCGCACCGCGCCCGCTGGTGCCCGGCGACAGCGTACCGCGCGGGCCGGTGAAGAATAAGCTGTTGGCGATGTCTAACGGCGAGTGGCTGGCTCCCGCGTCCGTCGAGGATGACCGCCACTGGGACGCGTTTGTCGATCTCAGCGCTGATCAAGGGCAGAGCTGGCAGAGCGCGCTTATCCCGTTGACCCATCGCCTACCCGGCGAGCATGGCCGTGAGGCCTTGTGGTCGGGGCTGGAGCAGGCGGCGCTGTGGGAAAACGACCTGACCCGTGTATTCCAGTGGGACGGTGTGATTCAACCGTCGGCATGGGAGTCGTCACCCGGGCGGGTACACGTACTGATGCGCAGTACCCGTGGCACGTTATACCGTAGCGATTCTGACGATTACGGCCGTCACTGGTGCGAGGCTTACGCTGTGGGTTTGCCAAACAATAATAGCGGCGTCGATCTGGTGCATCTGGGCGCTGGTCGTCTGGTGCTGGTCTACAACCCGGTGACCGGCAACTGGCATCGTCGCTACCCGTTAGCCGTGGCCTGTTCTACGGATAACGGTGAACACTGGCAGGACGCTCTCTGTCTTGAGCAGGAGCCCGGCGAGTTTTCTTATCCCGCCATTATTGCTGATGGCGATACGTTACATGTGACCTACACCTGGAATCGAAAAAATATCGTTTACTGCGCGCTGATATTCAGCGGGTAGTCGTTGTAGCACTCAAAAAAAACTGTACCCTACACCCCCCGCCAACCTCCGGGTTAGGCGGCGTCCGGATGGTTTTGCCTGAAGGGCGATAAAATCATAAAGCGAGGAACATCATGTCGATTTCCGTGGAATTATCCCAACACCAGGCGATGCACAACAAATCCAACATTCGTCGTGTGGTGATCTCCAGTTGGATTGGCAACACCATCGAGTTTTACGATTTCCTGCTCTACGGACTGGCGAGCGCACTGGTATTTGGCAAACTGTTCTTTCCCAATGTCAGCCCGGTAACGGCGATGCTGGCGTCGTTCGCCACCTTTGGCGTGGGGTTTATCGCCCGTCCGTTGGGTGGCATCTTTTTTGGCCATATGGGCGATACCCTGGGGCGTAAGCTAACGCTGCTGATTACCCTCGGTGGCATGGGGATGGCGACCTTTTTGATCGGCTGCCTGCCGACCTATCATCAGATCGGTGTCTGGGCGCCGATTTTGCTGGTGGTGCTGCGTTTTGTGCAGGGTTTTCTGGTTGGTGGCGAATGGGGCGGCGCAATGCTGATGGTGGTGGAAACCGCGCCTGCCAATCGTCGCGGCTTGTTAGGCTCTATCCCGCAGACGGGCGGTTTTTCCGGCCAACTACTGGCGACGGCAATATTCGCCATGGTCTCGACGCTGCCGGAAGATCAACTGATGTCTTGGGGCTGGCGTGTGCCGTTCATGCTGAGCGTGGCGCTGGTGCTGGTGGGGCTGTACATGCGCCGCAAGGTGGATGAAACCCCGGTGTTCCAACAGGTTCAGAAGCAGCAACAGCAGCAGGCGAATCAGCGTGATACCGCACCGCGTCAGAGCCCGGTGGTGGAGGTGCTGCGTAATCAGTGGCGCAGCGTCTGTTTGATCATGGTGTTGCGCTTCGCGGAAAGTGTGCCGTTCTTCCTGGCGACGGTGTTCGCCGTGTCCTACGCCACGGTGCAGTTAGGCGTGCCGAAGCAAACCATGCTCAACGTGATCATGGCGACCTGTGTGCTGGCGTTCCCGATGCACGCGTTGTTTGGCGCGCTGTCTGACCGGGTGGGCCGTCGTCCTATCTATATCTTCGGTGCATTGTGCGCGGCGGCAATGGCATTCCCGTTCTTCTATCTGCTGGAAAGTGGTTCTTTTGGGCTGATGGTGCTGGGGTATGTGTTGCTGATCAATATCGCTCATAACTCCATTAACGCGGTGCAACCGGCGTTCTTTACCGAACTGTTTGGCCCGAAAGTGCGCTACAGCGGCGCGTCTATCGGTGCGCAACTGGGGGCGATTGTGGCCGGTGGTTTTACTCCGTTTATCGCCAAGGGGCTGACGGCGATAGATAACGAGTCCTGGACGCTGGTGGCAACCTACGTCACGGTAGCAGCGCTGGTCGCGGCCTTCGCTGCCTGGAAAGCGCCGGAAACATCACGTCGGGATATGACCAAAGACGTGTGATTTATTGATCGCGGCCAGGGTAGGCCGCGCTTTAGCTGCGTCGAGTTAGTTATTCCGTTACACTGGTTATCTTTCAGTTCTCATAGGGATATTCTGTTTCATGGCGAAAACAGTTGAACAGATTGCCAGTGCCTTGAAGTTGTCCGTGACCACGGTACGCCTGGTACTCAATGGAAAAGCGGAACAGTATCGAATCAGTGCTAAAACCCAGCAACGCATCCACCAGTATGTGACGGAGTACGGTTATACCGTTAATCACGTCGCCCGCAGCCTGAAGCTGAATAAAACCGAAACGCTGGGGCTTATTGTTCCCCGTTTATCCAACCTGTTTTTCTCTACGCTGGCCGAAAAGCTCGAAACGCGCTGCCGTGAGGTGGGCTACCAACTGATGATCAGCTGTTCTTACAGTGACCCACAGTATGAAAACCGGCTGGTGGAGGCGCTGTTGCAGCGTAATGTCGACGGGCTGTTTGTGGTGCCCTCATCGCTACAGGCCGCGCAGCATCACGCGAAGGTGGTGAAAAAGCCGCTGGTACTGCTGGACCGCGATTTTGGTATCGAACAGTTGCCACTGGTAATGAGTGATAACCTGCAAGGCGGCGCGGCGCTGACTCAGGCGATGCTGGCTGCCCAGCCTGCCGCACCGCTGTTTTTTATGGCGGGTGACGTACAGCAACCGGCGATCCGCGATCGTCTGCGTGGTTATCACCAGTCTGTGCAGCAGGCGGGCCTGACGCCAGCGGTGCTGGAAGCCAGCCATAACCGCCGCGAGGACGGTATGTTGATGATGGAGCAGTTTTTGCGCCAACACGATGCGCCGCCACCCGCGTTTATCGCGTCGTCACTGCCGGTGCTGGAGGGGATGCTCAGTGTGGTTCGTGAACGCTATGGCTATATTCCGGCGCATATTAATATCGGCACCTTCGATGAACACGCCATGCTGGGGTTCTTGCCCAATACGCTGTGGTCGATGCGTCAGAATGAAGATGCGTGGTCAGAACAGGCGTTTACCGCGATGCAGCAGGCGTTAAACGGTGAGGTGCAACCGCATAAAGCGGTGATCCCCATGACGCTTATCCATCGCCGTCAGGCCGGGCATCACTGACCGGCGTTATTCGCCGACGCTGGCATCACCAGTAAAGGCGGAGGGGAACCCATCGGCTGGCGGCTCTCGTATTCTCCCAGACGATCGCGCGCGGAGGTGCTGTGGGTATCGCTGTGGGTGCGATAGAAGTCATAGGGTAACAGTAGCGTATCCAGCATGGCGGAGAAGGGGACATCAAGCGCCACCATCGGCATCATCGCCCAACTGGTGTCCTCATCTTTCAGCGTGGTCATGCTGGCTTTGGTGCCGGAATAGTATCCTTGCTCGCCGCCAGAGTGGGTCATCACGCTGGAGCAACCGCCGCACGTCGCCAGTATCCCGCCTGACAGCACGAACGACAATGAGGCATTTTTCAGAATGGTCATCATGTTACCTTGAGGTAAATCGTCCCGGTTACGTGGTTGACTGTACTTACATCGACCGCCATCGACCTGCATGTGCTTACATGTTTTAGCAAAATGTGCTCGTTGTCCAGTGTATGCGATTACATCAGGACCGGGTTAGAGAATAAGAAAAATTTTCCACCTGCCGTGTTGAAAAGCAGAGACAAATCACCATATCTCAATCAGAGCCGCAGACATACGCCGACAGGGTATGGCGCTGTGTTTCTGGAACACAGTGGCTGCGGTCAGGAGCCCGTCCGGATGGAGGGCCGTCGATATTGACCTCGCTGCATGTCAGGAGAGAGTTTATGCGTAATCCCGATTTTTCCCCGCTGTATCGCTCTGCTATTGGTTTTGACCGTCTGTTTAATCTGCTGGAAGCTGGCCAGAGCCAGGGGAATGGTGGATACCCTCCCTATAACGTTGAGCTGGTTGACGAAAACCTGTATCGCATCGCCATTGCCGTGGCTGGGTTTGCTGAAAGCGAACTGGAGATCACCGCGCACGATAACATGCTGATTGTCAAAGGTTCGCATAGTGGTGACGCCACCCCACGCAATTACCTCTATCAAGGTATTGCCGAACGCAATTTTGAGCGCAAATTCCAACTGGCCGAGCACATCCAGATTCATGGCGCCAGCCTGGAGAATGGCTTGCTGTTTATTGAGTTACAGCGGGTGATTCCAGAAACGCTCAAACCGCGTCGTATCGAAATCAAATAACCGCCATGGCCGCTGGCGTGTCACGCCACGGCGTTACGTGGATGACCGGGCGTGAGTGCTATCACCCCGAATCCTGATTTTTTCTCGTCCGCCGAACGGGGACGATCCGGTCATCGGCCGGAAACCATTATCTCGCTTCACAGAAGGAGTTATGAGTATGCGTAATTACGATTTATCCCCCCTGCTGCGTCAATGGATTGGCTTTGACAAGCTCGCCAGTTCTATGGGTAATCAGGACGCCGTGGAGTTCCCGCCGTACAATATCGAGAAAATCGACGATAACCATTACCGCATTACACTGGCGTTGGCCGGATTCCGCCAGTCTGAGCTGGATATTGAAGTGGAAGGCCAGCGTCTGACCGTGAAAGGCACGCCGACATTACCAGAGAAAAAAGTGCAGTATCTGCACCAAGGGCTGGTGTTCAAACCCTTCACGCTGAGTTTTACCCTGGCCGAACACCTGCATGTGTCACAGGCCCAGTTCCAGCATGGGTTGCTGCATATTGATCTGATCCGCGAGGTGCCGCAGGCATTGCAACCGCAGCGTATCGCTATTGGCCGACTGGTCCCCGCGCTCAATGAGAGTGCGCCTGACGATAAGGCTTAACGCTCTGTTCCTCCTGTTACCAACCGCTCGCGGTGTGTCCATGAGCGGTTTTTTAACATTTCGCGTCACGCTTCCCGCGCCTTCCTTCAAGGCTGGGAGTGGTTCGCTTTACGGTCGTTGAATAGTTTTCTTCATATATACCCTTCATACTTCAAGTTGCAGGTGTGTTGGCTGCTCTCGTTCACCCCAGTCACTTACTTGTGTAAGCTCCTGGGGATTCGCTCGATTGCCGCGTTACAAGGTTCTAACGAGCCTTGCCCTAAAGGGTCAACGCGTGGCGTTGTTCAACACGCCAGCGTGTTGTCCTGCAACTCGAATTATTTTGGGTATAGAAGGTGAATAGTGAATAACCCTTTAGAATTATTTTACTTCCTGAACGAATCAGGTGAAATAAACCAATAAATAATCACGGTGAAAAAGGAATATGGCGATAAATTGCTATTAACATTATCGTTAATAGCATGTTCAATAATTGTTATTATGCACAATAAAAGTAAATATTTATTTGTTTTTGAAAGGGTGTTTTTACTCTTAAAAGTAAATTATTAAACCTATTTAGTAATTAAAATAACAATGGTTTGTTCCGTTTTTAATAATACTATTTTCCTCGTTGATCACTTCACTTGATTTTGATGGGACGAGAAAAGCACCCTGTTCTTTATTGTTTTCTCGTCTTTTTTTTGCTGATGCTGTACCCGTTGTGTTTGTCAGACCGCACCCGTCACGAACGTGGTGATGGCATGACGAAAAAACCGCTATCTGCATTTATTTGCGCTTTTGCATTTATCTGGATTGTCAGATGGCGACATTAAGGGTGATGAAGAAATAAAATAACTCCTCCACTCATAACACGGGGCCTCCGGTAAACGTGGCTGATTTCGTTTTAATCTTGAGTGGTGTTAGTATGTCTGCAAATAACAGCAGGTTAGTGAAGCTTTTTATTATCCTTGGTATAGCCATTATATTTTGGTTTATTCCCGTCCCTGAAGGTGTGAATCCCCCAGCGTGGCATCTGTTGGCAATATTTGTTGCTACCGTTGTCGGTTTGATCCTTTCTCCCTATCCACTTGGCGCTATTGCCGTTTTTAGTATCACCGCCGTGTCGGCGCTCGGACTCCTGCCGGTCAAGGATGTGCTGGTTGGGTTTAGTGACCCGACTATCTGGATGATTGCCTGTGCATTTTTCATTTCGCGCAGCTTCATCAAGACGGGTTTCGGCCGTCGTATCGGCTTTCTGTTCATCAGTAAACTGGGTAACAGCAGCCTGGGGCTTGCATACGGTCTGGTGTTCACCGACCTGCTATTTTCCCCGGCGATGCCGTCAACCTCTGCCCGTTGCGGCGGTATTATCACCCCGCTGTTTCGTTCGATTGCTGAAGCCTACGGTTCGACGCCAGAACAGGGGACGCAGCGTCGTATTGGTGCGTTTCTGGTACAGACCATTTTCCAGTGCAACACTATTACATCGGCGATGTTCATGACGTCAATGGCCGGTAACCCGCTTATCAGCAAACTGGCGACCCAGTTCGGTGTTCACCTGACCTGGACCGAATGGGCTACTGCCACGCTGGTGCCGGGGCTACTGTCGTTAATCGTCATTCCGCTGGTGCTTTACCGTTTCTACCCGCCGGAACTGAAGAAAACGCCGGAAATGCGCGAGCTGGCTAAAGTCCGCCTGCAGGAAATGGGGCCGATGAGCCGCAACGAGTGGGTTGTGCTGTGTGTGTTCCTGGGACTGGTGGTGTTCTGGGTGCTGGGGGCGACGCTGAATATCGATGCGACCCTGACCGCGCTGGGCGGTTTGAGTGTGCTGTTGCTGACCCGAGCGTTAAGCTGGGAAGACGTCACCGGTGAGAAAGAAGCCTGGCATACCGTGGTGTGGTTCGCCGTTTTGATGATGCTGGCGACGCAGTTGAACAAGATGGGCTTGATAGCCTGGCTGGGCGGTATCGCCAGTCATGCGGTTGTTGGCATGCACTGGCTGCCAATGCTGGGGCTGTTGTTGCTGGTGTACTACTACAGCCATTATTTCATGGCCAGCGCGGTCGCGCACATCAGCGCTATGTACGCCATTTTCGTGTCTATCGCGATTGCCGCCGGTGCGCCGCCGGTATTAACGGTGCTGGCGTTTGCCGCGTTCAGTAACCTGTTTATGGCGACCACGCATTATTCTGGCGGCCCGGCACCGATCATGTTCGGCTGTGGTTACCTGCCGTTGGGCACCTGGTGGAAAATCGGCTTTCTGGTTGGACTGGTGGTGATTCCTATCTGGCTGGGTATCGGCAGCCTGTGGTGGAAAGTCTTGGGTATGTGGTAACCGGTTTTTGCCTGACGGTTTGATCCACCCGCCGCCTGTTAAGGGCGGCGGTTTTGTTATCAGCACGGGCAGAAAGGGCCTGAACAGGTTAAGATAACGGGATCGATGATGCGAATTCCGGAGCGAGAAATGAGTAAAAAAAAGACACCGCTGAAATTGGGTACCTCGGTCATCCTGATGGTGTCGGCGGTGATCGGCTCCGTCTTGCTGGTGGTGTATGCACTGCTGTTTTTTCGCATTACCGAACTCACTGAAGCACATCTCAAAGATAAGGCTTTTGCGGTTGCCCGCACCGTCGCCAATTCGCCGATCGTGGTGGACGAGCTTAAAGGTATCGGTGATCCGACGCTGGTGCAGCGCTTTTCCGAGAATGTAAAAAGCCGCAACCATCTGTTGTTTGTGATTGTTACCGATATGGGTGGTATTCGTCATTCCCACCCGGAGCCGGAACAAATTGGCCGTCACTTTATCGGCGATGATCTCTATCCGGCGTTGCTGGGGCTGGAGAATACGGCGGTGAATCGTGGGGTACTAGACCCGGCGCTGCGTGTGTTTACGCCGGTGTTTGATGAAAATAACCACCAGCTTGGTGTCGTGGCCGTTGGGATTTCACTGTCCAGCGTGCAGTCGGTCATCAACGAAAATCGCTGGATTATCCCCTGGACTATTCTGTTTGGTGCGCTGGTCGGTCTGCTGGGTACCTATTTCCTGGTGAAAACCCTTAAACGCATCATGCTGGGTTTTGAGCCGTTCGAAATTTCCAATCTGTTCGAGCAACGTAACGCGATGCTCAAACAAATCAAGGAAGGGGTGATCGCCGTCGATACCGACCTGCGCGTCACTATCATCAATGACGAAGCCAAACGGCTCTTCAGCCAGCACGGCTCCGGCGAAACGCTGGCTATCGGCAGTACCATTAGCCGCTGGCCAGCGCTGATGAACCTGGAAAAGGTACTGGCCTCTGGCGCGCCGCGCCAGGATGAGGAAATCAATTTCAACGGCAATTTGCTGCTCATCAACACCGTACCGGTGGTGGTGAAGGGCGATATTATCGGTGCGATTGCGACCTTCCGCGATAAAACGGAAGTCAGCCAGTTGCTGCAACGTCTGACCGGGATGTCCTATTACGCTGATGCCCTGCGTGCCCAGTCACATGAGTTCATGAACAAGCTGCATGTGATTCTCGGCATGTTGCATCTGAAATATTACCCGCAGCTGGAAGAATATATTTTAAAAACCGCCAATAATTATCAGGCGGAAATCGGTTCGATTATTCGAAAAGTAAAATCACCGGTGATTGCCGGGTTCCTGTTGGGTAAAATCAACCGGGCGCGGGATTTAGGTGTCACGCTATCCATCAGTGAAGATAGCCTGTTGCCGGATACCGACGATGCTCAGGCCACCAATGAATTGATTACCGTGCTGGGCAATCTGATCGAAAATGCGATGGACGCGTTATCTGGTCTGGACAATCGAGAAATTGCCGTGACATTTCATCATCAGGATGGGCAGTTGCACTGCACGGTTAGCGATGATGGGCCGGGTATTGCGCTGGATATTCAGCAGCGCATTTATCAGGAAGGCTTTTCCACCAAAGGCTCCGGGCGTGGTATCGGCTTGTATCTCACCCGACAGAGTCTTGAGAAAATCGGCGGGACTATCGATTTTGAATCCGAACCGGACGTTTACACCCAGTTTTTTGTGAATATCCCGTATCAAGCAAGGCAGTTTGACCATGATTAAGGCAATTTGACCATGATAAATGTACTGATCGTCGATGACGACGCCATGGTGGCGGAGTTGAATAAGTGTTATCTGAATCAGATTTCCGGGTTTAGCTGCTATGCGACAGTGCCGACGTTGCAGCAAGCGCGAAATCTGCTGATGCAGCCGGACTGCGAGATTGATCTGGTGCTGCTGGATATCTACATGCAGCAGGATAATGGTCTGGATTTACTGCCCACCATCCGTGAATTTAGTGAACACACGGATGTCATCATTATTTCGTCGGCCAGTGATGTCTATACCATCAAAAAAGCGCTGCACTATGGCGTGGTGGATTACCTGATCAAACCGTTCCAGTTTGCGCGTTTCGAGCAGGCGCTGACGGCTTATCGGGAAGAAGCCAATCTGCTCAAGCACCGTGAGTTTGTAGCGCAGTCAGATATCGATAACCTGATCCGTCGCACCAGTGGCACACCCGTGGTGGAACGCAAAAAATTACCGAAGGGATTGACCAGCCTGACATTGCGCACCGTCTGTGAGTGGATTGAAGGTAATCAAGGGACAGAGTTCTCCACCGAGATGTTAGCCAATGCCATCGGCATCTCGCGTGTATCCTGCCGTAAATATCTGATCTACCTGGCAGACACCGGTATTCTCGATACCAACATTCTCTACGGCTCCACCGGTCGCCCGGTTTATCTCTACCGATTGCTGCCGGAAAAGCAGGACGCCCTGCGTCAGTATTGCGAATAACGCCCAATAACATCAAACGACAAAGCCACGAACGGCGTGGCTTTTTTATTGGATGCATAAAACGAAAAAGGCCACGGAATCCGTGGCCTTGTGGTATGGAAATTAGTGGATTTGATTACACCAGCCAGCCCAACAGCAGGGTTGCCGCGATCACGGTAGAAGCACCGCCGATACGGGTGGCGATTTGCGCGAACGGCATCAGTGACATACGGTTGGAGGCCGACAGGATGGCGACGTCGCCGGTACCGCCCAGGCCACTGTGGCAACTGGTCACGATGGAGGCTTCAACCGGGTACATTTTCAGGTACGGTGCGATGAAGAAGCTAACCAGCGCCATTGAAAGCACCACCGAGCCACACACCACCACGTAACCGACGGAGAAGACCGCGACCACGCTTTCCAGCGGAACGTACAGCATACCGAGACCGATCATCAGCGGCCACACCAGTGAGCTGGACACGAATTTATAGAAGCTGTTGGCACCGGTTTCCATGCTGGAGGGGATAATACGGCCGTATTTGCACAATACCGCGATCAGGATCATCAGTACCGGACCGGGAATGTGCAGCACTTTTTCAAACAACCCACCCACGATGAAGAAGGTACAGATCAGCAGCAGGCCGCCACCCATCAGGTGGAAATCCACCGTCTTCGGTGTGTCTTTTATGGCAAATAACGCGTTATCCGCCTCGTTGCGTACCAGATTGCCATTACCGTTAAGGTCACTGCGCAATACACCGATACGAGCCAGCACACCGGCGCAAATGATGGCGAAAATGTTGCCGACCACAGCGGCCGGGGCCAGTTGGGCAACATACACATCCGGCGCGTGACCAAGGATAGCGGAATAGGCCAGTGACAGCGGCAGGATACCTTCACCGATACCGCCACCGATAATCGGCACGATGATGAAGAAGAAGGTGTGATAGAAGCTGTAGCCAAACAGTTTACCTACCAGCAAACCAGTAATGACGGCCGTAGCGGTACCCACCACCAGCGGAATGAACATGCGGATCATCCCTTGAATCAGGATAACGCGGTTCATACCCAGAATACTGCCGACAACCAGACTGGCGATAACAAAGTAAAGGAAATTGGCGTCTTTCATCAACAACTTGACGGTATCCAACGTATTGGCGTTGAACAGATGAAAATACACCAGAACTGACGGCACCATCAGGCAGAGAATAGCCGGGCCGCCGATTTCTTTCAGAACAGGAATACGCTGGCCGATATACGCCAACAGGAAGCCCATGGTCATGATCACCGCGAATCCGCCGATCATATTCTTAGGCAAATAGCTGGCATAAGACGCAATAAAAACAACAGCGGAAATGACCAGGAAGAGAATAAAAGGGACTGATCCGATGCGAGCTTTATTCAGGCTTTCCAGTATGCCTGATGGTGCGGTGGTAGCGAGCGTGTTATCGCTCATGATTTCAGTTTCAATATTTTTCATTATATTCACCCTGTTGTAGCGGCATTAGGACAGAGATAAGCAGTTTGCTCTGCAATACGTGGAAAATTTAGTCAGGGCGCAAAGCACGTAGTCATGTGCTGCACCATCCAAGACGGATGCGATGTTATTTTTATAGGAATATGGCAAGTAATCTAGCATGGAGAAATGTTAAAAATAATAGTCGTTCACTGCAAATATTAGGGAATTGTGAACCGCACAGCAATTCATTTTTAAGTAGCTTAATTAGCCATTTTGTAATTAAAATTAGTTTGTGAATATCGTGGGTGGGATATTTATATGGAAGGGTTGATTCAGTGTTATATAAAGTTAACACGCCAGCGACGGATGGAAAAATAATTTTTTAAAGTTATATAAATAAAGTATCCAACCCGCCTTTTCTCCAACCTCACGTGATATATCTGCCTGAGCTTGCCGCTATGCTGCTTGTCGTTATGTTATATAGTGTGAAGCGAATAACGCAGACCTTAGCGCCTATCCCTCCATAACTCTCCAGTGTGGTAACAAATAGTATTCGACCTTGCTCACGGTATCTCAGCGTTGGGGCATTCTACACTGCACGATGATCTACACTGTGTTATGGCGGGTGAAGTATAAGGAGGCGATGGGATGACGTGGCGATCACCCGTCAGCCTCTACCACGTTCTGTTACCGTGTTCGGTGCTTTTGCCGCTGTGTTATAAAGTTTTTTTATAATGCGCAAATAGTTGGCTAACGATCGTCAGGGATGATAGGAATACATCATCATCGAGGGGTTTTGTCAGTATTTTCACCTGACTTTAACCTTTTTAACACGCTTTATTGTGCAGTAATTCACCATTCGAGAGGATTTTCCTATGAGTTATTGTGTGGTGATAATTATCGAATGATGGCTATGATATGGTTTTCTCTGTTGAATTTTTGTTGTTTTGTGGGTTTTATCACCAACTTAGTGGTAAATTGAGCTAACTTTATACCCTGATGATTCCGTGATTTCTGTTTGTAAATCCTAACAGGTTATATTGACGCGATTGTGATCTGTTGACACATTGTGGGCGTCACAAGGAGGAGAACAGCAGAGGACCAGGAATCATTACGGTTGAATCGACAGGGCTGGTGGGGGTTTTCCTGCTTGTCCCGCACTGTTGTCTCTCCCTGTTTACTATTACATTGGTCTTTGGACACGCTCCTCAGGCTGAAGAAGAAAAGTACAGACCACCGCGATAAAAATCATCGCGATAACCCAAGTTGCGATAACCCTGTTGCAATCACAACAGTCGCGATGACAACAAACAGGTCTGGCTGACACACAACATCCACAATGGAGTTCATGTAATGGCTAAATCCCTGATGAAATCAAGGGTGCTGAAATTCGGCCTTGGTTTGCTGGCGCTGTCCGTTGCCGCCGGTGTACAGGCAAAAACCCTGGTATATTGCTCAGAAGGTTCTCCAGAAGGCTTTAACCCACAGCTGTTTACGTCTGGTACGACGTTTGATGCCAGCTCCATTCCTATCTACAACCGTCTGGTTGAGTTCAAGAGCGGTACTACCGAAATCGAGCCGGGGCTGGCCGAAAAATGGGACATCAGCGCCGACGGTAAAACTTACACCTTCCACCTGCGTAAAGACGTGAAGTGGCAGGACAGCAAAGATTTCAAACCGAGCCGTACGTTCAACGCTGACGACGTGCTGTTCTCCTTCCAGCGTCAGCTGGATGCCAACCACCCGTACCACAAAGTCTCCGGCGGCAGCTACGAGTACTTTGAAGGCATGGGGATGAATGACCTGATCAGCAAAATCGAGAAGGTGGATGACTATACCGTCCGCTTCCAATTGACCCACGCTGAAGCGCCGTTCCTGGCTGACCTGGCGATGGATTTTGCGTCCATTATGTCCGCTGAATACGGCGACAAGATGCTCAAAGCCGGTACACCGGAGAAAATCGACCTGGATCCGATCGGTACCGGTCCGTTCCAGTTGGTGCAGTACCAGAAAGACTCCCGCATTCTCTACAAGCGTTTTGACAGCTTCTGGGGCACCAAGCCGGGTATCGATCGTCTGGTATTCTCCATTACGCCGGATGCCTCCGTGCGTTACGCCAAGCTGCAGAAAGACGAATGTCAGGTGATGCCGTACCCGAACCCGGCCGACCTGGCTAGCATGAAGCAGGACAAGAACATTGAACTGCTGCAGAAACCGGGCCTGAACGTCGGTTATCTGTCGTTCAACGTTGAGAAAAAGCCGCTGGATAACGTGAAAGTACGTCAGGCGCTGACGTATGCGGTGAACAAGCAGGCTATCATCGACGCGGTATACCAGGGCGCGGGCCAGGCAGCGAAAAACCTGATTCCGCCGACTATGTGGGGCTATAACGACGACGTTAAAGACTACGCGTACGATCCGGCTAAAGCTAAAGCGCTGCTGAAAGAAGCCGGTCTGGAAAACGGCTTTGAGATAGATCTGTGGGCGATGCCGGTACAGCGTCCGTACAACCCGAACGCTCGTCGTATGGCTGAGATGATTCAGGCTGACTGGGCGAAAGTCGGTGTGAAAGCCAAGATCGTTACCTACGAGTGGGGCGAGTACCTCAAACGTGCCAAAGCGGGCGAACACCAGACCGTGCTGATGGGTTGGACTGGCGACAACGGGGATCCGGATAACTTCCTGGCGACGCTGTTTAGCTGCGATGCGGCGAAGAAAGGCTCTAACTACTCCAAGTGGTGTTACAAGCCGTTCGAAGACCTGATCCAGCCAGCTCGCGCGGTGTCCGATCAGGCCAAACGTATCGAACTGTACAAACAGGCTCAGGTTGTGATGCACGATCAGGCTCCGGCACTGATTGTGGCGCACTCCACCGTGTTTGAACCGATCCGTAAAAACGTGAAAGGCTACGTTATCGAGCCGCGCGGCGTACACAGCTTCAACCACGTATCAATAGACTAATTATCTCATCACGTCACACTTATGGGCGATGGCAGCGCTGTCGCCCCTGTTGTTTTTGAAATGCGTGTTTCTGGAGACGCGTGTTTCTGTAGGGAAACGGCAGGGTGCGCTCAACGCCCGTTTTAACGCAGTGAGCAATGTCAGGCTCGATGGTGAGCACCATCGAGTCCTTTATCTCTATACGAGAAAGCACAGAGAGTTCGGGATATGTTGCAGTTCATACTCCGTCGTTTGGGGCTGGTTATCCCAACGTTTATCGGTATTACCCTACTGACTTTCGCTTTCGTGCACCTGATCCCCGGCGACCCGGTAATGATCATGGCAGGAGAGCGCGGTATTTCCCCGGAGCGTCACGCGCAGTTGATGGCGGAGCTTGGCCTGGACAAGCCGCTCTGGGAGCAATACGTCCACTATATCTACGGCGTGCTGCACGGTGATTTGGGCATGTCCCTGAAAAGCCGCATCCCGGTCTGGGATGAATTCGTGCCGCGTTTCAAAGCTACGCTGGAACTGGGCACCTGCGCGATGATTTTCGCGGTGATCGTCGGTATTCCGGTAGGGGTTCTGGCGGCGGTCAAACGCGGTTCCGTGTTCGACCATACGGCTGTCAGTATCGCGCTGACCGGTTATTCCATGCCGATCTTCTGGTGGGGCATGATGCTTATCATGCTGGTGTCGGTGCATTTTAACCTGACGCCGGTATCCGGCCGGGTAGGCGACACCGTGTTCCTGGATGATTCCCTGCCGCTGACCGGTTTTATGCTGATCGATACCTTGATTTGGGGTGCGGAAGGCGACTTCAAAGACGCGGTGATGCACATGGTGCTGCCAGCCGTTGTGCTCGGTACCATTCCGCTGGCGGTCATTGTGCGTATGACGCGTTCAGCGATGCTGGAAGTGCTGGGTGAGGATTATATCCGTACCGCGCGCGCCAAGGGGCTAAGCCGTCTGCGGGTCATCGTGGTACATGCGTTGCGTAACGCGATGCTGCCAGTGGTGACGGTGATTGGCTTACAGGTAGGCACCATGCTGGCCGGGGCCATCCTCACAGAAACCATTTTCTCCTGGCCGGGGTTAGGCCGCTGGTTGATAGACGCGTTGCAGCGTCGTGACTACCCGGTGGTGCAAGGCGGGGTATTGCTGGTTGCTACCATGATCATTTTGGTGAACCTGCTGGTGGATGTGCTCTACGGCGTGGTGAACCCGCGCATTCGGCATAAGAAATAAGGGAGACGCGGGATGACTCACGTTACCGAATCCGCAGCGACGGCTGCGCCGAAGCCCATGACCCCGTTGCAGGAGTTCTGGCACTACTTTAAACGTAACAAAGGGGCTGTTGTCGGCCTGGTGTATATCATCCTGATGCTGGTGATAGCGATTGGTGCCAGCGTACTGGCCCCGCACGCACCGGCTGAACAGTTCCGCGACGCGCTGCTTAAACCGCCAGTTTGGCAGGAAGGCGGCAGCTGGCAGTACATTCTGGGAACTGACGATGTGGGCCGCGACGTGCTGTCGCGCCTGATGTACGGCGCGCGTCTGTCGCTGCTGGTGGGTTGTCTGGTGGTGGTGATGTCGCTTGTCCTCGGCATCATTTTCGGGCTGCTCGCCGGTTACTTTGGCGGTACGGTTGATGCGGCCATCATGCGTCTGGTGGATATCATGCTGGCGCTGCCGAGTCTGTTGCTGGCGCTGGTGCTGGTGGCCATTTTCGGCCCGTCTATCGTCAATGCGTCGCTGGCGCTGACCTTCGTGTCGCTACCGCACTATGTGCGTTTGACCCGTGCCGCTGTGCTGGTGGAAGTGCACCGCGATTACGTGACCGCCTCACGTGTGGCCGGCGCTGGTGCGCTGCGTCAGATGTTCGTCAACATTTTCCCTAACTGTCTGGCACCGTTGATCGTGCAGGCATCGATGGGTTTTTCCAACGCCATTCTTGATATGGCTGCGCTTGGGTTCCTCGGCATGGGCGCACAGCCGCCTACGCCAGAATGGGGCACCATGCTCTCCGACGTGCTGCAGTTTGCGCAGAGCGCCTGGTGGGTGGTGACGTTCCCCGGTCTGGCGATCCTGCTGACGGTATTGGCGTTTAACCTGATGGGGGACGGCCTGCGTGATGCTCTCGACCCCAAACTCAAGCAGTAACATGCAGTGATAGAGGTAGAGAGATGGCGTTACTCAATGTAGAGAAACTGTCGGTGCATTTTGGCGATGAGGGGCTGCCGTTTCGTGCGGTAGACCGCATCAGCTATCAGGTGGAACAGGGACAGGTGGTCGGCATCGTCGGCGAGTCCGGTTCCGGCAAATCCGTCAGTTCACTGGCGATCATGGGGTTGATTGATTTCCCCGGAAAAGTAATGGCTGACCGGCTGGAGTTTAACCAGCGTGATTTGCAGACGCTCTCCGACAAGGAGCGGCGTCAACTGGTGGGTGCGGAAGTGGCGATGATCTTCCAGGACCCGATGACCAGCCTTAACCCGTGTTACACCGTAGGCTACCAGATCATGGAAGCCATCAAGGTGCATCAGGGCGGCAACCGTAAAACCCGTCGTCAGCGGGCGATTGACCTGTTGAATCAGGTGGGTATTCCTGACCCGGAATCCCGGCTGGATGTCTATCCGCACCAGTTGTCGGGCGGGATGAGCCAGCGTGTGATGATTGCCATGGCGATTGCCTGTCGGCCGAAACTGCTGATCGCAGACGAACCGACGACCGCGCTGGATGTGACCATTCAGGCGCAGATCATCGAGCTGTTGCTGGAGTTGCAGCAGAAAGAGAACATGGCGCTGATCCTGATTACCCACGATCTGGCGTTAGTGGCGGAAGCGGCGCACCACATTATCGTGATGTACGCCGGGCAGGTGGTGGAATCCGGTAAAGCGGCGGATATTTTTCGCGCACCGCGTCACCCCTATACCCAGGCGCTGCTGCGTGCGTTGCCGGAATTCGCGGTCGACAAGTCTCGTCTGGCGTCGCTACCGGGCGTGGTTCCGGGCAAGTATGACCGACCGCAGGGCTGTCTGCTGAATCCGCGCTGTCCGTATGCCAGCGATCGTTGCCGCCAGGAAGAGCCTGAGATGCGGGATATCCCCGGTCGTCAGGTGAAATGTCACACACCGCTGGATGATGCGGGGAGGCCAACCGTATGAGCCAGACCATGAATGCTGCCGGGCAGCCGTACCTGCTCGAAGCGATTGATTTGAAAAAACACTACCCGGTGAAAAAAGGGCTGTTCGCGCCGGAGCGACTGGTGAAAGCGCTGGACGGTGTGTCCTTCACGCTGGAACGTGGCAAGACGCTGGCAGTGGTGGGCGAGTCTGGTTGCGGCAAGTCCACGCTGGGACGCCTGCTGACCATGATTGAAACGCCGTCGCATGGCGAGCTGTACTATCAGGGACAGGATTTGCTCAAGCCTGACCCGTCGGCGCAGAAGCTGCGTCGGCAGAAAATCCAGATCGTGTTCCAGAACCCTTATGCGTCGCTCAATCCGCGTAAAAAGGTCGGGCAGATCCTGGAAGAGCCGCTGGTGATCAACACCGAGCTCACCAAGGCGGAACGCCGTGAAAAAGCACTGGCGATGATGGCGAAAGTGGGCCTGAAAACCGAGCACTACGATCGCTATCCGCACATGTTTTCCGGCGGCCAGCGCCAGCGTATCGCTATCGCTCGCGGTCTGATGTTGGATCCGGACGTGGTGATTGCCGATGAACCGGTATCCGCACTGGATGTATCGGTGCGTGCGCAGGTGCTGAACCTGATGATGGATTTGCAGCAGGATCTGGGGCTGTCTTACGTGTTTATCTCACACGACCTGTCGGTGGTAGAACACATTGCTGACGAAGTGATGGTGATGTATCTGGGCCGTTGTGTCGAGAAAGGCAGCAAAGACGCGATTTTTAACAATCCGCGCCATCCGTACACCCAGGCGCTGTTGTCTGCAACGCCACGTCTCAACCCGGACGCCCGCCGTGAACGTATTAAACTGACCGGCGAGCTACCAAGCCCTCTGAACCCGCCGCCGGGCTGCGCCTTTAACGCGCGCTGCCAGCACCGTTTCGGCACCTGCACCCAGTTGCAACCGCAACTGAAACCGCACGGCGAGCAACTGGTCGCCTGTTTCGCGGTGGAACAGGAAGACAGTCAGGTTAGCTGACGTCTGTGGTGAGTAAAAACAGCCCCGACTAAAATCGGGGCTGTTTTACGATTGGCGAGCAGGCACGCTTTACTCCCTTAATTGCCGCCACTTGCTATCGATCTCCCGCTGAATGCTGGTAATCAATGGTGCCGGGAGGCTGAAATGGCTGGCTTCCCGATGAAAGTTTTTGGCGATGTCATAGAGCTCATCCGCTATGTTGAGAACCTCTTTAGCCTTTGATAAACCAGCCTGCCCCGCCAGTTGTTCCATTGCGCTTAAGGTAATGCGTGAGCCATGACCATTAAACGCCGTCATATGCTCTCTCTGTGGTGAAGGGCTGTAGACCACATCGTAAAATGGGGACAGTCGCCAGTGATCCTGATCGTCTGCCAGAAATGAAAAATTCTTAGCGTGATCGTCCTGGTTGACCAACAGGTAATTGAACAGAGCCCGACGCAGTAATTTTCTGGCTTCTTCCACGCCGCACAGCAGCCGTGTATAGCGATAGCATTCTGAGGCTCCAGATGGCTTTATTGCTATAATGGTAGCAATTAATGAGAAAAAATGATCTTTATTGCCACTATAGTAGCACTTTTTATTTGGTTATACCTTCGTGATCCTCATGGCGACGTGGTGGGGGCTCCTGCACCCAGCGCGCTAACAATTGAATGGCCTGATGGACGTCTTCGTTCCAGCCAAAACCAGCATTCAGACGCAGGCAGTGGTCGTAGCGTTGGTCGGTGGCGAAAATATGTCCCGGCGCGATGCCGATTCCCTCTTGCCGGGCGCGGGAAAACAGCTCGCGCGACGAGCAACAGCCTGGTGGCAGCGTCACCCAAATGGCGTAACCGCCTTGCGGCTGTGAAATTTGTGTACCGAACGGGAAGTAATGCTGCACCGCCTGACGCAGTCGCCCGACCTGAGCTGCGAGTTCGCGGCGCAGTTTGCGCAAGTGAGCGTCATAACCGCCGTTGCGCAATAGTTCAGCCAATGCCACCTGTGGCGTCAGTGACGTGCCCATGGTGGAGGTAAATTTGAGGGCGGCGAGCTTACGACGCCAGCGTGCGCTGCTGACCCAGCCGATACGAATGCCGGGGCCGACTGTTTTGGAAAAACCGTTGCAGAGCAGCACATTGGGGCTGAATGTACGTAACGGAAACGGCCGCTGCTCGCCAAAGGCGGTGTCGGCAAAGGTATCGTCTTCAATCAGTGCGATATCGTGGCAGTCCGCCGCTTCAGCGATGCGGCGCTTATAGCTATCCGGCAGGCTGGTGCCGAGCGGGTTGTTGATATTGGTCAGTGAGATGAACGCGCTGACCTGACGTTGACTGAACAGGGATTCCAGTTGCGCCACATCCACGTGCCCGCTGGCGTCCTGCCCGACTTCCACTACCCGCAATTCCAGATTGCGCAACATCTGCAACAGCACGAAATAGCAAGGCGATTGTACCGCCACCGCGTCACCGCTGCGGGTGACCGCCCGCAATGACAACGACAGCGCTTCAATGCAACCGTTGGTGATCAGGATATCCTCAGGATGTAGGTGGCAGCCGTAATCCAGTGCCCGGCGGGCAATTTCTTCTTTTAGCGGCTGGTAGCCGTTACCCTTGACGTCGTTACCTAGCATCATTGGATTGGTGTAGCTGGCCTGGCGGATGAGCCTGCCCATTTTTTTCAGCGGATAGAGTGCGTTATCGCCATTCGCCAGGTCGAGCCGCACCCGGCATTCAGTACCCACCAGCGACAGATGTAATTCGGTTTGTTCGTCGAGCACGGGCAGCGCGACGGGCTGTGGTGCACAGGCGATCGCATTGCGACCTGGGGCGGCGACAAAAAAGCCGGATTTGGGGCGCACGAGGGCGAAATGTTCGTCTTCCAGCGTTCGCAGGACTTTCATAGCGGTCGTGACGCTGATGCCATGTTGCTGCGCCAGTGACCGTACTGAGGGGAGCCGATGATGGATGGGCAACGTGCCGCTCTGGATAGCCTGAATAAAATGGTCGGCGATTTGACGGTAACGGGGCAGGTCTGGCATCGGGAAGTCCCTGGCGTCGACAGTGATGCTGACAGGTTACGTTGAAGTGTGGGTGACAGGCAAATTTGCCTGATAGCGACACCGGCCGCCCCGCAGGCCAACGGGACGGCTGGGTCATCATCAGGCATCGAGATAGGCAAAAGCGCGCAGGCGATGACCGTCCGGGTCTTGCACGGTAAAGGTATAGCCAAAATCCATGGTGGTCGGTGTTTGGATCACGGTGACTTCTTGTGCCGTCCAGCGAGCGTAACAGGCATCTACCGCTGCCTGATCCGGCAGACGAAAGGCCAGCTCGCTAGAAAAACCCGGCTGGGCAACGGTGGGCTCTACGGTGTGTTTTGACCACAGTCCTAAAACCAGATCGGTTTTCAGTGCAAACATCGCAAAGGTAGGCGATTGCTCTACCGGTGCCAGACTGAGTAACTGACTATAAAAACGGGCGCTACGGGCCGGGTTATCAACGTAGAAAAGAACGTAATGGGCATCTGTCATGGTGCTCTCCACTATCAGGGATACACGGGCTGTGTGGCGTATCATGGCGCACGACAACCCAGGTCAGGAAATCCGGCTGTGTGCCGTATTCGTACCTTACCCCACCCTGCTGACAATTTTTGTCAGCAGTCTTCGTTGGACAAGCGGATGCCTTGTTGCTCCCGCCATTGTTTGAATAAACGACGCCGTGATGTCGGATAGATGTCGGTTTCGACCGTAAAGGCGAGAATGCGATCGGTACGGAAATGGCGGAACGCCTGACGGGTTTCACACCAGGCACCAAGAACGCGAGCTTGCTCGAAATAACCCAGAACGAATGGCCAAATCAATCGGGTTGAGGTGTTGCCCTGGCCGTCCTGATAATGCAGGGTGACTTTGTGCTCGTCGCGTATTGCCTGGCGCAGTGGTTGCAGGTCAACGCTATCGCTTACTGACAGCGTCATCGGCGCCACCAGCAGGGTGGTGTTATCCAGCGTATCGCGCAACGCATTGGGCAGGATGGCGGCAATTTTCATCAGCGCGTTTCTGGCGCTCTCCTGTAAACGCGGGTCTGCCTGTCTGACGACCCAACGAGACCCCAGCACCAGCGCTTCAATCTCCTCTTCGGTAAACATCAGCGGTGGCAGGGTAAAACCCGGTTGCAGCACGTAACCGAGACCCGCTTCGCCGACAATCGGCGCGCCCTGCGATTGCAACGTGGCGATATCGCGATATAGCGTGCGCAGGCTGATCCCCAGTGTTTCTGCCAGTTGCGGGCCGGGAACGGCAAAACGATGGCTTCTTAGTAATTGAATCAGGGTGAGCAGGCGTTGAGCGCGGGACATGGCGCGATTTTCCTCTTAAACCGGGTGTGGCGATTGTAACCGGATACCGTGATTTTTCACCGGTACTCTGTATTACCTGTCATTGCGTATAACTGTGTCTGTCGGCTGTACCTGTTTGCCAGTAGCTTACTCACAGGTGTGACGTTTAAGGGCAGAGAAAAATGACAATAAAAGATCAGTTGCTGGCATTGTGCGTAGTAGTGGTATGGGGTGTGAATTTTGTGGTGATGAAGATTGGCTTACATGATATGCCACCGTTTTTGTTGGCCGGGTTGCGTTTTTTGCTGGTAGCGCTGCCGGCTATTTTACTGGTGCCACGCCCGGCGTTGCCGCTACGCTGGCTGGCTGCTTATGGTATGACCATCAGTTTCGGGCAGTTCGCATTTTTGTTTTGCGCCATAAAAATGGGGATGCCGGTTGGCATGGCGTCGTTGGTTATCCAGGCGCAGGCGTTTTTTACCCTGATGCTGGGGGCATGGTGGCTGGGTGAGCGCCTGCAATGGAATCACTGGCTGGGGATTTTGGTAGCGGCACTGGGCATGGTGGTATTGTCCGGGGGGCATGCCGCTAATGCCTCACTGCCGGGTATGACACTGACCACGTTGATGCTGACGCTGGCCGCGGCGGCGTCCTGGGCCTGTGGCAATCTCTGTAACAAGCAAATTATGCGTCGTTATCAGGTCAACGCTATGTCGCTGGTGGTCTGGAGTGCCTTGATTCCGGTGGGGCCGTTTCTGTTGTGTTCCTGGGTATTCGAAGGCGCGGACACCATCGTCGCAAGCCTGATAACGATGCGTTTGCCGACCATGCTGGCGCTGATGTATCTGTCGTTTATTTCTACGCTGATTGGGTATGCCATCTGGGGCAATTTGTTGTCGCGCTACGAGACCTGGCGGGTTGCACCGTTGTCGTTGTTGGTGCCGGTCGTCGGCATACTGAGTGCGTCGCTCTTACTGGGGGAAAGTCTGTCCGGCAGGCAACTGTCAGGGGCCGCGCTGGTTATGCTGGGATTACTGGTCAACGTATTTGGCGCACGGCTATGGCTGTTTCGATGGGTGCGACAGTCGTAACAAGGTGTCCTGCTGTATCACGGCATTCACACCGCACGGTTGCGCAAGACACGTATTGATGGGGTGATTATTTAATTTATTTTAACGATTTGGTTAATATTTAATCGTGGATTTCGGGTGGAGACTAGACTATCTTCTCGCAGTACATTTATTATACCGCCTTGAGGGAGTGGTTTCCGCTGTAATTAGCGTGAATTTAACTATCAAGACAGTGAACGTTTAGCTGATAGATTATGTTGCTTTAAACACGTTAGAGAATGAAAAGTTTACTTATAGGATATTTATTTATTTTTCTTGGGTAATTTACCTTCATCACAAATCTCGGTATAAGACTAATCTTAAAAGAGCGTTTTTTGCGCTGTTGTTCCGCGCTATTTAGCCGTCATCCTTTTCCAGGGAAATGTCAGTTAGATGAATAGTTATGATGATATGCAACGCTTTAAGGATAAAGCCCAGATAAAAGATATTAATTTCAGGGACATGTCCGGACAGGTATTGCAATCTGACACTGTTGTCTGGCCGATCATGAAACAACTGTTGCGCAATCAGGCGGATGACGATTCGCTGTCTGGTGCGCAAGCGGTGGGTGTGGCTCAACCTGTGCCCGCGAACCTGCACGCCTTGTCTGCGACCGTGCCGACATCGCCTCGTCGCGTGGTGCCTCCTTCTCCTCTGGTTCCTGATACGCCAGTGGATGACTCACGTTCGCTGCTGAGTGCTGTTGCTGCGTCATTGCCGCCTGCCGGGGTAGCGCCTGCGCCGCAGATACAACCACTGTCACCAATGCAACCACAGCAACCGGTGGTCACCGGGAGTAACGCGGTGTTGCAACCCGAAGCGGTACGCCCTCATCCGTTATCACCGGCACCTATGCTGTCTGTTCCTGTCACGGACGATGCATCAATGGCGACCGATACTGGCCGATTCCGCCAGTTATTCAATGTTCAACGTCATGATGAAACCCATTCGGGTTCCAAGACGATGTTATTAAAACCCTTGTTGGAGAAAATTGCGTTATGCCGTTAGTTTGTATCTGTTCTCCGAAAGGTGGCGTAGGTAAAACCACCATGGCGGCTAATCTGGCATATGCGCTGGCCCGTGGGGGTAGCAAAGTGCTGGCGATCGACTTCGATGTGCAAAATGCCTTGCGTCTGCATTTTGGCGTGCCGCTTGGCGACGAACGTGGTTATGTCGCTAAATCCGATGAAACGGCGGACTGGAGCCAGTCTATTCTGACCTCGGGCGATAATATTTTTGTGCTGCCTTACGGCAACGTCACCGAAGAGCAGCGACTGGCATTTGAGCACCGTCTGGCGAGTGACCCACTGTTTCTTAAACGTGGTCTTAGTTCGGTGATGAATTATCCGGGGCTGGTGATCGTAGCGGATTTTCCGCCGGGACCGAGCCCGGCCCTGAAGGCCATGACGGAACTGGCCGACCTGCATTTGGTGGTGATGATGGCGGATACGGCCTCTCTGTCGCTGATGCCACATGTTGAAGGCAACAAGCTGACAGGGCAGCCTCTCAACCACCGCAAAGGTTCTTACCTGCTGCTCAATCAGACGGATAACCGTCGTGCGGTCAGCAGTCAGGTCACCTCGTTTGTTCAGCAACGCATGGCGGACAAACTGATAGGCAGTGTGCACCGCGATGAAAGCGTGGCTGAAGCCAATGCGTCCCAACGCTCTATTTTTGATTTCAGCCCGGTGTCTGCCGCTGCATTTGATATTGAGCTGATTGGAAAGCGCGTTGCTGCGCTGCTGGATATTAGAATCGGCAATGGAGAAGTTCACGCCGATCTGCCAGCCTATCAGGCTGTTATGAACCACTAGTCGCCGGTTCCGGCTATATTTGTGAAGAAATTGATATTCTCCGGCCGGTTTTCCCGGCACAAGGTGTGTGCGCGCAAATATTTTCCATCAATTAAATATCAGGATAATCGATGAAAAAGATCCTGTTTTTAGCCGTGCTGTTGCTATTGTTACCGGTTGCGGCGGTGATTGTTATCACCCCAATGGATAGTGAAAAACAATATATTTTTGGTTTGATTAGTCTGGCATTAATGTTGTTGCTGGGCTTCAATAAAAGTCGGCAGGTGACGCTGATACTGATTATTTTGTCGGTACTCTCTTCGACGCGCTATATATATTGGCGCGCAACAGCAACCCTGCATTTCAATTCTGAAATCGAAGCTATTCTCGGTATTGGGCTGTTTATTGCCGAGTTCTATGTCTGGATTGTGTTGTTATTAGGCTTTCTCCAGACCGCCTGGCCGCTGGAGCGCGTCATTGAGCCGATGCCGGAGGACACTCAATTGTGGCCGACGGTGGATGTGTATATTCCTACCTATAACGAAAGCCTGGATGTGGTGCGTGATACGGTACTGGCGGCGCAGTGCATCGATTATCCGCGCGAGAAAGTGAAAATTTATCTGCTGGATGATGGTAAACGTAGTGAGTTCGCCGTGTTCGCCTCGCAGGCTGGCATCGGTTATATCACCCGCGATAACAACTCGCACGCCAAGGCCGGTAACCTTAACCACGCGCTCAAGCTGACCCAGGGTGAGCTGATTTGCGTATTTGACTGTGACCATGTCGCCAAGCGTATCTTCCTGCAAGCTACGGTGGGCCCCTTCCTGTCAGACCCGAAACTGGCCCTGTTGCAGACGCCGCACTACTTTTATTCGCCGGACCCGTTCGAACGTAACCTGCGCGCAGCGCGGGATATGCCAAACGAAGGCGCGTTGTTTTACGGGCCGGTGCAGCAAGGCAACGACCTCTGGAACGCCGCTTTTTTCTGCGGCTCCTGTGCGGTGATTCGTCGCTCGGCGTTGATGGAGATCGGTGGTTTTGCGGTGGAAACCGTAACGGAAGACGCGCATACCGCCATCAAGATGCAGCGTAAAGGCTGGAAGTCCGCGTTTTTGTCAATTCCGCTGGCAGCGGGACTGGCGACGGAACGACTGGTACTGCATGTGATTCAGCGTACCCGCTGGGCGCGCGGGATGACGCAGATTTTCCGGGTCGATAACCCGTTATTCGGGCGCGGACTGACCTTGCCGCAACGGTTGTGTTACCTCAACGCCATGCTGCATTTCCAGTTTGGTCTGCCGCGCGTGGTGTTCCTGACCGCGCCGCTGGCTTATCTGCTGTTTAATCTCAATATTATTCATGCCTCAGCGGCCATGATTTTCGCCTATGCGCTGCCACATCTGGTGGTATCGATGTATGTCAACTCGCGTATGAACGGGCGTTTTCGCTATAGCTTCTGGGGTGAAATTTATGAAACGGTGATGGCGTTCCATCTGGTTATCCCGACCATTGTTACCCTGTTTTCACCGACGCGCGGCAAGTTCAACGTAACTGATAAAGGCGGTTTGTTGGACGAAGGGTTTTTTGATTTCCGCATTGTGCGTCCGCATATCGTTGCGGCGGTGTTGCTGGTGGCAGGTGTGTGTGCTGGCATTACCCGCATCGTGGCACATGACTATTTCAACGTTGACCCTTATGTGATGTTGCTGAACGTCGGGTGGGCGCTGTTTAGCTTGCTGACCCTGCTGGCGGCGATAGCCGTAGCCCGGGAAACCAAGCAGGTGCGCAAGACCATCCGTATCGATGTGGATGTGCCGGCTATCATCCATTACGCCAGCGGTATTGCTTCGCGTACCACGACCATCAATCTATCGATGGGCGGGGTACAGCTTAAAGCGCCGGATCTGCGCCATAAAACCGATGAAATTGAAGCGGTGGAACTGTTGCTGCAATCCAGCGAAATTTGTCTGCCAGCGCAGTCGGTGGCGGCAGATGACGACATTATTCGCCTGCAATTTGACGATATTCCACTGGCCCAGCGTCGGGCGCTGGTGCGCGTGGTGCTGTCGCGTGCGGATGCCTGGATGAGTCAGCCCTGGCAGAAAGATCGTCCTTTGCGTTCTCTGTGGGCGGTAGTGTGCACCGTTTGCGCGTTCTTCTGGATGAGTGTGAGAGGCCGTAGCAGAAAAGCGGACCTGAAGAAGGAGGACGTTGCCGCATGATAACGCCACGTTTTATCAAAGCGCTGTTGCCTTTGTGTGTCGGCAGTGTGCTGGCGCTGTGTGGTCATGGTGTGCTGGCTGCCGGTGACGCCGCCGATGAGCCATTGCCCTCGATGCTGAGCCCTGGTGGCAATAGTCCGCAGCCGACGACGGCCGAACCGACGCCTGTGACGACGGTTGCGCCAACACCGGCACCGTTACCCGATATGCCGCCGGTAACCTCACCGACGGTATCGCCAGCGGCATCACCATTATCATCGGCAACATCGGTTATACCGGCGACGCCGTCCCCGGTCGTGCCAGAAACGACGTCGCCGCTGACAACGCCTTCCATGCTGTTGCCGACTCCAGTGGGCGATCCGGCGGCAGGTTATCAGCCATTGTCCAGTGATGTCTCCGTCGCGCAGATGGGGCAAGCACAGGGAATTACCCTGGCCGGGGGACAGGTACAGGCCGGGGTGATTTTTACCCTGCCGGGCGATCAGGTTGTGACTAACGCACGGTTGGATTTGGCGTTGCGGGTGTCGCCGGAACTGGCGGCGCTGAATACGTCGATGCAACTGATGTTAAACGGTCAGCCGCTGGGCACCGTGCCATTGAGTGCGGCTACGGGCGACAGCACGCTGTTTCAGTTGGATATTCCTGCCGCGATGGTGGTGTCCAGCAACAACCTGAGTTTTCGCATCAATGATGCCGATCGCTTGCTGTGTGAGCGCGATAGCGCGACCCGTTACAACCTGACCATTTTGCCGACGACGATGCTGCATCTGGAAGGTCAGCAACTGGATATCGGTACCCGGCTGGAGAATTTCCCGCGCCCGTTTATCGACCCGTTGCAGATGACGCCTGCCACAGTGACGATGGTGTTCCCGACCACGGTGAACCCTTCAGAGGTGAGTGCCGCCTCGCTGGTGGCCTCCTGGCTGGGGATGCGGATGGACGGCTACGGCGTGACGTTCCCGGTAATACGTGATGCGTTGCCCGAGAAAAGCGGCATCGTGTTCGGCCGCCCGGGGGATAAGGTCGGCACGCTGACGTTGCCGGAGGTAGCAGGCCCTACCTTGCAACTGATTGATAACCCAGTGAACCCGGTTTACAAACTGATGCTGGTGGTCGGTAAGGATGACGAGCAATTACGACAGGCGGCCTACCGTCTGGTGAGCCAGCCATTCACTGGTGATGCCTCAAGCCTGTCGGTCACGCCGCAGAAGATACCGTTTCGTCGTGCCTACGACGCGCCGCGCTGGATTAATACCGACCGACCGGTACGGTTGAGTGAATTGTTGCGCAACGATCAAAGTATGACGGTCAATGGGCTGTGGCATGAGGCACTGCGTATTAATTTCCGTGCCGCGCCGGACTTGTTCTTGTGGGATGGCGATACCATCCCGGTCACCGTTAATTACCGTTTCCCGTCAGAATCCTGGATTGACGAGAAACGCTCGTACCTGAATGTGATGCTCAACGGTACATTCTTGCGCAATCTGACGGTGAATAAGATTGGTGTACTGCAACAGCTATGGCGTGAGATGGGGGGAGACTCCCGTCAGGAGAGCTATACGCTTAAAGTGGATCCGTATTTGATTTATGGATACAACCAGTTCCAGCTCTATTTCAATATTCGGGCAAAGGATGACGCGCCGTGCAGTGTGTTGCTCAACAACAATATCAAGAGCCAGATTGCTGACAGTTCGTCTATCGACCTGAGTCGTACGCGCCATTTCACTATGTTGCCGAACCTCTCCTACTTCGTGGGAGTGGCATTCCCGTTTAGCCGTCAGGCGGATTATGCCCAGACTGTGATGCTGCTGCCGGAAAACCCGAGCAATGCTGAAATTGGTTTGCTGCTGGACCTGGCGGGTCGTGCCGGTGATGCCACCGGGGTAAGTCTTAATCACAACCGTGTGATGTTTGGGCTGCCGACCAATGCCGCCGATCGCCAGAAGCTGGAAAACAGTGACGTGCTGACCGTGACCACCTTGCAGCAGGCCGCGTTCAACCAAACCTTGCTGTCCGATTCACCGTACACCGTGAACCCTCACACCTTTGGCGTTAAGACGCCGAGTACGTGGGCCCATTTGCGTACGTTGATGACCGGTGACTGGGAGCGCACGCCGATCGATGCCGACCGTTATTTTTCGTCTAATCAGGCCTGGCGTGGCTTCCTGAGTTACCGCTCACCGTGGAGTTCCCGTCATGTGGTGGTGGTCGCGACCGGCAGCAGCGATGAGCAGCTATTGCGGTTATATGGCGACCTGAACTCACCCAACATTAACGCCGCAGTGCGGGGCGATACCGCCATTATTACCGACGAGAACGGCGTGCGCAGTTTTCGGGTAGGGCCGCAGTTCCCCAGCGGTGAAATGCCCTGGTACATGATGATTGTCTGGTACGCCAATCAGCACTCGGTGTATCTGGCGGTGATGGCGTTGCTGTTGGCAGCGGCGGTAGGGCTGAGCCTGGCATCGGTTCTCCGGCGTTTGGCGGAAAAAAGACTGTCGACCCGACGTGATGCGGGAACGGATAAAAAATAAGCGAGCCACGTATGAAAATAACGACCTTAACCGCCCGCATCCGTCAGTCACTGTCTCTTACCGGGGTGGTGGTCAGCGGCATGCTGTCGACTTGCGCACTGGCGGCACAGACCAATCCGGCGTTACAGGCGCTGTTTGATCAGGCGGATTACTGGCATCAACGTTCTCATGACGATCTTGCCCGTAGCGCGTTGCAGAAAATCCTGATGGTGGATGCCAACAACACCAAGGCGCTGTATTTGATGGCACTATACGCCCAGAACAGCGGCGACAGTGCTGAAGCCGCCAAATGGCGCGAACGTTTGAGCAAGGTATCGCCGCAGGACCCGCTATTGCAGTCGCTGGATAATGCCCGCCAGGCGGCGGCCATCCCGCAGTCGCAACTGGCGCTGGCGCGCCAACAGGCCCGCAGCGGTAATATCAGTGCGTCGTTGCAAACCTGGCGTAATCTGTTTAGCGGTAACCAGCCGCCTGCTGGCATCGCGGCTGAATACTATCTGACCATGGCGGGTGACCGGACATTACTGCCGCAGGCGATTGACCATTTGCGCGAGCTGACAGCGGCGCACCCGCAGGATACCAGCGCTGAGGTCGCGCTCGGCAAGGCACTGACCTATCAGGAGCCGACCCGCCGTGAGGGGTTGCAGATATTGAGCGGGCTGGCATCGGGCAGTACCGATGCGGATCAGGCGATGCGTCAGGCACTGTTGTGGCTGGGCCCGAAAGCCGAGGACGCGCCGCTCTATCAGCTCTATCAGCAGCGACATCCACAGGATACGGCGGTGATGGATTATTACCGCAAAAATGTGGGTGGAAACGAGAAAGACAAAGGCTTTACCGCGCTTAACAGCGGCGATCTTTCCAGTGCGCAAACGGCGTTCGGTCAGGTATTGCAGGCTAACCCGGAAGATGCAGACGCGCTGGCGGGGATGGGGTATGCGGCTCAGCGGCGCGGTGATTTTGCCGCCGCGGCGTCCTATCTGGAGAGGGCAGCCCGGCAGGGCGGTGAGAACAGCACACAGCGTCAGCAGCAGGCCGAGGATGCCCGTTTCTACGCTCAACTGGCGAATGCCCAGCAGGCAATGAAAAGTGGCGATACCGCGCAGGCGTTGAGCCTGAGCGAGCCGTTGGTGCAGGCGAGTGGTGATAAAGGGATGGCGGCGAAGCTGTTCCGGGCTGATGTGTTGCGCCGCACCAACAATTTTCCGCAAGCGGAGCGTCTGTACCGTGACATCCTGCAAACCGATGCGGATAACCGTAATGCCAAAGAAGGATTGTATTACGTGCTGCGCGAGCAGAACCGCACCGCTGAAGCCAATACCTTGTTTGCGGCGTTACCGGAGAGTGTGCGTCGCAGCATGGCGCCGCGTCCAGTCGCGACCAGCTCTCCGATTCGTAATGAAGCCAAACAGGCACTGGCGGTGGGTGATACAGCCAGGGCGATTGGCCTGTTGCAACAAGGGGTGCAGCGTTTTCCGAACGACGGCTGGTTGAGGCTCGATCTGGCGCGGATTTACCAGCAACAGGGCAATACCACTGCCGCCACCTCGTTAATGCAGCCTTTGTTCCGGGCCGGTGCCAGTGGGGACGACCTCTACGCGGCGGCGTTGTTCGCCAGCGAAAATAACGCCTGGCAACAGGCCAGCACGTTGCTGTCACGTATTCCGCCGCGCGATCAGAATGAAGAGAGCCGCAGTCTGGCGCGACGCGTTAATTTCAATTTGCAGATGGCGACCGCTCAGGTGTATCTGTCGCGGGGTGAGAACGCCGCGGCTGCCAACACCTTGCGGGCGTTGTCGGTGACACCGCCGGATAACCCGGCGGATGCCGGTAAACTGGCCCGGGCGCTCGCCGCGTCGGGCGACACTACCGCTGCTGTGGCGGTGGTACGCAGCAATATGCAGCGCGGTGTTCAGGGTAATGCGGGCGATTATGCGGATCAGGTTGGGGTACTGAATCAGGCAGGGCTGGGTGATGAAGCGCAGTCGTGGTTGAGCCGTCCTGAGCTGGTGGCGCGCAGCACGCCTGCGCAGTTGGATGAACTGCGCACCGGTTTTGTGGTGCGAGAAGCCGACCGTCTGCGGGAGAACCAGCAGTATGCGCAGGCGTATGACAAGCTGGCCCGTGCGTTGCAACGCGATCCGAAAAATACCGACCTGATGTTCGCGATGGCCCGGTTATATCAGTCCGGCAAAATGAATAAAGAGGCGGCAGACGTTTACGACTATCTGTTGGCGCACGATACGCCGACACAAGAAGCCCGTGTCGGTGCCATCAATGTGGCGCTGGAACGGCATGACGCGCAAAAGGCGCACGCACTGTCCACCGGGTTGCAGGGTGAACAGACACCGGAGCGGCTGTTATTGCTGGCCCGGGTGGCGGATGCCGAAGGCAACCGCGATCAGGCGTTGGCTTACCTGAAAACTGCCCGTGCCAAAGCCGTGGGGCTGGAAGGGGCCACGCCGGGCAAAACGCCCGCGATTGGTGGCCTGGCGATGGCGGATAATCCGTTCATTGATCGCTCGACACTTGCCACCACCCGCAAGGCCAGCAACCCTTCCGCGTATGGCGGTGTGATGCCATGGCAGCAACGTCCTGATGCTGCTGGCGGTGATACCGTGGTGGTTGCAGGCACGGCGACGCAACAGCCAACGGCAACACTCACCCAGATCAACACCATGATGGACGATCTGGAGCGGGATAGCGGTGGCTGGGTGCAGACCGGAGTGCAGATTCGTGGCCGCGATGGTGAGTCGGGTTTAAGTCGGTTAACCGAAGCCAAAGCGCCGTTGACCTGGTCGAGTGGCTCGTTTGGCGACTCTCGTATCAATTTTAACGTTACGCCGATGACACTAAGTGCGGGTTCGTCAAGCGGTGATGCGAACCGACGATTTGGGACAGGTGCTTTGGCTCAAGCACTCAATGCAGCTAATCAAACATTGGTCAATGAGTTGGGGGGGAATTTCAACCTTGCCTCTCTCTCATCTGCTCAGGTGCTAAATATTCTCCAAAATTCTACGAAGAAACCGAATATCGATCAGGTCACGGTGGATTCACAGGGTAAGCAAAATGCCTCTGGTGCAGAGCTGAATCTGGCGCTGATCGGTAAGAATTATAAAGTTGACCTGGGTAGTACGCCGTTGGGCCAGGAGCTGAATACTCTGGTCGGCGGGGTACAGTGGTCGCCTAAACTGACGGACTTCCTGACGCTGGTGGTGACGGGTGAACGTCGTGCAGTAACGGATAGCCTGTTGTCATATGTCGGTGCCAAGGATTCGCTGACTGGTAAACGCTGGGGACAGGTCACCAAAAACGGCGGCAATGTGCTGTTGAGCTACGATAACGGTGATGTCGGGTTCTATGGCGGCGGCGGCGCTTACAGTTACCTTGGTGACAATGTGAAGAGCAATACCGGCGTGATGGCGAATGCTGGTGCTTATATACGGCCCTTCCATGACCGCGATCGTGAGTTGAAAACCGGTATTAGTTTGAGCTGGATGAACTTTGCCAACAACCTGGGGTACTACAGTTTCGGTCAGGGGGGCTATTTCAGCCCGCAGGATTATGTCTCCGTGTCGTTCCCAGTGGAATGGAGCCAGAAATATGACGACCTGAGCGTCAGGGCGGGCGTGTCGGTGGGGTACCAGTCTTACTCGCGTGATCGGAGTGATTACTTCCCGAATAATCCAGACTGGCAAAGAGCCTTGGAAGGTGCCGAACTCCTGGGGCTGGCCAAAGAATCCCACTATGCGGGTGATAGCAAGAGCGGTATCGGCTACAACGTGCATGTTGGTGCGGATTATCGCGTCACCAAGGACGTGACCGTCGGTGGGCAGATGGGCTATGACACCTTTGGCAACTATAACGAAACCACGGCACAGCTCTATTTCCGCTACGGGCTCGGAGGTAAATAAGCATGAGTGACCTGCAACAGCATGCATTGAACTATTATCGCCAGCAGCAATTGCCGCCTGGCTGGGCAGATTTGTTCGGTGTGATCGTCAATGGGATGATGGATAGCGCCGGTGAGCAGGAAGGGCTGGCGTTTTTACGCCACATGGGCAGGCAATTGGCGGAACGTTATTCGTTGCCTGCGGCGGTTACCGTTGCCGACCTTGAACGGGAGATGAATCAGGTATTGTCCCTGTTTCACTGGGGATGTGTAGACCTGCGGCCGTATGAAAACCGGCTGGAAATTTATCATCTGTCATTGCCTGTTTTGGTGGGGGCAGCGGGTAGCACGCGATGGAGGATGTCAATGGCGGCAGTATTGCAAGGACTCTACAGCCATTGGCTATGTGAGCAGGGCGGAGCGGAATATGTCCCGCTGTCCTGTGAGGAAACCGACAATGGCTCGATTTTGCTGTTTCGTTATCAGCATTGAGCCGGGGGATAACATGATAAAGCCAATGTGGCGTGGTTGGGTATTGATAGCGATGATGTGGTTTAGCGTGTCGGCAACGGCAGCAACCGGTTGGGAAACCTACAAAAGCCACTTCATGACCCCAGATGGACGCATTCAGGATACGGGCAACAAGAACGTCAGTCATACCGAAGGCCAGGGATTTGCCATGTTGATGGCGGTGCACTATGGCGACCGTGCCGCATTCGATAGTCTGTGGAACTGGACGCAGAGCCACCTCAGGGATACGTCCAGCGGCTTGTTTTACTGGCGCTATGACCCATCAGCAGCCAATCCGGTCGTTGATAAAAACAACGCGTCGGATGGTGATGTACTGATTGCGTGGGCGCTGCTGAAGGCCGGGAACAGGTGGCAGGACAATAGCTATTTGCAAGCCTCGGACGCTATTCAGAAAGCGGTCATCAGTCATGAGATTATCCAGTTTGCTGGTCATACCGTGATGTTGCCCGGTGCCTATGGCTTCAATAAAAACAGTTATGTGGTCCTGAATCCCTCCTATTTCCTGTTCCCTGCCTGGCAAGATTTTGCTCGTCGCAGCCACCTACAGGTGTGGCGGCAACTGATTGACGATGGTTTATCGCTGATTGGTGAAATGCGCTTCGGTCAGGTTGGCTTACCGACGGACTGGGTGGCGTTGAACGCGGATGGCACGATGGCACCCGCCACGGCCTGGCCGTCGCGTTTCAGTTATGACGCTATCCGTGTGCCGTTATACCTGTACTGGTATGATGCCAAAACCACAGCACTGGTACCGTTCCAGTTGTACTGGCGTAATTATTCCCGTCTGGCAACACCCGCCTGGATTGATGTGCTGAGCAATAATACCGCGCCGTACTCGATGCAGGGCGGCTTACTGGCGGTTCGTGACCTGACGATGGGTAACCTTGACGCATTGAGTGATCAGCCAGGTGCCGCGGAAGATTACTACTCATCCAGCTTACGCCTGTTGGCGATGATGGCGGCACGTCACCAATAACGAGATTTTCCTACACATGGCGGGGTTCTCTCCTCGCCATACTCCTCTTCTCTCATCCCCCTTTGTCGGTTCGTGCTTCACGCTTTGTTAACCTGATTGTTACCCGTGATCCCATTCACAAAAAAATCTTATGAATCAGCGCAGAATAGTGCTGTGGCTCGGTTTTTCACGTGCCTGAAAGCGTGTGGGTTATGCGTGATGTTACCAGTAGATTAATGCAATGTTTTTGGGAAGGGTTTTGTTGAAGCGATTTAGCTCTTGTTTTTAACCGGACGTTCACAAACTAAAGTTATAAAAGTATTTTCTCTGTTATCGGGATGTTATTTTCCGACGCAAGCACAGGCGGCAATTTTATCGTTCTTTGTCCCCCGTGTCTTTTCCCATCAAAGGACGTCACACTATGAAAAAATCAATATTCAAAAGTCTCTACTTTCAGGTGCTTACAGCTATTACCATAGGGATATTGCTGGGTCATTTCTACCCGGCGCTGGGGCAGCAGATGCAGCCTCTGGGCGATGGATTCGTGAAATTAATCAAAATGGTGATCGCGCCAGTGATCTTTTGTACCGTCGTCACCGGGATTGCCGGGATGGAGAGTATGAAAGCGGTCGGACGCACCGGTGCGGCTGCGCTGCTCTATTTTGAGATTGTCAGTACATTGGCGCTGATTATCGGTCTGGTGGTGGTGAACGTATTGCAGCCTGGTGCGGGCATGAACGTCGATCCATCGTCGCTGAACGCCGCAGCGGTAGCGAACTATGCTACGGAAGCGGGTAAGCAAGGCGTGGTGCCGTTCCTGATGGATATTATTCCTTCCAGCGTCATTGGCGCGTTTGCCAGCGGTAACATCCTGCAGGTGTTGCTGTTTGCGGTCATGTTCGGTTTTGCTTTGCACCACCTGGGTGACAAAGGTGTGCTGATTTTCGACGTGATCGACAGTTTCTCCCGGGTCATTTTCGGCATCATCAATATGATCATGCGTCTGGCGCCGCTGGGGGCATTCGGTGCGATGGCCTTTACCATCGGTAAATATGGTGTGGGTACGCTGGTGCAACTGGGGCAGTTGATTATCTGCTTCTACATTACCTGTATCCTGTTCGTGGTACTGGTGCTGGGTACCATTGCCAGAGCCACCGGTTTCAGCATCTTCAAATTCATTCGCTACATTCGTGAAGAGCTGCTAATCGTACTGGGAACGTCGTCTTCCGAGTCCGCGCTGCCGCGTATGCTGGAGAAGATGGAAAAACTGGGTTGTAAGAAATCGGTGGTGGGTCTGGTTATCCCGACCGGCTACTCCTTCAACCTGGACGGCACCTCGATTTACCTGACCATGGCGGCGGTATTTATCGCCCAGGCAACCAACAGCCACATGGATATCTGGCATCAGATTACCCTGTTGGTGGTGTTACTGCTGTCGTCTAAAGGGGCGGCAGGCGTGACGGGTAGCGGCTTTATTGTGCTGGCGGCGACCATTTCTGCCGTAGGACATCTGCCGATTGCCGGTCTGGCGCTGATTCTGGGGATTGACCGCTTTATGTCCGAAGCCCGTGCGCTGACCAACCTGGTAGGCAACGGTGTAGCGACGGTAGTGGTTGCCAAGTGGTGTAAACAGCTGGATTCCAAACAGATGAGTGATGTGTTGTCCGGTCGTCAGGACGGCACGGCGGCACAATCCCGCCCATCCTGATAGTCAGATAGCGTAGTTCGGATTTTTTCCTGCCGGTTACCCACAGTTCGTTTCACGGACTGTGGGTAATTTTCATCCATTCTGTGTTAAATTTAGGCGCCACTAAATTTTTTACTCTTATTTTCACGTTGTTGAGTGACATAGACGAAAGCACGCTGTCTAACCTGATGGTACACTTCGCCTCTCGTTTTTTGTGGGGCGGCTATACCCGTCGTACTTCCAGTTGCAGGTGCGTTGGCTGCCCTCACTCACCCGGTTGCCGCGTTACAAGGCTCATATGAGCTTTTCCCTTGAAGGGCCCGCGTTTTGCGTTGTTCAAACGAGCGCGTTGTCCTGCAACTCGAACGATGTGGGTATGACACGTGAGGTGGCAGGACGATGTCGCCCGAATTCACAAAAACACACTGTATTGGTTAGTGATTAAAGTAGGGGTTCACATGCAGGGCACCAAATTTGGCCTTTTTGTTGGTGGAGTGTTGCTGGCGATGACAGTCGGCAACGTGCAGGCTGAAGCACTACAACCCGATCCCGCCTGGCAACAAGGCAAGCTGGATAACGGCTTTAGCTGGCAGCTTCTTGCAACACCCCAGCGTCCCAGTGACCGGATTGAACTACGGCTGATGATTAATACCGGTTCATTGACGGAGAATGCGCAACAGACGGGGTTTGCCCATTTTATTCCACGCCTGGCATTGTTGCCGCGCGATACCTTTTCTGCAGGTCAGTTGCCGTCCTTGTGGCAGCAATCTGAAAGCGAAACCCGGCCGTTGCCTCCAGCGACGACGTCGTATGATTTTACTTCGTACAACCTGAGTCTGCCGAATAACCGACCTGACCTGCTGAAAGACGCACTGAGCTGGCTGGCGGATACCGCAGGCCAGTTGCCGATTAATGATAAACGCATTGCATCAGCAATGAAGATGATTGACCCGGTAGCCACTGCGCCTGCCAATCCTCAGGACCCAAGCTGGCGCTATCGTTTGAAGGGATCGTCATTGCTGTCATACGCGCCAGGGCAGCCGCTGAAAGCAGCGGTAACGGCCGACCAACTGAGCAAATACTACAAAACCTGGTACACGCCGGATGCCATGACGTTGTACGTGGTGGGGAATGTTGACAGTCGTGCTATCGCAGAACAGATAGACAAGGCGTTTTCGCCGTTACAAGGGAAACGGGTGACGCCATCGCCGTTGCCGACGTTGTCTGCAATGCCGTCGACCCCGATAAGCCTGATGGATAGCACTGTGCGGCAGGATATTCTGTCGCTGGTGTGGGATATGCCCTGGCAACCCATTCGTGATTCAAAGGCGCTGGCTCGTTACTGGCATAGCGATTTGGCACGCGAGGCGCTGTTCTGGCACATGCAGCAGGCATTGACCAAAAGTCCGTTGAAAGACACTAATATCCGTTTTGACTGCAACGTGGTGTATGGCCGTGCCCAGTGTGCTATCCATCTGGATAATGTCACTGGTGAATCGGCGCAGACCGGCGTGACATTCCTGAGCAAAGAACTGCTGGCGCTACGGGATAAAGGGTTGTCTCAGGCTGAGTTCGAAACGCTGATGGCGCGCAAGACAGAAGAGCTGGGTAAACTGTTCGCGACTTACGCCCGTGCCAGCACGGACATTCTGATGGATCAGCGCCTGCGTTCGCAGAAAAACGGGGTGGTGGATATCGCACCGGAGCAATATCAGAAACTGCGTCAGAACTATCTGGCGTCTGTTACCCTGGAGATGCTGAATCAGGAACTGCATCAACAACTGTCTCAGGAAGCGACGTTGATGATGCTGCAACCACAAGGTGAGCCCGAAGCCAACATGAAGGCGTTGCGGGAAACCTATATGAGCATCATGAAGCCGGACAATAACGCCGCGTCAGCCACGCCGGACGCTGCCAGAACATCGCAGGATGAAAATTCTGCGGTGCGCTAACATCCCGCTCGCTAACGCGCAGTATTGGTTGGGGTAGGTAGCGTTGGCGTTCCGCTTGCTGTCGGTTTGGTAACCGGCAGCAAGAGGGCAACTGTCGTTCGGTAGCGATAATCGTGGTTTTATAGCAATAGCTTGATAGCAATAACTCGATAGCAGTAAAAACGCCGCTTCAGCATGATACTGAACCGGCGTTTTTTGTTGCGTCAGCTATGGCGCTGCTCAGGCAGGCATGGCTTCCTGCGGGATAATCGCACCGCGATATTGAATAACGGTACTGGCGGTCAGATGGCCGCGTTTGGCGGCATCCTCGGCACTGCCACCATTGAGACGTACTGACAGGTAACCGGCGCTAAATGAGTCACCTGCGGCAGTGGTATCGACGACGCTCTCTTTTGGCAGTTTAATGGCCGGAATTTCCAGCAGCGATTCGCCCTGAATGGACACCAGACAGGCATCTGCGCCACGTTTTATCACCACTTCGGTCACGCCGGCGCCGTGGGTGCGCTTGAGCACCTCGTCTATCGGCATCTCACCCCACAACATATCTTCGTCATCCAGCGTCAGGAAGGCGATATCGGTGCAGGCCAGCATCGCGCTGTACGATTGGCGGGTTTCTTCCTTGCTTTGCCACAGGCGCGGGCGGTAGTTGTTGTCGAAAATCACTTTGCCGCCGTTGGCGCGGCACGCACGCAGCACGGTCAGCAGACGTTCGCGACTGTGCTGATTGAGGATAGCCAGGCTGATACCGCTCAGGTAGATGTAGTCGAATTTCGCCAGTTGCTGGCTGATGGCTTCGGCATCCGGGCTTTCCAGCCAGTAACGGGCAGCGGCATCGTTGCGCCAGTAGTAAAACGTACGCTCACCGGTAGCGTCGGTTTCGATGAAATACAGCCCCGGTAATTTGTTGTCCAGACGTTGGATCAGATCGGTTTTGACACCTTCCTGCTGCCAGGACGCCATCATTTCACTACTGAAGGAGTCGGTACCCAGTGCAGTGACGTAGTGCACACCGAGCGCGTCTGGTTTTACCTGACGGGAGATATAGACGGCGGTGTTGAGGGTATCGCCACCAAAGCCACGGTTAAGATCCGCGCCTTTTTGTGACAGTTCAATCATGCACTCGCCAATAATCGCAATGTTCTTCATCGTCATGACAGCTGGCCTGTAAAAAAGAGAAGGTGAACCCAATGGAAACTAGCGCCAGTCTCAACATTACACAGCGTAGAGTCAATAGCGATGAAACGATGTTTTATTTTTTCATGATGTGGATCGGGAAAACCGCTTGTAATCCCGATCCTTGCCGCAGAGTGAATGATTAATACATTGTGTTTCCTGTTATGACTGCTGCTGGCGACGCTCGGTAACGCTCTGCCCGCCAATACCCCAATTGTCAGTTTCCACTTCATCAATAATGACGACGGTGGTGGCTGGGTTTTTCCCCAGCGTATCGACCAGCAACTGCGTTACACCGGCAATCAGCTGTTTCTTTTGTTCGGCGCTGGCGCCGTCTTTGGTGATGCGAATATTAACGAAAGGCATGGGGTACTCCTGGTTATCAGCGTGGTACACGTCAGGCGTCGGGTAACGGTGCCTGACGGCTGGCATCGTTTTTCGGGGTTGCCGTGGCTATCCAGGCGGCGCAGAACAGCGTCAGGCGTGCAAAGAAGTAGAAAAACGTCATCAGGCCGATAACAGAACCAAACGCGGCACCGGAAGGCGAGGTCGCCAGTTTGGGTAACGCCACCGTCATGGCGAATTTCAACACTTCAAAGCCGATGGCTGCCATTAATGTGCCGCGCAGCAGCGGTGTGCGTCGGGGATTATGGCGCGGCAACACCCACAGTATCCACAAAAACAACAGATAGTTGGCGAAAATAGAGATGGATAACGCAATTAACGTCATTGCCGGTCGCAGCCATTCAATGCCGCCCAGACCCAACGCCCGCACAATGGTGGCCTGCGCGCTACCTGCGACCGAGGTGAGAAAGAGCGTGATCCCCAGCGCCAGCAGCAGGCCAATCAGTGACAGGAAGTCCCACAGATAGCGCAGATACAGTTTCTCTTCTTCATGAGGCTGGCGCTCCCACACATCACGTGACTGGGCGCGAATCGCTTCGCGCAGATTGCCTATCCAGTTAACGCCGGAATAAAGCGCTATCAGCAAACCGGTCAATCCGACAGTCGTGCGCTGGCGCACGGCGGTGTTAACGGTGTTTTTCAGGGTGCGGGCAAGGTTCGGGTCGCTGATGCTGTTGACGATACGGTTGATAAGCCCCGTCAGCAGATCGGGGTTGGAGGCCAACACAAACCCAACCGTGGCGAATGACACCATCAAAATGGGAATCAACGACAGGAATGAAAAGTAGGTGATTGCGGCACCAAACTGGTTACCCATTCGGTCGTTAAAGCGTTCTCCTGCACGGATAAGATGCGCGATAGCCGGTACCGACTGGATGTGATGGAGCCAGCGGGTCAGACGACCGGGTTGTTGATGGGGCGTCCCCTGTTCGGTCGATGACGTGTGAGGGGCGGGCTTCACAGGCATGCGGTTTCTCCTGGACGTAATACGCCTGCTGAGTATAACGCAGGCGTACTACTGTTATGTCAAAGTGGTGATCATGTAAACGTTAACCTGTAAAGAAGGTATATCGCCTGGATTGATGCTGAAAGACGAAAATGTCTTGTTTATACTCGGAATATTAACGTTGTCTGTCCGCCGCGATCGCCTGTCGACGCGACCCGAAAGCGAGCCTATCCGTCATGCCTGTTGCCACACCGCCTGTAGCGCCGAAGCCTTCTCCCGGTGGCTTACGTTTGAATTTACGCATTATGTCTGTGGTGATGTTTAATTTTGCCAGTTACCTGAATATTGGTTTGCCGCTGGCGGTATTGCCGGGGTATGTGCATGAACATCTCGGGTTTAGCGCATTCTGGGCCGGTTTGGTTATCAGCCTGCAGTATTTTTCTACCCTGCTCAGTCGTCCTCGTGCTGGCCGCCATGCCGATGAAAAAGGGCCGAAGCAGGTGGTGGTGTTTGGATTGACGGGGGTACTGCTAAGTGGCGTGTTCTATGCGCTGGCCTCCTGGAGCGACAGCTCACCGATGTTGGCACTGGTCTTACTGTGTGTGGGTCGCTTGATTCTCGGGGTAGGACAGAGCTTTGCCGGGACCGGTGCCACGCTGTGGGGCGTTGGTGTGGTCGGGTCGTTACACATTGGCCGGGTGATTTCGTGGAACGGTGTGGCGACTTACGGCGCGATGGCGATTGGCGCGCCGCTGGGGGTATGGATTTATCATCTGGGCGGATTGCGTTTGCTGGCGCTGGTGATTGTGGTGGTAGCCGGTACGGCGATTTTACTGGCGCTGCCGCGTCCGGCGGTCACGGTCACGCCGGGTAAGAAACTACCGTTTCGTGAGGTACTGGGTAAGGTCTGGTTGTACGGTGTGATTTTGTCGTTGGCGTCCGCGGGATTTGGCGTGATTTCGACGTTTATCACGCTGTTTTACGCCAGCCATCAGTGGCAGGGGGCCGCGCTGACCCTGAGTGTGTTCAGTTGTGCTTTTGTTGGTACACGGCTGTTGTTCCCCAATGTGATTAGCCGTTTTGGCGGTCTGCGCGTGGCGCTGGTCTGTTTTGTGGTGGAAGGTACCGGTCTGCTGCTGGTGTGGCTGGCGTCTTACCCACTGATGGCGGAAGTGGGCGCGTTTTTCGCTGGTGCCGGGTTTTCACTGGTATTCCCGGCGTTGGGCGTGGTGGCCGTCAAAGCGGTATCTGCGCAGAATCAGGGCAGCGCGCTGGCGACATATACCATCTTTCTTGATCTATCACTGGGGGTGGCAGGACCGGCGGCGGGCGTCATGATGGCCTATACCTCTATCGATGCTATCTATCTGGCAGCGGCGGTACTGGCGTTGATGGGGTTGTTGCTGACGGCGCGATTGTCGTTGCGCGCGGGGCAGGAAGGTCGCGTGGGGTGAAGCATATTCCCGCCGTCAGCCGTTGTCGGCGCGGCGGGATAATCGAGAAGACGACGAATCAGTTCAGTTTCAGCGTGCTGATTATCTTGCCTGCGTCCGCCTGCGCCTGAGGCAAGTTATCTGCTGGCAGAGTGATTTGCAGCGTCAACAAGCGACTGTCTACTTTAGCCAGTACGATGGACGAGAACGCTTTCTGTCCATTGCTGGTCATGACACTGTCTAATTGTTGAATCTGGTGGCCGTTGATCTCAGTCGTTTTGTTGCCCAGTACCTGAAGGCTGGCGTCGCGGTTACGTTGCTGCTGTTCCAACCGTTGACCTAATGCCGGCAGATCCAGCGGCGTGTCATCACCGACAATCACGATGATGGCTTTCTGGCCGCTCTGATCCGCATAGACGTGCATGTTGTTGTTCTGATTGCCCAGTTTACCACTTTGGTCGCTCACGCCGTCTGGCAGGGTAAAGTTCAGTTTACCGGAGAGCAGAGACACATTCTGCACGGTGGTTTTTTCTGCCGCCGGTTTAGCGGCTGGCGCGGTGGCTTTTTTATCACTGTTGCCGTCACAGGCAGCCAGTGTAGCGGCCAGCAGACCAATACCGATATATTTCGCTAAGTTTGGCATGGGTATCCTTTCTTTCATCACGAACAAAAACAGAAGTGGCGCTATGGCACCTGATTCGGGGCATAAAAACAAGCGTTTTGTTATTACGCTGGCTGTTATTACGCCCGAATCAGGCTGGGGCAGGCAATTTTCCGGTTATTCCGAAACCCCTTTCTGGGCGGAAAGTCCGTTTTAAATAAAGACGCGTATCAGGCGGCCTGATTCTGGAACGGCGAGCTCCCTGGCTGGCTCAGGCGGCGCAGCAACATGTTAAGCAGTACGCCGTACATCGGCAGGAAGAAGACCAGGTTGATGGCGATTTTGAAGAAATAATCCACCGTCGCGATTTCCATCCAGTGGGTCGCCATGAACGGGTCGGTACTGCGATAGAAGGCGATAAAAAAGAACGCGATCGTATCGCTCAGGTTACCAAATACCGCGGAAGCCGCTGGCGCTACCCACCAGGCTTTGAGCTGACGCAGGCGGTTGAAAACGTGTACGTCGAGAATCTGACCCAGCACATAAGCCATCAGGCTGGCGGCGGCGATACGTGCGACCATCGGGTTCACCTGACTCAGCGCGCTGAAGCCCTGCCATTCACCTTTATAAAACAGGGAAGAGACCAGATACGAGGCGATCAAGGCCGGTACCATCACGGTCAGAATAATGCGGCGGGCCAGCGGCGCACCGAAAATACGTACCGTCAGATCAGAAGCCAGAAAGATAAACGGGAAGGTAAAAGCGCCCCAGGTGGTGTGAAAGCCAAAAATCGTAATGGGTAACTGCACCAGATAGTTACTGGAAATAATAACCAGAACATGGAAGAGCGACAGCCAGCACAGTGCTGTCAGCCGCTGTTGTGCGGAGAACTGAAACATAATGTGACCTTTTTTTGGTTATTGGGGTGAGGGAACCCAGACTATTGCCTCGTCATACCCGCCATGCTTCAGGTTACCGTCGCGCTGATCGCCCTTGTTTCAACCGATGACTGGCTCAGATAAACCCCGGGCGAGACGTTCGGATTCTGTCGTGCGGTAACTTGCGTTATTTAGGGTATATGCGTCTTTTTAACGCTAACGTGTCGGCATCATACCGCGTTGTTGCGGCTTTGCAATGCTTAGTCAGCACATCATTTTTGTGCTTATAATTCATGTTTGGCAGGCGGCTTGCACCCCCTCGTGGGAAGCGTAAACTACGCTGCAATCACGATGCCGCATAACTACGCCGCACAGTATTCGATAAGCATAATGAGACACTGAATGACCGATATTTTCGCCAATCCAGACCACACACTGGACGCACAAGGACTGCGCTGTCCGGAGCCGGTGATGATGGTGCGCAAAACGGTGCGCCAGATGGAGAGCGGGCAAACGTTGTTGATCATCGCCGATGACCCGGCGACCACCCGCGATATTCCCGGTTTTTGCCGTTACATGGAGCATGAGTTGCTGGCGCAAACGACCGAGCAACTGCCGTATCGTTATCTGTTGCGTAAAGGTGCGTAACTCACACATCACTAAACGTGTCACTAAAGTGTGCCCCCCGGTTGGCCGGGAGGCCGTTGCTATCAGACGTAAAGCGAACGCACTATCAGGAAATGGCCGCCAAAGTAACAGATAGCCATTAATGCCTGATAGGCACGGAAGCTAACGCGAAAGTGATTCACCAGCCAGATGGCGTGGCCGATGAATAACAGCAGCGTGCCTGCCAGTAACGAGAAGTTGGCGGCGTTGCCCAGCGAAAAATAGTGCTCCCCTGCAACCCATGCCATGAAGGCGGTCACCAACACCAGCGCGGTGACCATCAGACGCTCGGCTTTCAGCCGTGACCACAGCAGTGCCAGGAGCAGTGCCGACAGCAGTATCAGCGCCAGTGGTAACGGCCAGAACAAGCCCAGCGAAGGCTGAACGGTGAAAAAGCTGATGGTGTAGAGCACATGCGCGGCCAGATAGGCGGCCAGCGCGAACCGTAGTTTCTCACCTGAAAGCTGTAACAGCGCGTCACCTATCAGGGTGGCGGCCAGCCCCAGCACAACCAGATAACCGGGGATACCGAGTTGTGGTGTCTGCCAGACCATCAGCATCATCAGCAGCAGGGTGAGCGGTTTAAACAACCAGCGCTGCCAGACTGGGCCACGATAGCTGGCATCGACATACAGCCAGCCGGAAAAAAATACGGCAATAAAAGACCAGAGCATAGGGTGTCCTTTAATCGGGTGAATAAGGCGCCGCCCCGTCGTGTCGCGAAAGTCGGCGAGTTCGCTTTTTATTGGCCTGCCCGGCAGTGTGGTCACGCCGATAGGTGTTGCCTGTCTGAGTTAACGTGTTGTCACCTAAGTATAGGTAGAACTTGATAATGGGCGGTGCACTCCACGGCCTCGACCGGTCTGCCGGTGGAGAGGCGTCAGGCTTCATGCTATGTTAGCAGCCAGTTTTTGTGACGGAATGATGATACCCGACAACCCGCCGGGGGAGACGAACTTTTAATGAGCAATGAACCCGTACTTTACCGTATCCAGTTCATGAATAATGGTAAGAACTATCAGCTGTATGTACGCGAGCTGGTGCAGAGCAATCTGTTCGGATTTATTGAAATTGCCGACTTCGTTTTCGATAACCAGTCTGCGGTACTGGTTGATCCCACCACGGAAAAACTGAAAACGGAGTTTGCCGGTGTGGGCCGCAGCTATATTCCGCTTCAGGCGGTTATCCGTATTGATGCGGTGACCGGGCGCGATCGTGATAGTGCGCGTATTTCAGACCTGGGCGATAACGTCACCCATTTCCCTTATTTGCCCGGTAAAAAACCCTAAGCTATCCGGTGGCGCCTGTTGCGCCACCGTTTCCCCGCGGATAGATGGTTTGCCGTTAGCGTTTTTTACGCGGCGGCACCGGTTGTTTGCGCTGCCAGTCCAGTAATTCGAATACCCCAAACAGAAAAATGCGCAACTGCAACAGCCCGCTGAGCGGCGGGGCGTCTTTGGGTTGACTGGCTTTGAGTAACAGAAATTGCACGCCGTGCATCAACAGCATGAATCCCATCGCCAGCACCATGAAAATATTCAGCGGGCGGGGAAAGGGATGAATCAGGTTCAGAATCAAGAATCCCCATATACCCAGCATCAGCAGTCGGCCAAAGTTAATCCAAATGCTCATTGTTGCCTCCAGGCGTTGCGTCAGATGCGTGACGGATATAAAGACGATAGGAAACCTGTCCTGCGGTTTTTTCCCGGTGTAGCGACCAGGTGGGCGGAATGGCCAGCATGCGGTTTTCCGCTTCGGTTTCGATATAGATCCAGGCTTCTTCCGCCAGCCAGTCACCGGTTTCCAACAGCCGCAGTGTGTCGTCTAACAGACCACGGCGAAACGGCGGGTCAAGAAACACCACATCGAAAGGAAGCGCCGACGACGGTTTAGCCAGCCATTGCAGCGTGTCGGTGTTCACCACCTCGGCGTTATCAGCACGCAGTAGTGCCAGGTTTTGCGTCAGTTGGCGTGCAACATTGCGCTCGGCTTCCAGCAGCGTGGCGTGGGCGGCGGCACGGGACAGTGCTTCCAGGCCCAACGCGCCGCTACCGGCAAAACAGTCCAGACAACGTGAATGTGCAATCACCGGCGCGAGCCAGTTGAACAGGGTCTCGCGTACGCGGTCAGTGGTAGGGCGTAAACCGGGGCTGTCCGGCACGGGGAGTTTTCTGCCGCGCCATTGCCCGCCGATGATGCGGATTTGGCCGGGTGCGGATGTCGCTTGATGTTTTGCCATAACCTGTATTTTGCTGAAAAGGGTACCGACAGCTGCCCGTCGGATTTTGTGAGGCGTTATTTTAACGGTGGCAGCCGGTGTAGCAAATGTAAAGATGCAGTTAATGGGAGGAAACGCGGAAAAATCCCCCAAATTCGTAGATTTGTCGGTTGTTTGACACACCTGGTTACGGAGATTGTCACTCTCCCCGGTGGTCCGGCGCGTGTTGCTGGCGTCGGGAAAGTGTTAAACTCGTTGTTTTATTGACTTCATTGGTTATTGATCAGCCGCACTGGGTGGCAGGAGCGCAATTACACGATGGCGAAAGAGAAAAAGCGCGGATTTTTTTCCTGGCTGGGATTAGGGCGTCAGGACGAAGAGAAAACCGAACAATCGCAACCGGTGCCGGAAGCGACACAGACCGCAGATCAGACTGCGGATGACGCAACGCCTGCGGCGGTGGCATCGGCACAGAATATCAGTGAAACCGTACCCGAACAGCCGGTACAAGACGGGATGACAGCCGAAACGGCGCAAACGCCGTTGTCAGATGCGCAACCGTTGGGCACGGCAGTAGAAGCATCAACCGTAGCGCCTGAACAACCGGGCATGACGCTGGCAGCTGATACGCCAGACGCTGGCGTAGAAGATGTGCCCGATGTCGAGGCAGTAGACGACACCGAAACGCCAGATGACGTGCAAGTCGAGGAGCCTGCGGAACCCGAGCACGATACGGTGGCAGCGATGGCGGCTCCGGTCGTGTCGCAAGAGCAGGAGCGCCCGACCAAAGAAGGCTTTTTTGCCCGCCTTAAACGCAGCTTGATCAAGACCCGTGAGAATCTGGGTTCAGGATTTGTCGGTCTGTTTCGCGGTAAGAAAATTGATGACGATCTGTTTGATGAGCTGGAAGAACAACTGCTTATCGCCGATGTCGGAGTGGAAACCACCCGCAAAATTATCGCCCGTCTGACCGAACATGCCAGCCGCAAGCAACTGAAAGATGCCGAAGCGCTGATCGCGTTGCTGAAAGCGGAAATGAGCGAGATTCTGGCGAAGGTGGACATGCCGCTGGCTATCGACAGCAAGACGCCATTCGTCATTTTGATGGTCGGCGTTAACGGGGTGGGGAAAACCACCACTATCGGCAAGCTGGCGCGTCAGTATCAGGCGCAAGGTAAATCGGTGATGCTGGCGGCGGGCGATACGTTCCGCGCGGCGGCAGTAGAGCAGTTGCAGGTGTGGGGCCAGCGTAACAATGTACCCGTCGTGGCGCAGCACACCGGTGCGGATTCCGCCTCGGTGATTTTCGATGCGTTGCAGGCCGCCAAAGCGCGTGGCGTCGATGTGCTGATTGCTGATACCGCCGGTCGTTTGCAAAACAAATCGCACCTGATGGAAGAATTGAAGAAGATTGTGCGCGTGATGAAGAAGCTGGATGAAGACGCGCCGCACGAAGTGATGCTGACGCTGGATGCCAGCACCGGTCAGAACGCGGTCAGCCAGGCCAAACTGTTTAATGAGGCGGTTGGGCTCAGTGGCATCACGTTGACTAAACTGGATGGCACCGCCAAGGGCGGCGTGATCTTCGCTATCGCCGATCAATTCGGCATTCCTATCCGCTACATCGGGGTGGGAGAAAGTATCGATGATTTAAGGCCGTTCAAGGCGGATGATTTTATTGAAGCCTTGTTTGCCCGTGAGGATTAAAACGGATGATTCGGTTTGAGCAGGTCAGTAAGGCGTACCTCGGTGGTCGCCAGGCGTTGCAGGGGGTGGATTTTCATATCCGCCCGGCTGAAATGGTATTTCTGACCGGTCACTCTGGTGCGGGGAAAAGTACCCTGCTGAAGCTGATTTGCGGGATTGAGCGCCCCAGCGCGGGCCACATCCTGTTTGGTGGTCACGATATCAGCCGCCTGAAAAAACGTGAGGTGCCGTTTTTGCGTCGGCAAATCGGTATGATCTTTCAGGATCATCATTTGCTGATGGATCGCACGGTGTATGAAAACGTCGCTATGCCGCTGATTATCTCCGGTGCCAGCGCCGAGGATATCCGTCGCCGTGTGTCGGCGGCGCTGGATAAGGTCGGGCTGCTCGACAAGGCGCGCAGCTACCCGATTCAGCTCTCCGGCGGTGAACAACAGCGAGTCGGCATTGCCCGAGCGGTGGTGAATAAGCCTGCCGTACTGCTGGCGGACGAACCGACCGGCAACCTGGATGACGCGCTCTCCGAAGGCATTCTGCGCTTGTTTGAAGAGTTTAACCGCGTGGGCGTCACCGTGTTGATGGCAACGCATGATACCGGGCTTATCGCCCGTCGCCATTATCGGGTACTGACGCTGGCGCAAGGTCGCATGCTGGGAGGTCACGATGGCGAATAATACCCGCATGCAGCGAACCGCCAACAACACCAAATCCAAGTCCCGTTCTTTGCAAGGTGGCTGGCAGGAACAGTGGCGGTACGCCTGGGCTAACACCCTGCGCGATATGCTGCGTCAGCCGTTGGCTACGTTATTAACCATCATGGTGATCGCCATTTCACTGACACTGCCCAGCATCTGTTATCTGGTGTGGAAAAACGTCAGTCAGGCGGCGTCACAGTGGTATCCCACACCGCAATTGACGGTGTATCTGGACAAGTCGCTGGATGACAACGCCGCCGAAGCGGTGATTGGCAAAATCAAGGCGGAAGATGGCGTAGATAAGGTCAACTACCTGTCACGCAATGAAGCGATGGGCGAGTTCCGTAACTGGTCCGGTTTTGGCGGCGCGCTGGATATGCTGGAGGAAAATCCACTGCCGGCGGTGGCCATTGTCTCGCCGAAGCTGGGCTTCCAGTCTAACCAGACACTCACGACCTTGCGTGATCGTATCGCCGCTACTCAAGGGGTGGATGAAGTGCGCATGGATGACAGCTGGTTCTCCCGTCTGGTGGCCTTGACCGGGCTGGTGGGTCAGGTGGCAGCGACGATAGGCATTCTGATGGTGGTGGCGGTCTTTTTGGTGATCGGCAACAGTGTGCGGCTCAGTATTTTCAGTCGTCGTGAAACCATCAATGTGATGAAGCTTATCGGTGCGACGGACGGTTTTATCCTGCGGCCGTTCCTGCATGGCGGTGCGCTGCTGGGGTTTTGCGGCGCGGTATTGTCGTTAATCCTGTCGCAGGCGCTGGTCTGGAAGTTGTCAGGGGCGGCGGCACAGGTGGCGGCGGTATTCGGCACCACCTTCATGGTACGCGGGTTGGGCTGGGATGAAGCGCTACTGCTGATTCTGGTCGCAGCGATGATTGGCTGGCTGGCGGCCTGGCTGGCAACGGTACAACATTTACGCCGTTTTACACCGCAATAACCTGTATCGACGTCCAGCCTGATGGTTTTCTGGTATACTCTTCCCCCGAAGTGCGTGACGCCCGGCGGGGGAAGTGTGTAACTAAGATCGTGAGTTTGTGCCTTCCTTTCTTCGCTGTTCGCCAGCCTGTCTTTCACCGCGCTTCCATCTTGATATGAAAAATAAGATGGTTAAAAATGGTGGAACTTGTGCAGTTCGTCACACTCTAAACCGGTGGTAAGCCCTAAATAGTGTTTAGGCGCAGCAAATCGATTTTTTAGGCACAGAAAGTGCAGCAATTACCGGTATGCTATCCGAAGATGTGCAACGTTATGAATGATTAATGAGAGGGGTGGAATGACCAAAGATATGCAAACTTTCGCCTTAGTTCCCCAGGGCAGTCTGGAAGGGTACATCCGTGCCGCCAATGCCTATCCGATGCTGACGGCAGACGAAGAGCGGGCGCTGGCTGAACGACTGCATTATCACGGGGATCTGGACGCCGCCAAGCAGTTGATTCTTTCGCACCTGCGTTTTGTTATTCATGTTGCCCGTAATTATTCAGGGTATGGCCTGCCACAGGCGGACCTGATTCAGGAAGGCAACATCGGCCTGATGAAGGCGGTACGTCGCTTTAACCCGGATGTAGGTGTTCGTCTGGTGTCGTTTGCCGTGCACTGGATCAAGGCTGAAATTCACGAGTATGTCTTGCGCAACTGGCGTATCGTCAAAGTGGCGACCACCAAAGCGCAGCGTAAGCTGTTTTTCAACCTGCGTAAGACCAAGCAGCGTTTAGGCTGGTTCAATCAGGACGAGGTGGAACTGGTCGCGCGCGAGCTGGGTGTGACCAGCAAAGACGTCCGTGAAATGGAATCGCGTATGGCGGCGCAGGATATGACCTTTGATCCGTCGCCGGAAGATGATGCGCAGCCGGGCCAGCCGATGGCACCGATGCTTTACCTGCAGGATAAGTCTTCCGACTTTGCCGATGGCATCGAAGAGGACAACTGGGAAACCCATGCGGCAGACAAGTTGACCTATGCGCTGGAAGGGCTCGATGAGCGCAGCCAGCATATTATCCGTGCCCGCTGGCTGGACGATGATAACAAGTCCACGTTGCAGGAGCTGGCGGATCATTATGGTGTGTCTGCTGAGCGTGTGCGTCAGCTAGAAAAGAACGCTATGAAGAAACTGCGGGCGGCTATCGAAGCGTAACGCCGTGCTATTCGCAGACGATTCAACGTCAAACGACCGGGACAGCTCAGGCTTCCCGGTCGTTTTGTTTTATACCCGTCTTCCTGCAACCCGGGTTCTTTAGGGTATACACGGCAGGCTTTTCATCACTGGCACGCCACTACTTTCCTTCCTTGTTCACTTCCCTTCCTGATTAACAATATATTCCCAGCCGCCGGATACCGGATAGAAACCGCAGGATTGCATAAACTTATCCATCACGGCTTCACTGACCAGGGCATGGTCGGCGGCGTCCAGCCACCACTCTTTCACGTCAGGGCAGGCTTTTAGTACTTCTTCGAGCAGATACTTGCCGACACCATGACGCCGGGTGGAGGTTCTGACTTGTAGGTCGGTTAACTCTGCGCTGTCGCTGTTTGTATCGATTTCGACAATCACCCCAGCCAGCAGGTGGCCGTTAAAACGAGCGGCAAACAGGCGGTGATCATGGTTCAGGTCGCGCTCCAGTGCGTCGAAATTCTGGTGTGGCCAAATGAAAGCCAGGTCATGCCTGTCCTGTTCGCTGATTTTTGTGAGGCGTTCAACCGAGAGTCTCATACGCGGGTACTCCTGTTGATTCTTAAGAATATTGTAGTGATTCTGTAGGAAAAAGGTTGTGTAACTTTTTCTGTACGGTTAACAGGGAAAAAGGTTTTCCCGCCATTAATTTTTCGAGTAATTAATTATTCTTTGGTGTTAAAACCAGCATAACTGACTATTTATGAAGCCAAACTCGAATTTTAAAGATGGTATTTTATGCTGTTTACGCCGTGTTTTACTGAGAATCACAGTTGATTTGCAGCATAAAACTCCTGTTTAATATTATGAATAATAAAGCCTTATTACAAACTATTGCTTATAGTAGAGTCTAACTCATTATTCCGTATGAAAAAGTGCGGAAAATAACGGTTAACGACAATAATTATAGCAATATCCAAAAATGACAGATGGGGTAAAACGGATGAAATTAAGCAAAGGTAACGCATTACTGGTGGGGTGCCTGGCAGCAGCAATGAGCCATGCGGTAAACGCGGCGGATATCAAAGTCGCGATCGTCGGTGCCATGTCTGGCCCGGTAGCGCAGTACGGTGATATGGAGTTTACCGGTGCGCGTCAGGCTATTGCCGACATTAATGCCAAGGGCGGCGTGAACGGTAACAAACTGGTGGGTGTGGAATTCGATGACGCGTGCGACCCGAAACAGGCCGTTGCTGTCGCCAACAAGGTGATTAACGAAGGTATTCACTATGTGATTGGTCACCTGTGTTCGTCGTCCACTCAGCCTGCATCTGACATTTACGAAGATGAAGGCGTGCTGATGATTACACCGGCCGCGACTGCGCCTGACCTGACCACCCGTGGCTACAAGCTGATCATGCGTACCACCGGTCTGGATTCCGATCAGGGGCCGACCGCCGCGAAATATATTCTGGAGCACGTTAAACCGCAGCGTATCGCTGTGGTGCACGACAAACAGCAGTATGGCGAAGGCCTGGCTCGTGCCGTGCAGGATAGCCTGAAAAAAGCCAATGCGAATGTCGTACTGTTCGAAGGGATCACCGCCGGGGATAAAGACTTCTCCACGCTGGTGGCGCGCTTGAAGAAAGAGAACGTCGATTTTGTCTACTTTGGCGGTTACTACCCGGAAATGGGGCAGATTTTACGCCAGGCTCGTGCGGCTGGCCTGACGACCAAGTTTATGGGCCCGGAAGGCGTGGGTAACTCGTCGCTGTCCAATATTGCGGGCGAAGCCTCTCAAGGTATGTTGGTCACCTTGCCTAAGCGTTATGACCAGGTGCCGACCAACCAGCCGATCGTTGACGCGCTGAAAGCTAAGAAACTGGATCCGACCGGTCCGTTCGTGTGGACGACCTATGCCGCGTTGCAGTCACTGAGTACGGCGATGCAGCGTACTGGCAGCACCGAGCCTGCCAAGCTGGCCGCTGACCTGAAAGCCAAGTCGGTAGATACAGTGATGGGCCCGCTGAGCTGGGACGAAAAAGGCGACCTGAAAGGGTTTGAATTTGGCGTATTCGAGTGGCACGCAGACGGTACTTCCTCTCCGGCGAAGTAATTAACCGAACCCGTATTACTCCCAATACCGATGCCCCCTCAGCCGTCAGGCTGCGGGGGCAATGTCTAAGGTTAAGGTATGTCCGAGCAGTTCCTCTATTTCTTTCAGCAGATGTTCAACGGCGTGACGTTGGGCAGCACCTATGCGCTGATTGCCATTGGCTACACCATGGTTTACGGCATTATCGGCATGATTAACTTCGCCCACGGCGAGGTGTACATGATCGGTAGTTATGTTTCTTTTATCGTGATTGCGGCGTTGATGATGATGGGCATCGACGCTGGCTGGCTATTGATTGGCGTCGCGTTTATCGCGGCGGTGGTGATCTCCAGTGCCTACGGCTGGAGTATCGAGCGTGTGGCTTATAAGCCGGTGCGCAATTCCAAACGTCTGATTGCACTGATTTCCGCCATCGGTATGTCGATTTTCCTGCAGAACTACGTCAGTTTGATGCAGGGGTCGCGTGACGTGGCGCTGCCGAGCCTGATCCAGGGCCAGTGGGTGTTGGGTGAAAGCAACGGCTTTGCCGCGACGCTCTCTGCGATGCAGCTGACTATCTGGGTCGTCACTTTTCTGGCGATGCTGGCACTGACGCTGTTTATCCGCTACTCCCGCATGGGGCGCGCTTGCCGTGCCTGTGCAGAAGACCTGAAAATGGCGAGCCTGCTCGGTATCAGTACTGACCGTGTTATCTCGCTGACTTTCGTTATCGGTGCCGCGATGGCGGCGGTGGCCGGGGTGCTATTGGGCCAGTTCTATGGCGTGATTAACCCCTATATCGGCTTTATGGCGGGTATGAAAGCGTTTACCGCCGCCGTGCTGGGCGGTATCGGCAGTATTCCAGGGGCGATGATCGGTGGCCTGATTCTCGGCATTGCCGAGTCGCTGACATCTGCCTACCTCAGTACCGAATATAAAGATGTGGTCTCCTTTGCGCTGTTGATCGTGGTGCTGCTGGTGATGCCGACCGGGATTCTGGGCCGTCCGGAGGTGGAGAAGGTATGAAACTGCACACGCTGGTTAATGCCGTGGTATCGGCGCTGGTACTGCTGGTACTGGCGACATTCCTGATGGGGATGCAACTGAGTCTCGATGGAACCCGTCTGGTGGTGCACGGCGCGGAAAAAGTACGCTGGATGTGGATTATCGCTGCCTGCGCGCTGGTGTTCCTGTTTCAATTACTGCGTCCTGCCCTGGCGCAAGGGGCGAAGAAAGTCTCTGGCCCCGGTTTTGTGCTGCCGAGCTTTGACGGCAGTACGCCACGGCAAAAACTGCTGGCGCTGGCGTTGGTTATCGCCGCCGTCGTCTGGCCGTTCGTGGTGTCGCGCGGGACGGTGGATATCGCCACGCTGACCATGATTTACATCATTTTGGGCCTCGGCCTGAACGTGGTGGTGGGGTTGTCTGGTCTGTTGGTGCTGGGTTACGGCGGTTTCTACGCCATCGGTGCTTACACCTACGCGCTGCTGAGCCATTATTATGGCCTCGGTTTCTGGCAGTGCCTGCCGCTGGCAGGGCTGACGGCAGCGTTGTCCGGTTTCCTGCTCGGGTTCCCGGTACTGCGCTTGCGCGGTGACTATCTGGCGATCGTCACCCTCGGGTTTGGCGAGATTGTGCGTATTCTGCTGCTCAACAATACCGGTTTTACCGGTGGGCCGAACGGCATCAGCCAGATTCCGAAGCCGACGCTCTTCGGTCTGGAGTTTAACCGTACTCCGCAAGGCGGTTGGGATACGTTCCATCACTTTTTTGGCCTGCGCTACGACCCTAGCGACCGCATCATCTTCCTGTACATGGTGGCGTTGTTGCTGGTGGTGTTGACGTTGTTTGTCATTAACCGCTTGTTGCGCATGCCGCTGGGTCGTGCCTGGGAAGCGCTGCGTGAAGATGAAATTGCCTGCCGTTCGCTGGGGCTGAGTCCCACCAAAATCAAACTGACGGCGTTTACCATCAGTGCGGCATTTGCGGGTTTCGCCGGGACGCTGTTTGCTGCTCGTCAGGGCTTTGTCAGCCCGGAATCCTTCACCTTTGTGGAGTCGGCGTTTGTGCTGGCAATCGTGGTGCTGGGCGGGATGGGCTCGCAGTTTGCGGTGATTCTGGCGGCCATCCTGCTGGTGGTATCGCGTGAGCTGATGCGTGACCTGAATGAGTACAGCATGTTGGTGCTGGGTGCGCTGATGGTACTGATGATGATTTGGCGGCCACAAGGGCTGTTACCGATGAAGCGTCCGCAGATAAAGCTGCAGGTTGGTAAGGTTGAGAAGAAGGAAGAGCAGGCATGAGCACGCAGCCATTATTGTCGGTCCGGGGCCTGATGATGCGCTTCGGCGGCCTGCTGGCGGTCAACAACGTCGAGCTGGATTTGCATCAGGGCGAAATAGTGTCGTTGATAGGTCCCAACGGTGCCGGTAAAACCACGGTATTCAACTGCCTGACCGGTTTCTATCGCCCGACTGGCGGCACCATTGTGCTGCGGGACCAGCATCTGGAAGGCTTGCCGGGACAGCAAATAGCCCGTATGGGGGTGGTGCGTACTTTCCAGCATGTGCGTCTTTTTCGCGAAATGACCGTGATTGAGAACCTGCTGGTCGCCCAACATCAGCACCTCAAAAGCGGGGTGTTCGCTGGTCTGTTAAAGACACCGGCGTTTCGCCGTGCCGAAGCGGATGCCCAGCAGCGTGCCGCCGTCTGGCTGGAGCGCGTGGGTTTGCTCGAACTGGCGAACCGTCAGGCGGGAAATCTGGCGTATGGCCAGCAGCGCAGGCTGGAGATCGCCCGCTGCATGGTGACCCGCCCGGAACTGCTGATGCTGGATGAACCGGCCGCCGGTCTGAACCCGAAAGAAACGGAAGAGCTTAACGAGCTGATTATCGACCTGCGCGGCAATCATCAGGTTTCCGTGCTGTTGATTGAGCATGATATGAAGCTGGTGATGGGGATTTCTGACCGGATTTACGTGGTGAATCAGGGGACGCCGCTGGCAAACGGTACCCCGGCTGAAATTCGTAACAACCCGGATGTTATCCGTGCATATCTGGGTGAAGGATAAAACGTTATGTTGTCATTGAATCAGGTTTCTGCGCACTACGGCAAAATTCAGGCGTTGCATCAGGTCAGCCTGCATATCAATCAGGGTGAGATCGTGACGCTGATTGGCGCCAACGGTGCGGGTAAAACCACCCTGTTGGGCACACTGTGCGGTGAGCCGCGTGCCTCGCAAGGGTCTATCGTGTTCGACGGCAAAGACATTACCGACTGGCAGACGGCGCGCATTATGCGTGAAGCCATCGCTATCGTGCCGGAAGGCCGTCGGGTGTTTTCCCGCATGACGGTAGAAGAGAATCTGGCGATGGGCGGGTTCTTCGCCAGCCGTGAACAGTATCAGGAGCGCATTGCGCGTGTGTATGACCTGTTCCCTCGGTTGTTTGAGCGTCGTGCTCAGCGTGCCGGGACCATGTCCGGCGGTGAACAGCAAATGTTGGCTATCGGCCGTGCGCTGATGAGCCAGCCGCGTTTGTTGTTGCTGGACGAGCCCTCGTTGGGGCTGGCACCGATCATCATTTTGCAGATTTTCGACACCATCCAGCAGTTGCGCGAAGAAGGCATGACCATCTTCCTGGTGGAGCAGAATGCCAATCAGGCACTGCGTTTGGCGGACCGCGGCTATGTGCTGGAAAACGGACGTGTGGTGTTGGAAGACACCGGTGATGCTTTGTTAGCTAACGAAGCCGTGCGTTCTGCCTACCTTGGTGGTTAAATTACTGCTCACGTGAGACACCTCATCGGGCCGGGTTTTACCGGCCCGTTTTTCTACCATCTTTTTAAAAAAATAAGAGAGATTTAACATGTCAACGGATGGGTTACTGGCGCAGCGCATGGCGCGCCTGAAAAGCTCCGCGATTCGTGAATTGCTCAAGCACAGCAAAATGGACGGCGTGATTTCGTTGGCGGGCGGCATTCCTTCTGATGCGTTATTTGATTTCCAGGGACTGAATGAAGCAACTCAAAGGGCGATTACCGAGCAGCCAAAATCGGCGTTTCAGTATGGCCTGACCGAAGGCAGCCCGTTGTTGCGTGAGCGTATCGCTGAGCTGTGTGCGCTGCGTGGCGTACAAACGCAGGCACAGGACATTGTGGTGACGGCTGGTTCCCAGCAGGCGCTGGATCTGGTGATGCGTGCCACCGCCAACCCGCAGGATATCTTTGTGGTGGAGCGCCCGACCTATCTGGCGGCACTGCAAACGCTGCAACTGGCAGAAGCGCAGGTGATGTCGGTATCGTCTGACGAAAACGGCATGGTGGTGGATGAGCTGGCAGCACTGCTGGAAACCACGCGTATCAAAGGCGTCTATCTGGTGCCGAACTTTGGTAACCCGAGCGGCGTTACCTTGAGTGAAGCGCGTCGCCGTCAACTGGTGGCGCTGGCTGCCCGTCACGATTTCCTGATCGTAGAAGACGACCCGTATGGTGAGTTGCGTTTCACCGAGGAACGCCATGCCACGATTTACCAGTTGGCGAAAGAAGCCGGTCATGCCGACCGCGTGGTGTATACGTCATCGTTTTCCAAAGTTCTGGCACCGGGGCTGCGTTTAGGCTGGGCGATTCTGCCGGAATGGCTGCTGCATAACGTGGCGATCATCAAACAGGCCGCCGACCTGCACGCCAGTTCGTTGTCCCAGACTATTGTGGAGTTCTATCTGGGAAGTGGGCGCTTACCTGCACAGATTGATACCATTCGTCAGGCTTATCGTCGCAAGGGCGAACTGTTGTCTGAATTGATGGCGCATGAACTGGGCGATGTGATGAGCTTCAACCAGCCGAAAGGCGGCATGTTCCTGTGGGCGCGTTTCCGTCAGCCGTTTGATACCACCGCCTGGCTGCAGAAAACGCTGGAGCAAGGCGTGGTGTTCGTGCCCGGAGAGTTCTTCTTTGCCGATAAACCGGACCAGTCCACGCTGCGTTTGTCGTTCGCTACGGCGACCGAAGAGCAGATGCATGAGGCGGTGGCGCGCCTGCGCCGTGCGCTGTAAGCATCGTGTAACCGCTGCCGTTTCGGCAGCGGTTGTTTAGACGGCGCAAGGTACCGGGCGCTGCACCCGACTTTCATCGGCGGGTTGCGACGTTGCGATACGGTTCGTCAACCGGCCAATCCCGCTGATTTCCACTTCCACCACATCACCTTCGCGCATAAACAGCGGCGGTGTGCGTTTCTTGCCGACACCGCCCGGTGAACCGGTGATAATCACATCGCCGGGTGACAACGGGGTAAAGCGGGAAATGTACTCAATGAGTTCAGCGACGGAACGTACCATATTGCCGGTGTGGTCATGCTGTACACGGTTGCCGTTTAGGTAGGTACTGATGCCAAGCTGTTGTGGATCACCAATCTCATCGGCAGTCACCAGCCAGGGGCCGAAACCGCCGGTGTGACGCCAGTTTTTACCGGAGGTGAACCAGGTGTACTGCATGTCGCGTACTGAGCCATCCATAAAGCAACTGTAACCTGCCACCACCGATAACGCGTTTTCCCGACGGATGTTGTCTGCGGGTTTACCGATGATCACCGCCAGTTCGCCTTCGTAATCAAATTCATTGGTAGATTGTGGTTTGAGCAAGGGCTGTTGATGGCCGCTTAGTGTGTCGGCAAAGCGGATAAACAGTGTGGGCGCATCAATGGTTTGTTCAAATTCGATGCGCTTTTCCATGTAATTCATGCCCACGCACAGGATTTTTGACGGCTGCTCGATGACCGGTAAATAGGTGACCTCATCAAGCTGAAAATCAGCCTCGGCGTAGTGAGGGAGGTCTGTCAGCGCATTGGCTCGCAGCAATGCCGCCAGATCGCTAAAGGGTAGTCGGTGACCAAGGTCGATAAGCCCGTTGTCGTTCACCATACCGAAGGTTTTCACACCGTTTTCCGGATTGATAAAACTCGCCAGTTTCATACGTGTATTCCGTTGTTAATACTGGGGTGACGCGCTTAGGTTTGTTGCCCGTCGCCCCGGTGTGGGACGTTATTTGATAAAGCGGATCTGTTCGTTGATGTCGGCAATGACCGGCACCTTGCGCTCGTTATAGGTCACCTTGTTTTTCTCAAACAGGTTGTTGCCGCGCGTGTCGATGGAGATGATCAACGGGCCGAAGACCTTCACCCGGTTAACCCACAGCGTTTCCGGCATCCCCAGATCGCGCCACTGGGCGTCTTCGATTTCCTCGACACAGGTGGCTGCCAGCACCGCGCAACCGCCAGGGAACACCGCGTGTACCGCCTTGAATTGCTGGCAACCGGCTTCGGTATTCGGCCCCATGCCGCCTTTGCCGATAATCAGTTTCACGCCGGTTTGCTCGATAAATTCTTTTTCGAATTTCTCCATGCGCATACTGGTGGTTGGACCGATGGAGATCATGTCGAAGCTGCCGTCCTCTTTTTCCACCACGATCGGGCCTGCATGGAGGATGGCTCCACCGTTGAGGTCAACGGGCAACTGACGCCCCAGCTCAATCAACCGGCGGTGTGCCACATCACGGCAGGTGACCAGGGTGCCCGTCAGGTACACCACATCGCCAATGTTCAGGTCCGCCAAATCTTCATCTTTGATAGGCGTGGTCAGGATTTTTTTCATAATACGGCACCTTCGTGAGACAGGATTTCATAGGATAAGTCGGCATTGAAACGAATAGCGCCGCGACGGTGTGCCCAGCAGCCAGTAGAAACGGCCACCCCGATGGTGGACGGGTGACGGGCGGAGGACTCAATGTTGACCCCCATTACCGATGACGCACCACCCAGTCCCTGAGGCCCCAGCCCCACCTGATTCAGGCCGTCTTCGAGCAGTTTTTCCATTTTGGCGGCATCGGCGTTCGGGTGTGAGGAGTCAACCGGGCGCAGAATGGCTTTCTTCGATAGCCGTGCAGCGGTTTCCACCGAGGTAGAAACACCCACCCCAACCAGTAACGGCGGGCAGGCATTCACGCCATAAGAGGTAATCACGTCAAACACAAACTGATTTACGCCCTCGTAACCCTGACCCGGCATCAACACTTTGGCGGCACCTGGTAGTGAGCAACCGCCACCGGCCATATACACGTCGATAGTGCAGTGGTCGTCATCAGGGATAATTTCCCAATCCAGCCAGGGGATGCGAGAGCCGGTGTTGGTGCCGGTGTTTTTCTCGACAAAGGTTTCTACCGCATTATGGCGCAGTGGCGCTTTCTTGGTGGCTTCCAGTGTGGCCTGCTGTAATACGTGCTCCAGGTCGCCGATAAGCGGGAAGCGTGCGCCAACAGTAATAAAGTACTGAATGACACCGGTGTCCTGACAGCAGGGGCGATCCAACTCGTCCGCCCGTTTCTGGTTTTCAAACATCGAGTCGTAGACAACTTTTGCCAGCGGGCTGTCTTCTTTTGCGCGCAGCTCGTCGAGTTTTTTGATGACATCGGTCGGGAGCCGTTTGCCGACATAGCCGGTAAAACGGGTCATGACATCAATCAATTCCGATATGGATTCAGTATTCACAATAACCTCCGGGTGTAAAAGCCTGCTGGGGCAGGCTGCTAAAAATGTGGTGGTGGCGTGATGGCATCAGGCCAGCGACGTTTTCATGACCCTACGTTTGCGGTTCACTTCAATCAGCAACGTGAGCAGTGCTGAGAGCAGCAGCAAACCGGCAATGGCATACAGCGCGAGTGAGAAATCGCCGGTTTTTTCTTTTAGCCAGCCGATGACGGCCGGGCCGAAAAAACCGCCTAAATTGCCGATCGAGTTAATCGCGGCCAGCCCGGCGGCGGCTGCCGGGCCGGACAAAAACAGTGACGGGATGCTCCACAACGGTGGTTTGCAGGAGTAAATGCCGATGCTCGCCAATACCAATGCCAGCATGGCAAGACCCAGTGAATGCACGGAACCGGCCAGCACGAAACCGAGGCTTGCCAGCACACAGGCGCTGACCACATGCCAGGTACGTTCGCGGGTGGCATCTGAATGTCTGGCCCAGAAAATCATGGTGACGACCGCAATCGCTGCCGGAATGGCATTAATAAAGCCGATTTGCAGCGTGCTTAAACCGAAGGATTTAATAAATTGAGGTGACCAGATATTTAATGAATACAATCCGGCGGAGGTACCGAAATAAACCAGCGCCAGCGTTAAGACGCGAATATCCGTCAACCCTTTCAGTGCGCTGGTTTTGGTTTCACCACTTCTGGTGGCTTTTTCTTCTTGCAGTGTGGTGGTCAGCCATTGTGTTTGTTCCTGATTTAACCAGGTGTTTTTTTCCGGTTTATCATTCAGATAAAAGAAAGTGAAAATTCCAAGCAAAATAGCGGCTACGGAATCTATTAAAAACATGAACTGCCAGCCGGTTAACCCCATTACGCCGTGAAAACTGAGAATAGTGCCTGCCAGCGGCGACCCCAACATGGAGGAGATAGGTGCTGCGGCCATGAAAAAGGCAATCACCTGAGCGCGGCGTTTGGATGGGAACCAGGTGCTAAGGTAAAGAATAATGCCAGAGAAAAACCCCGCTTCTGCCACGCCGAGGAAAAAACGCAGAATATAAAAGCCGGTTACGGTTTTTACCGATATCATGCACGCCGCGACAAGTCCCCAACTGATCATGATACGTGCCAGCCAGATACGCGGGCCCACTTTTTGCAGAATGATATTCGAGGGTACATCAGTAAAAAAATAACCAATAAAAAACATACCCGCACCGATACCAAATACGGTTGAGGAAAATCCCAGGTCTTGATTCATGGTAAGTGCGGCAAAGCCAATGTTAATGCGATCAAAGAAAGCAATGAAATAAGCGAACATCACAAATGGCACTATTCGCCAGGTTATTTTTTTGAGAGTTTCTCGCTCAATGTCTTTTTTCATTTCGCGTTCCAGATTAGTAAAAATGATAAGAATAAATAACGTCTGGCAAGACGATGGCTGTTATATGGAAAAGCCGTGTCACTATGCAGTCAGGGGCGTGGTTGATCATCCATTCGCATTTATATAAATAATTCGTATAATTCAGCGATAGATATGTTGTGACATGATAAAAATGATCAAGATCAATATTTATTGATTCTTATTGTGATGTGTTTCGCTATTTTTACTGATATTAAAAAAATAGCATCACCGAATAGTTGAAAACTGATATCCCATTTCTGTGATAAAGATCAGCTATAACACAATAAGCTCCCGCTTGCGTGTTGTTCATAAAAAAACAGCGTTATGATTTATTCAAATTTTTCACATATACCCCAAATAATTCGAGTTGCAGGACAACACGCAGGCGTGTTGAACAACGCAACGCGTTGGCCCTTTAGGGCAAGGCTCATTAGAGCCTTGTAACACGGCAACCGAGTGAATCCCCAGGAGCTTACTCAAGTAAGTGACTGGGGTGAACGAGGGCAGCCAACGCACCTGCAACTCGAAGGATGACGGGTATAATCGCCAGAGGAAGAGCATGGAACTTAACCAACTGCGCTGTTTTATTGCGGTGGCTGAAACGCTACATTTCGGTCATGCCGCCCAGCGGCTGGATATGTTGCCTTCCGCGCTAGGGCGTCATATTCGTTTACTGGAGGAATGCCTGGGGACCAGGCTGTTTATTCGCTCGACACGCAGTGTGGCGTTGACGCAGGACGGGCAAACGCTGCTGGAAGAAAGCAGAAAGCTGGTGGCAGATGCTGACGCACTGGCGCTCCGCTTTCGCTCTCAGGGTCGTGCTATCGCCAGTGTTTTACGCATTGGGGCGATTGATAGTGCTGCCATTGGCTTGATTCCACATCTGTTGCACTTCTTTCGTCAGGAGTATCCACAGGTGGATGTGCAGATTCATGAGGATAAGTCCTCCCGTCTGTTACCCAGGCTGAAAACCGGGAGTCTGGATCTGATTTTTATTCGCCCACCGGAACGCTGGGCACCCTGGCTAACCATGCGTTTTTTACTGAATGAGAATGTCGTACTGGCTATTGAGGAACACCATGAATTGGTTGGGCATCAGGATGTCGGGATTCATGATCTCGCGACCTTGCCGTTGATTGTGCCTGACAGGCGTGCGCGACCTCATAGCCATGATGTGACCATGAATCTATTTAGTGAAGCACGGCTCAAGCCGAATGTGGTGCAAAAAGCTAATGAAAAACAGACCATTATCAATATGGTTGCGGCGGGTGTCGGGGGAGCTATCATGCCGCGTTGGGTATCCCGTATGTCGGTGCCGAATGTTCGGTTTATTCCCATACGGCATCAGGGGACTTCAGCAGGTCAAGGGTTGCCGCTGGCGGTTGCCTGGGTGAGTACCGGAAGTGATCCGGTTCGTGATGGTATGATTGGGATTTTAGAGCGTGAACTGCCGCAGATTGAGCAGCATTTCTGATAGAACACCCGGTTGGCGGTATTCCTGTCATCTCTCATCTTTGGCTGGATAGGATAAGACCGGTTACACCACGGAGGGAACGTGTCACACGTCCCCTCCGTATAGGTATTACTGCTATGTATTACTGTGTGCATCACGGTATCAATGCATAATCAGACGGTGTTCGATGGGGGTATCGGCAATAGTGACTGGGTCGTTCATGTCCAGCCGTTTGCGTGAAATAGTCTCTTCCACCACAAACACTTTGATCACGTCCACCAGATGGGCCGCCTGATGATTCAGGCTATCGGTCGCGGTGGCTGATTCCTCTACCAGTGCCGCATTTTGGTGGGTGACCTGATCCAACTGCGCCACAGCCGTGTTGATTTGTGAGATCCCCAGTTGCTGTTCACTGGTCGAAATACCTATCTCACTGATCAGTTCAGCAACCTGTTTGGTCTGTTGCAGGATATCGCTCATGGTGCTACCTGCATGGTTGACCAGGTCAGCCCCGGTTTCGATTTTTTGTACACTCTCCGTAATCAGGGTTTTAATGTCGTGTGCCGCGCTGGCGGCATGCTGTGCCAGCGAGCGAACTTCACTGGCGACCACGGCGAACCCTTTCCCTTCTTCCCCGGCGCGGGCGGCTTCTACCCCGGCATTAAGCGCCAGGATATTGGTCTGGAAAGCAATGCTGTCGATAAGCTGGATAATATCAACAATCTTCTGGGAACTGCTGTTGATGTCGTTCATCACGCTGATGACATTGTTGACTACGTCATTGCCTTTATCGGCGGTACTGTTGGCGTTGTTGGCAAGCTCAGTCACGTGATGGACGATTTCTACGTTATGGCTAACCGCGTTGCTGATTTGCTCCATGGACGCGGCGGTTTGTTGCAGGCTGGCGGCCTGTTCTTCGGTACGCTGGCTGAGATCGTTGGTTCCGCTGGCGATTTCGCTGGTTCCCATCGCGATCGCATAGCTACTCTGGCGCACCTGATCGACGATGTGGCTCAGGCTGCGGCGCATCACCTCAAGGGCGGCCAATAAACTGTGATTATCGTTTTCCTGTAGCGGTATCGCCAGTGACAGGTTGCCTTGTGCGATTTGCCGGGCAATACGAGCGGCCTCCGCCGGTTCACCCCCGAGGGTGCTTTTGACATGATGGGTAATTAACCAGGAGATCAGCACACCGATGAATAGCGAAACGATCGCCAGAATGAACATGGTATTACCGGCATTGTCTGCCAGATTTTCAGCGCTATCTGCCAGGTCGGTGGTGGCAGTTTTCTGATAGGAGACGATCTCATCAATGGCCGCAATCAGTTTCTCCTGCGCAGGTTGCATTTCGTTGAGGATGACATTGCGGGCTTCCTCATTACGATTAGATTGCGCCAATGCAACGGCCTTGCTCAATGCGGCGACAGCATCTGGGCGGACATCAGCCAGATGAGCTATCAAGCGTTGACCCGTTGAATCACTGGGCATCGATTTTAATTTAGTGATGATCACCCCATTTTTTTCTACGCTTTCATCAACTTTCTTTTTCTCCTGGCCCATTTTGGTGACATCGGTCAGCATAGCCATATTGCGCACGGAATTGGTTGCGACGATCATATTATCCTTATAGGATTGTATGAGTAGCAATTTAACGATACGGTTTTGGGAAAGTAACTGAATATCTGAGCTTAATTCTCGTAACTGCGTTTTACCGAATGTAGCGACGAGAAATCCGATAATAATAACGACAGCAAAACCTGCGCCAATCATCGTATTGAGTTTCATGTGTTTTAATTTGTCCATATTTCCGTGCCTGTGTGTCAATGTCTTCGTTCACATGGGTGATGCAAAGAGCGGGTGCCAGAAAATAAGGAATATCATCACCTTGTCATGATGACTGGCCGACTGATATACCTGCCATAGTGTCGTGCAACTGCATTTTTACATTGATATTCAATGTGCATCCCATTGCTGGAAAATAAAAATACTAAGCCTTCTCATTTCATTGGGTTGGCTCAGATATCTTATTATTTTGTATAAGGTTATCTGTACGGCGTATTTTCAAGAAAATATCGCAGCACGGTTTTATCCAGCAAAGATCTATTATCTGGTGTCGGGCTATAACACCGTCGGCAGGTGTATAGAAAGAAAATTGAACAGCATGTCGTTGGTTGATGCCAGTCCGGCAGATGATGTCTTCCGTGGTAATACTCACTAGGCCGACACTATCAATATGGAAGCAAAATGGGAGTTTGTCTATAAAGGGTAATGTTTATTTTTTTATTAAACTTCATTGGTGTGATTATTTTTATATTGAGCCATTTTATTGCGAATGAATTAGGCATAATTGATTGTTATTAATACCGTCTTTTTTCGCCTTCCCATCACGTCGATGGTCATATCGCTGTATATACCCAAAATAATTCGAGTTGCGGGACAACACGCTCGCGTGTTGAACAACGCCATGCGTTGGCCCTTTAGGGCATGGCTCGTTAGAGCCTTGTAACGCGGCAAGAGAGCGACAAATTCGTTGGGAACGAATTTGACCAGCCAACGGCTGGCCTCTGGTGAGAGACTGGATGCCTCTCATTTCATCCCGATGAGAGCTTACACTGGTAAGTGATTCGGGTGAACGACAAATCGGCATACGCCGATTTGAACGCTGCTCGCAGCGGCCCGAAGGGCGAGGCCCGTTTATGGGCCGAGTAACGCAGCCAACACACCTGCAACTTGAAGTATGACGGGTATAGCGGGGTAATGAGAAACGCTTTTACCTGACGACGGTATGGTGGTGAAGACGTACATGGCCTAAAGACTGTGGGCGTGGTGCCGTTATGTTTCAATATATGTCAGAAAAACGTGGCTGATGGGGTGAGATGACACCTCATGCTTCATTTTTGCTGATGAATGATGACCGGCGCTGCATAGGACTTCGAATGACCTCTCCACTTTCTTTCAACCGTTCTGCTACAGGTACATCCGCGCAGAATGTCAGGACCGATAGTAACGCCAGTACGGCGCAAACCAGCACGGAAACCGAGACATCTCGCGAGCAGCCATCGTTGACGTCTGTGATGGTGCAATTCAGCGACGAGGTTCGTAAACGTATTGATGCCGCCATGCGGGTCAATATGAGCAAGCTCAACAGTGCCGACCAGGATCTGGCGCGCGGGCATATTGAACAAATCAAACGGCGCATCCAGATGCTGAAGATGATGTTGCTGTCGCTGGCCGGCCAGTCGGTGCCCCCTGGCGTACTGCGAGAAATTCGCCAGTTGGCCGCAGAGCTGGGACAGGCGGCGAAAACATTGAGCGGAGGCAGCGGTGGGGCGGCTACCGGCACGGCGGGAGGGGAAAATCAGTCTGGCGTGGCAGCAGAAAGCGGTGGTGGTGCATTGTCCGCAGCTACAGCAGCAACCACCTCCACCGCTGGTGACAGTGCCTCTGCTGAATCGGAGGCTCTGGGAACAGGGGAGCACGCCGCTGGCGTACCATCGACGGCAAAAAGTGGTGAGGGTGATACTTCTGCGCAGGAAGCGAAGCAATGGCAGGACGTAGCCGCCGCGTTTATCGAGCGGAATGCCGGTTCGACGCAGCGGCGGACGGATGCGAAGTCGGTACAGGATGCCGTCCGCGAGCTGAAGTCGTTACTCTCGATGGTGAAAAATGCGAGCAAAAACGGCGACAAAGAAGCCCAGAAGCAGATTCAGGCTATAAATCAATATATTGCCGATATCGAGAAGACGGTGCAGTCGATGAATATGACGGGAGGTACAGACATCAGCGTCGATCTGTCTGTCGGCCCGGCGGGTAATGTCTCGATTGATGTGCAGGTTTGAGCGTCACACGCCAGCATGATTCGGGGAGTAGGACCATTCTCCTTCTCCCCGAATAGGTGGTTAACCGCTGCTGATGCCGTGGTTATCGTGACTGGTCGAGCCATCATGACATTGCAGGATATACCAGACAGTGTGAGGATTGCCTGAGAGGGAGGGAAACGGCTTTGCTGTACCCCGAAATTTGTTTATTCAACGAAGCCCATCAGGACCATTAACACATTAAGTTTATTTATAAAAAATTAATGTTCTTACATTTTAATTATGATATAAATTTATTCCTTCGGATAATCGAACTGGAATGCTTTTTCATAAGGAGATGATATGAATACTATTGAATCATCCGTCGGTCTTCGTGGCACGAATAGAAGAAATGATGTCATTCTTGTACAAGAAATATTGAAGAAAAATGGATTCCCGCATTTACGAGTAGATGGTATATGTGGGAGGAATACCAAAAGAGCAATTATTGAATACCAGCAGAAATTTCATTTACTTCCCGATGGAATGATAAATCCGGGAGGTAAAACAATAGAAAGTCTAACATCGACCTCGAATACAGAATCTTTACCTACCCCTCATGGCTCTACTGCGACAAACCCTAATGGTGAAAGAAAAAGAGCATCCCTTATGTCGCCAAGTTTCCAATGCATTAATTTGATGAAGCAATATGAAGTACTAAAAACAAAACCTTATGACGATCAAACAGGAAGAGATACTGAATATTGGAAAGTAGGAGCAACAATAGGCTACGGGCATTTAATTCGTGAAAGTGAGTTTGAGAAGTATAAACAAGGAATAGACTTTTCAGATGCAGATATATTATTTAACCAAGATATTAGAAGATTCATCGCCGCAGTTAGAGATTTCGTTAAAGTAGATGTCACCCAAAATGAATTTGATGCATTGGTTATGTTCTCTTTTAATATTGGAACTAAAGACAGTCAGCATCAAAGAGGACTGTATTATTCAACTGTTCTGAAAATAATTAATGGTGAATCATCAGAGAACATAGATAATGCATGGATGAGATATACTATATCTCAAGGGCATCAAATGCGAGGGTTAATTAACAGGAGAAGAAGCGAATTAAATGTATATCATAAAGGTATTTATATAAAACTATGAAAAATAAAATTATATCTATAGTGTTAGCGATTATTACATTCAGTACGCTAGCTCAAGAGCAAAACTCTCTACATCCTTTTTTCAGGGGGGAGATATATGATATTTACTTATCCTACGGAAAATGCTCTCAGAATGATATTGAATGTGACGACATAACATACCATTCAATTAATAAAAAAAACAAAAGTGAATTAAATATAAAAGGTAAGACATTAAATGTTGGGCCATCAAAAGACTTCAGAGGATATATATTTATAAATGGTTCATACACCTATACACTCACCCCCTCGCCAGAAGAGGAGAATTATGATGAAAGCATATGGTTCCTTGATGTCTATAAAAAAACAGACAAAGGTGACAAACCTATTTTAAGAGAAAAAGGGCGAAGGCTTGACTAGTAAATAGGGAAGAAAATTATAAGAGCCTAATTTTATAGGCTCTTATCAAAACACAATATAATATTATTATACCAGCAACACTCCAATTTATAGCACTCTGGCTTTACTCGTTTGCCATAATTACTTGCCTGAGTAACCTCTTTGGAGGTTTGCGTATTGCCTTCTTTCTACATATACAATATATCACGACAAGATTAACTATCACTCCATATGCTATATCCTGATGTACCTGCAGTTTTATGGTTCCATGCAATAGTTTTATACTTGAGCATAACGACCTCATAGGGTAAAGAACCATTATCATTTAATGAGTGAGGGTAACTCGCTGATACCTCTACAATTCTAGCATCGGTAAGCTTTAACTCATAAAAAACCTCTAATTGCCCTGCTTGATTTGTTCTATAAAAGAAAAAATTAGCAGTGAGCGACTCATTTGATGTTACAGAAACACCAAGTAAAGGTGACGACTTATCTATTGGCTTAATCAACTGTATAGGATGATGAGCAACATTCTCCTCTCGGGTTATCGTATGATTTAACCCCAACACCTGTATTTGATTTTCATGCCCTTGCTGATAACGATTGCCAATAGAGTCTAATGTTGAACACCCTGAAGAAATTAGCCCTTGCTGATCACCTTCTAGCGTAAGATAAATTACATGAGACATTGATTACCATCCTTGTGTAAATAATATTAATAATGCAGATGGATAATACATTAAAAAAATTCAACAAAGAAATTAAATGAGCATCTCAAAAATAGCGCTAATGTGGATAATCATGATCTTATTTTTTAAACCCAAGAATCTTCCATGCACGTAACAGATTGAAATTTAATGGTTTAAATAGATATCGCTCACGGTTTAACAGGAGTAAACCCCGTGGGTATAAAGGGGGAAGTGGCGTTTATTTTCCACTTCCCCAAGGCCTCATCAGTAAGGCCGGTAGAGAGGTTAGTGTGGCGTCAGCGCCAGCCGCAAATCGCTACGGGGGCGGTACGCGACCTGTTCATGTGATGATGTTCAGTCACGATGAACGCATTCACCAACTGTACCAGATGGCTGGCCTGGGTATTCAGGCTGTCGGCGGCGTTGGCGGACTGTTCCACCAGTGCGGCGTTTTGCTGAGTGACCTGATCGAGCTGGCTGACAGCCTGATGAATCTGGCCGATGCCGGATTCCTGCTCACCGGTGGTGACCCCAATCTCATTAATTAATTCAGCAACATGACGTGCCTGGGAGACGATCTCCCCCATCGTGACACCGGCATGGCTGACACGATGAGAGCCACTTTCTACTTTCTCCATACTTTCGGTGATCAGTGCCTTGATTTCCCGGGCGGCGGACGCGGAACGCTGCGCCAGTGAGCGCACTTCTCCGGCAACTACCGCAAAGCCACGGCCTTGCTCACCAGCGCGGGCGGCTTCCACCGCGGCGTTTAGCGCCAGGATGTTGGTCTGGAAGGCAATACTGTCGATGACGCTGATAATGTCGCCAATTTTTTGTGAGCTGCTGGTGATCTCTTGCATGGTACAAATCACGTCGCTCACCACCTCACTGCCTTTGGCGGCCGTCTGGCTGGCGGCGGTTGCCAGCAGGGCGGCTTCGCGCACGGTTTCGCCGTTTTGATGAATCGTCTGGCTCATCTGCTCCATCGACGCGGCGGTTTGTTGCAGGCTGGCGGCTTGCTCTTCGGTACGCTGGCTGAGGTCTGCGTTGCCGATGGCGATTTGTTGCGACCCGATGGCGATAGATTCGCTGCTCTGTCGCACCTGACTGACGATGTGACTGAGGTTGTCGCGCATGGTATGCATGGCGGCCAGCAGGCTGTACTGGTCGTTGGCGTGTAACTGCACCTCTACCGCCAGGTTGCCTTGTGCCACCTGTTGGGCGATATGTGAGGCATAGGCTGGCTCACCGCCCAGTTGCCCTTTCACCTGACGGGTAATCAACCAGGCTACCAGCGCACCCAACAGCGCACTGATGGCGGTGACTATCAACAACAGACTACCGGCGTCGCGGGCATCCGCCATGAAATGCTGGGACATCTCGACCGTGTCATTCTTGTGTTCCGTTATCATGGTATCCATCACGTTGAACAGTGTGGCCTGGGTGCTCAGTAGCTCACCCAGAATTAACGTGTGGGCCTGTTCTTGCTGGCCGTTCATGCTCAGTTCCATGACTTTTCGTACCGCATTGGAATAAGGCGGACGTGCCTGATTGAGCTGCGCCAGCAATTCACGTGACTTTTTCAGCTTCAGTTTTTCATCCAGCAACCTGAGCAGGCTGTTATTCCGTTCGATAAGTGTGTCGAGGCGGCGCTTTTCCTGCGCGAGAAGTGTGGTGTCGGTTTGTATTGCGCTTTCCCGAATGATTCGGGCGGCGGCATTGAAGTTATCTTTAATTTCCTGCATAGCAATCAGGTTATTCAGGCGGATATTGGACAGGTAATCCAGATTATTGCCCACATGAATCAACTGGCTGCGCCCGAAAATGGCCACGGTAAAACCGATCAGAATGACCAGTATAAAACCGGATCCGAGCATAGTGCCGAGCTTCATATTTTTTAGTATCTGCATCGTGTGCCTTATTTTATTTTGGTGTTGCCGTCATGCATGAATCTGCATCCCTGGAATGAAACAAAAGCGCGTATACCCGTCATACTTCCGGTGGCAGGCGTGTTGTCCTGCCATTCGAGTGATGTGGGGTATCGGTGGTAAAGACGGTAGATGTAACTTCACCGGCGAAACAACCTGTAGCGAATTGATTTCAACTTGTTATCGTTGAGTTGCGAAATGATTTTTTAATTAATTAACTTTTTAACAAAATCCATGCGCTGCTTTAACCGACATGACAGGTAGCGTGCAGGTGAAATAAAGGCAGGTGATTGATAGGGCGATAGAAATCGCTTTTGCTCACGGTTTAACAGGAGTAAACCCAGCGGGCATAAAGGGGGAAGTGGCGTTTATTTTCCACTTCCCCCAGGGCCTCATCAGTCAGACAGGTGATCTGGCTAGGTTAGTGTGGCGTCAGCGCCAGCCGCAAATCGCTACGGGGGCGATACGCGACCTGTTCATGTGGCTGATGATGTTCAGTCACGACGAACACATTCATCAATTGCACCAGATGGCGGGCCTGGTCGCTCAGGCTTTCAGCGGCGCTGGCCGATTCTTCCACCAGTGCGGCGTTTTGCTGAGTCACCTGATCGAGCTGGTTGACCGCCTGATTAATCTGACTGATGCCGGATTCCTGTTCAGTGGTCGTCACACCGATCTCTTTGATTAATTGGGCGACGCGGTGTGCCTGCGTCACGATATCATCCATGGTTGTCCCGGCGCTGCCGACCAGTTGGGCACCGCTTTCTACCTGCTCCATGCTTTCGGTAATCAATTCCTTGATTTCCCGGGCGGCGGAGGCAGAGCGTTGCGCCAGCGAGCGCACCTCACCGGCCACAACCGCAAAGCCACGGCCTTGCTCACCGGCACGCGCCGCTTCCACCGCAGCGTTCAGCGCCAGGATGTTGGTCTGGAAGGCGATGCTGTCGATGACACTGATGATATCGCCGATTTTGCGCGAGCTGGCGCTGATGCCATCCATCGTGCGGATAACATTGCCTACCACGTCACTGCCCTTAGCAGCGGTATCGCTGGCATGCGCCGCGAGCTGGGCTGCCTCTCGCACCGTTTCACCATTCTGGCGGATGGTCTGGCTAATTTGCTCCATGGAGGCGGCAGTTTGTTGCAGGCTGGCGGCCTGCTCTTCGGTGCGACTGCTCAGGTCGGTATTGCCCATGGCGATTTGCTGAGAACCGGTGGCAATCGATTCGCTGCTCTGGCGTACCTGACTGACGATATGGCTGAGGCTGTCACGCATCGTGCGCATGGCCGCCAGCAGGCTGTGCTGGTCGTCGGCTTTGAGCATCACATTCACCGACAGATCGCCTTGCGCCACCTGTTGGGCGATGTGTGAGGCATAAGCGGGTTCGCCCCCCAGTTGCCCTTTAATACGGCGGGTAATCAGCCAGGCAATCAGGCTACCGATGAGGGTAATCAATACCGCCAGCGAGAGCATGATGACACCGGCGTTGACAGCCTGAGATTGCGAATTGTCCGCTGTCACGGCGGTGGCGTTTTTTTGGTAAGCCAGCATGGTGTCGATGACCTTAAAGAGCGAATCCTGAGCACGGCGTACATCAGTGATAATCAGCTCTCTGGCTTCGTCGTCTTTATTCGCCAGCCCTTTGTCGAGAGCTTTCTTGAGCGCTTCCTCATAAATCGGGCGGTTTTGGTCAAGCTGCGCAATCAACGCTTTCTGTTCAGGGGTGGTCGCGGCGTTACGGAGTGTTGCGATAATCTCGTCATTTCTGGGGACCATATTATCAAGGCGTTGTTTTTCTACCGCCATTTGTTGTGGTTCAGAGAGCAAGACGATATTCCTGATGACCCGGGCAGCAATATTCAAGTTGTCTTTGTATTCCTGTATCAACAGTAAATTGGTGATGCGCTTTTTGGATAATGTCTGAATATCTGTGCCGAGCTGGCGTAATTGCAGTTGACCATAAATCGCCACCAGAAAACCGATGACGATAACCATCGTGAACCCAATACCTAACATAGATCCTAATTTCATGTCTTTAAAAAAACGCATAACGTCACCTTTTTATATAAGCTGTATTTTATCCCTGATATATATCCGAATTATTTCGGGTATAAATGTTGGCTTCCGTAGCGTATTTCAGGCAATAACAAGACCGCTGGCGAAATAGTGTCGTCAGGGAAATGCTGTCCTGCGGGTGAGAATTAAACCGTTAATGTGCTAATCTATTAGCAGCTCTAATTTAAATCAAGGCATGTACGACATTGTGCATTCAGGTATTTAACCGCCTGAAAATGAGTGCTCTTCCTGAACGAATTGCAGTATGTAGGGTTTTTTTACGTTTGTCGATAAATGTAATAAAAATTTTTATTATTGTTTACTCAATAGTTATTGATGTAATTAGATTCATTTTATTAATGAAAGTTACACAATGTATTTTTAAATAAAAACATATTTTTTGCAATGGTATTGCCGTAGGAAGCGTATTTGGCGTGCTAATCCCAGCAAAATAAACGCGCGTTAATACACATACGCTGTCAGATGGCGTCCGTCCCTTAGGGCAGGGGCACAAAAAAACCGCCACGGTGACGTGGCGGTTGGAGGAAGGTGTTGCGGTTCGTCGTGTTGTCGGGCTTAGAACTGTTCCCAGTCGTGGTTATTGTTTCTGCTCGCCAGCGCGGGTTTCAGGGCCGGTTTAAGTGCGGCTGGCTTTTTTAACGCCGGTGCAGTCTGCGGCTGACGACGCGGCGACGTAGATGGTGACGGTGCAACTGAGGCGTGCGCAATGTTAAACACACTCATCAATTCCACCAGCTTCGCGGCCTGTTCGCTCAGGCTTTCAGCGGCACTGGTCGATTCTTCCACCAGCGCGGCGTTTTGCTGGGTGACGCTATCCAACTGGGTGATGGCCTGATTGATTTGCGAGATACCGGATTCCTGTTCCTGCGTGGTGACGCCGATTTCGCTAATCAGTTCCGCCACATGCTGCGCCTGAGTCACAATATCCGTCATTGTTTCACCGGCATGCGACACCAGTTGAGAGCCGCTTTCCACTTTTTCCATGCTGGTGGTGATGAGTTCTTTAATTTCACGGGCGGCAGACGCTGAACGTTGTGCCAGTGAGCGAACTTCCCCAGCGACCACCGCAAAACCGCGTCCTTGTTCACCGGCACGGGCAGCTTCTACCGCGGCATTGAGCGCCAGGATGTTAGTTTGGAAGGCGATGCCGTCAATCACGGTAATGATGTCGCCAATCTTACGGGAACTGGTGCTGATGTCGCCCATGGTGGCGATAACATCGCGTACCACATCGTTACCTTTGGTCGCCGTCTGGCTGGCAGCACTGGCAAGCTGGGCGGCTTCGCGCACGGTGTCGCCATTCTGGCGGATAGTCTGGCTAATCTGCTCCATCGAGGCAGCGGTTTCTTGCACGCTGGCGGCCTGCTCTTCGGTACGGCGGCTCAGGTCGTTGCTGCCGATAGCGATTTCACTGGAGCCGGTGGAAATCGATGCGCTGCTGTCGTGTACCTGATGGACGATATCACTCAGTCTGGCACGCATGTCTCCCATGGCAGCCAGCAGGCTGGTGGTATCGCCGGTTTGCAGTTCGACGTTGATGGCCAGGTTGCCGCTGGCAATCTGACGAGCGATATCAGAGGCATACGCCGGTTCGCCACCCAGCAGCTTTTTGATACGGCGGGTAATCGACCAGGCGATCGCGATACCCAGTACCGTCGAGATGGCGGTGAGTGCCAGCATCAGCATACCGGCGGTACGTGCCGCGTCGCTGGCATCGTCAGCCGATTTACGGGTGTCGCTTTTCTGGTAGCTCACCATATCGTTGATGGCTTTGAAGTAATTTTCCTGCGCCGGTTTGACTTCATTGATGATGACAGCTTTGGCTTCATCCATCTTGTTATTCAGGGTGAGTGCAAGGGCTTTTTGCGTGGCCGCGAGGCTGATCGGCCGAACCTGATTGATGCCATCAAACAGCGATCTTTCTTTGGGGCTGACGGACAGTTCGCCGATGCGTTTGATCACCTCGCTGTTTCGCGCGATGGTTTTGTTAATTTGCTGCTTATACTGCTCCACCTGATCCGGTGCGGTGAATAACGTCAACTCGCGTACCACAATCGCGATGCTGTTCAGGTTATCTTTCAGTTCCTGAACCAGCAGTAATCCTTCCAGTTGGTCGCTGGCCAGGGTATTGATGGTGTTGCCTTGCTGGCGCAATTGCAACTGCCCATAGCCAGAGACGAAAAAGCTGATGACCAGTACGATGGCAAAACCTGTGCCCAGCATAGTGGCAAGTTTCATATTCTTCAGAATGCTCATGGTGTATCCCCCGAATGTTGTTTTTAATCACGACAAACCGGTGCGTGTTACCCGTCATTCTTCATGTTGCAGCGTTATTTTCTGCCTTGCCGCAATATGAATTATTACGGGCATAAGAAAGAACGAATACCAAAGTCGCCAGGTTACTTGTGATGTCGAGGGTTAATCTAATCGACGAGCCTTTGTTATATCTTAAGATGTGAAATAAATTTTATTAATTGTGAATTTATTTTTTTAATCATTAACAATCAGTATGTTACGTTTGTTTTTTTATTTTCTTTGGTGGCTAAAAATAATAATAGTCATGTGCGTTACTTTATATCGGGTGACGACATTTAAATCTGAGAGAATAGTTTTCAATAAAATGCGTATTATTGCTGGTATACGACAGCGGTTGATAATGGCCCCAGTTATTAATAGCCCCGGTTATTAAGAATGATGTCAGGCATGGCGGGTGTAAGGGGTATAAACCGGTATCGTGAACCCAAACGGCGTATTGACGGTAATCCGTTGACGGGATAAAGAATGAGCCGCCACGTTGCCGTGGCGGTCTCGGGAGAAAAGGTGCTTAGAACTGTTCCCAGTTGCTGTTGCTGCCGGTGTCGTTCGCCAGTGCCAGTCTGGACGGCGCTAACTTATGCGGTGGTATTCCCGATTTCTGCAATGAAGGAGGCTGCTGATGACCAAAGGTATTCTGAATTGTGAAGATACTCATCAGTTCCACCAGTTTTGCTGCCTGCTCACTCAGGCTATCGGCCGCACTAGCTGACTCTTCTACCAGAGAGGCGTTCTGCTGGGTGACCTGATCGAGCTGGTTGACCGCATCGTTAATTTGCGAGATGCCGGATTCCTGTTCATGCGTGGTCACACCGATTTCGCCGATCAAATCCGCGACGTGACGTGCCTGCTTCACCAGCTCGTCGATGGTGGAACCGGCTTCGCTGACCAGTACCGAGCCTACTTCCACTTTTTCGACGCTGGTGGTAATCAGTTCCTTGATCTCTTTGGCAGCGGAAGCAGAACGCTGCGCCAGGTTTCTGACTTCACCGGCAACGACGGCAAAGCCGCGCCCTTGTTCACCGGCACGGGCCGCTTCCACCGCCGCGTTGAGGGCCAGAATATTGGTCTGGAAAGCAATGCCATCAATGACGCTAATAATGTCGCCAATTTTGTGCGAGCTGTGGGAGATCTCTTCCATGGTGCGAACGATGTTACTGACGGCCTCGCCGCCCTTGGCGGCGGTTGAGCTGGCGGATTGCGCCAGTGTGGTCGCCGTACGTACGGTATCGCCGTTCTGGCGGATGGTCTGGCTCATCTGCTCCATTGAGGCGGCTGTCTGTTGCAGGCTGGCGGCCTGCTCTTCGGTACGCTGGCTCAGGTCGGTGCTGCCAGCAGCGATTTCGCTGGCACCGGTGGCGATAGATTCACTGCTCTGGCGTACCTGGGTCACGATCTGCCCCAGTCTCTCCCGCATGTCGTTCATGGCGGCTAACACGCTATTGCTATCGCCTGAGCGCAGTTCAACTTGAAAAGCCAGATTGCCGTCGGAGATTTTCTGCGCTGCGGCGGCGGCTTCGGCCGGTTCGCCACCCAACTGGCCTTTTACCGTACGGGTGATAAGCCAGGCGGTCAGCGCACCGAGTACGGCGGCGCCCAGCGCCAGCGCCAGCATGAGTGAACCATCGGAACGGGCATCACGCATCGAGCTTTCGACCACATTCATGGTGACTTTCTTTTGAAAGTCGAGCATGTTGTCCAACGCCTTGAACACGCCGTTTTGGGCGGTTTGCATGTCGTTAAGGATCAGGTCACGCGCCTGAGTGCGTTGTTCCTGCTGGGTGGACATCCCCAGTGCGACGGCTTTATTAAAGGCTTGCAGATAAGCCGGACGCGCCAGCGTCAGTTGGTTGAGCTGGTCACGCGTTTCCGGCGTATCCAGCCGTTCGGAAAGTTGTTTAAGGACCTCGGTGTTACGCGCGATCTGCCGGTCTATCTGCTGCTTTTCAGCCGCGATACGCTCGGGGTCGTCACTGAGCGCGATATTGCGTACCAGACGGGAATTGGTATCGAAGCCGGTTTTGGCTTCCTGAATCAACATCATATTGGTGAGGGTCGTGGAGGAGAGGTGATCAATGTCATCACCGAGTCCCACCAGTTGGGTTCGGCCGAAGGTCGCGACCAGCAAACCGATTACGATGACCAGAGCGAATCCGGCACTCAGCATGGTGCCCAGCTTCATTTTTTTTAGCGCGTTCATAGATGTCCTTAACGTCGTGTATTCCATGTATTATTTTTACCTCGTCCAAGAGGTTAAATAGTTCTAAATGTGTATCATTCAGGTTGATTCTATTTCATATGAATATTTCTGTGAGCTAGCCGGCAATTCTCCTGTTTATTACATGTATTCTATGAATAGATAAGATGATGTTTTATAAGAGCCAGTAACATGGATCGTTGAAATCAATGAGTAACGTAAAAATAGCCTTAAATAAAATTAGCCATAGATGTGCTGGTTAATAAGAGTAAGGAATATAGTTTGATTTGTCGAATGTAAAGTGCGAAAGGTCAAATAAAACACCACCTGATAAGTTCAGATGGTGTTTTTACAATTTTGGTCGTACTTTTACAGTTTTACGTTAAAGAAAGGGAAGAGCGCAGAAGTAAGAAATGATGCCTATCAAATAATAAACCACAGCATCTGAATAATGATGAAACCCACCAGACCCATCACCGTGGTCAGTACCGTCCAGGTTTTCAGACCGTCGGCGACCGACAGCCCCAGATAGCGGGTTACCACCCAAAAACCGGCGTCATTGACGTGGGACAAGCCCAGCCCACCAAAACAGGCGGACAGCGTGACCAGCACCAACTGCATGTGACTCATGCCACTGACCGCCTGACTCAGTAAACCACTGGTGGTGATGATGGCGACGGTGGCGGAGCCTTGCGAGGCCCGCAGCGCCAACGAGATGATAAAGGCGGCTGGAATGATGGGCAGATGAATGGCGGTCAGGGATTCGGCCAGCGCTTTGCCGACGCCGGATTCCACCAGTACCTTACCGAAGGCACCGCCAGCGCCAGCGACCATGATCACCGCGGCGGAGGTAGGAATGGCGGCGCTCATCACATCACTGATTTTGTCTTTCGACCAGCCGCGACGCAGTGCCAGAAAATAGGTCGCCAGTGCCAGAGCAATCAACAGGGCAACTGCCGGTGTGCCCGCCAGTACCATTGCTTTACGCAGCAGGTTGTCGGCAGGCAGGATGGCAGCGGCAATGGTGCCCAGCAGAATAATACCGATAGGGATAACGATCAGGCTGGCTATCAGGCCAGCGCCAGGGACCGCTGGATGGCCGGGCAATGTGCTGGGTTTCGGTAATGTGCTGGATTCCGGTTTGGATAACTGCATCTGTTCCAGCACCTCGATCGACAACGCATAGTGGCGACGGTTCATGCTACGAGCGGTAAAGTAGCCGACAATACTGGCCGGAATAGCGATGGCGATACCGACTATCATCAGCCAGCCAATGTCGGCACCCAGCATGGCACCCGCCGCCGCCGCGCCCGGGTGGGTCGGTAGCGCGACATGTACTGCCAGCATCACCCCTGCCATTGGCAGGCCGAATTTTAGCGGCGAAACATGGGCGACTTTACTGAACCCGTAAATAATGGGGACCACGATAATAAACCCGACCTCAAAAAACACCGGGATACCCAGAATAAAGGCGGCCATGGTCAGCGCGGCCACGGTGTGTTTGGGGCCAAGGCTGCGGGTAAAGCGCTGAGCGAGTGATTCTGCGCCGTTGGAGGCTTCGATCATGCCTCCCAGCATGGCACCAAGACCAATGATGATAGTGATGGAGCCCAGTAAACCGCCCATGCCGCCGGTGATGGCTTTCATGATGTTATCTACCGGAATACCGGTAGCGAGTGCCACCATGAAACTGACAACCAGCAGCGCGACAAAAGGATGAACTTTGGCCTTGATGACCATCAGCAGCAGAATCAGGACGCCAGCGATGGCGATGGTAAGCAACAGCGCGGTAGACATAGGTTATCCTCGCAATGGGGAAAGCGGTTATTTATATCGTTATGCGTTATATACCCGTCATACTTTAAGTTGCAGGTGTGTTGGCTGCGTTCGTTCACCCGAATCACTTACTTAAGTAAGCTCATCGGGATTCACTCTCTTGCCGCCGTCCTGCAACTCAAATTATTTAGGGTATCAATAAGGGTGTCCCACGAATATCTGGCGGCAATATGTTTGCGTCATTTTTCATAAAAAATGCATCGCAGAAATTACTATGCCGCCATTACTTCTTCAGGAAGCGTATTTTGAAATTTATCCCTGGTGGCAAGGCCACGGTGATAATTAATTCTGTTATTTCATTCGACTATGACAATAGATAAGGTTTTATCCAGGCCAATCCAGCTTCGGTATTGCCACGTGGATTATATTCACACCCAATCCAGCCGGAATAACCCATTTTGTCTAATTCATCGAAAATGAATGGATAGTTTATTTCCCCTTCATCAGGTTCATGACGACCCGGTACCGCCGCAATTTGAATATGACCATAGCGCCCTTTCATTTCGCGCAAAATATGTGTCAGGTTACCGTCAACAATTTGTGCGTGATACAGATCGACCTGCACCATCACGTTGCTGCGCTCTATACAGTTGACCATGTCCAGCGTCTGATATTGGCTGGCGAGGAGATAGCGTGGTTTGAGACCAGGATTTAACGCTTCCAACATCACGGTGATGCCGTAGGGCGCAAACAGATCGGCGGCGTAGCGAATATTGTCGATGTAGGTTTGTTGGCAGCGCTGAATATCGGCATGTTCGGGTATTACGCTTGCCATAATATGCACCGACGGACACTGCAGTACGATGGCGTATTCCAGCGCGAGCTGAATATCACGACGGGCGTCATCTACCCGGTCAGGCAGCGCGGTAACTCCCCATTCTCCGTCGGCGACGTTGCCTGGTGCGGTATTAAATAATACCTGTTGCAGTCCATGCTGCTTTAATTTCTCCGCCAGCAGGTCGGCGGGATATTCATAGGGAAACAGAAATTCAACAGCATTGAACCCGGCCTGTGCGGCAGCCTGAAAGCGGTCCAGAAAAGGCAGTTCGGTAAATAGCGTAGAAAGATTGGCGGCAAATTTCGGCATGATTAACTCCGTAATTCGGCAATTTCTTCATCCGTCAGATAACGGATGCGTCGATCACCAAGAATAAAAATCAGTCTGGCGGTTTCTTCCAGCTCTTCCATATTGTCTGCTGCGGCACGCAGGTCTTTGCCGGTAACAACCGGCCCGTGGTTGGCCAGCAGAAACGCCCGGTAATGCGGAGCTAGGCGGGCGAGGTCTTCCCCCAGCCGGGCATCGCCAGGGCGATAATAGGGCACCAGCGGGACAGGGCCTACCCGCATCACGACATACGGTGTAAACGGTCGGATCACATCCTGCGTATTCAGTCCTTCCAGACAAGATAACGCAGTGAGGTAAGCACTATGCAAGTGGACCACAGCGCGGCAGTCGGGATTATTCAGATACAGTGCCCGGTGAAAGCTCACCTCTTTAGACGGTTTGTCACCCGATAACCATTTGCCGTTCAGGCTGACTTTGGATAAGCGCTCAGCCTGTAATTCTCCCAGACACGAGCCGGTGGGGGTGGCGAGCAGGTTGCCGTCTTCCAGCAGCAGCGACAGATTACCGGCCGAACCGGTGGCATAGCCGCGCTGAAAGAATGATGTACCCAGCCGCACCATGTCTTCGCGGGCCCGTTGTTCGCTTAAGGTGATATGTTCACTTAAGGTGATATGTTCGCTCATGCACTCAGTTCCTATTGTTAACACGTTGAGGGTGACGAGGGATGCTGGGCGCGGGCAAAAAAGTTTTCATCGCCGAAGTTGCCAGACTTGAGCGCCAGCGACAGTGGGTGATCCACCGAGGTTACCCACGGCACGCCGGGCGAAATTGTAGGGCCGATATGGAAGGCGCGAATGCCAAGCGTTTGTACGACGATGCTGGAGGTTTCGCCGCCCGCGATGATAAAGCGGCGGAAACCCGCAGCCTGCAAGTGTGCCGCTACGCTGGCAAACAGGCTCTCCACCGCGCGGCTGCTGGCGGCGGCACCATATTGTTGTTGAATAGCACTCAGCGCCTGTGGTTCAGCGGTAGCGAACAGCAGGGGGGCCAATGTGTCATCCCGATGGGCGATCGCCCAATCGGCGAGTTCACGGGCGTAACGTTGCAACCCGGCTTCGCTTGCCAGACAGCGCGCGACATCCACCGCCTGACTGGCCGCCTGCTGGCGATAGCACGCCACCTGTTGGTTGGTCATCACCGAGCAGGAGCCGGAAAGCACCACGGCCGGGCCGGGTTGCGGCTCGCCCGCCTCTGTCGCCGGGCATGAGTCGGCGCCTGCCCAGACGCGCGCCAGGCCTATCGCCATCCCGGAACCACCGGTGACCAGCTTCATCGTTTGCAGCGCCTCGCCCTGCGTCAGCAAATGCTGTTCGTTTAGGGTGTCTAACACCGCGTAGCGGCAGCCTTGTTCACGCAGTTGCGTCAGTTGCTGTTGCACCGCCATGCTGCCTTGCTCCATCACACGATAAGGCACCAGTCCGCAACGTCCGCACGCCTGGCGTTCCATCAGCTGTAGCAGGCTGCTGTCGGTCATTGGCGTTACCGGGTGATGGCGCATACCGGAATCGGATAACAACTGATCCATCACAAACAGGTGCCCCTGATACACGGTGCGACCGTTGACTGGTAGCGCCGGGGAAATCACCGTCATCGATTCGCCCAGCGCGTCCAGTAGCGCGTCGGTCACCGGGCCGATATTACCGTTTGCCGTGCTGTCGAAGGTGGAGCAGTACTTGAAGTAAAACTGCTGACAATGCTGTGCCTGTAACCATGACAGTGCGCTCAGGGAGTCGTCGATAGCTTGCTGCACCGGACAGGATCGTGACTTGAGGCTGATGACCACCGCCTGAGCCTGCACCTGATAATCCGCCGTCGGTACGCCGTTGAGTTGTACCGTCGACAGGCCGTTTTGCACCAGAAAGCTGGCGATGTCGGTGGCACCGGTAAAATCATCTGCGATGACGCCCAGGGTAATCATGCGTCCTCCTGTGGTTGTGACAATCCTTGTTGTGGCAATCGTTGTTGTGGCAGTTCGATACCACTGAAAATCTTGATCACCGCGCTGTCGTCTTCTTTGCCGAAACCGGCGTTGCTGGCGGCGGTGAACATGTTGAACGCGGTGGAGGCCAGCGGTAACGGGAAGTGCAACGATTTGGCCGTGTCGGTAACCAGGCCCAGATCCTTGACGAAGATATCGACGGCAGATTTTGGCGTGTAGTCACCCTCTACCACATGTTTCATACGGTTTTCGAACATCCAGGAATTACCCGCTGCGTGGGTCACCACGTCATACATCACTGACAGCGGGATGCCGGCGCGGGCGGCCAACGCCATCGCTTCGGCACCGGCGGCGATATGTACGCCCGCCAGCAACTGGTGGATGATTTTTACTGTCGCGCCGAGGCCAATCTCTTCTCCGATGCGGTACACCTTACCCGCGACGGCATTCAGCACCGGTTCGAGTTTCTCAAACGCTTCGTGGCTGCCGGATGCCATTACCGTCATATCCCCGGCAGCGGCTTTGAGAGCACCGCCAGACACCGGCGCATCCAGCATCAGTAATTGGTGTTCCGCCAGTCGTTCGGCAATGCGTTTGGCATCCTGTGCTGAAATGGTGGAGGACACCATGACCGCGGTGCCCGGTTTTAGCTGTGCGGCGACATTGGCCTCGCCAAACAGAATGCTGTTGACCTGTGCGGCGTTGACCACCAGTAACACGACCGCATCGAGCTGTGCGGCAAAGTGGTCGATCCTGCTGTCGGCTTGTTCTGCGCCTTCCTGACGCAGCCGCTCTAGCGCGTGCGGGTTGATGTCTACGCCGTAGGTGGTCAATCCGGCGCGGATACAGGAGACGGCGGCACCGAATCCCATGGAGCCGAGGCCGATCACGGCGACAGCATACTGTGCGGGGGTCTGTGGGTTCATAGGGCTTTCTCTGTTAATTTTAGTGATATTTTGTTGTGATGTGTTAAATGTAGGCGCTTGTTATCGACAATGCGGTGATTTGTATCACACAAATTAACATCGATGGGGAAGACGACGTGAATCGGGTGACGGGGCATGAGGCGGCTATATTGGCGAATGTTGTGCTCTATTGCGGGTTGATGTCGGTGAGCGCATAGTTTGCGACGTGAATTTATGATAATTATCGCGCTCGGCACAGGGTGAAATCACAATAGTTATCACAGCAATTAACAGGAGTGGGGAGTGATACCGGTAGAACGCCATCAAAAGATTTTGTCACTGATTACTGAACGTGGTGTGGTCAGCATCAGTGAGCTGACGGAAATGCTGGGCGTATCGCATATGACAGTGCGGCGGGACGTACAAAAGCTGGAACAGGATGGATTGTTGCTCAGTGTGTCTGGCGGGGTACGTTCGCCGGAGCGGTTGGCGATGGAACCCTCTCATCAGGATAAGTCAGTGATGTTCAGCCAGCAGAAAGAGGCGATTGGTCGGCTGGCGGCACAGCAGATCCCGCACAACAGTTGCATTTACCTTGATGCGGGTACCACCACGCTGTCGCTGGCGCGCCAGTTGGCAGAGCGGGATGATTTACTGATTGTGACCAATGATTTCGCTATCGCCGCGTTGCTGATCGAATCCAGCCAGTGCCGCATGATCCACACCGGCGGCACCCTGTGCCGGGAAAACCGCTCCTGTGTTGGCGAGGGGGCGGCGCTGGCTCTGCGTAACTTGATGATTGATATTGCTTTCGTTTCTGCTTCCTCGTGGAGCCTGCGCGGCTTATCTACCCCTAACGAAGACAAGGTATCGGTGAAACGAGCAATTATCGAGGCCAGCAGTAAACGCATCCTGCTCAGTGACGCCTCCAAATATGGCCGTATCGCGACCTGGATTGCGACGCCGATAACGGTATTCGACAGCATCATTACTGATAACGGGCTACCCGTCGCCGCCAGAGACGCACTGGGGAAGATGGGGGTAACGGTGATGGTGGCCGGGTGAGACTGACTAATGGTGTGTTAACTGGCCGGCGTGATTAGGCATCGCCGTTATTCTTCAGGTCGCAGAAGTGCTGGCGGCGGCTCACGTTTTGCGGTGTCGTTTTTTGTGCTCAAGAGAGAGGGGATCATACCGACTATGGCTGACGGCTACGGTTATGATTCTCAACAACGTACTGATTAAAAAATCAAATTCGGTTACTGACCTTTCAATCTTCCCCGTTTCCTTTCCGCCAATGCAATCGTATGCACCTGTCATGGCGTTGTCATATTGAGGTTATTTTTCTGTCATCTGAGCGTGTCATGTTACCTGCCGAATATAAAACGCGCTTTTTCGCTCATGGCGCTAACAACGAATCAGTACTTACAGCAGTACTCACCATGATCTCAGGAGACAGCATGTTTCAGCACGCTATCCGTAAAACTGCCGCCGTCGTCATTATGGCATTAGCCGCCAGCGTACAGGCGCAGGCCGCTACCGAAGTCCAGTTCTGGCATTCAATGGAAGGGGAACTGGGCAAGACCGTTAATTCTCTGGCTGACCGCTTCAACCAGACACACAGCGACGTCAAAATCGTTCCGGTGTACAAAGGCAACTACGAGCAGAGCCTGGCAGCGGGTATCGCCGCGTTTCGTAGCGGTAACGCCCCGGCTATCCTGCAGGTGTATGAAGTTGGTACGGCGACCATGATGGCCAGCAAGGCTATCAAGCCGGTCTACCAGGTCTTCAAAGACGCGGGTGTGCCGTTTGATGAGAGCATTTTCGTGCCGACCGTTTCCGGTTACTACTCTGATGCCAAAACCGGTCACCTGCTGTCCCAGCCGTTTAACAGCTCGACGCCGGTGCTGTATTACAACAAAGACGCCTTCAAAAAAGCCGGTCTGGACCCAGAGCAGCCGCCGAAAACCTGGCAGCAGATGGCTGATTACACCGCCAAGCTGCGCGCGGCAGGTATGAAGTGCGGTTACGCCAGCGGCTGGCAGGGCTGGATTCAGATTGAAAACTTCAGCGCCTGGCACGGCCTGCCGATCGCCACCAAAAACAATGGCTTCGACGGCCTTGATGCGGTGCTGGAGTTCAATAAGCCGATTCAGGTCAAGCATATTCAAATGCTGGAAGACATGAACAAGAAAGGCGACTTCACCTACTACGGCCGTAAAGACGAGCCGACCGAGAAGTTCTATAACGGTGATTGCGCGATGACCACCGCGTCATCCGGCTCGCTGGCGAATATTCGTCAGTACGCCAAATTTAACTACGGTGTGGCGATGATGCCGTATGACGCCGATGTGAAAGGCGCGCCGCAGAACGCCATTATCGGTGGTGCCAGCCTGTGGGTGATGAGCGGCAAAGACGCGGCGACCTATAAAGGCGTGGCGGAATTCATGCAGTTCCTGTCTACACCGGAAATCGCCGCCGAGTGGCACCAGAAGACCGGCTATCTGCCGATCACCACCGCCGCTTACGAGCTGACCAAAAAGCAGGGTTTCTATGACAAGAACCCCGGTGCTGATATCGCCACCCGTCAGATGCTGAACAAAGACCCGCTGCCGTTTACCAAAGGGCTGCGTCTGGGCAACATGCCGCAGATTCGCACCATCGTCGACGAAGAGCTGGAAAGCGTCTGGACTGGCAAGAAAACCCCGCAGCAGGCGCTGGATGCCGCTGTGGAACGCGGCAACGTACTGCTGCGTCGCTTCGAACAGGCGAACAAGTAACCGCATTCCGGGCCGAAGGGATTCGGCCACCCCTGTCTTTTCCTGAGCATCCCGTTTTTTGAGAGCCTTGTACATGAGTGCTTCCCGTCCTGTTTTTGGCCGCAGCTTGTTGCCTTACCTGCTGGTGCTGCCGCAACTGGCCATCACGGTGGTTTTTTTCCTCTGGCCAGCCGGGCAGGCGCTCTGGTATTCGGTGCAGAGCGTTGACCCGTTCGGCCTGTCTAGCCAGTTTGTCGGGCTGGAGAACTTCATTAATCTGTTCCACGACAGCTATTACCTTGGCTCGTTTTACACCACGCTGCTGTTCAGCTTTCTGGTGGCGGCTTCAGGGCTGGTGTTGTCGTTGTTTCTGGCCGCATTGGTGGATTACACCCTGCGTTTTAGCCGCCTATACCAGACGTTGCTGATTCTGCCTTATGCGGTTGCGCCCGCGGTGGCGGCCGTATTGTGGATGTTTTTGTTCAACCCCGGTCTGGGGCTGATTACCTGGTTATTGCACCAGTTGGGCTATGACTGGAACCACGCGCAGTACAGTGGTCAGGCGATGTTTCTGGTGGTGCTGGCGTCGGTCTGGAAGCAAATCAGCTACAACTTTCTGTTTTTCCTCGCGGCGTTACAGTCCATCCCCCGTTCGCTGATTGAAGCTGCGGCGATTGATGGTGCCGGGCCGGTACGCCGTTTCTTCAATCTGGTGCTGCCGTTGATTTCACCGGTGAGCTTTTTCCTGTTGGTGGTCAACCTGACCTACGCCTTCTTCGATACCTTCCCGGTTATCGATGCCGCGACTGGCGGCGGGCCGGTACAGGCGACCACCACGTTAATCTACAAGATTTACCGTGAAGGGTTTGCCGGTCTTGATCTCTCCAGTTCGGCGGCGCAGTCGGTGGTGCTGATGCTGGTGGTGACCGTGTTGACGGTTATCCAGTTCCGCTTTGTCGAGCGTAAGGTGAATTATCAATGAGCCATTCTGCCATGACCGCAAGCCGGATGATTGAGAACCGTCGCGGGCTGGATGTCTTCAGCCACGCCATGCTGGTCGTCGCCATTGTGGTGGTGCTGTTCCCGCTGTATGTCGCGTTTATCGCTGCCACCATGAGTCAGGAACAAATGTCACAGGTGCCGATGTCGCTGCTCCCCGGCGGTCACCTGTGGGAAAACATGGTGTATATCTGGCAGCACGGTGTGGGTGACAACAACAGCGCGCCATTCGGCCTGATGCTGTTTAACAGCTTTGTGATGGCGCTGACGATCACCGTCGGCAAAATCAGCGTCTCGATGCTGTCGGCCTACGCCATTGTCTATTTCCGTTTTCCGTGCCGTAACCTGTTCTTCTGGATGATTTTTTCCACCCTGATGTTGCCGGTGGAAGTGCGTATTTTCCCGACGGTGGAGGTGATTTCTCACCTGAATATGACCAACAGTTATGTCGGGTTGACTCTGCCGGTGATGGCGTCAGCCACCGCCACGTTTCTGTTTCGTCAGTTCTTTATGACGCTGCCGGACGAACTGCTGGAGGCGGCGCGTATCGACGGTGCCAGCCCCATGCGCTTTTTCTTCGACATGGTGTTGCCGTTGTCTAAAACCAATCTGGCGGCGCTGTTTGTCATCACCTTTATCTATGGCTGGAACCAGTATCTGTGGCCGCTGTTGATCATCAATGACCCTCGTTTGGGTACGGCGGTCGCCGGTATCCAGAGCATGATCGCCACCGGCGATACCGCTACCCCCTGGCATCAGGTGATGGCGGCGATGCTGATGACGATGTTACCGCCGCTGTTGGTGGTCTTGCTGATGCAACGCTGGTTTGTTCGCGGTCTGGTTGATAGTGAGAAATAAAACCCTATGGCATGCTTAAAACTTCAGGCCGTCACCAAATCCTACGACGGCAAAAATCAGGTGATTCGACCGATTGATCTCGACGTGGCGGACGGCGAATTTGTGGTGATGGTGGGGCCGTCCGGCTGCGGTAAATCGACCCTGCTGCGCATGGTCGCCGGGCTGGAACAGACCACCAGCGGCGATATTTATATCGGCGATGAGCGCGTGACGGATAAAGAACCCAAAGATCGCGGTATTGCGATGGTGTTCCAGAATTACGCGCTCTATCCGCATATGAGTGTGTTCGACAACATGGCCTACGGCCTGAAAATCCGGGGTTTTGGTAAAGAACAGATTCGCCAGCGGGTGGATGAAGCGGCGCGCATTCTGGAATTGCAGCCGTTGTTGCAACGCAAACCGCGCGAGCTGTCTGGCGGCCAGCGCCAGCGCGTGGCGATGGGGCGCGCCATTGTGCGCGAACCGTCGGTATTCCTGTTCGATGAGCCGTTGTCCAACCTTGATGCCAAGCTGCGTGTGCAGATGCGTCTTGAACTGCAACAACTGCACAAGCGACTAAAAACCACCAGCTTGTATGTCACCCACGATCAGGTGGAGGCGATGACGCTGGCCCATCGTGTGATTGTGATGAATAAAGGCGTGGCGGAGCAGATCGGCGCACCGGCAGAGATTTACCGCAAACCGGCATCGCTGTTCGTCGCCAGTTTTATCGGCTCGCCTGCGATGAATTTGTGGGCCGGGCAGGTGAGTGCCGACGGTAGCCGGGTCGAGCTGTCGGCGGATTTTTCGCTGCCGTTGCCGGTGGCGAAACCGCAATGGCAAGGGCGCGCGGTGACGCTGGGCATGCGCCCGGAGCACATTGTGCAGTCCACCGCCGAGGCCGGTGGCGTACCACTGGTGGTGGACACGCTGGAATTGCTGGGTGCGGATAATCTGGCGCACGGCAAATGGGCGGGGCAGAATATTGTGGTGCGCCTGTCGCACGAGCATTGTCCGACGGTGGGAGAAACCCTGTGGCTTACTCTGCCGACGGTATCCTGGCATATATTTGATTCGCAAAGCGGATTACGGATGGAAGCATGACCCCGAACTGGCTTTATCCTGCTATCGTCGCCCACCGTGGCGGCGGTTCTCTGGCACCGGAAAACACACTGGCGGCGATTGATGTCGGCGCGCAGCATGGTCACAAGATGATCGAGTTCGACGCCAAGCTGTCGCAGGACGGGCACATCTTCTTGTTGCACGACGACACGCTGGAGCGCACCAGCAACGGTTGGGGCGTGGCGGGTGAACTGCCGTGGGACAAACTGGTCGGGCTGGACGCCGGTAGCTGGTACAGCAGCCAGTTTCACGGCGAACGCTTGCCGTTGCTGTCTGAAGTGGCGAAACGCTGCGAGCAGTACGGCATGGCGGCCAATATCGAGATCAAACCGACTACCGGCTGCGAGGAGCAGACCGGTCGCGTGGTGGCGCTGGCCGCTCGCGAGTTGTGGCGCAACCACCCTGTTGCGCCGCTGCTGTCGTCGTTTTCGGTCGAAGCGCTGACCGCCGCACAGCAGGCCGTGCCGGAGTTACCGCGTGGTCTGCTGCTGGATGAATGGGAGGAGGACTGGCGTAATCTGACGACACGGTTAGGCTGCGTTTCGATTCACCTCAACCACCGTCTGCTTGATGAAGCGCGCGTCAGACAGTTGAAAGACGCCGGGCTGCGTATTCTGGTGTATACCGTCAATCAACCTGATCGAGCTCGCACCCTGTTGCAGTGGGGCGTTGACTGTATCTGCACCGACCGGATAGATTTGATTGGACCGCAATTTAATTAACGTCGGCGGGTATCGTCTGTCCTGACAGCGTATGACGCCGACCCATAAATCGGCGTGTTTCGTCAGGCGTTTCCTGTATGACCTCGGGCCGTTTAGCCCGCTCCCCGGTAAGGCGTCATGCCTTACCGTCGTGACCCGCCATCAGCCTTCGCCTGGGGAGCAACGCCTTGTTAAGGAAGGGCGATGCCCACGTTTATTATTTCTCTTTGGCACCAGATTTTTCTTTCTCTACCGCTGTTTGTACTGATTGCGCTGGGGTATGCCTTGATCCGTTTCGGCCACTGGTCGTCCACGGTGACCGATGCGCTGAGTAAATTCGTCTTTTCCGTGGCGCTACCCGCCATGCTGTTTCGCATGATGTGCGACTTTTCCAAACGACCCTCGGTGGATGCCCGGTTGCTCATTGCCTTCTTTGGCAGTTGCCTGCTGGTATTCATTCTGGGGAGGGTGGTTGCCAGTCGGGTATTCCGGCTGGATGGCGTTTCCGGCTCGGTGTTTTCGCTCAGCGGTATTTTCTCCAACAACGTGATGCTTGGCCTGCCCATCGCCACCCTGATGCTGGGGCCACAAGCGGTTCCGTCTGTGGCGCTGGTGCTGGTGTTCAATGGTTTGATTTTATGGACACTGGTGACGGTGTCGGTGGAGTGGGCGCGTAACGGTTCGCTGTCGATGCAGGGGTTTACCAAAACGGCGCTCGGCGTACTGAAAAACCCGCTGATCATCGGCATTTTGTCCGGCACGTTTTACAGCCTCACCGGTTTGCCGCTACCGGATGTGGTGGACAAGCCAATAGGCATGCTAGGGCAAATCGCCGTCCCGTTGTCGCTGATCGCGCTGGGGATGGGGCTGGCGGAATACCGCATCCGTGACGGTTGGCAAATCAGCGTGGCTATCTGCCTTATCAAACTGGTGGTACAGCCGCTGGTGGTGTGGGGGCTGGCGCTGGCATTAGGACTGCCGGAGATGGAAACCCGTGTGGTGGTGCTGCTGGGGTCAATGGCGGTGGGCGTGAATATCTACCTGATGTCCCGGCAGTTCAATGTATTGGGTGGCCCGGTTGCCGCCAGCCTGCTGATGTCGACCGCGCTGGCAGGGGTGACCACGCCGTTGATCCTGACGCTGATGGGCGTGCGGGTTTAACACAGGCTCAGGCGCCTGCTCCCGTCAATGCCCGTCATGCGATTTGGACGGGCACTGACGCGTATTCGGTGATCGCAGCGATATCAGTAGCTGCGGTTGGTATTGCCGGGGGCGGATTGCTGAATGCGCTGGCGATTCTGCTCCAGTTGCTGTTGCAGTTGTTGCTGTTGTTCGCGGCTGCGTTGCTGAATTTCCTGATTGAGCTGCTGCTGCTGGAATTGTTGGCTTTGTTGCATCTCCTGTAGCAACCGCTTCTGGCTGCTGATGCCGTTTTCAAACTGCTGTTGCTGGGGTGAGATAGTTTGTGTAGCGGCCTGAGCCAGCAACGGCAGGCTCAACAGCCACATCAGGGAAGGCAGTATTCTCATAGCTCCTCCGGGGGAAACGACGGCCTTATCAGGTTCTATTCTAGCGGTTAATGCAAGCCGCGTCTGGTTTTCGCCGACAGACAGGACGATGTGCCACACAGGTCGTTGCTGGGGTATCGACAGGGAATAGACTATACTGACGCCCACCTTTTTTCGTGCCTGACTTTATCATGTTTCATATTGCACTCTATGAGCCGCAGATTGCACCCAACACCGGCAATATTATCCGTCTGGCGGCTAACAACGGTTGTTCGTTGCACCTGATCGAACCCTTAGGTTTTGATTTCGAGGAAAAAAAGCTGCGTCGTGCCGGGCTGGACTATCACGACCTGGCGAATGTCAGCCGTCACCGTAACTATCAGGATTTTTTGCAGGCAGTGGCAGGGCAGCGGATTTTCGCCTGTACCACCAAAGGCAGCCGTCCTTACGATGAGCCTGACTATCAGCCGGGTGATGTGCTGTTGTTTGGCTCGGAAACTGCCGGTCTGCCGGATGAAATTCGCAATGGTTTCGCACCGGAAAACCGCATCCGTATTCCGATGGAACCCAATTGCCGTAGCCTGAATTTGTCCAATTCGGTGGCGATCATCAGTTACGAAGCCTGGCGTCAGAATGGGTTTGGTGGCCGCTGCTGACCGGCCCTTTACCGCTGTGACGGCGTGGATATTGGGTTCCGTAACGGCTGGCAAGCGTTGTGTGGTGGCGGGTCTTGCACAGTGGCAGACGAAAGTCGGGTTAACGCTGTTGCAGGATAGGGGTACGACGCGCGGGTGTCGGGTTAAGCAGGAACACCACTTCGCCCCGGTAGAAGGGCGATGAGGCCAGCCGCCGCTGCCACTGTTCATCCCACTTCCCGTGTTGTACCAGCCCGAGCCGGAACGGCAAGGTCAGGCGCAACAGCGCAGGCAGATACGCGGTGTAATTCTCCACCGTGTGCCGCCCCTGATAGGTTTGCACCACCATTTCATCGACCACCCCGTTGAGGCGATTGAGTTGCCGAACGTCACCGGTTTTGGCCCAATCCAGCAGCCCGGTAACGCTCAACCGGCAACCGGGCGGCAATTGCTGGCGCAACACCTGTAAAAATTCAACGTAATGGGATAGATGGTAGCTTTTGGCGTCGAAATCAAGCTGGATGCCATCAAGGTGATTACCGGCGGCGGCCCAACGCTGTCGAAGGTGCAACAGGCGTTGCCATTCCGATTGACTCAGCCGCAATTCAGACACCCTAAACGACAACCACAGGTGTTTGACCGGTAGCTTGCTGACCGGGATCCCCTGGCGCAGAAAAACGGTTTTGCCGTTCCGGCGGGCGATTTCCCCCTGATGCAGGTAAAGCGTATCGGCCTGAGCGAGCACCGGTTGCGGCTGCACCGCCGCCCATAACCAGAACGCGTGATAACGCGTGGCGTCAACGGTGGCTCCGTAGGCGGTGATACTCAGGCACAGCAGGCTTGTCAGCACAACAGTACAACGGACTACCAGTAGTATTTGAGCTGTCGCGCCCATTGGCTACCTTTAAACTCGGTTTTGAGCTGTCGGAACCACGCTTTGCGGGTTTCCTTGCTGATATCCTGCGAACCGCAGTCGTTATAACCGCTGGGCGCGTAGCAATAAATCGCGCGGTAGAGCGCATAGCTCTTGTCTTCCGCTGGGGCTTTCGCGTCGGCAATCACTTGCATGTAGTTATCCAGACGGTTGAACTCCTGACCGGGATAATAATCGGTGGCATCCGTCAGGCCGTTGAGCATGTTGCTTTCACCCCAATCGAACCCTACGCCGTTACCAGTACGCAGGAAGAATTCGCCCATGCAGTTGAGTGCGTGGGCGTCGTTGGCGTTATGGTTCAGGGCTGTGACCGTTTCCTGCAAGGTAGGGCATTCATACCCGTCTTCGGTATCGCTGCCGTCCCAGCTAAACAGCGTCAGATCTTCTTCATTCCAGCTCATGTTCTCTGTGCTTTTCAGCGGTGCGATGACTTTCAGCAACTCGCTGTCTTTCAGGAAACCGGCGTAATCGCGGTGGGTGAGCTGTTTGGTGAGCAGTGTGTGCAGGGCGATGGCCCGCTCTTCCGGTGTCTGTTGCGGGCCGGTCTGTCGGTGCAGCAGATCGGCATCGGCGCTGACTTTCAGAATGGCAGAACGAAAACGCAGGTTTTTGACCGGGCTTTCGGGGGTGAAGACCCGCTCAGGATGGCCGCTATCCACCAGTGTTTGTGCCAGTGCCAGTTGCAGATACTGCTGCTGGGTGTAGGTGGTTTTCAACGTCAGCAGGTGACGCCAGTGTGCTTCCGCGTCATCCCACTGTTTCTGGCGTTGCATCGCCAGCCCGCGCAGCACCTGGCTGCTAAAGGCGGTCACATCAGAGATATCCTTGGTGGTGGTCATCGGCAGGGTTTTGAGCACCGCCACGTCGTCCCGCAATTGGTAATACTGAAACGCCGCCTGCAGGTAGTGAAACGCGTCCTGCATCCCGGCTTTTTCAAACAGCGATTGCTGACGGGTGATTTCTTCCTGCGTCAGGGCGGGTAAGGTCATCCAACCGTCGGGGCTGCGCAGGCGTTTGATGTCCTGCACCAGCATCAGAATGGGGGTATCGGCAGAGGACACAAAACGACTGTCTTCCAGCAGCTTATTGTCAATTTCGTTGCCGATGGTTTGCAGTTGCTCCACGCTGGTGGCCGATGCCAGCGCTTTGCTAAAACGCTGGGCCAGCGCAACGGTATCACCGCTGATCCATTCGGCTCGGCGGTACAGACCTTCTGCGGAGTCGGCGTATTTCCCTTTTGGGTACTGTTTCAGGTAGTCATCGATGCGTTGCACCGCCTGTTTCCCGGCCGCCTTATCCATTTTGCGTGGATCGAACATGTTGTATTCGTCCTGCGCGTCTTTCATCGCCTGATTAATCGACACCCGAATCAGCATATAGCGTGCGGTTTCTGCCACCCACGGCTGGTCGGCTGGCAACAGCTGTTGGAAGCCCTTGTCCGCCTGATCCAATTGCCCGTCATAAAATGCAGTGGCGCTGATGAGGTAGCGTCGTAACTCGCCAGCGTGGCCTGTTTCTGGCACATCGGCCAGATCGGTTGTTGCGTTATCCAGGATGTAATCGCTGGATAACATCCTCGTTCTGACCAGGGCTAACTGGGTACGCTGGGCGTCGCTCAGCGACTTATCCGCCAGCAGCAGGTCGAAAAAACGCTCAAGTGTGGTGAGGTCGTTGGATATCCAGCGGCCATCCAGGTCGACGGGGGTCAGATCGCGCAGTTTGTCCAACTCGGTATCGGGGAAATGCAACTGAACGGCTTTTTGCAGCAGTGACGCGTTCTCGTCGTTGGCTTTATCATCCGAAGGCGCGCCGGGATCGGCCTGAGTGTCGGCGTCGGTACTGTCGTCATTGTCTTCGGTGGCGTCGAGCCCCATCACGCGGTACGCGGTGAACGGGTCGACGCGGGAACGGGTTTGATCCGGCTCCGGCTGCGGGATAGGCAGCGGAATATGGTTATGGCTGCTTTGCAGCAGCATGAGATTGGTACGGGTGTCGTTATCCGGCAAAAGGTAAGGAAGTGCGGGCATACCGCAATCAGCGTCGGAAAAACCGCATACACCATCACCGGAGGCATACGCTGACATTGGTACCAGAGTGGCAATGAATCCAGCCAATAAGGCTAATCCTTTCATGTCCTTTTCCTGTGCAGGGTGTCAGGCAACATCAAGAACGTATCCATCAAACATGTGTAGGTTCATGCATGACTGAAGGGACAAACAGCATGGCCAGCGGGCAGTCTGGTTTGTTGGCAAGTCAGGGCCCGTGGCACTGGTCTACACTCTACCCGACCACAGGAAAAACTCAATTGGTTGACGGTCTGGATGTGACAACGGGCGCGCTACACCGCGCCCGAAAACCGTCCACATCCGATGCGGCGCTCCTGCCCTTGATGTGCCTGAGATGGCCTTGATACGGTCTTCTCACGGACAACGACATTCTTATGGACAATGGCATTCACACTGGCAACCGCATTCACTCTGACAACAATGCCGACAACGTCCTAACGCTGGTAGAGCGGTAACCAGAGTGTGAGCTGTAAACCACCCAGCGGGCTTTCGTCAGCTTTGGCCCAGCCACGATGTTGGGTCAGTGCCGTTTCGACGATAGCCAGTCCCAGACCAGTACCGCCAGACTCCCGGTCACGGGCTTCGTCAGTACGATAGAACGGGCGGAAAATCTGTTCCCGGTCTTCCGGGCTGACACCCGGGCCATCGTCACCGACGACAATGGTCACGCCCTGAGCGTCGACCGAGAACGACACAGCGATGCGGCTGTGCGAATAGCGCAACGCGTTACGCACCACATTCTCCAGTGTGCTGTCGAGGGCGGTAGGGTTGCCGAACAACGGCCATGGGCCCGGTGGTGATAACACCTCCAGGGTTTTGCCCATCTGTTCGGCTTCAAAGCGGGCGTCGTCCAGCACATCATTCCACAGCTCATCTGCCTGCAGTTCTTCGCGTGACAGTTCATTCTTATGCTGGTTGCGGGAGAGCACCAGCAAGTCGTTGATCATACCGTCGAGACGCTGGGTTTCGGTTTCGATACGGTTGAGTTCATTGCCTTCACCCTGACGGCGGCGTAATAGCGCGGTCGCCAGTTGCAGCCGGGTCAACGGTGTGCGCAACTCATGGGAGATATCGGATAACAGGCGTTGTTGTGCGGTAACCATGCGCTCCAGTGCGCTGACCATCTGGTTAAAGCTGGCTCCGGTCGCCCGGAATTCCTGCGGGCCAGACTCCAGTTCCGGGTGCTGCTTCAGGTTGCCGCGCGCCACGTCATCGGCCGCGTTTTTTAGTTTGCGTGCCGGTTTCGCCAGACTCCAGGCTAGCCACAACAACAATGGCGAGCTGGTGAGCATGGTGACTATCAGCAACAACAACGGGCGGTCAAACAACAGGTTGATAAAATCGGATTGTGGGCTGCTGGCGGGACGCAGCATGTACATCAGGTAGCTGTCTTCGCCATCGCGTACAGCGAACGGCCCCAGTAACTCCAGCCGACCGTATTTTTTCTTTTGCGGGAAATCCGCACTGTCGGACTGGCCGATGAAATTGCGCACTATCTGCATTTCATTACGCTGAGCACCGATCACACGCCCTTCACTGGTGACCAGCAGCAGGCGCTGACCCGGCGGCGCCCACTTTTCGATCACGCGAAACAAGCGACGCCACCACAGCAAATCATTGGCGGGATCGCTCGCCAGCTCGGCTTCGATGTGCTGCTCCAGCATCAACCCCTGCCGCTGTTCGTTTTCCAGCAGCGGGGTCAGTTGCCGTGAGTCCAGTTTCGGTAGCATCAGCACCAACATCAGCACCAGTGCCAGCGTCAGCCAGAAAATAGCGAAAATACGGGCGGTGAGGCTGTTTATCATACGATGGCGGCCTGAATCATGCGGTAGACACCATCAGATAACCTCTGCCACGCAGGGTTTTAAACCAGGGTAGCCCATCTTTTCGCTCCGGCAGCTTACGCCGCAGGTTGGAGATATGCATGTCGATGGCGCGATCGAACGGCGTCAGGCGCTTACCCAGTACTTCCTGACTGAGATGCTCACGCGAGACGACCTGTCCCAGACGTTGTGCCAGCAGGTAGAGCAGGGTGAATTCCGTACCGGTCAGGTCCAGCACTTCGTTATCGAAGCTGGCTTCCTGACGACCGGGGTTAAGCCGCAGCGCGTCCACTTCGATAGTGGGGGCACTGGCTTCGCCGGCCTGTTGTTGATCGGTCCAGTTAGAACGACGCAGGATGGCGCGGATACGGGCGACCAGCTCCCGGTCATTAAACGGTTTCGGCAGGTAATCGTCTGCGCCCAATTCCAGGCCGAGAACACGGTCCAATTCGCTGCCGCGGGCGGTAAGCATGATTACCGGCGTCTGGTAGCGTTGGCGCACTTCTTTCAGTGTGTCGATGCCGTTTTTCTTCGGCATCATGATATCCAGCAATAACAGGTCAACCGAGTCATCCAGCACGCTTAACGCCTGTTCGCCGTCATGGGCGACAACGACGTTAAAGCCTTCCATTTCGAGCAATTCCCGTAACAGGGATGTCAGTTCGCGATCGTCATCAACCAACAGGATTTTATTCATGATTTACCTACCTCCACGGGCAAAATACGCCATAGATCGCCGCTATTCCATGACTTTACTTAGTTTTACATCGTCTGACGCATGTTTGCAGCAAGGCAATTAGACTAAGCCCATCGATTAGCCAAACAGTACACGGCACACTTTACGCAAACATAAGCTGTACGTGAACACATGTAGGTGAACACAGAGGAGTCATGAGATGCGGGGCACCATCATCACGTTATCTTTTACTTCACTGCTGATGCTGGTCACCGGCACTGTGATGGCGATCGAGCATCATTCTTCTGTCGACAGTGATGCCTCTGCCGAAAGCAATGCCCCACAAGTGGGGAACTGTTATCGGGATGACTCTGCCACGAAACGTGAAGAGAGTCAGCAAGGCATGTTCGATGGTGTGAGGCTGACGGAACATCAGCGTCAGCAAATGCGTGACCTGATGCGGCAAGTGCGCCACGAACAGCCTGCTTACGAGGCGAACGATGTGGAAATCATGCATCGGTTGGTCACGGCAGAAAAATTTGATGCCCCGGCGGTGCAGGCGCAGGTCGCCAAAATGGTACAGGCACAGATTGCGCGTCAGGTAGAAATCGCCCGGGTGAGCAATCAGATGTACAACATGCTGACGGCGGAGCAAAAAGCGGTGTTAAACCAGAAACATGAGCAGGCGATGCAGGCCGTGCGCCAGCAGATGCCGGCCTCCGACTCGAGCAACCAGAATTTGCAACTGTCCCGTCAGGGGCAGGATGAGAACCCTGAGCAGTGATAGTTTTGAGTAATGAATGATAGTACCGAGTAGTGCGTGTTTTTCCGAGTAGTGAGAGTAGTGCCGAGAGTAGTGTGTGTTAAAGAAGTAACCTGTTTTCCTTGCCATAGACACCATCCCTGTCTTTTTCCCCGCCTTGATGGCGGGGTTTTTTTTGGGGCGCATTTATAACCAATTAACTCTTCTGCCTTTAACTAACACAGGCTAATACATCGATTACCAATAGCGCGGCTGGGGCCTAATTGTGACGCCATTTTTGGGTGATGGGATTACGGATGTTGTTTTCTGCCAGGGTAAAGGTGCCGTTCTGTTGTGCGATAGCTTCTCCCGTGTCGACAATCGCATTTTGTATAAAGTATTTTTCCTTATCCCCATTAATAAAGGTTAACTGGTGAAAGGCGGTCTTTTTTCCCCAATCTTCAGAAGGCAATGAGATATATCTGATGGTGTATGTTTGATCTTGAAAATTTCCCTGTATAACGTAGACGCCATAATGCTCTTCACCCTGAGAAATTATTTTATAAATACCATTGTCATAATAAAATATTTCCGCATCTGGAAAGGGTTTCTGTTCATAGAGTTTACGGTAATGTAGCGTTTGCTTGTAAGTCGGCGCACCAAAGCCAACTTCGAGTTTTTGTTCATTATTATCGGTGGTTAACGAACTTGCCTGGCTGGAACTGACGGCCATCAGCCCCAGAAAAAGAAATGAAAAATTCATCTTCATGACCTATCTCCTTAACGTTGTTTCATGATTCCTCTGAAAAATAATATGCATGCTGGTTGAGGTGACTACCCGCCTGTCGATTCTCTGGAGGAATGATATTTCTGTCATGCCAATGATGTTACTAATTATCACCCGCTTCCCCGTTATTTATGGCGATAAAAAAAATGCGATAAGATTGGTTGTGCTGTCGCTGTTCCAACCCTAATCAGGCGTGTTTTTGCTGGACTGTCAGCATAATGCCCGGTACTGCCACAACGGGCTTAAATCGCTTGAAAAAGCGCATGTCGACAGGTGTGGCGGTATTTGCTCCATGCCTGAGCATGGGTCCCTTTATCGCTAATTCTGATGAGACATATTATGAGCACGAAATATACGGCTCTGCTTACCCAGGTGGGAGCCGCCAGGCTGGCTAATGCCATCGCGCAGGGAAAACAACTGGCGATCGCACGGATGGGCGTAGGCGATGGCGGTGGTATATTACCCACGCCCGATCCCTCCCAGACTGCGCTGTTGAATGAAAAACGCCGCGCTGCGATTAATTCGTTGAGTATCGACCCCACTAATGCGAACCAGATTATTGTCGAACAGGTGATCCCGGAAAATGAAGGGGGATTCTGGCTGCGGGAAATTGGTTTGTACGATGACGATGATAATTTGATTGCGGTAGCTAACTGCCCGGAAACCTATAAGCCGCAGTTACAGGAAGGTTCTGGCCGTGTACAGACGGTACGTATGATTCTGGCTGTCAGCCAGGTTGATGCTGTGTCATTGAAAATTGACCCGGCGGTGGTGTTGGCGAGTCGGCAATATGTCGACGACAAGACATTATCTTCGCAGACGTATACCGATACGAAAGTAACGGAAGTTAAATCCTATACCGACAATGGATTAGCCGCACATATTGCTGCAGTGAATCCACACAAGCAGTATGCGCCGATTGAAAGCCCGGTATTTACCGGTAATCCCACAGCACCGACACCACCTTTATTTGATGCGGATAGCAGTATTGCGACTACAGCGTTTGTGCATTCAGCGATCGGTAATCTTTCTGGTGTGCGGCAAATCACGTCGGCCGGGAATATTGTTGTGGATGATGCCGGGCGGTTTGTGATGTTAGATGGTACGCCAGGAACGGTATTTTTACCGAGTGCCCTTGCTGTTCCAGCAGGGACGACGTTACATATTTCCTCAAGACAATCAGGATGGGTTATCAGTTCGTCAAATAACCAACCTATTGATACGACGTATTCACTCATTACATCGTTCAGAATGGGTCAGGCTGAAAATGTGGTGCTGGTGTCGAACGGTATCAATAGTTGGACGATGGCTGGTGGGGTGGTACAGATGCGTTATGCTGAATCCCTCCGTTGCCTGCCTGCAACGAATGGTTATCAGGTTTTACCGTCAGGTGTCATTTTCCAGTGGGGAATGCTGGCGATGTCACCCAGTGTTGCCAATGTTTATAAAACACAGTCGTTTGCATTTCCGATAGCATTCCCGAATGCGCTGTTTTCTATATCTGGTGCCATCAGGACCGGGATTTCCGCTGAGGCGTTTGTTAATTCGTCGTTTGAGGGAGCATCTAATGTGGGGGCAACCTGGTATTACTCATCAGGTTTGCCGGTTTCTGGCTGCATCATCAGTTATCTGGCTGTAGGATTTTAATTATGCGTTATTTCTCCCCTTCAACTCGTGGTTTTTATCTTTCAGATATTCATGGTAGCTCTATGCCGTCAGATGTGGTTGAAATCAGTGATGATGATTATCAGACATTGCTGGCCAGACAGGCGGCTGGATATATTATCCAGTTTGATACGTTATCCGGTAAGCCGGTTGCGGTACCAATCCCTGAGCCATCTGCTGATGAGTTAGCTAAGGTGGCAATAGCCACTGCCGGGAAAGAATTACAGGAGCGTCGTTCGGTGGCAACATCGCGGATTACGGAGTTAATGTATGCTGATGAGCTGGGTATGGCTACTGATATAGAAAAAAGTGCATTACCCGAGTGGAAACGATATTTGGTATTACTCAGTCGCATTGACACCACTACTGCACCAGATATCGACTGGCCGGAGTTACCGAAGAAATAAATTTAACGCCAGTATTTAAAATATAGCGGATTGCATTTATTTTTCAGATATTCTCTAGATTGGAGTGGGCTTCTAAATTACATCGTTATTTCTTTGATTTGGAATGTTTACTCTTTTCTATTTTCCCGCCTTAATGGCGGGTTTATTTTTATCAGTACTGTTGTGCCATGGTAGATACAACCCCCGTCGGACGATTTACCCCCTATCTCTTTGCATAATGTTGTCAGAGGCAACAACAACATGAAATGGCTTGCAAAAGCAGGTGGTGATTCTTGCTGTGCATTATGGCGATACAACGTGACTGTTTAAGGTAACCCGGAAGGAAAATGGTATGGCGGCAAAATATATAGCATTGCTCACTCAGGTGGGTGCGGCGAAACTGGCGAATGCCACGGCATTAGGGAAAATACTGAATATTACCCATATGGGGGTGGGGGATGGCGGGGGTAACCCGACAACACCTAATCTGACTCAGACGGCATTAATTAATGAAAAACGTCGGGCGGAATTAACGACTCTGAATGTGGACCCCGCTAATCCAAACCAGATTATTGCCGAGCAGATAATTCCAGAGAATGAAGGGGGATTCTGGCTGCGGGAAATCGGGTTATACGATGCGGATGGGGATTTGATCGCGGTTGCCAACTGCCCGGAAACCTATAAACCACAGATGCAGGAAGGCTCTGGTCGCGTACAAACGGTGCGTATGATTCTGGCTGTCAGCCAGACTGATGCAGTGTCATTGAAAATTGACCCAGCGGTGGTGTTGGCGAGTCGGCAATATGTTGATGGGCAGGCGATTCAGGTCAAGGTTTACGTCGATAACCAACTTGCGACCCACATTGCCGCTGTAAATCCGCACAAGCAGTATGCGCCGATTGAAAGCCCTGCGCTGACGGGGGTACCGACTGCACCAACGATAAATTCCGGGAATAATTCCTCTCAGTTAGCCACAACCGCATTTGTGCATAATGCGCTCGCTGATAATGCATTCGCACTCGATTTTACCGGCATCGTAACGAACTGGGACGTGCCATGGGATGCCAAAAGTGGGTTTTACAAGGTAGATCTAGGGACGTATTCAGAGGCTGTTCTCCACTTCCACGGTTCTTCGTCCAGTTGTACTGCGCTTCAGCTTGCCGCGCATTATGGTAACCGAGGGCTGAGTTATCGGACATCACGCGATAACAAGGGTTTTGAGAATGACTGGGAGCAGATTTATACCACCGGATTCAAGCCGTCACCTGCGGATATTGGGGCTATTTCTGTATCTGAGCTAACTGGCATACCACTGCCCTGGCCGCAGCCTATGGCACCCACTGGCTGGCTTAAATGTAACGGTCAATCGTTCGATAAAAACCTATATCCCAAGTTGGCACAGGTTTATCCATCAGGCTTGTTGCCCGATTTACGTGGAGAGTTTATTCGTGGCTGGGATGATGGGCGCGGGGTAGATAGCAACAGAAGCCTGCTTTCACTGCAGGGCGATGCAATTAGAAATATCACAGGTTTTGTTAGTGGTGCTTTTGTTGGATTTGATGGATTCCAGGGGGCATTTTTTGATACTGGCTCACGATTTGCGAATACCGCTGCATCAACGGGGCGCGCAAATCTGAACGATGATTTTGCGTTTGATGCCTCAAGAGTTGTACCTACAGCTAATGAAAATCGCCCTCGCAACATCGCCTTTAACTACATTGTGAGAGCGGCATAATAGGCGAAAGATATTTTGTTGATGAAGTAAATATCTTCTGAGAATAAAAATATGTTGAATATTCTATTCAGTATGTACTGACTGAATATTTCACTCTCCCCCTACCCGCCTTAATGGCGGGTTTATTTTTATCTGCAATGTTGTGCCATGGCGGATACAACGCCTGTCAGACGATTTGCCAGCCGTCTCTTTGCATAATGTTGTCAGAGGCAACAACAAAATGAAATGGCTTGCAAAAGCAGACGGCGGTCTTCGCGGTACGGATTGCGATGCCATATGACGGATTAAGCTGACCTGAAAGGAAAATGGTATGACGGTGAAATACATGACATTGCTCACCCAGGTGGGAAGGGCGAAACTGGCGAATGCCGCGGCATTAGGAAAAATGCTGAATATTACCCACATGGGGATAGGCGATGGGGGCGGTAACCCGACAACGCCTGACCCGGCACAGACGGCATTAATTAATGAAAAACGCCGGGCGGTATTGAATGCCCTGAGAGTGGATCCCAATAACCCAAACCAGATTATTGCCGAACAGGTGATCCCGGAGAATGAGGGGGGGTTCTGGCTGCGCGAAATCGGGTTATATGATGCGGATGGGGATTTGATCGCAGTCGCCAACTGCCCGGACACCTATAAACCGCAGTTGCAGGAAGGCTCGGGTCGCGTGCAAACCGTGCGTATGATTCTGGTGGTCAGCAATGCCAGTTCCGTCACCCTGAAAGTGGACCCGTCGGTGGTGCTGGCAACCCGTCAGTCGGTTGATGACAAAGCGATTGAGGTGAAAGCTTACGCCGATGGGCTGATGACCAGCCATGTGAGTGAGGCGAATCCACACAAGCAGTATGCACCCATTGAAAGCCCGGCATTGACGGGGATTCCCACCGCGCCGACCGCAGTGGCAGGAGCGACCACAACACAACTGGCAACGACGGCATTTGTGGCAGGGGCGGTGAATGCGCTGTCAGATAAAACCGACAACAACATCAAACTAAAACTGGATATTAATGACATCGTGGGTATTCCACTACCCTGGCCGCAGGCTAACGTGCCTTCGGGCTGGCTCAAATGCAACGGTCAGGTGTTTGATAAAAACGTGTATCCACGGCTGGCACAGGTCTACCCATCGGGAGTATTACCGGACTTGCGTGGTGAGTTTATTCGTGGCTGGGATGATGGTCGTGGTATAGATGCGGGACGAGCCCTTTTATCTGCACAAACAGGTTCGCTGATCGTTGGCGATATTGGTAATAATATTAATATGGCTACGTTAAATAATGTTATTGATGCGGTCACGAAATCGAATGTAGGTTGGGATATTGCAGATTTGACAGCAAGCCAATATCCATCAATCCGGGTTAATATCGTTGGTGGTGCATTAACTGCAACAAATCCGTATCCATATTGTGGTGTTTCTCGCCCCCGGAATATCGCTTTTAGTTATATCGTGATGGCGGCGTAATATCCCATGGGACGGTTTTTCCGACTGATTTTTTCTTTATTTAATATATTTGATGTTGGTTTTTTTATTTATGGACGTATAGGACTGGATTTATCATTTCTGTTGTGCCATAGCAGAAACAACGCCATCAACAGGTAATTATTTTAGCGTCTTTGCATAATGGTTGTGAGAACGCAGAACGAACATTCGACTCTGGTATTACGGCAATATTTTTGCTGCTGACTCTATTTTAAATTTATTCAGACGAGATAAACGATGGGAACCAAATATTTTACGATTCTCACCCATATCGGTGAGGCGAAATTAGCGCAGGCAATCTCAACCGGAAAACCACTGGAAATTACCCAGATGGGGGTGGGGGATGGCGGTGGCGTATTACAGGCACCGGACCCGACGCAGACATCACTGGTGAATGAAAAGCGCCGGGCGGCGATCAATTCCCTGAGTGTGGACCCGGATAACCCCGGTCAGGTTATTGCCGAGCAGGTAATCCCTGAAAATGAAGGGGGGTTCTGGCTGCGTGAAATAGGGCTTTATGATGCGGCCGGTAATCTGATTGCGGTGGCAAACTGCCCGGAAACCTATAAACCGGAACTGAAGGAAGGGTCGGGCCGGATTCAGACCGTGCGCATGATTCTGATCGTCAGCCGTACTGATGCCATCACCCTAAAATTTGACCCGACGGTGGCGCTGGCGACACGGCGTTATGCCGACACACTGCTGGCCGGGCATCTTGCTGAGCCTAACCCGCATTCGCAGTACCTGCTGATCAGTGAGTTTGTGGGGATCCCACAACCCTGGCCGCAGGCGACCGCCCCGGCAGGCTGGCTGAAATGTAACGGCCAGTCGTTTGATAAAAGCGTTTATCCCCGGCTGGCGCAGGTCTACCCGTCGGGTGTGCTGCCGGATTTGCGCGGCGAATTTATTCGTGGCTGGGATGATGGGAGGGGAGTGGATAATGGAAGGGAGGTATTAAGTTATCAAGATGCTTTAGTTGCAGGGCATGTCCATCCGCTAGCCAGATTGTGGTCATCGTCGGATGAAACTAACGATTCCACAAGGCACTTAGGGGTATCAAAAAACATATTTAACGTATCAGCGAAAAATGCGGGTAATGGGGTTCTTGAAAATGTCGATACTGGATTGGGAATTGTGATCGGTTATGGGGCTGGTGGTAGTTTGACTTCGACAAGCTCGATAAAAAGCAATACATCATCAATGGATAATAGGCCTCGCAACATCGCCTTTAACTACATCGTGAGGGCGGCGTAATGACGATATCGACGCAGGACGTGCGCGCAGTGCTGGCGGCAGACGGGCTGGCTACTCAGGCAGGCTGGTTGCGGGTGTACCACGTGGATGTGCTCACCCGTGAGTACGATGGTTACAGTGACGAATACCTGATGGCCGGTACCGGGATTCCCGCCCATAGCTACGCCGATGAGCCGCCGCAGCCAGAGGTGGAAGGGCAGGCGCTGCGGCGCTCGGCTGACGGCCTGCAGTGGGAATGGGTGCCTGATTTACGTGGGCAGACCGCTTACGACACGCAGACCCGTCAGCCACAGGTGGTGAGTGAGTTGGGTGCGTTGCCCGCAAACCTCACCCTGCTGCTGCCTGCCAGTGCCTTTGACCGTTGGGAGGGGGCGCAATGGGTAACGGATACGGCGGCCTATCAGGCAAGCCTGGCGCAATCGGCCCGACAGGAGTATGACGCCCGTCGCCAGATAGCACATGACCGCATTCGCGAGCTGACCTATGCGCAGGAACTGGACATCGCCACCGAGCAGGAAACCGAGGCGCTTAAAAGCTGGAAAATCTATCTGGTGCAGTTAAGTCGTGTCGATTTGAGTCATACACCGGACATCGACTGGCCGACTCCACCATCACACTGATGAGACGCTACACCCGTTCGGAATAACGCGGCGTTGTTATTCCGAACGGGTTGTTTTTTGCTACCCCCATTCCAATGCGTTATCCCTCCTGGGTCTTATCGCGCGTTCCTGTTACCGACCCTGTAGTGATGAGGTTGTTGTGCCATCGCTGCCACATCCGTATGAACGGGTGATTTAACGGGCCATCAGCATAATGGTTGTCAGACGGCAGACAGGACAGTGCACGCTTGCCGTGTGCTGATTCTCCCCGACGACTGCCTGACCTTTTCCTTTACATTCATGCTGATGAGAGAAACGATGGGAACGAAATACTTTACCTTGCTCACCCAGGTGGGTGAGAAAAAGCTGGCGGCGGCGATAGCCGCAGGAAAAGCGCTGGAGCTGGCCCAAATGGGCGTGGGGGATGGCAACGGTGTACTCCCCACCCCCGATCCGCTGCAAACCAAATTGGTCAATGAAAAGCGACGTGGGGTGATCAACTCGCTAACGGTTGACCCGGACAACACCAATCAGATGATTGCCGAGCAAGTGATCCCGGAAAATGAAGGGGGATTCTGGCTGCGTGAAATCGGGTTGTACGATGTTGATGGTGACTTGATTGCGCTCGGTAACTGCCCGGAAACCTATAAACCGGAACTGAAGGAAGGATCGGGCCGGGTGCAGACGGTGCGCATGATCCTGATTGTCAGCCGTACCGATGCAATAACGCTGAAATTTGATCCAACGGTGGCGCTGGCGACACGGCGCTATGCCGATACCTTGCTGGCTGATCATGTCGCTGCCGTTAACCCGCATAAGCAGTATGCGCCGATTGAAAGCCCGGCATTTACCGGTACACCTGCGGCACCGACCGCCGTAGCAGGAACGAGTACGACACAACTGGCAACCACGGCGTTTGTTGCTGCCGGGCTATCAGGGAAAATGGATAAAAATCAGAACGGTGCTGATATTCAGGACCCGACTCAATTTGTCAAAAACCTGGGCTTAGAAAATCGTTTTGCAGGCCGCATTCTGCGCATAAAAAAAATCACCTCAAGCCAGAATTATCAATGGCCTGATGATGTGTCTGCTATTGATGTCACCATCTGTGGTGCAGGTGGCGGTGGCGGTGCGGCGGCGGCGTCCCCACAAAATTATCACTCGGCAGGTTCCGGCGGTGGTGCGGGCGGCTGGGCACGATCTTTTTACCGTAAAGGTGATATTCCGGCGTTGATCTATCTGGAGGTCGGTGCCGGCGGTATGGGGGGTGTAGATGCGAGAAATGAGCCGGGGTCTGGCGGCGCGACAAAATTTGGAACGTTAATGACGGCGAGCGGGGGATCGAGGGGGGCTAACGGTATCGCAGCCGCAATCGGTATGTCACTTCTGATGGGTAATGGCGGTGGTGGAACTGGGGTTGGTGGGAATCTTGTCGCGGGTTTTGGCGGCTCAGGGACACCTGCGATTTTTTTCAGTAGCGGTCATGAATCCGGTGCGGGCGGCGATTCTGTTTTTTCATTCGGTGCCCCACCGCTAACGTCGAATAGTTCGATTGCAGGGATCGATGGTATCGATGGTTCTGGTGGTAGTGGTGGGTATGAGATGCCAGGTGAGCCTGCTACTAAAGGCGGTAATGGTGGTAATGGCGTCATTATGATTGTGGAGTATTCAGCATGAGTAAAATATACGCGGTAATCGAAAACGGCGTGGTGATTAATACTGTGGTCTGGGATAGCGATGTTGGGGCTGACTGGAAGCCGCAGAATGGCGCACTAATCGATATTTCATCAGAACGTGTCGGTGTCGGTTATCTGTATTCTGACGGTGTATTTACGCCACCTGAAAAAAGCCGGGATGAATATATTGCGGACGCTACGCTACGAAAAACGCAGCTATTGTCAGAAGCACAAAAAACGATAGCAAACTGGCAGACCGATCTTCTGCTGGGCGTGATTTCTGATGATGATAAAAGCCGTTTAGTGCGCTGGCGCGAGTACATGAAACAGGTCGATGCCATTGATGCGCAGAGCGCACCCGATATCACCTGGCCTGCTACTCCTGTGGCGTAACCGGACAAGCTCTGCCCGGCCACAGCATTTCAACCAACTGTTCCGGGTAGACCTTATCCTGTGTAGCGAGGAGTTCATCGCGGCTCCACCAGTGATGGTCTCGCATCACTTCCTGTTCATGCGCTGTCCAGTTGCCAGTGTGGAGAGTACTGTCGGTGATAGGGATGACAAAAAACCGTTCATCGGCAATCACGGTGTCTCCGTCAGGCATCGCCATGGTAAAGGTACGCGTAGCGATACACGGGCCGGGATCCTGACGACGGATACCGGTCTCCTCCCACAGCTCTCGTACCGCCGCCTGCTCAAACGTTTCTCCGTTTTCTACCGCCCCGCCAGGTGTTGCCCAATAACGCTGTCCGGCAAGGGCATCCTGAGTATGATGGAACAGGAATAGCAATACCCGTTGTTCAGGGTTGAGAATCAGCAGGCGTGAAGCTGGTCGCCGTTTCATACGATTTCCCGATGTCTATCTGGTCGTCACTATTTTCCCCATTGCCAGACGTGATGTCCATGCCTGCCGCGAAAAAGCGAGCCATGGCGCGGCTTGCGTGGCGTGTCAGGTGGCTGTCGGGTTGGTGTCAGGTTACTGTCGTGGTGTTTTTCACGGCGCTAACGCAGGCTTGCATCGGGTTTTCATTCAACAGGAGTCCATCATGAACACGATCAAATCACAGCGCCTTGCCCGTGCCTGGTCTCAGGAACAACTGGCCGAACTGTCGGCGTTGAGCGTCAGAACCATTCAGCGGATTGAAAACGGAGAACGTGCCAGTCTGGAAACGCTCAGCGCCATTGCTGCAGCGTTTGGCGTCAATGTGACGACGTTGATGCCAGAAGACAGTGAGCAGGCGGCGAGTGGCGACTCGCTGGCGTTACGCATTTCGCAGGCCAGAACACAGGTTGAGCAGGAAAGCCGTTTCTGGCGCAGTCTGTTGCTGTTTGTGCCGGTGAATATTGTGCTGGTGGTCATCAATCTGTGGGTCAACCCGCAAACGTATTGGTTTATATGGCCGCTGCTGGCATGGGGCGGCGCGCTGCTGGTTCGGTCGGCACGGATTTTCTGGCTGCGGGATCGCTGGTCACGCTGGGAGCAGGAACGGTTGCAGAAAATTCTGCGCAAGCCCTGAGCCGGCGAAAGTCTGGCGGCACGGAGAGCCACCGCAGGCAGGCTCTCCGTGCGTCGCCATGGCGCGCTGTATTATGTCGGTGGGTTGTTATTCCCCGGAAAAGCACGGGTTACCCCAATCCTGACATAAAGTGTCACGGTTTTTCCCTGCTGGAATTCGGTATACTGGCTCCCTCGCTTGAATGGAATAGTGTATGAATTCTCATTACGCACGACTGGTGACGACCGCGGCTTTTCTGGCTACCGGTATGGCGTTATCGCTATTTGGCATGAAGGTGTATGCCTGGTGGTACACCGGTTCGGTCAGCTTGCTGGCATCACTGGTGGATTCGCTGGTGGATATCGCGGCGTCGCTGGTTAACCTGCTAGTCGTGCGTTATTCGCTGCAACCCGCTGATATGGAACATACGTTCGGGCATGGCAAAGCCGAGTCGCTGGCCGCGCTGGCGCAGAGTATGTTCATTGCTGGCTCGGCGCTATTTCTGTTGTTGACGGGCGCTCAGCATCTGATGAACCCACAGCCGCTACAAGGGGCTGAACTGGGTATGTGGGTGACCGTGATTGCGCTGGTGGCGACGGGCTTGCTGGTGAGCTTCCAGCGTTGGGTTATTCGCAGAACGCATAGTCAGGCGGTACGGGCAGACATGCTGCATTACCAGTCTGATGTCCTGATGAATGGCGCCATTTTGCTGTCGTTGGCACTAAGCTGGAAAGGTATCAACTGGGCCGATGCGGTCTTCGCGTTAGGGATTGGTATCTATATTCTGAGCAGCGCGCTGCGCATGGCCTACGATGCGATTCAGGTACTGCTGGACAGAGCCCTGCCCGATGACGAGCGACAGGAAATCGTCAATATCGTGTCTTCATGGCCGGGGGTGAGTGGTGCGCATCAGTTGCGAACCCGCCGTTCTGGCCCGACCCGCTTTATCCAGTTGCATCTTGAAATGGCGGATAACCTGCCGCTGGTGGAGTCACACCAGATTGCGGACGAGCTGGAGCAGGCATTGCTCAAACGCTTCCCCGGTTCAGACGTTATCATTCATCAGGATCCTGTCTCGGTGGTGCCGCTGGAACAGCGTGGGCGCTGGGAACTGTAACGGGTCGGGTTTTATCCGGGCCATGATGTGTTGTAAAAATGTGATCTACGATAGATTTTTCGTGGACGAAGAGACTGACCTGAATCAATTCAGCTGGGTGTATTTGTTATACTATGTTGATAAAACGGTTAGGCTTTGTCTTGTGAGCCTTGAGATAGAAGAATCTGCGAATTTACATCTACAAATCCAGAGGTTGTCATGATTAAAAAAATCGGAGTACTGACGAGCGGTGGCGATGCGCCGGGGATGAATGCGGCCATTCGTGGTGTGGTGCGTGCCGCGTTAGCGGAAAACCTGGAAGTATACGGTATTTATGACGGCTATCTGGGCTTGTATGAAGATCGCATGGTGCAGCTGGACCGCTATAGCGTGTCTGACGTGATCAACCGCGGCGGCACGTTCCTCGGGTCTGCCCGTTTCCCGGCGTTCCGTGAGGAAGCGGTGCGTCAGGTGTGCGTGGAAAACATGAAAAAGCATGATCTGGACGCACTGGTGGTGATCGGAGGTGACGGTTCCTACATGGGGGCTAAACGTTTGACCGAGATGGGCTTCCCCTGCATCGGCCTGCCGGGCACCATCGACAATGACGTAGCCGGTACCGACTACACCATCGGGTATTTCACCGCGCTGGAAACCGTGGTGGAAGCGATTGACCGCCTGCGTGATACCTCGTCTTCCCACCAGCGTATTTCCATCGTGGAAGTGATGGGACGCCACTGTGGCGACCTGACGCTGGCCGCAGCGATTGCCGGTGGCTGTGAATTCATCGTGCTGCCGGAAGTTGACTTCAAAAAAGAAGACCTGGTGGAAGAGATTAAAGCCGGTATCGCCAAAGGGAAGAAACACGCCATCGTCGCAATTACCGAACTGGTGTGTGATGTGGATGAGCTGGCACACTATATTGAAACGGAAACCGGACGCGAAACCCGCGCCACGGTGTTGGGCCACATCCAGCGTGGTGGTTCACCGGTGGCGTATGACCGCATCCTGGCTTCCCGCATGGGGGCCTACTCCATTGAACTGTTGCAGCAAGGCTATGGCGGCCGTTGCGTCGGGATCCAGAATGAAAAACTGGTCCATCATGATATTATCGACGCCATCGAGAACATGAAGCGCCCGTTCAAAGGCGACTGGCTGAATACCGCCAAGAAACTGTTCTGATGTGCACCCGGCGTGGCCGGGTTGAGCAAGCAAATCCCGCTCTTTTGGGCGGGATTTCTTATTGGGAAACGGAAAACGGCGACGGCCCGATGAACGAGGTGTATGCCAGCGGTGGGTAACGGGGAAATGCAGGTGCATCCTCACCGTCATGATTCGCTGGCATAATGTCGATGCCTTGCGGCGTTCACCGGGCGTCGGGTGAGTTGTTGATCTACACTTTTTACCCGTCTCATGCTATTCCCACGCACTGGTGGCGCAGGCATGAGCACCCATACAGAAATTATTGAGGTTTTCGCATGACAAAAGTTACCGTTGCCGCCACGCAGATGGCCTGCACCTGGGATTTGCCAAAAAATATCGCAAACGCCGAAAGGCTGGTGCGTCAGGCTCATGCGCAGGGAGCGCAAATCATTCTGATTCAGGAACTGTTTGCCGCGCCTTATTTCTGCATCGACCAGAGTCCGGAGCATTACGCGCTGGCGCAGGAATTGGAAACCAGCCCGCTTATCAAACACTTTTCCGCGCTGGCGGCCGAGCTGGAAGTGGTGCTGCCACTGAGTTTCTTCGAGCGTGCTAATAACGCCTACTACAACTCGCTGGTCATGATTGACGCTGACGGTAGCGTACTGGACGTGTATCGCAAAACCCATATTCCTAATGGCCCGGCCTATCAGGAAAAACAGTTCTTCATTCCGGGCGACACCGGGTTCAAAGTGTGGCAAACCCGCTACGCCAAAGTGGGCGTGGGCATCTGCTGGGATCAGTGGTTCCCGGAAACGGCCCGTTGCCTGGCACTTAAAGGGGCCGAGCTGATTTTCTACCCGACCGCCATCGGTTCTGAACCGGCGTATCCGGATATCGACAGCCAGCCGCACTGGACCCGTGTACAGCAGGGCCATGCTGCCGCCAACCTGATCCCGGTGATCGCGTCTAACCGTATCGGCACCGAAGCCAGTAAATACCTCGACGGTCTGGAAATGACGTTCTATGGCTCGTCGTTCATTGCCGATCAAACCGGTGCGCTGGTCGCGCAGGCCAACAAGACCGACGAAACAGTGCTGGTGCATGAGTTCGATCTGGAAGCGATTGCTGCGCAACGTGCTGCCTGGGGCTTGTTCCGTGACCGCCGTCCGGACATGTATGGTGTTATCGGCACTTCTGACGGCAAGACCTGGAGATAAGTGATGTCTGAGCTGACCACGCCGTTGCAAGACGGCTTCGCCATGCCAGCGGAATGGGCGCCGCACGACGCGGTGTGGATGTTGTGGCCGTACCGCCGCGACAACTGGCGCATGCAGGGCGACGAGATTCCCGCCCAGCGTACTTTTGCTGCCGTTGCTGCGGCTATTTCGCAAACCACGCCGGTTGTGATGGGCGTGCCGCGTGACCAGATGGCGCTGGCTAAAAGCGTGATGCCGGCTGGCGTGACGCTGGTGGAAATGGAAAGCGATGACGCCTGGGTACGTGACACCGGGCCTACCGTGGTGTTGAACGCGGCCGGTGAGCGTCGTGGCGTCGACTGGCAATTCAACGCCTGGGGTGGCGCGCTGGGTGGCCTGTATGAAGACTGGAGCCGTGACGAGAACGTGGCAGCGCAGGTGCTGGCCTATCACGGCGATGCGCGCTATGTTGCCCCGCTGATTCTGGAAGGTGGCTCGATCCACACCGATGGCGAAGGCACGTTGCTGACTACTGCCGAGTGCCTGTTAAACCCGAACCGTAATCCGCATCTGAGCAAAGCGCAGATTGAGCAGCACCTGCGGGATTATCTCGGTGTGTCGGCTTTTATCTGGCTGGATGAAGGCGTCTATAACGACGAAACCGATGGCCATATCGACAACATGTGCTGTTTTATCCGCCCCGGCGAAGTGGCGCTGCACTGGACGGACGATGAAACCGACCCGCAGTATGCCCGCTCTCAGGCGGCGTATCAGGTGTTGTCCCAGACGAAGGATGCACAGGGCCGGTCGCTAAAAATTTGGAAACTACCGGCACCCGGCCCGCTGTACGCGACTCCGGAAGAAGCGGCGGGCGTGACCGAGGGTAATGCTATCGAGCGTAACGCCGGGTCACGGCTGGCAGGGTCGTACGTCAATTTCCTGATCAGCAACAAGCAGGTGATTTATCCGCTGTTGGATGAACGTACTGACGGCGAGGCACATGCGCTGTTGCAACAGATGTTCCCCGACTACCTGATAAGTGGTGTTCCGGCGCGCGAGATCTTGCTGGGTGGCGGCAATATCCACTGTATTACTCAGCAGATCCCGGCGGTACGCCGCTAAGCCTGCTGCGGCCCCCCATCCACGGGGGGCCTGACTCTTCCGCGTTCTTTCTTAAAATATTCTTAATGCTAATCAATAGCTGCTTATAAAAAATCCAACTAAGCAACCTGTTTTGTTCTCTTACCCGTTTCTGTAAACTCCGCATCGTAAATTATTGTATGTTTCTTTACAGTTTTTTGACGAAACGGATAGCTATGCTCATTGATCTTCAGGGAAGAAGGCGCAATTACGCCTGTTTTAAGCAATTCCCCTTATTTCTTAAATTTTACTTTTTATTTTCAGTTTCTTATTGTTTTTCGGCGTCTGCTGCGGAACCCAGCACCCCGCTGGAACAGCAATCCATTAGCCAGCAAGAACGATTGCGTGCTCAGGAGAAAAAGCTGGCACCGGTAACACCGGATGTCCGGTTTCAGACCTCGCTGGAAGAGGTATCTGGCGACGGGTTTCCTGGTGAGCAGCCCTGCTTTGATATTGACCGGGTTGAACTGGATGGGCTGGCCTCCTTTCCTTCATGGCTACCGCTACAGCGTCTGGCAGATACAGGCCGTGGGCAGTGCCTTGGGGTAAAGGGCATCAACCTGCTGATGAGCCGGTTACAGAACCGGCTGGTTGAGTATGGCTATGTGACATCGCGTGTCCTGGCACCCGCGCAGGATCTCAAAAGCGGTACCCTCAAACTGGCGTTGGTGGCGGGGACGATTCGCCACGTGGTACTGACGCCGGGGAGCGATAGTTATGTGCAGCTCTATAGCGCACTGCCTGCGCACGAAGGTAACCTGCTGAATCTGCGTGATATCGAGCAAGGGCTGGAAAATATGCAGCGCTTGCCGACGGTAAAAGCCGACATGCAGATTGTCCCCGGTGAGCAGCCGGGTGAGAGTGATGTCGATATCAGTTGGAAACAGTCCCGCCATTGGCGTGTGGCGACCTCGCTGGATGACTCGGGTACGCGCAGTACCGGCCGTTATCAGGGCGGGATGACGCTGTTTCTGGATAACCCGCTATCGCTCAGTGACATGTTCTATGTGTCTGCAACCCACGATCTGCAATGGCGTAGCGCCCAATCCAGCCAAAACTATACCGCGCACTATTCGGTGCCGTGGGGCTATTGGCTGGCGGGTATTACCACCAGCGGGTACGACTACCACCAGACGATCGCCGGTATTAATCAGGAATATAAATACAGCGGTCGCAGCCAGAATCTTAACGCCAGCCTGCGGCGGGTTATTCATCGCAATGCCACGCAGAAAACATCGGTCAGCTACGAGCTGCTCACCCGCCAGACACGAAATTACATCAACGACACCGAAGTGGAAGTGCAGCGGCGTAACAGTGCCGCCTGGCGTCTTGGTTTACAGCATCGTCACTATATCGGGCAATCCACGCTGGATATGGCGGTCAGCTACCAGCGCGGCACCCGCTGGTTCGGCGCATTACCGGCACCGGAAGAAGCGTTTGATGAAGGCACCGAGTTGTCGAAGATTTTGCAGTGGTCATCGCAACTGGAGGTGCCTTTCCATCTGTTGGCGCAACCTTTCACCTATAACCTGCAATACCAGCAACAGCACAGTCTGACCCGGCTGACCCCCCAGGAGCAATTTGCCATCGGCAACCGCTGGACGGTGCGCGGATTTGACGGCGAACGCACCCTGAATGCCGATGATGGCTGGCTGGTTCGCAATGAACTGGTGTGGACGACACCGTTGCCGGGGCAGTCACTCTATCTCGGCGTGGATTATGGCGCAGTGGATGGCGGCGGCAGCGATACCTTGCTGGGACGTCATCTGGCCGGGGGCGTGCTGGGCTGGCGCGGCGCGGTTAAGAGCATTAACTATGACCTGTTCGCCGGTATTCCGCTCTCTAAACCCGATGGATTCAACACCAGCCCGGTAACAGTCGGATTTACCCTCAACTGGCAGTATTAGGACCTGGCAAGGATGCAGATTGACCATTTTGACGTTCAGTCGCCAGCGTTGATTGGCGGCGAAAGCAGCGAAGCGGAAATACTGGGGGCCGCCGTGTGGCTCTGGATGCATTCGCCGCTGCACCGTGACGCGCCTTTACAGGCGTTATCGACATTACTGTTGCCGATTATCAAGCACCAGCAATACGTGGTGGTGAGTCAGCAGCAACAGCCGATTTTCTTTATGAGCTGGGCATGGCTGAATGCCGAGGCTGAACGGCGTTACCTCACCCAGCCCTCTATTCTGATGCCGCAGGACGACTGGGCCTGTGGCGATCGCATGTGGATTATCGATTGGATCGCGCCCTTCGGCCATTCTCGCGCCATGCGCCATCTGGTCTGCCGCACCTTATTGCCGGATTACTGCTTCCGCTCGCTTGACCATCAGGGTGCCAGACGTGGCAAACGCGTCTTCGTGCACCATGGCGATCAGGTATCACGTCAGTCACGCGATCACTGGCTGCAACAACACCCTTTAGCTGAACCGCTTCCCGAGATTTACATTCGATAAGGATATCTTGCTGTGAACAAATTGCTCTACCGGATCATTTTCAACAAAAGCCGCGGTATGTTGATGGTTGTGGCGGATATTGCCCGATCAGGACAAGGTGGTGGCGGCCGTTCCTCACGACCCGGTACCCTTTTGCCGCATCAGTGGGCTCGTCTTTCTCCGTTGGGTTTTGCACTGCTGACCGCGCTTGGTTGTGTGTCCGTGGTGGCACCCGCTCAGGCGGGGATTGTGGCGGACGCGGGTGCGCCAGCTAACCAGCAACCGGTGATCATCAACACCGCCAACGGGGTGCCGCAGGTTAATATCCAGACGCCCAGCGCAGGCGGCGTATCCCGCAATACCTACAGCCAGTTTGATGTGGATGGCAAAGGTGCCATCCTCAATAACTCGCGGGAACGTATCCAGACGCAGCAGGGTGGCTGGGTTGAACGTAACCCCTATCTGGCGCAGGGTGAGGCCAAAGTCATCCTTAATGAGGTGAATTCCAGCAACCCCAGCCGCCTGGGTGGGTATGTGGAGGTAGCTGGCACCCGGGCGCAGGTGATTATCGCGAACCCGGCGGGCATCACCTGTGATGGCTGCGGTTTTATTAATGCTAATCGGGCGACGCTCACCACTGGTCGGGCGCAGATGCAGGACGGCAATCTGACCGGTTATGACGTGCGACAAGGTGAAATCATTATTCAGGGCGGTGGGCTGGACAGCCGCACCCAGGATTACACCGATATCATCGCCCGTTCTGTGAAAGTGAACGCCGGTATCTGGGCTAACGATTTGCGGGTCACCACCGGTAGCAATCAGGTCAGCGCCGCCCATGACAACATTCAGGCGACCCGTGACGGCAGCGCCTCACCTCAACTGGCGCTGGATGCCTCGCAACTGGGCGGGATGTACGCCGGGAAAATCCGCCTGATTGGCACCGAGAAAGGGGTTGGCGTGAGAAACGCCGGGAATATCGGTGCCTCGGCAGGCAGTGTGACGCTGACGGCTGACGGGCGTATCGAAAATAGCGGCACAATCAACGCCAGTCAGGATATCCAACTGACTTCACGTCAGGATATCAGTAATCAGGGCAAGGTATACGCCAGCGGCGAAACGTCCGTCACGGCAGGCGGCCAGCTTGGCAACAGTGGCGTTATCGCCGCCGCCAGCCACACCCGCATCAAAGGCGGTACGATAAACAATAGCCAGTCGGGGGCGATCGCCGGTGGTATGAGTGCCGACGGCATATTGTCTGGCAGCGGCACGCTAACGCTAGACGCAGATGGCAACCTGACGGGCAGCGGCAAACACCTGGCGGCAGGTCAACTGACTGTGACCGGTAGCGATGTGGATCTGGGCGGTAGCCAGACTTATGGCAAACAGGTGGCAATCACGGCCAGACAAGGCAGTGTCTCAGTCAGCGGTGCCAATATTCAGTCGGACACCCTGTTGTCACTGAATGCGCCGGTCAGCATCAACAACGACGGCGGCACATTGCAGGCGGATACCCTGAACCTGAGTACCGACCGGTTATCCAACCGCAAAGGGAATCTCATCCAAACCGGTAGCCAGAGCCTGACACTGAATCATCGCGGTGGTATCGACAACCGTGGTGGGCAGATTATCAGCAACGGGCAGGATCTGACGTTGCAAACCCAGCAGCTCAACAATCAGCAAGGCAGCATTCAGCATGTGGGCTCGGGTCATTTCACGCTGACGGCCGATCAACTGGATAACCGACAAGGAACGCTCAGCACGGTTTCCGGCGATGCCCTGATCACCAGCCAACAGCAGTTGCTTAATGACGGCGGCAAACTGGGGGCGGGTAAGCGCCTGCAGATACAGGCGAACGGCATGAGCAATGCCGCTGGTCTGGTGCGGGCGAATGTGCTGGATGTCGACTTGCAGCAAGGCGGTTTGATTAACACTCAGGGAACGTTGCTCAGCCAGGGCGCGTTCACCTTAAACAGCGGTGATGTGGATAACCGCAACGGTTTGCTGGTGAGCGGCGCGGATGCCGCGCTCACGCTGGGCGCACTGGATAATCAGGGCGGACGGATTGGCGCGACCGGCATGCTGACGATGGATACCCTGCAAGTACAGAACGATACCGGGTTGATACAAAGCGGTGGTCTGCTGTCGTTAAACACCAACGGCGAGTCGTTGAGCAACGGTGCCAGTGGCAGCCAGGGCGGCATCACCAGTCAGTCGGACATCCAACTGCGTACCGGGGTGTTCAGTAACCTCGGTGGTGCGGTGATAGCCAACCGCAACCTGACGTTAAACAGCGGTAGCCTCAATAACCAGCAGGGGCAACTGGCTGCACTGGGTGCCTTGCAGGCGAGCACGGCTGATGTCAGCAATCAGGGCGGTAAAATTCAGGCGGGTACGTCGCTGAGTTGGGATACCCGCCCCTTGCGCAGCGCGGCCCGGCAGTTCATGACCCTGTTGGCGGCAGCACCGGCGGCAAACAATGTCATCCTCAATGCCGGTGGGCAGATCCAGTCCGGCGGTGACCTGACGTTGGCCGGTTCATCGCTCGATAACTCACAGGGCGGGTCTATCATCACCAACGGGAACCTGACGGTGACCGCGGATGGCGGCATCAGCAACCAGAGCGGTACCCTGCAGGCGGTGGGTAACCTGACGCTGGATGCAGTGCAGGCGGTTATCGATAACACCCTGGGGCTGATTCATGCCGGGCAGCAGGCCACATTGCTGGCCGGGTCCGTACTGAATCAGGGCACACGTAACCAGAATGGGATTCTGGGTAACAACGTCAGTGTGACCGCCGGTCAGTTGCAGAACGGCAACGGCGCGGTCACTGCCAGCCGAGATCTGGCGCTCACCCTCAGCGGCGCGCTGGATAACAGCAACGGCATGCTATCCAGTCAGGGCAGCAGTGAGATTCAGGCCGATACCCTGCTGAACACCAATGGCGATATACAGGCGCAACAACAACTGACGCTGACGGCCAATCAGTTAAGCGGCGATGGCCGCCTGCTGTCGTTAGGCAACATGCAGGTGTCGCTCACACAGGACTTCATCAACACCGGCAGCGTGCGCGCCAGTAATGCGCTGACCTTCCAGACCAACGGGCTGCTGCGTAATGCGACACTGATGCAGGCCGGGTCAACACTGCAACTGGGTGCGGCGAATCTGGAAAACCTGAATGGAGCCGAGATCAGCGCTACCACCACCCGGCTCAGTGCCGGTCAGACGCTGACCAACTACGGGCTGGTGGATGGCAGCAGCACGCTGCTCACCGCCTCCACGCTCAATAACCTGTCGACCGGCCGCCTCTTCGGTGATGCGCTGGCGCTACAGGCCGGGACTATCAATAACCTCAACCAGAATGGTGTGGCACCGGTGATTGCCGCCCGCCAACGGCTGGATCTCGGTATGTGGGCGCTAAATAACAACGAGCACGCCTTGATTTACAGCAGCGGGGCGATGGCGATAGGCGGCGCGCTGGATAGCCAGAACCATGCGACCGGTCAGGGGGGCGTTATCAATAACGTCAGTGCGACGATTGAAGCCGCAGGCGACATGGTGCTGAATGTCGGCACGCTCAATAACATCAATAACCATTTTGCCACCACGATCGTGCCGGTGTCGGATGAGCAGGTGCAGCTGTACCGGATGGACGGGTCGACTACCATGTACACCCCAGACCAGATCAGTATCGGCAATGACGAAGTTGACCATCTAGATACGCCGGACGGCAGCAGTGAAGAGTTTATCCGTTACGATTTCACCCGGCATACTGAAGAGTCGCGCATCATCCAAAGCGACCCCGGCCAGATACTGTCGGGCGGTAATCTGCTGATTACTTCCGGTATGGTGCTGAACGACAAGAGCCGCATCATTGCCGGTTCCGGCCTGGGGATCAACGCCGGACAACTGAATAACGTGGAAGTCCCCGGCGAACGGCATATCACTGAAAACGGCACCGCCACCAGTTTCTGGCGTATTCGTCACAAAGGGCGTGACGAACAAGGGCAAGATAGCGCGGCGTATACCCCGCCGGAGCAGATCCAGTCGATCACCTTGCAGCCGGGGGCGATACAATCGTTCACGGCGGCGGCCAGCAACCGTGGCTTACAGGGGCGCAGCGATAGCAGCGTAAACGGCAGCGTAGCGGGCGCAACCGGTGTGAATGCCGCCGTGTTGCAGGCGCTGCCCAATCAACCGGTGACATTGCCATCCGGCCAGGTTTTCGAAGTAACGTCGGGTACCGCGCCGGAAAGTGGTAAACCTGCGGCTATCATCAGGCTGGTGGGGCCGGACATCCGGCTACCGGATAACAGCCTGTTTCATACCAACCCGGACCGTAACGCCAGTTATCTGGTGGAAACCGACCCGCGCTTCACCAACCAGAAGACCTGGCTGAGTTCAGACTACATGCTGAGTGCGCTCACTGGCGACCCGACCAGCGTCCACAAGCGTCTTGGGGATGGGTTCTACGAACAGCGACTGGTACGTGAGCAGATCGTCTCGTTAACCGGGCAGCGTTACCTTAACGGTTACAGCAACGATGACACCCAGTTCAAGGCGCTGATGGATGCCGGTATTGCGTTTGGCAAGCAATACGGGCTGACGCCGGGGGTGGCGCTGACAGCGGAACAGATGCGGTTACTGACCAGCGACATGGTGTGGATGGTCAACCAGACGGTAACGTTGCCGGACGGCACCACCCAGACGGTGCTGGTGCCACAGGTTTACGCCCGACTGAAAGAGGGTGATCTGGACGGCAGCGGTGCGCTGCTGGCCGGGCGCACGGCGGATATTCGTGTTGACGGCGATATCAACAACAGCGGCCGTATTCAGGCGGCAGGCAACGCCACCCTGTTGGCAGAGAACCTCAACAACACCGGTGGGCTGATCCACGCCAATGATCTGGCGTTGCAGGCCCGCACCGATATTACCAGCATCGGTGGGCTGATTTCGGGCAACGACAGCCTGACGGCGCAGGCGGGACGGGATATCACCCTCACGACGACGACCCGCAGTGCCACCAGTGCCGACGGCAATTTCAGCCGTACCGCGCTGGACCGGGTGGCCGGCCTGTATGTGCAAAACGATGCCGGGAAACTGGTATTGCAGGCCGGGCGTGACGTTAACCTGACGGCGGCGCAGCTGACCAACGGCGGCGAGAACAGTACCACCACGGTGGCAGCCGGGCGGGATATCAACCTGAAAACGGTCACTACCGCCAGCCGGGATAATATCGTCTGGAACGGCGATAATCGGGTCACACAAAGCGCCAGCCACGAGCAGGGCAGCGAAGTAAACGCCAAAGGCGATATCCACATGAGCGCGGGCCGCGACCTGACGGCGACGGCCGCCTCGATGAGCGCGGGCAACGGTCTGATGCTGGCGGCGGGCAACAACCTGACTGTCCAGCAGGGAACGGATACCGCCACGCTGGATGAGCGGCACAAGACCACCGGCAGCAACGGCTTTGCCTCTAAGATAACCACGGTACGGCAGGATACGGTAGACCGGCAGACGGCGGCGGCGAGCGTGCTGAGTGGCAATACGGTGGCACTGGCGGCAGGCCATGACCTGACGATATCGGGCAGCGATGTGGCAGGCACCGGCGATGTGAGCCTGTCGGCGGGCAATACCCTGACGGTAACGGCAGCCCAGGAGCGGGATGCACAGACGCACCTGCGTGAGGAGACACACGCCGGGCTGATGGGCAGCGGCGGTATCGGGTTTACGATAGGCAGCACCAGCCAGAAGACCACCACGGCGGAGAGCGCGCAGCAGCATCGCGGCAGTACGGTAGGCAGCAGCACGGGGTCGCTGACGCTGAACGCGGGCGGGTCGCTGGGTGTGGCAGGCAGCGAGCTGATAGCGGGTGAAGACGTGACGCTGAAAGGGCGTGACGTGAGCGTGGTGTCGCTGGAGAATCGACAGGACAGGAAGGAAACGCGGGAGCAGAAACAGAGCGGTCTGACGATTGCGCTGAGCGGTAGCGTGGGCGGCGCGCTGAACACGGCGGTGGAAACGGCGCAGTCCTCGCGTGAGACGCAGGACGGCCGGGTGAAGGCACTGCAGCAGACGAAGGCGGCGCTGAGCGTGGCCCAGGGGGTGCAGGCGGCGCGGCTGGCGCAGGCGCAGTCGGAAGGGGCAGGTGGTCAACAGGGCGGCCAGACGGTGGGTGTCAGCGTGTCGTACGGCAGCCAGTCGTCGAAATCGGTGCAGGAGCAGACGCAGACCACGGCGCAGGGCAGCAGCGTGACGGCGGGTCGCAACCTGTCGGTGACGGCGACGGACGGTGACGTCACGGTGGCGGGCAGCACCCTGAAGGCGGGTCAGGACCTGCTGCTGGATGCGTCGCGGGATATCCAACTGCTGTCGTCGGCCAACACGCAGCACACCGAGGGGAGCAACCAGAGTCAGGGTGGCAGTATCGGGGTGAGCGTCGGGGTGAGTGCTTCGGGCAGCTTCGGGCTGAGCGTGAGTGCGAGCGTGAACGCGGCGAAGGGCAGCCAGCACGGCGACGGGGTGACGCACACGGAAGCGCTGCTGGAAGCAGGGCGGGCGGCGGTGCTGCACAGCGGTCGTGACACCACGCTGCAGGGCGCGCAGGTCAGTGCGGAGACGATAACCGCGCAGGTGGGGCGTGACCTGCTGATACGCAGCGAGCAGGACAGCGACCATTACGACAGCAAACAGCAGAGCATGAGCGCCGGGGTGACGATACCGATTTACGGCGGGGGTGGCGGCGCGAGCTTCAGCTTCAGCCGTGACAGGGTGAACAGCAACTTCGACAGCGTGCAGGAGCAGTCGGGGCTGTTTGCGGGCCGGGGCGGATTTGACGTGACGGTGGGGAACCATACGCAACTGGACGGCGGGGCGATAGCGTCGACGGCGGAGGCGGATAAGAACCGGCTGGATACGGGGACGCTGGGGTTCAGCAATATCGACAACCACGCGGAGTACAGCGCGTCGCACAGCGGGGGTGGATTTGGTACCGGCGGCCCGATAGGGATGCAGATGCTGAGCAACCTGGGCGGGCTGGCACTGGCGGGGGCGAACCAGAGCGGCTCCTCATCAGGGACGACCTATGCGGCGGTGAGCGACGGCACGCTGATAATCCGTGACAGGGCCGGTCAGCAGCAGGATGTGAGCGGGCTGAGCCGGGATACGGCGGGGGCGAACAGCGGGTCGCTGAACCCGATATTCGACAAGGAGAAGGTCGAGAGCCGGATGCAGCAGGCGCAGCTGATGTCGGACATCGGTGCGCAGGCGCTGGATATCGCCTCGACGGAAGGGGCGATAGCGGCGACGAAGGCGGCGAACACGAAGGTGGCCGAGGCGACGGAGGCAGTGCGCCGGGCGAAGGGCAGCGAGCTGGCGCAGGCGAGCCCGAACAAAGCGATAACGCAGGATGACATAACGCAGGCGCTGTTCCAGTCGTACTACGATGAGGCGATGCGGACATCGCCGTACGGGACGGGCGGTGCGGTACGTCAGGGCATTCAGGCGGTGACGGCGGCGCTGCAGGGCGTACTGGCGGGGAACATGGCCCAGGCGCTGACCGGGGCGGCGGCACCGTATCTGGCGGAAGCCATCCACCGGGCGACGACGGATGCGGCGGGCAACACGGACGTGGCGGCGAACACGCTGGCGCACGCGTTGCTGGGTGCGGTGGTAGCGCAGGCGAGCGGGAATAACGCACTGGCGGGGGCGGCAGGTGAAGCGGGCGGTGAACTGGCGGCCCGTGCCCTGATGGACGCGCTGTACCCGGGCAAGAAACCGTCGGAGCTGAACGAAGAGCAGAAGCAGTACATCAGCACGCTGGCGACGATAGCGGGCGGTCTGGCGGCAGGCGTGGTGGGGAATACCGGCGCGGACGCGGTGCAGGGGGCACAGTCGGCGCAGGTGGCGGTGGAGAATAACTATCTGAGCAGCACGGAGAAGAGCCTTCAGACGTATCTCAACCACAAAGAGAACCTGACCGAGCAGGAAAAACAGGAGCGTGATGCGCTGAATCGTAAGGATCTGGAAACCGATCTGGCCGTCATGCAGGCCTGTCATGGCGGAACAGGTGACTGCCAGACAGAAAGGGCAAAAGCGAAAGAGGCGTTGGATACCTACATCAATCTGTCGTACCAGAACCCCAAAGAGGCACAGGCTGGTTATCAGCAAATTCAGACATTGCTGAACTCCACAGACCCGAATGCAAAAGATGTCTTTAACGTGTTGGAAGGCTATACCCAGGCGTTTATGCGCTTCGGGTATACAGAAGATGAAGCCAAAGCACGGGCCGGGGTTTATGTCGGTTCAGTGTACACAGCAGGTGGCATAAGTGCTGTTGTTGCATCAGGGGCACTGGCGAAGCAGTTTGGGGAAGATATAGCTCAGGTAGAAAAACCGTCTGATGTTGTTAAAACTGAATCGATGGCTGCTAATGCTGACAAGGGAAGTGCTAATACAGCCAAAAACACACCTGAAACACAAGCAAGCGTTGATAAAAAATTAGCTACCTATCTATTGGAAAAAGAGCACCCTGTTGGAGGCAGTAAAGCTGAATGGTTCGATAGTGCGCTTGGATTTAATAAGGAAAATTCGAGTGAGCTTGCAAAACAGATTGTCTTTGATCCTAAAACAGCGATTAAAACATCGGATACGCAATTCGGTACTAAATATGACCAAGTAATACCAATAACTGGTACTAATGGTAGAACTATTAACGTTAAATTTGGTTGGATAGAGAACAATGATGGTGTTGTCAGATTAGTTACCGCTATTCCGGCTAAAAAATAATCATATGTTGGTATTATTGTATGATCAGAGAATATGATGTTGTTGAGGCTAAAAAAGACTTGTCTGACACGGTGCTAAAAGGATGTAAAGGCGCTGTTGTCATGATTTATCAAGAGCCTACGTTAGGTTATGAAGTGGAATTCATTGACAATAAAGGTGATACATTGGATGTATTAACTGTTTATCCTGATGATATTGGGTTATTAGGGTAAAAACATATTTTACTACTTACAACGATCCCGGCCTCCGCGCCGGGATCGTCGTTTTTATCGGTTATATCCTAATCTCCGCCTCAATCACCAGCCGCCCGCGCTCCACGGTGACGATAACGGGCTGGCCGGTGTTAAAACCGAGGTCTTCCAACCAGCGGCCCTTCAGCGTGAGTTGCGGCGGCGGGTTACCCCGGCTGCCGTTAGGGACGTAACCGACGGTGTAATGCCGTTGGGGTTGTTTTACTTCAGTTGCGCGGGGTTCTGACTTAGAATCGCGTCCAGCCATAGTAACTACCTCTATTAGTTGCCTGTGGTGAGCGGGTTGCCGGTGTTGGTCGCACCGCCAACCCGCGTTAAATGTCAGTATCAATCATCCTTGCCGGTTTCGGGTAAAACGGCTGGCATCGTGCCTGAGGATCAGCGCTTCAAGTAGCACTCTCGCCACTTCTTTCTCTTCAGGCGAGAACTGGCTCACGGCTTCAAATTGCAAACGCAGCTCATCATCGGGACTCCGTTCGGTGTCATCAAAAACCAGCGTATCTGCACTGACGGAAAGCGAGCGTGACAACCTGCGGATAACGTCCAGTGTGGGTTGTACTGCACCCGTTTCATAGCGCCGAATCATGGTGACATGGCACCCTACTTTCTCTGCCAGCATTGCCTGAGTCAGCTGTTTTGTTTTACGCAGGTCAGCCAGACGTTTACCAAAATCCATAACCATCATTTACCAGAATTAAGAGTGTTAGCATCTTACTCTCTTATCTTCTGACACGTAAACACAGCACTAATAATACCATATATACATTTAAATAAAATCATATACGGTATTTTTGTGCTGAGATCAGTACCGACTAGGGCACCGGCGATGTGAGCCTGTCGGCGGGCAATACCCTGACGGTAACGGCAGCCCAGGAGCGGGATGCACAGACGCACCTGCGTGAGGAGACACACGCCGGGCTGATGGGCAGCGGCGGTATCGGGTTTACGATAGGCAGCACCAGCCAGAAGACCACCACGGCGGAGAGCGCGCAGCAACATCGCGGCAGTACGGTAGGCAGCAGCACGGGGTCGCTGACGCTGAACGCGGGCGGGTCGCTGGGCGTGGCAGGCAGCGAGCTGATAGCGGGTGAAGACGTGACGCTGAAAGGGCGTGACGTGAGCGTGGTGTCGCTGGAGAATCGACAGGACAGGAAGGAAACGCGGGAGCAGAAGCAGAGCGGTCTGACGATTGCGCTGAGCGGTAGCGTGGGCGGTGCGCTGAACACGGCGGTGGAAACGGCGCAGTCCTCGCGTGAGACGCAGGACGGCCGGGTGAAGGCACTGCAGCAGACGAAGGCGGCGCTGAGCGTGGCCCAGGGGGTGCAGGCGGCGCGGCTGGCGCAGGCGCAGTCGGAAGGGGCTGGCGGTCAACAGGGCGGCCAGACGGTGGGTGTCAGCGTGTCGTACGGCAGCCAGTCGTCGAAATCGGTGCAGGAGCAGACGCAGACCACGGCGCAGGGCAGCAGCGTGACGGCGGGTCGCAACCTGTCGGTGACGGCGACGGACGGTGACGTCACGGTGGCCGGCAGCACCCTGAAGGCGGGTCAGGACCTGCTGCTGGATGCGTCGCGGGATATCCGGCTGCTGTCGTCGGCGAACACGCAGCACACCGAGGGGAGCAACCAGAGTCAGGGCGGCAGCATCGGGGTGAGCGTCGGGGTGAGTGCCTCGGGCAGCTTCGGGCTGAGCGTGAGTGCGAGCGTGAACGCGGCGAAGGGCAGCCAGCACGGCGACGGGGTGACACACACGGAAGCGCTGCTGGAAGCAGGGCGGGCGGCGGTGCTGCACAGCGGTCGTGACACCACGCTGCAGGGCGCGCAGGTCAGTGCGGAGACGATAAAGGCGCAGGTGGGGCGTGACCTGCTGATACGCAGCGAGCAGGACAGCGACCATTACGACAGCAAGCAGCAGAGCATGAGCGCCGGGGTGACGATACCGATTTACGGCGGGGGTGGCGGCGCGAGCTTCAGCTTCAGCCGTGACAAGGTGAACAGCAACTTCGACAGCGTACAGGAGCAATCGGGGCTGTTTGCGGGCCGGGGCGGATTTGACGTGACGGTGGGGAACCACACGCAACTGGATGGCGGGGCGATAGCGTCGACGGCGGAGGCGGATAAGAACCGGCTGGATACGGGGACGCTGGGGTTCAGCAATATCGACAACCACGCAGAGTACAGCGCGTCGCACAGCGGGGGCGGATTTGGCACCGGCGGCCCGATAGGGATGCAGATGCTGAGCAACCTGGGCGGGCTGGCACTGGCGGGGGCGAACCAGAGCGGCTCCTCATCAGGGACGACCTATGCGGCGGTGAGCGACGGCACGCTGATAATCCGTGACAGGGCGGGTCAGCAGCAGGACGTGAGCGGGCTGAGCCGGGATACGGCGGGGGCGAACAGCGGGGCGCTGAACCCGATATTCGACAGGGAGAAGGTCGAGAGCCGGATGCAGCAGGCGCAGCTGATGTCGGATATCGGTGCGCAGGCGCTGGATATCGCCTCGACGGAAGGGGCGATAGCGGCGACGAAGGCGGCGAACACGAAGGTGGCCGAGGCGACGGAGGCAGTGCGCCGGGCGAAGGGTACCGAGCTGGCGCAGGCGAGCCCGAACAAAGCGATAACGCAGGATGACATAACGCAGGCGCTGTTCCAGTCGTACTACGATGAGGCGATGCGGACATCGCCGTACGGAACGGGCGGTGCGGTACGTCAGGGCATTCAGGCGGTGACGGCGGCGCTGCAGGGCGTACTGGCGGGGAACATGGCCCAGGCGCTGACGGGGGCGGCAGCGCCGTATCTGGCCGAAGCCATCCACCGGGCGACGACGGATGCGGCGGGCAACACGGACGTGGCGGCGAACACGCTGGCGCACGCGTTGCTGGGCGCAGTGGTAGCACAGGCGAGCGGGAATAACGCACTGGCGGGGGCGGCAGGTGAAGCGGGCGGTGAACTGGCGGCCCGCGCCCTGATGGACGCGCTGTACCCGGGCAAGAAACCGTCGGAGCTGAACGAAGAGCAGAAGCAGTACATCAGCACGCTGGCGACGATAGCGGGCGGTCTGGCGGCAGGTGTGGTGGGGAATACCGGCGCGGATGCAGTGCAGGGCGCACAGTCGGCGCAGGTGGCGGTGGAGAATAACTCGCTGGGTGATATTGCACAGGCGCAGTCTGAGGGCAAGACGCTGGAGCAGAAGGCCAGAGAGTACGTCAAGGCTGAGAATGAGCGCTACAAGAAGGAAAACTGTGCCGGATTAAGCGCGGAAGCCTGCTCGGTGAAGATGTACGACGAGCGGCGTGAAGCGCTGAAAGAAGCCCTTGCGGCAGGGGCGGATTTTGTGCCGGTGATTGGTACAATTAAGAGTGCTGCTGAGGCACAGTCAGCACTGGATTATCTCAGCGTGGCTGCTTCCCTGATACCAGGAGAACGCGTTGCAGCGGGTGTTCTAAAAGCAGCAGAAAAAGCGTTGGCTAAAGGTGATTTGGCTGAGGCTTCGAAATTCATCAATAAAGCCAGTGATGAAATTAAGGTCAAATGGGTTGATGAAAATGCCAGCATGAGTCAACGTGCACGTAACTATAACGATTCTGCTTCTGGTGCCCGTTCAAATATAGAAACGAAGAAAGGTCAGGCTCCTAGCATTGAGAGGGTTGATGCTGACGGAAAGGCTAAACCGGTTAGATTCGATGGTGTTGATGGCAATGTGATGGTTGACCGAAAAATATCTGTTGTTACGACGGAAAAGGCGAAAAATCAAGCATTACGGCAGTCTGAAGCACTTAAAAATAATGGTATGACTGGTCGGTGGGAAGTTCCCAATCAGGCTCAAGCTAATCGGGCTCAGAAAATATTTGATGAGCTAGGTATTAAAAATATTGAGGTGAAAATAGTTCATGAATAAATATGTTAGGCTTGTGAAAGTGATCGCTGATTTAGCAATATTCTTAGAGTTTACTGACGATGATCATCTAGATCCTGATATAGCGGTTGACGCGATGGAGCAGATGGCTGCTGAACTTCAGCTCCTCGGTGAAAAAGAAAAAAATGAATTGGTTAATATATTTAAAGATATCTCATCTCAATATGAAGGTGATGAATGCGAATATGTAAAGGAGCTACCTGAATCTTTAGGACTTGTTTAGCAAAAATCCCAGCCCCTAAAAACAGGCTGGGATTTTTATATCTGTCATTCAGCCATAATGTGTATCAGCGTGCTCAACGGTTGCTTGAAATTATTCAGCAACCAGACAACACCGTCCTGTCAGGGCTACGCGCTGATACTCCGGTACTCAAACAAATACCTCCGAATATGACTGGGGTGAAAGGGGAGGACTCGGCGAGAGTCAACCAGCCGGGGTAATGCTTGACCCAGTTGACGGCGTCCGGGTCAAACGGTGCAATTGCACCGTCCTCTATCAGGTTTAAAACAGAATGAAAAATGTCGGAATACTTGCAGCGATGACACTGGCCGAAGTCGGTCCAGTGTCTGATGTTAAAGGATTTTTTAATCTGATAGTCTCTTTATTGGAAGGAGACATTAGAGGTAGTAAATACCCCTGGGTAACAGAGAAACTTTATCGTAGATCTTTATCTTATGATGATCTCTGTAAAGTTAAGAGTGAATTAGATTATATAAAACATGATCTGTCATGTATTTTAACCAATAATGTTGATTGGTTATCTTTTGGAATAGATAAACATAATTCTCGATTGGATTTTGGAGGGGGGGATTTATCTGTTGTTTTTAAACGTTTTTTTAAAGCCTTTGATGAAGCGTTAGAATGTACTGAAGTTTATTCTCAGGGTTTTAATGAATATATACCTGTAAGAGTGGGGTTTACCGATGCACCGTATTATATTGATGACATTAATAGAGCATCAGAGCAATACGATTCATTAGGCCCAAATGATCTGCCTTTCTGGTTACGTTAAAATAAAAAATCTTGGCCCACAGCGGTTGGGATTTTTATCTGTCACTCAGCTACAGGAGGGCTCATGATTAGTTGTCCGTGCTCAACGACCACGGTAAGCGGTGTACCTGTCGCGAACCCCGCCTCTTCTAGCCAGTAGTTACCCTTCAGGTTAAGGCTGGGGCATCGGCTGTAATATATGGTCGTATCACCGTGATCCGCATAACGGATGCTGATTTTGTAGCGATAACCAGCGAGCATGAGTCGGCGGCCTGCGCGAAGAATCCGTGGCTGGAGGGTGTACAGGTACGCCACCACCGCCAGAAGATGATTCTAAGCAGCAAGATACTGACAAGTCGGTTCAAAACCTGAATCAAAAGCAAGAGAGTGCTATTTGGAAGATTGATAACGCCATAAAAAATGGATTAAAAGACCATGATATTGCTGGGACTATCAAGGATATGGATTGAAATCCTGTTCCTAAAAAGAATGGGGAGAGTTGGGATCATATGCAGGAAATGCAAAATACCCTCAGAGGGTTAAGGAATAACGTTGATACTTTGAAAAACGTTAATAATCCTAATGCACAAGCTGCATATGGTAGGGCTACAGAAGCCATCAATAAAATTGAGTCAGCTTTGAAAGGGCATGGGATATGATTACTTTTCGTAAACTGATCGATGATATTAATAAAGAGCAAGAATCAGACCAACAATCTCCACTTGAGGTATGGTTTGAAAGTGTCCTTGATGTGCCCATTGATAGTTTAGCTGTGGAAGATCTTTGTCGTGCTATTCGTCAGAAGATATGCATCGAACAGTTGATGCCAAGAGTGCTGGCTGTTTTGACAGAGGATCCGTTGGCCGGTGAATATTATGATGGCGAGCTTATATCTTCTCTATCGACACTAGGGAACGATGATCTGAAAAACCAAAAAGATGTGTTTTTTGAAATAATAAAAATTATAAATCAAATTGATGTGTCGGATCTTGATAGTGAGCTGAAAAGTGACATTTTAAAGATTAAGAAAATAAACCCATAACTGGAATCCCAGTCTTCGCGCGCCGAGATCGTTTTTACCGCTAATAATTTGGGTGCCTCCTAAATCACCAGTTGCGAGCTCAAGGATGACGATAGAAAGATCCGAGATGATGAATCCTTTGGGGAAATATCAAGAATGGGCTAACCATGTTGTTGGCGAGAGACTTTCAGAAGTGAGAGGGGTGATCTATTTTTTTGAAAATCCTGACTTTGAACATCCTCAGCAATTACAGTTTATTTTTTCCAATACTGAGAGCATAACCAGTTTCAGGTGCAGTAAGGATGGTTCAACCCTAGAGGTAACAGACTTTCCTGCTCAGGGAAATGATCTTGGGGAATATGGCAAAGAAGTAATTATGGATGTTTCAAATTCAAGGTTGTTTGTTGATTATATTGGAAAATCTCTATTGAAAGTATATTCGATATCTTCTTCGATAGAGGATGCCTATATAGGCATCAAGCTGGTTTTTGAAAGTGGTTTGAGTTTGATTGTTGTAAATATTGGTGATGAACTAAATATTAGTGACTCTTTATCATCATCATATGAACACGATGAAGGTATTAAATATGAAGAGTTATAAATGATACTGATCCCGGCCCCTGAGCCGGGATCGCCGTTTTTAGCAGTTAGATCCTAAGTTCCGCCTCAATCACCAGCCGCCCGCGCTCCACGGTGACGATAACGGGTTGTCCGGTGTTAAAACCGAGATCTTCCAGCCAGCGGCCCTTCAGCGTGAGTTGCGGCGGCGGGTTGCCCCGGCTGCCGTTAGGGACGTAACCGACGGTGTAATGCCGTTGGGGTTGTTTTACTTCAGTTGCGCGGGGTTCTGACTTAGAATCGCGTCCAGCCATGATTAACTACCTCAGATAGTTGGTTGTGGTGAGCGGTATGAACGGGTTGCCGCCCGTTTATGCCGCGTTAGATTACTCTTCTTTCGCTGCCTTCCTTGTTGTGTCCCAGCGGCGGGTCTGGTATCGGATAATCAGACTTTCCAGAACGTCCCTGATAACCGCCTGTTCGCTTTCCGGCAACTGTCCTATGGCTTCAAACAGTAAGGAAAAAGAATCTTCTGGTCCACGTTCATATTCATCAAAAATCAAATAGTCTGTACTGACATGAAGCGTAGTCGCAATTTTCTTTAATGCCTCAACCGATGGCATTGCCTGTCCGCTTTCGTATTTCTTCCAACTGTTAACATGCAGGCCGACAGCATCGGCCATTGCCTGTTGAGACAGGTCAAGAGCCTTGCGTAGAGCATGTAATCGAGCAGGTAAAGACATAGCTAGTCAAACACATGTATGGATGCAGTAACCGTAACGTTACCCTTCATAAAACTATACGTCAATAACACTTTACTATGTATTTAAAATAAACATGATGGTGTTCTATCTGTGTGGCAGGCAGCGAGCTGATAGCGGGTGAAGACGTAACGCTGAAAGGGCTGTATTGGAGCGTATTGGTCAGAACTCGAAAAATACGCCAGACCTAAGCACGAAAGAGCCTAACTCTGCTTACTATCAGCAATTGATAAAAAATGCGGAGAATATTTCGACAGCAAAACCGGGGCAACAATTTACAGAGCCAAGAGATTTGAATGAGCGGCTTCTCTGGGATCAAGTTAAAGCCAGTCCATCTACAGGGGAACAGTTGCGTAACATGAATAATGATCCTCGTTTCTCTCCGGGTACGGGATTCCAGAAAATGCAGGTAACTCATGAGCTACCTGATGGCACGAATATAACAGTCCATTATCAATATAATGTAAATACTGGCAAGGTTTATGATATGAAGATTACGACTCCGAAAAGATCTGAAATCCAACCGGGTCCTTCACTTACTGGTAAGGATAAATAGATATGAAAATAAAAAAGCATAAATCAGATAAACTCATTGAAGTTTTTGGGATTTATTGGATTGGTGAGAATACTTATTTTTATGGTTTCTCTAACGGATATGATGGTTTGTTGGCCTATAACGCTAAAGATGTCGAAATTCTTGAGTCATCACTATCTGGTGATTTTATCTTTTTCAATGATGGTGTTTTTTATAGACCACTGATAGAAGAAAAAATACTTGATGATTTAGTTGAAGCAGATCCCAGCGCGTATAGTCGTTTCCTTGAGATCCTGCAAGCAGATGGGCGACTAGGGTCCAATTAATATTCCACTTAACGATCCCGGCTCTTAACAGGCCGGGATTTTTTTATCTGCTGCGCAGACCCTAATGCACCGCAATCCACCACCACCCCTGAGCGTAAGTGGCGGGGTTGTCTGAAAGTGCTTCATCGCCGGACGGCACCACCCAGACGGTGCTGGTGCCACAGGTTTACGCCCGACTGAAAGAGGGTGATCTGGACGGCAGCGGTGCGCTGCTGGCCGGGCGCACGGCAGATATTCGTGTTGACGGCGATATCAACAACAGCGGCCGTATTCAGGCGGCAGGCAACGCCACCCTGTTGGCAGAGAACCTCAACAACACCGGTGGGCTGATCCACGCCAATGATCTGGCGTTGCAGGCCCGCACCGATATTACCAGCATCGGTGGGCTGATTTCGGGCAACGACAGCCTGACGGCGCAGGCGGGACGGGATATCACCCTCACGACGACGACCCGCAGTGCCACCAGTGCCGACGGCAATTTCAGCCGTACCGCGCTGGACCGGGTGGCCGGTCTGTATGTGCAAAACGATGCCGGGAAACTGGTATTGCAGGCCGGGCGTGACGTTAACCTGACGGCGGCGCAGCTGACCAACGGCGGTGAGAACAGCACCACCACGGTGGCGGCCGGGCGGGATATCAACCTGAAAACGGTCACCACCGCCAGCCGGGATAACATCGTCTGGAACGGCGATAATCGGGTCACACAAAGCGCCAGCCACGAGCAGGGCAGCGAAGTAAACGCCAAAGGCGATATCCACATGAGCGCGGGTCGCGACCTGACGGCGACGGCCGCCTCGATGAGCGCGGGCAACGGTCTGATGCTGGCGGCGGGCAACAACCTGACTGTCCAGCAGGGAACGGATACCGCCACGCTGGATGAGCGGCACAAGACCACCGGCAGCAATGGCTTTGCCTCCAGGATAACCACGGTACGGCAGGATACGGTAGACCGGCAGACGGCGGCGGCGAGCGTGCTGAGTGGCAATACGGTGGCACTGGCGGCAGGCCATGACCTGACGATATCGGGCAGCGATGTGGCAGGCACCGGCGATGTGAGCCTGTCGGCGGGCAATAGCCTGACGGTAACGGCAGCCCAGGAGCGGGATGCACAGACGCACCTGCGTGAGGAGACACACGCCGGGCTGATGGGCAGCGGCGGTATCGGGTTTACGATAGGCAGCACCAGCCAGAAGACCACCACGGCGGAGAGCGCGCAGCAACATCGCGGCAGTACGGTAGGCAGCAGCACGGGGTCGCTGACGCTGAACGCGGGCGGGTCGCTGGGTGTGGCAGGCAGCGAGCTGATAGCGGGTGAAGACGTGACGCTGAAAGGGCGTGACGTGAGCGTGGTGTCGCTGGAGAATCGACAGGACAGGAAGGAAACGCGGGAGCAGAAACAGAGCGGTCTGACGATTGCGCTGAGCGGTAGCGTGGGCGGCGCGCTGAACACGGCGGTGGAAACGGCGCAGTCCTCGCGTGAGACGCAGGACGGCCGGGTGAAGGCGCTGCAGCAGACGAAGGCGGCGCTGAGCGTGGCCCAGGGGGTGCAGGCGGCGCGGCTGGCGCAGGCACAGTCGGAAGGGGCAGGCGGTCAACAGGGCGGCCAGACGGTGGGTGTCAGCGTGTCGTACGGCAGCCAGTCGTCCAAATCGGTGCAGGAGCAGACGCAGACCACGGCGCAGGGCAGCAGCGTGACGGCGGGTCGCAACCTGTCGGTGACGGCGACGGACGGTGACGTCACGGTGGCGGGCAGCACCCTGAAGGCGGGTCAGGACCTGCTGCTGGATGCGTCGCGGGATATCCGGCTGCTGTCGTCGGCCAACACGCAGCATACCGAGGGGAGCAACCAGAGTCAGGGCGGCAGCATCGGGGTGAGCCTGGGGGTGAGTGCCTCGGGCAGCTTCGGACTGAGCGTGAGTGCGAGCGTGAACGTGGCGAAGGGCAGCCAGCACGGCGACGGGGTGACACACACGGAAGCGCTGCTGGAAGCAGGACGGGCGGCGGTGCTGCACAGCGGTCGTGACACCACGCTGCAGGGTGCGCAGGTCAGTGCGGAGACGATAAAGGCGCAGGTGGGGCGTGACCTGCTGATACGCAGCGAGCAGGACAGCGACCATTACGACAGCAAACAGCAGAGCATGAGCGCCGGGGTGACGATACCGATTTACGGCGGGGGTGGCGGCGCGAGCTTCAGCTTCAGCCGTGACAAGGTGAACAGCAACTTCGACAGCGTGCAGGAGCAGTCGGGGCTGTTTGCGGGCCGGGGCGGATTTGACGTGACGGTGGGCAATCATACGCAACTGGACGGCGGGGCGATAGCGTCGACGGCGGAGGCGGATAAGAACCGGCTGGATACGGGGACGCTGGGGTTCAGCAATATCGACAACCACGCAGAGTACAGCGCGTCGCACAGCGGGGGCGGATTTGGCACCGGCGGCCCGATAGGGATGCAGATGCTGAGCAACCTGGGCGGGCTGGCACTGGCGGGGGCGAACCAGAGCGGCTCCTCATCAGGGACGACCTATGCGGCGGTGAGCGACGGCACGCTGATAATCCGTGACAGGGCGGGTCAGCAGCAGGACGTAAGCGGGCTGAGCCGGGATACGGCGGGGGCGAACAGCGGGTCGCTGAACCCGATATTCGACAAAGAGAAGGTCGAGAGCCGGATGCAGCAGGCGCAACTGATGTCGGACATCGGTGCGCAGGCGCTGGATATCGCCTCGACGGAAGGGGCGATAGCGGCGACGAAGGCGGCGAACACGAAGGTGGCCGAGGCGACGGAGGCGGTGCGCCGGGCGAAGGGCAGCGAGCTGGCGCAGGCGAGCCCGAACAAAGCGATAACGCAGGATGACATAACGCAGGCGCTGTTCCAGTCGTACTACGATGAGGCGATGCGGACATCGCCGTACGGAACGGGCGGCGCGGTACGTCAGGGCATTCAGGCGGTGACGGCGGCGCTGCAGGGCGTACTGGCGGGGAACATGGCCCAGGCGCTGACCGGGGCGGCGGCACCGTATCTGGCCGAAGCCATCCACCGGGCGACGACGGATGCGGCGGGCAACACGGACGTGGCGGCGAACACGCTGGCGCACGCGTTGCTGGGTGCGGTGGTAGCACAGGCGAGCGGGAATAACGCACTGGCGGGGGCGGCAGGTGAAGCAGGCGGTGAACTGGCGGCCCGTGCCCTGATGGAAGCGCTGTACCCGGGCAAGAAACCGTCGGAGCTGAACGAAGAGCAGAAGCAGTACATCAGCACGCTGGCGACGATAGCGGGCGGTCTGGCGGCAGGTGTGGTGGGGAATACCGGCGCGGACGCGGTGCAGGGGGCGCAGTCGGCGCAGGTGGCGGCTGAAAATAACTTTCTGTTTGTTGTCCCGGCCGTTGTGGCTGCGGGAGAGGCTACGGCAGCGTGCTTTGTCACAGGGCCATGTGCGGCCGTTGTTGCCGGCGTAGCGACAGCGATCATTGGCAATGAAGTCATCAATGAAGCGAAGAAGGATGACGAAAACGCACCGTCGCATACGGAATTACCGATAGCGGATACAGATCCGACCGGAGGCAAACTGGAAAACCCGGCCCCGACGGAGAACACGGCCACCACGCTGACGACGCCGGATCAGTCGGATAAGAATGGAGCCAGCAATACCGGGAATATCGATGGCGCACCGTCTACGGCCGGAAACACTACCACGACGCCGATCCCGGATGGGCCGAGCCAGGATGATTTGGCTTATCTTAATAAGATCACTCAGGGGGAACATGCATCCATAAGGAATAAAGAAGGACGCCCGGTGGGCTCGGTAATCAATGATGTCCAGAAATCCAGGCCTGCAGATATACTGGTACAAGATGATGGACGCTGGGTTGTTCGGGGTAGTGGTGGAAATGTGCATATCATTGAATCAAATGGGGAGGTCGTAACTTCTTTCAAAAATAGTGATAAAAACACGACTCAGCGTTTGAATGATGGCCGCTGGAGTAGGCCAGATAGCAGTAAATTAGATGAGTTCAGAAGTAAGTTTTCTGACTACGTAAGGTGGTGATTATGGATGTTCTTAAGACTAATTATGTTCCTGGGGTAAATGTCACTTTATTCGATGTTCGCCTTTCTGAATCTGAAGTTGTGATTTTTTCAGACTGTCTAAACTATGTTTTAAAAAATTGCTCAGATGAGCAAGTAAACCAGTTAACTGAGTGTTCAAGTAGAGAAGAACTCTCTTGGTTCTTAGCCGATCTTTTGAATCTGATGAAATCAATGGAACACAACGAATATATACCTGATAGGTATAAAAATAGGGACTAATTAGTATAAATCCCGACCAGCATGATCTGGTTGGGATCTTATTATCCGATGCCACGCTCACCCCAAATGATCGTTCCCGTGCTTGTACCTGAACATCTAATGGCATGGCCTGTATATAGCGGAGGGAAAAAGTAATGTTGAATGATCGAATTACTTTTTGGTGGAGTGAAAAAAGCAACCTATTTATTCCTATTGGGGGAGAAATACGTAATACCCTGAGGGGAGACGTCTTGGGGTATGGTGCACGTGAAATAGCAGGATGGTTATCTAACGATATTCAGTATGGAATTAATTCTGTTGATATCTGGGTGAAGAATCTAACTGATTTATCCTCTGGAAAAAGTACTGATGGTAATTTCGGCATAGGCAATGCTCATTGGGTGATGGTGACCCAAGATAAAGTACTCATTGGCTGTGAATATGTTGAAGAGCAGCGTGTGCTTTTAACTATTGAGCAAACATTATATGTACTGGAGCAGTATAGAGCTTTTTTGGCGGGATCTTATACTAAGGATTATCCACCGGAATCTATAGATGTAGAATATTTTGCTGAAGGCTCCAATGCAGTTACACAGTATGAATCTTTAGAGGGTGCTTATTGCTTACCCTTCTAGTGAGTAATGATGTAATCCCAGTTTTCGCGACTGGGATTTTTATTAGTTTGAGATTTCTTTGTCACTCACGGTGACAATCATCGGCTGGCTGGTGTTAAAACCGAGATCGTCCAGCCAGCGGCCCTTCAGCGTGAGTTGCGGCGGTGGGTTGCCCGGCTACCGTTGGGGACAGTAACCGACAGTGTATGCTGTAAAAATAAGGTGTTAGCAATAAAGGACATGTATGGCTGCCAGAAAATGATGCCCATGATGCTGCATAATTGAGGGGATGTCGCTTCATCTTCTGACACGTTGCAAACTTGCCGGTCTTAGCACAATATACCATGGCTCTCTTCTCTGGGGGGCATATTCATTATCATTATTTTGAGGTGAACCATGGGGGCTTATTTTGGTATCGGTTACAGAGGATTAAGTAATATTGGTGGTAAGCAGAGATTAAGTGTGGTGTTAAATCGTTTAGCATCCGATGTATTGATAGCGTTGTTTGATGAAGTATTAAAGGAAAATTATCCTGTTATATATGATAAAATAATGGAGGTTCAGGTTCTTGATCAGATAAATTTCTACGATTTGAATGAGTCTGAATTTAATGAAACTATTAAAGTTATTAGAAACTACTTAGCGACTCGAAAGGAGAAAAATGAAGGGTTTTTATATCAAAATCGCATATGGGAAGAGGAAATAGAACCCCTCGCCCAGCAGGATGATCGCTATCAGAAGTAAAGTTATTTTTGTGCCTGAGCGGCGTTGGTGAGAGAAGGTGTTTCAGTAGCCGGACAGGAAGTATTTTGTGTCCACCAATAGTCTGCTGAATGTGTTCTCCGCAATAACCAGTTCAGAGGTTCAACGGAACTACATGTCAATAGAATGATTCCCCCTGTTATGGCTGTAAGTTATGTTTGTCTATGAATAGGCGATAATGTAGTGATAAAGATGACAAAGCAAGAGATATATAAGAAGATATTTGACCTTGTTTTACCTTATATAAGAAATGTTCAGTCACAGAATACTTGGGTAAGGGCAAGAGACAGGTCCTGTTATTTTGATGTTGAACTTATACATAACTTATCAAAAAGTATTCTGGATTTTGATTTTGTGGAGCATGACATTTGGTTTTTAAATAACCAAGCAAAGTACTATTTTGAAAAATGCAGTGATGATATATCCCCCAATTACACCCAGAATGTAGAGTACATTAAATTGTTATTTAAAATAGTTCCTGATGAGTTAAAATCAAGGTTGTCTTGGGATGGTCCATAATCGAATGTATATCTTGAATTAATAGGATGTTTCGATTTTATCGTGTGGATCTTTTTATTCATTTGAGAGCGCGTGGGAAATGAAGGATATTAACAAATCGCTAGAGGTTTTTGTTTTGTTGCCAACATCTATTGGATATGCCGTAGAATAAATGCTAAGTATGACTACTCATACTGATAGTATTTATTCCCCAAAGAATACATTTCTAATGTTCAGTTAATGTGAAATTTTTCTCATCTCTGATGGCTCTGTTCCTTGAGGGTTTTAAACTATGATTGGAACAGGTCCGGAGTTAGGGTAATAACATGTATTGATTTTTCGTAATGAGGTGAATTATGGGGGCAACTGTTTTTATCGGTTACCTAGAGAGAACGAGCTTACGTATTACTTTGAATAGGATCGCTTCAGATGCGTTAGAGGACTTATTAGATGATGCCCTTCAGGGCAACCATCCAATTATATATGAAAAGATAATGGAGGTTTTAGTTCTTGATCAGATTAATTTTACTGATCTGAAAAATGAAGAATTTATTCTTGCGGTAAAAGTTATTCGTGATTGTATAAAAAGGCGCACTGAACTAACAGAGTGGCAGTTATACCAAAAGCGCATATGGGAAGAGGAAATAGAACCCCTCGTCCAGCAAGATGAGCGCTATCTGCAATAGCGTTATTCGAAAAATCTCGTTCTCTTGGCTGGGAGCGCTAATTTTGGCGGCACAGAATCTCAGTGAGAGGAGAAGAGCAATGCATGTGCATAGATGAATAGTTATCAGCATGAGTATTTTACATAATGAAATGTATTAATTTAACAGGTTAGCTCCTGAAGAGTCTTAAAAATATTAATAGGGAGGTGTAATGTTGGTTAATGAGTATATTAAAGAGTTTCGCAAGCGTTCTTTCTTTATAGAGAATGAGTTGATTTGTGATATTCTTGTTATGTTCTTTCGAACATCGGAATCTGGCTGGATATCATTAAGTGTTAATGAAGGTATTGCTAAAATTTTACAGGAGAGTTTCGAGCCTTTTTTATTAGATGTTATGGATATCGATGATGAGTTTTTTTATCCAGTGAAGATTGTTCCTGAGTTGTCTGATTACATTGATAAGAAGATAGTTAATATATATGAATATAGAATTAAAAATGTTGAGCATGGGTGCGTTGGTCTTTATTTTGATTGTGGAGTAACCGGGTTTAGTCTTCTAGAAAAAGAGGGGTGTTTGTCTATTTTTTATGGTATATATGATGGCTTTGGGGAAGCAATTTATTTAAGGGATGCTGTTTTTAATAAAAATTCTTGAGTGTATTTCAATAATTAATTTATTTTTCGCAGGGAATTATTATTTTTTTTTGGTGTTCTTGGGAGAACGATTACGTCAGCGTGTTTTTTCATAGCGCGCTATGTGCGCCCGCTAACGCTGGTAGATTCTGAGTAAGGTCATGTTGATGCAGGAGAAAAAGAATGATGAATAATTTTGATGAAAATTGGAAGCCCGAGTTTGGAACTATTTACACATGGTTCGCAATGGATAAGTTTGGCAGGATTTCTGTAATGGTTAATAACTGTTTTGGTGATATTCCCAAGGCGGTTTTGCAGATGAGTAACGCTGAGTATATTTTGGATTCTTTAAATGAGTATATGTGGGAAGAGTCTGCGGGTTATTCTGAATATCCAGAGTCTAAAAATGGAAAGACAATATTGGATTTATATTCATACATAAGATTTGAATATGTCAAATGTCAAAATGACTTAGTTAAATGGGTTGAAGAACGTTCATTGCCAGAAATTGAATTGAGCGACTATAATCTTCCATCTAAGAAGGGCTTCTTTGTTTTTCATGGTGTTGAAGGAACAAATGAAGGCGAGGATTACCCAGTTGGATATGAGGGGAATACTGTTATGGGTGACTATTTCAGATTTCTAGTACCAACAATTTATGCTTCAATCAGCGATTTCCCAGAAGCTCTCCAGCGTGGTATTGTTGTATCTGACTCAATAGACTTCACAAATGCTAGAGTCATCGAGAATAAGGATATTAATAAATATTTTACGAGAAGGTATAAGCAGTAATCGAAAATAATGCACAAATTGGAATTACATAGTTTTTGCCTCTGGCAAACTGGTGGGATGTCAACTACCTTGTTGTGAACAGGCGCTATTCGGATGAAATTGTCTATTTCGGCGGCGAAGATATGTATTTCAGAATGGCTAAACATTGTGTGTCTTCAATCTGCCCGCCACAGAGCAGCGCGGGCAAAAGATGATGAGTAGTCGGTTATTCCTGAACAAACTGATAAGGAACGGTATCAGTTAACCAGACACCATTGTCAGCTTGATAAAATTTAAAGCCCTGTTCGTACATGTTAAGGGCTTTTATCGTTAGTACTATCGGTTTTCCATGACGTTGTCCTACCTGAATGGCCGTCTCTTCATCAGGCGAAAGATGTACATATTGACGTGATACAGGAATCAGACCTTGTTCCCGAATGGCTGATATAAAACGGGTGGCTGTTCCATGATATAATATCTCAGGAGGTATTTTCTCTTTGTAGGAAATATTAACCTGCTGTGTTGAGTGTCCCTGTACCGCCCGGATACGTAATCCATCGTCTGAAATTGTAAAGCGTCTTTTATCACTATTATCAACGATACTATGAATCAGGCTATTGTCGAGTATATAACCTTCTTTAACGGCACAAAGAATAAGATCGCTTATGACAGCCCATCCTTCTTTGTCCAAAGATAAACCGATAGCTTCAGGTTGATGGCGTAATATGTAACTTAAGAACTTACTGATGTCTGTGCTTTTTTGGCTCATGATAGTTATCTCAAATAAATCCCGGGGTTTAACCGACAGGGGATCCTATCTGCTGCTCAGGATCCTGTGTTCACGCCGGTAAGACAAACACCTCTACTACGCCGGTGTGTGGGGTGATGATGCTGAGATCTGTCAGATGTCACTACCGCCTGCGGGTGTTTTGGACGATGCTACGCCATGTAGCCGGGCATGATGTAAATGTATCACAAAATCATATGGTGAAGATATAGTATCAGGAATGCTTATCTTAGAAAAAGATACGTGTAATAGATAAATAGTGAGAACCAAATGTTTAACATTGATTATTTTAAGAAAAACATTGCACCAAAAATGAAAGGGTATACTTTCAAGTATAGCTATTATACCAATGGTGATTTTGGCGATCTGGAACGGGTTGAATTTGAAGGTAAAAATAGAATGGGTGGGATGGATTTTTGATCAAAAGGGTGGTTGGATGTCGATATATATGATATGGCTGTTGATGATCAATTAATGAATATATTGTTATCTCCGGAAGAGATTGAATTGCAGAAAAAGGCTGTGCGTGAATTCATGAGAATATTATCTGACGAAGTGTAATATTAGAGAGCTGTGAGATGATATAAAAATATCTATTTAATAAATCGCATCAATTTGATAGGTTTTTTGATTTGACATGTACTGCCATGGGAGATTATTAATATTATCCTCATTTTATGAGGATGAGTTATAATTTTAATTTTCCTGTCAGGAGTAACAGGTGATAACCTGTTCTCAGATCATGTCAATTTTAGAATAATGGGACATTTTTTAAAACGATATTGAAATGACCAAGAAAAATGAACTTATTTGAAGAGTGTAAAGCAGCACTTAGTGCTGATTTTAATGTGCTTGATGGACAAGCTCTGAAGGAAGCTATAGATAGCTTAAATGAATATCCCTTCTCAAGAGTGGGTGTGGTTTGGTCAGAAATGGAATTTTCAGACTATGAAAGTATTAATAGTCTGTTAAATGAAAATATTCTAATCAGTGATGATGTATTTGTTTTTGCAGATGACATTAGTATTCCTGTCTTTAGAACGAAATTAAGCTTAATTGCTGAAAATATTTATGATGTAACAGCCTTGTCACCCAAATTATTCATTTTTAATGATGAGGTAATATTGCAACCGTTGTTCCCAACCGAAAGGATCCGCTTAGGTATAAAGGCAAAGTTATAAAAACGACAACGGCCCACAAAGAAACGGGCCACAGGAGTACCGTGGCCCAAAGATGGCTTTATTACTTCAGGCCCATCGCGTTTTTCATGGTGTAGAACAGGTCGGTTTGGTCGGTCAGCCCCACGACGTTGGCGGCGTGCGGGCCGTAGGCGGCGATGCGCAACTGGGTGCCCGTGTGGCCTTGAGACTCCTCTTCCGAGTTACCGTAGCTGATGGTCATCACCGCATTATCTTTGGTGTTCAGCGCCTGCGTCAGGCCCGGTGCTTTGGCTCCGTTTTCGATAATCTGGCTGGAGTGGGCGTGGTCGGCGGTGACAATCACCAGCGTGTTGCCGTCACGACGGGCGAATTCCAGTGCTTTTTGGACCGCTTCGTCCAGGTCGACGGTTTCGCCGAATTGACCACATGGGTTGGCGGCGTGGTCCTGTTTGTCGATAGACGCCCCTTCAACTTGCAGGAAGAAACCGTTTTTATTCTTGCTCAATAACTGGATAGCTTTATCGGTCATTTGCGCCAGTGTCGGCACGGTGGCCGCGCGTTTGGCATTCGGCTCACAGGTTACAACCGGTTTGTCCAGGTTGCCGTGGTAGCTCGCTTGCGGCCCCTGCCAGCGCACCGGCATGTTGCCATCGGCGAATAGCCCCAGCACCGGCTTACTCTGCGTAGCGGCGGTAACGGCGTTCATGCCATCGAGATCCGTCACGATGTGGTAGCCCAGCGCTTCCGCCTGTTCTTTCAGGCTTTTCCCCTGATATTTACCCGCTTTGGCGAGTTCTTTAAAAGTGGCACCACCACCGCCAAGCGTGACATCAGCACGAGTGACCAGTAACTGTTCAGCAATGGAGCCGCGACCGCCGTTTTCCAGTGCGTTGGTCGGGCACTGCTGGCTGGTTTTTTCCGGGCCGTAACACTTGCGGGAGGTCACGTGGGACACCATGGCGGCCGGTGTGGCGTCTTCCAGTTCGGCGGTAGAGACGTTACCCGTCGCTTTGCCTGCCGCTTTAGCGATTTCAATCAGTGTCTTATGGTCTTTGCCATCCACATCAACGCCCAGTGCGCCGTTGTAGGTTTTGACACCGCTGGACCAGGCGGTGGCCGATGCCGCGGAATCGGTGACGTAGTCTGGTTTGCGGGTTTTCTTGTCCAGCGAGTAGTGGGTGTACTGGCCTGTCAGCGGCAGTGCATCGATACCTTTGAAGAAGCCACCAGCCCCCATCGCGTAGTTGCGTGCAGCCGTGATTTCTGAATCGCCCATGCCGTCGCCAATCAGCAGAATCACGTTTTTGGCGGTCTTCGCGTTGAGTGAGGCTTTCAGCATCTCCGTTTGATCGGCACTGAGGCGGCGGGCACCACCGGGTTGGGTGATGTCACCCTGCGCCTGGCGTTGGTAGTCGGCGCTGGCGGCCAGTGCGCTACCTGCTACCAGTGTCATCATCAGGGAAGAGAGCAGTGTTTTGCGAATAATAGCCTTACGAGTCATTTTCATTCACTCTTGGTTAAATTAAGTAACAAATAAACACGACTGGTAAAACCTAGGCGGGAAAAATGACAAAATAATGAATGCAGGCGGAGTCGGTGGGGAAAAAGAGATAAAAAAACGGCTCCAGACTGGAGCCGTTGTGTGGTGTTCGGGCAGGAATCAGGCCAGGCCTTTGGCTTCGGCCGCGGCTTTAACGATAACGGCGAACGCATCGGCTTTCAGTGAGGCACCGCCCACCAGCGCACCGTCGATGTCCGGCTGGGTGAACAGTTCGGCAGCGTTAGCCGCATTAACCGAGCCACCGTACTGGATGATGACCTGTTCAGCGACCGCCGCATCCTGTTTAGCGATGTGGTTACGGATGAATTTGTGCACTGCCTGTGCCTGTGCCGGCGTGGCGGATTTACCGGTGCCGATGGCCCATACCGGTTCGTAGGCAATGACGGTGTTTTCGAACGCTTTCGCGCCCAGCGTGTTCAGCACCGCGTCCAACTGACGTGCACAGACCGCTTCGGTCTGGCCCGCTTCGTTTTCAGCTTCGGTTTCACCGATGCACAGTACCGGAATCAGGCCGGTTTCTTTCAGTACGCCAAATTTTTTGGCGATGAACTCATCACTTTCATGGTGATAGGTACGACGCTCGGAGTGGCCGATGATGATGTATTTCGCGCCGATGTCTTTTAGCATCTCAGCGGATGTTTCACCGGTGAAGGCACCAGCAAGGTTGACGTCCACGTTCTGGGCACCCAGCACAATACGGCTGCCTGCCAGCTGGTGTTTCGCCTGATCCAGATAAATAGCTGGCGGCGCAATGGCTACGTCACAACCGGTGACGGCGCTCAGTTCTTTGCGCAGGCCGGCGATCAGTTCGTGAACCATGCTGGTGCTGCCGTTCAGCTTCCAGTTGCCCATGACTAAGGGATGTCGCATCTTGTTTCCTCCAGGCGAATTGCCAGTTAATCAATACATGGCTGCGTCAGGCAGCCACTCTGACGATGATACAGAACTGCCGATAGTATAGAGTCGAAATGGCGCGGTGGCTCTGTTTTTCGTGCCTAATTCTCGATGTGATCACGAATCAGATAGCGCTAGCTTAATCGGTTCAACAGCGAAGGTTAGCCCTTTTTCACCATGATCAGCCACAACATAGCGCAATGCGCCCTCTGTTTGCTGGTAAAAGCGCTGCCCTTTGCCTTTTTCCAGCAATGTCTCGATTTTTTTCAGGCTTTGTTCGTTGGTGAGCGATGGCATAAAAGTGCGTACCAGTGCTGCCATGTAACCGATGGCTTGTTTACGTCGCCCGCTTTGGTCAGTGTCTTTAGGTTTGGGAAGCCAGGTAATTTGCATGGTTTTAATCTTGCCGGTGCCTTTTTCCAACGCGGTGGATGAATACAGATGATCGTTGATACGGCTGGCTGCTCGCGTCAGGTTCGGTGAGTCGTCTCCGGTGTCGATGACCCGGTATTCACTAATCGGCAGTGACGGGTTACTCAGGTTATAGCGGGTACGAAATTGCACGATGTTCATGTCGAACGAGGGAGAACCCGGCAGCAGGTAAGGGGCGGCTGTCGGGGTTTGAGGCTGGAATAAGCCGTCACTTCTGGCGAAGGGTGTGCAGAGTAGGCCAGCAGACAGGCAACAAACAATCAGCAGGGCATTTTTCATCATTAGTGTATTCGTATCGTCACTCACTGTTGGCATGCTGTGTGATTAAAGCGGGATTCAGGATCAATTGTCAAAATGTGCGGTAAAAAACACAACCTGACTTAAGGTAAACTCATACCCGTAGAACCGTATTCGGGGATAAGAAGACATGACAATACAACAATGGTGTTTTTCGTTTCGTGGCCGCGTTGGTCGCCGGGATTTTTGGTTAGGGATGGTGATCGTGCTGGCGCTGATGGTGGGATTATTCGTGTTGGCCGGTACCGGTTGGCTGGATACCCAGAAGGCGGCGTTTGTACTGGTGATGCTATTGTGGCCGCTGACGGCGATACTGGTCAAAAGGCTGCATGATCGCAACCGAAGTGGCTGGTGGGCGTTATTGCTGGTGGTGGCCTGGATGCTGGGTAACGGCAATTGGTCGATGCTGCCATCGCTCGCGCAATGGGGCGTAGAGCGTTTCTTGCCGACGCTGATTACCGTGATGATGTTGCTTGATTGCGGCGCGTTTGTCGGCACGACAGGTGCGAACCGTTTCGGACCGGCAGCGGAACCGTTGCGGTTCCGCGCGTCCTGAGTGCCGCTTGTTTCTACCGTTTTGTGGTTACTCGACGGTCATCGGGATAGTCGGGATTACCAATAGTGCTCGCTGGTCATATGGCCGGGACGACGACGCAGGTGTTTGCTCATCTGCCGCGTCTCCTTGAGCAACTGCTGCGTGTCTCGCACCATCTGCGGGTTGCCGCATAGCATGACGTGGCTGGTAGCGGCATCCATCGGTAAGCCGACCGCCTCTTCCAGCGCACCGCTTTCAATCAGTGCCGGTACGCGGCCAGTGAGTGAGCCGGGCTGTTCCTCCCGGCTGACAATGGTCTGGATGCGTAACTTACCGTTGTAGCGCTGTTCCAGTTGTTGCATCAGTGGCAGATAGCTCAGGTCGCGAGCGAATCGAGCAGCGTGGACCAGCACGATGTTCTTGAACCGCTCCAGGTCGCGCCCTTCCTGCAAAATCGACAGATACGGGCCGATGGCGGTACCGGTTGCCAGCATCCACAAGGTATCGCAGTCCGGGATCTCCTCAAGTACGAAGAAACCAGCCGCTTCCTGGGTTACCAGCACCTCATCACCTGGCTGGCAACGGTGCAGATGCGGGCTGAGCTTGCCGTCCGGCACGTTAACCAGATAGAACTCCAGCAGCGTGTTGCTGGGTGCGTTGACGTAAGAATAGGCGCGCTGTACCCGCTCGCCATCCCGTTCCAGCGCCAGCTTGGCGAACTGCCCGGCGGTAAACGGCGCTATCGGCGCTTCCAGCCGCAGGCTGAATAAATTTTCCGTCCAGTGTTCAACCTGAATAACTTTACCGGTCACCCACTCTGCCATGGTTATCTGCTCCTGTTTTTGATCTCTCGGGTGTCACAGGGCTGTGTGCAGCCGAGCTTTACGATACGCGATCTATTAACAACAGTGAAACAATTCATGCTGAGCTGCGCATCCCCTGCCGTGATTACAGCAGAAAGTCGTGCAGCGCCTGATCTTTGCGGTCCAGGTAATGGGTGGAACTGATACGACGGATGGTTCGTGACTTGCCGCGGATCAGCAGCGTTTCGGTGGTGGCGATATTGCCTCGGCGTGAAATGCCGTCGAGCAAGTCACCTTTGGTGATGCCGGTAGCGGAAAATATCACGTTGTCGTTGCGCGCCATGTCACCCAGTGTCAGCACGTTGCCTGCTTCAATGCCCATTTCGCGGCAGCGTGCTAATTCCTGTTCGCCTAGGCGGCGGTTTTCCTCGTTATCTTCCTTCACCTGATGGCGGGCCAGCAGGCGCCCTTGCATGTCGCCATCCAGCGCACGGATCACCGCGGCAGAAATAACGCCTTCCGGCGCACCGCCGATGCCGTACAGTACATCCACTTCGCTTTCCGGCATGCAGGTCAGAATAGACGCGGCCACATCGCCATCAGGAATGGCAAAGACTTTTACCCCCAGCCGCTGCATATCTGCGATGACCTGATCGTGACGCGGTTTGGCCAGCGTGATGACGGTCAGCTCGCTCAGCGGTTTACCCAGCCGTTCGGCAACGCGCTTGAGGTTCTCTTCCAACGGTTGGTCAAGATTGATAGCGCCTTTAGCCTGCGGGCCGACAATCAGTTTTTCCATGTACATGTCAGGAGCATGCAGGAAGGCTCCCTGTTCGCCAACGGCCAATACCGCCAGAGCGTTAGCCTGCCCCATAGCGGTCATGCGGGTGCCTTCGATCGGGTCGACGGCGATGTCTACCGCGTCGCCGTTACCGGTGCCCACCTGTTCGCCGATATAAAGCATCGGGGCTTCGTCGATTTCACCTTCGCCGATGACAATCTTGCCGTTGATGTCGACCTGATTGAGCATGATGCGCATCGCCTGCACGGCTGCGTTATCAGCGGCGTTTTTGTCGCCGCGTCCCAGCCATTTGTAGCCGGCCAGCGCAGCGGCTTCGGTCACGCGGGAGAATTCGATGGCTAATTCACGTTTCATGGATACCAGTCCTGCACAGGGAATAAGGAATAAAAGAAGAGTCAGTCGGGGCGTTATGGTAACACAGGCGTGTTGGCGGGCGGGTGAGGGGGAGGGAAAGAAAAAGGGCGCGATAGCCGCGCCCGATCAAGGATAGTGGTGATTTTACTCGTCGTGTTCTTCCCACGCACGGGCGCGTTCCACCGCTTTTTGCCAGCCACGATAGCGGAAATTACGTTCCACGGTTTCGATGCTGGGGCGGAATTCGCGTTCAATGGTGGCTTTGCTCTTCACTTCGTCCAGATCGTTCCAGAAACCGGTAGCCAGACCCGCCAGGAAGGCGGCACCCAGCGCGGTAGATTCACGCACTTGCGGACGCTCAACACGCGTACCCAAAATGTCAGACTGGAACTGCATCAGGAAGTTGTTGGCGACGGCACCGCCATCTACCCGCAGCGCCTGCAAGCGGGTATCGGCATCAGCTTGCATGGCATCCAGCACGTCACGGGTCTGGTAAGCGATGGATTCCAGCGTAGCGCGGATAATGTGATTAGCATTGGCACCACGGGTCAGGCCGAAAATCGCGCCACGGGCGTACGGGTCCCAGTAAGGGGCACCCAGACCGGTAAACGCTGGTACGACATAGACGCCATTGGTGTCTTTCACTTTGGTGGCGAAGTATTCAGAGTCCATCGCGTCGCCAATCAGTTTCAGCTCGTCGCGCAGCCATTGGATAGAGGCACCACCGATAAATACTGCGCCTTCCAGCGCATAGTTCACTTCACCGCGTGGGCCGCAGGCAATGGTCGTCAACAGGCCGTGTTTGGAGCGAACCGCTTCTTTACCGGTATTCATTAGCAGGAAGCAGCCGGTACCGTAGGTGTTTTTCGCCATACCGGGCTGTACGCACAGTTGGCCGTACAATGCGGCTTGCTGGTCACCGGCGATACCGGCGATAGGAATACGGGTACCGCCTTTACCGCCAATATTGGTCTGGCCGTACACTTCAGAGGAAGGACGAACCTGCGGCAACATGGCACGCGGAATATCCAGCACGTCCAGCATGCGTTCGTCCCAGTCCAGCGAATGGATGTTGAACAGCATGGTACGCGAGGCGTTAGTGTAGTCGGTGACGTGGACGCGACCCTGGGTCATTTTCCAGATAAGCCAGGTATCGATGGTGCCGAACAGCAGCTCGCCGCGACGGGCACGTTCACGCGACCCTTCCACATGGTCGAGGATCCATTTCACTTTGGTGCCGGAGAAATATGGGTCAACCACCAGGCCGGTGTTGGCGCGGATGTACTCTTCCATGCCGTCTTTTTTCAGCTTTTCGCAGATATCTGCGGAGCGGCGGCACTGCCACACAATGGCGTTATAAATCGGTTTACCGGTCTCTTTTTCCCACACCACGGCGGTTTCACGCTGGTTGGTAATACCGATACCGGCCACTTCGTCGCTACTGATGCCCGCTTTTGCCAGCGCTTCCACCAGCGTGGAGCTTTGCGACGCCCAGATTTCCATCGGGTCGTGTTCTACCCAGCCCGCCTTGGGGTAAATCTGGGTGAATTCCCGCTGGGATACGCTGACGATGTTGGCGTCATGATCCAGCACAACAGCTCGTGAACTGGTTGTGCCCTGGTCGAGCGCGACGATGTATTTTTTTTCCTGGTTCATAAACGTAATCCTGTTAGCGGAGTAGGGTCAGACCTTACGAGTTTGGGCAGAGGCCGCCGTGTCGGTGTCGCTATCAATGGCGCAGACATCACAAGGCAAGTTACGGCCAATCAGGGTGCGATAGCCAAATGCGCCCAGACAGGCTCCGACGATCGGGGCGAAAATCGGTATCAGTATATAAGGGATGTCACGTCCGCCAGTCAGCGCGATTTTGCCCCAGCCAGCGAAGTAGGCAAACAATTTCGGACCGGCATCACGCGCCGGGTTCATGGCAAATCCGGTCAACGGGCCCATTGATGCGCCAATAACCGCGATCAGAATCCCTATTAACAGCGGTGCCAGCGGGCCACGCGGAATACCATTGCCGTCATCAGTCAGTGCCAGAATCAGACACATCAAAATGGCGGTGATAACGGTTTCCACCATGAAGGCCTGCATCACGGAAATGTGCGGGTTCGGATAGGTGGAGAAGACACCTGCCAGATCGAGGCTTTCCACACTACCACGCACAATATTGTGCGTTTGTTCGATGTTATCGAACAGGTTGTGATAGAGGCCATAGACCAATGCCGCCGAACAGAACGCGCCAGCGACCTGTGAAACGATATAAGGCAGGACTTTGCGGCCATCGAAGCAGGCAAACAGCCACAGGGCGATGGTGACCGCAGGGTTGAGGTGAGCACCGGAAATCGCGGCGGTCAGGTAGATCGCCATCGCGACGCCCAACCCCCAGATAATACTGATTTCCCATAGCCCCAGACTGGCTCCTGCCAGTTTCAGAGCCGCTACACAGCCAACGCCAAAGAAGATCAACAGGCCAGTACCGAGAAACTCGGCAACGCACTGGCCTTTAAGGGTAGAAATATCAGATTGACTCATAATGCTTGTTCCTGCTTGTAGGCTACAGCATGGTGGTTGACGCAGGCCTCTATGGGTCTGCGCGTTTCAGGCCTGTCTCGTTCATCTTTGGCGATTCGCGGTCAGGCTCTTTTTGTATTTCGGATGTGAATTTATCGTTAATGTTCGAAAACGAGAAATATCGAAATCAAAATGTGTGTGATGCGTCAAGAAAATGCGCGCATTCGCGTAATTGGACACAAAACTGTCATCCGGTCAGCGGATAGGTGTTAATCAGGGTGTTAAATTTATTAACATTAATACCGTTTAACAATATTTCGGGTGATTTTCAGTCTGTACTGATGGCGCGTGAGCGAAAAAGCAGGCAGAGTCGCTGTTTTACCGGTAGTGCGCTGGACACGCTTGATCCGGCTACATACAATTTGGCTGGCGTTTACGTCCGGCGTAGCCATAACAGATGTGCAGGCTGAGTGCGTAAGGCGGCATGAGATATCTGTTTGTGAAACCCGTGCCGGTGCATACCTGCTCGCGGGATACCGTGCGTGGCACACCTGTTCGTGATACATCTGCGTTAACCGGCTCAGGCCGTGCGATCAAAAGGGGTTAGAAGTTATGTCATTTGAAGTGTTTGAGAAGCTGGAAGCGAAAGTTCAGCAGGCGATTGACACGATCACGCTGTTGCAGATGGAAATCGAAGAGCTGAAAGAGAAGAACAATGCGTTGTCGCAGGAAGTGGAGAGCATGGCGGGTAACCGTGATGCATTAATGAGCGAGAACGAGCAACTCAAGCAGGAACAGTCGGTATGGCAGGAACGTCTGCGTGCGCTGCTGGGTAAAATGGAAGATGTTCAGTAACTGCCGATGTCACACAGACAACGGCGCACAGGGCGTCTGTGACGCCCTTGGCAACCTGGCCGGTTATTCCAGATCCAGCGGATCTTCAGACAGGATAATACCGGTGTTGTCAGCATAAAGGTGATCGCCCGAGAAGAACGTCACACCGCCGAAATTCACCCGAATATCCGTTTCACCGATGCCTTCGCTCGCTGCACCAGCCGGTGTCGCCGCCATCGCCTGAATGCCGATATCCAGCTCCGATAAATCGTCTACCTGGCGTACCGCGCCATAGACCACGATACCTTCCCATTCGTTTTGCGTGGCCAGACGGGCCAGTTCAGCGTCAACCAGCGCACGGCGTACAGAACCGCCGCCGTCGATCAGCAAGACGCGGCCACTGCCGTTTTCTTCCAGTATATCGAATAGCAGGCCGTTATCTTCAAAGCATTTTACTGTGACGATTTTGCCGCCGAATGAACTACGTCCACCAAAATTGGAGAAAAGAGGCTCAACGACATTGACCTCTTCATGATAGATATCACACAGTTCGGAAGTATCGTATTTCATAGGAGTCACGTTTGTTGCCGCTGGAGAGTGTGGGACTGAGTATATCCCTTTATGTTTGTTGTTGGCAAAATCATCAACAGCGGCTTTGACCCGCATCAGTAATCGGTTGTGATTTTGCCAACTGGAACAAACGTGTTGCCCGTTCCATCTTGACTGAATCTGGTTTAGCTCAGCAGTACGCCTACCGCGAACAACAAATTGGTGAGTAACGCGCCTTTCACGGTTTTTTCCAGCATCGGACGCATGCTGAATGCGGTGGTTTCGCGCATCACATAGCGGCCTTGTTTCACCAGTAACGGCAGCGCCAGAATAAACAGCCAGCCCGCCAGCGTATGCAGGTACAGCATCGCGAAGAGGGCCAGACAAACCGGTGCCGTCATCAGTAACATCATGTGGTAGCGGCGGGCTTTATAAGCACCGAGCCGTACCGCCAGCGTGTTTTTACCGTTTTCCCGATCGCTGTCGATATCGCGCAGATTGTTGATATTGAGCACCGCGACGGCCAGCAGGCCACAAGCGGTTGCTGGCAGGATAACGCTGCTATCGAAGTGGCCGGTTTGCAGGTAGTACGACCCGGCTACGCTAAGCCAGCCAAAGAAAATCAACACCGAGATATCACCCAACCCGATGTAACCGTAAGGTCGGTTGCCGACGGTGTAGGTAATCGCGGCCAGAATCGCCAGCAGGCCGAGCGCCAGGAATACCACGACATCCACCGGTTTTTCGCAGGCCAGTGCCACCAGCGCGCTACCGGACACCACGGTGAGCACCACGGTGATGAGCAGCGCCTTACGCAGTTCCGCCAACGTGATAGCCCCGGTCTGGATCCCGCGTAGCGGGCCGATACGGTCTTCCTTGTCGCTGCCTTTCACCGCATCGCCATAGTCGTTGGCCAGATTGGAGAGAATTTGCAACAGCCCGGCGGTAATCAACGTCAATAACGCCACGCCGGGTTTGAAATTGCTGTGCCAGCAGGCGATGACGGTGCCGGTAACGATGGAGGCAAAAGCCAGCGGCAGCGTCTTGGGACGCAGGCTGTCGAGCCAGGCTTGAGTTTTGCTGCTATGTGTCAATTCGGTCATGGTGTTAATTGGGTCATGGTATTAATGGGATCATGGTGTCTATGGGCCATGCTATCAGCCAGGTTGTGGCGCGTTAAGTGCAGGAATAATGCAGCCTGGTGACGGCATCAAAAACAACAGTGGGAGGCCAACGCCTCCCACTGTTTGGTCATCAGTGCGATCCGCGAACGGATTATAAGATAAATCGGCTCAGATCTTCATCTGCTACTAACTCATCCAGGTGACTGCGTACATAATCTGCATCGATCGTCACGGTTTGGCCGTTCATTTCGCTGGCGCCATAGGACACATCCTCGATCAAGCGCTCTAATACCGTATGCAGACGACGAGCGCCGATGTTTTCCGTACGCTCGTTAACCTGCCAGGCCGCTTCCGCGATACGGCGGATACCATCCGGCTGGAAGGTGATGTTAACGCCTTCGGTTTCCATCAGCGCCTGATACTGGCGGGTCAGCGAGGCGCTAGGTTCGGTCAGGATACGCTCGAAGTCTTCGGTGGTCAGCGCCTGCAACTCGACACGGATCGGCAGACGGCCCTGCAACTCGGGGATCAGGTCCGATGGGCTGGCAACCTGGAACGCGCCGGACGCGATGAACAGGATATGGTCAGTTTTTACCATGCCGTGCTTCGTGGACACCGTACAGCCTTCCACCAGCGGCAGCAGGTCGCGCTGGACGCCTTCGCGTGATACGTCCGGGCCGGAGGTATCACCCCGTTTGCAAATCTTGTCGATTTCATCGATGAAGACGATGCCGTGTTGCTCCACCGCTTCAATCGCCTGCTCCTTGAGTTCTTCCGGGTTAACCAGCTTGGCGGCTTCTTCTTCCACCAGCAGTTTGAAAGCCTCACGAATCTTGATCTTGCGGCTTTTTTGTTTCTGCCCTGCCAGATTCTGGAACATGGATTGCAACTGATTGGTCATCTCTTCCATGCCGGGAGGGGCCATGATTTCGACGCCAACCGGTGCGGCAGCCAGCTCGATTTCGATTTCTTTGTCGTCAAGCTGCCCTTCGCGCAGTTTCTTGCGAAATGCCTGACGAGCCGCGGACGGCTCATGGTGCTCTTCCGGCTGGCCCCAGTTGTTCTTGGCCGGGGGGATCAGCACGTCCAGAATGCGCTCTTCGGCCAGCTCTTCAGCGCGATAACGGTTTTTTTCTATTGACTGCTGACGCACCATTTTAATGGCAACGTCGGTCAGATCACGGATGATGGAATCCACTTCCTTGCCGACATAACCCACCTCGGTGAATTTGGTCGCTTCTACCTTGATAAAGGGCGCGTTAGCCAGCTTGGCGAGGCGACGGGCGATTTCCGTTTTCCCCACCCCGGTTGGGCCGATCATCAGGATATTTTTCGGGGTCACTTCATGGCGCAGGCTCTCTTCCAACTGCATGCGGCGCCAGCGGTTACGCAAGGCGATCGCGACGGCGCGCTTTGCTTTGTGCTGTCCGATGATGTAGCTATCAAGCTCGCTGACTATTTCGCGCGGGGTCATTTCAGACATAGTGGATCCTTACGCCTTGGAGGCTAATTCTTCAATCGTGTGGAACTGGTTGGTGTAGATACAGATATCACCCGCAATACCCAGTGATTTTTCGACAATCTCCCGGGCGCTTAATTCCGTGTTTTCCAGTAAAGCGCGTGCCGCCGCCTGCGCATAGGGGCCGCCGGATCCGATGGCGATCAGGTCGTTTTCCGGCTGAATCACATCGCCGTTACCGGTGATGATAAGCGACGCATTTTCGTCAGCGACGGCCAGCAGTGCTTCCAGACGACGCAGCATACGGTCAGTACGCCAGTCTTTAGCCAGTTCTACCGCCGCTTTAACCAGATGGCCCTGATGCAGTTCCAGCTTGCGCTCAAACAGTTCAAACAGGGTGAAGGCATCTGCGGTGCCGCCAGCAAACCCGGCGATAACCCGATCGTTATACAAACGACGTACTTTGCGTACATTGCCTTTCATTACGGTGTTGCCCAGGGTGGCTTGCCCGTCACCGCCAATCACCACCTGACCATTGCGACGCACACTTACAATTGTTGTCACGAGTTTATCCCCGTTACTGAGAAAAAGACCCCCGCGCGGACGCGGGGCGTATTGACGATAAACATGGGGGAGGGGAGTGGGGTTTTCAACCCCCGCTGGCTAACGGGATGCAGTTGGATTGCCCCATACCTTTGAGCTTTTGTGCCATTTTGTCGGCGATAGCGCGGCTGTTGTACGGACCGAGCATGATTCGGTGCCAGCCTCCGCTACTGGTGATACGACTTTCTACACCGGCAAACGCCAGCTCTGCGCGTACCGATTCTGCGGGTTCTGTGGTTTTGAACGATCCGCATTGCACCATCCAGCGCTGTTCTTTCTCAGGCTTGCTGTCTGGTTTGGTGTTGTCGGTTTTAGCCGTTTCTTTGGCCGCTGCCGGCGGTTCTGTTTTCGTCACCTCTTTACGGGATTCCGTACGGGGTTCCGTCTGTACCGGTTTCTGGGTTGTTTGCGTCGTCGTGGTGACGTTCGACGTTGCATGACGCGGCGTTGCCACCGGGGCGGCGGTCGTCGTGCGTGGTGTCATCGGTTGTATCGTGCCATTGGTATTGGTACCCGATACACCGGGCAACACGGTTTGCGTTCTGGGCGTGGTAAGAGAACGCGCGGGCATCTGGCTCTGATCGTTGTAAGGCACTTCCGTCAGCGTTGTCGGCTGGCGTTTCATGTCTGATTGCATCTGTTCGAGCAGTTGGCGCTGTTCATTGGTCAGTTGGCCTGTGGACTGGATTTCTCCCCCTGCTGATGGTTCGGTCGGCGAAGCCACGCCAATCTGACGGTTTTCCAGCTCTTTGATATAACGCCAGCGCTCTTCCGGTTTGGGCGGCAACCCATTGCCTTTGGTGCCCTGATGCGGCAGGACGGGCGATTCATCCGGCTTATTGTGGGCGATAAAATAGAGTCCACCGGCAAACGTGACCAGCACGGCAACGGCCAGCGCTATCATGGTTTTAGATGCGCCTGAGGACCCTCCTCGTTTCCGGCTGGATGTTTTTTTCCGGCGCGTTCCAGAACGCCCCCGGCTGACATAGTCTCGTTGTGCCACAATCGTTTCGTTGCTAAGAAAATAGGTAACAGGTCGCCATGTTACTGAACCCTAAAATGTTTGACCAGCACCGGAATTCTTAAAGCCTGTAACACGCAGCGGTGGAGCGGCAGTACTGTCGCGAATAATCAACTGGCTGGACATCAGCCGTGACCCGCGAGCCACCTTGTGTTGCTGCAACTGCGTCAGCAGCAACAGCGTCGCTTCACGACCAATATCGTAGCGCGGCTGAGAAACGGTAGTCAGCGCCGGAAAGCAGTGGCTGGCCTGGGCGATATCATCAAACCCGATAAGCGACAGGTCTCGTGGGATGTCCAGCCCCATTTTCCGCGCCTGGGTTAACGCACCCAGCGCCATCACGTCGCTATGGCAAAAAATCGCGCTGGGGGGAGTAGGGTGTGACATCAGCGTTGTCAGGCCGCGTGAGCCGGTATCGTAACTAAAATCTCCGTGTACGATGTATTGGTTGTCGATAACCAGTCCACAACGTCGTAGCGCCTGAATATAACCCTGCAGCCGATACTCGCTGAGCGGAATCTGCTGTGGGCCGGCAATACAGGCAATGCGTTGATGCCCCAACTGATGGAGATAACTGACGGCTTCAAACGCGGCGGTCAGGTTATCAATGTGTACCGTGGGCATATCCAGTTCGGGGGCGAATTCGTTTGCCATAACCATCGGCGGAAGATGACGGCGCTCATCTCTACCCGCATCAAACGGTAGTTGCGACCCCAATAACAGGATGCCGTCTATCTGACGGGTAGCGATCAGGTCCAGAAAGGTTTTTTCTGTCTGGCGCTGGTGCGCGCAATCGCCGATCAGGACCAGATAACCGCGTTCTGCGGCGGTTTCTTCAATGCCACGCAGCATTTCGCTGAAGAAGGGATCGCAGATATCAGGCACCAACGCCAGAATCGTTCTTGATTCATGTCGCTTGAGATTACGAGCAAGGTTTTGTGCAGAGTATCCCACCGCCAGCGCCGCCTGCTCTACCTTCTTGCGGGTCGAAGCCGAGACTTTCTCCGGGTTGGTCAGGGCGCGTGACACCGTTGCGGTGGAGACACCAGCCTTATCGGCCACGTCTTTCATGGTTGCGGGTGGGATGAATTTTTTCTGCTCCAACGCATTTCCTCCTTGCGTCAGCGTTTACTGGCGCCGTAGTCAGGGGGGCCGTTATGACAGGTCGGCCGCCGTTTTACAGAATGTCTGATCCGCCATGCGGCAAGCGCGGTTATGACATGCATGGCATCGATGGTGCGCCAACTGCCTGATCAGCATACTGCTTCCGCCATCACTCTTAACAGATTGCGTCCAGGATTTATCGAATAATTTACGCCTGCACCGTCTGGATTATCGGTTTTTCGGTATTGTTCGCAAAAACCATGACGGCGACTGGCACGGCTCAGGCCTGCGGCGCAGAATCGGCTCAACTGTCTGTCGGGTCGACATCCATGACCCATTTCACCTTACGGGCTTGCGGTAGGGTATCGATCAACACCATAGAGTGACGAATGATGCGTTGCAGCGTGGCGCGCGATGGGTGTTGCAACAGTAATTGCCAGCGAAAACGCCCGGCGCGCTTGGGCTGCAAGGCAGGCACTGGCCCCATCAGCCACAACGCGTCGTCGCGCAGCGGGCTGGCCTCCAGCAAATTGCGCAACTGCTGCAGGAACAGGCTGGCCTGCTGATTGTCATGATCGTCGGCCCGGAACAGGACATGGCTGGTAAACGGCGGCAGAAATACGCTTTGGCGTTCTTGTAGCGTCTGGCTGGCGAACGCATCGTAGCCCTGATGCAGTAGCGTCTGTAACAGCGGGTGCTCCGGGTGATGGGTCTGTAGCACGACTTCGCCGGCTTTACCGGCCCGCCCGGCCCGCCCGGATACCTGCGTGTAGAGCTGGGCGAAGCGCTCGGTGGCACGAAAGTCGGCGGAAAACAGCGAACCGTCGACATCCAGCAACGCGACCAGCGTAACGTCAGGAAAATGGTGTCCTTTGGCCAACATTTGGGTGCCGATCAGAATGCGGGCACCGCCCTGGCGGACCTGCGCCAGTTGTTGCTCCAGCGCACCTTTACGGCTGGTGGTATCGCGATCGATGCGGGTGATGGGCGTATCGGGAAACAACGCGGGTAGCGCCTGTTCCAGCTGCTCGGTACCCAGACCAACCGGCACCAGATGGGTGGAGCCACACTGCGGGCACTGCTGCGGCACCGGACGCTGGCTGTCACAGTGGTGGCAACGCATCATGCGCTGATGTTGGTGCAAGGTGTAATAGCTGTCGCAGCGCTGGCACTCGGCTATCCAGCCGCATTCATGGCACATCACCACTGGCGCGAAGCCACGGCGGTTAAGAAACAGAATAACCTGATTATCCTGTGCCAGATGATGTCGAACACGCTGGATTAACGGTTGCGACAAGCCGCTGGTTAGCGGTAGTCCTTTCAAATCCAGCAAGTGTTGCTGAGCCAGCCGGGCGTTGCCAGCGCGTTTGCTCAGCCGCAACTGGCGGTACTTGCCAATCTGTACGTTATAGAGCGTTTCCAGCGCGGGAGTGGCTGATCCCATCACGATGGGGATATCTTCCTGCCGGGCGCGAAACACCGCCAGGTCGCGCGCATGGTAACGCCAGCCTTCCTGTTGCTTATAAGAGCCGTCGTGCTCTTCGTCGATGATGATGAGCCCCAGTCGCGCAAAAGGGGTAAACAGAGCGGAACGCGTACCAATCACAATGGCGGATTCACCCTGTTTCGCCCGTAACCACACCGACAAACGCTCGCTGTCATTTAACCCAGAGTGCAGTGCTTCCACTGGGGCATGAAACCGATCGCGAAAACGGGCGATGGTTTGTGGTGTCAGGCCGATTTCCGGCACCAGCACCAGAGCCTGCTTACCCTGCGCCAGAATATTCTCCAGCACGCTGAGGTAAACCTCGGTTTTACCTGACCCGGTGATCCCCGCCAGTAACCAGGCGGCGAAGTGGTCATCTTCGCTGCGTATGGCTCCGACAGCGGTGGCTTGCTCCGTATTCAGGCGCAGACGTTCACCTGCCAGGCTGAAATGCTCCCGCCAGTCCTGCACTTGTGTTGGCTGCGCGCGCAGCTCGCTCAGCCCTTTTTCGCGCAACGCCTGCAATGCCGTTTCCGTCAGCGCGGTTTCCGCCACCTGATGGCGATAGAGCGGCCCTTGTAGCAGCGCGGCCAGCGCCTGCTGCTGTTTGGGCGCGCGTTTTAGCGCATTCAGCGGCGTGGCACGGCCTTGCTCGGTGGCAAACCACTGCCAGAGCGGGGCGCGATGTGCCGGTTTCCCTTGCCGCAGGAGTATCGGCAACGCATGGAATAACACTTCGCCAATCGGGTAGTGGTAATACTCTGCTGCCCACAGCAAGATGCGCCACAGGCTGTCGGGGAATAGCGGAGCGTCATCAAGTACCTCATGTAGCGGTTTGAGCTGTTCCGGCGGCAGTTCACTGCCCGCACCCAGCGCCACCACGATACCGATCATCTTACGGTTGCCGAAAGGAACGCTCACCCGCCTGCCTGGCTCCGGTGGCGTGACGCCAGCCGCCAGCCGGTAATCAAACGTGCGTGTCAGTGGCACCGGCAAAGCAACCTGAACAACAGGCGTGGTGTGTGCGTTCAAATGCGTCATGAAAGTCTTAGGTTATGCATCAGGGTTTGTCTGCCGTCACGGTACTGTGCGCGACGACGTTGTGCAATCTTGCCAGTACCTTGTTGAGGTAAGGCAGTGTGTTTGCGCGGATCCAATTGCATCGGGTGGTTAATTTCTGTATGATCCGCCGCCTTTATACCTCGTAGTATAAAGACTATTTCACTCAACTTCGTGTGGTGTCTGGCGGAACAGGGCCGGATAGCGACACGGCCTTAAACAGAGGTTTCCCATGAAAGAAGGTATTCACCCGAATTACGTTGAAATTACTGCAACTTGCTCTTGCGGTAACGTCATCAAAACCCGTTCTACCGTTGCTCACGACCTGAACCTGGACGTCTGTGGTGCTTGCCACCCGTTCTTCACCGGTAAACAGCGTGTGGTTGACACCGGCGGTCGTGTTGAGCGTTTCAACAAACGTTTCAGCATGCCAGGCACCAAAAAATAATTGGCTTCTGCGCTGGGGCAGACAATCGGTTAACCGGTTATTCTGCCAAAACAAAGGCACCTTCGGGTGCCTTTGTTGTTTCAGCGGTGCTTTCCTGTCTGCTTCACAGCCTGCTCAGTATTCCCACGTATCCGGGTCAATCCCCATTTCACGCATAATCGCTTTGGCGGCTTCAGGAATTTCATCGCCGCGCTCTTTACGCAAATCGTCATCATTGGGTAAGGGTTGGCCGGTAAAAGCGTGCAAGAACGCTTCACACAGTAACTCGCTATTGGTTGCGTGACGCAGGTTGTTGACCTGACGACGGGTACGCTCGTCTGTCAGTATCTTCAATACCTTCAAAGGGATAGATACGGTGATCTTCTTAACCTGCTCACTTTTCTTGCCGTGTTCAGCGTATGGGCTTACATATTCGCCATTCCACTCAGCCATGGGATACCTTAAATATTGATCGTGATAAAAACAGTCACTGGCACAAAACACCATAATTCTAACGATTATTGCAGGGATGCTCAATCTATACGCAAAGAAGTTTAGAAGTCCAGATGTATTGACGTCTATATTATCCGGGTTTACTCTCTAGCTTAACTTCTTCACCTCAGTCTTCCAGTCAGGAAAAGTACCGATGACGCGTAAACAGGCTACTATCGCAGTCCGCAGTGGGTTAAACAATGACGAGCAGTTCGGTTGCGTTGTTCCCCCGATTCACCTCTCCAGTACTTACAACTTCACCGGTTTTAATGAGCCCAGAGCGCATGACTATTCACGGCGTGGCAACCCGACCCGTGATGTTGTCCAGCGCGCGCTAGCGGAGCTGGAAGGCGGGGCGGGCGCGGTCATGACCAGCAGCGGTATGTCGGCTATCATGCTGGTTTGTACGGTATTCCTGAAGCCTGGCGATCTGTTGGTCGCGCCGCATGATTGCTACGGCGGCAGCTATCGTTTGTTTGATAGCCTGAGCAAACGCGGTGCTTTCAACGTGAAATTCGTCGATCAGGGCAATCTGGCTGAGCTTAATGCTGCCCTGGCGGAAAAACCGAAACTGGTGCTGGTTGAAAGCCCCAGCAATCCGCTTCTGCGCGTCGTGGATATCGCCGCTATCTGTCAGGCCGCTCGTGATGTTGGGGCGGTGAGCGTGGTGGATAACACCTTCCTGAGTCCGGCGTTGCAAAATCCGCTTAAACTGGGTGCGGATCTGGTGGTGCATTCCTGCACCAAATACCTTAACGGTCATTCGGATGTGGTGGCCGGGGCGGTGATTGCCCGCGACCCTGAGGTAGCGACGGAACTGGCCTGGTGGGCTAACAATATTGGTGTGACCGGCGCGGCGTTTGATAGCTACCTGTTGCTGCGCGGTATGCGTACGCTGTCCCCTCGTATGGCGATGGCGCAGAAGAATGCATTGCAAATTGTGGAGTATTTGCGGCATCAGCCACTGGTCAAGGCGTTGTATCATCCTTCTTTGCCCGGGAATGCCGGCCATGAGATTGCCTGTCGGCAGCAGTCCGGCTTTGGCGCGATGCTGAGTTTTGAGCTGGATGGCGATGAAGATACCCTGCGTCGTTTTCTGTCTGCGCTGGATCTCTTCACGCTGGCGGAGTCGCTGGGTGGCGTCGAGAGTCTGATTTCTCATGCCGCTACCATGACTCACGCAGGTATGGTACCGCAAGCGCGTGCCGCCGCCGGTATCTCGGAAACGTTATTGCGTATTTCTGTCGGCATTGAAGATGGTGACGATCTGGTCGCCTCTCTGGACAGAGCATTTCAGGCAGCAGCCAAGAGGTAACAATGAGTGCGTTAGGGATAGCAGCGGCCGTAAAAGGACGGCAACTGCATAAATTCGGCGGCAGCAGCCTGGCAGATGTGAAATGTTATCAGCGTGTCGCTGGCATCATGGCGAATTACAGCCAGGCTGGCGACTTGATGGTGGTCTCGGCAGCAGGCAGCACCACCAACCAGTTAATTAGCTGGTTGACCCTCAGCCAGTCGGACCGGATTTCCGCCCATCAGGTGCAGCAGTCGCTGCGCCGTTATCAAAGTGAACTGATTTCCGGTTTGCTGCCAGCTGAAACGGCGGCACCGCTGATTAATGAATTCATTCGCGATCTGGAACGCCTGGCGGCGTTGCTGGATAGCAAAATGACCGATGCCACCTATGCCGAGGTGGTGGGGCACGGTGAAATCTGGTCGGCACGGCTGATGGCGGCGGTGCTGAATCAGAAAAACCTGTCTGCGGACTGGCTGGATGCCCGAACCTTCCTGCGTACCGAACGGGCGGCACAGCCGCAGGTCGATGAAGGTCGCTCCTGGCCATTGTTGCAGCAATTACTGACCCAGCATGCCGGGCAGCGGCTGGTCATCACCGGTTTTATCAGTAGCAACGAGGCCGGTGAAACCGTGCTGCTGGGGCGCAACGGCAGTGACTATTCCGCTACGCAAATTGGCGCGCTGGCGGGTGTTGAGCGCGTGACTATCTGGAGTGACGTGGCCGGTGTGTACAGCGCTGACCCACGCAAAGTTAAAGATGCGTGTTTGCTGCCGCTGCTGCGGTTGGATGAAGCCAGCGAGCTGGCTCGTCTGGCCGCACCGGTACTGCATGCCCGTACCCTGCAGCCGGTTTCCGGTAGTGATATCGACCTGCAATTGCGTTGCAGCTACCAGCCAGAGCAGGGGTCGACCCGTATTGAGCGCGTTCTGGCTTCCGGCACCGGTGCCAAGATTGTCACCAGCCATGATGATGTGTGCCTGATTGAAATTGGCGTACCGGCGGATCACGACTTTGTCCGTATGTACAAAGACGTCGAGCAGCTGTTGCAGAAAGCGCAAATTCGGCCGCTGGCGCTGGGCGTACATCAGGACCGTAATCTGCTGCAATTGTGCTACACCTCGGAAGTGGTGCTCAGTGCCTGGCAAGTGCTGGAACAGGCGGCGTTGCCGGTATCGCTACACCTGCGTGAAGGGCTGGCGTTGGTCGCGTTGGTGGGCGCGGGTGTGTGTCGTAACCCGTTGCACAGCCACCGTTTCTACCAGCAACTGCGCGACCAGCCGATCGAGTTTGTCTGGCAGGCGGAAGACGATATCAGTCTGGTGGCGGTACTGCGTGTCGGGCCGACCGAGCATCTGGTTCGCGGTCTGCATCATTCGCTGTTTCGGGCGGAAAAGCGCATCGGCTTGGTATTGTTTGGCAAAGGCAACATCGGTTCTCGTTGGCTGGAGCTGTTCGCCCGTGAACAGAGTCTGATTTCGGCGCGTACCGGTTTTGAATTCACTCTGGCGGGGGTGGTGGACAGTTCCCGCAGCCTGCTGAATTACGAGGGGCTGGATGCCAGCCGCGTACTGGCTTTCTTTGGCGACGAAGCACAGGAACGTGATGATGACGAATTGTTCCTGTGGATGCGTGCTCACCCGTATGATGATCTGGTGGTGTTGGATGTCACCGCGAGCCAGTCGGTTGCCGACCTTTATCTGGATTTCGCCAGCTACGGTTTCCATGTGATTAGCGCCAATAAACTGGCGGGGGCGTCCGGTGGCGATAATTACCGTCAGATCCGTGATGCCTTTGCTAAAACCGGGCGTCACTGGTTGTATAACGCGACGGTTGGCGCTGGGTTGCCAGTAAACTATGCGGTGCGTGATTTGCGTGAAAGCGGTGACAGCATTCTGGCTATCAGCGGTATTTTCTCCGGCACGTTGTCATGGTTATTCCTGCAGTTTGATGGCACGGTACCGTTTACCGAACTGGTGGATCAAGCCTGGCAGCAGGGGTTGACCGAGCCGGATCCGCGCGTTGATCTTTCCGGGCAGGATGTGATGCGCAAGCTGGTGATCCTGGCGCGCGAAGCCGGTTATGAGATAGAGCCCAATCAGGTGCGGGTGGAATCACTGGTGCCTGCCGGGTGTGAGAATGTCTCCGTAGATCAGTTCTTTGAAGATGGCGAACCGCTGAATCAGCAGATGTTGCAGCGACTGGAAGCCGCTAATGAGATGGGACTGGTGCTGCGCTATGTCGCCCGTTTTGATAGTAACGGCAAAGCGCGTGTCGGCGTGGAAGCGGTGCGGGCGGATCATCCGCTGGCGGCGTTGTTGCCATGTGATAACGTATTTGCCATCGAAAGTCGCTGGTATCGTGACAACCCACTGGTGATCCGTGGCCCAGGCGCGGGCCGAGATGTGACCGCAGGGGCCATTCAGTCGGATCTCAACCGTCTGGCACAACTGCTGTGATTGGTCGGGCGCGACCCCGATAGCCTTACCCAACAAACCGAGAAGCCTGCAACCGCAGGCTTTTTTTATGCTATGAGTCTGCGCAGTGGCAAAGCGAGCGATTGTTGCCAATACTGAAAACGAATTCCTTATGTTTTATGTGTGTTTGTGGGCGTGTTTGATCTGTCGTGAAGACCGGCTGGCTTGCCGTGTGTGGTCATGAATTTTCTTCATGTTGTATGAGCAAACATCAGTATTCATCACGTTGAAAAGCGTTGACTCTTTAATCGGATTCGGTCATTTTCTATATAGACGTCTAAACGTATAGACGTTTGTAGAAAATAACAATGATAATGGCTAATCGAGGTAAGGATATGAGCTTTTTCCACGCGAACCATCAGGAAGCGCTGAACCAGAATCTGGCCGAATTACAGGGCCGGATTAACGTTTCCTTTGAGTTTTTCCCACCGCGTACCAGCGAGATGGAAGAAACGCTGTGGAGCTCGATTGACCGCCTCAGCAGTCTGAAACCTAAATTCGTGTCGGTCACTTACGGTGCCAATTCCGGTGAGCGTGACCGCACCCACAGCATTATCAAAGGCATCAAGGAACGTACCGGTCTGGAAGCAGCGCCACACCTGACCTGTATCGACGCCTCCCGTGACGAGCTGAAAGCCATCGCCCAGGATTACTGGCAAAGTGGTATCCGCCACATCGTTGCCCTGCGCGGCGACTTACCGTTGGGGGGAGGAAAACCGGATATGTATGCCGCTGATCTGGTGACTTTGCTTAAAGAGGTCGGTGATTTTGATATCTCGGTCGCGGCTTATCCTGAAGTACACCCGGAAGCGAAAAGCGCACAGGCAGACCTGATCAACCTAAAACGGAAGATTGATGCCGGTGCCAGCCGCGCTATCACGCAGTTCTTCTTTGATGTGGAAAGTTATCTGCGTTTTCGTGACCGTTGCGTGACGACGGGTATTGATGTGGAAATCGTCCCCGGTATTTTGCCTGTGTCGAACTTCAAACAGTTGCAGCGTTTCGCCACCATGACCAATGTACGGGTACCAAACTGGATGACGGCGATGTTTGAAGGGCTGGATAACGATCCGGAAACCCGCAAGATGGTGGGGGCTTCCATTGCGATGGATATGGTGAAAATCCTCAGCCGTGAAGGGGTGAAGGACTTCCATTTCTACACCCTGAACCGTGCCGAATTGAGTTACGCCATTTGTCATACGTTGGGTGTACGCCCGATAGCGTCTGCCTGACGTTTTTGCTGAACATGAACAAACGCCCGTCTGGAGAGCACCAGACGGGCGTTTGTGTTTTGGGTGCTAAGCGCATCGAATAAAAAAAGGGCGGGCCGAAGCCCGCCAAAGTTTCGTTGGCTTATAAAAATTATATCGTCAGGAAGGTTTCAAGTTCTTCGCTGCCGCCGATATGGCGACCACCGATAAACACCTGGGGTACGGTACTGCGCCCGGTCACGGCCCGCAGGCTTACTGTAGTCGCATCTTTACCCAACATGATTTCTTCATATTGAAGACCGCGATCCTGCAATAACTGCTTGGCCTTGGCGCAGAACGGACAGCCTGGTTTGGTGAACAGTGAAACAGACTCCTGAACCTTATAGTGTGGAGCGAGGTACTTCAGCATGGTGTCGGCGTCGGAAACTTCAAACGGGTCGCCCGGCTTGTTGGGTTCAACAAACATTTTCTCTACCACGCCGTGACGAACCAGCATGGAGTAGCGCCAGGAGCGGGGGCCAAAGCCCAGTTCCGCTTTTTCGACCAGCATGGACATGGCGCGGGTAAATTCGCCATTACCATCGGGAATAAAGGTAATATTTTCTGCGTTTTGATCCGCTTTCCAGGCGTTCATGACAAACGTGTCGTTCACGGATACACACAGAATGGCGTCAACGCCAAACTGCTTGAATACTTCAGCCAACTCGTTATAGCGTGGCAAATGACTGGAAGAGCAGGTGGGTGTAAAAGCCCCTGGTAAAGAGAAGACGACGACGGTCTTATTGTTAAAGAGTTCTTCGCTAGTCACATCAACCCATTGATCTCCCTGGCGAGTATGGAAAGTGACTGACGGAATTTTTTTGCCTTCTTGGCTTACAAACATATTGTCGTCTCTACTGGTCGAAAAGTTCTGTCTGGCTGAATCCATTGCTGATCAGGACTCGGTTCGTGAGGGATATTATTCATTATTAAATGTTGATAGGACTAATCGTTCATTGCTATCCTATCTATCGCTAGGGACTATCATGTTTAGGGGAATCAGGGCATGAATATTCGGGATTTAGAGTATCTGGTGGCGCTGGCGGAGCACCGCCATTTTCGACGCGCAGCAGATTCCTGCCATGTCAGCCAGCCCACACTCAGTGGTCAGATTCGTAAGTTGGAAGACGAACTGGGGGTGATGTTGCTGGAGAGAACCAGCCGCAAGGTGCTGTTTACTCAGGCGGGGTTGTTGCTGGTGGAACAAGCCAGAACAGTGCTGCGTGAAGTGAAGGTGCTAAAAGAAATGGCCAGCCAGCAGGGAGAAACCATGTCCGGCCCGCTGCATATCGGCTTGATCCCGACTGTCGGCCCCTATCTGTTGCCCCAGATTATCCCCATGTTGCACCGTACTTTCCCGAAGCTGGAAATGTATTTGCATGAAGCTCAGACACACCAATTGCTGGCCCAGCTCGACAGCGGCAAGCTGGATTGCGCTATTTTGGCGATGGTCAAAGAGTCGGAAGCCTTCATCGAAGTGCCGTTGTTTGATGAGCCGATGAAGCTGGCGATTTATCAGGATCACCCCTGGGCGAATCGTGAGCGAGTGGCGATGTCTGATTTGTCGGGTGAGAAGCTGCTGATGCTGGAAGACGGGCATTGCCTGCGCGATCAGGCGATGGGTTTCTGTTTTCAGGCCGGAGCGGATGAAGATACCCATTTTCGGGCGACCAGTCTGGAGACACTGCGTAACATGGTAGCGGCGGGCAGCGGTATTACGTTACTGCCCTCGCTGGCGGTGCCGCAGGAACGGATACGCGATGGCGTATGCTACCTGCCTTGTTACAAGCCGGAGCCCAAACGCACCATCGCGCTGGTGTACCGTCCGGGTTCGCCGCTGCGCGGTCGTTATGAACAACTGGCTGAGTCGGTGCGTGAGCACATGCAACTCCACATGGAGCAACTGGCGCAACAGTCTGCCTAATCAGCCTGTGGTCTGGCTCAGCATTTCCAGCCTGAGTAAAAACCGGTTATCAAAATAACCGGTTTAAGCCGTTTAACGCTGCGACCCGATAGGCTTCCGCCATCGTCGGGTAGTTAAAGGTGGTATTCACGAAGTACTCTATCGTGTTGCCTTCCCCCTTCTGTTCCATAATCGCCTGACCGATGTGAATGATTTCGGCCGCCCGCTCGCCAAAGCAGTGGATGCCGAGAATCTGCTTGGTATCGCGGTGGAACAGAATTTTCAGACTGCCGACATTCATGCCCACAATTTGTGCCCGCGCCAGGTGTTTGAACTGCGCACGACCCACTTCATACGGCACTTTCATCGCCGTCAGTTCCTGCTCGGTTTTACCGACGGAGCTGATCTCTGGAATGGTATAAATACCGGTAGGAATGTCCTCAATCAGGTGCGCGATAGCCTCGCCTTTGGTGATGGCTTGCGCCGCGATGCGGCCCTGATCATAGGCGGCCGATGCCAGACTGGGGTAGCCAATCACGTCACCCACGGCGTAGATATGAGCCTGAGCCGTCTGGTACATACTGTTGACCTTCAACTGACCACGACTGTCGGTTTCCAGCCCGATAGTGTCCAGCCCCAGGTTTTCGGTATTGCCGGTACGCCCGTTGGCATAAAGCAGGCAGTCTGCTTTCATTTTTTTGCCGGATTTCAGGTGAATGATGACGCCATCATCCAGCCCTTCAATACGCTCGAATTCCTCGTTATGACGAATTACGATGCCGCTATTCCAGAAATGGTAGGACAGGGCGTCGGACATCTCCTGGTCGAGAAACGCCAGCAGACGGTCACGGGTATTGACCAGGTCGACCTTGACGTTTAACCCCCTAAATATTGAGGCATATTCACAGCCGATGACCCCTGCACCATAGATGATCACATGCTTGGGTTCATAATCCAGATCGAGAATGGAATCACTGTCATAGATATGGGGATGATCGAAGTCCACGCCGACGGGATGATAAGGGCGTGAGCCGGTAGCGATAATAACATTCGCGGCGGTCAGCGTGTCGTGAGTGTCATCTGGATAATACACCGCGATGGTATGCGCATCGATAAACCGTGCTTCGCCGGAAAATATTTCGCAGTGATTGCGCTCGTAGAAGCCCTGACGCATACGGGTTTGCTGGCCAATGACGCTGTCAGCATGGCGCAAGATGTCGGAGAACGAGGAACTGATGACGCGGGCGTTGTCGCTATACAGAGGGTTTTGATTGAATTCGATGATACGGCTGACGGCATGTCGCAGGGATTTAGACGGGATGGTACCCCAGTGGGTACAGCCACCACCGACATTGTAATGCCGTTCTATCACGGCAACTTTCGCCCCTTGTTTGGCGAGCCCCATGGCCGCCCCCTCACCACCCGGACCTGAACCAATCACGATGGCATCGTAATCGTATTGCTGTTGTATGGACATGGTAGGAACCACCTGTTTTTATACAAGTTACTAACGCTATTGTAACATCGTCGGAATGATAACCCAATCATCCCTGATATTTGTATGGAAACCCAGGATCACATTTTTACTATGACAAACTTTGGCGCAGTATGTAGCAAGTAAAGTTGTTATAGTGCTGTCCTTGACGTAAGGAGAGCTGATGACTGCAGGCAGGATAATGGGTGTCAGAGCACAACAAAAAGAACGAACTCGCCGTTCCCTGATTGAGGCTGCTTTTAGCCAGTTAAGCGCTGAACGCAGTTTTGCCAGCCTGAGTTTGCGCGAGGTTGCTCGTGAAGCGGGCATTGCCCCAACGTCGTTTTATCGCCATTTTCGCGATGTCGATGAATTGGGGTTGACCATGGTGGATGAAAGCGGACTGATGCTACGTCAACTGATGCGGCAGGCTCGTCAACGCATTGTCAGAAGCGGTGGCAGTGTGATCAGAACGTCGGTCTCCACATTTATGGAGTTCATTGGCGACAATCCCAATGCGTTCCGGCTGCTACTGCGGGAACGCTCCGGTACGTCAGCCGCGTTCCGTGCCGCTGTGGCACGCGAAATTCAACATTTTATCGCTGAACTGGCCGACTATCTTGAAGTCGAAAATCATATTCCACGCAGCTTCGCCGAAGCACAGTCAGAAGCGATGGTGACTATCGTATTCAGCGCGGGTGCCGAAGCGCTGGATGTGGATCTTGAACAACGGCGTCAACTGGAAGAACGGTTAGTATTGCAGTTGCGCATGATTGCCAAAGGCGCCTATTACTGGTATCGCAAAGAGCAGGGTAAAGGTGTTTACCTACCCTGAGGGATAATCAGAGGACATGTCATGACAGAGCAGATAAATTCAGAGAAAAGTACGTTGGTGCTGGCGGTAGCCGCTGGTTTGTCCGCGAACGGTTCCTTTATCGCCGTGTTCAGTTCTATCGTGCCGTTTTCCATTTTTCCGTTGATAGCGCTGGTGCTGTCGGTTTATTGCCTGCATCAGCGTTATATGCATCATGCTATGCCAAAAGGCACACCACTCCTGGCGGCGAGCTGTTTTCTGTTCGGTTTGTTGCTTTACAGCGCCATTGTTCGAGCAGAATACCCGCAGATAGGTTCCAATTTTGTGCCGTCTATCCTTTGCGTTGTACTGGCGCTGTGGCTGGTCGTCAAACTGCGGGCTCGTAAGCCCGACAGTAATGACATCAATACGCCTTAACTCGCTTTACCTGCTGAGTTTCGCTTACTACAGGTCGTGTTACTGGCGTTTTTCCAGTAACACGCCACATTCCATGTGATGGGTATAAGGGAACTGGTCAAACAGCGCCAACTGGCTTATCTGGTGCGTTTGACTCAGTGTTTCCAGATTGGCACACAGGGTTTCCGGGTTGCAGGAAATATAGAGAATGCGTGGGTATGCCTGTACCAGTTTTACGGTCTCGTTATCCAGACCGCTGCGTGGTGGGTCGACAAAAATCGTTTCACAACGATAGCTCGTCAGGTCAATGCCTTGCAGACGATTAAACTGGCGCACCCCCGTCATGGCTTGGGTGAATTCTTCTGCCGCCATGCGAATAATCTGCACGTTATCAATCTGGTTAGCGGCAATATTATATTGCGCTGCCGCGACTGACGGTTTGGCTATCTCCGTTGCCAGCACCCGTTCGAAATTGCGTGCCAGCGCCAGTGAGAAATTGCCGTTGCCACAATACAACTCTAACAAATCGCCCGTCGCGCCTTGCGTGACGGATAACGCCCATTCCAGCATTTGAATATTCATCATGGCGTTAGGCTGGGTGAAGCTGTTTTCCACCTGACGATAAATCATCTGTCGGCCTGCGACCGGCAGACATTCATCCACGTAATCCCGGTCCAGACAAATTTTGGTTTTCGTTGCGCGACCAATTAGCTGTAGAGCAAAACCCTGTGCGCGTAGTCCATCGCACAAGAGACGAGCTTGTTGTTGCCACTCGGCATCCAGTGCTTTGTGGTACAGCAAGGATACGGCTATCTCGCCACTTAGCGTGGAGAGATAGTCAATCTGGAATAGTTTGCGCCGTAGCACCGGTTCGGCGCGTAGTGCGTTAAGCAGCACGGGCATCAGGCGGTTAATCAGCTCGCTGGCAGCCGGAAATTGATCGACCCTGATCCGTTGTTTGGTCTGCTGATCAAACATAATGTGGTAGAGATCATCGCCATCATGCCAGATCCGAAATTCTGCTCGCATCCGGTAGTGGCTGACCGGCGAACGAAATACAACCGGTGCCGGCGCATCGAATGGCGCCATCATGGCACCAAGACGCCCGGTTTTTTCTTCAAGCTGGGCGTCATATTGGTCGATGGGCAGAATCTCTGGCGTCATGATGGTCTCATCTGAAAAAGCGGCTGGAATAATGTTGCTACGTGACAGATAGCAGTCAGGGCGCGATTGTAGGGCATCCGGAGGGGATGTCCAGTCTTGCTGTACGGATTCGCTTATCTAAAAATGGAAGTCTAGACATCTACCTGCCCCGATCGTAGCATGAGCATCCGGTCTTGCCTCGCAAGTGAAAAGGGAATCCAGTGTGAGTCTGGAGCTGACGCGCAGCGGTAAGGGGAATGGGCAACGATAATATATGTAGACACTGTCCTGACGGATGGGAAGTCATCGTTGCCGTGCCAGTTGATGGCTGCACCCAAGCCCGAAGACCTGCCGGAATACGTCGCACTATTTCATGGTCATCGCGTGCTATCGATCGTGAGGATGCGGCATCCTGCCAATTCAGTTTGGATGCTTCTTAACATGCTTAATAAAAAAATAACGATGCTGGCGGCGACGGTAGCCACGGCTTTTTCCGGATGGGCGCAGGGTAGCGACAACACACAACAAGACAGCAATAGTGATGCAATGGTGGTGACCGCCAACCGTTTCCCCCAACCGATTTCCACCGTGTTGGCCCCCACGACGGTAGTGACGCGTGATGATATTGACCGCTGGCAGTCAAAAAGCCTGACCGACGTTATGCGACGGTTGCCGGGGGTAGATCTCTACCAGAGCGGTGGCTTAGGGCAACTGAGTGGGTTATTTATCCGTGGTGCGTCATCAAGCCATGTATTGGTATTGATTGATGGTGTGCGGCTGAATCAGGCTGGTGTCAGCGGTTCTTCTGATATCAGCCAAATCCCGATTTCCCTGGTTCAGAAAGTGGAATATATCCGTGGGCCGCGCTCAGCCGTTTATGGCTCGGATGCGATTGGCGGTGTGGTGAATATCATTACGACCCGCGAGAAAAAAGGTACAACGCTTTCCACGGGGATCGGCTCCAATGGTTATCAGTCTTATGACGCTTCCACCCAGCAGCAATTGGGCGCGAATACACTGGCAACCTTTGCCGGGAATTACACCTATACCAGAGGGTTTGATGTTGTCGCCAACCTGCCCGATTCGTTTGGAGACCCCGCCCAGCCTGATCGCGATGGTTTCATGAGCAAAACGGTATACGGAAATGTTGAACATCAGTTCAGTGAGAATGTCAGCGGGTTTGTTCGTGGATACGGCTTTGATAACCGGACGGCGTACGATGGGACACCATGGGATATGCGACAGCTTTACAGTCGCAGTTGGGATACCGGGTTGCGTTATCATCGAGATATATGGGCCTCTCAACTGATCACCAGTTACAGCCATAGTAAAGATTATAATTATGATCATACTGGTAACCCTTATAACGACTCCGCCACCTTAGACGATATCCAACAGTACAATGTTCAGTGGAACAGCAGTGTTCAGGTAGGAAAGGGTAATGTTGGTGCGGGCGTTGACTGGCAGAAGCAAACCACTGAGCCTGGCACAAACTTTATCGCTAATGGTTATGAGATCCGTAATACCGGTATTTATACCACTGCGTTACAGGCATTCGGCCCGGTAACTCTTGAAGGGGCACTACGCAGCGATGACAGTTCCCAGTTTGGTCAACATTCTACCTGGCAAAGCAGTGCCGCATGGGAATTCATTGATGGTTATCGTTTGCTGGCATCTTATGGAACGGGTTACAAGGCACCAACCATTGGCCAGCTTTACGGGTCATTCTCTGGAAATGCGAGTCTTAAGCCAGAAGAAAGTAAGCAGTGGGAAGGTGGTATTGAAGGTTTGACGGGGCCGGTGAACTGGCATGTGTCAGCATATCGTAATGATGTGGATAACTTAATCCAGAGCGGCAGTGCGCCAACTTTCGCGAATGTGAATGTCGGTCGTGCCCGCCTACAGGGCGTTGAAGCGACAGCATCATTTGATACCGGGTTTGTGTCACACAAATTGTCGTACGATTATTTGGACCCGCGTGATCTCGATACCAATCAAATATTGACCCGACGCGCCAGACAGCAATTTAAATATGATTTGGACTGGCAATTCAACGATCTGGACTGGACGGTAACTTATCACTATCTGGGTGAACGTTATGACCAGAACTTCAATACCACGCCGGCAGAGAGAGTGAAGCTGGCTGGGGTGAGTTTGTGGGATATCGCTGCATCATATCCTGTCACCTCACATCTGACAGTTCGTGCTAGAATAGCCAACCTGTTTGATAAGAATTATGAGACGGTATATGGCTACCGAACTGCAGGGCGAGAATACTATCTCACCGGAAGCTATAGTTTCTGATTTACCCAGCCGCCCGACGGTCCTGGTGTTTGATTCTGGGGTGGGCGGTTTGTCCGTTTATGATGAAGTTCGCAAATTGCTGCCGGACTTACATTATATTTATGCATTCGATAATGAGGCTTTTCCCTATGGGGAAAAGCCTGAGCAATTCATTATCGAGCGTGTGCTCTCTATTGTCGAAGCAGTAGAGAAGCAGCATCCATTATCTCTGGTGATTATTGCCTGTAATACTGCCAGCACGATTTCACTGCCCGCATTGCGCACACGTTTTGATTTCCCGGTCGTTGGGGTGGTCCCTGCGGTTAAACCTGCGGCAAAACTCACCCGAAACGGCGTGGTTGGCCTATTGGCAACCCGGGCGACGGTTCAGCGCTCTTACACTCATGAACTGATTTCACGTTTCGCCCATGACTGCCAGATTTTGCTATTGGGTTCTGCTGAGTTGGTTGAGTTTGCCGAGGCGAAATTACAAGGCGAATCGGTATCTGAGGATGCATTACGCAAAATTTTGCGTCCGTGGCTGAAATTGCCTGAGCCGCCGGATACGGTTGTATTAGGGTGCACGCATTTCCCGTTGTTGACCGAAGAGCTACAGCAGGTACTACCTGATGGTACACGGTTGGTTGATTCTGGCTCGGCAATTGCGCGTAGAACCGCATGGCTGATAGAGCATTTAGATAACCCTAAATGTTCAACGGAGAAAAACCTGGCTTATTGTTTGTCGATCACGCCTAAAGTGGCGGCGCTTTGGCCAGTTTTACGCCGTTATGGCTTTCATTCACTCGAAAAATTGCCATTAAACACAGTGGGTGAGTGAATATTGAGCGGTCGGGATTATTTTTGAAATTAGTGCTTGTCAGGCCGGAATAACTCCCTATAATGCGCCTCCACTGACACGGCAACGGCGAAACGCCAGCGCAGTTTCAGTAAGAAATCAGGCGCATATCGCTTGACTTCTTGTCGGGAAAGCATAATATATGCGACCCGCGGCCACGGTAAGTGGCGCTGCTCTTTAACAATCAATCAGACAATCTGTGTGGGCACTCGCAGGACACTTCACTAAAAATATTTAGTGAAAGTCTTGAAGAGTGACAACAGTTAATTCATTACGAATAAACAGTAAATTCTTTGAGCACCGTTTTCTTCGGAAAACACATCAAACTTTAAATTGAAGAGTTTGATCATGGCTCAGATTGAACGCTGGCGGCAGGCCTAACACATGCAAGTCGAGCGGCAGCGGGGGGAAGCTTGCTTCCCCGCCGGCGAGCGGCGGACGGGTGAGTAATGTCTGGGAAACTGCCTGATGGAGGGGGATAACTACTGGAAACGGTAGCTAATACCGCATAACGTCGCAAGACCAAAGAGGGGGACCTTCGGGCCTCTTGCCATCGGATGTGCCCAGATGGGATTAGCTAGTAGGTGGGGTAAAGGCTCACCTAGGCGACGATCCCTAGCTGGTCTGAGAGGATGACCAGCCACACTGGAACTGAGACACGGTCCAGACTCCTACGGGAGGCAGCAGTGGGGAATATTGCACAATGGGGGAAACCCTGATGCAGCCATGCCGCGTGTGTGAAGAAGGCCTTCGGGTTGTAAAGCACTTTCAGCGGGGAGGAAGGGGGTAAGGTTAATACCTTTACCCATTGACGTTACCCGCAGAAGAAGCACCGGCTAACTCCGTGCCAGCAGCCGCGGTAATACGGAGGGTGCAAGCGTTAATCGGAATGACTGGGCGTAAAGCGCACGCAGGCGGTCTGTTAAGTTGGATGTGAAATCCCCGGGCTTAACCTGGGAACTGCATTCAAAACTGACAGGCTAGAGTCTCGTAGAGGGGGGTAGAATTCCAGGTGTAGCGGTGAAATGCGTAGAGATCTGGAGGAATACCGGTGGCGAAGGCGGCCCCCTGGACGAAGACTGACGCTCAGGTGCGAAAGCGTGGGGAGCAAACAGGATTAGATACCCTGGTAGTCCACGCTGTAAACGATGTCGATTTGGAGGTTGTGGTCTTGAACCGTGGCTTCCGGAGCTAACGCGTTAAATCGACCGCCTGGGGAGTACGGCCGCAAGGTTAAAACTCAAATGAATTGACGGGGGCCCGCACAAGCGGTGGAGCATGTGGTTTAATTCGATGCAACGCGAAGAACCTTACCTACTCTTGACATCCAGCGAACCTTGTAGAGATACGAGGGTGCCTTCGGGAGCGCTGAGACAGGTGCTGCATGGCTGTCGTCAGCTCGTGTTGTGAAATGTTGGGTTAAGTCCCGCAACGAGCGCAACCCTTATCCTTTGTTGCCAGCACTTCGGGTGGGAACTCAAGGGAGACTGCCGGTGATAAACCGGAGGAAGGTGGGGATGACGTCAAGTCATCATGGCCCTTACGAGTAGGGCTACACACGTGCTACAATGGCGTATACAAAGAGAAGCGACCTCGCGAGAGCAAGCGGACCTCATAAAGTACGTCGTAGTCCGGATTGGAGTCTGCAACTCGACTCCATGAAGTCGGAATCGCTAGTAATCGTAGATCAGAATGCTACGGTGAATACGTTCCCGGGCCTTGTACACACCGCCCGTCACACCATGGGAGTGGGTTGCAAAAGAAGTAGGTAGCTTAACCTTCGGGAGGGCGCTTACCACTTTGTGATTCATGACTGGGGTGAAGTCGTAACAAGGTAACCGTAGGGGAACCTGCGGTTGGATCACCTCCTTACCGAGTAGAAGTGCCTGCGTGGTGTCCACACAGATTGTCTGATGATAAGAAAGAGTCAAAAGCGTCTTGCGAAGCTGACAAGTGATGTCCCCTTCGTCTAGAGGCCCAGGACACCGCCCTTTCACGGCGGTAACAGGGGTTCGAATCCCCTAGGGGACGCCAGTATGACTGACAGTGGGTGAAAGGCACGGTCAACGCTAACCTAAAACTGATTAGAGATAGTCAGGTTTATGTTATCTGCTCTTTAACAATCCGGAACAAGCTGAAAAATTGAAACGACAGCATGTGAATGAGAATTCATGTGTTGTTCGAGTCTCTCAAAATACTCGCATCCCGAGACACTTTCGGGTTGTGAGGTTAAGCGACTAAGCGTACACGGTGGATGCCTAGGCAGTCAGAGGCGATGAAGGGCGTGCTAATCTGCGAAAAGCGTCGGCAAGGTGATATGAACCGTTATACCCGACGATACCCGAATGGGGAAACCCAGTGTGACTTGTCACACTATCATTAACTGAATCCATAGGTTAATGAGGCGAACCGGGGGAACTGAAACATCTCAGTACCCCGAGGAAAAGAAATCAACCGAGATTCCCCCAGTAGCGGCGAGCGAACGGGGAGGAGCCCAGAACCTGAATCGGCTTGTGTGTCAGTGGAAGCGTCTGGAAAGGCGCACGGTACAGGGTGACAGTCCCGTACACGAAGATGCACAGGTCGTGAGTTCGATGAGTAGGGCGGGACACGTGGTATCCTGTCTGAACATGGGGGGACCATCCTCCAAGGCTAAATACTCCTGACTGACCGATAGTGAACCAGTACCGTGAGGGAAAGGCGAAAAGAACCCCGGCGAGGGGAGTGAAATAGAACCTGAAACCGTGTACGTACAAGCAGTGGGAGCACCTTTTAGGTGTGACTGCGTACCTTTTGTATAATGGGTCAGCGACTTATATTCTGTAGCAAGGTTAACCGAATAGGGGAGCCGCAGGGAAACCGAGTCTTAACTGGGCGTCTAGTTGCAGGGTATAGACCCGAAACCCGGTGATCTAGCCATGGGCAGGTTGAAGGTTGGGTAACACTAACTGGAGGACCGAACCGACTAATGTTGAAAAATTAGCGGATGACTTGTGGCTGGGGGTGAAAGGCCAATCAAACCGGGAGATAGCTGGTTCTCCCCGAAAGCTATTTAGGTAGCGCCTCGTGAACTCATCTTCGGGGGTAGAGCACTGTTTCGGCTAGGGGGCCATCCCGGCTTACCAACCCGATGCAAACTGCGAATACCGAAGAATGTTATCACGGGAGACACACGGCGGGTGCTAACGTCCGTCGTGAAGAGGGAAACAACCCAGACCGCCAGCTAAGGTCCCAAAGTCATGGTTAAGTGGGAAACGATGTGGGAAGGCCCAGACAGCCAGGATGTTGGCTTAGAAGCAGCCATCATTTAAAGAAAGCGTAATAGCTCACTGGTCGAGTCGGCCTGCGCGGAAGATGTAACGGGGCTAAAACCATGCACCGAAGCTGCGGCAGCGACACTATGTGTTGTTGGGTAGGGGAGCGTTCTGTAAGCCGGTGAAGGTGGCCTGTGAGGGCTGCTGGAGGTATCAGAAGTGCGAATGCTGACATAAGTAACGATAATGCGGGTGAAAAACCCGCACGCCGGAAGACCAAGGGTTCCTGTCCAACGTTAATCGGGGCAGGGTGAGTCGACCCCTAAGGCGAGGCTGAAAAGCGTAGTCGATGGGAAACAGGTTAATATTCCTGTACTTGGTGTTACTGCGAAGGGGGGACGGAGAAGGCTATGTCATCCGGGCGACGGTTGTCCCGGTTTAAGCGTGCAGGTGGGTGGACCAGGCAAATCCGGTCTGCTGTCAACACTGAGGCGTGATGACGAGGCACTACGGTGCTGAAGTGACAGATGCCCTGCTTCCAGGAAAAGCCTCTAAGCATCAGGTAACATTGAATCGTACCCCAAACCGACACAGGTGGTCAGGTAGAGAATACTCAGGCGCTTGAGAGAACTCGGGTGAAGGAACTAGGCAAAATGGTGCCGTAACTTCGGGAGAAGGCACGCTCCTGCTGGTGAAGTCCCTTGCGGATGGAGCTGACGGGAGTCGCAGATACCAGCTGGCTGCAACTGTTTAATAAAAACACAGCACTGTGCAAACACGAAAGTGGACGTATACGGTGTGACGCCTGCCCGGTGCCGGAAGGTTAATTGATGGGGTTATCCGTAAGGAGAAGCTCTTGATCGAAGCCCCGGTAAACGGCGGCCGTAACTATAACGGTCCTAAGGTAGCGAAATTCCTTGTCGGGTAAGTTCCGACCTGCACGAATGGCGTAATGATGGCCAGGCTGTCTCCACCCGAGACTCAGTGAAATTGAACTCGCTGTGAAGATGCAGTGTACCCGCGGCAAGACGGAAAGACCCCGTGAACCTTTACTATAGCTTGACACTGAACCTTGAGCCTTGATGTGTAGGATAGGTGGGAGGCTTTGAAGTGTGGACGCCAGTCTGCATGGAGCCAACCTTGAAATACCACCCTTTAATGTTTGATGTTCTAACCTGGGCCCGTCATCCGGGCCGGGGACAGTGTCTGGTGGGTAGTTTGACTGGGGCGGTCTCCTCCCAAAGAGTAACGGAGGAGCACGAAGGTTAGCTAATCCTGGTCGGACATCAGGAGGTTAGTGCAAAGGCATAAGCTAGCTTGACTGCGAGAGTGACGGCTCGAGCAGGTGCGAAAGCAGGTCTTAGTGATCCGGTGGTTCTGAATGGAAGGGCCATCGCTCAACGGATAAAAGGTACTCCGGGGATAACAGGCTGATACCGCCCAAGAGTTCATATCGACGGCGGTGTTTGGCACCTCGATGTCGGCTCATCACATCCTGGGGCTGAAGTAGGTCCCAAGGGTATGGCTGTTCGCCATTTAAAGTGGTACGCGAGCTGGGTTTAGAACGTCGTGAGACAGTTCGGTCCCTATCTGCCGTGGGCGTTGGAAGATTGAGGGGGGTTGCTCCTAGTACGAGAGGACCGGAGTGAACGCACCGCTGGTGTTCGGGTTGTCATGCCAATGGCACTGCCCGGTAGCTACGTGCGGAAGAGATAACCGCTGAAAGCATCTAAGCGGGAAACTTGCCCCGAGATGAGTCTTCCCTGGGAACTTGATTCCCCGGAAGGGACGTTCGAGACGAGGACGTTGATAGGCTGGGTGTGTAAGCGTAGTGATACGTTGAGCTAACCAGTACTAATGACCCGAGAGGCTTAACCTTACAACACCGAAGGTGTTTTGGTGAGAGAGACGGAATTTTTAGCTTGTTCGAGGATTGGATGGCGTGGTGTAGCGATGCACGGCGACATGAAAGGTTAGGACGTTGAAAGACGTCGAAAGAATTTGCCTGGCGGCGAGAGCGCGGTGGTCCCACCTGACCCCATGCCGAACTCAGAAGTGAAACGCCGTAGCGCCGATGGTAGTGTGGGGTCTCCCCATGCGAGAGTAGGGAACTGCCAGGCATCAAACAGAGAACCCCCGGTTAACGCCGGGGGTTTTTTTATGTGCGCAACCCGGGCGGCCGCGTTAATTCGCCGGGTAATCACTTCCGGCATCTAACGTTTTCGGCGCGATTTGCGAATAAAACATCCCTCAATAATGACTCAGGATCAGTTAGACTATGACTAACTGTTTACTGGGTATTTAGCGCCATGACGAGTTCTGCCATATCTCTCCAAGCATTCAATTCTTTCTCCCTATCGGCTTTTGCGACAGACATTGTCATTGTCGAAAATGCAACAGAACTGTTGTCTGAGTGGCAGCACGCTCGTCAGCATAGGTTGCCAACTCTGATATTGGGAGAAGGGAGCAATATACTCTTCCTTGGGGATTTTCACGGTATCGTCCTTATCAATCGGCTCAAGGGCATTGAGGTCGATGAGACCGAATCTGAATGGATGCTCCATGTAGGGGCTGGTGAGAACTGGCATCAGTTAGTGGAATATACGTTAACACATCAGATTGCTGGTTTAGAGAATCTTGCCTTAATTCCGGGATGTGTTGGGTCTGCTCCTATTCAGAATATTGGCGCTTACGGGGTGGATTTAAAACATGTCTGTGCCTATGTCGATGTACTGAATCTTAATACGGGTGAGGTGAGCCGACTTAATGCGCAGGAGTGCCGGTTTGGGTATCGCGATAGTATTTTTAAACATGAATATCAGAATGGGTTTGCCATTATTGCTGTAGGGTTGTGTCTATCCAAGCATTGGAAACCTATTCTGGAATATGGTGATCTGACCCGGCTTGATCCAACGACCGTGACGTCAAGAGATGTATTTGATGCTGTCTGCCAGATGAGGCGAAGTAAATTGCCCGACCCTAAAGTAATGGGGAATGCTGGAAGTTTCTTCAAAAATCCGGTTGTTCCTTCAGTAGTTGCTGAGCATATTTTGACTCATTATCCGAATGCACCTCATTACCCCCAACCAACGGGTGATGTAAAACTAGCGGCAGGCTGGTTGATCGATCAATGTGGGTTAAAAGGGTATCAGATAGGTCATGCTGCTGTGCATGATAAGCAAGCGCTTGTGCTGGTAAATAAAGGAGGTGCAAGCAGTGATGAGCTGATTGCGCTGGCACGCTATGTCAGGAATCAAGTTGCCGCAAAATTTGATGTGTGGCTTGAGCCCGAAGTGCGTTTTATTGCTGCACGAGGTGAAGTCGATGCGGTGGGGGCTTTGTCGTGAAAGATTATACCGTCCCGCTAAAGCTAATCTCTATTCTTTCTGATGGGGCGTTCTACTCGGGAGAATACCTCGGTGAACTGATGGGGATGAGTCGCGCAGCTATCAATAAACATATCCAGACCATTAGAGAGTGGGGGCTGGATGTATATACGGTAACTGGAAAAGGTTACGCATTTTCCTCTCCGATTCAGTTGCTTGATGCAGATGAGATCTGCTCAAAAATACCCGACGGTAATATTGCTGTTTTACCTGTTATTGATTCTACCAACCAATATCTTTTGGATCGTCTTGACTCAATATCATCAGGTGATGCGTGTATTGCCGAGTATCAGCAGGCTGGGCGAGGGCGGCGTGGGCGGCACTGGTTTTCTCCTTTTGGTAGTAACCTCTATTTATCCTTATATTGGCGCTTGGAACAAGGACCAGCCGCTGCAGTTGGTGTCAGTCTGGTGATTGGTATCGTTATGGCCGAGGTTCTGCACCAGTTGGGGGCTGAAGGGGTACGAGTAAAATGGCCTAATGATCTGTATCTGAATGATAGAAAGCTGGCTGGCATCCTCGTAGAGTTAAATGGCCGAACGGGCGATGCCGCACATCTGGTAATTGGTGCGGGCATTAATCTACGAATGAACTCATCGGGTTCAAATGTGATCAATCAAGGATGGATTAATTTGCAGGAGGCCGGAATCGATATTGACCGTAATAGTCTTGCTGTAAAACTTATCACAGAACTGCGTACAGCATTGGCGGTTTATGAACAACAAGGATTGGCCCCCTTTATTTCTCGATGGAGTTCACTGGATAATTTTTATAACCGTACAGTGAAGTTAATTGTCGGCAATCGTGAAATAGTTGGAGTTGATAAGGGTATTGATAACCTGGGCGCCCTGCTACTAGAGCAGGATGGTGAAATTCGGTCTTACATCGGTGGTGAAATTTCCTTGCGAGGATGGTAAATAATAGAGGGGGTTATTATAACCCCCTCTATTTTATTTTCTTAAACGAACACACTCGACGGCATGATTAGCGCTTTTTGTCATAATCAGACTGGCTCGCTCGCGCGTTGGTAATATATTCTGCTTTAAATTCAGCCCATTAATCTCTAACCACAACTGTGAGGCGATGTTAATGGCTTCTTCTTTCGTCAGCTTTGCATAATTGTGGAAGTAAGAATCCGGATTAGTAAAAGCACCTTCCCTGAATTTCAGAAAACGGTTGATATACCAACTCTTCAGAAGGTCTTCCGGTGCATCGACATAAATTGAGAAATCCACAAAGTCGGATACAAAAACACGATGAGGATCGTGAGGATAGTCCATTCCACTTTGTAATACATTTAGCCCTTCAAGGATCAAAATATCTGGCTGCTCTATAACTTTATTGCAGTCGGGAACAATATCGTAGGTCAAATGTGAATATGTCGGTGCCGTTACCCAAGGAACACCCGATTTTATTTCAGAGACGAATTTCACCAGACTATGCATGTCGTAAGACTGGGGGAATCCTTTTTTCTTCATCAGATTCTTTTGTTGCAACACTTTATTCGGATGAAGAAAGCCATCGGTAGTAATCAGCTCAACTTTACGATGTTCTGGCCAGCGGCTGAGTAATGCCTGTAGCACACGCGCCGTTGTACTTTTCCCTACGGCAACACTGCCAGCAATACCGATGATATAGGGAATTTTCTGCCCGTCGGTTCCCAGAAACTGTTCCAGTACTGCCTGGCGCCGTAAGTTGGAGCTGATGTAGAAATTCAGCAGACGAGACAACGGCAGATAAATCTCTGCAACCTCATCTAAAGACAGATCTTCGTTAATGCCCTTAAGTTTGATGATTTCATCTTCAGTCAGGGTCAATGGTACCGAATCTCGTAAATTAGCCCACTGCTGGCGATTGAATTGAAGATAAGGCGTGGCGAAAGATTGCGCTTTATTAGTCATAAATGTGTTTCTGCTTGACGCTACCGGTAAGGAAGGGAAACAGCCAGGTTTCAGTGCATGAAACTGAGACACCAGAAAGCTGGACAGGTAACAGCCACAGTATCCTTTCCTGATAATAATTTATCGTCCAGCAGGCAGGTTACCACCATGGGGGTTAGGAAAAGAAGCAAAAATCTGCATCGGCCCTGATACCTGTGATAAAGGCATCAGGATGAACAGTATAGAAGCATATGTGCTATACGGTGCAAGACCGGAAGATATTCTCATGCATGGCTATCGCGTCGGTTATGGGTTTGCGGTCGTGATGCAGTAAAAGTGACTAAATACCTAATCTCGTACTCCGGAGTGCCTAAAGAGGACTAATGTTGTTTTCAGGGATGAGTTGCGATGGTAAAAGAGCTGATGATAACAAGTGGCATATCATTGAACGAGTGTCCGGAAAACCACCTGTTCAGGCGGCTTTCAGTGTGTTTCCTGATGTTTATTTGCACGAATAACTAACAGTAATGTGAAACAGCATTCGATTTTGTGCAAAATCTAAGCGATAGCGCATTTTGGGCAATTTTTTTGTTGCATAGACCGGCCCCTCTGCCTAGAATGCGCAGCACTTGATGCCGGCTTAGCTCAGTAGGTAGAGCAACTGACTTGTAATCAGTAGGTCGCCAGTTCGATTCCGGCAGCCGGCACCATCAAGTACATACAATCAGGTGGGGTTCCCGAGCGGCCAAAGGGAGCAGACTGTAAATCTGCCGTCACAGACTTCGAAGGTTCGAATCCTTCCCCCACCACCAAATTCAGGTCGTAAAAGCGACTGAACCAATGTGATAAGTAACATACGCCACGTTGGGGAAGGTGAGAACCTTCAAGAAGGTTCGAGTCGAGCAACGCGAGACAACGTGCGTAGCGCGGCCCGAAGGGTGAGGAGCGAAGCGACGAATAATCCTTCCCCCACCACCAAATTCAATCCTGGTAACAGGATGCAGTCGATGCGGTAGTGATAAGAAAACCGAATCGAAAAAAGCAAGGTAACAATATAAATTGTACCTTGCTTTGATGTTATACAGAGAAATCAGGTAGCCGAGTTCCAGGATGCGGGCATCGTATAATGGCTATTACCTCAGCCTTCCAAGCTGATGATGTGGGTTCGATTCCCACTGCCCGCTCCAATTAGATGTGCTGATATAGCTCAGTTGGTAGAGCGCACCCTTGGTAAGGGTGAGGTCGGCAGTTCGAATCTGCCTATCAGCACCACTTCTTTATTTTCCTCCTGATTTTCTTTCTGTTAAAAGCTCAGCAAGTAATTGCTTGGTTGATGTGGTGATACCACCGATTTATCCGTGTCTTAGAGGGACAATCGATGTCTAAAGAAAAATTTGAACGTACAAAACCGCACGTTAACGTCGGTACTATCGGCCACGTTGACCATGGTAAAACAACGCTGACCGCTGCCATCACTACCGTTCTGGCAAAAACCTACGGTGGCCAGGCTCGTGCATTCGACCAGATCGACAACGCGCCGGAAGAAAAAGCGCGTGGTATCACCATCAACACCTCTCACGTTGAATACGATACCCCGACTCGTCACTACGCGCACGTTGACTGCCCGGGACACGCCGACTACGTGAAAAACATGATCACCGGTGCTGCCCAGATGGACGGCGCGATCCTGGTAGTTGCTGCGACTGACGGCCCGATGCCGCAGACTCGTGAGCACATCCTGCTGGGTCGTCAGGTAGGCGTTCCGTACATCATCGTGTTCCTGAACAAATGTGACATGGTTGATGACGAAGAGCTGCTGGAACTGGTTGAGATGGAAGTGCGTGAGCTGCTATCTCAGTACGACTTCCCGGGCGACGACACGCCGGTAATCCGCGGTTCCGCGCTGAAAGCGCTGGAAGGCGATGCCGAGTGGGAAGCGAAAATCATCGAACTGGCTGAAGCGCTGGACAGCTACATTCCGGAACCTGAGCGTGCGATTGACAAGCCGTTCCTGCTGCCGATCGAAGACGTATTCTCTATCTCCGGCCGTGGTACTGTAGTGACCGGTCGTGTAGAGCGCGGCATCATCAAAGTGGGTGAAGAAGTGGAAATCGTGGGTATCAAAGACACCACGAAAACCACCTGCACCGGCGTTGAAATGTTCCGTAAACTGCTGGACGAAGGCCGTGCGGGCGAGAACGTAGGTGTTCTGCTGCGTGGTACCAAACGTGATGAAGTTGAGCGTGGTCAGGTACTGGCTAAACCGGGCTCAATCAAGCCGCACACTCAGTTCGAATCTGAAGTGTACATCCTGAGCAAAGACGAAGGTGGCCGTCACACGCCGTTCTTCAAAGGCTACCGTCCGCAGTTCTACTTCCGTACCACTGACGTGACTGGCACCATCGAGCTGCCGGAAGGCGTGGAAATGGTTATGCCTGGCGACAACATCAAGATGGTCGTAAACCTGATCGCACCGATCGCGATGGACGACGGTCTGCGTTTCGCTATCCGTGAAGGTGGCCGTACTGTAGGCGCTGGCGTGGTTGCCAAAGTTATCGCTTAATTGCTGATAAAATTTGACGCAACATGCGGTAAAAGGGCATCATTTGATGCCCTTTTTCTACGCTGTCGTCGTAGAACCTATCTCATCAGCGATTGTGCAGTATAATCATTGGTGAGATGGGCTCTGTGTAAGCGGTGTGAGTCCCGGATAGCTTGAGGTTAGAACGCATCCGGTCTGGTTTGCCCTTACGGCAGGGCAAAATTATTTGTCTGAATCTAGTGACAGGTTGGTTTATGAGTGCGAATACCGAAGCTCAGGAGAGCGGGCGTGGTCTTGAGGCGCTGAAATGGCTGGTCGTTGCAGTATTACTGATCGCGGCAATTGTAGGTAACTATTACTACCGTGAATTCAGCTTGCCTTTGCGCGCGTTGGCTGTCGTTGTTTTAATTGCTGCTGCAGGCGGCGTGGCACTGCTGACGACAAAAGGCAAAGCAACAGTGTTGTTTGCGCGTGAAGCCCGGACCGAAGTTCGCAAGGTGATCTGGCCGACCCGACAGGAAACGTTGCATACCACTCTGATCGTTGCTGCAGTAACTGCCGTTATGTCGCTGATTTTATGGGGACTGGATGGCATTCTGGTGCGTCTGGTATCGTTCATTACTGGCCTGAGGTTCTAAGATGTCTGAAGCTCCAAAGAAACGTTGGTACGTCGTTCAGGCGTTTTCTGGCTTTGAAGGTCGCGTAGCGCAGTCTTTGCGTGAGCATATCAAACTCCATAGCATGGAAGACCACTTTGGCGAAGTCATGGTACCGACTGAGGAAGTGGTTGAGATTCGTGGTGGCCAGCGTCGTAAGAGCGAGCGTAAATTCTTCCCGGGCTATGTACTGGTGCAGATGGTGATGGACGATGCCAGCTGGCATTTAGTCCGCAGTGTGCCTCGTGTCATGGGATTCATCGGGGGGACCTCCGATCGTCCAGCACCGATCAGCGACAAAGAAGTCGACGCTATCATGAATCGTCTGCAACAGGTGGGCGACAAACCGCGGCCGAAGACGTTGTTCGAGCCGGGCGAAATGGTACGTGTCAACGATGGCCCGTTTGCCGATTTCAACGGTGTGGTGGAAGAAGTCGATTACGAGAAGAGCCGTCTGAAGGTTTCTGTATCTATCTTTGGTCGAGCAACCCCTGTTGAGTTGGATTTCAGCCAGGTGGAAAAAGGCTAATTATTGCCTGAATTCGATACTTGTATCCGGCGCGAAATTGACCTACAATTTCGCGCCTTTGTTTTATGCGTCTTTAAGACGTGTAACATGTTTATAAAACGCGGGGAGCTTCTTTGCGAAGCGCTATTACCCATTAGAGGAAAGTTAAATGGCCAAGAAAGTACAAGCCTATGTCAAGCTGCAGGTTGCAGCTGGTATGGCTAACCCGAGCCCGCCAGTCGGTCCGGCTCTGGGTCAGCAGGGTGTTAACATCATGGAATTCTGTAAGGCATTCAACGCCAAGACAGAAAGCCTGGAAAAGGGTCTGCCGATTCCGGTTGTTATCACTGTTTACGCCGACCGTTCCTTCACTTTCGTTACCAAAACTCCGCCGGCATCTGTACTGCTGAAAAAAGCAGCTGGCATTAAGTCTGGTTCCGGTAAGCCGAACAAAGACAAAGTAGGTAAAGTGACCCGTGCTCAGGTTCTGGAAATTGCCCAGACCAAAGCAGCGGACATGACGGGTGCCAGCGTGGAAGCCATGGCGCGTTCCATCGAAGGTACTGCTCGTTCCATGGGCCTGGTAGTGGAGGACTAAGAAATGGCTAAGCTGACCAAGCGCATGCGCGTGATCCGTGAAAAAGTTGATGTAACCAAACAGTATGACATCAACGAAGCCGTTGCCCTGCTCAAAGAGCTGGCCACTGCTAAATTTGTTGAAAGTGTTGACGTTGCCGTAAACCTGGGCATCGATGCACGTAAATCTGACCAGAACGTCCGTGGTGCAACTGTACTGCCGCACGGTACTGGCCGTACTGTTCGCGTTGCCGTATTTACCCAGGGTGCTAACGCTGAAGCGGCAAAAGCTGCTGGCGCTGACCTGGTTGGTATGGACGACCTGGCTGATCAGATCAAGAAAGGCGAGATGAACTTCGACGTGGTTATTGCTTCTCCAGATGCAATGCGCGTTGTTGGTCAACTGGGCCAGATCCTGGGGCCGCGTGGCCTGATGCCGAACCCGAAAGTGGGTACCGTAACACCGAACGTTGCTGAAGCAGTGAAAAACGCCAAAGCAGGTCAGGTTCGTTACCGTAACGACAAGAACGGTATCATCCACACCACCATCGGTAAGGTTGATTTCGACGCTGACAAACTGAAAGAAAACCTGGAATCTCTGCTGATTGCGCTGAAAAAAGCGAAACCGGCTCAGGCTAAAGGCGTGTACATCAAGAAAGTTAGCATCTCCACCACCATGGGTGCTGGTGTTGCCATCGATCAGAGCGGTCTGAACGCAGTCGCTAACTGATAGCTTTTGTTCCTCTTTACCCGGGCGAGGGATTTCTTTATAATCTTACGCCCGTTGTTCTGTAAATGAACAAGAGACGATTTTTTCGGTTGGAGCCTGGCCTATCCAGGCCTCCGTCCAAGACCGCAGGTGTTTCGTTAGAAACTTAATTTTCCTGCGTAGACGGTGACAGAGCCTAAAGAACATTTTTATTCTTTTTTAAAGAATAGTCCTGCTGGATTCTGCTCACCGTGTTTTAACGCCTGTCTACTAAGTTGGTGGCGGGTGAAGTGAGTTCCGGAAATTTTTTCCGGCTAAATCCAGGAGCAAAAGCTAATGGCATTAAATCTTCAAGACAAACAAGCGATTGTTGCTGAAGTCAGCGAAGTTGCCAAAGGCGCGCTGTCTGCGGTAGTTGCGGATTCCCGCGGCGTTACCGTAGATAAAATGACTGAACTGCGTAAAGCAGGTCGTGAAGCTGGCGTATACATGCGTGTTGTTCGTAACACCCTGCTGCGCCGCGTTGTTGAAGGCACTCAATTCGAATGCCTGAAAGACACGTTTGTTGGTCCGACCCTGATTGCATACTCGATGGAACACCCGGGCGCAGCTGCTCGTCTGTTCAAAGAGTTCGCGAAAGCGAATGCAAAATTTGAGGTCAAAGCTGCAGCCTTTGAAGGTGAGTTGATTCCGGCGGCTCAAATTGACCGTCTGGCTACTCTGCCGACTTACGAAGAAGCAATTGCACGCCTGATGGCGACCATGAAAGAAGCCTCTGCAGGCAAACTGGTCCGCACTCTGGCTGCTGTTCGCGATCAGAAAGAAGCCGCGTAATCGCGCTTTTCCTGTTATCGCATTTGCTAACGTATAAACTTTTTCTGATTGTTAGGAACAATTGTTATGTCTATCACTAAAGATCAAATCATTGAAGCAGTAGCCGCTATGTCTGTAATGGACGTTGTTGAGCTGATCTCTGCAATGGAAGAAAAATTCGGCGTTTCTGCTGCTGCCGCTGTTGCTGTAGCTGCTTCTGGCCCGGCTGAAGCTGCTGAAGAGAAAACTGAGTTCGACGTTATCCTGAAAGCTGTTGGCGCTAACAAAGTTGCTGTTATCAAAGCAGTACGTGGCGCAACTGGCCTGGGTCTGAAAGAAGCGAAAGACCTGGTTGAATCTGCTCCGGCTGCCCTGAAAGAAGGCGTGAGCAAAGATGACGCTGAAGCTCTGAAAAAATCTCTGGAAGAAGCTGGCGCTGAAGTTGAAGTTAAATAAGCCAACCCTTCCGGTTGCAGCCTGAGTCATCAGGCTGATGGCTGGTGACTTTTTGGTCACCAGCCTTTTTGCGCTGTAGGGTGCCGGTAGCGTTTCACACTGTTTGACTGCCGGTTTCCCATCAATGCTTGTTTCTATCGACGACTTAATATACTGCGCCAGAGCAGTCTGTTCTGTGTAAAGCGTAATGAAATGGTTTAAGAGTGATAGAAACAGGTATTGCGGAATGTGTTCCATATTCCGATCGACATAAATGGTGTTGCATGAACCGTCCTTATCAGGGCGGACAAAGTGGGTCGACTTGTCAGCGAGCTGAGGAACCCTATGGTTTACTCCTATACCGAGAAAAAACGTATTCGTAAGGATTTTGGGAAACGTCCACAAGTTTTGGATATCCCATATCTCCTTTCTATCCAGCTTGACTCGTTCCAGAAGTTCATCGAGCAAGATCCGGAAGGCCAGTACGGTCTGGAAGCTGCATTCCGTTCCGTATTCCCTATCTCAAGTTACAGCGGCAGCTCTGAACTGCAATATGTCAGCTACCGTCTGGGTGAGCCGGTTTTTGACGTTCAGGAATGTCAAATCCGTGGCGTTACCTACTCCGCGCCGCTGCGCGTAAAACTGCGTCTGGTGATCTACGAGCGCGAAGCGCCGGAAGGCACCGTTAAAGACATCAAAGAACAAGAAGTGTACATGGGCGAAATCCCGCTCATGACTGACAACGGTACCTTTGTTATCAATGGTACTGAGCGTGTTATCGTTTCTCAGTTACATCGTAGTCCTGGCGTCTTCTTTGACAGCGATAAGGGTAAAACCCATTCTTCCGGTAAGGTGCTGTATAACGCACGTATTATTCCTTACCGTGGTTCCTGGCTGGACTTTGAATTCGACCCGAAAGACAACCTGTTTGTCCGTATCGACCGCCGCCGTAAACTGCCGGCTACCATCATTCTGCGCGCATTGAATTACTCCACCGAAGAAATTCTGGACCTGTTCTTCGATAAAGTGGTGTATGAAATCCACAACAACAAGTTGCAGATGGAACTGGTGCCGGAACGCCTGCGTGGCGAAACCGCCTCGTTCGACATCGAAGCTGACGGTAAAGTCTACGTTGAGAAAGGCCGCCGTATCACTGCGCGCCATATCCGTCAGTTGGAAAAAGACGGTATCGAACGTATCGAAGTACCGGTTGAATACATCGCAGGCAAAGTGCTGGCGAAAGACTATGTAGATGAAAGCACCGGTGAAGTGATCGCTATGGCGAACATGGAGCTGTCGCTGGATCTGCTGGCTAAGCTGAGTCAGTCCGGTCACAAGCGTATTGAAACGCTGTTCACCAACGATCTGGATCACGGCCCGTACATGTCCGAGACCGTGCGTGTTGACCCAACCAACGATCGCCTGAGCGCGCTGGTTGAGATCTACCGCATGATGCGTCCTGGTGAGCCGCCGACACGCGAAGCTGCCGAAACGCTGTTCGAAAACCTGTTCTTCTCTGAAGATCGCTACGATCTGTCAGCGGTTGGCCGCATGAAATTCAACCGCTCTTTGCTGCGTGAGGAAATCGAAGGTTCCGGTATCCTGAGCAAAGAAGACATTATCGATGTGATGAAAAAGCTCATCGATATTCGTAACGGTAAAGGCGAAGTCGACGATATCGACCATCTGGGCAACCGTCGTATCCGTTCTGTCGGTGAGATGGCGGAAAACCAATTCCGCGTTGGTCTGGTGCGTGTTGAGCGTGCGGTGAAAGAGCGTCTGTCCTTGGGCGACCTGGATACGCTGATGCCGCAGGACATGATCAATGCCAAGCCGATTTCTGCGGCGGTGAAAGAGTTCTTCGGTTCCAGCCAGTTGTCTCAGTTTATGGACCAGAACAACCCGTTGTCTGAGATTACGCATAAACGCCGTATCTCCGCTCTCGGCCCAGGCGGTCTGACCCGTGAACGTGCTGGCTTCGAAGTACGTGACGTACACCCGACTCACTACGGTCGCGTATGTCCTATCGAAACGCCGGAAGGTCCGAACATCGGTCTTATCAACTCGCTGTCCGTGTATGCACAGACTAACGAGTATGGTTTCCTGGAAACACCGTACCGCCGTGTACGTGATGGCGTGGTCACTGACGAGATTCATTACCTGTCGGCGATCGAAGAAGGTAACTACGTTATTGCTCAGGCGAACACCAACCTGGATGACGAAGGCCACTTCATCGATGAACTGGTTACCTGCCGTAGCAAAGGCGAATCCAGCTTGTTCAGCCGTGATCAGGTTGACTACATGGACGTTTCCACCCAACAGGTGGTCTCCGTGGGTGCCTCACTGATCCCGTTCCTGGAACACGATGACGCCAACCGCGCCCTGATGGGTGCGAACATGCAACGTCAGGCGGTTCCGACCCTGCGTGCTGACAAGCCGCTGGTTGGTACCGGTATGGAACGTGCTGTTGCTGTTGACTCCGGTGTAACTGCGGTTGCTAAACGCGGTGGTACCGTGCAGTACGTCGATGCTTCTCGTATCGTTATCAAAGTTAACGAAGAAGAGATGTATCCGGGCGAAGCAGGTATCGATATCTACAACCTGACCAAATACACCCGTTCCAACCAGAACACCTGTATCAACCAGATGCCATGTGTGTCACTGGGTGAGCCGGTTGAGCGCGGCGACGTGTTGGCTGATGGCCCGTCTACCGACCTCGGTGAACTGGCGCTGGGTCAGAACATGCGCGTAGCGTTCATGCCGTGGAACGGTTACAACTTCGAAGACTCCATCCTCGTTTCCGAGCGTGTAGTACAGGAAGACCGTTTTACCACTATCCACATTCAGGAACTGGCGTGCGTGTCTCGTGACACCAAGCTGGGGCCAGAAGAGATCACTGCTGATATCCCGAACGTGGGTGAAGCGGCGCTCTCCAAGCTGGATGAATCCGGTATTGTTTACATCGGTGCTGAAGTCACCGGCGGCGATATCCTGGTCGGTAAAGTGACGCCGAAAGGCGAAACGCAGCTGACGCCGGAAGAGAAACTGTTGCGTGCGATCTTCGGTGAGAAGGCGTCTGACGTGAAAGACTCTTCTCTGCGTGTGCCGAACGGCGTTTCCGGTACGGTTATCGACGTACAAGTCTTTACCCGCGATGGCGTGGAAAAAGACAAACGTGCGCTGGAAATCGAAGAAATGCAGCTCAAGCAGGCCAAGAAAGACCTGACTGAAGAACTGCAGATTCTGGAAGCCGGTCTGTTTGCCCGTATCCATGATGTGCTGGTTGCCGGTGGCGTTGAAGCCGACAAACTGGACAAGCTGCCGCGCGAGCGTTGGCTGGAACTGGGTCTGACCGACGAAGAGAAGCAGAATCAGCTGGAGCAGTTGGCTGAGCAGTACGACGAGCTGAAACACGAATTCGAGAAGAAACTCGAAGCCAAACGTCGCAAGATCACCCAGGGTGATGATCTGGCACCTGGCGTGCTGAAGATCGTGAAGGTGTATCTGGCGGTTAAACGTCAAATCCAGCCGGGTGACAAGATGGCAGGTCGTCACGGTAACAAGGGTGTTATCTCCAAGATCAACCCGATCGAAGATATGCCTTACGACGAGAACGGCACGCCGGTCGACATCGTACTGAACCCGCTGGGCGTACCATCACGTATGAACATCGGTCAGATTCTGGAAACCCACCTGGGTATGGCAGCGAAAGGCATCGGCGACAAGATCAACGCCATGCTCAAGCAGCATCAGGAAGTGGCCAAACTGCGTGAGTTCATCCAGCGCGCTTATGACCTGGGTAACGATGTACGCCAGAAAGTTGACCTGAACACCTTCAGTGATGAAGAAGTTCTGCGTCTGGCGGAGAATCTGAAGAAAGGTATGCCGATCGCCACGCCGGTGTTCGACGGTGCCAAGGAAAACGAGATCAAAGAGTTGCTGAAACTCGGTGATCTGCCGACTTCCGGTCAGATTACGTTGTTCGACGGCCGTACTGGCGAGCAGTTTGAGCGTCCGGTTACCGTGGGCTACATGTACATGCTGAAACTGAACCACTTGGTTGATGACAAGATGCATGCCCGTTCAACCGGCTCTTACAGCCTGGTTACCCAGCAGCCGTTGGGTGGTAAGGCGCAGTTCGGTGGTCAGCGCTTCGGTGAGATGGAAGTGTGGGCGCTGGAAGCTTACGGCGCAGCCTATACCCTGCAGGAAATGCTGACGGTGAAATCCGATGACGTGAACGGCCGTACCAAGATGTACAAAAACATCGTGGATGGCGATCACCGGATGGAACCGGGTATGCCGGAGTCCTTCAACGTATTGTTGAAAGAAATCCGCTCCCTGGGTATCAACATCGAGCTGGAAGAAGAGTAATCCCAGCCCGATAGCGCTGCGAGCATTCGTTACAGGGGCACCTGAACCATGTTGTTAACAACAAGGTTCAGGTGCCTGACAGGTCTAACTCCGACAGGAGCCAATCCGTGAAAGACTTATTAAAGTTTCTGAAAGCGCAAACTAAAACCGAAGAGTTTGATGCGATCAAAATTGCTCTGGCCTCGCCAGACATGATCCGTTCCTGGTCTTTTGGTGAAGTAAAAAAGCCAGAAACCATTAACTACCGTACGTTCAAACCAGAACGTGACGGTCTGTTCTGCGCCCGTATCTTTGGGCCGGTAAAAGACTATGAGTGCCTGTGCGGTAAGTACAAGCGCCTGAAACACCGTGGCGTGATTTGTGAGAAGTGCGGCGTTGAAGTGACCCAGACTAAAGTGCGTCGTGAGCGCATGGGCCACATCGAGCTGGCGTCTCCGACCGCTCACATCTGGTTTTTGAAATCGCTGCCGTCCCGTATCGGTCTGCTGCTGGATATGCCGCTGCGTGATATCGAACGTGTCCTTTACTTCGAATCTTACGTGGTGATCGAAGGTGGGATGACCAATCTGGAACGCCGTCAGATCCTGACCGAAGAACAGTATCTGGATGCGCTGGAAGAGTTTGGTGACGAATTCGACGCCAAGATGGGTGCCGAGGCTATCCAGGCTCTGCTGAAAAACATGGATCTGGAGCAGGAATGTGAACAGCTGCGTGAAGAGCTGAACGAAACCAACTCCGAGACCAAACGTAAGAAACTGACCAAACGCATCAAGCTGCTGGAAGCGTTCGTACAGTCTGGCAACAAGCCGGAATGGATGATCCTGACCGTGCTGCCGGTGCTGCCGCCGGACCTGCGTCCGCTGGTACCGCTGGATGGCGGTCGTTTCGCGACTTCCGATCTGAACGATCTGTATCGCCGCGTGATCAACCGTAATAACCGTTTGAAACGTCTGCTGGATCTGGCTGCACCCGATATCATCGTACGTAACGAAAAACGTATGTTGCAGGAAGCGGTGGATGCGCTGTTGGATAACGGCCGTCGCGGTCGTGCCATCACCGGTTCTAACAAGCGTCCGCTGAAATCTTTGGCCGATATGATCAAAGGTAAGCAGGGTCGTTTCCGTCAGAACCTGCTCGGTAAGCGCGTGGACTACTCCGGTCGTTCCGTTATCACCGTAGGTCCGTACCTGCGTCTGCATCAGTGCGGTCTGCCGAAGAAAATGGCGCTGGAACTGTTCAAACCGTTCATCTACGGCAAGCTGGAACTGCGTGGTCTTGCTACCACCATCAAAGCTGCCAAGAAGATGGTAGAACGCGAAGAAGCGGTAGTATGGGATATCCTGGATGAAGTTATCCGCGAACACCCGGTACTGCTGAACCGTGCGCCGACTCTGCACCGTTTGGGTATTCAGGCGTTCGAACCGGTTCTGATCGAAGGTAAAGCGATTCAGTTGCACCCATTGGTGTGTGCGGCATATAACGCCGACTTCGACGGTGACCAGATGGCTGTTCACGTGCCGCTGACGCTGGAAGCCCAGCTCGAAGCGCGTGCGCTGATGATGTCCACCAACAACATTCTGTCGCCAGCGAACGGCGAGCCGATCATCGTTCCGTCTCAGGACGTGGTATTGGGTCTGTACTACATGACCCGTGACTGTGTTAACGCCAAAGGCGAAGGCATGGTGCTGACCGGTCCGAAAGAAGCAGAACGCATTTATCGTGCAGGTCTGGCTTCGCTGCATGCGCGTGTAAAAGTGCGTATTACTGAGCATCAGAAGAATGCACAGGGCGAGTGGACGCAGAAAACCAGCCTGATCGACACCACCGTAGGTCGTGCGATTCTGTGGATGATCGTGCCGAAAGGTCTGCCTTATTCCATCGTCAACCAGGCGTTAGGTAAGAAAGCAATCTCCAAGATGCTGAACACCTGCTACCGCGTGTTGGGTCTGAAACCGACGGTTATTTTTGCCGACCAGATCATGTACACCGGTTTTGCCTACGCGGCGCGTTCCGGTTCTTCCGTTGGTATCGACGATATGGTGATCCCAGCGAAGAAAGTGGAAATCATCAGCGAAGCGGAAGCCGAAGTTGCCGAGATTCAGGAGCAGTTCCAGTCCGGTCTGGTTACCGCGGGCGAACGCTACAACAAAGTTATCGACATTTGGGCTGCGGCGAACGAGCGTGTGGCCAAAGCGATGATGGAAAACCTCTCTACTGAAACCGTTATCAACCGTAACGGCGAAGAAGAGAAACAGGTGTCTTTCAACAGCATCTTTATGATGGCCGACTCCGGTGCGCGTGGTTCTGCGGCACAGATTCGTCAGCTGGCGGGGATGCGTGGTCTGATGGCGAAGCCGGATGGCTCCATCATCGAAACACCGATCACCGCGAACTTCCGTGAAGGTCTGAACGTACTCCAGTACTTCATCTCTACACACGGTGCGCGTAAAGGTCTGGCGGATACCGCACTGAAAACGGCGAACTCCGGTTACCTGACGCGTCGTCTGGTTGACGTAGCACAGGACCTGGTGGTGACCGAGGATGATTGCGGTACCCACGAAGGCATCATGATGACGCCGGTTATCGAAGGCGGCGACGTGAAAGAGCCGCTGCGTGAGCGCGTACTGGGCCGTGTGACGGCAGAAGACGTGCTGAAACCGGGCACTGCAGACATTCTGGTTCCGCGCAATACGTTGCTGAACGAGAAATGGTGTGACCTGCTGGAAGAAAACTCTGTTGATGCGTTGAAAGTACGCTCTGTTGTAGGTTGTGAAACCGACTTCGGCGTGTGTGCTAAGTGCTACGGTCGCGACCTGGCTCGTGGTCATATCATCAACAAGGGTGAGGCTATCGGGGTTATCGCGGCACAGTCCATCGGTGAACCGGGTACCCAGCTGACGATGCGTACATTCCACATCGGTGGTGCGGCATCGCGTGCGGCAGCAGAATCCAGCATTCAGGTGAAAAACAAAGGTAGCCTGAAACTGAGCAACGCCAAGTTCGTTATGAACAACGCCGGTAAGTTGGTGATTACGTCGCGTAACACTGAACTGAAGCTGATCGACGAATTCGGCCGTACCAAAGAAAGCTATAAAGTGCCTTACGGTGCGGTCATGGCGAAAGGGAACGGTGACGATGTCGCGGGCGGTGAAACCGTCGCGAACTGGGATCCGCACACCATGCCGGTTATCACCGAAGTGGGCGGTAGCATTCGCTTTACCGACATGATCGACGGCCAGACGATTACTCGTCAGACCGACGAACTGACCGGTCTGTCTTCTATCGTAGTTCTGGACAGTGCAGAACGTACCGGTGGCGGTAAAGATCTGCGTCCGGCACTGAGAATCGTTGACGCTAACGGTAATGACGTACTGATTCCGGGCACCGATATGCCGGCACAGTACTTCCTGCCGGGTAAAGCGATTGTCCAGTTGGAAGACGGTACACAGATCGGCGCGGGTGATACCCTGGCGCGTATTCCGCAGGAATCCGGCGGTACCAAGGATATTACCGGTGGTCTGCCGCGCGTTGCTGACTTGTTTGAAGCACGTCGTCCGAAAGAGCCTGCAATCCTGGCGGAAGTCAGCGGTGTGGTATCCTTCGGTAAAGAAACCAAAGGCAAACGTCGTCTGGTGATTACGCCGGTTGATGGCAGCGAACCGTACGAAGAGATGATTCCGAAGTGGCGTCAGCTCAACGTGTTCGAAGGTGAACGTGTGGAACGTGGTGACGTGATCTCCGATGGTCCAGAGTCTCCGCACGATATCCTGCGTCTGCGTGGCGTACATGCGGTAACCCGTTACATCACCAACGAAGTGCAGGAAGTTTACCGACTGCAGGGCGTTAAGATTAACGATAAACACATCGAAGTTATCGTTCGTCAGATGCTGCGTAAAGGCACCATCGTCAATCCGGGTAGCTCCGAGTTCCTGGAAGGCGAACAGGTGGAAATGTCGCGCATCAAGATCGCCAATCGTCAGTTGGAAGCGGACGGCAAGATTGCGGCAACGTATAGCCGTGACCTGCTGGGTATCACCAAAGCGTCTCTGGCTACCGAGTCCTTCATCTCCGCGGCATCGTTCCAGGAAACGACTCGCGTACTGACGGAAGCGGCGGTTGCGGGTAAACGTGATGAACTGCGTGGCCTGAAAGAAAACGTCATCGTGGGTCGACTGATCCCGGCCGGTACCGGTTATGCATACCATCAGGATCGTATGCGTCGCCGCCAGGCAGGTGAGCTGCCGGTTACACCGCAGGTGAGTGCTGAAGAAGCCTCTGCCAACCTGGCTGAGTTGCTGAACGCTGGTCTGGGTGGTAGCGACGACGAATAATCGTCACTTCCCCCGATAATAAAAAACCGTACCTTAGCGATAAGGTGCGGTTTTTTTTATATTCTTATTTCACACGGGAAGCTTTTATTCATGCACGTGATTGTTTAACAATAGCCTGATGTGACATTCACCCTACGGGCCGTCACAGGTGACGTTAAAAAACGCTTTCAGCGTTTTATGATTCGTTCCACCTGATGGCGGAACTCACCCTACGGGCCGTCACAAGTGACGTTAAAAAACGCTTTCAGCGTTTTATGATTCGTTCCACCCGATGGTGGAACTCACCCTACGGGCCGTCACAGGTGACGTTAAAAAACGCTTTCAGCGTTTTTTTGGATGCGGGGAAAGGACATAATTGCGTTATAACATCAGCATGGCAGTTTCATAAGGAATGTCCGATGCGATTTAACACAGCGCTTTCAGGCATCATTCTGGTTTTGTTGTCCGGCAGTGCATTTAGCGCTGGCGAGATGCCTTCCGGTTATCCGACTCCGGTGCAGAAGGTATTCCGGCACTGGCAGATAACGTGCAACAACCTGAATGATTGTGATATCAGGAATAATGACCCGTATCTTCGCGTGACGCTAAAGCGTGAAGCTGGCGCTCAGGGCAAAATCTCATTGGACTTCGATCTGGCTGACAAGCGTCAGGCTTTGTATCTGGATGGCGTCCGTTTCCCGCTGACGCAGCCTGCCTGGCAGACTGATGAGGAAGAGGGCGCGTACTATGTCCATACCGAACAACTGGATGTGATTCAGCAGTTTGTACTGGCTGCTAAAAACGCTAAGCGGTTGTCGTTGTCTGAACATGTCGGCAGTCAGAGTAATAATCAGGAAGAATCTATCTCGCTTAACGGTTTGAATGCGGCGTTATTACTGGCTGATGAACGACAAGGGCGTTTGAATAATCGCAGTGCGTTATTACAGGTCGGTACGGGTGATGTCTCGCTGGTTCCCCCGATACCGGTAGGGCAGGAAATTAGTCCAGCCTATACCCAACCTCCGCCACTGGCTAATGCCAAGGTGTTGATAAATGCTGTCATTAACGCGAAGAAGACGTTACTGGAGGAGGAAGACTGTGGGCTCAGTAAAGAGGCCCGCCAGCTCAGCGAGGCGGAACCGCTGACCAACGAACTGGCGCTGGTGATGCTCAACTGTGGTATGGGGGCCTACCAGTCCTCCAGCATGCTGTTTGTTACGCCACGCAATAACCCGCAAGCAGCGCAGTTGCTGGAATTGCCCCGGCCTATACGCACGGTGGAAAGCCGGGAAGAAAAAATCCGCTGGTTTACCGAAGTGGACTATGACCCGGAAAGCGGTATGTTGTATCACTCCGCGAAAGGGCGTGGTATCGCCGACTGCGGTGAAAGCGCGCAGTGGGTGTTTGACGGTAAAACGTTCCAGCTTGTGGCTTACAACTATCAGCCTGAATGTAACGGTGGGCAGCCAGGAGACTGGCCGTCCGTGTGGGCGATGCCGGGCTACCCAACCGAGTAGCCCGACACGATGTTGACAGCCAGCGTGGTTTTCTCTCCCCCCACGCTGGCCTGGAGGCGGCGGAACCGATGGTTGACTCCGGTTCCGGCTGTATCAGCCCGCGCACTGTAGCAACCATCCGCCTGGCCTGGCGACGGGCTGTCTGGTGATGTGCGTGGTGGTACGCAGGCTATCGTTCTCTCTTTGTATCCATTACCTTTTTCTGCGCGTAGCCTCGCATCGTCTGCCTTATTGCTACGTTGCTCCATTCACTATCGTTTATTGGTTGCTACCATAAATTGTCTACATCCCGGCGAGTTAGCCCGATGTCTTCCAGTTGATTGTTATCTAACCGGCGCAGTGCTTTTCTTGCTCGTCGCCGCTGCCGCCAGGCGCGCCAGCGCTGGCGGGTATGGTGAAGAAGAACATGCAGGCTGAGACGGGTATGTGGACGGCGTGGTGGCTGTGCCATAGATCAATCTCCGATGAGCTGTGTCGGAAATCAGTGTGCCGCCGGTGAGTGTTAGGATACAGATGCAGGAAATGACTATTCTGAAGATACAGAAGCGTGATTGCGTGATCTGAATGATTCTTTTTATGGTGATCTGTACCTGTTCCTCTTTTCCACTTCGTGGTTTAAAGAAGACAGATACAGATAGTGGGCTTGATGAAGAGGTGTATGGCTATTTGACTCGCAGACTCCTGGCACTAGAGATGCCGAATATCTTGTCGTGTCAGGCCGATATCCCGCAGGCGACTATCATCGAGTGCATTGAGTATCTTGCGGGTTTGGTGTCGTTGGTACTGGCTTTGTACCAGGCGATACAGGCGCTGCAATAGAGAGCGAGGAGTTGGATGCTGTGTCATGGTTGTTCTCCGTAAGCGATGGGAACATCATTATGGCAAGTGCATCTGTATGGTTTTATAGACAGAACTCGGGTTTGTTTTTAATACAGATGACGTCAAAGACGATCTGAATGGCGGTTTTGATGATTGTCTGTATGGCGATAGTGGGTACGGTATGAATAAGGGGAACGGTCGATGACGCGATATCAACTTTTGGCGACGTTACTAACACAGCGCATTGAGCAGGGGCTGTATCAGAGTGGCGAGCGTTTGCCATCCGTTCGTGCGCTGAGCCAGGAGCATGGTGTCAGCATCAGTACCGTACAGCAGGCTTATTATCTGCTGGAGCAGCAGCAGTTAATTGTACCGCTGCCCCGTTCCGGGTATTTCGTTCGCGCAGGGAAAACCCAACCACCGATACCCGCGATGAGCAAACCGGTGCAGCGCCCGGTTGAGGTAAAGAAATGGGGCGCGGTACTGGAGCTGGTCAACGCCAGGCTGGACCCAGAGACAGTCTCTTTAGGTAGTAGCGTACCCGATCTTACCCAGAGCACACTCAAACCGCTGTGGAAGCAATTGCAACGTATCGGGCAGAAACAACAGGTCTCCTCCTTTACCTACGATAATCTGGCCGGGGTACCGGTGCTGCGGGAGCAAATAGCCCGACTCATGGTTGATAGTGGTTGTCAGCTATCAGCTGACGATATTGTGGTGACCACAGGATGCACTGAGGCGCTGGCAGTAGCGGTGAGGGCGTTGGCTCATCCGGGGGATATCATCGCTGTGGAATCCCCGGTGTTTCACGGCATTTTGCAGATCTTGTGCGGGTTGGATATCAAGGTGATTGAGATCCCAACCGATTTCACATCTGGTATCAATCTGGAAGCGCTGGAGCTGGCGTTGGACCAGTGGCCAATCAAGGCAGTGATCACGGTACCGCATTGCAATAATCCGCTTGGATTCATCATGCCGTTACACCGCAAACGCGCGTTGCTGACGCTGGCGCAGCGCTACGATATCGCCATTATCGAGGATGATGTGTATGGCGAATTGGCTTACGAATACCCACGTCCGGCAACGCTGAAGTCGATGGATACTGAGGGCCGGGTCTTGTTGTGCAGTTCGTTTTCCAAGACGTTGGCACCGGGGTTGCGTGTGGGGTGGCTGGTGCCGGGGCGCTATCTCGACCGGGCTTTGCATATGAAATACACCAGCACCGGTTCTTCTGCGGTTTGTACGCAACTGGCGGTGGCGGAGTTTATCCGGCAGGGGCATTATCAGCCGCATATAAGGCGTATGCGCGGTATTTACCAGCGTAATCTGGAACGGTTTACCTGCTGGGTGCGCCGCTATTTTCCCGATACCATTTGTGTCAGTCGACCACAGGGCGGCTTCGTCTTATGGGTGGAAATGCCCGAGTCATTTGATGGCGTACAGCTCAGTCAGACACTGCGCAAAGATAAGATCCATGTTGCTGGTGGTGCGTTGTTTTCCGCATCCGGCAAATACCGTCATGGCTTACGCTTGAGCTTCGCTATGCCGATGACACCCCACATAGAGCAGATGATAGCGACGATCGGAGCGGCGGTTGAACAGACGCTGGTCAAGGGCGAAGGCGAGGCGACGGTGTAGCGGGCTGTGATTCAAATGCCGCTAAACCAGTTATACCCCTGATCTTCCCAGTAGCCGCCGGGGTTGGTATCGCTGACGAACAGTGCGGCGATATGTTTGGCGTTTTTGAAGCCAAGTTTAGTGGGAACGCGTAAACGTAGTGGGTAGCCGTAATCTGGCGGCAGTGTCTGATCGCCGAATTCCAGCGCCAGAATGGTTTGCGGATGCAGGGCTGTGGCCATATCGATGCTGGAATAGTAGCGGTCAGCGCATTTAAAGCCGACGTAACGGGCGTTCAGGTCAGCCCCGATATGTTGCAGAAACAGACGTAGCGGGATGCCACGCCACTGGCCGATGGCGCTCCAACCTTCAATACAGATAAGCCGCGTAATCTGCGTTTCCTGCGGCAGCTGGCGCAATTGTTCCAGCGTCCAGACTCCCTTTTTTTCGACCTTACCGCTGACCTCAAGGCGATAGCTGTCCAGATCGATATCCGGCACGTTATATTCCGGGTAGAACGCGTTGAAGGGAAACGGCTGGGTGACCTGATCGGGTCGGTAGCTGGGGGCCAGACGCTGCCCACTGAATAACCAGGCTTGTACCCGATCGTTCCAGCGCGACATCGCCCACAAGACTTTATCGATGCTGTCGCCATCTTGCATATTACAGCCACTCAGCATTGCTACCGCACCGAGCGTCAGCCCGGAGCGCAGCATCAGGCGGCGTTCGAGATTGACCAACTGCTTTTTCTGGCTCGGTTCCAGTATCAGCGTAGCGCGGCGCTGTGGTTTGTCACTCATGTTTGCCTCCGGTCAACATTGCCCACAGGGTGCGCGGTACGATAAGTACCATCAGGACGTGGATGACCACGAACAGCGCGATGCCGCTCATCGCCAGAAAGTGGACATAACGGGCGGTGGCGAAACCGCCTAACAGGTTAGTGAGCCAGGACAACTGAACCGGCTTCCAGATTGCCAGCCCAGACAGCACCAGCAGTATGCCGAGCGCGATGACGCCGAAATACATGAGTTTCTGGATGGTGTTGTACTGGTGGGACGTATGGCGTAAGCGTAGGGTGAGCGTCTGATGAATGTCATGCCAGAGCGCTCTGAGACTGAGCGGCAGCCAGCGCTGCCGCCAGTGGCCGCTGGCAAGACTCCACACCACATACAGTAAGCCATTACCCGCCCACAGCCACATAACCGCCAGATGCCAGCCAATAGCGCCGCCGAGCCAGCCGCCCAATGTCATCGTGGCTGGAAAATGAAAGTTGAATAACGGCGAGGCGTTATAAATTTCCCAGCCGCTCATAAACATACCTGTCATAGCCAGCAGGTTGAGCCAGTGGGCAAGCCTGACGGGCCAGGCGTGTATCGGGCGGCGGGATGGCGACATGGCGGACTCCGGTTACATGGGGGGAACAGTACCGTCTTTACCGGCAGAAATCGCTACGGCAATACGCTTGCCCTGATCGTCAAGCCGTGAGAACAGCACGATATGGGCGCCAGGTTTCAGCAGGCTGCGATCACCGGGGGCGATGCTGACGATAGGCACGTCGTCCGGTACTACCACGGTTTTCTGCCCGCCGTTATAGGTCACGGTCAGTGTGCGGCCGTTGCTGTTAACCAGCTTGCCGACGGTGCCGTTGGTCATGGTGCCGCTTTTCCCGTCAGCAGATTCCCACGGACGGAAGCCTTCACCGGTACCACGCAGGCTGGCATCGAAGACATGAACTTCCAGTGCTTTGAGCGTGCCATCAGGCTGAGGGATGGCCGCGGTGCCGATAAAGCTATCGGGTTTGATATCACCCGGTTCGGCTTTGCTGATGCTCATCACGCGGGTGTCAGCGGTCAACGTGGCATCGACTTTCTGCCCTTTGCGGTCAGTCAGTTGCAACTGCGTGTCCGATACCGCCGTAATGGTGCCGCGGATGGGTGATTGCGGTTTGGCAGGCGCGTCGGCGGCGCTGACTACGTGGCTACAAAGCAGTAAAGAAGAAAGCAATAGCCCGGCAAAACGATGTGTTGTCATGATGGATTTCCCCTGAGTTGGCGAGTGTCCATCATGGTGAGGCGTTCCGGTCGTCAGGATGACGATTTGATGACATTAATGTCATCAAGTCAGGGTACTGGAGTTGCTATGATAACGCCCAGGCAGCGGTTCCATCCGAAGGCGGGAGTAGAGGCAATGCGTATTCTGGTGGTTGAAGACGATGGCAGTACCGGCGATTACCTGAAAAAAGGACTCACCGAAGCAGGTTATGCCGTTGATCTGGCACGTAACGGTACCGACGGGTTGTTTAATGCGCTTGAGCACAGTTACGACGCCATCATTCTGGATGTGATGTTGCCGGGGCTTAACGGTTGGCAAATTATTGAGATGCTGCGTAAAAAAAGCGATGTACCGGTGCTGTTTCTGACGGCGCGCGACCAGTTACACGACCGTATCCACGGGTTGGAACTGGGGGCCGACGACTACCTGATCAAACCGTTTTCATTTACCGAGCTGGTGTTGCGTATTCGCACGTTGCTGCGCCGGGGTGTGGTTCGTGAAGCTGATCACTACGCCGTGGCGGACTTACGCCTCGATGTATTGCGGCGTAAGGCTACCCGGCAAGAGGTGGTGATCCCGCTCACCAATAAAGAGTTTATGCTGCTGCATCTGCTGGTGCGGCGCGAAGGTGAGGTGCTCTCGCGTACCTTGATTGCTTCGCAGGTCTGGGACATGAATTTTGATAGTGATACCAACGTGGTGGATGTGGCAGTGAAACGCTTACGCGCCAAGATAGACAAACCGTTCGATATCAAGCTTATTCACACGGTGCGTGGTATTGGCTATGTCTGCGAGCCGCGTTCATGAACCACTGGCTTCAGCGCTGGCGCGCCACCTCTTTGAAGACCCGTTGCAGCTTGCTGTTTGCGTTGGTTGCCGCGCTGGTGGTCAGCCTGGCGGGCAGCTACCTGTATAGCGCGCTGTGGCAGGAAATGTACCGGCGTAGTGATTTGCAGGTAACCGGGCGCGTTGACTATTACCGCCACCTGTTGGGGAAGAATTTTACGCTGCCGGTGTTGACCAGTAATACCGGCCTGTTTGAGAACATGCTGGGTAGCGAGCAGGATGTATTGCTGTTTTCACTACCGGGGCAAAAGCCGCTTATCAGCGTTAATCCGGCGCATATTTTACTGCCGCCATTAACGCCGGTGGCTGAGAACTCGCCGTTGCGGGTTTCCAGCGTGCAGGGTGGCGTTACCGCTGATGGCGTGCCGATGCGGGCGATCGCCGCCCAGGTTCGGCTCAATGACGGGCAATTGCTGCAGATTGCCGCCGCCCATGTGATGCTCAATGAGCAACGAATGCTGGAGCATTACCTCTGGCGGGTGGTGGGGGCGGTGGTAGCCGCGTTCATATTGATAGCTGCGTTGGGGTATCTGGTTTTGCGCCGTGGTCTCTCGCCATTATGGCGCATGGCGGCGCAGGCGTCGGTGATTGCGCCGAACACCTTATCCACCCGTGTCAGCGATGCCGATGCCCCTCAGGAAGTGCGGCAATTGATTCGTGCTTTTAACGCCATGTTGGATCGTCTCAACGAGGGTTATCAGCGATTGACCCAGTTTTCTGCCGACCTGGCGCATGAGATTCGCACGCCGATCGGTGCGCTGATGGGGCATTGTCAGGTCGCGCTGTACCAGCCGCGCAGTGTGGAAGAGTATGAAACGCTACTGTCGGACAATATTGCCGAACTGGAGCGCCTGTCGCGGATGGTAGAAAACATCCTGTTTCTGGCCCGCGCCAGCCATGAGCAACCGGTCCTTAACCGGGTGCCGGTTGAGGTGGAGGTCGAACTGCGCCGGGTAGCGGATTACTTTGATATGCTGGCGGACGAGCGCGGTATCGAACTACGCTATGAAGGGCAGGCGACATTGTTGGTCGATGCGCTATTGTTCCAGCGTGCACTGAGTAATCTGGTTGCCAACGCGGTACGGTATGCGCATGCGGATAGCCCGATAACGTTGAGTGCGAGCACATCGCCTGAAGGGAGTGTGATAGCGGTGACCAACCTCGGCCCTTTATTACCGTCGGAGCAGCTGGAGCGACTGTTTGACCGGTTTTATCGTGTGGATGCGACCCGCAGCGCGAGTAGTGACTCCAGTGGTTTGGGGTTGTCTATCGTTCGGGCCATCATGACCTTGCATGGTGGTGAGGTGATCGCCCGATGCGATCCTGTTAATCAAACCACCGGGCGGATCTGTTTTAGCCTGATCTTCCCGGCGGTTGATCGCATCGCCTAGATCGCCTGGAAAGGATCGCCGATGTTGCGGCGATCCTGGCGCGACGTCACTCCATCGCCGCTCTTCCCAGATAACCGTCCCAGTCTTTCCATACCGGCTGCAACCCAGCCTGCGCCAGCGCATCAGCCACGTCTTGCGGGCGGCGATTGTCGTGCGGGGTGAATTGCTCCAGCTCGGGGTGATCGTCGGCGTAGCCGCCCGGTTGGGTTTTGGAAAACGCGCTGACGTTGTTGATGGCAATCGGGATCATATGGTCGCGGAAGAACGGTGACTCGCGGGTGGAGAGCGACAGTTCCACATCGGGTGCCAGCAGTCGGAAGGCGCAGATAACCTGCATCAGCTGTGCCTCATCCATCAACGAGGCGGGTTCAATGCCGCCAGCACAAGGGCGCAGGCGAGGGAACGACACTGAGTAGCGGCTTTGCCAGTAAGTCTGCTGTAAATACAGCAGGTGCTCGGCCACCATATAGCAGTCGGTGCGCCAGCTATCCGACAGCCCAATGAGCGCCCCCAGCCCGATCTTGTCGATACCGGCGCGCCCCAGCCTGTCTGGTGTTGCCAGCCGCCAGGCGAAGTCTTGCTTGTGGCCGCGCAGGTGATGGTGGGCATAGGTCCTGGCGTGATAGGTTTCCTGATACACCATCACCCCATCCAACCCGAGGGTTTTCAGCTCAGCGTAATCTTCCTGCGATAGCGGCTGCACTTCCATCATCAGTGAACTGAATTGCGGGCGAATTAACGGCAACATCTGGCGAAAATAATCCATTCCTACTTTGCGCTGGTGTTCACCGGTCACCAGCAGCAGGTGGTCGAACCCCAGCGCCTTGATGGCCTCGCACTCACGCTGGATTTCCTGCTCGTTGAGTGTCTTGCGTTTGAGGTGGTTACTCATGGAGAAACCACAATAGGTGCAGTCGTTGGCGCACAGGTTGGAAAGATACAGCGGCACATAGAAACTGACAGTGTTGCCAAAACGCTGGCGCGTCAGTTGTTGTGCCCGCTGGGCCAGCGGTTCCAGCCAGCGACTGGCAGCAGGCGACAGCAACGCCATCATATCGTCGCGCGTGGGCCGATCAGCGCACAGCGCCCGCTCTACGTCAGCGTCGGTTTTGCTGTTGATGCGCAGGGTCAGGTCATGCCATTCCAGCTGTTGCCAGCGGTGTTCAAACGACGGTTGAGCGTGAGTGTCCATTACTCGGTGGCCTCCGTCTGGCGCAGAAAACCGGTCAGTGGGCTGGTGGCGCTGGCGAGGTGCTGGTGGCTGCCCAGACCAGCCTGATGGGCGATCGCCCCGGCGTTCACCGCCAGCCGGAAGGCGTGCGCCATCTGCACCGGGTCACGAGCCACGGCGATAGCGGTATTAACCAGTACCGCATCGGCACCGAGTTCGATGGCTTCTGCCGCATGGCTGGGAGCGCCAATGCCAGCATCCACAACCACCGGTACCCGCGCCTGTTCGACGATAATGCGCAGAAAGTCGCGTGTTTGCAGCCCTTGATTGGAGCCGATGGGAGCACCGAGCGGCATCACCGCGGCACAACCGACGTCTTCCAGACGCTTGCACAGCACCGGGTCGGCACCGCAGTAGGGCAGTACCACAAAGCCGTCTTTCACCAGTTGCTCCGCGGCTTTCAGTGTTTCCACCGGATCTGGCAACAGGTATTTCATGTCCGGGTGGATTTCCAGCTTCACCCAATGCGTGCCCAGCGCTTCACGCGCCAGTCGGGCGGCGAATACCGCTTCTTCAGCGGTTTTGGCTCCCGATGTATTGGGCAGCAGGTGTACGCCCAGCTCACGCAGCGGGGCCAGAATGGCATCGCTGCCGCCTTTCAAATCCACCCGTTTCATTGCCAGCGTGACCAGTTGCGAGCCGCTGGCGCGCAGCGCATCCTGCATCAGTTGTGCACCGGCAAACTTTCCGGTACCGGTTAATAACCGGGAAGTAAACGTTGTATCTGCAATCTTCAGCATCTCAACCTCCTGCGATTGCCTGAAACAATAAAATGTCATCACCATCCCGTACGGCAGAATGTGCCCAGGCATCACGCGGGATGATGGTGTGATTGATGGCCAGCGCCGTGCCGGGCTGTAAGCGGTTCAACTGCTCAAGCAGTTGCACGACGGTCAACTCGCTGTGCAGTTCGATAACCTCATCGTTGAGCCGGATCTTCATGCTTGCCCTCCGCATACCGGACAGGTTGCTGATCGCGCCAGTTGCAGCGTGGTCCATTGCTGCTGGCGTGCATCGAACAGACGCAATTTACCGTCTAGTGGTGAGGGTAATCCGCATAGCAGTTTGAGCGCTTCCAGTGCCTGCAAAGTGCCCATCACACCGACCACCGGGCCAAGTACACCGGCGGTGCGGCAGTTGCGTTGGGGTTCCGTCGCATCCGGGTAGAGGCAGGCGTAGCAGCCGTGCGGATAAGGGGGTGTCAGTACCAGCAACTGGCCGCTGAATCCTACCGCGCTGGCGCTAATCAGCGGCTTTTGTGCCGCGACGCAGGCGGCGTTGACCGCATGACGGGTAGTCATGTTGTCACAGCAGTCCAGCACCAGGTCGGCTTGCGCTACCGCGGTGGTCAGCGATTCGCCTTCAAGTCGGGTGGTCAGAGCGACGGTTTGCACCAGTGGGTTGATGGCTTCCAGCGCGTGGCGGGCCAGCACCGCTTTAGGGTGTGACAGGTCTGCGTTACGGTAGAGAATCTGCCGTTGCAGATTAGAGAGGTGTAGGGTGTCGTGGTCCGCCAGCAGCAGAGTGCCCACTCCCGCAGCCGCCAGATAGAGTGCTGCCGGTGAGCCCAGCCCACCCAGCCCAACCAGCAACACGCGGGAGGCCGCCAGTTTCTGCTGCCCTTCCTGGCCGATATCCTCCAGCAACAGCTGGCGGCTGTAGCGCATAAATGCCTGATCATCGAGCATGTTACGCCTCCCGTCCTTCTATCAATTGCAGCAACGTCGCGGTCGCGGCGCGCCAGTCAGCGGCCTGAGTGATGGCGCTGACCACGGCGATGCTACCGACCCCGGTTTCCAGCACGGCGGGTACCCGGTCAATGCTGATACCGCCGATAGCGACGGTGGGAAAGCGCCCGTTCAATGCATGAATATGACGGGCCAACTCCACCAGACCTTGCGGTGCTGATGGCATGGCTTTGGTTTGAGTCGGGAAAATATGGCCCAGTGCGATGTAGGACGGCGACAGGGCGACGGCGCGTGCCAGCTCAGCATCGTCATGGGTAGAGACACCCAGACGTAACCCGGCGGCGTGGATTGCCGCCAGATCGGCCGTATCAAGATCCTCCTGACCCAGGTGTACGCCGTATGCCTGATGCCTGACGGCCAGTTGCCAGTAATCGTTGATAAACAGCCGGGCCTGATACTGACGGCCAAGCGCAATCGCCCGGATGATGTCCGGCTCGGCCTGCTCCGCTGGCTGGTCTTTGATGCGTAGCTGGATAGTACGAACCCCCGCGTCCAGCAGGCGTTCAATCCATACCACGCTATCGACCACCGGATAAAGCCCCAGTCGGGCGTCAGTGGTGGGAAACGCGCGGTTCATCAGCGTTCCTCCTGCGGCAGGCTGGTAGCGGTGTGGTACAGCTCGCTACCGCGAGCGCGGAATTCGGCGGACATGTTTGCCATGCCGACGTCGATCGGTTGCGCTTCCTGACGGGCGGCGTAGTCACGTACTTCCTGTGTAATCTTCATCGAACAGAATTTCGGTCCGCACATCGAGCAGAAATGCGCGACTTTGCCAGATTCCTGCGGCAGGGTTTCATCGTGGTAGGCGCGAGCGGTTTCCGGATCCAGCGCCAGATTGAACTGGTCTTCCCAGCGGAATTCAAAGCGAGCCTTGGACATGGCGTTGTCGCGGATCTGCGCGCCGGGGTGCCCCTTCGCCAGATCGGCGGCGTGGGCCGCGATCTTATAGGCGATAAGCCCTTGTTTAACGTCGTTCTTATTCGGTAACCCCAGGTGTTCTTTCGGGGTGACGTAGCACAGCATGGCACAGCCGAACCAGCCGATCATCGCCGCGCCGATACCCGACGTGAAGTGGTCATAGCCCGGCGCGATATCCGTGGTGAGCGGGCCCAGCGTGTAGAACGGTGCTTCATGGCAGTGTTCCAGCTCTTCGGTCATGTTGCGGCGGATCATCTGCATCGGGACATGACCGGGGCCTTCGATCATCACCTGCACATCGTATTCCCAGGCGACCTTAGTCAGTTCCCCCAGTGTGTGCAGTTCGGCGAACTGCGCTTCGTCATTGGCATCCTGAATCGAGCCGGGGCGCAGGCCATCGCCCAATGACAGGGCGACGTCATAGGCGCTACAGATTTCGCAAATTTCGCGGAAATGCTGGTAGAGGAAGTTTTCCTGATGGTACGACAGGCACCATTTCGCCATGATGGAGCCGCCGCGTGACACAATGCCCGTCAGGCGTTTGGCGGTCATCGGGACATAGCGCAACAACACTCCTGCATGAATGGTGAAATAATCCACCCCCTGTTCCGCCTGTTCCAGCAAGGTGTCGCGGAACAGTTCCCAGGTGAGGTTTTCCGCGATGCCGTTGACCTTTTCCAGCGCCTGATAGATAGGCACTGTGCCGATCGGCACCGGGCTGTTGCGCAGGATCCACTCGCGGGTTTCATGAATATAGCGCCCGGTGGATAAGTCCATCACCGTGTCCGCACCCCAGCGTGTTGCCCACACCAGTTTCTCGACTTCTTCCTCAATCGAAGAGGTCACCGCGGAGTTGCCGATATTGGCGTTCACTTTCACCAGAAAATTACGGCCGATGACCATCGGTTCCGATTCCGGGTGATTAATGTTGGCGGGGATAATCGCACGCCCGGCCGCGACTTCCTGACGAACGAATTCCGGTGTGATGTCGTCCGGCAGCAATGCGCCGAAACTGTGGCCCGGATGCTGCTGGCGCAGAACCTCGCCGCGAATACGCTCACGTCCCATATTTTCGCGGATGGCGATGAATTCCATCTCTGGCGTGATGATCCCCTGACGAGCGTAATGCAACTGGGTGACGCGACGTCCCACTTTGGCGCGTCTGGGGTGCGGCAGGTGTTCAAAACGCAGGTGGTCAAGACCACTATCCGCCAGCCGTTGTTGGGTAAAGCCGGAGCTGACGTGTGATAAGGTTTCCGTGTCGTCGCGTTCGGCAATCCAGTCGGCCCGCAGTTTGCCAAGCCCACGGTGTACATCTGGGGTGATAGCAGGGTCGCCGTAGGGACCGGCGGTATCATAAACCGGCACCGCCTCGTTAGGTTCATAGCGCGGATTGTCGCGGCTACCGCCCACCAGCGTTGGGCTTAGCTGAATTTCCCGCATGGGTACGCGAATATCCGGACGTGAGCCGGTCAAATAAATCCGCTGTGAGTTTGGGAAGGTTGAGCCGCGCAGCGTATCAATAAACTGCTGCGCGGCAGCACGTTGTTCACGACGACCGGACGGTGTTTTTTCTCCAGAAGCCGTCAGCTCCGTGGACAGTTTGGATTCGGTAGACATAGCAAGTTCCTGTTCATTAAATGGGAAGATTGCTTGTCTGGAGTTCGGAGGGAGTAATCGCCGGATGCTGGCTGGCAACGGCAGAGGGCGTGTTGCCCAGACTGTTGCGCCCGTTCCCCTGAATGGTGTTGGGGGGCGATATCATTACTCTTGTTCCCTTCGCAGGTATTAACCTGATCAGGTTCCGCGGATCCCGAATTAACGGTCTCAGCCCACGCGCCATCAGGCGTGTTGGGCACTCCGACAAGATAGGGCCCCTTGCGGGGCGTAAAACTCGTGGTCAATTAAAACGATTAACCACTGCAAAACTACAGCTACTTTATGCGCTGTGCTGCGGTGGCGTCAATGAACGAATATCCGCCGTGTCTGGTATTCCTCTGGGGGATGTGCATTGCCAAGGCTTCACCCGCGCCGGATAATGCCTGACGGAATGTCGTCATGTTGACAAGGTCGATGAAAACACCAACGGGCTGCCTGACAGGCCAGCCTGATAATAAGCGGGGCGATAAAAGAGATGGAAGTGACGCTGAAAGGTGAAGAAAGCGGGTGGTGGGTGGTATATCACCGCCACCAGATCTGGCTGCCCCAGGGCGAGTTACCGAAAGGAACGGCAGCGCAGTGGCAGCTGCAACAGCGTTCTGCCCGTCAGGTTGGCGAATGGCTGGGAGAACCGGTATGGCTGGTGCTACAGGAGAAGGCGAGCGACATGGGGTCGGTACGTGAACTGCTGAGTCAGGATGCCGGGCTGTTCCAGTTGGCGGGCCGTGCGGTGCAACTGGCGGAATTCTACCGTTCGCACCGATTTTGCGGTTACTGCGGCCATGAAATGTCAGCCAGTACTACTGAACTGGCCTGCCTGTGTCACCACTGCAAAGAGCGTTACTATCCGCAAATCGCCCCTTGTGTGATTGTGGCTATCCGTCATCACGACAAAATTTTGCTGGCGCAGCATTTACGCCACAAAGGCAATATGTACACCACGTTGGCCGGTTTCGTTGAAGTAGGGGAAACGCTGGAACAGGCGGTGGCGCGGGAAGTGATGGAAGAGAGCAATGTCCGCGTCAAAAACCTGCGTTATGTCAGTTCACAGCCGTGGCCGTTCCCGCATTCGCTGATGATGGCGTTCATGGCCGATTATGACGGGGGAGAACTGAAGCATGACCCGTCTGAACTGCGGGATGCTAACTGGTTTCGTTATGACCGCTTGCCGGAATTGCCGCCACCGGGTACGGTAGCCCGGCGTTTGATTGAAGACACGGTCGTACTGTGCCGTGAGGTTGATCAGTGATCGGCCATTGTCAGCGACAATCATGCCTGCACGCAGGCGTTACAAGGAAAAGACCATGACTGATCTGAAAAATGATCGCTATTTGCGTGCGCTGTTGCGCCAGCCTGTGGATGTGACTCCGGTATGGATGATGCGTCAGGCAGGGCGTTACCTGCCTGAGTACCGTGCGACTCGCTCGCAAGCCGGTGATTTTATGTCGCTGTGCAAGAATGCCGAGCTTGCCTGTGAAGTGACGTTACAGCCGCTGCGGCGTTATAGCCTTGATGCCGCTATCCTGTTTTCCGATATTCTCACTGTACCGGATGCGATGGGGTTGGGGCTCTATTTTGAAGCGGGGGAAGGGCCGCGCTTTACCTCACCGGTGACCAGCCATGCCGACGTGAAAAAACTGCCGATACCGGACCCGGAACTTGAACTGGGTTACGTGATGAACGCGGTACGGACTATTCGTCGCAATCTGGCTGGCGCGGTACCGCTAATCGGTTTTTCCGGCAGTCCATGGACGCTGGCGACGTATATGGTTGAAGGCGGTAGCAGCAAAGCCTTTACCGTCATCAAAAAAATGATGTTTGCCGAGCCGCATACGCTGCATTTACTGCTGGATAAGCTGGCGGATAGCGTCACGCTTTACCTGAATGCCCAGATTCGAGCCGGGGCGCAGGCGGTGATGATTTTTGATACCTGGGGTGGCGCACTCAGTGGCCCGGCTTACCGTGAATTTTCGCTACACTACATGCATAAAATTGTCGATGGCTTGCAGCGTGAACATGATGGTCGTCGTGTACCGGTGACGTTGTTTACCAAAGGCGGTGGTCAGTGGCTGGAAGCGATGGCGGATACCGGTTGTGATGCGCTGGGGCTCGACTGGACGACGGATATTGCCGATGCACGGCGTCGTGTGGGAGACCGGGTTGCGCTACAGGGCAATATGGACCCGTCGATGTTGTATGCACCACCTGCCCGTATTGAGCAGGAGGTCGCCACCATTCTGGCGGGCTTCGGTTCTGGCAATGGTCATGTGTTTAACCTGGGGCATGGTATCCATCAGGATGTGCCGCCGGAGCATGCCGGTGTCTTCGTTGAAGCGGTACACCGTTTATCTGCACCGTATCATCAGGACATGGCCTGATGGATATACCGGCATTGCGCGCTGAGCAATGTGACAAAGCGGCGTTGGTGATTCGTCACGATGATGTGCCTTTTGAACAACCGACGTTGATTGCCGGTGCGGATGTCGGTTTCGAACAGGAAGGCGCGGTAACCCGTGCGGCGATAGCGGTACTGGCTTATCCGTTGCTACAACTGGTGGAATACCAGATTGCGCGCATTCCGACGGTGATGCCTTATATCCCCGGTTTTTTGTCGTTTCGTGAGTATCCGGCGTTGATGGCGGCATGGGAACAATTACAACACCGGCCGGATTTGCTGTTTGTCGATGGACACGGCGTGTCTCATCCTCGTCGCCTGGGGGTGGCCAGTCATTTCGGTTTGCTGGTCAACGTGCCGACGATCGGTGTTGCCAAGCGCCGATTGTGTGGGCAGTTTTCGCCGCTGGCAGACGCAGCAGGCAGCCGACAGCCGTTGCTGGATAAAAATGAACAGATCGGCTGGGTATGGCGTAGCAAGGTGCGCTGCAACCCGTTGTTTGTCTCCACCGGTCATCGTGTCGGTATGGACAGCGCGTTACAGTGGGTCATGCGCTGCATGAACGGGTATCGTCTGCCGGAGCCGACCCGCTGGGCGGATGCTGTGGCATCAAACCGTCCGGCGTTTCAACGCTGGCAACGTGAGGCCGGGCTGTAGGATAATGCCGGGCAGTAAACTTTAGGAATTCAGGTATATGGCAGTGTGGTGATTTTCGTTACACTGCCGCCCATTATTATTGAGATAAACAATGTTACGTAACCCGATCCATTTGCGTCTGGAAAAACTGGCAAGCTGGCAGCATGTCACCTTTATGGCTTGCCTTTGTGAACGTATGTACCCCAACTACTATGAGTTCTGCCAGCAGACCGGGTTTGGGGATGCACAACTCTACCGGCGCATACTGGATTTGGTATGGGAAACGCAGGTCGTTAAAGACGCTAAGGTCAATTTCGACAGCCAGTTAGAAAAACTGGAAGATGCCATCCCCGCGCCGGATGATTACGATATTTATGGCGTTTATCCGGCCATTGATGCTTGTGTGGCGCTGAGTGAATTACTGCATTCGCGTCTGAGTGGTGAAACGCTGGAACATGCGGTGACCATTAGCGAAACGTCGATTCGTACCGTAGCGATGCTGGAAATGACGCAAGCCGGTCGGGAAATGACCGATGAAGAGTTAAAGGACTTGCCCGCAGTTGAAGAAGAATGGGATATCCAGTGGGAGATTTTCCGCCTGCTGGCCGACTGCGAAGAACGCGATATTGAGCTGATAAAAGGACTGCGCGCCGACCTGCGTGAAGCTGGAGTCAGCAACATTGGGATAAATTTGTATCAATAACGCGATAAAACGTGATTTAAGGCCTGAAATGGCCTGTCTTTAGGCTTCACATCCGCACCCTGTCTGGTCTACATTTGGGGGGCGTAATAAAAGTGGCTGTCGGTGCGTGTATGCAGGAGAGTGCTGTTATGGCATTTCCGTCGCACTCGATGCTTAGCAAGCGATAAACACACTGTAAGGATAACTTATGAATAAGACTCAACTGATTGATGTAATTGCTGACAAAGCTGACCTTTCCAAGACCCAGGCTAAAGCTGCTCTGGAAGCTACCCTGGCAGCGATTACTGAGTCTCTGAAAGAAGGTGATGCAGTACAATTAGTTGGTTTTGGTACTTTCAAAGTCAATCATCGTAATGAGCGCACTGGCCGCAACCCGCAGACTGGTAAAGAAATCAAAATCGCTGCCGCTAATGTGCCCGCGTTTGTATCTGGTAAGGCATTGAAAGACGCTGTTAAATAAGCGCATGCTGATACAAGGTTTAAGCAGAGGGGCGATTTCGCCCCTTTTGCTTTTCTTCAGACGATATATTCGGGTGGTTGTTCCGGTGCTGGTGTGCTGGCTGACCGCCTGTAGTTCGCATTCGCCGACGCCTGCCGTGTTTGCCAGTGGTTATCTGGCTGATCGCGGTGTAGTCAGGTTATGGCGCAAGGACGACACGCAACAACATCTCACCACGCTGGTGACGGTATTCAGTTCGTTGCAAGGCAACGATGTCAAAACAACCCTGTATCGCTTCCAGCAGGGCGTATTGCGCGAGGTGCAGCAGACAGCCACTTCGCCGTCACAAGGAGAAGTCAGGCTGCGTTTTGATCAGTCTGGAAACGTGAGCTTTATGCAGCGCCAGTTGCCAGATCGCCGCGAATCTCTCTCGGAAGACGATATTGCGTTGTATCAGTTTGACGCCCGACGTTTGCTGGAGCTAAGCGATTCGCTGCGAACGGGTAAGGTGTCACTGATACAGGGCCGCTGGAAGGCAGGTCAGGTGACCACATGCGATGGAAAAGCGGTACGTCCCGATTTTGATCGCGCTTCACTGGCCTGGATTGCCCAACAAAACGAACATGCTGGTGGACCACTTGGCATCGCCTGGCTGGAGTCGCCGGAAGGTACGCAATTGTTGCAGGTAGCCGAAGCCGATTTTTGTCGCTGGGAGCCAACTGCTGAAACGTGGTAGTCAGGGAATGCTGGCCCCGGAAAGAGTGGGTGCATGAAGGCAAAAAATAAGGGGCCGCAGCCCCTTGTTAAAGCGGAATACTGGTGGTCAGGCTTTCTGTTCACGTGCGATGGCGCGATAGCCAATATCGCTGCGGCAGAAACTGCCTTCCCAATGGATGGGTTTAGCCAGTTCGTAAGCGCGTTGCTGCGCATCGGCAACGCTGTGGCCCAGTGCTGTTACGCACAACACGCGTCCGCCGTTAGTCACGACATCATCGCCATTAAGCCGGGTACCAGCGTGGAACACTTTTCCGTCGGTTGCTTCCTGGGTCGGCAGGCCGGAAATGACGTCACCGGTGCGGTAATCCCCTGGATAGCCGCCTGCAGCCAACACCACACCCAGTGATGGACGGGCATCCCAGTCAGAGGTTTTCTCATCCAGTTTGCCGTCGCACGCCGCCAGACAGAGTTCCACCAGATCGGATTTCAGACGCAGCATGATAGGCTGCGTTTCCGGGTCACCGAAACGGCAGTTGAATTCGATCACCTTCGGCTGACCATCTGGGGAGATCATCAGGCCAGCGTACAAGAATCCGGTATACACGTTGCCTTCGGCCGCCATGCCGCGCACGGTTGGCCAAATAATCTGATCCATGACCCGCTGGTGGACGTCATCTGTTACTACCGGTGCAGGTGAGTAAGCGCCCATGCCACCGGTGTTAGGACCGGAATCCTGGTCACCTACACGTTTGTGGTCCTGACTGGTCGCCATCGGCAGTACGTGTTCGCCATCCACCATGACGATGAAGCTGGCTTCTTCGCCATCAAGAAACTCTTCGACCACGATGCGGTGACCCGCATCGCCAAACGCGTTACCTGCCAACATATCGGTGGCCGCGTTTTCCGCTTCTTCCAGCGTCATAGCAACAATGACACCTTTGCCCGCGGCCAGACCGTCTGCTTTGATAACAATCGGCGCACCTTGGCGACGGATATACTCCAGCGCAGGTTCAATCTCGGTGAAATTTTGGTATTCCGCGGTTGGAATATGCTGGCGAGCCAGAAAGTCCTTGGTAAAGGCTTTGGAACCTTCCAACTGGGCTGCCGCCTGCGTTGGGCCGAAAATCTTCAGGCCCGCGGCGCGGAATGCGTCGACGACACCGATGACCAGCGGCGCTTCCGGGCCAACGATAGTCAGGCCAATCGCGTTCTGGCGAGCGAAATCCAGCAGTGCCGGGATGTCTGTCGCGGCAATATTTACGTTTTCCAGCGCGGGCTCCAGGGCAGTGCCCGCATTACCCGGCGCCACATAGACTTTATCAGCCAACGGAGACTGGGCCGCTTTCCAGGCCAGTGCGTGTTCGCGACCGCCATTACCAATAATCAAAATATTCATTGTTATAGCCCCGGATTAGTGACGGAAATGGCGCATGTCGGTAAACAGCATCGCAATGCCGTGCTCGTTAGCAGCAGCGATGACTTCGTCATCGCGAATGGAACCGCCAGGCTGAATCACACACGTGATACCAACGGCAGCAGCGGCATCGATACCATCACGGAACGGGAAGAATGCGTCGGATGCCATGACGGAACCCTTCACTTCCAACCCTTCGTCACTGGCTTTGATACCTGCGATTTTGGCCGAGTAAACGCGGCTCATTTGACCGGCACCGATACCGATAGTCATGTTATCGCGAGCATACACAATGGCGTTGGATTTAACGAATTTCGCCACTTTCCAGCAGAACAAGGCATCACGCAGTTCGGTCTGCGTCGGCTGGCGTTCGGTGACGACGCGCAGTTGAGCAGCGTCTACCATGCCTAAATCGCGATCCTGCACCAACAGGCCACCGTTGACGCGTTTGAAATCCAGACCGGAGACACGTTGCTGCCACTGGCCGCAGATCAGTACACGGACGTTTTGCTTGGCGGCAGTAACCTTCAGCGCAGCATCGCTGGCGGCAGGCGCAATAATCACTTCAACGAACTGACGACTGATAATGGCTTGTGCGGTGGCTTCATCCAATTCGCGGTTAAACGCGATGATCCCACCGAACGCCGATGTTGGGTCGGTTTTGTAGGCGCGCTCATAAGCGTCCAGAATCGAATCACCGATCGCCACGCCACAGGGGTTGGCATGCTTAACGATAACGCAGGCGGGTTCGGCGAATTCTTTCACGCATTCCAGCGCAGCATCGGTATCCGCGATGTTGTTGTAGGAAAGGGCTTTACCTTGTACTTGTTGCGCGGTAGCCACCGATGCCTCAGAGACATGCTCTTCTATATAGAAGGCGGCCTGCTGGTGGCTGTTTTCACCGTAACGCATATCCTGCTTTTTAATAAAGTTCAGGTTTAGCGTGCGAGGGAAACGACCAGCAGGCTGAGTGGTATCGCCATGATAGGCCGGAACCTTGCTGCCAAAATAGTTGGCGATCATGCTGTCATAAGCGGCGGTATGTTCGAATGCCTTGATAGCCAGATCAAAACGGGTTTCGTAAGTCAGAGAACCGTCGTTGGCATCCATCTCCTCGATGATTGCCGTGTAGTCGCTGCTTTTGACGACAATCGCCACGTCATTATGGTTCTTGGCGGCGGAGCGCACCATGGTCGGCCCGCCGATATCAATATTTTCCACGGCGTCTTCCAGCGTACAGTCGGCTTTAGCGACGGTCTGGGCAAACGGGTAGAGATTGACGACCACCATGTCGATTGGCTGGATATGATGCTGCGCCATAACGGCATCATCCTGGCCGCGACGGCCCAGAATACCGCCATGCACTTTGGGGTGCAGGGTTTTGACACGTCCGTCCATCATTTCTGGAAAACCCGTGTAATCGGAAACCTCTGTTACCGGCAGACCCGCGTTGGCCAGCAGACGCGCTGTACCCCCGGTAGAGAGCAGTTCAATGCCACGCTGTGACAAAGACTGGGCAAATTCAACGATACCGGCTTTATCAGATACGCTGAGCAAAGCACGACGGATAGGACGACGTTGTTGCATGATGGTTTGATCCCCTGACTAGGTTCTTACTTTAAAGAGCGTTACGTGAATCGTTACGTGAATAGTGACAGTCATATAAAAAAATACGGATTGGTCGCCAATATTCAGCTAACGCACCCACGAAATATGTGTCATTCATCAGGGGAGGAATTGTAGCGAAAACGTTTGCGTGATGCTCGCCAAATTTCAAAAAATGCCTGGGTTGTGGATAACTCTGTGCAAAATAAGGTATAAGCGGGGCTTTTGCTGTGGAATGCAGCGAACGCGCAATTTAATCAAAAATACCGGTTGCGGTCGGCGATGAACGCCCTATAATGCGACCCCACTGACACGGCAACAGCGGCAACAGCGGCAACAGCGGCAACAGCGGCAACAGCGGCAACAGCGGCAACAGCGGCAACAGCGGCAACAGCGGCAACAGCGGCAACAGCGGCAACAGCGGCAACAGCGGCAACAGCGGCAACAGCGGCAACAGCGGCGCGGTGTCAGGAAGCGGAAACGAAAATAATCGTTGACACTTCATGAGGAAAGCGTAGTATACGCCACCTCGCGACAGCAGGCTCAGGCCGGTCGCACTGCTCTTTAACAATCAATCAGACAATCTGTGTGGGCACTCGCAGGACACTTCACTAAAAATATTTAGTGAAAGTCTTGAAGAGTGACAACAGTTAATTCATTACGAATAAACAGTAAATTCTTTGAGCACCGTTTTCTTCGGAAAACACATCAAACTTTAAATTGAAGAGTTTGATCATGGCTCAGATTGAACGCTGGCGGCAGGCCTAACACATGCAAGTCGAGCGGCAGCGGGGGGAAGCTTGCTTCCCCGCCGGCGAGCGGCGGACGGGTGAGTAATGTCTGGGAAACTGCCTGATGGAGGGGGATAACTACTGGAAACGGTAGCTAATACCGCATAACGTCGCAAGACCAAAGAGGGGGACCTTCGGGCCTCTTGCCATCGGATGTGCCCAGATGGGATTAGCTAGTAGGTGGGGTAAAGGCTCACCTAGGCGACGATCCCTAGCTGGTCTGAGAGGATGACCAGCCACACTGGAACTGAGACACGGTCCAGACTCCTACGGGAGGCAGCAGTGGGGAATATTGCACAATGGGGGAAACCCTGATGCAGCCATGCCGCGTGTGTGAAGAAGGCCTTCGGGTTGTAAAGCACTTTCAGCGGGGAGGAAGGGGGTAAGGTTAATACCTTTACCCATTGACGTTACCCGCAGAAGAAGCACCGGCTAACTCCGTGCCAGCAGCCGCGGTAATACGGAGGGTGCAAGCGTTAATCGGAATGACTGGGCGTAAAGCGCACGCAGGCGGTCTGTTAAGTTGGATGTGAAATCCCCGGGCTTAACCTGGGAACTGCATTCAAAACTGACAGGCTAGAGTCTCGTAGAGGGGGGTAGAATTCCAGGTGTAGCGGTGAAATGCGTAGAGATCTGGAGGAATACCGGTGGCGAAGGCGGCCCCCTGGACGAAGACTGACGCTCAGGTGCGAAAGCGTGGGGAGCAAACAGGATTAGATACCCTGGTAGTCCACGCTGTAAACGATGTCGATTTGGAGGTTGTGGTCTTGAACCGTGGCTTCCGGAGCTAACGCGTTAAATCGACCGCCTGGGGAGTACGGCCGCAAGGTTAAAACTCAAATGAATTGACGGGGGCCCGCACAAGCGGTGGAGCATGTGGTTTAATTCGATGCAACGCGAAGAACCTTACCTACTCTTGACATCCACAGGATCCGGCAGAGATGCTGGAGTGCCTTCGGGAACTGTGAGACAGGTGCTGCATGGCTGTCGTCAGCTCGTGTTGTGAAATGTTGGGTTAAGTCCCGCAACGAGCGCAACCCTTATCCTTTGTTGCCAGCACTTCGGGTGGGAACTCAAGGGAGACTGCCGGTGATAAACCGGAGGAAGGTGGGGATGACGTCAAGTCATCATGGCCCTTACGAGTAGGGCTACACACGTGCTACAATGGCGTATACAAAGAGAAGCGACCTCGCGAGAGCAAGCGGACCTCATAAAGTACGTCGTAGTCCGGATTGGAGTCTGCAACTCGACTCCATGAAGTCGGAATCGCTAGTAATCGTAGATCAGAATGCTACGGTGAATACGTTCCCGGGCCTTGTACACACCGCCCGTCACACCATGGGAGTGGGTTGCAAAAGAAGTAGGTAGCTTAACCTTCGGGAGGGCGCTTACCACTTTGTGATTCATGACTGGGGTGAAGTCGTAACAAGGTAACCGTAGGGGAACCTGCGGTTGGATCACCTCCTTACCGAGTAGAAGTGCCTGCGTGGTGTCCACACAGATTGTCTGATGAAGAAGATGAGCAGTAAAACCTTATAGGCTTGTAGCTCAGGTGGTTAGAGCGCACCCCTGATAAGGGTGAGGTCGGTGGTTCAAGTCCACTCAGGCCTACCAGATTTCTCCTGATACTGCGTTGTGACATCACTCGCATATTGATGTATGCGTCGTTATTCCACGCCTTGTCTCAGAAGAAATGGCGGGTAAAGGTTTACGTGTTGCATTCTATGGGGCTATAGCTCAGCTGGGAGAGCGCCTGCTTTGCACGCAGGAGGTCTGCGGTTCGATCCCGCATAGCTCCACCATTTACGAATGACTTCAGAGTGTACTGGCAACAGTATGCTGCGAAGTATTCTGCTCTTTAACAATCCGGAACAAGCTGAAAAATTGAAACGACAGCATGTGAATGAGAATTCATGTGTTGTTCGAGTCTCTCAAAATACTCGCATCCCGAGACACTTTCGGGTTGTGAGGTTAAGCGACTAAGCGTACACGGTGGATGCCTAGGCAGTCAGAGGCGATGAAGGGCGTGCTAATCTGCGAAAAGCGTCGGCAAGGTGATATGAACCGTTATACCCGACGATACCCGAATGGGGAAACCCAGTGTGACTTGTCACACTATCATTAACTGAATCCATAGGTTAATGAGGCGAACCGGGGGAACTGAAACATCTCAGTACCCCGAGGAAAAGAAATCAACCGAGATTCCCCCAGTAGCGGCGAGCGAACGGGGAGGAGCCCAGAACCTGAATCGGCTTGTGTGTCAGTGGAAGCGTCTGGAAAGGCGCACGGTACAGGGTGACAGTCCCGTACACGAAGATGCACAGGTCGTGAGTTCGATGAGTAGGGCGGGACACGTGGTATCCTGTCTGAACATGGGGGGACCATCCTCCAAGGCTAAATACTCCTGACTGACCGATAGTGAACCAGTACCGTGAGGGAAAGGCGAAAAGAACCCCGGCGAGGGGAGTGAAATAGAACCTGAAACCGTGTACGTACAAGCAGTGGGAGCACCTTTTAGGTGTGACTGCGTACCTTTTGTATAATGGGTCAGCGACTTATATTCTGTAGCAAGGTTAACCGAATAGGGGAGCCGCAGGGAAACCGAGTCTTAACTGGGCGTCTAGTTGCAGGGTATAGACCCGAAACCCGGTGATCTAGCCATGGGCAGGTTGAAGGTTGGGTAACACTAACTGGAGGACCGAACCGACTAATGTTGAAAAATTAGCGGATGACTTGTGGCTGGGGGTGAAAGGCCAATCAAACCGGGAGATAGCTGGTTCTCCCCGAAAGCTATTTAGGTAGCGCCTCGTGAACTCATCTTCGGGGGTAGAGCACTGTTTCGGCTAGGGGGCCATCCCGGCTTACCAACCCGATGCAAACTGCGAATACCGAAGAATGTTATCACGGGAGACACACGGCGGGTGCTAACGTCCGTCGTGAAGAGGGAAACAACCCAGACCGCCAGCTAAGGTCCCAAAGTCATGGTTAAGTGGGAAACGATGTGGGAAGGCCCAGACAGCCAGGATGTTGGCTTAGAAGCAGCCATCATTTAAAGAAAGCGTAATAGCTCACTGGTCGAGTCGGCCTGCGCGGAAGATGTAACGGGGCTAAAACCATGCACCGAAGCTGCGGCAGCGACACTATGTGTTGTTGGGTAGGGGAGCGTTCTGTAAGCCGGTGAAGGTGGCCTGTGAGGGCTGCTGGAGGTATCAGAAGTGCGAATGCTGACATAAGTAACGATAATGCGGGTGAAAAACCCGCACGCCGGAAGACCAAGGGTTCCTGTCCAACGTTAATCGGGGCAGGGTGAGTCGACCCCTAAGGCGAGGCTGAAAAGCGTAGTCGATGGGAAACAGGTTAATATTCCTGTACTTGGTGTTACTGCGAAGGGGGGACGGAGAAGGCTATGTCATCCGGGCGACGGTTGTCCCGGTTTAAGCGTGCAGGTGGGTGGACCAGGCAAATCCGGTCTGCTGTCAACACTGAGGCGTGATGACGAGGCACTACGGTGCTGAAGTGACAGATGCCCTGCTTCCAGGAAAAGCCTCTAAGCATCAGGTAACATTGAATCGTACCCCAAACCGACACAGGTGGTCAGGTAGAGAATACTCAGGCGCTTGAGAGAACTCGGGTGAAGGAACTAGGCAAAATGGTGCCGTAACTTCGGGAGAAGGCACGCTCCTGTTGGTGAAGTCCCTTGCGGATGGAGCTGACGGGAGTCGCAGATACCAGCTGGCTGCAACTGTTTAATAAAAACACAGCACTGTGCAAACACGAAAGTGGACGTATACGGTGTGACGCCTGCCCGGTGCCGGAAGGTTAATTGATGGGGTTATCCGTAAGGAGAAGCTCTTGATCGAAGCCCCGGTAAACGGCGGCCGTAACTATAACGGTCCTAAGGTAGCGAAATTCCTTGTCGGGTAAGTTCCGACCTGCACGAATGGCGTAATGATGGCCAGGCTGTCTCCACCCGAGACTCAGTGAAATTGAACTCGCTGTGAAGATGCAGTGTACCCGCGGCAAGACGGAAAGACCCCGTGAACCTTTACTATAGCTTGACACTGAACCTTGAGCCTTGATGTGTAGGATAGGTGGGAGGCTTTGAAGTGTGGACGCCAGTCTGCATGGAGCCAACCTTGAAATACCACCCTTTAATGTTTGATGTTCTAACCTGGGCCCGTCATCCGGGCTGGGGACAGTGTCTGGTGGGTAGTTTGACTGGGGCGGTCTCCTCCCAAAGAGTAACGGAGGAGCACGAAGGTTAGCTAATCCTGGTCGGACATCAGGAGGTTAGTGCAAAGGCATAAGCTAGCTTGACTGCGAGAGTGACGGCTCGAGCAGGTGCGAAAGCAGGTCTTAGTGATCCGGTGGTTCTGAATGGAAGGGCCATCGCTCAACGGATAAAAGGTACTCCGGGGATAACAGGCTGATACCGCCCAAGAGTTCATATCGACGGCGGTGTTTGGCACCTCGATGTCGGCTCATCACATCCTGGGGCTGAAGTAGGTCCCAAGGGTATGGCTGTTCGCCATTTAAAGTGGTACGCGAGCTGGGTTTAGAACGTCGTGAGACAGTTCGGTCCCTATCTGCCGTGGGCGTTGGAAGATTGAGGGGGGTTGCTCCTAGTACGAGAGGACCGGAGTGAACGCACCGCTGGTGTTCGGGTTGTCATGCCAATGGCACTGCCCGGTAGCTACGTGCGGAAGAGATAACCGCTGAAAGCATCTAAGCGGGAAACTTGCCCCGAGATGAGTCTTCCCTGGGAACTTGATTCCCCGGAAGGGACGTTCGAGACGAGGACGTTGATAGGCTGGGTGTGTAAGCGTAGTGATACGTTGAGCTAACCAGTACTAATGACCCGAGAGGCTTAACCTTACAACACCGAAGGTGTTTTGGTGAGAGAGACGGAATTTTTAGCTTGTTCGAGGATTGGATGGCGTGGTGTAGCGATACACGGCGACATGAAGAATCAGGACGTTGAAAGACGTCAAAAGAATTTGCCTGGCGGCGAGAGCGCGGTGGTCCCACCTGACCCCATGCCGAACTCAGAAGTGAAACGCCGTAGCGCCGATGGTAGTGTGGGGTCTCCCCATGCGAGAGTAGGGAACTGCCAGGCATCAAACAGAGCGAAGGGCCCGGTCGAAAGACCGGGCCTTTTGTTTTTTGTGGTTTGCGGGGTAATGACCGGGCGGATGAATGACCGGTTGAGCAGGGTCAGCGCGCACAGCGCGCCCCGGCTAACACCGGGATTTTAATGGGTATCGTCCAGGTGGCAGCCTGAGACAGCTGGTCAGCCACTTCTGATACGGTGCCTTGATTACGCTGATTTATACGCGAGCCTCTTCACCCGCGCATCGGTTCCACCCTCGCTCTCATACCTCATCCGTTCTCCTCTATACAACCCTGCTGTTTTGTTCTGTGTGCATGAAAACATCTTCAGCGGACAGTGCTGTCAACCGAAGAGTATTTATCGCTGATTTTAATATGCAAAATGGGGACATAAAAAAGCCCGCACATCGTGGGCGGGCTGGGACGTTGTGTGACGTTGTGTATTGTGTAGACGGTGATCAGTGCAGGATTTGCGCCAGAAACGTTTGTGTGCGTTCTGAACGTGGGCTACCGAAGAAGATATCCGGCGGCGCTTGTTCAACGATCTCACCCTGATCCATAAAGATCACCCGGTTAGCTACCGTGCGAGCGAAGCCCATTTCATGGGTAACGCACAGCATAGTCATACCATCTTCTGCCAGACCTAGCATGGTATCCAGCACCTCTTTGACCATTTCCGGATCCAGTGCGGATGTCGGTTCATCAAACAGCATGATTTTCGGTTTCATACACAGTGAGCGGGCAATCGCAACGCGCTGTTGCTGGCCGCCGGAAAGCTGGCCCGGATATTTATGGGCATGGGCGGCGATACGAACACGCTCCAGGTAATGCATTGCCAATGCTTCCGCTTCTTTTTTCGGCATATTACGCACCCAGCACGGGGCCAATGTACAGTTTTGCAGAACTGTCAGATGCGGGAACAGGTTGAAGTGCTGGAATACCATGCCGACTTCTGTTCTGACTTTCTCAATATTACGGCTGTCATGGTTGAGTTCGATGCCGTCAACGACGATCCGACCTTGTTGGTGCTCTTCCAAATGGTTGATACAACGGATTGTAGTTGATTTGCCCGAGCCAGATGGCCCACATAACACGATACGCTCGCCTTGGCTGACCTGCAGGTTAATGTCTTTCAGTACATGGAACTGCCCATACCACTTGTTCACATTTTCCAGTGTAATCATGTGGTTGGATGAAGATGTCAATGTGTCCTGGTTCATGGATAACCTCAATGGGACTTATGTCCAGTATCAAAACGTTTTTCTAAATGCTGGCTATAGCGCGACATGCTAAAGCAGAAGATCCAATAGATAATGGCAGCAAAAACATAGCCTTCTGTGGACATCCCCAGCCAGGCCGGGTCAACAGTTGCTTGCTGAATACTGCTAAACAGGTCGAACAAACCGATGATGATTACCAGACTGGTGTCTTTGAACAGGGCGATAATGGTGTTGACCAGACCGGGGATCACCATCTTTAGCGCCTGGGGCAGAATGACCAATCCCTGCATACGCCAGTATCCCAGTGCCAGAGATTGCGCTGCTTCATATTGTCCTTTCGGGAGTGCCTGTAAGCCGCCACGTACCACTTCTGCGACATATGCCGACTGGAACAAAATTACCCCAACCAAGGCGCGCAGTAGTTTGTCGATGTTGGTGCCTTCCGTCAGGAACAAAGGCAGCATCACCGAGGACATGAACAGCACTGTGATCAGGGGAACGCCGCGCCAGAACTCGATGAAAATCACGCATAGCGCGCGCAGTACCGGCATGTTGGAACGGCGTCCCAGTGCCAGTAATATTCCCAGCGGTAACGCACCTGCGATGCCGATCGCTGCGATGATGATAGTCAGTGTCAGACCACCCCACTGACGGGTTTCCACCCGACTCAGGCCACCAAAGCCGCCGAACAGCAACCACCAGGCAAGTAGCGGATAGACTACGCACCAGATGGCGATATAACGGCCACGGCGTGGCAGATTACGCCAGAACATCGGCAGGATGCTGATCAACGCCAGTACCAGCGCAAAGTTAATGCGCCAGAGCTCTTCCCGTGGATAAAGCCCGTACATGAATTGCTCGAAACGGGCATGGACGAATACCCAGCAGGCACCATCACTGGTGCAGTCTGCACGGGTTGAACCGACCCAGTTGGCCTTGAAGATAGCCCAATTTAGTAACGGTGGGATCAGGGTCCACAGTAACCACAGGCAGACCAACGTCAACACGCTGTTGGTAACACTGGAGAACAGGTTCCGTCGTGCCCAGACGATGGCGTTGCTAATGGGCGTCGGATTGGATGGTGTGTGTGTTGTCATAGTCATCCTGTTCCTTTAACGCTCAATTAAGGCGATTTTCCGGTTATAGAGGTTCATCAGTAATGAGATCAGCAGACTGATAATCAGGTAGACCGACATGGTGATGGCAATGGTCTCAATGGCTTGCCCGGTCTGGTTCAGAACCGTACCGGCGAACAGCGACACCATATCCGGGTAGCCAATGGCAGCTGCCAGTGACGAGTTTTTCACGATGTTCAGATATTGACTGGTCAACGGCGGAATGATGACGCGCAGTGCCTGTGGCAGGATAACTTTGCGTAAGGTGACCGGTTTTGGCAGACCCAGCGACAGTGCCGCTTCATGCTGCCCGTGAGAAACAGACTGGATACCTGAGCGAATGATCTCGGCAATAAATGACGAGGTATATACCGATAACGCCAGCGCCAGCGCCGCCAGTTCCGGAATAAGCACCAGGCCACCGCTAAAGTTAAACCCTTTCAGGACCGGAAAATCCCAGTGCAGTGCCCGGCCAAAAACCAGATGAGAGAGACCCAGCAGTACCGCCAACATTGCGATAGGAATGGGCCAGTAACGGCGTTGCTGACCGGTTAGCTCATGGTAGCGTTTATTCCGACGATACAAGGCGATTGCACATCCCAGAGAGACGAGCAGCGCAAGCAAAGACGGGAGTGCGCCTGGGCCAAACCCCGCTGCTGGAATATACAGGCCGCGGTTGCTGAGAAAAAAGGTATCGAACGCGCTGACGGCCTGACGGGGGCCGGGCAGATTGCGTAATACCGCGAAATACCAAAAGAAGATCTGCAGTAACGGTGGGATGTTACGAAACGTTTCGATATAGATCGTTGAAAGTTTACGCAGCAGCCAGTTATCAGACAGACGTGCCAGACCGACGATAAACCCCAGCAGTGAGGCGCAGATAATACAGATGGCTGAAACCAGCAACGTATTAAGCAGGCCAATAACAAAAACGCGAGCATAGGTGTCGTCCTGATCGTAGTCAATCAGGTGCTGAACGATACCAAAGCCAGCGCTGTTATTTAAAAAGGCAAAACCTGATGTAATTCCACGCTGTGAGAGGTTAGTGACGGTATTGTGCAGCAGGTAAGCGGCGGTAACCACCACGATGATGACAGCAAGGATTTGATACAACCAGGCGCGCACCGCTGGATTAGTCAGTGATAAATCACCTTTCACGGTTGGGCGTTGCAGCATGTTGGAGCCTCAGTGACGGATAAAGCAAGGGCACGGCTGGTTCGCAGCACGTGCCCGTTTTTGCATCAAGAATTAGCGAACAGCAGGGGCGTACTGGATACCGCCTTTGTTCCACAGTTCGTTCAGGCCGCGCTTGATTTTCAGCTCACTGCCCTGACCTACGTTACGCTCGAACACTTCACCGTAGTTACCGACCTGCTTAACGATTTTATACGCCCAGTCATTTGGCAATTTCAGATCTTTACCGAAGTTACCTTCTTTACCCAACAGGTGTGCCATGTCCGGAGTGGTCGGCTTGGCGGCCATCTGATCGACGTTTTGAGAGGTCACACCCATCTCTTCGGCGTCCAGCATGGCAAACAGTGTCCAGCGAACAATGGCAAACCAGTCTTCGTCACCACGACGTACAACCGGTCCCAACGGTTCTTTGGAGATCACTTCCGGCAGCACGACGAAGTCGGCCGGTTTACCCAGTTTGATACGCAGGGCGTACAACTGAGACTGATCGGAAGCCAGCGTATCGCAACGGCCGGAGTCCAGTGCTTTGGCGCTTTCGTCAGAACGGTCAAAGGTCACCGGGGTGTACTTCATATTGTGGGTCTTGAAGTAGTCGGCTACGTTCAGCTCGGTGTCGGTACCGGCCTGGATACACACGGTGGCACCGTCCAGTTCTTTGGCGCTTTTCAGCCCGGCTTTGTTATGAGCGAGGAAGCCGATACCGTCGTAGTAGGTCACGCCGGTGAACAGCAGGCCCATGCTACCGTCACGGGATGAGGTCCAGGTGGTGTTACGGGACAGCACATCCACTTCGCCGGACTGCAGGGCTGTGAAGCGCTCTTTAGCTGTCAGTGGGGTGTATTTGACTTTGTTGGCATCACCAAAAATGGCAGCCGCGACGCCACGGCAGACGTCAACATCGATACCGGAGTATTTGCCGTTGGCATCGGCATACGAGAAACCAGGAAGTCCATCGCTGATACCACACTGTACGAAACCTTTCTTCTGAATGGCATCAAGCGTTGCGCCCGCGTGTGCCTGATTGATGAAGGCAAACAGTGAAGCGCTGGCTACCAGCGTGGACATAATCACTTTTTTCATAATCATCGTATGTGCCTAATGTAATTGTAATGTGCTTGTTGTGTTGTGGCGCAGTCATGGCCGCGCCTGCTCTGTCTGTCAGTGGGCCAGCATGATGAGCCGGACACCGTCATTAACAATAAGCAAAAACGGTGCCAGCTTGTCATGATGGTGAGATGGGCAGAAAACTAAATCCTATCCGTGGCGAATCGGGATAAATGGGTGGTATGGAGGGATAAAGCAAAGGCATAGGGTGCACCAAAATGGTGGAATTGTTCTCCTGTCGATCCAATTTGGTGCAACTTGTGTAAAAAACTGCGGTTAATGTGCTGCTGCTGCCTCAAGGAGAGCAATAGCCAACGGTGGCGTTATCTGTTTTAGTGCAGCACGTTCCGGCTGAAACAGGGTACCGACGAAAAAGGGATGATCGAGGATTTCGATGGCGCGAATATCGCCGTTGTCATCCACACCGGAAACCCGGATACCAGCTGCCGTGAACGCATCCCGAAACGCTTCATTAATGCCGTAGCGGCAACGATAGCCTTCGGTGATCGCCTCACGGCCGTAGGCGCGGGCGATGTGTGAATCAGACAACAGACGGATATCACCCTCTTTTTCCACCATTTCGCATTGTAACGGGGTAATTACCGATCGGCCTTCCAGGGTCACTTCCGCATTGTTGGCGTCGTGCCAGCCTAGCGCATGGCGGGCATATTCCAGCAAGGCGTACTGGCAACCGCCACAGGTGCCCAGAAAGGGGATAGGCGTTTCGCGGGCAAACCGAATGGCTTGCAGGATATTGTCGTCGTGACGGTATGGGCTGGCAGGAACGCACCAAATTGCATCGAAGGCATGAAGCTGGGCGGTCGACAACTGTTCACTGTCTATCCATTGGTAGTGCATCGTGAGATTCAACTGGCGGGCAGCGAGGGCAAGAGCAAGGGGTATAGCCTGATGAGCGGTGACGGCTGGGGTGTAGTCACCTATCAGCGCGATATTGACAGTCTGTTTCATGACATTCTCCGGCTGGTAAAAAAGAAGGCTACGGGAAACCGGGGAAAATGTCGAGTCTGGCTTGATGAGTGTGGCAGGCTGGACAGCCTGCCGAACGAGGATTAATGCACGACGTGACGCTGATAGTATTTTTCCAGTCGCGCCTGCAATTTACTCAGTACCGTACTGAACATCAGGTAGATGAGTGCGGCTTCGATATACAGGATGAGCGGTTCATAAGTGACCGAGACAATCCGTTGCGCTGCCAGAAACATTTCAGGCACCGTGATCACGGCAGCCAGTGAGGTATCCTTGACCAGTGAAATAAAGGTGTTAGCCAACGGTGGCAGCGATACGAATACCGACTGCGGCACAATCACCCAGCGAATAGCCTGTGCGCCGCTCATACCCAGCGAATAGGCCGCATTCCACTGACCTTTGGGTACGGAAAGAATCGCACCACGTACTATCTCTGAGCTGTAGGCACCCACGTTCAGGCTAAAGCCAATCAGCGCGGCCGGAAAGGCATCCAGCGTGATACCGGCATTGGGCAAGCCATAGAAAATCAGAAAGAGCTGGACCAGCAGCGGCGTGCCGCGAACCACCCACACATAAAAATCACAGATCTTTTTGAGCGGTGCGGCACCGTACAGGCGCAACAACGCCACCAATACGCCGATCATCAAACCGAGAATAAAGGAGAGAATCGCGAGAGGAACGGTGAAGGTCAGCCCGGCGGAAAGCAGACTCCAGAAGGAGTCTGCCATAAGTTGTAGCCATGATGGCATATCTACAATAACTCCGATATCAATGCATTATTTGGAAACGTCTTGTCCAAAGTATCGCACAGAAATCGTCTTATAGGTGCCGTCTGCTTTGATTTGATCCAATGCTTTGTTGAGTGCATCAACCAGTTGCGGCTGGTTTTTGCGTACCAGAATGGCGGATGGATCGCCGCTTTCTGCGGTGGCGACCACTTTCACATTGGCGTCAGGCTTGTGTTTTTTGAAGTCCAGGAACGACAGGTTATCGTTCAGGGTCGCTTCCGCTCGACCGCTCAGCACCAACTCTAGAGACTGGTTAAAGCCATCGGTCGGGACGATTTCTGCACCGTAGCTGGTGGCCAGTTTAGAATAGTTACTGGTCAGGCTTTGGGCTGATTTATGACCTTTCAGATCGTTGAACGATTTGATGCTGGTGTTATCACCCCGTACGATCAGCACGGATTTAGCATCAATGTACGGTTTGGAGAAGTCATATTTTACCTGGCGTTCTTTGGTGACACCCACCTGGTTGATGACGGCGTCATAACGTTTGGCGTCCACACCCGCGATAAGCCCATCCCAACGGCCTTCAACAAATTCTGCTTTTACGCCCAGTTTTTCTGCTACCGCACGGCCGACGTCTACGTCGAAACCCACTAACTTGCCGGAGGCATCGTGGTAAGTGTAAGGCGCGTAAGTGCCTTCCGTACCGAATTTAATCACACCGGCGGCTTTGATAGCGCTAAGGTCGTCCTGTGCCTGAGCCAGTACGCTGGTAACCAGTAAAGCGCCGGTAAGTAATGCTAAGCGAGATTTTTTCATCATTGTTCCTGCCAGATATGGCTGTTGCCGTTGCGAGTCAGAAATGCTGCGAATTTACGTGATGTCGTGATGTTTGCCAAGTCCATAAAGACATGGCTTATATCTGCTATGAATATAGTGAGTAGCAGTATTTTTTACCACAGCGTGTCACCGGTCGGTGTGACGGGCGGTCGTGATATACGGTGGTAACAATCGGTTGTCAGACTTGTTATTTCCCGCCATAGCCTGTTGCCTGAGGAGGAGCTATGAAGCTCAGACTTGCCAGCTATAACGTTGAAAACCTGTTTCATCGTACCGCGATTCTTAACCTGCCTGACCCCCAGCAAAGCAGTGAACTGCTTGAAAAAGTACGCCAGCTACAAACACTGCTGGAAAATGCTAACTATGACGATGCCTTGAAAGAGCGGGTTTTTACCCTGACCAGTAATCTCCAGCCTTATATCGACCTGCGTGTTGATGGCGGCTCGCTGGGTAGCTGGAAAAGTGAAGCTGGCAAGACCGGCTTTCGGATTAACAAAAGCTGCCGGGGACGCGGTGATTGGTTAGGCGAGCTGGTTTTTCGTTCCGAGGCGTTTAGCGACCAGCAGCGAAAAAATACCGGGTTGGTGATCAACGCGCTGAAGGCTGACATCCTGTGTGCGGCCGAAGTGGAAAATATGGCGGTGCTGCATGATTTCAACCAGCAGATTCTGGCAGACCAGGCCTTTGCTCAGTATGTCATGATAGATAGCCCGAATGATCCGCGCGGTATTGATGTAGCCTGCCTGACGCGCCACCGCATTACCCAACTACGCACCCACATTTTTGATACCAGCACGTCGTTTTCCCCGCTGTTTAGCCGTGATTGTCTGGAAGTGACGGTTGATGTTGGCCTGACGCAGCCGGTGCATGTGCTATGTAACCACTTCAAAAGCCAGAATGGGCGTAACGATGAGGAACGTGAACGGGCTGCCAGACGGCGGCACGCTCAGGCGGAGCGTGTGGCCGACATCGTGCGCGGATACAACCTGCAGCAAGAGTATGTGGTGGTGATGGGGGACTTAAACGAGGATAGCGCCAACCCCTGGCACAGCCTGGCACCGCTGTTTTCCGTGCCGGATTTGCACCCGGTGGTCGATCCCACTTTGCCGGAAACAGCACGCTATACCTATTACTTCTCCGGCGGTAAGCCTGGCGAGCGTTTGAACCAACTGGACTATATTTTCATTTCCACGCCGTTACATCAGGCAAAGGTCGACTGGGGCATTGAGCGGCGCGGTATCTATAACATCGACAAGATTGCCGCGAAAGAAGGGGCAGATCCGGTGACACCGTTCCCGACGGTCACCTCTTGGGATACCGCCGCCTCGGATCACGCCGCTATCTGGGTGGAATGTGATCTGAACTGAGCAGGATGAGTACTGCGAAACCAACAGGCCCGCTTTTTGGCAGGCCCGTTGTTTTTTGTCAGTGTTGTCTGTAGGTGTTCACTGTGTTTTCTCTGTCAGTAAGGCTGTCCGATGTTGATGATAGTGCTGATGGTATCGCCAAAGAATGTCAGTCGACTCAGGAAGATACCCAGCAGCGCAATCACGACCGTTGCGACGGAGACGGCTGTTTTTTGCCGCTGGCAGGATAAGCCGAATGCAATGATAAAACAGACTAACCCACACCAGAAAAATGGCGATGACCCCCATTGCTCTGATGTCATACGCATGATCGTTCCGCCGCTACGCCAGATTAACGGTGCGGCGATCAGCGCCAGAATCAGCAACGTTAATCCGTGACGCAGGGGCGAAATGGCCGACGTTTTATCCAGTAGCGGGAGGGCCGCCGCGCCCATCACCCAGGCTGTCAGCAAATATAAAATCATGGGGAGTCCATTGTTGATAGCGATCATCGCAGGTGCTGCATAGGTCAGCCCCTGCACAATCACCAGCACGATCCCCATTACGGCGGCCGCTATCACCGTCACCTGTTTTCCATCGGTCAACAGTGCCAGTGCGATAGTGGCGGCAAAGAGTATTGCCGCCAGAATTTCCCGGCTAAGCCATGAATGCTTGAGGTTGATAAAGGCGTTATAACCGTGCAACGGGTCTGCCAGATGGAAGGTCGCGCCAATCAATGACACGGCTAGCACCACGCCAGTGATGAACCAGGCTTTGCGTTGTGGCACCGCGTGATCGCACAGACGCCGCCAGGCCAGAAACAGCGACATGCCAACAGCGGTTTGGCTTAGTGATGTAAAGAAAACCAAAGGTAGCTCATAGTGTTCCATGATTATTCTCCAGCCTGTTTTGGCGTGCGAGGCATGATGAAACGCGTTCCAGGATTCAGGGATGGCATAACCGGGTAGCCCGGCGGGTATTGTACGGCGTTGGCGGGAACGGCCTGTTCATCCAGGTCTATCATGGTTAATGCGCCCACCGGACAGGCTTCAATGCAGGCTGTCTGTAACCCCACATCCAACCGCTCATAGCACATGCTGCATTTTTCGGCCTTATGGGTGACTTCGTTAAATTTAGGTGCCCCGTAGGGGCAGCTGCGCAGGCAGTTTTTGCAACCGATGCAGCGCGCCGGGTCGTGCACCACAATGCCGTCTTCACGTTTGGTATAGGCTTCGACCGGGCAGGCATCCAGACAGGCGGGATGCTCGCAGTGATTGCACGCCAGAGAATAAAAAGCCCTCTCTTCGTGCGGGTAGATGGATTTCCCCAGTGGGTAGACATAGCGCCAGAACAGATCCGGCTCTAACTGATTAAAACTTTTGCAGGCCATGGCGCAGCCACGGCACCCAATGCATTTTTCACTATCGACCAGGAATGCGCGTCTCATGCTCGGGTTCCTCCCATCACTCTGCTTTGCGCCGGTGCCGACGTTAAGGCGATATCAGCGAACTGACAGTGAATGGCGGAGCCCGGCGCACCCGTCTTCATTTTTCCCATATCTGATGAGGTATCATCGACGACGTTTTGTACGTTAAACGCTTGTTTGTTAAACCAGGCCTCGTACATCAGCAGCATGTCTTGCGGTACGTTGGTGGTCAGTCTGGCTCTGACGGTGACGTCGCCAATGCCATTAAAGACGCGTACCCAATCGAGTTCACGGATACCTTTTTGTTGCGCTGCTACCGGGTGGAGGTAGACAAAAGGTTCCGGGTAGAAGACTTGCATCCAGTCCAGATTGATGAACTGAGAATGCAGGCCGTATAGCGTGTGGGGGGTGAAGAGCTGGAACGGTAAATTTTTCTCTCTTCCCGGCCGGTACTCGGGCAGCAGGGTATGACCATTCTCCTTACACAATGCTGATGTAAACTCGTATTTGCCGGACGGCGTCTTGAACTTGCGATCATGCCAGGCTGCTGGGTGTGGAAGTTTGGCTTTGACCGGACCATCCAGCAACGTTTCCCATGACGAGATACCAAACAGCTTGTAGATGCTGTCGTTAAACTCTTTTGCCACCCATTCTTTGCCGTCAATATCCTGCGGGAAGGTGCAGGAGCCGGGAGATAACCGGTTCATGGTGCGCGAAAGCGCAGCGGCGATGTCCAGGTCGGATTTGCATTCGTACATCGGTTTAATCGCTGGCTGATTGAGAGTCAGCCAGTAGTGCCAATACGATACCGAGATATTCCACTCTTCCATCTGTGTGGTCGCCGGTAATACGATATCGGCCTGTTCCACAGTCTGATTGAAGAATTGATCTACGCAGACTACCATCTCCAGTTTATTGAAGGCTTTCAACATCTTATTATGGTCGAAATCTTGGGAGAGTGGGTTTTTGCAAGACACCCATAGCATGCGAATCGGCGGATCGTTGGTATCCAGTATCGATTGTGCGGTTTTATTGATATTCAGGCTGCGATCGGTATAGCTGGATGCTTCTTTAGCGCCGAAGTCGAACTCCCCTTTAGGCCCGCTCTGGCCAGTAAAACCGACAGAACCGGCGGGTTGTTTCTGCATCATGGCGTGGTAGTTGAACCCCCAGGTGTAGAGGTGGCCGTAGCGAGCACCTCCGCCCTCCAGACCGATGTTGCCGCTCATGGCGACCAGCGCGTCAATGGCTCGCACATTGGCGCCGCCATTGATGTGTCGCTGCATACCGTAGCCTATCCAGATTGTCGCGGGTTTGACGGCAGTAAATTCTTCTGCAAGCTGACGAATCGTTTGTGCGGGCAAGCCACATTGTTCAGATGCCCATTCAACTGTGACATTTTCCCGCAGGTATTGCGCAAACTCTGGGAACCCCAGCGAATATTGCGTGACAAATTCGTTATCAACCAGCCCGTTATCGAGCAGATGTCGTGCCATACCCAGCGCCAGTGCGCCGTCGGAAGCGGGGCGGATCCGTAAGTACAGATCTGCTTTGGCGGCGGTCTGGGTCAAAATGGGGTCGATGACCACCACTTTGGCTCCGCGCTCCCGCGCCTGATAGAGGTATTTCATACTGTGCAGGGAGCACCAGGCCGGGTTAGCACCCCAGACAATGATGTATTTGGATTTGGCCAAATCTTCAGGGTCGTTGCACCACATATCGCCCATGTCGTAGCTCTGGGCATCAATACCGGCGGGCCAGCACGGCGTACCGACAAAACGGGTGGTGTAGCCCAGCGAGGACATCATGCCTTCAACGCCATAGTTGAGGATGCCGAGGTTTCCTGAATATTTGGTGAGCGCCAGACCCAGTAATGACCCGTCTTTCTTTTTGATTTCCAGGATCTTGTTGGCGATTCGTTCCATCGCTTCGTCCCAGGAGATGCGACGCCATTTTCCTGAGCCGCGGCCATCCTGAATCATCGGGTATTTGATCCGGTCAGGGCTGTAGACGCGGCGAGGGTAGGTGAGCCCTTTAAGGCAAGGCATTCCGTGGGTGAAGGTAGACTCTTTTGCGCCGTCAATGTAGGCGATCACGCCATCTTTCACATAGGTTTTCAGGCTGCACGTGTCATAGCAGTTTCGCGGACATGAGTTCCGGAAAATCGTATAGCTGTTCGGGTTGTAAGGAATAGGCGCTTGCGCACGAGCCTGACGAGGCAGTAACAAGCTACCGGGTAAGCTGGCCGCAACACCAGTAATGGCGAGTGTTTTTATAAATCGCCGTCTGTCGGGGGAATTGGGGGTGTCACGCATGTGATGTTCTCCGTTGCAAATCGAAAAACCAAAGCGATAGCACGTCGACCACCGATGAAATCACCGGTGTTGGCGCATGGTTGTTGATGCGATCGATAAAACGCGGTAACCACTGTCCCAGATGGTCATGGGCCAGCCAGTACAGGGCGTCATGCTGTGCTGGTGTGGGATAGAGACAGGAAAAGAGCAGTAAACAGGCGTCAATCTCGTAAGCGATATGGTCGTCAGGAAGGCAGTTCTCCTGCGGTACCTCATACCCGAGTTGGTGGTACAGCTGACGGGCTTCCAGCGTACATTTCCCCATCACTTGCGGCTCTGCATGCAGATAAATACCGGCATAAGGTGGCGCTGGCAGCGTCATCGGGCCGACGAACAGGCGGTTAAAGTCATACTCGACTTCCAGCCAGTCATCCTGCGTCAGGTTAACGGGTAGCCTCACCCGGTGCTGACAGAGAGTGTGAAGGCGGGTACAGACCGAAGACAGCGAGCCAGATACCGGAAACGCAAAAAAATCACGCAGGCACATGCCGATTGATACCCACTCCTCACGGGAGAAAGGCGCAACCGGTATTGAAGATGGCACAGAAGGGTTCTCTTCGTTAAAGGAGGGGGTGTGCGCATTCATAACGGACGTTCTCATGTACTGATGAATAATCACACTATAGGACTATGTTGATCGTTTATTTTTTGATTAACCACATGGTTTGTACTGATATTTGTCGACGACGCGACAATAATCTGTTGATGCGATTGTGATCACAGTTTGCCGTTAGCGGGCGAAAAAAAGATGTGCGTTAAATAGTCCACCACGATTACAAGCTATCTGTGTGACGACAGGGGCGTTTTCTCATCGGCAGAGTGGAGAAAAGGGAATGACAAATCAGTACCGGGTGGAAGGTAAAACCGCATTGGTGACGGGTGGGGCCCGTGGCATTGGAAAAGCGATTGTTGAGCGATTGGCGGCGGAGGGTGCCGCTTTTATTGGTATTCATGATATTGACGATTCACACGCAGCGCAGGAAACAGCAGCAAGAGCGCGGGAACTGGGGGCGCAGGCGGTGGTGATACCCGCTGACTTCGCCGTTGATCCGAAGCAACAAAGCCGGGCGCTCTGGGCGCAATTCCACCAGGCACTTGAGCAGGCCGGGGGCGATGGCCTGGATATTCTGGTTAATAACGCTGGTATCTCCCCTCTGGCGACGGTGGAAGACACCTCAGATGATCTGTACGACAAGGTCATGGCGATTAACGTGACAGCCCCGTTTTTCTTGATCCAGTCGGCCGGGCCGTATCTGCGTTCCGGGGGGTGCATTATCAACATCTCTTCTGCACGTACCCGAATTGCGGCGGCCAACCGGGCGGTATATGCCGCGTCAAAAGGTGCCATTAATGTCCTGACCCTCTCGCTGGCACCGGAATACGGTACACGCCATATTACTGTTAATGCGATTGCACCCGGTGTGACGGAAACCGAGATGGTGAAAACGATGTTGGAGGATGCGGCCATTCGCCAGAAAGCAGAGCGTTATTCCGTTTTCTCACGTCTTGGTCAACCGCAGGACGTCGCGGCGGTGGCGGTGTTCCTCGCCTCGGCGGATGCCCGTTGGATAACAGGGCAGGTGTTGGATGCGTCAGGAGGCTCATGTCTGTAAACCGCAGGCTACGGCGTGATACCGTCAATAAAAAAGGCGCTTGCCGTGAGGGAAGCGCCTTTCTTCAGAGATGAACGGATGAGTATCAGTTCATGCCGTATTTTTTCAGTTTCTTACGCAGCGTACCGCGGTTGATACCCATCATCAAGGCAGCGCGGGTCTGGTTACCGCGGGTGTATTGCATCACCATGTCCAACAGCGGCTGTTCTACTTCAGCCAGTACCAGCTCATACAGGTCATTCACGTCCTGACCATTCAGTTGAGCGAAATAGTTCTTCAGTGCCTGTTTAACCGAGTCGCGCAGGGGTTTTTGGGTTACCTGAGCCTGAGAGTTTACAGTGGAAACGGTCAGTACGTCAGAATTCACGCGTTGTTCGAACATAGTTCTGTCAGCTCTTTTTCTGTTTACGCAAGATTTTCAAAATATGCCTTCAACGCCTCCAGCTGTTCGCTGGCGTCCTCTATGGCGTTGAATGTGCGCCTAAACTGGTCGTTTGGGGCGTGCTCCTGGAGATACCAGGACACGTGCTTACGTGCTATACGAAATCCCTTGCCTGGACCATAAAAGTCGTGCAATTCCCGTATATGCCCGATCAACAAGTGCTTGACCTCTGCCAGTGGCAGGGGCGGCAGCAACTCCCCTGTGTCCAGATAATGCTGGATTTCCCGAAAGATCCAGGGTCTTCCCTGAGCAGCTCGTCCTATCATCAGGGCATCAGCCCCGGTGTAATCAAGAACCGCTCTGGCTTTGCGCGGGTCAGTAATGTCGCCATTCGCAATAATGGGAATGGAAACACTCTGCTTAACTGTCCGAATGCTGTCGTATTCCGCCTCGCCATTGAACAGACACGCACGCGTGCGTCCATGAACGGTCAGCGCCTGAATACCACAATCTTCAGCCAATTTGGCAATCTCTACACAGTTACGGTGCTCTGGTGCCCAGCCGGTACGAATCTTCAACGTGACCGGTACATCGACGGCGTTTACCACCGCCGTCAGGATCTGCTTGACCAACGCTGGATACTGCAACAGCGCGGAACCCGCCATCTTGCGGTTGACCTTTTTGGCCGGGCATCCCATGTTGATGTCGATGATCTGCGCGCCGCTTTCGGCGTTGATTCTCGCCGCTTCCGCCATCTCATCCGGATCACCGCCGGCTATCTGTACTGCACGGATACCGGGCTCATCACTATGCACCATGCGCAAGCGCGATTTGTCCGAACGCCACACCTCCGGATTGGAAGAGAGCATCTCGGAAACCGTCATTCCAGCGCCCATCGCGTAACAGAGTGCCCGGAAAGGGCGATCGCTTACGCCCGCCATCGGGGCGGCAATCAAACGATTGGGAAGCTGAAATTGTCCAATGCGCATAGACAAAGAGTGACCATACTGTGCCTGCAAGGGCGCGTATATTACGCATTTTTTACGCGATAGGAAAGGCCAAACTTTGAGCAATTGAGCGGAACAGATCAAGGAAATGTTGCATTGCTACTGCGCTATTTTTATTTTTCCTTTATTAACAAAAGGTTATTTTTATTCCGCTGATTTTATGTACACGACGGAGAAATTAAACATCCGCCTGAATATGCTGTTTCACCGCATAGAAACAGTGATTGATGGCAAGGGGAGTCCGTTTGTCCAACGAAATATCCGTACGAATCACCTGACGCAACGGCGATGTTCCGTCAGGTGAATACAACGCGATTAGAGCGGTTTGCGGATACCGGTAATGCGGCACCACTCTTCTTTTTCTGCTACCGGGTCGAGCTGGAATTGCGCTTCATAGGCTTGCGCCACGCTCTGTGCCTGTGAGGCCAGAATGCCGGACAGACCGAGATGGCCGCCTGCTTTTGGCAACACGCTGATAAGCGGGGCCAGCTCGCGCAGCGGACCCGCCAGGATATTGGCGACGACCACATCGGCAGATAAGTCTTTGGGCTGATCTTTTGGCAGGTACAGCTCCAGCCGTTCAGACACGCCGTTACGCTGAGCGTTATCACGGCTGGCCTGAATGGCCTGCGGGTCGATATCGATGCCGATAGCATGCGCGGCACCGAGTTTTAACGCGGCGATGGCCAGAATACCGGAGCCGCAACCAAAATCGATGACGGTTTTGCCATCCAGATCCAGCCCGTCGAGCCATTGCAGGCACAACGACGTCGTGGGATGGGTGCCGGTACCGAATGCCAGACCGGGGTCCAGCATGACATTGACCGCATTTGGGTCCGGTACGTCACGCCAGCTTGGGCAAATCCACAGTCGCTTGCCGAACTGCATGGGATGAAAGTTTTCCATCCATTCCCGTTCCCAGTCTTTGTCTTCCAGTTGTTCGATTTTGTGCTGGAAACCGGCACCGAGCAGCGGCTCCTGCTCCAGTATGGCTACCACCTCGGCCATGTCGGTTTCGGCGTCGTACAGGCCGATAACGTCGGTATCGCCCCACAAACGGGTTTCACCCGGCAGGGGTTCAAACACCGGCGTGTCATGCGTGTCCTGAAACGTGACCGAGACGGCACCGCTTTCAGACAGCGCGTCGCCTAATTGCTCCGCATGTGCGCCGGAGGTATTAATTTTCAGTTGAATCCACGGCATAGCAGCCTCTGACCTCAAAGTGATGAAGATGCGGCAATCGCTGATGCGGGCTGACGCCCTACGCGGTTACCCAGAATAAACGCCACCAGGCTTAACAGCAGCGATGGCACAATCGGATGAAAGCCCGCCAGCTGGATATTGAAGCTGGCGAGCAGGGTATAGCTGATAGCCCCACTGAACATCGAACTCAGCGCGCCTGCGGCGTTAGCACGTTCCCAGTAGAGGCCCAGCACCAGCGGCCACAGGAACACGGCTTCCAGCCCGCCAAACGCCAGCAGGTTCAGCCAGATGATCATTTCCGGCGGTCGCCATGACGCCAGCAGTACCAGCAAGCCGAGCAGCAGGGTGGTCAGGCTGGATAGATGGCGGATATAACGCTCGTTGCTTATCTTCTGAGGATAGACGCTCAGGTAGAGATCTTTCACGATCGTGGCGGAAGCCTGGAGTAAATGCGCGTTAATGTTCGACATAATGGCTGCTGTCGGTGCGGCCAAAAAGATCCCGGCTGCCAGTGGCGGCAGCACGGTGAGCATCAGTTCCGGCAATACCTGATCCGGAATGGTCAGGTTAGGCAGGATAGCACGCCCCAGCGCACCAGCCAGATGCATCCCCAGCATCAGTACGCTGATGACCACCGTACCGATCAGGATACCGCGGTGTAGCGCCTTGCTATCGCGATAGGAAATGCAGCGCACGGCGGTATTGGGCAGGCCAATCACGCCAAAACACACCAGTATCCAGAACGAGGTCATGAACGGGGCGGACAGGATCTGGTTGCTGCCGTGCGGATCGACCAACGCCGGATTGATCTGCGCCAGTTTGCCGACGGCGGCGGGCAATCCGCCTGCGGCGTAGATCACGCCAGCCAGCAGCAACAGCGTGCCTATCAGCATCACGATGCCCTGTAACGCGTCATTCAGTACACTGGCGCGAAAGCCGCCGAACGCGGTGTAGAGCAGGATGGTAATGCCGAAAATCAACAGTCCGATGTTATAGGGTACATGCGCTACGGTTTCCAGCAACCGGGCACCGCCGATGAACTGCACCGCCATCGCGCCGATAAACGCCACCAGCAGGCTCAGGCTGGCAAACCAGACCAGTAAGCGGCTGCCGTAGCGGGCGTAGAGCATGTCATTCAGTGTGATGGCGTTATAGCGGCGGGCCAGAATCGCGAATTTCTTACCGAGAATGCTCAGTGACAACAGCATCGTCGGTACCTGAATCATCGACAACAGTACCCAGCCTAGCCCGTATTTATAGGCCGCGCCGGGGCCGCCGATAAACGAGCTGGCGCTGACATACGTGCCAATCAGCGTCATCGCCAATACGAAGCCGCCCATCGAACGGTTGCCGATAAAGTACTCGGTGAGAAAGTTACCCTGTTGGCGACGCCGCCAGGCATAAACGGACAGACCGAATACCAATAGCAGGTAAGCCATCAACGGCAGGATGACATCACTTTGCATCGTGATTCTCCAGTGATATGTCGCGGAAGATGACGCGTACCATCAGCCAGCACAGACCGATGAACAGTAGCGGCAGCAGCAGGCAGGCCAGCTCGAACCAGTGCGGCAGGCCCGTCAGGCCGGGATGGTTGTCGGGTAGATAGGCAAAGAGCACCCAGGCTACCAGATAGGCCAGCGTTAGCACCAGTGACCAACGGGCTTCGCGGTGAGCCTGCAAAAAGCGTTTATCCATGATTTCCCCCTAAATCCAGCAGGAATCAGTGTGTATAGATGACACAAAACAGGGGATTTTACGGCATGTTAGCCAATTGCCCAGCGAAAAATCGATGTATTGGTGCAGAACGCGGTGAGTTGAGGGGAAACAAAAACGGGCCGACGCAGGCCGACCCGTTTTATTGGTGCAGAGAATTACTGCAGACCGAGTTTCTTCTCCAGATAGTGGATGTTAGTCCCACCATGCTGGAAGTTTTCGTCGGACATGATGCGCATCTGTAATTCCACATTGGTTTTGATGCCATCGATGATCAGCTCAGCCAACGCATTCTTCATGCGGGAAATGGCGATGTCGCGGCTTTCACCGTAAGTGATCAGTTTGCCGATCATGGAATCGTAATGCGGCGGTACGGTATAGCCCGCATAAATGTGCGATTCCCAACGTACGCCAAAACCGCCCGGTGCGTGGAAACGGGTGATTTTACCTGGGCTTGGCATGAAGGTGTTCGGGTCTTCAGCGTTGATACGGCATTCCACCGCATGACCACGAACTTTCACTTCTTCCTGCTTGATGGACAGCGGCTGACCGGCAGCAATACGCAACTGCTCTTTGATCAGGTCCACACCGGTGATCATTTCGGTTACCGGGTGCTCTACCTGAATACGGGTGTTCATTTCAATGAAATAGAACTCGCCGTTTTCAAACAGGAACTCGAAGGTACCGGCACCGCGGTAGTTGATGTCGACGCACGCCTTGGCACAGCGTTCACCGATATAGCGACGCAGATCGGAGGTAATACCCGGTGCTGGCGCTTCTTCCACCACTTTCTGGTGACGACGCTGCATGGAACAGTCGCGCTCCGCCAGATAAATGGCGTTGCCCTGGCCGTCTGCCAGTACCTGGATTTCCACGTGACGCGGGTTTTCCAGGTATTTTTCCATGTAGACCATGTCGTTGTTGAACGCCGCTTTCGCTTCTGCGCGGGTCATCGCGATCGATTGTTCCAGCTCTTTTTCGCTACGCACGACGCGCATACCGCGACCGCCGCCGCCGCCAGAGGCTTTGATAATGACCGGATAACCGATGCGCTTACCGATAGCGCGGTTCTTATCCATGTCGTCACCCAGCGGGCCGTCAGAACCCGGTACACAGGGAACACCGGCTTTCTTCATGGCACTGATGGCAGACACTTTGTCACCCATCAGACGGATGGTGTCGGCACGCGGGCCGATGAAGATAAAACCGGAACGTTCAACCTGCTCAGCGAAGTCAGCGTTTTCAGACAGGAAACCGTAACCCGGGTGGATAGCCACTGCACCGGTGATTTCCGCCGCTGCGATGATCGCCGGAATATTCAGGTAGCTTTTTGTCGACGGAGCCGGACCGATACACACGGTTTCGTCCGCCAGCAATACGTGTTTCAGATCGCGGTCCGCAGTGGAATGCACGGCGACGGTTTTGATGCCCAGTTCTTTACAGGCACGCAAAATGCGCAACGCAATCTCACCACGGTTGGCGATGACAATTTTATCTAGCATGGTAAGCCTCGTTATTCGATGACAACCAATGGCTCGTCAAATTCAACCGGCTGGCCGCTTTCAACCAGAATGGCTTTCACCACACCCGCTTTGTCTGCTTCGATCTGGTTCATCATTTTCATGGCTTCAACGATGCACAGGGTATCGCCGACTTTGACCTGCTGGCCGACTTCCACGAACGGTTTCGCGTCCGGGCTCGGCGTACGGTAGAAGGTACCTACCATCGGTGAACGTACCACATGACCGCTGATGGCAGCGGGTGCGGCGGCTTCAGCAGCAGCGGCTGGCGCGGCTGCCGGAGCGGCCGCTGGTGCGAACTGCTGCGGCATCGGTGCGTAGGCCTGTTGCATCATCGGGTAGCTACCCGGTGCCGGAGCACGACTGATGCGTACCGACTCTTCACCTTCGGAGATTTCCAGTTCGGCGATGCCGGATTCTTCAACCAGTTCGATCAGTTTCTTGATTTTACGAATATCCATGAATGTGGTTCCGTACTCTTGTTAATTGGAAATGGTTAATTGGACGTTGACAGGCGTTTTACCGCTGTCTGTAAACCATAATGGTATCCATCTGCCCCCAGACCGCAGATCACCCCAGCTGACACATCAGACAGGTAAGAGTGATGACGGAAAGGTTCACGTGCGTGCACGTTAGTCAGGTGGATCTCGATAAACGGGATGGCGACCGCCAACAGAGCATCCCGTAGCGCCACACTGGTGTGGGTAAACGCTGCCGGGTTAATCAGAATGAAGTCAGTGTTTCCTCTGGCCTGATGGATACGGTCAATCAGCTCATGTTCCGCATTTGACTGCAGGTGGGAAAGCCGCACGTTCAGCGCTGCCGCATCTTGTTCCAGTCGGCTCACGATCTCCGCCAGCGTCGTATGACCGTATTTATCCGGCTCACGGGTTCCCAGCAGATTCAGGTTTGGACCGTTAAGGAGCAAAATGTGAAACTTGTCTGCCATTGTGCTGCTATCTCCCTCGATTGGCTCAGTGGCGCACAACATAACGCGAAGCTATCCGTTTGTCACCCTTTGCGGAGCGAAAATGTCCCTTTTCATCCGCACGGTTTGGACATTATAGCCATATCGTAGCAGTTAGCAGCCAAATACTGGTCTTATCTGCGGAGTTACCTGCGGCGCCATTGACAAAATTTTACGAAAATACGCGAAAAATACCGTCTTCTGCGTACAGATAGTGCTGATTAACGACGCCATCGACGCAACTTCTGGTAGCGAAAAAGCAGCAATATGAAGGCAACGGAAGCGTACATGATCGGTAATGGCGACAGCGATTTTACCGACCAAAGATAATGAACAGGAGCTAAGATCACGACCAGATAAATGAGATTGTGCAGCTTTTGCCAGCCTGATCCCAGTTTGCGCTGTGCTGACTGGGTGGAGGTCACGGTTAATGCCAGCAGTATCAGCCAACTTGCCATGCCGAGCATCAGGTAAGGACGCAGAAGAATCTCTTTTCCCAACAAATCGAGATGATTAACCCCCAGCTCCAGCAGCGCATAGCTGAGCAGATGCAGGCAGGCCCAGGCAAAACACCACAGCCCCAGTAGACGGCGGCAGCGGATCAGCAGCGGCTGTTTACCGTAGCGTGCCAGCGGCGTCACCATCAGTGTCGCCAGCAGCAGTTTCAGCGCCATTCTGCCGGTAAAATGCTGGATATCTTTTGCCGGATCGGCGCTGAACGCACCCTGATTAACGGCGAACACCAGCCAGAGTAGCGGCAGGAGCGCCGCCAGATGCAGTACGACTTTCAGGGCGATGATGTGTCGGGAGGTCAGACGCATACCGTCATGTTCCTATATAGAGATGAACGCCCGCAACGTGGCGGGAGTCATAGGTTGAGTCGATCAAAAGTTGGCCCGTAAATCCAGCCCCTGATACAGCGAGGCGACCTGATCGGCATAGCCGTTGAACAATAACGTCGGCTGACGCTGGACGTTCAGCAACCCACCGGCACCGATGACCCGTTCGCTGGCTTGCGACCAGCGAGGATGATCGACATTAGGGTTAACGTTGGCGTAAAACCCGTACTCATTAGGTGCCGCCAGATTCCAGGTTGAAGGCGGTTGTTGACGTGTGAGGCTGATATGCACGATGGACTTTATGTTCTTGAAGCCGTATTTCCACGGTGTGACCAGCCGTATCGGCGCGCCGTTTTGCGGTGGCAGCGTCTTGCCGTAAACACCAACGGCCAGGAAGGCCAGCGGGTGCATAGCTTCGTCTAAACGCAACCCTTCGACATACGGGTAATCGAGACCGCCCCCCATAAAGCTATCTTTTTGGCCAGGCATTTGTGCCGGGTCATACAGGGTTTGAAAGGCGACATAACGGGCATGACTGGTCGGTTCAGCCTGTTTTATCAATTGAGATAACTCAAACCCGACCCACGGGATCACCATCGACCAGGCTTCGACGCAGCGAAAGCGGTAGATGCGTTCTTCCAGCGGGAAACGGCGGCGAATATCGTCGATATCCAGCGTGATGGGTTTGGCGACTTCACCGTCGATCCGCACCGTCCATCCTTCGGTCTTGAGACCACCCGCGTTAGCGGCAGGGTCGGCTTTATCCAGACCGAATTCATAGAAATTGTTATAACCGGTGACTTTGTCTTCCGGCGTTAGCGCCAGATCAGGGTGCCATTGTGGCGGCTGGCTAAATGTCAGCGGCTTGCCGGGTGGGGCGGCAGGTGCGCGTTTTCCCTGGAACCAGTTGAGCAGGTCGGCGCGTGCGGCGGGCGACAGGCTCAGCGTGGCGGCGGTCAGCCCCAACGCCTTAAGAACGGTGCGGCGCTGATAGAACAGCGATTCTGGCGTCACGTCGGCGCCAGTCAGTTTGCGATGTCTGGACATGGTGAACTCCCGCTTTTGATTATTGGTGTCAGGCTGGGGATTCGCGTTAACGCTACGCCCTGCTGGTGAGTGATGGGCGTGGGAGCAGTATGCGGCGAAATAATGTGGCGGGGAATCGTTCTTTTTTAGCGGGCGGTATATTTTACCGGCTTTTACAAAATAGGAATAAAGACGGGCGAGAGATGGCCCGTCCCGAGGGTTTTCAGTGTGCGCTAGCGATGCGCACCAGCGTACGGCCGGTTACCCGGTTTTCCAATAGTGCGGCGGCGGTGGCGGGAACCTGCTCCAGCGAGATTTCCTGAGTCACCTGCTCGTAGAAAGAGGCGGGCAGCAGTGTCGCCAGACGACGCCAGGCTTCCTGACGACGTGCGCGTGGCGTCATCACCGAATCGACACCTTGCAGGCGTACGTTGCGCAGAATGAATGGCATCACCGTGGTGGGCAGTGAGACGCCTGCCGCCAGCCCGCAGGCGGCAACGGTGGCACCATAATGCATTTGGGCCAGCAGCGTCGCCAGTACCTGGTCGCCTGCAGTGTCGATAGCCCCCGCCCAACGCTGTTTTTCCAGTGGTCGACCGGTTGCGGCGAATTCTGCGCGGTCCAGTACCTGATGAGCACCAAGTTGTTGCAGATAGGCGCTATTGTCCGCCCGGCCGCTGATAGCCGTTACCTGATATCCCAATGCATGCAACAGTGCAACGGCGGTGCTACCGACGCCGCCGCTGGCACCGCTGACGACCACATCACCGCTCGCCGGGGTGACGCCCCCCTCTTCCAGTGCCATCACGCACAGCATCGCGGTAAACCCGGCGGTGCCGATGATCATCGCCTGACGCGGTGTCAGGCCCTGTGGCAATGGCACCAGCCAGTCAGACTTGACGCGGGTCTGTTCTGCCAGGCCACCCCAATGATTTTCACCCACGCCCCAACCGGTCAGTACCACAGACTGCCCGGCCTGAAAATCCGGATGAGCGCTATGGCGCACGGTGCCGGCAAAATCGATGCCCGGCACCATCGGGAACTGGCGAATGATTTTACCTTTGCCAGTAATCGCCAGCGCATCCTTATAATTGATGCTGGACCAATCGACGTCGACAGTGACATCGCCATCAGGTAATTGTGATGGTTCAATAGTGCTAACGTTGGCCACTGTCCGGCCATCTTGCTGCCCGAGCACGATTGCACGCATAAAAACTCTCCTTATCGGGGACAAAAATAGAGGTAAATCATTTAAGGACTATATTTGTAACGGGTAGTATGCGAACTGATAAATCGCAAACAACACACAAAGTCTCTCATGAAAGCACTTTTCAATTCATTGATACGGAGTTAGGCGCAGGGATGGGGTTGACTGCCAGAATATCAATAGTAATGACGCTGCTGACGACACTGGCCGTGGGTTTGGTGTTGGCCAGTAGCATTTTTAGTTTTGTGTGTTATAGCCAGCAACGGATGGATCATCAGCTCAGGGCCGTGGCGGCGAGTATTGATCAGGCTCTGTTGGTTCAGGCCCCCGATAATATCCAGTTCTGGTTGCCCGCGGTGATGAAGGCGGCTGGCATTGTGGAACTGGAACTGCGCGACGGCCATGAACGGCTCTACTGGCTACGGTTACCAGAGGTGGTGTCTGAAGGTGGGGAGCGGGCCTTGCTGTACCGTCACACCAGCTTATCGCTGTTGCACCACGCGGACGTAAAGGTCAACGTCACCTACGTTGATCCGTTATTTGGCATGCCACGCTATCTTAAATCCACGTTGTCGATTGTGCTGACGATACTGCTGATCGCGATAATCGTCTTTCATGGCGTGCGCTGGTTGCGACGGCAGATGGCTGGGCAAGAACAGCTGGAGGCGCGCGCCCGGCGGATTTTGGCCGGTGAACGCGATACCGTGATGCATGGCTCGGTGCATGAGTGGCCTGCAATGGCCAGCGGCGCGCTGGACCAATTGCTGCTGGATTTGGCGGAAGCGCGTGAGGCCCGTAGTCGGGTCGATACCCTGATTCGATCATTCGCGGCGCAGGATTCGCAAACCGGCTTGAATAACCGGTTATTTTTTGAAAATCAGCTCGCGACGCAACTGGACGACACGGAAGATGTCGGCACCCATGGTGTGGTGATGATGATCCGCCTGCCAGACTTTGACACCCTGCAGGAAACACACGGTTATGGCGGGGTGCTGGATGAGTATCGCAATACCCTGATTAACCTGTTGTCTACGTTTGTTTTACGCTACCCCGCCGCGCTGCTGGCGCGCTATTACCACAGCGATTTCACGGTACTGCTGCCGCATTGCAACCTGAAAGAAGCGGATAGCATCGCCAGCCAACTGGTGAAAGCCATCGATATCTTGCCGACGACCTCACTTATCGATCGGGAAGATATTTTACACATCGGCATTTCTGCCTATCACGGCGGGCAAAGTACCGAACAGGTAATGGAAAGTGTGGAGGACGCGACCCGTAACGCGGTATTACAAGGGGGGAATGGTTGGTGTGTATATGACCGACGGGTACCGGAAAAAGGCCGGGGTAGCGTGAGGTGGAGAACGCTGCTGGAACACACCTTGTTGCGTGGCGGGCCGCGTCTGTATCAAAAACCGGCGATTACCCGTGAAGGCGAGGTACACCACCGGGAAATGTTTAGCAGAATTTATGATGGCACCCAGGAATTGCTGGAGGCTGAGTACATGCCGCTGGTGCGTCAGCTTGGCCTAACCTCCGGTTATGACCGACAGTTGATCAGCCGGGTGATTGCCCTGACGGTCAGTTGGCAGGATTCGGTACTGGCTTTCCCCATTACGGTGGATTCGCTGTTGCAACGGCCGTTCCTGCGCTGGCTGCGCGAAACCTTACTCCAGTGTCCGAAAAAGCAACGTACGCGATTATTGTTTGAACTTGCCGAGGCGGATGTGTGTCAATATATCGGCCGTTTGCGTCCGATACTGGCGATGATAACGGGTCTGGGTTGCCGACTGGCGGTGACGCAGGCCGGGCTGACGCTGGTCAGCACCGCCTACATCAAGTCGTTACAGGTGGAGGTGATCAAGCTCCATCCGGGGTTGGTGCGTAGTCTGGATAAGCGGCCGGAGAATCAGCTGTTTGTCAGCAGCCTGACCGAAGCGTGCAAAGGCACAAACGCGCATGTGTTCGCCTCCGGTGTGCGTACGCGAGAGGAGTGGCAGACATTGCTGGATAAAGGCGTTTGCGGCGGACAGGGTGATCTGTTCGCGTTGTCGGAACCGGTGAGTAACACGCTGAAAAAATATTCACCACGCACGCATGTTTGATGTCAAAATCCGAATAAACTAGCGTAGAATGTCGGCGCCATAGCGTCGCTGACCGGTTTGCTGAACGGGCTGGCACGCACGAAAATGTTAGATTTTATGTCGGTGGTTCGTGCAATTTTCGGGGGCAGCTCGCGAGAACCCCAGTCGCTGCCAGAAGGATCGCTGTTCTGCAGGCATTCATTATCATGGCAATTTACGTAAACATCATTTTTTCACCGTAGCAGAGCCGGTTAGCGCCTTGTCGCTGCTGCGTGTGGTTGGTACAGTAAGCGGATTTCATTTCCGCCCCCAGCTTGCAGGATTATCCTTTAGTTATGTTTAAGAAATTTCGTGGCATGTTTTCCAACGACTTGTCCATCGACCTGGGTACCGCCAATACCCTGATTTATGTAAAAGGACAAGGCATTGTACTGAACGAGCCTTCCGTGGTGGCTATTCGCCAGGATCGTGCCGGTTCTCCTAAAAGCGTGGCCGCCGTTGGTCATGAAGCCAAACAAATGTTGGGCCGTACACCGGGTAATATTGCAGCCATTCGTCCGATGAAAGACGGCGTGATCGCCGATTTCTTCGTTACCGAAAAAATGCTGCAGCATTTCATCAAGCAGGTGCACAGCAACAGCTTTATGCGCCCGAGCCCGCGTGTGCTGGTGTGTGTGCCGGTAGGTGCAACCCAGGTTGAACGTCGTGCTATCCGCGAATCCGCTCAGGGCGCTGGCGCCCGTGAAGTGTTCCTGATCGAGGAACCGATGGCGGCTGCAATCGGTGCAGGTTTGCCGGTATCTGAAGCAACCGGTTCTATGGTGGTGGATATCGGTGGTGGTACGACCGAAGTCGCGGTGATCTCCCTGAATGGCGTGGTGTACTCCTCCTCTGTACGTATCGGCGGTGACCGTTTCGATGAAGCCATCATCAACTATGTACGCCGTAACTACGGCTCGTTGATCGGTGAAGCTACCGCTGAACGTATTAAGCATGAAATCGGTTCTGCCTATCCGGGCGACGAAGTGCGCGAAATCGAAGTGCGCGGTCGTAACCTGGCGGAAGGCGTACCGCGCGGTTTCAACCTCAACTCCAATGAAATTCTGGAAGCGTTGCAGGAACCGCTGACCGGTATCGTTAGCGCCGTCATGGTGGCACTGGAGCAATGCCCGCCGGAACTGGCGTCCGATATTTCTGAGCGCGGTATGGTGTTGACCGGCGGTGGCGCGTTGCTGCGCAACCTCGATCGCCTGCTGATGGAAGAAACCGGCATTCCGGTCGTGGTGGCGGAAGACCCGTTGACCTGCGTTGCGCGCGGCGGTGGTAAAGCGTTGGAAATGATCGACATGCATGGCGGCGATTTGTTCAGCGAAGAATAAACCGGCCAGAATAAATAAGGGGGACCTATCGCATGGATGAAAATCTGTTGGATTCATCCCGCGTGGTAGCCCCCTTTTTATTGTCGAGGAATACGCAATTTTATGAAGCCGATTTTTAGCCGGGGCCCCTCCCTGCAACTGCGCCTTTTTCTTACTGTCATTACCGCAATTGTGATTATCTTTGCTGACAGTCGGCTCGGTACGTTTGTCAAAATCAGAACGTACATGGACACTGCCGTCAGCCCCTTCTATTTTCTGGCTAATGGCCCGCGTGCCATGCTGGATAAACTGTCTGCCGATCTGACCTCCCGCGAGCAACTGGAGCGTGAAAACACAGCGCTGCGCCAGGAATTGTTGCTGAAAAACAGCGATCTGCTGTTGATGGGGCAATTCCGTCAGGAAAATGCCCGCTTGCGTGAACTGCTGGGCTCCCCGCTGCGTCAGGAAGAGCAGAAGATGGTCACGCAGGTGCTCTCCTCGGGTACCGATCCTTACAGTGATCAAGTGGTGATCGACAAAGGGAATGTCAACGGTGTGTACGAAGGGCAGCCAGTCATCAGTGATAAAGGTGTGGTGGGTCAAGTTGTCGCAGTAGGGCAATTTACCAGCCGCGTACTGCTGATTTGCGACGCCTCTCATGCGCTGCCGATTCAGGTGCTGCGCAACGATATCCGCGTTATCGCCGCCGGTAATGGCTGCAACGAAGATTTGCAACTGGAACACCTGCCCAACAATACCGACATCCGGGTGGGCGATGTCCTGGTCACCTCCGGTTTGGGAGGTCGTTTTCCGGAAGGGTACCCGGTCGCCGTGGTCTCATCCGTGAAAGTGGATACTCAGCGTGCTTATACGGTGATTCAGGCACACCCTACTGCTGAATTGCAGCGTTTGCGTTACCTGTTGCTGATGTGGGGCGTAGACAGCAATTCCCGTGCTGCGTTGCCGCCAGATGAGGTGCATCAGGTGGCGAATGAGCGTCTGATGCAGATGATGCCGCATGTACTGCCATCGCCGGAAGAAATGGGGCCGCCTGCGCCGCCGTCAGCCAATACGCCAGCGCCTGATTTTGTCGGCCCGCCCGCACCGCCTGCGAAAGCTGCTCCAGCGAAAGCGTCACCGACGAGATCCTCATCCGTGAAAACGAATGGTAATGCTCCATCTAAACCGACGAGTCAGGCGCCGCCGCCGCAGGGAACGACGCCTGCGCCCGCTACGTCGGGAGGAAACCGATGAGTAGCTATCATCGTCAAGGTTACTGGATTATCTGGCTCTCTTTTCTGGTCGCGATGGTCTTGCAGATTATGCCCTGGCCGGACGATCTTTATATGTACCGTCCTTCCTGGTTGACGCTGGTGTTGATTTACTGGGTGATGGCGTTGCCGCACCGGGTCAACGTCGGAACCGGGTTTGTTCTGGGTATTGTAACCGACCTGATTCTCGGTTCTACGCTGGGGGTTCGGGCATTGGGGCTTAGCATCGTCGCCTATCTGGTGGCGTTCAAATTCCAGTTGTTCCGTAACATGGCGTTATGGCAGCAGGCGTTGATCGTTATGCTGCTGTCGCTGGTGCTGGATTTAGTGGTGTTTTGGGCTGAGTTCCTGGTGATCAATGTCTCTTTACGACCGGAAATTTTCTGGAATAGTGTGGTCGACGGGGTGTTGTGGCCGTGGCTGTTCCTGCTGATGCGCAAGATTCGTCGCCAGTTTGCTATTCAATAACCAGAAAATAATAAGAGAAATGTGATGATCGATCTGTATCTGGCTTCTGCGTCGCCCCGCCGTCGAGAGTTGCTAACCCTGCTGGAGTTGTCGTTCGATATCGTGAAGACTGATGTCGCTGAGCAACGTCAGCCCGGTGAGGCGCCGGAACAGTATGTCAGCCGTCTGGCGCACGACAAGGCGTCGGCTGGCGTCGCGGCGGCACCGCTGGATTTACCGGTGCTGGGTGCGGATACGATTGTGGTGCTAAACGGTCAGGTGCTGGAAAAACCTCGGGATGAAGACGATGCCGCTCGCATTCTGCGATCGTTGTCGGGTCAGCGTCATCAGGTGATGACGGCGCTGACGCTGGCAGACCGCAGTGAGAGCGTATCGGCGCGTGTCGTCACCGAGGTGCAATTCCGCACGCTTACCGATGACGAGATCAGACGCTATATCGCCAGTGGCGAACCGATGGATAAAGCGGGCGCTTACGGTATTCAGGGAAAAGGCGGATGTTTCGTTAAATCGATTTTCGGGAGTTACCACGCCGTGGTAGGGTTGCCATTGGTGGAAACGCTTGAATTGTTCACACATTTTTCTGCACAGCGTAAAGAACGAGGAACCCATGACCGCTGAATTGCTGGTAAATATTACCCCTTCAGAAACGCGTGTTGCCTATATTGACGGCGGCATCTTGCAGGAAATCCATATTGAACGTGAAGCCCGGCGCGGGATTGTCGGCAATATTTATAAAGGTCGCGTTAGCCGTGTGTTGCCGGGGATGCAGGCTGCCTTCGTCGATATCGGTCTGGATAAGGCGGCGTTTCTGCATGCGTCCGATATCATGCCGCATACCGAATGCGTAGCGGGCGACGAGCAGAAAAACTTTCATGTACGCGATATCGCCGAGCTGGTGCGTCAGGGGCAGGATTTAATGGTTCAGGTGGTGAAAGACCCGCTTGGCACCAAAGGCGCGCGCCTGACCACCGATATCACGTTGCCGTCGCGTTATCTGGTTTTCATGCCGGGTGCTTCGCATGTCGGCGTCTCTCAGCGTATTGAAAGTGAAGCTGAGCGCGAACGCCTGAAAAAGACGGTGGCCGATTACTGCGACGAGCAAGGCGGTTTTATTATCCGTACCGCTGCTGAAGGCGTGGGTGAAGAAGAACTGGCACAGGACGCGGCGTTCCTCAAGCGCCTGTGGACCAAGGTGATGGAGCGTAAAAAACGCAACCAGACCAAGTGTAAATTATATGGCGAACTGGCGCTGGCACACCGTATTTTGCGGGATTTTGCCGGTGCATCGCTGGATCGCATCCGCGTTGATTCGAAGCTGACGTACGATTCCCTGCTGGAATTCACCGCGGAATACATTCCGGAAATGACCAGCAAGCTGGAGCACTACAGCGGCAAACAGCCAATTTTCGACCTGTACGACGTCGAAAACGAGATTCAGCGGGCGCTGGATCGCAAAGTGGAACTGAAATCCGGTGGCTACCTGATTATCGACCAGACGGAAGCGATGACCACCATCGACATCAACACCGGTGCGTTTGTAGGTCACCGCAATCTGGACGAAACCATTTTTAACACCAATATCGAAGCGACGCAGGCGATCGCTCGTCAGCTTCGGCTGCGCAATCTGGGTGGCATTATCATCATCGATTTCATCGATATGGCGAATGAAGATCACCGCCGCCGCGTACTGCATTCGCTGGAGCAGGCACTCAGCAAGGATCGGGTCAAAACCGGTATCAGCGGCTTCTCTCAATTGGGACTGGTGGAGATGACGCGCAAGCGCACCCGTGAGAGCATAGAACATGTGTTATGCAGCGAGTGTCCAACCTGCCACGGTCGTGGGTCGGTCAAAACCGTGGAAACCGTGTGCTATGAAATCATGCGCGAAATCGTGCGTGTGCATCATGCCTATGACTCTGATCGTTTCCTGGTCTACGCTTCACCTGCGGTGGGCGAGGCACTGAAAAGCGACGAATCACATGCGCTGGCGGAAGTGGAAATTTTCGTCGGTAAGCAGGTTAAGGTTCAGATAGAACCCCTGTACAGTCAGGAACAGTTTGATGTGGTCATGATGTAACGTCATGCCGCCCGTCGCCGGATACCGGTTGCGGGTTTTCTCTGTGACGGTTTTCGCTCGTCGCCGGTGATGAATAATGAGGAGACAGGTGTGAGGCGACTGCCCGGCATAAAGCGATTGCCTGGAATAGTAGCAGCGACGGGGGCCGTTCTGGTTGTGCTGGCCGCGTTGCTGGTCAGCGGCCTGAGAATGGTGCTGCCGACGTTGGATACTTTCCGGCCACAGATCGTGGCCTGGGCACAGTCTGCCACTGGTTTGCCGATGGAAGTGGATAGCCTCAGCGGCAGTTGGGAAACCTTTGGGCCGACGCTGGATATTACTAACCTGCGTATTCATCATCCCGATGCCGAGTGGCAATCCGAACGCATTTCAGTGGCGCTGGATGTCTGGCAGTCATTGCTGCATTTGAAGTGGAAATTCCGCGATCTTACGTTTTATCACCTGCAACTCGACCTCAAAAAACCGATCGACCCTGAGAGACAGCGCACCCGTAGCTGGGAGCCGGATCAACTTGGCTCACTGTTTCTGCGCCAGTTCGATCACTTCGATCTACGCAATAGCCGCATCCGCTTTCTGACTCCGTCGGGCACTCAGGCTGAGTTACAAATCCCCCAATTGACCTGGCTGAACGGTAAAAACCGACACCGTGCGGAAGGGCAGATTAGTTTATCGAGTTTCAATGGCCAACACGGTGTGGTGCAGGTCCGCATGGATTTGCGTGATGAACAAGGCTGGCTGAATAACGGCGTGGTGTATTTGCAAGCTGATAACATCGATATGAAACCGTGGCTGGGCCGTTGGATCCGTAGTAACACCGGTCTGGAGAGTGCCAGGTTCAGTCTGGCTGCCTGGTTGCAGGTGCGAGAAGGCGATGTCTACGGCGGCGATCTACTGCTCAATCAGGGGGATGCCAGTTGGCGCGATGGCGACACATTGCATCAGTTAGGGGTTAACGGCCTGGCATTGCACGTCAGTCGTTACCAGAGCGGCTGGCAGTTGGATGTACCGTCGTTGAATCTGTCCACGGATGGTGTCGCGTGGCCGAAAGGGCAACTGTCTGCGCTGTGGCTGCCAGAAGATAACCAACTGCTGGGGCCTGATCGTTCCGCTGAATTGCGTATTCGTGGTCGTCATCTGGCGCTGGAGCGGCTGGGGCCGTTGCTGCCGCTGCTTAGTACCACCACGCCGGAGTTAAAAACCCGCTGGCAGGCGTTGCAACCGCAAGGGCAACTGACCACGCTGGCGTTGGATATTCCGTTACAACAGCCGGAGCAAACCCGTTTTCAGGTGAGCTGGCAGGATGTCGGTTGGAAAAACTGGCAATTGTTGCCAGGTGCGAATCATGTCTCTGGTGACGCGCTCGGGAGTCTGGCGCGCGGGCGGACGCAGGTGAGCCTGACGCAGAGCACGTTGCCGTATCAGGACATGTTCCGTGCACCGCTGGATATCCAGCAGGCGAACGCCACGCTGGACTGGCGTAATGATGCACAAGGCTGGGAATTGTGGGGGCAGGGGCTGGATGTGCGCTCCCATTCGCTGTGGGCCAATGGGGATTTCCATTACCGTCACCCGGCTCAGGGGGAACCCCGGCTGGATATTCTTGCCGGGATCCGGCTTGGTGATGCGGCTGACGCCTGGCGCTACTACCCCGAGCTTTTTATGGGCAAAAACCTGGTGGATTACCTGACCGGTGCTATCAAATCAGGTCAGGTGGACAACGCCACACTGGTATTCGCGGGGAATCCGGCGCAGTTTCCGTTCGAGCATCAGGAAGGGCAATTTCAGGTTTGGGTGCCGCTTGAGAAATCACGCTTTGAGTTTCAGCCCGGCTGGCCTGCGCTGGATAACCTGAATATCACACTGAATTTCCTTAACAACGGCTTGTGGATGCAGGCACCGCAGATAAAGCTGGGCGATGCCGACGGGCGTAACATCAACGCCATCATTCCGGATTACAGCAAAGAGAAGCTGTTGATCGACGGCGATATCAGCGGAAGCGGTAAAGAAGTGAGCGATTACTTCGCTCAAACACCTATGAAGGACTCGATTGGCAGTGCGCTGACGCAAATTCAGATTGGCGGAGAGGTTCAGGGGAACCTGCATCTGGATATTCCGCTCAATGGTGGGCAGGTAAAAGCCAGTGGTGATGTTGCGTTAAATAATAACCCGCTGTTTATCAAGCCATTGGATGTCTCTCTCCAGTCAGTCAGCGGGCGGTTCCACTACGATAACGGTAATCTTGCCAGCCAGACGTTGCAGGCGCGCTGGCTTGATCAGCCGCTCACGTTCAACTTTTCGACCCAGGAGCAGGAAAAGGCGTTTCTGGTGAATGTTGGGTTACAGGGCAGTTGGGCGTTGTCCCGCCTGCCGGGGCTGCCCAAACCGGTAGCCGCGTCGTTAGACGGCAATACCGGCTGGCAGGGCACCGTACAGGTCACACTGCCACGTCGCGGCCCTGCCAGTTATGACGTTGCCGTGCAGGGCGATCTCAAGGAAGTAAGTAGCCACTTACCGTCGCCCTTGAATAAAGCGGGAGGCAGCGCACTGGGGCTCCAGGTGAACGCCAAAGGGGATGAACGTGGTTTCTCGCTTGGCGGTACCTTGGGGAAAAAACAGTCTTTCAACAGCCAGTGGTTGCTTAAAGATAGCAAAGTCATGCTAGTGCGAGCCGCCTGGCAGGAAGGCGCGAAACCGCCTTCGCTGCCGGACGATTCATCGCTGACATTGGTATTGCCACCGCTGGATGGCGAGCGCTGGCTGGCGCTGCTGCCCGGCGTGCGCAACGCAGCTAGCACGCAGGCCGGGGTCAGCCGTTTCCAGTGGCCGGAGCGGGTAGTGCTGACGACGCCGGAATTGAAGGTACTGGGCCAGCAGTGGCATGACCTGATGTTTACCAGTCGTACCCAGAACGGCGGCCGTGAAATCACCGCCACCGGTAGGGAGATTGACGGCCGATTGCTGATTCCCGCTGCCGGACAGTGGCGCAGCGATGTGCGCTATCTGTATTACAACCCGCAATGGCAGGGGGACGATGCCACCAACCCAGCCGCGCTGGCGGAGAAAAAATCACCGCTCAACGATCCCAGTATTCGCTTTGAAGACTTACCGGCACTGCAATTTGAGTGCCGTGAATGCTGGCTGATGGGGCAGAATATCGGGCAGGTGAGAGGCGCATTACAACCGGAACCCAACAAGCTGGTGCTGACCAATGGGCTGGTTGATAACGGCAAAGCCAAATTAACGCTGGATGGCAGCTGGCAGGAAAGCGGCGAAGGTACCCGCACGGCGATAAAAGGGCAGTTGTCTGGCAACAGCCTGAGTGACAACGCCGACTGGCTGGGGCTGGCAACACCGTTGCGTGCAGGGGCATTCAAAATCGACTATGACCTGTACTGGCGCGGCTCGCCGTGGGCACCGCATATCCCGAGCCTGAGCGGTATTTTGAAAACCGATATCGGCAAGGGTGAGATTGTTAACGTCGGTACCGGTCAGGCCGGGCAATTATTACGTCTGGTGAGTTTCGATGCGCTGCTGCGTAAGCTACAGTTTGATTTCAGCGATACGTTCGGTAAAGGGTTTTACTTTGATTCGGTTCGCAGCACGGCGTGGATAAAAGATGGCGTGCTACACACCGATAATCTGCTGGTGGACGGCCTCGAAGCGGATATCGCCATGAAAGGTGATGTTGACCTGGTGAAGCGTGATATTTCGATGGAGGCGGTGGTGGCACCGGAAATTTCCGCTACTGTCGGTGTGGCCACGGCCTTTGCGGTGAACCCGGTTATCGGGGCGGCGGTCTTTGCCGCCAGTAAAGTGCTGGGGCCGCTGTGGAGTAAAATTTCCCTGATTCGTTACCACATTTCCGGTAGTGTGGATCAACCGAAGATTCAGGAAGTAGTGCGTGAACCGCAAAAAGCCAACGCCGCCGGTGCGGCAGGCCAGTAACGGCGGTCTGGTTATCTGATGACATTGACAATAAGAGTGACATTCTATGAGTCTGACATTTGTCAGTGAGCAATTACTCACGGCCAATAAACTGAGCCATCAGGATTTACAGTCCATTCTGGGCACGTTGAGTGAGCGGCGTCTTGATTACGCCGATCTGTATTTTCAGTCGAGCTACCACGAATCCTGGGTGCTGGAAGACCGTATCATCAAGGACGGCTCCTGGCATATCGATCAAGGGGTAGGGATCCGCGCTATCAGCGGGGAAAAGACCGGTTTTGCCTACGCCGATCAGATAACGCTCAATGCGTTGCAGCAAAGCGCGCAGGCGGCGCGCAGTATTGTGCGTGAGCAGGGCAACGGCACGGTGAAAACGCTGGGTGAGGTGCCGCATCGTGGTTTGTACCCGCAGGCCAATCCACTGGATAGTCTGAGTCGTGAAGAGAAGATTGCCCTGTTGCAACGTGTTGACGCCACCGCCCGAGCAGCCGATTCGCGCGTGCAGGAAGTCACTGCCAGTTTAACCGGCGTGTATGAACTGGTGTTGGTGGCCGCTACCGACGGCACGCTGGCGGCGGATGTCCGTCCGTTGGTACGCTTATCCGTCAGTGTGTTGGTGGAAGAGGATGGCCGCCGTGAACGTGGTTCGAGCGGTGGTGGCGCACGTACGGGTTACGATTATTTCTGGCAGCAGGCCGATGGCGAAGCGCGGGCGGAAGCCTGGGCTAAAGAAGCGGTGCGTATGGCGCTGGTGAATTTGTCGGCGGCCGCGGCACCTGCCGGGTCGATGCCGGTTGTGCTGGGCGCAGGCTGGCCGGGCGTGTTGTTGCACGAAGCTGTCGGGCACGGTCTGGAAGGCGATTTTAACCGTCGTGGTACCTCGGTGTTCAGCGGTCAGGTCGGCAAACTGGTGGCGTCTGAGCTGTGTACGGTGGTGGATGATGGCACGCTGGAAGGGCGTCGCGGTTCACTGGCGATGGATGATGAGGGCGTTCCCGGTCAATACAATGTGCTGATCGAGAATGGCATTCTCAAAGGCTACATGCAGGATAAACTGAATGCCCGTCTGATGGGCGTCGCACCGACCGGCAACGGCCGCCGCGAGTCTTATGCGCACCTGCCGATGCCAAGGATGACCAACACCTACATGCTGGCAGGTCAATCGACCCCCGAGGAGATCATCGCCAGCGTGGAATATGGTCTGTATGCGCCGAACTTTGGCGGTGGTCAGGTGGATATCACCTCCGGTAAATTTGTGTTCTCCACGTCTGAAGCGTATTTGATTGAGAAGGGACGCGTTACCACGCCGGTGAAAGGGGCGACGTTAATTGGCTCTGGCATTGAGGCCATGCAGCAGATCTCGATGGTCGGCAACGATTTGGCGCTGGATAGAGGCGTCGGGGTGTGCGGCAAAGAAGGGCAAAGCCTGCCGGTGGGCGTCGGCCAGCCAACGTTGAAGCTGGATAGCATCACGGTAGGCGGTACCGCCTGAGTGAAGCGATGCAACTAGACGTGATGCAACTAGAAGTTATGCAACTAAGAGTATGAATGCAGGCCGCCTTTGCGCGGCCTGCGTTATTTCTGCGGTAACCCGGTTTGCGGGTGCTCCTGTCGGTATCCCTGATAAATCAGCGCCACCTTGTTGAAGTACTCGGTCAGGTAGTTGATGCACACCTGTACTTTTAACGGCAGATTGTCGCGGCGGGTATAAAGCGCGTATACCGGGCGTGGATCGGAGTGGTAGCGCGAAAAGAGGATCTCTATCTCTCCACGTTTGATCTCTTCAAATACCCACATTAGCGGCACATAAGCGATGCCAGCGCCGTTTTTCACCCAGCGAATCAACGTAACCGGATCATTGGTGACGAAGCGCCCTTGCGGCGTCAGCCGGGTGGTGATGCCCTCCGGGGCGATCAGTTCGAATTCGCTGTCCGGGCGGACGCTGTATTCGAGCCAGGACGCGTTGCTCACATCACCGGGCTTTTCTGGCGCGGCATGCTGCGCCAGGTAGCTTTTGGCGGCGCAAACCACCATCGGCATCGAACCAAGGCGAGTGCTGTACAGGCTGGAATCCTGCAACGCACCAACCCGAATAACGATATCCAGCCCATCGGCAATCAGGTCCGGTGCCGGAATGCCACATACCAGATTAACCGATAATCCGGGGTACTCCTTGAGCATTTCTGTGGTCATCGTGGCCAGTACGTTTTGCGCCATGGTGGAGGAACTGCCGATGCGTAAGGTACCGATTGGCGTGTTATTGAACGCGTATAACTGCTCATGGACTTCCTGTGCTTCGTGCAGCATACGTCGGCAGCCGTGATAATAGATCCTACCCGCTTCTGTCAGCCCGATGCTACGGGTGCTGCGATTGAGCAGTTTCACCTGTAGCTCATCTTCCAGCCGGGTCACCGTCTGACTGACGGCGGAGACGCTCATCGCCAGTTGGCGTGCAGCGGCGGTGAACGAGCCGAACTCCACCACTTTGGCGAACACTGACATACTCTTTAATCGTTCCATTGTTAACCCTGGCTTAAAAGTGATTTAGATCACGCTGCGTAGATAACACAATAATAACGTTTCATAATATAGCTTGTCTGGCTACAACGCGTGGCCTCGATTACCCGTCTTCACTGCTTTGGTTGTTTCAAAGGGTTAAAAACGCTGATGTAGCATGGTAAGCGATACCCATTACATCAGAACCCACCATCGCGATTATTCAGTTAATGCTCGGTCTTTATTCGTCGGCAATCCTGTTGGCGGAAACGGACATTCATTCTGTTTTCACCGCCTCCTCGTTGTTTCGCCAGAGGGGGGAGAGCAGCAGACGCGGTAAGGGGGATATGGGGAATAGAAGGAAAAGAGGATGAATTCACTCCCGGTTATGGTGCTGTTTGGTTTGTCGTTTCCACCGGTATTTTTTGTACTGCTGGTGGCGCTGGCGTTATTTTTTGTCTGCATCCGGTTGCTGCATCCCACGGGGATTTATGACCTGGTGTGGCACCCGGCTTTGTTTAATACCGCACTGTTTATCTGCCTGTTCTATCTGCTGTTCCGTTTCGGTCTTTGAGGTTGTTGTGAAAACATCTGTTGTGAAAGTGATGATCAAAAAATTCAGTCGCATGGCAATAACACTGTTACTGGTGTTGTTGGCAGCGGTAGCACTGGTGCGCGTATGGTCGTTTTACACCGAATCCCCCTGGACGCGTGACGCCCGTTTTAGTGCCGATGTCGTCGCGATAGCCCCCGATGTCAGCGGTCTGCTGACCGAGGTAAAAGTGCAGGATAACCAGCCGGTGAAACAAGGCGATGTGTTGTTCGTTATCGATCAACCACGTTACCAGCAGGCGCTGGAAGAGGCTCAGGCTGATGTGGGCTATTATCAGGCGCTGGTCGATGAGAAAAAACGAGAGTCGGCGCGCCGTTTACACCTCGGCGTGCAGGCGATGTCGCGTGAGGAAATAGAACAATCCGGCAATGCGTTGCAGACCACGCAGCACCAACTGGCGAAGGCACAGGCTGAACTGGAACAGGCGAAACTTGATTTGGCGCGCACGGTGGTGAGAGCCCCGTCGGATGGCTGGGTCACCAATTTACATGTGCATGCCGGTGAATTCATTACCCGTGGTTCTACGGCGGTGGCGCTGGTGAAGAAAGATTCGTTCTATCTGCTGGCCTACATGGAAGAAACCAAACTGGCGGGTGTACGCCCCGGTTATCGGGTGGAAATCACGCCGCTGGGCAGCAACCAGATTTTGTTCGGCTCGGTGGACAGCATAGCGGCGGGGGTCACCAACAGCAGCAGTTCCTCTGATAGCAAAGGTCTGGCGACGGTGGACTCCAATCTGGAATGGGTACGGCTGGCGCAACGGGTACCGGTAAAAATTCGCCTCGATCAGCAATGGGGCGACCTGTATCCGGCTGGAACCACCGCCACTGTGGTGGTGACCGGTGAACATACCCGCAACACCACGCCGATGTCGCCGCTGCTGCAACTGCTACACCGCCTGCGTGAGTTTGGCTAAGCGAGTCTTCTTATGATCAACAGACCCGCGTTTTTGCGCTTGCGGTTTGCGTTCAAACTCAGCACCGCCATCGTATTGTCGCTGGTGCTGGGTTTTCACCTGCAACTGGAAACCCCGCGCTGGGCGGCATTGACCGCTGCCATTGTGGCGGCCGGTCCGGCTTTTGTGGCTGGCGGAGACCCGTTTTCTGGTGCCATTCGTCACCGTGGCATGCTCAGGGTGATCGGCACGTTTATCGGCTGTATTGGGGCATTGGTGATTATCATCGCCACTGTTCGGGCTCCCGCATTGATGCTGCTGTTGTGCTGCTTGTGGGCCGGTGTTTGTGTATGGATTTCGTCGCTGGTAAAAGTAGAGAACGCTTATGTGTTTGCGCTGGCGGGATACACGACGCTGATTATTGTCGTGACCAGCCAGAGCGAGCCGTTGCGTATTTTGCAATTTGCGGTGGAACGATGTAGCGAAATCGTGCTGGGTATCGTTTGTGCCATTCTGGCTGACCTGCTGTTTTCGCCCCGATCGATCAAACAGGAGATCGACCGTGCGGTGGAAGAGCTGTTGGTGGGACAATACCACTTGCTGCAACGTTGCGTGAATGGCATATCAAAAGAGGAACTGGACGTCGTCTGGAATGGTCTGGTGCGTAAAACGCATGCCATCAACGGGATGCGTAGTGTACTGATGATGGAGTCGTCACGCTGGCAGGGTGCCAGCCGCCGTATAACCACGCTGTTGACCCAATCCTGGGTCATGATTACCCAGGCGTGCGAAACCCGCCTGACGCAGCAAGACCGCCCAGATGCCGTCAAAGGGGCGATCGCCGTGATGCTGGAACAACCGGCAGAGACCCCCGCCGACGTACAGCGGCGTTTACGGCAGTTACGCCACCTGGCAGCGGCGCACAGCCGCAGTCTGCCGCCAACACTGGTGAGCTGGCTGGGGGCGGCGGCACGCTACCAATTATTGGCGAAAGGCGTGAAAACTAACGTACGCATCAGCCAGAGTGAAGCGGCATTACTGGAGGCTGATATCCCGGTCAAGGCCAGTTCGGCGGAAACCCACCATGCCATGATCAACGGCGTGCGTACGACGGTCGCCACAGGACTTGGATGCTTGTTCTGGTTGTGGACCGGCTGGACATCAGGCAGCGTTTGTATGGTGATGCTGGCGGTAGTGACCTCGCTGGCGATGCGCTTACCCAATCCACTGGTGGCGGCGAAAGACTTTCTGATCGGTACGCTGGTGGCACTGCCGCTAGGCGCGCTGATGTTCATGCTGGTACTGCCGTCTACCCAGCAAAGCCTGCTATTACTGTGTCTGAGCCTCGGTGGTGTCGCGTTTGTGATAGGCATTGAGGTACAGAAACGACGTTTGGGGTCGTTGGGGGCGTTGGCCAGTACCATCAACATTATGGTACTCAGCAACCCGATGCAGTTCAATCTGTCCCAGTTTCTGGATAATGCGATTGGTCAGGTGATTGGCTGTATTCTGGCATTGAGCGTTATCCTGCTTATTCGTGACAATACCCGCGAGCAAACGGGCCGTACACTGCTTAACCGGTTCGTGTTTGGTGCAGTATCGGCGTTGTCGACCCGTCCGGCACGGCGTCAGGAGAACCACCTGCCCGCGCTGTACCAACACCTGTTTTTGTTGCTCAACCTGTTTCCCGGTGAAATCGGCAAATATCGTCTGGCGCTGTCGCTTATCATGATGCACCAGCGCCTGCGGACGTTGGTGCTGCCGGTTAGCCCGACGCTGTCCGCTTTTCACCGTCAGATGAGAGCGACGGCCGAGCAGGTCATCGGCGCGACTCGCGATCGTAGCCTGCATTTTTCCCGACTACTGGCACAAATGGATGAGTATCAGCAACTGTTACGCGACCATCAGGTGTCGGATGAGGCGATTGAGGCGGTTGGCCGGCTCACCGTGTTGTTGCATCGCCATCAACATGCGCTCGGCGACTAAACCGCATTACAGTGGATGGTAACCTTGCCACTGCGGTAGCGAAACCTGCCCGGCAGGGTTCGCGGATAGGTGGATATACCAGCGGTCCAGCAGCGTGAGCGGCAGGCAGTCGTCTACATCGCGCAGGTCGTCCTTGTGCTGCTGGAGTACATCGGTCAGTAGTGCCGCTTTGGCCCGTTGTCTAGCCTGCTCCGCGTTCGTTGCGACAAACAGCCCGAACTGATGCACTTCCGCCGGGTTGTGTGGTAGATAACCCCCCATATTGATGAACCAGAGTTTTTCTCTGCCCTGAAACGGCTGGCGGCTGAGCGTGATATCATAGCCGTCTGCCCAATGGCAGGGGGTATAGCTATCGACGTGGATCTGGTTCTTATCGCCGAACCAGTTGGCTTTTAAGAGGGGAAACCCATCTTGTGGGTGTTCCACCGCGGCGAACTGGATGTCATGCAATTCGATATTCGCACCCTGGGCGCGCCCGCCCACGTAATACATAAATAGCGTTGTCATGTGCCGTGGTTCCTCCTGGTTTGGGTCTGCTATTTTCGCTGTATTACTGATTGTGTAACAAAACGGTTGAATTAACCGCTTGTAAAATAAATTGATATCAACGGAAAACAGGATAATGACACTGCATCTTTGGCTGGTTTACCTCGGTGTGATCACCGTGTTGATTGCGGTTCCGGGGCCATCGGCCTTGCTCAGTATGACGCATGGTTTGCGCTACGGGCAACGACGTGCGTTGGCGACTATATTGGGCGGCGCGACCGGGTCACTGTTGTTAATGACCGCGTCGGCACTGGGGTTAGGGGCGGTGCTGGCCGCATCGGCGACGGCGTTTCTGGTACTAAAAGTCGTGGGGGCGCTCTACCTGATTTGGCTCGGTATTTCCGCCTGGCGGACGCAGGAAAACACCCTGACGCCTTCCTCTGAGGTAGAAGAGAGTGCACCAGGGGCGCTGGGGTTGTATCGACGTGGTTTTATGGTGGGCGTCAGTAATCCCAAAGACATCCTGTTTTTTGCCGCACTGTTTCCCAATTTTGTCGACACGGGTGCGCCGCAGGCGATGCAGTTTGCATTGCTGGCGTTGACCTGGGCGGTGCTGGATTGCAGCATCATGTTTACTTACGCCTGTATGGGGAGCCGTGTCTCCACGCTGTTTGCTCACCCACGACGCTTGCGGTTGTTTAACCGTGCGACCGGCACCCTGTTTATTTTTGCAGGTTCCGCACTGGTGGCATCAACCAAATAATTCCTCTACCCGGTGTCGGTGAGGCTGTTTGTCGGCAGTCTCACCGAGGCCGGTCTGAAATCACTCCGCTTCTGCCAGTTCGCGTAGATACTGGAAAATCTGCCGGGCTGATTTGGGGGGCTTGTTGGCCGCTTTTTCCTTTTGGGCGTTACGCACCAGCGAGCGCAGTTGCTGGCGGTCAGCCTGCGGGTAAAGCGCAAGGATGTCGGGAACTGCGCCATCACCTTCGGCTATCAACCTGTCGCGCAATTGCTCCAGCTTGTGGAACAGCGACACCTGCTGGTTATGGCGGTTACGCAGCTTGTCCAGTGCGGTCTGAATCGGCTCCGGGTCGCGGGCGCGCAGCATTTTGCCAATCAACTGCAACTGGCGGCGGCGGCCTTCTTTGGTGATGCGCTGCGCCAGCTCAATCGCGGCGCGCAGATCGTCATCCAGTGGAATGCGTTCCAGCGCGTTTTTACCCAGTTCGACCAATTCGGCACCCAGTGCTTTAAGGGCTTCGGCATCGCGTTTAATCTCGCTTTTGCTGACCCAGATTATCTCTTCGTCTTCATCGTCCTGGCTGGCGTCAGGAATCTCGTCCTGCCAGTCTTCGGGATGTTTGTTCATGGTAGCTCCCCAATAAAAGAGGCTGATCCTATCAGGTTATGGGCTTTGTGCGAAATTGTCCGCCGATCCTGTTAGACTCAATCACAGGTTACCTCATGGTAAAACTGAGGTCAGGTAACGAATAGCAGGCGGACGGCATTCGTTGCATCATAGATTATCTGAATGTTTTCTTACTCATTATGGCAAATCGATGACAATAATCACTCAGGTTGCAGAACAGCGTAAAGTGCTGGAACAGGCGGTATCACAGGCGCTGGAACTGGCCCGTGCCGGTTCTGATGCGGCGGAAGTTGCCGTCACGAAAACAACCGGTATCAGCGTCAGCTCCCGGTATGGTGAAGTTGAAAACGTCGAATTCAACAGCGATGGCGCGCTTGGCATTACCGTCTACTATCAGCAGCGTAAAGGCAGTGCATCATCCACAGATATGAGTCCGGACGCTATCGCACGCACGGTGCAGGCGGCGCTGGATATTGCTCGTTATACCTCGGTTGACCCTTTTGCCGGCCCTGCAGACAAGGAACTGCTGGCGTTTGACGCGCCAGACCTGGATTTATTCCACCCCGCGGAACTGGATGCCGATCGCGGTATCGAACTGGCCGCCGCCGCCGAGCAGGCGGCGCTGAAAGCCGATAAACGCATCACCAATACCGAAGGCGGCAGCTTCAACAGTCACTACGGTATCAAGGTATTCGGTAACAGCCACGGTATGCTGCAGAGCTACTGCTCCAGTCGCCATTCCATGTCGGTTAGCGTCATTGCCGAGCACAACGGCGATATGGAGCGCGATTACGCTTACACCATCGGTCGTGCGCTGGGCGACTTGCAATCCCCGGCATGGGTGGGGCAAGAGTGTGCGCGCCGTACACTGGCACGTCTGTCACCGCGTAAGCTGGCGACGATGCAGGCCCCGGTGATGTTCGCCGCCGAGGTGGCAACCGGTCTGTTCGGTCATTTAGTCGGTGCTATCAGCGGTGGCAACGTCTACCGGAAATCCACTTTCCTGTTGGATAGCCTGGGCAAACAGATTTTGCCGGAATGGCTGACTATTCAGGAGTTGCCGCATTTGCGCAAAGGGCTGGCCTCCACGCCGTTTGACAGCGAGGGCGTGCGTACCGAACAGCGGGATATAGTCAAAGACGGCGTGCTGCAAACCTGGTTGCTGACGACCTATGCGGGTCGGAAGTTGGGCATGAAGAGCACCGGCCATGCGGGTGGCATTCATAACTGGCACATTGCCGGACGTGGGCTGGATTTTGACGGCATGCTCAAGGAACTGGGTACCGGCCTGCTGGTCACCAGCTTGATGGGGCAAGGGGTCAGCGCGGTAACCGGGGATTATTCCCGCGGTGCTTCCGGTTTCTGGGTAGAAAACGGCGAAATTCAGTACCCGGTGAGTGAAATCACGATTGCCGGTAACCTGAAAGATATGCTGCGTAATATGGTGACCATCGGGGATGATATCGAAACGCGCAGCAACATCCAGTGCGGTTCGGTGTTACTGCCGTCGATGAAGATTGCCGGGGTATAACGGCTGGCTTTACTGATCGGCTGCCCGATGTCAGGGCAGCCGTTTGGCAGATAACCGCCAGATTAGCGGTGGTACTCACCTGCTGCTTCCGGCTGGTAGAGCAGTTCAATCACTTCAATACGCGTTTCTTCGCCGTTAGGCAGCGGCCACGCAATGCTGTTGCCGACATGCATGCCGAGCAGTGCCGCCCCCAACGGTGCCATGACCGAAATTTGTTCCCGGCTGTCCTTCAGGCTGGCCGGATAGACCAGCGTGCGGATATGTTCTTCTGCGGTGAGTAGATCGCGGAACCGGACTCTGCTGTTCATGGTGACGACATCAGCGGGCATCTCGACCGGCTGAACAATGTCCGCCCGATCCAGTTCCTCGCTCAGAGCCTGCGCAACCTCTGTATCGGCAAAAGCGGGTTGTTCCAGCAGCGCATCCAGGCGTTCGGCATCCAGCTCGCTAATCGTCAGGTGCGGTTTGTCCATATGTTTCTCCAGTTTTTGCAATAGCAGATAACAACACCCCCGCCGTGAAGGGCAGGGGCATAAATGGGTATAAGTTAATCCGATGGTATCAGGGATGCAGGGAACTTACCGCATAAAAACGTACCGCATAAACAGGAATCGACAGGGATCACAGATGGCGACTTGCGCCATCGGAGGGGACAGCAGCAGATTAATCTTCGTCAAACCCGGCTTCAAACAGCTGAATGACCGCGGCCAGCGCTTGCTCTTCATCCGGTCCGGTGACTTCCACTTCGATATGGCGGCCTTTGGCTGAATCCAACATCAGCATGGCAATGACGCTACTGGCATCAGCTTCGGTGCCGCTTTCGTTGCGTAGTAACACCTCAGCATCAAAACTTTGCACCAGCTCGAACAGTTTCATGGCCGGTCGCGCGTGCATCCCTAAGCGGTTTTTCACTTCAACAGTTTGCCTGACGGTCATGATTTACGTTTTTCCAGCGTTCGGTGGCGTGATTGCACATTCTTGCCACGGGAGCGAAAGTAGTCCGCCAGTTGTTCTGCGATGTAGACGGAGCGGTGTTTACCGCCAGTACAACCGATAGCGACGGTAAGATAGCTGCGATTGTTGGTTTCCAGCATCGGCAGCCACAGTTCCAGGTAGCTGCGGGTCTGATAAATAAAATTGTGGACTTCAGTGTGCCGGTCAAGAAATGCCGCCACCGGTTTATCCAGACCTGTCATCGGACGCAATTTGGGATCCCAGTGCGGGTTTGGCAGAAAACGCACGTCAAACACGTAGTCGGCATCAATCGGAATACCATGTTTGTAGCCGAACGACTCAAATACCATTGTCAGTTCACGCTCGCGCTTGCCGAGCAAACGGGTACGCAACATTTCCGCCAGTTCATGTACCGACATTTCCGACGTATCGATGATAAGGTCGGCACGGGAGCGCAGCGGCTCCAGCAGGTCATTTTCTTCGTCGATAGCGCTTTCCAGCGACAGGTTTTTGCTGGAAAGAGGATGCAGACGGCGGGTGTCGCTGTAACGCCGAATCAGCGTGTTGCGATCAGCATCCAGAAACAGCAGTTGAGGCGAAAAACTCTGTGGCAGACGTGTCAGGGCATGTTCCAGCACTTCCGGCGTTTCCGGCAGGTTACGCACGTCAATGCTGACAGCGGCGGAAATATTCCGTTCCGCCAGCGTCTGCGCCAGCTCGGGCAACAGCACTACCGGCAGGTTATCTACACAATAGAAACCCATGTCTTCCAGCGCGCGCAAAGCTACGGATTTTCCCGAGCCTGAGCGACCACTGACAATCATCAGCACCATCTGACGACTCCCCCCTGGCAGCGGGATGGTGAATGTCCACCGCCACAGTTAGCTAACTTCGTTTTCCCGGCCAGGCCGGCATCTGTCAGGCTTACACCTGAGCCATTCATACGTTGGATAACGTCCGAAGCCTGCCGTCAGGGCTGGTCGGGCAGATCATCCGCTTCGATCATGATCTGATAGAGCTCTTCATCGCTTTGGGCAGCGCGCAGGCGCTTACACACGGTTTTATCCGCCAGTCGTTTGGCGACAAGCGATAGCGTATGCAAATGGGTTTTACATTGTTCAGTAGGAACCAGCAAGGCAAAAAGCAGATCGACCGGCTGGTTATCGATGGCATCAAACGCTATCGGTTGTTCCAGCTGGATAAAGACGCCGACTGCACCGAGCGTATTGTCGTCCTCCAGCTTGCCGTGCGGAATGGCGATACCATTGCCGATTCCGGTACTGCCCATGCGCTCCCGGGTCAGAATGGCTTCAAATACCATCTGCGGCGGCAAATTGAGCTGTCTGGCGGCCAGTTCACTGATAATTTCCAGCGCGCGCTTTTTGCTCTGACAGTGGACGGCGCTACGCGTGCACTCCTTACGGAGGACGGTGCTAAGTTGCATAACGGGCTCGTTGTTCATGATGCGTTCACTTAACGACACGGTTGCCTTCGGTTACCAGCCTGCCATAGAGCAAGCAGGCTGGTTGCTGTCCCTGCACCTGAAACGGCAACATCAGTGCTGTTTCAGTTTATCCTTATGTTTGTTTAACTGTCTTGCCAGCTTGTCGATCAGCAGATCGATGGCGGCATACATATCACCCGCTTCCGATGTGGCATGCAGTTCACCTCCGTTGACATGGATCGTGGCATCTGCAATGTGCAGGATCTTTTCCACTTTCAGTACCACGTACACCTGATTGATACGATCAAAGTATTGCTCAAGTTTGGCGAATTTTGAGGTCACGAATTCGCGCATAGCATCCGTGATTTCGACGTGGTGTCCGGTAATGTTAAGCTGCATATCGTCTTCCTTCTCATGTAGGGGTCAAACCAGCTGTTTACGTTGGTTTGACGGCGGGATAGATAAAGACTCTCGATACTTGGCGACAGTACGGCGGGCCACAATGATTCCCTGTTCGGAAAGCAGAGTAGTCAGCTTGCTGTCGCTCAGCGGTTTAGCGGGATTTTCCGCTGCAATAAGTTTTTTTACCAGCGCACGGATAGCGGTGGATGAGGCCTCGCCGCCGTTGTCGGTATTAACGTGGCTGGAAAAGAAATACTTCAGCTCAAAAATACCTCGCGGACTGTGCAGAAATTTCTGGGTCGTCACGCGGGAAATGGTGGACTCATGCATATCCACAGCCTGGGCGATATCCGCCAGCACCATGGGTTTCATACATTCTTCACCGTGTTCGAAGAACGCCTGTTGTTGCTCCACAATACAGCGGGTGACTTTCAGCAGGGTATCGTTACGGCTTTCCAGACTCTTGATCAGCCAGCGCGCTTCCTGCAAATGACTGCGAATGAACTGCCCGTCGCTGTCGTTACGCGCACTGTTGCCAAGAGCGGCATACTGTTGGTTGATTTGCAGTCGTGGCACGCTGTCGGTGTTGAGTTCTACCGTCCAGTGCCCCTGTACCTTGCGCACCAGGACGTCTGGTATGACATACTCGGATTCGCCGGTATTGATAGACTGCCCGGGGCGCGGATCCAGTGACTGAATCAGCGCCAACGCTTCTTTCAATACGTCTTCTTTGAGGCGACTGGTACGGATCAGGGTGCGGAAATCATGGTTGGCGAGCAAATCGAGATAGTCGCTGACAATCAGCCTGGCTTCGCTCAGGCGGGGAATGTCGCTGTTGAACTGCGATAGCTGTACCAGCAGGCATTCGCGCAAATCGCGGGCAGCCACGCCGACAGGGTCAAAACGTTGCACACGTTTGAGCACCGCCTCCACTTCTTCCAGCGTCACCTCTTCATTGCCGATGCTCTCACGGATGTCATCCAGCGATACCGTCAGGTAACCGGTGTTGTCCACCGCGTCGACGATGGACGTAGCGATAGCGGCATCGGTATCGGAAAACGGCGTCAGTTCCACCTGCCACATCAGGTAATCCTGCAGTGTCTGCGTGGTTTCACCCTGATAGACTGGTAATTCCTCATCACGGTAGTCAGTGCTGGTGCCAGAGGGCGTACCGGCGGTGTAGATTTCGTCCCAGGCGGCGTCGAGCGGTAACTCGTCGGGCATCTCTTTTTGTTCCAGCGCCTCGCGGGTGTCCAGCGTTTCGCTGTCACTGATTTCCTGAGTCTCTACTTCGTCATGAATATCGGCCTGCTCCAGCAACGGGTTGCTTTCCAGCGCCTGTTGGATTTCCTGCTGGAGTTCAAGCGTGGACAACTGCAGCAGGCGGATGGCCTGCTGTAACTGCGGTGTCATAGCCAGTTGCTGGCTGAGCCTGAGTTGCAAACCTTGCTTCATAACGCGCGTTAACTTCCTTTTGAATTATCAACCTAAAACATGACGTTATCAGAGTCGGAAGCCTTCGCCCAGATAGACTCGTTTTACCTGCTCATTCGCCAGTATATCCATCGGGGAGCCGTGGGCAATAAGCTGGCCCTGACTCACGATATAGGCACGTTCACAGACATCGAGCGTTTCACGGACATTATGGTCGGTAATCAGTACGCCTAACCCACTATCGCGCAAATGCTCAATGATTTTCTTGATGTCGAGAACCGAAATCGGATCTACCCCCGCAAAGGGTTCGTCCAGCAGGATGAATTTGGGGTTGGCAGCCAGCGCCCGGGCGATTTCCACCCGACGGCGTTCGCCACCGGACAACGATTGTCCCAGACTATCGCGCAGGTGAACAATATGAAACTCTTCCATCAGTTCGTTGGCGCGATCCTGCTGTTGCTCGCGGGTCAGATCTTTTCTGATCTCCAGTACCGCCATCAGGTTGTCGTAGACGCTCAGTCGTCGGAAAATCGAGGCTTCCTGCGGCAGGTAACCAATACCGCGGCGGGCGCGATCGTGCAGCGGCAGCAGGCTGATGTCCTCGTCGTCGATTACGATACGGCCTTCGTCGCGTGGGACGATACCGACAACCATATAGAAGGTGGTTGTCTTTCCGGCCCCATTAGGGCCGAGCAGCCCAACGATTTCGCCGGAATTGACATTCAGGCTGACGTTTTCCACCACTTTGCGGCCTTTATACGCCTTGGCCAGATTTTCGGCGATTAGTGTTGCCATGGGTTAGCGCGTTACTCACTGTTGTTTGGTGGGCTTGCCGGTGTTGCTGCCGGGCTTGGCGCCATTTTGCGCGCCTTTGTCCTGCAATTGTGTCGGGACCAGCACGGTAGTGACTCGTTTGCCTTTGTCGCTGAACGCTTCCATCTGCTGTTGCTGTACCAGATAGGTGATGCGGTCGCCCTTGACGTTGCTGTCCAACTGTTCCAGATAAGCATTGCCGGTCAACGTGACCAGTTGCTTGTCCATTTCATAGCGTATTTTCTGTGCATGACCTTTAACGGGTTTACCGTTGTCCTGCATTTGGTAGAAGGTCGCCGGATTGCCGTAGCCTTCGATAATTTCGTGGCCTTGCTGGCCGTTAGGACGGGTTACGACGACTTTGTCGGCCTGTGCTTTTATCGACCCTTGCGTGACGATAACGTTGCCGGTAAACGTCACTACATTGCCTTGCATATCCAGCGCCTGCTGATCGGACGTAATGTGGATCGGCTGCTCGGTATCTCCGGTGAGTGCCAGTGCCGGAATACTGACGGCAAAAAGCGAGCTGGCGATCAGGATGCTGTGTAATACATTAATTTTTTGGTTGGATTTCATAATAGGATTTTACCTTATCGATCAACTCAGCGGTTTTGCTGCGCAGGTTTCCGCGCATTTTCAGTCCGTTAGAGGTAAAGCTGGCACCGTACAGGGTGACCTCATCATCTGACGTCACGTCCTGCGTAACCAGATTAATCTGCGCATTGTCCGTTTTAATCCGCTTTAACTGCGAATCGTCGGTCAGGCTGGTGACCTCGACGTGACCGTACAGATACAGCATGCGATCTTTTGTCAGCTTGGCGCGATCCGCGCGCACCGACCAGGTCGCGATAGCCTGTTCATTGAACATGGTCGCTACCGGTTGAGTAAACCAGCTGACTTGTTCGGTGTTATAGTGCTCTGCTTTCTCGGCTACCAGCCTGTAACTCAGTTTCCCGGTCGGGTCATACACCATCGTGGTGTTTTGCTGCATGGTGTAGGCCGGGTCATTATTTTGTACTTCAGTCGGCCCGCTTCCTTCCCGTCGGGTCGTCAAATTTAACCCGATAAGCACCAGCGCAATCAATGCCAGCAACAACGTCAGCCAGCGTTTCGTTTTACTCATATCGACAGCCCTTTGGCAAAGTCCAGTTTACCCTGTGCCAGCAGAATAAGATCGCAAATCTCTCGTACTGCGCCACGGCCGCCGCCGATACGCGTGACGTAATGCGCTCGGGGTAGCAACAGTGGGTGGGCGTCCGCTACGGCAACGCTTAACCCTACCTCGGCCATCACCGGCCAGTCGATCAGATCGTCGCCGATATAAGCCACCTGGCTGGCAGTGAGCGACAGTGTATCCAACAGCTCGTGGAAGGCCAAAATCTTATCTGATTGTCCCTGATATAAGTGGCGTATTCCCAATGTCTGGCAGCGGTCGATGAGTAACTGCGATGAGCGGCCGGTGATAATCGCCACGTCGATATCCGACGTCAGCAGGCAGCGAATGCCATAACCGTCGCGGACATGAAAGGTTTTCAGCTCTTCGCCCTGATTTCCCATGTAAATCAGGCCATCAGACAGGACACCGTCGACATCGCAGATTAACAGACGTATATCACGGGCACGCTGCATCACCAGGGTATCGACAGGCCCGTAACAGGTATCGGTTTGCGACCGGGTTTCACTCATTCACTCGTATCCTTGGTTTTTCATTCTCTGCGGCGTGCGCGCGTCAGGTTTATACCACACCTGCGCGCAGCATATCGTGCATGTGGACGATCCCCAGCAGGCGATCGCCCTCTGCGACCAGCAGCGAGGTAATATGGCGGGACTGCATCAGATTCAGGGCATCCACCGCCAGTGTGTGTGGCGTCACCCGAATACCACCGCGTGTCATCACATCGGCGATGCCGGCGCTGTTGAGGTCGATATTCATATCGAACACCCGGCGCAGGTCACCGTCGGTAAAAATGCCTTCGATGCGATCATCCGGACCGCAAATGACCGTCATCCCCAGATTCTTACGGGTAATCTCCAGCAGGGCGTCGCGCAGCGAGGCGTCTTGACCGACACGGGGGATCTCGTCGCCAGTGTGCATGATATCGTTGATTCGCAACAGCAGTTTGCGACCGAGTGCGCCGCCGGGGTGCGACAACGCAAAGTCTTCAGCCGTAAAGCCGCGCGCTTTCAATAGCGCCACTGCCAGCGCATCGCCCATCACCAGTGCCGCGGTGGTGCTGGAGGTCGGTGCCAGGCCCAGCGGGCAGGCTTCCTGGGATACGTGGACGCAAAGATGGATGTCGGCGGCTTTCGCCATGGTGCTTTCCGGGTTACCGGTCATGCAGATAAGACACACTTGCAGGCGTTTTAACACCGGGATGAGCGCCAGAATCTCATGAGATTCACCCGAGTTGGAAATGGCGATCACAATATCTTGCGCGGTGATCATCCCCAAATCACCGTGGCTGGCTTCACCGGGGTGAACAAAGAAAGCCGGTGTGCCAGTACTGGCGAAGGTCGCGGCCATCTTGCAACCGATATGACCGGATTTCCCCATGCCCATCACCACGACTTTACCGTGGCAGTAAAACATTTTCTCGCAAGCACGGGAGAAATTGTCGTCAATGTACTGATCCAACTGCGCGAGGCTGTCGCGCTCGATGGATAAAACCTGCCGACCCGCACTCTGGAAGTCGAAACCCGGTTGTAACTCGAAATGTGACATGTAAAACATCCTGCGTTGCCAATGCGCTGGCTATGAGAACAAGAACAGCACCGAAAGGTACGCGATGAACGCACACAACAACAATGCGCCAGCGCCCTGGCCGATGCGCCGTTTCTGGCGGAGACAGAGAACCGTCAGGAGCGCGCTGACACCCAGCATCACCCAGTAATCGCGTGTAAACGCGAGCGGATTTACCGCGCCAGGGGACAAGAGAGCGGGCACGCCCAGCACTATCACGATATTAAAGATATTCGAACCAATCAGGTTACCGAGCGCGATGTCGTCTTCTTTTTTTAATGTGCCGACGATAGCAGTCGCCAATTCCGGCAGGCTGGTGCCGACGGCCAACACGGTGAGCCCAATGGTCAGTTCGCTGATATTAAAGTAATTAGCGATAACTGTGGCGTTATCGATCACAATACGCGCCGACATCGGCAGAATAATCAGGCCGAGTAGCAACCATAACAACGCCACGGTTTGGTTGTTCTCTCTGGGCAACTCAGCCATTTGTTCGCGTGTCAGGCTGTCGTCACCGCGACGCTGAGCGGCGTGGGCCATACGTAGCATCAACAGGATACAACCGCAGGCTGTCAGCAGCAGGATCACGCCGTCCAGGCGGCTGAGGAAACTGTCATGCAGCAGAACACCACACAGCAGCGTGACCACCAGCATCGGTGGGAGTTCCTGACGCAGCAGCGTGGAATGCAACGTCAGCGGGCGGATTAGCACGGCGCTGCCGAGGATCAACAGGATGTTGGCGATATTCGACCCTAATACGTTGCCTACCGCCATGTCGGTCTGATGGTTGAGCGCGGCGGTAACCGAGACCATCAATTCGGGCAGCGAGGTTCCCATGCCTACTATCGTCATGCCGATAATCATCGGCGGTACACCCAATGTGCGCGCCAGTACCGCCGCGCCATACACCACTCGGTCGGCGCCATAAACCAATAACACTAAACCAACAATTAACAGTACTGTCGCAAAAAGCATGCAGCGTCCTTTATTCAGGTATAATCACCGGTTTATTGGCGCACAAACCAGTATTTCTGGACGAATAATAAGCAAAACCGCCATTTTTCCTCGTTGGCGCTAATTCTGACTGCGCAGGGCGAAAAAGTAAAACCAATGGCAATTTTGGTCACGACCTCGTGTCCTGATTCTGTAACAGTGAAGAGTAAGCGTAACACTCTGAAAAGCGATTTCAGGGCGTAACGGTGCAAAAATGTGAAAACGGGCGGCCACTATGGGTTACCGTTGAGGAATAGACCATGAACCACGAAAATCTGGTAGAAATTCGCGGGCTCAGTTTCCGGCGAGGCAGCAGGCCGATCTTTTCGGATGTCTCGCTGAATGTGCCAAAGCAAAAAATTACGGCCATCATGGGGCCGTCCGGTATCGGTAAAACCACGCTGTTGCGGTTGATTGGCGGTCAACTGCAACCAGACAGCGGCGAAATCTGGTTCGACGGGGAAAATATTCCGACGCTTTCCCGTTCTCGTTTGTATGAAACGCGTAAGAAAATGAGCATGTTGTTTCAGTCCGGCGCGTTATTTACCGACCTGAATGTGTTTGACAATGTGGCCTGGCCGCTACGGGAGCATACGCAACTGCCTGAACCGTTGCTGCAGAGCACGGTGATGATGAAGCTGGAAGCGGTGGGATTACGCGGCGCGGCGCAACTAATGCCGTCAGAGCTGTCTGGCGGTATGGCAAGGCGTGCAGCACTGGCGCGTGCAATTGCGCTGGACCCGCAAATGATTATGTTTGATGAGCCTTTTGTTGGTCAGGACCCGATCACCATGGGGGTGTTGGTGAAGCTTATTGATGAGCTAAATCACGCGCTGGGCGTGACCTGTATCGTGGTGTCTCACGATGTGCCGGAAGTATTGAGTATCGCCGATCATGCCTACATTATTGCTGATCAGCGCGTCGTGGCACAGGGCACACCGGCTGAATTGCAGCAGAATGGCGATCCGCGTGTCAGGCAGTTTCTCGATGGCATTGCCGATGGCCCGGTACCGTTCCGCTATCCGGCGGGCGATTACCAACGTGGGCTGTTAGGTTTGGGGAGTAAGTAATTCATGCTAGTACAGGCATTAGCGTCGCTGGGACGTGTTGGCATTCAGGTTTGCGCCTCTTTCGGGCGTGCCGGGCTGATGTTGTTCAATGCGCTGGTGGGCAAGCCGGAACCGGCCAGACAGTGGCCGCTGTTGCATAAGCAACTCTATAACGTTGGTGTGCAATCATTGCTGATCATTATGGTCTCCGGTTTGTTTATCGGCATGGTATTGGGTCTTCAAGGCTATCTGGTCCTGACCACCTACAGTGCGGAAGCTAGCCTGGGCATGATGGTGGCGCTGTCATTGTTGCGTGAGCTGGGGCCGGTGGTGACGGCGTTGTTGTTCGCCGGGCGTGCCGGTTCTGCCCTGACGGCGGAAATCGGACTGATGAAGGCGACCGAGCAGTTATCCAGTATGGAAATGATGGCGGTAGACCCGTTGCGCCGTGTCGTCGCGCCGCGTTTTTGGGCCGGGGTGATTTCCATGCCTTTGCTGACGGTGATTTTTGTCGCCGTTGGTATTTGGGGGGGCGCACTGGTTGGCGTGGACTGGAAAGGGATCGACAGCGGTTTTTTCTGGTCGGCGATGCAAAACGCGGTGGAATGGCAGAAAGACCTACTTAACTGTGTGATTAAGAGCCTGGTGTTTGCCATTACCGTTACCTGGATTGCGCTGTTTAACGGTTATGACGCGATTCCGACGTCAGAAGGCATCAGCCGCGCGACGACCCGCACGGTGGTGCACTCGTCGCTGGCGGTACTGGGATTGGATTTTGTGCTGACGGCACTGATGTTTGGGAAATAAGTCGATGCAAACAAAGAAACATGAAATAGGGGTTGGCGTGTTCATGCTGATCGCACTGTGCGCCATCATCTTTTTATGCCTGAAGGTGGCGGACCTGAAATCGCTCGGGCAACAGCAGACTTACCGTTTGTATGCCACGTTCGACAATATTGGCGGCCTCAAGGTGCGTTCGCCGGTAAAAGTCGGCGGTGTGGTGATTGGTCGTGTTGTGGACATTTCGCTGGATACCAAGACCTATTTGCCGCGGGTGGCGATGGATATTGATAAGCGCTACAACCACATTCCGGATACCAGTTCGCTGGCGGTTCGTACCTCCGGTCTGCTGGGGGAACAGTACCTGGCGTTGAATATTGGTTTTGAAGACGAGGACATGGGTACCTCGATTCTGCAGGACGGCGGGACAATTCAGGATACCAAGCCTGCGATGGTTCTGGAGGATCTTATCGGTCAATTCCTATATAAGAGCGGTGGCAACAATACTGACAATGCCAGCCAGAACAATGCGAATCAGGGGCATACCGAACCGGCCGCGCCTAAACCGGCTGAGAAAAACGGTGATGCGGTAAAACCTGAAGCCAGCGAAAAACCGGCCCAACAGCCTTAAGAGGACACAGCATGTTAAAACGTTTATTGATGGTGGCTTTGTTGGTCGTGGCCCCGTTTGTCAGTGCAGCGGATCAAACCAATCCTTATAGCCTGATGCGTGATGCGGCGCAGAAAACCTTCAATCGTCTTAAAAACGAACAGTCGCGTATTCAGCAGGACCCTAACTATCTGCGTACCGTGGTACGTGAAGAACTGCTGCCTTATGTGCAGATAAAATACGCCGGTGCGCTGGTGCTGGGGCAGTATTACAAAAGTGCCACGCCGGAACAGCGTGAAGCGTACTTCACGGCGTTTGGATCGTATCTGGAGCAAGCCTACGGTCAGGCGCTGGCGTCTTATCATGGCCAGACTTATGAGATAGCGCCGGAGCAGCCGCTGGGCAATGCCGAGATTGTTTCTATCCGCGTCACTATTATTGACAATGGTGGCCGTCCGCCGATTCGTCTGGATTTTCAGTGGCGTAAAAACACCAAAACCGGCTACTGGCAGGCTTATGACATGATTGCCGAAGGGGTGAGCATGATTACCACCAAGCAGAACGAATGGGCATCCACGTTGCGCCAGAGTGGTGTGGATGGGTTGACGAAGCAACTGCAAGCGGCGGCTCAGCAGCCGATTACGCTGGATCAGAAAAATGGCTGATGCACTGCAGTGGCGGCAGACTGACGGCACTCTGTATCTGGAAGGCAGTCTGGATCGGAACAGTTTACTGCCGCTTTGGCAGCAGCGTAATGCGTTGCTGGCAGGTAGCCGTGTGCTGGATGTCGGCCAGGTAGAGCGGGTGGATTCCGCGGGACTGGCACTGTTGGTGCATTTTTATCACCAGCAGGAACAGCAGGGAACGCCGATGACGATTACCGGTGCCAGTGAGCGACTGCGTACGTTGATTCAACTGTATAACCTGAATGAAATCATTCCGGTCCGTTGAGTCGACCTGTCGCTGTGCGCTTCCATGATTAAGGTTCCCCCTTGTCGCCTGTGCGCAAGGGGGATTTCTTTTGTTTAAGATAGCGACAGATTCATCTAAGATACCACCCTGTTTATCATCCCCCTGACGTAGAATCGAGAGCAATGGAAAACGACGAAATTAAAGACGTGCTGATGAAAGCGCTGGCGCTTGAGGAAGCGCATGTTTCTGGCGACGGCAGCCACTTTCAGGTCATTGTGATAGGTGAGTTGTTCAAGGGTATGAGCCGCGTAAAACAGCAGCAGGCGGTCTATGCGCCGCTGATGGAATACATCGCGGATAATCGCATTCATGCGTTGTCGATCAAGGCTTATACCCCTGAAGAGTGGCAACGCGACCGTAAACTAAGCGGTCTGTAAGTTAGCGGCCATCCGGCCATGCTATTGAGTCTGAATATTGAGAAATCGTCACTATGGATAAATTTCGTGTGCAGGGGCCAACCCGGCTCGCTGGTGAAGTTACTATTTCCGGCGCAAAAAACGCCGCCCTGCCTATCCTGTTTGCTGCCCTGCTGGCTGAAGAGCCGGTAGAAATTCAAAACGTTCCCAAACTGCGTGATATCGACACCACCATGAAGTTACTGAGCCAATTAGGCGCTCGTGTTGAGCGCAATGGTTCTGTACATGTCGATGCCAGTTCGGTGAATGTGTTCTGTGCGCCGTATGACCTGGTGAAAACCATGCGTGCTTCTATTTGGGCATTGGGCCCGCTGGTGGCGCGTTTTGGGCAAGGGCAGGTGTCGCTACCGGGTGGTTGTGCTATTGGTGCCCGTCCGGTCGACTTGCACATCAATGGCCTGGAACAACTTGGCGCGCACATCACGCTGGAAGAAGGGTATGTGAAGGCGACGGTTGATGGCCGGTTGAAAGGTGCACACATCGTGATGGACAAAGTCAGCGTCGGTGCGACAGTGACCATCATGAGCGCCGCCACGCTGGCGGTGGGTAAAACCATTATTGAGAACGCGGCGCGCGAGCCTGAAATTGTTGATACGGCGAACTTCCTGAATACGCTGGGTGCCAAAATCAGTGGCGCGGGTAGCGACAAGATCGTTATCGACGGTGTGGATCGTCTGGGGGGCGGGGTATATCGCGTACTACCGGATCGTATTGAGACGGGCACGTTTTTGGTCGCGGCGGCGGTCTCCGGCGGCAAGGTCGTATGCCGTCACACCCGTCCGGATACGCTGGATGCAGTGTTGTCCAAACTGCGTGAGGCGGGTGCTGATATCGAAATTGGTGACGACTGGATAAGCCTTGATATGCATGGCCGTCGGCCGAAAGCGGTGAATGTGCGTACCGCTCCGCATCCGGGATTCCCGACCGACATGCAGGCACAGTTCAGCCTGCTGAATCTGGTAGCGGAAGGTACAGGCGTTATCACCGAAACCATTTTCGAAAACCGCTTTATGCATATTCCCGAACTGATTCGGATGGGAGCTCAGGCAGAAATCGAGAGCAACACCGTGATTTGTCATGGCGTCAGCCGCCTCTCCGGTGCACAGGTGATGGCAACTGACCTGCGAGCATCGGCAAGTCTGGTGCTGGCGGGATGTCTTGCGCAAGGCACGACGCTGGTCGATCGCATCTATCATATCGACCGTGGCTATGAGCGTATCGAAGACAAGTTGCGTGCGTTGGGCGCTAATATTGAGCGCGTGAGCGCTAACGACTAACCGTTATAGCCGGGTGCTCTGCTATGCATCACCCGGTTATTACATCACTCGGTTATTGCATCACCCAGCGTACCCGGCGCGATTTAATCGCTGGGTGGGTGTTCCTGAATAGTGATATTCAGTTTTATTTCCTGATTATCACGGGAAATAACGACAGGAATCACTGAGCCGGGCCGAATCTCCGCCACCTGATCCATGGTTTCTATTACGGAACGCGCGGGTTTATTGTTCACTTCCAGCAGCAAGTCACCTTTTTTAATCCCCGCTTTATCCGCTGGTCCGCCAGCATCGACCTCGTTGACGACGATACCTTGCAACCGCTCAAGGCCAGTGACTTGATTGCCCAGCCGTTCGCGTTGCGCCCCCCGGATACCGAAATAACCCCGAATCACGCGTCCATCGCGGATCAGTTTATTCATGATCTTGGTTGCCAGCGCGACGGGAATAGCAAAACCGATACCTTCCGGCGTGCCACCATCATCGCTTTTATCAAATGACAAGGTGTTGATGCCAACCAGTTCGCCGAGTGTATTAACCAACGCGCCACCCGAGTTGCCGTGGTTGATGGACGCGTCCGTTTGCAGAAAATTCTGTCGACCGGACGCGCTTAATCCTACCCGACCGGTAGCACTGATGATCCCTTGTGTCACCGTCTGCCCCAGGTTGTAGGGATTGCCGATAGCCATCACGACATCGCCGACGTGGAATACCCGTTTCGGGTTGATGGGGATTTCGGGCAGATTCGCGCCTTCGATTTTCAGCACGGCGAGATCAGTCAGGCTGTCTGAACCCACCAGCAGCGCTTCGAAAATGCGGCCGTCTTGCAGGGTGACCACAATTTGTTCGGCATTGTTGATCACATGCTTGTTGGTGAGGATGTATCCTTTGCTGTTCATGATCACGCCAGAACCCAGCGTGCGGATATTCAATTCGTTTTTGGCCGCGGGATCGTTAGCCTGATTGTATACGTTCACCACCGCAGGGGCAGCACGGCGCACCCCCTGATAATAGCTGACCGGGGTTTCCTGGCTGCTGTCGCTACTGGCGTGGGACCAGCCCTGACTGGAGCGCAGCGTCGGAATCGCCAATAACAGAATACCGGCGACGATGACACCGAACAGCACCGAACGTAACAGTTTGGTTAGCATGAGCGTTTTGGGTGTGAAAGAAGGTTGAATCGCAGAATATCAGAGAAGGGTGGACACCGCATCGCGCGGTGTCCACTTTTTCATAGCTTAACGCAACAGAAGATAGATACTTTCATCGCCACGGACAATATTCAGCGCCAGCACCGAAGGCTTGGCTTCCAGAATTTTGCGCAATTGGGTGATGTTTTCTACACGTTCGCGGTTCACGCCGACGATGATGTCGCCTTTTTGCAGACCGACTTTAGCGGCGGCGCTGTCTTTGGCTACGTTATCGATAGCCACACCTTTGCTGCCGTCCTTCAACTGTCCGTTATTGAGGGTAGCCCCCTGGAGTGCTGGGGTAAGTGTGTCGGCATTGGTTGTCACGTTGGCGCTATTATCCAGTACCACTGAGACTTCCTGCTGTTTACCGTCACGCAGCAGGCCGATGCGCACGGTTTTACCCGGTGCGGTCGTGCCAATTTTAGCGCGCAGTTCAGCAAAACTGCTGATAGGCTTGCCATCCAGTGAAACCAGTACGTCACCGGCTTTAATACCGGCTTTGGCGGCGGCGGATTTAGGAATCACTTCGCTCACGAAAGCGCCACGCTGGGCATCCACCTTGAAGGCTTTGGCTATCTCGGAGGTCATTTCGCTGCCCTTGATCCCCAGCAGGCCGCGTTTTACCTCGCCAAATTCCACCAATTGCTGAGCCAGGTTTTGCGCCATGTTGCTGGGAATGGCGAAGCCGATACCCACGTTACCGCCGCTCGGTGCCAGAATCGCGGTGTTGATGCCGATAAGCTCGCCGCGCAGGTTGACCAGCGCCCCGCCGGAGTTACCACGGTTGATGGAGGCATCAGTCTGGATGAAGTTTTCCAGCCCTTCCAGATTCAGGCCACTACGACCCAGAGCGGAGATAATACCGGATGTCGCCGTTTGGCCGAGCCCGAACGGGTTGCCGACAGCAACGGCAAAGTCGCCGACTCGCAACTGATCGGAGTCAGCCATTTTGATTTCGGTGAGGTTTTTGGCGTCATTCAACTGCAACAACGCGATATCGGTTTGTTCATCGCGACCGATCAGTTTGGCGTCATATTCACGGCCGTCATTCAACTGCACCTGAATTTTATCCGCATTGTTGACGACGTGATTGTTGGTTAGCACATAGCCTTTTTCGGCGTTAATGATGACACCGGAGCCTAACCCTTCGAACGGACGTGAATTCTGTTTTTCCGACGGAGTGTTAGGACCAAAGAAGAATTTGAACTCTTCCGGAATACGCTGACGCTGTACCTGTGTGCCTTCCACATGAACGCTCACGACAGCGGGCAGCACTTTTTCCAGCATGGGTGCCAGGCTGGGCAGAGGCTGACCTTCTACAACGGCAGGCAACGCGGCGTTGGCCGGGGGCACTGAAGACAACGACAGTCCAATACCGAGTGCCAGTGCGCTATATAACAACGATGTTTTTTTCATTGATTGTTAACTCTCTCACGACCTGCTTATGAATAAAACGATGATATATAAACTCAAACTTGCGGTGAATACTCAGACCCGGAGCTATGTGTAAAGTTCGCTGATATTTCGTCAGCGAAATGTAACGACCGACCGCGTCATGGATACAGTGGAGAGGGTCAGCATGACCGGCAAGAAACGCCCTGACGACAAACCGTGTGCCATCAGGGCGGATAACAGTGGCAATGTCGGCTAAACGTAGCCGGTTATTTGCCTGTCGGGCGTGTGCCACGCAGCAGGCCGGAGGCACTGCCGGAATAGTCGCGTGGCGGCATATCCACCGGTGCCTGGTCATTGTCTGACTCGGCTTCGGTCAGGCGATAACGAAACGGGTTATCCTGCATCGGAACATCCGGCAGCAGGTTGTTGGAGCTTTTCACCATATGCTGATAAAGCTGACGATAATCACGCGCCATATTGTCGAGCAGTTCTGCACTGTGGGCAAAATGGCTGACCAGTTCCTGACGGTATTCTTCCAGTTCTGTTTTGTTTTTCTCCAGTTCGTTTTGCAGTACCTGCTGCTGGCGCAGTTTACGGTTACCGAACCGCATCGCGACAGCGCCAATGATGACACCGATAACAAATCCAATCAGCGCAGACTCCCAGGTCATAAAACGACTCCTATTTTTGACTTCGTTGTCCCGTAGGGTTTTTTCACTTAATAATAGTCACTATAACCGCTAACCTCGCTGGAGTGGAGCCCTTGTATATCTGGTCTGATCGGGTAGGTGGGTACCGCGAAGCGGTAACGCTCACGATCACGGGCTGAACCGGCGTTAACGCACGATAAAATACAACGAAATTTTTCTCAGGGATTTTGTGCTATGCAGAGAACAACCCCTTTGGCACTTTATCAGCAGGCTTTGATGGCGCAGACCTATCAGCCAGATGAGGTGCAGCATCAGACGGTTGTCCGTTTGAACGCTATCCATCAGACGCTGACGGAGCAGGTATGGATACAACCCGAAAACCGTACGCCGGGACTGATATCGAAATGGCGTAGTTGGTTGGGACAGAAAGAAAAAACGCCGACACCGGTGCAAGGTCTGTACATGTGGGGTGGGGTTGGGCGGGGTAAAACCTGGCTGATGGACCTGTTTTTCCACAGCTTGCCTTCGGAGCGGAAACTTCGGCTGCATTTCCACCGTTTTATGCTGCGGGTGCATGAAGAGCTGAATCAGTTGCAAGGTCAGGAAAACCCGTTGGAAAAGGTGGCGGACGGCTTTAAAGCGCAGACAGACATTCTGTGTTTCGACGAGTTTTTCGTTTCGGATATTACCGACGCCATGTTGCTGGCGGAGCTGTTGCGAGCATTGTTCTCGCGGGGGATTGCGCTGGTAGCGACGTCTAACATTCCGCCAGACGAGTTGTATCGCAATGGGTTGCAGCGTGCGCGCTTCCTGCCCGCTATTGAGCTTATCAAACGTCATTGTGATGTGCTCAATGTGGATGCGGGTATTGATTACCGGTTGCGTACGCTGACGCAGGCCCATCTGTACCTGACACCACTCAGTGCCGAAACTGAGGCTGAAATGCAGGCGATGTTCCGCCGTCTGTCCGGACGCGATATTACCCAGCCAGGCCCGGTACTGGAGGTGAATCATCGCCCGCTGGCAACACTGAGCGCGGGGGATGGCGTGCTGGCGGTGGATTTTGCCACGTTGTGTCTTGATGCGCGCAGTCAGAACGATTACATCGCCTTATCGCGGTTGTACCACACGGTGTTATTGCACCATGTGCCGGTAATGGCGGTAAAAGATGAGAACGCGGCGCGCCGTTTTCTGGCGTTGGTGGACGAATTCTACGAACGTCGGGTCAAGCTGATTATTTCTGCTCAGGTGCCGATGTTTGAGATTTATCAGGGCGAGCATCTGAAGTTTGAATATCAGCGCTGCCTGTCGCGTTTACAGGAAATGCAAAGTGAAGAATACCTGCGCCAGGCGCATTTGCCGTAGCCGTGATTGACGGTGGCAGACACTGTATGCTGTGCAGGAAATTATGAGAGAAAAAAGTCGACCTTTGGGATCGACTTCTCTATAATCTTGCGACCCCACGTTACAACAAAGTTTTTTCCCGAAACTTTAATCGCGCTGGCAATAGCTATTCGAAGGGGTAGGTTTGCTGGACTAGATAGCCGTGTGAACCTCAACACTATTTATTTAAGCGTTTGGGTGTTCACCAACGTGTAACTTAAATTGGGTAAGCTTTTAATGAAAACTTTTACAGCTAAACCAGAAACCGTAAAACGCGACTGGTACGTTGTTGACGCAAGCGGCAAAACTCTTGGCCGTCTTGCTACTGAACTGGCTCGTCGTCTGCGCGGCAAGCACAAAGCGGAATACACTCCGCACGTTGATACCGGTGACTACATCATCGTTCTGAACGCAGAAAAAGTTGCTGTAACCGGCAACAAACGTTCTGACAAGATGTACTACCATCACACCGGCCACATCGGTGGTATCAAAGAAGCGACCTTTGAAGAGATGATTGCCCGCCGTCCTGAGCGCGTAATTGAAATCGCGGTTAAAGGCATGCTGCCGAAGGGCCCGCTGGGTCGTGCTATGTACCGTAAACTAAAAGTTTACGCGGGTAACGAGCACAATCACGCGGCACAGCAACCGCAAGTTCTGGACATTTAATCGGGATTATAGGCAATGGCTGAAAATCAATACTACGGCACTGGTCGCCGCAAAAGCTCCGCCGCTCGTGTATTTATCAAACCGGGCAGTGGCAACATCGTTATCAACCAGCGTACTCTGGAACAGTACTTTGGCCGCGAAACCGCGCGCATGGTCGTTCGCCAGCCGCTGGAACTGGTCGATATGGTTGGTAAACTGGATCTGTACATCACCGTTAAAGGTGGTGGTATTTCCGGTCAGGCCGGTGCTATCCGTCATGGTATCACCCGCGCTCTGATGGAATATGACGAATCCCTGCGTTCTGAACTGCGTAAAGCTGGCTTCGTTACTCGTGACGCTCGTCAGGTTGAACGTAAGAAAGTGGGTCTGCGCAAAGCACGTCGTCGTCCTCAGTACTCCAAACGTTAATTTCTGTCTGCCTGGCAGCGAAATCAACGCAGAAAAACCCGGTGCCTGTCACCGGGTTTTTTTTCGTCCTGACATCACCTGTGGAAAAAATATGCTGTTATTACCGTGGGTTAGCCATGAAAACACGCTTATCCCCCCACAAAACAAACAGAATCTGATACACTATTGGCCGGTTTTGTGCCTGTTCGCCAGCAAGTGATTTTAACAGAACGACGGATGTCGTCCGCTTTCTCCCCCTTGGGGAAGCCTAAACGCGGCAAGGCCAGCAGGATCATATTCGATCGGTTGTTCGCCGTATTTTTTCGATAACTTGGAGGTTTTCATGGCTGTCGCTGCCAACAAACGTTCGGTGATGACGCTGTTTTCTGGTCTGTCCGACATTTTTAGCCATCAGGTCCGCATTGTACTGGCCGAGAAAGGGGTAAGTGTCGAGATTGAACAGGTGGACATGGATAATCTGCCGCAGGATCTTATCGACCTTAATCCCTACGGCTCTGTACCGACACTGGTTGATCGTGAACTGACGTTATATGAATCACGTATCATCATGGAATACCTGGATGAGCGTTTCCCGCACCCGCCGCTGATGCCGGTTTATCCGGTGGCGCGTGGCAACAGCCGTCTGATGATGCATCGCATTGAGCAGGATTGGTATTCGCTGATGAAAACCATCCAGACTGGCAATGCTCAGGATGCAGAAGCGGCACGCAAGCAGCTGCGTGAAGAACTGCTGGCTATTGCCCCGGTTTTCAACGAAGCACCTTATTTCATGAGTGAAGAGTTCAGCCTGGTGGATTGCTATCTGGCACCGTTGCTGTGGCGTCTGCCGCTGCTGGGTATTGAGTTGAGTGGTTCTGGTGCCAAAGAACTGAAGGGTTATATGACCCGTGTGTTTGAACGTGATGCCTTCCTCGCGTCGTTGACTGAAGTTGAGCGCGAAATTCGGTTGCAGTCCAGAGGGTAATGGCATGACGTTGTCTCAGCTCTCTCCACGCCGTCCTTATTTATTACGGGCTTTTTATGACTGGTTGCTGGACAACCAATTAACGCCGCATCTGGTTGTGGATGTGACCGTTCCGGGAGTGAAGGTGCCGATGGAGTTTGCCCGTGATGGGCAGATTGTCCTGAATATTGCGCCGCGTGCGGTAGGCAATCTCGAACTGGCTGATGACAGCGTGCGCTTTAATGCGCGTTTTGGCGGCGTTCCCCGCCAGGTGTTTGTCCCGATGGCGTCGGTGATGGCTATCTATGCGCGTGAAAATGGCGCGGGTACGATGTTTGAGCCCGAGCCCGCTTACGAAATTGTCGAAGAGTTTGGCGTACAGTCCCATTCTGAAGAGGAATCCAGACCAACACTGATGTCGGTGGTGGACAATGAACCTTCTTCTCCTGCCGCTGAGAGCGAGCCGCAGCCAGATGACGAGCCGCCCTCGCCACCAAGAGGCGGTCGACCTTCCCTGCGGGTGGTCAAATAATCGCACTGATAAAAAAGGCACCTTACCGTGCCTTTTTTATTGCCTGAATGAAAGGTCCATAAAGCCGATAAGGTCCATAATGTCTTTGCTGTCTGGTAGCGGATTTATCCATTGTCAGTCTCGTGTTTAATCGAAGGAGAATGTGATGAAAACCAGTCAAGGCTGCTGTTTATGCGGTGCAGTAACGATAACGGTTCCTGAGTCATGCACGCATGATGTGTATGTCTGTCATTGCAGTATGTGTCGGACATGGGGAGGCGGGCCGCTGATGGCGATTGAAACTCAGCAAGGGGTGACCCTTGAGGGGGAAGAGCATATCGGGCGGTATCGTTCTTCCGACTGGGCGGAACGTGCTTTTTGCCGCACATGTGGAACCCACCTGTTTTATCGGCTGCTTAAACCGGAAATCTATTCAATTTCAGCCGGGCTATTCCCCAATGCCCCCCAAAAACTGGCTTCGCAGGTTTACATTGATAACAAGCCTGATTATTACGATTTCGTACAGCAAACCCCAACGATGACAGAACAGGACATCATTGATCTATATAAAAAGTAATACGGATTGCTGATGAGGGAAAACAACCTGCATTGGAAAGCATAAAGGCGGCCGTAGCCGCCTTTGATGTGTCAGAAAGTCATTACACTTCCAGATAGTTCATGATGCCGTCAGCCGCTTTACGGCCTTCGGCTATCGCGGTCACCACCAGATCAGAACCACGTACCGCATCGCCGCCAGCGAAGATTTTCGGGTTTGACGTCTGGAAGGCACTGTTGCTCTGTTCCGGGGCGATGATACGACCCTGAGTGTCCAGCTCCACGCCATGATCCGCCAGCCACGCCATTTTATGCGGACGGAAACCAAACGCCATGATAACCGCATCGGCTTCCAGCACATGCTCGGAACCCTCAACCGGTTCAGGACGACGACGGCCATTAGCATCCGGTGCACCCAGCTCGGTACGGATCATGCGTACACCGCACACTTTACCAGCGCCGTTGATTTCAATACTGAGCGGCTGGAGGTTGAAGCGGAACTCTACGCCTTCTTCGCGCGCATTTTTCACTTCGCGCTTGGAGCCTGGCATGTTTTCTTCATCACGACGGTAGGCACAAGTGACATGCGTTGCTCCCTGACGAATCGAGGTACGCACACAGTCCATCGCCGTATCGCCGCCACCCAGGACAACGACACGTTTGCCCTGCATCGAGATATACGGTTCCTGCTCGCTGGTTTCGAAGCCCATCAGGTTCTTGGTATTGGCAATCAGGAACGGCAGAGCATCGTATACGCCCGGCGCGTCTTCGTTTTCCAGCCCGCCGCTCATTGACTGATAGGTACCGACACCCAGGAACACGGCGTCATATTCTGCCAGTAAGTTGCTCAACTGGACGTCTTTGCCGACTTCCGTATTCAGGTGAAAGTCGATGCCCATCTCCGTGAAGATCTCGCGGCGCTTGGTCATCACCTCTTTTTCCAGCTTGAATGCCGGGATACCGAAGGTCAGCAGGCCGCCGATTTCCGGGTGGCGGTCATAGACCACCGCTTTCACGCCGTTACGGGTCAGGACATCAGCACAAGCCAGCCCGGCTGGACCCGCACCGATAATCGCCACACGTTTGCCGGTTGGCTGCACTGACGAGACATCCGGACGCCAGCCCATTTCGATGGCTTTATCGTTGATGTAGCGCTCGATGTTACCGATAGTGACGGCACCGAATTCGTCATTCAGTGTGCAAGAACCTTCACACAGGCGATCCTGTGGGCAGACGCGGCCGCATACTTCCGGCAGGCTGTTCGTCTGGTGAGACAGCTCAGCGGCTTCAATAATCCGTCCCTCATTCGCCAGCTTCAGCCAGTTCGGGATGTAGTTATGGACCGGACATTTCCATTCGCAGTACGGGTTGCCGCAAGCCAGACAGCGATCTGCCTGGGCTTTGGACTGGCTTTCCGAGAATGGCTCGTAAATTTCAACAAACTCGATTTTACGAATCTTCAGCGGTTTCTTGGGCGGATCAACGCGCTGTAAGTCGATAAATTGATAAACATTCTGACTCATGATGACCTCTTACTGCGCCTGTACCCGCAGCTCCGCTGCGGAACGACTACGATGACCCAACAACGCTTTCACATCACTTGACTTCGGTTTGACCAACGAAAATTTCGAAGCCCAGGTTGGCCAGTTGGCAAGAATTTCCTCACCACGCTGCGAACCGGTGTGCTGGACGTGCTCGGTAATCAGCCCACGCAGGTGTTCTTCGTGAATCGCCAGGTTTTCCACATCCAGCACTTCAACCAGTTCAGGGTTGACGCGCTTACGGAATTCACCGTCTTCATCCAGCACGTAGGCGAAGCCACCGGTCATGCCTGCGCCAAAGTTGACGCCGGTACGACCAAGGATGCAGACGATACCGCCAGTCATGTATTCGCAGCCGTTATCACCGATACCTTCCACCACGGTGATGGCACCGGAGTTACGCACGGCGAAGCGCTCGCCAGCACGACCAGCAGCGAACAGTTTGCCACCGGTTGCACCGTACAGACAGGTGTTACCGATGATGCTGGCTTCGTGACTGCGGAAGGCTGAACCCACCGGAGGACGCACGGAGATAACACCACCCGCCATACCTTTACCCACATAGTCGTTAGCATCGCCGGTCAGGGCCAGCTCAACACCGCCTGCGTTCCAGACGCCGAAGCTCTGGCCTGCGGTACCGGTGAAATGGACTTTGATCGGGTCGCTCGCCAGGCCTTGATCACCATGTTTTTCCGCGATCATGCCGGACAACGTGGCCCCGACGGAGCGGTCGGTATTGCGGATGTCGAAGTAGAGCGCTTTGCTCTGTCTGGCATCGACATGCGCCTGAGCCTGTGCGATCAGCTCTTTATTCAACAGCCCCTTGTCAAACGACGGGTTGCCTTCGGTGCAGTACAGTGCTTTGCCGGGTTGCGGTGCAACGGTGTGCAGCAACGGCGACAGATCCAGTTTGTTCTGCTTGGCGGTGATGCCATCCAGTTCGACCAGTAAATCGGTACGGCCGATCAGGTCTACCAGACGGCTTACGCCCAGTTCTGCCATCAGCTCACGGGTTTCGCGGGCGATGAAGGTGAAGTAGTTAACGACACGTTCCGGCAGGCCGTGATAGTGGTCGCGGCGCAGTTTGTCATCCTGTGTTGCCACGCCGGTAGCGCAGTTGTTCAGGTGACAGATACGCAGGTATTTACAACCCAGTGCCACCATCGGGCCAGTACCGAAGCCGAAACTCTCCGCACCCAGAATCGCCGCTTTCACGATATCCAGACCGGTTTTCAGGCCACCGTCCACTTGCAGGCGAATCTTATGACGCAGGCCGTTAGCCACCAGCGCCTGCTGGGTTTCTACCAGGCCCAGTTCCCACGGACAACCGGCGTATTTCACCGACGTCAGCGGGCTGGCACCGGTACCACCGTCATAGCCAGCGATGGTGATAAGGTCAGCATAGGCTTTAGCCACGCCGGTAGCGATGGTGCCGACGCCCGGTTCGGACACCAGCTTGACTGAAATCATCGCCTTCGGGTTGACCTGTTTCAGGTCGAAAATCAACTGCGCCAGATCTTCGATAGAATAAATATCATGGTGCGGCGGTGGCGAAATCAGGGTCACGCCCGGTACGGAATAACGCAGACGTGCGATATACGGGGTGACTTTATCGCCCGGTAACTGACCACCTTCACCCGGTTTAGCACCTTGCGCCACTTTGATCTGAATAACGTCGGCATTGACTAGATAGGCTGGGGTCACGCCAAAGCGACCGGAAGCCACCTGCTTGATACGGGATACTTTATTGGTACCGTAGCGCGCCGGGTCTTCGCCGCCTTCACCGGAGTTGGAAAAACCGCCCAGACTGTTCATGGCTTCTGCCAGCGATTCATGCGCTTCAGGGCTCAGGGCACCGATAGACATGGCGGCGGTGTCAAAGCGTTTAAACAGCTCTGAGTCCGGCTCAACCTGTTCCAGCGGGATTGCTGCGCCTGCCTGAGGTTGCACTGCCAGCAGGTCACGCAGCATCGATGCCGGGCGCTCGTTAACCAGTTTGGCGTACTGCTGGTAATCCTGATAGTTGCCGCTGTGAACCGCGGTTTGCAGTGTTTTCACCACATCAGGGTTGTAGGCGTGGTATTCACCGCCATAAACGAACTTGAGCAGACCACCCTGATCGAGTTTCTGACGCTTGAGCCAGGCACGTTTGGACAGGTTTTGCAGGTCCTGCTCAAAATCGCTGAAACTGGCACCGCCAATACGGCTCACTACGCCCTGGAAGCAACGGGACGACACATCCTGATGCAAACCCACCGCTTCGAACAGCTTCGAACAGCGGTAAGAGGCGATAGTGGAGATCCCCATCTTGGACATGATCTTGTACAGACCTTTATTGATGCCGTTACGGTAGTTCTGCATCACGGTACGGTACGGTTTGTCGATGGTGTGGTTATCAACCAGACCTGCCAGCGTCTCATAGGCCAGATACGGGTAAACCGCCGTAGCGCCGAAGCCGAGCAATACGGCAAAGTGGTGCGGATCGCGGGCACTGCCGGTTTCCACGATGATGTTGGCATCGCAGCGCAGGCTTTTTTCCACCAGGCGAGCCTGAATCGCACCCACTGCCATGGGTGCTGGCACTGGCAGACGGTCTTGTGCGATACCGCGGTCGGTCAGCACCAGCAATACCGCACCGGCACGGACTTTGTATTCCGCTTCGTCACACAGTTTTTCCACGGTCTCTTGCAACGAACGCTGCTTAGGATCGAAAGTGATATCGATCTTCTCGGCGCGATAGTGCTCAGGATCCTGGTTGATCAATTGAATGAAATCGGAGTAGAGCAAGATCGGCGATTTGAAGCTCAGGCGATGAGCCTGCCCTTCGGCTTCGCAGAATACGTTCATTTCGCGACCGATACAGGTGGCGAGCGACATCACGTGCGATTCACGCAGCGGGTCGATTGGCGGGTTGGTTACCTGCGCAAACTGCTGGCGGAAATAATCGTAAATGATACGCGGACGGCTCGACAGCACGGCGAACGGGGTGTCATCCCCCATCGAGCCAGTTGCTTCCTGACCGTTTTCGCCCAGTACGCGAATGACCTGATCCAGTTCTTCAAAGCTGTAACCAAACTGCTTCTGGTAGGTTTCCAGCAGCGCGTTGTCCAGTTCCCGGCTACCGACCTGATCGTCTGGCAATTCTTCGAACGGCACCAGCCGTTTAACGTTTTTCTCCATCCACTCTTTGTAGGGATGGCGGCTTTTCAGGTCGTCGTCGGTTTCGGTCGAATGCAGAATACGGCCGGTACGGGTATCGATGACCATCAGTTCGCCGGGGCCGACGCGGCCTTTTTCCACCACCTCGTCAGGCTGGTAATCCCAGATACCCACTTCGGAGGCACAGGTAATCAGCTTATCTTTGGTGATGACATAGCGCGCCGGGCGCAGGCCGTTACGGTCAAGGTTACAGGCTGCGTAACGTCCATCAGACAGCACCAGACCAGCCGGGCCGTCCCACGGCTCCATATGCATGGAGTTAAAGTCGAAGAAAGCGCGCAGCTCCGGGTCCATGTTCGGGTTGTTCTGCCAGGCGGGTGGCACCAGCAGACGCATCGCACGTACGATGTCCATCCCACCGGCGAGGAACAGTTCCAGCATGTTATCCAACGACATGGAGTCTGAACCGCTTTCGTCAACAAACGGTGCGGCATCCAGCAGGTCAGGGATCAGCGGGGTCTTAAATTTGTAAGCGCGAGCGCGAGCCCACTGGCGGTTACCGGTGATGGTGTTGATTTCACCGTTGTGCGCCAGATAGCGGAACGGTTGGGCCAGACGCCAGCGTGGCACCGTGTTGGTGGAGAAGCGCTGATGGAACAGACAAATCGCTGATTCCATACGCAAGTCCGCCAGATCCAGATAAAACCGCGGCAAGTCTGTGGGCATGCACAGACCTTTATAAATGTTCACCAGATTGGACAGGCTGCAAACGTAAAAGTCTTTATCCTGAACGCGTTTTTCGATACGGCGGCGCGCCATAAACAGACGGCGTTCCATATCACGTGGACGCCAGCCCGCCGGGGCGTTAACGAAAATCTGTTCGATGCACGGCAGAGAAGACAGGGCGATTTCACCCAGCACGTCCGGGTTGGTCGGGACTTCGCGCCAGCCCAGTACGGATAAGGTCTCATTCTGTAGTTCTTCTTCTACAATCCGACGCGTGGCACGGGCTTTCTCTTCATCCCGGCTAAGGAACAACATACCGACCGCGTAATTGTTCGCTAACCGCCAGCCGTGCTCTTCGGCAACCAGACGGAAGAAACGATCGGGTTTCTGGAGTAATAAACCGCATCCGTCGCCGGTCTTGCCGTCGGCAAGAATCGCACCACGGTGCTGCATGCGTGCCAGGGCGTGGATCGCCGTGCGCACGACTTTATGGCTCGGTTCACCTTCTATATGGGCGATCAATCCGAAACCACAGTTGTCTCTTTCATGGGATGCATCGTACAACATATCTCAGTGAACCTCCCCAGGCTCTGTATGACGTCCTCAATCGACAACCTCACTGCCAGAATCGGCTGCGTAAATTACGCGTTAACCGCACGCTAACCGCGAGCGACCCCTTCACTGCGCCAATAAGGCATCAGTGGTGTGCGCCGCTCTCTTTTATCTGGCCTCTCGTAAGGTATCACAAGTGATGTGACTTGCTTGATGAGGGAGTCTTCTTCTTACTGCATAAATATGACGAGACGTTCACTCGTCAGGAAATCTTCCAGCGGATTCCCAAATTAGCGAGAAACCCTGTTCAGGTCAAATACCCATGACGAGCAGGCACTTTAGGGATAATATTTGCTTATGTTTATGAAATAAAAGGATTTAATTAATAAAAAGAAGATGTTGGCAGGAGCAAGGGATAGGTTGAACTGTGAGCTGTATCACTATGCTAATGGCGGGTTTTTATGGCTGCATGCTGAGATAGTCTTAGTTTGTGGCATCTTATTCTGTTTCGTGTGTTTTTTTTACTTTATGACACTGTTTTTCATTTTACGGTCATCTTTTAATGGAATGAACCTCGTAGATAAGAAAAATTAATCAGGAATAATGTGATTTTATTTTCATTAAAAACGAATAAACATGCAGCTGCATAAACCGGAGCGTATTGATCGGGGTCATCGCCGTTAACGGGCGAGAAAGGTAGGCTGATTTTTTGTGAAATGAAGAATCAGAATATGCAATTGCAAAAATTAATCAATATGTTTGGTGGGGATCTTCAGCGTCGTTATGGAGAAAAAATCCATAAATTGACGTTACACGGGGGATTTAGCTGCCCAAATCGCGACGGCACGCTGGGGCGGGGAGGGTGTACTTTCTGCAATGTGGCGTCATTTGCGGATGAACAGATGCAACAGCGCAGTATCGCCGAGCAATTAGCGACACAGGCTGGCAAGGTCAACCGCGCAAGCCGCTATCTGGCCTATTTTCAGGCGTATACCAGCACTTACACCGAAGTGCAGGTACTGGCGTCCATGTACCAGCAGGCGCTGGCGCAGGCTGACATTGTGGGGTTATGTGTCGGCACCCGGCCGGATTGTGTACCGGATACGGTGCTGGACTTGCTGGCTGACTACCATGAACAAGGGTATGAAGTCTGGCTGGAGTTGGGATTGCAAAGTGCCCATGACCGGACATTACGGCGCATCAATCGCGGGCATGATTTCGCCTGCTACCAACAGACGGCACAGCGTGCCCGTGCCAGAGGGCTGAAAGTGTGCTGCCACCTGATTGTCGGCCTGCCCGGTGAGCGCGACGAACATTGTCTGTCGACGTTGCAGCGCGTGGTTGAAGCTGGTGTCGAGGGGATTAAATTGCATCCGCTGCATATTGTGACTGGCAGCGTGATGGCGAAAGCCTGGCAAGCGGGCCGACTGGCAGCCTTGCCGCTGGAGCGTTATGTGGCGATTGCCAGTGAGATGATTCGTCACACCCCGCCCGACATTGTTTACCACCGTATTTCTGCCAGCGCCCGACGTCCGACGCTACTGGCTCCATTGTGGTGTGAAAACCGTTGGACAGGCATGGTCGGCATTCACGATTACCTGCAACAGCATGGGACGCAAGGTTCCGCGTTGGGGCAGCCGTTTCATTATTCGACACGCTAAATTCGACACACGTATTACCAATATTCTCATTACCCGACACACTCATCTTCGTGGCGGCTCGCAAATCGACCGCTCATTTACCACGCACATGATTTTTTTACGGTATGATTTGCATGTTGACGACTAAGGAACACTGTTATGAGGCAAATCAGGCTGTTGGCGCAGTATTACGTTGATTTAATGGTCAAACTGGGGTTGGTCCGGTTTTCCCTGCTACTGGCCTCGGCGCTGGTTTTGCTGGCGTTGGTGGTACAAATGGCGGTGACGCTGTTGCTCACCGGCAAGGTGGAAAATATCGACGTAGTGCGTTCTATTTTCTTTGGTTTACTGATCACGCCCTGGGCGGTTTATTTTTTGTCCGTGGTGGTCGAGCAGCTTGAAGAGTCTCGCCAGCGTCTGTCGCGCTTGGTGGCCAAGCTGGAAGAAATGCGCCAGCGCGATCAGGAACTGAACGAACAGCTACAGGGCAATATCAGCCAGCTCAATCAGGAAATTAGCGATCGTATCAAAGCGGAAGAAGCCCGATTGCTGATGGTTTCCAAGCTGCGCGAAGAAATGGCGCGTCGTGAGCAGGCGCAGGTTGAACTGGAGCAGCAATCGGCACTGCTGCGCTCCTTTCTTGATGCCTCGCCAGATCTGGTCTACTACCGCAATGAAAATAAAGAGTTTTCAGGCTGTAACCGGGCAATGGAATTGCTGCTTGGCAAAAGCCAGAAGCAACTGATTGGCCTGACGCCGAAAGATGTTTACCCCCCCGATATTGCTGAAAAAGTCATGGAAACGGATGAGAAGGTGTTCCGTCACAACGTTTCATTGACCTATGAACAGTGGCTGGTTTATCCGGATGGGCGCAAAGCTTGTTTTGAACTGCGTAAGGTGCCGTTTTACGACCGAATGGGGAAACGGCATGGGCTCATGGGGTTTGGTCGCGATATTACCGAGCGTAAACGCTATCAGGACGCGTTAGAGAACGCCAGCAGGGAAAAGACCACCTTCATCTCTACTATCAGCCACGAGCTGCGTACGCCGCTTAACGGCATTGTCGGTCTGAGTCGCATCCTGCTTGATACCCATTTGGATGCCGAGCAGCAGAAATACCTGAAAACCATTCACGTCAGCGCCATTACGCTTGGCAATATCTTCAACGACATCATCGAAATGGATAAACAGGAGCGACGTAAGGTCCAACTGGATAATCAGCCGGTGGATTTTGTCGGTTTCGTGGTGGATCTGGAAAATCTCGGTGGATTGCTGGCCCAGCCTAAAGGCCTGCAACTTGAGATGGAGCTCCATCAGCCGTTGCCGAAGACCATCATTACTGACGGCACCCGGTTGCGTCAGATCCTGTGGAATCTGCTTAGCAACGCGGTGAAATTCACGCGAGAAGGTCGGGTGGTGGTCCGGGTCTGGCATGAACAAGGCAATCGGCTGCGCTTTGAGGTGGAGGATTCCGGTATGGGGATCCCGGCCGACGAGCTCGAAAAAATCTTCTCCATGTACTACCAGGTCAAAGACCAACATGGTGGCAAACCGGCTACCGGTACCGGTATTGGGCTTGCGGTTTCTAAACGCCTGGCGCAGAGCATGGGCGGCGATATCCACGTCACCAGTGAGCTGGGTAAAGGTTCCTGCTTTACGCTGACGGTGACCGCGCCAGTGGGCGATAGTGATGAACCCGGTGACGATGAGCAGGATGAACTGCCGCTGCCCGCGCTGCATGTGCTGTTGGTGGAAGATATCGAGCTAAACGTCGTAGTGGCGCGTTCGGTATTGGAAAAATTGGGTAGCAGCGTCGATGTGGCGATGACCGGGCAGGCCGCGCTCGACATGTTTGATCCCGACGAGTTCGATTTGGTGCTGTTGGATATCCAGTTGCCGGACATGACTGGGCTTGATGTGGCACGTCGTCTGCGTGAGCGCTATGCCGGGCAGTCGATGCCGCCGCTGGTCGCGCTGACAGCAAATGTGCTCAAAGATAAAAAAGAGTATCTGGATGCGGGCATGGACGACGTACTGAGCAAGCCGCTGGCGGTGCCGGCGCTGACCGCCGTTATTCAGCAATACTGGGATCATCATGCGCAACCGGAACAGGAAGCTGCGGTGGTGGATACCGGGTCGTTGCATGATCGTATTCTGGATGTGCCGATGTTGGAGCAGTACCTGACGCTGGTGGGACCGAAACTGATTCACCAGAGCCTGGCCATGTTTGAGCAGATGATGCCTGGTTATCTGGCGATTCTGGACTCCAACATGACTGCCCGTGACCAGAACGGCATCGCCGAAGAAGGGCACAAGATCAAAGGGGCGGCTGGTTCGGTAGGGCTTAAACATCTGCAACAGGTTGCGCAACAGATTCAGACCACGACATTACCGGCATGGTGGGACAACGTACAGGAATGGATTGACGAGTTGAAACACGACTGGCAGCAGGATGTGCAGGTATTGAAAGACTGGGTTTCGGAGGCTGAAAAAAAATGACCCCGACCGAAGCCGGGGTGCGCGAATTATGCGCCAACACCAGGGAAAGTGGTACACCTGCGTTCGCTCTCAGATGTCATTGGTACGCAAGCGTTTTTGAAATCCCATCATCTGGCAACACACACCATAGCAAATATGGCGCTGTTTGTTACAAGAATCATTAAAATGTGTGATGTAGATTAGTGTTTGTCAATCAAAAAATCAATTAGTTGATGTAATGAAATGAGGGTTAATTGATGAAAAAAGTGGGCGTCGTACTCTGTGGGTGTGGTGTTTATGATGGTTCAGAAATTCACGAAGTTGTCTTGACTCTGCTTGCAATCGATCGCGCCGGGGCCGAAGCTGTCTGCTTTGCGCCGGATAAAGAACAGCTGCATGTTGTTAATCACTTGAACGGTGAGGTGACTGGTGAAAAACGCAATGTTTTAGCGGAGTCGGCGCGTATTGCACGCGGAAAAATCCAGCCATTATCCAGTGCCGATCCCCTACAGCTTGATGCACTAATTGTGCCTGGCGGATTCGGTGCAGCAAAAAATTTGAGTGATTTTGCCACCCGTGGCGCGGACTGCGAGATTGATAAAGAGCTGAAAATACTGACACGTGAAATTCATAAGAAAAATAAACCAATCGGCTTCATTTGCATCGCACCTGCCATGTTGCCAAAACTGCTCGATACCTCTGTGCGGCTTACAATTGGTAACGATATGGGAACCGCTCAGGCGATAGAAGCGATGGGTGGTGTACATGTTGAATGCCCGGTGGATGACATTGTTGTTGACGTTGCACATAAGGTTGTGACGACACCGGCCTATATGCTAGCTAACTCGATTAGCGAAGCGGCCAGCGGAATTGAGAAACTGGTGGCGCGTGTTTTGGAACTGGCTGAATGAGGCAAGGCGGGCGTCCAGGGAAAGGGGGATTGGCACGCATGGCTGTTTCGATACGTTGCTGGGTGTGGCGTGTCTTACTGGGTGTCGTCGCCATGTGGCTGGCGGCAATCCTGCTGTTTGCGTTTCTGCCTGTCCCTTTTTCCGCCGTGATGATCGACAGGCAACTTAGCGCCTGGTTGAGTGGTGATTTCAGCTATGTGGCCCATTCTGATTGGGTATCGATGGATGACATTGCCGCTGTCGCCCCTCTGGCTGTGATTGCCGCAGAAGATCAGAAATTTCCCCAGCATTGGGGGTTTGATTTCGATGCGATTTCGGCGGCACTCAAACATAACGAACAGTATGAAAACCGTATTCGCGGCGCATCGACGCTGTCACAGCAGACAGTAAAAAATCTCTTGCTATGGGATGGGCGCAGTTGGTTGCGTAAAGGTCTTGAAGCTGGTTTGACGGTTGCGGTGGAACTGGTGTGGACTAAGCGTCGTATCCTGACGGTTTACCTGAATATTGCTGAGTTCGGACCTGGAATTTTTGGTATTGAAGCGGCCTCGCGTCAATTTTTTAATAAACCGGCGAGCCGGTTGACGGCGTCAGAAGCGGCGTTGCTGGCGGCAGTGTTGCCGAATCCTATCCGTTACCGCGTCAATAAACCCACGGGTTATGTTATGCGACGTCAGCAATGGATCTTGCGTCAGATGGGCCAGATAGGCGGAGAACACTTTCTGGAAGCGAATAGACTCTATTAACAAACCTGATTAACCGGCAGGTGTTTTTCTCAGGCCGTTTCCGTTTTCAGGGGCCTGTTCGGAAATTATAACAGCCTGAATGGAGATAGAATATGCGGTATGGCATGGCTTTTTTGATATCGCTGCTACTGGGTGGACTGGTGGTGTCTGCCGACGCCGCTTCTGTCAAAAACGACAATTCTGCTTATGTATTTTTGCATGCGGAGAGTCTTGCTCAGGTAAAACAGCAATTGCGCAATCAGGCTGTACCTGCACAGCGGCAACTCGCTTATCAGCAATTGTTGCGGGCAGCGGACAGCGCTATGAAAAAACCTGACTTGACGGTTACTCAAAAACTTTCAATACCGCCGGGGGGCGACCGTCACGACTATTTGAGTCTGGCGGCGTACTGGTGGCCCTCTCCACAGCAAAAGGACGGCCTGCCTTGGGTACGACATGACGGCAAGGTGAATCCGGCGACTAAGGGTGAACAGACCGATGCTGTCCGTCTGGCGACGTTTACCGATAGGGTACATGTGCTGACGCTGGCCTGGTACTTCTCGGAACGACCTGAATATGCAAATAAAGCCATTTCCATGATTCGTACCTGGTTTATCACGCCTGAAACGCGGATGAACCCTAACCTGAATTATGCTCAAGCGATTCCAGGCAGGAATGAGGGGCGGGGCGCGGGTGTCCTTGATGGGCGTTTTTTCGCCACTCGTATTGTGGATGCGTTAGCCATCGTGCAGCAGGCTCCAGGGTGGAGTGCCAATGACGACAAGCAGATGCGTCAGTGGATGACGGAGTACCTGCACTGGTTGCTGACAAGCCATAACGGCAGGCAGGAAGCGGCAGCAAAGAATAATCACGGTAGCTGGTATGCGGTGCAGGTGGCGGGTATCGCGGCCTATCTGGGGCAGACGGAAACGGTAAAGGCCATGGTGGCATTGCAGCGGCAAAAACTCGACCATCAACTGGCGGCTGGCGGGGCGCAACCAGAGGAGCTGGCGCGAACTCGGTCGTTCCATTATAGCGTGTTCAATTTGCAGGCCGTCAGTTGGATGGCGACCCTCGCAGAGAAATATGGCGAGAATCTATGGCGGTATCAGACACCTCAAGGGGAGAGCCTGTTATCCGCACTCGATTTCGTTGCCCCTTATCTGGATGCGTCCAGGCCCTGGCCTTATAAGACGATAGGACGTGAACGTCGCGACGGTAGTCCGTTAATTCCACTGATGCTGCAGGCCGAACAGGCTATCGGTGCTCCCCGTTATCGGGCTGTTATCCAACAGGCCGGGTTTACGCCATTGCTGACCGGCGACGCGGAGGCGAAAACCGATGCCCCTGCCAGTGTAGATGCCCGGCGAAGTCTCTGGTTATTGGCATCGCCACCCTTTGGGGAACAGGCAACGACATCATCATTAAGCAAGAGAGTAAGCAAGAAAGAATGACTGGCAAGAACGTGCTGTCAGCAGGATATCGAACCGGTGTTTACCGCGAGGGTTTTATATCGAATGGTTATGGCGGCCAGTGCGTGGCCGCCATGTAAAGCGTTGGGGGTTAGTCGAGATAGCTGAACGCGGTCGTTACATGTTTGACGCCACCGACCTTACTGGCTATCTGGGCGGCTGACGTCGCTTCGCGGTGAGTCACCATACCCAGCAAAAAGACTTCGCCGTTTTCGGTGGTGACCTTCACATTGGAGGATTTCACCAGGTCGCTGGTCAGCAACTGAGAGCGCACTTTGGTGGTTATCCAGGTATCCATGGAGGCCGTGCCCAGTGAGATTGGCGTACCTTTACGAATTTCGTTATACACTTCGGTGGTGCCTTCCACGCCCATCGCTATCTGTTTCGCTCTGCTCGCCAATTCGGTAGTGGGTGCCTGACCGGTCAGCAGAACCTTGCCCTGATAAGCGGTAACGGAGACCCGCGCTTCTTTGCTTAATTGCGCATCCTTACTCAGCGCGTTAGATACCCTGACCTCCAGCGTTCCGTCGTCGACCTGGGTGCCGACAGTCCGGGGGTCGGTCGCGGATTTGGTTGCAACCGCCGCGCTACCAATCGCGACAGCACCAATACAGCCTTGCAGCATCAGACAAGCAGACAGCAGGGCAATACAAGGGTAGATCCTCATGGGGTGCTCCTTAATCGTTCTGGTGTGGAAAAAGCGTGTTATCAATCAAATCGCACAAACAATTGACAGTTAGCATATGCATTTCCTGAATACGGGCGCTACGGTGCGACGGGATGCGAATCTCCACATCCTGCTGCCCCAGTAAACCCGCCAGCTCACCACCATCGTAGCCGGTCAGCGCTACAATAGTCATGTCACGCGTAACGGCGGCTTCTACCGCTTTGACGATATCGCGGCTGTTGCCGCGCGTAGATATCGCCAGCAAGATATCGCCAGCCTGACCCAGCGCCCGCACCTGCTTGGCATAGACCTCTTCATGCAAGCGATCGTTGGCGATAGCGGTTAAGACCACGTTATCGGCATTAAGTGCAATCGCAGGCAGACTAGGCCGTTCGGTTTCAAAACGATTAATCATACTGGCGGCAAAATGCTGTGCGTTAGCGGCAGAGGTACCGTTACCACAACACAGGATTTTGTTGCCGTTGAGCAGTGATTGCACCATGGCCAGCGCCGCGCGCGAAATGGCGTCCGGCAGTGCTTCTGCCGCAGCAATCTGGGTTTGGATGCTTTCCGTGAAACAGACTTTAATTCTCTCCAGCACGTTCTGTTAACCTGTTTTGAAGTTGAAAATCGTGGTGTGTTGAATATTCATAGTGTGTTGAATATTCATGGTGTTAATCAAGTTGCCCAAACGCATTAGGCAACCATTCCACCTGCGAGCCGGTCACCGCCAGAACATCAAAGCGGCAATCCGTGGCGTCGAGACTGGTACCCTGACGGGCTAACCAGACTGACGCGGCGTGTAGCAATGATCGCTGTTTTTGCCGGGTGATACTGGCCGCTGCACCACCAAAATCGCTGTTACGGCGATAACGCACCTCGACAAATACCCAGCTGTTGCCATCGCGCATGATCAAATCCAGTTCACCACCGCGTACCGTCACGTTGGCGGCGACAAAAATCAGCCCGGCGCGCTCGAGGTGGCGTCGGGCTAATTGTTCGTAACGATCGCCGGTGTTACGCCGATTCAGGAGGCGGGCACCAGTTGTCCCTGACGGAACTGCAGCCAGGTGAGTTTACGTTTGACGACGCAATCCGGCGTGGTACTCAGTATACCGGTCGCACCGGAAATCGAACTTCCCGGCTGGTGCAACTGTGCAAAGTTGCTGGCCAGTTTCCAGGCATCCATCCCCATTGCGAACAGCCGTACCAACGAATAGTCGTTACGGAACTGTGTGCTGACTTGTTGCATCAACGCCGGGCTGGCTCCGGTCAGCAACGGAATATCGCTAAACTGCAGCCCTTCCATTTCAAACCGGAAGTCTGGCCCCAGACCTGCCTGATAGCTGCGTGAACTGGCGTAGAGTGCCGGGTGCAGCGCGCCCTTGTTACGCATGTCGATCATCGGCTTGATCAGGGTGAGTTCATCAGGCGTGGCGATGATGTAAACCGCATCCACGTTACCGTCGCTGGTGACGTTGGCTATTGGTGGTGCCTGATTCGGGATAGTCAGACCGCCAACGGTGGTAGACGATGACGGCGCCGACGTGGCGGTTATCACCGGTTGCCCATTGAGCGGAAGGCCAGCACCGCTATTGATAGCCTGTTTCAGGTCATACACGCCGCCCGTGCGCTGTTGCAAGACCACGCCGCCTGACTGCTGTTGCCAGGATTTGGCGAAGGCAGCCACGACCCTGTCACCCAGATTACCGCGTGGGGCCAGAATTAGTGGGTGTTGCTTGCCCTGTTTGTGGATGAACTCGGCGGCATCGGTCGCTTCGTCTTCCGGTGACAGCGCGAAATAACAGATGTTGGGATTCGGCTGGACCTGTTCCGGCTGGTTCAGTGCCAGCACATTCAGTGATGGGTTGAGTTTCGGCAACTGTTCCACTTCGTTTTTAAGCAGCGGACCGACGATAGTCGTCGCACCGTCTTTTTGCGCCTGGGCTATCACGTTGGCCAGCGGCTGATTGGAGGTGTCATAGACTTTCACCGGAATCGTGCTGGCTGACGCAGTCGTTGCCATCGGCATAGCGGTCGCCGTGGCGGCGGGAGCAGAAGGTGCTGGCGCTGACACAGAGGCTGCCGGATTAGATGGCACTGCGCTGTTCGGTGTCGGGGTGGCTGACGCACTGGGAACCGCGGCGGCAGTGGCGGTATTAGCCGCTTGCGCTATCTGGGCGGGTTGTGCTGGCATCGCCAGCGACGCCTGGCCGCTTCTGGCCGCGCTAAAGCCTTGCTGAATCGCATTCGCGAAGACCTGTGCCTGCCCGTTTAATGGCAGCAGCAGCGCGATAGCGTTACTGCCCGCAGGGGCGGTTTCTCCGGCAGGCGTTGTCGCCGCTGGCGGGGTACCGCCTAACTGTGACGGCAGTTGTTTAGCTGCCGGATGGCGTGGATAACGTTTTTTCCAGTCTGCGATGGCGGCTTGCAGATCAGCCGGGACCTGCGCTTTGGTCTGCCAGAGATTCAGCAGATCCAGCCAGCCTTGCAGGGTATATTCGTCGACGTTGATGACCATCGAACCGAGATCCTGCTGGGTTAACTGGGTCAATGCTGTCCAGGTCTGGTCTATATTGCGCTGATGCGCATCCCCTTGTAACAGCGGCTCCAGCCCGATATAAGCACGGATCAGCGTCAGAGATGAGTGACCCTGAGCGGCGTTGATTTGTGTCTGGTAGTAGCGTTCTTGCTGTTGGGGAGAGAGCGATTTCACGTCCAGCTGTGCCAGCGTGGTGTTCGCCGCGTTCATGTCGTTCTGCGCGACGGCCAGTTCAGCTGTCAGCAGACGTTGCTCTTGTCGCTGTTTGTCACTGAGCTGCGACGGCAATGCGCTTAACTGGTTGCCCGCTTGCGGGAGTTTGCCTTCCTGAATCAGGGCATGAATCGCAAGTAATTGCCAGTCAGCCTTGCTATCATCACCACTTTGCTGCATCTGCTGCAGGTAGTAGTCGGAAGATGCGCCGGCTTTGCTCTCCACGCGTTGTTGGGGCGCGGTGCCTTGTGGGGCCTGGCTGGGACAGCCAGCGAGAAACAGAGCCGCCAGCATGACAGGAACCAGACGACCTGCATGGGTACGGACAGAATTTAACGGAAGCATACTGTATCCAGTGATGTTTTAACGATGCTCAATATTAAATCGGCAAACCGGATGAAACAATGAATCAAGACCAACAAGCTCAGATTTCCGCCTCCACGCTGTACATTGTTCCCACGCCTATCGGCAATCTGGCGGATATCACGCAGCGAGCGTTGACGGTACTGCAACAGGTTGATCTTATTGCAGCAGAAGATACCCGGCATACTGGTTTATTGTTACAACATTTCGCAATTAATGCGCGCCTGTTCGCACTCCATGATCACAATGAGCAGCAAAAGGCAGAACAATTGCTAGCCAGATTGCAGCAAGGCATGAGTATCGCGTTGGTGTCGGATGCGGGTACACCGTTGATTAACGACCCCGGTTACCATCTGGTTCGGCGATGCCGTGAGGCTGGCGTTCGCGTTGTACCGTTGCCGGGGCCGTGTGCGGCTATCACTGCGCTGTCTGCTGCTGGTTTGCCATCGGACCGCTTTTGTTATGAAGGTTTCCTGCCAGCAAAAACTAAAGCGCGTAAAGACACATTGCGTGATTTGCAGGAAGAAACGCGCACGCTGATTTTCTACGAATCAACCCACCGGCTGCTGGATAGTTTGCAGGATATGGTTGAGGTGTGGGGTGCGGAACGCTACGTGGTGCTGGCACGGGAACTGACCAAAACCTGGGAATCGCTGTACGGCGCGCCGGTGGGGGAGTTGTTGGCTTGGGTACAGGAAGACGAGAACCGCCGTAAAGGTGAGATGGTATTGATTGTGGAAGGGCATCAGCCTGACGACGACGCGTTGCCTGCGGCGGTGTTGCGCACTCTGCAACTGTTGCGGGCAGAATTGCCGCTGAAAAAAGCGGCGGCGCTGGCGGCAGAGATTCACGGTGTGAAAAAGAACGCGCTTTACCGTTATGGACTGGAACAAGAAAACGGTGACGGTGCATCGGAAGATGACAAGTAGGACAATTTGTCCTATTATCCGCGCCGAAGTTGACCAGACAGTCGCCGCTTCGTCGTCGTCCTCCGTTAGGGGGAGACGGGCGGAGGGGAGGAAAGTCCGGGCTCCATAGGGCAGGGTGCCAGGTAACGCCTGGGGGGGAAACCCACGACCAGTGCAACAGAGAGCAAACCGCCGATGGCCCGCGCAAGCGGGATCAGGTAAGGGTGAAAGGGTGCGGTAAGAGCGCACCGCGCGGCTGGTAACAGTCCGTGGCACGGTAAACTCCACCCGGAGCAAGGCCAAATAGGGGTTCACATGGTACGGCCCGTACTGAACCCGGGTAGGCTGCTTGAGCCAGCGCGCGAGCTCTGGCCTAGATGAATGACTGTCCACGACAGAACCCGGCTTATCGGTCAACTTCACTCTTTCAGAACCCCGCCAATCGGCGGGGTTTTTTTATGTCTTTCTCCGGTGATACGGCTAAATCGTCAAATTTATTGACAATCATCATCATGGTTATCCGACTGTATCGACGAAACAGGAGGGGTAAAGTAGTCACCATCGGTACTCGCTACCCACACTGTTACTAAGGATATCGTTATGAGCATTTCCCGGATGCCGGCACTGTTTCTGGGCCACGGGAGCCCGATGAATGCGCTGGAAGACAATGAACACACACAGGCCTGGCGTAAACTGGGTGAAACCCTGCCACGTCCGAAGGCAATAGTCGCGGTATCTGCACACTGGTATACCCGCGTGACGGCGGTAACGGCGATGAGTCAGCCGCGAACGATTCATGATTTCGGTGGCTTCCCACAGGCATTGTTCGATACTCGCTACCCTGCACCTGGTGCCCCAGATGTGGCTAAACGGGTACAAGAAGTCCTGTCGCCGGTTGCGGTCTACGCGGATCATCAGGAATGGGGGTTGGACCACGGCACTTGGGGGGTACTGATTAAGGTGTATCCGCAAGCGGATATCCCGGTCGTACAGCTCAGCGTCGATGGTACTAAGCCACCTGCTTACCATTATGAGTTGGGCCGTAAACTGGCTGCGTTGCGTGATGAAGGCATTATGATCGTCGCCAGCGGCAACGTGGTGCACAACCTGCGGATGATTAAGTGGAGCGGCGACGGTTCCCCTTATAGCTGGGCAACCTCGTTTAACGATTTTGTTCGCAGCAACCTGCGCTGGCAGGGGGATGCGGCGGAACACCCACTGGTGAATTTCATGCAACACAATGACGCCGCGCTGTCTAACCCGACACCGGATCATTTTCTGCCATTACTGTATGTTCTGGGCAGCTGGAATGGTCAGGAGCCGATATCGACGCCGACGGATGGCATTGTGATGGGGTCGCTCAGCATGATGTCGGTGCAGGTAGGGTGAGTCACCGGTCGAAAACAGGTATCGCGTGTCATGGCGATACCTGTGGCTGTGCAGCTGCGCTCTGGCGTTAATCCAGAATGATATGCGGATAGAAGCGGGATAAATCCTGAGTGATCAGCTCCCGGTCTTCCCGAAGCCCGATACCGCAAGGGGTATCGCCTACCAGCCAACTGCCGATAAGCGTATAGCTATCATTGAATCGCGGTAGTGGGTGGAATTGCTGCACGATGGAACCTTCTTCACCATAGGGGCCATCCACGGCGGCGATTTGCTGACCCTGTCGGTAAATCTGGATGTTGGCACCTTCGCGCGAAAACAGCGGCTTGACCACGTAGTCACTCATGGCCGGTGGATTGTCTTCGGTGAAATAGGCTGGCAGCAGGTTAGGATGGTTAGGAAACATGTGCCATAACATCGGCAACAGCGCCTTGTTGGAAAGCACGCTTTTCCAGCCCGGTTCCAGCCAGCGTACCCCCGCGTCCGCCAGTTTGGTGGAGAAGGTTTCGCGCAGCATGAACTCCCACGGATAGAGTTTGAACAGGTTACCGATGGTGTTGTCCTGCAAATCGGTAAATTGCCCACGATCGCCTAAGCCTATCTCGTCGATGTACAGGAATTGATTTGGAATACCCGCTTCCTGTGCACAATCCTGCAAATACTGCACTGTTCCCCGATCTTCCTCCGTATCCCGGCAGCAGGTGAAATACATTGCACCGAAACCGTGGTGGGTTCGCAGGTATTCAAAACGCTCGATCAGTCTTTCCTGCAAGCTATTGTACTGATCCGCGTGCGACGGCAGCAGACCGGCCCGGATCTGATCTTCCAGCCAGATCCACTGAAAGAATGCGGATTCGTACAATGACGTCGGGGTATCCGCATTGTTTTCCAGTAACCGGGCGGGGCTTTTGCCGTCGTAAGCCAGATCGAGACGCGCATAGAGCGCTGGCTGGCGCGATAGCCATGAACTGCGCACGAAGTCCCAGGTATGGCGGGGAATTCGGAATTTGGTCAACAGTGCTTCGCTGTTGACCACTTTATCGACGACCTGCAAACACATTTGGTTTAGCTCGGCGGTGGTCTCTTCCAGTTCTTCAATTTGCGCCAGCGTAAACTGGTAGCAAGCGTCTTCACACCAGTAGGGTTCGCCATACAAGGTATGGAACTGAAAACCATATTCGGCCGCTTTTTCCCGCCAGTTCGGGCGTTCGTTAATCGCAATACGTTTCATGGCTGGCGACCTTATCCCCCGAAGGAGCGGCGAATCGGGGTTTCACTGCTGCCACTTGAGCGTGTACCGGTGCCTGTAGCATAGCCAGCAGTGCTACTGGATTTATCCCGGTTGTCCGTCATGTTAGCCGCCGGTGCGTTGTTGAGTCGGTTCACGGTATCGCCAAAGCCGCCACGGGTGGTGGTAATGCTGGACGTCGGTTTGGGCGTCATGGCGTCTTTCGGAACGGTGATGGTGCGTCCGGTGGTGGAACCGTAACTCTTACCGCTGGCATCCACATAGCTGCCGTTGGCCGGGCTATTGGGAGTATTCGGGCGGAACACCGGCTGTTGGGCAAAATTATTGCCGCCCATCAGCTTACCCATCATGAATCCCGCCATGAGCGGCATCCAGAAACTGCCGCTTTGCTGTGGCGTTGCGCTGGCAGTCGTTGCCCCTGCACTTGACTGGGTGCACTGGCTTTCGCCGAACGCTGCCACGCATTCTTCACGGGTCGCGAATTTGGGCGCGGTTCTTTCCGCCTCTTTCAACGCATTGTTATAGGTGGTCGTGCACTGGTCCTTCATGGCCGGATTAGCGCGTGAGCAATCATCCGCGTTCTGGTAGAGCGAAACGGTTTCGTCAGCTTTCTCACAACCAGAGAGAATAAACGTGGCGCTGACAGCCAGTGCGATTGGAGCAATACGGTAACCCCAGCGTTTACGAAAACGTGCGTGGTTAATGTCTGACGTTCTTTTCATCGGTTAATCCCAGGGAAACAGGGCATCATGCCCATCATGTTAATAATAAGTATGTAGGTATAAGGCGCGCTTAAGCATAGGAGAAGGGGGAATGGCTTGTAAAGCATCGACGGCGGGTAAGCAACCGGCGTGTGCGCCTGAAAGAGGTAAAGCGAACGATATAAAACAATCGATATAAAATAAACGATATAAAACAAGTGATAAAAACAAGGGGAACCGTTCTGGTTCCCCTGGTGATGTGATTACGGTCTGGCTTTGGTGGTGGTTTTAGCGGCGACCGGTGTGGAAACTGCAGGCGGAATGTCTTCGCTGACGTTCGCTGAGGTGGAGACCGGTTTGCCCAACATCGCGTTCAGTGTGCGCAGGTCGTCTTCATTTAACGTACCGAGCGCTTGCTTGAGGTTCAGCTGATTGACCAGGTAATCATAACGTGCACCGGACAACTGCTGTTTAGCGCTGTACAGGGTACTGGTGGCGCTCAACACATCAACGATGGTACGGGTACCCACCTGATAACCGGCTTCCATGGCATCCAACGAGCTTTGCGCTGATACCACCGCCTGTTTGTAGGCGTTGACGCTACTGATCGAAGCGGAAATATTGTTATAGGCGGAACGCAGCGTCTGGATGACCGAACGGTGTGCGCTTTCCATGCTCTCACTGGACGCCACAAAACTGTATTGCGCCTGTTTTACTTTGGATGAGGTGCCGCCGCCGCTGTAAATCGGCAACGAGAAGCTCAGGCCAACCTGATTCTGTCCCACATAGGTGTCGGTGAAGTTACTTCCAACCGCATGAGAACCGGAATAGTTGGTATTGGTGACGCCGGTGGAGGCGGTCAGGCTAAGCGTAGGCAGGTGGCCGCTTTCCGCAGAGCGGATCTGCTCGCGGGCCAGGTCCTGGCTCAAGCGGGCAGACAACAAGCTGAGGTTGCGGTTTTCCGCTTCTTTCAGCAGGCCATTGACGGCACCAGGCTGTTGCGGGGCGAAACGATCGATATTCAGCCCGGCGAGCTGCGGATAGAACTGCCCGGTCACCTGACGCAGGGTTTCCATCGCGTTATCCAGATTGTTGCGTGCGGTCACTTCGCTCGCCAGTACGCTGTCGTATTGAGCGCGGGCGTTTTGTACGTCGGTGATGGCAACCAGGCCGACATTGAAACGCTGCGTGGTCTGGTCCAGTTCGCGGTAGATAGCCTGTTTCTGGGCGCTAACGTAAGACAGGGAATCAATGGCGCGCAATACGTTGAAGTAGGCGGTCGCGGTATTGAGCAGCAAGGTTTGCTGGGACGTCTGGTAGCTCACATCCTGAATTCCGGCTTGTTTTTCCTGCAGGGTCAGTGCACGCCACAGCGACATATTGAAGATGGACTGGGTTAACTGCAGCGACCCGCTGGTCACATTGCTATTGATGTCTCTGCGGTCGCGATATCCGCTGCTGTAGGTGTAGTCCGCACCTAAACCCAACTGGGGCAGCAAGGACGAACGAGCTTCATTAATTTTCTCGAAAGCCGCGTCTCGGTTGGCGGCAGCGCTGCGTAAATCCGGATTGGTTGTTTTAGCCTGCTGATAAACCTGTAACAGGTCTTCGGCCTGGCTTGCGGCACTAAAGCCAACCAGACCCAGACTGATGAGAAGTGGTAGCTGTTTCTTCATTTGCATTCCTTGTTGTGCAGCAAAGTTTTTTGGTTGCGCCATCTTGAGACGATATACCTGCCGATTCTATCAGAATCGGCTAATCGAATTAGGTGGCTGAATGTGCCATCTTTTCCTTGCGGTTATCCCAAAAGCCTATTTTACTTAGCAGTTTGGGTTTGGGCACAATGCCCGGCAGCGTGTCATAGACTGCCCCGGCAGGATTGCCGTTTCAGGGGGCGCAAAGACATTGCGCCAAGACCTGGAACGCCCCATTCTTGCTGGTAGACTTTCCGCACCTGATTATCCGTATCGGGTTGGCACGATTGCACGATGAATATTGCACAAAACGGTGAGCGCCTGTCCACGTTTTCGCCACACAAAAATGGCTGACCCGCCGTGTTGTCCACAGGAGTTGAGTTTATGGCGTCCTCAGATACACATCCCGGTACTTTTGCCAAAGATGATGTAGAAATTATTGCACGTGAAACGCTCTACAAGGGTTTTTTTTCACTGCAGCGCTACCGCTTCCGCCATCGCCTGTTTAACGGCGGTATGAGCGATGAAGTCAGCCGGGAAATTCTGGAGCGCGGCCATGCCGTTGTGTTGCTGCCTTATGACCCGGTGCGCGACGAAGTGGTGTTGATAGAACAAATTCGCATTGCCGCTTATGACACCAGCCCGTCACCGTGGCTGTTCGAGCTGGTGGCCGGCATGATCGAACCTGGTGAAAGTCAGGAGGAGGTGGCGCGCCGGGAAGCGAAGGAAGAAGCCGGGCTGGTCGTGAAGCGCTGTCTTCCGGCGCTCAGTTATCTGGCAAGCCCTGGCGGCACCAGTGAACGTCTGGCGATTTGGGTTGGCGAGGTGGATGCCAGCGCTGCCAGCGGTATTCACGGCTTAGCAGAAGAGAACGAAGATATCCGCGTGCACGTCGTTAGCCGCGAGCAGAGCTACCAGTGGGTGGAACAAGGGATTATTGATAACGCCGCTTCTGTCATTGCCTTGCAATGGTTGGCATTGCACCATGAGACGTTAAAAAAAGCCTGGGTGGACGGACAATGAAGCGCTATACCCCGGATTTCCCGGAAATGATGCGGCTTAGCGAAATGAACTTCGCGCAGCTACGCCGTCTGCTGCCTCGCAATGAAGAAGTCGGCGCTGCGGTGGTGTATCAGGTCCATAACGCCAGTTACCGTTTAACTATTCTGGAGTCTACGCGGTATACGGCGCTGGTGGAGATCCAGCAGATAGCCCCGTCGGTCAGTTACTGGAGCCTGCCGACGCTGTCGGTACGGCTCTACTACGATGCGATGGTTGCGGAAGTGTGTTCCAGTCAGCAGATCTTCCGCTTTAAGGCACGTTATGATTATCCGAACAAGAAGTTACATCAACGTGACGAAAAGCATCAGATTAATCAGTTTCTTGCCGACTGGCTAAGATATTGCCTGGCGTGTGGTTCAATGTCAGTTCCTGTGTGTTAGACATATCCACCCTTAGATTGCGGGGCGTGAGCCGCCTTGCTGCAACCCGGTCTATTTAAGGGTGTGGATCGATTTGTTAGGCAGATTGCAAAGACCCAAGGACACTATTTGGAAAGCCTGTTGACACTTCCTGTGGCGAGTGGGGCCAGAGTCAGGATTTTACAAATAACAGATACCCACCTTTTTGCCGACGAGCAGGGGACCCTGCTCGGCGTAAATACTTACCGCAGCTATCAGGCGGTGCTGAATGCTATCGCAGCTCAGCAAATGAATGTCGATCTGATTACCGCTACCGGAGATTTGGCGCAGGACCATACGCAGGACGCGTACACGCATTTTGCGACGGGTATTCGTCGTCTTGGCGCACCTTGCGTCTGGTTACCCGGCAACCATGACTTTCAGCCCGCGATGGTGGATGTGCTGGCCCGTTCGGGGATTGCACCGTCCAAACATGTGCTACTGGGTGAGCACTGGCAGGTTATTTTGCTGGATAGTCAGGTATTCGGCGTACCGCATGGCGAATTGAGTGAATACCAACTGGAGTGGCTGGATCGCAACCTGCGAAGCCAGCCGGATCGCCATACATTACTGATGCTGCATCATCATCCTTTATCGTCGGGTTGTACCTGGCTGGACCAACACAGCCTGCGTAATGCCCACAGTCTGGATGCGTTGTTGTCCCGTTTCCCGCGTGTGCGTACCGTGCTGTGCGGCCATATTCATCAGGAAATGGATCTGGACTGGAATGGCCGCCGCCTGCTGGCGACGCCGTCGACCTGTGTGCAATTCAAGCCGCATTGCACTAACTTTACCATTGATAATGTCGCGCCCGGCTGGCGCTATCTGGAACTGTTGCCGGATGGCGAAGTGGAAACCCGGGTCTGTCGCCTTGAAGGAAATGAATTCCTGCCAGATATGGATTCGGACGGTTACTGATGCCCACCCTGCTTTATCTTCACGGTTTTAATAGTTCGCCGTTGTCGGCGAAAGCCACGGCATTGCAGCAGTGGCTGGCGCAGCACCATCCCCAGATTGATATGCTGGTGCCACAATTGCCGCCTTACCCGGCACAAGCGGCGGAAATGATGGAACAACTGGTCATGGAGCGAGCCGGACGGCCGCTCGGTCTGGTCGGTTCATCGCTGGGTGGCTATTACGCGACCTGGCTGTCACAGTGTTTTCGCCTGCCTGCGGTGGTGGTCAACCCTGCGGTACGGCCTTACGAATTGCTGCTCGATTTCCTGGGTGAACAGCAGAACCCCTACACCGGCGAGCAATATGTGTTAGAGTCACGGCACATTTACGATCTCAAGGTGATGCAGGTCGAACCGCTGGAGTCTCCGGATTTACTGTGGTGCCTGCTGCAGACTGGGGATGAGGTGCTGGATTACCGTCAGGCCGTCGCTTACTACACGGCCTGTCGTCAGACGGTAGAGTCCGGCGGTAATCATGCGTTTGTAGGGTTTGAGCACTATTTTGCGCCGATGATCGACTTTCTTGGATTAACGGTGGACTGACTCATCCTGGCGTCGCCGCGATGAACGGACGGCGCCCCTCATCACCCCTATCCCGTTTGTCAGGTTGGTCAAACCCGTGTTGACGGGGAGTTTCACCCTGATAATCAACGCTTGGCGTGATACCTGCGCCACGTATAATCGCGGGATACCGTCTGACTTTCAAACTCTGACTTTCAAACAACGACAACATGCATTCTAATCATGACGCAATCAAGTTATAACGCTGATGCGATTGAAGTCCTCAGCGGGCTGGAGCCGGTGCGCCGCCGTCCGGGGATGTACACCGATACCACCCGTCCCAACCATCTGGGACAAGAGGTGATAGACAACAGCGTCGACGAAGCGTTGGCTGGCCACGCCCGTCGTATCGATGTGATCCTGCATCCTGATCAGTCGCTAGAGGTGATTGATGATGGACGTGGGATGCCGGTGGATATCCACCCGGAAGAAGGGGTTCCCGCTGTCGAGCTGATCCTCTGCCGTCTGCATGCCGGGGGGAAATTCTCCAACAAGAATTACCAGTTTTCCGGTGGTTTGCATGGCGTGGGTATTTCCGTGGTCAACGCGCTGTCCACCCGGGTGGAAGTGACGGTACGCCGCGACGGCCAGGTCTACGACATCGCGTTTGAAAATGGCGATAAAGTACAAGATTTGACGGTGACAGGCACCTGTGGTCGCCGTAACACCGGTACCCGGGTACGCTTCTGGCCTGATGTGACGTTCTTCGACAGCCCGCGTTTTTCCGTATTATCCCTGACGCACCTGCTGAAAGCCAAGGCCGTGTTGTGCCCCGGCGTGGAAATTGTCTTTAAAGATGGCGTGAACGATACCGAGCAACGCTGGTGTTATCAGGGCGGCCTGAGCGATTACCTGTGCGAAGCGGTCAACGGCCTGCCGACGCTGCCGGAAAAACCGTTCGTTGGCGCAATCCCCGGCGATACCGAAGCGGTGGAGTGGGCGCTGCTGTGGTTGCCGGAAGGCGGTGAACTGCTGACCGAAAGTTACGTTAACCTGATCCCGACCATGCAAGGCGGTACTCACGTCAACGGCTTGCGACAAGGGCTGCTGGATGCGATGCGCGAATTCTGCGAATTCCGCAATATATTGCCGCGTGGCGTTAAGCTCAGTGCCGAAGACATCTGGGAGCGTTGCGCTTATGTGTTATCGCTGAAGATGCAGGACCCCCAATTCGCTGGTCAGACGAAAGAGCGGCTGTCGTCACGTCAGTCGGCGGCATTCGTTTCCGGTGTGGTCAAAGATGCCTTCAGCCTGTGGCTGAATCAGAACGTACAGGCGGCGGAGCAACTGGCGGAGATGGCTATCTCCAGCGCCCAGCGTCGTATGCGTGCGGCCAAGAAAGTGGTGCGCAAGAAACTGACCAGTGGTCCGGCGCTGCCCGGTAAGCTGGCGGACTGTACCTCGCAAGATTTGAGCAAAACCGAACTGTTTCTGGTGGAGGGGGATTCAGCAGGCGGCTCTGCCAAACAGGCGCGCGATCGTGAATATCAGGCGATCATGCCGCTCAAGGGTAAGATCCTCAACACCTGGGAAGTCTCGTCGGACGAAGTGCTGGCATCGCAGGAAGTCCACGATATTTCGGTGGCGATCGGCATCGATCCTGACAGTGACGACCTGAGCCAGTTGCGTTACGGCAAGATCTGTATTCTGGCGGATGCGGATTCCGACGGGTTGCACATTGCCACGCTGTTGTGTGCGCTGTTTGTACGCCATTTCCGCGCACTGGTGCAGGGTGGTCATGTGTATGTCGCCATGCCGCCGCTATACCGCATCGACCTCGGAAAAGAGGTGTACTACGCGCTGGATGAAGAAGAGAAGGCCGGTATCCTCGAACAGCTCAAACGTAAGAAAGGCAAACCCAACGTGCAGCGTTTCAAAGGGCTAGGTGAAATGAACCCGATGCAACTGCGTGAAACCACGTTGGATCCGAATACCCGGCGTCTGGTACAGCTTACGGTGAGTGAGCAAGACATTGAGCAGACCATGGCGACCATGGATATGCTTCTGGCGAAAAAACGTTCCGAAGATCGCCGCAACTGGTTGCAGGAGAAGGGCGACAAGGCCGAACTTGACGTCTGACGCCCGGGTACGATGAAAGTCACGCTGGAAGAGATGCAGGCATTCGTGGTGGTGGTGGACTGTGGGTCTGTCACCGCTGCGGCTGGACAACTGGGGCAAACCACCTCGGGGATCAGCCGGGCGCTGAGTCGTCTGGAAAGCAAGCTCGGCATGACGCTGATGCACCGTACTACCCGTCGGCTGGCGTTGTCGGAAGAGGGGCAGATCTTTTTGCAACATGCGCGGGACGCGTTGTATGCGGTCGAGCTGGCGGAAGAGCAAATGGCGTTGCGCCGCAGTAAACCTTGTGGGCGGTTACGCATTAATGCCGCTGCCTCGTTTATGCAGCATGTGATCGTGCCGATAATCCCTGAGTTTCGCCGCCGTTATCCCTGTATTTTGCTGGAATTAAATAGCGATGATCTGATTATCGATTTGCTGGAACAGCAAACCGATATCGCGATTCGTATCGGTGAATTGCGTGACTCCAGCATCCATGCACGGCCGCTGGGCGCCACCCGATTGCGGCTTCTGGCAAGCCCTGCCTACCTGAACCGTCACGGCACGCCACTGAGTGTGGATGCGCTGGCGGGCCACACCTTGCTGGGGTTTACTCAGTCCGAGTCGTTAAATCTCTGGCCGTTACGCAACGCATTTGGCGATGATTATTCCATTTCGCCGGCGATCGCCGCGTCTAACGGTGAAATGCTGCGCCAACTGGCGTTGTGTGGGGAAGGTATTGTCCGGCTGTCGGATTTTATGACTCGGGATGATGTGGCGGCAGGTCGACTGGTGCAGGTATTAGAGGAAGAGACGTTAGACAGGCGTTTGCCGGTGAACGCGGTGTACTACCGCAATACGGAACTGGCCAGCCGGATTGTCTGTTTTCTGGATTTTCTTAGCGAGAAAGTGGCGCAGCATCCACTGTAGTGGTGAAGTGAATGCCGCACCGAGGGTAGCAAACTGTGAATCAGGCAAAAGCTTGATCAAGGTGGGCGCGGTAGCGGGCAATGTCCTGCTCTACGTCCGGTTGTTTGATGACATCGTTGCAGATGAAAGTTGGCAGCGGCGACAGACCGATGAACTGGTTGGCCTTGTGAAACGGCAGGTAGACGCCGTCTACACCGACACCATGGAAGAACTGATCCGGGTCGATGAAGGCCTCCAGTGGGGCGTTCCAGGTCAGCGACAGCAGGTAGTGTTTGCCCTGTAATAAGCCGCCAGAACCGTATTTCTTGCTGGCGTCCGTGCGGGTGCGGCCATCGCTGGCATACAGAGAACCGTGTCCGGCGGTGAAGACTTCGTCGATGTATTTTTTCAGGGTCCAGGGGGCACCCATCCACCAGCCAGGCATTTGGTAGATGATGGCGTCGGCCCACAGGATATTCTGCACTTCCTGTTCGATGTCGTAGCCGTCATCGACGGTGGTGACGCGGACCTGGCGGCCTTTGTCACGCAGGAACGTGGCGGCGACATCCGTCAGGGTACGGTTGAGTTCCCCTTTGGAATGGCCGAAGGCTTTTCCAGCATTGATGATGAGTACGTTTTGCATGGCTGATGACCTCAAATGGTATAAACAGGCGTTGAACGTCAGTCTAGCTGATAGTGTGATGGGGAAAAACGTGCTGTGACGCACAACACTGTTGCTAAATAGTCAATAATTGCGGGTTTGGGATCGAACAACGCATTGCGCTAACAGGATGCCGTGAAGAGAGACACAACTTGCGTTACTATCCGGTCAGTGTTGTCCGGTCGGTTTGCCACGTTGTGGTTCATCGCGCAACAATAAGCGAGTTTTTTGAACATGGCGATACGCCACGGTTTAAGGATTATCAATGAGTGACATGACTCATGACGGCGCAGAGCGTCTTGCGCTGCACACATTTACTGAGAACGCCTACCTCAATTATTCCATGTACGTCATCATGGACCGGGCGCTTCCCTTTATTGGCGACGGCCTCAAGCCGGTTCAGCGTCGTATCGTGTATGCGATGTCCGAACTGGGGCTGAGCGCCAGTGCCAAATTCAAAAAATCCGCCCGTACGGTGGGTGACGTGCTGGGTAAATATCATCCGCACGGTGACAGCGCCTGCTACGAGGCGATGGTGCTGATGGCGCAGCCTTTCTCCTACCGCTACCCGTTGGTGGACGGCCAGGGGAACTGGGGGGCGCCGGATGATCCCAAATCGTTCGCCGCCATGCGTTATACCGAGTCCCGTTTGTCGAAGTATGCTGAGGTGCTGCTGGGCGAACTGGGGCAGGGCACGGTGGATTATGTGCCGAACTTTGACGGCACATTGCAGGAGCCGAAGATGCTGCCTGCCCGCCTGCCTAACATCCTGCTTAACGGCACCACCGGTATCGCGGTCGGTATGGCGACGGATATTCCGCCGCATAACGTGCGTGAAGTGGCCGCCGCGGCAATGGCGTTGATCGATGAGCCGGACACGCCGCTGGAGGCGCTGCTGCGTCATGTGCAGGGGCCGGATTTCCCGACCGAAGCAGAAATCATCACCCCGCGTGATGAGATCCGCAAAATGTACGAAAGCGGTCGTGGCTCGGTGCGCATGCGTGCGGTGTGGAAGAAAGAAGATGGCAGCGTGGTGATCACCGCATTGCCGCATCAGGTCTCGGGGGCGCGCGTGCTGGAGCAGATAGCCAGCCAGATGCGGGCCAAAAAGTTACCGATGATCGACGATCTGCGTGATGAGTCCGACCATGAGAACCCGACCCGGCTGGTGCTGGTGCCGCGTTCCAACCGTATCGATCTGGATCAGGTGATGAACCATTTGTTCGCCACCACCGATCTGGAAAAGAGCTACCGCATCAACATGAATATGATCGGTCTGGATGGTCGCCCCGCGGTAAAAGGACTGCGAGAAATCCTGACCGAATGGCTGGCGTTTCGCCGCGACACGGTGCGTCGTCGGTTGAACTTCCGGCTGGATAAGGTTCTCAAGCGCCTGCATATCCTGGAAGGCTTGCTGATTGCGTTCCTGAATATCGATGAAGTCATCCATATCATCCGCAACGAAGATGAACCGAAGCCGGTTCTGATGGCGAAGTTCGGCCTGAGTGATACCCAGGCTGAAGCCATTCTGGAACTGAAACTGCGTCATCTGGCCAAACTGGAAGAGATGAAGATCCGTGGTGAGCAGGACGATCTGGCCAAAGAGCGCGATCAGATTCAGGCGTTGCTGGCCTCAGAGCGCAAGATGAACACCCTGCTGAAGAAAGAGATTCAGGAAGACGCCAAAGCCTATGGCGATGATCGCCGTTCGCCGCTGCATGAACGCGGTGAAGCTAAAGCCATGAGCGAGCATGACCTGTCGCCGTCTGAACCTGTGACCATCGTGCTGTCGGAAATGGGCTGGGTACGCAGTGCCAAGGGGCACGATATCGACCCGTCTGGCCTGAGTTACAAGGCGGGTGATGCCTATCGCGCCGCTGCCCGTGGCAAGAGCAACCAGCCGGTGGTGTTCATGGATTCGACCGGACGCAGCTATGCGCTCGATCCACTCACGTTGCCGTCGGCACGTGGGCAAGGTGAACCGTTGACCGGTAAATTGACCTTGCCGCCAGGGGCTTCCATCGAACAGGTGTTGATGGCATCAGATAACCAGCGGCTGCTGCTAGCCTCTGACGCTGGTTACGGCTTTATCTGTACCTTTGCCGATCTGGTTGCCCGTAACCGGGTGGGGAAAGCGGTGCTGACCCTGCCGGATAACGCGCGTGTGTTGCCACCGCTGGAGTTGCAGCGTGACGATGACCTGTTACTCACGATCACCGCCGCCGGGCGCATGTTGTTGTTCCCGGTTGCTGACCTGCCTGCCTTATCGAAAGGCAAGGGCAATAAGATAGTCTCGATTCCGGCGGCGCAACTGGCTAGCGGCGACGATCGGATACTGTGGCTGATGGCGATTGCGCCGCAATCTTCCGTCACGCTATACGCCGGTAAGCGCAAGTATTCCTTGCGTCCGGAAGAACTGCAGAAGTATCAGGCCAGCCGTGGCTGTAAAGGCACATCGTTGCCGCGCGGTTTGCAACGGGTCGATCGCATCGAGGTGGATGCGCCTGCTGGTATCGCAAACGTCGGTAGCAGCGAAGAGTAGTAGTGAAGAATAGTGCCTTCAGTGAAGGCAGACGGCCCGCCGTTGTGTGCGGCGGGTCGCCAACACGGTCCCTGCCTTGCCGGGGATGGGGCGGATAAGCGTCATCCCCGACACGATTTTCTTTCGTCATTTTTTCCTGTACGTCCGATGGCTGCTTTTGGATGGGGCTGTACGGTTTGCTGCGGCAAGGTTCGCCGTGTGTTTTAACGCGAAGCCGCTATACTAGCGGCGGCTGTTGGCTAATGAGGTTGCTATGTTATTCATTCTCCGCTTTTTGGTGGTGATCATCTTTTCTGTCGTGGTGTCTCTGGTTGGCTTCGTGTACTGCCTGTTTAGCCCGAAAGACCCTCGCCATGTTGCCCGGTTCGGTCGTCTGTTTGGCCGTTTATCGGTGGTGTTTGGTCTTAAGGTGGATATTCGCTATCCCCAGGCGTCCCATTTTGAGGGCAGCTGTATCTATATCGCCAACCATCAGAACAACTACGATATGGTGACGGCGGCTAAAGTGGTAATGCCGGGTACTGTCACGGTCGGCAAGAAGAGTCTGGTGTGGATCCCGTTTTTCGGCCCGCTGTACTGGCTGGCGGGGAATCTGTTGATTGATCGGGATAATAAAGCGAAGGCCCATAGCACCATCTCACAGGTGGTGGATCACATTAAAAAGCGCAACATTTCGGTGTGGATGTTCCCGGAAGGGACGCGCAGCCGCGGGCGCGGTCTGTTGCCGTTCAAAACCGGTGCGTTCCATGCCGCGATTGCCGCCGGGGTGCCGGTAGTCCCGATCTGCGTCTCCAGCACGCATAATAAAGTGAAGCTGAACCGCTGGAACAATGGTCATGTGATTGTTGAAGTGTTGCCGCCGATCGACTGCAGCGGTTATGGCAAGGATCAGGTGCGTGAACTGGCTACTTATTGCCATGACCTGATGGCGGAGAAAATCGCCCAGTTGGATGCCGAAGTTGCACAACGCGAAGCGGCGGAAAAACGCTAACGTCAGCGCCAGGATGCGCTGTGTGACCTTACGGGTGGTGGTACGACCCGGTGGGAGTAAGGGATTGGTTCGGTTTTCGGAGTCGTTATGTCATTGAGTCGGCGTCAGTTTCTTCAGGCCTCGGGGGTTGCGCTCTGTGCGGGTGCAATGCCGTTGACGGCCAGAGCCGATAGCGGGAAGAATCCGCTGCCTGTGCCACCGCTGCTGGAGTCTCGTCGTGGACAGCCGGTTTTTCTGACTATGCAGCGGGCGCACTGGGCGTTTTCTGGTGAGCGTAAAAACCCGGTCTGGGGATTTAATGGCCGTTATCTTGGCCCGACAGTGCGGGTGTTCAGTGATGATGACGTGAAGCTGGTCTACAGCAACCGTCTTAGTGAGCCGGTGTCAATGACCGTGAGCGGCTTGCAGGTGCCTGGGTCGCTGATGGGCGGCGCGGGTCGCATGATTCAGCCGAATATGGACTGGTCGCCGGTGTTGCCGATGCGGCAGGCGGCCGCGACCTGCTGGTACCATGCTAATACGCCCAATCGTATGGCACCGCACGTTTATAATGGGCTGGCGGGCATGTGGCTGATAGAAGATAGCCTCAGTAAATCGCTGCCGATCCCCAACCACTATGGTGTGGATGACTTCCCGCTGATTATTCAGGATAAACGGCTGGATAATTTCGGTGCGCCGCTGTATAGCCCGCCCAGCAGTGGTGGTTTCATCGGGGATACATTGCTGGTGAATGGCGCACAGAATCCGTATGTGGAGGTGTCGCGCGGTTGGGTGCGTTTGCGCCTGCTCAACGCCTCTAACGCCCGTCGCTATGTGATGCGCATGAGTGATGGTCGTCCGTTGCATCTTATCGCCAACGATCAAGGTTTCCTGCCTGCGCCGATGGCATTGAATCAGCTTTCACTGGCACCCGGCGAACGCCGTGAGGTGCTGGTTGATATGTCGCAGGGCAATGAAGCGACGCTGACCGCAGGGGAGTCTGCGACCCTCATGCAGCGGTTGCGCGGCCTGTTCGAGCCGTCGACGATTTTGGTGTCATCGGCGGTGTTAACCCTGCGACCCACCGGTTTGTTGCCGCTGGTGACCAATACTCTGCCGATGCGCCTTTTGAGCGACAATATTATTGACGGCGCTGTCAGCCGGACGCGTGAATTCCGCCTGGGTGACAGCCTGCCCGGTATCAATGGTGCCATGTGGGATATCAACCGTGTGGATGTGCAAACGCAGGTCGGGCGTTATGAACGCTGGATAGTGCATGCAGATCAAGCGCAGCCTTTCCATATTCAAGGGGCGGCATTTCTGGTGCGCAGCGTGAACGGTGGCCTGACACCGCCGGAGGACAGCGGCTGGAAAGACACGGTCTGGGTGGAAAATAATGTGGAACTGCTGGTGTATTTCGGCCAGTTCTCCACGCCACAATTTCCGTTCCTGTATTACAGCCACACACTGGAAATGGCGGATCGAGGTTCTACCGCCCAACTGGTGATTCAGCCCTGACACCCGCGCCAAGGGCGCGGGAAGCCGAATACAGTGAAGATGCGTCTGGTGAATATTAGTCTTTGTACGGCGCGTCGGTACGTGGTTGGTCAGGGTCTGGCCCCAGCCGCTTGCCGCAATCCAGCGTGGCGATGTCGCTCAGTTCCTCTTTTTCCAGCCTAAAATCAAACACCGCAAAATTTTCCCGGATACGCACTGGCGTAACAGATTTGGGGATGACGACTAAACCGCTGTCCAGATGCCAGCGAATCACAATCTGTGCCGGTGTCTTGCCGTATTTTTTCGCCAGCGCGTGGATAACCGGGTGGTCAAATACGCCTTCTCCTCCCTGCGCCAGCGGGCTTCTTGACTCGGTCTGGATATGATGGGTGGTATTCCAGGTTTGCAGCATACGCTGCTGGAAAAGCGGGTGTAATTCCACCTGATTGATGACTGGCATTACCCCGGTTTCTTCTTTCAGGCGTTGCAGATGGTGTGGGTTGAAGTTGCACACACCGACGCTTTTCGCCAGCCCCTGCTCTCTGAGATTGAGTAACCCACGCCAGGCTTCAACGTAGGTGTTCTGTTCCGGCAGCGGCCAATGGATCAGATACAGGTCTACGTACTCCAGTTGCAGTTTTCGCAGGCTTTCTTCGAGCGCTTGACGCGGATGCGCCTGATCGCTGTTCCATAGCTTGGTGGTGATGAAGATATCACTGCGCGGGATGACAGTTTCCTGCAAAGCTTTGCCAACACCCACTTCGTTTTTGTAGATAGCCGCAGTATCAATCAAACGGTAGCCGACACTCAGCGCTTCGGTCACTGCGGCAGTGGCTTGTTCATTGCTGGCTTGCCAGACGCCAAGCCCCAGTTGGGGCATGATAGTACCGTCAGCCAGTTTGACCAGAGGTTGCATCGTCATGTCATTCTCCTTGTTGTGCGCCTTCAGCGCCCGGCCGTGGAGGATTCTGGCGGCATGGCGGCAAGGTGGCGATGAGACAACAACGCCGCCAGAACGGCGGCGTATCGGGACTGTTTTTCACACCAAAATGATCTTTCACCTCAAGAATGATCTTTCACTTCAAGATAGTGCCTGCACACCTGTCGCGGCACTGTCTCAAGTGTAGTCGAAAAGTCAGTCTGGCGGGATTAACGGGCTGCTTCGTACACGCGTTTGCTGATGTCCAGCGTGATGTCTTTGTGTTCGCCCAACGCTGTCATGCCGTGCTCTTCCAGCTTCGCGACCAGCGCCGGAATAGAGCTGCCATCTAACTGGTAGTCAGACAGGCGAGTCGGTACGCCCATCTGCTCGAAGAAGGCGCGGGTGGCGGCGATTGCACCATCAATACGTTGGTCTTCTGAACCGTCACGCAGGTTCCAGATACGTTCGGCGTATTGCAGCAATTTCTCGCGTTTCTGGACACGACGTTCATTGAGCATCGCCGGGAGCACGATAGCCAGCGTCTGAGCATGGTCCAGTCCGTGCATCGCCGTGATTTCATGACCCAGCATATGGGTTGACCAGTCTTGCGGCACCCCTGCGCCAATCAGACCGTTGAGCGCCATGGTGGCACTCCACATCACGTTGGCACGAACATTGTAGTTATGCTGCTCTTTGAGGGCGTGCGGGCCTTCTTCGATCAGCGTCAGCAACAGCCCTTCGGCGAAGCGGTCTTGAACTTTGGCGTCAACCGGGTAGGTCAGATACTGCTCGACGGTATGGACGAAGGCATCGACCACGCCGTTGGCAATCTGACGTTCAGGCAGGGTATAGGTCACGACCGGGTCAAGCACGGCAAAGCGCGGGCATACCAGCGGGTTCATGAACGCCTGTTTGTCGCCGGTGCTCTTACGGGTAATAACCGCGCCGCTGTTGGATTCGGAGCCGGTCGCCGGCAGCGTCAGTACTACACCCAGAGGGATGGCGCTTTCTACGTGTGCTCCCCAGGTTTGCAGGATATGCCACGGGTCTTCGGCTGCCGTGTAGTTCACCGCTGCCGCGATGAATTTGGTGCCATCAGCAACCGAGCCACCGCCGACCGCCAGCAGAAAGTCGATGTTTTCCTTGCGCACGATCTCAACCGCTTTCATGAGCGTTTCGTAGGTGGGGTTAGGCTCAATACCTGAGAACTCCACGACGTTACGGCCTTTCAGCGCGTTGATGACCTGGTCGAATACGCCGTTTTTCTTGATACTGCCGCCGCCGTAGGTGATAAGAATGCGGGCGTCAGCGGGGATCTGGTCAGCCAGAGCAGCGATTTGCCCTTCGCCGAACAGGATTTTAGTCGGGGTGTGAAGCGTAAAGTTCTGCATGGTGCGTTCCTTGATAGAGGGTTGCCGGGCCACCGTGGTGTCACTGGCACGGATAACAGACCCGGATAAATGTTACTGATCCAGTTTAAAACCCTGCTGTAACAGCGCAGGCAGGACATGGGGGTAATAGACGCGTTGATAGTAGCTGGCGGTATTACTCCCCCAGGCTTCGCCATCGGTGCGTCCCGTTTGCTTCCAGTGGTTAATCAGTGTGTGGTTGTATTGTTCAATGGCCGCCGCCAGCGGTTCGGTATGGTAAACCTCTTCATGACGGAAGGTTTCCAGCGGCAGGCGTGGTTTTTGGTGCGCAGGCTGGTCGACATAACCCAAGACCAGTCCTGCCACCGGAAACGTCAGCGCTGGCAGTTCCAGCAGCTCGATCATTGCCTGTGGATTACGGCGCACACCGCCTATCGGCACGATGCCCAGACCAAAGGAATGCGCCGCGGCGATCAAGGTACCCAGCGCGATACCCACATCGGTCGCGCCGGAAATAATGCTTTCAACACTTTCGTGCGCATGTTGGGTATTGCCACTCATGGCAATGCCGGTTGCGCTTTTGTGCATATCCAGCACCAACGTGAGGAATACCGGCGCCTGCGCAATCCAGGATTGCCCGCCTGCCAGTTCAGCGATACGAGCGCGGCGTGCCGGATCACGGACAACGACGATGGAAACCTGCTGCGAATTCACCGAGGTCGGTGCCAGATGCGCACTGTCGATAATGGCGGACAGCACCTCTTCCGGGATAGGTTTATCCAGGTAACTGCGCTCGCTACGGTGCTGTTTAAGTAGCTCAATAGTGTGGTTCATGCGGATTCCTTATTGCCCATGGCAGTAGGAAGGTCATGGGCTGACTACGATGGTGTGGCGATGGCTGTCATTCTCGGCTTCTCCCGCTACTCCAGCAATGCTCATTTCTCGCTGTGTATTGCCCGTTTCTGCAAAAGTCAGGAGAAAAGGGTGATTCTGCTGCCTATCTGTGTCACTTTATTTCCGTTGTCAGTAAGAGATAAATATTATGCAGAATCTCGATTCACGCCAGCGTCTGGTCAAACTGGCGATGCCGCACACCCGCGGCAGTGGCGTCAGCCAGACGCCGATTGAGCAGGTGAGGGTGATTTATGCCGATCGCCATACGGCGCGGGCTCCGGTGTTGTACGACCCTTGTATCGTGATCATTTTTCAGGGGCATAAAGTGGGGTATGTGGGGGACAAAGTCTTTCAGTATGATCCGGACAATTACCTGCTGATGACGGTGCCGATGCCGTTCGAGTGTGAAAATTTCGCCAGCCCGGAAAACCCGCTGGTGGGGATTTCCATTCGGGTGGATATCCCAATGCTGCAAGACCTGCTGATTGAGATGGGCGATGACAACGCGGGCGAGAAACGGCGGCCTGAAGTTGCTGGTATCAACAGCATACCGCTTAACGAGGCCATCTTGTGTGCGACAGAGCGGTTGCTGGAAACGATGGCGAACGCCCGCGACGCGAGGGTACTGGGGCCGTGGATTGTGCGCGAAATCCTTTATCACGTGCTGTGCGGGCCGCGCGGTGATTCACTACAGGCATTGATGAACCGCTATAGTCATTTCAGCCAGATTGCCCGTGCGCTCCGCTATATCGAAAACCATTACGCGGATAATTTGAGCGTAGAGCGACTGGCCATGGAAGTGAACATGAGCGTGTCAGCGTTTCACCATAACTTCAAAACTGTCACTAATACGTCACCGGTACAGTATCTGAAGTCTTATCGGTTGCATAAGGCGCGTTTGCTGATGGTGCATGACGGGTTGAAAGCGAATACAGCGTCAATGCGGGTCGGTTATGAAAGCCCTTCTCAGTTCAGTCGGGAGTTTAAGCGCTTCTTTGGTGCGACACCGGGTGATGAGGTGGCTCGCTTGCGTTCAGGCGCTGAGGTGGTTGAGAGTAATTAAACCGAGTGGGCGGTATGCCCGCCCACTCAGGGAATTGAAGGGGATAGATAAGATTTTTTGTGGGTTTCAGGCCATGGCGCGTCTTTTACGCCACAAAACCAACAACATTCCCACCAGCCCGCTAACCAACAATAGCAGCGGCAGGATACACAATGCGGCCATGAACTGGTCTTCATAACGTTTGACCAGTGGAATCTGGTTGAGCGCGTAACCCATCGTGATGATACCGCTGACCCACAGAAAACCACTGAGCCAGTTGAAAATCTGAAAGCGGGTACTGCTGAACCCGGAGATCCCAGCGATGGTGGGTAGCAGGGTACGGACAAACGCCAGAAAACGACCTACCAACAGTGCGGACAGCCCATGCTGGTGGAACAAATTGTGAGTGCGCTGGTGGTAGTGAGCGGGTAACTGATGCAGCCATTTCTTCACCAACTGGGTGTCGCCCAGCCAGCGCCCTTGCAGGTAGCTTAACCAGCAGCCAAGGCTTGCTGCTATCGTCAATAACACTGCGGCAGGAAGGAAGCTCATCACACCTCTGGCGACCAGCGCGCCAGTCAGCAATAACAGGCTATCACCAGGCAGAAAGGACGCGGGGAGCAGGCCATTTTCCAGAAACAGGGTGGTAAAAAGCATGCCATAAATCACCCATATTACCTGTGGATCGGACAAGACGCTGAAGTCTTGCTGCCACAGCGCCCGTATTATTTCATGAACAACACTCATATTGCATCCTGTCTGGTTTTGCTATAAACCCTGTGGCCGCGTAAATACACTGCGTGCGCTGAGCTTCAAAATACGAGCATCAGGATAGGGTAAAAAAGGTAAACGTTTTGTCATCGTTGTAACTGCTCATCATATACGCTTTGCCTGACTTACCACAGCAGCTTCACGGGGCCAGAGGGATAATGGCGTCACATTTCCTGCAATCTCCTAAAGCCGGCTTCCAAATCGGCTTCCAGGTCGTCGTAATCTTCCAGACCGATGTGCAGTCGAACCAGCGTACCGGTCACGTCGACACCGCCTGCCGGACGAATCGCCGCCAGTTCTTGCGGTTGGTTCGCCAGAATCAATGATTCGAAACCACCCCAAGAGTAAGCCATACGGAAGTGGCTGAAATGATCAAGGTAATGGGCCAGTTGTTGGCGGCTTAGTGTTTCTTTTAGCACAAACGAGAACAGGCCGTTACTGCCGCTAAAATCCCGCACGAAAAATTCATGCCCTTTACAGCTGGGTAGCGCAGGGTGATTCACTGTCGCGACTTCCGGCCGCTGCGCCAGCCAGCGTGCTACGCGCAGGCCGTTTTCCTGATGCTGTTGCAATCTGACACCGAGTGTGCGCAGGCCACGGCTGGCCAGATAGGCGCTGTCCGCGTCGGCCATCTGTCCCATCAGGTAGGATTGTTCGCGCAATTGATCCCAGCAACGTGCGTTGGCAACGGCGGTACCGATCATCGCATCGGAATGGCCGACGATATATTTGGTGCCGGACTGGATCGAAATATCCACGCCAAGCTCAAGCGGACGGAACAACACACCGGCAGCCCAGGTGTTGTCGATCATGATAACGATATCCGGGTTAACGCGACGAACTGCCGCGACAATCGCTGGCACATCATGCACTTCCATGGTGATGGAGCCGGGCGATTCCAGGAAGACCACACGGGTGTTGGGTTGGATCAGGCTGGCGATATCACTGCCTACCATGGGATCAAAAAAGGTCGTGCTGATGTTCATTCGACTCAGCACTTTGTTACAAAAATCCTGCGTTGGTTCATAGGCTGAGCCGGTAACCAAAAGATGATCGCCTGCTGAGACAAACGAGCTAATGGCGTTGGCTATCGCGGCAGCCCCACAGGGGTAGAGTGCACAACCTACGCCGCCTTCCAGTTCGGTCATCGCATCCTGAAATGCGAAATGGGTCAGCGTGCCGCGGCGGCCATAAAACAAGGCACCTTTGGTCCGGTTAACGGCGGCGTGATGTTTCTCTTGCACGCTATCGAATATCAATGAAGAAGCACGTTGGATGACCGGGTTTACCGCACCCTGGGTGACGCGTTTGCTGCGTCCAGCGGCCACCAGTGTGGTGGCGATTTTTTTACTCGTCATTCGGCGTTACCTGTAGCTCAAACATTCCTTGCGTTCAGCCTTGTACGTTATCACGGCTGGAGGGACAGGGGGCGGCTTTTCTTATCTGGATGAAGATGTCTCAGGATGACACCGGGGCTACAGACACGGCAGCGGGTCAGGATAAGGGATGTCTCGAATAGCGAAGGTCATCAATACGCAAATAATAATGAGAACGACTATCAATTAATTTCAGGTTTGGTATCATTTTCGCCAGATTACGGTGGTATAAGAATGAGGGTGGAGGCACAGCGTGTATACGGCTGAGAAGAAGATTGACCTACGGGCGTCATCGGTCTGGCGTAAGTCTGTCGGGGTGTTCGGGGGCGTGATGTATCGCCTGATGGCGTTTGCGTTGTTAGGAATAACGGGGCGCACGCTGGCAGCACCGGCGTCGGTTGCTGCGGATACGGCATCGGCTGTTGCTACGCCGTCGGTACTGCCGCCGACGGGCGCGGTCGGTGGCCTGATGAATACCGACTTGTCCGTTCTGGGCATGTATCAGCACGCTGATGTCGTGGTAAAAACAGTAATGATTGGCCTGTTACTGGCATCCGTGGTCACCTGGGCGATTTTTTTCAGTAAGAGCGCGAGCCTGATGGGGGCGAAAAAGCGCATCCGCCGTGAGTATCAGGCACTGGAAGACGCCCGCACACTGGATGATGCAGCGGATATCGCGGCGGTGTTCAAACCGGGTAGCGTGTCGCTGCAACTGCTGACGGACGCCCGCAATGAGCAGGCGCTGTCCGAACGCTCTGACGACAACGGTGGCATCAAGGAACGTACCGCGTTTCGCTTTGAACGCCGTGTCGCAGCAACCGGGCGTCAAATGGGACGCGGAACCGGTTATCTGGCGACCGTCGGCGCTATCGCACCGTTTATCGGTCTGTTTGGTACGGTGTGGGGTATCATGAATAGCTTCATTGGTATTGCCCAATCGCAGACGACCAATCTGGCAGTGGTAGCCCCCGGTATCGCCGAAGCTCTGCTAGCGACCGCCATCGGGTTGGTGGCGGCAATCCCTGCTGTGGTGATTTACAACGTGTTTGCACGCTGGACGGCCAGCTACAAGGCGATGGTTGGCGATGTGGCTGCGCAGATTCTGTTGCTGCAAAGCCGCGATCTGGATATTGCTGCCAGCGTCGGCAAGCCTTCTCCTTCATCGGCACACCAGCTGCGGGTAGGGTAAGTCGATGGCGATGCATCTGAACGACGGGCAGAGTGAAAACGGTGAAATGCACGACATCAACGTGACGCCGTTTATCGATGTCATGTTGGTGCTGTTAATCATCTTTATGGTGGCGGCACCGCTGGCGACAGTAGACGTGCGCGTCAACCTGCCTGCGTCCAGCGCCACGCCGCAGCCACGCCCACAAAAGCCGGTGTTTTTGACGGTGAAGGCGGATAAGCAGTTGTATTTGGGTGACGATGCGGTAACCGAAGCGACGCTGGCGCAGGCGCTGGAAATCAAAACACAAGGTAATAAAGACACCACCGTCTTTTTCCAGGCAGATAAGAGCGTGGATTATGAAACCCTGATGCGGGTGATGGACTCGTTGCGTGACGCCGGGTATCTCAAAATCGGCCTGGTGGGGGCGGAGAAAGTACGCTGAGAAACGGGGTACTGACAGCATCGAACCACCAGTAAAAGAACCACCGTCTGTGCGGTGGTTTTTTTATTGGCGAAATACCTCACAAGGCGTGATGGTTGATGCCGTATTCAGGAACGGGAGTCGGGGTGACGCCAGTGCAGCCGGGTCGGCACGTACACGCGGCTTTCCGCGAGCGGTTGTCCTTCAATCAGCGCGTTGATCATCTCAAAGCTGTTGCGCGCCAGCGTTTCGCAATCCTGCGCCACGGTATCGATTTTCATCGGCAGACAGTCGAATAGATAGTGATCGTCAAAGCTACACAACCGCATATCGCAGTCCATCAGGTTGTGTTGATTCAGATAGCGTAGCACCCCTTCCAGCAGGCCGCAGGCCGCGGTAAATAAGGCGCGTGGGGGGCGACCCAGACGGGCGCATAACTGTGCGAACATTTCATAACCGGCGCTGGAATGGTAGTGGCCGTGGATAATCCACTCCGGGTTGCACGTCACACCGGCGCGCTCCAGCCCAAGTTGGAAACCGGCCAGCCGATCACGGGTCGGTGATATACGCGATTGCCCGCCGATAAAGTAGAATTCGTCCTGATGCTGACGGGCGATGTTTTCCACCAGCGTAGCGGTGGATTCCACCGCTTCAGACACCACCATCGGCAGGGTTGAATCACCAATCACCCGGTCGAACTGCAATACCGGTAACTGCTGGTTAATCTTCTGGTATTCGGCGTCGCTCAGCATACTGGACGCGACGATAAGGCCATCAACCTGACGCTGAATCAGGCTGTTGACCGCCATCATTTCCTGACTGGCGTTTTCATCAGTACAGGCGATCAGGAGCTGTAACCCGGCTTCCCGACACAGGCATTCCAGTTCACGGGAAATGACCGCGAAACCGTAGTTGGTCATTTCCGGCACCACCAACCCCAGCGTGTTGCTGCGGCTCGAACGTAACGAGCGAGCATGAATGCTCGGTTGATAGCGCTGCTGTTGCGCCAGCGCCAGCACCCGATCACGGGTTTCGTCCGAAACACGGAACTCTTTGCTGCGGCCATTGAGAACCAGACTGGCAGTGGATTTTGATACCCCTGCCAGTCGCGCGATGTCGCTGATTGTGACGCGTTTGGTTGGTTTCACCGTAATATCTTTAGAACGCAATGGCCGCTAACGGCATGAAAAGGAAACTCATTCTATCACGCACGTTGCCAACAACCAGTGCCGCAACGTGATGCGTCCGGAGCCACTAAAATGCACCATGGCGTCGCTGGTGGGGAAGTAGCGTGATGACATCACCGCCTGCCCGTGGTTGATAAAGATTTCCACACTGGATCGGTCGCACAGAATTTGCAGGTGGTGCAGCGTGCCTTCATGCCAGTAACGGTGTTCCGGCTCGTTGGTACGACGATTACGGCGGCTTAATGTCAGGCGCTCGCCGTCCCAACATAGCACCAGGATGTCGGCGAAATTGATCTGAAATTCGCCTTGTGTATCCAGCCCCAGCTCTGCGCTGCTGGCGGGCAACGTGGGAGCATAATCGGCGACGCCCTGCCACAGATGCTCCAGATGACGCAGGCTTTGCAGCTCACGTGCGGGTTGTTGATACACGCGGTCATTGCAGAGCGTTAGCTCACGCGGACAGGTCATGGTGTGGATCCAGCCGTGAGAGAGTGTTGGCTGGAAAAACTCGTTCTGATCCGGTACGCCCATCCAGCCGAACAGCAACCGACGGCCATCTTCGCTTTGCGTGGTCTGCGGCGCGTAAAACTCGAAGCCCAGATCCAGCTCATGGAACGCCTGATGAGGGAAACGGGCGTTGTCATAATCGAGCGAACCAACGAAATAACCGGACTGATAGGTATTCAGATAACGCTCTTCTTCAGCAGGCAACCCTTGCGGACAACAGATCAACACCTCACGGTTTTCCAGCGTGAACAGATCCGGGCATTCCCACATGTAACCGAAATCGCCCAGTCCATTGAGGCGAGAACCGGCGATTTCGCCCAGCGCCTGCCATTGCAGCAGGTCAGGCGACCGGTACAACAGCACTTTGCCTTGCAAATCCAGATCCTGCGCGCCCAGCACCATGTACCAGCTGTCCTGATAACGCCAGACCTTCGGGTCGCGCACATGACCGGTGTACCCGTCCGGTAATGGCAGCACCGGGCCGAGTTTGTCGAATTCGCCCTCTTCGTTAGCGCGCGCCAGACATTGGTACGCCGTGCGTGTGCCGTTATCGTATTTCACATTGCCGGTGTAGATAAGCGTCAGGGTATCGTTGTCTGCCACAGCGGAACCGGAATAACAGCCATGACTTTCGTAGTTTTCAGCCGGTACCAGCGCCACTGGCTCATGACGCCAGTGCACCAGGTCCGCCGAGCTCCAGTGCCCCCAGAATTTGGCACCATGAGCACAGGCAAGCGGATTCCACTGATAAAACAGATGGTAACGCCCTTTATGCTGGATGAACCCATTGGGGTCGTTCAGCAATCCGACGGGTGGCGACAGATGCCACTGTGGCCGGTGCGGATCATAAGTCTGTTTGGCAGAGGCAGACATCAGGGCACACGCCATGCGTTTTACCAGATGGATTTCCTTCATTATGCGTTATCCGTTTTGTATTTTAGCAACAGGGAAATGAGGAAGGCGGCGCCAAAGGCTATCACCATACCAATCAAATAGTTCAGGATAGACCCTGCCTGCACGATAGCCAGTCCTGGGATACCGGTTAGTCCGACTGCCGTCATGTTGACGTGATTGGCAACGACCCAGGCTCCCCCCAACGCGCCACCCGACAGGCCAGCCAGGAACGGTTTGATGAAGCGCAGGTTAATCCCGAAGATTGCTGCTTCGGTAATACCGAGCAGGCAGGACAACGCCGATGGCACGGCGATGGCCCGAATTTTGGCGTCGCGGGTTTTGAAATAAACCGCCAGACAGGCACCCCCCTGCGCCACGTTCGCCATCGCCCAGATAGGCAACAGGAAATTGACGCCAATGGCAGGGTTGCCCAACAACCCGGCTTCGATAGCGTGGAAGCTGTGGTGTACGCCGGTAATGACGATGGCGGAATAAAGTCCACCAAACAGCAACCCGGCCAGCCAGCCTGCATGAGTAATCAGCGTACTCAGCACGAAGGAAATACCGTCGCCTAACATGCGGCCCGCTGGGCCGATGACCAGCATGGCGACGAAACCGGAGATGATCACGGTCAGGAACGGCGTGACGATGATATCCAGCGCGTTTGGCACCACTTTACGCAGGCGCTTTTCCACCAGGCTCATGAACCATACCGCCAGTAACACCGGGAATACCGTGCCCTGGTAGCCGATCATCGCGAATTCCAGACCGAACAAATGCATGGTCTTGAAACCGCTAGCCACGCCCCAGGCGTTGGTAAGCGCCGGGTGGGTGAGAATGCCGCCCAGCGTTGCGCCCAGATAAGGATTGCCGCCGAATTCGCGTGCGGCGGTAAACCCTATCAGGATTGGCAGAATGATGAACGCGGCGGAACTGAACATGTCCAGCATCACGAAAATGGCGCTACCGCCATCCACCCAGCCATAGGTCTTGATCATACCGAGCAGGCCCATCAGCAGGCCGGAGGCCACAATCGCCGGGATGATCGGGACGAAAATATTCGACAGCAACCGGGCCAGACGTTGCAGTGGATTGAGCTTTTGCGCCGCCAGCGTGGCCGCTTCGCTGGTACTGGCTTCACTGATACCGGCGACATTGATGAATTCGGCGTAAACCTTGTTCACCAACCCGGAGCCAAAGATGACCTGCATCTGACCGGCGTTCTGAAAGCAGCCTTTAACGCCCTCGACGCGTTCAATGGCCGCTTTGTCCGCCAGGCTGTCGTCGTTAAGCACCAACCGCAGACGGGTGGCGCAGTGCGCGGCGCTGGCGATATTTTCCCTGCCGCCCAGCAAGGGGAGTAATGATGCCGCAGTGGCACGAATGTCCATAATATTCCTCATTTATCAATAACAGGCAGGCGTCTGACCGCCACCGACTGTCATGCGTCATGTCGGTGACGGTAGCCTTCACTGTCAGAACCAGGTTTCCATCTGAACGCCGAAGGTCCATTCGCCACCGGCTTTGAAACCGGTGGAGCCGAACGCATCGTCGCTACTATAACGATCCAGTCGTTTATCCCAGTCCATGTAACTGGCGTAGACGCGCAGTTCCGGACGGCTTAATAAATTGGCGATATCACCCACTTTGAACGTCGGGGCGAACGTCAGCTTGTAAAATCCGCCGCTTACCTGATTACGTGATAAGTATCCCTGAGGATCCAGATTCATATATTGATAGCTGCCTTCATACGCTAGCGCGAAATTTTCGGTGATTTCCTGAATGAAGCGCGCATTAAAGGTCACCCAACGGTAGTCATCGCCCTGAACATAACGATCTTTACTGCTTTGTGCCAAAATTGCCGGGGCGAAGCTCCAGGTGTGATTCAGCGCGGTGGTGCCGTAGGTTGCCAGACGCCAGGTATTGGCGTTTTGGGTCAGGTTGCCGTCGGAGCCGATGGCTTTCACTTCACCGCCGAGGCCGTGGCCGTATAGCAACGCCACTTTGGATGTGCCGTCACGCAGGCCATAGAAGCTATCACCGTGCCAGGCGACCAGTGCGTGATAGCCGCTGTCACCGGCGTTGGTGTTGGTGACATTGTTGCTGTTATTGCGTCCGGTATTTTCCTTCACGTCGTTATTGCGTGCGCGCAGGCCACTCAGCATGAACTGGAATGGGCCGACGAAATTATTGCTGGTGACGATATAGTTCTGGATTTCGTTATCCAACGAAGTTATTTCACCGAGGCTGCGGCCATATAACGAGAGATTGGTTTTCCAGCCGTCAACCGGTTTGACGTCGTAAATGCCGCCGCCGGTTCCCGCCAGAAAGACCACGTCAGAATCGATCCAGTGGATGTCGAAATTATCGCGGTCAAAGCGTTTACCCGCCCACAACGTGGTGTCTTTGAAAGCACCGGTGAACGTTGGCAACGATCCCAGTTCCACAAAGGCTTCACGCACATTGAACTGGCTGGTGGCGGCGGTCCAGTCGTTATAGCTACGCTGGCCGTCTGCCATCATCACTTTGAAACGGGTGGTGGCTCCGTTGTCTAGTTTGGTGCGGTGCTCCAGTTTCAGCTCCAGATAGGTGTCATCTTCGTTACCCAGACGACCCACATTACCGCCGGTTTCACCGGCGGGCGTCATGCTTGGCCCGATATCCGCTTTCGAACTGGTGGTGGAATTGTGAATGGCCAGACCGGAACGGGCATAAGCGTGGAATTCAAACCCATCGGCAACACTGCGTTTATTGGCCAGTGCGTCGGTTTTCTGCGCCACCTGCTGGGTCTGCTGCTCATTTTGAGTGGCACGTGCCGCCACCTGCTGGGTCTGCTGGGCGACCTGCTGAGTGGTTTGTTCCACCTGTTGGGTTTTCTGTTCGACCTGCGTCGTGCGTGCCGCCAGTTGTTTTGCTTGTTTCTCGGCGGCATCGGCACGGGCTTCCGCCTGTTTAGCGCGCTGCTCTGCTTGTAATAAGCGTTGTTCCAGCGCGTTCAGACGCGCTTCGATGCTGTCAGAAGACGCTGCCAATACGGGAGAGGCACAGAGTGCAACACCCACGGCGGCGGCAAGATAACCTGGCTTTATCATGGTAGGTTTCCCTTGGATGGTAAGATGATTTTTTGTTTTGCTAAATTGCTAAACCGGTTATGCAAAGAAAACTAAATGGGGTGGGCACAAATTGACAAGGAATTTTTTTTTCTTGCTTTGCTAACTGTGATCGTGACAACAAAACCTGTTCCCGACGGCGAAGTACGGTTGTCGGGAACAGTCTCGGTAGCGCTATAACGCGGAAGTGAGCTGATGAGTGAAGGGCAGGGCGGTCATCGCGCCTTTGGCGGTTGTTGCCAGCGCACCGCAGCGTTGTGCCTGGGTCAGTACGGCGTCCCAGTCATCAACCTGATACAGGCTATCGTAACCAGCCAGTGCTGCGAGCATACCGGCAACGAAGGCATCACCGGCACCGGTGGTGTCGATGGGGGTGACGCGCTGCGCCAGAAAGTGGTGCAACTGGTGGCCGTCATGCAGCCAGACGCCGTCACCGCCCTGAGTAATCAGCAATCGCTTGATAGGGTAGCGGGCCATTAACGTGCTGCTACCCTGGCGGATATCGTCGCTGCCGCTCAGAAACACAAATTCCTCTTGTGATAGCTTCACCACATCCGCCAGCGCCAGCACCTGATCCAGACTCTCCCTCAACGCCTGTTCGCTACTCCATAAATCGACGCGGATATTCGGGTCAAAACTCACCCAACCTTGTGCTGCGCGTATCCGGTGTATCGCGTCGATCGCTGTGCTACGTGAGGGCTCACGAGACAGCGCGATAGAACACAGGTGCAGCCATTCACTTCGCTGAAATTCAGGCAGATCAGTGGGTTGAAGGAACAAGTCAGCACTGGGACGCACCATAAAGGTGAAGGTACGCTCGCCTTGTGCATCCAGGCTGACCACCACCGTGGAGGTGCGATGCTCCGTATCCGGTCGCATGTGGCGGATGTCCACCTGCTCACGGGCCAGTACATCGCGCAGGAAGTGACCAAATACATCGTCACCGACACGGCCGATAAAGCCGCTGTGGCCGCCCAATCGGGCAACGCCTACGGCGACATTGGCCGGGGCACCACCCGGGCATTTCAGATAGCGGTCTTCGCCTTCTGGAATGAGATCGACCACTGCATCACCCATTACCCATACTTTGTGAGACATAGTTACACTCTTTCTCGGGGATTACTAAACTGCTAGCTAACATAGAAGAAACGGTTTAGCTAATCAACTTGTGGATAAAAAACAGGCATGAAAAGCGCATCAGAAGCACGACGTAATGACCGTTATGGCGCGGTGTATTTCGAAGGGAGCATTTATGGCCGTTGGCTGAATGTCGGGTGATAAAAAAATCAGATAGCACGGCATTATAAAAAATAATTATCCTGCCAGCGTGGGTTATATTTTCAAATGATCATTATCACGGTCATATTATATTTATTATCGAATATTATTCCTCGGCTAACGAATATCCTCTATGCGGTAAGTTACTTTTTTATTTATAAAAATTATCTTGTCACAGAATATTAATTTTCCATACTTTATAGTAAATCACTCATCAGCCGATGAGGTATGTCATGCCTGAGGCAGCCCGTTTGGAACGGTTATCTGAGCCCTATTTTCATTACTGGGGTAAAGCACAGTCGTCTTCTGAAAATGAAAACGATGCGCCGTATCATTTGTTGCCCTATCACTGTCTGGATGTGGCGGCTTGTTGGCATGTACATGCTGTGGATTAACACTCTCCAGGTAATACAACTATTTTTACACAGCTTTTTTCTGCTTCTGCAGTGTTGTAGTTCACCGGGAAACATCGGTGCCTCTGACGCGAACTCTGGCGGCGTCGGGGCAGAAAACAATAACAGGAATCATGACGACCTTACGGATGAGGCCTTACTGAAGAGGTAGGTTCATGTTTTCACTGATTGACACACCTTGGTTACCCGTTGTGGGCGCGGATGGACACCGTACTCATATTTCTCCACGGCAACTGGCCGATGACCGAATTGTCGATCTGGCGTGTCCACGTCCTGATTTTCAGGGTGCGGCCTGGCAGCTCATGATCGGTTTACTGCAAACTGCCTATCCTCCACCTGATGATGATGGCTGGGAGGTTATCTGGCGAGATGGACTGGGTCATGGCTGGATACAGGCACTAGACAGCGTGGCACCCGCGTTCCAGTTTGGCACCGGCACGCCTGCATTTATGCAGGATTTTTCGTGGCTGGAGGTGGATAGCAAACCTATATTCGGTTTACTGATTGATGCTCCGGGTGACAAGACCTTCAGCAGGATCAGTAAAGATCATTTCGGCAAACACGATGCTGTAAGTGCCATTTGTCCTCATTGTGCCGCACTGGCGCTTTATACACTGCAAACCAATGCCCCCTCGGGTAGTGTCGGCCATCGGGGCGGCGTGCGTGGAGGTGGTGCGATTACCACATTGTTGATGCCTTACGACGCACACAGGCCAGTACCGCTGTGGCGTAAGCTGTGGGCCAACGTTATTCCCGGTGAACGTGGGCGTTGCGATGCGTCGGTATTCCCCTGGCTCACGACTACCCACTCTAGCGAAGGTGAAAAAGACAAGGTGACGCCGAAAAATGCGCACCCATTGCAGGCGTTTTGGGGAATGCCGCGGCGCATCGAACTTGATTTCAGTCATACTGAATCCGGGCATTGTGACCTGTGTGGCGATAATTCCGATCAGTTGCTGACGCATTACCGTACCAAAAACGACGGTGTGCAGTATGAAAACTGGAAACACCCGCTGACGCCTTATCGCAAGTCACTGAAGGATGGTTCGTTGCTATCGCTCAAAGCTCAGCCAGGAGGGTTCTCGTACCGCGATTGGCCGGGGCTGGTATTGGGTACGAAGGATACGATAAGCGAAATATTACCTGCCAGCGTGGTGAGCCTTAATCTCCAGCGTGCACCGCTACGTTATAAAGTCGGGTTGTGGTGTTTCGGCTACGACATGGACAATACGAAAGCCCGCTGCTGGTACGAACACCGCGTGCCGGTATGGAAAGAGTTGACTCCGACGGTGCGTGATTACCTGCCGCTTGGCTTGCAAATGGCGCAGGATGCCCAGCAACTGCTACGCCAGTCGGTGAAAGCGGCTTGCTTTAGTCACCCGAAAGATGCTGGTGATGATTTTAGCTTCATCGATGTATCATTCTGGCAGGAAACTGAACAATTTTTCCGCCAGTTATATCGCTCAATTGCGGGAGGAACCTGTGCTGTCAGCGCGTTAAGTGCCTGGCAGAACCAGCTCTATATGTACCTTATCGGTACCTTCGACCGGTTAACGTTCGGTAATCCCGATCAGCAGGGTGATCTCACGCAGGCAGTGAAAGCACGCAGCGATATGGTGAGGTTGTTCTACAGTCAGAAAGCGATGAAGCAGTTAAAGCACTTGCAACCTCAGGAAGAGGCAGTGAATGACTAAGACTGTGATACTGCTGGTGATAAATTCATCAGCGATCCAGAAAACTGTACGACGTTTGAGTCAATACGAGCAACGTAACACAGATCCCCGCATTAGCGGGGATCTGTGAGAGGTAATCGATCAGTTGGTGACCGTCAGACAGGGTTAAAATGACTGCCAGTCGTCTGCGCTGGCCGCGGTTTTGCGTGATGACGCGGCAGGTTTCAGCGCCAGTGTTTTCGCTGCCGGTGCTGATGAAGGTGAAATCATCGGTCGGTTGCCCGCCAGATTGTAAGACCCACCTCTTGCTTCTTCGAGATGGAAAATACTGACCACCTGTTTTAACTGCTCAGCCTGCTGTTGCAGGGATTGCGTGGCATTGTAGCCCTCTCTGACCAGCGAAGCATTTTGCAGCGTGGTTTGTTCCATTTTATTAATCGCCTGGTTGACCTGCTCGATACCCAGTGACTGCTCCTGACTGGCGACGCTGATTTCGCCGACCAGTTCACTGACTTTGCGCACGCCATCCACAATCCCCTGAATGGAGACCCCGGCTTTTTCCACCAGCCGGTTCCCGGCATCCACCGTCTCTACCGAGTGGCTGATCAGTTCCTTGATTTCTCTGGCAGCGGAAGCACTGCGTTGCGCCAGGTTACGCACTTCGCTTGCTACCACTGCAAACCCGCGGCCTTGTTCACCAGCGCGGGCGGCTTCAACCGCCGCGTTAAGCGCCAGAATATTGGTTTGAAACGCGATGCTGTCGATAACACCGATGATATCGACAATTTTCTTGGAGGAACTGTCGATAGCGCCCATGGTTTGCACCACCTCGCTAACCAGTTGCCCACCGGATTGCGCCTGATTGGCGGTATCCTGCGCCAGTTGGTTTGCTTGTCTGGCGTTATCGGCATTTTGCCGAACGGTGGAGGTCAGTTGCTCTATCGATGCCGCGGTTTCCTGCAACGCACTGGACTGCTCGTCAGTACGGTTGGAGAGATCCTGATTGCCAGCAGAGAGCTGAGATGACGCCCCGGCAATCGCTTCAGCCCCTTCGCGCACTTCCCCGACGACGGTGCGTAACTGGCCGGTCATGTCTTGTAGCGCGTGTTGCAACTGTGCCAGTTCATCACGGCCTTGTGGCAAAATCTCTGCGGTGAGATCCCCTCTGGCGACAGAATTCGTCACCTGAACTGCGGTTTGCAGCGGGCGCACAATACTGCGGGTTAGCATCCAGGCGAGCAGAGAACCGATAAGGGTAATCATCAGACCGAGCACGCCGAGGAAGAGGTAACTGCTCTGCGCACGCGCCGAAATCTCCTCCCGCATGCGGTCAATATTGGTACGTTGGTAGTCACGCAGGGTGGTCATGCTTTTTTGGTATTGAACGGAGACCGGTAATAATCTCTGCTCAAAGACCTGTTTGGCTTGTTCCGCGTTACCGGCAGCTTTCGCGCTGAAAATTTCATCGCGCGCTTTGAGATAAGCCTGGCGGTCGGCGTTTAATTGATCCAATAGCCCCTGCTCTTCCTTTGACGACACCAGTTCGGTAAATTTTGCCACACGCTCATTGTTCTCTTTGGTGGCGTTGGCGTTATCTGCCGCGAACACCTGCGCCAGCGAAGGGTCGCTGCTGCGTGCTGTGGCGGTAGTCCGCTGTATCCCGGCTGAGAGCGTTGCCGCCCAGTCGGCTACCAGTCGTTCTTTGCGCAGCGGCACCAGCATGATTTGTTCTGCGTTCCGGGTTATCTGGTTGAGTTGATAAATACCGCTGGCAAGCATAATCAACGAAAACGCGATAAGTATCCCAAACCCTATGGATAACCGAGTACCGATTTTGTAGTTTTTCATTTCTTCTCCCGGGTTTCTCTGCCACTGGTTGTCAGATTTTCCCTCTGTTCGACATAACGGATAGGTGCAGTCATTTATTTTCGCAACGCGAATAATGTAAAAGGTAAGGTGGAGTGTTTAAATATGGCTAATTCCCGTTCAGTTTAATTAACATTCAATGTATTAAGATGCGTTGTTATTAACAATAAAAGGTTGTCATAACGTGGGTGCGCGCCAACGTAACTATTTGGTTATGTCCTCTTTTCTGCTCTCGCATCATGATGCTATTTAGGATACAGACAGTAGCGGAAATCAAAGTCTTATTGAGCAATATTTTATTTACCTCACATTATTTTGAATAATCCGTTACCGGTTGCACGCTCCGGCAGGAGAAGCCGGTCTGGCAGCCATAATAATTGTAGATGATTCACGGTATATTGCCGTGTGCTGGTGAGATAGGGCATTTCAATACCCCCGCTGGCGGTGGTGAGATACCAGCAGGGAGTACAGTGAGAGACTCAGAATCTATAGCCAACACCGACAGTAAAGCCGTTGATGGGGCGATCGCCGTTGATATCCGCTTTGGTTCCTTCGTAACCCAGATTGACGGACAGGTTTTCTACTGGATTGATGATAACCCCGGCACCATAAGCGAGAGCGTTCGATGAGAATGTACTCTTTTGCGTCCCCTGGCTGATTAACCCTTTACCACTTTCGAAGTTGAACCACTCAGAAGAAACATCGGTTTTAACGTGAGCGGTACCAACCAGCGCATAGACACTGATCACCGGGTTGACGCGATAAGCCGGGCCTATCAGGAACGAGTAGTATTTGCTGTCGGCATGATTACGGATCACATCGTCACTAATACGGTTTGATACGTCAGCATCGCCATCGAGGTAAGAAAAGGAGCCCATCAGGCTAAGCACTGAGTCTACTTCATAGCGGTATTGCACGTTGACGCCGCCCATGTTTTTCAGACCCTGAATTTTGCTTTGTGCATATCCGACAGAAAAGGTATTCATACCCGCATGGGCGGTCAGTCCACAGAACAATCCACTTGCCAATAACGCAGATAACACTATTTTTTTCATTATCCTATCCATTTGAAGGTTTTATTTTTTACGTCTCATTCCTCAACACACTTCTGTGCCAGAGGAGACTTGCTGGATTATTTAGCGCAGAGACAACCGCAGGAAAAACCCAATGATGCACGCAACCGAAAGACGCGTTGCCGAATAGTAATCCGTACATTGGCCTTGGGATCCTCGTTATCACGCGAGTGTGTTATCGGCGAGGTGAAGAAATAATTCACAATAAGAGGTGTTAATGGGTTTGAAAGCAGCATAATTGTCGGTTTTACGCTATGGTACACGTCTCTTAACTGGTCAAACCACCAAAAAACTCCCTTTCTGTGAAGATGTTATCCGTTTTTTCTATTATCCCCGGGCAAAATACCGGCGCGACAGGTCTTTATTTTGCCCGGGAAGTGGCATTATGTGCAGTTCACAATGACAGGGACTGATGCTATCCGGTCAGGCGAGGATTAACGACGTTCCACCCGGAGAGAGGCTGTGGAAGCAGAGAATACCTTGGGAGTCATTTCCCGCTATCTGAAGAAGTTGCATGTGTTGACGCTGTGTGTCAACGACGATGACGATCTATGGTGCGCCAACTGTTTTTATGTATTTGATGATGAAAAGATTGCTTTTTATCTGATGACGGAGCCGGATACGCGGCATGGCGAGATTATGCGACGCTGTCCACGAGTCGCTGGCACGGTCAACGGCCAGCCCAAGAGTGTACTATTGATTAGAGGCGTGCAGTTTCTGGGGGAAATTAGCCGCTTGAGCGGTGAGGAAGAAGCACTGGCGCGTAATCGCTATAACGTTCGGTTTCCCATTGCGCGCAGTAGCGGCGCACCGGTCTGGAAACTGTCGCTCAACGAAATGAAAATGACCGACAACGCGTTGGGATTCGGAAAGAAACACCTCTGGCGTCGTGATACCGTAGCGGAAGCGTGTTAACTCATCGTCGATGAGGACGCGTCGATGTAGGGGTGCCGGTGGCGCGAAGGCGCCACACGGTTTGCCTGCGCCGGTGCCAGTTATCAGCGCAGATGGTGAATCACCTGATTGCGGCTGCCGCGCCACACCAGCGTTAAATCCCGCTGTTCCTGTATAAAACGCCCGTCCACCAGCACGTTAATCAAGTCGACGACCTGGTGCTGTTCTGGCGTCAGTTCATCCAGCCGGTAGCCTGTCCACATCCAGATATCCTTGCCGGGGCACTCATTATGTACCCGTTGTACCAGCCGTAGTATGTCAGGCACATTCTGCGGGTGCAGCGGATCGCCGCCTGACAGTGACAGCCCCTGTAGTGGCAGGTCGGTATTTTGCAGATCGGCGATGATGCGATCTTCCATTTCCTGTGTGAATGGGTGCCCGGAATTCAGACGCCAGGTACTCTGGTTATAACAGCCGGGGCACTGGTGCTCGCAGCCTGCCACAAACAGGGTGCAGCGTGTTCCCGGGCCATTGACCACATCCACCGGGTAGTATTGATGGTAGTTCATAGCGATGACCGTCCAAAAGGCCGCCCGCCGGGCGGCATCAGCCTCAGGCTGCAGTCGTGAATAAGGCCGTGCGCTCAACCAGGCGCACGGCGCGGACTCATCAGCCCAGTTGCCCACTGGCAAGGTGTTTTACCCGGCGTTTGACTTCTTCCTGCTTACCGGCGTTAAACGGACGTGCATCAGGGCTACCCAGATAACCGCACACCCGACGTGTGACCGACACACGTGCCGCGTCATGGTTACCGCACTGCGGGCAGGTAAAGCCTTTACTGGTGCAGGTGAATTCACCGGTATAGCCGCACTCGTAGCACTCGTCTATCGGCGTATTGGTGCCGTAATAAGGAACCCGGGTGTAGCTGTAGTCCCATACGTCTTCCAGCGCCTTGAGGTTGTGCTGCAAGTTAGGATACTCGCCGTAACAGATAAAACCGCCATTCGCCAGCGGCGGGTAAGGGGCCTCAAAATCGATCTTCTGGTACGGATTGACCTTTTTCTCCACGTCGAGATGGAAGCTGTTGGTGTAGTAACCTTTGTCAGTCACGCCAGCTACGACGCCAAACTCAGCGGTATCCAGACGGCAGAAACGGTCGCACAGGTTTTCGCTTGGCGTGCTGTACAGACTGAAACCGTAACCGGTCTCTTCTTTCCAGCTTTCGGTGGCAGCCTTCAGACGGGCGACAATCGCCACCGCTTTCTGGCGCAGGGTTTCATCATCAAACACATGAACCTGATTGCTGAACAAGGCGTTGATGGTTTCATGCACCCCGATATAACCCAGCGAAATAGACGCACGGCCGTTCTTGAAAATCTCGGCGATATTGTCGTCCGCCTTCAGGCGTACTCCGCATGCCCCTTCCATATAAAGTATAGGCGCTACACGCGCTTTTACATTTTCCAGCCGGGCAATTCGCGTCATCAGCGCTTTTTTGGCTAACAGTAAGCGCTGGTCCAGCAATTGCCAGAAACGCGCTTCGTCACCGTGGGCTTCCAGCGCGATGCGCGGCAGGTTGAGGCTGATCACGCCCAGATTATTACGCCCGTCGTGGACCTGTTCACCGTTTTCTTCGTATACGCCAAGGAAGCTGCGACACCCCATCGGCGTTTTGAACGAACCGGTGACTTCCACTACCTGATCGTAATTGAGGATATCCGGGTACATGCGCTTGCTGGCACACTCCAGCGCCAGTTGCTTGATGTCGTAGTTCGCGTCACCCGGTTTGTGGTTGAGGCCGTCGCGGATGGCGAAAACCAGTTTCGGGAACACTGCTGTTTTGTGGTTTTTACCCAGTCCAGCGATGCGATTACGCAGGATGGACTGTTGAATCAGCCGCGATTGCCAACTGGTACCCAACCCGAAACCGAAGGTGACGAATGGCGTCTGGCCATTGGCGGTATGCAGCGTATTCACTTCATATTCCAGTGACTGGAAGGCATCGTAGCACTCTTTTTCCGTACGGCTACGGGCATAACCTTCGGCATCGGGAATCTGCCATTCGCGGGCCACGGCACAGTGTTTTTCATGGCTGGCGGTAACAAACGGCGCCAGAATTTCATCAATACGGTTGATAGTGGTGCCACCGTAAATATGGCTGGCGACCTGCGCGATGATCTGCGCGGTAACCGCCGTGGCGGTGGAGATGGACTTCGGCGGCTCGATTTCCGCGTTACCCATCTTGAACCCTTGCGTCAGCATGCCGTTGAGGTCTATCAGCATGCAGTTGAACATCGGGAAGAACGGCGAATAGTCGAGGTCGTGATAGTGAATCTCGCCGCGTTCGTGAGCCAGTACCACATCGCGCGGCAGGATGTGCTGTTTGGCGTAATGCTTGGCGACGATACCCGCCAGCAGATCGCGCTGGGTGGGAATGACCTTGCTGTCTTTATTGGCGTTTTCGTTGAGCAGCGCCACATTACTCTGCTCTACCAGTCCACGAATTTCCTGATTTAACCGGCCCTGACGCTCGCGAGCGACATCACGATCGTGGCGGTATTCGATATAGGTACGCGCCAGTTGTTTGTATTTGCCGGCCATCAGCAGGTTTTCTACCGCGTTTTGGATCTCACGAATATCAACGCGCGCTTTTCCTTGCATTTGCTGAGCGACGGCAGCGGCGACGGTGGCACAGTAGTCCGCATCATCCACACCTGCAGCGCTAGCCGCTTTGATGACCGCGTCATTGATTCGGTTTTCGTCAAAAGGTACCTGACATCCGTCCCGCTTAATCACTACTGGTTTCATGTTATTCCTCGGTGTGTTTCCTTTGTTGAGGTTATCCACAGGCAAAAACCACGTCTGACCACGGACGTAGAGGCTGTGGATGGTTTTGTGGATAAACACAATATGTAGGTTTCTGTAAAAGGATAGACACTATATATTGAATTCGCCTGTAAGGGGGGGCAGTTTTATTGCGCTAAAATTGACCTGGCTCAAGGAAATTTGAGCATCGTAGAGAAATCAGTCTTGGTTAAATAACGATCAAAACTCGGCGGGTGGGGCACAACCCCGTCATCACTGGGTTGATGGCAGTCTGTGCTTTTAGCTATCAAGGCATCTAGACATCCATATAGGCTTTTTGTATGGTGGCGGGAACTCTCTTTTATACGATGACCTGATTAAGGAAAGACAATGGCAGACAACGTTCTGATTTTGGACGGGGGAATGGGGCGTGAACTGGCACGCATTGGCGCTCCCTTTCGTCAGCCGGAGTGGTCGGCGCTGGCGCTGATGGAGTCGCCACAGCATGTGCGTCAGGTGCATGACAGCTTTATTGCTGCCGGTGCACAGGTGATTACCACCAACAGTTATGCCGTGGTGCCTTTCCATATCGGTGAAGCGGTATTTAGCGAACGGGGCCAGGCTCTGGCCGAATTGGCCGGTCAACTGGCGCGTCAGGCGGTGGATGCCGCCTCGCACCCGGTGCGAGTTGCCGGTTCACTGCCGCCGGTATTGGGCTCATATCGTCCTGATCTTTTTAACGCCGAGGCGGCGACGCCGATCCTGAAAACGTTGATCGATGCCCTTAACCCTTATGTGGATGTCTGGCTGGCGGAAACTCAAAGCTCGCTGGCGGAAGTGGCGCTGGTGCGTGAACTGCTGGCGAATGACCCGCGTGAGCTGTGGTTGTCATTTACGTTGCAGGATGAACTGGATGCTGACGGTCATGCCCGCCTGCGCTCCGGTGAAACCGTGGCTGCCGCCGCACAGGAGGCCGCTCGTCTGGGGGCCGCGAACCTGTTGTTCAACTGTAGCCGCCCGGAAGTGATGGCCTCTGCCGTGGCACAGGCCAGCGCGACGTTAAGTGCGCTGTCAGCACCGATTGGTGTGGGCGTGTACGCCAACGCGTTCGAGCCGGATGATAACCAGCGCGGTGCGAACGAAGGGTTGAGCCGACTGCGCACTGATACGCACCCGGAAGGCTACCTGCAATGGGCGCAAGAATGGGTATCGCAGGGGGCATCGCTGGTCGGGGGCTGTTGTGGTATCGGCCCGGAACATATCGCCCGTCTGGCACAGGCATTCCACCGTCAGGCGTAAACGCCGACGGTTATTTTTATAACGATAATAACTATCCGTAACGGATAAGCACTCACGAAGGGAACACAACATGAATCGTCGTCATTTTATTAAAAGTGCCTGCGCCTTATCCGTCGCAGCGGCCGCTACCGGCTGGCCGTTGAGCGCCGCCTGGGGTGCCGATGCCGCAGAACAACCGAAAAAAGGCGGTCATTTGATAGTCGGGGTGGATAACGCCTCCAGTACCGACCGTCTCGACCCGGCATTCTGGTTTGAAACCTACATGTACTTCGTGGGGTCCCAGCTGTTTAATAACCTGCTGGAGCTGGATGAAAAAGGCGAGCTGGTGCCGTCACTGGCCGAATCCTGGGAGAGCAAGGACGGTGGGCGCACCTGGGTGCTGGCTATCCGCAAAGGCGTTCAGTTCCATGATGGCCGCACGCTCAGCGCGAAAGACGTTATTTATTCGCTCAATCACCACCGTGGTGAGAAATCCAGTTCATCGGTGAAAGGCTATCTCGACCCGGTCGTGGCGATGGACGCCACCGGTAGCCACGAAGTCACCATTCGCCTGAGCGAACCGAACGTAGAGTTCGTCGCACTGCTGAGCGATGTGCACTTTGCCATTACCCCGGAAAACGAGAATTTCGACAAAGGTATCGGTACCGGTGCCTTTATTCTGGAGAGCTTCCAGCCTGGCGTGCGCACGTTAGTGAAACGCAATCCGAATCACTGGAACAGCGCACGCGGCCATGTCGACTCGGTTGAAACGCTGGCGATGAACGACTCTACTGCCCGCGTGGCAGCGCTGGTGAGTGGCTCCGCACACATTATCAACCGTGTGAACCCGCGTATTGTCGGGCGCATTCAGAACATGCCGACGCTGCAACTGCTGCGCTCGCGTGACAGCCAGATTTTCACCTTCCCAGGTTTGAGCAATGTCGCACCGTTTAATAACGAAGACGGCCGACTGGCGCTGAAATACGCGATCGATCGCCAGCAGATTATCGACACTGTGCTGGGTGGCTATGCCAGCGTGGCGAACGATAACCCGATTTTCCCGTCCAACCGTTATTTCGCCAAAGACATTCCCCAGCGCCCTTACGACCCGGAGAAAGCCAAATGGCACTGGCAGAAAGCCGGGTTCAGTGGCCCGCTGACACTCTCTGTTGCTGATGCCGGTTTCCCCGGCGCGGTGGATGCCGGTCAGTTGTATCAGGCATCTGCGCAGAAAGCGGGCATTACACTGAATGTCGAGCGTGTGCCGGACGACGCGTTCTGGGACAATGTGTGGATGAAAAAACCGTTTGTGTCCTCTAACTGGTCGGTTCGCCCGACGGCTGATGCGCTGCTGTCGCTGGTGTTCACCAGCCAGGCACCGTGGAACGAATCCGGCTGGAAGAGCGATGCCTTTGACCAGTTGGTGCGTGCGGCACGTGGTGAAGTTAACGAGGACAAGCGCCGTCAGATTTACCACGATATTCAGGTGATGTTGGTGGATAATAGCAGCGAAATCATTCCGCTGTACGCTGACGCGCTCGACGCCTGCAGTACCAAAGTGAAAGGATTGAATGCCATTCCAGGCTTCCCGCTCAGTGGCAACCGTGCAGCGGAAAAAGTGTGGTTGGCCTGAGAGAGATAAAGGGCGGGTAAGATGTGGGTAAAAGGCAGGTAATGTGACGATGTTTTGCCGATGGACGGTGCTTGAACAATGGGTTGATCGCTACCCGCTGCTGATGTTGATTCTGCGGCGTTTGCTGGCGGGGGTGGCGATGGTCGCCGTGGTATCGGTACTGATTTTTGCCGGTATTCAACTGCTGCCGGGCAATGCCGCTACCGCTATTCTGGGGCAGACGGCAACGCCGGAAGCAGTACGCGCGCTGAATGCCCAGTTAGGGCTGGATCAACCCGCGGTATCGCGTTATCTCAGCTGGCTATGGGGCATGATCGGCGGCGATTTCGGTCAGAGTTTTACCAGCCGTCAGGCGATTGCGCCGGTGCTGGCATGGCGGCTGGAAAATACGCTGTTTCTGGCCGGGTGCACCGCCGTGGTGGCGGTGCCGCTGGCGCTGCTGATAGGCTTTTTGTCGGTGCGTTATCAGGGCAGTTGGCTTGACCGGCTGCTCAATCTGCTTGCCCGTGTCGCGGTGGCGTTGCCGGAGTTTTTCTCCGGCTACCTGTTGATCCTGATTTTTTCCATCAGCCTGTTCTGGCTGCCGAGCAACAGCAACGTGAGCGATCATATGCCACTTGGGGCACATCTGACAGCCATCGCGCTACCCTGCCTGACGCTGGTGCTGGCGGTACTGGGCCATATGAGCAATATGACCCGTGCGGCGCTGATAGGTGCGCAAAACGCCGCCTATGTCGACACGGCCTTGCTGAAAGGGATGTCGCCTTCGGTTATCCTGCTGCGCCACGTGCTGCCCAACGCCTGGGGGCCAATCATCAATGTGATTGTCCTTAACCTGGCGTACCTGATGGTAGGCGTGGTGATTGTCGAAAGCGTGTTTGTTTACCCTGGGCTTGGTCAGTACATGGTCGATAGCATCAGTAAACGCGATATGCCGGTGATTCAGGGCTGTGCGCTGGTGCTGGCGACGATTTACATCCTGCTGAATCTGCTGGCAGATGTGGTATCGCTGATGGCGAACCCGCGTCTGCGCCATGCCCGGCGGTAATGCCGTCAACCGAATGGATATCTGTACATGCCTGCTGTAAAACCTTCCGTGGTGCTCGGTCTGCTGGGGCTGGGTCTGTTTATTGGGGTGGCGCTGTTCGCCCCCTGGATTGCGCCTTATCCGGCCGATAAGGTGGTGGCGGGTGCCTGGTTGGGGCCCATGCCGCAGGCGTGGCTGGGTACCGACAATATCGGGCGCGACCTGTTTTCCCGCTTGATTTGGGGAACGCGTACTTCGCTGGCGGTGACAGCACTGGCAGCAGCGTTGGCGTTTGCGCTGGGAGCCGGATTGGGGTTCCTGGCCGGGGTGTGCGGCGGTTGGGTGGACCAACTGATTTCCCGCGTTAACGATGTGCTGATGGCAATCCCGACGCTGATTCTGGCTTTGGTGGTATTGGCGATGCTGCCGAAAAGCACCTTCATCATCATTCTGGTTCTGGGCGTGTTGGAAGCCACTCGCGTGCTGCGGGTAGCGCGTTCGCTGGCTGTGGATATCGCCACGCAAGAATTCATTGAGGTCGCGCGACTGCGCGGTGAGTCGATGGGGTGGATCCTGTGGCGTGAGATTTTGCCGAATGCGCGCAACACGCTGGTGGCGGAGTTTGCGCTGCGTTTCATCTTTATTTTGCTGTTCCTGTCGGCGTTGTCGTTTCTGGGGTTAGGGATTCAGCCGCCCACTGCCGACTGGGGTGGACTGGCTCGTGACAACAAAGACGGCATCCTGTTTGGGGTGTGGGCGGCGCTGGTGCCGGGGGCGGCCATCGCTCTGCTGGCGGTGTCGCTCAATGTGGTGGCGGACTGGCTGCTAAGCCGTGACGGTCGTAACTGGCGTGGAGGCCGTCATGAGTGAGTTGCTGCGGGTCGAACAGTTGTGCGTGACGGCAGGCGGCCGGGCGCTGGTAGAGGACATCAACTTTACCCTGCATAAAGGGGAAGTGTTGGGGCTGATTGGCGAGTCCGGCGCGGGAAAATCCACCATCGGTCAGGCGATTCTCGGGCACTGTCGCCACGGCATGCGTATTGAAAGCGGGCATATCTGGTTTCAGAACGGTGATAAGCGCAGTGACCTGGCCTTGCTCTCAGAGCGTCAGCTGCGGGCTGTTCGTGGCGCTCGCATTGCCTATGTGGCGCAATCCGCCAGTGCCTCGTTCAACCCGGCGCAGCGTATCGGCGAGCAGGTGATTGAAACGGCGGTGCGTCACGGTGTGTTGTCACGCCAGCAGGCGGTGGCACGGGCGATAGAACTGTTTACCCAACTGTCGTTGCCGGAACCGCAAACCTTCTTCCAACGTTATCCGCATCAGGTATCCGGCGGTCAGTTGCAGCGGGCGATGATCGCGATGGCGATGTGCGCTGGCCCTGACCTGATCATTTTTGATGAACCGACCACCGCACTGGACGTGACCACCCAGCTCGGGGTACTCAACGCCATCGATGAGATTATCCGTCTGACGGGCGTGGCCGCATTGTATATCAGCCACGATCTGGCGGTGGTGGCGCAAATCAGCCACCGTATTATGGTGTTACGGCATGGTCGTCAGGTAGAAACCGGCGACACCGCTTCATTGCTGGCTAGCCCTGCGGAAGCCTACACCCGTGACCTGTTACAGGCGCGTGGCGAACCCAAAGCACCGCAAGCGGTGACAGGCGACATCCTGCTGGATATCCGTCATCTTGGTGCACGTTATCAGCAACAGCCGGTATTGCAGGACGTGTCGCTGCAACTGGCGCGCGGACGCACGCTGGCGGTGATCGGTGAATCTGGGTCTGGCAAATCGACGCTGGGGCGAACCCTGTGTGGGTTGCTGGCACCGGCAGGCGGCGAGATTCGGCTCAACGGTGATGCGCTGCCACCGAAACTGGCGCAGCGCAATCGTGCGCAGTTGCAATCGATCCAGATGATTCATCAGCACCCGGACACCGCGCTCAACCCGCGTTTACCCGTCGGCGTACAGATTGAGCGCTCAATGGTGTGCCTGACCCAACTGGACGCCGCTGCACGACGCTTGCGCGTCAGCGATTTGTTGCATCAGGTTGGGTTGCCAGCGGAGATGGCGCAGCGTTACCCCACCGCGCTGTCAGGTGGTCAAAAACAACGCGTCTGTATTGCTCGCGCACTGGCAGCACAGCCGTCACTTATCATCTGCGACGAGCCAACATCCGCCCTGGACCCGCTGGTCGCCCGTGACGTGCTCGCGCTACTGCGTCAGATCCAGCAGGAAACCGGCGTGGCTTATCTGTTTATCACCCACGATTTACACGTGGTGCGCGAAGTGGCCGATAGCGTAGCGGTGCTGCGTCACGGCCATATTGTCCGGCAAGGCCCGGTGACGGAAGCTCTGTCACCGCCGCTGGATGACTACACGCAGCAACTGCTGCTGGCGGTGCCGGAAATGCGCTGCGGCTGGTTGCGGGATGTGATGGCACGGGAGCGGTAATATCGGGTTTTGTTTGCTTTGCGCGTCATATATTGAAGGATATACTGGGGTAGTTTTCTTATTGTGGATTCTATGGTTATCTAAGTAGACAAGGAGCGTTTGTATGTCACATCTTATTTATTTAACCCTGGAGGGAAGCCAACAGGGATTAATCTCTTCCGGTTGTTCAACCTTTGACTCTATTGGGAATCGCTATCAAAGTGGGCATGAGGATCAGATACAAGTATTAGGATTAAGCCACTCTATAACTAGAGAAGATAATATTGCTCATCATCCAATACAACTAACTAAACCGATAGATAAGTCATCACCATTACTTGGTATGTCTATTACCTCCAATGAGAAACTTACTGCTAATTTCTTTTTTTATAGAACGAACTCTGCCGGACAGTTAGAGATTTTCTATGAGCTGAAGCTAATAGATGCAAGAATTGTGGATGTATCATCCTCCTACCCTCACTCTATTAATAGTAATGAAGCTTTGCCATATGAGGTGGTTCGGTTGAAGTACAAATCAATAGAGTGGTCACATAAAACAGCAGGGACGTCCGGGTATAGCATATGGAATGATGGTTATGAGTGATATCTAATAGAGTTAATGCTGGTTTTTTATAATTAATAGGGAATGTATAGGGAAGTTAAATGGATATTAAAGAGGGCTTCTTTACCTTCAATGCCGAGGGGGATGATATTCCTGGTAGTCTCTATTTCTCAAGAAAAATCCATTGGCCAGGTAATCCATCTATTTGCAAGGATATCGCATCTGGAGTGACAATAGGAAGAGGGTTCGATCTTGGTCAACGAACTCAAACTGAGTCATATTATCATCTTGTTAGTGCGGGCGTTCCACAAGATAAGGCCATTGCGATCTCAGAAGGCGCGGGGATGCGGGGATGTGAGGCCTCAGCGTTTGTTATACAAAACAGAGATAAAGTTGGTGAAATAACACATTCTCAGCAAGCTAATCTGTTTAGACTATCATTTTCTATGTATATTACAAGAGCTAAAGGGTTTTATAATAAGTATAAAAACCCCAATGCTGTCTCTTGGGATGATATGAATAGTAGAATGAAAGATATATTTATTGATATGATTTATCAAGGAGCAATGAGAGTGAGATATGTTCCTTCCTTTGAGAGGAACGCGCCTGAAGATGTTATTTTGTTGATAAAGAACACACCCAGCCTAGCTGCTTATGATAAAAGTAGGAAAAGAATAGTCTATCTGAAGGGGGCGAAATGAGAGCGTTGATGTTTTTTATTTTGTTTTTATCATTTTCATCTCAGGCAGATGAGATTCAATCCTGCTATGATAAAAAAGTGACAGCATATATTCAGAGTTGTATGGAGCTGCTGTCTCATAAAGAGGCTGAAAAATATAATAATATATATTATGAGTTTATAAAAAACATTCATCGCCAAGATTTGGCTAATTATGATGATTTTATCGCCTCCATTGATGAAGCGAAATTATTCTGGGAGAAATATAGTATTAGTGAATGTAAGGCGGAAGGACTATTAAATATTAAAGATTCGCCAGCATACTCTATTGCATATAACGAGTGTATGGTTAAAGCCTATAGGGAGAGAGTGGCTTTTTATAACAAATACCCCTTTTGAGATTTATACCCAAAATAATTCGAGTTGCGGGAAGGCGGCAAGAGAGCGAATTCCGATGAGCTTACACCGGTAAGTGATTCGGGTGAGCGAACGCAGCCAACACACCTGCAACTTGAAGTATGACGGGTATATAAAGGAATGAGACATGTCTTGGGTGGTTTTATACCCTCACTCATTATGGTAACTCGAATGAGTCAGGGTAGCGATGTCATCTTAAGCGTCCGTCTCGACGATAGCGTAGGCCTTACCTTACCCCTGCGGCGGAAACGGCGGCAACTGCCGAAAGGTATTCAGTAATCCTTCCGACCAGGCTTTGCGAATGGTGGCGAAGTAAGGGTCGTTTTCAGTGATGCGGTGCTGTTCGCTGATATCGAAACTGCCAGCACGGTATATCATCACATCCAGCGGCAAGCCGACTGACAGGTTGCTGCGCAATGTTGAGTCAATCGAAATCAGTGCACAGCACATGGCCTGTTCCAGAGGCGTATCCATCGTCAGCACCCGGTCGATAATCGGTTTACCGTATTTGCTCTCGCCTATCTGGAAGTAAGGGGTATCGCCGGTCGCTTCGATAAAGTTACCTTCCGGATAGATATGGAACAGTCGCGGGGCTTCGTCGCCAATCTGGCCGCCGAGCAGCAGGTTGCAGCCGAAATTGGTGCTGCTACCGTTCTGCTGGGCCAGACTGTCACGGTGGATAACCTCGCGCACGGTTTCGCCCACCAGTGTGGCGGCGTCGTACAGAGTACTGGCTTGCATCAGGTTGGGCGTATGCTGGGCGTGGATACGCGCCTTGAGCAGGCTGATAATGCTTTGGGTGGTGGCAAGATTACCCGCCGACTGGATAACCAATACGCGCTCACCTTCCTGATGGAATACGTGGAGCTTTCTGAAGGTTGCGATGTGATCAACCCCCGCATTGGTGCGGGAGTCGGAAGCAAAAACCAGCCCGTCAGACAGACGCATGGCCACACAGTAGGTCATACAGTACCTTTTACCGATTTTACCGACTAGACGAAAACAGGAGTCGTCGCTCCTGTCATTGTTGCTGTTGCGCCTGTTGCTGGCGTTCGAACAGGCTCACTGCCGCTTCTGAAAACATCTCTTCACACCCGCCACCCAGCCGACTGCCGCGCACCGGGCAGGCATCCAGATAATCCATCCCCACCGCAAGGCGCAAATGCTGATTGAGCTTGCGGGTGTTGTTGGTGATGTCAAAACTGTGCCAGCGCTCGTTGAGCCACACCTCAGCCCAAGCATGCATGGCGACATGCGTGGTATCCCGGCTATACACATAACCGCTGACATAACGTGCCGGAATATGCAGGCTGCGGCAGCAGGCCAGAAACACATGGGTGTGATCCTGACAGACGCCCTTGCCTTTGGCAAAGGCAACGCAGGCGGTATCCTGCACCTGCGTTGCGCCGGGAGTATACGGCATTTTCAGTTGCAATTCTGCCATCAGGGTTTCCAGACTGCCAATGGGGTCCGCCTCCTGATAATAGCGACGGGCAAAGTGGCGGATGGCGTCATCCGCTTCGGTCAGCGTGGTGCCGCGCAGGAAAATCAACGGCGACAATCCGTCTTCCTCTTCCGGCACCTCTTCCACGCCCTCGGCAATTTCCACCACCCCCTGTGCGTGGATCAGAATATCGTGGTGCGGGCTATCCAGCGTGAGCACATGCATCAGATTGCCATAGGCATCGGTGGTGGCGACGGCGGCGGTGGGCAGCGTCAGCTTCCATTCCCGAATGCGCTGGCGGGCAGAGCTTTGCGGCGTCAGTCGCAGGTACTGGGTGCTGAACTTCACTTCTTCATCGTAACGATAGTGGGTCAGGTGATTGATGGTCAGTTTCATAGCGCCTCCAGATAGGTATGACGGATGCTGTCAGCCAGTTCGTTGATTTTGGTGAGGAAACGGTTGAGGTAATGTTGCAGGTCGTCGGCGAGGATATCGTCGAGCGAGCCGAAGCGCAGTTCCACGTGCAGCAAATGCGCCAGACGTTGTGGGATACGCGCCCGTTCGCTGCCGATCATCTCCAGCTGTTGCACCAGATCGCCCACGCAGGCATGCAGCGATCGGGGGACGTCATTGCGCAGTACCAGCAGTTCGGTGACCGTTTCCCGGCTGATGGGCTGACGATAGAGGCTGTGGTAGGCTTCGCGGGCGCTCACCGCACGTAGTAGGGTATCGAGCCGGTAGTATTCGCGCACCGGGTCCAGGTCGTTATTGAGCTGCTGATCCTTGACGGTCAGCAACTGAGCGGTAGCGAACGACCGTTCGATCAAGGTGCCGATGCGAATAAAACATTGGGCGTCGTTACGCAGCAAGGTGCCGAACATGGCACCGCGAAACAGGTGGGCGCGCTCTTTTACCCAGTCAAAAAAGGCGTCGATACCAATTTTGTCCACCCCGGACTGGCGTAGGTTACGAATATCAATACGGGTGGTATTGATGCACTCCCACACTTCGGACGACAGGCTGCCGCGCACCGCGTGCGCATTGTTCCACGCCATTTCGATACAGCTGTAAATGCTACTGGGGTTGTGGCTATCCAGCGCAAAGAAATTCAGCAGGTTATTCATGGTGAAGCGGGCGTAGCGCTCCTGAAACAGTTCATGGGTGAACGTCAGGTTGAGCGGCAGCGCCAGGTCGTGCTGCTGCTGGCTGTGGCGCGGCATCATCGACAGTTTGTAGGTGACGTCCAGCACGCGGGCGACACTCTCCGCCCGTTCCAGATAACGGGCCATCCAATAAAGCTCGCTGGCGGTACGACTTAGCATGATTCATCCTCCTCCATCACCCAGGTGTCTTTGGTGCCGCCGCCTTGCGAGGAGTTCACCACCAGTGAGCCTTCAGTCAGCGCGACGCGGGTCAGCCCGCCGGGAACCAGTCGAATTTCCTCGCCGTAGAGGACAAACGGGCGCAGGTCGATGTGGCGGGGCGCCAATCCCTCCTCGACGAAAGTGGGGCAGGTGGAGAGCGCCAGCGTGTCCTGGGCAATATAGTTACCGGGGTTAGCCAGCAGACGCTGACGAAAATCCTCGATTTGCTGGCGGGTGGATTTGGGGCCGACCAGCATGCCGTAGCCCCCGGCACCGTGTACTTCTTTCACCACCATGCTGGCGAGATTTGCCAGTACATAAGCGAGATCGTCGGGTTTGCGGCACTGCCAGGTCGGGATATTGCCGAGGATCGGCTCCTCAGACAGATAAAAGCGGATCATCTCCGGTACATAAGGGTAGATGGACTTGTCGTCCGCCACGCCGGTACCGATAGCGTTTGCCAGCACCACACCACCAGCGCGGTATACCGACAGTAGCCCTGGTACACCCAACATGGAATCAGCGCGGAACGCCAGCGGGTCAAGGAACGCGTCGTCAATACGGCGGTAGATCACATCCACCCGGCAAGGCCCTTCGGTGGTGCGCATATACACCGCGCCCTCTTTGACGAACAGGTCCGCGCTTTCGACCAGTTCCACCCCCATTTGTTGAGCAAGAAAGCTGTGCTCGAAATAGGCGCTGTTGAAGCGGCCCGGCGTCATCACCACCACGGTTGGGTCGTCAATGTGGGTGCTTTCGCGCAGGGTTTGCAACAGATAGCTGGGGTAACGCTCTACCGGTGCGATGTGCTGGCTGGCGAACAAATCTGGATAAAGCCGCATCATCATTTTGCGGTTTTCCAGCATATAGGAGACCCCGGATGGTGTGCGCAGGTTGTCTTCCAGCACGTAATAGTGGCCGTCGCTATTGCGCACCATATCGATACCGGTGATGTGCGCATAAATATTGTTATGCAGATCAACACCCTGCATACAAGGCTGGTACTGCTCGTTCGCCAGCACCTGCTCGCGGGGCACGATACCGGCGTTGAGGATGTGCTGCTGATGATAGATGTCGTAGAGGAAGGCGTTGAGCGCTTTGACGCGCTGGCGAATGCCGAGGTCCAGCATTTTCCATTCGTGGGCCGGGATAATCCGCGGCACACTGTCAAACGGGATCAGACGTTCGGTGCCGCCTTCTTCGCCGTAGACATTAAAGGTAATTCCCACCCGGTGAAACAGTAACTCAGCCTGCTCTTTCTTCTGGCGGATGGCATGTTGGTCAGTCTGTTGCAACCATTGCCAGTAGGCGTCGTAGTGCTGGCGTTGCTGGCCTTCTGCGTTGAGCATCTCATCGTAGTAAGGCACGGCCGGAAGCGTCATTTTTATCATTGTCATCCCCTGCATTCCGCTTGATAGAAGATACAAAGGAAATGCAGAAAGCATGCCAGCGTGGTAAATGAGGTACTTATCGCAGGTGGGTGAGAAAAACTGCACTTCGTTGGTGCAAATGATGGCAAGCGGTGCGCTATGGCGGGGTTATGCAGCGAATAACGATAGGAAATGGTGCGATAGTGGAGGAGGGCGCACAGAGTTGAGTCAACACTATCAGTCAATAGCGAAAAGATACGCGACAAAATGTTGCGCATTGCGATTTAATGTCCTATTCTGCTACTGAGCTATAGCGTTGTAGATACGATTAAGACGATTAGATAAAGGTGTAAACAAAATGGCTATCAGCATTCGATTGGATGAAGACTTCGTCACTGAAGTCAAGGTGTATGCAGAAGCATCCAGCCGTAGTGTGCCCAAGCAGATAGAGCACTGGGCCAGAATCGGCAGGATTGCTGAAGATAATCCCGATCTGACATACGAATTTATTATGGATACTTTGCTCGCACAAAGCGAAGTAGAGAATGGTAAGGTTTCCCGTTATGTCCGAAGAACAAAACCAGGCAGAGATTGAGGTTTATCAGACCAACCGGTTTGAAAAAGCATTGGACAAATTGCCACAGCAATTCAGATCTGTTGTTGAAGATGAGATTGATGCGATTGTTGAAAATCCTGAACTGGGTGAGCTAAAGAAAGGTGACTTGAGTTATTTAAGAGTTCATAAATTCAAGCTGAACAACCAGTTAACATTGCTGGGGTATAGCTGGAATCAGAGCCAGCTCATCATCCATCTGTTGAGCTTAGGTTCTCATGAAAACTTTTATCAGCAACAGAAAAAGATGAGAAAGTCAGATTTAAAACTCATCAGATAAACGAAACCCCGGTACCAGCCGGGGTTCGCCTATTCAGGCATGATGACATTCGTAATCAATCATCATCCCTGCCTGTGATACAGGGTGAGCTTAACCGCGAACGGCGATAGCTTCGATTTCGATTTTCACGTCTTTCGGCAGACGGGCCACTTCCACGCAGGAACGGGCCGGGAACGGCGCGCTGTGCTCGGTGAAGAAGGCTTCATAGGCGGCGTTCACCGTGGCGAAGTCGTTCAGATCTTTCACGAACACCGTGGTTTTAACGATATTGCTCACTTTCAGACCTGCCGCTTCCACGATAGCTTTCACGTTTTCCAGCGACTGACGAGCCTGTGCGGTAACGTCGTCCGCCACCAGACCGGTTTTCGGATCCACCGGGATCTGGCCGGACGTGATGATCATGCTGCCCAGGTCAACACCCTGAACGTAAGGGCCGATAGCAGCTGGTGCCTGTTCCGTACTGATAATGCGTGACATGTTTTCTCCTGATTATGTCTGAAATGATGCGACTCCCGCATTATTCCAAAAAGCCCGCCGTCAGGCCAATGCTGCATACCACAGTCGGCGTTTTCCTGACGGCGTGTTGGCATCAATGACTGTTTAACACGGCCTGACGTTCGAATTCTTTCTCGCAGTATTTGCACTTCAGGTGCACGTCAGCGCCGACTTGCTTGATGCTGAAGGACGAATTGACCGGCTCGATACGGCTGATGCAGTTGCTATTAGGGCAGGTCAGCACACCTTCAATGTGCGACGGTAATTGCGGGTGCAGTTTGCGTACCACTTCGTAATTGTCGATTTGATTGACGGTGGCTTGCGGCGCATACATCGCCAGTTGGTTAGCCTGTTCTTCGGTCAGAAAGATATTTTCAATCTTGATCAGGTCCTTGCGGCCCAGATGGTTGGAAGGCAAGTTCAGGCCGATGGTGATGCGCTGGTCGGTGGCGGTCAGTTTGAACAGTGTCAGTAATTTGAAGCCAACCTGTGCCGGAATATGGTCGATCACCGTACCGCGTTTGATGGCTTCTACCTGTAATTTGTTGTCGTGAGTCATGCTGTGTGCTCCTCTCTCACAGAACCAGTTCGCTGTTCAGAACCAACGCCAGCAGAGCCTGGCGCGCGTAAATGCCGTTACCTGCCTGCTGGAAGTAGTAGGCGTAAGGGGTGCTGTCCACGTCGGTGGTGATTTCATCGATACGCGGCAGCGGGTGCAGGACTTTCAGGTTATCGCGGGCGTTGCCCAGGTCGGCGGCACGCAGGATAAACTGCGATTTGATATTGATGTATTCCGACGGGTCCAGACGCTCTTTCTGAACGCGGGTCATGTACAGAATATCCAACTGCGGTACCACTTCCTCAATGCTGGTGTGCAGGCTGTAGGGAATATTTTTCTCTTTCAGCATGTTGAGGATGTAGTCCGGCATCGCCAGCGCATCTGGCGAGATGAAATAGAAGCGATTGCCGTCGAACTTGGCCAGCGCCTGGGTCAATGAATGGACGGTACGGCCGTATTTCAGGTCGCCGACCATCGCGATATTGATGTTACTCAAGCGGCCTTGCGTTTCCTGAATGGTGAACAGGTCCAGCAGTGTCTGCGAGGGATGCTGGTTGGCACCGTCGCCCGCGTTGAACACCGGCACGCCGCCGGAGAATTCGGTCGCCAGCCGTGCCGCCCCTTCCTGCGGGTGGCGCATCACAATGGCGTCCACATAGTTGCTGATGACGGAAATGGTGTCGGCCAGCGTTTCGCCTTTTTTACCGAGCGAGGTGTTGCTGCTGTCGGCAAAACCCACCACCGAAGCGCCCAGGCGGTGGATGGCGGTTTCAAACGACAGACGGGTGCGGGTAGAAGCCTCAAAGAAACAGCTGGCGACCACTTTGTGCTTGAGCAGTTCCGGCTGGGGATGGGCTTTCAGGCTGGCCGCCACCTTGAGCGTCAGTTCCAGATCGTCCCGGCTGAGATCGTTGATTGAGATGATGTGTCTTTTATATAGCGGATTGACCATGTGTCTATGCTCCCCTCGGTTAGGCCCGGTAAACAAACGGATGGCTGGCGGCGACAGGCAAAAAAAAGCCCCTCAACGAGGGGCTTTTTTTATAAATCTGTCAGGCAACGGAAGGAAAAACGCCGTCATGCTGCCAACAGGCAGTTGCGGTAAGACACCCACAAAGACAGCAGCGTTAGACATGTTCCCTCCCGGCAAATTGTCCGGAATTATACGCGCCGAAGAGGTGAATTCAAGCAGAAAAACGCTGTCTTTTCGCGGCGAGCAATCGGTTGCGGTTAGGTGTTTCACTATTCGCTCAAACGCACGGTTCGGATCACTTTTTTACGCTTGCTGGCTGGCAGCGTAATGCCGACAGGAGTATAAGGAATCAAAACGTTGTTTCAGTTTGTTTATTTATAGGAGCAGTCATGATTACCGGTAATGTCGACCATCTGGATCTATTTCCCTATCTGCCAGCCAAACTGCGTGAGGCGATTGAGTATGTGAAGCAGCATATCAACGCCGATACCCCGCTTGGCAAGCACGATATCGACGGCAATAAGGTGTTTGTGCTGGTGTCGAATGACAGTACGGAACCGTTTGAGAAACGCCGTGCCGAGTATCACGCCAAATACCTGGACATCCAGATTGTGCTAAACGGCACGGAAGGAATGACCTTTAGCAACCTGCCAGCAGGCAAACCGGATGTGGACTGGCTGGCGGATAAAGATATCGCCTTCCTGCCGTCCGGCGAGCAGGAAAAACAGGTGGTACTGCAGACCGGCGATTTTGTGGTGTTCTTCCCCGGTGAAGTACATAAACCGCTGTGTGCCGTTGGCGAGCCAGCACATGTGCGCAAGGCGGTCGTGAAAATCGACGCTACGCTGGTGCGGTAACCCGACCACCGCAAGCCGTCATGCCTGTAACGGGATACCTGTAGCGGGAGAGTGCGCCATGCGCTCTCCCGATCTCGTTGATTTCAAAATTGTTGATGCCAATATCGTTGATTTTCTTGCCGTGCTGCTTCTTTCCTTCTTTGCGTGATCCTGCCAGGTATTGGCTCCTCTTCCTTCACCTATGATTCATGAATGAAACCGGTTGCAGCAGCGATAAAGTTGATGCACTCTGAAACCGGTTTCAGTTTCTGTGAGAGGAAAAGAGATGAGTCAATTACCCGCAGGATTTTTATGGGGCGGTGCGGTAGCCGCGCATCAGTTGGAAGGTGGCTGGAATGAGGGCGGCAAAGGCCCCAGTGTGGTGGATGTGCTCACCGCCGGTGCACACGGCACACTGCGCCGTATTACCGATGGGGTGATCCCCGGCGAGTCCTACCCGAACCACGAAGCGATCGACTTTTATCATCGCTACAAGGATGACATTGCGCTGTTTGCGGAAATGGGTTTTAGGTGTTTTCGTACCAGCATTGCCTGGACGCGTATTTTTCCTCATGGTGATGAGGCCGAGCCGTGTGAGGCCGGGCTTCAGTTTTATGACGACCTGATCGACGAGTTACTCAAACACGGCATTGAGCCGGTGCTCACTCTCAGCCACTTTGAGATGCCGTTGCATCTGGTGCAGCAGTACGACGGTTGGATGAGCCGCAAGACGCTGGATTGCTTTGTGCACTTCGCTGCCACGGTTATCGCGCGCTATCAGCACAAAGTGAAATACTGGATGACGTTTAACGAGATCAATAACCAGAAGAATGTATCGGCCGAGATTTTCGGCTGGATGTGTTCCGGGGTGAAGTTCCCGCAGAAAGCGAAGCCGGAAGAAGCGATGTATCAGGCGGTGCATCACCAGTTCGTCGCCAGCGCGCTGATCGTCAAAAAAGCGCATGATATCAACCCGGATATCAAAGTGGGCTGCATGTGCGCCTTCGTGCCTTACTACCCGTATTCCTGCCATCCGCAGGACGTGATGCTGGCGACACGTGCGATGCACGATCGGTTCTATTTCACCGACGTGCAAGTGCGCGGCCACTACCCGGCCTATGCCCGGCGTGAGTGGGCGCTCAAGGGTTACCACATTCACATGGAGCCGGAAGACGAGCAGATCCTTCGGGAAGGCAAGTCGGATTACATTGGGTTTAGCTACTACATGTCGAACGTGGTGAAGCACGATGTACATAATCACATTGCTGCCAGCATGGACGGCAGTTCCGAGCAGTCGATTGCCAATCCGCACCTGAAAGCCAGCGACTGGGGATGGCAGATTGACCCAACCGGGTTGCGCCATGCGCTGGTGACATTGTATGAACGCTATGAAGTGCCGCTGTTTATTGTCGAAAACGGGCTGGGTGCTATCGACAAGCCGGACGCGAACGGCGTGTGCCAGGATGATTACCGCATCGATTACCTGCGCTCACATATTGAAGCCATGAAGGCGGCGGTATGGGAAGATGGCGTCGATCTGATGGGGTACACGCCGTGGGGCTGTATCGATCTGGTGTCGTTCACTACCGGTGAGATGGCGAAGCGTTACGGTTTTATCTACGTCGACAAGCACGATGACGGCACTGGAACGCTGGCACGTACGCCGAAAAAATCCTTCTACTGGTATCAGCGGGTGATCGCCTCAAATGGCGAGGCGCTGTAAGTATTTCAGGATGTGCGTGTGGGCCGGATAACGCGGGTTACACCTCAGTTATCTGGCCCCGTTACCGAGCGATATCATGGATATCGCCGATATGACAGCAATAGCGCGGCTGTTGGCAGGCTGACAGCTCGACTCTACACAGTTCAACGATCTTACAGTTCAACGCTCTGGCTCAATGTCGCGACCATCACCGCTTTGATGGTGTGCATGCGGTTTTCCGCCTGATCAAACACAATGCTGTGGGCTGATTCAAACACGTCGTTGGTGACTTCCATGCCGTTGTGCAAACCATACTGTTCGGCCATTTGCTTGCCAAGGGTGGTGTGATCGTCGTGAAATGCCGGCAGGCAGTGCAGGAATTTCACCTGCGGGTTGCCGGTGGCGGCAATCATCGCGGCGTTGACCTGATACGGCCGCAGCAGGTCGATACGCTGTTGCCACACTTCTTTCGGTTCACCCATCGAAACCCACACGTCGGTGTAGATAAAGTCCACGCCGTTGACTCCGCTCACGACATCTTCTGTCAGCGTGATCGAACCGCCAGTTTTGGCTGCTGCTGCCTGGCATTCCGCTACCAGCCCCGCATCTGGCCAGCAGGCTTTCGGCGCGATCAATCTTAGCTCCAGCCCGGTGATGGCGGCCGCTTCCAGCATACTGTTGCCCATGTTATTGCGGGTATCGCCCACGTAGGCCAGCTTCATGCCTGACAGCGGTTTGCCCGGCAGGTGTTCCTGCATGGTCAGCAGATCCGCCAGCAACTGGGTTGGGTGAAATTCATTGGTCAGCCCGTTCCACACAGGCACGCCGGAAAACTCCGCCAGCGTTTCCACCAGCACCTGACCGTAGCCACGATACTGGATGCCGTCATACATGCGGCCCAGCACCCGGGCGGTGTCTTTCATGGATTCTTTGTGGCCTATCTGGCTACCGCTCGGGCCGAGGTAAGTGACCTGCGCGCCCTGATCGTATGCAGCAACTTCGAAAGAGCAACGAGTGCGGGTCGAATCTTTTTCGAAGATGAGTGCGATGTTTTTACCTTGCAGGTGGCGAGTCTCGGAACCGTTTTTCTTAGTCGTTTTGAGGGCGGCGGCGAGGGTCAGCAGGCTGTTGATTTCAGCGGGGGTGAAATCCATCAACCGTAAAAAATGGCGTTTATAGAACGGGTTCATCGTTGTCTTCTCCATGTGGCTCAACACTTCGGTTGAATTAAAATTCACTTTATATGTGTAAATATTCAAATTCAAGTGTCGTGTTCAAACTTTCTGGTGGAGAGAGAGGCTGGCCTGTGGGAAAATGGCTGTCATCTTTGCCGCTTTGATGAGGACTGAGACATGGCAAACCGCGAACTGCTGGAAGAACAACGTGAAGAGACCCGCCTGATCATCGAAGAACTGCTGGAGGACGGCAGCGACCCCGATGCGCTCTACACCATTGAACACCATTTCTCAGCCGAGAAGTTTGAAGAACTGGAGAAAGTGGCGGTAGAGGCGTTCAAGCTGGGTTACGAAGTGACAGACGCTGAAGAGATGGAAATGGAAGACGGCGTGGTACTGATGTGCTGCGACGCTATCAGCGAAGTGGCGCTGAACGCCGAGCTTATCGACCAGCAGGTGGAACAACTGCTGTCGCTGGCCGAACGTCATGGGGTCAACTATGACGGTTGGGGCACCTACTTTGAAGACCCGAACGGCGAAGACGATGAAGACGAGTTCGGTGAAGACGAAGATTTTTATGACGAGGACGATGACGGCAAACGTCATTAATTCCTGGTCAATGACTATCTTGTGAACGTATCGCCCGGCCTTTACCGGGCGATACGTTTTCTGCGTGCTGTGATGCCACCCGCGTCTTTACCGTGTTGTTAGCATCACAGCGTTTTAATATCACAGTATTTTTAACATCCTGACTTCACAGTCGACATGGCCGGTGTTGCCCATGGCATGCGGAATGTGTTGAAAACCCAACTTTTCATACAGCGTGATAGCACTGGTCAGGTGTGCGGTGGTTTCCAGATAACAGCGGCGAAACCCTTGCTCACGGCCAAATGCCAGCGCCTGCTCAGCCAACTGCCGGGCGATACCTCTACCACGCGCCAGCGGCAGGAAATACATTTTCTGTAATTCACAGACATCCGCTTCGCCGCCTGACAACGGGGCCAGTCCGCCGCCGCCGACCACTTCACCGTTACATTCCACCACCCAATAGGCGCTGGCAGGGCGACAATAGAGTTCGAACAGCTGGTCCAGGTTAGGGTCGGAAACGGTATACCCTTTGTCGGCAGTCAGGCCGAATTCAGCGGAAACCAGGCGAATAACACGGGCTATCGCCGCGTTGTCGGTGGCCATAATCGGGCGGGTCAGCAGGGAGATTGGCGCTGAAGTTGTCATGTTGCTCACTCTTATCGGCAGAATCCGGTCAGGTCGAAAACGTCGGCAACAGGCTGACGTGCTCCGATGTGATATGCATCGGCGATTATACGCACCGATGTGCCGCCTCAAAACCTGTTATTGATAACGGCGTGTTGTGAAAAGCGCAACCCGGGGGGGAAACAGCAGGTTGTCACCCGAAGGCTGTGGTTTGATGAGGTTTCTCTTTGATTATATCTTGATCTAAATTCTCATATGTGGGATTTTTTATCAAAATTGATATTCAGGAGACGCGATGGAACCTTCCCTTTCTGAAACCGATCGCCTTTGCGAAACGGATCGTCGTCTGGCTGAACGGCTGGCGGCACTGCGCCGTGAGCGCAACTGGTCGCTGGACGAACTGTCGCAGCGCAGCGGCATCAGCCGGGCGACCTTATCGCGTCTGGAGCGTCTGGAGTCGAGCCCGACGGCGGTATTGCTGGGCCGCTTGTGTGCGGTATACGGCTGCACGCTGTCGGGGCTATTGGCTGAAGTCGAACTCCCGTTGCCCCAGAAGCTGAGCGTCACGCAACAGCCGGTGTGGGTTGACCCGGAAACCGGGTTTATCCGTCGTGTCGTTTCCCCATCTTCCGCTGGTTTTCGGGCCGAAATGATTCACGGCGAGTTACCAGCGGGTGCACGTATCGACTATAACGCGCCGCCACTCGCGGGGCTGGAACACCACCTGTATGTGCTGGACGGTCAACTGACAATAACGCTGGAAGGCGTTATCCACACGCTTGGCCCACAAGACAGCCTGCGTTATCGCCTGTATGGCCGCTCGGGGTTTCATAATCCCGGTCCTGACTCGGTTCGTTACCTGATAGCGATTTGCACCCCCTGACTGTTTTGCTAAGGAGTTGAATGATGACAGAGACATCCCGGCAGCAACCGCTGACGATTCGCATTGATGACCTGACTGGTGAGGCAACCCGAGCACTGGTGGCCCTGCATCTGGCGGGAATGCACGATAATTCGCCGCCAGAAAGTGTGTTCGCACTGGATTTGTCCGGCCTGCAGTCGCCGGATATTACGTTCTGGAGCGTCTGGCGTGGCGAGCAGATAGCCGGTATCGGCGCGTTGAAAATGCTGACGGATGGTAGCGGAGAACTGAAGTCCATGCGCACCCATCCGCAGTGCTTACGTCAGGGGGTGGCGGGCTATCTGCTGGCGCACATTGTGGATGAGGCCCGCCGACGTGGTGTGCCACGCCTGAGTCTGGAAACGGGCCGCGGCCCGGCGTTTGAACCCGCCCTGACGTTGTATCGTAAACACGGTTTTGTTAATGGCGGTGCGTTTGCTGAGTATACGGCCAGCGAATTCAATCAGTTCCTGCATTTATCGCTGTGATGGCAATTATCGCTGTAATAACAATGCTGTTTTGACGCCTGATTTCTGTACTTCTTTGTCCACAGACGACAATATCGACAGCCAGTAGGGAACGTCAGGCGCTCTTTATGCTACACATGGCGTGCCTGCGCAGAACGGTGATACGGATTATTTTGTGATTATTCTTTAAGGTTAAATTATATGCCGATATAACTAAAATCATCGGCATATAATTATTTTTTTAATCATTAGTCAGCGAGCGTTATTGGGATATTTTACGGGAAATATTAACATCAAAGCCCCTCGTCTATGATTACGGAAGCGTTGTTTTATGGTTAACCGCTTGTTGTCTCGGCTGGCTGCTCTGATGTTGTTGCTCGTTTTTTCCTCTTTTTCGACCGCACAAACATTACAGCCACAAGAAGGGAATTGGGTCGCGCCTGAATTCCGATTCCATACCGGAGAAACCATCAATCATCTCCGTATCCATTATTACACCTTGGGTGACAGTAAGAAGCCGGCGGTCTTATTGCTGCATGGGACGAATCAGCCGGTGAGTGCATTATTGGCGGCGGGTTTTGGCGGTGAGTTATTCGGCCCCGGTCAACCGCTGGATGCCAGCAAGTATTTCATCATTATTCCCGAAAGCATCGGCTCCGGAAAATCCGCCAAACCGTCTGACGGTCTACGCACTAAATTCCCGCAATATGACTACAACGATATGGTGCTGGCGCAATATCGGCTGTTGACCGAAGGTCTCGGTATTACCCATCTACGTTTGGTGATGGGGTACTCGATGGGCGGGATGCAAACCTGGATGTGGGGTGAAAAATACCCGGATATGATGGATGCGCTGGTGCCGATGGCATCACAGCCGAATGAATTATCTGGCCGTAACTGGATGCTGCGCCGGATGTTAATTGAAACCATCAAGCGCGATCCTGCATGGAAAAACGGTGACTACACCACGCAACCGCCGTCATTGCAGACGGCCAACATCATGTTTAGCATCGCCACCACGGGTGGTACGTTAAGCTATCAGAGCAAGGCACCGACGCGTGCGCTGGCGGACAAACTGGTCGATGAGCGTCTGGCTGCCCCTGTCACGGCCGATGCTAACGACTTTATTTACATCTGGAATTCCTCGGCGGATTACAACGCTTCACCGGAATTGGGCCGTATCAAAGCGCCATTGCTGGTCATTAACTCCGCTGATGATGAGCGTAATCCAGTTGAAACAGGAATATTGGAAAGTGAGCTTAAGAAAGTGAAGCATGCCGAATTATTTTTGATTCCGGCAAGTAAGGAAACCAGCGGTCATGCCACCATGATGTCGGCGAAGTTTTATAAAAATAAGTTGGGTGAATTTTTGGCCGCGGTACCCGCCCATAAGCAATAACAAAAAGTAACCGTAACGGGCCGACGCCTAAACATAATCATGTCGGCCCTTCCTTTCATGATATTTCCTTTTCATTTTTGTTGCGGTTTACGTGTGAGTTGAAGCTCATGGTTTTTCATTGACCAAACAGCAGGGACAATTATGTTTCGTAAGATCAAGATCCGCACAACACTCAGTATTATGGTGTTTTCTTTGGCAGTACTGTCGTTAATTGTCGGCGTGCTGGGGCTGGTTGCCGTTCAGTCGGGGAATAAGTCGTTCGCGCGTGTGGATACGGTGGTGCTGCCGGGGCTGGTCGCGTTAAATGAAAGCTCGGAATTGCTATTGCGCGCCCGTCTGGATTTACGGCTGTATGAATCCCTGATGGGAAAAGGGGATAAAGAGGCGGCCTCCGTGGCGCTCAAGCGTGCCAGAGGCAAAATTGATGATGCCGGTAAAAAATGGCAGGAATACCTGACTTACCCGCAATCTGAACCGGAAAAAGTCATCTCTTCCGATATGGCTAACAAACGCGGCACCCTGATGAATGAGTTCATCAACCCGGCGTTTACTGCGCTGGAAGCAGGGAATCTGGATGATTACCGGCAGCGTGCCGGGAAATCTACCACGCTGTACGCCGACTTTGACAACGCGTCGAAAAAGCTGGTGCAGTACAAACGTCAGAGCATTGACGAGGCTTACAGCGATTCTAACGAACGTGTCAGCCGCATGCAGGTCATTCTGTCGGTGGTGATCGTTTGTGCGTTGGTGCTGGCGGCGCTGGCCTGGTCGATTCTCACCAACCTGGTGGTGAAACCGCTCAATCAGGCGATTAGCGTGTTTGGTCGTATTGCGCAAGGTGACCTGCGCGCCAACATTGAGATTCGCGGCAACAACGAAATTGCTCAGTTGTTCGGTGCGGTACAGCATATGCGCGACGGGCTGGAAAACATGGTGCGGGCGGTACGCAACGGCACCGACGCCATCAGCGTCGGCGTTGAAGAGATTGCTTCCGGCAACATTGATCTCTCCAGCCGTACTGAACAGCAGGCGGCGTCGCTGGATGAAACGGCTTCCAGCATGGAGCAGATTCTGTCCACGGTCAGCAACAATGAAGACAACACGCGTAAAGCCAACGATCTGGCGCAGAAAGCGTCGGATTCCGCTTCTCGTGGTGGCAATGTGGTAACGGAAGTGGTCGATACCATGCGTTCTATCCAGCAGAGCTCAGCCCGTATTTCCGATATCGTCGGTGTGATTGACGGTATCGCCTTTCAGACCAACCTGCTGGCGCTGAACGCCGCGGTGGAAGCGGCACGGGCAGGGGAGCAGGGTAAAGGCTTTGCGGTGGTGGCATCCGAAGTGCGTACCCTGGCGCAACGTAGTGCTACGGCGGCCAAAGAGATCGGTTCTATGATCGATAACTCGCTAAGCCGCATTGAAAAAGGTGCCGGGCTGGTGGAAATGGCCGGTAAGACTATGGATGAGATCCTGTCGGATGTCCGCAAAGTGGTGGATATCATGGGTGAGATCATGCTGTCTTCCGGCGAACAGAGCCGGGGGATTTCGCAGATCAATATCGCGATCACTCAGATGGACGGTGTGACCCAGCAGAACGCCAGCCTGGTGGCTGAGGTGGCGACGGCGGCCAGCTCGCTACAGGCGCAGGTGACGCACCTGCAACAGTCGATAGCCAGTTTCCGCATTGAGGATGATAGCCAGACGCCGCAAACCAATACGCCCGTATTTCATCGCCACCTTGCCATTACGGGGGGCCGGTAACGCGTTGTCCGGGGGGAGGAACTCGCGACGTTCGGCCATCACGTCGCGAGTCTGGTGAGGATGGGATAGACAAAAAGAACCCGGCGGTTGTTGCCGGGTACATGGTCGGTGATTGATCTGATGTATCTCTTTCGTCTGCCTCGTGGTCGGTGTGTTGGCTGCGAGCTATCCGTTTCCGACCACCGCCTGCCATCCGGCATCTATTCGGTATATACCGCTTCAAGCTCCAGCGTATGGAGAATCTGGCGATGTAGTCGCAGAATGTTGCGCGTATCCCGCGGGGCGATCCAGACGATGTTGCTGGTAGCGACTACACCCAATACCTCCGGCAATGCGCGATGATCAATCACTCTGGCAACGGCCCGGGCATACCCGGAGACCACCGAGACCAGGATAAATTCATCGTTATGCACAACATGTACCACCATATCGGCAATCGGGCGGGAAACATCCGGCTCGGGTTGTGCTTGCGGGCCCAGCGCATAAATTTTCTGCCCTTTGGCGTTTCTGACTTTGACTACTCCAAGCAACCTCAAAAGCCGGGAAATAGTGGATTGACTAATATCCCGGTATCCATGCTGCTGCATTGCCTGCTTGATATGTTCCTGAGAACGGTAGCTATTGCCAATAATAAGCTGTTGGCAAAGTGCAAGCTGCGCCTGTTCCTTATCCAGTGTGGTTTGAGATTTTTTCACCATAACTACAATCCTGTAGAAAATTGAGTGCCAAATTTATAGGAAATAGAGGGTTAGCTACGTCAATTCATATGTCAGCTATAAAAAAGGGGGCTAAACGGCAATAAAATTGGTTATATCAGGGAAGACGGGCCGTTTGTCTGTGGTTCGCCTGGGAGTTAGCCGTGTGTTCCCAGGCTCAGGCTGACCATCAGCAACAGGGTCAGCGTTATCAGCAAAGGAGAAACCCACCGCAACCAGCGTACGTAAGGCACATGAGAAATCGCCAGTCCCCCCATCACCACCGCAGAGGTTGGTGTAATCAGATTGACCACACCGGAAGCGGATTGATAAGCCGTAACAACCAGCTCGCGTCCGACGTGAGCAAAATCGGCCAGCGGTGCCATGATGGGCATAGTGAGTACCGCCAGGCCGGAGGATGACGGTACTAAAAAAGAGAGCAGTATTTCCAGCGCAAACATGACGTTGATAAACAACACCGATGACAGGCCGCTCATCGCTATTTCCGCCTGATTGAGAATGGTATGGGTGATCATGCCGTTATCCATAATCACCACAATGCCGCGCGCGATCCCGATAATGAGCGCTACCCCCAGCAGATCTCTGGCACCGTCGATAAAGGTTGAGGTGAGTTCGGCTTCGCTCATGCGTGCAATTAGTCCGATGATAATCGATGAAGCCAGAAAAACGCCGGAGATTTCTCCCATCCACCAGCCGCGGACGGACACGCCGTAAATCATGATGGCGAAAGCCAGTGCAAAAATGATCAGTACGATTTTGCGTGTGATGGTAAAGGGCAGCATGGCATGACCTTTATTCGCCAAAAAATGCGCGCGATCGGCTTCCCACTGGTCGGCGACCAGTGACGCTGACGGATCGCGCTTCACTTTGCGCGCATAGCGCATGACGTAAGCCACACAAATTAACCAGCCAATAATCAGGATGACGATGCGTAAACCGATACCGGCCGTAAACGTTATTCCCGCTGCGTTAGCCGCAATCACGGTAGCAAAGGGGTTGATGGTGGAACCGAGCGTGCCAATACCTGCACCCAACAGGATGGTTGCCGCCGCTACTATGGAATCAAAACCGGCGGCCAGCATGATCGGAACCATCAGGCTGTAAAAAGGCAATGATTCTTCCGCCATGCCATAGATGGTACCTCCGGCGGCAAATAGCGCCATCAGAATAGGGATCATCCACTCTTCGCGTCCTGTTAATCTGGTAGTAACACGTTCTATCCCGGCATCAATCGCCCCGGTTTTGGTTACGATGCCAAGAAAACCGCCAATAATCAGAATAAATAGCGCCACATCAATGGCACCGGCCTCGTTGGTCCGGTGGTTATATAACCCGTCAACGGGGGCCAGCAGCACGTCTGTAATACCTTGCGGCCTGGTTGCCACCGGATGCCAGGTTCCGGCTAGTGGCACCGGTTTGCCCAGCTTGTCATTCATGACCATCTGGTATTGTCCGGCGGGAATAATCCAACTGAGCGCCGCCATGCATGCGATAAGCAGAAATAAAATGGTATAAGCCGAAGGGAATTTGAATGTTTTCATCATTGACTTCCTTGCGCGGTGTGTGGCGCGCTGGTGGGGGGCAAATCGTCGCTAACGGCATGCCGGGGGAAGCGCAAGAGGCGTTATCTCCCCCGGCCGGTGCCGGGTTTAGCCAGCCAGTGTGGCAACCATGATGGCTTTAATGGTGTGCATACGGTTTTCGGCTTCGTCGAAAACAATGGAGTAATCCGACTCGAACACCTCCTCCGTCACTTCCAGTCCTTTAAGGTGGTAGGTTTGTTCAATCTCATGGCCGAGCAGCGTGTGCTCGTTATGAAAAGCGGGCAGGCAGTGCATGAATTTCACCTGCGGGTTGCCGGTGGCGTCTACCACTGCGCGGTTAATCTGGTACGGTTTCATCAGACTGACCCGTTCGGCCCAGGCCGCTTTGGGTTCGCCCATCGATACCCATACATCCGTATAGAGAAAATCAACGCCCACCCCCCCTTCATCAACATACTCCGTCAGCATGATCCGACCGCCGGTCTGACTGGCGATATCCCGGCACTGTTGGACCAGCTTCTCATCGGGCCAGTAGGCTCGCGGGGCGACCAGCCGGATATCCATGCCCATCTTGGCCGCACCCACCATCAACGAATTCCCCATATTGTTACGGGCATCGCCCAGATAGGCGAAAGCCAACTGGCCGAGTTGCTTGCCAGGCGAGTGCTCCAGCATGGTCATCAGGTCAGCCAGAATTTGTGTCGGGTGGAATTCGTCAGTCAGGCCGTTCCACACGGGGACGCCGGCAAAGCGAGCCAGTTCCTCAACGATCGACTGACCAAATCCACGGTATTCGATACCGTCGTACATTCTTCCCAGCACGCGGGCCGTATCTTTCATAGACTCTTTATGGCCGATTTGTGAACCGCTTGGACCGAGATAGGTGACCTGTGCGCCTTGATCAAAGGCGGCGACCTCAAACGCACAGCGGGTACGTGTTGAGGTTTTTTCAAAGATCAGCGCAATATTTTTACCGGTTAATTTCGCCTGCTCTGTACCGTTGTATTTTGCTTTTTTCAACTTCATGGCGAGGTTAATCAGGTGCTGAATTTCCGCCGGTGTAAAATCCAGCAATTTAAGGAAATGGCGGTTATAAAGATTAATAGACATTTTTTATTCCTTTAAAATCATTTAGATAAATAAATTCGTCATTCGACGGGCGCAAAATATCCCCGACCGCTGAATAGCGGCTGATTAACAAAGTGGTATTTATGCGAAACGGATCAGCGTACCTTTTTGCCCGGCCAGAATGGCCGTCCCATCTGTTAGTGAACCGATGCCGGCGACGGCATGGCAGTGATTAACAAACTCACAGGCGGCGGCAATTTTGGGGCCCATCGAACCTGCATCGAAAGACATACCGGCCAGGTCACCAGGTGTGACTTTGTGTAACGGTTGCTGGCTCGCTTTGCCCCAGTCGAGGTAGACCGCATCGGCGTCGGTTAGAATAAGCAAGGCGTCAGCGTGTATTTGACGCGCCAGCATGGCTGCGGAGAGATCCTTATCAATCACCGCTTCGACGCCCGATAGCTGCCCGTTGCTGTCACGGGTGACGGGCACGCCGCCTCCACCGTTGCAAATCACCAGATGGTTGCGGGCAATGAGAGCGGCTATGGCTTCACTTTCGACTATCCGCTGCGGCTGTGGTGAGGGGACGACGCGGCGGAAATGCTGACCATCGGCTTTCATGGTCCAACCTTTTTCCCGGTGAATGGCATCGGCGTATTCCTGCTGGTAGACCGGGCCGATATATTTTGTCGGCTGGCCGAAGGCCGGATCGCGAGGATCGACCTCCACCTGTGTCAACAACGTACTGATCTCACGTTGCGGCAGCGTGTTTCTGAGCGCTTGCTCTAGCAGATAGCCAATCATCCCCTGGCTTTCCGCCCCCAAAATATCCAGCGGGTAGGGGGTCACAGCGGAATAGGCGTTGTTTTGTAACGCCAGCAGGCCGACCTGTGGCCCGTTGCCATGCACCAGTACGACATTCCATTGTTCCGTCAGCTCGGCAATGATCCGGGCGGCCTGAATAATATTATGTTGCTGAATATCGGCTTCCAGCGGTTCGCCGCGTTTCAGCAACGCGTTGCCCCCCAGCGCGACGACCAGGGTGGGTTTGGTCACGGCGACCATGTCAGACTTTGTTAGGGTGGGAGTTGTCATAATCATTCTCCTGTCGGCGGATTCAGATGGCGTCACGTTCCAGTGGGCAGCTCATGCAGCGTGCGCCGCCGCGTCCGCGTCCAAGTTCATCACCCGGAATAGGGAGAACCGTAATACCGGCTTTATCGTATTTTTCGTTGGTCCAGATATTGCGCTCGTACCCGATGACAACGCCGGGGCGTATGGTCAGGACGTTGTTGGCGTCGTTCCATTGTTCACGCTCCGCTTCGAACTGGTCGCCGCCTGTGGTGATCAACCGGACATGATCAATATTGAGTGCCTGCTCAATCGCAGTCAGAAAGTGGGGTTCTTCCCGGCGCTTTATGCCACCATGGCCATCATCGGTGAGCGTCCAGCATTGTGTTTCTTTGCTGACGATTTCCGGGTAAACCGAGAAGGTATCGACATCAATATGTGTCATGACGGTATCAAGATGCATACAGGCGCGGTGCTTAGGCAATTCCAGTGCAATGACGCGGCTTGCCTGTTGGTGATGAAATAAAGCTCGCGCCAGAAACTCGACGCCTTGCGGTGTGGTTCGCTCTGACATGCCAATCAGAACTGCGCCACGGCCAATGACTAATACGTCCCCACCTTCTAAGGTCGCGTGGTCGTAATTACAGTCGTCGTCACCAAAATATTTAATAAAATCACCCTTCGCAAAACGCGGATGCCAGCGATATATTGCCCGGAGATTATTGGTTTCCCGCTGGCGCGCGCTTTTTGCCATCGGATTGATTGAAACGCCGTTATATATCCAGCACGAGGTATCCCGGGTGAATAAATGATTAGGAAGAGGACTCATAATAAAGTCCGTTGCCTTCTGGGTATCGACAACCATATTACTAAACGTCTCTGGAATTTCGCTGTAGGTCAGTCCGCCAGTCATAATTCTTGCTAGCTGGCGATGGGGTTGATCGGCAAGCCAGCCTCGAATATCAGCGGCAAGAGAAGGGCCTAAACGATAATCAGAAATCTGGGTGTCTAACAGCCAGCTTTTGGCCGTCGGTAGCGCCAGTGTTTCGGTAAGTAAATCGGTTAATAATAAAACCTCAACATGTTGCTGACGCAGTAAGTTAGAAAATATATCGTGCTCTTTACCGGCCCGTTCAACAGATAATACATCATCAAATAATAATTCCTGACAATTTGATGGCGTTAATCTTTTCAAACTTAAATTAGGTCGATGTAGCATAACGCTACGTAGCTGACCTATCTCTGAACCGACATAGTTTTTCTGCATGATGATTCCTTTTGAAATAAAAAATAATTCTCACTCGTGGCGAATAATAATTATCAGCCAATTTATTGATGTTCCCCCTATTTGAGTACGCGGTCATATTAGGTAATGCAGATGTGTTTATTGTGACGAAGATCACATGAAGTGGTTCACAATGAATAAACAAAATATTTTTTGAGCAAACGCATTATTTTATTTATTTAGTTGTGAATGACTTTGAATAAATAACGGTGATGAGGTTTTTTTATTTATAAATAGTGCTTTTATTTATGTATATCATGGTTTTGTTTTTTTCGTATTGTATTGATATTTATATGTATTTTTTTAAAAATAAAATAATTAACATGATGTGGTGATTAATTATTTTTTATTCAACCTGACTATGAGATTGTTATTCAATGGTATATGCTTTCACTCGTGAATTTTTTTTGTGATGATTCCGATGTTTTTTAAAATTCTCTAGTCAGAACAGTAAATTAAAATAACAATACACACATTATGGATAACCGCTTATTCAGTATTACTGCATAATAATTTTTTTTAACAGCGGTTTCTCCGGATGGCAGAGAAATAATCATGCATTCATCTGTTGTTTGGATCGCGGAAAGACAAGGTAGATGGCGGAGGATAAGACGATTCGGGGATAAAAAAAACCACCACCTCAGCGGAGGTAGTGGTTTGGTTTCGTACCGATAAAACCGTAGGGATTTACAGTGCAGCGATGGTGGCCTGTTGTTCCAGCAGTTTGGCTTTGGCGGCGGCGTAACCGTCGCGTTTTTCACGCTCTTTGGCAACCACGGCTTCTGGTGCGCGCGCGACAAAGCCTTCGTTGGACAGCTTGCTGTCGATGCGGCCGATTTCTACCTCGAGTTTCGCCACTTCTTTTGCCAGCCTGTCCAGTTCGGCCACTTTGTCGATAAGACCCGCCATCGGGATCAGCAGCTCAGCGCCCTCTACCAGTTTGGTGACGGAGACCGGGCCTTTATCGCCAGCCGGTAACAGCGTGATGCTCTCCAGACGCGCCAGCGTCTGAATAAAGCCGAGGTTGTCCTGCACACGGCGGGTGGCATCGGCGGACGCGTCGCGCAGCAGCAGTGCCAGCGGCTTGCTGGGCGCGATGTTCATTTCGGCACGAATGTTACGCACCGCGATGATCGCCTGCTTGATCCACTCCAGATCGTTAAATGCCTGCTCGTCTTCCAGCGCGGCATCAAAGGCCGGGAACGGCTGCAGCATAATCGTATTGGCGCTTACGCCCTTCAGTACCTTCACCCGTTGCCAGATGGTTTCGGTAATGAACGGGATGATCGGGTGAGCCAGACGCAACAGCGCTTCCAGTACCGTGACCAGCGTATGACGTGTGCCGCGCAGTTCAGCGTCGCTGCCACCGTTCATCACCGGCTTGGTCAGTTCCAGATACCAGTCACAGAACTGGTTCCAGGTGAACTCATAGAGCACGTTGGCTGCCAGGTCGAAACGGTAGCTGTCCAGCGCTTCGCGATAGGCTTTCACCGTGCGGTTGAATTCCGCCAGAATCCAGCGGTCTGCCAGTGACAACACTTTGTCGCCACCGTTAAAACCGCAATCCTGCTCTTCGGTATTCATCAGCACAAAGCGGCTGGCGTTCCACAGCTTATTACAGAAGTTGCGATACCCTTCCAGACGTTTCATGTCCCAGTTAATGTCGCGGCCGGTGGAAGCCAGCGCCGCCAACGTAAAGCGCAGTGCATCGGTGCCGTGCGGTTCAATGCCGTTCGGGAACTGTTTTTCGGTGCGCTTGCGGATTTTTTCCGCCAGCTGTGGCTGCATCATGTTGCCGGTGCGTTTTTCCAGCAATGCTTCCAGCGAAATACCGTCCACCATATCCAGCGGGTCAATCACGTTACCCTTGGATTTGGACATCTTCTGGCCTTCCTCATCGCGGATAAGGCCGGTCATGTAGACGGTATGGAACGGTACCTGTGGCTTGCCGTCTTCATCTTTGATGAAGTGCATGGTCATCATGATCATGCGAGCGATCCAGAAGAAAATGATGTCAAAGCCGCTGACCATCACGCTGCTGGGGTGGAAGGCTTTCAGTTCCGGGGTTTGCTCCGGCCAGCCGAGTGTGGAGAACGTCCACAGGGCGGAGGAGAACCAGGTATCCAGCACGTCGTCGTCCTGGCGCAACGCCACATCTGCCGCCAGATGATTCTCGCGGCGCACTTCTTCTTCATCACGGCCGACGTAGACCTTGCCGTTATCGTCGTACCATGCAGGGATGCGATGACCCCACCACAGCTGACGGGAAATACACCAGTCCTGAATGTCGCGCATCCAACTGAAGTACATGTTTTCGTATTGCTTCGGCACGAACTGGATACGGCCGTCTTCCACCGCTTCCACCGCCGGTTTGGCCAGCACAGCGGCACGGACGTACCACTGGTCGGTCAGCATCGGCTCGATGACCACGCCGCCACGGTCGCCATAAGGAACGGTCAGGTCGTGTGCTTTAATTTCTTCCAGCAGGCCCAGCTCGTCAAACGCGGTGACCACCGCTTTACGGGCAGCAAAACGTTCCAGCCCGCGGAACGCGTCAGGAATGTCATTGCTGTAGACGGTGCTGGATTCGCCGTTGGTGTTGAAAACTTCCGCTTCCTGGCGGATATCGCCGTCGAACGTCAAGATATTGATCATCGGCAACTGATGGCGTTTACCGACTTCGTAGTCGTTGAAGTCGTGCGCCGGGGTGATCTTCACGCAGCCGGTGCCCTTTTCCATATCGGCGTGTTCGTCACCGACGATCGGAATACGGCGACCAACCAGCGGCAGGATCAAAAACTTGCCGATCAGATCTTTATAGCGTGGATCTTCCGGGTTGACCGCCACACCGGTATCACCCAGCACGGTTTCCGGACGGGTGGTAGCGACCACCAGATAATCTTTACCGTCGGCGGTTTTCGCGCCGTCCGCCAGCGGGTAGCGCAGGTGCCACATCGAACCTTTAATGTCGCGGTTTTCCACTTCCAAATCGGAAATGGCGGTACGCAGTTTCGGGTCCCAGTTCACCAGACGTTTGCCACGGTAGATCAGGTCTTCCTGATACAAGCGCACAAACACTTCTTTCACCGCGTTGGACAAGCCGTCGTCCATGGTGAAACGCTCGCGCTCCCAGTCTACCGAGTTGCCCAGACGACGCATCTGACGGGTAATGGTGCCGCCGGATTCCGCCTTCCACTGCCAGATTTTATCGATGAAGGCATCGCGGCCGTAATCATGGCGGGTTTTGCCTTCTTCAGCGGCGATTTTACGTTCCACGACCATCTGGGTGGCGATACCGGCATGGTCGGTACCTGCCTGCCACAGGGTGTTTTTACCCTGCATGCGCTGGTAGCGGATCATCGTATCCATAATGGTTTGCTGGAAAGCATGGCCCATGTGCAGGCTGCCGGTCACGTTGGGCGGCGGGATCATGATGCTGAAACTTTCTTTGCTGGTGTCGCCGTTGGGCTTGAAGTAACCCTGTTGTTCCCAGTGCTCGTACAGCGGCTGCTCGATATCGTGCGGGTTGTATGTCTTTTCCATTATGCTCAAAAAGTCAGTGAGTTGGCGGCGTCGCCGTGGTCAATTGGAAGCCGACGCTGCGATAGGCTTTGTAGCGGTCGCGCGCCAACTGTTTCAGAGATTCGTCGTAAGGGACGAAGTCTATCACTTCATGGAAAGCGGTGGCAAAATCTGCGAACTGCGGCATTAGACTAATCAACAGGTCGCGTGGTGCGTTGCCGCGTTTTTGCGGCCAGGCCAGCTCTACCGGTGAGCCTTGTCGCGGCCCTTCACCCGCCAGATTGTGCGGCACGAACGCGTGGGGTTCACGCTGCCACAACGCTTCGTCCAGCCTGAGTGCCTGTTGCTCGTCTTCACAGGCGATCAGTACGCGCTGACCTGCGCGCCAGCGCGCGGCGGCCAGCTCACAAGCCAGCACTTCACAGGCGTTCAGCTCACCGCTGGAGCGGTCGCTTTCTATGAGATAGAAGGTCGCGTTTTTCATGGTGCTCCGCATACCGATGAGGGTTACAGACAGAATAATAAATCCCCGCAAGCGCGGGGATCAGGCCGGAAGGGGATGAATGCGCCACCGGCTGGCGGCGGCGATTGCCGATGATTACTCGGCGTCATTCAACCCGGCGCGGTTTAACAGGAACTGCGACAGCAACGCCACCGGGCGACCGGTCGCGCCTTTCGCCTTGCCGGAACGCCAGGCGGTGCCAGCGATATCCAGATGCGCCCAACTGTACTTGCGGGTAAAGCGCGATAGGAAACACGCCGCGGTAATAGCCCCGCCCGGACGACCGCCGATGTTCGCCATATCAGCGAAGTTGGAGTCCAACTGTTCCTGATATTCATCGCCCAGCGGCAGACGCCAGGCGCGGTCACCCGCTTGTTCCGAGGCACCCAGCAGTTCGTGAGCCAGCGGATTGTGGTTCGACATCAATCCGGTCAGGTGATGCCCCAGCGCGATGACGCAGGCACCGGTCAGGGTGGCGACGTCAATCACCACATCCGGCTCGAAGCGCTCAACGTAGGTGAGGGTATCGCACAGCACCAGACGGCCTTCGGCGTCGGTATTCAGCACTTCCACCGTTTGGCCGGACATGGTGGTCAGAATGTCGCCGGGACGATAGGAGCGGCCATCCACCATGTTTTCGCAACCGGCCAGCACACCGATGATGTTGAGCGGCAATGCCAGTTCCGCCGCCACACGCATGACGCCATACACCGAAGCGGCGCCGCACATGTCGTACTTCATTTCGTCCATGCTGTCGGCCGGTTTGATGGAGATACCACCCGCATCAAACGTCAGGCCCTTGCCGACCAACACGATAGGTTTGCTGTTGCTGTCCGGCGCGCCTTTGTATTCGATAACCGACATCAGCGATTCATTTTGTGAACCTTGCCCGACAGCCAGATAGGCGTTCATCCCCAGCTCTTTCATCTGCTGTTCGCCGATGACGCGGGTGGTAATCTGGCTATAACCGTCGGCCAACTGGCGCGCCTGCGAGGCCAGGTAGGCGGCGTTGCAGATATTCGGCGGCATGTTGCCCAGATCTTTGGCAGCCTTGATGCCCGACGCAATCGCCAGACCATGCTGAATGGCACGCTCGCCGGAGGTCAGTTCGCGGCGGGTTGGCACATTGAACACCATCTTGCGCAAGGGGCGACGCAGCTCGACCTTGTTGGTCTTTAATTGATCAAAGGTATATAGCGTTTCTTTGGCGGTTTCGACCGCCTGACGCACTTTCCAATAGGTATTACGGCCTTTTACATGCAGTTCGGTCAAAAAGCAGACCGCTTCCATCGAGCCGGTTTCATTGAGGGCGTTGATGGTTTTCTGGATAACCTGCTTGTACTGGCGCTCATCGAGCTCGCGCTCTTTACCGCAGCCAATCAGCAAAATACGCTCGGAAAGGATATTGGGGACATGGTGCAACAACAGGGATTGCCCCACCTTACCTTCCAGCTCGCCACGGCGAAGTAACGCGCTGATGTAACCATCGCTGATTTTATCGAGTTGTTCTGCGATAGGGGACAGCCGACGCGGTTCAAACACGCCGACGACAATGCAGGCACTGCGTTGTTTTTCCGGGCTACCGCTTTTTACGCTGAACTCCATGAACTCTCCTGAATCTTTAAAGACAACGGTGGGATCTACGGCTAGAATGTGACATTCCGTAATATTTTCCCGCCGTTGCGTTAACATAACCTGTGTTAATCTAAACGACGTAGCGAATCTGTGCGAGGATACTCAGCAGGTTCTGATAAACATCCCACAAACAGGGATGTTTTAATAACGCTTTAGCTACGAAGGTTGCCACAAATGAGTGTAAATGGCGAGTTAGCGAAAAAACTATCGACTTTCCTGCAAAAATACAAGTTTTCACAGGCGTAATTAAGCGTGATCATCATTCGATATCTGGTACGGGAAACCTTCAAGAGCCAGGTGGCCATTCTGTTCATCCTGTTACTGATTTTTTTCTGTCAGAAACTGGTGCGGATACTGGGCGCGGCCGTGAACGGCGACATCCCGACCAATCTGGTTTTATCCTTGCTGGGGCTCGGTGTGCCTGAGATGGCGCAACTGATTTTACCTCTGAGTCTTTTCCTCGGGCTGCTGATGACCTTCGGTCGGCTTTACGCTGAAAGTGAAATCACCGTGATGCATGCCTGCGGGCTCAGTAAAAACGTGTTGCTGAAAGCAGCACTGGTGCTGGCATTGCTGACGGCGTCGCTGGCTACCGCCAACGTGCTGTGGCTAAGCCCCTGGTCGTCACGCCATCAGGACGAGGTGCTGGCGGAAGCGCGTGCCAACCCCGGCATGGCTTCGCTGGCGGAAGGGCAGTTCCAGCAGACGCAAGACGGCAACTCGGTGCTGTTTGTCGGCAAGGTCAATGGCGGCGATTTTGAACGGGTTTTTCTGGCGCAACTGCACCCGCGTGAGAACACCCGCCCGTCGGTGGTCGTGGCGGATAAAGGTACGGTAGCGGCGCGTGGCGACGGTTCCCAGGTGGTGACGCTCAGCAAAGGCACCCGTTATGAAGGCACGGCGATGCTGCGTGATTTCCGTATCACCGATTTTATCAACTATCAGGCCATTGTCGGCTATCAACAGGTGGCGGTTGATCCCACTAACGTTGAGCAGATGAGCTTCAAAACGCTGTGGCGTTCATCCGATATTGCCGCCCGCGCTGAATTCCACTGGCGACTGACGTTGATTTTCTCCGTGCTGATGATGGCGGTGATGGTGGTGCCACTGAGTGTGGTGAACCCCCGTCAAGGGCGTGTGCTGAGTATGCTGCCGGCAATGCTGTTGTATCTGGTGTTTTTCCTGTTACAGAGTTCGCTGCGTTCTAACGCGGGCAAGGGCAAGCTCGACCCGATGGTATGGATGTGGCTGACCAATCTGGTCTATCTGTCGCTGGCCGTCCTGCTGAACCTGTGGGATAGCGTACCGGTGCGTAAAATCCGCGCCAGCCTGAAATCGGGCCATCGCCAGAACGTAGAAGGAGCGGCCTGATATGTTTCGCGTACTGGACCGCTATATCGGTAAAACCATTTTCAACACCATCATGATGACGCTGTTCATGCTGGTGTCCCTCTCCGGCATCATCAAATTTGTCGATCAGCTGCGCAAAGTTGGGCAGGGCGGCTACTCCGTGGCAGGGGCCGGGCTTTATACGTTGCTGAGCGTGCCGAAAGACATCGAGATCTTCTTCCCGATGGCGGCGCTGCTGGGCGCGCTGCTGGGGCTGGGCGCACTGGCTACCCGCAGTGAACTGGTGGTGATGCAGGCTTCCGGCTTTACCCGGTTGCAAATTGCGGGCTCCGTCATGAAAACCGCCATTCCGCTGGTGCTGCTGACGATGGCTATCGGTGAATGGGTGGCACCGGCGGGCGAACAAATGGCGCGTAACTACCGTTCACAGATGATGTACGGCGGTTCGATGCTGTCGACCCAAAGCGGCTTGTGGGCGAAAGACGGTAACGACTTTGTCTATATCCAGCGCGTTGCGGGAGACAATGAGCTACAGGGCGTCAACCTCTATCACTTTGACAAGCACAGCAAACTGTTGTCAGTGCGCTATGCTGCCTCGGCCGTATATGAGAACGGCAGTTGGAAACTGTCTCAGGTTGAAGAATCCGACCTGAACGACAGTAAACAGATTGGCGGCAGCCAGACGGTGAGCGGCGAATGGAAAACCAACCTGACGCCGGACAAACTCGGCGTGGTAGCGCTCGATCCTGACGCGCTCTCTATCCGTGGCTTGTACGACTACATTAAGTACCTGCGCCAGAGTGGGCAGGAAGCGAACCGTTACCAGCTCAACATGTGGAGCAAGCTCTTTGCGCCGCTGTCTGTGGCGGTGATGATGCTGATGGCACTGTCGTTCATCTTCGGCCCGCTGCGAAGCGTACCGGCGGGTATGCGAATCGTCATCGGTATCAGCTTCGGCTTTCTGTTTTACGTGCTGGACCAGATCTTCGGCCCGCTCAGTCTGGTGTACCACATTCCGCCGGTGCTGGGGGCGTTGTTGCCGAGCGCGTTGTTCCTGTTCATTAGCGTTATGCTGCTGCTAAAACGGCGCTAATCTCACTTTTCACGAAACGGGCGGGCTATAACAGCGCGCCCGTTTTTTTATCTGTATCACACGTCCGACGCTGTAAAACTGCTGCCACGGCAACACATTACTGCGCTAAAAACACCCTAACGGCGATTTTTTCAGCGCTTGCAACGCCAGACGACGGATTAGGGTTGCACCGAGCCCGCACAACGGTATAATCCACCACGTTTTCCGCAAAGTACTACTTCGTGCCGAAGTGGCGAAATCGGTAGACGCAGTTGATTCAAAATCAACCGTAGAAATACGTGCCGGTTCGAGTCCGGCCTTCGGCACCAACAGTATATAATAGACGTCAACCGACGTCTTTTTTTATGCCTGAAATCCAGTATTTACCCGCCTTTCCCGCTATATTCATTCTCTCAGGGTCAACCGACATCCATGTGCATCTACCAACAGTTGTTGGTACAGATGATGGTATTTTCGGTTCGATAATGCTTATACCAACGGGGAGGAGATAAGTATGGCGCTCACTGATATCAAAGTCAGAACAGCCAAGCCTTCGGATATGACATCAAGGTAGAGGTTTGTGGGCATGGCTTCAGGACGATGGCCTGTAGCTCGCTTATCGAGTCGGGCTTATGGTCGATTGACGCGGTAGAACGCCATATGGAGTGTAACTCGGTACGAGCGGCCTACATCCACAAAGCCGAGCACCTGGACGAACGCAAACTGATGCTGCAATGGTGGGCGGATTTCCTCGATGCGAATCGGGAGAAGGCGGTGAGTGCGTTTGATTTTGGGAAGTTATTGGCAGGCTAATTCATAATAAATAACAGGTTGTAACGCTGGAAAACGTTACAACCTAATAAAGTAGAATTATTAAAAGATCTATTTTTTTGAATATTATTGTGACCTATAAGACTATATACACACGCTGGTCAGGGAGGAAGCACGTATGACGCCAGAAGCTAAGGCACGCCAGCACATCGATGCAAAACTCGAGCAAGCCGGTTGGGTCATTCAGGATATGAAGCAACTGAACTTGGCGGCAGGGCTGGGTGTCGTGGTACGTGAGTTCCCCACCGATACAGGGCCTGCGGATTATGTGTTGTTTGTAAACCGCGCCATGGTCGGTGTGATTGAGGCCAAAAAGGATAGTGCTGGTGAAAATATCACGGTGACTGAAACCCAGACCGAGCGCTACGCCACCGCAAATTTGAAATGGCGAAAAGACACAGCACCGCTACGCTTTTTGTTCCAGGCCACCGGGCAGATCATCCGTTTCACCGATAATGCCGACCCCTCTCCACGCTCGCGCGAGATATTCCACTTCTTCAAACCGGAAACCTTGGCAACCTGGCTGGGTCAGCCAGACACCTTACGACGCCGGTTGGCCGAGCAGATGCCCGCCTTGCCAGAGCGAAATCTGCGCGACTGTCAAATCAGCGCAGTCAGCGGGTTGGAAGCCTCATTGGCCAAAAACAAACCTCGCGCCTTGGTGCATATGGCCACGGGGGCAGGCAAAACCTTTACCGCTATTACCTCGGTGTACCGTTTGCTGAAATTCGGTGGCGCAAAGCGCATTCTGTTTCTGGTTGATACCCGCAACCTCGGCAAACAGGCCCATCAAGAGTTTATGGCCTACACACCACCAGATGATGGCCGCAAGTTTACCGAGCTCTATAACGTACAACGCTTGGCCTCTCCGAATATTGATCCTCATGCCCAGGTCTGCATCAGCACCATACAGCGTATGTATTCCATCTTGAGTGGCGAACCGATTGACGAATCCGCCGAAGATATATCGCTCAATGAGGTCCAACAAACCACCAAGCAAGAGAAGCTGGTGCGCTACAACCCTGCCGTGCCGGTAGAGACCTTCGACTTTATCATCATCGATGAATGCCACCGCAGCATCTACAACCTGTGGAAGCAGGTGCTCGATTACTTCGATGCCAGCCTGGTTGGTCTGACCGCTACCCCTGATAAACGAACCTTCGGCTTTTTTAACGAGAATATCGTAGCCGAATACACCTACGAGCAATCGGTGGCCGATGGCGTCAACGTCGGGTATGACGTCTACGAAATCGAAACAGAAATCACCAAGAAAGGGGCGGAGTTAAAAGCCAAGGTGTGGGTGGACCACCGCGACCGGCAAACACGCAAGAAGCGATGGAGTGAAACCGAGGAGGATACAATTTACTCCGGCAAAGAGCTGGATCGCTCCGTGGTCAACGTCAGCCAAATCAGGAAAGTGATCCTGGCGATGAAAAACGCGGTGGAAAACCAGATATTTCCTGCCCGTAAAGAACCCCCTAAGACGCTAATTTTTGCCAAAACCGACAGCCACGCCGACGACATCATCAATATGGTGCGTGAGGTCTATGGTCAGGGAAATGCCTTCTGCAAGAAGGTGACTTACCGGGCCGAAGAGGATGCCGACAGTATCCTCAGCAGTTTTCGCAATGACTACAACCCACGAATCGCCGTCACCGTGGATATGATTGCCACCGGCACCGATGTCAAACCACTGGAAGTGCTGCTGTTTATGCGGGATGTGCGCAGCAAGGGTTACTACGAACAGATGAAAGGCCGTGGGGTACGTTCGCTTGATGGCAATGGGCTAAAGCGCGTGAGCAACAGTGCCGACGGTGCAAAGACCCGCTTTGTGCTGATCGATGCCGTGGGTGTCGAAAAATCCCTCAAAACCGAGAGTCGCCCGCTGGAGAGGCGACCTACTGTCTCGTTAAAAAATCTGCTGCAAGGCGTGGCAATGGGCTGTCGGGATGATGATACTGTACTGTCGCTTGCCAATCGACTGATTCGTCTAGCCAAACAGTTGGATAACAAGGTTCAGGCGCGAATTGAAAAAATCGCTGGTGGCCAGAGCGTTAGCGCTCTCGGCAAAGGATTGCTCGCTGCACTCGATCCTGATGCCATCGTTGCCGCCGCCCTGGAAACTGCCCATGCGCAAGGAATCACCCGCAGCGAGGAGACCCTGCTACCCGAGGAGATCGCCATTGCTCGGGCGGTACGAGTGGCACAGGCCTGCGCCCCCTTTGATAAACCCGAACTGCGCGATGCCATCGAGAATGCCCGCCGTGAACGGGAGCAACTGATCGACCATCTCAACCTGGATCAAGTGACCTTCGCCGGTTTCTCCGAACAGGCAGAGACCGAAGCTAAGGCCAATATCGCCGGTTTTATCGACTACATCGCCCAGCATAAGGACGAAATAGCCGCACTTAGCTTCTTCTACCAGCAACCCTACCAGCGGCGGGCGCTGACCTTTGATATGATCGAGGAGTTGCACGAACATCTGGCCAAGCCGCCATTAATGCTGACCACAGAACGACTGTGGGGAGCCTATGCGCGAGTCCAGGCCAACCAGGTCAAGGGGGTGGAGCGTAAACGTCAGCTTACCGATCTGGTCTCGCTGGTCCGCTTTGCGCTGGGGCTGGAGAGTGAACTTAAACCCTTTGCCGATGAGGTGGACAAGCGCTTTCAGGGCTGGATTTTCCGCCACAATGCCCAGCGTGCCAGTGCCTTTACCCCGGAACAGACTGAGTGGTTACGCCTGATTAAAGAGCATATCGCCAGCAGTTGCAGCATTCAACGCGATGACTTCGACTACGCCGAACTGGCTGATAAGGGAGGGTTACAGAAGGCATGGCAACTATTTGGTAAGGAGTTGGATACCTTGATAAATGAAATGAATAAGGAATTGGTGGCGTGAGTACATTGCCAAAGGCATGGATTGAGATTGAGCTAAGTGAAATTGCCAATATCATTCGAGGCGTCACATACAAGAAAGAGCACTCAACAAACATAGCTCAGGATGGTTTTTTACCTGTTATTCGAGCTACGAACATCACTGGATCAGCACTTCATTTAGACGAGCTGGTTTATGTCCCTGCTGAAAATATATCCAATGAGCAGATTTTACAGCCTGGTGACATAGTAATCGCTTCGTCCAGCGGTAGTAAAGAGATCGTTGGCAAGGCTGGCGCATTCTCCGATGGAAATTTTGTTGGATCCTTTGGTGCTTTTTGTACCGGGATCCGACCTTCAATTTTCCTATCAGCGGATTATTTTGGCTACTACTTCCAGACACCATCATATCGCAAGTCAGTCTCGGAACTTTCAGCTGGTTCAAATATTAACAATCTCAAGACCCGTGACTTAGCTTCTCAGCGTTTCCCACTGCCCCCATTTGCTGAACAAAACCGCATCGTCACCAAACTTGAAGAGCTACTGACGGATCTCGATGCAGGCGTGGCCGAGCTTATGACTGCCCAGAAAAAACTAACCCAGTATCGCCAGTCACTGCTCAAAGCCGCCGTTGAAGGGGCGCTAACTGCGCAGTGGCGAGAGAACAACCCAGCGACCGAAAGCGGCGCTCAACTGCTGGAGCGCATTCTGCTGGAGCGCCGTGCACGATGGGAAGCCAAGCAGTTGGCCAAATTTGCCGAACAGGGCAAGACGCCACCCAAGGGGTGGCAGAAGAAATACCCGGAGCCAGTACAACCCGATACCACCGATTTACCGCAACTGCCGGAAGGGTGGGTGTGGGCAAGTGTGCAACTACTGGGCGATGTACAATTGGGGCGTCAACGCTCTCCTGAGAAAATGAAAGGAATATCTCCAACGCCATACATTCGAGCGGCCAACATAACTGAGGCAGGGATCGACCTTGACGATGTGTTGGAAATGGATTTTTCCGAGCAGGAAAGAAATGTTTTTCAACTGCAAGCTGGTGATGTTCTTTTAACAGAGGCATCTGGTAGTGCTGAACACGTTGGGCGTCCAGCAATTTGGCCAAACATCGATGGGCTGTATTGCTTCCAAAACACTGTTTTGCGTTTCAAGCCCCAATGCGTCAGCTCTGAGTTCGCTTTCTATTCTTTCTTGGCGATGCAAAAACTTGGGGTTTTTAGCAAGCTATCAGGCGGTGTCGGGATTAATCACTTGAGTGCAGGAAAGTTCTCGAAACTACCTCTTGCTTTACCAGCATCAAGCGAACAAGCAGTTATTGTCAAAACACTTAAATCACAGCTGGCTGGTGTTGAAGAACAACATTTGGCGATAGCCCTCGCCCTAAACCAGTCTGTAGCTCAACGCCAAAATATTCTACGTGCCGCATTCTCTGGACAATTAGTACCGCAAGATCTCAATGATGAACCCGCCAGCGTGTTGCTGGAACGCATTCGCGCCCAGCGGATGGAACAGGCGAAACAGCCTAAACCTCGCAAGACCAAGAAAAAGGAGAGCAGCACAGTGGCTCGCAAATTAGCCGATGTACTCACCGAGGCAGGAGACTGGCTGCCAGCACAAGAGGCTTTTCGCCGCTGTGGGATTGCCGATGGTGCGCAGACCGAAAAAATTGAAGCACTGTATGCCGAATTACGCGAGCTGGATAAAAATAAACAGCTGTTAGTCGACGTAGTCACGGATGAGAACGGTCGAAAAGTTACTGATCGCTTAAAATGGGTGGGTTAAATAATGCGCCTAGATAAGCTCACCATAGGTAGTGCCAAGGAGAGCCCTACCCATCAATTCAAAAACCTGAAAAATGTCACAATCGATTTTGATGAAGAACATTGGGTCACTGTGGTAATTGGTTGGAACGGCACCGGAAAATCCAATGTGCTGGAAGCATTGGCTATCATCTTTCGAGATTTGATCGCCCAAAAACGCACACCCGCTTTTGCTTTTCAGCTGGCTTATCGCATGGGCGCTGACGAAAATCTGCGCCACATTCACATTGATGCCGACCCGGATCGTGAGAAAGAGCCTTTCGTAATCCATGTTGCAACGGATTTGCAGGCCCGTGGTGAGGGAACTCTGATTCCATTCATCGAGGGTGAGGAAACAGTGTCAGCCTTGCGTGGTAACGCCATTAAGCTCACAGCCTTCTTGAATGCAGACAGTGAGTATCTACCTCGCTATGTATTCAGTTACTACTCTGGTGAAAGCCCGCGTATGCATGAGGTGTTTCGCCCCTACCTGGAAAGCTACGATAGCAAGCTGCGTAACGGCGAAGACCCTGGTTTAAAGCGGTTATTCTATGCCATGCCGGTGCATAGTCAGTTCGTTTTGCTTGCATTTTTGATTCAACAGTCTGACGTGGTGAGGGCATTCCTTGATGACCACTTGGGGCTTGATCCAGATGAAGGAATTGAGTCAGTGCTCTTTGTGTTGCGTCAGCCACCTTGGAAGTCCAAGGCCGCAGATGGCGACCCTCGTTTCTGGAATGCTCGCGGCGTGGTTCGTGATTTCTTATCACGCCTCTATGACATCGCCTTGGCGCCGATTGGAGTATCTCGACGGGTATCGACCTCCATTTGGAACAAAGAAACCCTGCAGTTTAAGTATCTCTATGTGAAGGATATTGAGGCGCTGCGGCGCTTGGTCGGTGATCAAGCTCCGGCCCAGTTTTTTCGGGATTTGGAAAGCACCTATGTTTCAGAGTTGATTGAAGAAGTTCGCATCAAAGTTCGTCTGAAGAAAAACGATGGTAGTGTGACCTTTCGCGAGCTCAGTGAAGGAGAGCAGCAGTTGCTCACCGTCCTCGGCCTGCTCCGCTTTACCGCAGAAGATGAAAGCCTGTTCCTATTGGATGAGCCTGACACGCACTTAAACCCCCGCTGGAGTGTGGATTACATCTCATATCTCAAGCAGTTCATTGCGAGCGGCACTAACCAGGAAGAGACCAGTCATATCCTGCTCACAACTCACAATCCTCTAGCCATTGCCGAACTGGATCGAGAGCAAGTACAAATCTTGCGGATGAGCAAAGAGAATGAACAACGCCGGATCGTGGCTTGTTACCCAGAGATGGCACCACGAGGTACGGGTTACGCGGCAATTGTGACCAGCGATATGTTCGGTATTGCATCGTCATTGGATCAACCAACACAGTTGCTTTTGGAAACACAACGAGCATTTGCCGCTAAATCGCGCCTCTCTGCAGATGAACAGCAAGAACTCGATAGCATCAACGCACAACTAAATCGCCTTGGCTTTCGGTTTTTCCATCCTGATGACGAATATTCACGCTATTTGCGACTTCGCAATGACATCCTTATGGCTCGCTTTACGGTTACAGAACCAAGGGAGCTAGCGGATAGAGTGGTTGCTATGAGCCGGATCGAGCGGGAGGCGCTTGCGACCGCGCTGATTGAAAAGCTGATGGCTGACGATGATGAGCAGATGGATAAGGTCGATCCATGAGATATATTGATATTGATGAATTAGTATTGCCAGATGGATGGTTAGAAAAAGCGGCTACTGCCTCTGCTGCTGTTGCTGCGGGAGCTAAACCAGACGATCATTCAGCCGTTTGGCGCGAACTCAAGGATGCTTTGGCTGACCTATTTCCCAATAAAAAATGCTGGTACTGCGAGTCTCCAGTTGATCGCGCGGACAATGCAGTTGACCACTTTCGCCCTAAAGGAAAGGTGAGTGATGCAGCACACCCACATAACGGATATCGCTGGTTAAGTTTTGAACCTAAAAATTATCGTTATGCATGCACTTTCTGTAACAGTCTGCGCAAAGACGTTGAAAATGGGAATGTAGGAGGCAAAGCAGATCGTTTTCCACTGATTGTTGAAGCGAACCGTCTTTATGCTCCAGGCCCATTGACACAGGAAAAACCCACCTTACTCGATCCCTGCGAACTGAACGACTGGGAACTAATAGGATGCAAACAGGAAAATGGGAAACCGTGTCCGACAAGCACAGACCAATTAAAAAAATATAGAGCTGAAGTATCTATTTCTATTTATCACCTCGACTATGAACCCACTTGCAAGCAGCGACATGCTGCTGCAGTGAGTCTTATGGCTGACATTGCACTAGCAAAGCAACTTTTCGGGCAACCGGGAATGGATGCTCTCTTCACTAACGTTGCGAAAAAAATAAAACGTGCAATCAGCCTCAAGGCTCCTTTCAGTGGGGATATGATTTTTCTATTGAGGGGACAACGAGACGCAGCTCATCCCTGGATTCAAATGTTGTTGGAACTCTGAAATGAACGCAAGCACCCTAGTCCAGAAACTCTGGAACTTCTGTAACACCCTGCGCGATGATGGCGTCGGCTATGGCGACTATCTGGAGCAGCTCACCTATCTGTTGTTTTTAAAGCTGGCACACGAATATGCACAAGAGCCCTATAACCACGCCACCAAAATCCCCAAAGGCTATGACTGGAGCAGTTTGAGTAGCAAAACTGGCGAGCCGTTAGAGGCGCATTACCTTTCTACTCTGCACAAACTGGGGCAGGAGCCGGGTATGCTGGGGGCTATCTTCTTCAAGGCACAGAACAAGATCCAAGATCCAGCCAAGCTCTCTCGTTTGGTTCAACTCATTGATGCGGAAAACTGGATCAGCTTGGATGCGGATACCAAAGGCGATCTCTACGAAGGTCTGCTGCAAAAGAATGCTGAAGACACCAAGAGTGGTGCCGGTCAGTACTTTACCCCCCGTGCCATTATTCAAGCCATAGTTGCCTGTATGCAGCCCGAGCCGATGAAAACCATCGCCGATCCGGCCTGTGGCACGGGGGGATTCTTTCTGGTCGTCAATGAATGGTTATCCGGTACAGGTCACTGGCTGCAAGAAAACGCTGGTTGGTTGCAGCGTGAAACTCCTAAGCTCAATAGGACACAAGCGCGCTTTTTGCGTGAAGGGACCTTCTACGGTAACGAGATAGTTTCCAGCACTCGCCGCATGTGTCTGATGAACCTATTTTTGCACAATATCGGCGAGCTGTATGGCGAACCGGCGATAGAGCGTTCCGATGCCCTGATCTCAGAGCCAAAAATTAAGGTTGATTATGTGCTGGCCAATCCACCGTTTGGCAAAAAGAGCAGCATGACCATTACCAATGAAGAGGGTGATGAAGATCGTGATGCGCTGACTTACGAGCGCCAGGATTTCTGGGAAACCACCTCCAACAAGCAGCTTAACTTCCTGCAGCATATCGTTAGCATGCTGAAGCTGGATGGCAAGGCAGCAGTAGTACTGCCTGATAACGTACTGTTTGAAGGTGGGGCAGGCGAAAAGATCCGCCGGAAATTGCTGGAAGACTGCGATGTGCACACCATACTGCGTCTGCCCACCGGCATCTTTTACGCTCAAGGTGTGAAGGCGAACGTCGTCTTTTTCGATGCCAAACCTAAAGATGGGAAAATCCATACCAAGGGGGTCTGGTTCTACGACCTGCGCACTAACAAGCATTTCACCCTGAAAACTCGCACGCTCAAGCTAAACGATCTTCAGGATTTTGTGACCTGCTACAACCCGAAAAATCGACATGAACGGCAGGAGACCGAACGCTTTAAGTTCTTCAGTTACGAGGAACTGATGGCGCGGGATAAAGCCAGCCTCGATATCTTCTGGCTAAAAGATGACAGCTTGGACAACTTCGATGATTTGCCTCCGCCAGAGGTTTTACAGCACGAGATTATTGAGCATTTAGAGGCTGCGTTAGTCTCTTTTCGTGAAGTGGCTAATGGGTTACAAGTCGAATTTAGAGATAAATAGTTAAATCAGAAATAGCCAGTCATCCGCTTATTATGGATGACTGGCTCTAAGATATTTGAATCGGCACGGGTTAAATGTCATCTACAGTGTGACTTTTAAACCTTCGTTGATATTTAACACAGAATCGTCAACTTAACTAAGACATTATCCTCTAAACACCTGCCCCCGATGCCATTCCACAAACTGCTCCAGCGGGTAATACTCCCGTTTTTTAGGCAGAAACAGCGGTTTTCCTTCAAAATCCCAGAACAGGCGCTCGACAATCTTGCTGCCGTTAACGCCATCAGAAACCATCAATTTCATTTCGTCAGTAATACCGATAACTCCGATATCAAAGGCGGAATGGTGTACCGAGCATAAGGCTAGCCCATTGGTTACGGTACAAGGGCCATGTAGGTATCCCTGCAAACCGAACCATTCACGCTTAGAGTACTTACTGCATACAGGTTATGTCTCCCTGAGGGGATCGTTATGCCCAAAGTACGATTCGCGTAGCAACAGACTATTGCTGTTCTAAAGTCCGTTGGACATACCTCAAGGATGTCTGCCGCGAAACAATCTGATCAACCCCACCAAAAATCCCCCGCAGATAGCATGCAGTGGTTTGCGTTATGGACTAACTTCATTACCATGTCGGCATTTTGTATTCGTAGCTTCCGGTGATGGGCCGGTGGGCGTCAGCTAGAGGAACCGTGTTGTCTCCTTCTCACACTTCCCAGACCTATTGGATGAACAAAAAACGGGCGGCGATCCTGTTTTCCGGTATGTTGCTGAGCGCATTTTTGGTGATCAGCTGGAGCAGTTATCAGGTGGCGCGCCATTCTCTGTTCGATGAGATTTCAGAAAGCTCGCTGCCGCTGACCAGCGACAATGTCTATTCCGAAATTCAGCGCGACCTGCTGAATCCCATTTTTATTTCGTCGCTGATGGCGCACGACACCTTCGTGAAAGACTGGGTGCTGTCCAATGAAACGGATCCGCAGGCGATGATCCGCTATCTTCGGGAGATCGATCGGCGTTTTAATACGGTGGTTTCCTTTTTCGTTTCCAATAATACCCACCGCTATTACGACCCAGAGAAGATAAACCATACGCTTTTAGAAACTTCTCCTGAAGATAAGTGGTTTTTTGATATCAGGGATGAAAAGGATAACGACCCTTACGATATTGAGATCGGTGTCGATCCCGAAAATCGCACCCGGATGGATATTTTTATCAATTATAAGGTGTTCGATTATAGCGGTAACTTTATTGGGGTGACCGGTGTGGGTTTGCCGGTGCAGCGGGTTACTCAACTGATTGAAACGTATGAACAGCGTTATAACCGCACCATCTACCTTATTGATGAAGATGGCGATGTGATGTTGCACAGCAAGGCGTTTCATCGTGCGTCGAATATTCACCAACAGCCGGGGTTACAGTCGCTGGCAACCCAGGTGCTGACCTCGCCGGGCGGCAGCTATCGCTACTCGTTGAATGGCGAAAATATCTTTTTGAACACCCGCGTTATTCCGGAGTTCGGCTGGAAGTTGATGGTGGAGCAGAACAGCGGGCCGCACGACAGGCAGTTATGGCTCACGCTGCTGAAAAATACCGGCATCAGTATTACGGCCAGCGTCGCCATGTTGTTGCTGATCTGGCTGACTATCGGTGCATACCAGCGGCGGCTTGAGCTGATGGCCACCACCGATAAACTGACCGGCCTGATGAACCGACAAGCGTTCGAATACATTTTTCGGACCTTGCGGATGAAACAATCAGCGCAGCAACGGTCGTTCTCGATCATTCTGATCGACCTGGACTTTTTTAAGAAAATTAACGATCAGTACGGGCATCACATCGGTGATCGGGTGTTGGTGAGAACCGCACGATTGATCCAGCGGGCGATTCGTAAAACAGATTCCGCCTGCCGCTGGGGGGGCGAAGAGTTCGTGCTGCTGCTGGGCGATTGTTCGCTGCATCAGGCTCATCGCGTCGCGGAGAAGATTCGTCAGGCCGTTCACTTTGCGCTGGTGTCGCATCGCCATCAGGTGATTAACCTGACCATCAGTTGCGGTGTTGCGGAATCTAATCCCGGTGAAAGCATCGACCATCTGGTACAACGCGCCGACAAGGCGCTGTATCAGGCCAAGCGTCAGGGGCGTGATCAGGCGGTGATGGCCGAATGAATAACCGGCTGAAAAATCAGGGCTGTAACGGTAATCAGAGCCAGACGTGACAACACCTTAACGCCTGGCTCCATGTCCCAATAGCCTGCCGGGTCAACCGGTCAGGCTAGTCCGCCTGTTCATACTTTTCGTCCCACGATTTGAATCATGTTGAAATACGCCCCCGCTCCGGCTTCCATGATGGGAACCATCATTTCCTGAGCCAGCGTGCATGGCATAAAGTCATCCCAGGCCTGCTGGCATGAGTCCATTTCACGTAGCTGGAGGATTTCTATGCCGGGTTCTTTTTCCCAGAGCGTTCTCCACCAGTGGCAGGAATAGAAGTACCAGTCCGGTGTCCAGAACGGTTTGACGACCTCGGGCAGGTTCCCTTCCGAGTAGTCTTGTATAAATCCGGGAACCGCCACCGCAATCAGCCCGTTGGGTTTCACAAACGGCAGCATTTTCGCCAGCATACTGTCGTTACTGCCGAAGTATTGCCAGGCATCGACGCTGATGATCATGTCAAAGTATTCCTGCGCGAAGGGGATCTCTTTGGTGACGTCCAACAGCAGCGGAATGATGTGGGAATCAACCCCCTGACTGGCGAACCGCCTGGCGTTTTCGGTCGGGGTTATCCATAAATCGGCGGCAAACACCGTGACATCGTACTTTTTCGCCAGCAGGATGGATGAAATGCCTTTCCCACAACCCAGATCAAGGATGCGCATGCCGGGGGTGATGGGGAGCTGTGCGGCCATTTCCTCCGTAATGCGCATGGCATTTGGCCCCATCATGGTGTCCAGAAGAAAAGCGTTGTCATAGCTATCGGTAAACGGAGTAGTTAATGGCGTCGTTATAGACATAATATTACCTGTACCTTAGCGGTTATCGGGCTGGGGCGAACGTGTAAGGTGTGTTGTTCGTGACGAGATAAATGCATACTGGAAACCTGTTACTCATCATAGGCAAAAACACACCAACACCCGCAGGTGTCTGCGTCACGTTTTAGCACAGCGATAATCAGCCAAGCCTGCAATGGCCGGTAGGCTGATTATCGGATGATGACATTCTCCAGCATCAACGCCTCGGTATGACTCGGTAGAGTGGGAAGGGGGTTGCGTCTAAACGCTAACATCTGCGGATGGTTAAAAAAGGCGTCCACAGCACAAAAATGTGATTTCAGGTAAGGTTACCCGGTGCGGTGTTGTCGCTCACCCTGCCATGTTGCGGCCCTCTGGGGAGCGTTGCCATTATCGAATCAATGTAGAGAGGGAATTATGCGTACTGTCTCAGCCTGTCATGCGGCCTATCGGGATGACATCGCAGACCTGATAACCCGTCGTCCGGTGCCCGGCCCGGGCGTACCGCAGGTGGATCCTTTTTTGTTTTTGAATCACCACGGTCCACAAGTGTATTCCCCCAATAACCAGGGGTTACCGTTCGGGCCACATCCTCACCGTGGGTTTGAAACCGTCACCTTTATTCTGGAAGGGTGCCTGGCGCACCGTGACAGCGGCGGGCATGAAAGCATTATCAACGCGGGTGGCGTGCAGTGGATGACGGCCGGTTCCGGTTTGGTTCACTCTGAACTGTCGCCGGACGACTTCAAACGTCAGGGCGGGGCGATGGAGATCCTGCAACTGTGGGTGAATTTGCCCGCTCGCCTGAAAATGACCTCACCCCGTTATATCGGGCTGCAACGGGACGATATTCCCCGCGTGCCGTTGGCATCAGGGCAGGGGGATATTCAGTTGATTTCCGGGGTGTATGCCGGGGTGACCGGACCTATCCCCTCGCTGACGGGTGTGTTTATGTCGGTGGTGCAATTGAATGCGGGGGCGGAGGTCGCGTTACCTGCGCCACAGGGAAACAACGTGTTCTTATACGTGGTGCGCGGTGCGGTGAACATCGCCGGAACCCCGGTTTCAGCGTGGAATTTGGTGGAAATGCATGATGATGGTGATGCCGTTGTCATCAACGCGACAGAAGGGGCGGTGCTGCTGTTTGGGTATGCGGAGCCGATAGAGGAACCCGTCGTCTCTTACGGGCCGTTCGTGATGAACACGCGTGAAGAGATCCAGCAAGCGATAGCGGATTACCACGCCGGGAAGTTTGATGGGGAAATGGCCTGAATGGCCGTCTGATAACCCCAAACAACGGCTCACAACCCGTTATGTGCCCTGCCAATAACAGCGGTGATGTTCCGATGCACCGCTGTATCAGAGTAAGCGATTAAGGTAGACGACCCGGCATGGCGCTTGTTGGATGCCAGAGCCGTTGCATCACGCAGGGTGGCAGATGCGCTGCGACGTTACGCGTGACGTGCCGTTACACCGCGTAGAGCGGGATAGGTTCTTTTGCCTGCGGCACCGCGTGGGCGTGGCGTTCCGCCTGTTCACAGATTTCCAGCAGTGCCGGGATCAGGTGCGCAGCGGCATTCAGGCTGGCACCCAACTGATAACGCTGTTCGGGGCTGATGTCAGCACCGTCTTGCAGCCGGTCGCCAAGTTCACTCAGCCCGTGGCACAACCCGGAAACGGATTCCGCAGCGATAGCGCTAAGGTCACAAAGCTGGGCCTCATCAAGCTGGTGGAGCGGCAGGCTGGCGATCAGCTCGCGGAAAAGGGTGATGCTGCTGTCAGTGGGAGTGGTGTGGTTGTCCGTCATGATTAAGTCTTCCATTGCTAGATGTTTATGTCGCCACACCTTCAGGTTCCAAGCTAAAGATGTGGCCCAGACAGGGTTGGAACACCGGATCTAGCGACCGGCCAACCTTGCGGTTGCCCTGCCTGAGCCACGGATAAAGAGTGTGCACGTAGCCCCTGAAAAAACAAAGCGTTTTCCAGTTCCAGATATTCGGGGTTCCACGCCCGGCTGCGGATGTGGCCGCAGCACAGACACTCTATGCCAGCCGCTAATCGGGTGAAAGAGGCTGGATGGATTTACAGTATAGTTGCGGCACGTTTTGGAATCGCGCTCGCAAAAAGTGGTGTTTATGGACTTTTGACTTGTTAACCCTACAGCAGGGTGCTTTATTGATTCTTTATTTCCTTTTCTGAGAAAAGTATTCCCGCATTGATTTGTAATCGTATACAACGATTGTTTAATTCCCCTCTGATATAGATTTGAGTTGAAATTTATATCAGAGGATATTTTTATGTTAAATTCGAGTAATCCTTATATAGTCACATCTGCAAATAATTCTGGCGTTTATCAGGCTACTATCCAAGATATAGTACAGGCTGGTTCACCAACGATTACGAGGGTAGGTTTTATTAATGGTCATTCCAATGCATATTTTTTGTCGTGGGGGAATAACACTTTTACTCAAGGTCTGATTGATCTCAATAATAAGGATATTGAATATTTCTTTACTGCTGATTTTAGCGGCTGTAGCTTATGGTGCCGTAGAGAACAGGATAGTTTATTATTTCGGCATGAGGCAAGAACAACCCCAATTGCCCACCAGAAGCATTTGGATGACGGATATCATTTGATATTTGACAGTAACCGACCTGATGTTCAAGTTGAGCTCCTCGAAGATGATGGGGAGCCATTGCTTAGGAATGCGAAGTACTATGTGATCTTTGCGGAAGTACTTCGTTCGATAGACCTGGATTTTATTAGTTTGAAGTTCTACATTCAGCATATCTATAATCAAAAAAATATGCAGAGTGGAAATGAAATTTATCAGTTGCTGTCATGCAATGAAGTGATTTTTAATTGATGCTATTACAGTATATTTTAAATCTGTGATTTTTTTGACTAAAATGGATGCTTTTAGTTTCAGCGCTAAACCACCTCCTTGGGAGGTGGTGATTGTTTCAGTCGTGCTTCCACTGGAAATCCTTTAGTTATGCATTTTTGTTTGCTCCAGTGTAGTGACGCCCACCCAACTCCCCATTCCCCACCCGTTTTTCCCTATTTGCCGCCGGGGGGATTTTCCCGTGCCGAATTATGGTGTGAAGACATCTATCTGTCGGGAGAACACCATGAAAGGCTACCATGTAAAAGAACAGCATCGCCGTAAATCCTGGGTGCGTGACACCAACACCGATGCGGAAGTGGCATCACTGACTTATCTGCCTGAATTGCTGAGCGCATTGGGGCTGGCGATGCCGGTACCGCCGTCGGTGATCACCCGTGATATTGAGGGGGAAACCTTTTTCGATATTCTCTACCGGTGTGATTTCAATGCCCGGCAAAACATCCATCAAATTGAGAAGATATTTTCGGTTAAAGAGGCGTTTACGCCTGAATGGGTGCCCGGTGCCGACCTGGCGTTGCCGGTGCTGGCGCAGGAAAACCACCTGGTGTCTGACAACCATTATCTGTTGCTGGGGTTGGATTTATTTTCCGCCGTCGAGCAGGGTGAACTTCGCCTTTCGCCGCAAGGCTGGGGGGACAACCACCTGACCGGTAAGGATATGTCGGCAAGCGAGTTTCTGGAACTGAAACCCCGGCCGGTTTGCCTTTATGCTGGTGTGCTGCACGGTGATGCTGGCCAGCCGTTGTCGCCGCAGCAATTGCTGGGGTGGCTGGAACGCATGCGTCAGGTACACGGTCAGCCTTCCTCAACCATGGTGCTACTGGCTCCGGTGGCTGAAGTGTCTGGGTTTAGCGGCTGGTTCGGCCTGTATCAGCACAAAGACGTCACCGGGAAGGCCTTGCAGTGGCAAAGCCTGTCGATGCTGGCACAAGACGCGCATTTCTGGGAGGCAATGAAGGCAACCGGGTTAGCGCACAATGTGTATGTCAGTAGTATGGGGGCCAGTACCGCTTATCGTGGGTAAATCGTCCCGACACTTTCCAGATGTTTTTCTTCCGGCAGGGGCGTGCTGAGCGCCCCGTCTTCAACGCTTGCGGCAGCGCTCGAAGGGCTTGGCAAGGTGAGGGTGGATAGCCAGACCCACACCATCCTCGGTAATACCACCGGTGCCAGGATGCCTTTAATGGCATACTGGCGCCCAGCTGATGGCGGGGGAAACCTTAGCTGAGGCGGCGCTGTTTGCCAGTGGCTATGCGGCCGTCTGCGTGGAGAGCATCGGGTCGCGTTATCACTGGTACAGAAAGCGGCATAGCTGAAACGCCATAAAAATCATGTAGCAGCCGATCAGTGAGTCAATGATGCGCCAGGTAACGGGCCGAGCGAAATAACGCGAGCAGGCAGCGGCCGTGTAGCCGATGGTATAAAACCAGAGCAATGAGGCGCTGACCGTCCCGGCCAGATAAAACGGCTTCAGGTCAGGGGCGATGCCGGAAGAAATACCGCCGATAATCACCACCGTATCCAGATAGACATGCGGGTTTAGCAGGCTGACCGCCAGACTGGCGCTGATCACCGTGCGTCGGCGCAGACCATCCGCCTGCGTGGTGACCGTCAGTTGGTGGTTGCCGAGCCAGGCGCTTTTCAGCGCGTTATAGCCATACCACAGCAGAAACAGCACCCCGGCGAGCGTCAGTGTGGTGATCGCCGGTTTACTGTCGTTAATGATTTTCCCCAGGCCCAGCACGCCGAGCGTCATCAGCACCAGGTCGCATAAAAAACATATTGTACTGACCCAAAACACATGCTCCCGACGCATCCCCTGACGTAATACGAAGGAATTTTGCGCGCCGATCGCGACGATCAAACCGGCACCGGTCATCAAGCCGGTAATAAAAACAGGTAACGGCATGGCTTCTCTTTCATCACAGATAAATCAAATAATAACAATAGGTTGAGCGGCATTGCCGCCCAGTCCTGTACTCGAGGGGGATAATGGATAACTTTCGGTGATAAGGCCAATGAATAGATTTAATCTGTAATTAGTCAGGCTAATACATTACATCTGTTCGTGTTTCCCGAAGAGATGTTTGCGGTGGTGACGAATGTGCTCAAGTTTAGGGTGATGGTGTGGGTCTGTTGGCAAGTGTAATTGCTTGCCTTCGTATTGCTCGAACTGGTTTTGTACTATCTCGCTGCTCAGCATTTTGAGGCGCGGCGAGAGCATTAACTCCAGGTGGTCGTTAAACCCGATCAACCCTTTGTCAAAGGCTTTGTCGTGCAGTGCAGACAAGCACAACCCGTTGCTGGGGTCTAAACGGTGCTCGGCGATGTCTTTCCACGGCCGAATATGGCTGGCAATCAATAAAATCGGTTCTTCCAGCCCGGTAATGCAGCAGCGTTCGTCGTAGGCTTTCAACACCCGTTTGCGAAACTGTTGCTGACCCACGCGCACGGTGGTGATGGCCATACGTTCGTGTCCGTAGTAGTCGGGCGGCGTGACGTCGAGGGCGTGCTGCGAGGTGTCATCCGGCGCGGTTAACGCCGTGATAGCCTGTTGGCATTGCTGCTCAAAGGCTTGTGGGTCACGCTCCAGTTCCTGCCACAGTTCCCTGTCGGCTTTGGAGGCTTGGCTTAATCCCGTACGCCCAGAGTCGATGATGACTGGGTCCAGACTGGCGATGTTCACCAGTTTCATTGCTAGCGCGGAAGGCGTTCTGCCAATCAGCTTGGCGTAGTCGATGATCTCGGGGTTGCGCGAATGGAGTTTGCCGAATGGGAGTCGGCTGTACAGCGTAAAGGCAACCAATAACTGATCGCGTGTCCAGAGTGTGGAGACTGCCATGCATTTTCCCGCGAGTTAACGCATCACGTTAGTTGATGCGTTAACTATGCCAGGTGGCGATATAAAAATCATGGAGTTCATCAGCCGCACGGAGCACGATTTGACGAGTGCTTCAATTGCGCCTGCCAGCCAAACCCAGTAGGGTAACAGGTACAAAAAACGTGCGGCGGATAGCCTGCCGTGCCTCCCACGCTTTTCATCTTCGGGTATAACTTTGAACGCTGTTGTCACTTCTCAGGGTTCGGGATCCGTTACTGACGGATTACCGATGCCGGCGCGTCTCGGCGCCATTTTCGCGATTGCATGCGGTATTGCCATGGCGGTGCTGGATGGCGCGATCGTCAACGTAGCTTTGCCGACTATCGCGGGCGATTTTAACACCAGTCCGGCTTCTTCTATCTGGATCGTTAACGCGTATCAACTGGCCGTCACCATGACGCTGCTGTCGCTGTCGTCGCTGGGCGATATCGTGGGTTACCGTCGGGTGTATCTGGTGGGGTTGGTGCTGTTTACGCTGATGTCGTTTGTCTGCGCGATGTCAGATTCACTGGCGACGCTGACGCTGGCGCGCATTCTGCAAGGGCTGGCGGCAGCCGCGCTGATGAGCGTCAACACGGCGTTGATCCGGCTTATCTACCCCCGAGATCGACTGGGGCGAGGTATGGCGATCAACTCGCTGGTGGTGGCGGTGTCCACCGCTGCCGGGCCGACCATCGCCGCCGGGATTCTGAGCGTGGCGTCGTGGCAATGGTTATTTGCCATTAATGTGCCGTTCGGCGTGGTTGCCATGATACTGGGCTGGCGTTTTCTGCCGCGTAACGATGGCATGAGAACTCAGCGCTTCGATACCCCAAGCGCGGTACTGAATGCGCTGACCTTCGGGCTGTTTTTCGTGGCGTTGGGAGGCTTTGCCCACCAACAGAATAGCTGGCTGGTGTTAGGCGAATTGTTGCTGACCCTGCTGGTCGGCGGCTATTTTTTCCGTCGTCAGCTGCGCCAGCCTTATCCGCTGCTGCCGGTGGATCTGCTGCGTATTCCGGTGTTTGCGTTGTCGATGGGCACGTCGGTCAGTTCGTTCTGCGCCCAGATGCTGGCGATGGTATCGCTGCCGTTCTATTTCCAGAGTGCATTGGGGATGAATGAAATCGAGACCGGTTTGCTGCTGACACCCTGGCCGTTGGCGATCATGGCGGTGGCACCGCTGGCGGGGCGCTTGATTGAGCGTTTTAACGCTGGGATTTTGTGTACCATCGGGCTGGCGCTGTTCGCGCTGGGGCTGTTTTCTCTGGCCTGGTTACCGGCGAAGCCTGGCTATCTGGAGATCTGTCTGCGCATGATGTTGTGCGGCATTGGGTTTGGGCTGTTCCAGTCGCCGAATAATCACACCATCATCAGCGCGGCACCCCGTCATCGCAGCGGTGGTGCCAGCGGTATGTTGGGCACAGCCCGACTGGTGGGGCAAACCACCGGCGCGGCACTGGTGGCACTGATGTTTAACCTGTTCGGCGGGTTAGGGACCCATGCGGCGTTGATGACGGCTGGCACCTTCGCGACGCTGGCCGCCATTGTCAGCGGCCAGCGGATTTCGCGTCTGAAAACGGACTAGTCAGGTTGTTGCCTGATGGCGGGCAGGCGTTGAAACGACGGCAACGCGCAGAGGCGTTGCGTAAGCTGATACGCCTGCTGCGCGCTCACCAGATTGGTGAACCCAAGCAGTAATCCTTCCTCGTGGCCTGGCTGTTGCCGCCACTGGCTCAGTGCCTGAATGGATAACCCGGCACTGACCGCTTCTGCCGCGATATCCACATCGTGCGCGCTGCCCGGCGGCAAGCGGGCCAGCAGGTGCATGCCGCCCGCACTGGTGTGAAGCTGCAAACGGTGGTTGGCAAGCGTGGTAAGTGCGTCTTGCAGATAACGGCGACGCTCAGCGTAGAGTGTGCGCATTTTTCTGATGTGTCGGGCGAAATACCCGCGCTCCATAAAATCGGCGGCGGTGGCCTGCGGCAGGACAAACCCGTTACTGTGCAGGAGGGTGGCCGTTTGCTGAAAGACCCTGAGCTGTGCCTGTGGCACCACCAGATAAGCCAGCCTGAGACCGGGGAAAAACACCTTACTGAAGGTGCCGGTGTAAATAACCCGTTCGTCGCTATCCAGACTTTTGAGTGCCGGCAGTGGCCGACCGTGATAGCGGAATTCACTGTCGTAATCATCTTCGATAATCCACGCCTCCCGGCGAGCCGCCCACGCCAGCAACGCCAGACGCCGCGGCAACGAGAGCGCAACGCCAAGCGGGCTTTGGTGGGTTGGCGTGACAACGGCGAAGCGGGCATGCCCTGCGTATTGTTCGCCTGCCGCCACATCGATCCCCTCTTCATCCACCGATACCGGAGCCAGTTGCATACCCGCATGCAGCAGAAAGCGCCGCGCCAGCGGGTAGCCGGGGTCTTCATACCAACCCAGATCACCGGGTGTGAACAGCGATCGACAGATCAAATCCAGCGAGCAGTGATACCCGGCGGTGATAAAAACCTGATGCTCTGAGCAGGCGATACCGCGGGAAACACCGAGATAGGCGGCAATCGCACGGCGTAACGGCAGGTATCCCTGTGGGTCAGGGTAGGCCAGCGCCTCACCGGACAGCGTTCTCAGGCATTGTCCCGTCAGTCGGTTCCAGGTTTTGCGTGGAAAGGCATCCAGAGCCGGTAGTCCCAACTGGAACGGCAGAATCGCCGGGGGCGGCGGTTCGGGTTGCTGTCGGGACGGCGACGGGGTGATGGGGGGATGACCCGGCGTCAGGTTGGTCAACCCAGGGGAGACGATCGTCCCTGCCGGACCCCGCGGCAACAGGTAACCTTCGCTGGTGAGTCTCTGATAGGCCGTTTCCACCGTGCCGCGTGCCAGATTCAGCTCGCTGGCGAGGCTGCGCACCGAGGGAACACGCTCGCCGGGGCGCAATTGCCCGGAGGCGATGGCATCGCGGATCCGCTGGTAAAGCTGTTGATGGAGTGGCGTGGACGGCGCTGACGAAAACGGTCTGGTCAGAAAATCCATCGGCTATGTCCTTATCAAAATGACATTTCTTGCCCCTGTTGAGTAGGCCATTGTCGGCCTACAGTAACCCGCATTGCAACCCTCTTCATGGCGTAAGGATCGAAATGATGGCTGATATTCATCTGGCATGGGCCACGAGTCAGGCGGAACAACGGGCGTGTTTTAGTCTGATGCAGGCCTTGCGACCGCATTTAACCGACGGCGAGCAATTTGTTCGTCAGGTGCAACGGCAGGCACAGCATGGCTACCAGTTGCTGGTCGCCTGGCAGGCCGATGTTGCGCTTGGGCTGGCTGGGTACCGGGTGCAGGAAAATCTGGTGTATGGGCGCTTTCTGTACGTTGATGACCTGGTATGCCGGGACGAGGTGCGCGGGCAGGGCATTGGCGATCGGCTGATGCAGGCCATGTATCAGGAAGCGGCACGCGAACAGTGTGCCCAACTGGTGCTGGATTCTGCGTTATCCAATGCGTTAGCCCACCGTTTCTATTTTCGTCAGGGGCTGTTGGCGCGAGCCCTACGTTTTAACGCGCCGATCTACAGTGGAGAAACACGATGAGTACATTACGTTTGCCGTATGCCACGCTGTCGCCGGAAGCCTACCAGGGGCTGTTGACGACCAAAAAAGCGCTGGAGAAAAGCACGCTCGGTCTTGAACTGATCGAACTGGTTTATTTACGCATTTCGCAAATCAACGGCTGTGCCTTTTGTTTAAACATGCACGCAGGATGGTTGCGGCGTGCAGGCGTCAGCAATGAAAAAGTGGATAGCCTGGCAGGGTGGCGGGTGTGTTCGTTATACAGCCCACGTGAGCAGGCCGCGCTGGCGTGGACGGAATCACTGGTCGACGTGGCGCAGACCCATGCACCGGATGCGGATTTCGCACCGCTGCGCGACCACTTCACCGAGGCGGAGATCGCCGATCTTTGCTTTGCCATCGCCCTGATGAGCGCGTTCAATCGGCTGGCTATCGGAGCACGCCAGTAGCCCGCTGATACCACCGGGGTCTTTGCTGCGCTGGCGGCGGTGGTCAGCGGATTTCGCGGTTGGCGGTGTCTGAAGGATGTGTGCGGTAGAGCATCGCGCTGGATTATGCCGTTAACGGTATAACCGCTGTTTTCATCGAACAGTTAATGCGTTACGCCGATTAACGGAGAGTGGGTTTTGACGACAATCCTCCTGCCATTATGTGCAACGAGGAGATCAAACTATGTATGGCAATAATCCAGAGATCGAGTGGGATCAAAGTAATGCAACCAACAAAGGCAAAGTGATCGACCGGGCGATAAGAAATAATCAGTGCCGGGTTATCGACTTCCCGGACGGTGGGCGACGGATCGTGTTCCAGTGTGTTCATTGTAAGAACTGGATAACGGAAGAGGCGGTTGAGGCCGACCATTATCCGGAACCTTCCAACCCTGCCCTGGCAAATAATGATGATATTAGCCGACTGGTGCTGGCCTGTCGGCCGTGTAATGCGGCGAATATTCAGAACACCCAACAGATGAAGACCAGAGGGCAACTGAAACTGGCGGGAGAAAACCGCAAGTATACGGAAGTCCGCGTTAATGGCCAACGCGTCGGCTAACGGCCAGAGAGCTGGCCGTGCCCCGCAAGGGCGCGGCCATCTCATGGTTATTCTGGGGTGGCGGCGATCATGACGCCACCATCACCGTAACCCCCAGCGCTTCGAAGGCGTTGACGGCCTCCTGGCTGATGCCGGCATCGGTGATCAGGTAGTGGATGTTGCTCCAGTCGCACGGCAGAGCAAACATCGATACCTTGCCTATCTTGCTGGAGTCCGCTACCACATAGACCGTCTTGGCGGAGCGGATCATCGCGCTTTTGACCTTGATGTCGGTTTCGCTGGGAAAGCTCAGCCCCATTCGTGGGGAGATGGCGGCGGTGGCGAGGAACAGTTTTTCGGCCAGCACGTTTTCGAAAAAGCTGGCGGCCTTTTCACCCGAGGTGGAGAGCGTAGGAAACTTGAAGGTGCCGCCGGTGAGCAGGATATTGATGCCGGGTTCGCCGCCCAGTTTGAGCGCGATATTGACCGCGGTGGTGATAACAGACAGCCGGTGAATCGCCGTCATATGTTCGACGATAGCGGTGGTGGTGGTACCGGAATCGAAAATCACCGTGTCGCCATTTTCTATCTGCGTGGCAGCCAGCCGACCAATGGCGTCTTTCTCTGCCAGATTGATTTGCCGTTCCAGCAGCAAGGCACCGGTATTCTGCTTGCCGGTCACCAGCGTGGCACCGCCGTAATAACGCTGAACGTAACCCTCTTTTTGTAATTCGCGCAGATCGGTGCGGATCGTGGCTTCGGTCAGCCCGAAGGTTTCGGTCAACATTTTCACGGTGACGGTGCCGTCTTCGCGCACCATCTCCAGTATTTTTTCCCTGCGTTGTTGCATATCCGCCAGTTGTTCACTTTTGCTTTTCAATCGAAACTCTCCTGTACCGAAACCGGTGACGATGTTCCGCCGTCAACCCGCTAATTGACATCAAGTTTACCCTTCACCTGCGTGGAATGCGAGGTGAAGGCGGCGAAAAAGCATGGACATTTTCGCTGATCCCGCCATGTGATCCTCCAGTTCTTGCGCTGTTTACGCCCACTGCTAGCGGATCGTTGCTCTCTTTGGCTGGTTTTATTTTGATCTGCTTTTGTTTGATATTTGATCTCGTCCACAGAATAGGCTAAATAGAGAGTGTATGTTTTCGATCGAAAATCAATTGAAAGTGATCGGGAGCGATTTGTCAGCGATCAGGAGGTATAGGGTGGACGTACAGACAATCAGACAGACAGCGCGACAAGCCCGGCGCTATGTGTTGCAGATGAATCATCGGGCGGGCAAAGGGCACACCGGCGCGGACCTGTCGGAGGTAGATATTATCTGCACCCTGTTTATGGCGGTGATGGATCGTTCGCAGGCGCGGCCGAATCAGGATCGTTTCATTTTGTCGAAAGGCCACGGCGCAGGTGGGCTGTATTGCAGTGCCGCGGCGATGGGGCTGATTGACCCGGCGATACTGGATCAGTTTATGGGTGACGACACGCTGCTGGCGGGCCATCCGATTCACCAGAAACTGCCGGATTTGGTGGAGATTAACTCCGGGGCGTTGGGGCATGGGTTGTCGATCGGTGCCGGGCTGGCGCTGGGTAACAAACTGGCAAACCGTGCGCATCGTCGCGTCTTTGTGCTGATGGGCGACGGCGAACTGGCGGAAGGCTCCAACTGGGAAGCGGCGATGGCCGCCAGCAAATTCCGGTTGGATAACCTGGTCGCCATTGTCGATCGAAACCGTCTGCAACTGGCGGGCAAAACCGAAGACATCATGCCGCTGGAGCCGCTGGCGGATAAATGGCGCGCTTTCGGCTTTGAGGTGGTCGAGTGCGACGGACATGACCCGGCGGCCATCATCGACGCGGTAAACGCGCCAGGCGTTGGCAAGCCGCGGGTGATCCTCGCCAATACCGAAAAAGGGCACGGCATTTCGTTTATGGCCAATGTACCGGCCTGGCACCACGCGGTGCCGAATGATCAACAGCTGGCGCAGGGGCTGGCGGAGCTGGAGGAGTGATGATGCAAGACTTACGTGATGCCGTAGTCGCCACGCTGCTCGAAGAGCAAAACGCAGGCGCTAATTTGTGCGTCGTGGTGGCGGATTCCACCTCCACGTCGAAAATCGCACCGTTCGAGAAAGCCTTCCCAGAACGGGTGGTGAACGTCGGAATTGCCGAGCAAAACATGGTTGGGATGGCGACGGGTCTGTCGCTGAGCGGCCCGACGGTATTTACCGCCAATGCGGCGCCGTTCCTGCTGGCACGTTCTAACGAACAGGTGAAGAACGATATCTGTTATACCGACGCTAACGTCAAAATGCTGGGGCTGAACGCCGGGTTCGCCTACGGCCCGCTGGGGGCGACCCACCACTGTATGAACGATATCGCGATTGCCCGTTCGTTCGGCAATTTGCAGATTTTCGCGCCTGCGGATGCGGTGCAGGCCAGTGCGATCGCGCGTTATGCCATTCATCATCGTGGGCCGGTGTACATCCGCATGGATAGCGACAAAGTGCCGGTGCTGCATGCGCCTGGCTGGTCGCTGACGCCGGGCAAACCGGAAGTGGTGCAGCAAGGGAGTGACGTGGTGGTGTTTTGCCTTGGCACCCTTGTCCATGAAGCGCTGGCCGCCGCGACGGATGCCACCATCGTATCCTTACCCTCGTTGTGGCCTTTAGATGAAATATCACTATTGGAAATTATTAGTGAGCACCGGTATGTGATCTCGATGGAAGAACACGTACTCAGTGGTGGCCTTGGCAGCATCATTGGTGAATTGTTGCATAAACACCATGCGCGGCAGCGCTTCACCGCACTGGGTGTCCCACCTTATGAATTTACTCATAGCAGCAGCCGTAGCGCCTTGCGTCGTCAGTTCCATATCGACGCTGCCGGACTGCGCTTAACCCTGGAACAGCTTGCGTTACGCACCATTGCCTGAGGAGAACAACCTGATGAGTCATGACAACGAGTATGACGTGAATTTGCGTTATGGCGTGGATACCGGGCTCAGCCTGAATGACAAGGTGGCGGTGGTCACCGGTGGGCTGGGCGGTATCGCCATGGCGAGCAACGAAATGCTGCTGGAAAAAGGTGCGCGTCTGGCGCTGTTGTATCCCGCGTTTGAGCGTGACAAAGCGGCGCAGGCTGCCGAACAGTTTGACCCGACGCGGGTGCTGCTGGTCGAGTGCGACGTCACCGCGCCCGCCGACGTGGAAAACGCGTTTGCCACCGTCGCGGCGCATTACGGCCAGATAGACATCCTGATCAACTGCGCGGGCTACGTGATGCTGCAACCGGTTCTGGAAACCGATTTCGACGAATGGCAAAAGCAGCTTGCCGTCAACCTGACCGGCCCGTTCCTGTGCTCGCAGGCGGCGGCGCGCCACATGGTGGCTGCCGGTCGCGGCGGCAAGATTATCAATATTGCCTCGCAAGCGGCGTCTATCGCTATCGATAACCACGTGGCTTACACCTCTGCCAAGGCGGGGCTGCTGGGAATGACCAAGGTGATGGCGAAAGAGCTGGCACCGCACCATATCAACGTCAACACGCTGTCGCCGACGGTGGTGCTGACGCCGATGGGCGAGAAAGCGTGGCGCGGTGAGAAAGGCGAAGCGATGAAAAAGCTGATCCCACTCGGGCGTTTTGCCTACACCGATGAAATTGCCGCCGCGGTGCTGTTTTTCGCCAGTAACGGTAGCGACATGATTACCGGCGCTGATTTGATGATCGACGGCGGATTCACCATCTGGTGATGGCCGGAGCGCACTGCCAATAGATTTAAAAAACAATTGATTACGCTGTTTCGCTGTACCCCGACAATAACGAAAGATAGAGAGATATCATCATGAAATTGCGTTCAATGCTGTTAACTGCTGCCATCACCAGTGCCTTATCGCTGACCGCCCACGCGGCGGAAAAAGGCACCATCATGATTCTGGTCAATTCACTGGATAACCCCTATTACGCGTCGGAGGCGAAAGGGGCGGACAAGAAAGCACAGGAGCTGGGGTATAAAACCACGGTGCTTTCCCACGGTGAAGACGTGAAGAAGCAAAGCGAGCTTATCGACGCGGCCATCGGCAAGAAAGTACAGGGTATCGTGCTGGATAACGCCGATTCTACCGCCAGCGTCGCGGCGATCAAAAAAGCGAAAGACGCCGGTATTCCGGTGGTGCTGATCAACCGCGAAATCCCGGTGGATGATGTGGCACTGGAGCAGATTACCCACAATAACTTCCAGGCGGGTTCCGATGTCGCCAACGTATTCGTCGAAAAGATGGGCGAGAAAGGCAAGTACGCCGAGCTGACCTGTAGCCTGGCGGACAACAACTGTGTGACCCGTTCCAAATCCTTCCATCAGGTGTTGGATCAGTACCCCGGCATGGTGAGCATTGCTCGTCAGGATGCCAAAGGTACGTTGATCGACGGCAAACGTATCATGGATAGCATTTTGCAGGCGCACCCGGATGTGAAAGGGGTGATCTGCGGTAATGGCCCGGTCGCGCTGGGGGCGATTGCCGCGCTGAAAGCCGCTGGTCGTAATGATGTGGTGGTGGTCGGCATCGACGGCAGTAACGATGAACGCGACGCCGTGAAAGAGGGCTCGCTGAAGGCTACCGTCATGTTGCAGGCCCAGGCTATCGCCGCGCAGGGCGTGACCGACCTCGACAACTATCTCCAGAAGGGTGTGAAACCCGCCAAACAGCGCGTCATGTTTCGCGGCATCCTGATCCAACAGGGTAACGCGAGCAAGGTGCAAGACTTCAACTTCAAATCCTGAGTTCATGCTGTCGCGCCCCTGCGGGGGTGCAGAAGGAGAAGAGTATGTCCAGACAAGTCTGGCTGGCGCTGGCCATTCTTGGGTTGGGCGGATGCCGCATCGTGTCGCAGCAGGAACTGGCCGACCTGCGTCATCCCCCTAATCCTCATATGGCGAATATCGGGCAAACCTGGCAACAGAAGCTGGTGCCGCAACTGGTCAACGAGGCGCGTCCGCTTGCTGCCTTGCTGAAAGACCTGCAAAGCAGCAGCGATATGGATGCTGCCTGTAAGCAGTTTGGTTACCGTTCGCAGGATGAAAACGCCTGTGTGTTCACGGTGCGTATCACCGGCACGGTGGAACAACTCGATACCGCTTCACGCAGCGGCAAAATGCTGATTAAAGACGCCGACGGCGAGAGCATTCCGGTGCAACTGGGGCCGACGTTGCGCGGTACTGACCTGCGCGACAGTTATAAAGGCGCAAGTTATCAGGACTTTAACGACCAGGTGTTGTACGGCGATTTTGGCCGCGCCATCAATCAGCAGGCCCTGACGATGATTCAGGCGGCGCACCCGAAAGTGGGCGACCGGCTCGACGTGGTGGGTGTGTTCAGTAGCTGGGACATCCCACAGGCGGTGCCGGATATCACACCGGCGCAGATAACGCGTGACGGTAAGGGGGGATGATGGCGGATATGAGCATGCCGATGAGAGCGGTGATGATGCCGGTAACCCCGGTGGTCACCACGGCGTCGCCGACGACGCAGGCTGAGACCGCGCCGGAGGTGATTATCGAAACCCGCGACCTGTCACGCGTCTATCCGGGGGTGACCGCGCTCGATCAGGTCAACTACCGGGTGTATCGCAATAAGGTCAACGTGCTGATCGGTGAAAACGGCGCGGGCAAATCCACCATGATGAAGATGCTGGCCGGGGTGGAAACGCCGTCCTCCGGGCAGATCCTGCTGGATGGTAAGCCGGTGACGCTGGGCTCGACCCAACAGGCGGAACAACAGGGTATCAGCATCATTTTTCAGGAACTGAACCTGTTCCCCAATATGAACGTGATGGACAACATTTTCATCGCCAATGAGTTTTTCCAGCGCGGCGTCATCAACGAAAAATTTCAGTACGCACTGGCGAAAACCTTGCTGGAGCGACTGGAGCTGGATATCGACCCCTATACCCCGCTCGGCGAGTTGGGCATCGGCCATCAGCAACTGGTGGAGATCGCCCGTGCGTTATCCAAAGACACCCGGGTGCTGATCATGGATGAGCCGACCTCGGCGCTGAGCCAGTCCGAGGTGAAGGTGCTGTTCGGGGTGATAGAGCAGCTCAAACGGCGCGGCGTCACCATCATCTACATCTCCCACCGGCTGGAAGAGCTGATGGAGATTGGCGACCACATCACCATTTTTCGTGACGGTCGTTTCATCTGCGAACGTGAAGTGCGCCACGCCAGCGTGCCCTGGATCATCGAACAGATGGTCGGCGACAAGAAAAAGCATTTTGACTACCAGCCTGCGCCGCAGGGCGACACCGTGCTGACGGTGAGCGGGCTGACGGCGCTGCACCAAAGCGGCGGTTATCGCCTGAACGACGTCTCTTTTAGCCTGCGCAAAGGCGAAGTGGTGGGGATTTACGGCCTGCTGGGCGCCGGGCGTACCGAGCTGTTCAAAGGGCTGACTGGCCTGATGCCGTGCCAGCAGGGCCGCGTGCAACTGAACGACGACTGCCTTGATGGGCTGGGGTTTCGCCAGCGGCTGGAAAAAGGCATCGCACTGGTACCGGAAGACCGGCAGGGCGAAGGCATGGTGCAGTTGATGTCTATTCGCGCCAACATGACGCTGTCGTCGTTTAGCCTGCGCAGCTTCTGGCGCGCCTGGACGTGGCTGCGTGAACCGGATGAGGCCCGCCAGGTGGATGAGATGGTGCGTCAGCTGGCTATCAAGGTCAGCGACGACGAACTGCCGATCACCTCGCTATCCGGCGGCAACCAGCAGAAGGTGGTGCTGGGCAAGGCGCTGATGACCCGGCCGCAGGTGGTGCTGCTCGACGAGCCAACCCGCGGTATCGATGTGGGAGCCAAAACCGATGTCTACCACCTGATCGGGCGTATGGCGCAGCAGGGATTATCGGTGATGTTTTCGTCATCCGAACTGGACGAAGTGATGGCGCTGGCGGATCGCATTCTGGTGATGGCTGACGGCCACATCACCGCCGATCTGCCACGCAGTCAGGTCACCCGTGAAATCCTCATCAGCGCTTCCACCCCTCACGACTAACCGGCCGGAGTTCATCATGAGTCAAAAATACACGTTGTATATGTACCTGCTGAAGGCCCGTACCTTCATCGCTTTGCTGATCGTGATTGCCTTCTTCAGCCTGATGGTGCCGAATTTCCTCACCCCATCCAACCTGCTGATCATGACCCAACATGTGGCGATCACCGGGCTGCTGGCTATCGGCATGACGCTGGTGATCCTCACCGGGGGTATCGATCTTTCCGTCGGTGCGGTCGCCGGTATCTGTGGCATGGTGGCCGGTGCACTGCTCACTAACGGCATTCCACTGTGGGGCGGCAATATCCTGTTTCTCAATGTGCCGGAGGTGATCCTGGTCGTATCGGTGCTGGGGATGCTGATTGGGCTGGTCAACGGCGTGGTGATCACCCGGCTGGTGGTGGCACCGTTTATCTGTACGCTGGGCATGATGTATGTCGCCCGTGGTGCCGCGCTGCTGTTCAATGACGGCAGCACCTATGCCAACCTCAACGGCATGCCTGAGCTGGGCAACACCGGTTTTGCTTTCCTGGGTTCCGGCACGCTGCTCGGTATTTATCTGCCGATCTGGCTGATGCTGGCGTTTTTGCTGCTCGGATTGTACCTGACGCGCAAAACCCCGCTGGGCCGCTATATCTATGCCATCGGCGGCAATGAGTCCGCCGCCCGCCTCGCCGGGGTACCGATCGTCAACGTAAAAATCTTCGTCTACGCCTTTTCCGGCCTGTGTGCCGCGCTGGTGGGGCTGGTGGTGGCCTCGCAACTGCAAACCGCCCACCCGATGACCGGCAACATGTTCGAGATGGACGCCATCGGTGCCACCGTGCTGGGCGGCACCGCGCTGGCAGGCGGACGCGGGCGGGTTTCCGGTTCGATCATCGGTGCGTTTGTGATCGTGTTTTTGGCCGATGGCATGGTGATGATGGGTGTCAGCGACTTCTGGCAAATGGTGATCAAGGGGCTGGTGATCGTCACCGCTGTGGTGATTGACCAGTTCCAGCAGCGGCTACAAAACAAGGTGGTCATGATGCGTCGCCATGAAAAAAAGCAGTCAGTTAACCCGTTGTCGGAGGTGAGCCATGTCTAGAGACGTGATCATCGCACTCGACGAAGGCACCAGTAACGTCAAAGCGGTGGCGATTGACGCGCTCGGCCAGGTGGTGGCGCGTGCGTCACGCCCGCTTGGCCTGATGACCCCACATGCCGGTTGGGTGGAGCAGGACGGTGAGGCGCTGCTGGCCGGGTCCTTCGTGGTGATGCGCGAGGTGATAGCCCAGGTCGGGGCTGAGCGGGTCGCGGCGCTGGCTATCAGCAACCAGCGGGAAACCGCCATCGGCTGGCGGCGTGATAACGGCCAGCCGATCTCCCCGGCGCTGACCTGGCAGTGTTCCCGCTCGGCACCGTTTTGCGAACAGTTACGACACAACCAGCAAGAGGCTGCTATCCGCACGGCGACCGGGTTGCCGGTGGCCCCGCTGTTCTCCGGCTCGAAAATGCGCTGGCTGCTCGATAACACGCCGGATGGTCACGCCCGTGCGGCGCGTGGTGAGATTTGCCTCGGCACCATTGATGCCTGGTTGCTGTGGCACCTGACCGGCGGGCGGCAGTTCCGTTGCGATCTCTCCAACGCTGCCCGTACTCAGTTGCTTAATCTGCACCACCTGCAATGGGATGACGGGATGCTGGCGTTGTTCGGCATTCCACGCGCTGCGTTGCCAGAGCTGATGCCGTCGGCCGGCGAGTTCGGTGTGACCTGCGGCGTGCCCGGCGTGGCGGACGGCATCCCGATTCTGGCGGTAGTGGGCGATTCTCACGCCGCGCTGTACGGCCACGGGCTGGGGCGTGCGGGTGGGGTGAAAGCGACTTACGGCACCGGGTCGTCGGTGATGGCCCCGCTGGGCGTGCCGGATACCCGTATCACCACCCTGGCGACCACCGTGGCCTGGCACGATGGCGAGCGGGTGGTCTATGCGCTGGAGGGAAATATTCCCCACACCGGTGATGGCGTGGCCTGGATGCTACAGGCCACCGGGCTGAACGCCCTGCCGGAGGCGGCACTGAGTGAGGCGTTGCAGACGTTGCCCGCCAGTATCGAGTCTACCGACGGGGTGTATTTCGTCCCGGCGCTGACCGGTGCGGGTGCGCCCTGGTGGAGCGATCGCGCGCGTGGCCTGATGTGCGGGCTCAGTCGCGGCAGTGGGCAGGCGCATTTGGTACGTGCCGCTCTGGAGTCGATCGCCTACCAGATAGCCGATGTGGTGACCGCAATGAAGCAACACCCGGACTTCCATCTGGCGCAGTTAATGGTCGATGGCGGGCCGACCCGCAACGCCTGGTTGATGCAGTTTCAGGCCGACCTGCTGGGTTGCCCGGTGGTGCGCAGCACCACCACCGAGCTCTCAGCGCTGGGGGCCGGGTTACTGGCGCGGCGCACGCTGGGCCGGTTGAGCGATCAGCAACTGGAACCGTTACTGCCGACGCATGACAGTTGGCTACCGGACGAGGCGCGTCATCAGCATTATCAGGCGAGCTGGCAGGGGTGGCAGGAGGCGGTACAGCGTACCTTGTGGCAGGCGAATCATCCTGAGTGAGGAGCAGACGATGCAACGCGATTTTCAGGGGAAGACGGTGGTGATTACCGGTGCCTGCCGCGGGATTGGCGCTGGCATCGCCGAACGGTTCGCCCGCGATGGCGCTCATCTGGTGATGGTGTCCAACTCGGAACGGGTGATGTCGACGGCGGCGGATATACAGCACCGTTATGGCACAGCGGTGTTGCCACTGGTGGTGGATGTCACCGATGAAGCACAGGTGCAAACGCTGTATCAGCAGGTGGCAGAGCGCTTCGGGCGGATTGACGTGTCGGTACAAAACGCCGGGGTAATCACCATCGATTATTTTGACCGGATGCCGACAGCCGATTTCGAGCGGGTGTTGGCGGTAAATACCACCGGTGTGTGGCTGTGCTGCCGTGAGGCGGCGAAGTATATGGTGAAGCAGCAGCAGGGTTGCCTGATCAATACCTCGTCCGGGCAGGGGCGCAAAGGGTTTATCTATACGCCGCACTATGCCGCTAGCAAGATGGGCGTCATCGGTATTACCCAGAGCCTGGCACAAGAACTGGCCCCGTGGAACATCACCGTCAACGCGTTTTGCCCCGGCATCATCGACAGTGAAATGTGGGACTACAACGACCGGGTATGGGGTGAAATCCTCAGCACAGAGGAAAAACACTACGGCAAAGGGGAACTGATGGCGGAGTGGGTGCAAGGCATCCCGCTAAAACGTGCGGGCAAGCCGGAAGATGTGGCCGGGCTGGTGGCGTTTCTCGCATCAAGCGACGCACGCTACATCACCGGCCAGACGATCAATGTGGATGGTGGGTTGATCATGTCGTAGGGAGGACAGTTATTACCCATAGCGCCACGTCCTGCCCCCCTGCTGATTTCGTTAACGACATCGGTGGAGACAGGTCGCAGTATTATCCTGATAATGCCTGACTGACTTTTAATCCATCCAGATTCACGGCATAGCAGGCATGGGATGAAATGGTGATAAACAACACTTTCTCTTCGCTCACATCGACGTTAACCAGCATCCCCAACGGGATGGCGATGAGCCGTTGATTTTGTTGAATGGCAAATAATAGGTTGTAGTTATAACTGGTGCTGTTACTGCTTTCCTTTGACCAAAAAATCCAGGCGCTTTCGCTGTTGCGGTTCAGATTTAAAAATCCTGTTTTGATGGAGTCCAGAATTTTATTCTTGAATGAATCGGAGACTGAACCGCCGATCACGTCATCAATATGATCGGATACGATGGCAATGGTTTTTTCGGGAGAGTCACTGGCGACGTGAAAATTAATGACGTTATCGATGGTTAGGCCAGCTGCATTGGCAACGTCAATGGCTTTGGGTGTATCAAAGCTCAGGGTAGAGGTTAAGGCGTTTTGAAATACCCGACTGATGGCTAACGCCTGGGGAATATATTTTGCCTCAACATTGAACAGGGTTTTGAAATGCAAGGGCTGCTCTGCCTCTGTCCGTAAGGCATATCCTGTCGTGACGATCGGGGGTGAGATGATATTCAGTACGATCGGGCTATTATAGATAGTTGGATGTAAGTCGTCGGTAATATGCAACATAAAATCCCTTATTCAGGTTAATTCAATGATGCCATGCAGCGTCATCAGCTAAGGTATAGGCCTGCTGATTATTCCAGTGGTGCGACAATCTGAAATCCTTTTATGGAGATCGTAATCTCTTCTTTTTTCAAGAGTAAACGCCAGTCTTTGGTGCTAAATATATCGGTAATGGCGGTGCTGGGGGTGACGGTGATGATGAGTGGGCCTGCTGCCATCATCGCGCCGGTTTCTTCACCTTGAGCGACAATAAATAAACTGTATGAATAACTGGTTACCTGGTGGTTTGCAGTGGGGGGAGTATTGATGTGAAACCAGGGTTTATCTTTTTGTGTATCCAGGTCGCAAAAAGCATGAGACAAAATATTTTGAATATACGAGTCTTGGCTAATGCCCAGCACGCCTTCAATCTTCAATTGCTCAGATAGTGCCGTGGTTAAGGCAGAAAGTGAGTCGAATGACTTTTTCAGCGTCATATTGTTGGTGGCTACAATAGCCAGATCAGGTTGAGACTGGGCTGTTTTTACCGCCTTCGCCATATCCAACTGACCGTTATCGTCAACGTCATGGACAAAAAGCTGGGCCAGACGTATCGCCTGTGCATAATAGCGCTCGTCTTGCAGGTTGAGAAAAACCTGATAGGGCAAGGCGTTGTCGTCATCTGGGTAAATTTCAATGCTCATGTTATCACCGTGTATAAATCGTTGAGTTTTACTGCTATTCGGCCTTCAGTGCTTCAACAATCACCATACTCTTGAAGTTCATTTTTTGTGTGATTGATGAGCCTGCGACTAACGCCAGAACATTCGCACTGGCTTTGGTAATGGTAATGTCGACGCTGGTTAACTGGCCAACCATAACTGAGCCGGTATCTGCATTTTGTGTGACATCAAACATATTATATTGATAACTCAATGTGTTTGATTGCTCGCTGAAAATTGTAAAATAATTACCGTTTTTTTGTGCATTCAGGTCGATAAAGGCTTTGGCAGCAATACCGAATGCCATCCAGTTTTCTGTCGCCGCCCCTTGTACCATGCGGATGAGGTTTTGAAGCTGGTCAATGGCGACCCAGACCTGAGAGACGTTACTGTTGCCTTTTACGGTATGCGTACCGACCACCGCCAGAGTATCGTGACTTTTGGCGATCGATAGTGCTTTTTCGAAACTAATCCCTTCCTGAGGGATATAAGCCTCATTGAAAATAGTAGCCATATTGATGGCCTGAGAAACATATTTCAAATCAGTGTTTAGTGTCACGCTGAAATTATTTTTCTCATCGACGGCAGTCGTCGGATTTAATGTAATGTTGTTCATCTCAGTGCCTTAGTGAATATCCGAACTGGATAACAGTAAAAATGCCATGCGAGGCATGGCATTTTCAGCGTCAGGATTTGAGTGCTTCAACAACAGTGATGGATTTCACATTAACGGAATAATTGTGTTTATCTTTTGTGGTAATCCACAGTACCTGTTGTTTATCGACATCGACGGTAATGGTCAGGCCGATAGGCGCCGCAGCCATGACAGAACCAGTATCCTGATTGGCAACGGCGAATAAGATGTTGTAAGTATATGTGGTTTTCGATTCGCTTTCTTTATTCCAGAAAATCCATTTACTTTCTTTCTGGGCATCAAGGTTGGTAAAACCTTGTTCAATGGTATTGGCAAACTTTTTATAAGTTGCGCTGTCTTTATCCAGGACGACGCCGACAACGGTATCCAACAGCTTCATCACGTCATCCACCATGGCCGATACCTGATTGTTTTGCTTGGTAATAGACTGATTTATCGTACCGATAATCGCCATCTCCGGATGATTTTTTACCAGCTCAATGGCCTTATCAAAATTAAATTCAAGATCGTTGCCATTAATAGCCTCCTGAAATACTCTCGACATGGCAATGGCCTGGCCGACATATTTCGTTGGTACCTGGAATAACGTATTGAAATTGAGATCTAAATCTGCATTCTTTACTATTAAGTCACTGCTATTAAGCACGACAACATCGTCGAATTTCATTGTGATATTCTCCAGAGAAAAATATGTATTCCCTCGATAATTCGAGTTGCAGGAGACGGCGATGTGGCTTGCTGCATCACAAAAAGGATGAATGATAAAGCCAGCGCACCTTCAACTTGAAGTACGACGGGTACAGGGTGGTGATAAATATTTGCTATTTAAAGCTAGGATTCATTTTGATAAAGGTCAAGTGTCGGTGAGTGTATTTTATTTTTTTCTGATGACTTTTTTCTGGCTAATAATTCGTTGGTTATTTTTTTTAGTTTTGAATAAATTGATATTCATGTAGTAGATATTGTTGCGGTTATATTTTTTTTATGATTATGAGGTTTTTTATTTTTTTTAACTACATTCAATAAAAGTGACTTTCTAAAAACAAGAAATAACCTTTCCTTATCATTCATCACGCAAATGGTGCAGGTTGGTTGATTTTTTGCACTGAAATAGTACCTGCCGTTGCCAATCCCGGCATCAGAACTGGCTTGTCGTGTAATCCCATACCCGATTTTTTTATTATCGTTATAGCGAACAAATCCCCTACGCATCAGCGCTTTCTCTTTTTTAGAAAGCATATATCGAAAATCGGTAACGAGAATAATCCTTATTTGGCGCTGCTCTTGCAATATCACCAATGAATGCTTTGGGGTAGTGATCCTTTTTATTCATCCTTCTGGTGGTGGAGAACAGCATGGCTCGTAATCTGGCAAGACATATTCAGAAATCTGTTCGGAAATATGCATTAACCGCGTTACTGGCAGGTGTTTCCTGCACCAGCTATGCCAGCAAACAAAATGACACGCTGGTTTATGCCTCTGACAGTGAGGTGGAAAACGTCAGTCCGTACCACAATAACATGCGCGAAGGGGTAATTCTGGCGCACCTCGCCTGGGATACGCTGATTTATCGCGATCCGAAAACCGGGGAATACAAAGGCGAGTTAGCGACCGACTGGCAATGGGAATCGCCCACGGTATTACTGCTGCATCTGCGTAAAGGCGTGACCTTCCATAATGGCGATGCCTTTAGCGCCGATGATGTGGTGTACACCTTCGACAATATCGCCGGGCCGAATACCGCCTCGGTGATTCCACAAAGCGTCGATTGGATCGATAAGGTGGAAAAAGTAGACGACTATACGGTGCGTCTGCATCTGAAAAAACCGTTCCCGGCGGCGCTGGAATATTTATCCGGCCCGACACCGATTTACCCCGCCCACTATTTTCAGCAGGTGAAACTGGAAGGCTTTAGCAAAGCACCGGTTGGCACCGGTCCGTATAAAATCGTCAAGGTCATGCCGGGGCAAGGCGTGATGATGGTGAAAAACCCGGACTATTTCAAAGACAGCCCTATCGGGCAGCCCAAAATCGGCAAGATACAGTTTGTGGTGATCCGTGACCCGGAAGCGCGTGTGGCCCAGTTGATGACCGGACAGGTGGACTGGATCTGGCGTGTGGCGTCGGATCAGGTCGATTCGTTGTCGGCCATGCCGAATATCGCGGTGAAAAGCGGTGAAACCATGCGTGTCGGCTTTTTGGCACTGAACACCAACGCCACCGGCCCGGAAGGGGGGCCGTTCAAAGACTTGCGCGTGCGTCAGGCGATCAACTACGCCATTAACCGTCAGGCGATGGTCGATAATCTGGTGCGTGGTGGCAGCAAACCGGTGTACTCCGCCTGTTTTCGTACCCAGACCGCCTGTGATACCAGTCAGGTGATCCAGTATCCCTATGACCCGGCCAAAGCGAAACAACTGCTGGCGCAAGCGGGCTATGCCAACGGGTTTGATACCGATCTGTGGGCGTACCGCGAGCGCGATTACGCCGAGGCCATTATTGGCGATTTGCGCAAAGTTGGCATCCGTGCGCGGCTGCATTTCGTGCAGTACCCGGTGATGGCGAGTGCGCTGGCGTCGGGTCAGGCTCCGCTGGCGTTCAGTACCTGGGGCTCGTTTTCTATCAACGACGCGACCGCGTTCGTCACCCCCTATTTTGGCGGCAAAGGCAGTGATATCTGGAAAGACCCTGCCGTGATGGCCGAGCTGGCACAAGCCGACACCGTGATAGACCCGCAGCAGCGCCGCGCGCAGTATGCCGCGCTGTTGGGGCACATTTCGGCGCAAGCCTACATGGCACCGCTGTTCTCTTATTCCACCCATTACGCGTTTACCGCCGACCTGAACTTTCAGGACTGGCCGGATGAACTGCCACGTTTCGCCGAGGCGAGCTGGAAGTAAAGGTGGTCGTGACACTGACTGCACGTGAGGGGTAAGGAGTGGCTTATGGTGAAGTACGTTGTTCAACGGTTACTGGTGGCGCTGGCGGTGCTATTTACCGTGGCGGCGGTCAGTTTTTCGCTGCTGCATCTCTCTGGTGATTTGGCGACGGCCATCGCCGGGCCGGATGCGACCGCCGACACCATCGCCCAGATTCGGGTACAGAATGGGCTGGATAAACCCTTGCTGAGCCAGTTCTCTCATTGGATGTGGTCGGCGATGCAACTGGATTTCGGTCGTTCATTCTATTTTGAAAACACGGTGATGGAGCTGGTCGGCCAGCGTATGCCGGTCACCCTCAAGCTGGGCGGGGTGTCGTTGCTGCTGGCGTTAACGGTGGCTATCCCGCTTGGGGTGCTGGCGGCGGTGTTTCGGGATACCTGGGTCGATCGTTTCGCCATGCTGGTGTCGGTGGTGGGGCAGGCGATGCCCAATTTCTGGTTCGCGCTGGTGCTGATCCTTATCTTTGCCGTCGGGCTGAAATGGCTGCCGGTAGCCGGTAACAGTAGCTGGCAACACTTTGTGCTGCCCGCGGTGGCGCTGGGGTATTACGCCATGCCGTCGCTGATGCGTCTGACCCGCTCCGGCATGCTCGATGTACTGGGCTCTGACTACATCCGCACCGCCCGTGCCAAAGGGCTGAGCGCTTTTAAGGTGGTGGTCAAGCACGGCTTGCGTAACGCCATCATCCCGGTAGTGGCGCTGGCGACGGTGGAACTGGGATTCATGCTCGGTGGTTCGGTGGTGATTGAGTCGGTGTTTTCACTACAAGGGCTGGGACAACTGGCGTGGGATTCCATCGCCCGCAACGACTTCCCGGTAGTGCAGGCCATCGTGTTGATCATCGCCGTGTTTTACATCGGGTTGACGTTTCTGGCGGATGTACTCAACGCGCTACTCGACCCACGACTGCGCAGCAGATAAGGAGCCGTGATGAAAACTGCAATAGCACGACTGGCGGTGATCATGAAAACCGCGCCGCAGCCTGGCCTGTTACCGGAACCTGGGCCGTGGCAGCGCTGGCAGCGCAAGATTCTGGGGCACCACGGTATGACGATTGGGCTGGTGATTCTGGGGACGATTGTGCTGCTGGCGCTACTGGCTCCGCTCATCAGCCCGCACGACCCCTATGCGCAGGATGTCAGCCGACGGTTGATCCCACCGGTGTGGCATGACAAAGGCAGTTGGGCGCATCTGCTCGGTACCGACAAGCTGGGGCGGGATTACCTGAGCCGCCTGCTGTTCGGGGCCCGGGTGTCGCTCGCCATCGGGCTGGTATCGGTGATGCTGGCCGGCACCATCGGCATTGCGCTGGGGGTGCTGGCAGGTTACTTCGGCGGTCGGGTCGATGCAGTGGTGAGTTACCTGTTGACCGTGCGTTTGTCGATGCCGGTGATCCTGGTGGCGCTGGCGCTGGCCTCGCTGGTGGGCGGCTCTGTCAAAGTGGTGATTATGCTGCTGGGCTTACTGTTATGGGACCGTTTTCTGATTGTCTCGCGCTCGGTGACGCGTCAGCTACGCGACGCAGAATTTATCGCTGCGGCGCAGACACTCGGCGCGTCATCGCTGTTCATCATGCTGCGGGAGATTCTGCCTAATCTGCTGGGGCCGCTGACCGTGGTGGCGACGCTTGAAATAGCCCACGCGATTTTGCTGGAGGCCACTTTGTCGTTTCTTGGTCTCGGCGTACAGCCGCCGATGCCTTCCTGGGGGCTGATGGTGGCGGAAGGCAAGGCCTACATGTTCTTTCAACCGTGGGTGATTGTTATCCCCGGCGTGGTGCTGGCACTGCTGGTGTTGAGCATCAATCTGGTGGGTGATGGCCTGCGCGATGTGACCGCGCTGGATGGCCGCAATTGAGAGCCTACCCCACTAGGCTATTTTACTTGCCATTTTGGACCTGGGCAGTGCTCGAAATCCTCACGTACTACGTGTACGTTCCGGTTTACTCGCTGCGCTCGCCCGTTGGGCCGGACAAATTGCTTTGTCCGTTCAACATGCAACGCATGTTGTCTCCGCGCTGTCCGTGTCCAAACTGGCTGCGCCAATGACGCCTATTGGGATAGGCTCTGAGGAGAACGCTATGCATACAGCAATTGAGACTACCGGTGGGGCCAGGCTGACGGGCGAGGGGCAGGCTGAGATCGTGCTGGAGGTGAAAAACTTGCGGGTCGATTTGACGACGCCGCGTGGCACGTTGCACGCCGTGCGCGGCATCGATTTCTCGGTACGGCGCGGTGAAATGCTGTGTCTGGTCGGTGAATCAGGGTGTGGCAAATCGATGACCTCGCTGGCATTGATGGACCTGCTGCCACGTAATGCCGAGCGTCGTGCTGAGACGTTGCGGTTTCGTGGCACTGACCTGTTGGCGCTGAGCCCACGTGAGCGCGCGGCGTTGCGAGGCAGCCAGATGGCGATGATCTTTCAGGAGCCGATGACCTCGTTAAACCCGTCGTTCACGTTGGGGGATCAACTGTGCGAAACCTTGCTGGCACACCGCAATGTGTCCCGCGCCGAGGCCCGTGAACGGGCGGTGTACCTGATGAATCGCGTCGGTATTCCGATGGCGGCGGAACGGCTACGGCAATACCCGCATCAGCTCTCCGGCGGCCTGCGTCAACGCATCATGATCGCCATGGCGCTGATGTGCGGCCCGGAGTTGATCATCGCCGATGAACCGACCACCGCGCTGGATGTCACCATTCAGGCGCAGATCCTGCGGATGTTGCGCGAACTGCAACAGGAATTTGGCACCGCGGTGGTGTTCATCACCCATGACCTTGGCGTGGTGGCACGTATCGCTGACCGGGTGGCGGTGATGTACGCCGGGCAGGTGGTGGAAACCGCTCCGGTGATGGAACTGTTCCACCAGCCTTGTCACCCTTATACCCGTGGCTTGCTGGAGTGTATTCCGGTGGCCGGACGTACCGTGCCGGGTGAGCCGTTGCAGGCGATCCCCGGCGTAGTGCCGAGCTTGATCGGTTCGCAACAGGGCTGCGCGTTTCGCAACCGTTGCCAGCAGTGTCGTCGCGATTGTGCACAGGAGCCACCCTATGTGGCACTGACAGAACACCATGCGGTGCGTTGTGTGGACGCGGTGATGACGGAGGTGGCGGTATGAACCCGATAACCACAGCGGGCGGCCGCGTGTTGCCGCCTATTCCGGGCAACGACGACATCGCACTGGAACTGTGCGCACTCAGCCGGGTGTTCCGACTCAACCGTGGGATGTTCTCACCGCCCGGTGAAATCCGCGCGGTGGACAATGTGTCTTTACGCATTCGCCGGGGGGAAACGCTGGGGCTGGTGGGTGAGTCCGGCTGTGGCAAGAGTACGCTGGCGAAAATGCTGCTCGGCCTGCTGCCGCCCACATCCGGCAATGTGCTGATTGAAGGGCGCGAAATCGACGCGGGCGATCGCCGTGAGTTGGCCTGCCGCATGCAGCCTATCTTTCAGGACCCTTATTCCTCGCTCAACCCACGCCGCACGGTAGCGGATATCGTGGAAGTGGCGTTACGGCTGCACCACATCGGCACACCGGCGGAACGTAAACAGCGGGTACGCGAGATGCTCGACAGAGTGGGGATGCCTGAGCGTACCCACGGTCAGTATCCCGGCCAGCTTTCTGGTGGTCAGCGTCAGCGGGTGGCGATTGCCCGGGCATTAATCCTGCAACCGGCGATCCTGATTTGCGACGAGCCGACCTCCGCGCTGGATGTGTCGGTACAGGCGCAGATCCTCAACCTGCTGTTGACGCTGAAAAAAGAGCTGGGCCTGACCTATCTGTTTATCAGCCATAACCTGTCGGTGGTGGAATATCTGGTGGATCACGTGGCGGTGATGCGTAAAGGCGCGATTGTCGAACAGGGCACCCGCGAGCAGGTATTTGGCGCGCCGCAGCACCCTTATACCCGCGCGTTGCTGGCATCGGTTCTGACGCCAGAACCTGGGCTGGGGATTCCGACGATTGAGGTGGTGTAACCCACGCAATCCGCAGGACGTGAACAGAAAAAAGGATCAACGATGACACGTGAAGAGATGATGCAACATGCGGCGGCGTATTTTGACTCCGGCGCATTTCGTGACGTGCTGGCACGCCGGGTGGCCTGCCAGACGGAAAGCCAGAACGTAGAGTGCGCCCCGGCACTGATGGGTTACCTGACCGACGAGATGATCCCGTTGCTGGAAGCCATGGGGTTTGAGTGCCTGATTGTGCCGAATCCGGTGGCGGAGCGTGGGCCTTTTCTGCTGGCGCGCCGCATGGAGCCGGATGCGGCACTGACGGTGCTGACCTACGGCCACGGCGACGTAGTGATGGGGGATGCGGCACGCTGGCGCAGCGGATTATCACCGTGGACGCTGACGGCGGTCGGTAACCGCTGGTACGGACGCGGCACCGCCGACAACAAAGGCCAGCACACCATCAATCTGGCGGCGCTGGCTGTGGTACTGAGCGCCTGTGAAGGCCGACTGGGTTATAACGTGAAGTTGATTCTGGAAATGGGCGAAGAGTGCGGATCGCCCGGTCTGGATGCCGTATGCCAACAGTACCGTGACTGGCTGGCGGCGGATCTGTTCATTGCCTCAGACGGCCCGCGCGTCAGTGCGGAACGACCCACCCTGTTTCTGGGTTCTCGCGGTGTATTCAACTTCGGCCTGCGACTGACGCTGCGTGACGGCGCGCATCATTCCGGCAACTGGGGCGGGTTGCTCAGCAACCCCGGTATCCGGTTAGCGCACGCGATTGGCTGTCTGGTGGATGCCAACGGCCGCATTCTGGTGCCGGAACTGCTGCCGCCACCGCTGTCCACCTCGATGCGCCACGCCTTGTCCGGTCTGGAACTGGCCGGTGCGCCGGGAGACCCGGCTATCGATCCACACTGGGGGGAGCCGGGGTTGAGCGCTGCGGAAAAGGTGTATGGCTGGAATACGCTGGATGTGCTGGCGTATGTCACCGGCAATCCGGATAAACCGGCGCACGCCATCCCGCCGACAGCCCGCGCCCAGTGCCATATGCGTTATGTGCCGGGCAGCGATGTGGAACACTTTGCCGAACACTTGCGTCGCCGTCTTGATGCCTGCGGGTTTGAGGATGTGGACATCATCGACCCGGAGAACTGTTTTGAAGCCACCCGCATCGACCCGGACGATCCTTGGGTACATTGGGGTGTCGCCTCTATCGAACGTTCGGTTGGCAAACAGGCCGCGGTATTACCCAATTTCGGCGGCGGCCTGCCCAATGCCTGTTTCCTGCGCACGCTCGGCTTGCCAACGCTGTGGGTACCGCACTCGTACCCCGCCTGTTCCCAGCACGCCCCTAACGAACACCTGCTGGCGGATGTCGCGCGCGAAGCCCTGCACATCATGTGCGGCCTGTTTTGGGATTTGGCACAAGAGGGCAACAGTGTGTTGCAATCCCGACAGCAAGTTACAGAAATTTAAGTTTCTTAGGCCGACTACAAACTCGTTAAGTACAGGATTAAGGTGGTTTTCGGGCGTCAAAACTGTGCTGAGGTGGGCGACTTCGCCGGGTGAGCGGCATGGATGCCGCGAAAGCCCGTGCAGTGCCGGGAGCACGTCACGGGCGGCCCGATTAGCGAAGTCGAACACCGAAGGGACCGCGCAGCGGCACAGTTTAGCCTTTAGCCAGTGGTCAAGGAGAGGCGGCGTTTGAGCCTCTCCTTGTCGTGCGTGCGGTGGTGTAGCAAATAAATAATTTGGCTTATTCCGCACGAAATTATGCACTGTACTTTTATAAGCCCATCCTCATGTCCCAATAAGCTGCTACCGACCACAGAGAATAATTCACGCCCATCGTATGGGGAGGGTATCTATGCATAATAGTGAAATTCGTTACTTTATGGCGGTGGTGAATACCGGCTCCATTAGCGCCGCCAGTCAGCAGTTGTTTGTGGCGGTGTCTGCCATCAGTCGGCAAATTCAACGGCTGGAGACCCGGCTGGGGATGCCGCTGTTTGAACGTAGTACCCGCGGCATGGTGCTCAACCATGCCGGACATATTCTGGCGAATCACGTGCGGCGCAGTATGGCCGACATGGAACTGGCGATAGCGGAAATGGAAGGGATGAAGTCGGCACGCCAGACCACATTGCGGGTGGCCTGTACCGATGGGCTGGCCCTTCACCTGCTGCCAACCCTGCTGGCGCGTTTTCGTGAACAACATCCCCACGTCAATTTTTATCTGACGGTCGGTAGTGCCCGGCAGGTACCGGAGTGGTTGCGTAACGGCGAGTGCGACGTGGCCCTCAAGTTCTGCCTGGCACCGGAGCAGGGCGTGGACGTGCTGGCGTCGTTTCCGGCGCCGGTACTGGTGTTTATGGCGCAAGACCATCCGCTGGCCAACCGGGATTTTCAACTGGCGGATTTGAACGCCTGGCCGGTGGCACTGCCGGATCCCTCCTCGACCATCCGACAACTGTTTGATCTCTCCTGTCGAATGAACAATGTGTTTATCGAGCCGGTGTTTACCTGTAACCACTTTTCCAGCCTGTATGACTATGTGCGCACCACGCCGGAAGCGGTCAGTGTGTGCAGCCATTTCTCCATTCTGTGCCGTGCCAGACATGATGGACTGACGATGAAAGCGGTCAATCTGGATCAACTGAGCCAGCGCACCTTGCAATTACAAACCGAGATGGGCAGGCCTCGTACCGCGCTTCTGGAGAGCTTTTTTGCTTTCCTCAAACAGGCGCTGCAGCAGCACGACCAACACTGCCGGGTGGATTTTGGGCTGCCGTTACGTTGAACGCTGCGCGGGATTCTGGCTTTCTTTTTTGAATGAAATTTTATTTCTTTTTATTGGTTTTATTTTGAATTTAAGTTTTCATTTTTAATTTATTGTTTAATTTTTTATAAAAAATAACGAGTAAAACGCAATTTAAATTAACTGGTTTTTCTGTAGTATCGAAGGTCAGCGATGAGGTGTTTTCCCTGCGAAAAACGTTCATCTGATGCCCGTTCAATCTACGTTAGCTACCCCGGAGCCTGACCATGAATCTGGAAAAATTCCCGCGTTATCCTTTAACTTTCGGACCTTCGCCGATTACCCCGATGAAACGCCTGAGTGAATACCTGGGCGGTGATGTGGAGATTTATGCCAAGCGTGAAGACTGCAACAGTGGGCTGGCATTCGGTGGTAACAAAACCCGTAAGCTGGAGTACCTGATCCCGGAAGCGTTGGCGCAGGGCTGTGATACGCTGGTGTCGATTGGCGGTGTCCAGTCCAACCAGACTCGTCAGGTGGCGGCGGTGGCGGCACACCTGGGGATGAAATGTATTCTGGTGCAGGAAAACTGGGTTAACTATGCCGACGCGGTGTACGACCGGGTGGGGAATATCGAGTTGTCGCGCATTATGGGGGCGGATGTCCGTCTTGACCCGGCCGGTTTTGATATCGGTATTCGCGAAAGCTGGAAACAGGCGATGGAAGAAGCCTCACAAAATGGCGGTAAACCTTTCCCGATCCCAGCTGGTTGCTCTGAGCACCCGTATGGCGGGTTGGGGTTTGTCGGTTTTGCCGAAGAAGTGCGCCAGCAGGAAAAAGAACTGGGCTTTAAATTTGACTATATCGTGGTGTGCTCGGTCACCGGCAGTACTCAGGCCGGGATGGTGGTGGGCTTTGCCGCCGATGGCCGTGCCCGTAACGTTATCGGTATTGATGCGTCCGCCAAACCGGAAAAAACCAAAGCGCAGATCCTGCGTATCGCGCAGCATACCGCCGGTCTGGTTGAGTTAGGTCGCGAGATTACCGAAGAGGACGTGGTGCTGGATATCCGCTACGGCGGCCCGGAATACGGCCTGCCGAATGACGGCACGCTGGAAGCCATCCGCTTGTGCGCCCGTCTGGAAGGGGTGCTGACCGACCCGGTGTACGAAGGCAAATCCATGCACGGTATGATAGACATGGTGCGTAACGGCGAATTCCCGAAAGGCGCTAAAGTGCTCTATGCCCACCTCGGCGGCGCACCGGCACTGAGCGCTTACAGCTATATTTTCCGTAATGGCTGAGTGCGGTTGTGGCGTGCTGCCTACGCCGGGGATCCCCCGGCGTTATTGCTTGCAACACACACCCTTAAAACACCAACTGCGTCGTCGATAGCACTTCCCGCAGGCCGATAAAGGAGCGAATCTGGCGCACACCCGGCAGGAACAGCAACTGTTCGGCGTGCAGTTTATTGAAGCTCTGGTTGTCTTTGGTGCGGATCATCAGGATGTAGTCGAACTCGCCGGTGACCACATGGCACTCCATGCAACCGCTGATCTTCTGCACTGCGGCTTCAAAATCTTCAAAACTTTTCGGGGTGGAGCGATCAAGCACGACACCGATTAATACCACCATGCCGACATTCAATGCCTGTGGATTCAGCAGCGCAACATAGCCTTTGATTAACCCTATCTGTTTCAGGCGTTCCACCCGCCGCAGGCAGGCCGGTGCGCTGAGCTTGACCTTTTCCGCCAGCGCCACATTGGAAATAGAGGAATCAGACTGGAGATAACGCAGAATCGCCAGATCAAAGCGGTCAAGATTGAGGCTTTTCTCGTCTGGGCTGTCGGCTGTCGTGTTGGTTTTCATGATAGTCGAGTCTCAATAAGAATCTGTCTTAATGTCGGTGAATGGCGCAGTAAAATTGCGCATAAAATGAGTATGACGCAATGTATTTAATATGGCACGGGGCTTTATCGTCAGATGCTTGATGGCTCGACAGGTTTTTGTGGCGTGTGTGCTAAAGACAGAGAGGACACGGGAGGAGGAAAGCAGGAAGAAAGCGGCGCACACAACGCGCACGCCGCCAGAGATTATTTCTGCAATTTGGCCTGTTTCAGGGCGTTGAACAAACGCGCCTTGTCGTGCTCGCTGAGGTTCTTCTGTGTAACGGCGTGCATAAACGCCGCGTGATTCAGTTGGCTCAGGCTACCGCCTTGTTTGTGCAGTGTATCGGCGAGTTGTTGTAGCAGTACGCCGTTCAATTTAGCGATTTGGGCGCGCACTTCGTCCAGCGGACGCGGCTGCCAATCTTTCTCCGGCACGGCCAGCCAGTCTGCGCGATAACGATACTGAATCGCCTTGGCGGCATCCATCTGCGCTTGAATAAAGGGGGTAACGGAATCTGCATCCAGCCCATACTGCGTAGCCTGCTGTCGGCTGGCTTTCAGTACGTTATCCTCTTGTTGCAGGTCCTCAATCGCCAGATGATGAGCCGCTTTGTAGCCAGCCACATCTTTCATGTAGCCGAGGCGTTGGTTAACCAGTGATGCTAAATCGGCGCTTTCCGCTGCCAGCGCACTGGTGCTGATCAGGCAGGCTGCCAGACACATTGTCCGTAACATATTGTCTCCAGGTGGTTGAGAGTAAAAAGGCAGAGCCACAGTATCGACTCTGTCGTCGCGGTGCCTGCCTGCAGCGAGCACCGCGATAACGCATGACTATCTTAAGTGCATGACATGGCATTCTGCGTCATGTGAAGGGTATGCATTCGTAACCAGACGTACCTGGGTTTTTGCATTTCGTGCTGTAATTTCGGTGCGTTACTGTGTGTTGCCGTTTTATCTGGCTGTCCCGCCAGCCTTGGTGGCACGCCCTTCATCGGCCGCAGGATTGTCGGTATCCGGTGGCAGTAATCAGAAGAGCGAGCCGTGAACGACGGTTCATTTTTATAAAATTTTCATACTGTTGGACATACATTGATACAGGCTGACCACCGACGAGGCGAAGCATCGTATCAATGGGATATATCGGGGTGGGGAGAGGGCAACGGCGTGTTTTCCCGTTTTTTACGCCGCAGGCCAATCAACAACCCAACGCCTGCCAGTAGCGAAAGTGTGATAGCAATATGCATAAATCGGGTTAGCGGCCAGCCTTCGTGCTCGGACAAAAACAGAAAGACTCCCATCAACGGCAGCACTGACTGGTTCAACAGCGCAATGAGCGATGAGGTGCTGGCCAGTCGCTCGTAAGGGATGAGCGTCAGGCGCAGTGTACGCATGATATTGCCGGTAAATACCTTGCCGACAATACCCAGTGAATAGAAGATCAGGAAGGGCCCTAACTGGTCGAGCGTCGTGGTCAGCAGCAGCGAGGCGATGACGATAAGACCCAGTCCGATCGCCAGCAGTGTTTCCCGGCTCAGACGGTTGAGGGCGGCACCATAAACCAGTGTGGATAAAAATCCTGCCGCACCGGCGCAGATATCAATGAAACCAAAATATTTCACTGATAATCCCATTCGATTTTCAATCAATGCCGCACCGCTGGACTCCACTAACCCATCAAACATATTATTTCCCAGCGCCAGTACGATCATCAAAATAATAAATGGATTTTTGATGATCGTTAGTAACGGAAATGAATTTATTTTGGTAGATTGTGGTGTATTCATTTTATTTTCTGATACATCGTCTGATGTGAAAGTAAACAGGCGAGAGGTCAGAAAATAATATGCGTTGCATAAATAGAGTGTGGCGGCAATATACAGCAGTGTCAGAAAACCGTATTCGTATAATGCCATACCGATCAGCGGCCCCAGCACCATGCCGAGTAAATCTAATCGGGTCAATACATTAGCATCGCGGTCAATATGACGACTGTGGGCGGCGATCAGTTTTTCCACGGCAGTAATGGTTTGCGCGTTACCGATGGAAACCCCCGCACCCAGCAACCCACAGGCTAAAGCCAGAATCAACGGTTGCTCGTTAAAATTCAGCACCAGGCACAGCAGCAGGCAACCGAATGCCTTGAGCGCATCGGAAGCGATGGATACAGGGCGCACCCCCAGGCGGTCAATCAATACGCCGAGCGCCGGGGTTATCACGATACGTGGCAGCCACCATAACATATAAGACAAACCGGAATAGGTCAGGCTTTGGGTTTCGGCATAGACCAGTACCGGAATAAGGAACACCATCAAGCCATCGGCGATAAACACCAATGTGAGAAAAAATAGCAAAACCGGACTCATGGGATAAATACCCCTGACAGTATCCCTGTTATGTTCAAGTGGCGGATACGCCGGTTTTTTTCGCCATCCTTGCTGATTGCTCTATCAGCCGCTGAGGATGTGCTGCACCGTCGCGTTCTGCTACCCGAATTATTTAGGGTATATCAGGTCATGTTTTGTAAATTAAAAAAATGACGTAAGCGGGAAGTAGAAAATAAACGCTACGGCATCGTGTAAGGGGGTAAATATAATAATGTGTTGCTGAGAAAGTAAATGTTTATTTATTGACAAAACGAGTAATAAACATTTTTTGTTTAAATAATTTCACCGCTTATTATCAAATTTGCAGAAAAACACTGAATGTATCAGTCATGTTGTTGTCATGACTTTCTGACTATTCTGTCACAGTAGACAGATGAACGCAGGAGTGCAGCATGGATTTACCCGGTTTTGAGCAGGTACTGAGTCAATACGTCGCCCGGCATTTGGCGGACTCCACCGATAGTGCGCATGATCACCACCATCTGGTGCGGGTGGCCAATAGCGCCCGTCACATTCAACAGAAAGAAGGTGGCGATCTGCGGGTGATTATCGCCGCGGCGTATCTGCATGACATTGTGCTGGTGCCGAAAAATCATCCGGATCGTAGCCGGGCGTCACGTATGTCGGCGGAAGAAGCGGTGCGTATTGTGTCGCGTGATTTTCCTGATTTCCCCCGTGAGCTGCATTCGGCGCTGTTCCATGCGGTTGAAGCGCACAGTTTTAGCGCCGGTATCCCCGCAGAAACCCTGGAAGCCAAAATCGTGCAGGATGCCGACCGACTGGATTCACTCGGTGCGTTGGGGCTGGCGCGAGTGTTTTATGTGGCAGGCATGATGGGGCGTCCGTTATTTGACTCGCAAGACTTGTTTGCCTGCGAGCGTGAGCTGGACGATAGCCTCTACACGCTGGATCACTTCCGCGTCAAACTGATGCGCCTGCCAGAAACCATGAATACGGCAGAGGGGAAACGCATTGCTGAAGCGAATGCCTCCTGGCTGGTGGATTTTCTTGCCAAACTATCGGGGGAAGTGAATGGCGACCCAACACGGCTTGACCCTCAGGTGCGTGAATGTTTTAAAGCCTGGCACCCCTGGCTGGTCTGATAACGGCCTGTTCGCGCGCAGGGCCGACGGTTTTTTGCTGTCCTGGTGAGCGTTGGGCTGTCATCGGTGATGAAAAATGGCAGCGATGTACACGCAGAGCGGCTGAGATCACGTCATATAATGTCGAATCATGCTATCGATAAGCGAAACTATTCAGTCAGAGGGACGGATGGATGGGAGCGTTGTCGCACAGTCATGAGAAACCGGCGGGTAATCAAAGCCTGTTACGGGGATTTCTACTGCTTGAGATTTTAAGCAATTACCCGAATGGTTGCCCGCTGGCCCACCTGGCCGGGTTGGCCCAACTTAATAAAAGTACCGTGCATCGCTTGTTGCAGGGGTTACAGGCGTGCGGCTACGTGACCCCGGCACCTGCGGCGGGCAGCTATCGTTTGACCACCCGGTTTATTACCGTCGGGCAGACATCACTGGCACCGCCAGAGGTGCTGCGACTGATTGCACCGCCGTTGCAGGCATTGAACGCGGCGACCGGTGAGACCGTCAATTTTTCCAGACGCGAAGGCGACTACTGCATTTTGATCCATAAGCAGGAGCCGACTATCGGTATGCTGCGTACCCTCGCGTATCTGGGACAGCAGATGACGTTATTCAGCTCGGCGATGGGGAAGCTGTTCTTAGCTGATGATACGGACGACGCGCTCTTTGCCTACTGGAACAAGCATCAGCCGCCTATTCGCAAGCTGACCCCCTCTACCATTACCGATCCGTGCCACATGAAGCGCGAACTGGAAGATGTGCGTCGGTGTGGGGTCGCGTTCGACAGGGAAGAGCATGAAGTCGGCGTATCCTGCATGGCAGCGCCGGTATTTGGTGCGGATCAGCGGGTGAAGTACGCCATTTCGCTGTCACTCTCTTCGGCCAAGTTACGCCAAATCGATGAAGAAACGTTGTTAACGCCGTTACGCCAGACCGCCCAGGCGCTTTCGCTGGCACTGAAAGCCCTGCCTGATGAGCGGTGAAGCGCATCCTTTCGGGTTGCGGGGGATAAAGGTCAGGAGAAAAGGGGATTGAGAAGAGTTGAAGAACAGCAAGGAGCGGACAAGCAGAACAAACGGGCCGTCGTAAGACGGCCCGTTTGTATCAGTTAGTTAAGACGCAGTGCGGATTGCTGAGTTTGCGTACCTAACTGGAAGAAGCGAACGGAGTCGCGCAACTGCTCGCCTTGTTCCGTCATAGACTGTGCGGCAGTGGCGGCTTGCTCGACCAGCGCCGCGTTCTGCTGGGTGACGCGATCCATCTGATCGATGGCGACGCTGATTTCCTTAATCCCCTGATGCTGTTCGTTGGACGCCATCGAGATTTCAGCCACGATGTCGGTGACTTTGTTGACCGAACTGACGATGTCCTCCATCGCCTGATTGGCGGTATCCGCATGGCGGGAGCCATCGGTAATTTTCTCGACCGTACCTTCGATCAGCGTTTTGATCTCTTTGGCGGCGTTGGCACTCTTTTGCGCCAGGTTACGCACTTCACCGGCCACAACAGCAAATCCCTTACCTTGCTCACCGGCACGTGCCGCTTCCACCGCTGCGTTGAGCGCCAGAATATTGGTCTGGAAGGCGATGCCTTCAATCACCGAGATAATATCGACGATCTTCTGCGAACTGTGGGAGATTTCATGCATCCGCTTGAGCATGTCATCCACCACGTTGCCGCCGTGCACCGCCGTCTGCGAGGTTTGCCGCGCTAGTTCGCTAGCCTGATGGGCGTTGTCCGCGTTACGTTTTACCGTTTCGGTAATCTGCTGCATGTTGGAGGAGGTTTGCACCAGCGATGCGGCCTGCTCTTCGGTACGCTGTGACAAGTCACTGTTACCCTGCGCTATTTCGCTGGCTGCCAGTGAAATAGACTCGCTGCCATCAACAATACCCCGGATGATTTCCGCCAGCTTATCGTTCATGAACTTCATGGTAGCCAGTAAGCTGGTGGTGTCGCCGTGGCGAAGTGCAATCGGTACGCACAGATTGCCTGATGCCACCTGGTTCATGATGGCGGCGGCGTAATCAGGCTCGCCGCCCAATTGGCGCGACAGACTGCGAGTGATCAGTGTCGTGATGACCGCGGTGGCGATAAGTGCCAGCACCAGCAGACCGGAGAGCATATACAGCGCATGCTTATAGCCTTCCTCTGACACTGCCCCGGCCTGATCGCCAGAGGCAATTTCCATATCCACCAATTGCGCCAGATCTTTCATTAACTGGGTGCGGTATTTGGCGGAAACGGCACCGCTGATTTTGCTGGCTTCATCCAACTTCCCACCGTTAACAGCCTCGATGACCTTGGCGTTGACATCGACGAAGTTCTTAAAGTTATCCACCACCTGATTGAATAAAGCTTGTTTTTCCTGTGGTGCATTCTTCAGCAGGTTGGCGTAGTTGGCCTGCGCCTTAAGAAACAGATCCTGATCCTGTAATAATTCAACCCGATGGCCCTCGACTTCTTGTGGGGTTTTTGAGGCGATATATTGCACCTGCTGCAGTCGAATTTCCGACAGCATGCCGCGCATTTCCAGCGTATAACGCACCCCCGGCATACGGCTGTCTTTGAATGCGACAACATTATTATCACTGGCATTGAGCTGGTAGATAGCCACAATCCCCAACAACAACATCATGACGATGAGCACGGAGAAACCGAGCAGGAGCTTGGAGAAGACAGTTAATTGTGAGAGTTTTTTCATCGCAGCTTTCTTTTATTAACGGACGGTATCTTTAGTAACGGCATGGTAATTCAAAAATTTATTCCCGTGATACGTTCTGGTCATCATTTTGGCAAATTGTTTTTTATTTTTGGAACGGCGTTTTTGTGACAACGATGGGTGATTTTTTATCGTTTTTATGAGTCAGCGAAATAGTTATGGCGTGATGTCATGATGGGGCGGCGCTATTCTTTGAATCACGCCGTTTCATACAAAAAAAATAATAGTATGAATGGATGTCGGTGACGACCGCCACGAGGCGGGCACCCGGTAGCATTTCGCCTTATTGCGTGGTGCCCACCGGGTTAGTCAAGATAGAAAACCGGGGCGAGTTCAGCGCTGACGGGGCTGTTGTCCGGGTTGGCGGGCATCACCTCTGTCATGTATTTCCACCAGCGCTGGCAGACGTTAGTCTGGGCGATGGCATTCCAGCGTGCCTCTGATTCGATTTCCACATACGCGAACAGCAGGTGGCGAGTCGGGTCGAGGAAAATACTGTAATGGTGCGCGCCGTGGGCTTTTAACTCGGCCTCCAATTCCGGCCAGATAGGCGTGTGGCGACGTTGGTATTCGTCGTGGCATTCCGGAAAGACCTGCATCACAAAGGCTTTTCTCAACATGATGGTCATCCTGTGGCGAGTGATCGCGAAAACGGTTATCCCGCATGAGGCGGGGAAATGTCCCTGTGTCCCGGCGGGCAGCGTGCAATAACCCGGTTTCACCCGCTGTCACCTGACGGTGAACCCGGCTGTTGTCGCTGCCCGCCGGGTGTCCTGGAGACTGAGGCGAGCCTGCCTGTTATGCGAGGGGATGCAAGGCAGCCGCCATTGGCGTAACCCCAAAGCGCTGGCCGAGGGCGATCAGCTCTTCGGTCGAGATGGTCTGCTTTTTCCCGCCCATCGAACGCACCTTGACCATCACTTGTGCCGATTTCTCAGCAGTGTCGATCAGGCCGAAGGCATCATCCAGCGAGGGGCCGGTGCCGAAAATACCGTGGAACGGCCACAATACCAGCGAGTGGTGTTGCATTTGTTCCGCCGTCGCATCGCCGATAGCGTCCGTCCCTGGCACCATCCACGGGACAATCCCTACGCCGTCTGGAAACACCACCAGACATTCGGTACTGCCTTCCCATAGCTCACGGGTGAAGGTGGCACTGTTCAGTTCCAGCACATAGCTCAGCGCGATCAGGTTGGTGGCGTGGCAATGCATGATCACCCGATCCCGTCCACCGCTGACCTTCATACGCACAATGTGCGACTGGAAATGGGCCGCCAGCTCGGAAGTCGGCAGGCCGCCGTGGGTCAACCCCCAGAAAATACGATAACCACGACCGTCGCCATTCACCTGCAATAGCACCAGATTGTCCGCTGGGTCCAGTTGTACGTTGCGGAAGAACTTGCCGGATCCGGTGACGATAAACCAACAGCCTGCCAGTTCCGGCATGGGCTGAGACAGCGCTTCATGGCGCGGATGTGGATAGAAATCGCTTTCAAATGGCGTCACGTCGTCTGTGGTCAGGCGCAGGCTGATGTTGCCGCCGTTGCGCTCATCCCAGCCTTTGAGCCACATATCGCTGGTGGCTTTGATCATTCCCTGTACAAACCAGGAGGAGAGAATTGATTGCATGGTGAATCCTTAACGTTGACCGATTAACGTTGACAGAGAACGGTGTTTTCGTAGTGACGTACCGATTGCAGCCAGTCGCTGCCGGGCATGACGTCATGTTGCTGGCAGTAGTGCTCCCACACCGCCTGCCACGGTAGCGATTTCTGTTCTTCCAGCAGTGCCAGACGGGCGGTGTAGTCACCGTTTTGTTCCAGCGAGCGCAGCGTGTCAGTGGGTTCCAGCAACGCGCGCAGCAAGGCTTTTTTCATGTTGCGGGTGCCTATAACCCAGGCGGCGATGCGGTTGATGGAGGCGTCGAAGAAATCCAGCCCGATATGCACCCGGTTAAACAGGTGATGGCGCACGATTTCATGGGCGATGGCCTGGGTTTCGTCATCCAGCAGCACCACGTGGTCGCTGTCCCAACGTACCGGGCGGCTGACGTGCAGCAGCAGGCGTGGCACAAACAGGCTGGCGCTGGAGATCTTGTCGGAGATCACTTCAGTGGGGTGGAAGTGCCCGGCGTCCAGACAGAGCGCTGTCTGGCGACTGGTGGCGTACCCCATGTAAAACTCGCCGGAGCCGACGGTAAAACTTTCCGCCCCTAACCCGAACAGCTTGCTCTCTACAGCATCGATATGGTGGGCCGGATCCAGTTTTTCTGCGATCACCTCGTCCAGTGACGCCAGCAACCGTTGGCGGAATGCCAGCCTGTCTACCGTCAGGTCTTTCATCCCGTCCGGGATCCAGATATTCATGACCGAGGCTGTCCCCAGCTCGCGGCCGAACCAGGCGGAAATGCGGCGGCTGGCCTGACAGTGTTCTATCCAGAAGCGACGTATTTTTTCGTCCGGGTGTGACAGGGTAAAGCCGTCGCTGCTAAAGGGGTGTGAAAAACAGGTTGGGTTAAAATCCAGCCCCAGATGCTGTTCTTTGGCCCACGCGACCCAGTTGCTGAAATGCTGTGGTTCGATGGCATTACGCGCCACTGGCGTCTCCGATTCCAGATAGATAGCATGCAGATTAAGGCGTTTCGGGCCGGGAATGTGGCGAAAGGCTTGCTCCAGGTCGGCGCGTAATTCGCTGGCGTCGCGTGCCTTACCGGGGTAGTTACCGGTTGCCTGAATACCGCCGGTCAACGCCCCGCCGTTGTGTTCGAAGCCGGTGACGTCATCACCCTGCCAGCAGTGGATGGAAACCGGAATCTGATCGAGCTGGCGCAGTGCGGCATCCACATCGATGTTCAGGCGGGCGTAACGTTCCTGGGCCAGACGCCAGGCTGTCTCTAGTGCGGTATTCATACGGTGAGCTCCTCATTACTCTGACACAGCGCCTGAAAACGACGCCAGTGATCAGCAAAATCACTATCCTGTTGGGGGATAAACGGTTGTAGCGGGATGTTGTCGGTGAGAAGACGACGAAACGCCTCCAGGTTTGCCACGTCGCCCTGGGCTATCAACTGACAGCCGATATTGCCGAGGGTCGAGGCCTCAACCGGACCGGCTAGCACCGGCACCTGACAGACATCAGCACACAGTTGGTTGAGCAGGTGGTTGCGGCTACCGCCGCCGACAACATGCAAATGGCGTAACGGCGTGCCGCGCAGCGCGCCGAGTGTCAGCAGCCCCTGATGGTAGGACAACGCCAGGCTATCCAGAATGCAGCGCACCAGCGCCACCGTGCCGACAGGCTGTGGCTGGTCGTATTCACGGCAGAGTTCGCGCAGGGCATCGCTCATGGAAGGCGGGTTAATCAGCCGTTCGTCGTTTGGGTTTATCAGGCTGACAAAGCCCGGTTGTGCTGCCGCCGATTCGAGCAAGGCGGGCAGGTCGGTGACCTGTTGTTCCTGACATACCCGTTGTAATAGCCAGAGCCCCATAATATTTTTCAGTACCCGATAACGGCCGCCGACACCCCCTTCATTGGTGAGGTTCGCGGCCAGCGCCGCCGGGCCGGTCAGCGGTGTATGGCTTTCAATGCCGATAAGCGACCAGGTACCGGAGCTGAGATAAGCACTGTCTGCATCGGTCAGCGGGGTGGCGACCACCGCGCTGGCGGTATCGTGGGTCGCCACGCTTACGACCGGTATCGCACGGCCGCTGGGCGCTATCCACTCGCCGAGCCGCTGGCCCGGTTGATGCGGGGTGGCAAGCCAGTTGGGCGGTATGCCCAGATAATCCAGCAGACTGTGGTCCCAGTCACCGCTGTCCAGATTCAGCAACTGTGTGGTGCTGGCGTTGGTGTATTCGCAGGCTATCTGGCCGGTTAACCGGTAGTGAAAATAATCCGGGATCAGCAGCAGATGCGCCACCTGCCCCCAAACGTCCGGTTCCTGCTGGCGCAGCGCCCGCAGTTGGTAGAGGGTATTGAACGGCAAAAACTGAATGCCGGTCTGGCGGTAGAGGCGCTCGCGGCCCAGTTCGGCGGTGACCTGTGCCATCTGGCCATCGGTGCGATGGTCACGGTAAGAGTAGGTCAGGCCCAGCCGGTTACCTTGCTTATCCAGCGCGACCATATCCACCCCCCAACTGTCGATACCGATGCTGACCGGGTGAATGCCGCGGGCGTCGATGGTTTCAAGCCCGTGTCTAATCTGGCGTTCCAGTTCGTCCAGATCCCACAGGTGATGCCCCTGCCAATGACGCAGCGGGTTGCTGAAACGGTGAATTTCCTCCAGCGTTAACCGGCGGGTTTCGGTTTCCAGCGATGCCAGCATGACCCGTCCGCTGGAAGCACCAAGATCGATCGCCACATAATGCCTGACCGCCATTGCTGTTCTCTCCGTTATCGATAAGGTGTGGGTGACTGTGTTTGGCAGTGTAGGAAAGTTGCGGCGGCGGCACCTTTGGGTGAGTGCCACCTGAAAAATGGGGATGGCAAAATGGCAAAGTTGGCTGTGAAGCGGTTCACGATTTGCGGTGATAGCCGGTGAGTGACCCGCGTTGGATGAGCGATAAACGCCTGTGATCCTGACCACATTTCAGTGATTTAACGGCTGGATCTTGAAAAAATGACCTCGCGAGGGCCATGTCGCGGCGCTATTTTAAGGCGCAGGGGCCGCCCTTCTGACTACGCTATCTGACAGGTGAATCAGTCAGGGGGAAGATGACATGACACAACTTCATGGTGAGGAGTTTTTTGTTTCACCCGCGGCGACAGTCGCCGTAGAACCCCGGATGCCGCAGCATGCCTTTCCCGAGCACTATCACGACTTTTGGGAGATAGTGCTGGTCGAGCAAGGTGCAGGTGTGCACGTGTTCAACGATCAACCCTTCGCGCTCTGTAGCGGGGCGGTGTTTTTCGTGCGCGACAACGATCGCCATCTGTTTGAGCAGGTGGAGGAACTGCACCTGACCAATGTGTTGTATCGCTCGCCGCGTGGGTTCCGTTTTCTGTCGGATATCGCGCCGTTTCTGCCGTATGGCGCGAATGGTGAGTGGCTGGGACAATGGCAACTGAATGCCGGGACGCAGCAGCAGGTCAAGCAGTTGATTCTGCAGCTGGCGGCGCTGGCGCGCCATGAACGACCGGAAGATATTGCGACCAGCGAAAGCCTGTTCCTGCAAATTCTGGTGCTGCTGCGGCAAAAGAGCTTTCAGACGCAGGGGGACGGCAGCGAGCGGCTGGGGATTCAGGCGTTGCTGGGCTGGTTGCAGCATAACTTCTGCGAAGAGGTGGACTGGGACACGCTGGCGGACCGTTTTTCGCTGTCGTTGCGTACGCTACACCGACAGGTAAAACAGCGCACCGGCATGACGCCGCAGCGTTACCTGAACCGGTTGCGTCTGCTGGAAGCGCGGCGTCGGTTGCAGCACAGTGATGACTCGATTACCACCATCGCCCATGATTGTGGTTTCAGTGACAGTAATCACTTCTCCACCCAGTTCCGCAAAGCCTTTTCGCTGGCCCCGAAAGCGTTGCGCCATCAGGCGCTGTGTGAGGACTAAGAGCCCTAATGGGATAGGCTCTAACGTGACAGGGGCGACAGGCTGTGCCATCCCGTGGGTTAAAGCTACGAACGGAAGATTACTTTCTTACCGATAAAAATACGGTCACGGTGGCGGAGCGCAGCCCGCAGCCCGCGTTTCCGTTGCATCACCACGACTTTGACGAGCTGGTGATTGTCTGGCGCGGCAATGGCCTGCATCTGTGGAATGACGTGCCTTATCGCATCACCTGCGGCGATCTGTTTTATGTCTCCGCCCGTGATCGTCACAGTTATGAATCGGTGCACGATCTGGAGCTGGACAATATTCTCTATATCCGCGAGCGCCTGACGCTGCCTGCCGACTGGCAAAATTTGTTGCCCGGCGGTGAGGTCTCGCAGCAGCAACGTTACTGGCGGCTGGCGACCCAGAGCATGGATATCCTGCGCGACAAAGTGGAAAACCTGGCGCAGGAGTGCATGAAATCAGACCCGCTGTCGTTACAGCTTAGCGAAGTACTGCTGTTGCAGATTGCACTACTGGCGATGCGGTATCGTTACGCACCGGAAAGCACCCAACTGGCGGATGCCCAGCAACTGGATTTGTTGATGAATGCGCTGCGCGCCAGCATTGCCCGACCATTTCGGCTGGAGGATTTCTGCCAGTTGCACGGCATCAGCATGCGTAGCCTGCGTAGTCGCTTCAAACAACAGACCGGTATGAGCGTGGCGCAATACCTGCGCCAGTTGCGGCTCTGTCGGGCGATGGAATTGCTGCGCCACAACCGGCAAACCATCAGCGAGGTGGCGGCTGAATGCGGTTTTGACGACAGCAATTATTTTTCCGTGGTATTTCATCAGGCATTCGGCGTCACCCCCAGCGGTTACCGGCAGCGCTTTCAGTCTGGCGCTAAAGTGTGAGCCAGTGGCGGCTCATTATTTCGAGTAAGGTTGCCGTGCTGAGCGTGAGGTGCGGTAATAGCGCCAGAGTTTTATGATGAGTGAATAGGCAATAATGGTAGTAATGATCTCAAGCACCAGCATTGCTGAAATGTAGAGATCTTCAGGATCGCGAACCCCAAAAGCGTCAGACAGCGTAAAGAGCAGTGTCACTTGATCTTTGGTCATAGGCAATGGGTAAGTATGGACATAGCGTACCGATAATAGAAATAAAGCAAGAAATAGAATGGTCTTTAGCGCTTTATGGATAAACCCGGTCATTAGTGATTATCGTTTTATTTTTCTGGTTAACGTTTCATAGATTGGCAGTATTTCCATGCTCGCATACTTAAGCCGTATAGCACCACGGTGATCATCATATTAATCATTAACACCGCCAGCAGGTAGAACCACTCAGGATCGCTAAATCCCAGGTAGTTAGCAACGGTGACAAGCCGGTCGGTCATGCTGCGGGTAAATGTTATCGGATAGGGATGAATATAGTGTAGCGATATCACGTAAAGGATAAGAAAAAACAGTATTTTGACCAGCTGTACCATCAGCGAAAACCTTTATTATCCATTTTGGTGTTATGGCCTGCGAGTAGAGGATAGTATTACATTTATCGTCGGTATTTATCTTAGCTGTGTTTACTATGGCGCTCAGTGACTCGCGCCATCACAAATAACATATTCCTGTTAATTGAAACTGTTATTTTATGATGGCGCGCTGAAATAACGTCAGGCGTGAATCGCGTTATGTTGTTGGTTAATTTCCACCGGGGCGACGGTAGACAGTAATTGCCGGGTATAAGGGTGCTGTGGTTGATTGAATATCTGTTCCACGGTGCCGTGTTCCACCACGTCGCCATCTTTCATCACCGCAATCCGATGGCTCATGTGCTGTACCACGCCAAGATCGTGGGAGATAAACACCATCGACAGGTGTAAACGGTGCTGCAACGCCACCAGCAGGTCCAGCACCTGTGCTTGCGTGGTGACATCCAGCGCGGATACCGGCTCGTCGCAAATCAGCACCTCTGGCTCTGCCGCCAGCGCTTGTGCGATGGAGATCCGCTGGCGTTGCCCGCCGGATAACGATTGTGGCCGTCTGGCAAGCAATGTGGGTGATAAACCCACCAATTCCAGCAGGGCGAGAATGCGCTGCTGGCGGGCTTGTGGGCTGAGATCGTGCCGAAGTCGCAACGGTTGCAGCAGGATCTGCTCAATCGTGAACTGCGGGTCGAACGAACTGAGCGGATCCTGGGTGATGGTTTGAATGCGGGCGCGCAGCGGGCGGCGCTCTCGCTCCGCCAGCCTGCTCCAGGGATGTCCGGACAGGCGAACTTCACCGCTGTCCGGTGATTGTAACGCCAGTATCACCTTCCCGAGCGTGGTCTTGCCGGAGCCGGATTCGCCCACGATGCCCAGCGTTTCCCCCCGTTCTACCGCCAGCGAAATGTTATTCACTGCGGTCATCCGGCTACCATCCGGGCGCTTAAAGGAAACGGAGATACCGTCGACCTGCAACGCCAGCCCGTGCTTTTTATGTGAGGTGTCGACAGAAGAGAGCAGGGATGAGGCCTGCGCACTGAGCGGGTTTTCCCCTGCCAGCCAGTGACCACGGGTTGCGGCAGTGGGAATAGCGGCCAGCAGACGACGAGTATACGGGTGCTGCGGAGCGGATAGCACCTGCTGCGCCGGGCCGTGTTCCACCAGCGCGCCGGTTTGCATCACCATCATCCGGTCGGCGACCTGAGCGACAACCGCCAGATCATGGGTTATCAGCAGTACACCGTGCCCGGCCTGCGCCAGCGCGGTAAACAGTTTGAGGATCTGTTGCTGAACAGTGGCATCCAGCGCGGTGGTCGGTTCGTCGGCGATCAGCAGTGTCGGCCCGGCGGCCAGCGCGGAGGCGATCAATGCCCGCTGGCGCAGACCGCCAGACAGTTCATGCGGGTACTGTGCCGCCCGGTTGGCCGGGTCGGGAATACCGACCTGCGCCAGCAGATCAGCAACGCGAACGGCCACATCGCTGCGTGCTGCCAGCTTATGGGTCAGTAACGGTTCCGCCACTTCCTGCCCGATGCGCCGTAATGGGTCGAGCGATACCAGAGCATCTTGCAACACAAAGCCTATCTCCCGGCCGCGTACCTGTTGCCATTGCCGGGCGCTCAGGTGTTGCAGGTCGCACCGGCTGCCGTCGTGGCGCACCAGTTCGATGGCATTCGCCTCAATCTGTGCCCGTTCACCTGCCAGCCCGACCAGTGTGCGGGCGGTGACCGATTTACCGGAGCCGGATTCGCCCACCAGCGCCAGAATTTCCCCCGGATTAACCTGAAACGACAGGTTACGCACCGATTCCACCGGCCCATGCGGGCTGGGGAACGTAACGTTTAACCCTTCGACGCGTAATAACGGCTGCGAAGCAGACTGACTCATGCCGCCCCCTTAGCCAGAATGGCCTGTAAACGTCGGCCCAGCAGGGTGATGACGATGACCGACAGCGCCACTACGCTTGCCGGAAACAGGCTGACCCAGGGCGCGATATCCAAAAAGTTGCGGCCATCGGCCAGCAGTGCGCCCCATTCAGCGGTCGGTGGCACCACGCCAAGGCCGAGGAAACTGAGCGCGGAGGCGGACAACACCGCATTACCGACGCCGATGGTGGCAAGAATCAACAGCGGCCGCAGGGTGTTGGGAATGATATGACGCACCACGATGTAGAGTGGGTGTTCGCCCAGCGCGATGGCGTGCTCCACGTAGCCGGAGAGTTTCACCTGCAACACCTGCGAGCGTACCAGTCGGGCATAGCCGGCGACGCCTGAAAGCCCGACCGCCAGGAGTGTGTTTTCCGGGCCTCGGCCCAGCACGGCAATGACCAGCAACGCCAGTAACATTTCCGGGAACGCCAGCATGATGTCCAGCAGTCGCACCAGTACACGGCGTACCGGCAACGGTGCCAGCGCCGACAGCGTACCCAGCAGCACACCGCCGACACAGGCAATGAGCATTGCGCCGACGCCGATGCTCAGTGATAGCGACGTACCGTAGATCACACGGGTAAACACATCGCGACCGAGCGGGTCGGTGCCGAACCAGTGGCCTGCGCTGGGAGGTTGGAGCACTGCGCCCATGTCCATTTCATCCGGCAGACGGTGCGTGAACAGCGACGGGAAAAATACCGCCAGCAGCAACAGCAACACGGCCAGGGCTGGCAGCACGGTTGCCGGTGCCAGCCAGGGGCGGCGATCAGTGATATCTCTTAAACGGCGTATCCGCATCCGTAGTCCGTTATCAGTGACAGGCTGGGGGGAGAACGGTTTATAGGTTAACGGTTCACTGCTCATGAGCGTTCGCCTTTTTTCTTAAACGGGGGTCGATCAGTAGATAAAGCGCATCCACCAGCAGGTTGATGACCACAAACAGCAGTGCGGATAGCATTACCAGTCCCAGCACCAGCGGCATATCGCGGCTTTCGATCGCATGCAGGGTAATCTGGCCGATACCGGCGCGGCCAAACACGGTTTCGGTCAGCACCGAACCGCTCAGCACCCCCGCCAGCAGCGTTCCGGTCAGTGTAGACGCGGCCAGTGCGCCGTGGCGCAGACCGTGGCGAAGGCGCAACCAGGTTTCGCTGACGCCTCGGGTGCGCACCGTCAGTGCAAACGGCTGTGACAACGCCTCTTCCAGACCATCACGCAGTACCTGGCTTAGCAGCGCCGCCAGCGGCAGACTCAGGGTAACGACCGGCAGCACCAGCGATATCAGCCCGTCGTTGCCCATCACCGGGAACCATTGCAAGCGGAAGCTGAATACGCTGAGCAGCACGATACCGACCCAGTAGACCGGCGTGCTGAGTAGCGTCAGTTCCAGCCAGGACATCAGCGCCCGTAGCCGGGCATGACGACCGGCGGTCAGCAAGGCATTCACGACAGAGAGCAGCAAAGCCAGCACCAGGGCGCTTATCGCCAGTTGAACCGTTTCCCGCATGGCGTCGCCAATCAAGGCGATGACCGGTTGCCGGTACTGATAGCTGACGCCGAAGTCGCCTTGCAGCGCCTGTCCGCAATAACGCAGGTATTGCATCCACAGCGGCTGATCGAGCCCAAACTGCTTGATCAGCGCTGCACGGTAGGCACCATCCACCACGTTATCGCCGCCGCTCAGGATGGCGACCGGATCACCGGGGATCAGTTTGACGGCGATAAACGTCAGCGTGGCGGCACCCCAGAGCACCGCCACAATGGTGAAGAGTCGCTGGAGAGCCGTGACGGCCAGGTTACGGTTTAATCCAGACATCATAGAAGTTCGGTTTGGCGTTGGTGGCCCAGCTAATGCCCTGTACTTTCTTCGACAGACCTAATTGGTAGGCCGGGATGAACAGCGGTACCGCGTAAGCCTGATCAAGCAATTCATGCTGGATAGCGCTGTAAAGCTGCTGACGTTCGGCATCGCTGGCACCGATGGCTTTTCTCAGCTTGTCATCCAGTGCGTGGATGCGGCTGAAGTTATTACCGTTAGGCGGAATATAGTTGGAGTCGAACACGGTGCGCAGGATATCCGGCTCAGCGCGTACAAAGTAGTTGGAGGCGATATCGTAGTCGTTATCGTTGGTACGGCTGATGAAGCCCCCACCGTCGACCGGGTTGAGCTGGACGTCGATACCTGCCTGTTTCACCTGATACTGCACTGCCTGGAACAGGGTGATTTCCGCCGCTTCCGACGAGCCGGTGCTGTAGACGAACTGTACCGTCAGGCGTTTACCGTCTTTGGTGCGGTAACCGTCGCTATCTTTGGTTTTCCAGCCCGCGTCGTCCAGCAACTGGTTGGCTTTTTTCAGGTCAAAACCCCCCAGCGCGGCGGCGGATGGGTCGTAATACAGGGTAGACGGGCCCAGTACGCTGTCGGCCGCTTTTAACGTACCGAAGAACGCCACTTTTGTCGCCGAGGCGGCATCCACTGCGTGCAGGAAGGCGCGGCGTACGTTGATGTCCTGGAACGGGCCTTTAGACGTATTCAGGTAAAGTACACGGTTAACGCCTGGGTTCTCGCGGGTGATCAATTCCAGACGGGGGTCTTTTTTCAAGGCGGTGGCGTTGGCCGGTGGTACGGCGTCAATCGCCTGTACCTGACCGCTGCTCAGAGCGCCGAGACGCACCGACGATTCCGGCAGGTACTTGAATTCGATTCTATCCAGATAAGCCGGACCCGAGTGCGCGGCATAACCAGGCCCCCAGTGGTAATCCGGGCGTTTTTTCAGACGGCTGCCGCTACCTTTGACGAACGATTCCAGAATAAACGGACCGGAACCCACGATGGTGTTGCTGGTATTCGGGGTGTTTTTCAGGTACGTCGGCGACTGAATGCCCAAATACGGTAGGCTCAGACCCTGCAACAGTGCGGAGAACGGGCTCTTGTAACTGATAACCACGGTATAGTCGTCCGGCGTAGTAATGCTATCGATCGGCCCCAACAGCGATTTGGCGTAGCTGGAGGTGGTTTTCGGATCGAGAATACGGTCCAGATTGTATTTCACGGCGGCGGCGTCCAGTTTGGTGCCGTCACTGAACGTCACGTCTTTGCGCAGGTGAAAGGTATAACGGGTGTTGTTGTCGCTGATTTCCCAGCGTTCAGCCAGCCAGGGGGTAAAACGGTTGTCTTCCGCCTGACCGACCAGCGAATCCACCACGTTGCGTGACACCAGCGCGGCTACGGAGTAGGCGGTAATCGAGGGGTCGATAACTGGGGTGTCGCTGCCAAGCCCGATATTGAGCGTACCGCCTTGTACCGGGGCCGTCGCGTCTGCCGCTGTTGCGAAAGGCGATGTACTTACCGCCAGAGAGAGCAATCCTGCACTGAGCAAGGATATCCGTGATATTTTGCCTGTCTGAAATCGTATTGCCATTCCCTGAGTCCTCAACAATCTGCATCGTCTGCATGGAAAAAATCTGGTAATAGCCCGGTACTCTAGGAGATCGTCATATAAGTGTAAAAGTATAAAAAATTATTTTTAATGTTCAAAAAGGCATAAAAAGAACAGCAGGACATGAGGAAAGATACCAGGTTGAATGTCGGCATGCAGGCGGTTGTATAAAGGGTTACATAAAGGGTTATATAAAAGAGGAGGACAGAGCGTGTTGCCAGTAATACGAAAACGCAAACAGTAAAAGAAAAGTAAGAGGAAATTTTTGCTATAACGTGCGGTTTTTCTCCTGGCTGATTATGTTGTTAACTCTCTGCCGGGTATTTACTGGGGGGGGATGGATCCTTTTTTTCACGATAAAAATCTGTAAATATGAATTAGTCAGTGATTATTTTCCGTACCGCGATTTATTTTTATTTATTTTTTATATTTCCATTGCTTTTTGTCTATGGAAATATATTGCTTACAGGTTGTTAGTATTATCGTTTTCAACCTAATAGCTATCAAAAATTTAATTTCAAAAATTGATTATTACAGTTTTTTCTTTAGTGATGTGTTTTTTCGATTCTATCCGTATTAATTGTACCCTCTAAGACAGGAGGCGGAGTGGAATACTCTATTCTTCGTGGTGTGTTTTCTGGTCTGCCCGATTTAAATGATCCCCGTTTTTCAGTGTTTAATGATTTTTATTTGAATAATAAGGTGACGGTGCTGGCATCGTTACCTTGGGTGGTATCAGAAATTATCGAGAATGATGGTTTTGATAAAATGATTGAATTCATTATCAATCATGGCGGAGGACGCATTTATGTCAGCCGGGACTATCCTCTTTTTCTGCAAAGAGTCGGCATGCATCTGTCAAAAAAGACACATGACAAGATGCTATTCCACTCCATGCCCGATAATGTTCTGGATATTCCCTCTTCCTGGGGGATCTATTTAAAATTGCGGAATGTCGCTGTCAGGTTGTTGTTAAGTCAGGGGGTGAGCCAGGAACAGATTGCACGGGACTTCGGTATAACCAGTCGTGCATTACGCAAGATAGTGGCCGTGAAAGAGTAAGCACCACGGCCACGCTGCTATTACTATTAATGAGTAATGTTATTACTATCATGCTATTTCATGTGCATTGATGCGTTTCGTTTTTCTGTAATTATATTATTCTTTGTTTTTCTATTTATCTCGCTACCATTTTATCTGTCTTGTATGGGAGCTCGTTGATAACGGTGATGAATAATTCCAGGAGAAAAATAATGACACCACGCAGCGATGAAATAACGGGCCAGAATAATGCTCAGCAGCACCGCGGCAAAAAAGAGATAAATATGCTCTCCGGCAGACAACAGTGTGAAAGTGAGGATCACATTTGCCATCAACCACCCCAGTAGGAGGTGATCCTGCGATCGTTTCCAGCGTGCTGAATGATTATTGGGTGTGGCATGGGTGAGTCCTTTTGTTCCCCAACTGATATCACTGAACTGGGCGAGGGAATAGGTCGTCAGATATAGCGGGAAAAATAACAGGCTGGGTAGGTAATAAAGCGCTATTCGCCACCCTGTATTCGGGCTGTCAGGTGAGGCGATAGCAACCAGTAAGAGCGGCAGTATAAATAACAGGATTATTGTCAGCGGATAAATCAACAAGCTGCTGAGGGTGAGTAAGAGAGTGGCGATCCCCATCAGCGTCATGGCGATTTGATGAAATAGGAGCCCTGTCGCGGTGTTGATGCTGCATGAGCGGCTAAGGACTATCACGCCACACCACAGTAGCAAGACGCCGCCCGCCCAAAGGTGTGGCGTCATGCCCGGTGAGTCGCTAGCTAACAGTGATGGCATGCTGAGTGCAGCCGAGAGACTCAGCAGCGAGGGGGAAAACAGTAAAGTGAATAACGACATGCAATGCCACAGCATCGCTAGTGTTATCTGACATTTGCGGCGGTACGAGAGCGCAGCCTCCCGCCAGAGCGTAGGCAGTTCCAGCACAGCGGAAAAGCGCGCAGCCAGGGTGCTGTTGATCCAGCGACGGCGCTGGCGCATCAATTCTTTCAGTGTGGTGCAGGCATCGGTTTCCAGTCTGGCTGGGGGCAGGTACGTTGTGGTAGCCGGGGTCTCTTTAATCAGTTCAAACCCCAATACCCGGTCTTCCGCCAGAAACTGGTTATGCTCCAGTAATCCTCCCGGATGCAAACCACGTAAGTAGCGTGTCAGGGGGGATGACCCCTGTGGACCCGGAGCTATCAGGGCGGCATAGCGTATCAGGCTACACTGACCGGGAAGCACATCCATATAGCCAAGGCATTGGCTCACCGGCCAGTCGGTGAGTTTTTCCCAAATAAAATCAGCATATTGCCAGTTGGTTATCAGGCCGGCGTCAGTCGGTATGGCGGTGATGGTGTGTGTTGCCAGTGCCGCACAGTCATGGTGTTGTTCCAGATAAGGGTACAGGTGGTACAGGCAGTCGTTGTCAGGAATCGAACCGCTATCGATTTGCAACACATAACGCGGGGTGATCACACGACAAAGATGGCGGAAAAACCAGTTGTGCGAATCCAGCTTGCCCCGATTGTCGCGTTTCTCAGCCAGCAGCAGTGGTGAGTAGCGGCAGTCTCCTTCCGGTCCGGGCGATACGGGCATTAAACCAAACGGTGGCGGATCAGCCAGCGCACTGCGCTGGACGCGCAGGCGATTGTGAGTGGTGTGGCTCGTATTGGTGGTATCCGACAGTGTAAAACCGGACGATGCCAGCCAGCGTCGTGTGTCAGGGTGGAGCGCCTCGTCACCGTCGGTGATGAGGCAAATCATCAGGGAAGGGGGCGCGTGATCATCGCTGTAAGGTGAGGTATGACGGCGCAATACGGTATGACTGCGTGATAGGGCTGCCAGCGTATCATTGAGCGCTGTCGGCGGCTCGTTATACAGGGTGACGCATACCAACAGGTCACAGGTGCCGGGCAGCGAGGCGTCGTATATAAAATCACCTTCTGATACGCGCTCGTGAATCACGCTGTCGGGTTCAGCGTGCGTGAGTACACGATTTTTGATGTGCGGCAGGGGCATGGCGTTATTCATGATTGTCATCCTTGTTCTCATCATGAGGTTAGGTGCGAAAGCGCAAAGGCAGAGGCGAAAAACCTTCTTGTTGCAATGGGTTATGTGGTAAGCGCCAGAACTGCGTCACGATGCTGGAATAAAGCTGGCGAAAGTCGGTGGTAAAGGTCGGGTTACCGACATCATCGAGCCTGTCCAGGTCGGTACGTGAGCCATAGAGGCCGCCGCTCAGCGCCCCGCCCAACAGGAATGCCACCCCGCTGGTGCCATGATCCGTGCCACCAGACGCATTCTCCTGTGGTCGGCGACCAAATTCTGATTGCACCAGAATCATGCTGTCCTGCCAGACGCCGATGTCTATCAGGCCCTGACGTAACCCTGTCAGTAGTCTGGCGACCTGTTGCAAAAGTGGGCGATGTTGCTCACGCATCAGTGAATGCAGGTCAAACCCGGATGTGCCTAATTTCAGCACCGGGGTATCCACGCCGCAGGCTATCAGCCACAGCAGTTGTGCGCCCTGAATGTAGACCGGCGACATATAGCCTGATGGCTCGGGGGTGAATAATCGCGCAAATGGATTGGGGCGATTGAGCTTTTGCCGAATGCGCTGATGGATAGTGTGGGTGTTTTCTATCAGTGAACGCAGATAATGTGAGGCGTTGTTATCTGTCGGCATCGCCGCCCGTAATGCCATATCGTCGGTAGACCGCAGTGCGTCGGCATCCTGAAGCTCAAGGGCGAAGACCCCTTCCTGATGTATAAAATCAGGCGAGCCGGAGAAAACAATGCCATCAGTATCGTAGCGTCTGGCGAGGTCTTGATTGGCGGCCAGCGTACGGCCTACCCAGCCTGAGCGTGAACTGAGGTTGGTATTGGCGGTATTCCAGATGGCGGTGGCATCGAAATGCGACAGCGTCGGATGGGGATAGCCGATATCCGAAAAGATTGCCAGTTCCCCACGCTGATAAATCTTCTCCAGCTCGACAAGCCCAGGGTTAAAGGCGAACTCATCATTGAGCGGCAGCCATTCGTTGGCCGGAACTGCCAGCGTAGGGCGATAGTGACGATAAAGCGGGTCACGATAAGGGATCAACGTATTGAGGGCGTCGTTGCCACCAAACAGCTCAATGATAATCAGCCTGCGCTGGCCGGTTTGCTGGCGTAACGCCTGAAGGTTTTCCGCTAACAACGGGGCAGGCAGCAGCGAGACCAGTGGCAACGAGCCGAATAATTTCAGCAGGTTCCTGCGGGTGTAATCAGGTGCGGTTGTCATAGGTCACTCCGTATCATTTCAGGTTGTAGGCCGGATCGAGACTCATAATCCGGTACATCTGTTGCTGCAATTCCCTAAGCTGGCTGGCGGATGACGCTTGCATGGTCACCGCGGCCTCGTCAGAAAGCACGGGCATCAGCGGCGGCAACGGTGCCGGAGGAAGCGGCGATGACGCCGTGTGGGCCAGGGGGATACGCGGTGCTAACTGCAATCTCGCCGTGCCGTATTCCAGGTTGAAATTCAGAGGGGTCTGTAAGTCTTTCAGTGACGCCTGATCGGCACTGTCCGTGTCATCTAACGAGAGCTCCAGCTCGGCGTGGCAATAAAACGACCCGAGCGGCACCCCAATCGGACAAACGCCTGCGGTGGTATTTACCCAACGCGCACGGGATGGGTTATAGCGTTGACCATTCAGCGCTATCCAGTTGATAAACAGATGTGTATCGACGTCCGTTAGCGTAAAGCTGACGGTGACGGTTTTGGGGTGTGGCGGCAGTACGGCGCTGGGAATAACGGTATTTTCCCACATCGGCTTCATGGCGGCGGATTCGTTCGAGGCTTTTTCAATGCCTTGCGTGTGTAAACCGGCATTGGCGGTGATCGTGGCGATAGGCTGCTGGTTGACGCTCACGCGGAATGTCGCAGGGACGCGGCGATATTCAGAACTAAAGCGAATATGTAATCCGTCGACAGACTTGTCCGCCAGCAGAGCGGACTGGCGGACGGCCACCCACAGCCTCTCGATAATGCGTTTGCGGTTCGTGATTTGTCCGCTGGTTAACCAACTCAAGCCCCCTTTCCAGCCAGAGACATCCGGGGCGTTGAACGGCTCTTGCCCCAGCACGGCGGCATAGTCGGTGAGGATGCGGTAATCAGGCAGGCGCAGACGAAAGGTGCGGGCAAATCCGACTATCATATCCAGCGGCGATTTGACTAAATTGCCACGGTTTTCCTCGGCCCAGAATGCATCGCTTAATAGCAACGCGTTGAGTAGTGCCCGCAAGTCATAATGACCGTCACGCAAGATTGCGGCCAGCCGGTGTATTTCCACCTCATTGGGGGCGAGGGAGACAAACTCGTAATACAGCTTTCCGGCAATACGTTCAGCGGTGCTGGGTTGGCGCAATAATATGTCGACGAGCTGATCAAGCTCATCACTGGCACTTCCCTGTACCGCTTGGCCGAGAATCGTTTTTTCCCCGGTATCACGCTCTTGTTCGTTGACCTGATAGTGCCAGCCGCCTTCCTGGGCGACGGTATGCCCAGCCAGCAGGCGGGCCACTTGTTTCACATCTTGCTCACTGTAGTGGCCGATGCCCAGCGTGAATAACTCCATCAATTCTCGCGCCAGGTTTTCATTCGGGTGGGTACGTGTGTTTTTAACGTTATCCAGCCCGCTTAACATCATGGGGTCACGTAAAATACCGCGCAGTAATTCCCGAAAATTGGTGGTGCCTGCATATCGAAATAGCTGCAACTGGTCATAAAACGGGGCGGAAATTCGGGTGTTCTGAAAGCGTGAAACAAAATGATTGTGCCAGAAAAGTGTCAGGCGTTCGGCAAAGGGCGCGGGCGTTTCAATCATCTCCTGCATCCACCAATCCTGTAACTGGTGCATTTCGTTGATGCGCCGAAACATGACGGATTCTTTCTCCCAGTCTTTATCCCAGTAATTCGGGCGTGGCTGGGAAATATAAAAGGGAGGCTGAAGCGTCTGGGGCGTGTCCAGCGATGCCAGCAAGTGTGACACGGCCTGCTCTCTGGAAAGCGGCAGCAGTGCTTCAATATCCGGCTTACTGGCACCGAAGCTGGTGCGTTCAAGTAAATGCCGGGCATCATCGGGTGTGAGCGCATGCGCACTGCCGCAAAGCAGAAATAACAAACCCGCGATGCGAAGATAACTAACCGTGTAACCAGAGAGCCGGTGTAGGAAAGACGTAAGAAAATAAATGGGTATCATGTCGGCATCCTTGATTGTTAAGAATATGTTTCTTCCTGCGACATGATGTGACTGTAAGCTATTTAGGTTTGTGTACCAGGTGGAACAGTTCCCCTGGTCTTCACGAAGGGAAGGGGTGATATCTGAAATGGAATGTAACGGGCGGAACGGCGGTAGAGCGTAAGAGGAAAAAACAGAACGCCCCTAATAGCCATCAGGGGCGGATAACCGTAATACGAGTGATAAATCAGTTCGCGTGTTGAGTCGTCAGCGTATCTTCTGACTGGTGGGTGATGCGGTTACGCAAGTCACGACGCGCCAGCTCTGCTACCCAGAAACAGAACATGTGGCCGAAGATTTCTGAGAAGTGCTCAGCGAACGGCTGATCCCAAGGGGCAGGTACTGTACCGAACAGCGGCAGCAGTACGATGTGGAATACCACCCACAGTACCAGACCGTAGAACGCACCCTGCCACAGTTTGATGCGCGGCCAGAATTCTGCGGCTACGCAGTAAAGCACGGTAAACGTGATCGAAAAGCCGAAATGCATGATGAAACTCATGATCGGTCGCGGGTTGCCATTGAACAGATAGGTCAGATGCGAAAGATCAAACGACATGCCAAGCTGCTGCAGTAATTGCTGGGGCGGGTTGGTCAGATCCCGTGCCGGAGTCCGGGGTGGGAAAGGAATTTCCCAGCCAAATTTGGCTATCGCGCAAATGATGCCGGCAATAATGCCAATCAGCACCGCCAGTATGATCTTTTCCTTTACAGTACGAGCTTGCATGCTATTTCTCCTTGGGAATAAAAAAGAAAAGACGAACAGTGAATGAGCCCCCCAGAACAGGTAAATATACCCTTCATACTTCAAGTTGCAGGTGCGTTGGCTGCGTTACTCGGCCCATCAGTGGGCCTCGCCCTTCGGGCCAACGCGTTGCGTTGTTCAACACGCCAGCGTGTTGTCCTGCAACTCGAATTATTTTGGGTATCATGGATAAACCATGACACCTGAATTAGGTTTCGATACACTTTCCTTTAAATGATTACGATCGCCTTTGTGAAAATCATACGCCTTTATATTTCGATATTCGAGTATTACTCATTCGTACTATCCCCCTGATGGGGTAATTGTTTTTCTAATTATGAAAAATGTATTCGCTCATTGGCGTGATATGACTATTAATGGGTTATTGTGAAGGAAATGTATATTAAATAATGTATTGAAAAAGTGGTGATAACCGTAAAAATCGGTGTGTAATAAATGAGGTGTGTTTTTCTTTAGTTCGTATAATTTCAATTTAAAATAATTAATTGATATCTGATTAATGGGGGGTAATTGGCGTTGTTTGTTTTTGAATATATTTATGTGTATTAGCTCAGACTTGAGCTGACACGTTGAGAGACTCAGGGCTAGACCTAATCTGGCAGGCAGTCTGCACTAATAGCACACATGACTAAAATTACGGTGCATGAATAAACAGAGTGTAGGGATAATATCTTATTCGATACGTTTCACATCAGGATGGCGCTCTGTTGCTGACTCATGGAAAATGTCACCCAGCCAGCCCGGGATTTCGTCCTCTGCCATGTCGTCTGGAATAGCGATCTCGTAAACACGGGAAAATTTGCGCTCTGTCAGATCTACACGGAACACCAACCAGCGCTCGCCTTCACGCTTGACCCCAATGTGCCGTCCAAAAACGTCGTAGATCAGCATTATTACCCTCACTCAAAGCAGACTGTCCGATTGGATCGCACATGACCTGAAAAAACTGTCAGCTCAAGTCCTGGCTAATACAATTTATGGTGGCGTTACCTGATATTCAGGCCGTCGTCATTCAAGAAAACATTATTCAAGAAAACATTATTCAAGAAAACATCACTCAAGGAAAACAAGGCAGGTATATCGGGCGACGGGCTGCGCCATCATCAATGCTCGCAGCCCGATATTGCCAGTTTATCCGGCGTGATCCAGCCATTCAGGCAGGTCGTTAAGCCCCATAGCCTGACGTACCAGCGTTGGCTTGATGCCCGGCAGTGTATCCGCCAGCTTTAGTCCGATATCACGCAGCAGGCTGCCGACCGGGTGAGAACCGGCGAACAGTGTACGAAAGCCCTGCATACTCGCCAGCATCATGGCGGCGCTGTGCTTACGACGCCGCTCGTAACGCCGCAGATACAGATGCTGACCGATGTCTTTCCCTTGTGCCTGTAGCCGTTTAAGCTCGGCGATCAGTTCCGCTACATCCATGAAACCGAGGTTGACGCCCTGGCCTGCCAATGGATGGATCGTGTGCGCGGCATCGCCCGTCAGCACCAGCCGGTGGGCGGCAAAGCTGCGGGCATAACGTGCGGTAAGCGGGAAGGTCTGGCGTTCGCTCTCCAACTGGCACAAGCCTAAACGCATATCGAAGGTGATAGCCAGTTGTCTGGCAAAGGCGTCAGCGGGCAGTTCGCACAGGTGCTGAGCACGCTCTGGCGGCAGCGACCAGACGATGGAACTCAGATGCGGATCGCTAAGCGGCAGAAACGCCAGAATACCCTCGCCGTGGAACACCTGGCTGGCAATCGCGTTATGCGGCTGTTCCGTGCGGATAGTGGCGACTAACGCATGGTGGCCGTAATCCCAAAACGTCAGCGGAATGTCGGCGTGCTGGCGCAGCCAGGAGTGTGCGCCGTCGGCACCGACAACCAGCCGGGCGGTGAGCATGCCGCCGTCTTCCAGCGTAATAAAGGCTTCGTTCTCACCCCAGGCGACCTGACGCAATGTGGCAGGTGCCATGAGGGTGATATCTCGCGACTGGGCCGCCTGTTGCCACAACGCCCACTGGATAACATCGTTTTCGATAATGTGGCCGAGGTGGGAAAAACCGAACTCCTCGCCGCAAAAACGAATATTACCGAAGCTGTCTTTATCCCAGACATACATGTCGTTGTATGGGCTTAGTCGCTGTGCGGCAATACCCGGCCAGACGTTGAGCTTGCGCAGTAACGCCTCACTGGCGGCATTGATAGCGGATACGCGAAGGGCGTGTGGGCCGTTGACCGACGGTTCGGTGGCGGCCTGCTTATCCAGCACTGCGACGCTCAGGCCACTGCCTTGCAGGCCGCAGGCCAGCGCCAGTCCGACCATGCCTCCACCCGCGATAACCACATCAAATGATTGCATAGAGCATGAATTCCTGTCTGTATTAACGTTCCACCCAGCCCAATGTACGCCGCGCCAGTACGTCACGCAGCAGCGGCAAGCTGTTCATGGCCATCAGCCCCAGATTCCGCCCAACTTCCATCGCGAACAGAGAGTTGGAGAAGACGCGCACCAGCCCATCCGTCAGGGTGACGGTGGTGTGCTGATCCGGCTCACGGCGACGTTGATAGCGTTGTAGTACGGCCTGACTGCCCGGATCCTCACCTTGTGCGGCCGCTGCCACCAGGGTTTCCGCCAGGGTCATCACGTCGCGCAGGCCAAGGTTGAATCCTTGTCCGGCAATGGGGTGCAGGGTTTGTGCCGCATTTCCCACCAGTGCCAGTCGATGGCTGATATGCCGACTGGCGGTCGACAGCGCCAGCGGATAGCTATGGCGCTCACCGACGTGGGTGATGGCACCGAGCCGCCAGCCGAACGCCCGCTGTAACCGTTGGCGGAATTGCTCATCGCTCCAGCGATCGACTTCAGCCTGCTGCGATAAGGGATGGCACCACACCAGCGAGCTACGGCCCCGACTCATTGGCAGCAGTGCCAGCGGGCCGTGCTCGGTAAAGCGCTCATAGGCGCGGCCCTGATGCGCTTGCGCGGTAACGACATTCGCGATGATCGCCACCTGTTCATACGGCGTGTGTTGCCACTGGATCCCCGCATGTTGTGCCAGCTGGGAACGTGAACCGTCGGCCGCCACCAGTAACTGCCCTTCAAGGCGCGTGCCGTTGTCCAGCAGCAGCGAGGCGCTATCCGTCTCCCGCTGCAGGCTGACCACCGTGGCCGGGCAATGTAACCGCACGCCCGGTGCATGCTGTAATAACGCGAACAGGCGCTTGCCGACATCGTGCAATTCGACCACATGACCTAACGCGGGGACCCGGTAATCACCGGCCTGCAATTGTACCCGGCCCGCATGGCCCCGATCGCTGACGTGTATATGGGTGATGGGCGTCGCGACCGGCGACAGCGTTTGCCAGACGCCGATGGCATCCAGTTGCATGCTGGTGCCCTGCGCCAGTGCGATGGCGCGAGCGTCAAAACCGGGATGTTGGCTTTCCTCTGGCGAGCGGGTTTCGACCAGATCGACCGCAAGTTTCCCGCCAGACAGATGGGAGATAGCCAGCGCCAGTGTCGCGCCAGCCATGCCGCCGCCGACAATCATGATGGTCATGAAACGCGTCCTGCCGCCCTTGCCATCAGTGCTTCGATTGCATCGGGGTCTTTGACGACGCCGCTGGTCAGCACCTCATTGCCGGTGGCGGTGATCACAATGTCGTCTTCGATGCGAATACCGATGCCGCGATATGCCGCGGGTACATCGGCGTCCGGTGCGATATACAGGCCCGGCTCTACCGTTAGCACCATACCCGGCTCCAGCGTCCGGCCGCGATCGGCGGTGCCGTAATCGCCGACGTCATGGACGTCCATACCCAGCCAATGGCTCAGGCCGTGCATGAAGAATTGACGGTGGGCCTGTTCAGCGAACAGTGCATCGACATCGCCATGCAGGATGCCGAGTTTAATCAGGCCGCGCAGCATGATACGCACCACTTCTTCATTGACTTCGCGGATGCTGCGACCCGGTGCGAACATCTCTATCGCACGTACCTCAGACTCCAGCACGATATCGTAAATAGCGCGTTGTGCCGGGGTAAATTTGCCGTTGACCGGGAACGTGCGAGTGATGTCACCCGCGTAGCCCTGGTATTCACACCCGGCGTCGATCAACACCAGGTCGCCGTCACGCATCTGGCTTTCATTTTCGGTGTAATGCAGGATACAGGCGTTTTCGCCGCTGCCGACAATGGTGTTATAAGACGGATAACGTGCGCCGTGGCGATTGAACTCGTGGTGGATTTCGCCTTCCAACTGATATTCGAACATGCCGGGGCGGCATTTTTCCATCGCACGGGTGTGGGCCAGCGCGCTGATTTCCCCTGCGCGGCGCAGGGTGTCGATTTCCGCCGGAGACTTGAACAGACGCATTTCGTGTACCCATGGACGCCAGTCAGTCAGGGTCGCCGGTGCATTAAAGCCTTTGCGTGTACCGCCGGTACGCAACGTATCGAGCGCGGCGAACACCAGTTTGTCGGCGTGGGCGTATTCGCCCTGCGCGTGGTAGACCACGTCCAGACCATTAAGCAACAAGTGCAGTTGTTCGCCGATTTCGTTAAATGGCAGTGCCCGGTCCACGCCCAGTTTGGCGGGGGCGGCTTCCTGACCAAGACGACGACCGAACCAGATTTCAGCAGTGACATCGCGTACCCGATTGAACAATACGGTATGGTGATGATTTTCATCGCTTTTAATCAGCAGAAGCGCGGCTTCCGGCTCATTGAAGCCGGTGAAATACCAGAAATCGCTGTTCTGGCGGTACGGATAGTCACTGTCCGCGTTACGCTGAGCTTCTGGCGCAGCGAACAGGATCGCCGCGCTGCCGGGTGCCATTTTGTCCAGCAGAGCCAGACGACGGCGAAGGTATTCTTGTGAATTCATTACCTGCTCCTGAAAAGGGCATCAATGCAGCATGTGTATTAATGCAGCGTCGGTTTTTTTTGCTCCGGCACCGTGCGTACCGGGCGGGTGAATTCGTTATGGCACATGATGGCCGCCACCCGCACGTATTCGATCACTTCTTCCAGCGACTGCTCCAGTTCGTCCTTGTCTTCGTCTTCGTCGTAACCGAGTTGGGCGATATTACGCAGGTCATCAATCGCTTCTTTGAGTTCCCCCTGCGCTTTGCTAAGACGGGGCTGGACAACGCCAAGACCGAGCAGGAAATGGTTGACCCAGCCAGCCAGTGCATCGGCGCGGTCAAAGACGCTGACGTCTTCCTGCGTGTCGTCCGGCAGGTACAACTGGAACATGAAACCGTCGTCTTCCAGCGTATCACGAGTCACCTGATACAGTTGCTGTAACGGCTGGGCCAGTGTCTGCGGGAAAGCCATACCGTCGTTAGTCAATTCAAATGTCAGTGTTTTCCAGCTGTCATCGTGGTTGCCGCCACACAGCATGCCGCTTAACAGGCCGTGCATTTCGGCGGCGGTCAGGGCAACCTGATGCTGGTGCAAGAGCTGGTCGATAGCATCGTAACCGGGGAGTGTATTCTGTATAGACATGAGCATTCATCGTCGTTGGCAGGTCGTTCGTGTTATGCTACCACCAAGCTCCGTTGCTATACCAGCAAGCTCCGTCGGCAGACGTATACCCAATAGATTCAAGCGGCAGGACAACCGGCTTTCGTTTTGAGCAACGCCTCTGCCACTGACAATCTTATGGGTATAATAAAGGGCTTGTATCTTCTATTTTGGATATATATAGTAGCGCCCGCTTTTTCAAGGCCCCGTCACGGGCCGCGCAGCGGATGTCCCTCATGCGGGCGTGAAACGAAATAAGGCAGGAAGGTGACATGTCTGCACAACCGGTAGATATTCAGATTTTTGGCCGTTCGTTAAGAGTTAATTGTCCGCCAGAACAGCAGGATGCGCTGAATCAGGCTGCGGAGGATCTTAACCAGCGGTTGCAGGACCTCAAGGTGCGTACCCGGGTGACTAACACCGAGCAACTGGTGTTTATTGCTGCGCTTAACGTGTGTCATGAGCTGGCGCAGGAACGGCTGAAAACCCGTGACTATGCCGCGAATATGGAACAGCGTATTCGCATGTTGCAGCAGACGATTGAGCAGGCCTTGCTGGAGCAAGGGCGAATTACTGAACGTCAGGGCGCGCAATTTGAGTAGCGTGTCTCGTTTTGACAAAAGTCCGATTTTTTTGGGTAACACATCGCTACCAGACGTGATAAGGTAGCTTTGAAAGAACAAAATTTCTCTGAGATGTTCGTCAGCGGGCAAGTCCCCTGAGCCGATATTTCAACCAACAGAATGTAACGATCCGTAGTTGGTGAGCACGCTCGGTTCGGCCGAGAAGCCTTAAGATTGCGACGTTGCGTTCACCTTGAACCAAGGGTTCAAGGGTTACAGCCTGCGGCGGCATCTCGGAGATTCCCTCTCGTTTATCCCCTGTTAATTGCATGGCAGTGACTGCGCATGAACCCAGCCAGTGCGTCTTCTGATCGCTCTTGTATTACCTCGTTACGCCAGCACATTCGTCAGCAGGTTCGCCAACGTCGTCGTGCGTTAACGTCTTTGCAGCAAGCAGCCTTTGCCCAGCAGGCCGCTGAGCGGGTGATGACGAATTCGCGTCTGGTCGATGCCAAACGTGTCGCGGTGTTTTTATCGTTTGACGGCGAGCTGAATACCCAACCGTTGATAGCAGCACTCTGGCAGCACCAAAAACAGGTCTATCTGCCGGTGCTGCACCCTTTTTGTCGCGGGCATCTGCTGTTTTTACGTTATGCGCCGGATACGGTACTGGTGTGGAATCGGCTGAAAATTCAGGAACCGCAGTTGGATGTGCGTCAGGTATTACCGGTTGAGCAACTCGATGTGCTGTTGACGCCGCTGGTAGCGTTCGATGCCACCGGGCAGCGGTTGGGGATGGGCGGTGGGTTTTATGACCGCACGTTGCAACACTGGCAGTCGCGCGGCCCTTATCCTATCGGACTGGCACATGACTGCCAGCAGGTAGAGGCGTTACCGGTAGCAAGCTGGGACGTGCCGCTGCCGGAAATCATCACGCCTTCTCATCACTGGCACTGGTAGCCCCCGACTGACAGCGAGGGGTTAGCCCGCCGCTGTCATGATCGGTGGCTGGCGGTCATGCCCCAGCATCTGTTGCACCAGTTCCACACAGCGCAGAAAACGGCTGTCGTAGTCGGATTCGGTGACATGAACGTAAGGCACGTTATTTTCTGCCAGCATGCTTTTGAGCACATCCTGAAACGCTTTGCGATCCGCCGCACTGCCGAGGCTACGCAAGCCGTCTGCCACCCACGGGGTGTTATTCTCCAGCAAAATCACCAGATCAAAGCGGTACTCTTCAATCAGCGCCTGTACGAACGGGTGTTCACGGCCTTCGTATTTTTTACAAAACGCCTGCGTGGTGATGAAGTCGGTGTCGATAAACGCCACTTTATTGGCGTATTTCACTGCAAAATCGATGTACTGGGCCTGACCGAGCGCGATTTTGTCGTAATCGGAATACTGTAGCGCCATTTCATCCCCCCCCAGGTGAGAGAACACGTAGTCACGGCCGTATTCCCAGGCGCTGGTGGTATTGAAGATATTCGCCAGCTTGTTGACCAGCGTAGACTTACCGCTGGATTCCCCGCCCAGAATCGCCACGGTGCGCACGAAAAACGGCTTCACTTCGGTGGGGATATATTCCCAGTAGCGAAACGGATCCTGACGGATCTGCGCGCCGCTGATGCTCATGAAAGAGCGTTTCGGGTCGACCAGCACGGTGTCGATACCGAGGTGCTCTTTGTACTGCGCGGCGTCCTGCTCTTCACTGGTATAGACGTATTGCGGGTCGATACCTTTTTCCGCCATAAACTGTTTGATACCGCGGCTCCACACATCCCAGCCATGCGGATAAGGTTCCATGCCCTGTTCGTTAAAGGCGTGGATATGGATATTTTTTTGATACTTGAAGGTTTGCAACAACCAGCGCAGACGGTCACTGACGGTGGGTTGCTGCGACATGGAACTGTGTTCAAACAACAGGCGATCGCGCGGTTCGTCGTAGCCGAGAATCACGTGCAGCTCGTCTACCTGACTACAGGCGCGCTGAATCAGATAAATGTGGCCGGTGTGCAGCGGGTAGAACTTACCAAACACCACACCGATACTTTTTTGCTGATAGGGGAATTCCAGCCCCAGAAAACGGTGCAGCGATTCCAGCTTCTGCGCGCTGGGGCTTTTGATTTTGGCATTGAGCAACTGGCTCAGATAGCCTTTGGTCATACCCGCGGCGTCGGCGACCTGTTGCAGGGTACAGCCTTTTTGTCTGATGGCTGTTTTCAGGTAATCGTAGGGAGACATGGTCTGATACTCCGATGTGGCGGATAACGCACTGCCATATTACTGTTCCGGCAAGTAAAGCCTAATGGAAATTACAGATCATCCAGAATCGCCAGCGCGTCCGACAGTTTTTTCGCGCCCATTACCTGCATATTGGCAGGGGGTTTCTTCGGCATATTGGCAAACGGCACGATGGCGCGTTTAAACCCATGCTTGGCCGCTTCGATAATACGCTCCTGACCGCTTGGCACCGGGCGAATTTCTCCCGCCAGACCGACTTCACCGAACACTACCACATCCTGCGGCAGCGGCCGGTCGCGGAAGCTGGACACCAGCGATAACAGCAACGCCAGATCGGCGCTGGTTTCTGTGACCTTGACGCCACCCACCACGTTGACGAACACGTCCTGATCCGACATCTGCAACCCGCCGTGGCGATGCAATACGGCCAGCAGAATAGCCAGCCGGTTTTGTTCCAGCCCAACGGCGACCCGGCGCGGGTTGGCCATCATCGATTGGTCCACCAGCGCCTGAATCTCAACCAGCAGCGGTCGGGTGCCTTCCCATACCACCATCACGGAACTGCCCGATGTGATTTCATCACCCCGGCTCAGGAAGATGGCGGACGGGTTATTCACTTCCCGCAGCCCCTGTTCCGTCATGGCGAATACGCCCAGTTCGTTGACGGCACCAAAACGGTTCTTGTGGCTGCGCAGCGTGCGAAAACGGGAGTCGGCATCGCCATCGAGCAATACCGAACAGTCGATACAATGCTCTAGTACCTTTGGGCCAGCCAGCGAGCCGTCTTTGGTGACGTGACCGACCATGATGATGGCAACACCACGGGTTTTCGCAAAGCGCGTCAGGTAGGCGGCGGTTTCACGCACCTGCGCCACGCTGCCGGGAGACGATTGAATATCGGCCAGATGCATCACCTGGATAGAGTCGATCACCATGAGCTTCGGTTGTTCCTGCTCGGCAATCAGGCAGATCTGCTCGATGCTGGTTTCCGACAGCATATTAATATGTTGAGCGGGCAGACCGAGGCGGTGGGCGCGCATCGCCACCTGTTGGAGAGATTCCTCGCCGGTGACGTACAGGGTTTTCATCTGTTCGGACAATTTGCACAGGGTTTGCAGTAGCAGGGTACTTTTACCCGCACCCGGGTTACCGCCGATCAGAATGGCGCTGCCGGGGACCACGCCACCGCCCAATACCCTGTCAAACTCCAAAAAGCCGGTGGAGAAACGCGGCAGCGCCTCCAGGCTGATGTCAGAGAGTTTCTGCACCCGACTGACACTGCCGCTGTCCCCGGCGTAACCGGAGAAGCGATCGCTGCGTGATGAGGAGGACGCGGCGGCCAGGCGCACCTCGGTGATGGTGTTCCAGGCGTGGCAGGCGCTGCATTGCCCCTGCCAGCGTGGGTAGTCAGCCCCGCATTCATTACAGACAAAAGCACGTTTGACGGCTTTGGCCATGAATTCCCTCCTGTTTTACTGCGCTTTCTTTTTACTGCTTTGTGAATGGCACTGCTCTGTGAAGATTTATTGTCTGTCACCCGTTGCACATAACAAATGGTCTGTGAACGGGTGTACGGTTCAGCTTTTTTCGTGTCGCAGGCTGCCACTGAGAATACACAATACGCCGGTCAGGTCCGCATGGCGGATAGTGACGGCACTTTGCTGGTTCACTTTCGGTTTGGCGTGATACGCGATGCCCAGCCCCGCAGCTTTAATCATCAGCAGGTCGTTGGCGCCGTCGCCGATGGCGACTGTTTGGTGTGTCGGGATCGCCAGCTTCTCGGCCAGTTGCTGCAGCGTATCGGCTTTATATTTCGCATCGATGATGGGGCCGATCACTTCACCGGTCAGTTTACCATCGCGCATACCCATTTCGTTGGCGACTGCAGCCACTAGCCCGAGTTCGTCACGCAGGTAGTCGGCGAAATAGGTGAAACCGCCGGATGCGATAGCCAGGTGCCAGCCAGCGTCCTGCAACTGTTTGACCATGTTTTTCAAGCCTGGCATCAGCGGCAATGTTTCCCGCACCTGTCGCAGAATGTTGGCATCAGCACCTTTGAGGGTGCCGACACGCTGGCGCAGGCTGGCGGCGAAATCCAGTTCGCCACGCATGGCGCGCTCGGTCACTTCCGCGACCTGTTCGCCGGTACCGGCCAGTTTGGCGATTTCATCGATACATTCGATCTGAATGGCGGTGGAATCCATGTCCATCACCAACAGGCCGGGCGAGCGCAAACTCGGCGTATTGCCCATCGGTGTGACATCCAGACCCAGTTCGTGGGCAACCTTGGTGATGCGCGGCGTTAAGGTACCCGCCAGGCGTACAACCTGATAGTCGTCCACGCTCCAGGCGCTGACTATCACCAGCGGTTCATCCAGACGACGCTGGATGCGGGATAGCAGATATTTGTCGAGCACATCGCCGTACATCAGCCAGCCGGTATTACCGGCGCGATAGTCGAGCGGCATGACCTCGTCGTCACTCAGCGACAAGGGTAAATTTGGCCAGCAGTTGATCTCATCGGGCAGATCGCTATAGGTCAAACGGTTCGACATGGGTTAAATATCCTTTCCTGCGGGTAGTGAGCATTGACGGGGTGGACGGCCACAAATTAACGCAACAAGCTATCCTATCGCTAACGCTTCTGGCAACATGAAAGTATCCAAATCGCGCAGGTATTCCCATGGTTCGGGCCCGGATTAAATTTCGCTTACATCGCACGGCCATTGTGCTGATCTGTCTGGCTCTGTTGGTGGTCTTATTGCAAGGGGCGTCTTATTTCAGCCTCAGTCATCAGATGGCCCGTTCCGAGCAGGTAGAAGAGCTGGCGCGCACGCTGACACGTCAGGTGGCGTTCAACCTGACCCCGTTGCTGGAGAGTAACAATGATAACAGCAGCAAAATTGAAGAAATGTTGCAGCAGTTGACGGATCACAGCCGTATTCTGGATGCCGCCGTGTACCTGCAGGACGGCACGCTGGTGGCACGGTCAGGTGAGCAGGTGGCCGTTCGTGACCGGCTGGCGCTCGATGGCAGCCGCGCCGGTAGTTACTTCAATCACCAGATGGTGGAGCCGCTCAACACTAAAGACGGCCCGATCGGTTTTTTGCGTATCACGCTGGACACCCATGTGCTGGCGACGGAAGCCCGTCAGGTGGATAACACCACCAACATCCTGCGGTTGATGATCATGATGGCGCTGGCCATTGGCATTATTCTGGCCCGTACCTTGCTGCAGCACCGTCGTTCCCGCTGGCAACAGTCGCCTTACCTGCTGACCGCTAATGCCTCGTCGCAGGATGATGAACCGGCGAATGACGACGGCGCTTCCGTGCCGGATGGCGATAAAACCCGCAAACCCTAGACAGCGATTTATTACCGGTGTCGCGTCGCCACCATAAACAGGCGCGGGTAGATAAGCAGGCTGTTGCCGTCGGCCTGAGCCGGGTAAGCCGCTTGCAGGCAGCTCTGGTAGCGTTGCAAAAAGTCCTGCTGTTCCTGCGCGTTCAACGGTGCCAGGAATGGGCGCAACCCGGTGCCTTTCAACCACTCGATAACCGCCTGTGCTCCCCCCATGATGTGATAATAGGTGGTCTGCCAGATATCCACGTCGCAACCGTGACTGACCAACACGTCGTAATACTGACCGGGACTGAGCAGCGAGTGTCGGATCTGGTCTATGTCGCCAAATCGATCCTTCCACGGCCCTTTGGCGGCGACGCTACGCATCAGTTGGTGTGTGGGCTGGCTCAATGTGTCCGGCATTTGCACCGCCAGTACGCCACCCGGTGCCAGATGCGTCACCAACGCCGATAGCAGGCGCTCATGATCCGTCAACCATTGCAGCGCGGCATTAGCGTAGATGACGTCCTGCGGGGTATCCGGTTGCCAGTCAGCGATGTCGGCCTGCTGGAATGTACAACCCGGCAGGCGTTGCTGCGCTTGTTGCAGCATCGCGGCTGAGTTATCCACGCCGGTGACGTGCGCCTGCGGCCACGCCTGATGCAGCAACTCGGTGCTGTTGCCAGGGCCGCAGCCCAGATCGGTGACACGGGTAGGGTTGGGATGCGAAATACGGGATAACAGTTCGAGGGCCGGACGGGTACGTTCATTGGCAAAACGCAGGTAAAGCTCGGGATTCCAGTCTTGCATGGCTATCTCCTTGGCAGGTGGGAGCGATGGGGAAACCGGGTCAGGGAGTAGCAGCATAAGAAGTAAGCGGGATTTTTTCCATCCATGGCGGTGCATTTCCGGGGGATAATGGGGAATACAGCACAATTGATCTCCAAAAGGTGATCTCTGGAAGGCGATCTCTGAGGGGCGATCTGTGACTGTCGTCTGTTGAGAATCGCTCTCTGACAGTCACTCCCCGATTGTGCTGTAGCGCCGTTATTACCCCAAAATTACCCCAGACGTTGCTGGAACTGCTGCCATTGCTGTTGCAATGCATTGATGTTGTGTTGCTCCCAGTCGCTGGGTGATGAGGTGGGTTGCAGATACGTGCGGAAACGATCGAACCAGCCATCGACATCATTACCGCTTGCCAGCGCAAAAACCTGCTGGCGTTTGAGCTGCAGGTCGCTGGCGCCGGTGTCGTATTTCTGTAGCTGGCTTTGCGCCCATACCGCGCGGGTGGTATCGCCTGTTTCGAGGCCAATACGGTATTCCCCTTCCATCAGGGCTTTATTGATGGTGTCTTGTGCCGCGATTTTCTGGCTGGCAAATGCGTCGATAGCTGCCTGAGCCTGCTGTTGGTAGTCGCTGTTCAGGTACTTGTCTTTGATAGCGGTCAGCTCGGCTTTTTTCACGCTCAGTTGCATCGCGCTGGTGGTATCGCTTTGCTGTTCGGCAAAACCGTAGGCCAGCACGTTGTGAACCAGTGTCAGGAGGTCCTCTTTGCTGATATCGCTGTCAGCTTTGAGGTTGTTCGCCCAGCTACTGAAGGTCAGCCCGTCGCTAGCGGTCACAGGGTCAAGGAACAGCGGGTTGTCCAGACTGACACCGGAAGACGTGCGGGAGAGCGCCTCATTACGCAGATCGCGAATCGCGCGCGTCAGTTTTTCCTGCTCTTCCTTACTTAACGTGTTGCTGGATGATGAGGCCTGACGCCAGCGCGCCAGCGTTTCTTCGGAAACCTTGATGCTGGTCGGCATCGTGATGGTTTTCCCGGTAATAGGGTCGCGCGGTTCTGTGTTGATGTCAGACGGCGTAGCGTTCTGGGACTGAGGCTGGCTATATCCCGTAATGCTGTTAACAGACAGGTTCATGCTCTCTCCTTTAAATCGGTAAGCGTTAGCCTGTTTGTTATCGGTAAATGTAAGTCAGATCTTTACAAGTGTGTCTAAATGTTATTTTCGACGGTGTGTTGAATGCAGGGTTTAGGTGATGAGCGATTGTGCCCGGCCGGTAAATCGGAGAAAATGATCGGCTTATCCATCTGTCGCTACGATGCCTGTCACTTAAGCCTGTGTGGGGGAAAACGCGTGTAAAAGTGCTTAGAGGAATCTTTCAGCCGGGCGGCTGCGCTTAGCGCGAGCCCCGATGGCTTAATTGATTGGCATCAGACAGCTTTATCTGTCTTTATTTTCTATTTTTGTCTGGTGCGACATCTCTGCGTGAATAGGGGTGTCGGCGCCTCACTGTTAAAGAAGCCTGAATAACATGTCTCCAAGTGAATACGCACGCGAAGTCTCGAAACGTCGGACATTCGCTATTATCTCTCACCCTGACGCCGGTAAAACCACCATTACGGAAAAGGTATTGCTGTTCGGACAGGCGATCCAGGTTGCCGGTACGGTAAAAGGGCGCGGTTCCAACCAGCATGCTAAATCTGACTGGATGGAAATGGAAAAACAGCGTGGTATCTCGATTACCACCTCGGTGATGCAGTTCCCGTATCGAGAAAGTCTGGTCAACCTGCTCGATACACCGGGGCATGAAGACTTCTCTGAAGATACCTACCGCACGCTGACCGCCGTCGACTGCTGTTTGATGGTGATCGATGCCGCCAAAGGCGTTGAGGACCGGACCCGTAAGCTGATGGAAGTGACCCGTCTGCGTGATACGCCGATCCTGACCTTTATGAATAAACTCGACCGTGATATCCGTGATCCGATGGAATTGCTGGACGAGGTAGAAAACGAACTGAACATCGCCTGTGCGCCGATTACCTGGCCGATTGGCTGCGGTAAGCTGTTTAAAGGCGTCTACCACCTGTACAAAGACGAAACCTATCTTTACCAGAGCGGTATGGGTCATACCATTCAGGCCGTTCGTATCGTCAAAGGGCTGGATAACCCGGAATTGGATCAGGCGGTCGGTGACGATCTGGCGGCGCAATTGCGTGAAGAGCTGGAACTGGTCAAAGGCGCGTCGCACGAATTCGAGCAGGAAGCGTTCCTGAATGGGGAACTGACGCCGGTATTCTTCGGTACGGCGCTGGGTAACTTCGGTGTCGATCACATGCTGGATGGTCTGGTGGCCTGGGCACCCGCGCCGATGCCGCGTAAGACCGATGCGCGTGTGGTGAGTGCCGACGAAGAGAAATTCAGCGGGTTTGTGTTCAAGATTCAGGCCAACATGGACCCGAAACACCGCGACCGTGTGGCGTTTATGCGGGTGGTGTCCGGCCGCTATGAGAAAGGGATGAAGCTGCGTCAGGTGCGTACCGGCAAAGACGTGGTGATCTCTGATGCGCTGACGTTCATGGCAGGCGATCGCTCTCATGTTGAGGAAGCCTGGCCGGGCGACATTATCGGCTTGCACAACCACGGCACGATTCAGATTGGCGATACCTTTACTCAGGGTGAAGATCTGAAATTCACCGGTATCCCCAACTTCGCCCCGGAACTGTTCCGCCGTATCCGCCTGCGTGATCCGCTCAAGCAGAAGCAGTTGCTCAAAGGGCTGGTGCAGTTGTCCGAAGAGGGGGCGGTGCAGGTGTTCCGTCCACTGATGAACAACGATTTGATCGTGGGTGCGGTCGGGGTGCTGCAGTTTGACGTGGTGGTAGCCCGCCTGAAAACCGAATACAACGTAGAAGCGGTGTACGAATCGGTGAACGTTTCCACCGCCCGTTGGGTTGAGTGCGGCGACGTGAAGAAATTCGAGGATTTCAAACGTAAGAACGAATCAAACCTGGCGCTGGATGGCGGCGATAATCTCACGTATATCGCACCGACTATGGTGAACCTCAACCTCGCTCAGGAACGTTATCCTGACGTGAAGTTCTATAAAACCCGCGAGCATTAATCGCTGGTTTGCAGCCCACTCCAGCCGGAGTGGGCTTTTTATTTTATTCTTTAATTATCATCGTATTATTGCTGTATCCCCGCCATTTCTCGCATCACGGACAAATCTGAAATCACGACCTGTCGGCCATCCGGTGCTGGGCTTTTCCCTGCGATTGTCTATAGTTAACGGTGTGTTACTTTTTGGTTTATTTGACTTTTAATGCATTGAGTAATGGTTCGTTATTTTTATTTTATTTGTTTATTTGAATAAATAATCTGATGACGTGTAGCGAATCGTTCCGGCCTGAGGGGAGTCCCCCTGCGGTAAAACAGGCGATAACGATAAGGAAGGTTGCGATGAAAAAGACCACGATTGCATTTTCGTCGGCGACGGCATTTTCGCTGACGACGGTATTTTCGCTGACGATAGTACTGGGTTCCGTACTGGTGAGCGCCAACGCGCAGGCTGAACAGGAAACGCTGGTGCAGCAGGCGCAGCGTATCGCGCAGACCGCCGGTAAAACCATCGACAATTCCGTACAACAAGCCACAGACTATGTGGATGACAGTACGCTCACTGCCAGAGTAAAAAGCGCATTACTGAAAGATGAAACGCTCGACAGCAATGACATCTCCGTTTCTACCCACGATGGCGTGGTGACACTCAGCGGGTTTATTGCCAGCCAGCAAATGGCGACCGGTGCGGTGAAAATTGCTGCCCAGACTGAAGGGGTGAAATCAGTCAGCGATAAATTGCAGGTTAAAGATGGCAGCGGTGTGCAGTCGGTGGGCGGGTATGCTGACGATGCACTGACCACCAGCACCATCAAAGCCAAACTTCTGGCCGATGACATCGTGCCTTCCCGCCATATCAAGGTGATAACCCAGGATGGCGTGGTGTTGCTGACCGGCCAGGTCGCGAACCGGGCGCAAGCCGAGCGGGCGGAATCCATCGCTAAAGCGGTCAGCGGTGTGAAGAGCGTCAAGAACGAGCTGACGGTGAAATCCTAAGCCACACTCGTCCCCCCGCAGCGCAAGCGAACGAAGTCCACACGTTTGTCATATTGTTTCGTCATACTGGCGGCGTAGTTTTTTATCTGAGTTTTTGTTCTGTTCTTGCTGGGGGGTCATCATGATGAATCTGGATGTCGCGATGGGCAGGTGGAAGCAGTTGAAGGGATGCTTGTGGGAGCTCTGGGCTGAATATGTGGACAGTGACGATGCCTGGGTATCGGGAAACCACGATTTTCTGGCCGGTGTGATGCAGGAATATTACGGAAAAGAGCAGGACGAGGTATCCTCAAGGCATGACAGCCTGCACTGAGAGATAGCCGTTGCCCACTGCCTTTTTAACTGATTCGTTATCCGGCGCGATATCTGATGACCCGATGGCGACGCCCGTCGAGTTTATTGATACCCATTGTCACTTTGATTTTCCCCTGTTTGCGGATGATGCCGCAGGTAGTCTGGCACGAGCCGGGCAGGCGGGGGTCCACCGTCTTATCATTCCTGCCGTTGCGGCTGAGCATTTTGAGCGGGTATTGTCGCTCAGTCAGCGCTGGCCTGCGCTTTACGCCGCACTGGGGTTGCATCCGTTGTATATCGCCGGGCATCAGGAGTCGCATCTGGCCGAGCTGGCGTCCGCGCTTGAACAGGCCCCGCCTCGTCTGGTAGCGGTGGGGGAGATCGGCCTGGATCTGTACATGTCGGATCCTCAATTTGAGCGGCAAAAAGCGTTTCTGGGTGCACAACTTAAACTGGCTGCTCGCCACGACTTGCCGGTTATCCTTCATTCCCGCCGTAGCCACGACCAACTGGCGCAAATGCTGCGTCGTTACCCGGTTCCTTGTACTGGCGTGGTGCATGGTTTTGCTGGTAGTTACGATCAGGCGATGACGTTTATTCGTCTGGGTTACTACATTGGCGTTGGCGGCACTATCACCTATCCCCGAGCTAACAAGACTCGTCAGGCGATCGCGCGCTTACCGCTCGAGCGGTTGCTGTTGGAGACCGATGCGCCGGATATGCCGGTGTGTGGATTTCAAGGGCAGCCGAATCGCCCGGAGCGTTTGGTTTGTGTGTTCAACACGCTATGTGAACTGCGTTCTGAGTCGCTGCAGGTGATTGCGGACACCCTTCTTGCCAATACACGGCGACTGTTTCCGGCACTGCAGTGATCAGCATCGGCGTTTATTGCCTACATTGCGCGACTTAACGCTATACTTGGCGGCATAAGGGATGGGTTTAATGACCCTTATTAATCAAGGGAAGTGATTGGGAGACGGTTTTTCTTACCGGTTTCTCTTTGACGCGGGTGTAACAGTAGTCGGTGTTTTGCCACAGGCGTTCACGTTCAAGCTGATGAAACATCGCTTATTTATCGGATAGCCAGACCGTTAACGGCGTATATCCGGTTGCAGAGTGCAGTGACATGCTTTCTTCATTTATTAACAATATCGAATGGTTGACCGTTTATCAGGCCGGGAGTGCGGCCGCTTACCCTGGACATTGTGCCCGCTGCCATTTTGAGTTGTCGGCGTATCGCGATGATCTGTTCTCGCGGGCGGGTATTCCTGTGCCGGCGGATATTGCCCGCTCGGTGCCGAAACGACGAGCTGAATATCTGGCGGGGCGTTATCTGGCGCAAAACGTCATGTCACGCCTGGGGGTGGAGGGCTATGTACTCACCAGCGCGCCCGATCGTTCGCCGCAGTGGCCTGCGGGGATCGTCGGTTCCCTGAGTCACAACGTTGACAGCGTGCTGTGTGCCGCGCATCGATGTGGTCAGGATATGACGTGCGTTGGGCTGGATATTGAAACCCGGATGAGTGGCGAGCGTGCTGATAATCTGTGGCCCGGCATCGCCGATGAGATTGAATACGACTGGTTGCATTCCCATGATCCCATTCCTTTCGCCAGTATGCTGACGCTCAGTTTTTCAGCCAAAGAGAGCCTGTTTAAAGCGTTGTACCCACAGGTGAAACGCTACTTCGACTTTCTGGATGTGCGCATGGTCGGGCTGGATACCACACAGCGGACGTTCACGCTGCAACTGCTGACTGACCTGTCTGCCGATTATCCGCAGGGGCGTCGCTTCTGTGGGTCTTACCAATTGCGTGACAACGATATCACCACCTTTCTGTTTAACTGAGCCGAATGGCACCACCACAACAGGAAACGACCACGATGAACATGACGGGGAATACGATACTGATCACCGGCGGAGGGTCAGGTATCGGACTGGGGTTGGCGGCGGTGTTTCATCAGCGGGGCAATCAGGTGATTATCACCGGGCGACACGCAACGACATTGCAGCAGGCGGCGGCGTCTTTTCCCGGTATGGCCTGGCAGGTGCTGGATCAGCGAGATCCTGACGCTATCAGTGCGTTTGTCGCGCAGTTGCTGCAGGATCACCCAACGCTCAATGTGGTAATCAATAACGCGGGGATCCAACGGCGTGAAGATCTGACCGCGGTGGATCCGCAGTTGATCACCGACACGGTATCGACCAACCTGCTGGGGCCGTTGTGGTTAACCGGTGCGTTGATACCTCACTTGCTGCGTCAGCCGCAGGCGGCGGTGCTGAATGTAACATCGGAACTGGCTTTTTTGCCGCAGGCTATCACCCCTACCTATTGCGCCACTAAAGCGGCGTTGCATGCCTACACCGAGGCGTTGCGTTGTCAGCTTCGCCAGACGCCGGTACAGGTCATCGAGATTATCCCTCCCTGGGTGCAAACCGGGTTACAAGGCGAGCAGGGCTATGATCCTCGGGCGATGCCGCTACCTGATTTTATTGATGAAACGCTGGCGTTACTCTCACAGCAGCCGCAAGCCGATGAGATTGTCGTCGATAGGGCTCGCGCGTTGCGGTTTGCTGAACGTGAAGGGGCATACGCTGAGCGTTTTCGGGCTTTCAATACTGAGGTGTAAAACCCGGTTGCCTCGGCAGAGTCGGTTAAGCAGGAAACTGGCGCTGAATACCGGCGACGACACCGTTGGGTGGTGACGCCCGCCAATGGTGTAGTGGTGATATTGTATCCAAATGTAATATTAAATGTTTTTTGATGTATTTTGGTTTGTGCAGCTGCCACAAATTTAATGCACGCTTAGCGATCATTTTCCTTCAATACCACAGTGTATTTATTTTTATAATTTAAAATCAGTTAATTGATTTTTTTACCGCTGTTCTTTTCCTCACCGAAAATCATGTCTTTCCGCTTCGTTTTAATTCGCATTGATTAATCCCGGAGATTAACACGCCGATAACTAACGCAATGTTTTGTATAACTTTAGTGTTCACTGTGCTCTGAAAGGAAAAAATGATGAATACCGCTACTCTGTCTTCTTCGTCGCCTGGAGTGAGTTTCTGGCACCATTGGCGGCTGATGCCGATGTTCAGTTCCATTATCGGCGTTATCCTGCTTTTGTTCGCGCTGGCTATCGGATTTTCCGTCCATTTTCTGGTACGCAGCAACAGTTCCCTCAACGATGTCACCGCAGAAATCCAGGTCCGTCTGGGGGTGTCCAACAGTTCTAACCATCTGCGTACCGCTCGTCTGATGCTGATTCAGGCGGCGGCCGCCGCTAAAGACGGTGATAAAGACACCGCCAGCAGCAGTATTCAACAAGCCGAAGGTCGCCTGAAACAGTCAGCGGATAGCTTTGCCGCTTATCAAAGCCGTGAAGTCAAAACACCGGCGGACCTGGCGCTGGATGACGCACTGCAACAGCGTTACAACGAGTACGTGAACACTGGCGTCAGGCCGATGCTGGATGCCGTGAAAGCCGGGCGTTACGACGAGGTGCTCGCCATTGAATGGAAACAGACCCGTAAACTTGACCTCGCCTACAATGACGTGTTGCTGAAAGTGGTGGCCATCCGCACCCAGCGGGCGGAAGCGCTCAACCGCGAGGCACAGCAGGAGTCGGTATTTGGCTATAGCGTCATGGCCGTCAGTTTTGTGGTGGCCGTGCTGGTGTCGTTGTTTACCTACCTGTGTCTGCGCCGGGTGATTATCACGCCGATGCGTTCGCTGGTTGAGCGTATCGAGCGCATCGCCTCAGGCGATCTCACCATGCCACTGGCGCAATGGGGGCGCGGCGAAGTCGGGCAGTTGGGCCACTATCTGCAAAATATGCAGCAGTCGCTGGCTCGGACCGTCAGCAATGTACGCCACGGGGTTGAGGCTATTTATCAGGGCATTACCGAGATTTCCGCCGGTAACAGCGATCTTTCTTCCCGTACCGAAGAGCAGGCTTCCGCGCTGGAACAGACCGCCGCCAGTATGGAAGAACTGACCTCTACCGTGCGTCATAACGCTGAGAACGCCAACCATGCCAGCCAACTGGCGGGGAATGCCTCTGGTAAGGCACGACAGGGCGGCGAACTGGTGGATGGCGTAGTACAAACCATGGGGAATATTCATCAGAGTTCGAAGAAGATTTCTGAAATCACCAACATCATCAACGGTATCGCTTTCCAGACCAACATTCTGGCGCTGAACGCGGCGGTAGAAGCGGCGCGAGCCGGTGAGCAAGGGCGAGGTTTTGCGGTGGTGGCAGGTGAGGTGCGTTCGCTGGCACAGCGCAGTGCGCAGGCCGCCAAAGAAATCGAAGGCCTCATCACCGAATCGGTCGCGCTGGTGGAAACGGGGTCTGATCAGGTTAGCCGTGCCGGGGAAACCATGCAGGATATCGTCAACGCCGTGACCAGCGTAACGGATATCATGGCGGAAATTTCGGTCGCGTCGCAGGAACAGAGCAAGGGTATCGATCAGGTCGGTCAGGCGATTAACTCGATTGATAACGTTACTCAACAGAATGCGGCGTTGGTCGAGCAGGCGACGGCGGCGGCGACGTCACTGGCCGAGCAGGCCGCCGGGCTTAACGAGGCAGTATCGGCGTTTCGTATCGACAGTACGGAACCACGGCCAGCTGTCGGCGTACCAGCTCGCGCGGTTGCCGCACAAGCTACATTACCCAAAACGCTCCCGGGTGTGAAAAAGGCGAAAACCAGCAACGATGACTGGGAAACGTTCTGAGTAAACGCGATGAAATCGTGCTGAGATAAAAGTGGGTAGCCAGCGGCTACCCGTTTTTTCAGTGAAAAACTGTCGATAAATGCGTTATGCCCGGCTGAAATAACGCTGGAATAAAACAGCACTGACTTTTTCTTAACCAACCCACTTAACTGACGGAATAAAAACGGCGCTGGCAACCGGGCGTGACTCGAATTATTTCAGAGATCGTTTATTATTTAATAAAGGCAGCAAGTAGTCTGGCGACGTTTTTCAACATCATTTATACCCGTCATACTTCAAGTTGCAGGTGCGTTGGCTGCCCTCACTCACCCCAGTCACTTACTTATGTAAGCTCCTGGGGATTCGCTCGATTGCCGCCTGCCTGCAACTCGAATTATTTTGGGTATATAGCCGTGTTCCTTTGATGGCTATGTCTTGTTTATGACCCTGCTTTGTTTATGACTCTGTCGTGTTTATAACTGTGTCCCGTTGATGGTTATTCCCCGTATAGGGGGAGGGTGGGTCTGGTTTGATGATGGGCAGGTTTGATAATGAGGCAGGTTTGATAATGATGTTGCAACGGTATCTCGCCAGACATTGACTCCTTTTGAGGAGCGGAAAAATGACACTGATTGAACGAGCCCGAGAATTTGCTACCGAGGCGCATGCCGCCTGCGAGCAAAAACGGAAATATACCGGTGAGCCTTATATTGTTCATCCGGCGGCGGTCGTCACGTTGCTGATGCAAATTGAGCCGTCACAGGAGATGATTGCTGCTGCCTGGTTGCATGATACGGTGGAGGATACCCCCGTGACACTGGAACAGGTGACCCGGTTGTTTGGCTCGCAGGTGGCCCGTTATGTCGAAATGCTGACGGATGTTCGCACCCGACAGGACGGTGGCGAGCGTATTCACCGTAAGAACGCCAATTTGCTGCACAGTGCGGCCGCCTGTCCTCAAGCACAAAGCATCAAGCTGTGCGATCTGATTGATAACAGCCGCAATGTCCTGGAACAGGACCCGGTGTTTGCCCGCCCGTACATGGTGGAAATGCGCCGTCTGCTGGCGGTGCTGACACAAGGTGACCCTCGGTTGTATGCCGCAGCAACCCGCCAGTGTGACCACACGATATTGTGTATTCACCGCTCGTTGGGGGATGAGAGCTGGTATCAACAGCTTTGGCAGCAATACGAAGCGCACCTGCCGTTGAGTACCGTGCTGGAGCGGGCACAGGAATGGGTGTGAGTGTGCAAATTGTACGTCTTGACGCATTGCCTGAAGCGCTGGCGGTGCTGGTGGCTGAAAGTCAGCAGCAAGGGTTTCGGTTTTTATGCCGGTTGCAGACGGAGTTTCAGTCTGGTGCTAATGATTTCCGCTTACCCGGTGAAGGGCTATTTGCCGTGTTTGAGGCCGAGCGTCTGGTGGCGATTGGCGGCGTTAATCAGCAAGCGGGCATGCCGTACACCGGGCGGTTACGGCGTTTTTATGTTGCTTTGGATTATCGTCGGCAGGGTGTGGGGCGTGAGCTGTTAACCGTTATCGAACAGGCGGCGGCGAGCTATTTTCGCGAATTATATCTTTTTACCGACACCCTTGAGGCGGCACGGTTTTACCAGCGCCAGGGGTATTTACCGGTCAGTCTCCCCGATGTCAGTCATCGTAAAACCCTGGCTGGTGTTTCGTCATGACCCTGTTACGTCATGACGAACGGTTAACGACCAATACTTCTCAACTGGGTGCAAAACGGGCAGTTGCAACCGCTTACAGAGGTGGCATCGCAGATGCCCAACGGACTGGTGGCGACATGGCCGTTACTGAATGCGGTTTCCATTTGCGCCAGCTTCGCGGCGTCATTCGGATTGACTGGCGTTAACTTGGCCTGAAACGCCGACGCGTTGGCCGCCGCAAACGAGAGAAAAACCAGCGACATTCTGAGTTTCATCACCCACCACCTGTAGGTTGCCAGGCAACCGAACCGTATTGAAAATAACTGCGTTGAAAAAAACGCGTTGAAAAGAATACACTGCGGCTTGTTATAACATACCCTTTTCTGCTTCGCATCCTTCGCACTTATCCAATAATCGTACAGTTTGTAAGCGTTCATGACGGGCATGAAGCCCATGACATCCCACCCTCCATCCACTCTTCATCCACCCTCATGATGACCGCGTTTTGGTATCTTTTATTTTGTTATATTATAACATAACAAAATAAGCTATTGGATGTGGGAGGGTTCTGACATGTGGCAGACCATGCCGCCTTTGTTACGGGTAGAGCATTTGAATGCGGTACACACGACCGGTCAACGAGTACTGACCGATATTCACTTTTCCGTCGGGAGCAAGGAGTGTCTGGCGATTGTCGGCCCGAACGGCAGCGGTAAATCGACGCTATTACGCGCCTTATTGCATGACTCGCCGCCCGCGGGCGGGCGCGTCTGGCTGGGAGATAAACCGCTGGCGCAGCTGTCTCGCCAGCAACGGGCACGGCATATGGCACTGATGAGCCAGCATGATACCCCCAGCCTGTCGCTCACGGTGGAAGAGTACGTGTCGCTGGGGTGTTTACCGCATGCGGATGCCCTGTCGCCAGCGGCACAGCAGGATACGGTAACGCACGTGCTGGAGGAAACCGGCTTGTCGCCGCTACGACAACGCAGGCTGGCGGTGCTGTCGGGAGGTGAGCGTCAGCGGGCATTTCTGGCGCGCGCACTGGCGCAACGACCGGAGGTTTTGCTGCTGGATGAGCCGACCAACCATCTGGACCCACGTGGGCGGGCGGCGCTACTGGCGCTGGTCCGGCAACGCGGTATCGCGGTGGTCGCGGTGTTGCACGATTTGTCGCTGGTAGAGGCGTTTGCCGATCGGGTGTTGGTGTTGTTTCAGGGGCGGCAGGTGTGTTGGGACGTGCCCGCACGGGCGCTGGACAATGAGACTGTCTACCCGGTGTTTGGCGTTCACAGCTTTACGGTATCTCATCCTCAAACCGGCTTGCCGTTACGCCTTTTTGATGTGCCTGCACGAGCGGGTTGATAACCAGAGGAAACCTATGAATAAAGTCGGTAATGGCGGGCTGCGGGTTAGCGCCTTTGCCAGCGTGATGTGTGTCTTGTTGGGATGCAGCGCTATGGCAGCGCAGGCGTCGGGGTTCCCGGTGACGGTGCACAGTTGTGGTAAACCGCTGACCTTCACGCAAGCGCCGCAGCGCGCCATCATCAATGACCTGAACATGGCGGAAATGGCGTTCGCGCTGCACCTGCAACCGCAGATTGTCGGCCTGACCGGTATCAGCGGTTGGTACAAAATGACGCCGGAATTTCGCCAGCAAATGGGGACGATTCCCGAGCTGTCGCCGAAATACCCGTCGCTGGAAACCCTGCTGGGTGCCAATCCGGATTTTTTCTTTGCGGGCTGGAATTACGGTATGAAGGTGGGGGGCGAGGTCACGCCGGATACGCTGGCGACCTACGGCATCAAGACGCTGGTGCTGAGTGAAAGCTGTATTTTTGAAGACGCGCATCGCCCGCGCGCCAGCATGGCATTGCTGTATGACGACGTGTTAACGCTGGGGAAAATTTTTGGCCGTGCGGAACAGGCACAGGCGCTGGTCGAACAATGGAAAGCGCGGCTGGCGGCCTTGCCCAAACCGCCGACAGGGCAGGTTGCGCCAGCAGTATTTGTGTATGACTCCGGTGAGGATAAGCCTTTTACCAGTGGGGAATACGCCATGCCGACCGCCATTATCGAGGCCGCGGGGGGCCGTAATGTGATGGATGGCATGGCGGCGAGTTGGGCCACCACCTCCTGGGAGACGGTCGCGGCGGCGCAACCGGACCTGATCATTTTACTCGACTACCAGAATGGCGGCGGCGCAGCGGCGTTGCAGCATTTTCTGCAGACGCATCCGTTGATGAAGCATACCCCGGCGGTGGAACACCAGCGCTACCTGAAATTGCAGTATGCCGAGCTGACGCCGGGGCCGGCCAATATTACGGCGATTGAAAAACTCGCCCACGCGCTTTACCCGGCTACGGCACAATATCCAGCTACGGCACAATATCCGGTTACGGCGCAATGAGATCGTGCCGCCACTATACGGTGGTCTGCCTGCTCACGCTGTTGGTGTTGCTGGTGGTGATGCTCTTTAGTACTGCGGTGGGGGCCATTCGGATCCCGCTGACGCAGGTACTGGCGGCACTGACGCCGGAGCACCCAGGCGTACCGGAGACGGTGCGCCGCATCGTGCTGGAGCTGCGTGTGCCGCGTACGCTGCTGGCTGCCATCACCGGTGCCGGGTTGGCGATGGTCGGCGCGTTGCTACAAACCACCACCCGCAACGATCTGGCGGATCCCTTTCTGTTTGGGTTGTCCTCCGGCGCGTCGGCAGGTGCCGTGCTGGTGATAACCCGCTTTGGCGAATGGTTTGGTGCCTTCACGCTACCGGTTGCGGCGTTTGGCGGGGGGATTTGCTCGGCGCTGTCGGTGACGCTGCTGTTTTTTCTGCGTCAGGGGCGACAGGCGGAGCATCTGGTGATCTGCGGGCTGGCAATTTCCTTTTTGTTCGGGGCGTTAACCAGCTATCTGGTATTTTCCGGTGACCAACGCGCCGCCAGTGCGGTGTTGTTCTGGTCTCTTGGCGGGCTGGGGCTGGCGCGTTGGGATAATCTGCCGGTAGCGCTGTGCAGCCTGTTGATATTAATTGGAGTTGTGATGGCGCGCTGGCGGGCGCTGGACAGTTTGCTGGCCGGTGAACAGACGGCGACATCGATGGGGGTTAATGTCAACCGGCTGCGCCTTGAGGTGTTCCTGTGCTGTGCGCTGGCGACGGCATTGTTGGTGTCATTGACCGGGGTGATCGGATTTGTCGGGCTGATGGTGCCGCATTTGTGCCGTCCGCTGGTTGGTACGCGCCATCGCCAGTTGCTGGTGCTGTGCGGCTTGCTGGGCGCGGTGTTGCTGGGTATCGGCGATACCCTAAGCCGTGTATTGCTGGCGTCGCAGGAGCTCCCGGTGGGGATTGTGACCGCCGGGTTGGGCGGTATTTTTGTGATTGTGCTACTGGCAAAACGTTAGGTATCACTTATCGATTTGATACGGACAACGCATTAGCGACATCCGTCACATTTTTGTACCTTAGCTTCCAAGCCAAACACATTGGAACACATGAGGAAACAGAGATGTCCGTTATCAATACTAAAGTTAAACCGTTTAAAAACCAGGCCTTCAAAGATGGTCAGTTCATCGAAGTCACCGAGCAGAACATCGAAGGTAAATGGAGCGTGTTCTTCTTCTATCCGGCTGACTTTACGTTTGTCTGCCCGACCGAACTGGGCGACGTTGCGGACTACTACGACGAGTTTCAGAAAATCGGCGTCGATATCTACTCTGTATCCACCGATACCCACTTTACTCACAAAGCCTGGCACAGCAGCTCTGAAACCATCGCTAAAATCAAATACGCGATGATCGGCGACCCGACTGGCGCGCTGACCCGTAACTTCGAAAACATGCGTGAAGATCAAGGCCTGGCCGACCGCGGTACTTTCATTGTCGACCCGCAGGGCATCATTCAGGCTGTGGAAATCACCGCTGAAGGCATTGGCCGTGACGCGTCTGACCTGCTGCGTAAAGTGAAAGCGGCTCAGTACGTGGCCTCTCACCCTGGTGAAGTGTGCCCGGCTAAATGGAAAGAAGGTGATGCCACGCTGGCACCGTCTCTGGACCTGGTTGGCAAGATCTAAGACTGATTTTCCCTCTCCCTCTGATGTTTTTTATCGGGTGCCCCGCACCCGATTTTTTACGCCAACGCCAAGGATCATCTATGCTCGACAATAACGTACAACTCCAGTTGAAAACCTACCTGGAAAAATTAACCAAACCTGTTGAGTTAGTGGCGACACTGGACGACTCAGCGAAATCTGCTGAAGTCCGGGCATTGCTGACTGACATCGCCGGGTTGTCCGACAAAGTCAGTTTCTTTGAAAATAACGATCTGCCGGTGCGTAAACCGTCGTTTCTGGTGACCAACCCAGGGGCTGCCAACGGGCCGCGCTTTGCCGGTGCGCCGATGGGGCACGAATTCACCTCGCTGGTGCTGGCGTTACTGCAAACCGGTGGACATCCGTCGAAAGAAGCGAAAGAACTCCTCGATCAAATCCGCGACCTGGATGGTAAATTCCACTTCGAAACCTATTATTCGCTGACCTGTCATAACTGCCCGGATGTGGTACAGGCGCTGAATTTAATGTCCATCCTGAATCCGAACGTGACCCATACCGCGATCGACGGCGGTGTGTTTCAGGATGAGATCAAAGATCGCAATATCATGGGCGTTCCCACGGTATTCCTGAACGGCGAGCACTTCAGCCAGGGCCGTATGAGCCTGGCGGAAATCGTCGGCAAAATTGACACCGGCGCCAATGCCCGCGTGGTCGATAAACTCAATAGCCGCCCGGTGTATGACGTACTGATTGTTGGCAGTGGCCCGGCAGGGGCAGCCGCGGCGGTGTACGCGGCCCGTAAAGGCATCCGCACCGGTTTGATGGGCGAGCGTTTCGGCGGCCAGATTCTGGATACCGTCGATATTGAAAACTACATTTCGGTACCGAAAACCGAAGGTGCCAAACTGGCGACAGCGCTGAAAACGCATGTGGATGACTACGACGTTGACGTCATCGATTTGCAGAGCGCGCAAAAACTGATCCCCGCTTCTGAACCGGGTCAGCCGCACCAGATCGAAACCGCATCGGGCGCGGTGCTGAAATCCCGTAGCATTATCATTGCTACCGGTGCGCGCTGGCGCAACATGAACGTGCCGGGTGAAGAACAATACCGTACCCGTGGCGTCACCTATTGTCCGCATTGCGACGGTCCGCTGTTCAAAGGCAAGCATGTGGCGGTTATTGGCGGCGGTAACTCCGGCGTGGAAGCGGCGATTGATCTGGCGGGTGTGGTGAAGCATGTGACCTTGCTGGAGTTCGCACCGGAACTGAAAGCAGACTCCGTGTTACAGGACAAGCTGCGTAGCCTGCCGAACGTCGATGTGATCGTCAACGCACAGACTACTGAAGTGCTGGGTGACGGCCAGAAAGTCACTGGCTTGCAGTATAAAGATCGCACCACCGACAGCATTCATAAGCTGGCGCTGGAAGGGATTTTCGTACAAATCGGCCTGCTGCCGAATACCAACTGGCTGGACGGTGCCATTGAACGCAACCGCATTGGCGAAATTGAGGTAGACGCTCGCTGCGAAACCAGCGTGAAAGGTGTGTTTGCCGCCGGGGACTGCACCACCGTGCCTTACAAGCAGATTATTATCGCCACGGGCGAAGGTGCTAAAGCCTCCCTGAGTGCGTTTGATTATTTGATCAGAACGCAGGCGTAAGACCCTATTCCATCCTGTGACCCGTGGTCACTTTCGGGCTGCAACCCTCATGCATTAACCTGATCTTTTAGGCGACCCGACCCCTTCAGTTTACTGAAGGGGTTTTTTTTATGTGCTATTGCGGGCAGCCCCGACGATGGTGGTGGCGTGTTACCACCGTCAATGTTGTTTTTCTATCAATGTTGTTTTTCAGCCTGTGTTTTCGCCATCGGGTTCTCACCCCACTCAGGCGGTTAGCGGCACGGTGGTGACAGGCTGGCCGATGTTTAACTGGGTATCGAAAGCAAACATGTCGTTGAAGACGCAAAACTCCGGCACGCCCAGTTCCAGCACCGGTACCTGTTGTTGCAGGTAATGCAGGCAGGCCTGCTGGGCTTTTAGGTAAGCCTCCGACTCGTCTTCCGTCATCCAGCGCACCAGATACCCCAACGTCACATGAAAGCCGTAGGTGTCATGGTCCGGCGCACGTATCCCTAATTGTTCGGCTAACCGGTCTCGTAGTGTGCGCAGTTTGCGCTCCTCGTTATCGTCCATGGGTGTCAGACGCACGGTCACGCCGGAATCCTGATGAGCGTTGAAATCGGTGATCCGCATTTTAAACGGCAGTGTGGCCTGCAACTCGAACCCTGCCAGCTTGCGTGCCAGATAATCGCTACAGACCGACAGCGGAGCATCAATTGGCAGGCCTGCAGGCCAGAATGGCAAACGGCGTTTCGATTCGGTCACGCCTTCAAATACCGTCATGTGGTAACTGGACGGGGGAGTAAAGGTCAGGCAGTGGCTGAAATCCTGTTGTTTAAGCGTATCGCGCACGGCCATAAACGCACTCGACGCGGCAGAATCCAGCGGAATGTGGGAAATAATGGTGTTGCCGGGAAAGCGGCGCACGCTACCGTCGGGGTTGAATTTGCCGCCGATGTCGCGTGGTGTCGGCACCAGAGAGCCGGATGGACGCATGGTGCTGAACGTATCGTCGGCTCTGGCGTTGGCGAATAGCGACATCCCGTAAGCCAGGAGCGGTAATTGCAGGACGAAGCGGCGGCGTAACGGGTTCATGACTCCTCCCAGTAGCGTGGATTGATGGATGTAAATGGACGGATAAACGGTATATACGCCTAGGTTAGGCGTACTTTGGTGACGGGTAAATTTCATACTGACATGGAGTTGTAAGCGGATCTTAATCGCGCTGAGGCTGACATGCTGTTGTCATCGCTCAGTGACAGGATGGGCTTTTTATTTCGTTACGCGCGTTATGCGTTATATCACGTGCTGTGTTTTCACGCATGACGTGTGCCAACTCGTATTGTTTTGATGGGAATACTGTTTTAACCCATATAACGTGTCAACGAACCAGGGAAACCGATTATGAGTCCTCAATCGCCATCACCGGTCCTTAGCCCGGAACCCCGTATTGCCAACGACGTACAAGCCTACCACATCGAATTAGGGCGCTGGACGGAAGTCGCCGACCGTACTGTGCTCAATCATGTCGTGCTGGGGGATTACAGCTACATCATGAATGATTGCGACCTGATGTTTACCCGCATTGGCAAATTTACCTCGATTGCCTCGCACGTTCGTATCAACCCCAGCAACCACCCGTGGTGGCGGCCGACGCTGCATCATTTCACCTATCGCCCCGGCAAATACCGATTGAGCGATAACCCGGCGGCGGTTGACGAGGAGATTTTCAACTGGCGTCAGCAAGATGAAGTCGTGATCGGCCATGATGTCTGGATAGGTCATGGTGCGATTGTGTTGCCGGGGGTGACTGTCGGCAATGGCGCTATCATCGGTGCGGGTAGTATCGTGACTAAACCGGTTCCCGCCTGGACCATTGTGGTCGGTAATCCGGCGCGGGTGTTGCGCCCGCGTTTTGAGGACCCCACGGTGGCGGAAAAACTGGAACAGTTATGTTGGTGGGATTGGCCGGATGAGAAAATTCGCCAGCATTTTCACCTGTTCCAGCAGGATGTGACCGAGTTTGTGAGTTATTTCTATCGTGACGGATCACTCCCGCCATTGTCTGAGCCGCCGGTGTGATAGACAGACCGATAAACCGCCGGGCGGTATCCCGCAGGTGTTGGGGTGCCGCCGGGTAACGAGACGTTTTTCAGTCATTTCAGCGTGTTAGTCGGTATCACCCACAGTTTATTCGCTGATCATGCTTTCCAGCCTGAGCAGGGTAATCTGGCGCAGTTGTTCCAGCGCTTCCGCCGCTTCTTGCCGGTCATCGTTTTGCAGCCGTCGATGCAGGATACGCAAAATTTCTTCCCCACTACGGCCTTTGGCGTGGATCAGAAATACCCGGCCAAAGCGGGATTCGTAACGGGCATTGCCTGCGCGCAGTGCGTTAGCCAGCGTATTCTCGCTGCTGTGCGCCATCATCGACTCCTGGCTAGGGCGGGCGGTGCCAGCTACACTCACGGCCGGTTCGCCGATACGCGGGTGGGTACGTAGCGCCTGCATCAGCTCTTCTTCCTGCCAGCCTTGGGTTGCCTGTAGCCCGGCGGCCAGAAGGGCGGCACGGTTGCCGTAGGGGCGGCCTGCGGTGACCTGTTTGGCCCAGCCAGGCAACGCCACGCACGGCGTTATCAGCGTCACCGCTTCGCTAACGCTGAGCAGATTAAACTGTTCCAACGTAATCATCGTCGCTCCTTGTTCGGTTGTATTGACGCAATACGACGTGAATTCCCTGTTGTCACGCCGGTTTTGTAGGATAGGATTTTGTCTTTGCAATTCACATGCCAGTTGTTGCCAGAGCGCCAGATCAGAATCCGGTGTTGCTCAGGACAGACAACCGATTCACGGTAGCGCATGAAATTGCACTTTCATGGTGCAATTATAGCGTGGTGCAGTGTGTTGGGTGGTATTGACTGCGGTGGGGTATGGGGTTGCCAGCGCCTGATGGTGCGGCCATCTGTTGCCGGGCGAGCCAGTGAAGTGAGTAATCACTAATTTTATCGGCAGACTATAACGCGGAGCGGTTGTCGGCGAAAAAGCGGGCGGTGAGTCGCCCGCCTGATACCAGACGCCATAAATACCAGACGCTATAAAAAGTGAGTGAGTACTTATTTGCTGTTAAGCGAGCACCGGTCTTAAGTCTCGTTTTGTCATAAGTCACCTGCCGGTCGCCGATACCTCGCGGAGTAAGGCCCCACAGGTGGGGCCACAGTGATATCGTGCCTGCGGCGGAGTCCCTTGCACCTGCCCGGTGTCGGGTTACGCCGGTTGAGGTTGGTGTGTACTCACCGCTGCCTGACGCAGCAGCCGCAGACCATTACCGACCACCAGCAAACTGGCACCGACATCGGCAAAGACCGCCATCCACATCGTCCCCATGCCCAGTAACGTGAGCGTCAGGAACAGGGCTTTGATGCCGAGTGCCAGTACGATGTTTTGAATTAAGATGGCGCGGGTGGCTTTAGATATACGCACAAATTCCGGGATCTTGCGCAAATCATCGTTCATCAGCGCCACATCGGCGGTTTCGATGGCGCTGTCGGCCCCCATGGCACCCATGGCGAAACCGATGTCGGCACGCGCCAGCGCCGGGGTGTCGTTGATGCCGTCACCGACCATCCCGGTGACGCCCTGCGCCGATAGCCGTTCAATCTGCGACAGTTTATCTTCCGGCAACAGGTTGCCACGTGCCTCATCAATCCCGACGTCGCGGGCGATAGCCTGCGCCACGTACTGATTATCGCCAGTGAGCATCAGGGTTTTGATACCCGCCTGATGCAGCGTGTTGATAGCCTCCTGACTGGAGGGTTTTACGGTATCTGCCACCGTCATCAGCGCCAGAATCCGCCGTTCGTCACCCAGTATGATGACCGTGTTACCGGCCTGCTCCAGCGCTGTCAGCCGCTCGCTGATTGCCGCCGCCCCATCCCCCAGCCATTGCCGGGCCAGGCGCAGGTTGCCGAGGAAATAGCGCTGCCCTTGCAAGGTACCGATGACGCCTTGTCCGGCAACGGCACTGAAGTTATCGACATCCAGCAATGGCGTACCGGCTTCCTGTGCCGCTGTTGCCACGGCCTGTGACACCGGATGGTCTGAACGGCTGGCCAGACTGGCAGCCAGTTGCCGACAATGGTCGTCATCCGCGTCAGCGACCGGTTCAAAACCGGTTTGTACCGGTTTGCCGTGGGTCAGCGTGCCGGTTTTATCCAGTGCTAGCCAGGAGAGAGCATGCCCTTTTTCTAGGAACACCCCGCCTTTAATCAAAATACCGCGTCGTGCGGCCGCCGCCAGCCCACTGACGATGGTGACCGGGGTAGAAATCACCAGCGCGCAGGGGCAGGCGATCACCAGCAATACCAGCGCTTTGTACGTCCATTCCAGCCAACCGCCGCCAGCCAGCAACGGCGGCAGGACCGCGACCAGTAGCGCTCCCAGAAAGACCAGCGGGGTGTAAATGCGGGCAAACTGATCGACAAACCGTTGCGTCGGTGCCCGGGTACCCTGCGCCTGTTCTACCGCGTGAATAATTCGTGCCAGCGTGGTGTTGGCCGCCGCCGCCGTTACCCGATATTCAAATGAACCGCTTTCATTGATGGTACCGGCAAATACGCTGTCGCCGACGCGCTTATCCACCGGCAGGCTTTCGCCGGTAATCGGTGCCTGATTAACCGCGGAATGACCACGGGTGATGTCGCCATCCAGGGCGATGCGTTCGCCGGGGCGAACCCGTACGATGCTGCCGGGTGTAATGGTGTTGGCTTCCACGTCGCGCCAGCTGCCATCCGGTTGTTGTACGGTGGCGGTCTCCGGTGCCAGGTTCATCAGCCCGGCGATGGCGTTACGGGCGCGGTCCAGCGAACGCGCTTCGATGTGCTCGGCGAGAGTAAACAACACCATGACCATTGCGGCTTCCGGCCACTGTTGCAGGATAAGCGCACCGGTCACTGCGATACTCATCAGCGCATTAATGTTCAGGTTGCCGGTGCGAAGGGCTGTCCAGCCTTTGCGATAGGTGGTCAACCCGCTGACGGCCACAGCAAGGATCGCCAGCACCGCAGCCCACCATTCAGGCAGTGCGCTCCATTCCACGGCTTCGGCCGCACCGGCGGCAAGCACCGCCAGCCCCAACGGCCACCAGGACTTTTTCGGCTCAGGCGGCAGGGCGGAGCGGTCGTTTGCGGCACGCACTTCAGGCTCAAACCCTAACGCGCGGATAGCGGCCAGAACGGTGTCCAGCGCATCGTAACGGTGGGTGACGGTCATCACCCGCTGCATCAGGTTGAATTCCAGCGCACTGACCTCCGGCAGCGTATCGAGCTTTTTACGCAGCATCGTTTCTTCCGTCGGGCAGTCCATCTGCATGATGCGGATCGGTGTCCGTTGCTGATCGCCGGTGCGCTCGGCACTCGCCAGCGCACTGACAGGTTGCACCGCATTGTGTTGCACCACATTGTCACAGCAGTGATGAGTACAAGTCTGTTCCGATTGCTGTATATGGCCGGCGGCATGCGGTGTCTGGCATGACCCAGCTTGTGTTTGATGATGTGGGCGGAACAGGGCCTTGCCCGGTTTTTCCGGTGCGACAGGCTGGAACTGGCGCACAGAAGCAGGGGAATGTTTTTCTGACATGGTTGATTCCTGTTCGGGATTTTGTTGTAGTAAAAACCCTGTAGCAACTACAGAGTCAAGGGGAGTCATATGAAAATTGGCGATCTGTCGAAAGCGACCAACACCACACCGGAAACCATTCGTTTTTATGAGAAGAAAGGGCTACTGCCCGAACCGGAACGTACCGAAGGGAACTATCGTCACTATCATCAGTTTCATGTCGACAGGCTGCGGTTTATCCGTAACTGCCGCTCACTGGACATGAACCACGATGAAATTCGCGCGCTGATTGCGCTTAGCGAGCAACCTGCTGCCAGTTGTGAAGGGGTTAACGCGTTGCTGAATGAACATCTGGGGCATGTCGAAGCACGCCTGGCGCAGTTACAGCAACTGAAAGCGCAACTGATGGATATCAGCCAGCGCTGTCAGGTGACGCAAACGGTGGATGGCTGTGGCATTTTGCACGGGTTGTCCGAGCTGGAGCCTGAAGACAGCAGCATCGGCCATACGCATTTAGGCTGAGTCAGCCAACGCGATGCTCACATCTCTGATGTGGGGGCGTGTAGGGCTGGGAAAGGGTAGCGCCATGGCTACCGCTACCCATTCGGCTATGTCGATTCCCGCTCGATAAGTTTGAAGCCGATATCAATAATCGTGTCGCTGGGGGTATGCCCTGCAATATGGTCTGCCAGTAAGGCGGCGGCCCGGCGGCCCATCTCTTGTCTGTCGACAGCTATCGTTGTGAGGGAAGGCCGATTGCTGGCGGCAAAATCCAGGTCGCCGAACCCCATCACCGCCAGGTCATGTGGAACGTGCAGACCACGGCTTTCCGCTTCCATGATGGCACCCTGCGCCAGCGTGTCTGAACTGCACAGGATGATGTCGGGAGACATCGTATCCAATAACTGAGCGACCCCGTGGCGACCCAGCGCCAGCGTGGCGGGCAGTGGGGTATCGACACAGTGCATCGGGGTCAATTGATAGCGGCTCAGCGCGTCATATAAACCGGCTTTGCGCCTTGCTGCGCGCGGGTCCGTCGTCCAGATAAGCCCGGGGCGCTGATACCCTTTGCGGTGAATATACTCCCCGATCGCCAACCCGACTTTTTCATGAGAAAACCCCACCAGCATATCCAGCGGTGTTGGCGTGAGATCCCAGATTTCCACCACCGGAACCGCCGCGTTCAGCAGAATTTTTTTGAGTGAAGGCGAATGATGGATGCCGGTCAGCACAACGCCATCAGGGCGGCGTGACAGCAGCGTAGCCACCAGCTCTTCCTCCGTCTGCGGGGTATAGCCTGCCACACACAGCAGCATGTGATAACCACGCTGCGCCAGCTCATCGCTAATGGCCTGAATCGTATCGACAAACATATTGTTGTTGATTTGCGGCACCACAACGGCGATCAACTTACTGCGCCGGGAGGCCAATCCACCCGCCAGTGCGTTCGGGATATACCCGGTAGCACGCACCGCTTCCTGCACTTTTTCGATGGTGGAGGCACGGACCAGCGCCGGGTTGTTGAGGGCACGGCTGACCGTCATGGACGACAGCCCCGCCGCTTTGGCAACGTCATCTAACGTGGGGGCACGTGTCACAGCAGCATGTCGCGTTGTTTTTTGGGTGCTCACAATCGGCCTGGCTCTTGGGTTATCGGGTAGGTCTGGGCGTGGATTATTGGTGAAGTCGTGTCTTTTTGCCAGTCGGTCGCAGCAGCACCCGCGGGATAATCGCGCTACCCGGTATGGTGCGGATACGTTATGTGGATATCATTGTGCGAATACATTGTATGTTTGCGCTATCATTTTTCATCGTGCAATTTCCCAAAAATATCCGGATCGTGATCATCTGTACAAACTGCATTCAATAGGGTGGTGTGCTGTCGATATCTTCGCTAGTAATGTTAGCGCAAACATTTTACCTGATGAGGACCCTATCATGTCGTTAAGCGTGAACTCCGATGCCGTCTCCTATGCCCAGGTTAGCGGTGTCAAAACTGCGCAAGAAACCGGTGATCGTATTGTGTGGGCTAAGTTGTCGCTGGCGTTTCTGCCGCTGGCAACACCGGTGAGTGATGCCAAAGTACTGACCGGGCGTCAGAAACCGCTGACTGAAGTGGCGATTATTATTGCGGAGATTCGCTCCCGTGACGGCTTTGAAGGCGTCGGCTTTAGCTATTCCAAGCGCGCTGGCGGGCAGGGCATTTACGCTCATGCGAAGGAGATTGCCGATAATCTACTCGGGGAAGACCCGAATGATATCGATAAAATCTACAACAAACTGTTGTGGGCTGGCGCGTCGGTGGGGCGAAGCGGCATGGCGGTGCAGGCGATTTCACCTATCGATATTGCGCTGTGGGACATGAAAGCCAAACGTGCCGGGTTGCCGCTGGCCAAATTACTGGGCGCACATCGGGATTCAGTTCAGTGCTACAACACCTCCGGGGGATTCTTGCATACGCCGCTGGATCAGGTGTTGAAAAATGTGGCGCTCTCACGGGAAAGCGGTATTGGTGGCATCAAGTTGAAAGTCGGGCAGCCCAACACCGCTGAGGATATTCGACGTGTGAGCGCGGTTCGCGAAGCGTTGGGCGAAGATTTCCCATTAATGGTGGATGCTAACCAACAGTGGGATCGGGAAACGGCTATCCGGATGGGGCGTAAGCTGGAGGCTTTCAATCTGGTCTGGATTGAAGAGCCGCTGGATGCCTACGACGTGGAAGGGCACGCACAGCTGGCGACGGCACTCGATACGCCGATTGCTACCGGGGAAATGCTCACCAGCTTCCGGGAACATGAGCAGTTAATCCTGGGCAATGCCAGCGACGTTGTACAGCCAGATGCGCCGCGTGTGGGGGGGATCTCTCCGTTTCTGAAGATTATGGACCTGGCCGCCAGACACGGGCGCAAACTGGCACCGCATTTTGCGATGGAGGTGCATTTGCATCTGGCGGCGGCCTATCCGCTGGAGCCCTGGCTGGAACACTTTGAATGGCTTAACCCGTTGTTTAACGAACAACTTGAGTTGCGCGACGGGCGCATGTGGGTATCGGACCGTTATGGACTGGGATTTACGCTGAGTGAACAGGCCCGTCGATGGACACAACTCAGCCATGAATGCGGTCAATACAACGGGTAGCCTCTGACCCGGCGTGGGAACAGGGTGTTGTCGCTGCAAACCGTCGTTATCAACAACGATGCGTTCATTGCAGCGACAAATACCCCACCCCTATTTTCTCTGCTCAAGGCCACTGAGCTCCCCGCCATTACTGCCAATGCCGGTACGCTGAGCCTGTTTGAATCAGTCTGGCTGTTTTCCATTCACTGTTGCCGTTCACGCAAATGACCAATCTGAGCAAGTATTGTGGAATACACCTATTCCTCATTCGAAGGAATGCGTGTGTTGAGTGACGGTGTTTTTATTTATCAATAATGATTCTATAAAAAATAATTTTAATTAAAAATGATTTAAATTTTGAATAATTTCATAAAGAATAGCTGGTGTGGTGAATCGTTTTTTTGACTGAATAAACCCCTCACGATGTGCTGTTTTTACGGTTTTTTATCCATTTCTTTAAGATCTTTCCAATTGACTCTTTAAAAAAAATTTATCTGATATATTATGCGCGCTCGGAAAAGAAACAGTCATAAAATCTAATGGATTAGGATTAAAAAGTGTCTAGTCATCAGATAAAAGTTTCCTATGGGAATGACTTGTTTGTTATTAAATTGATGGATTTCCTATCAATCAATTTGACATTGATAGTCAGTGCCAGGCTATTTTTAATGGGCGATTTCGATGATGTCATTATGATTAGCCTGCTATTTTCTACCTCTTTTTTACTCATAGGTGAATATACCGGTTTATATCACCACCGGGTTAAAAGCATGCAATTACGCGGGCAGCAGAAGCTGTGGGGCTGCGCATTATTCTCCATTATTTTTGTCGAGACGGTCAGAGAATATGCGGGTACATTGTACTCGTTAGGCTTGTTACATCATCTCGATAACATTTATTTTTCTGCAACCTTATACTGGTACACCTTGTCATTATTGGTACTTTATCTTGTGCGTTTAATGACGGTGAAATACACGGCTAAAAAACGCATCCGGGTGGCGATTATCGGGCTAACGCCGGGCGGATTAGCTGCGGAAAAAGCATTGCGGAAAGAATATGCCAATATGCAGTTAGAATTGGCCTTCTATGACGACCGTAGCCTTGCCCGGTTTGGGTACCTGATAAAAAGTGAGTATAAAGGCGACGTGAGTGCACTGGTGGAAGAGGCGAAAGCAGGCCGGGTGGATGAGATTTATATTGCATTGCCGATGATTGCACTCAAACGCATTCGTTATTTTCTGTCCATGATGTCTGACACTACCGTTGATACTTACATCATTCCTGACCTTTATTCCTACAGCTCTTATGTATCACAGCTTCGCTCTATCAATAACATTCAGACCATCAGTATTTTCAAGTCGCCTTTTGATGGTATCGGCTCTGTGATTAAGCGACTGGAGGATTTGGTTATCGGTGGTGTGATTACGCTGATGATTTCTCCGCTGCTGTTACTGATTGCTATCGGCATTAAGTTGACCTCGCCGGGACCCGTGTTATTCAAGCAGGATCGTTACGGTTTGAGCGGCAACAAAATCAAAGTGTGGAAATTCCGCTCGATGCACGTGATGGAAAATAGCGATGTCGTCAAACAGGCGACGAAAAACGATCCCCGAGTGACGCGGTTTGGTGCTTTCCTGCGCCGTACCTCGCTGGATGAGCTCCCCCAGTTTTTCAATGTATTACAAGGCACTATGTCAATTGTCGGCCCTCGTCCACACGCGGTGGTACACAATGAACAGTACCGGCAGTTGGTCGAGAATTACATGATTCGCCATAAGGTTAAACCGGGTATTTCAGGATTAGCGCAGGTGAATGGTTACCGTGGCGAAGTGGATACACTCGATAAAATGGAAAAGCGGGTGTACTACGATATTACCTATATTCAAAGCTGGTCTCTTTGGCTGGATCTCAAGATTATTTTTAGAACCATTTTCAAAGGTTTTATCGGTGAAAATGCGTACTAATTTGATCATTGCCGCAGGGATGATAGTACCGCATTGCTCCTGGGCTGAGCTGACACCCAAATCGCATATCGGTATAGCCGGTATTGATTTTCAGAGCCAGCTTGGTCTGGATTATGGTCATGAGAATAACGTGACCTCACAGGAGGATGCGAAAGACACCCTGAATGCAGATTTTCAGAGTATCAGGCCCACGATTAAAGCCATCGGTGCCCGTTATGACGATAATTATGTATTGATGTATTCCGGTCATTATCGTCGCTACGACACCGACCCGGCAGATAATTATACCGACCACACCTTTCGTTTTAATGGTGCCTGGCGCTATGGCAATAAACACGGACTTGCGCTGAGCCTTGAAGACTCATTGGGGCATGAAAAACGAGGCCGTGGTATTACAGAAGGTTTTCGACCCCAACAGTTCAGCGATTTTGGGGTGAATTCACCGTTGAGCACGACGGTTTTCAACAGTGAATTACGTTACAGCTATGGTACGCCGGGAGGGCGAGGTAAAGCGGATGTCGCCGTGCTGTTTAAAACACTGCGCTTAGGCAATACCGACGAGATTAAAAACACAGATATCGATTTTTATAACTATATTCGTGGACAGGAATGGCATGAAAATCGTCTGATCGCAGAACTGTCAGATCACTACTCTACGACGACGCTCTTTAGCTACCGAGCTATTAATAGCCAGCGCCGTTATGAGGTCGATGCGAAAAAAGACACCAGCGAATATAACCTGGAATACGGTGTGACATCACGTATCACAGGGAAAACCCGGATCAATGCCAACCTGTCCTGGTTATATAAAACCTTTGATAACAACCCGAGTGCCAGTGATTTTCGCGGTGTGAACTGGGATATTCAGGCTGAATGGACGCCACGTAAACAGTCTGTTTTTACCGTGCATACCGCACAGCGCGTCAAGGACCCGACGGAGGTGGGCGGTTATATCACGGAGTCTGAATACGGTATCTCTTACCAGCATTATTGGCTGACTGACCGTTTCTCCACCACGTTTGATTATTCCTACCTGATAGACCGCTATCAGCATTATCAGGATGATCGTAACGACGGGAACCGGGTGCTCACCTTTGCGATGAACTATCGCTTCAGGCCTTCTATTAACGTTGAGCTCAAATATCAACGCAATACGTTACGCTCCAATAAAAATACTGATTCTTTCTTTATTGGCCCTGACGGTAATCGCCAGGTTATCAGAACGTTGGGCCATGATAACTCTCTGATTATGTTAACAACGAAGGTACAGATCTAACGTGAGAATAATAAAACTGGGTATTTTTCTGTGCCTGAGCATGCTGCTGGCCGGATGTTCGCTGTCCAGCCCACAACAACAGGAGCAACCCGACGACGAAGAGAGTGGTTACCTGTTAGATGAAGGCGATGCAGTCAACATTCTGGTGTACGGCGAGCCTGAAATGACGATGAAGTTCATGCTGGATAAAAGCGGTGCGATAACCTTCCCTTATATTGGGCCACTGGTATTGAAAGGGAAAACGCCGGGGCAGGTCAGTGATGAACTCACCAAACGTCTGCGCGGTGATTATCTGCAAAATCCCATGGTGACGGTCAGCATCGCGGAGTTCCGTAAATTTTATATCACCGGCGAAGTGGTGAAACCGAACGGCTATACCTACGAGCCGGGGTTAAACGTGGAAAAAACGCTGGCGCTGGCCGGAGGATTTACCGATCGCGCAGACCGTAAAGACCTTGCCATTCGCCTGTCGAAGAGCCATCAACTGATTGAGCATGTTGATATCAGGCACGCCGTTCATCCGGGCGATACCGTGATTGTCGGTATGAGTTTTTTCTGACCATGAGTTTATCTATCGTGGAGAATGGCAGAAAACTGGAAAGTACCGTCGATTTTTCCAGGTTTGCCCAGGCGCTGAAAAAGAACGGCTGGAAGATAGTGCTTGCCGGGCTGCTTGCGGCGGTGGTGGCGTACCCGCTGATTAGTATGCTGACGCCCACTTATGTGTCGACGGCGACCGTACTGATCAAAGCACAGCAAGATAACATTTCTCCGCTACCGCAAGTCGATGGCTATGACTCCACCCGCAGCGGCTATTACGAAACCCAGTATGCGTTGATGCAGTCGCGTATTGTGCTGGAACAAGCGGTGCGGGACGTGAAATTGCATCAAAACCCTGCGTTTAACGGTGAGGTGAACCACGACGGGGCGAGTAACGGGGCCGATAGCCATAGCGATGAACAGCAACGAGTTGATCGCGCATTGAAAGAGATGGTGCAACACCTGACGATTAATGGCGTTCGTACCACGCATCTCGCCACTATTTCATATGAATCGGCGTCGCCAGCGCTGGCAGCGGATATTGCGAACGGCGTGGCGCAAGCCTTCGTTAGCTATACGGCGAAACAGAAACACCTCAAGACGCTGAAGGCCAGTGCGTTAAACCAAAAACAGATGGAAGAGGTGTGGCAGCAGGTTGTCGCGCAACAGGCTGCTATCGATCAATTCCTCAAGCGGGAAGGATTACTCACATTCCGTGGTGTGGATGGCTTTGAAACGGAGCAATTAGGGCTCGTCACCACCAAGCTGGCGGATGCCACCCAGCGCCGCATCACCGCGGAAACCAACTATAACAGCGTGCGACTGAACGCGGGCAAACCACTGGAAAATATCATTTCGCTGCCTGACATTTCTACTCATGCCCAGATTCAAGATTTGCGTATCGCGCTGATTCAGGCCAAACGATCTCTCTATGATTTGCGTAAACGCTATGGGGCGAAGCATACCCGGATTCTGGAGGCGGAAGCCCAGGTGCAGGCCATTGAAGAACAGACCCGCACCGTATTGCTTGAGTTGGAATCGGGGCTGAATAAGCAGTATCAGGCGGCGTTAAGGGATGAAAAATACTACCAGCAGTTGCTGGAGCAACAGAAAACGGCATTCCAGACACTGGCGTCTAAACGTGATGAGTACAACAACCTGACAACGACGCTGGAGAAAACCAAAGAGCTTTATAAGGCGCTCTATCAGCGTACAAAAGAGCAGACGCTGGCTGGCAGTTATGCCGAGCCGGATGCTGTGCTGTATGACCCGGCGGTACCGGCCGATCGCCCATCGAAACCCAATAAAATGATGCTGCTGGTGATGGTGGTTATGCTGACCCTGGTTTTCTCGGTGGTGTATTTCATCGTCAGAACCGCGCTGGACAGTTCGATTCACACGATAAGCCAGATGAGCAAGCGCCTGAATGTGACGCCTGTAGGTGAAATTCGTCATTTTACCCAGGGGTTGGCAAGGCCGCAGATTGTCCGTCTGATAACGGGGTCGCCGCTGTATGTGGAGAGCATCCACAGCATACGAACCCACATTATGTTATCGCATCCCTCCTGTCAGGCTATTGCCATCAGCTCAACCGAGCAGGGGGAAGGGCGCTCGCTGCTGGCGCATTTGCTGGCGTTATCCTTCAGCGCTGATCAAAAGACACTGCTTATCGATCTCGATTTCTTTAACGACCATGGGCTAACGCAGGATTTAGCGCCGCCTTCCGCTATAGGCATGGCGGAGTTACTGCAGGATCAATGCGATATCGATGACGCACTGGTGCCTGTCAGTCAGCATCTGGCGTTTTTACCACGCGGTCGAGCACAGACATCGCCTTTGCTGATGTTGTCGTCCGAACGCATGGTAACGCTGATGGAAGCACTGAGACGCCGCTATCAACGGATTGTTATTGACGTGGCCGCCGTGAATCAAACGCAGGATATTCAGTTGATCAATCGGGTGATCGACGGGGTGGTGTTTGTGTTAAGGGCCGGGACATGGCGGACCGCCGAGGTGCACAGCGCGATTGAGAGCGTGAGGCACCATCAGACGGTGATGATGGGGGCGGTCATGAACCGGGTGACGGATAAAAACCTGGAAACCAAAGAGGGGATACGTTCCCTGAACCACCACATGAATGCGTTGATCAACAACACCGGTCCTCTATGAGTCTACGGATATGAATTTACTGAAAAGTGTGTCTACCATTGCGGGTTCCTCGGTGCTGTCACAAGTGATTGGCGCGTTGTCCATCTGGCTGATTTCACACAAATACAATATGGCCGAGGTGGGAGCCTATGCGCTCAATTACAGCATCGTGCTGGTCGGGGCGCAGGTCTGTACCTTTGCATCGCAGTTGTTGATCCCCAAACAGCCAGACGACGCGTTAGCGCAGAGTGTGGTATTCAGCACGCTGCAAAGTCTTATCATTGCCGTGCCTTACGCGGCCTTGATCGCCTGGCTGTTTCAGCAAAATGGATACTTTCTTTATCTGCTCACGCTGGCCTATGCGTTGGTGTTGATCGCCGAGAATTTATCGCTGCGTACGGGGAATTATCGTTTTCTGGCGTTTCAGCGGCTCTCAGTTTCAACGGTTGTGGTACTGTCGGTTGTGCTTACCTCGCACCCTGCTGCGTTTTATTGGGCCTGGGCCTGTGCCATGCTGGTGCTTATCAGCGGCTGTATTGTGCACTCGTTCGCCATCCATACCATTACCTTCAGGCATTTTAGTCCGCGGCGTAATCTGGCGTTCTTGTTTGAGCATGCTCATCACCTCACCCGTGTGGGGAGCGCGGAAGTGCTGGCGATGGTTAACAGTAATTTGCCCGTCATGCTGATTAACTTTTGGTTTTCCTCATTAACGGCGGGGTATTTCTCGGTAGTCAGTCGGTTTTGTTTATCGCCGGTGGTGATCATCGGTAATGCGGTACGCCATTCTATTTTTTCATCATGGTCTGCTGATTTTAGACATAAACGCTTTAACTATGATGAGTTCAGAAAGGTGCGCCTGATGTTATTGGTATCCGGCATCGTTTGTACATTGGGTGTATTTATTTTTTATCCATTGGTGATGACGACGTTCTTCAGTGAGGAGTGGATTGATTCTATTCCCACATCGCGCTATATGCTGCCGTATTTATTCCCGTCGCTGGCGGTATGCCCGTTGACGGTGATTGAGTTGCTATTTGGTTCTCATCGTTATTTTTTGCGCATTCAACTTGAACAGTTAATGATTGTCTTCATCGCTTTTGTACTGGTGCCTTATTGTTATCCGCACTATGCCACTTCGTTGATCATATTTTCAGTGCTGACGTTGATACGTTATGCGTTTATTTACCTGAAGGTGAATAAACGCGCCGGTTTGTTGAAGAAAACGATGATGGCATCATGACCTTAAATACCGGGCTCTATTTACAGGGTTATGTTGTCATCACGTTAGTCGTCTGTGGGCTGACGCAATATTTCACCGGCGTGCTGGCGGTGCTCTGGTTGCCGTTTTTTTTGGTATTGATCATGGTGGGGCTGCTCATTATGCAGACTCGCTACGACAGGCGTAACCTGGATACCCAGGAGTTAATCGTCCTGGCGTTATACCTCTCGTTTCTCGCTATGGCCGGGGTGTCGACCTTATTACAAGGGGGAGTCACGGTCACGATTGTCGGCTTTAAAAACGAGATTGCGTTATCGTTGATGATGTTTTGCCTGCTGCTGGGGTTTTGCCGGGAGTCGCAAATTTATCGTGTGACCTGTGGTTTGTACTGGGTGTTTTACGCGCAATTCCCGGTGGTGTTATATCAGGTGTTATTTGTTCTGCCAAAACGGGTCGCCTTGCGGGGGGAAGATGAAAAATGGGACTCCGTGGTCGGTACGTTTGGCGGCGACCCGATGGGTGGTGGCAACACTGCCGCGATGGGGTTATTCTGCCTGCTGGTTATGCTGCTAAAAATATCAGAATTTAAACACGGCCTGACGTCATTTAAATCCACTGCGCTGCACATTATTTTAGGGTTCAGCCTGTGTATTCTGGGTGAGGTAAAGTTCGTTATTCTGATCTCGCCATTATTACTGGCTTATGTCTGGCTGATGCCCAGTTACATTAAAGGGATGAACAGCGTTAACCTGAAAGCGCTGTTACTGATTGCTATTGGTATGGCATTACTGATTACTATCGCGATTACTATTTTAGCTGCGGGGTATTCCTCCGCGTTTAGGAGTGACCCAACGAAAAGTGCTGCCAGCGTATTTTTGGACTCTCTGGGGTATATCTTTGATACCGATTATATTATGGAATCCGGGGAGCTTGGTCGCCTGACGACGCTCTTTTTCTGGCTGAAAAATCACGATATGTGGGGGCCTTCCGGCACACTGTTTGGTTATGGGCTAAATGCAACCAATAGTGGCAGTGCCGTTTCTCCCGGCTTTTTGAATATCATCTATAACCTGATTATTGACTCAACCTCATTAAGCGTATTGCTGTGGGAAGTAGGGATAATAGGGACGCTATTTTTCATTGGGCTCGTTATTTATATTTTAATCATGGCACGGCCAACGCCGGTGCTGGATCGTAATGACCTTGACCGGCAGGACGTGCAGTTGCTGAGCTTCTCTCCGGCATTTAATGTTTTTGCGGTGGGGTGCCTGCTGAGTCTGCCTTACAGCCAGATTCTTATGATTATTCCGATGCTGCAATTTCTGTTTTATTTGTCACTGGGGTCAATCCTGGTGATACGTCATTCTGTTCGTCGTTATTCCGGGAAATCGTATGCGTGATCAACCTTTTATTTCAGTCAGTATTAAAACATTCAATGAGGCGCAAGGGATTGAGAAAACGATAGACAGTATTCGTCGCCAGCTCGCCGATTACCCCCATAAAATCATTGTGGCCGATAGCTTATCAACCGATAACACCCAGCAACTCGCCATTGCTAAAGATGTCACCGTGGTGTCGCTGACCGGACCGTCTGAACGTTGTTGTGGCGTGGGGCATCAGCTTGGTTATCTGCACAGCGAAGGGGAATTCCTGCTGCTGATGGACGGCGATATGGAACTGGAAGAGGGGTTTATTGAGCAGGGCATCGCATTTTTAACCGCACACCCAGACTACGCCGGTGTAGCCGGAACAGTAGAGATGGATGGTGCCGCCAATTATGAGTTTGCCTCGCGCAAACAGCGCATTCATAAAATATATCCGCTCGGCGATTGTGGCCATTTAGGGGGCGGGGGTCTGTATCGTCGCTCGGCAATTGAGAAAATAGGTTATCTCACTCACCGTAGTTTGCATGGTTATGAGGAAGCAGAATTAGGGATGCGGCTGCGCGTTGCCAACTATAAATTGCATCGCCTTAATGTGCCTTATTTTCGCCACACCTCTTACACCATGCCAACATTAACGATGCTGCGATATCGTTGGACGCACGGTTTCCTCTGGGCTCCGGGCGAGCTTTTACGCAGCGCCTGGAGGACAGCGCATTTCCCCCATGCGGTCAGCATAGTCAAAAACGAGGCGATTTTTGCGATGTACCTGGCAGCGTTAGCGCTGAGCGTATTAACGCTTAATGCGGCGGTCATTGGTGTACTGCTGCTGCCATTACTGGCCTTTGTGGCATTAAAAACGATACAGCACCGCTCGTTACTGCAGGGATTACACAGTGTGATGAATCTGGCGGTATTTTCTGCCGGTTTAGTCAAAGGGTTAACCAGACCGCTACGCGATCCGATGACGCCGCCAGAGAGTACGGTTATTCATGAATAGGCAGGGATAATGAAAGTTTTATTAGTCAATAAATTTTTCTATATAAAGGGCGGGGCGGAAACGGTTTATTTTCAGGAGTATGACAGGCTGAAAGCCGCGGGCGTTGAGGTAATGACATTCTCCATGCAGCATGAAAATAACTTCCCGTCAGATTACGCTTCTTATTTTGTCGATAATGTTGATTACCATCAGCGCAGTGGTGTTGTGGGGGCAATAAAGACCGCCGTTAACTTTATTCATAATTCACAAGCCTGCAAAAAGTTGCGGGCGTTATTACATCAAGAAAAGCCGGATATTGTTCACTTTCATAATATCTACCACCAGCTCACGCCGTCGTTGATCTCGGTGGCCCGGGAAAGCGGCTGTAAAACCGTGCTGACGGCGCATGACTATAAGATGATATGCCCATCGTACACCATGTTGCGCGATGGCAACGTCTGTGATGCCTGCGTCACCGGCTCGGTATTTAACGCGTTTAAATATCGCTGTCAGCAAGGGTCGGCATCAAAGAGTTTGCTGCTTTCGCTGGAAGCTGGCTGGCAGGCCATTGCCCGCCATTATCAGCAACTGGATGCGATTATTTCGCCCAGTGAGTTTTTGCGCGGCCAGTTGCTCCGCAAGCTGCCACATTCCCGTATTGATGTCATCGTCAACGGTATTAATGATGACTTACCGCTGGACGCTGATGAAGACGACGGCTATTTCCTGTTTATTGGACGGCTGAGCCGGGAAAAAGGCGTGGCAACGCTCGCGCGGGCGCATCAGCGGATGAAAAATAACATGCCGCTAAAAATTGTCGGTAACGGCCCGTTGTATGATGAACTGGTCGCGCAATTCCCGGATGCGGAATTCCTTGGCTATAAACAGCAGGGGGAAGAGCTCAATCGTCTGATCAAACGGGCACGTGCGGTGGTGGTGCCTTCTGAATATTACGAAAACTGCTCCATGTCGGTGCTGGAGTCGATGGCATTTGCCAAACCCGTCGTCGGCGGACGCATTGGCGGTATACCCGAGCAGATTCGCGATAAGGTCGACGGCATTTTATTTGAGCCGGGTAATGTTCAGGTGTTAGCCGAAGTATTGGATTATCTGGCGTTAAATCCACAGCAAGCTAAAGAAATGGGGCGTAATGCCCGTCAGCGTCTTAGCGAAAAATATTCATTAAATAAACACACAGCAGCGTTATTAGCGCTTTATCAGGAAATAATAAGTAAAAAATAATATGACGACTAAGATTACCGTCCTGGGTACACGTGGTATTCCAAACGTGTTAGGCGGTGTGGAAACACATTGTCAAAATTTATACCCGACTATAAAACAGCAATTTGATGTGGATATTTGCGTACTCGCACGATCTCCCTATGTTAATTATAAGCAATCACATTATCGAGGTATTAAAACACGTGCTTTATTAGCACCTAAAAAACGCGCACTAGAAGCCATTATTCACTCGGTACTGGCGGCTTTTACCACCTGTTTTGATCAGTCTACGGTGGTGCATGTGCATGCCATTGGCCCTGGCCTGGTGGTACCGCTGCTGCGTTTATTGGGTAAAAAAGTGGTCTTCACACACCACGGGCCAGATTATGACCGCCAGAAATGGGGGAGGCTGGCTAAAAAGGTGTTGTTGCTGGGTGAAAAGGTGGCGGTGAAATATGCCAATGAAGTGATTGTTATCTCTGAGGTCATTAATGAGCTGATCAAGAGAAAATATGGCCGATATGATGCGCACCTTATTTATAACGGCGTGAACCTTTCACAACAACTCACGCCTGAGGTGATTCATCAAACGCTGTCGCGCTTTTCACTTCAGCCGCAGCATTATGTGGTCGCGGTTGGACGCTTCGTGGAAGAAAAAGGCCTGCATGACCTGATTGCGGCTTACCGGCAATCGGGTATTACGATGCCGCTGGTTTTAGTCGGCGATGCGGATCACCCCACGGCCTATAGTGAGCGGCTAAAACAATTGGCTCGTGAAACCCCTAATGTCATATTGACCGGTTTTTTAACCGGCCATGAACTACAAACTGTCTTTTCACAGGCTAAACTCTTCGTGATGCCTTCATATCATGAAGGGTTACCGATTGCATTGCTGGAAGCAATGTCGTTTTCATTGCCTGCGGTGGTCAGTAATATTCCAGCTAATCTGGAGGTGAAATTAACACCAGACACCTATTTCAATGTAGGAGATGTGGCAGATTTATCTGAAAAGATTGCACAACGCTCTAAATCGTTCTCTGTTGATTACTCTGAATATCTACAACGGTATAATTGGCAAAAGATTGCGCAACAAACGATGGCCGTTTATACCGCAGTCAATAAGTAGATGCACCAAAAATAATTCAGCGTGTTAATAAATTAATAGGTTAATAGTGAACGAATCTAATAAACGCCCGTTAGTAATTGAGCGCTTCTATGAAGCGCTTGATGGAAAGACCGACACCGAACTGACTTCGGAGCAACGATTGGCCGTTGAGCAGGCCGTGTTGTCGATTACCGCATCGTCCATGCACTGGATTGATGTGCGCAAAAGTTTCCCTTTTTTGCACAGGCGTTATTACTTCGTTTTTTTGTTCGGTCTGGACCACCGCAAGCGTCTACGTAAAGAATCAACGCTGCTTTGTATGCTGTTGACGGCACTGATTCTGTTTACCGGCTTGTTCTGTACGTTCGCTGCATTATTGACGCTATACATGATTAAGTCTGCCTTGGGTATTGATATTTTCCCACATTTCCACTTAGGAATTTGGGATTGGTGGCTAAGCCTAAAGGAACACTGACCTCCGGTTTCCACTGCGGTGGAAAAAGGAGTCATCAATGCGTTTTAAAATGATCGTACTGGGAGGTGTGTTATTTTCGGTTTTGAGTGTCGCTGTCGCATCCATGACGACTGTGACCCTGCGAGGGATAAACGGCCCGCTCACGAACCCGGGTACTGGCGTCGCCAGCTTTAACCGGGGGAACGGCACGACCCTATCGCTGGCTGATTACCCTGACACGGGCATTGAATACGATCGCTTTTACTGGAGCGAGCTGGAGCCGGTGGAAGGCTGTTATAACTTTCAACTGGTGGATGCGGTTTTTGCGCTGGCCCGGCAACACCAGCCAGCAATGGGGGTTGGTCTGCGTTTTATGGCGCTGGATGAGCCCGCCAGTGGCTCGAAGATACCCGACTGGTTGATTCAAAAAGGCATTAAGGGCGAGTGGACGCCAGATAAAAAAACCTTTGTACCGGACTGGGACGACCCGATGTTTATCGAATACAGCCGGCGTTTGCTTAACGCTTTTGGCCGCCGTTATGACGGCAATGCGAATCTGGCTTATGTCGATATTGGGTTGGTCGGCTCATGGGGGGAATGGCATAACAGTAATTTCCCCTCGATTACGCCGTTGCTGGAACGCTATACCTCAGCCCAATTAAACAAGTACGTCACACTGTTTTTCAGCGCGTTTCCCAAAAGCCCCAAAGTGATGTTAATTAACGGGGGAGATACGCTGGCCTATGCCGTGAAACAAGGTGCCGGATGGCGCGCAGATTGCTGGGGAGACTGGCATAACTTTTCAATGGGATGGAGCCACATGAAAGACGATTATCCAGAGCGGCTGCAAGCGGCAGAGGTGGCGTATCCCGGTTTTAGTTCTGCGTGGCAACGTGCGCCGGTGAGCCTGGAAATCTGCGGTTATATGTCGGAGTGGTTAAGCGTTCAGTACTATTCACGGGAGCAAGTACAAGCGACGTTTGACTGGGCGCTGGCGCAACATGCCAGTACCATTAACCTGAAATCGCGTGCCGTACCGGCGCAATATCGGGACATTGTGGATAACGCGCTCACCAAACTGGGATATCGTTTTCGCCTGGCGTCGTTAACTCATGAATCTGAACTGGTAACAGGGCAGAGCCTGACATTGAGCAGCCAATGGTTTAACGATGGCGTAGCGCCGGTTTATCTGAAATATGATCTGGCCTACCGCGTGGTCAATGACGCCAACAGCGTTATGGTCATGGGAAAAACAACGGACGATCTCCGCACCTGGTTGCCGGGACAACATGACTGCGTCTACCAGTTGGACATGTCCGAATCATTACCGGCCGGGCAATATAATATTGATGTGGCGATGTTGGATGCCAAAGGCGTGTCGCGAATTAATCTTGCCAATGAAGGTAAGCAGGCCGATGGCTGGTATCGGGTTTCTACTATCATTGTGCGCTAAGCGTGGAATAATAAATAATAGACATTATTATGCTGAAAAATATTAGCCATGTATGGCGAGAAGTGAATACGGCAGGCAGTATTAAATCTAAACTGGTCATCCTGTTATTTCGTCTTTCAACTATCTGGCAGTCGTCAAATCTGCTGCTGAAAATAGTCAGTCTCCCTTTTGTTATTCTGAACAAGGTAATCAATGAATGGGTGTTCTGTGTGGAGATCCCACACAGAACCCAAATCGGTTTTGGGCTGAAGATATATCACCCTCACTGCATTGTGCTGAATGCCGACGTTGTTATCGGGGATAACTGCACGTTACGCCAGGGAGTGACCATCGGCAGCGTAGTCAACCGTGATGGTCAGGCGACGAAAAGCCCGGTACTGGGCAATCAGGTAGAACTGGGCGCGAATGCTATTCTGCTGGGCGACATCACCGTGGGTGATAACGTAAAAGTGGGGGCCGGAACCGTAGTCACCAAAAATCTGGCGGAAAATAAAGTGGTCGTCGGGTATGGGGTTAGGGAGTTGAATTGAGTTTATCCGGGATAATGACCTGCCGAACGGCAAAACTGCCATGTTGACGTTTTTTTTAATTAGTGGGCTGAATTTAGGATCATTTAGAAAGAGCTAGCTTTCATTTTAAAAGTGGTTGTTGTCAAGCCTCCGTGGAGGGATCCATGCCTTCATGTTTAGAGTAGGATAATGCGTCAGGGTTAAAAATATTCGGTTCGATTCCTTGTGATACCAATAAATCATAATTTCTTTATCCTGATATGGCCCATTTCAGAACATTGATGGACAGGTGTTCTGTGAATTTAGCTTTTCTCATGACGATCTCCTTAAGAGGCATAATCAGTATGCTGGAAGATCTCTGCAAGTGAATGATTCGGTTTACTAGGATATATACAACCTCTGGAAAGTTACTATCGTTGTTTGTTTTGGTACATAACGGCGGTGATGTAGCAGACTTTATGTACTTGACCTTGCTCATTGAGCTTAAATGTAAATGATTATATTATTCATATAGTTAATCATGGGTGAGTGAGAAAGATAAATTTAACTCACTTTGAAAGTTAAGTTTATCTTAACTATGGTTTATTTTATGATCTATTATAGTTATTGCTGAATAGTCAAGTCTACAGAGATTAGCTCATGGAAAAACCAGAAACCGAATTTAATGATAATTTAAAAAGCCAAACATTAACCATACGACTTTTGAAGAAAAATATTCCGATTAAAAATGCTTTGAGTATTGACCATGGTTATCTTCTACAGGAAACCGTACGAGGTGAGCTTTATATTGACCAGTCAAAATCGGTTCCTCCAGTTTGGGGGAATTTTTTAGGGGAGTTTTCTGGGGGGGAGCTATCTGAGTTATCAAATCAGCATTGTTCTGCGGTTTTATTTATAGAAGTCCCTCCAACTAATAAAAAAGATGATACAAGAATAATGGCTTTAACATTTGGTTATGGCCATCATGCTTTGGAAGCATCAGCATTTGAGCGAAATTTTGGACTCAAAGTTACTTTGAGTGCAGTGACTAGAACTGAGCTTGTCAGCCTTGATACTGCTACTTTAGATTCAACTGTATTTCAGAGGAGAATACAGGCAAGCAAAAAAGCCAACTTCTCTGGATTTGGCATGAATATTGAAAGGGATTTATTAAGACTTGCTGGAGGAATACCATCAGACACATCTTTCGCATCTACACTTGTAGGTAAAGATGCGTTGACTATAACAGCTAGAACTTCACCTAATGACTTTTTGAATAAGTGCTCTAAAGCATTAGATCTTTTTTATAGCAATAAATATAAAAATGAATTTAGCTTTATCGATCACATTATACCTGTATATGATTCAGATCATAAAGATTATCTTGACTCGATTATTTTTAGTGAGATTTCTAGTTTGGTTGGCGGTGGTACTTCAGATTTACATATGGTAATGCCAGAGATTACAAACCCTGATTTTTCTTATGAAGTCAGTTACTATGGTGCTGGGTTTGGTAAAGGAGTAAAAAATCATTTTCCTAGCGTAGATATAAATGACTACATCTCAGAATTATCAAATGGGGATTTTAATTCAATAGAAACATTCGAATCTATAAAAAACAACCAGTATATTTTTGAGGTTAAAAATGGAGAAAGAAGTAAAAAAAACAAAAGAAAGGTTTATGACTGCTTAGTGTTTGAAGTAGAGATAAATGACTTAAAATCAATGTTAAATAGCAATTCTACATCACAGAATAACTCTCAGGTGAATATACCAACTGATTTACCTGAAGGTGTTTATGTTTTGTTCTCAGGTAATTGGTACCTGGTAGATAAGGTTTTTCATGCAAGAATAGAAAGTTCATATTTAAAATATTTATCTAAAGTATCATTTCTCCCTAATACCAAAATGAAGAATGAAAGAGAGTTAATCTTAGAGTTAAATAAATCACCTCACCTTCTTAACTTGGATCAAGTGAAGATAAATCCGACTGGCACGACTAACGCAAACATTGAGCCGTGTGATTTCTTGTCAACTAAATGCCAATTCATACATTTAAAAGATGGTGAATCTTCTGGCCCCATCAGCCACTTATGGAACCAAGGTGTTGTTTCAGCGGAAGCATATCTTAATGATGTGAAATTTAGAAAGGATTTAAATGAGGAAATTAAGAAGAGACAAAAAAAATTTAGTAAAACTGGTTTTGATGCTTTGTTACCAAGAGCAAATGGAAAATTAGACATAAGTAAGATAACAGTCGTTTTTGGTGTAATGAAAACACCTTATGTAAAAACTAGACAAGCAGGATTACCTTTCTTTAGTAAGGTAAGTTTTAGGCCTGTAGCTCAAGCTATTGAAAGTATGGGATATAAAGTAGAGATTCATCTTATTGAGAAAATATGAACTATTTTCATATGAAGATAGTAATTTTTTAGTGTGGTACGTTTGAAAACACCTCACTGTAATGTTTAGAAATTATAGTGAGGTGTTTTAAGAATGAAACTAAATATACTCCATTCTGGCTATTTATTTAACCTACAGAGAGTTTTTTAAATCCATACTGTATACAGAATCTGACAATCCATCTAAAAACATCTTCAATGTAAGTATCCCGATAAAGCGCACTATGCACTTTTGAGATACTCTGGAAGCCTATTCGAAAGGCAACTATGCATATATTTGATTCACTGAATGCAATTTACTTTTAATCCCCCAAGTAAGACTAATAGAACCCTTGATCTTATCGGCCGAGTAGCCAAGATCTGCGATAGCCTCATCAGCAACCCCAACAGGACCGCTCAACCGATAATCTTCGCCATCGATGTGGATCAGCGGGAACAGTGCCTTATTCACTTTCTCAGACAGGTGATGTCATTCGATACGCAGAATAACCATGCACGCTTGGGTGTCTCGACAATATCACTTTGCACATCGACAAACATTGTGTAATCGCCGGTGCGTTTATTATTGGTGAATACTCACCAGTTCCTGTTTTCATCAGCAAAGGAGCCATTCTGCGCGATAAGTTGGGCGACTTCGTCCATCCCTTCGCGGTTTTCCTGCTTCCATTCTTCAACTTTGGTGCAACGAGCTTGTCTGTCAGGCACGGCATTACCCTGACCAGAAAGAGGTGTGTCAGCAGTACTCTGAAGCGGATAAACGTCTTTGTCCACGGTAACGCCGGTGCGGTGTTTCATGAGGGGAATCCCTTTCTGGCCTGAAGGGTGAGGTGTCGCAACAGCGAGCTATCGAATGGTGTTCGATGGAGAAGTCCGTAACCCAAAAAGCAAAAAACCAGCCCGTAGGCTGGTTTTTCTAAATATGGTGCCCGGACTCGGGATCATTCAGCTTTCTATTAAGTTGAAATGTAGCATAAATTTTAACCGTGGTTGTTGTCAAGACCCGTAGGTTGACCCGTATTTTCATAGATAGATCAGAATGATGGGATGCATATATGCGAAAAACGCCCGGCTCGCTCCTTCGGTTCGATTCCCAAGCTACAAATCGTAATGATATAAGCCTTATGCAAACTGTATAATTATTATCCAGAAGGAACCGCGAGGGATGACATTATGTCGGCATCAAAAGACGTTTCTGCTAAACGCGTGGCATTAAATTTACGTACCGAGCCTGATGAACAAGCCGTTACTGAGGAGACGTTGATCGATCAGCCGATTATCATGGCAGGTCCAGATGCTTATCAGGAATTCCTCGTCCGCTTGGGTCAGCCTCCTGCACCAAATGCCTCACTTTGCAACACCATGCAAACACTTGCACCGTGGGAACAGAAAAAATGAGCTCAGCCCCTGAGCCACCCCACGCCGCATTGGAAGGTTCATGCGAGCAGAAACCTAAATGTGCGCTCTAATTTGTTGTATTGTCTTTCCCTTTGACCAATAGGGAAGACAATAGTAGTGAAAAAACGTATAAAAAAGATACTGTTAAGTAAAGCGTTGGATAAGTATTTTTCCACGGTTTCGCGACATAAACGAGGACAATTGCAGGAGTTCTATCGAATCAATGTTATCAAGCGTTCGCGTTTGGCTAATAGAAATATGGATGAAATTTCATCCATAGACATTGCGGAATATAGAGATAATAGATTATCGGAATTTAACGCCAGAACGCAAAAGCCTATAAGTGCGAATACTGTGCGACTGGAATTAGCATTGTTATCGGCGCTTTATAATCTGGCAAAAGTTGAGTGGGGCACATGCTCTATAAACCCTGTTGAAAATGTTCGTAAGCCTACCGTATCGTCAGGCCGTACCCGAAGGTTAACCACTCAGGAAGAACGACAGCTAACCAGATACTTCAAAGATAAAAATCCTGAATTATTGGCTATTTTTCAGATCGCATTGGAAACGGGAATGCGGCAAGGCGAAATTTTGTCGTTGAGATGGGAATATACCGATCTTCGCCTTGGTGTTGCCCATTTGCCTTTGACGAAAAATGGGACATCGCGAGACGTTCCATTATCATCAAAAGCACGGCAAATTCTGTGTGGCTTGGGTGAACGGCCACATCATGAGAATGGCTATATTTTTAGCTACACGTCGAGTGGGTTTAAAAGCGCATGGCGTGTGGCTTTGAAGGCTCTGGCTATCGACGATCTACATTTTCACGATCTCAGACATGAGGCAATCAGCCGATTCTTTGAACTGGGAACGTTAAATGTTATGGAAGTGGCTGCGATATCAGGTCATAAATCAATGAATATGTTGAAACGCTATACCCACCTTCGTGCAACACACCTCGTGAGCAAACTGGATGCACATAAGAAACAGGCTAAAAAACTAGCATCCATCTTTATTCCTTACCCAGCGGATATTGATGTCGATGATACAACGGTTACACTGAAATTTTCCGATCTTGATAACCTGTCTGTGACGGCTTCAACGCATGATGATGCCTTGAAAATTGCCTCTGTGGAATTACTTCGATTTCAGGCTATAGCAGCGAAAAACGGTAAGAGGCTTCCGCCACCCGGCGCTATCTCAGTGAATTCGGTTGATAGGGTTCTTATTAGCCCACTGTAGAGATGCAGATAACCTTTAGATGACGATGTTGAGCTAAATATCGTCATTTTTTATGTCGGGAACCTCGACTAACCAAACTGTCTATTCCGACGACGTGTTTTACATATCACACTGATAATCCGGTGTGTTTTAGTGATTGTTGTATATAACATATGGATGTTACGAGTCATTGAGTAGATAGCAAAACTTAATTTAGCACTTCAGAGTGAGGATGCCTGCTGATTCTGACTGATGTCACACCGGATTATCAGTATGGCAAATGAACGTATTACTGAATATAGCGCTAAACAGAAAGAAAATGCGGAACAACGTTGCAGTATTGATGCTTTGGCTGAGGGTCGACAGGATGAATTTTGTTCATCACTTTCCGATATCAGTAACGACCTCTTTGGGATCCCGAGCACTACCCCGAATTTCCGTACCGAACTGGCTGGTCAGCTTGCCGAACTAATTCCTGAGGTTGTCGCTGATGGCAAGCTGGATGTTGAAAAACTCCGCGAGCTGCTGGCCGATGATGTGGCCGACAGTAACGAGCGCTTTGGCCTGTTTTGGCCGGGGAAAAAGCGCGCGCTGCGCGCCGCACAAGCCCCGACAACTGCAACACTGAAACCAGACTTTGCTAACTCAAAAGACTGGGACGCGACGCAGAATGTGTTTATTGAGGGAGACAACCTTGAAGTACTGAAGATCCTGCAACAACACTATCACAACAAGGTCAAGCTGATTTATATCGATCCCCCTTACAACACCGGCAACGATTTTGTTTACCCTGACAACTACAGAGAGGGGTTGGATACTTACCTTGAGTGGACGCGGCAGGTGAACGAGGAAGGCAAGAAGGTTTCCACCAATAGCGATACCGAAGGGCGCTATCACTCTAACTGGCTGAACATGATGTACCCGCGTCTGAAATTAGCTCGTAATCTGCTCACCGATGATGGCGTAATTTTTATTTCGATTGATGACAATGAACAGGAAAACCTTCGTAAACTTTGCAATGAAGTTTTTGGTGAAGGGCGCTTTATTGCGCAACTTATTTGGAAGTCTAGAGTAAGCGAAGATACTCGAGCTACGACGGGTGTTTCAACTGACCACGAGTACATTCTCGTTTATTCAAAAACTGAGAATGCTGTTTTTCGTGGAACGGAAAAAGACAAAACGAAATTTAATAATCCAGACAATGATCCACGTGGCCCATGGCGTAGTGCCGATCTTACAGGATTAGCGGCAAAAGATGCTCGACCCAACTTACACTATGACCTGATAAACCCTGCCACTTGCGAAAATTATGGATGCCCACCGAAAGGATGGCGATTCGAGCCGGAAACCATGCGAAAAAAGATCATGGAAGGCAGAATCTTATTCCCAGCGAATTCTGGTGGTCGCCCCAGACATAAATTGTTTCTTAAAGAAATGCGAAGTCTTTTTAAGAATATGAGTTCGGTAATAACTGATTCAAATACCGCTGCGGGAACCAGGGAAACAAACGCACTAATTGGAAATGGTGTTTTCAGTTTTCCGAAACCTGTTTCGCTTATTTTTTCACTTGCAGAGCAAATCATGAGCGATGAAGACATTGCCCTAGATTTCTTCGCTGGCAGTGCCACCACCGCCCACGCCGTAATGCAGCTTAATGCTGAAGACAATGGCAAGCGTCGTTTCATCATGGTGCAACTGCCCGAACCTACTCCTGAAGCTTCAGAAGCGCGCAAGGCAGGCTTTGCCACTATTGCTGATATCTCGCGTAAGCGCATCGAACTAGCGGGCGAGAAAATAAAATCCGATGTTGCAGAAAGCAATATAGATACCGGCTTCCGAGCCTATAAGCTGACGGACACCAATTTCACCAAATGGCGCGTCACCAGCGATATCGAACCTGACAAGCTAACCCAGCATTTGCTCGACCTGCGTGGCAGTAGCGTTGATGATGCCAGTCCCGATGACCTGCTTACTGAGCTGCTGTTGAAACTCGGCTATTCGTTGAACGAACATCTCAGTATGCAGACTATCGCCGGGCTGGACATCCGTGCCATCGCTGGCGATACCGATAAGCCACGCCTGCTAACCTACTTAAACGAGCGAATCAAACCCTCATTGGAACAATTGCGGGAACTGGTGAATGCCGAACCTATGCGTCTGATCGTTCTGGAGGATGCCTTCCAAGGCGACGACGAACTGAAAACCAATATTGCTCAATATGCTAGGAGTAAAGGTATTGAGCTGAGGACGGCGTGATGAACCATCATTCTCAAAATACGGGCTTTCAATTTGATTCGCAGCAGCAGTATCAGCTTGATGCCATCAATGCCGTGGTGGATTTGTTCGATGGTCAGCCAAAGGATGCCGACAAGATCGCGATTGCCTTGCGTGGCAGCGTTGCCAGCCGGGAAGGTGAGCTGGATTTAGGCATTGAACAGGAGGTCGGCGCTATCGGCAATAATCTGGTGCTGGATGAAGGCACTATCCTTGCTAACTTACAAACAGTACAGGATCGCAACGGGCTGGAGGTCAGCGAAAAACTGGTTGATGACAAACTGGATTTCGACATCGAAATGGAGACCGGTACGGGTAAAACTTACGTTTATCTGCGTACCGTTTTCGAACTGGCAAATAAGTACGGTTTCACCAAGTTTATCGTTCTGGTTCCCAGCGTTGCCATCCGTGAAGGTGTGAACACCAGTATTCGCCTGATGTGCGAGCACTTCCGCAGCCTCTATCCGGCTCAGCCTTTCGATGCCAATGTCTACAGCGGCGACAAGGCTGAGGAAGTACAGGCTTTTGCTACTGCGACCAACGTGCAAATATTGGTGATGACAATCGACGCGATACGCGGTAACAAGAATACGCGCATCATTCACCAGCAGCGCGACAAACTCAATGGCTTGCGTCCTCTGGATTACCTCAAAGGCACGCATCCCGTGGTTATCATGGATGAACCACAGAATATGGAGTCGCTACTATCGCAGTCGGCAGTGGGCGAACTCGATCCTGTATTTACGCTGCGCTACTCGGCCACGCATAAGCAGCGGCGAAATCTAGTCTATCGGCTCGATCCGGTTGACGCGCACGATCTCGGTTTGGTGAAGCAGATCGTTGTGGCTGAAGTCGCTCAGCACGGTGCGGATGTTGCACCTTACGTCAAGCTGATGGAAGTGAAAGACACAAAAGCTGCGAAACTTGAACTGGCTTGTCGAAAGGCCGATGGATCTATCGCGCGTCGTAGCAAAAAAGTCAAACCGCATCAGGAATTGTCCGATGTCACTGGAAATCCGGCTTACGCTGGCTGGCGTATTAATGCTTTAAGCATCGCCGCCTTCGGTGCATCAGCCAGTATTGAACTGACGCCGAATGGAAACCTGCTGCACGAAGGTGAATCTCTGGGCGGCGCAACGGGCGCGATTTACAAGGAAATGATTCGGGAAACCGTGCGTGAGCATTTGCGTAAGGAAGCGATGTTACGTCCGAAGGGGATTAAAGTATTGAGTCTGTTTTTCGTAGACAAGGTGGTGAGTTTTCTTGGCGACGGGGTGAATAACGAAGACGCAAACGGCGAGTTCACGAAGTGGTTCGATGAGGTGTTCAGGGAAGAGCGTAACAAGTCTGACGTCTACCAAAAATTGCTGCCGCAGGATCCTTGCGAATTACGGCGTGCGTATTTTTCCCAACTGAAAACGCGTGGTGGAACGGCCTTTGTGGATTCATCCGGTACAACGGCCAAAGATGACGATGCCTACAAACTCATTATGCAGGATAAGCAACGTCTGCTGGACGGCGATGAACCGGTTCGCTTTATTTTTAGCCATTCCGCATTGCGCGAGGGCTGGGACAACCCCAACATATTTCAGATTTGTACGCTGCGTGAAATGGGGGCGGAAACGGAACGTCGGCAAACTTTGGGACGTGGTCTTCGCCTGCCGGTAGCGAAAACAGTAAAAGGCTATGAGCGTGTTGCCGACCGCAGCATTGCACAGCTCACCGTGGTTGCTAACGAATCTTACGCTACGTTCGCTCAGAATCTGCAAGCCGAATACAAAGACGCGGGCGTAGCCATCGGACAGGTACGACTTAATGAATTTGCCAAGCTGATGAAGCGGGATCCTTATGGCGCGATGACAGATGACATGCTGGGATTCAAAGCCTCTTCTGCCGTCTTCAAACATCTGGAAAACGCAGGATTCATCAGGGATGGTAAGACAACCTCCATGTTTCTGCCGGATGCAGAAGGATTCTCGTTACATCTGCCTGCCGAGTTCAGGTCCTACGAATCAGATATTATCCGGTGCATCCTTAATGCGGGTATTGAGAAATATGTGAAGCCTGTAAGCATGAGGGCCAAGCGTAAATTCAACAAAGAACTCTACGCCTCGCCGGATTTTGAGAGGCTTTGGATCGCTATCAGCCAGAAAACTACTTATCGGGTGACAGTTAAACACCCTATGCTGATCGAGGCGTGTATAAAGGCGATCAAGGCTGAACCCAAAATCCAGCCGTTACGTATTGATGTCACCCGTGCGGGTGTCAGGGTGCTGCGTGGCGGCACGCGAGGGCAAGAGCTGGGTGCGCGGACTGTCGACCTAAAAGGCAGCTATGACCTGCCGGACATTATCGGTGAGTTGCAGCAAGGTACGTCTCTTACGCGCAAGACGCTGGTGGACATTCTCACCGGCAGCGGCAGACTGGACGAGTTCATTGCTAATCCGAACGACTTTATGGCGATGGTACGCCGTTGTGTAGAGGGCGAACTACAGCGCGTCATTGTCGAAGGCGTTCAGTATGAAAAGATTGGCGGATCCGTCTATGAACTCCGCGAGTTGCAAGCCGACGGCCTTGCCGAAAAGGATTTCTTCAAAGAGCATTTGTACCGCGTCGAACACCCCGAGAAAACCGATTTTGATTACGTCGTGTTTGATGGCGGGCCGGATAGCCCAGAGCGAAAGTTTGCCGAGTTTCTCGATCACCGCGAGGATATCAGGCTGTTTATGAAGCTGCCGCCAAGATTCCAGATCGACACGCCGGTTGGCCCTTATAACCCCGACTGGGCCATCATCAAATCCGAAGGCGGCGAAGACCGCATCTATATGGTTCGCGAAACCAAGAGCACCATGGATGAACAAAAAAGGAGGCCCTCCGAAAATGCCAAAATCAAGTCTGCCGAGGCACACTTCAGAGAAATTGGCATCGAGTATGCGGTTTCAGTACCTGAACAGTGGAATATCTGAGTGTCGGCTGTAGCTGCATGGGCCTGTGAGGAATAGGCTGGATAATCAGTGTGGTAAACCTGTCTCCCTGCTGGAAGACAGGTTTACCAAAAATAGATTACTTGATCTTTTCAACGTTACGTTTTGGCCCTCAGTTTTCTGCCGACGGGGAATTTTCGATATAAGGTATCTACTGCTACGTCATAAATCAGTGCCACCTGCTGTCGCGGGACGCCATTAGCCAGAAGATGTCCGGCTTGCGCCCATTGCTCTGGCGTTAGCTTAGGCCTGCGGCCACCGATGCGCCCTTTAGCTCTGGCGACAGCCAAACCCGCACGGGTTCGTTCGACAATAAGCTCTCGTTCCATTTCAGCCATCGCACCCATAATGTGAAAAACAAACCTTCCCATTGGCGTGGCGGTATCTATGGAATCGGTCACACTACGAAAATGAATCCCGCGTTGTTGCAACGTGTCCATTAATTTGACAAGTTGTCTCATGCTTCGTCCCAATCGATCCAGTTTCCACACCGCGAGTGTATCCCCCGCCTGTAATGCCTTCAGAGCACTATTGAGTTTCGGTTTTTTCTCTGTAGTCCCACTGATTTTCTCTTCAAATATCTGTTCACATCCTAGCCGTTCCAACGCTTCGCGTTGTAAATCGGTGTTTTGGTCATTTGTTGATACCCTGACATAGCCTATTAACACGCCATTTCCTCCTGCTAAAAGCACGGAGAATGCCAGATCGCCAGATAACGCTCATCTGCATAATTGTTGATTTAGGAAAATCAAAAGCGGCCATAAAACCATAAATAAATTCATCACGATTCAGCTCGTGGGTTATCTGTTCAAGCTGCTCGAAAATCCTCGCCTGATTCACTGCCATACATGATCCTTCAGAATGCATAACTTGTTTTTTGCCATAACTATATACCGCTTGTAGGTAAACCAACGATTACACAGGTGCGCCAGGGCAGTAGCCGTAACATCGCTAAAGAGCCTGGCCAGGTCGGTATCAAGAATAAACTCTGGTTTCAGTCTGCTGCGGAAGGAGAAGAGCTTGAGACTCTGCTAAATCAGTGCATTGATGACCCAGCGATAGCTAAAAATAAGATCCGCTTCGTGCTGATCACTGATTTTACTCGCTTTCTGGCTTGGGATACCGCAAGTAAAGAGCGGCTCGACATTGAAATGGACGAGTTACATAGCAACTATGGTTTCTTTTTGCCGTTAGTGGGCCTTGAGAAAGCCATTATCAGCAGTGAAAACCCTGCTGATGTGAAGGCCGCCGAGAAGATGGGGAGATTGTTTGACCTCATCCGAGTCCACAATGACCTCAGTAAGTCGGAAGATATTCATGCCCTTAACGTCTTCCTGACTCGTTTGTTATTTTGCCTTTTTGCCGAAGACACCGGTATTTTTGCCCTCGCCCAGTTCACGTCTGCTGTCAAAAGTTTTACCGAAGAAGATGGCAGCGATCTGGATTCATTTCTTTATCAGTTATTTGGTGTGTTAGATGAGAAGCCTGACAGCCCGCAGCGGCAAAGGCTACCCGCCCATCTTGCAGCATTTCCGTATGTAAATGGTGGATTGTTTGCCAGCGATGAACCGGTTCCCGAACTGCGCAAAAAGGGGCGCAAGATCTTACTCGAATGCGGAACCATGAACTGGAGTGAGATTAACCCAGACATTTTCGGCAGCATGTTCCAGGCTGTGATTGATGTGGAACAGCGCAGCCGCTTAGGGCAGCACTACACTTCATATCGCAATATCATGAAGGTGATTCAGCCCCTGTTTCTTGATCCGTTACGCGTTGAACTGGATAAACAACGTAGCAATGCCAAGGGGCTTAAAGCGTTACTGGTGCGACTCGGCAAGATCAAAGTATTCGATCCTGCATGTGGATCCGGTAATTTCCTGATTGTGGCCTACAAAGCGTTACGCAATCTGGAAATTGAAGTGATTGAGGCTCTGCGTGAGCTGGAACCTCAAACATTTTCAATGAGCGGTCTTCATCTGTCACAGTTTTACGGCATTGAGATTGATGATTTCGCCTGCCAGATTGCTCGATTATCCCTCTGGCTGGCGGAGCACCAGGTGAATAGTCAGTGGGAAAAGGCGTTTGGTTTCGCGCCACCGGCATTGCCGTTACGTGAAAGTGGAAATATTCATAGTGGTAATAGCTTGCGTCTTGACTGGTATCAAGTCTGTCCTAAGCAAGCTGATGACGAAGTGTATGTAATCGGTAACCCACCCTTTTTAGGAACACTGGGACGTTCAGATGAGCAACGTGCTGATATGCAGGCTGTATTTAGCGACTTTAAAGCGTTAGGAACCTTAGATTTTGTTGCTTGCTGGTTCTGGAAAGGGGCGCAATACATTCAACATTCACGTGCTGAGCTGGCTCTGGTAGCAACCAATTCCATTTGTCAGGGAGAGCAGGTTGCGACACTGTGGCCGCCAATTTTTTCCCTCGAGCTAAATATCCATTTTGCATACCCAACATTTCCATGGGCAAATAATGCCCGTGATAAAGCGGCGGTACATGTAATCATTATTGGGCTTTCAGCGAGATCAGAAAAGAGCAGACTTTATCAATACGTACAAGGCGAATGGCATTGCAAAATGGTCGACAATATCAGCCCATACTTAGTAGAAGGAAGCCGACTGGCAATTATTCCACGAAACTCCCCGTTAATAAAAGGTGTACCTCCATTACTTTTTGGAAATAAACCGACTGATGGTGGTTATCTACTGTTAGATCGTTTTGAACGTGATGAATTACTCAAACAAGAACCGCAAGCTGAACGCTGGCTCAAAAAGGTATTAGGTGCCGATGAGTTTTTTAATGGAAAAGAACGTTGGTGCTTATGGTTGGTTGAGGCGAGTGTTGCTGATTTAGAATCAATGCCATTAGTCGGAAAAAGGGTTCTTGCTGTTAAAAATGCCCGTCTTAAAAGCTCCAAATCTGGCACAAGAAAAAAATCGAATAGCCCGCATCTGTTTGACGAAAACAGACATCCAGCATCAGGAAGTTACATTCTTGTTCCAAGTGTTTCTTCTGAACGCCGTATTTATGTTCCTCTTGGTTTTTTTAATGCAGAAGTAATTTCAACAAACGCAAATTATATTATCCCTGACGGCACGTTATACGAATTCGCAATACTTTCTTCGTCAATGCATAACGACTGGATGAGGCTGGTAGCTGGCAGGTTGAAAAGTGACTATCGCTATTCTGCATCGGTAGTTTACAACCCTTTTCCCTGGCCTGAAGTGGCCGCAATACAACGCAAAGAAATCGAGGTACTTGCCGAAGACGTGATTTTAATCCGAGAAGAGTTTCCCGGCCATACGCTGGCTGAACTCTATGATCCCGACAAGATGCCATCAAAGCTGTTAACTGCCCATCAGGCTCTCGATACCGCGGTGGATCGACTTTATCGTGAGCGCCCATTCAAAGATGCAGCGGACCGCTTAAGCTGCCTGCTGGCACGTTATGAAGCACTGACGCAGAAACTGACAGTAACTCAGGCTAAACCAAGAAAGAGCAGAACATCGGCCAACGCAGGAAACCATAATGAATAATTTATTGCATGTTGAGTATGGTCAGACGGGGCGGAGTTCCGGCCTTAATTCGATGGGAATGCGTGAAATGCAGGCCCGAGCTTTTGCTGAACGCAACAGCCAGTATTTGTTGATCAAGGCTCCTCCAGCTTCGGGGAAATCGCGTGCATTAATGTTTCTGGGGCTGGATAAACTGGAAAATCAGAGCGTGCGAAAAGTGATTGTCGCCGTCCCAGAAAAGTCTATCGGTGGCTCTTTTCAGGAGACCAATTTAACCGAACAAGGTTTTTTTGCTGACTGGCGTGTTACATCCGAGAACAATCTGTGTGTGGATGGTGGGGAAGCGGGTAAGGTTCAGGCTTTCCAACGCTTTATGCATGGCAACGAACGTATTCTGATATGTACTCATGCGACCTTGCGTTTTGCCTTTGATAAATTAGTGGTAACAGATTTCGATAATTGCCTGGTGGCTATTGATGAGTTTCACCATGTTTCTGCCGATGGTGATAATCGGCTTGGTAATCTTATTGATGAGCTCATAAAAAAATCGAGTGCGCATATCGTTGCCATGACCGGATCATATTTCCGAGGCGATACCGTGCCGATCCTGTTGCCTGAGGATGAAGCGCTGTTCACTAAGGTGACATACACCTATTACGAGCAGCTGAATGGCTATCAATATCTTAAATCTCTGGGTATTGGTTATCATTTTTATCAGGGGCGTTATATTGATGCATTGCCCACGGTACTCGATACCAGCAAAAAAACGATTATTCATATCCCGAATGTTAATTCCGGTGAATCGACCAAAGATAAATATGGAGAGGTTGATGCTATCCTTGATGTGATTGGCAGCGTGATAAAACGCGATCTTCTGACTGGGGTTTATTATATTGCGGGAAAAAATGGCTGTGAGCTCAAATTAGCCAATCTGGTTGATGATAATCCTAACGAACGATCCAAAATCCAGGCATATTTACGTAATATCAAAGCGGCGGATGACATGGACATCATTATCGCCTTAGGCATGGCGAAAGAAGGGTTTGACTGGCCTTACTGTGAGCATGTGTTGACGATTGGCTATCGCAGCTCTCTGACAGAAATTGTGCAGATTATTGGCCGTGCGACCCGAGATTGTACGGGAAAACCGCATGCTCAGTTTACCAATCTCATCGCTCAACCCGATGCACAGGATGATGATGTGAGGGCATCGGTCAACAATATGCTTAAGGCGATCACCACATCGTTATTGATGGAGCAGATCCTCGCCCCCAACATCCAGTTTAAGCCTCGTTCTCAATGGGACGGTCAGCCACTGCCACCTAATACTCTGCTCGTAGATGATTCCGCAACCTCACCGGTATCCCCGAAAGTGTTGGATATTCTGAACAGCGACAAGAACGAAATTATGGCGACTCTGATGGCTAACGAACAGTTGGTCAAAGAGACAATTAGTGAAACCACACCCCCCGAAACTTTCACTCAAGTGGCTTTGCCTGCTGTGATTCAGACGCTTTACCCAGATTTGACCGACGAAGAGCAGGAACAGGTACGCATAGGAGTATTACAAAGTATGTTGATCACTCAGAAAGGGGGCGTGGTTGATTGGGAAGACCTGCCGCAGGATGCCAATGTGGATATGGCGAATGGCGCTGAAGAAGAGTCAGTAAACAGTGTCGCAGGTAAGCAGTTCCTGAAGATGGGTGAAAAGTTCATCTGTATTGATAATCTGGATATAGACCTGATAGATGCGGTTAATCCGTTCCATGGTGCTTATGAAATTCTCTCTAAATCGGTAACTGCGCCTATGCTGAAAACCATCCAGGAAGCGGTAAGTGCCAGCCGATCGCAGGTCTCCGAAGAAGAAGCAATTATACTTTGGCCTAAGATCAAGCAGTTCACCCGAGAACAACAGAGAGAGCCGTCGCTGAATGCCAGTGATTCGATTGAGAAGCGTTATGCCGAAGCGCTCGCCTTTATCCGCAAAATGAAGCAACAGAAGTTGGCTAATCAGGAGCAGTAAAATGATCCGGTTATCGACAACGCGATTAGCGGCCAAATCAACATTAGATGAGATCCTCAGTGAAGAAGATGATCTCTGTTTATTGAATGTTCACCCTCTGAAGCACAAGGCGAGTCCTGTCGATTTGGCTGGCAATCAGTTTGCTGAAATTGCCGCGTTTTACGATCGGCATGGCCGTATGCCAACTGAAAACAGCACCGCTTCTCTTGATGAAAAACGCCTGGCAAGACGATTGCGCATCATTAAAGAAAATCCCAACATATGTGCTTCGTTGCAAACGCTGGATTGCCGGGGGCTTCTGGCTTCAAATCATATTGAAAATGGTAGAACCCCACTAGCCGCTGAACCAACACCATTATCCTATGCCAACAAATCAGAACTGGTGACTTCTTTAGAGGATATTTTTGCCGACGATGAGGACGGTTTATTAAATTTTGCAGAACCTGATATCTTCAGCTTACAGTATGTTTCTGCTGATAAAAAAGAGCAGCCAGATGACATTGCTCAGCGCCAGCCGTGTCAAGACTTCCAGCGTTTCGAACCCTTGTTTTATAGCCTGCATCAAGGCTTAAAAAATGGGGTTTTTAGTCTTGAGCGTTTTACCCATAAATTGAAAATTGTTGAAGGCGATTTTTTTATTCTTAATGGGTTACTGGGATATGTCCATAGTGCTGGTGAACGTCTGGGTCAGTACCGTACTTACAACGCCCGATTGCGACTGATATTTGAGAATGGCACCGAAATGAACATGCTCTATCAATCCTTAACTCATGGTTTGGTGAGGGATAAAGAAGGGCGCAAGGTGCAACTCAATGGCAAGACGTTGCAACCATCAGATACTGCGGTGCCGACCGGCTTGGTTTATGTGCTCGCGACCACAAGTACAGACCCAGCGCTTATTCCTTATAAACAAAGTCTTTACAAAATTGGTTTTACTGAAACAACTGTGGAGCAGCGCATTGAGCATGCCGAGAAAGATCGTACTTTCCTTGAAGCACCTGTCAGGATTGTGGCTACCAGTCAGTGTTTTAACCTCAATGCCCAAAAATTAGAGGCATTGGTACATGGTTTCCTCGCTGCCCGTCGGCTCAACATTACGCTCAAGAGCCATAACGGTCAGATCTATACTCCAAGAGAGTGGTTTAATGTCCCATTGGCTACAGTTCAGGCCGTTATCCAGCACATTGTGGACGGAACTATTTCGCAATACCGACTGGATAATACGACTGGGAAAATTGTTGCGAAACACCCTGGGTTATAAGGCTATGGCCTGTAAGTATACCAATAAGCTGAGGCATTCACTTTTAGAGCTCTTCCGACATACTGATTGTACTCAGCTTAAGAGACGCTATGCATAAGACTTGATGCAAGCACAATGAACCCCCTCTCATATCCCCCAAAACATAAGATTAATAGCATCCTTGATCTCATCTGCGTAGCCGCCAAGATCCGCGATAACTTCACCAATGACCTCAACAGGAACGCTCGATAGCTCAGTGGTCATCAGCCGATAATCTTCCCCATCGATGCGAATCAGCGGGAACAGCGTTTTATTCACTTTCTCAGACAGGTGGTGCGATTCGATAAGCGGGATAGCCATACGCCGCTTGGGAGTCTCGACAATATCACTTTGCACATCGACAAACATTTTGTAATGACTGGCGCGTTTGTATTCATAAACAATGAATTGCATGATCACCAGTTCCTGTTTTCATCCGCAAAGGAGCCATGCTGTGCGATGAGTCGGGCGACTTCCTCCATCCCTTCGCGGTTTTCCTTTCTCCACGCTTCAGCTTTGATGCGGCGGGCTTCTTTGCCAATGGCATCATTCACTAGCCCGGAAATATTGACTCCGGCAGCACTCAGAACCTGATAATTGTCTTTGTCCACGGTAACGCTGACGCGGTGTTTCATGATAATGCTCCTCTCTTATGCATACTGTGAGTATATACTTCGTGTGGTTGTTCAGCAATTAGCCAAGATTCAAATCCAAACCCCTCAACTCATCAACCGTATAAACCCGAAAAACATTGCGGTGCTTCGCTTCCAGCGGGATACGCTGATGGCTGACGATGGCGTATTTCACGCTATTGAACATCCGCTCAATAGCTCGCTTTATCTGTGGATCGGGCACGATATAGAAGACGTACATCCAACGTTTTTGAGTTCGAGTTATCAAATGTTGGGTGATAATTGCCTGATAACGGGCCTTGGTTTTCAGATGGCGCTCAGTCTCAACGGCGATGACGGTTCCGTCTGGTAACGTTATCACTCCGGCCGGGCGATGATATACCTCATAGCGGCTGCGGAATGTTGAATCAGCGCCGCTGATCCACCCATAAGCGCCTTTCTTCTCAAGAAGGAGCCGTGCTAGCTGACGATCAAGGCGCTGCATCAGCGTCCAGCCAGTGACTTTCGAGGGCTCAAACCGTGCAGGAAAACCATCCTCATGGGGTGTGGCAACAACGGATAATCCGTCATTGGTGATCCCCCACAGAGAGGTTTTCACCATTCTGGTGTTTATTTCATGCTTTTGGATCAATCCCATGTCGATGGCTTTTGCCAGCAACAGATAAAGCGGCTTGTGATTTTTATAATCAAAAAGCAGCATCAGGGTTTTAAAATCGCTGTAGGTTTCTTCTTTCAGAAAGGTGAGCAGAAGTCGCATTTTTTCGTGACTACGCGCCCGGCGTTCATGGTAATCAGAAATCAGCATGGTTCCTCCTTCGCATTTTACTGGGGTGTTCGCTTTTTCGGCTTTATCGCCTCATTACATGGGCGCATACCTTGGGGTACTGGCATGAGTCGACGTCATGAGGCGATCTTGTGGGGATAAAGAGGTGGCTGCTTTGCAGCCATGTGCCAGAAAATACATTTCCCGGCACAAAATGGCGTGCGCCAGTTCATGCGGGCTGGACGCCCTTATTGCCTGGCACATGGGGGTAATGTCGCGGCTGGACGCCACGCCAAAACCCCCAGGGTCAACGGCGGCACACCGTCGCGCGCTACGCGCGACTACCCCCTTTGAGACGCCGTTTTTCGCCCACTTTTTCTTTTGCCCGTGCCGGTCAGCGAAAAAATGGGAAAACGCCTTCAAAGTGGGTAGTCGCGCCTCGCTACCGGCTGGTGGCCGGAGACTTAGCGGCGACGGTGTGCGGGGCTGTCGCCCCCCAAATAAACCGACGCGTGGGCGCGTCTTTTTGCTCGCTGGGGCGGCAAAATTTATTCGGCTCCCCCCGGCCTGCTCGGTTTCCCTTGGGGGAAACGCTCGCCGGTGGGTTCGGGCGACGCAAATTAGCAATTTCTGCGAAATTGAATTTACTCGCCTCACACCACGGGTGAATGCCCGCGGGGCGCAGGCATCCACCCGCCTAAACCCGTCGCGTCCTGCGTCGTGCCTGGATGGCCTGTTGAGCGCTGTCAGTGTTGCGAAAATAAAACCTGCGGGCATGTCTTCTCCCTACTGAAATCAGCCGGTAGAAAAGGCTATCGGGAAAAGGGGAGGAGGCCTGCAAACAACTCAATATCGCATATCAAGAATTAGGGGGATTCAGTTATGGCAGCAAAAAAGCCCTGACCGTGAGTCACTCACGGCAGAGCTTTAATCAGGCGCGGGTTCAGAGGTTTATCGGGCGGGTCGGTGCGTGTGCGCGTCTGTGCATATCGTTAAGCGCCGGGATGAGTAGGCTGATGGCATTTAGCCCATGCCCCAACTGGCATAAACTTTCCGGCGTGGATTCGCACACGTCATTATCGGCAAAGGTAATCAGCGCATCGCCAATAAAATTCAGGCAATGACACAGCCCGGCGCTGGTTTCGGCGCAATACTCTGCCACCTGCGAGAGTTCGTCATCGTCCATGTTTGAAAAATCCAGACGCGCCAGCGCGGCATTCATGGCGGAATACAGGCTCTCGCAATCCGGCAGTGATTGGTAAGACGGGCCCGTGTTACTATCGGTGTCAGCCATAGCATTAGTCTCCTTAATGTTGTGGTCAGAAGCCCGGCGAGTGTTCCTAGCACTACCGGGCTTCGCTCTTTATCGTTGCAAAATACCGTGTAATTGCGGTGTAATTACAACAAGACCATGCTATGGAGTTTGTAATTACAATGTCAAGTGAAAAATCAAAAACAGACCAGTATCAGATTCGACTGTCCCACGAGTTTCGGGCGCAATTGGAAGAACAAGCCCACAAAGATGGCGACAAGACATTGGCTACATGGATAAAGCGTATTCTGCGCAAAGAACTCCAGACCCGAGGCATCGAACCCAAAGGTTAACGGTGATTCGGGGCCGTCAATGTCGCAAATCCTAACGTGTAAGAAACGTTTGGCAGAATGCCTGGATGGTTTTACGACAACGCTCCTGACGGGTTTTCTATCACATAGAAAGCCCGTCAGGAGCCAACAAGCGCAGCGCGTTAGCCGCAATATCACTCTTCTCCCCGGTAGCTCCGCGCATAAATATACGGTGCGACGTAGCCTTCGCGGTTTACATCCAAATAATCTGACCACCACTGCATCATCTCGATTCTGGCTTCCAGATGCTCCGCTTTATGCACATAAGCCGCCCGCACGCCGTTGCGCTCTTTGTGGCTCATCTGCCGCTCAATAGCGTCTTTTGACCAGCGCCCGGACTCGTTCAGCGCGCTACAGGCCATGGTTCTGAAGCCATGGCCGCATATTTCGGTTTTGGTGTCATAGCCAATCACGCGCAGCGCCTTGTTGATGGTGTTTTCACTCATCGGCTTGTTCAGGGTATGTGCGCCCGGGAAAACGAAGACCGATTCGCCGGAAAGCGCCTGAATCTGTTTCAGCAGAGCGACCGCCTGCCGTGACAGCGGCACCAGATGTTCATCCTTCATCTTGGCGCCACGCTCTGAGAACCGCACGCCGTCTACCGCTTCGCGCTGGGCGGGCACGCTCCAGATATGCGCTTTGAGGTTGAATTCATCCCAGCGGGCAAAACGCAGTTCGCTGGAGCGCAGAAAAACATGCAGATTCAGCTCCAGCGCCAGACGGGTGAGCATCCGGCCTTTGTAGCTCTCTATCTTCGCCAGCATTTCAGGCAGGCGTTTCAGCGGCAGAGCGGGGTGATGTTGGGTCACAACCGGGGTCACGACACCATCCAAATCGTAAGCCGGATTGTATTTGATGACGCCCTGCTGGACGGCGTGGCGCATGATTTTGGTCAGATGCTGGCGCACCCGTCCGGCGACGTCATGCACGCCTTTATCGTCAATCGCCTTAACCAACTGCGCCAGATGGCGGGTTTCAACCTTTGCGATATCCATCGCACCAATGGCGGGGAAAACGTAGCGTTTCAGGCAGATAAGAATTTTATCGGCGTGCGCGTCCGACCAGAGTTTAAGGCTGCTGGTGTGCCACGCCTGAGCGACATACTGAAAGGTGCGGGATTCATCAACGGCGGGGTTGTTCGCCTTGCGAAGCTGAGAAGGGCTGATGCCGGACGCCAATAGCTTACGCGCTGCATCGCGCTTTTCGCGGGCTTCTGCCAGTGTAGTTTGAGGGTAGGGTCCAAAGGCCAGACGGTTTTCTTTACCGCCGAAGCGATAGCGGAAATACCATAGCTTAGCGCCGCTGGGTGATACCGTGAGGTACAGGCCTTGCGAGTCTGTGAGCTTATAAGATTTTGCGAGGGGTTTCGCGGATCGGACTTTGCTGTCAGTTAACATGTGAGGGTCACTCCCGTTCATCGAACTGAATGACCCGCAATCTGACCCACAAATTCCCCGATACGAAGGGATAAATCAAAACGCATCGGAAAAGATTTTCACGCCAACTTATTGAATCGCAACAATACAGGGATTGATAAGGAGGCATAAAAAAGGAAAGGTGGTGCCCGGACTCGGAATCGAACCAAGGACACGGGGATTTTCAATCCCCTGCTCTACCGACTGAGCTATCCGGGCAACGGGGCGCATTAAACCGGATTCAGGCGTCTGCGTCAACGTGAATTCACCCACTTTTTGACGGTTTGGCTGCTTTTTCAGCGTTTATGCGGTTTTTGCGTAAATAAACAACAACATCCGGCGCAATGCCATGCTTTCAGAGGACGTCGGGCGTGAAAACATTACGCCAGCGCACCGTGTTTACGACACATGGCGACCCGCAGTACGTCTTCTGCCAGCCGTTTTGCCACGGTGACATCGGATAACTGGCGTTTTACCAGTAACTTGCTCAGGCAGCCTTCCAGAATCAGTTCTAGCTGTAAGGCCACCATGTCGGTGTCGTCGGTTTCCAGCTCTTCGAGCAGGGATTTGGTGTACTGGTACGAGGCCTGCTTTTGTTGCTCGGCAATCTGATGGATAGGGTGGAGAGGGTCAGGATAGGCACTGCAGGCCGCAATAAACAGACAACCGGGAAAACGATGCTGGCTGACGGCGTCCTGTAAACGTTGGTAGCGCTCCAGCAGTTTTTGTTCGGGGCTGAGGTGTTCATCCAACTGCACCTGCTTGCGCCAGATACTGATTTGCTGGCTGTGGTAACGCAGGCTGTCATACAGTAGCGCCTCGCGGTCAGGCCAGAAGGGCAGGAGTTCGGCGGGAGAAACGCCCAATTGGTCTGCCAGCATCTCCAGCGTTGTGTCGGCGAATCCGCGCTGCTCCAGTAACGCCAGCGCCTGTTCCAGTACTTCTTCGCGTTGCATCATGCTTCTCCTGCTTGTTCACTGTCACTAACCAGTGTGGTTTATCCCCGCTATCTTTCAAGCCCAGTGCCGACGGCCCGCTATCGTCCGGGTTAGCGTTTTAGCGTTTGCAAATGTGCGGCAAAGGCGGCGGCATCCATGAAGCCGGTGACGCGTGAGCCGGGAATTTCCTGGCCGCTGGCATCAAAAAACAGAATTGTCGGCAGCCCCAGTACGTTTAAATGTTGCAGCAGCGCTCGCTGTGCCTCGTTGTTGGCGGTGACGTTCGCCTGTAGCCGCTGCAGGGTAAACAGTGACTGCTGCACTGTCGCATCACGGAAGGTGTATTTCTCGAACTCTTTGCAGGCTATACACCAGTCGGCATAGAGATCAAGCATGGTGATACGCTTATCGTTGTGATTCAGCGCGCTCGTCAGTTCCGCCAGCGTATTGGTCGGCGTAAAACTCAGCTGGCTGGTGTGGGTTGGCTCTGCCTGTACCGGTGCGAAGAACCAATCCTGTAACGGCCGGGCTGCCAGTAGCGCACCCAGTAACAACAGAATCTGTACCATGCGCATGACACCAGCATGACTGCGCAGGCTCAGAGCAAACGCCCAGCCGAAAAATGCCACGCCGAGCAGCGCCCACAGTCGCCACTCCCAGGTATCGCCCAGCACCCTTCCCAGCAGGAAGACCGGTAATGCCAGAATGACAAACCCAAACCCCTCTTTGACGTGATTCATCCAGGGGCCGCGTTTGGGCAATAACCGGTTGCCAAACAGGGTAATCGCGATCAGTGGCAGACCCATACCCAGTGCATACAAATACAGTGAGCCGCCACCGGCCAGCAGGTTGCCACTCTGCGCAATATACAGCAGTAGCGCGCTAAGCGGCGCGGTGGTGCAGGGCGAGCAAATCAGCCCGGCCAGTGCACCCATAGCGAACACCCCGACAACGGAGCCGCTTTGCTGGCGGTTGCTCCACAGCGTCAGGCGTGTCTGCAACGATGACGGCAACTGCAGGCTATAGACGCCGAACATGGATAGCGCCAGTGCCGCGAACATGACCGATAAGCCTGTCAACACATAAGGATGCTGCAACGCAGCCTGAAAGCGCAGCCCAGCGGCGGCCACGATCAGGCCGAGCAGGGTGTAGGTCAATGCCATGCCCTGCACATACACCAGCGTCAGCAGCAGTGTGCGACCGGTCGATAAACGTTGCTGACGACCAAGAATCAACCCGGAGATCAGCGGATACATCGGCAATACGCAAGGCGTGAACGCCACGCCGATACCAATCAACAACGCCCACAACGGCGAAAACGGCAGCGTCGGCGTATGCGCAGCGTCAGGCTGGGGCACGATGGCGGCTGGCGTTGCAGGCGTGTCGGTGTTTGTCGTACTGGCGTTTGTAGAACTGGCGTTTGTTGCACTCAGCGGTATAGAACGGGTTTCCGGCGGGTAGCAGAAGCCTGCGTCGGCACAGCCCTGATAAGTGATGCTCAACGCCGCACCGGACGGCACATTACGCAGGGGGACGTTGAGTGTCAGCGACTGGCGGTAAATAGAAACATCGCCAAAAAATTCGTCACGGTGTGATTCGCCCGGTGGCAGCGTCACACCCGGTGGCGCGATAAGCGTGCTATTCAGCTTGATTTGCTGACGATACAGGTAGTAGCCCGGATGAATCTGCCAACTGACGGTCAGTTGATCGCCATGTTGTTGAAAATCAAATGCGAAGGCCTGATCGACCGCCAGAAACTGAGACTGGGCGCTGCGCCCGAACGGGTTTTGCGCCGGGGCCAGAGGGCTGAAAAACAGGCTGAGGCACAGGAGCGTCAGCGTAAGGATGCGTTGAGCCATGAGAGATAGTCGCTGTCGCCACCCTCGACCGGCAGCACCAGCAGTTCTGGTGTCTGGTAAGGATGCTGTTGTTTCAGGTGAGTCAGCAGGGCGGACTGGTGTTCCCTGTCGCTTTTAAGCAGCAGTTGAATCTCCGTCTGCTGTTCCAGTTTGCCTTCCCAATGGTAGAGGGAGATTGCGCCGGGCAGTAAGGTGACACAGGCAGCCAGATGCGCTTGCAGCGCCGATTGGGCCAGTTGTCGGGCGCAGTGCTCATCGGGGGCGGTACACAATACCACCACGGCACTGTTGGGTAACGCTTCGTTATTTAACGATTTTTCGCTATTTGACCGTTGTTCATTATTTAACAACGAGTTGCTGTTTAACAACGGATCGCTGTTTAACAGCGGATTGTCGCTGGAATCAGACATCGTGACCTCGATAACGGTAACGGTGGACACACTATACCGTGTGAGGTGGGTAAGCGTAAGGTTGGATCGGCGCCAGCACGCCGATCCGAAAAAACTTTACGAAAGGAAGGCGGGTTACAGCACCATGTTACCCACGATAAAGCCGAAGGCGACCGACAACGAAATCGCCACCACACCGGGGATCAAAAACGCATGGTTGAATACATATTTACCGATGCGGGTAGAGCCGGTGTCATCCATTTCTACCGCCGCCAACAGTGTGGGGTAGGTAGGCAGGACGAACAGTGCTGATACGGCAGCGAACGAGGCGATGGCAGTTACCGGGCTCACACCCAACATCAGTGCCGCTGGCATCAGCGCCTTGGCGGTAGCCGCCTGTGAATAGAGCAGCGTCGCGGCGAAGAACAGCACGACGGCCAGCATCCACGGATGGCTCTGCAACAGTGTGCCCGCTGTGCTCTGAATATCGGTGATGTGTGCTTTAACGAATGTGTCGCCCAGCCAGGCTACGCCCATGACGCACACACAAGCACTCATACCGGATTTAAAGGTACTGGCGCTGAGGATCTGCGCGGTATCAACGCGGCAGGTGATGCAGATAAGCGTGGCGATTGTCAGCATAAAGACGACGATCGCTTCGTTACGCGGCAGCACCGGGTTTTGAATCAGCCCAACCGTGTCGCTGATGGCGGTAGCGTATAACACCACGGCGATAATACCGATAAGAAACAGTCCAACGGAGAGTTTGGCACCGGGTTTCAGTTCCTGATGGCCCTGACCACGCAGTGTGACTTCGCCTTTACGCAAACGTTCCTGGTAGATCTCATCATCTTTCAGTTCTTTGCCGAGGAAATTGGTGAGGATAGCGGTCAGCAGAATGGCAATCAGCGTACTGGGGATGCAGATGCCAAGCAGTGCCAGATAGCTCACGCCTTTCGGTTCGAGCAGACCTGCGACGAAAACCACCGCCGCAGAGATAGGTGAGGCCGTGATCGCGATTTGTGACGCGACGACCGCTATCGACAGCGGACGAGACGGGCGGATGCCTTGTTCTTTTGCCACTTCAGCGATAACTGGCAGCGTAGAGAACGCGGTGTGACCGGTACCGGCCAGCAGCGTCATAAAATAGGTCACCAGTGGAGCAAGAAAAGTGACGTAACGCGGCTGACGGCGCAGCAGTTTTTCCGCCAGACTGACCAGATAATCCATACCACCGGCTATCTGCATGGCAGCGATAGCGGCGATAACCGCCATGATGATTTCGATGACATCGAACGGGATAGCACCCGGTTTAATGTGAAGCCCTAGCGTTAAAACCAGTACGCCCAACCCACCGGCAAAACCGATACCGATGCCACCGAGCCTGGCGCCCAGATAAATAGCGAGGAGTACTATAAATAGTTCCAGAATAAGCATGTTGATGTTCCTTCTGATTTTGTTGCCTGTGACATTGCAAAACGTCTTTCCATATCTTTTTCTTATGGTTGTAGCTAAAGGTTGGCCCTTTGCGGTGCGGAAAAAGGAGTGGATAGAACAAAGGCACGCAGCCCTAATGGACTGACGTGCCTTACAGAGAAGACGGTGCGGAATTAGGACGCGTCTTGGTCTTCGGTGTAGCGTTTGGCTTTGTAAGCCGGGTGCATCAGGTTCTGCACAGAGAAGATGTCATCCAGCTCAGTTTCGGTCAGCAGACCGCGCTCCAGCACCACTTCACGCACGCTCTTACCAGTTTCGGCGCAAATCTTACCGACGATATCGCCGTTGTGGTGACCGATGAACGGGTTCAGGTAGGTGACGATACCGATAGAGTTGAACACGTAGGATTCGCACACGTCTTTATTGGCGGTGATGCCTTCGACGCATTTTTCCAGCAGGTTGTAGCAGGCATTGGTCAGAATCTGGGTAGATTCGAACATAGCCTGACCGATTACGGGTTCCATCACGTTCAACTGCAACTGACCGGCTTCGGCTGCCATGGTGACGCAGGTGTCGTTGCCAATCACTTTGAAGCACACCTGATTGACGACTTCCGGCACAACCGGGTTGACCTTGGCTGGCATAATGGACGAGCCCGCCTGCAGTTCCGGCAGGTTGATTTCGTTCAGACCGGCACGCGGACCTGAAGAGAGCAGACGCAGGTCGTTACAGATCTTGGACAGTTTCACCGCCAGGCGTTTTAGCGCGCCGTGTACCATGACGTAAGCACCGCAGTCAGAGGTCGCTTCGATCAGGTCTTCGGCTGGTACGCATGCCAGTTTGCTGACTTCGGCCAGTTTCTGCACAGCCAGTTGCTGGTAGCCTTCCGGTGTGTTCAGACGAGTACCGATAGCGGTCGCGCCCAGGTTCACTTCCAGCAGCAGTTCTGCGGTGCGCAGCAGGTTTTTGTTCTCTTCTTTCAACAGCACGTTGAAAGCGTGGAACTCCTGGCCCAGCGTCATCGGTACGGCGTCCTGCAACTGGGTACGACCCATTTTCAGGATGTTTTCGAATGCTTTCGCTTTTTGTTCAAAGCCTTCGCCCAGTACGGTGACCGCTTCGACCAGTTTCAAAATGCTGGTGTATACCGCGATACGGAAGCCGGTAGGGTAGGCATCGTTGGTAGACTGGCATTTGTTGACGTGGTCATTGGGGTTCAGGTACTGGTATTCCCCCTTTTTGTGGCCCATCAGTTCCAGACCGATGTTGGCCAGCACTTCGTTGGTGTTCATGTTGACGGATGTACCCGCGCCACCTTGGAAAACATCGACCGGGAATTGATCCAGACATTTGCCGTTGACCAACACTTCGTCACAGGCTTTGATGATGGTGTCGGCAATCTTGCGCGGTATGGTTTGGAGTTCACGGTTAGCCATGGCGGCGGCTTTTTTCACCATCACCATGCCGCGTACAAATTCCGGAACGTCACTGATTTTCTGGTTGCTGATATAGAAGTTTTCTATAGCACGCAGTGTATGGACGCCGTAGTACGCATCAGCCGGAACTTCTCTGATACCTAACAGATCTTCTTCAATACGAATGTTATCTGACATGAGAGCCTTCTCTTATACTTCTGTCGATTAGAATTTATAGGGTGTATCGTCTTACCGTGGAGTACAGCAGCAGAATGTTTAACCACCATGCTTGCTGTTGCTATTATGATATTCTGTTGGTTAACAGTATTTCCGTTGCCCGGATCACATATGGGCAGTCATTTCTCTCCTGGAGCATGATCTGTGATGAGGGTCATGACCTCGTACAGAAATAGGTAGATACCTCATCATCGTGGTTGAAAAAGGGCGACTGCACTACCATCTCCTTGATCAGCGCCCGCCAATAATGGGTAAATGGCGTGTACGAGTATAAGGTACTGTACCATGCCGACTGGTCGTATCTTCATACCTGATCATGATGACAGCGCGAGGTCTTCTGTATCACCGCGTGATGTTGAGTAAACATTTTTATCAATGAGTTAGCTATTAACCACAGGAGCTTTGGGTGCGCTGGTTACCGCTTTTACTGATTTTTCTGTTCGTTTACATCGAAGTCTCCATCTTTATTCGGGTGGCCGATGTGCTGGGCGTTGCGGTCACGCTGCTGTTGGTCGTGATGACGTCCTGCATTGGGATCTCCATGGTGCGCAACCAGGGAGTGAAGAACATTATGCTGATGCAGCAGCGTTTGCAGGCGGGAGAAAGTCCGGCGGCCGAGCTGGTTAAGAGCGTGTCGTTGATCCTGGCCGGTTTCCTGCTGGTGGTGCCGGGATTTTTCACCGATTTTCTCGGGTTGTTGCTGTTGCTGCCGCCGATACAAAAACACCTGACGCTTAAACTGATGCCGCACCTGCAAGTCTGGGGGGGGGCGTCCCGGGCCGAATAGCCGAGGTGGTCAGGGCAATGTGTTTGAAGGTGAGTTTCAGCGTAAAGATGAGCATGAGCGGCTGGATCAATCCGACAACGATCATCACAACGACCATAACAACGATAATCACCACAACGGCAACCCACCCGGTGGTTCCTCGCATCGCTAAATCTGGCCCCTGTGGGGCGTTGACTGGCGTCGGGCGCGTTTGTCGCCGGGGTTTGGCAGAAAAATTTCATTTAATGCAAAAAAAATTTCTTTCCTCCCTTGAAGCGTCGTGAAACGTCCCCACTTAGTTCACCACAAGGCCGGATGTCAGATACATCCGGCATTTAACCTAAGCTGATATGGACTTTCTCAAAGGAGAGCTATCAATGAAAATTCGTCCATTGCATGACCGCGTAATCGTCAAGCGCAAAGAAGTTGAGTCAAAATCTGCTGGCGGCATCGTTCTGACCGGTTCTGCAGCGGGTAAATCCACCCGTGGTGAAGTCCTGGCTGTTGGCCATGGCCGCATCCTGGAAAACGGTGAAGTGAAACCGCTGGACGTGAAAGTAGGCGATATCGTCATTTTCAATGATGGCTATGGCGTGAAGACTGAGAAGATCGACAACGAAGAGGTGTTGATCATGTCTGAAAGCGACATTCTGGCGATTGTTGAAGCCTAATCTTACGTAATCATCTGTGAACTGAACGAAACGAATTCAAGGGAAACTACCAATGGCAGCTAAAGACGTAAAATTCGGTAATGACGCTCGAGTAAAAATGTTGCGTGGCGTTAATGTGCTGGCTGATGCAGTAAAAGTTACACTGGGCCCGAAAGGCCGTAACGTAGTACTGGACAAATCCTTCGGCTCGCCGACCATCACCAAAGACGGCGTGTCCGTTGCGCGTGAAATCGAACTGGAAGACAAGTTCGAAAACATGGGCGCTCAGATGGTGAAAGAAGTTGCCTCTAAAGCTAACGATGCAGCAGGCGACGGCACCACCACCGCGACAGTACTGGCTCAGGCTATCGTTAACGAAGGTCTGAAAGCCGTTGCTGCGGGCATGAACCCGATGGATCTGAAACGCGGTATCGACAAAGCGGTTATCGCTGCTGTAGAAGAACTGAAAAAACTGTCCGTTCCTTGCGCTGATACCAAAGCTATCGCTCAGGTAGGTACCATCTCCGCCAACTCCGACGAAACCGTGGGCAAGCTGATCGCTGAAGCCATGGAAAAGGTAGGTAAAGAAGGCGTGATCACCGTAGAAGAAGGCTCTGGTCTGCAAGACGAGCTGGACGTGGTTGAAGGTATGCAGTTCGATCGCGGCTACCTGTCTCCGTACTTCATCAACAAACCGGAAACTGGTTCTGTTGAGCTGGAAAGCCCATTCATCCTGCTGGCTGACAAAAAAATCTCCAACATCCGCGAAATGCTGCCGGTGCTGGAAGCTGTTGCCAAAGCTGGCAAACCGTTGCTGATCATCGCTGAAGACGTAGAAGGCGAAGCGCTGGCAACGCTGGTGGTTAACACCATGCGCGGTATCGTGAAAGTTGCTGCGGTGAAAGCGCCGGGCTTCGGTGACCGTCGTAAAGCTATGCTGCAGGACATCGCTACCCTGACTGCCGGTACTGTGATTTCTGAAGAAATCGGTCTGGAGCTGGAAAAAGCGACGCTGGAAGATCTGGGCCAGGCTAAACGTGTGGTTATCAACAAAGACACCACCACCATCATCGATGGCGTGGGCGACGAAGCGGCAATTCAGGGTCGTGTTACCCAGATTCGCCAGCAGATCGAAGAAGCGACTTCCGACTACGATCGTGAAAAACTGCAGGAGCGCGTAGCTAAACTGGCTGGCGGTGTTGCGGTTATCAAAGTCGGTGCTGCGACCGAAGTTGAAATGAAAGAGAAGAAAGCCCGCGTTGAAGATGCGCTGCACGCGACCCGTGCTGCCGTTGAAGAAGGCGTGGTTGCCGGTGGTGGCGTGGCGCTGGTGCGCGTAGCGGCCTCTATCAGCAAACTGACTGGCGACAACGAAGACCAGAACGTGGGTATCCGTGTTGCACTGCGCTCCATGGAAGCGCCGCTGCGTCAGATCGTTTCCAACGCCGGTGAAGAGCCGTCTGTGGTTGCTAACAACGTGAAAGCGGGTGAAGGTAACTACGGTTACAACGCGGCAACCGAGCAGTATGGCAACATGATCGACATGGGTATTCTGGATCCGACCAAGGTAACCCGTTCTGCTCTGCAGTACGCGGCTTCCGTAGCGGGCCTGATGATCACCACCGAATGTATGGTGACCGAGCTGCCGAAAGGCGATGCGCCTGATTTAGGTGCTGCTGGTGGCATGGGCGGCATGGGTGGTATGGGTGGCATGATGTAATCAGCCGCGCCGTCGTAGCGATATCTTCGCTACGATACCCGTCGCACAAGAAACTACCCGGCTTTCGCCGGGTAGTTTTTTTTATGGTGCCAGCGCTCTGGTGTGTTGCGCTCGCCCGTGACGTCTTTACAGCGCATCTATTTACAACGTATCTGATGCGTGACGCCGCACCATGCATTTGCAACAGGCTGTGAGCTGGATAGCTATCTTGTGTGAAAATCGCTCAAATCGTTAACGCGGGGTTCGGAACCTGTTATCAGCGCACGCTTCTTCGCTACAATGAGCTTCTGCGTTACAATAAGCGCGTTTTATTTATTAAACACCGGGTGGAATGGAAGAGATGTCTGATGAGGCGTTGGCTAGCCTGCACTCGGTTGAGTGGTGCGCGCCTGAAGAATTACCTGCGTCGGTGATGGACTGGCTGGTTTACCACGAGTCTATGACGCGCCGTCTTGAACGGCATTGCTTACGCCTGACGGTACAAGTCGGGCAGGAGCAGTTTGTCTCGTCGCCAGAGGTGGCGGGTGAAGCGGCGTTGTTGCCGTTGAGTGAGCGCTATTGGCTACGTGAGGTTACGCTGTCAGGTGACGGCAAGCCCTGGTTATTCGGCCGCACTGTGATACCGGAGCAGACGCTGGAAGAGGCTGATATTGACCTGACGCAGATTGGCAATACGCCACTGGGGCGTTATTTGTTCCTGCAAGGGCCACCGCCGCGCGATGTGATTCAAACTGGTCGATGTGGCGCGCTGTGGGTGCGGCGTGCGCGTTTGCTTTTGTCGGGCAATCCGTTGCTGATTACCGAGCTATTTTTGCCGGATGCCCCCGTTTATTTCCCCGACGCCCATCAGGGCTGAATGCAAAAGGAGAATCAGGCGTTGGAAAGATTGTTAACGTCAGGACGCTGGGGTGCGTATTTCCGTTTGATGCGTATTAATAAGCCGATTGGCACGTTATTGCTGTTATGGCCAACACTGTGGGCATTATGGCTGGCAGGACGTGGCGCACCGACGCTCTGGACGTTACTGGTGTTTGTGGCAGGGGTATTTTTGATGCGTGCCGCAGGGTGTGTGATTAATGACTACGCCGATCGCCATTTCGATGGGCACGTCAAACGTACCGCCGCACGACCGTTACCCGCCGGGTTAGTGAGTGAACAATCTGCCAAGGTGCTGTTTGTTGTTCTGGTATTGCTGGCGTTTGGTTTGGTACTGACCATGAACCCGCTGACTATCTGGTTATCGGTTGCCGCGCTGGCGCTGGCGTGGGTGTATCCATTCATGAAACGCGTTAGCCATCTGCCACAACTGGTTTTAGGAGCCGCGTTTGGCTGGTCTATCCCGATGGCGTATGCCGCCGTTAGCGAATCCTTGCCTGCCGCCTGTTGGCTGATGTTTTTTGCCTACATTTGCTGGACCATCGCGTATGACACCGAATACGCGATGGTAGATCGCGACGATGATCTCAAGATTGGGATAAAATCCACCGCCATCTTGTTTGGCCGTCATGACACCTTGATTATCGGCGTACTGCAACTGATGACGCTGGTGGCGATGCTGGCACTAGGAAGGATGATGGGGTTGAGCCAGATTTTCTACTGGTCGGTGCTGGTGGCTGCTGCCTTGTTCGCTTATCAGCAACGGCTGATTGCCGGGCGTGAACGTGATGACTGCTTCCGGGCATTCAACAATAACAATTATGTCGGCATGGTGCTGTTTTTCGGCATCCTGTTTGGTTTGTAGCCGGTTTTCTGTAGTAAGCTGTTTGTAGCAGATTGTTTTGTAAAAGAAAGATGGTTTTATAAAAGAAAGGTTGTTTTATAAAAGCAAGATAGTTTTATAAAAGAAAAATAGTTTTGTGGCTGGCTGTTTTATCGCAACAGGGCGGTTATTGAGTGGTAAAACAGCCCTGCGCGTCTGCGCAGGGCTTCATCGTTACTCGACGTCTTCCTTTTCTTTTTCCTTTTCAGCCAGACTCACAGCGGGTTCGCTTTCGCTGCTTTCCTGCGCCAGGCTGGCACTTTCAATGGTGAGTTTGACTTCTGGCGTGAGCAGTTCACCCAGTATGGCGTAAATTGCCTGCACATGTTCCAGCACGGCTTCACCCGTATCGCTGACGTACCCTTCGTTACGCAATGTGTTGACCAGCGTTGAGAAGACCGCCTTGTCGAAAAACTCTGGCGCATTAATACCATGCAATACAGACAGACGCTGCGCCATACTGCGGCTTTCTTTCTCCAGCGCACCACGGCTGATGGACGGGTTGGCGTTCAGCAACGCCAGCGTAATGGCATAACGCTGCAGCGTTTCACGCACACCGGCGGCCAGCAATTGCAACGTACGGATTCGTGCAGGGTTCAGTTCCAGCACATCATCTCGGGTCTGAATCAGTTGCTGATTCGCCAGCTCGGCGACCAGATCATTCAGTACGTCCGCCAGTGCGGTTTTCTCGTAATACAGGAACAATTCAGCCTGTAGCAGCGGATAAATCAGTGTTATCTGGCGCAGCAGCTCGGCGGTTGTAATACGGCGGCAGTGCATCACGATGCTGGCAACTAACGACGGCAGTACCAGCATATGCTGGATGTTATTGCGATAGTACGTCATCAACACCGCCTGCTCGCGCGGCAGGATGATAATATCGCCGACGTTATCCTTCTCCACTTCGAACTTATCCATACCCAGTGCGTGATCCAACAGCTCGGCAGCGGTTCGATTCGGCACGGTGGCATCCTGATTGTAAGGGACATTACGCAGCAGTTGCAGGTAACACTCCAGTTGCTCTTCCATCTGCTCACGGGTTAACGCCCGCTGGCGGGAGGCGAGCAGCGCAGTACAACACAGGTTCATTGCGTTGGCCGCCGCGGCATTGTTGATACGCACCATGATGTTATCGGCGATATCCTGCACGGTTGGCGTCAGCCAGGCTGGTCGTTGCGGATCGATAGGATCGATGGCATCACGCCACTGTGGTACGTGGTGGTTGAGGTACGTGGTCAACGACAGCGGTTCGCCGATGTTCACGTATCCTTGACCGAGGTTGCGCAGTTTGCGTAACCCGCGCACCATTTGCAGGAAACCCTCTTTCTCTTTGGTCGCGCCGCGCAGCTCTTTCGCGTAGGTGCCCACCTCCATCACATGCTCATAGCCGATGTAAATCGGCACTAATGTGATCGGGCGAGTTCCACCGCGCAGCATCGCCTGAATGGTCATGGCTAGTGTGCCGGTCTTGGGCTCCAGCAAACGACCAGTACGGGAACGGCCGCCTTCGACAAAGTATTCCACCGAATAACCCCGGGTGAACAACTCACCCAGATACTCGCGAAACAGCGTGGAATAGAGTTTGTTGCCCTTGAACGTGCGGCGGATGAAGAACGCGCCGAGACGACGGAAAATGGGGCCAGCCGGCCAGAAGTTAAGGTTGATGCCGGCAGCGATATGCGGCGGCACCAGGCCCTGATGGTACAAAACGTAGGAGAGCAGCAGATAGTCCATGTGGCTGCGGTGGCAGGGGACATAGACGATTTCGTGCCCGTCTTGTGCCAGCTGACGCACCCGTTCGGCATTATGCACGTTGATGCCCTGGTACAAGCGGTTCCAGGTCCAGCTCAGTACACGGTCTGATAACCGCACGGCTTCATAGGAGAAGTCGGCAGCAATCTCTTCCAGCAGCGTGATGGCGTTTTGTTGGGCTTTGTCATGCGAAATCTTTTTCACCCGCGCTTCATCGTCAATCGCTTTGGCGATAGCGCGGGAAGACAGCAACTTATTGAACAGCTCCTGGCGGACCGGCAAACGCGGGCCGACTGCCGCCAGCCGCAGACGAGAAAAGTGCATCCGTGCTACGCGTGCCAGCTTGTGGGCGATAGTCTTATCGGTGCCGTGCTCGGTTGCCATGTAACGCAGTGATACGGGGACGGAGAAACGTACAAAGCTGTCGCGTCCCAGCCATAACACGGCGAAGAATTTTTCAATACCGTTCAACAGGCGCAGATGTGGTGTGCCCTGACTCTGCCCTTCGCGGCCAGGCGAACGACCGAACATGACGGATACCGGCACCATCTGTATATCGAGTTGCGGATTGTTGCGATGCAGATCCAGATAATCGTGGAACAGCTTTATCGACTGCTGTTTAGGCACGTAATAACGGAACAGACGCGGGCCATCATTAACGAAAACGTAGCTCGGTAAGGTTTTTCCATCGATCTGCAGTGGTTGCAGCGGATCGGGCAGGCCTTGCTCCAGACATTTCGTGCGCAGAGTCAGCAAATCCGCCTTGGAGTTGTAAGGCAGGACATAGAAAATGGGCCGCGCCGGATCCAACCGTTGTTCATTAACGGGATCCTGTGGAATGACCTTACTTTTAACCAGTAATTTTAGCGGGAAATTCAGTAGTTTATAGTAAATTATACGCCAACCTGACATAACAACCAGAAGCCTCTTGTTAGCAATTCGGGCCAAGGATACCAGAAACCAGACAGGATATCTGTGGTGATGAAACCAGGGCTGCGCGTTAAAATCATGGCCAACCACAAATTAAAGGCGGAGTACGCATGAACAAAGCAACCGGAATGACCCGCATCATCAAAGCGACGGGTTATTCGCTGCAAGGATTGAAACAGGCATGGCAGCATGAGGCGGCGTTTCGACAGGAACTCCTGCTTACGCTGGTCGCGGTGATTATTGCCTGCTGGTTGCCGGTTTCCATGGTGGAACGACTGCTGTTGATCGGCGCAGTCGTGTTGATCGTACTGTTTGAGCTGGTCAATAGTGCGATTGAGGCGGTGGTGGATCGCGTCGGTACGGATTACCACGAATTGTCAGGCCGGGCCAAAGACATCGGCTCGGCGGCGGTATTCGTCGCCTGTCTGTTGGCGGCAGTCGTGTGGGGCGGGATACTGTGGAGCCGTTTTGCGTGACGCTCTGCATAATCACAGAAAAATCCGTGCAATAGCAATCTCGCGGTTCCCATAGGCACTTTCCCTGTATATACTCACAGCGAAACTGTATAAACAAACAGGGGGCGGAATGAAAGCGCTAACTACCAGACAACAGCAGGTTTATGATCTGATTCGCGATCATATTTCACAAACCGGTATGCCGCCCACCCGGGCCGAAATTGCCAGTCAGTTGGGCTTCCGCTCGCCCAATGCAGCCGAAGAACACCTCAAGGCGCTCGCACGTAAAGGCGTCATTGAAATTGTGACGGGCGCTTCTCGTGGAATCCGCCTGTTGATGGAAGAAGAAGACCAAGGTCTGCCGTTAATTGGCCGTGTCGCCGCCGGTGAACCGCTGCTGGCTCAGCAGCATATCGAATGTCACTATCAGGTTGATCCCGCAATGTTTAAACCCAGCGCTGATTTTCTGCTGCGGGTGAGTGGGATGTCGATGAAAGACATCGGAATTCTGGATGGTGACCTGCTGGCGGTACATAAAACGCAGGATGTGCGTAACGGTCAGGTTGTTGTCGCGCGCATTGAAGATGAAGTGACAGTTAAACGCTTGAAAAAGCAGGGCAACATTGTTCAGTTGCTGGCAGAAAATAAAGAGTTTTCACCGATCGTTGTCGATTTGCGTGAGCAAAACTTCTCCATTGAAGGGTTGGCGGTGGGTGTTATCCGCAACAGCGACTGGAGCTGACGCCCCTGTTCCAGTCCGCCCTTGATGGGTGATGCGCATTGCCCATACTGGTGTCCAGTGTGTCTGGATGGGCACCTTTTATTTCCCGGTTTGATCTCCGGTTTGCGTCAGGGAAGGGCGATGAATTCAGAAATGAATTCAGGAGAAGCAATGGATTCAAGAGAAATCAGGATAAAGCAGTGTGAAGCAGCGCTTCACACTTGGCACCTCATCGTTTTCGCTGTTCAGCGTTTTTTCACGGGGATGCTGTGATCGTGATGGCAACTGTCCCGATGTTCGCAAGATTCAACCTGTTGGCATTCGCCACACAAACCATGCGCTTCCACCACGCTGTGACGCAAGGCAAAACCTGCCTGTTTGGCTAGCTGGTGCAGGGTTTCTTCCACCCCTTCCGTCTGGCGTTCTGTCACTTGTCCGCACCGATCGCAGATAAACAGCGCCGACGTATGGCTGTGTTCCTCAAAATGATGGCACAGTACATAACTGTTGGTAGATTCCACCTTATGGATAAAACCTTGTTCCAGCAAAAAATCCAGTGCGCGATAGACGGTTGGGGGTTTGGCCTGCGGTTCGGAAACACGGAGCAGATCCAGCAGATCATACGCGCTGATCGCACCAGGCTGCAGGGCCATCAAACGCAACACCTCCTGACGTTGAGGCGTCAGACGTACATTGCGTTGCTGACAAAGCTGTTCAGCCTGGGCAACAAGTTTGTCCGGATTGGTTGAATCCATTGCAGTAACCCTGAAGCGAGTGTGAAATTATCCCGGCATATTATCATGACTGGACAAAAACGCCGAGATAGCGACATCGAGGTTACTTGGGTGGCTCCCGCATTAGGGGGATTCGTCTGCTGAGCCCGAAGGCACTTAGACCACCAGGTCTATCAGTAATGCACGTGCGGCGGTTTCTGCCCGAACGATAAGACTCTTTTCCTGCTGAACAAACGCACCGTCGCCACAACGCAATACGCTCGGTATCGGCGCGCTATTCCCATTAATATGCAGAGTACCGTAAATCGACTGCAGATAAGCCCGGTTGCCGTTCAGTGTCAGGTGATGTTGTTCACCGGCGGCCAGATTCACATGGTGGATCCAGACCTGCTGACGCAGATGGAGGGCATTGGCAGATTCATCTGGCGATGCAATCAACTGATAAGGCTGCTGCTCTTCCACCTGCAGCCGTTGCAGACACTGGTTTTCCCGGGTAGGGCAAGCGTCCAGCCACAGCTGTAGCCGGGTCAGTGGCGTCTCACTGCCAGTATTGTGCTCGCTATAGCTGATATTGGGTTGCGTGGCGAGCAACAAGGCCTCGCCAGCTTTGGCCCGGGTATGGTTGCCGTTGCTGTCACGATATTCTGCTTCACCCTGCAAGATGATATTCAGGATATCCACGCGGGGATAGGAGCGTGGCTGAAAGGAGGCGCCGGGGGCCAGTACTTCCTGATTGAGCACCCGCAGCGAGGCAAAGCCCAGCAGATCAGGATCAAAGTAATGACCGAAAGAAAAGGTATAGCGCGCCTGCAACCAGCCATAGTCAGCCTTGCCGCATTGTTCTGCTGCTCTGCTAATGATCATGGTATTCGACCCTGAGAATTATTGATGAAGCGATAGTAATTGTCTGGACGATGGATTGTTAGCCAGTTAATCTGGTCGGCACGTTCAAAAATCCTGAATGAGTGAATAAATGGCAAAGGAACGGGCACTAACACTGGAAGCCTTAAGAGTCATGGATGCTATCGATCGCCGGGGAAGTTTTGCCGCCGCTGCAGATGAGCTGGGGCGTGTACCTTCTGCCCTGAGTTATACCATGCAGAAACTGGAAGATGAGCTGGATGTCGTGTTGTTCGACCGTTCCGGGCATCGTACGAAGTTCACCAATGTGGGGCGTATGCTGCTGGAGCGTGGACGCATCTTGCTGGAAGCTGCAGACAAGTTGACGACGGATGCCGAAGCGCTGGCGCGTGGATGGGAAACCCATCTGACCATTGTGATGGAAGCATTGGTGCCGACCGAGCGTTTTTTCCCTTTGCTGGATAAGTTGTCGCTAAAAGCCAATACCCAGGTGTCATTATTGACGGAGGTGCTGGCAGGGGCATGGGAACGGCTTGAGCAAGGACGGGCAGATATCGTTATCGCACCGGACATGCACTTTCGCTCGTCTTCGGAAATCAACACCCGCAAGCTTTACTCCATGAAGAGCGTGTATGTGGCAAGCCCGGACCACCCGATTCACGATGAACCGGAGCCGTTATCGGAAGTGACGCGGGTTAAATATCGCGGTATTGCGATTGCCGATACCGCCCGCGAGCGCCCTGTACTAACAGTGCAATTGCTGGATAAGCAGCCGCGTTTGACCGTGAGTTCGATGGATGACAAGCGACGGGCGTTGCTGGCCGGACTGGGGGTGGCGACAATGCCCTATGAACGGGTGGCTCAGGATATTGCCGAAGGCAGGCTGCGAGTCGTCAGTCCGGAAAACATCATCGAAGTCCAAATCATCATGGCATGGCGGCGTGATAGCATGGGCGAAGCCAAGGCGTGGTTTTTACGGGAAATCCCCCGCATATTCAACGCAAATTGAGTATGACACAACACCGTCGCTGATGTTAATCACGCGACGGTGTTACGCCATAAAGCCTGCTTGCGGCGGACAATATGAGATTACGGGTAACGCCTGTCCCGACCATGTGGCGCATCCAGATTCATATCTGGCCCGACGGAAATAATACCGTGAGGGTTGATGGTGCCATGACTGCGGTAGTAATGGTGGCGGATATGCTCCAGATTGACCGTCTCAGCGACCCCCGGTAGTTGATAGATGTCACGCAGGTAACCATACAGGCTGGGGTAATCGCTTATCCGGCGTTTGTCGCACTTGAAATGGGTATGGTAGACCGGATCAAAGCGGATCAAGGTTGTCCACAAACGGATATCGGCCTCAGTGAGGTGCTCACCAGTCAGATAACGCTGCCTGTCGAGGTGCGTTTCCAGTCTCTCCAGGGCGCTAAATACCAAACCGACCGACTCGTCATAAGCCTGTTGCGTTGTGGCGAAACCCGCTTTATACACCCCATTGTTGACCTGATGGTAAATCCACTCATTAAGCTCGTCGATCTGCCCGCGTAACGCCAGCGGGTAGTAATCACCAGGTAATGCCCCGCAACCGTCGAAGGCGCTGTTAAGCATACGAATGATATCTGCTGATTCATTGCTGACGATGGTGTGCTGCTGGGTATCCCACAATACGGGGACGGTAACACGCCCGCTGTAGTCAGCTTTCGCGTGCAGATAAAGTTGATACAGGAATTCGTGCTGATAAAGTGTGTCGCCGGTGGCGTGTGGGAAGTCAGTGCCAAAGGTCCAGCCTTGATCCAGCATCAGTGGGTGTACTACTGAAACACCGATGTGTTGTTCCAGCCCTTTGAGTTTGCGCATCAGCAAGGTGCGATGAGCCCACGGGCACGCCAGGGATACATACAAATGGTAGCGCCCCGCTTCCGCTTTGAATCCGCCGCTGCCGGTGGGGCCGGGTTCACCCTCGGCGGTGACCCAGTAGCGAAAGAATGTTTGCGGTCGTTTGAAATGCCCGCCAGATGACTGGGTTTCATACCAGGTATCGTGCCATACACCGTCAACCAACAATCCCATAATCGGTTCCTCCCAGTATGATGACAATGGCGGTCAACAGCACGCTGTTGACCGCCATGAGATAATCAGGTGGTGTTACTCCGTTGGTAATTCAGACTGCTATTACCATTTTTTGTTCAGCAGGCGGTCGATACTGAATGCACCCGGACCGCTAACAAACAGCAGGATGTAGCCGCCAGCGATAGACAGGTTTTTCATGAACATCAGCTGGTTGGCACCCTGAGCAAAATCAGTGTGGAAAATGAATGCGGTCAACAGGGTAAAAATCGCGGTGATGATCGCGGTAGTACGTGTCAGGAAACCGAACAGCACCGCCAGTCCACCACCCAGTTCCAGCAGGATGGTCAGTGGCAGCAGCGCCCCCGGAACACCCATTGCTTGCATATATTGCTGAGTTGCAGCGTAAGAGGCACCCAGTTTGCCGTAACCGGCAACGATAAACAGAATGGGCATCAGGATACGGGCTACAACCAGCAATGCATTTTCAAAATTTTTCATCTATATCTCCAGTAGTGTGTTTGCGGCCGGAGCGAAATCGATAGAGGGCACATCCGGCAGTAGCTTGTCTAAACGTTTGTGTAACTGATGGAAGGAATACTAGAGGCGGAATCGTGCAGATACCAGCGAGTAAAATTGTTGTTTTTTGTCAGAAAAATTCACCATGTAGTGAACTAACTGACAAAAATCGTGAGGGAAGGGCATAAGCCCTGTTGCACACAAAAATACGGATTGAGAGGAAAAGTGCGGCGTTTGATGGGCAAACGGTTGGCAACAGCGAGAAAACGGGCTTAACGACGTGGTGGCGATATGAGGGAGCGAACGAGTTTTACTGTGCTCCAGACGGTGGCGGCCCGACGTGCAAATCCGATCAGTCGCTGTGGATGACGTATTCCCAGAATAGCGATGGCCGGTGGGATCAACACCAGATAGCGACGAATCCGCGCCCATTTCTGCCAGCCCTCATCGTAGGGCGCGGTCATGTCCAGCCAGCGGTTTTTCTCGGCGGCCAGATCTAACCGCTGTTGCTGGATGCGGCGCAACAATTGCTGCTTTTCGGCAGCCAGGCGTTGCTGACGGTTCATTTGGTTTCGTCCTCCAGCAGTGAGCGATCTGCCGCCAGTTCTTTACGGGTGTCCCGCAACAGCGTGGAGCGACGCGCGCGTTTGAGCGTCCACACCACGCCGCATAAGGCCAGTCCAAGCAAGGTGGCGGTAATCCAACACAATGCAGCCAGGCGTGACGCCGGGTCGATACTCAAGATGATCAGTACGATCAGGCTCATCAGGCCAAAGGCGGTAAACAGCAACGTCATGCCCACCATCAGTAACAACTGAATCAGCAGGTTTTTTTCCTGTTCCAGCTCAATGACCGCCAGCCTGAGCCGCGTTTCCGCCATGCCAATAAGCAGGGCGAAAATGCGTTGTACCGTAGAAACGGCGGAACGGCCGGGGCCCTGACGTGGTGATTCTGTCGCCATAGATTAGCGGCGTGCCAGCAACAGGCCCAGCACGACACCCACGGCAGCACCGATGCCTACCCCGGTCCAGGGGTTTTTATGCACAAACTCATCAGCACACTGTGTGGCTTCACGGGCTTGTGCGGTAATACGATCACCGGTGTCATTCAGGCGTTCGCGAGACTCTTTCAGCACACTTTCTGCTCTGTCGCGCAGTTTTTCCAGTTCGGCTTTGGACTTATCGCCAGAGGAACGTAACACCTCTTCCAGAGTATCTCCCAAAGAGCGCAGTTCCGCCCGCAACTGTTCGGTATCGGATTCTTGTGCCATATGAACACTCCTTTAGTTGATGAATCATAGTGTTAACTAATCGCTGTGTTAACTATAGTGCAGATTTTCATCTTTGTTAGCGCAATGACGACGGATAATTCTGATAACCCGCAACAGGGCGGTGTCGAATGCCAGGAAAAACAAAGGGGATTGGGGGCGATTGAACAGCAAGATAGAAAGCGAAAAAGATGAGGAACGGAAGAGAGGAATAACGCAGGAGACGAAGAACAAAAGAGAAGCAAACCGGTTCAGGCGGCTGACAGGAGGAAGACCTCAATCAGCTTCTGGCAACCCGTGTCGTGCCATGGGTACGCTGGGCGATGACAACGGTATTCGGCAGTGCGATGCTCAGTATTTCTTTGGCCGCGCCGCTTTGGTCCGGTGAAGACAAGCGCACAATAATGCTGTTGTTTTCCGGGGTAATGCTCTTGATGGCGATACCCCGTTCATTAAGGCGTTGGTAGATGTAGAAACCATCCGGCAACGTCACGCCCTGATGCAGCGGGGTGATGTGCAGCATCACCTCGTCCGGCAGGCGTGGCGACGACATCGACAACAGCACTGCCAGCAGTGGAAACAGCAGCAACAGTGGACGCCAGATGGAGGGCTTCCTGAGCCCTGAAGAGTTCATCAATCAATTCCTTTTTTCACGTGACATCATGCGTTTTTTACGCCAGAGCACCAGTACCGAGCCGACTAACCCGACGCACAGTAAAACCAGCGGCAGCAGCATCAGACAGGACATCAACAGCTCTTCGTATTTGCGGAATAACGGTGTGTTACCCAAAGCAAAACCAAGCGAAACCAAACTGATGACCCACAAAAAGCCGCTCATCCAGTTAAAAAACTGAAAGCGGACATTATTCAGCCCGGATAACCCGGCAATGGTCGGCAGCAGTGTGCGTACAAAAGCCAGAAAGCGACCCATCAACAGTGCTGATAACCCATGACGATGGAATAACTGGTGAGCCCGCTGGTGATAGTGTGCGGGAAGATGTGATAACCACCCTTGAACGACTCGCGTATTTCCAAGCCATTTCCCTTGCAGGTAACTGACCCAGCAGCCAAGGCTGGCGGCGGCGGTTAACAAGGCGATGGTAAACGGGTAGCTCATGGTGCCTTTGGTGATAAGCACCCCAACCAGAAACAGTAGGCTGTCACCCGGCAGGAAGGCAGCAGGCAGCAGGCCATTTTCCAGAAACAGAATCAGAAACAACAGCAGGTAAATCATCCAGACGAGTTTGGGATCGGCCAGAACAGTGAAGTCCTGATGCCAGAGCGCATGCAAAAGTTCTTTTATTATATCCATCTGGTGTTCCTGTACTGCGGCGTTGGAGAAACCACGCTGGGAACCTGCGGCCAGTCAACGGCAGTCTGACAAGTCAGGTACGCAGAGTGGTCATGACTGAACATCGGTTGCGTATTCCTTCACATGTCTGTCCTATGCTTTTTCTGCCAGCGATTTGCGCACCGGACGTACTTATTTCTTTATCCGTGTATTTTTCACGTCCGGTATTATTCCTTTTCGTTTTTTGCCGGTCAGGTCGTTCTGCCAGTCATTAAACGTAAAAAAAGTATCCTAACTGTAACAAAAGCCATGCAGGCGAGATAGGAAAATATCACGTTCTGAAAACGTATAACGAGATGTTTAGCGGGAAAGCAGTGTGATTGACGTCATATTTTACACTTGCTGACAGAACTCGACGTTGGATGACTTTTTTTGCCCCCGAAGGGTGGGGGCGATCGGTGCTAACGCGTGGGGAAAGTCAGGATTTTCCACTGGTGATATGGTCGAGGTGGACAACCGGGTTTTCGGCAAACATATAGCGGTCGACGTTAAATTCAAAATCGTCGGTAGTGGCGCGAAATAGCATCTGTTTGGTGTTTTCCAGGTGCTGCCACATTGCCAGTTTAGCCGCGTAAGGATCTTTACGGATCAACGCTTTGAGGATCTGATCATGATCTTCGCACCAGCTTTCAATCGACTTATCGTCGATATGTTCGTGCAGTTTGCGCCAGTATGGGTTGTGAATGCGCTGGCTCCACATTTTTTCCACGATAGTCGCCATGGCTGAGTTCTGCGTCGCCAGTGCCACTTGTACGTGGAATTTCAGATCCCACTCTGAGTCGCGAAAACGATCTTCCTGACGGGCATTCTCCTGAATTTCCATCAGTTGGATAATGTCCTGACGAGTCACCTGGGTGGCGGCGAATTCCGCAATATTGCTCTCTATCAGCTGACGCGCCTGTAACAGCTCAAACGGTCCGGCGGTGAGAAAATCGGCATCACTGCCGTTAGCAGCCAGCAGGTGGCGCTGTTGATTGGAGATCACGTGAATACCGGAACCTTTACGGACTTCCACGTAACCTTCCACTTCCAGCATGATGATCGCTTCGCGTACGACAGTACGGCTGACATTCATCTCTTCGGAAATATTGCGCTCGGCCGGTAGCTTGTCACCAACCGGATAAACGCCGTTCTCAATGCGTTGTTTCAATTCTGCGGCCAGTTGCTGGTAAAGCCGCCTGGATTCTGTCAGTGCCATGATGCCTGCTCTTAAGATAGATGACGCTCCCTGAGGTAAGCCGCGTCACTGCGTCTATCCCGTTATGGTGTGTCGTTTATATCCCCGTCATGCTTCCCGTTGCAGGTGTACTGGCTTTCTGGCCCTGTCCGTAAACGCATCTTGCGTCATGGTCAGCTTTCAATACGCGAGCGGGTTGTCCTGTAACTCGAATGACCTGGGATATATAGAATGATAATCAGAATAGATTTGTTATACCACCCACAATAGATGGCGACCAACGCCCATGTCACAGTTAGCGGCTAGGGTTCGCCCAGAGGAAAGGATTCATCCGGTACCCTATGATACCGGATGAATGACGTGAGGCAGAAATTTCTCTGTTAGTGCTGCTGTGCGGCTTTCAGGTCCGCGCTTTTGTCGCCCTCTTCGGAAGCCGGGTTGTTTTTCAGTACCGTCCAGATAACGACCGCGCCCAACAAGTCAAAGATAGCCAGTACGGCGAACAGCGGGCTAAAGCCGATAGTGTCAGCCAGCGCACCGACCACCAGAGCAAACAGCGTACTGGCAGTCCAGGCAGCCATCCCGGTCAAACCGTTGGCGGTGGCGACTTCATTACGACCGAAGACATCGGAAGACAGTGTAATCAGCGCGCCAGACAAGGACTGGTGAGCAAAACCGCCGACGCACAACAGCGCGATGGCGACATACGGGCTGGTGAACAGGCCGATGGTACCGGGGCCAATCATCAGCAGCGCGCCCAACGTCACAACCAGTTTACGGGAAACGATCAGGTTAACCTTAAAGTACTTCTGGAACAGCATCGGCATGTAGCCGCCGAGGATACAGCCGAGGTCGGCAAACAGCATCGGCATCCAGGCAAACATGGCGATTTCTTTCAGGTTAAAGCCATAGACTTTAAACATGAACAACGGGATCCAGGCGTTAAACGTCCCCCAGGCTGGTTCAGCCAGGAAGCGCGGCAGGGCGATGCCCCAGAACTGACGGTTGCGCAGGATCTGCCAGGCGGACATTTTCTTGGCGTTGCCAGCCTGATGCTGTGCTTCCTGACCGCTCAGAATATAGTCGCGTTCTTCTTTGCTGAGTTTTTTCTGATCTTTCGGATGCTTATAGAAATACAGCCAGCCGATTGCCCACAGCATGCTCAATGCACCGGTGACCAGAAATGCCATCTGCCAGCTGTGCGCCATGATAGCCCAGACGACCAGCGGTGGAGCCAGCATACCGCCGATTGATGAACCAACGTTGAAATAGCCAACCGCCACAGAACGTTCTTTAGCCGGGAACCATTCGCTACTGGCTTTCAGGCCTGCGGGAATCATCGCCGCTTCCGCCGCGCCGACTGCGCCGCGCGCTACTGCCAGACCACCCCAGCTGCTCGCCAATGCTGTACCGGCGCAGAACAACGCCCACAGGATAGCGAACATGGCGTAACCCACTTTGGTACCCAGTAAATCCAGCACATAACCGGCAACAGGCTGCATCACGGTATAACAGGCTGAGTAGGCCGCGATGATATAGGAGTATTGCTGAGTACTGATATGGAGCTGTTCCTGCAGTGTCGGTGCCGCTGCGGCAATTGCGTTACGCGTCAGGTAGCCCAGAACGGTACCGATGGTCACCAGTCCGATCATGTACCAGCGCAAGCCTTTGATCTTGAACATGTTAAATATCTCTCCGAGTGTAATTACCGCAACGAATACCGTTATCAGTCTGCTGCGATAGGTGTCGACCACGCTGAAAGTGACGGGCGCTTTTATGCACTCCGGTCAAAACCTGCGGGAGTTGCCGCCTGGCCGGTTGCCCTGCCGCCGGGCACAGCTGGCGGGCTGCGACGGCGATCCCGCCGTACGCGTTTATTGTTTTCCGGTGGGGTTCAACCTGGTTGACGATAAATATTGAGATTGAATCCCCTCATCAGGCAGCGCTACAATAATTTGTCATACCAATTTAAAAGTTGAGTGATATCACAAAACCATTATTTTGCTGGGGAATAAAATAATCAGGCCGACGAACAGGGCCTCCTGGTGCGGTGAAAGCGTAAAAATGGTGTAATTGAAAGCGATTTCTGTCATTTTTGAGATCATGACCTCACTAATGATGTAGGTTATTGCAGATAATTGGTGTGATATCTTTGTAAGCGTGACCGCGTTTTGGTTGGCAAATGTAGTGTGAGGAAGCGAACATGCCCCAGTTTTTAAGTGAAGATTTTTTGTTGGATACTGAGTTTGCCCGTCGGCTGTATCATGAATTTGCAGCGGATCAGCCTATTTTTGATTACCACTGCCATTTGCCGCCTGCGCAGATTGCTGAGAATTATCGCTTTAAAAATCTGTATGACATCTGGTTGAAGGGTGACCATTACAAATGGCGTGCCATGCGTACCAATGGTGTACCGGAGCGTTTTTGTACTGGCGATGCCAGCGACTGGGAGAAATTCGAAGCCTGGGCTGCCACCGTCCCGCACACTATAGGCAACCCGCTGTATCACTGGACGCACCTGGAACTGCGTCGTCCATTCGGCATCACCGGCACACTGTTGTCGCCGTCTACCGCTAAAGACATCTGGAATCGCGCCAACGCCCTGCTGGAGCGTGATGAATTCAGCGCTCGCGGCATCATGCAGCAGATGAACGTCAAAATGGTCGGCACCACGGATGACCCGATTGACGACCTGCAGCATCACAAAGCGGTGGCTGAAGATAAAACCTTCTCCATCAAAGTGCTGCCGAGCTGGCGTCCGGACAAAGCCTTTAATATTGAACAGGCGACGTTTAACGACTATATGGCGAAGCTCGGTGAAGTGTCTGATACCGATATCCGTCGTTTCAGCGATTTGCAGGCCGCGCTGACCAAACGTCTGGACCACTTCGCGGCACACGGCTGTAAAGTGTCCGACCACGCGCTGGACGTGGTGCTGTACGCCGACGCGGATGAAGCCACGCTGGATAGCATTCTGGCTCGCCGCCTGTCCGGCGCGACCCTGAGCGAACACGAAGTGGCGCAGTTCAAAACCGCGGTACTGGTATGGCTGGGGGCTGAATACGCCCGTCGTGGCTGGGTACAGCAGTATCACATCGGTGCGCTGCGCAACAACAACCTGCGCCAGTTCAACCTGCTGGGGCCGGATGTGGGTTTCGACTCCATCAACGACCGTCCGCTGGCGCAAGAACTGTCACGCCTGCTCAGTAAGCAGAATGAAGAAAACCTGCTGCCGAAAACCATCCTGTACTGCCTGAACCCGCGCGATAACGAAGTGCTGGGCACCATGATCGGCAACTTCCAGGGTGAAGGGATGCCGGGCAAGATGCAGTTCGGTTCCGGCTGGTGGTTCAACGACCAGAAAGACGGTATGCAACGTCAGATGACGCAACTGGCGCAACTGGGCCTGCTGAGCCGCTTCGTCGGTATGTTGACCGACAGCCGTAGTTTCCTGTCCTACACCCGCCATGAGTATTTCCGCCGCATTCTGTGCCAGATGATCGGCCGTTGGGTGGAAGACGGTGAAGCGCCGGGCGACCTGCAACTGCTGGGTGAGATGGTGAAAAATATTTGTTTCGATAACGCCAAAAATTATTTCGGTATCGAGTTATAACCAAAATAATTCGAGTTGCAGGAAGGCGGCAACCGAGCGACAAATTCGTCGGGAACGAATTTGACCAGCCAACGGCTGGCCTCCGGTGAGAGACAGGATGTCTCTCATTTCATCCCCGGGAGCTTACATCAGTAAGTGACCGGGGTGAGTAAGGGCAGCCAGCATACCTGCAACTTGAAGTATGACGGTATTAAGAAAAAGGGAGGGCGGGTGCTGTCACGGGCCCGTCTGTCAATGTGGTGATTTCGGGCTGGCGCAGGGTGCTGAATCTGCCGCCCTGACGCTGTCGTGCTGACCTGACGCTGTTTAATGATCTGATGGCTGTAGCGACTGGCGTTTTTCCCTACTGGGTTTCGTCCCGAACCTACAGGGTTTCGTCCCGAAATAGTGTCGTGTTCTGAGGTAGCTTGTTAATGCAAACGCTTAATCGTCGTGATTTTCCTGGCCGTCGTCATCCTGACCGCGTGATTCAATTTGGTGAAGGCAATTTCCTTCGCGCCTTTGTTGACTGGCAACTGGATCTGTTGAATGAACATACTGATCTGGATGCCGGTATTGTTGTGGTTCGTCCGATTGATACCGATTTCCCGCCTGCTCTGGATACCCAGGATGGGCTGTATACCACCATTATTCGCGGCCTGAACGAACAGGGTAACGCGGTGCGTGAGCCGCGCCTTATCCGCTCGGTTAACCGTGAAATCAACGTGTACCGTCAGTTTGATGAGTATCTGGCGCTGGCACATGATGCCAACATCCGCTTTGTATTTTCCAACACCACGGAAGCCGGCATTAGCTACCATGCCGATGACAAACTGACTGACACGCCGCCAGCCAGCTTCCCGGCGAAGTTGACCCGTCTGCTGTTCGAACGCTTCAACCATTTTAATGGCGCTGCCGATAAAGGCTGGGTGCTGCTGCCGTGCGAATTGATTGATTACAACGGCGAAAAACTCAAAGAGCTGGTGCTGCGTTATGCGGCGCAGTGGGCGCTGCCGACCGCGTTCACCACCTGGCTTAACGAACACAACACCTTCTGTTCAACGCTGGTGGACCGCATTGTGACGGGGTATCCACGCAATGAAGTGGACGCGTTACAACAAGAACTGGGTTATCAGGACACCTTCCTGGATACCGCTGAGTATTTCTACCTGTTCGTGATTCAGGGGCCGCAGTGGCTGGCAGATGAACTGCGCCTGAACCAACTGAAATTGAACGTGCGCATTGTTGATGACATCAAGCCTTATAAAGAGCGCAAGGTGGCGATTCTGAACGGTGCCCATACCGCGCTGGTTCCCGTGGCGTTTCTGGCAGGCCTCGATACCGTGGGCGAATCGATGAATGATGCCCAGATAGGCAAATTTGTCGAAACCACGATTGCTGAAGAGATCGTACCGGTACTGGATTTACCGCATGAGGAGCTGATGTCGTTTGCCGAGGCGGTACTGAGCCGTTTCAGAAACCCGTTCATTCAGCATCAGTTGCTGTCTATCGCCTTGAACGGCATGACTAAATTCCGTACCCGCATTCTGCCGCAACTGTTGACGTACCGTGAACGTCATAACGCGTTGCCCAAGCGCCTGACGTTTGCGCTGGCGGCCTTGATCGCGTTTTATCGCGGCGAGCGTAACGATGACCGCTATCCGTTGCAGGACGACGCCCACTGGCTGGAGCGTTACGAAGTGCTGTGGAGTGGCGTGCGCGCCGGTACCACGTCGCTGGCGCAGATGGTGAACGCCGTGCTGAGCGATGCGGAACACTGGGAGCAGGATTTGACGCTGGTGCCCGGTCTGGCGGCGCTGGTCACCGAACAACTGCAGGCTATCGTTGAGCGCGGCATGCGCGACGCGTTAGCAGGTTATTGCTAATCGCATAAGGTCGTCTCCATGCAGAGCATCATTAAAATTCACTCACTGGACAATGTCGCTGTGGCCTTGCGCGATCTGGCGCAGGATGAGACGGTGTCGGTTGGTGATGTCACCCTGGCGCTGCCGCAGGCGGTGGCGCGCGGGCACAAATTCGCCCTCAAGGCGATAGCGTCAGGCGAGATGATCGTGAAATACGGTCTGCCGATTGGTCATGCACTGGCGGCGATTGCCGCAGGTGAGCACATCCACTCTCAGAACGCGAAAACCAACCTGAGTGATCTGGATGAGTACCACTATCAGCCGGAGTTCATCAGTCTGCCGGAACAGATGGCGGATCGTGAAGTCCAGATTTACCGCCGTAAAAACGGCGACGTCGGGATCCGTAACGAACTGTGGATCCTGCCGACTGTCGGTTGTGTTAACGGGATCGCCCGTCAGATCCAGCAGCGTTTCCTCAAGGAAACCAATAACGCGGAAGGTATAGACGGCGTATATTTGTTCACTCACCCATTTGGTTGTTCTCAATTGGGTCAGGACCATGAAAATACTCGTACCATGCTGCAAAACATGGTGCGCCACCCGAATGCCGGGGCGGTATTGGTGATTGGCCTGGGGTGCGAAAACAATCAGGTATCCGCGTTTCGTGACACGCTGGGCGAGTACGACGCCGATCGCGTCAACTTCATGATCTGTCAGCAGCAGGAAGATGAAGTGGAAGCCGGTCTGGAACGCCTGCATCAGTTGTATCAGGTGATGCGTGACGATCGCCGTGAGCCGGGTAAACTGAGCGAGCTGAAATTTGGTCTGGAGTGCGGCGGTTCGGATGGGTTGTCTGGTATTACCGCCAACCCGCTGCTGGGGCGTTTCTCTGATTATCTCATCGCCAACGGCGGCACGACGGTGCTGACCGAAGTGCCGGAAATGTTCGGAGCCGAACGTATTCTGATGAGCCGCTGCCGTGATGAGAGCACATTCGAGAAAACCGTGCATATGGTCAATGATTTTAAACAGTATTTCATTGAACATAATCAGCCGATTTACGAGAACCCCTCGCCGGGCAACAAAGCGGGTGGTATCACTACGCTTGAGGAGAAATCCCTCGGTTGTACCCAGAAAGCCGGGCAGAGCAAGGTGGTGGACGTGCTCAAGTATGGCGAGCGCCTGCATACGCCGGGGCTGAACCTGCTGAGCGCGCCGGGTAACGACGCGGTGGCGACCAGTGCGCTGGCTGGGGCAGGGTGTCATATGGTGTTGTTCAGTACCGGTCGTGGTACGCCTTACGGTGGTTTTGTGCCGACGGTGAAACTGGCGACCAACACCGAACTGGCGCAGAAAAAACCGCACTGGATCGATTTTGACGCCGGGCGTCTGATTCATGGGATGTCGATGGATGAGCTGCTGTCGCAGTTTGTCGAGCTGATTGTCGAGATAGCCAACGGTAAACTGGCGAAAAACGAAATCAACGACTTCCGCGAACTGGCGATATTTAAGAGCGGTGTAACGTTATAAAACCGATCGTGATAAGCCTGGCGTTGTAAATCTAAACGATTTCACATAAAATAAAACGGCGTTTCATTATTTGAACGCCGTTTTTTCATCATGGCGCTTTAAGGCAGGAATCATGACTTCTTACGTGTTTGCCCAGGCTGTTGGTGTACTGGCCTTTTTTGTCGGTATCACCATGTTTTTCAACCGCAGTGAAAAAAAATTCAAAATCCAACTCTCCGTCTATAGCGCGGTTATCGCCTGCCACTTCTTCCTGATGGGTGCGAACGCGGCAGGCATCAGTGCTCTGCTCAATTCAGGCCGTACATTGGTTACCCTGAAAACCAGCAATATCGTGGTGATGTTCGTGTTTATCGTCCTGACACTGTCGCTCGGGTTGCCGGGCGTAAAACACCCGATGGAACTGTTGCCGATTATCGGGACAGTGTGCAGCACCTGGGCGCTGTTCCGTGCACACGGACTGACGACCCGTTGCATCATCTGGTGTTCGACCGCGCTGTGGGTGACACACAACATCTGGTTGGGGTCGATTGGCGGCTCGTTGATCGAAGCCAGTTTTCTGGTGATAAACGGCTTCAATATCATCCGCTTCTGGCGTATGCAGCGTAACGGTATTGACCCGTTCAGGGTGGATGAGGCGCACTCCTCTACCAAAAGCGCCTGAGCACAGCGCCTGAAAAAAGAACCCGACACACCTAAAAAATGCCCCGTCTTCAAACGGGGCGCGTAGCGTGATGGGGCGACATTGACAGGACGATGTTACTGTCCGGCGCGCCGGTTAACCCAAATGTTGATAAGGATGGTGACCAGCAGGATAGCGGCCACCACGCTGAGTGAAATGGCGACGGGAATGTGAAACAGGTCTATCAGCATCATCTTGATGCCGATGAACACGAGGATCACCGCCAGGCCGTATTTCAGCATGGAGAACTTTTGTGCCACGCCGGCCAGCAGGAAGTACATGGCGCGCAACCCTAAAATGGCGAACAGGTTTGACGTCAACACGATGAACGGGTCGGTGGTGACGGCGAAAATCGCGGGGATACTGTCTACTGCGAAAATGACATCACTGATTTCCACCATTACCAGCACCAGAAACAGCGGTGTGGCGCACAGCAAGCCACTCTGCCGAATGAAAAAACGATCGCCTTGCAGGGTATCGGTCATCCGCAGGTGGCCGCGCAGCCAGCGCACGACCGGTTTCTCGCCGATAGCGGCATCGTCTTCTTTCGACAGCGCCATTTTAAGCCCGGTTATCAGCAGGAACGCACCAAACAGGTACAGTAGCCACTGGAACTGAGAAACCAGCCAGCTGCCCGCGAACACCATGATGGTACGCAGGACTATCGCCCCCAGCACGCCGTAGATCAGTACCCGGCGCTGATACTGCGCGGGGATGGCAAAATAACTAAACAGCATCAGCCAGACAAACACGTTGTCGACAGCCAGCGCTTTTTCAATCAGATACCCGGTAAAGAACGCCAGCGCCTGAGCATCTGCCACGTCACGGCCCGCCGTACCGCTGAGATACCACCAGAAGCCGAGGTTGAATAATATGGACAGGCTGACCCACACCAGCGACCAGATGGCGGCCTGTTTAAAGGTCATCACCGTCGAGCCTTTCTTGCCCTGATAAAACAGGTCAATAGCCAGCATGATTACCACGATGATTGCGAAGCTGCTCCACAGCAGCGGGGTTCCTATCGTTACCATAACTGTATCCTTAGCGCCTTTCCCATGAGGTGTTGTGTCGAGGCCCTGTTGTGTCAGAAAACAAAACGGCCTGTGTCAGAAGGCACAGGCCGTTTGCTATTCACGGTGCTGCAAATGGACCTCGCCTTCTGGCAAGGTCTCACTTACAACTTAATGCGGATAAAGTCATTAAGGTTGCCTGGTAACCGAGTGCGCTTGCACTGTAATGACGATTAACCAGCGAGAAGTTACTCCCCTTTGCATGACAAAAGATAGGGTAGTTTCTGTACAGGGTCAACCCCGTGGCTTGCCGCGCATGACAATCTGCTGCGTTCGCGTTCACCGCAATTGCCTGATACCTCAGTATAATAGGGCGTAGAGGTAACGAACTGTCGCTACGTTGCAGGAAAACCATTTACTGCGACGCTGTTTTAAGGGATAAACAGCGCCAGATTTTGTATTGCAGGAGAGGCCATGAGCCAACTTGAGCTGGAAACACATAACCTGACGCTGGTCCGCTATCCGCAGTCTGAACGGGAATCATCGTTGCAGGCATGGGAAGCGGCGGATGAGTATCTGCTGCGGGAACTGGCGACGATGCCGATTGGCCCTGGTCCCCGACTGATTTTCAATGATGCGTTCGGCGCACTGGCTTGTGGCTTGCAGTCGCAGGCACCTTATTGCATCAGCGACTCGTTCCTGAGTCAGTTGGCGACCCGACATAACCTGTCGCTCAATGGTTACGCGCCGGAGTCGGTTACGTTGCAAGACAGTCTCTCCCCATTGCCGAGCGCACCGGCACTGGTGGTGTTGAAAGTGCCGAAAACGCTGGCGTTGCTGGAGCATCAATTGCGCCAGTTACGGGAGGTGGTGACGCCGCAAACCGTGATTATCGCGGGGGCGAAAGCGCGTGACATCCACACTTCTACGCTGCAACTGTTCGAGCACATTCTGGGGCCGACCCGTACCTCGCTGGCGTGGAAAAAAGCCCGCTTGATTCACTGTCAGCCGCAAGCGTGTGTTGTTGATGACAACCTGGGGGACAGCAACCCGGTGATGACGGTCTGGACGCTGGATGAGGCCGCAAGCCCTATCCACAACGCCCGCATCCACAATTACGCCAACGTTTTTTCCCGCAGCGGGCTGGATATCGGCGCGCGGTTTTTTATGCAGCATCTGCCAGAGCAACTGGACGGTAAAATTGTCGATTTAGGTTGCGGCAATGGCGTGATTGGATTGACCGCGCTGGCGCTGAACCCGCAGGCATCGGTCAGCTTTTTCGACGAGTCTTATATGGCGGTGGCTTCCAGTCAGCGCAATGTGGAAGACAACCGACCGCAGGATAAGGACCGCTGCAGCTTTGTCGTGAACCATGCACTGGCAGGTGTCGGGCCGGACAGTCAGCAGGCGATACTGTGTAATCCGCCGTTTCACCAGCAACAGGCGATAACCGATGACATTGCCTGGCAGATGTTTGCTGATGCGCGTCGTTGTCTGATGGTCGGAGGGGAGTTGAGGATAGTCGGCAACCGTCATCTGGATTATTTCCACAAGCTGAAACGGCTGTTTGGCAACTGCCAGAACGTTGCCAGTAACGCGAAATTCGTCGTGCTGCGCTCGGTTAAAACCCGGTAATTCCGTATGGCATTTGTTGTCGCACGGGAGTGTCATTATAATCCGCAGGTTACGTCAGAGAAGGCACGGCAGAAGGAACCCCCATGTGTATCGAAGAGTTGGAATCACGGCTGGAAAGCGCATTGCAGGCGCTGGAAGCCAGTGTTAGCCGACAACAGCAGATCTGGCAGCGCGATTATCAGCAGCTCCACGTGCAACTGATACAGGCCCGTCAGCGCGAAGCAGACTTGTGCGCCAGAATCAATGAGCTGGTGACCAGGGTCAACATGATGGATCAGTCCCCTGAACGTAATCCGTTATTGCAGAAAATTAATCTGATCCGCGCTCATCTGGATGCACTGGCTAACGAGGCCGCGGCGTTTCATCGCTCGTTGCTCTGAGTGTCTCTGGCCTTCCGATGCGCCGTCACGCTATGTTGACGGCGATAATTGCCCCTGTGGCGGCTTTCTTTTCGTTGACAGTTTTCTCACTGTTAGCAGTTTTCACACCGTTGATGGCTTTCACACTGTTGATATAAAGACGGCGGGCGGTGGTTCTGCGCTTGAACAGACCCTGGCTTAACGTTAAGGTAAAACGCCTCCCGGTCGCCCCAGGTTCAACCATGATTACCCTTGCCCTGATTGATGATCATCTTATTGTCCGTTCTGGTTTTGCTCAGTTGCTGGGGCTGGAGCCCGATGTGCAGATAGTCGGGGAGTTCGGTTCCGGGCGTGAGGCGCTGGCGGGATTACCGGGACGGGGCGCTCAGGTGTGTATCTGCGATATTTCTATGCCCGATTGTTCCGGACTTGAGTTGCTTGGTCAACTGCCGAAAGGCATGGCGGTGATTATGCTGTCGGTGCACGATAGCCCGGCATTGATTGAACAGGCGCTGAATGCGGGGGCGCGTGGCTTTCTCTCTAAGCGTTGCAGCCCGGATGAGCTGATTGCAGCAGTGCGTACCGTAGCAGGCGGCGGGTGTTATCTGACGCCGGATATCGCCCTGAAACTGGCGTCAGGCAGGCGGGATCCTTTGACGCGTCGTGAACGCCAGGTGGCGGAAAAACTGGCGCAGGGGATGGCGGTGAAAACCATCGCCGCGGAGCTGGGGTTGTCGCCAAAAACCGTTCACGTGCATCGCGCCAACCTGATGGAAAAGCTGGGCGTCAGCAATGACGTGGAACTGGCACGACGCATGTTTGATGGTTGGTGATGCGCCCGCTTATCACCTGGCTTATTGCCGCTTTCGCCAGCAGTTTTATCTTTTGCGCCGCGTGGTTTTGCCTGTGGAGCATCAGCCTGCATCTGGTTGCACGCCCGGATCTGGCGGTGCTGCTGTTTCCTTTCGGTTTGCGGCTGGGGTTGATGCTGCAATCGCCGCGCCGTTTCTGGCCGGTGTTGCTGGCGAGCGAATGGCTGCTGCTGGTCTGGCTTGCAAACGAAGTCGCGTTGACCCATCTCCCGTTGTTGCTCACGGGGAGCATACTGGCGTTGCTGCCGGTGATGCTGGCATCCCGACGTGCCCGTCAGGATGACTGGCACACACTGTTGTTGCAAGGCGGCGCGCTGATTGCAGCCGCGTTGTTGCAATCTTTGCCGTGGCTTGGTCGCAGTGAAGACTCACTGACCGTGTTATTGCTAACGCTGACCGGTGGGTTAACGCTCTCGCCGACCTGTTTGCTTATCTGGCATTACCTGTCCAGCTCGACCTGGCTACCGCTGGGGCCATCGCTGGTGTCGCAGCCGGTGAACTGGCGTGGGCGTCATCTGCTGTGGTATTTGCTGCTGTTTGTGGTCAGTCTGGGGCTGCAACTGGGGCTACCGGCGGATTTGTCGCGCTTTACCCCGTTTTGTCTGGCGCTGCCGATCATCGCGCTGGCCTGGCATTATGGCTGGCAGGGGGCGCTGATTGCCACGTTAATGAACGCGATTGCGCTTATCGCCAGCCAGACCTGGCATGAGCATCCGGTGGATTTATTGCTCTCGTTGCTGGCGCAGAGCCTGACCGGGCTACTGCTTGGCGCGGGTATCCAGCGCTTGCGCGAGTTGAATGTGTCGCTGCAAAACCAACTGGTGCGTAATCGCCGCCTGGCGGAACGCCTGCTGGAGATGGAGGAATACGTGCGACGCGACGTCGCGCGGGAACTGCATGACGATATTGGTCAGACGATAACCGCCATTCGCACGCAGGCGGGTATTCTTCAGCGGCTGGCACCGGAAAGCCGCCATGTCCGTCAGAGTAGCACGCTCATTGAGCAATTATCGCTGAGTGTGTATGACTCGGTGCGGCGATTGATGGGGCGCTTGCGCCCGCGCCAGTTGGACGACCTCACGCTGGAACAGGCAGTACGTTCGTTGATGCGCGAGATGGAACTGGAAGAGCAGGGGATCATCAGCCACCTCGACTGGCATATCGACGAAGCGTCGCTCGGCGAAGGGTTGCGGGTCACGCTGTTTCGCATCTGTCAGGAAGGGTTAAATAATATTGTCAAACACGCCAACGCCAGTGCGGTGACGCTACAGGCCTGGCAGCAGGATGAACGCCTGATGCTGGTTATCGAGGACGACGGCTGCGGGTTGCCGCCCGGGTCCGGCTCGGGTGGGTTTGGTCTGCTTGGGATGCGTGAGCGCGTGAGCGCGTTGGGTGGCACCCTGCAACTTTCCTGTACTCACGGTACGCGTGTCACCGTCAGTGTGCCGCTGTCTGCCAGCAAGGAGTCTTGATGTCCGGCTTCCCTCACCCCCGTTTCTCCCTCATCCGGTTCCTGAATATTCCTGCCAGCGCGCCACCGCTGCGCGACCGTCAGACGATTGACGACACCTATCGATACTGGCGTCGTCATATCCTGATTACGCTGTATCTGGGCTATGCGCTGTTTTACTTCACCCGGAAAAGTTTTAACGCCGCGGTGCCGGAGATCCTCGCCAGTGGGTTAATGGCGCGTACGGATATCGGGCTGTTGGCCACGTTATTTTATGTGACTTACGGGGCGTCGAAGTTCCTGTCGGGTGTGGTGAGTGACCGTTCCAATGCCCGCTATTTCATGGGGATTGGGCTGCTGGCGACCGGCGTGACCAATATTTTGTTTGGCTTTTCCTCATCGCTGTGGGCGTTCGCGACATTGTGGATGGCGAATGCCTTTTTCCAGGGCTGGGGCGCACCGGTATGCGCCAGACTGCTCACCAGTTGGTATTCGCGCACCGAGCGTGGCGGCTGGTGGGCGCTGTGGAACACGGCGCATAACGTGGGTGGCGCGGTGATCCCGATGGTGGTGGGGGCGGCGACACTGCATTACGGCTGGCGTGCCGGGATGATGATCGCCGGTACGCTCGCGATCGTCGCCGGGTTGTTTTTATGCTGGCGGTTACGTGATAAGCCGCAGACGCTTGGTCTGCCGCATGTCGGGGAATGGCGGCAGGATGCGCTGGAGATAGCCCAGCAGCAGGAAGGGGCTGGTTTGTCGCACCGGGAGATCCTGCATAAGTATGTGTTCACTAACCCGTACATCTGGCTACTGGCGTGCTGTTACGTGCTGGTGTACGTGGTGCGTGCCGCCATCAACGACTGGGGCAACCTTTACATGTCGGAAACGCTGGGGGTTGATCTGGTGACGGCGAACTCGGCGGTGACCATGTTTGAGCTGGGCGGGTTTATCGGCGCACTGGTGGCCGGGTGGGGGTCGGACAAAGTGTTTAACGGCAACCGCGGCCCGATGAACCTGATTTTTGCCGCTGGCATTTTGTTGTCTGTCGGCTCGTTGTGGCTGATGCCATTCGCCAGCTATGTGATGCAGGCTACCTGTTTCTTTACCACCGGGTTCTTCGTTTTTGGCCCGCAAATGTTGATAGGCATGGCCGCGGCTGAATGTTCTCACAAAGATGCCGCCGGTGCGGCCACCGGGTTTGTCGGGCTGTTTGCCTATCTGGGGGCATCGCTGTCGGGCTGGCCGCTGGCGCGTATCATGGACATCTGGCACTGGACCGGCTTTTTCGCGGTCATTGCCGTCGCGGGCGGCGTCTCGGCACTGTTGTTACTGCCTTTCCTGCGTGCGTCGTCGCCACGTACCACGACAGATGTAGCGTGAACAGATATAGCGTGATTCGCTTCACCCTTTCTCTCTGAACCGGCAAAAACCGGGAAAATTTCCTAGTTTAAGCAGGACGTTCCCTCAAGCCCGTGGTGTCAGGGCTTCTTACAATGTGGGCGAAAAGATCACTGCGGGTCGCAAGGCCGCAGGCTATCCCGTCCCGTAAGAGGAAACATCATGCTTAACTTTTTAACCCAGGTGCGTCGCCCGACGCTGGAGCTGCCGCTCGATGTGCGGCGAAAAATGTGGTTTAAGCCGTTCATGCAGTCCTATCTGGTGGTATTTATCGGCTACCTGACCATGTATTTGATCCGGAAAAACTTTAACATCGCCCAAAATGACATGATCGGCACCTATGGGCTGAGCATGACGCAGCTTGGCATGATTGGTCTGGGTTTTTCGATAACCTACGGTGTGGGTAAAACGCTGGTGTCCTATTACGCCGACGGTAAAAACACCAAGCAGTTTCTGCCGTTTATGCTGATCCTGTCGGCGATTTGCATGCTCGGTTTCAGTGCCAGTATGGGGACCGGTTCCGTCAGCCTGTTTTTGATGATCGCGTTTTATGCGTTGAGTGGGTTCTTTCAGAGTACCGGCGGGTCATGCAGCTATTCCACGATTACCAAGTGGACGCCACGTCGCAAGCGCGGCACCTATCTGGGGCTGTGGAATATTTCCCATAACCTCGGCGGTGCGGGGGCGGCGGGTGTCGCTCTGTTCGGCGCTAACTATCTGTTCGACGGCCATGTCATCGGTATGTTTATTTTCCCGTCCATCATCGCCTTGGTTGTCGGCTTTATTGGTCTGCGGTTTGGCAGTGACTCACCGGAATCCTATGGCCTGGGAAAAGCGGAGGAACTGTTTGACGAGGCTATCTCTGAAGAAGATAAAGAAGCCGAAGACGGCACCATGACCAAATGGCAGATCTTCGTCGAGTACGTGCTGAAAAATAAAGTGATTTGGCTGCTGTGTTTCTCCAACATCTTCCTGTACGTGGTGCGTATCGGCATTGACCAGTGGTCCACGGTGTATGCCTATCAGGAACTGAAGTTACCGAAAGCTGTCGCCATTCAGGGTTTTACCCTGTTTGAAGCCGGTGCGCTGGTAGGGACGCTATTGTGGGGCTGGCTGTCGGATTTGGCGAACGGTCGCCGTGGGTTGGTCGCCTGCATCGCGCTGGCGCTGATCATCGTTACATTGGGGGTCTATCAGCACGCCAGCAACCAATATGTTTACCTGTCGTCGCTGTTTGCGCTGGGCTTTCTGGTATTCGGCCCGCAGTTGCTGATTGGTGTGGCCGCGGTGGGTTTTGTACCGAAGAAAGCCATCGGAGCCGCGGATGGTATTAAAGGCACCTTCGCCTATCTGATTGGCGACAGTTTCGCCAAGCTGGGGTTAGGCATGATAGCCGATGGCACCCCGATTTTCGGGCTGACCGGCTGGGCGGGGACGTTTGCCGCGCTGGATGCCGCCGCTATCGGCTGCATCTGCCTGATGGCGATGGTCGCGGTGATGGAAGAGCGCAAAATTCGCCGCGAAAAGCAGTTGCGTCAGACGCAAACCGCCTGATAAACATCGCGTAATCAGGCGTTCACGAAAAGGCGGGGTGATTAACCACCCCGCCTTTTTCTCATTCTGGCGTGTTGCTTACGCAATACTTCCGCTTTCTCCACAGTTGGCGCAATTGTGAATATCTCCCTTGCAAACCTTTACCCTGACACCCGGTTAATTGAATTTCACCGACCTATACTGCATCGCAAAGGTTGATGAATTACAGGTTGACGCACTGTGGTGTGTTGATAATTAAAACCGTAACGTGAAGGAAGGTCTTATGTCTAAATTAACCGTGATTATGATTGCCTCTGCACTGGCGCTGAGTAGCGCCGGGTTCGCCCACGCTCAGGATAACACCACCCCGCCGGATCAGGGTGGACGTATGATGAAACATCATGACGGCGCGCGTGGCGAACACGGCATGGAGGAAAACATGATGTTTAAAGGGCTGAACCTGACCGATGAGCAGCGTCAGAAAATGCGCGACATTATGGCTAATGCGAAAAAGGATCGTGAGCGTCCTTCAGCGGAGCAACGTGCGCAATGGCACAGCCTGATTGCTTCTGACAGCTTTGATAAAACCAAAGCGGAAGCGGTGGTCAATAACATGGTTGAAGCCAACAAAGCCCACATGCTGACCCGTCTGGAGATTCAGAACAAAATGTACAACGTGCTGACGCCAGACCAGAAAAAGCAGTTTAACGACAATTTTGCCAGACACCAGCAGGAGCCTGCTGCACCTAAAGCGCCGTAATCACGGTAACCGGCTGTCATCGAAACGCGCCCTGGTGCGCGTTTCTTTTTTTGTGGCGGACAAGGGGGGTCAGTGGAAGACACAAGGCTCAGGTCGTAAAGCGGGCGGATGATTTTGTCAGGCTGAAAGCATGATGTTGCGCCGATCTCTTGCGTTCAGACAGGTTTTTTCCCATCAGCACTTTTCAATCCGTCTATCTTGCTCTATCAATAGCGCGTCATTGTGATTCAAGGAGTGCTGTTCATGGCGTCTTTCGCCCTAAAATCCGTTCTCTTTCTCGGTATTCTTGGCGTGCTGAGCGCCTGTAAACCGCAATCATCCACCGAAAATTCGCGCCCGTTTACCACCTTTGAAGGTAAAACCATGGGCACGTTCTACAGCGTGAAGATAAGCGGGGCGTTGCCGGAAAGCAGCCAGCAGTTGCAACAGGAGATCGACACGTTGCTGGAGCAGGCGAACAACGAGATCTCTACATACCGTAGTGATTCGGTACTATCCCGTTTTAACCGCTACGCCGGGACAGACCCGCAGCCCATCAGTAACGGTATGGCGGATATTATTCTGACCGCACAACGTATCGGCCGGGCAACCGGTGGGGCGATGGATATCACGGTGGGGCCGCTGGTTAATCTGTGGGGGTTCGGGCCGCAGAAGCAACCGACCAGGGTTCCCAGCCAGCAACAGATTGATGAAGCACGGCATAAAGTGGGGTTAAACCACCTGCGTCTGATCAGTGATAATCAGGGAGAATGGTTGCAAAAAGATCTGCCCGACATGTATGTGGATCTCTCCACGCTGGGTGAGGGATACGGCGCTGAATTACTGGCACAATTGATGACCCGCAAAGGTATCACCAATTATCTGGTGTCGGTCGGCGGCGCGATTTCCAGTCGAGGTGTCAACGGGCAGGGGCAACCCTGGCGGGTCGCGATTCAGAAACCCACCGATAAAGAAAACGCCATGCAGGCAGCGGTTGACTTGCAAGGCTACGGTATCAGCACCTCCGGCAGTTATCGCAATTATTTCGAGCAGGATGGCAAACGCTATTCTCATGTGATCGATCCGGCCACGGGGCGGCCGATTACCCATCAGTTGGTTTCCGCCACCGTGATTGCCAGAACAGCGCTGGAAGCCGATGGCTGGGATACCGGGTTGATGGTGCTGGGTACGGAAAAAGCGTTGAAGCTGGCGGAACAGCAGGGACTGGCGGTTTACCTGATTACCAAAACCGATAAAGGATTTGAGGCGGTGATGACCCCGCAATTCAAGGCGTTTTTGTTACCGACACCATAAGGCTTGTCGATAGGTGCATGTTTAAACACTGGTAAAGACCACATAGGGGGTACCCTACGTGGTCTCGGTACTCGTCAGCCAACTGTCGCCATGTCCGCAGAGAAGCGGGCTGCTGCGCTCAGGACTGCCAGAATCGACGCGGTAGTGATGTTCGTATGCCGGCCTACGCCAAAACGTGAGCCGGGTACACCGGGTATCGCCGCCTCGACAATCGCCAGTGCTACCGCATTAGAGCCCGCGCCCAGGCTGCGTTCTTCATAGCTGTCTATGCGTAGCGGTAAGCCCAGCGCTGCCACCGTCGCGGCAATCGGGCCGTTACCTGTTCCCTCGACAGTCCTGACGTTGCTATTTGCATGAATAAGTTCCAGTGCGATACCTTGTCCGTCGGCATGATCGAACAGGCGGTGGTTGCGATAGATGAAGCCGGATTGTTCTCGCATCGGAACAAGGTATGTGCGCTCGAACAGCGCCCAAATTTGCTCACTGGCCAGTTCAGTTTCGCTGGCGTCGGCCAGCGCTTGTACGATAGCGCTGAACTCTACCTGCATTCGACGCGGCATGATGATGCCGTGGTCGCGTTGTAGCAAGAACGCGATACCGCCTTTCCCCGACTGGCTATTGACGCGCACGATGCTGTCGTAAGTACGTCCGAGGTCTTTGGGGTCAATCGGCAGATACGGCACGCACCACGCCCCGTCGGCCTGTTGTGAGTATTGTGCGGCGAAGCCTTTGGCGATCGCATCCTGATGCGAGCCGGAGAAGGCCGTGAAGACCAGGTCACCCACATACGGGTGACGCGGGTGAATGGGCAGCGCGGTACATTCCTCGGCGACACGGGCAACCGCCGCAATGTCAGAGAAATCCAACCCCGGCGCAATACCCTGCGTATACAGGTTCAACGCTAGCGTGACGATATCGACGTTGCCGCTACGCTCGCCATTGCCAAACAGACAACCTTCGACACGCTGTGCACCGGCCAGCAGAGCCTGTTCGGCACAGGCAACGCCCGTCCCCCTGTCGTTGTGTGGATGCACCGACAGCACAATGTGCTCGCGCCGTGCCAGCCGCCGATCCATCCATTCGATTTGGTCGGCGAAGACGTTAGGCGTAGAAACTTCAACCGTGGTTGGCAGATTGATGATCATCGTTCGCTGTGGGCCGGCATCCCAGGCGTGAATGGCGGCGTTGCAGACGGACAGTGAAACGTCCAGCTCGGCCATGCAGAAGGTTTCGGGTGAGTATTGCAAGACCCACTCGGTTTCCGGGTGCGCTGCCGTTAGCCGTTTGAACAGCGCAATGTGGTGTTCCACCATGTCGATAATCTGCGGCACGCTCATGCCGAACACGATTTCGCGCCAGACGGGCGCAATGGCATTGTATAAATGTACGATGACACGCCGTGCGCCAGCCACGCTGCGTACCGTTTCGGCGATCAGGTCCTCGCGCAATTGCGTCATGACCATTGGGGTGACGTCTTCGGGAATCTGGTCTGTGTCAATCAGGTGGCGCACTATCTCGAAATCCGTACGCGAGGCGGCGGGAAAGCCCACTTCAATTTCCTTGAAACCAAGGCGTACCAGTTCATGGAACAAGCGCAGCTTGCGCTCGCGGTTCATGGGTTCAAACAGCGCCTGATTACCATCACGTAAGTCGGTGGACAACCAGATGGGGGCTTGTGTCAGGGTACGTGACGGCCATTGACGATCGACAAGATTGACCAGCGGGGCAGGACGGTATTTCTGGGAAGGATCGATCAGCATGCAAAACACTCCAAAGGAATCGTGGATACCCGACTCCCCTGGCCTGGGACAAGCTGATGACGGTCGGGGTCAGGGGGAATCAGGATGGGTCATGGCACGAACACGCGCGCGCCGACCCCGACCGGAAATCAGCGGTAGTAGTCGTTGCGAGAGGGCAAGTGTAGTCATGAGAGCGATAGACCCTGTAGAGTGATTTACCACCGATTCTAGGCCTTGCATGTTTAGTCCATCTACATAAAAATAGACAGATCCTTTATCGATTTGGACAAAATACACTGACATGGGCTTCTCTTCTCCCCAAGACGGCGGTCATGCGCTTGATCTGAGCGCTGACGAAGCCTGTGGTCTGCCAGTATTTGGTGTCGCCGTGCATTACCCTGCAGGCCATGTCGTGCCTTTGCATCAGCATCCGTATGGTCATGTGATCTATGCGGATCGCGGCCTGTTGCGTGTGGAAGCCGAAAGTGGTCAGTGGCTGGTGCCGCCCACGGCGGCAGTCTGGTTGCGGCCGGGGGTAGCACACCGGTTGGTTGCCCCCGTGTCGCTGCAAGCATGCGGTTTGTTCGTGCGTGAGGAGGTTGTCGATCGCCTGCCGGCGGTCGACTGTGTTGTGCATGTCTCGGGTCTGCTGCGTGAGTTGATTATGGCGTTGAGCCGGGTCGACGGCCCAAGCGCGTCTTCCCGGCGCATGCGTCTGCTCGGTGCGCTGCTGGTCGAAGAACTGCATACCCAGCCAGTTCTTCCACTGCATTTACCGTGGCCGATGGGGGAGAGCAACCCGATGCTGCGTGTGTGCCAAACGCTGTTGGACAACCCCGGCGATGCCGCTACCGCTACGCAGTGGGCTGACTTGCTGGCAATGGGCGAGAAGACCTTTCATCGGCGCTTTCTCCACTCGACTGGCATGACCTTCGGCAGATGGCGTCAGCAACTGCGGTTAATGTCATCACTCACGCTATTGATGCAAGGAATACCGATCACCCAGGTGGCGTTGGCGAGTGGCTACGACAGTCACAGTGCTTACAGTACGGCATTTAGCAAACAATTCGGACAGTCACCTTCCGTATTTGTCGCCACCAGATAGAACCGCTAGCCTTCGATGGATCGTTGAGCAAAGTGTCACGACAGCGTCGGCGTTTTATTGCGGGAACAGGACAGATAAAATAAAGCGTCGAAATACGAATCGTCATGATTTCACGCTAATCCCCATGAGCGGGTTTTTATTTTATGGTTCATTATTATGAACCGGTGTTTTATTTATTAGAGGCGATTTGTCATATTTTTCCCTGGTGTTAAACCTGCCGTTACCGCTTTCGAAAACCCTGTTCTCGTACCATCCTTATGCTTAGCGACAACGCCGCCTTCTGGCTCATGATGCCTTCGTCAGCCCCTTGCTGCCTCGTGCCATCGTTTTCTTGCTCAGGTAAATAAAGCGTTACCTTATTTAAAATAAATGTGAATAACTTATTTTCCCTTTTACCACGCTTTAAACAACACGATGACATAATAGTGGTTTATTAGTTAATTAACTAAATTGATTATTTAGAAACTAAAAAGCCAATCATATTAACGCTATGACATCGGCCCATTAAGCAAAACCAAAAACAATAAACCGATAACCCATTCAAAGCCTATAAAACATTGGTAATTTATGGAGTCTCTTATGAGCGTTAATAACCAGGTATTCAGACCGTTTACCTTGCCTAACGGCGTCGAGCTTAAAAATCGTCTGCTGATGGCACCGATGACCACCTGTACCGGCTTTTATGACGGCACCGTCACCAGGGAGCTGGTGGAGTATTATCAGGTGCGTGCCGGTAGTATCGGAGCGGTGATTGTGGAGTGCTGCTTTATCGATGATAAAGGTCTGGCATTTCCGGGCGCCATCGGTATCGACCACGACAATAAAATCGCCGGGCTTGCAAAAATCGCCTCTGCCATCAAGGAGAAAGGCTCAAAAGCCATTTTGCAAATCTACCACGGTGGTCGCATGGTGGAGCCGAAACTGATTGGCGGGCGTTCACCGGTTGGGCCCAGTGCGGTGGCTGCACCGCGTGACGGCGCAGCGGTGCCGCTGGCGCTCACGGGCGAGGAAGTCGAGGCGATGATCGCCAAATTTGGCGAAGGGGTACGCCGTGCGATTGAAGCGGGTTTTGACGGCGTGGAAATCCACGGCGCCAATACTTATCTGATTCAGCAGTTTTACTCCCCGAACTCCAACCAGCGTACAGATGAATGGGGTGGCAGCCGCGACAACCGAGCCAGATTTCCGCTTGCGGTGCTGGATATCACCTACAAGATGGCACGCCAGTACGCAGACGCTTCTTTCATCATCGGCTATCGCTTTTCACCGGAAGAAATCGAAGAGCCGGGCATCCGCTTTGACGACACCCTGTACCTGTTGGAGAAACTGGCGGTACGCGGGCTGGATTATCTGCATTTCTCCATGGGGTATACCCTGCGTTCTTCCATCGTTGATACCACCGATCCAACCCCGCTGATTGGCAAATATGTCGCGATGCGTTCTGACACGCTGGCTAAAGTGCCGGTTATCGGCGTGGGCGGGGTGGTTAATCAGGCGGATGCCGATGCCGCGCTGGAGCATGGTTACGATCTGGTGGCGGTAGGAAAAGCCTGCATTGCCTACCCGGACTGGACCGATCGGCTCATCAGTCAGCAGAAGATCGACTTGTTTATCGACAGTACCCAGCGTGAAGCCCTCACTATTCCGGAGCCGTTGTGGCGCTTTTCTCTGGTGGAAGCGATGATCCGTGATATGAGTCTGGCGGCGAAAAAATTCAAAGCTGGTGTTTTTCAGGAAACCGTGCCGGATGATGCGGGTGAACTGGTTATCAACGTCAGCCTGGAAACGGACCGCATCGCGGATGTGACACTCATGCCCCATGCGCAGTTGCATACTGACTTTATTAGCAGCTTTGAGGTGATTCGCTCGCGAATTCTGGAGGCGAACAGCCCGCATGTGGATGCCGTTACCGGCGCGACGGTGCAAAGCGAAGCGGTGAAAAAAGCCGTCTCCAAGGCACTGGCCCGATCCTGCAAGGCGGCGATTGTGGAGGAAGGCGGCGACCCGGCGGAGATGCATTGCTATGACGTGGTGGTGATCGGCAGTGGTGGCGCAGGTCTGGCCGCAGCGATTCAGGCCAGTGATGACGGTGCCCGTGTGCTGATTGTCGAGAAGATGTCCAGCATCGGTGGCAACACCATCAAAGCGTCTGTCGGTATGAATGCAGCAGGCACGCGTTTCCAGAAAATGCGCGGTATTGTCGACGACAAGCAGCGTTTCTACGAGGAGACCCTGAAAGGCGGTAGACAAAAAAATAACCCCGATTTGCTGAAACGATTCGTCGATGGTGCGCCGATGGCGATCGACTGGCTGGCAGAGCGTGGTATCGAACTGAACGACATTACTATTACTGGCGGCATGAGCGTGGATCGCACCCACCGACCGGCAGATGGCTCGGCGGTTGGCGGTTTCCTGATCAGTGGGCTGGTCAAAAATATCAATAAGCGCAACATCGATGTCATGCTGGAAACCGCGGTTATCGACATCCTTCACGACGCCGGTGCGGTGACCGGGGTGCGTGTGCAGAGCGAAGACAACGAGCAACTGACCATCGCCACCAAAGGGGTGGTCGTTGCCACCGGCGGTTTCAGCGCCAATCGCGACATGGTACTGAAATACCGCCCGGATCTGGCTGGTTTTGTCACCACCAATCATAGCGGTGCGACTGGCTGTGGTATCGCCATTCTGGAGAAGGTCGGAGCGGATACGGTGGACCTGGGCGAGATCCAGATCCACCCCACGGTGGAGCAGAACACCTCTTATCTGATCTCGGAATCCATTCGTGGCGGCGGTGCGATTCTGGTGAATCAGCAGGGCCAGCGCTTCTTTAACGAAATGGAAACCCGTGACAAGGTGTCGGCGTCAATCATCGGTTTGCCGGAGAAATACGCTTATATCTTGTTTGATGAGCAGGTGAGGGCGAAAAACAAGGCAGCGGACGAGTATTTATCCCGTGGTTTTGTGGTGAGTGCGGCGTCTCCACGTGAACTGGCGGATAAACTGGCTATCGATGCTGATGCGCTACAGACGACACTGGAACGCTATAACCGGTTTGTTGAAAAACAGCATGACGACGATTTCGGCCGTCAAACCGCGTTGCGTCATCCTCTCAATCAGGGGCCGTTTTACGCTATTCGTATCGCACCCGGTGTACATCACACCATGGGGGGCGTGGTGATCAATACTGATACCGCTGTATTGGACCGCAAGAAACGGGTGATTCGGGGGGCTTTCGCTGCCGGTGAAGTCGTGGGCGGTATCCACGGTGGCAACCGCATCGGCGGGAACGCCATCGCCGATATCATTGTGTTTGGTATTCAGGCGGGCCGTAACGCCGCGACTTACGTGCGCATGTAAATACGGGATTCGTATTGGTCTGTCATACCAGCCTGCGTCAGCCCTCGCTGCTGACGCAGGCTCGATGTGTTCTTCTTCAGAGGTCCCACTATGCCGCCAGATGATCGGATTTATAGCTATTCCACCGTGCTGATGGGGTCGCCCATCCTGCTCAAGTTGTTTGAGCCAAATGAGCCACTGGCATTGTTGGTGTTTGGCCGCATTAAACAACTGGAAGATGTGTTGACCGTTAATCGGGATAACTCCGAGGTGATGGCTATCAATCAGGCGGCAGGGAAACACCCGGTTGTCGTCAGCCCGTGGTTATTTAATCTGATTACGCGTGCCAGAGACGTCAGCCTGCTGGAAGGCAGCTGTTTTAACGTCACCATCGGGCCGGTGGTGAAGCGCTGGAAAATCGGCTTTCGGGGCGAGGGCGTGCCGCCCGCTGATGAGGTGCGTACGTTACTGGCGCTGACCGACCCCCGCCATATCATTCTTGATGCCAAAGAGCGTTCGGTGTGGCTGGAAAAAGCAGGGATGGAAATCGATTTAGGGGCGATAGCGAAGGGCTACATTGCGGATGTCATCAGGCAATTCCTCTACCAGCACCACGTCTATCATGCGTTGATCAATCTGGGCGGGAATGTCCTGGCCATCGGCAGGCCGCAAAGCGCCCATCAGACCGCCTGGTCGGTGGGGTTACAAAAGCCATTTGGCGAGAATCATGAACTGCTTGGGCTGATTCAGGTGGTGAATAAGTCGATAGTGACATCCGGTATCTATGAACGCTATTTCACATTTGAGGGGCGCATTTATCACCATATCTTTGATCCCAAAACAGGTTATCCACTCGATAATGAAATATTGAGCGTCACACTCATCACTGATGCGTCTATTGATGGGGACATTTACACCACGCTGCTCTATGGCATGGGGGTAGAAAAAGGACTGGCTTATCTCTCGCAACGCCCAGATATTGATGCCATTTTTGTCACCAGAGATCAAAAAATAATTCTTTCATCACAACGGAACTTTGTATTTTTACCATTAGATACAAATTATATTGCAGTGGTGGCAAGGGATGAATAATGAAAATAAATTTAATGAATGGGGCGTTGTCAGGGTGTTCAAAATATTATCAACTATTAATTTAAATTAATAATGGCGTGAATAATTTCAATGGCATGATTGATTTCTGATTTAAATTATTTACTGGCTGGATAATCGATTTTTTAAATCGTCATGTGGTTTTATTTTCCTGATAGCAATGCAGATTATTCAGGCTGGCATTCAACTTTCCGATATCTAAATTCCCCTTTTTTACCCCTCTTATTGATTTTGTTTATCCTTGAAAATAGTCAGGCCTTTGCGTTGTGAGAAAATAATATTATTAAATATCAATGCGTTATTTTTGATTGTTGGTCTGGCGGCCTGTGGCGCGTAGTTGGGATGAGTTGTGTGCCACACGGCAGGATACTTTTTTATTAAATATCTTTGTGATAATGCTATTCACTCCGTACGTTATGTGTTTTTTAATTCCATCGTTTTCTGACGGGATGCTGAAACGCATAGGCTTGTATTCTGGTGTTTGTTTCATCCACCGGTTTCTATTTTGGATAATCAATAGTAAGACGGACTGTTATGAATAACATTAAAATTGGCACACGGCTTTGGATGGCATTGGGCTTCATGATGCTGCTGGTTATCATTATGGCATTGAGTAGTATCAGTCGCCTGCAATCTCTCGGCAATACGACCGTATCGATTACAGACAACATTTATGCCAACGTCGAAGCCGCCTCTTCAATCGGCTTCTTCACCGCCGATATGAGTCGGCTTGCTCGCAATATCATTCTGATGGATGACCCGGAAAGAAAAGCGGGTTTCTTACGCGATTACAATACAGAAAAAAACCAGATAAACGTGATGACAGAACTGCTGCGAAACCACGTTGAAACCGACAGAGGCAGAGAGATTTTTACGGCCATGCAACGTAACGGCGAGCAGTTCTTCCCGTTTATTGATGATGTCGTGGCGCTGGGTATGCAGGGTAAAAAAGAAGAGGCGACCCGGCTCCTCTTCGGCCCCCGCTATCAGAGCCAGACTAGCTACATGGCGGCATTAAAAGACATGGTGCAATTCCAGCGTAAAAGGATGAGCGACGGCGCAGCGCGGGTCATTAATGAGCGTGATAACGCAGTGATACTGCTAGCGGTGACCGCCGCTATTGCATTGCTCCTTGGGATATTCTTTGCGTGGGGGATTACCCGCAGTGTGACCCGTCCTTTACAGCAAGCGCTGTTGTCGGCGCAGCGAATCGCCCGGGGCGACTTGAGTGGCGAGGTGCCAACAGGGAGTCGGGATGAAACGGGCAGGTTGCTCAATGCGATTGGCGAGATGCAGGAATCCCTGACCCGCACCGTCAGCACAGTAAGAAGCAATGCTGAGAGCGTGGCATCGGCCAGCATGCAGATAGCACAGGGCAATAGCGATCTGTCACAACGCACCGAAGCGCAAGCCAGTGCGCTGGAACAGACGGCATCGACGATGAGTGAACTGGGTATTACGGTAAAAAATAACGCTGACAGCGCACGCGAGGCCAGACAACTGGCGGTAAACGTTCAGCGTGTCGCCCGGGAAGGGAGTGACGTCACGTCTGAGATAACCAGCACCATGCAATTGATAGACAGTAGCTCCAGACGCATTTCGGACATCACGACGGTTATCGATGGTATCGCCTTCCAGACCAATATTCTGGCGCTGAATGCCGCCGTGGAAGCAGCCCGTGCGGGAGAACACGGCAAAGGGTTCGCGGTTGTGGCAAGCGAAGTGCGAAGCCTGGCGCAGCGCAGCGCGACGGCGTCTGGTGAAATCCGGCAGTTGATCGCCTCCAATGTGGAAAACGTAGATCGTGGCAGCGAGCTGGTCAGCCGGGCCGGCGAAACCATGACCGGTATCGTGACCGCCGTAGGGCAACTGACGGACACGGTCGCGGAAATCAGCGTTGCCAGCGAAGAGCAGGCGCGGGGCATCGAGCAGGTTGGCGTGGCACTGACCGGGATGGATCAAACCACACAGCAGAACGCGGCGTTGGTTGAGGAGTCGGCTTCGGCTTCACAGAGTCTGCAAGAGCAGGCAACACAGCTTCTGCAGTCTGTATCGGTGTTCAATATTGGCACGTCTGCCGCACCGGTGTCGCTGGCACCGCCTTCCGTGGCCAGACTGGGTAAGCCGAAATCAGCGACAGCGCTACAGAGCACAGCAACAGAAGGCTGGACGCGTTTCTAATTCAACCTGAATCGCGTGAGCGGTGATGGCGCAAATGCTGCAGGTAAAAAATATCAGCGTTTGCGCCATTCATCCTGAGTCAGTGTAAACAGTAGGCTGGGCGGTCCACTGTCGACATCATGCAGTGTTCCGACACGCTTCATGCCTGCTTTGTTCAGGACATTCTGTGAGTCCTGATGATTTACCCTGACCACGGCTGAAATTTCGCTGACATCGATGTCATCAAATCCATAACGCAGAATACGGCGAGCAAACTCTGTTGCCAGCCCTTTTCCCCATGCCTGTGTCGCTAAACGATAACCAAGATTGTTGATAGTGATGTCAGCGAAAGTTTTGATGCTTAATCCGCCGAATCCAATAACCGTCAGCGGGTCATCACGCAACGTAATGGCTACGTTTCCAAATCCTCGCTCGTCCCAGTGGCTAAGCCAGCGAGCCAGCACGGTGCGGGTATACTCAATATCAGGATAAGGGCCAGCAGGGTTAAACAGGTTAGTTGCAGGATCGCCATAGATACGGAACAGACAATCCACATCGGATGGGGAAACCGGACGAAGGTACAACCGCTCTGTATAAAGCTCCATGATGAAACCGTTAGTCTGCGCAGGGTGTATAGGTTATAACCGATTTTAATCAGGCGAGGAAGGAAGCCGCGGTAGCGGAGCACATGTCGAATTTATGCTTGTGCATTTTGACTGTTGGGGGGGGGGGACTACATATAAGGCACGTTGATGCATGAAAGTGGCTGTGCCTGATTCTGTGTAACTGCCACCGTATATCTTCTAAAGTTTTTAGACCTCCATCTCTTACATCACTTACCCAATTATCGGCACCACTACCCAAAGGACAGGATATTACCGCCCGGATATTTCCGGACGGTAGACGGTAAATGAGATAATGCTTCCATCACCTGTCGTTCTAAAAAAGACAATGCGCTTACTGACAGTTTGGTGCGGCGGCGGTATTCGTGTTGGCAACCGCGTTGATGTTGGTGAACGCAGCTGCATTGTTGGAAGCCTGGAAACAGTAGTTATCATTGCCTTGTACGGCGTAGAAACACGAAACAACATTTGCCGGAATAGTAATATTATGCATGCCGTTAATACTGAAGACTGTCGCGGTTGCAGCGCGGGTTGCCGGGCTGTTAGGGTTTTTACGGAATGTAATCCCGGTATTGGGTGCCGCTACCGCAATGGCCGAATGATTTTGGCAATTGGCACTGAAAGGCAGGTCTACGGCAAAAGCTGGTGCAGACAAGGCAGCCAGCGAACTCAGAATAACGCCAGCGGTTAGGGAGCGTGAAAAATGTTTTATTTTCATAAAATATATATCCTTGTTTACCATGTAGAATAAACTGCAATAAATGCAGCGGCTCGTTTTAACAAATTAGGTTTCCCTTGTTCTCTTGCGGAAGAAGTCAGCGATAATTTTTTCATGGATAATGAATTGATTTTTTGTTAGCGTTTTTAATAAAAATCACCTTAATTAGCGATAAAATTTAGAGAGCCATCCAACGTATAAGCTAAGTTTTCTGCTCCTGAACCGAAGGGGATTTTAACTGGCTTGCCCATGCTATTTGCTGATGTATTTCTGGCATACATCGAATCCATAGCAGGCAGTACGACCCCTTGTTTAAAATTGGTGACAACCAAATAATATGACAATTTCGGTATCATAAAGTAATAATTCATATTAGGGCTGCCCTGCATTATTATCGCAGGCAGCTTATAGATAAAAAGAGCAATACCCATGGTCAGGGCATTCGAAACCGTAAAACTTGAATCGGTTGAGACTTTTAATTTGTCAGTAATATTATTGTCTGAATAGGGCACGCCAGAGAAAAAACCAGCATTGTTATAGCTAACGGGTAGCGCATTATTACCGACAACAACATTCGGAAATGCGGGTGTGGGATCTTGCCCTTGAGAAAATGCCACACCAATATCAATCTGTCCGCTGGTATTCCCCCAACCTAACCCATAATCGTTCTCAACCCATGAGAAGGTAGCATTTCCACTGTTATTGATCGGCTTCAACAACCAGACAAGTGAAAAACCACTATTGTCTGAAGAATCACCTATATATATGGCCACATTTTGTTGCTGGCCACTCTTATTAGTCACGGTTACTGAATAAGTCACAATAGGGTTCCTTATTAAGGCAAACTTAGGCGACAGTACTTTCTGTGTGATCGGGCGTTCATGATAGGGAGTAAAATCATAACAAACTGATTTCTATCAATGTGTGAAGCTCAGATCACCCTGTTATTTTTCAAAAAACCAACCCGTCGTTTCCTCCAGGTTGGTTTCTCAGACTACAGCTGTGAATAAAGTCGCTACAAATATCCTTTCGGGAAAACCACTTTATTAGAGCTGAACAAATTGCAACGTATCATTAAGCTCAAACTTCAATGAGGTTACTCCGTTAGCGAAGGAGAACTGCTTCGGGCTGCTAACAAAGGTTCCTGAAACAGCAACACCTATTTTTGAATCTGTTGTACAAATCCAATATGTCGGATGTGTATCAAACATGAAGTTCCCATTGGGTTTCCCCTGCATCGCGAATGCCGGTAGGGAATTCATATAAACAGCAAGACTCATTGCTTTGGATTGCGTGACAGTGAATGTTGAATCGGTTGTTACCAGCATGTTGCCGGAAGCAACATCCGGATTATTATATGCCGTCGGCTGTGTCTGGAACTGGCCATTAGTGTAGGTAACACCCATCGAGTTGTTTCCGCCACTTGCCGTAGGATTCATACTTTGGATCGGGCCGCCGGAACTCCAGAGAACACCCGGGGCCAATGGTTGTTCAGTTGTACCCCAGTTCAGCGCCCAGTCGATTGACCAGTTATAGCTGTTCGTATTGCCATCGTTGATCGTCTGCAGCAGCCATACTAATGGCAAACCGGTGACCAGATTAGGGTAAGTTTGATAGATAGCGACATTAGCAGCAGCGCCGCTAGAGTTTTTAACAGAAATAGAATATGAAGACATGGTGTTATATTCCCTTTCAGTATCTTTGAGTGATGTAAACCATATTTCACGCCAATTGACAGTGTTGTTTTGTTCAAGAACGAGATAAGTATTATCCGTTTTTAGAATTGTGCAAATGCTATCTTCCCGCCCTGGATGGGTTATAAAATCTCATCCTCACATAAAAAATTCGGATTATTTTTTTATTTTAAAGGTAAGGGGATTTTCTTTTATTATGCAATCAATGAGATAAGGTTTTTTTTGTCAAGTGATAATTATCAATATAAATAAAATATATAATATCTTAATTATTTTTCAAATCGTGCTATTTTCTATAATATATTGATTTATTTTAATAAATAAAAATAGATAATAATTTTTATTTTTAAATTACATTACTTGTTATTAGTTATAGATATTTAGTTCCATTTTTTATTATTTTATTATTCATTTTTTTAGGTGAATCCGTTAAGGTGCGATGAAATAGAACTACGTTTTTGAAATTAATTACATGTGCAATCATTCGCAGGGTGGCGATGTGAATGAATTAGGGATATTATGTGCAGAAAGGTCTTCCGCTATAGGAATACCTACTTCTCGCTCTTAGCCGACTGTCAAATTGAGACGCATCTGCTGCATAACATTGCCATATCAGGTACTTGTCAAAGGGGTAAGTCTTAATGTTTCTTCGCGATGTTCCGGTGCGAAATGTGAAATCTATTACTAACCTAGTACAACTAGAATTCAGATGAATTTTCGGTGGGAATGTTATTGGTCATCGATTCAGTGACCAATCGTATAAACGACTCATCGAGAAGAATGAGAACTCGCATATTCTCATTATGTGGGGCCCACCTACTCGCTATGTTCGCCAGAACGCCGGTCGTGAAAGCGTTTCTGCGTTGGGTGTTAGACATTCTGGGTCAGGAGGTCATGACAAGGAGGCTACCAGCTAAAGAGCAAGTGGCTGTACTGTGCCCTTGTTGTAGGAAGCCTGCAAGTGTCATTGGTACAAACAACCTAACACGCTATCGGTTTGAAATTATTGTTGAATGCGATAATTCAGGTTGTACAAACCAGAAATTCGAATCTGAGATTTCTTTCTCATATTACATCAAGCAAAAAGACGACAGCCGGATACTCGGAGAAATCATCTGTGCGCTATCACCACATCAGAAACAGACATTAATCCGAATGTTATCAGCTCTAGTTTGATCCCAGAGGGGGCAAAAGGGGGATATTCGCAATTTGTTTGTATTAGCATAGAAAATTTGGTGGCCCCTGTTGGGTTTGAACCAACGACCAAGCGATTATGAGTCGCCTGCTCTAACCACTGAGCTAAGGGGCCATGCGGATGTTGATTATAGGTAATCCGGCTAGTCGGGTCTATAGCGCGGCGACCATATGGTCGTTTTGTATTCACTCTACAGTGGATTGTTATTACTAGGGATTCGCACACCGTCTGGTGGAGCTGGATATGAGTGCATCGGCTGGGTGAGGGGGATCGCTTTTGTCCGGCAGACTGGCAGGGTGAGGCTATTAAGGCCTAAATAAAAACCCCCGGTCGAAACCGGGGGTGTGATAAAGAGTAAAACCTGTTCTCTTAGTCGTCCAGGAAGCTACGCAGTACTTCAGAACGGCTCGGGTGGCGCAATTTACGCAACGCTTTGGCTTCAATCTGACGAATACGTTCGCGGGTGACGTCGAACTGTTTGCCGACTTCTTCCAGCGTGTGGTCGGTATTCATGTCGATACCAAAACGCATACGCAGCACTTTGGCTTCACGCGCGGTCAGGCCAGCCAGTACGTCGTGGGTGGCAGAACGCAAACTTTCCGAGGTAGCGGAGTCCAGCGGCAGCTCCAGCGTGGTATCTTCGATGAAATCGCCCAGATGCGAATCTTCATCATCACCGATCGGGGTTTCCATCGAGATAGGCTCTTTGGCGATCTTCAATACTTTGCGGATCTTGTCTTCCGGCATCAGCATGCGTTCAGCCAGTTCTTCCGGCGTCGGCTCGCGACCCATTTCCTGCAACATCTGGCGCGAAATACGGTTGAGTTTGTTGATGGTCTCAATCATATGCACCGGGATACGGATGGTGCGCGCCTGATCCGCGATAGAACGGGTGATCGCCTGACGGATCCACCAGGTGGCGTAGGTGGAGAACTTATAGCCACGGCGGTATTCGAACTTATCTACCGCTTTCATCAGGCCGATGTTGCCTTCCTGAATCAGGTCGAGGAACTGCAAACCACGGTTGGTGTATTTCTTGGCTATCGAGATAACCAGACGCAGGTTCGCTTCCACCATCTCTTTCTTGGCGCGACGCGCTTTGGCTTCGCCGATGGACATGCGACGGTTGATGTCTTTTACCTGCTCGATAGTCAGGCCGGTTTCTTCTTCGATCTGTTGCAGTTTTTGCAGGCTGCGATGTACGTCGTCTTCAACGTCGCGCAGTTTTTCACACCAGGGTTTGCCCATGGACAGTGCGGCTTCGAACCACTTGCTGTTGGTTTCGTTACCGGTAAACAGCGTGACAAAGTTTTTCTTCGGCATTTTGCACAGCTCAACGCACAGCTTCATGATCTGGCGTTCCTGAGCTCGCACGCGATCCATCATGGAACGCATGTTATTTACCAGCAGGTCGAACTGTTTTGGCACCAGACGGAACTGCTTGAATACCTCAGACAGTTTGTTGATTTCTTCAATCGCCGACGGGTGGCTGCGGCCATGCGCCTTGATGCTGACGCGGGTCGCTTCGTACTGATCGCGCAGTTCGGTGAATTTTTGACGCGCCAGCTCCGGGTCGATGCTGTTGTCATCGTCGGTATCGTCTTCGTCTTCTTCGTTTTCGTCGTCGTCGTCGTCGATGCCGTCATCAGCCAGTTCAGCGTTTTCAGGAGCGGCGTTCGGTGCCAAATCTTCTTCGGCGTTCGGATCGACAAAGCCTGTTATCAGATCGGACAGGCGGCTTTCTCCAGCTTCAACGCGATCGTACTGTTCCAACAGATAGGTGATCGCTTCTGGATACTCGGCAACAGAGCACTGAACCTGATTGATCCCGTCTTCGATTCGCTTAGCGATATCGATTTCCCCTTCACGGGTCAGCAGTTCAACGGTGCCCATTTCACGCATGTACATGCGAACGGGATCGGTCGTGCGGCCAATCTCGGATTCGACGCTGGACAATACCTGTGCTGCGGCTTCAGCAGCGTCTTCGTCGGCGGTATTCTCAGCCAGCATGAGATCATCGGCATCCGGTGCTTCTTCCATCACCTGGATGCCCATGTCGTTAATCATCTGGATGATGTCTTCGATCTGATCGGAGTCGATGATATCTTCCGGCAGATGGTCATTGACCTCGGCATAGGTCAGGTAGCCTTGCTCCTTACCACGGGTGACAAGTAGCTTGAGCTGTGACTGCGGGTTTTGCTCCATAAGACGGTATCCACACTTCAGAATATTGGGGTTGGTGTCGGTCAGCGTAAATCGCTAACAATAGCATTAGGGGAATTTTTCTTATCGCCGCAGCCCCTGTAGCGGCACGCTGTAGGGATCAACCCTACTATTTATCGGCAGTTAAGCCGCAGGAAATCAGTTTTTTCGTGTCAGCGCCAGTTGCAGAGACCACAACTCTTTGCGCTCATTCATGCTCAGCCCGTGTGTTCTCTCGCGGGCAATAAGCGTATCCATCCGTTGCTGAAGCAACTGGTCGTAGAGCTCGGCCAGGCTGACCCGGAATTTCTCTTCGAGCTCGTCGTCTTCAATCATATGGTCCCAGGCGGCGAGGGTTTCAAGCTGCTTGCGATATTTACTTTCGCGATATTTCTCCAGCAGCAGCCCCATGTTCATGCCTGGGCTTTCATTGCAGGCTTTCACCAGATCTAAAAATAGCTCCAGGCCCGCTACTTTACTTTCTTCCACGCCATCCAGTGCCAGTGTCGGCACCTCGGCGGACAGCCTCGGGTTTTGTACTAAAAGTCCTATCAGTATACGCATAGTTGTGACTTTTAGCCGTGGAGGCTGGTAAGACGATGTTTGTTCCGCTGTCTTCGGTAACAAGCGGTCTAACTGGCTGTCATCCAGCAGCCCCAACTTATGACCGAGCTGTTGACGTAAGTATAAGCGTAACGTTTCACCTGGCACTTGACCAATAAGGGGTAATGCCAGCGTACTCAGCTTGGCTCGCCCGTCAGGGGTGCTCATGTCGACCTGTTGTAGCAGTGAATCGAACAAAAATGATGACAGTGGCATCGCCTGTTCAATACGCTGCTCAAACGCGGCTTTCCCTTCCTGACGCACCAGCGTATCCGGGTCCTCGCCATCTGGCAGGAACATAAAACGCAATTGCCTGCCGTCATCCAGATAGGGTAGCGCGGTTTCCAGCGCTCGCCAGGCAGCGTCGCGTCCAGCACGGTCGCCATCGTAACAACACACCACCTGATCGGTAGCGCGGAACAGCAACTGAATATGATCCGCTGTTGTTGAGGTTCCCAGTGAGGCGACTGCGTAATCGATGCCAAACTGTGCCAGCGCAACCACATCCATATAGCCTTCGACCACCAGCAACCGTTTCAATTCCGGATTTTTCTGTTGTGCTTCGTACAGACCGTACAGCTGTCTACCTTTATGAAAAATCTCGGTTTCCGGCGAGTTCAGGTACTTTGGGGTGCCGTCACCCATGACCCGACCACCGAACGCAATGACCCGCCCGCGTTTATCACGGATAGGGAACATCACTCGATCGCGAAAACGATCGTAAGTACGACCATTCTCGTTGGTCACCAACATACCGGCATCAGTCAGCGTCGTTTTATCGTCGCTGTTGCGCCCGAAACGCTTTAACGCGTTATCCCACCCTGGCAGCGTACATCCGATGGCGAACTGACGGATGACATCATCGCTCAAGCCTCGTCTGGCCAGATACTCTCTGGCTGGCGTACCGGCAGGTTGGTTCAGAGTATGTTGGTAAAATGCGCTTAATTGTTCCATCAGCTCGTATAAACTTTGCCGTTGATGGCGTTCGAGCTGGGTCGGACCGGTGCCTGCTTCGTAAGGGACATCCAGACCGTGCATTGCAGCCAGTTCTTCAATGCTTTCAACAAATTCCAGACGATCGTAATTCATCAGGAAATCAATGGCGTTGCCATGGGCACCGCAGCCAAAACAATGGTAGAACTGCTTATCACCGTTTACGGTGAATGACGGGGTTTTCTCGTGGTGGAACGGGCAACACGCGTGGTAATTCTTGCCCTGCTTTTTCAGTTTAACGCGCGCATCGATCAGGTCGACGATGTCGGTACGGGCTAGCAGGTCATTAATAAATACGCGGGGAATACGTCCAGCCATAAGCCCCTTATCTATATACGTTTATAAACGACAATAAGCCGCGCATTCCTTTCGGAAATGCACGGCCTTCGTATGCAACTGCTAAGTCTGCGGATTAATCACGCGGTGGAGGATAACCCTCCTAAAAATTAATACAGACGAGTGCGGCGTGCGTTTTCTCGAGCCAGCTTCTTAGCGTGACGTTTCACAGCAGATGCTTTAGCGCGTTTACGTTCAGTAGTCGGTTTTTCATAGAACTCACGACGACGAACTTCAGCCAAAACACCCGCTTTTTCGCAGGAACGCTTGAAACGACGCAGAGCAACGTCGAACGGCTCGTTTTCACGTACTTTAATTACCGGCATGTGCCTCTCACCTCAGTAAATTCGGTTTGTTGCTGGCCTTGTGCCAGCCTTTTCAAAATGGTGCGGAATTCTACTGCAACTGTGGCGCGTTTGTAAAGTCCATCAGCGATCATAAAACGCGCGATGCGGGGGTACGTGTCTGTGGGCGGGCTTATGATAGACTATGCGCCGCCTGAATCAAGCGGCCAGGTTGGTCGCGGTAAAAATGTAACCGAGAGTGAAAACAGCAATGCGCGTATTGGGTATTGAAACATCCTGCGATGAAACCGGGGTCGCGATTTATGACACGCAGGCCGGGCTGCTGGCAAATCAGCTTTATAGCCAGGTAAAACTGCATGCCGATTATGGTGGCGTGGTACCTGAACTGGCGTCCCGCGACCATGTCCGCAAGACCGTGCCACTGATTCAGGCGGCGTTAACAGAAGCAGGGCTACAGCAGGGTGATATCGATGCCATTGCATACACCGCAGGCCCAGGTCTGGTCGGCGCGCTACTGGTGGGGGCGACAGTGGGACGTTCGCTGGCGTTTGCCTGGAATGTGCCTGCCATACCGGTTCATCACATGGAAGGGCATCTGCTGGCTCCCATGCTGGAAGATAATCCTCCCGCGTTTCCGTTTGTCGCACTGTTGGTCTCTGGTGGGCATACTCAGTTGATCAGCGTGACCGGTATTGGCGAATACCGTTTGCTGGGCGAATCCATTGATGATGCGGCGGGGGAAGCGTTCGATAAAACCGCCAAACTCTTGGGGCTGGATTACCCGGGGGGGCCGTTGCTGTCAAAAATGGCGCAAAACGGGCACCCCGGCCGTTTTGTCTTCCCCCGACCCATGACGGATCGTCCCGGTCTGGATTTCAGTTTCTCGGGATTGAAGACCTTTGCCGCCAATACCATCCGTGAGAATGGCAACGATCCGCAGACACAAGCCGATATCGCACGAGCATTCGAAGATGCCGTCGTTGATACGCTGGCCATCAAGTGTCGGCGTGCGCTTGACGAGACCGGGTTCAGTCGGCTGGTGATGGCGGGCGGCGTAAGTGCTAATCGGACATTGCGTCAGCGTCTGGCAGAGATCATGGCTAAACGCGGTGGTGAGGTGTTCTACGCGCGTCCTGAATTTTGTACCGATAACGGCGCGATGATTGCGTATGCGGGCGCAGTACGGTTCGCCCAGGGCGTCACCGGGGAGCTTGGCATTACTGTGCGGCCGCGCTGGCCATTGGCAGAGTTGCCGGCCTTGTGATGCGTTGCTGATATCGCCTTGTCGCCCCGAACACATCACGGGGCGGCGGGAAATCAGAGTTCCTGTTCAAACAGAACCAGGATGGCTTCATACAATTGTTTGACACTAAATCCCCTGGCAGGCGTGGTGAAAATGGTGTCATCACCCGCAATCGTGCCAAGAATACCTTCCGATTTGCCCAGTGAGTCCAGCAGGCGAGCGATTAACTGCGCCGCACCCGGGCTGGTATGAATGACGACCACGGCATCGTTGTGATCAACATCCAGCACCAGATTTTTCAGCGGGCTGGTGGTGGTAGGCACTCCTAACTCAGCAGGCAGGCAGTAAACCATTTCCATTTTGGCGTTGCGGGTACGCACCGCGCCAAACTTGGTCAACATGCGTGACACTTTCGACTGGTTGATGTTGTCGAAGCCATCGTCCTGCAATGCCTGCACAATTTCGCTCTGAGAGCTGAATTTCTCTTCTTTTAACAGCGCTTTGAACGCTTTAACCAGATCTTCTTGTTTAGTTGAACTACGCATTCTGCACCGTGTCCGGGGAAAAGTGAAACATACCACGATTATGCATTTAAATGAATTTTTATGCAATATAGGCGCGTATAAAATCGGATTGTGGGGGGGGGGCTATCAGGCGAGAAAATGTGTGGGGCGATCCTTTACCGAGACGTCAAAAAGTGTGCTCTTCATCACATAAAAGTAAAATAAATGTTATCAAAATGATGTTGTTTGGGGGCTGCTTACAGGTGTAATGTAACATACCCGTTAATCAGTCGTGGGCTTATGTCGGGGCACATCACAATTGCCTGTTACTTTAATTACCTTTCAGATATCAGGTCGATTGTTAGTTTATTATTAATCACATAGTGCGTTATCGCTGTGCACCGATCTACTGCAGCGGACCTATGTAGTGCCCCTCTGAAAGCAGGTCTGGTGCCTGGCTTCTCTCGCGAGCATAAACGTTTTTAACTAAACGCATCCACGGTAATTTTACTTAACATAATAAGGAGTTTAGGATGAAAGTTGCAGTTCTCGGAGCCGCAGGTGGTATTGGTCAAGCCCTTGCTCTTCTCCTCAAAACCCAGCTTCCTTCAGGTTCAGAGCTCTCACTTTATGATATTGCTCCGGTTACACCGGGCGTGGCGGTTGATCTGAGCCACATTCCTACCGACGTGAAAATCAAAGGTTTCAGTGGTGAAGATGCGACTCCGGCTCTGGAAGGTGCGGATATCGTGCTGATGTCTGCCGGGGTTGCCCGTAAGCCGGGTATGGATCGTTCCGATCTGTTTAACGTTAACGCTGGCATTGTGCGTAACCTGGTGTCTCAGATTGCCAGCACCTGCCCTAAAGCCTGTATCGGTATCATTACCAACCCAGTCAATACGACGGTGGCGATTGCGGCTGAAGTCCTGAAACAAGCGGGCGTCTATGACAAAAACAAATTGTTCGGTGTCACGACGCTGGACATTATCCGCTCAAATACTTTCGTGGCTGAACTGAAAGGCAAACAGCCGCAGGATGTTGAAGTACCGGTTATCGGTGGTCACTCCGGTGTGACTATTCTGCCATTGCTGTCCCAGATTCCGGGCGTGAGCTTCACTGAGCAGGAAGTGGCTGACCTGACCAAACGCATTCAGAATGCCGGTACCGAAGTGGTTGAAGCGAAAGCCGGTGGCGGGTCTGCAACCTTGTCCATGGGTCAGGCTGCCGCTCGCTTTGGTTTGTCTCTGGTACGTGCTCTGCGGGGTGAAAGCGGTGTGGTTGAATGTGCTTATGTTGAAGGTGATGGCAAACATGCCCGCTTCTTCGCACAACCGCTGTTGCTGGGCAAAAACGGTGTGGCTGAGCGTAAAGAAATTGGTACGCTCAGCGCATTTGAACAACAGGCTCTGGTCAGCATGCTGGATACTCTGAAACAGGATATCGCGCTGGGCGAAGAGTTCGTCAATAAGAAATAATCACGACTCGTGATTACCTGTATTGCTGATAAGGCCGGAGTGTATTCTCCGGCCTTTCTTTTTTGACAGCATTATTCGGATTGTGAATCCGATGGCGGGCGGATCAGTTTTTTTCGGTCGAGTAATTCTTGCGTTTGTGGATCGTAATAGCGGCTGGGCCATATTTCCGACGGATGAATCCCCAGCGCATCGGCTATTAACCATTCACCCTTTGGCCACGGACGGGATAGGGCATTAGCCAGTGTGGAAGAGCTCAAGCCGGCACCGCGCGATACTGCAGCAAGTGTTGTCCCTTTCTTTCTCAATGCTGCGATAATATCGGCAGGATGCCAGTCATTTTTCCTTGAATTCATAATCCTTCCCTTATTGCTATTAAGACGACAGCGTATTAATGGTATAACTAACAGCTAATGGTTAATGGTTTTGCTAACCTCAAGCCATTATTTGGAAATAATATAGCACCAATTTCCTTAATATTTCCAAATTAATTTCCAAATGGATCTGAATAGGTAACGTGTATCACTATCGGGATGAAAAGGACATGAAAAAAGAGTGGTTTGCGACCAGCGAATTGGTTGGTATTGGCGGACTCCCTAAATCACGGCAAGGATTGAATAAGCGAGCCCGAGAAGATGGTTGGGAAAAGCGTCGCCGTAAAGGTGTACAGGGACGGGGGGTAGAATATTCTATCCATAGCTTACCTCAGTCTGTTCAGCAAACGCTGCTACTGCAGGAAACGTCAGGTGAATATGCGGCAAAACCATCAGACATGCTGTCAGTCTGGATTCAGATTTACCACCAGTTGTCGGTCCCCGAACGGGAAAAACTGGTGGCGCATATCATGCGCGAAGGGGTGTCTTCCACGTTGAAGCAGTTAGGTCTGGCTAATACGTTAAGCGCAACTTTGATAAAAGATTTTTCTGATTAAATCTCTCAGCCATTCCCAGTTGCTCTCTATTGTGGAATGGCTTTCTCTTATTTCCCTGCGGTTTCTCCAGCTTATTTCTTTATGTGGAACTTTCACCGACACCACTACTCTTGCCTTTAACGCTATTGCGTTAGTGATTTGAATAAAATTAGTCTATTATATGGAAACGTAATCGGGTTTTTAGTCTCCTGGTTATGTATTCGTATCAGGAATGAGATGAAAGGGAGAGATTAGGATGGAAAAAACATGGTTTACGACGAATGAATTATTGGGCGTGGCAGGATTGCCGAAATCCCGTCAGGGGCTGAATAAAAAAGCCAAGGAACATGGCTGGGAAAGACGACGTCGCAAAGGCGTTCAGGGTAAAGGTGTTGAGTACGCCATTTGGAGCTTGCCGGAGGAAGTCAAAGCTACATTGATGAGGGCGACGTTGATGGGGACGACACAGATGCGTGAAACTGCGCCTGATTATGTCTCGGCGGCATCGGACGGTGCGCAGGAATACACCTGGATTCAAATTTATCATCAACTGTCGGCGGAAGAACGTACCCGGTTAATTGGACACATCCTGCGTGAAGGGGCGATGAGTGTGCTGGCCCGTTTGGAAAACGGGCCGCATAAATGCAAAAGCCTGGACTATGTAAATAAAGAAGAGTGATTTAGAAGTCGCGCTGCACTGCGAGGTGGGCCAGCCCTTCAAGCGCAGTGCGAAAATCACTGGCTGGCAGGCACTGAATCGCGGTGATAGCTTTGTCGGCTTCTTCCTCGGCTCTTTGGCGCGTATAGGCGAGAGAGCCGCAGGATTGCATGGCCGCTAAGACCGGTTCCAGTAAATGGCGGCCGTTGCCTTGCTCAATCGCCTGGCGAATCATGGTGCGCTGCTCATCATTACCGTGGTGCATGGCATGCAGCAACGGTAAGGTGGGTTTGCCTTCGTTCAGGTCATCACCGGTATTTTTCCCCAGTGTTTTGCCGTCGGCGCTGTAGTCAAGCAAATCGTCAATCAATTGGAATGCGGTGCCGAGGTAGCGGCCGTATTCTTGTAACGCCAGTTCCTGCTCGCTGCTGGCGTCCGACAAAATAGCGGAAGATTGCGCAGCCGCTTCAAATAACCGGGCCGTTTTGCTGTAAATTACTCGCATATAACTGTCTTCGGTGATGTCCGGGTCATTGCAGTTCATGAGCTGGAGTACTTCGCCTTCCGCAATGACGTTAACGGCATCAGACATGACTGACATCACGCGCAGCGAAGCCAGGCTGGTCATCATTTGAAACGCGCGGGTATAGATGAAGTCGCCGACCAACACGCTGGCGGCATTACCGAACGCCGCGTTCGCCGTGGCTTTTCCCCGGCGCATATCACTTTCGTCGACAACGTCATCATGGAGAAGCGTGGCGGTGTGGATAAATTCAATCAGCGCGGCAACGGTAATGTGCTTGTCACCCTGGTAATTCAGCGCTCTGGCGGCAAGTACCGCTATCATGGGACGGATGCGCTTGCCGCCACCGCCGATGATGTAATTTCCTAACTGATTGATCAGGACAACATCGGAGTTGAGCTGATCCAGTATGGTCTGGTTGACGGCGGCCATATCCTGTGCGCTTAACGCTGTGATTTGCTCTAAGTTCATTGTTTCTGCCAGCTGATTGCTTCTGTTTCTGCCGTGAAAATACTGCTGATATCGGCACTGAAAAGGGAACGTTAGGGCTGATTGTACTTGAAAAACGGCACAGATAAACGGCAGTTCATGGGTTGTATCCTTTTTCTTCACATTGATTGATTCTGCGCTTGTCATCAGTAGGTTTTTTGCGTAGAATTCGCGCCCTATTGTGAATATTTATAGCGCGCTTCACATCATTCAAAGAAGCACGCGGAAAGCGGAGTTTTATATGTACGCAGTTTTCCAAAGTGGTGGTAAACAACACCGAGTAAGCGAAGGCCAGACCGTTCGCTTGGAAAAGCTGGACATCGCAACCGGTGAAGCTGTTGAGTTTGACCAGGTTCTGATGGTTGCCAATGGTGAAGATGTCAAAATCGGCGTTCCTTTCGTCGACGGCGGCAAAATCAAGGCTGAAGTTGTTGCTCACGGCCGTGGCGAGAAAGTTAAAATCGTTAAGTTTCGTCGCCGTAAACACTACCGTAAGCAGGCTGGCCACCGTCAGTGGTTCACTGACGTGAAAATCACCGGCATCAGCGCTTAAGTTTTAGGAGAGCGGATTAATGGCACACAAAAAAGCTGGCGGTTCTACTCGTAACGGCCGCGACTCAGAAAGCAAACGTCTTGGCGTGAAACGCTTTGGCGGTGAATCAGTTCTGGCTGGCAGCATCATCGTTCGTCAGCGTGGCACCAAGTTCCACGCCGGCAGCAACGTAGGTTGCGGCAAAGACCACACCCTGTTTGCACTGTCTGACGGTAAAGTCAAATTTGAAGTTAAAGGCCCGAACAACCGTAAATACATCAGCATCGTTGCTGAGTAATTTTTCGGTATCAGGTTGAATCATAAAGCCCCGCACTTGTTGCGGGGCTTTTTACATTTAGATGTACGATAAAAACGCTGCACGTTAACGACATCAATAAAAAGAACAGGTGATGTGATGAAACAGAATGCTGGCATCGGGTTTTGTCTGGCGCTGACCACCGCCGTATGCTGGGGGGCGCTGCCAATCGCGATGAAACAGGTTCTGGCGACGATGGAGCCTTACACCATCGTCTGGTATCGGTTTCTGATTGCGTCCGTCGGATTGGGCATTTTTTTGTACAGCAAAGGCACGTTGCCAAAGCTGCGGACGTTCGATCATCAACGCTGGTGGATTTTGCTGCTGATAGCAACAGGAGGACTGCTGGGTAACTTCGTATTGTTCAGCTCTTCGTTGCAATATCTGAGTCCTACTGCGTCACAGGTGATCGGGCAATTGTCTACGGTAGGCTTGATGGTCGCCAGCGTCGTTATTCTAAAAGAGAAGATGCGCGTCAACCAGGTCATCGGTGCCGGAATATTGATCTGTGGATTGTTGATGTTTTTCAACAACAGTCTGGTTGAGTTGTTTACCCGCCTGACGGATTACACCTTCGGGATCTTACTGGGCGTGGCGGCAGCTGCCGTGTGGGTTGCGTATGGCGTTGCGCAAAAGGTATTGCTGCGACGTCTGACTTCGCAGCAACTGCTTTTTCTGCTCTACGCACTCTGTGTGTTGTTTATTACACCTTGGGCGAAGCCGGGCACACTGTTTCAGTTAACCGGCTGGCAATTCGCTTGCCTGTTGTTTTGCGGTGCGAATACGCTGGTTGGTTACGGTGCACTGGCGGAGGCCATGGCACGCTGGCAAGCCGCGCAGGTGAGTACCATTATTACGCTGACGCCGCTGTTTACGCTGTTTTTCTCGGATCTGTTGTCATTGGCCTGGCCATCGGTATTTGCTGCGCCATCGCTTAACCTGCTGGGATACGTCGGCGCGTTTGTCGTTGTGGCGGGGGCAATGTTTGCCGCGATCGGGCATCATGTGATCGCAGCAAGGCGTTCCAAATATCCGCGGGTGTGAGGCTGCTGTGGTAAGGCATGTTTAAGGCCATGGCGAAGCTGATGTGGGCTGATTATTTTTAATACAGGTGAAATCCTTTCGCCAAGCAGGTACAATCAGCGCCCTTTTATCGAAACAGTTCTGATGCGTCGGTTTTTCAGTGGCAGGTGACATACTGTGGTTATCTGTCATCAACCCAATTCGTTGAGCCAAAGAGAACCAATAAATTATTCAAACGCGTCGGTCATTCTCTATTGGTTTTTTGCGGAGATAGTTCATGAAGTTTGTAGATGAAGCCACTATTTTGGTTGTGGCGGGCGACGGTGGCAACGGCTGTGTCAGCTTCCGCCGTGAAAAATATATTCCAAACGGCGGGCCTGATGGTGGTGATGGCGGCGACGGCGGTGATGTCTACCTGCTGGCGGATGAAAACCTCAATACCCTGATTGACTATCGTTTTGAGAAAAGTTTCCGCGCAGAGCGTGGTCAGAACGGTCAGAGTCGTGACTGTACCGGTAAGCGCGGTAAAGACATCACCATCAAGGTGCCGGTTGGTACGCGTGTGTTGGATAAAAGCACAGGCGAAGTGCTGGGCGATATGACCCGTAATCAGCAGAAATTGATGGTCGCGAAAGGCGGATGGCACGGGCTCGGTAACACCCGCTTTAAATCTTCCGTCAACCGTGCGCCCCGGCAGAAAACCAATGGTACGCCGGGTGAAGAACGTGAGTTGCTGCTGGAGTTGCTGTTGCTGGCGGATGTTGGCATGCTGGGGTTACCGAATGCAGGCAAGTCGACCTTTATCCGTGCGGTGTCGGCGGCCAAACCGAAGGTAGCCGATTATCCGTTTACAACGCTGGTGCCGAGCCTGGGCGTTGTGCGTATGGATAGCGAGAAAAGCTTTGTCGTGGCGGATATCCCTGGGCTTATCGAAGGGGCATCTGAAGGTGCCGGACTCGGGATCCGTTTCCTGAAGCATCTGGAGCGTTGTCGTGTGCTATTGCACCTGATCGATCTGGCACCGATCGATGAATCCGATCCGATCGAAAATGCCAAAGTGATCGTCAATGAGTTGCAGCAATACAGTGCATCTCTGGCAGAAAAACCGCGCTGGCTGGTATTTAACAAAGTCGACTTGCTGGAGAAAAGCGAGGCGGAAGGCCGTGCGAAGGCAATTGCCGCAGCGCTGGGCTGGGAAGGCAAATATTATCTGATTTCGGCGGCTAACCGTGAAGGGGTGAATGCCCTGTGCTGGGATGTGATGAACTTCCTGGAGACTCAGCCGAAAGCAATGGCTGAAGTCGAAAGCAAGGCACCTGAAAAAGTCGATTTCATGTGGGATGACTATCACCGTGAGCAGTTGGAAGCGGCTCAGGCAGAAGCGGAAGAAGAGTGGGATGACGACTGGGATGAGGATGACGACGAAGGCGTCGAAATCATTTATCAGCGTTAATGCCGCGACGACCATCAGGTCGGTAGTCAAAAAGTTTGCTTGTTAGTTGTACATGTTTCCCTTATCTGCATACCGCAGATAAGGGATTTTTTTGTCTGGTTAATTGTTTTGGTTGATGTCTTTGTAAAGACGGCTTTCGAAACGGACCAGCGGAATGCGTCGCTCTTTTTGATCTTCCGGTGGTACGGCATAACCAGAAAGATACTGCACGAAGGCCATGCGTTGACCACTGGCGGTGGTAATAAACCCTGCCAGATTGTATACGCCCTGAAGAGAACCGGTTTTGGCTGAGACTTTGCCATCAAGTCCGGCTTCGTGCAGGCCCGCCCGATAGCGTAATGTGCCGTCATAACCGGCCAGCGGCAGCATCTTGATGTAATTCAGCTCATTATCGTGTTGGGCGATGTATTGCAGTACCTGCATCATGGTCGCGGGTGCGATCAGGTTGTGTCGGGAGAGTCCTGATCCATCAACGATAATGGTATTGCCAAGATCAATGCCCGCTTTCTGACGCAGGATTTGGCGTACGGCATCGGCCCCGGCTCGCCAGGTCCCAGGCACTTTGAAGCGTTCATGCCCTATGGTGCGAAATACGGTATCGGCAATCATGTTGTCCGATTTCTTCAGCATAGTCGTCAGCAGATCATGCAGCGGTTCGGATTCGGTCTGCGCCAGTACTGTGCCGGGTGCACCCGGTAATGTCTGGCGTCGCAGGTTTCCATCGATGCGGATATCAGCTTGTTCCAGCTCGTCTTTTACGATGGCCCCGGCATAACTGGCACCATCCTGAATCGCAAACGCCAGCGGTAAGGGTTCCGCTCGTTGTGTCAGACAACCCGTGAGGGTGTATCGGTTGAGTTCGCCCGGCACGACATCCAGCTCGCAATACTGGGCATCTGGCGAGCCTTTTGGCAGTGTGCGTACTTCACTGAACATGTGCACCGGATAATAGGACGCCACCCGGATAAATGCGTTATCACCGGCTTTGGGCGCGCTATAAAGCGAAATAGAGAAGCAGTTTTTATCGACAATGGCTGCGGCGGGCGGCGCACTGAAACATTGGGTCAGATCGTTCCAGGGCCAGCCGGGGGCTTTATCGTGGCTGGCGAACACGGATGTGTCGATAAAGACGTCACCACTGATTTCCCGGACACCTTGTTTTTTCAGTTCCTGTACCATATTGCGAATCTGCTGACGTTTCAGTGAAGGATCACCGCTGAAGCGTACTGTTAGATTGCCGCGTAATACCCCGCCGGTAAGCGCACCGTTGCTTTCTATCGTCGTGACGAAACGGTAGTTCGGCCCCAACTGCAACAATGCTGCTAGCGCAGTAATAACTTTCTGCGTACTGGCAGGTAACGCCATCTGTTGGCTGTGGTAATCGAGCGTTGGCGTCGGGGCACCGATTTTTTGTACCACCAGCGCCAGATTGGCCCCATCTGGCAGGTATTTGGTGTACTCATCCATGGCGGCGGCGTTGGCATGCAGGGCAACTGCGCAGGTAAAACCGGTCAGAATCGATAAAAAACGCATAATCTCAATCAAGTACAGGGTAACGTGGTGGTCATACTACGGCGCATCAAGGGATAAAGTAAACGATGACCCTGGTGGAACTCTGGGGTAAAATGCGTATCAAAATGCAAAAACGCGTCTGGCCTGGAAGTGATGTTCCGGGAGAGGCGGTTTTTGTTTAAATTGTCAGGTGCACTGGCATGGAAACATTCCGTCGCAGGTGATTTTATCGCGTCAGGATGACGATAACGTGAGCCGTACGGATTTTTTAGAGGTAGTGACGATATGAAACAATTTCCGATGACGTTGCGTGGTGCTGAAAAGTTACGCGAAGAGCTGGACTTCCTGAAGTCGGTGCGTCGGCCTGAAATTATCGCAGCGATCGCTGAGGCGCGTGAACATGGCGATTTGAAGGAAAACGCGGAATACCATGCGGCCCGTGAGCAGCAAGGGTTCTGTGAAGGCCGGATTCAGGAAATTGAAGCCAAGCTGTCTAATGCTCAGGTCATCGATGTCACCAAAATGGCGGCCAATGGTCGCGTTATCTTTGGTGCGACGGTGACGGTCATGAACCTGGATACGGAAGAAGAGCAGACTTACCGTATCGTGGGTGACGATGAGGCTGACTTCAAGCAGAACCTGATTTCTGTGAATTCGCCGATTGCCCGCGGCCTGATTGGCAAAGAAGAAGATGATGTGGTGACGATCAGCACGCCGGGTGGTGTGGTGGAGTACGAAATTCTGAAGGTTGAATACCTCTGATAATGGCGAGCAAACAAGACGCCAGTCTGGATTGTAAAGAAAGGAAAAAGGCCGATATCGGCCTTTTTTCTCACCAGCGGGTCATGGAACCTTGCGGTGAAACAAGGTAACCTGAATCGAAAATGTTAACGAGGCAACACAATCTTGCGCTCTTTTGACGCACGATAGAGCACCAGAGTGTGGCCGATAACCTGAACGTTGCTGGCGCCGGTTTCACGCAGAATGGCATCGACAATCAACCCTTTGGTTTCACGATCCTCGGTAGCGATTTTCACCTTGATCAGTTCGTGATGCTCCAGAGCCTGTTCGATTTCAGCCAGTACACCTTCGGTGAGGCCGTTGTTGCCCAGCATGACGACTGGCTTTAACGGATGAGCCAGGCCTTTCAGGTGCTGTTTTTGTTTGTTACTCAGATTCATTGTCTTTTTTGCTTAGGTTAGGATTGAAAGCGGACCATTCTACCGCCATCTCATGATTATCACCAATCCGGCTATACTGATTGGCTATCGTTGAGCGCTGTTGTCCGCTGCTGGCATCTTAATTAACACTAGTTAGAAAAATCATAGTTGGAAAATCGATGGCTAACAAAAAGCGTTCTGCAAGTTCCAGTCGCTGGTTGCAGGAACACTTTAGCGATAAATATGTACAGCAGGCGCAGAAAAAGGGGCTTCGCTCGCGCGCTTGGTTTAAACTTGATGAAATACAGCAAACGGACAAGCTGTTTAAACCCGGTATGACTGTGGTAGATCTGGGGGCGGCACCAGGCGGATGGTCGCAGTATGTCGTCAGCCAGATCGGTGGAAAAGGGCGCATTATCGCGTGTGATCTTTTACCGATGGATCCTATTGTTGGAGTCGATTTCCTTCAAGGGGACTTTCGTGATGAATTAGTGCTCAAAACCCTGCTGGAACGGGTTGGGGACGAAAAGGTTCAGGTGGTGATGTCTGACATGGCCCCGAACATGAGCGGTACGCCGGCGGTAGATATTCCCCGGGCGATGTATCTGGTTGAGCTTGCACTGGATATGTGCCGGGATATATTAGCGCCAGGTGGTAGTTTCGTAGTGAAAGTATTTCAGGGTGTGGGCTTCGATGAGTACCTGCGCGAGATTCGCTCCCTGTTTACGACGGTAAAGATTCGTAAGCCAGATGCCTCCCGAGCCCGGTCCCGTGAGGTGTACATTGTAGCGACAGGTCGTAAACTATAGTACCCTGACGCTATTCTTTAACACAGTTGTAATATGAGGTTAATCCCTTGAGTGACATGGCGAAAAACCTGATTCTCTGGTTGGTCATCGCAGTTGTGCTGATGTCCGTATTCCAGAGCTTTGGGCCCAGCGAGTCGAATGGCCGTAGGGTGGATTATTCAACCTTTTTGACTGAAGTGAATCAGGATCAGGTCCGTGAAGCGCGCATCAATGGGCGCGAGATCAATGTTGTCAAAAAAGACAGCAGCCGTTACACCACGTATATCCCTGTCAACGATCCTAAACTGCTGGATAACCTTCTGACCAAAAACGTAAAAGTCGTTGGTGAGCCGCCAGAAGAACCGAGCCTGTTGGCGTCGATCTTCATCTCTTGGTTCCCTATGCTCTTGCTGATTGGCGTCTGGATTTTCTTTATGCGCCAGATGCAGGGCGGGGGTGGCAAAGGTGCCATGTCGTTCGGTAAAAGCAAGGCACGGATGCTGACTGAAGATCAGATTAAAACCACGTTCGCCGATGTGGCGGGCTGTGATGAAGCCAAAGAAGAAGTCGCCGAGCTGGTTGAGTATCTGCGCGAACCAAGCCGTTTTCAAAAGCTGGGCGGTAAAATTCCGAAAGGCGTGCTGATGGTTGGCCCGCCGGGGACCGGTAAAACCTTGCTGGCGAAAGCTATTGCGGGTGAAGCCAAGGTGCCGTTTTTCACCATTTCGGGTTCCGACTTTGTGGAAATGTTTGTCGGTGTCGGTGCCTCGCGCGTAAGAGACATGTTCGAACAGGCCAAGAAAGCCGCACCTTGTATCATCTTTATCGATGAAATCGACGCCGTGGGCCGTCAGCGTGGTGCAGGTCTGGGCGGTGGTCACGACGAACGTGAACAAACGCTGAACCAGATGCTGGTTGAGATGGACGGTTTTGAAGGTAACGAAGGTATTATCGTTATCGCCGCCACTAACCGTCCTGACGTACTGGACCCGGCGTTGTTGCGTCCCGGTCGTTTTGACCGTCAGGTTGTGGTTGGTTTGCCTGATGTGCGTGGCCGTGAACAGATTTTGAAGGTTCACATGCGTCGAGTGCCGCTGTCGCCGGATATTGATGCCTCCGTTATTGCTCGCGGTACGCCAGGTTTCTCCGGTGCCGATTTGGCCAACCTGGTTAACGAGGCTGCATTGTTTGCTGCTCGTGGCAATCGTCGTGTGGTCTCTATGGTGGAATTCGAAAAGGCCAAGGACAAAATCATGATGGGGGCGGAACGTCGCTCTATGGTCATGACCGAGGCGCAAAAAGAATCCACGGCGTATCACGAAGCTGGGCATGCCATTATCGGGCGTCTGGTGCCTGAGCATGATCCGGTACACAAAGTGACAATTATCCCGCGTGGTCGTGCACTGGGGGTGACGTTCTTCCTGCCTGAAGGTGATGCTATCAGCGCCAGCCGTCAGAAGCTGGAAAGTCAGATTTCTACGCTGTACGGCGGTCGTCTGGCTGAAGAGATCATCTATGGGCCGGAACATGTTTCTACCGGTGCGTCCAACGATATTAAAGTGGCGACGTCTATTGCGCGTAACATGGTAACGCAGTGGGGCTTCTCGGAAAAACTGGGGCCGTTACTGTACGCGGAAGAGGAAGGTGAAGTATTCCTCGGTCGTTCTGTTGCTAAAGCCAAGCATATGTCGGATGAAACTGCACGCATCATCGACCAGGAAGTGAAGGCGTTGATCGAGCGTAACTATCAGCGTGCCCGTGAGTTGCTGATGGCGAATATGGACGTTCTGCACTCAATGAAAGACGCACTGATGAAGTATGAAACTATCGATGCGCCGCAAATTGACGATCTGATGTCTCGCAAGGATGTTCGTCCACCGGCTGGTTGGGAAGATCCGACACCGGGTAATAACTCTTCCTCGTCTGATAATGGCGGAACACCTAAAGCGCCGACAACGGCGGATGAACCCCATACTCCAACGTCGGGTAATACGATGTCTGGGCCGTTGAACGACAAGTAAGACAAATACGGTGTGACAGTCCTCATCTGGGCTGCCAATTCCCTCAAACCCCGGCTTGCCGGGGTTTTTTACTCCAGAAGGGCGCACTAACCAAACGCACTGAGATACAGAACATGAAATTGAACGCGCGCGGATTAACGCTAGATCTCTCCTGTCCCCAGGTTATGGGGATCCTGAATGTTACCCCTGATTCCTTTTCTGATGGTGGTAAGCACAATACCCTCAACGCCGCATTGATCCATGCTGAACAGATGATCTCTGCGGGTGCGACTTTCATTGATGTTGGTGGTGAATCTACCCGGCCTGGTGCTGATGAAGTCAGCACGCAAGAAGAGTTGGATCGCGTTGTTCCGGTGGTGGAAGCGTTGGCACAACGTTTTGAAACCTGGATTTCAGTCGATACGTCTAAACCGGAAGTGATCACCGCCAGTGCACAGGCGGGTGCTCATCTGATTAATGACATTCGGGCGCTCAGAGAGCCAGGGGCGCTGGAGGCTGCGGTAGCAACAGGTTTGCCCGTCTGCCTGATGCATATGCAGGGATTACCAAAAACCATGCAACACACACCGCATTATGATGATGTCGTGGGTGAGGTTATGGCATTTTTTGAGCATCATATTACCCGCTGTACCGCTGCTGGTATGCCACGCGAACAGTTATTGCTGGACCCCGGGTTCGGGTTCGGCAAGAATTTGCAGCACAATTATCGGCTGCTGGGATGTCTGGAAGACTTACACCAATTTGGCTTACCGCTATTAGTTGGCATGTCCAGAAAGACCATGGTTGGGCAACTGCTGGGCGTCCCGCCCCTTGAGCGGGTTTACGGGAGTGTGGCGTGTGCAGTGATTGCTGCCATGAAAGGGGCCCATATTATCCGCGTCCATGATGTGAAAGCGACGGTGGATGCGATACGTGTAGTCGAAGCAACTCTATCAGCGAAGGAATAACAACAAATATGAGTAGCCGCAAATATTTTGGCACTGACGGTATTCGGGGCAAGGTGGGCGACCTGCCGATTACACCTGATTTCGTACTGAAATTGGGTTGGGCAGCCGGTAAGGTACTGGCACGCCACGGTTCCAGAAAGATCATTATCGGCAAAGATACCCGTATCTCGGGTTATATGCTGGAGTCTGCGCTCGAAGCAGGTTTGGCTGCCGCAGGGCTGTCAGCATCATTCACCGGCCCGATGCCAACCCCGGCGGTGGCGTATCTTACCCGGACTTTCCGCGCAGAGGCTGGCATCGTTATTTCAGCGTCCCATAACCCCTACTACGATAACGGCATCAAATTCTTTTCGATTGACGGCACCAAGTTGCCGGACGAAGTAGAAGAGGCGATCGAAGCGGAAATGGAAAAACCGCTGACTTGCGTAGAATCCGCCGAATTGGGCCGGGCAAGCCGTATCGTCGATGCTGCCGGACGTTATATTGAGTTCTGCAAAAGTACGTTTCCGAGTGAGTTGAGTCTTAATGGTCTCAAAATCGTGGTCGATTGTGCGAATGGTGCGACCTATCACATTGCGCCCAGCGTATTGCGCGAGTTAGGTGCCAAGGTGATCGCGATTGGGTGTGAGCCGGATGGGGTGAACATCAATGAGCAGTGTGGTGCGACCGATGTGACTCAACTTCAGGAACGCGTACTGTCTGAAAAGGCTGATGTGGGCCTGGCGTTTGATGGTGACGGTGATCGTCTGATTATGGTTGATCACCAGGGTAACAAAGTGGATGGCGACCAGATCCTGTATATCATCGCGCGTGAAGCGTTGCGTCAGGGCCAGCTCCGTGGTGGTGCGGTCGGCACTCTGATGAGTAACATGGGGCTTGAAGTAGCGCTAAAACAGCTTGGTGTGCCGTTTGCCCGCGCTAAAGTGGGTGACCGCTATGTTCTGGAGCTGATGCAGTCAAAAGGCTGGCGGCTGGGGGCAGAGAATTCAGGCCACGTTATCCTGCTAGATAAAACGACGACTGGTGATGGGGTCATCGCAGGCTTACAGGTGCTGACAGCGATGGTGCGCAACCACATGAGCTTGCATGACCTGTGCAGTGGTATGAAACTTTTCCCACAAATACTGGTGAATGTTCACTTTTCTGGCGAGGGGGACCCGTTGGAAAGTGATGCGGTGAAACAGGCGACCCAGGATGTGGAAGCGCAACTGGCCGGTCGTGGTCGGGTGTTGCTGCGTAAATCGGGTACGGAGCCGCTAATCCGCGTGATGGTAGAAGGGGAAGATGAGGCGACCGTGACACAGATGGCAAACCACATTGCGGATGCAGTAAGAGCCGCAGGCTAAACGGCAACACAGCGGACTGAAACAGTGGCAAGGGGCGAGACTCTTGCCACCACGCTGGCAAATGTGTGAACTACTGAGTAATCAGTATTTTCCGGTCTTTTTTTCCGATGCGCTGTTTTTTTCCTCAATCGGTTAATGGGCACCAAATTACCCTTGCGTACATCCGAGGCTTTAGTTAGTATTCAGACCCGCTTTATAGGGGATGTAACACATCCTATTGCGGATAGTCGCGGGTGAACCGCAAGAATTAGCGATGCCTTGCCGAATGGTGGGGATACATAACGGGTACAACTATGTACGAAGCTCTTCTGATAATTTTCCTGCTGGTAGCGATTGGCCTCGTTGGTCTTATCATGCTGCAGCAAGGTAAAGGTGCAGATATGGGAGCGTCGTTCGGAGCAGGTGCTTCCGCTACGCTGTTTGGTTCTAGCGGTTCCGGCAATTTCATGACCCGAATGACGGCGCTGTTTGCCACGCTGTTTTTCGTACTCAGTCTGATTCTGGGCAACATGAGTTCTGACCACAGCAAAAAAAGCAGTGGCTGGGATAACCTGAGTCAGCCGGCTGCTGCTGAAAAAGCAGACCAGCCTAAAGCACCAGCTGCACCGTCGAGCGATATTCCTAAATAATCGCAGACGCTTCATCAACAAAAATGTTGATGATAAAAACAAATTGTGATGCCGAGGTGGTGGAATTGGTAGACACGCTACCTTGAGGTGGTAGTGCCCGATTGGGCTTACGGGTTCAAGTCCCGTCCTCGGTACCAATCCTATAGATAACTTGCATTTTCGCGGTTGTCAGCGTAGTATTTGCCACGTTTTCGGACGCGGGGTGGAGCAGCTTGGTAGCTCGTCGGGCTCATAACCCGAAGGTCGTCGGTTCAAATCCGGCCCCCGCAACCACTTAACTTCCCAGAAAAGTTTTTTTTCAAATAAACTGTTTTGCATCAAGCGTACTGTTTACGGTGAATTTTGAAAGAATACTTGATGGTAGTTATACCGCAGCAGTTTGCGGTAAATAGGGTCCAGTTGCATAAAGCCCCGATATATCGGGGTTTTTTGTTATCTGACAGCAGAATTACTGGGCTATTAAGCCCTTTTTTTATGTCTTGGGGGTGGGCTTGTCCACATTAGAACAAAAGTTAACAGAGATGATTTCGGCACCTGTTGAAGCCCTTGGCTATGAGCTGGTGGGCATTGAGTTCATCCGGGGACGCCAGTCGACACTGCGTATCTATATTGATAGTGAAGATGGTATCACTGTTGATGATTGTGCTGATGTTAGCCACCAGGTCAGTGCGGTATTGGATGTTGAGGATCCCATATCCGTTGCCTATAACCTGGAAGTGTCGTCACCGGGCCTGGACCGGCCGCTTTTTACTGCTGCACATTACGCGCATTTTGTGGGTGAAGAAGTGAGTCTGGTACTGCGCATGGCGGTTCAGAATCGCCGCAAGTGGCAAGGTATTATCAAGTCCGTCGAAGGTGAGATGATTACCGTAACAGTGGAAGGCAAAGATGAAGTGTTCGCGCTGAGCAATATCCAGAAGGCGAACCTGGTACCCCACTTTTAAAGTTTGGATGAGGCAACTAGGATGAATAAAGAGATTCTGGCTGTTGTTGAAGCGGTTTCCAATGAAAAAGCCGTGCCGCGCGAAAAGATTTTTGAAGCGCTGGAGACTGCACTGGCGACAGCGACCAAGAAAAAATACGAGCAGGAAATTGATGTTCGTGTTTGCATCGACCGTAAAACCGGCGATTTCGATACTTTCCGCCGCTGGCAGGTTGTCAACGAAGTGACCCAGCCAACACGAGAAATCACTCTGGAAGCGGCGCAATTCGAAGAGCCGAGTATTGATCTGGGTGGTTACATTGAAGATCAGATCGAATCCGTGACTTTCGACCGCATCACCACGCAGACCGCTAAGCAAGTTATCGTACAGAAAGTGCGTGAAGCTGAGCGTGCGATGGTGGTTGATCAGTTCCGCGAGCAGGAAGGCGAAATTGTTACCGGTGTAGTGAAGAAAGTGAACCGCGATAACATCACGCTGGATTTGGGTAGTAATGCCGAAGCGGTGATCGGCCGTGAAGATATGCTGCCGCGTGAAAACTTCCGCCCAGGTGACCGTATTCGCGGTGTATTGTACGCCGTTCGTCCGGAAGCGCGTGGCGCGCAGTTGTTTGTGAGCCGTTCCCGCCCTGAAATGCTGATTGAACTGTTTCGCATCGAAGTGCCGGAAATCGGTGAAGAAGTCATTGAAATCAAAGCCGCTGCCCGCGACCCGGGTTCCCGCGCTAAAATCGCGGTTAAAACCAACGACAAGCGTATCGACCCGGTCGGTGCGTGCGTGGGGATGCGTGGTGCGCGCGTTCAGGCGGTATCCAGCGAACTGGGCGGCGAGCGTATCGACATCGTCCTGTGGGATGACAATCCGGCACAGTTCGTGATTAATGCCATGGCACCGGCTGATGTGGCATCCATCGTGGTTGATGAAGATAAACACACCATGGATATCGCGGTTGAGGCGGGTAACCTGGCTCAGGCCATCGGCCGTAACGGTCAGAACGTGCGTCTGGCTTCCCAACTGAGTGGCTGGGAGCTGAACGTGATGACCATTGAGGACTTGCAGGCTAAACATCAGGCCGAAGCCCATGCTGCTATCGATATTTTCACCAAACATCTGGATATCGACGAAGAGTTTGCTACTGCGCTGGTTGAAGAAGGCTTTTCTTCACTAGAAGAGCTGGCTTATGTCCCCATCCATGAGTTGCAGGAAATCGATGGTTTGGATGAAGAAACCATCGAGGCATTGCGCGAGCGTGCGAAAGCGGCGCTGACCACACTGGCTCTGGCGAATGAAGAGAACCGTGGCAACGGTCAGCCGGCAGAAGATTTGCTCAATTTATCTGGTCTGTCACGTGAGCTGGCGTTTAAACTAGCAGCTCGCGGTGTTTGCACGCTGGAAGATCTTGCTGAGCAGGGCGTCGATGACCTGGCAGATATCGAAGGGCTTAATGAAGAACAAGCCGGTGAGCTGATTATGGCTGCACGTAATATCTGTTGGTTTGGTGGCAGTAACGAATAACGAACTGTAGCAGGAAAGGAACAGCATGACAGATGTAACCCTGAAATCACTGGCCGCAGAGATCCAGACGCCGGTTGACCGCCTGATACAGCAGTTTGCTGATGCGGGGATCACCAAATCTGCGTCGGACTCTGTGACTCAGAACGAAAAAGAAACACTATTGGCGCACCTGAACCGTGATCGCGGTGCTGCGCCAGGGAAATTGACCTTGCAGCGTAAGACACGTAGCACGTTAAATATTCCCAGCACCGGTGGTAAGAGCAAATCGGTGCAGATCGAAGTCCGCAAGAAACGCACCTATGTAAAACGCGATCCTCACGAAGAGCAGCAAGCTGCGGCTGAGGAAGAGCAGGCACGGCGTGAAGCGGAAGAACAGGCACAGCGCGCTGCTGAGGAACAAGCCAAACGTGAAGCTGAAGAAAAAGCCAAACGTGAGGAAGAAGAGAAGGCAAAACGCGCCGTTGCTGAAGAGCAAGCCAAACGTGAGGCCGCCGAAAAAGCTAAGCGTGACGTAGCGGAAAAAGAGAAAGTGAGCAATCAACAAAACGATAGTATGACTAAACCAGCTCAGGCTGAGAAAGCGCGTCGCGAAGCGGAAGCGGCTGAACTCAAGCGTAAGGCGGAAGAAGCGGCTCGTCGTAAGGTCGAGGAAGAAGCTCGTCGTATCGCTGAAGAAGCTCGCCGTATGGCAGAAGAAAATGCCGGACGCTGGGAAAAAGAAGGCAGCGAAGTCACCGAAGACGCCGATTATCACGTAACCACCTCTCATCACGCGCGTGAAGCGGAAGATGAGAACGATCGTCAGGTCGAAGGTGGTCGCGGTCGCGGTCGCGGCGGCAAAGTAACCAAACAGAAGAAAGGCAATCGCCTGTCTGAATCGAAAGCTGATCGTGAAGAAGCCCGTGCGGTGACTCGCGGCGGCAAAGGCAAACGTAAACCGAGCACGCTGCAACAAGGCTTTAATAAGCCGGTGCAGGCGGTCAACCGTGATGTTGTGATTGGCGAAACCATTACCGTTGCCGAGCTGGCCAACAAAATGGCGGTCAAAGGTTCTCAGGTCATCAAAACGATGATGAAACTGGGGGCAATGGCAACCATCAACCAGGTTATCGATCAGGAAACTGCTCAGCTGGTCGCGGAAGAAATGGGTCACAAAGTGATCCTGCGCCGTGAAAACGAGCTGGAAGAAGCGGTAATGAGCGATCGTGATACCGGTCTGTCCTCCGAATCCGAATCACGTGCGCCGGTGGTCACCATCATGGGTCACGTTGACCATGGTAAGACGTCATTGCTGGACTACATTCGTTCAACCAAAGTGGCGGCAGGCGAAGCGGGTGGTATTACCCAGCATATCGGTGCTTACCACGTTGAAACGGATAACGGCATGATTACCTTCCTGGATACCCCGGGGCATGCGGCGTTTACCGCTATGCGTGCTCGTGGTGCTCAGGCGACCGATATCGTGGTGCTGGTTGTGGCTGCTGATGACGGCGTGATGCCGCAGACGATTGAAGCTATTCAGCATGCCAAAGCGGCTAAAGTGCCGGTGGTTGTGGCTGTTAACAAAATCGATAAACCGGAAGCTGATCCGGATCGCGTTAAAAACGAACTCTCCCAGTACGGTATTATGCCGGAAGAGTGGGGTGGTGAATCCCAGTTTGTGCATGTTTCTGCCAAGAGTGGCGAAGGCATCGACGAACTGCTGGAAGCTATCTTGCTGCAGGCTGAAGTACTGGAACTGAAAGCCGTTCATAGCGGTATGGCCAGTGGTGTGGTCATCGAATCCTTCCTGGACAAAGGCCGTGGCCCGGTGGCGACCGTGTTGGTACGCGAAGGGACGTTGAACAAGGGCGACATCGTACTGTGTGGCTTTGAATACGGTCGTGTTCGTGCCATGCGTGACGAACTGGGCCGCGAAATTACCGAAGCAGGTCCGTCTATTCCGGTAGAGATTCTGGGTCTGTCCGGTGTACCGGCTGCGGGTGACGAAGCGACAGTTGTGCGTGACGAGAAGAAAGCACGTGAAGTCGCGCTTTATCGTCAGGGTAAATTCCGCGAAGTGAAACTGGCGCGTCAGCAGAAGTCCAAGCTGGAAAATATGTTCGCCAACATGAACGAAGGCGAAGTATCCGAACTGAACATCGTAATGAAAGCCGACGTTCAGGGCTCTGTGGAAGCCATTTCCGATTCGTTGCAGAAGCTGTCTACCGACGAAGTCAAAGTCAAGATTGTGGGTTCCGGCGTGGGTGGGATCACCGAAACCGATGCCACACTGGCTGCCGCCTCCAACGCGATTATCCTTGGCTTTAACGTCCGTGCGGATGCCTCTGCCCGTCGTATCGTTGAAGCAGAAAGCCTGGATCTGCGTTACTACTCCGTTATCTATGACCTGATCGACGAAGTGAAACAGGCAATGAGCGGTATGCTGGCACCGGAATACAAGCAGGAAATTATCGGTCTGGCGGAAGTGCGCGATGTGTTCAAGTCACCGAAGTTCGGCGCGATTGCTGGCTGTATGGTGACCGAAGGGGTGGTGAAACGTCACAACCCGATTCGCGTGCTGCGTGACAACGTGGTTATCTTTGAAGGTGAGCTGGAATCCCTGCGTCGCTTCAAGGATGACGTCAACGAAGTCCGTAATGGTATGGAATGTGGTATCGGCGTGAAGAACTACAACGATGTTCGCACTGGTGACATGATCGAAGTATTTGAAACTATTGAGATCAAACGCACCATCGAGTGATACGTGCAACAACGTACCTGATGTTTTCATGCTGGGGGGCCGAGTGCCCCCCAATTTTTCTTTGAGGATTCATCATGGCAAAAGAATTCAGCCGCACGCAGCGTGTGGCGCAGGAAATGCAAAAAGAAATCGCCATTATTATTCAGCGTGAAGTGAAAGATCCGCGTGTAGGTATGGCGACGGTATCCGGCGTAGAAGTGTCACGCGATCTGGCTTACGCCAAAGTATTTGTGACCTTTTTGAATGACAACGAGCCGGAGCAGGTTAAAGCCGGGGTGAAGGCATTACAGGATGCATCTGGTTTTATCCGTATGCTGCTGGGCAAGGCGATGCGTCTGCGCGTCGTACCGGAACTGACCTTCTCCTATGATAACTCTCTGGTCGAGGGGATGCGGATGTCCAATCTGGTGACCCGCGTGGTTAAACGCGATGCCGAGCGTCGTACATCTGACACAGATGATGAGCAGGAGGCGTAATGTCGCGTCCTCGCCGTCGTGGTCGTGATATCCACGGCGTTCTACTGCTGGATAAACCGCAAGGGGCGTCATCTAATGATGTCTTGCAGAAGGTAAAACGCCTCTTCAATGCCAACAAAGCCGGGCATACAGGCGCGCTGGATCCATTGGCGACCGGTATGTTGCCGATATGTCTGGGTGAAGCGACCAAGTTTTCCCAATACCTGCTGGATGCCGATAAGCGTTACCGGGTGATAGCCCGTCTGGGGCAACGGACCGATACGTCTGATGCCGACGGTAATGTTATCCAGGAACGTCCCGTCACATTTACGCATGACGCGTTAATGCTGGCGCTGGACAGCTTTCGCGGCGATACCCAGCAGGTACCGTCGATGTATTCTGCTCTGAAATACCAGGGCCGCCCGCTCTACGAGTACGCCCGTCAGGGGCTGGTTGTGCCGCGAGAAGCGCGTGACATTACCGTCTATGAGTTGCAGTTTATCCGCTGGGAAGCCGATGAGCTGGAACTGGAAATCCACTGCTCCAAGGGAACGTACATCCGTACCATCATTGATGATCTGGGTGAGAAACTGGGGTGTGGTGCTCATGTGATGTATCTGCGCCGTTTGCAGGTGGCGACGTATCCTACCGAGCGTATGGTTACGCTGGAGCAGTTACAGACGCTGCGTGAACAGGCAGAAGCACAGGAACAACCGATTGGTGACTTGCTGGATGTACTGCTGTTGCCAATGGATACCGCTGTGCAGGCATTTCCAGAGGTGAATCTGTCACCGGTGGTGGCCGGTTACCTTAAACTGGGGCAGGCAGTGCGTGCTACTGCTGTACCGACCGATGGCATGGTGCGCATCACTGAGGGTGACGAGCACCGATTCATCGGTATGGGCGAAATAGATGATGAAGGACGGGTGGCACCGCGTCGTCTGGTAGTAGAAAACCCTGAGCCGACGGCTGTCTGAGCGCCTTGCGATTATATAGCGCTAAGAGTAAAATAGCGCGGCTTAAATCTTGGGCGGCTGAATTAGAGATCGGCGCCCGTTCTATCTATATTATTTTGGAGTAAATCATGTCTCTAAGCGTTGAAGCAAAAGCGAAAATTGTTGCGGAATTTGGTCGTGGCACGAATGACAGCGGTTCTACCGAAGTCCAGGTTGCTCTGCTGACTGCGCAGATTAATCATCTGCAGGGTCACTTTGCTGAGCACAAGAAAGATCACCACAGCCGCCGCGGTCTGCTGCGTATGGTTTCTCAGCGTCGTAAGCTGCTGGACTACCTGAAGCGTAAAGATCTGGCTCGCTACACTACCCTGATTGAACGTCTGGGTCTGCGTCGCTAATTCGACGAGTTTCAGGAGAAAGGGGCCTCTTTGGGCCCCTTTCTTCTAGGAAGTACCAGCAAAACAGAGTAATGTATTGCTGTTGTAAATAGGATCCGTAATTACAGCGATTCGCGCGGCTAATGAGAGGCTTTATTTATTACTGTTGCCTATATAGGGGTGCATGGGAAATAGCTGCATCGAGAATAGCGTTATCAGAATAAAGTCTGTCATTAGTCGCGAGGATGTAATGAGCGGATCGGGTATTTAACTGGTGCGCCATATCAGGGATATGGCGCGCGCCTCTGGTAAAGGATAGTATTTTGCTAAATCCGATCGTTCGTAAATTCCAGTACGGTCAACATACCGTAACGCTGGAAACCGGCATGATGGCCCGTCAGGCCACTGCTGCTGTTATGGTTAGCATGGATGACACCGCAGTATTTGTAACTGTTGTGGGCGCCAAACACGCTAAACCGGGCCAGGATTTCTTCCCGCTGACTGTTAACTATCAAGAGCGTACCTACGCTGCTGGTCGTATCCCCGGTGGTTTCTTCCGCCGTGAAGGCCGTCCGAGCGAAGGCGAAACGCTGATTTCCCGTTTGATTGACCGTCCGATTCGCCCGCTGTTCCCGGATGGTTTCGTTAACGAAGTCCAGGTTATCGCTACTGTGGTTTCCGTGAATCCGCAGGTTAACCCGGATATCGTTGCCATGATCGGTGCCTCTGCGGCACTGAGTCTGTCGGGTATCCCGTTCAATGGCCCGATTGGTGCCGCTCGCGTTGGTTACATCAACGATCAGTACGTGCTGAACCCGACGACCGAAGAGCTGAAAACCAGCCGTTTGGATCTGGTTGTTGCTGGTACTGAAGGCGCGGTACTGATGGTGGAATCTGAAGCAGACCTGCTGAGCGAAGATCAGATGCTGGGTGCAGTGGTATTCGGTCATGATCAGCAACAGGTTGTTATCGAGAACATCAAGTCACTGACGGCAGAAGCGGGTAAACCGAAGTGGAACTGGCAGGCACCGGAAGTGAACGTCGAACTGCACAACCGTGTGCAGGCGCTGTCTGAAGCGCGTCTGGGTGACGCTTATCGCATCACTGAAAAACAGGAACGCTACGCACAGGTTGATACCATCAAAGCTGACGTGGTTGCAGCCCTGCTGGCAGAAGATGAAACGCTGGACGAAAACGAACTGCGTGACATCCTCGGCAGCATCGAGAAAAACGTAGTACGTAGCCGTGTGCTGCGTGGCGAACCGCGTATCGACGGTCGCGAAAAAGACATGATCCGTGGTCTGGATGTACGTACTGGCGTGCTGCCGCGTACTCACGGTTCTGCGCTGTTCACCCGTGGTGAAACTCAGGCGTTGGTTACCGCGACGCTGGGTACCGAGCGTGATGCTCAGAGCATTGATGAGCTGACTGGCGAGCGTACCGATCGCTTCTTGCTGCACTACAACTTCCCTCCGTACTCCGTAGGTGAGACCGGTATGGTTGGGTCACCGAAGCGCCGCGAAATCGGTCACGGTCGTCTGGCTAAACGTGGTGTACTGGCTGTTATGCCGAAACCGGAAGCCTTCCCGTACACCGTACGTGTTGTGTCTGAAATTACCGAATCCAACGGTTCTTCCTCCATGGCTTCCGTCTGTGGTGCTTCGCTAGCGCTGATGGATGCAGGCGTGCCGATCAAAGCGGCTGTAGCCGGTATCGCGATGGGTCTGGTGAAGGAAGGCGACAACTACGTTGTCCTGTCTGATATTCTGGGTGACGAAGACCACCTGGGCGATATGGACTTCAAAGTAGCCGGTAGCCGTGAAGGTGTGACCGCGTTGCAGATGGACATCAAAATCGAAGGGATCACCCGCGAAATTATGCAGGTGGCTCTGAATCAGGCCAAGGGTGCGCGTCTGCACATTCTGGGTGTGATGGAACAGGCTATCAGCACGCCGCGTGGCGATATCTCCGAATTCGCACCGCGTATCCACACCATCAAGATCAGCACTGACAAGATCAAAGATGTGATCGGTAAAGGCGGCTCTGTTATCCGCGCGCTGACTGAAGAAACCGGTACGACTATCGAGATCGAAGATGATGGTACGGTGAAGATCGCCTCGACCGACGGCGAAAAAGCTAAACACGCGATTCGTCGTATCGAAGAGATCACGGCGGAAATCGAAGTGGGCCGCATCTATCAGGGCAAAGTGACTCGTATCGTTGACTTTGGCGCGTTTGTTGCCATCGGTGGCGGTAAAGAAGGTCTGGTACATATTTCTCAAATCGCCGACAAGCGTGTTGAGAAAGTGACCGACTATCTGCAGATGGGCCAGGAAGTACCGGTCAAGGTACTGGAAGTGGACCGTCAGGGTCGTATCCGTTTGAGCATAAAAGAAGCAACTGCTCAACCTCAGGAAACTACACCGGTTTCCGAGGCAGAATAATAGCGGATAATCAATTGGCAGCTCCTTACAGTATGAAGGAGCTGCGTGTATTATAAGGAACGGATATCCTTATGCTGAGCAGTCGGGGACAGGATGTTCATCCAATGTTTGTCTTCGGGAGTGGGAAATGAAGCCTTTCTTGCGCTGGTGTTATGTTGCGACAGCAATTATGCTGGCAGGATGCAGCAACACGGATTGGCGCAAAGATGCAGTGCTGGCGGTTCCGTTGCAGCCTACGTTGCAGCAGGAAGTCATTCTGGCGCGCATGGAGCAAATCCTGGCGAGCCGGGCAATTACTCCCGATGAGCGAGCACAGCTGTTATATGAGCGCGGAGTGCTGTATGATAGCCTCGGGTTACGGGCGTTGGCGCGAAATGATTTTTCACAAGCGCTTTCTATCCGTCCCGATATGCCGGAAGTGTTTAACTATCTCGGCATTTACTTGACGCAGGCAGGCAATTTTGATGCTGCCTATGAAGCGTTTGATTCTGTATTAGAGCTTGATCCAACTTACAATTATGCGCGTTTGAATCGGGGCATCGCTTTGTACTACGGCGGTCGCTACCAGTTGGCGCAGGATGATCTGCTAGCGTTTTATCGCGACGATCCTAATGATCCTTTCCGTTCCCTGTGGCTTTACCTGGTGGAGAGAGAAATCAATCCCGAGAAGGCCAAACTGGCGTTGAAAGAACGCTACGAGGGTGCAAAGAAAGGTGTGTGGGGATGGACGATTGTCGAATTCTACCTGGGCAACATCAGCGAAAAAGCGTTGATGCAGCGTGTACAGGAAGAAGCTAAGGATAACACTTCGCTCGCCGAGCATCTCAGTGAAACTGACTTCTATTTAGGTAAGCACTACCTAAGTCTGGGGGACAAGAACACCGCCGAGGCGTTGTTCAAGCTGACGGTTGCTAACAATGTTCATAATTTTGTTGAGCACCGCTATGCATTGTTGGAATTGGCGCAGTTAGGCCAAGAGCAAGACGACCTATCAGGATCGGACCAGCAATAGCTGACGAACACCTTTCAGCCAGAGATCATGACGATTTCTTCATCGCCTTAACGGGCGAGGCTTTTTTGTTCGCTTTTTAATCCAATTTGAGCCGGTTCACACTTTTCAATGAAAATGATTGAGTATTTTCTCGACAAGTTATGTAGACTGGCCGCCATTTTGAAGTGAGGCAAAGTTTACATGGCAGAGTTTGAAATCTCTTTTGCTAGCTTGGGGCTGTCTGCTCCTATTCTGAATGCACTGTCTGAGATGGGGTATGAAAAACCGTCTCCGATTCAGGCGGAATGTATTCCTCATCTGCTCAACGGGCGCGACGTACTGGGTATGGCGCAAACCGGGAGTGGCAAGACCGCGGCATTTTCCCTGCCGCTGCTGAACAATATCAAGGCTGATCTGAAAGCACCGCAGTTGCTGGTGCTGGCACCGACCCGTGAACTGGCGGTGCAGGTTGCAGAAGCCTGTAACGAATTTTCCAAACACATGCAGGGCGTCAATGTGGTCGCGCTGTATGGTGGCCAGCGTTATGACGTGCAGTTGCGCGCGCTGCGTCAGGGGCCGCAGGTGGTTGTCGGTACGCCGGGACGCCTGCTGGATCACCTGAAACGCGGTACGCTGGACCTGTCCAACCTGAGCGGTCTGGTGCTGGACGAAGCTGACGAAATGCTGCGCATGGGCTTCATCGAAGATGTGGAAAACATCATGGCGCAGATCCCGGCTGAGCATCAGACGGCGTTGTTCTCCGCTACTATGCCGGAGGCGATTCGCCGTATCACTCGTCGCTTTATGAACGATCCGCAGGAAGTGCGTATTCAGTCCAGCGTGACCACGCGCCCGGATATCAGCCAGAGTTACTGGACGGTATACGGTATGCGTAAAAACGAAGCGCTGATCCGTTTCCTGGAAGCCGAAGACTTTGATGCCGCGATCATTTTCGTGCGTACCAAAAACGCTACGCTGGAAGTAGCCGAAGCGCTGGAGCGCAGTGGTTATAACAGCGCCGCGCTGAACGGTGACATGAACCAGGCGCTGCGTGAACAAACGCTGGAGCGTCTGAAAGACGGTCGTCTGGATATCCTGATTGCAACTGACGTTGCTGCACGTGGTCTGGATGTTGATCGTATCAGCCTGGTGGTGAACTACGATATCCCGATGGATTCCGAATCCTACGTGCACCGTATCGGCCGTACTGGCCGTGCTGGTCGTGCTGGCCGTGCGCTGTTGTTCGTGGAAAACCGCGAGCGTCGCCTGCTGCGTAATATCGAACGCACCATGAAGCTGACTATTCCTGAGGTGGAATTGCCGAACGCCGAACTGCTCGGTCAGCGTCGTCTGGCGAAATTTGCCGCTAAAGTGCAGCAGCAACTGGAAAGCAGCGATCTGGACATGTACCGTGCGCTGCTTGGCAAACTGCAGCCGCAGGAAGAGCTGGATATCGAAACACTGGCCGCCGCACTGTTGAAGATGGCGCAGGGCGAACGTCCGCTGATTCTGCCGCCGGATCCGGTGGTTGAGCGCCGTCCGCGTCGCGAATTCCGCGATCGTGATGACCGTTTCGAACGTCGTGGCGAGCGCAACGATCGTGCCCCGCGTGGTGATGATCGTCCGGCTCGTCGTGAGCGTCGTGACGTGGGTGAAATGGATCTGTACCGGATCGAAGTGGGCCGTGATGATGGCGTAGAAGTGCGTCATATCGTGGGAGCGATCGCCAACGAAGGCGATATCAGCAGCCGTTACATCGGTAACATCAAACTGTTTGCTTCGCACTCCACTATCGAGCTGCCGAAAGGTATGCCGGGGGACCTGCTGTCGCACTTTACCCGTACGCGTATTCTGAACAAGCCAATGAACATGCAACTGATGGGTGATGCACAGCCGCATGAACGCCGTGAGCGCCGTGATGGTGGTGAGCGTGGCGATCGTGGTGCCCGTGGATTTGGCGATCGTACCGGTGGCGGTCGTGGTCGTCCGTTCAACGGTGAACGTCGTGAAGGCGGCGAGCGTCGTGGTGGTAACCGTGATGGTCAGCGCGCACCACGTCGTTTCAACGATGCCTGATAACGTCCGTTGCTGATAACCTCAGTGATTGATGTGAAAAACCAGCCTTCGGGCTGGTTTTTTTATGGCATAAATCTGACTGCTACTGGATGCGAGCTTCCCGCACCATATCCGGTTGCAGTTGCGCGACCAGCTCAAAGGAGCGCAGCCGTGCATGATGATCGAAGATTTGGCCGTTGATCATCAGCTCGTCCGCCTGGGTTTCCCGCAGTAAGGTTTGCAGGCCGTGGCGCACTTTGGCGGTATCGCCGACGATAGCCAGCCGTAATGTCTGCTCAACGGCAAACTGCTCGGCCGCAGACCAGTGTGTTTCCATCGACTCTACTGGTGCGGGCAGCGGCCCCGGCGTACCACGCCGCAGGTTGATAAACTGCTGTTGTAATGATGTAAACAGGAAACGGGCGTCACGGTCACTATCGGCGGCGACAACATTCACACACACCATGGCGTACGGTTTTTCCAGTTGGGCCGAAGGGCGGAAATTGTCACGATAAAGCTGCAAGGCTTGTAGCAGCATATCCGGTGCGAAATGGGCGGCGAAGGCAAACGGTAACCCCATTGAGGCCGCTAACTGGGCGCTGTACAGGCTGGAACCTAGCAGCCAGATGGGAATGTTCAGCCCTTGTCCCGGTACTGCCTGCACGGGCTGACCCGGTTGAGCCGGGGAAAAGTAGCGTTGAAGTTCCTGCACGTCGTGGGGAAAATCATCAATATCGGCATTCAGGTGGCGGCGTAACGCCTGCATGGTGCGGTGATCGGTGCCGGGGGCGCGCCCCAGACCGAGTTCAATACGGCCAGGATAGAGCGATTCGAGCGTGCCGAACTGTTCAGCTATCACCAGTGGTGCGTGGTTTGGCAGCATCACACCACCGGAACCCAGCCGGATGTGCCGCGTTCCTGCAGCAAGGTAACCGATCAACACCGAGGTGGCCGCGCTGGCGATACCGGTCATGTTGTGGTGTTCCGCCAGCCAATAGCGCTGATACCCCCACTTTTCCGCATGTTGCGCCAAATCCAGAGAATGGTGGAACGCATCACGGGCCGTATTGCCCTGCGGGATGGGAGCCAGATCGAGTAGCGAGAAAGGAACAGTAGCGGTCATAAGCGTCACTCATCAGGTTGAGGGGCTGACGCATCAGCCCAAATAAACACAGATAAGATGTTACGCTATCTTAACAAATGGCAACGGACGATGCGTGCGCATCGCCCTGACATTAGCGTTAACTGACCAGTTCCAGCCCGGCAACGCGTCGCCAGTAGCCGTTGCAATCCTGCTGATTTTCCAGCATTAGTGGTTGCTCACCGTGCTGGTTAGCGCGGAAACGGTCGATAATCGCCAGCGTGTCCAGCCCTTGAGGCGACAGACGTACGATATCCACCAGCCCTTCCATGGAAGTCAGGTCGTTACCGAGGTTATAGCAGTAACCGCTCTGAGTCTGGATGCCGTTAAGTACGAATACCTGCTGATTTTCCTGCGACAACATCTGGCGTCCTTGTGGATACTGGATGCAGCAGGTTTCGCATTCGTCTTTGGGACGGTTTTCCGAACGAGCGGTAAAACAGCGGGCGGAATAGGCCAGCGGCAGATGGCCGTAACTCAACACTTCGACTTCAAACTGATGGCGAAAACCCAGTTCATCACACTGATTAAGCAGGTGTTGCAGCCAGTCACGCGACAGCTCTACTGGCATGCACCAGCGCATCATGCCTTGTTTGTGCAGCAACCGCAGGGTGTAAGCGTTATAACAGTTCAGCGCATGACCGGCGACAAACGGCAGGTGACGTTCTGCCGCCATATTGACCGCGCCAAGATCGTTGGCTTCCAGCAGAAATTCGCCGTTCTCCACGTATTTTTTCAGTTCGGTCAATTCGGAAGGCGCTTGTAACAACGCCAGCGTAGATATCACCACCTGTTTACCGCTGGCGGCGACTTCACGCGCCAGTGTGAGCCAGTCGCCGACTTTCATCCCCCGGCGTTTACTGCACACGGTTTCACCCAGATAGATGATGTCGGCACTGCTGTCGAGCGCAGCACGATAGAAGGTTTCAATGTCGGCTTTCGGCCAATAGTAGAGCAGGGCGCCCAGTGAATATTTCATGTGATTGATGTCTCCTGACTACTGCCACTGGCGATGATAAGCGCCCAGCGTGGTCTGCGTACCTTCGGCAACGGCACCCAGCGCCTCCATCCACTCGGCGGTGGGGGTAAAATGTGCCGGGTCAGCTTTACAGCGGTCTATCGCCTGTCGCCACACCTGGGTTACCTGGCTGACGTAGGCCGGGCTGCGTTGCCTGCCTTCGATTTTTACCGAGGCGATATTCGCCGCCATCAGTTCTGGTAACAGTTCCAGCGTATTCAGACTGGTAGGCTCTTCCAGTGCGTGATAGCGCTGGCCGTCCACCAGATAGCGGCCTTTACACAGCGTCGGGTAACCCGCGTTTTCATTGTCCTGATAGCGGTCGATCAGCACATCATTCAGCCTTGATTCCATGCCGTTTTTCGTTTGTTGCCAGCGCACAAAGCGTGCCGGGGAGCAGGCACCCACGGTGTTGGGGGATTCGCCGGTCAGGTAAGACGACAGGTAACAACGTCCTTCGGCCATGATGCACAGGCTACCGAAGGCGAACACTTCCAGCGGCACCGGGCTGGTGCGCGATAGCTGCTTGACCTGATGGATGGACAGTACGCGTGGCAGCACAACACGGGCGACATCAAAGTGGCGCTGATAAAAGCGGATGGCTTCCTCGTTGGTGGCGGAGGCCTGAACCGACACGTGGCGCTCTACCGACGGATAACGCTCGGCGGCATATTCCAGCATCGCCAGATCCGCCAGAATCAGCGCATCGGCTCCTGCGGTTTGCACGGCAGTATCCACCGCTCGCTGCCAGCGTGGGTAACCATCCGGGTGAGCGAAGGTATTAATAGCAATATGCAGCTTGCGACGGTGGCGATGCACGTAGTCGCTGGCGTCCTGTAATTTTTTGTCGTTGAAATTGAGGCCGGCGAAGTGGCGGGCATTGGTATCGTCTTTCAGCCCGATGTACACCGCGTCGGCGCCATGATCGATGGCGGCTTTCAATGCCGGCAGGTTACCGGCGGGGCAAAGCAGTTCCATTCTTACGTCCTTTCATCACGGCCTAACGCAGCGGGCCGGTTTGCAATGAGACAGAATCTTAGTGAACCCGGCAGCCAGCAACTTTGATTTAAACCAGCATATCGGGGAATTGCTGGCGCTTTGCGGTCGTGATTTCGCGCAGAACACGCTAAATTTATTTCATCACCATCGTGTGACTTTTCCTGCGGGTGTCGCCAGACGACGTTAAAAAAACGCTTCCGGCACTTTTATTGATGTAGACCCTTGCTGCCCGTTTCCCGTTCTATGGCAGAATAATGACCATGTCGGTCAGGCAGCATTGCTTTATGAGGAGTACGCCAGTGTTGGAAAAATTACGAGCGCAGATTGTGCGTCAGGGGCCACGTTTACTGAGTAAGCCGTTAACGTTAACGCCTTTCTTCCTGCAACGCCGGGTGCTGGAGCAACTGCTGGGTTGGCAGTTCCGTCAGGCATTGGAAGAAGGTGAGCTGGATTTTCTGGAAGGTCGCTGGTTACGGGTTGAAGTCCGTGATATCGGTTTGCAGTGGTTTGTTACGCTGCGCGATAACCGACTGGAAATCAGCCATAACGAGCTGGCGGACGTCAGCTTTAGCGCCGATGCCAACGATCTGATTTTGATAGCCGCTCGCCGGGAAGACCCGGATACGCTGTTTTTCCAGCGTCGTCTGCGTATTGAAGGCGATACCGAGCTGGGGCTGTACGTCAAAAACCTGATGGACGCCATCGAGCTGGAAAATATGCCTGCACCGTTGCGGGTGGCGTTGCTGCAACTGGCGGGATTTGTCGCAGCCGGTTTACAGGAGGGCGCGGAGCCGGTTAGCCCGCACGCGCCAGTATCATGTTGATTCGCGTTGAGATTCCGGTGGATGCACCGGGGATTGATGCCTTACTGCGGCGCTCGTTCCCTACCAGTGCGGAGGCGGAGCTGGTGCATCAGTTGCGTGAAGACGGCCAGCTGACGCTGGGGATCGTCGCGACTGACGACGAGGGCGGTGTCATCGGCTATGCCGCGTTTAGCCCGGTCACGCTGGGCGGCGAAGATTTACAGTGGGTCGCGCTGGCACCGATGGCGGTGGACGAAAACCACCGTTGTCAGGGTATTGGCGAGAAGCTGGTGTACGAAGGGCTGGATGCACTTAACGAGTTTGGTTATACCGCGGTGGTGGTGCTGGGCAACCCGCGCTACTACGCGCGTTTCGGCTTTGTGCCGGCAGCGGAACAGCAACTGTATTGCCGCTGGCTGGGTTACGAGTCGGACTTTCAGGTCTATCCGCTGGCAGATAACCACTTTCAGGGTGCCAGCGGTCTGGTGGAGTACGCCGAACCGTTTAATCGTTTTTAAAGCACGGCAGAAAATCGGTCAGTGTCGAAGGCTGGTGTTGTACCAGCCTTTCTTTTTGCAGTTTGCTCAGTTGCTTGATGCGGTATTCCCATTTCAGCGCCGTCGAGCGATCACCCGCCACACAATGATACACCAGCGTCAACGGCCCTTTTCCGCGCAGTGATCGCGCACCTTTGCCATTCTGATGCTCTGCCAGACGCCTGTCGACATCGGTGGTAATGCCGGTATAAAGCCATCCGCTGCCAGTACGCAGCAGATACACAAACCAGATAGTCTCACTGTTGTTCACGCCATTTCCTTTTCGTGGTTTAGCGCTTATTTTACGGTGACAAGCCGATAAAGGCTGCCTGTTTGACGGCATTCAGGCAAGTATTCCCCGCGTCAGCGGGGATAAGCGTGAACCTAATAGCGCGGCACAATCCGTCACGATGTCCTGGGCTTTATTGTGATAATATTCACATCTATCGTGAATTATGTGTGTGTAATTTCTTTTTTATGTGAATAAAACCACAAAATGGGTTGTCATCTCCGGGTGAAATAGCCGTATTCGCCGGAGATATGACCGTGTGGTCGATGATCGGGAGCCTTGTATGACTGATTTAACTGCAGCAGCGCAGCGTGCGCTGGGATTGATGGATTTAACCACCCTGAATGATGACGACACCGATGAAAAGGTGACGGCCCTGTGTCGTCAGGCCAATAGCCCGGCGGGGAAAACCGCTGCTATCTGTATCTACCCGCGTTTTATACCGCTGGCGCGTAAGGTGCTGCGTGAGCAGGGTACGCCGGATGTTCGTATCGCCACCGTGACCAATTTCCCACACGGTAACGACGACATTGATATCGCGCTGGCGGAAACCAATGCGGCTATCGCCTACGGTGCCGACGAGGTGGACGTGGTGTTCCCGTATCGGGCGTTGATGGCGGGTAACCGTGAGATCGGTTTCGAGCTGGTGAAAGCCTGTAAATCGGCCTGTGCGGCAGCCGGTGTGCTGCTGAAAGTGATCATTGAAACCGGTGAGTTGAAAACCGACGCACTGATCCGTGAAGCCAGTGAGATTGCGATTGATGCGGGTGCGGATTTCATCAAAACCTCGACCGGGAAAGTCGCGGTAAACGCTACGCTGCATTCGGCTGAGGTGATGTTGAGTATCATCCGCGATAAAGGCGTTGGCGAGCAGGTTGGGTTTAAACCCGCGGGTGGCGTGCGTACGGCACAAGATGCTGCCGATTATCTGCAACTGGCCGATAGCATAATGGGCGCTGGCTGGGCAGATGCCCGTCATTTTCGTTTCGGCGCGTCCGGTTTGCTCGGCAGCTTGCTGACCACACTGGGCCATGCCGTCGGGCAGGCGCGCAGCAGCTACTGATGCGGTTCGTGCTACCGGCGCGACGCAGGCGTACCTCAGCACCAGACAGGAGAAGCTATCGTGTTTCTGATTCAGGAAATTATTCGTAAAAAACGGGACGGCCATCCGCTCAGTGCGGAAGAGATTCGCTTTTTTATTAACGGTGTGCGCGATAACACCGTGTCAGAGGGGCAAATTGCCGCACTGGCGATGACCATCTTCTTTCACGATATGACGATGGATGAACGGGTGTCGCTGACGCTGGCGATGCGCGATTCCGGCACGGTGCTGGATTGGTCCGGCTTACACCTGAATGGCCCGCTGGTGGACAAGCACTCTACCGGTGGCGTTGGCGATGTGACATCACTGATGCTGGGGCCGATGGTGGCGGCTTGCGGCGGCTATGTGCCGATGATCTCTGGCCGTGGACTGGGCCACACCGGTGGCACGCTGGATAAACTGGAGTCCATTCCGGGGCTGGATATCTTCCCTGATGACGAGGTGTTTCGTCAGATTATCCGTCAGGTCGGGGTGGCGATTATCGGACAAACCAGCTCCCTGGCCCCGGCAGACAAGCGTTTTTACGCCACCCGCGACATCACCGCTACCGTGGATTCCATCCCGCTGATTACCGCTTCCATTCTGGCGAAAAAACTGGCGGAAGGGCTGGATGCGCTGGTGATGGATGTTAAGGTCGGTTCCGGTGCGTTTATGCCGACCTATGAGCAGTCTGAACAGCTGGCGAAGGCGATTGTCGGTGTCGCCAATAATGCCGGTTGCCGTACCAGTGCGTTGTTGACCGACATGAACCAGGTGCTGGCTTCCAGTGCGGGTAACGCGTTGGAAGTCCGCGAAGCGGTGCGCTTTTTGACCGGTGAGCAGCGTAATCCTCGTCTGTTTGAAGTGACGATGGCGCTGTGCGAATCGATGTTGCTGTCGGGCAACCTGGCGCGTGATGCCGCCGAGGCGCGAGCTAAACTCCAGAGTGCGTTGGACAGTGGCCGTGCGGCGGAGGTCTTTGGCCGTATGGTGGCAGCCCAGCATGGCCCGGCGGATTTCGTCGAGCATTACGATCGTTATCTGCAACCGGCGACGCTAAGCAAACCCGTGTTTGCTGAACGGGACGGGATTGTCAGCGCGATGGATGCGCGTGCGTTGGGTATGGTTGTGGTGGCGTTGGGTGGTGGCCGACGTCAGGCCAGTGATATCATTGATAGCAGCGTAGGGTTGAGCGACATGGTCAGCCTGGGTGATCGGGTGGATGCCGAGCGTCCGCTGGCGGTTATCCATGCCAGAACCGAATCGGATTGGCAGCAGGCGGCACAGGCGTTGCGTGAAGCAATCTGTCTGGATTCTCAGGCACCTGCGCCTTGTCCATTGATTTATCGCCGACTGGATATCGCGGATATCTAAGCGTTGGTCGCCGTTTTGCCCTACGCGCATTTATACTTTATGTACACGCTGTGCCCTTACGCACGACGCAGGAGATAACAACATGAAACGTGCATTTATTATGGTTCTCGACTCGTTTGGGATTGGCAGCACTGCTGATGCCAGGCGGTTTGGCGACGCGGGTTCAGATACGCTGGGCCATATCGCACACGCCTGCGCACAAGGCAAGGCGGATACCGGTCGGCAGGGGCCGCTGCGGTTGCCGAACCTGAGCCGTTTAGGGTTGGGCAAGGCGGCGGAAGGCTCCACCGGGCAGTTTCCGCCGGGGCTGGATGCACAGGCGGATATTATCGGTGCGTATGCCTACGCCAGCGAAATCTCCTCGGGTAAAGATACGCCATCCGGCCACTGGGAAATCGCCGGGGTGCCGGTGTTGTTCGACTGGGGCTACTTCCTCGACGAACACAACAGCTTCCCGCAGGCGCTGCTGGACCGGCTGGTGGAGCGTGCCGGGTTACCGGGCTATCTCGGTAACTGCCACTCTTCCGGTACGGTGATCCTTGACCAGCTTGGTGAGGAACACATGAAAACCGGCAAGCCGATTTTCTATACCTCGGCGGATTCGGTATTTCAGATCGCCTGCCATGAAGAGACCTTCGGGCTGGATAAACTGTATGAACTGTGTGAAATCGCCCGTGAGGAACTGACCGAAGGCGGTTACAACATTGGTCGTGTGATCGCCCGGCCGTTCGTTGGTGATAAAGCCGGCCAGTTCCAGCGTACCGGCAATCGCCATGATCTGGCGGTGGAACCGCCAGCACCGACCATGCTGAAAAAGCTGGTGGATGAAAAAGGCGGCCAGGTGGTATCGGTAGGGAAAATCGCCGATATCTACGCTAACGTCGGTATCACCAAAAAGATCAAAGCCACCGGTATCGATGCGTTGTTTGACGCCACGCTCAGCGAAATGGAGCAGGCGGGTGACAACACCATCGTGTTCACCAACTTTGTGGATTTCGACTCGTCTTACGGCCATCGTCGTGATGTGGCGGGGTATGCCGCCGCGCTGGAGCTGTTTGACCGCCGTCTGCCGGAGATGCTCGCTCGCGTGACGGGTGATGACATTCTGATTCTGACGGCCGACCACGGCTGCGACCCGACCTGGCCCGGAACCGATCACACCCGTGAGCACGTACCGGTGCTGATGTACGGGCCGGGTGTGAAGCCGGGTGATTACGGCCATCGCACCACCTTTGCCGACATAGGCCAGACGGTTGTCCGTTATTTCGGCCTGTCGCCGATGGATTACGGTACGCCGCTGTTTTAACGGATCGGCTCAATGTTTTGATGAATCGATGTTTTAGCGGATCGATGTTTTAACCGATCGATACGTTGATAGGTCGATGCGCTGACCGCGCGACGCTATACTTCATCATCATGAATTCACACTGGATTTAAAAAGGAAGAAAAAAGGATGGCTACGCCACATATCAATGCAGAAATGGGTGACTTCGCTGACGTGGTACTGATGCCGGGCGACCCGCTGCGCGCTAAGTACATCGCGGAAACTTTTCTGGAAAACGCGGTGGAAGTGAACAACGTGCGTGGCATGCTGGGCTTCACCGGTACTTACAAAGGCCGTCGTATCTCCGTGATGGGCCACGGCATGGGCATCCCGTCCTGCTCGATTTACACCAAAGAACTGATAACCGAGTTCGGCGTGAAGAAAATCATCCGCGTGGGGTCCTGCGGTGCGGTGCGCGCCGATGTGAAACTGCGTGATGTTGTGATCGGCATGGGGGCTTGCACTGATTCCAAAGTGAACCGCATGCGTTTTAAAGATCATGATTTCTCGGCGATTGCCGACTTTGATCTGCTGCGTCACGCGGTGGATGCGGCGAAAGCGCGCGGCATCAACGCCCGCGTTGGTAACCTGTTCTCCGCTGATTTGTTCTACACGCCGGACCCGCAAATGTTTGACGTAATGGAAAAATACGGCATTCTGGGCGTGGAAATGGAAGCGGCCGGTATTTACGGCGTGGCGGCGGAATTCGGCGCGAAAGCGCTGGCTATCTGCACCGTGTCTGACCATATCCGTACCCACGAGCAGACCACGGCGGCCGAGCGCCAGACCACCTTCAACGAGATGATCGAAATCGCGCTGGAGTCGGTACTGCTGGGCGATAAAGCCGAGGCTTGAGGCTGTTGACAAACAGCTATGTTGTATTGTGAATAGTGATGTTTGTCCGGTCAGTGAGTCATTTCGTGCGGGATAAACGGTGTAATTTCTTTGCTGCTTCATTGCACGCACGACAAGGAGAGGTGCAAGCGCCACCTCTCCTTGACCACTGGCTAGTGGCTAAACTGCGGCGCTACTCGCTACCTTCGGCGTTCGACTTCGCGGTTCGGGCCGCCTGTGACGCGCTCCAGGCGCGGCACAGGCTTTCGCGACGTCCTGTCGCTCACCCGGCGAAGTCGCCCACCTCAGCGCAGTTTTTGATGCCAGAAAAGCGTCATCCTGTACTTAAGGATTTTATCACCCCAGCGGTAGCGCCATAATAATGGCGTCTTCGCGGCCGTTGGCCGTCGGGTAATAATCCCGCCGTACCGAGACTTCGTTGAATCCCAAACTTTGATACAGCGCGATGGCGCGGGCGTTGGACGCGCGCACTTCCAGCCACAGCGTCACAATGCCACGCTGCTCCAGTTCGGTAATCAGGTGTTCCAGCAACTGACGCCCGTAGCCGTGGCGCTGGTGCGCCGGGTCAACCGCAATATTGAACAGCGTGGCTTCATCCAGCACCACCTGAGTAATGGCGTAGGCCACCAGTTGCTGGTCATGACACAGTTTCAGGTTGAGGTAACGCTCGCCCTGATTGCTGATGAAGGTTTTTTCGCTCCACGGAAAAGCGTGGCTTAAGCATTCAATGTCAAACGCCTGCGGCAGGTCAGCCGTGGTCAGGGTGGAAATCATGTTCATGGTGACAAATCTGTTGCCACAGGGCGCGTTTCGCCCCGGCGTTGTGAGAGAGCTCGGCCAGAGCCGGGCTGGTCAGTTGCACGCCATCCAATGCCAGCGCATCGGTGACTGGCTGACCCAGCCACCAACTGTGGCAGCGGGTATGTTCCGGTAGCATCTGCGCCTGACGTGGCGTCAGGCTTATCATCTGCTGCGAAGAGAGATTCAGGCTGCGCAAGACATCCTGTAACAGCGGGTCATCGCTGGCGGGCAGTGGATCGGCGATGATAATCAGCCGGACATCAGGCGGCAGGCTGACGGCGATTTCGCCTTTCAGCACCGACGGACGACGCAAGGTCCACTGGGTGATCCCCAGTTGCTGTAACAGCCAGTCCCGTCTTGATGTCATGCCTTACTCACTCTGCGTGCGATGTTAGTGCCCGTGGTAACCGCGCCCGATGTCGCAAATCGTCGTATCTGGCGATGGTGGCGCACGATTGTGCGGCGCTATGCTAACAAATCGCTGAACCTGCGCCAACAAACCACTATAATCCCCGCTCAGTTTATTGAGGAGCCAGACCTGATGTCAGCATTAACCCCCGCCAGTGAAGTGATATTGCGCCATAGTGATGAATTTGTTGCCCGCCGGGTACTGTTTGCCGGTGATTTGCAGGATACATTGCCTGCGCATTTTGAGGCGGCGGCCGTTACTGTGCACACCACGCAATACCATCATTGGCAGCAGTTGCAGCCTGTATTGGGCGACAACGTGCATTTTTCGCTGCTGGCGCAGGCGGACATGGTCGCCGGGTGCGACACCTTGATTTACTACTGGCCGAAGAGCAAACAGGAAGCACAGTTCCAGTTGTCTAATCTGCTGTCGCTGTTGCCGGTCGGGTGCGAAATTTTTGTCGTCGGCGAAAACCGTAGTGGGGTGCGCAGCGCTGAAGGTATTTTGGAGCCGATCGCCGCTATCAATAAGATCGACAGCGCGCGTCGCTGCGGTTTGTACCACGGTCGTCTGGATGCCGCCTCCGCGTTTGCACTGGAAGACTGGTGGCTGGAATATGACGTGGATGGCGTGCCGGTACGCACATTGCCGGGGGTATTCAGCCGTGAGGGACTGGATAGCGGCAGCCAGTTGCTGCTCTCGACGCTGGAACCACACCGTAAGGGGAAAGTGTTGGATCTTGCCTGCGGTTCTGGGGTGCTGGCAGCATCGTTTGCCCGGTTATCGCCGAAAATTCGCCTGACGCTGAGCGATGTGAGCGCGGCGGCGCTGGAAGCGAGCCAGGCGACGCTGGCGGCGAATGGACTGGAAGGCCAGGTTATCGCCAGCAATGCCTACTCAGATATTCAAGGGCGCTTTGATCTGATTATCTCGAACCCACCGTTCCACGACGGCATGCAAACCAGCCTGCATGCGGCGGAAATGATGATTCGCGGTGCTGCTGCTCATCTGAACATCGAAGGTGAACTGCGTATCGTCGCCAACGCCTTCCTGCCGTACCCGGCGCTGCTGGACGAGACATTCGGTAGTCATGAAGTGCTGGCTCAGACTGGCCGTTTCCGCGTATACCGCGCCGTGCTGCGTCGCCATAAGAACCGCTAATTCACCCGAAAGTAACCCGCCATTTACCCGAAGGCCCGGCTTTCTGGCCGGACCTTCAGGCTTGATGCTCAGGCGTTATCGATCGTCGCCATCCCCTCTCGTCCATAGCGCTCGCCAGCGGCGACATGCGGCGGGAAGATAGCGTTAATCTCATCCAGTTCATGTGGTGTCAGAGCGATCGACTGCGCGCCGATATTTTCTTCCAGATAGCGACGACGTTTGGTCCCAGGGATCGGCACGATATGCTCGTCTTGTGCCATCACCCAGGCTAATGCCAATTGTGAGGGCGTGACGGCTTTTTCCCGCGCCATTTGCGTGATTTTTTCTACCAGTTGTAGATTTTTAGCGAAATTCTCATCGCTAAAACGCGGGTTACTGCGCCGAAAATCGTCTGTGGACAGGGCATCCGGGCGCGTGATGGCACCGGTCAGGAAGCCACGCCCCAACGGGCTGTAAGGCACAAAACCAATACCCAGACGGCGACAGGTGGGGAGGATCTCTGCTTCCACATCTCGCGTCCACAAGGAGTATTCACTTTGCAGCGCGGTGATAGGATGCACGCGCTGTGCCCGCTCCAGCGTGGCGGCCGACGCCTCGCTCAGGCCGATATACCGAATCTTGCCCGCTTTCACCAAATCAGCCAGCGCGCCGACGCTCTCTTCGATCGGCACGGCCGGGTCGATACGATGTTGGTAGTAGAGATCGATAACATCAACGCCCAGACGCGTCAGGCTGCCCTCAACGGCCTGACGGATATACTCAGGTCGGCCACAGACACCGCGCAACGCCGGGTTGGTCGGATCGCGCAAAATGCCGAATTTGGTAGCCAGAAATACCTGATCCCGTTTGCCCTTGATGGCTTTGCCTACCAGTATTTCATTGGTGTGGGGGCCGTACATGTCGGCGGTGTCCAGCAGGGTGACACCCAGTTCCAGCGCCCGATGCAGGGTGGCGATGGCTTCGTTTTCATCCTGACTGGTGGAATAGAAATCACTCATCCCCATACAGCCGAGGCCGAGGGCGGATACCGTTGGCCCCTGCGGGCCGAGTTTTCGCTGTTGCATGTTTCTTGCTCCGTGTTGTTAGCGGCGTTTTCTCAGTGTGGTTGTTTCAATCAAAAAGATAAATTCGCGGTTTTATGCAACACTGTTTGTAAAATACAAACAATGGGGCCGGGGATGGATCAGGTTCAGGCCATGCGGGTCTTCGTGCGTATCGTGGAGGCGGAGAGCTTCAGCCGGGCGGCGGAAAAGCTGGGATTGCCGCGCGCCACCGTGAGCCAGACGCTGAAACGGCTGGAAGTCAGGCTGGGCGTGCGCTTGCTGCAACGTACTACACGTCAGGTGCAGGTGACGGACGAAGGCCTGCTGTACTACCAGCGTTGTGTACAACTGCTGGCGGAGCTCGACGAGACGGATGCGTTGTTTTCCCATCAGCGTCAGCAGCCCAGCGGCCGTGTGCGTATCGATATGCCGCACTCGCTGGCACGACAGGTGGTGATCCCGTCATTACCTGCGTTTTACCGCCGGTACCCGCAGATTTCGTTGGTGCTGAGTGCCAACGACGCGGCGATAAATGTGTTGCGAGAAGGCGTGGACTGCGTATTGCGTGCCTGGCAGGTGGATGATGACTCACTGGTCGCGCGATCATTACCGTCGCTGCCGCAGGTTACCTGTGCTTCGGCGACCTATTGTGCCGAGTTTGGTGTGCCTGACTCGCTGGAGGCGCTGGCGACACACCGCATGGTCGGGTATTTTTCGTTACGCACATTGCAGCGTTATCCGCTGGAATTCATGCAGCAAGGGCAGCTCGTTACCCGTACCTTGCCCAGTCTGGTCGAGATAAGCGGTGCGGATGCGTATATCGCTGCCTGTCAGGCTGGGATGGGGATTATTCAGGCTCCCCGTTATGGCCTGGAATCGTTGCTGTCTGGCGGTGAATTGATTGAGATATTGCCGCAGTTGCCACCGCCCGACATGCCGCTGTATGTGATGTATCCTTCCGGGCGTTTTCTGGCTCCGCGCATTCGGGCCGTGATCGACTGGTTGGCGCAATGCTTTCATCAGCCACCGTTTGGGTGAATGCTGGTTTTTACAGCAAACGCCGCGGCGTGGCGGAAATAATGATTGACGTTGGTGCTAAAACCTCTAGAATGCGCCTCCGTGGTGGCATTATGTGACGTAATGTTGCTTGGTTTGCGAAGGTGGCGGAATTGGTAGACGCGCTAGCTTCAGGTGTTAGTGTCCTTAGGACGTGAGGGTTCAAGTCCCTCTCTTCGCACCAAACTCACCACAGATTTGTATTTCACAGTACCTGCGAAGGTGGCGGAATTGGTAGACGCGCTAGCTTCAGGTGTTAGTGTCCTTAGGACGTGAGGGTTCAAGTCCCTCTCTTCGCACCACTGGGATACAAATCAGCGTCTTGCTGTATCATCGCAGTAAGCAATCGTGCAGTAAGCAATCGTAGTAAACAGTGCGAAGGTGGCGGAATTGGTAGACGCGCTAGCTTCAGGTGTTAGTTTCCTTAGGACGTGAGGGTTCAAGTCCCTCTCTTCGCACCACTCTCCTTATCTTTCTTCGGCTTCAACACAGCAATATCCATCCATAACAACATCTATCTACTACTGCTCGTTTTCCCTCATACGCCCGACCGTTATGCTGATTCAGGGCCAATGCGGCCACCCTTTGAGCGTGAGCGACAGCGCCGCCAGGCCGCCTGCCAGCGCAATGCAGGAAGGCAGCAGCAGATAGTGGCGCATACGCCGGTGGAACAACATGCCCACCGTGAGCAGCATGGCCAGCGCACAGATGTATTTTAAGTGAGTTTGATTCAGTTCCGGCAGGGCCAGTAACGGCATCAACGCAGTCGGTAGCAGTACACCCCAGGCGCTGGACAGGCGTTTACCAAAATACCAGCTTATTCCCCACAGCCCGCACGCCGCGATCATGGCAGTCAGCATGGTGGTTTCTCTTGTTGATAATGATAACCAATATCATATATCAGATTTTCCGCTATACAACCGATGTCGTGTGATTTTTCTATGACCTGCCGCTTGGCCGACGGCAGGGGATAAATCAGGCAGATTCAGGCGCGGCACGCAGATAGTCGCGTACCAGCTGTAACATGTTGAGTAGCGTGGCACTGCGGTCATGTTTACGCCAGATAACGGCAATCTGCGTGGTGAGGTGGGGGGTGTTGGTATCGTGGTAGGTCACATTACCGGTCTGGATGCTGGTCATCGATGCCGGGACGAAGGTCACGCCAAAGCCGGACGCCACCATACTGATGGTCGCGGTGAGGTGTGGTGCCAGCGGGTTGATTTTGGGCTGATAACCCGACAGGTAGCAGGCTCGGACAATCAGGTCGTGCAGGCTAGGGCAGAGTTCACGCGGGAAAATAATCAGCGGTTCATTCTGCAACTGCCCAAGATTGATTCGTGTTTGATCGCTAAATGGGTGGTTTTCCGGCAGCACCAGACGCATCGATTCATTAGCCAGTAGTTCACCTTCAAACTCTTCGCCGATGTTGTCTGGCAGGCGTACAAACGCGATATCAATGGTGCGGTTACGCAGGCTCTCCAGAATTTCATGGATATGCTCTTCCCGCGGCTGTAGCCGTACCTTGGGGTGGTGTTGCCGATAGCGGCGCAGCAGCGTCAGTACCGCTGGGTGAAAGGTGACGGCACAGGAAAAGCCGACATTGATAATACCGCTCTCTCCACGAGCGATGCTGCGTACCCTTTCCACCGCGGCATCGGTCAGTTCAAGAATATGGCTGGCGTCCTGATACAGCGCTTCGCCCGCTTCCGTCATTTCCACTCCACGGGTCAGCCGCTTGAACAGCGGTGTGCCGATTTCTCGCTCAAGTTTTTGAATCTGCTGACTTAATGGTGGTTGTGATATGCCAAGGCTTTCCGCTGCACGGGTGAAATGCCGGGTTGAGGCCACTGCGACAAAATAGCGCAGATAACGTAATTCCATATATTTTCGATCTCCAATTGGCCACTTCTCTGTATTGGAACTTTGGTGTGACGGCGGTCAATATTCAAGTGAAAGGTTAAATAAATTTAAGTCGATCATCGTCGGAAGGGAATGGATATGAAAGATGTTAACTGTGTCGACCCGTGTGTCAGGGAACTGGCCAGCTTTGCACTTCATCATCAGGAACAGCATCCAGAATGCGTTATTTATCAGACCTCATTAATGAGCGGCCTTATTAATGGGGTTTACGAAGGTCACACCACCATGGAAGAGCTTCTTAAACATGGCGATTTTGGATTAGGAACATTTAACAATCTTGATGGTGAACTGGTGGCGCTCAATAGCCGCATCTTTCAGCTTCGTGAAGACGGTAGCGCACGTGCGGCGTTACCGTACCAGAAAACCCCTTTCGCGGTAATGACCTTTTTCCGGCCGACGGAACAGATCCACTTTGGACAGACCATCGGCCGCGAAGCGATTCATCAGCGCATTAATGAGTTGATTGCAACAGATAATCTGTTTTGTGCCCTGCGGATAGATGGCCGTTTTAGCCATGCAGAAACCCGTACGGTACCCCGCCAGGAACGACCTTATAAACCGATGCTGGAAGCGATTGCCCAACAACCGACGTTTCGTTTCGAACACTGTCAGGGCAGCGTAATCGGTTTCCGTAGTCCTGCCTATGTTCAGGGGATTAATGTGGCTGGTTATCATGAACATTTCATCACCGACGATCGCAAAGGTGGTGGACATCTCCTTGATTATCAATTGGAAGAAGGCGTATTGACCTTTGGCTCCATCGCGAAGCTGGTTATCGACCTTCCCCGTGACCGGGATTTCCTGAAGGCCAATTTATCCCCTGACGATCTCGATAGCGTCATTCACTCCGTAGAGAGCTGAGACATCGGGTAGGTGTAGGTACTGAAAGCACAAGCACACTGTTATGCAGAGGATAAACATTATGGAAAATATGGATGGTCAACAGCACTGGACGAGCGGTGCGGAGCTGATCGTAAAACATCTTGAGCAACAAGGCGTCAACTATGTCTTCGGCATTCCTGGTGCAAAAGTCGACCGCGTGTTTGATTCATTGGTGGACTCCCCCATTCAGACCATTCCCGTCAGGCATGAAGCCAACGGCGCGTTTATGGCGGCGGCTGTCGGTCGCCTGACCGGTAAAGCCGGTGTGACGCTGGTGACATCGGGGCCTGGCTGTTCGAATCTGGTGACCGGGATGGCTACCGCGACAACAGAAGGCGACCCGGTGGTAGCGCTGGGGGGCGCGGTAAAACGTGCCGACCGCCTGAAGCTGACCCACCAAAGCCTGGATACCGTTAGCCTGTTTCAGCCCGTGACCAAGTACAGTGCGGAGATCACCGTGTCGTCGGCGATTTCAGAAGTGATGGCCAACGCCTTTCGTGCCGCCGAATTTGGTCGTCCGGGGGCCGCGTTTATCAGCCTGCCGGAAGACATTGTTAATGAACCGGTTGATAGCCCGGTTCTGGCTCGAACCACGTTGCCGACCCTCAACAGTGCGCCGTATGCCGATGTCGAGCGGGTAGCCGGGCTTATCAAAAATGCCAAAAACCCGATCCTGTTGCTGGGGTTGATGGCCAGCCAGCCGAAAAATGCGCAGGCGTTGCGCCGGTTGCTGCATCACAGCGGTCTACCGGTCACCAGTACTTATCAGGCGGCTGGGGTGATCGACCAACAGCACTTTGACCATTTTGCCGGGCGGGTTGGGCTGTTTAATAATCAGGCTGGCGACAAGCTGTTACAGCAGGCCGATCTTATCGTGACGGTGGGATACAGCCCGGTGGAGTATGCCCCGGCGCTGTGGAATACCGGTAAGGCGACGCTGGTGCACATTGATGTGTTGCCCGCTGAAGTGGAAAGTGCCTACCGCCCGGATGTGGAACTGGTGGGTGACATCAGCATCACCATCGATATGCTCAATGAGCAACTGGCCTCACCGATTGTGCTGTCGTCAACGGCTCAGGCAATTTTGGAAGAGCGCCGTCAGTTGCGCCATCAACTGGCGACCCGCGCGATTAACATGGATGGCTTTGCCATTCACCCGCTGCGGCTGGTGCGGGTCATGCAGGATCTGGTCAATAAAGATGTGACCTTGTGCGTGGACATGGGCAGCTTCCATATCTGGCTGGCGCGCTATCTTTATAGCTTCCGTGCCCGTCAGGTGTTGATGACGAATGGACAACAAACCATGGGGGTGGCATTGCCGTGGGCGATTGCTGCCGCGTTGGTCAATCCTGGTCAGAAGGTGGTGTCGGTTTCGGGGGATGGCGGTTTCATGCAATCCAGTATGGAGCTGGAAACGGCGGTACGGCTGAAATCTAACATCCTGCATATTATCTGGGTGGATAACGCCTACAACATGGTGGAAATTCAGGAAGAGAAAAAGTATCACCGTGCTTCTGGCGTCAAGTTCGGGCCTATCGATTTCAAAGCCTATGCGGAAGCCTTCGGTGCCAAAGGGTTTGCCGTGGAATCGGCGGCTGAACTGGTGCCGAAACTCTGGCAGGCCATGGATGTGGACGGCCCGGCGGTTATCGCCATTCCGGTGGATTATTCTGACAACCATTACCTGATGGAGAACGTCAACATCAGCCACCTGATTTAAGACGTCGTATCGTCAGTTATTCAGGCCCTGTCATCCTACCTGCTGCAGGATTTGCAGCCTTTTTGAGTGTGATTCGCTCATGATGCTCCACGCGTCCTGAAGCCCCGAGATAGGGCGCTTCGCGTTCCCCACTGTGTTTCACACGGTGGGGAACGCCGTCCGAGAGTGGCAGGACGCGCATTTTTTCGCCTTATCTTGTTATGTCTTGCATTGAAATATCCCACCGTTGGTGATGGTCTGACGTGATCATCCATATTCTGTATCTGTCACCTTCTCGCGCTCGCCAGTAACCGCATCAGGTTGTCGTTGATGGGAAGATGTCCACGATGGCGATCACAAAATCAGCCTGTGCATGTGATGATTGAGGGCATCTCGATTGCCTGAAATAATCTAATTTTAGGGGTTTTTCGCATTACTTTATCTAATTAACATGGCGAATTCTGAATCTGATATCGCACCATGAAACCAATTTTTAATAATTATTGGTGCTAATTTTATTTAATGTATTGGATTTAAATTTCAATTAATTAAAAATTTATAGATTTTTGTTCTTTTCATTTGTTTTGTGAATGGGGTGGAGTTCTGTCTTTTTATATAGATAAACTTATGGCTATGGGAGTGGTGGAACGTCGGCTTCAGTGGTAAGTTCAGGTGCAGGATAAACGTTTGCGTCGTGAGGTTTGGCGTCACAACGCACGGCTAACGTAGAGAGAAAAGAATGGCAAACCACACCCCGTTATATGAACAGCATCTGGCCGATGGCGCCAAAATGGTGGATTTTCATGGCTGGATGATGCCGCTGCATTATGGCTCCCAACTGGATGAACATCATATTGTACGCAGCAGTGCTGGCATGTTTGATGTGTCGCACATGACTATCGTGGATTTGCGCGGTGCCCGTGTCCGCGAATTTTTGCGTTACCTGTTGGCGAATGACGTTGCCAAACTGACCCAGCCCGGCAAGGCGCTCTATACCGCGATGCTGACGCCGTCTGCTGGCGTGATCGACGATTTAATCGTGTATTTCCAGACCGAAGACTATTTCCGGCTGGTGGTGAACTCCGCCACGCGCGAGAAAGATTTGGCCTGGATTACCGAGCATGCCGCTTCCTTCCAGGTTGCGATTACCGAACGCGAAGACCTGTCGCTGATTGCGGTGCAAGGGCCGCAGGCACAGGATAAAGTGCGTAGCCTGCTCAGCGATGCGCAGCGCGACATCATTGCGGGTATGAAACCTTTCTTTGGTTTGCAGGCGGGCGACCTTTTTATCGCCACCACTGGCTATACTGGCGAAGCAGGCTATGAAATTGCGTTGCCGCAGGAACTCGCGGTCAACTTCTGGCAACAATTGCTGGTCGTTGGCGTAAAACCCTGTGGGCTGGGCGCACGTGACACGTTGCGTCTGGAAGCGGGCATGAACCTGTACGGTCAGGATATGGATGAAACCATCTCTCCACTGGCGGCCAACATGGGCTGGACTATTGCCTGGCAGCCGGAAGATCGTCAGTTTATCGGCCGTGAGGCGCTTGAACGTCAGCGTTCTGAAGGCACTGAACAGTTGGTCGGTTTGGTGATGACGGAAAAAGGCGTGCTGCGTCACGGTCAACCCGTTCGCTTTACCGATAATCATGGCGTGATGCAGGAAGGGGTGATCACCAGCGGGTCGTTTTCGCCTACGCTGGGCGTCAGCATTGCGCTGGCCCGTGTTCCCGCCGGTATTGGCGAGCAGGCAATCGTGCAGATTCGCCATCGTGAGATGCCGGTGCACGTGACCAAACCGAATTTCGTCCGTGCAGGCAAAGCGCTGGTTCAGTTTTAATTTTTGGCATTAATGGAAGGAGAAGGTGGCAATGAGCAATGTTCCGGCAGAACTGAAATATACCTCATCCCATGAGTGGGTGATGGCGGAAGGCAATGGCGTTTACAGCGTGGGTATCACCGAGCATGCCCAGGAATTGTTGGGTGATATGGTGTTTGTCGATCTGCCGGAAGTCGGCAGTACGGTGAATGCTGGCGACGACTGCGCGGTAGCGGAATCCGTCAAGGCCGCGTCGGATATCTACGCGCCGATCAGCGGTGAAATCGTGGAGATCAACGAAGAGCTGGAAGGTGCACCGGAATTGGTAAACAGCGCGCCTTACGCTGAGGGCTGGTTGTTCCGCATTAAAGCCTCTGACGAAGCCGAACTGAACGAATTGCTTGATGCCGCCGGTTATCAGGCACTGCTGGAAGAAGAAGACAGCGACGAAGAAGAATAAGCCTGACGCCCCGTTTGCTTCCCGCAACGGGGCGTTTTTATGGTCCGCTTGGTTTTGCGATTGGTTTGTTTTGTGAATGGTTTGCTTGTTTTTCTGAATGATTTGCTTGTTTTCTGAATTAGTTAATTGCGCTGCACATCACTGTGCCAAATGCAGGAAATTCCCCCACATGACCCAGACTCTCAGTCAACTCGAACACGGTATTGCGTTCACCGAGCGCCACATCGGCCCGTCAGCGGCTCAGCAACAGCAGATGCTGACCGCCATTGGCGCGGCTTCGCTGGACGAACTTATCCGTCACATCGTACCTGCTGATATCCAGTTACCTCAGCCGCCAGCGGTGGGCGACGCCGCCACCGAATATCAGGCGCTGGCTGAACTCAAAGCCATCGCCAGCCGCAACCAGCGTTATAAGAGCTATATCGGCATGGGGTATCACGCCGTGCTGACGCCGCCTGTGATTTTGCGCAATGTACTGGAAAACCCAGGTTGGTATACCGCGTATACGCCGTACCAGCCGGAAGTATCGCAGGGGCGTCTGGAAGCGTTGCTGAATTTCCAGCAATTGACACAGGACCTGACCGGGCTGGAGCTGGCTTCCGCCTCGTTACTGGATGAAGCGACTGCTGCCGCTGAAGCGATGGCGATGGCTAAACGTGTTAGCAAGCTCAAGCAGGCCAATCGTTTCTTTGTCGCCGACGATGTACATCCACAGACGCTGGATGTGGTGCGTACTCGTGCTCAGACCTTTGGTTTTGAGATAGTGACCGGCAACGCCGCTGATGCGGTGAAATTCGACGACGTTTTCGGCGTGTTGTTGCAACAGACAGGCACCACCGGCGAGTTGCACGACTATCGCGCGTTGATGACCGAGTTGAAAGAGCGGAAAGTTATCATCAGTGTGGTGTCGGACATGATGGCGCTGGTGCTGCTGGCGGCACCCGGCAAACAGGGCGCGGACATTGTGTTGGGCTCTGCCCAGCGTTTTGGTGTACCGATGGGGTACGGCGGTCCGCACGCGGCATTTTTCGCCTGTCGTGATGAATACAAACGTGCCATGCCGGGCCGTATTATCGGTGTTTCCCGCGATGCGGCCGGTAACACCGCGCTGCGTATGGCGATGCAGACCCGCGAACAACATATCCGCCGGGAAAAAGCCAACTCCAATATCTGTACCTCACAGGTGCTGCTGGCCAACATTGCCGGGATGTACGCGGTGTATCACGGTCCGCAGGGGCTGAAACGCATTGCCGGTCGTATCCATCGTTTGACGGATATTTTGGCCGCCGGTCTGACGGCGCGCAGTCTGACGCTGCGTCATCAGCACTGGTTCGATACCCTGACCGTCGAAGTCGCTGATAAAGCGGCCGTACTGGGGCGTGCGGTGAGCGCCGGTATCAACTTGCGTGCCGATCTCGATGGCGCGGTCGGCATTGCGCTGGATGAAACCACCAGTCGTGATGACGTTCTGTCACTGTTCACTGTCTTGCTGGGCGACGCGCATGGGCTGGACATCGATACGCTGGATGCAGCAGTAAGCCAGCAGTCGGCGTCGATCCCCTCAGCCTTGTTGCGCAGCGACGACATACTGGCTCACCCGGTGTTCAATCAATACCACAGCGAAACCGAGATGATGCGTTATCTGCACCGTCTGGAAAGCAAGGATCTGGCGCTGAATCAGGCGATGATCCCGCTCGGTTCTTGCACCATGAAACTCAATGCGGTGGCGGAAATGCTGCCGATCACCTGGCCGGAATTTGCCGAACTGCACCCGTTCTGCCCGACTGAGCAGGCACTGGGTTATCGCCAACTGATCACGCAGTTGTCCGAGTGGCTGGTGCAACTGACCGGTTATGACGCGGTGTGCATGCAGCCAAACTCCGGTGCGCAGGGTGAATACGCCGGTTTGCTGGCTATCCGTCGTTATCACGAAAGCCGTCATGAAGGCGAGCGTACTCTGTGTCTGATCCCGAGTTCCGCCCACGGCACCAACCCGGCTTCTGCACAGATGGCGGGGATGCAGGTGGTGGTGGTGGCCTGTGACAAGCAGGGGAACATCGACCTGCACGACCTGCGGGAAAAAGCACAGCAGGCGGGAGATAAGCTCTCTTGCATCATGGTGACGTACCCGTCTACCCACGGCGTGTATGAAGAAACCATCCGTGAAGTGTGCCAGATTGTCCACCAGTACGGCGGTCAGGTTTATCTGGATGGTGCCAACATGAACGCGCAGGTTGGGATTACCTCGCCGGGTTACATCGGCGCGGACGTGTCGCACCTTAACCTGCACAAGACCTTCTGCATTCCCCACGGTGGTGGTGGCCCGGGCATGGGGCCTATCGGCGTGAAAGCGCATCTGGCACCGTTCGTGCCGGGCCATCAGGTGGTGGAAATGGACGGCGTGCTGACTCGCCAGGGGGCGGTTTCCGCTGCGCCGTTCGGTAGCGCCTCTATCCTGCCGATCAGTTGGATGTATATCCGTATGATGGGGGCCGAGGGGCTGAAGCAGGCCAGCCAGATGGCTATTTTGAACGCTAACTATGTGGCGACGCGCCTGAAAGACGCCTACCCGGTGTTGTACACCGGCCGTGATGGTCGCGTAGCGCATGAGTGCATTCTGGACATTCGGCCGCTGAAAGACAGCACTGGCATCAGCGAGATGGATATCGCCAAACGTTTGATTGACTATGGATTCCATGCGCCGACGATGTCGTTCCCGGTCGCAGGTACACTGATGATCGAACCGACCGAGTCAGAAAGCAAAGTGGAACTGGACCGCTTCATCGACGCAATGCTGGCGATTCGCGCTGAGGTAGACCGTGTTGCCGCCGGTGAATGGCCGCATGACGATAACCCACTGGTGAACGCACCGCATACCCAGACCGAACTGGCGGCTGACTGGTCGCATCCGTACAGCCGTGAACTGGCGGTATTCCCGGCCGGGCAGACCCACAAGTACTGGCCTGCGGTAAAACGTCTGGATGACGTCTACGGTGACCGTAACCTGTTCTGCTCCTGTGTGCCGATGAGCGAGTACCAGTAAACGCAAGTCTTGTTGTGAATAACCGGGGGGCGTGAGCCTCCCGTTTTTCGTTATGCCGGTTCTTGATGCCAGCGGCAGATTACTTCAGCCAGCCTTTCGCCTGTGCATCTTCCAGATGCTGCTTCAGATAACCCCACAGCGCCGGATTAATATCCTGGATAAAATCGTTACGGTTTAGCACCTGCTCCAGCCGAATGCCATGCTCTACCCAGCTCTGCCCGCCATTGTGCAGGTTCATCAGTACTGGCATAACGCGGTCAATCATCAAGGCAAAGCGAGCTTCTGCACTGTCACCGGCTTCGTATTCGTGCCAGAGCGCCAGAAACTGGTCATGCTGTGGTTGCGGCAGCAGACCAAAAATACGTGTGGCGGCCGCCTGTTCCTGCTGCTGAATAGCTTCACGGGCTTTGAGGTCGTAAACCAGTACGTCACCGGCATCAATCTCCACGATATCGTGGATCAACGCCATTTTGAGTACACGGGTGATATCGATAGTGTCATCGGCATACGGTGCCAGGCTCATCACGGCGACGGCAAAATGCCAACTGTGTTCTGCGGAGTCTTCCTGACGGTCAGTGCCGATTACCTTGGAGCGGCGCTGAACACTCTTGAGTTTGTCGATTTCCATCAGAAATTTGACGACATCGGTCATGGGGCCGAAATCCAGTACGGGTAAAGCAGACGACATCCGTTAACCTCCTGTAATAAAGAGAGGCCATTGTAGGAGATATGGGGGGCGATGAACATGCAAGAATATCCCCCCGATGCAACGGATTTTTATTTTAGCGTACAGGTGTACACTGGAATAGTTCTCAGTTAATCTGCTCAAAACTTGCTCGGCGCGACAGTCTGTGTGTCGCAGTTACACAGAGTGAGGTAGGTATGGGACAAGAGGTTGGCATGAAGAAAAATGTGAGGGAATCCGGGTATACGCTGGCGGAAGAAATCGCCAACAGCATTAGCCATGGAGTCGGTTGTGTGTTTGGGATCGTCGGACTGGTGTTGCTGCTGGTACAGGCAGTAAATAATGGTGCCACGTCTTTGGCCATTACCAGCTACAGTCTCTATGGCGGTAGCCTTATCTTATTATTTCTTGCATCCACGCTGTATCACGCCATTCCGCATCAACGCGCAAAACGCTGGCTAAAGATATTTGACCATTGCGCCATCTATCTGCTGATTGCCGGAACCTATACCCCGTTTCTGTTGGTGGGGCTGGATTCACCGTTGGCGCGAGGATTGATGATCGCCATCTGGAGTCTGGCGCTACTGGGTGTCATTTTCAAACTGGCGTTTGTACACCGTTTCGAAGTGTTGTCACTGATTACTTACCTGGTGATGGGATGGCTATCACTGATTGTGGTTTACCAACTGGCGATGAAGCTGTCCATCGGTGGGGTGACTCTGCTGGCGATAGGGGGAGCGATATATACGCTGGGTGTGGTGTTTTATGTCTGCAAGCGGATTCCGTTCAATCACGCTATCTGGCATGGGTTTGTCTTAGGCGGTAGCGTATGCCATTTTCTGGCCATTTACCTGTATGTGGGGTAACGGCGCGGTGAGTCGATAATCTCAGGGAGCAGTGGCTCCCTGAGGTTTTTTACCGCATCGGTTATTCTGCGAGAGAATAAGGCAGCGGCTGAATCGCAAGCTGGCTGCTGTTATCGTCGCGAACCCGCAGTACGCTGTCTGCGTCCAGATCGTTATTTAATACTGCCTGAACCCACAGCGTGCCGTCATGCAATTGGCTGCTTGCCAGTACCGTACCGGTGCGCCGCCAGTTATCACCCAGTTTCAGTTCCAGTTCATCGCCCACGGCAGGTGTCTGTGCGCCAGAGCCAGACAGCCAGTACAGTGCGCGTTTATTGGCACCACGGTATTTGGCACGGGCGACCATTTCCTGACCAGCATAGCATCCTTTGGTGAAGCTGATGCCTTGTAGCGCTTGTAAATTGGTGGCCTGCGGAATGAACTGCGCACTGTTAGTACCGTCAATGACGGGGCGGCCCGCTTCTATCTCCAGCGCCAGCCACTGGCGGCTATCATTGAGCGTAATCTGTGCTTGCAGTGCGTCGATAACAGCAGCAGCACGTTGTGCATTCAGCACCAGCACGAAACGCTCGGCGGGCTGTGACAGATGCACGAGTGTTGCGCCGGGTTGGTGTACGACGGCGTTATCGGCATCGGGCAGGGTATCAAACAGCGGGGCCAGATGATGACGGATGTTGTCACCAGCGGCACCCAGCAACACGACGCTGTCGTCAGCCGTAAGGGTGGTTTTGGAGAACACCGCGTATTTTTTCAGCTCCGCCAGTTGAGAATCGCGTACACTACGGCGCTCCAGATAAGCCAGTCCATCGGCATAATGGAATAGGTGTACCGTGCTCCACATTTTTCCCTTGGCGTCACAGTGAGCACACAGTACCTGCTCACCGGCCTGTAACGCATTAACGTCAGCCGTGAGTTGCCCCTGAAGGTATTTGACGGTGTCTGGCCCGGTGAGGGTAACCAGCGCCCAGTCGTCCAGCGACATCAGGGTGGCGGGGAGATGAGCAGAAGAAAACAGCGGTTGTTCGGTAAACGGATGAGCCATATTACAATCCTGCGATGCGTAATGTCAGCGAATCATCCAATGGTAAAAGAGCGACAACGGTTTGCAAGCAGTTTAGGCTGTGTTCTGCCATCCGATCGCTGATTCGCGCGTCTGGCGACATGATCAGCAAAATGGCGCGAATCGTGCGATACGCAAGGTCGCGGTAAAATAGTACAGGCGCTGATACGCGAAAATATGTCAAAGTGTTACTATTGGTTGAAGGGCATCAGGTAGAATAGCGGTACACTGGCGGTCATTATCGACCCGCACGGATAACCAGACAGAACAGAGAAGTAGGCGACATGAACATGGACATCAATAACAAAGCACGTATTCACTGGGCGTGCAGGCGTGGAATGCGCGAACTGGACATCTCCATCATGCCGTTTTTCGAGCATGAATACGATACGCTGAGCGATGACGACAAGCAGCAGTTTATTCGTCTGCTGCAGTGTGACGATCCCGACCTGTTTAATTGGTTGATGAACCACGGCGAGCCGGTTGATCCCGGTTTGAAGCGGATGGTTTCCCTTATTCAGACGCGAAATAAAGATCGTGGCCCAGTGGCAATGTGATTTACGCGTATCCTGGCGTATGCAGTTGTTTTCGCTGCTGACGCACGGATTTCTGATGCTGATGATCCTGCTGGCTCCCTGGCCGGACGGCTACGCACCGCTGTGGCTCGGGTTAGTGACGCTGGTCGTGTTTGACTTTGTGCGTAGCCAGAGAAGTATCAAATCGCGCCAGGGGGAAATTTCCCTGCGTGGCGATAACCAACTGCACTGGCAGCAACGTGACTGGCAGATTGTCCGGCGACCGTGGTTCATGCGCAACGGCGTATTGTTATCGCTACGTGCGGTGGATGGTAAAGGGCAACAGCGTTTGTGGCTGGCGTCAGACAGTATGGGGAGTGAGGAATGGCGGCTGTTACGTCAACAGCTGCAGCAGCCTGCGCTGCATGGAACGGAATCTTCCCGCCATCATTAACGGGCGAACGGTATTTGTGCGATTCAGGCGTGCCAGACACGCCTGAATGCTCATCTGGCCTGATGACATCAAATAACGCGAGAGCGTGTCAAAGTAACTCTGCCATTTCCAGCAGGATTTGTTCGCACCATTGCTGAAGACGATCATCGCTCATGTCGTACTGGTTTACCTCATCCAGCGCCAGGCCAACAAAGTGCTTACCGTCTTCGGTGACGGGTTTGGGGCTGGTGAAATCGTAACCCGACGTTGGCCAGTAGCCAATGAAGCGCACACCTAATGGTTTGAGCTGGTCATGCAACATGCCGAGTGCATCCAAAAACCATTCGCCATACCCTAACTGGTCACCCATACCGTAGAGCGCGACAATTTTTCCATTCAGATTCAATGTTGGCAATTGCGCCCAGATGGCTTCCCAGTCTTCCTGTATCTCACCAAAGTCCCAGGTGGGGATGCCAAGGATCAGCATCTCGTAGTTTTCCATCTCCTGCGGCGCAACGTCTTTCACGTTATGCAGGTCAACCAGCTCCTCACCCAGAATGTCGCGGATTTTCTCTGCTGCCATTTCGGTGTAGCAGGTGCTGGTGCCGTAAAAAAGTCCTATCTTCATAAGTTGTCTGATCGTGATTGCATCAATAAAAGGCGATATTGCTGTGCGCTTAGCCTAACGGAATAACCTGGGAGCGTACAGGGTGGGGCGGAAGATGGAGTACGGTAAGCAAGAAAGCAGGGATGAAAGCAACGCCCCCATCCCTGTAAGACTTAACCGAGAGACTGGTGACGGGTTTCTTTTGTCAGCAGCAACGCAATCAGTGTCAGCGAGGCCATGGCGGCGAGGTAAACACCGACATAGAACAGCCCATAATGGCTGGTCAGCCAGGCGGCGATATACGGCGCTACGGATGCCCCCAGAATCGAGGACACATTGTAGGAAAACGAGGCACCAGTATAGCGCACTTCAGTGGGGAACAGTTCCGGCAATAGTGCGCCCATCGGACCGAAGGTCAGCCCCATCAGGCTCAGGCCGCAGACCAGAAAGGCCATAATCAGCATCTGGTTACCAGAGCCCAGCAGCGACGGGAACGCCATCGCGAAGACCAGCATAATGCAGGTCACGGTGATCATGGTCTTGCGACGACCGACGACGTCGGCCAGATAGCCTGCCACCGGGATCATCAGACCAAAACCGATGACCGCCATCATCAGCATCCACAGGAAGTTATTACGTGGAATGCCAAGCCCTGCCGGTGCTGGGGTGGTGCCGTAGGTCATGGAGTAGACGGTCATGATGTAAAACAGGGTATACGTTGCCAGCATAATGAAGGTGCCCAAAACGGTGGCTTTCACATGCTTGCTCAGCAGGGTACCCAACGGTACACGTACCTGTTTCCCTTCTTTGGCGACTTTGGCAAACACCGGTGTTTCGTGCAACGACACACGCACATACAGGCCGATAATCACCAGCACCGCCGAGGCGATGAACGGCACACGCCATCCCCAGCTCATGAACTGCTCGTTAGTGAGTATCCAGGACAGCAGCAGGAAAGTACCGTTGGCGAAGAAGAAGCCGATGGGCGCTCCCAACTGCGGGAACGAACCGTACAACGCGCGTTTGTGGGCCGGCGCGTTTTCGGTTGCCAGCAGTGCTGCGCCGCCCCATTCGCCACCGAGACCCAGTCCTTGACCGAAACGGGCCAGCGCCAGCAGCAGTGGCGCCAGTACGCCGATAGTTTCATAGCTCGGCAGCAAGCCGATTAAGACGGTGGAGATCCCCATGGTCAGCAGCGAGGCGACCAGAGTCACTTTACGGCCGACACGATCACCAAAGTGACCGAATAGCGCAGAACCGATAGGCCGGGCGACAAATGCGATGGCGAAGGTCGCCAGCGATTGTAGCGTAGCGGCGGTCGCATCCCCCTGTGGGAAAAAGATGTGCGGAAATATCAGCACGGCAGCGGTAGCATAAATGTAAAAATCGAAGAATTCGATGGCGGTACCGATCAACGAGGCGACCACCACCTTATTGCGCGAGTTGACTGGCGCTTCTGGTGCTTGAGTATTAATAGTGGATGAGATGGAGGCTTGCATAATTTTTTGCTTTTTTGTAACACACGGACGAGCATTCTATGCATAGAAAAAAATTCTTTTCAAACCACTGCGGCGGCCGAAGTCAAGCCTTGTGGTAACAGCGTTCCGTGATCTGCATCAATAAGAAAATATAATCCCTTTCATGCTTCATTTTGCCACAGGATGTGATGAAGTTGAGAATGATTACCGAATTGTACCCCGAACATACTCTGTCAGGCATAATGGCGGGAGAGTATGGTCTGCGGCATGGCAGGAGAGTGTAATGCAGCAACAGGATCAGGCCTTAATCGAGCAGTTTCTGGATGCCTTGTGGCTGGAGCGCAACCTGGCGGAAAATACGTTGTCGTCCTATCGCAATGATCTGTCCTCGCTGGCGGAGTGGCTGGCGCACCATGACTGTCATCTGCTAGAGGCGCAGCCGTCTGATCTGCAGGATTTTCTGGCTGAGCGACTGGAAGGCGGTTACAAGGCCACCAGTTCGGCGCGTTTGCTGAGCGCAATGCGGCGCTTGTTTCAGTATCTGTACCGGGAAAAGCGACGAGCAGATGACCCGAGTGCGCCCTTGTCTTCTCCTAAGTTGCCGCAGCGATTACCGAAAGATCTCACTGAAGCGCAGGTGGAAGCGCTGTTGGCGGCACCGGTTACCGACCAGCCGATCGAACTACGGGATAAGGCGATGCTGGAACTGCTGTACGCGACTGGTCTGCGTGTATCGGAACTGGTGGGGCTGACGATGAGTGATGTCAGCCTGCGCCAGGGGGTAGTGCGCGTAGTGGGGAAAGGTAACAAGGAGCGGCTGGTGCCGCTCGGGGAAGAGGCGGTGTACTGGCTGGAGCAGTATCTGGAGTACAGTCGTCCCTGGTTGCTAAACGGGCAGACGCTGGATGTGTTGTTTCCGAGTAACCGTGCCCAGCAGATGACGCGCCAGACGTTCTGGCACCGCATCAAGCACTATGCGACACTGGCATCTATTGACAGCAATAAACTTTCTCCGCATGTTTTGCGTCATGCCTTTGCAACCCACCTGCTAAATCACGGTGCGGATTTGCGAGTGGTGCAGATGTTATTGGGCCACAGCGATCTTTCCACCACGCAGATTTATACCCACGTTGCGACGGAGCGGTTGAAACAACTGCATCAACAGCACCATCCCCGGGCATGATGCCTCTGGGTCGATAGGATGATAATGGCGGTTTCCGCCTATAATGGATAAGCGCGGCGCTTGTGCCCTGAGAACAGGATAACTCCATGAAAAAACGTGTAATACTCCTTTCGTTGCTGACGCTGGCTTTCGGCAACATGGCTCACGCGGATGACGCCGCGATTAAGCAGACGCTTAACCGTTTGGGAATACAGAACGCGGAAGTGAAAGATTCCCCCATCAGCGGAATGAAAACCCTGCTGACGGAGAATGGCGTGCTTTACATCACCGACGACGGTAAACACCTGTTGCAGGGCCCACTGTATGACGTCAGCGGTAAGGATCCGGTGAATGTCACCAATTATATTCTGAATGATCGTCTGAATGCCCTGAAAGACCAGATGATCGTTTATAAGGCACCACAGGAAAAACACGTCATCACCGTGTTTACCGACATCACCTGCGGCTACTGCCACAAACTGCATGAGCAGATCAAAGATTACAACGCGCTGGGTATTACCGTGCGTTATCTGGCTTTCCCTCGTCAGGGCATGAACTCTCAGGCAGCGAAAGACATGCAATCCATCTGGTGCGTCGCGGATCGCAATAAGGCGTTTGATGCGGCCATGAAAGGGGATGATGTATCGCCTGCGACCTGTAAAACGGATATCGGCGCGCACTACCAACTGGGTGTGCTGTTTGGCGTGCAGGGGACACCGGCTGTCGTATTGAGTGACGGCACAGTGGTGCCGGGGTATCAGCCGCCTAAAGAGATGATGGCTATGCTGGAAGCACACAAAGCCTCGCTGAAATCAGGCGGCTAATTGAATCGAGTGGTTAATCAAGCGTGAATGTTGTTACCCAACTCCGTCGCCGCCCGGTGACGGAGACAGAGTTACCAGACTCCTTCCCGGCACTATTACGTCGTTTATACGCCCAGCGTGGTGTGAGACAGGCGCAGGAACTGGAGCGTAGTCTGCGCGGGCTGCTGGATTATCGTCTGCTGAGCGGTATTTCTCAGGCCGTCGACGTGTTGTGTCGGGCGCTGGCGGAAGAGCGTCGCATTGTGATTGTCGGTGATTTTGACGCTGACGGTGCCACCAGTACCGCGCTGACGGTGCTGGCGCTGCGCAGTATGGGAGGGCGAGAGGTTCAGTATCTGGTGCCCAACCGTTTCGAAGATGGTTATGGGCTCAGTCCTGAAGTGGTCGCTCAGGCGGCTGCCAAAGGGGCGGAGTTGATAGTCACCGTCGATAACGGCATTTCGTCCCACGCAGGGGTGGATGATGCGCACCGGCGAGGTATCGAGGTGGTGGTGACTGACCACCATTTGCCGGGGGACACCCTGCCAGCGGCAGAGGCGATGGTTAATCCTAATCTGGTGGATTGTGCGTTTCCGTCGAAGGCGTTAGCCGGCGTGGGCGTGGCGTTCTACCTGATGATGGCGTTGCGGGCCCGCCTGCGTGAGTCTGGCTGGTTTACTGAACGCAGGCTGGCCGAGCCTAATCTGGCGGAATTGCTGGATTTGGTGGCGTTGGGGACGGTGGCGGATGTGGTGCCGCTGGACGCCAATAACCGTATTCTGGTCGCACAGGGGCTGAGCCGCATCCGAGCCGGGAAATGTCGGCCGGGGATCCGCGCCTTGCTGGAGGTCTCTAACCGCGATGCTGCCCAACTGGTAGCCAGTGATTTGGGCTTTGCGCTTGGGCCGCGCCTGAATGCCGCCGGTCGACTGGACGATATGTCCGTCGGGGTTGAGCTGCTGTTGTGCCATGACATCGTGCAGGCGCGGATGCTGGCCAGCGATCTGGATGCGCTCAACCAAAGTCGGCGTGAGATTGAAGCGGGGATGCAGGTAGAAGCGTTGCAGTTGTGCGAACAACTGGAGCGTAGCCGTGATACGTTGCCGCTGGGGCTGGCGATGTACCACCCGGATTGGCATCAGGGCGTGGTGGGCATTCTGGCGTCGCGCATCAAAGAGCGTTTTCATCGCCCGGTGATTGCGTTTGCACCGGCGGGCGACGGCATTCTGAAAGGCTCCGGGCGGTCTATCGCCGGGTTGCACTTGCGTGACGCGCTGGAGCGACTGGATACCTGTTATCCCGGCCTGATGCTGAAGTTTGGTGGTCATGCAATGGCGGCGGGATTGTCGCTGGCTGAAGATCGTTTTGACGAGTTTCGCCAGCGTTTTGCCGATCTGGTTGGCGAGTGGCTGGATGCTTCACAACTGGAAGGGGTAGTGTGGTCCGATGGCGAATTAGCCGTGCCTGAACTGTCGCTTGGCACCGCCGAAATGCTGCGTGAGGCCGGGCCGTGGGGGCAGGCTTTTCCTGAGCCGCTTTTCGACGGCCGTTTTCGGTTGCTGCAACAACGGCTGGTTGGTGAACGCCATCTCAAGGTGATGGTGGAGCCGCTGGGTGGCGGCCCGCTGTTGGATGGTATCGCGTTTAACGTGGATACCGTGCTGTGGCCTGACAGCAGCGTGCGTGAAGTCGAACTGGCTTATAAACTGGACGTTAACGAATTCCGCGGCAAACGCTCGGTACAACTGCTGATCGAGCACCTATGGCCGCTGTAGCGTACAGACGCTGAAGTCGACGCCGGGTTTTCCCGGCGTTTTCTTTTCACCCGGCGGGACATCCCGCTAAAATCGGTAAAAAGCTATAAACCACGGCGTGGATCCGCTACAATTCGCGGTTTACATGCATTCTGTCATCGACAAACAACTATTAAGATCTTACGACCATGTTTGAAATCAATCCGGTAAAAAACCGCATTCAGGACCTGTCTGACCGGACAGCCGTTCTGAGGGGGTATCTTTGACTATGACGCCAAGAAAGAGCGCCTGGAAGAGGTAAACGCCGAGCTGGAACAGCCCGACGTATGGAACGAACCTGAGCGCGCTCAGGCGCTGGGGAAAGAGCGCTCCTCCCTGGAAATGATCGTCGACACCATTGATCAGATGGTTCAGGGGCTGGACGATGTTGCCGGCTTGCTGGATCTGGCAGTGGAAGCCGACGACGAAGAGACCTTTAACGAAGCCATCGCTGAGCTGGATATACTGGAAGACAAGCTGGGCCAGCTGGAATTCCGCCGTATGTTCTCCGGCGAGTACGATAGCGCTGATTGTTACCTCGATTTGCAGGCCGGTTCCGGCGGCACCGAAGCGCAGGATTGGGCCAGTATGCTGCTGCGTATGTATCTGCGCTGGGCGGAAAGCAAAGGCTTCAAAACCGAAGTCATTGAAGAGTCTGAAGGCGAAGTCGCGGGCATCAAGTCTGCCACTATCAAAATTATGGGCGACTATGCGTTTGGCTGGCTGCGTACCGAAACCGGCGTACACCGTCTGGTACGCAAGAGTCCGTTTGACTCGGGCGGCCGCCGCCATACGTCGTTCAGTTCCGCTTTCGTGTATCCGGAAGTCGATGACGATATTGATATCGAGATCAATCCTGCCGACCTGCGTATCGACGTGTATCGTGCTTCTGGTGCGGGTGGTCAGCACGTTAACCGTACTGAGTCCGCGGTGCGTATTACTCACATCCCGACCAATATCGTGACGCAGTGCCAGAACGATCGCTCTCAGCATAAGAACAAAGATCAGGCGATGAAACAGCTGAAAGCCAAGCTGTATGAGTTCGAAATGCAGAAGAAGAACGCTGAGAAGCAGGCGTTGGAAGACAATAAGTCCGATATCGGCTGGGGTAGCCAGATTCGTTCTTATGTACTGGACGATTCCCGCATTAAAGATCTGCGTACTGGGGTTGAAACACGTAATACCCAGTCGGTGCTGGATGGCGATCTGGACAAGTTTATCGAAGCAAGTTTAAAAGCGGGGTTATAAGGAATCTCATGTCTGAACCACAAAATCAGGGTGCCGAGCAGGCGCTGGATCTTAACAACGAACTCAGAACCCGCCGTGAGAAGCTGGCGGCGTTGCGTGAGACCGGCATCGCTTTTCCGAACGATTTCCGCCGTGACAGCACTGCTGATCAACTGCACGCCAGCTATGACGAAAAAGAGAACGAAGAGCTGGAAGCATTGGGTCTGGAAGTGACGGTTGCCGGACGTATGATGACCCGCCGTATCATGGGTAAGGCGTCGTTCGTGACCTTGCAGGATGTCGGTGGCCGTATTCAGTTGTATGTGGCGCGTGATGACCTGCCGGAAGGCGTCTACAACGAGCAGTTCAAAAAATGGGATTTGGGCGACATCCTTGGCGCACGCGGCAAGCTGTTTAAAACCAAGACCGGTGAGCTGTCTATCCACTGTACTGAACTGCGTTTGCTGACCAAAGCGTTGCGCCCGTTGCCGGATAAGTTCCACGGCCTGGCGGATCAGGAAACCCGTTACCGCCAGCGTTATCTGGACCTGATCGCCAACGACGAATCCCGCCACACTTTCCGTGTGCGTTCGCAGATTCTGGCTGGTATTCGCCAGTTCATGGTCGGTCGTGATTTTATGGAAGTCGAAACGCCGATGATGCAGGTGATCCCCGGCGGGGCGTCTGCTCGTCCGTTCATCACCCATCACAATGCGCTGGATATCGACATGTATCTGCGTATCGCGCCAGAGCTGTACCTGAAGCGTCTGGTGGTCGGTGGTTTTGAGCGTGTATTCGAGATCAACCGTAACTTCCGTAACGAAGGTGTGTCGCCGCGTCATAACCCTGAGTTCACCATGATGGAACTCTACATGGCGTATGCGGATTATAAAGACCTGATCGAACTGACCGAATCACTGTTCCGCACGCTGGCGCAGAACGTTCTGGGCACCACCGAGGTGCCGTATGGCGACCAGGTGTTTGATTTCGGTAAGCCGTTCGAGAAGCTGACCATGCGTGAAGCCATCAAGAAATACCGTCCGGAAACCAACCTGGCGGATCTGGATAGCTTCGACGCGGCAAAAGCCATCGCGGAATCTATCGGCATCAAGGTAGAGAAGAGCTGGGGCTTGGGCCGTCTCGTCACCGAGATCTTCGAAGAAGTGGCAGAAGCCCATCTGATCCAGCCGACGTTCATCACCGAATACCCGGCTGAAGTGTCGCCATTGGCACGTCGCAATGACCAGAACCCGGAAATCACCGACCGCTTCGAGTTCTTCATCGGCGGACGTGAGATCGGCAACGGTTTCTCCGAGCTGAACGACGCAGAAGATCAGGCTCAACGCTTCCAGGATCAGGTTGCGGCGAAAGATGCCGGTGACGACGAAGCGATGTTCTACGACGAAGACTATGTTACCGCTCTGGAACATGGTTTGCCGCCGACTGCAGGTCTGGGCATTGGTATCGACCGTATGGTGATGCTGTTTACCAACAGTCACACCATTCGCGACGTGATCCTGTTCCCGGCGATGCGTCCGCAGAAATAAGCCTCACCGCTGTATCCCGGCTCGTTTGCCAGCAGGCAGACGAGCCGTTTTTTTATTCCCCGTATTTTCCTCTTTTACGCGCATTTTTATCTGACAGGCTCGCCTTGCCGTTGGCGTGGGGGGAATGCTACTGTCGTTTGTCCTGATGCGGCATTGCCGTAGGGCATTTATCTCGCTGTATCGGCATAGCCGTCTTGCCAGTAAGGCAAGCAGGAAAGTGGATTCATCGGCCCAGCATGAGACAGAGTGAAGGTCATAAGAAGAGGGATGTATGTTACTGGTGATGTTGAGTGGGTTGTTACTGTCGCTGTCGCTGTGTCTGGATTTGGGCATCGTCAACACCGCCATTATTAATCGTGGTATTCGGGACGGCGCAGGCGCGGCGTTTTTTATTGGGCTGGGATCCTGCTTTGGTGATTTGCTCTATGCGACCCTGTCGGTGTTAGGGATGGCGGTGATTTTTAACTACACCCCAGTACGGTGGCTGTTGTGGATTGGTGGCGGCGGTGTACTGCTGTGGCTGTCATTCAACATGGCACGTAGCGCCTGGCGCGACTATCGCCAGCACCGTGGTTTGGCTATTGATAGCGCGAGTGAGCCTTCATCTCGTGCATCTGCCCCCGCGCGCCGCCATTTTATCAGCGGAATGGGAATGGCACTGGCGTCACCCAGCGCATTACTGTGGTTCGCTGCTGTAGGTGGGACGTTGATTGCCCAGGCGACGGATGGTTCTGCCAGACAAATTGCACTGTTTCTGGCGGGATTTTTCATTGGCGGCATACTCTGGACGCTGTTTATGGCGGTCTTAATTAAGTACGGGCGTGGTGCGTTAAAAGGCAGGCTGTCGTTGTACTGCAGTGCGGTATCGGCAGTGTTATTCGCGGTGTTTGCCGTGCAGGTGATCGTCAACGGGTACCAAACGCTACTGGTGACAGCGGTGTGAATCGACCGCTCAAAACACGCGCAATCAAACCGTGTTTTATCTTGCCCGCCAGAAAGATGACGCTATAATGCCAGTCACTTTCTACGCGGGCGTAGTTCAATGGTAGAACGAGAGCTTCCCAAGCTCTATACGAGGGTTCGATTCCCTTCGCCCGCTCCAAGTCCTTTCTTCTGTCTCTTTAAGACTAATTACTTTTACTATCACGTCTTGCTGCCTAGGTAAGCGACGGTACTGCTATTGCCTCAATTGAGAGGCTTCCCATGTTTTTACCGCGTGATACCGGCTTAGCGCGATATTGATTCATATCGGTACGAAAAAACGAAAGCAGGCGCTAACTGTAGATTCAATCAGACAGATCTCCTCTCCATGCCATTTACGCGCGCCGTGTTGCTTCCTTAGTTTTAAAAAGAAACTAACTCCCCAAAAGAAACAACATGCGTTATGGTAAGCAGATATACCGAGATATACCGAATAAAACCTTAACTGAGAAAACAGAGGTCATAGGATGCCTGAATTCAGTGTTTACAGTAAAACCTGCCCGGCGCGTGTGGTGCTGGATCGTCTGTCCAATAAATGGTCGCTGCTGATTCTGGATCGACTGGCGTGTGAGCCGGTCAGGTTCAATCAACTAAGACGTGATATTGAAGGCGTATCGCAGAAAGTGTTGTCACAAACGCTCAAACACCTGGAACGTGACGGTATGATTCACCGGCAGGTATTTGCTACCGTGCCAGTGACGGTGGAGTACTCGATTACTACGCTGGGTAAGACACTGGTCAAAACCGTGCATGAACTGACCCACTGGGCGGAGCGGAACATCGATGAAGTCATGCTGGCGCAGCAGCGGTATGACGAACTCAACTCGATTTCCTCCGTGGCATAGGTGCATTCCCATTCCGGACGATTTGTAGAACCTAAAAGTCGATGTCGTTTCCGTTGCATTTACGGTTTCCAGAATAGACTTATGTATTAACACATTATCTCCGTAGTTAAATTTATAGCCTAAAAAACCATTAATGAGAATGGTAATTGTTATTTTCTACTTATATTTATGAGGCACTTTTACTCTGCGCATACAACAAGAAAGGACTACAAACGGGGTGTAAATTTTTAGTTTGGGGAGGAGGGAGGTCACAATACTGCTACACCTCCTTTGCTGTGACATGTAAAATACGCGAACTATTTTTCATGGCACTGGCCATATTTCCAGCAGAATCGCTTGTGCAATCACAATTTGAGGGCAGTGTCTGCGTTTGGGTTCAGTCCCAAGGGCGGTAGCATGCCTGAATTTTGCCCATTCACGGTCAAATACAACTGAGTTAAGCCATAGAATACTTCGCTTCCTGGATGTAACATTATGAAAATATTAGTAACGGGTGGGGCCGGGTTTATCGGCTCTGCCGTTGTTCGTCATATCATAAAGAACACAGCAGATTCTGTTGTTAACGTGGACAAGCTCACGTATGCAGGTAATCTGGAGTCTCTGGCCGATGTGGGTAGTCATGAGCGTTATGAGTTTAAGCATATCGATATTTGTGATGCGCTGGCACTTAAGAGTGTGTTTGAAACCTGTCAGCCTGATGCGGTCATGCATTTAGCGGCTGAATCTCATGTTGATCGTTCCATTGATGGTCCTGCTGCTTTTATCGAAACGAATATCGTCGGTACTTATACGTTGCTTGAGGCTGCTCGAGCTTACTGGGGGGGACTGGCTCCAGCAAGAAAGTCCGCTTTTCGCTTCCATCATATTTCAACGGATGAAGTCTATGGTGATCTGGAGGGAACAGATTCGTTATTTACTGAAACGACTCCATATGCCCCCAGTAGCCCTTATTCCGCGTCTAAAGCATCGAGCGATCATTTGGTACGCGCCTGGTTGCGAACCTATGGATTACCAACGATTGTCACCAATTGTTCCAATAACTATGGTCCTTACCATTTCCCGGAGAAATTAATTCCGTTGATGATCCTGAACGCGCTGGAGGGAAAAGCGTTGCCAGTGTATGGCGATGGCATGCAGATTCGCGATTGGCTATTTGTTGAAGATCATGCTCGGGCACTTTATAAGGTTGTGACTGAGGGGCAAGTCGGGGAAACCTACAACATTGGTGGGCATAATGAAAAAGCCAATATTGATGTTGTAAAAACTATCTGTGCTCTGTTGGAAGAACTGGTTCCACAAAAACCAGCAGGGATTGGCGCGTACCAGGATCTGATCACTTATGTGAAAGATCGTCCCGGTCATGATGTGCGCTACGCTATTGATGCAGGAAAGATTGGTCGTGAGCTAGGCTGGAAACCACAAGAAACCTTTGAAAGTGGCATTCGTAAAACAGTAGAGTGGTACCTTAATAATCGCTCTTGGTGGAGTAGAGTGTTGGATGGTTCTTATAGCCGTGAGCGTTTGGGGAGTGTAGAAAAATAATGAAAGGCATTATCCTCGCAGGCGGTTCAGGTACTCGGTTGTACCCTTTGACCCGGGGTGTATCTAAGCAATTACTGCCTGTTTATAACAAACCAATGATCTACTACCCGCTATCAACACTGATGCTAGCTGGGATCCGCGATGTATTAATTATTACTACACCTGAAGATAACGAGGGGTTCCGGCGCTTGCTAGGGGATGGTAGTAATTTTGGTATTAATATTGATTATGCGGTTCAGCCTAGTCCAGATGGTTTGGCCCAGGCATTCATTATTGGTGAAACGTTTATTGGTAGTGAACGTTGCTGTTTGGTGCTAGGTGATAATATTTTTTATGGCCGCTCCTTCGTTGAGATTCTAAGAAGTGCTGCGAGTAAAGAGGTTGGCGCAACTGTATTTGGTTATCAAGTCAAAGATCCTGAACGCTTTGGTGTTGTAGAGTTTGATGAAAAGATGACAGCAATTTCTATTGAGGAAAAGCCTATTAAGCCTAAATCAGATTATGCTGTTACAGGGCTTTATTTCTACGATAATAAGGTCATTGATTTTGCTAAGCAAGTGAAGCCTTCATCTCGTGGGGAGCTTGAAATTACCTCTATTAACCAGATGTATTTAGAAGCTGGGTTATTAAGTGTTGAGCTATTTGGACGTGGGTTTGCTTGGCTAGATACAGGAACACATGAGAGCCTACATAACGCGTCTTCCTTTGTGCAGGCGATAGAGAGCGTTCAAGGGTTAAAAGTTGCATGTCTTGAAGAAATTGCTTGGCGTAATAACTGGCTTAGTGATTCGGAACTGGAAATCGTTGCTCAACCCATGAAGAAAAATGAATATGGACAGTATCTTATCGGCTTGCTGAATAAGAAAATTGCTAAATAGCTATCCGTAGCTATTATTTTTACAGCCATAGTAACTATCTATCTAAGTTCCTTTAATATATTAAACACTTATTAAGTTACTGGATATATAAATAATACAGTATGATATCTGAATACCTCCATATTGTATGGTTGAAGCATTATAGACTCTCCTAATTCATCATGTGGTGTTTAATTATCGGGTTTTTTAATGAAGAATTTCAAAAGTACTGATTTATATCATGCCCTGAGACAGTATGATCTATGGGTTTTTTTGGCTTGGCAAGATATTAAATTGAGATATCGAAGATCCAGAATAGGGCCGTTTTGGATAACGATAAGTATGTCCATATTTATTGTTGTCTTAGGTGTTGTTTATAGTAAATTATTCAAAACGGAAACAAGGGATTATTTGCCATATTTATCTGTTGGATATGTGGCTTGGGGTTTTTTCGCCGGGGTGCTTGGTGATTTCTCTAATATATTTGTAGAGCATGCAAATTATATGAGAGATATCAAGATGAATCCATTTGTTATATTATTTAGAGTTTTGTTTAGATATATAATAATATTTCTCCACAATATAGTAATTATATTCGGTGTTTATATCTATTTTGCAATTAATCCCGGTCTCCCTTTCTTTCTTGCTATTCCTGGTTTCTTATTAATTGTCTGTAATTTTGCTGCAATAGGTGTGATTTTAGGGATCGCCGGAGTCCGTTTTAGGGATATCGCACAAATTTCACAGAATATGATTCAAATACTGTTTTTTGTTACACCAGTTATCTGGATGCCTAGATTAGTTTCTGAAAATAGTTGGATTGTCTTGGTGAACCCATTTAAATACTATATTGACCTGATTAGAGAGCCCTTATTGGGGAAAATTCCCGGCATAGAAGCTTGGTGCGTTTCTTTTTCTACATTCATTGTATTCGCATTAATTGCAGCTGTCGTTTATAAGTACAAGTCAAGCAGAATTCCTTTTTGGTTATAATATGATTAAGATAGAAGCTAAAGATATATGTCTTGACTACCCCATTGTAGGCGTCGGGAGTAGGTCAATAAAGAATCGTGTATTATCCGCAGCAACTGGAGGAATAATCTCTGGAGGAGATAAGATTCCAGTGATTAGCGCACTCCGTGACGTGTCGTTTAATATATATGAAGGTGATCGCATCGGACTTATTGGTCATAATGGTGCGGGTAAATCTACGCTATTGAGAACGCTTGCAGGTATATACAAACCAAGTAGTGGTCAATTAAATATTACTGGTCGTGTTGTATCTACATTAAACTTATCCGTTGGGTTAGAAATGGAGGCAACAGGTATTGAGAATATTATTATCCGTGGCTTGCTACTTGGGATGAGTAAAAAAGAAATCAAACAGCGACTAAATACAATAGCTGATGCCACTGAATTGAATGAGTATCTGGATATGCCAGTTAGAACTTACTCATCAGGGATGACGATGCGGTTGGCTTTTGCAACTGTAACGTCAATGGATGCCGACATCTTATTGATGGATGAAGTCATTGGCACTGGTGATGCTGTCTTTATGGCAAGGGCAGAGAAAAAATTAAATGAATTTATTGATCGTAGTAAAATTTTCGTTCTAGCTTCTCATAGCGAAGCTGTCATCAAGAAATTTTGCAATAAAGCAATATTATTAGAGCATGGCAGACTAATTGGCATGGGAGATGTGAATGAAGTCTTTGAACAATACGATGATTTCGTGAACAGTAAAGAGAAACATGAAAATTAATATTCGATCTTACAATCCAAGTTCTGATGCAGAAGAGTGGAATACATTTTGTTCTGGCTCATATCAGGCTACGTTTTTGCATTCCAGACGTTATTTGTCATATCATGAAGATCGATTTATAGATCGATCATTGATCATTGAGGATGAAGAAGGAAAATGGCTTGGTATCTTCCCGGCAGCAATTCAGCCTAATGATACTCAATGCATTTCTAGCCATCCTGGCATTACTTACGGTGGTGTTATTCAGCAAGGTGCTCTACGAGGAGAGTTGATGGTAGATGCACTGAATATGGTATGCCAGTATTATAAAGAGCAAGGTTACACAAAGCTAATATACAAGGTTACACCGTGGATATATCATTCTACACCTGCACAGGATGATTTATATGCATTATTTCGTGTCGGCGCAATATGCTTTCGCCGCGATTTAAGTAGTACGATTGATTTAGAGTATCGCCGTTCTTTAAGTAGTAGAAGAAAACGTAGTCTGAAAAAGGCGGTGTCAAATGGCATTAGCGTAGTTTCGGGTATTGAATACTTATCGAAATTATGGGATGTGTTGATTGATAATTTAAATAGAAAACATGGCGTTAATCCTGTCCATACTGTTCAGGAGATATTGCTTCTGATAGAACGTTTTCCTGAAAATATTGAATGTGTTGTAGCTCTTAAAGATGATGAGGTTGTCGCAGGTACTCTGTTATTTAAAACAATGCAGGTAGCACATGCACAATATATTGCATCTAGTGAGTTGGGCTATGAGCTATCTGCTTTAGACGCAGTTTTTGAGCACTGTATTACTCGCTCTAAGGATGATGGCAAAAGGTGGTTCGATTTTGGTATTAGTACCGAGAATGGTGGGTTAGTTTTAAATAAAGGTCTCTACCAGTTTAAGTCTGAGTTCGGTGGGGGAGGAATTGTTCATGAGTTTTTCCAATTATCTTTGGTGGATTAAATGTCAATAGATCAATGTAAACTTATTGAGTTACCTAAAATTCATGATAACCGAGGCAACTTGACGTTTATTGAGAGCAGCAGACACATCCCATTTGATATTAAACGTGTTTATTATCTATATGATGTACCGGGAGGTGCTTCTCGCGCAGCCCACGGGCACAAGGCTCTTCATCAATTGATGATCGCCATGTCCGGTAGTTTTGACGTTATTATTGATGACGGTTCAAACAAAAAGATATTTAATCTTAATCGCTCATATTATGGACTCTATATTCCACCAATGATGTGGCGTGATTTAATGAATTTCTCATCAGGTGCTGTTTGCATGGTATTAGCTTCTGACTACTATGATGAAAGCGATTATTACCGAGACTATTCTGATTTTTTGAAAGATGTGGAGAGGCCATAGGATGAACGTTTCATTTTTAGATTTGAAAGGTATTCACCAGGAAATTGAGTCTGAACTTAAAAATGTTTTTGAGAAGGTACTTCATTCTGGCTGGTATATCATGGGGCCAGAACTAGAGTCCTTTGAGCAAGAGTTCGCTGAGTATTGTGGTGTTGATTATTCTATCGGTGTCGGCAATGGGCTCGAAGCGCTTTTCCTTTTGATGAAAGCATACGACATTGGTCCTGGTGATGAAGTTCTGGTTCCAGCTAACACATTTATAGCAACATGGCTTGCGGTGACTCAGGCTGGAGCAACCCCTGTTCCTGTAAAAGCAGATACAAATACGTGTAATATCTCGATTCATCATATAGAAGATGCTATTACATCGAAAACTCGAGCGATTATTCCTGTTCACCTCTATGGGCAACCTGCTGATATGGACGAGATTAATCGAATTGCAAAGAAACATAATCTCGTTGTTATTGAAGATGCGGCCCAAGCCCAAGGCGCTTACTATAAAGGGCGCAAGGTTGGTTCTCTCGGCAATGCAGCTGCAACAAGCTTTTACCCAGGAAAAAACATCGGTTGCTTGGGTGACGGTGGTGCAGTATTAACAAGTGATAAGGTGATCGCTGAAAAAATAAGAAAACTGCGTAGCTATGGTTCAACTATAAAATATCAGCATGATATCATTGGGTATAATTCCCGCCTGGATGAGCTTCAAGCCGCTATTTTGAGAGTGAAACTTAAACATTTAGATGAGTGGAATAGCCGCCGTACTCTTATCGCTGAAAAATACTGTGCAGAGCTGAATGGAATAGGTATACAACTACCATTTGTTCCTGAGTGGGCTAAACCTGTATGGCACTTATTCGTTATCCAAAGTCAACATAGAGATGAGTTACAAGATTATTTAAAAAATAATAATGTACAAAGCCTAATTCATTATCCAATCCCCCCCGCTCTGCAAGAGTGTTATAAGGATTTTACTGAAGAAAGATTTTTTCAGCATGATGATTTAGCAAATAAAATTCTTAGTTTGCCAATATATCCCACTATGTCGTCAAAAGAGACAGATCGTGTTATCGAAGTAATCAAATCATTTCAGATGAAGAAAAATGGATAATAAGATCCATTGATTTTTATGTGATATAAAAGTTGTTGGCGGTAGACTTTGGCTAATATATTTCATAGCATCTGGGGTGATTTTAAAGTCTGCCGCTATTACTCAGTAAATGAAAGTATTTTTCGATGCTCTAAAAAATTCCCATATATAGTAATTATTACTTTATTAATTGTTTATAACGATCTTGTTATGCTTTTTCATCTAAAAATGATCCTGTAAGAGAGTTATCAATAATTTCGAAAAAACTAGAGTTTTATAATATGGCAAGCCCGCTTATTTCTATTGGTATTCCTGCATATAATCACGCAGCATTTATCAAAGAGACGATAGAGTCTGCATTAAATCAAAGTATTAAAGATATTGAAATTATTATTGTCGATGATGCTTCGACTGATGATACGGCGAAGATCGCCTCAGCATATGTAGGTAAGGATCCGAGAGTAAAGTTTATCCAGAATGAGAAAAATCTAGGGCCTGCAAAAACGACTGAGATTTTATTGGAAAATGCGAAAGGAAAGTATTTTTCGCCTGTACCGTCAGATGACTTTTTGGCGCCCGATAAATATGAGAAGCTGTTAAAGGTTATCGAAGCAGATCCTGAAATGGCATTCGTTTTTAACGATGTTATTTTTGTTGATGAAAGTAGCCATGAGATAAAACATAATAATCATTTTGCTAGTGGACATTTTGACACAACGCCGCGAGATCGTTTTGCATGGCTAAGATATTTTTTTAATGCAGGGAATTGCGTTTGTGCATCAGGGCCATTGATTAGACGAGATATCTTAAATCGTTATAAACCGGACCATAGACTAATATTATTACATGACTATGATTTGTGGGTTAGAATGTCAATAGATGGTTTTAATATTGGTACCGTTAACGAAAAATTATCATATTATCGTATACTAAATGATCAAAAAAATTTGAGTGCTCCAAGTAAAAGCGTAAAAGCCAGAAGGATTTTTGAGCATTTCAAAGTGTTGAAGCGATTTTCAACATTATCAACACTTGAGGAATTAAGTGCAATAACAAAGAAAAAATTTGATCAAATTCCGAAAGGAGTATCTGAGAAAGTTTTTGTTCAGCATCAGTTATCGATGCATGCCTGGGAGATGAAGAGGGCGCAGTACCGGAATTTCGCGATTGAAAGCTGGTATGAGATGCTGGGAGATTCAACGATTGAGAAAGAGTTAAGTATACTTTCAGTTAATCCAAGATTTTTAGCTGAAAGAATGGAGAGTAATCCTTTAGTTTCAGGGCGCTCTTTACTGGCGATAGACTTCATTCAGCAATTACTAGAAAACTTACTACCTGGAAGTATTAGATGTTTTTTAGTAAAAAAGATAAAGAAATCCAGAGGGGATTAAACTTTGGCAAATATAGTTATTTGTGCCATGTCAAATGTGACATGGCTGAGAAAACCTTATGTTGATTCATTTGTTGAAGGTTTAATAAGAGCGCTAACAAGAGTAGGAAATAATGTATTAAATATCAGAGCTAATGATTTTTTATATGGTGGAGTTTCAGTTATATCTAAATCTCGAATGAGAAATAAAATTAAGGAATTTCAACCTGATTTGATTCTAACCCTTAATAATGTATTACCTTATCCAACAATGTTGGATGATATAGATTGTCCTGTAGCCTGTTTAGCGGCTGATTCTTATGCTTTTTTTTCGAATAAAGATGTAATAAAAAAATATGCAGAACGATATTATTTCTTCAATTTTTCTGGTGATACATTAAATACCCTCAAAGATTGGTTCCCCTATGTAGACTCTGGGAGCAATCGAAATATTCTTTTTGGTCATGCTTCTGATATGCGTGCCGAAAATATAGAACAAGATATTCCTGTTTCTTTTGTTGGATCCATGGGGAACTGGAACAAAGAGTTTGTCGCATTCTTTCAACGGATTAGCCAGGATGGAGATTTAGGGCCTAAAGAATGCAATTTTATAAAAGATAGGTTTTTTGAGCATATCGCTCAATTTAAAGAAAACCCATATCTGCAATTGTCTAAAGATGAATTAAGATATTTTAATTTGCCTCATTTCCCATTTGAGGTATCAATGATTCATTTATTGACATGCCAGAAAAGATTTGATGTTCTTTCTGAGTTAACTGATCTCGGTCTTAAGATTTATGGTTATCCTCATGCCTACAGCGATGTGCTGCTATATAGTCAAAACATATTTGAATGTTTTGATTTCGAGCCAAGTGTTACATTAAGTCATAATACAAAAACTTATAATCGAAGTAAGGTTTCCCTGAATCTTCCTCATGCACATGCTAAAGAAGGTTTTAGTTGGCGTGTATGTGATATATTAGCATCAAACGCTGTGTTACTGTCATGTCCTCAACCGGATTTGCTTAAGCTTTCAAAAGGGTATGTTGATTTGCCAACATATGAAAGTCCTGCAGAGGCACGGGATTTAGTCACTAAATTGTTGAATGATCCCGTATGGCGTAAGGATTTAGCCCTTGGTTCACAACAGATGATTGATGATAAGTGTCGATTTGAACCTAAATTCAAATTAATTCAGGATGCAATTCCAGGTGTCAATATGTTTAGTGACAAAGCTGGGAATGTTGAATGGATTGATGGGCTCAGCTTAAAGTATAATAATAAAATAAAGCTCAATACATTGAAAGGAATTAACCGCACAAGAAATATTCTTATCATGGTGCTTAACCGTGAGATATCTGTTTATCATGGATTTAAATTCTTTATGAAATCATTCGTTAATCTGTATAAGGCTTTCTAAAGGTGCAACATGAAATGGATTAAAAAGGGTCTTATTTGTAGTTTTGAATCATTTGATCTGGAATGGTACAAGAAGAATACTATGGTGCCTGTTCCACTGTTAATTTCAAAAGATTGCCTGCGTATTTTTTTGACAATGTGTGATGCAGAAAATGTCGGAAGAATTGGGTATGTCGATGTTAACCCAAATAACCCCTCTGAGATCATCAACTATAGCAAAGAAGCTGTGTTAGATATTGGTAGAGATGGGTGTTTTGATGATAGTGGAGTTTTACCGTCAGCTATATTTGAGCATGAGGGTAAACACTATATGTTTTATTCAGCATACCAGAAGCAGACAAAGATTCCCTATACAATATTGACAGGTGTTGCCGTATTTAATAATGACTTTACTAAACTTGAGAGAGTTACAGAGGTTCCATTATTAGAGAGAACGGATGATGAGCGCTTTATTCGCTCCGCTGTTTTCTGTATTAAAGATCAAGAGAAGTTTAAGATTTATTACTCTAGTGGGAATGAGTGGGTTGATAACACACTGAAAATAGTTCCTAGGTATGACATCAAATGCATTGAATCAGATGATTTACTGGATTGGCATAAATCAGAACCTAAACCATGTATTAGTCTTTCTGGCGATGAGTATGGATTAACTACCCCTAATGTTTACAAAGATGGTAACATTTACAAGATGACGTATGCCATTAGAAGTATATCTAAGGGGTATCGGCTCGGGTATGCAGAATCTACGGATGGCATCCACTGGCAGCGTATTGATAACCTTATGGATATAGAAGTATCGCCGAGTGGCTGGGATAGTGAGATGGTTTGTTTCGGTAATGTTTTCCAGTATGAGGAAAAAGAGTATCTATTTTACTGTGGAAATCATTACGGTATTGGTGGTATGGGGTATGCGGAGTTGATGAAGAATGAAATATAAGATTGTTATTACCGGTGCAGGCAGTGCTCAGTCAAATGGTGTTATTAATTCATTATTAATGGCCAATGATGGTGAAGAGATTATTGGTCTTGGTTCTGACCCTGCGGACTTGATGCTGTGTAAAGCACATAAAAAGTATTTGATGCCGCATTCTAAAGACCCGCTGTATAAAAAATCGCTATTAGCTGTTTTAAATGCTGAGAAACCTCAAATGATTCATTTTCAGCATGATGCAGAATTAGCCATAGCATTAAAATTTCAGGATGAAATAGAGGCGACTGGAGCAAAGTTACTCGTTCCTGATTATGAAACTATTGATACCTGTGTTCGCAAATATGAAACATGGGTTAAATTCCGTGATGCAGGGATAACAGTTCCTAAAAATATTCTTTTGCATTCTCATGATGATTTGAAATTAGCATTCCAAGAGTTAGGTGGTGAAGACGGTACGATTTGGATTCGAGCTAACGCGATTGGTGGTGGTGGCTTAGGTTCGCTTCCTACTAGTGATTATGATGAAGCTGTTGAGTGGATTGATAAGCATAACGGATGGGGGAATTTTATTGCTGCTGAGTTATTGACAAAGAAAACTGTGACATCATTATCCATCTGGAAGGATGGCGAATTAATTATTGCTCAATCTCGTAGCCGTCACGGATGGGTACATAGTGCTTTAAGTCCATCAGGTGTTACCGGTGTGACTAAAGTGGGTGAAACTTGTTCTGATCCTGTAGTGGATGACATTGCTAGAAGAGCTGTATTAGCTGTTAGTGAAGTTCCTAATGGTATTTACGGTGTCGATATGACGTACGACAGAAATGGCATTCCCAATCCAACAGAAATTAATATTTCTCGCTTCTTTACAACAATTCAGTTCTTTGCCGAGGCAGGGCTGAATATGCCCAAAATCCTTAAAGATATTGTTTTGTACGATAAATATCCGGATTTACCTAACAAAGTCAACCCATTGCCTAATGGATTGTTGTGGTTGCGTGGTATGGATTGCTTGCCAAAACTAACGACTCAAAAAGAGATTGAAGCGACTCTCTTAAGGCCGGAGATAGATAAATGAATGTTGCTGCCTATATAGCTAAATTTCTTGTTGATAAACATGTTAGGCATGTCTTCGGCTATCAAGGGGGCGCGATCCTAAAGCTTCTAGATGAAATGGTTGCTACGGGGCAGATTCAGTATATTCAGAATTATCATGAGCAAGCATCGGCCCTGGCGGCCGATGCCTATGCCAGAGTGACTGATACTATTGGGGTTGCATTAGCGACATCAGGCCCAGGTGCAACTAACCTGATTACCGGTATTGCGAATGCTCAGTTTGACTCTATACCCACATTATTTATAACTGGGCAGGATTATTTGTCTAATGTGCGAGCAAATAATCATGCGCGCCAAAATGGATTCCAGGATCTAGATGTGGTGAAAGTAGTCCAATCTATTACCAAATATTCGGCAATGTTGGATGATCCGCTTCGAGTTCGATATGAACTGGAGAAAGCCTATTGGTATGCAACTTCGGGAAGGCCCGGAGCTGTATTATTAGATGTGCCAATTGATATTCAGTTTAAGGAAATAGAACCAGAGCAGTTAGAGGGTTTTGTGCCTGATTCAGAACCTACATATGATACTGATTTTGAAAAAATTCTCCCTTACCTGAAAAACAGTAGCAGACCAGTAATCTTGGTCGGTGGAGGAGTTCGTATTAGTAAAGCAGTAGAAGAAGTGAGAGAGTTTATTCAACTCTCTCATATTCCAGTTGTTTCTACTGTAAATGGCCTTGATGTTGTAGAAGGAATATATGGTTTTGCCGGATTGCATGGGCATACACATGCAAATCTTGCGATGCAAAATGCTGATCTGATTATCGCACTAGGCGTCCGATTTGGTCAGCGCCAGGTCGGCAAAGTACCTGCACAATATACAAATGCCAAAGTTATTCATGTTGATATTGATGAGAATGAGTTAAAAAGAATTTTCCCTGATGAGATAGCTATTCAGTCAGATATTAAGTCTTTCCTGAAGTTACTGAATGTGTCTGTCTCAAGTATGAGTTTTCCTCATTTTAACAATTGGCATGAGCAGATACAAAAATGGTCTGATAAGTATAAGGAAAATACTTGTCTTACAAGAAATGGTATTGAGCCTGTTAAGTTTATTGAAAGATTGATAGCACAATGCCCCCAAAATACTATATTTACTAATGATGTGGGGCAAAACCAAATGTGGGTTTCGCAGGCATTTAAAGTAAAAAATGGACAGCGATTACTTAATTCCTGTGGGCATGGAACAATGGGATATTCATTGCCAGCATCTATTGGTGCTAAAGTAGCCCATCCGGATAAGACAGTTGTCTGCTTTACCGGCGATGGTGGTTTACAGATGAACCTGCAGGAGCTTGTTTTTGTTGGACACAAAAAACTAGGGATTAAGTGTGTTGTCTTCAATAATCGCTCTTTGGGAATGATGCGTGAAGTTCAGGAGCGTTATTATAATAGTCACTACTATGGTAATAACGAGAATGAGTTTACATGTGTTAATTTGGAAAAATTGGCTGATACATGTGATATTAATTATTGCTGTATTAATTCTCTTGAGGACGTTGATAATTTGGAAGGGATATTGAACGATAATACCCCTTACATTGTTGAAGTCTGTCTATCCAGAGAAACAATGCTTTCCAATCGTTATGATGAAGCTGATATATTTAAAAAGGAAGTGTTGTAATTTTATTTCCTCTTAAGTGTTGATAACAACAGGTTTTACCTGTTGTTATTTTATTTTTATCCGTAATGTCTGAAAGGCCTTTGATGAATATCTTTTTTGATTTTGATGGTACGCTTATTGACTCCAAGCTTCGACAATATGAGCTTTTTTGCAAGCTAGTACCAGAAAGTCATTTTAGTTATGAAGAATATTGGGATATTAAACGGAATAGAATCAATCAGGAAAAGTTGCTCGTTGATTTCTTCTCGTACAAGCCTGAACAATTGCACTATATAAAAAAAACATGGATGGATGAAATAGAAAATCCTGATAATATAGAGAAAGATACGCCTTTTGATGGTGTTGAACAGCTCTTGTCACAGCTTAGCAAAAAGTGTGATTTATATTTGGTGACTGCCCGGCAATCGACAGATGTTGTAAAGCATCAGGTTGATAAGTTTGGTTGGTCGAGTTTCTTCGAAAAACTACTTGTTACTAATCAAATTCATACAAAAGTAGATTTGATAAGAGAGAGTGTGAATTATAATAGTACCGATATTTTTGTTGGTGATACTGGAGAAGATATTAAAACAGGAAAGTTGTTGGGTATAAAAACTATAGCGGTTACATACGGTATTCTGAACAATAAAGTCTTGAGTGAGTACAACCCAGACCACCTGGTTGATAGCATTGATGGATTAAAGGATGTCATCAATACTCTCTTGATTTAATTTAAATTACACCATAGATAATTATACTTATATTTGTATGGATAGCTCTTCGATATCTTACATCAGTAATGGTTCATTTACTGATGTAAGAGCATAACCAGATAGCTTCCAGTTTTTCTAATACTTATTAGATTGTAAAATGGTATCGTAGATAACTACGCATATACCATTTAAAATGCTGCGAAAAAATCTTTCTGTTACTGTATGCCCCCAGATGAACAGCTTTTAATTCTGGGTAGTAAATAATGCTCAGTCCTTTTTCTTTAGCCCTTCTACAAATATCGACATCTTCAAAGTACATAAAGAATTTTTCATTGAATCCATTCAGTCTCTTATAAATGCCAGTCTGAAAAAGTAGAAAGGAACCAGCTGCCCAATCAATACACATGGGAGCATTGATTTTAGATTTATCATATGTATCCGGGCGCGATTTCTTGAACATCGCAATCCATGGTGTCAGTAAAGATGGGAATTTCTTTATTGAGTCTTCAACTTGACGTTTATCTTTGTCTTTGAAAAGGTTGATTGTACATATATCTGGTTTCTCTTGTTGGACTATGGCATATAGTTTGGCTAATTCATTTTTATCAATAAGTACATCAGGGTTTAACACGAGGAATTGATCAGAGTCGGACATGCTTAATGTTTTACAGCAGTAGTCATAAACAAAATTATTGTTTTGAGCAAACCCCAAGCCGTAATTCTGATCAAGCAGTGTAATGGCTGCTTTCTTAGTGTATTCAATCAATGATGCTGTTGCTGGTGTGTTGCATTTTAGTACAACAGTGAAATCTTCAGCTAACTTAGATAAAATGTCATTCTCTATGATGAGAGCATCACTATTGTGACTGACAACAGAAATATAAAGCATGGTCAATGTATCAAGCCTTTTTATTTAATATGGGAGAATAGCCAGTCGGAGCATCTAATAAGAGTTCTTTAATTGCTTCAACATCAAATTCATGGCAATTCTTATCCAGTTTATCTAGTAACTGCTCCATCTCTTGCCAGCTCAGCTTCTCTTCCTGGGCAGTCATAATTTTCGGGTGACTGGTGCCTTCAACATTTTCGCCGATCAATAACTCTTCGTAGAGTTTCTCCCCTGGGCGTAATCCTGTGAATTTAATCGCGATATCGCCTTCTTCAGCGTGTCCTTGCCCTTCTATGTAGCTTTTCATCCCCATCAGGTTGATCATCCTGCGGGCTAAATCGAGTATTTTGACCGGTTCGCCCATATCCAGCACGAACACCTGCCCGTTAATTCCCATTGCGCCCGCCTGTATAACCAACTGTGATGCTTCAGGAATGAGCATGAAATAACGGATAATATCCGGGTGTGTCACGGTAACCGGGCCACCCTGACGGATCTGCCTTTTAAACAGTGGGACAACAGAGCCCGATGACCCCAGTACGTTCCCAAATCGGACCATGGTGAATATTGTCTGGTTTTGTCGCTCAGCCAATGCTTGTAAAATTAATTCCGCCATCCGTTTGCTGGTGCCCATGATATTGGTTGGGCGTACCGCTTTGTCTGTGGAGATCAGCGTGAAATTTTTTACCCCTTCGGCTATCGCTGCTTCGGCACAGGCCAATGTACCAAATACGTTATTGCGGATCCCTTCAATCACATTCTCTTCAACTAATGGCACATGTTTGTAAGCGGCGGCATGGTAAATCGTTTCGACTTGATGGGTATGAATCAGCTTTTGTACCCGGTTTTGCTTTTGTACCGAACCTAATGCGGTGACGATTTTTGTCTCAAGCATGAGGCGTTTTTTGATACCCTGCAGTTCCTGATCGATGGTATAGAGGTTGTACTCATTGAGTTCAAACAACACCAACGTTTTTGGGCGCTGGGCCAGAATTTGGCGGCACAGCTCAGAGCCTATCGAACCGCCAGCGCCTGTCACCATCACCGATTTTCCCGTAATGTTTTTCGCCATCAGGTTTTTATCGGGGGCAACCGCTTCACGTCCCAGCAGGTCAGCAACATCCAGGTCACGTATCTCTGTCGCCGTTGCTTTGCCGGCGGCGATATCTTCAACCGAGGGAACGGACTGTACTTCGATGGGCCAGTGGGAGAGCCTTTCAAGTAATCTTAATCGCTGACCTTTTTGTATGTTATTGATGGCTAAAAGTAACTTTACAGGCTGGTAGAGCGGTTTTAGTTTCTCGAATTCATTACTGTGGTGTACTTTGATACCACAAATGATTTGGCCTACTTTCTTCTCGTCATCATCAAGGATGATAACGGGGTGATATTCATCTCCCTGAATCAACGCATAAAGCAAATCTCGCCCGGTCGCCCCTGCTCCGTAAATAAACACGTTCGGTTTCTGGCGTTTATAGTAGTGGTAATAGAAGGTTCGGATGAGTACGCGAGGGCTGCCCAAAGCGAGAGTCGCCAGACCCGCGTAAATAAACGGTACGCTGCGTGGAACAAAAGACTGAAAAAAGAAGCTACTCAGCGCCAGGCTGACAGCGGATAAAATAACCGATAGAAATACATACCCCATTGCGGGCAGCATCATATAGCGCAGTACGGCGCGGTACATGCCACAACGAATGAAGACCAGGATTGTGATGGATAACGTGACAACGACACTGGCTATTTCAGCTGAGCCGATTGGAAAATCAGTGGTACCTAAACGGACGGCAACGGCCAGATACAATGAGGCCACAATGGCAACAACGTCATAGAATACAGTCACTATGCGTTTGGTGGCACGCTCTGCGTTAAGCAAAAGCGGAATAAGTTTAAACATCAGAGCCTGAATGTCCGTGTGCGACAATAGAGTGGTATTAGCGGACTATTTTAGTGGTCTAGCCATGTCTTGACCAGATGTGCTCATCTTAATTTTAGTTATGGCGTTATGCCGGGTATTATGAGCCGGGCTATTCAGGAAGGTAATCTCATTGAAAATCTTAGTAACGGGAAGCCGGGGGTTTATCGGTAACCGGGTAGTTGCGTTGGCGAATGAGCAAGGCGTGCGCTGTGTTTTACATGGTAGCGAACGTAGTAACGCAACTGACAGTGACATGATTCGCGCCAATCTGGGTGCGACGACAGACTGGGCACCGGCACTGCAGGACGTGGATGCGGTTGTGCATTGCGCCGCCAGAGTTCACCAGATGCAAGATGGCCGTGATGCGCTGGCATTGTACCGGGAAACCAATGTCGCAGGGACATTGCGTCTGGCGCAGCAGGCGGCGGCGTCGGGTGTGAAGCGTTTTGTTTTTGTGAGTTCAATTAAAGTGAATGGCGAGGCAACGCAGCCGGGGGCACCTTTTCAGCCGGATGTGGCCGTGCCACCGCTCGACCCTTACGGTTTGAGTAAGTATGAGGCGGAGCAAGGCCTGATGCGTTTGTCCCAGGAGACAGGCCTGGAGGTGGTGATTATTCGCCCACCGTTAGTGTATGGCCCCGGTGTAAAAGCCAACTTCCGCGCCATGATGAATTGGGTTCACAAAGGCGTGCCGTTGCCGCTGGCGGCGGTACATAATCAACGTAGTCTGGTGTTTGTTGACAATGTGGCTGACCTGATATTGCTCAGTGTGCGTCATCCGCAGGCGCCTGGACGGGTGTGGCTGGTGTCAGACTGTCATGATGTCTCTACCGCTGACTTGTTGGCGGACATGGCCATGGCGCTGGGGGTTAAAAACCGCTGCTGGCCGCTGCCGTCGTGGGTACTGAAAGGTGCTGCAACACTGTTGGGAAAATCTGCGGTGGCGGATCGCCTGCTGGGCTCATTGCAGGTCGATGTGAGTGAAACCCAGCGACAGCTTGGCTGGCAGCCAGCCGTTTCCTATCATCAGGCGATTGCCATCACGGCGCGGGCGTTTCTGTCGGAAATACCCGGCGCATCTGAGTCTTTATCCAAAGAAGGTTGACCGATTATTATGTTGCGTGTTCTGGATATCTTACTGGCGTTGGTGGGATTGCTGTGTTTGTGGCCGGTGATGCTGATCGTTTATGTGTTGGGATTATTTGATACGGGGTCGCCGGTTTTTATCCAGCAACGCGTTGGGCGGAATCAGCGGCCATTTAATCTGATCAAGTTTCGCACCATGGCAGTAGCGACTGAGTCAGTGGCGACACATCTTGCCAGTCGTAGCTCGGTGACCCGCTTAGGGGCGTTTTTGCGTAAAACCAAACTGGATGAATTGCCTCAGTTGATCAATGTACTGAGGGGCGAAATGAGTCTGGTCGGGCCGCGTCCTTGTCTGTTTAATCAACAAGAACTGATTGCCGAACGCCAGGCGCGTGGCGTCTTTGATGTGTTGCCGGGCATAACCGGGCTGGCGCAGGTGAATGCCATCGACATGTCCACACCGCAAAAACTGGCCGAGTGGGATCAGAAGATGATTCAGACCCTGTCGGTGAAGCACTACTTTACCTATCTGGTACAAACGGTAGTCGGTAAAGGCTCCGGCGACCGAGTGCGCTGATACCCTTGATAAAAAATGATGCCGGTCAGGCCGGCATCGTAAGTACAGCATCATGTGCGTCGATAGATTACTTTATCGGGGCTAACGCAGTCTGATCAACGTAAGGCTTCATGATGGTATCCGCTTCCTGCTGGGCGGCTTTGGCGGCGGCCTCAGGCGTCACCTTCTCATCATTCACTACGGCAGCCAGCTGGTTTTCCATCGCTTTGCGCACCGCCACAGTTTCATAGGTGGAGTACCACGGATGTGCGTATTTCAACTGCTCCAGCGCCGTGGCGGCACGAGGATCCTGCTGCAGATACGCTTTCATTTCCGGCGTGTCGTACGCGGCTTTGCGCGGTGAGAAATAGCCGGTGAAGCGACTCCAGGCACCATTAACTTGCGGGCTGACCAGATAGCTCAGGAATTGGTAAGCTGCTTTTTTCTGCTCATCCGAGATACCTTTGAAACTGACCAGACTGGCACCGCCGATCGGTACTGCTCGCTGCTCTTTGGCAGGCAACATGGCGACACCCAGCTCAAAGTCTTTGGTGTTTTCACGCATGAACCCCAGCGCGCCGGTGCTCAGCATTGTCATGCCCAGTTTGCCGGAGAAGAAGGCGGCACTGATTTGTTTAGAATCCAACACGCCGGATGGCATCACTTTATCTTTGTAGATCAGGTTCTGCCAAAAACGCAGCGCGCCGATGGTGGTCGGGCTGTTGTAATAAACCTCACCTGGATAGTTTTCGTTGAAGTAGTTGCCGCCATTGGCGCGCACCAGCGAGGAGATAATCCAGCCGCCGTAGTCGTCATTGGTTGAAGGCAGCATGATACCCCACTGGCCTTTGCTCTGGTCGGTCAGCTTTTTCGCGTCGGCCAGCAGTTCTTGCCAGGTTTGCGGCGGCTGCGCTATCCCGGCTTTTTCAAACAGGTTTTTGTTGTAGTAGAGGATCGGGGTGGAGTTGTGGAACGGGATCGCGTAGGTCACGCCCATCACCTGGGCGTTTTTGTGCATGGCTGGCCAGAACTCATTGGTTAAAAACGTACCGGCTTGTTCATTACCGTATTTGAATAGCTCATCCATCGGCAGGATTTCATTTTTCAGCGCCAGGTCGGTCGTGAAGTTGGCGGACATAATCACCAATGCCGGTGGCTGACCGGCTTTTTGCGCCGCTTCCGCTTTCATTTTGGTGGTGTCGTAGTTACCGGTGAAAATTCCCCGCACTTCGACATCCTGCTGGGAATTGTTGAATTCTTTGATGATGCGCGTCATTTCCATCGTCAGTTTGCCATCCACCGGGGCTGGGAACATGAAATCGATGTTCTGTTTGGCCAGCGCCGACGCGCTAAAGGCCAGCGAAATGCCGAGAGTGAGCGCCTGTAACCGCTGTTTCAGGGGCTTATGCATGGGGGATCTCCTGGTATATATTCTGCTGTGTTTCAGCATGAAAAAGATGAACATCAAAAGGTGAAAAGCCGAGGTTGACGGTGTCGCCGACCATCGGGATATCGCCGCGATTTTTGCGGCTGTAGCGTAGTTCGCCGATTGGCGTGCTGATGTGCAGCAGATAGTCTGCGCCCATCAATTCTCGTTGCGTCACGGTACCGGACACGTGATGCGTATGCTGTTCTGCTTCTGGCGTATCGGTGAGGTGTTCCGGGCGGATACCGAAGAACACGTACTGAAGATGTGCCGCGTGGGGGGGCAGAGGAAGTGTTTTTTCTCCAATCTGAACCATGCCGCCGCTGCAAGGCAGGGTGATAATGTTCATGGCCGGTGAGCCGATGAAACTGGCGACAAACAGGTTGGTCGGGAAAGCGTACAGTTGTTCCGGGGTGCCGACCTGTTGGACCTCGCCGTTATTCATGACGACGATGCGATCCGCCATCGACATGGCTTCTATCTGGTCGTGGGTGACGTAAACGGTGCTGGTCTTGAGTTGCTGATGCAGTGCCATAATACCGTCGCGTACCTCGGTGCGCAGTCGGGCATCCAGATTGGACAGCGGTTCATCCATCAAAAACAGTTTTGGGTCGCGTACAATGGCGCGTGCCATCGCGACGCGTTGGCGCTGACCACCAGACAGCTTGCCTGGTTTGCGATCCAACAAGGTATCCAGTTGCAGCAGGTGCGCCACTTTTTCCAGCCGCGGCTGCCAGCTTGCTTTGGGTTCATGGCGAATTTGCATACCAAAGGTGATGTTTTCTTTCACCGTCAGGTGGGGAAACAGCGCGTAGTTCTGAAAGATCATCGCGAAGTTCCGCTCACGTGGGGATTGGGCGGTAATGTTATCGCCATCCAGCCAAATTTCGCCGTCGCTTACCGTTTCCAGCCCGGCCAGTAAGCGTAGCAGGGTACTTTTACCACAGCCGGACGGCCCGACCAGCACCAGAAATTCGCCATCGGCGATCTCCAGTGAAAGGGAATGTAGTGCCGGTTTATCGTCAAATTGTTTGCTGACGTTGTGCAGTCGTAACATGGCCATTAACGCGCATCCACCGGGCAACTGATTTTTTCGTCGTACAACCATGGACCGGCATAATGCGACAGCGGGTGCAGGTAGCTTACCCACTGCTGATTAATCTGACGGTGCATCAGGCAGGCAGGCGGGGACATGTCGTAATAAGGGCGAGTATCTTCGTGGTAGTAGGGCACCTGATGAACCGTACCCGGAACGGTGGCGATGATCGCCTGACGGTACTGCGTCATGATAAGGCAATGATTGTGACCGCAGAAAATGCGCACCAGCGACGGAAAACGCTCCACCAGTTCCAGCAGGCGGTGCCCGTTTTCACAGGCGATGCGGTCCATCTGGGCGGAGCCGAGAGCCAGCGGTGGGTGATGCATAAAGACGGCGGTAGGTTTGTCATCACGTGCCAGTTGTGCTTCCAGCCAGGACAGGGTCTCTTCCGTCAGCCAGCCTTTGGATGTCCCAGCACGGCTGGAGTCGATAAACAGCAACCGCGTGGCGAAATCATCAATCGCGTAACGCATATTTTGTGGATCGTTACCCAACTGGGGGCACAGTGGCTGCAAATATTCCAGAAAATGCGTTTTGTCGTCGTGGTTGCCGGGAATAATGTACAAGGGGTAGTTGAGGCTACCTAAAATCTGGCGGGCGACCTGATATTCCGACGCAAGGCCGCAGTTGACGATATCGCCGCTGACCACCACCGCGTCCGGGCGTTCGGTGAGCGCGTTCAGTTGTGATACCACATCGGCGTTACCGGCATTGATATCGATAAAATCGTACAGTTTTTGCCCTGTGCTTCGAAAATGAGTATCAGAAATTTGTGCTAAAAGCATGAAAAACCCCTTATTTTATTCCTGAAAAACCAAAACTTCTCAGGAACTGTTTTTGGAAAGCGATAAACGCCAGCATTAACGGCAGGCATACCATCAGCGTACCGGCACTGATCATTCCCCACTGACCACCAGACTCTGCGCCCATCGCGAATGACACTAACCCGACGGTCAATACCTGTTTGTCCGGGTCGTTGAGCATCATCAGTGGCCACAGATATTCGTTCCAGTGATAGGTAATGCTGACGGTGGCAAACGCCAAAATGGAAGGCCAGGACATCGGCAGCAGTACGCGAAATACCACTTGCCACCAACGACATCCTTCCATCAGCGCAGCTTCTTCAATCTCTTTGGGAATGGACAGGAACGCCTGGCGCATCAGAAACACGCCAAATGCTGAAGTGAAATAGGGCATCATCACGCCGGTCAACGTATTGAGCAGACCGAATGCCTTCAGCGTCATCATGTTCGGGACCATCATCACGACCGGCATGATCATCAACTGCACCAAAAACAGCAGAAACAGTGTCTGCTTGCCGCGAAACTCGTGGCAGGCGAACACGTAACCCGCGGTGGTGATGGTCAGTAACTGGATGAAAAAGGTGCCAAAGGTAAAGAAAATCGTGTTGGCATAGAGGCTTATCCAGTCAGCGCTTTGCCAGGCATCACGGAAGTTGTCCAGCGTCAATGGCCAGCGTGGTAACAGTGAGGCCATGCCGGTACCAAAGGTGGTGGCGCTAAAGGCGGATGACAGCATCCAGATAAACGGGCTGACCCAGAGCAGCGCGGCACAGATCATCAGTAGACTCAGGGTGGCGCGCCTTGACTGGCGCCAGCGCAGCCAGGTCGGTAACGGGGCCCGTGTCGAGCAGACAACGGCGGGGGAAATATCAACGCTCATAATGTGCCCCTTTCTCGAGTACTTTCAGGTTAATCAGCGAGAAGATGAACAGACCGGCCAGTGTCAGAAAGGTCGCAGCGGAGGCTTTGCCGAGGTCATGGGTGTCCCAGGCTAAATTCTGGATGTAATACAGCAGCACGGTAGTGGCGTTATCCGGTCCACCGTGGGTCATTACTGCAACGTGGTCAATCTGGGTGATGGAGTAAATCAGCGCCGTGGTAATGACGAAGCTCAGCGTCGGGCGCAGCAGCGGCAACGTGACGCGGAAAAATACCTGTGTTGGTGTAGCGCCTTCCATGACGGCGGCTTCACGAGTTGACGGCGGGATACTCTGCAGACCAGCCAAAAAGAACAGCATGTAATAGCCAGCGAATTTCCACACGCCAATCAGCGCGAGTGCCAGCAGAGCACTATTGCTACGACCCAGATAGTTGTTGTTCATCGGACCGAACAGTTTGGCCAGGTAATAATCCAGCAAGCCGATACCGGGCATGAAGATAAACAGCCACAGCGCGGCGGCACTGACCATCGGAATGATCATCGGGAAGAAGAAGGCGGTGCGCAGCCAGCGATTGACCGCGTGGTTTTCCCATAACGCGACGGCTAATATCAGCGCCAGTACCACGCCGGGGATGACCGTCAACAGGATGTAGATCAGATTATTGGATACGGCACGCCAGAAAACGGTGTCATCCAACAGGCGAATCACATTTCCCAAACCGACAAATGGCGCATTCGCGCTAGCCATGCGGGTATCGAACAAGCTGTCATAAACGGAGCGCAACAGCGGAAAATAGGTAAACAGCAGTAGAAACAACAAAGAAGGCGACAGAATCACCCAAGGGAGCCAGTTTTTTTGCATGGTGATAGTTTTCGCATGGTGATGGTTAATGCCAGTCAACGAATTCCCGTAAAAACGGAACACATATGCTGTGCGGGGAATACTGCAAAGGCATGGCAGGTCAGTGACGATTTGGTGACAGTCGTTTCCAGAAAATAAAACCAACGCGGATGGCTTGTGCTGAGGAGGGAAAAAGCGTTTGATGGATACGCTTCATCCGATTTAGGGGTTATTCACTGATTCATCCAGGAGGGGATATGTCCGTTTCTGCACGAAACCAATTAAACGGCACGGTGGCCAGTGTCACCGAGGGGGCCGTTAACAGTGAAGTGGTGCTAACGCTGGAAAGCGGAGAAGCACTCACCACGGTCATCACTCGCAATAGTGTGGTGACGCTTGGGCTGGCGCCAGGTAAACCTGCGCTGGCGTTGATCAAAGCGCCATGGGTGATTCTGGCATCGGCAGATTGTGGCCTGAATTTCTCGGCCCGTAACCAGTTTAGCGGCACGGTTAATCGTATTGTCGACGGTGCAGTGAACGCGACGGTTCACATCACCACTACCAAAGGATTAAAGCTGACCGCCAGTGTAACCAATGACAGTGTACAGGAGATGGGGTTATACGCAGGTTCTGCCGTGATTGCCTTGGTTAAGGCTTCGAGTGTGATTCTGGCAACCCGCGCCTGACGAAGAACGTATGGTGGTTGTTCACAATCTTTACACTCGATGCTCTCCTTTCCGGGACCGATTTCGGGTAATCTGGGTAACCTCGTAGTGGCAGAGAGGCATGGGATTTATTGGCGCGTTCTCTGCCGCCTGTTTTTCCTCTTTTCACATTGACCGTTTTTCACATTAACTGTGTTTTCCTTCGTGCTGTCTGGATACTGACATAGCAGTCGTACATGGCTGGTTTGTTAAAACTGGCTGGTATGACTTTCAATAAGATATTCGATAATGACTCAACAAACCTTTACTAAGGACTTGTTCCATCCTCGCTACTGGCTGCTGTGGTTCGGCCTGGCGGTGTTATTTCTGCTGGTACAACTGCCTTATCCGCTACTGATGCGGCTGGGAAGCTGGCTGGGGCGTACTTCCCGCCATTTTCTTAAGCGGCGGGTGAACATCGCGCGTCGTAATCTGGAGCTGTGCTTTCCCGATATGTCGGCATCGCAGCGTGACATGCTGCTGGAGGCGAATTTTGCATCGTTGGGGATGGCGCTGATGGAAACGGGCATGGCCTGGTTTTGGTCGGATCGGCGAGTCAAAGCCTGGTTCGAGGTATCCGGTTTTGAAAACCTTCAGCAGGCGGGGCGTGAGCAACGTGGTGTGATGGTGATAGGCATTCACTTTATGTCGCTGGAATTAGGCGGCCGCGCGATGGGGCTATGCCAGCCGATGATGGCGATGTATCGACGCCATAACAATAAAGTCATGGAGCTGGTGCAGACCTGGGGACGTTCCCGTTCCAATAAAGCGATGATTGATCGCAAAGATTTGCGTGGCATGGTGCAGGCGCTGAAAAGCGGCGAAGCAGTATGGTTTGCGCCTGATCAGGACTATGGCCCCAAAGGTAGCGTGTTCGCGCCGTTCTTTGCGGTGGATCAGGCAGCTACGACCAGCGGTACCTTCACCATTCATCGGTTAGCCAAGCCGGCGATGATCACCACCGTGTTGATTCGCAAACCAAACCGTCAGGGATATCAGTTGGTGATTGAGCCGGAGCTGGAAGATTATCCGAGTGAGGATCAACAGCAGGCCGCGCAATACATGAACCGGGTAATAGAGCGGGAAATTCTGCGCGCACCGGAACAATACCTATGGCTGCATCGCCGTTTCAAGACGCGTCCGTGTGGCGAGGCGTCGTTGTACCGATAACATTCGGTACAACGAACCAGTATAAAAAAGAGATAAAAAAAGTGGCAGCCCGAGGGCTGCCACAATTCAAGAAGGAGAGAATGATTTGATGATTAACGGAACAGCGCGTAAGGACGGACACCGCGGTAGGTTTTGCCCAGCGCTTTTAGTAGTTGAGTGATTTGACGGACAAGACTCATGGTGTTTCCCCCTACGCATAAAATAATTACTGGTTGAACGTACCGAAGTGGATGTTGAAGTTTTCAAACATGGCGATAATTTTGTGCAACAGTTTCATTGTCGTATTCCTCTATGTGATTCATTATTTATGTGACGTTGTTCACGGTTTTAAAGATATACCCAGCTCAGGCAGCGGTCAACTTTTTTTGTGAACTCCATCACAAAAAAATAAACGTACAGTCTGCTCTTCCTGAACCATGGTTTTATTTTCTTTCATACTCAATGTATTGCTATGTGAACGATGTTGGCCGGTTGCCAGGTGGGGGGCTGTGTCAGCGCTGTGTTGCGCAGGGTTGGCACCATTTTCAGCACAACCATGATGCGTATGCAGGGAATAGCAGTTGAAATGGATGTCCCGAAGGCAGGATAATCTGCCGCCTCAACAACAACTGGCAGGATTCAGCCGCTCTGTAACGCAATGGTTAATCGTTTGCGTGTCAGGATGGCAGGGGAAAGCGGCAGGTTTACGGCGTCTGGCAAGGACGTTGATTTACACCGTTTTTCGAATGTTGACCAGATGCCGGCCACCGTGCGGTGATAACCCGGCGTTTGATAACCAATAGCATTTGATAACAACGACATTTCAGGGGATATACCATGTCCAATACCACTCGTCAGGCTGACGATGCGGCTCGTCCCGCAGGCGCGCTTGATGCCTTTTTCAAGATTACACAGCGCGGTAGCAGCGTTCGTCAGGAAGTGCTGGCGGGTCTGACCACGTTTCTGGCGATGGTTTACTCGGTCATCGTCGTACCCGGCATGCTGGGCAAAGCAGGCTTTCCGCCTGCGGCTGTGTTTGTCGCCACTTGCCTGGTGGCGGGGCTCGGTTCCCTGCTGATGGGATTGTGGGCCAACCTGCCGATGGCGATTGGTTGCGCGATTTCGTTGACGGCGTTTACTGCTTTTAGTCTGGTGCTGGGGCAGCATATCAGTGTGCCGGTAGCACTGGGCGCTATCTTCATGATGGGCGTGCTGTTCACGGTGATTTCTGCGACCGGCATCCGTTCCTGGATCCTGCGCAATCTGCCCATGGGCGTGGCGCACGGTGCGGGTATTGGTATCGGGTTGTTCCTACTGATCATTGCGGCGAACGGCATCGGTCTGGTCATTAAAAACCCGATCGATGGTTTACCGGTGGCATTGGGGCATTTCACCGCGTTTCCGGTGGTGATGTCGCTGATTGGTCTGGCGGCAACCATCGGTCTTGAAAAACGTCGCGTACCGGGTGGGATCCTGCTGGTGATCGTCGCTATTTCGGTCATCGGCCTGATTTTTGATCCGAACGTGAAATACCAAGGGCTGTTTGCGTTGCCGAGCCTGACGGATGCCAATGGTCAGTCGCTGATTTTCAGCCTCGACATCAAAGGCGCGTTGCAGCCGGTGGTGTTGCCGAGTGTGCTGGCACTGGTGATGACGGCGGTATTTGACGCGACGGGTACCATCCGCGCGGTGGCCGGTCAGGCTAACCTGCTGGATAAAGACGGACAGATTATCAACGGTGGACGTGCGCTGACAGCTGACTCCATCAGTAGCATTTTCTCCAGCCTGGTGGGAACCTCTCCGGCGGCGGTCTACATTGAGTCGGCGGCGGGTACTGCCGCAGGTGGCAAAACCGGTTTGACTGCGACGGTAGTTGGCGTGTTGTTTCTGCTGATCCTGTTCCTGTCGCCGTTGTCCTATCTGGTACCTGCTTATGCCACAGCACCTGCGCTGATGTATGTCGGCCTGCTGATGCTGAGCAATGTGTCCAAACTCGATTTCAACGACTTTGTCGATGCGATGTCCGGCCTGGTGTGTGCGGTATTCATCGTACTGACCTGTAACATTGTGACCGGCATCATGCTGGGTTTTGGATCACTGGTGCTGGGCCGTCTTTTCTCCGGCGAATGGCGCAAGCTGAATGTCGGCACGGTGATTATCGCTGTGGCGTTGGTGGCCTTTTACGCTGGCGGCTGGGCGCTGTAAACCCGTTTTACCGTATCTGGCACGAAGGGGAACAGGGGTTCCCCTTTTTTATCCTGTGATGCCAATGTGATGATTTTTTGTCATCGTTTTCTGTTCATCACACAATATCTTGTTATTATTCATAAAGATCACCCATTGGTGAGCGCAGTCCGCCCTAATGGTAGCTACCCGGAGTCCTTTCATGTAACGGCAATTAACCAAGGAACACATGGAAATATTTTTCACCATTCTGATCATGACGTTGATCGTGTCGCTTTCCGGCGTGATGACGCGCCTCCTGCCTTTCCAGATACCACTGCCATTGATGCAGATTGCACTTGGCGCCATGTTGGCGTGGCCACAGTTCGGCCTGCATGTCGACTTTAATCCTGAGTTGTTCATGGTGTTGTTTATCCCGCCGTTGCTGTTTGCTGACGGCTGGAAAACCTCGACCCGTGAGTTCTTGCATCATATGCGCGAAATTCTGGGGCTGGCACTGGTGCTGGTGGTGATTACCGTGGTGGGTATTGGTTACCTGCTGCATTGGATGATCCCGGAAATGCCGTTGGTGGCGGCGTTTGCACTGGCTGCTGTGTTGTCTCCCACTGATGCGGTCGCGTTGTCCGGTATCGTCGGTGAAGACCGGATCCCTAAAAAACTGATGGGGATCCTGCAAGGGGAGGCGCTCATGAATGACGCCTCTGCGCTGGTGTCGCTCAAGTTTGCCGTGGCGATTGCCATGGGCACCATGGTGTTTACTGTGTCCGGCGCGACGCTGGCGTTCTTGCAGGTAGCACTAGGGGGCTTGTTGGCCGGGATCGGCATCACCTGGGTGTACAGCAAATCCCTGTCGCTGCTCGGTCATCAAAACGATGATGATGCCGCCACGCAGATCGTATTGCTACTGCTGCTGCCATTTGCCGCTTACCTGATTGCCGAGCATTTCGGTGTGTCGGGCATTTTGGCTGCGGTCGCGTCGGGTATGACGATCAGTCGAACGCAACTGCTGAGACAGGCACCGCTCAACATGCGCTTGCGGGCTAACGGCGTGTGGAACATGCTGGAATTTGTGTTCAACGGAATGGTGTTCCTGATGCTGGGGCTGCAACTGCCGGGCGTGATTGAAGAGTCGATTGTGCAGGCGGAACTGGATCCTACCATTGAAACCTGGCTGCTGTTTGCTGATATCGCATTGATCTATTGCGCCTTGTTGTTGTTGCGTTTTGCCTGGTTGTGGCTGATGAAACTCTACAGCCGCTATGTGCAGAATAAGCGCCCGATGTTGTTTGCCCGCTATACCGCGCGTGAAATCTGGATCAGTACCTTTGCCGGTGTGCGTGGTGCCATTACGCTGGCGGGTGTGCTGTCTATCCCGTTGTTTCTGAGTGGCGGTGAGCCGTTCCCATCCCGTTATCAACTGGTATTTATTGCTACCGGTGTGATCCTGTTTTCACTGTTGTGCGGCGTAGTGGCGCTACCGCTGCTACTACGGGGGATTACCATGACGGATCACAGCATGCAGAAAAAAGAGGAACGCATGGCGCGGGTGACGATGGCACAGGTCGCTATCGATTGCCTTAAAAAAATGCAGGAGCGTCTGGCGGCAGACAGGGAAGAGAATCTGGATGATCAAATCTTGGCGGAGGTCAGTGCCCGCGTCATCGGTATGCTGCATCGGCGTGTGGCAGGCACCGATGAACTGGAAAACAATATGGCGGTTGAGAATTTGGAGCGGCGCTTTCGTCTGGCGGCGGTCAGTGCTGAGCGTGCCGAGCTGTATCACCTGCGTGCCACGCAGCGCATCAGTAATGAAACGCTGCAAAAGATGCTGCGGGAGCTGGATTTGCTGGAAGCGGTGCTCAGCGAGAAGGTGTAAAAAAACCGGGGAGCAGGCTCCCCGGTTTTTGTTGTACGTTTGCGCTTGTCTCGTGTTAGTGAGATGAACCCTTGGAGATGCCAAGGCCGGTTTGTGAACGGATGAATTGCGCCTTGAATTTGCCGCGTTCTTCGATTGCATTGGCGGAGTTATCGGTAATGGAGAAAAACCAGATACCAATAAACGCTACCAGCATTGAGAACAGCGCAGGGTATTCATAGGGGTAGATTGGGGTAGCGTGACCGAGAATTTTCACCCAGATGGTCGGCCCCAGAATCATCAGAATGACGGCCGTTAACAACCCAGCCCAGCCGCCGATCATTGCCCCGCGAGTGGTCAGCTTCGACCAGTACATCGACAGCAGGATAATCGGGAAGTTACAACTGGCGGCAATCGAGAACGCCAGACCCACCATAAAGGCGATATTCTGGTTTTCGAACAAAATCCCCAGCAGGATAGCGATGATCCCTAGCGCCAGTACCGTCAGTTTGGATACTCTCAGTTCGTCACGCTCAGTGGCCTGGCCTTTCTTGATAACATTCGAGTACAGGTCATGCGATACCGCAGATGCACCCGCCAGCGTCAGCCCGGCCACCACCGCCAGAATAGTGGCGAAGGCCACGGCGGAGATAAAGCCCAGGAAGAAGTTACCGCCGACCGCATTGGCCAGATGTATCGCCGCCATATTATTGCCGCCGATTAACGCGCCTGCTGCATCTTTGAATGCCGGGTTGGAGCTTACCAGCAGAATCGCACCAAAGCCGATAATGAAGGTCAGGAAGTAGAAATACCCCATGAAACCGGTAGCAAAGAGCACGCTCTTACGCGCTTCTTTGGCATCGCTGACGGTGAAGAAACGCATCAGGATATGCGGCAGACCCGCCGTACCGAACATCAACCCCAACCCAAGAGACAAGGCGGAAACCGGGTCGGATACCAGGCCACCGGGTCTCATGATGGCGATGCCTTTCGCGTGAACCTTGGTGGCTTCGGTGAACAGGCTGTCAAAGCTGAAATTGACCGTTTTCAGCACCATGATTGCCATGAAGGTCGCGCCACACAGCAACAAGACCGCTTTGATGATTTGCACCCAGGTGGTAGCCAGCATGCCGCCAAACAGCACGTACATCACCATCAGAATGCCAACCAACACCACGGCGACATGGTAATTCAGCCCAAACAGCAACTGGATGAGCTTACCGGCACCCACCATCTGGGCTATCAGGTATAGCGCCACGACCACTAACGAGCCACAGGCCGACAGGGTACGGATAGGTTTTTGCTGCAATCGGTAAGAAGCCACGTCAGCGAAGGTATAGCGACCAAGGTTACGCAGCCGCTCTGCTATCAGGAACAGAATGATCGGCCACCCCACCAGAAAACCAAGCGAGTAGATAAGGCCGTCAAAGCCGGAAGTATATACCAGCGCCGAAATGCCGAGAAACGAGGCGGCGGACATGTAGTCGCCCGCAATCGCCAGCCCGTTTTGAAAGCCGGTGATATTACCACCCGCTGTATAGTAATCACTACGCGAACGGGTGCGCTTGGATGCCCAGTAGGTGATATAGAGCGTTGCCGCCACAAATAACACAAACAGTACGATAGCCTGGATATTTAGCGGTTGTTTCTGAACGTTGCCGGAAACGGCATCCGCCGCTTGCGCCCATATTGGTAGCCCCAGAAGACCGGTCAGCAGGAAAATGCGGCTTTTCATTTTTGCACCTCATTTAGCAATGCTTTGGTCAGGCGGTCGAATTCACCATTGGCTCGGTAGACGTAAATACCGGTAAGCACAAAAGAAATGATAATGAGCCCGATACCCAACGGGATGCCGCGGGTCGTCCCCGCTCCAGGCGCAATCGGCGTTCCCAGCCAGCCCGGTGCAAAGGCGATCAACAGAATGAAACCGACGTACAACACCAGCATGATCAGCGAAAGAAAGGCGGCAAAACGTTGCCGTTTCTGAACCAGTTCTTTAAATAGCGGGTTATCTTCAATCCGTTGATAAATGAGATCATTCATCATAAATCTCCAGTCAGATAAGTCGCGTCGCCTTAACAGACGACTGTTTTTCAGGTGCCACCACACACCAGAACAACATATTGTTACCAACAACATATTGTTACCTGGTGCGGGCGGCGCTGTTTTTATCTATCGGATAACGGTTAAGACGGTGTATTGCCCATGGCTTGTTTTTCTTCCAGCAATTTCTCTACTACGCCAGGATCGGCGAGGGTAGATATATCACCCAGATTGCTGGTATCCCCGGCTGCAATCTTGCGCAGAATACGGCGCATGATTTTGCCGGATCGGGTTTTCGGTAGTGCATCGGTCCAATGCAGAATATCGGGAGTCGCAATCGGGCCGATCTCTTTTCTCACCCAGTTGCGCACCTCGGTGTACAACTCGCTGGTGGGTTCTTCACCATGATTGAGCGTGATGTAGGCATAGATAGCCTGTCCCTTGAGACTGTGCGGAATGCCAACCACCGCGGCTTCGGCGATTTTCGGGTGTGATACCAGTGCAGACTCGATTTCTGCTGTCCCCAGACGGTGTCCGGACACGTTCAGTACGTCGTCTACTCGGCCGGTTATCCAGTAATAACCGTCTTCATCACGGCGCGCGCCGTCACCGCTGAAATACATGCCTTTGAACGTAGAAAAGTAGGTCTGTTCGAAACGTTCATGGTCACCAAACAGCGTGCGGGCCTGACCCGGCCAGGAGTCGGTAATCACCAGATTGCCTTCGCAGGCACCGTCTTGTGGGTTACCGACGTTATCCACCAAGGCGGGTTGTACCCCGAAAAACGGCAGCGTTGCGGAACCGGGTTTGGCTTCAATCGCGCCGGGTAGCGGGGTGATCATGAATCCCCCGGTCTCTGTCTGCCACCAGGTATCGACGATTGGGCAGCGGCTGTTACCAATTTTCTTGAAGTACCATTCCCAGGCTTCCGGGTTGATGGGTTCCCCCACAGAACCCATGATTTTGAGCGACTGGCGTGAGGTGCCCTCGATCGCTTTGTCGCCATCCGCCATTAATGCGCGGATAGCGGTGGGAGCGGTATACAGAATATTGACCTGATGTTTGTCTACTACTTGTCCCATCCGGCTGGCGGTTGGCCAGTTGGGTACACCTTCGAACATCAGCGTGATGGCGCCGCAGGCCAGAGGACCGTACAACAAATAGCTGTGGCCGGTGACCCAACCAACGTCGGCGGTACACCAATAGACATCGCCGGGATGGTAATCAAAGACATACTTAAACGTTGTGGCGGCGTATACCAGATACCCCCCGGTAGTGTGCAGAACCCCTTTGGGTTTACCGGTTGATCCGGAGGTATACAGGATAAACAAGGGGTCTTCGGCATTCATTTCTTCCGGTGGGCAGTCATCGCTCACCTGAGCAACCAGCTCGTGCCACCATAGATCGCGGCCATCCTGCCAGTTACCGGGTTTGCCGGTACGCTGGAAAACGATGACATTGCTCACGGTGGTAACGGCAGGATTACGCAGTGCTTCATCGATGTTCTTTTTCAGTGGAATCGAGCGCCCGGCACGGATCCCCTCATCGGCGGTGATCACCAGTTTGGCGCTGGAATCGACGATGCGCCCGGCGATCGATTCAGGGGAGAACCCTCCGAAGATAACCGAATGTACAGCACCGATACGGGCACAAGCCAGCATCGCGACAGCCGCTTCCGGTACCATTGGCATATAAATGGCGACCACATCACCTTTGCGGATCCCTTTTGCTTTTAATACGTTAGCAAAACGGCAAACCGCCTGATACAACTCGCGGTAGGTGACTGTCTTGCTTTCTTTGGCATCGTCACCTTCCCAGATGATCGCGGTTTGATCACCTTGCGTGGCAAGGTGGCGATCGAGACAGTTCGCTGCGACATTCAGCGTACCGTCTTCAAACCAGCGAATGCGAACATGGCCTGGGTCAAAAGAGGTGTTTTTGACCTGCTGATAAGGTTTGATCCAATCAACGATCTTGCCTTGTTCCCGCCAGAAAGAATCAGGATCTTGCACCGATTCCTGATACATCTTTTTATATTGTTCGGCGGTGATTAAGGCGTTCTCCGCAATCGCGGTAGGTATAGGGTGTTTATTATATTGGCTCATAGCGCTTCTCCTTAAACATTGTTAATATTATGTCAATCAATGGTTAATAATAGTGAGCCATTAACATTTGTTTCTTTTTTGCGCGATGGATCACGCATTACAGAAATGGTTTCCAGATGTTTGCTTTTAAGAGTAGTCCCAGATCGAGAAGCATGGGGAAGCCGTTGTGGAAGTACGCTGTTTTATGCGATTTCGCTCACGTTTTTGCCGGTTGGGGCGGCCCGTTGAGCTCGTAAAGGGAACGGTGAATGAAAATGACTATTCAATTGGCATTAACTATCATTAGCAAGATTTTGATCGGACGATATGATCAAACAAGCAAAAGATCGGCCTTATTTGAGCGATCGACCTCCAGCGAAAGCGGATATAGTGCTCACAATGCCTAAAGGGTCGCATGTAATGCCGCTCATAAGTTACGGAATTGTGTTTTTTGTAAGCAATCCGTAGCAACCAGTAGGCTGATTATTATGATAGGTAATTTCAACTTTCAGTCAGCCAGATGCAATGGGATATAATTTACCAAAGTATAATACTTATTATTTTTTGGACTACGTAATAACGTAGGAAATTAAGTTATCACTCATCATGTCTTGTTCAGGTTGGTTGGATTCTAATTATATCAACGGTTTGATTATTGTGGTTGCCAGAGACATTTGCTGGCTGACTTTAAAAACTATCCCCATATACTCCTGCGCCGACATTCTCTGGTTGCTTCAGGAGGGATAGATTTCACATAGCAAGAAGCAGAGGACATATGAGTCTGATATTTGGGCAGAATGAAATCATGAGCATGTTAAGTGCCCCTGTTCACAATGACAGACGCGCAATTGCGGTCATTGATGATAAATGCAAGATACTCTGTGCAAATTCCGCATTTAATGCACATTTTGGTTTGCGTACCGGTGCTACCGTCCCTGCCTCTATTGATGAGGTCTTGCCGGTTAACGTTCGGTTCGCTTACCAGGATTTCATGACTAACAACGAGTTACTGAGCACACATGTCGCCTGGGATTTGTTGTCTGATGGTTTCGCTAAAAAGCCGCTCAGTACACTTTCGTTTTCCAAGCTGAATGTAGAAGACAGAGTTCTGTCGTTGTTAATCCTCAATCAAGATGACGGGGACATGACCGCGACGATGGCTTCATAACGAGCCAACGATTAGGAAAATGAAATTTGTACACTATCAATGTTATTCGTTGATGTGAATTTTTATGCTTTTATACTGGCTATTACTATTATATTGAGCGCATTTTAATTCCTCATTTTTTGTCCCGCCTTTATATCGATACGTTTCGATAATCAATTTCACAAGCAAGCTAATAAATCATTCATATTTAAATACACTTTCTTATACTCTTCATACTTCAAGTTGCAGGTGTGTTGGCTGCGTTACTCGGCCCATAAACGGGCCTTGCCCTTCGGGCCGCTGCAAGCAGCGTTCAAATCGGCGTATGCCGATTTGTCGTTCACCCGAATCACTTACCTGAGTAAGCTCATCGGGATGAAATGAGAGACATCTTGTCTCTCACCAGAGGCCAGCCGTTGGCTGGTCAAATTCGTTCCCAACGAATTTGTCACTCACTTGCCGCGTGACAAGGCTCTAATAAGCCTTGCCCTAAAGGGCCAACGCGTTGCGTTGCTCAACACGCGAGCGTGTTGTCCTACAACTCGAATTATTTGGGGTATAGTTAAACGTACCTTCTATATTAATCTTGACACAGGGATTTTACTGGCGGGGTATGCCGGAGCAAAAGATATTGGTCGGGATGAACGTATCTTGCTATCTGGAAGTGCCACATCCACCGGTTTTCGTATTTTTACTGTCTGATGATGCACCTCGCATGTCAGGCGTCGTTTCTCATTGTTCCTGACGAATCTCCCGCGATGACACTATCTATATGGCCTATCTATACGTTATATGGCCTATCTATACGGCAGGTGACCAAACGCGACGATAGATGACCAAAATTGATGCTAATCCTGCTGGTGTTTCGTAGTCAAAACGCTAAGAATGGTTGCTGAAATATTATTTCAGGTCAGGGTATTGCCGCCCTCTGGCGTAAGGTTTCCTTGTCGCTGGTCGGTGTGGCACTCCCTTCTGACGTCGCGGTAAGAAACAGGATGTCGTATGCAGTTGTTGAATGTGAAACAAGCCAGATTGCTGAGCTTTGCGTTTATCCTTGGGGGGTTGCTGCTCTTGATTGAGTTGCGGCTGCTTGCCTGCTTTATCGCCGGCTTTCTGGTGTATGAAATCATTAATCTACTGACACCGTATTTCCAGAAGGTGATCAGCGGTAAACGCGCCCGTCTTGCAGTCGTGGCGGTGATCAGTACCTTAGTCGTCTGCCTGCTGAGCGTAATTTTCGGCTCGCTGGTCGGGTTGTTGATGCAGGAAATGAAAGATACCAGCGTGTTCAACGCCCGTATTGCCTTTATTCTCGAAGATGTACAAAAACAGATCATGACCTATCTACCGGGCTACCTGCCGGTTAGTGTGGAAGAGTTGCAGCATGAGTTCGTGATGTGGCTACAAAAGCACGTGGAGATGCTGCAAAACATGGGGAAAGATTTCCTGCATGGTTTTGTCACGATGTTGATCGGCATGATCCTGGGCGCGATCATCTCTTTGTATAACATTGAGCCGACGGTGGAAAAACCCTTGCTGAAAACCGAGCTGATGCATCGGGTCGCGCTGTTGTCGTCCTCGTTTCGCAATATTGTGTTTGCACAGGTGAAGATTTCACTGGTGAACACAGTACTGTCGGCGTTGTTTATTTTAGGTCTGTTACCCGGTTTCGGCATTCATCTGCCATTTGCCAAAACGCTGGTGGCGCTTACCTTCATTTTTGGCTTGCTGCCGGTCATCGGTAATCTGATTTCTAATTCCGTGGTGTTCATCGCGTCGTTATCGATCTCTTTACCGATAGCACTGTTGTCGCTGGTCTACCTGATGTTGATCCACAAGCTGGAGTACTTCCTTAATGCGCAGATTGTCGGCACCCGCATCAAGGCGCATGCCTGGGAAATTCTGCTGGCGATGCTGGTGTTTGAGGCAGCATTCGGTATTTCCGGTGTGATTGCTGCTCCTATTTATTATGCCTACCTGAAAAGTGAATTGCGGGAAGCGGCGCTGATCTGAGCGTCTTCTCGGGCATGGCTGCGTGGTATTCACCGATGCTGCCATGTGAACCCGCCGACCAGCCGTATAAAAACGACAATGCCGCCCTCGGGCGGCATTGTGTTGACTGGCATGGCTTAGCGAGGAGAGGTTGCAATGACAGGTTCAGGCTCAGTCGGTTGCAGGCCGAGCGGGTTGTTGCCCCAGCATTGTTCGTATTTCCAGCCGGTAAGCTCTTCAGCAACGGCGCGAGCTTCTGCAGGCGCATCAGCAATGGCACCGCCTGCTTTGATACGTGCAATTTCCTGCAGCAAAATCATGTGGTTCTTACGGTCCAGACGCATTTGAGCACTGAAGTAGATAGCGACTATCGCCAGTGCGATAACACCCAGTGAGAACACACCGATAATCGCCAGTACTGCACTTTCCGGTTGCGCGGCTTTGCCGGAGACAAAGCCGAACTGACTCAAAATCCAGCCCATGGCGAAGACGATGACAGAGCGTACCATCTTGCCCGCGAATGTCATGGCACCGGCATAAATCCCTTCACGACGACGCCCCGTCAGCACTTCGTCTACATCCGCCAGGAAGGTGTAGACCGTCCACGGAATGTAGTAGATACCACCGGTACTCAAACCAAAGATAGCGGTAATACCAAACAAAACGACGATGGTAGCGGTCTGAGACCAGCCGGTGAAATAGAGCGCGGCATACGCGATCACACTGACGATCACCACCATCAACGCCATGCGGTACGGGCGACCAAAGCCCATCTTCACGCAAATACCGATAAACAGGAACGTGGAGATAAACTGCATGATGGAGCTGAAGCTGTTGAGCTGGGAGACCACCGCGGTGCTTTGCTTCAGGCCAAAGACGATGAAGTACGTGAACGCGGAAGCAAACAGCCATTCAGCACCAAAACCGAACAGGTACATCCCAAGGTGTTTGCGGAAAATACGCAGACGGAACGTGGAAGCCATGTCGATGCTGAGTTTCTTCAGGGACTGCAACAGGTTCTGTGTGTGCTCGCGGGCCACTTCGTTCGGAGAACGTTCCCAGGACGTGAAGTAAAGGGCGATCATCGCCGCGCACATGATGAAACCGTAGGCCAGACCGGTGTAGAAGAACGGTGTGGCGGAGTCTTTACCGTAGATCCCGATGAACTGACCTGGGATGAACGCGGCCAGGAAATTGGCGACTTTACCGAAGATAGCCTTGGAGCCGGTCAGTTTTGAGCGAACTTTGAAATCAGTCGTCATTTCGGTGGCGAGCGTTTCGTATGGCACCATGATGGAGGTATAGATCAACTCGAACAACACGTAGGTCGACAGGTAATACCAGAACCCTAAACCTTCCATCCACAACATCGGGTAGACCAGCACCAGCGGGATACCGAGCATGATGAAGAAACGACGACGGCCGAAAAGGCGGCCAATACGGGTGTTGTAGAAGTTATCACTGATGTAACCCATTATCGGGTTACTGATCGCGTCGATAACGCTGGCGACGGAGAAAATAGCCGCCGCTTCAACCAGGGTCAAGCCACAGAAGGTGGTGTAGAAGTACATTAACCAGGCACCACTGATGGCTAACGCACCGCTGCCTAGCAAGTTCGCGCTGCCGTAGCAGAACGTGTGTTTAAACGTAATAGGTTTACTCATGATCAATTCGCCTAACAATATTAAAACATTATTTCATTTGAAATGAACTTATGTTCTTATCATTTGCCTGATTGCGACAAAAGTAAACTAGCCATCCCGCCCCTGACGGCTTTTAATAGGAATCTGTCATGGAGATCATGAAATAAGTTTTTTTAATTTGATCACGGCTACTGCCAGATAAAACGTAATGTCTTACCGGGAATGGGTATTTTTTTATCGCTATACGATAAAAAGTGGAACTGTCACTCGTGGTGACATCAGCGGAAATGGTGAAACTATCGGCACTATTTCGCCGTGTGGGCCAATAAAAAGCAAGTATAATTGTAAAAAATAGCGAGCAATTGTGACCGCATTGTGATCTCGTCGGGATCTTGCGTCAATGCATCGCGCAAAGTGTGATTTATCTCACTGTGCCGGACAGTGTATTTTATCGGGTTATGGGTAGATCGTTGGTAAGGCGGGTTATGCCAATCGTTATCAGGCTGGATGTATTGCTGGCACAGAAAAAGATGAAGTCCCGCGAGCTGGCGAGACTTATTGGTATTACAGAGCAAAACCTGTCATTGCTGAAATCCGGTAAGGTGAAGAGCATCCGGTTCGAGACGTTGCAGAAAATATGCGAAGCGCTGGCCTGCCAGCCCGGTGATGTGCTGGAATCTCTGCCGGAGTGTTTGCCTGAAAAGTAAAGCCGCGCACTCCCTGCACGGCTCTGGTGACAGACTGACTAGCGGCTGAATAGCGCGGCGACGGTTGCTTTCGCGCCGTTATCACGCAACGACAGGTAGGCATTGGTCAGCTCGGCTACCCACGGCGCGTTGTTGGGCAAATCATCGCCGAACAAGGCATTGATGGCGAGCAGGCCGCGAACGCGCTCTTCGTTGTCAGCGGTTGTGCTGACAACCTGCTGCAAGGTGGTGACCAGTGGATCGCGGATATCGATCGCCTGGCCGGCATCGTCAACGCCACCGACATAACGCATCCAACCCGCCACGCCAAGCGTTAGTGCGCGGTGGTCGCTGCCATGCGCCAGATGCCAGCGCAGTGAGGCCAGCATACGTTGTGGCAGTTTCTGGCTACCATCCATCGCAATCTGCCAGGTGCGGTGTTTCAACGCCGGGTTAGAAAAACGCTCAAGCAACTGGTCGGCATACGCGGTCAGATCGACGCCGGAAACCTGTAAGGTCGGAGCCTGTTCCTGCAACATCAAATGGCGTACCGCCTGCCGGTAGTGCGGGTCTTCCATACCGTCATTGATATGCTCGTAGCCAGCCAGATAACCGAGGTAAGCCAGGAGAGAGTGGCTACCGTTGAGCATACGCAGTTTCATCTCTTCAAACGGCAGTACGTCATCAACCAACTGTGCTCCCGCCAGTTCCCACTCGGGGCGACCGGCAACAAACTTGTCTTCCACCACCCACTGGATGAAGGGCTCACAGGCGATACCGCAAGGATCGGCAACCCCAATAGCATCGGCTATCTGGGTCAGCGTTTCTGGTGTGGCGGCCGGTACGATGCGGTCCACCATGGTATTGGGGAAGGTCACGTGTTGTGCTATCCAGTCCGCCAGTGAGGGATCCTGCAAACGAGCGGCATCCATGACAACTTGTCGGGTCACTTTACCGTTTTCCGGAACGTTGTCGCAGGAAAGCACCGAGAAGGGCGCAATACCGCGTTCACGACGCAGGCGCAGCGCTTCGGCCAGTAAGCCCGGTACTGACGACGGTTGACGTGGGGTGGCCAGGTCTTGCTGAACCAGCGGGTTATTCTGATCCAGCTCGCCTTTGTTGCCTGCGCGACAGTAACCTTTTTCGGTGATAGTCAGCGATACGATCGCCACGACAGGGTCCGCCAGTTGTTCCAGAATGGTCGCAATCCCTTCGACACGGGCGTGTAGCGACTTACAGACGGCGCCCACCACGATGGCCTGATTACCGTTAGCGGCTTTCTCAAGCACGGTAAAGCGGTGATCCTGACGACGCAGGGCGGAAATCAGGGAGTCGTCGCTAAATAGCACCACTTCGCAAATCCCCCAGTCGCCGCCCTGACGGTTGAGCACCCGATCGGTTAGCAGCGCCTGATGGGCACGGTGAAATGCACCAAAGCCGATGTGTACGATGCGGGGCTTCAACGACTGGCGGTCGTAGCGGGGTTGTTGAACAGTGGCGGGAAGCGCCGTATTGGACAGATTTTTTTCGTTGCCGGACAGACTGTTACTGGACATAGCTGGCGTCCTGAAAAGGGAAAAATTAACCGCCCAACCTTAGCGATCTTTCGGCTGGGCGGCAACTGTCATATCACGTGTTCTGAAGACTGTTCACAGTGTCATGAGCGGGCTTTTACCGTCTCTACCTGCGAGGTTGGGGCCAGTACCGGGCGAGGCCGGATAAGCCAGGCGGGGACTATCGCCAGAAAAAAGAACAACGCCACCATAAAAAAGCCGTCCAGATAAGCAAACATCTGCGCTTTGGGCGTTAGCATGGATTCCAGATACGTCATGATCCCTGGGTTGATGTGGGTACTGAGTGGGTCGCCAAGCGGGTTACCACCGTGACCGAACAACAGACTGAGCTGGCGGATGGCATCGGTGCTGCGGATATTATCCAGTGTGAGCGATTGTGCCAGCATCTGGCCGTGGAATGTCGCGCGTCGTTCAATAAATACCGACAGCAGGTTGACCCCCATCGCACCGCCTAACTGGCGGATAAAATTGAGACTGCCTGCGCCTTGCGCCAGTTGCGCCGGGGGCAGTGCCCGCAATGCGCCAGCGTTCATGGCAGGCAGCATGACCCCAAGCCCGATACGCCCAATGACTATCCACCAGGCCATGGTCCAAAATGGTGTATCGGTATCTGCCTCGCTGGATAACCAGCAGGATAGTCCAAACAACACTAAGCCTGAAATCACCAGCAGATGGGGCTTGAGCTTGTCGCTGAGCGAGCCCGCCAGTGGGAAAACCATACCGAGCGCCAGCCCGGCCGGCATCAGCAACAGACCGGAGCGGGTCGGGGTATACCCCTGAATACTTTGAACAAACAGCGGGATGATATACGTCGAACCGTAGATACCTGCCCCCAATGCGAATGCCACAACACAGCCAGAGGTAAACGCCGGGTTCGCGAACACCCTAAGGCTGAGCAACGGGTACGGTGTGGTGAATTCACGGATAATAAAGGCCAGTGTGGCTATCACGGCGGTGGTGAGCAGGCAGAGAATGAAAAATGAGTCCCAGCCTTCGCGCTGCCCATTGGATAACCCGGCCAACAGTGAGGTCAGCGCGATGACCAGTAGAATAAACCCCACTGTATCGAAACGACGCGGTGTACTCGTCGTCTGTGTGCTTTTAGCGGGCAGGATCACCCATGCTGCGGCGATCCCAGCCAGACAGAACGGCACCACCACCATGAAGACGGCACGCCAGTCGAGCTGGTCGACCATCAATCCGCCAGCGGCTGGCCCCAGCGCCGGTGCCAGCACCACCCCGACACCGTAAATTCCCATCGCTTTGCCACGTTCCGATACCGGAAAAACCTGCGAAATGATGATCATCGCCAGCGGTTGGATCACGCCGCTGGCGCTACCCTGCAGAACACGAGCCAGGATCACTTCAGTACTGCTCTGACTGAAGGTACCAAGCAGGCTGCCTGCGATGAACACCGCCAGTGAGCCGACGTAAGTGGCGCGGTAACCAAAGCGCTCCAGCATCCAGGCGGTGATCAGCATGGTCGCGGTCATTGAGGCCAGAAAGGCGGTGGATAGCCACTGTGCCTGATCCTGACCCATACCGAATGCACCCATGATGTCACGCATCGCGACATTAACGATGGTAGCAGTCGCGGTGGTGGCGATCGTACCCAGCATAATTGTCACCGTCGCCAGCCAGCGGTAGCGATGACCAAAACGGGCTGCCTGGGCTTCAATCGGCGACATTGATGCTCACTTCCGCCATCAGGCCCGGTTTCAGGCCGTTATTCTGGGAATCCAGCGCGATGCGGACCGGGACGCGTTGGGTAATTTTGGTGAAGTTGCCAGAAGGATTGGGGCTTGGCAGCAACGCAAACTGGTTGGTGGCAGCATCGCCAACCCGGATAACATGGCCGCTGAAATGCTTATCCGGGTAAGCATCGACCTGAATATCGACATGTTGGCCGACTCGTACCCGGCCAATGGCCGTTTCTTTGATATTGGCCTCGACCCACAGGTTACGCGGATCGTGTACCAGCATGATCCACTGACCGGTTTGTGCGTAACTGCCCACATTGACGATGGTACGATCCACGACGCCGTCTACTGGGGAGCGTAACGCCCGGTCGGCGATCTCCTGTTTGATCTGATCGACTTGCGCCTGCAACGCAATACGCTGCTGACGCTGCATCTCTATTTGTCTGTCGAGCACCTGCAATGTGTTGCGCTGCGCTAAGGCGTTGTTCAGTTCAGCTTGTTGCGCTGTACGCTGGGCTTCGGCTTCACGCAGCTCGCTCTGGCGTTGCAACAGCAGGGTGTGGGATTCGTCCCAGGTTTTACGGGCGGTCAGGTTACTTTTCAGTAATTGATCATCGCGCTGAAAGTTGTTCTGGGCCAGGCTGAGCTGATAACCGGCGTTGCTGACGGCGGAGTCATTGGATGCCAGTCTGGCACGCGCTTGATCCAACGCTGCCTGGGTCGTGAGGTCGGTGACCTGGCGCTGGGTCTGGCTGTAGGCAATTTGCGCGTCTGCTGCGGCCAGATTGCCTTCCTGCTCCGCCAGTCGTAGGCGGGCATCGCGATCGTCTATTTGTGCCAGTAATTGGTCTTTGTGGATGATATCGCCGTCAATGACAGGACGGGCTGTCACCCAACCGTCTTCGCGGCTGGCCAGCGAGATCACTTCCCCCATGACACGGGCATCTGTTTCGCTGATGTGTGTAAAACGCTGGTGAAACCAATAGGCTAGCATCAGCAATGCCAGCAATAACAGGACGACACCTGTCAGCAAAAAAGTACGCTGACGCTGGCTAAGACGGCGAAATCCCGTCAGTCTGGATAGGTGATGGTTCATGGGTGGCTGTTTTCGTTGCGGGAGAGATTAGCAATAACCTGATCGATAGTCCGGCTGACCTGTTGAATATCCTGCTCTGATACCCCGGCCAGCGCCTGATTGCGCACCTGCCAGGCGATGGATTCCACCTTTTTCACCTGTTCCTGCCCGAGTGCGGTGAGATGAATCTCGCGAAAACGGCGGTCATGGCCTTCCCGACGTTCAATAAGCCCCTGTTTTTGTAGATTATCCAGTATCCGTACCACCGCAGAGGCATCGAGTCCCAATGATTCGGCCAGCGCTTTTTGATGGGTGGACGTTTCTCCACGAGCAATAAACAGCAAGGGCAGCCAACTGGCCTGGGTTAAGCCGAATGGCTGCAATTCCCGGTCAATGACTCGACGCCACAGGCGGGTGGTCTGTCCCAGTTGGATGGCAAAACGTCGGCGAGCTGCAGATTCTGTCTGTGGCATGGTGAGTTCCGTTTAAATAGATGACAGTGTCATTAGTTAACAAATCAATTAATGATAAGTCAATTGATTTTGTGCAGTGAGGACAAAATAGCCGGGCGGCAAACGGATAAGACGCATCAGGCGATAAGCGTGAGACAGTGAACACCAAAGGAGAACGTCAGACGATGACGGATAGGACAGGATGAAACGGACTAATGAGGAATCGTGTCGGACTGAAAATAAACAGGGCAGCTTACGCTGCCCTGGGAAAAGCATTCATCTGTAGTAATCAGGATTTGCTGCTGTCAGCCGCGGCAGCCTGATTGGCGTCGGTGACGACAGGTTGTGCCTGAGGCGCTGCCGGTTGTGCGTTGTCCGGTGCATTGGTCTGCTGGATAGCCGGTGCCTGTGGTGCAGCCGGAGCAGCAGGCGCGATCGGGGCGATGTTGTCATCGGCACCGTTCACTTTCGTCGGCATACCAGAACGGTTTTGCAGTGCCTGGTCAACCGCGCTTTCGCTCACGCTGGCGTCAGACAGTACTTTGGCGACGACCGGGCTCAGTTGCAGCGGCACCGGCGTGTCAGAGTTGAACTCAGCTTCGGTACGAGACAGCGGATTGTGTACTTCAACATACCGTGAACCATCGGGTTCCACCGTGGCTTTTACCGGTTCGTTGATGAACTGAACGCGGGTACCGACCGGAACGTGTTCAAACAGGTACTTGATGTCTTTATCGCGCAGACGGACGCAACCGTGGCTAACGCGCAGGCCAATACCGAAGTTGGCGTTCGTACCGTGGATAGCGTACAGCTTGCCGATGTAAAGCGCATACAGCCCCATCGGGTTATCCGGACCCGCCGGGTAAACCTGAGGCAGATATTCGCCGCGAGCCGCGTATTCCGCATGCATGGCAGCAGTCGGTGTCCAGGTCGGACGCTCTTTCTTACGTTGTACCGACGTCACCCAGTTGATCGGGGTATCTTTGCCGAGTTGGCCGATACCAATCGGCAAGACCACCACGGTTTTGGAACCTTTCGGGTAATAATACAGGCGCATTTCGGCACTGTTGATCACGATGCCCTCGCGCGGTGCGTCGGGGAGAATCAGTTGCTGCGGCACCGTCATGGTGGTGCCCGGTTTCGGCAGATAGACATCAATGCCTGGGTTGGCTTCCAGCAAGTTGCTCAGCCCCATCTGATACTGGGCGGCAAAGTGCTCCAGCGCATCGGTACTGCCGCTGGGAATCGTAACTTGGATGTTTTCTCCTACCAGCCGACTATTCGGTGCTGGCAATGGATAAACTACGGCGAGTGCTGTCTGGCTGAAAGCAGCCGCCGCCACAACTAACGTCAGGATCGCGCGAATACTCATTTTCATATCTTTGTTGAGTGTTAAAAGCCATTGCGGCAAAGGAATTGTTGTTATCCGGATCATAAAGCCCGGATGCGCATTATATGTGCAGAAGGTCGGCAGGAAAACCAGATGTACAATCCATTACATTATATCCCACTCATATTTCAGGCTACTGACGTGTTGGAGCAGGAAATAAGGCGACGGATGAAGGATACGAACAAAAAAATCGAATAAGAGTCGTCAGGCGTTGTTAGCTAAAAAAAACCGGGAGTGATTTCTCACTCCCGGTGTTGAACGACTGAAGGTGCCAGCGCGTTTCTATTCTTTATTCCTGTGCGTTTTTCTCTGCTTTGCCTGCCAGCAAGCTCAGGAAGTCATAGCGGCGGCGCAAGTCAGCTTCGGCTTCTTCATACAACCGTGCCGCTTCTTGCGGTTGCTGCGTATTGAGCCGACGGAAACGTTGCTCATTGAGCAGGGTATCGCTCAGGCTGGCTGACGGTGGACGGGAATCCGTCACCAGTGCCGGTTTCCCTTCTGCCGTACGGCGTGGATCGAAGCGGTACAACGGCCAGAAGCCGGTCGCGGTCAACTGACGCATTTGGTCGTGGCTAAACGCCAGGTCGTAGCCGTGCTCTTCGCAAGGGCTGTAGGCAATGATCAGGGAAGGACCCGGCCAGGCTTCCGCTTCCTGAATCGCTTTCACCGTTTGGTTCAACTGAGCACCCAGTGAAATTTGCGCCACATAGACATGGCCGTACATCATGACGGTGACACCAAGGTCTTTGCGTGCCTTGCGTTTGCCGTGTTCACCAAACTTGGTGACGGCACCGAGCGGGGTGGCTTTAGATTGCTGACCGCCGGTGTTGGAATAGCACTGGGTGTCCAGTACCAGCACGTTGACGTTTTCCGACAGACTCATCACGTGGTCAAGACCGCCGTAACCGATATCGTAAGCCCAACCGTCACCGCCAATCAGCCAGATGGATTTATCCACCAGATGATCGGCATCGGCGGCCAACTGACGAGCATTGGCGCTGTCGATGGCGCTGAGCGACTGACGCAGGCGGGCAATCTGCTCGCGTTGTACATCGGCAGCAACCGATTCCTCCAGCAGGTCGGCCACCAGTTCAGCAGGCAGTTGTGGCTTAAGTTCTGCCAGCAGACGCAGGGCGCGCTGACGGTGCTGGTCGACGCTCAGACGGAAGCCCAGGCCGAATTCGGCGTTGTCTTCAAACAGCGAGTTGGCCCAGGCAGGCCCTCGGCCGTTGGCGTCGGTGGTCCAAGGGGTTGTCGGCAGGTTGCCGCCGTAAATCGAGGAGCACCCGGTCGCGTTGGCGACCAGCAGTCGATCGCCATACAACTGGGTCAGCAACTTGATGTACGGGGTTTCGCCGCAACCGGAGCAGGCCCCGGAATACTCGAACAGCGGTGTGATCAACTGCGAGGTACGAATATCGATGCGTTCCAGTTTGCTGCGGTCAATTTCCGGCAGCTTGAGGAAGAAATCGTAATGGGTTTTCTCGGTCGCCACATGTTCCAGACGCGGTTCCATGTTGATGGCTTTGATTTCTGGATTTTGGCGATCTTTCGCTGGGCAGACTTCCACGCACAGATTACAGCCGGTGCAGTCTTCTGGCGCGACTTGCAACACATATTTCTGACCACGCATGTCACGCGCTTTCACGTCCAGCGACTGTAACGACGCCGGTGCATCGGTCATCGCCTCGGCTGGCACTACTTTGGCGCGAATAGCGGAGTGCGGACAGGCGGCCACGCAGTGGTTACATTGGGTACACAGATCTGGCTTCCACAGCGGGATGGCTTCGGCGATGTTGCGTTTTTCCCACTGTGTGGTGCCGACAGGCCAGGTCCCGTCCGGCGGAAGGGCGGAAACCGGCAGGCTGTCGCCCAGACCGGCCAGCATCGCGGCGGTGACGGTTTTGACAAAATCAGGTGCCGCGTCGGAGACGACCGGTGGGCGGCATGCGCTTTGGGGATTGACCGGCTCAAGTGCGACGGCCTCCAGCGCGTCGAGTGTTGCGTCCAGTGCCCGCCAGTTGCGCTCCACCAATTCCTGGCCTTTGTTGCCATAGCTGCTGGCGATAGCCGCGCGCAGCTTATCTTGCGCATCGTTGCCCGGCAGGATTTGTGTCAGATGGAAGAACGCCATTTGCATCACGGTGTTGATGCGTGCGCCCAACTGGCATTCACGTGCGATTTTCGCCGCATTGATGCAGTACACCCGGGCCTGACGCTGATTCAGACCGGCCTGTACTTCCTGCGGCAGTCGGTGCCACAGATCGTCAGCGCTGTATGGCGTATTGATAAGGAAGATACCGCCTGGCTTGAGGCGATCCACCATGCTGTATTTGTCGATGAACTGCCACTGGTGGCAGGCCACGAAATCAGCCTGCTCAATCAGATAAGCAGAGTGAATCGGGTGCGGGCCGACGCGCATGTGCGATACTGTCAGGCTACCGGCTTTTTTGGAGTCGTAAACGAAATAGCCTTGAACGAACAGCGGTGTCGAATTGCCGACGATTTTGATCGAGTTCTTGGCAGCCGAAACGGTGCCATCGCTGCCAAGCCCGTAGAACAGCGCTTCCAGAGACATCTGGGTCGGCATCGGTTGGTCGGACAGCGGCAACGACAGGTGGGTGATATCGTCATAAATACCCACGGTAAAACGCGGCCTGGGGTTAGTAAGCGCCAACTCTTTATACGTCGCTTCAACGCATTGTGGGGTGAACTCTTTTGACGATAACCCATAACGGCCGCCAATGACCTTCGGCATAAGTGGGCGCTCACCTCGTGAAAACGCCTCCGCCAGTGCGGTCATTACATCCAGATACAGCGGTTCAGCCAGCGCACCGGGCTCTTTGGTGCGGTCCAATACCGCGATGGATTGCGCGCTTTGCGGGATGACCGCCAGCAGGTGTTGCGCAGAGAACGGCCGGTACAGCCGCACTTTCACTACCCCCACTTTTTCACCGCGAGTCAGCAGGGTGTCGATCACTTCTTCGCAGGTGCCGACGCCAGAGCCCATCATTACGATAACGCGGGTGGCATCCGGATGACCGTAGTATTCGAACGGCTGGTATTGACGACCGGTTTCGCGGGCGAAGTCGTTCATGACCTGTTCAACGTGGCCGAATGCCGCGTTGTACCACGGGTTGGTGGCTTCACGGGCCTGGAAAAAGGTATCCGGGTTCGATGCGGTGCCACGAATCACTGGACGCTCAGGAGTAAGTGCACGCTCACGATGTGCGTCAATCGCCGCTTGCGGCAGCAGACTATGCAACTGGGCGTCGCTGAGCGGTTCTATTTTGTTGATTTCGTGCGAAGTGCGAAAGCCGTCGAAGAAATGGATAAACGGCAGGCGGCTGTTCAGGCTGGCTACCTGAGCAATCAGCGCAAAGTCCTGTGCTTCCTGCACATTACTGGCACACAGCATGGCGCAACCGGTCTGGCGTACCGCCATCACATCTGAATGGTCGCAGAAAATCGACAACGCATGGGTAGCCACGGTACGAGCCGCGACATGCAGTACAAACGGCGTTAACTGACCGGCCAGCTTGTACAGCGTTGGGATCATTAACAACAACCCTTGTGACGATGTGAAGGTCGTGGATAACGCACCGGTTTGCAATGCGCCATGCACCGTCGCGATAGCCCCCGCTTCGGACTGCATCTCGATGACGCGCGGCGTATCTCCCCAAATATTTTTACGTTCGTCGCTCGACCAGGCAGCGGCTTGTTCGGCCATGGTAGAGCTGGGGGTAATAGGGTAGATAGCGATAACTTCATTGGTGCGCCAGGCGACTGAGGCGACAGCGTTATTACCGTCGGTGGTAATCATGATTAAACCTCCTTGCTGAAGGATGGCCCGACAAAACAAAGACAGCCATTATCAACATTCAGCGGGTTTTGTTGACCGATTATAGCTCACTGGGTTGTTGCAATATGTGTATGGCGTGCAGGCGCAGTAGCATAGGGTGGGAGATAATACCAGCTAAAAACGGGCTTGTGCAGTTTTGTGAACGATGGTCATACCATCAACTTTACCGGTGTCGCATTCTTATCAGGAATATAAGCGCAGCGATAAAAAACAATATTAATGTATCGTTAATAGAATTAGGGTGTAGTGATGGGTAACAGGTGCTGACCAGGACGCGTGTTACCGGGTCAGTGTAAAAATTCGGCGTTTGCCCGCAAAGCAGGAAATACCAGTGGAAGGATAGGCATCTGCGCCTATGCTGAAATTAAAGCACCGGGCCTGCTGATGCGGGGTAACGGCAGACAGGCAGGAAAATCCCAGACGCGACCATTAAGGAAATCTGTTTATACCTCAGGGATAGCCTTCGCGCGCTTCGGGTTGATTATCGACTTTGACGAAGGAATAGCACTATGTTTAACGATCTGAGAGACAAAATGATTTCGGTATTAACCCGAATTCGTGAAAGAGGTTATGGACCGGAAGATGCTATCAATCATATTGTTCAATCGCTGGGTAGCCGTTATAGCGATGTATCCAAGATCAATGTGCTGACCTCGAAACTGATAGCCGATGTGATTTATTCGACCTATCAGGATGAAACGTCACCACTGGAGATTGCCGCTATCATTCGTATGCTTGGCTACGCCAGTCGGGATGTGGTCGGTGGTATTCATGAACAGTTTCCGCAACTGACGCCGGAAGAGGTGGGTCGACTGGTATTGCATGAAAAGGTGTATCCTAAAACTGACCGAGCCTCTTTTATCACAGCCATGACTTACGGCGGGTATTCCCGCGAAGAGAGTGAACAGGCGGCTAACAGCCTGTATTCCTGATCGTTGCTGACAAGCGACATCAGCGGCAGGTGATGCTGCATAGTAAACGGTATAGTAAGCCGACGAGATTCGCGTCGGCTGGAACTCTGCTCCGCTATGATGCCACCTAACAGCGCGCCCGTAGACACGATGACGGGAGGCGACTGATGAGGAGAATCTGATGCGGCAACCTACCTTGACTACCGAACATCTTCTGTTGCGACCATTACAGGCGTCAGACATCACTGATGTCTGCGTTTTGCTTAACAGCACCCCTGATATTTCTGCCATGACCATGTTGATTCCCTATCCTTGTCCACGTGAAACGGTCGCTAACTGGATTACTGATTTGCACAGCAATTGGGAACAGCGTAAAGGTGTGGCCTACGCCATTTGTTTATCGCAAAACCAGCAGTTGATCGGTTCCATTTCGCTGGTGGCGCTGGATACCGCCCAGCCGGAGATCGGTTACTGGCTGAGCGCTGATTTTCGACGACGAGGATTGAGCACCGAAGCCAGTCGGGCGTTATGCCAGTTCGCGTTTAGTCAGTTAGGTGTCGCGAAAATCTACGGCTGCCATTTGCCGCAGAACGTGGCGTCTGGCCGGGTGTTACTCAAATGTGGTTTCCACTCGTTGGGGATACGTCAGGTGTTCCTGTCGTCACGACGTCAGCAGGAAACCGTAGCGGTTTACATGATGCCATCGCCCATGATGGCGACGGCGTGAGTGCTTCTGTCTGGCGATATCCTTATTCTTTCCCAGCTTTCTCAGAAATGATGGCGCGTTATCTTTATCCTCTCTTTTGGAATTGGCGTAAACTGGCGCGACTTAGCAAGGTATCCAGGGTAAGGACTATGAAACTACACGCCATGGCGCTGGTGGTATTACTGGCAGGGTGTGATCGAAAACCGACGCCTGAGCCGGTGAACCCGGTATTGGCTGGGCTTTCCAATATCTTTGGTTTTGATGCGCTACGGGGGAAGGTGAAGCACTTTACCCAAACCCAGACCGACGAAGCAGGCAAAGTGACTGCCTATGTGGATGGGACATTTGATGCCGAAGGATGCCTTGTGACGTTACGCACCTATCAACCGGCGATGAACTTTGACCTGGATTTGGTGCGAGCGGGGCAGACGCTGTTAGAAAAGAGCGATCGACAAGCGTTGTTTCAACTGACGGAACACTGCCAGTTGGCGAAAACCTCAGATGGTCGCCTGAGCTACCGTTCTGACGATAAGCAGGCTATCAGCGAGGTGGTATATCGCGATCGACCAACGCCGTTGGCGCGTTACCGCTACGATGATGAGGGATTCCCGGTCAGCATGACGTTTGTTTCACCGGAAAATGGCAAGGTGACCCGCGTGGAGATGCAAAGTGATGCGCCGATGCAAAAACGGCTGGATGCTACGGTTATCGTGACAGAAGACAACCAGCAGGTTAGCGTGACCCGTACCACATGCCAGTATGACCAGCATTTTAACCCGCGTGTGTGCCAGGTGCTGGTATCGAATGGCAAAGGCGTGGCGCAAACGGTCACCACACTGACGCATACGACCAAAATTGAGTATTACGAGTAATCGTCCCCGTCAGGTGATCAGTTCGCGATGTGTAGCCGATGTTTGATGAATGCTTAACCGACAGCGAACCTGCGCGGTGTTCGTCTCTCTCATCTTGCCTATCGCGGGTTGCCGACAGGCGCTGCATTGCTTTTTGTCCATGCCGACGGAGGGTGTCAGAAGCGCCGGTCGGCATGGGATAGTGGTTATTCCTGCACCAGCCATTCGTCGGCTTCATTGAACATGTCTTCGATGATCCGGTTGATGGTGGATTTGTCCTGTTTGCTGGCATTGGAATTGATGGCATTGGCCTGCATCGGTTTTACCTTGATTTCCGCATCAGGAAACACCTTGTGGATCCGTTTGGTGAGTTCGTTTTTTATCTGCTCTGCCGCGTTGGGTAACCCGCTCACGTTTCTCTTATCGTACACCAGCTCTACATACATCAGCCGCATCTCCATGAAAAATACTGGCTAAATATACAGTATTAGCTTTAGGATCCGCAATCGTTTTTTCGGATCACGCATCCAGCTTTTTTTCCATATACACGCTAAGCGGATCGTCGCCGTAAGGAAAAAATGGGCCGTGCAGGTGATAACCATGACGCTGGTAGAGCCGGATAGCTTGTGGCTGATGGATGCCGGTTTCGAGCCGGATGACCTGACACCCCGCCAGAGACGCCTGTTTTTCCAACTGACGCAGTAACTGATCTGCTGCGCCGCTGCCACGATAGGTTGGCTCGACATAAATGCGTTTCATCTCACCTTCTCCCGGTTGACGCAGCACGATAGCGCCGCAACCTACCGCGTGCCCGTCACGGTGGCGGATCACCAGAAAAATCAGCTCGTCAGCGGCCAGTGTGCGCAAATCGGTAAAGTGGCAGCACTCTGGCGGATACAGCGTCGATTGATAAGCATCCAGTTTTTCCAACAGCGTCAGAATGTCCGGCTGATCAACGGCCTCTGGCCGGATGGTAAACAGCGGCGTGCAATATGTGGGCATCACGGGCTCCCAGGTAACCAGTCATCGACGTACTATTTCATATAATACCATGATAAAAAAGGGGAATAAGCAGCGTGGCCGATAGGGACTATTCGTGATATCACTGTCTTTACCATCAACAGAAAAGGAGTGACGCATGACCACATTACGCATAGCTCGGCCAGTAACGGACCTGCAACGGAGTGAGCGAATGTACTGTGACGGCATGGGGTTACAGAAACTTGGCTCGTTTGCGCAACACGATGGCTTTAGTGGTGTTATGCTGGGACAGCAGGGGCTGGCCTGGCACCTTGAGTTTACCTTTTGTCATACTCATCCGATCATGCCGGCGCCGACGGAAGACGATTTACTGGTGCTGTACATGCCTGACCATGAACGCTGGCGAGAGGCCTGCGATCGTATGGTGCAGGCCGGCTTCAGCATGGTGGCGTCATTTAATCCTTATTGGGAGCGGCAGGGAAAAACTTTCCGTGATCCTGACGGTTACCGGGTGGTGTTGCAGCAAGGGCGCTGGCCGAATACCGATTAATAACAAAGAGAAGAGTAACCATGTATATCATCAGTCTGACATACCATGCGCCGCTGGATGATGTGGAAACCTTGTTGGAACGGCATGTAACCTGGTTGAAGCGAGGATATGAACAAGGCCTGTTTGTGGCTTCCGGACGTAAAAAACCGCGTACTGGCGGTGTTATTCTGGCCAAAAGTGTCGGACGAGAAGAGCTGGAAGCGTTTCTTAAACAGGATCCGTTCCAGGCGGTAGCAAATTACGATGTGATCGATTTCCATCCATCCATGACGGCCGAGGCTTTTACCGCCCTGAGTCGTATCTGAGTTAACAGGCTCCGGCAGGCGTCGTGCGCGTACCGGAGCGGTACCATCAGGTGCGTACCGAGCTTTGCAGGTTACTGTCTTGCGCGTGGCGCTCCAGCGCCAGTTCGATCAGTTGCGTGATCAGGCTGGTATAGTCAAGGCCGCTGGCTTCCCACAATTTGGGATACATACTGATGTTAGTGAAGCCGGGCAGGGTGTTGACCTCGTTGACGACAACCTGCTGATCCGGTGTCAGAAAGACGTCTACCCGCGCCATACCCTGACACTCTAATGCCTGGAATGCCCGCAAGGCGATGTCGCGAATATGCTGGTGTACGTCGTCGTCCATCACCGCCGGGATAGCCACAGCGGCACCGTCTTCGTTGATGTACTTGGTGTCGTAGGAATAGAATTCGTCATGCAACACGATTTCGCCGCAGACACTGGCTTTCGGGTAGTCATTACCCAGCACCGCACACTCAATTTCCCGTCCGATAATCGCGGACTCCACCAACACTTTATGGTCATAACGGAACGCCAGCTCGACAGCATGATCGAATTCTGCCTGATTACGCACCTTGCTGACGCCGACGGACGACCCCTGATTGGCGGGTTTAATGAACAGCGGCAAACCGAGCTCGGCGGTCACACTGTCGTAATGATGGCGGGTGCGGTTGGCACGGGTCAGGGTGACGAACGGAGCGACTTGCAACCCTGCGTCGCGCAACAGACGTTTGGTGACGTCTTTATCCATACTGACGGCGGAACCCAGCACGCTGCTGCCGACAAACGGGATGTTCGCCATGCGCAGCAGGCCCTGCAATGAGCCGTCTTCGCCCAGCGTACCGTGAACGATTGGGAAAATAACGTCAATCTGCGACAACGCGCTGGCGCTGGTTGTATCGATCAACTGATGGTGGGTTTGTCCTGGGATCAGCGCCACATTCTGACTGGAACGGTTCAGGGCGATCAACGCTGGATTATCGGCGTTGAGCAGGTAGTTGGAGGCGTCGTTGACGTGCCATTCCCCTTGCTTGTCGATGCCCAGTAACACCACATCGAATCGCGTTTTATCAATGGCATCCACAATATTTTTTGCGGACTGCAGTGACACTTCGTGCTCAGAGGATTTACCACCAAAAACCACGCCAACCCGAATTTTACTCATATCACTCTTTCCGTTATGGGATCGTTTTCTGTTATTAGGATCGTTGAACTGTCTGGCACCTAATGGGATAGGCTCTAAGTCAAACGTCTTGATCCGTGGGTGCAAGAGTATCACTTCATACCGCGAGGCGGGACTTTTTTCAGGTAACTGGGGGCTGTCTTTTTCGGTGGTGATGCAGAATTAACCCATATGAAAGAAAGGGCGTAAAAAGAGAGGGGGCGAACCCGATTTCATTGCGTTTGTGACAGTAGCAGCGTGAGGTATGAGAGCGTCAACCAGGGATGATGAACCTGACTGCCGGGAGGGCGACCCGGCTGAAATTTCTCTCGTCGGTGCCGTTCAGGCACTTTTTTGCCCTTCTTCACGTTGACGCAGGCTGTTGCCCTGACGGTACGCCAGCGACACCATGAGCGATTGCACCAGACACAGCGTGGCGGACTGGGAGCGAAAGGCATCGACCTGCGCTTCTTTTACCACGAAGCACAGGTCGCTCAGGGTGGCCAGCGGGCTTAGCTGACTGTCGGTGATCACTATCTGGCGCGCACCGGCGTTGGCGGCCATTTCACTGACCATCACGGTTTCCTGCGCGTAAGGCGAGAAGCTGATGGAGACCACGATGTCTTTGTCGCTCAGGCGGCATAGCTGTTCGCGAAACATCCCACCCAGTCCGTTAACCAGTACCGGACGGCTTTCCAGATGACTCAGGGCGTAGCAGAGGTAAGTGGCGACGCTGAATGAACGCCGTAGCCCGACGATGTAGATAGTGTCAGCCTGTGCCAGCAGGTCGACCGCTTTTTCCAGATCGTCTGGCTGGGTGCGGGCGGCCAGTTGTTGCATCGCCTGTGCGTTGGAACGGGCGAATTCATGCAAAATGTCCTGCGGGCGTTCTGGCACCCGGTCTTCCATCTCGCGAAATAAGCGCGCCCGGTCGGTATAGCTGGCGGTTTCTTCCACCAGATTCATACGAAATAGCTGTTTCATTTCATTGAAACCGCTGAAATCGAACGCGTTGGCGAAACGGATTAACGTGGAAGGGGGCACGTCTGCCTGCTCGGCGATCACCGCGACGGTGTCGAACGCTACACTGTTGGTGTTGTCCAGCACATAACGCGCCACCTGTTGCAAACGCTTGCTCAGGGAATCGTACCGTGCGCGGATCTGCTCCTGTAATTCTCTCAGGCTGGTCGCCATCGCCATAATCGTCTTCTCCGTCATCCCGGCGGGATGCTGTTGATCCGATTCTAGTGAGTTGAACCGGCATTTCAAACCGATTTGTTATTTTTTCGGCGAAAAATAGAATGAATAATTCAGTTTTCACGCACGTTATGAGCGAATGAATTCGCTGAATAATGCGGTTAAATGCCGGTTACCTGCCGTTTACCAGAAAATCTATCCTGGATCACAATAATCAACATTTGTTTTATTTCTTATTAAAATGGAATTTTTATTTCATATACAGTAAAGCGGTATTAGCCATCTGTCACCCTAAATCCTGCAGAGGTGTAACCATGGAAACCGTATCCAATTTCATTCATGGCGAGATTGCGCCCAGTCATAGCGGGCGCTCCGCACCGGTGTTTAATCCTGCGACCGGCGAAGCGATTCGTCAGGTGGCGCTGAGTAGCGCCGACGAGGTAAAACACGCCATCAGCGTAGCCGCAGCGGCTTTCCCCTACTGGGCGAAGCACTCACCGCTGCGTCGTGCCCGCATCCTGTTTCGTTTCAAAGCGTTGCTGGAAGAGAATCTGAGTACGCTGGCACGGCAGATTTCCGAAGAACATGGCAAAGTCTACTCTGATGCCGTGGGCGAACTGACCCGTGGGCTGGAAGTGGTGGAATTTGCGTGTGGTATTCCGCATCTGCAAAAAGGCGAGCATTCCGCCAACGTTGGTACCGGCGTCGACAGCCATTCGCTGATGCAGCCGCTCGGGGTGTGCGTGGGGATCACGCCATTCAATTTCCCGGCGATGGTGCCGATGTGGATGTTCCCGATTGCACTGGCTACTGGTAACACCTTTGTCCTCAAGCCTTCGGAGAAAGATCCGTCGCTGTCGCTGATGCTGGCAACACTGCTGAAAGAAGCGGGCCTGCCGGACGGCGTATTCAATGTCGTGCAGGGCGATAAAGAAGCGGTCGACGTGCTGTTGACCGACCCACGCGTTCAGGCGGTGAGCTTTGTCGGCTCGACACCGGTGGCAGAGTACATCTATCGCACCGCATCGGCGCACGGTAAACGTTGTCAGGCGCTGGGCGGCGCTAAAAACCACTGCATTTTGATGCCGGATGCCGACATGGACATGGCGGCCAGCGCGATCCTCGGTGCGGCATTTGGCGCAGCGGGCGAGCGCTGTATGGCGCTGTCGGTGGTGGTCGCGGTAGGTGATGACACCGCCGAAGCGTTGTGCAGTCGGTTGGAAACGCAGATTGCCGCCATGCGTGTCGGCCCCGGTCTGGTGGACGGCAAAGAAAACGACATGGGGCCGGTGATTTCAGGCCCACATCGCGACAAGATTAGCGGTTATATTCAAAGCGGCGTCGATCAGGGCGCGACGTTGCGCATCGATGGCCGTGGGCTTCGTGTTCCGGGGCATGAGCAGGGCTATTTCGTCGGCCCAACGCTGTTTGACCATGTCATGCCAGACATGCAGATCTACCGGGAAGAGATTTTCGGCCCGGTGCTGTCGGTGGTGCGCGTACCGGATTACCACACCGCGCTGACCCTGATTAACCAGCATGAATACGGCAATGGTACGGCGATATTTACCCGCGACGGCGAAACCGCCCGCCAGTTCAGTGAAGAGGTGCAGGCAGGGATGGTCGGGATCAACGTACCGATCCCGGTGCCGATGGCGTTCCACAGTTTTGGCGGTTGGAAGCGGTCCATTTTTGGTCCGCTCAATGTACACGGTAACGACGGCGTGCGTTTCTATACCCGAATGAAAACCGTCACCAGTCGTTGGCCTGCCAGCGTGCGTCTGGAACAGCACGCCAGCAGCTTTGTGATGCCGACGCTGGAGTAATTCCACCTGATTTGCGGGAGCAAAACGATGGACACGTTGAAAATGACCATGGCGCAGGCGCTGGTCCGGTTTCTCAATCAGCAATACCTTGAGGTTGACGGTGAGGAAACACCGTTGTTTGCCGGGGTGATGACCATTTTTGGGCACGGCAACGTGCTGGGTATCGGGCAGGCGCTGGAGCAGGATGCCGGGCATCTGCAGGTGCATCAGGGCTGTAATGAGCAGGGCATGGCGCACATCGCAGCGGGATTTGCCAAACAGCACCGGCGGCGGCGGGTGTACGCGGTGACTACCTCGGTGGGGCCGGGGGCGGCTAATCTGGTGACGGCGGCCGCCACCGCGACGGCCAACCGGATTCCGCTATTGCTACTGCCGGGGGATCTGTTCGCCAGTCGACAGCCTGACCCGGTGTTGCAGCAAATTGAGCAGTATCACGATGCCACCATCAGCACCAATGATTGCCTGCGGCCGGTTTCGCGCTACTGGGATCGTATCTGCCGCCCGGAGCAACTGATGAGCGCGCTTGTCAACGCCATGAGGGTGCTGACTGACCCGGCGGATACCGGCACGGTAACGCTGTGTCTGCCGCAGGATGTGCAGGCGGAAGCCTGGGATTACCCGCGGTCGTTCTTCCAGCGGCGGGTGCACCATCTGGAGCGCCGCCCGCCAGATACCACCCGGCTGGCGCAGGCGGCGGCGTTGCTGGCGCGTAAACGTCGCCCGCTGTTGATCTGCGGCGGTGGGGTACGCTACGCCGGTGCGCATGAGGCATTTTGCCAGTTTGCGGAACGTTTCAACCTGCCGTTCGGCGAAACCCAGGCGGGCAAGGGCGTGCTGGTCTCGTCGCATCCGCTGAATGTGGGCGGCATCGGCGTCACCGGCGGGCAGGCTGCCAACCGGCTGGCGGCGCAGGCGGATCTGGTGATTGGCGTCGGCACCCGTCTGACCGATTTCACCACCGCCTCCAAATCGCTGTTTACGCACCCGGAGGTCGAGTTTTTGCTGCTCAATGTGGCGGAGTTCGACGCGTTCAAGCTGGATGCTACCGCGCTGGTGGCTGATGCCCGTGAGGGGCTGACGCAACTGGCGCAGGCACTGGCGACGCAGGGCTATCGCAGTGGCTGGGGTGAGGAGATAGCGCAGGCGCGCTGCGACTGGCAGCAGGAGCGCCAGCGGCTGTTTGAGCGGCGTGACGACGACGGGCAGGCGTTGGAAATCGCCGGGCATCTGGAGGCACAACTGGCGGAGTACCGCGAAACCTTGGGGACCCGTCTGACACAAACCCGGGTGCTGGGGTTGCTCAACGACGCGTTGGAAGATAACGCTATCGTGGTGGGCGCTGCCGGGTCACTGCCCGGTGACCTGCAACGGTTATGGCAGGTGAAAACCCCGGACAGCTATCACCTGGAGTACGGCTACTCCTGCATGGGGTATGAAATCGCGGCGGCGGTGGGTGCGAGGTTGGCCGCCCCACAACAGCCGGTGTACGCCATGGTAGGGGACGGGTCGTATTTGATGCTGCACAGTGAGCTGCAAACCGCGGTGCAAGAAGGCATCAAGGTCACCGTGCTGCTGTTCGACAATGCCGGGTTCGGCTGCATCAACAACCTGCAAATGAGTCAGGGTATGGGAAGTTTTTGTACCGAGAACCGGCAGCGTGATCAGAGCAGCGGCAAACTGACTGGCCCATTAGTCACGGTAGACTTCGCCCGCAATGCCGAGAGTTACGGTTGTCGGGCGTGGACGGTGCGCGATGAGGCGTCGTTGTTACAGGCGGTGCGCGAAGCGCAGACACACCCCGGCCCTTGTCTGCTGGATATCAAGGTGCTGCCGAAAACCATGACCCACGGCTACGACGCCTGGTGGAACACCGGCACCGCGCAAGTCGCGGACAACCCGGCGATTGAAGCCGCCGCGCGTGAGGTGCACTTGCAGCGTACAAAGGCCAGACAGTATTAAAATACGGAGTTTAGTGAATCAGTATCCCGTTTTACGAATGGGATACTGATTCAATGCTATATGATAACTTTGTTTATAGTTACTGGAAAATCACAACTGATATACCACTCTTGCTTGCCCTTGGATATACGGTGATGTGTTTTACAGATTAGTATCATCAACAATAAAATCTATAGCGATGCGAAAATAACCTTGTGCCATTTCGGGTGTTAATTCAGCTACCGAGCTATCAATGCTTTGGCCAGAAATCTCTATAGCCCGATCAGTTAATGTCTGTGTGTATACGCCATTTTTAACCTCTTTATGTAAATCCCTTCGTGTTTTTAAGAAATCATTCGAAAAATTAAATCTGGATATTGAGAATTTATCCTCTCTTCTGATGATAAAGTCGATTGGATTCATAAATCTGTCTTTTTTTAGTGTGATCTTGGGAACATAAGTGGAAAACTCTATATGATTGTCTCCAGTCACCTCAGCCCATGTCGCATTACATATATTATTTGTTGAGGGAGTTTTTCCTTTTGTTTTGAAAGCATCAGAAAGGCACATTCCTACTTTAGCGCCAATCAGCGGTTTCATAGTGTCTTTTTCAAAAAAACGTAAAGTGAATTTTACAGGTATACGGCCTTTCGAATCGGAAATAACACACTGACCTCTTTTAAACAGAAATTTATCCAATCTGTCGATAATTCTCTGTTCGTCATTGATTAGTGTCGTATTTATTATGATAGGACTTTTCGTTAGGGCGCTATAAGTTCGATACGTGATACCGTAAAGCCCCAACGCTATACCCGATATGATGAATTTTCTCCGGTTCATGATGTTAAATCCGTCTCTGCATGAGACATAATAAACATATCAGAGCGAGGATATGTGACACATGATAATATATATTTATCTTGTTGATCTTGATTGAGGAAAGATTGGTCAGTGTCATCATAGTTTCCAGATAAAACTCTACATGCACATGAAGAACATGCGCCTGCACGGCAACTGTAGGGTAGTTTTAATCCGGCATTTTCAGCAGCATCCAGTATATATTCATCATCGGAACATTTTATAGTCGTTGTGTCTCCGCAATTTAGAATGCTTATATTATAAACTGGCATTATTTGTTTTCCTCTTTTCTAATATACACAGGAAAATTTTTTGGTTTTAAATCAGGGTGATCAATAGAAATATCATTGATGACATTGCAAAGAGTATAAAAAAGTTCACCTACTCTATATTTGCATTTATTATACTCTTCTTCTGGTATTTGAGTGCCTAATTCGATTAGTTCTTTTTCAATTAACGTTATCATGAGTGATGACTTATTAATGATTTTTCTAGCGACATCTTTGTCTGAAATGAACATGGTTATTACTCCGTGAATTTTTTATGTGGTCTAAATGTTACACATGGACATCATTCCCATGCATTCATTCATACATCTGTGGAATGGTGCACCGTCAAGCGTACCAGTTGGTAGTGTAGATAAACATTCTGCTATGCATCTTTCTTTCTTTTCTGTGTAACTATCATTAAATGCATTGCTAGAATAATTTGATCTAATGAAATGTACTGTTTTTATTTCTTTTTGAGAAGTAAAATGTAATCTATCTATTTTTCCATTTTTATTTTCTTGTGTCAATATTTTGTTTGTTTTTTCATCGGAAAAGCCCATGTTATGATAGAGGGAAGCTGTAACATAAATAGATAAGAAAAATATTTTCTTTGTGAGTTTATAACGCACCTGTTATTCCTTTTATGGTGTTGTTGTTAGTTTGATTTGCATTGTTCCTAGAGATATTTTTTAACAAACCTCCGTAAATATATTTTCCCATGATAATTATATAAATAATAAGTGTGGTTAATAATTCGACTTCTATTTCTTCATCAACTCTTGCAACATTTTTTCCGGGTTGTTCAGAAAGGAGCGTGTAATTTGATAATGATCGGTGTCTTTATAATTTACCGGCGAGAGGCTGTCGCCATCAAACTGGTAGATTAACGCGTCCGGGTAACCCAGCAGAATCGGCGAGTGGGTGGCGATAATAAATTGTGAATCATCCTGAATCAGGTCATGCATTCTGGCGAGCATGGCCAACTGCCTGGCCGGCGACAACGCAGCCTCCGGTTCGTCTAGCAGGTATAACCCCTTGCCACCAAAGCGGTTCATCATCAGCGAGAGAAAAGATTCGCCGTGTGACTGCTCATGTAACGAGTAGCCGCCATAGGAATTAATCACTGGTGGGCTGCTGGCCGGTTCCGCATCAAGGTGTTCGATTTCTGAGGCCAGATTAAAAAAGCTTTCGGCCCGAAAAAAAAATCCATTCCGGGGGCGTTTCACGCCTTTGGCGATTCTCAGGTAATTCGATAATTCTGAATGTGATGCTCGCGTACTGAAATTAAAGTTTTGGGTGCCTCCTTCGGGGTTAAATCCCATGGCGACGGCAATCGCTTCCAGCAATGTGGATTTCCCGCTGCCGTTCTCGCCAATAAAAAAGGTCACCTTAGGGTGAGGGTCAATAAAGTCAAATGAATGAATGGCTGGAATAGAAAATGGATAAAGGTCGAATGATTCCACCTTATCGCGGTTAAGAGAGATGCGGCTGATGTACTGATTTGAAATCATTCTGCGTTATTTCCTGCCTTGGTCTACCCACAACTACTCACTATCACAGTGGGCCAATTATTCCAATCCCTTTAGCCCTGAACAGGTATGCAATGCTCAGGAACTGTTTTGTTAAACCGCACGCATATTATTCGTTTGTTTTTATGAGGCAATGCAGGTCGCTAAAATTAACCATCTTGATGGTAATGATTGTCATTATCAAAATCAACGTTGTTTTTAGGGAAAACGTTATCTTCAGGAAAACAAATGCAGTGTTGAGGTTTCGGTTTTTCTGCATATGAGAGATTACGGTTGAAATATTTATTTCATTTCAGTCTGACAAACCGAACTCTGTAACGATGAGATTGGCAGGGGCGCTATATGCACCGCGTGGGTCTCCACTGCCAGTGATTCGGCTATTCTGACGCACTAATCCCCCGCCTTTACTGGGTTTTTTCCTGCCTTGCAATACGCTGACGACATGACGGTGGTTTCGTGATTTTGCTAACACTATTTTGCTCATATGTCACCAAAATGTTAGCTAGCACGCAAAAACATAATTTCCAGTTTTACTGAAATTGAAATAAACGTTTTATTGTCTTTACTCTAACAAGCAGAACAGACCCTGACCCCTACAACCAACCAGTGATACCCCAGGGTATCGAGGGAGTAGCCATGTTTAACATCGCTTTACTGGGTGCCGGCCGCATTGGCCAGGTTCACGCCGTCAACATCGCCGAACATCGGGAAACCTGTCTCTATTCGGTGGTGGATCCCAACCTCGCTAACGCGCAGGCGTTGTCTGATAAGTATCAGGCGCGTTTGCAAACCATCGATGAGGCGATGGCCGACCCGGCGGTACACGCGGTGCTGATTGCCTCCGCCACCGATACCCACGCTGACCTGATTGAGCTGGCCGCCCGCCACGGCAAAGCCATCTTCTGTGAAAAACCGGTGCATCTGGATATCGCACGGGTACGCGACTGCCTGAACGTGGTGGAGCAACAGCAGGTGCCATTGTTCGTCGGGTTTAACCGTCGCTACGACCCGCAATTTCGCCGGGTGAAGACGCTGGCGGAGGAAGGGCGTATCGGCAAGCCTGAATCACTGATGATTATCTCCCGTGACCCTTCACCGCCGCCCGCAGAGTATGTGCGTGTGTCAGGCGGCATGTTCCGCGATATGACCATCCATGATTTCGACATGGTGCGTTTCATCATGGGTGAAGAGCCGGTCTCGGTCTTCGCACAAGGCAGCAATCTGGTAGACCCGGCTATCGGTGCGGCTGGCGACATTGATACCGCGTTTGTGGTGTTCAAATTTGCCTCCGGTGCGATGGCGACCATCGCTAACAGTCGCCGCTCCGGTTATGGCTACGACCAGCGGCTGGAACTGCACGGCGAACTCGGCGTGTTGAGCGCGGGCAACATCCGCGAAAACCAGGTGGAACACTGGGGCGATGCCGGGTGCCTTGCCGCCAAACCGGAACACTTTTTCCTGCAACGTTACCGCGACGCCTACGCGGCAGAATGGCGTCATTTCGTTGAGGTGTTACACGGGCGTACCCGGCCTGAGTGCAGCGGCGTCGATGGTGAGCGGGCGCTGTATCTGGCCGACAAAGCGCTGGAGTCGCTGGCGACAGGGCGTGCGGTTTCGCTCTGGCATAACTACATGACATAACCACGGGGTCTGGCATGGCACAGAGCCTGGCATCACGATATCAATAACAACATGACCTGACGTTTATACCCAACTAACTGATGCAGAGACAACACCATGAAAAAGATAACCATTATGGCTGCCGCGATGGCCTTCACGATGTCGTCCGGTCTGGCGCAGGCACAGAACGAACAGATTGTATTCAGTACCCCCAACCTGGCGATGCCTTTTGAAGTCCACATGCAACGCACAGCGGTCAAAGCCGCTAAAGAGCTGGGCGTGAACCTGCAGGTGTTAGATAGCCAGGGCAGTTCCCCGAAACAGGTGGCAGATCTGGAAAACGCCATCACTCGCGGAGCCCAGGGTTTTATCGTGTCACCGAATGATGTCAACGCGGTGTCCGGTGCGGTAACAGAAATTCAGGATGCCAATCTGCCGGTGGTGACACTGGACCGCTCGGTGAAGACCGACAAGAAAGTGCCGCACTTCGGCGCGAATAACTACAAAGGTGGTCAGGCGATTGCCGATTTCGTCAAAGCGCGTTTTCCAAACGGTGCCGACATCGTGTTGCTGACCGGTCAGCCGGGGTCGTCATCCAACATCGAACGTACGCAGGGTATCCGCGACAGTCTGAAAGCGGGTGGCAGTAAGTACCGTCTGGTGGCGGATCAGACCGGCAACTGGATGCGTTCTGAAGGGATGCGCATTGTGGAAAGCGTGCTGCCGTCGCTGCCCAAACGCCCACAGGTGATTTTGTCGGCTAACGACGATATGGCGCTGGGGGCGATTGAAGCGCTGCAAAGCCAGGGGCTGAAGCCGGGTGATGTCATGGTGACCGGTTTTGACGCCGTACCGGAGGCGCTGGCGCGAGTTCGTGATGGCTGGATGGCGGTGACCGCTGATCAGCGCCCCGGCTATGCGGTCACGCAAGCGATGACGCAGTTGACCAATAATATTCGCACCAAGTCGGCGATCACCGGGGCGGACTACCCACCGACCATGATCACCAAAGACAACCTGAACGATGCAGAACGTATCGGCGAAGCGGGCAAATAAGCGGACACACCACTCACTCACCGGCCGGGAGGCCGGTGATGAAGGAGGGCTATCCCATGACTGAACCCTTACTGGCTATTACTGATCTGGCCAAGAATTTCTCCGGCGTCTGGGCGCTGAATAAGGTGCAACTGACGGTGCTGCCGGGGGAAATCCACGCGTTGCTGGGTGAGAACGGCGCGGGAAAATCCACCCTGCTCAAGGCGCTGGCCGGGGCGCAACCCCAGACCAGCGGCGATATCCGCTTCAACGGTGAGCTGCTGTCACCGCAGGATTCGCCGGTAGCACGGCAAAACCGCGGTATCGTCACCATCTATCAGGAATTCAACCTGCTGCCCAACATGACAGTGGCGGAAAACCTATTTCTTGGCCGTGAATTACAGCGCAACCGGCTGTTTGTCGATGCGCAGGCGGTCAATCAGGAAGCCCGTACGGTACTGGAGTACCTGCAACTGAACATATCGCCGACCACTCAGGTGGCGCGGCTGAGTGTGGCGCAGCAACAGATGGTGGAAATCGCCCGTGCACTGACGCTGAATGCCCGCTTGATTGTGATGGATGAACCCTCCGCCGCGCTGAGCGACAGCGAGGTCGAGAGCCTGCACCGGGTGGTACGTGAACTCAAAGCACGCGGTGTCAGCGTGATTTATGTCACGCACCGGCTGCATGAGGTGTTTCAACTGTGCGACCGCTTCACCGTCTTGCAGGACGGCCGTTACACCGGTTCCGGCAATGTGGCCGACATCGATGTGGCGGGCATCATCCGCATGATGGTTGGGCGAGATGTGGTGTTTACCCGTCGTCCGCCATCAGAAACCCATCATCAGGACAAGCCGGTGCGGCTGGCCGTGAAAGGGCTGTGCCGTGAAAAACCACCGCTCGACCCGCACGGTATCGCGCTCGATAACATCGGTTTTCAGGTGCACGAGGGCGAGATCCTGGGGATCGCCGGGCTGGTGGGTGCCGGGCGAACCGAGGTGGCACGCTGCCTGTTCGGCGCTGACCCGTTTACCTCCGGTGAGTTCTGGCTCGACGGCCAGCCTTATCAGCCGGTCGATCCGCTGCACGCGCTGGAGCAAGGCATCGCGCTGGTACCGGAAGATCGCAAAAAAGAGGGTGCCGTGCTGGGGTTGTCTATCCGCAATAACCTGTCGCTTTCCAGCCTGTCGTCACTGTTGCGCTGGCGCTACTTCGTTGATACCCGCCGTGAGGACGACCTGATTGAATCTTACCGGCAGGCGTTGCGCATCAAGATGGTGGACAGCGAGCAGGAGGTGCGCAAGCTCTCTGGCGGCAACCAGCAGAAAGTGATTCTGGCGCGCTGTATGGCGCTCAACCCCCGGGTGTTGATAGTCGATGAGCCGACGCGCGGCATCGACGTCGGCACCAAGTCCGAAGTGCATCAAGTGCTGTTCGATATGGCAAAACGCGGCGTGGCGGTGATCGTGATTTCTTCCGACCTGCCAGAGGTGATGGCGATTTCCGATCGCATCATCACGCTGAGCGAAGGCCGGATGACCGGCGAACTGCACGGCGATGACGCTACGGAAGAGCGGCTGATGACCCTGATGGCCATCTGCCATGACGCACAACAGGCCGCATAACGGAGATACCATGAGCATGCAGCAACCCTTATCCCGTATTAAATTGCCGACGCCGACCAACGGCCGGGGACGCATCGACCCGATCGCCTTCTTCGAGCGTTTCGGTGTGTTGATTTTCATGATCCTGCTGCTGATCTTTTTCCAGTCGCAGAACAGCAACTTCCTGACAGAACGCAACATCACCAACATTCTTACTGAGGTGTCTATCTACGGCATCATGGCGGTGGGGATGACCTTCGTGATCCTAACGGCGGGCATCGATCTGTCGGTCGGGTCGATTCTGGCGGTGTGCGCTATGACCGCCGCTTATGTGATCAAAGGCGATAACTTCACCACGGTTGATGCACAAGCCTGGGGCGGCATGAGCTGGCTGGTGGGGATCGGCATCTGTCTGGCGATGGGCACGGTCATCGGTTTTCTGCACGGCTTGGGGGTCACCCGCCTGCGTTTATCACCGTTCATCGTCACGCTGGGCGGCATGACCATCTGGCGTGGTCTGACGCTGGTCATCAACGATGGCGCGCCTATCGCCGGGTTTGATCCTGGCTACCGTTGGTGGGGCCGTGGCGAACTGCTCGGCGTCTCCATCCCTATCTGGATCTTCGCGTTGGTGGCGCTGATAGGCTGGCTGGCGCTGCATAAAACCCGCTGGGGGCGCTTTGTGTATGCCATCGGCGGTAATACCGAAGCAGCACGACTGGCCGGGGTTAACGTGCAGCGGGTACTGGTCAGCGTTTACGTGGTGATCGGCGCGCTGGCGGGGCTGGCCGGTTTTATTCTCAGCGCGCGCTTAGGCAGTGCCGAAGCGGTGGCCGGTATCTCGTTCGAACTGCGGGTGATTGCGTCAGTGGTGATTGGCGGTACCTCGCTGATGGGCGGTTACGGGCGTATCAGCGGCACCATTATCGGTTCCGTCATTATGGGGATCCTGATTAACGGGCTGGTGCTGATGAATGTCTCGGCTTACTACCAGCAGATCATCACCGGGCTGATTATTGTGCTGGCAGTGGCGTTCGATACCTACGCCAAAAGCCGACGCGGCGCACTCTGACAGTGGGAGCGACAGTCATGAAACAGGTTCGAATCGGCCTTATCGGCACCGGTTACATCGGCCGCGCTCATGCCATCGCTTATGCGCAGGCACCGGTGGTGTATCCCCTTAAAGGGCAACTGGTGCGTGACATGCTGGCGGAAGTCTCGCCAGCGCTGGCAGAGCAACGCTCGCGTGAGATGGGGTTTGCCCGCTTCACCGGTGACTGGCAGGAACTGGTGGCTGACCCGGCCATCGACGTGGTGGATATCTGCGCACCTAACTTTTTGCACCAGACCATGGCGATGGCGGCGATTCGTCACGGCAAACACGTCTATTCGGAAAAACCGCTGGCGCTGAATGCCGCCGAAGCACGCGAGATGGTGGATGCCGCCCGTCAGGCTGGGGTGAAAACGCTGGTCGGGTTTAACTACATGAAAAACCCGGCGGCACAGCTGGCGAAAGAGATTATCGCCCGCGGTGAAATCGGCGAGGTGACCCATTTCTACGGCACCCACAACGAAGACTATCTGGCCGACCCAAACAAACCGGCGGACTGGCACTGCTTCCGGCACACCGCCGGGTTGGGTGCACTGGGCGATGTGGGCGCGCACATTGTCAATATGGCGCACTACCTGGTGGGCGAGATTGCCGAGGTGTGCGGCGATTTGCACACGGTGGTGCCACAGCGGCCGGTGAGTGCCGGGAGTGCGGATCGAGTAACGGTGGAAAACGAGGATCAGGCCCATGCCATGGTGCGTTTCGCCAGCGGCGCACGCGGGGTGATCGAAGCCTCGCGGGTGGCCTGTGGCCGCAAAATGGGGCTGAGTTATGTCGTCACCGGCACCCGCGGTGCCATCAGTTTTACCCAGGAGCGGATGGCGGAACTGAAGCTCTATCGGCATGACGACCCGGTAAACCGGCAGGGGTTCCAAACCTTGCTGATTGGGCCGCAGCACCCGGAATACGCCGCGTTTTGCGCCAGCGCCGGGCATGGTATCGGCTTTAACGATCAGAAAACCGTCGAGGTGCGTGATCTTATCGACGGCATCGCCGCCGACCAGCCACTGTGGCCCGATTTTGAAGAAGGCTGGCGAGTCTCCCGGGTGTTGGACGCGATTGTGTTGTCGCATCAGGCTGCGCGCTGGGTGGCGGTACATGAGGTGGGATAAGTGGAATAAGTGGGATAACCGTCGGGCCGACGTGTTGTCGATTTCCCTTTTTGGCTGACAGGAATGGACGTAATGACTACGCAAAAGCAGTTTGATGTGATTTGCATGGGGAGAGTGGCGGTGGACCTGTACGGTCAGCAGATCGGCGCACGTCTCGAAGACATGGGCAGCTTCGCCAAATATCTGGGCGGCTCTTCCGGTAATGTCGCCTACGGTACCGCCCGGCAGGGGCTGCGCTCGTCCATGCTGGCGCGGGTCGGCGATGAACACATGGGGCGCTTTCTGCGTGAAGAGCTACAGCAGGTCGGCTGCGATACCAGCCATTTGATTACCGACCCGACGCGGCTGACGGCGCTGGTGCTGCTCGGTATCAAAGACCGGGAAACCTTTCCGCTGATTTTTTACCGCGATAACTGCGCCGATATGGCCATCACGCCGGAAGACGTCAGCGAGGAATACATCGCTTCATCGCGTTGTCTGGCGATCACCGGCACCCACTTGTCGCATCCCAATACCCGCGAGGCGGTATTAACCGCATTGCGTTACGCCCGTCGCCACGGCGTGAAAACGGTGCTGGATATCGATTACCGGCCGGTGCTGTGGGGATTAACCTCATTAGGCGACGGCGAAACCCGTTTTATTGAATCTGCGGCGGTGACGGCACAGTTGCAACAGGTACTGAACCTGTTTGACCTGATTGTTGGCACCGAAGAGGAGTTTCATATTGCCGGTGGCAGCACCGATAGCCTGCAGGCGTTGCGGCAGGTACGGGCAAACACCGCAGCGGAACTGGTGTGTAAACGCGGCCCACTGGGCTGTTCGGTGTTCACCGGCGATATTCCAGCATCGCTGGATGATGGCATTACCGTGCAAGGTGTGCGCGTTGACGTGCTCAATGTGCTGGGGGCGGGCGATGCGTTCATGTCTGGTCTGCTGCGTGGTTATCTCAGCGGCGAAGGCTGGGAAAAAGCCTGTGCTTACGCCAATGCCTGCGGTGCGCTGGTGGTATCACGCCACGGCTGCGCCCCGGCGATGCCGAGCCGCATCGAACTGGATAACTATCTGGCGCGGGCGCATGCAGTGCCAAGGCCAGACCTGGACCCGGAACTGAACCACCTGCATCGCGTCACCACCCGTCGGCAGCACTGGGAGGAGCTGTGCGTGATCGCCTTCGATCACCGCATCCAACTGGAAGAGATGGCGCTGGCTTGCGGTGCTGAGCGCAGCCGGATCCCGCTGCTCAAACAGTTGATTCTCAACGCCAGCCAGCAGGCAGCGGAGCAGGCCGGGTTGCTGGGCTTTGCCGGGTCGCCCGGCAGAGCCGGATTAACACCTGGCAAAGCCGGATTAGCCCCCGGCAGAGCCGGATTACTGTGCGATGGCACCTTCGGGCAGGACGCGCTGAATACCATTACCGGGCAAGGCTGGTGGATAGGTCGCCCAATCGAACTGCCGGGCTCACGCCCACTGGCGCTGGAGCACGGCAACATTGGGTCGCAACTGGTGAGCTGGCCGCTGGAACAGGTGGTGAAATGTCTGGTGTTCTTCCACCCGGAAGACGACAGCCCATTACGGTTGGCGCAGGAGCGGCAGGTGAGTGAGGTCTATCGCGCCTGTTGCCAGTCGGGTCATGAACTGTTGCTGGAGGTGATCCTCCCTGCCGATATGCCGCGCAGCGATGATTTGTACCTGCGGGCGATTCAGCGGTTTTACAACCTTGGCGTTCGGCCCGACTGGTGGAAGCTACCGCCGCTGTCGGCCAGCGGCTGGCAACGGCTGGAAACGTTACTGGCCGAGCGTGACCCCTATTGCCGTGGTGTGGTGATCCTCGGGTTGGATGCGCCGATCGAGACGTTACGTCAGGGGTTCAACGCTGCCGCAGGTCAATCGGTGGTGAAAGGCTTTGCGGTGGGACGAACACTGTTTGCCCAACCGGCGCAGCAATGGCTGCGTGGTGATATCGACGATCAGCAGTTGATCGCCGACATCAAAGATAACTACTTGCACCTGATCGCCTTGTGGCGTCAGCGCGGCTAACTCCATTAATTCTGAGCAGAGGGAATCGAAATGAGCGTTCAACTGGGTATTAATCCGCTGACCTGGACCAATGACGACCTGCCATCGCTGGGCGCGGAAACCCCGCTGGAAACCTGCCTGAGCGAGGGGCGTGAGGCCGGTTTCGCCGGGTTTGAACTGGGTAACAAGTTTCCGCGCCAGTCCAGCGTGCTGGGGCCAATTCTGCAACAGCATGGGCTGCGTCTGGTCTCTGGCTGGTATTCCGGCCAACTGCTGACCCGCTCGGTAGCAGAGGAAATCGCTGCCGTACAAGACCACCTCAACCTGCTGCGGGAATTAGGCGCTACCGTACTGGTGTTCGCTGAGGTGACCGGCGCGATTCACGGCGAGCAAGGCACACCGGTGCATTTACGTCCGCGCTTCCCGGCGGCGCGCTGGCAGGAGTACGGTGAGAAGCTCAGCGAATTTGCCCGTTATACCCAGCAGCAAGGGGTACAAATCGCCTATCACCACCATATGGGGACGGTGATTGAAACCGCCGATGACGTAGACCAGTTGATGACCCATACCGGGCCGGAGGTCGGGTTGCTGCTGGATACCGGCCATCTCACCTTTGCCGGTGCCGACCCGCTGGCAGTGGCGCAACGCTGGGCGGCGCGCATCAACCACGTGCATTGCAAAGATATTCGCCCCGAGGTGCTCAAAGACGTGAAAAACCGCAAAACCAGTTTTCTGGATGCAGTGCTGAGTGGGGTGTTCACCGTACCGGGTGACGGCTGTGTCGATTACCCGTCGCTGTTCCAACTGCTAAAAGCGCAGGATTATCAGGGCTGGCTGGTGGTGGAAGCCGAACAGGACCCGGCAGTGGCGCATCCGCTGACTTACGCGACGTTGGGATTCAATAACCTGCAGCGCTTCGCCCGCGATGCCGGTTTGATCTGACGGTTGCAGCCAGGAGGTGGGTCATGTCTGAATTACTGTCTCGTTATCATGCGCCGGATGAGCAAGGGTGTATCCAACAGATTACCCCGGCTCGCGCGGGGTGGCGTCATGTCGGATTTGAGGTTTACCAGCTATCGACTGGTGCAACGCTGTCACTGCCTGCGGTGGCGCAGGAGCGTTGTCTGGTGCTGGTTGGCGGCCGGGCGACGGTGATAACACCGCAGGCGCGCTTTGAACATATCGGCGAACGCATGAACCCGTTCGAGCGCAAGAAACCCTGGGCGGTGTACGTCACGCCGGGGGAAACGGTGACGGTGATAGCCGACACTCCGCTGGAACTGGCGGTCTGTGCCGCGCCAGGCACCGGGAACCATCCTACCCGGTTGATTGCGCCGCAGGATATCGGTGCCGAAGCGCGTGGTGCCGGGCGCAACCGTCGCTTCGTGCACAACATTTTGCCGGAGGACAAAGCGGCGGACAGTCTGCTGGTGGTTGAGGTTTACACCGACGAAGGCTGTACCAGCTCTTACCCCAGCCATAAACATGATGTCGATAATCCGCCGCAGGAAACGTATCTGGAAGAGACGTACTATCACCGGCTCAACCCGCCGCAGGGGTTCTGTCTGCAACGGGTGTATACCGAGGATCGCTCGCTGGACGAGTGCATGGCGGTGTACGACCGGGATGTGGTGATGGTGCCGCGTGGTTACCACCCGGTAGCGACGCTGGCGGGCTACGACAGCTACTATCTCAACGTGATGGCTGGGCCGGTGCGCCAGTGGCGCTTTAGCTGGGAGCAGGATCACCAGTGGGTGAACAGCGCGGAATATGCCGCACGGCATAGCGGATAGCGCTTATTGTGAATATCACATGGGTTGTTAACCCAAACCGCCATGTTGTCTCGTGAACGGTGACGTCTGCCTGGGTGGTGAATGGTTTCGTGCAGTGATGTTGCAAAGGAATTACCGATGCCATCACGCACGAAACTTCCCACTGCCCTGACATAAATCTGCCAGTAATAAAACACCCGGCTGTTGTTCAACAGCCAGTCCAGGTTTAGTACCCCTGCCGTGCTTTTCTGACTTCTTCCCCTAACTGCCATACCGCCATGGCGTAGTGCACGCTGTGGTTGTAACGGGTAATCGCGTAGAAGTTCGGCAGACCGTACCAGAACTGGTAGTAGCTACCCATATCGAGGCGCAGCAGGCTGGCTTCCTGATAGCCACCCAGTGACGCGGTTGGACGTAGCCCGGCTGCGGCCAGCGTTGACAGGGAATAACGGGTTTTAAAGCCGGTTTCCAGCGAGAAAGTCTGACCGCTGGCGGGTATGGCGACCTGTTGGTTCGGTTGCCAGCCGTTTGATTTGAAATAGTTGGCGACGCTGCCGATGGCATCCACCGGGTCCCACAGGTTGGCGATGCCGTCGCCGTTGAAATCCACCGCGTATTTCTTGAACGCCGATGGCATGAACTGACCGTAGCCCATCGCCCCGGCAAACGAACCTCGCAGCGATAACGGGTCAAAGCCATCTTCCCGCGCCATCAGCAGAAAGTACTCCAGCTCGCTTTGGAAGTACTCCGCGCGGCGTGGGTAAGCGAAGGACAACGTAGCCAGCGCATCCAGAATGCGGGTTTTCCCCATCACCCGGCCCCAGCGGGTTTCTACCCCGATAATACCGACGATGATCTCCGGCGGCACACCGTAGACTTGCTGGGCGCGCGCCAGTGCATCCTGATACTGGTTCCAGAATGCGACACCGTTTTGCACGTTATCCGGGGTGATGAACTGCTTGCGGTAACGCAGCCAGGAGCCATTGGGAATGTTGGATGGGGTGGCGGTGGACGGCGCGGGTGCCTGCTTGTCCATGAGTCTTATCACCCAGTCCAGCCGCTGCGCTTGTGCCAGCACATCATGCAACTGCTGGCGCTCGAAGCCATACTGCCGCACCATCTTGTCTACAAAGCGGTCCACGTCCGGGCTGTTGGCAAAATCGCCGTTAGTCAGCAGGCCACCAGAATGGCCGGGAGACAACAGAAAACCACCGGAAGGGGCAGTGGAAGGGGGAGTACCGATAATTTCAGCCCCAGCGGGCTCAGCGGATTTATTGCTGCAGGCGGACAGCGCCAACAACAGCGGGAGAACAGCAACCAGGCGACGCATCAGATATCCATATAATTCTGTCAAAAACAACGTGGCGGCCATGGTAGCGCAACGTCCATAGGGAAAAAACCGAATTGTGGCGCACTGGCACACAATGGGTTATCTGTCAGTCATGACATCGCTGCCAGCCACGACCATGGCGCAGGCCGGGATGAGACGGGGATAAAAAACGTGGTGGAATATTGTGATGATTGTCACGAAAATAGCCGGTAAGAAAAGTCGGGCTGGCGTCGCCAGCGACAACAACCGGAACTGTTTCACCCGCACAGGGACATTACATGAACGTGATTGGAATTATCATGTCATCGGGGAAGGCCTCCGTTGACGTTGCACTGTACACACTGTTGCCGATTATGGTGGTGATGCTGGTCATCATGCGTTTTCTGGAAGTGAAAGGTGTTGTCGATGCGCTGGTTCGCTGGATGGCACCGATTCTCAAGCCGTTTGGGCTCACCGGGATGAGCACCTTTGCGCTGATCCAGCTCAATTTCGTCAGTTTCGCCGCGCCGCTCGCCACCTTGTCGATGATGGAAAAACGTGGCGTGTCCGATCGCCACATGGCAGCGACGTTGGCGATGGTGTTTGCGATGGGGCAGGGCAACGTGTTTTATCCGCTGACGCCGTTTGGTCTGCACTGGGCGGGGGCGATTGTCATCTCGATTGTCGGCGGACTGGCTGCCGCTGCGCTGACCTATCATGTGCTGGGGCGCAGATTGTCTGTCGCAGAGAGTCAGCGTTCCAGCGAGATGGCGGCGGATGAACCCACCGCCCGTGGCCTCATCGGCATTATTAACAGTGCCGGGGCGGATGCCATCCGTCTGGCGCTGGGGTCGGTGCCGATGCTGATCCTCTCCATGACGATCGTTGGCATACTGGAAGCGGCGGGCGCGGTGACGGCACTTGAGCACTTTTTCTCGCCACTGCTGGCTGCCGCGCATATTTCTCCGGTTTTTGTGTTGCCGACGCTGGTGAAATGTCTGGCGGGCGGTACCGCTTATTTTGGTGTGGTGTCGGACTTGATGCAGCAAGGAAAGATGACCGCCAGCCAGATCAACGCCTCTGCCGGTTTACTGATTCAGACCTTTGATTTACCGGGGATCGGTATTTTTCTTGGTGTCGGCTCCCGCTTTACTCGTCTGTTCCGCTATGCCGCATTAGGAGCACTGTTCGGTATTGCAGTCAGAACAGTGCTGCATGTGGCGGTGTTTTAGCGGATGTTGCGCGCTGTTGCGTGACACCCACGGCATTTAACTGAGGGTGTTCCCGCAGTGTGTATGTTATTTTTCCCGGCCTTGTTGTGGCCGGGTGCAATACGGTGAGTGCAAGGAGATAAGGAGAAACACGTGAAGGGATAGCCGAATTCCCCCCCAATTATTCTTTTACGCTTAAATCCATATCCCCAAAGTACCGCGTCTTGATGCGCAAAAACGTACCGTCATTGATGATATTTTGCAGGCCCTGATTGAAAAGCTGTTGGGTTTCCGTATCCCCTTTGCGTATGCCGTAGGCTGAACCGATGCTGAATAACCCGTCATCTGTGATTTCCGGGCCCTTTAATTCAAAATCCTTACCTTGTGGGGTCTGTAGAAAACCGAAGATCAGGGACACGGACGGACACAACGCACCGTCAACCCTTCCGGAGCGTAAATCTTCATAGATGGCGTCCTGATCCGGATAGCTTTTCACGTTGACCCCGGCGGGTAGCCAGTATTTGTTGGCGTAGGTTTCCTGGATGGTGCCTTGCTGTACGGCGATATTTTTACCCCGCAGCTTGTCGACCTGAGGTAGCAGCGCGCTCCCTTTTCTGGCAACGAATCGGGTCGGGACATGAAAAACATAGTGGCTGAAATCTATCGCTTCTTTTCTCTTGGGGGTGACCGCCAGTGGCGAGATGACATCTATTTTCCTGGCAAGCAGTGCTGGGATCTGAGCATCAAAGGTATTGACGATGTAATCACATTTCGCGTTGACGGATTTACAGATAGCATCGGTAATATCAATTTCAAATCCTGCCGGATTGCCATTGACGTCTCTGGTTTGAAAGGGTGAATAAGCGAGATCAACACCAATACGAATGACGCCTTGTTTGGCAAATACAACCGGTGAGATCGCAAGGAGAATAATGGCTGGAAAAATGAATAGTTTTTTAAACATAAAGATGACACCTCTTTTTAACCGAGTAAAAATGAATGTGAATATTCAGATATTCATATCGTTACCTGTGAACTGTGAAATAAAGACGCTGTCCTGAGTCGGGTTGCTCTTTACACTCCAGTGGCGGCCAGATGCTAGCGGCGGTCTTCCCGAAGGGGGATACCTGAAAGTGCGGCTGACGTGGCCTGTTATCGATGGGTGAGAATAACGCCGATGAGTCAATGCTCTGCCAGTTAATGGCATGCTTTTTATAGGGAAAAAGCATGCTTTCACTCAGTGCGAACGACGGGATGGCGGGCAACATCGCTGATGTTGTATCGCCAGAGACGGCACAGCATATAGCCTGTAAAACGAGGACGGAAAAAACGTCGGGCACGGCATGACTATTTTTTGCTACATCCCTGTACTGATTCATATCCCTGTTCATACCTTATCTGGAAAGTGGTCGTTAATTTATACGTGAAAGAATGATAGGGGGCGTTATTTTATTTTCAGGATGTAAATTTATGCATGTTCAGGTGTCGGTGCCTGAATTTATCTCACCAGCGCAAGGCATTTTAGCGGATATAGAAATGGTAACAGGTCGTAAATATCGGCAGACGAGATGATTGCTTTTGATAAATTCGGTTTATTTGCAATAAAAGAATCATTTTTTATTCGGACGAGTCTTATGTGAATGGAGAGTCGTTGCTATATATCCGTCATATACGCCTCATACTTCAAGTCGCAGGTGTGTTGGTTGTATTATTTGGCCCATCCCTGGGCCTCGTTATTTCCGGAAAGCATTCAACGCCTAAAAAGCCGTTATTGGGTATATAGGGTATTTTTACGTGGCACAGGCCAGAACAGTGCCGCTTGTCCCCAGGCGTTGCCGCTGTTGTATCCTAACTGCCATACCTCGCCATCATAAATCGTGAAGGTATTGCCTTGCTTATCGACACGTGGCCCGGTGTAGTTTTTCGCAATGCCATCGCGGGTGACGATATCGAGTAATTTTTGACGTTCAGCGCGATCTGCCGGGGAAGCGCTCAGTCGCGACGGCAACTGTAACATCTCCTCATGGCTGTACTTAAAGCAACGTAAAGCACACTGGTTGGCATAGATAAAGACAGGGTCGCTTGTGCTGCCATGGGCCAGAATACTGTAGGGGGCGGCTTGATCCAGCCACAGATAGCGATCTTCTACATCCTCAGGACAATAGAGCCCCTTACCGTTCAATACGCGGTAACATTCATCGATCCGTCTTAATAGCGTCAGATGTTCTGCCGTTGTCATCACACTCCCTCCTTCAGATGTTGAGCTGGGCTGGCTTTAGTACGCACAGTACATCAGTTATATAATCCAGCCGAATAACAATTGTCATGCTGATGAGGTGTGGTGTTGCCGCTGATTAGCGATTTCAGACTTATCTGGCTGGCGTACCACGACACTGCGCCAGCCTTTGTCGAGCTTATCATCACCGCATTCCATTTCGGTATCGTGGCGCTATCACACCGCCTGATAGCGCCACGCTACGCCTCAGCCGTGGCGAACGGGCTTGATCCTGAACCAGATAGAATACATGGCTGGCAGGAACACCAGCGTCAGGACGGTTCCAGCCAGCGTGCCACCAATCAGCGTGTAGGCCAGGGTTCCCCAGAACACCGAATGGGTGAGCGGGATGAACGCCAGAATCGCCGCCAGCGCCGTCAGCAGTACCGGTCGGGCACGCTGTACGGTAGCTTCAACGACCGCACGGAACGGATCCAACCCCTCCTGTTCGTTGTGGTGGATCTGCCCTATCAGGATCAGTGTGTTGCGCATCAGGATCCCCGATAAGGCGATAAGGCCGACCAGTGCATTGATGCCAAACGGCTGCTGAAAGATGAGCAGTGTAGGCACCACACCGATCAAACCCAGCGGGCTAGTCAGGAACACCATCACCATGGCCGCCATTGAGCGTACCTGCAAAATAATGATGAGCAGCGTGAGAGCGATCATGATCGGGAAAAGGGGTGCCATGGCCTTGGTCGCCTTGGCAGATTCCTCGATCGAACCAGCCTGTTCTATCCGGTAGCCTGCCGGCAGACGCGCGATGATTGGTTGCAACTGGGTCATGATGGCGGTGGAAACATCCGGTGGTTGCAGCCCGTCGGCGATGTCGCCTCGAACCGTGATAGTGGGTGTGCGGTCACGGCGTCGCAGGATAGGGTCTTCCATACGCACATCGACCTGACCCACCTGAGATAGCGGGATGCGCTGCCCGGCGGAGCCGACCAGCGTAAAGTCGGCGATCCTGGCAGGATCAAGGCGGATGTCGCCCGCCGCACGGCCGATCACCTGCACCGAACGAATATCTTCTCGCACCGCCGTCAGCGGTGTGCCACTCAGCAGGAACTGCAATTGCAGGGATACGGCGTTGGTGGTCAGCCCCATGGCCTGTAGCCTGTCCTGATTGAGCGTGAAGTGCAGCGTTGGCACTCTCGGCCCCCAATCCGTATTGACGGTGCGCATCATCGGGCTGGCGTGCATGATGGCTTTGACCTCATCGGCGATGGCGCGCAGCTTGTCCGGGTCTGGCCCCATGACGCGGTAAGCCACGGGGAAAGGCGAGGGCGGACCGAAGACAATCTGCGTCACACGCACCTGTGCCTCGGATGCCAGCCCATCGGCCACCGCCTGCCGTAACCTGAATTTAAGGGCTTCCCGCTCCTTGTCATTATCGGCAAGCACCACGATTTTGGCGAATGAGGGGTCAGGCAATTCAGGTGCCATTGCCAGAAAGAAGCGGGGTGCACCCTGACCGATGTAAGACGTTACGATCCTGGCCTCTTTTTGCTGCGCCAGCCAGGCCTCGACCTTCGCGGTGGCCGCGCTGGTTTGCTCAATCGAGGTGCCATACGGCATTTGCACCTCGACAAGAACCTCTGGCCGATCGGAGGTTGGGAAGAACTGCTTCTTGACCACTGCCATACCGAGCACGGATGTGACGAAAAGCCCGACGACAGTACTGGCGACCATCCACTTGTGGGCAATGGCGTACTCCAGCACGTGCCGAAAACGGTTGTAGTGGCGGGTGTTGTAGATGGCATCGTGTCCACCTTCTACCCGCTTGATATCCGGCAGCATCTTCACCCCCAGATAGGGCGTAAAGACGACGGCGACAACCCAGGAGGTGATCAGCGCGATGCCGACGATCCAGAACATATTGCTGGTGTATTCACCGGCGGTGGATCGGGCAAATCCATTGGGCATAAAGCCGATGGCGGTCACCAATGTACCGGAAAGCATCGGGGCGGCGGTGTGGCTCCAGGCATAGGCGGACGCTTTGATGCGGCTGTAACCCTCTTCCATTTTCACCACCATCATTTCGATGGCGATGATGGCGTCATCCACCAACAGGCCCAGCGCCAGAATCAGTGAGCCTAGCGTGATACGGTCGAAGTTTTTGCCGGTGGCAGCCATGATGACAAACACCGCCGCCAGTGTCAGCGGGACTGCGGCGGCAACCACGATACCGACGCGCCAGCCCATACTGATAAAGCACACCACCATCACCACGAGCAAGGCGGCGAAGAACTTGACCATGAATTCGTCGACGGCAGAGCTGATGTTGACGGCCTGGTCGGTCACCTTGGTCAAGGTCATGCCCAGGGGCAGTGTCGCATTGATGCTGCTGACTTCCGCCTCCAGTGCTTTGCCGAGTGCCAGCCCATTCCAGTCATCGCGCATCACGACGCCCAGCAGCAGGGCCGGTTCACCGTTATTACGAACCATAAAGGTCGCGGGGTCTTCATAGCCACGCTCGACGGTCGCCACATCCGACAGCTTCAGTGTCCGCCCTTGCGCCACGATAGGGGTCTGGCGGATTTTCTCCAGGTTGTCTAACGCGCCGTCGACGCGCACAAACACCTGCGGCCCTTTGGTCTCGATGGAACCGGCTGGGGTCAGGACGTTCTGGTTATTGAGCGCGGCAAAGATATCCTGTGGTGTCACACCGAGTGTAGCCAGACGGTCATGGGAGAACGAAACGAAAATACGTTCTGGCTGCTCCCCGATGATATTGACCTTCTTCACCCCAGGCACGTGCAGCAGTTGCTGGCGCAGCGTTTCTGCATCACGCACCAGCAGCCGCTGCGGTTCGCCTTTGGCTTTGAGCGCAAAGAGTGCGAACGTCACGTCTGCATACTCGTCGTTGACGCTGGGGCCGATGACGCCAGCAGGCAATTTTTGAGCTTCATCGGCTATTTTCTTGCGGGCCTGATAGAACTCTTCCTGAACCTCCGAAGGCGGTGTGTTGTCGAGCAGTGACAGCATGGTGAAAGCCAGTCCGGGGCGGGTGTAGGTTTCGCTACGATCGTACCAGCGCAATTCCTGCAGGCGCTTTTCCAACGGTTCGGCGACCTGATCCTGCATCTCCTGCGCGGTGGCTCCCGGCCAGGCAGTGACGATCGTCATCTGTTTGATGGTAAACGGTGGATCTTCCGCGCGCCCGAGCTTAAAAAACGAGAGGATACCGGCGACGGAGATCAACAGGATCAGAAACAGGGTGATGGCGCGTTCGCGTACCGCGAGCGCCGACAGGTTAAAACGGCTTTCACTCACGGGCGGCCTCCTGCCACAGCGGCTGTGGCAGCAACGTCGGCGATACGCACCGCTTCGCCTTCACGCAGTAACTGGGCACCGAGTGCGACGATCGGTTCGCCAGACTTGAGCTGGCCGGTGACGCGTGCTGTATCCTCCCCCATGTTTTCAATGGTGACCGGACGCCAGGTTACCGTTGCCGGTTCGCCGTGAATTACCCACACCCCAGGCCCTTTGCCTGCGTCAAACAAGGCGGCCAGCGGCACTTGCAGGCCTTGCGTTGTGGATGGTTGTTCGGGGATTCGAATCGTCACCGTCGTGCCCAGTGGGGCGTTGGCCAGCTCGCCTTGCAGTACATAGCGGGCCTCGAATGTCCGTGTGAGTCTGTCCGCCATATTGGAGAGTTGCCGTAGTGTGGCTGGGCTGACGGCGCTTTCTTTGCCAAAGCCGGTTGCCAGCGCGAGTGAGCCGAGCGCGGGGCGCAGTGTTTCCGGTAGCTGGATAACCGCTTCGCGCTGCCCGGCTTGCGCCAGACGTACGACGGTCTGCCCGGCGTTGACCACCTGCCCTGGTTCGGCCAGCGTGTCCATCACGATGCCATCGCTGTCAGCGACGAGTACCGCATAGCGGTTAGCATTGCGGGCCACGTCGGCCTGGGCTTGTGCAGCACTCAGTTGAGCCTTGGCGGCGTCTGCCGCGGCTTTCACCTGGTCATAAGCGGATGATGATATTGCCCCGGTTCCTTGCAGGCCACGGTAACGGGCTTCATCTTCCGCGGTTTGCAACGCCCGTGCCCGGGCGGCGGCTGCGGTTTCCTGCTGTGCACGCGCAGCGAGCTCCAGGTCAACAGGGTCAAGACGCATCAGCGGTTGGCCCCGTTTCACTGCTTGTCCCGTATCAACCAGCCGTTCCAGTACTTTGCCGGAGACCCGAAACCCTAAATCACTCTCTATTCTGGCGGCGATCGTGCCGGTGAAGGCCCGCGATTCAACCCCGGCGGCCCTCACCACAGTGGGGCGTACCAGCGGTGCCTGTGTTCGCGGGTCGGAAGGTGTTTTTTCGCCACAAGCGGCCAGGGCAAACGGCAATGCGCAGATGGCTGCAAGTGGAAGGAGGCGGTGACGAGCCATAAGTAGAGTCCCCTTGACGGATTAATCAGGAGACCTATCTTTAATCATGTGACCATTTTAGTCAATGGTCACAATGTTGAATGATGGTGGTGACGCTATGGCGATAAGCTGCGGAGTATCAGGCTGGACAGCTGTGCCGGTGCTTCATCGGTGTAATCGAAACTCTGCTGCAGCATTAGCGGGTTGAGGTAAGGGCGCATGACGAGATAAATGGCCGCCGTCGTTTCATCGAGTGGGGTTTTTCTTTCAAAATCACCACTTTGCCGCCCTTCACGCAAAATATCCTGCAGCAGTGCCTGCATGCGCTCTTCATAAGCGATCGCCGATTGCCAGCGTTCGGTCGCGGAGGAGGCGGCAATCTCATACAGCTTCCTGTCTTTGAAGAACAGGCGCAGGCCTGCTTCGACGATGGCCTTAAACATCCGCCGTAATTTTTCAGGTGGCCTGTCGGCGGCGTCAACGGCGGCACGCACTTCCGCTTCGATTTCTCGCAGGCAGTTGGAGCAAATCATCTCGCCAATCACTTGTTTGGATGAGAAGAATTTATAAATGTAAGCCTTTGAAAAACCTATTGATTTTGCAAGGTCGGAAACCGTGGTTTTTTCATAGCCATAGCGGCTGAAGTGCTCTGTCGCGGCGCTCACTATCTGATCTCGCACGTCATGGTCAGCCGGGCCCCGGTTCGACACGGGATAAGGGTTTTCTTTACTCATGGTCTGCTATTTACCCCTGACGTAATACATAAAAGGCAGTTTACCCCCTGATCTATGCGTTGACAACGAGTGACTAAATTGTAATATGGTCACAATTCGGCGTGATGTCTATGGTGGAACATATGTTACCTAAGCCCTCTTTTATCGTCCTTGGTGTGGCGGCTCTGTTAGCCGGTTGCTCGGTCGGCCCTGATTACACCCGGCCTGCTGTACCAATGCAGCAAAAATACCTGGGTCAGGACGCCGTCGAGCAACGACGCACTGCCGCCCATGCTGATCTTCTGACATGGTGGGAAGGGTTTGGCGACCCGCAATTAACCCAACTTGTCACGCAGGCGCTGCAACAGAATCTTGACCTCGCGCAGGCCTCTGCACGTGTGGTTCAGGCGCGCGCCGGTCTTGGCTCGGCCAATGCGGCACTGCTGCCTTCCGGTAACATTTCCGGTCAGGCGAGCAGGGCCTACCAGTCTGTCGAAACCCCGCTGGGGAAAGTATTGAATTCGACGCCGGGTTTTGACCGTTATGGGAATGCTTATGAGGCCGACCTCGGTGCCAGTTGGGAACTGGACGTGTTTGGCGGCTTGCGCCGTGAGCGAGAGGCGGCACTCGCCGAGTATCAGGCATCCGAAGCGGGGGCGGTGGCTACGCGTCTGGCGGTGGCCGCACAGACTGCCGATATCTACATCACGATTCGTGGATTGCAGGCCCGTTTGAACGTTGCTCGTCGGCAAGTGCAGACGCAGCAGGAACTGCTCTCGACCATTAACCGCTTGTATGACAAGGGACTGGCGGCGGAGCTTCAGGTCAGGCAGGCCGAAGGCGCGTTGGCACAGGTACAGGCATCGGTACCCGTTTTACAAACCGCGCTGGATACGGCGATGAACGCACTGGATGTGATGCTAGGGTCAGCACCGGGCACGCATCGGGCCATGCTGGCTGAGGTGAGCGCCATTCCCGCCGCACCGCAAATCGCCGCCACCGGCTCGCCGGGCGAACTGCTGCGACGCCGTCCGGACCTGATTGTGGCCGAGCGTCGCCTGGCGGCCTCCAACGCGCGTATTGGTGCCGCCGTCGCCGGGTATTACCCCTCATTTTCCCTGAGTGGGCTGCTCGGCAGTGCGACAACGGTATCTGGCAGCAACCTGTTTACCAATGGTGCCAGTCAATCGTCTGGCGTAATCGGACTGCGCTGGCGGCTATTCGATTTTGGTCGCATCAATGCGCAGATTCATCAGGCTAAAGGTCAGGAAGCTGAGATGCTGGCGGCCTATCGGCTGGCGGTATTACGGGCGACGGAAGATGTGGAAAACGCGTTTTCGGCGTTAGTTAACGATGAAGAACAGGCCCGCGTGTTGACCCAAGGGGTGGACTCACTCAGCCGGGCGCGGGATGCTGCCTTTGCCGCCTATCAGCACGGCACACTTAGCCTGATAGAGGTGTTGCAGGCCGACGAAAGTGTGCTACAGGCTTCCGACATACGGCTACAGGCGCAAACCGAATCCGCACGTGCGGCGGTCGCGGCGTTTAAAGCGCTCGGCGGTGGCTGGCAGCCCAGTGACGCGGGTTCGGTCACGGCGGGTCAGCGTAGCAAGAATAGCGTGTAAATCTTATCCACCACACTGAGTGTTGAGCCTGCATGATGACGACATTATTACCGAATACAAACCGGAACCGGGAACCGGCCGCAAAACCCTTGACCACCGCGATGCTGGCCGGGCCGATCCTGCCGGTGATGCTCCGTCTGGCGTTGCCAACGGTGGCGGTGTTGGTGGTGCAGACACTCGTAGGCGTGATGGAAACCTACTTTGTCAGCTCGCTTGGCGCGGGGGTATTGGCTGGGGTCGCCGTGGTATTTCCGATATTGATGCTGATGCAAATGATGGCAAACGGCGGCATTGGCGGAGGGTTATCATCGGCAATATCGCGGGCATCGGGTGCCGGTCGGTGGCAGGATGCGCAAGCGCTGGTGTGGCACGGTGTGATTATCGCGGCTGTCATGGGCGTGGTGTTTGCAGCACTGATCCTTACTGGCGGTGAAGCGCTGTATCGCGCCATGGGGGTTAACGGGCCGTCACTGTCTGCGGCGTTGGCGTATTCAAACCTGGTTTTTGCCGGGGCACCGCTGGTGTGGCTGGTTGCATTACTGTCAGCCGCCCTGCGCGGTGCGGGCGACACGAAAACCCCGGCGCGCATCACCTTGCTGGGGGGCGTTATCCTGATGCCGCTCTCTCCTGTGCTGATACTGGGATGGGGGCCAATACCGTCGTTGGGCGTTGCTGGCGCGGGGATAGCGATACTGTTCTATTATCTCTTTGCCACGCTATTGCTGGTCAGGCACATGCGTTCCGCCGGCAGTGTTATCAGGCTGGTAATCACACCGCTACGTTCGCGATTATTCAACGACGTGTTGGGCGTTGGTTTTTTATCGGCCATTGGCACCGTGCAAATCAATTTGACCGTTACCGTGGTGACGGCGATTGTCGGGCGGTTTGGGCCTGATGCCATCGCCGGGTATGGCATTGCTTCACGGCTCGACTATCTGCAAATCCCGCTGTTGTTTGGTCTGGGGACAGCCATCATGACGATGGTTGGCGTCAATGTTGGCGCGGGACAAAAGATGCGCGCACAACGTATCGCCTGGGTGGGGGCGGCAGTCGCTTTCACCTTTACGGAATTGCTCGGGCTTGGTGTGGCGGTCTATCCGCGCCTTTGGCTTTCGCTGTTTAGCGACGATAACGCCATTCTGGCGGCAGGGAGCCTGTATCTGCGAAACGTCGCGCCATGCTATGGGGCTATTGGCATCGGCATGGCGCTCTATTTTGCAGGCCAGGGGGCGAAACGTGTGCTCTGGCCCGTACTGGCCGGAACCGTACGCATGGTCATTGCCGCGGCCGTGGGGTGGCTGGCTGTCACTCAGTATGGCGCTGGCCTGACATCGCTGTTCACGATTGTCGCGCTAAGCGCGCTGGCTTATGGAGCCATGATCGTTGTGACCAACTTAGCCAGTGGGCGGGCCATGCGCGAAACGGCACCGACGGTGATGTGAGGGGGGCCGGTATGCTGGTGTACGGACTTCATGGCTGATAGTCTACTCGATGGATATCGTTTATGAGGGTAGGCTCAAGATCAGAAGGTCTGGATTTCTGATTTAGCCTGGCACTGCATTAAGAAAGAGATCCTCACAGAGGAAATAATGAGAATTAAGATTGGGATGTTATTGGGCATGGCACTCTTTTACTCGAGCACATCTTGTGCTGTGGGGAGTGATTTTATTTTTCGAGTGAATAATGAAACTTACCGTTTCCCAGCATCTTGCATAGAACATTTAGAGTTTCACGATAAAAGTGACGATTATCCAGAGCGGGTTGATATGAACCTGACTGGTGAATGCGGAGAAAAACTTAGCGTTCTGACCACTCAGAATATGGGTAAAGAGCTTGAAATTTATTACAAAGACCATCTTTTAATGCATGCTCTTATTCTTTCCAGATTGAAATCTAGTATTATGCTTGAAACCAAGAATGTTCCACGAGTGATCTTGATGCAGATGTTAGTTGACTACGGGGTAAAACCTGGCTGATGTAGAGTATGGTGGTAATATACTAAGAAAGCTACTCAAATGTCATTGGGTTTATGACTCGGTGGAGTTGATATGTAATCGAGGACGTTTGAGTCATGTTTTTATATGGCTCGCTGATATGAGCTTTCTGTGTCAAGCTGTTCGGAAATTTATGAGGTCGAACACGGTTGAGTGCACCCTAGTTTGATTTGGTCGTTTTTCTAATGAAAGTCTGTGTTATGACTAATTTAATATCTAATTTTTTAATTATTATTGCCCATATTAAATAGGCTTAAAATAGTGATGAATTGGTAGTTAAATAATGTGTTTTGTATATCTCGAACGCCTCCGGGTAGCATGATTAGTCTGTCAAGGTATATCTAGGAATGAATGGTTCGGTTTTCAGGGATACTTACAATTTAGCTGAAAATGAAAATATATTTAAACCGAAATTGAAATCAAGAATGAAAATTGAAATATTAAAATCATCACAACAAGAATATGAGCAGATTATTGAATGCCAAATTTTCAAATCAAGATAAAAGAGATGTTATTTGATTTTTATGAGTATTAAAGTAGGTAAATACATTTTAAGTGGCCTATGTCAGACAGCCACTTAATCTGAAATCTAAACAGCGGTAGGTAATTAAAATCTATACTTATTAAGAAGAGATTTATGACGTTCGACTTCTTTTGAATACCATTTGAGACTCCATGACCAACTGTCCTCTCTGGGTTTACAATCCGTGCATTTATCACAATTTGATTGTTTGAAGCTATTACCGAAATCATAACTGCCAGTACTATCATATAATTGACTTAATAAATTTCCTGTTCCTTGTGCATGTCCGTGTTTTAAGCAAATTAAGAGATGCATGCCACCGAGAGAGTGCATTCTCAATGATTGGGCAAATATTCCTCCGGGGCGATAATGGACAAATAAATGCTCACAGTTTTTCATTATATTTGTGGGGTCATAATTGGCAAATCCAATTTTAATAAATTCATAGTGTTCCCCTTGTGGATCATCTGGGTCTATTCCGAGGTTTTTTGCCATACTTAAGAAATATGTTTTTTGTTCTTCAATCGTTAGATCATAAAAATCTTTATGATCGTCAGCGCTAGCAACATGTTGTTCTATTTTTGTTAATATTTCATCGAAATCAGGAAAAGTTGAAAGAATCACCTCTCGATGATATTGAGTCGCTTTAGGATTTTCTTTAAGTAAAGTGGCAGTAAGAAGATATAATTTTTCAATTTTTTCTAAATCTTGCGATATTACACAGTATGTCATTACTAATAATGCCATTTTTTCATACCAGTCATCTAGAAAATCAATCGTTTCCTTAGAACCGCGTGCTTTATGGACTCCCTTGAATATTAATATTGATGCGTAGATCTCTACGAAAAATTCTGAGAGTATATGATACTGTTCATCCCTCGTCATACGATTACATAAATAAATTATTTTCTGTAATGATAAGCAGCAATCCCTATATAACACTTGAGTCTGATTATTGAAAATATAATGTTCTAAAGAGTTTCCTTCAAAATTATTTACTGAGTGATGTATTGCATGAAGTTGGTCAAGTTGAGCCTTGAATTTTGCTCGTCGAGCTTTCCCTAACGCAATTAATCTATGAGTTCGACTTTTTTCCTCTCGTGCAAAATTTATTAAATAATGGCATATATTAAAATTTTCTTCATATATTTCTCTCCTTACTTTTGTGAATGGAGAAATTTGAAATGCTTTCCAGTAATACAACATGGAAATAAACCTGTCTTTGACAGGGACTATAGCTGAAGTGCAAATCTCTGAAGAGCGTCTAAAAACAGCATCGTACTCTTTATTTGTTAAGAGATTGTTCAATTGTTGATGGTATGCTTTGTATAATGCTTCACCAATATCTTCTATTTTTTTATTAAGTGATGAATGGCTAATAACGGGGTATCTGTTAACTGAATCTTTTAGTCCTTTAATGTTTAAATATTCCCAACAATCAGTGACTGCATCTAACATCTTTTCCGATAAGATAATGTTTTTTCTGTTTATAGTATTTTCAATAGGGATGTGAATTTGAATTGTTTCATTTTCATTAGAGGCTGCTACTTTAATTCGTAAATCTTCATTATTTGTTATGGGAAGCCAAAGTATTTTTTCAGATGAAATTTTGACAACAACTAAAATAACGGGTATTTTAAATTCAAAATAGTATCTCAGACGCTCAATCTTGATCGTGAAGGATAGTTTGGTATTGTTATTAATATATGTAGAGTTCTCTTCGCCTTTTATCTGGACTTTGAAAACACTCTCTTTCCCAAGAGCTTTTCCACCACCATCTTTGAGTTCAATTTCTCCGTCAATACCAAAATCATTTTGATCTTCTTGACTTCGGAAAATCCAATGGCTTGGTAAGTTGTATTCAAAAATACGTCCGGCTTCAGTTCCAATCTCTCCAGCGTTCATCAGGCACCTCAATCTTGCTCTTCATATAAGCTCCTCTGTCATATAATACCATTTTCAAGCAATAACATAGTGATGGTTCTAAAATCATTGCTTGAATTTTGAACCATAACAACGTGGCAAGAGGAAAGCAGTAAACATGACCCTGACCCGAATCTGATCCACCCATGATCAGTAATTCTCACTAGACGACAAAGGCACAAAAAAGCCCGCAGAGCTTACGCTAGCGGGCTTTCAGGACTTCATCGGATGACTCTGGTAATCACCGATGGAGAATTTTGGTGGAGCTGGGGGGAGTTGAACCCCCGTCCGAAATTCCTACACCGTCGGTACTACATGCTTAGTCTGGTCTTTACATTCGCTTGCCAGCTGCGGACAGACACGCCACTAACAAACTAGCCTGATTGGATTTAACGCTTCAACCCCAGGCAGGGCATCCACGCGATCTCTTTTAGGTTTGACCTCTCTTGATCCCCGTCCTAAGAGCGGAGGCTAGGGAGAGAGGGCTGTAAGCAGGTTATTAAGCTGCTACGGCGTAAGTTTCGTCGTTTGCGACTATTTTTTTGCGGCTTTTTACGAGGCCAACCGCCCCTCGGCATGCACCTTGGGTTTCGCGAATCCCGTCGAATCCAGAATCAGCCCCAAGATATTTCACTATTATAACAGAAAGATGGGTAGCGACGCTAGCAGCCGTTAACGGGCCGCGTTTTTCATGATGCGGGCTTTATCCAGCTTCCATTCGCGCTCTTTGATGTCGTCGCGCTTGTCGTGCTCTTTCTTACCTTTGGCAACGCCAATCTTGACCTTGCACCAGGCGTTTTTCCAGTACAGTGACAGCGCGACTACCGTGTAACCTTCGCGGTTGACGCGACCGTAGAGCGAATCCAGCTCGCGCTGGTTTAGCAGCAGCTTGCGGGTTCGGGTCGGGTCACACACCACATGGCTGGAAGCGCCGTGCAGCGGGGTGAAAGTGGCACCAAACAGGTACGCTTCGCCATCACGCATCAGCACGTAGCTGTCGCTGATATTGGCTTTACCTGCGCGCAGTGATTTGACTTCCCATCCCTGAAGAGCCAGGCCCGCTTCAATCTCTTCTTCTATGAAGTATTCATGGCGGGCGCGCTTGTTAAGCGCAATGGTGGCAGAACCGGGTTTATGTGCTTTTTTCTTTGTCATAGTGCCGTCATTATACTGGTTGTCGTCGTGAATGAAATCCCCAGCCGGGATTCATCCCGTTCTTTATGAACAGGTGCGATGTTCCTCGCAGAATGGTTGTCTGGCTGCTCATCGGTGGTATGATTTTGCGCGTTTTATGAATCACGGAAAATTGTATGCCTAAAATCAGCCGGTCTGCGCTGGTCCCATTCAGTGCCGAGCAGATGTATAAATTAGTGAATGATGTCTCTTCTTACCCTGCCTTTCTGCCTGGGTGCACCGGTAGCCGCGTGCTGTCTTCTTCCGAAAGTGAAATGACGGCTGCGGTTGATGTGTCAAAAGCCGGCATCAGCAAGACATTTACCACCCGCAATACGCTTATCGATAATCAATGCATTTTGATGCAACTGGTGGATGGTCCGTTCCGTCAACTTAGTGGCGACTGGCGCTTTACGCCATTGAGTGATGATGCCTGTAAGGTGGAGCTGAATCTGGATTTTGAATTCAAGAATGCATTGATTGAGCTGGCATTTGGCAAAATTTTCAAAGAGCTGGCTAACAGTATGGTGCAGGCATTTACCCTGCGAGCCAAAGAGGTTTACTGTGCCTGATATCCATGTTGAGGTGGTCTACGCCTTGCCGGAGCGTCAGTACTTGCGGCCGTTAACGCTGGAAGCGGGGAGTACCGCGGAACAGGCTATTCAGGCATCCGGTTTGCTGGCGTTGCGCCCGGATATCGATCTTAGCGTCAATAAAATCGGTATTTTTAGCCGCCCGGCGAAGCTAAGCGACGTGCTCAGTGATGGCGACCGAGTAGAGATCTACCGGCCATTGCTGGCTGACCCGAAAGAATTACGCCGTCAGCGCGCAGAGCGTTCAAAAAATAAGGCACGGTAACGTGCCTTATTTTTTGTGCCGGTCAGCGAAGGACTACTTCCAATGAAGGGCTACTTCGCCAGACCTGCTCACTTACTGCGCCTGTAACGTGGGTTTGTTATCCACATTCGTCAGCACACCCTGACTGTTGAAGGTCAACGTCAGCGTTTGCTGTTTCACGGCTTCATGCCCTGGCTGCTGACGGAAGACGTAGTACCAAGTGTCTGATCCAAACGGATCCTGCAGCATTGGGGTGCCCAACGTATAGATGACCTGCTGTTTGGTCATTCCATTATGAATTTTGGCAACGTCAGCGGGGGCCAGATAGTTCCCCTGATTGATGTCAGGCCGATAGACGACACGCTCCAGTGTGGAACAACCAGCAGTCAACATAACAACAACCACCGCAGCGACGACAGTCAGCGTTTTACAGCGCATAGTGATTACATTCCTTAAGGGCATAGGTTGCAGATGATAATAGACCTTGCCTGACTTGAAAACCTGCAAGACGTCTGTAAGACCGCGGGAATTCGAAAAAGTTGATCCTCACTAGGCTGCAAGTAATTCTCTGGCGTTTGCCAGCGTGTTTTTGGTGACGGCCGAACCGCCGAGCAAACGCGCCAGTTCCTGCAGCCGTTCGCGTTTACCCAGTGGCTGCATCAGGGTTTCTGTTGCTTCACCGTCGGTATGTTTGCTGACAAAGTAGTGGTGATGGCCACAACCAGCCACTTGTGGAAGGTGGGTCACACACATGACCTGGGTTGATTGCCCAAGCTGGCGTAGCATTTTACCGACGATAGCCGCCGTCGGGCCGCTGATGCCCACATCCACTTCATCAAAAATCAGCGCCGGTGTATCCATTCTGCGGGCGGTGATCACCTGAATAATAAGTGCGATACGCGACAGTTCACCGCCAGACGCCACTTTGGCCAGCGGCTGATGTGGCTGGCCGGGGTTGGTGGTGACACAGAACTCGATGTGATCAGCACCGGTGGCGGTCAGCGAATCTGGGGTGAAGGTGACGTCGATGGTGAAATGGCCGTGCGGCATAGCCAGTTCATGCATATTGGTGGTAATCAATTGTGCCAGTTCACTGGCGTGCTGGCTGCGCCGGATGTGCAACTGCTCCGCCACATGCAGGGCCTGTTGATGGTACTCCTGCACGGCACGGTTCAGGGCGTCGTGGTCACTTTCCTGCTGTTCCAGCAGTTGTTGTTCCTGCAACAGCTGTTGGTGGTACGCAGGCAATTCTTCCGGCGTGACGTGGTGTTTACGTGCCAGCGTTAACTGGCGCGACAGACGCTGTTCCAGCTCGTAGAGCCGGATAGGGTCCAGGTCCATGCGGTCACAATAATGGCGTAACTCATCGCTGGCTTCGCTAATCTGAATGCTGGCTTCTTCCAGCATGGAAAACACCCCAGAGAGCGTCTCATCCATGCTGATCAGCTCCGATAGCTGATGTTTGGCACTGTGCAACATGCCAAGTACGTTCTGCTCTTCACCTTCGCTGAGTATTTGCAGCGTCTGCCGACTGAGTGACATCAGTTGCCCGCTGTTGGCAAGCCGCTTGTATTCGACATCGATCTGCTCGTATTCACCCGGTTGAGGGGCAAATTCATTGAGCTCCTTGAGCTGGTACTGCAACAATTCCCGGCGTGCTTCCCGCTCGATGGTGGCCTGCTGATGTTGCGCCAGTTCACGACAGCTCTGGTGCCATTGCTGCCACATCTGGCGCATGGCACCAAGCAGTTGTGATTCATCGGCGTAGGCATCCAACAGATGGCGTTGATGTTCCGGCTTGAGCAGCAACTGGTGCGCGTGCTGGCCGTGGAGCTGAATCAGGTGCTGGCCCAGTTCGCGTAACTGCGACAACGGCACCGCGGTACCATTGATAAAGGCGCGAGAGCGGCCGTCGGCACTAATGACGCGGCGCAACAGACATTCGTTGTTGTCATCAAGCTGATTGTGTTCCAGCCAGCGTAACGCGGCGGGGGTATCCGTCAGTGAGAAGCGGGCGCAGATGTCAGCGCGAGTGGCACCGGGGCGCACCATGCTGGCATCAGAGCGGTTGCCGAGACACAGGCCGAGAGCATCAATAGCAATGGATTTTCCCGCCCCGGTTTCACCGGTAATGACGCTCATCCCTGCCTGAAAATCAATTTCCAGTTCGCGCACAATGGCGAAATTACTGATTGTGAGTTGCGCCAGCATGATAGTGTCCTGTATGTAACAACAACTGTTATTACATACAGTATAGACTGGTTTTTTGTACAGTAAAGAGGCAATCGCCACTTTCAGAATAATTTTTTAGACCAACCGAGCTTGCTGCTTAATGTGTTGAAATAGCTGTAGTTTTCCGGGTGGATCAAATTCAGGTGATACTGGCTGCGCTGGATGACGACCTCTTCACCTTCCTGAACTGGCAGAGCAATTTGGCTGTCGCAACTGATTTCCAGATCCTGGGTAATGTGGGAAAACTTCAGCCGAATGGCACTGCTGCTGTTGATCACCAGCGGCCTTGCCGACAGGGTGTGTGGGAACATCGGCACCAGCGCTATCGCATCCAGTGATGGGGTCAGAATGGGGCCGCCGCCGGATAACGAATACGCCGTGGAGCCGGTGGGGGTTGAAATAATCAAGCCATCGGAACGTTGGGAAAAGGCGAACTTGTCGTCAATATAGACTTCAAATTCAATCATGTGCGCCACTTTGCCTGGGTGCAGTACCACTTCATTGATGGCGGTGCTACTGCTGTTGGGGTGATTTGCGCGGCACACCTGTGCTTCCAGCATGAAACGCTGTTCGCGGATGTAACGCCCGGCGAGTACCTCGCTGAGTTGCTGCTGGGTGTGGTCCGGGTCGAGGTCGGTGAGAAAACCGAGATTGCCACGGTTGACGCCAATGACGTTGATATCGTAGCGCGACAGCACCCGCGCCGCGCCCAGCATGTTGCCGTCACCGCCGACCACCACCGCCAGATCAGCCTGCTGACCAATTTCCGACAGGCTGCCGGTGGCGGCCTCCGTCAACTGTAATTCGCGGGCGATCTGTTGTTCGAGCACGACCTTGTATCCTTGCGCGCGCAACCAGTGATACAGCATTTCATGGGTGGTCAATGCATGTGGGTGACGTGGATGACCTACAATACCAATGCAGTTAAACGCTCTGTTCATTTGGGTGGTTTGTCCTCATAGGCGCACCGGCAGCTCACGGTTTTCGGACCGGTAATCAGACCAATATGTGAGTGGTTCCCTTGAAACCCCGGTTTTGATCCCCATAATAAGCGAACTAGCGAGATGAATGCGAAAAACGCGGAGAATTTCATGAGTAGTAAAGAACAGAAGTCGCCTGACGAGCAAGTCTTGGATCAAAAGGAAGCAGCGCAAGGTCAGCAAGCGGATGCCGTGCCAGAGACGACAGATGTCGCTGACCCGCGTGAAGAGCGTATCGCCGAACTGGAAGCGCAACTCAATGAGTTGCAGCAACGTGAACGTGAAACCGCATTACGCGCCCGCGCCGAAATGGAGAATGTCCGTCGTCGTGCCGAACTGGACGTAGAAAAAGCGCATAAATTCGCTCTGGAGAAGTTTGCCGGAGAAATGCTGCCAGTGATTGATAACCTGGAGCGTGCGCTGGAAATGGCGGATAAGTCGAACGAAGCGCTGTCTGGCATGATTGAAGGGGTTGAACTGACGCTAAAAGCGATGCTTTCTGCGGTGAGCAAGTTCGGCATCGAGGTCGTGGCCGAGGTGAACGTGCCGTTTAATCCGGACGTACACCAGGCGATGACTCTGCTCGAATCTGCCGAACATGAACCAAACCATGTGATGATGGTGATGCAAAAAGGCTATACCCTGAACGGTCGTTTGTTGCGTCCGGCGATGGTCGCCGTGTCTAAAGCAAAAGAGTAACGTCTGTTCGTGCTCCGGGAAGCGGCCAACGGCGTCTTCCCGGGGTTTCTGTGTTACGGTTTCTTCCCTCGTTTTCCTTCCCGTTTTTCTCCCCACTTTCCCCCGTGCCATGTTGTGAAACAAATTCGTTAGTCCGTTATTCATTGTTCGTTTTTGTGTTTATATTTTGTTAATCTTTATGTGTTAAAACCGGTGTCACTTGCCGGGTAGATGCATCATTATCATTACCTATCAGAGCAATCATTTCTTTCATTCTAAATGCACTTGATAATCATTATCAACTTTGCGAAAGTAGCAAAACAATAGCATTAGAAGGGTTACTCATATGCCGGGGAGTCGTGTAGTGGAATCAGTCAGCCGAACGTCAAGAAAGCTCAAACTTTCGCTGATGGGGCCGGCCTTTATCGCGGCGATCGGTTATATCGATCCCGGTAATTTCGCCACCAATATTCAGTCAGGGGCTGCCTACGGGTACCAGCTGTTGTGGGTGGTGGTATGGGCTAACCTGATGGCGATGTTAATCCAGTTGCTTTCTGCCAAACTGGGGATCGCGACCGGCAAGAATCTGGCGGAGCATATCCGCGATCGTTTTCCTAAACCTGTGGTCTGGGCGTACTGGATACAAGCCGAGATCATCGCGATGGCGACGGATCTCGCCGAGTTTATCGGTGCGGCTATCGGCTTCAAGTTGCTGCTTGGTGTGTCGTTGCTGGAAGGCGCTATCCTGACCGGGATTGCCACCTTTCTGATTCTGATGTTGCAAAAACGCGGGCAGAAGCCGCTGGAGATGGTGATCGGCGGGTTACTGATGTTTGTCGCAGCGGCCTACATCGTTGAATTGATCTTCTCTCGTCCTGAACTGGCATCGCTGGCAAAAGGCATGGTGGTGCCAAGTTTGCCGAATTCCGATGCGGTATTACTGGCGGCTGGTGTGCTGGGTGCCACTATCATGCCGCACGTTATCTACCTGCATTCATCGCTGACGCAGCAGCAAAGTCATATCACCCGTGCTGAGCGTTATGCAGCGACCAAGGTGGATGTCGCGGTAGCGATGACTATCGCCGGGTTTGTCAATCTGGCCATGATGGCGACAGCGGCGGCGGCGTTTCACTTTAGCGGTAACACCTCGATTGCAGAGCTGGATCAGGCGTATCTGACGCTCAAACCCCTGTTAGGGCAGGCGGCAGCAACCATTTTTGGCCTGAGTCTGGTGGTGGCTGGTCTGTCTTCTACTGTGGTGGGAACCCTGGCCGGTCAGGTGGTGATGCAAGGCTTTGTGCGTTTTCATATCCCATTGTGGATTCGCCGTGTGGTGACCATGCTGCCGTCCTTTGTCGTGATTCTGTGCGGTATGGATCCGACCCGGGTGCTGGTATTAAGTCAGGTGTTGTTGAGCTTCGGTATTGCTCTGGCGCTGATCCCACTGTTGGTGTTTACCGGTAACCGCGATTTGATGGGAAACCTGGTCAACAGTCGCCGGGTGCAGAATACGGGGAAGGTGATCGTGTGTATGGTGGTTGCGCTCAACCTGTATCTGGTTCTGGATACGTTACTGGGATAATGCACGCCGGTTCTTCATTCATTGCGTCTTCCATTGCGCCTCCGTGTGTCGGAGGCGTTTTGTTTTTATGTGTCTGACTTTTTGCTTTCACCGGATGATCACGTGCAATTGGGTGATGCCCGGCCTATTATCTGAAGCTGATTTTTGATACCGAGATACCATTATGTCCGCGCCGATTACTATCGTTGAGAAGAAGCTGCTATCCGACCACTGGTTCGTCTTGCATAAATACGTATTTGATTTGAAGAGAAAAAACGGTGGTACGGTGCGTCAGATGCGGGAAGTGTACGACCGTGGTAATGGCGCGACTATTTTGCTGTATAACCGGGCCAAAGGCACAGTTGTGCTGACCCGCCAGTTCCGGATGCCGACCTATCTGAATGGCAATGAAAGCGGGATGTTGCTGGAGGCCTGCGCTGGCCTGCTGGACGATCAATCGCCGGAGCAGTGCATCCGTAATGAGGCTATCGAAGAAACCGGCTACCGGATAGGTCAGGTGGAAAAGCTGTTTGAAGCCTATATGTCTCCGGGTGGTGTCACCGAGCTGCTGCACTTCTTTGCGGCGGAATACGACGATACGCAAAAACGGACTTCCGGCGGTGGTGTGGAAGACGAAGATATCGAAGTGCTGGAGTTGCCATTCAGTGAAGCGATGGCGATGGTCAAAGATGGCCGTATTAAGGATGGCAAAACCATCATGTTGTTGCAGCACGCACAGATTAACGGCTGGTTCGCCAACGCCCGTTAACCGTAGGGAAGGGGCAATCTTGCTATCCGGGGCCGACAGGCCCCGTTGTCGTTTGGTGATTCCGCGGGCTTATAGCTGGGCGGCTAACAGATCTTCCAGTTTCTGCTGGTCTGCGGCAAACAGACGAATACCCTCAGAGAGTTTCTCCACCGCCATAGGATCCTGATTGTGCTGCCAGCGGAATTCGGTTTCCGACAGTGGTGCTGGCTGATGGAAGCCTTCGGTTGACGGACTGAGTCGGCGCTCTACCGGTGCGGTGCTGTTTTTCAACTGTTCCAGCAACGCCGGGGCGATGGTCAGACGGTCGCATCCGGCCAATGCCAGGATTTGTTCCACCTTGCGGAAACTGGCCCCCATCACGATAGTGCGGTAGCGGTGCTGTTTGTAGTACTCGTAAATACGTCGTACGGACAGTACGCCGGGGTCCTGTTCGGCGTTGTAGTCGGCGGAAGGTTGTCGGGCCAGATACCAATCATAAATACGACCGACAAACGGCGAAATCAGATAGACACCCGCCTCGGCACACGCGCGAGCCTGGGCAAATGAGAACAGCAGCGTCAGGTTGCAGTTTATCCCTTCTTTTTCCAGCTCTTCGGCTGCGCAGATCCCTTCCCAGGTGGCGGCCAGCTTAATCAGAATACGCGAACGATGTACGTCCTTTTCCTCATACATCGCTATCAGTTTGCGGGCTTTCGCCACACACATGCCGCGATCAAACGACAAGCGGGCATCGACTTCGGTGGAGACTCGCCCAGGAATGCTATTGAGAATTTCCGTCCCGATGTTGACCGCCAGGCGGTCGCTGGCGTTGATGAGTTGTGTTTCTTTCGAGCCGCCTTGCTGGCGGGCATACGCCAGTGCATCGGCAAATAGCGATTGATACGCGGGCAGACTGGCGGCTTTCAGAATGAGTGAGGGGTTAGTGGTAGCGTCCTGCGGTGAAAAGTGGCGAATCGATTCGATATCGCCGCTGTCTGCCACTACCACAGTGAATTGTTTCAATGCGTCTAGCTGGTTCATGGCTTGGCTCCCTGAAGATAAATTTGGCGGAATCACACTGCAGGATTCTGTGGTGGAATGACATGCGTTTTTTCTGATTGCGCAGCCATCGGCAGAGCTGACCCCGTCATGCCGTAACACTGGCTAAGCATAGCTAATCTATACGCCATCTGCCGTCAGGTTGGATAAATTGAGGGGTGAGTGGCGTTTTTTCTGGCATTTTCTGCTTTTTTTGCCCAGTGCATCACGCGGGGTTATCGCGGATATGCGTGTTGTCGCAGGCTGTGGGGGCATATGGCGCTGAGTGATATTCACTCTCATTAATTAACTATATTAAGCGGTATTCCGGCGAGGATTTTGTAATGCTTCATGGTTTCGCAAATGACAGACACGATAGACTGGGTAGCCCACTACCCTACAAACAAAGCAAGAAGACAAGGTAATTAGCTATGGATGAACAACTCAAGCAAAGCGCACTGGACTTCCATCAATATCCGGTGCCGGGAAAAATCCAGGTCTCCCCGACGAAGCCGCTGGCAACCCAGCGCGACCTGGCGCTGGCCTACTCACCTGGCGTTGCCGCGCCTTGTCTGGAAATTGCGCAAGACCCACTGGCCGCTTACAAATACACTGCTCGCGGTAATCTGGTGGCGGTGATCTCCAACGGTACCGCCGTGCTGGGACTGGGGAATATCGGCGCACTGGCCGGTAAACCGGTGATGGAAGGTAAAGGGGTACTGTTCAAGAAGTTCTCCGGCGTCGATGTATTTGATATCGAAGTGGATGAGCAGGATCCTGACAAGCTGATCGATGTGATCGCCGCACTGGAGCCGACTTTCGGTGGTATCAACTTGGAAGACATCAAGGCCCCGGAATGCTTCTATATCGAGCAGAAGCTGCGCGAGCGCATGAAGATTCCGGTATTCCACGACGACCAACACGGCACCGCTATCATTTGTACTGCAGCGGTACTGAACGGGTTGCGCGTGGTAGAAAAACAGATTGCCGATGTCCGGCTGGTGGTTTCCGGTGCGGGTGCGGCATCGATTGCCTGCCTCAACCTGCTGGTGGCATTGGGTCTGAAGCGCGAAAACATCGTGGTGTGTGATTCCCGCGGTGTTATCTACAAGGGCCGTGAAGCCAATATGGCGGAAACCAAAGCAGCCTATGCGATTGACGACAATGGCAGCCGGTCACTGGCGGATGTTATCCCGAACGCGGATATTTTCCTCGGTTGTTCTGGCCCGGGCGTGCTGACTCAGGACATGGTAAAAACCATGGCACCGCGCCCGCTGATCATGGCGCTGGCGAATCCGGAACCGGAAATTCTGCCGCCGCTGGTAAAAGAAGTGCGTCCAGACGCTATCGTCTGTACAGGCCGTTCTGACTACCCGAATCAGGTTAACAACGTACTGTGCTTCCCGTTTATTTTCCGTGGCGCGCTGGACGTTGGGGCGACCACCATCAATGAAGAGATGAAGCTGGCCTGCGTGCATGCCATTGCAGACCTGGCGCTGGCGGAGCAGAGCGATGTGGTTGCGTCTGCCTATGGCGATCAGGATCTCTCTTTCGGGCCGGAATATCTGATCCCGAAACCGTTTGATCCGCGCCTTATCATCAAGATTGCACCGGCGGTAGCGAAAGCAGCGATGGACTCCGGCGTGGCGACCCGCCCGATTGAAAACTTCGATGATTACATCGAGAAGCTGACGCAGTTCGTCTACAAAACCAACCTGTTCATGAAGCCTGTCTTCGCTCAGGCCCGTACCCAGCCAAAACGTGTGGTACTGGCGGAAGGGGAAGACCCGCGTGTGCTGCATGCGACGCAGGAACTGGTGTCGCTGGGGCTGGCATTCCCGGTACTGATCGGCCGGCCTGGTGTTATTGAAAAACGTATTCAGAAACTGGGCTTGCAGATAGCCATTGGTAAAGACTTCGAAGTGGTCAATAACGAGTCCGACCCACGTTTCAAAGCCTATTGGACTGAATACTTCGAGATGATGAAGCGCCGTGGTGTGTCGCAGGAACAGGCGCAGCGTGATATGCGCGCTAACCCGACGCTGATTGGCTCTATCATGGTCCATCGCGGTGAAGCGGATGCGATGATCTGCGGGACGGTCGGTAATTACGAAGAGCATTTCGGTGTGGTAGAGAAGGTGTTCGGCTACCGTGACGGTGTGCATGTGGCTGGCGCGATGAATGCGTTGCTGTTGCCGAGCGGTAACACCTTTATCGCCGATACCTACGTCAACCCGGATCCGACACCAGAACAGCTGGCGGAAATTACGCTGATGGCCGCCGACACGGTACGCCGTTTTGGTATTGAGCCTAAAGTGGCCTTGCTGTCGCATTCCAGCTTCGGCACCTCTGATTCGCCGACGGCGAAGAAAATGCGTGCGACGCTGGAACTGGTGAACAAGATGGCGCCGGAGTTGCAGATCGATGGTGAAATGCACGGCGATGCTGCGCTGGTGGAAGCCATTCGTCGTGAACAGATGCCGAATAGCCCGCTGAAAGGGGCGGCTAACATTCTGATCATGCCGAACATGGAAGCTGCGCGTATCAGCTATAACCTGCTGCGTGTTTCTTCTTCCGAAGGTGTGACCGTCGGGCCGGTACTGATGGGTGTGGCGAAACCGGTACATATCCTGACGCCGATCGCCTCTGTTCGTCGTATCGTCAATATGGTCGCACTGGCTGTTGTGGAAGCACAGACTGCACCGCTGTAATCCTGTATGGTTGTTAAGGGAAGGATAAATTTTATGCGAAAATTTGCCTTCCCGATATTCACCGATATACTTAAATTAATTGGCAGGGAAAACCCTGCCAATTAGCCTTTTTACGTTTTATTAAATTATTTATTTGAATTTTTCTCTGCCTTTATATGTCATCTTAATTATTCTCTTGGGGGTTATTATGCCAGCTGTATCAGTTGCATATTGGTGTAAAAAATTTACATGGGGAATATTGATTTGCTTTCTACTTAGCGGATGTGAAACTATTTCTCCATTTAATCAACGAGCTTATGAGCAGTCTGTAAATATAAAGGTTGAAGCACTAACTTTAATGGATAAAGCGGTTGAGCCATTTGACAGTAATAAAGAGGATGTTAAGCTACTTAAACTAAATATTGAAAAGGCCTATGAATACTCAAAAGGGTTACCTGATAATCAGATAGTATCTAAACAATGGGCGATTATCAAAGATCCAAATCGTAATTCTTTGGGGGGGTTCCTTAAGTTCTGGGAGTCCCGAAAAATATTGTCTGCTACCTTCATCAATGAAGCCAAAGGCATAGTATCTGACGGGCTTGATACAGTTATTGAACTGGAAAGTGGTAAGCGTAAACCGTAAACCGAAGATAATTGGAGGTAGTGATTATGTCTAAATTCGATGAATTTATTAATGTTTTGGGGAGTGAGTTGATTAATTATGCTAAGGACAGTTGGCAGGAATATGAGAGTCAGGCAGTAAATGATGGTAATGATTTTTTTGATAAGTTAAAGGCAGACCTGATGACTTGGTCGCAGCAAGTAAGTGATGGGAAACTATCAGAAGATGAACTAAGGTGGCTTGTTAAAGGGAAAATGGATTTGGCGCAGTTGAAGGCTCTTAAGCAGGCTGGGCTTGCGCAAATTGGTTGTGATAAATTTATAAATGGATTGATTAGTATCGTTGTGTCTACTTTATTTAAGGTGTTCTTGTGAAAGCAATTAATTCACTCGACCTTTTATAAGTCGCGAAAACTACTGTTTTCGAAATTCATCATATATACCCGTCATACTTCAAGTTGCAGGTGTGTTGGCGGTGTTACTCGGCCCATCAATGAGTCTCGCCCTTTAGGCCGCTGCAAGCAGCCTTCAAATCGGCGTATGCCGATTTGTCGCTTATCAGAATCACTTACCTGAGCAAGCTCATCGGGATGAAATGAGAGACATCCTGTCTCTCACCAGTGGTCAGCCGTTGGCTGGTCAAATTCGTTCCCAACGAATTTGTCACTCACTTGCCGCGTGACAAGGCTCTCATGAGCCTTGCCCTGAAGGGCCAACGCAACTCGAATTGTTTAGGGTATACATCAGTATATTATTATCTTATTGAATCTTTTTCTTTTGGCGTAACCACTTCTCCAGTTCGTTGGCAAACTGTTGGCGGTCACGCTGGTTTAATGCCGCCGGGCCGCCGGTCTGTACGCCGCTGGCGCGCAGCGTATCCATGAAGTCCCGCATGGTCAGCCGCTCGCGGATGGTATCCGCGGTGTAGCGTTCACCACGTGGATTGAGGGCGATAGCCTGCTTTGCCAGCACTTCGGCGGCAAGCGGAATATCGGCGGTGATCACCAGATCGCCAGGCTGAACACGACGCACGATTTCGTTATCCGCGACATCAAACCCTGCGGCCACGCGCAGGCTGTGGATGTGTGGTGAAGGCGGCGTTCTGAGTGGCTGGTTGGCCACCAGTGTCAGCCGGGTCGAGGTACGATCGGCTGCACGGTATAACACCTCTTTAATGACGTTAGGGCACGCGTCGGCATCGACCCAGATGGCACTCATCCGTGTGACTCCGGCGATGTTGCGACACTAAGCCAGTCGCGAGCGGGCAAAAAGTCCCGGTACAGCGAAGCTTCCGGGCTGTCTGGCTCGGGTTGGTACTGGTATTCCCAGCGCACCAACGGCGGCATCGACATCAGAATGGATTCGGTACGGCCGCCACTTTGCAGGCCGAACAAGGTACCCCGGTCCCATACCAGATTAAATTCCACATAGCGGCCCCGGCGGTAGATCTGGAACTGACGCTCCCGCTCGCCCCACGGTATATCTTTGCGGCGATTGACGATAGGCAGATAGGCGTGCTGGAACCCTTCGCCGACTGCGCGCATGAAAGCAAAGCTGGTGTCGAAATCCGGCGTGTTGAGGTCATCAAAGAACAGGCCGCCGATGCCACGCGCTTCGTTACGGTGTTTGAGGAAAAAGTAATCATCGCACCATTTCTTGTAGCGCGGGTAAACGTCATCGCCAAATGGCTGGCACAGGTCAAATGCGGTCTGATGCCAGTGGACGGCGTCTTCTTCGAAACCGTAGAACGGAGTGAGATCAAACCCGCCGCCAAACCACCATACAGCCGGTTCACCCGGTTTTTCGGCGATGAAAAAGCGGACATTGGCGTGGCTGGTCGGCACATAGGGGTTAAGCGGGTGGATGACCAGCGATACGCCCATCGCCTGGAAACTGCGTCCTGCCAGCTCGGGACGATGGGTGCTGGCAGAGGGCGGCAGCGATGCACCCGATACGTGAGAGAAGTTCACGCCAGCTTGTTCAAATACGCGCCCCTGACGCAGAACACGGCTACGCCCACCGCCGCCGGAGGCATGCTGCCAGGCGTCTTCCATAAAGCTGGCGGTGCCGTCCGTCAGTTCCAGTTGTCGGCACAGGGTGTCTTGCAAACCGAGCAGAAAATGCTTGATAGCGTTGGTGTCCGGTGAACTCATAATGTCCCTTATCATGATAGTGAAAGGCAGTGAGGGCGGATTTCCTGCCCAAGCTGATTCTGGCCTTAGTATATCGGACTTCGCAACGTCGCCCATTACCGAAAATGTCGCTGGTGTGAATTATCAGCCTGTGGTTGAAAAGTGTATGACGGAGATATTGCGTCTGCGATGAATCGCGGGATAATCAGGAATAACCGATTGACTCTAGATGGCGAGCAGCAATGGAAATCCGCATATTCAGGCAAGATGACTTTGAAGAAGTGATCACCCTTTGGGAGCGTTGTGATTTGCTGCGTCCCTGGAACGATCCGGAAATGGATATTGAGCGTAAGCTCAACCATGACCCCGACCTGTTTCTGGTGGCGGAAGTGGGCGGTGAGGTCGTGGGTTCCGTGATGGGCGGCTACGACGGGCATCGCGGTTCAGCCTACTATCTGGGGGTGCATCCTGATTACCGTGGCCGTGGTATCGCCAATGCGTTGATCAGCCGTTTGGAGAAAAAACTGATCGCACGCGGTTGCCCGAAGATTCACCTGATGGTGCGCCAGAACAACACGGCCGTCATCAGCATGTATGAAAAGATGAATTACGACCTGGTCGATAGCATTACGCTGGGTAAGCGTTTGATTGAAGATCAGGAGTATTAAATTCCGCTGGTACATCGTCGGCTGATAACGAAGAGGCGATGCCAGCGCGTCTCAGCCACATTCCTTTCTCCTTCCTTTCTGTAGGCGCGCTTGCGCCACGTTCTTTTGCCGCCGTTTCCACGTTCTGCCAGCCCGGGATCGTCATCCCCGTTGTAAATATTTATTGATAATGAATATCATTTGTAAAATAATTACCATTATCAATAAATATTTACATTTGTGTGGGCCGATTGGGGAGTTCAGGGTGGCATACCGCTGCTCTGTTCATGGCTCGATGACTATTTTTATAAATAAAACATGGTATTACTTTGAAAGTTACGCATTCTTTTCTGCTGTCTGTCGCGGTACACCTGTCGGTTCTCTGGGCCCTGTTGTGGGGCGTGGTGTCTCGTGAACAGGTTGTGCTGCAGGCTGGGCGTGTCGGGGAAAGTGCGGCAAGTATGCATGTCACGTCATTTTCGCCTCATTCGGTGCGGCTGTTTTCTTCACACCCTGAACCTTCCCCGAGTGTCGAGCCGGTTACCGTTCCTGAAACACCTACCGTGCCAGAAAAAAACGCTATTGCCGCTGCGTCGGCGGTGCCGGTCAATGAACGCGCGGTAGTGCGTATGGTGTCGGCTGAGACTGCGGCGAAAACGCGCCCACAAAAACCACCGGAAAAACCACGGGAGACACCGCGTACGCCGGTTGATGCCACACCGGTGCGGGCGAGTGAAAAAACTGATGTCCGAAACATGCCGATGGCGGTGCGCAGTGATAACCGGGATACGCCGGTGAAGGCTGAAGCACCGTTTGCCGGGCAGGGCGATCGCGCTACCGCGCCGGTGTCCGCCAGTGCGTCAGCCGATGGTCAGGCTGCGCCGCAAGGCGAAAGTACTCAAGGGCAGGCCAGTCGTGGCGCAGGAAGTAGTCAAAACGACGTGCTCAAGGCGTTGCAGCGTCGGGTGAGCTACCCGGTTCGGGCACGTTCAATGGGGGTGGAGGGTCAGGTGCGATTGCGCTTTGACGTGACGCCCAGCGGCACGGTGACCAACATTCGGGTGCTATCAGAAAACCCCGACGGCATGTTCAGCAGCGACGTTATCAAAGATATGGCGCGCTGGCGTTATCAGGCGGGCTCACCCGCCATCGATCAGACCGTGTCAGTCATTTTTCGATTGAGTGGTCATATCGAACTTCAAAATTGATCGTTTTTTTTCAATATCATCAGGGTACAGGAAATACTGACATGAATAAGCATCTCTATTTGATGATGATACTGGGCGTATCATCAACGGTGACGGCTGCCGAACAGACAACGCAGGCGGAAAATACCGCTACGGATAAACCGGCGACGGCAGAAAAAAAACCAGCCGAGGAAGATACGATTCTGGTGCGTTCCACGCCCACCAGCCAGAGTATGGGAACGCAAATTATTAATAGCGAACAGATTCAGCGTCGGCCGACGCGTAACGGTAGCGTTACTGAATTACTGCGTTCCAACCCAAACGTACGGTTTTCAAATGGTCTTGATAGTAGTACGACGCCAGGTGAATTGGCGCCGGAAAATGTGTCTTTCCATGGCGAAAAGTTTTACCAGAATAACTACATGATCGATGGGTTATCCAATAATAATGTGATTAACCCAGGAGCCAATAATGGTCAATTGACTAATACACCTGATGGTTATTCGCCAACGGATTTGCCTGCTGGTGGCGCGCAATCCTTCTGGGTTAACTCGGAATTGATCGAGCAGTTACAGGTATTCGACAGTAATATCTCTGCAAAATATGGTGATTTTACCGGCGGTGTGGTCGATGCTAAATTAAAAGACCCGAAACTGGATCGCGCTTCCGGCAAAATTTCTTATCGCACCACTCGCGACAGTTGGGCCCGCTATCACATTGACGACGATATTGAAGGTGACTTTTATTCCGCCAGTCAGCTCTATTATCAGCCGAAATTCCGCAAGCATTTTTATTCGGCCACCTTTAATCAGCCATTAAGCGATAAAGCCGGATTTATTTTTGCCTATAACCGTCAGCAGTCGACCATTCCTTTTTACAACAGTGTGATGGATGAATGGGTCAAACAGACTCGTGAGGCGGAAACCTATTTGCTTAAAGGCACTTATCTGGCAGATAACGGCGATGTTTTTCGCCTTACCGGGATGTACGCGCCGCATGAGTCCGGCTATTACAAGAAAGACATTAAAAACGGCGGTTATACCAATACCGGCGGCGGCTATCGCGGCAATATCGAATGGGAACACAACGCCGACTGGGGAAAAGTCAGCAGCCTTGCTGGGTATCAGTCTGAAGAAAACCGTATTGAACACGAAGCGGATACTTACCAGTCCTGGTATCGCTATAACCGGACATCCCGGTTTGTATCCAACGTTGTGGATTGGGGCACTGGTGTGGCGGGAAATACCTCGCAGTTATCCGGGATCGGTGGTTATGGCAAGTATGCCACCGAGAAACGCACCTTCACTTTCAAACAGGATTACGAGCTAAACCCACTGGCTTTATGGGGAACCAGCCATCAGTGGGATATGGGCTGGCAGGTTGATTCTTATCACGCCCAATACCGCCGTTTTAGCGATGTGTATACCAGCCGCAGCACGCCAACCATCAGTACCAGCGTTGTGTGTCAGACTGGCGATGCGTTTTGTATCAACCGTGAACAGTATTTCCGCAGCCGCACGCTGTATCCAGCGCGTCAGGTTGAAGGGAACTACGTTAATTATGCACTGTATTTGCAAGATAGCGTCAGCTACAAGAACCTGGAGGTGACGCCGGGCGTGCGCCTGCAGTATGACGACTACCTGAAAAATCTCAATGTCGCCCCGCGTCTGGCGGCCTCTTACGATGTGTTTGGCGATCGTGCTACCCGTGTTTTTGGCGGTGCCAACCGCTACTACGCCCAGAATATGCTGGCGTACAAACTGCGTTCCGGAATCAACGAGTCGGTGGTGCAGAATCGAACCAACGCCAACAGCGCCTGGACTAACAGCACAACCAGCTATGGCACATATGACTACGATATTTCCGACCTGAAAACGCCGTACAGCGATGAGTTGTCGCTGGGGCTGTCGCAACGGGTATATGACACCGTCTGGACGCTGAAGTGGGTGAATCGCCAGGGGCGTGACCAGTTTGGCCGCAGCAGTCAAACCGATAGCAGCGGTCAACGCTATTACTACCTGACCAACGATGCTCGCACTGAAGGCAATACCGTGTCGCTGACAGTAGAACCGATCAGCCCGTATAAACTGAAATACGCTGACATTCGCTGGGGACTGAGCGCCAGCATGGCGGATAACAAGACCAGCTCACAGATTTATTACGACCAGAGCAACATGGACGACAGCAAGGTGATCTTTAAAGGACGCCTGACCGATCGCCGTGACATGGATGCACTGGACTACAACACGCCGTGGTCGGTTGCGCTGAACATCAATACCTATTTCCCGGCCATGCGCCTGAACTGGGATCATAACCTGACCTATACCTCGGGCTACAAGGGCTACCGCACCACCAGCGTAACCTGCTCTGGCAACACCAGTCGTGTCAGTGCCTGTGGCGATTACAGCGGTAGCGCCACGTTGTATACCGAGCACAAATATCAGGATTACCTCTCTTATGACTGGCGTTTCAATTACTCGCTGCCGACCTACAAAAACCAGTCGCTGGACCTGACGCTGGATGTGATCAACGTGTTCGACAACGTGATCGCCACCTCGCAGGAGTCTACCGGCAATACGGTGACCTACAAGTTGGGACGCCAGTTCTGGCTGGGTGTTGCGTACAACTGGTAATGGCTTGCCGCCGGGCATAGTGCTTTCCCCGGCGGTAATACCATTCTCTGTCAGTAACACGATTACCTGGCAATAACATAATTTCCCGGCAGTAACACGATTACCTGGCAATAACATAATGGTTTATCGAACTATTTTGTCTGTTTCATATATCCATGATTGAGTAATTGATGAAAAAAATGACATCACGCTGGATTGGCATTATCGGCTTGTGGCTGTTCAGCACGCTGGCATCAGCGCAAACCGTTACCAGCCCGTTACCGGTGATCACCGAAGGGCAACTGGCTAATGGCTTGCGTTACACCCTGGTGCCGTTAGCCGGTCAACAACAACGGCTGGATATCCGGCTGCTGGTCGAGTCGGGGTCGTTGGATGAGCAGGATGGTGAATCCGGCGTCGCGCATATGGTTGAACACATGGTGTTTCGCGCGACACAGGATTATCCGGCCGGACTGGCACAAACGCTGGGGCAACAGGGTTGGATCCGTGGGCAGAACTACAATGCCATGACCAACTACGAGCGCACGATGTACATGTTGAGTCCGCCGACGGGGAAAGCCTCGCTGACGCTGGCGTTGAACGTGTTGGCGCAGATAGCCAGACAAGCGCGTTTCGAACCGGAGGACTGGCAGCGCGAACGTCAGGTGATTCTGGAGGAGTGGCGCGGCAAGCTCGGGGTCGCAGAGCGCATGAATCAGCAGCGGGTCGCTGCTATCAGGCATGGTTCTCGTTATCCCGAGCGACCGGTTATCGGTACTGAAGCTTCCATTCAGAACACGCCGGTGACGGTGCTGCGCCGTTTTTATGACCGCTGGTATCACCCCCGTAATATGCGCCTGATCGTGATAGGCGACCTGCAGCCCGAGCAGGTAAAACAGGCGATTTCACAGGTGATGGGGAGTCTGCCGGACACGCCGATCCCATCGCGGCCGTCGTATGAGCCGACGTTGCGCCCGCAACTGCATGTGGCGCGCTTGCAAGACAGTCAGAGCAGCGTTAGCCAGGTGTCATTCGTGTTCCGTTTTGATGACGCTGCGGCCAAAGCGGCAGGGGAAGAGGGGATGCGCAGTCGTCTGATTAACCAGATAACGCTGGATGCCCTGAGCAGGCAGGTGCAGCGTCAGCCGCTCTCTTCGTCTTCGGCAGTCAGCAGTCTGGTGGTGCGCAAGTCAGATATCGGCACGACCACGGTAGCGCTGGGGCTGTTTGCTTCGGTGCTGCCACAAGGGCATCAGCAAGGGATTAACGCCGTGCTGCAAGAAATTACCCGCTTGCAGCGTTATCCGCTTTACGAGCCGGATATCACCGCAATCAAGGACGAGTTGCGTCAATCAGCAGCGAAAATGGCGGCGACCCCGGAGCAGCGCGAGTTCTCCGATTGGGTACAGCAACTGGTGGTGCCCTGGCAGCAAGATCGTCCTTACATCGGTAAGCAACTGTTGGGGCAACAGGCGCTGGCGGTACTGAAAACCATCACAGCCGATGATATTAACGCCTGCCTGCAACGCTGGTTGTCGTCGCCAGATCAATTGGTTCAGTTCAGTGTTCCCGGCAGCCTGCCGTTCACGCCGCCTTCAGCAGCAGCGATTGAGCAACTGCGTCAGTCGGTCGCGCAACGTGAGCTGGCACCGTTACAACTGCCAATGAAGCGGGTTGCGCCCGTACTGCCGACGATCGAAGGCCGTGGCGAGGTTGCCGGTGTCCGTCTCTTCCCGGAGCAGAAGGTGGAAGAGTGGCAACTGGCGAATGGTGATCGTCTGGTGTGGCTACGCACGCCTCAGGCGGGCAAAACAGTATCACTGACCATGCTATCGTCTGCTGGTTTTATGGCTCCGGGGCGTGAACCGTGGCTGTCTCAGCTTGCTGCCCAGTTGATCAGCCAAAGCGGGCCTGCGGGATGGAAAGGCCGTGATTTGAACGACTGGAAAAAAGCACGAAAACTCTCCCTCAGTCTGGATTATCAACCAGATGAACTGCGCTGGAGCGGGAGTACGAGCCCCGATAAGCTGGAGGCGTTGCTGCATCTGTATCACGTGATGAACCGCTCGGCGGATATCGACGAAAGTGATCTGCGCGAGAGTCTGGCGACACTGAAACGTCAGCAGATTACCCGCGAGCAGAGTATTAGCGCCCAGCGGGAGCGGGAGAGTGCCGAATTGCAGTTTGGCAAAGCCGGTCTGCCTTTCCCGACACCCGCACAACTGGATGCCGTGACTGGTAAACAACTGGCGCAACAGTGGCGGCAGACGGTGGCGGCACCGGTAACCTATTACCTGCTGGCGGACTTACCGGCAGAGCAATTGCGCCCACTGGTGGAGCGCTATCTGGCGTCACTGCCTCGTCAGGCCATTGGGGAAAGTCCGCAACATCTGGCGCAGGACGGGAAGCGTGAGCGTATTTCCGCCATCAATCTGGAGCCGAGAGCTGATGTCTATCTGTGGAGTTTTTCACCACAAAACTGGACGCCGCAGCAGGCGGTACAAGTGAATATCGCCGCCCGGCTGGCGGCGCGTTATCTCAAGGCCAGCCTGCGGGATGAGGCGCAGGGCGTGTACAACCTGAAGATGGAAAGCCGCCTGAATGATAAGAGCCAGCGCATTGAAACTGTGCTGCGTTTCACCGCCTCGCCGCAACGGGCGCAGGCGTTGAGGCATAACGCCCAGCAGGTGCTGGAAACATTAGCGACGCGCATCACGCCGCAGGATGTCGAACAGGAGCGCAAACAGTTTATTCACAGCGAACGTGCCCGTCAGGAAGACATCACCACCCTGATGTCCCGGTTGATACTGAGTTACCGCAATTATCACGACCCCCGCTATCTGACCCAACTCGATAGCCTGGCACCGGCGATCACCGTTGATGCGGTGCGCGACGCGGCGTCCCGGTTGTGGCATCCGCAAAATCAGGTGCTGTACATCACACTGCCGCAGGAGAAAAAATCGTGAGCACATTTCTGCAGGCGTTTGCCCTGTTATGCCGTCCATTCTGGCTTGACCGGCGTTACTGGCAATGTTGGTTGTTGCTGGTCACGATCGTGGCGATGGGCGGCAGCATTGTGTACCTCAACGTCCGTATCAATGACTGGAGCAAGACCTTTTATGATGCGTTGGGAGCATTCGATAGCAGTCTGCTTTACCGTCTTATCAAAGAATATTGCCTCTATATCCTGATTTATATCGGTATCTTCGTGTATCAGGAGTGGCTGACCAAACTGTTAATCATTCGCTGGCGTGAACAGATGACGGCAGCGTTTATCGACAGCTGGCTGGCAAAACGCGCGTTTTATCGCCTGTCGCTAAGCGGTAAGGTGGATAACCCGGATCAGCGTATCGCGCAGGATGTCGACCTGTTCGTCACCCAAACGGTACGCCTGTCCGTGTCGTTTATCATCACTTTCGCCCAATTGTGCTCGTTTCTGGTGATCCTGTGGGACCTGTCCGGCGTGCAGCAGTTTACGTTGTGGGGGCACAGCGTCACGGTCAGCGGCTATCTGGTGTGGGTCGCGGTGCTCTACACCCTGCTGGGAAGCCTGATTACCCAGTGGATTGGCAAGCGGCTGCACGGTATCAATTACCATAAGCAGCAGGCGGAGGCCGATTTTCGTGCCTCACTGCTGCGTAAGCACGACAGCGCAGAGCAGATTGCGCTGTACGGTGGCGAGCGGCAGGAAAAACGTCAACTCGGCAGCTATTTTGCTTCGATTGTCGGCAATTGGCGCGCATTGATGAACGCCGAGCGTAATCTGGGTCTGTTCACCGTCGGCTATACCCGTGTCAGCCTGATCGTACCGGTATTCGCCGCGTTGCCTGCATTCCTCAGTAAGACGGTGACGTTGGGTGGCCTGATGCAGATCCGCAGCGCGTTCGGTCAGGTGCATGGCGCACTGAGCTGGTTTATTCGGGTGTACTACTCACTGGTAGAACTGTCTGCCAGCATGACGCGTCTGGATCAGTTTCGGCGGGAAATCGACGCGCATCAGGATACAGCGATGCCGTTGGTTCAAGGGGATCAACTGCATGTGGAACGGCTCAGTTTCTCCACACCACAGGGACAGCTGCTGCTGCGCCACGTGACCTTCCAGTGCGTACCCGGCAGTTGGAACTGCCTTTCCGGTCACAGTGGATTAGGAAAATCGACGCTGTTGCGTACACTGGCCGGATTGTGGCCCTATTACGAGGGGGCCTGGCAAGTGGGACGCGGTACACCGCTGTTGTTGCCGCAGCAGAGCTATCTGGGGCAGGGGACATTAGCGGAGGTGATGTGTTATCCGCACGCGCCGCTGGATGATGACGCTACGCTGCGTCAGGTACTGGACCAGGTTGGTCTCGGTGACTGGGGGGAGCGGTTACAGCAGCAGATGAACTGGGATCGGGTCTTCTCCGGTGGTGAGCGCCAACGACTGGCGCTGGCACGGGCGCTGATCAATCGCCCGGATCACCTGTATTTGGACGAAGCCACCAGCCATCTCGATCTGCATGCTGCCCGACACTTGCTGGGGGTCATCCGTCAGGCATTGCCGGATTGCACCGTCATTGCGGTTACTCACCAACAGGAACTGGCCGATTTGTTCCACTACCACATTGATCTGGCAGCGTTTCGCTGATCGTTCTCCCACTGGTCGGTGGCGTTTTTATCTGATGACGGCTTTATCAGGTTGAAATGGTCCCCGGCCAGCCTGAACAATGGTAATCTTGGCGCCATTGTGCGCGCCGTGAATAAACCAGCGCGAATATTTACGGCACTTTTTGCCGGGGGCGGACTCCAACAGCCAGCACTATCTGGGCTGACGACTGTGAGTCGGCACCGTTTTATGTTGAGGAGTCGAGTGTGACAAAAGTGCGTCCGTTGTTTCTGGCTTTCCCGCTGTTGCTGGCAGGGTGCAGCACCCTGTCCGGTTTTTCCTGGTCCAGTCTGTCGCCGTTCAACTGGTTTGGTCACCGCTTGACGGTGTCAGACGCGGGCGTGGGTGACATTAATGCCGCTACTCCTATGTTGGAGTCTGCTCTGGATAAGGCGTTGGATGGCGACTATCGCCTGCGTGGCGGTATGGAAACTCGTAACGGCAAACTGGTTTCTCTCTATGAAGCGCTTAAGGATGACAGCGTCAGACTGGAAATCAGCGGTGCGCCAAAAGGCCAGGTAAAGCAAGTGACCGTGATGGATAAGGCTATCGCCAGCGAGTGGGGCGTGAAAATCGGTGATGAGTTCAGCTCACTGTACAGCAAAGCGTTTGGCGTTTGTCAGCCGGGACAAGGCGCGGATGCTCGCAGTGTAGAGTGTGTGGCACCGCAGGGTAAACACGTGAGTTACCTGTTTTCTGGCGACTGGAATGGCCCTGAAGGGTTGATGCCGTCTGACGATATTCTTAAAACCTGGAAAGTCACGAAGATTGTCTGGCATGCGCAGGGCCGGGAATAAGGTATCCGCGAGCTTTATGACGGTATGAGCCGGAGCAATATTGTTCCGGCTTATATCTCGATTCGTTATTTTAGACCTCACTATCTTGCACAACACTTTCCTGTCTCTTGAAATATGACGAGAGATAGCCGCACTATTTTATTCAGGATAGTGTGATAATGATCATACCGCCTAAAGAATGAAGGTGATATTTAATTCCTCTCTCACCCTGGTAATTTCGGAGTCATGCATCATGAATCATCTTGAACTACTGGCAATGCGCCAGCTTTTTCTATTGAGTGTGGATGAGGCTGCGTACTATATTGCTAACGATGGGAATAACGAAAAGTGGGTCATGTGGGAACGGGGAGAACAGGAAATACCTGTATTGATTGTTGAGCAGTTTGAATCAATGAATCAGGAGAGAAGGCGGAGAATTAGCGCAATAATTGAAAAGATAAATAACCGTATTGGCAATAACACCATGCGTTCCTTTACCGATTTTAATGATTTCCTTTCTGTTTATCCTGATGGCGACTTTCTGGAGTGGAAAGTGTATCAATCCGTCGCCAATGAGCTTTATTCGCGTGATCTGGAGCGATTGTGTTAATGGCTAACACCTATGTCGATACTGCCAGACATAGCGCCATTGCGCGCTAGATACGGGCGTAGCACGGGTGCCTGGAGGTGAAGGCATTGGTAGAGCATCGGTGTAGTTCGGTATAGAGCGGTGTAATTCGGTGTAGTTCTGTGTAGCCTGATATAATCTGGTGTGGTCAGCCTGTGTTGGTCAGACATCAGGCTTTGTCTCGTGAATGGAATCTGGCCATCAGAAAAATATGTAAACCATTATTATGAAGAAAGGCTGATTGGCAAGAGAAACGGGTATTCCCCCATTTTTTATAAGAAAACATACAATCTTGCATTTTATTTTATGACCGACATGGTAATGCGCAGATTCATAATGAAAAGCATGGGCAGATGCCCTTTCTTTGCTGCCAATACGTAAGGATATTGTCTGTTAATAGTTAAGGGGGGTTATAGACAAAAATGCGGTTAAATAACGATTGAGATGTTGCATTTGTGTTTTTATTTGTATGAGTAAATTCGAATAATTCATTTTTTTATGTGCAGTGGTTCATGAAATTTCACTATAGAAAGAATCTATGAATTGTGACTAAAAAAGGAATTATTTATTTTGAGAATGAATTGATAGCATGAAAAAGGTATGGAATACCTGAAATTAAATGTGCCTTATGGGCAGACAAGATCGTAGGCTTTTTTGTCTGCCTGACGCCAGGTGATGTGCCATGAGAAGGCTGCGCTCTCTCTGTATCATACCCACTGATGAATGGGTATCCGGGGGGAATAAGGACATGCCGCTTAATGACAGCATCCTTTTCTGAACCGAAGGTCCCGTATGAAGAATCCCTATATACCAACGGCATTTGGCTTGTACCTCAATTATCTGGTACATGGCATGGGCGTTATCCTGATGAGCTTGAATATGCACCATCTGGAACAGCAATGGCACACCGATGCCGCTGGGGTATCCGTGGTCATTTCTTCGTTGGGGATTGGCCGGTTAAGCCTGTTGATGATTGCCGGTACGCTGTCCGATCGATTTGGTCGTAAGCCTTTTATCTATCTTGGTATTGCATGCTATCTGGTGTTTTTTTTGGGCATCCTCGGCACGACCAATATTATCCTGGCTTACTGCTTTGGGTTGCTGGCTGGCGTGGCCAACAGTTTTCTGGATTCCGGTACTTATCCGTCGCTGATGGAGGCGTTTCCCAACAGTCCGGGTACCGCCAATATCCTGATCAAAGCGTTTGTTTCCGGTGGGCAGTTTCTTCTACCGTTGGTGATAAGCGTACTGGTGTGGGCTAATCTTTGGTTCGGTTGGTCGTTCCTGCTGGCTGCTGGCATCATGATGTTAAATGCAGTGTGCCTGTTCCGGTATCCGTTTCCGCCGCATCATCCACAAACCGATAAGGCAAAACGGGCCGACGCCCAGATTAAGCCTGTGCTAGCGGAGCAAGACCACCATGCCTGTGCCATGCTGGATCTCGCCAGTTTTACCTTCTACGGCTACATCGCCATGGCAACGTTCTACCTGATCAGTCAATGGTTGTCGCAGTACGGGCAGTTTGTGGCGGGCATGCCTTATGAAATGGCAATCAAGTTGCTGAGTCTCTACACCATCGGTTCGCTGTCTGGCGTGGTGATTATCGCGGGACTGGCGAGGAACGGCACCCATTCGAGTCTGGTGCTGATAGGTTGCACCTTCCTGTCTTTTATCGCGTTGTTGGTGGTGTGCCTGTATCCCAGTGTGAAGGTGGTGATCGTGTTTGCCTTTGTGATCGGCTTTTCTGCGGCGGGAGGGGTGTTACAACTGGGGTTAACGCTGATGGCGCGGCGTTTTCCTAATGCCAAAGGGAAAGCTACCGCCATTTATTACAGCGCAGGGAGTCTGGCGACCTTTACGATTCCGTTGGTCACTGCCCGGTTGTCGCAACTCAGCATCGCCAGCATTATGTGGTTTGACGTCGGCCTGGCGGCTGCCGGTTTCCTGACCGCACTGTTTATTGGCTACCGCGATATGGAAGCCCGTCGCTGTTCCATCAGTATGAATCAGATTGGTGCCTGAGGCCCGCCGGGAGGTTACGGCCACTTTCGTTTATTCAGTTTCCTGACGTCCACTGTCATGTCAATGCTATCGACTGGCAGGTGCTCAGGATGAGCTGCTTAAAAGATTCCGCAGCTGGCGACAGCGTCCGTTCCTTGTGTGTCGCCAGATAGACGTAGCGCGTCTGACCTGGATTGCGGATTTTCATCACCTGTACGTTGGAGTGCGACAGTGTACTGATACGTGGCATGATCGCGATACCGTAGTTGATGCTAACCAGGCCCACCATCGCCGTATCCTCCTCCACATAACAGGCAATTTCTGGGATCAGTTTTTTCTGCATGAAGATTTTGTCGATAAACTGCCGCAGCCCGCTTTTCTGGGAGAAAAAGATGAACGGATAGGCGATGGCGTCCTCCAGATCGATTTCACTGTTATGGCGTTGCGCCAGCGGGTGGTCGCGTGAGGTCACCAGCACCAGTTCCTGACTGATCACCGGGATAAATTCAATGTCTGACTCGTCCGGGATATGGGAGCACAGCGCCATGTCAAATTTATCTTCCTTGAGGTCCTGCACGATAGACAGTGTGGTGCCCTGAAAAAAAGCGAAGCGTTTATTCGTATTGTCTGGAATGTGAATAAAACGATCGATCAATTGCGGCACCACGGTTTCCCCCATGGTGTAAATAAACGCCAGATTGATGATTTCATCGTGAGGCACGCACATTTTCCTCAGCGCCGTGCGGCCATTTTCCAATTCAAGCAGCGCACCTTCGACATAGGGTAAAAAGAGTTTCCCGCTCTGGGTAATTCGAACGTTGCGCCCATGCCGTTCAAACAGGGTGACCCCCAGTTCTTTTTCCAGCTCAGAGATGGCATGGCTTAACGAGGGTTGGGTAATGTTTAGGCTGGATGCCGCTTCCGTGTAGTGCTGTTTTTCTGCCAGTCGTTTGAAATAGTGCAGTTGTTTTAAGTTCATTCGGGTTCTCGTCAGATCAATGAAGCGCCTATTCCTGTCGGTGGTATTGCCGTATTGGTTACGAGCGTAGCCTAACGATACGGTCGATAATACCCACATACCGCAAATATATGAGAATCAGATTATTTGTGGGATTTATGTCATGGTGTACACGTGTATGACCGTAAAAACGATACCGCTTTGTCCTGTTTGCAACATTATTATGGTGAACTGCAAAATAGCATGTCTTTTTGAATATGAAATACAGGAGAGAAAGGTAAATAGAGTGTTACTTGAAAGCGGCTCTGTTGTCTCTCGCCTCGTGAGTTCTAAGGTAGACAGAACGGTGGCACTTTCATCTCATTTTTCTCTTTTATGTATTAATGCCAACTGGCTCACAATAACAATGTGCTGTTTTTTTATCGTGGCGATAGTTGGCATGAAAAAAATCTTATTCACACACGAATCATGAAAATAAATTTGAAGTGTGTCGCATTATTTAATTCTGTCTTGTTGATGTTTAGGGTAGTGCTTTTGGGCATCGTGATGTGGTTATTTTGTAAAATAGAAAACAAATCTCCAACACTCTGGTTGAATGGGGTCTGTCGTTTCCTGCAATAAAGTTTGCAACGAAAACCTTATATTGCGTGTTCATTATTTCCCTGGCTGAGTACATTAAATACAGAGAGTAATTTAGCAATATTTTACGAAGCGTATAACTCATGGGTAATAAACGAGATAAATAAGACTGCCGGAGCAATTTGTGCAACAAGGCACGACTTGTGCGATGAACATTATGCAATGAAAACTGTGCAATGAAAAAATCACTATAAACGGAGAGAAGCATGAGCCAGAACAAGGCCTTCAATTCGCCATTTTTATTAGCTGTTATCGGCATATATCTAAGCTATTTTCTTCATGGTATTAGCGTCATCACCCTGGCGCAGAATATGACGAGTCTGGCGGCAAAATTCGGAACTGATAATGCGGGAATCGCCTATCTCATTTCAGGTATTGGCCTGGGAAGATTGGTCAGTATTTTGTTCTTCGGGGTGATTTCCGATAAGTTCGGCCGCCGCGTGTCAATTCTTATCGGGGTGGCGCTGTATGTGCTGTTCTTCTTCGGTATTCCTTCCAGCCCCAACCTGATCGTGGCTTTTATTCTCGCGGTCTGCGTGGGCGTTGCCAACGCCGCGTTGGATACCGGTGCTTATCCGGCATTGATGGAGGCTTATCCTAAAACGTCCGGTTCGGCCGTTATTCTGCTCAAGGCAATGATTTCTTTTGGACAAATGTTCTATCCGGTCCTGGTCGGCTACCTGCTCACCAGCAATATCTGGTACGGCTACGGCATTGTTCTGCCGGGGATCGCGTTCCTGCTGGTATCGCTGCTTATAGTAAGGAGTAAATTTCCGAGCCAGACGGCAGATGCCAATGCCATCAAAGATTTGCCGCAGATGAACCAAAAGCCGCTGGCCTGGTTGGAAGGCGTTGCATCAATTGTATTCGGCGTTGCTATCTTTTCCACCTTTTACGTCATCGTGGTCTGGATGCCGAAATATGCCGTAGCGTATGCCGGTATGGCGGAAACCGACGCGTTGAAGACCATTTCTTATTACAGCATGGGATCGTTGGTGTGCGTATTCGTCTTCGCTCTGCTGTTAAAAAGCATGGTTCGCCCAGTCTGGGCCAACGTGTTCAATTCCGCGTTGGCGGTGGTAGCCAGCACAGTGATTTATCTGTATCCGTCTGCACTGGTTTGTAACATCGGCGCATTTGTTATCGGCTTCTCTGCTGCCGGTGGGTTATTACAACTGGGCGTTTCTGTGATGTCCGAGTTCTTCCCAAAAAGCAAAGCAAAAGTCACCAGTCTTTATATGTTGATGGGCGGCCTGGCTAATTTCGTGATTCCGATTATCACCGGTTATTTATCCAAGATTGAATTGAAATACATCATTCTGCTGGATATTGGTTTTGCCGTGGTATCGCTGCTCACCGCATTTATCGTTTTCGTTCGCTACTACAAGGTATTCAATATTCCTGAAAACGATGTGCGGATGGGAGAAAACATGTTTTCGATGAAAAATGCCAGTAATAGACCATCGCATTCATAAGCAGAATTCCGCGTCATCATAATAATGGCGCAGGTGGAAAGAATATATTTATAGCGTAAGGAGTTTATAATGGATGTAACTGCAAAATATGAACTGATTGGATTAATGGCCTATCCAATCAGACACAGCCTGTCACCGGAAATGCAGAATAAAGCGCTGGAAGAAGTCGGGTTACCTTATACCTATATGGCTTTTGAAGTGGATAACACCACCTTCCCTCAGGCGATCGAAGGGCTTAAAGCGCTAAAAATGCGTGGTACAGGCGTGTCCATGCCCAATAAACAGCTGGCCTGCGATTATGTGGATGAATTGACGCCAGCAGCCAAACTGGTCGGCGCGATAAATACCATCGTCAACGACGATGGTTACCTCAAAGGGTATAACACCGACGGTACCGGGCATATCCGCGCCATCAAGGAAAGCGGCTTTGATATCAAAGGCAAAACCATGGTGCTGGTCGGAGCCGGGGGCGCGTCGACCGCGATCGGTGCTCAGGCGGCGATTGAAGGCATTAAGGCCATCAAGCTGTTCAATCGTCGTGATGAGTTTTACGAAAAGGCGCTCGCCTTTGCCAAACGCGTGAATGACAACACCGACTGCATTGTTACCGTGCACGATCTGGGTGATCAACAGGCGTTCGCTGATGCTATCGCTACCGCCGACATCCTGACCAACGGCACTAAGCTTGGGATGAAACCGCTGGAAAACGAGAGCATCGTTACGGATAAATCCTTGTTGCGCCCAGGCTTGTTGGTTACCGAATGCGTATATAACCCGCATATCACCAGGCTGTTGCAGATGGCGATGGAGGCTGGCTGCAAGACCATTGATGGCTATGGCATGTTGCTGTGGCAGGGGGCAGAGCAGTTCAAACTCTGGACCGGAAAAGACTTCCCGTTGGAATACATTAAAAAAGCGATGGGGTTTGGTGCCTGATGGTCCGCACCGGCTGTTAGTTGCCCAGCGGTGGCCGCCTGAAGCACGCTGTTCGCTCAGGCGGTTCTGGTCAGGGTATAAAATTTTAAGGGAACAACATGAATACCGTAACCGTGAAGAATGTGGTGATAGGGGAAGGTGCGCCCAAAATCATCGTGTCATTAATGGGAAAAGATGTGTCATCCATCGAGTCGGAAGCGCATTACTACCGGGATTTTGATTTCGATATTCTGGAATGGCGCATCGACCATTTTAATGATGTGGAACAGATCGATAGCGTGCTGGATGCCGCGCACAAGCTGCGCACCATCATTCGCGATAAACCCATCTTATTTACCTTCCGCACCGCCAAAGAAGGGGGCGAGAAAGAGATTGCCCCACAAGCCTATATCGCGCTGAACAAAGCGTTGATCGACAGTGGCTTGGTGGACATGATCGATCTGGAACTGTTTACCGGTGACCAACTGGTGAGTGACATCATCGCTCACGCACATGCCAACGGAATCAAGGTCGTGATGTCCAACCATGATTTCCACAAAACGCCACCGAAAGACGAAATTGTTAAACGTCTGTGCAAAATGCAGGAGCTGGGTGCTGATATTCCCAAGATTGCCCTGATGCCACAAAGCAAGAGTGACGTGGTGACGTTATTATCGGCTACGCAGGAAATGTCCGAGAAATATGCGGATCGTCCGATCATCACCATGTCGATGTCGAAATCCGGGGTGATTTCGCGTCTGTCGGGGGAAGTATTCGGGTCGGCGGCAACGTTTGGGGCATTGAAAAAAGCATCTGCACCCGGCCAGATTGATATTCAGAACTTAAGATCGGTTTTAAATGTATTGCATGAAGCATAAAGCAGTATCGAATTAAGTAGTTAAACAACATCGATAATGTGCATAGAACAATGCCCGGTATGCGCTAAATAAGTGCCTGACAGGTCGGTTATTTAGCGTGGTGCCGGGGTAATAATGTTTTTCATTCAAAAAAGGCGGCGTTTTTATTACGTCAGGATGCTGATGGGAATGCATTATTATAATGCCATTCTGTCAGCGAATTTTATTTTAGGATGAAAAGCGAATTCAATTCGGCCTGAGTCAGGAGTCGCTATGAAGCTGGAAAAACCGAAAAGAGTCAATGGCAGAGTGCCGGTATTATCTGCCGAAGATGCCGTTAAATATATTCCGGATGAAGCCACGCTGTGCGTATTAGGCGCTGGCGGCGGCATCCTTGAGGCCACAACATTAATTACTGCGTTATCCGAAAGATATAAAGCCACGCAGTCACCGCGCAACCTGTCGCTAATCAGCCCGACCGGATTAGGGGATCGCGCTGAGCGCGGCATCAGCCCACTGGCACAGGAAGGACTGGTGAAATGGGCGCTGTGCGGTCACTGGGGGCAGTCACCGCGAATTTCTGATCTGGCCGAGCAGAACAAAATCTTTGCCTACAACTACCCGCAAGGGGTGTTGACCCAGACGCTGCGCGCCGCTGCCGCACATCAGCCCGGTATCCTGAGCAATATCGGCATCGGTACCTTTGTCGACCCACGCCAGCAGGGCGGGAAGCTCAACGAAGTCACCAAAGAAGAGCTGATCAAACTGATTGAAATCGATAACCAGGAATACCTGTATTACAAGGCGATAGCGCCGAACATCGCCTTTATCCGCGCCACCACCTGCGACAGTGAAGGCTATGCCTCGTTTGAGGATGAGGTGATGTATCTGGACGCGTTAGTGATCGCGCAAGCCGTTCACAATCATGGCGGCATCGTGATGATGCAGGTTCAGAAAATGGTAAAAAAGGCCACGTTACACCCCAAATCGGTGCGGATCCCCGGTTATCTGGTGGATATCGTGGTGGTTGATTCGGCCCAGACGCAGCTCTATGGCGGTGCGCCAGTCAATCGCTTTATTTCCGGTGACTTTACCCTTGATGACAGCGCTCAAATGGCTATCCCGCTGAACCAGCGCAAGCTGGTCGCTCGCCGCGCACTGTTTGAAATGCGCAAAGGCGCGGTCGGGAATGTGGGGGTCGGGATTGCCGATGGCATCGGCCTGGTGGCGCGGGAAGAGGGGTGTGCCGACGATTTTGTGCTGACGGTGGAAACCGGCCCGGTGGGCGGCATCACCACCCAGGGGGTGGCTTTCGGTGCCAATGTGAACACCCGCGCCATTCTGGATATGACTGCCCAGTTTGATTTTTACCACGGCGGTGGGCTGGATGTGTGCTACCTGAGCTTCGCGGAAATCGACCAGCACGGTAACGTCGGCGTGCACAAATTCAACGGCAAGATCATGGGGACCGGCGGATTTATCGATATCAGCGCCACGTCGAAGAAAATCATTTTCTGCGGCACGCTGACCGCCGGTAGCCTGAAGACCGCCGTGGGGGATGGCAAGCTGACCATTACTCAGGAAGGGAAAGTTAAAAAATTCATTAAAGAAATACCGGAAATTACCTTCAGTGGGAAAACAGCGCTGGAGCGGGGCCTCGATGTCCGTTATATCACCGAACGTGCGGTATTTACGTTGAAAGAAGATGGTTTGCATTTGGTCGAAATTGCACCCGGTGTCGATCTGGAAAAAGACATTTTGGCTCAAATGGATTTCACACCCATTATTTCCGGCGATCTGAAATTGATGGATGAAAGAATGTTTCACGACAACGTCATGGGATTTGTTTTGCCTGAAGCAGAACAATAATAGGAGTAAAGAAGATGAACTTTGCCTTAACTGAAGAACAAGAACTCTTGCTTGCCAGTATTCGCGAGTTAATTACCAATAATTTCCCGGAAGAATATTTCAGGACATGCGATCAGACCGGGACTTATCCTAAAGAGTTCATGAAAGCGTTGTCTGACAACGGTATTTCCCTGTTGGGCGTGCCGGAAGAATATAACGGCATTCCGGCTGACTATGTCACCCAGATGCTGGCGCTGATGGAAGTGGCAAAATGCGGCGCACCCGCGTTTCTTATCACCAACGGGCAATGCATTCACAGTATGCTGCGGTTCGGCTCGGCGGAACAGTTGCGTAAAACGGCGGAAAGCACGCTGGCCACCGGCGACCCGGCTTATGCGCTGGCGCTGACTGAACCGGGCGCGGGGTCGGACAACAGTAGCGCAACCACCTCCTATACGCGCAAAAACGGCAAAGTCTATCTGAATGGTCAGAAGACCTTCATCACCGGGGCGAAAGAATACCCGTATATGCTGGTACTGGCGCGCGATCCTGAACCGAAGGATCCGAAAAAAGCGTTCACCCTCTGGTGGGTTGAATCGAATAAACCGGGTATCAAAATCAACCCGTTACATAAAATCGGCTGGCATATGCTGAGCACCTGCGAAGTCTATCTGGACAATGTCGAGGTGGATGAAAGCGATAGGGTGGGTGAAGAAGGCATGGGCTTTCTCAATGTGATGTACAACTTCGAGATGGAACGCCTCATCAACGCCGCGCGTAGTACCGGGTTTGCCGAGTGCGCGTTTGAGGATGCCGCCAGATACGCCAACCAGCGCATTGCGTTCGGCAAGCCTATCGGCCATAACCAGATGATCCAGGAAAAGCTGGCGCTGATGGCGATAAAAATCGAGAACATGCGCAATATGGTGATGAAGGTGGCATGGCAGGCGGATATGCACCAGTCGCTGCGTACCAGCGCGGCGCTGTGTAAGTTGTACTGTGCGCGTACCGCGCTGGAAGTCATTGACGATGCGATACAGATTATGGGCGGCCTGGGCTACACCGACGATGCGCGTGTTTCCCGCTTCTGGCGTGATGTCCGTTGCGAGCGGATTGGCGGCGGCACCGATGAGATCATGATTTATATTGCAGGCCGTCAGATTCTGAAAGATTACCAGAATAAATAATCGGTTATTCACTCAGTTCACACACCTGAGGTGTGAACTGAGTGGGCTGTTATCTGAGTGGAGAGCTATTGGCCTGGCTTGTTTGGATACAGAGCGTGTGTTCTTCACCTGTGCCGGTGTTCTATCACCCGTGCCGAATAGTGGTAGCTTACTGATGATAACGTGGTCCATTTACGTCAGCATTTCTGAATGGTCATCGAGCTGGGTGACATATTCCAGACTATCAAGATCGTTTTTGAACTGTTTGCGATATTCAGACGGTGAACAGCCAACGTGACGAATAAACAGTTTTGTAAAATGATCGACATTGTCGTACCCCACCCTGAACGATATTTCGTTCAGGCAGAGATCGGTGTTGGTCAGTGAAAATTTTGCATCGGTGATACGGCGCTTAATAACATAGTTAATCGGTGAAATATGGTATTCTTTGGTAAATTCGTGACAGATGTAACTGACACTGGCCCGGAATTTTTTTGCCAGATTTTCTAACGTAATTTTTTCTCGATAGTTATTGTTTAAATAAACCAGGATATCTTTAATAAGTACATCCTTTCTTATATACCCCTGGTCATTTCGATAAGCATTCTTGAAGTTTTCATAATAAATCACGGTTAACGCATAGCTGAGTGCATCGTACACCAGGGGCGGTGAATTTGTCTTTTTCTGTGGTAGCAGTACACTGAGCTCCTGAAAAATGCTGCGGATCACCTCTTTATTTTTAACCGTTGAAATGACGGGGCATGAATGGGGTTGCATAATGCGACCTTCTTCCAGTCCATTGATTTTAAAACCATAAACGGCACACGTGTAGGTAGTGGCGGGTGATGTGGTGTCGGATGCCACCGTATGCAGGCTACCGCGTTCTATCGCAATGATATCACCCGTTCGTGCGGTGTAACTGGATGAGTCAATGGTAAGATTAACAACGCCTTTTTTGACATAGATAAGTTCAGTTTCGGTCTCGTGTACATGATGGCCGGATTCCCAGTTGGGATCGTCGCTAATAACATAGCGGGAGAGTTTGGGTGTCAGTCCATTTTCAAAAACAGCATCCGTTTTATTATCAAACCAGCATTGATACATAACGACCTCCACAGTTAACCGTAAGGCGTAAGCCAATTATTGGATGGCGAAATAGAGTAACCGAAGACAGTATATAACACGAAATATGCAGGCAAAAACAAGATTGTTGGTATGTCATGCAAGATCGTGCGTTGGCTTGCCAACAGGATAAATAGCTCGAAGAAGAATAAATCCCCTCTGCTTATACAGTCAGCATGTGAGAGAAAATGGAAGAATAATCTACAAGGTTGATACACGATATTTACAATTCGAATCGGATTTTATTTTTCATGGAAATCAACATCAAAAAGTCAGAAAAAAAGATCATAATTATGATGGCGATCACACATGAATTTATGACTTCGCGTGGTGTGTTAACGCTGTGTATAAGCTACATCTTTCTTTATGACTGATGAAATAGCTGTAGATATAAAACAATTAATTAACACATTGAGCAAGTTAACACTTTTTTTGCAAGATAGTTGGTAACTAAAACATATTATCATGTCGTATTTACGGTACGTCGGTATCAGTATATCTGCATATATTCTTCATGCTTCAGTTTCGCTTTATTACCTGCTCTATCCAGAGGATTTACCTTTGCAGAGCCAGCGCATTGCGTTGTTTAACACGAATTGACTGGGGTATGAATTTTTATATCACCTTGAGATGACAGATTTTTATTTATGCCACGGTATTTCTCATTCGGTGATGGGGAATCCCGCGCTATTAATGTTTAACCGTAAGTGTTTAACCGGAGAAAAACATGAGTCAACACCCCATCTCTCCACATTCTTTATTGCCAGCGAGCGGCATCCGTCTGAATTGTTTTACTGACCTTTTGGGTTATCACCGTTCAGGTAAGGACGCCTATGTTGCCCACTCAAATCGTTGTGATTGCCGATAGGAGATACCATGAAAATTATAACCTGCTTCAAGCTGGTACCCGAAGAGCAAGACATTGTGGTTACCGCAGAGCGGACGCTCAATTTCGACCACGCTGATGCCAAGATTAGCCAGTTTGACCTCAACGCTATTGAAGCGGCGGCCCAACTGGTCGGGGATAACGGTCAGGTAACGGCGCTCTGTGTGGGGGGCCACTATCTCGAAAACTCCAAAGTCCGCAAGGACGTACTGTCGCGTGGCCCGCATGAACTTTGTCTGGTGCAGGATGAGTGGCTGGAAAATGCGCAGCCGAAGGACACCGCACAGGCGATTGCCGCCGCTGCAGGCAAAATCGGCTTCGATCTAATGTTATTCGGTGAAGGTTCCGGCGATCTGTACGCCCAGCAGGTAGGGCTGCTGGCCGGGGAACTGCTACAGGTGCCGACCGTCAACGCGGTCAGTAACATCCAGCTTGAAGGTAACCGCGTCATCGTTGAGCGCACGCTGGAAGAGGACGTCGAGGTGCTGGAATTGACGCTGCCAGCGGTGCTGTGCGTGGCGTCTGATATCAACGTCCCCCGCACTCCTTCCATGAAAGCCATTCTCGGTGCCGGGAAAAAACCGGTTACGCAATGGAACGCCGGTGATATCGAGTGGACACCGGGGGCCCCCTTTACTGAACTGGTCGCCATCCATGTACCGCCCCAGGCTGAACGCAAACATATCATCATTGAAAGCGATTCGCCGGAAGCCGTGGCTGAATTGGCCGAGCATATGAAGAAAGTGCTGAACTAACCCGGAATGGAGAAAAATCACCATGAGTAAAGTAGCCAATGTATGGGTGTTCAGCGACAACACCGAACGTTATGCCGACTTACTGGCGGGCGCCCGTCAGTGGGGGGAGCGCGTTGATGTGCTGGTCCAGCATGACGACGTGGTATCGGCAGTCAAACCCCTGGCGGCGGACGCTATCTATGTTCTGGGCGTGAATGCGCAAAACCAGCGTATTGAAAACTATGCCGAAACGCTGGCTTCCGTCGTTGAAAAACCGGCGGACGATGCCCGTACCGCGTCGCTTATCCTGTTGTCCTCCACCAAACGCGGCAAAGCACTGGCTGCACGCCTAAGCATTCTGCTCAATGCCGCCGTGGTCAACGACGTTACCACCCTGAGCATAGGCGATGATGGCGTGTTTGCTGAACACCGCATGTACGGTGGTCTGGCCTTTGGCCGCGAGAAGATCAACACAGCGATCGCCATTGTCACGCTGGCACCCGGCGCGCTAGAGCCTGCTGTTGCCAATCCGGCACACGACTGCCCGGTCTATCAGGCCAGCTATGTTGCCCCGCGTCAGGAAATTCTGTGCAAGGAGCGTCGTGCTAAATCCCTGAGTAGCGTTGACCTGAGCAAAGCCAAACGCGTCATCGGTGTTGGCCGTGGTTTGGCGTCTCAGGATGACCTGCGTATGGTGCAAGGCCTGGCGACGGCGATCGGCGCAGAAGTCGGTTGTTCCCGTCCTATCGCCGAAGGGGAGCATTGGATGGAGCGTGAACGCTACATCGGCGTTTCCGGTGTGCTGCTGAAATCCGATCTTTATCTGATGCTGGGTATCTCCGGTCAGATTCAGCATATGGTGGGCGGCAACAGTGCGAAAACCATCATCGCCATCAACAAAGACAAAAACGCGCCCGTCTTCAAATACGCCGATTACGGTCTGGTTGGAGACATCTACAAAGTTGTACCCGCCCTGATTGAGCAGTTGACCCGTTAACGACACTGGCCCCGCCACCCTGCTGGTGGCGGGATAAGGAGACGAAGCTATGTCGGAAGAAAAATTTGATGCCATCGTGGTCGGTGCGGGTGTCGCCGGTTGTGTGGCCGGGTATGTGATGGCGAAAGCCGGGTTGGACGTGCTGGTGATTGAGCGTGGCAACTCGGCGGGCAGTAAGAACATGACTGGTGGGCGCCTTTATGCGCACAGTTTGGAGAAGATTATGCCGGGCTTTGCACAGGAGGCGCCTGTCGAACGCAAGGTGACCCGGGAAAAAATCTCCTTTCTCACTGAAGAAAGCGCGATCACGATGGATTACCACAGCGAACAGCCAGATATCGCATCGAAGGCTTCCTACACCGTATTGCGCAATCTGTTTGATCCGTGGCTGATGGAAAAAGCGGAAGAAGCGGGCGCTCAGTTTATTCCCGGCGTGCGTGTCGATTCTCTGGTCCGCGAGGGCAACCGGGTGGTCGGTGTACAAGCGGGTGACGACGTACTGGAAGCCAACATCGTGATTCTGGCCGAAGGTGTCAATTCGCTACTGGGGCGTTCTATCGGCATGGTACAGCCGTCATCACCGCACCATTATGCTGTCGGCGTTAAGGAGCTGATCGCACTGCCGTCGTCTGTAATTGAAGACCGCTTTACTCTCGCCGCTGGCGAGGGCGCAGCCTGGCTATTTGCCGGATCGCCGTCAAATGGCCTGATGGGTGGCGGCTTCCTTTACACCAACCGGGATACGATTTCATTGGGGCTGGTCTGTGGCTTGGGCGATATCGATCACGCCACCAAGAGCGTGCCGCAGATGCTGGAGGATTTTAAGCAGCACCCGGCTATCCGACCGCTGATTCAAGGGGGCACTCTGCGGGAGTATTCCGCGCATGTGGTACCGGAAGGGGGGCTGGATATGGTGCCGCAACTGGCGGGCGATGGTGTGATGATCGTGGGTGACGCCGCGGGGTTGTGCCTCAATCTGGGGTATACCGTGCGGGGAATGGACCTGGCCATCGCATCGGCAGAGGCGGCAGCATTGACCGCCATTGACGCGAAAAACAGGCAGGACTTTTCCGCCGATGGGCTGGCTGGATACCGCAAGACTCTGGAGCAGAGCTTCGTACTACAAGACATGCACCGCTATCGCAAGCTGCCAGCACTGATGGAAAACCCACGTATGTTCACCCAGTACCCGCGCATGATAGCCGACATCATGAGCGACATGTTCATTATTGATGGTGGCCCCAGCAAATCCATGCGCTCAAAAATCCTGGGTCGCGCCAAACAGGTGGGGCTGATGAATCTGTTGAAAGATGGCATCAAGGGGGCGACCGCGCTATGAGCAACGAAAATAGTGTCAATGTTGACGTCAAACTGGGCATCAACAAATTCCATGTCGATGAAGGCAATCCGCATATCGTACTGATGGATAAACCGGCGCAAGAGCAGTTCAACAAATTGATAAAAGCCTGCCCGGCGGGGCTTTATAAGCAGGACGGCGAAGGCAATATCCACTTTGATTATGCCGGTTGCCTGGAGTGCGGCACCTGTCGGGTACTGTGCGGCGATACGATTTTGGAAAAATGGGAGTATCCCCAGGGCACGTTCGGTATCGAGTTCCGTTTTGGCTGAGACTTTCACGTCAGCAGTGGGAGCCAGCCCATCGGAACAGGCGCTGGCTGACAGCCAGTCGTTCTGTCTGGACTGTGCTCACCAGCAACGAGAGGTCGTCGTGTCGGTGATGGATGATGGAATGGCTCGATACCGTGCAAGCCTTTCACGATAGCGCGGCCGTGTATAAAACAGAGATAACATCATGACGGTCACAATAAAATTTAACGCCGAACGCCGCGAGCAGTATCGGCGGTTGGGATACTGGGGGGACGCGTCGCTTGGCGATTACTGGCACCAGTCGGTAAAGGCGGCACCTGACAAAATTGCCGTTATCGACAATCAAGGCGCGGCCTATACATACGCCGAACTGGACCGCGCTGCCGGGAGTCTGGCGGCGTATTTGCTGGCTTGCGGTATTACGCCCGGCGACCGGGTGGCGTTCCAGCTTCCCGGCTGGAACGAGTTCACGTTAATCTATCTGGCCTGCCTGAAAGTTGGCGCGGTATCGGTTCCGCTGCTGCCCGCCTACCGTGAGACGGAGTTGATCTGGACTCTCAACAAGAGTCAGGCGCGCATGTTGTTTGTGCCGACCTGGTTCAAAAACAGCAGCCCGCTGGAACTGATTACGCCATTGCGTGAGCAACTGCCGTATTTAGAGCATCTGGTAGCGGTGGATAAACTGGCGCCCGCAGCCTCGACGCCGGCGCTCAGCCAACTGTTGCAGGACTATCCACCGCTGGCGCAACCGGTCAGCGTCAACGGCGACGAACTGGCTGCGGTGTTGTTCACCTCCGGTACCGAAGGCGTACCCAAGGGGGTGATGCTGACCCACAACAATATTCTCGCCAGCGAGCGAGCTTACGCCGCTACCCTCAATCTGAACTGGCTGGACACCATCCTGATGCCAGCACCGCTGGCGCACGCGACGGGGTTTCTGCATGGCGTCACCCTGCCATTCTTGATCGGGGGCCGTAGTGTGCTGCTGGACATCTTCAATCCGACGCACTGCCTCACGTTACTGGAGCGGGAGCGCTGTACCTGCGTGCTGGGGGCGACGCCGTTCGTCTATGACTTGCTGTGTACCGTACAGCAGCACCCTTACGATCTGTCGTCACTGCGCTTTTTCCTGTGCGGAGGCACCACGATCCCGAAAAAAATCACCCGCGACTGTCTGCAAGCTGGCATCAAGCTGCTGAGTGTTTATGGTGCGACAGAAAGCTCGCCTCACGCCGTGGTTAAGCTGGATGATCCGCTGTCCCGCGTGGTTAATACCGATGGCACGGCTGTCGCTGGTGTTGAAATCCGGGTGGTTGATAAGTACCGGCAAACGGTACCTAGTGGTGATGAAGGGGAAGAGGCTTCCCGTGGCCCCCAGGTGTTTATGGGCTATCTGGACGAACCTGAACTGACGGCGAGAGCGCTGGACGACGAAGGCTGGTACTACAGTGGTGATTTGTGCCGTATGGATGAGGCGGGCTATATCAAGATCACCGGTCGGAAGAAGGACATTATTGTCCGTGGCGGTGAAAACATCAGCAGTCGGGAGGTGGAGGAAATTCTCTTGCAACACCCACGGGTGCGTGATGCGGGCGTTGTTGCCATGCCGGATGAGCGCCTGGGCGAACGTACCTGTGCCTATGTCGTACTGAAGGAACCCTACCATACGCTGATACTGGAAGAGGTGATCGCCTTTTTCGGCCGCAAGCGTGTCGCCAAGTATAAATACCCCGAGCATCTGGTGGTGATTGATCACCTGCCTCGCACCGCGTCAGGGAAAATCAGGAAATATCTATTGCGACAGGACATCATCCAGCGTTTGGGTCTGGTCGCGTCGCAAGCTGACACCACGGCGTCCGCGATTTCAGGTACCACCCTGCACGTATAACGCCGTCCCTGATGTGTGTCTATCTGGCAGGAATACGTTATCGCATTATTTGAATGCCTAACCCGGGGAACGTCTTCGGGTTAGGTTTTTACGTCATGCCAATGCTGAGCGTTTTTATTATTGAACGTTCCGAAAATAAGCGTGCTCTGTGTTTCTCAGCAATAACGTATTAACCTACAATGTGTCGGCTGGATTTGTTACGCATCAGCTTTTGACGATCAATTAGCGTATTGGTTTGCGGGTCATAATAGCGACTTGGCCAGATCTCTTCTGGGCCAATCCCCAATGTCCTGGCTATCAACAGCTCCCCTTTCGGCCAGGGACGGTATAAGGCATTAGACAGCGTGGCCGAAGATAATCCCGCCTGGCGTGAAACGGCTGATAAAGAGGTCCCCTTTTTCCTTAGTGCCGCAATGACATCTGCTGGATGCCAGTCAGTTTTCCTTATGTGCATGGTTTTTTCTCTGCTATATCTAACCGATTATTCTGAGTTTGAGAAATCTGAAAGGATTATCACAATTCAGTGCGAAGCATGATTTTCCGTGAAAGTTTTTATGCTATTAATTACTATTTTTATTATTTGATGAAAGTGGTTTCGGTTTCTGACTATTAATCTTTTTTCTTTTAAATGAAAGGTATCAGTATATAATGAATCATGTAAATAATTGGTGAGCTATCTTTACGTGTTTCCCTGGTGTGGGAATAATTGCGACCAATCAAAAAAGTTATTATTGTGGGTTTTCTATAGGGTAGCCTGCTGAAGCTAATTTTGAACGGGTAAAAAACACCCTTGATTTTCTCGACGAGTTTTGATTGAGCCTGACTACTACCCCATAAATACAAGTGGCATTAAGGAGCATAGTGTGAAATTACATGTAACGGATAAACCTAATCACAAGGAGCAGGAATATGTTATCGAGAGCTTGTGGAGACATAATGAAGATTATGAGCATGTAGATATTCGCCCGCTTTTTTTGCATTTCACCAATAACGAGGGGGAGATTATCGCGGGGTTGGTAGCCAGAACCTGGTGGGGAGGACTGGAAGTGCAGTATCTCTGGGTGGGTGATGAATATCGCAAGACAGGCTTAGGCAGTCAGCTCATGCGACAGGCTGAAGAAGAGGCTCTGGCGCGCGGATGCCATATGGCTTATGTTGATACCTTCAATTTTCAGGCTAAAGGGTTCTATGAAAAATTAGGGTATAAGGAGTATGGCTCACAACCTGATTATGCACATAAATATACCCGACATTACCTGGCGAAGCATATTGCCTGATATCAGACCGACTGATAAGGAATAGGGATAACAGGATGAATTTGTCGTTATCAGTGACAAGCGATTATATTGGTAATCTCATCACCCTGCTGGAGGGGCTAAACGAGCCTTGGGGGATAAAAGATTTGGCATCGCGTCATATTTACATGAATCGTGCCGCCCGCCTTTATACGGTAACGCCTGAAAAATTCGACATTGAAGGTCGGTTAGATGAGGAGTTTCCTGCCAGTTGGGCTGAGTTATCTGACGACTTTATCGAGCATGATAAGCGAACAGAAAACAGTGAACAACGAGTCTCAGTTATCGAAACCGATTACTGGTATGGTCGAAATGAACTCACGCCGTTCGTCAGTGAAAAAATTCCCATTTTTGACAGCGATAAAAAATGTATTGGTGTGATATGGAATGCCAAACCATTCAGTACATTATCGCCGTTAATTTATATCGATCAGAAAAAGCCATCGGTATTAAAGACGACGATTAATATTGATTTGTTTACTAAAACAGAGCTTGATGTGATTTTTTTGATGTTGCGTCGATTTTCCAGTAAAGAAATTGCCAGGAAATTTAACGTTTCTCATAAAACAATCGAAAATAGAATTTATAACATGTATCAGAAAGTCGGCGTTCACTCACTGAATCAATTCGAAGAGTATTGTCGGGATTGCGGTCTGGAGAGTTTTATACCTCATTCGCTGATCGCGAAAGGTATTTTATTTATTTAAGCAAGGATAGAGGTAATGGAAAATATTGATGATTACCCGGTAAGTCGGGTTCCACTGTCTGTTCGACTGCCGTTTTTCAATGTGGCGTTGGTGCATATAGGGATGCTGACCGCACTGGATCAGTTTATGTTGGGCGCGGTGCTGGGGCATTCGATGACACTCGGCGACGCTTTTCTGGCCATTGCCATCGGCAGTGCAATATTTGGCGTTGTAACGCTGGGGTTAGGTTACGCGGGCATGAAGGAAGGGTTGTCTGGGAGTTTGCTGGCGCGCTGGTGTGGGTTTGGCCGCATCGGTGCGGTATTTATCGGCGCTATTATCGCTGTCAGCCTGTTGGGGTGGTTCGGTGTGCAAAACGCCGTGTTTGCCAAATCACTCAACTTTGCACTGGGCGACCGATTGGGGTTCGGCTGGTCGGCCGCACTTTCTGGTTGTGCGTTGACGCTGTTGGTCACGTTTGGTTTTAGCGCGCTGCGGTATACCGCGAGAATTGCCGTGCCGCTGTTTATCATGGTCGTCGGTTATATTTCGTTTATGACGCTCACCGGCCACAACATTACCGAACTGCTGCAAAAGGGCGTGTCTGGTGAGGCCATATCCGTGAGTGCCGGGGCGACCATGGTGGTCGGCGGTTGCATTGTAGCGAGCCTGATTACCCCCGACATGACCCGTTACTCCCGTCGTGGGCGGCATGTTTTCTGGATTACCATGCTGTCGATTATTATCGGCGAATTTGTCGTTAACGGGCTGGCAATACTGATTGCTCGTGCGCTGAATACTGCTGACATTGTGACTATCATGTCGCAAACCGCGGGCGGTATCGGGCTGATTACCGTCATTTTCTCCACGTTGCGCATCAACGACATCAATTTGTATTCCTCATCGCTGGGGATTGCGAATGCGGTTGAGGGCATCACTGGTAGAAAGCTGAGCTATAAATCCATCACGTTACTGATAGGTTTCATCGGCACCTTCCTGTCGGTGATCGGTATTCTGGACCGGTTTGTGGATTTCCTGACCTTGTTGGGGGTGTTCTTCCCTCCGGTGATTGGCGTCATGCTGGTGGATTACTATATTTTGCGTACCAGCCGGACCGTGCTGGACGAAAGCCGCCAACGCGGTGAGTTGCCAGATGCCGCCAGTACGCCACCTATCGGCTGGTCGGCGATGATTGCCAGTCTGGCAGGGAGCGCCATTGGGTTGTTCACCGAATGGGGTGTTCCGGCCCTGAACTCGTTACTGGCAGCCAGTGTCGTGTATTGGGTCATCAAGGTGGTTGCCCCGGCACCGAAACCCGTTTACGCGGAGTAATCGGTAGTCTGTGATGATCATCCTTGCAAAAACAGTCACCTGCGATTTCTACCTTTATTGGTAAGGTTATCCTGTTATCGTCAACATCGTTTGATATGATGTGAATCCGATTGGGGCGTGCAGGTCGCGCCCCGTATTTTTTTGACGCAGTATTGAGATAGCCGTCCGGCATAGTTTTGTCAGCGTAATAGTTTTGTCGGCGTAATAGTCTTGTCGGCGTAAAAGAAACTGCACCGAGTGAGGAAGCAACAGATGACACAAATTCAAAGCGGTATTTTGCTGGAGCATCGCCGTTTTGCCATCTTCATGGAGGCTATGGTACAGGGCGAATTTGATGCCATCCGCCAGGGTTGCAAGAAGTTTTGTCAGGCGCTGACCGAGTTACAGCAGCGCTTCCCTGACGCGGGGCTCGGCGCGGTGATCGCATTTGGCTACGATGTCTGGCGTGAGCTGGACTGCGATAACAGCGCGCAGGAGCTAAAACCCTTCACGCCGTTGGGTAACGGGCTGGCTCCTGCGACCCAGCGCGATATGCTGATTCACATCCAGTCGCTGCGTCATGACGTCAATTTTTCACTGGCACAGGCGGTGCTGGCCGCGTTTGGCAACACCATCAACATCGAAGAAGAAACCCACGGTTTTCGTTGGGTGGAAGACCGCGACCTGAGCGGTTTTGTTGATGGTACCGAGAACCCGCAAGGCGATACGCGTCGCGATGTTGCCATCGTACCGGATGGTCAGGCAGGTGAGGGTGGCAGCTATGTGTTTGTTCAGCGCTGGGAGCATAATCTGCGCCAGTTGAACCGCATGAGCGTCGAACAGCAGGAACAGATGATCGGTCGCACGAAGCAAGACAATGAAGAGCTGTCGTCCGACGCGCGGCCGATAACCTCACACCTGAGCCGTGTCGATCTGAAAGAGGATGGCAAAGGGCTGAAGATTCTGCGCCAGAGCCTGCCCTATGGTACCGCCAGCGGTAAGCATGGCTTGTATTTCGCGGCGTATTGCGCGCGTCTTCACAATATTGAACAGCAATTGTTGAGCATGTTCGGCGACCGTGACGGCAAACGTGACGAGATGCTGCGTTTTACCCGTGCAGTCAGCGGTAGCTACTTCTTCGCGCCTTCTCTTGATCGTTTGCTATCGCTATAACAGAATCCGGTTTTGCTACGAGTGACAAACAGGCACTGCATCGCGGTGCCTGTTTTTTTGGCGACGCCTGACGTCGTGCGGAGAGAGAAAGTGAGTACGCTTGAACACTGCGTCGGCAATACGCCGTTGATCAAATTACAACGTCTGGCGGCGCATACCGGCAGCGAAATCTGGTTGAAGCTGGAGGGCAATAACCCGGCCGGGTCGGTAAAAGACAGGGCGGCGTTGTCGATGATTCAGCAGGCGGAACGCCGGGGCGAGATAGCCCCCGGAGACAGGTTGATTGAGGCGACCAGCGGGAATACCGGCATTGCACTGGCGATGGTGGCAGCGATGAAAGGTTACCGACTACGGTTACTGATGCCGGAAAACATGAGTCGGGAACGTCAGGATGCGATGCGCGCCTACGGCGCGGAGCTACTGCTGGTCAGCCGAGAGCAGGGGATGGAGGGCGCGCGTGATCTGGCCCGGCAAATGGCGCAGGCTGGCGAGGGCGTGCTGCTCGATCAGTTCAACAATCCGGATAATCCGCTGGCGCATTTCACCACCACCGGCCCGGAAATCTGGCGGCAAACCGAAGGGCGACTCACCCACTTCGTGTCCTGTATGGGGACCACCGGCACCATCACCGGCGTGAGCCGTTACCTGAAAAGCCAGAGCGATACGGTTTGCACTGTGGGCCTGCAACCACAAGACGGTAGCCAGATTCCGGGGATCCGCCGCTGGTCGCCGGACTACATGCCGGGCATCTTTCAGCCACAGCTGGTTGACCGAATTATGGATATATCGCAGCAGGAGGCGGAAAGCACCATGCAGCAACTGGCGCGCTTGGAAGGCGTTTTCTGCGGCGTCAGCTCCGGCGGGGCGGTAGCCGGGGCGCTGCGTATCGCCGCCGAACACCCCGGCAGTCTGGTGGTGACGGTGGTGTGCGATCGCGGCGATCGCTATCTGTCTACCGGTGTGTTTGGCTGACGTGCTACTCGCGCTCCAGCGCGTGGATCGGCTGCAGCCGTGCCGCCCGTCTGGCCGGGAAGAAGCCGAAAATCACACCAATCAGGCTGGAACATAAGAACGCCGCCACCATAGCGGTGGCTGAATAAACGAAAGTCACACCGCTGAGGTGGCTGGCGAGGGTGCCAGCCAGAACCGACAGCAGCATACCCAACACGCCACCGCACAGGCACACCAGCACCGCTTCGATCAGAAATTGCTGCATAATGTCGCCGGTACGTGCGCCGACCGCCATGCGCACGCCTATCTCCCGCGTGCGCTCGGTGACAGACACCAGCATGATATTCATGACACCAATACCGCCTACAATCAGCGAAATCAGTGCAATGGCGGATACCAATAGCGTCATGGTGACTGTCGTCTGCTGAATCGTCTGGCGAATGGTATCGGTATTCATGACGAAGAAATCTTTGCTGCCGTGCTGACGTATCAGGATTTGGGTGATGCCTTGCTGTGCCACACTCAGATCAATGTTGTCTTTGACCCGAACGGTAATGCTGCGCAGGTACGACTGACCGACCATACGGCGCATGACGGTAGTATAAGGCACCCAAATATTCAGGTTTTCATCGCTGCCGAAGCCGGACTGTTTGCGGGTGGCGACACCAATAATGCGACAAGGCAACTGGTCGAGAAAAATCACCTGTCCCAGTGGGTTCTCACCATGAGGAAACAGTGTGTTGCGGGTATTCTGGTCGATAACCGCCTCTTGCGTCAGGCGCTCGACGCTGAGCGGTGAAAACCCACTCCCTTGCGACAAGATATAGCCACGTACCGTAAAAAATTGCTCGCCTACGCCATTCACGCTGACCGAGACGGCGTGACTGGCATAACGCAGCGTAGCCGAGGTCGAAACGGTGGGGGTTACGCTGTGAATATAAGGCTGCTGTTCCAGTGGCGGTAGATCGTGACTGCGTAGGGTTTGGATAGCGGCAGAACGCATGTCACCAAAATCTTTGCCGGGAAAAATCTCCAGCGTACTGGTCCCCATCGCATTGATGTGTTCCAGCACCTGTTGTTGCGACCCTTTGCCGAGTGCGACCACCGAGACGACCGAGGCAATACCGATGATAATCCCCAGCATCGTCAGGAAAGTACGCATCCGCTGTGCGTTCATGGCGCGTAACGCCATCCTGAACGCATTTTGCAACCGGTCATACCCGCGGGTCAGCGTTCTGCCCGGCTGATGCGCTGGGGTGGTTGTCGGACTGCGTTTCATCCCTCGTGCTGTAGTGTGGTGGTCGGCCACGATTTCACCGTCGTGAAGCTCGATGATGCGTTCGGCCTGTTGGGCGATGCGTTTGTCGTGCGTCACCAATACGATAGTATGACCTTGCTGGTGTAGTTCGCGCAGGATGGATAAGACGTCTTCGCCGCTGGCGCTATCGAGCGCGCCGGTCGGCTCATCGGCCAGAATCACCTGACCACCGTTGATAAGCGCGCGGGCGATACTGACGCGTTGTTGCTGACCGCCTGACAGTTGGTTGGGCGTATCCTGCAAACGCCCGGCCAGACCCAGTCTTGCCAGCAGGGCGGCGGCGCGCGCCCGGCGTTCGTGGCGGGGTTGACCGGCATAGACCGCCGGCATTTCTACGTTATCGCCGACGTTCAAATCATTTAACAGGTGATAGCGTTGAAAGATGAACCCGAAATGCTCGCGGCGTAATGCGGCAAGCTGGTCATCATCTCGCGTCAGGGTCGATACTCCCGCGACCTGGTAGTCCCCTTGCGTGGGTTTATCCAGACACCCAAGGATATTCATCAACGTGGATTTTCCAGACCCGGATGCACCGACGATCGCCACCATTTCACCCGCGTTAATCGTCAGGTTGATGTTTTTCAGTACATCGACGCCGAGTTCACCGTGGGTAAAGCGGCGGTGAACCTGACGTAATACCAGCAGCGGTGTGCTCATGGCTTAAAACCCCATCGGCGGCGGCGGTGACGAGGTACGGTTACTGGCGCTGGCTAACTGCTGGCTTATCACGACCTCTTCACCGGGTTGTACGCCGGAGAGCAACTGGATATACGCGCTGTCGCTGATGCCGGGCGTGACTTCGCGCCATTGTGGTGGGCTTTGTGGCCGAACCACCTGAACAAACCATTTACCCTGGCGGTTCTGCAACGCACTGATCGGTACTACAGTGGCGTGTTTTGCTTCGGATAAGAGAATGTAGACCTGTGCAGTCATGGATATACGCAAGGTTTCATCCGGGTTGGCGACATCGAATAACCCGTTGTAGTAGATGGCGGAACTGGAGGAACTGCTGCTGGTGCTACTGCTGCTGGTTCGGCTACTGCTGGTCGTGCTGCTATCGCTGCTGATGGATTCTGGCGCGGGTTCAATCGCGCGTAGCACCGCCTGATAGCGCTGACGCGGATTGCCGAGGATTGTGAACCAGACCGGCATGCCAGTCTTGACGTTGATAACGTCAGCTTCTGATATTTTGGCCTCGATAGTCATGGTGTCGAGGCTGGCTATTTTGGCGATGGTCGGCGCGCTTTGCACGGCGTTAACGGTTTGCCCTTGTTCGACGGGTAGCGCCACCACTGTGCCCGCTATCGGCGAGACGATTTTGGTATAAGCCAGATTGACCTGTGCGGTATTCACGGCGATCTTCGCCCGCACGATCTGCGCCTCCAGCGCGTGGATATCAGCCTCGGTGGCTTCCAGTGTTGTCTGGGCGCTGTCGTAATCGGCCTGCACCCCAACGCCGGTTTGCATCAGGCGTTGCTGACGTTGCCAGTTACGCTGGTTGTTGCGTAGCGTTGCCAGTTTGGAGGCCAACTGCGCCTGGATATTATCCAGCGCCGCTTTGCTGTCTTGCAGGGTGTTTTGTTGCGTCAGATCGTCGATGTCGGCCAGCAACTGGCCCTGTTTTACCTTATCGCCCAGTGCAACGTGCAAGGCTTTAATCTGCCCGGAAACCTGTGCGCCGACGCTGACCAGCTTGCGGGCATTCACCGTGCCGTCGGCGAGTACCGTTTGTTGCAGGTCACGAACATCTACCGCCGCCGTAATATAATTTTTTGCAGGCGCGGGCCTTAACAGATGAATGGCGACGAAGAACGCGATGGCGACAGGTAACAATAATAGCCACCAGACACGGCGGCCGGTGCAAAGAGGGTATTTCATCAAAACGAACGCATCCTTGACTGAGTAAATTGCCGATACAACCAACGTGGGCAACACACGTGGCGTGTCACTGACCAGTGAAATCAGGGCTGGGTATAATTTACCTGTCCTTCGGCTTTACCGGCGTTATGTTTTGAACGGCAAAAGGTAAGGATTCCGTAAATACTGCTGCGCAGATTGCGACCAGCCCTGACAATAAGGGCGGTAACAATGCATGGGAAGAACGTATGAAAATTTTACTGGTAGACGATGACGCTGAACTGGGGAACATGTTGTGTGAATACCTCACGGCGGAGGGGTTTAGTACTTCACAGGTCATGACCGGCAAGGAAGGGATAGACGGCGCCATGTCCAGTCAGTATACCGCGATGATTTTGGACATCATGTTGCCTGACATGAGCGGGATTGACGTGCTGCGGCAAGTGCGTCGGAATCACGCGATTCCCATCATTATGCTGACGGCCAAAGGCGATAATATCGATCGCGTTATTGGGCTGGAAATGGGGGCGGATGACTATGTGCCGAAACCCTGTTATCCGCGGGAACTGGTGGCGCGTTTGCGCGCGGTGCTACGCCGTTATGAAGATAAGTCGGAAAAAAACGAAGACGCCGGGACAGTGAGCTATGGCGACCTGGTGGTGTGCCCGTCTACACGCAGCAGCGAGTGGCGTGGCAAGGTGTTTGATCTCACCGCGTCGGAATTCAACCTGCTGGAACTGCTGATGCGTTCGTCGAGCCGGGTCGTGACCAAGGATGAACTGTCGGAGAAATGTCTGGGGCGTCGCCGTGAGGCTTATGACCGCAGTGTGGATGTCCACATCAGTAATATTCGTCAGAAACTGGCCGCGCTGGATGAGTGTAACCTGACCATCGAGACCGTGCGCAGCGTTGGTTATCGGATCCGTTAATGATGCATGGAAGGCTGTTCTGGAAGATCCTGCTGGGACTGTGGCTGACGTTCTTCGTCATTTCGCAGCTATTGTGGGTGGGGTTCTCATTTTACGGCGAGCGCCCCGAGCCACCGGAAATGCGTCAGGTCAAATATACCGCGTCGTTTCAAATGGCATTGGCGGTACAGGCGTTGCGTCAGGGAGGAATGGCTGAACTGGGGCACACGCTGGCCGACTGGCCGAAGAACGAGCGTGTTTATATCAATGTGTCGGTTGTCGGTGATAACGACACGGGCAATCTCGAACCCTTGCCGGGCATGGGAATGCCGGATGAGCCGCCTCACCCGGGCAGGGTGGGCTTTGGGCCTCCGCCAGAGTCAGGACGCTTTTCAGACCGAGCGGATCAGGCGTTGCAGCAGGTTGTGGACGGCCCCGACGGGCAGCGTTACCGGGTGAGTTTCGATATTGCGCGCTGGCGGCATGATGTGATGCCGAAGGAGCCCCCGGCGTCGCTGCCGTTTTTCCTGCATTTGCCGCCGCCGATGATCTGGATTGGCGCACTAGGTGGGTTGCTGTTTAGCGCGATGCTGGCATGGAATCTGGCGCGTCCGCTTGGGCGGTTGCGGGCGAGCTTCGAGCAGGTGGCGCAGGGTGACCTGTCGGTACGGCTTTATCCGTCTATGCGACGCCGTCATGATGAGATTGGCGATGTGGCTCGTGACTTTGACGCGATGGTCAGCCGTTTGTCGATACTGGTGAGTGCGCGCGAGCAACTGCTGCACGACGTTTCCCATGAGTTGCGATCGCCGCTGGCCCGGTTACAACTGGCGATAGGGCTGGCGCGCCAGAACCCCGACAACGTGGAAAACGCGTTACAGCGTATGGAGCGTGAAGCCGAACGCATGGATAAGATGATAGGCGAGGTGTTGACGCTCTCCCGTGCTGAGAACCATATGGCTAATAGCCATGCCGTCAATAGTGACGAGTATTTTGACCTGCTCGGGTTAGTGAACGCGGTGGTCAACGATGCCCGCTATGAAGCGCAGGTGCCAGGGGTCGATATTGCGTTAAGCCCCGGTGAATACGACGATTATACCGTTAAGGGCTCGGCGGAATTGATGCGGCACGCATTGGATAACATCATCCGTAATGCCTTGCGCTTCTCGTCACGTGGTCAACAGGTGCTGGTGACCTTGTCCCGGGATGAGAAAGAGTGGTGCATCGGCGTGGCCGATAGCGGCCCGGGAGTGGATGCGAGTAAGCTCTCCAGCATTTTCGACCCGTTTATGCGTATCGATTCGCCGCAGTCGGGCAAAGGGTATGGGCTGGGGCTGGCGATAGCCCGGAAGGCGGTGGTGGCGCATGGCGGCCGTATTGAGGCGGAGAATCGTCAGCAGGGCGGATTGCAGATCCATATTTGCATTCCACGCTGGCAGTAAGCGCTGTGTGGTGCGTAAGCTCGCTGGCGAGAGAAACGATTGAGCGATAAAGCAAAACGGCACCCGAAGGTGCCGTTTGTCATGAGGATGTGCGGTTATTTCTTGATACGAATAACCGGGGTTTCCCCCACAACCACGGTGCCGCTCAGCTTAGTCAGTTCTTTAATCTCATCCATGTTAGAGATAACAACTGGCGTCAGAGTGGACTTGGCTTTCTCTTCCAGCAACGGCAGATCAAACTCGATCACGACGTCACCTTTCTTGACACGCTGTCCTTCTTCGGCGATACGTTTAAAGCCTTCGCCTTTCAGTTCAACGGTATCAATACCGAAGTGAACGAACAGTTCGATACCCGTGTCTGATTCAATAGAAAAAGCATGGTTGGTTTCGAAGATTTTACCGATGGTGCCATCTACCGGCGCAACCATCTTGTTACCGCTAGGTTTGATAGCGATACCATCGCCGACGATCTTCTCAGCGAAGACAACATCAGGCACGTCTTCGATATTGACGATTTCACCGGATAACGGGGCAATGATTTCGATGCTGCCGGTTTCTTTCTTATCATCAGAAACCAGAGATTTCAGTTTATCGAACAAACCCATGATTTTCTCCTAAGCATTAATATTGGGTCAGCACAGCGGTATCAGCAAAGCGTCTTTTCTTTAATGAACCGGCTTACCAGACTGCTTAACTCTTCTGCTGTCGGCTGGGCTAATGCCTGCTCCGCCAGCGCTTTCGCATCTTCGTAGTTGGCATTGCGAATAATTTTCTTGATGCGAGGAATCGAGATGGCACTCATGCTGAACTCATCCAGACCCATTCCCAGCAGCAGTAGTGTAGCACGTTCGTCACCTGCTAGTTCACCGCACATGCCAGTCCACTTGCCTTCGGCATGGGAAGCGTCGATTACCTGCTTAATCAGGGTCAACACGGCCGGAGACATCGGGTTATAGAGATGAGAAATCAGCTCGTTCCCACGATCTACCGCCAGAGTATACTGGGTTAAGTCATTTGTCCCAATACTAAAGAAGTCAACTTCCTTCGCCAGATGATGGGCGATGGCCGCTGCGGCCGGGGTTTCCACCATCACGCCGACTTCGATGGTTTCATCAAATGCTTTGTTTTCGGCACGCAACTGGGCTTTAAGCATCTCCAGTTCGGCTTTCAGGGTACGCACTTCTTCTACCGAAATGATCATCGGGAACATGATGCGCAATTTACCAAACGCGGAGGCACGCAGAATGGCGCGCAGCTGCGAATGCAGGATTTCTTTGCGATCGAGACAGATACGAATCGCACGCCAGCCGAGGAACGGGTTCTCTTCTTTCGGCAGGTCCATGTACGGCAGGTCTTTGTCACCACCGATATCCATGGTACGCACGATAACCGCCTGAGCGCCCATCGCTTCCGCGACGGCTTTGTACGCCTGGAACTGCTCTTCTTCGGTCGGCAGGGCATCGCGGTCCATAAACAGGAACTCGGTGCGATACAGGCCCACGCCTTCGGCACCGTTACGTTCAGCACCGGCGATGTCGCGGACTGTACCGATGTTCGCGCACACTTCAACTTCATGACCGTCCAGTGTAATAGCCGGCAGATCTTTGAGTTTAGCGAGCTCGTATTTCTCGGTGTTGTACTGCTCCTGAACGGCTTTAAGCTGCTCAATTGTGGCCTGATCAGGATTCAGGTAAATCTTGTTGTTTACCCCATCCAGAATAACGAAATCGCCATTCTTGATTTTCTGGGTAGCGTCGGTCGTCCCAACGATGGCAGGCAGCTCCAGTGAGCGAGCCATGATGGAGGTGTGGGAGGTACGGCCGCCGATATCGGTAATGAAACCCAGCACTTTGTTCAGGTTCAACTGTGCGGTTTCAGACGGGGTCAGATCTTTGGCGATCAGGATAACCTCGTCCTGAATGTCACCCAGATCAACGATATGCATGCCCAGGATGTTTTTCAGCAGGCGCTTGCCGATATCGCGCATGTCTGCAGCGCGCTCTTTCAGGTATTCGTCATCGAGTTCTTCCAGCGCTTTCGCCTGGGTTTCGATGACGGAAAACGCCGCCGCGTCCGCAGACGCATGCTCGTCTTTAATCAGGGAAATGATTTCCTGCTCGAACTCTTCATCTTCCAACAGCATGATATGCCCTTCGAAGATGGCTTCTTTCTCTGGCCCCAGCGTCTCGGCGGCTTTTTGCTTGATAGCCTCCAACTGCTGTGACGCTTTGGCGCGACCAGTCAGGAAGAGTTCGATTTCCTGCTCGACCTGGTCTGCGGAGATTTTTTTCCGGTTGATGACAATCTCATCATCTTTCAGTAGCAGCGCCTTACCAAAAGCGATACCCGGTGATACTAATATGCCTGAAATCATAACCCTACCTTACTTGATCCTGATGTTCACTAAAGAGAGCGGGCCGTTTACTCAAGCTCAGCCATCAGTTTAACCAGATGTTCAACGGCTTGCTGTTCGTCTTCGCCTTCAGCTGAAATCGTGACGACAGTGCCCTGAGTCAGACCCAGGGTCTGCAACTTGAACAGGCTTTTCGCGCTGGCGCTTTTACCGTTAGAGGTGACGTTGATTTCAGAGGTAAAGCCTTTAGCTTCTTTCACGAACTGTGCGGCAGGGCGAGTATGCAGGCCATTCGGTGCGGTAATCGTTACTTCTTGCTTGAACATTCTGTTTTCCCCAACTTGTTGGATTAGGTTCATGTTGTGGAACTAAAGTTTAGTGTATCTACTGAACTTTAGCCTGTTTGGTTGCCCTGAATGGGTCAAGGCAGGCCGGGATGCGGTAAAGGGAAACGGAATGCGCTTACCCCTGGCTCAAATCGGTAATGCTCCTTGTTCTTGCGTTGATGAAACGTCCGGCCCTGCTGCTTCATGTCACAAGAATGATATCCGTATGTGGAGCGTCGATAGATATTAATTTCACGCATCAAAATAATTGTCCGGTTAAATACTAAACCTGACGGTGAAAAGCAATGAGCAAGTAACAGAAAGTTTGAACTCTGCCACAAAAAAGCACCCCGCAGGGTGCTTTTTTAACTTTTGAATCACATTTTCGAGTGCCGGGATTACTGCTGTAATTCCTGTTCGGTGAACAAATCAGCAAATAACGCGGTGCTGAGGTAACGCTCGCCAGAGGATGGCAGAATCACCACGATGGTTTTGTTGGCGAATTCTTCTTCTTTTAACAGGTTAAGTGCCGCGGCCACCGCCGCACCGGAAGAAATCCCGGCCAGAATGCCTTCTTCTTCCATCAAACGACGGGCCGTGGTGATAGCCTCTTCGTTGGTAATGCGCTCAACGCGGTCGACCAGTTTCAGGTCCAGGTTGGCAGGAATGAAACCGGCACCGATCCCCTGAATCTTGTGCGGGCCGGGTTTGATTTCTTCGCCGGCCAGTGCCTGGGTGATAACCGGGGAGTCTGTCGGTTCGACAGCCACAGAAATGATCGCTTTACCTTTGGTTTGCTTGATATAACGGCTGACGCCCGTCAGCGTACCACCTGTACCCACACCAGCAATGAACACGTCGACTTCGCCGTCGGTGTCTTCCCAGATTTCCGGGCCGGTGGTTTTCTCATGAATTTCCGGGTTGGCCGGGTTGCTGAACTGCTGCAGCAGCAGGTAATGCTCTGGGTCGCTGGCTACAATCTCTTCGGCTTTGGCGATAGCGCCTTTCATGCCTTTGGCACCTTCGGTCAGCACCAGATTGGCACCCAGCGCTTTGAGCAGCTTACGGCGCTCCAGACTCATGGTTTCCGGCATGGTCAGTGTCAGTTTGTAGCCGCGCGCTGCCGCCACATACGCCAGTGCGATGCCCGTGTTACCGCTGGTCGGCTCTACGAGTTCGACACCGGGCTTCAATACGCCGCGTTTTTCGGCATCCCAAATCAGATTGGCACCGATACGGCATTTGACGCTGAAGCTCGGGTTACGTGACTCCACCTTAGCCAGAATACGCCCATTGCCGATGCGATTCAGACGAACCAGCGGCGTATGGCCGATAGTGAAAGAATTGTCTTCGTAGATCTTACTCATAGCCCGTCCTTAATAACTGTATGAAATTTTTGCGAACCTCAAAGAGAATACTCGTTCGGGAAAGCCAGTGAAGTAAAGAATCGCTATATCGATATGTTCTGAGGAAATATATTTTCATTAATATCCAGTTATAGAACAGGGTAGCGTCACTGGCTCTCCTTTCTGTGTCGGTATCAGTGCCGAGGCAATGTGCTGGAAAGGTGGCGGTAACGATCGACCCACAAGGCGGTCGCGCCGCAGACAGCAACCGGCATGATCAACAAGTTTAGCACCGGCACCATCGTAAACAGGCTGACCAGCGCGCCGAATTGCAGATTTGCCAGTTTGTTTTGCCGCAATGCTTTACGCATGGTGGCAAAGCCGACTTTGTGGTTATCGAACGGATAATCGCAATATTGGATTGCCAGCATCCAGGCACCAAACAAAAACCACATCACAGGAACGACGGTCTGACCGATGCCGGGTACGAAATACAGCAGCAGTAACACCAGTAGACGGGGTAAATAATAGGCCAGTTTTTGCAGTTCGCGTCGCATGATGCGGGGCACGTCTTTGGCAATATCGAGCATTCCGCTGGCGGGCAGCGGCTGGCCGGTCAACCGGGCTTCCAGTTGCTCCGCCAGCAGGCCGTTGAACGGCGCGGCGATCAGGTTGGTAATGGTACTAAAGAAATAGCTGAAAACCAGCAAGACGGAGAGTGTCACTAGCGGCCAGAGCAGGTAGCTGAGCCATTGTAGCCACTCTGGCACATGGGTCATTAGCTGCGGGATCCAGGTGCCAAGCTGGTGAAACAGCCACCAAAAAGCGCCCCCCATCAGCAGGATATTCACCAGCATAGGAAGAATGACAAAACGACGGATACCGGGCAGAGAAAGCAGTTGCCAGCCTTTCAGAAAATAATGCAGGCCGCTGTGTTTGGGATCAAGGTGTTGCGTGTAGGACATGGGGCGGTTCTCACCTTATGGTAGGCAGGTTACGGCATCATATCGGGATGAATTTCGGCTGGCTAGCTGCGATTTGCCTGAAAAAACGACAAAAAAATGCCCGCAGTCGATCTTTATTATCATAAACTAGTGTACAGACTTGCACTTGAGTACACAGGCAAATACAGTTAGAGGTATGTGTATTTGCCGTAGTGGCAATGTATTGGAATAACTGGGATAGCAATGATGCAGGACCTGCGTCTGATCTTGATTGTCGTTGGCGCGATCGCAATTATAGCACTGTTACTGCATGGTCTTTGGACAAGCCGTAAGGAGCGCTCGTCCCTTTTCCGCGATCGTCCGGTAAAACGCCTGAAGCCAAAGCGTGATGATGCCCCGCTGGAGGAGCTTGACGACGGGGTGGGTGAAGTGCGGGTAACGTCCTCTCGCCGTCAGCAAAATACGCCGTCCGGCAACGCTGCGGGTGATCGTTTTGAGACGACCTTCCGCCAGGAGCCTACTGTTTACGATCCGCTGCTGGATGAGGTTGAGCCGCCAGCGCCGTCGCATCAGCCTGCGGCCCCGTATGCCGAATCGCAGCCTCGCTATCAGCAGCCAGCCTCCCAACCCCAGCCGACAGAACCGGTGCAACGAATTCCGGAGCAGAGCGCGGAAGAGCCAGCACCTGACGTCAACCATCACCCACATTCTGAACTGGTGTCTGAAGCGCCGGTGGCTTCACAGCCGATGCCGCAACAAGAAGTGGTGCTGGTTTTGCACGTAGCGGCTCATCAGGGCGGCGTGATTGGTGGTGAAGTGCTGTTGCAAAGCGTGTTGCAGTCAGGTTTCCAGTTTGGCGAAATGAACATCTTCCATCGTCATGTCAACCCGGCAGGAAGTGGGCCGGTGTTATTCAGCCTGGCTAACATGGTCAAACCCGGTTCGTTCAATGTGGACGCGATGTCTGAATTTACCACGCCGGGTGTGTCGATTTTCATGATGGTGCCGTCTTATGGCGATGCCAGTCAGAACTTTAAGCTGATGCTGCAGTCCGCTCAGCGTATCGCTGACGATGTGGGCGGCGTGGTGCTGGATGACGAACGCCGTCTGATGACACCGCAGAAAGTGGAAGCCTATAAAGCCCGTATCCGCGATGTGCTCAAAGCGAACAGTGCTCAGAGCGAATAACGGCAGTGTGTTGTGATATCAGCGCTTATCAGAAGCCTCCGTTTACGGGGGCTTCTTGCTTTTATCGCATGTTACGTCCATCGGGTATGACTTTCATCGCGCGGTTTTTCCGCGCTATCTCCATCGCGTCGTTTCCGTAACGAGCGCATTTCGTGTGGCAGTGTCGGCCGGTGAATCTACCGGTTGGCAATAAGGTGCAGACAGTGAGCGGCAATAATACGTTAAAACAGGAGTTGGGACTGGTTCAGGGTATCGGGTTGTTATCGACCTCGCTGCTGGGAACCGGCGTGTTTGCTGTGCCTGCTCTGGTGGCTGAGCAGTCGCAAGGTGATAGCTTGTGGGCCTGGCCGCTACTGATTGCCCTGGTGTTTCCGATTGCGATTGCCTTTGCCTCACTGGGAAGGCACTTCCCGAATGCCGGTGGGGCGGCGCATTTTGTGAAGCTGGCGTTTGGGCCGCGGCTGGCGCGTGTGACCGGATGGTTGTTCCTGTCGGTGATCCCGGTAGGGTTGCCAGCGGCGATGCAGATTGCGGCCGGGTTCTGGCAGGCTGCCTTTGGGTTGAGTGCCGACGGGTTACTGCTGGTGCAATTGCTGACGCTGGCGGCGATTTGGCTACTGGGAATACGCAGTGCCGGTTCCAGCGCCACCATTCAGACGCTGATTGCTTTACTGGTGGTGCTGCTGGTGGCGGCAATCTGGTGGAAAGGGCAGATTGCGCCATCCCAGATTCCGTGGCCTGCGCTTACGCAGATTCACGGCGCACAGATGCTGGATGCGCTGGCGGTGATGTTCTGGTGTTTCGTCGGGCTGGAAGCCTTTGCGCATCTGGCAACGGAATTCAAATCACCCGAGCGTGATTTTCCGCGGGCGCTGCTGATAGGCATGTTACTAGCCGGTACCGTTTATTGGGGATGTACTGTCGCCGTTTTGCATTTCGGGGCTTACGGTCCCCATCAGGCTGCTACAGCATCGCTGCCCGGCATAGTGGTGCGGTTGTTTGGCGAGCATGCCTTGTGGCTGGCTTGCATTGTCGGCTATCTCGCCTGTTTCGCCAGCGTGAATATTTATACCCAGGGGTTTGCCCGTCTGGTGTGGTCGCAGGCCCCGGAAGGGAGCCGACTGGCGCGTTTATCCACCGCGCGCGCGCCGGTGAACGCGTTATCGCTGGTGGTGGCCTGCTGCCTGCTCTGTTGCCTGTTGATTTACTGGCTGCAACTGCCGTTATCTGAGCTGATCGTTTACGCCAACGGCATTTTTATTTTGATTTATCTACTGTGTATGCTGGCGGGGTGGCGGCTGTTGCATGGCCGTTCACGTGTGATGGCAAGCATCGGGAGCGTACTGTGCGTGGCGTTGCTGCTGACTCTCGGCTGGAAATCGCTGTATGCGTTAGGGATGCTGACGGTGCTATGGCTGGTGCTGCCAGTAAGACGCGCCGCCATTGTCACCGAGTAAAACCAGACAGGGGCGCAGGCCCTGTCTGGCATGTGCAGACTGCTGCGTTACTGGGAGTCGGCAGGCGGTTGTTGTGTTGCTGTTTCGCGGCCCGCAACTTTCGCTTCCAGTTCGCTCATCCGCTGTTCCAACAGCGCCAGTTTTTCGCGAGTACGCAGCAATACCTGGGTTTGTACGTCGAATTCTTCACGGCTGACTACATCCAGTTTGCCTAACTGCGATTGTAAGATCTGACGGATTTTCTTCTCCATGTCTTCGCCAAATTCCCGGATGCCTTTCGGCATGGATTCCTGCATCTGACGGGCAATCTGCTCTAATTTCTTCGGGTCAATCATGACTCTTTCCTGAACTGTTTGACGAAAGGGTGGATATACATCAAGTGTAATGCCTGACCCGCACGGTATAAACAAAAAGTCATTTTCATTCGATAAATTTTGCGATCCATAAGCGGGGTTAGTGATTGCCCCTCCCTTCGGTTAGCGCTATAGTAACCCTGCTTATTCTCAGGGCGGGGTGTAATTCCCCACCGGCGGTAAACCAGTATGTGGCCTTAAGGTCAGCTGGAAGCCCGCGAGCGCTCAGACTGCATGGTTTGAGGTCAGCAGATCCGGTGTAATTCCGGGGCCGACGGTCATAGTCCGGATGGGAGAGAGTAACGGTTTCTGACAGGCTAGCGCCTGCCCGCGTTATTTTTTGCGTTTTTGTCTGTTTGCTCAGTGCAAAAACGACTCCTCAAGTTCGCCCTGATTCTGGTAATCCATACTAACAATGAGGTTTTTTTACCATGAATCAGACTTTACTTTCCGAATTCGGTACACCTGTCGAACGCGTTGAACGTGCGCTGGATGCATTGCGTCAAGGCCGTGGCGTCATGGTGTTGGATGATGAAGATAGGGAAAATGAAGGTGATATGATTTTCCCCGCCGAAACCATGACCGTTGAGCAAATGGCGCTGACCATTCGTCACGGTAGCGGTATCGTATGCCTGTGTATTACTGAAGAGCGTCGCCAGAAGCTGGAACTGCCGATGATGGTGGAAAACAATTCCAGCCATTATCAGACTGCATTCACCGTGACTATCGAAGCGGCTGAAGGTGTCACCACCGGGGTATCTGCCTCCGATCGCCTGACAACCATTCGTACCGCGATTGCCGATGATGCCCGTGCGAGCGATCTGAATCGTCCTGGTCATGTGTTCCCGCTGCGTGCGCAGCCGGGCGGCGTGCTGGCGCGTGGTGGTCATACTGAAGCCACGGTGGATTTAATGCGTCTTGCTGGGTTTAAACCGTTCGGCGTGCTGTGCGAACTGACGAATGAGGATGGTTCCATGGCGCATGCGCCGGAAGTGATCACCTTCGCGAAACAGCACAATATGCCGGTGCTGACTATCGAAGATCTGGTGGCTTACCGTCAGGCGGCTGAACGTAAAGCTAGCTGATTGTCACCAGACACTATCACGTCTTTGAAACAGGGCCGGTTTTCCGGCCCTGTTTTTTCAGGTATGTATTTTTTCAGGTAGATGCGTTTTCAGACGTAGCCTTTTTCAGGCGTAGGCTTTTTTCCGATGCCGGGTTCAGGCCGGTTTGCAGGCTAGCAGCGTGGCAAAGCGTAGCTTGATGCGGTTGCCGTCGGCGTCGGTCTTGTGCAGTTCCCCCACATCCTCGTTGTATTTTACTATCTCCCAGTCACGATAATAGTCGTGCAATTCGTTGTGCCCGAAAGTGAATGAGAACGGCAGTGGGCAGGGGAAGTCGTCGGTGGACATGGCCGCGACAATCAGGTTATAGCCACCGGCAACCGTGTGTTCCTGCATGTTGCTGATAATAGCCGGGACGCAGGAACGATCCAGAAACATGAATACCACCGTCGACAGGATGAAATCGTACTGATGGCGAATATCGGCCTGATTGATGTCGTGGACGAACGCGTCGATCCCGCTGAGTGACTCATCCACGATTACCTGGTTGAACTTATCAATGCTCATGGCGTTCTTGTCGCAGGCTGTAACTTCAAAGCCTTTCAGGTTCAGGTAGAGTGCGTTACGCCCGCCGCCACAGCCCAGGTCCAGCGCTTTTCCCGGTTGGATATAACGCAGAGCGTTGACAACTTCCGAGTGGGTGCGCGTCAGCTCGTATTTTTTGTGGTAGTAATCTTCCGCTGTGCAATAAAAACTGAGCTGGCATTGCAGGTCGTCGGAGAACGCGGCAATGCGGTGCCAGCGTTGTGGTTCAATATAAGGCGGCTGCTGTTGCGGTGAAAACTGAAAGCGTTCTGTGACTTCTCCTTGTTCCGTCAACAGTTCGAACGTCAGTTCGCCCTGTCGTATTTCCAGTTTTGCCCAGGTGTCTTCTTTGGTGTTGTGTTTTTCCTGGAACGCCGCAGGCAGCGTATTGCTGTTCCATACCGGCATCTGTTTATAACAAATCAGTTCTTGCATAGGGACCTCGTACGTTCTCGTCTCTTCCCATTCTATTAATCACGCGGTAGTGTGACCATAAATATGTATTTTAAATGCATGAAATGGCAAAGCGACCGCCATGCAGTCGCTGGATATAGCATCATGATGACAGTTGTCGTAGCAGTGGGAAGGCCTCTTTCGTGCGGTCGCCGCCGACGACAAATGCCCGTAACTGTTCCCCTGCCATTCCCTTTGCCACGATGCCGCCATGATCGGCGATGAGGTACCAGGTGAGCGCCGGGTTTTGTGTTTCCCCCGCCAGTTGTAACGGAAACAACGGCGTTTTTACTTTAATCAACATCGCAGGCAGGGTAAGTGGCTGATCCCCTTGCGGCTGAGGGTGATGGGGTTCCAGGGTGAGGCGTGCGGCAATACTGTTAGCCGCGATGCTGGCGGTTAACTGGATCGGTTGTAAAAAGGGCAGCAGTTTACCGTTAATTTCAGCGCAATCTCCCAACGCGTAAATATGCGGATCAGAGGTGCGTAACTGGCTGTCGGTGACGATGCCACGGTTTACCGACAGACCTGCCATCGCTGCCAGCTCGGTATTGGCGCGCAGTCCGATGGCGGAGATGATTTCATCTACCACCAGTGTGCGGCCGGAAACCAACGTAACGCGCAGGCCCACCTCGGTTTTTCCTCCTGCTGGAGCTCGGTGCCGAGTAACAGTTCCACCCCTTGTTGCAGCAATGTGGTTTGCAGGCGGGCGCTGCGTGCGCGTGGTCAGGATATTGCGCTGCTGGCCGGTTTTTTCTGTGAGCGCAGCCGGGCCAGACTCGGGTTGCAACGCCTGTCATTATCGCCGCAAGCGACCCAGTTGCTGGTGCGTTATCCGTGGCCGGGGAACGTGCGCGAACTGGAGCATGTCATCTACCGGGCGACGATTGTGGCGCGGGCAGGGGGTACGAGCGGCGATCTTGTCTTACGACCAGAGCACTTGAATCTGGATGGCGTACTGCCCGATGTGCCTCATCCCGCTAACGCGGAGAATACCGCGCCGCCGTGGCGTCAGCCTGCGGGATGCCACGGAGCATTATCAACGACAGGTGATTAGCGACACGCTGGCGCGGCATCAGGGTAACTGGTCATCCTGCGCCCGTGAACTGGCGGTAGACAGCGGTAATTTACACCGTATGGCAAAACGGCTGGGGATAAAATAACAAACCCCGGCATGGCCGGGGTTTGAAGGACAGGTTTAGCGAATCATCAGCCGCAGCGCGTGCATTTCTGCGACTGGATCACCTGGAAGAAGTCGTTGCCCTTGTCATCCACCAGAATGAAGGCCGGGAAGTCTTCCACTTCGATTTTCCAGATAGCTTCCATACCCAGTTCCGGGTATTCCACACACTCCAGACTCTTGATGCTGTTCTGAGCCAGAATCGCTGCCGGGCCGCCGATGCTGCCGAGATAGAAGCCACCGTGTTTATGACACGCGTCGGTGACCTGCTGGCTGCGGTTGCCTTTGGCCAGCATGATCATGCTGCCGCCGTGGGATTGCAGCAAATCAACGTAAGAGTCCATACGGCCAGCGGTCGTCGGGCCGAGTGAACCAGACGCGTATCCTTCTGGTGTCTTGGCTGGGCCTGCGTAGTAGATCGGGTGATCTTTCACGTATTGCGGCAGTTCACCGCCGTTGTCCAGCAGTTCCTTCAGCTTGGCGTGCGCAATGTCGCGTGCCACGATGATGGTGCCGTTCAGCGACAGGCGAGTAGAAACCGGGTATTGCGACAGCGTTTTGAGGATATCTGCCATCGGGCGGTTCAGGTCGATACGCACCACTTCACCTTCGCCAGCCTGACGCAGGTGTTCCGGAATGTATTTACCGGGGTTGGTTTCCAACTGTTCCAGCCAGATACCCTGACGGTTGATTTTGGCTTTGATGTTACGGTCCGCCGAGCAGGAAACACCCATCCCTACCGGGCAGGAAGCACCGTGACGCGGCAGACGGATCACCCGCACATCGTGCGCGAAGTATTTGCCGCCGAACTGGGCACCGAGTCCCAGATTACGGGCTTCTTCCAGCAGTTCCTGCTCCAGTGCCACATCGCGGAACGCCTGACCGTGTTCGTTACCCTCGGTCGGTAATTCATCATAGTAGCGGGTGGAGGCCAGTTTCACGGTTTTCAGGTTGGTTTCCGCAGAGGTGCCGCCGATGACAAAGGCAATGTGGTACGGCGGGCAGGCCGCGGTACCCAGCGTGCGCATTTTTTCCACCAGATAGTTTTTCAGTTTACCCGGTGACAGCAGCGCTTTGGTTTCCTGATACAGATAGGTTTTGTTGGCGGAACCGCCGCCTTTGGTGACGAACAGGAATTTATACTCATCACCTTCCGTGCTGTAGAGGTCTATCTGCGCAGGCAGGTTGGTGCCGGTGTTGACCTCTTTGTACATGTCCAGCGCCGCATTCTGGGAGTAGCGCAGGTTGTCTTCAATAAAGGTGTTGTATACACCGCGCGACAGTGCTTCAGCGTCGTTGCCGTTGGTCCACACACGCTGGCCTTTTTTGCCGACGATAATAGCAGTACCGGTATCCTGACAGGTCGGCAGGATGCCTTTGGCAGCGATTTCGGAGTTACGCAGGAACTGCAAGGCGACATAACGGTCGTTTTCGCTGGCCTCCGGGTCGTGCAGAATATCGGCGACCTGCTGCTGGTGGGAAGGACGCAGCAGGAACGAGGCGTCGTGGAATGCCTGCTGTGCCAGCAAGGTCAGCCCCTGCGGGTCAACTTTAAGAATATCCTGGCCTTCAAACTGGCTAACGGAAACAAAGTCGCTGCTGATCAAACGGTATTCGGTTTTATCTTTCGCTAATGGAAACGGATCTTGGTAATAAAACGGTTTATTCGACATTTTCTTCTCACTTGCAGCCGCATAATTGAGTGATTTATCGGGTCTTATTTCCGCCTAAGGCTTTTGTGCCGGTCTTATTGTTGTGTCCGTCGTCTTTGGCACGACGACAAAAGCAATAAACGTGGTTGATATTCCTTAACTTGCGCCAGTTGTGCGCCTATTGAGGGATACCACCTCACATACTATGGCTTTATGGCGGGGAGTACCACGCTGACAAGTCACATTATTTTTATCTTCGTCATGTTTTCGTCGAAAATATATCGCAGACAGAAACAGGATGTTGATATTGATAATCGTGACGTTACGGATGGCATATTAAGTCATTTATTTAAATTAATTAAGTGCAATGTGCCTGGGTGATGAATATCCATTAAATAAATAAGGGTTATGCCCGTTGTACATCACCTTGCCGGTATGTTGATTTTATTATTCGCGCTGTTCGAGCAGGGTATCGATGAGCCATAATCCCGCCGGCCCGGGGGGCGAGGGGCGAGACCAGGCGATATCCACTTCAATTTGCCGCGGCCAGCCTGGCAACGATAGCTCCACCAACTGATTCTGCGCGTATTCCTTGACCAGCCAGCGCGGCAGGGTGCTCCAGCCAAATCCTTGTTGCGCCATCTCCAACAGCATCAGGTACGACGGCGTTGACCAACTGGCGCTTTCCGTTTGTGGACGCTCTCGCTGGCTATATGTATGCAGACATAACTGACGCACCGTAGCGAGTTGTTCCTGCGTTACCTGGGTCTGCTGCGCCAGCGGATGCGTACGGGCGACATACACCGCCATTTCGGTTTTCACCTGCAACCGGGACACCGCAATGTCGATAGGATAATGTGCCTGCGCCTGTAATACGCCAACATGGGCGCGCTGAGATTGCAGCAGTTCCACCACGTCTTCGTCTTCCGCAATCAGGCATTCGAATTCCACGTCGGGAAACCGCACGGCGAAGCGTTGCAGTATCGGGTGATAGTGACTGCACTGCCAGGTGTCCGATAACACGAAGGTGAGCCGTGGCTCGACTTTATCGGCCAGCCGGATTGCCAGTTCATCCAGCGCTTCGCTGGCAGACAGAATCGCTTTCACATGACTGAGCACCTTACGTCCTTCATCCGTCAGTACCGGCTGATGACCTCGTCTGTCGAACAACAGCAATCCCAGATCAGCTTCCAGATTCGCCACCGCCGTACTGACGGTGGACTGGCTTTTTTGCAGGTGGCGTGCCGCGGCGGAAAACGAGCCGGTATTCACGGTAGCGATGAACGCCAGCAGTGATTCAGGAGAATAACGCATCGCTGCCTCTATCGATTTTTTAGATGGATTCTAATTTATCACTATTGGTTATTTCGATGAAAATAGCAATCCGTCAGCGCCACCGCGCTATCAGTAGGAGGAATCTATGCAACAGAATATTCAGCAAACAGGACATCATCCGTCAAAATCCTGGCGTGAGCGGATAGTGCATGCCGTGGGTTTTGAAGTGATGGCGTTATTGATTTGCGCGCCGATAGGGGCATGGGTACTGGAGCGCTCCATCCTACAGGTCGGGGCGCTATCCATCATGCTGTCCAGCGTGGCAATGGTCTGGAACGTGGTGTACAACAGCGTGTTTGATCGCCTGTGGCCGGTCAGCCGCGTGAGGCGTGGCGTATGGGTGCGCGCAGGGCACGCGCTGGGCTTTGAAGGTGGTTTTATCCTGTTTGGTTTGCCGCTGGCCGCCTGGATGCTGAATATTACGTTGTGGCAGGCGCTGATGGTGGAGATCGGCTTCTTCCTGTTTTTCCTGCCGTACACCATGGCCTACAACTGGCTGTACGACCTGCTGCGTGAGCGTCTGCTAACCCCAGCGGTACAGGGACGCCAGTCGGCACCCGAGGCAGGAGAGTGAGGGCTTGCCCCACGTTCCCCTCGCTTCGGGCTTGCTTTCATTCGTCGGTCGACTGACGCAGTGACGCCCGGTATTCGGCGTAATCCGGCATGTGAGGAATACGCCACAGATACCAGGCTGCCAGTGTGCGATAGGGGCGACAAGGCTCGCTCATCTCCAGCATCGCTTTGCGCGTGGGGTCTTGTGGCAGGCGATACAGGTAACGAAACCCCTGTTTGATGCCGAGATCGTCCACCGGCATGATATCCATCCGCTCCAGTGTGGAGATCAACAGCATTTCTACCGTCCAGCGGCCGATACCCTTCAAAGTGCAAAGGCGCTCGATCAGCGTGTCGTCATCCAGATGTTCGGCGGCCGTTCTGGCGGGTACCAATCCGCTCAGTACGCCCTGCGCAATGCCTTTCACCGTATCGATTTTACGGGCGGAAAAACCGCACTGGCGTAACACCTCGGGTTCGCACGCCACTAGTTGTTCAGCGGATGGAAAACCACTGTCTCCCACGTCAAAACGTTGCTGTAGTTTGTTGATGATCGCGGCGGCGGCACGGTTGCTGAGTTGCTGGCTGGAGACCGCCCGGATTAGCGCCTCGTAAGGTTCCCGTGCCGGTCGGCTTTCAAAGCGGATATGGCCGACGCCGTCTATCAAGCGCGCCCAGTGCGCATCAATGGCGGACAAATGGGCAAGAGCCTGAGGTTCGTCGAACGGGAGGGGTGATGGCGTCATCGGGTGGCATCCTTATGGTTGGCGATGTATTTCAGCAGGCAATGTTCCGCTAAGAGAGATATACTCAATTATACTGGTTATTTGAACAGGTTTGCGCATGAATTTTGAACTGTTTGCCGATGAGCCGCCAGAGCGCCGGAATGAAACGCTGGCACCCGGTGCGGTGGTGTTGCGCGGTTTTGCCTGGCCACAGGCCGATGTGTTGCTGGCTGCTCTCAAGACAGTGACGCAACGAGCGCCGTTTCGGCACCTGGTGACGCCGGGCGGGTATACCATGTCGGTGGCGATGAGTAATTGCGGGCCACTGGGCTGGGTGAGCGACGAGCAGGGTTACCGCTACAGCGCGCAGGACCCGCTCAGTGGTCAGCCCTGGCCTGCTATGCCAGCTTGTTTCTTGCAGTTGTCTCAGGCCGCGGCACTGGCGGCGGGATACCACGACTTTGCGCCCGATGCCTGCCTGATTAACCGCTACGCCGTTGGTGCCAAACTGTCGTTACATCAGGACAAAGACGAGCTGGACTTACGCCAGCCGATTGTGTCCGTATCGTTAGGGTTGAGCGCGGTGTTTTTGTTCGGTGGTATGAAACGCAGCGATCCTTGCCAGCGGTTGACGTTGATGCACGGTGATGTGGTGGTGTGGGGTGGCCCATCCCGATTGTGTTACCACGCTATTTTGCCGCTAAAACGCGGGCCGCTGCCGATGGGAATGTCCGATGAGGTGCGCCTGAATCTGACGTTTCGCTGCGTATGAGTGTCCCCCACGCAGTGGGGGACACTTGCCATGACGTTGTATGATTACTTCGCAGAGAAGTGGATGTACTCCAGCGCGTTTTCACCCGCCATACGACCTGAGTTGAGGGCAAAACCGAAAGTCCCGCCGCCCAACAGCAAGTCATAGGTGTCGCCGTACATACCGGCGGCATCGTTGCCGGTCACGTACAGACCCGGTACCGCACTGCCGTTCGGGCTGACCGCTTCCATTTTCTCGTTAATTTTCACACCACCGAGCGTACCGAGTGCCGCTGGCATCATCTTCACGGCATAGAACGGGCCGGTTTTCACCGGGCGCAGATAATCCATGCTCTTGTTGAAGATATCGTCACGTTTCTGGGCAGCATAGCGGTTATTGTCTTCAATGGTGCGTTTCAGCACGGCCGGGTCGATAGCCATTTGTTTGGCCAGGTCGTCGATACTGTTACTTTTGAAAACAAAACCGCGGTTTTTCTGGAGTTCTTTGGCAAACTCGTCGTCGAATTTCACCAGTTTGGTATTGGCGATAACCCATTCGCCGATCGGCACATCAATACCGTCGTTGACCACATGCTTGCGGGTTTCCTCGTCGAAGACGGAGTACATAACGCCACCCGCTTTCGCCAGCGCGTTACCGGCGTGCGGCCAAATAATAACGATGGACTCATCGGTGAAGCGGCGTCCGGTTTTGTCTACCCACAGGTATGGCTGGCGAGCGGCGGCCAGCATCTGGGAGTTAGGGGCATACTCTGGCAGACCAGGGCGATAAGACTGCACTACGCCCATGCCTTCTTCTTTGGCACCGGCTTTCCACGCCATTTTGATGCCGTCGCCGTCTTTACCGATGTTGCCTACCATGATGGTGTCGGGCATGGCGACGTATTTTTGCAGCATCTCTTTGTTGTTGGCGTAACCGCCGGTGGCGACGATCACCGCTTTGGTGTCGATCTGGAACGGTTTACCGTCGCTGCCTTCAGCGATCACGCCGGTAATTTTGCCGTCCTTTATCACCAGGTCTTTACCGGCGGTTTTCACCAGTGTGGTGACCTTCATGTTTTTAAACTGCTCATGGAAGGTTTTGATCAGGTAACGGCCGTGGCCGGGGCCATCGATAACGTGCCAGGTCAGCATCCCGCCCGGCCCGCCGGGGCCGATGTATTCAAACTTGATGCCTTTGGATTTCACCCACTCGATGGTGTCGGCGGAGCGATTGACGAAGGTACGCACCACATACGGGTTGGCCATCCAGTGGCTGTATTCCATGATGGTCTTAAAGGCCATATCCGGCGTGACCACGATACCCTGACGTTTTTGCATCGAACTGTTGGCCGCGAAGATACCTTCCGCGAAATTACCGGTGCCGCCGACGGCGGGCTGTTTTTCCAGCAAGACGACGCTGGCGCCTTTCTCGGCGGCCGCCATGGTAGCGGCAGTACCGGCGGCACCCGCACCAATCACCACCACATCCGCGCTTTTCGGGATGTCGACCGATTTGGCCGGTTCAGCGCTTTTCGCCGGTTCTGCCGTTGGCTCGGGTTGCCCTGATGCCTGAGCAGACGTGATTCCCAGCACCGAGAGGCACAAGGCCGCAAGGAGTTTTTTTCGGTATTGAACCATATTATTTTCCTTTTATTTTACGCGTGGAATAACGCGCCAAAGACTGGCGCATCGTCCGGTATTCAGTTCGCCTTGGCTTTGGCGTAAGCCGCCTGCGAGGCGTCATGCACGGCACCGCTGGTCATGGTGGCACCGGAAACCCCGTCGACATTGATGGTCTTTTTCTCGGTCATGGTCTTTGCCAGCTCTTTGGCCGCTTCACCGCCGACTTCCGGGGTTTCGTCCGGGGCATCGATAGTGGCTTTTTGCACGACGCCTTTGGCATCGATATCCAGAGTGACGGTGACGTCACCACCGATACCTTGTCCGGTCGCTGAGTAGGTACCGGCTTTAAATTGGTCTTCAGCAACGGCCACGCCGGCAATCAGCAACAGGCAACCCAATAATGTGATGGAACTTTTTTTCATAACGAACATTCACTCTGTATGGTTAATATCATCAATAAACGGGAACCCGCGCCGGGCTAAGGGGCCAGCAGCGTTTTCCCTTCTTCGTGGCTGAGATGGCGAAACAACAGGCAACTCAGCGGTAATCCGGTGCCGAGCAGTAACAACAGCAAGCTGAAATGGTTGATGTTCAGTAGCGGTTCCCATTGGGAAAACAGCCGCAACGCCGGGAAGGTCAGCGCCATGCTGAGCATGACGGCAATCAACTGACTGAGGATCATGATGTTATTGCCGCTGTTGTAGGTATCGCTGCACAGGTGGCAGCAGGCCAGCGTGCTTTCCGCCGAGTGCAATAACGCGGTCATCAGGCCGATAGCGACAGCGCAGACGCCAATCACCGGTAGTAAACGGTGCTGGATGGCGAGGCCGAGCAGCAGCACCAGTGCTGAGGCCAGCAGCGTGCCGTACATCAGCACATTACGGTAACCCAGCCAGCGAATCAGTGGTTCGAACACCAGCTTGGCCAGCAGCGCGCCGATGGAAAACATCAGCATGATGAGACCGGCGGTCGCGGGCGGCAGCCCGAGCGAGGTCTGAACCACCAGTGATATCACCACCGGCAGCGAGGCCAGCAGTAAGCGGGTGAGCACGCCACCCCATACCCCGACATAAAAGGAACGGATGCCGAACAGGGACACCGGCAGCAGGGCTTCGCGCCCCGGCAGGTCACTGCGCAGGTAAAATAACGTGCAAAGCGTACAGGCCAGGCCCAACAGCACGATGACTGGCATCGACAGCAGATGTCGCGGTGCAGCGGCCAGCAGCAGGGTCACCGTCAGCAGAATGCCGACCAGCGGCAGCAGGTTTCGCATCGACACCCGACAGGCGCTGACGCGGGTGCCGGTATCCGTCGGCAGGATGCGCCATGCCAGCCACAGGCACAGCAGCGCCAGGGGGAGTGGCGCGATAAAAATAGCCCGCCAGGATAACCCGTCGGTCAGCAGGCTACCCAGCAGCGGGCCAGTCAGGGTGCCGAACATGCCGAGCAGGGTCATGCGATTCAGGAATGACAACCGGGTATCGGCGGGGGTGTATCTCAGCACTTGCGTGCGGATCACCGGCAACAGTAACGCGCCACCGGTTCCCTGAATAAATCGTCCCAAACCCAGTTGAAATGCGGAGTCGGCATGAAAGCACAGCAGCGCGCCGCCGGTGAAGATGGTCAGGGCGGCGAGACAGGTACGCCGTTCTCCCAGATGCTGGCTCAGCCAACTGTTAATCGGGGTAAAGGCTACGACGGTGATGACGTAAGCCATGACGATCGGCTCCATACGCAAGACGGGTTGGTGCAGCGCACGGGCTATCGCCGGTACGGCGACGTACAGCATGGTGGTGTCCAGCGATTGCATGAAGAACGCCGCTGAGGCCAGCCAGAAGAGTGCGCGTGGGCCAGTCATGGTCAGGCTACCGTCATCTGACCGGCGTACAGCACGAACAGACGCAGCAGGAACACGCCCAGTAGCGTCAGGCTGGCGGTAAAGCGTGGCAGGAACGCGATACGGCGTTGCACGGCAGTCAGGCCGCCTGCCGCCAGCGGCACCAACATGCCGATGCCGATAATACCGATCCAGAACACCCCGCCCCAGAATCCGCTTAACGCCACCTGTGCCGCGACCGATTTCTGCCCACCGCCCAACAGCAGGCCGGTAAAAAAGGCAAAGAGCAGAAACAGTTCGACCAGCGCGATCGGCTTTTCCAGTTTGTGCAGCAGATGCAGGGTGTGCGGGCAGTATTGCTGGCTGCTCGCCGAGGCACCGACCATCATCAGTACCGCGACGCCGGAGGTAACGCCAGATACCAGAAACAGCACCGGCAATACCGGGTTGTTCAGCAGTGGAAAGGATTTCAACGCTGACAGCAGAAAGCCGGTATAGCAACCGAGCAGCAACGCCAGCACCAGCAGGACATTTTCTACCGGACGTAGGTAACGAGTCACCCAGGTGATTACCCGATTGAGCACCGCGTGCAGCGCGCCCGGCAACCGGCGTTCACACCAGGCCAATAGCGGCTGTTGATACAGGCTGGCAATCCACAGGAACATCACCAGCATGTACACCTGAAACAGCATCACCCCCAACGACATGATGGAATGGGGATTATAGAAAACCATCAAGTACCAGAAGGTGATGGGGCGGGCGAGGTGAAAAATCAGGATCACCAGCCCGATGATGACCGACAACGGCGCGACGATGGCCGTGGCGGCTATCAATGGGTTTGTCTGTTGGTTTTCTGCTGGCAGATAGCGGCGAAACAGTAGCGTCAACACCATCATCCCCGAGGAGATCCCCACCAGCAGCAGGTAAACGGCGATGGGCCAGTCCCATACCAGCGAAGGAAAGTGAAAGGCGTTATGCATGATCGCTTTCTCCGTATTTACCCGGTATGCGGTAAAGGTTAGGACCGGTACCCAGGTAGACTTTGCTGCGGTAGATAGGGTTGCTTTTGATCATTTTCGAAATATCGCTGTCCGGATCGTTGAGATCGCCAAACACCAGCGCTTTGGTCGGGCAAATTTCGACGCAGGCTGGTTTCTTGCCTGCCGCCAGATTGGTTTCCCGACAGAAATTGCATTTATCGGCGGTGTTGGTTACCGGGTTGATAAAACGCACGTGGTATGGGCAGGCGGCGATGCAGTAGCGACAACCGACACAGCGTTTGTCGTTAACATCGACAATGCCGGTCAGCGCGTCTTTGAATGAGGCTCCGGTCGGGCAGACAGACACACAAGGCGGGTTATCGCAGTGTTGGCAGGACTGACGGAAGAACTGTTTAACGGGTTTAGTGGTATCGGTGGCTGGGATATCAACGGTTTGTATGATATTCAGCCGGGTGACGCCCTCCGGCACCTGATTGGTTTTACGGCAGGCGGTCATACAGGCTTTGCAGCCGATACAGCGCAGCTCGTTGTGCAAAATACCGTATTTAACCGGTCGCCCCCCAGAGGACGGTAATGCCGTTTCCTGTGCGGCCACCGGCAGGCCGCTGCCGGAAACGGCCAGTGCGCTGCCCATAATGGCAATAAAACGGCGTCGGGTATAATTTTCCATAAAATAACCTTTCAGAAAGCAAATATCGGTTTGCAGCCATTACGCTCTGTACTGCAATAAATCGTTTTTTATTTTCTTTTCACTGAACACGAATGCACACAGTGAATAACAACAATGCTCATTCAGGAGAAATAAAATTCTGTTTGAAAGTAATGTGTGTCGGGAAATAAAACATCTTGATGGAAATAATTGGAACATGTGCACCCGGTGGGATATGTGTCACGCTTCACATTTAATTTTTTGTATATCCGGATAAAAATAATTGCAAAACACGATAACTGGCGCAGCTCCTGTTATTATTGTCGTGAGTTTTATGGTTAATGTTATTTTTGTTGTTTATTTTTGTTATCAATGTGTCTTTTTTGATTTATGCGGGGAAAATATCTTTCCAGTCAAAATGAATAAAAATGATGTGGCGCAATAATTCACTCGCGCGGTACGTTATTTATGTCGACACATAAATAAAAAACACCTCTGACGAGGCGTTTTATCGGAATAATTCTCAGCCAATTCATGGCTACCTGCTGATTAATGACAATCAGCCAATTAATCACCTTCTGCCAATTAATGGCTATCAGCCGATTATGGCTTCAACTGGCGGTCCAGAAACTGAATCACTTTCTGCATGATTTCTGGTTGTACCCAGTAAATGCCGCCATGTTCTGCACCTTTCACCACGTAATAGGTGCTGTTGATGCCGTGGGCTATCAGCGCCTTGTGCAGCAGTTCGGTCTGGTGGGGCGAAACCACCGTATCGGCGCTACCGTGCATGATTAAAAAGGGCGGCGTGTTCTTGCTGATATAGTTGATCGGGTTGGCGGCAGCCGTTCTTTCCGGGAAGCGGGTAATCGGACCACCGTCATTGAACACGGAGGTGCCGTTGACCCAGATAGCTTCGGTCGAGGACGGCGAGGCGTGTTTTTGTACCACCGCATCCGGGAAGCCTTCACCGACGCGGGTCAGATCCGACAGGCCGTAGAAGTCGATAATCGCTTGTACCTGGCTACTTTGGTCAAGGTGTTCACCACGGTCAAATTGCTTGTCGCCGTTGCTGGTACCGGCGAATGCCGCCAGATAGCCACCGGCTGAGGCACCGAACACGGCCACATGATTCGTATCAATGCCGAATTTACCCGCATTGGCGCGCAGATAGCGAATGGCGGATTTCACGTCTTCCAGCGGAGCGGGGAACAGTACGGTGGGTGCCACGCGGTACTCCATGCTGGCGACCACGTAGCCGGCTTCCGCCATTTTCAGCCGTTGCTGGATATAGTTGTCTTTATTGGCGTTGATGAAGCCGCCGCCGGTGATGAACAGCACGGCGGGCTGCGGTGATTTGGCTTCCGGTTGGAGGATATCCATCTTCAACGCGACGTTAGCATAGCCGCGCATCGGCACCTGCGCGTAAACCACGTCAGAAATCAGTTTAACCGACGGCTGACGCGGGGTCAGCGTCAGTTCATGTGTGTTGTCTGCTGCCATCGTATGGGGAACCTGAGCGGCGGCGGTAATGATAATGGAAGACAACAGTATCATTTTGAGGGGGGGCGTACGCATGAATTATTCCTTAAAAAAATTATTTTCTGATCATTGTTTTTGAATCAATATGCAAGCAGATAGATGAGCATGGGGTACAGTCAGGGTGCAGGCTAGCATGATGATGATTAATACAATTGTGCTTAATCTCACATTAGTATTTTAACAAATTCATATAATTAATATTCGATAAGGTTATAAATAAAATAATCATGATAAGTATCAAGCGTGCACTTTATTACCATGAGTTGGTTCGCAAAGGGAGTTTCACCCGTGCCGCCAAATCTCTCAATATCTCTCAGGCCTTTCTTTCTCAGGAAATATCCCGACTGGAACAGGAGTTAGAACGAAAACTGATTAATCGCACCACACGCCAGTTTGCGTTAACGCCATTTGGCGAGGCGTTTGATGAAAAAATCAAACCACTGATTCGCGAGTATTACGACGTAGAACAATTTGTGCAGTCATACGAAGAAAGTCAGGATGGTGCCCTGATGGTCGGGGTGATTCCTATCTTCAACCGGCTGAAATACTACGATGTCTTTACGTCATTTCAGAAGCAGCACCCGAATATCGAGTTATCGTTTATTGATGGTGTCAGTAGTGACCTGTTGGAAAAGGTCAGAAATGCCGAGATTCATGTGTCGCTCTCCACGCCATTTGATGATTACTTGCAGGATCCGCTGTTTAATCACACCATCTTTCTGGATGACAATCTGGTGGCGGTGATGGCCGCCGATCACCCGCTGGCAGGGCAAGACAGCCTGACGCTGGAGCAACTGGCGCAGGAGCGGCCGATTGTGCCGCAAAAAGGTACCGGTGAGCATGCGGCGGTGTCGGCGGCGTTCAATCGTGCCGGGCTGGAGGAGACCTGCTTTCGTGAGTGCAGCAATCTCGACATCATTATGGATCTGGTGATGCACCACGGCGGCGTTGTCTTTCTGTGTACCTCGGTGGCGGGGAGCCTGAAGGGGTACGATATCGCTATTCGTCCGGTCGCCACGCCTATTATCCGTACTTTTGCTGTCAGCTACCTCAAGCGTAGCGCGAGCATTCCGATGGTGCGCCGTTTTCTGGATTTCATGGAACGCCATCACCCGATGCTACGTGGGTAACAACTGATGCATCGGGTCATCCGTTATCGGGCGTGATGAGCGCCCGAGCGGTTGCGAGGGAACGGGTTTAGCGCACGACCAGTGTGGGGGCAATACGAACGGTGTCGCCGTGTTGTGCCTCACCGCGTAACACCTGTTGCAGATGGCGTATCACGTGTTCCACCAGTAGTTCAACCGGCTGACGCACCGTGGTCAACCGGTAGCCTTCCCAGGCGGCCTGCGGGGTGTCGTCGCAACCGATCACTTTACAGTTCGCGCCACCGTTGAGCCGCAGTGCGTCCAGCGCGCCAAAAGCCAGCGCATCGCAGGCGCAGAACACGCCTTCCACCGAGGGGTATTGTTGCTGTAACTGGCACATGGCGCGGTAGCCACTGTGGTAGGCGTAATCCGGGTTATCGGCGACGATCGGCTCCGGCAGGTTACGGCTGAGCAGACGCTGGCGAAAGCCCGCCAGTCGCTCCAGCGAGGCTTGTCCATCATGACGACCGGCAATGTAGGCCAGCCGGGTCAGCCCCTGAGACATCAGGTGATCAGCCGCCAGTTCACCGGCCAGCCGGTTATCAGATAGCACGGCGGTGACAGTTTCACGCTTATCTTCACGTCCCATCAGCACCATCGGCAGCGACAGTTCCAGACAACGTTCGGTGGTTTCTTGCGATAGGCTACCGGCAGAAATAATCGCCGCTTCCACCTGCCACGACAATGCCTGTTGCAGTCGGGCGCGGATGTCGCAGTGTTCAGTGACGCTGACCAGCATCGGCACCAGCCCATGTTGTTGCAGCGCCTGCGTTAGCAGATTAAACAACCAGGGCTGGAACGGGTTATCGAATTCCCCCATCACCACCGCCACGATGCCGGAACCTTGCCGCCCGGAATTGACCAGCGCGCGTGCCAGTGCGTTGGGGCGATAGCCCAGTTCATCGGCGGCTGCCAGTACCCGTGAGCGGGTTGCCTGGCTGACTTTTCCCGGCGCGGAGTAGGTACGCGACACCGCCGAGGGAGAAACGCCCGCGCTACGGGCAACATCAATCGAGGTGATGCGCTTCTTATTCATGCTCTGCCCCTCTGATGATGTGCCAGTGGCCGTCATGACAGCGTGCCCGGTCGCCCTGTTCAGGGAGAAAAATAGCGGGTGAGGCGGCGATAGCCTGTTGCAGTGCCACTTTTTGCGACTGTTGCACATGGTACAGCCCCAGTTGCGCACCCGGTTTACGCACCAGCGTCTGCACCAGCGTCTGCACCTGCGGCCAGTTGCCGTGCCAGGCGTTGCCGGTCGCCTGCGGTGAAAAACACTCCACCAGCGCCAGGTCCGCCTGCGCCAGCAGTGTGGCAGCCGCGGGCGTCAACTGACCGTCGCCGCTGTAGAACAATGACCCCTGCTTAGCGCTCAGATACAACGCCCGGTTAGGTACCGAATGGCGGGTCGGTGCGGTCTGGCAATGCCACGGCCCCAGTTCGCTCAGGCTTTCACTATCCTGCCAGTGAAGGGTGAACAGTGGTCGACCGGCGGGCCAAAAGGCGAAATCCGCCAGACGCTGTAACTGCGGGAGTTGCTGACGCGGAGCGATGATCGTGAGCGGTGCGGTACGCCCGCAAGATTCGCACCAGTTAAGCCAGGTCGTCAGGCCGAGGACATGGTCGGGATGGGCGTGGGTAATATAGATGGCGTTGAGGTCGTCCGGTGCAGTCTGGCGTTGCCACAGTGCTTGCGGAACCGTTGGACCGCAATCCACCAGCAACTGAAACTCGTTTTCGCTGACCCGTATTGCGGCGTTAACCCGTTGGCTGTCGTAGGCTTCACCGCTGCCAAGAATATCAAGCTCCATGCACCGTCTCCTGTTTCCCGGTATGTGCGGGTGATGGCAAACGCTGTCCATCGATATCAAACCAGTGGCAGCGTTCCGCTACCACCTGCAACGCCAGCTCCTGACCGATACGCGCCGCACTGCGGCTTTCCACCACCAGTTTGATGCCAGGTTCATGGATGATATGGCCGTGCAGGTGATATTGCGCCCCCAGGTTTTCCACCAGGTCCACCTGAAAGGTTGGAATACTGCTGGTTATCTCAAAGGTGTCCGGGCGAACGCCGAGGGTCACCGCGCGTTCGTCTCGCGCCAGTCGTTGCAGCCACGGCGATAATGTTTGACCGGACGACAACTGAAAAAAGTTCATTTCCGGTGTGCCGATAAACCCGGCGACAAAGGTCGTGGCGGGCTGGTGATACAGCTCTTCCGGTGTGCCGATCTGCGCGATACGTCCTTCGTGCAATACCACAATGCGATCGGCCAGCGTCATCGCCTCGACCTGGTCGTGGGTGACGTAAATCATGGTGGCGGCTAACTGCTGGTGCAGGGCTTTTAACTGCACCCGGGTATGGGTGCGCAGTTTGGCGTCCAGATTAGACAGTGGTTCGTCGAACAAAAACAGGCGCGGTTTACGCACGATGGCGCGACCAATCGCCACCCGTTGGCGTTGCCCGCCGGAAAGCGCACCGGGTTTACGCTCCAGTAGCGGTGTGAGTTGTAGCATCTCTGCGACCTGTGCCACTTTTTCGGCAATCACATGGCGTCGTTCACCGGCCATCTTGAGCGCAAACCCCATGTTTTCCGCCACGGTCATGTGCGGGTAAAGCGCATAAGATTGAAACACCATCGCCATTTCCCGCAGACCTGGCGGCTGGCGCGAGATATCGTCATCGCCGAGCAGAATCTGGCCGCTGTCTTGTTCTTCCAGTCCGGCGATGGTCCGCAATAGGGTTGACTTGCCGCAGCCGGATGGGCCGACGAACACTACCAATTCACCCTGCCGGATATGTAAATCGATACCGTGCAGCACCGTCTGGTGCCCGTAGCGCTTGGCTACCTGATGTAACCGTAATTCACTCATCCGCGAGTCCTATTTCTGGCTGACGGCGAAGCCGCGCAGCAAATAACGTTGAACAAAGCCCGCTACCAGCAATACCGGCAGCGAAGACAGCAACCCGATGCTCATCAGTTCTCCCCAGTAGATCTGGTTTTCAGTCATGAAGTTGGCGATAAACAGCGGCAGCGTGAATTGCTGTGGGGTTTGCAGATACAGCAGGGCGAACAGAAATTCGTTCCAGGCCATGATCAGGGTGAAGATCGCCGTGGCGACCAGACCGGGAGCGCACACCGGCAGCACGATGTAACGCAGCCGTCGCCACAGCCCGGCACCGTCCATCGCGGCGGCTTCTTCCAGCGACAGCGGCACATCGCGGATAAAACTGAGCAGCATCCAGATACAAAACGGCAGGGTGTAGACCTGATACGCCAGCATCAGCCCGGCCAGACTGTTGAGCAGGTGCAGCGATTTGAGCAACGAATAGAGCGGGATGGCCACCACCATCGGCGGCATCATCTTGATCAACAGCACCAGCAGCAGGAACAGGCTATCCAGCCGTGCCGGGAAGCGGTGGCGTGCCAGCGTATAGGCAGCCATAAAACCGGTTATCAGCGATAGCACAGTGGCACCCGCCGCCACCCAGAGGGTATTAAGCAGCCGTGCGCCAACGCCATTATCCAGCAGGCTCTTGAGGTGAGTGAGCGTCCACTGTTGCGGCCAGAACGGGCTGGAAAGGCTGGAGAATTCCGCGGTGGACTTAAACGCCGCTGCCACCATCCACAGGATCGGTAAGGTGAAAAATAGCAACGCGATAGCCAGCGCCAGGGCACGTAGTGCCGTCAGCCAGTAGGGGAGTCTCATGCGCTTTTCCCTCCACGCAGTAACTGCCAGGCGTAGATAAGGCTCATGGCTGCGGCGAACAGCAGCATAATGACTGCCCCCGCGCTGGCGAGTCCCAGATTAAAAAACTTGAAGCCTTGCTGATAGATGTACAGCGACAGGGTTTCGGTCGCATAGCCGGGGCCGCCACCGGTCAGGGCGTACACTTTGTCGAACAGCTTGAAGGTGTCGATGGAGCGCAGCAGCAGCGCCAGCATCAGAGGTTGGCGGATAAGTGGCAGCGTGACGTACCACAGCCGTTTCCAGCCATTGGCTCCGTCGCTTTGCGCCGCTTCCAGTACGTCTTTGGGGATGCCCTGTAATCCGGCAAGAATGATAAGACAAGCCATCGGCGTCCACTGCCAGATATCCACCAGCATCAGCGACCACAGCGCCAGATGCGGGCTGGATAGCCACGGTTGCGGCATCAGCCCCAACGCGGTCAGGCAGTTATTCAGCAGGCCAAAATCGTAATGAAACCACACGCGCCAGATGGCCGAGCACACCAGCGTGGAGATCATCATTGGGTAAATCAGCAGGCTCAACACCCACTGGCGACCGGGAAAATGGCGGTACAGCAATAACGCCAATACCAGTCCCAGCAGCACCTGCAACAACGAACTGCCGACTGAAAACAGCAGGGTGTTTTTTAGGCTGGTGGTGAAGAACCAGTCGTCGAACAACTGGCGGTAGTTCTCCAACCCGACCCAACTGCGGCTGGCGGCGGCATAATCGACCTTGCTGAAGGAGTAAAGCAGCATCTGGCCGATGGGGTAGAGCGTCAGCAGTAGCAGCAGCGTGGTGGCGGGCAGGAGCAGTAGCCAGCGTTGCCAGCGGGAGTCAAAATGCATGGGGTGTCCTTGCGTGGGCGGACCGTGGCCCGCCCGAAAACAGTCATGTTGATGCGTGTTACTTCGCTACGTGTTACTTCAGTACGTGTTACTTCAGGACTTGTGCGATCTTTTGATTAGCCTGTTCTAACGCGACCTTCGCTGGCATTTGATCCATCAGCGCCAGTTGCAGGTAGTCGCCGAGGATGCTTTCCACTTCCTGCCAGTTGCGGATACGAGGACGCGCCTTGCCCGCTTCCAGTGCTGCCAACTGTGCCGGATACCAACGGTATTTCTGCACCACTTGCGCATCCTGATAGACGCTGCGGCGGGTTGGAGGCAGTCCCAGTTCCAGTGCCAGCGCTTTCTGGTTTTCCGCGCTGGTGAGGTAGCTCAGGAATTGCTGCGCCAGTTCGCTGTGTTGGCTGTTTTTGGCAATAGCCATCTGCCAGATGCCCAGCATCGGTGATGGGCCGACGTTTTGCCCTGGTGCCGGTTGCAGCGTCATTTTGCCGACCACTTTGGATTTGTCGGCGTCATCCAGTGTTGCCGCCCAGGCTGGCCAGACTTCGATCGCCATCGCCGCTTTACCTTGCTCCATCGCCTGACGGACATCGGCGGCGTTGTACACCTCAACCCCGGTCGGCGCGAAGGCTTTCAGCGCCTTGAGGGTATTGAGCGCCTGAAGCGCTTGCGGTGAGTCTAGCGAGGCCTTGCCGTTGGTGATGACGTTGCCGCCGTAGGCCCACAGCATTGGCATAAAGCCGGACACAATCGGGTTGCCCTTCATGCCGCGGAATACCACGCCGGAAACCCCCGGCTCCTGCTGTTGCAGGGTTTTAGCATCGCTTAATACCGCATCCCAGCTGGCAGGCGCTTTGAGCTGGTGTTTATCGAACAGATCCTGGCGATAAGCAAACATTGCCACGTTACCGACCACCGGCAAGCTGTACGCCGGGCCGCTGTTTTCCGGCACGCGTGAGACATTCAGTACCGCTGGAATAAAATCGCTGCTTTGCAGGCTTTCCGGCAGCGGCTGTAGCCAGCCATTACCGGCGAATTCCGGGCTCCAGCTGTCGTCCATCAGCATCAGGTCGTAGGATGAGGCGTTTTCCCGCAGGGAAATCACCAGTTTTTCATACAGGTTGGCGTAGGGCAGTTTCAGCAGTTCGATCTGCTTGCCAGGGTGCTGTTGCTGGAAACGGGCCAGTGTACTGTCGAGCGCTTTGCCGTAAACGTCATCGCGTCCGGCGATGACCAGATCAGCGGCCTGCGATGTCATGCTGCATGCCAGACCCACGGCGAGCAACAGACGGGAAAGGGAAGTCTTACTGTGTGAGTGAGTGGTGTTGCCAAACATATTCTTGCCAAACATATCTTTGCCAAACATAGTGAGCGCCTTTTGTCAGGAGTGCATACGTTTGCACAGGCGCTATCTTTGGCGACAAGGATGACAAAAACATGAACGCAGGATGAACAATCGGAGATCTGGCCGCGGTGAGGGGAAGCCGACTACACGGCTCCCCTGATGTGGTCAGACTTTTTTCGGCAGGCGGGCGAAACTCACCATCAGCTGGATGCCATTAATCAGCACCAGCAGTGCGGTAACTAGAAAGACCCAACGGTAGCCCAACGTAGCGGAAACCGTGGAACCCAGTAGCGGGCCGACCACGTTGCCCAAATACATACAGGACTGGTTATAACCGAAAATGCGGCCGGTGACCTGCTGGCTACTGTATTTGACCAGTAGCGCCTGCACGGCGGGCATCAGCGCACCGTCGGCGAACCCTAACGCGAAACGCAGAATCCCGAGCTGGACAGAGCTTTGCACCGCCGACATCAGGAAAAACAGCAGTGCGCACAGAAATAACGCGACGATCAACACCCGCTGAGAACCGATGCGATCCCCCAGTCGGCCAAGGCGAGGGGCGGACAGCAGCGCCGACACACCCGGTACGGCGGCGATGATCCCGCTGATAAAGGCGATGTTGTCAATGTTAGGGGACAAGTCGCGGATAAACAGCGTCAGAATAGGGCTGATGGAGCCGTTCGCCATCTGAATCATCATGGTGGTGACGCACAGGCTGATAATCAGTAGCGGGTAAGGCAGCGAGGCGAATACTGCCCGGCCGCTGAGCTGCGTTTTCTTACTGACGGTAATCGCGCTTTCGCGGACAGCGAACAGCGTAATCAGAAAACAGATAAACAGCATGGCGGAGGTGATGAAAAACACCATACGCAAACCGATGGTATCGGCCATAAAGCCGCCAAGTAACGGTCCAATCAACACTCCGGCGACTTGCCCGGTCGACAGCGTGCCGAGCGCCCACCCACTGCGGCTGCGCGGTACTTGTGAGGCAATCAGCGCCATCGCATTAGGAATGTAGCCGGAAGTCAGCCCCATCAGGGTGCGCAGAATAAACAGATGCCAGACGTTGGTGGCCAGACCTTGCAACGCCATGACGATAGACATACCGAGCGCGGCACGCAGCAACATCAGCTTGCGACCTTTGCGGTCAGCCAGACTGCCCCATAGCGGTGCGACAATCGCAGAAACCAAAAACGAGGAGCTGAACACCAGACCAGACCACAAATTCAAGGCGGTGTGGTCACTGACCCCAAGGTGTTCGATATAGAGCGGCAGAAACGGCAGTATCTGGCTCATTGCCATGCCGGTAAAAAAGCATCCCAGCCAGGCGGCGAAGAGGTTGAGTTTCCAGGTTTCCATAGGGCAGGTTTACATCGTCAGTAAAAGGCCGGGGCAAGCGCGCCAGTGCCGCGCTGAATTACGCAGCCCCGTTAGTATGGCTGCTTTTGTCTTAGCCGGGAAATAATTTTATAGATCAAAGAATAATCCAAACCTGGGTAGTGAGGTGTTTTTGGTTGCAAAAAAACGGTGCTATATGGAGGGGATGAGCAGGCGGCGTGGCCGGGGTAAACGGGAAAACTAAAACGTGATTCTGGCTTTTTTGTGATTGTCATCACAAAAGTATTGCGTCTGAATTCAACAAAACGTACAATCTTTTACCAGAAAGTTCACAAATAAGTCGTTAACCAAGGTGATGAACGTGCGTAAATTTCTGAGAAGACTGCTGATCGCTTATGTCAATGCTTACAAAGACATCCCGCCGGGTGCCATGCATTAATTGCCTAAGCAGACCAGGATACTAATAAGAAGGCCGCTATGATAGCGGCCTTCTTGTTTTTCGTTGGGTATGAACATATTCATCTTATGTATAAGCTCCTGGGTTATTGCGTTTTGCTACTCTCGCTTAAATGGCTAATAGATAGGCATGATGTTTGATATTATCAATCCCAACAACTACAACAGGCTATGCTTACAATGTCACCAGTTCTCAACGATAGCGGGAGTTTTGATATGGCGATTCTTCCTATGTCATATAGCCCTGCCACTATGGCGCGGGAATACCGGAAAATTGGCGAAACGAGTGTAAACGGTCGGGCTGTGGATATTTATATTCACAATGATCAACACCATGCCGTTGCCATATATGGCGAACCCGATGACGTTGCTGGTGATTTACGGCATGTTGTGGTAGCAAAGATTGACCTGAAATCCCGTAACAGCGACGACGAAACCGAAACCATTCTGGCTGTCATCGGTTATTACGAGAATCTGCAGCCGATGAATGCGCATTCTGCACAGGTTGAAGGCGTGATTGTCACTAAGCGCGAACGAAATGCCAATGTCGCCAGTGCTATGTATAAAGCACTCATTAATGACGGTATTGTGCTGGTAAGTGATAACCTGCAGTTCCCAGGCGGGAAGGCACTGTGGGCGCGTATGGCACGTAAAGAGATCGGCATTGATGTGTTTGTGTTCGACTCAGAACGACGTGCTTTCTGGCCGTATGACGGTGAACGTGTCCGATACGATGGACACAGTATCCCAGAGAGCGACATCTGGAGCCTTGCGCCGAATGAATCACGAAAAGGGGTCGTACTGGTGGCTGAACGCAAACGAGACAAATCAGCAGCCTGATGTAACTTCAGCCTACGTAAAACATGCACTATTTACCTTGTGATAGTTTACCTTGTGATAGTCTGAAGGCCGCTATGATAGCGGCCTTCTTGTTTTTCGAGCGGGTTGTTACTGCATACTGATGCGGTTAGCGGCGTACAGCCTGCGCAATCGCCTCACCGAGTGCCGCGGTATTACCATTGCCGCCGAGGTCTTTCGTTAACGGTGCGTTGCCTGGGCCTTGCTCCAGCACACGCTCAATGGCGCTGAGCACCGCGGCCCCGGCGTCGTCATGTCCCAGATGCTCCAGCATCATCGCCCCGCACCAGATTTGGCCGATGGGGTTAGCGATACCTTTGCCGGCGATATCCGGCGCTGAGCCATGCACTGGCTCAAACAGGCTGGGGAAGGTGCGTTCCGGGTTGATATTGGCCGAAGGCGCAATCCCGATAGTACCGGTACAGGCAGGGCCAAGGTCGGACAAAATGTCGCCAAACAGATTACTGGCGACCACCACGTCAAACCAGTCCGGGTGTAGCACGAAGTTGGCGGTGAGAATATCAATGTGGTATTTGTCGACTTTCACCTCGGGGTAGCGGGTGCCCATTTCGGCGACGCGACTGTCCCAGTAGGGCATCGTGATAGCAATACCGTTGGATTTGGTGGCGGAGGTCAGGTGCTTTTTCGGGCGCTTCATCGCCAGGTCATAGGCAAATTTGAGGATGCGATCAACGCCAACGCGGGTCATCACCGTTTCCTGAATGACCACTTCACGCTCGGTTCCGGCGAACATGGTGCCGCCGACGCTGGAGTACTCGCCTTCGGTATTTTCACGCACGATATAAAAGTCGATATCACCAGGCTCGCGACCGGCCAGCGGCGCTTTCACCCCCGGCATCAGACGGCAGGGACGCAGGTTGACGTACTGATCGAACTCACGGCGGAATAACAGTAGCGACTGCCACAGTGATACATGGTCTGGCACCACATCCGGCCAGCCTACTGCACCAAAGTAGATGGCATCGAAGCCTTTGAGCAGCGTAAACCAGTTATCCGGCAGCATCTTGCCATGCTGGAGGTAGTAATCGGCGCTGGCAAAATCAAACCATTCCCACTCTAGCCGGATATTAAACAGCTCGGCAGTACGGGTAAGGACTCGTACCCCTTCCGGCATCACTTCCTTGCCGATGCCGTCGCCGGGGATGACGGCAATACGGTAATGCGGTTGAGACATGGCAACTCCTGAACGTTTTTTTGAACGATTGCACTCGGATAACAGAAAGTGTATTTACTCTTCCTGACGTAAACAATTCCGCTTCTGGTAAAGGCATTGTTGAATAAAAGGGAAGAATAAATGCGCTCAATCGACGATTTGCTGTTCTTTAGCCGCATTGCCGCACTCGGCAGTTTGACGGCGGTGGCGCGTGAAAGCGGGCTGTCGCTACCTGCTGTCAGCAAACGCCTGACGCAACTGGAGCAACGTCTGGGTGTGCAGTTGATTAGACGTACCACACGCCGGTTGGATTTGACGCCGGAAGGCCAGCTATACGCCGAAGGCGCGTTGCCGATTCTGCATGAAATCGAGGAACTGGAAAGTCAGGTACGTCGTAATCAGCTTACGCTGCGTGGGCGGTTGACCGTGAATGCCTCGTTCGGTTTTGGGCGACGCCACATCGCGCCGCTGATTTCCGAGTTTGCCCGCCAGCACCCGGAACTGGAAGTGCAGTTGCAGCTCACCAGCCAGCCGCTCAATATGCTGGATGCCGGTGTCGACATTGATATTCGCTTCGGAGCGCCGCCAGACTCCCGACTGGTCGCACATCGGTTGATGGCAAACCCGCGAGTACTGTGTGCCTCACCCGCGTATCTGGCGCGTTGTGGTACACCGAAAACCGTAGCAGACCTTGCCGGGCACAATTGTCTGGTGTTGCGTCAGTATGAGAGCGATTACGGCTTATGGCGTTTTTATCGTGATGGACACGAGTTTACCCATCGGGCTTTCGGCAATCTTTCTGCCAATGATGGTGAGGTGATCATGCGCTATGCGCTGGATGGGCACGGCATTATTTTGCGTTCGTTATGGGATGTCCGTTCCTGGCTTGGTAACGGGAGGCTGGTGGCGTTATTACCGGATTACATCATGCCGGAGGCGGATATCTACGCGGTTTATCAGCAGCGGCGGCATGTACCTGCACGCATTTCGGCGTTTATCGCCTGGCTGAAACAGTATTTACCGCAACGGGAAGAAAGCGGGCAGCGCCTCCCCGCAGGCGGAGAGGCGCACGGTATTACTGACGAACCAGACGACCGGTAGTGGCTTCGGTTTCGAAGTCGCTACGGAACGGGTTGATGTCCAGGCCGCCACGACGGGTATAACGGGCGAACACGGTCAGTTTTTCCGGTTGGCAGTAACGTTTGAGGTCATTAAAAATGCGCTCGACACACTGCTCGTGGAATTCATTGTGCTGGCGGAACGAAATCAGATAACGCAGCAGCGCTTCCCGGTCGATTTGTCGGCCTTCGTATTTGATCACCACGCTGCCCCAGTCCGGCTGGTAAGTCACCAGACAGTTAGATTTCAGCAGATTGGAGCACAGGGTTTCGGTGACGCGCGGCGCGTTGTCACGCACCGCGTGCTGTAAATAATCTGGATTAAAGCCGTAATCGTTCACTTCGATATCCAGCTCGTCGATGTTGATGCCGGGCAGGGTATCGATCTGCGATGGATAACCGGTCAACCCCGGATACAGCGTGACCTTCACATCGCCATTGGCGGCAGCGGACAGGTCTTTTATCAGGGTGGCGTGTACTTCGCCGATATCCTGAAAACGAGTCTGGTTAAAGCTGTTGAGGTACAGTTTGAACGATTTGGATTCGATCAGGTTTTCCGAACTGGCCGGGATAATGAACTCGGCAATACCCACCAGTGGTTTACCCTTGCGATTAAGCCACGACAGCTCAAAGGCCGTCCACAAATCGTAGCCGTCAAACGGCAGGGATGAACCGGTCAGGCCTACCAGATCACGGCCACGGGCGCGTGGCAGCGCTTCGAGCAGCGTCGGGTCGTATTTGTCCGGGTAGCTGGAGCGCACCCCCAAATGGGTAATGCTATCGTTTTCTGTAATATGCATATCGCTCAGTTCCTTGCTGGTACGGCATGAATGTATTTTCTGAACAGCCTGCGGGTACCGTAAATTGGGCCGACGCCCAACACCGCATAGACCACTTTAACCAGAAATTGCGACAGAATCATCGTACGGATTACATCAAAACTCAGCACATTATAAAACGCGATGGTGCAGAAAATCACACTGTCGACGGCCGAGGCGGTAACGGTACTGGTGATCACGCGGATAAACAGATAACGCGACTTGGTCATTATCTTGATTTTGTGTAGCACCCAGGCATTGATGTTTTCGGAAATCAGGTAAGCCAGCGATGAGGCCACCAACACTGACATGATGCTTTCGGTAATACCATTGTACGTTTTTCCTAATTCCCATTCGGGTAAGCTGGGAATGAGGCTGGTGCACCACAGGCTGATGACGAAGAATACGTTGGAGAAAAACGCGACATAAATGGTGCGCCGGGCGAGACGTAATCCATAGAACTCATTGAGAATATCTACCAGTATGAAGGTGAACGGGTAGATAAATATTGCGGTTGGAACCACCATGTTCAGCGAAGGAATAAAAATGGGTTTGGAACCGGCAACATTGGAAAAAATGTAGATAACGCTCAACATGACCGTGATCAGAAGATAGGCATACCAGGAGCGTTCATTTCTGTCGCTGAGATCGTAGGCGGTAGTAATGTCTTTGCCGGCATAGAGTTTTTTATACAATGCATTGAGTTCGTGTCGGCTCAGGTCATCGGAAATTTCACTGTCGACCAGTTCCTTGAGATCCATATGGATCATCTTACCGGTCGACAGCACCATGATATTGGCGGATAACTCACCACTGTGGTTGAACCCCAGCAGCTTGAATTTCTTGTTTGCATCCATTTATATCCTTTCCTCTATGATATATCCCAGCAGGATGGTGTCCTCCGGGCGTCTTTTGTCTGCCACAGCGGCCGGGTCGGGGATGTCGACGAAAAATCCCACATCAGGAGCGTGGTAGAGTATCGGCGTATTTGGCATCAGCGCGGGTGGTCGGCGCAGAAGCAACAATGCGCCGGGATGGAACGCATCACCAATCGGCGACTCCACCTGTACCGCCACCATGTTGGCTTCTTCTCCGAAGAACCAGGTTAATGGATACTGGACCGCTAACTGACCAATCTTGTTCTGCCGAACCGATAGCAGTTGTGACTGCGGGATGATAGGGATCGCCGCCGGGTTTTTGTTACCGTCGAATGAAACGGTATTGTTCAGCTGTTCCACCTTTTCCAGATCGTAATCTTCAATTTCTTCACAGGAGACACCGAAGAAATCAGAAATGCGATTGATGGTAGATTGCTGAACCTTGTTGACCCTACCTTCAAGAATTTTGTAGATAGTGGTGCGCGTTACCCCGGTACGATTAGAAAATGAGGCTTTGGTTTCGCCTCGGGTACGCATCAGATATTCAATATTTTTAATGATATTAGTTTTGCGCTGAGCATTCGTTGTTTTCATGGTCATCCCTTCTCAGGTCAGTTCTCAGACGGGTTCATCTTACGATAACGCGTTAGTTTCACCTATCCCTGTCAGGTAAAAAAATAGTAGATAATCAGGCCTGTCACGCCGCATGCAGACTGAAAAAAACGCATAAAAAAGCGTGGATTTATTCAATAGATTGGTGGTTGTTGTAATGAAGCCATTAAAAATAGACATTAAAGATCATAAAGTGTCTATTAATGTGTTGACTTAGATATTTTTATTGCTATAACGTTTAGATAAATTAATTAATCTGTGTCATGCAGATAACAAAATATAAGAATTACATATAGCTGATAGGCTAATTGATTGTTGATGGCGTCCCCGACGCAAACAATCATGCATCCGACACCAGGGAACCGAGAACGGATGCTTTACCACGGTGGAGTGACAGGAGATATATCGTTTCTCACCTTTCAGAACGCTGCACAACTGTGCAGCGTTTTTGTTTTGTTGGCCTGCCTGATGGGGCTGTTTATTTACCACCGGCCAGATCGATAAAACTTCCGGTGACGTAGCTGGCTTCATCCGACAGTAACCAGGCAATAGCGTTCGCCACTTCTTCCGGCTGACCACCTCGCTGCATCGGAATCGCCTGGCGGATACGATCAACCCGCTCCGGTTCGCCGCCGTCCGCGTGGATGTCGGTATAAATAAATCCGGGACGTACCGCGTTGACCCGAATGCCTTCTGCTGCGACTTCCAGCGACAGGCCTTTGGTCATGGAATCGATAGCGCCTTTGGACACGGCATAGTCCACATACTCATACGGTGACCCCAGACGAGAAGCGGCGGATGACACGTTAACGATCGCACCACCCCGACCACCGTGACGGTGAGACATGCGTTTAACCGCTTCGCGTGCACACAAAAAACAACCGGTAATATTCGCTGCAAACATCGTGTTGAGGCGTGCTGCATCCAGCTCTTCGATCCGTGCCTGAGGTCGCAGGATCCCCGCGTTATTGACCAGCCCTGAGAGTGGCCCAAGTTCGCTATCAATCCTGGCAAATAGCGATACGATCTGCTGTTCGTCAGTGACATCCGCCTGAAGTGCGATGGCCTTGCCACCCAGAGCGGTAATGTTTTCAACCACACCTTGCGCTTGTTGCTGTTGATGCAGATAACTGATGGCTATCCAGTGCCCTTGTCGTGCCAGATGTAATGCTGTTGCCCGGCCGATACCCCGTGAGCCGCCAGTGATAAGGGTTATTTTCTGCATAGGTCTTATTCTGATGTGAACGGGAAAACAAACAGATTAGGTGGTGTGCCAGATTACGTCTACTTTATACATCATGATGTTTGGTCTGCCCTGGCTTGTGCTATTCATTCAGCGTTGTATGGGCGACAGGGGTGAGAAGACGGGGCGATCGGGTTCATAGTTGTCGATTCTATTATGGAGGGGCTTTACTCGGGTCATTAACGGTATAATTCGGTGAAAACGGGTTTATTTTATTAAAAATCAATATGCTATATCGGTGAATATTTGAATAACACTCTGGCGTGGTTTTTCGCTATCATGCCTTTCTCTCAAACCTGTACCTGATAGGCGCTATGGAACGTTTTCTGGAAAATACGATGTACGCTGCACGGTGGCTGCTGGCTCCGGTTTATCTGGGGTTGTCGCTGGGATTACTGGCGCTGGCCATCAAGTTCTTTGAAGAGATTTGGCTTGTTTTGCCGAACATTTTCTCCATTGAAGAATCCGATTTGATCCTGACGCTGCTGTCGCTGGTAGACATGACGCTGGTGGGCGGGCTGCTGGTAATGGTGATGTTTTCTGGCTATGAAAACTTTGTGTCGGCACTGGATATCGGCGAGGACAAGGAAAAATTAAACTGGCTGGGGAAGATGGACGCCAGTTCGCTGAAAAACAAGGTGGCGGCATCGATCGTGGCGATTTCGTCTATTCACCTGCTGCGGGTGTTTATGGATGCCAAAAACGTGCCGGATAACAAGCTGATGTGGTATGTGATTATCCACCTGACGTTTGTGTTGTCTGCTTTTGTGATGGGGTATCTGGACTGGCTGTCACGCCATGATCATCATGCTCATCACGGTGCTGAAAAAGCGCACGATAAGCATTGATCAGAGTTATATACCCTAAATAATTCGAGTTGCAGGACAACATGCTCGCGTGTTGAACAACGCCACGCGTTGGCCCTTTAGGGCAAGGCTCGTTAGAGCCTTGTAACGCGGCAAGTGAGTGACAAATTCGTTGGGAACGAATTTGACCAGCCAACGGCTGGCCTCTGGTGAGAGACAGGATGTCTCTCATTTCATCCCGATGAGCTTACTCAGGTAAGTGATTCGGGTGAACGACAAATCGGCATGCGCCGATTTGAACGCTGCTTGCAGCGGCCCGAAGGGCGAGGCCCGTGAAGTGGGCCGAGTAACGCAGCCAACACACCTGCAACTTGAAGTATGACGGGTATAGACAGAAAACGCCCCCGATAACCGGGGGCGCTTTTTTATGGCTGGTACAGGGATGTTACTCAGAGAGCGATCACATCCACCAGGCAACTCATGGCGTTAGGGCCTTGTGTGAGTGGTGATGACCCCATATCACGGGTCAGCACGTTGGCATTGCCAGACTGTTCCACCTCGTGCCATTGCGCCTGACCGAAACCGGGCTCAAACCAGGCACCGGTCGCCATGATCACCACACCCGGTGTGACGCCATCGGTCACGTCCACCCCGGCGTAGATGCGTCCACGCTCGTTGCGTACTTCCACCCGTTCGCCGTGGCGAATGCCGCGAGCCGCCGCATCCTGCGGATGCATGTACAGGGTTTCATGCCCGGCGGTTTTGTTCGCGCTAACCTGCGGCGTGCTGCCTAACTGGCTGTGCAGCCGGTCGGCTGGCTGGATAGAGATAAAGTGCAACGGCCAGCGTTGTGTGACGTCTGCGCCGAGCCATTCTACCGGCGGCTGCCACTGCGGATGCGGGGCGAAATCCGGGTAACGGTAATCAGCGATGGTACTGCTGAATAGCTCGATTTTGCCGCTGGGCGTGTTGAGGGGGTGTTTCACCGGGTCGTGGCGGAATTCTTCGAAAAACACGAACGGTTGCTCGTCCATCGGGATATCCACGTAGCCCTGTTGCCAGAAACCGTCGAAGTCAGGCCAGCTTTCGCCTGCGCTGCCCTGACGCTCACGGCAGTTGAGGTACATCGTTTCCAGCCATTGACGCTCGGTACGGCCACCCTGGGTGAACGCGTCGCCATAACCTAAACGCTGGGCCAGTTCGCTGAAAATGTCGTAGTCATGACGCGCCTGATGCTGTGGCGCAATCGCCTGATGCATGGCGAACACGAAACGATCCCGTGAGGAGCCGCCTATGTCGTTTCTTTCCAGCGAGGTGGTGACAGGCAGCACAATGTCGGCCATCTGTGCGGCGGCAGTCCAGACAATATCCTGCACGATAACCGTATCCGGGCGCTGCCAGCCTTCAACCAGCCGGTTAAGCTGCTGGTGATGGTGGAATGGGTTACCACCGGCCCAGTGGATCAGATGGATATCGGGATAAGTACGTTGCTCACCGCAAAACGTATAGGGCTTGCCGGGGTTGAGCAACATGTCGGCGATACGTGCGACCGGAATCGACTGGCCGGGATTGGGGACGGAGGGCGACGCGGGCGCGGGGGATGTCATGCGCTCGTTACCGACGCTGTTCATCGAGCCGTGACCAAACGAGAAACCACCGCCAGGTAACCCTACCTGCCCGAGCATGGCAGACAGTGCGATCATCATCCAGTAAGGCTGTTCACCACGGTGGGCACGTTGTACCGAGTAAGAACAGGTGATAAAGCTGCGTACGCCGATCAACTGTTGCGCCAGTTTTTCGATACGTGCAGCCGGGATACCGGTGATGGCGCTGGCCCATGCCGGTGTTTTGGCTATACCGTCGCTGTGGCCATTGAGGTAGTCACGCAGTTGTGCGTAACCGACGCAATGACGTTCAAGAAAGTCACGGTCTTGCGCTTCCCGTCGCTGTATCTCGTAGCCCAGCGCCAGCATTAATGCTACGTCGGTATTTGGACGAATAGGGATCCACTCTGCGTTGACGAACGCCGGGCAGTCATCGCGCATGGGGCTGATGTTGATAACCGGAATGCCGCGCGCCACCAGTTTTTCCAGCGCCGGTTTCAGCGTGTGGTGCCCGGCACCACCGGAGGCTACCTGGGCGTTTTTCAGCGCCAGTCCGCCGAAGGCAATAAACAGTTCGCAGTGATCTGCCACGCTACGCCACTCGGTGACTTTGCCGGTGAGCGGGTGGAAGGTGCCTATCACATACGGCAGGAAGAATTGTGCCGCTCCCCAGCTGTAGTTGCCGGCCTGATCTACCGCGCCACCGCCGGAGAAATAGAAACGTCGTACCTGAGAACGGGCATGATGAAAGCGCCCGGCGGACGACCAGCCATATGACCCGGCGAACAGACCGTCAGCGCCGTAACGATCGCGTACCCGGCGGTTTTCTTCCGCCACCAGATCCAGCGCGAGGTCCCAGTCCACTTCGACGAACGGCTCTTTACCACGCAGCGTACGATCACTGTTCTCTCGCTTTTCCAGCCAGGATCGGCGCACCGCCGGTTTGCGAATACGTTTGTCGGAATAGACTAACGGTACGATGGAGTCGAGCATGGGCGACGGGTCTGGGTCATTTGCAAACGGCTCGCAGCGGATAAGCCTGCCGTCTTCAACAACAGCGGTGAACGCGCCCCAATGGGCAAGGTGTGGATAACGCCTGATTGTCATAACGTCCTCGATAAATAGGCTGGATGCCGTGCAGGCTGGCGGTAACGCGCCAGGCAGTATTCCCTGAAAGGTACTGCTGATAATGCTATGGTTTGTTATCTATTTGGCTGATCATCATACAAGTCTGCTACATGACAGGCCAGTCAGTCCTTATGCCAATCGGGCATGTGTTATACCGGGCGGTCACGGTGTATTTTCCAGACTGTGATACAGTCTGACGGTGTGTAATCCCATAAAGCGACGACCCATGCACCGACTGCCTCCTCTGCCTGCGTTGCGCGCGTTTCTGGCTGCCTGTCGGGCAGGCAGTTATAGCGCTGCCGCTGAAGAATTGAATGTGACCCACGGTGCTATCAGCCGACAGATTCGTATCCTGGAAAGCTGGTTAGGGCAGACACTGTTTGTTCGATCCGGCCAGTGCATGGTGCCGACGCTGCATGCGCAGGCCTTTGCCAAGGAGATGAACGACGTATTGGGAGTCATGGATGAAGCGGCCCGCCGCTATGGCCGCGGTGAGGCAACGCAGTTATTGCGTATCAGCGCACCGGCGACCTTTACCATGCGCTGGCTGGCGCCTCGACTACCTGCATTTTATCAGGCTAATCCTGGAACGCTTATCCAGATCCATACCGCCACGACCCAGCAACTGGCGGTGACCAGCGGTTTTGATCTGGTGATCCGTCTTGGGGTGTTTAATAGCGATCGTTTCAGTGCGCTGCCATTTATGCAGGAGCATTATACCTTGCTGGCTGCCCCTTCATTGCTGGCGCATCAGCCGCTCGCTGTACTCGGCGACGTGGTAAACCATACGCTGTTAGATACCGAAACGCGCCCCGGCTTTTGGTCACAGTTGTTCGATGTGGGTGGGTTAGTGGATCCCGGTACGCTTAACTGGCTGCGTTTTGATCATTTCTACGTCACGTATGCGGCGTTGATTGATGGGTTGGGCATTGGGCCGGGTCCGCTGCCGTTACTGGCGCGTGATGTGGCACTCGGCAGGTTAGTGGCTCCCTTGCCGGCGCTGCGTGTCGCCGAGCGTACCTATTATTTACTGACGCCTGCAGGGCTGGCGAAAACCCGGCTGCATTACCGCTTCGAACAGTGGCTGTTGGAACAGGCTGCCAGCACGGAGACTGTCTGACTGACACCACTCACCTTGACTGTCACCACACACATTATTGTCATGCACCCGCGTTAACGTGGGTACATGACCGAATCCGTACATTGCTGAGTCAGCAGAGGTACGCCATGAATAGAGGTATGTCATGAATTATGTGCAGGAAATGCGTCAGTTGATCGGGCATCGTCCGCTGCTGCTGGCGGGCGCTAACGTGATTTTACTAAACACGCGTGGACAGGTGTTGTTGCAGCATCGTCTGGAAGGGGTATGGGGGTTGCCCGGCGGGTTACTGGAACTGGGGGAGTCACTGGAAGAGACCGCGATTCGCGAAGTGCGTGAAGAGACTGGGCTGCAACTCAATAGGTTCGATTTTCTGAAAATGTTTTCTGGCCCCGACCACTTTTTCACCTTGCCCAATCAGGATCAGATCTATGTGCTGACGGCTTTGTATGTGTGCCGCGACTGGCAAGGCGATATTGTGGTGGATAAAACCGAGTCGCAGGACGTACGCTTTTTCGATTTTCAGGCGTTGCCGACATTGGGTAACGAGTATCGGGAATACCTCGATTATTTTTTGTCGTTATCGTCGCCACGTTAGTGCGCAGGTACGGTTTCCCACAGCAGTGAGAGACCGGCTATCAGCATCATGCTATCCACCAGTCGGTTAAACAGGGTGTCAGACAGGCGCAGTACGAAGCGTTTGCCGATGTACACCCCGGCGACCTGTGTTAACCCGACCAGCACGCCTGCCAATAGCACCGACCACGGTAGCGCGCCTATCACCCCGAAGGTGGAGGCTTTGGTCAGATAGATGACCAGCGAAGCCGCAGACTCGGTGGCCAGCAGTGCGCCTTTTAGCAAGCCGTAACCGGCGAACAACGGTATCGTCAGTGGGCCGGTGGAAAAGACGACACCGGTGAGGAAGCCGACTACGCCGCCCGCCATTGCCAGCTGACTATCATTGAGCGTGAAAGCACGTCGGTGGGCCAGGTGACGTAGTGGAATCAGCAACAGGAAGAACAGGCCGATACACAGGCTCGACAGACGCACCGGCATCACCCACAGCAGGCTGGCACCGATGATCGATGCCGGAATGCCCGGCAGGCAGTAATAACCCAACGCCCGTAAATTGATGGCCTTACGCCATAGGATAACTTTGGAGATATTACTCATGGTGGCGGCGATCGCCATGATTGGCACCGCTGCCTGTGGGCTGAATGCCCACGCCAGTGCGGGTAGCAGAATGATGGAGCCGCCGGTACCAACAATGCCGCTGACACTGCCGGCGAACAGACCGAGAATAAGGATCAGGATGTCGCTCATAGATGACCTCTGCGTAAGGGATTGCTGTGTTTGAGGTGAGCATACCTGTGTCAAAAGAGAGTATCTCTGCCGAAAAAATCACAGTCATGTGAGTTAAATTCACATATAGAACGATGAAATGGTAAAGGTGGTAAACGCCTTGACAGTCAATCTTCCGCTCGCATAGGGTGGAAACGGCAGGCGTGATGGACCGATAACGCCCAGCCAGTCGACGCCGCGGCGACTTTACACACAGCCTGACGTCTTCGTAACGAGAATAATAAAATAAGGTGCTGCAACATGAGTCTGACGACGTATCTGGGTAAGCAGGTGCTGGGGGTGCTGGCCTGTTACCAACAAGGAAATGTAGTAATTCATATCTGTGGGGTGTATCCGCGTGCGGATAACAGTTTACGGGTGTTCTTCCCAAAAGGGCATGACCTGACGGTGGGGACGCTGGCGACGGTACATCTTGATAATCGCACCGGTGTTGATGAGTTCGATGCCAATATTTCGGTCTACCGTGCGTCGTACAAGGGTCGTGTGGTCAGCGTGGATGAAGATTGGGTTATTCTGGCACCGCGCGAATGCCAGTTGTTGCACGGGTTCACCCCGGTCGTGGATATTCGTGAGCCGGGTTACGTGTTCCCAACCGATAATCGCCCGGAACGGCCGGTGCCCTGGACGGCGATGACGTCACTGCCTGATACTGAACGCAAAGACTTTACCAATAAAGTCGGTGTATTGGTGACCATGGCTGAAGAGCAGCCGCACACCACGGTACTGGCGTTCCTCTCCTCGGTCGAGGACGATATTTTCCTGATTACCTTCCCGGAAACCTTCAAATCCAAATTACTGAAACGCAATCCACATTGCTTCTTTGCGATGGATGAGCGCTCACACTATACCTTTGAGCGTTCAATTGAGTGGAATTACACCCTGATTGAAGGTGATGCACATCTGATTGACCCGACAACGCCGTTGTTTGAAGAAGTGCGCCATGCGTTCATCAATAAAAACCCGTGGGAAATGGCGTTCTTCCTGCGTCCGAATCTGGAAATGTACCACATCAAGAGCCGCCAATTGGTGTGTCCGGGGTCTCGCCAGTCTATTGACGCCGCGTGATAGAGCACCACACGAGTACAAGATGTTATACCCCAAATAATTCGAGTTGCAGGACAACGCACCTGCAACTCTAAGTATGAAGGGGATATATCAATTAGCGCCCTGACATTGCAGGGTGTTATTATATTTCGTATTTGAAATAGAAATAATCCAAATACTATTTCTATTATTATCGGTTTTATTATTGTTGGCATTGATTAATGGTGTTGATAGTAAAGCGTTATTTTTAATTCCTGATTGGTTTTGTTTTTTTAAACCTATTCCTATTGTGAAATAACGATATTTCTTAAGGAGTTTTTAATCAACCCAGCGGCTTATTACCAAGGGCGATGTGGCGTTGCTCAAGACGGGAAGTGATTGATGAATAGCAGAAAAAAGGAAGAGTAGGCAGAGTTTGCACTGGCCCCGCTGTCTTCAGTGGTAATCACGGGGCCAGTGCTGGGAACGGTTATTTAAAATCGACCGTCATCAGTTCCGGTACGCTGTAATGACGGGTCGTTTCCACACATTTACCCACGTATTCGGTGAAGCGCGGCGGGGTTTTCATGCCCAGTTGCAGCAGTTTACGGTTGCTGAATTTCACATTTAGCTGGGCAAATGAACCGTAAAGACGCATCGCACGCAGCATCAGACGTTCATTGCAAGGGCCGTACAGCTCGCTAAAGCTGCTGCGCAGTTTAATCAGGTCAGGGTAACTGACCTGACGGTAGGCTTCGCCCATCGGCGGACGTGCCGCTGCCTGCGCCATGGCTTCATCAACCTCGTTGAAACTGACGCTGGAGGCTTCGCCTGCGGAAATATGGTAGATATCGTTAACGGCCTGTTCTGAATGCATCAGCAGCAGAATGGCATCGGCACAGAAATCCACCGGAATGACGTCGATTTTGTCATCCAGTGAACACATGAATTTCTTAAGTTTCATCGCCATTTCGAACACCCAGTAGATGCTGCTCGACGGTTTACAGCCCAGACGTGAATGGCCGACGATGATGGATGGACGCACAATCAGCAACGGCATCGCCGGGCAGTGCTCACGCATCAGGTTTTCGATAGTGGCTTTGGACAGCGTGTATTCGACGATGTGTGATTTTTCCGTATCCAGATGGCCGCATTCTTCCACCACCTGATCCTGCTCCGGAACGCACGACATCGCTGTGCCGATCTGGATGAATTTTTGCAGTGAGGCAACCTGGCTCATGCGTTTGGCGAATGCCAGCGTGCCTTCAACGTTGACTTTCCAAATTAATGGGTTATTGCCAAATGAGGCGATGGCCGCGCTGTTAATGACATGGGTGATACTATCCAGAACCGGGTTCTGTAGAAAAGACTCAGGTTCGGCCAGGTCGCCAACGATAATATTGTCTGCAGTTAAACGAGATAATACTGATTCTGGAATATCAAATTTACGCAGATTATTGAGAATTCGTTTAAGTCCATCCTGCTGCGTTTCAGCTCTGACCAGCATAAATATATTTTCGATCTGCTTGTCCTGTAACGCTTTTTCCATAATAGCACCGCCAAGGAAACCTGTGGCCCCGGTGATAAAGACTTTTTTCATGACGTGATAACCCTGATTAAATTGTCAAAAAGGCCAAAAGCGAGTGCTGTCTGAATAACGTTCAGGAGCAGCGCGGCTATTCTATTTCAGTCAGTTTTATATTTTCAATTTGCCAGACGCTTTTTCTTATGTTGTTGTCGTTCCGTTTAGCTTTTTGTGCTCTTGCTATTTTCCTTAAGATGTTATTTCTCTAACTTTTTATGCCATACGTGACCCATGAAATGAAAACGAGCCTGCCCGGTCGACGTATCAAGCCATAATCGAGGAAAGAGTAGAAAATGGAGTGACACACTTGTCATCCAGTGGCGACAGCCTCACCGGATAGCCGCTGTATAATACAGTACCGTGATGGTATCAGCATTGTTTTTTCAGAGAGAACCGGAATGGTACTCGATGTTCTCGTCAGCGCTGAGCTTCTGGCACCGACGAGAATCTGGCATCGACGAGAATATAGACGAGAGCCTGGATTAGAACGTATAGGTAACGGCAACGGTGCCTTCACCCTGATCAGCGCGAAACACGATGGGGCTGTCAGAGGCTTTATCGTTCAGGTGGGTATAACTGCCGCTGAGTAAGGTGGTCCAGTGTGAATCGAACTGATGTGACCAGAACAGCGAGACAGACTGCCCGTATAGGCCACTTCCGGCCTGATAGACGCGATAACCCGAGTTCTGGCTCTGCTGCTGGCTGACGCCGTAAAACAGGTTGTTATTACGCGCGTCGCCGAACAGTAATATGCCCTGAGCGCCCAGTGTGTCTGACTTATTCTGGAACAGGATGCTGGTCAGCGACGTCTGGTATTGCACGCCCTGGCTGTCGGTTAACGGCAGCGTTGCCTTCGCTTCCACTGACCACTGGTTGTTAAATTGCCAGCCGATCGCCACTGCGGTATTCAGTACGCCATCAATTTTTCCCATACCGCGTAATTTGTCAGAGCCGGCGCGGAACGTGGCGTTTTTGTCGGTTCGTCCTGGGTTGTAGCCTAACGTGTGCTCAAGATAAAACTGGCCGAATTGCAGGTCATAGCCCGCACCTTTGGCGGTATCAAAAAAGAAAGCCCCCTGACGAGCCTGAATCACCGGCAGCAGGTCCCAGACTTGCTGATCTGAACCGCTGTAGCGCGGCGCATTGTGAGCGGCAAGGCCGACAGTCACGCCATCTTGTTGATCTGGCGAGGTATCGTCAGCCCAACTGGTGTTGCTGGCGGCTAAGAAAAGAGTAGCTATGTAAAAGGGGGTATGTCGCACTATCATCCTGTCTGAACTCCTTAAAACGGGAACGTGATGTTGCCTTGTCGTGGTGTCTTATTCTGGCGCTTTTGTGCTTCCTTGTACGAAGTGTCGGAGTATACACATTAGCGTCAATACCTCGTCAGTAAATGATGAAGAAATTATCAAGAGGGCCATGATGAGTCTGAAACGCATTCTGATAATCGAAGATGACACGGATGCTGCCAGCGTGCTGGAAGCGTACCTGAAACGTGATAATTTTCAGGTACTGCTGGCAAGTGACGGCGTTGGCGGACTGGAAATGGCGTTGCGAGTAAAGCCTGATCTGATCCTGCTCGACGTGATGCTGCCGGGCATGAACGGGACTGAAGTGTTGGCGGCTTTACGTCGAAAAAGTGACATCCCGGTTATCATGGTTACCGCGATGGGGGATGACACCGATAAGATTGGTGCGTTGCGCTACGGTGCCGATGACTACGTCACTAAACCCTATCACCCTGGTGAGGTGGTCGCGCGGGTTCAGGCTGTATTACGACGCACTAGCGGTGCGATGATGCCAGGCCAGACGCTGAGCTTTGGTCCGTTGGTGGTCGATCAGGATGCGATGCTGGCGGCGGTGACTGACACACAAGGTCACAGTCAGCCGCTGGAGCTGACGCCGACAGAGTTTAGCTTGCTGACGACCCTATTGCATGCTCAGACCCGTGCCTTTTCCCGTCAGGAACTGCTGGAAGCCTGCCTGCCCGATAGCGACGCGTTGGAGCGGGTGGTGGATACACACATCTATAATCTGCGCAAAAAACTCGAAGCGGTGGGCATTAGCGGGGTACTGCTGACGGTTCGCGCGGTGGGTTACCGGTTTCGTCAGCCATGAAAACGTTGCCTCCTCTCTCGTTGTGGCGCTGGCTTTGCCTGCGGATTTTGTCGCTGGCGATAGGTGCCGTGGTGTTGATCGCCACTTGCATGTGGCTGCGTTTCTTCGTCTGGAATCTGTGGGTGATGCACAAGATGCCAGATGCGGTACGCCACGAGTTTACCCTGCTGCGTGAGAATCCTACGCTGAATCTCGCCCGTTATTATGAACTGTTCAGCACCTGGTACGGCCCGGACGTCTTTGATCCGTCTATCGCGACGGTGGACTGGCTGATTTTGAGTCTGCTGGTGCTGGTCGCCATTCCGTTAATTGTCGTCCTGGGCTTATGGGCAGCCCGGCCGTTGTCGGTACAGTTCAGCCAGTTGGCGATGTCGGCGCGCACGGTCGCGCGCGGGCAGTTCTCCACCCGTGCCCGCATGGTGCCAGGGGCACCCGCCGAGCTGACGCTGCTGACCCGTGACTTTAATGCCATGACCGCACAACTCGAGCGTTACGAGCGTGAGTTGCATGCCTCGCATGTGGCGATGGCGCATGAGTTGCGCTCGCCGTTGACGGCCGCGATGGGGCGGTTGCAGGGAATGCTGGATGGGGTTTTTCAGCCGGATCCCCACCAGTTGCAAATGGTGATGAACCAGATGCTCAACCTTAACCGACTGATTGAAGACCTGCATGTGCTCTCGATGGCCAGCGCCGGACAACTGGCTATCGACAAAACCCGACTGAACCCGGTGGAACTGCTGCGCGACCGTATCGCCTGGCTGAAACCCAATGCGGAAGCGGCCGGTTTCACGGTGACATTGCATGCCGATGAGGAAGGGTATTGTCTGGCGGATCCTACCCGGTTGGGGCAGGTCTTTACCATTCTGATGGATAACGCCCTGCGCTATGCGGTGGAAGGGAAGACACAACGGATTGACGTCACACGCCAGCAGGACCGATGGCGTATCCAGTTTCGCGACTACGGGCCCGGCGTCAGTGATGCCTTCCTGCCGCATATCTTTGAGCGTTTTTCCCGGGCGGATACTTCGCGGGCGCGTCATTCCGGCGGCAGCGGACTGGGGTTGTCCATCGCCGAGGCGATTTGTGGTGCGCTTGGTGGCAGCCTGATAGCGGAAAACCATCCGCAGGGGGGCATGTGTTTTACCCTTGAATTACCGGTGGCGTAAGATTAGGAAGCCTGTTGCCTGAGATAACGTTGGTTTTTCAGCAACCTTGATGGTTTCTTGATAAAGCGTGGAAACAATCTGGAAATGTATGTGGTGTAATGATCCGTAGCGGTTAACAGGAAATCACTATGACACAGACAGAGTCCATGCTTTGCGTTTTGCATCATTTGAGCTGTCACTGGCGCAGCGCTGTTGCCCGTGCCTGTGGCGTGTGGGCGGTATTGCTGCTTATCGGTGTGTTATCCGGTTGCGATAACACCAGTAGCAAGCCCGCGCCTGCGCCGCTACGCCCGGTGCGTACCGTGACAGTCGAGCCATCCGACACCGGTGATATCTTATCCCAGACCGGCGAGATCCGTCCGGCGGAAGAAACCGCGCTGGGTTTCCGTCTGGATGGTCGAATCGTATCGCGCATGGTGGATGTCGGGTCAGAGGTAAAGGCCGGCGATGTGATAGCCACGCTTGATCCCCGCGACACGGATAACCAGCTACAAAGCGCGAAGGCGGATTTGACCCGAGCGATAGCATCGGAGCGACTGGCGGAGCAAAATCTTAACCGAATGAAACAACTGGCGCCGAATGGCGCTATTTCCCGTGCGCAACTCGATGAGGCCCAGTCGAACTGGGCATCGGCGGTATCGGTGCGTGAAAGCGCACAAGCCAGCGTCAAAAGTGCTCAGGACCGCCTGGGGTATACCCGGCTCTCTGCGCCGGTCGCCGGTGTGATCACCTCGGTTAGCGCTAACCCCGGTCAGGTGGTGACTGCGGGTCAGGAAGTGGTGCGACTGGCGACGTTTACCGGCCGCGATGCGGTTTTCAATGTCTCTGAACGGTTGATTACCAGCGGTATGACCGACCCACTGGTGACCGTGTCCTTGTTATCCAATCCGGCTATCAAAGTCCGTGGGCGTGTGCGGGACGTCAGCCCGTTGGCGGATGCGGAAACTCGTACCTGGCGGGTGCGGGTTTCACTCACCGAACCACCGAAAGAAATGGTGCTGGGAGCCACAGTAGAGGGTGAAATCACGCTGCCTGGCAGCCGCGTTATCGTGTTGCCAGCCTCGGCGCTCACTCGTCAGGGAGATAATCCGGCGGTGTTTGTGGTCGACCCACAGACGCAGGTGTTGCGGTTACAACCGATCACCCTGCGGCAGTATAGCGAATCTCAGCTGATTGTTGCCGGTGGCTTGTCGGCGGGTGACAAGGTGGTCACCGCTGGCGTGAGTAAACTGCGGGCGGGTGAGAAGGTCGCGCTGGCGGAGGCGCAATGATGTCATCGGGATTCAAGCAAAAATGGAACCTTTCTGCCTGGGCACTGGCCCATCAGCAACTGGTGGCATTTCTGATGCTGGTCGTTGTGGCTGCCGGTGTGATGAGCTATGAGCGCTTGCCGCGTAACGAAGATCCTGCGTTTACCATCAAAACGGCGGTGGTCTCCGCCAGTTGGCCTGGAGCCACCGTGCAGGATACCGTCAGCTTTGTGACCGATGTGCTGGAAAAGAAGCTACAGGAAACGCCTTACCTTGATTTTACTGAAAGCTACAGCCGTGCCGGTGAAGCGGTGATATTCGTCAACCTGCGTGACAATACGCCGCCATCCAAAGTGCAGAACATCTGGTATACCGTTCGAAAGAAGATGAAGGATGTGGCACCCAGCCTGCCTGATGGGGTGACTGAGCCAGCGGTTAACGATGAGTTTGACGACACGTTCGGCACCATCTATGGCTTTACTTCCGAGGGATACTCGCCGCGTGAGCTGCGCGATAAGGTGGATGACATTCGTACTGCGCTGCTCTCTACACCGGATATCGGCAAAATTGAGGTATTGGGCGCACAGGATGAGCAAATTGTGGTGGCCTTTTCGCCCAGACAACTGGCGGGGATGGGGCTTTCCCTGCAACAGGTGGCGGCGGCGTTGCAGGCACAGAATGCCGTTAGTCCGGCTGGCATCATTCGAACCGATAGTGACAAGGTGGCGCTTCGGGTCAGCGGCGCATTTGTGTCCGAAGCAAGCCTGCGGGACGTGACGCTGCGTATTGGGAACCGTTTCATCCCGCTGACTGACATCGCGACAATTCACCGTCAGGCGGCTGAGCCGCCCGCACCAGCGTTTCGCGTCAATGGACAACCGGCCATTGGGCTGGCGATTTCAATGGCATCGACCGGCAATATGCTGGACTTCGGTAACGCGCTGCGCAGCAAGATGGCGACGATCAGCGCGTCACTACCGTATGGGATTGAGGTCACCAACGTGGCGGATCAATCCGCGGTGGTGGCGTCGTCGGTCAACGGTTTTGTCCGGGTGCTGCTGGAGGCCGTCGTGATCGTGCTGGCGGTTTCGTTCGTCTCGCTGGGTAGCCGTGCCGGTCTGGTGGTGGCGGCGTCGATACCGATTGTGCTGGCGATGACCTTCACCGGTATGGAGGTAGCAGGTATTGGCCTGCAGCGCATTTCACTGGGGGCGCTGATTATCGCGCTCGGGCTGTTGGTGGATGACGCCATGATCACGGTGGAGGCGATGGTATCGAGTCTGGAGAAGGGCGATGCCCGTGAACAGGCCGCTACCCGTGCTTATGACACCACCGCGTTTCCGATGCTGACCGGTACGCTGGTGATGATCGCAGGTTTCATTCCAGTGGGGTTTGCCGCATCCAGCGCCGGTGAGTACTGCTACTCGTTGTTTATTGTGGTGATGATGTCGCTTATCAGCTCCTGGGTGGTGGCTATTCTGTTCTCGCCGCTGATTGGCGTCTGGTTGCTGCCGAAGGCGGTGAAAGCCCATCAACATAACGCCGGGTGGCTGTCGCGTCTCTACGAGCGCTTGTTGTCGAGCGCGTTGCGCTACCGTGGTCGAACACTGCTGCTGGCGGTGATGTTGCTGGCGCTGGCTATCGTGGCTGCTGGTCGGCTGGAGGGCGAGTTTTTCCCGGCCTCAGATCGACCTGAACTGCTGGTCAGCCTGACGTTACCGAATAATGCCTCTCAGGAAGCGACCGAACGAGAGGTGGAGCGGCTGGAACAGTCGCTGAAAGGCGACCCGGACCTGGATCATTTCTCTACCTATGTCGGCTCTGGTGCAGTACGTTTTTATCTGCCCATGGACGTACTGTTAGAAAATGAAAATATCGCGCAACTGGTAGTGGTAGCAAAAGGGTTAAAAGAGCGGGATGCGCTGCGCGCCCGACTGGAGAAACGCCTGCAACAGGATTTCAGCCATTTAGTGACCCGCGTATCGCCGCTGGAATTAGGGCCACCCGTTGGCTGGCCGCTCAAATACCGGGTGAGCGGGCCAGATATCAGCAAGGTTCGCGAGTATGCGACCGGCCTTGCCGCGCTGATTGGCAACACCCCCGGTACACGGGAAGTGAACCTGACCGCCGGTGAACCGGAGCGTGCGATTCGTATTGACCTCAATCAGACGGAAGCGCGTGCGGTGGGCATCAGTTCGCAGGATGTCGCCAGCGCGTTGGCGACCATTTTCTCCGGCACCACGGTAACCAGCGTGCGCGATCGTAACCGCATGGTGGGCGTGGTGGTGCGTGCCCGCGATGAGGAGCGCCAGGATCTGGATACGGTTGCCAGTCTGCAACTGCGTGCGGCTAATGGGCAACAGGTGCCGCTGGGGCAGATAGCCTCCATCGGGTATGGCATTGACGAACCGATTATCTGGCGTCACAAACGTATCCCCTTTATCACGGTGCAAACCGACCTGGCTCCAGGGGTGCGTGCTCAGGCATTGTCGGCGACGTTGGCACCGAAAGTGGCGGCGTATCAGGCGACATTACCATCGGGGTACCGTATTAAAGAAGGCGGCTCGGTAGCGGAGTCCAACAAGGGGAACAGTTCGGTATATCGGGTGTTGCCGGTTACGCTGCTGGTGATGTTGATATTGCTGATGGTGCAGTTACAACGCTTCTCTCGCATGATGCTGGCGGTGATGATGGCACCGTTCGGGCTGATTGGTATCGTGGCGGCGATGCTGCCAACCGGTACGCCGATGGGGTTTGTCGCTTTACTCGGGGTTATCGCGCTGGCTGGGATGATCATCCGTAATGCGGTGATCCTGATCAGTGAGGTGGACACCAACACCGCCGCCGGTATGTCGGCCACCGAGGCGATTATCCACGCGGCTCGCCACCGCTCGCGTCCCATTCTGTTGACTGCCATGGCGGCGATTTTGGGGATGATCCCCATCTCCAGACAGGTATTCTGGGGGCCGATGGCCTATGCCATTATCGGCGGACTGATCGTCGCGACATTGCTGACGCTGACGGTGTTACCGGCAGCTATCAGTCTGGTGATGCAGTGGGAGGCGCGCGCTAAAACGCGGCGATAACGCAGGTAAGAGAGCCTGTTATCCGAATACGGCCCGGCATCAGTCACGATACCGGGCCGCAGGCTCAGAAGGTAAAACTCAGTTTGGCGGCAGCGCCATAGGTGTGTTGGCTTGCGGTGCCGACCATGCCGGTCAGGTCAAGATGGACGCCGAAGGGAGACAACCCAATACCGGCAGTGACCTGGTCTTTGTCACTGTCGCGCATATTGGCGCGATAACCCACACGCAATTGCGCCCAGGACAGCACGCGATATTCCGCACCCACACCGGCGTACTGGTTCTTTTTCTCAGCATCAAAACCACTGGCCGGCGTCAGGTCGATATCGGTCGCCAGCGTCAGCTTTTCTTTGTTCCAGGCCGTACCGGCAGTGACCTGCGGACGAAGGCTGAAAGTGCGCTGAATGCCCTGCACCTCTTTGGTATCGATCCGGCGTCCTATCAGGTTTTGTGCCACCAGACCGGCGCTCCAGTTGGGCGTCAGATTGGTACTTACCCCCAAATCCAGGTTCGCACCGGTCGTGGATTTTCTGAATTCTGAATTGCGAAAATCGGAGGTGCTGTAGTTATTGATTGATGCAATATAGTTATAGGTATCAATCTGTTGCAGTTTCGGTGTGATACCGACCGAGACCGGCTGACCGGCAATACTGAATGCTTTCGCCATGGCGACACCGTACTCGGTCACCAGCGCGCCTGCGCCTTCGGCCCGGGAGGTGAAGCTATTCAGGTCGGCTGAACTGGGAATGGTTCTTCCGGCCGCCACGCTATCCAGATAGGCCAGGTCACGGTCGGTCACCACCGCTTTGGCGTTGGCAACCCCCCAGCCTTTCACGACAAAAGCAAAGGGTAGCGTTTGATTGGGAACCGTAATGACGGCCGCTGCCGCGGCATCGCCGTAAGCGCGGTCGCCATTGATGCCTTCCAATTCACCCCGTAGCGACTGAAAGGAGGAGATACCCTGTTGTAACGCCAGTCGACGCAACAACGGGTTGGTGACGCCGCTGCTGGCGTTCAGCGTGTTTTTGACGCTGTCCCAACTGCTTTTGATACGATCGAATTTGTCTTCCACTTTATCCGGATCGGAAACGAAGACACCAACGGACGGGAGGATCACGCTAACATTATCGCTGGCCTGCGCGTTGGTGAGCAGTGCCGGGTTGGTCAATGCCGCAGAACCGTAGTGGGATGAGGCGACACCCGTTCCCCCCATAGCGTCATTCCTTGCGTCCGACCAGGTGCCAGCAGCAAAGGTGACGGCGGGAGAAAACAAACCCGCTACCGTTATGGCGCGGACGAGTGAGTTTTTGTGCATACGAGCATTCCTTTATCAAATAAGGGATTGAGGAAAAATTTCCTTTTTGCTGTGTGCTCGTAGTGTTTTTTAAAAATAAACGTAGTAGCTAAAGTGAAAGTAGAGGACACCCTTATACAGACTGAGAAAAAATACTCCGGTGGCAGGAGGCTTGTCTCACAGCAGCTTGAAATGGCTTTTTCGGTGTGTCGCTTTTTTAGTGTGTTATTGCACCAAAGACCTGCGTGCAAAAGCATCGACAGCCTAACATTTTCATTTTTGGCAGTGATAGTCTTTTACCTGATATCAGGCACTTCTGGTAGCGTGCTTATCTAATTTATTGAATTTATTATCTTTATTGATTGCATGAATAACGTGCTTTAACTCGCTTTATTTGATGGAATGAATATCTTGAATTAATGCCGATATTATGTCACCCCCTGTGTTATCTGCCAGATAACGTCAATATCTACCCTGTAGCAGCGTTGACTCTTTCCTTATTTTCTTTGTGATGATGGCGGCATTCATTTACCTCTCATTATTCCATTAGATTATTTTATGCCGATGGTGTTTTTAATCCCTGATAGGGTGAAAGCGCAAGGGGCATAGGAAAGCGAGTGTTTATTTCTACAGCGATCTTGTACCGGCGTGTGGGCAGGTAACGATAAAAGGTGAAGTATGCAAAAAATTGAACGATTCCAGCGTGGGGATTTACTGGTGGCGGCCTGTCCGTCGCGCGAGGTTTTACAACATATCACCAGCCGCTGGGGCATTCTGATTCTGATTGTACTGGAGTCCAAAACGCTGCGGTTCAGTGAATTACGTCGGCTGATTAATGGTATCAGCGAACGTATGCTGGCTCAGACCTTACAATGTCTGGAAGGTGACGGTTTGATTCATCGGGTGGCTTACGATGTGGTGCCGCCGCACGTGGAATACAACCTGACCCCGTTGGGAAAAGAAGCATCGGAAAAGGTGCGGGTGCTGGTCCATTGGATAGAAGAGAGTATGCCGCGTATTACTGAACACTGGCGTAAATCGGGATCTCCGCGTTCGTTGAAAACGCCCACCTGATATTTGCTGCGCGTTCGAACTGTGTGACAGGCTTTCTCCGAGTGCTATCTTGTGAGACCCCACTCATCAAACTGTTTGTTGATTTCCTTAATAGACGCGAGCTTTATCTTGGGGAGTGTCAGCGTTTCAAAAAGCTCGGCATAGTATTTCCTGTTCCCTGGCGTGACAGCGGCAATATGGTGGACCATTCTCCAGTTCAGTCTGTCTTTTCCTCCTTCCAGACCACCATAACGCTGGTATTGAAACAGCGTGCGATTCACATAGCGAGACAAACTCGCCAGTGTGGATACATCAAGCAAAATAAGCCCGGTGGCACGGGATAAACGCTGCGGCAGGCATCTTTTGTAATTTCCATCCATGACCCACTTTTCTTTATTGATTGCCGCATCGTGCAATAGCAGAAATTCATTCAGAGGGCGTTCTTGCCAGTTTGAATGGGGGACATGAAAAAGTTGGTCCAGATGGATCACTTCCAGATTACGTTTCTGCGAAATCGCATTAGCAAGGGTAGATTTACCGCTATTTGATGGCCCCATAATGCAAATTCTGTCGCCTAAATCTGAAAGCTTCATCGTCTTCTCCCTACAGCGCCGGGTCTGGTATCCAGGTGAGCGCACGGCCGGGCGCCGCCGCCACAGCGAATGTCTCATTCCCCCCATGGTATAAGGAAAATTATTATTTTCTTATATTTCAATCACACCGTCACAAACTGTGTCGTTGTCTGCGCATTGCTGATTGTCGTGACATGGGACTGAATCAGTTGCCACTCTGCGCAAGCGCTCTGGAACCAGGCGTTAGCGAGGACGGCGACGCTGCTATCCGTAGCCTGGTTCAGGTGCTGAATGATGGCGTCCATTTCACCCTGATAGAGATTCCAGGTAGTGCGCAGGTTATCCAGCGTTTGGTTAATGGTATCAATGTCGCTGATGACGTAGCCGCTGCTTAGCGTTAGCCCCTTGAGGCAGGCCACCGTGCGCTGGTCGTTGCTCAGGCCGTCTTGCTGCTGGATGATTTTTTGCTGGTACTGGCTGATTTGGCTCTGCATATCGGCTATCTGGCTTTTGGCTTCAACGAGAGAGGCGACGCCAATGCCGGCCAGAATGAGGGAGAGCCCTCCAGTAATCGGCGCCAGAAGAATACCAAATATCGTTTCGAGAATGTTCTGGTGCTCTGCCGCCTGTGCATTAGCGATTGTTTGTCGGTCTTTCCCGATTTGAGTGCGAAGGTTGCTGATCTGCGTATTGATAGCGTCAATCGTGAGGCTAATGCTGGTCTCTTGTGCCTGAACCTGCGCGATTGTCTGCTGCATGGTTTGTTCGGCGCTCACCATCTGAGCTTCAAACCCCTTTAATGTCGAGATGTAGTTGTCCATCTGGCCCAACATGGCCTGTAGCGGGGGGATCAGCGCCTGTAACTGGTTCACGGTCTGTTCCCGCAGAGCGGGAGAAAATTGCGTTTCCAGTTGCTGGAATAGCCGGGTGAGAGGCCCCTGCGCGGCGGTGATGGCGTTACCACAGGTAGCGATGGCGTTCAGGATGTCGCTCTGGAAATACAGGGTGCCGCTGCGACGCCAGGCCACGACCAATTGCTGGGCATTACCCAGATCCTGGTCGAGCTGCGAATACCAGGACGCATTGACCGATTGGATTTCCGCTTCAATCAATGCCTGACAGGAGGAATGCAACAGCGCCATAGCGCATTGTGAGTGGTCGATTTGGGCATTGCAGGCTTGCGCGCTAAACGTCATGGGATCTCCTTGCGGGATGGTGTGATCTCGCCCTTTTGAAAAGGGCGAGGGAGTAAAGGGCGGATGTTAGGAGGCTTGCTGTATGGGGCCATTCATCGTCATGGTGCCCTTCTGGACGGAAACCGGCAGGTCCGCCAACTGCTGGGCGAAGTTGATAACCATATTCCACTCCGTGTCGGCTCCACTCGAGATGGCTCCCTGAACAATGGTCGAAAGGGAATCTTCCGCTTGTGACAGCTTGTTGGCGACGCTCTGTAATTCACCATCGAACATGGCCCAACTGGTGCGAAACTCGGACAGGGCGGAAGTGGCGGTATTGATATAGGTGACGGCCTGCTGGCTGGCAGCAGCCAGACCCTGCAAGGCTACGATCTGTTGCTTATCGGCATCCAATTCTTTTTGGTCTTGCGCGATTTCATCAAAGTTATTGTTTATTTTTTCCTGCATTTCCCCCCAGCCAACGGCTCCTCCTATGGCCAGAAGGCCACCAATACCGCACATTACTCCGCCGACACTCCATATGGCACTGACACCCAATGTCTCCGGCAGTAAGATGATGCCGAGTATACCGAGGATAATGCCGAGGAAAGTCGCGCCAATACTGGCAGCCAGTGCGATGTTTTCTGCGGTGATGATGTCATGTAATGTCTTGATAGCTTGATTCATTTTAGCGACCTCACTGGTGAGGTCGGTTTCTGCCGATTGAATATCGCTAGCCCCGGAAGTCAGCGCATCGTGGGACTTTTGCATTTTGTCACCCCACGTTTTGAGTTTTTGCGAGGTGGTATCCACGCTGCTTAACATGTCGGCGAGTTGAGCGCGCAATGCGGCGATCAACTCGCCGACCTGTTGGACATTTTGGTCATCTGCCCCACTAGCATTGGGATGCGCTTTTACAATCTTCTGGATTTGCTGGCTGATGGCTGTGTAGGTCGTTCCATAATCGACTACCGCCAGAGGGACGCCGCTGGTGATATCCGGCGCCAGGTTGTCGATCCAGTCGCTGGCGTTAGCCTGAGCCGCATCCAGTTTGGCGGACAGGCTGTCATACCAACTGGGTTTTGACGGTGGTTGAACGAACGCGGTGTTGAGAACGCCGTGGCAGGCCTGAGTGATCAGGTTAAGGCTGAGAAAGGCTTTCTGGGTCTTGTTTTGCAGGGTAGTCACGTTGTTGCTCATATCTCGCTCCTTTAGGGATTAGGCTGAATACTCGTCGGGTTGTTGCGGGTTGAGAATCACAGGTGAACCAACCTGGGCTACCCGTTGCGGAATGCCGCTGGCGAAGGAGGCAAGCGTCTGCCAGTTGGTGTTGGCGGTTGGCAGCGTGAAAAGATCGAGCAATTGCCCAGGGTCGGCACCGGCCTCAAGCGCGTTGATGACTTCGGTGACTTTGTCGCGCTCATTGCTCCATAAACTTTTCAAGTCGGAAGCCCCTTGTCCGATTTTGGAAAAGGTCAGTTCGAGGTTGCTTAACAGTTGCAGCACCAGCTTGGTCCCGGCGGCAGCCTGGGCGGCGTCGGAGGCTTGATCCTGAAGGTTGGCAATTTCTTTCAGGGTGCTGGCTATCTCGGCAGTGTCCGCTATTTCGTTATAGAAGTACTTGCCGATGGTGACGGCCATTGACGCCATTTCCAGAAAGGAAACGCTTTCTCCTGCTGCGGTGGCTATCTTGTAAAGCAGTTTGACGGTGGTGGTGGCGATTTCTTTGCCGGTACTGATATCTTCACTGGTGATACTGCTTTGCAGGGACGCCACCAGATCCTGCAGGTGCTGCAGTTTGGCGGCAATGTCCTGCATCTGTTGCTCTTCCTGACCCAGAGATTGCCAGCCTTCGCTGATGCTTTTATCGAGCAAGGGTTGGATATCGGCGAAGGCTTGCTGGTGGCTATTTAAAGCATCAGCAGCGGTGCTGGTGGCTTCCACCGCTTTGTTCAACTGGGGCAGAAGCACATTCTTCAGGAGCTCCAGCCATTGGCTCTGCGACAGTTTATTTTTTTGCGCGGTAGCGCTTACCACTCCGGCGAAGGTTGATGCGTAGTCAGGGAACTGGAGAAGAATACTCCCCCAGAGATCGGGCTTGTCCTGAGCCCAGTTGTTGCCGGCATCACTCAGCATTGACATCCGGCTGCGCACCGAAGCGAGCCAGTCAGGGTCATCAGGCAGTTTGCCGATGATAGTGTTGCTACAGGTGAAGGCGTAGCTATCGAGCTGCATCACCTGATTGAAAGAGTCGGTGAGCAGGTTTTGTGCGTCGTATACGGATGGACTTAACATATCAGCTGATCACTATGAAAGGGTCAAAAGTCATGGAACGGCCGTCCAGGCCGAGAACCACGGAATATTGCTGACTGCCGGTGGTGCCTTGCGCTTCCACCCGGCCTTGCCAGTACGTGCCATTGACGCTGCTCACTGCGACAGGGACGCATACTTTGTCATTCACCATCTGGCCCGTGAACGAAATGATAGACACGTCGCTGGACAGCGAAACGCCGGTGACATGCCAGTTGATGACCTGGCCGTCCTGACAGGCGGTCTTCAATTCCTCCTGACCTTCGTTACCGGAACCGATATATTTGTTGGTATCGATCAGGTACACATTAGAACCCAGATTGCCGGACGCCAGCGCGCCTTCGGCATCCACCACGATAAGTACGTCAATTTCGTTCATTTCATTTCTCCTCGTTTTGTTACACCACATCGATGGCGGCATTGAGGGAGAAGGTTTTTTCTCCCACCAACACGGTCACTTCATAGGAAAAGAATGAGAACTGCCCTCGCGATTCCACCCAGCCAAGCCAGGGGCTGCCGTCCGCCGCTTCTTTTTGCGGCTGGCAAATGCCTTGTTCCACCAGCGGCCCGGAAAAACCGGTGATAGTCACATCACCCCACGGACTTACCGGCACGACGTGCCATTGAATTTGGTCGCCATTCTGAGCCACGGTATGCAAGGCTGCGCTGCCTTCTCCCCAGGACCCCAAAAAACCGTTACTATCCACCAGATAGGCGTACCCGGTAATATTTCCAGACGTGAGGGTGCCGGTGGTATTTACCACAACAAGTACATTGATAATTTTCATTGCTGTTGTTGCCCTTATTTCTCAATGAGGAACACGGTTTTTAATTTATTTTTGGTTTTCGTGTGGATTATTCCAATAATTCCGGTGGTGGATTTTGATTATTTTTATGTCTATATCATGAATCTGTGATGGTCAAATAAATTTGGCTGTATTTTCTTTTATTTACTTACGTTGGTGTCAGACTTTAGTAGCGTAACTAATTGTATTCTATGAAGGTTATTTTTCCGGCTGGTTGTAATATTATTTTATTGAGAGCAGCATGGAAATAACCACAATATTCTTGTTGAAATGGTTTTTTCATGAGTGTCAATTGCAATATAATTGCAGGTAATGACTATTTCTAGTCTCTCATAATTTATTTCATTTGTTGATTACTTATCGGATATTTCTTTCTAATGTTTTAAATGCAGTCTTAATTTTATCAATAGTTATGAAATAATTTATGGGTGAATTAATTAATACGGATGGAGGCTGAATGAAAAGCATGCTTTTTTTTGGTTTTTTCTGGCTTGATTCTCTCTGGATGTTCTACGATATCAGGTATGCCGGAACGGTCATATGATGTGAAAAATGACCTGATAATGCTAAAACCTTACTTTGAGCAGGATGTTATTGGGATAGACAATGCAAAGCTAAATGATGATGAAAAGAAGAGATATAGAAACGAAGTCTTATCGGCCAGAATACGTGCGATAGATATTAATTTTAATCAGTTTATCAATGGATTATTGGTTGAAAATAAAAAGCTGAGCATTGGTGCGGACTCTCTGGTTTTAGCGCTGGGCGTAACAGGTATGAAATCAGGCGTCAGGGATTATTCGTTGATGAGAGGGCTGGTGGATATAGAAGCGTATTACCAATCAGGCACTATTATTGGTGCGGTTAGTGAAGTCAATAAACAGGCTGGCGTGCTGAAATCGAAAGCGGATAATGAGAACGCCGCGATAATTTCATCGTCTTATGAGCAGGATGATGCCGGTGATTTGATTCGTAAATTCTGGAAGCCTGATGGTAATAACATCAATAAGTTGAATGAGAAAAAGATCACTTCATGGATGAGTGCCAATGGGTTGACGGGCGTTTCAATTACTTTTTTTATCAGAGGTGCTACTTACTCGGTTGCAAGGGAAAAGGCTGTTGAAGAAATACCTATTAAATAAGGAGCGGCTATGAACCAGAATCCGGTTAATGAACTCACCGATATCCCGTCTGATCAGGTTGACGAAGTAGTAAAAGATTTTGAAAGTGAAGGGGCCGTAGTGGAAAAAATAAAACAGCCTAATGGATTGTGGACAGTCAAGGCCACCTTTCCTCATTGACGTGAAATCCGGCAATATCAGGCTGTACCCTTTAATTATTCGTGTCGCTAATTCAGTCCGCCGTGCTATTTTCAGGGTGAAATGCGGAACGCATCATTAAAGGTACAGCCTAAAAATATTATTCAAGATAGCTACCGGGCCAGCCTGTGTGTGCTATCCATATGGCTTTTTCGGTTACTTAAATAATGACGATGCCTTGTTAAAGCCGTAGGGCAGGAACAATGTTGTACCAGCCAGAAAATAGCTCCAGGCATCGAGCGCATCCTGGATGGGTTGACCGTTACAGAGCTGCCAGACCACATAATAGCCAATCGCCAGAAAAAACGTCCCGAGAATGATAGTTCCTATCAACGCGATCAGCCTCGAGGTACTGGCTACCATCAATGGCATGACGCCGGATGCCGGCGGCGGCGTGCCGGCGGGTAGCTCGACTTCCTCCTCAAGCGCATGCTTCAAACTCCATTGATCTTTGCGCAGTGTTTTTGTCACCACGCCAAGCGCGCACACCCATATCAGCGTGATGCCGGCCAGAATCAAATACGTCAAAGTTTTGGGTAATGGACTAACGGCGATATAAGGCAATGGATTCACCTGTGTTGGTGGGAGCAACTGTCCGGAGCTGGCTATTCCGGATACGCTGGCCGGGCTGGAAATCGGCGGCAACGATATCGCCACCGGGGGAAGAGGGGATGTCGTATTCGTCTCTGCCGCCTGTACCAACGCAGGCAAGACCAGACCGACCATCAACATGACCAGCAGGCTGTGCCGACGGAAAAAAGCAGATAAAAAGCGGCTGAAACATGAATTTTGCATAAACATCTGAACCTACCGGTTGTATTGGTTTATGTCATACCTGATTGATGACAGGGACGGTTTATGAGTTATTGCCTGTTTTAGCAGGAAGGATCCTTAACTGTGCTGCTGCTGAGGTCCACCGTCAGAGAACAGGTGTCATCACCAGCGGTAACTACACAGTTTTGTCGCAGTTGCCACATTGTGGCTTCCGGATATCCACACCCATCCGGCGCTACTGTCGGAAAATCTGTGCCAGGAAAGGGTTCCTGTTCGGCTGTGTTTACCCTGAATGCCCAGATACGGCTGGCAGGTAATTGTTGTTGTACTGCGGCAGCCAGGTCATGAGAGCAGTAAATTCCTGCGAGATATCCTCCGGCTTGCACCGCGCTTGCCCACGCCTGTACATAGCCGGATTGCGCAGTTGGGTAAGGCGGGCCATTTTCGAGATCCAGATAGACCCAACTGTTGGCGGGAAAGCCCTCGCTATCCATGAGTTGCACCGTGTGTTGGCCGTCTTCTGAACCCTGCGACGGCGTTACTTCATGAGAACCCGGACCGGTGACTTGCTGCCCAACGTATATTGGCGCTAATCCCCAGCCGTCAGACTGCAGGGTTGCTCGTTGTCCCATCCAGCTCGTATCTTCATGGCTCGGCGCTGCGGCAAGATAATACCCACACCATGTCAGGTTGGTATTTTCTTGGAACCAGCCCATCAGTTCATTACCGGGGAATGTAGAAGAATCAAATCCAGCGAAATATGTCGGCATAATATCCTCATCAAAATAGTGCGAGATTCTCTCTTGCGGCTTCAGGATGTAAAACTGCTCGTGTTAATTCGCGTTATCGGTGGAAAAGTATCTTAGTGGCGTTGGCAGCTATCGCCGACCAGCACGCTAAATACTTTCTGGTATATTCCTGGTTCATACCAATTGGCTATCTGACATGCTATTGATATATCATCCGCCAGATGATTATCCCTTCATAGAAAAGGGATAATCTGGTGTGATACCTTATATTCCGGCGAACTTGAAGGGCTCTGCTTTCTTAAATTGCTCTGAAACCTGCCCGGAGTAGATCGTACTTTGGTTCGGCCCCAGATCCAGTTTCATGGCGCTGCCATCACGTGGAGAGAAATCAATCTTTTTCAGGTCGACCCAAAAGATATTGGGAGATAAGGCCGATTCAAAGAAATATTGCATGGATTTATGATCAATTACGCTACGCCACCGGGTTGAGGCGATATTCGGTTGATCAGGTTCATTTGGTCCAGCCAGTTTATTCAATTTATCCAGTTTATTCGGTTTGTCCGATTCATTCTTCAGAGTATAACCGTAGGGAACGGAAACATTACGTATCACACTGAATGCACTGGCTAAAGCTTTATCATGCCCTTCATTTTTGGCAATATTATCCACATAGAATGAGGCGCGCACAAAACGATCCGCCGCCCGATTCGTGCCCGGCAACATGACGCTTCCACCTATATCTTTCCAGTAGGCATTGAGCGCCAATTGCTGGTTGAAAACCGGCGAATTGGTCATTACCTGATACTCCCGGCTATGGTGAATGACCTGTTTGCCGTCGATATATTCAATAATCGCACTATCGCCGGATGCATCGGATAATGACAAATGCAGCGTTGCTAGCCGTTCTTCGTCAGGAACATTGGCGGTGACCAGCGTAAATTTATCCTGCTTTAGCGCCTGAACCGCCTCATCGACTGTGGCGAAGTTATCCAGCACATATTGCGCCCAGGTGGCGATACTTAGCCCCGGTTTTTCAGCGGTAGGCGCAGTAGTGGGATATTTTGATTCTACCAGCCACAGCAAATTGGCGGCTAACCCTTTTTCATTGATGCCATCTGTTGTCGAGATATCGTAAGCTGATGCAATGACGCTGCCATATTTAGACACCCACTTAAGCGAGTGCTGTCCCGCTTCGCCAGAACGATGTAACCCGCGTGGGAATACCCATAAGTTTGTTCCCACATCTTTTTTCCAGTCCATCGAGCGAGCGGTGATCGTTTCATTATTATCACCCAGATAAACTAGCCGTGTGCAGGCAAACGTTACGGATGAACTAAGTATTAACGCGCCCAGCGATATAATGCAAGCAACAGAGTTAACTCGCTTATAATTTCTCTTCATGTTTTTTCCTTTCAGTTTTTCAATGCCAGTTAATTATAGATGGCATCCTCCATTGCATTCGTATTTTTTAAATTTTCAATTGTTGATTATTTTTAGTGGATTAATTTTTTTTCTATGTTTTTGTTGCAATAATATTTTAATTTTTATTTGTGATTCTGCTTTAGTTATCTGCCGGTTTTTAATTTCGATAATTGCTACTGTTTAATCGCCTTCTGCAAAGGCATATGTTTTCTTTGTAATATTAATCTTATGATCAGTGTGGAAATGGTTTCAGTTCTTCATCGATAAATTCAACGGCTTCTTTCAATTGTAAAAAGTGGCCTCAGAAATCCCCATCTTTCTACAGACTTCCCCCACACGAGTGCCGGTTTCTGCCTGTTTTAGCGCAAATGCAATCTGTTCTTCGGTATAACGGGTCTTTTTCATGGCCGATGTGCCTCTTTGTGAGATGAAAGAAAGACCGGAGACTTCAGTTTAGCCTGACACTGTTTTCAGGGAGAAGATCACTGCTGTTCTATTATTAATCGAGCATTTAGAGGGCGGGGAGGGATTATCTCGAATGATGCTGTCATTGGCGCTATAACAGAACATCCCGGCCTTAAGGCTGGGATGTTAAGCAAGCACGTTGCAGCATAAGAGGGCTTTTTTACCGTTCTTGTGTTGCTAAGTCAGAACGGTTTGTGGCTCAGGGCTTTGCCAGTGAAATGGCAAAGGTACCCTGCGGAACCACCGGCAGATATTTACGGTAATAGTCGAGATAGTTTTTGACCGGATCGATATCTTTGAATAACTCTGGGTAGAGGGATTTGGCAATGAATTGCACCATGGCAAAGTCAGACAGCGTGCGTGACGCGCCCTGATAAACCGCGAACACCTGCTGGTTTTTCACCGCGGGGAAATCAGCCCAGCCAGCGCGCTGAGTGAACCCACGCAATTTTGCTTCAGCATCCGCTTTATTCACACCAACGCCCATTAGCATTGCATCGGCGACTTTGTTGTCCTCACGACCGGAGAAGAACACGGCGTCTGGTTTGCTGCTTAGCACTTGCTCAGGGTTCATTATTCCCCACAATTTCACATAGGGTGCAGCAATATTATCGCCACCGGCTAAATCCAGCATCGATCCCCACATGTTTTGACCGTAGGTAAAGGAGTATTCGGACGGGCCACGGTTACCGAATTCAAAATACACTTTGGGCTTAGGTTTATGGGCCGCAGCGATACGTGCTTCTACCGTTTCGATGCTGCTTTGATAAAAGTGTGCTATCTCATTGGCACGTTCGGTGTTTCCCGTCAGTTGACCAAATATTTGCGTTGATTTCACATGCAGAGCGACCGTCTGAGCGTTGTAATCCACCACGACGACAGGGATATGCAGTTGCTCAAGGGTGGCGACTTCTGCTTTCAGCGCCTGATATTGCCAGCTCGCCAGGATCACCACATCGGGTTTCAGGCTGATCAACTTCTCAATTGACACGTTATGCAAGTCAACTTCGCCAATATCGGGCAGCGTTGCCAGTGAAGGGCGATGTTTCACGTACATCTCCCAGTTGGCCGGAACCTTGCCACGCCAGGCTTCGCGCGAGATACCTACGACATGATCGAAGGCTTTATCACCGCCGACCGCCATGTAGTCTTCAAAGTAAAAGCCCAGAATGGCGCGTTTAACCGGTACATCGACGGTCACGTTGCGCCCGGCGGTGTCATTGATCGTCACTTGTGCGGCGATGGAGGCACCGCTAATGACAGATAAACCGAGTAACACGATACCCCTAAAAATACTGAACAACATCCTGACCTCTCTTCTTATATGACCTGGAATCATGCGCCGAAAAAGCTGAATAAGAATAATAAAAATTCGCATTAAAGGCTAGCGGGATAGAGGAGGATTAGGAAACAACATGCAGGTATTAGTGAAGGTTAAGTATTTTGTTGACGATGACCGTTCCTGATGACCGCTAGGCAGGCAACAGCCGATACCTCTCTGTGTTGAAGATCTTTTGAACGTAGATTTGATATGTTGGATTTGCGATTTTTGAGATAACCAAAAAATGGTGTGAACCATAATTTATGGATTATATTGATATTTTTGCTATCATTTTGAAATGTCGTCATGCTTGGTTTGAGATAACTACATATCATGGCTCAATTTAATCACTTTGAACTCTCGCTCCTGAACCCCAGTTTTGACTCCCCTTTAGTCGATGCGCTGACGGAACTGGAGCTACTCCGGCACCTGCGGCTGGAAACGGATGTCCACCCTATTCTGTTTGCGCAGTTGAAAGCTGTTTTCCACATGCTGGAAAGTCTTGGCTCTGCAAGGATTGAAGGAAACCACACGACGCTTGCCGACTATGTTGAAAGCAAAGTTGAAGGAACCCAAAGTTCGACGGATCAGCTCAAAGAAATCAACAATATTGAAGCCGCGATGGAATTTATCGACGAGCATCTAAATAATGGTGATGAGATAACGGAATATTTTATCCGCGAGCTACATAGTCTGGCGGTTGTCGGGTTGCAACAGGAAGGCGACAGAACGCCCGGTGCCTATCGACAACATAACGTCAGCATCGCTCAGTCTGACCATTTACCGCCGGATCATATCCATGTTCCTGACTATATGTCAGAACTGACCGCCTTTATTAACCGTGCTGATAAACCAAAATATGATCTGATGAAGATTGCGCTGGCGCATCACCGCTTCGGCTGGATACACCCCTTTGGCAACGGTAATGGTAGAACGGTCAGACTGCTGACCTATGCGTTATTGATCAAGTATGGTTTTAATGTTCAGACGGGTGGACGGGTTCTTAATCCGACAGCGGTATTTTGTAACGATCGCGAGCGTTATTACGCCATGCTGTCGTTAGCGGATAAAGGAACTGAGCAGGGCTTAGAAGAGTGGTGTTTATATGTACTTTCGGGAATTTCATCTGAGTTGAAGAAAGTCGATCAACTGACAAACCATGCTTTTTTGAGTACAAAAATACTGTATCCGGCGATCGACTTTTCATCTGAAAGAGGGCTAATAAACTCGCTGGAATCTAAAGTGCTGAAACGTGCTGTCGAGCTAGGGACGATAAAAGCGGGTGATCTTCGTAAAGTTTTACCTGATCTAAAACCAGCGCAGGTGACTTATCAGCTCGGTAAGTTAATTGACCGGGGACTGCTCCAGCCAGTGGAAGAGGGGGCTCGTTCCTATACGGCGAAGTTTTCTAACTCATATCTGATTCGTGGGGTGATTAAGGTTCTTCGGGAGGAAGGGTTTATTCTTGATTTGTAAAACAGGCATTAATTGTCGAATTATTACTCTAAGGTATCCGCGCTTCGCAGCAGATATCTTTTATGGTGCGTCCTGCTTCAACAGACTTCAAAACAGTGATGATGGGAGGGGCCGTGAATAGAGCTTTACGCATAGCGATCTCCCCAGAGGGACATCATCAGTATGTCGGAAGATCGCTAAAAATGAATGGCTCGTTTAAAAGGGATACTTACAGTAAAGCGGTCGCCCCACGGACCGCTTACGGTAGATAGGCCCCCGGACCTGTGCCTCTTCGTATAGTTGGATCAGGTGGTGGACGAGGTTTGAGCAGATTGCTATGCCTTGCTGTAGGGTGTCACTCTTTGCCACTCCAGCGTGGCATCGATTTCGACACCGCCAGAGCGTACTGGCTCGACTGAAGACAGGAAGAGACGGTCACCTTCGATACGTACCCGGCGAAGTTGTCGCTGGCCGTACCAGTTTGGGAAAAGCGACACATCCATTCCGTGAGTGATCGTCCCATCCTGCTCGCCAAGTTCCCATGGCCCGCTGTAGGCGATATATGTGGTTGCTTCTGCCTCAAACTCCTCTGGAGAAGCGACGAACCAGTCTCCGGATGCGAAACGGGGGCGATCAGGAGAACAAAGTTGTGCCGACATGTAGCCATCCGGTGTGTAAAGGATCAGTCCCTGAGGCCGGTCGGTCATGGGTTGGCGCAGCGGAGAACCGTCCCGCGGCCGTTCAATGTAGCTTACGAGGCGCCACGCCCCGATTAATTGCTCACTAAGAATCTGAGTCATCTGCAATTTCTCTTCTTTAGGCATGGTGCCCGTCAGCCCTGTTGGTTCAAAGGAGCTTCAGCGGCACAAGGAGATAACTGTCACGGTCCGCACCGAAATGGATGCGATGAACGCCCTTATTACGGGACGGCGGCATCACTTCCTGGGACTTGGCCCATGCCGGCATCGTTGCCGGTCCACCGCCTGCCATATGGATCATCTCCGGCTTTGTGCCGGGTTCGAACGTAAAGCTGTTCTTCGGCAGGTCGATCGCCGCCAGACCGAAAGGCAGGTTGATCGGATCGTTGCTGAAGGGTTTGATGGTGAGTTTCAGTTGCTCGCCAGGGTGGAACTTCATTGCCAACGGCCAGATGCCTATCTCAACAGGTACCACTTCCCTGGGTGACAGCAGCTGTTCACTTTGTAGAAGAAGTACAGGGTCTATCTCAGTTGAACGGACAGGGTCCAGAGCACGGCGTGAAACCCTCAGGTAGCTCGCTGTCCGGGTTGGTGCTGCGCCGCCGGGATATGTCTCGCGAATGATCGCTTGCCCTGCAGAATCCACCTTCTCTAAGTGAACAGTCAGGTCCATGTCATCCGCCCCGTCGGCTTCGACATACAAACGGAGCTTGCTGTAGCCAATAAGCTCCGCCTCATGATCGATCGGCAGCAAGAAGGTGGCCGATCCCCCCTCAACCTTGTAAGAAACGACTCCTGGTTTCCTGGACGGTGAAGTTGACAGTGAGGACTCCTTAACGAGATGAAGCTTGATATGCTCATAACCGGCTGGAGGAAACGCCTCGACAATACGGTTAACCTCGTCCTGATGCCCGGGATCGAGGATAGAGATACGGACCTTTGGAGTTTCTTCCCAGCCGTTGTTCTCGCCTTTTAGATATCTGTCGAAAAAGCGCTTAAGCTCGGCCTGGTGAGCGGGATCATAGAAGTCGGGCCACTCCTGCTTGTTATGAACGCGCAGCCATTTCTCTCTGGATGAAATCCTGCGCCACGCATCGAACGTTCCATGCGTGTGAGCGGCATTGTCGTAACTGGCAACGATATAGGCGGGGATTTCGATACGCTCGAGGCGCGCGACTTTGTCTGCCCAGTATGGCGTCATATCCTGTTCAGTCGCAGCCATGCGCGGCATATCTTCCAGGAGGTGTTCACCGGCAAAGCTTTGGATTAGGGCTTCCGGGAACGCGGTGCGTGGGATACCGCCGCGGAGGAAATCATCGCGGGCAATATCGGTGGCCCCCTCCCACGGCGCGATGGCAGCCAGGTGCGGCGGTTGTTCAGCTGCGATAAACCACTGCGAAACGCACAGCCAGCTATTACCAGCCATACCCACTTTACCGTTGGACCAACCTTGATTTGCTATCCAGGCAATCACGTCACAGCCGTCTTCGGCGGTCTGCCGGCCCCAGCCGACGATATTTCCGCCCGAACGGTAGGCGCCGCGGATGTCGGGATTGATCACGGCATAACCCGCATCAACCCAGTAAGCCGGGTCAGGACCTTCCCATTTCATCATTTCGGATGTCATGCCCAATTTGACGCCGTAGCGCTCTGGAATTTCGTCCAGCCACTGGCCGCCGATCTCCTTGCCATACGGACTCCAGGCGAGAATTGCCGGGTGGACTGCATCGCCGACAGGACGGAAAACATCTGTATAGATCACTGTACCGTCGCGAAGTGTGACCGCGACATCGCGCTCAAGCAGAATGTCGCAGGGCAACGGCATCGCGCCCTCTCGCCGAATGGTTCCTTTGCGCAGGACTTCCGACCCGGGCTTGAACCCGGGATAACGCACCCGGGGTGCATCCAAAGGCAGTGGGCGACGGAAGTAGGTCGGGTAAGCATCGTTGCCATAGATGCGAAGAGGCAGCTTTTCGGACACGGGAACCTCGTTTTGTAATGACGCTGCAAGCGCCGAGCCAATAGGATTTTTCATGAATGGCAAACCAACCTGGCTGGCGACGAGAACCCCGCCCGTGACACCCGCTGTGATAAGGAAGCGTCGGCGGCTGTGAGACTCGGGGGTATCGACGGGAGCTGGAAGGATTGTTGGAGACGGTTTGGATTTGGTCATAGTCGATCCTTTCTTTGATGTCGTTCGCTGTCGACAAAAATAAAAGTCGGTACTTATAATGTCTAATGACATTGGGTTCCGTCTGTGATTCCCAGAGGTGATAATGGAACTGCGCCACCTGAAATCTTTCGTCGTACTGGCGGAGGAACTGCATTTTGGCAGCGCTGCAAAGCGCCTGCACATCGTCCAGCCAGCGCTAAGCAAGCAAATGCAGCTCCTGGAGGAAACCGTTGGATGCCGCTTACTGAATCGCAATCGTCGAGGCGTGGCCCTTAGCGAAGCGGGGAAGGTATTCCTTGAAGAGGCTAATCTAGCGCTCGAACATGTCGCGTGCGCGATCGAAGCGGCCCGGCGTGTGGGCAAGGGGCAATTGGGACGCGTACGGATCGGCTATTCGGCCAGCGCGGTTCATTCCGGTACTCTGGCATCGGCCCTCGCGCGGATCGAGGCTACCATGCCGGAGGTCGACGTGCTGCTGCAACAAATCGAGCCATGGGAGCAGGAGGAGCGGCTTAAGGCCGATAAGGTCGACTTCGTGTTCGGTCCGGTTCTTGACGACGCCCGGCAGGCGTTTCGGGTGCATCACCTGGCAGAATTGCCGGTCGTCGCGGGCATGTCGAGCAGTCATGCGCTTGCTGCCAAATCCGTCATTGGACTCGAAGACCTCAAAAACGAAGTGTTCATCGAATTTGCCAATAGCGAGGATGAGGGCCTTGCCGTGGTGAAAAGTCTCATCGGACTTCATCCCCAGACAGTTATCGCAAAATCCGACCCGATCGCCGTCCTGGCACTTGTTCAGGCGCGGCGTGGCATCTGCGTTTTGCCCTCAGTACTTCAGCTACCGAATTTTCCTCAGGTCATCTATAAGACACTGACAACCAATTCGACTATTAGGCTGTCACTTATCAGCCGACGCGATGACGATGATCCACTACTTCGCCAGATCGAGGAGATTTTGATTGCGCCAGCTTCTTTGGCACACGACCGTCCCGGCTGAGTGCAGCAATGAAGATCGCGTAAGGTGGCGTCGGTTGCGCGTAGCGTGTGGGGATTCGTGACCACAATAATCTCAACGAAAACTTATCCTTTTATTGAGAATAAGGGCGTGGTGCCTAAAAATCCCGCGCACAATTATTCAGGTGAATATTATCAATTTCCTTTCCGCAGCGACAGTCAGTCAGCTTGTTACCTGGTGGCCGCTTCTGGCTGTGAGTTCAACCGATGGATGCAACACACTTATTGAACCGCTCTGCGGGTGATTCATAGCCTAGCGTTTTCTCGGCCTTTCGTTGAGCTGTCTGGCAACACTGTTAAGTCTTTGCTGGCTGTGAACCGATAAGTCAGTCCCTTTGGAAAATATTGTCTGAGCAATCTGTTCGTATTTTCATTTGAGCCACGTTGCCAGGGGGATTGAGGATCACAGAAATAAATCTGAATGTCTGTCGCTACAGTAAATCGAATGTGGCTGGTCATTTCAGCGCCACGATCCCATGTTAATGTTTTATAAAGCTCAGCAGGCAATTCCCGTGCTTGTTTGATGAGCGCTGATATAACCGTTATGGTCTTGTTGTCCCTGTCAACCTGCCGTTATGATGCGCACCGCCCGGCTACTGATGCGTATCTGTCTGCACGTATCACCGAACTGGCAATGGAACGCCGACGTTTCGGTTACCGGCGTATCTGGCAGCTTCTGTGTCGTGAAGGCCTTTGCGTTAACCACATGCTGTAATCTTAATACGATCCCAGTCTGTGATATCCGAGGTGATTGCCATGAAAACCTTCGTTGGACTTGATGTTTCTCAGAAGAAAACAAGCATCTGCGTTATAGACCCTGACGGTAACAAGATTCGGATGGTGAACGTCGAGACACATCCTGCCGTTATAGCTAATTATCTTTTTTCTGAAGGATTTGATAAATCAAAAGTGGCACTTGAAACCGGACCGCTTTCAGTCTGGCTGTACCATTCTCTCAAAAGCTATGGCCTGGACGTTGACTGTATTCATGCCCGGCACGTACATGCTGCTTTGTCTATGCAGTTGAACAAAACCGACCCAAATGATGCTTTTGGCATTGCACGGCTGGTCCTTTCCGGCTGGTATAAACCAGTGCATGTTAAAAGTCTTGAATGCCATCAGCAACGGCTCATTCTTACCAGTCGGGAAAAACTCGTCCAACTTCGTGTTGTTGTCACTAATCAGATACGCGGACTCCTGAAAACATTTGGTGTTGTACTTCCACCCGGTAAAAATAGCGTCTTTGAACGTGCGGTTATTGAGTCATCGCCTTCACTCGAAACTGTTAAACCGGTAATTCTGATGCTGCTGGATAGCTGGGAACATCTCTCAGGGCAGATAAGGAAGTTCAACTACATGCTGGAAAAAATCGCTCGAAAAGATCCTGTATGCCAGATATTACAGTCTGTTCCGGGTGTTGGGACTCTGACCGCATTGAGTTTTAAAACATCAATTGATGATCCATCACGCTTCAGACGTGTCAGTGATGCCGGTGCTTTTCTCGGATTAACGCCCAGGAAATATCAATCCGGTGAGATAGACAGGAATGGCGGGATATCAAAGCAGGGCAACCGAATGGCACGTACACTTATCTACGAAGCCGCATCATGCCTGCTAACCCGCTACGGCACTGATTCAGGTCTGGCAATATGGGCAAATGAACTCAGGCGCAGAATGAGCTACAAAAAGGTTGTTGTTGCATTGGCCAGAAAGTTGACGTTATTGATGTTAAGCATGTGGAAATCAGGGACTTATTATCAGGAAAGAGTTATTGCAGTAAATTAGCGGACAGAGAATCATAATCAAATCAGACTGAGTTCGTCATTCGCTTCAATTCCGAAACTCGCTTTGCAGGGTGAAAGCCCTGCGGTAATCACATAGGAATGAAGACGATGTCTTGCAACATGTTGTAGCGTCAACAGATGACTACGAAGACGACAAAGACCCATCTGATCCTGATATTGATTGATTAGACGACAAACGGGTCTACCGCATTTATCATCTCAATGGCCTGGGCGTAAAACGCAGACGGCGCCGTAAGGGGCTGGCGACTGAGCGGCTTCCGCTTCTTCGCCCGGATGCGCCGAACCTGACGTGGTCAATGGATTTTGTCATGGATGCGTTGGCCAGTGGTCGCCGGATTAAATGCCTGACCTGCGTTGATGATTTCACGAAGGAGTGTCTGACGATCAGCGTTGCTTTCGGGATTACAGGCGTTCAGGTATCACGCATTCTGGACAGCGTTGCGCTGTTTCGTGGCTATCCGGCGACGATAAGAACAGATCAGGAGCCTGAGTTTACCTGCCGTGCGCTGGATCAGTGGGCCTTTGAACATAATGTTGAGCTGCGGCTTATTCAGCCGGGCAAGCCGACACAGAATGGCTTTATCGAGAGTTTTAATGGTCGTTTTCGCGATGAATGCCTGAATGAGCACTGGTTCCACGATGTTGTTCATGCAAAAGAAATTATAAGCGCATGGCGGCAGGACTATAACGAATGTCGGCCTCATTCTTCGTTGAATTATCAGACCCCTTCAGAGTTTGCAGCGGGATGGCGAAACGGAGAATACGGGAGTAAATCAACCGACATTACTAACTGAACGTTATATCTAATCCTGGGGGCAGGTCAGTGCTACCGGTTATAATACCGCCATGCACATGCCCGGAATCGTTGGCGTTCGCAATGCATATGATTCCAGCCGTATTCCAGGTGGTTCCTCATCTGGAAGTGCTGTCGCTGTTGCTGCAGGTATGGTACCGATAGCAATGGGCACCGATACTGGTGCTTCGGTCCGTCAGCCGTGCGCATTGAATGGCTGTGTAGGATTTCGCCCAACTACTGGACGTTATAGTCAGCAGGGGATAACCCCAATTTCGCATACGCGAGATACAGCTGGCCCTATGGCGCATACCGTTGCTGATGTTGCATTGATGGATCATGTGATCAGTGGAGCTGAGATTCTGCCCCCTGCAGAGCCGCAACACATACGCTTAGGTATTAGCCCTTATTTCTGGCAAGGTCTCGACAAAGACGTTAGTGAGAATGCCCACCGTGCTTTGCAAAAGCTCAGAGAGGCAGGTGTTGAGCTCGTTGTTACAGAAATGCCAGGTCTTGAGCAGGCAAACGTTGCAGTTTCTCTGCCTGTTGTGGTTTATGAAGGAAAGCACGACCTGATTAAATATCTCAGCGATAACCAAACAGGTGTGTCTTTCGAACAGGTAGCTGCCAAGGTGTCCAGCCCTGATGTAAAAGCTATTTTCGACCACGCATTGATACCACAAACAGTAGTTGATGCGAATGGCAGTATTGTTCCTGCGGAGGTTGTTCACCAAAAAGCGGTAACAGAAGGTTTGCCGCATCTGCTGAACATTTATAAAAGAGCATTTGCTAACAATCGCCTGGACGGACTCATTTTTCCAACATCACCTGTAATTGCACCTCTTGCCGATGACAAAGTCAGTTCCGGTGCCGAGTTTGCAAAACTGATTCATAATACTGACCCAGGAAGTAATATCCGTTTACCCGGCTTAAGTATTCCTGCGGGATTGGGTGCGCAAACCCATATGCCTGTAGGTATCGAAATCGATGGACTCCCAGGAGACGATGCGAAAATTCTGGCAATAGGTGCAACAGTCGAAAACATAATCAAAGAATAATTAATCAAAGAATTAATGGGCTGTAAATCAGCCCATTAATTTATTTTCTCGCATCCAGAAACTGCTCCCGATAAACTTTAGGTGACAAGCCAAACTGCTTTTTGAATGAACGGCTAAAATGAGTACTGTGTGTAAATCCCCATTCAAAAGCAATTTGTGAGATCAGCTTATCTTTCAAAGCAATATTTTCCAGATCCCGGCAACAAAATTCCAGGCGTTTGACCCAGATGTATTGCGCTAAAGGCATTTCTTCACCCTCAAAAATTCTATATAAAGAGCTAACTGACATGCCCAGGTCTGATGCGATCGTAGCAACAGAGAGTTCTGATTCAGCAAGATTCATCTCGATATGTTTTTTGATTCTTTTCAGGTGATAAGACTTCACAGAAGTTAACTGAGTTTGATTGTTCTGGGGCATGCTCTGCAGTGCCCCGGCAACCATTTGCAAAATTGCACCAGATACACCTGACTGTGCCTCAAGCGGAAGAACGGAAAGTTGCTCTAATGAGGTAAGAAAATTCGATAACAGATAACCCATGGCATGCTGTCCAGATATTTTATATGCACACAATCTCTCCGGTGCAGTAACGTATTGTTTTAAAAGCATGCGTGGGATGCGCAGAACCAGCTTCTCAAAATCATCATTAAACCCCATACGATACGGGCGTGTGCTATCAAAAAGGATAAAATCCCCCGGTTGAATTAGAGCAGATCTGTCATCCTGTTCAAGATAACCATTTCCTTTCAGTTGTAAACTGAAGAGGAAATACTCATCATCACGTCTGTCCATTCTGATCTGGCGGCTGTTGCGGGAGACGGTCTGGCGACAGGCATTCAATTTCATTACATCTATTTCAGCGACGCGGTCATGGAGTAACTCAGCATGAATACCTTTCGCCAGTGAGGATCTTTCCATTGTCAAATCCAGCGTAACAAATCGCTCACAAACTATTTGATGCCAGAAATCATAACGCTGTGATTGCGGAAGCGTGTGAGTGCTGATCAACATGTTAATTCCCCATTCCAGATATACTAAGAAAAACTTTGCAAAAAAGATGCCCTGATTACGCTGGCAGTAAATCTGGTCAAGGGAATCGGTAAAAACAATCAGTTTATCTGAAAACTTCCGTCAAAATGCATGCGTATATAATGCACATTGCTGGCGTTGCACCATTACGAGGCCCATCACATATTTGCATGCTTCGTAAAGGTGCAACAGCACTTGCAGTAAGTTTGAGCATGGGTGGCAATAAGCCAGGTGCAATGGAGGGTAGTGGCTGGCTGTAATAATCCCCGGAACTTTCTCAACGAAGAAAGTAAAAAATACAACGTCAACACCGGGGTAGAAATAATGGTAATGCGTAAAAAGGTAATAGCGAGTCTGCTGGCTGTTTCTGGTTGTTATACCCTTCCGGCTTCAGCTTATGATGCTTTTGATTGGGATTCTCCCTGGGCTTTTGGCAACTGGAACGGCGTGAGAGAGGAGTTAAGTAAAGAGGGATTTAACTTCGGTCTTCAATATCTTAATGAAACGGCAGCAAACGTTGCTGGAGGATATGATACCAGTACAGATGTGGGTACATCTGACCAAACAACAGCCTTGTTCAGTTATGACCTGAGCAAAATGACTGATGTGGATGGCCAGCTCAATGTCATCCTGACAAACCGCAATAACCATCGTCTGATTACTACTGAAAGGACCAGCGATCCTCGTTCAGGCACATTACCTAACCTCACCCAGGAGGTATGGGGATATGGTTCTGTTAACCGTATTACTCGCCTGACATATACGCAGGGCATTGCTGACAAGATGTTCCAGATTACTTTTGGGAAAATGACTCCCACCGCCGATTTTTTTCCGAGCTATCCTGAATTCCAGTCTCTTTTAAACAGCGGCACTGTTCCGGGGATCAGCCCCATCTGGTACGGCTGGCCAATTGGTTCCTGGGGTGCACACCTTACCTGGAATATTACGCCGGAAGTTTATCTTCGAGCAGGGGTATTTCAACAGAACCCAGAGTTAACGAAAAATGATAAGGGTATGTCTCTGACCTTCTCTGGTGGCCAGGGTGAAATATATCCTGTACTGCTGGGATGGCGTCCTCACTGGGGGCCAAATAAGCTGGTCGGCAATTACTTCATAGGGGCTTTTTACAGTAATGTAACTGCTGATGATGTTTATGAAGGTAAAAATGGTGGTGCCGAGGCGCTTAATCCTTCGGCGGGTTATAAACAACACAATAATAAGCGTGCTGCGTGGATCTATTTAGACCAGCAATTAACGGGGCCTGGCGGTGAGAGTAAGCAGGGGCTAAAAGCTTTCATTAATGGTGAGATGAACGATAAAAGCACATCAGTTCTCCAGTATGCATATGGTGCGGGAGTCTATTATACAGGTCTGTTTGAGAGTCGTCCTGATGATATTATCGGCCTGGCTTCTACTTATATTAAAATTAACGACAGATGGTCTCAAAATAGAATAATAGCGAACGAGATTTCAGGATTAACAGATTATTCGAATCCGCGTTATTTGCCGCCAGGAAGTGGAGAGCTTTCTGTCGAAGTTTTTTATCGAATTAAAGCAACAGGATGGCTGACACTCCAACCCAACATCCAGTATTACCACTCTCCGGGGGCGATTAACTGCGTGCCCAATGCCTGGGTTATAGGTTTACAGACGAAAATTGATTTCTAATTAGCAGGAGACAGTTGGATGATTAAATTTACCCCTTTGACTTTGGCAATTATTATTGCCTGCTGCCAGTATGCTAATGCTGAGGAGACAGGGAAAAATAAGCCCTGGATGAACAAATCGCTTGATGCTGATCAACGTGCTGAAATGCTTGTGAAAGCAATGTCGCTGGACGAAAAAATTCGCCGGGTACACAGTGAAATGGCGCTTCCTATTTTAGGATTTGCCGTACCAGCAGGAGCTATCGGTTCTGCAGGTTATGTGCCAGCTGATAACAAACTGGGGATTCCAGCTTTGCAGGTCAGCGATGCCAGCCTGGGTGTTACCAATCCTGCGGATGTCAGACCAAAAGATGGTGCTACTGGTTTGCCGTCAGGGTTATCGAGCGCGGCAAGCTGGGATTCTGTATTAAGTTATCAAAACGGGCAGATCATCGGCAATGAAGCCTGGAGTAAAGGATTCAATATCTTACTTGCTGGAGGAATAAACCTGGCTCGAGACCCCCGCAATGGGCGAAATTTCGAGTATTACGGCGAAGACCCGTTACTTGCAGGCATTCTGGTGGGAAACAGTATTCGGGGCATACAAAGTCAGCATGTTCTTTCTACGATAAAGCATTTTGCAATGAACGATCAGGAAACTGCTCGCCAGGGGATGAGTGCAGATATTGCGGAAGATGCGATGCGCGAAAGCGATCTGTTAGCATTCAAAATCGCGATGGAGATAGGGCAACCGGGCGCAGTAATGTGCGGCTATAACCGAGTAAATGGCACCTATGCGTGCGAAAACGAGGAGCTGTTGCAGAAAATACTGAAGGATGACTGGAAGTACCGTGGATTTGTAATGTCAGACTGGGGTGCAGTTCATAGTGCAGGAGCCGCACTCAAAGGACTGGATATCGAAATGGGGTCTCAGTTGGATAAGCTGCTTTATGGAAATGTCTGGTTTGACAAACCCCTGGCAGAGGCAGCCAAAAATAAGCCTGAATATGCAACTCGCCTGGATGACATGAACCGCAGGATCTTACGTTCCCTCTTTGATAGCGGTTTATTTGAACATCCTCCAACCATCACACCGATTGATTACAAAAATCATGCTGAAAAGGCCCAGCATGCGGCAGAAGAAGGAATGGTATTGTTGCGAAATGAGTCCCGATTCCTTCCTTTAAAAGATAGGGAACAAAACATCCTCGTGATTGGGGGCAATGCAGATATCGGTGTACTGACAGGGGCAGGGTCATCACAGGTCACCCCACCAGGAGAGCCGCCAATGATGGTTCATACTGGTGGAGAAGGAATGCTGAATTCACTCCGGGATCAGACTTGGTTTAAGTCATCCCCACTTGTGGCGTTGAAGGCTAATTTACCGAAAAGCAACATTACATTTAATGATGGCCGTAATACGGCTGAGGCGGCAGCATTAGCGAAAAAAGCCGATATCGTTATTGTATTCGCAACGCAATGGATGATGGAAAGTTATGACGCCTTCGATTTGTCATTACCGGATGGTCAGGATGCGATGATTGAAGCTGTAACGAAATCAAACCCGCATACTGCTGTTGTACTGGAAACGGGTGGCGCCATTAGTATGCCCTGGCTGAATAAAACTAAAGCGGTTCTTCAGGCCTGGTATCCGGGCTCCGCAGGTGGTCCGGCTATTGCTAATATTCTTACGGGCGTTGTTAATCCATCGGGTCATCTGCCTGTGACTTTCCCCAAAAACCTTGCGCAATTACCAAGACCCGAAATTGTCGGGTTTGGTCTCTCTGATCACGCTAAAGTGAATGTGGATTACAACATTGAAGGTGCTGATGTAGGTTACCGGTGGTTTGCGCAGCGAAATGAGAAAGTCTTGTTCCCGTTCGGATTTGGCCTTTCATACTCAAGATTCACTTTCAAAGGATTGCATGTTGACTCTACAAATCCGCTGCAGCTGAGCATGATTGTCAAAAATGTGGGTGATACAAAGGGGAAAGTGGTTCCGCAATTTTATCTGCACAGTGTGAATAAACGCCCTGCTACGAGATTGCTGGGTTGGGACAAGGTGGAACTTGCCCCCGGTGAAGAGAAACGCGTGGCCGTCACAGTTGAACCACGCCTGTTAGCTGATTACTCAACCAAGAATAAGCAATGGGAAGTGGCGGCAGGGGATTATATCGTCGTTGCTGGAACGTCCTCAGAGGACCATGCTGAAAAAGCTAAGGTGGTATTGAAACCTGCTACGTATACAGACACCGCGATCAGCCATTAATAAAATGTATTAGGTCAGACCTGATTTGACAATTATCGTGTTCAAAACACAACAAAATCTGACAGTCTGCCTGGAGTGAACAGCGGAAGTTCGCAATTGAGTCATCACAGGTATTAATAACATTACTGCGTGTTAATCAGATAAAGATCCCGCTATACCATGTCGTTGTATAAAGTTCTTTACCTGACAAGTCGGTCGCCATTTATTGGCGACCGATTTGTGCATCAAATTCCCCTTAATTACTTCCTCAGAATCTGTCCAACGTCTATTCGATTTCCATCCGTATTGACCTGCTCCCCCATAAATGAGTACAGAGCGGACTTAGGAAATTCCGCTTCGGCACGAAGTAGGCAGTCAGGGAAGACATGTTTGCTCTGAGCGTAGCGCGGAAGTTTGCAATTGTTTTAATAACGAAGGAAGGCACTGCCAGCATTACGATGCATTTATGAACGGGGTGCAGGTCACACGTCGAACAGAATTTGTGAGAACATGGTTATGTTAGCCATCGGGTCGAAGTATCAGACGATATACGCTGGATACCAGTGCTACGGCCAATATTAAAGCCAGACATTCATTCATAGCCGTTTTAACCGGTACAGCAGACATTCCAGCCTGGCTTGCTAGCAGAAAACACATGTTTCCGTCCAGAGCCGGAGCTGCTGTCCTAACCCAACATCTTAACAATCCACCGAGCAGAAAAAATGGTATAATAGTCAAGGAGATGAGTAGGGGACTAAGAAAATAAGGTTGAACAGCAAAACGGTAAAGAAATGCTATACAAACGCCAACAACCACTCCGATGAGCATTTTTAAGGCCATATCATAAGGTTTTTTTAGGCTTGCTAACGCCATTGTAAATATGCATGTTCCCAACGTAACAAGTTCTCCGGCAGCCCAACCACTCAGATAAAAAAAACATGCGCACAGCAAAACACCAGCGCTTGCTAATAATGCAAAGCGTAAAGCTTTTATTTTATCATGACGTTTTTGAGCAGGATCATGAAGTGAAAAATTGGAGCGCCATTTCAATAATCCACTATGCCAAACTTCATCTGGAGTCGTTTGTGTAAAACGTGTTGTGATAATTGTAACTACGATGACACCGATGAACGAACACTGAATGCGAGATAACGCGAGTTCCCAAGCATGATGCTTCAGCATTAATGCTGGGACTAAGATTATAATTATGGTCACTGCCATCATTTGTGGTGCATAACCTTTTGTACCCTGGCTGATTCGCATCGCAAAGATGGTAATAAATATAGTCAAAGAAATTAAAGCGATAATAATCCATGCCTGGTTTGTGATTTTGAGGATAGCAAGCCCAAGTAATGCGCCAATAAGGGTGCCTATTATACGATAGACACCCCGCTGGAACATCATCCCTCGAGTCTGTTGAGATATTACCCATACAGGCATCGCTGCCCAATAGGCGTTCTCAACGCCAGCCAACATTGCGATTGAAAAGGATAACCAGGCAGCAATACTTAGCCGTAGACCGTGTGAAATATGTATGTTCATAAATTTTTATTAACTCATTCATTAAACTGTATTTGCCTGACCAGACGAGGGGCTGTTTCAATCAATAATATGCCAATAAAAGCGCAGGCTAATGAAACACCACCAACGATCAGCATTGGGGCCTTCAGACCAATATGGTCAGCTATTCCACCGGCAATAACAGGCATTAGCACACCACCAACAAGTTCACTTATGGCTGTCGGTATGCCCACTGCGACTCCAATCATATTCCCTGGAACTGACTCCCCTGGAATAATTGCGAGAAAAAGTGGTGCGAGACTAAAACCAAAAATGCCAGCAATGAACAGAATAGAAAACATAGCGACAGGAGTATGTGTGTAAAACACGAACCCAAGCATGAGCACTCCATAAGCCGCGGCACAGGTAACGAGAACCGCACGCCTTCCGACATAGTCAGAAATTGCAGGGCCTACAATCATGCCAATAAAACCGCCAAATCCCCAACCGGATACAATCAAACCAGCAGTAGACAGTGGCAGGGATTTTACTTGGGTGAGATACAAAGTGACAAAAGTCGAAAAGACAAAGAGTCCGGTCTGGAATAATGAGCCAATGAGGGTTGTCAGCCAGATATTACGATAACACAGTACCTGCCAGAGATTATTTTTAGGCATGTTATGTGAAGAGTCATGTGTAATACATGGCGACTTCATGGTCCTTATCAGCCATAGGGTGATAGCGAAACCAGGTATCCCTAAGATGAAGAAAATCCAGTGCCAGGACATATACCCACTCATCTGAGTGGCGATGACAGGACCCAATCCGATCCCAAGTAAAGGAAAAAATGATTGATGTAGTCCCAGATTCAAGCCTTTCTTCTCTGGCCGAGAGAAATCGGAGATTGCGGCTACACTACTGCTGAATACCCCACCTTCTCCAATTCCAAGCAGCCCTCTGACTATTAACATCTCACTAAAGCCTTTTACAACACCAGTAAAACAAGTCATAAGAGAAAAAAATGCCGATGAGAAGATCAATACTTTCTTTCTGCCAATAATATCCGATAGATTACCCAATCCCCATGATGAAACAGCCCAAGTAAGGGCAAGCACGGACGCAATAGCACCAGCCTGTAAGTTGTTGAGACCCAGCGCGGGTATCAATATCGGAAACAAATAAACAACGACCAGTCGATCAAGCCCCACAACGCCGAAAAGCAGGGCAAGCATTATAACCATCCGTTTCTCATAGCGAACATCATCAGGCGAAAATTTGCTCATCATCTTACCCTATTTAATATAGTTTTAATCAGGCTTCTTCATCTTCTGAAAAAGTGTTAACTCCATCATCAAATAGTGGAGCATCATTCCTGTGAACAGGACGCAAAGATTGGTTATTGAAAATTAACCGGGTGACATCATTTCGAGAATAGTGACCAACAGCATCCCCTGAAACCTTGGCCATTGTTACAGCATCAAGATTTATATCAGCGTAAAGAATACCTTCTTCGTCTTCACCAAGGGGGGCAACAAGGGAAGCACCATCAGGGCCATAAATGCGTGCGAAGCCACCACCGGTTTTGAGCAGTGCGCGTTGTTCATCGGTTGAGCATAAAAGATCGACAGTGTCCTGAGGGGTGATTGCACAGGGCGCAATGACATAGCACTGGCCTTCAACGGCATAGGTGCGTGAAACAGCTGTATTCACCTCACCACCGATTGCGGGCGTCACTTCAGTATAAAGTGAGAAACTTGGCCACGCAGCGACATGAATCTGCTCATGCTGGCTGTACATGGCAAATTTTGTCAGAGGCTGAATATGTTCCCAGCAACATAGTGCACCTAGTTTACCCAATGCAGTTTCGTGCACGGCAATATCACCACCATCGCCCTCTCCAAATACAAGACGCTCAGCATGCGTAGGTTTCAGCTTGCGACGAGTAGCGATGGTTTTGCCTTTATCGTCAATGATTGCCTGTGACATATACAGGCTTCCGTTATCTCTCTCAGTAAATCCCATTACAAGGTGAATCCGGTTATCAGCAGCAGCTTTCTCAAGCCTCTGATATTGCTCACTTCCGACAACAAGCGCTTGTTTATGGTAGTCATTCATAAACTGCATTGTCCATGCAGGAGTGCCAAGCCAGACAAACCATGGGTAACCAGACAGAAAATTTTCAGGGAACGCAACCAGACTGGCACCGTTTTTCGCAGCTTCGGTAATGAGGACTATCGCTTTATCAATACTGGCATTGAGGTTCATATAGACAGGTGCAGCCTGCACAGCGGCAACACAGTAGGCATGAGAATGGGTAGTCATACTGAATTCCTTAAACAGGATGGGATTCTCGCTATCATTAGGTAAATTCAGTCTATGGAGTGAACCCTGCTTCCTGCTTGTTTTGACCTCACTTACACCCTGTACTGGTTATTCTGTAGTGGTTTATGGAATGTGGCCCCCGAGGTATAAGAGTCAATGCTGTCAGCCCCGGAGTTATTCTCACCCCGATGGCAGCATCAGCACTACCCGAAGAAACGGTTAACGCGCTGGCTTCACGTTCATTATTAAAAGGTTTTCTATTGTGTGCAGATCTGGATGCATGACTTTACCAGTGCTTCTGGCAACATGCGTTACTCCGCTTCCAGCAGGTGTCTGGACAAATTCAAAATCCCGTCGAACCGGTTCAACGTGATCTGCATGCCAGCCTTTTTCAGGGAGAACGCAGCCGCAATACGCACAGCGCCCGCCGAACTTCATGCGCAGCTCTGCCCGCTGCGCTTTGGTGATTTTGTTCTTGGGCCTGGAGAAACGACCGTCAGGAACTTCCACTTTAGGCAGGTGCTTCGACAAATCAGGCAGTTCAATCATCATGCCTTCACGATTTTTAACCCTGGGCATGCCTACTCCCCCTTGAGATTGATGCCAGCGGTAGACAGCACGAAATCGCTAAAATCCGTGGTGAAGCTGATACGCCCCGAACGCCGTAATAACCCGATTTTTTCAAGTCGTTTCACCTGTTCTTTCTCAAGGTCATGACCACCTGATTCCGGGTTATCACAGTACTCAGCAAAGCGGTTCAACGCGGAAATATCATCGTCTGAAACGAATGATCGCCACGGCTCCGTATTAACGCTTACCGCCCGTGCTTCCTGCAATCGTTGATATTGCTGCTTTAGTTCAATGATGGGGGCATTTTTACCGCTGTATCAATTTCCAGTTCGGAGATGCGCTTGCCTGGCGTCTCCCGGCGTTTCACAATATCCTGCGCATCAGGGAGATAGCAGAAACCCGGATACGCTACGGTTGTCCACGCGTTCATATCCAGTTACGCCGGGAAGGCTGGCCTGTTAACCACAAGAAAACCCACCGGATTTATTGTCTGGAAGGACTGAATCTGCGCAGAAAGCGGCCCCGCAGGCATGTCAGTGCAGCACGCCGTCAGCAGCGCCCGACGCTGACGCATGTCGATCAGTGCTGGAGTATGGATTTTGTGTCGGATAATCTGTTTAACGGGCGGCGTTTCCGGGCACTGACTGTAGTGGATAATTTTAGTCGGGAATGCCTGGCGATCCATGCTGGAAAATCCCTGAAAGGTGACGATGTGGTCAGCGTAATGGAAGCGCTGCGGGTGTTGGATAAGCGCCTGCCGGTACGTATTCAGACGGATAACGGCAACGAGTTTATCTCGAAAAGTCTGGATAAGTGGGCGTATGAACACGGTGTCACGATGGACTTCTCCCGCCCCGGAAAACCGACAGATAATCCGTTTATTGAATCATTTAACGGTAGCCTGCGCGACGAATGCCTGAATATTCACTGGTTTTTATCACTGGAAGATGCGCAGGAGAAACTCGACAACTGGCGCAGGGAATACAATCATGAGAGAACGCATTCATCATTAAATGACATGACTCCGGCTGAATTTATCCGAAGTCTCCGGAAAGACGAAGATCTCTGATTTAGCACTGCACTGATTTTGGGTCAGGGTCAGGCCGGTAAGACCAACTCCGTCCGGTTCCACCACCAATAAGATTGGTCTCTTAGGTAGTAGTTAAAACAACCAGTCGCCATATTATTAGTTTAATTTTCAAAATTCTTATATGGATCGATTTATTTTTTCCATTGAACCATTTCACCATTATGTAATTTTAAAATTATTTCCGCAAAATCATCATCAACCGTATAAAAATAACACTCCGGCACATTAAGCACCTTAGCAAACGCGCACATCATTTCAAACGTTGGGCGATGTATTCCGCTTTCATACTGGGATATGCGTGATCGCGCAGTAGCTTCTTCAATACCCGCCAGTACGCCTAGCTTTTCCTGAGTGAGATTGGCTCGTAGGCGAGCAGTTTTAAGGCGAATGGGCAGCATAATGGCACCATCAATAAGAATATTGATAGCATGTTTAGCACTACTTAACATCGTGGTTGTTTAGACTCTCTGAACAAAAGGTGTTTAATGTGAGGCTAGAGAATAAGGAACATGGGGATGATTGATAAGGACTGGCATCCGGCAGATATCATTGCCGGGTTAAGAAAACGAGGAACAACACTGGCGGCGGTATCAAGAGCATCTGGATTGGCGTCTTCAACACTCGCTAACGCATTGACAAGACATTGGCCGAAAGGTGAGAGATTAATTGCTGGTGCATTGGGAAAGCAGCCGGAGGATATCTGGCCGTCACGCTATCAGGATATGAGCCAAAATCATGGTGAAGGGGAGGCACAATTGTCCCTTCGTAGAGAATCGAACCCTGTTTCCCAAAAGCAAAAAACCAGCCCGTAGGCTGGTTTTTCTGAATAAGTGGTGCCCGGACTCGGAATCGAACCAAGGACACGGGGATTTTCAATCCCCTGCTCTACCGACTGAGCTATCCGGGCAACGGGGCGCATTAAACCGTATATCGCGATGAGCGTCAACGAGTTTCTGTCACAATCGCTGCGGTTGGTCTATTTTCAGCCAGCTGCCCTTGTTCGCCGTTGATTTGTCGAGTGGGGAAGGGCGTTGGCAAGCCTGATGGCAGGCGGTAATGCGCCGATAAATACTGTCACATTCGTTTTCTTGAATTCGGTGAAAAATAATGCCACTATTGCGCGGTTTTTAGCTTACCTTCCACCTGCGGTTATTTAGAGGATTGCGGATATGTCAGATTCAACGCCCATGGTACAGACACCGTGCGCCGGATCTCCGCTTTTATTGCCGCACTCTGAACGCATTGCGTTAATCCCATCCCTGTTATCCCTGTTTTCCCGATTATCCCTTACCACCATGCGGTGAGGCGTGCTGACGCCCACTGTTAGGCATGATTAAAAATAGAGCCATTCGGTCTCTGATTTTACTGATGTCTATCGGACGGTGCTGGTCCCAGATGATGCGTATTTCCCTGTGCCGCTGGCGCGGGTCATACATTTGTCGCGGTTAGCTGGCATGCTGTTTGTCGTTTTGGGCAGTAGTTGATGGGGTACGTTACGCTTAACACGTAGCGTTATCTCTGCGCGGTGTCTTTCAGGCACGTACACTCATTCTTGACCGTTTGGGTTTGGGTACATGAAACAGTTAAAAATTGCGGCTAATGCGGCGGTTGCCTCCCGTCTAATCACCTTGCGTCCGATTGTGGCGCTCAGTCAGACCGATTTTACCGATATCGCGGCCGTCGTGGTGTCGGTTGAGGAGGCGCGCAGTGGCATCCTGTCGGTGATGCATCACTCCGGTTTCGGTATCCCGGCGTTCGTGGTGCGCGAGCCGTGGCACACCAGTGAGGAACTGCTGCCGCCGGGCAGCGAGTGGCTGAGCCTGGATAAAGGCGGAGAACACGCGCTGCAACTGGAAAAAGTGGCTGCGGAGTATCAGGCTCGTTTGTTGCCGCCGTTTTTTGACACGTTGTCTAAGTATGTTGGCATGCGTAATACCACGTTTGCCTGCCCAGGACATCAGGGCGGGTCATTTTTCCGCAAGCATCCGGCAGGCCGTCAGTTTTTCGAATTTTATGGCGAAAACATGTTCCGCTCCGACATCTGCAACGCAGATGTGAAACTGGGCGACTTGTTGATCCATGAAGGTGCCGCTAAAAAAGCGCAGAAATTTGCCGCAACGGTGTTTAATGCCGATAAAACCTACTTTGTGCTGAACGGGACGTCGGCGGCGAACAAAGTGGTGACCAACGCATTGCTGACACGCGGCGATCTGGTGTTGTTTGATCGTAATAACCACAAATCCAACCATCATGGTGCGCTGATTCAGGCGGGGGCGACGCCGATTTACCTGGAAACGGCCCGTAACCCATTTGGTTTTATCGGTGGGGTGGACGCGCATTGTTTTGATGAAGGCTATCTGCGCGAGCTTATTCGCGAAGCCGCTCCAGACCGTGCTGATGAAGCCAGGCCGTTCCGGCTGGCCGTCATTCAATTGGGCACCTACGACGGCACTATCTATAACGCCCGCCAGGTGGTGGATAGCATCGGTCACCTGTGTGACTACATTTTGTTTGACTCTGCCTGGGTGGGGTATGAGCAGTTCATCCCGATGATGGAGCAGTGTTCGCCACTGTTGCTGGATTTAAACGAGAACGACCCGGGGATTTTTGTCACTCAGTCGGTTCATAAACAGCAGGCTGGTTTCTCACAAACGTCGCAAATCCACAAGAAAGATAACCATATTCGTGGGCAAAAACGCTTTTGTCCGCATAAGCGCCTGAATAACGCTTTCATGCTGCATGCCTCCACCAGCCCGTTTTATCCACTGTTTGCGGCACTGGATGTTAACGCCAAAATGCACGAAGGGCCGAGTGGCCGTCGGCTGTGGATGGAATGCGTCAGGCTGGGGATTGAAGCGCGCAAGCAACTGCTGGAGCACTGTACGCTTATCAAACCGTTTGTGCCGCCGATGGTGGGTGGGAAACGCTGGCAGGATCACGATACCGATGTGATGGCTCAAGACGTGCGTTTCTTTAACTTCGAGCCGGGCGACAACTGGCATGCATTTGAAGGCTACGCGCAGCAACAGTATTTTGTTGACCCGTGCAAGTTGTTGCTGACTACGCCGGGGATTGACGCGGCAACGGGGGCTTATACCCCATTTGGTATTCCGGCGACGATTCTCGCCAACTACCTGCGTGAACACGGCATCATTCCAGAGAAATGCGATCTGAACTCAATTTTGTTCTTGCTTACGCCAGCAGAAGACCGTGCGAAGATGGAGCGTCTGGTGGCGGCGTTGGTGCAGTTTGAACAACTGATCGAGCAGGACGCGCCGTTAAGCGAAGTCTTGCCGAGTCTGTATCGCAAGCATGAACAGCGTTATACCGGTTATACGTTGCGGCAGTTGTGTCAGGAAATGCACGATTTTTACGCCAGCCATGATGTGAAACGGCTGCAAAAAGAGATGTTCCGTAAAGCCTCTTTCCCGCAGGCGGTGGTATTACCGCAGGACGCGCATACCGCGTATATCCGTGGCGAGGTGGATCTGGTGCCGTTGGCTGAGGCCGAGGGGCGAATCGCCGCTGAAGGCGCGTTGCCTTACCCACCGGGCGTGTTGTGCGTGGTGCCGGGGGAAGTGTGGGGCGGGGCGGTGCTGCACTATTTCCAGGCTCTCGAAGCCGGTATTAACCTGATGCCAGGCTTTGCGCCGGAACTACAGGGTGTTTACAGTGTGGCGCAGGAAGACGGTAGCAAACGTCTGTGCGCGAATGTGATTGCCCGCTAACTGGCTGGCTCCATCCTGACCACGTGTTCCATCCTTCTAAATAAAAAACCGGGGATTCCCCGGTTTTTTTAATCGCGCTTTAGTACTTACCCTGCCGTTTTCTCATGCTCCGCTTTCAGGCGGTTGGCGTCTTCTTTTTGTTTGCGTAGTCCATACCAGCCCGCGATAAGCAGGACAGCCAGCACCGGAATTGTAGCGATAGTCCAGGTGCCGTTAGGGTAATCCAACGCCATCAGCACCAGAACGCTGAGCAAGAAGGCCAGTGTCAGCCAGGACGAAAACGGTGCCAGCGGCATACGGAAAGAGACTGGTTTGGCTTTGCCCTGATGAATGGCCTGACGCAGCTTCATCTGGCAAATAATGATGAATGCCCAGGAACTGATGATACCGAGCGAAGCCACATTCAGTACGATTTCAAATACCTGTGACGGCACAATATAGTTCAGAAATACACCGATCACATGGATACAGACGGTAACCAGAATCCCGGCATAAGGCACTGACTGCGCGTTCATGTTGCCAAGGAATTTCGGTGCTGAACCGCCCTGAGACAACGAACGCAGGATGCGGCCGGTAGAATACAGCCCGGAGTTAAGGCTGGAGAGTGCCGCCGAGAGCACCACGATATTCATGATAGTGCCGATGTAAGGGACACCCAGTTTACTAAAGAAGGTAACGAACGGGCTTTGTCCGGCCTGATAGGCGTTCCACGGCAACAGGCAGACCAGCAGGATGACGGAGCCGACGTAAAACAGGCCGATACGCCAGATAACACTGTTGACCGCTTTGGGCAGTGTCTTTTCCGGGTCTTTACACTCGCCTGCGGCGGTACCGATAAGCTCTACCCCGGCAAACGCGAAGATAACCCCTTGTATCAGCACTAATGCGGGTAGCAGACCATGCGGAAACAGACCGCCGTTATCGGTTATCAGGTGCAACCCCGGTATGTTGCCATCCAGCGTTTTGCCCGTGCCGAGAAAAATCGTGCCCACGATCAGGAACAGGGAGATGGCCGCCACTTTGATCAATGCGAACCAGAACTCCATCTCGGCGAACCACTTCACACCAATCATGTTCATGGTGGTAACGATAGTCAGTGCCCCGAGCGCGAACATCCATTGGGGAATATCGGCAAAAGTACCCCAATAGTGCATGTAAAGCGCGACGGCTGTGATGTCGACGATGCCAGTCATCGCCCAGTTGAGGAAGTACATCCAGCCTGCAACATAAGAGGCTTTTTCGCCCAAAAACTCGCGGGCATAGGAAACAAAGCTTCCGCTGGAAGGACGGTGTACGATCAATTCACCCAGTGCTCGCAGAATGAAAAACGAGAAAATACCGCATGTCAGATACACCAACGCCAGTGCCGGGCCCGCCATCTGCAATCGCGCGCCCGCGCCGAGAAATAAGCCGGTACCAATCGAACCACCGATAGCGATCATCTGCACCTGACGGTTACCCATGCTTTTGTGGTAACCCGCTTCGTGTGAATCGAGCCAACGCCGTTTGGCGTGGTGCTCGGCCTCATTTTTATGTTGATTCATTGCCCGTTTGATTCCTCGTCTGTCATTCAGGAGCATGAAGTTAGCTGTTGTGTCACAGCCTGGTTCATCGTGTGGCTTGCTTTTCATCATACGAATAGCGTTTTTACTTCTGCTGTGCAGGGGAGCTAAAAACGCCAGCGATGCTACCGTTTCCTGACCGGAGAGGCAAAAACTCTCTGCGTCGATTCCCTCACTTTGTTTTGTTTGTATGCTTTATTTTTCGTCTTTTATAAGTGATTAATTGGTTAAATGTTGTTTTCTTAGTCGTTAATACTATTAATTGGCTTTTTAGATAGTGTTTGCTTATGACTGTAACCAATCGTTTGCAATGGTCATTTGTTAATCATTGCTAATGAGGTGATGCAGAAATGGCGCTGGAAGCGACAAAAAATAGAGAGGGTTTGGAGGCAAGCGGTGCCCTGAACGGACACCGCTTGTTGCGGCGAGAGATCAGCGGCTATAACCGCGATAGTTTTTCTGCGCCGTATTCACCTTGTACAGATAATGGCGTGATTCAGCAGACGGATGGCGTGTCGTCAGGGTCTGGTAGACCTGGTTGGGCGACATGGTATTGATAATGCCAAACGCCGTGTCTTTATCGCTGGAGAAGACCCGTAATACGCTACCCGCGCCGCCGTTATAGGCGGTGATCATGGCGTAGCGTTGTGACGTCGGATCCTGAATGCCAGACAGATAGACATTTTTCAGCATCGCCAGATAGGCCGTACCGGTATCGATGTTGTTCTCTGGATCAAACAGGTAACTGCGGCTTGGCTGGCCCCATTTACCTCTCATTTTGAATACATCGCGACCGGCGCTGTGTTGTACCACCTGCATCAGCCCCAGAGCGTCAGAACGGCTAACCGCATACGGGTTGAAACTGGATTCGGTTTGCATGATGGCGAGAATCAGCGAGGCGTCGATGCCATAACGTTCGGAAGCCTGACGCACCATCGGCAGGTATTTGTGCGCACGTTTATCCAGGTGGTTCGGCACCAGTTGAATGGTGACTGACCAGATGACCTTCATACCGGATGTGCGGCGTTGCAACTTGTTCTGCAGCAGATAATCGGCAAAATTACCCGCGCGACCTTCCCAGCGAATCGGCTGGCCGGTGTTGTCCAGTACCTGACCGTACAGCAGGGGTTCACGGCTTATCTGGATATCGTTGGCATCGGAATAAAGGTCGGTATTGCTGGCGTTATCCCCCATCAGCAGGGTGGTGATAATCGCCTGACGCAAACTGGACAGATAGTTAGTTGAAGAAATGGTTTCGATGGTGATGGTACCGGCGTCGAAGTTGACGTGACTACGCGTCATATATTGATCAGAGTATTTGACGTAGTCTTTGGGGCCGGCGATCAGAACCTCGTTCAATCCCCAGATGTTTTCGATGTTATTGGCGAATTGCCCCATCAAAATGTCGAAGGCGTTGGTGTCTTTAATAAACGCCTCGTTGTTCTCACCTCCTTTTTTGCTGGAGCAGGAGATCAACAACGGGGCGACAAGCAGCAAAGCAAGCAGTTTCTTCATTGTATCTAGCCGTACGGGATCAGGAATGCATCAGGGCCTGTCGGCCCTTGTCATTTAGTGTTGCGGCGGGGTGTAACCGTCGATATGCACGTCCTTGCCTTCAAACAGGAACTGCACCATCTCTTGTTCCAGCAGCTTGCGGTGCTCCACATTCATCATGTTGAGTTTTTTCTCGTTGATAAGCATGGTCTGCTTGGTTTGCCACTGTGCCCAGGCTTCTTTCGAAATGTTGTTATAAATGCGTTTACCCAACTCACCGGGGTAAAGCTGGAAGTCGAGCCCTTCGGCGTCACGTTGTAAAAAAGTACAAAAAATGGTTCTGCTCATGCTTATTCCTCATCATGTGCACAGGCGTCAGCGAAGACCGATTGCGGCTGAGCCAACTGGCGTAACAACCGTTCTACCGGGGCGGCGAGCCCTACGGATGGCGGGTGCGCTAAGTTATACCAAAGACCGGCACCTTCATCCATGCAGGAACCTGTGTCGGAGACCTCCAGCCACATCGGGACAATATCCAGGTGGAAATGGCTGAAGGTATGACGAAAGGCAATGCCCTGACGCAGCCCTTGTTGGGGGATGCCGCGCTGACTGAGCCATTGCACCAATTCATCTTTCGTGGTGAATTGCGGGAAACAGTACAGGCCGCCCCACAGACCGACCGGCGGACGTTGCTCCAGCCAAACAGTCTGTGCCTGTTGCATCAGCAAGAACCAGGCGGTCCTTTCCGGTAATGTCTGCTTGGGTTTTTTGCCAGGATATTCTGCCCAGTTATGGTTAGCGTAAGCGACACAACCGTTACTGAGCGGGCAGAGTTCGCATTTGGGGCGGCTGCGGGTGCAGACCATCGCTCCCAAATCCATCATCGCCTGATTAAATTTTTCGACACCGAGCGCCGGGGTGACGGTTTCGCTCAACGTCCACAGCTGTTTCTCGACCTCTTTTTTCCCCGGCCAGCCAGTGACGGCGTAGCAACGCGCTAATACCCGTTTGACATTGCCATCCAGAATCGGATAGTGCTGACCGAGCGACAGCGAGAGAATAGCACCCGCGGTGGAGCGGCCCACGCCGGGCAGGTCGACGATGTCATCGAATCGGGTAGGGAAGTCGCCGCCGTGGCGTTCGACTATCGTTTGAGCCGCTTTATGCAGGTTGCGGGCGCGGGCATAGTAGCCAAGCCCGGTCCACAGGTGCAGTACATCGTCTAATGGTGCCGCAGCCAGTTCCCGCACCGTAGGAAAGCGCGCCATAAACCGTTCGAAATAGGGAATGACGGTGGTGACCTGGGTCTGCTGTAGCATCACTTCTGACAGCCAGACTTTATACGGGGTTTTTCCGAGTTGCCAGGGTAAGGTTTTACGTCCGTAGCGCTCGTACCACTCCAGCACCTGTTGCGCGAACTGTTGCGCTTGCATCATAGAGGCGTCGTTTTCCGGCAGGTAAAAATTTGACAGCGATTGCAGCACAGAGTGAATGTACTGTAAACCGGAACTTTCCGCCTCCGCCTACTTGCTAAACAACCGTATCCTTGGATAATGCGCGTTTTCCCAACCCAATCAGACTTACAGAACGCATTATGATCAATAACGTCATCTCTCCGGAATTCGATGAAAACGGGCGTCCACTGCGCAGAATCCGCAGTTTTGTGCGCCGCCAGGGCCGCCTGACCAAAGGACAGCAACAGGCGCTGGATGATTTTTGGCCGGTGATGGGCGTGGAATATCAGAATGCGCCGCTGGATTTCACCCAGTTATTTGGGCGTGAGGCACCTGTGGTGTTGGAGATTGGTTTTGGGATGGGGGCATCGCTGGTGACGATGGCGCAGCAGCACCCGGAACAGAATTTTATCGGTATAGAAGTGCATGTCCCCGGTGTGGGCGCTTGTCTGGGGGCTGCTCAGGAAGCGGGCGTCGACAACTTGCGGGTGATGTGCCACGACGCGATAGAAGTGCTGGAGCGAATGATTCCCGATGGTTCGCTTGCCATGGTGCAACTGTTTTTCCCTGACCCGTGGCACAAAGCGCGCCATAACAAACGTCGCATTGTACAAGCACCGTTCGCTGAGCTGGTGCTGCGGAAATTGGCGGTTGGCGGGGTGTTCCATATGGCGACTGACTGGGAACCTTATGCGCAACATATGCTCGAAGTGATGAGTACGGTCGCAGGTTACCGCAATCTGTCTGACCATAATGATTATGTACCGCGTCCGGCTTCACGGCCGTTGACTAAATTTGAGGCCCGCGGCCAACGGCTGGGGCATGGCGTCTGGGATCTGATGTTTGAGAGGAATCAATAATGGCTAAGAATCGGAGTCGTCGTTTACGCAAGAAACTGCATATCGATGAGTTTCAGGAGTTTGGTTTTTCGGTTAGCTGGCGTTTTGCGCAAGGAACCAGTGTGGAAGAGATTGATCGCACGCTGGATCTGTTTGTTGATGAGGTGATCGAGCCAAACGGTCTGGCGTTTGAAGGTAGCGGCTATCTGCAGTGGGAAGGTCTGGTGTGCCTGCAAAAGCTGGGTAACTGCACCGATGAACAGCGTGAACTGGTACGTAACTGGCTGGAGTCACATCAGTTGACGGAGGTAACGGTCAGCGATTTGTTCGACATTTGGTGGGATCTGCCCGCTCACCTCGGTTAAATCGCGCGTTTTTTTGTCACCACTGCGGTCATCATCGATGAAGTACGCCGGTGATGACTGTGGTGAAAGCCTTTGCCGCCGGGTGTTGCGGCTGGTGTCTGACGCCGTTTTTTCAGGAGTTTTTATGTTGCGTAAAATGACCTTGGGAGCATTGATGTTACTGGCCTGGCAAGCGCAGGCAGCTTATCAATGCCATGTTCAACCACAAGACGACATCATTATCAGCCCACAGAGTGTGAGCGTGGTCGGTGCCAGCGGTAATCTGCAAATTTCACCGCAAGGGGATGTATTGAGCAACGGCAGCGCGCTGAACCTCAATAGTGCGCAGCGTCAGCAGGCTCAGTCGTATCAGGCTGAATTGCGCCAGCAACTGCCGTGGATTGACGAAGGGGCACGCCAACACCTGGAGAAAGCGCGCCAGGCATTAGACAAGGTGATTGTGCAGCAGCTAGGCAGTGACAGCAATGTGCGCAACCGGCTGGGGTCATTGGATGAGCAGCTAAAACAGCAGATGAACCGGATTATCGAGCATCGTAGCGATGGCTTGGCTTTTCATCACCAGGCAATTAAGCAGGTTGAGCAGGACGGACAGCAGATTGTCGAGCGGACAATGGGTGGTGTCCTGCAAGATAGCCTCAATGAAATGGGCGTCAAACAACTGGGCAGCAGCGGCGGTAATCCGTTGCAGGCGATGATGGGTAATCTGGGGGGGCTGCAACAAGCCATTCAAACTGAGTGGAAAAAGCAGGAGTCAGATTTTCAGCGCTTTGGTCACGATGTTTGCAATCGGGTGACGGCACTGGAAAATCAGCGCCAGACGTTATTGAAGTCAATTAAATAACCTTTATTCTTGTAAGGGCGAATACATTATTCTATGTTCGCCTTTTTCTTTTCATCGTGTACACACCCTTCACACCCCTGCTGCGATTTACATTTATTAAACTTACCTATTTCCTTATTTACGTTATTGTTTCTTGATCTTTCTATTTATTTTCATTTTGTTTCTGTTTTATTTTCTTTCACGAAATTGAAAATGAAATGGCTTGTTTTGTTCATTTTTCTTGTGTAAGAATATTATTAAGAAGTGCGGATTTTCGTTATGACATGATGTCATTCTGTAAAAATAGACTCATGGTCACCGGGTTGCAGGTCGATGCGTTAATGGGGGGAGTTGATACCCAACGTATTTGAAACCCGTATCTGAAACCTGAGGTGTGGCACATGAAGTATGACAGATTATGACGAATGATTATGACGAATATAGTGTGCTTCTGAAGCAATGGAATGTGTCAAATAGAATGTATTACCGAATAAGGATGGCGGTTGATGATGGCAAAGTATGCTCCAACAGGCGGTATTTTCACCACTATGATGATGACGAATGAGCATTGTTTTGTTCAGCTAGATTCATCAATTTTCTCTTTTAGTGACGACATCTCATACCTGTCCCCCAATGCGTAATGAAGCATAAAGGGAATAATGAGTAAGGCGTCACTCCTCGCACAGCAAATAAAACGTCCCGTACTGCTTGATTATCGGATCTCCCGATCCGTTCGTTGAGATTTTATTATTTTTTCATTGCCAGGATGAGTCATATGCGCATGACGTTTCAGACGTTAGGGGCCTCTTATGCCCAAAAAACGGATTTTTTTCATCATATCTGCCGGGTTGTCATCGATAACATTCGCGTTAAGAAAGTTCGCGTTAAGAGAGGATGTCTCGCGATAGTATTATTGATGCTGAGCATTAGCGGGACGGTTTCTCAGGGTTATGCCGCAACCGCTGAGGATTTTCGCACACCTGAATATCTACGCAACGGTGCTGCGCTCGATTCTATCCACGCGGCTGATGCGTATGCACTGGGGTACAGCGGTGCTGGGGTCACCGTTGGCATTATTAACCGCGTCGGGGATTTATCCAGTAATGATGAATTCAATGGCAAGGTGGACTCAGGTTCACACTGGATTAGCGACCCCAGCAGTGCCAGTCCGCACGGTTATTGGGTCGCCGGGGTGATTGGCGCTGCCCGCAATGGGGTTGGGGTACAAGGCATTGCCTATGATTCGAACCTGTTAACGCTGGGAACGGATAATTCCATTGGGGATTTATTGCAGGGTATGGTAGATATGACCAACCGCCCGGATGTGAAAATCATCAGCAACAGCTGGGGGTTTCTGTTCTATCCCGATCAGCTTTCCTCTTACTCGGCTGCCATGCAGGACTTGCTGCTCAATACAGTGGTCCCTGCTTATGTCAGCGCAGGGAATGTACTGGCCAGTCAGGGTCAGTTAATGGTGATGTCCGCCGGTAACGAAGGACACCTGACGCCGACACTGTTTTCCGCGCTGCCGACCGTGCTGGATAACAATGGCCTTCAGGACAATATCGCCAATACCTGGATTAACGTCATGGCTTATGATCCCTCTCAGCCTACCAGCAGCGCGGCGTTTATTGCCACGTTCAGCAACCTGGCGCAGGGCGCGACCGATTATAGTCTGTTGGCGCCGGGCGTTAATATCATCACACCCTCCACCAATAACACTTATTTTCGGGTTAGCGGTACGTCATTCGCTTCACCTTATGTCGCAGGGGTCGGTGCACTGGTCAGCCAGGCGTTTCCCTATATGAGTGGCAAGCAGATTGCTGATGTGCTGTTGTCGACCGCGACGCCACTGACGGGTGATGCGTTGCCGAAAGCGGTGGTACTGGCGAATGAACAGTATGACGAGAATCAGTCGCTCACCGGTACGGCTATCAAGGTGTATTCCACCCATACCGGTATTACCTTCACTGATGATGAACTGACCACACTAATAAGCTCATTGAAAATTAAAAGCCCCTATAACGGTATGACGGATGATCAGGTGCGCGCGGCGATTTTGAGCGCGGCTGCCGACCAGAATATTACCGTGATGTCACAGAGTGACTATCAGGCGCTATTCGGGCAAGGGGTCGTCAATGCGTTTAAAGCGGTACAAGGCCCCGGTTTACTGAACGCGAAACGTCTGGTGGACAGCGACCTCAGTAGCGGTACGTTTGGTGGGAATTTTGCCCTGTACTCTATTGATACCAAAGGTATTGATAGTACCTGGAGTAACGACATCGGCCAGGTGAAAAACACCACCAGTGGGAGTACGTTGCTTGGGCTGGATGTAGGCCTGCGTAAGCAGGGTGCCGGTACGCTATACCTGACAGGGAATGACACCTTTGCCGGTCCGACGGTAGTAGAAGGTGGCAAGCTGATTGTCGGTAAGGTCGCCGGTGATGCCGGGCGTCTGACCGGTGACGCCTGGGTATTATCTGGAGCGATACTGGGTGGGCATGGCACTATCAACGGCTCTGTCGTGGTACAGAATGGCGGCACATTATCACCGGGCAATTCAATCGGCACACTCACGGTGGGCAATGTACGCTTTGATCCTGGCTCCATTTATCTGGTGGAGATCGATCAACAAGGTAACGCTGACCAACTGGTGGTGACGAATACTGCCCAGTTGGCCGGGACGGTTAAGTTGGTTGGGCAAGCTCCCGCCCATCTGGGGGAGCAGTTCACGCTGGTGAAGGCTGGCACCTTGACCGGTGCATTTGATGCACTGGAGTCGACGAACAATTCGCTGTTTTTGACCAATGCATTGACCTATAACGCGCAAAGCGCGCAGGTCAGTGTGGTGCGTAACAGTGTGCGTTTTAGCGATGTGGCGCAAACCGCGAATCAGAGTGCGATAGCTAACGCTATCGATAACCAATCGGGTACGGCGGTATTGAGCGCAATTGCTGATCTGCCGGATGCCGACAGCGCCCGACGTGCGTTTGATAATCTAAACGGTGAGTTTTATGCCAGCGCACGCAACGCGCTGATTCAAAACAGCCAGTCGGTCAGAGAGATTCTGAACAACACCATGAGCAGCGCAGGCAAAGGCGTGGAACCCTGGGTCAGTAGCTGGGGGTATGAGGGTCGCCAGGATAGCGATGGCGTACAGGCAGGACTCAAATACAATGGTTACGGCGTGTTGCTTGGCAATGGTACCCCGGTTGGCGAACAAGGGGCGTTGGGGGTTGCCGTTGGTGCGGAAAAAGGGCAAATCACGATGGACTCTCGTGCATCCAGAGGTGATCTGAACGCCTGGCATGCCGGTGTGTATTTGTCTGGTCGGGCACTGGCGCTCGATCTGCGCTCTGGCCTGAGTTACAGCTATATCACGCTCGATAACCAGCGCGGTATTACTGTCTCTGGCCTGGACGGGCAGGCAACCGGTGATTATCACGCCAATCTCGCTCAGGGGTTTGTGGAAGCCAGCCACCGCTTTGACTTCTTTGATAACGTCAGTGTAGAGCCTTATGGCAATACCGCCTGGGTCTGGCTGCAAAATCAGGCAGGGCAGGAGAGCGGTAACAGTGCGGCGCTGGCGTTTGATAAAGAGACCAGCCGTAGCGCCTTTGCAACCGGTGGCTTGCGCCTGAAAGTCCGGCCGTTATCACGCCTGCCGGTGTCGTTGTATGGGGATATCGGCTATCAGCATCGTTTAACCCACGATGACAATCAGGTTCGTTTACGCTTTGTTTCCGGTGGCGATACCTTTACCACACAAGGGTTGCCGCTGGCGGATAACACGCGCCTGATGCGGGCAGGGGTGGCAGTGGATTTTTCCCGTAATATGCATTTGTCACTGGGGTATCAAGGCGATCGCGCCACCCGCATTAAAGATGACAGTGCGCAGGCGTTATTTAGCATAGCGTTCTGACTGAACGGTACTGTGGGAACTGCGCCTTCCTGGGAAGACGCAGTACATTATCAAAGCACAGTTCATTATCAAGGTGCGGGAATGGTAAAGCGGTGGTGGATAGCTTCCAGTTCCGTCAGGATCTCTTCGCCGAGCGTCAGGTTCAGGCTATCCAGGTTGGTTTTTAACTGTTCCAGCGTTGTCGCACCAAGCAGGGTACTGGCGACAAACGGTTGCTGACGCACAAACGCCAACGCCATCTGCGCCGGGTCCAGACCGTGCTTGTTCGCCAGCGCCACATATTCGGTGATGGCTTGCTGGGTATGGGGGGCCGAGTAGCGGACAAAGCGGCTAAACAACGTATTACGTGCGCCTGCCGGTTTAGCGCCGTTGAGGTATTTACCCGTCAAGGTGCCGAATGCCAGCGGCGAGTAGGCCAGCAGTTCCACGCCTTCATGCTGGCTAACTTCAGCCAGACCAACCTCGAAGCTGCGGTTCAGCAGACTATAAGGGTTTTGAATAGAGACGATACGCGGCAACTCATGTTTTTCCGCCAGTTGCAAATAGCGCATCACTCCCCACGGGGTTTCGTTCGATACACCGATATAGCGGATTTTCCCCGCCCGCACCTGTTCGTTTAGCGCTTCCAGTGTTTCCAGTAGTGTGACGGCCGGTTTTTCCTGGGTGTACTGGTAATTGAGCTTGCCGAAGCTGTTGGTCTGACGCTGCGGCCAGTGTAACTGATACAGGTCGATATAATCGGTGTTCAGACGTTTGAGACTGTCGTCCAGTGCGGCGCGGATATTTTTGCGATCCAGCGCCTGCTGCGGGCGCAAGCTACTATCATTGAGACGCACTGGCCCGGCGACTTTGCTGGCGATGATCAGCTTTTCACGCCCGCCGCGGCTTTTCAGCCAGGAACCGATGTAGCTCTCCGTGAGTCCCTGCGTTTCCGGCCGTGGCGGAACCGGGTAGATTTCTGCGGTATCAATCAGATTAACACCGGCGGCAACCGCAAAATCCAACTGGGCATGGGCGTCTGCTTCGCTATTTTGCTCGCCGAAGGTCATGGTACCCAAACCGAGTGTACTGACTTCCAAACTGCTGTGGGGAATACGGTGATAGAGCATTGCGGTTTCCTTTTTATTCTTCTGAGTAACGCGGGTGCGACGGCACCGCAATTTTGACTATAACTAAGCCGTGGCGAGGGGGGAAGACCCTTTGTGCGGTCAGACTACGCATTGATCAGGGCAAAAACGACGTTCCCCTGACCGGATCGCTGCAACGAAGGCGGTTTGGTCCGTATCCCTCAAACCGCCCTGAATCACCCCTTAGCGTTCCATTACCTGAGAAACACCGTTGTTGTTGACCTGGTGTTGTACGCCATCTTCATCAGTATAACTGAGTAGTCCGGTTGCAGGATCCAGCACGGGTTTTCCTTTGGTCAACAGCATCTGACCGTCTTTCGTGGCGATAACATAGTGGCTGGCACAGCCGGAGAGTAGGACCACAAAAGTCAGGGCAATGGCGGTTGTTATCCGGGATCGCATGCTGAATTTACCTATTGTTTAGCAAAAAAATTGAACATTTTTTCAGTCTAGCAAAGCGTCGTTCGGATGAGGTTAGGATTTATGGTAAAAAAATTAAAAAGATACGTAAGGATAAGCAGGGAAACGGTGAATGCACCGTTTCCCGCCAGAGAATTACTGATTTTTGACGGATTTCTTACCGCGCATCAGGTTCAGTGCTTCCACCGACATGGAGAAGAACATGGCGAAGTAGATGTAGCCTTTCGGCACATGAATCGCCACGCTTTCCAGAATCAGTGTAAAGCCCACCAGAATCAGGAACGACAACGCCAGCATTTTCACCGAGGGGTGACGGTCGACGAATTCACCGATAGGACGTGCGGAAAACATCATGACACCGACGGCAATCACCACGGCGGCCATCATGATAAACAGGTGGTCAGACAGGCCGACTGCGGTGATCACGGAATCCAGACTGAAGATGATATCCAGCAGCATAATCTGCACGATGGCACCGAGGAACGAGTGTACCTGTGATGTATGATCTTCCGCACCGCCTTCAATCGTTTCGTGAATTTCTTTGCTGGATTTCCAGATAAGGAACAGGCCACCGAAGAATAAGATTAGGTCGCGGGCAGAAACGGCTTGTCCGAATACGCTAAACAGCGGATTGGTCAGCCTGATAACCCAGGCGATTGACGCCAGCAGGCAGAGTCGCATCAGCATGGCGCAGAGTAAACCGATGCGTCGGGCTTTATTCTGCTGATGTTTAGGGAGTTTGGCGACGACCAGCGACAAAAAGATGATGTTGTCGATGCCAAGGACGATTTCCAATATGGTGAGGGTCCCTAGCGCCAGCCAGGCATTAGGGTCTGCGATCCAATCGAGCATTATCTCAGTACATCCTTAAACGAAATGTAAATGACTATTATCTCCGGCCTGATGCCGCACAGGCAAGCGGATTTATCGCCGCCCTCTTTTCAGGCTGTGGTCTCGGCGCACCGGGAATCAGGTGAGAGAGATATACCCAGAGGGGCACTCTTGGTATACCGCTGCTCTGGGTTATTACAACAGAAAATGGCGGGCCAGTAGCGGTGTGGTAAAGGTTTTCTTCAGATAAAAACCGCGTGGTAGCGTCATAATCGGTTGCCCGTGTTCACCAATGGCTTCCGTCAGCGCCCGGCTATTGGCGGCTTTGGGGCGTAACTGCAACACTTCACCGTGACGGGCGGTAATACTTTCCACCTTGCCCAGCACGATCAAATCCATCAATTCTTCCCAATCCTGACGTAATTGTTGTTCTTCTTCAGGGCTGGGGCTCCACAACAGCGGCGCACCGATACGCCGATCCCCCAGTGGAATAGGGCGTGAACCTTCCACCGGAATCCACAGCACTCTGGCCAATTTATGGCGCACATGGCTGCTTTCCCAGGTGACACCGCTGTTGCCAGTGAGTGGCGCTACACAGACAAAGGTGGTTTCCAGTGGGCGTCCTTGTTCATCCACCGGGATGGTTTTTAATTCAATCCCGATATCAGGGAAATCCTGTTCGGGTTTACTGCCGGCACTGGCACCCAGAAAACGTTCCAACAAGACGCCTATCCAGCCTTTGTCGCGTTTCAGGTCGGCGGGCAGCGGTAATTGGGCGATTCGGGCCAGCTCCGCCAGTGAGTAACCGGCCAGTGTTTGCGCCCGTAGCAACAGTGTGTGTTCGCTGTCCGGTGGTACCTGATGGGGCGTGGGTGTCTGCATGGATCGAGTATCCGTTACTGATAACAGGGTTGATTAAAAAAAATACAGCTATAACGGGGGATAACGTCAGGCATTCAGCTATTCAGGAGAAAAATAATAATAGCATGATTCTTTTATGATTTTTCTCCTGCTCCCCACAGCGAAAAACATACCGCCGGTTTTTGTTCATGACAAGACACCGACAATGAACAGGATTTTACACTATGTTATCCACAGATTTTTGGGATAACCGGGATAACTCAGGATTACTGTTTTGATTTACAGCCTTGACGGACGGTGGTTTTGCTGGTTTTGCTGATTTTTTGGCTGGTTTTTCCTCGTTGCCTGTGGATAAAACCGTCGTAGTGCGATCTTTCGCCATTCTGAAAACCGGATTCGCATCGGGTGGTGGTGAGAAGTGGATGGAACGGGGAAAAGCCGGTTAATTCGTTGAAAGGGAATGGCAATTTAGCGTTGTAGATCATGCTCACATAAAAGTTGCTATGAGTTTTGCGCACTTTTTCATGATGTTCTTCACAAAGATGTCCACAGAAAAAGTGAATAAACCGACGGAATTGCCAGGCGAATGTTTATAACTTCGATCCTATCTGTGGGTTACCGATGTGTTATCTAAAATCTCGTGGGAATGGCAAGGCTGCGACCCGAGCCACCGACATGTGTCGCGATTGTCGCAAACACATCAATAAAAGGGATGTAAAGCGGGAGTTTACCGTCTGTCAGGAGTGTGAAACAATCGAGTCATCTTTGCATTCTAGTTTATCGAGGTAGTCCGGTGATCGACGATGATGGCTACCGCCCGAATGTTGGTATTGTAATTTGTAATCGGCAGGGTCAGGTATTGTGGGCTCGCCGCTACGGCCAGCACTCCTGGCAGTTTCCTCAAGGGGGGATCAACCCCGGAGAAAGCGCGGAACAAGCGATGTACCGCGAACTGTTCGAGGAGGTGGGGCTGCGGAAAAAGGACGTTCGTATCCTGGCTTCCACCCGAAGCTGGTTACGCTATAAATTGCCAAAACGTTTGGTGCGTTGGGATACAAAACCGGTATGTATCGGCCAAAAGCAAAAATGGTTTCTGCTACAGTTAATGTGTAATGAATCCGACATCAATATGCAAAGCAGCGGCACCCCGGAATTCGACGGCTGGCGTTGGGTGAGCTACTGGTATCCGGTACGCCAGGTGGTGTCGTTCAAACGGGATGTTTACCGTAAGGTGATGAAGGAATTTGTCATCGCCGTGATGCAGCTACAGGAGAATTCGGCTACCCGAATATCATCAGGCACCAGACGAAAACGAGGATAATCCGACACATCATGATGCTCACGCGACTGCGAGAAATTATTGAAAAGGTTGCGGCCGCGGCCCGGCTGAGTGATGCGTTGGATATTCTGGTTAATGAAACCTGTCTGGCGATGGATACGGAAGTCTGTTCTATCTATCTGGCTGATCACGATCGTCAATGTTATTACCTGATGGCGACGCGCGGGTTGAAAAAGCCGCGCGGTCGTACCATCACGCTGGCGTTTGGTCAGGGGATTGTCGGCCTGGTGGGCGAGCGGGCGGAGCCTATCAATCTGGCGGATGCGCAAAGCCACCCTAGCTTCAAATTTATTCCTGCTGTCCGTGAGCAGCACTTTCGCTCCTTTCTGGGTGTGCCGATTATCCACCGGCGTCAGTTATTGGGCGTGTTGGTGGTGCAGCAGCGCGAGCACCGGCAGTTCGACAAAAACGAAGAATCATTCATGGTGACGCTGGCCACCCAGATGGCGGCCATCCTTTCCCTATCCCAAATGAAGGCGTTGTTCGGGCAATACCGCCAGACACGCATTAAAGCGATGGCGGCGTCTTCCGGCGTCGCTATTGCACCGGGCTGGCAGGATCGTAGCCAGCCGTCGTTGGAACTGGTGTTTCCTGCCTCCAGTCTCGACAGTGATCGTGAACGTTCCCGATTGTTGGTGGCGATGGAAGAGGCTGGCGCGGAGTTTCGCCGTTTCAGCAAACGTTTTAGCGCCAGCTCGCAAAAAGAGAGCGCGGCCATCTTCGATTTCTATTCTCACTTGCTAAACGATGCCCGTCTGAAACGTGATTTGTTTCAGGAAGTGGATACCGGCAGCGTGGCTGAGTGGGCCGTTAAAGTCGTGATCGAGCGGTTCGCGGCGCAGTTTGCCAGTCTGCAGGACCCTTACCTGCGAGATCGCTCCAGTGACCTGCGTGCGTTAGGTCAGCGTCTGCTGTTTCACCTTGACGACAATGCTCAAAGCAATGGGCAGTGGCCGCCGCGTTTTATTCTGGTGGCCGATGAGCTGACCGCCACGTTGCTGGCCGAAGTCCCGCAGGATCGTCTGGCTGGGGTGGTGGCTTATGACGGTGCTGCCAATTCCCACGCTGCCATTCTGGTGCGGGCGATGGGCATCCCCACGTTGATGGGCGCGGATATTCAGCCTGATCTACTGCATCAGCGCCTGCTGGTTCTGGATGGGTATCGCGGTGAGCTGCTGGTGGACCCAGAGCCGGTGCTGGTGCAGGAGTATCAACGTCTGTTGAGCGAGGAGAACGAGCTCACCCGGCTGGCGGAAGACGATATGGAACGCCCGGCGGTGCTGAAAAGCGGCGAACGGGTGGATGTGATGCTCAATGCCGGTCTGAGCGCCGAGCATGAGAAGCGCTTTATCAACCAGGTTGACGGCGTCGGCCTGTATCGCACCGAAATTCCGTTCATGCTACAAAATGGTTTTCCTTCGGAAGAGGAACAGATGACGCAGTATGAAGGCATGCTGCGGCTGTATCCGACCCGACCGGTGATGTTGCGTACGCTGGATATCGGTGCCGACAAGCAGTTGCCTTATCTGCCCATCAGTGAGGAAAACCCGTGTCTGGGCTGGCGCGGTATTCGTGTCACGCTGGATCAGCCAGAAATCTTCATGATTCAGGTTCGCGCCATGCTGCGTGCCAACGCCCATATCGGCAATTTGAGCATTTTACTGCCGATGATCAACAGCCTGGATGAGATCGATGAAGCAAAACGGTTGATCGACCGGGCGGCAGCGGAGGTGTCGGAACTGCTTGGCTTCCCGTCACCGCGCCCGCGTATCGGCATTATGATTGAAGTGCCGTCGGTGTTATTCCTGTTGCCGCATCTGGCATCCCGTATCGATTTTGTTTCCGTTGGTACCAATGATCTGACCCAGTACTTACTGGCGGTAGATCGCAATAACCCACATGTTGGTTCGTTATACGACAGCTTGCATCCCTCAATGTTGCAGGCGCTGAACATGATAATCACCCAATGCCATCATTATCGGCTGCCCGTTTCGGTGTGCGGCGAGATGGCAGGTGAACCGATGGGGGCCTTGTTACTGATTGGTCTCGGGTTCCGCACGCTGAGCATGAACGGACGCAGCGTTGCCCGCATCAAATATCTGCTGCGCCGCATTGGCGAGGATGAAACACGCCAATTGGTCAATAAAGTGCTTAACGCACAAACCGCCAGTGAAGTCCGTCAGTGGGCGTCGATTTTCATTGAAGAGCGGGGATTGGGCGGTTTGATTCGTGGTGGGCGTTAAACGCAGGCCGTTCGATTTCTCTACCCGGATTTCTCCATCCTGATTCCCTCATCCGGACGGCGTTACCCGGAAATGTTTACAGTTCTTTTATTCCTCGTTGCCAACTGTTTCTACTGGCTATGCTATTATGCGCAACCGCAGACGGGCGATGGCGGTGCTGCCTTCTCTCGGCCCCTTAATAGCCCCGAAATCAGGGACAAAGCAACAAGAATGTGGTGATTGATGACGACGAGCTATCTGGAGTTTCCCAAGTTTGATCCGGTGATTTTTTCATTAGGACCGGTTTCCCTGCACTGGTATGGATTGATGTATTTGGTCGGGTTTGTGTTCGCTATGTGGCTGGCGGTGCGCCGGGCGAACAAACCGGGTAGCGGATGGCACAAAGACGAAGTAGAAAACCTGCTCTACTTCGGTTTCCTTGGCGTGTTTGTCGGCGGCCGTCTGGGTTATGTATTGTTCTATGCTTTCCCTTTATTTCTGGATAATCCGCTTTATCTGTTCCGGGTGTGGGACGGTGGCATGTCTTTCCACGGCGGATTATTGGGTGTTATCACGGTTATGCTGTGGTTTGCGCACCGTACCAAACGCCATTTCTTCCAGGTTTCTGATTTCATCGCGCCGTTGATTCCGTTTGGTCTGGGCGCGGGCCGTCTGGGTAACTTTATCAACGGTGAACTGTGGGGCCGTGTCACGACTGACACGCCGTGGGCGATGCTGTTCCCTGGCTCTCGCGGTGAAGACATGGCGCTGGCGGCGGGTAATCCGCAGTGGCAGGCCATTTTTAACCAGTACGGTGTGTTGCCGCGTCATCCGTCGCAGTTGTATGAACTGGCGCTGGAAGGGGTAGTGCTGTTCATCATTCTGAATGTGTTTATTCGTAAACCGCGCCCAATGGGCAGCGTATCTGGGCTGTTTCTTATTGGCTACGGCTGTTTCCGTATTATTGTGGAATTTTTCCGCCAGCCGGATGCACAATTGGGGCTGTTTAGCGGCATCAGTATGGGGCAGATTCTGTCAGTACCGATGGTGTTAGCGGGTATTCTGATGATGGTATGGGCGTACCGTCGGCAGTCAGCCCGGCAGTAATTGTTGATAAATTATTGAGATAGAGGTGGTATGAAACAGTATCTGGAACTGATGAAAAAAGTGCTCGAAGAAGGGACTCCCAAGGATGACCGCACGGGCACGGGAACGTTATCGATTTTCGGTCATCAGATGCGTTTCAACCTGCAGGAGGGGTTCCCGCTGGTGACCACTAAGCGTTGCCACCTGCGCTCGATCATCCACGAACTGTTGTGGTTTCTCAATGGCGATACCAACATCGGTTACCTGAATGACAATAAGGTCACTATTTGGGATGAATGGGCGGATGAGAATGGCGAACTGGGGCCGGTATACGGTAAGCAGTGGCGCGCCTGGGGGGCAGCGGATGGGCGCCAGATAGACCAACTCCAGACCGTGCTGAATCAACTGAAGCAGGATCCGGATTCTCGCCGCATCATCGTTTCCGCCTGGAATGTGGGTGAGCTGGATAAAATGGCGCTGGCACCTTGCCATGCTTTTTTCCAGTTCTACGTGGCTAACGGTAAACTCTCCTGCCAGTTGTATCAGCGCTCCTGCGACATCTTCCTTGGCCTGCCGTTCAACATCGCCAGTTATGCGTTGCTGGTGCACATGATGGCGCAGCAGTGCGATCTGGAGGTCGGTGATTTCGTCTGGACTGGTGGCGATACCCATCTCTATAACAACCACCTGGAGCAGACTCGCCTGCAGCTCAGCCGCGAGCCGCGTCCCTTGCCGAAGCTGGTTATCAAGCGCCGCCCGGAGTCGTTGTTTGATTATCGTTTTGAAGATTTCGACATCGAGGGATATGACCCGCATCCTGCCATCAAGGCACCGGTCGCGGTCTAAATCTTAATCCCGCACGAATCTCACCGCCCAGAGGCGGGTACTGCCGACAATACAAAAGCGCTCTTGCGCGTGCTTTTCCCTGTTGTTGTGTCCGGTACCTTGTCGATGGGCGGTTTTTTTATCTGTCGGTGGAGACGGGGGCGCCAGTTTGCGAGCGACCACGCATTTTCCCTGTCTGTTGCGGTTGCCCTCCATACTGTTTGCGATACGTCCTGTAACTTCATGCTTCAACGCTATTCATACTGATACCGCACTTTAAAATCGCCGCTATGGACAAAACCAACCGTAGGCAGCAGGGTTTTTCCCTGCTGGAATTAATCGTGGTGATAACCATTGTGGCGTTGCTGGCAGGCGGCGGGTGGCACAGCTGGCTGTCTTACCGTCAGGCGTTGATGCTGGAGCAGCATGCTCGCCACATGCTGGCATTCATCGGCCGTATACAGGCGAATGCTTACTGGCGTAATCAGACCGACAGTCTGTGGGTCAAATCAGCGCCCGGCAACTGGTGCACAGGGCGCGGTACGGAACCTGCCGTCTGCCCACCGGACGACCCTCTCATTTTTACCCGCGCTTCGCAGGACGTCGCACTGGTTGAGACAACCAGTGATCGGCTGATGTTTTACGGGTTGCGTAATGCGGCACAAGCCGGGCACCTCACCGTGGGTAACCCGGCAGGGCGCGTGCGCGTGGTGATTTCAGTGCGTGGGCGCTTGCGCCTTTGTAGCGAATTACAGCCAGTGCAGGGGATACCGCTATGCTGAGCGTATCGACCAGACGATGTGTACGCGGCTTTACCCTGCCGGAGGTGATGCTGGCGATGGCGGTGAGCAGTATGACGATGCTGGCGGTGGCACAACTGTTGCCGTTGCTACGGGCCCAGACGCAGGACAGCGCCAGCTTGCTTCGTCTGGAGCAGGTGTTGAGGCAGACGTTATTCGGCATCGAAAAAGATATTCGCCGTGCCGGTTTTTGTGCTGGTCGCTGTCAGGGAACGGCATTGACGTTGGAGACTGACGCCTCGAAGCAGGTGAGCTGTCTGTCGGTCGCCTACGACGTGAATCGTAATGGCCGCTTTGAAACGGCAGAGCAATCTGAGCCTGAGTTTTTCAGTTACCGTCTGCGTGCTGGCGCGCTGGAGGTTCAAACGGGTGGCCCACGCTGTCAGGGAAACCGCTGGGAGAGGTTACTGGATCCTGGTGAGGTGACGATTACCCGTTTTGACGTCACCCGGGAAACGTCCGGTGTGCAGCCGCGCTACCGGTTATTACTGGCGGGCTACTGGACAACACGTCCCAGGCAGCGCCAGCAGGTTGAGAGCCTGGTTGCCGGGAGAAATCATGCGGGTTAGGCAATGTAGGGTTAGGCAATGGACACCACACCGGTTACATAGACCACGCAGCCCATACAGGTCATGTGGACACCCCTATAGACAGCAACGGGGCAGCATACTGGTGGTCGTTATGCTGGTAATGATGATAGGCATGTTGATGTTGGGTGGGTTACAACGTCAGTTGGATCTCCAGTTGCAGCAAGGTATTGAGGAGCAGCGTTTCTGGCAGGCTTTCAATCAAGGGCTGTCGTCACTGAGCTGGGGCCTGTCGCTACGCTGGTCGGCGACTGATGAATGGCAATGTCAGACCTTGCCGTCGGCACAACTGCGCGCGTGCCTGCGTATCAATCACGATGACCGCTCCGGTTTGCTGAGAGGTGAGGGGCGAGTTCATGGCGAACGGCAACCATTGGCGTTTTATCACCGGGTTATGATGGAGGTCACCGCGGCAGATGGCCATATCCGGCCCATTATGGGTGGGTGGTCAGATTTTTGTCCGGATACGATGGAGCAGGTCTGTGTTCCGACACAATAAAAAGTGTGGCGGTTACGCCAGTGCTGGCTTCAGTTTGCCGGAAACACTAGTGGCAATGCTGTTATTCGCGGTTTCGCTGGCAGGGCTCTTGCAATATCATCAGGTACTTCAGCAATCATTGTTGCATCAGATGCAACAGCGTCAGGCGTGGCGGTTGGCTCACCAGAAACTGGAGGGGGAAAACGTCGGGCCGGTTTTATCGTCGATGCTCGTTCCAGCCGGATGGGATGTGAACCGTACCGAACAAGCCTATCCACCGTTTTGCCGTCGTGTAACGGTGACGGTGGTCACGCCTTATCGCTATCGGGCGGCGCTCAGTCGCTGGTTTTGTGATGCCCCCGACGCTGTTGAACAACGCGGTAACCCGTAGCCTGAAATAAGAGCCTATATATAACGCCTCTGGAGAGAGTAATGCGGAAATCTTGTGTGTGGTTTAGCGTACTGCTGTTGTTTTTCTGGTTACCACTCTCTCAGGCCTCGGATGGCTGGCAGCCACTGCCGCAGACGATACGAAAGAGTGAGAATGATGTAAGGCAGTATCAGGCGATACGACTCGACAACGGGATGACGGTGCTGCTGGTTTCTGATGCTCAGGCTACCCGCTCACTGGCGGCGTTAGCGTTACCGGTCGGTTCGCTGGATAACCCCCCGCAGCAACCCGGGTTGGCCCATTATCTGGAACATATGTTGCTGATGGGGTCGAAACGCTATCCACAGGCCGATGGATTGGCCGAGTTTTTGAAAATGCATGGCGGCAGTCACAATGCCAGCACGGCCTCTTACCGCACGGCGTTTTACCTTGAAGTGGAAAATGACGCGTTACAACCCGCGGTTGACCGACTGGCGGATGCGATAGCAGAACCGCTGCTCGACCCAATCAACGCCGATCGTGAACGCCATGCGGTTAATGCGGAATTAACCATGGCGCGTGCGCGTGACGGGTTGCGTATGGCGCAGGTAGGGGCGGAAACCATCAACCCGGCACATCCTGGTTCCCGCTTCGCAGGCGGCAATCTGGAAACCCTGAGTGATAAGCCCGGCAGTAAGCTGCATGATGAGCTGGTCGCGTTCTACCAGCGTTACTACTCCGCCAATCTGATGAAAGGTGTGATTTACGGCAAGCAGCCGTTGCCGGCGCTGGCGGCTATTGCGACCTCGACATTTGGGCGGATTGCGAATCATCAGGCGAGTGTGCCGCCGATTACCACACCGGTAGTCACGGATGAGCAACGCGGGCTGTTTATTCACTATGTTCCGGCGCAACCTCGCAAGCAGCTAAAAATTGAGTTTCGGGTTGATAACAACAGTCCGGCGTTTCGCAGTAAAACGGATACCTACATCAGTTATCTGATTGGTAATCGTAGTCAAAATACGCTTTCTGACTGGTTGCAGAAGCAGGGACTGGCTGAGTCCATTCGTGCCAGCTCTGATCCAATGTCCGAGCGTAACAGCGGTGTATTCAATATCAGTGTCGATTTGACCGACAAGGGACTGGAACAGCAGGATGATGTGATTGCCGCCGTATTCAGCTATCTGGATAAACTGCGTAACGAAGGCATTCAGTCGCGTTACTTCGATGAGATCTCGCGGGTGCTCAACATTGACTTTCGCTACCCCTCCCTGAACCGTGATATGGGGTATGTGGAATGGCTGGTGGATACTATGTTGCGTCTGCCGGTGGAGTACACCCTTGAAGGGCCTTATCTGGCTGATCGCTTTGATCCCGATGCTATCAAGAGCCGGTTATCGGGCATGACGCCACCGAATGCCCGCATTTGGGTGATAAGCCCGGAACAACCCCATGACAAGGAAGCCTATTTTGTCGGCGCACCTTATCAGGTGGATAAAATCGGCGATGCCAGAATGACGAAGTGGCAGAAAATGGCCCAATCGCTGGCGCTTAGCTTACCGACGCCTAATCCTTATATCCCGGATGATTTTTCACTGATCACGGCTGATGCGGCAATTACGCACCCCAGGAAAGTGGTCGACCAGCCGGGGTTGCGCGTGTTTTACATGCCAAGCCGCCATTTCGCCAGCGAACCCAAAGCCGATATTACCGTGATGTTGCGTAACCGCATGGCGAATGATTCTGCCCGCCACCAAGTGTTGTTTGCCCTGAACGACTATTTGGCAGGTGTCGCGCTGGATGCGCTCAGTTATCAGGCTTCAGTTGGCGGTATCAGCTTTTCGACCAGCAGTAATGACGGGTTGGTGATGACAGCCAGCGGCTATACCCAACACTTGCCAGAATTATTGCTGACACTGGTTGAGCAGTATGCCAGTTTTAACGCGACGCAAGAGCAACTGGAACAGGCGAAATCCTGGTACGCCGAGCAACTCGACGCCACCGAGAAGGCTAAAGCCTATGAACAGGCGATGTTCCCCATTCAGGGGTTATCGAGCGTACCGTATAGCGAGCGAAGTGAACGGCGCAATTTGCTCAAGGACATCACGCTGCAAGAGCTGATGGAATACCGTAAGGCGTTGCTGCAGCAGGCGGCACCAGAAATGCTGGTGGTGGGTAATCTGGCTCAGGATCGCGTGGTCAGACTGTCCTATAGTCTGCATGAGCGCCTGGGATGCGGGGGTACGCAGTGGTGGCGTGGGCAAGCTGTCAGCATTAGTCAGTCACAAAAGGCCATGTTGCAACGTGCCGGCAGCAGCACCGATTCAGCGCTGGCGGCGGTCTATATTCCGGCGGGATATGGTGAGGTACAAAGTGCGGCGTACAGCAAGCTGTTAGGGCAGATTATTCACCCCTGGTTCTTTAATCAATTGCGGACTGATGAGCAATTGGGATATGCCGTGTTTGCCACACCGGTTTCCATTGACCGGCAGTGGGGGATTGCGTTCCTGTTGCAAAGCAATAACAAGCAACCGGCCTACCTTTACCAGCGCTATCAGGATTTTTTTGGCAAGGCTGAGCAGCGGTTGAACGCAATGAGCGCCGAGACTTTTACCCAGAATAAGCAGGGGCTTATCAATGCGCTCAGTCAGCCGCCTCAGACGCTGGATGAAGAAGCCGCCCGCTTGCGTGGCGATCTGGACCGGGAGAACTTTGCCTTCGATACCCGTCAGCAGTTGATCGGGCAGTTGGCGTCCATCTCATCGGCACAATTAACGGACTTTTTCCGACAGGCGCTGCATCCGCAAGGGTTGGCCATTTTGTCCCAGATTTCCGGGAGTGCGAGTGGGCATGTTGACTATGCCCGGCCATTGGAGTGGCAATTCTATGCATCAACGTCCGCGTTGCAACAGACGTTACCACTAAAGCCCACTGAGCAAAAACAAACGGAAACGCAGTAGAACCCTGTAAGGGAGTATTGAGCGGTAACGCGTGGTGATGGGCCACGCGTTATGAGTTTGTAAGCAATGACTTTATGAGTATTGCTTTAACTGATCTGTTTACAGGTCGATGACCAGGATCTTGGAACGACGTTGGTAGTTGTAAAGCTCCTGCTTGCGTTTTGGCAACACCTCCACTTCCGCTGGCTGGAAACCACGTTCCTGGAACCAGTGAATGCTGTGGGTGGTCAATACAAACAAGCGTTTTAACCCTTGCTGGCGCGCTTGCACGGAGATGTGATGCAGCAACTGATCGCCACGCGATGAATTGCGGTATTCCGGGTGGACCGCTACGCAGGCCATTTCACCGATACTCTCCTCTGGAAACGGATAGAGTGCAGCACAGGCAATGGTGAGATTGTCGCGGACCACAACGGTGAATTTGTCGATCTCCATTTCCAGTTGTTCGCGAGAGCGGCGCACCAGAATACCCTGTTGTTCCAGCGGACGAATCAGCTCCAGAATCCCACCGATATCGTTGATGGTCGCCCGGCGGATTTGCTCGGCGCTTTCCATCACGATTTGGGTACCGATGCCGTCACGGGAGAACAGTTCCTGCAGCAACGCGCCATCTTCCTGGTAGCTTATCAAATGGCTGCGGCGCACTCCGCTGCGACAGGCTTTCACCGCTCCGCGCAGGAAACGTACGACTTCGGAATTGTAGTCGCCCGCGTCTTCCAGTGACTGAATGCGCTGCTGGGCTTCGTCGGGCAGCAACTCCGATACGATGTTGCCTTCGACATTCGTGACCCCTTGAGAGGCACAAAAGCCAATCATTTTCTCGGCTTTGAGCTTGATAGCCAACTGAGTGGCGACTTCTTCCGAGGTCAGATTGAAACTTTCGCCAGTGACGGAAACCGCTACCGGTCCCAGCAACACAATGGCACCGCTGTCCAACTGACGATGTAACGCTTCTTCGTCAATCCGGCGGATGCGCCCGCTGTGGCAGTAATCTACGCCATCATCGACCCCCAGCGGTTGTGCGATGATAAAGTTACCACTGACCACATTGATGTGTGCACCCTGCAACGGTGTGTTCAGCAGACTCATCGACAGCCGTGCGGTGATATCCAGTTGCAGCATACCGGCTGCCTGTTTCACCAGCTCCAGCGTGGTACTGTCCGTTACACGGGTGTGCTTGTGGTAGCGAGGTTCATAGTGATGGGCCATCAGATTCGCATCTATCTGGGGGCGTGCGCCATAAACCACCACCAGCTTGATACCCAGACTGTGTAACAGACCGATATCATTAACAATTTTGGTAAAGTTTTGGTGTTCGATGGCCTCGCCGCCGAGCATAATGACAAACGTTTTACCACGATGTGCGTTGATGTAAGGAACTGAGTGGCGGAAGCCTTGAACCAGTTCTGTACTACGTTCCTTCACTGCGAGCCCTCTTGAATTTTTATTCGATATTTTCGTATTTTTATTCCTTGCCAACTAAAAGGCAAGCGATAACTTTTCGGTCTGACCTGATAGTTTAGCGAAGCCCGCCTGACACAGTAAAAAACATGAAAATGATTTTTGCATGACAGCGTGAGAGGTATTGGTTAAAGTTTTTGACGTTTTTCTCAATCTGTCTGATTTTTATAGTCATTAGCGGAGCCGCATGTCTGATCCGAAGCACCATCTGACCCGTCGTCATTTATTGCAGGGCGCCGCCGCCACCTGGTTATTGAGTATCAGTGGCGTGGGGCTTGCCGCTACCTCGCAGGTGATTGCTGTGCGAGTGTGGCCTTCTTCAGCGTATAGCCGAGTGACGCTGGAATCCAGCCAGCCGCTCAAATACCGGCAATTTATGCTGGAACACCCTGACCGGCTGGTCGTCGATATTGAAAATGCCTCGCTAAACAGTGTGCTGAAAAATGCGGGTCGACAATTCGAGCGGCCAGATCCCTTCATCAAGACGGCTCGGGCCGGGCAATTCGATAAAAATACCGTGCGTCTGGTGCTGGAGTTGCGTCAGAAGGTTAACCCCAAGCTATTTACGTTGGCCCCGGTCGCGGGCTTTCGACACCGTCTGGTCATGGATTTGTATCCCACTGCTGGGCGTTATGATAATGCGGAGGATCCGCTACTGGCCTTGCTGGAGGATTACAATAAAGGCGATCTGGAGCGGACGCTGCCGCCGGAAAGGCCTAACGATGGTAAGGGCGGGCGTGAAAGACCGCTGATTATTATGCTGGATCCGGGGCACGGCGGCGAAGACCCTGGCGCTATCGGTAAAAACCGAACCCGTGAAAAAGATGTGGTGCTGCAAATTGCCCGGCGCCTGAAAGCGCTGATTGAGCGTGAGCGCAACATGAAGGTCTACATGACCCGCAATGAGGATGTGTTCATTCCGCTTAAGGTGCGGGTCGCCAAAGCGCGTAAACAGCGTGCCGATTTGTTTGTCTCTATCCATGCAGATGCCTTTACTAACCGCTCAGCTCGCGGTTCTTCCGTGTTTGCATTGTCTAAAAAAGGTGCGACCAGTTCAGCGGCGCGTTATCTGGCACAAACGCAGAATGAATCGGATTTGATAGGGGGCGTGAGTCTCAGTGGTGATCACTATTTAGACAGCACGATGTTTGATATGGTGCAAACCGCGACCATTAACGACAGCCTGAAGTTTGGTAAGGAGATCTTGCACCGGCTGGGGACTTTTAATCATCTGCATAAGAACAGCGTCGATCAGGCCGGTTTTGCGGTGCTGAAAGCACCGGATATTCCATCCGTACTGGTGGAAACGGCATTCATCAGTAATCTGGAGGAAGAGCGTAAGCTGCGAACCAGTCGTTTTCAGCAGCAAGTAGCGCAATCAATTATGGATGGGATAAAGGCTTATTTTGCAGCGCAGGCGCGTTAAGCGCCGTGGCGAAAATAGTCTGAGCGACAGACATAAAAAAACACCCATCAGGGTGTCTGTTTATTGGTTGCGGGGGCCGGATTTGAACCGACGACCTTCGGGTTATGAGCCCGACGAGCTACCAGGCTGCTCCACCCCGCGTCCGTCTTCTTTCTTTTGATATGATGCTGGTACATCAATTGGTTGCGGGGGCCGGATTTGAACCGACGACCTTCGGGTTATGAGCCCGACGAGCTACCAGGCTGCTCCACCCCGCGTCCGTGGATGCGCACTATACTCCGCGTTCGCTTCGATGCAACCTCTTTTTTCAAATAGTTTACGTTTTTACAGATAGATGGTGAAAATCTCATCATGGTGTTTCTTTTTTAGACTGCTGTGGCTCGTTTTGTCATGATGCGTTTTATTACCTCCGTCTGTTTGCTATCGTTTTGCGTGGTTTCACACTCAAGAAAACAAGAGAGCACGGAAAATGAAAGGATGGTGGGGGAAATACGTGTTGACCGGTGTGGTCATCGCGATTCTGGCAGGTTGCCAGACCCGGCCCAGCGATCGCGGTCAACAGTATAAAGATGGGCGTCTTGACCAACCGCTGGAGTGGGTAAATACGCCGAATGCCAATGGTAAGCCGGTGAATGCAGGCGATTTTTCTCAGCAGATTAGCCAGATCCAGGCCTCCTCTCCCGGCCTCTATTCCCGTAACAGTGATATTTTTCAGGCCGTCCAGAACTGGCTACAGTCTGGTGGTGACACGCGCCATCTGGCGCAATTCGGTCTCAATGCCTGGCAGATGGAAGGTGTCGACAGTTTCGGCAACGTGCAATTTACTGGTTATTACACCCCGGTAGTGCAGGCGCGTCGCTACCGTCAGGGGGAGTTCCGCTTCCCGTTGTATGCCATGCCGCGTGTGCGTAAAAACGGCCGTTTACCGGACCGTGCCGCCATTTATTCCGGTGCATTGAGCAACGAACTGGCTATCGCCTGGACCAATTCGCTGATGGACAACTTCATGATGGAAGTGCAGGGCAGCGGCTATGTTGATTTTGGTGATGGTGGTCCTTTGACCTTTTTTGGTTATGCCGGCAAAAACGGCCATGCTTACCGCAGTATCGGCAAGATATTGATTGACCGAGGGGAAGTCCCCCGAGAAGAAATGTCGATGCAGGCAATTCGGCAGTGGGCCGATCGGCACACCGAGGCGGAAGTGCGAGAGCTATTGGTGCAGAATCCTTCTTTTGTGTTCTTTAAGCCTATGGCATCAATGCCCGTGAAAGGGGCGAGCGCGGTACCGCTGGTAGCGCGAGCGTCGGTCGCGTCTGACCGTTCATTAATACCGGCGGGTACCACGTTGCTGGCGGAAGTCCCGTTGCTGGACGCACAAGGCAAGTTTACCGGTAAGTATGAGATGCGCCTGATGGTAGCGCTGGATGTGGGAGGCGCGATTAAAGGACAGCACTTCGACATCTATCAGGGGATCGGCCCGGAAGCGGGTCATGCCGCCGGGTTTTACAACCATTATGGCCGGGTGTGGGTGCTGAAAAACGCGCAGTCTTCCTCTGCCATGCCGTTGCTCAGTGCAGGTAATAACGCCGCCGCACATGTTGGCGGGTTGATAGCCAGTAATCCAAATTAACCGATGACCCCGCCAGCGCTATGCGGTGGCGGGTTTATCAACTGAGCGTTTTGACCATCGGGATACACGGCAGTGAAAAGCCGCGTGGCGACTGATAAAGACTGATCTCACCGCCTTCGAACCCCTGAGCGCGGTAAAACGGCGCGGCGTTAAGGCTGGCATCGAGCCTGATTTCCACCAGACCCGCCGCGCGCGCCAGCGTTTCCAGATGCAACATCATCCGTTTGCCGACCCCTTGCCCCATCACATCCGGTTCCACGAACACCGCATCTATCATTCCGGTATGAAGATTGACCATCCCCGTCCCGACAATCCGGGTAGCTATCTCTGCCAGATGAAAATGGTGGGTGACGGTGTTCTCAAATCTCTCGCTGAGTTCACCGCTGGTCCACAGCTGTAGTTGTTCTGCCGGGTAATCGTGTCGGCAACCGTGCAAGATGGCGCGATTACGCAGTTCAAATGCGGCCGGTGCATCGGCCCGGCGAGCCTTACGCAGCGTGATGGTCGGTGTCTGCATTACTCGGTTCCTGCGGCGGTATCATGAGATGCGGCGTCGGCAAGTGCTGCGTGGTTCACCAGATTGGTTGGGTGACCGGCAGCAAATGCCACCGCATTCTCGAAGGCGGCTTTAAAGTACAGCTCGTAGCTACCTCGCTCGACATAACCGATATGCGGTGTAGCCAGGACATTGGGCAGCGTCAGCAGCGGCTCGTTTTCTGACGTGGCCGGTTCATTGTCGAACACGTCCAGGGCCGCCTGTTTGCCCGGATGAGCACGGAGTTCATGCCAGAGCGAGCCCGGTTCCACCAGTTCGGCGCGGCTGATGTTAACGAACAGCGAGTCCGGCTTCATCAGTGCGAGGTCTTCCTGAGTGACGCAGTGGCGTGTGGCCGCGTTCAAACGCAGATGTAACGACAGAATATCCGCGCTGGCGAAAAAAGATGCCTTGCTGTCGGCTGCGGTAAAACCGTGCTGGCGTGCCAGCTCCCGCGATGTGTCACTGCCCCACACCAACACCGTCATCCCAAAGGCGGCAGCGTAGCGGGCGATACGCTGCCCGATTTTACCGTACCCCCAGATACCGAGCGTCAGACCGTATAAGGTTCTACCAAGCCCCAGAGGGCCGTTTTGCTGCCAATTGCCCTGAGTCAACTGCGCATGATAGCCAGGCAGATGGCGTGACGCCGCCATAATAAGGCTCCAGCATAATTCTGCGGGCGCAATCGGTGAGCCGGTGCCTTCAGCCACCGCAACACCATGCCGGGTACAAGCGTCTACGTCGAGGTGCTGGCTCACTTTACCGGTCTGGCTGACCAGTTTTAGCGAAGGGAGCAGGTTCAATAGCGCGTCGTTAATACGGGTGCGTTCGCGAATCAGCACCAGCGCGTCAACATGTTGCAATTGGGCCGCTAGTTGGGCGGTATCGGTATAGGTTTTATTTAGAATCCGGACCTGATGGTCTTGCAACAGTGAAAAGCAATTCAGTTGTCTGACGACGTCCTGATAGTCATCCAGAATGGCGATGTTCATGCTAATCCTTAACCGCGTTTTATGGTGTGTTGGGGAGGCAAGTCATAATGAACTCGCGCTCGTTTTGGTCGGTGACCCGAAACCCCAGCCGGTGATACAGATGGCGGGCCGGGTTATTTTTCAGCACGCTCAGCACCACCGGCTGGTGTTGCGTGGATGCCTGAGCGAGCAGCTTTTCAATCAGTTGTTTGCCAAGTCCACAGTTTTGAAAGTCTGGGTGGATTTGAATCTGTATCAGATACCAATGTTGCTCTTGTGGCATGAAACAATACTTGAACAGCCCGGCAGGTTGCCCGTCGACCTCTACAATATGCGCGTGTTCAAATCCATAACGCACTCGGCGCATCAGGCTCTCAGCGTCTGTCGAGGCGCCACTATCCGTCAGGTATTTCCCCATGGTGAGCCGGCGTAGTTGTAGCAGGAAGTCGATATCGGATTCGGTAGCGGGGATCAGGTCAACATGCATGGTTCTTTCTCCGGCAGCGCTGGGTTTCATGATGTATCAGTAGTTAAAGTGCCACAGCTCACCGGAGTTCGTCACCTGCCAGAGTGATAAATAGGCGTGTCGACCCGGTTTGTGTAAACCGGATGGGGCAAGGGAAGGCGGTTGGACAACAGGATGACCTACAGGTAGCGCTTCTGGAACGGTATACGCTGCGTAAACCGTTTGGCTGGGGTATCATCGCTGCCGTTTGTGATTGAAAGAAGGTGAGCGATGAGTACGCAGTTATCCGAAAGTTATTTGCAGCGTTTTGGCGGTACGGCGCGATTGTACGGCCAGCGGGCGTTGTCGCTGTTTGCTGGAGCACATGTCTGTGTTATCGGTATCGGCGGGGTTGGCTCGTGGGCGGCTGAGGCGTTGGCTCGCACCGGTATCGGCGCGATTACCCTGATTGACATGGATGATGTGTGCGTCAGCAACACCAACCGGCAGATTCACGCCTTGCGTCAGCACACCGGGCAGTTGAAAACCGAGGTGATGGCACAGCGCATTCTGGCGATCAATCCGGAATGTAAGGTGACTTGCGTTGATGATTTCATCAGTACGGATAACGTGGCGGAACTGCTGGATAAGCGTTTTAGCTATGTGATTGACGCGATTGATAGCGTGCGCCCTAAAGCTGCGTTGCTGGCCTGGTGTCGCCGTAACAAGATTTCGGTGGTGACGACCGGCGGGGCTGGTGGGCAGATTGATCCCACCCGTATTGAGGTCGCTGATTTGGCGAAAACTATTCAGGATCCGCTGGCGGCCAAGCTGCGCGAGCGGTTAAAGCACGATTTCAATATCGTTAAGAACAGCAAAGGTAAGCTAGGGATCGACTGTGTGTTTTCCAGTGAGCCTCTGGTCTACCCGCAGCCGGATGGCTCGGTTTGCGCCTCACGCAGCACTGCTGACGGTGTGAAACGCATGGACTGTGCATCCGGTTTTGGTGCCGCGACGATGGTAACTGCCACGTTTGGCTTTGTGGCAGTATCCCATGCATTGAAAAAAATGATGGCGCGTGATGCTCGTCAGGCTACGGCATCCAATCAGGATTCGTGACAGGCGATCTCCTGGATGCGGTTGGCCAGTGCGGCCAGTCCGCCTGCACGTGAGGCGCTCAGTTCGGTACGCAGACCCAACGTATCGAACAGCGCCAGCGGGTCGTTCTGTCGTAATGTTTGTGCCTTTTTACCTTCCACCGCTGTCAATATGATAGCCAGCAGTCCACGCACAATGCGGCCGTCGCTGTCGCCATAGAAATGCAGTGTGCCGTCCGTCTGGCGTTGATATCCCAGCCAGACGCGGTTTTCACAGCCAGACAGTTCAATCTGTTCCTGACGATAGGCTTCCGGCAGGGACGGCAAGGTTTTACTGAGCAGAATCAACTGGCGGTACCGCTCTTCCCAGGAACGGCAGGCGCTAAAACGTGCCATCAATGCCGCTTCATCGATATCGGTACCAAACGGGTGATGTGTGGAGTCGGTAGTCATCAATCAATCCATCAGTAATTCAAGTGCTTTTTGGGTCGAGTGGACCAGTTTGTCCACATCCTGTTGCTGGTTGTAGGGCGCAAATGAAGCGCGCAGCGTGCCCGCGACCCCCAGCGCCGCCATCAGCGGTTGGGCACAGTGGTGGCCTGCCCGCAGGGCGATGCCGTCTTCCGCCAGCAATGTCACCAGATCATGGTGATGCACTCCTTCTATAGTGAAGGACAGCAGGCTGGAATTGGGAGCCCGGAAACTGCGAAAGCCGGGCAATACGCTCAGTTGTTGCTCTGCATCGCTCGCTAACGTGATGCTGTGCTTGTCTGCGGCGATACGATCCTGTTGCTGCCACCAGTCAATCGCTGCCGCCAGACCGATAACCCCAGCAATATGTGGCGTACCCGCTTCAAACCGTTGCGGGATCGATTGAGGCGTAAAACCGTCAAACGATACCGTCGTCATCATTTTTCCCCCTCCGTGCCAGGGCGGCATGCTTTCCAGCAGGTCGGGTTTACCGTACAGCACGCCAATACCGGTCGGGCCATACAGTTTGTGACCAGAGAAGGCATAAAAGTCGGCATCTAACGCTGAGATATCCGTTTGCCCATGCACAATGCCTTGCGCGCCATCGACCATCACCACGGCACCGGCCTGATGTGCCAGTGTAATCGCGAGTCGCAGATCCGGCATTCCACCCGTCACATTCGACATCTGGCTAATCGCCAGCAGGCGAGTTCGGGTATTGAGCAGCGAGGGGAGCAGATGGAGGCTGGGTTGATGGTCTGCGTCAATCGGCAGTTTTACCACGCGCGCCCCTGTTTGCTGCGCCACCATCAGCCACGGGATCAGGTTCGCATGGTGCTCGGATTCACAGACCAGAATTTCATCACCGGGTTGTAACCGGGGGCGGGCATAACATTGTGCTACCAGGTTGATGGCTTCCGTTGTCCCTTTCGTCCAGACAATGCTGCGCGCCTGCCGGGCGCCAATGAAGCTGGCGACTTTTCCGCGCGCCAGTTCAAACGATGCCGATAACTGGCGGGCAGCACGGTGCTGGCTGCGGTGCACATTACCCGTTTCACTGGCGTAACACTGCTCAATTGCGGTGATGACGGCATCCGGCTTCAGCGCGGTGGCGGCGCTATCGAGATAGACGCCTGGCTGACGAAGCGCAGGAAAGTGCTGGCGAAAAGATGGGGCGTTGAACGGTTTCATGTCGATCCTCTGTTGAACGACAGATCCTGTCCCATTTTTGTGGCTGAAACAAGTTTAGGACGATCCTGAACGAAAACTGCGCGCATCTTGCTACCCTTAACCTTGCTGGTTTTAGCGTTTAATAACGAGAAATGCCATAATTTAGGCATTAAAAATCATCAGGAGTTAATTATGAAGAATAAGATTGTTGTTCTTATCGCGCTGGGTGTGGTGTTGTCGTTGTCAGCCTGTTCCAGCAACTATGTGTTGGAAACCTCTGATGGGCGGACTATCGTTGCTAATGGTAAACCCAAAGTGGATGATGAAACGGGCCTGATTAGTTACACCGACGCCTACGGTCATCATCAACAAATTAACCGTAATGACCTGAAATCAATGACGGAAGCGAAGTGACGGATAACGTCAGAGTCGACAGTACAGACGAAAAAAAAGCACCGCAAAAATGCGGTGCTATGCAAAAATCACTTAGACAGACAGGGTAAATGTACAGGAAATGAAAGGTAGCATCGCTACCACGTCTGAAATGCAGACAGTAAATAAATAGCAAACACAACATCACAACCACAAGCCAAAAACACATCAGCTAGCTGGTGTGCTTCTCGTTCCGGCTCAGGGAAGTGGCGCTACTATAGGTATTTGCTGGTACATCCTCAACGGACAATTTATAATGCATCGGATTACAAAAACTAATGGCAAATCGCGGTACGGCTACCGGGATAAGCCGCTTATGAAGAATCCGGTTTATGTCGAAACGATTGCCGCCTCTCAATGCCCTACGTGTCTTTGATGCTGCTGCCCGCCACCTGAGCTTTACCCGTGCAGCCGAAGAATTATTTGTTACCCAGGCTGCCGTTAGCCATCAGATCAAATCGCTGGAGGATTTTCTCGGCCTGAAATTGTTTCGCCGTCGTAACCGTTCTTTATTGCTGACGGAGGAAGGACAGAGTTATTTTCTGGATATCAAGGAAATCTTTTCCGCGCTCAATGAGGCAACCCGTAAGTTGCAGGCACGCAGTGCTAAAGGTGCGCTCACCGTCAGTCTGCTGCCCAGCTTTGCCATCCATTGGCTGGTCCCCCGTTTATCGAGTTTTAATACTGAATACCCCGGTATTGATGTGCGAATTCAGGCTGTTGACCGTGAAGAAGAACGATTGTCTGACGATGTGGATGTGGCGATTTTTTACGGCCGGGGTAACTGGCCGGGGCTGCGGGTGGAAAAGCTCTACGCTGAGTATCTGCTACCGGTTTGTGCGCCGCAGTTACTGGCAGGAGAGCATCCGCTGAAAACGCCGGCGGATTTGGCATGGCATACGCTGTTGCATGATGCCTCACGGCGTGACTGGCTGGCTTACACCCGCCAGCTAGGTATCGCACAAATTAATGTGCAGCAAGGGCCGATTTTTAGTCATAGTGCGATGGTGCTGCAGGCGGCGATCCACGGGCAAGGGGTGGCGCTGGCTAACAATGTGATGGCACAAACGGAAATTGAGGCTGGCAGATTGGTGTGCCCGTTTAACGACGTGCTGGTCAGTAAGAATGCGTTTTATCTGGTTTGTCATGACAGTCAGGCGGAACTGGGTAAAATAGCCGCCTTTCGTCAGTGGATCCTGGCGCGGGCGGCCAGCGAACAGGAAAAATTCCGTTTCCGCTACGATAACACGGCGCGTTGATCGACCGTTTTCGTTGCACATTCCGTTTACACTGAGCCCTCCGGGTTCAGTCTCTTTTTCTTGATATGGATACACTCGAACGATGAACAGCCGTTTTATGTTGATATTTGCTGCCGTCAGTGGGTTTGTCTACGTGGCATTGGGCGCATTTGGCGCTCATGTACTGAGCAAGTCGCTGGGCGAAGCTGAAATGTCCTGGTTGCATACCGGGCTCCAGTATCAGGCGTTTCATACGCTGGCGATTCTGGTGTTGTCGGTGATGATGCATCAACGGGCGAATGTCTGGTTTTACTGGAGCGCGGCGTTTCTGGCGTTAGGTACGCTGCTGTTTAGCGGCAGTCTGTATTGCCTGGCCTTGTCGCAGCTCAAACTGTGGGTATTTGTCACCCCGGTAGGGGGCTTCTGCTTCCTGACGGGTTGGCTGTTACTGTTAATTGGAGCCTTACGCTTAAAGAAAAAGGCTGAGTAGCATGAATAAAGTGATTTTGTATTGCCGCCCTGGGTTTGAGAAAGAATGCGCGGCGGAAATTACCGACAAAGCAGCGCATCATAATGTTTATGGCTTTGTACGGGTAAAAGACAATAGCGGTTATGTGGTGTTTGAGTGCTACCAGCATGAAGATGCCGATCGACTGATTAAAGAATTACCGTTCCAGGAGTTGGTGTTTGCTCGTCAGATGATGGTTTGTGGCGAGTTATTACGTGACTTACCACCGGAAGATCGCATCACGCCGATAGTGGGCATGCTGACTGGGGCGCTGGAGCGTGCCGGTGAGCTTCGGGTTGAAGTACCGGATACGAACGAAAGCAAGGAACTGATGAAGTTCTGCCGTAAGTTCACGGTGCCGCTGCGCGCTGCACTACGGGAAAACCGCATCCTGCTGGCGCAGGAGAAAGCCAGCCGCCCGGTGATTCATGTGTTGTTTATCGCCCCCGGTTGCTGCTATGTCGGCTATTCCTACAGCAATAACAATTCGCCGTTCTATATGGGCATCCCCCGGCTGAAATTCCCTGCGGACGCCCCCAGCCGTTCGACGCTGAAGCTGGAAGAGGCCTTTCATGTTTTTGTACCGGCTGACGAGTGGGATGAACGTCTCGCCAGTGGTATGTTCGCGGTGGATTTAGGTGCCTGCCCAGGGGGCTGGACCTATCAGCTGGTTAAACGCAGTATGATGGTGCATGCCGTCGATAACGGTATGATGGCACCGAGCCTGATGGATACCGGGCAGGTTATCCATCATCAGGCTGACGGTTTTCGTTTTGAGCCACCACGCAACAATATCTACTGGCTGGTGTGCGATATGGTAGAAAAGCCGGCCAAAGTCACCAGCCGGATGGCGGACTGGCTGGTTAATGGCTGGTGTCGTGAAGTGATCTTCAACCTCAAACTACCGATGAAAAAGCGTTATGAGGAAGTGACCCAGAATCTGGCCCTGCTGGCGCAGCGGCTGGAAGAGAACGGCATTAACTTCGAGATCCACGCCAAGCACCTCTATCATGACCGTGAAGAGGTGACTGTCCACGCACGACGTATTTGGGGTGCGATTCCCGGTCGTCGCGACGAGCGCTAAGTGTGTGACAGGGCTGCCGTTGGCCGCAAGGTGCATGCCATTGCGCAACGGTCCAACGACAGCCTGACTTTATGTCTCTAACCCCACATGTCTAACCCCACGCCTAACCCGATACGGGCAGACGCAATTGTTGCAGGTTGCCGTTCAGTACCAGATCGGTTCTGAGTGTCGCAACCTGACGGCAACGGTAAGCCATCTCTTGTTGCGATTCGAGCTTGCGACGCCATTTCTCCGGTATCTGTTCTAACTGCTGGTACAACGCTTCCAGCGAGCCTGCCTGTTGCAGCAACTGTGCGGCCGTTTTTGGCCCAATACCGCTGACGCCGGGTATTTTGCTGCTGCTGATACCCGCCAGCCCCCAGTAATCCGGTAGCTGTTCTGGTTGCACGCCAAATTCCTGCTGGATGAACGGAACATCCAACCAACGCTTTTGAAAGTAATCCCGAATGCGCAGGGTGGGTGCCAGTAACTGGCAGTAGCCTTTGTCGGTTGACACGATGGTGGCCTGGTGCCCTTGGGCGGCGACTTTGCTGGCAAGCGTGGCGGCCAGATCGTCCGCTTCATTGCCTGGCGAGTGCCAGCTAGCGACCCCGAGCGCCAAAAAGGCCTCTCTTATCTGCGGTAACTCATGCGACAAATTTTCCGGCATAGGTGCGCGCCCGGCCTTGTACTCCGGTAGCAACTGATGGCGCCAGCTCTGGTCGCGATGTTCGTCGTCAAAAACGGCAACGGCGTGGGTGGGTCGACTGTGCTGGAGCAACTGATTCAACGCATGCTGACAGGCGGTCAGACAAGGCGAGCCCTGTACCGCATGAATGCGTCTTATCAGGTTGAGCGCGTCGACAATCAATAGGTGTACGGCCATAAGCGGTGATCATGTGAGTGGTCGCCACCAGCTAATGCCGGTGGCTGACTGATGGTCAGGAACAGATTTCATAGCATGGCACATAGGCGCTGCCGGGCAGCTTCATGCGCTGCTGGGAGACAAAGTCCTGCAACAGCCGGTCCATGTTTTTCATGATGTCGGCGTTACCGTGCAACTTGTAAGGGCCGAATTCTTCGATCAGGCGGATACCTGCGTCTTTGACGTTACCGGCCACGATACCAGAAAAGGCCCGGCGCAACGTTGCAGCCAGCTGTTCGGCGGGCTGGTCGGGATGCAGGTTGAGATTCGCCATGTTCTCATGCGTCGGCTCAAACGGCAGTTGCAGGTCTGGCGCGATACGCAGCGACCAGTTGAAGCTGTAAGCATCGCCGGTGTGGCGTCGGTGCTCTTTCACCTGCGGCATGGTTTTCTTCATTTGCCGGGCGACTTCGGCCGCATCGTTAATGATGATGGAATAATAGCGACGAGCCTGACGACCCAAGGTACTGACAATGAATTCATCAAGCACCCGGAAGTAGTCGGCGCTTTCCCTCGGACCGGTAAGAATAATCGGCAGCACCTGCTCGCTATTGCACGGGTCCATCATGATGCCCAGCAAATACAGGAACTCTTCCGCCGTACCCACCCCGCCGGGGAAAATCACGATGCCATGGCCGATGCGCACAAAGGCTTCCAGGCGCTTTTCAATATCCGGCATGATAATCAGTTCGTTCACCAGCGGGTTAGGGGGCTCAGCCGCGATGATGGAAGGCTCGGTCATCCCGATAAAACGTCCGTCCCGGTAACGCTGCTGGGCATGGCCTACGGCGGCACCTTTCATTGGCGCTTCCATCGCGCCCGGACCGCAACCGGTGCAAATGTTCAGTTCGCGTAAACCCAGCTGACTGCCGACTTTACGGGCATACAGGTATTCGTTTTCATTGATGGAATGACCGCCCCAGCATACAACCAGATTCGGCTCCTCGCCGACGTGTAGGGCTCTGGCGTTACGCAGAATGGAAAACACCAGATTGGTGATGTGGGTGGAGTCTTCAAGATCCAGATTCTGATAACGACCAGCATTCGCTATCTGGCCGTTCACAAACAGGATGTCGCGCAACACGGCGAACAGGTTGGCTTGCAGTGAGCGGATAATTTGCCCATCAACAAACGCCTCTTCGGGGGGGTTGACCAGTTCCAGTTTGACGCCACGCTCACGGCGCAGCACGTTGATGTCGAAATCCTCGTAGCGGGAGAGCAACTCCTTGCTGTTGTCCGTTTGACTGCCAGAATTCAGTACAGCGAGGGAGCAGTTACGGAATAACCGGTAAAGATCGCTGCTGGCGGTGCTTTTCAGCATGTCGACTTCCAACTGCGACAATAAATCCATGGATCCTAACGGGCTGATGTGTGTGATCATACTACTCCCTGAAACGCAGTGTGCGGCTACAGTTGTTCAAGACATTGTTGTCGTTCATTGATAAATCCATACACTCATAAAACCATACAGTTATCAGACTTATGTATTGAGACAATACCGGGTTGATGCAATATCGTGCAGATACAACACGATGCCGATACGAGATAACCGGGATACAAACGCGGGTTCAATGCGTTTGTGTGGTATGTTTCTCTGATACCTCACCTTAACGTGTCGCATAGTCTTTTGCCAAGGTATGCTCGCGCTTCAACGGTAAAGTTGCGCAGCGTTACGCACTTTGATGCGTATTCTGTCGACGTCGGGCACCATAATCAGGATAAAATGCGTACCAGTAGTCGTTAACCGGTACAGAGTGAGAGGCAAGATGGAGCAGCAGGTATCACAGGCGCTGAGCGTGTTCACCCGGCATTATGTCGAGCTATGGCAACGAGAAACCGGGCACCCACCGGCGAGCGATGAGCTGTACGGCGTGGCTTCCCCCTGTATTGTCACCACATTGGAAAACCAGGTGCACTGGTTGCCACAGACGTCGGCCACCCCTGTGCAACTGGATGGCGTTGAGAAGGCATTGGAGATTCAGTTACATCCGGATATTCATGCTTTTTATACCAGCCAATTTGCCGGTGATATGACGGCACGTTTTGAGGCGCTGGATTTCACGCTGCTTCAGGCCTGGAGCGAGGATGATGTCATTCGTCTGCAAGAGAATCTGATTGGTCACCTTTTGACACAAAAACGACTAAAATTGTCACCTACATTATTTTTGGGGACAACGGATTCTGAAATGTCGCTAATCTCTTTATGTAACCTGAGTGGCGAAGTGGTGCTGGAAGAATTTGGTACACGCCAGCGTCGGGTGTTGTCACCCAATCTGACTGATTTTCTATATAAGCTATTGCCATTGATTCCATAATGCTGAATCGTGTTTCGCTTTTCGGCGTGTGAGAGATCTCTTACATTGTGTGTAAGCGATCTCTTATCTTTAATATTAAACTAAGATTTCCATTCGATTTTTGTATTATTAATTAATGAATTAATGGCAATCGCCATCAAGACGCACTTTTTGTATGGTTATTGTGGCATTTGGGTGGCTTGCTGATTCGCTTTAATTAATACATCTTATTATTCAGTTTCGTAACACGGTAACAGGTTATGTCGACCATGCCAGGAGGGCAGGACGCGTAAACGTTGTTACAGCCAGACTCTTTTTTCAGGATGAAATAAGGGACACCTCCAGGAAGGAGAATGAGAGCCGGCCTGGGAATGCCGGTGGGGCAGGAGCCTAAAGGAATGGGATCACGGATGATTGTGAAGGAGCGAACGTCACGGATGAAAGAGGGATCGCCAGCAAGGATTGTGGGTTAGGACGACCATAAAGGACAAGTTTTCAAGGACGAGCAGGGAAGCAACAAGGTAGCGGGATTGCTGCAAACGAACCAGAGGGAACCGAGAAATCGGTTCCCTCTTTTCGTTGTGGGGGTTATCCCTTTTTTATTCTCTCGCTTGCTGTGGTTGCGTTGATGTCGGGGATCGGAGTGCCAGAATACAGTAACGATGCTATGCTTTGCCGCCCTGTTATTGTGCCTGATGAGAACCTGGCCCATGAGTGTAGAGATTCAGATTCGACAATCGCTGTTTGCTATTGAGCGTGCGCTGAAAGCGAGCCCGCTATGGCAGTCTTCTGCGCCTGACGAAACCGCATTTGCCAGCCAGGAGCCGTTCTGTATCGATACGATGGCGGCGGAACAGTGGCTGCAGTGGGTTTTTTTACCGCGTATGCATGCATTGCTGGATGGTAACGCACCGTTGCCAACGCGGCTCGCGATTCTGCCTTATTTCGAGGTGGCGTTCGATGGCCGTTCGGCGGAAATAGGTGAGTTGCTGACGCAACTGCGTGTGCTTGACGCTTTGTTTGAGGGATAAGGATGCTGGAGATTGTTTATCAGGATGAGCATCTGATAGCGGTAAATAAACCATCAGGTTGGCTGGTGCATCGCAGTTGGTTGGATCGCAAAGAAAAAGTGGTGGTGATGCAAACGGTGCGCGACCAGATTGGTCAGCATGTGTTTACCGTACACCGCCTCGATCGCCCAACCTCCGGCGTGTTGTTAATGGCGTTATCGTCGGATGTGGCGCGCCTGCTGGCGCAGCAGTTTGAGCAACATCAGATGGAGAAAATGTATCACGCAGTGGTACGTGGCTACGTGATGGAAAATGGCGTCATTGATTATGCTTTGACGGAGGAACTGGACCGCATCGCTGATAAATTCGCCGACCCGGATAAAGCGCCACAGCCTGCCGTCAGCCATTATCGGGTGCTGGCTCATGCTGAATTGCCTGTGGCTATCGGGCGTTATGACACGGCCCGTTACAGCCTGCTGGAGTTAACGCCTAAAACCGGCCGTAAGCATCAACTGAGGCGACATATGGCGCATTTGCGTCATCCCATCATTGGGGATACGACCCACGGCGACCTGCGTCAGAATCGTGGCATGGCGTCGCACTTTGGCTGTGCCCGCTTGATGCTGCATGCCAGCCAGTTATCGCTCATCCATCCGGTGACCAACGAGCCGCTGGTTATCACAGCGCGCTGGGATGAGGCATGGCAAGGCGTAATGACGCAGTTTGACTGGCAAGGCCATCTCCCTGATGTTGAAAGGGTTGAGTTTCCGTCGGCGTCGGGTCAGGATAGCAACCTGACGTCAGCGTAAAAAAGGAGAGTCAGCGTCATGGCGCAAGTAGGTATTTTTGTTGGCACCGTATACGGTAATGCGTTGCTGGTTGCGGAAGAAGCGGAAAGCATTCTCAAAGCTCATGGACATGAGGTGAAAATTTTCGAGGATGCTTCAGTGGATGACTGGCTGGCTTACAGTCAGCAAACGGTACTGGTGGTGACCTCTACCACCGGACAAGGGGACTTGCCTGAGTCTATCCTGCCGTTGTACGAGGCGTTGCGCGAAAAAGTGGGTTATCAGCCAGACCTACATTATGGGCTGATTGCGTTGGGCGATAGCAGCTACGATACCTTCTGTGGCGGTGGGCATCAGTTTGATGCACTGTTACAGGAGATGGGTGCAAAACGTGTTGGCGAGTTGTTGGAAATTGACGCGGCTGAGCATCCGGAGCCGGAAGTGGTTTCCTGCCCATGGGTAGAGTCCTGGGCAGCGATGCTGACGGCCTAATGGCTGTCTGCATTCAGGTTGTGAAAACGGGGCCATCAGGCCCCGTTTCTTGTATGGCTGGCGTAGGGTTGTCGTATCACAAACCGCGTTGGTGATACGGCATCAGCCTCAATAGCAAGGGGTGATGCCCGCTAGCTTAACGTTGGGTCAGTTTTTCCAGATCGGCTTCGATTTCGCTGATCTTATTGGTGACCACGCTTTCCAGATGGCGCAGGTCAGACAGAATCTTACGTTTCAAATCCACTTCAGCCTGATCACGCTGGCAAATCTGATCGAGTTCATCCACGACATAACGCAGATTGGGGCTGATCTCGTTGATTTCTTTGTAACCCTGCCCGGCATTGTCTGCCACGATGGTTTTACGCTGGCGTGGGTACTTGAATTTGACGCTTTTAGCGAAGAATTCCCCTTTATCCTTGCGAAAGTAAATTTTCAGAATATCGTTGTTGGCCTCCTGACGGAGACTGTACCTGTCGATATCTTCCGGGTTGGAAATCCCAAGACTTTTCAGATTGTCGTACATAACACCACCTTTCTTGTTTTACGTCGGCCTGAAAAACTGTGCCAGTACTGTTGGTCGTGACGGCGAGATGCCGTAAAAAATGGCGGGTTGTGTTACCCGCCATTCAGTTTAGTCGATAGTGGTATTAGTCGATAGTGCGCAATAACTCATTAATGCCCACTTTACCGCGGGTTTTCGCGTCCACTTTTTTCACGATCACCGCACAATACAGGCTATAGCTACCATCTTTGGATGGTAGGTTGCCGGAAACGACCACAGAGCCTGCCGGTACACGGCCGTAATGCACTTCGCCGGTTTCACGATCGTAAATCTTGGTGCTCTGGCCGATGAAGACACCCATCGAAATGACTGAGCCTTCTTCAACGATCACGCCTTCAACGACTTCAGAACGCGCACCGATGAAGCAGTTATCTTCAATGATAGTCGGGTTGGCCTGCAGCGGCTCAAGTACGCCACCGATACCCACACCGCCGGACAGGTGTACGTTTTTACCAATCTGGGCGCAGGAGCCGACGGTTGCCCAGGTGTCCACCATCGTGCCTTCGTCAACGTAGGCACCGATATTGACGTAAGAAGGCATCAGCACGGTATTACGGGCGATAAATGCCCCCTGGCGCACGCTGGCCGGAGGGACAACACGGAACCCTTCACGCTGGAAACGTGCTTCGTCGTAACTGGCGAATTTCATGGGCACCTTATCGTAGTAGCGGGTTTCCGCGCCTTCCATCAGGTGATTGTCATTGATGCGAAAAGAGAGCAGCACCGCTTTCTTCAGCCATTGGTGCGTTACCCACTGACCGTTGATTTTCTCAGCCACACGCAGCACACCGCTGTCCAACTGGCTGATAACCTGATTTACCGCTTCGCGCGTCACCGCGTCCACACTGGCCGGGGTGATCTCTGCGCGACGCTCAAATGCGGTCTCGATGATGTTCTGTAATTGCTGCATCCTGTTTCTCTTTCGTGATTAATCAAACCAGGCCGCGTGCCACCAATACCCGATGGTGGAACGCAGCTTAATATTTAAGAAGCTACTTTATCGTTTGGGTCGAGGGCTTCTGTCAACCGTTGTTGCAATTTAAGCCGCAATTCGGGGCTTAATGCCCGCCTTTCGCCATCAGCCAGAATAAACAGGTCTTCGACCCGTTCGCCGATGGTGGAAATGCGCGCGCCATGCAGCGACAAGTTGAGGTCGGCAAATACTTCGCCGACCCGAGCCAACAAACCGGGCTGGTCGAGAGCAATCAGCTCCATATAGCTGCGCCTGTCGGTATGGGTCGGCAGGAAGCTGACTTCCGTTGGTACGCTGAAGTGGCGCAAGCGGGAGGAAGGTCGCCGCACCCTGGGATGCTGGTAATCTCGCTGGGTCAGGGCCTGCTCGATGGCATGGCGAATCATATCGTGCCTATCCGGTGCCAGTGGGCTGCCGTCCGGCTCCAGCACGATAAACGTGTCCATCGCCATACCGTCGCGGCTGGTGAAGATCTGGGCGTCGTGTACGCTGAGATTCCGGCGGTCCAGCTCGCCTGCGACCGCCGCAAACAAGTAGGGGCGATCCGGGCTCCAGATGAAGATTTCGGTACCGCCGCGGCTGGCCTGATGGCTAATTAAGACCATCGGCTTACTGGCATCATGCTCCAGTAAATGGCGGGCATGCCAGGCCAGTTGATTTGGCGAGTGACGCAGGAAATAGTCTGCACGGCAGCGACTCCAGATATGGTAGAGCGCTTCTTCGTCGATATTATCCATACGCAGCAACGCCAGTGCCTGCAAACGGTGGTGACGCACCCGTTCGCGCAAGTCCGGCGAGTTCTGCATGCCGCGGCGCAACTGTTTTTCGGTGGCGAAATACAGCTCGCGCAACAGGCTTTGTTTCCAGCTGTTCCACAGCGTTTCGTTGGTGGCGCAGATGTCTGCCACGGTCAGGTTCAGCAGGTAACGCAACCGGGTTTCACTTTGTACCTGTTCGGCAAACTGCTGAATGACTGCTGGGTCTTGAATATCGCGTCGCTGGGCGGTGACTGACATTAACAGGTGACAGCGTACCAGCCAGGCCACCAACTGCGCTTCTCGTGAGTTCAGCCCATGCTGTGCGGCGAACTCCAGCGCGTCTTTGGCTCCCAGTTCCGAGTGATCGCCGCCGCGTCCTTTGGCAATATCATGGAATAGTGCTGCCAGTAGTAATAATTCCGGTTGCGGCAGGCGCGGATACAACTCCACGCACAGTGGGTGGGATGCGCGTGTCGCCTCTTCGGTAAAACTCTCCAGTTTCAGCAGCACCCGGATGGTATGTTCATCCACGGTGTAGGCATGGAACAGGTCAAACTGCATTTGCCCGACAATGTTGCCCCACAATGGCATATAGGCCCACAGGACGCTGTGGGTATGCATCGGCAACAGCGCGCGGCTGACGGCGCGCGGGTGGCGCAGAATGTTCATGAACAGGCTACGGGCTTCCGGTATGGTGCATAGTGGCTGGCTCAGGTGACGACGCGCATGGCGTAAATGCCGCAGCGTGGTTGAGTAAATCCCGGTGATTTCCTGATTGCGCACCATCAGGTGGAACATGCGGATAATGGCTTCAGGCTTGCGCTCAAACAGCGTTTCATCACGTAAGTCGATAAGCTGACCACGTAACTGAAAATCTTCATCCAACTGGCGGGGTTTCTCGTTGGTATCCAGCGCCAGTATGGCTTCATCAAACAGTTGCAGCAGCATCTGATTGAGTTCGCCGACCCGGCGCGTCATACGGTAGAAATCCTTCATCATTCGTTCAACCGGCGCGTTGCCTTCGCCTTGATATTGCAGCAGTTGTGCCACATTAAGCTGCCTGTCGAACAACAAGCGGTTATCATAACGCGGCAGGATCAGATGCAAAGCAAAGCGAATACGCCAGAGAAAACTCTGGCACTCGTTGAGCTCGTTACGCTCAGCTTCCGTCAGGAAGCCGAATCCCACCATTTCGTTAAGCGATGTCGCGCCAAAGTGGCGACGAGCGACCCATAGCAAGGTGTGAATATCTCGTAATCCGCCTGGGCTGCTTTTGATATCCGGTTCAAGGTTGTAGCTGGTACTGTGGTAGCGCTGATGGCGTTCGCGCTGTTCTGCTATTTTGGCGGCAAAGAAGGTTTCTGATGGCCAGAACGCATCGCTGAAAATGTGCTTTTGCAGCATGAGAAATAGCGCCACGTCACCGCAAATCATACGGGATTCAATCAGGTTGGTGGCGACGGAAATATCCGCCCGTCCTTCTTCCAGACATTCATCCAGCGTACGCACACTGTGCCCGACTTCCAGCCGCAAGTCCCACAGTAGGGTGATAAACGTCCCGATCGCCTGAGATTGTACATCGGTGAGCTTGTGCTGGCTTAGCACCAGCAGGTCAATATCCGACAGCGGGTGCAATTCTCCGCGCCCGTAGCCGCCCACCGCGACCAGTGCGGTTTGTTGCGTACTTTCAAACCCATAGAACCGCCACAGTCGTTGCATCAGATGGTCGATAAATAGCGTGCGGGCATCAATCAAGGCTTCTGCACTCACACCCGCTTTGAATTCTTCCGCCAGCCAGTTCTGAAACTGTTCCAGGTGGGTTTTCAGCGTCTGACATTTCAGCATGTCATCCGTGAAGGTTAGCGGTGATGCGGGAATGGGGTGAGCCGTGGAGGGCGGAGAGCCGGTGATATCATGCGGGGAATTGTTGTCGATCATGTTGCGCCACCATAAACAAAAAAAAGCCGGCGTTAGCCGGCTTATGCTCAATTATTCCTGATGCGTGATGATGTTGGGGATGGTGTCATCCTTACGCAACGTCATTATTTCGCAGCCGTTTTCAGTCACCACAATAGTATGCTCGTATTGCGCCGACAAGCTACGATCCTTGGTTTTTACCGTCCAGCCGTCTTTCATGGTCCGAATGCGGTAATCACCGGCGTTAACCATCGGTTCTACGGTAAACACCATACCCGGTTGTAACACGACGCCGCCGTCGTCGGCATCATAATGCAGTACCTGCGGTTCTTCATGGAAACCACGGCCGATACCATGACCACAGTACTCGCGTACCACAGAGAAATCCTGCGCTTCGACGTATTTCTGGATTTCGCGGCCCAGAGTGCGTAACCGGATACCCGGTTTTATCATCCGCAGCGCCAGATACAGGCTCTCCTGCGTTACTTTGCACAGGCGTTCCCCCAAAATCGTCGGTTTGCCGACGATGAACATTTTGGACGTATCGCCGTGAAAATCGTCTTTGATCACCGTAACGTCAATGTTGACGATATCGCCGTCCTTGAGGATTTTGTCATCGCTCGGAATACCGTGACATACCACTTCATTGACAGAAATGCAGACGGACTTAGGAAAGCCGTGATAACCGAGGCAGGCGGAAATCGCATTTTGCTTGTTGGTGATGTGGTCATGGCAAATGCGGTCCAGTTCACCGGTGCTCACGCCGGGCACCACATAGGGCTCGATCATCTCCAGCACTTCTGCCGCCAGACGGCCAGCCACACGCATTTTTTCGATGTCTTCAGAGGTCTTTATTGAGATTGCCATTGAATTCAGTCCGCAGGTATCGTCGTTTTGACGAAAGAGGGTCAGTAAATAGTGATTTATGGTATCAGCCTAGCCTGACACTGCCAAATCATCATTCCTTCATGGGACTGTCATCGCGGGTAGGACGTGCGGCGGTAGAATGCAACAAAAGTTGGTGTCCGGGGGCTGTTTATGGTATAAAGCGCGCCGGTGTTCCGGCTGGAATTTCAGATGACTGAGTTCCTGTCGGTTCAAACTGAACTCACTATGTGTATAACACACACGTGTCGACACATTCACCGGGGTGCCTGTAATGGATTTCCATTCTGGTCGGTGTAATGGGACACGTGGAGGCATAACCCCATACTTAATCTACAGAGGTAATCATGGCAACTGTTTCCATGCGCGACATGCTCAAGGCGGGCGTACACTTTGGTCACCAGAAACGTTTCTGGAACCCGAAAATGAAGCCGTTCATCTTCGGTGCTCGTAACAAAGTTCACATCATCAACCTTGAGAAAACAGTACCAATGTTCAACGAAGCCCTGGCTGAGCTGAGCAAAATTTCTTCCCGTAAAGGCAAGATTCTGTTTGTTGGTACTAAGCGCGCAGCGAGCGAAGCGGTAAAAGAAGCTGCTATCAACTGCGACCAGTTCTTTGTGAACCATCGCTGGTTGGGCGGTATGCTGACTAACTGGAAAACTGTTCGTCAGTCCATCAAGCGTTTGAAAGATCTGGAAACTCAGGCTCAGGACGGCACGTTCGACAAGCTGACCAAAAAAGAAGCGCTGCTGCGCACTCGTGAACTGGACAAGCTGGAAAACAGCCTGGGCGGTATCAAAGACATGGGCGGTCTGCCTGACGCGCTGTTCGTTATCGACGCGGATCACGAACACATTGCTATCAAAGAAGCAAACAACCTGGGTATCCCGGTATTTGCAATTGTTGATACCAACTCCGATCCGGATGGCGTTGATTACATCATCCCTGGTAACGACGACGCCATTCGTGCAGTAAGCCTGTACCTGAATGCTGTTGCTGCTGCTGTCCGTGAAGGCCGTTCTCAGGATCTGGCTGCTCAGGCAGAAGAGAGCTTCGTCGAAGCTGAATAATAAGGCAAGCTCTGTTGAGCCCTTATTAACCAGGTATTGACATATGTTGGTTAGGGGGCCTTGTCGGGCCCCCTTTTTACTTATCTCTTACTTATCTCCGCCACGAGATAACCGAGGAAAAGATAATGGCTGAAATTACCGCTGCCCTGGTAAAAGAACTGCGCGAACGTACCGGCGCAGGCATGATGGAATGTAAAAAAGCTCTGGTTGAAGCCAATGGCGACATCGAGCTGGCAATCGACAACATGCGTAAATCTGGCCAGGCTAAAGCTGCGAAAAAAGCGGGTCGTGTTGCCGCTGAAGGTGTGATCCTGACCAAGATTGCCGCTGACGGCAAATACGGCATCATCGTTGAGCTGAACTGCGAAACTGACTTCGTAGCAAAAGACGCTGGCTTCAAAGCGTTTGGCGAAGAAGTGGCTACCGCTGCACTGAACGACCGCATCACTGACGTTGACGTTCTGAAAGCGAAATTCGAAGAACAGCGTACCGCGCTGGTAGCGAAAATCGGCGAAAACATCAACATCCGTCGTATCGCTGTGCTGACTGGCGACGCGCTGGGTTCTTACATGCACGGTGCTCGCATCGGCGTTATGGTTGCTGCTACCGGTGCTGACGAAGAGCTGATCAAGCACATCGCTATGCACATCGCTGCCAGCAAACCGGAATACGTCAACGCTGAAGACGTACCGGCTGACGTGGTTGCCCGCGAGCATCAGATCCAGTTGGATATCGCCATGCAGTCTGGCAAGCCGCGCGAAATCGCTGAGAAAATGGTTGAAGGTCGTATGCGTAAATTCACCGGCGAGATCTCTCTGACCGGTCAGAACTTCGTGATGGACCCGAACAAAACCGTTGGTCAATTGCTGAAAGAGCATAATGCTTCCGTGAGCAACTTCATCCGCTACGAAGTGGGTGAAGGTATCGAGAAAGCTGAAGTTGACTTTGCTGCTGAAGTCGCAGCAATGAGCAAACAGTCTTAATAAAAAGGGAGCCGCCAGTTGGCGGTTCCTTTTTATCCAGCCAAGCTATTCGCGATACCCGTAATTCGTGATACAAGCAATTTCATGGCATCTGGCCCCTTATCGATGGTGCGCCGGGTGTGGCAGTAATAACCCCCAGTACGATGACAGCCTGTTAGGACAAGAACACCATGGCAACCAACGCAAAACCCGTATATCAACGTATCCTGCTGAAGCTGAGTGGCGAAGCGCTGCAGGGAGCTGAAGGTTTCGGTATCGATGCGAGCATTCTCGATCGCATGGCCCAGGAAATAAAAGAGTTGGTTGAATTGGGCATTCAGGTCGGTGTAGTCATCGGTGGTGGTAACCTGTTCCGCGGCGCGGGTTTGGCCAAAGCAGGCATGAACCGCGTGGTGGGCGATCATATGGGGATGTTGGCAACCGTGATGAACGGTTTAGCGATGCGTGATTCTCTGCATCGTGCTTATGTCAACGCCCGTCTGATGTCGGCCATTCCGCTTAATGGTGTGTGCGACAATTACAGCTGGGCTGAAGCTATCAGTCTGCTGCGTAACAACCGTGTGGTGATTTTTTCTGCCGGTACCGGCAACCCCTTCTTTACCACCGACTCAGCGGCTTGCCTGCGTGGCATTGAAATCGAAGCCGACGTGGTATTGAAAGCCACCAAAGTAGACGGCGTTTTCTCGGCTGATCCGGTTAAAGATCCTAATGCAACGCTCTACGAATCACTGAATTATCAGGAAGTCCTGGAGCGTGAGCTCAAAGTCATGGATCTGGCCGCCTTTACGCTGGCTCGCGACCATAATCTGCCAATCCGTGTGTTCAATATGAACAAGCCAGGGGCGCTGCGTCGTGTCGTGATGGGCGAAAAAGAAGGGACGTTGATCAGTAATAACGGCTAACGTCTAATTTAAGGTAATATCTTGTTTTGGTGACACAAGATTGCGCCTATATTGCCAGCCTGCTGCTGGCAATCGATGATTCGCTGGGTCATGCAAGCCGTGCGTGACCTGACTGGCAACCAGTTTTCAAGGGTTCACAACGTGATTAATGAAATCAGAAAAGACGCCGAAACACGCATGGATAAATGCGTAGAGGCTTTCAAGAACCAGATCAGTAAAGTGCGTACTGGTCGTGCGTCCCCTAATCTGCTGGATGGTATCCATGTGGAGTATTACGGTAGCGCAACGCCGTTACGCCAGTTAGCCAATATCGTGGTGGAAGACTCCCGTACGCTGGCTGTCACTGTATTTGACCGGACCCTGGGCCCGGCGGTGGAAAAAGCTATCATGGCATCCGACCTGGGGCTGAATCCGATGTCTGCCGGTACAGTTATTCGTGTTCCGCTGCCGCCGCTGACGGAAGAACGCCGTAAAGATCTGATCAAAGTGGTGCGTGGTGAAGCAGAGCAAGGGCGAGTGTCGGTGCGTAACGTTCGTCGCGACGCGAATGACAAGCTCAAGGCACAGCTGAAAGACAAAACCATCAGCGAAGACGAAGAGCGTCGCGCTCAGGATGACGTTCAGAAATTGACTGACGGTTTTATCAAGAAGATTGACGCCGCTCTGGCGGAGAAAGAAAAAGAACTGATGGATTTCTGATTCATCGATTCGTTACAGCGCCGCTGGCAGGTGTGCAGTGTTGTCTGCTCCTTCCGCGGCGTTTTGTTTTTCAGATTTTTTAATGCGGGATGTTTTGCGTAACGCCACGCATTTTCACACCAGCCTCATCGACAGGCCGGCGCTGACGTTACAGACTGGCACCACGCCTGTCATCAACCCTAGCTTTATCAGGTCATATTCATGAAGCAACTGACAATCCTCGGCTCCACCGGTTCTGTTGGCGTTAGTTCACTGGCCGTGGTCAGAGCCAATCCAGACAAATTTTCGATAATGGCATTGGTCGCCGGGCGTAATGTTTCGCTGATGGCGGAACAGTGCCTGGAATTCTGTCCGGCGTATGCATCAATGGCCGATGAAGATGCCGCGCACGAACTGCGTATCCGTTTACGTGATGCGGGCAGTCGAACGGCTGTGTTATCAGGCGCGCAGTCTGCCTGCGAGCTGGCAGCGCTGGATGGGGTCGATCAGGTGATGGCGGCGATTGTCGGTGCTGCAGGGTTGTTGCCGGCACTCGCGGCTATTCGTGCGGGTAAACAGGTTCTGCTGGCGAATAAAGAATCGCTGGTGACTTGTGGTCGCCTGTTCATGGACGAGGTGTCGAAGAACGGGGCGAGACTGTTGCCAGTTGATAGTGAACACAGTGCGATTTTTCAGAGTTTACCTGAGCCAATCCAGCGGCAACTGGGATATGCTTCATTAACGCAATACGGGGTTGAGCGAGTGGTGCTGACCGGTTCGGGGGGGCCATTTCGTGAGATTCCGCTTGCTGCATTGGAGAGTGTGACTCCTGAACAGGCGTGCGCCCATCCAAACTGGTCTATGGGGCGAAAGATTTCGGTGGATTCCGCCACCATGATGAATAAGGGACTGGAATATATCGAGGCGCGATGGCTGTTTAATGCCTCGGAATCACAGATGGAAGTGGTTATCCATCCCCAATCCGTTATCCACTCCATGGTGCGTTACCGGGATGGCAGTGTGATGGCGCAATTGGGTACACCCGATATGCGAACTCCCATAGCCTACGCGATGGCTTACCCTGAGCGTGTTTTTTCCGGTGCACCGGCGCTCGACTTTAGCCGGTTGGGCGCGTTGACCTTCTCTGAGCCGGATTTTCAGCGCTACCCTTGTTTGCGCCTGGCGATTGAGGCGTGTAATCAAGGGCAGGCTGCCACGACGGCACTCAATGCGGCAAATGAAATTGCGGTTGCGGCATTTTTACAATCCGGTATTCGGTTTACCGATATCGCCGCAGTCAATCAGTGCGTGATGGAACAACTGACATTACCTGAGCCGCAAAGCGTTGATGATGTGTTGTCTATCGATACCTGGGCAAGACAAGCCGCAGAAAGTGTATTGCGGCGTTATCAGTGACCTTACGCGGGTGTGTTTGTTCACATGCGCCTGAAATGGTATAGTCTGCGCCGCTTGATGCAGGTGGTTATTAATAAAATACCACGTTGATGAAAGCTGTGTGCTCACAGCTTTTTTTATGCTGTCAGGTTTGGCTGCGACTGGATAATCATTTTCTTGCTCGAGGAAATCAATACACGCTATGCCCGCCGAAAATCAACACGGTAATCAAAAGTTGTTACCTAACGGCCCTCGTCATGTCGCGATCATCATGGATGGCAACGGCCGCTGGGCTAAACAGAGGGGAAAGCTGCGGATCTCCGGTCATCAGGCGGGAGTGAAGTCAGTACGCCGTGCGATCAGTTATGCGGTCAGCCAGAACCTTGAAGCCTTGACGCTATACGCATTCAGCAGCGAAAACTGGAACCGCCCGGCGCAGGAAGTTTCTGCGCTGATGGAGCTGTTTGTGCGTGTATTGAATAGCGAAGTCAAAAGCCTGCACAAGCACAATGTCCGTTTGCGAGTCATCGGTGATATTAGTCGATTCAGTAGTCGATTACAGGGACTGATCCAACGTTCTGAAGCGATGACAGAAAATAATACGGGCCTGACTCTGAATATTGCTGCGAATTATGGCGGCCGTTGGGATATTATCCACGGGGTCAGAAAAATCGCCGAGCAGGTTCAGGAAGGGATACTGCGTCCTGATACTATTGATGAGTCAACTCTGAATCGTTACATGTGCTTAAACGATCTGGCTCCGGTTGATTTGCTAATAAGAACCAGTGGAGAACATCGCATCAGCAATTTCCTGCTATGGCAGATTGCGTATGCAGAACTCTATTTTACCGATGTTCTCTGGCCGGATTTTGACGAACAAACCTTTGAAGGTGCCATTCATGCCTTTGCTCAACGTGAGCGTCGCTTTGGGGGAACTACGCCTGACGATGCAGATGCATCGTAGGGGGTATTTTTGCTGAAGTATCGCCTGATTACTGCGCTGATTCTTATTCCTTTGGTTATTGCGGCGCTTTTTTTCCTGCCGCCGTTGGTTTTTTCTCTGGTGACGCTGGCTGTTTGTATGCTGGCTGCCTGGGAATGGGGTCAACTGGCTGGTTTGGTTTCTTACACACAGCGAATCTGGCTTTCCATTGCCTGTGGTTTCCTGCTGGCAGCGATGATGCTGACCTTGCCGGATTACCACTATTCCATCACGTTTGTGCCGGTCTACCTGTCCCTATGGATTTCTCTTGCCTGGTGGGGCGTGGCGCTATTACTGGTGCTGTTTTATCCCTCTTCCGCTGCAATGTGGCGACATTCCCGTGCGCTGCGTTTGTGCTTTGGCCTGCTGACTATCGTGCCCTTTTTCTGGGGTATGTTGGCGCTGCGCCAATTCGAATATGAAACCAATCCTTTTAGCGGTGCCTGGTGGTTGCTGTATGTGATGGTGCTGGTGTGGGGCGCTGACAGTGGTGCTTATCTGTTCGGCAAGCTGTTTGGTCGGCGTAAATTGGCACCCAAAGTGTCGCCGGGAAAAACCTGGGAAGGTTTCATCGGCGGGCTGGCAACATCTGCAATGATTGCGTTACTGTTTAGCCATTATGCGCCATTGTCTATCTCAACCTTTACCCTGTTGGTGTGTTCTATTGTCGCGACACTGGCCTCGGTATTGGGGGATTTGACTGAAAGCATGTTCAAGCGTGAGGCGGGTATCAAGGATAGTAGTCACCTGATCCCGGGTCACGGTGGGGTACTGGATCGTATTGATAGTCTGACTGCAGCCATACCGGTATTTGCCTGTCTGATGCTGCTACTGTTCAAGGCTGTTTAGGAATACAGGTAGAGTCGGTTTATGCTGAATATTCTCTGGAGCCTGGCTGCATTCGTCGTCGCACTCGGTGTGCTTATCACCGTGCATGAGTTTGGGCATTTTTGGGTTGCCCGTCGTTGCGGCGTTCGCGTCGAGCGTTTCTCCATCGGCTTCGGGAAGGCATTGTGGCGTCGGCGTGACCGTCAGGGTACCGAGTATGTTATCGCGCTGATTCCTCTGGGCGGTTATGTGAAAATGCTTGATGGTCGGGTCGATGACGTTCCTGAAGAACTCCGGCATCGGGCATTCAACCACAAAACGGTCTGGCAGCGGGCAGCTATTGTCAGTGCCGGGCCGATTGCCAACTTCGTGTTTGCCGTTATTGCCTACTGGCTGGTGTTCATCATTGGTGTGCCGGGTATCCGTCCGGTAGTGGGCGAGGTTTTGCCCGGATCGATTGCTGCACAGGCGCAAATTTCACCGGGAATGGAACTAAAGTCAATTGATGGCATCGAAACGCCTGACTGGGATAGCGCGCGTCTGGCTTTGATTGGCAGGATTGGCGAACCTGACGTGGTTTTCGAAACCGCACCGTTAGGTTCCACCAGTACAGAGACCAAACGGCTTGATCTGCAACGCTGGCATTTCGATCCGGAACGACAGGATCCGGCGGTGTCGCTGGGGATTATACCGAAAGGGCCTCAGGTCGAAGCGGTGCTGACTCAGGTCCAGCCCCGCTCTGCCGCTGAAAAAGCGGGTTTGCAAGTCGGGGACAGGATCGTTAAAGTCGATGGTCAATTGCTGGCTCGCTGGCAGCAGTTTGTCATTGCTGTGCGTGATAACCCTGGCAAACCGATTGCGCTGGAGGTGGAAAGAGGCGGTGATACGCTGTCCGTTACGCTAACACCAGACAGTAAAACGGTGGGAAAAGGGCGGCTGGAAGGGTTTGCCGGCGTAGTGCCGAAAGTGACCCCTTTGCCTGATGAGTACAAAACCGTACGCCAGTATGGGCCGTTCAGCGCCATCTATGAAGCTGGGAATAAAACCTGGCTGTTGATGAAACTGACAGTCAGTATGCTGGGTAAGTTGATTACCGGCGATGTGAAGCTGAATAACCTGAGCGGTCCGATTTCTATCGCACAGGGGGCGGGCATGTCAGCAGATTATGGATTGGTGTATTACCTGATGTTTTTGGCGTTGATCAGCGTCAATCTGGGGATTATCAATCTGTTCCCTCTGCCGGTACTGGATGGTGGTCATCTGCTCTTTCTGGCGATCGAAAAGCTAAAGGGTGGACCGGTTTCCGAGCGTGTGCAGGACGTCAGTTATCGCATTGGCACAGTGTTGCTGGTGATGTTAATGGGGCTTGCACTTTTCAATGATTTCTCCCGCCTGTAGGCGTGGATTAGGTTAGGAAAAACGCATAACAACGATGGCGATGAAAAAGTTGCTCATAGCGTCGCTGCTGTTTAGCAGCGCCACCGTATACGGTGCAGACGGGTTCGTAGTGAAGGATATTCATTTCGAGGGCCTGCAGCGGGTTGCCGTCGGTGCGGCATTGCTCAGCATGCCTGTTCGGGTGGGGGATACTGTCACTGACGAGGATATCGGTAACACCATTCGGGCTTTGTTTGCGACCGGGAACTTCGAGGATGTCCGTGTCCTGCGTGATGGGAATTCGCTGCTGATTCAGGTCAAAGAGCGTCCGACCATTGCCAGCCTGACCTTCTCCGGCAACAAAGCGGTGAAGGAAGAAATGCTCAAGGAGAACCTTGAAGCATCAGGTGTGCGCGTCGGTGAAGCACTGGACCGCACCACCTTGTCCAACATTGAAAAAGGGTTGGAAGATTTCTACTACAGCGTAGGTAAATATAGCGCCACAGTGAAGGCCGTGGTGACGCCTCTGCCTCGTAATCGTGTCGATCTCAAACTGGTGTTTACCGAAGGGGTATCTGCCAAGATTCAGCAAATCAATATCGTCGGCAATAAATCTTTCAGTTCCGATGAGCTGATTTCCCGTTTCCAGTTACGCGATGAAGTGCCGTGGTGGAACCTGGTGGGGGATCGCAAATACGAGAAGCAGAAACTGTCTGGCGACCTGGAAACGCTGCGCAGTTTCTATCTCGACCGTGGCTACGCGCGTTTCAATATTGATTCAACGCAGGTGAGCCTGACGCCGGATAAAAAAGGCATTTACATCACTGTCAACATTACCGAAGGTGACCAGTACAAACTCTCGGGTGTGGTAGTGCGTGGCAATCTGGTAGGACACGCCACTGAAATTGAAGATTTAACCCGCATCCAACCGGGGGAGCTGTATAACGGCGCCAAAGTAACCCGGATGGAAGAGGACATCAAAAAGCTGCTGGGACGTTACGGGTATGCTTATCCCCGTGTGGTGACGCAGCCTGAAATCAATGATACCGACAAGACAGTACGGCTGAACATCAATGTGGATGCGGGTAACCGCTTCACTGTGCGTCGTATCCGTTTTGAAGGCAACGATGTGTCCAAAGATTCCGTACTGCGCCGTGAAATGCGCCAGATGGAAGGTGGCTGGCTTGGCAACGATCTGGTGCAACAGGGTAAAGAGCGACTAAACCGTCTTGGGTATTTTGAAAGTGTCGATACCGAGACCCAGCGCGTGCCCGGAACACCGGATCAGGTTGACGTGGTGTACAAGGTCAAGGAGCGTAATACCGGTAGCCTTAACTTCGGCGTGGGTTTCGGTACAGAAAGCGGCATCAGCTTCCAGGCTGGTGTGCAGCAGGACAACTGGCTGGGAACCGGTAACTCGGTAGGCATCAGCGGGACCCGTAACGATTACCAGACCTATGTTGAACTATCGATGACTGACCCGTACCTCACGGTGGATGGCGTGAGTCTCGGTGGTCGTGTTTTCTACAACAACTTCAAAGCGTTGAATGCTGATCTGGCTGACTATACCAACCAAAGCTATGGTATCGGTTCAACGCTGGGCTTCCCGATCAACGAAAACAACTCGTTACGCCTGGGTCTGGACTACGTGCATAACTCGTTGTCGGATATGAAACCTCAGGTCGCAATGTGGCGCTATCTGAATAAAGCGGGCGTTGATCCTGATCCTAACTCGACGTCCAGCGCCAGCTTCAGTGCCAACGATTTCTTCCTGACGCCAGGGTGGACTTACAACAACCTTGACCGTGGCTACTTCCCGACCGCAGGTAACCGTGTCAACCTGAACACCAAGGTGACGGTGCCGGGTTCGGATAACGAGTACTATAAGGTGACCTTTGACTCAGCCAGCTATTTCCCGCTGAGCGAGAGTCGCAATTGGGTGCTGATGGCGAAAACCAAAGCGGGTTATGCTGATGGGCTGAGCGGCAAAGAAGTGCCGTTCTACGATAACTTCTTTGCGGGCGGCTCCAACACAGTTCGTGGTTTCCGTTCCAACACCATCGGTCCGAAAGCGGCCTATTACACCGCTGGGTCTTGTTCAACATCGGACGTGTCATCGTGTAGCATCGCTAACTCGACTGATGCGGTGGGTGGTAACGCGATGGCGGTGGCCAGTGCCGAGTTAATTGTCCCAACGCCGTTTATTAGCGATAAGTACGCCAGCTCTGTGCGTACGTCGTTCTTCGTTGATGCCGGTACCGTGTGGGATACGCACTGGGAAAATACCGCTCAGACGTTGGCCGCGGGGATACCGGATTACAGTAAGCCTGGTAACATCCGTATGTCTTCGGGTCTTGCCGTGCAGTGGGTTTCACCTCTGGGGCCATTGGTCTTCTCTTACGCTCAGCCGTTTAAGAAGTATGATGGGGATCGCTCCGAGCAGTTCCAGTTTAACATTGGTAAGACCTGGTAAATGGGCTGCGTAGGTTTGAGTTTGAAAGGAAGATGTATCGGCATCCGGTGGTGATTTGAGCATATAGCTTGACTGCCGATGCCGTGATTACGATAAGCGCGTTCAGCGCAGAAATACTTAGGGTAAGGAGTTTTAACGTGAAAAAGTGGTTGTATGCCGCAGGGTTGGGTTTAACGCTGGCTGTTTCTGCTGGTGCTCAGGCTGCTGATAAGATTGCGATTGTCAATGTTTCCAGCATCTTCCAACAGTTGCCGCAGCGTGAAGCCGTAAGCAAACAGCTGGAAAACGAGTTCAAAGGCCGTGCCGCAGAACTGCAGTCCATGGAGCGTTCTCTGCAGGAAAAAATGCAGAAGCTGCAGCGTGATGGTTCTACCATGAAAGCCAGCGATCGTTCCAAAATGGAAAGCGACGTGATGGCTCAGCGTGAGCAGTTCTCCAGCAAAGCACAGGCTTTCGATCAAGACAATCGCCGTCGTCAGATGGAAGAACGCAACAAAATCCTGAGCCGTATTCAGGACGCGGTAAAAGCCGTTGCCACCAAGCAGGGTTATGACGTGGTTATCGACGCTAACGCGGTTGCCTATGCCGACAATGCGAAAGACATTACTGCTGACGTGCTGAAACAGGTTAAATAATCCATGTTTTCAATTCGACTGGACGCCTTGGCTCAACAGTTGGATGCACAATTACACGGTGATGGCGATATCGTCATCACCGCTGTTGCTTCTATGCATTCAGCACAAGCTGGACAGATTACATTTTTATCCGATAGCCGCTATCGTGAACAACTGAGCAGCACCCAGGCTTCAGCGGTGGTACTGACTCAAGCGGATTTGCCGTTCTGCAATAATGCCGCTGCACTTGTGGTAAAGAATCCTTATTTGGCCTATGCGCGTATGGCGCAGTTGATGGATACAACGCCGGCGCCTGCACAGGGGATCGCACCTTCAGCGGTGATTGCTCCTGATGCGCGTTTAGGAGATGGGGTTTCGATTGGGGCTAATGCAGTTATTGAATCCGGCGTTGAGTTGGGTGACGGCGTCGTGATTGGTGCCGGTTGCTTCGTTGGTAAGCATGCCCGTATTGGTGCGGGCACCCGGTTATGGGCCAATGTGACGATTTACCATAACGTCGTATTGGGCGAGCAGTGCCTGATTCAGTCCGGTGCGGTAATCGGTTCGGATGGATTTGGGTACGCTAATGATCGTGGCAATTGGATCAAAATTCCCCAGCTGGGAACGGTCATCATCGGCGATCGTGTTGAGATCGGTGCCAGCACCACTATTGATAGAGGGGCGCTGGACGACACCATTATTGGTAACGGTGTCATCATTGATAACCAATGTCAGATTGCACACAACGTTGTGATTGGGGACAATACCGCAGTTGCTGGTGGGGTCATCATGGCGGGCAGTCTGAAGATTGGCCGGTATTGCATGATTGGCGGCGCCAGCGTGATCAATGGTCACATGGAGATTTGCGACAAGGTTACAGTCACAGGGATGGGGATGGTCATGCGGCCGATCACCGAGCCGGGCGTTTATTCATCCGGGATCCCATTACAACCGAACAAGGTCTGGCGCAAAACAGCCGCGCTGGTGATGAATATCGATGAGATGAGTAAACGACTCAAGGCTGTCGAGCGTAAGCTCGAAGACCGTTAATCGTCCGTATTCGTAACACTGTGTTTCGGGTGTAAGACTCACGCCGATGTGCGTAATTTTTGTTTGCGGCCTGCATGTTGTTCCTCCCTTGTTGGGGAATACGCAGGCCGTGTTGTTCATGCTATCGTTTTTATTGACAGGAAGAGTATTTTGAATACAGACACGCATACTCTGCATATCGAAGAGATTCTGGATCTACTACCACACCGCTATCCGTTCTTGCTGGTGGATCGTGTACTGGATTTTGAGAAAGGAAAATTCCTGCGAGCGGTAAAAAATGTTTCTTTTAACGAGCCGTTCTTTCAGGGGCATTTCCCTGGCAAACCGATTTTCCCCGGAGTGTTGATTCTGGAAGCAATGGCGCAAGCTACAGGTATTCTGGCGTTTAAGAGCCTGGGTAAGCTGGAGCCGGGTGAGTTGTATTATTTTGCTGCCGTAGATGAAGCACGTTTCAAACGTCCAGTTGAGCCGGGCGACCAGATGATTCTGGAAGTCGAGTTCATCAAGGAGCGCCGTGGTATTGCGCGTTTCAAAGGCGTTGCTAAAGTTGATGGTGAAGTGGCTTGTGAAGCGGAAATGATGTGCGCTCGTCGTCGGGAGGGCTGATTAGTGATTGATCAAACCGCCTTTATTCACCCCAGTTCCATTGTTGAAGATGGCGCTGTTATCGGTGCCGGTGTGCATATTGGTCCATTTTGCCATATCGGTGCGCAGGTTGAGATCGGTGCAGGTACGGTACTGAAGTCCCATGTCGTTGTTAACGGCATTACCAAAATCGGTTGTGACAATGAGATTTATCAGTTTGTCACGATCGGTGAGGTCAATCAGGACCTGAAATACGCCGGTGAGCCGACCCGTGTTGAAGTGGGCGATCGTAACCGTATCCGTGAGAGTGTGACCATTCATCGTGGTACCGCGCAAGGTGGTGGGTTGACTAAAGTCGGTAACGATAACCTGCTGATGATCAATACCCATATTGCTCACGACTGTGTTGTCGGCAATCGCTGCATTCTGGCGAATAACGCTACGCTGGGTGGTCATGTCAGCGTTGATGATTTCGCGATTATTGGCGGCATGACAGCCGTGCACCAGTTTTGCGTCATCGGCGCGCACGTGATGGTGGGCGGTTGTTCTGGCGTAGCGCAGGATGTCCCTCCGTATCTGATAGCACAAGGCAACCATGCCACGCCATTTGGTATCAATATTGAAGGGCTCAAGCGCCGTGGGTTTGAGAAAGAGACCCTGCACGCTATCCGCAATGCGTACAAGTTGATCTACCGCAGCGGTAAAACGCTGGATGAGGTAAAAGCTGACCTTGAGGCTCTGGCGGCAGAGCATCCAGCGGTACAGGCCTATCTTGATTTCTTTACCCGCTCGACGCGCGGCATTATTCGATAAGACATGACACAACGTCCCTTGACTATCGGACTGGTCGCCGGAGAAACCTCCGGCGATATTCTTGGTGCAGGTTTGATTCGCGCGCTAAAAGCACACGTACCTGATGCCCGCTTTGTCGGTGTGGCTGGGCCGCTGATGCAGGCAGAAGGCTGCGAAGCCTGGTATGAGATGGAAGAGCTGGCGGTAATGGGCGTAGTTGAAGTGCTGGAACGCCTGCCCCGCTTGCTGAAAATCCGTCGTGACCTGACGCAGCGTTTCAGCGAACTGCAACCCGATGTGTTTGTCGGTATCGACGCGCCTGATTTCAATATTACCCTGGAAGGTCGCCTCAAGCGCAATGGTATCAAAACCATCCACTATGTCAGCCCGTCGGTATGGGCGTGGCGACAAAAGCGTGTTTTCAAGATAGGTAAAGCGACGCATCTGGTGCTGGCGTTTCTGCCGTTCGAAAAAGCCTTTTATGACCGATTCAATGTACCTTGCCGTTTTATTGGTCACACCATGGCGGATGCGATGCCATTGCGTCCGGACAAAGCGGCGGCCCGGCGTGCGCTGGGATTGCCGGAGCAGGGGCGTTGTCTGGCGATATTGCCGGGTAGTCGTGGTGCCGAAGTGGACATGTTGAGTGCGGATTTCCTGAAAACGGCGCAGATGCTGCGGCAAACCTATCCGGAACTGGAAATTGTGGTACCGCTGGTTAACTCGCGTCGCCGTGAGCAGTTTGAAAAAATCAAAGCGGACGTTGCGCCCGATATGACAATTCGGCTGCTGGATGGGCAGGCGCGTGAAGCGATGATAGCCTGTGATGCCACGTTGCTGGCGTCCGGTACGGCTGCGCTGGAGTGTATGCTGGCGAAGTGCCCGATGGTCGTCGGTTACCGAATGAAGCCCTTTACCTATTGGCTGGCGAAACGACTGGTGAAAACACCGTGGGTCTCATTGCCCAATTTGCTGGCAGGACGCGAACTGGTCAGAGAATTACTGCAGGATGATTGTACGCCTGACAAACTGTCGGCGGCGTTATTGCCCTGGCTTGAAGGCGGCGATGCGGCACAGCACTTGCAGCAGACATTCTTACATTTGCATGAACAGATTCGATGCGACGCTGATGAACAGGCGGCGCAGGCTGTACTGGAGCTGTGGCGGTCATGAATGAGGTTTTTGTTTATCCACCGGCCCATTGTATTGCCGGGGTGGATGAAGTTGGGCGTGGCCCGTTGGTTGGCGCAGTGGTAACGGCGGCGGTGATTTTGGACCCGAATCGGCCGATCGTTGGGCTGGCAGATTCTAAGACGCTCAGCGAGAAACGTCGTCTGGCGTTATATGATGAAATCCGTGAAAAGGCATTGGCCTGGAGTCTGGGTCGTGCCGAGCCGGAAGAAATTGACACGCTTAATATCCTGCACGCCACCATGTTGGCGATGCAGCGTGCGGTGGCCGCTTTGCCTATTGCGCCAGATTTTGTGCTGATAGACGGCAACCGTTGTCCGATTTTGCCAATGCCGTCACAGGCGGTAGTCAAGGGCGACAGCCGGGTGGCGGAAATCAGTGCGGCCTCGATTCTGGCTAAAGTGACGCGGGACCGTGAAATGGAAGTGCTAGACCAGCAATTTCCAGAGTATGGATTTGCACAGCACAAAGGGTATCCTACGGCATATCATCTTGAAAAGCTGGCGACGTTGGGCGCCACCCTTCACCACAGGCGCAGTTTTGCCCCGGTTAAGCGGGCGCTGGGTCTGGCGTAACGCAACCGTATGTAACACAAGTGCCTGTAACATAAACGCATAATGTGCCTGAAGATCTGCATCAGGCGGGTTACTGAAAAGATTATGGGATCCGGAAATGGCCGAACCACGTTTTGTTCACCTGCGTGTTCACAGTGACTATTCCATGATCGATGGGCTGGCGAAGACCGGCCCGTTGGTAAAAAAAGCCGCCGCGCTGGGGATGCCCGCGCTGGCAATCACCGACTTTACCAACCTGTGTGGGCTGGTGAAGTTCTATGGTGGCGCGCATAGCGCGGGTATCAAGCCGATCATCGGGGCAGACTTTTATCTGCAGAGCGAAGAGTTAGGCGACGAACTGGCGCATCTTACCGTTCTGGCGATGAATAACGAAGGTTACCAGAACCTGACGTTGCTGATTTCGCGCGCGTATCAACGCGGGTATGGCGCTGATGGCCCGACTATTGATCGGGAATGGCTGGTGGAACATCAGGCCGGAATACTGCTGTTGTCCGGTGGGCGTCATGGTGATATCGGCAAGTTTTTGTTGCGTGGTAATCAGGCGTTGGTGGAGCAGTGCGTCGCGTTTTATCAGCAACATTTTCCTCAGCGTTTTTACCTTGAACTGACGCGTACTGGCCGACCGGATGAAGAAAGCTACCTGCATGCGGCAATCAAGCTGGCGACCGCGCATGGCCTGCCGGTCGTTGCGACTAACGATGTCTGTTTTATCAGCCAGGATGACTTTGAAGCGCATGAAATCCGCGTAGCGATTCATGACGGCTTTACACTGGATGACCCTAAGCGCCCCCGTAATTACAGCCCGCAGCAGTACATGCGCAGCGAAGACGAGATGTGCGAGCTGTTTGCCGACATCCCTGAGGCGCTGATTAATACAGTAGAGATCGCCAAACGCTGTAACGTGACTATTCGGCTCGGTGAATATTTCCTGCCGCAATTCCCGACCGGCGACATGTCGACCGAAGACTATCTGGTGATGTGCGCCAAAAAAGGGTTGGAAGAGCGACTGGCGTTCCTGTTCCCGGATGAAGAAGTACGCGCTCAGCGTCGCCCGGAATACGATGAACGTCTGGATATCGAACTCGGCGTTATCAACCAGATGGGGTTCCCCGGCTACTTCCTGATTGTGATGGAGTTTATCCAGTGGTCCAAGGATAACGACGTACCGGTCGGGCCGGGACGAGGCTCCGGTGCAGGCTCGCTGGTGGCGTATGCGCTGAAGATAACCGATCTGGACCCGCTGGAGTTTGACCTGCTGTTCGAACGTTTCCTCAACCCGGAACGTGTGTCGATGCCTGACTTCGACGTCGACTTTTGCATGGAAAAACGCGATCTGGTGATCGATCACGTCGCGGATATGTATGGCCGTGATGCGGTGTCGCAAATCATCACCTTCGGTACCATGGCGGCCAAAGCGGTAATCCGTGATGTGGGCCGTGTGCTGGGGCACCCTTATGGTTTTGTTGACAGAATTTCCAAGTTGGTGCCGCCTGACCCGGGGATGACGCTGGAGAAAGCCTTTGCGGCTGAGCCGCAATTAGGTGAGATCTACGAGGCGGATGAGGAAGTCAAAGCGCTGATCGATATGGCGCGCAAACTGGAAGGGGTGACCCGCAACGCCGGTAAACACGCCGGGGGTGTGGTGATTTCGCCGACCAAAATCACCGATTTTGCGCCACTTTATTGCGATCAGGAAGGTAATCACCCGGTTACCCAGTTTGATAAGAGCGACGTAGAATACGCCGGTCTGGTGAAGTTCGACTTCCTCGGCTTGCGCACGTTGACCATCATTAACTGGGCGCTGGAGATGATCAACGCCCGGCGCGAAAAGCAAGGGCTGGAACCGGTCGATATCGCCGCCATTCCGCTGGACGACAAGAAAAGTTTCGATATGCTGCAGCGTTCGGAAACCACAGCGGTATTCCAGCTTGAATCGCGCGGCATGAAAGACCTGATAAAGCGCCTTAAGCCAGACTGCTTTGAAGACATGATAGCATTGGTGGCGCTGTTCCGTCCGGGGCCGCTGCAGTCAGGGATGGTGGATAACTTCATTGACCGTAAACATGGGCGTGAAGAAATATCCTACCCGGATATCCAGTGGCAGCATGAAACGCTGAAACCGGTGCTGGAACCGACCTATGGTATCATTCTGTATCAGGAACAGGTGATGCAGATTGCCCAGGTACTGGCGGGGTATACCCTCGGTGGTGCGGATATGTTGCGCCGTGCGATGGGTAAGAAAAAGCCCGAAGAAATGGCCAAACAGCGCTCGGTATTCAAAGAGGGTGCTGAGAAGATGGGCGTCGACGGTGAACTGTCGATGAAAATCTTCGACTTGGTGGAAAAGTTCGCCGGTTATGGGTTTAACAAATCGCATTCGGCTGCTTACGCGCTGGTATCGTACCAGACGCTGTGGCTAAAGGCGCACTACCCGGCGGAATTCATGGCGGCGGTGATGACCGCTGATATGGACAACACCGATAAGATAGTCGGGCTGGTAGATGAATGCTGGCGTATGGGATTGAAGATCCTGCCGCCAGACATCAACAGCGGGCTGTACCATTTCCACGTTAATGATGACGGCGAGATTGTCTATGGCATCGGCGCCATCAAAGGGGTGGGCGAGGGGCCAATCGAAGCGATTATCGACGCGCGCAACAACGGCGGTTATTTCCGCGATTTATTTGATCTGTGCGCCCGTACGGATATTAAGAAGCTGAACCGGCGAGTGCTGGAAAAGTTGATCATGTCTGGCGCGTTTGACCGCCTTGGGCCCCATCGGGCGGCGCTGATGAATTCGCTGGCGGATGCCATGAAATCCGCAGAGCAGCATGCGAAGGCGGAGGCTATCGGTCAGGCAGATATGTTCGGCGTACTGGCGGAAACCCCCGAACAGGTGGAGCAATCCTACAGTACCGTGCCGCCGTGGCCAGAGCAGGTGGTGCTGGATGGGGAAAGGGAAACGTTGGGGTTGTACCTGACCGGCCACCCCATCAACCAGTATCTGAAGGAAATCGAACGCTACGCAGGGGGCGTGCGTTTGAAAGACATGCACCCCACGGAGCGGGGAAAAATGACCACTGCCGTTGGGCTGGTGCTTGCCGCTCGGGTGATGGTGACCAAGCGGGGTAACCGCATTGGAGTCTGCACGCTGGATGATCGTTCCGGTCGTCTGGAAGTCATGTTGTTTACCGACGCGCTGGAAAAATATCAGAATCTGCTGGAACAGGATCGTATTTTGATAGCCAGCGGACAGGTCAGCTTTGATGACTTCAGCGGTGGACTTAAAATGACAGTCAGAGAGTTAATGGATATCAGCGAAGCGCGTGAAAAATATGCGCGCGGGCTTGCTATCTCGCTGACTGACAGGCAAATTGATGACCAGTTGTTAAACCGTCTTCGTCAGTCGTTGGAACCCCATCGATCGGGGACGATTCCGGTGCATCTTTACTACCAGCGTCAGGATGCACGCGCCCGGCTACGTTTTGGTGCCGCATGGCGTGTGACGCCTACCGACGTGTTGCTGAATGATTTACGCACCCTGGTTGGTAATGAACAGGTTGAGCTGGAATTTGACTAAAATAGGAATACTATGAGTCTGAATTTTCTTGATTTTGAGCAGCCGATTGCAGAGTTGGAAGCGAAGATTGATTCCCTGACCGCAGTCAGTCGCCAAGATGAAAAATTGGATATTAACCTGGACGAGGAAGTAAAGCGTCTGCGTGAAAAGAGCGTAGAACTGACGCGTAAAATCTTCGCCGATCTGGGTTCCTGGCAGATTGCCCAACTGGCTCGCCATCCGCAGCGTCCTTATACCCTGGACTATGTTAAGCATATTTTCTCCGACTTTGATGAGTTGGCAGGTGATCGCGCTTATGCCGATGACAAAGCGATCGTCGGTGGGATTGCCCGTCTCGACGATCGGCCGGTGATGATTATTGGTCATCAGAAAGGCCGTGAAACCAAAGAAAAAATTCGCCGCAATTTCGGTATGCCGGCTCCGGAAGGCTACCGTAAAGCACTGCGTCTGATGGAGATGGCCGAGCGCTTCAAAATGCCGATCATCACCTTTATCGACACCCCAGGGGCCTACCCGGGTGTGGGCGCAGAAGAGCGTGGTCAGTCTGAAGCGATTGCCCGCAACCTGCGTGAGATGTCCTGTCTGCGTGTACCGATCGTGTGTACCGTTATCGGGGAAGGCGGTTCTGGCGGTGCACTGGCTATCGGTGTTGGCGATAAAGTGAACATGCTGCAATACAGCACCTATTCGGTAATTTCGCCGGAAGGTTGTGCCTCGATTTTGTGGAAGAGTGCGGATAAAGCGCCACTGGCGGCAGAAGCCATGGGCATTACCGCTCCGCGCCTGAAAGAGCTGAAACTGATTGATTCCGTCATCCCTGAACCGCTGGGCTCTGCTCATCGCGATGTAGCAGCGATGGCGGCATCACTGAAATCTCAGTTGCTGTCTGACTTAAAAGAACTGGATACACTGAGCGAACAGGAACTGTTGAACCGTCGTTACCAGCGTTTGATGAACTACGGCTACTGCTGATTTCGCTTACACTACGCCATAAAAGTCCGCGATTGGGAACGATCGCGGACTTTTTGTTATGCTGGTAACGGTTTTTAGACGATGTCATGATTTCCATGGCGGTGATTGCCGGGATTGTCTTATCAGACCCTTTCTCCTTATTTCATTTATTATTCATGGCATCGTATCGATAAGCGTGGTGGTACGCCTTTTCGGAGAACCAACCTTATGCTGACACTGCTGGATATTCACCATATCGCGATTATTGCCTCGGATTATGAGCGCAGTAAGCGTTTTTATTGCGACGTGCTCGGTTTTACGCTGCAACAGGAGGTTTACCGGGTCGCCCGTGATTCCTGGAAAGGGGATCTGGCGCTAAATGACCGCTATTTAATTGAACTGTTTTCATTTCCCTCGCCGCCTGCACGCGTCAGCCGACCGGAAGCCTGCGGGTTGCGCCATCTGGCGTTTGCGGTTGAGGATATCGAACACGCGGTAATTGCGTTGCACGCTGCGGGCGTGAATTGTGAACCGGTACGGACGGATGAGTATACCGGGCGTCGGTTTACGTTTTTCGCTGATCCTGATGGGTTACCGCTCGAATTGTATGAACGCTGAGATCGATATTTCCTCCACACTGCTGACGGCCGTTGGCGAACAGCTCGCTACCGGCGGGCGTTATCTGGTGGCTTACAGCGGTGGTCTGGATTCTACTGTGTTGCTACATGTGATGACGTGCCTGCGTTTGCCTCGCGCCCTGTCGCTACGAGCGGTGTATGTGCATCACGGTTTGAGTGTGAATGCTGATGCGTGGGCAGAGCATTGTCGTACCCAGTGTATTAACTGGCAGGTGCCATTTGATGTGCTGGCAGTGACGGTGGATGCACGAGACGGCGGCATTGAGGCAGCGGCCCGAACGGCGCGTTATCAGGTTTTACGTCAACAGTTGTGCGAGGGAGAAACACTGCTGACAGCTCAGCATCAGGATGATCAGAGCGAGACCTTTCTGCTGGCGCTTAAACGCGGCAGTGGCCCGGCGGGATTAGCCTCAATGGCGGCGTGCGCCACCCTGAACGGTGTGTCGTTGTTGCGACCGCTGTTGGGTATCAGCCGTGAGCAACTGGAGTGTTATGCCCGGTCGCATCAGTTGGTTTGGGTTGAGGACGACAGTAATGCCGATGAGCGTTACGACCGTAACTTCCTGCGTCGGCAAGTGCTGCCGGTGCTCAGGCAGCGCTGGCCCCATTTCCCCTCTGCCGTAGCGCGCAGTGCGGCACTCTGTGCCGAGCAGGAACAACTGTTGGATGAATTGCTGGCGGAGTCGCTGGCAGCGTTGCGCAATGCTGATGGCGCATTAAGTGTGGATGCCCTGATTCCCATGAGCGCGATCCGGCGATTTGCGCTGCTGCGTCGCTGGCTGTCGGAGCAGGGGGCACGCATGCCGTCCCGCGAGCAATTGATGCGATTATGGCATGAGGTGGCACTCAGCCGTGATGATGCCAACCCGCAGTTACAACTCGGCTCATGGCAGGTCAGACGATTTCGTCGTTATCTTTATTGGCTGCCGACGATGCAGTCGGTAACCGATTATGTGTTGCCGTGGCAACCGAGCATAGCGCCGTTATCTCTACCGGATTGTCTCGGGCAACTGACGCTCTCGACATCAGGGACCCGGGTGCGGCAGCCGCGTCGCGATGAAAGCGTGACGGTACGCTTTGGTTTTCAAGGGTATGTACAGATAGTCGGACGTGAACACGGCCGCCCGATAAAGAAGTTGTGGCAGGAACTGGGGGTACCGCCGTGGTTGCGCGATCGTACACCGTTGATATTTTACAACGAGCAGTTGATTGCCGCGGTGGGGCGGTTCGTGACCCGTGACGGGCAGGCAATGCCGGATGATGGCGGGTCGTTTATCGATGGCGAATGGTTTATCGACTGGTGCAAAGCGCAATGAAAACGGACAACCTAAGGTTGTCCGTTCGTGTTGCGAGGAAGGGGGTCAGGGTTCACTGACGACAACTTTTCCAATCTCTGGGTGACTGAAGCTGAGGATATGGTCGAGACGGAGTTCGCGTTGTTGGCCCGCGTCGTCAATCACCAGATATTCGATGTTCTTTCGAGAGATCATATCGCTGGCTTTACCCACCACGACTTCGCCGTTACGCAGTTCTACCGTTAACGTCAAATGCTGCTGGCAGGTGGCCTCCAGGTTATCGTAGTCATCACAATTAATGGGTTGATATTCATTACTCATTGACATAATCGCTCACCAATAAGTTAGCGGCGGCATAGGCCGCCTGTTCCCTGACAGAGGATGGTAACTCGCTGTTTGTCGCGATGCCATCCAGGGTTTTCAACACACAACCCAGCGCGTCGGGTATATACCCCAGATCACCACTGGCGATCTCCGCGTACAGACGGCGTACTAATTCACTGTATTGTTGCACAATATCCTCCCTTAGAGCTTAACCCGGTAGAGATTCATGCACCCTTCGTTGTTATCGTGACTGCAATGTAATTCTACGAAGATAAACTCTCCTCTTCTTTCCGACTATAGCATAGGCCCCGGCAGGTTATCAGCATAATGCAACAGCATATTCTGCCGCTACCGCCGGTTTGACGCGCGCGACTGTGATGTCGGTCGCCGCTGGGGTAGACTACCGGTTCTGTGACAAGGGGTAGAGAATGGCCTTAAAAGCAACGGTTTATAAAGCCAGTGTTAACATCGCCGATATGGATCGCGCGTTTTTCCAGGATGTCAGCCTGACGTTGGCTCAGCACCCTTCGGAAACCGACCAACGCATGATGCTGCGACTGTTGGCATGGATCTGTCATGCTGATGAGCAGCTGCGTTTTACCAAAGGATTGTGTGCGGATGACGAACCAGAAATCTGGCGACACAGCGACGACGGTCGAGTGCTGTTATGGGTGGAACTGGGTCTGCCAGACGAGAAGCGTCTGAAGAAGGCCTGCAGTCTGTCACCGGATGTGGTGCTCTATGCTTACGGTGAGCGTGCCGCCCGGGTTTGGTGGCAAAGCATGGCTGATAAAGCGCGAGCCCTGACTAACCTGACGGTACGTTTTTTGGATGATCAGCAACTGGCGAGCCTGGCAGCGTTAGCCAGACGCACCATGACGTTACAAGCGACGTTACAGGAGGGAACTATTTGGCTGTCCGACGATCAGAATAATCTGGAATTGTCGTTCAGTGACTGGCAAATTGCACAGGGTTAGGGATGATCTGACGGCATGCCAGCACAACACAGCAGGAGAATAAGGATGAAAAAACTGGCGACAGGGGTGATGCTTGTTGTTCTATTATCGGGGCTGATGGGATGCCATTCCCGTTCTCAGGTTCAGGATGAGCCGCTACGCCCGATGGCGCAGTATTATCGCGGTAAGCTGCCTTGCGGTACCTGCGGCGATGTGGATACCTCGCTTTTTTTAAGTGCGGATGGCAGTTTTGTTATGCAGGAGAGCTATCCGTCGGGGGCTGATGGCAAGGCTACGGTTGCGGAATCCGGTCGCTGGAGTCGCACTGCCGAGCGCCTGGTGTTGACCGATAGTCATGGTGAGAAGCGTTATTTCCGCCCGTCGAACAACGATCTGGAAGCGTTGGGTGATGATGGTCATCCGCTGGCGGCAGCTTCGCGTTACCGGCTCCTGGCGGTAGATAAGCAAGAGGCATCGGTGGCACCTGATTGCATTAGCTGGCTTTCGAATGCCGACATGGGGACGGGGACTACCGTGGCTGAGCGTCATATCACCAAACAACCGGGTGGGTATGTGTTCTCGGTGACAACCACGCAAGGGGTGGCAGCCATCCGTGTGAGCTATTACTCCCATTCCCGCGTGATCGCTTATCCTGCCTCGTCGTCTTGATCTCGTCGTTGTAAATCACGACGTGAGCAGGTCAAATCGACCGGTGTGAGCGGAGAACCTGAGCCGTGCTGTTCCCCGCTCGGTGTGTTCCCTTTACAGCATGCCTTTTAGTTTATACAGCCAGTCCAGTGCCTGACGCGGTGTCAGCGCATCGGGGTCGATAGACTCCAGCGCTTCCAGCGCCGGTGACGGCTCAACTGGTGCGAGTAGCGCCAGTTGCGAGCCATCGACATGGCTGGCGGAGGCATGACCAGCCAGCGACTCCAGTTCTTTCAGCTTTTGTCTGGCCCGTTTGATGACCTCTTTGGGTACGCCAGCCAGCGCAGCAACCGCCAGCCCGTAACTCTTGCTGGCCGCCCCTTCCTGCACGCTGTGCATGAACGCTATCGTGTCGCCGTGTTCCAGTGCGTCAAGATGGATATTGATCACCCCTTCCATTTTCTCCGGCAGGTTGGTCAGCTCGAAGTAGTGGGTGGCGAACAATGTCATGGCTTTGATGTTGTTTGCCAGTGCTTCGGCACAGGCCCAGGCCAGCGACAAACCATCATAGGTGGAGGTGCCGCGCCCGATTTCATCCATCAGTACCAGGCTGTGTTCGGTGGCGTTATGCAGAATATTGGCGGTTTCCGTCATTTCCACCATAAAGGTAGAGCGGCCAGACGCGAGGTCATCAGCGGCACCGACGCGGGTAAAGATACGGTCAACCGGGCCAATGACGGCCTGTTCGGCCGGGACGTAACTGCCAATATGTGCCAGTAAGACAATTAACGCCGCCTGGCGCATGTAGGTGCTTTTCCCGCCCATATTGGGGCCGGTGATGATCAGTAGTCGACGCTGGGGAGACAGTGACAAGGGGTTGGCAATAAACGGTTCGCTCAGTACCTGCTCGACGACGGGGTGACGGCCACCGCTGATCTTGACCCCCGGTTTGTCACTCAGGGTCGGGCAGACGTAATGCAGCGTATCGGCGCGCTCTGCCAGATTGCTCAGTACATCCAGTTCTGCCAGTGCAGCCGCACTTTGCTGGAGTTCCGCCAGATGTGGCAATAACAGGTCGAACAGCTCGTCATACAGCGCTTTTTCCAGCGCCAGCGCCTTGCCCTTTGAGGTCAGTACCTTATCTTCGTATTCTTTCAGCTCGGGAATGATATAACGCTCGGCGTTTTTGAGCGTCTGACGGCGGACATAGTTCATCGGCACCAGGTGGCTTTGCCCACGACTGACCTGAATGTAGTAACCGTGTACACCGTTAAAACCGACTTTCAGCGTATCGATACCGAGCCGTTCACGCTCGCGGATCTCCAGTTTATCCAGATAATCGCTGGCGCCGTCAGCCAGCATGCGCCATTCGTCCAGCTCGTCGTTGTAGCCGCTGGCAATCACCCCACCGTCGCGTACCAACACCGGCGGAGCTTCTACCACAGCGCGTTCCAGCAGGTCGCGCAGTTCATCGAAATGGCCGATAGAAGCGCGTAACTGCTGTACGGCTTCGGCGTTGACGGTTTCCAGCAAGGCATGGATATCGGGTAGTTGCTGAAATGCGTGGCGCATTCTGGCTAAATCACGCGGGCGTGCGGAGCGTAACGCCAGACGCGCCAAAATACGCTCCAGGTCGCCAACCTGTCGCAGAAACGGTTGCAGTTCGGCGGCGGTATCCTGCAGCGCGCCGATAGCTTGTTGACGTTGCAGCAATGCCTGAGTATCGCGAATAGGGGCATGCAACCAACGCTTAAGCATACGGCTGCCCATCGCGGTTACGGTTCGATCGAGCACAGAGGCCAGCGTGTTGTCGACCCCACCAGACAGGTTCTGCGTCAATTCCAGATTACGGCGGGTTGCCGCATCCATAATAATGCCGTCCTGCTGGCGCTCCATGGTGATGCCACGGATATGCGGCAGCGATGTGCGCTGGGTATCTTTGGCATACTGCAACAGGCAACCTGCGGCACGCAGGCCCAGTCGGGCTTGCTCTACGCCAAAACCTGTCAGGTCACGGGTGCCAAATTGCAGGTTTAGCTGCTGGCGAGCGGTATCAAGCTCGAATTCCCACAACGGACGGCGGCGCAGCCCGTGGCGGTGTTCAATCAGGGACATCGCGTCGAACGTTTCCGGATAGAGCAGTTCTGCCGGGTTGGTGCGCTGCAACTCAGCCGCCATGGTTTCCTTATCAACCGGCTCGACCAGACGGAAACGACCTGAGCTGATATCCAGCGTGGCGTAACCAAACCCCTGGCTTTCCTGCCAGATGGCGGCCAGCAGGTTATCTTGTTTTTCCTGTAACAGCGCTTCGTCACTGATGGTGCCGGGGGTAACGATGCGAACCACTTTACGTTCTACCGGCCCTTTGCTGGTCGCCGGGTCGCCAATTTGTTCACAAATCGCCACGGATTCGCCTAACTGCACCAGCCTTGCCAGATAGTTTTCTACCGCGTGATGAGGGACACCGGCCATTGGAATCGGCTCACCCGCTGACGCGCCACGTTTGGTGAGCGAGATATCCAGTAATTGCGACGCGCGTCTGGCATCGTCATAAAACAGCTCATAGAAGTCACCCATACGGTAAAACAGCAAAATATCGGGATGCTGGGCTTTCAACTTCAGATACTGCTGCATCATGGGGGTGTGGGCGTCTAAACTCTCTGGTGTACTCATCGCGTTGTGATGTCCATCTTCTTAAATTTTAATGCGTTAATGATACTGGCGATGCTCATTAGCGCGCATGAAATCCTGTGTTGTACTGCTGGTCGGTTTGGTTATCACCCGATAATAAGGGACATAGCCGACCCGCATGGCTTTCATTCGTATGCAGGCTGCATGATAACGGAGTCTTCAAGGCAGGAAAACAAGAGGGGACGCCGCATTCTTCGAGCGCGCTCGAAACAATCGCGTTTGGTGATGGCGGTGACGTGGCTATCGATGAACATCGAGGCCTGGATGGCTGATGGGGTAAATAGGCGTAAATCAAAAATAGCAGAAAGTATCACTCGTCTAAGCTTGCAGGGGGCGAGTGAGTATATGTGATGTTGTTTCGATGTTTTGGTATACAGTTTGTAATGCGGTGTTTTTTGAACAACTATCGTTGGATTAGGGAGGGCTTAATGATCAATAACAGAAAAAAAGAGCAGGCAACTTATGCTAAACCTTCTCGCTCTGACATTGTGCGTTCTGTAGCGACGTCAACGGCTGTCGAAACAGGCCAGCCATCAGCTAGCGTCGAAGCTTCGCTTGAAGCCGCACGCAAGAAATTCGCGCATCTTAGCCTTGCTTAGTCCCTTCTTAATGCCTCACTGACCCTGTGTTTCATCGGCTCATGGTTCATCGACATACCTGAGTGAACAACTGAGATATACTGGGTTTTGTTCTGCTCGCAGTGTGATGTCCCTCTTCTTAAATTTTATGCGTTAATGATACTGGCGCACTGCGCAGCATAGCTGGCAACACTTCTCCCATCATTACCAGCTATGCCTATACCTCAACGAGCAATATGACGTTCTGGACGTGATGCCGTCTCAGTGGCGTCTGTATCAAAATGTTGACCAATGTTCAGCCGCGGGTTCTGAGGTTTTGCGTGTTGCGTTTCTTCCTCCTGAAGAGTCCTGGCTGGACGCCAACAGAGGCGTTGCCTGATCTGCAACAGCCAGGTATCCATGATCGGCACTGGCTTGCATTGCCTTGTTTTCCAGTTGGAATCGTCCCACCAACCCGGCAAGTAATTGCGACTGGTGGGTGAGGTTTTTCGCCGTCGTGGCGTCTTTTTCGACCAGCGATGCGTTTTGTTGTGTTACGAGGTCGAGCTGCCCTACGGCATCGGTGATTTGACTGATGGCGGAGACCTGCTCCTTCGCCGTAGAACTGATCTCTGTGATGAACTCCGAGACTGTGTGTACTTGCGAAACGATGCTGTCCATCGATGCGCCAGCGCTTTCAACCAGATGCGAACCGTTTTCGACTTTCTCCATACTGGAGCTGATCAGTTTTTTGATCTCTTTAGCGGCTTCAGCACTGCGTTGGGCCAGTGAGCGGACTTCACCCGCAACAACGGCAAAACCTCGACCCTGCTCACCGGCGCGAGCGGCTTCAACCGCTGCGTTCAGGGCCAGAATGTTAGTCTGGAAGGCGATGCCATCAATGATGGCGATGATCTCCGTGATTTGCTGGGCGCTGGTAGTAATGTCTTGCATGGTTGAGATCACCTGATGCATCACATCACCCCCTTGTTGCACTGTATCACGGGTTGACGACACGAGCCTGGTTGCTTGCTCCGCTGTTTCCGCGTTCTTTTGTACCGCGGAGCGAATCTCCATCATTGACGCTGTAGTCTGCTGCAAGCTGGATGCCTGCTCTTCCGTACGCTTGCTCAGATCGGTGTTGCCTGTGGATATCAGCATTGAATCGGTGAAAATAGCGTCGGAACTGGTACGCACCATCGCGACGATGCTTTGCAGACTATCTTTCATGTTGGCCAACGCGTTGAGCATTTCTCTGGCTTCGTCGCGGCCATGTACCTGGATGTGGCAGGTCAGGTCGCCCTCGGCAATCTTCTGTGCCGCGTCGCAGGCATTCAGCAACGGTGATGAGACCGCTGTGTGCAGACGACGGCGTGCACCGATGTAAAGGGCTAAACACACACATAGCGCCCCGATAAGCACGCCCATGCTGGTTCTGGCGTTCGATGCCTCGAGCGCATCAAAGGCTGCCAGGTTCTTATCAGCGAACGCATTAGAAACCTCAACAGTCTTGTCCACCGCTACGCGATGCGCTTCATAGAGTTTGTGTACGCCAGTCAGCCCCGCGCGCGCGGCCGCGGTATTGCCAGCGGCCAGCGGCTGCAATACGTCACGGCGCGCCGCCTCCAGGAATTTCAGCGCGGCATCGTGTTGTTCTCCCAAAAGATATTGCTCAATACCGAAGGTCGGTGTCTTGCGCCAGTAGTCCACGCGAGTGGTATAGTCCTGGGCCAGTTTGTCGAACGTTTTGGTCGCTTCGGCTGGTGATAGCGTGCCATCAAGCCCTTGCGATAACGTTAGCCTCGCTTCTATCAGGTATAGAGGCGGTGGCAGGATATCCGCAGTGATGTCTTTAGCGGTGAAGATCTTACTGGCCTGCGAGAGCATCTGTTGCCCTGACCGCCAATTGACCGCACCTTGTGTTAACACAGATCCTAGACCGATAAGCAGCAAAAAAAGTAGGATGGATTTTATCGATTTCATTGGAACATCCTCTGAGTAGCGTCCTGGCAGAGAGTTTTTCTGCACCCGAATTCGTTGCCAGCGAGAAGCTCGTGGCTGACTAAGCACACAGGGTCAAATGGCCGCCTCATCGTCCTGCACGTCATTCCTGAACGCGGCTCATGAATTCCTACAATAATTGTAATCGTTCTGGCACATATTGCTCGGGGCAATGGTCATGATAATCGGTCATTTCAGGCTATTTTTAAGGGAAATGTGTTGCCGGAATGGGAGCTTTGTTTTTATAAAACAAGGTGATTTTCAGGATTTTTTTGTCAGGAAGATTCCAGCCCTTGTTGTGGGCTGGTTGTGTTGACCCGCTTCCTGTCGGTTAGTGCAATCCAGAATTAGACAATTATTCTAATGATTTGGACCCAGGCCTAAAACAGAACGATTGGGTCTGTCCGTATAGGTGCTCTACTTACCTACCATCAACCCGGTCCCTCGCTTGCTGCTGCCAACAGGGGAACCAGCACATCGCTGATGGGGGTGGGAATACCGTGTAAATGACCGTAGCGCTGGATCACGCCATTGCGGATATCCCACTCCAGTGGGCGATTAGCCTGTCGGTCGGCGAGGATTGAGGTGCTTAAATCTGCTGGTGCATGATGGAAAACATCAACGATCTCCTGTGGAACGCTATCATCAAGCTTCGCGCCTTGCGCACGTGCGACTGCCAGACATTCACGCAGATAGGCCAGCGCCAGCTCGGCAATATCCCCGCGAGAGAACATCCCGGCGCGGCGATTTGCCAGCACCATCAGGCCACCGACGGCATTTTGCAGCAGTTTACGCCAGGCCACCGAAGTGAAATCCGATGACAATTCAACCGCGCAGCGGGTGCCGCTGAGCGCATCAACGACCCGTTTTGCCTGCGGCACATCCGGCAGTGTCAGTCGTGGTTTGGCGCGCAGCCAGACAGAGGCATCTGGCTCACGCTGTGCCGGGAACCAGACGACTGAAGGCAGCACCTGTGCGCCGTTGACCAACGGGGTCAGTTGGTTTTTCTGCTCGACACCATTTTGCAGTGCACACACGACAGTATTTTCATCGCACAGTGTCGCCAGCCAGTCGGTGCAATCAGCCACCTGGGTCGTTTTCACCGCAAGAAACACCAAATCGAACGGATGGTTGAGCGTCGCAGGGTTATTCAATACCGGGCCAGGCACCACCACTTCACCGTCATCGTGGCGCAGAACTAACTGAGGATGCGCAGTGCGCCCGCAAAGGACTGGCGTGCGGTTAATGTCATGCAGTAGCGCCGCGATAGTGGTGCCGATAGCACCGGGGCCAATAAGCGCAATCGAAGGATGGTCTGGCATCTTGTCTCTCCTGATTTGACTAATTCATCACCAGTGTGCCGGTAGTCATCGTCGAGCGCAATTGGGTAGGATCGGGATGACGGACAGTCAGGCACTCCCCTATATAACAGATATGAGCCTATCTACGTCACCCGGCTTCAATCACCCAGTGGCACTGTCTCTATATTTTCAGCCGCTACGAAAATGTCGTCTCCATTCTCTGAATGGCGACCTCTCGGCAGGTAATATTGTCGGGTACGCTTCCGTGTATTAGTGAGTTTGTATATATCCAGTCTTTTAATATGCGGAGTGACTCTTTGAGTCAATTGAATTGTGTTTAATAACCGTGAACGGTAATGCGTGGCTATGTATTAACGTGATTTTTGGTGATAGTGCATTTTATTTTTTGTTCTTATTAGTCTCTTATCATTGATGAGAGAGTGTTTTTGTGTGACGAGGATCAAAAAAACAACCCTTATGTCCAAATGATTACCAGAACTTCATGGTGACGGCTTGGGTGGAGTTTCCTGATTAAGGGTGATAGAGTCAAATTGGGGTGAAACATGATGATTATTATAAAGGGGATGAGATGTATAGTAAATTATCAGTCCTTTTTAATGAGTTGCTTGATGGTGAGTATCATACTGCTCGTGATTTGGCAGCCAGGATTACTGTTAGTGAAAAAACAGTTCGTAGTAGATTAAAAGATCTTAATGATTTTTTAATTTCACATGGTGGAATGATTACATCAAGATCTAATATGGGGTATAAACTTGTTGTTGATAATCATGATGATTTTAATGAGTTTGCCATTTCACTCGGTAAGGATATTAAAGGGCCGCATCCAACAACCTCAAATGAAAGAGTTTTCTTTATCCTGAATTTCCTTTTAAATCGTAATGACTATATAAAATTAGATGATTTATGTGACCAGTGTTATGTCTCTCGTAATACGATTAGTGCGGATATGAAAAAAGTAGAATATATACTTCACATACATCATCTTATTTTAGAGAGACGCCCTAATTATGGGGTTATTATCAATGGGAGTGAATTTAATAAAAGAGTTTGTATCGTTAATAATCTTATAAAACGCAGTGATTATATGAACGCTGACGGTAAGAAAGATGAGAAACTAAAGATTATTGGTAATGTTGTTTTGTCTGTTTTATATAAGTATGAATTGCGTATATCAGAGGTTTCATTAGAGAGTTTTATTTCGCATATTTTTATTGCTGTATATCGACTTCAGCAAATGCAACTGGTCGCTATTGATGGTGATCGAATAATGGAAATGATGAAACCAGATGTGCTTGTTGCAGCAAACGAGATCTCACATGCTATTCAAGAGGCATTTCAGATTGTGCTGCCTGAAAGTGAGGTTTTATATATTTCACTGCATATGGGAGCAAAACTATCTTCTGATTCTTATAAGAAATCAGGAGGGAATATCATCATTTCAAGGAAAATTGATGAATTGACATGGAGAATGTTAGAGATTTTATATAAGAGTTTCAAGATCGATTTCATGGATAATCTTGAGCTAAGAATGTCGTTGAATCAGCATATGGTGCCATTGGATATAAGAATGCAGTATGGCATTCCACTGAGTAATCCATTATTGCATGAAATCAAGAAGGAGTATGCATTTGCTTATACTATGGCTGCAACGGCATGTATTGCGCTCTCTGAACACTATGCTACCAAGATCCCAGATGATGAAGTCGCTTATTTTGCAATTCTTTTTGAGCTGGCTTTGGAGAAAAAAGATAAGAATATTGATAAGAAAAATATCATTGTAGTGTGCTCATCAGGCAAAGGCACGACTCAATTATTTATGTATAAGTATAAGCAGGCCTTCGGGAAATATATCGATAGAATTTATGAATGTACCGCCTGGGAGTTATCGTTATTCGATTTTTCAAAAAATAGCATTGACTATATATTTACAACTATCCCTATTAATGTTGATGTGCCGGTTCCTGTTTTTGAGGTGAATCTTTTTCTTGAAAATAAGGATATAGCTACATGTAGTGAGATATTTGAAAGTAGTAGTAATACTTTTCTTAATAGATATTACCTTCCCGAGCTTTTTTTTACGGATATCGATGCTTCGACTAAAGAAGAGGCCCTTGATATATTATTTCGATATACAAGTAAACACCATCAGTTACCGGAAGGGTTTCTTGATGCGGTAATGAAGCGTGAAATGCTGGGACAAACTGACTTTGGTAATTTAGTTGCCATTCCTCATCCCTTTCAGGTCATGACTGAGGTGAGTTTTGTCACTGTAGGAATCTTAAAAAAGCCCATTTGGTGGGGACATAATGAGGTACAGATCGTTTTTCTCATCTCTATCTCTTCCGAAGAAGATGCCGATATAGGCCGTTTTTATCAATTGACAACAAAGTTATTATTTGATGCTGAGGCTATCAATAAATTGATTGCTAATCAATCATTTGATGTGATGATGATGCTACTGAAAGGTTTGCCGACATCATAAGTAGATTGCAATGTTGACCAGATTAAACATGGTAAATCTTCCGCTGGAGAACATGACTGCCGGTCGCTAAGATTGCCTTAAATAGCCATAGTGAGCAGGAGGAGTATTAATGATGGAAATTAGCCTGGAAGATATTATTACAGAGTTAGTGGTGAACGGTGGTAGTGCTAAGAGTAAAGCCATGCAGGCAATGAAAGCAGCCCGGATGGGGGATTTCGATACGGCAGAAATACGCATTGCCGAAGCGAATGAATCTTTGCAACAAGCGCATTTTTTTCAAACGGAATTGATTCAGGCAGAGGCGCGTGGAGAAAAAAAAGCCTCTGTTTCACTTATCATGGTTCATGGACAGGATCATTTAATGAATGCGATGACAACCAGAGATATTGCTCTTGAAATGATAGAAATGTACAAAATTATTAAAAATAAGGAATAGCAAGGAGAGTCTATGATTCATATTACTTTGGTTTGTGCAGCGGGTATGTCAACCTCCATGTTGATGGCGAAAATGCAACAAAGTGCTAAAAGCAAGAACATTGATGCTAGCATTATTGCAATGCCAGAGGAGAAATTTAAAAATTATAATGGTCAAACGGAAATACTATTGTTGGGTCCACAAATTTCTTATCTTGAAGATGATTTAAGAGAAAAATATGAGCCGCGTGGAATAAAGGTTTCTGTTATTGATATGGTTGACTATGGAACCATGAATGGTGAAAAGGTACTAATGGATGCACTAAGTCTGTTGAATTAAATTTCAACTGAAAAGGTATTAATTTTCACGGTTCAACATTCGTAGCCAGGGGAGCCCTATGTCTAATTTTGATAGAAAAAAGATAACCAATAAAATCCATCCTGTAGTAAATAAAATTCAGACCAGTAAACTGGTGAATGGCATTACAGGCGGAATGATGGGGGCAATGCCTATTACTATATTAGGTGCATTTGCTGCATTGTTCTTAAACCTACCAATCCCAGCCTACAAGGAGTTTATCATACAGGCAGGCATTGCTGGGGCATTAAAAACAATTATCATGTTCACTACTAATTTCCTGGCTGTTATATTTGGTGTGGCTATTGCTGGGAGTTATGCGAAACAGCATGATGAAGATGGTTTGTTTTGTGGACTACTGGCGCTACTGAACTTTTTTATCGTTACACCAGTCGATTTTTCTGAAAAAGGATTGCCGTTGATTCCCATGCAGTGGCTGGGAGGTACAGGTATATTCACTGCTATTGTCGTTAGCCTGCTATCAACATGGATCTATATTTTTTTGAAACGCCAGGGATTCACTATAAAAATGCCGGAAAGCGTTCCTCCCGTTGTTTCAAGTAGTTTTAGTAGCCTGATTCCTGGATTTGCATCTATTATATTTTTTACGGCAGTCTCTGTTGTTTTTACCATTACGCCATTTAAAAGCCTGCATCAATTTATCTATGCATTTCTGCAGCTTCCGTTGCAAGGTGTCGGCGGGAATATTGTTTCCATCATAATACTGTGGACTCTGGCACAGTTACTGTGGTTTATGGGTATTCATGGCACAATGGTAATATATTCTGTCGTTTTGCCTATTTTTACCGCAATGGATGCTGTGCAACTTTCAGCATATTCTGCCGGTGAGGCATTGCCTAATATTACTGGTCGCTCATTCGTCAGTACTTATACAATGTCTGCCAGTGCTATTGGTTTGACACTGCTTATGCTGTTTTTTTCAAAAAGTCAGCAGTTTAAAACATTAGGAAAATTGACAACAATTCCAGCATTGTTCGGTATAAGCGAACCTCTGGTGTTTGGTACGCCTATGGTTTTTAACTTTCGCTTTGCCATTCCATTTATCTTTATGAATGCTATCAGTTTGGGTATTGCTTATCTGGTTACTTATATAGGCCTGGTACCAAGAGTCGCAGGGATAACACCAATAACAGGCATGCCGATTATATTGAGCGGTATTATGGAAGGAAGTTGGAAGATTGCTGTGTTACAGGTTTTTTTAGTCGGTGTGCAAATTCTGGTTTGGTACCCGTTCTTCAGAAGAGCTGATAACGCCTCTTATGCTTTAGAAATGGGTGAGAAAAAATAAATACAATAACAGGTTGCTCTGATTAGTAATTATACCCTAAATGATTCGAGTTGAGGGAAAGGCATATTGGTGTTTCCAAAACGCTATGCCTTAGTTCTTTAACGAGAAGCTTATTATGTACAGGATAATAACACTAATTCATCTTTCACGTGAAGTATGATGTCGATATCAATTAAATTAGATGATTTGCTAGTTGCTATTTTTAATTCTGATTAACCATGTGTCTGGTATTTATCGTTATTTTAAATAAAAACCTCATGTACTCTATAGAGAATAATTATGATGAAAAATAGAAAATTATCCATTTTGTTTTTTATTTTGGTGTCTGGCACATTAGCAGTACAGGCCGCGGAAATTAATGATAATGAGGATTCATTAAGAATTCGTCTAAAAAATGATTTCCGGCGTGCAGATCGACCCAGTGCTGGTGCTGCATCAAGAGATATTTATGGGTGGGTTCAGGGGACCATGCTTGATGCCAATACCCATTATTATTCTGATTTTATCGGAGCCGAAGCCGGGGGGTATTATGTTTATAAACTAGGTGCGAAAGCGCGTTGGAGTACCCGTGGATATCTTGCAGACTATGACAGCTTTGGTCTTGCTTCCGGTGCGATCAAGCTAAAGCCGACAGATAATATCTATGTAAAAATAGGCCGTTTTGGTACTGATAATGGTTATGGTAGTTTACCATATCGAGTTCCGCTTATTGCGTCTGGCTCAACGAGAACCATGCCAACACTTTCTGAAGGTGTCATTGGTCGTTATGATGTCGATAAAAATATTGATATATGGGCTATGTACAGAACCCGTGTATTCCTCTGGCCTGATGCGGCTGTGGGGGTTCGCAATGAAGGGATCTATAACTCTGCGACAGGTCGCTATGATACAAAACGTGCCCGTTCTTTTTTAGCGGGCAGTTGGCATGACGATAGTAGTCGTTATTCCCTCGGAGGTTCATGGCAAAGTGATGTTTCATCTCAATATGAAGCAATTGTTGAGAAAAAATTCTCTCTCGAAAATAAAGATACGATAAAAGTCGAACTACTTGCATTCCACGCAATGCTGGATGGGGTTTCACGCTCTCGCAGTACTCATGATAATACTCAGGTATATTCGGGGCAGGTAACTTACAGTATGCCAAAATTAAGTTTCTTTGGCGCTGCTGGTATGGTCACCCATGCCATGAATAATATTGGCTCCAATGTGGATACAGATATTGGATATCCCAATTCTCTTAGCATTGATAGAAACAAAGAAGATATGTTTTCTTTCCAGGCCGGGGTGCAATATTTTTTCCAGCCTAATTTTAGCGTAATGATTGCACCACTTATTACCCATGGGTATGAGGATGCCAATAGAACCATTGAAATTAACGGCCGAGGTATTCTTACCGGGGTGTTCTATAACATAAAAGAAGGGCCACTCTCAGGTGTGAAAATGTATGTGGCATCCGATGTGGCAAAAGAAAAAAGAAATGGTAGCAAACTCGGCAATGAGTTGAATTACTGGGATGTAAAAGCAGGAATACAGTACGATTTTATGTGGAAGTAAATACTGTGTTTGTCTTCTCGATATGAAAAGCCACCAGAAGGAATCGCAATGTTAAAACCAATAGAGTCAGAATCCCGAGAATATAAACTGCTCGATGGTCTGTGGGCGTTTAAAGTTGATAGTGACAGACAAGGATACACGCAAACATGGTGGAAAGCGCCTCTTGAGGGTGGGCGTAAGATTGCTGTTCCCGCAAGTTATAACGATCAATTTTCCGATGAGAGTGTGCGTAACCATGTTGGTGATGTGTGGTACCAGACGGAAATATATATACCGAAGGGGTGGAATCAGCAACGTATAGTACTGCGTTTCGATGCTGTGACGCATCGCGGCACAGTATGGCTGGATGATGAGCAAATTATGTGTCATCAGGGGGGATATACACCTTTCGAAACGGATATTAGCGCCCTGATCGGTTCGAAACGGACTGTACGTATTACGGTATGTGTGAATAATGAACTGTCATGGCATACGATCCCACCAGGGGTTGTCGTGGAAGAACATAACGTGCGTAAGCAGCACTACTTTCATGATTTCTTTAATTATTCCGGTATTCATCGGCATGTATGGCTGTATACCACGCCACAACAGTTTATCCGTGACATCACGGTTAATACACATTTCCTGGATGATGTCAGTAAAGGCTATGTGCAGTACCACATTGATGCGCCCGGTGCGGTGATCTGTCAGTTGATGGACAGAGAAGGAACCATCGTTGCGCAAAGCGAAGGGACTCAAGGGCGACTTGAGGTGGCTCACCCCATACTCTGGCAACCAGGGAAGGCTTTTCTATATCGGTTGAAAGTGATAGCAGGGGATGACTGTTACGAACTTCCCGTTGGTATTCGCTCGGTTCGTGTGGATGGAGACCGTTTTTTAATCAATAACCAGCCCTTTTATTTCACCGGATTTGGTCGGCATGAAGATGCCGATTTCCGTGGTAAAGGGTTTGATAATGTTCTGCTGGTACATGACCATGCACTCATGACGTGGGTGGGTGCTAATTCTTACCGAACCGCTCATTATCCTTATGCCGAAGAAATGCTGGATTGGGCTGATGAACATGGCATTGTGGTGATAAATGAAACCCCAGCAGTAGGATTTAACGTTTCATTGCCGATGATCCGTAATTTTACGCGGCCAGAAAAACTCTTTTGTTCTGAAGCCATCAATGAGGTAACTCAGCAGGCACATCTCGATGCTATACACGAATTAATATCCCGGGATAAAAATCATCCATCGGTGGTTATGTGGAGTATCGCCAATGAGCCAGATGCGCGTGAACCGGCCAGTCGGGATTATTTCTTGCCCCTTGTTCAGGCAACAAAGGAACGGGATCCTACTCGTCCGATTTGCTGTGTTAACATCACCAAATCCTCATTGCAGGAAGATCAAATCAGCGATCTGTTTGATGTACTGTGCCTGAATCGCTATTACGGCTGGTATGAGAATCCGGCTGATCTGGTGGCTGCAGAGAAAACGCTGGAAAGCGAACTTATTGCCTGGCATGAGCATCATAAAAAACCCATTATTATCACTGAATATGGTACCGATACGCTGTCAGGGCTGCATTCGGTATATAACGAAATGTGGTCTGAGGAATATCAATGTGCATTTCTTGAAATGTATCACGGCGTATTTGATCGGCTGCCATTTGTAGTGGGTGAGCATGTATGGAATTTTGCTGACTTCGCTACTTCGCAAGGCATCATTCGTGTAGGCGGAAATAAAAAAGGGGTTTTTACACGAGACAGAAAACCGAAATCCGCAGCCTTTTTACTAAAAAAACGCTGGACGAAAATGTCGTCGAGGCCGTAGTACGTATCAGGTCATGTAAAAATCCACCTCTTCGAGAGGTGGATTTTTACTTATAACACCGACTATTCGTTAATACTGTACGGGCGTTGAAGGTGCTGATCGTCAATACATCGATCAACGCCAGTGCGTGGTGCACCTAATATTGCTGTGGAGATAGTAACGTATAAGATATCAGAACTCATCATCTGCGTAATGCCGAGGGCACGATGCCGAAGCGGCGGCGGAAAGCTGCGGTGAATTTGCTGTGAGATTCGTAACCGACATCAAGGGCGATGGCGGCAACCGAGCGTTCGGATGACTGCAATAACACCATGGCTGTTTCCAACCGGGTTTCCCGCACGCAGCGGGTAATGGTGTTGTCCTCCTGCGCCAGTCGGCGGTTTAAGGTGCTGATGGTGGTGGAGAGCGCTTGGGCTACCCGACCCGCTGACCAGTCGTCATACGGGCGTTGTGCCACCAGCCGACGCACGCGCTCACTCCAGTTCATTGTCCCTGGCGGGGCCAGGACCACACCGGCGTGTTCCGCCAGTAGCAACAACACCTCCAACATTCTGTGTTCACTTAGCGTGGCTGAACTGCCTGTATCACGTAGTGCATCGACCGTGCGTAAAAACGCGGTCTTGATAGCAACGTTATCCGCCACCCTGGCGACTCGGCGTAGTGGTTCCAGCGCGGCAAATTGACCGAAAGACTGGTAAAAGCGCGCTATCGTCTCGGGTTGCAGGTTGAGGATCTGTGCCACATAGCGCCCTTGTGGTGCCGGGTCGTTGACAACATCCCATTGGGTGCCACGCGGCAATATAAATATTTCTCCAGGTGCAAAATCACTGCGGCCTTCCGGTGCCAGCAACTGCTTGGTGCCAGAAACGACTAGCCCAATCAGGTCAGCACGAATGACCACGGTACGTAATGCGTATTGGCTGCGGGCAACAATCTGATGCAAAAGCAGCGGGCTGGCAGCAACGTGGTGGGGGATAGACTCGACGGGATTCGTCAGGGACAGGGCAGCATGATGGTGGGTTAGTGTCATCCCGTATCGTTATCCGTGGTGAAAATGGAGCAGAGATTGCACGAACCGGAACAACGGGAGCAAGGGCGGTTCGCTACTATTGGTATCACAGTTTTAGTCTGTGTGCTGACACTCATCGTCGAGACGTCGCCACTTGGAAAAAGCGGTGAGTGACGGCCCAAGCCTACCATGAATAACAGGAGTATCAATATGAAAACCGGTTTGCGGATGCCCCGTTCCTGCGTTTCGTTATTTGCTGGTGCCATCATGACTGCTGCCGCAGCCCATGCGGATACGCTGACGTTGTCCAGCCCGGCAATTGCGCCGAACAGTACGCTGCCCGCCAGCTTTGAATTTAACGGTTTTGGCTGCAGCGGGCAGAACCAGTCCCCTGCGCTGAACTGGCATGGCGCACCGGCAGGTACCCAGAGTTTTGCCGTCACTGTCTATGACCCGGATGCACCGACAGGGTCTGGCTGGTGGCACTGGATGGTTATCAATATTCCCGCGAATGTAAACAGCCTTGCCACTAATGCAGGCGAGATTGGCGGTAAGCACTTGCCAACCGGCGCTAGCCAGGTGCGTATTGACTACGGGGTGGCGGCATGGGGTGGGGTCTGCCCGCCAGCGGGTGACAAACCGCATCGGTATATTTTTACCGTCTACGCTCTGAAAGCCAAAACGCTGGAGGTGCCTAAAGACGCGAATCCGGCACTCGGTGGCTTTATGATTAACGCCAATACGCTCGCCAAAGCCAGTTTCACGGCTTACTACGGCCGTGCGGCGCAATAATTGCCATCCATCTTTCCCCGTCAGAAGGCGGGGATACTTCTTTGCTGATAAACCCGTGGTACGAGGTTTGGAAAAGGAGTAGGGCAATCCATTCTTTGACGATAATCGCCGCTCACTGCTCAAACCATTTACCCTGAGAGGCGGTGGTTGTCTCGTTTGCCGCCCGGTGTATTATTGAGCGGAATCGCTGATTTTTGCCAGAACCGGACCTAATAATCTAATACCATGTACTTCTGCGTCAGTAAGTTCAGGATGTAAAAAATTAATCAATAGAATATCCCGGTCTTCATCTGCATGGTTGTAGACGTGATGGAGAAAACTATGATCGAAGAAAATGGATTTTCCCTCTTCCCAACGACGCTCCTCTCCTGCAACAATAAGCCCACAGTCCTCGGGAATATTAATGCCAAAGTGGCAAGTTATTTGCGCATTAGTCCAGTCATAATGTTCAGGAAGCCAGGCGCCGCTTTTTAGTCTCATAAAAGTGACCTCTCCACGCCATGGAAAGAGACTATCTTCAATCTTATCGATTAATTTTTTCAAATGAGGAAAGTGAATTATTTTTTCACTGAACTCTCCACGACTCCAGAGCGAAATGGATGACCAGTCTTTCTCTGAGAGATTCTTGAACAAATTACTGGAGGAATATACCTTAAGCTGATCAGTCGCAGCTGTGAACTCCTCTTTAATTGCCTGAAAATTTTCGGCTAATAGCCTGGCTATTGACGTGGTTTTTTCACTTGCACTCTCGTCAATCCATGGCCCATTACTCAGTCCGGGAAAAAACAGTAGGCGCGGTTTTTGTAATGGGTGCAATGGCTTATGGTGGGATTCGCCCAACATACCGGCCATAAAATCTGATAGTCGCTCTGTTGAGCTAAGTCCATAGATGTCGGATACCTTTGCCACTATCTCAGAAAAGGATTTTCTGAGATAGTGGCTTAATTCACGCTTATCCATGTTGTTTATCCTTCTATTTTTCAGCGGTTATGTATGAGTTCAAAACATGATCTTGCCACTTGCCATTTATTTTTAAGTAGGATTTTGCGAATCCTTCTCTCTCGAACCCCAGTCTTGCCAATATATTCTGGCTGCGTATATTATCGGGCAGGTGATTTGCCATAATACGATGCAAACCATAATTTTCATGGACATAGGCGATGGCACTTTGTAGCGCTTCACGCATCAACCCTTTACCCTGGTAGGATTTATCGATTGAGAAGCCTAAATAACCCGCCTGAAATACACCATAAACAAAGTTAGTGAAATTAATACTCCCAATGATTTCGTCTTCGCCTTTAACCGTGAACACAAGCAGCAGGCATTTTTGGGCTTTGAAATCAGGTTGAGAGTCAATAATACGTTGCCTGATATTCTCAAGTGAGAAGTAATCTTCTGTACGCAATGGCTCAAACGGTGCGAAATTTTCCCTATTTTCAATTAAGAATCGTTGAAGCTGTTCGGAAAAGCCCTCAGTAAGACGGTATACATCAGTTCTGGCTGTAGAGAATAGCTTGACTTTTTCTGTACTCATGTTTTTTTCCGATAAAATGTTAGTTAGATGGCTGCAACTCAGAAGCATCAGGCTCATCTAGTGGTACTATTTTTAGCGATAGTGCAAAAACCCCGCCAATTAAAGCAATCGCGAGAATTTCTATCAAAACATTTTGTGCGGGTTCCGCACCAATACCGATAAATGTTAAATAGACAGAGTAAGCCCCGTATAACACAATGACTGAGCTCATTACCAGACTAAGCGTAAATGCGCGAATTTCTTCAGGAAGACGAGCCAGTAAGTTACTGATTGCCACGTCTTGTCCCATTGTTACGCAGGCGCGGAAAAATAAAACGTATAAGATGAGTGAAAATATTCCATCCACATGTATATAAAGTAGGTAGCAACCAGCAGATAATAAAGCCAGGCTACCAAAAGATAATATAACCAGGGTTTTATCATTGAACTTCGCTGCGGCACGAGGGACAATGATTCCTTTAACATAATGAGCGGCATCAAAAGAGGCAATAAATAAGAATAATGGAATTAGATAGATAATGCTGATGTCCATGATGTTATACTCCCTGAACTCTGCTACCATCAGATAAGTATGAACATGCACCATTGAGAAATTAAGCAAAACAATTATCAATGATATCTTTATTAACATGATTAATTGTTCGCGACTCATGGTCTTGAGATGGGAAATAAATGTCTTAAGTGTGTTCTTATTACTTGATTTTGTCTGTTGAGACTGGCTATTCGATTCTTTTGTTTTATTTTTCTGTGGGTAACGCCATAACCAGATACCTAAAATTATAAACATAATTGTCGGGATGAATAGCATCGCTTCTGCATATCCGATAGTACGATACATGATAAGTAAAATGAGAAGGAAGATAATTGGGACAATAGATACAATTTCCTTACCGTAGCGTTGAGAAAGCAGAAGCGCTTTGGTGCGTAGACCACTTTCCTCGCCGTGTTTAATTATTTGGCTATCTATCATATCTTGCAGCATGGCCTGATAGGCTCCTGAAATCAGACTCATGCCGATAGCACTGAGAAACGAGCTGAGGATCAACAGAGATATCTGTAAGCTGGCGTCGTGAGTGCTTGTCAGAGAGAAAAATAGCGTGAGTAGTGCAGAGGCAGTAAAATAGCTACCCAGCGCAACACTTCTAAAATGCCCTAGCTTATCGGCGAGTAAGCCTGAGGGAATTTCAAGAAGAATGGATGAATAGAATGCGATAGAAACGCGTAGTGATACTGCAGAATTAAACATCCCCCCTAACGCACCCACCAAGAGATGGCTTAACTGATTTGATGTCGATTGCATCGCACGGAAGGTACTATCCAGATAACCGATGCCTTTTAACCAATGACTATTCTTCATTTTTATTGCTCACGTCTTGCCAGATAAAATTGAGTTAGGTAGCTAATAGCGAGTTGCGCATCATGTTTCTTAGGATGCAAAGCATTATCATGAAATAATGACCTTAATTCACTTTCCATGAGCTGTGGCGAAAAAGAGCGAATGACTTCTATGACCTGATCGATATAACGCTCATACCAACTAATAGCACGGATTTTTGCCAGAATGAGCCGGGCAGTCAGTGATGAGAACTTTTTTTGCATCACGAGATAGCGAGTAATATGGTCTATATGCACCCATGAAAGTGTTATTTCTTCATAACTCCCGGAATGATAGCGTACTGCCACATCAGCATCAGAGTGGTAATACCCCATAATATAGCCATGAAAAATTTTCCCTACGCCTACCATCCCTGAGTTATAGCAATCAGCCGCACGCAGTGCCCCCATACTGGAGCAACCCAGCAATAATCCACCTGCCTGAATAAACTCCAGGCACTCAACCACTGTTACAGACATTTTAGTGCCGAATAAACCATCAGCGATTAATACCGGGCGACCACTGCCTGCCAATACCGCTAATTCCCCACCCTGGATCGGTGGGCGATACTCAATAGCATCATCATGTTTTTTAATTGCTGAAACTGACGGGCCCCCAAATACGATCGGTTTCCGTTTTGGTGAAAAAAGCATAAATTACCCCACTCGGCCTGGATTCACATGCCAGTCATAGAGGCCAGGAATAATGGCTTTAACTGTATGAAAAGGCAGGTCGTTTAGCGATAAATCCACAATGTAAACATCGTCTAACCCTTGCTTTTTGAGAGCGTCAGTAAGAAATTGCGTCGCTACTGCCAGGTTGGCGGGAGGGTGTTCTGATGGTGGCATCGTGGCACCATCATAGTGCTTGTGGAATAACGTCTTCAATTTGCTAAATTTAGATGTATCAAACAGAGACTGAGAACGGTACTTCTTCTCCTGCCGATTTAAGTCTTCACGTGATGCCTGCAATGCTACGACTAACCCCTGAACCGCTTCCATCATCGCGGCATCCAGCGCGTCAGACTCTGTAAAACCTGAGGCAGAACCCGCAATCATAAATTTTGGCCCCATACTGACGGGGTCATACAGCGCCACATAGTAAGTTGGCAGAGGGCCGTGTATACGCAGCGCGAAGCTTTCGTACCCTTTATTGCTAAGGTTTTCCCACAGTGTCATGGTTGATTGTCTGGAAATGGTCGAGAGATCAACAAAGTCAGCACATATCTGGGACAGGCAGTTTTTATAAAACAAGGATGTCGTATTACGCTCAATTGATTCCATGATCGCAAAACAGATGGCCTCTTCCTGACTTCCTCCGCAGGCCAGTCCGGATGTATGAGCCTGTATATTAGAGTGAGGCTTGTCAGGGCCATGATATGGAAATTGAACCTCAATAGCAGGGATAAGCCGTTCACGGCCCGTACGATACTCGTACCCTTTTATCCATTGCTCAATGGCGCACCCTGGCGTAAAACCTAATTGCTGTAGTGTTTTTTTATCATCCGCGGTTGCCTGATGGTGAAAAATAGCGTGCTCACACCAGCAAGCACAGTACCTTTCATACGCTTCCATCAATGCGCTGCAGGTTGCCGCGGTTAAGCTACGACCTTTACCTTGTGTGGACGAGATCTGACCTTTTTTTATCTCAGTTCTCACTGCATTAACGATAGATACTCCGGGAAGATTAATGAACTCGCCAACTGACGTTAGTCTTGAAATACCTAAACGTTTACGCAATGGTAGCGCAAGCGCTAATACTTCTTTTTCGGTATAACGTCTTAAACCGGGATGGGCTGCTGTCTTCAACAATCATTCCTCCCAGTTAAAAAATCATGGGCAAGGTTCAGACACTTCAATTGAATATATTTATTTATCTGTTTTCTGACCGTTAAAGGAAGGTCGGCATAGATTTTCTGTGCATCAACCAAACTATGGGTTCTGACTAACTCTGTTAGTGAATGATAAAGTTGGGCGCTAATTAACTGTGACTTCCCTTGATAGTCATGAGTAAGCCAGTACTTTATTTCGTTTTTCTCCAGTGCACTGTGTAGCTTGCAGCCTGGGCTAAGACGTAACAATCCTTGCAGGCTTGTTTCATCTAATCCCCACTGGCGAAGTTCAACGATATGGTCGCCAAATACGACGGCATCGATATGTGTTGAAAGCAACATCTCTATTGCTTGCTGTGGTTCTTCAACGATGGGCTGCCCACGCACATTGAATGAAGTATTGAGTAAAACGGGAAAACCAGAGAGTTTGCCAAAAGCATTCAACAATGTATGGATTTCGCTATTGTCATACTCTGAGACTGTTTGTACCCGTGCCGTACCGTCAACATGGGTGACAGCCGCGAGTTTGTCCCGGTATGCTTGCTTCACTGGCAGCACTTCGAGCATATATTTATGTTCACCATCCCCTTCAAAATAATGGCTAAGGTGTTCAGCGGCGACCATCGGAGCAAAAGGGCGAAAGTCTTCACGGAATTTCACCCATTTGTTAATGAATTTCCAGGTATCGATAGAACATGGGCTTGCCAGTAATGAACGAGCGCCGAGGGCGCGTGGACCAAATTCAGAACCTTTACTACAGGAGAAATACCCAATGATTTGTCCGGCGTTTAATCGCTCCGCTAGTTCGGCAGTGTCAATCGGCGTAATGGTTATTCTGTCGGCAAAGCGGTTTGTGGCAAAGGCAATGTCCCGGTAATGGTACACTTTACCCAGATAGTCGTGGCTAAAAGCATCGTTCAGGATTCTTCCATGCCTTTTATAATAAGCGGCACTGGCAGCTCCGATTGAAATACCGGCATCATGCTGTGCCGGGAATAGATAGAAGTTTTTTAATTTAAGGTGATGACGGACTTTGAAATTGACAACGGAATTTAAGGCTATTCCACCCGTCATGACCAACGGTGTGCTATTTGTAATCTGGTAGCGTTCAAGGCGAGAAAATATGCCTTTTTCCAACACAGCCTGTACCGATGCGGCCAGGTTGGCATAATCCATAGGATTAGATTTCTTTTCAGTGAATTTTTGCTTCCACGAATAGCCATATGAGATGCCCGAAGGTGTTTCAATAGCGATTTCATCGGCATACTCAGGGATGCCATACGGTGCTAATCCCATCAATTTACCGGAGGCTTGCCAGGAGTTAAAGACGAACTGGCTGACCGATGCATAGGCTTCTCCAAGGGAAAAACTGCCATTTCTTATATTAAACGATGGACTGTATTCCCTATTGACCAACCGATAACCCTGCTGATCAAAAGCATAGTGCGATATGACATGTAACTGTGGCTTAATGCCGTTTAGACCAGCATTGAGATATGCGGCAAACTCTTCGCCGCTGCACAGAAGATCGTCGCAGCCCACGACGGTGCCACCTGAACCATCAACGACCAAGGCATTACCTTGGTCGAATCCTGAACCAGACCAGGCTGCAAAGGCATGGCATAGATGATGACTGGCAAATACCGCGTTGGCAGAGAATGGATCAAACAGCGTGAAATCAGCTGCATGGACTGGCTGATTAAGACCGATATATTCAGGTGTTGCAGACTGGATATTATAGGCAAAACAATTCACATCGTGATAAGTCAAACCAGCCGCTGAAAGGCAGTAATCGACAGCAAGGGTACTATCGAGAATGCTTCTGCCATCATGTTTAATCCGTGTCAGGCGCTCTAGCTGAATACCGTAACGAATTTTACCGTTGATCATCAGGCATGCTGATGCATCATGGCTGGCGGAAATGCCGACAATCACATCATCATCAGGTCTAATGAGGGGAACTGAGGATGTGATGTCTGCGGTGATGCTCGCTTGAGAAGCAACGGTGATCCGGTCAAACAGTCCGACGGCCTGAAGACATAGTGTCTGTTCGTTGGTACGACTTAGTGTATCGGGTGAAATGAGCAGTGTTCCGTTTTCTCCGACAATCTTCTGCCCATCGATGATTACCGTCAGTTGGGTGGTGCGCGCGATGCTTCCCTGAAAACTGGCGACCAGACCGATTTTTGCTCCGGCGTTTGCCTGGGGCAACGTGAGTCTGAGTTCTATTTGCGTCGATCTCTCCACATTCACATGCCAGCACTGCGGCATTAGTTGCGAAAGTGGCTCATTTGCAAATAAGTACAACCCCTGATAGCTCTCACTGAGGGATATCATACCGGCGTGCAACGCGAGGCGATCGTGTGGGCTGCCCGATTTTATAAGGCTGTCGCGCAGATTGGCTGCCAGGCCCGCGAGGTAAACAACAGCAGCAGACGTTCCTTTTACCGAGTCTGTCTCGCCCGTGTGATTTCGCGTCGGGTAGTCAAACTCTCTGACGATAAATTCTATATTGCCAGTACCGACGGGCGTTTTCCCGGGGATCGTATTGTTTGTTAACAACAGGGCGACACCAATCACCTCTGGTGAAGAACCAGGAAAGCGCTGACGCTCAAAATCATGGCCTACTGATGCCAGGATGTAAGGCTTTTCAGCACTGTCGGAAAAATTAGACAAGGTTGCATGCAGTGAATGAGAAAATTCAGTTTCAGCGGAAGAATACGCGTGAGCTTCAATATGGCAGTGTCCAAATTGCTTAGCGGCACGATTTCTTACGTTATCGTAACCTTGGGTGAAAGCATCAAGGTAGCTGGCAGAAATAATACGGGAAAAATCCTCCCCGGAATAAGAAAAAAGATGACTGGTTAATAAACTGGCGATTTTGACGGTGTGAGGATTTAATATCTCTTTATTCGATACTTCAGCCAATCGTGCGATTTCATTTCTTATTGCACTATCAAATAGAAGGATATTCGTATTGTTAATGTCCATACATTGCCTCATCAACCAGTGTTGTTATATTTTTAAAGTCAAAATGAAGGGGTGAAATTCATTCTTTGACAGGAGTTTTCTATATTTGCTAAATCGGACACGATAACTTCAGATGAGATGCCTACGCCTAATTCATAGGTGACGGCCTTAAGGTTGCTACACTTTTCCAGTGCCTGTTCTAGCAGTGGGAAAACACCATCAACAATTTTTTCTGAGTGCGTGTCACGATACCGCCAGTGATGCGTGGGGTGGACGCTGCCACCGGCAATATGAATTTCATTGACAGCAGGAAGTGGAAGGCTATTCAGAACATCTTCCGGTTTCAGACCACAATAGATGGCATAAGAAAATACATGACTGATATCAAGAACGACACCACACCGGGTAGCATCAACCAATCGATGAAAGAACTCACCTAGCGTCATATCACCCGCCGCAATACTGAAAGAGGGAATTTCAGCACTGAATGGAATGCTGGAGACTTGCTGGATGCGATTGACCCCATCGATTGCCATGGTGAGGACTGGCTCACAAAGTACCGGCGCTGCGAAGTAGGGGAGGTTATAAGGACCAATGTTCCAGATACCAATATCCTCCAGACACCACGCAGCATTCAGCGCGTTACTGATGTCATTCTGATGTTCTAATACATCAGGCCGTAATCCATCAATGCCAGCAGGCTCCATACCTGAAAAATGGTGAATGATGGGATAATCGATAAAGCTCTGACGGAATGCTTTGGCGACAGTTATATCTGGAATTGCGACAACAGATAGATGGCTAATACCCTTTTGAGATAATAGCAATAGCTCACTTAATTTATGACCATAGCTATGGGTATAATCAATACCTAATCCTACCAGCGAGCTCATGCTGTCTCCTTAAGTGAAATGGCTACCTTCCCATTTTCATTGTGCAAGCGTAAACACGCCGTTTTATTCGCGAACGTGATATCTGAAAGATGATCTGCTTTGTTCAATGATGATAATGAAAAATATTTATCGAGAATGATTTCTTCAGTTGTGGATTTTCCTGAAATATGATTTATTTCCGATTGCCATGGTGAGTTTTTAGAGTTTGTTGATATACCAGAGTAAATTCCATCAATCAGGAATATCATCTTCTCTTCTTCAGTCAAGTCGGATTTTTCGACCACAAATGAACAAAAGCTTTCGATAAGGGTTCGGCTATTCCAGTTCCAGAAACTGTCAGACTCACAATAGGCTCTTACCAGAGAAAGAAACTGTTCTTTGCTAAAAAAACGTGGGGAAAAATGCATGTCTGAATATAGTACCGTTCGCAAGTTCCGTTGCCTTGCTGCCCGTTCAACGAGCAGCCTTTCGCTATCCATGGTTTGAGCAAGATATTGATATTCTTTATCTGCATCCTTTATTCGGTAGCGGTCACTGTATAGCATTGATACATAGGCTTTCTGTAGCTTTTTGGCGTCCAAGGTTAACCTCCCGAAATAGCTATTTCGAATGTCAAATGATCGCCATCGGTTAGGACTGGATTACTATCAACTGACATTGTGCTGTTAATGAAAAGGGTAATGAAAGGTTTTAACTTGCAGATTTCACCTTTCTCAATGGCTATTAATTTGAATGCTTCTGGATGTATATTCCTGATTTCAAGCAAAACTTCATTAATGCTTTTGGCTTCTGTTTCTATCTTGCTCGTGATTTTTAATGATTCGGGCAGTGATATCTCAATCATTGTTATGCAGCTCCATTAATGATTCTGGCATTGGCATCCAGGGCGTTTTTTCGTAGTCAATAACTGATGTTGATTGTTGAGCATGTCTATTTTTAATAATTTTCCATTCAAACAATCACCAATCCCAAGAATAATTTTTAGTACTTCATTTGCCTGATATATGCCAAGCATTCCAGGGATAACACCAATAACACCATTTTCTGTGCAGGATGGGGCTAGTTCTGCAGGGGGGGCTTCAGGATAGACGCAACGATAACAGGGCGCCTGGTTATTAGAACGTGTCATGACTTGCCCTGAATAGCGAAACACAGCCGCAGAGACTACTGGCTTCCCAGCTTTGACGGCTGAGTCATTAATAATATACCGGGCTTTAAAGTTATCTGTGCAGTCGACGATGATATCGTAACCGTCTACTAATCTATCAATATTTTCTGGTGTGATTCGATCGTCGATAGTATGTACTGTGATTTCTGAATTTAGCGCCCGCAGTGTATGCAATGCAGAATCAACCTTTTTCTTTTTGAGCATTTTTTCGTTATGGATGACCTGCCGTTGCAAATTGCTTAGATCGACAATGTCATGATCGACAACTGCAATTTCACCAACACCGGCCGCTGCGAGATATAACAGACATGATGAGCCGAGACCACCAGCTCCAATAACCAGTACCTTCGCTTGCATGATTTTTAACTGGCCATCGGTACCGATATCTTGCAGAGACAGATGTCTTGCGTAACGCTTTTTATCATTTTCGCTCAGACTCAGTGGATACTCGATGGGATTTCCCTGAGCTTTCCAGGCTTCAAAGCCGCCTTGAAGGGAATAAATGTTAGAGTAATCAAGCAGCATTAAATTTAATGCCGCATACCGGGAACGTAAACCACTGGCACAAAAGAGGACTATTGGTTTATCTAATTCTATTTTTCTTTTCTTTAGCTCTATTTCTAAAAATCCGCGACCTATAGTAAGTGCATGGGGAATAGTACCATCAAGATATTCATGGCTTTCTCTTACATCAATCAAAAGAAAACCAGCGTTGTCTTTCAACTCATCTACAGATATTGAACGGATGCTGTCAATTCCATCGACTATGTTGTTCATAAATAAATACCTTTCGATTGTTGAAAGTGATGTGTGATTTTGATGTCATGTTTAGATAAGAAATTAAGGAAAGGTGGCCGCATTGCGGCCACTTTTTCTTACTCTTGCCACTCTTTGTTAGAAACAGTGCAAGTGACATCCAGCAGAATTTCATTTTCTGCTTCAGCATTTTCTGCATTCAGTTCAGCAACAGCCAACTCTAATTCTTGAGCCTTATCCATATAACTTTCCTTATAGTTGCACATTGATTTTTTTGAATTACGCAGAGCATGTTTATTCTGCGTAACAAATATTATTTACAATAAATAATTGTGTCAATAATGTTAAATAATGTTTTTTAATTTGGGATAAAGTTCCGTTCACTTAGTATTGGTATGGTTAATGGAGTGTTTATGTCTTTTCTGGGCTAAAAATCAGAAGTTAATTTCTTCTTTATACAAAATAATAACTTTTAGTTTTAATTATTTTTGGAATTAAATATTCAACTTAAATATCAAATAAAATAATTATCATGATTATATTTTGATATTTTAAAAATGGGGCGTGTCAGGTTGTTATTCATTCCATTGGTTTATGGCGATGTGGTTACGTTAAGGAATTATTTGTTTGATGGTTTTTCCGGGTTGAAAATGCTTTCTATTAAGGCCCGTTATCTTTATTAGATCGTATTCTGAAATGGCTATCTGGTTTTTCATTATGTGTGATGTTCAGCGGACTATCCGACCTGGCAAAAACGACATTTCACTTCTACCCAGCCGACCACACTGTTACAGGCTGCGCTTCACGGGCTGGGGATCGCCTTGTTACCCACATTACTGTGTCAGGATTACCTGCAAAAAGGTAACCTGACACAGGTTTTAACGTCGTGGTGTCCTAAGTCTGTCACCTTTTTTGCTATTCATCTTTTGCTATTCATCCCGGCAGTAAGGCGATGATGGCGGCGACTCGGGCATGTTGGGATCTGTTGGTCACGCGAACCCGCCATCTTGATGATGGTGGGCGTTAATCACTGCTTTCGCTATATACAAATCCTGAATCGCCAGGCCGGAACTGTCGAAAACGGTGATATCGGATGCCGCTTCCCGGCCGCTGATTTTACCTGCCAGCACGTCACCAATCGCGAACACGGCTTTATCCTCACTGGCATGTTGGAACTCGCCGATGCGGCGGGATTGAACCGGAAAATCGCAGAACAATCGGCCGGTTGCCAGCAGTTCGACCGGCAGTTCCTGTTTACCGACTGCGTCCGACCCCATTGAAGAGATGTGGGTGCCGGGGCGAACCCAGGCGGCATCAAAAAGCGGTGCTCTGGCGGTGGTGGCGGTGATGATAATATCCGCCGCCCGGCAGGCCGCCTCCGGCTGGCAGGCTCGCGCTGGTAGTGCGCTGGCACGCAGCGTATTCACCAGGCGTTGAGTGGCGGCTTCGGAACGACCGACGACAAGAATCTCTGTAATCGGGCGAAGGCGCGCTACTGCCTCAACATCGTAACGGGCTTGATGGCCGGTACCGAAAATCGCCAGTACTGAAGCGTCGTCGCGCGCCAGCACGTCGGTGGCAACCGCATCGGCTGCCGCGGTGCGATAAGCGTTTAGGGTGCCGGCTTCAACCGCCGCATGAATAATCCCCCGCGACTGGTCGAAAAGGAAAATGATTGAGTTATGGCACGGCAGACCGTCGTCAGCATTGCCTGGCCAGTAAGAACCCACTTTGAGCCCGGCCAGATCCGGCGTTGCGCCTGACTTCACGGTAAATCGGTTATTGGCGTCGGAACCGTGACCATGAACGACGGGAAAAAGGGCGGTAGCAGGATGTACGGCATCGATCAGTGCGGCGTGCACCGCCTCATAAGCCATTGCGTGGCTGGCTAATGCGGCACTGGTTTTTTCGTTAATCATAAGCATGCTGATGTCCTCACCATCCACCAAAACGTGACCATTGCGCCAGCGGCGCATCGGCCTGAGCGGGAATGACATGATAGGTATCGAACTGACCTGCCGTCGCACAGGCGTGATTCGGCAGAATACGCAGTCGTGTGCCGACCGGCAGATGTGGCAACACAGCGGTGCTGCCGGGGCGTAATGCAATGATGCCGTGCTCCTGATTCGCCGCCGTGACGATAAGGTCGGGAATGATCTGCCCATTGCTATCACAGACGAGGCCGTAGCCCTGATCGACCGCCTGACTGGCGGTACCGCGATCGCGTGAGAGCGCCATCCAGCCTGCATCGACCATAATCCAGCCACGCGCCGCCTGATGGCCGATAACGGTGGTCAGCACCGACAGGGCGATATCGTCAGTGCGGCATACGCCGATCCCGGCCATGACCAGATCGAAAAAGACGTAGACACCGGCGCGGACTTCGGTCACGCCAGCCAGATTGCGGGCGGCATGTGCGGTAGGCGTGGAGCCGATGCTGACGATAGGGCAAGGCAACCCGGCCTGACGCAGGTGGTCAGCCGCTGTCACGGCAGCGTTACGCTCCTGCTCGGCAAAGACGGCGTGGGCGCTGGCACCGGCTACGTTGTAGCTTTCTCCTGCGTGGGTCAGCACGCCGCGCAGCAACCCGCCGCCTTCATGCAGTACACGGCCTATCTCAATGAGTAGCGGTGATGTTGGTGGTAAACCACTGCGGTGACCATCGCTGTCGATTTCCAGTAAGGCCGGGATGCTGACGCCATAGGCTTGAGAGGCCGCTGCTACGGCTTGTGCCTGTTCGATGGAATCCAACAGGACGGTCAGGTTACAACCTGCTTTTATCAGGTGTGCGGCGCGGCCCAGTTTCTGCGGTGCAATCCCGACGGCGTACAGAATGTCGTTGATGCCGGATTCAAAAAAAACCTCGGCCTCACGTAACGTCGAGACGGTTGCCGGTCCGGTGCCGTTAGTCAGTAGACGGCGGGCAACCTCTGGCGATTTTGCCGTTTTCAGGTGAGGACGCAGGGTGATACCAGTCAGTTCCGGGCGATTTCGCAGTCGGGCGATGTTGGACAGCATGATGCTTTCGTCGAGGATAAGCGACGGTGTCGGTAGCGCCGCCAGTTGTTCGGTGCGTGTCGGTTTTTCGTCCCATGTCATAAATGCGGTTCTCATTTTTGTTCTGTCGGTATGAGATTTTTACTGTGTTGGCATTTAGAATGGAATTTATCAAAACTGTATCTATCATTAAGATAAATATTAATGATCACCTCACGAGACCTGCATTTCTTTTCCATTCTGGCCAGTTCGCCGTCTCTGGCGGCAGCCGCTCGGGCGCTTGATGTTACGGCACCGGCCGTTACGCAGCGACTGCAAGCGCTTGAGCAGCGTTTAGGCGTCCAGCTTGTCGATCGTTCCAGTCATCGCTATCACCTGACCGCAGAAGGCGCTCTATTGGCGGAGAAAGGGGCCGATGTGCTTGATCAGATTGAGGGAATTGCTGCCTTACTCGCCGAGCGTCGAAATGAAGTGATCGGCCCATTGCGGGTACTGGCCCCGTTGGGATTTGGGCGAACCTATGTGGCTGAAGCCGTGACTCGCATGTGTCGGCAGTTTCCGACGATTCAACCTTCGCTGATGCTGTCAGACGCGCCGATTGGTACGCTGGATACCGATGATTGGGATGTGCTGATCCATGTCGGCCCGTTGACGGATTCCAGTCTGGCGTTACGGTCACTGGCACCCAACCGCCGTATCCTGTGCGCTGCACCGGACTATCTGGCGAAATACGGTTGGCCTGAGCATCCGCAGGATCTGCACCATCATGTCTGCGGGGTGTTGCGTGAGGACCGAGCGGATGCATCGCTGTGGGGCTTTGTCCGCCGTGATGGTAGCGAAACGAACACTGTGCGTATCAGACCGGCTTTCACCAGTAATGACGGCGAAGTAGTCAGGCATTGGGCTGCTGCCGGACTTTGCCTGATTCAGCGTTCCGAGTGGGCTGTTGCGGATGATTTAAAAGCCGGGCGGCTGGTTGAAATCATGCCAGAGTGGAGCCTGCCAAACGCGGATGTTGTTGCGTTACTGGGGCCGCGTGCTGGACGGGCGGCTTGCATGGAGCGGTTCGTTAATATACTCAAAGCGATGCTGGAGCCAACGCCCTGGCGCACCTGAGGTGGTCATATCTGACTGAAAACCACGGCTAAACCGTCGTATGGTGGTGAATACATCACTACGGTGATCTTCGGCACCGAGTCGCTGCCGAAAGGGGAGAATCCCACCTTTTCCATGTCCACGACCGGTCTCAGGCATTTTCTCCGGCTTCGAGCGTTTGGCGTTGAGTGAGTGTGGGGAAGCATTTCATCCACAGCGCGACGACCAGCAAGGTGCCAATTCCCCCGACGACGATAGCCGGTACGACCCCCAACCAGGCCGCTGTCACGCCGGATTCGAATTCCCCCAGTTGATTCGATGTGCCAATGAAGATGGAGTTAGCTGCACTCACCCGGCCACGCATGTCGTCCGGTGTTTCCAGTTGCACCAGCGTTGAACGGATGACAACGCTTATCATGTCGGATGCGCCCAACAATAGCAGGGCGAGCAACGACACAAACAAATTGGTGGACAGGCCAAACGCGATGGTGGCGATGCCAAACATCGCGACGGCGGAAAACATGATTTTTCCGACATGACGGGTAAGCGGGTGTCGGGTCAGGTAAACCGACATCAGCACGGCGCCAAGTGCGGGCGCACAGCGCAACAACCCTAATCCCCACGGGCCAGTGTGCAGGATATCTTTAGCGACGATAGGCAGTAGCGCGGTAGCGCCACCCAGCAACACGGCAAACATGTCCAGCGAGATAGACCCGAGAATCACCGGATTACGGCGGATGAAATTCATGCCGCCAAACAGTGTTTCCAGACTTACTGGTGCGCGAGCTGGCGCTTTGTACTCATAGCGCAGGTTGAGCAACACCAGAAATGACATCAAAAAGCAGGCTACGCTGGCGGTATACAGCGTGGTCGCACCGATGAGGTAAATCACCCCGCCCAGTGCCGGGCCGACGATCACCGTCGCTTCACGGGCTGAGGCCATCAACGCCACGGCGCGGGACAGTTGGTTGGGGGCGATCAGATTCGGCAATAGCGCTTGGGTGGCTGGCATTTCGAAGGCCCGTGTCGCCCCCAGCAGCGCGGAACACGCATAAATCATGGTGGCGCTGATGGTGTGGGTGACGTTGCCCAGCACCAACACCAGTATGGTGGCTGCCATCAACAAGCGGCAACAAAGGATAATCACCCGGCGGTTGTACTGATCGATGGTATGACCGGCAACCAGCGTCAGCGCTAACTGTGGCAGGAACTGCGCCAGCCCGACCAGACCCAAATTCAGCGCGCTGTTCGTCAGGTCATACATTTGCCAGCCAATCCCGACCACCAACATCTGAAACGCAAAAGAGGACGCAATTTGTCCTAACCAAAAGCACAGAAAGGTGGGGTTTTTGAGTGGGGACGCGATTTCCACAGGGTGTTATCCATGCCAGTTGTTGTAATGAGAAGTGTTCAGTGTACCCAACTTATTGTTTTATTAAACTGAAGTTTGCTTCACAGATGTAAGGAAAAGATAACCATTGACCCATGCCTCTCATGGTGCGTTGTGGTAATGAGAAAAGTGAATAAATTGAGTGACTTTGATGAAAATGACAAACGAATATCGGTTTGTCCGGCTCTTTTTGCTGACAGTGTTGAGTAAAAGACGATAAAATAGTAAACACGAAATTTATTATGTATTGATATATTTAAAATTTATCAAACTTATTTGGTATTAATGAGGATTATTATGCAACAGTTGCCTGCTTGCCCTAAATGTCAGTCTGAATACACCTGGCAAGATGATGCGATGCTGAATTGCCCGGAATGCGGACACGTATGGTCGATGGAGGGTGACGCGGGGGCGCAGGAGGAAGGGCTGGTGGTGCGTGACGCCAACGGTAACCTGCTGGCAGACGGCGACACCGTTACCGTCATCAAGGATCTCAAGGTTAAAGGAAGTTCGTCGACATTGAAAATCGGCACCCGTGTGAAAGGGATTCGTCTGGTGGAAGGCGATCACAACATCGATTGTAAGATCGAGGGTTTTGGCGCAATGAAACTGAAATCTGAATTCGTGAAGAAAAACTAAGCCGTTCCCCGCCTCATCGGGCGGGGCGTACTGCCCGACATATTGTGGGATATTACGGTGAGGTACTGTGGGCTACTACCAGTGAGTTAGCTGGCAGTATCGATCGGCATATAGTCCACCCGGTTACGGCCCTGGTGTTTGGCCCGGTATAACGCGGCGTCGGCCGTGCCGTACAGGGTATCGAATCCGGTGTGTGGCGGTGCCCAACTAACGCCGAAGCTGGCGGTGACCTGATGTTCAGGCAGTGGTTCCAGTGGTGTGTGATTCAGACTGGCGTGGATGTGCTCGGCGATATCCACCGCCGCCATCAGCGTGTAGCCGTCCAGCAGGATGGTGAACTCCTCGCCGCCGACGCGGCCAATACTGCCTTTCCCTTGTAAGACATCACGAATACGAGCAATCAGCGAGCAGATGACGGCATCACCGGTTGGATGGCCGTAAGCGTCGTTGACCTGTTTGAAATGGTCGATATCCAGCACGATCAATGCTGCCTGATCCTGCTCCAGCGCGTGATCGACCAGGTCGATGATCGCGCTGCGGTTGAAGACGTCGGTCAGTGGATCATGAGTGGCTTTGTACTCCAGCTCCACCGCCAATTGATGCAATTGGGTATTCAAGCGGGTCAGCTCGCGCTCCGCCCGATCGCTACGGGTGATCAGCCGGTGGGTTTCACGTACCAGACGTTGGTAGTGTTCTGCCAGCATAATCAGGCTTTCCCGATACACCTCCGCTGGCATGTCGGCCTGAGCGGCGATATTACGCGCCGACAGCAGGATGTCATATTCGGGGGTGAACAGTTCGTAGCTACTCATGCCGTTACTCCAGAATGTGAGGGTGGAATTCGAGTGCAGAAAAGTCGATATGCAGCTCCTGTCCAAACTCCTCGGCGATGTCATCGTCCTGGTCGTAATACCAGTGCAATGCAATAGAAAGCTGCTGCTGGGCGGCCTTGTCGAGAATATTGAACAGGCTAAAGAGCATCTTGGTGCTGGAGCTATTGAAGTAGGGCAGCGATACATGCACGTCAATGCGTGTTGGTGAGGAGGGGAGTGCGGCAAGGCAGGCTTGCAGGTAGTGTTGTACCCGTTCAATCAGCGGGCCATAAAATGCCGCCGCGTTTTCCGGGTAAGACTCGCCGGAAAGTGAAAGCTGATGTGTATCAAAGCGAAAATCCACGGTCGGCGTGCTGGCTGTGCCGGTAATATGGAGATTGTTCGTTGTTATTATGTCTGTCATGGTTAAATCACCGCCTTCAGATAAAACGTGGAGAGCCCGGTGGCGTCGTCGCTACGAAAGGTGAACTGCAGTGGCTCGCTGGCGTCGCGGGCCACGGTCAATAGACCGATATCCGCCCCTTTGCTGGAAGCCGGAATGTCTTCACGCAGCGAGGTCTTATAGGCAAGTCTGATTTCATCAAGTGTCATCGTACACAGCGGTTCCAGCCGCTGGCGAAGTATCTCTGCATCTGCCGGGTATACCCGATTGGCGCTTAATAAAAAGTATTTCCCCGCTTCAACGCCGATACACACCGAGCCATGACGGATTTCATTGGTCTGCTCTTCCGTCGTCAGTGCCGAGGCAGAATAGTGGATGATGTTTTGCACCATTTCCACAAAACTGGAAAACAGTTTGCGGCGTACGCTGGGTGGCACCCGGCTTTTTTCCAGTTGTAAACGCACTGTTTCTGCCAGTGAGCAGATAATGTTTTGTGAAAAGTACCCCACATAATACAGCGCGATATCCTGCTGTTGGGTGAGGTCAAAGAATTCAGCGTACTTCGTTTCAGACATGTTCCGGTTTTACCTGGTTAAGCGTGTTCATGGTGCCTGAAGCCCCAAAATGTAAGATCGTCTCGTCGCGCCTGCGTTCCTTGCCAGGCGCGATGGTGTTGTAAGAGTTGAGTGGCAAGTTGACTCATCGGCAGTTCCCCGTGGCGTTGCAGCAGATTTTGCAGACGACGTTTGCCGAATTTAATCTGTCGTTCGCCGCCGATTTGGTCGAGTAAACCATCGGTGGCGGCAAAGAACAGATCCTGCGCTGACAACGGGCGCTGAAACGCCGGCCAACTGTAGTCATATGGCGTATTGGTATAACCGACGCCCATCCGGTCGCTATCCAGCGTCAGCAGGTCACCGCTTTGCGCGTCGGTCACGAATGCGGTCATACGTGCGCTGGCCCAGTTGAGGGTCTGTTCAGTGGTATTCACGTAGACCACCAGCGCGTCGCAACCATCATCGGAAGCGGACATCTGCCCCGGATAACCGCTCTTCTGACCCAATGTGTCTTTGATGTATCGATTGATGCTGCCAAGCAATTGCCCCGTCTGGTCCGGGCGGTATTGCGCCAGGGCCTGTTCCAGCGCTGAATTGAATATCAGTGTCATAAAGGCACCCGGTACGCCATGCCCCGTGCAATCGGTAAGCACGGCCAGCCAACCTTGTTCATACCGCCTGAAGGCATAGTAGTCGCCCCCGACGCAGTCGCGCGGTTCCCACACCAGACACCAATCCTGCAAGGTCGCTTCCAGTGTTTGACGGAATGGGGTCAGCATCGCCCCCTGAATGACGCTGGCATACTCTATGCTTTGGACAATCTGCTGGTGCTGGCGTACATGGATGTCCGACACAATGCGGAACAAATCGATACCCAGGCCGATGCCGAGGTAACGACTGTTTTCGGTAATGATGAAGCCGTCAGCCAGAAAGCGTTCACCGTTGATGACCGCCTTGTCCGCGACATCGCTCAACGAGGCTGAGGCCTCGACGATAAGCGGCGTTTTATCCATAAACGCGATGCAGCTTTTTCGGTCATACAGCTCACGGTAATAAGGCCGTGACATTTGCGACAGGAAACTATGGCGGTTGAGCAGGCCAAACGGGCGCCCGTCTTCCACGACGGGCAGGCTAACCAGGTCTTTGTGGCGGCTGAACAACTGCAATACAGTGGCGTTATCGGTGGAGGGAGAGACATCCGGCGTGGTGATACACAAGTCGCGTGCGCTTGGAAAAGAAACGAAATGTAACCGATGTTCCTGTGGCGGTAAGGCACTCATTGTCTTGTCTTTCTGGGAGAATAGGCTATCGTCACGGTAACAGCCGCAGATGACGGAAACATGACAGCACGCTGAAATGCTAAGGAATTGTCAGGTTTCTCTTTACAGTCATGGCTAAATATTTCTGATGTGCTCGTTTCCTGAGCGTTTTTATGCTTTTTTCGTATTAATGAAAAAATAAAATGGCCGATATATTTTAGGAGTGGATCTGTCTTTTCTATTTCGTTCACGCGGTGCGAAAAGTGAGACGGCACCGTGTGGTTTGTAAACCACTCTTTCTATTTCCTGATAGTTTTAGACGGCACCACCCTAAATAACGTGAGTGAAGGAAGGTCAATACCACGTTATGCATACCCCAAATAGTTCGAGTTGCAGGAAGGCGGCAATCGAGCGAATCCCCAGGAGCTTACACAAGTAAGTGACTGGGGTGAGTGAGGGCAGCCAACACACCTGCAACTTGAGGTATGAAGGGTATATACGGGTGTAAATGTGTTAAGCCGTCTGTTTGATACATGCTTTTGCAGGTATGTTGTCTTTTTTTCGGTGTGTTGGTGTTACGTCGCGGTAGTAAATCAGTGCCCTTAGAGGCATGTTTTCGTTAGAAAAAAGGAGTGATATCGTGGTTATATCAGGCATTCAGAATCAAAACATTACATCGTCTTCCTATCCACAGCAGACTTATGTTGCGAATAGTAACTCAAGCGACAGCACCGATACTCTCGGCGCTAATCAATCTGTTTCCCTGAAAACAGGGAAAACAAATGATTCGCTAAATAATGAGTTTCAGGATAATAATTCCAGCGATGTTACTGATACGCGTGATCGTAGTGCATCATCACTGGACGAGCGTTTAGCTAAAGAAAAATTACAGAAACAGCAAAATGAATCCTCCGTGGAGCGCTCATTGCGGATGACCGGTATCCCGCTGTATGGCGGCGTGTTGGTGTCTGTCGTAAAATATCCTGATGGTCAAAGTGAAAGTTATAACGTATTTACCGGTAAACGTATCTCATCTACGGATCCCAGTCTGAGTGGCGTGCGTGCGCCAGCGAGTGCGGCGGAGTTTGGTTATTATAGCCAGGGCTTATATAGCGGTATGTCGGCAGCGGAAGTGTACGAGAAAATACAGCAGCTATTGGGCGCAAGTTCCGGTGACGTTGCCTGGAAATTGCCGGGCAGCAGCGAATTGCCGCGAACCAGTTGATATGCAAATGTATTGCTGACGCTCTATCCTATATTAAATAACATTAATAGCCTGATTTATTATCAGGTAGTTATTTATTTTTAAATTTTATTTCCTTGGTCTTTCCAAAACCAAGGTTCATGTTTTTCCATGAACACCGGTTTTTCATGGATATCGGTTTTTGATGCATAACAGCTTTTCCCGGCTTGATCAGCCACATTTCACTCCAGAGAGCTCCTGTCTCTGATGGCCTCGTCACCGCTTATTTTCTTATTGGTTACAATGAGATGTTCTAATTACAGGTATATACCCTTCATACTTCAAGTTGCAGGTGTGTTGGCTGCGTTACTCGGCCCATCAATGGGCCTCGCCCTTCGGGCCGCTGCAAGCAGCGTTCAAATCGGCGTATGCCGATTTGTCGTTCACCCGAATCACTTACCTGAGTAAGCTCATCGGGATGAAATGAGAGACATCCTGTCTCTCACCAGAGGCCAGCCGTTGGCTGGTCAAATTCGTTCCCAACGAATTTGTCGCTCTCTTGCCGCGTTACAAGGCTCTAACGTGCCTTGCCCTAAAGGGCCAACGCATCGCGTTGTTCAACACGCGAGCGTGTTGTCCTGCAACTCGAATTATTTTGGGTATAAGTAATTGTTTCTGTTGCTCTGTTCGGGCGTTGGTTAAGCTGGCGGCTATGGGTTGCCCTTTTAGTGAGTGATGAGGCCACAACATCGGACTTTATCTCACTCGCTGTTCTGACAAGGATACAAGAATGACCACGATTCTCATTGAGGATGCCAGGGAAGAACATATTGCCGCTATCCAGGATATTTATACCCATCATGTTTTGCATGGCACCGCGACGTTTGAAACTGAACCGCCCGATGAGGCGGAGATGCTGGCTCGCTGGCGGAAAATTCGTGATGCTGGCTTGCCCTGGCTGGTGGCAACGGAAAATCAACAGGTGTTAGGGTACAGCTATCTGGGGTTTTATCGCCCGCGCTACGCGTATCGTTTCACACTGGAAGATTCTATCTATTTGCACCCGGATCAGGTGGGAAGAGGTCTCGGTAAGCGCTTGCTATCCGAGGCCTTGCTACGGGCAGAGCAGCAGGGATACCGTCAGGTGGTGTCGGTCGTCGCTAACAGCGGCAATCAAGCCTCGCTGCAATTGCACCTGTCGCTGGGGTTCGAACTGGCAGGCACGTTACGTTCAGTCGGTATGAAGCACGGACGCTGGTTGGATACTGCCTTGTTGCAGCGTACGTTAGGCGAAGGCGACAGTTCATTGCCACCAGCCTGAATGGGGGTGAGCGAGTCTGCGATAACGGAGCCCGTCAGAGCCGCCGGGTGCTCTGACGGGGATGTGGCTGTTTCAACGATGATGTAACTGGGCTTGCCACAACGCCAGCACGCTCATCAAGGCGGTGATCATCAGGTAGTAACTGGGTGCCAGGTTACTGCCGGTGGCGCTTATCAGTAGCGTACAGATGAACGGGGCAAAGCCGCCAAACACGGTGACCGCCACGTTATAGCTGATCGCCATGCCGCTGGCGCGGGTCGAGATCGGGAACAGATCGGCCATCATCGACGGCACGGTGGAGAAATACACCGATTTCAACAACGCCATCCACCCGACCACGATAATCAGTGAGGTGGCCGACAGGTATTGGGTCATCAGCCAGAATGCCGGGTAGATAGTCACCGCCAGCAACAGCAGTGATCCCCACATCAGTGGCAGGCGTCCGATTTTTTCCGCCCACAGCCCTACCAGCGGCGTAATCACCGTCAGGATAATGCCGGCAATCAGCGTGGCGCTAAACGCTGCGCCTGACGGCAAATGCAACGTTTTGGTCGCATAGGTAGGGACATAGTTCAGCATGTAGTTGATGGCGGTGGAAATCACCATCAGGCCGACTGCAATCAGGAACAGTGTTTTCTGTCGGGTAAACAGGGTTTTGATCGGTGCCTGCGTTTTCTCTGCCTGCGCAAAGTTTGCCGGTTCATGCACATGACGGCGGATATACAACCCCACCGGGCCAATCAACAAGCCGAAGGCAAACGGAAGGCGCCATCCCCAATCCTGAATCTGGGCGTCACTCAATGACTGTGATAATCCCAGGCCGAATGCCGAGGCCATCAGGGTACTGGCCCCTTGGGTGGCAAACTGCCAACTGGCGATAAAGGCGCGACGTTCAGGGAAATGCTCCACCAGAAACGCGGTGGAACTGCCGAACTCGCCACCTGCGGAAAACCCCTGAATCAGCCGCGCCAGCATAATCAGGATCGGTGCCGCTATGCCGATGCTGGCATACGTGGGCATCAGGGTTATCATTGCGCCACCCAGCAGCATCAGGCTGATGGACAACAACAAAGAGGCCTTGCGCCCGGCTCTATCCGCATAGGCACCCAGCACAATGGCACCCAGCGGGCGAATGAGAAAAGAAGCGCCGAAGCTGCCGAAAGCCAGCAGCAAGGATACGGTTGGATCCTGCGCAGGGAAAAAAGCATGGGCGATGTAATTGGCAAAAAAGCCGTATACCGCGATGTCAAACCACTCCAGCGCGTTGCCGATGCAGGTGGCAAACAGCGTTTTATACAGGCTGGGGCGCGCGGTACTGTGGTGTGAAACAGATGCAGTTGTCATGATGTTTCCCTCAGCGTGGCGTATTGGCGTCACGGTGTGCGCGATGTTGCGCCATAACCGTATGGCCTTGTTCACCCAGTTCCCAGAACAGGCGGGTCATGATCTGCAAGCCTTCGCGGGCGACGCTGATCAGCATGTGTTCATCCACGGCATGTTGGCCGCAGGCAGGGTAAGAGTGAGGGATCCACAATGTCGGCAGGCCGAGAATATCGGCAAACACTTCATTGGGCAGCGAACCGCCGAGGTTGGGCAGCAACGCCGGTTTTTTATCGCTGGTCTGGCGCATCAGGTCGAGCGTCCAGTTGACCAGCGGGTCGGTAGGGTCAAGGCGTGTGGCCGGGGTGCCACGCACGTCACTGATTTCCACCATCGTAAAACCGTGAGCGTCGAGGTGCTGACGTAAATGCTGTGTTAGTTGCTGCCAGTCGGTGCCGACCACGAAACGTAACTGACAGACTGCGGTGGCGTGGCCGGGAATGGCATTCATCGGTCGTTGTGGGTTACCGGTCAGAAAAGACAGTACTTCCAATGTATTCCAGCCGAACAGCTTTTCAGATGCGCTTAACCCAGCTTCACCCCAGTTTGGGTCGATGGACGGATCCGTGGCTTGCCCGCCGGGTGTGATATCCGAGAGGATGGTTCGCAAGGCTGGCGTCAAATGCGGCGGCTTCAGTGCCTCTACCTGCATCTGACCGTGCTGATTGACCAGACAGGCAATCGCGTTAGCCAGTTGCGTTCCAGGGTTGCTCAGTAACCCGCCCCAGTTGCCGGAGTGGTAATCACGTTCACGGGCGCGGATGGTCAGTCGAAAATTGACGCAGCCGCGCGAGCCGAGGAATAACGTCGGACGTTCTGCGTTAAGTCGTGGGCCGTCTGACGCGATGAACACGTCGGCTTGCAGTGCTTGCGCATGTTGATGACATACATCGGCCAGGCCTGGTGAGCTTATCTCTTCGCCCATCTCGAACAGCCACTTGCAGTTAAAGCCCAATCGTCCCTGGCGAGCCTGAAATACCTGCTCCAACGCCGCAATATTGACGGAGTGCTGACCTTTGTTATCGGCGCTACCGCGTCCGTACCAGCGGCCTTCCCGTTCCACCAGTTGCCACGGGGAAAGCCCTTCGCTCCAGTGCTCATCATCGCCGAATACCACGTCGCCGTGGCCGTAGCACAGCACGGTGGGCAGGCTGTCGTCTTCAATGCGAGAGGCGATTAAAAACGGACGGTTAGCGCCTGTCGGGTTATCGATTTGCTGTAATTCGAAACCGAGTGCCTGTAGCGCCGGTATGATTTCCCCAGTGAGATAGTGCTGTAGCTCGGCGTCCCGGTCGTTTCGCTGACTTTCGCTGGCGATGGCGACGCGACGGGCTAAAACGTCACGAAAGCGACCGCTATCGAAGTACGCCAGAGCCTGTTGAATAACCTGTGGTGTTGTCATGTGATGCCTGTCTGTGATGATGTTTGATGTTGTGTTTTTTATGTTGGATAACTTTTTTTTGAACTGATTTTTATCGAACGGATTCGTGTCGTACTGTTCTATATCGTTCTCTTCACCCTGTTCTAAATCATCACCAGCATTGCCACAATAATAATAATTGCAAGCAAGCCTTGCTTTTAATATAAAGCTTGGTTGCACAAAAACGAGGCAGGCGAAAAAGCGATGCATAGCAGTGAAATCAGGTATTTTCTGGCGGTTGCCAATACTGGCTCGCTGAGCGCCGCCAGCCAGCAATTGTTTGTGGCGGTATCAGCTATCAGCCGACAGATTCATAAACTGGAGGAGCGCATCGGTGCGCCGCTATTTGAGCGCCACGCTCGCGGTATGGTGTTGACCGATGCCGGGCAAATACTGGAAAACCATGTGCGTAAAAGCATGATGGACATGGAATACGCCATCGCGGAGATTCAAGGGTTAAAGGCGGTACGGCGCACGTTTGTTCGGGTAGCCTGTACTGACGGGATGGCATTTGATCTGCTGCCGGGGTTATTTGCCCGTTTTCGGCGGGATAACCCGGCGGTCACGTTCTTCCTGCAAGTCGGCAGCGCGATACAGGTATCGGAAATGGTACGCAACGGCGAGTGTGATGTGGCACTACAGTTTAGCTTATCCCCGGATCGGGGCGTTGAAGTCATGGCGTCTTATCCCGCACCGGTACTACTGCTCATGCGGCCTGATCATCCGCTAGCGAACACATCTATCCAGCTATCGGACCTACATGAGTTTCCGCTGGTACTGCCGCAACAGGGGACCACTATTCGCCAATTGTTCGATCTCTCTTGCCGGATGAGCGGCACGTTTCTGGAGCCGACACTCAGTTGCAACAATTTTTCCGCGCTTTACTACTTTATGCAGCAAACGCCGGATGCCGTCACCGCCTGTAGCCATTTCTCGGTACTGTATCGAGCCAGGGAAGACGGCTTGTTGCTTAAGCCGGTACACAGCGAACCGTTGACCCAACGCAGCCTGCAGGTGCAGACGCTCGCTGGTAAGCACCGTTCTGCCGCATTAAGCTATTTTATCACTTTTATGATTGACGAACTGGGGCGCGAGCACGCAAGACTGGCGGCAGATATCGGACTGGAGCCGCTACCTGCCGGGGTGTTGAAATAGCTGAGAGTAATAGTCGGTGGGCCTAGCGTTCCCAGCGGCAGATATGCCAGCCTTTCTCTTGGGCTAGCTCCGCCAGTTCAGGCGCCGGGTTAACGACATAAGCCTGATCAACGAATTCCAGCATGGCGCGGTCGTTAAGCGAGTCGCTGTAACCGTAAAGTTGCCCAAAAGGCTCGGCATCACGCTGTGTCAGCCATTCACGGATGCGGGTAACCTTGCCGTGCTGATAAGTTGGCACCCCGTGAATATCGCCGGTAAAGCGACCATCTTCCAGGGTCACACCAATCGCCAGCGCGTGATCGGCTTCCAGGTGACGAGCAATCGGCCCTACCAGATGTTCGCCGCTGGCGGAGATGACGACCAAGGTATCGCCACGCTGGCGGTGCCACGCCATCTGTTCGCGTGCTGCCGGGTAGAGGCGGGGCAGAATATCGCGCTGGATAAAGCGTTCTATCCAGGCGGACACGGTCTCTGTTGTCAACCCAATGAGTGGCGACAGTGAGAGATACATATAATCTTCGATCGCCAATGTACCCTGATAGTAGCTCTGCATCAGATGTTTTTCTCGTTGCAGCAGCTCTTTGCCAGCGAATCCCTGTGATTCGAGCCAGCGTAACCACAAGCCGGTGCTGTCGGCGCAGATCAGGGTTTCGTCCAGATCAAACAGGGCTAAATCCATCGGGGTCCTCCGGGAAAGTCAGAACGGATAGTGAAAACAGTGCGTATAGTGAAAACAGTGCGTATCGGGCTGTCGGTATTGTGGGCATTCGCACTGACGCCCAGTGTACCAGTGATTGATGACAACGGCGCGTCAACAAAAGGTACACGACGTGAGCGCGAGCAACGCGTGGCGTATGGCGACTCCCAACCTTGCGAGCAAGCGCGCACAATCGCAATGAGATACAACAAGCTGATTGACGAAAATCATCCGTTGAATCATAAAGATGGCGGTCAGTTTGTGGATGTTTTTATTTTGTGAATGTTTTTATCTTGTGAATGTTTTTATTGCGGGTAGACCAGCGGTTTGGCAACCCGCGATGGCAGGCAGTTATGATTTATCCAATCGGCTTAATGGATAGCGGAAAAATAATTAATTTTTGTTATTTGTTGTCATGGAGTAATCGATGCGACAATCGCCCGTTTTCATCTATTGACCTCGGTGGGCTGAATGGTAACAGTTCACCCGCTCAATGATAACCCGAACAAACCAAAGCGCATTGAAGCGCTGACAATGTTGTGTAAACCCTCGTATAAGCCAACAGTGTCGTATAAACCAAAAGGACGCGTGAGATGCGCACAGTAAAGAAACCTTACCCATCGTTTCATGCTGAACATGTAGGCAGTTTTGTACTGCCACGTCGTTTGAAGCAGGCTCGGCTGGCGTGGCGGCAAGGGCTCATGACCCGTGATCGGTTAACCGAAATCGAAAACGAAGAAGTGCTGAATGTGGTCGAACGCCAGAAGGCGTGCGGTCTGCACGCGATTACCGACGGCGAACTGCGCGTTCGGGATGGCATTAGCGATTTTTTCTCTTGTCTGACGGGGATCGAGGTTGATGAGACTGTTTCCTCTGACGGTGATATGCCCCACTCACTACGGATCGTGGGCAAACTGGATTTTGACGACAATCATCCCTTTCTAACTCATTACCGCTTTTTGCATCAGGCAGTGGGCGAGGGCGGGGAAAACCTGGCGAAACAGACCCTACCCAGCCCGAATATGCTGATGTACCCGGCCATTCGCACCAATGAGACTTATCCGTCATTGGATGCATTTTGTGATGATCTGGTCGCGGTGTATCGCAAAATTATCCAGGCGTTTTACCGCCAGGGTTGCCGCTATATCCAGCTTGACGATCTGTTTTGGGCTCGCCTGTGCGACGGTCAAATGATGGCGCGAGAAAATGCCGCCGGGTTTGAATTATCTGAGTTGCTTGAGCGTTGCACCCGCATGCTGAATCAGGCACTGGAGCAACGTCCGCAGGATATGTTTATCAGTTTGCACATGTGTTGTCGTCGCTTTTCACCCAACTGGGTGCATGGCCGTGGGCGTGAGGTCATGGGGTATGCGATGGCGAACCTGTCGGTAGACAGCTTGTTTATCGAGTATGACGACCGCCGCCCGGTTGGGTTGGAACCGTTACGCCAGGTGAGTTGCCAAAAGGTGGTGCTGGGTGTCATCGATTCCCACAGTGCTGAGTTGGATGCGCCGCAGTCGGTCAGGATGGCCATCAATACCGCATCGTTGTATGTACCGTTGCAACAGTTAGCCATCAGCCCGAAGTGTGGCTTTGGACACTGCGGACAGGAAGGGATCACGGAAGAACAGCAGTGGGCCAAGCTGCGGCATATGGTGAATATCGCTCATAACGTCTGGACCTTGCCGGAATAGCCTGTCCGGTAAAACAGCGCTGTGATATCGCGTCAGCGTTGATGACATGCGCTTGACGCAGGTTCGTCAATCGTTCGTCTTTCTCCCCCCTGAAACGTGTTGGTTGAAAATAGTTAGGTCATTCAGTGATCTGGCTCTCCTGTTGACTATCAGGTGCTATACATAATTCTTATGGCACTGCAACATAAACGCCGATGCCAGTCCTGCAGACTGGCAGCTAATGCGTTTTACGAGAAAAAATGATCGGCTGGTGCCAGTGTTATGGCAACACAGACCGATCATCTTCTGACCAAATAAAGAGAATCTGTTATGGAAAGATGGTTTAAATCTCTGTTTGTTCTTGTTTTATTTTTTGTTTTTACGGCGAGTGCGGCAGATAAACTGCCCAATATCGTTATCCTGGCGACCGGCGGTACTATTGCCGGCTCAGCGGCAACGGGTACCCAAACCACGGGTTACAAGGCTGGCGCGCTTGGCGTGGATACGCTAATCAACGCTGTGCCTGAGGTGAAGAAACTGGCTAATGTGAAGGGGGATCAGTTCTCCAACATGGCCAGCGAAAACATGACCGGTGATGTGGTGCTCAAGCTGAGCCAGCGTGTGAATGAACTGCTGGCACGGGATGATGTGGATGGTGTGGTGATCACCCACGGTACCGACACTGTGGAAGAGTCGGCCTACTTTCTTCATCTGACGGTAAAAAGTGACAAGCCGGTGGTGTTTGTCGCAGCGATGCGTCCGGCAACGGCCATCAGCGCTGACGGCCCGATGAACCTGCTGGAAGCGGTACGCGTGGCGGGTGATAAGCAGTCTCGCGGTCGTGGCGTGATGGTGGTGATCAATGATCGTATCGGCTCTGCCCGCTACATCACCAAGACCAACGCCTCTACGCTGGATACGTTCCGGGCGAATGAAGAAGGCTACCTGGGCGTTATCATCGGTAACCGCATTTACTACCAAAACCGTATCGACAAGCTGCATACCACCCGGTCGGTGTTCGACGTGCGTGGCCTGACTTCGCTGCCGAAAGTCGACATTCTTTATGGCTATCAGGATGACCCGGAATATCTGTATGACGCGGCTATCCAGCATGGCGTAAAAGGTATCGTCTATGCCGGTATGGGCGCGGGTTCAGTGTCGGTTCGTGGTATTGCCGGCATGCGCAAGGCGCTGGAAAAAGGCGTTGTTGTGATGCGTTCTACTCGCACAGGCAATGGTATTGTGCCGCCGGATGAAGAGCTGCCAGGTCTGGTTTCTGACTCTCTTAACCCGGCACATGCTCGCATTCTGTTGATGCTGGCATTGACTCGCACCAGTGATCCGAAAGTCATTCAAGAGTATTTCCATACTTATTGATTGTCTTTATGTTGATTGCCTTCGTGCTGATTGCTTTCGCGTTGATTAATCTCGCGTTGATCGCTTTTACGTGTGAGTGCGATTTGAACTACACAGGCCGCCTTTGGGCGGCCTTATTGTTGGTAACAGAACCATCAATAGCAGTGGATGTTTCATGGGAAGATTAGCCATGTCTGGTGTAAATCATGGCGTGTTGTGCTGGATTTGTGCGGAAAGCTGGCGTGAAGTGGCTTTCCCCGTACCAGAGCCGTACGGAGGCTTTCTTAATGAGGATTATTGCCTGTATGATTCTGCTCTTGGTACGACAGGCGCTGGCTGACGGCAACCTTGCTGCGGGGAGCTGGCCTGAAAAAAAGAAGAAGGACAGGTCGTGACATGACAGAACCCATTTTTATGGTCGGCGCCAGAGGGTGCGGAAAAACCACCGTCGGCCGTGAGCTGGCGCGGGTGCTTGGCTATGAGTTTGTCGATACGGATATTTTTATGCAGCACACCAGCGGCATGACGGTGGCGGACGTGGTGGCAGCGGAAGGCTGGCCGGGGTTTCGTCGCCGGGAAAGCGAGGCCTTGCAGGCTGTCGCGACATCGAATCGAGTGGTGGCGACCGGTGGCGGCATGGTGTTGTTGGAGCAAAACCGCCAGTTTATGCGCGCACACGGAACGGTCGTCTATTTGTTCGCACCAGCCCAGGAGCTGGCGTTACGCTTGCAGGCAAGCCCACAGGCACACCAGCGACCGACACTGACCGGGCGGCCTATCGCCGAGGAAATGGAGGCGGTGCTCCGTGAACGCGAAGCGTTGTATCAGGATGTAGCGCACTATGTGGTCGATGCGACCCAACCGCCCGCCGCGATTGTCTGCGAATTGATGCAGGCGCTGCGTCTGCCTGCGGCCTGACGGACAACTGATTTTTTAACAGAAGGGTTGGCATTATGCTGAATGTAAATGAGTATTTTGAAGGAAAAGTAAAATCCATCGGGTTTGACGGTAGCCGCATCGGTCGTGCCAGCGTCGGGGTGATGGAAGCAGGAGAATACACGTTTGGTACCGGTCAGGCGGAAGAAATGACTGTTGTCAGCGGTGCGTTGAACGTGTTGCTGCCGGGGGCACAGGAATGGCAGTTGTTCGAAGCCGGTGCCGTGTTCAACGTGCCGGAAAAAAGCGAATTCAAACTGAAAGTATCCGAGCCGTCCTCTTATCTGTGCCGCTATCTGTAATCCCTACTCGTTTCCTTTCGTGATAATCGGCTGCCGTAATCGGTAGCCGTTTTCTTTTGGGGCCAGTGGTGCATTCTGCACATCCCGTGTCCGCGTAATCTGTTGATCATGTTGTTGTCATATTTTCGTCGAAACGTTTTGCTATTTCGTTTTATAGTGATAGTGACGTTTGGTAATTATCAGAAAAACAGATGGTGATAGTGAGAATATATATTTATCTATACCCGTCATACTTCAAGTTGCAGATGCGTTGGCTGCCCTCACTCACCCCAGTCACTTACTTGTGTAAGCTCCTGGCGATTCGTTCGATTGCCGCGTTACAAGGCTCTAACGAGCCTTGCCCTAAAGGGCCAACGCATTGCGTTGTTCAACACGCGAGCGTGTTGTCCTGCAACTCGAATTATTTGGGGTATATATTGTTGATTTGTTATTAATTGGGAAAGCAATATTCTTTTCTTATAGAAAAAATTTCAGATAAGTCTGTAAATCTGATATCAGCCATTGTATTTTCCTGTAAGGAGACCTTGCTTTGGACTCCGATGTCGTGAGTCCGCGTGATGGTAAGTGATACTTATGGCTGATGGTTTCCTTTTTTCTTCGAATGGAATGCCTCGTTACCAATGAGGCGATCGGTGTAGTTATCTAGGGAAGCATTTCAATAATAACGTGGTCATTATGCTCAAAACTATTCGCGCTCGAATTCTGGCCGTGTGTACGGCTATCATTGTGGTTGCCTTGGTAATTAATACATTTTTAAATTACCGGGTAACCGATAAATATAACGATGAATCTATCAATAACCTGCTTGCTGCCGTAACCGCTGGTCATAGTCTGGCGATCAGTGATTGGGTAGCTTCCAAAAAACAAATTATTACTTCACTCAACGCCGTTGCGTTAACCAATGACGACCCCATCCCGGTATTCAAACAGATGGCGGCCGCAGGCAGTTTCATCAATGTGTACATGGGGTATGCCAATCACACGGCGAAATTTTCAGACCCTGGCGGTATCCCGCCCACTTATGACCCGACCGTTCGCCCCTGGTATCAGCAGGCGGTGAGAGAAGGGAAGGCTATCGCGACAGCACCTTATCTGGACATGGCAACCAATACCATCGTGGTGTCGTTTGTTGCTCCGGTGCTGGATGGCAGTAACGTCAAAGGGGTGTTGGGCAGTGATGTGACTATGGACAGCGTCATCGCCAACGTCAAAGCCATCCATCCAACACCATCCAGCTATGGCATTCTGATTCAGGCCGATGGCACGATTATCGCCCACCCGGATGCCAAACTGACGCTGAAAAAGCTGACTGAGATAGCTCCACAGTTGAATCTGGCACAGGTGCTGAAATCCAGCAGCCCGGTACAACTGAATATCAGTGGACGTGACATGCTGGTGAGAGCTCAGCCGGTGGCGGGTACCGACTGGTATGTGCTGGTCGCGCTGGATAAGGCGGAAGCTACGGCGGGGATGGGGTCGCTGCTGTGGACGTCGGTTATCGCGCTGGTGATCATCAGTATTATAGGCTCGGTGGTGCTGGGGCTGCTTATTAGCGCGTCGCTGCGTCGCCTGCTGCAGATTCGTGACGCCATGGACGACATCAGTCACGGTAATAACGATCTGACCCAGCGTCTGCCTGATGAGGGCCACGATGAGGTGTCGCAGATCGCCCGTTCGTTCAATAGTTTTGTCGATAAGCTCAGCATGATCATGCTGCAGATTCGCGATATCAGTACGTCGCTGCAAATGGCGACCGATGAAGTGGCGACCGGCAACAATGATTTGGCCTCCCGTACCGAAGCTGCTGCTGCTAGCCTGCAACAGACCGCCGCTGCGCTCGAGCAGATTTCTGCGACCGTTACCCAGTCAGCCGGTTCTGCTCAGCAGGTGAATGACCGGGCGCTGGCGCTGGCGAACGATGCCAGTGTCGGGGGCAAAGTGGTATCCGAAGTCATCAATACCATGGAAGAGATTGAGGTGGCGTCCGGCAAGATTGGCGACATCATCGGGGTTATTGACGGCATTGCCTTCCAGACGAACATTCTGGCGTTGAATGCAGCGGTGGAAGCGGCCCGTGCGGGTGAGCAAGGGCGTGGTTTCGCTGTGGTGGCCGGTGAGGTGCGTAATCTGGCGCAGCGCAGTGCGCAGGCGGCGAAAGAGATTAAGGCGTTGATCGAATCTACCGTTGAGAGCGTGAATGTCGGTTCGCGTCAGGTTCGCCAGGCCGGGAACACCATGAATGAGATTGTCGGCGGCGTATCGTCAGTAACGACGGTCATGTCTGAAATCACACATGCATCGGGAGAACAGATGCGCGGGATTCAGGAGATTAACAAGGCCGTCGCGCAACTGGATTCGATGGTGCAACAGAATGCGGCCATGGTGCAGGAAGCGGCGTCTGCGTTCGCATCGTTGCAATCGCAATCTGAAGAACTTCACTCCTCCATCAGCCACTTCAAGCTGTAAATCAACAGGGCGCCGGGTAACCCGGCGCCCTGAGGCCGACGTTGATTACCGGTCAGCGTTGTGCCTCGCCGCCTAAGGCCTCGGTGAGGCTGGTTATTAATGCGGCAACTTCGCCGGTCATCAGCGTAAAATCTGCATCAAACCGTTGTGCCACGTCTTCCCGGTCGATATCGTCGTTTTGTTCACGTAGCGTATCGGCGAATTTCAGCCGTTTGAGTGAGCCATCATCTACCAGCACCAGCTGGATGCGCTCCTGCCAGTCCAGCGCCAGTTTGGTTACCACTTTGCCTGCTTCGATGTGGGTGGCTATCTCGTCACTGACCAGTTCCTGCTTCTTACAGCGGATCACACCGCCATCTTCCAGCACAGCTTTCAGTTCGGCTTCGTCCTGCAAGGTAAAACCGGCGGGCGTTTGACCGGAGCGGACCCACTCGGTCAACGTCAGTTCAATCGGGTTTTCCATCGTGAGTGGGACCACCGGCAGCGACCCCAGCGTTTTACGCAGCAGCGCCAGTGTATCTTCCGCTTTCTTGGCGCTGGCGGCATCCACCATAATCAGATGATTGACGGTGTCTATCCACAGCGAAATCTGGCTAAAACGACTGAAGGCGCGAGGCAACAAACTGTGCAGTACGTCGTCTTTCAGCGCGTCTTTTTCGGTTTTCTTCAGTTTACGGTGCTGCTCGCCTTCCAGTTTGTCGATTCTGGCCTGCAGTGCTTGTTTGATGACGGGAGCCGGCAGGATTTTCTCTTCTTTGCGTGCACAGATCAGAATCTGACCATTAGTCACGTGCGTCAGGGCATCACCGTGAGGGCCCATCGGCGATACCCAGCCGGTTTTGGTCATATCCTGACTGCCGCAGGGGGTGAACGCGAAGGAGGCCAGCTGTGTCTCCATGGCATCCGCAGAGAGGCTGATATCGCGACTCAGGCGATAGATCATCACATTTTTAAACCACAGCATTTTTCTTCCCAGACTGGCGCGTCTCTGGCGCGCTTTCTCGTGATCACACGAAGCGAGTTTCAAGACGCAAGGGTTAATCGCAGCGGGCATAATAACGAATTGTGGTGAGAGGCGGTACGATTACGATAATGTCATCGTCAGTCATACGTGAGTTCGATAGATAATGGACTCGGTAGAGAAACAGGAGACAACGTGCGAATAGGTATTGATTTGGGCGGCACCAAAATCGAGGTGATCGCGTTGACGAATGACGGTGAGGAAGCCTTTCGCCATCGTGTGGCGACGCCGCGCCACGATTATCGTCAAACCCTGCTTACTATCGCCAGCCTGGTTGAGATGGCGGAGCAGGCCACCGGTCAACGCGGCAGTGTGGGGATTGGTATTCCCGGTACGTTGTCACCGGTAACCGGCCGGGTCAAAAACGCCAACTCGGTCTGGCTGAATCAGCAACCGCTGGATCAGGATCTGGCGCAACTGTTGGGCCGACCGGTACGGGTGGCGAATGACGCCAACTGCTTTGCGGTATCCGAAGCGGTGGATGGTGCCGCGGCAGGAGCCAGTAAGGTGTTCGCGGTGATTATCGGTACCGGCTGTGGCGCGGGGATGGCGTTGGATGGACGGGTACACAGTGGGCGCAACGGCGTCGCGGGTGAATGGGGTCATAATCCACTGCCGTGGATGGATGAGGACGAATGGCGCGACCAGCAGGCCATGCCCTGTTATTGCGGCCGTACCGGGTGTATCGAAACGTTTATTTCCGGGACAGGCTTTGGCATGGATTATCAACGTCTGAGCGGTCATGCATGGCATGGTCATGAGATTATTGCGTTGGTTGAACAGGGCGACCGACTGGCGGAGCAGGCATTGCAGCGCTATGAACAGCGGCTGGCGAAGTCGCTGGCGCACATCGTTAATGTGCTGGATCCTGATGTGATTGTGCTGGGTGGGGGAATGAGCAATGTGAAGCGGCTGTATGACACCGTCCCCGCGCTGCTAAAACAATGGGTGTTTGGCGGTGAGTGTGACACACCGGTTCGACAGGCGATGCATGGTGATTCCAGCGGCGTACGCGGTGCGGCCTGGTTGTGGCCGCGAGAATCATAACCGAAAATCATAACTGAGAATCATGTCGATGACAGGGGACGTCGTCGACGTCCCCTGATGGACGTCCCCTGATGACTCACTTTCACAGCATGACTCATTTCACAGCATAGGCGCTGTCGAGCTGGCTGATGCCGAGGCCGTTGCGCTTTTTGACCCGAATCTGCACCTGTATGCGCTCTTTCATCGCTTCCACATGGCTGATAACGCCGATGGTTTTGCCGGAGGCATTGAGGTTGTCCAGCACGTCCAGCGCGGTATCCAGCGTTTCGCCATCCAGTGTACCGAACCCTTCATCAAGAAATAGCGAGTCGATACGGGTTTTCGCGCTCACCAGGTCGGATAACGCCAGCGCCAGTGCCAGGCTGACCAGAAAACTTTCGCCGCCGGACAAGGTTCGGGTGTCTCGAACGGCGTCAGCCTGCCAGGTATCGACCACCTGCAACTCCAGCGTGTCAGACGCTTTGCGTTGCAACAGGTAGCGCCCATGCAGCCGTGAGAGCTGGTGGTTGGCCAGAAACACCAGGTGATCCAGCGTCAATCCTTGTGCGAAACGGCGGAATTTATCGCCTTTTTGCGAACCGATTAACTGATTGAGATAGCCCCAGTCATCACACACGTGCTGACCACGTTCGATAGCTTCAAGTAACTGACGTTGCTTATCGCGGCGTTGCTGGTCACTGGCCAGTTGCTGGCGTAACTCGCCTTGTCGTTCGGCTTCGACTTTTACCATATCGCCGAGTCCGGAAAGTAACTGGCGGATATCCCAGTCGTTGATGCCTTCTGGCATGGATTCCGGTCGCGACGCCAGATGGTGTTCCAGCGCGCTATTTGCCTGTTGTAGCAAGGCATCGACCTGTTGCTGGCGCTGGTTAAGGCGCTCTTTTAAGGTGACGAGCTGCTGGCGTTCAGCCTCATCCAGCAAGGCCTGACGAAACGCGGTTTCGTCATCGAACCCGGCAGCGACCAGTTCTTCGGCAAACTGAGCCTGAAGCTGTCGTAACGCCGTCTCGGCATGCTGGCTTTGTTGCTCCAGACTGTCGATTTCCCCGCCAAGACGGCTTTGCAGTGACTGGCCTTGTTGCCACTGTTGCTGCGCTTGCAGGCCTTCCTGCTCCAGTGTCTGGCTGACCTGCCGCAATTGCTTGAGCACGTCATTGACCGCCTGATTGCCCATCAATTGCCAGCGTTGTTGCTGTGCCTGTTCCAGCGTGCGTTGGGTTTCTGTCAACTGCAGCTGGCCGGTTTTGATGGCATTCTCGGTCTCTTCCAGTCGCCGCTGGCTGGCGATGATTTCCGCTTCCAGCGCGGCCAGTTGTGGGCGGCACTGATTCTGTTCGTGCTCGTTTTCCTGCCAGCGTAACCATTCTGTCTGGCGCTGGCGTAACCACTCTTCCTGCTGTGCCAGTGTCGGCGCGGTCAGCCCGAAGGTTTCCATCGTTTGGCTCAGGCTGTCGTGCAGCCGAGCCAGTTCACGTTCGGTTTTATCCAGTAATAACCGCAGTTCATCACGTGATGCCTGCAACGCGTCCTGCTGCTGGCTGTTCAGCGCCAGCTGTTGTACGGTTTGCGCCAGCAGTTGCTGGGCAGACGTGAGTAAATCCTTACTTTCCTGAATGTGACGTTGGTTGCGCTCACGACTGGCAATTTGCGCCTGTAGCGACTGTTCTTGAGCATCGCAGGATTCAATCCACTGGTGTAGCGTCGGCAATTGGAGTGGATCGAAGCTCACCAGTAAACGCTCACTCACTGACTGGCACTGTTGGCGCAGCGACTCGTAATCACGCTGGACGCTCTCAAGTGCGTTTTGTTGCTGCTGGCGATGTTGTTTTTGCAACTGAAGCTGGGTTTCGGTTTGCACGACGTTAGCTTTCAGCGTCTCGACTTCCTGACGCAGCGCGTGCAATCGAATCTGGGTTTCTGAGGGGCGCAACGCCTGATAAAGCTCCACTGCCGGGTGGTGCGTTGAACCGCACAGCGGACATTCTTTGCCCGGTTGCAATTGCTGACGTTCTTTTTCCAGGCTAACGATGTGCAGTTCCAGCTCGTGACGTTTATCGAGATCCGCCAGATGGCTGGCCTGATTTTGATAATCCCGACGTTGCTGCACCTGCAGTTCTTCCAGCGTTTGAATCCGTTGCAGTGTCTCCAGCTGTTGCGCTTCCAATAGGGTGCGCTGGCTAATCAACCGTTGCAGTACCGCTGCACTGGTAGCCAGTTGCTGGCGATCCGGACGTTCCGCCATGCGTCGTGCCAACTGCTGACGCAAGCCTGCCAGCGGGTGTTCCGCTTCCATCTGTTCATCCTGCTTCAGATGGTCATTCAGCAGTTGTTGGGCGCGCTCACTGGCATTTTGCTGCGCCTGCTGTTTCTCGACCAGCGAAGCGCGCTGCTGGTCGAGGTATTCCGCCTGAATCTGTTGCTGTGCCGCCTTTTCCTGCACGACGTGCAGGTCCTGCTGCCATTTCTGCTGCTGCGGGAATTGCGCCTGCCACAGTGGAATATGGCTACCCAGATGCTGGTGGCGGCTATGCTGCTGGCGATAGGTATCAATATCTTCCAGCCGCTGCCGTGTTTGTTCTTGCTGGCGCTGCAATCTGGCCAGCGTGGTTATCAGCATTTTTTGCTGTTCAACCAGATTATCTAACGCTTGCTGTTGCTGGTTGCGCTGTGTCTGTAGGGTGGCGATGTGATGATCAAGCGGCAGAATCCGCTCGTTGATCAGTGTTTCTTGTTGCTGACGGTAGTCCGCATGTTGCTGGCGTGCAGACAGCGCTTTTTCCAGCTGTGTTTTCAGTTGGTTCAGGGCTTCCTGCTGGCGGCTGATTTGCTGGTGCACGTTCGTCAACTGTTGGCTCAGCCGCTGTTTTTCCCGTTGCGCCCGCCCTCGCTCGTCGAAGCGGGGGCGTAGTTTTTCCGCTGGTTCGCCACGTTCCAGTTTATCCAGTTGCGGTTGTGACTGCTGCTGTAATTGCTGCTGTGAGGCGTGTTGTTGTTGCGCGTGCTGTTGTGCCTGCTGGAGCTGTAGCAGCGTGTCGTACCAACGTTGATGCGCCAGGACCTCTTCCCGGTGTATCGATATGGATTGCTCCTGTTGGCGGATGGCCTCCAGTTGCTGTTCCAGCGCCTGGCGTTGCTCGTCACTCAATAATTCCAGCGTGGCGACCTTAGCCCGTAAGGTTTCCAACTGGCTTTGGGCTTCTTTGTGTTTCTCAAAAACGCGTTCGGAGATCTGCCCATAAATATCGGTGCCGGTCAGCTCTTCAAGTAATTCCGCCCGTTGATTGGCATCGGCGTTGAGGAACGCGGCGAATTGCCCCTGAGATAACATCATCGACTTGGTGAAACGATCGAAATCCAGCCCGGTAAGGTCGGCTATCATCGCCAGCTTGTCGTTCACTTTATCGGTCAGGATCTTGCCGTCGGCGCACAGTGCCAGCTCAACCTTGGGGGGCTGCAGATTGCCTTCCGGGCTGTTGTGGGCCCGACGCTGGCTCCAGAACGCGCGGTAAGCGACGTTTTTTACCTCGAATTCCACCTCAGCCAGACATTCGGCCGTGTGGCGGGTCATTAATTCGTTATGGCTGGGGCTGACTTTCAGGCGTGGTGTCTGGTGGTAGAGCGCCAGACAGATGGCGTCCAGCAAGGTGGTTTTCCCGGCACCGGTAGGCCCGGTGATGGCGAAAAGGCTATTGCTGACAAACGGCTCGCGCGTGAAGTCGATTTTCCACTCGCCCTGCAATGAGTTAAGGTTTTTCAGGCGCAGGCTAAGAATTTTCATACGGACGTCTCCTGTCGCTGTGCGTCAATCTCCTGCATAACCCGATTGAACAATCCCTTCAGACGTTGCTGGCGAGCCTCATCCAGACCGTCTTCCAGCGCCAGACGTCGTTCAAATACTTCAGCCGGTTGTAACTCTTCCAGCGTCTCTTTTTCCAGTTGCACCAGCATTTGTTGCTGCTGTTCCCGGGCACGACGCAGCAGGATCACGTCCACATTGAGAGGCTCGGTCAGTGCCTGAATATGTTGCTGGATATCGCTCAGGTAGTCCTGCGTGGCGATTTCAATATCCAGCCATACCGGTTTGTCGCCATGATAATCGCGGAACCCGGCCAGACGGCGTTCTATCTCCGGCAGATTGCCTTTCACCAGTTGCATCGGCTGTTCGCTCGGTATCGTCAGCGCGGTGACTTCTTGCAATTTCCCCTGCTCAAAGTGCACCAGATAGACCGATTTCTCATGATTGAGTTCATCAAAACTCAAGGGGATAGGTGAGCCGCTGTAGCGGATGTGTTCGCATTGCGCCACACGCTGTGGACGATGAATATGCCCAAGCGCAATGTAGTCAGCCGGTGGGAACGCCTGTGCCGGGAAGGCATCCAGCGTACCGATGTAAATATCGCGCACGGAATCCGATGTGGCGACGCCCACGGTGGTGAGGTGCCCGGTGAGCACAATCGGTAGTTCTTTCCCCAATGCTGCACGCTGCTCGCAGGCAAGCTGGTAGCAGCGCTGATAATGACTGGCGATAGCGTCCTGTAACGCCTGTTGTTTTTGCGTGCCAGACTGGCCCGCCTGGCTGGTGAGCACATCGCGCGGACGCAGAAACGGAACCGCACACAGCATCGCGCCGGGTTCGCCGTCGCGGTTATTCAGTACCCGCACTTGCTCATGGATATCGCCGTCAAAACCGGCGAACACCTGGGTATTCAGGCAGGCCAGCAACGCGCGGGATTCGTTCAGGGTCGCGACGGAGTCATGATTGCCGCCGAGTACCACCAACTGGCAACCGGTACGCTGCAACGCCACCACAAACTGGTTATACATTTCTCGGGCGTAGCTGGGTGGTGCGCCATTGTCGAACACATCACCTGCTACTATTACTGCATCGGCCTGATATTGCTCAACCTGCTGTACCAGCCAGTGCAAAAAAGCCTGATGCTCAGGCGCACGGCTCCGGGTATAAAAGTACTGACCGAGATGCCAGTCAGACGTATGAATAATTCGCATGAGACTCCCTGCAGGTGAGTGCAAACGAGATGTTGTTTTGGGCGGTGTTCAGACAACGGCACAAGGCGGGCACCGTAGTTATGGCGAAACGCCGCGTCTTTATCATCGGCGATTATAGGCGTGCAGTTTAGGGCATGTCCCATAATATCTGTATGAACTGGCGACATGGCGTGGTACGGCGGAGAAAATGAGCCGGGCGGTGGCGGTGGCAAGGCCGCGTCAGAGGCGTGGTTTGTCGGGGGATTTTTCATAAATCTGTCATAAAACTGACGCATAATGCACACCGCACGCTAACCGTGACGATTAACGGCAGGATTGATATGGCAAGACGTATTTTGGTGGTGGAAGATGAAGCGCCGATTCGCGAGATGGTGTGCTTCGTGCTTGAGCAGAACGGCTATCAGCCGGTTGAGGCCGAGGATTACGACAGCGCGGTGAACCGCCTGGCTGAACCTTATCCTGAGCTGGTGCTGCTGGACTGGATGCTGCCCGGTGGGTCCGGTTTACAGTTTATCAAGCACATGAAGCGTGAAGCGCTGACGCGGGATATTCCGGTCATGATGCTGACGGCCCGTGGTGAAGAAGAAGATCGTGTTCGCGGTCTTGAAGTCGGTGCCGATGATTACATCACCAAACCGTTTTCACCTAAAGAGTTGGTGGCGCGCATCAAAGCGGTGATGCGTCGGATTTCGCCGATGGCGGTGGAAGAAGTGATCGAAATGCGCGGCTTAAGTCTGGATCCTTCCTCTCACCGGGTGACCACGGAAGAGCATGCGCTGGACATGGGGCCAACGGAGTTCAAACTGCTGCATTTCTTTATGACCCACCCTGAACGGGTATATAGTCGTGAGCAGTTGCTCAATCATGTGTGGGGCACTAACGTTTATGTTGAGGATCGCACTGTGGATGTTCATATCCGCCGTCTGCGCAAGGCGTTGGAGACCAGTGGACACGACAAGATGGTTCAGACCGTTCGGGGAACTGGATACCGTTTCTCAACACGTTATTGATAGCGTGAGTCCCGGAGAAAATCTGACGTGCTAGAACGTTTGTCCTGGAAAAAGCTGGCGCTGGAGCTGGCTTTTTTTTGTTTGCCCGGCTTATTGCTGGGGCTGATCATCGGTTATCTGCCCTGGTTTTTACTGGCGTCGGTGCTGACGGCACTGTGCTGGAACTTTTATAACCAACTGCGCTTGTCCTACTGGTTGTGGGTTGACCGCAGTATGACCCCGCCGCCCGGCCGCTGGAGCTGGGAACCGTTGTTCTACGGTTTGTACCAAATGCAGTTGCGTAATCGCCGTCGGCGGCGCGAGCTGGCGTTGCTGATCAAACGTTTCCGCAGTGGGGCGGAATCGCTGCCGGATGCGGTGGTCATCACCACCGAAGAGGGCGTCATCATTTGGTGTAACCGGCTGGCGCAGCACCTGCTGAGTTTTCGCTGGCCGGAAGATAATGGTCAGAATATCCTCAATTTGTTGCGCTACCCAGAATTTACCCAGTATATGCAACAGCAAGATTTCAGCCGCCCGCTGACGCTGACGCTGAAAAATGCGCATCATGTTGAATTCCGGGTGATGCCGTATTCAGAAGGGCAGTTGCTGATGGTGGCGCGTGATGTCACCCAAATGCATCAACTCGAAGGGGCGCGGCGTAACTTTTTCGCCAACGTCAGCCATGAGCTGCGCACACCGTTGACGGTGTTGCAAGGCTATCTGGAAATGATGAACGACGAATCGCTGGATGGTGCTTTGCAGGCTAAGGCACTGCACACCATGCAGGAACAAACCCGCCGGATGGATGGGCTGGTGCGGCAACTGCTGACGTTGTCGCGTATTGAAGCCGCTGCGGCTATCGATCTTAACGAAAAGGTGGATATTCCGCTGATGTTGCGGGTGCTTAAACGCGAAGCCGACACCCTGAGTCAGGGGCGTCATGAGATTGTGTTTCGCGTCAATGAGCAGTTACAGGTGTTCGGCAACGAGGAGCAGTTGCGTAGCGCGGTGTCGAATTTGGTGTATAACGCGGTGAACCACACGCCGCAGGGCACGCGTATTGAGGTGTGCTGGCAGCAAACGCCACAGGGCGCGCAGTTCCAGGTTAGCGATAACGGTCCGGGCATTGCCGCAGAACATCTTCCCCGTCTGACGGAGCGTTTTTATCGTGTCGACAAAGCCCGTTCGCGCCAGACCGGCGGCAGTGGACTGGGGCTGGCTATCGTCAAGCACGCGCTCAGTCATCATGACTCTCGTCTGGAGATCCTCAGCGAAGAAGGTGTGGGATCCCGCTTCATGTTTACATTGCCAAATCGGCTGATTGTCCGTTCGGTATTAAATCAGAATGCCGCGAATCCGCTGCGCTAAGCAATGTGGCGGGGCTTGATTGTCCCCGCCGCAGTGCCGAGAATAGTGCGCTCTTGTCTTTCACTTCTTTCACTTTTCACTCCGATGGAAAACGCACATGAGACCCATCCATTACCTGTTTGCTTTGCTGTTATGCTTGTCTGGTCAGCTTGTTGCTGCGCCGCAGGCGATGCTGGCGGGTAACCTTTCCAGTGCGGGTTCCGACACGCTGGCGAACCTGATGACGTTCTGGGCGGCGGATTTCAGTCAGCATCATCCCGGTGTTAATCTCCAGGTTCAGGCGGCGGGCTCATCTTCAGCGCCAACGGCACTGGCAGCAGGGGCGGCGCAACTGGGACCGATGAGCCGGCCAATGAAAAGTAGCGAAATCGAAGCGTTCGAGCAGCATTATGGCTATGCGCCAACGGCGGTGCCGGTCGCGCTGGATGCACTGGTGGTATTAGTCAATCAGGATAACCCGTTAAGCGGATTGACGGTGCGTCAACTGGACGCCATTTTCTCGGTAACCCGCCGCTGTGGCGCGGGGAAAACGGTACAGCGCTGGCAGGAGTTGGGGCTAAACGGCGTCTGGCAACAGCGCTCGCTACTGCGTTATGGCCGTAATTCCGCGTCTGGCACGTATGGCTTTTTCAAGCAACAAGCGTTGTGCGGTGGCGACTTTCTGCCGCAGGTCAATGAGCTTCCCGGTTCTGCTTCAGTCGTGCAGGCGGTGGCCGCATCGGTGAATGCCATCGGTTACGCCAGTATTGGTTTTCGCGCCAGCGGGGTGCGAGTGCTGGCACTGGCTGCCAGCGACAAAGACGACTACGTGTTACCGACCGCCGACACTATCCGTAGCGGACGTTATCCTTACACCCGCTATCTCTATATCTACGTGAATAAAGCGCCGGGCCAGCCGCTGGAGCCACTGACAGCCGCGTTTTTGGACCGGGTGCTGTCAGTGTCAGGACAGGCGCTGGTCAGCCAGGACGGCTATCTGCCTTTGCCGGAACGAGTGCGTGAGCAAACCAGACAAGCACTCGGTCTTGATGACCTGACGCCTGCCTCAACGAGTGTTTCTGCAACAAATTGATGAAAATGAATTTATTTCATGTGTCGTGAAAATTCCTCCATTGTCGTTGAGAAAAATGCATGACAGGATAGTTTTACTTCTAGCCGTCTGGATGGCTATAAAATTCAGTGGCGAAATTATTTTTATTAAAAACTATTTACATAGAAAACTATTTCTACTGAAAACGCATTCATCTAAAAATCGACTTGTCTGAAACCAAACGTCTGAAATCGGCTATTTGGGGTCAGACGTGCAGGAGCAAAACATGACACAAGCCCTTCCTCCGTTTCGTGCCGATGTGGTCGGCAGTTTGTTGCGTCCGGCGGCTATTAAGCAGGCTCGTTTACAGTTTCAGGCCGGTGAGATCGATGCCGCCGCGTTACGCCGTGTTGAAGATCAGGAAATCCAGCGTGCCGTGGAATTGCAGCGTGCCGCGGGTCTGCAATTGGTGACCGATGGCGAATTCCGTCGTGCCTGGTGGCACTTTGACTTCTTCGACAGCCTCAATGGCGTGGAACGTTATGAAGCGGAGCAGGGCATCCAGTTCACTGGTGTACAGACGAAAGCCCGTGGCGTAAAAGTCACCGGTAAGGTCAGCTTTAATCCCCAGCATCCGATGCTGGAGGATTTTCGTTTCCTCCAACGTGTGTCTGGCGACGCTGTTGCTAAAATGACGATCCCCAGCCCGAGCGTGTTGCACTTCCGTGGCGGTCGTAAAGTGATTGATAGCACTGTCTATCCTGATCTGGCCGACTACTTCGACGATCTGGCGCTGACCTGGCGTGATGCCATCCGTGCCTTCTATGATGCCGGTTGCCGTTATCTGCAACTGGACGATACGGTGTGGGCTTATCTGTGCTCTGAAGACCAGAGACGCCAGATCCGTGAGCGTGGCGATGACCCGGATTATCTGTGCCGTACCTATGCGCAAGTGCTTAATAAAGCGCTGGAAGGCAAACCGGCCGATTTAGTGGTGGGCCTGCATGTCTGCCGTGGTAATTTCCGCTCTACCTGGATTTCCGAAGGTGGCTATGAACCTGTGGCGGAAACACTGTTCGGGACAGTGAATGTGGATGCCTTTTTCCTCGAATACGATACTGAGCGGGCGGGTGGATTTGAGCCGCTGCGCTTCATCAAGCCTGGTCATCAGAAAGTGGTGTTGGGTCTTATCACCACCAAAAACGGGCAACTGGAAAACGCAGATGAAGTACAAAAACGCATCGACGAAGCAACACGTTATGTGGCGCTGGACCAACTGTGCCTGAGCCCGCAGTGTGGCTTTGCCTCTACCGAAGAGGGCAATACGTTGTCGGAAGAACAGCAATGGGCAAAACTCAAACTGGTCGTGAATATCGCTAACCACGTTTGTCATTGCTGTTAGTCGGTGCTCTGTGCTTTTTTATAACGCCGGTATACCCTACCGGCGTTTTTTATTCTCATAAGTTTTTAATATGGTTATTTGTTGCTCTATGATGGAAATTTGAGCTTATCTTTCGCGCTGTAAACTGTTTTCATGCACAAATCATGTATAGTCTGTGAGTGAAAATATAAATTCTAATGCTGACTTTGTATTGAAGATCAGATTAATGTTCTGGTTTACCGATCACGTATTGCCTTTTATTGCTATAAACGTTTTACTTAGCCCCCATTAACGCTGTGCAATAAAACCTCACATCATAATCCTGCACATCGCTCGGCTGTCTCGCTGCTTGCGTGCGCCGCTTTACGCGCCCGGTTTGTGCCGGCAACACCATTTTTACAGGCAACAACAACATACATTATGAGTCATCGTTTAACTTCCAAAGATATCGTGGCATTGGGCTTCATGACCTTTGCCTTGTTCGTCGGTGCCGGGAATATCATTTTCCCGCCGATGGTGGGTCAACAGGCTGGCGAGCACGTGTGGGTAGCCGCACTCGGCTTTCTGATTACCGCTGTCGGCTTGCCGGTGTTGACGGTGATAGCACTGGCGCGTGTGGGTGGTGGTATTGATACGCTCAGTAGCCCGATCGGCAAGAAAGCGGGCGTACTGTTGGCGACGGTTTGCTATCTGGCTGTGGGGCCGCTGTTTGCTACGCCGCGTACCGCGACGGTCTCGTTCGAGGTCGGTATTGCGCCACTGGTGGGTGAGGGGGCGACGCCTCTGCTGGTTTATAGCTTGATCTACTTTGCCATCGTGATCGCGATTTCGCTCTATCCCGGTCGTCTGTTGGACACTGTTGGCCACATTCTGGCACCGGTGAAAATTATCGCGCTGACTGTACTGGGGATTGCAGCGTTGGTATGGCCGGCGGGTACGCCAGCGCCGACTGCGGAAGCCTACCAACAGGTGCCATTCTCCACGGGTTTCGTAAATGGTTATTTGACCATGGATACGCTGGGTGCACTGGTGTTCGGTATCGTCATCGTCAATGCGGCCCGTTCCCGTGGTGTGAGTGACGCAGGGTTGTTAACCCGTTACACCATTTTGGCCGGGCTGATTGCGGGGCTGGGATTAACGCTGGTTTATCTGAGCCTGTTCCATCTCGGTTCCTTCAGTGGCTCGCTGGTGCCGAACGCGCAAAACGGCGCTGAAATCCTGCATGCGTATGTACAGTACACTTTCGGTAACATGGGTAGCAGTTTCCTGGCGTTGCTGATCTTCATTGCTTGTATGGTCACTGCGGTGGGGCTGACTTGCGCCTGTGCCGAATTCTTCGCGCAGTACTTGCCATTGTCTTACCGTGCACTGGTGTTTGTGCTGGGACTGTTCTCGATGGTGGTGTCCAATCTCGGGTTGAGCCACCTGATTCAACTGTCTGTGCCGGTGTTGACCGCCATTTATCCGCCGTGCATCGTGCTGGTGCTGCTGAGTTTTACCCGTCGTTGGTGGAATAACAGCACGCATGTTATTGCTCCTGTGATGCTGGTCAGTCTGGTCTTTGGCCTGCTGGACGGTATCAAGTCATCGGCTTTTCAGTCATTACTGCCCGGTTGGACACAGAGCCTGCCGATGAGCGAGCAGGGGCTGGCCTGGTTGCCGCCATCCTTGCTCATTCTGCTGGTGGTCGGAATTTATGACCGTATCACTGGTCGTCAGGAAGTCACCGCACATTCCTGAATGAAGTGGGATGGATGCTTTTCACCACAGGCGTTTGCCTGTGGTTTTTTCGTTTGTAAAGACAGGGTTGCTCATTTATGGAACAACAATCCAAACCTATGGAACAACAATCCAGACTCAAGCGCGGCTTAAGTACGCGGCATATTCGTTTTATCGCGCTGGGCTCCGCCATTGGTACCGGGCTGTTTTACGGCTCGGCCAGCGCTATTCAGATGGCTGGCCCCAGTGTGCTGCTAGCGTATCTGATTGGCGGCGTGTTCGCTTATATCATTATGCGGGCACTGGGGGAGATGTCTGTCAACAATCCGCAAGCCAGTTCCTTTTCCCGTTATGCCCGCGACTACCTCGGCCCGTTGGCTGGTTATATCACCGGGTGGACCTACTGCTTTGAGATGTTGATCGTCGCGATTGCCGATGTTACCGCTTTCGGCATTTACATGGGGGTTTGGTTTCCCGAGGTGCCGCACTGGATCTGGGTATTAAGCGTGGTGTTGATTATCGGTGCCATCAACCTGATGAATGTGAAGGTGTTTGGCGAACTGGAGTTCTGGTTTTCGTTTTTCAAGGTCGCGACCATTGTGGTCATGATCGTGGCCGGGGTCGGCATCATCGTTTGGGGGATTGGCAACGGCGGCGAGCCTACCGGTATCCATAATTTGTGGAGCAATGGCGGTTTCTTCAGTAATGGCGTGATGGGGATGATCCTGTCATTGCAGATGGTGATGTTTGCCTATGGTGGTGTCGAGATCATCGGGATCACCGCGGGTGAGGCCAAAGAACCGCACAAGTCCATTCCGCGCGCCATCAACTCTGTACCCTGGCGTATTCTGGTGTTCTACGTCGGTACCCTGTTCGTGATTATGTCGATTTACCCGTGGAATCAGGTGGGTACCAACGGTAGTCCGTTTGTGCTGACCTTCCAGCATATGGGCATCACGGCCGCTGCCGGTATCCTGAATTTCGTGGTGATCACCGCCTCGCTGTCTGCCATCAACAGTGATGTGTTTGGCGTGGGGCGTATGTTGCACGGCATGGCGGAGCAAGGCCATGCACCACAGGTGTTCGCCCGGTTGTCACGTCGCGGAACCCCCTGGGTAACGGTCGTGGTGATGGTGCTGGCGTTGCTGGTGGCGGTGTACCTCAACTACATCATGCCGGAGAAAGTGTTTTTGGTGATTGCTTCGCTAGCCACGTTTGCCACCGTATGGGTATGGATCATGATTCTGTGCTCACAGATTGCGTTTCGCCGCAAACTGAACCGCGAGCAGGTGAACGCGCTAGCGTTTCCTCTGCCGGGTGGTGCAGCGACCGCCGTGGTTGGCGTGGTGTTCCTGGTCTTTATCATCGGCCTGATTGGTTACTTTCCGGATACCCGTATTGCACTGTACGCGGGTATAGTGTGGATCTTGTTGCTGCTGGCAAGCTACGCCCTTCGCCGTCGGACCTGAGTAATGACGGCGTCATCGGTCGCCGTCCTGCCGATTTTCCGGGGCGGCGGGCACGGCCGGGATCGCCAGCCCGCTCCAGTCATCGGGCCGCACATGGTTTTTTCCCAATGGCGTTCGAGCACGCCATTGGGATCGACCAAAATATCGGCTACGTTCTGCACATCGTGCACTTCATGTGCGCCGCACCTCATTTCCAACAGTGGGTTGTAAGCTGCCGACTACGCAGCCGTGATGCCGTAACGCTCGACGACGGCCGACAGGATGCCGAACTCGACGACATACAGGCCGAACAGGCTCAGTGCAATGAAGAACAATGGCTAGGTGCCGTTCATGGCCGTGCCTCGGTTTGCCGATCGGGCATCGCCGGGCATACACCGGCCGTCAGCGCTGTGTCGGGAAAGCCATGCCGCCTGGCGGCCCATACTACCACCAGCGTTGCCGTCAGTAGCGCTAGCAAGGCCGGTACGAAGGCTCCGGCACCGAGGCTATCTAGCAGCACGCCGCCGACGATGCCGCCACCGGCAATCGCCGTGTTCCAGGCGGTGACCAGCATGGACTGTGCGACATCCGCCGCGTCGCCTGCCGCCTTGGCCAGCGCCGTCTGGAACAACGTTGCCGCGCCGCCGAAGGCCAGACCCCAGATGGCCACCGCCGTGTACACCACGACTGGTGCATCGGACGCCACGCCGAGTGCCAGCGTGGCCAAGCCAAACACGAACGTGCTCGCCAGTGTTAGCACACGCAGGTGGCGGTCGATCAACACGCCAACGATCCAGATGCCCAGCAGGGACGAGACGCCGAACATCAGAAGTACCAAATCCGTCCGTTCGGCCAGACCCACTGCCGCGAGAAAAGGCGCGATGTAGGTATAGAGGATGTTGTGCGCCAGCACGAAGGCCAGCACCACGAACAGCACCGGGCGCACGCCGGGCATCGTGAACACGTACCCCAGCGACAAGCGCTTGCCCGCTGCCTGTCCGGCGAAGTCCGGCAACTTGATGTGCACCCACACCATGAGCACCAGTGCCAGCCCGCTCATGATGCCGAAGCACGTCCGCCAGCCCACCAGATTGCCAAGGAAGGTGCCGGCCGGCACGCCCAGCGACAACGCCAATGGCGTGCCGACCATCGCAATGGCGATGGCCCGGCCCTTCTGATGCTCGGGCACCATGCGTGCGGCATAACCCGCCAGCAACGCCCACAGTAACCCAGCCGACACACCTGCCAGAAAGCGTGCGATCATAGTCAGGGCATAGTTGCCGGAGAACGTTGTGACGGTATTGGCGACGACGAAGCCTGCAATGGCCGCCAGCAGCAGAGGGCGTCGCCTCAAGCCTTGCGTGGCAGCGGTCAGCGGGACGGCCGCTGCCAGAGAACCGATGGCATAGATTGTGACGGTCTGACCCACCCAGGCTTCGGACACCGCCAAGTCCCGTGCCATCTGCGGTAGCAGGCCGGCTGGAAGCGCTTCTGTCAGGATGGTAATGAACGCAGCCATCGCCAGCGCAAGTAGCGCGGTCCACGGCAGGCGGTATTGGGCAACAGCGCTCATGCCTGGGCCTCCTTTTTGTCTCGTCGTTGCACATCCTGTGCAGAACGCGCCACCACCACTTTGCCGGTGGTGCCGCCCTGTTCCACCAGCCGATGTGCCTCGCGCAGCCGGGCCGCGTCTAGCGGATGCAGTACGCGGCAGGCGGTTGAGCGCAGCACGCCTGCATCCACTAGCGCTGCCACTTCGTCGAGGATGCGGTGCTGCGCGATCATATCCGGCGTGCCGAACAGCGGGCGTGTGAACACCATTTCCCAGTGTAGCGACACGCTCTTGCCCTTGAACGGTACTGCGTCCAGTGTCTCGTGATCAGTAATGATGGCCAGTTGCCCTTGTGGCGCGATCAAATCTGCCAGTTCGGTCCAGTGCTCTGCCGTGTTCGATAATGCAGCCACATGGGTGACAGGCGGCACCGGCAGTGCGCGGATCTGTGCTGGCAACGGCTGCCGATGGTCAATGACGTGGTGGGCGCCCAGAGTAAGGCACCAGTCGCGGCTTTCTTCGCGCGAGGCTGTGGCGATCACCGTCAGTCCAGTCAGCCGCCTGGCGAGCTGGATCAGAATGGAGCCAACCCCGCCGGCGGCGCCCAGCACCAGAAGGCTGCCGACATTGGCCGGTTTGCCCGGCCGCACGCCAAGGCGGTCGAACAGCAGTTGCCAGGCGGTTAGCGAGGTTAGCGGCAGGGCCGCTGCTTCGGCGAAACCCTGAGTTTCGGGCATGTGGCCGACGATACGCTCGTCTACTAGTTGAAACTGGGCATTGCTACCACTGCGATCGAAGGAACCGGCATAGTAGACGGCCTCACCCGGCCGAAACAGTGTGACCGCTTCACCAACGGCTTCGACGATCCCTGCCGCATCCCAGCCCAGCGAGCGGACGCTGTCGGGCGCAGCAATGAATCCAGCCCGGATCTTGGTATCCACCGGATTAACCGAGACAGCGCGGACTGCCACAAGCAGGTCGTGTGGTCCCGGCTTCGGGCACTCTGTGTCGATGTCGGTCAGGCAGTCCGGATCGGTTAGGGCCGCACCGCGGCGAAATGCGATGGCAGCCATGCGGTCGGGTGTCGTTTTCATCAGAGAACCTCCAGCGCGTCATAGACGGCATCGCGCAGCTCGGTGATGAAGCGACCGGACATGCCTTCGTACAACGTATTGGTGAAGGCCACGACGCTCAGACCCTGCGCCCGGTCCACGAACCACGAGTGGCCGTAGGCACCGCCCCAGCGCCAGGTGCCTTCGGATTCTGGTGAAGCCGCCAGCCTGCGGTCACGCAGTACCGAGAAACCCAAACCGAAACCGAAGCCAGGGGCATCGGGCAATTCTAGCCCGCCGGTCTGGTCGCGTCCCATTTCCTCAACCAGTTCACTGGGTAGTAGTGTGCCGCCGCCCTGTCGCAGGATTTCCAGCAGGCGTAGGAAGTCACCCGCCGTACCGGCCATACCGGCCCCCCCGGACGGGAAGGCCTGTGCGTCGAAGATGCGGGCCGGGCTATAGGTAATGCCAATGGCGCCCTCGAAGGGCGAGACGGTTTCGCCCTCGGCGAGCCGGTGCGGCTTCGGCGCATCGTTGACATAGGGGGTTGCCACGCGCTGCGCATCACAGGCGACGAAGCCAGTGTCGGCCATACCCAGTGGGCCTGTGACCAGTTCCTTCACCGCCTTGTCCAGCGGCGTGCCATGTATGCGCTCGATCAATGCGCCCAACACATCGGTCGCCAGTGAGTAACCCCAACTTGTACCCGGCTCGTACAGCAGCGGTACACTGCTGAGGCGTCGCAGGTTCTCCTCCAGGCTGATACCGGAAGCATCCATGCCATCCGAGACACCAGCCCGTGCATAGGGACCGTCTGCGTCGGTTTCAAAGAAGCGGTAACCCAGCCCCGCTGTATGGCTGAGCAGTTGTCGCGCGGTGATTCGCGCCGGTTGGCCATCGACCAATGCGGGACGAAACGTGGGCAGCCAACGCTCAATGCCTGTATCCAGATCGAGCTGGCCTTGTGCCACCAGCGCCAGGGCTGCGGTAGAGACGATGGGCTTGCTGACCGAAGCCAGTCGAAAGACCGTCTCCAGCGTCATTGCCCGTGCGCTCTCATCGTCGGCCAAACCAGCGGCTTGCTGGTGGATCAGCTCGCCGTCGCGGGCTACCAGGATAACGGCACCGACCAGGCGCCGGTCGTCCAGCGCCTGCTGCACGGCGGTCTTGATACGTGCAGATAGGTGTGCGGGTGGAACACCCTGGCGCAGCGTGAGTAGCAGATTCGTCATGGCAAATACCTCGATTCAATGGGCAATGCATCGACGATAGAAAACTTTTGATTAAAGAAAAAGTAGGCTACAGTTCCGTGATGTGCGGAAATTTATGTCCGTAATCGTAAGAGGAATGGATCGTGGACAGCCTAAATGGCTTCGTGGTGTTCGTGCAGGTGGCCGAGACGCGCAGCTTCGTCGTCGCCGGTCGGCTGCTGGGGGTCTCGGCCTCGGCCGTCGGCAAGAGTGTGGCGCGTCTGGAAGAGAAGTTGGGAGTGCGCCTATTCCACCGCAGCACGCGCAGCATCACGTTGACTGCCGAGGGCTCGCTATTTCTTGAGCGCAGTCGACGCATTCTGGCCGAGATTGAGGCGGCAGAACTGGAATTGTCGCAAGCGACTGCCGCACCGCGCGGACGCCTGCGGGTGAGCCTGCCGCAGGTCAGTTCGCTGGTGCTACCGGTACTTGGCGAGTTCATGCGTGAGTACCCCGAGATAGAGCTCGATCTGGATTTTACCGACCGGATGGTCGATGTGGTCGAGGAAGGTTTCGATGCCGTGGTGCGCACCGGTGAACCGGCGGATTCGCGTCTGTCAGCCCGCCGTCTGGGCACCTTTGAAATGCAACTGGTGGCTTCGCCGGACTATCTGGCACGCCGTGGTACCCCCATGCTGCCCGCCGATCTGCGTCAACACACCTGCCTGCACTATCGATGGCCCTACAGCGGCAAGCTGGAGAATTGGGCGCTGCGGCAAACGCCCGATGAGCCAGAATGGCAACTGCCCACCTCGATGATCTGTAACAACATCGAAACGCGCGTGTGTTTTGCATTACAGGGACTGGGGATCGCCTATCTGCCGGACTTCGCCATCCGAGAACTATTGGCTGACGGTCGGCTCAAGTCGATCCTGACCGAGTATGTGCAGCGCAGTGGGGTTTTCCATGTGCTGTGGCCGGCGAGCAAGCATCCCTCGCCAAAGGTTCGGGCGTTGGTCGATTTCCTGTGCTGTCGGGTATTCCCTGCCGTGAAGAGTAAGACTCCCAGCCCCAGAGATCAGCACAGCCGATAACGTGGCGTGTCCCATGACGCTTCGTGAGAATGTCGGATCACGTTTCAGAAAGCGTCTGCATAGGATGAGCCTGCCTAATTTATTGATAAAAAGGCTGTATCTGGTCTTGGTATCGTTCAGTGACGTGCCGGGCTGGAGTCATGGTGAAATAAAAAAGCCAGCGGCGAGACCGCTGGCTGATGCCTGAATAGCAAAGAGCTGATTACAGGTTGTTGGCGTTTTCTTTCAGGTATTTCGCTACGCCGTCCGGGGAAGCGCCCATACCGGCTTTACCTTTTTCCCACTGAGCCGGGCACACTTCGCCGTGCTCTTCATGGAACTGCAGCGCGTCGACCATACGCAGCATTTCATCGATGTTACGACCCAGCGGCAGATCGTTCACTACCTGATGACGCACGATGCCGTTTTTGTCGATCAGGAAAGAACCGCGCAGCGCCACACCCGCTTCCGGATGTTCGATACCGTAGGCTTTCTGGATTTCGCGTTTAACGTCAGCGACCATCGCGTATTTCACTTCGCCGATACCGCCGTTGTCGACCGGGGTTTTACGCCAGGCGTTGTGTACGAATTCAGAGTCAAAAGACACACCAACCACTTCAACGCCACGTTTCTTAAACTCTTCGTAGCGGTGATCGAAGGCGATCAGCTCAGACGGACATACGAAAGTGAAGTCCATCGGCCAAAAGAAGATCACAGCCGCTTTACCGTTGATGTGTTTCTTCAGATTGAAATTCTCAACGATTTCCCCGCTTCCCAGTACGGCGGCGGCAGTGAAGTCAGGGGCAGGACGAGTTACCAGGACCATAATTACTCCTGTAGATAGCTGTTAATGATAGGTGAATGTAGTAAACGCCGTAAGTATAGGTACAGCCTGTCAGTGAATAAAGCGAAAGCGACCAATCAATAAGATAGTTTTTGCCTATCGGATCAATTGATGATCCTTTTCACTGACGTGGGAACAGCCTGGCGCGCTGTTCCTCCTTTTACCCTGTGTTACTGTGCGACGTTAGCCGGGCCATCCAGCTGACCTGTTTTTGCCAGATGCATCATACGAGGATAGAACTGCCAGAATAATGTTTCAAATTGATGGTAGCCACGCTCAATATCGATAAATGAGCCAGAAAGCGCTGCCAGCTTCGGTCTTCGCACTGACATGCGGTGCAGCACCTCGGCAATAAACGGCAGCTCGGCATAGCGTTCCAGCCAGCGTTCCGGCCACAGGTAATGATTCAGGTTACGAAAGCGCTCCGGGGTGTCGGGCAGGTGGGGAGTGATTTGCTGTTCTGCCTCGTTGACGAAGTGTGTCAGGGGGGTTGCCGGTTCTATCATCGACCAATGGCGCGCCAGAAAATGGTCCCACAGCACATCCAGCGCGATGGGCGCGACCCGGCGGTAGTCCGCGCTGAAATGGCGGCAGGCCGTACGCACTTCCGGCAAGCTGTCGGTCAGTACATCAACACGGCGGTGCAGGCGAATACCGGCGACCATTTCGGGTGGGTAAAGCTCGTCGGGGTTACCACGCACAAAGTCTGCCATCAGGTTTCCGGTCAGCGAGCTTTGCGCCAGCGTGGCGAGATGCAGATGTGCAAGAAAATTCATAGCGTCGACGCGCACTCCAAAAAGGCATAACGAATAAGGTTGGTGCGCCAAGTATAGAGGAAGGTAGGGTGATGTCCCGCTTATTTCTTGCAGCCTGTCCCGACGGGCTCTAGACTAAGCCGCTTCGTTTGTTCCACTGTGCCGAAATGTAAGTGAATAGTCATGCGTGTTGCCGATTTTTCGTTTGAATTGCCTGAATCCCTGATTGCCCGCTATCCGCAGGCACAACGTAGCGGTTGCCGACTGTTATCGCTGGATGGCCCTACAGGCGCGGTTGCGCACGGCGTTTTTACCGATCTGCTCGATAAACTCCAGCCAGGTGACCTGCTGGTGTTTAACAACACCCGGGTGATTCCTGCGCGCCTGTTTGGTCGTAAGGCCAGTGGCGGTAAGCTGGAAGTGCTGGTAGAACGCATGCTGGATGATAAGCGTGTGCTGGCGCATGTGCGCGCTTCCAAGGCACCTAAGCCCGGTACAGCATTGTTGCTCGGCGAAGACGAGAGCGTGAAAGCGACCATGCTGGCGCGCCATGACGCCTTGTTCGAGATTCAGTTCGATGATACGCGCGATGTGTTGACCATTCTCAATGACATCGGGCACATGCCATTGCCACCCTATATCGACCGTCCGGATGAAGCCGCAGACCGTGAGCTTTACCAGACTGTGTACAGTCAGCGCCCTGGGGCTGTGGCAGCACCCACCGCGGGTCTGCATTTTGATGAGCCGTTGCTGGCTGCTCTGAAAGAAAAAGGCGTGGAAATGGCCTTCGTGACTCTGCATGTCGGTGCCGGTACCTTCCAGCCAGTGCGGGTTGAGTCTATCGAAGACCATGTGATGCACGCCGAGTATGCCGAAGTGCCGCAGACGGTGGTGGATGCGGTACTGGCCTGTAAAGCGCGTGGTAACCGTGTTATCGCCGTCGGTACGACCTCGGTGCGTTCGTTGGAAAGTGCGGCTCAAGCCAGTGCAAAAGCCGTAATCGCCCCGTTTTTCGGCGATACTCGCATCTTTATCTACCCCGGCTATCACTATCAGGTGGTGGATGCGCTGGTAACCAATTTCCACTTGCCGGAATCGACGTTGATTATGCTGGTGTCGGCGTTTGCGGGTTACCGCCATACGATGGACGCTTACCATCAGGCGGTGGCTGAGCAATACCGCTTTTTCAGTTACGGTGATGCCATGTTCATCACCCGTAACCCGTCGGCGGAACAGGAGCAGGTGGGATAATCCGCCGCCGATCTTTTTCATACCGCAGGCCAGGTTCTGTGGGTATATCAATGATGCCATCAGACTGTTTTCTGATGCTGGAGGTTAAGTGAAGTACGAACTGTTGCAAACGGACGGCCGTGCGCGCCGTGGTCGTCTGGTTTTTGAACGTGGTGTGGTGGAAACCCCGGCATTTATGCCCGTCGGTACCTATGGCACCGTCAAAGGGATGACGCCGGAAGAAGTCAAAGAGACCGGCGCCCAGATAATCTTAGGTAACACCTTCCACCTGTGGTTACGCCCGGGGCAGGAAATCATGAAGCGGCACGGCGATCTGCATGATTTTATGCAGTGGCATGGCCCGATCCTGACCGATTCCGGTGGTTTTCAGGTATTTAGTCTCGGAGATATCCGCAAGATAACCGAAGAGGGTGTGCATTTTCGCAACCCGATCAATGGTGATGCCATTTTCCTGAGCCCGGAAAAATCCATGGAAATTCAGTACGATCTCGGTTCCGATATCGTGATGATTTTCGACGAGTGTACGCCTTACCCCGCAGACTGGGACTATGCCAAGCGGTCGATGGAGATGTCGTTGCGTTGGGCGAAGCGCAGTCGTCAGCGTTTTGACGAATTAAGCAACAAAAACGCGCTGTTCGGCATCGTTCAGGGCAGTGTTTACGAAGATTTACGTGATGTGTCGGTAAAAGGGCTGGTGGACATCGGCTTTGATGGTTACGCTGTGGGCGGCCTCGCGGTCGGCGAGCCGAAGGCCGATATGCACCGTATTCTGGAGCATGTCTGTCCGCAGTTGCCGACGGATAAACCCCGTTACCTGATGGGGGTAGGCAAACCGGAAGATTTGGTGGAAGGGGTTCGCCGCGGTATCGACATGTTTGACTGCGTAATGCCGACGCGCAACGCCCGTAACGGCCATCTGTTCGTGACGGACGGCGTGGTCAAGATTCGCAATGCCAAACATAAAGACGACACCGGACCGCTGGATGAGCACTGTGATTGCTACACGTGTCGCAATTATAGCCGTGCCTACTTGCACCACCTGGACCGTTGTAACGAAATACTCGGCGCGCGCCTCAATACTATCCACAACCTGCGCTATTATCAGCGCCTGATGGCGGGTTTACGCCAGGCTATCGGGGAAGGTAGATTAGAGAGCTTTGTGGCCGAGTTTTACCAGCGCATCGGTAAACCGGTTCCGCCGTTGGCCGATAGCGCGGCGGGAAATGACCATGAAGGTCATGTGCCGCAATAAGCACGTTTGCGTGGCATGAACGTTTTATAGATAACTGTTGTTTTGATAACTAAAGAGGACATTTAAATGAGTTTTTTCATTTCCGACGCTGTGGCAGCAACTGCAGGTGCTCCGGCTCAAGGAAGCCCGTACTCTCTGGTGATTATGCTGGCCGTGTTCGGTCTGATTTTTTACTTCATGATCCTGCGCCCTCAGCAAAAACGTGCCAAGGAACACAAAAAGTTGATGGATTCGATCAGTAAAGGCGATGAAGTGCTGACTAACGGCGGCCTGGTTGGGCGTGTAACCAAAGTGGCGGATAACGGATTTATCACCATTGCCCTGAACGATACCAACGAAGTCGTTATAAAGCGCGATTACGTGACGTCCGTACTGCCGAAGGGTACCATGAAGGCCCTGTAATTTTTCGACTTTCCCGAAGGGAACTACCGTGTTAAACCGCTATCCTCTGTGGAAGTACCTGATGCTGATCGTGACGATCGTCGTCGGTCTGCTCTACGCACTTCCTAACCTGTATGGTGAGGATCCGGCAATTCAGGTCACTGGCGCGCGAGGAACCGCCGCCAGTGAATCTACGCTGGTCCAGATCCAGAATGTTTTGCAAGAACAACATATCGCCAGCAAGTCTATTGCGCTGGAAAACGGTGCCATTCTCGCGCGCTTCTCTACGCCGGACATCCAGCTTCGTGCTCGTGAAGTTTTGGTGAGTGCGCTGGGCGAGAAATATGTGGTTGCCCTAAACCTGGCACCTGCTACGCCTACCTGGCTGAGAATGCTGGGGGCGGAACCGATGAAACTGGGTCTTGACCTGCGTGGCGGTGTGCACTTCCTGATGGAAGTGGATATGGATACTGCGTTAGGCAAGTTGCAGGAGCAGACAATGGATTCCCTGCGCAGCGATCTGCGCGAGAAAGGCATCCAATATGCGTCTGTTCGTAAAGCAGATAATTATGGCGTGGAAATTCTGTTCCGCGACGGTCAACTGCGTGACAACGCCGTGAACTACCTGACTCCGCGCCATCGCGATCTGGTGTTCAGCAATAGCGGCAGTGATGCGCTGCGTGCAGTGATGAGCGATGCGCGTCTGCGCGAAGCCCGCGAATATGCGGTACAGCAGAACATCAACATCCTGCGAAACCGTGTCAACCAGCTTGGTGTGGCCGAACCGTTGGTACAGCGTCAGGGTGCTGACCGTATCGTGGTAGAGCTGCCGGGGATTCAGGACACGGCGCGTGCGAAAGAAATTCTGGGGGCGACCGCCACACTGGAATTCCGTCTGGTAAACAGTAATGTTGACCCGGCGGCGTTAGCCAGCGGTCGTGTGCCGGGCGATACCGAAGTCATGAACATGCGTGATGGTGGCCCGATCGCCTTGTACAAACGCGTGATTCTTACCGGCGACCATATTACCGACTCTACCTCCGGTAATGATGAATACAACCGTCCACAGGTGAATATTTCTCTGGATAGCGCGGGCGGCAACATCATGTCCAATTTCACCAAGGACAACATCGGTAAACCGATGGCGACCTTGTTTGTGGAATACAAGGATAGTGGTAAGAAAGACGCCAACGGTCGCGCGATTCTGGAAAAACAGGAAGAGGTGATTAACGTCGCCACCATCCAGTCACGTCTGGGCAATAGCTTCCGTATTACTGGTATCGACAACCCGAACGAAGCGCGCCAGCTGTCACTGCTGCTGCGTGCCGGTGCGCTGATTGCGCCGATTCAGATTGTAGAAGAACGTACCATCGGCCCGACGCTGGGGATGCAAAACATCACTCAGGGGCTGGAGGCTTGTCTGGCAGGTCTGGCGGTGTCTATCCTGTTCATGATCTTCTTCTATAAGAAGTTCGGCCTGATTGCGACTTCTGCACTGTTGTTGAACCTGGTGCTGGTGGTCGGGGTTATGTCGCTGTTGCCAGGGGCCACGCTGACCATGCCTGGTATTGCGGGTATCGTGTTAACCCTTGCGGTGGCGGTGGATGCTAACGTACTGATTAACGAGCGTATCAAAGAAGAACTCAGCAACGGACGCTCTGTGCAGCAGGCGATCGATGAAGGGTACCGGGGTGCATTTAGCTCCATCTTTGATGCCAACGTCACGACGCTGATTAAAGTCATTATCCTGTATGCGGTGGGTACCGGCTCGATTAAAGGCTTTGCGATCACGACCGGTATTGGTGTGGCGACATCCATGTTTACCGCTATCGTTGGAACCCGTGCCATCGTAAACCTGCTGTACGGCGGCAAGCGCATCAAAAAGCTGTCTATCTGAGGAGTGCGTTGTGGCACAGGAATATACTGTTGAACAATTGAACTACGGCCGTAAAGTGTATGACTTTATGCGCTGGGACTACTGGGCCTTCGCGTTGTCCGGTTTGCTGTTGATCCTGTCTATCGTCGTGATGGGCGTGCGCGGTTTCAACTGGGGGCTGGATTTCACCGGCGGTACGGTTATTGAGATTTCGCTTGAGAAATCGGTCGATCTGGAGCAGATGCGCGAAGCGCTGCAAAAGGCTGGCTTTGCCGATCCACTGGTACAGAACTTTGGTAGCAGCCGTGACATCATGGTGCGTATGCCCCCTGCTCACGATGAATCTGGCGGCCAGGCTCTGGGTAGCAAGGTGGTTAACGTCATCAACGCGTCAACCAGCCAGAATGCGGTCGTTAAACGCATTGAGTTCGTCGGGCCAAGTGTGGGGGCGGATCTGGCGCAGACGGGCGCGATGGCGTTGATGGCTGCGTTAATCTGTATCCTTATCTACGTCGGCTTCCGGTTCGAATGGCGTCTGGCGGCAGGGGTGGTTATCGCGTTGGCGCATGACGTGATCATCACGATGGGGGTGCTGTCGTTATTCAATATTGAAATCGACTTGACCATTGTGGCGTCGTTAATGTCGGTCATCGGTTACTCGTTGAACGACAGTATCGTGGTGTCTGACCGTATTCGTGAAAACTTCCGCAAAATTCGCCGTGGAACGCCTTACGAAATCTTCAACGTGTCGTTGACCCAAACGCTGCACCGTACCTTAATCACATCAGGAACCACCCTCGTGGTGATCCTGATGCTGTACCTGTTCGGTGGAGCGATGCTGAAAGGGTTCTCACTGACGATGTTGATCGGTGTGACCATCGGTACGGCGTCTTCCATCTATGTGGCTTCCGCGCTGGCACTTAAGCTGGGTATGAAGCGTGAGCACATGTTGGTACAGAAAGTGGAAAAAGAAGGTGCGGATCAGCCGTCGCTGTTGCCGTAACTCTATTTACACGTGCGTTGTGGTAACTAAAAACCCGCTGTCCGGCGGGTTTTTTTATGGCTGTTTTCAGGCGAGAAAATCAAGGGTGAGACTGATCCGGTTCACGGTGGCTTTGCCCGGATTCGGCGATGACATCATGGACGCGTACAAAACCGAGTTGCTCCGGTGCCAGGCCAGAAAGTCGCACTTCTATTCTCGCTTCCGAAACCGGGGTGAGCGCAGGTGAGAAGGTGATCAACTGCGTTTGCATGTCGCCAGTCAACGGTTTGCCGCTAACCGGGTCCAGCGACCCCCAGTCAAGTTGCGCCTGGAAAGCAGGTAACGTCAGAGTGTTCATGGTCTGGATAACCAGTAATGCCCGTGTACCATTGGCTTCTGGTTCAACTTTAGTCAGTTCCAGGCTTAACCTGCCGATGCTACTGTCGAGTAAGGCCCGGTTCTGCGCGGCGGGTAGCAGATAGACACCCGAGGTAGAGTTGGCGTTTAACGTATTTTGCTGTTCCAGCGCCATAGCACGGTTAGTGATGTCGTGTAATTTTTGGTCTATCTGACCTAATTCGTTTGTTACGTGGGTAGTCTGCGGTTGTGCACATCCGGCGAGTAGCACAATGGCAGATAACATTGGGATAACGCGGTGGTACAAACGCATAGCCTGTTTCTCCCCGGGACCATAGCAGTTAGTCATGCTTCAATAATGTAGTGTCAGTGTAGACGTGATTTACTGTCTCTTATAGTGAATGAGATGCGGGGAAAAAGATAAGCAGAACAGGCTGAATCAAGAGAGAAAAATCAAGGCGTAGTGGTCATTGACCACCACGCCAGTTGCGGTTATTGCCAGCCATAGTGACGGGTGAAGAAGTCCTTCATGGCTTGGGTGAGCAGAAGATAACCACTCAGGATCGCCAGCAGCCATGGGAAGTAGCTCATCGGCAGCGCTTGCAGTTGCAGGAAACCCGCCAGCGGAGAGAATACCAGACCAATGCCGGTTATCATGACTAAGATCGTCATCATCATCACCGGCCAGGAGGGACGGCTTTGGATAAACGGAATCCGCCGGGTACGGATCATGTGCACAATCAGTGTTTGTGAGAGCAACCCTTCAATGAACCAGCCGGACTGGAACAGGGTTTGTGCCTCTGGTGTATTTGCGTGGAAGAACCACCACATCAGTGAGAATGTCAGCACGTCGAAAATGGAGCTAATCGGGCCGAAGAACACCATGAATCGACCGATATCGCCTGCATTCCAGCGTTGAGGTTTTTTGACCTGATCGTCGTCCACGTTATCGAACGGGATAGCTATCTGCGAAATATCGTACATCAGGTTTTGGATCAACAGATGCAGCGGCAACATCGGCAAAAACGGCAGGAAGGCGCTGGCAATCAGTACACTAAAGACGTTACCGAAGTTGGAGCTGGCCGTCATTTTGATGTATTTCAGCATGTTGACAAAGGTACGACGCCCTTCGATGACGCCTTCTTCCAGTACCATCAGGCTTTTTTCCAGCAGAATGATATCCGCCGCCTCGCGGGCGATATCCACCGCCGAGTCCACCGAAATACCGATATCCGCTGCCCGCAGTGCTGGCGCGTCATTGATGCCATCTCCCATAAAGCCGACCACATGGCCTTCGGAACGCAGCAAACGGACAATACGCTCTTTGTGTAATGGCGTCAGACGGGCAAACAGCGTGGTGTCGCGGGCGGCTTGCGTCAGTTGTTCATCACTCAGCGCATCAATGTCACGGCCAGTCAGAATACCGGTCAGCTCAATATCCACTTCGCGACACACTTTAGCGGCCACCAGCTCGCTGTCGCCGGTGAGGATTTTTACTGTCACACCGTTATCCTTCAGCGCTTTCAGCGCTGGGGCGGTACTTTCTTTCGGCGGATCGAGAAAAGCGATGTAACCTTCCAAAATCAGGTCGGATTCGTCGACCCGGCCGTAATCCTGACGGTCGGCAGGCATCACTTTGCTGGCAACGGCCACCACCCGCAGGCCCTGACGGTTCAGGTCATCTGTCAGATGGCGAATGCGAGATAATAAGCTGGCGTCCAGCGGCAGGAGTTGTTCAGCATGGCGCACCTGAGTACAGGCGCTCAGGGTTTCCTCCAGCGCGCCTTTGCAGATTAACAGATGTTCATGACTGTTTTCCGCGACGACAACCGACATACGGCGGCGCTCAAAATCAAACGGAATTTCGTCCACTTTGCGCCAGCGGGACAGTTCAGCTTGCTGTTCCTCGCATGGAATACCCGCCAGCACCGCTTGATCAAGCAGATTGCGCAGCCCAGTCTGGTAGGCGCTGTTCAGCCAGGCACGACGCAATACGCGCTGGCAGCTATTCCCGAATGCATCGGTGTGGCATTCCAGCACGATTTTATCCTGCGTCAGTGTCCCGGTTTTATCGGTACACAGGATGTCCATAGCACCAAAGTTCTGGATGGCATCCAGCCGTTTGACGATCACCTTCTGGCGAGACAGTTTGACCGCGCCTTTTGCCAGCGTTGAGGTGACGATCATCGGCAACATTTCTGGTGTCAGACCGACCGCGACTGACAGAGCAAACAAGGCGGCTTCCCACCAGTCACCTTTGGTGTAGCCATTGATAAGCAACACGATTGGCGTCATCACCAGCATAAAGCGGATCAACAGCCAACTGACGCGGCTGATACCTAGCTGGAACGCGTTTATTTCACCGGGATGTTGCACCACACGGCCTGCCAGTTGACCAAACCAGGTGTTGCTGCCGGTAGCAATGACCATAGCCAGTGCGGTACCGCTGACCACGTTTGTCCCCATAAAGCAGAGGGTGTCACATTCCAGCGCAGTGGCGGCATCGCTCTGGCGGCTGTTGGCTACTTTCTCCACAGGGAGAGATTCGCCGGTGAGCGACGCCTGACTGATGAACAGATCGCGTGCTTGTAATATACGCAGATCGGCTGGGATCATATCGCCTGCGGCCAGCTTCACTAGGTCGCCCGGCACCAGTTGATCCAGCGGGATATCCTGAAAGTCGCTATAACCGCTGTGGGAATCGCTGCGCAGCACGGTGACCTTATTGCTGACCATCGCTTTCAGGGCATCGGCCGCTTTACCAGAACGCGCTTCCTGAATGAAATTGAGCAGGGTCGAAATCAGCACCATCAGCGCGATAACCAGTGCGGCAGTCAGATCTTCCGTGGCATAAGAAATCATGCCCAGCAACGTCAGTAACAGGTTGAACGGGTTACGATAGCAACGCCATAAGTGCCGCCACCAGGGCAAGGGCTGCTCGCCAGGAATACGGTTATCGCCATGCTGCGCCCGCACCCGTGTTACTTCATCCGCCATTAATCCGTCGGGATGGCTGGCGAATTCCTGATATAAGGCTGTTTCATCAAGACGGGCCAGACGCAGACAACGTGCCGCCATGGTATCCGTCATGGCCTGACTGGCGTTCACTTTTCCATCTGGCATCAGGTCGCGCTGGAACAGGCGACGCGGCAGATGAAGGCTAAGTTGTGAAAACAGCTGTCGTGTGAGTCGAATAAACAGCATAAACAATACTCCCTGCCGTAGCCGAAAACGCTACAGCCTGATAACACGCAGGAGCCGTAAGCCTGCATGCGGCTACTAAATCAAAAGCAGGGACGAATTGAACGCCGCTGCCTTGCCTGTGTTAGCCGGCAAGGCAGCAAAAGCTGACTTACCGGTGAATGACGCGTTGTCCTGGATGAGGATTCGGGTCAGGTCCCATTGAGGGGTCTCCGGTAGTGAAACGGTATGAAACTTGGGGAGTTTCCGCTTGATAATCTTGAGATGCCAGATGGCGATGAGCCGTTGATTGCTATCGACAAACCACATAATCAAGAAGCGGCATTACTGTAGCCTAACTCACTTCAATCGAAGCTAAACCACCGTGCAGTCGACACAGAAAAAAGGCGTCGTACCGGCATTTGGGTTATAAGCGGAATTCGGGGTAAACTAGGTCAGGTTTATAAGGCTATGGTCTGGAAACGTTATGCATTGTCCTTTTTGTGCCGCAGTAGATACCAAGGTCATTGATTCTCGTCTGGTCGGCGAAGGGTCGCAGGTTCGTCGACGCCGTCAGTGCCTGGTATGCAATGAGCGTTTTACTACCTTTGAGGTGGCGGAGTTGGTGATGCCGCGCGTCATCAAGAGTAATGATGTGCGTGAGCCGTTCAATGAGGACAAACTGCGCAGTGGGATGTTGAAAGCACTGGAGAAACGCCCGGTCAGCTCTGATGACGTGGAAATGGCCATCACTCACATCAAATCTCAATTGCGGGCGACCGGCGAGCGTGAAGTGACGGCCAAGATGGTGGGCAATCTGGTTATGGATGCGCTCAGAAAGCTCGACAAAGTTGCTTATATCCGTTTTGCATCGGTATATCGCAGCTTTGAGGATATCCGCGAATTTGGCGAGGAAATCGCCCGTCTGCAGGATTAATCGTGCGTTGTTTTTTGCGTATCGCGCGCTTCCAACATGATTCTTAATCCAGGATAAGCACCGGATGGCTACATACTCTGATGAATTCTATATGGCCCGCGCGCTGGAGTTAGCTCGCCGCGGCCGCTTTACTACGGCACCGAATCCGAATGTCGGGTGTGTGATCGTCAGAGATGGCGAGATAGTCGGTGAAGGGTACCACCAGAAAGCCGGCGAGCCCCATGCAGAAGTGCATGCGTTACGTATGGCAGGCGACAAGGCTCGTGGCGCTACGGCGTATGTGACGCTGGAACCCTGTAGCCATCACGGACGTACCCCACCTTGTGCCGATGCCTTGGTCGCGGCGGGTGTGGCGCGGGTCGTGGCCGCGATGCAAGACCCTAACCCACAGGTAGCCGGGCGTGGCTTGCATCGTTTACAACAGGCGGGTATCGCTGTGCATCACGGCGTCCTGATGGATCAGGCAGAAAAAATTAACCGCGGCTTTTTAAAACGCATGCGCACCGGTTTCCCGTATGTACAACTCAAGCTCGGCGCGTCGCTGGATGGCCGAACGGCGATGGCTTCCGGTGAAAGTCAGTGGATAACCTCGCCGCAGTCTCGTCAGGATGTACAGCGTTTTCGTGCACAGAGTGCCGCTATTCTCAGTAGCAGTGCTACCGTGCTGGCAGATGACCCGTCGCTGACCGTGCGCTGGTCAGAACTGGATGCCGATACCCAGCGCCTTTATCCGCAAAGCGCGGTACGCCAGCCGGTACGCGTCATCGTCGACAGTCAGTCACGTGTGACGCCGCACCATCGTCTGGTGAGTCAGCCGGGTCAGACCTGGCTGGCGCGAGCGAGTCAGGATGCGCAGCCCTGGCCGGATGGCGTGGAGCAACTGACCATGCCGTTGCATGGCGGCGGTATTGATCTGGTGGCGCTGATGATGACGCTGGGCAAGCGTCAGATTAATACGGTCTGGGTCGAAGCGGGTGCTCACCTGGCCGGAGCTCTATTGCAGGCTGGTGTGGTGGATGAACTGATTGTCTATCTGGCTCCGACATTATTAGGTGATGCGGCCCGGTCGTTGTGCGTATTGCCTGGGTTGGAACAGTTGTCGCAGGCCCCGATGTTTGATATGACCGATGTTCGCCAGATTGGTCCAGATGTTCGCCTGACACTGAAGCCTCGTTAGTCTGTTTCTGCGCGCGTTGAGGTGGCGGATATCCGTTACAGGGTCAAAAGCGGATACGCGCCCGGAAGAATATGATAGAATCCGCCCCCCTGCGGGGTCGTAAAACAATCAAAGGAAAGCTATGAACATTATTGAAGGTGTTGTTGCCGCTCCGAATGCCCGCGTGGCGATTGCTATTGCCCGTTTCAATCACTTTATCAATGACAGCCTGCTGGAAGGCGCGTTGGACGCGCTCAAACGTATTGGTCAGGTGAAAGAAGACAACGTCACCGTGGTGTGGGTACCGGGTGCCTATGAATTGCCGCTGACCGTGCGTGCGCTGGCTAACAGTCAGAAGTATGACGCCGTGGTAGCTCTGGGTACGGTGATTCGCGGCGGTACAGCGCATTTTGAATTCGTTGCCGGTGAATGCAGTTCCGGCCTGTCTCATGTCGCGATGAATAGCGACATTCCGGTCGCCTTCGGTGTGCTGACTACGGAAAGTATCGAGCAGGCTATCGAGCGCGCCGGCACTAAAGCGGGGAACAAAGGGGCGGAAGCCGCTCTGACCGCGCTTGAAATGATCAATGTATTACACTCAATCAAGTCAGCCTGATTTATTTTGTAAGGGGTATTCCGTGAAACCTGCTGCTCGTCGCCGCGCTCGTGAATGTGCGGTTCAAGCGCTTTATTCCTGGCAGTTGTCCAAAAATGATATTGCCGATGTTGAACTCCAGTTCCTGAGCGAGCAGGATGTCAAAGGTGTGGACATCGCCTATTTCCGCGAGCTGCTGGCGGGTGTCGCCACTCAGGCGGAAAAACTGGATGCCCAGATGGCACCGTATCTTTCCCGTCAGTTAGATGAACTCGGGCAAGTTGAGCGGGCTATTTTGCGTCTGGCGGTGTATGAGCTTAGCAAGCGCGAAGATGTACCGTACAAGGTTGCCATCAACGAAGCGATTGAGTTGGCTAAAGTGTTCGGTGCCGAAGACAGCCACAAGTTTGTCAACGGCGTGCTGGACAAAGCCGGGCCACACTTGCGGCCGGGTAAAAAATAAGTCAGTCAGGGCCGGTTTTCCGGCCTTGGTTTTTTTTAGGTTACCACTATCTGGAAAAAGTATGGCTCAAGGTGAGTTTGACGTGATTGCCCGCTATTTCAATCGGGCTGGCTATTCACGACGGGGTGTTGAACTGGGGATCGGTGATGATTGCGCCCTGTTAAACATTCCGGACAAACAACTGCTGGCAGTCAGCACGGATACGCTGGTCTCCGGCATTCATTTTCTGCCCGATATTGACCCTGCCGATCTGGCGTATAAATCACTGGCGGTCAACCTGAGTGATTTGGCGGCGATGGGCGCAGATCCTGCCTTTGTGTCGCTGGCGCTCACGTTGCCGGACATTGATGCGGACTGGCTGGCCGCCTATAGCGACAGCCTGTTTGAACAGCTTTCTTACTATGATATGCAACTGATAGGCGGTGATACCACGCGTGGGCCGCTTAGCATGACGCTGACTATTCAAGGGTTGGTGCCAGCAGGACGTGCGCTCAAGCGTAGTGGAGCACGTATCGGCGACTGGATTTATGTCACCGGAACGCTGGGGGACAGTGCGGCAGGGTTGGCCATCTTGCAGCACAGTCTACAGGTGCCGGATGCTGATGATCGCCAATGGCTGTTGCAGCGCCACCTGCGTCCTCAGCCTCGCATTTTGCAGGGGCAGGCGTTGCGCGATCTGGCCAGTGCGGCTATCGATCTGTCTGATGGATTAACGTCAGATTTAGGACACATCCTTAAAGCCAGTGATTGCGGCGCACGTATCAATCTGGAGGCATTGCCTTACTCTGATGCACTGCTGCGGCATACCGACCCGGAACAGGCTATGCGCTGGGCGCTTGCTGGCGGTGAAGACTATGAGCTGTGCTTTACGGTACCCGAACTGAATCGGGGCGCGTTAGAGGTAGCGATTGGTCATCTGGGGGCCAGTTACACCTGTATCGGCCAGATTGGGCCGGCGTCGGAAGGAATGAGTTTCTTTCATTCCGGTCAGCCGGTGGACGTCAATCTGAAAGGGTATGACCATTTTGACCAGTGAGAGCAAAGGATCGTTAGTTGCCAAACGCCGCCTGCGGATGAGTAATCCGTGGCATTTTCTGGCAACCGGTTTTGGCAGCGGTTTATCGCCGTGGATGCCAGGCACCGCCGGTTCGCTGGCGGCCATTCCTGTGTGGTATCTGTTGATGCTGCTGCCGTTACAGCTGTATTCACTGCTGGTGATGCTCAGCATCTGCGTAGGGGTTTACCTTTGCCACCGTACCGCCAAAGATATGGGCGTACATGACCATGGCAGCATCGTCTGGGATGAGTTTGTCGGCATGTGGATCACTCTGATAGCGGTGCCTTCAACCCACTGGGGCTGGGTCGCCGCCGGGTTTGTGATTTTCCGGATCCTGGATATTCTTAAACCCTGGCCTATCCGGTGGTTTGATCGTCATGTCCACGGCGGTATGGGCATCATGGTTGACGATATTATTGCTGGTGTTATCGCTGCGGCCATATTGTATGTGGCTGGGTATGTGGTTGGGTAATAGTCTGCGGGTGGTTGCCAGCGCTAAAAAAACCGGGATATTCCCGGTTTTTTTCTGCCTGTTGGTGGCCAGTATCAGGCCAGCCAGTTTCGAATGCGACGTTCGATGCCAGCAGCATCCAGCGACAGCTCGGTGCGGATTTCCGCTTGTGAGCCTTGCGGAATAAAGATATCAGGCAGGCCCAGATTGAGTACGGGGACGGGCAGACGATTCGCCATCAGGTATTCATTCACACCGCTACCGGCACCGCCCATCACGGCGTTTTCTTCCAGCGTCACCAGCATATCGTGGCTGGCAGCCAGCGAGGCGACCAGCGCTTCATCCAACGGTTTGACGAATCGCATGTCCACCAGTGTGGCGTTGAGTGCGTCGGCTGCCTGTTGTGCTTCTGGTAACAACGTACCGAAATTCAGAATCGCAATCTTCTCGCCCTGACGTTTAACGACGCCTTTGCCGATAGGCAGGGTTTCCAGCGGAGTGAGTTCAACACCCAACACATTGCCGCGTGGGTAACGAACTGCACACGGCCCCTGCTGATAGTGATAACCGGTATGCAGCATTAACCGGCATTCGTTCTCGTCGCTGGGGGTCATGATCACCATCTGTGGAATACAGCGCAGGAACGACAGGTCAAACGCACCCTGATGCGTTTGACCATCTGCGCCAACGATGCCGCCACGATCGATAGCAAACAGCACCGGCAGGTTCTGAATGGCCACATCATGGATGACCTGATCGTAGGCACGTTGCAGGAACGTGGAATAAATCGCCACGACCGGGCGATAACCGCCAATCGCCAGGCCAGCAGCAAAGGTCACCGCATGTTGCTCGGCAATAGCGACATCAAAGTACTGCTGCGGGTAGGTGCGCGAAAACGATACCATGCCGGAGCCTTCACGCATGGCTGGGGTAATGGCCATCAGCCGGGAGTCTGCTGCTGCGGTTTCTTTCAGCCATTCGCCGAAAACGGCGGAATAGGTCGGCAGCGCTTCTTTATTCTTCGGCAAGGTACCACTAGCCGGGTCGAATTTCGGTACGGCATGCCAGCTGATCGGGTCCTGCTCAGCAGGGGCATAGCCTTTGCCTTTCTTGGTCATGATATGCAGCAACTGCGGGCCTTTCAGACTGCGCATATTCTTCAGGGTATGCACCAGTGATTGCACGTCATGCCCATCAACCGGGCCGATATAGTTAAAGCCCAACTCTTCGAACAGCGTACCCGGCACCACCATTCCCTTCAGGTGTTCCTCGGTACGTTTAACCAATTCTTTGATTGGCGGCAGGCCGGACAACACTTTCTTGCCACCCTCACGCAAGGTGGAGTAGAGCTTGCCGGAGAGCAATTGCGCCAAATGGTTGTTCAGCGCACCGACATTTTCGGAAATCGACATTTCGTTGTCGTTCAGGACGACCAGCATGTCTGGTTTGATATCACCAGCATGATTCATGGCTTCAAACGCCATACCGGCGGTGATCGCGCCATCACCAATCACGCAGACGGTGCGCCGTCCCAGGCCTTCGCGCTCCGCCGCCACCGCCATACCGATACCAGCGCTGATGGACGTGGAGGAGTGGCCGACGCTCAGAACGTCATATTCACTTTCGCCACGCCACGGGAACGGGTGTAGCCCGCCTTTTTGGCGAATAGTGGCGATACGGTCACGCCGCCCGGTCAGGATCTTGTGGGGATACGCCTGATGACCGACATCCCATACCAGATGGTCGAAAGGCGTGTTATAGACGTAATGCAACGCCACAGTCAGCTCGACTGTACCCAGACCTGAGGCAAAATGCCCGCTTGAGCGGCTGACGCTGTCCAACAGATACTGTCGCAGTTCATCGCACAATTTAGGCAGGCTTTCCCGTGGCAGCAGGCGCAGTTCCTCAGGATTTTCCGCCAGCGCCAGCGTAGGGTATTTCGCTATATCAAAGGTCATTGGATACTCATCAAGCGGTATTGGTATTAAAATTATTTATCGCGTTCAACGACATAGCTCGCCAGCGCTCGCAGTGGAGCAACAGCTGCGGGCTTGTCCAGCGTGTCTTCCAGTTCATTCAGTGCCGAGAGTGATTCTTTGCACAATTCCTGGGCTTTTTGTTTGGCTTGCTCCAGACCCAGTAACGCCGGGTAGGTGCTTTTACCGAGTTGTTGGTCAGCACCCTGGCGTTTGCCGGTAGTGGCGCTATCGCCAATCACATCGAGAATATCGTCTTGCACCTGAAAGGCCAGGCCGATCGCGTTGGCATAACGATCAAGGTAAGGCAGAGCAAGACGCCCACGCTCACCGGCAGCCAGAGCACCCAACCGTACCGAAGCACGAATCAGCGCCCCGGTTTTGTGGCGATGGATACGTTCCAGTGTTTGCAAATCGACCTGATGGCCTTCCGCTTCCAGATCCAGCGCCTGACCGCCGCACATGCCTGCCACGCCACTGGCGCTGGCCAGTTCGGAGATCATCGCCAGTCGGTCGCGGTCGCTGACCTGTGGCATCGGGGCGTCAGCCAGAATGGAAAACGCCAGCGTTTGCAGGGCATCACCTGCCAAAATCGCCTTATCTTCGCCAAACCTGACATGGCAGGTTGGCTGCCCGCGCCGTAGATCGTCATCGTCCATGGCGGGTAAGTCATCGTGGATCAGAGAATAGGCGTGAATACATTCAACAGCCGCCGCCGGTGCATCAAGGCTGTCTGGCGAGACCGCGAATAACTGGCCGGTGGTATAAACCAGAAACGGTCGTAGCCGCTTGCCCCCCAACAGTGCGCCATGCGCCATCGCTTCCACCAGTGGACTACTCTGAAAAGGCAGGCTGGAAATGAAATGGTTAAGTGCGGCGTCGATACGCTGATGATGCGCTGCAAGCTGCTTGAGAAAATCTGTCATAACGGCTCATTATCCGGCGTAAAAGGTGTCAGGGCGGTATCGGGATCGTCATTGAGCAGAATCTGAACGCGCTGTTCAGCCTGCTGCAATTTTACTTGTCCCTGACGTGCAAGCTGGACACCCTGTTCAAAGGCATTCAATGCCTCTTCCAATGGAAGCTCGCCCGACTCCAGACGCGACACAATCTGTTCCAGTTCGGCGAGTGAGCTTTCAAAGCTGACGGGTTGTTCAGTTTTTTTCGGCATATTCGTTTCCGGATCCTGTTTATACGCGCCTGTCGGCGCCGACGCCACCGGATTGTCACGGTAAGCGCCCTTATGGTGCGCAATTATGCGCTTAATCTGCGCAGCTTACCGCAATATGGTGGTATACTCCGCGCCCTGGATGCTATTGGTAACGCTACCCGGTTCGGGATAGTTTTACCAATAACGTAACTTTAGCGCTCAGGGTACCCGCGTGTTGTCCGCGTACCCGTGTTTCACGCCTTCAGAATTAACTAACGATAGCCGCCATGAAGTTTATCATTAAATTGTTCCCGGAAATCACCATCAAAAGCCAATCTGTGCGGTTGCGCTTTATAAAAATCCTTACCGGTAACATTCGTAACGTTTTAAAACAGTATGATGAAACGCTGGCGGTTGTCCGTCACTGGGATCATATCGAGGTTCGTGCCAAAGAAGAAAGTCAGCGCGTGGTAATACGTGATGCGTTGACACGTATCCCCGGCATTCATCATATCCTTGAGGTGGAAGACTGCGCCTATACCGATATCCACCATATTTTTGAACAAACGTTGGCCACTTACCGTGATCAACTGGAAGGGAAGACATTCTGTGTGCGGGTGAAACGTCGTGGTAAACACGATTTCAGCTCTCAGGATGTGGAGCGTTATGTCGGCGGCGGGTTGAATCAGCATATTGAGAGCGCACGGGTTAACCTGACTGCGCCTCAGGTCACGGTGCATTTGGAAATTGACCAGGATCGCCTGTTGCTGATCAAAGGCCGCTATGAAGGCATCGGTGGTTTCCCGATCGGTACCCAGGAAGATGTGTTGTCGCTGATTTCTGGCGGGTTCGACTCCGGTGTTTCCAGCTATATGCTGATGCGTCGTGGCTGCCGGGTTCACTACTGCTTCTTCAATCTTGGTGGGGCAGCGCACGAAATCGGCGTACGTCAGGTCGCGCATTATCTGTGGAACCGATTTGGCAGTTCACACCGGGTGCGTTTTGTCGCGATTGATTTCGAGCCGGTAGTCGGTGAAATCCTGGAAAAGGTGGACGACGGCCAAATGGGCGTGGTACTCAAGCGCATGATGGTGCGTGCCGCGTCGCAGATTGCCGAACGGTATGGCGTGCAAGCGCTGGTCACCGGCGAAGCGCTGGGGCAGGTATCCAGCCAGACGCTGACCAACCTGCGTCTGATTGATAACGCCTCGGACACCCTTATCCTGCGGCCGCTGATCTCTCACGACAAAGAACACATTATTCGTCTGGCGCGGGAGCTGGGTACGGAAGATTTTGCCAAAACCATGCCTGAGTATTGCGGCGTGATCTCCAAAAGCCCGACGGTGAAGGCGGTGAAAGCCAAAATCGAGCACGAAGAAAGTCTGTTTGATTTCGCGATTCTCGACCGCGTCGTGTCGCAGGCGCGCAACATCGACATCCGCGAGATTGCTGAACAAACTCAGCAGACGGTAACCGAAGTGGAAACTGTCGATGCCTTTGCCGTAAGCGATATTCTGCTGGATATTCGCTCACCCGATGAGCAGGATGAACACCCGTTGGCAGTGGAGCACGTTGAGGTAAAATCGCTGCCGTTCTATAAACTGGGGACACAGTTCGGCGATTTGGATCAGAGTAAAACCTATCTGTTGTATTGCGAGCGTGGGGTGATGAGCCGTTTGCAGGCGTTGTACCTGCGTGAGCAGGGGTTCAATAACGTTAAGGTCTATCGTCCCTGAGGCAAGGTCCTGCGTTCGCTGCCAGCAAAAAGCGCCATCATCCGGCGCTTTTTGTTTTTGTACGGCAGATCAGGCTGGGTCCTGATAATTGTAGATCCCCGGCGGCAGAACCAGTTGTGCAGCGATTTCTGCGGCTTTGCTCTTACCCAGTAACAGATCGATAAGCTTCAGCGCGAAGTCGATACTGGTCCCCGGACCCTGACTGGTCAGCAGATTGACGCGTGGGTCGAATACCACCCGTTTTTCCAGCCATTTTTCTGGTGAAATCTGCTCTTTCAGTGTGGGGTAACCGGTCATATTGCCGACAGGAAACAAGTGGTGATGCTCCAGCACTACGGCAGGTGAAGCGCAGATCGCCGCGACGATTTTTCCTTCCTGATGGGTTTGGCGCAGGCGTTCAACCAGCAACGGGCTGTCACGAAAACACTCAGCACCTTGCAGACCACCGGGTAACACGACGGCATCAAAGTCATGATCGGCGACGGCGACCAGCGGCGCATCAGCAAGCAGTTTCACACCACGGGAACAGGTGATCTCTGTGTTGCCATCGCTCGCGACGCTGGCCGTGGTGACGCGGATCCCCGCCCTGACCAGCAGGTCGATGGTGGTCACGGCTTCGATTTCTTCGCTACCAGGCGCCAGACAGACCAGAACCGAGGCGGTCATATTCATTCTCCTTTCGTTTGATATAGTCGAACAGGCGGTTGTTTTCCGGCAGGGCGAGTCCGTGGGCGCGAGCGCGACGCAGCAGGTAACCGGTGATGTAGTCGATTTCCGTATGACGCTGCGCCAGCACGTCCTGACGCATTGACGATGTGTTAGCCGCCGTGTTCTGAATGATTTGATTCACATAAAGTAGCAGGCTCTCCGACGAGGTGTGGAAGCCTTCGCGGTCCATGACCAGCGCCACTTCCTGGCAGAGTGTGGCTATTCTTTCCGGATAAGCCTGTAATTCGCCGTTGGTACACTGATACTGCACGGTCAGCGGATTGATGACGCAATTGGCGGCCAGTTTCAGCCAGCAGGTTGCCGCAATATGATTGTGCCAGGCAACGTCAGGCAGCGCCTGATGCAGTGTTTCAGCCAACTGGCTTTGTTCTTCCTCGCGGTGTGTGGTACGTCCAAGCGAACCGATGTGGGTTACGCCTGCCGCGACGTGTACCACTGTTGAGACGTCACGCCGCGCAGCATGTGTGGTGACACCTAATAACAACGGTTGGCTGATTGGCGGCAGTTCTTCCCAGGTCCCCATTCCGTTATGCAACAATAAAATAGTACAGTCGGGACGTAGCCGAGGAAGCAGGGTGACAAGCGCATCGGAGACTTGCCACGCCTTTAGCGTGACCAGCAGTAATTCACTTTGCGCCAGATGTTCTGCGTTGTTGGCTGCCAGATTAAGGTTACAACGCTCACCGCTGAGCATCGTAACGTTAATCTGGCAGGAGACTTGCGGAATACGCAACCAGCCTTGTACATCATGCCCTTGCTGATGTAACGCATTAAGCCAGAGTTGACCGATGGCGCCACAGCCAAGAACGGTAATTTTCATCCACACTTTCCTTTATCGGGCCAGCTTGTGTCTGTCCGGACTGTCATCTTTCCGACCTATCATCTTTCCTGCCTATCATAAAGTATTCTGCTGCTGTCTGCCGCTGCTTGTCGCCACGAAGACGGTAAGGTCGGTGAAGTTTGCTTATTGGGCGTGAGCGGTTATCATGCTCGGCAGCTATTGTCAGGAGAAAAAATTATGCCATCTTTCGATATTGTTTCGGAAATCGATATGCAGGAAGTCCGCAATGCGGTGGAAAACGCGACCCGTGAACTGGGTACTCGCTGGGATTTTCGTAATGTGCCTGCCAGCTTTGAGCTGAATGAAAAAGCACAAACCATCAAGGCGACCAGCGAATCAGATTTTCAGGTTAAGCAATTGATTGAAATCATAAGGGAAAAGCTGGCAAAGCGCGGAATTGAGGGCGGTTCGCTGGATATCCCTGAAGAGATGGAACACAGTGGCAAAACCTACAGTGTGGAAGCGAAGCTCAAGCAAGGCATTGAAACTACGCTGGCGAAGAAAATCGTTAAACTGATTAAAGACAGCAAGCTCAAAGTGCAGGCCCAGATCCAGGGTGAACAGGTCCGCGTCACCGGGAAATCCCGCGATGATCTGCAAGGTGTGATTGCGCTGGTGCGTGGTGCTGATTTGGGGCAACCTTTTCAGTTTAACAACTTCCGTGATTAAACTGGCTGCTGATCTGGCAGTGATACGCTAAATATTTAAAGGCACCGAAATGGTGCCTTTGGTTTTTTAATCGACGAGGTGGTTTGGGGGGCCTCATTGACGGCATGACGGTTGTTCTTCTATGGGCGGTTAGCCTCTCAGGCAAGGTTAGCCAGCCGTCTGACCGATGAGCTGTTCCAACTGCTGCCGATTGGTTTTGCTGCGATCAATTTTCACATAGGCGCTAAGTTCGTCCGGTACTATCACCACATCTGCCACACCAGGATGCTGCTGCAGTTTATCGGACAGCTTAGTATCACGTAGCGCTTCATCCGGTAGGGTAATGCGCAGGCTACTCAGATACGGTGGTTCCTGCATGGTGACGCTGATCAATAACCAGACTACCCCCAGCAATGCGCCCACACTGAATACCAGTGACGCGCCATGCAGGTCATACAGCGCGCCGCCAAGACTACCGCCAATCGCTACCCCCATAAATTGGGTGGTGGAATAAACCCCCATGGCAGTACCTTTGTAGCCTGCTGGCGACTCTTTGCTGATAAGGGATGGCAACAATGCTTCCATGACATTGAAGCCCAGAAAGAACAACTGAATACCGATAAAGAGTTGCCACAGTGCATGGTTGCCTGCTTGCAGCAAAACCAGCTCTGCGGCAATGATTATCATCACGCAAACAACGAACACCTGCTTCATGCGGCGTTTTACTTCTGCATAGATGACGAATGGCACCACGGCCGCGAACGATATCAGCATCGTGGTCAGATAGACTTTCCAGTGGTCCTGCGGCGCCAGACCTGCTTGTTCCATGACTCTCGGTAAAGCGACAAAGCTCGACATCAGCAGAATGTGCAGGCACATGATGCTGAAGTTGAGTTTTAACAGGCGAGGATTGGCCAGCACTTTGGCGACACCGCCACGCACGATGGCAGATTCACGGTTAAGCACATGGTAAGGGGCAGAGGGAATGACTGCCAGCGTGATGACGACAGCCAGCAGTGCCAGCAGCGCAATTCCCCAAAACAGCGCATTCAGCCCTAACGCATGGGTAACAATCGGGCCGACTACCATGGCGATAGCAAACGTAATGCCGAAGCTGACACCAATAAACGCCATAGCTTTGGTGCGGTTTTGTTCACGAGTTAAGTCTGACAGCAGCGCCATGACCGCAGCAGAAATCGCCCCGGAGCCCTGCAAAGCACGACCCAGAATAATCCCCCAAATGGAATGGCTGAGTGCGGCGATGACACTACCCAGCACAAATATCAGTAAGCCGCCAACAATGAGCGGTTTGCGACCAATACGGTCAGACATGAGCCCGAATGGGATTTGAAAAACCGCCTGCATCAAGCCATAAATACCGATGGCAATGCCAATCAGTGACTCGCTGGCGCCCTGCAGAGCCATACCGTAGGTGGTGAGTACCGGGAGCACCATAAACATGCCGAGCATGCGAAGTGAAAAAACCAGACCCAGTCCCCATGTTGCCCGCTGTTCAATCGGGGTCATGCGATTATCGTTCATTGCTACCTCTGATAATTTATCAGCGCTATTTTAGTGTCCGTGCCAGAAGGCGTAAACGACGGGTTTGTTTCCGTATTTGGCAAAGCAGGGGAGGGGAGATAAAAAAACAGACGGGCAAGCCCGTCTGTCTGGTCGTATAGGTCGTATAGACTGATGAGATCAGTGCAGGTAGGTCAGCAGCGTGTCCTGCATCGGTGTCATGGAATCGACTGACATCATGACGCTCAATGACGTAATCGCGACAATAGAGAACAAGAACAGCTTTTTGGCCCAGGCACGATCGTCGTTCGGACGTTTGTAGCCGGATAACGCCATGCCAAGCCACCAGACGCTGACCGCCGCGGCCACCACCAGGTATTTGTAACCAGCATAACCGCCCAGCGATAGCATCAATGTGGCAATCATAAACGCCAGGATATACAGCGTAATATGGTGCTTCGCGACTGAAATGCCTTTGACGACCGGTAACACCGGAATATTCGCCGCCTGATAATCTTTGAAGCGGAAAATCGCAATGGCGTAAGAGTGTGGCATCTGCCACAAACTGAAAATCAGCAGCAGGATGAGTGCACCAGCATCAAACTGATTACTCACAGCGCAGTAGCCGATAACCGGCGGTGCTGCACCGGACAGACTGCCAATCAACGTGCCATAAACCGAATGGCGCTTCATGTACAGACTGTAAACACCGACATATACCACAAACCCCATCACCGCCAGCCACATGGCCAGCGGATTTGCCGCAAGATACAGTAACGCGAAGCCAGCAATACCTAACAGCGAAGCATAAACCAGCGTATTTTTAAGCGGAATCAGCCCCTTAACCAGAGCCCGATTCTTGGTCCTCTCCATTTTTTTGTCGATGTCACGATCGATAACGTTGTTAAAGACGCAACCAGATGCAACAACCAGCGATACCCCGATCAGGGTCGCGACAAACAGTGGATAGTTAATGGTGCCTTTGGCTGCCAGTAAAAATCCACCGATAACGGAAATCAGGTTGCCAAAAATAATGCCGGGTTTGGTGACCTGCAGGTATTGCTTAATCATCATGTAAAAGGCTCGGTTACTGAATCATCATATTGTGGTGCGCGTTCATCATGATCCAAATGGATCCCACCACCACAATTGCGATAATCAGGGCGGTAAACACGATGGCTACCAGATTCCAGCGCTCTTCTGATGAGGTGTTGAGATGCAGGAAGTACACCAGATGAACCAGGATCTGGATAACAGCGCAACCCAGCACGGTTAACAGAATGGCGCTATGGGACGCCGAACCATTCATCACCAGACCGAATGGAATGACGGTCAGGATGATGGACAGGACGAAACCAATCAGATAGGACTTCACGCTACCGTGGCTGGCGCCTGCATGATCGTGTGTGGAATGACTCATTACATCGCCCCCATCAGATAAACAACAGTGAAGACACAAATCCATACCACATCAAGGAAGTGCCAGAACAAGCTCAGGCACATCAGACGGGTTTTGTTCGTGCTGGTCAGGCCATATTTCGTTACCTGAGTCATCATGATGGCGATCCAGATAAGGCCTGAAGTCACGTGGATACCGTGAGTACCAACCAGCGCGAAGAAGGAAGACAGGAATGCACTGCGGTCAGGGCCTGCACCTTCTACGATCAGGTGGTGGAATTCATAGACTTCCATCCCGATAAACACCAGTCCGAACAGGAAGGTCAGACCCAGCCAGGCGTTAACCTGGCTCTTGTTACCTTTGTTCATGGCAATCATCGCCATGCCGTAAGTAATACTACTAAACAGCAGTGCGAAGGTTTCCACCAGCACGAACTTCAGATCGAACAGTTCTTTGCCCGTTGGGCCGCCAGCGGTACCGTTCACCAGAACGGAGTAGGTGGCGAACAACATCCCAAACAGGATGCAGTCGCTCATCAGGTAGATCCAGAAACCGAAAACCTTATTGGAACCGGTGTCGTGGTGCCCATGCTCGGCATGGGCTGTGTTGTGATGAGTTAACGTATCAGTGGACATTTTTCACACCTGCCTTGCTGAGTTTATCGAAGTTTTGATTTTCGATGTGTTCGACCTCGTTAACCGGCACGTAGTAGTCCACGTCCTGATTAAAGCTGTGGGCTATCCAGGTTACAATCATGCCCACAAAACCGATGATCGCCAGCCACCAGATGTACCAGATCATCGCAAAACCAAATACCAGGCTGAATGCGGAGATGATTACGCCCGCACCGGTATTTCTCGGCATATGAATTTCTTCATACTGTGCCGGTTTGCGATAGGCTTCACCTTTTTCCTTCATTTCCCAGAACGCGTCGCGCTCCTGAATATGCGGCACGATGGCGAAGTTATAGAACGGCGGTGGTGAAGATGTTGCCCATTCCAGCGTGCGAGCATCCCACGGGTCGCCAGTCAGATCGCGGTTTTGATCGCGGTCGCGGATACTGACGGCAAACTGGATAATCTGGCACAGCACGCCGAGTGCAATCAGACCGGCACCGACGGAAGCGACCACCAGCAGCGGGTGGAATTCCGGGTTGATCTGCTGGCTCAGACGACGCGTCATCCCCATGAAGCCCAGTGCGTACAGCGGCATAAAGGCAACGAAGAAGCCAATGATCCAGAACCAGAAGGCGCGTTTACCCCAGGTTTCATTCAGCTTGAAGCCAAATGCTTTCGGGAACCAGTAAGTGATACCGGCAAAGCAGCCAAATACCACGCCGCCGATGATCACGTTATGGAAGTGAGCGATCAGGAACAGACTGTTATGCAGTACAAAGTTTGCGCCCGGAACGGCCAGCAGTACCCCAGTCATACCACCGATGGAGAAGGTGATGATGAAACCGGTGGTCCACAGCATGGCAGAATGCGGTTGAATGCGCCCTTGGTACATGGTGAACAGCCAGTTGAAGATTTTAACCCCGGTCGGGATTGAAATAATCATCGTCGCTATACCGAAGAAGGCGTTGACGTTGGCTCCAGAACCCATGGTAAAGAAGTGGTGCAGCCAAACGATGAACGACAGGACGGTAATCGCGATGGTTGCCCATACCAGTGAGGTATAGCCAAACAAGCGTTTTTTACAGAAGGTTGCCACCACTTCGGAGTAAATACCGAAAACCGGTAGCACCAGGATGTACACTTCCGGATGGCCCCAGGCCCAAATCAGGTTGATGTACATCATCATGTTGCCACCCATGTCATTGGTAAAGAAATGGGTGCCGAGGTAACGGTCCAGCGTCAGTAGCGCAATGGTCACCGTCAGAATCGGAAACGCAGCAATAATCAGTATGTTGGTGCACAGCGCCGTCCAGGTAAACACCGGCATTTTCATCAGGGTCATGCCAGGCGCGCGCATTTTCATGATGGTGGCAAAGAAGTTAACACCAGTCAGCGTCGTACCAACACCGGAAATCTGGAGACTCCATATCCAGTAGTCTACCCCCACACCAGGACTGTACTCCTTACCCGACAACGGCGGATAGGCTACCCAACCGGTCTGGGCGAATTCCCCGATACCCAACGACAGGTTGATCAGGATAACGCCGGCAACAAACAGCCAGAAGCTCAGTGAGTTCAGGAAGGGGAAGGCCACATCACGTGCGCCGATCTGCAAAGGCACCGCCAGGTTCATCAGACCGACGACAAACGGCGTTGCCACGAAGAAAATCATGATAACGCCATGCGCGGTGAAGATCTGGTCATAGTGGTGAGGGGTAAGGAAACCCGCTTCACCAGCGGAAGCCAGCACTTGCTGACCACGCATCATCACGGCATCAGCAAAGCCACGCAGCATCATCACCAAGCCGACGATGATGTACATGATACCGATTTTCTTATGGTCCACAGAGGTGAACCACTCGGACCACAGCCATTTCCATTTACCGAAATAGGTAACGGCAGCCAGCAGCGCCAATCCACCTACAATGATTGCCGCCACCGTGACCATGATAATCGGCTCATGGTAGGGGATCGCATCAAGAGTTAATTTTCCGAACATCGTTTATCCCTCGACTCCTTTAATGAGAGGAGTGCTCGCTCATGTTCATGCCCTGGTGATTCTGCATGCCTTCTTCTTTTTTAGGCTCGCCTTCAGCACCATGCTGCATGTTCATGTTGTTGCCAATGAATTTGGTAATGATCTGGCGGAACAAATCAGGTTGTACCTGAGAGTAGTACTCTACCGGATGGTACTCGGTAGGCTGTGCCAGTTTGTTAAAGTCATTCATCGTGCTCAGCGTTTTGGATGACTTGCGTACATTCTCAACCCATTGGTCAAAGGCTTGCTGATCCGGGGTCGCAATGGCGGTGAACTTCATGCCAGAGAACCCTTGGCCACTGTAACCGCCAGAGATACCGTCGTATTTACCGGGCTCGTTGGCGATCAAGTGCAACTGGGTTTGCATGCCGGCCATGGCGTAGATCTGACCACCAAGACGCGGGATAAAGAAGGAGTTCATCACCGTGTCGGATGTAATCTTGAAATTGACCGGAACATTGGTCGGGAATGCCAGTTCATTGACCGTGGCGATGCCAAGATCCGGGTAAATGAACAACCATTTCCAATCAAGAGACACCACTTCAACATTAATGGGTTTGACCGTGGAATCCAGAGGCTTATACGGATCAAGCGAATGGGTAGTTTTCCAGGTGATCGTCCCAAGGATGAGGATAATGATGATAGGGACCGTCCAGACAACGGCTTCGATTTTGTTTGAGTGCGACCAGTTTGGCGTGTACTTCGCTTTTTCGTTGGAGGCTCTGAACTTCCAGGCGAAGGCAATCGTCATAATGATCACCGGGATAACAACGATCAGCATCAAACCGAGTGCTGTCAGTATCAACGAACGTTGCTCTAACCCGACTTGTCCTTTGGGGTTCATCAATGCCATATCGCAACCACTAAGAAGCAGTGTGGTGGCGATTAAAGACAACATCCCAAAAATTTTATTGTATTTCCTGAGTCTCATCTAGCGACCTCAATTACAAGGGCTCTATTGTCATTTCACGCGAGCGGGCATTTTACGGGAAGGTTACCGCACTGTAAACATCATTAAAGAGATGTCAGTCCGCTGTTTACAAATTTTGCCTGACCTGTCACACGTGAGCTACATTTTACAAAATTACTTTTAAAAACAGTGGGTAAACCGCCTACAGAAAAAGTATGTATCGCTTTTCAGGAATTACAACTCTTCCTGAATATTATTTTATCTTGGCGTTAATATTTTGTTTCTGTAACGTTGCGTAAATTAATGTGGGCGACAGGATTTATTAAAGACAACGAAATAAATGTTTTTTGCCGTATGTCTGGAGAGAAAAATAATTTAATAAAGTGATCATAGATAATGAGGGTGTGTTTTTTAGCGATATCGCTTACCTGCCTCAGGCGATGAAGTAGGCGATTGCCCCTGCCTTATCCTGACAGATGAACGTATGAGGCAGTACATAACCGTGTTTACACGTCATCGCTTTGTGTTGTCAGGTTTACCGGCGCTGTAAGGACAGGTAATCAAGCAGAGCACCTAGCAAAATCGCCATTGCTGCTCCTGTTGCGCCTGCCGCCATCAGTATGTTTTTGGAAAATTCGCTCTGCAGCCAGCCCAATCCCAGCATGCCCCAGACAAGCAAGCCACCGACAAACACAATACAACCGATGAAGAACAGACGGGACGCCAATAGATAAAGGTGTGGGTAGGCGTTACGACGCAAAAATTCGCCACCTGATTGCACTTGTTCTAATGATGAACGACAGATATTCAGCAGAAGGAGTCCTGGGATAGCGATGATGATGGAAAACAGATAAAACCAGGCCCACCCATACAGTTCTACAAACCAGCCAGCAATAGGACCGACATAAACCCGCCCCACAGCCGACAGTGCGGACAACAAGGCGAACTGGGTGGCGGAAAATGATTTGTTACAAAGCGTCATTAATAGCGCCACAAACGCGGCTGTCCCCATGCCACCACACAGGTTTTCCAGGAACACCGCGCAGGCCATGGTGAACAGGTGTTTATCGGTGATGGCTAGCAGCCAGTAACCGGCATTCGAGACTGCCTGCAGCAGGCCGAACAGCATCAATGACCGAAATAACGTCCAGCGCTGCATCAACACACCGCCGTACAGCGCGCCGATAATGGTGGCGAACAAGCCCAGTGTCTTATTGACCAACCCGACATCGCCCGGATTGAAGCCGACTCCGCGAATTAAAAAAGGGGTGCTGAGGCTGACGGCAAACGCATCCCCCAGTTTGTACAACACAATCAGCAGTAAAATTAGCCAGGCATTATCGCGGCCGAAAAAATCTTTCAGTGGCGCTAATACCGCCTGCTCCAGCGAGCGAGGGGCCGGTTCGCTCACGGCTGGCTCCGGCGACAGCCAGGTTGCCAGTGTGCACAGTAATAAAAGACCGGCCATTAGCCAGTAGGTGGCATGCCAGCCGAGAAAACGATCGGCTATCCATAATGCCAACCCGCCGGAAACCAGCATCGCCAGGCGATAACCCAAAACAGAAATCGCTGCGCCGCTGCCACGTTCTTCTGGCGGCAACAAATCGGTTTTATACGCATCAAACACAATGTCCTGTGAGGCGGAACAGAATGCGATGATGACCGCCAGTAGCGCCAGCCACCATAAATGATGCGATGGATCTACCGTGCCGATGGCGATGATGGTGGCTACCAGCAACAACTGTGTGACCAGCAGCCAGCCACGCCGACGCCCCATAAACGGCGGCGTGTAGCGATCCATCAGTGGTGACCACAAAAACTTGAAGACATACGCCTGCCCCACCAGAGAAAAGAACCCGATGGTTTTCAGGTCCACGTTTTCCACCGTCATCCACGCCTGCAACGTACCGGAGGTCAAGGCCAGTGGTAAACCAGAGGCGAACCCCAAAATCAGAAGAATGACACTGTTGCGTTCACGGAAAAGCGAGAAAAAGCGGCTGAGCATGCGAGGTCCTTTTCCCTTGCCCTGGGAGGGGCAAGGGAGGTGAGGCGGAATAAACCGTTACCGGGAGTTGGTTTTGATGAAGGTACTGATGCTGGTGTCCTGAGCCATATCACTGATGACATCGCTCAGCACCTGATTGACCGACTCGGTAATCTTGCTGTTAGTGGCGGTAAGCGCGCCTTGTACATTATAGCTGGCACGGTAGTTCTTGATTTGCTTATTACCGTTGGCGGCTTGTGCGATGATAGAAATATCAGCACGGGTGGTAATGTTGTAGCGCAGGTTCCCTTCGGAAACATCCGCATACAGCTTGTTAACCACCACTTGCAGTGCCACCGGTCCGCCAGTGCCTATCATGTAACCACGGGCAGACATCTGTTTCTCCAACACTTCCTGCAACAGGAACCGCAGGTCGCGCGATGGCATCAGCGTGATCAGTTGGCCGTCACGATTGACTCTGGCCAGTGACTGGTCGGCACGTTGGTCTGCGCCATTAATGCTGATAGTCACCCCCATCAGGGTTGGATCCTGTGACGGCAGGGCAATTTTCGGGGTGACATCCAGCGTGTTGCTTTTACTGGCGCATCCTGCCAGCACGAGTGCGGCGAACAACGGGAAAATGAATTTTTTTAACATGTGTGTCTTCTCGTCATAAAACGGTGGTTGGCGGATAAATATAGTTCGGTATCATATCATCGTCTTGGACAAGGGAAAGAGCAGAAAGTGGCCAGTATCCTGCTGAGCTTGCATCATTTTTTTCCATTGTGTTTGACGTGAAGGCTGTCTGGCACCGATGACTGGCATTTCGGCGAGATGCATTTCGGCGAGATGGCGAGATAGAGTGCACCTGCTGCCACAAACCCAGACTAGCGATAATTCCCATTAATAATCAAAAAATGACTGAAATTGAAGTGGATAAGCGTGCAGTCAGTAATAAAGGCCGCTTTGTCGAGAGCAATTTCACTGATACCTGAAAAAGGTCACCCTATGATTCGCGAAACGATAGAAGCTAAGTTGCGTACTGAATTTGAACCGCAACATATTGAAGTGATTAATGAAAGTTATCGCCATAATGTACCTGCTGGTTCGGAAAGCCATTTCAAAGTGGTGCTTGTCAGTGAGCATTTCTCGGGGGAGCGTGTCATCGGCCGTCATCGTGCGATTTATCGCGTATTGGCTGATGAACTGGCAGGCCCGGTTCATGCGTTGGCGTTGCATACCTATACTCCCCAGGAGTGGCTTGATTTACAAATGGCGGTGCCGTCTTCCCCGCCTTGCGGCGGCGCGGGGTTAGACCGCTGAAATCAAGTGTTTCTCTGCTTCTGTGAAGATGTGCATGACGGTGTGTGTATACCCGCTGGTGCATCACCGGTTGAGGACATTGCGGTAATAAAGGTGGTAATACTGGGCAGGGACAGGTGAAAAGTGTGAAAGTCCTCTGTCAATAGTCTGGTTACTCTCCTCGACTCGGTCTATTGATGCCGCTATAATGCCGCGTCTTATTTTCCGGAATGTATTCGGGACGCTTCTGACTATAGGGAACGGGTCCGCTAAAGTGGCCGTTCTGGTTCTGTGAGACTGTGATCAGCAAGGTTGCCCCAGGGCGCTTTATGAAAACGGCCTCTGAGGTTGACCGAGAACTGTGATTTTTTGAGGTAACAAGATGCAAGTTTCAGTTGAAACCACTCAAGGCCTTGGGCGCCGCGTAACGATTACTGTTGCTGCTGACAGCATTGAGAATGCCGTTAAGAGCGAACTGGTCAGTGTGGCTAAAAAAGTTCGTATCGACGGTTTCCGCAAAGGCAAAGTGCCGGCGAAAATTGTTGAACAGCGCTATGGCGCTTCCGTCCGTCAGGATGTACTGGGCGATCTGATGCAGCGTCACTTTGTTGATGCCATCATCAAAGAAAAAATCAATCCGGCTGGCGCACCGAACTATGTTCCGGGCGAATACCAGGTCGGTGGCGATTTCACCTACTCGGTAGAGTTCGAAGTTTATCCGGAAGTTGAGCTGAAAGGCCTGGACTCTATCGAAGTTGAAAAACCGCTGGTAGACGTGTCTGACGCTGACGTTGACGGCATGCTGGACACCCTGCGCAAACAGCAGGCGACCTGGAAAGACACTGATCGCGCTGCAGCGGCTGAAGACCGTGTAACCATCGATTTCACCGGTTCTGTTGGCGGTGAAGAGTTCGAAGGTGGCAAAGCATCTGATTTCGTACTGGCCATGGGGCAGGGTCGTATGATCCCAGGTTTTGAAGACGGCATCGTCGGTCACAAAGCCGGTGATGAATTCACTATCGATGTGAAATTCCCGGAAGATTACCACGCTGAAAACCTGAAAGGTCAGGACGCTAAGTTCGTTATCGTTCTGAAGAAAGTGGAAGAGCGTGAACTGCCGGAACTGACCGCTGATTTCATCAAACGTTTTGGCGTTGAAGACGGTTCTGTTGATGGCCTGCGCGCGGAAGTACGCAAAAACATGGAGCGTGAACTGAAAGGCGCTATCCGTAATCGCGTGAAGTCTCAGGTTATCGACGGTCTGGTTAAAGCCAATGAAATTGACGTACCGGCTGCATTGATCGACGGGGAAGTCGACGTACTGCGTCGTCAGGCGGCTCAGCGTTTCGGCGGTAACGAGAAGCAGGCTCTGGAACTGCCGCGTGAACTGTTCGAAGAACAAGCTAAACGCCGTGTCGTTGTTGGTTTGCTGCTGGGCGAAGTGATTGAGTCCCACGAGCTGAAAGCTGACGAAGATCGCGTTAACGCATTGATCGACGAAATCGCCTCCGCGTATGAAGATCCGCGTGAAGTGGTTGAGTACTACAAGAAAAACAAAGAAATGATGAACAACATGCGTAACGTCGCTCTGGAAGAGCAGGCGATCGAAGCGCTGTTGTCCAAAGCGAAAGTGGTAGAAAAATCAGTGAGCTTCAATGAGCTGATGAATCAGACGACCGCTGCCTGATTACGATTTTTACCTGATATCGTTTCTACAAAGCCCGCAGCCTGTGCTGTGGGCTTTTTCCTTCCTGGTACAGTAAACCGTTGGGCGTGCTGTCAGCTCCTGCCAAATCTGCACTATGATTAATAACGATTAATCAGGGCGTCATTCGATCTGCTTTCGGCGCAGGATATCGCTTTAACCGAAATGAATCACTGGTGTAATCTTGAAAAAGGATGCATCGGTCCCCAACTGGTTAAATAACTGCGTAGATCGCATCGTCAGGGAAATTGGCCTGATTCCGGCAATACAGAGATGGCTAACTGCGTGTCTTAGCATGGTCATCACTTTCTATCTCAAGTAGAATCAGGGTATATGCGCCAAGTGCATTTTATCTAGGAGACGTTAATGTCATACAGTGGCGAACAAGAAAAACTGGCCCCGCACATGGCTCTGGTGCCGATGGTGGTTGAGCAGACTTCGCGTGGGGAGCGTTCTTACGATATCTATTCCCGGCTCCTGAAGGAGCGTGTGATCTTTCTGACCGGTCAGGTTGAAGATCATATGGCTAACCTGATTGTGGCGCAGATGCTATTTCTGGAAGCTGAGAACCCCGAGAAAGATATCTATTTGTACATTAACTCTCCGGGTGGCGTAATTACTGCCGGTATGTCGATTTACGACACCATGCAGTTTATTAAACCGGACGTCAGCACCATCTGTATGGGGCAGGCCGCGTCAATGGGGGCTTTCCTGTTGACCGCCGGTACAAAAGGCAAACGCTTCTGTCTGCCGAACTCCCGGGTGATGATCCACCAGCCGTTGGGGGGATTCCAGGGGCAGGCGACGGATATTGAGATTCATGCCAAAGAGATCCTCAAGGTGAAAGCCCGGATGAATGAGCTGATGGCCAAGCATACCGGTCAGTCTCTTGACGTGATAGAAAGGGATACGGAGCGTGACCGTTTCCTCTCTGCCGCAGAGGCAGTAGAGTACGGGTTAGTGGATTCTGTATTGACCCATCGTGAATAACGCCATTGATGCGAAATAGCCCGATGACGCGGGTTGTCGGCCGTTGTGATAAGCCGGCTGGTGTTTGTTGTGGCGCGATTGCTATGTGGTTGGCCTGCGGGCAAGAGACTAAAGAAGAGGTTTGACTCATGACAGATAAGCGCAAAGACGGTTCAGGGAAGCTGCTGTACTGTTCTTTCTGCGGCAAAAGCCAACACGAGGTTCGTAAGCTCATTGCCGGGCCGTCAGTGTATATCTGCGATGAATGTGTTGACTTGTGTAACGACATTATTCGCGAAGAAATTAAAGAAGTAGCGCCACACCGTGAGCGCAGCGCGTTACCGACGCCACACGAAATCCGCCGTCATCTTGATGACTATGTTATTGGTCAGGAGCAGGCGAAAAAGGTATTGGCGGTTGCCGTCTACAACCACTATAAACGCCTGCGCAATGGCGATAGCAACAATGGTGTTGAGCTTGGCAAAAGTAACATTCTGCTGATTGGCCCGACAGGTAGCGGGAAAACGTTGTTGGCGGAAACGCTGGCCCGTTTCCTGGATGTCCCTTTCACCATGGCTGACGCGACGACGCTGACTGAAGCCGGTTATGTGGGTGAAGACGTCGAGAATATCATTCAGAAGTTGCTGCAAAAGTGCGATTACGACGTACAGAAAGCGCAGCGTGGTATCGTCTATATCGATGAAATCGACAAGATTTCCCGCAAGTCCGACAACCCGTCCATCACGCGTGATGTGTCCGGTGAAGGTGTTCAGCAGGCATTGCTGAAGTTGATTGAAGGGACGATCGCCGCTGTCCCGCCGCAAGGTGGCCGTAAGCATCCGCAGCAGGAGTTCTTGCAGGTTGATACCTCCAAAATCCTGTTTATTTGTGGCGGTGCATTTGCCGGGTTGGACAAGGTCATTGAGCTGCGTACCGATACCGGCCGCGGTATTGGTTTTAACGCGACAGTGAAAGGCGTGTCCCAGAAAGCGAGCGAGGGCGAACTGCTGAGTCAGGTTGAACCGGGTGATTTGATCAAGTTTGGTCTTATTCCTGAATTTATCGGCCGTTTGCCGGTGGTCGCTACGCTGAAAGAGCTGGATGAAGAAGCATTGATCCAGATTCTTCGCGAACCGAAAAATGCGTTGACCAAGCAGTATCAGGCGCTTTTCAAACTGGAAGGTGCTGAGCTGGAGTTCCGTGACGAGGCGTTGACCGCCATTGCGAAAAAAGCGATGGCACGTAAAACCGGTGCACGTGGCCTGCGTTCTATCGTCGAAGCGGCACTGCTGGAAACGATGTACGATCTGCCTTCACTGGAAAACGTGGATAAAGTGGTGGTTGATGAGTCTGTCATTTCAGAGCAGACCGAACCGTTGCTGATTTACGGTAAGCCAGAAGCCCAGCAGGCATCTGGTGAATAATTAGCCTAAAAAACAACACTGAACGATAAAATGGGGGAATTTAGTCCCCCATTTTTTTTTACACACGTTCAGTCGTTGAATGTAAGACATTTATCCCCATATACTCGATTACCTATAGGTGAAACCCGTGATGCACGTGTTCCACGGATTCCCTTAACCTGGCGGAAACGAAACTAAGAGAGAGCTCTATGAACCCTGAGCGTTCCGAACGCATAGAAATCCCCGTATTGCCGTTGCGCGATGTGGTGGTTTATCCGCACATGGTCATTCCGTTGTTTGTTGGTCGGGAGAAATCAATTCGGTGCCTTGAAGCGGCTATGGATCACGACAAAAAGATCATGCTGGTGGCACAGAAAGAAGCCTCAACGGATGAGCCTGGTGTTAACGATCTTTTCTCGGTAGGGACGGTCGCCTCTATTCTTCAAATGCTGAAATTACCCGACGGCACCGTTAAAGTGCTGGTGGAAGGGTTGCAGCGCGCGCGCATCACCACTCTCTCTGATAGCGGGGAGCATTTTGCGGCCCAGGCGGAATACCTGGAGTCGCCGGCAATTGAAGAGCGTGAGCAGGAAGTGCTCATGCGTACGGCCATCAATCAGTTTGAAGGCTACATCAAGCTGAACAAGAAAATTCCTCCTGAAGTATTAACATCACTTAATAGTATTGATGATGCGGCGCGTCTTGCCGACACCATTGCTGCACACATGCCGCTGAAGCTGGCGGACAAGCAATCCGTGTTGGAAATGTCCGACGTGACCGAGCGTCTGGAATACCTGATGGCGATGATGGAGTCCGAAATTGATCTGCTACAGGTGGAAAAACGGATCCGTAGTCGCGTTAAAAAACAGATGGAAAAAAGCCAGCGCGAGTATTACCTAAATGAGCAGATGAAGGCCATCCAGAAAGAGCTGGGAGAAATGGATGATGCGCCTGACGAGCAGGAGGCGCTGAAACGTAAGATTGAATCCGCCAACATGCCGAAAGAGGCCCGCGAGAAAGCGGAAGCGGAATTGCAGAAACTGCGCATGATGTCACCGATGTCGGCGGAAGCGACCGTGGTTCGCAGCTACATCGACTGGATGGTGCAGGTGCCGTGGCAGGCACGCAGCAAGGTGAAGAAAGATCTGGTGAAAGCCCAGGAAATGCTCGACAGCGACCACTATGGTCTGGAGCGTGTCAAAGAGCGAATCCTCGAATATCTCGCAGTACAGAGCCGTGTGAGCAAGATAAGAGGGCCGATCCTGTGTCTGGTGGGGCCGCCGGGGGTAGGTAAAACCTCTCTGGGTCAGTCTATTGCCAAAGCCACCGGGCGCAAGTATGTCCGTATGGCGCTCGGCGGCGTACGTGATGAAGCGGAAATCCGTGGTCACCGCCGTACTTATATCGGCTCGATGCCGGGCAAACTGATCCAGAAGATGGCGAAGGTGGGCGTAAAAAACCCATTATTCCTGCTGGATGAAATCGACAAGATGTCTTCCGACATGCGTGGCGACCCGGCTTCTGCTTTGCTGGAGGTGCTGGATCCAGAACAGAACGTGGCATTTAACGATCATTATCTGGAAGTGGATTATGACCTGTCCGATGTGATGTTCGTGGCGACGTCTAACTCCATGAACATTCCGGCACCGCTGCTGGATCGTATGGAAGTGATCCGACTGTCTGGCTATACCGAGGATGAAAAACTCAATATTGCGCGTCAGCACTTGCTGCCCAAGCAAATTGAACGTAATGCTCTGAAAAAAGGCGAGCTGACGGTTGAAGATAGTGCCATCATCGGCATCATCCGCTATTACACCCGTGAAGCCGGGGTGCGTAGTCTGGAGCGTGAAATCTCCAAACTGTGCCGTAAGGCGGTGAAATCGCTCATGATGGATAAAGCCATCAAGCACATCCTCATCACCGGCGATAACCTGAAAGAGTATCTTGGCGTACAGCGCTACGATTACGGCCGGGCAGATGAAGAGAACCGTGTTGGTCAGGTAACCGGTCTTGCCTGGACGGAGGTAGGTGGTGATCTGCTGACGATCGAGACCGCTAGCGTACCGGGCAAAGGCAAACTGACGTATACCGGCTCGCTGGGCGAGGTAATGCAGGAGTCCATTCAGGCTGCACTGACCGTGGTGCGCGCCAGAGCGGAAAAACTGGGTATCAATTCCGACTTTTATGAAAAACGCGATATCCATGTGCATGTACCGGAAGGGGCGACACCGAAAGATGGCCCGAGCGCCGGTATTGCGATGTGTACCGCACTGGTATCTTGCCTGACGGGTAATCCGGTACGCGCAGATGTGGCGATGACCGGTGAAATTACCCTGCGTGGGCTGGTGCTGCCAATTGGTGGGTTAAAAGAGAAGCTGCTGGCGGCGCATCGTGGGGGTATCAAGACCGTGCTGATTCCGGAAGAGAACAAGCGCGATCTGGAAGAGATTCCACAGAATGTGATTGCCGATCTGGAGATTCATCCGGTAAAACGCATTGAGGAAGTGCTGACTATTGCTTTGCAGAACTCGCCTTACGGTATGGATGTGGTAAAGACGGCTAAGAAGAAATAGTGACCTATAGCAAAAACCACTGAGAAAATAAGGGCTGGTAAGTGAAATGGTGCTTGCCAGCCTTTTTTCGTGCCGCTAAGTTAGAGCACTGTTGATCCTGTTGGCTGGTAGCCTGCGGTTTGACTGAATAGATAAAGCTACGTGTTGCGCTGGGGGCTCTGGCGCAATGACAGTATTTCAGAGGGGATGAGAGTGTGAACAAGTCACAATTGATCGACAAAATTGCCGCAGATGCTGATATTTCCAAAGCGGCAGCAGGGCGTGTGTTGGATGCAATTATTGGGTCTGTTACCGAATCTCTGAAAGCCGGAGATGACGTCGCTTTGGTTGGTTTTGGTACGTTTTCCGTGCGTGAACGTGCTGCGCGCACCGGGCGTAACCCGCAGACTGGCAAAGAAATCAGTATTCCGGCTGCTAAAGTACCCGGTTTCCGTGCTGGTAAAGCACTGAAAGATGCAGTGAATTGATGATTAAGTAGCAAATTCTGAGTTGGGACGGTCTTCCAGTCCAAACACTACCTGACTCAGCGTGATGGGTAAGGTAAGATATAAGGCGCATCATGGTATGATGTGCCTTTTTTTACAGGTAATTAAGATTACTGTTATCCGGCAAATACTTGAGTGCGCCCTGGCCGAGTGTGGCTATAGCGATAGCAGGGAGGCATGGCTACGGCCTGCGCAGGGGAAGTGTTATCCATTCTACAGCGGAGTGTTGTCACATTATGATGGACAATTTACGCGCGGCCGCTAACAACGTCGTGCTAAAAGTTATTCTTGCCTTGATTATTGGTTCATTCGTGTTGACCGGTGTGGGCGATTACCTGATACGTGGTTCAGGTGATTACGCGGCCAAGGTGAATGGACAAGAGATTACCCGCTCTCAGCTTGAGCAAGGTGTACAGAATGAGCGCAATCGTCAGCAGGAGATGCTGGGGGATAATTTCTCCGCCCTGGCCGCTAACGAAGGGTATATGCAGCAGTTGCGCAAACAGGTGCTGTCACAGCTAATCGATGAAACGCTGGTGGTGCAGTACGCTCATACCCTAGGGCTGAACATCAGCGATGAGCAGATCAAACAGGCGATTTTCTCCGTGCCTGAGTTTCAGACCAATAACCGTTTTGATAACGACAAATACCTGGCGCAGGTGCGTCAGATGGGGCTGACACCAGACGCGTATGCGCAGTTCCTGCGTAAGCAATTGCTGACTCAGCAGCTGATTCGCGGGTTAGGCAGTACAGATTTCGTATTGCAGCAAGAGCTTGATAACCTGGTGGCGATGGCCGCGCAGGATCGCACCATTCGTACGGCAACTCTTGATCTTGGCGTTCGTGCCAAGAGTCAGACTGTCTCTGATGACGAAGTAAAAAACTTCTACGATCAGAACAAGAGCCGTTATCTGGCACCAGAGCAGTTCAAAGTCAGCTATATCATGCTGGATGCCGCTTCTATCATGGATAAAACCAAGGTAGATAACAATGATATCGCGGCTTATTACGAACAACATAAGGGTGAATTCACGCAGCCGGAACGCAAAAAGTACAGCGTCATTCAGCTGAAAACCGAGGCAGATGCTAAGGCCGTGCTCGACCAGTTGAAGAAAGGCGCTGATTTTGCAGCGTTGGCTAAAGAAAAATCCACCGATATTGTTTCCCGTCGTAATGGGGGGGACTTGGGCTGGATGGACGATGGCTCCACGGTGGATGAAATCAAACAGGCAGGTCTGAAGCAGAAAGGCCAGCTTTCTGACGTTATCAAATCTTCCGTGGGTTACCTGATTATCCGTTTGGATGATATTCAGGCGCAGCGCGTCAAAGCGCTGGATGAGGTACGCGCTGATTTGGCTGAAAAGGTAAAACGTGAGAAATCACTGGATGCGTTTTACGCTTTGCAGCAGAAGGTGAGCGAAGCGGCCAGCAACGATAATGAGTCACTGGTTTCTGCTGAGAAAGTCGCTAACGTCAAAGCTGTTCAGACAGACTGGTTTACGCGTGACAACGTACCTGCCGCATTGAATTTCCAGCCGGTTACTCAGGCGATTTTTGGTGGTTCTCTGGTGGGTGAGAATGGCACGCCGGGTAACAATTCCGATGTGATCAGTGTCGAAGGCGATCGAGCGTTCGTATTGCGCGTGACTGACCACAAACCGGAAGCAACCCAGCCGTTGGATAAAGTGCACGATCAGGTCGTACAGTCGCTCAAACGCCAGAAAGCGGAACAACAGGCTCGGGTTGAAGCAGAGAAGATTCTTGCTGATCTCAATCAGGGGAAAACCGATAGCATGACTGCTGCTGGCCTGAGTTTTAGTGCAGCGAAAGTGATATCTTCAATCGGTCAGGCGGATGCGCTGTCAGAGACGGTGTTTGCGATGCCTCAGCCGAAGAAAGATAAACCGTCTTATGCGGTAGCGCAGGATCAGGCAGGCAATATCGTACTGGTCGCCTTGGATGCGGTGAAACCGCACGCCTTATCGGACGATCAGAAGAAACAGTTCGGTAACCAGATAGAGCAGAACTCGGTGGGTGCACTGTTCGATACCCTGCTGACGAGTCTGCGCAGTCAGGCGAAAATCAAGTACGGTAACGCTGCACAAGAAGTGCAATAACCCCCGCAGCGTTTTGCAACTCACTGCAACATTCAAAGGCCGCTTTCGCGGCCTTTTCCACATTTTCAGTTTGCTGTTTGCCGCGTGTCGCACACTCGGGCATTGTTGCCGTGCTGTCAAACACAAGGAGGAAACAGCATGAAAAACTCAGGAATCAAAGCGTTATGTTTTATGGTGGGGATGAGTCTGGCGGGGATGTCAACGTGGCTTCATGCTTCTCCCACTACAGCCTCGCTGGAAAAAACGGGTGTGAGTGCAGCAAAACCTACCTCACCGGAACATAAACCTGAAAAAGCGGCTAAGCCATCGGTGGCAACCGATGAAGAAGAAGTAAGTATTAACAAGGCGACGGCGGAACAACTGGCTGCGGCGCTCAATGGTGTAGGGCTGAAAAAAGCACAGGCGATAGTCTCTTATCGTGAGCAAAACGGGCCGTTCACCCAAATTGAGCAACTGCAGGAAGTTCCGGGAATTGGTAGTGCGCTAATCGAGCGTAATCAGTCACGTTTGCGTCTGTAAGTGCGTTTATCGTCAGAACACATTGGCAAAAACGCAGTTTCGGCGTGAGGGTAGGCGTCAATGTGAAAAGCCAGTACCAGACAAGCATCCTCTTGTCTGGTACCTGGTGGGGTCACTTCAGCCCGGTTTTTTTCTTCATAGCGGCCATGACCGCGGATGGATTCTGGTGGTACTCTGCCAGCCCTTTCGCTCTCAGGTGACACGCCGCGCATTGCCCGCATCCCGTTCCTTTAATGCCGTTGTAGCAGGTGAGCGTATGGTTTTGCACGGTATCAAGCTGTTGATAGTAGTCTGCCAGTGCCCAGGTTTCTGCTTTGTTGAGCCACATCAGCGGTGTGACAAAACGAATATCTTTGGCCAACCCCAGGGTTACCGCCTGGTTCAAGGCCTTAACGAACTCGTCTCGGCAGTCGGGATAACCAGAGAAATCGGTTTCACAGACACCGGTAATAACAGTCTCTGCCCCTACCTGATAGGCGTAGATCGAGGCCAATGTCAAAAAGAGGATATTTCGGCCAGGAACAAAGGTACTTGGCAAGCCATCGGCCGTGGCATCAAACTCGGGTACAGGAATACTGTCACGAGTGAGGCTACTAACAGCCAGTTCGTTAAGCAGGCTGACGTTCAGCACCTTATGCGCTCTGGCTCCCAGTGTGCGAGCCAGCTCGGCAGCAACGTCGATTTCCGCACGGTGGCGCTGTCCGTAGTCAAATGTGACACAGTGGACTTCATCGTACTGCTGCAATGCCTGTATCAGGCAGGTGGTAGAGTCCTGACCACCACTAAAAACTACAACTGCACTTGTCATTCTTCTCTTCCCTCATGCATGGGTGCAGCCAGTCGGCCGCAATCCGCCAAACTTATTCTGGCGGATACTGTACTTGTTCTGGTGGTTATATACCCAAAATAATTTGAGTTGCAGGACAACACGCTCGCGTGTTGAACAACGCGATGCGTTGGCCCTTTAGGGCAAGGCTCGTTAGAGCCTTGTAACGCGGCAATCGAACGGACTCCCCAGGAGCTTACACAAGTAAGTGATTCGGGTGAGCGACAAATCGGCATGCGCCGATTTGAACGCTGCTTGCAGCGGCCCGAAGGGCGAGGCCCATTGATGGGCCGAGTAACGCAGTCAACGCACCTGCAACTTGAAGTATGAAGGGGATAGTACTTGAAATCCCGATACAGTTCAGTGCGAGGGGTGTGCGGCCGACCGGAATACCATCAGGAAAAGGGATGTCCTTCGGTCAGTTGCTGCAAGTAAGGAGTGACATCACCGATATGATTTTTTACCCAGTCTGGATTGTAATAGGTATCGAGATAACGCTCACCGCTGTCACACAGCAAGGTAACGATCGCGCCACGGCGTCCTTCAGCTACCATTTTTCCTGCCAATTGCAACATACCCCATACATTGGTTCCGGTAGACGGGCCGACTTTACGTCCCAGTATTTTCTCGAGCCAGTACAAGGTGGCAATGCTGGCTGCGTCAGGTACTTTAACCATGTCGTCGATTACGCCGGGGATAAACGAGGGTTCGGCACGAGGGCGACCAATCCCTTCAATACGGCTGCTGCATGTGCCGATGAGAGTTCGGTCCTGCTGGTGATAGCAGTCATAGAATACCGAGTTTTCCGGGTCTACCACCACCAACTGCGTATCCAACCCTTTGTAATGGATATAGCGCCCAAGCGTAGCAGACGTCCCGCCAGTACCGGCGCTCATGACCAGATAGTCAGGGACAGGAAACGGTTCACGGGCCATTTGCCGATAGATGCTGTCCGCGATGTTGTTATTACCACGCCAGTCCGTGGCCCGTTCGGCGTAAGTGAATTGATCCATATAGTGGCCGTGCAGCTCTTTGGCCAGTTCTTCCGAGGCGGCATAGATCTGACAGGATTGTTCGACAAAATGGCAGTTGCCGCCGTAGAACGCGATTTGTTCGATTTTTCGTTTGGCGGTGCAGGATGGCATAACAGCAATAAACGGTAATCCCAGCAGGCGGGCGAAATACGCTTCTGATACAGCGGTACTGCCAGATGAGGCTTCAATGATCGGCGTGCCTTCTTTGATCCAGCCATTGCACAGGCCATACAGGAATAGAGAGCGTGCAAGGCGATGCTTGAGGCTGCCGCTTGGGTGGGTACTTTCGTCTTTAAGATAAAAATAAATACCGGGGTAATCCGGCAAAGTAAGGCGAATCAGGTGAGTATCTGCCGAACGTTGAAAGTCTGCCTCAATCGCGCTAACGGCGTCTCGTACCCAGGTGGTGGTCATGTGATGTTATCCTGCTGAAAGAAAATGATGTTTCATGGAATATTCCACCACCTGCACTGGCGCGTATCAGCCTTGGGTGGCATACGATGTAGCGTATCGGGTTTTGCAGAAAAAAAGATTGCCTTTTTGTTTTCGAAAAGCGCTAATGAGAGAAAATTTTTCTCTTTTATGTCGCCATGATGGATAAAACTGATCGTATGCTGCTGTCGCTATTACAGCAGGATTGTACCCTTTCATTGCAGGCTCTGGCTGATGCGGTGAATCTGACCTCGACACCGTGCTGGAAGCGGTTAAAGCGGTTGGAGGATGACGGATATATCAAATCCCGGGTTGCATTGCTGGATAACGAAAAGCTGGGGCTGGGGCTGACGGCATTTGTGTTGTTGAAAACCCAGCAGCATAACAGTGCCTGGTATCAGACGTTTTCCCGGTTTGTCTCCGAGATGCCAGAGGTGCTGGCATTTTACCGCATGGCAGGCGAATACGACTATCTGATGCAGGTTCAGGTTGCTGACATGAAAAGCTATGATGCGTTTTATAAACGTCTGGTCAATGGCATACCGGGGCTGGTTGATGTGACATCCAGTTTCGCGATGGAATGTATAAAACAGACTACCGCCTTGCCCCTCCAGGTATAAAATTTATTCACCATACACTTTATGTATAATGACCTGTTTACCGCATTCTACTTTGCTATGTAGCTAATGGATTGAAACCGCGTGAGACTTTTTGTTCAACTGGGATGGTATTTCCGCCGCGAATGGAAGCGCTATCTGGGGGCAGTCATCCTGTTGATTGTGATTGCTATCCTGCAATTGCTGCCGCCCAGACTGGTTGGCATTATCGTGGATGGCGTAACGCAACACCAAATGATCACGGCTTCCGTGCTGTGGTGGATTGGTGGAATTCTGCTGATTGCCTTATTAACGTATCTGCTGCGCTATTTCTGGCGCATCTGGTTGTTTGGTGCGGCCTATCAACTGGCTGTTGAACTGCGAGAAGCGTTCTACCGGCAACTGAGTCGTCAACATCCCGCGTTTTATCTTCGCCATCGTACCGGAGACCTGATCGCCCGCGCGACCAATGACGTGGATCGCGTGGTATTCGCTGCGGGCGAAGGCGTATTGACGCTGGTGGATTCACTGGTCATGGGCTGTGCGGTACTGGTGGTCATGAGTACCCAGCTTAGTTGGCAGTTAACGCTGATAGCGTTGGCACCGATGCCATTGATGGCGATTATCATCAAACGTTATGGCACCCAGTTGCACCTGCGTTTCAAAGACGCGCAGGCTGCATTTTCTTCACTCAATGACCATGCCCAGGAAAGTCTCACCAGTATCCGCATGATCAAATCGTTTGGCCTGGAGGATCACCAGTCGGGCAGCTTTGCCAGGGTGGCGGCTGACGCGGGTCAGAAAAATATGCGAGTTGCGCGGGTAGACGCGCGTTTTGACCCAACGATTTATATCGCCGTCGCCTTGTCTAATTTGCTGGCGGTAGGGGGTGGCAGTTGGATGGTGATACAAGGTTCTTTGACTCTGGGGTCATTGACCAGCTTTGTGATGTATCTCGGGTTGATGATTTGGCCGATGTTGGCGCTGGCCTGGATGTTTAATATTGTCGAGCGCGGCAGTGCTGCTTATAGCCGCATTCGCCAACTCTTGTCCGAAGCGCCAGTAGTTGAAGATGGGACTCAACCATTACCCGCTGAACCCGGAACGCTGGTGGCTGAGATTACGGCCTTCCATTACCCGGAACACTCGGCAATGGTGCTTAACGATGTTCGTTTTACATTGACACCCGGCAAAACTCTGGGGCTTTGTGGGCCAACTGGCTCTGGCAAGAGTACGTTGCTGGCACTGTTATTGCGCTATTTCGATGTCGAGCAAGGGCAGATTACTTACCATGGGCAGGCATTGCATCACCTCCAGTTGGACGCGTTGCGAGGGCGCTTCGCGGTGGTTGGGCAGACACCCTTCCTGTTTTCGGATTCCGTCGCCAATAACATCGCGCTGGGGCGTCCTGATGCGTCCCAACAACAAATAGAAGAGGCGGCGCGACTGGCAAATGTTCATGACGACATTCTTCGCCTGCCACAGGGCTACCAGACGGAGGTGGGCGAGCGGGGCGTGATGCTGTCTGGCGGTCAAAAACAACGTATCGCTATTGCCCGGGCCTTGTTGCTGGAAGCCGAAGTGTTAGTGCTGGATGATGCCTTATCGGCGGTAGATGGACGTACAGAACATCAGATTTTAAGTAACTTGCGTCAGTGGGGACAGAAGCGAACCCTGATTATCAGTGCGCATCGCTTGTCGGCGCTGGTCGATGCCGATGAGATTCTGGTGTTGCAGCAAGGGCATGTGGCGCAGCGTGGTGATCACGCACATCTATCACAGCAGACGGGATGGTATCGCGACATGTATCGTTATCAGCAACTGGAAGCCGCATTGGATGATTCACCTCGTGAGGAGCAATCAAGTGAATAATCCTCGTGCATTATGGCCAACGTTAAAACGGTTGCTGTCTTACGGATTACCGTGGAAGAAAACGGTAGGAACCGGCGTATTGCTATTATGGATAGCCGCGGGGGCTGAGGTAGCCGGGCCGGTTTTGGTCAGTTACTTCATCGATCATCTGGTCAGCAAAGGTGAGTTTCCGCTGATGATAGCGGCCGGCCTGGCGGTGGGATATGTGTTGCTGCAAGGGATGGCCGCGTTGTTGCATTACGTTCAGGCGCTGATGTTCAATCGGGTGGCCGTCGGTGTCGTGCAGCAGTTGCGCACGGATGTTATGGACGCGGCGCTGCGTCAGCCGCTGGCGGTGTTCGATACCCAGCCGGTTGGGCAACTTATCTCCCGAGTGACCAACGATACCGAAGTCGTGCGTGACTTGTATGTCATGGTGGTGGGCAGCGTGTTGCGTAGCGCCGCATTGATTGGGGCGATGCTGATAGCCATGTTTAGCCTGGACTGGCGTATGGCGCTGATAGCCACGGCTATCTTTCCAGCGGTTGCGATTGTGATGGTGATTTATCAGCGTTACAGCACACCGATTGTTCGTCGGATGCGTAGCTATCTGGCGGATATCAACGACGGCTTTAACGAGTCGATTAGTGGCATGAACGTCATTCAACAGTTTCGCCAACAGATGCGCTTCGGCAAAAAACTGAGTGATGCAAGCTGGGCACATTATAACACCCGGATGCAGACGTTGAGGCTGGATGGGTTTCTGTTACGCCCGCTATTAAGCCTGTTTTCGGCGTTGGTGATGTGTGGGCTGTTGCTGCAATTCGGATTCAGCGCTGTCGGTTCTGTCGGGGTCGGGGTGTTGTATGCGTTTATTAATTATCTGGGACGATTGAATGAGCCTCTGATCGAACTCACCACCCAGCAATCGATGCTGCAACAGGCCGTTGTTGCCGGGGAGCGTATTTTTGAGCTGATGGATGGTGCCCGACAGCAGTACGGCGACGATATTCGCGCGCTGGAAAGCGGTCGTATCGATATCGAGCAGGTGACGTTTTCTTACCATAAAGATAAACCGGTATTACACCACATTGAGTTGCATGTGCCGGATCGGGGATTTGTCGCGCTGGTTGGGCATACCGGTAGTGGTAAAAGTACGCTGGCAAGTCTGTTGATGGGGTATTACGTTCCAGATAGCGGTGAAATCCGTCTGGATGGTCGTCCATTATCGGGGTTATCGCATCAGGTGCTGCGTCAACATGTGGCGATGGTGCAACAAGACCCGGTTGTGCTGGCTGACTCCATGTTCGCTAATGTTACGCTGGGGCGGGATATGAGTGAGGAAAAGGTCTGGCAGGCGTTGGAGGCGGTGCAACTGGCATCACTGGTGCGAGACATGCCGCAAGGCATTCATAGTCGCATTGGTGAACAGGGCAATAATTTGTCTGTGGGGCAAAAGCAGTTGCTGGCGTTGGCCAGGGTGCTGGTGGCGACCCCCAGGATCCTGATTCTGGACGAAGCGACTGCCAATATTGATTCCGGTACGGAGCAAGCTATCCAGCGAGCGCTGCGACTGGTGCGTTCCCACACCACCTTGGTGGTGATAGCACATCGCCTGTCAACCATCGTTGAGGCCGATAACATTCTGGTACTGCACCACGGTAAAACGGTGGAGCAGGGAACACATGAACAGTTGTTGGCGAAAAATGGTCGGTACTACCAAATGTATCAATTGCAGCAGGCGAGCAGAGAAATGACCTTTTCACAGCCACATGACTCTGCGGAACTGATCTCCCAGGCACCATGACTGCCAGTATTGGGCAGCGTTTCGCACCATAATTTGGCAGCGCTTTCCTTACTGTGCAATGTGGTGCACTGAAATTAAGCGTGATGCACTATTTTTGTGCGTCACGCGCTCCTGTTTTTCCCGTTCATTGTCCATACTTTATCCACTCCTCTTCTTTTCTGTCTTTAAAGCGTCGCGTTTCGTCACTTTTATGCGGGTGTTGTCGTTATGGCACACGATTTGCTTTAAGTGATGCGTGGACATATTGAGAGTGACGGGCACAAGCCTGAACTTACACAGTTAGGGGGATGAGGATGAAACTGGTTACTGTAGTCATTAAACCGTTCAAGCTGGAAGACGTTCGTGAAGCACTGTCTTCTGTAGGCATCCAGGGGCTCACCGTCACTGAGGTGAAAGGGTTTGGGCGTCAGAAAGGGCATGCCGAGTTATATCGCGGCGCGGAATACAGCGTGAACTTTTTGCCAAAAGTGAAGATCGACATCGCGATCGCTGACGACCAACTGGATGAAGTTATCGATGTCATCAGCAAAGCTGCTTACACCGGTAAGATCGGCGACGGCAAAATCTTTGTTGCAGAACTGCAACGCGTCATCCGTATCCGTACCGGCGAAACTGACGAAGCCGCATTATAACAATTACCTGATTTAGCCTTATTAAATAGGGATGAATGAAAAAATGAAGAAACTTTCCTTGTCGTTAGGTTTAGGTGCGGCAGCCATGCTTCCGACATGGGTTATGGCGGATACGCCAGCACCTGTAGTAGACAAAGCGGACAATGCGTTCATGATGATTTGTACCGCGTTGGTACTGTTCATGACCATTCCTGGTCTGGCGTTGTTCTACGGTGGTTTGATTCGTAGCAAAAACGTACTGTCCATGCTGACCCAGATAACAGTGGCTTTTGCACTGGTGTGCATTCTGTGGGTGATTTATGGTTACAGCGTGGCATTTAGCACAGGTAGCCCGTTTTTCGGCGGCCTGACTAACTTCATGCTCAATGGCATTGATATCAACTCAATCAGCGGTACTTTTTACCAGTTTATCCATGTGGCTTATCAGGCGTCCTTTGCCTGCATTACTGTGGGGCTGGTGCTTGGCGCGCTGGGTGAACGTATTCGTTTCTCTGCGGTACTTATCTTCTCTACACTGTGGTTCACCTTGTCTTATCTGCCGATGACCCACATGGTCTGGGGTGGTGGCTATCTGGCGGCCGATGGCGCACTGGACTTCGCTGGCGGCACAGTGGTGCATATTAACGCGGCGGTTGCTGGTCTGGTTGGTGCATTGCTGCTGGGTAAACGCGTTGGTTTCGGTAAAGAAGCGTTCAAACCACACAATCTGCCGATGGTTTTCCTGGGGACTGCGATTCTGTATATCGGCTGGTTCGGCTTTAACGCCGGTTCTGCTGCAGCGGCTAACAATATTGCTGGCCTGGCGTTCCTGACTACGGTGGTGGCGACTGCCGCAGCGATTCTGGCCTGGGTTGTAGGCGAATGGATTACTCGTGGTAAACCATCACTGTTGGGTGCGTGCTCCGGTTGTATCGCTGGTCTGGTTGCCATTACGCCAGCCGCTGGTACGGTAGGTGTCGGTGGTTCCATGGTGATTGGTTTTGCCGGTGGCTTTGCTGGGCTGTGGGGCGTGACCGTGCTGAAAAAATGGCTGCGAGTTGACGACCCTTGTGACGTGTTCGGTGTGCACGGCGTTTGCGGTATCGTAGGGTGCTTGCTGACGGGGGTGTTTACGGCGACATCACTGGGTGGTGTCGGTTATGCGCAGGGCGTGACAATGGCGCATCAGGTATGGGTTCAGCTGTTTAGCGTGATTGTTGCCATCGTATGGTCTGGCGTTGCAGCGTTCATCTCCTTCAAGGTTGCGGATATTGCTGTTGGTCTGCGTGTGCCGGAAGAACAAGAACGCGAAGGTTTGGACGTCAACAGCCACGGCGAAAACGCGTACAACCAGTAATCTTTCGTGTTCAGCATCGGTAACGGATAAATATCGGCTACCGTTATGAAGCAAACAACAAACCACCTTGAAAAAGGTGGTTTTTTTTATCCCTAAATACGTTTATCCCTCAATATAGATAGCGGATGTTACTGTCCATGCCGACGGATGACGCCTTCCTGTACGCTGGAGGCGACCAACACGCCTTCGCGGGTATAGAACTGGCCGCGTACAAATCCGCGAGCACCGGAGGCTGAAGGGCTTTCAACAGAATAAAGCAGCCAGTCGTCAAGCCGAAACGGCCGATGGAACCACATCGCGTGGTCAATCGTTGCGACTTGCATACCCCGTTCCAGGAACCCTACACCATGTGGTTGTAGTGCAGTGAGCAGGAAGTGGCAGTCAGAGGTATAACCCAGCAGATATTGGTGAGTCCGTTCGTCATCTGGCATGGTGCCGTTGGCTCGACACCATACTTGCCTGACCGGGGGGGCGGCTTCGCCTTTTAATGGATTGTGGAATTTTACTGGACGAATTTCGATAGGCCGGTCGCTAGTGAATACCTGCCGCATAGCGGGGGGAATTAACGACCCTATGCTGCGGGCAATGTCCTGCTCTGATGGGAGCTCGTCTGGCGGTGTGACGAGTGGCATGTCGCTTTGATGTTCAAAACCGCTTTCCCGAGTCTGAAAAGATGCCGTCATGTAAAAAATCGAACGGCCATTCTGAATCGCGCTGACGCGTCTGGCGCTAAAGCTGTTGCCATCCCGTAGGGTTTCTACGTCGTAAATGATCGGTTTCTGGCTGTCGCCGGGGAGCAAAAAGTAGCTGTGAAACGAATGGACGAAACGCTCTGGCGGCACAGTCTGTTTGGCAGCGGACAACGCCTGGCCGACTACCTGACCGCCAAATACCTGGCGTAATCCCAGATCCTGACTTTGGCCGCGAAATAGGCCTTCTTCGAGTTTTTCCAGATTTAGCAGGTCGAGAAGTTGTTGTAATGCCTGACTCATAGTTCTGCCTTTGGAGTAATGTGATTACGCACGTCAATCATCGTCTAAAGAACCGGGTTCCATCAAAACACGTAGGCAGAATTTGGGATAGCGGTAAGCTTTGCCATAACTATCGGAATTTTCCACCATAATTGTCATGCAGGTTGGTTCATACTTCTTAACGGATGCAGTCAACTGACCGCCATCCTGAATAGAATAATTAAGGAGGCTTAGCCTATGAGATTATGGCATATCTTTAGCGGTATTACGGTATCGATCGCGCTCAGTGGGTGTGTTAACAACCATAGTGTTGCTCCTGGAAACCATGGTGTTGTTACTGAAAACCATAGTATTGCGCCTGAAACAACTGCACCGGCAATGCGGCAGACCCAGATGCTTTCTCAGCCTGTTAGCGACATGCCTGCTGTTACCGGCACAGTGAACATTCGCCAAAAAATCGCGTTGCCGCCTGATTCGGTACTGACGGTGACGGTCTCTGATGCAACGATCCCAGATGCGCCTTCGAAAGTGATTTCCCAGCGCGTAATCCGTACAGAAGGTCAGCAGGCACCGTTCCGATTTGTATTGCCCTATAACCCATCAGAAATTCGGCCGGATGCGCGTATCCTGCTTAGCGCCGCCGTCGCAATAGATAACCGGGTCACACTGATTACTGAGCATGTCATGCCCGTGGTCACGAATGGTGTGAATAATGCCGATCTGAACCTGATACCCGTTACGGCGGTGCCTGTTCCTGCGAAACCAGCCGGGTTTCTGACACCGAACACAGAAACGGCAACGCCTGATGACGATGACTCTTCGGGCTCGTCACCGCAGTTGTATTAATATCAATTAACGTTATTTTTCGCTGGTGGTGCGTTGTTTGCTAAATGTCTTGCATGTACCGCCAGCGAAATCTATCCAGGTCGATTTTCCCTTCTGAATTCAGCATAACGCCTTCAGCCTGAAGAGCAGATTTTTGGCGCTGAAAATCCGGACCTGTCAGTGAGATCTCACCTTTTCTGTTAATCACTCGATACCAGGGTAGTAGGCTGCCTGTGGGCAGCCCACGTAATATGCCGCCAACCTGACGGGCTGCTCGTGCTGAACCGGCAAGATGCGCGACATCACCATAAGTAGCGACACACCCGTAAGGAATTGCGGCGATAACGTGGATGACACGTTGGCGGAAATTATCCGATTCAATAGTCATGGATAGGCTCAGAAGGTGTTAGAACGGGCAAGGGGACACATAATATTGAGTATAAAAGCTGGTGATGAGTAAGAAAACAGCGGTTAAGCGCTGTTTTCTTGCAATTGCTTAGTCCATCACCGATAATGCCCTCCGCTTCGCAACTGCGGAGCTGTCAATGGAGGCCCCGTTGGTTCTCCCGCAACACTAACCTGTGGACCCGGTCAGGTCCGGAAGGAAGCAGCCGCAGCAGGCGACGTGTGTGCCGGGATGTAGCTGGCGGGGTCTCCACCATTTTATCCCTTCCCCGATATTGTCACCGTTTTCTTTTCTACGCTGGTTTAACTATTAGTAAAAAAATTGATGTTTAACCCGCATGGTAAAAACAATAAAAATTGATAAGACGATGGTTAAATTAACTTCGGGGGTGGAGACGAATAATAAATGAAGAAAGTCTTAAGTAAAATGCACACTTTTTGTTACAAAAGCTGTGGTTTTCTGGCGCTAAAAAACAAAGGCCGATAACATATCGGCACAGTGTATTTATGTATTAAGCCGCTGTTTTTAGTGCTTATCGAACGTATTTCCATACGGCAGTTGGCACTTTGTCGTAAAGTTTATTCATCGTTAGCTCAGCCAGACGATGGTCGGCAGCTGAATAGAACATTTCAAGTTCGTCGTTAGAAAGCTCGTACTTGTTTTTTTCTATAACACGCTCAAGCGTGTCGATGGTTGTACATTTACGCAAACGCATTAAATAGTCGATTTTTTTCATAGTGACCTTGTTAATTTTCCTGGATTTAAATTAAGTATGAAACAAATTATTGCTTAAGTTTTTACTACCGTACAGACGCTCTTTTCTGAGAACATTCTGAATAATTGTGACTTGGATTTTTTCCATTTCTGCAACTCTGAATCATTTATACCGTAGTTGCTGAAAAGGATATAAGTATCGTCCAGGTATTTTTCAACCCGCTCACACAGCGCCGCCTCATGCGGATATTTTATTTTGTAGGTAACAACAAATGCCGCAATGTGTTCGATGAGTTCGTTTAGTTGAAGATTGACCGCAGAGGTCGGATCATTCACCCAGCCACGACTGCTGTCACCTAATGTTGCGATACTTTCGTCGTGCAGATTTTCACACAAGAATCTGAGTTGGGCAATATCATAATGTTGAGGTGTGTACTCATCCATTTCTATCCCTCCGTAAGCTACGATTCAATGTCACTTAGGGCTACCACTTGGCCAGACAGGTGGTGTGATGAAGTGCAGAAGATAGAATGCCCCTCAGTATGCCTCAATGTCCCTTAATCTTAAGACGAACAGGGGTAACACGGTGAATGCCGGAGAATGATGCAACGTCACTGTCAACAATCATTCTGAATTCATTATAGCAAAAAAGCTAACAGTTATGATGTGGTCGAACCATCTTTATGACGATGGCTGTCATCGGTGTAGGCTGCTTCCGGTGTGCCGTGATATATTTATCGGCCACTGAAGCAAGTATATTTAATTTTTTTCGGCGTTAGCAAGAATCACTGTGTTAATTATTTTTTCTGGCTTGTCTTTATTTGTAAAGATTTTGAAGATGTGAAAACGCAATTATTTTATCCTTTTGTTTTTAAAAGAAATTGGAAAAGTGGTCTGATGTGATGGACGGTGCGACGATGCGCACCTTCCGATAAGTTTTGAGCTAATAATAATTAGCGTTTTTTCTTTTTCCTACCCTGTACTGCGTTGAAGCGTGGGTTTGTTTTACAGATGACATAGACGCGCCCGCGCCGTTTGACCACGATACAGTCTTTGTGGCGAGTTTTGGCACTGCGAAGAGAACTTAATACCTGCATGGATAATTCCCCCTATTACGATTTGAGAAAGCGGCCGAAACGCTGTTGAAAGCGCGCTGCGCTCCCTTCTTTGGCGTATTCTTTCTGTTTGCCGGTGTAATAAGGGTGAGAAGCGGAGGAGACGTCGATAGTAACGTATGGGTAGACTTCCCCATCGTATTCGTAAGTCCGGTCAGTTTTGATGGTGGAGCCGATTTTATAGAACACATTCTCACTGGTGTCGTGGAACAGCACGGTACGGTAGTTAGGGTGGATACCCGCTTTCATGATGACCTCATTTGTTATGTTATAACATAACTATATTTTGCGCCTTTCAGGAGCAATGATCAACGTTATGGTTTGTAGGGGTTGGTGAGACGGGGGAGTTGAGGGGGATGTTCGCTGTGTTTGTCGCGCATTAAAAAAGGCCGCATAGCGGCCTTTTGAGAAGAGATATCACGGTTTAGTGACTGGTTTGTGAGTGCTCATGATGAGGCTCGTTGTCGTCTTTCTTCTTACCGAAGCGTCGGCGAACGACCACAAAGAACACGGGGACGAAATAGATAGCCAATACGGTGGCGGTGATCATCCCACCCATTACGCCGGTACCGACCGCGTTCTGTGCGCCGGAACCTGCACCGGTACTGATGACCAGCGGGACCACACCCAAAATGAACGCCAGCGATGTCATCAGAATGGGGCGAAGACGCATACGCACCGCATCCAGCGTAGCTTCTACCAGGCCTTTTCCTTCTTTCTCCATCAGGTCTTTGGCAAACTCGACGATCAGGATGGCGTTCTTGGCGGACAAACCGATGGTGGTCAACAGACCCACCTTGAAGTAGACATCGTTTTCCAGTCCGCGCAAGCCCGCCGCCATGACGGCACCGAACACGCCCAACGGAACAACCAACATAACCGAGAAGGGAATTGACCAGCTTTCATACAGCGCCGCCAGACACAGGAATACCACGATGGCGGAGATGATGATCAGTGCCGGTGCCTGGTTACCTGCCAGTCGTTCCTGATAGGACATACCCGTCCAGTCGAAACCAATACCTGGCGGTAATTGCGAAGCCAGTTCTTCCATTAATGCCATCGCTTCCCCTGTACTCTTACCAGGAGCCGCTTCCCCCACCAGTTCCACAGACGGCAGACCGTTATAACGCTCCAGACGTGGTGAACCGTATTCCCAGTGTGCCGAAGCAAACGCTGAGAACGGTACCATCTGATTAGACGCACCACGGACATACCATTTCTGGATATCGCTGGGCAGCATACGGTATTTGGCGTCAGCCTGAACGTACACCTTTTTCACCCTGCCGCGGTCAATAAAGTCGTTGACGTATGTACCCCCGAGTGCGGTGGACAGTGTGGCGTTGATGGTGGCAATCGATACGCCGAGCGATTGTGCTTTTTCCTGATCAATTTCCAGGCGGTATTGCGGTGTGTCTTCCATCCCGTTAGGACGAACTCGCACCAACGTATCCGGATGTTGGGCGATCATACCCAGCAACTGGTTACGGGCTGCCATGAGCTTATCGTGACCAAGGTTATTCTGATCAATCAGCTCAAAGTCAAAACCACTGGCAGTGCCCAACTCGACGATAGCCGGTATGTTGAACGGGATAACAATCGCTTCTTTGATTTGCGAGAAGGCGCCAAAAGCACGACCAATAATGGCATCGACTTTGTTGGCTGCACCTTTACGTTCATCCCAGTCTTTCAGGCTGGCGAAAGAGATCCCCATGTTCTGACCACGACCAGCGAAGCCGAACCCGTTAACGGTAAAGACCGATTTCACGTTGTCTTTCTCGTTATGCAGGTAGTAGTCGCTCACCTGGTCGAGCACCTTCTGGGTACTTTCCTGAGTAGAGCCTACCGGCAACTGAACCATCGTCAGTAATACGCCCTGGTCTTCCTGTGGCAGGAAGGAGCTGGGGATTTGAGTAAAGGCAAAGCCCAGGCTCGCGACCACGAGCAGATACACCACGACATAACGGCCCGTGCTGCGCAGAATATTGGCGACACTGCTGGTGTAGTGATGGGTACTCTTATCGAAAAGACGGTTAAACCAACCGAAGAAACCTTTTTTCTCGCCGTGGTTGGGCACGGGCTTCAGGATGGTCGCACACAACGCCGGTGTCAGAATCAATGCCACCAGTACCGACAGCACCATGGCAGACACGATGGTGATGGAGAACTGACGGTAGATAGCACCGGTCGAACCGCCCGAGAATGCCATCGGGATAAATACAGCGGACAGCACCAGCGCAATACCCACCAGTGCACCCTGAATCTGCCCCATGGATTTGCGAGTCGCTTCCTTGGGCGATAGCCCCTCTTCCGACATCACACGCTCTACGTTCTCGACCACGACGATGGCGTCATCCACCAACAGACCGATGGCGAGCACCATAGCGAACATGGTTAGCGTGTTAATCGAGTAGCCGAAAGCAGACAGGATGGCGAACGTCCCCAGCAATACCACCGGCACGGCAATAGTAGGAATCAGTGTGGCGCGGAAGTTCTGCAAGAACAGATACATCACCACGAACACCAATACGATGGCTTCAACCAGCGTTTTCACCACTTCGTAAATAGAGATTTTTACGAACGGGGTGGTGTCATACGGGTAAACCACTTTCAGGCCGGCAGGGAACGTCGGCTGCAACTTGGCGATTTCCGCTTTTACCGCTGAGGCGGTATCCAGCGCGTTAGCGCCAGTGGCGAGCTTAATCCCCAAACCTGAAGCCGGACGGCCATTGAAGCGTGCGACAACGCTATAGCTTTCACCGCCAAGTTCGATACGAGCAACGTTATTCAGGCGAACCTGTGAACCATCCTGATTGACTTTAAGCAGAATGTTGCCGAACTGCTCCGGTGAATTAAGCCGGGTTTGCGCAATGATCGAGGCATTCAGCTTCTGGCCAGGCACAGGCGGGGTACCGCCTAACTGACCTGCGGCTATCTGGTTATTTTGTACCTGAATCGCCGTAACAACATCACTGGTGGTGAGTTGGTAATTGTTCAGCTTGTCCGGATCCAGCCAGATACGCATGGCGTACTGTGCACCGAACAGCTGTGTATCGCCCACACCACGCACACGGCTAATCGGGTCTTTGATGCTGGCACCGACAAAGTCGGCGATATCCTGCTGGGTGACACTATTGTCATCGCTGACAAAACCTAACACCATCAGGAAGCTGCTGCTGGATTTCTGCACACTCACGCCTTGCTGCTGTACTTCCTGTGGCAGCAGGGGCATGGCCAGTTGCAGTTTGTTCTGCACCTGAACCTGTGCAATATCCGGGTTGGCATCGGCATCAAATGTCAATGTGATCTGAACGGTACCAGACGAATCACTGTTGGAAGACATATACAGTAATTTGTCGATGCCGTTCATGTTTTGCTCGATCACCTGCGTGACAGTATCCTGCAGGGTCTTCGCATCAGCCCCCGGATAGGTCGCTGTAATCTGAACCGCCGGTGGTGCGATGGTCGGGTACTGCGCAATAGGCAACTTCAGGATTGCCAGTGTCCCGGTCAACATCACCATAATGGCGATGACCCAGGCAAAAATCGGGCGATCTATGAAAAACTTGGCCATGGATTACCGGCTCCTGTTAAGACTTAGCGGGTTGAGACTGCGGTTGCTGCTGCGCATTACCTGCGGTCACTTCCTGCGCTTTCACCTGCATACCCGGTCTGATTTTTTGCAGGCCAGTCACGATGATGCGATCACCCGGTTTGACGCCCGAGGTGATGAGCCATTTATCGCCGAACGCCTGACCGGTAGTCACAGGATGGACTTCCACTTTATCGCCTTCGCCGACTACCATCACCGTAGCTTCGCCACGTGGTGTACGGCTAACACCCTGCTGCGGCACCAGAATGGCATTCGGATTCACGCCAGCATCCATTTGTGCGCGAACGAACATGCCCGGCAACAGGTTGTGATCCGGGTTGGGGAACACCGCACGCAGCGTGATGGAGCCAGTCGTCTCGTCGACAGTGACGTCAGAGAATTCCAGCGTACCGGTCTGGCTATAACGCATTCCGTTATCCAGGGTCAGATGAACGTTAGCTTTGCCATTGGTCTGTTGTAACGCACCGCTTTCCAGCTCTTTTTTCAGATGCAGGAAATCGTTAGTGGATTGGGTGACATCCACATAAATCGGATCCAACTGCTGGATGGTTGTCAGCGCCGTCGTCTGGGCATTGGAAACCAGTGCGCCTTCCGTGACGGTGGATTTTCCTACCCGGCCACTAATTGGGGCTGTTACGCGCGTATAGTTCAGGTTGATCTGAGCGCTGTCGAGCGTTGCTTTGGCAGCAGCGACGGCGGCTTCATTCTGGCGCGCCGTCGCGACAGCCTGATCGTAATCCTGCTTACTGACGTAATTGGTGCCGAGTAGTGGTTTGTAGCGCTTAACCGTTAACTCTGCAATTTCAGCATTCGCCTGAGCCTGAGACAGGGCGGCCTTAGCGTTGTTGTACTGGGCTTGGTAGGTCGCCGGATCAATCTGGTAAAGCGATGTACCCGCTTTGACATCGCTGCCTTCAACAAAGTTACGCTTGAGAATAATACCATTTACCTGAGGGCGTACTTCGGCAATACGATAGGCGCTGGTGCGTCCCGGCAGTTCCGTGGTGATATTCAGAGTTTGTGATTTTATCGTAACGATGCCGACTTCCGGTGCGCCCCCCTGATGGGCACCCCCTTTAGAGGCCTGATTGTCACATCCTGTGAGTACGAGGCCGCCAGAAAGCATCAGCATTGTTGCCAGAGGCGTAAGCCTTCTGTTTTTATTCATAGGTAAACCCCAAGTATCCGATTTTTAATTGACCAATGGATCACATGCTATTAAACCCATTGCTGCGATAAATTCAGGTCCGTGCTATGTTACATACATCCGTGAATGTATGTAAATCTCACTTCTCTTTAAAGTCAGCGCTATGGCACGAAAAACCAAACAACAGGCACATGAGACCAAACTCCAGATTATGGACGCGGCGATGCGTCTGTTTTCCGAGCATGGTGTTTCCTCAACATCATTGTCTGATATTGCGACCGCTGCTGGCGTGACACGTGGTGCTATTTACTGGCACTTCAAAAACAAAGCTGAACTGTTTGATGAGATATGGACGCGGTCCGAGTCCAAGATTTCTGACTTTGAAGCTGAGTATCAGGCAAAATTTCCTGACGATCCACTGCATGTACTCAGAGAGTTGTTAATTTATATCTTGAGACTGACTGATTCCGATAGCGAGTGGCGATCGATGATGGAAATTATCTTTCATAAATGTGAGTTCGCCGACGAGTTACTGCCGACATCCAATGCTCGTAAAGATCTCTACTTCGATTGCTATAACAAAATAGAAGTCTCGCTGATAAAGTGCATTTTGCAAGGCATGTTGCCAGCGGATCTCAATTCCCGGCGGACAGCGGTGATCATACGGGCTTATCTGTCGGGCATTATGGAAAACTGGTTGTTCCTGCCGGAAAGTTTCGATTTGAAAAGTGAAGCGCCTTATCTGGTGGATGGGTTGATTGATATGCTGCGTAGCAGTCCTGCCTTGCGCCAGATAGGCAAGACTGCCGTATAAGTACGTGATAAACGCAAGCAATCAGTATAAATGGAGACAGAACAGAACATCATAAACACCACCTGACATACCTTGTCTTCCGGCAGACGTGATAAACTGCGTTATCTCTGTAAAACTGATGATGCATCATGAAGCGTTGTGTCGCCATTTCTGGTTTATTTCCTATTTCGCTCCGCTCTTTTTCCGATATCTGCTCCTTTATTCGTGCTATGAGTGCACGATGTGGTCGACGCTGTTTGCCAGGCATCTGGGTCGGCTTACTTGGCATCCTCCTGCTGCAACCCGCATTAGCTGCGGGTAACGATTTGCCCAGTCGGGCTGAGATCCAAAACCGTCTTGATACGCTGAATAAGCAAAAAAGCCTGACCTCGGTAGACAAACTGAGCCAACAGGATCTGACACAGACACTGGACGTGCTGGACTCTATCGATCGTGTCCGGCAGGAAACCAACCAACTGAAACAACAGGCGGCACAGGCACCAGCCAGACTTAAGCAGGTGAATGAGGATCTGGTATCGCTGGGCAGCGCGGCACCGGTACCCCAGCAATCGTTGGAGTCGCTGGCGTTAAAGCAACTGGAAGCGCGCCTGAATGAAACGCTGGATGATTTGCAGTCAGCGCAGGAAAACCTCTCTACTTACAACAGTCAGTTGATCTCGCTGCAAACCCAACCAGAGCGGGTTCAAAGCGCATTGTATGCCGCTTCGCAACACAGTCAGCAGTTACGCACCCAACTCAGTGGACTGGACCCGTCACAGGAGCCACTGCGGCCGAGTCAGCAGGTTTTGCTACAGGCAGAGCAGGTGCTGGTCAGTCTGCAAATGGAGCAGCAGCGCAAAAGTTTGGAAGTGAATACCACGTTGCAGGACCTGCTGCAAAAGCAGCGGGATTACACCGCCGCACAGATAGGCCAACTGGAGCACATGGTGCAGACGTTGCAGGGCGTGATTAACAATAAGCGCCTGACATTGTCGGAAAAAACCGCCAAAGAGGCACAGAATTCCGATGAGCTGCAACGTATTCAGGAAAACTCGCTGGTGAAAGCGGAAATGGAAACGAACCGTCAACTCAGTCAGCGTCTCATTAAAGCAACGGAAGCGGGAAATACGCTGGTTCAGGAGAGTATTCAGGTTAAAAACTGGCTGGATAGGGCTACGCAATCGGAACGTAACCTGAAAGAACAGATTACCGTGCTAAAAGGCAGTCTGTTGCTGTCGCGTATTCTTTATCAGCAACAGCAAAACCTGCCGTCGGCCGATGCAATGAGCGATATCAGCGCCCAGATAGCTGACCTGCGTCTGGAACAGTTTGATATTAACCAGCAACGCGATGTGTTGTTTCGGGGGGATGAATATATCCAGCAACTGGTCGCGCACAGTAACACGGCAGTAGACGGCGAAGTGACGGATGCGCTGGAGCAGATTCTGGACATGCGCCGCGAGTTGCTCGATCAGCTCAATAAACAACTTGGTAATCAATTAATGCTGGCGATTAACCTGCAAATCAGCCGTCAGCAGTTAATGAGTGTGAATAGTTCGCTGCAACGAACCCTGGCCCAGCAAATTTTCTGGGTGAGCAGCAATAAGCCGATGGACTGGAGCTGGTTGAAGGATTTGCCGTCGGCACTGAAACAACAGGTCAAGAACCTGCATTTCACCTTCAAAAATGGACAACTACGTCAGGGGTTCATGGATTCGCTGCTGCTGATTATCCCGGCAATAGTGATAGTGGGTTTGCTGTGGTGGCGGCGTAAAAGTATCGATGCCTATATGGGGAAACTGGCAGACGACGTGGGGCAACTCAAGCGTGATAGCCAGTTGCATACACCGAAAGCCATTTTGCTGTTGATCTTGCGGACCTTGCCGGGTGTGCTGGTGGTATTGTCGCTGGGGCTATGGCTGAAACGAAGCGATAGCCAGATCAGCGGTTTTGCCTGGTTGCTGAGTGAACATCTGGCATTGTTTTGGGTGGTCTTTGCCACAGCTTGCCTCAGCCTTAAACCGGGGAATCTGAGCGAACGTCACTTTAATATCCCGGCGTCCCGCTGTGCGCATTACCGGCGCCAGACGGTGCGGCTCGGTGGCGCACTATTGCCGTTGATGTTCTGGGCGGTGGTGGGTGAGAAAGCGCCACTGTATCTGGTGGATGATGTTATTGGGCAGAGCGTGATTGTCTGCAACCTGCTGTTGCTGACTATTCTGGTGTTCCCGGTATGCCGTGACTGCTGGCGTGAGAAAGAACGTCATACAGTGCAATTAATTGTCGTCACCATGATGGCCGCCATGCCGTTGTTCCTGATCGGATTAATGCTGAATGGGTTTTTCTATACCACATTGCGACTGGCCAGCCGCTGGATTGAGAGTCTGTACCTGTTGATCGTCTGGAATATGGTATATTTCGCGACTATTCGTGGGTTAAGTGTGGCGGCACGTCGTCTGGCTTATCGCCGCGCTGTGGCACGACGCCAGAACCTGGTCAAGGAAGGGGCGGAAGGCAGTGAACCGGTACCAGAAGCGCCGCTGGCGCTGGAACAAATCAGCCAGCAGTCTTTGCGCCTGACGACCATGGTGCTGTTTCTGGCGTTCTCCGGTGCGTTTTACTGGATTTGGGCTGATCTAGTTACCGTTTTCTCTTATCTGGATAGCATTACGCTATGGCATTACAGCACGGTGAGTGCCAGCGGTACGGTCTTGCAGCCGGTCACCTTGGGTAATCTGCTGGTGGCACTGGTGATTGGTGGCGTGGCTTATGTGATGACGCGTAACCTGCCTGGTTTACTCGAAGTGCTGGTGCTCTCGCGCATGCAGTTGCGGCAGGGCACGTCTTATGCCATCACGACGATATTGACCTATTTTATTACGGCGGTTGGTGCTATCACATCACTCAGTTCCCTCGGGGTCTCCTGGGACAAGTTGCAATGGCTGGTGGCGGCGTTATCGGTGGGGTTAGGGTTTGGCTTGCAGGAAATTTTCGCCAACTTTGTCTCGGGTCTGATTATTCTGTTCGAACGACCAGTGCGTATTGGTGACACCATTACTATTGGATCGTTCTCCGGCTCGGTCAGTAAGATTCGCATCCGAGCCACCACGATCACCGATTTTGACCGCAAGGAGGTGATCATTCCTAACAAAGCGTTCGTTACCGAGCGGCTGATCAACTGGTCATTGTCCGACACCATTACGCGTGTGTTGATCCGCATTGGCGTTGCCTATGGGTCTGATCTGGATAAGGTTAAAGAAATATTGCTACAGGCTGCGCGCGAGAATCCACGCGTGATGGCGGATCCGGAACCCCAGGTGTTCTTCCTGTCGTTTGGCGCGAGCGCGTTGGATCATGAACTGCGTTTATATGTGCGTGAACTGCGTGATCGCAGCTATACCGTTGATGAATTGAACCGCACTATCGACAGGCTGTGTCGCGAAAATAATATCAATATTGCTTTCAACCAGCTTGAAGTGTATCTGCACAATACGCAGGGCAAAGAAGTACAGGAAATATCCCGTGTGCTGACGCCACCACAGAATGAGAGTGAAACTCGATAGCCGCCGGTTGTGGCAACGGGCAAAGGGGAACGATTCGGATGCCGGGGCAGGTAACCAGGCCTGCTCCGGTCTCAGGCCGGTGTTTGCTGGGGGGCGTCGGCTTTTAACTGATAATCCCGGCGGACGATTTCCAGCGCGGCCAGTACCACCTCAGGCTCAATGTGATTGTCTTCCAGCAGCATGATGAGATCGACCGCCAGTTTGACGTCTGGCGTTTCGTTTTTCAGCGACATGATTTTTCTACCTCACTCCGGTTCGTTTTTGTTTTTTCTAAAACATAGCAGAAAATAGCGAACTACGGTCAATATCCCTGTTCCTGACGTTCAATCTGCCGTTCCAGTTTTGAGAGCGCCTGGCGGCAACGAGTCAGTCGGCCTTCCAGAGCCGCCAGTTCGCGTTGCAGGCGTTGTTGTTCACTGAGCGTGTTTTGCGTTGCCAGCAGGCTCTCTCTGTCCTTAATCATCGCCAGTAGTCGACGCTCATAACCCTGATATTCAGCCAGTTTTTGATAACGGTCCTGCGGTGCTGGCGTTGTGGGTTCGTGTTCCCGTAATGGCTGCGTCGCCAGCTCTCGCTGGAGCGCCGTCATTTGCGTCAGCAATTTCTCTGCCATGAACGCGACCCTGTCCTGACGCTGTTCTTGCACATACTGTTGCAGATGCTGGTAATTAAGACGGATTTCGTCGAGGTAATCACTGAGCCTGGTACCGTAACAGCTGAAGAGTTGACGGTCAAAACGTGACCGGGGAGCTTGTCGCGCGGCAATCGGTTCGACATCTTGTGCCAGCGTATCAATCTGGCGTGTCAGCACGGCCAGCAATGCCTGTGTGTCCATGTCGTCTCCTCCGTCGCTTTACCGCCGTATCCGTACGTTGCGGCAGGGGAATAACGGGCCGGTTCAGTGTGTGCTGAAAGCCGGTTTGCCGCTGTGGAATTTGAAATCGTCGTCCGGGCTGGTAATCAACTGTGCTTCAGTCTGCGCGAAAAATGCGATACGCGCGCTGATATCCTGTCCGGCAATCTGTTGTGCCAAAGCAAGATAATCCTGATAGTGCCGGGCCTCGGAGCGTAGTAGTGAAATATAGAACTTGCGCAGACTCTCTTCCAGATGGGGAGCCAGTCTGGCGAAGCGTTCGCAGGAACGGGCTTCGATAAAGGCACCGATAATTAACTTATCCACCAGCGCATCCGGTTCATGTGTTTTCATGTGTTGCGTCATGCCACGCGCGTAACGGCTGGCGGGGATGTTCTGGTAAGGAATAGCGTGTTGCTCCATGACTTCCAGCACCTGATAAAAATGGTGTAATTCTTCGCGGATCAACAACACCATTTTATCGATCATGTCCTGGCTGTAGTGGCAGTTGGAACGTGGGGTAATCTGCCGTGAAATCAGCGCATTAGCTTTCAGCGTCTGCATGTCTCCCATCCCCCGGAAAGCAAACTTCTCATACGGGGCAATCCACTCCTGCAACTGGTGCCTGATATCCTGCTCGACAGCATAACGCCGGAGCAGAAACAGCGCGCTCTGGGCGGCCTTCAACTCACACAACACGTGGTCGCGTAACAGTGTGGGCAGGTTTTCCGGTTTGCGCGCTTCGTCAACCCACTCATCGGGGGTAGTGGCGTGAAGGAAGGCGTGAATCGGGTCGAGGATGGAATGTTCAAACATGTACGACGATGGGTTGAGTTAACGTGGCGGTATGATACAACGTTTCCTGTGGATTGCGATCGGGTCAACCGGGCTGGGTTGCCGGGGGCTGGTAAGGACGGGGAAGACAAGGAGGCAATATGTACCGGATAGTGTTGATAACCGTAGGGTGGCTGGCGGTGGTGCTGGCAGCGCTGGGCGTGGTGTTGCCGTTGCTGCCTACTACGCCGTTTTTACTGCTGGCGGCCTGGTGCTTCGCCCGCTCCTCGCCACGGTTTCACGACTGGTTGTTGTATCGCTCCTGGTTTGGCAGTTACCTGCGTCACTGGCAGCAGCACCGTGCCCTGCCGCCGGGCGTGAAAGTCAAAGCGGTTATCGTGGTTATCGCGACCTTCGCCTTGTCATTATGGTTGGTGGAAGTCGGTTGGGTCAGAGGGGTGCTGCTGGTTATTCTGGCGGTGCTGTTGACGTTTATGTTGCGTTTGCCGGTTATTGATCCGAAGCAATAGCCTGCGATAAAAATGCGCAGATCCGAGTGGGCCGGTTGCATTTGCCCGTCAGTTTGACTAGATTTGAGCGTTTTCGTGCGCGAGCCGCCACCGCATTTTTTATCGTCAGCGCCTGTAGGCAGCATGGCGAAGCACCGTGGCGGTGTTCAGTGAATATCAGGTTTTATCAGGCACAACATTATGACCGCAACTCAGCAGCCAGAATTAATTAAAAACAGTATCAAGAGTATTCCGGATTATCCCAAGCCGGGCATACTGTTTCGTGATGTGACCAGCTTGCTGGAAAATCCGCAGGCGTATTCGGCGAGCATCGACATGCTGGTTAAACGTTATCAGAACACCGGCATTACCAAGGTTGTTGGTACCGAAGCGCGTGGTTTCCTTTTCGGTGCCCCGGTAGCGCTGGCGTTGGGCGTCGGGTTTGTTCCGGTGCGTAAGCCGGGTAAACTGCCGCGAGCGACGCTGAGCGAAAGCTACGAGCTGGAATACGGCAGCGATACGCTGGAAATTCACATCGACTCTATTACCGCTGGCGATAACGTGCTGGTGGTGGACGACCTGCTGGCGACGGGCGGCACGATTGAAGCGACGGTCAAACTGATTCGCCGTCTTGGCGGTCAGGTTTCCGACGCGGCATTTATTATCAATCTCTTCGACCTGGGTGGACAGCAGCGCCTTGAAAACATGGGCATCACTTGCTACAGCCTGGTCGATTTCCCCGGTCATTGATGACAGCAGTCTCGCCGATGGCGGCGAGACTGTGTTAGCATCACCTCCTCAATAACTCAACTTCTGCGGTATTGATGAGCTATCAGGTTCTTGCCCGTAAGTGGCGTCCCCAAACCTTTGCCGACGTGGTAGGCCAGGAACATGTCCTGACCGCGTTGGCTAATGGTCTTTCGTTAGGCCGCATCCATCATGCTTACCTGTTTTCCGGTACCCGGGGCGTAGGCAAGACGACTATCGCCCGTTTGCTGGCGAAGGGGCTGAATTGCGAAACCGGGGTGACGGCGACACCTTGCGGTCAGTGCGATACGTGCCGGGAAATAGAGCAAGGCCGATTTGTCGATCTGATTGAAATCGATGCGGCATCCCGTACTAAAGTTGAAGACACGCGAGACTTACTGGATAACGTGCAATACGCGCCGGCTCGCGGTCGTTTCAAAGTTTACCTGATTGACGAAGTGCACATGCTCTCCCGCCACAGTTTCAACGCGTTGTTGAAAACACTGGAAGAGCCGCCTTCGCATGTGAAATTCCTGCTGGCGACTACGGACCCGCAAAAACTGCCGGTGACGATTTTGTCGCGCTGTTTGCAGTTTCATCTCAAAGCATTAGATGCCGAGCAAATTCGCCAACATCTGCAACAGGTTCTGGAGCAGGAGCAACTGGCGGCGGAGCCACGTGCGTTACAATTGCTGGCCCGTGCGGCCGATGGCAGTCTGCGTGACGCATTGAGCCTGACCGATCAGGCGATCGCCATGGGGCAAGGGCAGGTGACGGCCACAGCTGTCAGCGAAATGCTGGGTACTCTGGATGATGAGCAACCGCTGGGGCTGATTGAAGCGCTGGTAAAAGGTGACGGCGCCGGGGTGATGGCGCTGATGGAGCAAGCGGCAGCTCGCGGTATTGACTGGGAAGCCTTGCTGGTAGAAACCCTGACGCTGCTGCATCGGATTGCCATGCTGCAGTTGCTGCCATCCGCTCTGGGCGATGAATACCACCAGGTTGCCCCTCGCTTGCGCGAGCTGGCGCGGGTGATCCCGCCTTCGGATGTGCAACTCTATTATCAGACATTGTTGGTTGGCCGCAAAGAGCTGCCGTTTGCACCCGATCGCCGTATGGGCGTGGAAATGGCGCTGTTGCGGGCATTGGCGTTTCACCCCAGTCAGGTGATTGCTGAACCGGTTCCTGTCAGTACTTCATCGCTCGTGCCTGCGGCTCCGTTAGCGACTGAACCGGCCCGTATGCCAGCATCAGCACCGGTGGTTGGCGTTGCACCCGTTGCCCCTGGCGCAGAACCGATGGTGAATGATGCGCCGCAGGGGGGGAGCGTAGCGTCGTTGCCGCCAACTTTGCCGTCGACGGCGGAGAACAATTTGCCGGATGCGACAGCACAACTGTTACAGGCGCGTAGCCAGTTACTGAACCGGCAGGGAAATAACCCCGCAAAAAAGGCTGAACCGGCGGCGTCAGGAAAAACGCGGCCGGTAAACTCGGCACTGGAGCGTCTGGCGTCAGTGACCGAGCGTGGTCAGCAGCAAATGGCAGCCAAAGCGGTGGCACAGGACGAGCAGAAAAAGCAGGAAGCGTATCGCTGGCGGGCGCAGAAGAAAGCCGCGGCGACGGAAACCGAGCCGGTGACGACGCCTAAAGCGCTGCGTTCGGCATTGGAATACGAAAAAACGCCGGAGCTGGCCGCAAGGCTGGCAGTAGAAGCGATGGCGCGAGATGCCTGGGCGGCGGAAATCGATCGTCTGACGCTGCCGAAACTGGTACAACAGCTGGCGCTTAATGCATTTAAAGAGATGCCGGAAGACGGGGTGATTCATCTGCACCTGCGTTCTTCACAGCGTCATCTGAATTCGGCAGCGGCGCAGAAAGCGCTGTCGGAGGCACTGGCGGCGCATTATGGACGCGATATCAGCCTGACGGTTACCGAAGACGATACGCCGACGGTGCTGACACCGTTGGAGTGGCGACAGGCCATTTATGAAGAGAAGCTGGCGCAGGCGCGTCAGTCCATCCTGTCTGATACTAATATTCAAACGCTACGGCGTTTCTTTGATGCGGAACTGGACGAAGAAAGTATCCGCCCCGTTTAACCCCGCTGCCCATCGGCAGCCCGAAAGTGGTAGAGAGAGCGATATGTTTGGTAAAGGCGGTTTAGGCAATCTGATGAAGCAAGCTCAGCAGATGCAGGAAAAAATGCAGAAAGCGCAGGAAGAGATTGCCAATCTGGAAGTGACCGGGGAATCGGGCGCAGGGCTGGTAAAAGTGACGATTAATGGCGCTCACAATTGCCGTCGTGTTGAAATCGATCCGAGCTTGATGGAAGACGACAAAGAAATGCTGGAAGACCTGATTGCGGCGGCATTCAATGATGCGGCGCGCCGTATCGCTGAAGTTCAGCAGGAAAAAATGGCCTCGGTTTCCAGCGGTATTCCGTTGCCGCCCGGCTTCAAGATGCCGTTCTGATGCAAACCAGCCCGCTTCTTGAAGCATTGATGGAGGCGCTGCGCTGCTTACCCGGCGTGGGGCCAAAATCAGCACAACGCATGGCGTTCCACTTGTTGCAGCGTGATCGCAGCGGGGGGATGCGTCTGGCGCAGGCACTGACCCGCGCCATGTCGGAGATAGGCCATTGTGCCGATTGTCGGACTTTTACCGAGCAGGACGTGTGCAGTATTTGTGCGAACCCGCGCCGTCAGCAGAACGGCCAGATTTGTGTGGTGGAAAGTCCGGCGGATATCCACGCCATTGAACAGACCGGGCAGTTTGCGGGTCGTTATTTTGTGCTAATGGGCCATTTGTCACCGCTTGATGGCATTGGCCCTGGCGATATCGGGCTGGATCGGCTGGAAGAGCGTCTGGCGACGGAAACCATCAGCGAAGTGATTCTGGCGACCAACCCGACGGTGGAAGGCGATGCAACGGCGAATTACATCGCCGAGCTGTGCGCCGAACACGGGGTCATGGCCAGTCGTATCGCCCATGGCGTTCCCGTCGGCGGTGAACTGGAAATGGTAGACGGCACCACGCTGTCTCACTCGCTGGCTGGGCGTCATCCTATCCGGTTCTGATTTTTACCACCGTCAATCTCTATGGCCGTCACCCGACGGCCTGTCTGCCTCAGCCGTCTTCTGTATCGCCAATTGCACATCCCCCCTTGAAACCCTGACGGTTAATCCCCATCTGTTGCTCATCCTCCGTTGAATCAGCCTGAATAAATACGTATTGAGGGAAGTAATAATGAGTATGAAAGGCCAAGAGACCCGCGGCTTCCAGTCAGAAGTCAAGCAACTGCTGCACTTGATGATCCATTCGCTGTACTCCAACAAAGAAGTGTTTCTGCGTGAATTGATCTCCAACGCGTCTGATGCCGCGGATAAACTGCGTTTTCGTGCACTGTCCACTCCAGACTTGTATGAAGGTGATGGGGAACTGCGCGTTCGGGTCTCTATCGATAAAGAAAAGCGCACTCTGACCATCAGCGATAACGGTATCGGTATGAGCCGCGATGACGTTATCGACAATCTGGGGACGATTGCCAAATCCGGTACCAAGGCGTTTCTGGAGTCTCTCGGTTCTGATCAGGCAAAAGACAGCCAGTTGATCGGCCAGTTTGGCGTTGGGTTCTACTCCGCGTTTATCGTCGCCGATAAGGTCACGGTAAAAACCCGTGTGGCGGGTGCCGATGCCGAACAGGGTGTGTTCTGGGAATCAGCCGGTGAAGGCGAATACACCATCGCTGATATCGCTAAAGCGCAACGTGGTACCGAAATCACCCTGCATCTGCGCGAAGGCGAAGATGAGTTTCTCGATAACTGGCGGGTGCGTTCAGTCATCAGCAAATATTCCGACCACATCGCACTGCCGGTAGAAATTGAATCCCGTACGGAAAGTGAGGAAGAGGGCGGTGAAGAGACGGTCACCTGGGAGAAAATCAACAAGGCTCAGGCACTGTGGACCCGCAACAAGTCCGACATCAGCGATGATGAGTACAACGAGTTTTACAAGCATATCGCCCATGACTTTACCAACCCACTGAGCTGGAGCCACAACCGGGTAGAAGGGAAACAGGAATACACCAGCCTGTTGTATATTCCTTCTCAGGCTCCTTGGGATATGTGGAATCGCGATCACAAGCATGGTCTGAAACTGTATGTGCAGCGCGTATTCATTATGGACGATGCAGAACAGTTCATGCCGAACTACCTGCGCTTTGTCCGCGGTTTGATAGACTCCAATGACCTGCCGCTCAACGTATCCCGTGAAATTCTGCAGGATAACCGTGTCACGCAGAGTTTGCGTACCGCGTTGACTAAGCGTGTGCTGCAAATGCTGGAAAAACTGGCTAAAGACGACAGCGAAAAATACCAGACGTTCTGGAGTCAGTTCGGCCTGGTGTTGAAAGAAGGCCCGGCTGAAGACGGTGGCAACCGTGAAGCGATTGCTAAACTGCTGCGTTTTGCGACCACCCACAATGAAAGCGATGCACAGACCGTGTCGCTGGATGACTATATCAGCCGTATGGTGGAAGGTCAGGATAAGATCTATTACATCACTGCTGACAGCTATGCTGCAGCTAAGAGCAGCCCGCATCTGGAACTGTTCCGCAAGAAAGGCATTGAAGTACTGCTGCTCTCCGATCGTATCGACGAATGGATGATGAGCTACCTGACCGAGTTTGACGGTAAATCGTTCCAGTCGATTAGCAAAGCTGACGAATCGTTGGATAAGCTGGCAGATGAAGCTAACGAATCGCAAAAAGAAGCAGAAAAAGCGCTGGAGCCATTTGTCGAGCGTGTTAAGACGCTGCTGGGAGAGCGTGTAAAAGAGGTGCGTCTGACGCATCGCCTGACCGACACCCCGGCTATTGTGACGACGGATGCCAATGACATGAGCACCCAGATGGCGAAGCTGTTTGCCGCCGCAGGGCAGCAGGCACCGGAAGTGAAGTACATTTTTGAATTGAATCCGGAACATGCACTGGTGAAACGTGCCGCTGACGCTCAGGATGACGCGCAGTTCGGTGAGTGGGTCGAACTGTTGCTGGATCAGGCGCTGTTTGCCGAACGTGGTACGCTGGAAGATCCTAACCAGTTTATCCGCCGTATGAATCAACTGCTGACCGCCTGATTGGCTCCGTTGGCATGATAAGCGCCCCGGTTGACCGGGGCGTTTTTTATCGTCCTAAAATCCTGTCTTTAGGGTGATGCAGGTTTGTTACCACATTAGTTTCCCGCCTGACTCCCTGTCGTCTACACTCTCAGAGTCGGCTGAAAAGCCATACGCCATCACGAATTTCAGCTTTGCCTCGCCCGCTGAAGCGAGCCCGTTCCTTGAGGAAGCGCCTCCGGAATGGTATGGTTTAGCGTTTTTCAAATTTTTTTTAAAAAACTACATAGCAAGGGGAATTACGCAATGCGTATTATTCTGCTGGGCGCTCCGGGCGCAGGCAAAGGTACTCAGGCTCAGTTCATCATGGAGAAGTATGGCATTCCGCAAATCTCCACCGGCGATATGCTGCGTGCGGCGGTAAAGGCCGGTAGCGAACTGGGCAAGCAGGCAAAAGAGATCATGGATGCGGGTAAACTGGTGACAGACGAACTGGTGATTGCCCTGGTTAAAGAGCGTATCGCACAAGATGACTGCCGCAATGGTTTCCTGCTGGATGGTTTCCCGCGTACCATTCCTCAGGCTGACGCGATGAAAGAGGCTGGCATTGCCGTCGATCACGTGATTGAGTTTGATGTGCCGGATGAGCTGATCGTTGAGCGTATTATCGGCCGTCGCGTACATGCGGCTTCCGGGCGTGTGTATCACGTGAAATTTAATCCGCCCAAAGTGGAAGGCAAAGATGACGTGACCGGTGACGAGCTGACTATTCGTAAAGATGATCAGGAAGACACCGTGCGTAAACGTCTGGTGGAATATCACCAGCAGACCGCACCGCTGGTGAACTACTATCAGCAGGAAGCCGCGGCTAACCACACCCATTACCACAAGATTGATGGTACCCGTCCGGTTAACGATGTCAGTGCAGAACTGGCTCGAATTCTGGGCTGATCCCGTTTTTCGCAGGCGCTGCCATCACTGGCGGCGCTTCTTCTTTTCGTATCTCCTGACGATTTTCTTTCTCTGTTATTCCACCTCTACTACGGCGATAGCGGGATAACGACGGCGTTTTCAGCCAACGGTTTGCCCCGATGAGGAATATCGTTCCCGACAATCGTTGGTATCGGCTTTAACCTCGCAGCCTGCGGTTCCTCATCGTCCTGTTTCCGCTACAATGTTGTTTCATTCTCGTCTACACATGATGCCGAAGCGACAGTAAAGGAAAACGTTGATGAAAAAAGAGAAACGCGGTGTGCTGATGGTGAATCTGGGGACGCCGGATGCGCCGACGCCGCAAGCGGTAAAACGTTATCTGGCTGAATTCCTGCATGACCGGCGCGTGGTTGACCTGACCCGGCTGCTATGGTGTCCGCTGCTGCACGGTATTATTCTGCCGACCCGTTCGTCGCGCGTGGCAAAAATGTATCAATCGGTGTGGATGGATGAAGGTTCGCCATTACTGGTTTACAGCCGCCGACAGCAGCAGGCGCTGGCAGCAAGCCTGCCGGATATCCCGGTAGAGTTGGGGATGAGCTATGGCTCGCCGAGTCTGCAATCTGCACTGGACGCGTTGCTGGCGCAGGGCGTTACCGAGGTGACGGTATTGCCGATGTACCCACAGTATTCCTGCTCCACCACTGCGGCGGTGTGGGATGGCGTGTCCGCGCTGTTGCGTAATCGGCGACAAATTCCGGGCATTCGCTTTATTCGTGATTATGCTGAGCACCCGGCCTATATCGCAGCGTTAAAGCACAGCGTTGAACAGTCATTTTTACAGCATGGCGTACCGGATAAGCTGGTGATTTCATTTCACGGCATTCCACAGCGCTACGCTGATGAAGGTGATGATTATCCTAAACGTTGTGCCGCTACGGCACAGGCGTTAGCGGCAACACTAGGATTATCGTCAGAGCAAGTGATGATGACCTTCCAGTCTCGTTTCGGTCGTGAGGCCTGGTTGACGCCTTATACCGATGAAACGATGCAGGCGTTGCCGAAGCAAGGGGTGAAACGAATCCAGGTGATTTGTCCTGGTTTCGCGGCTGACTGTCTTGAAACGCTCGAAGAGATCAAAGAGCAGAACCGGGAGCTCTTCCTGCATGCAGGTGGCGAGTCTTTTGAGTATATTCCAGCGCTGAATGACGCGCCGTTGCATATCGCATTGCTGGCGCAACTGGTCAGTGAGCAGGGATAAACCGACATCGGTGAGGAAACGTCAGGCACCGTGGGGTGCCTGACAACGGGTTTCTTAGATTGGACAAGCTTTGGCGGCGACGATCTCATCCACGTCCAGCATCGTTATCATGGTTTCAGCGATTTCCCGCTCGCCCATCACAACATGGTCAGCACCGTGCTCGGTGATATAGGTGACTTCATCGTCATAGTGCGCCCGGGCAATGATTTTCAGGTCTGGGCGTCGGGCTCTTGCCGCTGCTACGATCTCCCCGGCTTCGTACCCGTTAGGGATCGTCAGCAGCAGCCAACTGGCGCAATCGAGGCGGGCAATATCCATGATGTCAGGCCGGGTCGCGTTGCCCAGTACGGTTTTAATACCCTGTTCCCGCAAGGTATCGACGCGCGCTCGCGATGTTTCAACCACCACCATCGGGATATCGGCCTGATGTAGCCGGGCACCGATCAAACTGCCTACACGCCCATAGCCGACCAGCAGCGCATGGTTACACAGCTCAACCGGGATCTGCTTTTCTTCTTCGATTGCTTCCTCAACGATTTGCTCTTCGATGGTTTCGTGCCGGGCCAGATAACGCTCCAGCAAGGCGAAGAGCAGTGGATTGAGCATAATCGACAAAATCGCGCCTGCCAGCACCAGATTGCGGCCATTCTCTGAGAGCATCCCGAGAGAAATGCCAAGGCCCGCCAGAATAAAGGCGAACTCGCCAATTTGTGCCAGACTGGCGGAAATGGTCAGTGCCGTGCGTCTTGAGTGACCAAACATATGCACCAGCAGGAACGCGGCCATCGACTTACCTATCACGATAATCAGCAACGTGGCCAACACTGCCAGTGGTTCACGTATCAGGATCATCGGGTCGAACAACATGCCGACGGATACAAAGAACAGAACGGCAAAGGCGTCACGCAAGGGGAGTGTGTCGTGGGCGGCACGCTGACTGAGTTCTGACTCGTTTAACACCACACCCGCGAAAAAAGCCCCTAACGCGAACGAGACATCGAACAGTTTGACGGCACCGAATGCGATGCCCAGCGCCATTGCCAGTACGGCCAGCGTAAATAATTCCCGCGAGCCGGTACTGGCGCTTTTTGCCAGCACCCATGGCACCACGCGTCTGCCTACCACCACCATCAACGTAATAAACGCCACCACTTTACCCAGCGTAATCGCCAGATCTTGCAAGAGTTTGCTGGTATTAGCGGTATCGGTTTTCAACATGTCGGCGAATGCGGGCAGCAGTACCAGTGTCAGTACCATCGCCAGATCTTCAACAATCAGCCAGCCAATGGCGATTTGCCCGCGTTGGCTGTCAATCAACTGGCGCTCTTCGAGCGCGCGTAGCAGTACCACGGTACTGGCGGTGGACAGACATAAACCAAACACCAACCCCTCAGGCAGACTCCAGCCCAGTATCGATGACAGTCCCGCCCCTAGCAGGGTCGCCATCACTATCTGAGCGACTGCACCGGGGATGGCGATCGACTTTACCGCCATTAAGTCCCGTAGCGAAAAATGCAGCCCAACACCAAACATCAGCAAAATCACGCCCAGTTCGGCAATTTCCGGTGCCAGTTGAGTATCAGCGACAAAACCGGGTGTAAAAGGGCCGACCATCACACCGGCCACCAGATACCCGACCAATGGCGAGATACGCAGTCGGTTAGCCAGAATGCCCAGCAAGAAAGCCAACACCAGACCGACGGCCATCGTGGAGATTAAGGGGGTGGTATTATCATGCATTCCGACTCCTTTACCATGCGTAACGAGAATGGGCGGATATTCCTGAGCCGGCAGCAGGCTGTGGCTCCTGAATGCTTATGTGCTCTGCCGCGCCAACCCGTTCCCCGTTCGTATAACGCCGGTGCTATGCAACGCCAGAGGGGATAAAACCGTCGGAAAGGCGACAGAGTGAGACATAAATGATGTTTTTCATCTGTTTAAATAGTGTAACACATATTTATAGTTAAATTATTGCTTTTATCGTTGATATATAGAGTTAATTTAATTTCTGTTTGTGGATAAACCTGGTGGAACGCTATCAGTGATATCACGGCCATGATTCAATGCATGAATTATCAGTCGGATAGTGCCACGTCATTGTGATGGGGCTGCCGCATCGCTATCACCACGTCATAACGAAAAAACGCCCGGGTTCACCATAACTCAACCATCCCACCCTGACTTGTGTTAGCTTGTGCATGTATTTACCAGTTTAATGTAACAATCCTATACCAAAAGTTATTCAGGTTGCAGGGTGTCATGCTTGTGTTTTGCTCGTGCCGCCTGGTCGTAACCTGGATATGACGAGTAGATAAGGGATTTTTATCACGGGAGTTGTCATGCATTTCTCTGTCAAAAGTCTGGGGTGCCTGATTGCGGTAACACTGGCGGTGTCGTCACCCGCTGCACAGGCATGGGAAAAAGATAAAACTTACAACATCACTATCCTGCATACGAATGACCATCATGGTCATTTCTGGCATAACGATTACGGTGAATATGGTCTGGCGGCGCAAAAAACACTGGTCGATCAGATTCGTCAGGACGTCACCGCTGAAGGCGGTAGCGTGTTACTGCTGTCGGGCGGGGATATTAACACCGGGGTACCGGAGTCTGACTTGCAGGATGCCGAGCCGGATTTTCGTGGCATGAATCTGGTCGGTTATGACGCGATGACAGTCGGTAATCATGAGTTCGATAACCCACTCACGGTATTGCGTCAGCAGGAAAAATGGGCGCATTTCCCGCTGCTTTCCGCCAATATCTACCAGAAAAGCACCAGCAAGCGATTATTTAAACCCTATGCGCTCTTCGATCGTCAGGGGGTAAAGATCGCGGTTATTGGCCTGACAACGGATGACACGGCCAAAATTGGTAATCCAGAGTATTTCCACGATATTGAGTTTCGCAAACCAGCCGATGAGGCGAAAAAAGTCGTGGAACAGCTGCGTAAAAAAGAAAAACCGGATGTGATTATCGCCGCGACCCACATGGGGCATTACGATAATGGCGAACATGGTTCTAACGCACCGGGTGACGTGGAAATGGCGCGTAGCTTGCCTGCGGGGTATCTCGACATGATTGTCGGTGGTCATTCGCAAGACCCGGTATGTATGGCCAGCGAGAATAAAAAGCAGGTCAATTATGTGCCCGGTACACCTTGCGCACCGGATCGTCAAAACGGCACCTGGATAGTGCAGGCGCATGAATGGGGCAAATATGTCGGTCGTGCTGATTTTACTTTCCGTAATGGTGAGCTGACGCTGACGCATTACCAACTGATTCCCGTCAATTTGAAGAAGAAGGTCGAGAAGGCCGACGGTACCAGCGAGCGCGTGTATTACACCCAGGAAATCAGCCAGAATCCGGATATGGTAAAACTATTGACGCCCTTTCAGGAAAAAGGCAAAGCACAGTTGGATGTCAAGGTGGGGAGTGTGAATGGCCGACTGGAGGGGGATCGCAATAAGGTGCGTTTTGTGCAAACCAACCTGTCGCGCGTATTGCTGTCTGCCCAACTGGAACGGGCCAAAGCTGATTTCGCCGTTATGAGTGGTGGTGGTGTGCGCGACTCCATTGAATCCGGCGACATGACTTACAAGACCTTGCTCAAAGTCCAACCGTTCGGCAACACGCTGGTATACGCTGATCTGAAAGGCAGCGAGGTGGAAAAATATCTGGCCGTTGTCGCTAATAAAAAAGTCGATTCCGGCGGTTATGCTCAGTTCCTGAATGTTAGCCTGCAAGCCGATGGCACTGGCGTTAAGAACGTGAAAATTAAGGGCGAACCGCTGCAGGCCGACAAAGTCTACCGTATTGCCACCTTGAGCTTTAACGCCACCGGCGGGGACGGTTATCCGAAGCTGAGTGAGCTGCCGGGTTACGTCAATACCGGTTTTGTGGATGCAGAAGTGCTGCGCCAATATGTTGAGGATCATTCTCCTCTACAGGCAGCAGACTATGAGCCGAAAGGTGAGATTGTTTATGAGTAATGATGGCTTATTAGTGATCATTGCTGAGTAAATGACTAGCGTGTAGTCGATAAGTCATAGGGCGGTTGTTATCCTGATATCGACAGGGCAACCGCTACTTTAATTGTCACGCCATGGTTCGTGGATCATGACTATACCCGGTTACCCGGTATTGAGGTATTTCGTAAAATAATAGTTGTTATTTTTATTCCCCGATAAATGATGATGGTTTGAATGTTATTTTTAACTGCGGTTTTAAAATGATGAAAATATGGAGGGTGTCGGTATATTCGCTATTCTTCATGTTGCGAGTGTGTTGATTGTATTACTCCCCCCCTTTAGCAGCACTGTGCTGCCGCGTTACAAGGCCCAGTCAGCCTCATTTTGGCGGGGTAGCGCATAAGCATATTAAGCTGTAATTCGAATTATTTCGGATATATAACTCACTAATAATTACCTGCCATTTTAAAAAGGTTAAACAGGTCATGAAGTGATAGCGTTGACAGTTTTTTATTTTATCGGCTAGGATGGCGCAGCCATCATTCCTTGAATTGTATGGTTTGAACAATAAATTACACATAATTATTTTTTATATGCTATTTATTCAGGAGATTGAATAATGCGAATGACCTCTATTGGCATTTTTATGTTGGCTGCTTTGCCTTTTGTGAGTGAAGCGGCAACCAGTGTTACGATTGATGCTCTACGGAATTGTCAGACTGCGCCATTAGTAGACACGGTGTCGGGTACATCGGCTAAATTCACCTTAGAGCCAGGGAGATATGTTTTATCCCTTGTGTCTAACACGATGAACTGTACCAGCTCTTCCAGTAACAGCTGTGTGATTGATACGGTCATGGTACAGGGTGGGTTTAAAAACGCGCGTTGGGGTGTTTCTGTTACCAGTAATCCGGTTGTGGTGGATTCAACCGGCTCAGCGTTTATCGCCTATGTTAGCGATGACAATTGTTCTGATAATATTGGTCAGGCCACATTGTTGATACAAAAGGCTAACTAATTGAGAAGTGGCCTGTAGCCGTATTCGCTGTCGGATACAGGCCAACGCTTGCCGGTATTAAGTCAGTTTTCAGCGTGAATATAAACCTGTTGTAGTATTGATGATGTACTGATTCATCCCAGATTATTGACCGCGCTCGCTTGAAAATAACGTCTCGTTGGAGTGAACCCTGTGGCGTTATTCCTTTCTATCTCTTCCCGTCTTTGTATCGTTTCAGGTGATCGTGATCGCATTTCATTATGAAAGAAAATGAAAATGTTAGCCTGAGAATTTTTTAGTTTGTGGAAAATACGTTTTGTTTTCTTTTTCAAATCAGTGATGTCAGCATCAAATTTGCCATGTCCTGGGGGAAGGGCTGCTTAACGTTATGATACTGTTGAATCATCGTATTAGGGCGTGGTGTTTTTCTTTTTGCTGTAAGGCTATTTATACCCCAAATAATTCGAGTTGCAGGAAGGCGGCAAGAGAGTGAATCCCGATGAGCTTACTCAGGTAAGTGATTCGGGTGAACGAACGCAGTCAACACACCTGCAACTTGAAGTATGAAGGGTATAGTGAGCAATGTGGAGGGGGGTTATGCTATGCAGGGAGTAAACCGGATTTACTGATGAAAACTCTTTTTTATGCTTAAAAAGCATATAAGTAATCTTTTATGTTTTCTGCTATTAAAAATGGGGGGGAGGCTGATTTTATTAAATATATACCCTAAATAATTCAAGTTGCAGGAAGGCGGTGATGAGCTTACTCAGGTAAGTGATTCGGGTGAGTGAGCGCAGCCAACACACCTGTAACTTGAAGTATGACGGGTATAGGGTAGTAATGGGTGGGTATGGCATAAAAAATTGATAATACAACCTCATAAAAAGGTGTTAAACAAATGAAAATATCTCTTGCCAGGAAAATTTGGCTTCCACTTATCATTAGTTTGTTGTGTCTGGCAGGGACGCTGCTTTATGGATCGATGAAAATTAAGCAAGATCAACTCTCGCTGAGAGAAATGGAGTTAATGCATGTGACTCAGCTGGCGTTGGGGATTGTAAAAACCAATGCCGAGTTAGCCAGCAGCGGAACGATTTCGTTGGAAGAAGCGCAGCGGCGTGCAATGAGGTCCATAAAAGATTTGCGCTATGGCGATTCAGGTTATTTCACCATTCTCAACTCAGAACCCCGCGTCTTAATGCACCCGATTAATGAAAAGTTGATTGGTCAGGGGCCGGATGTGAAAGATGCTAACGGTACCTTTATTTATCGGGATATGGTGGCCGCGACAAAAAACAGCGAAGCGGGTTATACGGCTTACGCTTTCCCCCGTCCCGGTTCCACCGTTGCGCAACCGAAAGCAGCCTATAATTTACGCTACGCCCCTTGGGATTGGATAATCACGACCGGGCTGTATATTGATGACATCAATGAGGCGTTTACGCATTCTTTATATAACAACGGCATGATTTTTATCTTAGTCAGCGTGTTACTTTCGCTGCTGGTTTACTGGATAAATCGCAGTATCTTGCGTGTACTGGGGGGAGAACCGTCTTATGCCGCCGAAGTCGTAGAGCGTATTGCCGCCGGCGATTTATCGCATTCGGTGGCGACATTGCCTGGCGATAATATCAGCCTGCTGCATGAAATGGAGATGATGCGCAAACAGCTGATTACTGTCATCGAAGATATTCGTGCCGGTGCAGAGGTGATTGATGCCAGTAGTGGTGAGGTGATCGCTGGTAATAGCGACTTGTCCTCTTATACAGAACGGCAGGCTGCTGCACTGGAGAAAACCTCGGCGAGTATGGAGGAAATTACCTCTACCGTTAAACAGAACGCTGACAATACGGAACAGGCCCGTCACCTGGCGCATTCGGCACTGGGCATTGCCTCCCGCGGTGGTGAAGTGATGCGGGAAGTAAACGACACCATGGATGGCATTTCTGAAAGCTCAGATAAAATCGCTAATATCACCGAGGTGGTGAATAATATCGCATTCCAGACCAATATTCTTGCGCTGAACGCGGCGGTAGAAGCGGCGCGAGCCGGTGAGCAAGGGCGCGGTTTTGCTGTTGTGGCCGGTGAAGTACGAAGCCTGGCGTTACGCAGTGCGCAAGCGGCTGGAGAGATCAAAAGCCTGATAGAAGAGTCGGTTTCCCGCGTGAATAGTGGCTCGGCGAAGATAAAAATGGCCGACAGCAGCATCAAGGATGTCATCAGCGCGGTGCAGCATGTGGCAGATATTGTGTCAGAAATCGCGACGGCGACCAGCGAGCAAGGCAAAGGAATCAGCTATATCAATGAATCGATCGTCCAGATTGACTCTATCACTCAGCAGAATACCGCTCTGGCTCAACGGGCCGTCGCGGCGGCGAATGAACTGGAAATACAGGCTCAGCGGTTAAAAACCTCGGTTGCTTATTTTAATACCGATGGTGTGGATCATGGCCGGGGGGCGCTGGCGATTGGCCGGGTGCCATCACGGTAACGTCAATCTACTCATAACACTGGCGGCCGGTAGACGGCCGCCTTTTTGTCCGTGTGTTCGCACTCACCGGGTTTGTTTGATTGGCACTTATTCTTGTCTTCCTGCGGTCTTTTCGGCCCTCTTTTGCTGTGTCATAGCGCATATCAATTACTTGTTTTACAAACCAAATCGTGATCACTACCATCGTTTTTAAAAGAAACTGATGTTATATTGGTATTAAATGAAACGATGTTTTAATTGTGGGTTATCACTCATCCCATCATAACCGTTATGAAGCGGTGGCAGAGGGCGACACTGGCCGTGGAGCCCTCTGCCGCCGTCTTCTTCCTGAACATCAATATCGCTATGGTCAGTCGTGTTTGGCTATGTCGGCAAACTGCGCTTTCAGTACACTGGCCAGATCAGCCGCCGCCAGTTCGAGGTCTAATCCTCGTTTGCCACCTGAGACAAAAATGGTACCGAATTGCTGAGCACCCTCGTCGATTACTGTCGGCAACAATTTTTTCTGCCCCAGCGGGCTGATACCCCCGACCAGATAACCCGTCACACGCTGGGCGATCTGTGGGTCTGCCATGTCGGCCTTTTTAGCAGCCAGCGCTTTGGCCACTTTTTTCAGATCCAACTGACTGGCAACCGGGGTTACCGCGACAGCCAGCTGTTTGGCATCGCCGTTGAGCGACACCAGCAGGGTTTTGTAAACCTGCTGTTTATCCAGTCCTAGTTTGCGGGCGGCTTCTTCACCAAAATTGGTTTCATCAGCATCATGATGGTAGCTATGAAGCGTAAAGGTGATGTTTTGCTTCTCAAGCAGTTTGACTGCGGGTGTCATAATGTTCTGTCCTTGCTTCAAAAGGTGGCCGTATGGGCCTGTAACAAGTCGGGCAGGTTATTTTCACCGTACAAATGCAGGGCGCCGACAGATACAACATAATTTCCCTGCGGCAGCGCGGCCAGTTGCTGTTGCCAGCGCTGATTGCGGTGATTCATTAGCATTTCCGTTATTTCGTTGCCGAATGTGGACGGCACATTGTCCGCCCAGGTTGGTTTGTGATTGAGCCACCAACTGACCATCGTTTGCAACAGGCGCGCGTTGGTATGCCAGTGGATAAGGGTGTCTTCCAAAAGAGGCAATCCACCCTGTGGCAATTGCAGCAACAAGTCGACCTGCTGCTGTTGGCCTTCCAACTCGATGATGTTCACCCCTTTGTCGCGGGCGGCGTTAATCAACTGGTAATCGATGCCATAATCCGGTCGCAGGCCTAACATCATCGCCTGGCGTGCCTGTAGCATCAGTGCGGCCTGCCAGGCGGGAACCCTATCAATACTGTCATAGCTGAACGACAGTTCCCGGCATATCTGTTGCAAACGCTCGAGCGTGGCGGCGTCCAGACGTTCTGCCAACGGGGGCTCTGCGCCAATCGGGTCAAACGGTGAGTCACTGCCAGAGATATCCGCTTCTACGATGAGCGCGGTAGCCTGTTCAAGTCGGCCCAATAATTCGGCGGGTAAGGGGAACATATCCACCGTACCCATGTGAATACTGCCCACCAGATGGAACTGGCGTTGGTTAACGATCTCGACATCCAGCGCCGGGTAACGGTAACCCGCAGGCGCGAGAAGGCCGAGGAACGTCGCAATCTGGCGTATCAGCCGTTTCATATCGACATCTCCGGTAGTGGCGGTTTCGGGCGTAACTTACGAACAGATATCATGCCGTCGCAATGCAGACCTTTGGTACCGTCAGGTTCCCTATGCTAAACGGTTCGCCCGGCAAGTTGTATCGCTAATTCGGCATGTCAGCTACGGTCGTGGTAAGAAAAAATGGTGTGAAAGCGGTGCGATGCAGCATATCGAGCGCGGTTCGATAGCACATCGCACCCAGAGAGGTGCCCCGATTCAGCCATGTCCGGTAGGCGTGTCCGGTGGGGTAAAGCGCAGCAGCCGGTTGGCGTTGCTCACCACGGTAATGGATGAGAGTGCCATCGCTGCGCCAGCGACGACCGGGTTTAGCAAGGTGCCTGTTAAGGGGTAGAGCACACCGGCGGCAATGGGAATACCAAGCGTGTTGTAGATAAACGCACCCAGCAGGTTCTGCTTCATGTTGCCTAATGTAGCCCGGGAAAGTGCCAGCGCATCAGCAACACCGTGCAGACTATGGCGCATCAGCGTCATGGCAGCGGTTTCTACGGCGATATCGCTGCCACTGCCCATGGCGATTCCGACGTCGGCCTGTGCCAGTGCTGGTGCATCGTTGATACCATCACCAATCATCGCGACCCGTTTCCCTTGCGATTGCAACTGACGAATGGCGTCGGCTTTACCGTCCGGTAATACCCCGGCGATGACCTGATCAATACCCGCTTCATGGGCAATGGTCTGGGCTGTCGCCGCATTATCGCCCGTGAGCATCACCAACTGATAGCCCTGCCGATGTAACCGTTGCAACGCACTCACGCTATCCTGACGCAGGGTGTCCTGCACGGAAAATAGCGCCACTATCTGGCCGTTAGCCGCCAGCAACACCGGGGTCATGCCAGTTGTTGACTGTTTCTCCAGCCAGTAACGCGGCGAGTTTTCACCGTCAGCCAGTGTGACCTGATGTTGTTCCAGTAACGCCGGGTTGCCGAGCAGCAGTGACGTGTCGCCTGCCTGGCCGCTGACGCCTAACCCCGGCAGGGTGCGAAATTGCGTCACGGTACTGAGCGGGATGCCATCAGCACGCTGAACTATTGCCTGTGCCAGTGGGTGATGAGCGCCTTGCTCCAGCGATGCAGCCCAGCTCAGTGCCTGAGATTCGCTGATATCACCGAATGTATGCAAGGCCACCACACGTGGCTTACCTTCTGTCAGGGTGCCGGTTTTATCGAACACCAGTACATCAAGCTGGCTGGCCTGCTGTAGTGCTTGCGCGTTTCGCACCAGTATGCCCAACTCGGCAGCTCGCCCGACGCCGGAGATTATCGACATCGGTGTTGCCAACCCCAATGCGCAGGGGCAGGCGATGATAAGCACGGTCGTCACGATCACCAGCGTGTACACGAGGTGTGGTGCCGGGCCGACAACATACCAGATAGCACCGCTCAACAAGGCTATCGCCACCACAACCGGTACGAAGACGGCGGAAATCCGGTCAGCCAACTGGCCTATAGCGGGTTTACTGCTCTGTGCCTGACGCACCAGATGAATAATACGGGCCAGCGTAGTCTGGTTGCCGATAGCACCAGCGCGCAACGTGGCACTCCCATCCTGTACTTGTGTTCCCGCGTGTACGTTATCACCCGCCGATTTCTGTTGCGGCAATGGTTCGCCGGTGAGCATGGCTTCGTCAACCCACAACTCGCCTTGCTCCAGTTCACCATCTACCGGAATACGGTCGCCGGTGGTCAGGCGCAGCGTCATACCGGTTTGCACCTGCGAAAGCGGAATAATGCTATCACCTTGTGCAGTGACCAAACGGGCAGTTGGCGGCGTCAAATCCAGCAATCGCTCCAGTGCCTGCGATGAGCGTTGACGGGCCCGTTGTTCCAGCGCGTGACCCAGATTGATCAAACCGATGATCATGGCGCTGGCTTCGTAGTAAAGATGACGCGCTTCCATTGGGAAGGCGGTCGGCCACAGGTTGACAGTGATGGAGTAAAGCCACGCTGCACCGGTGCCGAGTGCGACCAGGGTATCCATGGTAGCGCCGCCGTTCATCAGGTTACGCCAGGCATTGCGATAGAAATGACCGCCAGCGGCGATCATGACTGCCAGCGTCAACACGCCAACCAGTAACCACCCAGTACGATTGTGGTCGGTGAGCATCATATTATCGCCGATCATGCCCCAAACCATCAGTGGAATACCGAGTGACAGGCCGAGAGCTGCCTGCCAGCGAAAACGCCGTACCGCCTGACGCGATGTGTGCTCTTGTCGGGCGCGTCGTTCGGCTTCATCAAGGATGATTTCCGCACCGTAGCCGGCGTTCTCTACCGCATCGATCAGCGCCTGATGCGCTACGCTACCGCTGACCAGCGCACTACGTTCGGCCAGATTGACGTGTGCCTGTGTTACGCCGGGAACACGTTGCAGCGCTGACTGCACCCGGCTAACGCAACTGGCACAGCTCATGCCGCTTAATAACAACTGGACCGTATCGTCATCACTCGCGGCGAGATTGTCGGCTGGCGTGACGCCAGCCGGTAGCGAGTGGGCCGTGCTCATGTCGACAACGGCGCCTGTATCGACAGCGTTGGTGTTTGCCGGAACAGAGGTAAGCGCCGCTGACAGCCTGTCCGGCGTGAAGGCGTGGGGTGTTGTCAGCGGCTCAGATTTTGGGTGATGGCTCTCCGCTGCCAGCGTGGCATGAAAACCTGCCTGCTCAACGGCAGCTACCAGCGTTTGTGGCTCGGCATCACCATAAACTGCCGCCTGTTGCAGGGTAATATCCGCTGCGTCGACACCCGGTACGGCTTCCAGCGCTTTACGGGTTGATGCCACGCAATGCTGGCAATTGAGGCCGGAGAGCTGCAAGGTGACATTCGGGATGGCTGGGCTTGCCTCATAACCGGCTTCTTCAATGGCGGTTATCAGTGTTTGGGGATCCGCATCACCGGTAACGTTGGCGTGTTTTAGTGAGACATCAACCTGTTCCACATCCGGTCGGGACTCCAGGGCTTTTTTTACCCTGCCGACGCAGTGTTCACAGGATAAACCCTGCAATGAAAGGTGTATGGTTTGCGACATAATAATATTCCTCGGTGATCACAGCAGACTGTCAAAGGCATTGACCGCCGTCGTGATTTTGATTAGTTCTAAGCACTACCTGAAGCGTAAACCTTCCAGCAAGGGAAGGGTCAAGGGGGAATCATGAATATCAGTGATGTGGCGAAAAAAACCGGACTGACCAGCAAGACTATCCGTTTCTATGAAGAAAAAGGGCTGATGACGGCACCGCTGCGATGCGAAAATGGTTACCGTAGTTATGATCTTCACCATATCGAAGAGCTAACGCTGTTGCGTCAGGCGCGTCAGGTGGGGTTCACGCTGGAGGAGTGCCGTGAACTGGTCACCTTGTTCAATGATCCGATGCGGCACAGTGCCGATGTGAAAGCCCGCACATTACAGAAAGTGCAGGATATCGAGCAGCAGATAGAAGAGCTTAAGTCGATGCGCCAGCGTTTACTGACGTTGGCAGAGTCCTGTCCCGGCGACAGTAGCGCAGAATGCCCGATCATTACCCAACTGGCAGGGTGCTGCCATACTGGCGCAGGTGGGCAAGGTAAGCACCCACAGCCTTAGAACCTATCCCATGATATTACGCACGCGGCTTGACCTGTAGCGTAATGCCTTCCACGGCGGTGATTTCCACTACGGTGCCAGCAGGCAGGTCTTGCTCTGCCTGAATGCGCCAACTGCTGTCGCCAATGCTAACGCGACCAAAGCCGTTAATCAGTGGTTCGCTCAACGTGGTATGCAGGCCAATTAACTGCTGCCCACGTTGATTGAGCACTGGAGAAGGCTGTTTCTCAAGGCGGCGACGTAACCACTGCCACCACAATAGCGCGGCAATGACTGTCAGTACGGCAAAGGCGATGCATTGCCAGGCCCAATCCAGCGGCAATAGCCAGGCAAGAATGCCGGTGAGCAGGGCGGCGACACCGCTCCACAGCAGATAACCGGCAGCCCCCAGCATTTCAGCCGCCAGCAGCAGCCCGCCGAGCGATAACCAGAACCAGTGGGCGTTTTCCAACACCTGCGCCATCATGACTATTTTCTCCGGTCTGCCTGACTATCTTTGATCAGTTCACTGATGCCGCCAATAGTGCCCATCAGGTTGCTGGCGTCTAGTGGCATCATAATGACTTTGCTGTTGTTGGCCGACCCGATGGTTTGCAGTGCAGCGGTATATTTCTGCGCCACAAAGTAATTGATTGCCTGGATGTTGCCTGCGGCAATGGCTTCAGACACCATTTGGGTGGCGCGGGCTTCCGCTTCTGCTGCACGTTCGCGCGCTTCGGCTTCGAGGAAGGCGGATTGACGCTCCCCCTCGGCTTTGAGAATTTGCGCCTGTTTTTCCCCTTCGGCTTTCAGTATCGCCGCCTGTCGCACCCCTTCTGCTTCCAGAATCTCGGCGCGTTTGGTTCGCTCCGCTTTCATCTGAGCATTCATCGAGGCAATTAACTCGGCTGGCGGGCGCACGTCACGAATTTCGATGCGGGTGACTTTGATACCCCAGGGATTGGTGGCTTCATCAACGATATGCAACAACCGGGTGTTGATACTGTCGCGCTGCGATAGCATTTCATCGAGCTCCATCGAACCGAGTACAGTACGAATGTTGGTCATGGTCAGGTTGATGATGGCCAGTTCCAGATTGCTGACTTCATACGCGGCACGGGCAGCATCCACCACCTGAATAAAGCAGACGGCGTCGATGGTAACGTTGGCGTTATCCTTGGAGATAATTTCCTGCGATGGGATGTCCAGCACCTGCTCCATCATATTAATTTTGCGGCCGATTCTGTCCATAAACGGCACCATCAGGTTCAGGCCTGGCATCAGCGTGCGGGTATAGCGGCCAAAGCGTTCTACTGTCCACTGATAGCCTTGGGGTACGATTTTGATACCAGACCAGACAATTACCAGCGCAACGACGATCAGAACCGGGATAAATGTCAGCATGTGCTCTGTTCTCCGTGGGTTTCTCCTGTGGAAAGTGTAACGCAGGATAGCCTGACTGGCGTAGTAAAGTTACGGGTGAACAAGGGATTATGCGAGCCTGCCTGTAAAGCAGGCTGCAAGAGCACAGCACCGATTACATATCCAGTTCGATGTCATCTACTGGCATACAACAGCAGGGCAGAATTTCGTCTCGTTGTAGGCAGGCAAGCGGTGTTTCCCGGTAGGCGACTTTGCCTTTGATGAGACGTAATCGGCAGGAACCACAATAACCGGAACGACACTGATACTCGACCGGCACCCGTTGGGATTCAAGCGCTTCCAACAAGGTGGTGTGTTCATCAGAGCAAAGCAACTGCGCCCCTGACAGGCGCAGTGTAATGGTGGGAGTGGTCATCGGGACTACAGCTGGAAGTCGCTAAGGTCGTCAGTGTTGATTTCCGAATCAATCTGGCCGACCAAATAGGAGCTGACTTCCACTTCCTGCGGTGCCACCTGCACGTTATCCGATACCAGCCAGGCATTGATCCACGGAATGGGGTTGGTACGGGTTTCAAACGGCAACGGTAACCCTACTGCCTGCATGCGGATGTTGGTGATGTATTCAACATACTGGCACAGGATGTCCTTGTTCAGGCCAATCATCGAGCCATCACGGAACAGGTATTCCGCCCACTCTTTTTCCTGCTGTGCCGCCAGCACGAACAGATCGTAGCATTGCTGCTGGCACTCTTCCGCGACCTTGGCCATTTCCGGGTCGTCCTGGCCTGCACGCATCAGGTTGAGCATGTGCTGGGTGCCAGTGAGGTGCAACGCTTCATCACGGGCGATCAGTTTGATGATTTTGGCGTTGCCTTCCATCAGTTCGCGCTCGGCAAAAGCGAAAGAACAGGCGAAACTGACGTAAAAACGAATGGCTTCCAGCGCGTTAACACTCATCAGGCACAGGTAGAGTTTTTTCTTCAACTCATAGAGGTTGACGGTCACGGTCTTGCCGTTGACCTGATGGGTACCTTCCCCCAGCAGATGGTAGTAGCTGGTCAGTTCAATCAGCTCATCATAAAAACCGGAGATGTCTTTTGCCCGTTTGAGGATTTCCTCATTGGTGACGATGTCATCGAACACTATCGACGGATCGTTGACGATATTACGAATAATGTGGGTATAGGAACGGGAGTGAATCGTTTCCGAGAAAGCCCAGGTTTCCACCCAGGTTTCCAGTTCCGGGATGGAAATGAGCGGCAACAGGGCGACGTTAGGGCTGCGGCCCTGAATGGAATCCAGCAAGGTCTGGTATTTCAGGTTGCTGATGAAAATGTGTTTCTCGTGTTCCGGCAACCCCTGATAGTCGATACGGTCGCGGGAAACGTCCACTTCTTCTGGGCGCCAGAAGAAGGAAAGCTGTTTTTCGATCAGCTTTTCGAAAATGTCATATTTCTGCTGATCGTAGCGCGCCACATTAACCGGCTGGCCGAAAAACATCGGCTCCAGCAACTGATCGTTTTTATTCTGTGAAAAAGTGGTATAAGCCATGGTCTCTCCAAACAAGCCAACAGCGCGGCCCGGGGGCGGCGCTGTTAAACCTCTGTAACCCGAGCGGGCTATGTCGCCGCTACCTTGTCAGACTAACCGCGACGAGATGAGGGCATCGTCATTTCAAGGGAGCCGCCGCCTGAGTGGCTCCCCCCGCGCCGTGCTTAGATTTTACACGCGCCGCTTTCGCAGCCATCATCCTGCGGTGCAGAGTCCAGCAGGTCGTCCTGCGCATCTTCGGCACCGTCGCGGGTGTTTTGATAGTAGAGGGTTTTCAACCCGAATTTATACGCCGTGAGCAGATCTTTGAGTAACTGCGTCATCGGCACTTTGCCTGACGGGAAACGCGCCGGGTCATAGTTGGTGTTGGCTGAAATCGCCTGATCGACGAATTTCTGCATCAGACCGACCAGTTGCAGGTAACCATCGTTAGACGGCATATCCCACAGCAACTCATAGGCGTTTTTCAGCGTTTCGTACTCTGGTACTACCTGACGCAGGATACCGTCTTTGGATGCCTTGACGCTGATGTGGCCGCGCGGCGGCTCGATGCCGTTGGTGGCATTGGATATCTGCGACGACGTTTCCGACGGCATCAGTGCCGACAACGTCGAGTTACGCAGACCATAGGTCTGGATATCCTTACGCAGTGTTTCCCAGTCATAGTGCAACGGTTCACTGCAAATACTGTCTAGATCACGCTTGTAGCTGTCGATTGGCAAAATGCCCTGCGAGTAGGTGGTTTCGTTGAACCACGGGCAGGCACCCTGTTCGCGAGCCAACTGATTCGAGGCTTTCAACAGATAGTACTGGATGGCTTCGAAGGTCCGGTGCGTCAGGTTATTGGCGCTACCGTCGGAGTAACGCACACCGTGCTTCGCCAGATAGTAGGCGAAGTTGATAACACCAATACCCAGCGTACGTCGGCCCATCGCGCCGCGTTTCGCGGCCGGAATAGGGTAGTCCTGATAGTCGAGCAGGGCATCCAGCGCACGTACTGCTAATATCGCCAGCTCTTCCAGTTCATGCAGCGAACTGATGGCGCCCAGGTTAAAGGCCGACAGGGTGCACAGGGCGATTTCGCCGTTTTCATCGTTGACGTCTTCCAGCGGTTTGGTCGGCAACGCGATTTCCAGACACAGGTTGGACTGGCGTACCGGCGCAACCTGTGGATCAAACGGGCTGTGCGTGTTGCAGTGGTCGACGTTCTGAATATAAATACGACCCGTGGAGGCACGCTCCTGCATCATCAGCGAGAACAGTTCTGCGGCTTTGAGCTGTTTTTTGCGAATGCTGTCGTCCTGCTCGTATTTCACGTACAGGCGTTCAAATTCATCCTGATTGTTGAAGAAGGCGTCGTACAGTCCCGGGACATCGGACGGGCTAAACAGCGTAATGTCTTCGCCTTTCACCAGACGCTGGTACATCAGCTTGTTGAGCTGTACACCGTAGTCAAGGTGACGCACGCGGTTGCCTTCCACGCCGCGGTTGTTTTTCAACACCAGCAGGCTTTCCACTTCCAGATGCCACAGCGGGTAGAACAGTGTGGCCGCACCGCCACGCACCCCACCTTGAGAGCAGGATTTCACCGCCGTCTGGAAGTGTTTATAGAATGGGATACAGCCAGTGTGGAAGGCTTCGCCACCACGGATCGGGCTACCCAGTGCACGAATACGGCCCGCGTTGATGCCGATACCAGCGCGCTGAGACACGTATTTCACGATAGCGCTGGATGTCGCATTGATGGAATCCAGGCTGTCGCCGCATTCGATCAGCACGCAAGAACTGAACTGGCGGGTTGGCGTACGTACGCCAGACATAATCGGCGTTGGCAGCGAAATTTTGAACGTCGATACGGCGTCATAGAAGCGCTTGACGTAGTCCAGCCGGGTTTCACGCGGGTAGCTGGAAAACAGGCAAGCAGCGACCAGGATATACAGGAACTGGGCGCTTTCGTAGATGTCACCGGTCACGCGGTTTTGGACCAGATATTTCCCTTCCAGCTGTTTTACAGCTGCATAGGAGAAATTCATGTCACGCCAGTGATCGATGAAAGCGTCCATGTGAGCGAATTCTTCTTCCGTGTAATCTTCCAGCAAATGGCGATCGTACTTACCCATCTCGACCATTTTCACCACGTGATCATACAACTTCGGTGGTTCGAACTGACCGTAGGCTTTTTTGCGAAGATGAAAGATAGCCAGACGAGCAGCCAGATACTGATAGTCGGGGCTTTCGCGAGAGATCAAATCAGCCGCAGCCTTGATGATAGTCTCGTGGATATCGGCAGTCTTGATGCCGTCGTAGAATTGGATGTGGGAACGCAGTTCTACCTGAGAGACAGAGACATTGTGTAACCCTTCTGCTGCCCAGGTGATTACCCGGTGGATTTTGTCCAGATTGATGCGTTCTTTATTGCCATCGCGTTTGGTAACAAGCAGACTCTGGTTCATGTGGCGTAGCACCTGTTTTTTGACACGAGTTTTGTTTTTATCGGCCCCCCCCGCTACTTCATTCACAAAAAACGCAAACAAAAAAATAGTGTTTTCTGTCAGAAGCAAACACTATATATAGGGGGTGGGCCAGCTTTTGATAACAAGATAATGTGAAAAGTGGCGTATTGCAAGTGAGCAAAATGGGGCTCTCTTGTGGATAACATAGGGAATAAATGTTACAAGCGCGCTAAATCCCAGCCACTGTGCGGCTTCCTTATTTTGTCAACCGCAGGGGATAAAAAATAAAAAAATTGATCAACTGCCGGTTTCTTGTCCTGTTGTCACACTCGCGTTATGGCTAAAATCGTGTTTCAGACAAGTTGTTAGGAATAATCTGAGTTTGATCTGTTGCCCAATTGTTGATAAGGCGCAGTTTATGCCGGGAAACTTATTCTTCATTGATAAAAAAGCCGGTGGAGTGCCCACCGGCCTGCGTCATTAAAGGCATATACCGTTAACGGTTACGCCTGACTGCTCTGTGTGGTTAGCCTGTGTGCGCGGTATGAATCATATAATTGACGTCGACATTCGCGCCAAGCCGGAAACGGTCTAGTAACGGGTTATAGTGCAACCCGGTCATGTGACGTTCCCGTAACGGCGTCTGGTCTACCCAGGTCAGCAGTTCCGCCGGACGGATGAATTTTTTGATGTCATGTGTGCCGCGCGGCACCATGTTGGTCAGGTATTCGGCTCCGACAATCAGCATCAGCCAGGCTTTGGCGTTGCGGTTGATAGTAGAGAAAAAGACGTGACCGCCGGGTTTCACCAATCTGGCGCAAGCCAGCACCACGGATCGTGGGTCCGGCACATGTTCCAGCATCTCCATACAGGTGACGACGTCATAAGCACCGGTATGGGCGTCGGCATGCGCTTCTACCGTTTCTTGCACATAACTGACGTCAATGCCGCTTTCCAGCGCGTGCAACCGGGCGACCTGCAAGGGTTCCGCCCCCATATCCAGGCCGGTCACTCGGGCACCTTCTCGTGCCATGCTTTCGGCCAGAATACCGCCGCCGCAGCCCACATCCAGTACCTGTTTGCCGAAAATGCCGTCGGCACGTTCGATGATGTAGTTCAGGCGCAGCGGGTTAATACGATGTAGCGGTTTAAATTCCCCTTCCAGATCCCACCAGCGCGAGGCGACAGCCTCAAATTTGGCGATTTCATCAAGGTCGACATTCGGTGTTGAGGCCGAGGCTTTCAGAACATCGGCTTCTGCGGGGTTCGTGGTGTCTGTATTCATGGTGCGTGATCACCTTTCATCAATATTGACTGGGGCCGAGTATAACGAGCGAAAGGCGCTGGGTGTAGTCGCTCGCACAGGTTTGATAACTCGCGGCGTCTTGTGATGAGGGTAACACCGCCGCAATGAAATGCGCTGCATCTGGTAAAGAAGCGCCAGCAAACCGGCGTGAAGTTTCCCCTGAAACCCCGGTTTATGATATCATTTTCCACCTTTTAAAATCGGGTAGATGTGAATAGAGGGATAGCGGCTCCATGAGCGACCTAGCCAGAGAAATTACACCGGTCAACATCGAGGAAGAGCTGAAAAGTTCATATCTGGATTACGCCATGTCCGTCATCGTCGGGCGTGCGTTACCGGACGTTCGCGATGGTCTTAAGCCGGTACACCGCCGCGTGCTGTACGCGATGAGTGTGCTGGGTAACGACTGGAACAAGCCTTATAAAAAATCGGCCCGTGTGGTCGGGGACGTTATCGGTAAATATCACCCACATGGTGATAGCGCGGTTTACGACACCATTGTGCGTATGGCCCAGCCGTTCTCATTACGCTACATGCTGGTAGACGGGCAGGGTAACTTCGGTTCCATCGACGGCGACTCCGCCGCGGCGATGCGTTATACCGAAGTGCGCATGTCGAAGATTGCCCACGAACTGCTTTCCGATCTGGACAAAGAAACCGTGGATTTTGTGCCCAACTATGACGGCACAGAACAGATCCCGGACGTGATGCCCACCCGTATCCCCAACCTGCTGGTTAACGGCTCTTCCGGGATTGCGGTGGGGATGGCGACCAACATTCCGCCCCATAACCTGTCTGAGGTGATTAACGGCTGCCTGGCCTATATCGATGATGAGAACATTAGTGTTGAAGGGCTGATGGCTCACATTCCAGGGCCGGATTTCCCGACTGCCGCTATCATCAACGGCAAACGCGGTATTGAAGAAGCCTACCGTACTGGCCGCGGCAAGGTGTATATCCGTGCGCGCGCTGAAGTCGAAGCGGATGCCAAGACCGGTCGCGAAACCATCATCGTGCATGAAATCCCTTATCAGGTGAACAAAGCACGTTTGATTGAAAAGATAGCCGAACTGGTAAAAGACAAGCGCATCGAAGGTATCAGCGCGTTGCGTGATGAGTCCGACAAGGACGGCATGCGTATCGTTATTGAGATCAAACGTGATGCCGTGGGCGAGGTGGTGCTCAACCATCTGTATTCCCAGACCCAGATGCAGGTGTCGTTCGGCATCAACATGGTGGCGTTGCATCAGGGACAGCCGAAACTGATGACCCTGAAGGAAATTCTGGCGGCGTTTGTTCGTCACCGTCGTGAAGTGGTGACGCGCCGTACCATTTTCGAGCTTCGCAAAGCGCGTGAACGAGCCCACATCCTGGAAGGTCTGGCGATTGCGCTGGCCAATATCGACCCTATTATCGAGCTGATTCGTCATGCCTCGACCCCGGCTGATGCAAAAATCGCGTTGGTGGCACAGGCGTGGGAACTGGGCAGCGTGGCCGCGATGCTGGAGCGTGCCGGTGATGACGCCGCGCGTCCAGAATGGCTGGAGCCGGAATTCGGTATCCATGACGGCAAATATCACCTGACCGAACAGCAGGCCCAGGCGATTCTGGATCTGCGTTTGCAGAAACTGACCGGTCTGGAACATGAAAAACTGCTGGATGAATACAAAGAACTGCTGACGCAGATAGCTGAGTTGCTGTTCATCCTGCGTAGCCCTGAGCGCCTGATGGAGGTTATCCGTGAGGAGTTGGTGGCGATTCGCGAACAGTATAACGATGCGCGCCGTACCGAGATCACCCACAATAGCGCTGACATCAACATTGAAGACCTGATCTCTGAAGAGAACGTGGTGGTGACCCTGTCGCATCAGGGTTATGTGAAGTATCAGCCGTTGACGGATTATGAAGCCCAGCGTCGTGGTGGGAAGGGTAAATCTGCCGCTCGCATCAAAGAAGAGGACTTTATTGACCGTCTGCTGGTGGCGAATACTCACGATACCATCCTGTGTTTCTCCAGCCGTGGTCGCCTCTATTGGCTGAAGGTTTATCAGTTGCCGGAAGCCAGCCGCGGTGCGCGTGGTCGTCCGATTATTAACCTGTTGCCGTTGGAACAGGATGAACGTATTACCGCCATTCTGCCGGTACGTGAGTACGAAGAAGGGATGAATGTGTTCATGGCGACGGCCAGCGGTACGGTCAAGAAGACTGCGCTGACTGAGTTCAGCCGTCCGCGTAGCGCAGGTATTATCGCGGTCAATCTGAATGACGGTGATGAGCTGATCGGCGTCGATCTGACCGATGGCAGCAACGAAGTGATGTTGTTCTCCGCCGAAGGCAAGGTGGTACGCTTCTCTGAGTCCGCAGTGCGCACGATGGGACGTACCGCGACCGGGGTGCGAGGCATCAATCTGCAGGATGACGATCGCGTCGTGTCGCTGATTGTTCCACGCGGTGAAGGCGATATTCTGACCGTGACGCAGAACGGCTTTGGTAAGCGTACGACTGTGACCGAGTACCCGGTGAAATCGCGTGCCACCAAGGGCGTTATTTCCATCAAGGTCAGCGAGCGTAACGGTAAAGTGGTCGGTGCGGTGCAGGTTGATACCGCCGATCAGATCATGATGATCACCGATGCCGGTACGCTGGTACGCACCCGCGTATCCGAGGTCAGCATTGTTGGCCGTAATACTCAGGGGGTCACCTTGATCCGTACCGCTGAGGAAGAGCGCGTGGTCGGCCTGCAGCGTGTGGCTGAGCCAGTGGAAGACGATGAACTCGATAGCGTAGTGCCGGTTGACGGTGAACTACCGCAAGAGGATATCGACGAGCTGGACAGCGATGATGATATCCCCGCAGACGATGAGTAATGCCCTGTCCTGCAGGTAAATAGTCCAGCAGGTAATTTGTCCTGCCGGTAACCCCGCAAGAGCCAGCGCCTGATGCGCTGGCTTTTTTTATGCAGGATCGGTACTGTATCGGCTGGTTCTGACCGTGTTTTCCCGTGCTGACAACCTCTACGGTATCCATTTGAAAGTTATCGCTTCTTTTCAGACTACCCTCAAAGTCTCCCGGTATATGTTCCGGGTGCTGGCGACCACGCTGTGGATTCTTGGCGCACTGATTTCAGTTTTTTACGTGAACAAAGAACTGAATCAACGGGAATCGCACCTGCGCCAGATTTTCTCACTCAATTTTGAACAGTCGCTGGGGTATATCCGCCATACCACGGATGTGGCACGTGAATTACGGTATATCGCCGCCAACCGCTTTAGTACCTCGACGTTATCTCGCGAGCGTCTGTCGGCGGCCAAAAAGACGCCGTTTTCTCTTTACCCGTTATCACCCACGTTTAACTGTGCCGAGCAGTACGCAAAGAATCCGGCTCAGTTGCAGTCACTGAGCGGTTTCTTTGATCAATGGCATGATGACTTTTCGTCGGTTTATGACCTTAACCGTATCTTTTTTGTTGATGGCAGCCAGCAATGTCTCGTTGATTTTAGTATCCGCAATCAATCGCTGGATAGCGATAGCCTGTTGAAAAGCGTGCAGGAGCGGTTACAGAACCAGAAATCCAACCTGATCGGCAATCGCCGCGAAGAAAGCCTATTTTGGGTGACGCCAGGGCCGATGCCGGAAGTGGGGTATCTGTACGCGCTGACGCCGGTGTATGTTGATAATCATCTGGTCACCATGATGGGGATCGAGCAGACCATCAGGCTGGATGATTTCATGCTTAATGGCGACCTGCCGTTTAGCGTCAGATTATTGGACCAGAATGACCGCGTCTTATTGCAACTGACCAATAACCAGTCTGGCGGTAATATTCCTGGCCGTTATCCCGACTCGAACAATTACTTCGGTTATAGCGAGGGGTATAGCGCACTGTTGATGAAAAAGGCGTTACCGCCGACATCAATGGCGGTGGTGTATTCACTGCCGCTAGAAGTGCTGCTGATGTCGCTCAATACGCTGATGATCAATATTGCGTTGTTGAACCTGATATCGGCTATCTGTCTTTTTTTATTGACGCGTCTTTTTGAGCGAAAGATCTTTTTACCAGCAGAGCGTAACGCGTCTCAGCTGGAAGAAAATGAGCAATTTAACCGTAAAATCGTGGCCTCGGCACCCGTCGGGATTTGTATTTTAAGGATTAGCGACGGCACCAATATCCTCAGCAATGAGCTGGCGCACAATTACCTCAGCCTCCTGACGTATGAGGACCGGGTACGCATTATTCGTATCATTTGCGAGCAGCAGTCCAAATCGCTGGATGTGGTGACCGGGCGCAATCACCATTTGCAAATCAGTTTCGTACACTCGCGTTATCGCAACGAGAATGTAGCCATTTGTGTCTTGCTTGACGTCAGTGCCCGGGTTCGCATGGAAGAGTCATTGCAGGAAATGGCGAATGCCGCCGAGCAGGCCAGCCAGTCCAAATCCATGTTTTTGGCGACAGTCAGTCATGAACTGCGCACGCCGTTGTATGGGATTATCGGTAACCTGGACTTGTTGCAGACTAAATCGCTTCCCTCGGATGCCAACCGACTGGTGGAAGCAATGCAAAATTCTTCAGCGCTGCTGCTGAAGATCATCAGCGATATCCTTGATTTCTCAAAGATTGAATCGGAGCAGTTGAAGATTGAGCCCAGCGAGTTTGCGCCGCGTGAGATGATCAATCATATCGTGAGTAACTATCTGCCGCTGGTGGTGAAAAAGCGCCTCGAATTGTATTGCTATATCGCCCCTGGCGTCCCGTTACGATTGATGGGGGATGCGGTGCGGCTACAACAAGTATTGAGTAATCTGCTCAGTAATGCCATCAAGTTCACCGATACCGGTTGTATCGTGTTTCAGGTGGCGTGCAGCGATGAAGGGTATCTGGTGTTTAAAGTCCGGGATACCGGGGTGGGAATCGATACCCGTGCCGTAATGAAGTTGTTTGACCCGTTCTTTCAGGCTGGAACCGGTGTGCAGCGCCATTTTCAGGGGACCGGGTTGGGGCTGGCGATTTGTGAAAAACTGGTCAGCCTGATGGATGGCGACATTACGATTGAATCCGAGCCGGGGCTTGGTAGCGAATTCGGCATTCGTATTCCGCTTTACCGTGCGAGCTATCCGCAGACTGCCGAATTACCTGATGTGCAGGGAAAAACCTGCTGGCTACAGATTCGTAATGCGTTGATGGAGCGCTATCTGCTGGATTTACTCCAGTCCTGTGCTCTGGACGTTCAGCGCTACGAAGAAGGGCTCACGGTAAACCACGATGACATCATGATAGTAGACAATCCACTAGCGGTTGAATTGAATACGCACGCCTGTGTGGAGATCAGTGGAACGCATGCCGGTTCTGCACAGGAGATCCGGTCTGGGTATTGGCTCTACAGTACCGCCGTATTACATGAACTGCCGACGCTGTTGCAGCGTATTTATCGGGGTGAAGAAGCGCTGTCGACGGCAACGACTTCCCTGTCGACGGTCAGTTACAGTCGTACTGAAAATGGCGATATTCGCCTGCTGGTGGTGGATGATCATCCGATTAACCGGCGTTTGCTGGCTGACCAGCTCGGTTCGCTCGGGTATCAGGTGATTACTGCCAATGACGGGTTGGATGCGTTGGACGTGCTGGCGAAAAACCCGGTAGACATTGTTCTCACTGACGTCAACATGCCAAATATGGACGGCTACCGTTTCACCCAGCGGTTGCGGGAAATGGGGCAGACACTGCCGGTGATTGGTGTAACGGCTAACGCATTGGCCGAAGAGCGACAACGCTGTTTGCAGGCTGGGATGGATAATTGCCTGTCTAAACCGGTGACGCTGGATACATTGCAACAGTCACTGTCGTATTACAGTAATCTGGTCAGGCTGGGGAATACGGTATAACTGTCACGCGGTCTTTGACGATCCCGCCACAAGGTCACAAAGAAAGGGTCGGCAAACAAGCCTGTTTGCCGACAAGATGATTACTCTTTGTCAGATGGCGATACACCGACCGAGGAGAGGTAGTTTAACAACGCAATATCGTTGTCCACACCCAGCTTGGTCATGGCCGATTTCTTCTGGCTGCTGATAGTCTTAATGCTGCGGTTGAGCTTTCTGGCGATTTCGGTCACCAGGAAGCCTTCGGCAAACAGACGTAACACTTCACTTTCTTTCGGCGACAGGCGTTTATCGCCATAGCCGCTGGCACTGATTTTTTCCAGCACCTTGCTGACGCTTTCCGGCGTGAATTTTTTGCCTTTCTGTAACGCGGCCAGTGCCTTGGGCAGGTCTGTCGGCGCCCCTTGCTTCAATACTATCCCTTCAATATCCAATTCCAACACCGCACTGAGAATAGCCGGGTTGTTGTTCATGGTCAGTACGATGATGGACAGATGGGGGAAGTGGCGCTTGATATATTTAATTAAGGTAATGCCATCACCGTACTTATCGCCAGGCATGGATAAATCGGTGATCAGGACGTTTGCGTCCAGTTTGGGAAGATTGTTAATCAGGGCTGTCGAGTCTTCGAATTCACCCACGACGTTAATCCATTCGATTTGCTCCAGCGATTTTTTAATGCCGAACAAAACAATAGGATGGTCGTCTGCGATAATTACGTTTAGATTGCTCATTGTTTTTTACTCGTATTGTTGGCCACCAGGCTGCAACAGTGCTGTGACAAAACTGTCTATCTGTTGAAGATGGTCTTCTATCTGCGCACGATCCTGGGTGGTAATAAGCTTTTCCAGCGCTTCACATAACTGCTTGCCGGGATGAAGATTCAACATGGCAAAGACACCCTTCAGGCGGTGTGCGGTTTGCGCGAGTGACAAAAAATCGCCATTTTGGGCTTCAGTATATAGTCTCTTTATGTCCTCCGGTACTGTATCAACAAACAAGGAATAGTAGTCACTGTTGTGTAACTGACGGACATAGAAGCCGATATCATCCTGTTCTTCAGACAGGCCGTCATCGTTGCCTGTCTCCAGTTGCTGTTCGATCAGTTTCAGCAGACCATCCTGCAGCAGTTGGCTGACGTTGTAGTTGGTACGCAGACGGTGGTGTCCCAGCGGTATCAACTGCGTATCGTCACTGGTGACCAGTAACGTATCGCTGTTCACCCTGTTGGGGTCATCGGTAATCGTGATATCTGCATCCTGATTCACCAGCCGCTCGTCATAAACCACGACATCCGCGCCCCAATTGCCTGCCATACGGCTCACAATGGTACGAACTTCGTCCGAGGTGATATTCAGAAGCAGTGTGATATCGTCCAATAATTTCTCGTCTTCCTGCGCAGGCAGTGGTTCCGGCTGCATTTTCAATGTCAGTACATACTGGGTGCCAAGCCCTGGCCGACTATTGATTTGCAGTTGACCGCCCAGTTTGTTGCACAGTTGATTGCATAAAAATAGGGTTAATCCGGAATTGTGGCGGAAGCGATCAGAAAGTGGGGTTGTGGCGAACGGATGCACCAGATTATCTCGCTCCATGCCGGAGATATCCGTGCCGGTGTCGCTGATTCGGATCAGCAACTGATCAGCCGCATGTGTTGACAGCTCGCAAGATAGGGTAATTTTGCCGTAATCGGTATTGGTGATGGAGTAATCCAACAGTAACGACAGGGTTTTCTTCAGCAACTCGCTGTCGCCCAGATAGGTCTGGCGTGGCTCCAGTTTGTAGTGATTGAACAGCTTAAGCCCTTTTTGCTGGATACGCGGCAGCAGCTCCAGAATTAAATCGTCGAATAACGTCAGCGGTGAAAACGAACCATGCACCATGTGCCATTCTGCGCTTTCCAGCCGTGCCTGCAGGGCGATGTTTTCCATCAGGCGGATAGCACTGCTGGTTTCGGCTATCAGTGTCTGGATCGCTTTCTGCTGTTCCGACGGCGTATCAATGTGACGTAATGCCAGCGCCAATTGGTGTACGGCGGACAACGGTTGCCGGAACTCCTGACTCAGGTTGCGGAACAGGCGTTTTCGAACCGACACATTCTTGTCGAACTCTCGCTGTGCCAACTGCAGCTTTTTGGTAATCAGTATTTCCTGATCCTGTTCGCGTAACAGGAACAAGCACAGTGAAGGCGTATGCTGGCTGTGAAAAACGCGGACTTCGTACATTTCATTATCCACGGTAGCCTGGATGACCCCCTGATGTTCTTCTGCCAGCGTGGAGATTTTCTTCAGGCTAAGGTGAGGGTACAGCCTTTCGGCCAGCGCGTTTGCCACCATCACTTTATTGTTACTGAAATCGTAAACCAGTACGCCTATCGGGATACGGCTGACAATTTCGCTGTACATCCGCTGCTGTTCTTGCAGGTGATGTGACAGGTCATCTTTGGGGCGGGCATAGTAGCGTCGTAACGCATAAAACCATGCCAGTGAGATAAATAGTAACGCCAGATTGATCGCAATCAGCCAGATATTATTGCGTAACATATCCGCCACCAGTCGGCCCAACGGAATGGCATACACTAGCTTAATCGGCGCGTTCATTAGCTGCGCGGAGATTTCCAGCATGGAGCCCTGGCGACGAATGTCGGTAGGAATGTCGTTATCAGCGCTGGCGTCGGCGTTGACTGGTGGTGTCTGCTGGCGAAGGATGAAGCCGTCTTGAGATAGCGAGTGTGGAATTAAATCATTGATTGATAAATCAAATGCGATAACAGTCGCCAGATGTCCGGGCTGATTGAAGGTGGTACGCAGCGTAAAATAGTAATCGTTGTAAAAACGCAGCTTACGCAAAGGGGAAAAACTTTCACGTTCATCCAGCGTATTCGCCTGCTGTAGCATCTCAGCTTTGCGTGACTCCACCATTGATGACAAATAACTACCACGGAATTGTGACGAGATATCTTTCAGCGGCTGGGTGGAAATCATCGTCAGGCTATTGTCCTGCCCGTTGAGGTAGTACATCGAGTAGATATCAGTCTTCGCGCCCCATAACACATCCAGATATTGCGACATCCGTTGCATGGTGCCGAGGGTGCTCTTGTCATAGGGCCCGAATACCAATGCGTCGGTTTTATGACCACTCTTCTCGACATAAAACACGTTCGGCATCAGCGTAATCAGATTGACGTTAGGGGGATTTGGCGCGCTGGCGTCATTGATGAGGTTTTTGTAAATCTGGTCGGTAAAAAAGCGATAGGCGTCAATGCGCTTTTGCATGCCTTGTGCAATGTCTGTCAGGGTGGATTTTTTCTCCGTCATCCAGCTATTAACATAGTTATAGCTATAGGTGCCGGTCATCAGCAGCAGCAACAGGATAAACAGCAGGAAAAAACGCACGATAACCGCAGGCATGACATCAGGCTCCTGATGAACAGACAAAAAGAGAAGGGCTGACGCTATCTGTCAGTCGTGGCAGGACAAGGCCTGGTGTCGGCTGCTTCTGTGCTGCGAATGTTTTTCTGGCGATAAAACGACCGGCAATAAAACCCACTGCCTGCATGGCGATATACGCCGCGTTATCACCCAATCGTGGTAACTGAGTACACACGAAAGCACCTAAAAGGGAACCTAACATTGTATCCATTGCTAAATAACTATCGTCGCTGAACCTGACAGAAAGGTATTTTTACCACAATTGTGGCGTTTTATCGAAAGGGGAAGTGTTACGACAACTGAGAGGGGCGGCGACGGACGTGTTACTAACGGAAAATACGCCATGAATTCTACAATGCATGTACAGATAAAAAATGCCGGGAACAACCCGGCAAGAAGAAGGTAATTTATGATAAAACGGAGTGAAATTTGATGATAGCAACGAAATTCTAGAGCCGTCAGTAATAAGAAATTTGTCACTTAATGCTAACTGCGCCGGATTGTTTTTCATTCTGTGCGGTAGTGATTTATACAATAAGTTGTTTATACCCGTCATACTTCAAGTTGCAGGTGTGTTGGCTGCGTGACTCGGCCCATCAATGGGCCTCGCCCTTCGGGCCGTTGCAAGCAGTGTTCAAATCGACGTATGCCAATTTGTCGCTCACCCGAATCACTTACCAGTGTAAGCTCATCGGGATGAAATGAGAGACATCCTGTCTCTCACCAGAGGCCAGCCGTTGGCTGGTCAAATTCGTTCCCAACGAATTTGTCACTCGCTTGCCGCATTACAAGGCTCTAATGAGCCTTGCCCTAAAGGGCCAACGCGTGGCGTTGTTCAACACGCAAGCGTGTTGTCCCGCAACTCGAATTATTTTGGGTATAAGCAGTAAGGCGCTTAGTGCTGCTTGCGGTATTCACGGCAGTCGCTACAGGTAAAATAAATACTACCCCTTTTTATATGCCAGACGAACGATCAACGCTTTTGCCGATTGATTTATCGCGGGAATAAAAAGTCATAAACAGCCAGGATGAAAAAAACAGTAATCCCTGTTTTTTATAAGGGTAGTAGAGGTATTTCATTTTGTGGCAATTTGCGTTATTGACGCAGAATTATTGAGAAAACATTTTAGGCGATTGTGTGGCTAATATGTCGGTAGGCAAACGGAAATCGCAGGCAGGCTGGTTATACAATACGTTTGGGCAGCTTATGGCTATGTTCTTCACGTCGGATGTGTTTAGCGCATCTTGCCAGACTGTGAGCTCAATACAGAAATAATGGGTGAATATGCGGGTTATTACGGGGTAGATATCAAGCTAATGACTTTTTTTTTGTGGGGATAGGCCCGTATAATTCCCTACTTTCAGTTAGGCTATGGGGTGAATGTGCTGCAATTCTCCGACCTGCTGCGCCAGATGCATCAGGCACTCAACGAACCCTTGCCGGAGCAGGCAGGTTTTCATGCGATTACACTGACCATGTCATTGCAGGACAGTTCGCAATTGCTGGCGTGGCTGGCCTCGCAACCTGTTTATCCGCAGTTTTATTGGCAGCATCGTCAGGATGATGAAGAAGCGGCGGTGTGTGGTCAGGCGCGTGTGTTTGAGGATATCGCGCACGCCGAGGCATTTCTGCAACGTCATGATGTGGATGACAGCGTGCGCTTGTGGGGGTTGAACGCTTTTGAACAGCGCCCATCAGGAGCCAACACGTCTTCATTTCTGTTTCTGCCACGCATTGCCTTATTACGGCAAGGACGGCGTCTTCGCTTGCGGGTGAATTTATTCAGCGATCTATCGCTGCGCGCTGAGGCTCGAGACGCACAAGACTTTCTGCGTCAGCTACAAGCCCACCCCCCCTTGCCGCAACTGCATTCTCGCATTGAAGCCACACAGCATTGTCCGGATCGCCAGCAGTGGATTGCGTTATTGCACCAGGCACTGGCGGATATCGCTGCCGGCAAAATGGAAAAAGTCGTGCCTGCACGAGCGACGGTCTTATCGCTTGATAAGCCTTTACGGGCAACAACATTGATGGCGGCCAGTCGTGCCGTTAATCACCACTGCTACCATTTTATGCTGGCATTTGCACCGCATCAGGCATTTCTTGGGTCCAGCCCTGAGCGCCTCTATCGCCGACGGCATACCCGTCTGGAAACCGAGGCGCTGGCTGGAACGGTAGCCAGCCACCAGAACGATGAAAAAGCCGCTGAATTGGCAGACTGGCTGATGAACGATGTCAAAAACCAGTGTGAAAATATGTTGGTGGTGGACGATATCTGCCAGCGGTTGCATCAGGTCGCACTGACACTGGATGTGATGCCGCCGGAGATTGTACGTTTACGCAAGGTGCAACATTTACGGCGGACAATTCAGGCAACTCTGCGCAGTAGCAGGGATAGCGAGTGCCTGTATTTACTGCAACCGACCGCCGCTGTGGCTGGGTTACCGCGTGCTGTGGCACGGACGTTTCTGGCTCAACATGAGCCGTTTCAGCGTGGCTGGTATGCCGGTTCTGCAGGGTATTTGTCGCGCCAGCAGTCTGAATTCAGCGTGGCGTTGCGTTCCGCCAGTGTGGCTGAGAGTCAACTGACGCTGTACGCTGGCGCGGGAATCGTGGCGGGATCTGATCCTGAGCAAGAATGGCAGGAGCTGGAGAATAAGGCTGCCGGGTTAAAATCGTTGCTGGACGAGGCTATTTCATAGCGCGATTTTTTGCCTGTTACTGGCTTATATCAAAGTTGGCCGGATGAAAAAAAATATAATTATTGCCACAACCCGCAACCGGAGTTGTTGAGTCGATCATGTCCACACATATTTTTAACCGTCGCTGGGCAACGGTGGTTTTCGAGGCACTGAGCCATCAAGGCGTGCGCCATGTCTGTATTGCGCCCGGATCACGTTCTACCCCTTTAACGCTGGCGGCGGCCTCGCATCCGGCGCTGGTATGCCATACCCATTTTGACGAGCGTGGTCTTGGTCATCTGGCGCTGGGGCTGGCTAAGGCCTCTGGTGAAGCAGTGGCGGTGGTGGTGACGTCCGGTACGGCGGCCGCCAACCTTTATCCTGCGATCATTGAAGCGGGATTGACCGGCGAACGGCTGGTTATACTGACGGCGGATCGCCCACCGGAGCTTATCGATTGCGGCGCGAATCAGGCGATTCGGCAACCCGGTATGTTTGCTTCTCACCCGACAGTGACGCTGGAATTGCCGCGTCCTACCCCAGACATTCCCGCTCGCTGGCTGGTGTCTGCACTCGATAACGCGTTGGGGGAGTTGCGCCACGGTGCATTGCATATTAACTGCCCCTTCGCTGAGCCGTTATACGGTGATGACGATCCGGCCGCGTTTCAGGACTGGTTACAGGCGCTGGGCGACTGGTGGCATCAGCCCCAGCCGTGGTTGCAGCGTGAGCAGGCATTGCCGATGGTGCCGATGCAGCCAGACTGGCCGCAATGGCGGCAGCGGCGTGGTGTCGTGCTGGTTGGGCGAGTGCCGCCACAGGCTGGCGCTCAGATAGCCGATTGGGCGCGCCAGCTCGGCTGGCCGCTTATCGGTGATGTCTTATCGCAGACAGGCCAACCGCTGGCTTGCGCCGATGTGTGGCTAAAACACCCGCAAGCGGATGCGCTACGTCAGGCTGACATAGTGGTGCAGTTTGGCGCCAGCCTGACCGGTAAACGGCTGTTGCAGTGGCAGGCGACGATAGCGCCTGAACAGTACTGGTTGGTCGATGCACTGCCGGGTCGGCTCGACCCTGCCCACCATCGAGGGCGTCGTCTGGTTGCCGATATTTCCGGCTGGCTGGCCGTGCATTCGGTGGCAGTGCAGCCTGCCTGGGCTCCTGAGGTGGAGTCTTGCGCGGCACGGGTCGCTCGCCAGGTTGCCGTCCGTTTATCCAGTGGTTTCGGTGAAGCGCAACTGGCGCATCGCGTAACGGAACTGCTGCCGCCAGAAGGGCAATTTTTTGTCGGTAACAGCCTGACGGTCAGACTGGTGGATGCGTTTGCTCGTTTACCTGCTGGGTATCCGGTGTACGCCAACCGTGGTGCCAGCGGTATTGATGGACTGCTGTCGACGCTGGCTGGCGTACAGCGTGCTAACACCCGGCCGATGCTGGCGATTGTCGGTGACTTGTCGGCGCTGTATGACCTTAATGGGTTGGCATTATTGCGCCAGCCGCCTGCGCCACTGGTGCTAGTGGTGGTAAACAATAATGGCGGGCAGATTTTCTCGTTATTGCCGACCCCAGAAGCTCAACGCGAAACCTTCTATTGCATGCCACAGCAGGTGGATTTCCGCCATGCGGCGGCGCTGTTCGGGCTACGTTATGCCAGAGCGCAGCAATGGTCAGACGTACAGGACGCTGTAAGCAATGGGTGGCGGTTGGGTGGCACGACGCTGCTTGAAGTGGTAGTAGAACCCAAAGCGGGAGCTGAAACACTGCAACAGCTGCTGGCCGAGGTGTCGGCGTGGTGATGCATTGTCGGCGTCTTGGGCAGTCACAACCGGGAAAACCCTGGCTGGTGGTGCTGCACGGACTGCTCGGCAGCGGCGAGGACTGGCAACCGGTGCTGCCGTATTTAACCGATTGGCCGTTGCTGCTGGTGGATTTGCCGGGGCACGGTGAGTCTCGGTTGCTAAAGGCGGCTGATTTCGCCGATGTCAGTCGGCAGTTGACCGCGTTGCTGGCGCAACAGGGCGTTGCCGGGTATTGGTTGTTAGGGTATTCGCTGGGCGGTCGTATCGCCATGTACCACGCCTGTCAGGGTGCGGCGGATGGGTTGCAGGGGCTGTTGGTGGAAGGCGGGCATCCGGGACTGGCATTGCCAGACGAGCGTGAGGCACGACAGCAGCATGATGCCAACTGGGCGCGGCGTTTTCGCGCTGAACCGCTCGATAGCGTGCTGGCGGACTGGTATCAACAGCCGGTTTTCGCCCGGTTATCACCGGTGCAGCGTGCAACGTTGATAGCACTGCGCAGCAACAACCACGGGCCTGCCGTCGCCGATATGCTGGAAGCGACATCCTTGTCTCGTCAGCCTTGCCTGATTGACGCATTGCATCAGTTACAGGTTCCATTCGGTTACCTCTGTGGTAGCCAGGACACAAAATTTCAGATGCTGGCCACGCAGCATCGCTTACCGCTGCTGAGTGTGGCGGAGGCCGGGCACAACGCTCATCATGCGAACCCGTCAGGTTATGCCGAACGGGTTCGCCAGTTTATTTCGTATCCCGAAAGGAAGATCCACTATGCTTTATCCCAGTGAAGAACTGCTTTACGCCCCGGTAACATGGCACGATTGCAGCGGGGATTTTGTCGATATCCTCTACCACAAGTCGACCGACGGCATCGCCAAAATCACCATCAATCGTCCCCAGGTGCGCAATGCGTTCCGCCCGCAAACGGTAAAAGAGATGATTCAGGCGCTGGACAATGCCCGTCATGACGATGGTATTGGCGTCATCATCCTGACAGGCGCCGGTGAGAAAGCCTTCTGCTCCGGCGGCGATCAGAAGGTTCGTGGCGATTACGGCGGTTACCAGGACGATAGCGGCGTTCATCACCTCAATGTGTTGGACTTTCAGCGCCAGATTCGTACCTGTCCGAAGCCGGTAGTGGCAATGGTGGCCGGGTATTCCATTGGTGGTGGTCATGTGCTGCACATGATGTGCGATCTGACCATCGCGGCGGACAATGCCATTTTTGGTCAGACCGGGCCGCGTGTCGGTTCTTTTGACGGCGGTTGGGGCGCGTCCTACATGGCGCGTATCGTGGGGCAGAAAAAAGCCCGTGAAATCTGGTTCCTGTGCCGTCAGTATGACGCTCAGCAGGCGCTGGATATGGGGCTGGTTAACACGGTAGTGCCACTGGCTGAACTGGAACGCGAAACCGTACGTTGGTGTCGTGAGATGTTGCAAAACAGCCCGATGGCGCTGCGTTGCCTGAAAGCGGCGCTGAATGCAGACTGCGACGGGCAGGCGGGCTTGCAGGAACTGGCGGGTAACGCCACGATGCTGTTCTACATGACGGATGAAGGGCAGGAAGGCCGTAATGCCTTCAATGAAAAACGTCAGCCTGATTTCAGCAAATTCAAACGGAACCCCTGATGCGCGAGGCTACCCTCTATCGTTACAGCGTGCCGATGGACGCCGGGGTGGTGTTGCGTAACCAGCGTCTGAAAACCCGTGATGGGCTGCTGCTTCGCTTGCGTGATGGCGAGCGGGAAGGGTGGGGTGAGATAGCGCCGCTACCGCAGTTCAGCGTGGAAACGCTTGAAGAGGCATTCAACACGGCGCAGGTGCCGTTACAACATTGGCTGGCTGGGCAAACGCCGGATGAATGTGGGATGCCGTCGGTGGATTTCGGCGTCAGTTGCGCGCTGGCAGAACTGACCGGGGCGTTACCCGACGCGGCGGATTACCGTAAGGCACCGCTATGTAGTGGCGATCCGGATGAACTGTTTGCCATGTTGCAACATCTGCCCGAGCCACTGGCAAAGGTGAAAGTCGGGCTGTATGAGGCGGTACGCGACGGTATGATCGTTAATTTGTTGCTGGAAGCCTTGCCCGATTTGCGGTTGCGTCTGGATGCGAACCGTAGCTGGACGCGGCAGAAGGCTGACGGCTTTGCTCGCTATGTCACACCGGCTTATCGTGCCCGCATCGCTTTTCTGGAAGAGCCATGTAAAACGCGTGACGAGTCGCGCGATTTCGCCAGGGATACCGGTATTGCTATCGCCTGGGATGAAAGCGTGCGTGAGCCGGAGTTTCAGGTGGAAGCGGAGCCGGGTGTGGCAGCGATTATCATCAAACCTTCACTGACCGGCAGTCTGAACCGTTGTCGGCAACTGGCTACACAGGCGCAGCAAGCGGGGTTGACGGCGGTGATCAGTTCCAGCATTGAGTCCAGTCTGGGGTTGACGCAACTGGCACGGGTGGCGCATTGGCTGACGCCAGGGGTGCTGCCGGGGCTGGATACGTTGGACCTGATGCAGGCGCAGATTGTCCGCGCCTGGCCTGATAGTACGTTACCGCTGATGACGGTAGACCGTCTGGAGCAGGTATGGCAGGCCTGAGCGACTGGCCCTGGCGAAGCTGGGCGGTATCGCAGCCGATGGCTCCGGCGCTGATAGACGACAGCGGAATCTGGACCTGGCAGCAGGTAGCAACACATCTGAATCAGCTGGCGATCGGTTTTGTGCGTCAGGGGGTAAAGCCGGGGATGGGGGTCGCACTGCGCGGTAAAAACAGCACCACGATGCTGTTTTGTTATCTGGCGTTGTTGCAGTGCGGCGCACGCCTGTTGCCGTTGAATCCTCAACTGCCGGATACGCTGCTGGATGCGTTGTTGCCGTCACTGAATATCGAGTATGGGTTGTGTACCGGCGAACACGGCTGGCCGCAAGGCATCATGCCGTTACATGTGCCGTCACCCCTATCATCGCCAGAGATGCCGCCGCCCTTGCCATGGGCGGCGCAACGACTGGCAACCATGACACTGACCTCTGGTTCCAGCGGCATGCCGAAAGCGGCGGTGCATACCTGTGAAGCCCATCTGGCCAGCGCGGAAGGTGTGCTGGCGTTGATGGCGTTCAGTGCTGGCGATCGCTGGCTGCTGTCGCTGCCGCTGTTTCATGTGTCCGGACAGGGGATCGTCTGGCGCTGGCTGGCCGCCGGTGCGTCACTGGTCGTGAAACCAGACCAGCCGCTGGATGTCGCGTTGCGCGTGTGCACCCATGCCTCGCTGGTGCCTACCCAGCTCTGGCGTTTGTTGTCGCAGAATCGTTCACCAATAAGTCTGCGGGCGGTATTGCTGGGCGGTTCGATGATCCCGGCAGAGCTGATGAAACAGGCCGAAGCGCGTGGGATCCGTTGCTGGTGTGGCTACGGCCTGACCGAACTGGCATCGACAGTCTGTGCCAAGCGGGCCGACGGCCATGACGGCGTCGGGTTGCCACTGGCAGGTCGTGAGATCATGCTGGAGGGGGAGGAGATCTTGCTGCGTGGCCGTTGTCTGGCGTTGGGGTACTGGCGCGAAGGGCGGGTTAACCCTCTTACTGACGCGAAGGGTTGGTTTCATACCCGTGATCGCGGGCAGTGGGATGGCCACGAGTGGCGAATTCTGGGACGGCTGGATAACCAGTTTTTCAGCGGTGGTGAAGGCATTCAACCTGAAGATGTGGAAGCTGTGCTGATGCAACACCCGGATGTGACCTACGCGTGCGTGGTGCCCGTGGATGACCCCGAGTTCGGTCAGCGTCCGGTGGCGGTGGTGGAGGTAGCGAACCATCTGCCGTTGTCGCAATTAGTCGCGTGGTGGCAATCCCGGCTGGCGGGGTTCCAGCGTCCGATAGCCTGTTATCTTTTACCGGACGAATTGAAGAACGGCGGGATCAAAATCTCCCGTCAACAGGTGAAAACCTGGGTGGAACAGCAACCGCGTAGCCTGGTATAACCACCTGATTCTCAGCCCAATCGTATTACACTTGCGGTTATTTACGCTTTTGGCCGCAGAATATTTGGGTAAAATGCCTGTTAACATCACAGTGCTATGCGCGTTTAACCTAGAGCCTATCCCATTAGGGCTATTTCACTGGCCATTTTGGCCTTGGGCAGTGCTCGAAATCCTCACGTACTACGTGTACGCTCCGGTTTCTGCGCGCTGTCCGAGTCCAAACTGGCTGCGCCAATAACGCCTACTGGGATAGGCTCTTAATCGTATTAAGGATTATAGATATGAAAAAGTGGGGTATTGCTTTGGCGGGAGGTTTGCTGCTGGCGACGGTTTCCGCTCATGCCATCAGTCTTTCTGGGGAAGCTGGACGAAATTACACCGGTGCCAGCGCAGGTTTCGGTCTGGGTATGCCAGGTTTGTCTGGTAACGTCGGCTGGGGTCATAATGACAAACACAGCAATGACGTTTATAGCGCCGGTGTGGATTATACCTTCGCGTTGAGTAATGCGTCGCTTAAAGTCGGTGCCAAAGGGCTTTATCTGAACCAGAATCGTTTTAAAGACGGTTATGGCGTTGCATTGGGTGGCGGATTGCAGGTGCCGATGACCAGCTCCATCTCCCTGTACGGTGAAGGGTATTACTCGCCGGACGCGTTCTCCAGCCACGTTGATCACTATGTGGAAGCCCGTGGTGGCGTGCGTTGGCAGCCGTTCCGACCGTTATCGCTGGATGTCGGTTATCGCTATATCAATATGGCCTCTGGCGAATCCAGCAACGATAACCGTGTCGCGGATACCGCTTACGTTGGCGTAGGGCTGAATTTCTAATCCCATTATCAATGTGTATCAACGGTCGATATGTAAAAACCAAAGGCGTGCTGAGTCACGCCTTTTGTCTTTTTATCCGATGACACTGTTTGCCTGCTAACGCGTTTATCAGGCAAAACGCACCATTGTGTTTATAGCGCCGAATTTCTAAAGTGGTGTGAAACCATCATAAGGAGTGCCGTGGATGCTTAGGGTTGAGATGTTATGTACCGGCGATGAAGTCCTGCACGGGCAGATTGTGGATACCAACGCCGCCTGGCTGGCGGATTACCTGTTTTCACAGGGTGTGCCAATGACCAGTCGTATGACGGTGGGCGATAAGCTCGAAGAACTGGTCGCCGCGTTAACCGAGCGCAGCCAGATAGCCGACGTACTGATTGTGAATGGTGGGTTGGGCCCGACCAGTGATGACCTCAGTGCGCTGGCTGCCGCTACCGCCGCCGGAGAAACGCTGGTTGAGCATCCTGAATGGCTCGTCCGGATGGAGGCTTTTTTCACTGAGCGCGGCCGTGTTATGGCTGATAGCAACCGCAAACAGGCACAACTGCCTGCCAGTGCGGAACTGGTGGATAACCCGGTCGGTACCGCTTGTGGGTTCGCCATGCAACTGAACCGGTGCCTGATGTTTTTCACCCCTGGGGTGCCTTCTGAATTTAAAGTGATGGTGGAGCAGCAGATTCTGCCGCGTCTTCGCCAGCGTTTTACGGTGGCTGAACCGCCACTGTGCCTGCGGCTGACCACATTTGGGCGCTCCGAAAGCGACCTGGCCAGCCAGCTTGACAGTTTGCCGTTACCGCCGGACGTTGTGCTGGGGTATCGCTCCTCAATGCCGATAATCGAGCTGAAACTCACCGGCCCCGCAGCCCGGCGTCAGGAGATGGAAACAGTGTGGCAAACGGTGCGTGATGTCGCAGGCGAAAATATGATTTTCGAGGGCACGGAGGGGTTACCTGCGCAATTGGCCCGACGCCTTCGCGAGCGTGGGCTGCGTCTGGCGGTGGCGGAAGACTTCACCGCCGGTTTGCTCAACTGGCAGTTACGCGAGGCGGAGGTCCCGCTATCCGGCGGTGAGTTACGGTTGGAGAAGAGCGCATTAACACTGGATGATGCTGCCGGAGAGACGCTAACGCTGGCAGCGCGCCATCAGGCGCAATTAGCGTTATACGTGGGGCGTTCTGAGGAGGATGGGGTGCTGACGCTGGCGTTGCATACCCCTGACGCGACATTTGCCCAGACCATTCAGGTGAATGCACGACGCTATAGCCGCAAAACCCATCAGGATGTGGTGGCGATGCTGGCGATGAATATGCTGCGCCGCTGGCTTAACGGTTGGCCGGTGTATGGTGGTCATGGTTGGATAAGCGTGCTGGCGACGCGCTAATCTGCCACTAGGTAAAACGAAGGCGGGGGCCGTGGCCCCCGTCGTTAGCGTCAGGAATTCGCGAAGGATCAGTACAACAAGGATCAGTACAACATGGATCAGTACAACAAAGAGTACAACTGACGGCGATAGCGGGCAGCTAGCGCATCGCCAGTACCCAGTGCTGCCATGATATCCATCAGTGTCTTGCGGGCGCTGCCATCGGCCGCCGCCAGATCTTTTTTCAGTAAGCCCATCAGCAGTTCCAGCGCTTCTTCGTTACGCCCGACCTGATGCAGTTGCAGACTCAGCTGTACCGCCAGTTCCTGATTATCCGGCGACGCGGCCAGTTGCTGTTGGAGTTGCTGAATCTCTGGTGTATCCGCCGCTTGTTTCATCAATTCGATTTGCGCGACCAGCCCATGATAGCGGGTGTCCTGATCCTGCAGTGGAATGGTATCCAGCACCGCTTGCGCATCTTCGGAACGATTGAGTTGGAGCTGCACTTCCGCCAGCAACAGTGCAATGTCGCTGCGCTTGGTGTCCAACTGCCAGGCGTCTTTCAACAGGACCACCGCTTCTTTTAACTGGTTTTCCTGAATCAACTGCTGTGCTTGCGCCAGTTTGAGGTCTTCGGCTTTCGGCAAGACACGTTGCAGCAAGTCACGGATGACGTCTTCCGGCTGCGGCCCCTGAAAACCATCCACGGGCTGACCGTCCTTGAACAGATACACCGTTGGAATAGCGCGCAGACCGAACTGCGCCGCCACACGTTGTTCAGCATCGCAGTCTACTTTTGCCAGAATGAACTGACCAGCATACTCCGCCGCCAGTTTGTCCAGCACAGGGCCCAGTTGCTGGCAGTGAGTACTGCGATCAGACCAGAAATAAAACAGCACCGGGGCGCTCATGGATTGTTCCAGCACCTGATGCAAATTGGTCTCGTTGATATCAATCACGTTGGCGTGTTGTTCAAACATGTCATTCTCTCTCAGCCTTTTTAGCCATTATGGGGTCGATGTCCGACACTTCAACCCCGAATCAGGATTTTGTCCGCAGCAGGTGGTCAAGCACGCAGCCCGGTAGCACGCGGCGTAGTACAGTAATGCCGTGGGCTAGCAACGTGACCGGATAGCGTAGTTTCGGGCGCGGACTTTCCAGCGCGTGAATCAACTTCGGCAGCACGGCTTGCGGCGGCAGCGTGAAACGGCTGGCGATACCGGGGTTAGTGACCGGTTTATCCTGTTGTGTCTGCGCCACATTATCGGTGAATCGGGTACTGATGGGGCCGGGTTCGATCAACGATACATGTACACCACTGCCGTGTAGTTCCATACGCAATGCATCGGACCAGGCTTCCAGCGCATATTTACTGGCCGCGTAAGCGCCTCGCCCTGGGGTGGAGATGAGTCCCATGACCGAACTGGTCTGGATAATTCGTCCTTCACCGTGCGGCAACATGGCGGGCAGCAACAGTTGGGTTAACTGGTGGGTACCAAACAGATTACTGGAAAACTGCTGTTCCAGTTGCTGACGGGAGATGGTGTTAAGCGGTCCGTACAGCCCGTAACCGGCGTTGTTGAACAAGCCGTAGAGCTGGTTGCCGGTCAGGGCAATCACGATATCCGCCGCTTGCCTGACGCTGGCACTGTTGTCGAGATCCAGATCGATCCCTTCAAAGCCCAGCGAATTCATGCGCGCCACATCCTGATGACGGCGGCAGGCCGCCAGTACGCGATAGCCGCGTTGTTGCAAACATTGAGCGGCAATCAGGCCAATGCCGCTGGAGCAACCGGTAATCAAAACCGCTTTTTGCATAACTTTACCTAACGAAAACGCTTAAATATCAAGAGTCGTGGTTAACTGTTAGTCTGTAATAGACTCAGTGTTGGTGAATAATGGGGTCAAGCTGTGTTGCCATCCATTGCGCGATAAACGGCTGGGCGTCACGGTTGGGATGGATGCCATCATCCTGCATCCATTCTGGCTTGAGATAAACCTGTTCCATGAAAAACGGCAGCAGAGGAACGCCCAACGTTGTAGCAAGCCGCGGATAAACCGCGCTGAATGATTCCGTATAGCGCCGTCCATAGTTGGCAGGCAAGCGGATTTGCATCAGCAACGGTTGGGCGTTGGCCGCTTTGACTTGTGTAATGACGCTGGTGAGTTCCCGCTCCAGGTTTTGCGGGGGAAACCCACGCAGGCCGTCATTGCCGCCCAGCTCAATCAATACCCAGCGCGGCTGATGTTGTTGTAGCAACATCGGCAGGCGCGCCAGCCCCTGTGCGGCGGTGTCGCCGCTGATGCTGGCGTTCACCACCCGGACCGTGACGGCCGGGGTGCGCGACTGCCAGGTCGCATCCAGTAATGCAGGCCAGGCCTGGTTCGCCGCCATACGATAGCCTGCGCTCAGGCTGTCGCCCAGCACCAATAGCGTATCTGTCGCGAAGGCGCGCAGACTGAACAGGCCCCAGAATAGAAGGATAACGACATGCCTGCAGAAAACATTCTTGAAGTTCATCATCTTAGTAAGCACGTTGGTCAGGGGGAACATCAGCTCTCCATCCTCACCGGAGTTGAGCTGGTTGTCAAACCTGCTCAGACCATTGCGCTGGTGGGCGAGTCCGGTTCGGGGAAATCAACCCTGTTGGGGATTCTGGCCGGACTGGATGACGGCAGCAGCGGGCAGGTGTCGCTGCTTGGTCAGCGGCTCGATAGCCTGGATGAAGAAGGTCGAGCTGCACTGCGGGCGCAGAATGTGGGGTTTGTGTTTCAGTCTTTTATGCTGGTGCCGACCCTGACCGCGCTGGAGAACGTGCAGCTACCTGCGTTGCTGCGTGGCGAAAGCGATCGCCATAGTCGTCAGCAGGCGGAGCAGCTTTTACAGCAGCTTGGGTTGGGAGCGCGATTACACCACCTGCCTGCGCAGCTTTCCGGCGGCGAGCAGCAGCGCGTTGCGCTGGCTCGTGCGTTCAGTGGCCGCCCACGGTTGCTATTTGCCGATGAACCTACCGGTAACCTCGACCGTCAAACGGGCGATCGTATCGCTAATCTGCTGTTTTCCCTTAATCGCGACTTTGCCACCACGCTGATTTTAGTGACGCATGACGAACAGCTGGCGGCGCGTTGTGAGCGTTGTCTGCGGTTGCGCGACGGAAAATTGTGGGAGGATGCATGATCTGGCGTTGGTTTTGGCGAGAGTGGCGATCGCCGTCGTTGCTGATTGTCTGGCTGGCGTTAACGCTGTCGGTGGCTTGCGTGCTGGCGTTAGGGGCTATCAGTGATCGGATGGAGAAAGGGCTGAGCCTGCAAAGTCGGGATTTTCTGGCCGGCGATCGCGTGCTGCGGGCATCCCGCCCGGTAGATGAACAGTGGTTACAGCAGGCGCAGCAATTAGGGCTGGCGCAGAGTCGGCAAGTATCGTTCATGACCATGACCTACGCGGGAGACAACGCACAACTGGCGCAGGTTAACGCCACCGATACGCAGTATCCGTTGTATGGCGAGCTGAAGACACAACCCGCCGGGCTGCGGGCGTCGCCGGGCACGGTGCTGGTCGCTCCACGTCTGCTGGCGTTACTGGGAATAAAGGTGGGCGATAAGTTGGATGTCGGCGATACCACCTTGACCGTCGCCGGGGAATTGCTGCAAGAGCCGGACGCGGGGTTTAATCCGTTCGAGACCGCGCCACGGGTGTTAATGAATCTGGCGGATGTGGATAAAACCGGCGCTATTCAGCCCGGTGGACGCATTACCTGGCGCTATATGTTTGCCGGGACACCCTCACAACTCACCCGCTTTAGCGACGTTATCACACCACAGTTGAAACCGGATCAACGCTGGTATGGTATGGCGGATTCGCAGGGAGCCGTGGGCAAATCGCTGCAACGCTCCCAGCAGTTCCTGCTGTTGTCGGCACTGCTGACGTTACTGCTTTCGGTGGCGGCGGTAGCGGTGGCGATGGGGCATTATTGCCGCAGCCGTTACGACCTGGTGGCGGTACTGAAAACGCTGGGGGCTGGGCGTCAGGCGTTGCGTCGGCTGATTATCGGGCAGTGGGTATCGGTACTGATGCTATCGGCATTGTGCGGCAGCCTGCTGGGAATGGGCTTTGAAGCGTTGCTGATACGGGTACTTGCACCGGTGTTGCCGGGCGAATTACCCGCTGCCGGGCTATGGCCGTGGGGCTGGGCGCTGGGAACGCTGGTGCTGATCTCCTTGCTGGTGGGGATTCGCCCTTATCGGCAGTTGCTGGCGACCCTGCCGCTGCGGGTATTACGTCAGGATGTGGTCGCGAATGTGTGGCCGTTGCGCTATTACCTGCCCGCCGTGGCAGTGGTGGTTATCGGTTTACTGGTGGTGTTGTCTGGCGGCGGCGCGTTGTTATGGTCGCTGTTGGGCGGGATGCTGGCATTATCGCTGCTGCTGGGGGGGATTGGCTGGGGCAGCTTGCTCGTGTTGCGTCGCCTGACGCTGAAAAGGTTGTCATTGCGTCTGGCAATTAACCGCTTGTTACGTCAACCGTGGGTCACGCTGGGGCAACTGGCGGCGTTTTCACTCTCTTTTATGCTGCTGTCGCTTTTGCTGCTGTTGCGTGGTGATTTGCTGGAGCGCTGGCAACAGCAGTTACCCCCCGGTAGCCCTAACTACTTTGTGTTGAATATCAATGCGGATCAGGTGCCGCAGGTCAGGGATTTTCTGGCACAGCATCAGGTAAAACCGCAAACGTTCTACCCGATCATTCGCGCCCGCCTGACGGAAATCAATGGGCTGAGGGCGACCGATCTGGTGCACGAGGATGATCCCGGTGGGGAAACCGTCAACCGGGAGTTGAACCTGACCTGGCTGGCGCAGTTGCCGGGGCATAATCCGCTGGTGGCAGGGCAGTGGCCGCCAAAAGCGGGTGAAGTGTCGATAGAACAAGGCGTGGCGCAACGTCTGGGGGTGAAGATTGGCGATACGCTGACGTTTACCGGTGATACTCAGCCGTTTCAGGCAACCATCAGCAGCCTGCGGCAGGTGGATTGGGAAAGCCTGCGGCCGAACTTTTTCTTTATCTTCCCGCCAGGAACGCTGGATAGCCAGCAGCAGTCATGGTTGACCAGCTTCCGCTATGACGGCGGCGATACGTTGATTACCCAGTTGAATCGACAGTTTCCTACGCTGACGGTGTTGGATGTCGGTGCGATTCTACAGCAGCTTGGTGCCGTGTTGCAGCAGGTCGGGCTGGCGCTGGAAGTGATGGTGGTGTTGGTGTTGTTCTGCGGCGCGCTGTTATTGCTGGCACAGATTCAGGTGGGGATGCGCCAGCGGCGTCAGGAGTTGATTGTCTATCGCACGCTGGGGGCCGGGCAGCGTTTATTACGCGCCACCTTGTGGTGGGAGTTCGCGGTGTTGGGGTTATCGGCCGGTGTGGCGGCAGCACTGGGGGCGGAAGCAGCATTGTGGTTGTTGCAACGCAAGGTGTTTGATTTTCCGTGGCAGCCGAACCTGTGGTTGTGGGGCGGGTTGCCGGTCGTGGCGGCGTTGCTGCTGTCGCTGTACGGCAGTTGGCTGGGGCTGCGTCTGTTACGCGGTAAGGCGTTGTTCCGTCGTTATCACGCCTGAGGTTAACTCAGGCGCTTTTACTCTCGCTGACTCTCAATGAGTCAGCGTGTGATCGCGTCTTCAGTGTTTTTGTTGCCGGGGTTTTTGTACTTCTCCAGATACTGATGCTGGAAGATACACATACGGATGGTGTTGCGGTATTCGCCGTTGATAAAGAATTCATGAATCAATTCGCCTTCTACTTCAAACCCGAGCTTGGTGTAGATGTGGATGGCTTTCTGGTTCTCTTTATCTACGATCAGGTACAGCTTGTAGAGGTTGAGAATTGAAAAGCCGTAATCCATTGCCAGCCGGGCGGCGGCGCTGGCATAGCCTTGCCCCTGATGGGTTGGGTCGATGATTATCTGAAATTCGGCGCGGCGGTGGATATGGTTGATATCCACCAGTTCTACCAGACCGACTTTGGTGGCATCGTGCTCAATGATGAAACGGCGCTCGCTCTGGTCGTGGATGTGCTTATCGTACAGGTCGCTCAGTTCAACAAACGCTTCGTAAGGTTCTTCAAACCAGTAGCGCATGACGCTGGCGTTATTATCCAACTGATGAACAAAGGTGAGGTCGTCACGCTCCAACGGGCGCAGACGTACGACTTCATGGATCTCCGGCATAACGTCTCCTGATTAGGGGGATGGCGTGACGTTAACCAGCTTGTCGTGCGAGGTCAATCGGTGGGCGATGAAAGTACGTTATGGCGTGCCGCCGGGAGACGGCACGCGTTAGATGTGTAGCGGCAGTAATCAGAAGTCGACGCTGGCGCGCAACACCACTTCACGCGGGTCGCCAATCGCCACATATTGGCTGTTGCCGCTGGAGGGGTAGTAGGTTTTGTCGAACAGGTTTTTGATGTTCAACTGCCATTTCACCTTGTAACCGTTGAGCGGCACGCTATAGGCGATAAAGGCATCCGCCACGGTGTAGTCGTCAAGGAAGAAGCTGTTGGCGGCATCGCCCGGTCGACGGCCTACGTAGCGGGCACCGACGCCAGCACGCAGATCATCACCCGCGTGAAGGCCCAGATTGCCGAAGTCATTGGTCAGGAACAGTGACGCGGTGTGGCGCGCTACGTTAGCCAATTCATTACCCTGATTCGTCGGGTCGGAGGTGACTCGTGCATCGGTAAAGGCGTAGGCACCAATCAGGCTCAGGCTGTCGGTCAGTTTACCCGCGACATCCACTTCTACCCCTTGTGAACGTACCTTACCGGCGGTGCGGGTAACGGTTTCGCTGATGCCATTAATGGTCTGCAGTTCATCCACCATCACGTTGCGCTTTTGAATATCGAATAACGCCAGGTTGGCGGTAATACGATTGGGGAGATCCAGCTTGGCACCGATCTCATAGGAGCGCCCGACTTCCGGCTCCATCGTCGCCCCGATTGCTTTGTTGACGGCCGAGTTAGGCTTAAAGGATTCGCTATAACTGGTGTACAACGAGGCGTAAGACGTGAGGTTGTACACGACGCCAGCGCGTGGCACCAGTCGGCTGTCTGACCTGTCTGTATTGGTCACGAAGGGACGTCCTTTGCCCGACATGACGTCAAAACGGTCATAGCGCACGCCGCCTAACAGCATCCAGTGTTCATCCAGCCGTATGGCGTCCTGCATGAAAACGCCGGTGCTATCGACGTCTTCTTTCTGGTCGCTCTCAGCCGCGATAATGTCGTTGGATGCCGGGAAGAGGCCGTATACCGGGTTATAGATATTGAAACTGCTGTTGTTCTTGCTACGAATCATATTGCCGCGATGGGTACGGTCAGCTTCATGATCGAAACCGAATAACAACTGGTGGTTGATGTTGCCCCAGTCGATATCGCCATTTAACGTCAGTTGCACATTTTGTGACTGACTGTGCGCATCCTGAGTCGCATCAGCCCGGCGTGTCAGAAATCCGGTTTTCGGATTAAGCGACATGGCACGCGCCTGATTGTCGTTATAGGTATTGCGGCTATAGGCGTAATTCAGTTTGCTTTTCCAGCGCTCGTTCAACGTATTTTCCATCTGGAACGTCAGTGTGTCCTGATCGCCGCGGGTGGCGTTATAGGTTTCATCAAACCGTCGCTCGCGCGGCGTGGCAACCGGTTTGCCGGTACGGCTATCGATGACAGTCCCGCGATCAAACGGTGTCAGGTATTCCATGTGCTCATAAGCAACCAGCACGGTGGTATTTTCACCATACCACATCAGTGAGGGGGCAACGGTTGTCTGGCGATTGCGACCGAAATTACGCCAGTAATCGGTTTCATCGTGATCGACAATCAGGCGATAAGCCAGACCAGAGGTGCTGATTGGGCCGGTGATGTCCAACTGACCACCGCCGCCGTTAAAGCTGCTGTTCCAGCCTTCGATATGGGTTTTCTGCACCAGCTCCGGTTTTTTGCTGATGATGTTGATCATACCGCCAGGGTCGCCCCAGCCGTACAGCATGGACGCTGGCCCTTTGAGCACTTCCACCCGTTCGGTGGTTGGGGTGACATTACGCGCCTGAATCGAACGTACGCCGTCACGCAGGATGGAACCGTCACGGTTATCGCCGAAACCACGTTTCATTACGGCGTCTTGAGTTCCTCCCAGCGTGTTGGCTTGAGTGATGCCACTGACGTTATACAACGCGTCGTCAAGGTTTCTGACCGCCTGATCCTCCAGCACCTGCTGCGGCACCACGTTAACGGCCTGAGGTATATCCAGCAGGCGGCTGTCGGTACGGGTGCCGGTCACGGCGTTGTGCGGTTGATAGCCGGTTTCCCCAGTGTTGGTTGCAGGCGTGCTGGCGTTCACTACCAGGGTATCTTCCTGCTTTTTGGTCTCTGACGGGGTAGTGCTATCGGTTGATGCGGCGGTGGCCTGAAGGCTGAACGGCAGCAAAGCTAGCAGCGGCCAGCTTTTTTGCCAGTGGCGGTTATTCATGTGTTAACTGACTCCAATAGGTCCCTGAAAAATCAATCGGTAAAAATTGTTGATAGAGTTGTTGTAAGGTGCGCTGCGGATCGATGTCGCTAAACAGCGTCGGGTAGAGGGCTTTGGCGAACATTTCTACCATCACCACGTGATAAGGGCTGAGATAAAAGTTGTGCCACATACTCCAGGCCCGGCCGTTGCCGACGGCGCTGAGGTGTGAGAGCAGGGGTTCTTGCAGCAGTAGCGTGCGTAAACTGTCGCTTGCCTGACGGGGTGTGACGTCCGGCCCGAGCATCAGGTCAGAAAAGCGTTTGCCGTCTGGCCCGGCCATCCCGGTGGCAATGTAGACATCGGGGTTGGCGGCTAATGCCTGTTCCGGGCTCAGCTCGCCGTATACCCCTTTGACTTTGCCTGCCGCGATGTTATCGCCGCCAGCAAAGGCCAGCAGTTCGCCGAGATTACCGTTGACGGCAGTGGTACAGCAGGTATCCCGGCGGCCAAGATGCAAATGCAACATCACCGTCGGTTTGCGCCCCTGATACTGTGCGAGCCGTGTTCTTATGGCATCCATATGTTGCTGGTAGAACGTGATAAAGGCATCGGCGCGTGACTGCTGGTTCAGTACTTCACCCAACAGGCGCAGGCTGGGGACGGTGTTTTTCAGCAGGTCAATGCGCAAATCGACATAAATGTAAGGAATGCCCGCCTGCGTTAACGCTTGCTGGATGCTCTGTTCGTTGTCGGCCCCTTTGGCCAGCCGCGGCAGGATCACCAGGTCGGGCTTCAGTGGCAATAGCATCTCTGCGTTAACGCTGTTGAGATTGCCGTTACCCAACTGTGGAATACGTGCGATATCAGGGAATGCCGTTATGTAGCGCCCCCAGCTTTGGGCATCGTAACGCGCCAGGTCGCCTGGCCATCCAACTATGCGCTGCGCCGGGTTCCCCGGTTCCAGCAAGGCCAGCGTATACAACATGCGACTTTCACCCAGCACGATCCGTTGCGGGTTATCTGGAATGATGACCTGACGACCGGTGATATCGGTGACGGTTTTGGCCTGAACCAGAGGGGAAAGGCTGAGTATGGTGAAGAGGAGAAAAAGGATACGCATGTGCTTTTCTCGTAAAAATTAGGCGTGAAAAAATAATAAGAATTATTTTTATTTGCAACAAAAAGACGAGAAACGAAAGTAAAAAAAGAAAAGCCCTGCTATTTCACAGGGCTATTGCAAATGGGGGCGATAATTAACGACGGCCGTTGTGATACGTCGAGCGCATTAACGGAGGATCAATAGGGGGTCTTCTCGTCGTGATGCTCGTAACCACGACCGAAGCGTCGCTCCAGTCGGCCCTGGAGCAGTTCCAGACCGATAGACAGCAACCAGTAAATTACGGCAGCGGTGGTGAGCATTTCCATGTAGTGGTAGGTGCTGCGCCCGTAAGACTGCGCCAGAAAATTCAGCTCCCACAAGCCCATCAGCGACACCAGTGATGAGTCTTTGATCATTGAAATGAACTGAGAACCGGCAGGAGGAATGATGATGCGCAGCGCCTGCGGTGCCACCACATGGGTGGTAATAATCCAACGTGACAGTCCTAAGGCCATCGCCGCTTCTTTTTGACCGCGGGGAACCGAGAGGACACCGCTGCGAATGGTTTCGGCCAGATAAGCGCCGTAGTTGAGCGATAGCGCAATAATACCGGAGGTGAAAGCGCTCATCACAATACCGACCTGGGGCAGTGCGAGGTAGATTATCAGTACCTGCACCAGCAGAGGTGTGCCGCGAAACAGCGAAACGTAAAACGTGGCGCAACCAAATGCGATGGCGCTGGAAGAGAGCCTGCCTGCTGCGGTGATAACCGCCAGCAGGATACAGAACAGCATGGATATGATGGTGATGACGACGCTCAGCACCGCTCCCTGAATGAAGCCATCCGGCGACAGGTGCATGCCCAGCATGGAGGGCAATTTCTGACGGATAAGGCCGGTATCCAAATCCATAAATGAAAACAGCCACAACAGCAGGCTGAGCAACACCAGCCAGGTCAGCCCCGCACGCAAACGAAAACCTAATCCGGCGCGCTCAGGCGCCGGTGGCATGTTGGATGGTTTTTTAGCGGGTGAACGCGGCATTACGGGGTGACCCCGGTGATGTCTTCACCAAACCATTTCATGGAGATGGCTTTGAGGGTACCGTCAGCACGTAGTGCGGTGATGGTATCAGCCAGTGTTTTGCTCCATTCCGGGTCGCCTTTATCAACGGCAATCCAGTTTGGTTCAGCATACAGCTCTTGCAGAATACGCAGTTGCGGCAGTTTTTCGAGGCGAGGTTTAGCTGTGATGCGATCGGAAATGACCGCATCCAGACGTTTACCTGGGCCTAACGCCAGATTACGGAATGCCATCTCTTCATCGGTGGGGACCGCCTGAACATGGTCAAATGGGAAGGCAATCGGCTTGCCGCCGGGGATCACCAGACTTTTGTTGAGGTAGTTCTCGTAGCTGGAACCCAACCCCAGCCCGACTTTCTTGTTGCTCAGGTCAGCGGCGGAGTGGATGTTTTTCTCATCTTTATGGACGATCAGCACAGCGAAGGTGCTGTAATAAGGGGTAGCGAAATCCAGAACTTTGGCACGTTCGGCGTTTGGCGTCATCGAACAGATGCACATATCCCAGCGGCCTTGCCATTTACCACCGACGATGGTTTCCCAGCCTGGTGTTGCCAGTTCCAGCTTTGCCCCCAGTTTTTGCGCGACGGCGTTGGCAACATCGACATCAAAACCAACCAACTGATTGTTATCATTAAGATAACTGAATGGTGGATAATCATTGAACAACACGTTACGGACAACACCGGTTTGTTTAACCCGATCCAGCGTGCTACCGGCCTGCGCGGTGCTCAGCGCCAAACAGGTACTCAGCGCGAGAGCCATCAGAGCGAGGAGTTTTTTCATCTATTTTCCCTATAAGCGAGCATCACAACGATTAACGCGGGGCGAGTGGCCGCATTCCGTGTGGAAATCACAAAGGCGTTATTTTATAGCAGCAGCGGACGAGTGCAAAATAAGGTCTTTGTCGGGCAGTTGGAAAGCCGGGCATAAGCATCGGCGATTGGCGGTATCTTATCGTCCTGATAAATACGTCGTCCCGATAAATACGCTGGATAACGGGACTCTCAGCCTGGTTGGGGGGCTATAGACAAAAACAAACCTGCCACCGAAGTGGCAGGTTTGACAGTGTGAGGCACGGTTTGCGTTATTTTTTGCGAGCGTACTTCAATGAGTCCAGGGCAACGGCGAAAATGATGATGCCGCCTTTGATAATGTACTGCCAGTAAGGGCTGACGCCGATGTAAGTCAGACCGTAGTTGATGAGGGTAAAGATGATAACCCCGGTCACGACACCGGCAACCGTACCCACGCCACCCGCAAAAGACACGCCGCCGACCACGCACGCGGCGATGGCGTCAAGTTCGTACATAAAGCCCAGGTTGTTGGTGGCACTACCGATACGGCCTGCTTCCAGCATACCGCCGAAGGCATAGAACACGCCGGACAGCATGTACACCCAAATCAGGTTCAGCGACACGTTCACACCAGACACTTTGGCGGCTTCCGGGTTACCGCCGATAGCGAAGATGTTTTTACCAAAACGGGTTTTATTCCACAAAATCCACACGAACAGTGACGCAATCGCTGCATAGAACGTGATGTAGGACAGTTTGAAATCACCGAAGCGCACAAAGCCCTGTGCGAAAGTGGAGAAACGGTCATCAAAGCCAGCGATCGGGGATGCACCCACGATGTCGTAGTACAGTGAGTTGATACCGTAAACGATGATCATCGTACCCAATGTGGTGATGAACGGCGTCACTTTCAGGTAGGCGATGATAAGGCCGTTGACCAGACCAATCACTGCACCGATAGCACAAACGATCAGAATAACCAGCGGGATCGGCATGGTTTCCAGGTGTGGGAACACCTTGTTGCTGTTGTCCATCGCCTGTAACAGCGTAGCAGCCACCACCGCGGCGAGGCCGACCTGGCGACCAGCCGACAGGTCGGTACCCTGCGTGACGATAAGCCCGGCTACGCCAAGCGCAATGATGACGCGCACAGAAGACTGGGTAAGAATGTTACTCAGGTTGGTGAGGCTGAGGAAGGTGGGGTCCTGGATAATAATAATCACCAGCAATACCAGTAGTACGGCGTAAATGCCACTGTCTTTCAGCCAGGTGAGCGCACTTTTTTTAGTTGTAGCTTTCATGGTAACAGCCCTTGCATCATTAAAGGTGTAACGACGCTAAACGGAGAATTTCGTTCTGCGTGGTGTTCTTGGTTTCGACAATGCCTGCGACGAGGCCATTACTCATCACCAGAATACGGTCGGTGATGCCCAGCAGCTCTGGCATTTCAGACGAAATGATGATGATTCCTTTGCCTTTTTTCGCCAGTTCTGAAATCAGCTGATAAATCTCGAATTTCGCGCCCACGTCAATGCCGCGGGTCGGTTCGTCGAGCATCAGGATTTCCGGCTGAGTCAGCAGCCAGCGTCCGATGATAACCTTCTGCTGGTTACCGCCAGACAGCGAGCCGATAGCGGTGTGGTGGCCTGGGGTTTTTACCCGCATGGAATCAATCACCCACTGCACATCGCTTTTCATGCGTTTGTTGTCCAGCAGGCCGAGGCTATTTTTGTATTTGTGAATATTGGAAATCAGCGAGTTGAAGCCGACATCCAGATAGGCGTAGATACCGGTAGAGCGGCGCTCTTCGGTGACCAACGCGAAACCGTTATTAATCGCTTCGTTAGCGTTGTGGTTGTTGATGTCTTTGCCGTGCAGCTTGATAGTGCCGCTGAGTTTTTCGCGGATACCGAACAGGGTTTCGACGATATCGGTACGTTTGGCACCGACCAGACCCGCAATCCCCAGAATCTCGCCTTGGCGCAGGTCAAACGACACATCGCGGATAGACGGCTGACGCATTGAGGTCAAACCGCGTACTTCCAGCATCACGTCACCCGGGGTGTTGGTTTTGTCCGGGAAGCGTTGATTGAGGGAACGGCCCACCATCATGGCGATGATCTGGTCCATATTCAGGCCTTCGAGCGGCTGAGTCGCGACCCACTGACCGTCACGCAGGACAGTGATTTCATCGCACAACTGGAAGATCTCTTCCATTTTGTGGGAGATATAAACAATGCCGCAGCCCCGGTCTTTCAGCTTACGGATGATAGTGAACAGATGGTTCACCTCTTTTTCCGTTAGTGACGAGGTGGGCTCGTCCATGATGACGATTTTGGCATTGTAGGAGAATGCTTTGGCGATCTCGATCATCTGCATCTGCGACACGGACAGTGAGGCCACTTTGTCGCGCGGATCGATATCGATATCTAGTTCATCGAAAATGGCTTTGGTGTCGCGATACATTTTTTCCTGATCGACGAACAACCCTTTTTTGGGATAACGGCCGAGCCACATGTTATCCATGACCGAGCGTTGCAAGACCAGGTTCAATTCCTGATGCACCATGGATACGCCGTTCTCCAGCGCTTCCTTCGCGCTTTTGAAATCGATCTCCTGCCCCTGGAATTGAATGCTCCCTGTATCTTTCTGATAAATGCCGAACAGACATTTCAGTAGAGTCGATTTTCCCGCGCCGTTTTCTCCCATCAGGGCATGGATAGAGTGGGGGCGCACCTTCAGGTTGACATTATCCAATGCCTTTACACCGGGAAACGACTTACTGATATTGGTCATCTCCAGCAGGAATTCGCGCTGAGTGGTTAGAGTATCACTGGTCATATTTTACCTGGCCGAAATAATTACCTGGCTGAAACGTTGCCAGACTGAACATGACTGTCTGGCTGAAAAAACCGGTCGTTCAAACAGTGAAGGGCGCAGCGGTTGCTGCGCCCCGACAAGATTACTTCGTGAATTGCGCCAGGTTGTCTTTATCAACCGGCACGTAAGGTACGCGAACCACCTTGTTTTCGATTTTGAAGTTAGTGCCTTCAGCGGCTGGTTTGCCCAGCGCCAGGTTTTTCGCCAGATCGATAGTGGCTTTGGCCTGGTTGTCGGCGTCATTCAGCACGGTACCAGCCAGTGCGCCGGATTTGATCAGCGACAGGGCTTCTGGCAGCGCGTCAACGCCGAATACCGGAATGCTGCTCTTGTTATGCGCTTTCAGCGCTTCGACAGCACCCATTGCCATGGCGTCGTTGTTGGCAATCAGTACTTCAATCTTGTCGGCGTTAGGACCAGACATCCAGGCGTCAACCTTGTCTTTCGCCATAGCGGTATCCCACATGGCGGTATCCATCTGCAACTGCTGGACTTTGATGCCGTCTTTGGTCAGGGTATCAATCACGTATTTGGTACGGGCTTCGGCATCCGGATGGCCCGGTTCGCCTTTGAGCAGGGCGTACTGGATAACGCCGTCTTTGTTCAGATCCCAGGATGGGTTGGCTTTCCAGTGTTTGGCGATCAACTGACCCTGAATGATCCCGGATTCTTTGGAATCAGTACCGACATAGTAGGCTTTGTCATAGCTGGCCAGTACTTTTGCGTTCGGTTCTTTGTTGAAGAACACCACCGGTACATCGGCCGCTTTCGCTTTCTGTACCACAATGGCAGCGGCAGCCGGGTCAACCAGGTTGATAGCCAGTGCTTTCACGCCTTTAGCCAGCAGGACATCGACCTGATCGTTTTGTTTGGATTGGTCGTTCTGCGAGTCATTCATCAGCAGTTCGACGCCACCCAGGGCTTTGGCTTCTTTTTCAATATCTTTACGCACCATCGACATGAAGTTATCGTCGTATTTGTAGATGGTGACGCCGATACGGGTATCCGCGGCATGGGCGGAGGCTCCGAACATCATGCTGGCAACCAGGGCGGTGAGAGTGAAAACCTTCTTATTCATGATATCTCCGGGTTTATGCAGGGTAGTTCTCAGTCCGGCCGCACAACGCAAGGTAGACGTAGTACGGCAGTCAGTTAGTCGTCATCAGTGGCGGGTACGCCGGTCTGATGGAGTTTGCAGGCATGGCCCGCTTAAAGCCTGACTTCCCTGTTTCAGGCGGCGTTCGCCGGTTGGCGGCGCGACCTGATAATGCATCCTGAATATAAACAGCGTCCTGAAACTGATATTGTGAACGTTTTCGCCGTGGCGGCCGCTAACAATTCAACTGACTGGGCGACCGTGTTACAAGGCGTCCGGCCTACGCAGTACACCCCCATCATAGAGAGCGCAATGTTAATTAACTGTGAATTTACTCACAAATTGAAAGCGGTTACATGGATGATTTGAATGAATTAGTGACCGCTTCCACATTTTAACGGGCCGCCACCGAGTGCCGCCGTACCAGCGTCGGCATGAAACAGTGTCTGGCCGTTGGGTCCAGCAACCCGGCTGCGCCTTTTAGCGCCAGTTCTGTGGCGATTTTCGCCATGGAAACAATAGGGTAGCGGATAGTAGTCAGGCGCGGGTCGGTGTAACGGGAAATAGGAATATCATCGAAGCCGACCACCGAGAACCGTTCCGGTACCGAAATGCCATTATCCTTCAGTGCCATTAAGGCACCCGCGGCCATACCGTCGTTATAGGCGAAGACGGCTGTTAACTGCTGGTTGCGTCCCAGCAGTTCCACCATCGCCGCTTCTCCCCCCTGTAGATCGGGCTCGCCACCGGCAATCCACTCATCAGGTGGCTCGATGCCATGTTCCTGTAACGCTTGTCGCCAGCCGGTCAGACGCTCCGTTACGTCTTCTATCGGGTGGCTGGATCGCAGATAACCAATGCGCTGATGCCCCTGTTGTAACAACATGCGCGTCGCCATCATGGCACCGCTGACGTTATCGAGGCAGACGCAGCGATGCGCGTAGTTTGGCAGCACCCGGTTGATCAGCACCATGCCGGGGACCTGATCCATGAATCCTGCCAGCTCCTCATCAGATAAGGCTTTGGCATGCACGATCAGCGCGTTACAACGCTGGCGGATCAGGACTTCGATGGCATGCCGTTCCTTTTCTTCCTGATGGTAGGAGTTGTTTATCAGCACATGTTTTTGCAGGCGCTGCGCCACGGTATCGACGGCTTTGACCATCGCGCCGAAGAACGGGTCCGACACGTCCATGACCACCACGCCGATGGTGTCACTGACCTGTGATGCCAGTGCCTGCGCGTTAGCATTAGGCCGATACCCTAATTGTTCGACAGTTTGCAGCACTAGATCGCGTGTCTGTTGAGTGACCGCGCTGTTGTTATTGAGCACACGGGAAACGGTAGCGATGGAAACGCCCGCCTGACGTGCGACATCACGGATGGTAATCATGCATACTCACCACAGAAGAAAAAGTTCACAAGGGCGCCTCTGGCATTCAACCTGTTGGGTCTATTCTGTCAGGCGTTATGGATAGACTACGTGAGTCATGTCACAGTGATGAAAGCGGTTACATACAATTCTGTAACCTTTGTGACGAGGGTCATTATCCGGGAAAAAGAGAGCGCCCTGATGGGACCCTGTTTATGAAGGCATGACGAGAGTAATACGCAAGAACAACGCCCCGGTGATGCCGGGCGCGAGGGGAGGTGGACGCTGAATCAGGCGGTTTATTCGGCGGCGTAGCCGCTTTCGGGGATCACTTCGCCGTCAAGCCAGGCGTGATTATCGCGCAGCGCCAGACGTCCTGCCAGGAACCAGCCGACAACCAGCGGGTAGATGCTGTGTTCCTGCGCTTGCACCCGCTCTTGAATATCCTGCTCAGTATCGCCGGGGAAAATCGGCACTCTGGCTTGCAGAATAACCGGGCCACCATCCAGCTCTTCGGTGACAAAATGCACCGAGGTACCGTGCTCACTGTCGCCGTTTTCCAGCGCCTTGCGGTGGGTATGTAAGCCGGGATAGTTGGGCAGCAGCGACGGGTGGATATTCAGCATTTTCCCCAGAAAACGGGTGACGAATTCGGCACTGAGGATACGCATATATCCAGCCAATACCACGACATCTGGCTGATATTTCTCGATCTCGACTGCAAGTGCTGCATCGAAATCGGCACGACTGGCATAATCGCCCGGCAGTAGCGCGTGGGTCGCGATACCGGCGTCACGAGCCCGCTTGAGACCGAAAGCATCAGGGTTATTGCTCAATACCGCACTAATTTGCCCGGGAAGGCGACCATGCTGGCAGGCGTCAATTAACGCCTGCAGATTGCTTCCCTGACCTGAAATCAGGACAACGATGTTTTTCATCACTGGATGACCACGGTTTCTCCGCCATTGGTACGGGTAATGACACCGATCTTCCAGGCAGTTTCACCGTTGCTGGTAAGGTGAGCGATAGCGTTGTCCGCCTGTTCGGCTGGCAGCGCGATGATCATGCCCACACCACAGTTAAAGGTGCGATACATTTCGTGACGGCTGACGTTGCCATTTTGCTGCAGCCACTGGAATACAGACGGCCACTGCCAGCTGGATTCCTCGATCGTCGCCTGCATACCTTCCGGCAATACGCGCGGAATGTTTTCCCAGAAACCGCCGCCGGTCAGGTGGGAAATGGCGTGCACATCTACGTTTTCAATCAGTGACAGTACGGATTTCACGTAAATTTTAGTCGGGGCCAGCAGGTGATCAGCCAGTGGTTTGCCATCCAGTTGAATCTGTTCCGGATTAGCGCCACTCACTTCGAGGATTTTACGGATCAGCGAGTAACCGTTGGAGTGTGGGCCGCTGGAAGCCAGCGCGACCAGTGCGTCGCCTTCGCGTACTTTACTGCCGTCGATAATCTCGGCTTTTTCAACCACGCCGACGCAGAAACCGGCCACGTCGTAATCATCACCGTGGTACATGCCGGGCATTTCAGCCGTTTCGCCGCCCACCAGCGCACAGCCAGACTGTTTGCATCCTTCGGCGATACCGGTGATAACGCGGGCTGCCGTGTCGACATCCAGCTTACCGGTGGCGTAATAATCCAGGAAAAACAGTGGCTCGGCACCTTGTACCACCAGGTCGTTGACGCACATTGCCACCAGGTCGATACCAATCGTATCGTGACGCTGCAGGTCCATCGCCAGACGCAGCTTGGTGCCAACCCCATCGGTACCGGAAACCAGTACCGGTTCGCGGTATTTTTGCGGTAAGGCGCATAAGGCACCGAAACCGCCCAATCCACCCATGACTTCCGGGCGACGGGTCTGTTTCACTACACCTTTGATACGGTCTACCAATGCATTACCAGCATCAATATCCACGCCTGCGTCTTTATAGCTGAGAGAGGTTTTATCGGTCACTGCGGAGTCCCCACGGAGGTTACGATTGGTTTAAAAAATGGAGCGCGCTAATTCTAACAGCGTAAGCAAACGTTTGCGAGCGGTGTCTTCGCTGTGTGGCGCTTTCGTCAGGAGATGATGAAGGCCGCTATCGGCTGTCTGGGGGATGGATAGCGATAATTTCCGTTTTCGCTTGATTTGGATCAGACTGGAATCTATGGCGTACATTTGAAAAAGCGGTATAATCCCGCGATTTTTTTGGCCGTCCACTGCCGATGGGAGTAAAGAGTAATGAAAATCGTCGAGGTAAAACACCCGCTCGTTAAGCATAAACTGGGTCTGATGCGCGAGCACGATATCAGTACCAAGCGTTTTCGCGAACTGGCGTCTGAAGTCGGTAGTTTGCTGACCTATGAAGCCACCGCCGATTTGGCGACGGAAAAAGTGACCATCGAAGGCTGGTGCGGCCCGGTTGAAGTTGACCAAATCAAAGGTAAAAAAATTACCGTCGTACCGATCCTGCGTGCTGGCCTTGGCATGATGGAAGGGGTGCTGGAAAACGTACCGAGTGCGCGTATCAGCGTGGTAGGGATGTACCGCGACGAACAAACGCTGGAGCCGGTTCCTTATTTCCAGAAACTGGCTTCTAACATCGACGAACGCATGGCGCTGGTCGTTGACCCGATGCTGGCGACTGGCGGCTCGATGATTGCCACTATCGACCTGCTGAAGAAAGCCGGTTGCCTTAGCATTAAGGTGCTGGTGCTGGTTGCTGCGCCTGAAGGGATTGCCGCGCTGGAGAAAGCGCATCCGGATGTGGAGTTGTACACCGCCTCCATCGACAAGGGCCTCAACGAACACGGTTACATTATGCCGGGCCTGGGCGATGCGGGCGACAAGCTGTTTGGTACGAAATGATATCCAGCCGACTGTAGAGTCGGCTTTTTTTTGCGTATAAGCCGCCGTTTCTGACCTAACCTAACGGGTGGCCCCTGCGCATTCCACGGATGGCGAGATTTTTTCAGCGTCGATGAGATGAAGAGTGGTCGGCGCTGAACTTTCTGCCGGGGTTCCCGGTATTTTTCAGTCTGAGACACAGAGGAAAACACGATGACTCGTCGCGCCATCGGCGTCAGTGAACGCCCCCCACTTTTGCAAACGATACCGCTGAGTTTCCAGCATCTGTTTGCGATGTTCGGAGCCACTGTACTGGTGCCCATTCTGTTCAAAATTAACCCGGCGACCGTACTGCTGTTCAACGGCATCGGGACACTGCTTTATCTGTTTATCTGTAAAGGTAAAATCCCGGCGTATCTGGGTTCTAGTTTTGCGTTTCTCTCGCCGGTTTTTCTGCTATTGCCGCAGGGATATGAAGTGGCGCTGGGCGGCTTTATTCTGTGCGGCGCACTGTTTTGTCTGGTGGCGTTGCTGGTGAAAAAAGTCGGAACCGGCTGGCTGAACGTGATTTTCCCACCGGCGGCGATGGGGGCGATTGTCGCGGTAATCGGGCTGGAATTGGCGGGTGTGGCGGCCAACATGGCTGGCTTGCTGCCTGCTGCCGGTACTGAAATGGATACCAAGACCGTCACTGTTTCACTGGTAACGCTAGCGGTAACCGTGCTGGGCTCCGTCTTGTTTCGCGGTTTTCTGGCGATTATCCCTATCCTGATTGGCGTACTGGTAGGGTATGCGCTTGCTTTCGTGATGGGCATGGTGGATTTAACGCCGATCGCTCAGGCGCACTGGTTCGCTTTACCCACCTTTTATACACCGCGTTTTGAGTGGGTGGCGATGCTGACGGTACTGCCAGCCGCACTGGTGGTAGTCGCCGAACATGTGGGCCATCTGGTGGTCACCGCCAATATCGTGAAAAAAGATCTGATGCGTGACCCTGGTCTGCACCGGTCGTTGTTTGCTAACGGTATTTCTACCATGTTATCCGGCTTTTTTGGTTCCACACCGAATACGACTTACGGTGAGAATATCGGCGTACTGGCGATTACCAAAGTGTACAGTACCTGGGTTATCGGTGGAGCGGCGATCATTGCGATTCTGCTCTCCTGCGTCGGTAAGCTGGCTGCGGCAATTCAGGCTGTGCCGGTTCCGGTGATGGGGGGCGTGTCGCTGCTGTTGTACGGTGTTATCGGCGCATCCGGTATTCGTGTGCTGATCGAATCCAAAGTGGATTACAACAAGGCACAGAACCTGATCCTGACCTCGGTCATACTGATCATCGGCGTCAGCGGCGCGAAGATCCACCTGGGCGCGGTCGAGCTCAAAGGGATGGCGCTGGCCACGGTGGTGGGGGTGTTCCTGAGCCTCGTGTTTCGCGTTATCAGCCTGTTCCGTAAAGAAGAAGAAGTAATTGATGTGATTGATGAGGCGGACGACAACACTTCTGCTCACTCCTCTTCTGCACACTAAAATTCTCCAGCCCGTTGATGTTGCGACGGGCGGTGCGTTGAACCGGCGGGATGCCGGTTCAATCGCAAAAGGTTTCTATGCTAAACTTGATTCGTTTTCCTGCCTGTTTGGTTTGAGGTGCTTCTGAACACACCGGCACAGTTATCATTGCCACTCTATTTACCCGATGACGAAACCTTTGCCAGTTTCTACCCGGGAGAAAATACGTCTCTGCTGGCTGCTATCCATACGACGTTAGATCAGGAACATGGCAGTTACATCTATTTCTGGTCACGTGAAGGCGGCGGCCGTAGTCACCTGCTGCATGCAGCTTGCGCTGAATTGTCCCGTCTTGGTCGTGCGGTCGGTTATGTGCCGTTAGATAAGCGTGCCTATTTCGTCCCAGAGGTGCTGGACGGGATGGAGCAACTGTCGCTGGTCTGTATCGATAATATTGAAGCGATCGCCGGTGATGACGCGTGGGAAATGGCACTGTTTAATCTATACAACCGCATTCAGGAGGGGGGACGCACCCGCTTGCTGATTACCGGCGATCGTCCGCCGCGTCAGATCAATCTGCAACTGGCGGATCTGGCTTCGCGTCTCGACTGGGGGCAAATCTATCGGTTGCAGCCGTTGTCGGATGAAGAAAAAGGCGAGGCGTTACAATTGCGGGCTCGGTTGCGTGGTTTTGAACTGCCGGAAGACGTCAGCCGCTTTTTGCTAAAGCGGCTGGATCGGGAAATGCGCACGTTATTTATGACGCTGGACCAGCTCGATCACGCGTCCATCACCGCCCAACGTAAACTGACGATCCCTTTCGTCAAAGAGATCCTCGGGCTGTAATGCCATCTGTCACAGGATATCCAGCACCTGTTCTGGTGGGCGACCCAGTTTAGCGTGGCCGTTGGCAACCACGATTGGGCGTTCAATCAATTTCGGGTGGGTGATCATTGCCTCAATCAGTTGAGCCTCTGTCAGTGTGTCGTCAGCCAGATTCAACTCGCGGTACAGCTCTTCTTTTCGACGCATCAGTTCGCGCGCACTGTTAAATCCCAGTTGTTTAATCAGCCTGGTGAGGGTAGCGGCATCCGGTGGTGTATCCAGATACAACACCACCTCCGGTTCGATGCCTTGTTGCTGGAGCAGCGTCAGTGTTTCGCGGCTCTTAGAGCAACGGGGGTTATGATAGATGGTCACCGATTTACTCATTCCATTTACCTTTCTCAGGATTTTTCATAAGGGCGGAAACGCTGCTGTAGCGCACGTAACTGGTCGATACGGGCGTCGTAACGTGCCTGATCGAGGCTGCCGAGCTTGCTTTGCGAGCTGGCGTTACTCAGCAAACGAATCGCCTGATCCAGTTTGCCGTTGAGTGCCAGACTTTCCGCCCGGGATGCCAGTTCTTCACCACGCATATTCTGTGCTGCAGAAGCCTGCGCCAGTAAGTCCCAGCCATTTGGATCGTCCGGATGGGCATAGGTGTATTTACGCAAGATACGAATAGCGTCGGCGGATTTATGGCTTTCTACCATCGCGTTAGCCAGATTGATCTGCAACACTGGGTTGTCCTGCGCATCCGGCACTTTCTGCAAACGGGCAACGGCTTGATCCGCGCGCTGCTGGCCGATATCGATATCGGTCATCAGATCAAGAAACCAGGGGCTTGACGGCGATTTATCCAGCAAGGGTTGCAGCGTTGCGCGTGCTTCATCGTACTTCTTGGCTTGATAGGCCCGAATAGCACGGCCGTATTGAGCGGCCAACTGCTCGCGTGCGTTGCCTTTGGCCCAGTTGTCCAACAGGGCGGCACCATACGGGTTATCTTGCGAAACGTACATTCCCAACACACGCGCCTTGGCGAATAGAAAATCCTGCGAGGAGTGCACCGGGGTGGATTTCATCTGATTGGCGCGGTTGCGGGCGTCCGAAAGTCGGCTTTCCGGTAACGGGTGCGTCAGCAACATTTCCGGCGGTTTAGTGGCGTAGCGCGAGATGTCCGCCAATCGTTGCAGGAAATTGGGCATCGCCTGTGGGTCAAATCCGGCCCGCTGTAATACCTGAATCCCGATGCGGTCCGCTTCCTGTTCATTCGCTTGGGTAAAGCTGATGACGCTTTGCTGTGCACCTGCCAACGTACCGCTGAGTGCGGCGAACCCGGCCTGTGGGTTTGCCATTGCCAGCAGCAGTGAACCAAAAGCGCCAGCCCAGGCGAGCGGTGCGCTGGCTTTTTGGGCTTCCATGGCGCGGGCCAGATGGCGCTGGGTTACGTGGGAGATTTCGTGCGCCAGTACCGAGGCCAGCTCACTTTCACTTTCCACATAGCGGAATAGCCCGGAGTGCAGCACGACATTACCACCGAAGAAGGCGAAGGCGTTGATTTCGTCGTTATTGACCAGAAAAAAGTGAAACGGCGTACGCACGGAATCGGCCGACTTAACCAATCGTCCACCCAACTGATTGATGTACTGCAGCAACAACGGGTCGTTAATCAGCGGCGCACCGGCACGCAACTGGCGCAGGTAGAAATCCCCCATCACCAGTTCCTGATTAATACTGAGCGTTCCGCCCGCGGTGGTGCCGATATCCGGCAACGTGTCCTGTGTCGTGGCTGTGACCATCAGCGGGCTTGCGCTCAGTAACGCGCCTGCCAGTATGGCGATGACCGTCTGTTTGAACCGATAGGACATAACGAAGACAACCTTTCGAACAACCTGAAAGAATGGTCATCATCTTAGCCAGCAGTAGCACACAATGAAACATGAATAGGGAAAAAGGCGGTGTAAAAAATGGAAAATGCGTGGAGATCTGTGGTTTGCCGACGCACCGAATACCACGTCGGCAATAATCAGGAGCAGAATAATCAAGAAAGAAAAAGGCTCAGGCACCTTTTAAGTAATTCAGTACGATATCGTGGTGATTACTGGTCTTGAAGTCATCGAATACTTTTTCGATGTTGCCTTCAGCGTTGATCAGAAAACTGACCCGGTGAATGCCATCATAGGTTTTACCCATAAAGGTTTTTTCACCCCATACGCCGAACTGCTCTGCTACCTGATGGTCTTCATCAGCCAGCAAGGTAAAGTTCAGCAGCTCTTTTTCCGTAAAGCGGGACAATTTCTCCGGCTTATCGGTGCTGATACCCAGAACCTCAACGCCGAATGTCTTCAGCTCGTCCATGTTATCGCGAAGCCCACAGGCTTGCACGGTGCAACCTGGCGTCATGGCCTTGGGATAGAAATACACCAACACCCGTTGTCCCTGGAAGTCGGCCAAATTAACTTGTTCGCCATCCTGGTCGGGCAAGCTAAATTTCGGTGCGGTATCACCGGCTTTCAGTGTGGTCATCACTACTCTCCATCTTTCTCTTCGTGCTGTGGATAGTTCACAACGCTAATACTGCCTTGCGCGTGCAGTTCTGTACATAGCTGATGAAAGGCTGGCTCAATAATTGAACCGGCTAACGCAGCCGGGCTGTGCGCCGTAATCTGGATATACAGTTGCGGCGGTGTATCGCCATCGGCAGGGCGGGTTTTAGACACCAGCTCGGCGATGTTCATTTGATGAGAATCAAACAGATCAGTAAAGCGTTCAATGATGTGTGGGGAGTCAGCAACATCCACTTTGACCCACACGGTAGCAGGCATCGGTGGGCGGGACTGCGATTCTGTACGTTTCATCACAATCAGCAAATCCAGTTCGACACCTTTGAGTGGCAGGGTGGACTCGATAAGCGTAATCGCGTTCCAACTGCCAGAAAGCAACATGATAAACGTGAACTCGGTGCCCAGCATCGCAAGTCGGCTATCTTCGATGTTGCAACCACAGCTACTGACATGGCGGGTAATCGTATTAACGATACCGGGACGGTCCGTCCCCAACGCGGTAATGACCAGATAGTGTTCTTGTGGGCGCGGCAAAATAGTGCTTCCTGTACAAAATGTTGGGAGTAACATGGTAAACATAAAAAAAACCGCCTGCCAAGCGCAGACAACCACGGTTGTCTGCTTGCTTTTGCATAGAAGTCAAAAGTACCATGAAGCACTTGTTTGTGGAGGGGATGGCTAATGTTTACGGGTAGTATTGTTGCTCTGGTGACGCCGATGGACGACAAAGGTGCCGTTGATCGCGTGAGCCTGAAAAAACTAATTGATTATCATGTCGCTAGCGGTACGTCCGCGATTGTGTCGGTGGGCACCACCGGCGAGTCCGCCACCTTGAGTCACGATGAGCATGGCGACGTGGTGATGTTGACACTGGAATTAAGCGACGGCCGAATCCCGGTTATCGCCGGTACCGGTGCTAATTCAACTGCTGAGGCGATTTCCCTCACCCAGCGTTTTAACGATACGGGTGTGGCCGGGTGCCTGACCGTGACGCCGTATTACAACAAGCCGACCCAGCATGGTTTGTTCCTGCATTTCAAGGCGATTGCCGAGCATACCGACCTGCCGCAGATCCTCTACAATGTGCCATCCCGTACAGGTTGTGACATGTTGCCGGAAACCGTCGCCCGTCTGTCAGAAGTCAAAAATATTGTTGCCATCAAGGAAGCGACCGGGAACTTAAGCCGTGTCAGCCAGATCCAAGAGCTGGTTCATGAAGATTTCATTTTGCTGAGCGGCGACGACGCCAGCTCGCTGGACTTTATGCAACTCGGTGGCAACGGCGTGATTTCCGTGACAGCCAATATCGCGGCCCGTGAAATGGCGGCGCTGTGCGAGCTGGCGGCTCAAGGGAATTTCGTTGAAGCCCGCCGCCTTAATCAGCGTCTGATGCCGTTGCATCATAAACTGTTTGTTGAACCCAATCCGATTCCGGTGAAATGGGCCTGTAAGGCATTGGGATTGATGGCGACCGATACGCTTCGTCTGCCGATGACGCCGCTGACCGATGCTGGTCGCGATGTGATGGAGCAGGCTATGAAGCAGGCGGGTCTGCTGTAACCGTTAGGGAGATTTGATGAGTTCTTCATTGCAAAAGTCGATGGTGGCAAAGGTTGTCGGTGTTTCGCTGATCATGTTGCTGGCCGCCTGTACCAGCGATCAACGCTACAAGCGTCAGGTTAATGGCGATGAATCCTATCTGCAAACCCCCGAACATCGGGCGTTGAATGTACCGCCCGGTCTGATTCTGCCGTTGCAGAACGGGGATTTCGATATTCCTCCGGTCAACCAGAATGGGCTGGTTGGTAAAGCGCTGGATATTCGCCCGCCGATGCAGCCATTGGCTTTGTTGAATGGTTCCCGCGGTCAGGTATCTGGTAATACGGCGACGTTGTTGCTGGAGAACAATGCGCGCAACAGCAGCCTGTGGTCGGTGTTGACGCAGGTCCTCCAGTCAAAAGGTTATACGATTGCCAGTCGTCAGGATGCCAACCGGACGCTGACGACCGATTGGATCACCTGGAAGCGTGAAGATGAGGATGTCGCGCATCAGGCGCGTTACCAGATAACCCTGCAGACGCAAGGCTATCAACTGGCGCTGACCGTGAAGCTGCTGGATCTGCAGCAGAACACCAGCCCGGTGACTGATAGTAGCGAAACTCAGCGTTATACCGCGATGATGCTCAATACGCTGTCTGACGAACTGGATAAGCGCTTGAACGATAATGACAGCGCTCAGGCTAATCGTAACAGCCAGCAGCTCAATGTTCAGAGCGGCGCTGATGATTCTGGCCTGCCGTTGCTGGTGGTGCGTGGTACCTACAATCAGGTATGGGACCGCCTGCCGAAAGCGCTGGATAAAGTTGGGATGACCGTTAACGATCGCAGCCGTCCGCAAGGATCGGTGGCTGTCAGCTATAAGGCGCCGGGTAGCGGAACCTGGAATGAACTGGGGGCGCGCGATCCACAATTGCCGAACGGCGATTACAAACTGCAGGTCGGTGATTTGGGCAACCGCAGTACGTTGCAATTTATCGACTCCAAAGGACATACGCTAAGCCAGTCGCAAAATGACGCGCTGGTCGCAGTATTGCAGGCCGCGTTCAGCAAGTCGTAAAACGCAAGAATATATACCCTAAATAATTCGAGTTGCAGGCAGGCGGCGACGCAGCGAATCCCCAGTCACTTACTTAAGTAAGTGACTGGGGTGAGCGAGGAAAGCCAACGCACATGTAACTTGAAGTATGACGGGTATAAGGGTCGGGTTCTCCGGCCCTTCTTCATTTAGTCATCAACGTGATGGGTTTATCAACACGTTCAATTAACGGGCCCGGTGCGGGTGGCCCTTACTTGTGTGGAGTAATAAAAGATGCAAAAGCTAGCTGAGTTGTATCGCGGAAAAGCGAAAACGGTCTACACCACGGAAGATCCGGATCTGTTGGTGCTGGAGTTCCGCAATGATACGTCAGCAGGGGATGGTGCTCGCATTGAGCAGTTTGATCGTAAAGGGATGGTGAATAACAAGTTCAACCACTTCATCATGACCAAGCTGGAAGACGCCGGGATCCCAACCCAGATGGTGAGCCTGCTGTCGGATACTGAAGTACTGGTGAAGAAGCTGGACATGGTGCCGGTCGAATGCGTCGTGCGTAACCGTGCTGCCGGATCGCTGGTTAAACGCCTGGGTATCACGGAAGGTGAGATTCTCAATCCGCCGTTGTTCGACCTGTTCCTGAAAAACGACGCCATGCACGACCCGATGGTGAACGAGTCCTACTGCAAGACCTTCGGCTGGGTCAGTGAAGAGAATCTGGCGCGTATGAAGGAACTGAGCTACAAAGCCAATGAGGTACTGAGCAAGCTGTTCGGCGACGCGGGCCTGATCCTGGTGGACTTTAAGCTGGAGTTCGGTCTGTTCAAAGGCGAAGTGGTGCTGGGCGACGAGTTCTCGCCGGACGGTAGCCGCCTGTGGGACAAAGAAACCCTGAACAAAATGGATAAAGACCGTTTCCGTCAGAGTCTGGGGGGCCTGATTGAAGCCTATGAGGAAGTCGCACGCCGTCTGGGTGTTAAACTGGACTAACTGCGCAATCGTTTACGTTCTGGCAGGCGGCTGTGGTTTTCGGTTGCCAGAACGGGACGGTTGTTTGCCTGATACCTGTTAATTCGCCAAAGGTCTACCTGGTAGTGATTTGTCTGACAAATCGCTGCCTGTCAGCCCGTTGCCGGATACTGCCTGACGACATCCGATCGTAGGTTTCTTTGAATGCCTCTTCGCGGCGGGTTCCCTGCTGCGTAGCACTCTTCATGTTGCCTTAGTGAATTATGCTGCCTGAGTGAAATGAGTGCTATCATTCTTCGCCTGTGTGTCGACTGATTCCGGCAAGGATATGTTTTATGGCCTTTTTTGACCCAACGTTACTTATCTTACTGGCATTGGCTGCCCTCGGTATTATCAGCCAGAACATGACGGTTACCCTGGCTATTTTGTTTTTGGTGGTGGTGCGTATTACGCCGCTGAATCACTATTTCCCGTGGGTAGAAAAATATGGCCTGTCGTTTGGTGTGCTGGTACTCACCATCGGCGTGATGGCTCCCATTGCCAGCGGCAAAATTTCTGCCGGTGATGTGCTCTCTTCGTTTTTACACTGGAAATCGTTACTGGCGGTGGCTATCGGTATTGCGGTTTCCTGGCTCGGTGGGCGAGGCGTCACACTGATGAGTAACCAACCCTCGGTTGTGGCCGGTTTGCTGGTGGGTACCGTGATGGGGGTAGCGCTATTTCGTGGCGTGCCAGTGGGGCCATTGATTGCGGCGGGATTGCTCTCGTTACTGATCGGCAAAGGCTAAGTTTTCTTCGGGGTGTGTCGTGGAATCTTTCGTTGTCAGCCAGCACTATCTGCAGCGCTATGGCATTCGTCGCCTGCTGGTGTTAAGCGGCCAGCCTGACTGGTGCGGCGAGCAGGCTGTACGTTTGAGCGCTCTGCTGCCTGGTGACTGGTTGTGGGTAGGCTCGTCGGCACCGCAGCACATGACCCCTTTAGCGCCTTCGCGCGTGCGTGGAGTGTTAGGGCGGGAGTATCTGCACGCGGTATTTGATGCCAGAGACGGTTTCGATGCACAAGCGCTGGCGATGTTGGCAGGGGCGCTCAAGGCTGGTAGTTGGTTCGTGTTATTGGTTCCTGAGTGGGCGTCGTGGCCTGATAGCCCGGATGTCGATAGTCTGCGCTGGAGTGAGCAACCTCAGCCAATTGCCACGCCTCGCTTTATCCGACATGTGCAGCGCCAGCTGTTGGCGGATAAAGAAGTCGTGGTATGGCGCCAGCAAGACCCCGAACCGGTAATTTCTCCCCCTACACGTCGCCCGGATTGGCTGCCCGCTAGCGGTGAGCCGACATCTTGCCAGTATCGCATCGTGCAACAACTGCAGCATACCGCGTGTGCCGTGTCGGTGATTACCGCACCGCGTGGGCGTGGCAAATCAACGCTGTCCGGTATGCTGGCGAGCCAGTGTCAGGGGGGATGTTGGGTAACGGCACCGTCACGTGCTGCTGGCGAGATTCTGTTACGACAAGCCGGGAAGGCAGCAACATTTTGGGCGCCGGACGCCCTGTTGGCGTTCTGTCAGCAGCAGGGTACACCACTGGTAGACTGGCTGTTGATTGATGAAGCCGCAGCTATCCCTACGTCGTTATTGCAATCTTTATTGCCGTTTTTCCGTCGGGTGGTGATGACAACTACGGTTCAAGGCTATGAGGGGACTGGACGTGGTTTTCTGCTTAAGTTTTGTGCCTCATTGCCGGACTGGCAGGCTATCGAACTGACTGAGCCATTACGTTGGGCACAGCACGATCCGCTGGAGCACATTGTGGATCGCATGATGTTGTTTGATGCTGAAAAACAGGTACCGGAACGACTTGATGCTCCCCCTGTTATTCGCCCGGAGCAGCAGGATGACTGGCTGAGCCAGCCCGAACGCCTGGAAGGCTGCTATGGATTGCTCTGTAGCGCCCATTACCGCACTTCTGCGCTGGATTTACGTCGCTTGATGGATGCCTCTGGTATGTATGTTGCCAGCGCTTGTGTCGATGAGAAGATTGGCGGGGTCATCTGGCTGGTGGACGAAGGGGGATTGTCGGCGACACTGGCGCAGGAGGTGTGGGCCGGACGCCGTCGCCCGAGCGGAAATCTGGTGGCACAGTCGTTGGCCGCACACGCTAATCAATGGCAGGCACCGGTGTTACGATCGCGTCGTATCAGTCGTATCGCTGTGCTGGCCGCCCATCGAGGTCAGGGAATCGGTCTGGCACTGGTGCGAGATCAACAGCAACAGGCTCAACAGGCGCAACTGGATTTCCTGTCTGTCAGTTTCGGTTTTCAGCCCGATTTGTGGCAATTCTGGCAACGTTGCGGGTTCCAGTTGGTACGTATCGGTAGTCATGTTGAGGCCAGCAGTGGGTGCTATAGCGCGATGGCACTGTTCCCGCTCAGTGAGGCAGGGGAGGCGTTGACCGCTTTAGCACACCATGAATTACGTCGGGATTGGTTTTGGCTGCGGCGCGATATTCCGTTGACGCTGGATTTGCCACTGGTGACAGAACAGACATTCACGGTTGATGACTGGCGTAATCTGGCGGGGTTTGCTCTGGCTCACCGTCCGCCGGAAGCCTGTCAGGGAGCGTTGTCACGTTTGCTACTCCACTCGCCGATGGCATTGGTGGCCTTAAGACTGTGGCTTGAGCAAGGGAGAAGCGTGGCGGAGTGCGTTCAGCAGCTCCAATTGGCGGGCAAAAAGGCGTTGGTTCAGCGCTGGCGTACCGAAACGGCCCAGGCGTTGCAGCATTTGGATGCCGCACAATGGCAACGCTGGCATGACATTGTCCTATAGCGAAATAAGTGGTTTTATTCCTCAGATTTATTTCAAGTGGTAACGATCACAATTTTGCAACTAAAACTGTGAGAGGACCTGCTGATTTCCCCCGTTCATATACACTGATCCTGATACAGGATAATGGAATAACTTGTTCAATAAACCTCAATATTGACCCGCCATCGAGGGGCGTATAGTGACCGCTGAATATTTTACATAGTCGGTTCCCCCAGAAGAGAACCGCAGGAGAGGCGATATGAAGCATGACTATTTTGTGGTGCAACAGCCACCTTCACCTAAGCAGTTGTTTTTACTATTTCACGGCGTAGGTGACAACCCGGTTTCTATGGGACAGATTGGCCGTTATTTTGCCAATGCATTTCCCATGGCGCAGGTTATCGGTGTGGGGGGCCCGGAAGCGATTGGCTTGGGCGAAGGACGCCAGTGGTTTTCGGTTCAGGGGGTAACGGAAGATAACCGTGCCCGCCGCGTGAATGCCGTTATGCCGCGTTTTATCGATACGGTTCGCTATTGGCAGGCGTCCACGGGAATCGATTATTCCCACACGGCGTTGATTGGTTTTTCTCAGGGCTCAATCATGATCCTGGAAGCGCTGAAAGCAGAGAAGAATCTGGCTGGACGGGTTGTGGTATTCAGTGGCCGTTTTGCCACGTTGCCGGACCAGCCGATGTACGATGTTGTGGTCCATCTGGTTCATGGTGAGGAAGACCCGGTGATTACCGTGGATCATGCCCGGCAGGCAGCACAGAGCTTGCGCGCTCAGGGATCGGATTTTACGTTGGATCTGGTGCCGCAACTCGGGCACGCCATTGATGGCCGCATGATGGAATACGCGCTGGACCGACTGCATCACTATATTCCTAAACGTTTCTGGGATGAGGCGGTGATGGGGGAACGCGGTGAGCTGGTGGCATTTCGCTAACTGACCGATGACGGGTTTCGTGTTTTAAGCCACGTATTTTAAGCGAGAATTGCGGCAGAAACCGCCCATCAATAAACAGGCCGGGCCACATAGTGACCCGGCCTTATCATGTTCATGTATGTTTCAGGGCTTTTTCTGTGGCCAGTCGTCTTCGTCGTCCCACTGTGCGTTGTTATCTCGGTGCGGCGGCAAAGGCGGTTTGTTATTCAAAAAGCGTTTATGGTCAAGGCGGCGTAGCTCTTTGATACCGTTGACCAGCATTCCCAATAGCACCAGCAGTATCACCCACCAGTAATCAGCCAGCCATCCCATGGTTGTTCCTCGTTATTTTAGCGAATCTTCTCGTATACGCCTTATTGTAGCTGGTAAGCCGCCATTATTTCAGGCTGTCGGTATACACAGACCTGCATGCAGCAGGTCAGCGGATACGCTGTTTATCAACCGATATATTGATCAACCGATATATTGTGTATCAACAGACAGTATAAAGCGCTGAAACAGGCTCGGTAGATTGGGTTCCAGCCACTCCCGTCCGGCAATGTCTTCGCCTTGCCAGGCGTGTAAAATGCATTCAGGCGTTAGCTGTGACTGAGCAACCTGAGCCAGCGGTGCGTAGCTGATATGCCAGGGTTCTATCGCGACCCCACCGTTATCCTGGGCGAATGGCCGGTAAAAACCGAAGCGGGCCATATGGCGGGTGAGCCAGTCGTTCAGACCGGAAAAATAGCCGCCTGACTGGTATTCCCAAGGTTCCAGTTGCAATTTCTGGCCAGCGGGTAATAGGTCTGGGTCGTAAACATCCAGATCACTGCCCCAATGATGACGGCTGCCACCTGGCAATGCAGACCAACGCAGAATAGCCTCACAACGCGCGCCTTCATCCAGTGTGAGTGCATCTATCGGCTGGCAGTGATGGTCCAGCAGCGGGCGCTGACCAGTAAACTTGCCATTCCAGATTTGGCGCTGGCGGCCAAAATCGCGAAATGTGCTGGCAGGCTGTAAATTGAATCCATCTTGTCGCGCCGCCTGCTGCATGGCAGTAAACGCCGCGACCGCTTCAGGCTGCAGACGATGTGAACCGCTCAACGTCACCAGATGGCGGTCGCTTTTGCCAGTCAGGCAGGCGGGGGACATCATGCGATCAATTGCTCCATAATACGTTGATACATGCGGCTGAGCAGTTGCAGATCGGCAGCGCTGACGCACTCGTTCACTTTATGGATGGTGGCGTTGACCGGCCCCAATTCGACAACCTGTGTACCCATACGGGCAATAAAGCGACCGTCTGACGTTCCGCCGGTAGTCAGGAGTTGCGGCGTGATTTCGCTGTAATGCTCCACTGCGTTGACGACGGCATCGACCAGTTCGCCGCGTCCGGTCAGGAATGGATGACCAGACAACTGCCATTCCAGTGTGTAATTAAGTTGGTGGCTGTCCAGTAGCGCCTTGACCTGCTCTTTAATCAGTTCATCGGTCAATTCAGTGCTAAAGCGGAAATTGAACTGGACGAACAGTTCGCCGGGGATAACATTATTGCTACCGGTACCGGCGTTGATATTGGCTATCTGCATGCTGGTGGGTGGGAAAAACTCATTGCCCTGATCCCAGACGGTCTCCACCAGTTCATTGAGCGCGGACATCGCCCGATGAACGGGGTTATCCGCCAGATGTGGGTAGGCAACGTGCCCCTGAACGCCATGAACCCGCAGATTGGCGGTGATGGAGCCACGTCGGCCATTTTTCACCACATCACCAACACGTTCGGTACTGGATGGCTCGCCGACCAGGCAATAGTCTAACCGTTCCTGACGTGCCATCAATGTTTCGACCACTTTGACGGTACCGTTAACGGCACTGGCTTCTTCGTCAGAGGTGATGAGAAACGCCAGGCGCCCCTGATGATTAGGATGCGCTGCGACAAACCGTTCTGCTGCCACAACCATGGCTGCCAACGAGCCTTTCATGTCTGCCGCACCGCGCCCAAACAACATGCCATCTCGAATGGTGGGTTCAAACGGCGGGGTCTGCCACTGGCTTTGGTTGCCAACCGGTACCACATCGGTGTGACCGGCAAATGCCAGTGTCTTTCCCTGGCCTCGCCAGGCCCAGAAGTTCTGGGTATCACCGAAGTCCATTGCTTCAATAACAAAGCCGATAGCTTTCAGACGCTCAATCATCAGTGCCTGACAGCCCGCGTCATCCGGGCTGAGGGATGGGCGTTTAATGAGTTGCTGGGCCAGTTCAATTACCGGGCAAGACATGTGCGGTATTCTCCGTAAAAAAGTGCTGATAGCTGTCGTCACTAAAACCAAGCAGGGTTTTCCCATCATCGGTTACCAGTAACGGGCGTTTTATCAACGCCGGTTGCTCCAGCATAACAGCTTTTGCCGCCACGTCGTTGTTGATGCTGTTGCGATAGGCTTCGTCCAGCTTACGCCAGGTGGTGCCGCGGGTGTTGAGCAACGGCTGCCAGCCGATGTCATCTATAAATGATTGCAGATGCTCTGCGGTTAATCCGTCTGCCCGGTAGTCGTGGAAGCGATAGTCGATACGATGCTCTTCCAGCCAGCGACGGGCCTTCTTTATGGTGTCGCAGTTCTTGATTCCATACAGGGTGATAGCCATATATTTAAAACTCGTTATTTTTCATGTTATAAGGCAAAAAAGCATACCGCATAACGATGAAATACGGCAGAGTATTAAAATTATCTTAAGAAATCATAGAGTTGGAATTAACGAAAAGTTGCGGAAATGCGAAAGAGAGCACATTTCTGCGCCCCAAAGTCTTTATCTTGGTCAAAAAAGAAGCGTATAATAATCCCGTAAGACCACAAAGCCTTAAGGAACTACCAACATGATCGAAATCGAACTCAACAACTGGAAAAGCTTCATCGATGCAATGCTGCGTAAGTAATTGCTGATGTATTTAGACTAGTACAATTTTATTTACTGTCATTAGTTACCAGGACCCATATTGAGTGTCACCAAAGCAGCAACCCACGGGTTGCTGCTTTTTTTATGTGACTGACAACGCTTTTAATGAACTGATTTATAAAAATTAATTTTCGCTTAAGGTGGTTATGTTATCCATAAACTCCCCCGTTTTACCCCATTTTTCTCTTTTCATTTTTGTGATCTATGTCGCTAATTTTCGCTCATGTTTTTCAAGTTTCTGCCGCGGGGGGAGAGGGGTAAATGAGGAAGCCTGAGTAAATAAAAGAGGCTATTATTTGCATTTGTCGTTACCCATGTCGGTGCGCCACGTCGATCGAGGATAAGGTGGTAAAGGCATGAGTTGGTAAAGGCATCCGTTGGCAAAGATAAATGGGGGCATGATGCCAGAGCAATAAATGTGATCCCCGGTTCAGGCCATCGGCATCTCAGTTTATCGCCCCGGAGTTTGGATGACCAAGGTGCTAATAAATGAGCTAATAAAAAGAGAGTGGTTACCCACGCATAAGATGCCAAATAATGCCGCTGCGACTGGTAAATCTGTGGGATGAATGGAGTCAGTTCGCTTTTTTATCATGTTTTATCACTTTTTGATGATGTTCGGCTGGACAAATGCGCCGCTACTTGCTGTACTGTATTTGACACAGATTTTGTGTCGTTCATTCATGTAAAGGTAAGTTTGATGTCTAAGATTAAAGGTAGCGTTAAGTGGTTTAATGAGTCCAAAGGATTCGGTTTCATTACTCCGGAAGATGGCAGCAAGGACGTATTCGTTCACTTTTCTGCTATCCAGAGCAACGGTTTCAAAACCCTGGCTGAAGGTCAGCGCGTAGAGTTTGAAATCACCAGCGGCGCTAAAGGACCTTCTGCTGCTAACGTTATCGCTATTTAATTATACCGATTTCCTGAAAAACCCGCCTGATGGCGGGTTTTTATTTTGTATTTTACTCTTCTCTTAATGGGTACTCAGCCAGCTCACCAACGCAAATGCCAGTGCTGTCATCATCAGTGAACCAAGCAAATTAAGCAGCAGATTGAACAACGCCGCTGTCCATTCACCGCTCTGCAGTAAGGTCACCATTTCGTAGGAAAAGGTAGAAAACGTTGTCAGACCACCGCAGAAACCGGTTGTGAGCAACAGTTTCCAGTGTGGCGGAAGGTCAGGCTGGCGGATGAAATAGCTCATGCAGGCACCGATAATGAAGGCTCCTGACAGGTTTGCCAGCAGTGTGCCCGCTGGAATCTGGGGAAACAGGCTGTTAAAACGTACACTCAATTGCCAGCGTGCGACGCTGCCCAATCCGCCGCCAAGAAAAATAGCAAGTAACGTACTGTACATAGTCACCTTTTCGTTCAGGGGTAAGTTAGACTACTCTCGAAAGGGCACGAGTGATGCCGATTGAGGGATGCGTAGACATCATCAGCCGGAAAGGCGGTTATGGAGGAATGTCATCTCCGTTACTGTCTGATAAAGTTTACCTATATGCCGATGTGTTTTGTAGCCGTGGTAGTTTTACCAAATGTATCCGCCGGTTATGAAGGAGCCTGATATGAAGGTGGCGCTTGGTCAATTTGCTGTTCAGCGTTTATGGCAGGACAATGCCCAGACCTGCATGACATTAATGGTACGGGCTGCATCTGTCGGTGCCGATCTGCTGGTGTTGCCGGAGGCTGTTCTGGCGCGTGATAACGCGGACCCGGAATGGGGCGTCGGGTGTGCCCAACCGATAACCGGCCCGTTTGTTAGCCAGTTGCTGGCGGCGAGTCAGTCACTGGATATCAGCGTTGTGTTTACCTTGCATACCCCGGCGGCAGAAGGGAAGGTGCATAACACATTGCTGGTTATACGACGGGGAGAAGTCCTGGCTCATTACCATAAATTGCATTTGTACGATGCTTTCTCGGTACAGGAGTCCCGCCGGGTGACGCCGGGCAGTGCGTTGCCTCCGGTGGTGGAGATTGCGGGAATGCGGGTCGGGTTGATGGTGTGCTATGACATTCGTTTTGCCGAGATGGCGCGTCAGTTGGCGATCAGCGGCGCTGATGTTCTGGTCGTCCCAGCGGCCTGGGTGAAAGGGCCGCACAAAGAAGCACACTGGGAGTTACTGGCGCGAACCCGAGCGCTGGAAAACACCTGTTATCTGGTCGCGACCGGAGAGTGTGGTGACAGGAATATCGGCAATAGCATGGTGATAGACCCTATGGGGGTAGTGATTGCTCAGGCTGCTGAGCAACCGGAATTGTTGCTGGCGGAGTTGAACCTGGAGCGAATTCAAACCGTTCGTCGCCAGTTACCTGTGCTACATCACAATCGCTTTAAGCCACCTGTATTACGATAAGGGTAAGGCTATTTTGGTCGGGTAAAAACATCGGGTAATGCGTTGCGTCTTACTTTGTTACAGATAGGCATTGCCTTATCCGGTATATCGATTTAAAAAGAGCATTATTAATGCATTAAAGCGCGCTGGCTTTTCCAGCTCACATTATCAGGTAGGTATGTATGGAAGGTATCAGTATTGCCAAACTTTTAGTGATTGGCGCCTTGATTGTTCTGCTGTTTGGCACCAATAAATTGCGCAGTCTGGGCGGCGATCTGGGCGCGGCTATCAAAGGCTTCAAAAAAGCCATGAATGATGATCAGCCAGCGGCGAAATCTTCCGCTCAGGACGAACATCCTGCAGCTATCAGCGAAACGCGCCCGAAAGAATAAGCGCATCTGCTGACAGTATTGAAACGAAAAAGCGGAGGGGGGCACCCATCCGCTTTTTGTGTTGCTCGTGTTTTTAGTAAGGGGATGTTGCAGATAATAACCTGTTATTTCACTTCAATCCCTTTAGCCTGCAGATCTGCATGGTAGGAAGAGCGGACAAACGGACCACAGGCGGCATGGGTAAAGCCCATTGCCAGCGCTTCCGCTTTCATTTCTTCGAATTCTTCCGGCGGTACATAACGTTGTACCGGCAGGTGATGACGGCTGGGCTGCAGGTATTGTCCCAACGTCAGCATGGTCACACCGTGCCGACGCAAATCGCGCATCACATCCAGAATTTCGTCATTGGTTTCACCCAGCCCCACCATCAGACCGGACTTGGTCGGAATGGTCGGGTGCGACGCTTTGAATTTCTCCAGCAATTTTAGCGACCATTCATAATCGGCACCTGGACGAACCTGACGATAAAGACGCGGCACGTTTTCCAGATTATGGTTGAACACGTCTGGCGGAGTGGCGGTTAAAATATCCAGTGCGCGGTCCATACGGCCGCGAAAATCCGGCACCAGTGTTTCGATTCTGATGGTTGGGTTTTTGCGGCGTATCGCACTGATACAGTCGGCAAAGTGCTGTGCGCCGCCATCGCGCAGGTCATCACGGTCAACCGATGTGATGACCACATAACGTAACCCCATATCATGGATAGTTTGCGCCAGTTTTTCCGGTTCGTTGGCATCGGGCGTCAGCGGGCGGCCGTGGGCAACATCACAGAATGGGCAACGGCGGGTACAGATAGCACCAAGGATCATGAACGTGGCGGTACCGTGATTAAAACACTCTGCCAGGTTAGGGCAGGAGGCTTCTTCGCAAACCGAGTGCAGACCATTGCGGCGCATGGCGTCCTTGATGCCCTGAATCCGGCTGGAGTCCGCAGGTAATTTTATCTTCATCCATTCTGGTTTGCGGAGCATTTCCTGACGCTCGGTAGCGACGGTACGTACCGGGATCAGGGCCATTTTGTCTGCATCGCGGTATTTGACGCCACGTTCGATCTGAATCGGTTTACTCATGGTTGCGTAATTTCCAGTTCTGAATCGCTGTTATGAATTTATCTAAAATTCATTGGATTACGTGAGTGATTAAACTTTTTTTTAAAAAACTCACAAAATTATATCATCTTTGTCTTCTGACGAGCAGCCATAGAACAACAAAATGCAGAAACAATGTAAATAAACTGTAACTGAATGGTTTTAGGCGACGTCATCCGACATGCAGCGGGTGCGGTTCTCCCTGCTGTGACCAGTCCCAGTCCAGCCATTCCTGCTGTTGGTAGTCCAACTGTGCCATAAACGCGTTCACCATGACTGGAGCGGTGTTGGCTACCGTTGTACCAGGAACCAGTTCACTGAGCTGGGTCATGCTCATACCGGCATAGCCGCAAGGGTTGATGCGCAGGAAAGGGGATAGGTCCATCGCGATATTTAGCGCCAGACCATGAAACGAGCAGCCGTGTCGGATACGCAATCCCAGCGAGCAAATTTTACGCTCGCCGACATAGACGCCGGGAGCATCCGGGCGGGCATGCGCTTCAACAGCATAATGCGCCAGCGTGTTGATGACGGTATTTTCGATAGCGGTCACTAACTGGCGTACGCCCACTTTACGTCTTTTGATATCAATCAGCACATACATCACTTGCTGACCGGGACCGTGATAGGTGACCTGACCACCGCGATCGCTTTGAATCACCGGAATATCACCAGGCATCAGGACGTGTTCCGCTTTGCCTGCCTGGCCCTGGGTAAAAACGGCTAGATGCTGCACCAGCCATAACTCGTCGGCGCTGTTGCTATCCCGCTGCTCAGTAAAGGTATGCATGGCCTGCGATACCGGTTCATAAGGCTGTATGCCTAATTGACGCACTATGATCGTATTGCGTGCTGTGGGCGTATCCTGTTGCAAGAGTGTCATCGTCGGGTAAAGAAGAGATGAGCGCAATTATAGCGAGGGGAGACTGGAGCGAATAGCGGTTTCCTCGCTTGTCTCCGGATTAGGGAGACAAGGCCGGGGAATCGGGCTGGTTAGAGCACGACACGCACAATATCGATGTTACCCAGTTCTTCATAGAGCGTTTCAACCTGCTCAATATGGGTCGCGGTGATGGTAATCGATACGGAGTGGTAATTGCCTTTGGTACTGGGCTTGACCTGTGGGGTGTAGTCACCGGGAGCATGGCGCTGAACCACTTCCACAACCAGATCCACCAGCTCCGGTTTTGCCAACCCCATGACCTTGTAGGTAAATGAACATGGAAATTCAAGCAGTTCGTTGAGTTTGGTTTTCATGGTGACTCCAGAGTTATTCATTAGTACAAAAATTACCACTCCCGCCGAAGCGGGAGTGTATTAAGTATGACCGAAAGCGGGCTGTCTATCCTTAAGTGAGCAACATAAGGGCGGTTACTCAGGATTCAAGGGGGATCAACTAAACCAACGGTGGAACATCAGTTTGATGTAATCAAACAGACGACCGAAAATACCGCCTTCTTTGACTTCGTTCATGACGACCAGCGGGCGCTGATCAATGACTTTGCCATCGAGCTGGAAGTTGATAGTCCCCACCACCTGGTTTTTAGCCAGTGGCGCATGCAATTCTGAATTGGTCAGCACGTAGCTGGCTTTCAGGTCTTTCATGCGTCCACGCGGGATGGTGATATAAACGTCTTTATCCACACCCAATGATACGCGGTCGCTATTACCGAACCATACCGGCTCAGACGCGAACTCTTTACCGGTTTTCAGCGGTGCTACGGTTTCAAAGAAACGGAAACCCCAGGTGAGCAATTTCTTGCTTTCTGTTTCGCGGCCTTTGAACGTCCGTCCGCCCATAACCGCGGAAATCAGGCGCATCTGCCCTTCGGTCGCTGAGGCGACCAGGTTATATCCCGCTGATGCGGTATGGCCAGTTTTGATGCCATCCACGGCCAGGCTGCTATCCCACAACAGACCATTGCGGTTCAACTGGCGAATGTTGTTAAAGGTAAATTCTTTTTCTTTATAGGTCGCGTATTCATCCGGTACATCACGGATCAATGCCTGACCAATCAGCGCCATATCGCGGGCTGAACTGTACTGGCCTTCCGCATCCAGGCCGTGAACAGTTTTGAAGTTGGTATTCTGTAAGCCCAACGCCTTGACGTAACCATTCATCAGGTTGACAAACGCATCCTGGCTGCCTGCTACGTAATCCGCCATTGCCACACAAGCATCGTTGCCGGATTGCAGAATGATCCCTTTATTCAGCAGGTAGACCGGTACACGGTCACCCGGTTTGAGGAACATCAGTGATGAACCCTGAAAATCGGGGTTACCGGTCGCCCAGGCGTCTTTACCGATCGTCACGACGTCGTTCGGCGTAATTTTCCCGGCTTTGATCGCCTGCCCGATAACATAACTGGTCATCATCTTGGTCAGACTGGCCGGATTGCGGCGGGTGTCGGCGTTCTTTTCCGCCAGGACTTTACCCGAGTTGTAATCAATCAGGATGTACGCTTCGGCATCAATATCCGGGACGGCAGGAATCATGGTTTTCAGATTAATGTCGTCTGCGTAGGCGAAAGTGGATGCACTGATGGCGAGCAACGTGCCGAGCGCAATACGTTTGGTAAAACAAGACGTGATTACTGTTTTCATGATTGGAACAACAACATCCGTGGGTATAAGTTAAAAAACGAGCCACACTATAGCAGATGAAAATCGGGGCGGCACCAGACAATACGTTACGTGATTTTGCTGATCGCTATAGGTGGTATTGTTATCGCTTGTGTCGATAAAGAAAGAGGGGATTAACCCCTCTTTCGGGAGTCAATGCGTTACTGCACGCCAGATACCGTCGTGATAAATGACGGTTGCTGCGCTTCACTGGACAGGCGCTGCTGTAGGTCAACGGCCTGTTGGCGGTTCTGGAATGGGCCTAACTGGATGCGATACAAGCCGTTACTCAGTGTCACCTTGCCGGGCACGCGGAAACGGTCGTTCAGGCTTTTCAGCCAGGTTTGCGCCCGTTGCTGATCGCTCAGCGCCCCGACCTGCACCACAATATTACCCGAGCCTGCGGGCACGCTTGCCGATGGTGATGCAAGGGATGACGTGGCGACAGAGGCTGCGCCGACTGCTGGTGTTGAGCGAACCGGTGCCGCGGCGGGAGTCGTTTCTGAACCTTCCAGTACACCGCTGGGCAGTGGTTTAGGCGCGCCGAGGAAACCGCCCCCGGTTGCGGTAGTGGTATGAGGGGCTGACGCATCCGCAGCGCCAGTCATACCTGCGTTACTGGTAGCAGGTACCAGCGTCGCATTGCTGATGGGCCGTACGGCAGCGGCAGGCTGTGGCGCGCTTTCCATCATGGGGGTTCCCATACCGCTTGAGCCTAGTGTCGGGCGTGCAGGTAAGGCAAAACTCTGTTTCGCGACGCGTGTACCGATGGTTCCCGGGCCGGAGAGTGTACCGTCCGGTGCTACGCTGATGAAGTCTACCTTCACCTTGGTATTATTGGACAGGTTAAGACGGTCGGCCGCCCCTTTGGTCAGGTCGATGATTCTGCCCGGCGTATAAGGCCCGCGATCGTTGATGCGCACGACCAGACGACGGCCGTTGCTGAGGTTGGTCACGCGTACATAACTGGGAATAGGCAACGTTGGATGTGCCGCCGCCATCGCATTAGCATCGAATTCTTCACCGGTCGCGGTGCGGTTACCGACAGATTCCCTGTCGTGCCAGGCCGCAAACCCGCTTTCACTGAAGTTTTCCGGGTTTTTGACAATACGGTATGTTTTACCATTCATGCTGTAATCTTGCATGTTGGCAGGGTTATACGGCTCGTAGCGCGGTTCGACACCGCCGATTTCTTCTACCGGGCCGTTGTATGCCGAGGCCTGCGGTGAGGGAGACTGCGGCTGTTCCGTGACGCTACAGCCTGCCAGAGCCAGGCTGAGCGCGCCAATCCAAACCCAATCCTTACGCATTGCTTACCCCTATAAATTCTTGGATAACATTTTGCGGTGAGTGTGTATCGACATGACGATACCGAATCCCGCCATCAAGACGACCAGCGCCGAACCGCCATAACTGACCAACGGCAGCGGCACACCAACCACCGGCAGAATACCACTCACCATGCCGATATTAACAAATACATACACGAAAAAGATAAGCATCAGCCCGCCGACCATCACCCGGCCGAAGGAGGTCTGCGCATTGGCGGCGATCACCAGACCACGCATGATCAGGAACAGATAAAGTGCCAGCAGAATCAGCACGCCGATCAAACCGAGCTCTTCTGCCAGTACGGCGAAAATGAAGTCGGTGTGACGTTCTGGCAGGAACTCTAACTGGGATTGGGTGCCCTGTAACCAGCCTTTGCCGCTCAAGCCACCGGAGCCTATTGCGATTTTCGACTGAATAATATGGTAGCCAGCACCCAGAGGATCGGTTTCCGGGTCAAGTAGCATCATGATTCGGTCGCGCTGATAATCATGCATCAGGAAAAACCAGAGCACGGGGATGAACGCGGCCAGCAAAATGGCCGCAACTGCAATCAGCCGCCAGCTCATGCCCGCGAGAAACAGCACGAACAGACCCGATGCGCAAATCAGGATAGCGGTACCCAAGTCTGGCTGGGCAGCGACCAGCAGAGTCGGGACGAAGGTTAACGCCAGCGCGATAGCGGTGTTTTTTAGTGAAGGCGGACACATATCACGGTTGATATAGCGAGCGACCATCAGTGGTACCGCAATTTTAGCGATTTCTGACGGCTGAAAGCGCACCACACCGAGGTCGAGCCAGCGTTGCGCGCCCTTACTGATTTGGCCGAATACATCCACCAGCACCAGCAGAATAAAGCAAAAAATATACAGATAAGGTGCCCAGCTTTCATACACCCGTGGCGGAATCTGTGCCATGCCAATCATGACGACCAGCCCCAACACGCATTGGGCAACTTTGCGTTCCATCATTCCTGGGTCTTGCCCGCTGGCGCTCCACATGACGAACAGGCTATAGCCCAGTAACGCCATTACACACAGAAGGAAAGGCAGGTCAATGTGCAGTTTGGTCCAGATTGAGCCTTTTTGTTGACTGTCTGTCATGGTGTCTCTACTCGGTTTCACTGCCCGGCGGCGACGGCGGCGCGTCCGGCAGGCTGGTATTGTTGTCGCCCAACATAATATGGTCGAGGATCTGACGCACAATGGTCCCGACGGCGGGGCCGGCACCGCCGTTTTCCAGAATGATGGACATAGCGACTTTCGGGTTGTTGTAAGGGGCGAAGGCAATCATCAGCTTATGGTCACGTAGTCGCTCGGCAATCCGGTTGGCATTATAGGTTTCGTTTTCCTTCAGGCCGAATACCTGTGCCGTCCCTGACTTGACCGCAATTTTATACGGCGCGTCGGCAAAGTATTTATGCGCGGTACCATTTGGGCGGTTAGCCACGCCATACATACCGTCTTTGACGATTTCCCAATAACCGGAACGAATGTCACCAATCTGCTGGTGCTGTGGTTGACGGAATGGCACCTTCGTGTTGTTTTCCATCGTACTGCCAAGCAGGTGCGGTACTTGTACCTGACCGTCATTAATCAGCGTCGTCAGCGCTTTCAGCATTTGAATCGGCGTAGCGGTCCAGTAACCCTGACCGATACCAACGGGGATAGTATCCCCCTGATACCACGGTTTCTTATAACGCTTCATTTTCCATTCACGCGTCGGCATGATGCCCGGACTTTCTTCTTTGTCGGACAAATCGATCCCTGTACGCTGACCGTAACCGAATTTCGTCATCCATTCGGACAGACGATCGATCCCCATATCGTAAGCCACCTGATAGAAGAAGGTATCCGCAGATTCTTCAATGGCTTTGGTCAGGTTAAGACGACCATGCCCCCATTTTTTCCAGTCGCGGAAGCGTTTTTCTGAACCGGGCAACTGCCACCAGCCCGGGTCGAATAGCGATGTATAGGGGGTAATCACATTGGCACTCAGCGCCGAAACCGCGATATAGGGTTTGACGGTGGAAGCTGGTGGGTAGACCCCTTGCGTCGCGCGGTTGATCAACGGGCGGTTTGGATCGTTCAGCAAGGCGTGATAGGTCTTACTGGAAATACCGTCTACGAACAGATTCGGGTCATAGCTGGGGGTGGACACCATCGCTAGAATAGACGCGTCTTTCGGATCGGTGACCACCACGGCGGCACGACTGCCTTCCAGCAATTTTTCGATATAAAGCTGAAGGTTGAGATCCAGTGTCAGGTAGATATCTTTACCCGCTTGCGGAGGTTGTTCGTGCAACTGGCGGATGACGCGACCGCGGTTATTGACTTCCACTTCCTCGTAACCCGGTTTGCCGTGCAGCACATCTTCGTAATAACGCTCAATGCCGAGTTTGCCGATATCGTGCGTAGCGGCATAGTCCGCAAGCCTGCCTTCCTGGTCCAGCCGTTCCAGATCTTTATCGTTGATTTTGGAAACGTAGCCGATGACATGGGTGAGTGCGGAACCGTAAGGGTAGTAGCGGCGTTGGTAGCCTTTGACTTCTACACCGGGAAAACGGTACTGGTTGACCGCGAAGCTCGCGACCTGCACTTCATTTAGTCCGGTTTTGACGGGAATGGAGGTGAAGCGGCGTGAGCGCTTGCGCTCTTTTCTGAAGTTATCAATGTCTTCATCGGTCAGGTCAACAATGGGCTTGAGCGCCTGTAACGTCTCTTCCAGGTTGTTAACTTTTTCGGGAATCAGCTCTAACTGGTAAATGGTACGGTTGAGCGCCAGTGGCGTACCGTTACGGTCGTAAATGATGCCACGGCTGGGGGCGATCGGTACCAGCTTGATACGGTTTTCATTTGAACGGGTACGGTAATCGTCAAAACGTACAATCTGCAGATGGTATAGGTTGGCGACCAGAATACCGCTTAGCAGCAAAATGCCCAAGAATGCGACCAGCGCCCGGCGTACAAACAAGGCCGCCTCAGCCGTATAGTCACGAAAGGGTTTACGTTCTATATTCATCCAGCGATTGCTACTTCACAGGGTTCATCATTCGCCTTACTCCCGATGGTAAGGATGATTGGTGGTAATGCTCCAGGCCCGGTACAGACTTTCCGCTACCAGCACACGTACCAGCGGATGAGGCAGCGTCAGCGGTGACAGTGACCAGCTTTGCTCCGCCGCGGCTTTGCATTGTGGTGCTAACCCTTCCGGGCCGCCGATCAGCAGGCTGATATCGCGTCCGTCTTGTTTCCAGCGTTCCAGTTGTTGCGCCAACTGCGGCGTTTCCCAGCGCGAGCCGGGAATATCCAGCGTGACGATGCGGTTGCCTTTCCCTACAGCCGCTAGCATCAACTCACCTTCCCGCTCCAGAATCCGCTTGATATCCGCGTTTTTGCCACGCTTGCCCGCCGGGATTTCCACCAGCTCAAACGGCATATCTTTGGGAAATCGGCGAAGATAATCGGTAAAACCTGTCTGCACCCAGTCGGGCATCTTGGTGCCGACGGCGACCAGTTGCAGCTTCATATCAGCCCCAGAGCTTTTCCAGTTCGTACAGGTGACGGCTTTCTTCCTGCATCACATGAACGATCACATCACCGAGGTCGACCACGACCCAATCGGCATCATTTTCCCCTTCGACGCCTAACGGCATCAGTCCGGCAGCGCGGGATTCCTGTACAACGTGATCGGCGATAGAGCTGACATGGCGGCTGGATGTTCCGGTGCAAATCACCATGTAGTCAGTGATGCTGGATTTCCCTTTTACATTGAGCGCCACGATATCCTGACCTTTCAAATCGTCCAGTTTATCAATAACGAAATCTTGGAGTGCTTGGCCTTGCAAAGGTTCCCCCTTCGATAAGTGGTTAATCAGCCGGTTATGCCGGCCAGGCGGTATTCGCGGATAACAGCCGTTTCACCGAAGCCAGAGGGCCACGGCAGGAGGTTTTCCTGTGGCTGAAACCAGCGGCGGAGTATATCACGGCCTTATAATGAGTGGTATCGACGTGTGGCTATCGATAGAGTCCGTGTGTGTCAATATACTTCAGCACACTCTCGGGCAGCAGGTCATGGCAATCGAGGCTGTTTTGTCGACGCTGACGGATTTCTGTCGCTGAAATTGAGAGCAACGGCGTGTGGGCAAGATAAATCAACCCATGGCTTTGACGGTGTAATTGTGTGGCATCCTGGGTTTGATGCCGTGTCAACCAGGCTTCCAGTTCGTCGGTATCCAACTGCTGTCGATAACCGGGGCGGGCGCACACCAGCAGATGACAGTAATCCAAAATTTCCTGCCAGCGGTGCCAGTGATGCAGCGTCAGCAGTGAGTCTTGCCCAATAATGAATGCCAGTGGTGTACTGGCGCCTTTCTCCGCACGCAACGCTTCCAGTGTGTCAATCGTATAAGACGGCGTGGCGCGTTGTAACTCACGAGAGTCTACGCAAAATAGCGGATTACCCTGTATTGCCAGTTCTGCCATGGTCTTGCGCTGACTGGCGCTGGCTTCTGGCTGCTCGCGGTGCGGCGGCACATTATTGGGTAACAGAATGATGCGCTGAAGGCCGATTTCCTGCGCCAGTGCGGTAACCGGGCGCAGATGTCCGTAGTGAATCGGATCAAACGTACCGCCAAAATAGGCAGTCAGGGTAGGGGGAGTGGGGGATATCGGCAAATCGCTATACCTCAAGCAGGCTGTCAGGCAGTGCCTTACCACACAGAATCATCGACAACGTTTCCAGTTCGTCCCAGACTGGCTGTCCATAATTCTGTTTCAGGGTGATCTCCAGCCGGCTTAGCAGGGTGATCGCCTGTTGTAATTGGGTCAACGACAGACGTTGCAATGCCTGCGTCAGCAGTGGCCGACGGTTTTGCCAGACTTTGTGCTGGTCAAGCAGCGTACGCAGCGGCGTATTTGTCATGCGCCGTTTTAACTGTAGCAGCAACAACAATTCCCGTTGCACTGTGCGTAACAGAATGACCGGTTCACAATCTTCCAATCGTAGTTGCTGAAGAATGTGCCATGCCCGTTTGCTTTTGCCGCCGAGCAAGGCATCCAGCCAATGGAATGGCGTAAAGTGAGCGGCGTCGTTGACGGCCTGCTCCACCCGGGGCAGCGTCAACTTGCCATCGGGGTACAGCAGCGAGAGTCGCTCCAGTGCCTGTACCAACGCCAGCATATTCCCTTCATAGCAATAGCAAATCAGTTGGCTGGCGGCATCATCCAGCTCCAGCTTCATATTTCTGGCTCGCTGGGCTACCCAGCGGGGAAGCTGTTCCTGTTCGGGCGTCATACAGGGAACATATACCCCCTGTTGGGATAACGCTTTGAACCAGGCGCTGTTTTCTTGTGCTTTGGTCAGTTTATTTCCTCTGACCATCAACAGAATATCGGGATGCAGCAGCGTGGCGAGTTTAACCAGTTGCTCACTGGCGGGGGCTCCCGGACCGGCATCCGGCAAAATCAGCAACAGGGTCTGACGGGATGCAAACAGGCTGAGTGCCTGGCAAGTGGAAAAGATGGCATCCCAGTCGGTGTTGTTATCGAGCGTGAAACTAAAATGCTCCAGAAAATCCTGCTGACGGGCGACAGCACGAATCTGGTCCTGACTTTCCTGCAGCAATAAGGGTTCATTACCAAACAACAAATAACAGCCGCGCAGCCCCTCATGGAGCTGCGCGGTCAGTTGTTCGGGGTAGAGACGAATCATGGGTGTGCCGGAGTGACCGCGTTAGTCGCTGTTTTCTTGGCGCTTTTCATGTTCTGGTTCCCCTTGACGGTCAGCAGCTTGCGTACCAGTTGCTGAGCGGCCTGTTGACGCATTTCCTGTATGATAATGTCCTGCTCAGCGTCTTTAGCCAGTGCGGCCAGCGGGTTGTCAAAGAAAGAGCGGAAAACCGTTACGCTGAGAGGATAAATATCATCCCCTGGGATCAGGACCTGGGCTTTCAGCACCAGAACAAACTGGTATTCCGCTGTTTTCCCATCCTGGAAAATGGACACCGTGTTGTGTGACAGGGTTTCCCCCATATAACGCAGTGATGGAATATCTTTGCGATTGGTATCTTCCGTTACCTGAATATCGTTAAGGCGCAGTTGTTCACGAATAGCCCGGGTCGTTGGGCCATAAGGGTCGCCGCTGTCTAGTATCAGATTATGCAATTGCGCCGGTATTTGGGTGGTGCCGCGCAGATGAAAGCCGCAGCCGGCGGTCATTAAGACCACCAGCCCCAGCACTAGCGTTAAAAACGGGTGTCGCACAGTACCTCCTTGCCTTAACCCACAACCAGGTTAAGCAGTTTGCCCGGAACGAAAATCACCTTGCGGACAGTCACACCATCCAGATATTTTGCCACCAGCGGCTCCTGCGCTGCACGATCACGCACCTGCTGTTCGGTGGCATCGGCCGCCACGGTAATCTTGCCGCGAACTTTACCGTTAACCTGTACCACGACCAGGCGAGAATCTTCGACCATCGCCTGCTCATCCGCTACCGGCCACGGCGCCTGATCGATATCACCTTCGCCTTTCAGCTCGTTCCACAGTACGAAGCAGACGTGTGGGGTAAACGGATAGAGCATCCGTACAACCGCCAGCAGCGTTTCTTGCGTCAGCGCGCGATCTTGCTCAGACTCTTGCGGCGCTTTAGCCAGCTTATTCATCAGCTCCATAATGGCAGCGATAGCCGTGTTAAAGGTCTGGCGGCGACCGATATCGTCGGTCACTTTCGCGATGGTTTTGTGCAGGTCACGGCGCAGCGCTTTCTGATCGTCGGTCAGGGCTGCCGTATCCAGCAATGCGGTAGCGCCTTTGCCGGTATGATCGTAAACCTGCTTCCAGACGCGTTTCAGGAAGCGGTTTGCCCCTTCAACGCCAGATTCTTGCCATTCCAGCGTCATTTCCGCCGGTGATGCAAACATCATGAACAGACGGACAGTATCGGCGCCATAGCGTTCCACCATCACTTGCGGGTCGATACCGTTGTTTTTCGATTTCGACATCTTGCTCATACCGGCATACACCAGCTCACGACCTTCACTATCAAACGCCTTGGTGATGCGGCCTTTGTCATCGCGCTCCAATGTTACGTCGACTGGGGATACCCAGATACGCTCGCCGTTGTTGCCGAGATAGTAGAACGCATCGGCCAGCACCATTCCCTGACACAGCAGACGTTTGGCAGGTTCATTCGAATTCACCAGACCGGCGTCACGCATCAGTTTGTGGAAGAAGCGGAAATACATCAGATGCATGATGGCGTGTTCGATACCGCCAATATACTGATCAACCGGTAACCAGTAGTTCGCCGCCGCCGGGTCGAGCATACCCTGATCGTACTGCGGGCAGGTATAGCGCGCGTAGTACCAGGAGGATTCCATAAAGGTATCGAACGTGTCGGTTTCACGCAGCGCTGGCTGACCGTTAACTGTGGTTTTGGCCCATTCGGGATCGGCTTTAATCGGGCTGGTGATCCCGTCCATGACCACGTCTTCCGGCAGGATGACCGGCAACTGGTCTTCTGGCGTTGGGATGACTGTGCCGTCTTCCAACGTCACCATCGGGATAGGCGCGCCCCAGTAGCGCTGGCGGGATACACCCCAGTCACGCAGACGATAATTCACTTTGCGCTGACCGACACCCAGTGACACCAGTTTATCGGCGATGGCGTTGAACGCGGCGTTAAAATCTAATCCGTTGAACTCGCCAGAGTTAAACAAGCAGCCTTTTTCGGTTTGTGCTTGAGTGGACAGCTCCGGCTCGCTGCCGTCTGCCATCAGGATAACGGGCTTCACCGGCAGGTTATATTTGTGAGCGAATTCCCAGTCGCGCTGGTCGTGACCCGGCACCGCCATCACGGCTCCGGTACCGTATTCCATCAGCACGAAGTTGGCGGCCCATACCGGCACTTTCTCACCCGTCAGCGGGTGGATAGCGAACAGGCCGGTAGCGACGCCTTTTTTCTCCATCGTCGCCATGTCGGCTTCGGCCACTTTGGTATTGCGGCATTCGGCGATGAAGTCTTGCAGTACCGGGTTGTTTTCCGCTGCTTTCAGTGCCAGAGGATGACCGGCTGCCACCGCAACGTAAGTGACGCCCATAAAGGTATCCGGGCGGGTGGTGTAAACGGTCAGCGTATCGTCGGCATCAGCGATACGGAAGGTGATTTCTACCCCTTCGGAGCGGCCGATCCAGTTACGCTGCATGGTTTTGACCTGCTCCGGCCAGCTTTCCAGCGTATCGAGGTCGTTGAGCAACTCGTCAGCATACGCGGTGATTTTGATGAACCACTGTGGAATTTCCTTACGTTCCACTTTGGAATCACAGCGCCAGCAGCAGCCGTCGATCACCTGCTCGTTGGCCAGTACCGTCTGGTCGTTCGGGCACCAGTTCACCGCGGAGGTTTTTTTGTAAACCAGACCTTTTTCATACAGCTTGGTGAAGAACCACTGTTCCCAGCGATAGTAATCCGGTTTACAGGTAGCGACTTCGCGATCCCAATCGTAACCAAAACCCAGCAGTTTCAGCTGGTTTTTCATGTATTCGATATTGGCGTAGGTCCAGGGAGCCGGTGCCGTATTGTTCTTCACCGCCGCGCCTTCCGCCGGCAGGCCGAAGGCATCCCAGCCGATCGGCTGCAATACGTTTTTACCCAGCATACGCTGATAACGGGAGATCACGTCACCGATGGTGTAGTTGCGGACATGACCCATGTGAAGACGGCCGGAAGGATAAGGCAGCATGGAAAGGCAATAGTATTTTTCCTTGCCGGGTTCTTCGGTCACTTTGAAAGTCTGTTTTTCTTGCCAGTGAAGTTGGACGTGCGCTTCGATATCTTCCGGGCGGTATTGCTCTTGCATGGCTGCCAGTGGTCCTTAGTGAAATTGCTAACGCGGTAGCATGTTCTGTTTCATTTCAAAAGATCCGCATAGCATAGCTGATAAGCAACGGGCTCAACAACCGCTTGAGGCGCTCTGTAGTTGATTTATGCGGTGTTAGTGGTGAAGAACGTGGCGAGACAAGGAAGAAAACTGCGGATTGGGAAGCGGCTCCCGGTAGCGTTGTAAAAATCATCTACACTAGGCTTTGCAGGCCCGTCGATAAGCGCTTTTACGCTAAGGAGTCACGATGAGCAAAGTGGTGCAGTATTACCGGGAACTGATGTCTGCCGTTACCGAGTGGCTAAGCCGAGGTGAGAGAGACATAGATAAACTGATGTCGGATGCACGACATCAGTTGCAGGAAACCAACGAACTGACGCAAAAGGAGATTGAGCAGGTAATACTGGCGCTCCAGCGTGATCTGGAAGCGTTTTCTCTCAGCTATGAGGAGAGCCAGAATGCCTTTTCCGACAGTGTCTTCATACGTGTTGTCCGCGAAAGTTTGTGGCAGAACCTGGCGGATATCACTGACAAGACACAACTGGAGTGGCGCGAAGTGTTTAAAGATGTCAGCCACCATGGCGTGTATCACAGTGGTGAAGTGGTGGGGCTGGGGAATCTGGTGTGTGAGCAGTGCCATCACCATATCGCCTTTTATACGCCAGAGGTGTTGCCGCTATGCCCGAAATGTGGACATGACCAGTTCCATCGCCAGCCGTTTTCTCCCTGATCCCTTTTTCCGCTAAGTCCGTTATTTCTGAACAACCATAGATAAAAACAAGGGTGCCGGAGCACCCTTGTTATCGAGGTTAAATGTTATCGCGGTCAAATGTTATCGATGTTAAAAACCGACGGACAGTGAGACGTGCGTATTAATGCAGGATTTTGGCCAAAAAGTCTTTGGCGCGATCAGAGCGTGGGTTGCCGAAGAAATCCTCTTTACGCGTGTCTTCGATTATCTTGCCTTCATCCATGAAGATGACGCGATGTGCCACTTTGCGGGCGAAGCCCATCTCATGGGTGACGACCATCATGGTCATGCCTTCCTGTGCCAGTTCAACCATTACGTCCAGCACTTCGTTGATCATTTCCGGGTCGAGCGCTGAGGTTGGCTCGTCAAACAGCATCGCAACCGGGTCCATGCACAGCGCGCGCGCGATCGCCACACGCTGTTGCTGACCACCGGATAACTGCCCGGGGAATTTATTGGCGTGGGACGACAAACCGACGCGGGCCAGCAGTTTCAATCCCTTCTCACGGGCGGCTTCTTTATCACGCTTGAGTACCTTGACCTGCGCTAACGTCAGGTTGTCGACAATAGACAAGTGTGGGAACAGCTCGAAATGCTGGAACACCATGCCCACTTTGGAACGCAGTTGTGCCAGGTTGGTACGTTTATCGTTGACGACGATGCCGTTAACTTCTATCTGACCTTGCTGGATGGGCTCAAGGCCGTTAACGGTTTTGATTAAGGTCGATTTCCCGGAGCCGGAAGGTCCGCAAACCACCACCACTTCACCTTTTTTCACTTCGGTGGAGCAGTCGGTCAGCACCTGAAATTGACCATACCATTTAGAAACATTTTTCAGGAAAATCATCAAACCGTCCTTCTCTTCAAATAATTGACCAGCATCGACGCCGAGAGGCTGATAACAAAATAGACAAACCCGGCGAACAGAATCATTTCTACCTGAGTGCCATCACGTTCGCCAATGGTGGATGCAGTACGGAAAAAGTCCGCCAGACTTAGCACATACACCAGCGAGGTATCCTGAAATAGCACGATACCTTGAGTCAGCAGTAAGGGTACCATAGCCCGGAACGCCTGAGGCAGAATCACCAGTTGCATGGATTGCCAGTGGGTCATTCCCAACGCCAGCGCTGCTGACGCCTGTCCACGGGAAATGCTCTGGATACCGGCGCGGATAATCTCGGAATAATAGGCCGCCTCGAACAACGAAAAGGCTACCATAGCCGATACCAGCCGAATATCTGTTTTCGGAGAAAGGCCAAGCACATTTTGTAATAAGCTAGGTACAATCAGGTAGAACCACAGCAGCACCATCACCAGTGGCACCGAGCGGAACAGGTTGACGTACAGTTTGGCAAACCAACTGATGGGCTTAACCGGCGACAATCGCATCACCGCCAGCACGGTTCCCCAGACTATCCCTACCACCACGGCTGTCAGGGTAATCTCCAGCGTCACTCCCATGCCTTTAATCAGATAAGGCAGGCTGGGGGGAATGGAACTCCAGTCAAAGTTATACATTTATTTGCTCCCCAGGTTGCCCGGCAAACGGGTCTTACGCTCTACAATTTGCATCAATAGCATGATGATGGCGTTGATGCCGACATACGCCAGCGTAATCGCACTGAACGATTCGTAGGCGTGGGCAGAGTAATCCAACAGCTTGCCTGCCTGCGCCGCCATATCCATCAGGCCGATAGTGGAGGCGATAGCGGAGTTTTTCACCAGGTTGAGCATTTCAGAGGTCAGTGGCGGCACAATCACTCGGTAGGCGTTCGGCAGCAGAACATAACGGTAAGTTTGCGCAAGTGTCAGGCCAATAGCTAAACCGGCCGCCTTCTGTCCACGCGGTAATGACTGAATGCCTGCCCGCACCTGTTCGCACACCCGTGCGGCGGTGAACATGCCCAGACAAAACATAGACGACAGAAAAAATTGGATATTCGGGTCCAGCTCAGCTTTAAACCACATCCCTATTTTGGTCGGTAAAAGCTCCGGCACCACCAGATACCAGCTAAAAAACTGCACAATCAGCGGCACGTTGCGAAACATTTCCACATAACAGGTGCCGATACCCGATAGCAGACGATGAGGGACAGTACGAAGAATACCCAGTAGTGAGCCCAGCAGAAAAGCGATGACCCAGGCACATAGCGACAGTGAGACGGTGACCTGCAGGCCGGAAATAATCCACCCCAGATAGGTTGTATTTCCGAAAGGGGCAGGTTGCAGGAAGATACCCCAGTTCCAATCTATTGACATAACGAACTCCGGTAAAAAAGGGGTAGCGTTCGCTACCCCGAAGATTGGTGAGTGGCTCATGGATTCACAGAATGGGGAACGGCCACTCTGCACCTGTCTGTCTTGCCACGAATCAGCAATCGGAAGGCAGATTACTGCCCTTTATTGTCATTATTAATTCGGTTACAACGCCTTATCGTTGGGTGCCTTGAACAAGGCTTTCATGTCGTCTGACAGCGCAAAGTTCATATTCAGGTTTTTCGGCGGAATCGGTTGTTTGAACCAGGTATCAAACCATTTTTCGGCTTCGCCGGAGGTCTGCACCTGACTTATTGTCGCATCAACCAGTTGTTTGAATTGCGGGTCGTCTTTACGCAGCATACAGCCATACGCCTCGCGGGATTGCGGGGTACCAGTGATAACCCATTCATCCGGGGCTTTGGCTTTGGCGCGCTCACCTGCCAACAAGGCATCGTCCATCATGAAGGCCACAGCACGACCACTTTCCAGCGTACGGAACGAGTCACCATGGTCTTTGGCGCTGATGATGCGCATATTCAGTTTTTTCTCTTCGTTCATCTTGTTCAGCAACACTTCTGAGGTGGTGCCGGAGGTAACGACGACAGCTTTACCTGCCAGATCGCTGAAATCTTTGATGCCGGAGTCTTTATTGGTCAGCAGACGTGTGCCAATGATGAAAATGGTGTCGGAGAAAGCGACCTGCTGCTGGCGCTCCAGGTTATTGGTCGTCGAGCCACATTCGAGGTCATAGGTACCATTTTGCAGCAGCGGAATACGGTTTTGTGAGGTAATGGGAATTAATTTTACTTGCAGGTTCGGTGCATCAAGTTTTTTCCTGACCGCTTCAACAATCTTGTCAGAGTAGGCCTGAGAGTAGCCGACTACTTTCTGCTGGTTGTCGTAGTAGGAGAATGGCACTGACGATTCACGGTGGCCGATGGTGATAACACCATTGTCTTTGATTTTTTTCAGCGTGCCCGTCAGTTCTTCTGCGTGGGCCAGGCTTCCGGTTGCCGAGATCAACAGTAATGACAGTGCCAGTTTGCGCAATTGCATGTTCTAACTCCTTTGCTGTTGTGATCGATGCCTATCATGGATGATGTGACCTCTGAGATTCAGGCCATGTCATGTTGTGCACCGCTAAAGAGCGAATAAAACGCTGTCATGTTTAAAAATAGCGGATTGTAAACATATTGAAACGAGAATGTTTGTTTTTTGCGAGGTGTCCCGCACCAAATTGCTGCAATAAAAAACTTATGGCACTGATTTGGTGCAGTTCATGCCCTGATGTTGTGCTGATTCAGGGATGAAGAGGGTCGCAAGCGTGCATGCAAGACGTTTCGTCTGAATAGGTAGCAAGTTATGTGCCAGAAATGAAACAAGACATGTCTGAGCATGTCTTGTTTGGGGGGGACGTGGGGAGGGATTAACGCGAGCGCCGACGGTATACCAGCGCTGTCAGGCCTAACACGGCTTCCAGCACCCACAGCGGCCATGAGCCAAACCGGGCGTAAGGCGTGATGCCTGTTGTGGGGGTGACGCGGGTTTCCAGCACGTCCCGGGTAAACTGCGGGAGGCTGGCGCTAATGCTGCCATCAGGCGCGATAGCGGCAGTGACCCCATTGTTGGTGGCGCGTAGCAGCGGGCGTCCCAGTTCCAGCGCGCGCATCCGCGCCATTTGGAAATGTTGCCAGGGACCAATCGAATTGCCAAACCAGGCATCGTTAGAAACTGTCAGCAGCATGTCGGTGTCAGGACGGAAGTTGTCGCGAACCTGTTGCCCCAGGATCACCTCATAGCAAATGGTGGCAGTGAGGCGATAACCGTTGACGACCAGCTGCGGCTGGCGATAGTCACCGCGGCTGAACGCCGACATCGGTAAATCAAAAAACGGTGCCAGCGGGCGTAACAGGGCTTCCAGCGGCACAAATTCACCAAATGGCACCAGGTGATGCTTGTTGTAGCGATTCGTGGTGGGGTAGTGATACGGTTGCTCGTCACCCAGCACGATAATGCTGTTATAAAAATCGGTGCGATTGTTTTCCCGGCGGGCATCGACGATGCCGGTAATAAGGCTGCTATGGTGCTCGCGCAGGATAGTGTCCAGTTGCGTCAGGTACTGCTGCTGGCGGACTTCGACATCAGGAATGGCAGATTCGGGCCAAATTACCAGCGGTGCCTTATCCATCACCTTCAGGGTGTTGTCGAAATAGATTTTTAGCGTATTGAATAGCTCGTTCGGATCCCACTTCAGCTCTTGTGGAATGTTGCCCTGCACCATGGCGACGTTAACGGCGCGTTCCGGTTGCAGTTTGTACCATTCGAGCGAGCGCAGCGGCCATGGCAACACCAATAACGCTGCCGCAACCAAGGCTGGCTGCCAGCGGCGCTGTACTAATCCCAGCACCAGCAACCCGCTTATCACCATCAGCAGAAAGGTGAGGGTATCCACTCCGGCTATCGGCGCAAGGCCTTTCAGCGGGCCATCAAGCTGACTGTAGCCGAATTGCAACCAGGGAAAGCCGGTTAACACCCAGCCACGTAGCAGTTCGGTGAGTTGCCAGAGAACCGGCGCGGCCAGTGCCAGTCGCCAGAGGGTGGTTTGCGGCCACAGGCGCGAGAGTAGCCCGGCGAACAGCATCGGGTAGAGTGACAGATAAAGCGCCAGTAGCGTCACCAGGCCGACATTGACGGGGCCGGGCATGCCGCCAAAGTCGGCGATGCTGTAGTAAACCCAGTGGATACCCGTGCCGAACAGGCCAAATCCCCAGCAAAAGCCGATGGCGGTAGCCTGACGAGCCCGACGGTTTAGCGTCAAGCCCAATAAGCCCATCAGAGAAACGATGGCAGCAGGCCAGACATCATAAGGGGAAAACGCCAGTGTGCCGCAGGCACCGAATAAAAGCGCCAGCAGGAGGCGAACCTGCTGGCGTTGTAATAATGAGGCGACTGCCATGAATAAATTAGTCTTCCAGTTGCGGTTGTGGGGCATCGTCAGGGATCCTGACATGAACCTGAATAATACGGCGGCTATCTGCCATAGCAACTTTGAACAGGTAACCGTCTATGTCGATAGTTTCCCCGCGTGCCGGCAGGTGGCCGAAATACTGCATCACCAGGCCGCCAATGGTATCAACTTCCTCGTCGCTAAATCGCGTTTCGAAGATCTTATTGAAATCCTCGATAGGTGTTAGCGCACGTACGGTATACGTCTGGCGGTTGAGCTGACGGATATCGCGATCTTCCTCGTCATCGTATTCGTCTTCGATTTCACCAACGATAAGCTCCAGAATATCCTCAATCGTCACCAGCCCGGAAACGCCGCCAAATTCATCAATGACAATAGCCATGTGGTAGCGCAGGGAGCGGAATTCATTGAGCATGCGGTCTACCCGCTTGCTTTCCGGCACCACAACGGCAGGACGCAACACTTTATCCATACTGAATGGCTCGGAGTTGCTACGCATAAATGGCAGCAGGTCCTTCGCCATCAGGATGCCTTCAATGTGGTCCTTGTCTTCGCTGATAACCGGGAAACGGGAGTGCGCCGATTCGATGATCACGTCCAGACACTCTTCCAGCGTCTGATTATGTTTGAGTGTGATCATCTGAGAACGCGGGATCATAATATCGCGTACCCGTTGCTCGGCGATGTCCATCACGCCTTCCAGCATGTCGCGGATTTCCGGATCGATTTGTTCCGAATCGCGGATCAACGCCAGCAGATCGTCGTGATCTTTGGATTCACCGTGAAAAATTTGATTGAGAAAAAAGGAGAAGAATCCCTTTTTGGGACTGGGGGTATCGCTGTTGGTAGAATGGTCGTCGCTCATGGCGTCAGTAAATATCACTCTTGTTAAGAAATGATGACCAGCAGTGAATACAGTAAACAGGCGATATCACCGCTGGCGTCTGGTCCTTAAAATATCGAATTTAAGGTGTATCCGTAAAATTTTCTTTTTCTGCCAGATACGGGTCGGCGTAACCCATACTCTGCATGATTTCCGTTTCCAGTGCTTCCATTTCTTCGGCTTCACTGTCTTCGATATGATCATAACCTAACAGATGCAGACTGCCATGGACAACCATGTGCGCCCAATGTTCCTCTTCACTTTTCCCTTGTTCCACCGCTTCCTGCTCGACCACTTGTCGGCAGATGATAAGGTCGCCCAATAGCGGCAGTTCCACTTCTGGTGGTGCCTCGAAGGGGAAGGAGAGGACGTTAGTCGGTTTGTCCTTACCGCGATAGGTTAGGTTCAGGTGATGGCTTTCCTCTTCATCTACCACCCTGATAGTGACCTCTGCCTCGTCCTGAAACTGCGGTAATACCGCTTCCAGCCAGCGCTGGAAGTCGGCTTCAGATGGCAGCCCGTGGCTATTCTCACTGGCTATTTGCAAATCAAGAATGACCTGGCTCATTTTTGCTCCTGCGTGCTGCTGGCCTGCGCTTCACGTTTACGCTGTTCTGCCAGTTCTTCCCGGCGTTTCTGGTCGGCGCTTTCCCAGGCTTCATACGCGTTGACGATGCGGGCCACCACCGGATGGCGTACCACGTCTTCGCTGTGGAAAAAGTTGAAACTGATCTCTTCCACGTCTGACAGCACCTCAATGGCGTGACGCAAACCGGATTTTTGGTTGCGTGGCAGGTCTATCTGGGTGACGTCGCCAGTAATAACGGCTTTCGAGTTAAAGCCGATACGGGTCAGGAACATCTTCATCTGCTCGATAGTGGTGTTCTGACTTTCATCCAGAATAATGAAGGCATCGTTCAGGGTGCGACCGCGCATGTAGGCCAGTGGCGCGACTTCAATGACGTTGCGCTCAATGAGCTTTTCCACGCGCTCGAAGCCCAGCATTTCAAACAATGCATCGTAGAGTGGGCGCAGGTAAGGGTCCACTTTCTGGCTCAAATCACCCGGCAGAAAGCCCAGTTTTTCACCGGCCTCTACCGCTGGACGGGTCAGCAGGATACGGCGGATATCCTGTCGTTCCAGCGCGTCCACCGCGGCGGCCACCGCCAGATAGGTTTTCCCCGTGCCGGCCGGACCGATACCGAAAGTAATGTCGTGATCGAGAATATGGGCGATGTACTGCGCCTGATTGGGCGTACGAGGTTTGATGACGCCGCGTTTAGTGCGAATGTTCACCGCCTTGCCGTATTCCGGCACGCTGTCGGCGGTCTGTTCCAGTACCCGGGATTCTTTGATAGCCAGATGAATCTGCTCTGGGTCGATGTCTGGAATCACGCCACGCACCGGTGCGGTATCCACATACAAATGGCGCAGGATATCAGCAGCGGCGTCGATGCAGAGGTCTTTTCCTACCAGCTTGAAATGATTGTCGCGATGATTGATCTCTATGCCGAGGCGGCGTTCCAGCTGTTTGATATTGTCGTCAAACGGGCCGCACAGACTAAGCAGGCGTTTATTATCCGCAGGTTCGAGGGCAATTTCTTTTATCGTTACGTTCAAACTATTCCTCTTGGGTTTAAGCAGAATGAGCAATGACGTTGTGCCACAGGCTGAGGTATCTGCCCGGATGTGGCGCAGAGATTACCCTGATTATTTATCGCGAAGCCTGCAAGGCGCAAGTCAGATTCGGCATAAAGGCTGCAAGGGCGATGTATTCGCCCGGTCAGTGAGTCGGGACCAAAGAAAAAGCGGGCCGTTTGACGGCCCGCCTGATAACGTGCATGAGCCATTACGGCTGATAGATACCGACGCCGAGCTCGTCTTCTTTGCGGGTACGGGCGATAACCGAGGTCGGTGATTCACTGACGCGCAGATTCATTTGGTCTTCGGTGCGAACGACCACGCCACGCAGTGAGTTCGGATAAACATCAACGATTTCTACGTCGACGAATTTGCCGATCATGTCTGGTGTACCTTCAAAGTTCACCACACGGTTATTTTCAGTTCGGCCGGATAGCTCCATCACGCTCTTGCGTGACGTCCCTTCCACCAGAATACGTTGCACGGTGCCCATCATCCGGCGGCTGTACTGCATAGCTTGCTGATTGATGCGTTCTTGCAGAATGTACAAACGCTGTTTTTTCTCTTCTTCGGTCACATCGTCCACCATATCGGCGGCCGGGGTACCTGGGCGAGGCGAATAAATAAAGCTAAAGCTCATGTCGAAATCGACATCAGCAATCAACTGCATGGTCTGTTCGAAATCTTCCTGAGTTTCACCCGGGAAGCCGACGATAAAATCGGAACTGATCTGGATAGCCGGGCGTGCTTTACGCAGTTTACGGATGATGGCCTTGTATTCCAACGCAGTGTGGCGACGTTTCATCATCGTCAGAATGCGGTCTGAACCGCTCTGAACCGGCAGATGCAGGAAGCTCACCAGTTCCGGCGTATCTTCGTAAACGCTGATGATGTCGTCGGTGAACTCAATCGGGTGGCTGGTGATAAAGCGGATACGGTCGATACCGTCGATCGCCGCCACTAAACGCAGCAACTCTGCGAAACTGCAAATATCGTCATCATGCGTGGCGCCGCGATACGCATTCACGTTCTGGCCAAGCAGATTCACTTCACGTACACCTTGTGCCGCCAGTTGGGCGATTTCAAACAGCACATCATCGACTGGACGGCTGACTTCTTCACCACGGGTATAAGGCACCACACAGAACGTGCAGTACTTGTTGCAGCCTTCCATGATGGAAACGAATGCGGTTGGCCCTTCGGCACGCGGTTCCGGCAGACGGTCAAATTTCTCTACTTCCGGGAAACTGATATCCACGATAGGGCTACGGGTGCCCTGAACGTGATTGATCATTTCCGGCAAGCGATGCAGTGTCTGGGGCCCGAAGATCACATCCACATAGTGCGCGCGGTCACGAATGTGTTCGCCTTCCTGCGACGCCACACAGCCGCCCACACCGATAATCAGATTCGGATTGACGTCTTTGAGCGTTTTCCAGCGGCCGAGCTGATGAAACACTTTTTCCTGCGCCTTCTCTCGGATCGAACAGGTATTCAGCAGCAGAATGTCAGCTTCTTCAGCGACGTCGGTCAGCTGGTAACCGTGCGTACTTTCCAGTAGGTCGGCTATCTTCGATGAATCGTATTCGTTCATCTGACAGCCCCAGGTTTTGATATGCAGTTTCTTTGTCATCGTCATCGACTAGCCATTACTCAGTGCGGGTAAACACGCTGTCCTTCGAGGGGCGCGTACATGCGGGCGCGTATTGTAATCTTTTGCCGCCGTTGTGACCAGATCAAGCGTGAGAGGGTGTTTGATAGCGGCAGGCGTCGCTTTTGTGAAAAACTCACCGTGAAATCCAGTAAACTATCGGTATCTTTTGTCTTTCTGGCGCAGGTGCCTTGACTTAACTGCGCAGCAGAAACCGTGGGGCGAGTATGCACTATGATGCGGTAATTGTAGGCGGCGGCATGGTCGGTGCCGCCGCTGCGTTGGGCCTGGCACAACGTGGTTTTCAGGTGGCGGTACTGGAGCTGGAGGCACCACCACCGTTTGTCGTGGGCAGTGCGCCGGATGTGCGTGTTTCGGCAATCGGTCTGGCATCGGTCCGATTGCTTGAGCGGCTGGGCGTATGGCAGAACGTTGAGCAGATGCGTAGCGCGCCATATCGACGGCTTGAAACCTGGGAATGGGACAACGCACATGTGGTGTTTGATGCGGCAGACCTTGGGTTATCTGAGCTGGGGTTCATGGTGGAAAACCGGGTACTGCAACTGGCGTTATGGCAGGAGCTGGAGAAGACGCCAGACGTAACGCTGTTATGCCCGTGGCAATTACAAGGGTTGCACCGTGAGGACGACCAGTGGCGGCTTAGCAGCGAACAGGGCGATAGCCTGTCCGCATCGCTGGTGATTGGTGCGGATGGTGCTAATTCACGCATTCGGCAGTGGGCGGGTATTGGTATTACTGGCTGGCAATATCGCCAGTCCTGCATGCTGATCAGCGCTGAAATGAAGGGACCACAGCAGGATGCGACCTGGCAGCGATTTACGCCGTCCGGGCCACGCGCATTCCTGCCGCTGTTTGACGGTTGGTGCTCGCTGGTGTGGTACGACAGCCCGCAGCGTATTCACCAGTTACAGGCGATGTCGCTTCCTCAACTCAATAAGGCTATTGCCGAGGCGTTTCCCGAGCGACTGGGGGCAGTCAATGCCGTTGCCGTTGGCGCGTTCCCACTGGTGCGCCGCCATGCTCAGCAGTATGTGTTGCCGGGATTAGCCTTGATTGGCGATGCTGCCCATACCATCAACCCGCTGGCCGGGCAGGGGGTGAATTTGGGGTATCGTGATGTTTCCACACTGATGGATGTAGTTATTCAGGCTCGTGATGACGGCGAGGTCTGGTACGGCGAACCGGTGTTGCAGCGTTATCAACGGTTGCGTAAGCCCGACAATCTGTTGATGCAAAGCGGCATGGATCTGTTTTATGGCGCGTTCAGTAACCGTCTGCCACCGCTTGAGCTGGCGCGTAATCTGGCGCTGATGGCGGCGCAACGTGCCGGGAAACTGAAACAGCAGGCGTTGCGGTATGCATTAGGGCTATAGCCAGCGGTATTGGCGTATCAGGGGATTCTCTTTTCGCCGTCATATCGCTTTCATGCCGCACCATTACAGTGGTGCGGTATTGACGATGTGTCAGCAATAATGTGCTGGTCTGTATCATTCCGCGGTATCGCGGTTTTTGTGGTGAAAGCCTTATCTTTGGGTAGTAAAACTGATGACTTATTTATTTCTTTGTCTGGCAATTGTCTCGGAAGTGATAGCGACGACGGCACTCAAACTGTCGGAGAGTTTTACCCGGCTAGTGCCGAGTGTGGTCACGGTGGTGTTTTATGCCATTGCGTTTTATTGCCTGACCATTTCGATGCGGGTGTTGCCGACGGGGGTGATTTACGCCATTTGGTCCGGTGTCGGTATCGTATTGATCGCGGCGGTAAGCTGGGTTTTTTACGACCAACGGCTGGACTGGCCTGCGGTACTGGGAATGGCATTAATTATTGCCGGGGTCGCGGTCATTAACCTGTTTTCCAATTCCGTCGCACATTAATCACCAAACCGCTGCCGACAATAGGTTGGCAGCGGGTGCTTATACGGGACAGCGCACCAGAGATGGCGGACAAAAAGAGAAAAAAAGAAAAAGCCCGATAAACGGGCTTTTCTGTATGGCTGGGGTACGAGGATTCGAACCTCGGGATGGCGGAATCAGAATCCGCTGCCTTACCGCTTGGCGATACCCCAATTTAATGTGGTGGCTACGACGGGAATCGAACCTGTGACCCCAGCATTATGAGTGCTGTGCTCTAACCAGCTGAGCTACGTAGCCAAATTACTGCACGGTCAAAAGCCTGAGGCTTTGTGACTGAAAATGGCTGGGGTACGAGGATTCGAACCTCGGGATGGCGGAATCAGAATCCGCTGCCTTACCGCTTGGCGATACCCCAACAGGGTGCACATCGTAAGATGTGTCTCACTAAATATATGGCTGGGGTACCAGGATTCGAACCTGGGAGTGGCGGGATCAAAACCCGCTGCCTTACCGCTTGGCGATACCCCAATAAATTGCTGCAACCCGAGTTGACGCTTTCGGTTTTCACACCGACGAAGATAATGGTGCGGGAGGCGAGACTTGAACTCGCACACCTTGCGGCGCCAGAACCTAAATCTGGTGCGTCTACCAATTTCGCCACTCCCGCAGGGAAAAAATGGTGGCTACGACGGGAATCGAACCTGTGACCCCAGCATTATGAGTGCTGTGCTCTAACCAGCTGAGCTACGTAGCCATCTTTTCCGCGTCACCTTCATCGGCGTTGCGGGGCGCATTATGCGGAGTTGGCCTTTTGGCGTCAACACATTTTTTCCCTAAAAACGGCGTATTCGAGCTGTTTGTTTGGGTTGTGAACAGTCTGGTGAGAAAAGCGTCAGAAAGCAGACTTTTAACGGCATTCCATAAGAAAAACGGGCCGCTAATGGCCCGTTTAAAACAGTAAAATAAAGCGGGTTATTGGTAGGCGGACTGGTGCACGCCGACGGCGCGGCCTGACGGGTCATCCATCTTTTTGAAGGATTCATCCCATTCAATGGCTTTAGCTGACGAACAGGCTACTGACGGGCCGCCAGGGACGCATTCAGCCGCGCTTGGAACCGGGAACAGTTCTTCAAAAATTTCGCGGTACAGGTAGCCTTCTTTGCTGGTCGGCGTGTTGTACGGGAAACGGAAGTGTGCGGTTTCCAGTTGCTGGTCGGTAACCTGTTTAGCGGCCACTTCTTTGAGTGTATCAATCCAGCTGTAGCCAACGCCGTCGGAGAACTGCTCTTTCTGGCGCCACGCCACGCTGTGCGGCAGATAGGATTCGAAACATTCACGCAGAATGTGCTTTTCCATTTTGCCGTTACCGCACATTTTGTCTTTCGGGTTGATACGCATGGCGACGTCCAGGAATTTCTTATCCAGGAACGGTACGCGTGCTTCAACACCCCAGGCCGACATCGCTTTGTTCGCGCGGGCGCAGTCATACTGGTGCAGAGCCAGCAGTTTACGCACGGTTTCTTCATGGAATTCTTTGGCGTTCGGCGCTTTGTGGAAGTAGAGGTAGCCGCCGAAGACTTCGTCCGAACCTTCACCGGACAGCACCATCTTGATACCCATAGCTTTGATTTTACGTGACATCAGGTACATCGGCGTCGAGGCGCGGATGGTCGTGACGTCATAGGTTTCGATGTGATAAATCACGTCGCGGATAGCGTCCAGACCTTCTTGTACCGTGAAATGGATTTCGTGGTGCACCGTGCCGAGATGTTCGGCAACATCACGTGCCGCTTTCAGGTCAGGCGCGCCTTCCAGTCCAACGGCAAATGAGTGAAGCTGCGGCCACCAGGCTTCGCTGCGCTCGTCATCTTCCACGCGGCGGGCAGCGAATTTTTTGGTGATGGCGGAAATGATGGACGAATCCAGACCACCGGACAGCAATACGCCGTAAGGCACATCGGACATCAGGTGGCTTTTCACTGACTCTTCCAGTGCTTCACGCAGTTCGTCGGCGTCGGTGACGTTATCTTTTACGTTGTCGTATTCGAACCAGTCACGACGATAGTATTCACGAATTTCGCCGTCCTGACTCCACAGGTAGCTACCTGCCGGGAATTCTTTGATGGTGCGGCATACCGGCACTAGCGCTTTCATTTCAGAGGCGACATAAAAGTTGCCGTGCTCGTCGTAACCCATATACAGCGGGATGATGCCCAGATGATCGCGGCCGATCAGGTAAGCGTCTTTTTCGCTGTCATACAGTGCGAAGGCGAACATACCGCGCAGTTCATCCAGGAATTCCGGTCCTTTTTCCTGGTACAACGCCAGAATCACTTCACAGTCGGAACCGGTCTGAAACTGGTAGCGGTCACCATATTGCTGACGCAGAGCCTGATGGTTATAAATTTCACCGTTCACGGCCAGAACGTGGGTGTGCGCCTGGTTGTAGAGGGGCTGAGCACCGGTGTTGACGTCGACAATAGACAGACGTTCATGCGCCAGAATGGCTTTGTCGCTGGCGTAAACACCGGACCAGTCCGGGCCGCGATGGCGCATCAGACGGGACAATTCCAGCGCTTTTTTACGCAGTTCAACCGGGTCAGTTTTCAGATCAAGCACACCAAAAATAGAACACATACCAAAGGCTCCCTTTATTCACGTATCACAACGTGAAAACTGTCAAAGTGTATGGCGGTAAGCAGCGGTTTTCCTTGCCGAGTGGTATTGCTGTGGGTCGGTCACCGCCGTATCGGTAACACTGATTTAGCATCAAAAGGGGATGCTAATTCAATATCATTTAATGAAAAAAGCCATTGTGATGGTGAATGTGTAATTTTTGGCGTGTTCTATTGTGGTTTATTCATAATGCCTGAAAAGAGAGGCCGGATTTTTAGCGATCTCATAATCCGGCCTTATAGCAAAAACCAAAACTTACTGATTTTCAAGCAGACGTTGCAGCAATACACCATTAAGCATGGCGCGTTTTACCAGCGCAAAAGCGCCGATGGCAGACAAATGCTGCAATTCGGAGACGACAACGGGCAGGTTTTGCCGGAAATCTTTTAGCACCTGCGTATTGATGCAACGCTCAATGGCGGGCAACAGAATTTTGTCTGCGGCGGTAATTTCACCAGCGATAACGACCCGTTGTGGGTTAAACAGGTTAACAGCAATCGCGATGGCTTTGCCCAACTGCTGCCCGGCTGCTTCTATCAGTTCTTTGGCCAGGCGATCGCCTTTGACTGCCGCTTTACAGATGGCGGCAATCTGGCAGTCATCGAGCGTCAGTTTGCTGGGGAAACCTTGTTGCAGCAAATGACGAACCCGCTGTTCCAGCGCACCGTTGGATACTACCGTTTCAAGGCAACCAAAGTTGCCGCAGTGGCAGCGGTCACCTAAGGGATCAATCTGGATGTGCCCTATCTCCCCCACATTGCTGTTGCTACCAAGGAAGATTTTGCCGTTGACGATAATACCGGCACCTACGCCGCGATGAACCCGCACCAGTAACGAGTCCTGACAGTCGCGGGTGGCGCCAAAATAGTGCTCGGCCAGGGCCAGACTGCGGATATCATGACCAACAAAACTGTGTACGTTGAAACGCTGTTCGAGGTTGTCAACCAGTGGCCAGTTATCCACGCTGATATGCGGCATATAACGCACGACACCGGCAATCGGGTCGACCAGCCCCGGTAACACCACTGAAATCGCGATTAATTCGCGGATTCGGCGCTGATGACGGGTGATGAATTGATCAATAACGGTGAATAAAGCGCTTTCCAGCGTTTCCTGGGTATTTTCCGGCAGGTTGCAGTGCTCTTCTTCCAGCCGTTTGCCCTGTAAATCGTATAAGGCGAGGGTGGCATCGTGGCGGCCGAGTCGCACCGCCACGGTATGAAACGGCCGTGTTTCAGAAATGATGGAAATAGCGCGACGCCCACCGGTTGATGCCTGCTGATCCACTTCTTTGATTAGACCGCGCTCCAGCAGCTGGCGGGTAATTTTGGTGACGCTGGCGGGAGCAAGCTGGCTCTGTTCTGAAATCTGAATTCGGGAGATAGGGCCTTGCTGGTCAATCAGGCGGTACACGACCGCACTGTTGAGTTGTTTAACCAGATCGATATTCCCTATCTGGGTTTGTCCGCCTGTGGTCATGACGCATTACTCGTGTCGATGCAATACGCTTACGATTTGCGAAAGACTTCTTCACCATTCACAAACGTACTGAGGATGTCAAAATCGCGGGTAAATGCCGTCAGGTTTGCCACTTTTCCTGTTTCAATGCTTCCCAGTCGACATGCTTCGCCGATGGCTCTTGCCGGATAGAGCGTCGCCATTCTCAGCGCTTCATCCAGAGCGATACCCGCGTGTTCTACGCAATTGCGTACGGCATCGATCATGGTGAGAGCCGAACCGCTCAGGGTGCCATTCTCATCCACACAGATGCCGTCGCGGTAGTATATGGTTTTACCGGCAAATGTGAACTGGTCGATAGTGGAACCCGCGGGTGCCGTAGCGTCGGTGACCAGCACTAGTTTGTCGCCCTTGATGCGTTTGCTGTTGCGGATAGTCGCCCAACTGACATGATGACCATCGGCAATGATGCCGCAATAGACTTCCGGTGCGTCATAGACGGCACCGACCAGACCAGGTTCCCGGCCGGTAACAGGGGGCATGGCGTTAAACAGGTGGGTAGCAAAGCGGATCCCGGCGGCAAAACCCCGTTTGGCCTGTTCCCAGGTGGCATGAGCGTGCCCGGCGGATACGACGATGCCCGCATCGCTCAACTGCCTTATCACGCTATCTGGCACCATTTCCGGCGCCAGCGTGACCTTGCTAATGACATCGGCATTGTCACACAGATAAGCCACCAACTCATCGTCCGGCTGGCGGATAAAACTGGCATCGTGGGTGCCTTTTTTTATCGGGTTAAGCCACGGGCCTTCCAGATGCAACCCCAGCGCCTGATGGCGGTGCTGAGCAAGCCAGGCACGCATGACGCCGATGCTGTGGCGCATGAATTCATCAGAGGAGGTGATAAGCGTCGGTAAGAAACTGGTGCAGCCGGATTTTTCGTTGGCCTTCTGCATGGTTTCCAGTGTTTGGACGCAAAGGCTGCTTAGCGCGTCATTGAACTGAACGCCGCCGCAACCATTCAATTGCAGGTCGATAAAGCCAGGGGCCAGTAGCGCACCGGCAAGATCACGCCGGGGCAGGGTGTCAGGCAGTTCATGTGCCGGGCATACTGCCTCGATCAATCCATCGGCGACGACGACGGCATAACCGTCAAGGATCTGGTGGCCGGTAAAAACACGACCATTGATTAAAGCGAACATCTCTAAGCTCCTGGCTCACCGATTACAGATTTTGGATATTTTCAGCTTCCAGCTCGCGGAAATATTTCACGGTCTTCACTTTTAATTCCATGGTGGAAGGCTCATCGCACACCATCAGCGCTTTAGCGTGCAACTGCAGGCAACTGATGGTCCACATGTGATTCACATTGCCTTCTACCGCCGCCTGAAGCGCCAGTGCCTTATGACGGCCGCTAACCAGAATCATGACTTCTTCTGCATCCAGCAGCGTACCCACGCCGACTGTCAGGGCGTATTTAGGCACCTGGTTAACATCGCCGTCGAAGAAACGGGAATTGGCGATACGGGTCTCTTCCGTCAGCGTTTTGATACGGGTACGGGATACCAGAGAAGACGCCGGTTCGTTAAAAGCGATATGGCCATCGTTGCCGACGCCGCCCATGAACAGATGAATCTTGCCGTAAGACTTGATTTTTTCTTCATAACGCTGACACTCAGCAGCGATATCTTCCGCGTTGCCATTCAACAGGTTAATGTTTCCTTCCGGAATATCAACGTGATTGAAAAAATTCTGGTACATAAAGGTGCGGTAGCTTTCCGGGTGGTCCGCCGGTAGCCCGACGTATTCATCCATGTTGAAGGTAACAACATGCTTAAAGCTGACCTGACCTGCTTTGTATAGCGCAATCAGCGCTTTGTAGGCTTCCAGCGGCGAGCTGCCGGTTGGCAGACCGAGCACGAACGGGCGTTCCGCCGTTGGGTTGAAAGCATTGATGCGCTCGACAATATAGCGGGCGGCCCATTTGCCAACCTCGGCGGGGGTCGTTAGTGGAATCAGTCTCATGGTGCTCTCCTCTGGCAATCGGTTAGCTATCATCGGGTAGTCGCAGCCAGATAGATTGGCTGCCAGGTACTATGCCGATGCTATGTGTAGGTGTTTATCTGGGGGCTAGTGTAGCGTGTTTTTTTTAGTCTTGAAATAAGTTGTGTTAATGAGGCGCCATAAACTTTTAATATGTGCGTTTGTGGTGATTATTATCACATAATCACTGTTATTAATTTGTGTGGCGAATTATTTTTTTGGCACTCTGGTCAGGCCCACATGGCTGGCGGGTGATTTGGTAACAAGGCTGACAGACAATTTATTGCCCGTAAGGGAAAGAGAGGGGAAGGTGAGTACACTCGGTTATTTACAAAAAGTAGGCCGTGCGTTGATGGTGCCGGTCGCTACATTGCCCGCAGCCGCCATCCTGATGGGGGTGGGGTACTGGATAGACCCGGTTGGCTGGGGGAGTGAAAGCGCGCTGGCAGCGTTGTTGATCAAGTCTGGTGCGGCGATTATCGAGCATATGGCGGTGCTGTTTGCTGTCGGTGTCGCCTACGGTATGTCTAAGGATAAAGACGGTGCGGCGGCGCTGTCCGGGTTTGTCGGTTATCTGGTGTTGACTACACTATGCTCGCCTGCGGCGGTATCGATGATTCAGCATATCCCGCTGGCAGAGGTGCCAAAGGCATTCAGCAAGATTGAAAACCAATTCATCGGTATCCTGGTCGGCGTGATTTCCGCCGAGTTGTATAACCGCTACAGCCAGGTTGAATTGCCCAAAGCACTCTCTTTCTTCAATGGTCGCCGACTGGTTCCGATTCTGGTATCGGTGCTGATGATTGTGGTGGCGTTTGTGCTGATGTACGTCTGGCCGGTGATTTATAACGCGCTGGTTTCCTTTGGCGAACATATCCAGCAGATGGGGTCGGTGGGTGCGGGTATTTATGCCTTCTTTAACCGCCTGTTGATTCCGGTCGGGTTGCATCATGCACTGAATTCAGTGTTCTGGTTTGATGTGGCGGGCATTAACGATATCCCCAACTTCCTGAGCGGGCAGCAGGCGATTGATGCTGGCAAAGCGATCCCGGGCATTACCGGGCGTTATCAGGCCGGTTTCTTCCCGATCATGATGTTTGGTTTGCCGGGCGCGGCACTGGCGATTTATCACTGTGCGCGTCCTGAAAACCGCAGCCGGGTGGCGGGCATTATGGTGGCGGCGGCGTTTGCAGCCTTCTTCACCGGTATTACTGAACCACTGGAATTCTCCTTCATGTTTGTTGCGCCGGTGCTGTATGTGCTGCACGCGGTGTTGACCGGGATTTCAGTATTCATCGCTGCCAGCATGCACTGGATTGCCGGTTTTGGTTTCAGTGCTGGTTTGGTGGACCTGGTGCTTTCTACACGTAACCCGCTGGCGACACATTGGTACATGTTGCTGCTCCAGGGTGTGGTGTTCTTCGCCATTTATTATGTGGTGTTCCGCTTTACCATCACCCGGTTTAACTTGATGACGCCGGGACGTGAAGCGGTTGCGACCCAGCCCTCAACGGAGGGGACTACCGCTCCTGCGGGTAATACCCAATCGGTGGCGAAAGGGTATTTGCAGGCCATCGGCGGTAAAGACAATCTGACCGGCATCGACGCTTGTATCACTCGCTTGCGCCTGAGCGTGAAGGATTCGAGCCTGGTGGATGAATCGGCGGCACGTCAGTTAGGGGCTGCGGGTGTGATTCGTCTTAACAAGCAAAGCGTGCAGATTGTGGTTGGCACCCAGGCGGAGAATATCGCCGCCGCCTTGCGTGAGGTTTCACAGGAATAATTCGGCTGGCGTCATCATCGCCGTCTGATATCGGTAAACGGAGCGTGCCTGCAAGCGCGCTCCGTTTTTTTATCTTGAATTTTCATGAAACAAACGGTTGTTTCCCGGCGTGGCTTGTTGGATCATTAGTGGTTAAGGGTTGTTTTTTCGCATTTGAGGAACCAAGCATGAGTGAGGCTGAAGCCCGCCCAACCAACTTTATTCGTCAGATCATCGATGAAGATCTGGCTACCGGTAAACACGATCATATCCAGACGCGTTTTCCTCCAGAGCCGAACGGCTATCTTCATATCGGCCACGCTAAATCCATCTGCCTGAACTTCGGTATCGCTGAAGATTACCACGGCAAGTGCAACCTGCGCTTTGATGATACCAACCCGGTAAAAGAAGATATCGAGTATGTTGAGTCCATCAAACATGACGTGCAGTGGCTGGGTTTTTCCTGGAGCGGTAATGTTCGCTATTCGTCGGATTATTTTGATCAGTTGCACATGTATGCCGTTGAGCTGATCAATAAAGGGTTGGCGTATGTCGATGAGCTGACGCCGGAACAGATTCGTGAATATCGCGGCACGCTGACTTCTCCAGGCAAAAATAGCCCGTACCGTGATCGCCGTGTTGACGAGAACCTGGCGCTGTTTGAAAAAATGCGCAATGGCGGTTTCGCCGAAGGTGCTGCTTGTCTGCGTGCTAAAATCGACATGGCATCACCGTTTATCGTGATGCGCGACCCGGTGCTGTATCGCATCAAATTCGCCGAGCATCATCAGACCGGCAATAAGTGGTGCATCTACCCGATGTATGACTTCACCCACTGCATTTCCGATGCGCTGGAAGGTATTACACACTCGCTGTGTACGCTGGAGTTTCAGGATAACCGCCGCCTGTATGACTGGGTGCTGGATAACATCAGCATTCCTGCCCATCCGCGTCAGTACGAGTTTTCCCGCCTGAACCTGGAATACGCGGTCATGTCCAAGCGGAAACTGAACCAACTGGTAAGTGAGAAGATCGTCGAAGGCTGGAACGATCCGCGTATGCCGACCATCTCTGGTTTACGTCGTCGTGGCTATACTGCTGCTTCTATTCGTGAATTCTGCCGCCGCATTGGCGTGACCAAGCAGGATAACACCGTAGAAATGGCGGCACTCGAGTCGTGCATTCGTGATGATCTCAACGAGAATGCACCACGTGCGATGGCCGTACTGGATCCGGTGAAAGTGGTGATTGAGAACCTGCCTGAAGGCCATGAAGAGTGGCTGAGCATGCCCAACCATCCGAATAAGCCGGAGATGGGGACACGACAGGTTGCCTTCAGTCGTGAAGTGTATATCGATCGCGCTGATTTCCGTGAAGAAGCCAATAAGCAGTACAAACGTTTGGTGCTGGGCAAAGAAGTCCGTCTGCGCAATGCGTATGTCATTAAGGCTGAACGTATTGATAAAGACGAGCAGGGTGTGATCACCACGATTTACTGCAGCTGTGATACGGAAACCCTGAGCAAGGATCCGGCTGACGGCCGTAAAGTGAAAGGCGTGATCCACTGGGTATCTGCCGCTCACGCGCTGCCAGCGCAGTTCCGCCTGTATGACCGTCTGTTTAGCGTGGCTAACCCTGGCGGAGCAGAGGATTTTCTCTCCACCATCAATCCTGATTCACTGAGTATTGCTCAGGGCTTTGTCGAAGCCAGCTTGGGTAATGCCGAGGTCGAAAAAGCCTATCAGTTTGAGCGTGAAGGGTATTTTTGTGCGGATCGCGTATATTCCCGTTCTGATCATCTGGTATTCAATCGGACGGTGGGTTTGCGTGACAGTTGGGCGGGTTAATCACCGCCTGATGGTGGGGTACAAGATAAAAATAAAACCGCCTCGGCGGTTTTATTTTTGCTCAGAATAAAGAGAAGGCTCAATCAGCGTTCGTCGTGCGCGTTGTCGTCTTCACGGCAGTCGCCGCTACTGCAATGGCCGTACAGATACAAACTGTGGTTGGTGAGCTTGATGCCATGCTTCTCGGAGATTTCACGCTGGCGTGCTTCGATAGACTCATCGCTGAATTCAATCACCCGACCGCAATCCAGACAGATCAAATGATCATGGTGGTGCTGTTGGGTGAGTTCGAAAACGGATTTGCCACCTTCGAAGTTGTGGCGGGTGACAATGCCTGCATCGTCAAACTGGTTAAGCACACGGTAGACAGTGGCCAAACCAATCTCTTCCCCCATATCAATCAGCTTCTTGTATAAGTCTTCCGCGCTGACGTGGTGGCATTGAGGATCCTGAAGGACTTCCAGAATTTTCAGTCGTGGAAGTGTGACTTTCAGGCCGGCCTTCTTTAATGCGGTGTTGTTGTCAGTCATGCGGATTTAGTCCTGTTACGTGCTTTATCTGGGAGGCTATTAGCCTAGTATCATCGGTCGGCGTAAAAAAGGTCATGTGTCTCAATTATAGAACCGCACCATCGAAATGAAAACTACGGAACTTTTACAATATGGTTCAGGTTAACGTACTGTATTCAGAGTAGTTATCGATAAGGAACAAATTGTATGCCAGGATTTATCATTAAACATAATCCGGCTGAGCGGATGACATTGTACCTTGTCAGGATGAAAAGTTAAAAAAATGTATCACTGATTGCGATAGGTTTTATCTATCTATGGCTCTCATTATCGATTTAGCCATCGATTTATCTGTCGATATTTACCTATCGATGGTGATATGGCCCCGAATACATGGGCACCAGCGGTGCGTCAGGGCCACGGGTGAATCAGGCCAGTAAGGCTTTCAAATTCAGCTCTTCGCTGATTTGCTTGACCCAGTTGGAGACGCGTTCGCTGGTCAGTTCCGGCTGGCGGTCTTCATCAATAGCCAGGCCGATAAAGTGATCGTCATCCGCCAGGCCTTTTGAGGCTTCGAAGTAGTAACCTTCGGTCGGCCAGTGACCGACGATGTTTGCACCGCGTGGTTCGATGATGTCGCGAATGGTGCCCATGGCATCACAGAAGTACTCTGCGTAATCTTCCTGATCACCGCAACCAAAGATGGCTACGAGTTTGCCAGAAAAATCAATCTCTTCCAGTGTTGGGAAGAAGTCATCCCAGTCACACTGTGCTTCGCCGTAATACCAGGTCGGGATACCCAACAGCAGGATGTTAAAGCGCTCCAGATCCTCTTTGCTGCTTTTGGCAATGTCGTGCAGTTCGGCGACGTCGCTGCCCAGTTGTTGCTGGATAGTTTTAGCAATATTTTCCGTATTACCAGTATCACTGCCAAAAAAAATGCCTATGAGAGCCATAGATTAAATAACCTCTTGATTCCTAAGGGTATGGTGCTTGAGTCACCCACTATTTGCTAATAATAGCAGACACTGTCTGGCGGATAAACGTGTATCTGTGGCTGCCTGCAGTCGCGCTGTAAAAACAATTAGTTGATTCTTTTTTAATCGCTTTCTTAATGTTTTTTTAATTTTTTTTAAATACGATATTCTCACAGGTAACTGAAATTATGGGTAATTGGTTAACTATCTAATTTTTATTAGTTTTTTAAAAAACAGAAAAGACTAAATATTCTTATAGTTTTGACGATGACGAAACATGGTGCTTTATTGAATGTAAATGTGCAGCAATGTTTCTTACAAAACGAGAGACTTTCTCATTACATAAGTCAAAACAAGCCTTACCTCCTCGATCAATAGCTCGTTTATGGAGTCAATTATGCAATTCCTAAAAAATATTGCCATTCGCACTGCCATGTTATGGGTGCTTGGCAGCTTCTGTGTGTTATGGATTGCGGTCTCGCTCTACACCATGTACTCGTTCAAAACCATGAACGAAACGTCTAAAACCAGTGCTTTGCTGGTTAATAATATGAATTTGGTTAATACCGGTAATGACCAGTATTTCCGTATGGTAACCCGACTGGCACGTGCGATTGATTATCGGCAGAGTGGCGATGATCAGAAGGCAGATGAACAGCAAAAATCATCACAGGCTGCGTTAGATCTACTGAAATCTAACCTGGAAGCCTTCAAAAAGATTGATCATGCCGGCATGTCGCCGGAGCTGGTGGACGCGGTAACCCGTGACTGGAGCAACCTGATTACCCAAGGGGTTGAGCCAATGTTCCAGCGTGCGGTGGACAAAAAATTCGATGAGTACGACAAGTATGCCAAAGACATCGTGCCCGCCTTCAGTCGCCAGTTCAATGTCTCGTTCACCAACTTCAACAAAGCCGGGTCAACGATGTTCGTCGATGCAGGTGACCGGTTAGAAAGCATTACCGCTGTCGGACAGAATATTTTGCTGGCAGGGCTGGTAGCCGGTTTGTTGATGCTGTTTATGACTGATCGCTATCTGGTGGCCTGTCTGGTGCGCCCGCTCAATGATCTGCGTGATCATTTCCAGGTGATTGCGGCTGGCCGTCTTGGCAAACCGATTCTGGATTTTGGTAACAACTGCGTAGGTAAACTGTTCCCGCTGTTGCGCGATATGCAAACTAGCCTGGCGAACACCGTGAGTACGATTCGAAGCAGTGCGGATTCCATTTATCAGGGCGTGTCGGAAATCGCATCCGGCAACAACGACCTGGCAGCCCGTACCGAGTCGCAGGCAGCGGCGTTGGAAGAAAGTGCTGCCAGTATGGAACAGCTGACGTCGACCGTGAAACAGAACGCGGAAAATGCCAGCCACGCCAGCCAACTGGCTCATCAGGCTTCGACCACGGCCAGTAAGGGCGGGGAATTGGTCGACAATGTCGTGAAAACCATGGCGGAAATCTCCGGTAGTTCGAAGAAAATTGCTGAAATTACCAGTGTGATTAATGGCATCGCTTTCCAGACCAACATTCTGGCGTTGAACGCGGCGGTTGAAGCGGCTCGTGCCGGTGAGCAAGGGCGTGGATTCGCGGTGGTGGCCGGTGAAGTAAGAAGCCTGGCGCAACGCAGTGCGCAGGCGGCCAAAGAGATTGAAAATCTGATTGCCGAGTCGGTTCGTTGCGTGGATAACGGTTCCTCGTTGGTGGCTGACGCAGGCAGCACCATGAGCGAGATTGTGAAAGCGGTAACCAATGTGACCGATATTATGTCGGAAATCGCCACCGCATCGGATGAGCAGAGTAAAGGTATCGCCCAGGCCGGTCAGGCGATTACGGAAATGGATGGCGTGACTCAGCAAAATGCCGCGCTGGTGCAAGAGGCCTCTGCCGCAACCCGCTCACTGGAAGAACAGGCGATGGTGCTGACCGAAGCGGTATCTGTCTTCCGTCTCTCAGAGGAACAGTCATCCGGTCTGTCGCCAAGACGCGAACGTCAGGCACCGGTTAAAGCCGTGGCGGCTCCGTCAGCCAAAGCATTGCCCGCTGCAACATCGGCTAAGAAAGGCAGTGATAACTGGGAAACGTTCTGATGTATTGAGGACGTCAGGCGTCATGGATGACGCCAGCACTATCGTAGTTGTATTGTAGTCGTGTTGCATTAATCTTGTTGTTCTGCCAACTGTGCCAGCAGCATCTGTTCTATCAGTTCACTTCGGCTGATGTTTTTTTGTTCAGCCAGCGCATTGAGAATTTCTACCGCTTCACTGTTAATTTTCAGCTCGACACGACGAAGCCCCCGCACTTTGTCACGCCGCAACTGGTTGCGCTTGTTGATCCGTAACTGTTCGTCACGCGAGAGCGGATTGGTTTTCGGCCGCCCAGGCCGACGCTCATTCGCGAACAGATCCAGCGTGGTGCGATCCGTTTGTTCTTTTGCCATAACTAATGGTACTGCAAGAAATTCGGCCAAAACGCCGCGTGTGAACTCCGGGGGTTGACCGCCGGGATTATCTGGTGCTTTCAGCAACTCAGGCCGCGTTTTGATGAAATGTGGTTAACGATGCAAGTGGCCATACAGCCGTCCCTCATACTGAGCGCGCCATAATACCCCAGCCGTTGCGGTGGCGACAACGTTTACTGGGGCCAGGACTCAATTAAGACTTAATTAACGCGTGGTATAAGGCAACCTCTCCGCCCGCCGGGTGGATTATCTTCCCGTTGCGTCTTAACTCGAGGCTAGAAAACGGTGGATGGCGCGCAGTACGGCGTCGGGTTTTTCCGCGTGTACCCAGTGGCCTGCACCACTCACCACATGGGCTTTTGCGGCAGGAAACTGGCGCACCAGGAGGTCGCGATAGCGGTCATCCAGATAAGGCGACTCACTGCCACGGATAAACAGGATAGGGCCCGTCCAGGGGGATACCGCTTTCCAGCCGACGATATGCTCGTACTGATCCCACAATACCGGCACGTTAAAACGCCACTCTCCTTGCTGAAATGACTTCAGCAAAAATTGCACTACGCCTTCTTCACCGGACAGATGAGGCCGCATGATTTCCGCTGCCTGCGAGCGTTGTGTCGCACCCGCGTCACTGACAGCACGAATGGCGGCAAACACCTTGTCATGACGACGCACCTGATAATCGACCGGTGCAATATCAATTGCCACGATACGATCGATGCGTGTGGCAAGCCGTTCGGTCAGCGCCATTGACACTTTGCCACCCATCGAATGGCCTATCAGAATGACGCGCTCCAGACCCAGCTCGTCGATCAGCTCACTCACATCCTGCGCCATGGCCGGATACGTCATCTCTGACGATCGCGGCGACAACCCATGATTGCGCAGATCAACTTGCACGGTATCGTGATGTTTTTGCAGATCGCGTGCCAGTACGCCGAGGTTATCCAGATTACCGAATAGCCCATGAATGAGGACTACGGGTAATTGATTTTGCGGGGATTGTGCGTTTTGCCAGCGATAATTCAATTTCATGGTGAAGTTCATTCAGAGAGACAGTGGCTTAGGGTATCATGACTTTACCATGTCGCTTCGCCGCAGGGTAAACTCTCTCAGGCAGCGTCAGCCGGGGCAGCAGGCGGAAAGCCGCGTTCATGTACAGGATGTGCGCGGCACGTTCAGGATAATCCTGAATATGTTATCTCCGTTGTCTGCTGCTGTTCGTGGGTTGCGCATAGCCTGTATAATTCCCGATGATTAATTAAAGACATAAAACAGTACTGGATAAAGATGAAAACTATTGAGGTCGACGACGAGCTTTACCGTTATATCGCCAGCCACACTCAGCATATCGGCGAGAGTGCATCAGATATTTTACGGCGCATGCTGAAATTCAATAGCGTGCAGCCAGCGTCGGTGGCAGTAGTGCCGACAGCAGAGTCGACAATTGCCCAGCCTGCCGTTGCGCAGCCGCCGCGTGATCGGGTAAGAACCGTGCGCGAGTTACTGTTGTCGGACGAATACGCCGAGCAGAGTAGGGCGGTCAATCGTTTCCTGATGGTGCTGTCTACCCTGCATAGCTTATCGCCGCAAGAGTTTGCTGCGGCTACCGAATCGTTGCACGGTCGTACCCGCATTTATTTCGCGGCTGACGAGCAGACCTTGTTGCTGCACGGTGCCCAGACTAAACCTCGCCTCATTGAAGGCACGCCTTACTGGGTTATCACCAATACCAATACCGGTCGTAAACGTAGCATGGTCGAGGACATCATGCTGGCGATGCAGTTCCCGCCGGAACTGACAGAGAAAGTTTGCGGCACCATTTAAATCACTGCGTCAGGAAGAAACGCCAATGGCTAATCACCCAAGAGCCGGACAACCTACCCGGCAAAGCGACCTGATTAATGTCGCTCAGTTGACGTCCCAGTATTATGTGTTGAGCCCGGATGCGAGCAATCCGGCTCAGTCGGTTAAGTTCGGTACCTCAGGCCACCGCGGCAGTGCCGCCCGCCACAGTTTCAATGAAGCCCATATTCTGGCGATTGCCCAGGCGATTGCCGAAGAGCGCAGCCGTCAGGGCATCACGGGGCCATGCTATGTAGGCAAAGACACCCACGCGTTGTCTGAACCGGCGTTCATTTCCGTGTTGGAAGTGCTGACTGCCAACGGTGTCGACGTCATTATCCAGCAGGATAACGGGTTTACCCCGACACCGGCGGTGTCGAACGCGATTCTGGTGCACAACCGCCAGGGCGGTGCACTGGCTGACGGTATCGTGATTACTCCATCGCATAACCCGCCGGAAGACGGTGGTATTAAATACAACCCGCCTAATGGCGGCCCGGCGGATACCAATCTCACCAGCGTGATTGAAAAACGTGCGAATGCATTGCTGGCGGATAACTTGCGTGACGTGAAGCGCCAGTCGCTGGACCGCGCACGCCAGAGCGGCCACCTGCATGAACGTGATCTGGTTGAGGCGTATGTCGAGTCGTTGGGTGACGTGGTGGACATGGCCGCTATCCAGCGTGCGGGTCTGAAACTTGGCGTGGATCCGCTCGGCGGTTCCGGTATTGCCTACTGGCAGCGCATCGCCGAGCGCTATCAACTGGATCTGACGCTGGTTAATGATGCCATCGATCAGACGTTCCGGTTTATGACGCTGGACCATGACGGTGTTATCCGTATGGACTGCTCATCGGTTTCGGCGATGTCTGGCCTGCTGTCGTTGCGCGATAAGTTTGACCTCGCCTTTGCCAACGATCCGGATTATGACCGCCACGGTATCGTCACCCCAGCTGGGTTGATGAACCCGAACCACTATTTGGCTGTCGCTATCAACTATCTGTTCCGTCATCGTCCGCAGTGGAGCGAGTCGGTCGCGGTGGGCAAAACACTGGTATCCAGTGCGATGATCGACCGTGTGGTGGCCGACCTGGGCCGCAAACTGGTGGAAGTGCCGGTCGGTTTCAAATGGTTTGTGGATGGCTTATTTGACGGTACGCTGGGCTTTGGCGGCGAAGAGAGCGCTGGTGCCTCGTTCCTGCGTTTTGACGGCAAGCCCTGGTCAACGGATAAAGACGGTATCATTCTGTGCCTGCTGGCTGCGGAAATTACCGCAGTGACCGGTAAGAACCCACAGCAGCATTATGATGAATTGGCTGCACGTTTTGGCGCACCGAGCTACAACCGTTTACAGGCATCGGCAACCCATGCGCAGAAAGCGGCCTTGTCGAAGCTATCACCGGAAATGGTATCCGCCAGTACGCTGGCAGGCGACCCGATCACGGCCCGTCTGACTGCCGCACCCGGTAATGGCGCGTCGATTGGTGGCCTGAAAGTGATGACCGATAACGGCTGGTTTGCTGCTCGTCCGTCCGGCACGGAAGAGGCCTACAAGATTTATTGCGAAAGTTTCCTCGGTGCTGAACACCGTGAAAAAATCGAGAAAGAAGCGGTGGAAATTGTTAGCGCGGTGCTGAGCAACGCGAAGTAATGAGCCATCAACTGTAATCAGGGCGCTGTGTAAACAGCGCCTTTTTTATGACAGTGGCCCCACCTATCCCAATGCTACCAGCAACGCGCCGACAGAAATGAGCGCGACACCCACCCCCGCCAGCAGCGATATTTTTTCACCCAGTAGCAGCACAGCCAGAATGACGGCAAACACCACACTGAGTTTGTCGATTGGCGCTACCTGCGCGACGCTACCGCTTTTCAGTGCCATAAAATAAAACAGCCAGGACAGCGCCCCTGCCACACCACTCAATACGATAAACAACATCGCTTTATGGTTGGCCAGTATGGTGCCGAAGAGTGATGATTTGCCTTGCACCACCACCACGCCGACCAGAAACAACGCCATAATCACGGCACGAATGGCGGTGGCCGTATTGGCATCCAGCTGTTGCAGGCCGATTTTACCAAACAGCGCCACCAGCGCAGCGCACAGCGCCGACAGTAAGGCGTAAAGTAACCAGCTACTCATTGATATTTTTCTCGCGGATAAAAATCAGGATGCTACGCCTGTCGCTGGCAGGACACCAGTCGCGTCAGGCGTCAGTTAGGGCATAAACCGATAGCCGATGGCGGTTTCAGTCAAAAAGTGACGTGGGCGTGCCGGGTCATCTTCCAGTTTTTGGCGTAAATGTCCCATATAGATGCGCAGGTAATGGCTGTGTTCCACCGCGTTAGGGCCCCAGACCTGATTGAGCAGTTGGCGCTGTGTCAGCACTTTGCCGGGGCTGGCGAGCAGGGTGGATAGCAACCGGAATTCGATAGGCGTCAGGTGCAGTTCCTGCTGATTGCGGATAACCTGGCGGTTGATCAAATCTACGGTGACATTGGAAAAGGTAATCAGCGGGGTTTCCTGCTGGGGAGTACTAAAACGACGTAACGCGACCCGTGAACGTGCCAGCAGTTCGCCAATGCCGAAGGGCTTAGTGAGATAGTCCTCGGCACCGGCATCCAGTGCGGCGATTTTGTCCTGTTCGTCGGTGCGGGCTGATAACACGATAACCGGGATGGCGCTCCACTGTCGCAGATCCCGGATGTAATCAATGCCGTCGCCATCGGGCAGACCCAGATCAAGAATGATGAGATCCGGTTTGCGCGTCGCGGCTTCAATCAACCCCCGTTGCAGCGTTTCGGCTTCAAACACGCGACAGCCTTCACCTTCCAGCGCGTTACGGACAAAACGCCGGATTTCTTTTTCATCTTCTACGATCAGTATGTTGGTCTGTAACAGGGTCAGGACTCCATCTCTTCAGGTTCGAGCGCCGGTGGCGCACCCAACGGCAGGGTAAAATGGAACACTGCGCCGCCCTCATCTGCGTTGGTGGCCCAGATTTTCCCGCCGTGAATTTCTACAATCGCCCGGCAAATCGCCAGTCCCAGCCCGACGCCGGGAATCGAAGACTCTTTGTGCCCACGGGCAAACTTGTCGAAAATGATTTTTTCCTGACCGATGGGGATGCCCGGGCCGTTATCCTGAATCTGCACTTCCAGCATATCGCCGGACGCTGACGAGGAGAGTCGACTGGCAGAAAGGGTAATGGTCGCCTGCTCACCCGCGTATTTGATGGCGTTTTCCAGCAGATTGATCAGCACCCGTTCGATCAGGCTGGCGTCGCAGTACAGCAGTATCATGTCCTGCGGCAACCGTAAGTGAATAGTATTGCTTGCCAGCGAGTTTTCCAACTGCCGTAATGCACTTCCGGTCAACTCTTCCAGTGTTTGCCACTCTTTGCGCAAATTAAAGCCATCAGACTGGATGCGCGCCATGTCCAGCAAGTTGTTAACCAGACGCGTGGTACTGAGAATGTGCTGGCGTATTTGACTGGCCTGTGGGGCATAAGGGGAACCTTCGGAGGCCAGATTGAGCGTTAGGATTTCAGCCTGACCGAACAGTACCGTCAGCGGAGTGCGTAAATCGTGGGACAGCGCGGCCAGCAGCGAGTTGCGCAGTTGCTCGCGTTCGGCGTCCAGACGTGCATTTTCGGTGCTGTTAACCAGATGCAGACGCTCCAGTGCGTTAGTGATCAGCACCGTAAAGGTTTCCAGCATGCGCTGCTGTTCCGGGATCATTAACTGACGGGCGTTGGCTGGCTCGACGGCAATGACGCCAAACGTCAGCTGCGGCGTGGTCAGCGGTAGCAACTGGTAAGGCACGCCCGGCAGTGTGGCGGTACCGGCACCGGCAGGTGCTGCATGGTCGTAACTCCAGCGAGCAATGGCCTTATCGACGATCAACTGCTCAGGTTCATCAAGCGCAACCTGCTGTAACTCTGCCGTCGGCGCAGACAATGGCTCAGCCAGCAAAATGGCTATCTTGGCCTGAAACGTGGAGCGCAGAAAATGATGGCTGGCTTTGGCGATATCCTCAACTGACAGGCTGCGGTTGAGTGCTTTGGACATTTCGTACAGATGACGCACCCGCTGCTCCCGGTAGCGGGCGACGCGGGCCTGATAACGTACCCCGGCAGTCAGATTCCCCACCAGAATACCGATAGTCAGCATCACCGCAAACGTGACCAGATACTGTGCGTCGGCGACGGCGAAGGTACCTTTCGGCACCACGAAAAACAGATCAAAACTGGCGACGTTGATGAAGGCGGCGAAGACCGATGGCCAGCGGCCATAAAACAGGGCAATGAGCACCACGGCCAGCAGGTAGAGCATCACCAGGTTGACCGGTTCCAGCATCGAGAAGGGCGACCACAGTGCCAGAAGGGTGATCAGCGTGCACAGCAGCATCGCCACACCGCAGCCGTAGAGCTGTAGTCGCCATTTGTCGGTAATGCCTCGACTATCGGGGGCTTTGGGCGGTGGTGGTGTGGCGTCGTCCTGCACGGATACCACCACCAGGTCGAGGTCTGGTCCTAACTTGCCGAGCTTCTCGGCAAAGCGGGTGCGACGCCACCAGCCGAGTTTTTGCTCGGTATGACGGCCAATGACGATTTTGCCGAGATTATGATCGCGAGCGTAACGCAATACCGCGCGCTCTACCGAAGGGTCGGACAGGGTGGCGGTTTCCGCCCCCAAATCCTGTGCCAGCTTCAGGGCGCGCAGAATGGCCCGCCGCTCGCCTTCTGGCAGACGATGCAAACCGGGGGTTTCAACATACACCGCATGCCAGATGCTGCCCAGACGGGCTGCCAGACGGGCGGCGGTGCGTACCAGTTTTTCGTTGCCCACACCGCGACCGATACACAGCAAGATAGCATCGCGGGTATGCCAGACCCGCTCACGCCCTTGACTGGCGCGCATTGCGCGCATCTCATCGTCTACCCGGTCGGCCATACGCCGCAGTGCAAGCTCACGTAAGGCGAGCAGGTTGCCTTTGCGAAAGAAGTTTTCGATGGCGCGTTCTGCCTGCATCGGCAGGTAAACTTTGCCTTCATTAAGACGCTGGCGTAAGTCGTCAGGTGGCAGGTCCACCAGTACCACCTCGTTAGCGTCGTCAAAAATCGGATCGGGGACGGTTTCCCGTACCCGGATGCCGGTGACACCGCCCACGATATCATTGAGACTTTCCAGATGCTGCACGTTGACGGTGGTGAAGACATCGATGCCGGCATCCAACAGTTCCTGAACGTCCTGCCAGCGTTTGGGGTGACGAGAACCACGAATATTGCTGTGCGCCAGTTCGTCGATCAGGATGATCGCCGGACACCGTGCCAGTGCCCCATCCAGATCAAACTCATGATGATGGCGACCGTAGTGGCTGATCTTCTTCATCGGCAGGGAGGGCAGGCCTTCCACTAGCGCCGCGGTTTCGCTGCGCCCGTGGGTTTCCACCACCCCGACCAGTACGTCCAGTCCTTGTGCTTTCAGACGCTGCGCTTCCTGTAGCATGGCGTAGGTTTTACCTACGCCTGCACACGCGCCGAAGAAGATTTTGAGCTTACCGCGCGGTTGTTCCTCAATCTGGCTTAAGAGGCTATCCGGGTCGGGTCGACGTTGTTCCTCGTCGGTCATTTCTGTTCCTCATCAATCGGGTCTGTTCTGTCGACACCGCGGTTCTTTAATCAGGGAAGCGGTTTAAGCTTATCCAGCGCCATATTCAATTCTACGACATTCACTACCGGCGCACCGATAAATGCGGGCATTGGCGTGTAGGTATGGCTATTGATTAATTGATCCACCTGATCCTGCGACAAACCGCGGGCTTTGGCGACCAGCCCAGCCTGATAACGTGCCGCTTGTACCGAAATGTGCGGATCAAGGCCGCTGGCCGATGCCGTGACCAGATCGACCGGTACGGCATCGTTATCACCATGGCGCTGGTGCCAGGCGGCGACATTCTGGCTGATGGCTTTGTCCAGCGCTGGGTTACTGACCGCCAGATTGCTGCCGCCAGACGCCATTGTGTTGTAGGCACTGTCCGAGGTCGCGGATGGGCGTCCCTGGAAGTACCCGTCACGGCTGAATGCCTGGCCTATCAGTGACGACCCAACCGGCTTGTCCTGTTGGTAGAGCAGGGAGCCGTTGGCCTGCGCCGGGAACAGCAATTGCCCCAGCGCTGTCGCCAACAAGGGATAACCCACGCCGGTTATCAGGGTCATCAGCAGCAATAGCACCAGAGAAGAACGAATATAATTCATGATGATTACCTTTGGTTACGCCAGTCCGGTGACGGTCAGGATCAGGTCTATCAGCTTGATGCCGATGAACGGCACCAGCAGGCCGCCCAGCCCGTAAATCCACAGATTACGGCTCAGCAATGCCGCCGCACTCATGGGTTTGTAGCTAATCCCTTTCAGCGCCAGTGGGATCAGGAACACGATAATCAGCGCGTTGAAGATCACCGCAGACAGCATCGCCGACGCGGGGGAGTGCAGGTGCATGACGTTAAGCGCGTTTAGCTGCGGATAGGTTGCCGCGAACGCCGCCGGGATGATGGCGAAGTACTTGGCCACATCGTTGGCGATACTAAAGGTGGTGAGTGACCCTCGGGTCATCAGCATCTGTTTGCCGATGTGTACCACTTCGATAAGCTTGGTGGGGTTTGAGTCCAGATCCACCATGTTACCCGCTTCTTTAGCCGCCTGAGTACCGGAGTTCATGGCTACCGCCACATCGGCTTGCGCCAGCGCCGGTGCGTCGTTGGTGCCGTCACCGGTCATGGCGACCATGCGGCCTTCCGCCTGATACTGACGAATCAGCGCCAGCTTGGCTTCCGGCGTGGCTTCCGACAGGAAGTCGTCTACGCCTGCCTCGGCAGCGATGGCGGCGGCAGTCAGCGGGTTATCGCCGGTGATCATGACGGTTTTGATCCTCATGCTGCGCAGTTCAGCGAAGCGTTCCTTGATACCGCCTTTGACGATATCTTTCAGCGCCACGACGCCCAACACGCGTTTGCCTTCCGCCACCACTAACGGGGTGCTACCTTGTCGTGCAACGCTGGTGACGGCATCGTCCACTTCGGCCGGGAAATGCCCCTGATTGGCTTCAATGTAGCGACGCAGCGCGTCCACCGCGCCTTTGCGGATAGTGCGACCCTGAATATTGACACCACTCATGCGTGTTTGTGCTGAGAACGGCACGAAGGTGGCATCCAAATCCTGTAGCGCGCGTTCACGCAGGCCAAAGCGTTGTTTTGCCAGCACCACGATGCTGCGACCTTCCGGCGTTTCATCCGCCAGTGACGCCAGTTGCGCCGCATCGGCCAGCGCTTGTTCACTGACTCCAGGTGCAGGCAGAAACGCTGACGCCTGACGGTTGCCGAGCGTGATGGTACCGGTTTTGTCCAGCAGCAGCACATCGATATCGCCAGCGGCCTCGACAGCACGACCACTGGTGGCGATGACGTTGGCACCGAGCATGCGGCTCATACCGGCGATACCAATGGCAGACAGCAATCCACCGATAGTGGTAGGGATCAGACACACCAGCAGCGCTACCAGAACGGTGATACTGATGACCGAACCGCTGTTGTTAGCCAGCACGCTAAACCAGGAAAACGGCGATAACGTCGCGACCACCAGCAGGAAGATGATGGTCAGTTCCACCAGCAAAATAGTGAGTGCGACTTCGTTCGGCGTCTTACGACGTTTGGCGTTTTCCACCATGGCGATCATGCGGTCGATAAAGGTTTCGCCGGGGTTGACGGTGCATTGGATCACCAGCCAGTCGGACAGTACGCGGGTACCGCCGGTGACCGAGGCGAAATCGCCGCCGGATTCGCGGATCACCGGTGCGGATTCACCGGTGATGGCGCTTTCATCCACCGAGGCACCACCTTCGAGCACTTCACCATCGCAGGGGATCATCTCACCGGCGGACACCAGTACGATGTCACCTTTACGCAAGCTATCAGCCGGTACCTGCTGGGTCGCCGCATCATGATGCGGGGTGGTCAACTTGTTGGCCCAACTGGTTTTCTTCACCCCTTTCAGGGCTTCTGCCTGTGCTTTGCTGCGGCCTTCCGCCAGCGCTTCAGCGAAATTGGCGAACAAGACCGTTACCCACAACCACAGCGCGACAGCGCCGGTGAACCCGGCGCTGCCGTCGGTATAACCGCTGGCGATGGCCAGCCAGATACCGGTTGTCAGCAGGCTGCCGATATACACCACGAACATCACCGGGTTGCGCCACTGGATGCGTGGGTCGAGTTTTTTTACTGAATCCACCAGCGCATTACGCAACAGTGCGGAATCAAAAAGCGTTTGCTGTTTACGAATCATCTTCTTTCTCCGGCTCAGTGAACCAGACTTGACTGTAACTGCTCGGCAACGGGACCCAGTGCCAGGGCAGGGATAAAGTTCAACGCGCTAATCAGTAAAATGATGGCGATGAGCAGGCCGATAAACAGCGGACCACGGGTGGATAACGACCCTTGGGTTTCCGGCTGGCGCTTTTTCGCCACCAGCGAACCAGCGATAGCCAGTACTGGAATCAGCGATGAGAAACGCCCTACCAGCATGGCGATGCCCAGCGTCACGTCGTAAAACGGGGTGTTGACGGTGAGACCACCAAACGCGCTGCCGTTGTTGTTGGCGGCAGAAGAGTAGGCGTACAGCACCTCGCTAAAACCGTGTGCGCCGGGGTTCAGAATACCGGCACGACCCGCTTCGGTACTGAGCGCCAGTGCCGTACCCAGTAACACCAGTGCTGGGGTGATGAGAATAGCCAACGCCGCCATTTTCATTTCCCAAGCCTCGATTTTCTTACCCAGGTATTCCGGAGTGCGGCCGATCATCAGTCCGGCGATAAAGACAGTCAGCAAGACGAACACCAGCATGCCGTAAAAACCGGAACCTACGCCGCCGAAGATGACTTCGCCAATCTGCATCAACCACATCGGGATCAAACCACCCAGCGCGGTAAACGAATCGTGCATGGCGTTAACCGCACCACAAGACGTGGCGGTGGTAATGGCGGCGAAAAAGGCCGATGCCAGTACACCGAAGCGCGATTCCTTACCTTCCATGTTTTGCGCACTGTCAGCCCCCAGTGATAACAGATGTGGGTTACCACTCACTTCGGCATACATCACGACGACCGTGGCGACGATCAGCATCAGTGACATGGCCCACAGCAGGGTATGGCCCTGACGTCGGTCGTTGACCACCCGACCAAAGGCAAAGCACAGCGCTGCTGGGATCAGCAGAATGGACAGCATCTGCACGAAGTTAGTCAATGCATTCGGGTTTTCGAACGGGTGGGCCGAGTTGGCGCCAAAAAAGCCACCGCCGTTGGTACCCAGCATTTTTATCGCTTCCTGTGAGGCCAATGGCCCCATTGGCAGCACTTGGGATGCCCCTTCCAGCGTGGTGATATGCTGGTAAGGCAGGAAGTTTTGAATGCTTCCCTGACTGATGAAGAACAGGCTGAGCAGCAATGAAATCGGCAGCAGCAGATACAGATTGATGCGCAGCAGATCCAACCAGGCATTGCCTAATTCATGGGTGGTGCGGCGTGCAAAGGCTCGCATCAGCACGAATGCGACGGCGATACCGGTCGCAGCGGATAAAAAGTTCTGCACCGTCAGCCCAACCATCTGGCTGAAATAGCTCAGAGCACTTTCCCCGCTGTAAGCCTGCCAGTCGGTGTTAGTGACAAAACTGATTGCGGTGTTGAGCGCCAGATGCCAGGACATCCCCGGCATCTGCTGTGGGTTCAGCGGCAAATGATCCTGGAACAGGAGTATCAGAAACAGCAGCACGATACCCAACAGATTGAACGTCAGAATGGCGATCGCGTAATGCTGCCAGCCCATTTCACGGGTTGGAAAGCCGCAGAGCCGGGCTGCGCTCAGTTCGTAACGGCGCAATGCACCGGTTTCTCCTTCCACCAGCCGGGCCATAAACTGGCCGAGCGGTTGTGCCAGCACTAACAGGAGTGCAAACAGACTGACGATGAGTAAGAAAGCATCGCTGGGCATCAGAATTCCTCCGCGTTGAGCAATGCATAAAAAAGGTAAACCAGCAGTAAAACCACCAGCATACCGCCTGCCACCAGGCCAATATTCACAGTCACCTCCAACGGTGTTGACACGTTTATCCTGCCGTCGCCCTGTTCAGCTGCGGTATCCTACTGATGACCGCACACCTGAATAATGGGCGTCTTGCTGCACGATTCAGGCTACGCAGAGCGAGAAAAAGAAGGTGCAAATTTCCGCGGAGCGGGCGTAAAAAAAGTATAAAAATGGTGAAAGATACGTCAGTTAGTCTACCGACAGGGTGGAGGTGGGACGGTGGTTAGCCAGTCGTGTCGCTCTAACGCGATGCAAAGACGAGATGGCGAGGTGTAACGCAGTGGTTAAAAATTAACTCAAATTTAACTTGTTGATGGGTATGAAAAAATAGTCATCTTTTGTGTTGTTATCTGGTCCGATGAGTGTAAAATTTAATCAATCTATGGTGTGTTTGGAAGGGGGTATTATGATGTCTTATGTTGTGTATCCTTGGTATCGGGTTGTGCTGCGCCGCATCGGCGTGGTGTTGGCGGGTACGCTGGCGCTGCCGGTCATGCTGTTCTGGCCTGGTCGTGCGCGTTTTTATAGTTACTTGCACCGTGTATGGCTTAAAACCAGTGACAAGCCGGTGTGGCTGGAGCAGTCGGAACGCGCCGCCGGGTATTTTTACTGATTGACTGTGTGTGACGGGAAGCCCCGGCGACCGTTGCGCTTTTCTGATCTGCCGCTTCTTTTTACGTCTTTTTGCTTTCCCGTGGTGTTATTTTTTTCTGTAGCATTGCTTTTCGTTGCGTAATCGTTTTGTCCTGCGTAATTGTTTTTTGCTATCTCATCGCCTTGCCCACCCGTTTTTTCCTGCTGCTTTTACTGATTCTCTGACCGCTTCTCTGTGCGGCGTTTTCCTGCGCTCTGCTATGCTATGGCCATAGCACTCTCTTTTAATCAAGGGGATAGATATCATGACTGCCGATCTGATTTCCGTTGGTATTAGTGCGTGCCTGCTGGGCAGTCCGGTACGTTTTGATGGTGGGCACAAACGGCTGGCTTTTGCCGTTGAACAGTTAGCGCCTTATTTTCATTTTGAGCCGACATGCCCGGAGATGGCGATAGGCTTGCCGGTACCGCGCCCGGCGTTGCGGCTGGTGAAGTCGGATTCAGGGGACATCAGGTTGCTAGCCAGCAATGGCTCTGGACTGGATGCGACGGAAAAAATGGCCGCGTTTTCTGCTGCCAGAACGGCGGAGCTGGCGCATCTGTGTGGCTATATTGTCTGTGCCAAATCACCCAGTTGCGGTATGGAGCGGGTTAAGGTGTATGAGGTTGCCCAAAATAACGCACGTAAAAGCGGGGTAGGGCTGTTTACCCGCCAATTACAACAAACGTTGCCGTGGCTACCGGTGGAAGAAGATGGTCGCCTGCACGATCCGATGCTGCGTGAGAATTTCATTACCCGGGTTTATGCTCTCCATGAATTCAATCAGTTATGGCAAAGAGGATTGAGCCGTAGCGCACTCATGAGCTTCCACAGTCGTTATAAATTGTTGTTGCTGGCGCATTCACAACCGGCGTACCGCGAACTGGGGCCGTTTGTCGCGGCAATCGACCAGTGGGATTCTCTGGATGCGTTCGCGGCACAGTACCGGTTGCGATTAATGACGCTGTTGTCTCATCCCGCTTCTCGCCGTAATCACACCAACGTGTTGATGCACGTGCAGGGATATTTTCGCCGTCAGTTGACCGCCGGGCAGCGGCAGGAGTTAGCTCAGTTGATCGAGCGCTATCGACAGGGCGTCCAACCCTTACTGGCACCGCTTACTTTGTTACGTCATTACATGACAGAATACCCGGATGCCTGGTTGTCGCAGCAGCGTTATTTTGATCCTTACCCGGAAGCACTACGGTTACGTTATGGTCACTAAGCGCCTGTCTCATTAAGGCTATTTCACGTGCCATTTGGGCCTTGGGCAGTGCTCGAAATCCTCATGCACTCCGTGTACGCTCCGGTTGATTCGCTGCGCTGCGCTCGCCCGCAGGATAGGACGAGTGATTGCTTGTTCAATATGCATTGCATGTTGTCTGTGAACGCCTACCGGGAGAGGCGTTAAGTCAGGTTTTCGTTTTAGTAGTACGACGTTAAGGATGGTTCATGACCACACATTTGGTTTGGTTTCGCCACGATTTACGCCTTACCGATAATCTGGCGTTACACGCCGCCTGTCAGGATGCTGACGCGCGGGTGGAAGCTGTGTTTATCGCCACGCCGCAGCAGTGGGCCAGCCATGACATGGCACCCTGTCAGGCCGCTTTTTTACTGGGTAATTTACGCTGTCTGCAACAGGCATTGCAGGAGAAAGGCATCCCGCTGCACTACCAGCAGTGTGATGATTTTGCCGCCAGTGCGCGCTGGCTGGCTGATTTTTGCCGCGAGCGTCAGGTCACGCAGCTGTTTTACAACCGCCAGTATGAATGGAATGAACGCCAGCGCGATGAGCAACTGACTCAGGCTTTGGCGGGTGTGACGGTGTGTCGGACGTTTGATGACAGCCTGTTATTACTGCCGGGCAGCGTGGTGACCGGGTCTGGTGAGATGTACAAGGTGTTTACACCATTCCGCTCTGCCTTTATCAAACGCCTGCAACAGCAGGATGTCAGCTCGTTACCTGCGCCGGTAGCCCGCCAGCAAGGGGATGTCACGCTGGTGCCGCTGGCACCGTTCGACTATCCGCAAGCTGAGGTGCATGCCGACTTCCCGGTTGGTGAAGCGGCGGCTGTGCAGCGTCTGCGTCAGTTTTGCCGCGAACAGGTGGCGTTCTACCATGAGTTGCGCGACCTGCCTGCGCGACCTGCTACCAGCAAACTATCGCCCTATCTGGCGCTGGGAGTGCTGTCGCCACGCCAGTGTTTCAACCGATTAAGAATGGAACACCCGGACGGGTTGACCCGGCCGGAAAGCGGCGCGTTTACCTGGTTCAACGAGCTGGTATGGCGTGAGTTTTACCGCCACCTGTTGGTGTTTAGCCCGTCGTTGTGTCGGCACCAGCCGTTTATTGGCTGGACGCGGCGCGTAGCCTGGCGCAACGCCCCGGATGAACTGGCCGCGTGGCAGCGTGGGGAAACGGGGTATCCCATCGTTGATGCGGCGATGCGTCAGTTAAACCAGACCGGCTGGATGCATAACCGACTTCGCATGATCTGCGCCAGTTTTCTGGTGAAAGATCTCCTGATCGACTGGCGTGAAGGCGAGCGTTATTTCATGAACCGTCTATTGGACGGTGATTTGGCGGCCAATAATGGCGGCTGGCAGTGGGCTGCCTCCACCGGTACCGACGCTGCGCCATATTTCCGTATTTTCAATCCGACCACTCAGGGTGAGCGCTTCGACCCGGACGGTGAGTTCATTCGATATTGGATACCCGAACTGGCGCAGATTCCGGGCAAGGCGATACATCAGCCTCATGACTGGGCTGCCAGACAGCACCGACGTATCGATTATCCGGCACCGATTGTCGATCATAAACAGGCGCGCACGCGCACGCTGGCGGCATTCGAGGCTGCCAGGAAAGAGGAAGCGGCATCATTGCCACAACAGCATTAAGGAGCACAAGAGCTATGCGTAATACAGAACTGGAAAGCCTGATTAACGGTTTTCTGAATGTGGCTGCGTTTCAGGATTACGGCCCTAATGGATTACAGGTAGAAGGGCGCAGTGACGTGCAGCGAATCGTGACCGGTGTGACGGCGTGTCAGGCTTTGCTGGATGCAGCAGTAGCGCAGCAAGCCGATGCGGTGCTGGTCCATCATGGCTACTTCTGGCGTAACGAACCGGCGGTGGTACGCGGCATGAAACGTCAGCGTCTGAAAACCTTGCTGGCGAATGATCTTAATTTGTATGGTTACCACCTGCCGTTAGATGCTCACCCGCAAATCGGTAATAACGCCCAACTGGCGGCGATGCTGGATATTCGGGTTCTGGGCGACATTGAGCCGCTGTTGCCGTATGGCGAAGTCGCTCAGCCTTGTAGCGGTGACGCGTTGCGCCACAAACTGGAAGGGGTACTGGAGCGACCGGTGCTGCACTGTGGTGACAACGCACCTGCACAGATCCGGCGTATTGCCTGGTGTACGGGTGGCGGGCAAGGTTTTATCGATCAGGCGGCAGACTTCGGTGTGGATGCTTTCATCACCGGTGAGGTGTCGGAAAAAACGATTCATACCGCTCGTGAAATGGGGCTACATTTCTACGCTGCCGGGCATCATGCCACTGAGCGTGCCGGTATTCGTGCATTAGGCGAGTGGCTGGCGGCACAACACGGTTTTGACGTGACATTTATCGATATCCCAAACCCGGCCTAGAGCAGACCCGGTTTGGATGAGGCAGCCGCGAGATAGGGCAGATACATCAGTCGGGAGGTGGAATGCAACGTGCACGCTGTTATTTACTGGGTGAGAGAGCGGTGGTGCTGGAGCTGGAACCGCCGTTACGACTGGAAAGCCAGCAGCGGATCTGGGGGCTGGCAGAGCGTTTGACTGGGCATGACGAGGTCAGTGAAGTCATTCCCGGCATGAATAACCTGACGGTGGTGCTCAAACACCCCCGTAAGCAGGCGCTGGATGCCATCGAACGGTTGCAACGTTGGTGGGAAGAGAGCGCATCCTTCGCGCAAGAGCAGGTCCGTGACGTTGATATTCCGGTGACGTATGGCGGTGATTACGGCCCGGACCTGACAACGGTGGCTGAGCACTGTGGTATGACGCCGAAGCAGGTTGTAGAACGTCACGCCGCCGGGCGTTATGTGGTCTATTTTCTGGGTTTCCAGCCCGGTTTCCCTTATCTGGGCGGGTTGGATGAGGCGCTGTTTACTCCTCGTCGTGCCGAACCACGCCTGCAGGTGCCCGCCGGCTCGGTCGGGATTGGCGGCAATCAGACCGGCATCTACCCGCTCAGTACGCCGGGTGGCTGGCAACTGATTGGTCAGACATCGTTGGCGTTATTCCAGCCGACGCAAACGCCGCCGGTGTTGCTAAGACCGGGTGATCGGGTGCGTTTTATACCTCAGCGGGAGGGAATATGCTGAAGATTATTCGCGCAGGGTTGCAAACCACCGTGCAGGATCTCGGCCGTCCCGGTTGGCGCCAACTGGGGATCAGCCAGTGTGGCGCGCTGGATAGTCCAGCGTTGAAACTCGCCAACCTGCTGGTGGGGAATGAAGCGAATGCGGCAGCACTGGAAATTACGTTGGGGCAGTTGGTGGTGACGTTTACCGCACCATGCTGGATAGCGTTGACCGGTGCCGATTGCCACGCCTTATTGGACGGTAAAACGTTGTGGACTGGCTGGTGTTTTGCGGTACAAACAGGCCAGACGCTACGCTTGCGCTCGCCGCGTAACGGTATGCGCAGCTATCTGGCGGTATCCGGAGGGATAGCCGTACCAGAGATACTGGGCTCCCGCAGTACTGACCTGAAAGCCGGGATTGGTGGGCTGGAAGGGCGACTGCTGGCAGAAGGCGATGTGCTCCCGTTAGGGAAACCGGTACGCTTACCCGAACGTTCAGTGGGGGTGAAGCAATTGCTGTTCAGTAACCGGGTACGTGTGTTGCCAGGACCGGAATATCAGGAGTTTAGTGAAGAGGCGCGCGATAATTTCTGGCGTACCGGCTGGCACCTAAGCCCACAGAGTAACCGCATGGGATACCGTCTGTTGGGGCCCGAGTTGGTACGCGAAAAACAACGGGAAATGCTGTCGCACGGCCTGTTGCCGGGGGTGATTCAGGTACCGCATAACGGCAAACCTATCGTACTGATGGCTGATGCGCAGACTACCGGCGGTTATCCGCGTATCGGTTGTGTGATTGACGCTGATCTTTACAACATGGCGCAGTTGCGTCTGGGTGAGCCGGTGCATTTTATTCGTTGTTCGCTGGATGAGGCTCAGCGAGCATGGCAGGAGCAGTCTCGCTACCTGGAACAGATTGCCTGGAGGTTACATGGTCATTGATTTGAATGCCGATCTGGGAGAAGGCGGTCAACATGACGAAGCTTTGCTACAACTGGTTTCCTCCGCCAATATCGCTTGTGGTTTTCATGCTGGTGATGCCAGTCTGATGTGCCAGTCGGTACGCTGGGCTATTCAGTATGGCGTGGCGATCGGGGCTCACCCGAGCTTTTTTGATCGCGAAAACTTTGGCCGGACGGCTATGAACGTACCACCGGAAACGGTATACGCGCAGGTGCTGTATCAGATTGGTGCCCTGGCAGCGATCGTTAAGGCAGAAGGGGCGCGCCTGTTTCATGTGAAACCGCATGGCATGCTTTACAATCAGGCGGCGCGCGATCCGGCGCTGGCAGAGGCGATTGCCCGTGCGGTAGCGACGGTCGACTCGTCATTGTGTCTGGTTGGGCTGGCGGGGAGTGAATTGATTCATGCCGGTCAACGCGCCGGGCTGAAATGCCGTCAGGAGGTTTTCGCTGATCGCAGCTATCAGGCTGACGGTTCGCTGGTGCCGCGTGATCAGCCTTCTGCCGTGATCAGTAGCGACGAACTGGCGCTGGCTCAGACGCTGGAGATGGTGCAGCGTCAGCGGGTTCGGGCTCAGGATGGCAGTTGGGTCTCAGTACAGGCAGAAACGGTCTGCTTGCATGGCGATAACGCACATGCGCTGGTATTTGCCCGTCGGCTTAGGGAGAGTTTCACGCAGTACGGCATACAGGTTACGGCCCGTTAGCAGAAATGCGTTGATACGGGCATGTACTGAAGATAAAAAGGCTAAAAGTAAAAAGGTCGGGTAAATACCCGACCTTACTTATTTCACTAACCGTGATGACGCTTAGCGTTTGGTGACTGACGGCTCGAAATCGCGTTCGGCGTGACCAGTATACAGCTGACGCGGACGCGCGATCTTCAGCCCTTCGCCGTGCATTTCGCTCCAGTGAGCAATCCAGCCGACAGTACGAGCCATCGCGAAAATCACCGTGAACATGGTGGACGGAATACCCATGGCTTTCAGAATGATGCCTGAGTAGAAGTCCACGTTCGGGTAGAGTTTACGCTCAATGAAGTACGGGTCGTTCAGCGCGATGTTTTCCAGCTCCATCGCCACTTCTAGCAGGTCGTCTTTTGTACCTAGTTCTTTCAGAACTTCGTGACAGGTCTGACGCATTACGGTAGCGCGTGGGTCGTAGTTCTTGTACACGCGATGACCAAAGCCCATCAGACGGAACGAATCATTCTTGTCTTTGGCGCGTTTGATAAAGGCTGGAATGTGCTCCACAGAACTGATTTCTTCCAGCATACGCAGACAGGCTTCGTTGGCGCCGCCATGTGCCGGCCCCCAGAGTGAAGCAATACCAGCGGCGATACACGCGAACGGGTTAGCGCCGGAGGAACCAGCGGTACGCACGGTAGAGGTCGACGCATTCTGCTCATGGTCAGCATGCAGAATCAGGATGCGGTCCATTGCACGTTCCAGCACCGGATTGACGACGTACTCTTCGCACGGCGTTGAGAACATCATGTGCAGGAAGTTACCCGCATAGGACAGGTCGTTACGTGGGTACACAAACGGCTGGCCAATGGAATATTTATAACACATGGCCGCGACGGTCGGCATTTTCGACAGCAGGCGGTAAGCGGCGATTTCACGATGACGTTCGTTTCCGATATCTAACGAGTCATGGTAGAACGCGGCCAGCGCGCCCGTTACGCCGCACAACACCGCCATGGGGTGGGAGTCGCGACGAAAACCGTGGAACAGACGCGTGATCTGCTCGTGAATCATGGTGTGGCGGGTTACGGTGGTCTTGAACGTGTCATATTGTTCTTGTGTCGGCGCTTCGCCAAACAACAGGATATAACAGACTTCCAGATAGTTGGACTTTTCCGCCAGTTGCGCAATCGGATAGCCGCGGTGCAGCAGTACGCCCACATCGCCGTCAATGTAAGTGATTTTGGATTCGCAGGATGCGGTGGAAGTGAAACCGGGGTCAAACGTGAAATAACCTTTAGAACCTAGGCTACGAATATCGATTTCATCGTTGCCAAGCGTACCAGACAGGACATTCAGCTCAATCGCTTCATTGCCGTCTATTGTAAGCGTTGCTTTTTTATCAGCCATTTACAGTCTCCTTAGCGCTTTAATCTTTAATTTTAAAAATTCGTCACTGCAGAAATACCGTCATGCCCGCACGCTGGACAAAGTAAACAGACCAGACGTCGCCCTGTAGTTGGAAACCAAACTGTCGTCGGAAACCAAATCGGGTACAGAGTTGACTATTATCGTCAGGCGCATCGTCAGGCGGTCACAGTCAGGATCAACTCGTCTTCTCTCAGCTCGGGTTTTAGCCCTGTCCTGCTCTAATTGTAGCCAGTACTTATAATTTTTCCGGGGACTTTGTTTCCCACTGTTACATAACTTTGGTGAATGGGAAAGAGCTACCAATGAGCTTTAACAGGACAACAGGTTTCTTGGGTCCTAGTTGTAATTTAAATGTTTAAGATTTGTCAAATCAGATAATTAATTTTATATAAATTGTGAAATTCGTGATCTCAATCACTGTTCAAGGCAAATGTGCCCAAACAGTTTGTAGGGTAATTGTAATAAGAATGTGAAGTGCCTATACTGCCGCCAGGTCTCCGGAATACCCTGCAGTAGGAGCACCCAGTGTGATCGGTTTGTGCGGATGAAAATAAAGGATCGTATCCAGCCGTACATTGACAGAGAAAAGCATCATCTCACCGCCCATACTGTCTGACCCCACAACAGGTCCGGAGGAAGAAAATAATAAAAGCTGTGTGGGCAAACTCGTGAAAAAACAAAGACCTGTCAATCTGGATCTGCAAACGATCCGGTTCCCCGTTACCGCGATAGCATCTATTCTTCACCGTGTCTCCGGCGTTATAACGTTTGTTGCTGTAGGTATTCTATTGTGGCTGTTGGGCCTGTCTCTCTCTTCGCCAGAAGGGTTTGCTCAGGCGGCGGCCATCATGGGCAGCTTCATCGTGAAATTCGTTGTCTGGGGCATTTTGACCGCACTGGCCTATCATATTGTAGGTGGTCTGCGTCATCTGTTGATGGATTTCGGCTATATCGAAGAGAACTTCGAGGCGGGATCACGTACTGCAAAAACCTCTTTCATCATTACTGTCGTGCTTTCATTTTTGGCTGGAGTCCTCGTATGGTAAGCAATGCCTCCGCATTGGGGCGTAATGGCGTACACGATTGGTTATTACTTCGCGCTTCTGCCATCGTCATCGTGCTGTATGTCCTGTATATCGTTGGTTTTGTAGCCAGCGCCGGTAACATCACGTATGAAGTCTGGCGTGGTTTCTTCGCCATGCATCTCACCAAGGTGTTCACCCTGCTGACGCTGTTCGCCATTCTGGTTCATGCCTGGATCGGGATGTGGCAGGTGTTGACTGACTATATCAAACCGCTGGCTATCCGGCTGACGTTGCAGCTGGCTATCGTCGTCGCGTTGTTGGTGTACGTCATTTATGGAACTGTTGTGGTGTGGGGTGCGTGATGAATTTGCCAGTCAGAGAGTTTGATGCCGTTGTTGTCGGCGCAGGTGGCGCAGGTATGCGCGCTGCGCTGCAGATTTCCCAGATGGGCCTGTCCTGTGCCCTGTTGTCAAAAGTGTTCCCGACCCGTTCTCATACTGTATCTGCCCAAGGGGGCATTACGGTAGCGCTGGGCAATACCCATGAAGATAACTGGGAATGGCACATGTATGACACCGTGAAAGGTTCCGACTATATCGGTGATCAGGACGCTATCGAATATATGTGTAAAACCGGTCCGGAAGCGATTCTGGAACTGGAACACATGGGGCTGCCGTTTTCCCGCCTTGATGATGGACGCATTTACCAGCGCCCGTTCGGCGGTCAGTCTAAGAATTTTGGCGGCGAGCAGGCTGCCCGTACTGCAGCGGCGGCAGACCGTACCGGTCATGCATTGTTGCATACGTTGTACCAACAGAACCTGAAAAACCACACCACGGTGTTTTCCGAGTGGTATGCGTTGGATCTGGTGAAAAACCAGGATGGCGCGGTGGTTGGATGTACGGCTATCTGTATTGAAACCGGCGAAGTCGTTTATTTCAAAGCCCGTGCTACCGTGCTGGCAACTGGCGGTGCTGGTCGTATTTATCAATCTACGACCAATGCCCACATTAATACCGGCGACGGGGTCGGCATGGCGCTGCGCGCTGGTGTCCCTGTACAGGACATGGAAATGTGGCAGTTCCACCCGACCGGTATCGCGGGTGCGGGCGTACTGGTGACCGAAGGTTGCCGTGGCGAAGGTGGTTACCTGCTGAATAAACACGGTGAGCGCTTCATGGAGCGTTATGCACCAAACGCTAAAGACCTGGCCGGACGTGACGTGGTAGCCCGTTCTATCATGATTGAAATTCGCGAAGGCCGTGGTTGTGATGGTCCGTGGGGGCCGCATGCCAAGCTCAAACTGGATCACCTGGGTAAAGAGGTACTGGAATCCCGTCTGCCGGGCATTCTGGAACTGTCCCGCACGTTTGCACATGTTGACCCGGTGAAAGAGCCGATTCCGGTTATCCCGACCTGCCACTACATGATGGGGGGGATCCCGACCAAAGTGACCGGTCAGGCACTGACGGTGAACGAGAAGGGTGAGGATGTGGTAATCCCTGGTCTGTTCGCTGTAGGTGAAATCGCGTGTGTATCGGTACATGGCGCTAATCGTCTGGGCGGCAACTCGTTGCTCGACCTGGTGGTGTTCGGCCGTTCTGCGGGTATGCACTTGCAGGAATCTCTGGCTGAACAGGGCGTGACGCGTGATGCCAGCGATTCTGATATCGACGCTTCGTTGGACAGACTTAACCGCTGGAATAACACCCGCTCCGGTGAAGACCCGGTGGAAATTCGCAAAGCGTTGCAGTCCTGCATGCAGAACAATTTCTCGGTATTCCGTGAAGGCGATGCCATGGCGAAGGGGCTGGAAGAGCTGAAAGTGATCCGCGAACGGCTCAAAAACGCCCGTCTGGATGATACATCCAGCGAGTTCAATACTCAGCGTATTGAATGTCTGGAGCTGGATAACCTGATGGAAACGGCTTATGCCACTGCGGTATCGGCAAATTTCCGTACCGAAAGCCGTGGAGCTCACAGCCGGTTCGACTATCCTGATCGTGATGACGAGAATTGGTTGTGCCATTCGCTGTATCAACCGCAAACCGAAAGCATGACGCGCCGTGAGGTAAACATGCAGCCTAAACTGCGTCCGGCGTTCCCGCCGAAAGTGCGTACCTATTAATTTTGCGGAGAGAAAGCGATGAAAGTTGAATTTTCCATTTATCGTTATAACCCGGATGTCGATAGCGCTCCGCGCATGCAGGACTATACGCTGGAAGCGGAAGAAGGCCGTGACATGATGCTGCTCGATGCGCTGATCCTCCTCAAAGAGCAGGACCCGACACTGGCATTCCGTCGCTCCTGTCGTGAAGGGGTGTGTGGTTCCGACGGTCTGAACATGAATGGCAAGAATGGGTTGGCCTGCATCACGCCAGTGTCCACCCTACGCAATGGCAATAACAAAATTGTGATTCGTCCCCTGCCTGGACTGCCAGTGGTACGTGATTTGGTGGTAGACATGGGGCAGTTCTATGCTCAATATGAGAAAATTAGGCCTTACCTGTTGAATAATGGGAAGAATCCACCTTCTCGCGAGCATCTGCAGTCACCAGAGCAGCGGGAAAAACTAGATGGGCTGTACGAGTGCATCATGTGCGCATGCTGTTCGACATCCTGCCCGTCTTTCTGGTGGAACCCGGATAAGTTTGTCGGGCCTGCAGGTCTTCTGGCAGCCTACCGTTTCCTGATTGACAGCCGCGATACGGAAACCAAGGCTCGTCTGGATGATCTCAACGATGCTTTCAGCGTATTCCGCTGTCACAGCATCATGAATTGCGTCAGCGTCTGTCCGAAAGGATTGAACCCGACGCGCGCTATCGGCCACATCAAGTCGATGTTGCTGCAGCGTAGCGCCTGAGTTCTGGCTCTGTAGCACACTGTTTCCCCCGTCGCGAGGCGGGGGAGCAGCAGGAAACCTTTAAAAACCGGCTTGTGCGCTTAAACCGTTTTTTAAAGGTTCCTTCAGGATAAGACTATCCGCATTGTGCGTAACTAAGCACAACAAGTGAACCGTTTTACGGTAACCCGTTTTATAACGGCAACATAGAACATGTTAACCACGGCGAAAACTGAAGCTAATTAGCTTAAGGGATCACAATGCAGAACGGCGCAATGAAGGCCTGGCTGGATTCCTCCTATCTGGCGGGCGCGAACCAGTCCTACATAGAGCAGCTCTATGAAGATTTTTTAACCGACCCAGATTCTATTGATCACAGCTGGCGTTCGATTTTCCAACAACTTCCTACCACTGGGGTTAAACCGGATCAACTTCACTCCAAAACTCGCGACTATTTTCGCCGTCTGGCGAAAGATGCCTCGCGTTATACTTCTTCCATTACTGATCCTGACAGTGATGCCAAGCAAGTCAAAGTATTACAGCTGATTAACGCTTTTCGTTTCCGTGGGCATCAACATGCCAACCTTGATCCATTGGGATTGTGGAAACAAGAGCGCGTAGCCGATCTGGATCTGGCATACCACAACCTGACCGATGACGATCTGAAAGAGAGCTTTAACGTTGGCTCATTCGCCATTGGTAAAGAAACCATGCCGCTTGGCGAATTGTATAGCGCACTGAAACAGACTTACTGCGGTTCGATCGGTGCGGAATACATGCACATTACCAACACGGATGAAAAACGCTGGATTCAGCAGCGTATCGAGTCAGTGGTGGGACAGCCCAGCTTTAGCGTTGAAGAAAGAAAGCGCTTCCTGAAAGAACTGACCGCTGCTGAAGGGCTGGAACGCTACCTGGGTGCCAAGTTCCCTGGTGCCAAGCGCTTCTCGCTGGAAGGTGGCGATGCGCTGATTCCGATGCTGAAGGAAATAATCCGTCACGCGGGCAAAAATGGTACGCGTGAAGTGGTGATGGGAATGGCTCACCGTGGCCGTCTCAACGTGCTGGTGAATGTGATGGGGAAAAAACCCCAGGATCTGTTCGACGAATTCTCCGGTAAGCACAAAGATCATCTCGGCACGGGGGATGTGAAGTACCATCAGGGCTTCTCCTCCGATATGGAAACTGAGGGCGGTAAGGTTCACCTGGCGTTGGCGTTTAACCCATCGCACCTGGAAATCGTCAGCCCGGTAGTCATAGGGTCGGTACGTGCCCGTATCGATCGTCTGGAGAACCCCAGTAGTTCACTGGTGTTGCCGATTACTATTCATGGCGATGCCGCGATTGCAGGGCAAGGGGTAGTGCAAGAAACCCTGAACATGTCCAAAGCACGCGGTTACGAAGTTGGCGGCACCATTCGTATTGTTATCAACAATCAGATTGGTTTTACCACCTCCAACCCCCTCGATGCCCGTTCCACTGAATACTGTACCGATATCGGCAAGATGGTGCAGGCGCCTATCTTCCACGTTAATGCCGACGACCCGGAAGCAGTCGCGTTTGTTACCCGTCTGGCGCTGGATTTCCGTAATACTTTCCAGCGTGATGTCTTCATCGATCTGGTGTGCTACCGCCGCCACGGCCATAACGAAGCCGACGAGCCGAGCGCTACCCAGCCGGTGATGTACCAGAAAATCAAAAAGCACCCAACGCCGCGTAAAATCTACGCCGACCGCTTGGAACAGCAGCAGATCACAACGCTTGCTGACGCTACTGAGATGGTCAATCTTTACCGCGATGCGCTGGATGCCGGTGAATGTGTGGTAGACGAGTGGCGTCCGATGGACATGCACTCTTTCACCTGGATGTCTTATCTCAATCATGAGTGGGACGAGCCGTATCCGCATAAAGTTGAAACCAAGCGTTTGCAGGAGCTGGCGCGCCGTATCAGCGAAGTGCCGGAAGCGCTGGAAATGCAGCCGCGTGTCGCCAAGATTTATAACGACCGCGCTGAAATGGCGGCGGGCAAAAAACTGTTTGACTGGGGTGGTGCGGAAACCCTGGCCTACGCCACACTGGTAGACGAAGGTATTCCGGTACGTCTGTCTGGCGAAGATGCCGGTCGCGGTACCTTCTTCCATCGCCACGCGGTGGTGCATAACCAGAAAGGCGGTTCTACCTATACACCGCTGACGTATGTGCATAACGCCCAAGGCGTGTTCAATGTCTGGGATTCGGTGCTGTCTGAAGAAGCCGTACTGGCATTCGAGTACGGTTATGCTACGGCTGAGCCACGTACGCTGACTATCTGGGAAGCACAGTTTGGTGATTTCGCCAACGGCGCTCAAGTGGTGATTGACCAGTTCATCAGTTCCGGCGAGCAGAAATGGGGCCGTATGTGTGGTCTGGTCATGCTGTTGCCGCATGGTTATGAAGGTCAGGGGCCAGAACACTCCTCCGCACGTCTGGAACGCTACTTGCAATTGTGTGCCGAGCAAAACATGCAGGTTTGCGTTCCCTCCACACCTGCTCAGGTCTACCACATGTTGCGTCGTCAGGCGTTGCGTGGTATGCGCCGCCCACTGATTGTGATGTCGCCGAAATCGCTGCTGCGTCACCCGCTGGCGACGTCTACGCTGGATGAGCTGGCTAATGGGCAGTTCCAGCCTGCAATAGGGGAAATTGACAGTCTGGATCCAAAAGCAGTGAAGCGTGTCGTGATGTGTTCTGGCAAGGTCTACTATGATTTACTGGAACAGCGTCGCAAGAATGAACAGAACGATGTGGCGATAGTGCGTATCGAACAATTGTATCCGTTCCCGCATCAGTCGGTGCAGGCTGCGCTGGAACCGTTCGCTCACGTGCATGATTTTGTCTGGTGCCAGGAAGAGCCGCTGAACCAGGGCGCATGGTATTGCAGCCAGCACCACCTCCGTGAGGTGATTCCTTTTGGCGCCTCGTTGCGGTATGCCGGTCGCCCGGCCTCTGCTTCACCCGCCGTTGGCTATATGTCCGTACACCAGAAACAACAACAAGCTCTGGTTGATGACGCGCTGAACGTTAATTAAATGAATAAGGATAGATAATGAGTAGCGTAGATATTCTTGTCCCTGATCTGCCGGAATCTGTAGCTGACGCGACCGTCGCTACCTGGCACAAGAAACCGGGCGATAGCGTCCAGCGTGATGAAGTGCTGGTTGAAATTGAAACCGACAAAGTCGTGCTGGAAGTGCCGGCGATCGAAGCGGGTGTACTGGAAGCGGTGCTGGAAGCTGAAGGCGCGACCGTGACATCTCGCCAGATTCTGGGGCGTCTGCGTCCGGGAGATAATTCCGGCAAAGAAACCAGCGAAAAAGCACAGAGCAAAGAGTCTACTCCGGCACAGCGTCACACCGCCGGGTTGGAAGATGAAAATAACGATGCGCTGAGCCCGGCGATCCGTCGTCTGATTGCCGAGCATGACTTGGACGCATCAGCCATTAAAGGCAGTGGCGTCGGCGGGCGTATCACTCGCGAAGATGTGGAAAAACACCTGGCTGGTCAGAAGTCAGCCAGCAAAACCACTGAAGCACCGGTAGCCGCACAGCCTGCTGCAGCGCTGGGAAGCCGCAGCGAGAAACGTGTTCCGATGACCCGCCTGCGCAAGCGCGTGGCTGAACGTCTGCTGGAAGCGAAAAACAGTACCGCCATGTTGACCACGTTCAACGAAGTCAACATGCAACCGATTATGGATCTGCGTAAGCAGTATGGCGAAGCGTTTGAAAAACGTCATGGTGTGCGTCTGGGTTTCATGTCCTTCTACATTAAAGCTGTCGTGGAAGCACTGAAGCGCTATCCAGAAGTGAATGCGTCTATTGATGGCGAAGATGTGGTCTACCATAACTATTTCGACGTCAGCATTGCGGTATCTACCCCACGTGGTCTGGTAACGCCGGTGCTGAAAGATGTCGACTTGCTGGGTATGGCCGAGATCGAGAAGAAAATCAAAGAGCTGGCGGTGAAAGGCCGCGACGGTAAATTGACCGTCGAAGAGCTGACGGGTGGTAACTTCACTATTACCAACGGTGGCGTGTTCGGTTCTCTGATGTCTACCCCGATTATCAACCCGCCGCAGAGCGCGATTCTGGGGATGCATGCTATCAAAGATCGCCCAATGGCGGTAAATGGCCAGGTGGTCATCCTGCCGATGATGTATCTGGCGTTGTCCTACGATCATCGCCTGATCGATGGCCGCGAATCAGTCGGTTTCCTGGTTACTGTTAAAGAAATGCTGGAAGACCCGGCTCGCTTGTTGCTGGATGTCTAACCCGTTGTAGTAAAAGGCGGCTGGCCTGCGTCCTGCCGCCTTTATTATGTGCTATGCAGGCCGTTGCATCTGTGCGGCGGCGTTATCCACGACAGAGAGTCTCTGGACTTATCTTCAAACTTAAATGGATAGAACATCATGAACTTACATGAGTATCAGGCAAAACAGCTCTTTGCTCGGTATGGTTTACCGGCACCCACCGGTTACGCCTGCACAACACCGCGTGAAGCGGAAGAAGCCGCATCCAAGATTGGTGCTGGCCCGTGGGTTGTTAAGTGTCAGGTGCATGCTGGCGGCCGTGGTAAGGCTGGTGGCGTAAAACTGGTGAACAGCAAAGAAGAGATTCGCGCCTTTGCTGAAAACTGGTTGGGTAAACGTCTGGTTACCTACCAAACGGATGCTAACGGTCAGCCGGTTCATCAGATTCTGGTGGAAGGTGCGACGGATATTGATAAAGAGCTTTATCTGGGTGCCGTAGTCGATCGTGGTACTCGCCGTGTGGTATTCATGGCTTCCACCGAAGGTGGTGTTGAAATTGAAAAAGTGGCCGAAGAAACGCCACATTTGATTCATAAAGTCGCTCTGGATCCTTTGACCGGGCCTCAACCGTATCAGGGCCGCGAACTGGCGTTCAAACTGGGCTTAAGCGGTAAGCAGGTTGCACAGTTCACCAAAATCTTTATGGGGTTGGCGACACTGTTCCTGGAACGTGACCTGGCGCTGGTTGAAATCAACCCGCTGGTTATCACTAAACAAGGTGACCTGGTGTGTCTGGACGGCAAGCTGGGTGCTGACGGCAATGCCCTGTTCCGCCAGCCGGAACTGCGCGAAATGCGTGACCACTCTCAGGAAGATGCGCGTGAAGCGCATGCTGCTCAGTGGGAACTGAACTATGTCGCGCTGGATGGCAACATCGGTTGTATGGTGAATGGTGCTGGTCTGGCGATGGGAACCATGGACATCGTGAAGCTGCACGGTGGTTCACCGGCTAACTTCCTTGATGTGGGTGGTGGCGCGACCAAAGAACGTGTAACCGAAGCATTCAAAATCATCCTGTCTGATGACAAGGTGAAAGCGGTACTGGTGAATATTTTCGGTGGTATCGTTCGTTGTGACCTGATTGCCGACGGTATTATCGGCGCGGTAGCAGAAGTGGGCGTGAACGTTCCGGTCGTTGTGCGTCTGGAAGGCAACAATGCTGAATTGGGTGCGCAGAAACTGGCGGATAGTGGTTTGAACATCATTGCTGCGACCAGCCTGACGGATGCGGCTCAGCAAGTGGTTGCAGCAGTGGAGGGTAAATAATGTCCATTCTGATCGATAAAAACACCAAGGTCATCTGTCAGGGTTTTACCGGCAGTCAGGGTTCATTCCATTCTGAGCAGGCGATTGCCTACGGTACGCAGATGGTGGGGGGGGTAACGCCAGGTAAAGGCGGTACAGAACATCTGGGGCTGCCAGTATTTAATACGGTACGCGAAGCGGTAGAAGCCACGGGTGCGACGGCGTCTGTTATTTATGTACCAGCTCCGTTCTGTAAAGACTCCATTCTGGAAGCCATTGATGCGGGTATCCAACTGATCATCTGTATCACCGAAGGTATCCCGACGCTGGATATGCTGACGGTGAAAGTGAAGCTGGAGCAAAGCGGTGTGCGCATGATCGGCCCGAACTGCCCAGGTGTGATCACTCCGGGTGCTTGTAAGATTGGTATCATGCCGGGCCACATCCATTTGCCGGGTAAAGTCGGTATTGTATCTCGCTCCGGTACGCTGACTTATGAAGCTGTAAAACAGACTACAGATGCCGGTCTGGGCCAGTCGACCTGCGTGGGTATCGGTGGTGACCCGATTCCAGGCTCCAACTTTATCGATATTCTCAAGCTGTTCGAACAGGATCCGCAGACCGAAGCTATCGTGATGATCGGTGAAATTGGTGGTACTGCTGAAGAAGAAGCGGCAGCCTACATTAAAGAACACGTCACCAAACCCGTAGTGGGGTACATTGCTGGTGTCACTGCGCCGAAAGGCAAGCGTATGGGTCATGCCGGGGCGATTATCGCTGGCGGTAAAGGTACGGCAGATGACAAATTTGCTGCGCTTGAAGCAGCGGGCGTTAAGACAGTACGCAGCCTGGCTGACATCGGTGATGCGGTAAAAGCAGTGCTGTCACGTTAAGCGGAATGCACTGTACTGAATATAGTGTGTCATTACCTTCCCGGTTCGACATGTTTGGCCACCTCTGGTGGCCTTTTTTATATTTGAATCTTGTCGCAAAAATGTAGCCTCATGGAAATATATTTAATCAATCCAGCAACAATAAAATAACATAGAGTGTATAAATTAAAAGTTTCCATATTTTAGATCAACCAATGCTATTTTTATTTAAAACAAAAAATACATTATTAATGGCACGCTTCGGAAACCAGGCGATTACATCAGATTAACATTTAATGATGTGTAAAATAAAAGATGATGTTTATTAACATCTGGGGTGATAGTTGTTTTAGATCAAAAATCTAAACTGGATATCCGTTCGGAAATAAGATTAAATTGCGGTGGGTCAATTATGCCCTTGAAGGCCTGTGGCGTTGCGATTGGCGTAAAATCAAAAAACTCAATCCGCATCACGTAAAAACCTATTTATTGTAAGGTTGTAGAGGCGTAATATAACTATACTCATATCTGAGTATAGTATTTGTAATCCTGTAATTTTTTCTTCGGCTTACTTTTCAAATGCGTCGTGATGACGTGGTGGCGCATATTGAGGCCTGTGCTAAAGCATTGTTGTGTTCTTTAGGTTACTAACTGCCGGGTATTTAGTGGCTTGTCTGTACAGCGAGCTAAAGACCCTCCTGCGAGGAGCAAGGAGTTAAGATGTTTGATGTAGTCGAACTGTCACGTTTACAGTTTGCCTTGACCGCGATGTATCATTTCCTGTTCGTGCCTTTAACGCTGGGGATGGCGTTTTTGCTGGCGATCATGGAAACCGTGTATGTCTTGTCTGGCAAACAAATCTACAAAGATATGACCAAGTTCTGGGGCAAGTTATTTGCGATTAACTTTGCCCTTGGTGTGTCTACCGGCCTGACCATGGAATTCCAGTTCGGTACTAACTGGTCGTATTACTCTCACTATGTCGGCGATATCTTCGGTGCACCTCTGGCAATCGAAGGATTGATGGCGTTCTTCCTGGAGTCTACCTTTGTCGGGCTGTTCTTCTTTGGCTGGGATCGACTGGGCAAAGTACAGCACATGACGGTAACCTGGCTGGTGGCGTTGGGGTCCAACTTGTCTGCATTGTGGATTCTGGTGGCCAACGGCTGGATGCAGAACCCGATTGCCTCGGATTTCAACTTCGAAACCATGCGCATGGAGATGGTGAGCTTTGCTGATCTGGTATTGAACCCGGTTGCACAGGTGAAATTCGTTCACACCGTCGCGGCAGGGTATTGCACCGGCGCCATGTTCATTTTGGGTATCAGCTCCTACTACCTGTTGAAAGGACGTGATGTGGCTTTTGCCAAACGTTCCTTTGCGATTGCAGCAAGCTTTGGTATGGCGGCTGTACTGTCTGTTATCGTGCTGGGCGACGAGTCTGGTTACGAGATGGGTGACGTACAGAAAACCAAGCTGGCGGCTATCGAAGCAGAATGGGAAACCCAACCTGCACCTGCTGCGTTTACTTTGTTCGGTGTTCCTAATCAGGAAACGATGGAGAACAAGTATGCCATTCAGATCCCTTACATGCTGGGCCTGATCGCTACCCGTTCTACCGACAAGACGGTGACTGGTCTGAAAGAACTGATGGAGCAACACGAAGTTCGTATCCGCAACGGTATGAAGGCTTATCATCTGTTGCAGCAACTGCGCTCCGGTAACACCGACCCGGCTGTACGCACTGAGTTCCTGAAGAACAAACAGGATCTTGGTTATGGGCTGTTGTTGAAACGGTATACCCCGAATGTGGCGGATGCCAGTGACGCACAGATTAAACAGGCGGTTAAAGATTCTATTCCGCGTGTAGCCCCGCTGTACTTCTCCTTCCGCATTATGGTGGCGTGCGGTGTGCTGATGCTGTTGATTATCGGTCTGTCTTTCTGGACGGTGCTGCGCAACAAGATTGGTCAGAAACGCTGGCTGCATCGCATCGCGCTGTATGGTATCCCGTTGCCGTGGATTGCCGTTGAAGCGGGTTGGTTTGTTGCGGAATACGGTCGCCAGCCGTGGGCGATTGGTGAAGTGTTGCCGACAGCTGTCGCTAACTCCTCGCTAACTGCGGGAGACATCCTGTTCTCCATGGGACTGATTTGCGGTCTGTATACGCTGTTCCTGGTGGCTGAAACATACCTGATGTTCAAGTATGCGCGTCTGGGTCCAAGCAGTCTGAAAACAGGTGCTTATCACTTCGAACAGCCGATCGCGGCTCAGGAAGTACGGTAACAGGAGTCCACTATGTTTGATTATGAAGTCTTGCGTTTTGTCTGGTGGCTGCTGATTGGTGTGCTGCTGATCGGTTTTGCCGTCACCGATGGTTTTGACATGGGCGTCGGTGTGCTGGTACGCCTCATGGGGCGTAATGATGTAGAGCGCCGCGTGATGATTAACAGTATCGCGCCGCACTGGGACGGTAACCAGGTTTGGTTGATCACGGCTGGTGGTGCGCTGTTCGCTGCCTGGCCGATGGTGTATGCCGCTGCGTTTTCCGGTTTCTACATCGCGATGATTCTGGTTCTGGCATCGTTGTATTTCCGTCCGGTCGGCTTTGACTACCGTTCGAAAATCGAAGATCCGCGCTGGCGCAATATGTGGGACTGGGGCATTTTCATCGGTAGTTTCGTTCCGCCGGTGGTTATCGGTGTCGCATTCGGTAACCTGCTACAGGGTGTTCCGTTCCATGTGGATGAGTATCTGCGCTTGTACTACACCGGTAACTTCTTCCAGTTGCTCAATCCGTTCGGGTTATTGGCAGGTATTGTCAGCCTGAGCATGATTGTGGCACAGGGGGCGACTTACCTGGTGATGCGTACTTCAGGCGACCTGCTGTTCCGTGCCAAAAAAGTCGCTCAGTTCGCTTCGCTGGCGCTGACGGTGACGTTTGCTCTGGCGGGTGTTTGGGTTGTTTATGGCATTGATGGTTATGTACTGACGTCGGTCATTAATACGGCTGGCGAGTCTAACCCGCTACATAAAGAAGTAGCCCGTCAGGCTGGTGCCTGGTTGGTCAACTACAATAGTCACCCTGTGCTGTGGGCTATTCCGCTGCTCGGTGTGGTGTTGCCGCTGGTGACTGCGCTTATGGCGCGGGCAGGAAAGGGAGCGATGGCATTTTTGTTCTCCTCCTTGAGTATCGCCTGCGTGATCCTGACCGCTGGTATTGCCATGTTCCCGTTCATCATGCCGTCAGTGACCGTACCAAACGTCAGTCTGACCATGTGGGATGCAACCTCCAGCCTGCTGACGCTTCGAGTGATGACTGTGGTGGCGATTATCTTCGTCCCGATCGTGCTGTCTTACACCATTTGGTGTTACTACAAGATGTTCGGACGCATCACTAAAGAGCATATCGAGCAGAATTCTCATTCGTTGTACTAAGTAAGGAGCCTGATTTATGTGGTATTTTGCCTGGATATTGGGAACGCTTCTTGCTTGTTCGCTGGGCGTGATTACTGCTCTGGCATTGGAACAGAGCGAAGCAACCAAGACGAATAAAGATAAACTGTAATGATGGTTATTGATCGTCTTTACCGCTGTATGGATAGGGGCCCGTTACGGGCCCTTTCCCTGATCATGGCGTTATTACTGGCTGGATGTGTTTTCTGGGAGCCTGCGCGTTTTGCTGCTCGCACCAGTTCACTGGCAGTCTGGCAGGGAATCGTGCTGATTTGGGCGGTGTGTACGGGTGTCGTGCATGGTGTAGGGTTTCGTCCGCAGAGAATGCGCTGGCGAGCCTTCTTTTCCCCCTTTCCAGCCTTTGTGATCCTGACCGCAGGATTGTATTACTACTTCCTGTAGGATAGCTTTTCATTCCTTTTGGTTATGGGTTGTCCGCAACCCATAATTATTTACCTTCCTGTACATAGAACCCATTCCCAACTTTATCCCTCTTGCGTATAGTAGCGGGGTTTATCGCATTACCGGGATGTAGAGTGAGTAATAAAGTGTTCCGCTGGCCAGTGCGTGTCTACTATGAAGATACAGATGCAGGTGGTGTGGTTTATCACGCGCGTTATGTGGCCTTCTATGAACGAGCCAGAACTGAAATGTTGCGCGCGCACGATTTTCATCAGCGCGTACTCATGACTGAACATATTGCCTTTGCTGTACGTAAAATGACGATTGAGTATCTTGCCCCGGCGCGCCTTGACGATTTACTGGAAGTGCAAAGCGAAATCGTTACGATACGCGGCGCTTCCCTGACATTCGCACAGCGCATTCTTGACTCGTATGGCACCCTGCTGAGCCATGCCGAGGTTTTAGTCGCATGTATCGATCCATTTCAAATGAAGCCGGTTGCGCTTCCTAAGTCTATTGTCGCGGAGTTTAAGCAGTGACTGACATGAATATTCTTGATTTGTTCCTGAAGGCTAGCCTTCTGGTTAAACTTATCATGTTAATTTTAATCGGTTTTTCCATTGCCTCTTGGGCGATTATCATTCAGCGTACCCGTATTCTGAATGCTGCGACGCGTGACGCCGAAGCGTTTGAAGACAAGTTCTGGTCGGGTATTGAGCTGTCTCGCCTTTATCAGGAAAGTCAGACTCGCCGTGAGAATCTGACAGGTACTGAGCAAATCTTTTATGCAGGCTTCAAGGAGTTTGCGCGCTTACATCGGGCCAATAGCCATGCACCGGAAGCGGTGGTGGAAGGGGCCTCCCGTGCGATGCGCATTTCCTTGAACCGCGAGCTGGAAACACTGGAAACCCATATTCCTTTCCTCGGCACCGTCGGGTCTATCAGTCCGTATATCGGTTTGTTCGGTACCGTGTGGGGGATTATGCATGCGTTCATCGCTCTGGGGGCGGTGAAGCAGGCGACATTACAGATGGTGGCGCCAGGTATCGCTGAAGCACTGATTGCTACCGCTATCGGTCTGTTCGCCGCAATCCCGGCCGTTATGGCATATAACCGCCTGAATCAGCGTGTGAATAAACTGGAACAGAATTACGACAACTTCATGGAAGAGTTTATTGCTATCCTGCACCGTCAGGCTTTCTCCAGCGAAGGCAACCGTTAATCAGGAGGTGATATGGCTCGTGCGCGTAGCGGCCGCCGGTCGCTGAAATCCGAGATTAATATTGTTCCTCTGCTCGACGTGTTGTTGGTGCTGTTGTTGATCTTCATGGCGACTGCACCAATCATCACTCAGAGCGTGGAAGTGGATCTGCCGGATGCAACCGAATCCAAGACCGTATCCAGCAACGATAATCCGCCGGTGATTGTCGAGGTATCCGGTGTAGGGCAATACAGTCTGGTCGTTGATCATAACCGTATGAATCAATTGCCTGCGGAGCAGGTGGTGGCTGAAGCCCAGTCTCGCCTGACCGCAAACCCGAAAACGGTCTTTCTGATCGGGGGTGCCAAAGATGTTCCTTATGATGAGATCATCAAGGCGCTGAATTTGTTGCATCAGGCCGGTGTCAAATCTGTCGGGTTGATGACGCAGCCGATTTGACCGGCGAGTCCGTGAATGGTGACTTCTGAGAAGGATAGACATCATTTGTCTGGCAAAACTGTTTTTGGGAATCCTTTGTGTTAAAGGCAAACGAACGAAACGATAAGCTAAAGCGAGCCGTCATAATCTCGGTCGTTTTGCACGTTATTCTGATTGCGTTGCTGATTCTGAGTTCGCTGAACCAGAAGATGGATGACGCCAGTGGTGGTGGCGGCGGTTCATCCATTGACGCGGTGATGGTTGACCCTAGTGCAGTGGTCGATCAATACAATCGTCAGCAACAACAGCAGAGTGACGCCCGCCGTGCTGAGCAGTTGCGTAAAAAACAGGCAGATCAGCAGGCTGAAGAGTTACAGGCGAAACAGGCTGCCGAACAACAGCGGCTAAAAGAACTGGAAAAAGAACGTCTGCAGGCACAAGAAGAAGCGAAACAACAAGCGCAGGAACAGGCGCAACAGCAAAAACAGGCGGAGGAAGCCGCCCAGAAAGCGAAGGAACAGCAAAAACAAGCGGAAGCAGCTGCAGCGAAGGCTAAAGCAGAAGCAGAGCAACAGGCTAAGGCTGCCGCCGCAGCGAAGAAGCAGGCTGAAGACGAAGCAAAAAAACAGGCTGCTGCTGACGCGAAGAAGAAAGCGGAAGAAGAAGCAAAAGCCAAGGCAGCGGCGGCTGCAGCTGAAGCCAAGAAGAAAGCTGAAGAAGACGCTAAAGCTAAAGCGGCTGCTGAGGCTAAGCAGAAAGCGGAAGACGATGCCAAAGCTAAGGCGGCAGAGGCTGCTAAGGAAAAAGCCGCAGCTGAAGCGGCTAAGAAAGCTGAGGCCGCTGCTGCTGCCAAGAAAGCGGCAGATGACAAGAAAAAAGCTGCCGCCGCTGCTGCCAAACAGGCTGGTGAGGTTGACGACCTGCTGGGTGGTCTGGCTTCATCGAAGAATGCGCCAAAAGGTGGTGGTAATGCAGCCGGTAGTAATGCACCGGCCGGGGCAGGTAATAATAAGAAGAGCGGGGCATCAGGTGCTGCGCTGGATAGTTACGGCAGCCAGGTTCGCACCGCGATTCAGAGCAAGTTTTATGACTGGGAGTCCTACAAAGGACGCACCTGTACGTTACGCATCCGACTGGCGCCTGATGGCCTGCTAATCGATGTGAAGAGTGAGGGCGGCGACCCGGCATTGTGTCAGGCGGCAATTGCTGCGGCCAAGCAGGCTCGGATACCGAAGCCACCCACCTCTGATGTATATGAGGCTTTCAAGAACGCACCGATAGACTTTAAACCGCAGTGATCCGGTTGCCAGTTGGCGGAGTTTACGACTATGACTTTACTGGTCACCGTGCACATCGTGTTTGTTGATATGGGTTTGTTAAACGCTGCCAGGTTATCGTAGGCTCTGGAGCCGGGATAAGGGAGATGAGATGAAGCAGGCATTAAAAATTGCATTGAGTTTTCTGATGCTGTGGACGGCTGTGTTGCATGCAGAAGTCCGTATTGAAATTACTCAGGGGGTCGACTCCGCGCGGCCGATCGGCGTGGTTCCGTTTAAATCGACGGGCGGCGCAGTTCCTGAAGAGATCGGCAGCATTGTTGCCGCAGATTTGCGTAACAGCGGTAAATTCAACCCTATCGATCCCAGCCGTATGCCACAACAGCCGGGTACCGCGGCTGAAGTGACGCCGTCTGCCTGGACCGCTCTGGGTATTGACGCGGTAGTCGTAGGGCAGGTTCAGCCAACAGCGGATGGCTATCTGGTTTCCTATCAACTGGTAGATACCTCCGGCAATGCAGGCAGCGTGCTGGCGCAGAACCAGTTCAAAGTGACCAAGCAGTGGCTGCGTTATGCCGCGCATACCGCCAGTGATGAAGTGTTCGAGAAGCTGACAGGCATCAAGGGTGCTTTCCGTACTCGTATCGCTTATGTGGTGCAAACCAATGGCGGTCAGTATCCGTATGAATTGCGTGTAGCGGATTACGACGGTTACAACCAGTTCGTGGTTCACCGCTCTCCAGAACCGCTGATGTCACCAGCCTGGTCGCCGGATGGCAGCAAACTGGCTTATGTGACATTCGAGAGTGGCCGCTCTGCGCTGGTAGTACAGACGCTGGCTAATGGTGATATCAGACAAATTGCGTCTTTCCCTCGTCACAATGGTGCGCCAGCATTCTCACCAGACGGGTCTAAACTGGCTTTTGCGTTGTCCAAAAGTGGTAGCCTGAATTTGTATGTGATGAATCTGGGCTCTGGCCAGATTTCTCAGGTAACTGATGGTCGCAGTAATAATACTGAACCGACCTGGTTCCCTGATAGCCAAACGCTGGCCTATACTTCTGACCAGGCCGGTCGTCCCCAGATTTATAAAATCGGTATCAACGGCGGTGCTCCTCAGCGTCTGACCTGGGAAGGTTCCCAAAACCAGGATGCTGAAATCAGCAGCGATGGTAAATTCCTGGTGATGGTCAGCTCCAATGGTGGCGCTCAGCATATCGCCAAACAGGATCTGGTAACGGGTGGCGTTCAAGTGTTAACGGACACGTTCCTGGATGAAACGCCGAGTATCGCACCCAATGGCACCATGGTAATCTACAGCTCCAAACAGGGCCTGGGTTCCGTGTTGCAACTGGTTTCGACTGACGGGCGTTTTAAAGCGCGTCTTCCGGCAACCGATGGTCAGGTGAGATTCCCTACCTGGTCGCCGTATATGTAATCAAAAATATGTACAATAACCTATTTAAAGGACATAGAAATGCAATTCAATAAAGTGCTGAAAGGCCTGATGTTGGCTCTGCCGGTGCTGGCTGTTGCCGCATGTAGCTCCAACAAACACGCTAACAATGACCAGTCCTCCCTGAACGGCGGCGCTGGTATGGAAAATGGCGGTAACATGTCTTCTGCTGAGCAGGCTCGTCTGCAGATGCAGGAACTGCAGCGCAACAATATCGTTTACTTCGATCTGGACAAATATGACATTCGTCCTGACTTCGCTCAGATGCTGGATGCCCACGCTGCTTTCCTGCGTAGCAACCCGTCTTACAAAGTGACCATTGAAGGTCATGCGGACGAACGTGGTACGCCGGAATACAACATCGCTCTGGGCGAGCGTCGTGCTAATGCTGTGCAGATGTATCTGCAGGGTAAAGGCGTGTCTGCCGATCAGATCTCCGTGGTTTCTTACGGTAAAGAGAAACCTGCTGTTCTGGGCCATGACGAAGCTGCATGGTCCAAGAACCGTCGTGCCGTTCTGGTATACTAAGAGAATCGCATGAGCAGTAACTTCAGACATCACATGTTGAGTCTGTCGTTACTGGTTGGCGTAGCGGCCCCTTGGGCCGCTACTGCCCAAGCGCCAATCAGTAATGTCGGCTCAGGCTCGGTAGAAGATCGAGTCACTCAGCTGGAGCGTATCTCCAACGCTCATAGTCAGTTATTAACCCAACTTCAGCAACAACTCGCCGACACTCAGCGCGATATCGATGGCTTGCGCGGCCAAATCCAGGAAAATCAATATCAGCTGAATCAGGTCGTTGAGCGTCAAAAACAGATCTATCAGCAAATTGACAGCCTGGGTTCTCAGAGTGGTGGTCAAGCCTCTTCTGGTGCCTCATCGGCAGGTAATGCTGCAGCGTCTGCGCCAGCGGCAGCCAGCGATGCGGGAGCCGCAAGTAATACTGGTACGAGTTCCGCAGCGCCAGCTATGACGGGTGATGCGAATACCGATTACAATGCAGCTGCCTCATTGGTGCTGGAAAAGAAACAGTATGATCAGGCGATTGCGGCGTTTCAGAATTTCGTGAAGCGATATCCTGATTCAACCTACCAGCCGAATGCGAATTACTGGTTAGGACAATTGTTCTACAACAAGGGTAAAAAAGACGACTCGGCGTATTACTTCGCTAACGTTGTCAAAAACTACCCTAAATCACCGAAAGCACCGGAAGCCATGTTCAAAGTTGGCCTCATCATGCAGGAAAAAGGTCAGACTGATAAAGCCAAGGCAGTCTACCAACAGGTGATAAAGAACTACCCCAATACTGATGGCGCAAAACAAGCTCAGAAGCGTTTGGATAGTTTGTGATTTCCTTTCTGGCACAAAAACTGCGCGATATGCGTGGTTTTTGCGCTGGAGAGTTCAAGGGATAAGCAGTTGAGCTTTTTTTTCTGAAAATGTGTTGCACAGAAAAATTATATTAGTAATATATGCCGCCGTTGCCAAGGCGATGCTGAATCGCTAAAAGCAGCCGAATGTTTGGGTCGTTAGCTCAGTCGGTAGAGCAGTTGACTTTTAATCAATTGGTCGCAGGTTCGAATCCTGCACGACCCACCAAACAATCTCTGTGTAGCATATCCCGTAGCGGGTCGTTAGCTCAGTCGGTAGAGCAGTTGACTTTTAATCAATTGGTCGCAAGTTCGAATCCTGCACGACCCACCACCGCTAAATAAACCACCTCATTCAATTCGCTCTCTGTATTTCAGATATAACGCTGCCGTGCAGGTGAGAAGCTGCGTTCAGGTTCGAGTCGAGCGAAGCGAGACAGCAGCGCATTGCGCTGGCCCGAAGGGCGAGGCCGCAGGCCGAGTCATCCTGCACGACCCACCACCGCTAAATAAACCACCTCATTCAATTCGCTCTCTGTATTCAGACATAACGCTGTCGTGCAGGTGAGAAGCTGCGTTCAGGTTCTACATCACCCTTCCTGATGCTTTCGCTGGCTTTTGTTATATCTCTTTTTGCTTCAACCCAGTTCAATCACACCGTAGCATTTGGCGTATAGTAATGGCTTCTTTTTTGACGGCTGGCGATATTCCTTTATAGTCCTGTGCGTAGAAGGATATGCCTTAAGAGATAATTGATGATGATTGGTCCGGTTATCAATGGCGCGGCTATTTTGATTGGTGGCGCATTGGGTGTGGCGTTGCGCCGTTTTATTCCTCAACGTATGCGTGATGGGTTACCGCCCGCGTTTGCGATGGTATCGATTGCCATGGGCGTAACGCTGGTGGTCAAGGTTCACCAGCTCCCGGCAGTGGCGCTGGCGATTATTCTGGGGGTTGGGATAGGAGAGTTGCTGCGTCTTGAAGCCGGTGTTCAGAAAGGGGCGATAATGATAGAGCGCCTGTTGAGCCGGTTTGTGCCATCGCCAGAGCACCAGTTACCTCAGGATGTGTATACCCAGAATTTTACTGCCTTGATTGTATTGTTCTGCGCCAGTGGTACCGGTGTGGTCGGTGCCATGACGGAAGGGCTGACCGGTGACTACCAGCTGTTAATCATCAAGTCGGCGCTCGATATTTTCACGGCACTGATTTTTGCGATTACGCTGGGGGTGGCGGTGATGTCGATAGCTATTCCTCAGGTATTGGTACAGGCGCTGCTATTTTTCTCCGCCAGGCTTATCATGCCGTTTATGAACGAGATCACGATGGGTGATTTCGCAGCGTGTGGCGGCATCGTAATGATGGCTGTCGGATTGCGCATTGCGCAGATAAAAACCTTCGCGGTGGTTAACTTCCTGCCAGCGTTGGTGCTGATTATTCCTTTCTCCTTGTACTGGCACCGCTTCTTTTCCTGATGGCTACCGGGCGGTCTTTCTGGCCGCCTTGTGCATCAACGGATCTCTATTTTTAATAAATTAAACACATCTGGCATTTCTGAAATTTCTTAGTGAAGAAAAAGCAGACTTTATGATGTTATTGCGATATTTTGTTTAGTATATAAAACACGTTTCTCGTAAATGACGTCGCCTTAACGCCTGCAACTGCACGGAATCCCATGATGAGCCTGTTTTTTGAACCATCTGCTATTGATTACCCTTTTCCCGCCAAACCGAGACGGCTATCCGAAGAGGAAAAGCAACAGTATCGCCGCCAGATTAAACACCAACTACAAGCACGCAACGCCGTGCTGGTGGCGCACTATTACACCGATCCCGAGATTCAGTCGCTAGCCGAAGAAACCGGTGGTTGTGTTGCCGACTCACTGGAAATGGCCCGGTTTGGCCGTACTCACCCTGCTACTACGCTGGTCGTCGCGGGGGTACGGTTTATGGGGGAAACGGCAAAGATACTCAGCCCGGAAAAAACCGTACTGATGCCAACACTCGAAGCGGAGTGCTCGCTGGATTTAGGGTGCCCGGTTGAGGCCTTCAGCGCTTTTTGCGATAGCCACCCTGATCGCACGGTGGTGGTGTATGCCAATACGTCGGCGGCGGTAAAAGCCCGGGCAGATTGGGTAGTGACGTCCAGTATTGCGGTGGAGCTTATCGAACACCTGGATAGCTTGGGTGAAAAGATCATCTGGGCACCGGATCGCCATCTTGGGCACTATGTGCAAAAGCAAACGGGAGCGGATGTGCTGTGCTGGCAGGGCGCTTGCGTTGTGCATGATGAATTCAAAACGCAGTCGTTAAGGCGAATGAAGGCTCTGTACCCACAGGCAGCGGTGTTGGTTCATCCGGAGTCGCCCCAAAGCGTCGTTGAGATGGCGGATGCCGTAGGGTCGACCAGTCAACTGATTCAGGCGGCAAAGCGGTTGCCTCATCCAGAACTGATTGTCGCGACTGATCGCGGCATCTTTTACAAGATGCAGCAGGCGTGCCCGGAAAAGGTGTTGCTGGAAGCTCCCACCGCGGGTGAAGGGGCTACCTGCCGCAGTTGTGCGCATTGCCCGTGGATGGCGATGAATGGGCTTGAGGCGATTGCGACGGCCCTGGAACAGCCTCAGGCATTCCACCATAGTATTGAGGTGGATGGCGCTATCCGTGAGCGTGCCTTGGTGCCACTGAATCGGATGCTGGAGTTTGCGGCTACACTCAGGTCATAGTCATTATCATTCAGGAGTAAAGATGGATTTTTTTAGTACCAGCAATATTCTGGTTCACATCCCGTTAGGGGCTAACGGTTATGACCTGTCATGGGTTGAAGCGTTGGGGACGTTATCCGGTTTGGTATGTATCTGGCTGGCTAGTCTGGAAAAGACCAGCAATTATTTGTTTGGGCTGGTCAATGTGTCGCTGTTTGCATTGATCTTCTTCCAGATTCAGCTATACGCCAGCCTGTTGTTGCAGATTTTCTTTCTCGTCGCCAATGTGTACGGCTGGTATGCCTGGAGCAGAACGACGCAGGACAACGGTGCGGCGTTACAGGTTCGTTGGTTATCGCGTCGGCAGGCTCTGTGGTGGAGCATGGCGTGTGTGGCTGCGATTGTACTGATGTCCCGATATATCGACCCATTCTTCTTCCTGCTGAGCCGTATTGCGGTGGCGGCAATGCAAGGCGTAGGTATGGATGTGTCGATGCCGACGTTGCAGCCGGACGCGTTTCCTTTCTGGGATTCAGCCATGACGGTATTGTCGGTGGCAGCTATGCTGTTGATGACCCGCAAGTATGTTGAGAACTGGCTGTTATGGGTCGTCATCGACATTATCAGCGTGGTGATTTTCGCTTATCAGGGGGTCTACGCCATGTCGTTGCAGTATATGGTGCTGACGCTGATTGCGCTGAACGGCACCTGGCTATGGATAAAAGGTGCCCGCGATAATCACTCGCAGCCGCTTGCCCGCGCGTTATAACCGATAATCAGACATGCGAGCACCCACTCGCATGTCCTGTTCTGTGTCTGAGGTTAGTGGTTGACCTATACTCAGTATTTTTCTCACGCACAGTGAATAGTGGTTGATACCGGTGGGTATTACCTGCGACAGGTGTGAGCTGCTTGACTTCTATTCGCCAGCCTGCAATATGAATGGCGACGTTATTATTTTTTCGTTTTTACTCCGGGTCGACAGGGGATGATCGTCTGTTGCTATGGAGACATGGACCCATTATGAATTACCAGAATGATGATTTGAGAATTAAAGAAATTAAAGAACTACTTCCCCCCGTTGCACTGTTGGAGAAATTTCCAGCCACTGAGCGTGCAGCACAGACTGTATTTAATGCCCGCAATGCTATTCATAAAATCCTGAAAGGCAATGATGATCGCCTGCTGGTGGTGATTGGGCCCTGTTCCATCCATGATCCAAAAGCGGCTAAAGAGTACGCTGCGCGATTGCTGAAACTGCGTGAAGAATTGCGTGGCGATTTAGAAGTCGTGATGCGCGTCTATTTTGAAAAGCCGCGTACGACCGTGGGCTGGAAAGGGCTGATTAACGATCCGAACATGGATAATAGCTTCCAGATCAACGATGGCCTGCGAATTGCCCGTCAGTTACTGCTGGAGATCAACGACACCGGTTTACCGGCTGCGGGTGAGTTTCTGGATATGATCACGCCGCAGTATGTGGCTGATTTGATGAGTTGGGGGGCTATCGGCGCCCGGACGACGGAATCTCAGGTGCACCGTGAGCTGGCATCCGGGCTGTCCTGCCCGGTGGGTTTCAAGAACGGTACCGATGGCACCATCAAGGTTGCGATTGACGCTATTAATGCCGCTCGTGCGCCACACTGCTTCCTGTCGGTAACCAAGTGGGGCCATTCGGCGATCGTCAATACCAGCGGTAACCACGACTGCCATATCATTCTTCGTGGTGGTAAAGCGCCTAACTACAGCGAAGAGCATGTGCAGGCGGTGAAAGTGGGTCTGGAAAAAGCGGGCCTGCCAGCACAGGTGATGATCGATTTCAGCCACGCCAACAGCTGCAAGCAGTTCAAAAAGCAGATGGACGTGTGCGAAGACGTATGCCGTCAGGTAGCGGGTGGTGAGAAAGCTATCATGGGCGTCATGGTGGAAAGCCATCTGGTGGAAGGTAACCAGAATCTTGAAAGCGGCGAGCCGCTGGTTTATGGCAAGAGTGTCACCGATGCCTGCATCGGCTGGGATGATACCGATAGCCTGCTGCGTCAGTTGGCGGCGGCGGTACGTCAGCGTCGCGGCTGACAGCCTTTATAAAAAAACCCGGTCTGAACCGGGTTTTTTCTTTTTACATCAAGCATATCAGACGAATTACTTCGCTTTACCCTGATTAGCAACGGCGGCTGCTTTCGCGGCGATTTCGTCAGCGTTACCCAGGTAGTAGCGTTTGATTGGTTTGAAGTTTTCGTCGAATTCGTAAACCAGCGGTACGGCAGTCGGGATATTCAGTTCCAGAATTTCTTCTTCGCTCATGTTATCCAGATATTTAACCAGTGCACGCAGTGAGTTGCCGTGTGCAGCGATGATCACGCGCTCGCCTTTTTTGATACGCGGCAGAATGTTTTCATTCCAGTACGGCACCACGCGTTCGATGGTCAGCGCCAGGCTTTCGGTCAACGGCAGCTCTTTGTCGCTCAGCGACGCGTAACGCGGGTCGTGGCCCGGGAAACGTTCGTCGTCACGAGTCAGTTCCGGCGGGGTGACCGCGAAGCCGCGACGCCACAGTTTAACCTGCTCGTCACCGTATTTCTCAGCGGTTTCCGCCTTGTTCAGGCCCTGCAACGCACCGTAGTGACGTTCGTTCAGTTTCCAGCATTTTTCTACTGGCAGCCATGCCTGATCCAACTCGTCCAGCACGTTCCACAGAGTGTGAATGGCACGTTTCAGCACAGAGGTGTAGGCAAAATCAAAGCTGAAACCTTCTTCTTTCAGCAGTTTACCTGCCTGTTTGGCTTCATTGACGCCTTTCTCGGACAGATCAACATCCATCCAGCCGGTGAAGCGGTTTTCGTTGTTCCACTGGCTCTCACCATGTCGCACCAGTACCAGCTTAGTTACAGCCATAGCTTAACTCCTTCATATACTAAGATTTCTATGATAACTGCGCTCATTATAGGGCCGGAGAGCGGTTATCGGCAATCGCTAGTCACCCAGCCGCCTGATTTATATGCCGCCACAATGGCGATAAAATAAGCGGCTTTATCGTTTCAGCTTGTCTATTTCTCCACCCTATTGCGGTGGAGCAACAAAAACAGCGCCGGAATCACCAGCATCGACAGCAGCGGTGCGCTGACCATGCCACCTATCATGGGGGCGGCAATGCGTTGCATGATCTCCGAACCGGTGCCGCCGCCCCACATGATGGGCAACAGCCCGGCCATGATGGTGGCAACCGTCATCATTTTCGGACGTACACGCAATACCGCGCCTTCACGGATAGCGGCCATCAACTGCGCGTTGCTCAGCGTCTGCCCCGGCAGGCGATGTTTTTCCACCGCGTGGTTCAGGTACAACAGCATGATCACCCCGAACTCCGCTGCTACTCCAGCCAGTGCAATAAATCCTACCGCACCGGCAACAGATAAATTATAGCCGAGCAGATACAACAGCCAGACACCGCCGATCAGCGCAAAGGGTAGTGTACCCATAATCAGCAACGCGTCTTTGATCTGGCCGAAAGTCACGAACAACAGGATAAAAATAATCAGCAGAGTGAAGGGGATCACCAGCTTCATGGTTTCGGTGGCGCGCTCCAGATACTCGAACTGACCGGACCAACTGAGCGAGATGCCCTGTGGCAATGAGACCTGCTGTGCCACCTGGCGTTGCATCTCTTCCACCGCGGATTTCAGGTCGCGTCCGCGCAGGTCGACATAAATCCAGTCGGACAATCGGCCGTTTTCGCTTTTTAACATCGGTGGTCCTTCGCTGACACGTATGTCAGCCAGTTCGGAGAGTACCAATCGAGCACCGCTTTGCGTCACCACCGGTAGATTTTTTACCGCATCGAGTGAATCACGGATTTCTCGTGGATAACGTACGTTGATCGGGTAACGCTGGCGACCTTCCAGCGTTTCGCCGATATTTTCCCCACCGATCAGTGTCGCGACCATCGACTGTAATTCCTGTACCGATACGCCGTAGCGGGCAGCCCGTCGCCGGTCGATATCGATATCAATGTAGCGCCCGCCCGCCACGCGTTCTGCCAGTGCCGATGTCACGCCGGGTACGCGTTTCACAACCTGCTCTATCTGCGCGGCTACCTGCTCTATCGCATGCAAGTTATCTCCGTTGACCTTGATGCCGACCGGGCTTTTAATGCCTGTTGCCAGCATGTCGAGTCGGTTGCGAATGGGCGGTACCCACACATTCGCAATGCCGGGAAGGCTGACGGTGCGATCTAGCTCGGCTACCAGTTTGTCCATGGTCATACCGGGTCGCCACTGCTCTCGCGGTTTCAAACGGATGGTGGTTTCCAGCATGGTCAGCGGTGCCGGGTCGGTGGCGCTGTCAGCACGACCGGCTTTGCCGAACACGCTATCCACTTCCGGTACGGTTTTAATCAGTCTATCGGTTTGTTGCAGTAACCGAGCCGCTTCACGTGGTGAAATACCGGGCAGGGTGGAGGGCATATACAGCAGGTCACCTTCGTCCAGCGGCGGCATAAATTCACTGCCGAGACGAGAAAGCGGATACAACGTCAGTACCAGCAATGCCAGCGAAACCGCCAGTGTGGTTTTGGGAAAGCGTAGTACCTGCTGTAATACCGGTTGATACAACGCTATCAGCCAGCGATTGAGTGGATTAGCCTGCTCGTCGGGGATACGACCGCGTACGAAATACCCCATCAACACCGGCACCAGGGTGATACCAAGACCGGCGGACACCGCCATTGCATAGGTTTTGGTAAACGCCAGCGGCGAAAACAGGCGGCCTTCCTGGGCTTCCAGTGAAAACACCGGGATAAACGACAAGGTGATGATTAACAGGCTGCAAAATAGCGCGGGCCCGACCTCTGTCGCAGCTTGTGTTGCGAGTTGCCACCAGGTGGCGCTATCCGGTTCGGTGTCCGGGTGCTGGTGTCGCCACTGTTCGACCACCTTGTGCATATTCTCGATCATCACAATCGCGGCATCGACCATAGCACCGATGGCGATAGCTATCCCGCCTAACGACATGATGTTGGCGTTGATCCCCTGGTAGCGCATGATGATGAATGCCCCCAGAATCCCCAACGGAAGGCTGATGATCGCCACCAGCGAAGAGCGGAAGTGAAACAGGAACAACGAACACACCAGTGCGACCACCACAAACTCTTCCAACAATTTGTGGCTGAGGGTGGTGATAGCGCGTTCGATCAGCGGCGAGCGATCGTACGTGGTGACTATTTCGACGCCAGCGGGCAGGCTTTGGCGAATCTGTTGTAAGCGAGCATGAACGGCGCGCAGTGTTTCCAGTGCGTTTTTACCCGAGCGCATCACAATTACGCCGCCCGCGACTTCACCTTCGCCATTAAGCTCGGCAATGCCACGGCGCATTTCCGGGCCTTGTCGTAAGGTGGCGACATCCTGCAAGAGTATTGGAATGCCGTCTCGCCGGCCTACCGGCACGTTGAGAAAGTCTTCCGCTTTTAGCAGGTATCCGGACGTTCTGACCATGTACTCGGCTTCGCCCAGCTCGATAACGGACCCGCCGCTTTCCTGATTAGCTGCCCGCAGCGCATCGATCACCTGCTGGTGTGTGACGTTAAGCGCGCGCAGTCGTTCCGGGTTCAGCACCACCTGATACTGACGAACCATACCGCCGATGCTGGCGACTTCTGCCACGTTGGGCACGGTTTTCAGTTCATATTTCAGTAGCCAGTCCTGAATGGCGCGCAAATCAGCCAGACTGTGTTGGCCGCTACGATCAACCAGGGCGTATTCGTAGATCCAACCGACCCCGGTGGCGTCTGGCCCCAGCGAGGCTTTCGCCTCGGCGGGCAGGGTAGATTGCACCTGACTCAGGTATTCCAATACGCGGGAACGCGCCCAGTAAGGGTCGGTACCATCCTCGAACAAGACGTAGACATACGCGTCGCCGAACATCGAAAAGCCGCGTACGGTCTTCGCACCGGGTACCGACAGCATGGTGGTCGTTAGCGGATAGGTGACCTGATTTTCCACCACCTGTGGCGCTTTACCGGGATAACTGACCCGGATAATCACCTGTACGTCGGAGAGGTCAGGCAGTGCATCCAACGGTGTTTTTTGCAGTGAAATGACGCCCCACGCGGCCATCATCAGTGTGGCGATCAGCACCAGAAAGCGGTTTTTTATCGACCAGCGAATCACTGAGGCGATCATAGGTGGCCTCCGTGAACCGCCGTATCAACAGGCTGGATAGCCAGCAGGTGTGCACCGTTATCATCCAGTCGAAAACGGAATGTCACCGTCATGCCGGGCTGGAGAGTAGCGGGTAGCGTATTACCGTCGAAGGTGAAATCCATGATCATCGGCGGCCAGTTGAGCGCTGGCACGGCGTCGTGGGCAAGGGTGACCTGTTTACCCTTGATGGCTTTGATGACCCCTCGGGTCTGGTAGTCACTGACGACTGGGGTCGTGGGCGGCGTAGGCTGGCTTGGTGAGCTATCACTAAACGCGCCTAGTGCACTGCGCAGGCTGGCTTCGGAGTCGATCAGGAACTGGCCGGAGATCACGACATTATCGCCGTCGGCGAGGCCGGAGCGGATTTCTGCCCAGCCGTCCTGAATAAGGCCTACCTCAACCGGACGTGGGGTGAAATAGCCCTGACCGTCGCTCAGCAGTACCCGGTTCTGGCGGCTGCTGACCAACAGGGCTTGTTGCGGAACCATCAGTGTCTGGCGAGCCGTGCCGGTAGCCAGTCGAACGGTCAGGTACATACCGGGTTTGAGGCGTTGCTGGCGGTTGTCCAGGACAACGCGGGCTTTCAGCGTGCGGGTGGCGGTGTCGAGTTGCGGCAACAATTCGGCGATGCGTCCACGAAAGGTTTCGCCCGGCCAACTGTCGCTGATGGCGAGCATCTCGTCACCGATATGCAACGCTGACGCCTGTGCGGCCGGATATTCCACTTCAACCCAAACCGGGTCGAGACTGGCCAGCTCAAACAACGGCTGTGCCGGTGTTAACTGGCTGCCACTGCGCACATCCAGCCGGTTGATGTAGCCGCTCTCTGGCGCAGTAATCGTCAGACGTGGTTGCGGTTTACCACTACGCTCAACCTGCCGGATGACGCTTTCTGGCATGAACATCAAGGCTAGCTTTTGTCGTGCTGCCTGACTGAGCCCGCTGTCCCCCAACTGGCGCACCGCCAGATACTCCTGCTGAGCGGCCGCCCAGCTTGGGTTCCACAGCACCGCCAGCGTTTCGCCTTTCTGTACCGGCTGCTGCACTGCGCTGACGTTTAGCTGTTCCACCACGCCGCCACTGGGGGCGACCACGGTGCGTAGCGTGCGTTCATTCAGCGCCACAGTGCCATAACCAACTGCCTGAGGTCGTAGTTCACGGCGTTCAACCCGAGCGGTGCGTACACCGAGGTTTTGTTGCTGGCGTGGGCTGACCATTACGCCGCCGTTATCCTGCACCTCATCGGCGTAGCGCGGTACTAACGGCATATCCATAAAGGGGGATTTGCCGGGTTGACTGAAGCGTTTATCCGGCACCATCGGGTCGTACCAATAGAGAACCTGACGCCCGTTGTTGGCCTCGGGTGTGGCGGTGGCGGCATGATTCGCTATCGCGGTGGTGTGACTGCCGTTACGGTAGTAACCCACGGAGTAACCGGCTGTAGCCGCCACCAGCGCGATGGCAATCAGACTGACAGTAAAAGTACGGTTCATTTTACGGCGGTTCCTTGTGGCGTCAGGTAACGGAGGGTGGCCCACAGTGCTGCCATGTCACGGGCAGCGTTTTGCGCGGCGATACGGCTATCCAGCAGTGCGCGGCGGGCTTCCAGTATGCTGGTCAGATCGCTGTTGCCGCTCTGATACTGGCTTTGCAGCAACCGGATGCGCTGTTGCTGCAACGGTAGCACCTCGTCATTTTGGCGATGCCAGCGGGACTGGGTGGCCTGATACTGTGCCAGCAGTGTGTCGAGCTGCGCCCGGTGTTCTCGCTGGACGAGGGTGACCCGGTCACGTGCCTCCATACTGAGCGCCACATCGGCGGCGTGATCTTTGTTCTGCCTGCTGGACTGGAACAGAGGCAAATCCATGCTGATTTCGATGCCAGCCATATCGTCGAAATTGTTACCGCGCCGACCGTAATACACTTCGACGCCGACATCCGGAATGGCCGCTACCGCAGATTGCGCCGCCCGGGCCTGCGCCAGACGGGTTTCCTGTTCGGCCTGGGTTATCTCCGGGTGCTGGGCGATAGCAGCGTACAAGACTGCCGGTTCGGCAGGCAGGCGCTCGAAGCGAGGTAATGGCCCTTGTGTGGTGACGTCGCTGATGCCGGTCAGCCGGGTGAGTCGGGCCTGCGCGATGGCGACATCCCGCTCGGCATCTGCCAGCCGGTCTTGCATCGCCGAAAGCGTCAGCCGGGCATCCAGCACCCGGGCGGATTCCCCACCCGCAGCCACGCTGGTTTTTTGAATGGCAATCTGACGCTGACTTTCCTGTACCAGTGCGACGATGTCTTGCCGTGTCTGGCGAGCCAGCGCCAGTTCCAGCCAGGCCTGGGCCGTATCACGCTGTAACTGAGCGCGCAGGGTGTCACTGTTGCTGCGTACCGCGTCGGCCTGGGCCAGAATGGTTTGGGCTTTACGTTCGCGTTTGGTGGCGCTGACATAGGTTTGCATGATGCCGATGCGTTGCATGGTCATGCCCTCGCGCGTCAGGCGACGGGTGTTATTGCCACCAATCGGTACGTTTTCGATGCCGTATTTCAGTTGTGGGTCCGGCAGTTGTGTGGCGGAGTCGGCCATGTTTTGCAGCGCGCCCATCTGGTGCTGGTTGGCAGACAGGTCGGCGGAATACTGTTCCGCCGCCTGCAGTGCGCCATCCAGATCCAGTGCTGCCGCGAATGACGCGGCAGGCAGCCACAACAACATCGCCAGCCACGCGCGCGAAGCGCGGAGCGTGCGTATGTGCATGGTGGTCTCCGGTCAGTTTTGCTGCGGTTTGATGTCGGCCAGGGTGTAGCCGTCCGCACGTTGCACGAAGCTGAAACGGACCGAACTGCCCGGTTGCAGCGGCGTCAGATTATCGTTTGCTGGCAGGCGGAAGGTCATGGTCATCGCTGGCCAGCGCAACGCGGGAATGGCTTCATGCGCCAGCGTAACGCTGTCGGCGTTCCATTGTTTGACGATGCCGGTGGCATGGTAGACCGTTGCGGATTCGGTCGGTGCAGGTGGCATAGACGTATTGCCAGGCTGCATATCGCTATGCTGCATGCTGCCAGTCATCGAGTGAGACATGCCGTTCATCTCACCGGTCATGGTGTGGGTCTGAGGCTGTTCAGCCAATAAGGGGGCAGAGAAGAGTAAGGCTGCAATGGAAATAGACAGTGTACGCATGATAATAGCTCCATAAATACGATAAATAACAAGTCATTGCGTGAAAACGCACAGAGGTTGTTTATCGCGAAAGCTATTCTCTGAATCGGCAAAAACGGATTTCGGCGGGTGGACCGGCGACAGGCGGTGTAAACCAGCGGTTGCTGCCGACAGTGACAGGTTGCGGTGGTTGCACGGGCAACAGTTCACTGCTGACTGGCAATGCCAGTAACGATAACGACGGTAAATCCTGGCTGGCGGTGTCAGGCTGACAATGTTTTTCACACAGTGGGCTGACGCTCGCTGTCGTTTGAACATCATACACGGCCGACATGTCAGGCATGACGGCGTCTTGCTGCATGCGATGGGTATCATGCTGAACATTTACGGGTGCCACCACATTTACGGGTACCACCGATGCCGCGATGAGTGGGACATCGCAACGGTGGCTGGCGATAGCCAACTGAGTGTTCAGCAAGAGCCAGCATAACGCCAACATCCAGCCCCATCTGCTTTTATAGCGCAGATGTCGCAAGCTGAGTGGATGAAGGCGCGAGGCTGTCATGAAGAAATGTCCTTATAAAAAGTGCAGCCAGTGTAAAAGGCGCTCTCTACATCGGACAAGCAGGAATTTGCACAGATTTGTAAAGAGCCAGCGGTGCTGGCTCTCTGGTGTATGTCAGTCAGCTGGCGTGACGATAAACGCGTAACGGGTCAGTGAGCGGTAGCGCTTGCCCGGTTTCAGCCAGCAGTCAGGCTGCGGCCAGTTGGGGTGGTTGGGGCTGTCTGGCAGAAATTCGCTTTCCAGCGCCAGCCCGGCGTAGTTGGCATAAGGCGACCCGTCGCGTGAAGGCGTACCCGCCAGAAAGTTACCGCTGTAGAGCTGTAGCGCCGGTGCGCTGGTGTACACCTGCATCTGCACCTTGCCGTCTGCTGACCACAGGTTAGCGGCAGGACTTTCACTGGAACCACCGGTACGGTGCAGCAAAAAAGCGTGGTCATAACCTTGAACTGCCTGCTGGTCGACATCGGACAGGAAGTCCTGCAGCAAGGTTTTGCGCTGACGAAAATCGAAACTGCTGTGGGCCACTTCCCGCAACGCATCACCGGGGATGCCATCCTGATTGACCGGCAGATAGTAATCCGCCATCAGTTGCAACTGATGGTGACGCACATCGGTTGGTTCGCCATCGAGGTTGAAATAGGCATGATTAGTCAGGCATACCGGGCAGGATTGATCGACCTCGGCCTGATACTCAATATCCAGCGCATTTTGATCGGTGAGTTGATAACTGACCCGTGCGGTCAGCGCACCGGGGAAGCCCTGGTCACCATCCGGTGAAAACAACTGGTAAGTGACCTGATCGTCACGTTGTTCCACGACTTGCCAGCGGCGGGCATGAAAACCGTCCGGCCCGCCATGTAACTGGTGCTCGCTCTGATTAGCCAGCAGGTGAATAGCGGTATCGCCTTGATGCAAGGTGGCGTTGGCGATGCGGTTGGCATAACGTCCCACCGATGCGCCCAGATAGGCAGACTGATGGGGGTATTGCTCAGGCGCACAGCCCAATAGCACTTCTCGCACGGTTCCGTCTGGCAACGGTAACTGACAAGAGAGCCAGGTGGCCCCCCAGTCCATCAGCGTTACCCGCGTACCGTGGCGGTTTTGCAGTATGGTCAACTGAAGTGGCTGACCATCTGGGGCGAGCGCCGTGTGTGGCGCTCGTGGTTCAACTGGGTCATTCGACATAACCGGCTCCTGACGAGGCTTGGCAAACGTAACAGGTCGGTTGTAATCCGGTTTTTGCCGGATACTCCCGCATCACGGCATTTTGCACCGCTGCTACTTGCTGTTGTGGGATCAACGCCACGATACAGCCACCAAATCCACCGCCCGTCATGCGTACACCACCTTCATCGCCGATCACCGCTTTGACGATGTCCACCAGTGTGTCGATAGGCGGCACCGTAATTTCGAAGTCATCCCGCATCGAGGCATGAGACGCGGCCATCAGTTCGCCCATCTGGCGCAGGTCGCCCCGCGTCAGTGCATCGGCTGCCGCCAGCGTACGGGCATTCTCGGTAATGATATGACGTGCGCGACGTGCTACCACGTCATCCAGACCGGCTGCTTTGGCCGCGAAATCGGCCTCGCTGACGTCACGCAGCGCTTTAACCTGAAAATAGCGCGCGGCGGCTTCGCACTGCTGGCGACGCGTGTTGTATTCGCTGTCTACCAGACCACGTTTGACGTTGGAGTTGATTATCATGACTGCCACGTTGTCCGGCATCGATACCGCACGGGTTTCCAGCGAACGGCAGTCGATCAGTAACGCGTGGTTACGTTGGCCCTGGGCTGAAATCATCTGATCCATGATGCCGCAGTTACAGCCGACGAACTGGTTTTCCGCCTCCTGGCCGTTGAGTGCCAGCGCCACATTGTCCAGCGGTAGCTGGTACAACGCCTGAATAGCTTTGCCGACTGCCACTTCCAGAGAAGCTGACGAACTCAGGCCTGCGCCCTGTGGCACATTGCCGCTTATCACCAGGTCTGCTCCGCCAAAGGCATCGCTACGGGTTTTCAGGTGCTTGATGACGCCGCGTACATAGTTTGCCCACTGCCACTGCGGATGGTGGTCGATCGGCGCATCGAGCGAAAAGCTATCTTGCTGGTTGTTGTAGTCCACCGCGACGACCCGGATTTGCCGGTCGTCACGTGGGGCAGCGCTGATAGTGGTGGAATAGTTGATGGCACAAGGCAGCACAAAACCGTCATTATAGTCGGTGTGCTCACCTATCAGGTTGACCCGTCCCGGCGCCTGAACGGTAAGGGTTGCCGGGTAACCGAACTGTTGCTGGAAAACCGCCTGGGTGCGTGCTGATAAGGTCATGCCTGAACTCCTGAATCACGAAGGTGACTACTGTCACGGTAATGAATGTCGCTAACGGCGCGCAGCCGTTCAGCCGCCTGCTCGGCGGTTAAATCACGCTGGGTTTCTGCCAGCATTTCATAACCCACCATGAATTTACGCACCGTGGCGGAGCGCAGCAGCGGTGGATAAAAATGGGCGTGCAACTGCCAGTGTTGATGGTCACCGTCAGTAAAAGGCGCGCCGTGCCAGCCCATGGAATACGGGAATGAGGTCTGGAACAGGTTGTCGTAACGGCTGGTCAACTGCTTTAACGCCAGCGCCAAATCCTGGCGCTGTGCTGGGGTGATGTCCGGCAGACGCAAGGTGTGGGCTTTGGGCAGTAACAGGGTTTCAAAAGGCCAGGCTGCCCAGTAGGGGACTACCGCCAGCCAGTGTTCGGTTTCCACCACATGGCGTGCGCCATCCTGCAATTCGCGTTGTAGGTAATCGACCAGCAGAGGTGAACCGTGCTGGTGGAAGTAGTCACGTTGCAGCCGGTCTTCCCGTTCCGCTTCGTTGGGCAGGAAATCGTTGGCCCAGATCTGGCCGTGCGGATGTGGGTTAGAACATCCCATCGCCGCGCCCTTGTTTTCAAACACCTGTACCCATGGGTAGGTTTGCCCCAGTTCGGCGCTCTGCTGTTGCCAGGTCGTGACCACCTGTTCGAGTGCGCTGAGCGGCAGTTCCGGCAAGGTTTTACTGTGGTCTGGTGAAAAACAGATGACCCGGCTGGTGCCGCGTGCACTTTGGCAACGCATCAGCGGATCGTTGCTTTCCGGGGCTGGTGGAGTGTCTGCCATCAGCGCGGCAAAATCGTTGGTGAACACAAAGGTACCCGGATAGTCAGGGTTGGTATCGCCGGTGACCCGCACGTTGCCGGGGCAAAGAAAACAGGTGGCATCGTGTGACGGCAGCGGGTCGGATGACACGCTCTCCTGTTGCCCCTGCCACGGACGTTTGGCACGGTGTGGCGACACCAGCACCCACTGCCCGGTCAGTGGGTTGTAGCGACGATGCGGATGTTCAACGGGATCAAAATACACCATTCGGATACCTTACTTTCTCATCGAAAAATGTTCGTCATCAACTCAGTGATTTCACAGCGACTTGTGCACAAAACACGCACGGCAAAACAGGGCGGCGCTGCTATCTGCTATCAGGACACTGCTATCAGTCTGAAAAGCCGTTTGGATGGCGGGATTGCCAGCGCCAGGTATCGGCCGCCATTTCATCCAGTGTCCGGCTGACGCGCCAGTTAAGCTCGCGCGCGGCTTTTTCCGCATCGGCCCAGTAGGCAGGCAGGTCGCCGTCACGACGTGGTGCAAAATGGTAGGGCAACGGCTTGCCGCAGGCGCGACTGAAGGCTTCCACCACTTGCAGTACGCTGTAACCCACGCCTGCGCCCAGGTTATAAATGTGAACGCCTGCTTTCCCGTGTAGCGTATTCATGGCGGCGACATGGCCGTCTGCCAGGTCTACCACGTGGATGTAGTCGCGCACGCCGGTGCCATCAACGGTCTGATAGTCATTGCCGAAAATCGCCAGCGACTCGCGACGGCCTACCGCGACCTGCGCAATGTAGGGCATCAGGTTGTTAGGCACGCCCTGCGGGTCTTCACCCATTTCACCTGACGGATGTGCGCCCACCGGGTTGAAGTAGCGCAACAGCACCACGCTCCAGTCCGGTTCCGCACGCTGCAAATCCTGCAGGATCTGCTCTACCATCAGTTTGCTGCGGCCATAAGGGCTGGCGGGGGTACCGGTGGGGAAACTTTCCTGATAGGGGATTTGCGGCTGGTCGCCGTATACGGTAGCCGACGAGCTGAAAATCAGCGTTTTAACACCGGCATGCTTCATGGCTTCCACCAGCGTCAGCGTGCCGTAGACGTTGTTATCGTAATAGCTGATGGGTTCACGTACTGACTCGCCCACCGCTTTGAGACCGGCGAAATGGATCACCGCGCCGATATCGTGTTCAGAAAAAATCGTCTGCAACAGGTCGCGATCGCGAATATCGCCCTGATAAAACACCGGCGTCTGCCCGCTGACGTGGGTAATCGCCTGCGCCACGCTGGCTTTGCTGTTGCACAGGTTGTCGAGAATAACCGGCTGATGACCGGCGGCGATCAGTTGTACACAAGTATGGCTTCCTATGTAACCGCTACCACCTGTAACCAATACTTTCATAATGACCTCTGTTGCAGAAAACTGAGTGGAAAAATAGCATGACCGTGGCAGGAAAAAGGTGATCAACGCCGTAAATAGCGATATTAGGGCTGTTGGTTCATAATCCACCTCTTCCCTGGATGATGAAGGAGCAGCATAGCGCGATGTACGCTCAGATGAAAATAGATTGCAACTGGTGTGGTAGCGTTATCACTAATGTGCTTATTATTGCCTGTGAGATGACGGTTTCGCTTACCGCGAAACCGTGTGTGCAAGATCAGCAGCTTTCTGTCAGGTAACGGTAGCCATCACCGTCGGGTACGAAGGTCAGACGGTGAGTGATGCAGTTCGGCGCGTCTTCCGCATGGTGGGAAACAAACAGTAATTGGGTTTGTCCCTGACCGATCAAGATATCCAGCCAGCGGCGAATGAGCTGACGGTTGAGCGGGTCTAGCCCTTGCAACGGCTCATCGAGGATCAACAAGGCCGGGTGTTTGACCAGCGCCCGGACAATCAACGCCAACCGCTGTTGCCCCCAGGACAGCGACTGGAATGGCGCATCAGCCACACTGTCCGGCAGGCCGAGCAGCGACAACCATTCGGCGACCAGAAAACGCTGGCGGTCCGATACCGCCTGATAAATGCCGATGGAGTCGAAGAACCCCGAGAGAATAACGTTGCGCAGGCTGGTGCTGACGCGATACTCCAGATGCAGACTACTGCTGACGTAGCCGATGTGGCGTTTGATGTCCCAGATGGTTTCGCCGCTACCGCGCCGACGGCCAAATAGCGTCAGGTCATTGCTGTAGCCCTGTGGGTGATCACCGGTGATTAAGCTGAGCAGGGTGGATTTACCCGCGCCATTCGGGCCGACTATCTGCCAGTGCTGGCCGGGTAACACTTCCCAGCTTAAATCGTCCAGAATGCGGCGATCGTTATAGCTCACCACACCGTGCAGTAGCCGAATGCGGGGTTGATCTGGTGGCAACGTCAGCCGCTGAGTGGGGTCTTCCGCTTCAGGCAACGCGGTCGCAGCCAGCGTTTCGCTGTGCGCCAGTTGCGATATCAGCACATCGGACAACACCGTTTCGCGATCACCCTGCCGAGTCAGCGTACAATCCGCCAGTACGCCGACCTGCCCGACAAAGGCCGGAATATCTTCAAAGCGGTTGAGAATCAACACCAGTGCCTGCCCTTGGGCCGCCAGCGACGCTAACAAATCGGTCAACTGTGCGCGTGAGGCCACATCCAGCCCGTCGAACGGTTCATCCAGAATCAGCAGGTCCGGCTGCGCCATCAGCGCCTGACACAGCATGGTTTTACGGGTTTCGCCGGTAGAGAGATATTTGAAACGACGTGGTAATAAATGGGCGATGCCGAATTGTGTCGCCAGTTGGTTGCAGCGCTCGACATCGCGCACGCTGTCCTGAATAACTTCGGCGGTGGTACGCCCGGTATCGTCTTCGTCGACACTGAGCATATCGGTGTTGTTGCGCAGCCATTCCTGCGATACCAACTGTTGCAACTGTTCGAATGACAGGCGAGCTACACGCTGAAAGTCGCACTGACGTTGCCCTGACAGCAACAGCAGTTCACCACTGAGTGCGCGCGCCAGCGCCGATTTTCCACTACCGTTAGCGCCGACAAACGCCCAGCACTGTTCCTGATGCAACGTAAGTTCATCCAGACGCATCATTCGGGTATCACTTAACCGGAACTGTGCCTGATGGATGTGCAGCAATGACATGATGATTCCCTTTACGAAATGACAGACCCTTTACGGGTAAAGGGAAGCCAGCGGCTTGTCAAGCGGCGTGGTGTCAGTTGTATCAACACAGGGTAGCGATAATCACCTGGTCGGCATTAAAACTGGCATAGACCGCCATCTCCGGTTGAAGACCTTGCTGTGTCACCTCATCGTTGGATAAGGTGGCGCAGACGACCTCGCCGCCTTCCAGTGTTACCAGCACTTCGCTTTGTGTCTGGCCGGGTTGCAAGTGGCTGATGCGGCCCGGCAACACATTATCGTGCTCGGGGGTTGAGGCGGTTTGCGGGGTAATGGTCACCCACGGCGCTTTTATTAACGCCAGCACGTCTTTGCCACCGGTGAGTTGCAGCCTGTCGGCACTCTGCTGGGTCAGGGCGGCCTGAATGCGGGTATGACCATCGGCCAGCAGAATAGACAAATGCTGCTGAACCTGCTGCTGATCGCGTTCCAGAACGGTGCCGAAAAACTGATTGCGGGCGCTGGTTTGCAGTGAAAAACGGGCGATAGCTGCCAACAGACTGTCCAGCGGCAGGGTGTCATCCTGTAGCACATCGAACGCTTTTTGTTGAATCTGCCCTAACAGGTCATAGAGTTGCAGCAACCGTTCACCATAGCGTGTCAGCACCGCGCCGCCACCCCCTTTACCGCCGGTGGTGCGCTCAACGATGATCTGCTCCGAGAGCTGGTTCATTTCGTTAATCGCATCCCAGGCGCTTTTGTAGCTGATATCAGCCAGGCGCGCTCCCTGGCTGATGGAGCCAGTCTGTTGCACCTGCTTGAGTAGAGCGATGCGACGCGGGTCGGCAAAGAGCCGTTGCTGAAGTTTTAAGGTAAGAAGAATTTCTGCTTGCATGGTCACATCCGTATCTGGGCGGCTAATCATTTGTATTGTCATCGTTTTGCGTCAAACAGGCAAACCGCACAAATGGCCGCTCTAATTCCGGCGATTCAGGTAAACTCATCGACAGCAATGAGGTTAGAATAGTCTATCCTGAATTAATCAGATGCTGGTGGTGCAACGGCCAGCGACGGTGAAAGACGAGGTCGATATGTTGGAATTGCTGAAAAGCCTGCTGTTTGCGGTGTGCATGGTGCCAGTCATGATGGCGCTGATTCTGGGGGCTATTTATGGGCTGGGCGAAGTGTTCAACCTGTTTTCCGCCATCGGCCACCGCGAGTCCTCTGTGGCGCGCAAATAATCCGTTCCCTGAGTTCCTGTTTTAAAAAATCCGGCCTTGGCCGGATTTTTTTTGCTTAAGAACAATGACAACGCGGCTAAGATTCGGTATTTATCGTTATGTGATTAACTACATAACGATAATCTCTGGAGATAATATGAAACAGCAATGGACTTATTGGCTGACCGCCGCCGCGTTGACACTGGGTATGAGTGCGACTAGCGCACTGGCGCAGGAGAAGGTGACGGTGTTTGCCGCGGCCTCGTTGACCAACGCCTTGCAGGATATCGCTGCGCAATACCAAAAGGAAAAACAGGTTTCTATCGTTGCATCCTATGCGTCGTCATCAACGCTGGCACGTCAGATTGAACAGGGCGCGCCCGCGGATCTGTTCATTTCCGCTGATCAGCAGTGGATGGATTATGTGCAGGGTAAGCAGTTGGTTGAAAACGATACCCGCTACACGCTGTTGGGCAATCAACTGGTGGTGATTGCGCCCAAATCCGCTGAGACAAAAGGTTTTAAAATAGACGAGAAAACCGACTGGAAAGCGTTGCTGAAAGGCGGCCGTCTGTCCGTCGGCGACCCGGACCATGTACCGGCCGGTATCTACGCCAAAGAAGCCTTACAGAAGCTGAACGCCTGGGACACCTTGTCACCACTGATGGCTCGCGCCAATGACGTACGTGCCGCCATGGTGTTGGTTGAACGTGAAGAAGCGCCGCTGGGGATTGTGTATGGGTCGGACGCGGTTGCCAGTACCAAAGTAAAAGTGGTCGGTATCTTCCCGGATAACACCCACAAACCGGTGGAATACCCGATGGCTATCGTTAAAGGGCATAGCACCCCAACGGTCAACGCCTTCTTTGATTACCTGAAAACGCCGCAGGCCGCTGTCGTGTTTAAACAATACGGATTTACGCCGGTTAATGCTGCTCAGTGAGTATGAATGGCAGGCGGTTTCGCTGAGCCTGAAGGTTTCGCTGGTGGCGGTCAGTTGCAGTTTGCCGTTGGGCATTCTGGCCGCCTGGGTGTTAGCGCGTTGCCGCTTTGTCGGAAAATCGTTGCTGGATAGCGTGATCCACCTGCCGCTGGTGCTACCGCCGGTAGTGATCGGCTATTTGCTGCTGATTGTCATGGGGCGCAAAGGCGTGGTAGGCGGCTGGCTTTACCACTGGTTTGGCTTTAGCTTCAGTTTTAGCTGGCATGGCGCGGCGCTGGCGTCGGCGGTGGTGGCATTTCCGTTGATGGTGCGAGCCATTCGGCTGGCGCTGGAGGCGGTGGATACCCGGCTGGAGCTGGCGGCGCGAACGTTGGGTGCCGGGCGCTGGCGAGTTTTTTTCACCATCACGCTGCCGTTGACGTCGCCGGGGATTATTGTCGGCACTGTGCTGGCGTTCGCGCGTTCGCTAGGGGAATTCGGTGCCACCATCACTTTTGTGTCTAATATTCCGGGCGAAACCCGCACCATTCCCAATGCCATGTATACGTTGATTGAAACACCGGGGGCGGAAATGCAGGCGGCTCGCTTGTGTGTTATCGCCATTGGGTTGTCGCTGGTGTCACTGTTGTTGTCGGAATGGCTCACCCGCTGGAGCCGTAAACGGTTGGGGGGATAATGCTGCGATTGGATTTTACTCAGCAATTGGGAGACCTGACGCTCAGTGTCGCCGCCCAGCTTCCCGCCAGCGGTATTACTGCCGTGTTCGGTGTCTCGGGGGCCGGGAAGACCTCGCTGATTAATGCCATTGTCGGCCTGACCCGGCCGGATAGCGGGCTTATTCAGCTTAATGATCGGGTGCTGTCAGACAGCGCGCAAGGGGGGTTCCTGCCGCCGGAAAAACGTCGTATTGGTTACGTGTTTCAGGATGCACGGCTCTTCCCGCATTACCGGGTGCTGGGGAATTTACGTTACGGCATGGCCGCCTCGATGCAGGCACAGTTTGACGATATCGTGCGGTTGCTCGGTATCGGGCACTTGCTTAAACGCTACCCGATGACCTTGTCCGGCGGTGAGAAACAGCGGGTAGCGATTGGTCGCGCGTTACTGACTGCGCCGGAACTGCTGCTGATGGACGAGCCGTTGGCATCGCTGGATGCGCCGCGTAAGCGCGAACTGTTGCCATATCTGGAGCGCCTGGCCCGTGAGGTCAACACACCGATTCTGTATGTTAGTCACAGTCTGGAAGAAGTGGTGCGGCTGGCGGATAGGGTGCTGGTATTGGATAAAGGGCAGGTAAAGGCGCAAGGCTCACTGGAAGAGGTATGGGCCAGTAACGCTCTGCGCGCCTGGTTACCGCGAGAAGAGCAGAGCAGTATTCTGAAGGTGACGGTGATGGAGCATCATCCGCATTACGCGATGACTGCGCTGTCACTGGGCGAACAGCCGCTGTGGGTGGGGCGTGTTGATGCATCGCAGGGAGATGAGCTGCGCATTCGCATCAATGCGGCTGATGTATCGCTGGTGACGCAACGACCCGCTGTCAGCAGCATTCGTAATGTGCTGTCGGCTTGTGTGGTGGAATGCATTGAGGTCGGCGAACAGGTGGAGGTTAAGCTGGATCTCGGTGGGCACATTCTGTGGGCTCGCATCACGCCCTGGGCGCGTGATGAACTGGCGCTGACGGCCGGGCAGCACCTGTACGCTCAGGTTAAGAGCGTGTCGATCACGCCATGAGTTTGTTTGTGACGTGTCACGGCACCACCTGTACGTGGGCCGTGACGGTGTCAGGCCAGTACCCGACGGCGGATAACCTCTGCAATGCCGGGTTTTTCATGATGATCAATCACCAAGTCCGCGTGAGCTTTGACGTCGTCGGCGCTATTACCCATCGCGACACCCAGTCCAACAGCAGATAACATACTAATATCATTGAAATTATCGCCAAACGCGACGACGTCGTTCATGCTGAACCCTTGCGATTCCACCCAGCGTTGCAGTAAGCGGCCTTTGCTGTTGCCGGTTTGGGCAATATCCACCTGATCCATCCATGACCACTCGCAGGCCAGACCTAATTCTTCTTCAACCTGTTTAGCGAAGTCATTCAATACGGTGGTATCGGTATGGTGGGTGGCGAATTTCCAGATAGAACGGCTGTGGTCAGTGGCGGTCATCAGGTCATCGACCTGGCGAAACACTGGTCGCTGAGATTCCGGAAGCTGTTCCGCCCAGGTCTGGGTGCGGGTGATGTGGCCGGTAATGTGCTGGTAGAGCATCGCGTCGTCGGCGTACATCAGGCCGTGAATGGCGAATTGCTGCAAGCGTTGCAGCACGCTTTTGGCCTGTGCCGATGTGAGCGGGTTGGCGTCGTGGGTTTGCCCGGTTTGGTAATCGTAAAGGTAGGTGCCGTTGCAGCAGATGACGGGGGTATCCAGCGCCAGCGCCTGATAAAACGGATGGATAGCCGAGTGGTGGCGACCGGTCGCGATAATGACCTTGATACCGGCCTGCCGGGCCTGTGCCAGCGCCTGTAAGGATTCAGGTAAAATCGTTTTCTTTTGCGTTAACAGTGTGCCGTCCAGATCGAGGGCAATGATGCGATAGGTCATGGTATTCTCAACAGGTTATCGGGTTCACTTTTGGGATGGTACACTGGATGTCCTCTGAAGCGACAGAGCCTTTTTCTGTACTGACTTTGGCAGTCAGCACAGAAAAATGAAAGTCTAGCCTGAGCGTAACGAGGCGCACCTGCCGCCTCATCGGTGCCAACAAGGAGAATCGAATGCAGCAAGTGGTTTATATCGCCAGTCCGGAAAGTCAGCAGATTCATGTCTGGCAGCTCGCCGCCAGCGGGACGCTGAGCTTGTTACAGGTGGTTGATGTCCCTGGACAGGTGCAACCGATGGTTATCGCGCCGGATAAGCGCCATCTGTATGTCGGTGTGCGTCCTGAATTTCGGGTCATCAGTTACCGGATTGACGGGCAAGGAAAACTGACTGAAGCCGGTGTGGCATCGTTACCGGGCAGCCCAACCCATTTGTCGACCGATCACACTGGACGCTTCTTGTTCAGCGCCTCTTACAGCAATGCGTGCGTTAGCGTCAGCCCCATCGGCGATGATGGCGTGGTACAGGAATCCTGTCAGCAACTCGATGGGCTCGAAGGGTGCCATTCGACCAACATCGACCCGGCGAATCGCGTATTGTGGGCCCCTTGTCTGAAAGAAGATCGCATCAGATTGTATGATGTCGGCAGCGATGGCCGTCTGAGCGATCACCTGCCTGCGGAGCAGCGTGCCGCCGCCGGTGCCGGGCCGCGTCATATGGCGTACCACCCGAATGACCGTTTCACCTATTGCATTAATGAACTGAACAGCTCGGTGGATGTGTTCGAGCTGGATGCGCAGGGCGAAGGCAAACGGATCCAGACGTTGAATGCCATGCCAGCCGATTTCACCGGCACCTGCTGGGCGGCGGATATCCACATCACGCCGGATGGCCGTCACCTGTATACGACGGATCGTACCGCCAGCCTGATTTCCATTTTCGACGTATCCACGCAAGATGGGACATTGACCCTGACTGGGCACCAGCCGACGGAAACGCAACCGCGCGGTTTTAACATCGATCATAACGGACAGTTCCTGATCGCCGCCGGTCAGAAATCTCACCATATTGAGGTTTACGGCATTCAGCCGGACAACGGTAACCTGACGCCGCTGGCGCGCTACGCGGTGGGGCAAGGACCGATGTGGGTGTCAGTACTGGCGCTGGACTAAATCACTGACAAGCAAGGCTTGTATCACGCGCTGCCGGAAGGCAGCGCGCATTCGTCCAGTGCTCAGCCGCGGTATTCGATGATCGACAACCCGGCGTTGTAGTCGGTGCTGTAGATAATCCCTTGCGCGTCGACGAACACGTCACAAGACTGGATCACCTGTGGCCGCCCGGGGCGTTTATCAATCATACGTTCAGGTGCGGCAGGCACCAGCGCACCGGTTTCTTTTGGCCGGTATGGATTGCTGATGTCGTAAGCGCGCACGCCGGCGTTCTGATAGGTGGCGAAAATCAGTGTCGAACTGATGAAGCTGCCCGGTCGGTTTTCATGCAGATTGTGCGGACCGAAGTGCGCCCCTTTCTTCACATAATCGGTTTCACTGGGCTGCGGGAAGGTGGCGATGCTGACCGGGTTAGCTGGCTCGCGGATATCGAACACCCAAATCAGTTTCTCTCCGTCTTCCTGATTATCCAGCACCGCTTCGTCCAGCACGATCAGCAGGTCGCGATCCGGCAACGGCAGCGCCGTGTGGGTACCGCCGCCGAACGGTGGGCTCCAGTTGCGGTGGCTGATGAGCTTTGGCTGGGTACGGTCACTGACGTCCAGCAGTGTCAGGCCACCATCACGCCAGCTACCGTAGGCGGTGTTGCCGCTGACAATGGCGTGGTGCAGCGCGTAGCGTTTGCCTTCCGGCCAGCTCGGTGTTTCACCGCCAGCGGTGTGCATGCCCGGTAGCCAGTAGCGACCGGCCACTTCCGGTTTGCGCGGGTCAGCGAGATCAATAGTCAGAAAGATGTAGTCGCTATAGCCGTCCAGCAGGGCTGAAACATACGCCCAGCGCCCGCCCACGTACCAGATACGATGAATGCCGATGCCATCAAGCGGCAGGAAGCTGATTTCACGCGGTTGATCGGGGGTGGAAATATCGAATATCCGTAGTCCGGCGCTCCAGTGTTTATCCTGCTGGCCGGTGCTGACGGTCTCTGCCACCGAGCGGGTGTAGTAGACTTTCTCTTCGGCGAAGCGCGCATCGGCGAACAGATCGCGCGCGTTGACCACCAGTAGCAGATCATCGTGGGTTTGCAGATGGATGTTCCAGGTACCCGGTGGTGCTGCGATAAAACCGGCTGGTTTGGGATTCTTCGGGTCACGCACATCGACAATGGATACGCCCTGCGACACCATGTGTCCGATATAGGCGTAACCACGATGCACCATGACCTGTACGCCATCAGGGCGCCCGCCCTGATCGCTGTGTCCAATCAGCCGCATGTTGCGGCTGTATTCCGGCATGGGCAGGGGCGCTGATGCCATATAAGCCTCCGTTATGACAGACCTTTATTTGCTTTTGGCTTCCAGTGTAGCAAACCACGGCGCAATAAAGTCATTGGTCTGGCCCCATCCTGGGATGATTTTTGCCAGTCCAGCCACGTTGACCGGCCCAGGCTGACTGACCAACAGCGCCTGCGGAATGTTGGCGGCACGGAATTGGTAGGTGGCGGGTGTCGGTTCGCCGGCAATCTTGTTGGCGACCAGACGCAGGTTGACCTTACCGATCAGTTTCGGGTCTACCGCGACGCTGACTTTCCACGGGCTATTGGCTTCTCGCATCAGTTGCAAGTCCTGATTGGAAATGTCGATGCTGTAGAGTTTGATTTCGGTACGGCCGTTTTCTTTGAGCGCTTTGTATGCCCCCTGACTGAAGGCATCCCACGCCCCCCAGATAGCGTCAATCTTACCTTTCGGGTATTTCGCCAGAATTGCGCCGACTTTATTGGCGGTATCACCTTGTACGTCGGAAGACACCGCACCGATGGACTCCAGCTCTTTAATACCGGGGTTGTCTTTCAGAATTTGTTGGTAGGCTGTCTGACGGCGTTCCATTGGCGGGAATCCGGCCACCCACAGCTTGATGATGTTAGCTTTACCGTTGAAGTCTTTTACCAACTGGCCGAGGGATTCGTTAGCCAGCGAGGCGTCATCCTGTTGGCTGACCGTCACGCCGGGAATAGTGCGATCGACAGCGGTGTCAAACACAGCCACTTTGATGCCGCTGTCGACAATGCGCTGAATAAGATCGGTGGAGTAGGGCGCGCGGCCTTGCGACAGAATAATGCCGTCGTATTTCTGGCTGATGGCCTGATTCACGAAATCCTGAAATTTGGCGTCGTCACCGTTGCTCAGAAAGGTGCTGATTTTAAAACCCAGCTTTTTACCTTCTTCCAGCACGCCGGAAACGAACTGGGTGGTGTTGTCATCTGAACCGAGATTACGGATTACGGCGATGCGTATCGGTCCCTGATGGTTGGCGATGGCGGCAGGAACCGGGGCGGCGGTGGCGGGTGTTTCTGCTGCCAGTGTGGAGAAAGAAGCCGTCAGGCTCAGGGCCAACAGTGCGACAGGGAATTTCTTCATTTTTAATCCTCGGTGTTGTGAAGCAAGCTCGCTATTTATGGATATCTTTATGTCTGGATGTCTATTTTAGTGATGAGGAATCATAGCGGGTAACCTGGCAGTGTGCAAAGGGGGGGAATTATGCCTTTTGCGCTTACCTTATAACTTTTTGTTTTGTTCAGGTGGAGTAGCTGGGTTGTGGGGAATATTGATGAAGGAAAAGACATACCCGGCAGGCCGGGTATGTCTGGCAAGGCTTATTGCACGAAGAAGCCGATGTCCTGACCCAGTTTGCACTGGTAACTCAGGGTATTGCCGCGCTGCTGCAGGCCCGGCAGGTTAAACATGTAGGTCGTGAAACGCACGGTATTATCCGGCTGAACCTGATAACGCATGAATTGCTGAATCGGCGTGCCGTCATTGGCGACAGTAAAGTGCTCATCGCTAAATGACAGCGTACCGTTATCAATCAGACGATAAGCGCTGATATGCAGACCACCACGAGTTTTACTGACTGGAGTGCCATCCTGAGGTGTGCAAGCGGATAAATCGATGGTGACGTTGACACTACGGCCTTGATTCAGGGCGGTGATGACATCGCTGGCACTCTTCAATGATTTAGACGCCATGGCTGGTGCGGCGGTGACAAGCAGGGCTGCGCTCAACAGCAACGGGGTGATACGAGACATTCGATATTCCTCCATGATCGACGATGGGTATGACGGTGCGGCCATCACAGGGTGTGTGAAAGAACTGGCCACTTGTGCATACCGCTATGTGCGTGAAGTGATAATCACGCCGAGATACTGTTTATCATGCCCACGGTGAAAGCGCCATGCCGTTTATCTGAAATAGCGATAGGTCGGAGGTGTTAACAACGGATGTGAAATAAGGCGAGCCAGGGAAGAGACATCAGGCCGACGGCGCGGCCTGATGTGAGTGAGCTTACTTGATTTGCATGCCTGGCTGGGCACCGCTGTCGGGGCTTAACAGGAAGATGTCTTTCCCACCGGGGCCTGCGGCCATCACCATGCCTTCGGAAACGCCAAAGCGCATTTTACGCGGAGCCAGATTGGCGACCAGTACCGTCAGGCGACCCTCCAGCGCGGAGGGGTCCGGGTAGGCGGCGCGGATACCGGAGAACACCTGGCGGGTCTGACCGCCCAGATCCAACGTCAACCGTAGCAGCTTGTCTGAACCGTCCACCAGTTCGGCTTTCTGGATCAAGGCAACGCGCATGTCGACTTTATCGAAGTCGGCAAAGTCGATAGTGTCTTGAATCGGATTGTCGGCCAACGGGCCAGACGCCGGTTTGGCTGCCGCCGCGGCTTCCTCTTTGGAAGCGTCCACCATGCCTTGTACCTGCGCGATGTCGATGCGGTTGAACAACGCCTTAAACGCACCGACCCGGTGGTTTGTCAGCGGTTGCGACAGTGAATCCCAGCGCAGCTCGGTTTGCAGGAAGGCTTCAGCGCGTTCTGCCAGCGACGGCAGTACCGGTTTCAGGTACGTCATCAGCACACGGAACAGGTTGATGCCCATCGAACAAATGGCCTGCAGGTCGGCATCGCGGCCTTCCTGTTTAGCAACCACCCAAGGAGCCTGCTCGTCTACATAGCGGTTGGCGAGGTCTGCCAACGCCATAATTTCGCGAATCGCTTTGCCGGATTCACGGCTACTATAGGCCTCGGCGATGGTTTGTGCGGCGTCGATAAAGGTTTGATACAGCGCCGGGTCGGCCAGGCTATCCGCCAGTTGGCCGTCAAAACGTTTGTTGATAAAACCGGCGTTACGTGATGCCAGGTTGACCACTTTGTTGACGATATCGGCGTTTACGCGCTGTACAAAGTCTTCCAGATTGAGGTCGATGTCATCAATACGCGACGACAGTTTGGCCGCGTAGTAATAACGCAGACAGTCGGCATCCAGATGCTTGAGGTAGGTGTCAGCCTTGATGAAGGTGCCGCGTGATTTGGACATCTTGGCACCGTTGACGGTCACATACCCGTGTACAAACAGGTTGGTCGGCTTGCGGAAACCGCTGCCTTCCAGCATGGCTGGCCAGAACAGGCTGTGGAAATAAACGATGTCTTTGCCGATAAAGTGGTACAGCTCGGTGCTGGCGTCTTTACGCCAGAATTCGTCAAAGCTGAGGTCGCCGCGTTTATCACACAGGTTTTTGAATGACCCCATGTACCCGATTGGCGCATCCAGCCAGACGTAAAAATATTTGCCCGGTGCATCCGGTACTTCGAAACCGAAATAAGGGGCGTCGCGGGTAATATCCCACTGTTGCAGCCCGGCGTCGAACCACTCCTGCATCTTGTTGGCGACCTGTTCCTGCAACGCGCCGGAACGGGTCCAGCTTTGCAGCATGTCGCTGAATGCCGGCAAGTCGAAAAAGAAGTGTTCGGATTCGCGCATCACCGGTGTGGCACCTGACACGGCGGATTTCGGGTCGATCAACTCCGTAGGGCTGTACGTCGCGCCGCACACCTCGCAGTTATCGCCGTACTGATCTGGCGCCTTGCATTTCGGGCAGGTGCCTTTTACAAAGCGATCCGGCAGGAACATACTTTTTTCCGGGTCGAACAACTGAGAAATGGTGCGGTTTTTGATAAAACCGTTTTCCTTCAGCCGACGGTAAATCAACCCAGACAGCTCGCGGTTTTCTTCGCTGTGCGTAGAGTGATAGTTGTCGTAACTGATGTTAAACCCGGCGAAATCCTGCTGGTGTTCCTGACTCACCGTCGCAATCATCTGCTCAGGCGCTACACCCATCTGCTGTGCTTTGAGCATGATCGGTGTGCCGTGGGCGTCGTCCGCACAAATAAAGTGGACCTGATTGCCGCGCATTCGCTGGTAACGGACCCAAATGTCCGCCTGAATGTGTTCGAGCATGTGGCCAAGGTGGATCGGGCCGTTAGCATAAGGCAGCGCGCACGTTACCAAAATTTTATTTGCGACTTGAGTCATAGTGGGGAACTTGCTTGTTGGTTGGTGAATAAATTAAGAAGGAGCCTTGATGTTACCCTATCGCGTCGTAATGCGTAAACCTTGCGGCGATATGGGCTGCAACAAAACCCGTCCGGCGCGTGTTAATAAACCGACAGAGAGTCTCTATGTGGACGTGGACGGAAAGTTGTTCCGTCCTTTTTTCCATTTCTGCGAGCGGTGTGCGGTACACCCACGCGCAAGCGTTCTGTTATGCTAGGGCCGCTGTTAACGACTTTAATTCAAACTCAAGGAGCCGGGATGAACGATAAACTCCCCGCGCAAAACCCCGAGATGTTGCGCGCCATGGTGAATGGCGTACTGTCCTCCTTTTCGCACCCGACGCTGAAAAATAACCTGACCACCCTTAATGCGTTGCATCATTGTGCGTTGCTGGACGATGTGTTGCATATCGAACTGACCATGCCGTTCGTCTGGCTGAGCGGGCTGGCCGATTTAAAAGACAGCGTCAGTGAGGAATTGCTGCGTTTGTGTGGCGCGCGTGAAGTGGAATGGCGTCTGACGCATAACATCGCCACGCTACGTCGCGTTAACAATCAGGCTGGCGTGAAAGGCGTGAAAAATATTATTGCCGTCAGTTCCGGTAAAGGCGGTGTCGGGAAGTCCAGTACTGCGGTGAATATGGCGTTGGCGCTGGCAGCCGAAGGGGCTAATGTCGGTATTCTGGATGCGGATATTTATGGGCCGTCTATTCCTACCATGCTGGGGGCGGCCAGCGAGCGGCCGACATCGCCGGATGGACAGCACATGGCACCGATCATGGCGCACGGGCTTGCCACCAACTCTATCGGCTATCTGGTGACGGACGATAACGCGATGGTATGGCGTGGGCCGATGGCCAGTAAGGCGCTGCTGCAATTGTTGCAGGATACACTGTGGCCGGATCTGGATTATCTGGTGTTGGACATGCCGCCGGGCACCGGCGATATCCAGCTTACGCTGGCGCAGAACGTACCGGTGACCGGGGCGGTTGTGGTCACCACGCCACAAGACATCGCACTGGTGGATGCCATGAAAGGCATCGTGATGTTTGAGAAAGTGAAAGTGCCGGTGTTAGGTATCGTGGAAAACATGAGTGTGCACATTTGCAGTAATTGTGGTCATCTGGAGCCGATTTTTGGTACCGGCGGGGCGCAAAAGCTGGCGGAAAAATACCACTGCGCCTTGCTGGGCCAGTTGCCGCTGCACATTTCATTGCGTGAAGACCTGGATCGTGGCGAACCGACGGTAGTCAGTAAGCCGGACAGTGAGTTTACCCAGTTGTACCGCGAGCTGGCAGGCCAGGTGGCCGCGCAGTTGTACTGGCAGGGGGAAGTCATCCCGACGGAAATCGCGTTTCGCGCGGTTTGACCTTCATGAAGCGGATACCGTGGTAGCGCGGTATCCGTTGCCTTTGGTTATCCGTTGCCTTTGGCATTGGCAAGCCAGTCATGCCAGTGTGTGGTATCCGTCAGGGAATGATGTCTTTGTCAGCGGCTCGGCCTGTGTAATGCTGGCGTGAATCGTGCTAACTCCCTATAATTGCCCGCGTCCAGACACCCCTGACTGTGTTGCGCAATCAACCACGCCTGTTGCTGATGGTTATCCTTCGGTGCACGCTCCCGTGCGAATCGCGCCTGAACCGTTCGGTGTGTCCCCCTCCCTCTTTATTGTTAATCAGGTCTTTATTGCCATGACTGATAAGTCTCGCCAGTGTGTCATCATCGGGATTGCCGGCGCGTCCGCATCCGGAAAAAGTCTTATTGCCAGTACGCTGTATCGTGAATTACGCGATCAGGTCGGTGATGAACACATTGGCGTTATTCCGGAAGACAGCTATTACAAGGATCAATCTCACCTGACCATGGAAGAACGGGTCAAAACCAACTACGACCACCCCAGTTCGATGGATCACAGCCTGTTGCTGCACCATTTGCAGATGCTCAAGGCCGGTCAGCCGATCGCGTTGCCGCAGTACAGCTATGTGCAGCATACGCGTCTGCAGGAAACGCTGCATATGGCACCGAAAAAGGTGATTATTCTTGAAGGCATTCTGCTGTTGACCGATGCGCGACTGCGGGATGAAATGAATTTCTCCATTTTTGTCGATACCCCGCTGGATATTTGCCTGATGCGTCGTATGCGCCGTGATGTCAATGAGCGTGGTCGCTCGATGGATTCGGTCATGGAACAATACAAGAAAACTGTGCGTCCGATGTTCCTGCAATTTATAGAACCGTCAAAACAGTATGCGGACATTATCGTCCCGCGTGGCGGCAAAAACCGTATCGCCATTGATATTCTGAAAGCGAAAATCAGCCAGTTCTTTGAGTAAGCTGTTCGCTGAGAAAATCCTTAAAGCAGGTGGGTTCGGCGTGGTATTTCCGGCGCTGCTGTGGCAGTTTGAATACCTGCAAGAGTCTGACTGGAGAAGATGATGAGACTGTGCGACCGTGACATTGAAGCCTGGCTGGATGATGGCCGCCTGGTGATTACACCACGTCCCCCGATCGAACGGATTAATGGTGCGACGGTGGACGTGCGGTTAGGCAATCAGTTCCGGGTGTTTAGCGGTCATACCGCACCGTTTATTGATCTGAGCGGGCCGAAAGATGAAGTGAGCGCCGCGCTGGATCGCGTCATGAGCGATGAAATTAATCTGGCGGAGGGCGAGGCCTTTTTCCTTCATCCTGGTGAGCTGGCGCTGGCGGTGACGCTGGAGTCGGTGATACTGCCAGATAATCTGGTGGGGTGGTTGGATGGTCGTTCTTCGCTGGCCCGTCTGGGATTGATGGTGCATGTGACAGCGCATCGTATCGACCCGGGTTGGCAGGGACGCATCGTGTTGGAGTTCTATAACTCGGGTAAACTGCCGCTGGCATTGCGCCCGGGGATGATTATCGGCGCATTGAGTTTTGAACCGCTCTCCGGCCCGGCGGCGCGGCCGTATAACCGCCGTGAAGACGCGAAATACAAGGACCAGCAGGGCGCAGTAGCAAGCCGGATAGATAAAGACTAGCTGGGCCAGGTACGACAGCGAATGAGGATGGCATGAGAAGATTGTTTACCACGCTGGTGATCCTGCTGGTGGTGCTGGCCGCAGGCATGACAGCGTTGGTGGTGCTAATCAACCCGAACGATTTTCGGGCTTATATGGTGCGTCAGGTCGAGATGCGTACCGGTTATCGGTTGAATCTGGATGGTGAGCTGCGCTGGCACGTCTGGCCGCAACTGAGCATCCTGTCCGGTAATGTGTCTGTCAGTGCGCCGGGTGCTGTCACACCGGTGATCAACGCCGAAAACATGCGGCTGGATGTGAAACTCTGGCCGCTGTTGTCCCACAAGCTTGAAGTTAAACAGGTGATGTTGAAAGGCGCTGTGATTCGTTTGACGCCGGATAGCGAAGCGCGTCTTGCCAGTCCGGCACCGATTGCACCGGCAGGGCCATCGGCACCGGAGGCCGATACGCCGTGGCATTTCGATATCAATCAGGTTGAAGTGGCCGATAGCGTGTTGGTATTCCAGCGTGGCAACGCACCGGCACTGAATGTGCGGGACATTAACCTGACCATGCGCAGTGATGCGTCCCGGCAGGTGCAGGTATCGCTTTCCAGCCGTTTTAATCGCGATCAGCGCGATTTGTCGTTTTCGCTCGACGCCGTACTGGATATGCAAAACTACCCGCAACAGGTCGCTGCTGATGTCAGTAACATCAGTTACCAGTTGCAAGGCGCGGGTTTGCCCGCAGACGGTATCAGCGGTAAAGGGACGATTCGCGGCAGCTATCAGCGCCAGCCAGAGAAACTGACCGTCAACCAATTCGCACTTAGCGCTAATAACAGCCAGTTGAACGGATCGTTATCGGCGACATTCGGCACAGTACCGGAATATGTGCTGACGTTGCAGTCAGAAAAATTGGATCTGGATGCGCTGCTGGGGCTGGCACATGCTACCTCATCCGGTGACGGCGGGGACAAAGCGGTCATCGCACAACCGGTGTTCTCGCATGACCAACCGCCCGAACCTTATCAGGGCTTGCGTAATTCGATTGCGCGGGTAGCGGTGAACGCGGCGACCCTGGTCTACCGCGGTATGACGGTTAAGGCGTTTGTGCTGAAAGGCAGTAATCAGCGCGGCAAGGTGAGCGTGACGGATTTTAGCGGTCAGATTGGTGAGGGGCGCTTTGCTATACCGGGGACCATGGATGTGTATGCTTCTCCAGTCGTCTCTATTCAACCAACGTTGACCGCTTTGCCGCTCGCTACGCTGTTGCCGGTGTTTGAGCTGCCTGATGGTCTGGATGGGAAACTGAGCCTGCAAGGACGGCTGAGCGGTAATGATCTGTCGCGACAGGCGTTTATCTCTCAGTGGCGGGGCTCTGCATCGGTTCAGGTTGACCAACTGCGGCTTTCTGGGTTGAACATCCAGCAGCTGATCCAGCAAGCGGTCGTGCGTAATAACAACAGCGTTCAAGCCCCTGATGACTATAGCCGTTATACCGATATCCAACAGATGAGTGGTGAGGCAACGCTTAACGCAGGCAAACTGGATTTGCAGTCGTTGTCCGGGCAGTCAGCGGCTCTGACGTTAGAGGGCGATGGTCAGTTCGATTTACCGGCCCAGCGCTGTGACATCAATATGAATGTGCGGGTGAAGCAGGGATGGAAAGGGGATGAGCAGTGGGTGCAGGTATTGCAGGATACCGCTATTCCATTCCGGTTGTACGGTGAGTTCGGTAATCTAAACTACCAGTTGCAGGTCGACCAGGTGCTGCGTAAACGGCTACAGGATGAGATGAAAAAACGTCTGAGTGATTGGGCGGAGAAAAATCAACCTGCCGCAAAGGCCCCTGCCACAAATCCGTAATGTGCCTGCGGCATGTTTGGTGAAATACCATTCTCGGAAAATACGTGTTTTCAGCGAAATGGTATCTTCCGGCGAAATGGTTTTTGATGAAACAAGAAAGGCGACTCAGGTCGTCTTTCTTGTTGTCATTACCCCGTTGCTATGACATACAGACTGATTCGTCGTGTGAGCTACACTTCATAATCCGGCTGCGGGTCAGTTCCGGGGATAATCAGTACCTTCATGATGCGATGACTTTCTACCGCCAGTACCCGGAACAGGGTATTGTCGATATGAACTTCATCCCCTTCCTGGGGAATCTTCTGCGCATACTCCATCAACAGACCCGCCAGCGTGTGGTATTCCCGTTTTTCATCCAGTTGTAGTGGGATGTACATCTGTAGGTCTTCGACCGGCAGGTAGCCGTTGGCGATGAGCGTGCCATCGTCGTTTTCCTGAATATCGTGGCGGGCGTCCAGCTCTTCCCCCTCCAGAGGCAGATTACCGGCAATGGTTTCCATGACGTCGCTCAGGGTGACAACGCCTTCAATAGACCCAAACTCGTCAGCCACAAAGGCGAAATGTGTGTGTGCCTCACGGAATTGTTCCAGCGCCGACAGCAGCGATAATTGTTCCGGAAATACCAGTGGCTGGCGGATCAGTGCCCGCAGATCTAATGCCTGACCGTGCAATTGCTGGCGTAGCAGGTCTATCACGTGTACCACACCTAACGGCTCACTGGACACATGACTGTCGAACATCACCAGCCGGGTGTGTTGGTTTTTCTCCATCAACGCCGGGAAATCGGCGGGATCGCTGTTGATATCCACCTGCTCGATATCATGGCGGATGGTCATGATACTGCTGACAGAACGTTGCGACATGCCGAGTACGCGCTCGATCATGCGTTGTTCCTGCTGGTTAAACACCGGCTGGCTGGCGTTGCTGGTGTTATCCGCTACCCGCTCTGTGGCTGGCTTGTCACGCTCCACTTCGTCATGTTCACCGCGCAGTAATCGCAGTACTGCCTCGGCGGTGCGTTGGCGCAATGGGGTCGATGAAGAGAGAAAACGCCGACGGTTGAATTGTGCCAACTGGTTGAGCATTTCGATCATTACTGAGAAACCAATGGCAGCGTAAAGGTAACCTTTTGGAATCAGGTAACCAAACGCGTCCGCCACCAGGCTGAAGCCTATCATCAGCAGAAAACTCAGGCACAGAATCACGATGGTGGGGTGTGCATTGACGAAACGTGTCAAGGGTTTGCTGGCCAGCAGCATCAGCCCGATGGCGATGGTCACTGCTGCCATCATCACCAGCAGGTGATCTGTCATCCCAACGGCGGTAATCACCGAATCCAGTGAGAATACGGCATCCAGCACCACTATCTGGGCGACTACCGGCCAGAAGCGCGCACCTTTACGTTGGGTTTGCTGCGCCTGATCTTTACCTTCCAGCCGTTCGTTCAGCTCCATCGTGGCTTTGAACAGCAGAAAGAGGCCACCAACCAGCATAATCAGGTCGCGCGCACTAAACGGATGCCCATGAACGCTAAACAATGGGTGAGTCAGCGAGACCAGCCAGGAGATGGAGGACAGCAGCACGAACCGCATCAACAAAGCCAGCAATAATCCGACAACTCGCGCCCGATCGCGTGATTTTTCCGGCAATTTCTCCGCCAGGATGGCGATGAAAACCAGGTTGTCGATACCCAGAACCAGTTCCAGCACCACCAGGGTAGCCAGACCGGCCCACATTGTCGGATCAACGATCCATTCCATAGGCTGAGTTCACCTTTTCCTTTTCAAATTACATGCGCATAGCGTATCAGGCGTTGCGTCGCTCAACCATAACGCGACCGATCTCGATTGATAGATATCAAATTGCCGGGCAACACTAACCTGCGTTTCTTCTGTGAGAACGATCACAATACTTTCAGCAAGATGGAATGCATTGCAATGCATTTTGAGAAACAGAAAAAACAGCAATGAGGTCAAAAAATAATCTATTTCATTAAGGAGGTGCATTATATGCCGAATGCACTAAAACATCGGCAAAATAGCGCAATCAGGGGTCTCATCAGGTGTTCGCTAATGTGTTAACAGCATTATTATATGAAAATGAAATATTTATTAAGATGTCTCCTATATATTTATAGCTTTGTTTTTAAAGGATAAAAATATCTTCCGTCATAAGAAAAATTGCATGGAATGTTAGTATTTTTCCGAAAAAAAACATCAGGGAGATATTTGTCTTGTTATAAACAAATATTTTTTACTACTCTCCGGTGTGGCGATATTGACACAACTTTAAAAATATTTAATTCGAAACTTTAGTGTCATTAATGTTTTTGCAAGCCATTTTACGAGTCAGTTAATGACGAGTCACAGCAATAGCTGGGCGAGTCTGGAACAACATCGAGACAGCGAGTTGGTAGCTACAAGCCAAGGGCGGTAGCGTACCTGAACCGCTCTCCCGCAAGCGTACGCTGATGTTTCAGAATATGCCCTCCATGACGTTGAAACCGTTCAGCTACCGGATTGCCGGTTAGTGATGAGCGAAACGGCGACAAGGTTGATGGGTCCACCGTGAATCCTGACGTGTGGGCTACCTGTTACTCACTTGACTGTAAGGCGATGGCGTAAGCATGTTTACCCTGACACGAAAACCTATACCGCTGGCACAACCAGCGACATTTCCCCTGACCGGCGCAATACTCGCGTCCGCGTCGCCTTGTTCTGCCCACAGCGATATAACCGCGCGGCCTGATGAAACGGCTTGTTTTCGATCGATTCGTTTTCAGTCGACTCGTTTTCAACCGGCTGTTGCCCGCGCGCTCCCTCATTTTTTAAACACTATTTTCAAACACGATTTTCGGATAACAACGCCGCGTTATGCCGCCGTTTTATCCACCACGTCTCCCACGCCGGGAGTATCGCGGGTTGCCGTGCCCGACATTCAGCGGCTTATCCGCTGAAATCACCGTTTTGCTTTCTTTTTGAGCGCGTTGCGATAGCGACGGCGGCTCTGGTTATAAGCATTTGACGTTGGAACAGGAGCGAAAACACATCTCATCAACTCATTACCGATCAACGCATGAGCAAAAGGCATCTGGTTGCCCGAAGCGGGATCGGTCAAGCAATGCTGCTCTTTTGTTTCTCACTTTACTAAAAAGCGATGGCATAAAGGATGTTAAAACCAACACTGAAAGTTATACCGCTGATGTTGTCGGCGACATTCCTGGCGGGTTGTACGCTGGTGCCAGGCACGCACCTTTCTACCAGTGGAAAAGAGGTCATAGAACAGCCGGATGATGATTTCAATATCAATAAGCTGGTCAATATTTACCCTATCACCCCATTGCTGATAGATAAAATGCGCCTGCGACCGGCGATTGCCCAGAATAATCCGTCGCTGGAGGAGGAACTGAAACGCTACGAATACCGTATTGGTATCGGCGATGTACTGATGGTAACCGTGTGGGATCACCCGGAATTGACCACGCCGGCAGGGACTTACCGCACTGCCGCTGACACCGGTAACTGGGTTCACTCCGACGGTACCATTTTTTATCCCTATATCGGCAAGATGCGTGTCGTGGACAAAACCCTGACCGAAGTGCGCGATGAAATCATGCGCCGTCTGGCGCAATACATCGAATCACCGCAGGTAGAGGTCAGCGTGGCTGCATTCCGCTCACAAAAAGCCTATGTGACCGGGGAAGTGGAGCACTCGGGGCAACAACCTATTACCAACGTACCGCTGACGATTCTGGATGCCATCAACAATGCTGGCGGGTTGAGCGAGTTCGCTGACTGGCGCAACCTGGTGCTGACGCATAACGGCAAGGATGAACGGATTTCCCTACAGGCGCTGATGCAAAACGGGGATTTGTCTCAGAATCGCCTGTTGTACCCCGGCGACATTCTGTTTGTACCCCGTAACGACGACCTGAAAGTCTTCGTGATGGGGGAAGTGAATAAACAATCGACCCTGAAGATGGATCGCAGTGGCATGACACTGACCGAAGCGCTGGGTAGCGCAGAAGGGATAAATCAGCTGGTGGCCGATGCGACCGGCATATTTGTTATCCGTCCACTACGCGGCACGCAAGGCCCCAAACTGGCCAACATTTATCAGCTCAACACCAAAGACGCCACCGCACTGGTGATGGGATCCGAATTCCCGTTGCAACCCTATGACGTGGTGTATGTCACCTCAGCGCCGGTCGCACGCTGGAACCGCCTGATTTCGCAACTGGTACCGACCATCAGTGGGTTTAATGACCTGAGCGAAGGCAGTCTGCGCGTTCGTACCTGGCCGTAATTACCGAGGGAGGTGTTGATGTTTAACCGTATTTTGGTCATTTGCGAGGGCAATATCTGCCGTTCACCAACCGGCGAGCGTTTACTCAAACAGGCCTTGCCTGAGAAAACCGTCGCCTCTGCCGGCTGGCGGGCGATGGAGGGGAAACCGGCCGATGAAACGGCCAGTCAGGTCGCCGCTGAGCACGGTGTATCGCTGGGCGGACATGTTGCGCGTCAGTTGACCTCGTCGCTGTGCCGTCATTACGACCTGATTCTGGTGATGGAAAAGGCACACATTGATGCTGTGTGCCGTTTCGCCCCAGAAGTCCGGGGGAAAACGTTGTTGTTCGGGCACTGGTTTAACCAGCAGGAGATCACCGACCCGTACCGCAAGAGCCGGGAAGCCTTTGAGTTTGTGTATACCCAACTTGAACAATCTGCCCGCAAGTGGGCGCAGGCGCTGAGCCGTTAACCAGTCAGGGATTACGATGTCAGAGAGAATTGCCGTGAAAACAGCTGAAGCGGACAAGGCGGATGAAATTGACCTGGGGCGTTTACTGGGCACTGTGCTGGATCACCGCTGGCTCATTATCAGTATCACCACCATCTTTACCATGCTGGGTATTCTGTATGCGCTGTTGGCAACCCCGGTGTATCAGGCGGATGCGATGGTACAGGTCGAACAGAACGTCAGCGATTCGCTTATGAGCGATATTTCCAAAGTGTTGCCGGATACTAAACCGCAGTCCGCGCCGGAAGTCGAGTTGCTCCGCTCCCGGATGGTGGTAGGGAAAACTGTACAGGATTTAGGGTTAGATACCGACGTGGAGCAGCAGTACTTCCCGCTGTTCGGCAAAGGTATCGCCCGTCTGAAAGATGAAGAGCCGGCTCGCGTGGTGGTGTCCCGCTTGTCGGTACCGGACAGCTGGCTGGATGAAAAAATGACGCTGGTGATCGGCGAGGACGGCACCTATCGCTTTAGCGCCGGTAAGGAGGTTGATTTTACCGGTCACATCGGGCAAGTCGCCTCTCAGCATGGCTTTAGTCTGCTGGTGAGTAGTACCGACGCGGCACCGGGAACGGTGTTTACCGTCAGGAAAAAAAATACGCTGACGGCTATCAATGACATTCTGGCGGAATTGTCGGTGGCGGATAAGGGGAAGGATACCGGCGTATTGCAGTTAACGTTGGAAGGCAGCGATCCCGCACTGGTGAAGAAAACGCTGGCCAGTATCAGCGATAACTACCTGCAACAGAATGTGGACCGCAAGTCGGAAGAGGCGGCCAGAAGCCTGGCATTTTTGAAGGAACAATTGCCGCTGGTGCGGGCATCGCTGGAAACAGCGGAAGACAAACTCAATAAGTACCGTCAGCAGAAGGACTCGGTGGATTTGTCGCTGGAAGCCAAGTCAGTGCTGGATACCATCGTGGATGTCGAGTCTCAGCTTAACCAACTGACGTTCCGCGAAGCGGAAATCTCCAAATTGTATACCCGTGAGCATCCGGCTTATCGGGCATTACTGGAAAAACGCGTCACGCTGGAAAAGGAGCGGGACAGCCTAAACCAGCGCGTTAGCAGCATGCCGAAAACTCAGCAGGAAATTGTCCGTCTGACGCGGGATGTGAATGTCGGGCAGGAAGTGTATGTCCAGTTGATGAATAAGCAGCAGGAGTTGAGTATCAATAAAGCCAGCACCGTCGGTAACGTGCGCATTATCGATCCCGCGGTGGTGCAGTTAAAACCGGTGAAACCCAAGAAAACGCTGGTAATTGTGCTGGCCGCAATGCTGGGCGGTGTGGCGGCTATCGGGTTCGTGTTGCTGAAAACGTTGCTGCATCGCGGGATTGAAAGCCCAGAGCAACTCGAAGAGCTTGGCATCAATGTATACGCCAGTGTGCCGCTGTCGGAGTGGCAACAGAAGAAAGATCGGGAATTCGCTGGCAAGAACCGCAAACGCAATGCTCGCTCTGATTCGCTGTTAGCAGTGGGCAATCCAGCCGATTTGGCGATCGAAGCGATTCGTAGTCTGCGTACCAGCCTGCACTTCGCCATGATGGAGGCGAAAAACAATGTGCTGATGATTTCGGGTGCCAGCCCGGGAATCGGTAAATCGTTTATCAGTGCCAATCTGGGGGCGGTGATCGCTCAGGCGGGTCAGCGGGTGTTGATAGTCGACTGTGACATGCGCAAGGGATATGCCCACCATTTGATGGGGTCGACGCCTGAACGTGGGTTGTCGGATGTCTTGTCCGGGCAGATCGAGGCGCAACAGGCACTGCGTACCACAGTGGTGGAGAACCTGTTTTTTATTCCGCGCGGTCAGATCCCGCCAAATCCCTCAGAACTGTTGATGCACAGTCACTTTACCGACTTCATCAACTGGGCGACCCGGCAATTTGACATTGTGCTGTTAGATACGCCGCCCATTCTGGCGGTGACCGATGCAGCAATTATCAGCCGACAGGCGGGGACCTCGCTGCTGGTGGCGCGTTTTGAAACGAATACGCCAAAAGAAGTGGAAATCAGTATCCGGCGTTTTGAGCAGAATGGGGCACCGATCAAGGGGGTTATTCTGAATGCGGTTATCCGTCGGGCATTAAGTTATTACAGCTATGGTTATGATTCTTATCAGTATTCTTACGGTTCAGATAAAAAGTAGTCAGGTGTGTGCATCAGGATGACGCATGTCCTGATGACACACCGAAAGTGCCGGAGCACTGAAAAAAGAGAGAGAAGTAGCAGGGATGTGGCGCTTGCTGTGGTTCCCCTGGCGCTATGTCAGGGATAAGGGGGAACGAGAGTGGCCTGTGTACCTGCACCGGGAATAGGGCGGGTATAAACGATTAGAATAAGGACAGCCAATATGAAAATAATGATTATCAATACCTTATATCATCCCTATAAAGTGGGCGGCGCGGAGGTTTCAGTTAAGTTACTGGCTGAAGCGCTGGTGCAACGCGGTCATCAGGTTCGGGTGTTATGCCTGACGCCTGACTCACAGCGCAGTGAGCAGAGAGTCAATGACGTAGAGGTGTGCTACCTGCCTTTGGCGAACCATTACTGGCCGTTCGACGGGCAACAGCGTTCTTTCGTTCAGAAGATACGCTGGCACCTGAAAGACTACTATAACCGCGATATGCGCAAAATGGTCATGCGTGAGATTCAGGCGTTTTTGCCCGATATCGTTCACACCAACAATATTGCCGGATTTTCAGTGTCGGTCTGGTCAGCGGCGAGAGCCTGCGGGGTGAAAATTCTACACACCAGCCGGGATTATTACTTGTTTCATCATAATGCCACCCTGTTTTCTGAAGGGCGTAATCAGGATCCCGATGCGCCAGCTATCCGCCTGATGTCAGTCATGAAAAAACGGTTGAGTCGTCTGGTCGATGGTTATGTCGGCATCAGCCAGTTTATTAGCGAGATGCATCGTCAGGCCGGCTTTTTTCCTCATGCTCACCATGCCTTTATTTATAACACGGTACCGGCAGTCAAGGGCGGTGGCGAAAATCAGGAGAGCACCGGGCAAACGGACGTCAGGCGAATCGGTTTTATCGGCAAACTGTCGGCGGAGAAAGGATTTGATGATTTTTGCGCGCTGGCCCGGCATTACCATCATCAGCCCGGCTATGCCTTTTATGCCGCAGGCCGCATCACTCAGGATAACCCACTGGTGGAGGTAGCTTGCCAGTGTGGCGTGACATTGCTGGGTTTTGTCAATCTGGAAGACTTTATGCAACAGGTCGATGTGGTGGTGTTGCCGGTGAAATGGCACGAACCGTTCGGTCGCGTGGTGGTAGAAAGCATATTCCATGGAAAGGTGGTCCTGACCAACCGGATGGGGGCGGTGGGTGAACTGGCTGCTATGCTGCCGAACATCTATTTTATGGAGGAGACCTCGGTGGACGATGCGGTGAAGCGTGTTGAGCCGCTTTGTCCTGACATGCTGGCACATTTCACACCCAGCCGGGTCGCGCAAGAATATGAACAGGCGTACCGCAACGTACTGGGTGCCTGAGATACCCACTTAATACCGCTCAATCCAACTGATCAGTGTGTTTCACGTGAGCTGAATCAATCAGCCGTGTATTGATAGACAAAGGCAGTTTCGCTTTTGCCTGTGAAATGATGAATAAAGAAAACGCATAACGTTGCACTGGCTGTCATGGTGCTGCAATCAAGAATGTGGTCTTTAACGCATTGCTTTATTTGCTCTGGGTTAGTTTGGCTATCAATTTGATTCTTAACACCATTTATGTAACACGGAGAAGACGGCCATCGTCTTTGTCGACTCCGTATTCGCCAGGGACAACGCACTATGCGAATTCTGATTATTAATACGTTATATCACCCTTACAAGGTAGGGGGAGCCGAAGTTTCCGTGCAGTTAATGGCGGAAGCGTTGGTTCAACGGCATCACCAGGTACAAGTACTGTGTCTTACGCCGGAAAAGCAGCGCAGTGAAACGGTGATCAATGGCGTTGATGTATGTTATGTGCCGCTAGCTAACGATTACTGGCCGTTTGATGGAGAAAAAAGATCTTTCTGTCAGAAAATACGCTGGCATCTGAAAGATCACTACAACAGTGAGATGCGTGCCACCGTGATGGAGGTCATTCGGGATTTTGCGCCGGATTTGGTTCACACCAACAATCTTGCCGGATTTTCGGTGTCGGCCTGGTCAGCGGCGAAAGCCTGTGGGGTAAAAATTCTGCACACCAGTCGGGATTATTATCTGTTTCATCCTAACGCGACGCTGTTTAGCCGGGGGCGAAATCAGGATCCATCCGCTGCCAGTATTCGTCTGCTGTCCTGGTTGAAAAGACGCTATAGCCGACTGGTGGATGGCTATGTCGGTATCAGCCAGTTTATTTTTGAACGCCATCATCAGGCAGGATTTTTTCCTGGCGTACCTCAATCGTTCATTTATGACATTGTGCTGCCCGCGGTTAACGTTGCTGAACCAGACGCCGCGGTTACGACCAACAGAAAACGCTGGCGTATCGGTTTTATCGGCAAGCTGGCGCGGGATAAGGGATTTGACGAATTTTGCCTGCTGGCACGGCATTACCACCATCATCCTGACTATACCTTCTGTGCGGCGGGGCGTATCACCCCAGACAATCCCTTGGTGGGGGAGGCCCGGAACAGTGGGGTGACGCTGCTGGGCTTTGTGAGCCTGGAAGCGTTTATGCAACAGGTAGACATTGTGGTATTGCCGGTGAAATGGCATGAACCATTCGGCCGGGTAGTGGTAGAGAGTGTGTTTTATGGAAAGAGGGTACTGACTAATCGTATGGGGGCGGTCAGTGAATTATCTACCTTATTACCGAATATTTATTTCATGGAAGAGAGCTCTCTCGAGTCAGTAATTAATAAACATATCAAACCGATCAGTCAGGGGGTATTACATTTTTTCACGCCAGAGAAAATTGCCGGCGAATTTGAATGTGCTTATATGAAAATACTCATGCCTGAATACCATCAGCGCTATTTATCCCCCGCGAAAGGGGAAAAATAAAACACATCAATGTATTAACTCACTTGTATTTGGGTAGGGAATCCCAGCAAAAAAATTTATCTTATCTAAACGGTTTCACTACTTCAGTGTAACCGGAAGGGGATGTCATTCATGTATGTGAATACACGTAATTTACTGGGGCATACTACCGGTGTGCAGCGTTATACCAGAAAGATTATTGATTATATTTCCACTGAGGGTGTCAGGGTGGCATCAATACAGCCTGATAAGGTTATTTATGGTATGAAGGGGCATTTATGGGAGCAATTTTCTTTGCCAATGAGTATCTCTTCACGCGAAGTGTTATGGTCTCCTTGTAATACTGGGCCTTTATTGATTAAAAATCAGATTGTCACTATTCACGATACCGTACCCTTTGATCATCCTGAATGGTTGAATAAAAAATTCGTGGCCTGGTATCAATTTATGCAACCGCGTCTGGCGAAAAAAGTAGAACACATCATCACTATTTCTGAATTTTCCCGAGAACGCATCATCCACCATTTACGCGTGCCTGCCAGTAAGGTGTCGGTGATTTATAACGGTGTGGATGTGTTACAGCCAGAGGCTGACGTTAGTGAAACGGGAAAAAGTCTGCCGGTGGTGGATGGTGATTACTTGCTGTCGGTGGGCTCACTGGAACCACGGAAAAATATTCCCCGATTAATCAAGGCATTTCTACGATTCAGGCAGGAAAGCCACACTGATATGCGTCTGGTGATTGTGGGTAAGAAAGGCGTCTCACGGGTTTTTGAGGATGACGGGACGCAAGCGTTGGCCGACAACCCGGCGGTGGTATTTACCGGCCATGTCAGTGATGAAGCATTGGTGAGTTTGTATCAGCACGCGCGCGGCTTCTGCTACCCCTCGATGTACGAAGGTTTTGGTTTACCGCCGCTTGAAGCCATGTGCTATGGCCTGCCGGTATTGACCAGTAACACCACATCAATGAAAGAGTTGTGTGAAGAACGGGCGATCCTGGTTGACCCATTGTCGGTGGAATCTATCGCCGAGGGGATTCACCAGTTGGTGGCCGGTCAAGGGCCGACGGGGATGCGGGAAAAGGGTGAGGCGTTCGCGCGATCGCTGACCTGGAAGCGGTGTGCATCTGAAACGTTACGCGTACTGGAGCATTGAGACTTTTGTTGTGTAACCAAACCAATAGCGTTTTCGCTATTCCTGTGTGCCATTCAGATGTGCAAGAGAAGCGATATGAAAGTCAACTTTGTCGTTCCGGTATATAACGGCGGCAGTATCTGGGAGCAGTGTGCGTCGGCGCTGCATGCCTGTCTGGTCGCTGAAAAATTGTCACCTCAGCAGGTGCTGGTCATTGATTCGTCATCACGGGACAACTCGCTTGATGTCGCTGCCCACTATGGTTTCCGCTGTCACTCGATTACCTCCGCCGAATTTAATCACGGTGGCACACGTAACCTCGGTGTGGAAATGAGCGGCGGAGATGTGGTGGTGTTCCTGACCCAGGATGCGATTCCCCAGCCTTATTTTATTCGTGAGATTGTGTCGGCATTTGCTGATGAGCGGGTTGCCGTGGCGTATGGACGTCAGCTACCACATGACGATGCCAACCCGCTGGCCCGTCATGCGCGCGGCTTTAATTACCGTTCTCGCAGTCAGATTATGGGGATGATGAATAAGGCGCAGCATGGCATCAAGACTGTGTTCAGTTCGAACTCGTTTGCCGCCTACCGGGTGAAGGTGTTCCATGAATTAGGTGGATTCCCGTCCAACACGATTCTCAGTGAGGACATGTATCTGGCAGCCCAGGCGGTACTGGCGGGATATCGGGTCGCTTATGTCGCACAAGCAGCGGTTAAGCATTCGCATAATTACACGCCGATAGAGGAATTTAAACGTTATTTCGATATTGGTGTTTTCCACTGTGACGAAAAATGGATTAGGGAGGCGTTTGGCGGTGCTGGCGGCGAAGGTACGCGGTTTATTTTTTCCGAGCTCCGTTATCTGATGAAAAAAAATCATTATCTGTGGATCCCTCGTGCCTGCGTGCACAATGCCCTGAAAATTGCGGGATATAAGTTAGGGCAGCATTATCAAAAAATACCTCATGGCTTAATCAGGAAACTGAGTATGCATAAAAGATTCTGGCAATAACTTCTACTTCTACAGGTGAACGACTATGGTCAGGAAAAAAGAAAATGTGGTTTATGCTATTCCTTCGCTGGTGTCGGTATTACAACGCTTTTCTGATATGGCTGTAATCTTTATCAGTGTTGTGTTGGCATGTCTGGTAACCAAAAAAGAAATATCAACGGCGTCGTATTTGATTGCGTTGATAAGCTTCTCTGTTTTTCAACTGCTGGCGGGCTTTACTCATTTTTATCGCTCATGGCGGGGTGTAGCATTATATGCTGAGATTCGCACGTTGATTATTAATTGGGGGCTCAGCATTACATTTGGTGCCGGTATTCTATCATTAGTACCCAACCAATATATTGGTTATCACTTTCATGCAATCTGGTTTTTATTTACTGTGGCAGGATTTGTGATATCACGCACCCTGATTCGGGTCGTGATACAATATTTGCGGAAATTGGGTTACAACAAGGTCAATGTGGCGTTTATCGGCGCACAAGCGGCTGGGGTATATCTGGCGGAGAGTATTAAACAGGCACCCTGGCTGGGGCTGAATATCATCGGTTATTTTTCTGAAAACAGCCAGTTTCAGTACAGCTATGAGCGCAATGGCATCCGCTGCCTGGGGGATGTGGAGGAGCTGGTACGGTGCGCTCGTAAAGGGGATCTGGACAAGATCTATATCGCGTTCTCGTTACAGGAAGCAGATCTGATCAACCACTTGACGTCAGCGCTGACGGATACCACCTGTACGGTGATGTTGGTACCCGATATTCTGGCGTTCAACGTACTGCAGTCGCGTAGTGACATCATCAACGGCATTCCGGTGGTGTCACTGTATGACTCACCGATGAGCGGCGTGAACCGGTTGCTCAAACGGTTGGAGGACATCGTGGTTGCGTCGATGATTATTGTGCTTATTTCCCCGCTGTTATTGGGTATTGCGTTGCTGGTCAAGTTGACTTCCAAAGGGCCGGTGATATTCCGGCAGACGCGTTACGGCATGGACGGCAAAGCGATAGAAGTGTGGAAATTTCGCAGTATGACGGTGATGGAAAATGGCGACACGGTTATTCAGGCCTGTAAGGGAGATAAGCGTATTACACCGGTAGGCGCCTTTTTGCGTCGCACATCGCTGGATGAGCTGCCGCAATTTATCAACGTGATTCGTGGCGAAATGTCGATTGTCGGACCGCGACCCCATGCGGTGGCCCACAATGAACAGTATCGCAAACTGATCAAGGGTTATATGCTGCGGCACAAAATGAAGCCGGGTATCACCGGTTGGGCGCAAATTAACGGCTGGCGCGGTGAAACCGACACGCTGGAGAAGATGGAAAAACGGGTGGAATGCGATCTGTTTTATATCGAAAACTGGAGCGTCTGGCTGGATATCAAGATCATCTTTCTGACAATTTTCAAAGGATTTGTGGGTAAATCCGCGTATTAACTCATTTCTGAAAGGTCACTATTCATGAATATTCTGGTAACGGGTGGGGCTGGATTTATTGGTTCAGCCGTGGTGCGTCATATCATTCAGCATACGCAGGACCGGGTAATGGTGGTCGATTGCCTGACCTATGCCGGTAATCTGGCATCGTTGAAAGAGGTGGCAGCCGATCCCCGTTTTTTGTTTGAGAAAGTCAACATCTGTGACCGGGTTGCACTGGATCGGGTGTTTACGACCTTTCAGCCGGATGCGGTGATGCATCTGGCAGCGGAGAGTCATGTTGATCGTTCTATCGACGGGCCTTCCGCCTTTATTGAAACCAATATTACTGGGACCTATACGTTGCTGGAAGCCGCACGGCAGTACTGGTCGGCGTTACCGCAAGCGCGCAAGGCCGCGTTTCGTTTCCATCACATTTCGACCGATGAGGTGTATGGCGATCTGCATGGTACTGATGATCTATTTACAGAAACCACGCCGTATGCGCCGAGCAGTCCGTATTCCGCTTCCAAAGCTGCCAGCGATCATCTGGTACGCGCCTGGCTGAGAACCTACGGTTTACCGACGCTGGTGACCAATTGTTCGAATAACTATGGGCCGTACCATTTCCCGGAAAAACTCATCCCGCTGATGATTCTCAATGCGTTGGAAGGTAAACCGCTGCCGGTTTACGGCGAGGGCAACCAGATTCGAGATTGGTTGTTCGTTGAAGATCACGCTCGGGCGCTCTACACCGTCGTCACTACCGGAGAGGTAGGGGAAACCTACAACATCGGCGGTCATAACGAACGGAAAAATATTGAGGTGGTGCAAACTATCTGTGCGTTGCTGGATGAGCTGAGACCGAAGAAGCCGGCTGGTATCCGCCATTACGCTGAGCTTATCACCCATGTGACCGACAGGCCGGGACACGATCTGCGTTACGCGATCGATGCTTCGAAGATCCACCGGGAATTGGGTTGGGAACCAATAGAAACTTTTGAGTCCGGCATCCGTAAGACAGTGGAGTGGTATCTGGCGAACGAAACCTGGTGGCGCAGCGTTAAGGATGGCTCCTATACCGGTGAACGCTTAGGTTTACCCCTTTAATCGTATTCTAGTTAAGGAAAGTTCAATGAAAGGCATTGTACTGGCAGGCGGTTCCGGCACTCGACTCTATCCGATTACCCGTGGGGTGTCGAAGCAACTGTTGTCTATCTATGACAAACCAATGATTTACTATCCGATTTCGGTACTGATGCTGGCCGGCATTCGGGATATTCTGATCATTTCTACGCCTGACGATTTGCCCGCCTATCGTCGGCTACTGGGTAACGGTAGCCGGTTCGGCGTGAATCTTTGTTACGCTGAACAGCCGTCGCCAGATGGCCTGGCACAAGCGTTTCTGATTGGTGAAACCTTTATCGACGGCGATTCATGTGCATTGGTACTGGGTGATAATATTTTCTTTGGGCAGAGCTTTGGTAAAAAACTGGAAAGCGTCGCCGCTCGCACTGAAGGCGCTACTGTATTTGGTTATCAAGTGATGGACCCAGAACGTTTTGGCGTAGTGGAGTTTGACGACAATAAACAGGCTATTTCGCTGGAAGAAAAACCCAGCAAACCGAAGTCTAACTGGGCGGTAACCGGGCTCTATTTTTATGATCGTCAGGTGGTGGAAATGGCTAAGCAGGTTAAACCTTCAGCGCGTGGCGAACTGGAAATCACCACACTCAATGAAATGTACCTGCAGCAGGGCAAGCTGAATGTGGAAGTGCTGGGGCGCGGTTTTGCCTGGCTGGATACCGGCACCCATGACAGCCTGCTGGAGGCATCCCAGTTCATCAGTACTATCGAGAAACGTCAGGGCTTTAAGGTTGCCTGCCTTGAGGAGATTGCGTTCCGCAAAGGCTGGCTGACCCATGAGCAGGTGGCGGATGAGGCTCGCCATCTCGCTAAAACCCATTATGGCCAGTATCTGGCCCAGTTACTAACAGGGATATGATATGCAAGTTCGTGATACCGCCATTCAGGGCGTAAAAGTGATTGAACCCAAAGTCTTTGGTGATGCCAGAGGCTTTTTTCTGGAAACGTTTGAGAAAAAACGCTATCAGGAGATGCTGAATATCGACCTGGACTTTGTACAGGATAATCATTCCCGTTCGGCCAGAGGTGTATTGCGCGGGTTGCATTTTCAGACGGTAAACCCTCAGGGAAAACTGGTACGCGTAGTGCGTGGTGCTGTGTTTGATGTCGTAGTGGATATCCGGCCCGATTCCCCCACCTTTGGGCGCTGGGATGGCGTTACGCTGTCAGAGGAAAATAAAACCCAGTTCTGGATCCCCCCCGGTTTGGCACACGGTTTTGTGGTGCTGTCTGAACTGGCGGATTTTGAATACAAGTGCACCGACTATTACAACCCAGCACATGAAGGCTGTTTGTTATGGAATGACCCGGATATCGGTATCGACTGGCCGATAGCGTCGCCTTTGTTATCGGAGAAAGATAAAAAAGGTAAAACATTTAAGGAGCTATGGGGATGAAAGTGTTGTTAACCGGTGCTAACGGTCAACTGGGGCGCTGCTTTCAGGATCGGTTGCCGCAAGGATGGTCGGTACTGGCGACGGATGCCGATTCGCTGGACATCACTGACGAGGCGCAGGTGCAGGCGACGGTAAAGTCGTGGCAGCCGGATGCTATCGTCAACGCTGCCGCCTATACCGCGGTTGATAAAGCAGAGTCAGAGCCGGAACTGGCGGCGCGTATCAATGTGGCTGGGCCGGAATATCTGGCGCGCACGGCTCGTCAGCAGGGTGCCCGTTTTATCCATGTCTCTACCGATTATGTGTTCGATGGAACTGCTACCCGACCTTATATCGAGACGGATACCACTCACCCGCTGGGTATCTATGGTCAGACAAAACTCGACGGTGAGCGGGTTGTGCTGAAGGTGAACCCGGCCGCGCAGATTGTACGCACGGCCTGGGTATTCAGCGAGTACGGCAACAATTTTGTTAAAACGATGCTGCGCTTGGGACGGGAGCGTGAGAGCCTGGGTGTGGTGGCGGATCAGCGTGGTTGCCCAACCTATGCCGGTGATATTGCAGATGCCATTATAAGTTTGTTACAGCAGCAGGCTGATGGGGGGCTGTACCATTTCTGTGGCGATGAGGAAGTATCATGGCATGAGTTTGCCAGCACTATCTTTACCCTGGCTCATGAACAGCAAGTGTTGGCCCGTATACCGGTGGTAAACGCGATTACCACCGAGCAGTATCCGACGCCAGCGGCGCGACCGGCGTATTCCACACTGGATTGCGCCAAGATAGCCCGCCTTGGCATACCACCGTCCGCCTGGCGGGCGGCGTTAAGCACTATCATTCCTAAATTACGCTGATAATCATCAGGCGCGGTAAATCCTGTGATGGATTTACCGCACATCGTTCTCGTATTTCTTCCTTATCTTCGGTAGCAGAGATGACAGGTCACGATCGGATCAGTATCGCATTGGCCACCTATAACGGTGGGCGTTATATCAAACAGCAACTGGATTCTATCCAGCATCAGACGCATCAGAACATCATGATCCATGTGTGTGATGACGGTTCCCGTGATAACACACTGGATGTGGTGCGCAGTCATGCGCTTTATCAGCAAGGTAAAATCCGTCTTTATCCCGGAGAGGGGGGCCTTGGCGCGATGAAAAACTTCCGCCGTGCGATTGCCTGCTGTGAAGATGGCTACATTGCCTTGTGCGATCAGGATGATTATTGGGTACCGGAAAAACTGGCGTTGTTGTTAAACGAGGTCCAATCCCATGAACAGGGCGGAAGTATGCCGGTGCTGGCGTTTTCCGATCTGGAAATTGTGGATACGGTATTGGAGCCGCTGTACCCCTCTTTCTACCGTGCTTCGATTAAATCATCAGCGGCCAGCCAGCCAGAGGATTTTGTCGTCAGTAACCATATTCCAGGTTGCGCTATGTTGTTTAACCGCGCATTGAAACAGTTGATAGAGCCGATGCCGGACGAGATCCGCATGCACGACTGGTGGATTGCGATGATCGCCGCTCATAGCGGAAAGATAACCTATGTGGATAGGCCGCTGATTAAATACCGTCAGCACGGTAACAATACCGTCGGTGCGCCTGGTATTTTGCGAAAACGTCTGTTACCGGATAGCCTGCTGTGCCTGAGAAGTTATCCCACCACTCGCAAGCACAGCCATATGATGCTGAGCGCTCTGAAGCACTTTTGTCAGCAGCATCAGTCTGACCAGACCGATTTTCTACGCGTGATCCGCGGAGAAGCCGGAGTGCTGCACAAGCTGTCATTGATGCGGCGGGCACGTAACGGCGAACGAAAGCTGCTGAGTTGTGCAATTTGGTGGATGGTATGAGTGATAAAAAGGCAATAAAGCGCGAGGTTATCTCTCTCTACGTTATCCAGATTTCCAACATGCTGCTGCCGCTGGTGACGTTTCCTTACCTTGCCAGAGTGTTGGGTGCGGAGTTCTTCGGCAAGCTCAGTTACGCCCAGTCGATCAGCTTTATCGCGCTGTTTATTGTCGATTTTGGTTTCAACTTCTCTGCCGCCAGAAAAGTCAGCGCTCATGCCGGTGACATGGTAGCGATCAATATCCTGTATTCAAATGTGCAGTGTGCCAAGACCCTGTTATTCGGGGTAATGATGGTGACAGGAACCGTGCTGGATTTGTTAACGGCGCAGTCGAAAATGGACGGTATCCTGTTTTTTATCGGTATGGTGTCGTCGTTGAGTTCGTTGCTGTCAGCTGCCTGGCTATTTCAAGGGATGGGGAAAAACTCCCATCTGGCTATCCTGAACCTGATTTTTCGCGTGCTGGCGCTGGGCTTGATCTTTTGGCTGGTGGCTTCACCGGCGGATATTTATCTGGCGGCACTGATTCAACTGTTTCCCCCAGTGCTGGTTGGGCTGGTGATTCAGTGCCAGTTGAAACGTCGTGAATCGGTAAGCTGGCAGTTATCGGGTATCAATCGACAAACCGTGATGGACGAAATCAAAGAGAGTTTTCACAACTTTTCCGCATCGCTGTTCACGTTGGGGTTCACTTATCTCAACCCTGTCTTTATCAAGTTTCTGTTTGGCGATGCGGCGCTGGGCCACTATGCAGTAGCGGACCGGTTGGCATCCGTATTGCGTCAGTTGTATAACCCGATTGTGCAGGGTAATTTCAGCCATATTTGCAGTTTGTACAATCAGCAGGCGTACAGCGCCATTCGGGCCCGGTTGAAAAAGGTACTCATGATGTTTTCGTTGCTGACCGGCTGCGCTTTTTTGGGCAATCTGTTAGTGGGCGCACCGTTAATCCACTGGGTGTTCGGTAAGGAGTACAATGTTAATGCGCTGCTGACCATCATGATAGTCACGCAGTTTGTGATTTCATTGTCGATTATTCTGGTTAATCTGATCATTATTCCAGCCGGGTTGAGTCTTTATCTGAAACGCGTCTATTTCGTTGGGCTGCTATGCCACTTTTCCTATCTGTTCTTCTTTGCCGAATGGTGGGGGGTTGCAGGCGTTGCCGTGGCAGTTGGGGCGACGGAGCTTATCATTACCGTACTCTTCTTTGGAATGGTGATGAAAAAGAATACGCTGGGTAACCGGATGGCAGATCTATCCCAATAAGCTAACCCATCAATAATGTAACAACTGTATCAGCATTTAATCATAAACAGGGATAATACCGAGTATCTGAATGGAGTCGCTGTTGTCACCCTGTTTTCCCAGGAGAGAATCATGATAAGAAATGCCATTCTGGTGGTGTTGTACAATAAGGGACTGGAATCGTCTGCAACGCTGCAGACGTTGATTCAACATCCATTTAAACATGTTAAGTTAACTATTCATAATAACGGACCATTTCGTATTTCTGAGGGAGATGCTTTTTTTCTGAGGCTGAAAACGATTTATGATCAAGTTGAATTGGTGAATTGTATCGAGAACAAACCTCTGAGTCAGGTATATAATCAATTTATTATAAATAATCTGCAGGCGGAGCGATGGGTCATTCTGGATGATGATACCACCATAAACGAATCCTTCTGGTTCGCGGTGGAACACACCCAGGCAGATATTGAATGTCCCAGGATTATTTCCTGTATTAATTACAAAACCTACTACCCGGTATCCCAAGGAGAGATTGTACTGAATGAGCAGGAGTTGGATCCGGCAACGGCGTTTTCTATTGGTTCGGGGCTGATTATTCACCGTCGGTTATGGGATGTATTTGAGCGGCATGGGTTGTCATTATTTGATGAGAACTATGCGCTGTACGGGGTTGATGTCAGCGTGTTTCGTCGTATACACCGGCTGAGTGCAGGTGGTGAAACCTTTTTGCTGAAAAGCAGTTGTTACCTGGAGCATGCGCTTTCTCGTTCTGAAAAGAAAGAAAGTGAATTCAGAATAACGGAAAACTTGATTGATTTGGCGGTGTCAGCGCGTCGTTATCCCAAATTTCATTTGTATTATCATCTTGGTTGGCGGCTGTTTAAACAATTTATTCGGTTGCGATTTAAAACGGTTTTGGTTGCTATTCAGGCTTTTTTTCGTGGTAAACACCCTCGCTGTAGTTAATTTCTTTTTTATTAATAACTCTTCAGTGAATCAGGTTAATTACTCCTGGTGACAGGCCGAATTACGTCTTCAATCTGAGCTTTATTTTATTCAATAAACTTTAGTAATACCCCTATGCCCACTATGATTCAGGCGCAATGTGTGCACGTCGCTGCTGCCTGAAGTATGCGGGTATCACCACCACATTTAGTAAGGTGTGATATGTCTAACATTATTCCTGTCATTATGGCAGGTGGCAGTGGTAGCCGATTATGGCCGCTATCCCGAGAATTATTTCCCAAACAGTTTTTGTCATTGGGCGATGAGAGCCAGTACAGCTTATTACAAAATACGCTGGCGCGCTTGCAGGGAGTGCCGTTTCTGGTACAGCAGCGACCACTGGTTATCTGCAATGAGGATCACCGTTTTCTGGTCGCCGAACAGTTACGCGAGCAGCAACAACTGGGCGGCAACATTATTTTGGAACCCACCGGGCGCAATACCGCACCAGCGATTGCGCTGGCAGCCCACCTGAGTGTTAAAACCGACCCTGACAGCATATTGCTGGTATTGGCCGCCGATCATCTGATTAAGAAAACCGAGAATTTCCATCTGGCTGTTCAGCAGGCGTTACCGTATGCCTGCGAAAACAAGTTAGTGACGTTTGGTATTGTCCCTACCACGCCGGAAACGGGTTATGGCTATATCAAGACCGGTGAACCACTTACGGATGGCGGGTTTACGGTTGATGAGTTCGTGGAAAAACCGAGTCTGGCAACCGCCGAGCGCTATCTGGCATCGGGTAAATATTGCTGGAACAGCGGCATGTTTATGTTTCGTGCTGCCAAATACCTCGATGAATTGCAAAACCATCAGCCCGATATTTACGAACTGACGCGTGTGGCGATGGCACGCAGCCAGCGTGATATGGACTTTATCCGCGTGGAGTCGCGTGCGTTTAACGATTGCCCCAATGATTCCATCGATTACGCCGTGATGGAAAAAACGCACGATGCGGTCGTTATCGCCTTTGATGCTGGCTGGAGCGATGTGGGGTCGTGGTCGTCCTTGTGGGAGGTATCGCAGAAGGATGAGCAGGGCAACGTAACCGTAGGGGATGTCATCACGCTGGATAGCCACAACAACTACGTTTCTACTTCTGCACCGCTGGTGGCGACCATCGGTATTGATGACGCGATTATCGTCAACACCGGGGATGCATTGCTGGTCGCGGCGAAAGAACGGGCGCAGGACGTTAAAAAAATCGTAGAGCGTCTGAAAGCGCAAAATCGCCATCAGTTTCGTGATCACACCGAGTCATTTCGCCCTTGGGGCAAGAGCTGCAACATTGATGCCGGTGAGCACTATCAGGTGAAAAAACTCACTGTGCGTCCAGGGCAGGGCCTGTCGTTACAACAACATTTTCACCGAGCGGAGCACTGGATCGTGCTGTCCGGCACGGCCAGGGTTCAGGTTGATGACAACACCTATTTTTTGTCGGAAAACCAGTCCACGTTTATCCAGCCAGGGGCGGTACACACGCTGGAAAACCCCGGTTTGATTGACCTGGTGATGATTGAGGTGCGTTCAGGACGCTATCTGGAAGAGGACGACATCGTTCGTTTGCATGACCGTTATGGTCGGGTATAAAGGGAGAAGGGCAGATGTCCGCATTAACCTGCTTTAAAGCCTATGATATTCGCGGTGAGTTGGGAACTGAGCTCAATGAAGAGATAGCCTACCGCATTGGACGGGCCTATGCCGAGGTTATTCAACCTCAACGTGTCGTTGTCGGGGGCGATGTTCGGCTAACCAGTGAGTCATTGAAACACGCACTGGCCGATGGCCTGCGCGATGCCGGAGTCGATGTCTACGACATCGGGTTATCCGGTACAGAAGAAGTCTATTTTGCGACATTCCATTTTGGCATGGACGGCGGTATTGAAGTGACCGCTAGCCATAACCCGATTAATTATAACGGTATGAAGCTGGTGCGTGCCGGCTCTCAACCTATCAGCGGTGACAGTGGACTGAAGGATATCCAACGTCTGGCGCAGGAAAACCGTTTTGCTCCCGTCAATCCTCAGCATTGTGGTCGCTATGAAACACTGGCGATATCGCCACCGTATATCGAGCATCTGATGTCGTACATTAATCCGCGTAACCTGACGCCGATGAAGATCGTCATCAATAGTGGTAATGGGGCGGCGGGTCATGTGGTGGATGCACTGGAAGTGGCGTTAGGCCGCCATGGTGCGCCAGTCACCTTTGTCAAAGTCCATCATCAACCGGATGGTACTTTTCCGAATGGCATTCCTAATCCGTTACTACAGGAATGCCGTGCCGATACCGCCCGCGCCGTCGTGGAACATCAGGCGGATTTTGGTGTGGCGTTTGACGGCGATTTTGACCGTTGCTTCCTGTTTGACCATCAGGGACGCTTTATCGAAGGGTATTATATTGTCGGGTTACTGGCGGAATCATTCCTTAATAAGGCACCGGGTTCCACCATCATTCACGACCCACGCCTGACCTGGAATACGGTTGATATTGTGACCGGCAAAGGCGGTAATCCGGTGATGTCGAAAACCGGTCATGCCTTTATCAAGGAGCGGATGCGTAAGGAGGATGCCATTTATGGCGGTGAAATGAGTGCGCATCACTACTTCCGCTCATTCGCGTATTGTGACTCCGGTATGATCCCGTGGTTGCTGGTGGCGGAATTGATTAGTGTTCGCGGACAATCGCTGTCGCAACTGGTGAGCGAACGTATGCGCGCCTATCCTGCTTCCGGAGAGATCAATTCCCTGCTGACTGACCCGGTAGCGGCTATCGCCCGTGTGCGCGCTGCCCTGGAGCCACAGGCACTGGCGGTGGATGAGACCGATGGCATCAGCCTGACATTTGCAGACTGGCGTTTTAATCTGCGCAGTTCCAACACTGAACCTGTGGTGCGGCTTAATGTCGAATCACGGCAGGATGTTCGGCTAATGGAAGAAAAAACCCGGACGATTCTGGCGCTGTTGCGTCAATGTTGAGGTGATTTCTGGCACCCTCTTGCAGTTTTCCTCGCTTAGCGGGTGCTGAATCAAGGCGGTGGATGGTATTATCTCTGCCATTCAAGTCACGTTAAGAGTTCCTGAATGAAATTTCTTGTTACCGGAGCGGCCGGCTTTATCGGCTTCTTTACCTGTCAGTCACTCTGCGCTGCCGGCCATACGGTGGTGGGGATAGACAACCTCAACAGCTACTACGAGGTATCGCTCAAGGAGGCGCGGCTGGCAAAACTGCGCACGCTGGCCGGTTTTCGTTTTGAACGCATTGATATTGCCGATAGTCAGGCAATGGCAGCGTTGTTCGCGGCGGAAAAATTCGAGCGCGTTATCCATCTTGCGGCACAAGCCGGGGTGCGGTATTCGCTGGAAAACCCGATGGTGTATGCGGAAAGCAACCTGATCGGTCACCTGAATGTGCTGGAAGGCTGCCGCCACAGCGGCGTCGGTCATTTGATTTATGCCTCTTCCAGTTCGGTATACGGATTGAACAGCAAAACGCCGTTCGAAACCACCGACTCGACCGATCACCCGATTTCGCTGTATGCCGCGACCAAGAAATCCAACGAACTGATGGCGCATTCCTACTCGCACCTGTATGACCTGCCGACTACCGGGTTGCGCTTTTTCACGGTGTATGGGCCGTGGGGGCGTCCGGATATGGCGTTGTTCAAGTTCACCCGTCGAATTCTGGCTGGCGAACCGATCGATATCTACAATCAGGGCGATATGTGGCGTGATTTCACTTATGTGACTGATATCGTAGAAGGTGTTTTGCGTGTGGTGGATCAGATACCGACGCGTCAGGCTGACTGGACGGTGGAAAACGGTTCGCCAGCTACCAGTTCCGCGCCCTACCGGCTCTACAATATCGGCAACGGCAGCCCGGTGCGGCTGATGGATTTCGTCACTGCGTTGGAGTCGGCGTTGGGACGTGAGGCGGTGAAAAACTTCATGCCGATGCAGGCTGGCGATGTTTATCAAACCTATGCCGACACCAGCGATCTGTTCGCGGTGACAGGCTATCGGCCGCAAGTTGGGGTGAACGAAGGGGTGCGCGCCTTCGTAGACTGGTATCGGGATTTCTATCAGGCCTGAACGACATAAAACGAGATATTACGGCATTAGGCGGCGGACATTTCTGCGGCTTTGCTATGTTCTGTGACGGGTACAGTGTGTTACCCGGTAGGATGAATGTGGACAGATGATGAAAATTGCAATTGCGGGTACCGGTTATGTTGGCTTGTCCAACGCCATGCTGCTGGCGCAGCATAATGAAGTCGTCGCGGTGGATATCATCGCCGAAAAAGTGGACATGCTGAACAAAGGCATCTCCCCGATTGTCGATAAAGAAATTGAAGCGTATCTGCGCAACCCGGCGCTGAATTTTCGCGCCACGCTGGATGCTGAGTCCGCGTATCGGGGTGCGGAGTTCGTAATTATCGCCACGCCGACGGATTACGATCCGAAAACCAATTACTTCAACACGCGCTCGGTGGAAGCGGTGATCAGCAAGGTGCTGGAAGTCAATCCAGACGCCGTGATGATCATCAAATCCACCATCCCAGTAGGGTATACCGCACAGGTTCGTGAGCAGTTTGGCACAGAAAATATCATTTTCTCGCCGGAGTTCCTGCGTGAAGGCCGTGCACTGTACGATAACCTGTATCCTTCCCGTATCGTGGTGGGGGAGCGTTCTGAACGTGCTGAACGTTTCGCTCGTCTGCTGGTCGATGGAGCCATCAAGACCAATATCCCGGTGCTGTTTACCGGGTTAACCGAAGCCGAAGCGATCAAATTGTTTGCCAATACCTATCTGGCAATGCGTGTCGCCTATTTTAATGAGCTTGATACCTATGCCCAGACGTTGGGGTTGGATAGCAAGCAGATTATCGAAGGCGTTGGCTTGGATCCACGTATCGGCCAGCACTACAACAACCCGTCGTTTGGTTATGGTGGCTACTGTCTGCCGAAGGACACCAAGCAATTGCTGGCTAACTATGAATCCGTGCCGAATAACCTGATTCGGGCAATTGTCGATGCCAATACTACCCGTAAGGATTTCATTGCTGATTCAGTGATTCGACGCGGTCCAAAGGTGGTGGGTATTTACCGGCTGGTGATGAAAACCGGGTCTGATAATTTCCGCGCCTCCGCGATTCAAGGGGTGATGAAGCGGATCAAGGCCAAAGGCATCGACGTGGTGGTGTATGAGCCTGCGTTGAAAGAGTCGGAGTTCTTCCGTTCTCGCGTGATTCATGACCTGGAAGAATTCAAACAGATGTCTGATGTCATTCTGTCGAACCGAATGGCACCGGAATTGTCTGATGTAATGGAAAAAGTGTATACCCGCGATCTCTTTGGGGCTGATTAGGTGTATTCTGGCGCCAGAAAAATCAATGTGGCGCGGTCGTTGCCTCGTCGCGACAAACAGCAGCATGTTTTTTGAGAGAACACGAAATGACAGCATTAAAAGCGATTATCCCCGTTGCCGGCTTAGGGATGAACTTGTTGCCGGTTACTAAAGCGATTCCGAAAGAGATGCTTCCGCTGGTTGACAGGCCGGTAATCGAAAAGATTGTCAACGAATGCGTTAATGCGGGGATTAAAGAGATTGTGCTGGTCACGCACGCCTCTAAAAATGCCATTGAAAACCATTTTGATACCTCTTTCGAGCTGGAGTCGATGCTGGAAGAGCGTGCCAAACGACAGTTGCTGGCGGAAGTGCAGTCGATTTGCCCGCCGGGCGTGACCATCATGAACGTGCGTCAGGGGCAGACGTTAGGCCTGGGGCACGCGGTATCCTGCGCTCGTCCGATTATCGGCAACGCGCCGTTTGTCGTGGTGCTGCCGGATGTGGTGATGGACGACAGTTCAGCGGATCAGTCAAAAGACAATCTGGCGCTGCTGATTTCCCGTTTTGAAGAGACAGGCCACAGCCAGGTATTGGTAAAACACCGTCCGTACGAAGTGTTGCCGGAGTACTCCATCGTGGAATGTGAGAAGCTGTTGAATCAGGCGGGCGATGCGTCGGCGATCGTTTCTATGATTGAAAAACCGGAACTGGCGCCGGTGGAAGGCTCTGATCTGTCTGCGGTAGGTCGTTATGTGCTGACAGCGGAAGCCTGGCCGATTCTGGAAAACACGCTAGCGGGTGCATGGGGTCGTATCCAATTGACGGATGCGATTGCCGAGCTTATCAAAACGCAGCCGGTTGATGCGGTTCAGATGGCGGGTCGTAGCTTCAACTGCGGACGGAAGATGGGATACGTGCAAGCGTTTGTCTCCTACGGTCTGCGCAATCCAGAACTGGGTGATGCCTTTAAAACCAAAATCAAGGCGTTGCTGGAGAAATATTAATCAGCCCTTGAACACCCGATAACACACCTTGGTGTTATCGGGTTTTTTCTGACTGTAGTTATTTCTGACTGTAGTCATATGATTACCAGGAGCATTAATAGCGCGATAATGGGTTGTATTATTTTTGTTTTCCTGATTCACCGGTAACACACCTTCTGTAGAACTCCTGCCAGCGAGCTTGTCGCACCAATAACTACCCACTCAGCCGTTAGCTGGGTTACCATGTCAGCCTGCTTTTTGTTGCCTGGGGCGCAATCAGCTGCAGGCAGGTTACCTTCAGACAGGAGTTGTTTTAATGTCCAAACAGCAAATTGGCGTTGTCGGTATGGCGGTCATGGGGCGCAATCTGGCGCTTAACATTGAAAGCCGTGGTTATACCGTTTCCGTCTTTAACCGTTCCTCAGACAAAACGGACGAAGTGATTGCCGAGAATCCAGGTAAAAAACTGGTGCCGTGCTACACCGTCGAAGAGTTTGTTGAATCTCTGGAAAAACCGCGCCGTATCCTGTTGATGGTTAAAGCAGGCGAAGCGACGGATAAAACCATTGAATCGCTGAAACCGTATCTGGAAAAAGGCGACATCCTGATCGATGGCGGCAACACCTTCTATAAAGACACTATCCGCCGTAACCGTGAGCTGTCTGCTGAAGGGTTTAACTTCATCGGCACCGGCGTGTCTGGTGGTGAGGAAGGCGCGCTGAAGGGCCCGTCCATTATGCCGGGCGGCCAGAAAGAAGCCTATGAATTGGTCGCGCCGATTCTGCAGCAGATAGCTGCCCGTGCCGAAGGCGAGCCTTGCGTGACCTATATTGGCGCTGACGGTGCCGGTCATTATGTGAAAATGGTGCACAACGGCATCGAATACGGTGACATGCAGTTGATTGCTGAAGCCTATGCATTGCTGAAACAGGCGCTTGGGCTTTCTAATGATGAACTGGCGAGCACCTTTGCTGAGTGGAACAAAGGTGAACTGAGCAGCTACCTGATTGAGATAACCGCCGATATCTTCACCAAGAAAGATGAAGACGGTAAATACCTGGTCGATGTGATTCTCGATGAAGCGGCTAACAAAGGTACCGGTAAATGGACCAGCCAGAGCTCGCTGGATCTGGGCGAACCGTTGTCTCTGATTACCGAATCGGTATTTGCTCGTTACCTGTCTTCGCTGAAAAACCAGCGCGTGGCTGCCTCTAAAGTACTGAGTGGCCCGGTAGCGCAGGCGTTCAATGGCGACAAAGCCGGGTTTGTGGAAAAAGTGCGTCGTGCGCTGTATCTGGGGAAAATCGTTTCCTACGCGCAGGGTTTCTCTCAGTTGAAAGCGGCTTCTGACGAAAACAACTGGAGCCTGAACTACGGTGAAATCGCTAAGATCTTCCGTGCGGGTTGTATCATTCGCGCACAGTTCTTGCAGAAGATCACCGATGCTTATGCCGAAAACGCCGATATCGCCAATTTGCTGCTGGCACCGTACTTCCGCCAGGTAACCGACGACTATCAGCAGGCGCTGCGTGATGTGGTGTCTTATGCGGTACAGCAGGGTATCCCGACCCCGACCTTCTCTGCGGCAATCGCTTATTATGACAGCTATCGCTCCGCGGTATTACCGGCTAACCTGATTCAGGCTCAGCGCGATTATTTCGGTGCACATACTTATAAACGTATTGATAAAGAAGGTGTATTCCATACTGAATGGTTGGAATAATATTCTGAAATATTTTCCTATCTCAAAACCGGATAGAAATATCCGGTTTTTCTTTCTCAATATCTCATCGTAAATAACTAAGACTTTTCCGAGAATATTTCATCTCATTGTAACTAATGAGGAAAAATCAACACTCTTGCGACTTGTCTTATTTTCTTATCTGTCTAATCCTGCTTTTCTTATTCTTTATCTGAGTCTTGGTTCGGATACTTCCCGTATGCGGGTGATTATTTCATAAAGGATGAATTGAAATAATTACGTCATCAGTCATGGGGAAGATCCAACCTGGCTGATTAATTCGGCCAGTCGTGGGGTAGGGAATAATTTTCGAATTATCCCTGTCCTATCTCCTTAACGGGAAATAAAAGGAAATGGTAATGATGAAGAAAACGTTGGCGACCCTGGTGTTGGCTCTGGCCATCCCGGCGGGCGCACTGGCGGCTGAACAGCCGACAGTCAATGGCGGCCAGCCTGTTGGAGGGGTGACCTTCCAGGGCAGCGGTATCGCGGCTGGTGCTCATGCGTTTAGTGCGGCTCATGGCCGCGGTACCGGCTATGGCTATGGGTTTGGCCGTGCCGTCGCAGCTGGCGTCGTATCTGCCTCCACCAGTACGACCTCCAGTACCGTAGGAACCAGCACCTCAACCGTGACGTCAACTCGCGGTTAATGATGGGCTATTCACCAAGGCCACTCCGGTGGCCTTTTTTCTGCTTCAGGATGTTCAGGCGAGAACCCGAACAATGAAAAGAATCCTTGAGTTAACACTGTTCAGGATACTGGTGACGTTTTGCTTCATACCGGGGCTGACAGGGTGTTCTCAGCAAATCAGTCAACTTGGGCGGGACTTTCGGCTGGCGTTGTGGGGAAGGGAAGACGTGAGCATGACGCCACAACAGGTTGCACAACTTCCCTATGCCTCGGCGTATCTGAAAGTAGGTAAGGCACCGCGTGCTTTTGTCGTACTGGCGTTTGTCGATAACCAGCAGTTGCAATGGGTAACGGAAGATAAAAACAGTGTGACGACGCGTTTTGGGCGACTGGTGAAAACGCAAGGATGGGGAGAAGACATTCGGCATGTTACCGAACTGGAGTCAGACCCGCTGAGCCTCGGTTTGCTCAAACCCGGTACACCCAAAAACTGGCACACCGTGGTGAGTTGGTCACAGGTGCTGCGTGGCGGCTATGACCTGCAATCCGTATTCGAGAACAAAGGTCTGGAAACCCTGACCGTAATGAACACCCCAATAAAGACGGTGCGCTTTGATGAGCAGGTAACCGTTCCGGCGCTGGGCACACATTACACCAACCAATACTGGCTGGATCCGGCTTCCGGGCAGGTCATCCAAAGCTACCAGTACATGGGGCCAAACATGGCTCAGGTTCAGTTCACTGTGCTTAAGCCATACAATAAATAGGGCTATTCTATGTTGTCATTCAATCGTCTGGCCGCCCTGTTATTGCTGGTGGCCGGAACATCAGGGGCAGCGCAGTTAACGGTCAAGGTTGCGAATGAAACGCTGCCTGTCGTCGTGCAGGATGACGGTACGCGCCTGGATCAGTTCTACAGCCGGATAACGTTTCCGGACAACGTTAACTGGCAGACGGCATTACTCACCAATGAGAGTGTGACGCAGCAAGCCAAAGAAGCGGGAGAGAAATTACAGGCGCGGCTCTATCAATTGCAACTGGCCTGGCAGATTGACGGCGATGGCGACTGGGCGATAGCCGCCTGGTATATGGCGCAAGCGCTAAAACAGGTGAACGCCGTTGGCCGCATTCGCGCCAGTATCGCGCCGGACATCATCCGTTTATCACCGCGGAAGAATCGCCCGCTGGTGGGGAACTACACCCTCTATCTATCGCCGTATCGGCAACAGTTCTTCCTGTTTGGGTTAATCAGTACCGGCATTGATATCGGCACACCAAACGTGTTTAAGGACATTGACCTTAAGCCAGGCTGGTCGGTTGAGCAATACATTGGCAGGCGGCGTTTCTTGCCGGGCGGTAATAACCGGGAAGGGTATCTGATCTCGGGTGACGGGCACTGGCGCAAGGTTCCACTGGCTATCTGGAATCGCCAGCACCATGAACCGGCTGCCGGAGAAACGCTGTTCATCGGTTTCGATCCTTCCATTTTGCCTGACGGCTTCTCTTCGCTGAATGCGCAGATTGCCGACTATCTTGCCAATCGGATTCCACACTAATGGCTAATCACACAATGTTGAAACTACGCTGCCTGTCACTGGCGATAGGTAGCGCATTGGGAACGTCGGCTCAGGCGGCGGATAGGGATAACAACGACGCAGTGAATCGTAGCGGTTATTACCAACCCGCTGGCGTGTCGCAGATGGATTTTGGCGGCGTAGGGTTATGGCAGATGCCGAGCGCACGTATGGCCGACACCGGTGAATTTAGCGCCAGCTACCGCGATAATCAGGAGTATCGCCGTTATGCCATCTCGCTGCAGCCGCTCGACTGGCTGGAGATGACCCTACGCTATACCGATATTCGCACCCGGCCTTACAGCACCTCACCCTCGTTCAGCGGACATCAAACCTATAAGGACAAGAGTTTTGACGTCAAAGCGCGGCTATGGCAGGAAAGTCGTTGGTTGCCGCAGGTTTCTCTGGGCTTGAGGGATATCGCCGGGACTGGCTTGTTCGACAGCGAATATCTGGTGGCCAGTAAACGCTGGGGACCGTTCGATTTCTCTCTGGGGATGGGCTGGGGCAACATGGCGCAGAGCGGGAATATCATCAACCCCGCCTGTCGGTTGTCAGCGGGATTCTGTACCCGCTCCGCCTCCACCGAAACCGGGCAATTCGCGGCGAAGAATTTTTTCCACGGGCCAGCAGCACTGTTCGCTGGGCTGGAATACCAGACTCCCTGGGACCCACTGCGCATCAAGCTGGAATACGACAGTAACGATTACAGTAAGGAGGCCGCTGATCAGACTCGCCCCGCCTCACAGCATATCAAGCAGGATTCGCCGATTAACGTCGGCCTGGTGTATCGCGCTACCGACTGGCTGGATACCTCGCTGTCGTGGGAACGAGGCAATACCCTGATGTGGGGCTTTACCTTGCGAACCAATTTTAATCGGCTCAGACCACAGCACCCGGATGATGAACCACCGGTCTATCTGCCATCGAAAAATGCAGTTGGCGGCACCGACTGGCGGCGTGTCTCGCAAGAGCTTGATGAGCAGGCCGGTTTTAGCGAACCAGATATTTATACTGATGGTCAGCAGGTCACGGTGGTGGCGGATCAGTATAAATATAACAGTGATGCGCAGGCCAGCCGACGGGCGGCAACGGTGCTGGCGAATAACCTGCCGGAGAGTGTGGCGCAATATCATATTGTAACGCGTAGCGGCCCGCTGACCACCACCAGTACCCGTGTGGATGCGGCTGCATTTCGTCAACTGGAATCCGGCAGCACCCCGCTGGGGGTGGATGAACCGGATCCCTATCGCGTTGAGCCATTGTCGGAGCCGCGTGGCCAGCAGGTGTTGCATACCACGCCGCCGCGTTTTTCCTACGGTATTGACCCGTCGTTGCAGCAGTCGTTTGGCGGCCCGGAATCGTTTTATATGTATCAGCTGTCCGCGAATGCCAGTGCGGATTACCGCATTACGGACAACTGGCGACTGGGCGGTACGCTGAACATCAACCTGCTCAACAACTACGATCAATTCAATTTTAAATCACCGCCGCAGGATGGCGCGGCGTTGCCCCGTGTTCGTACCCATATCCGTGAATATGTGACGTCGTCAGATGTCTTGCTGACCAATCTGCAACTGTCTCGTTACGATCACCCCGCTCGCGACTGGTATACCCAGGTCTATGGCGGTTATCTGGAAATGATGTATGCCGGGGTAGGGGGAGAAGTGCTGTATCGGCCATTTGGTAGCAACTGGGCGGTCGGGATGGATGTGAACTACGTTAAGCAACGTGACTGGGACGACCCGCAACGGCTGAGGGATTACAGCGTCACCACCGGTCATCTCACCACCTACTGGTCGTTGCCGTTTGTCAAAGGTGGGCTGGCGAAAATCAGTGTCGGGCGCTATCTGGCGGGCGATAAAGGTATCACGCTGGATCTGTCACGCCGTTTCGACAGCGGGATTGTGGCCGGTGCTTTTGCGACCGTCACCAATGTCAGTGCCAGTGAGTACGGCGAAGGCAGTTTCACCAAGGGTATCTACTTTACGATCCCATTTGATTTGCTGTTTAGTTCGCCGACAACCCGCCGCGGCTCCATTGGTTGGGTACCGCTCACCCGAGATGGCGGCCAGATGTTGGATAGACGTGATGTGCTGTACAACATGGTTGATAGGGAATAAATGGCTGATAAGGAATAAATGGTTGATAGGGAATATCGCGTTTGGGGGGATGAGCCCCCCATGGAACACGCGCAGCCCGAATCGTTGCCGACACCTCTCACCGAGGTGTCGGGGCGTATCAGCGCTGGAACTGGAGTGAAGGCGGGGATGCTACTGGGTGCAGGGCGGTGGCCTGCCGACGATGCAGTGTGCTGCTGACCATCATCATGGTGACGAACAGGAATAACCCTGGCGAAAAGTAACCATAACCGCGCAGGAAAAATTCAACGGCATACCCTATCACGACCGCCATGGCGATTTTCAACAGTGTCGACTCAGTGTCGGTATTGTCGCGGATGCGGTTGATGGTATTGACGGCTTTTTTCAGAACCCACAAGTAACCGGCGCTCAGTAGCAGGCCGACAGCACCGAATTCGCTGACGATTTTCGACGCCAGAAAACCGCCGTCGTTGCGGTTGAAATCGCTACCCGCCAGCGACTGGATGACATACCCGTATTGGCCCACGCCATTAGTGCCAGCCATTTGTAACCCCAGACCGATACCGTGACTTTCCAGCAAGGCGTTCTTCGCATCGTCCAGCCCCTGCAGGAACACCAGCGTGGTCAGGTTATCGGTATCGTCACTGATAGCCAGACGTGATCCAAAGTAGGCGATGGCGGGCAGGTCGGAGAAGTAGGTCAACATGATATAGACTGCGACGACCACGATGACGAGCACCGTTAACATTAGCGTGACACGGCGCGCCATCCAGAAGACGAAAATCGCCATCATGCAGAACACCAGTAACGTCAGGCTAGGGAAAATCAACGCCTGCAACAGCAGGTTCCCCAGCAGTACCAGGCGTTCCCGGTTTTTCATCAGAATGCCGCTGGCGCACACAAACAGGCCTACTGTCAGTGCGTAATGGCTCTCTTCGGAAAAGGGAAATACCGCTTTGGGTTTGGCCGCATAGCTGCCGATGTCAATGCGATGGATAACCGAGAGCCAGCCCAGCAACAATAGCGTATAGGTCACGGCGCGAAACACGCTAGCCAGCGTAGCGGGAGAAACCGTTAACAAGCGATTAGATAACAGTATGGCACCAAGAAAAATAATAATCAGTGCAGGTAAGGTAAATAAAGGCTTGTAATTATCAGTCATCTCAGCGATATAACCGGACTGTGCAAGTAATATAAATACCACTATCGAGAAAAGTAAGATTTTTCCACTGGAAAATGACAGCATTTTCATATGGCGCAGGCCATAAATATAAATGGGGACGATAGCTACCATCATCCCTGGAGCCAATGAAGATTGTTGCAGAAATACAAACACAAACTGCGGTGTCAGGAAAATGCAAAGCATTGTCCAGTAAAGAGGAACATGCTTTATGGTTGCTTTCAATTTTCTATTCTCCCTATCTCAATTACTATTTTATTATGAGTGATGATAAAGCAGATTGAATTGAATTTTTAATTATTTTTTCAGAAGGATTATGACAGTTGTTGACGTGATTGTTTATCATGGTGTGTATCAATAAATGACGTTTCACCAGGCGAGTTGTTAATCTTAATGTATTGAATTAATTGATGTTGGAGGATGGCTATGAACAGAAGAGATTTCCTTGCCGGCAGCCTGGCATCGCTGGCAGCGACATCAGCGACGGCATCACAAAATAATAATACCCTTAATAATGATGCTGTTGCCTTTACCCGTGATATCAGGAATTACAATATTGATTTCTCCGGAAAGAATGATTCCACCGGGCCTTTTCAGACGCTTCTTAATGATATGCTGGAGCAATCAAAGTCGTTATCAAATGCACAGCAAAAAGTCAGGTTAATGCTACAGGGTGTCGTGCAGGTTTCTTCCACAATTAAAATCGATGCATCGAAAGTTTCTATTCATGGTCCGCTGACAATTATTTTTACCAAAAATGGTAATTTTGATAACTACGCGATTGTGGTGACAGGTAATCCAGATGTGGATGCCGCTTACAGTAATATCGTGGACAGTTTTTTTTCTGGTGTGCATTTTATTTCGGAAAAGAGAACGTTAGACCTGTTTTTTGCCTATAACCCGGAGAACAACTCCAACCGTAATGCATCCTGTCTGCTCAGTATTTATTCCTGCCGCTTCACCGGATTCAGGCGGGTTTTTTCCAATGGTGCTGGTGGGTGGGGCTGGAATTGGTTTTCCTGCGGTTTTAATAACTGTGATCGCCTGTTGTACCTGACTCGTCAGCCGGATTCTTATGAGCGTTTTACGTTCATCGGCTGTATCTGGCAAAACGGCGGCTATGCGTTTGAAATCGATAACCCGGACGGTGTGGTCTACTGGCAGGCGGGAAGCTTTGATTATTGTGAAGGGATAGCGCTGATTAATGAAGGCCATGTCGAGATTAACGGCCATGTCGAGTACGTGAAGCGTAAACAACCGGTGGTTGTGCTCAGAAAAAAGAACGCCAGTTTTGTATTTAATGGTGGGGCGATTTTCGTGCGTCAGAATCCCGAACAGCCCTATGTGATTTTTGATCAGGCATTTGACTATCAGACCACACTGACCAGTGTGCGTTTTGCGACCGATGGCGTTAATGTCACGTCTTGTGTGATCTCCAATCGACCGTGCTGGAAGAATAACCTGATTTTCACCAATCAGATGGCGGAGCTGATCGCCCTGAACGATAACGGCAGTGCCGTGGTTTATCCCGGCGCAGCCAGTTGTGCCTGTCGCTACGATCCGGCGCACATCAAAGAAGACAAGGGACGGTTTGTCAAAATCGCCGCCAGCGACAACGTACAGCTGCAGTTTCTGATACCGGTCAATGGGCATGATCAAATCGGTGTGGTCTGGCAGGCGCAAACCTCCGCGACCAATAAAGTCGCCATTACTAAAGCCCTCCACGCCTATGGTGAGAATGGTCCCGGCCCGGTCATGATGGATCTGACGCGTGACGGTAAAGATTGTATCCAGCGTAGTGATCAGTTACAGAAGGGCAGTTCCGGTACGCTTTGGAAGGTTCCGCGCAGCGCCTGGCTATTTGCGTTGTCATTCAATCTTTCCTCGGCCAGTGTGGGTGATTATCTGGATATGCATGAGCTGAAACTGATCAGTTGTTGATGGTCGTGCCAGATGTAAGGAATGTGATCGTTTTACGATAGTGGGGTGTAGGCAATGAAAGGTTGTGTAACTAATTGATTTTTTATTAATACCTGACTTGTTGCCGGTGAGCAGCATCCCTATGATGGCACCCGTTGATAGTGAGGTGAATCATGAGAAATGTCGTCAAAATGGTCGGTTTTCTGGCATTAATTGCAAGCCTGAGCGGTTGTATCTTTCCACCCCCGTGGGGAGGACCCGGTGGTGGGCATGGCGGCCACGGTGGTTTTCATTATCAGCCCGTAAACGGAGCGGATCATCCCTGATGTCCCTGCGGCCGGTTCTCCCCCTGTGGACTGGCCGCGTATCAACACCTTTCTGCACTGTCCTTCCTTACTGTCTTTCCCTCTTTTTTCCCTTCTTTCTCTTTTCCCTGTCATGTAATCGTCTGATTCCATGCCGATAATGCGTGCTCTTGCGCGATATTCAGGTTATCGCGCGGATTATTTAACCCATTACATGCGTTCACCCTGTTTTAAGCAAAATTGTCTCTTAAATGAAGCGCTCTGAACGGGAATTTGGAATAATGTCGGCATGTCCCCATGATAATGATTATAAAAAGGAGAATGGGCATGAGTTCGGCATTTGTCTTTACACCGGCTGAACGTGATCAACGCCGCTCGGGACTGGCGTTTGCCAGACGTGTTTATGTTCCTCGCCTGATGGGATTAGGGCTCGGTTTTTTCTATGTAGCCGCTGTTTTGTATGACCTGACCCAACCTGGGTGGGTGTGGGGTGTATTGTTTTTCAACGGTTTTCTCTGGCCACATCTGGCGTTGTGGCTAGCCTGCCGGGCAGATGACCCGATGCGGTTCGAACAGGGCAATCTGCGATTTGATGCCTTCATGGGGGGTATCTGGATTGGCATGATGGGCCTGAATTCTCTGCCGTCTGTGCTGATCATATCGATGATGGGGATGAACAATATTGCCGCCGGTGGGTTGCGGCTTTTTGTTCAGGGACTGGCTATTCAACTGATCACCGTGGTGGCGATCCTCTGGCTGGTTCATCGGCCGATTGTGTTTGCGACGACACCTGAGCAGATCTACTTTTGCCTGCCGATGTTACTTATCTACCCCATACTGGTGGGCCTGGTGACGTATCGTACCGCCATCAAACTGGCTGAACATAAGCGTCAGTTGCGGGAGATCAGCCAACTTGATGGCATGACCCGGTTGTACAACCGGCACCACTGGGAGCAGTTGCTCAAAAGCGAGTTTGAACTGTGTGTGCACTGCCCACAGGTGGCGACACTGGCATTACTGGATATCGATCACTTCAAGCGTATTAATGACAGTTTCGGCCATCATGTTGGTGATGATGTGATTTTATTGCTGAGCCGCGGTATTAAGTCGACGTTGCGGCAATCAGACATCACCGGCCGTTTTGGCGGTGATGAATTCGGTATGGTGTTGCCACAGACGGCGACTGCTGAGGCAGAACGTATTATCCAGCAATTACGCGAATATCTGCACGATATACAACTGCACCACGCCCCGGCGCTTCGGGTCAGCATCAGCGTTGGACTGGTTGAGTTTCATCCCGGCATGGAGGATTATCGGGTCTGGCTGAAAGCGGCGGATACTGCGTTGTATCAGGCTAAGGATAATGGCCGCGGTTGTACGGTCTGTGCCTGAACTGAATTACAGCGGCATAAAACGTGTGGGAGTGACTGCTTTGCGTCGCGCTTGTTCCAGATGCGTACGCATAAAGTCAGCGGCGCTTAACCGATCGCCTTGCTCCAGATGGCGAATGGTTTGCAGCAAAAAACGGTTGCCTGCGACGCTCTTCCTGTACAAGTACCGGCGACATTCGCCGTGATGCACCGCTATGCGCTGCATGGCTGAATAGTGATATTTATCGTCTCGGCATCACTGTCAGTAAAAATGGAATAATCATATCCATTTATCCATCTTTATCCCCTATTGGCATCCAGATAGGATCTCCCGCAACAGGTAAGGCCGCTGTAAGCCTGCCTGTTTTTATCCCGAGACAACAGGAGAACCGCAATGCAACAATACACCCAGCAAGAGCACACCAAACACGAGCACACCCAGGATGCCAATGTGGCGATTGTCACGGGGGCGTCGCGGGGGATTGGCCGAGCGATTGCACTCAAACTGGCACAACAAGGTTGGCGGGTGGTGGTGAATTTTGCCCGGCAACACCAGCAGGCTGACGAGGTGGTGAGTCGGATTCACGACATGGGGGGACACGCGCTGGCGATTCAGGCGCAGGTGGGCGACCCCGAGCAGGTAGCGGCGCTGTTTTTGCAGGCGAAAGCCCAATTCGGGCGTATTGATGCGGTGATCAACAGTGCCGGTGTGATGGCGAATACACCGATTGCTGATGGCGATGTGGCGCAGTTCGACAAGATGATGTCGACCAATCTGCGTGGTGCGTTCATTGTGCTGGGTGAAGCGGCACGACAGCTGGAAAACGGTGGGCGAATTATCGCGCTATCGACCAGCGTGATTGCCCGTTCGTTGCCCGGTTATGGTCCTTATATCGCGTCTAAGGCGGGGGTTGAAGGATTGGTGCGCGTGCTGGCGAACGAACTGCGCGGCCGCGAGATTACGGTGAATGCGGTAGCGCCTGGACCGGTGGCAACAGAACTGTTTTTTAACGGTAAAACCGAGGCGCAGGTCGCGGCGATTACGGCCATGACACCGTTGGAAAGGCTGGGAGAACCAGAGGATATCGCCAATATCGTGGCTTTTCTGGTTGGGCCGGAAGGCGGCTGGATCAACGGTCAGGTGGTTCGTAGCAATGGCGGGTTTGCGTAATCGGTATGGCCTACCGGGGAACAGGGTTTTCCCCGGTATCGACGGACGTTAACTGGCGATGCGATGTAACCCGTCTGATGACGCGATATGCCCCAGATTGTGTTGGATTTGGGTGTTGATATCATCGAGTAACTGATAACGGCGTTGGTACTGGGCTCGCTTCTTGCTGGGTAATTCTTCCAGCGTTTTGCGCGTAATCGTCAGTGGAAGCAGGTACAAGCCTTGTGCGTTTTTGCTCGCGTTAACAGAAAGCCAGAATTCGCTATAACTGGAAAAGCGGACTTTATTTTTACGGTAGCTGTAGCGCAGGTTCTGATACACGTGATTTTCATCACCTACTGCCAGAATACGGTTGATGCCGGTGAGTGCCGCAACGGTCAGCAAGCATTCCAGCAACAGACGTTTGGGAAATAACCCAAAGCAGGCTTTCGACGCGTCTTTGGTCAGTTCACGCGTTTGTTCACTGCCTTTCCCCTGTAAACCGCCGATCATAATGGTGGGCTGGTTCTGGTCACGTATCACGGAAAACGTCAGCGATGCCAATACCATATCGTTGTAACGAATACGCAGAGTGGCTTCCCCCTCTTTGTCATAACGCGACGTGCTGCAAATCAGCGAAAAATTTTCGCCATTCTTGCCGGAAAACCGTGCCAGACAGTAGTCATCCAGGCTAAGCAACGCCTGTTTCAGAAACGGGTTAGCCAGTTGTTCCACAAACGTATAATGGGCACAAATAGCATCAGCGCGCTCAGCTGCACATAGCGTGGCGGACAGATACGGGCGATGAATTTTGGTTGGTAACATCGGCCGGATTCTTACTGCTTTCTGCATTGCGGGAATCTTAATAATATTATTCAGATAGCGCAGTGTAATCGACGGCATTAATAATGAGCGTAATAAGAATTTGGCTTTTATATCAGTTTTTCGCCAGATTTTTTCAGAGAGAAAATTGCCGTTTAGAAGATGAACAAATAATGACAGTGCAGATGTGTTTTCCATGAACATTCCCCTGTGAAAGCGTGCTAAAAATAACCACAGGGGAGCGGATGCCCGATAACAATGCATTACCGTAATACTCAAGCTCAAGAACCCTGTCATGCTAACAGGCGAGAGAGTGATATCATCAAAACTCGCTCTGTATATGGCTGGGGATTATAGTGATGGCAAAAAAAATAAAAATCATAACCCCCTGGCTGTTGAGTATTGATTTAGCGAAAATAATAAATGCCAGCTTATTATGGTTCTGTTTGGGATTGATTTAAACTTTATATCCGAAAGTGCGTTACAATAAGAGATCGGCGCAGAATAAATGCCATCTTAGCAATGGGATAATCGCTACCGCATAGATGGGTGACCCCGCCCGCATTGGACGGGGTAATGATGAGCCATCAGGCTCGCATTATTTCAGGTAGGCGTTGTACATCCAGATTTGTTTTTCCTGCTCCTGGATGTAATCGGTCATCAGCGACGCGGTGCCCTCATCACTGGCTTCAGCCGCCAGTGGCAGGATTTCCCGCTGTTGTTGCAACAGCACGGCGTAGCCAGCCAGCAGCCCTTCCAGCGTTTTCTTGCCATCAGTAGCGTTGACGTCTTCTTTGATATCCGCCACTTTCAGATAGTCGCTATACGCATGCAACGGCTGTCCGCCCAGCGCCAGAATGCGCTCTGCCAGTTCATCGATTTTCAGCAGCAGTTCGTTGTAGATTTCCTCAAACTTTGCATGCAGTTCGAAGAAGGCTGCGCCGGAAATATTCCAGTGATAGCCGCGTACATTCATGTAAAGAATCTGGTAGTTGGCCAGCAAGGTGTTCAGTTTGGCGGAAATTTTCTCAGACTGCTGTACATCAAGACCAATCGGACTTTTTTTCTTCTTACTGCCTGACATATAACGCTCTCCTTTGTGTCAATCGCGTATGCATTCGCTATGAACAGCCGTCCGGCATATGCTCACTTACCGGGCAACGTGACAGCCTTTCCATCATAGACCAGAAGTCTTACCCATCTCTACCGGCTGGGCACAACGGGCCGACTCTCATTTGTAAACCTGGCTATCATTTGTAACCCTGACTGCCTATTTGTAAAACCTGACTACCACAGGTCAAACCTGACAGTCATTTATAAAACGATTCTGTGGATAAACGTTTGCGGCGCATCACTATTTTTGTACTGCATCCCATGTTGATAACCGAAGGGGCCTGTTAGGAGGGGAAACGCACCGGTAGGTTATCCATTCGTGGTATGAGTAAAGAAAGGATAAACCTTTGAACAGAATATGTTCTGACCACAACGTGGCTCTTCATCCCTCATGAGAGGGTAATGGCAAGTACATTGTGTTTTATCAATCCGTTCATCATTTACCCATTGAGGGTTATAGGTTTATATCCATATATTTTTCTTCCCCGACTGATCGTATTATTCGCGCCGGGATATTCATCCAGGGATTGTCGGGGTGTGGTATGGATACCCGAATGAGTTAGGGGCAAGTAGAATGATATTTATCGGGTTTTAGAAAATGAGGGTTAATCCTTTTACGGCGTCATGGAGTCGAAATGGTAATCTTTTGTGTCATGGTCATTGGATCATTCGTTATCTGGAACGCGAATTTGAATTACCGGAGAAATATCACGATCAGCATTTAGGAACGCTGGGAATTTATTCGGTGATTGACCCTGACGATGAGCTTTACCGGGATGGGTTGGATGAAGACGACTGGATACTGGAAAACGTTGACTGGCTGGCGGACTGTTTTGAACAGCATCAGGTACCGATTGAAGAAGACTATTTTCGCTTTTTCTATCAGGCGGTGAATCCGCATGACTGGCGCTGCACCAGTTGTGCCGGGTGCATGTAATACGTCATAACATCAATATATATCCGGGCCGGTAATCCGCGCTAACCGCTCCCGTGGGCCGGGAGCGGCTTGGATATTACCGGAAAGGCGGCTCGTTGAAGGTGCGCAGTTTGCGCGAATGCAGGTGTTCTGCCTCAGCGCGCAGCAGGTCTACCGCGCGGATGCCAATCTGCAAATGCTCGGAAATCGCGCCTTCATAGAAGCGGTTTGCCTGTCCGGGCAGCTTAATCTCCCCGTGCAGTGGCTTGTCTGACACGCACAGCAAGGTGCCGTATGGCACACGGAAGCGATACCCTTGTGCGGCGATAGTCGCGCTTTCCATATCGACCGCGACTGCCCGGCTGAGGTTGAAACGCAACGCCGAGGCGGAGTAGCGCAACTCCCAGTTGCGGTCATCGGTGGTCACCACGGTACCGGTGCGCAGGCGCTGCTTCACTTCTTCACCCGGCATGCCGCTAACCTGTTTGGTGGCATCGTACAACGCGCGCTGTACTTCGGCGATGCTGGGGATTGGGATATCGGGTGGCAGTACTGAATCCAGCACATGGTCATCGCGCAGGTAAGCGTGCGCCAGTACATAATCGCCGATGCTCTGACTTTCCCGCAGGCCGCCACAATGGCCGATCATCAACCAGGCGTGTGGCCGTAGCACCGCCAGATGGTCACAGATGGTTTTTGCATTCGACGGCCCAACGCCGATGTTCACCAGCGTAATGCCCCGTCCTTCGCGTGAGATGAGGTGATAGGCGGGCATCTGGTGGTTTTTCCAGGCCAAATCCGACACCGCCTGCTGCGGGTTTTCCGTATCGGCGGTGATCAGCGCGCCACCTGCGCAGGCTAACGCCTGATACGGGCTGGCAGGATCGGCAATGTGGTCGCAGGCCCAGCGTACGAACTCATCGACGTATCGGGTGTAGTTGGTAAACAACACGAACGGCTGGAAGTGCTCGGCCCGGGTACCGGTATAGTGGCGCAGACGAGCCAGCGAGAAATCAGTACGCAGCGCATCGAAATGCGACAGCGGGAAATGATCGAGTGTCTGCAACAAACCGTCGGCGGTTTCATCGCCGATCAGTGCCAGCGACGGGGTAGGGAAATGCTGTGCCAGTGCGACACTCATCGAACGATCCAGCTTTAGGTTCGCGCCATCGATCACATAGGGATAAGGGATCTCCTTGTCTGACGGCACCACGTCGATAGTCGCTGAATAATCGTTTTCCAGAATAGCCAGTTGTTCTGCCAGATAGTGGCGGAACAACTGTGGCCGGGTGACGGTGGTGCGATAACTGCCGCCGTGGGTAAGGCGACCGTAGGCACGGGTCTTGCTGTGCTTTTGCGACATCCCATCCCAACTGATACGCAGTTCCGGGTAAACAAACAGCCCATTGGCGCGAGCCTCGGCATCTGGCGGAGTACCGTGAGTAATAAAATCACCGATTGCGGTGCGCAGCGCTTTGACAGAGCGCTCATACAGCGCTTCCAACTGGTCCAGCGCCTCGCTGGCGGACAAGCCAGCGCCTGGTGCATAACTCATCTTCGCTCCTTTCTTGTCATGCGATTGATGCGATGGCGGATGCCATGCCGTAGGCTCATTGTGGCACAGCGCACATCACGGCACGATGGGAGAAAAGTGAATTTGAAAAGTCGGGGCTGGCATTTTTGCAGGAAAATTAATTGTGATGAATATCACAAAAAATGGCTGTGTTATCGTTCTATTTTTAACCTGTTGCAGAATAAACACAAAATCTGCGCAATTTCTTGCTCACTTTCCAGCATAAATCCCTGTTTGCGCAATGGATGCCGTTTTTTCGGGAAGTCTGCGCAATTTTTTGCTCAAATTTGACTTAGGGAAAATGGCGATATTATTTTCCCCTTTAAAAACAATAGAATAAAAACTGGCATAGTCATTGCTTTATGAACGGTGAAGTCACATCTAATCGTTCAACAACAAGGAGCAAGACTATGCCAACCCCATGTTATATCAGCATCGAAGGTAAAACCCAGGGCAACATCACCGCCGGTGCCTTCACCTCCGACTCCGTCGGCAACATCTACGTGCAGGGCCACGAAGACGAGATGCTGGTGCAGGAATTCAAACACATCGTCACCGTACCGACCGACCCGCAGTCCGGCCAGCCTGCCGGTCAGCGCGTGCACAAGCCGTTCAAGTTCACCGTCGCGCTGAACAAAGCCGTCCCGCTGCTGTATAACGCGCTGGCCTCTGGCGAAATGCTGCCGACCGTGACCCTGAAATGGTACCGCACCTCTGTCGAAGGCAAGCAGGAGCATTTCTTCACCACCAAACTGACCGACGCCACCATTGTCGACATCAACAACCAGATGCCTCACTGCCAGGACCCGTCCAAGCAGGATTACACCCAGCTGATCGAAGTGTCGCTGGCCTACCGCAAAATCGACTGGGAGCACACCGTGGCCGGGACTTCCGGCTCTGACGACTGGCGCGCGCCGATCGAAGCGTAATGACCTGTTAACCCGGACTCCGGTCCGGGTTTTTCTGTTTTTGTCTGTGCTGAGCGATGGTGACCCCATCGCTGAGTGCAGAGGTACTCATCGTGATAAATGCACTGACACACGGCACAGACCGGGTGTGCGGTAGCTATGGAGCCGGGGAAAGGAGGAAGCAGGGTGGCCAACAGTACAGGATTGCAGTTTACCGTGAAAATCGGCGCATTGGCGGACACCACCTTCGCGGTGGTGGATTTTGAGCTGAGCGAGGCGCTGAACCAGCCGTTTGCGCTGTCGCTGAGCCTTGCCAGCAGTCAGGCGGATATCGACTTTGGCGCGGTGCTGGACCAGCCATGCGAGCTGCTGGTGTGGTACGAAGGCGAACTGCAGCGCCGGGTCAGCGGTATCGTCAGCCGCTTTGCCCAGGGCGACACCGGTTTTCGCCGCACCCGCTATCAGGCCGAGGTTCGCCCGGCGCTGTGGCGGCTCGGTCTGCGCACCAACGCCCGCATCTTCCAGACCAAAAAACCGGATGAGATCATCACCGAACTGTTGCAGGAAGCCGGTATCAGCGACTTTGCCTTTGCCCTGCGCCACGAGCATGCAGCACGTGAGTACTGCGTGCAGTACCGCGAAAGCGACCTGGCGTTTATCAACCGGCTGGCGGCAGAAGAAGGGATGTTCTACTACCACGAGTTCGAAGCTGGCAAGCACCGGGTGGTGTTTGCCGATGACGCCGGTGCACTGACCAAAGGCCCGGAGCTGTTCTTCAATCTCGCCACGCAGGGGCTGACCGAAGGCGCTTACGTGCGCCGTTTCCGTTATGCCGAGGCGGTGAGCACCGCTGAGGTGGAACTGAAGGATTACAGCTTCAAAACCCCGGCATATGGCCTGTCGCACAAGAAAACCAGCAACGAACTGGCGCACCAGCGCGAATCCTACCAGCACTTTGATTACCCCGGCCGCTTCAAACTGGACCCGAGCGGCAAGGCGTTTACCGGCTACCGGCTGGATGCGCTGCGTGCGGATGCGATAACCGGTGTGGGCGAGTCGAATGCCGCCGAACTGAGGCCGGGCAGCACCTTTACCCTGACCGAGCACCCGAACCCGGCGTTTAACCTGGCCTGGCAGGTGGTGGCGGTGACCCACAGCGGCCAGCAGCCGCAGGCGCTGGAAGAGGAAAGCGGTGGTGAGCCGACTACCATCAGCAACAGTTTCGAGGTGGTGAAAGCTACCACCACCTGGCGGGCGGCCATGCCGTACAAGCCGATGGTGGACGGCCCGCAGATTGCCACCGTGGTCGGCCCGGCGGGTGAAGAGATTTACTGTGATAAATTTGGCCGGGTGAAGCTGCAGTTCCCGTGGGACCGCTACGGTGCCAGCGACGACCAGAGCTCCTGCTGGGTGCGGGTCAGTCAGGGCTGGGCCGGTGGTCAGTACGGCTTGATCGCCATTCCGCGCATCGGTCATGAAGTGGTGGTGAGTTTTCTGGAAGGCGACCCGGACCAGCCGATTATCACCGGTCGCACCTTTCATGCGACTAACCCGACGCCGTATGTCTTACCGGAGCATAAAACCCGTACCACCTTGCGTACCGATACGCATAAAGGCAGCGGATTCAACGAACTGCGGTTTGAAGATGAAGCGACCCGGGAGCAAATCTATCTACACGCGCAAAAAGACATGGATGCGGTGATTAACAACATTCATCGCCAGAGTGTCGGGTTAGATCAACATCTGAGCGTGGCGAATGACCAGTTCGAGCGGGTCGATCGCCATAGCCATCGCACCATCGGGCAGGATGACTTTGAGCAGATTGGTCAGGATCATCATCAGTCAATCGGGCGTCATTTCGTGCAACGCATCACCCAGTCATTCAAGCGCTTTATTGGTGGCGGCGAGATTACCCGTATTGACGGCAGCCGCCAGACCACGTTGTCCGGTTCGGAAGAGACCTTAATCGGCGCACATCAGCGCGTGTTGGTGAATACCGACAGTTACCTCAAAGCGGCGGATATCGTGCTGGAAGCAGGACAATCGCTGACCATTAAAGCGCCTGGCGGGTTTATTAAGATTGACGGCGCGGGTGTCACCATTTCCGGCACGCTGGTGAAAATTAACGACGGTGGTTCCGCCGGGGCGGGTACGGCACCGGTATCTATCGAACCCGAGTCCCCCACCAGACCGACGCTGCCCGATGCGCCGGACCGGCGTTAAGGAGCCATCATGCCAGGAGCTGCACGTTTAGGAGACAGTTGTGCTGGTCACGGCTGTTTTCCCGCTACCCCGGTCATTGCGGGCAGTGGCGATGTGATTATCAATGGCAAACCGGCGGCGCGTAAAGGCGACGCGGTGTTACTGCACGCCTGTCCCTGCCCGAACATGCCGCACGGTGTGCACAGTCGGGCGATTTCCGCCGGTTCCGGCACGGTGATTATCAACGGTAAGCTGGCCGCCCGTATCGGTGATGCCATCGGTTGCGGCGGGTCAGTGGCGGCAGGAAGTGGGGATGTGATTATTGGCGACACACCTTACCAGTCGCCGGTGAAATCCTGTGCGGAACAGTCCGCAAAAAGTCGGGCTCCACTGTTGGCGCTTACGCCGATGCTGCTGCCCGCCATGATGGAGTGGGCCGCGACCGCCGAACTACCGGTGCTGGATGAAGCGCTGACCGTATTACAGCGTAAAGATCGCTATCTGGCGCGGGCCAGGCTGGCGCAACAGGCATCGGCTATGCCGGGCCTGAAAGACGCCGCCACCCGACTGGCGTTTAATAATGACAGCATCTTGCGTGCTGAAGCGGCGCAGTATGTTTACTCTGTAGATGAATTCCGCCGAGGTGCGAGGTCGGTATTACCTAAATCCCCCGTCGGATTGGATTTGATTAATCCAGATAGCGTGACAGGGCTAAAAGATGCGGTATTTATGGATAAAAATACCGGCTTTGGCGCAGCGCTGTTTAAATCCTCGATAAATGGCGAAACCATGCTGACATACCGGGGAACCAATAATGCTGTGACAGGAAAGCAAGATTGGATGACCAATTTATCGCAAGGAATGGGTAAAGAATCAGCTCAATATAGTCAGGCTATGGATTTAGCAAAAATGGTGAAACGCTCAATGTCACCGGCACCATCAATTGTTGGCCATTCACTAGGTGGCGGGCTAGCTTCTTCTGGGGTTGGTGTTACAGGATTAAAAGGATACACCTTTAATGCGGCTGGATTGCATGAAAATACAGTGGCACGTGTAGGTGGTATGGGATTAGATAAAATCGGGTCACTTATTAAAACTCAAGCAGTAGATGGTGAAATCCTGACTATGGCTCAGACGTATGGTAAAGCGGCATTGCCGGGACTGTTGTCGGGTGCAGGGGCATTGATTGGAGGCGGTGTCGGTGCTGTAGTGGGTGGAATTGCTGGCGCTGCGACATTATTGAGTGGGGCCTTGCCTAAAGCGGCCGGGAATATGATGCCGTTGCCTGCATCAGGTGGCTCTCCGTTAGCACGCCATGGTATGGATCAGGTTATTGCGGGTATTGAGAGCCAAAAAAAGGATGATATTGGTAGTATTACTAAGGCACTTAAGGGGGCGTAATGCAATGGCTCAAATGGTTGGGGATACTGATTATTGGAATATTAACCGCCTGTCAGGCAGGAGGGCAGAATATGCAGGCCAGTGAGTTTTTTAAACCACCGATGGTGAATGTGTTATCCAGTATCCAGAAAGGTGATGAAGCCGCAGCCCGACAACAGCTGGCGCAGGGGGTAAACCTGAACGTATTGGGTGCTGAAGGGATTACCCCTCTATTGTGGCTGATGATGCAGCAGGATCAGGCCGGTGCCAGACTGGCGTTAAAGCTGGGTGCGGATCCTAATTTTCGAACGGGTACAGGCACGACGGCTGTCAATATGGCCGCTGGCGCGAAATCACCTGAATGGTTGAGAATGATGCTCGATGCCGGTGGTGATCCTAATTCCCGCGATCACAACAAGGTACCAGCGCTATTTAATGCGATAGCGGAAGAACGTTGGGCGGATATCAAATTGCTGGTTGAGCGTGGTGCTGATGTCAATGTAGTCGATGGGCCAGGCCGTAACAGTGCACATTATGCAGCCTATTTGAACAAATATGACGTGACTTACTGGTTAATCGAAAAGGGGGCTGACATTCACCCTTATGATGCAACAGGAAGTAATCTGGCATGGACGGTAGAAGACAGTTTATCGCTTATGGATCATAGCTCGCCATATTATCCCTGGGCGCTGAAAGTAAAACAGTTATTACAACAGCGTGGCATCAAATTCCCCCCTTTATCGCCAGAGGAAGTACGCGAACGTCGTGCAAGGGGAGAATCCCTTTGAAGTGGTGGCACTGGCTGCTTGCTGGCTTGCCTGCCGCTGTTAACCGCCTGTCAGGTTGGAGGGCGTAGTATGCAGGCCAGTGAATTGTTTCAGCCGCCGATGGCGACATTACTGCAAACTATCCGCAAAGGTGATGAAGCGGAAGCCCGGCGTCAGCTTGCTCAGGGACTGAACTTGAATATTCAGAGCAAAGAGGGGATTACACCGCTACTGTGGCTGATTTATGAAACGCAGGATAAGGATGCGGTACGGTTGGCGTTAAAACTGGGTGCTGACCCGAATTATAAAGATGGTTTTGGAGATAGTGCGGTCAATACCGTTTCTGGTGCAAAAGATCCTGAATGGTTAAAAATGATGCTTGATTCAGGGGGAAATCCAAATGCTATAGATAGAAGAGGGCAGCCAGCGTTATTTAGTGCTATAGGTGAAGAGCGTTGGTCTGATATTAAACTACTGGTAGAAAGAGGTGCTGATATTAATTTGGTTGATAAGCACAATATCAACAGTGCGCACTATGCGGCTTATCTGAATAAATATGAAATCGTTTATTGGTTAGTTGAGCACGGAGTAAAAATCGATAATTATTCAGATACTGGGAGTAGTCTGGCATGGCGAGTTCATGACAGCCTGTCGACAATCGACCATCAAAATACGGCTTATCAATGGGCCATGAAAGTCAAACAGCAATTACAACAACGTGGCATTAGATTCCCTCCTTTATCTCCGGCAGAGGTTCAGGATAAGTGGGAAAAAGGAGAATCCCTTTGAGGTGGTGGCACTGGCTGCTGGCTTGCCTGCCTCTGTTAACCGCCTGTCAGGCAGGAGGGCGCAGTATGCAGGCCAGTGAATTGTTCCAGCCGCCGATGGCGACATTACTACAGACTATCCGCAAAGGTGATGAAGCGGAGGCCCGGCGTCAGCTTGCTCAGGGGCTGAACTTGAATATTCAAGGTAAGGAAGGGATTACGCCGCTACTGTGGCTGATTTATGAAACGCAGGATAAGAATGCGGTACGGCTGGCGTTAAAACTGGGTGCTGATCCAAATTATAAAGACGGCTCAGGAGACAGCGCAGTAAATCGGGTATCCGGTGTGCGAGATCCAGACTGGCTGCGCATGGTTCTGGATGCAGGTGGAAATCCGAATTCGATAGGACGACTTGGTCAACCGGCATTATTTAGTGCAATAGGTGAAGAACGTTGGGCAGATATTAAACTGTTGGTCGAGCGTGGAGCCGATGTCAATTTAGTCGATGGACAAAAAACAACAAGTGTCCATTATGCAGCCTATTTAAATAAGTATGATATTGCGTATTGGCTTATTGAACATGGTGCTAAAGTTGATACTTATTCTGCAACAGGGGGGAGTCTGGCGTGGCGGGTGCATGAAAGCCTGTCAATTATGGCGCAGAGTTCACCGCAGTATTCTTGGTTATTAAAGGTTAAACAGCAATTACAACAGCGTGGCATTAAATTCCCTCCTTTATCTCCGGCAGAGGTTCAGGATAAGTGGGAAAAAGGAGAATCCCTTTGAGATGGTGGCACTGGCTGCTGGCTTGCCTGCCGCTGTTAACCGCCTGTCAGGCAGGAGGGCGCAGTATGCAGGCCAGTGAATTTTTTAAACCACCGATGGTGAATGTGTTATCCAGTATCCAGAAAGGTGATGAAGCCGCAGCCCGACAACAGCTGGCGCAGGGGGTAAACCTGGACGTATTGGGTGCTGAAGGGATTACCCCTCTATTGTGGCTGATGATGCAGCAGGACAAGGACGGTGCCAGACTGGCGTTAAAACTGGGTGCGGACCCTAATTTTCGAACGGGTACAGGCACGACGGCTGTCAATATGGCCGCTGGTGCGAAATCACCTGAATGGTTGAAAATGATGCTCGATGCCGGTGGTGATCCGAATTCCCTCGATCACAACAAGGTACCTGCCTTATTTAGTGCGATTAATGAAGAACGTTGGGCTGATATCAAATTATTGGTCGAGCGTGGTGCAGACGTGAATTTGACTGATGGTCAAAAAACGACGAGCGCACATTACGCTGCTTATATTAATCAATATGAAATCGCATATTGGCTAATAGAGCACGGCGCTAATATTAATACGTATTCTGCGACAGGTGCGAGTCTGGCATGGACGGTAGAAGACAGTTTATCGCTTATGGATCATCGGTCACCACATTATCCCTGGGCGCTGAAAGTAAAACAGTTATTACAACAGCGTGGCATTAAGTTTCCGCCTTTATCGCCAGCGGAAGTACGGGAACGTCGTGCTAAAGGTGAATCGCTGTAAATAAAGCATTTCGGGTTGTCTCGTATTCTATTTCATAGCGTTGTAACGCGGTACGGCCAATTTTTTCTACGGTTCTTTCTCATTTTTCCTGATCCAATAGCGTTATTTAAAACTGAATAACGCTACTGGGCGTGCTTGTTAACTCTGTACCCAAAATAATTCGAGTTGCAGGACAAAACGCACGGCGTTTTGAACAACGCAACGCGTTGGCCCTTTAGGGCAAGGCTCGTTAGAGCCTTGTAACGCGGCAAGAGAGTGAATCCCGATGAGCTTACTGAGGTAAGTGATTCGGGTGAACGACAAATTGGCAAAGCCGATTTGAACGCTGCTAGCAGCGGCCCCGAAGGGGTGAGGCCCATGAAATGGGCCGAGTAACGCCGCCAACACACCTGCAACTTGAAGTATGAAGGGTATATTCATTATCCCAGTGAACATCATGCCAATAACGGGCTATACCCTGTTTGAACTCAGTCAGCATTGCGCGCAGCCACTCTATGCCATTGTCGACCCGATGCATTATTCGGCGTTGCCGGATTTCTGGCGTGCCTTTCAGCCACGGGCGGCGCAGATATGGCATCCCTTGCGTTTTGATGGTGCCGGTGACGACTGGCAGAACTGGGCACCGATGGTGGTGCTGGTGGAAGAAGGCGAGCCGGGAGAAACCCTGTTGCACTGGCTGGCGGACACACAACCGGCGCGCCATCAGGGGGTAATGCTGATGCATAGCGATCAACCCCTGAGTCGTGTGGTTGATTTCTGGCAACAACGCCTGCGGTGCCGTTATCCGGATGGCACGCTGGCACTGCTGCGCAGCTATGCGGCGGATGTGCTTCAACTCTGGTGGCAAACGTTGAATCACGACGAACAGGCGGCGTTTATGGGGCTGCTGACCCGCCTCTATCTACCGCTGAAAGAGGATGAGCCGGACGTACCTTGCCGTTATCAGGTGCTAACGAAACCGGATGAGACGACGTTGAAGCCGACATCACTGCCCGATGATTACCTGATCACCCTGAATCGCTACCAATTCTATCTGTTATCCAACGACAACCGCTTACACCGGCTGGCAAATGAACTGTTTCTGCATGTCAGTGCGCTCTACTGGGCCGAGCTGGATGTTGAGGTGGTAAAACGCCGCTTTCTCAGCGGTATTGCGCTGGCACAAGCGTGGTACCCACAAGCCTCGGAAGCGGAATGTGAAGCCTGGTCGGCTCACCGCTGGGTGATTGGCAGCGAGTTTTATCACCATCCGATTTTTATACACCTGCTTGAGCGTTATTCACTGGGCGACAGCATTCGGATTTTCAAATCCGACTCGGCCAGGGTGGACGATGTTCGCCTTCATTATCACCGGCCCGGCTGGATGCGGGACGAATTACCGGATACGACGGAGGTTATGCCGTGAGTCTGTCTCACTCTTTTTTGACGCTGCAACCGGAAACCGAAGCCGACTGGCTGGCGCGGCTCAACGCCGGAGGATGTTTTGTGATTGCTGAGGCGGCACTCAACGACGCCGTGCCCTGGCTGGCGGAGCGATGGGGGGGAAGCCTGGAACAGACCCGATTGTATTGGGGGGAGGCCGGGCGGGTGCACGCGTCGGTCTCGCCTTATTGCATTCCGGTTCACGCCACCAACTGGGCGCAGGTGCGCGAGCACGTACTAACGCAGGAAGGATGGGGCATCGGCGTGCAACTGGCGTGGTTTATGCAGGCCTACTCGCCGCTCGATCAACTGCGGGAACTGGTGAAACACCTGCGCCAGTGGAGCCTGGTTGCTACGCAGGAAGGCGACAGCGCGATTCTGCGCGTCAGTGACTGGCAGGTGGTTCAGCCGTTGTTGTTCGCCAGTACGGCGGAGGAAGCTACCGCGCTGTACGGGCCGATCGCCACATTTTGCGCGCTAGCGCCAGACGGCAGCCTGCAAACTCTGAGCCTGACGAAACGCGTCGCACACCATCTGCCGGAGACCCTGCCGCGCCCGCTCAGTGAGGCGCAGTGGCAGGCGCTGCTGGCCCCCTCGCTGCGTAATACGCTGGAAGGGTACATGGCACACCTGCGAGAGCATCATGCGCGCTGGCAGGACAGCGACGACGACAGCTTGCTGGATTTTACCCACCAGCAAACCGAACAAGCCCGTATTCAGGGGTTCAACAACGACCGCGATATCGTGCGTTATCTGGCGCTGGCCACCGAACTGACGCCAGCCTTCATTCAGCAGCCGTGGGCACAAACCATTTTGTCGCAGCCGGAGTATATCGGCGAGCAAAACCGGATGGATCGCCTGTACCAGGCGGCAATTGACCAACTGGACGACGCATAATCTAACAGGACGTTTTCATGAGCGAGAATAAAAAAGCAACGCTGATGTCGAGCGAAGAAGCCGCCAGTCAGAATTTTTCCACCGATAACAAAATCTCGGGTGGGTGCGCCAAATGCGGCTGCGAAGTGCTGATTCATTACCACTATGACTCGGGAAAACCGGTGCCCAACGCACCATTTGTGTTGATTGACAGCAATCAGACCGAAATTCACGGTAAGACCGATGCCAACGGGCTGTGCAAAATCTATGACATGGGTTGCGCTAGTTTCACGCTGATGCTGGATGAAGGCTCGGATGACTTTACCCCCCGCGAAACCGTGGAAAACAACCCGGTATTACAGTCGAACCCGGCGTATGCCACGCTGGCGGGTGAGTATTTCACGCTGTTTTTGTTGCTGCGTAAGCAAGGCCTGGTGAGCTATGACGCCGACGACAGCAGCGATCGCCATGTGGATGTGGAGGGGGCCGGGCTGTTTACCTCCATTCCCAAAGAGTACCGCAAATCCTATGACCGCTTCTGGGAGCTGGATAAGCGGGTTAATCGCGGTAGCCGCGATCTTAAACGGGCGGTCAATAAAATCCACCACAGCCTGGCGGCAGAAGTGGCGGACAAAGGCGGGGATGATAATGCGGCGCTGATGCTGTTTTGCGAAATCGCGCTGGGGTTTATTCCCGTGGTCGGGCAGGCCATGGATGTGTACGCAATTGGCGAGTGGAGCTGGCAGTCGTATAAAGAACCGGCAAAACTGGAAGACCCGTTACATCTTGCCGAAGGCGCGCTTTGTGCGATCGGCGTCATTCCTGGGCTGGGCGATGCGTTGAAGGTCAGCGGACGGGCGATCATCCGTGCGCTCAAAAAATCCACCCCCAAAGAGCTGCAGTTTGCCATCAAGACCATCCGCAGCCTGTCTGACGGTAATCTGGTCAAAGGGCTGACCAAACTGCGTTCTGAACTGCGACATTACGGCGCGCAGGCCAAAGATCTGTTGCTGAAAATTCATGCGGCGCTCAAACAAGTGCTGGCCGAGTCAAAGTTGAAGAACAACTGGATCGTATCGCTGATGAAAGACAGCTTCAGCGCCATGATCACCGCGCTGGAAAAGCTGATCGCCAAATATGACAACGCGCTGGCATACATCGAAGCCAAATTCGATGAATTTATCGGCAAGGTAGTCACTCGTGTGACCGGCACCCCCCGGCCGAAAGGCAGCATCGCTAAAGCCACCGCTGCACCCAAAAACCCCACGCACGCAGAAAGCCAGCCTGCTAAACCCTCGGCACAGGGTGAGAATAAAGCGACTCCGGCAGCGAAACCGAAAGAAGCCGCCAGTAAGAAAAAAACGCGTCAGTCATCGGAAGGGATGGAAGACATCAACGCTGGGAGCAACAAGGGCGAGCATCCGGATAACACCCCACAGAAGAAAAAAGCCGGGGAGGACGACAAGGAGTGCAGCGCCAACAGCAAACACTGCCAGAGTGAAGGCGAGCCGGTGGATATGGCGACCGGCTATGTGGTGGACTGGCGTACCGATTTCACACTCGGTGGCCTGCTGTCGCTGGTGATGAAGCGCTATTACCGCTCTGGCGGCGAGCGCAAGCCGGGGCTGCTGGGGGCGTTGTGGCGCAGCAACTGGGACATGAGCCTGACGCTGGAAAACGGTGTCGCCACCCTGACCGACGGTGAATTCAACCAGGCGGTATTTGTGCTGCCTGAAGAGGGGGAGCAGAACCGGGCGGCGTCCAACCCGTCATGGCGGCTGAGCCGCCAGCAAGGGCAACTGGTGTTACAGCACGTAGACGGGCTGCGCTACCGCTTTGAGCACGCGTTGGGGCTGCACCTGTGCCTGACCGCGATCGAAGACCGGTCGGGCAATCGCATCACCTTATTGTGGGATCGTTCCGAGCTGTGCTGGGTTAGCCTGCCGGACGGGCGGCTGGTCCACGTGGAAACACAACGGCGGCGGATAACCAGGCTGACGCTGTGCGACGAGCACCGCCAGCCGCTGAAAACGCTGGTCAGTTATCAGTATGATGCGCAAGGCTATTTGCTGAACGTGCGAGCGGGGGAAGGGCGCAATTTCGACTATCACTACTCCCCGCAGGGTTGGCTGCTGCGCTGGTCAGATTTAGCGCACACTTGGGTTGAGCACGAGTACGACGCCGAGGGGCGCTCGCGGCGTGACCGCACGGCTGGCGGGTTCTGGCCGGGCGAGTTTCGTTACGACGATGACGCCTTCACCAGCCATTACCACAGCGGGTTTGGTGGCGTCACCACCTATGTCCGCGATGCGCGCAACAACATTCTGCTGCGCCGGGAGCCGGACGGCGGGGAATACCGTTTCGAGTGGATGGATAACCAGCTGGTGGCGGAGATTGACCCGCTGGGTGGACGCACCGAATATCAGCGCAACGACTGGGGACAGGTGACGGCGGTGACCCTGCCGGACGGGGCCACGCATCGCTATGACTACGATGATGACGGCCAGTTGCTGGCCTATACCGACCCGATGGGCAGCACCTGGCGTTATACCCGCGATGCGGCAGGGCGGGTGGAAACAGCGAGCGACCCGGAAGGGCGGACGTGGCAGCACAGCTATTCGCCACAGGGGTTGTTATCCGGCGTGACCGGGCCGGACGGCCGGGTGCAGCGTTATCACTACAACCGTCGCGGGCTGCTGGAGCGTCTGGAAGCGGAAGGCACCTCGCCGGTGACCTTCTTCTACGACGGCCATGACCGGCTGACGGAGCGGCACATTGCACATGAACAGGGCGTGCAGGTGCGGCGGTGGGTGTACGAAGGCGGTCGTAAGACGCCGGAGAAGGTGATTTACGAAGACGGCAGCGAAACCCGGTTTGGTTACGACGGTGAAGGGAACCTGACGTCAGTGACGGATGCGCTGGGCCAGCGTTACCAGTTCCGCTACGGCGCGTTCGACAACCTGCTGGAGGCGACCGACCCGCTGGGGGCGAGTGTCCGCTATCATTATAATGCGGAGTCAGAATTCGCCGGGGTGACCAACAGCCAGGGGCAGACGTGGCAGTACCGGTTTGACACGGCGGGTCGGCTCAGCGAGGAGCAGCATTACGACGGCCGGGTGTACCGTTATGACTACGACGTGGCGGGGCAACTGGCGAGCCGACAGGCCCCGGACGGCAGCCGACTGGTGTACGGGTATGACGCGGGTGGTCGGCTGAGCGCGATTGCGGCGGTGCGGGCCGACGGGGCCAGCGAGGGCACGACGACCTTTGCCTATGACCTGTCGGGACGGCTGCTGAAGGCGGCGAGCCCGGACGCGGTGGTGGAGTATACGTACAACCGCGCCGGACAGGTGGTGAGCGAGACGGTCAACGGCGAGGCGGTGGCGTCGGGGTATGACGCGGCGGGGCAGCGCAGTGCGGTGTCGGGGCTGCTGGCGTCGCTGAGCCTGGGGTGGCAGGGTGGACGTCTGACGACGCTGGGCATCGGTTCGCACCAGCCGCTGACGTTCAGCCACACGGCGTCGGGGGAGGAGCGGCAGCGCAGCAACGGGGCGGGCTTCGCGCTGCGGCATGAGTGGAGTGCTGCGGGGCTGCTGTCGCGTCAGGCGCTGGAAGGCGTGAGCGGGGTGCTGGAGCGGCGTTACCAGTACGACGTGCTGGACCGTCTGACGGGCATCAGCGACAGCCACTGGGGCGAGCAGGCGCTGCGGCTGAACGGTACGGGCCAGGTGGTGGCGGAGCGGCGCGAGCAGGGTCGGCAGCAGCAGGCGCGGCTGTTTGGTTACGACAGCGAGCAGAACCTGTGCGAGATATCGGCGATAGTGCCGGACGGGGCAGGCAGGCTGTCGACGGCCAATGCGGTGGTGCAGGCCTCTTCGGGTTATGATGTGGCAGGGCGGGTGGTGATGCGTGGCGACAGCCGGTATCAGTACGACGCCTGCGGTCGGCTGGTGAGCAAACGGGAAAGCCGCGCCGGTTTCCGGCCACGGGAAACGCAGTTCGAGTGGGACGCGCAGGACCGGCTGGTGCGGGTGAGGCTGCCGGACGGGGCGCGGTGGCGGTACCGTTACGACGCGTTCGGCCGCCGGATCAGCAAGGTGCGCGAGGGCCAGGAGCCGTCGGCGCAGGCGGTAGCGCGGGTGGCGTACCGGTGGGACGGCGACCAGCTGTCGGGCCAGACGCAGTACCGTGCGGACGGGAGTGTGGCGCGAGCGGTGCAGTGGGTGTACGAGCCGGGAAGTTTCCGGCCGCTGGCGCAGGTGGAGGAGAAGGGCGAGCGCACGCAACTGCACTACATCGTGACGGACCTGACGGGAACGGCGCGGGAGCTGTGCAGCGAGACGGGCGAGGTACACTGGCGGGGCGAGCAGGGGCTGTGGGGCGCGCACCGGGAAGAGAAAATCCCGATCCCGTTACGGCGCTGGCTGGGCGATGCAGCGAACGAGGAAGTGTACTGCGAGCTGCGCTATCAGGGGCAGGTGTACGATAGCGAGACGGGGCTGTATTATAACCGTCACCGGTACTACGACCCGACGCTGGGGCAGTATATCTCGGCGGACCCGATAGGTTTAGCGGGAGGGCTGAGGCCGCAGGGGTATGTGCATAATCCACTCACTTATATTGATCCGCTGGGGTTGGTTGGATGTCCGGGTAAAGAAGGGCAATCTAAAGAACCGATCCCTAGAGGCGATAACCCATATCAGACTCGAATTGACCCAAACTTCCCAGGACGGCCAGATCCTGCGTATTCAATTGATACGGCAACATTTAATTCAGGGGTTAAGACTGCAAACGGAGGTCTTCGGGATAATAAACAATTCTGGAAGCAGTGGAGTGATTTGCAACCTGATTCATTGAGTAAAAGTAACGCATATAGAGTTAATGAGTTAGGATTGTCTCCTAAAATAGACGATACTTGGATTAAGATGTTTCCTGAGCATGCTAATTACAAAGGTGATACATTAATCCATCACCATGTTGATCAGGGGCGTTACGCGATACCTGTTCCAGGGAAAACGCATGTAGGAAGTGGTGGTATTTGGCATACGAAATAATGAGGTTTTTATGCTACTAGATTTATCAGAAATAGAATCTAAATTATATGAGAAGTTTTCTCCGTTTGGTGGGGAAATGGATGACTTGATCATGAAGGCTGGAGGGGTTTCTATTGATGATGTTATTGATTTAGAAAAGAAGCTAAATGTTAAGTTGCATGATAAATTTAAGAATTTCATTTTGAAGTATGATTTAGGTAACTTCTCCCTTGGTAGCTTTATTTTTGGTGATGATGGTGATTATCTGGGGAAGATTTTTGAGTTAAATAGTGAGAATGATTTCACTCAGTGGTGGGGGAAGGGGGCTCGCCCTGAAAATTTACTTCTTGTAACCTATAATGATCCTTATTCTATTTTGTTAGATCTGAATAGTGGAAAGGTTTATGCGATTACAAGTGAGACTGATTTAAATAAGATGAAACATATATCATCTGATTTTTGTCTTTTTTGTAGAGGTGTGGGTACTATGTTTTTAAATAAGCCTAATCCTATCGATGTGGAAAAATTAGTAGGAAGTGAAAATAAATTTTTTTGGCCTAGCCTATAGATAATAACCGGAAGCGATCTCAAGATCCTTCCGGTTTTTTTATTTAGCTGCCAGCGTGATTACGCCAGCATCACGCCCGGTTCAGCCCGAATAATGATCCGGCCGGGCAGCGCTTCAATGCTGAACGGTGGGGTGAGTAAGCCACTTTGGGTGAGCCAGTCGCCTGCCAGCGTCAGTTCACCGTTGTCACTGACCCAGTCCGCGCCTTCTGTCTCGTTGCCATCCAGTTCGGCCACCAGCGCGGCGATATCGGTGTCGTTGTCCAGCCGGGTCAGCATCAATCCGTTGCGATAGAGGCTGATACGAAACAATGCCCCGGCGGTAAACCCGGCCTGTGCCAGCGCGGTGCCGCTCAGGGTCAGTTCCGGCAGGCCACCCTGCTGCCAGGCAATATCCATATCGATGCTCATTGTAAACCCCCAACATCCAGCCCGCCGGGAAACCCGCTCAGCCACTGTGCCACCGCCTGTTCATCGAACGCGGCAACACTGAGTGCGTGCAGGTCCTGCCACAGTGAGCGGATATCCTGCGTGGTGATGACAATGCAGCCGGGCATCACGCGCAGCTTCAGCGGCTGCCCGGTGCAGAACCCGGCTTCCTTCAGCCAGTGCCCTGCCAGGGTGATGGCGGGGGTGTCGTGGTTGCCTTTAACCGGTCGATAGCCGACACGGGTAAAGCGCTCATGTTGAGAGATTTTAAAAACGGTGGTGTCTGGCGTAGAATGCGCGTCAGCCATAGTAACTACTCCTGTTAGTTGCCTGTGGTTAGCTGTGCGGGTGTGTTGCGAGCACGCCTGCACGGCGTTCAGTTAAGGCTCAGCGCAATAAGCGCTTTGCCTGATGTTTTAAAATCATGGCATCGAGAACGGATGTGACCGTTTTCAACTCGTCCTCATCCATCTGCCTGATGGCTTCAAATTTCAGTTTCAGCTCATCCTGCGGCTCGCGCTCACCATCCTCAAAAATCAGCCAGTCAGTCGATACGTTGAAGGTAATGGCTGTGCGTTTAAGAATATCTAAAGAGGGCTGCGCTTCGCCGGACTCATAGCGGCGAACCTGAGTCAGATGTATCCCTACCTTGTCAGCCATCTGCGGCTGGGTCAGGCCATACTGCTTGCGCAGTTGCAGAAAGCGAGTTGAAAAGCTCATCCAGAACATCCTCTGATAATTACCGGTTTTTCGCATTATCTCTCCCTGTTCTGGATAGGGTGTTTTGTATGCTCTTAATGGGTTGCATGCTAATATCTATAAAGAACATTTACAAGGGTTTTATAGGAAACATTTTACAGATTCCGCTTTTCTGCTTTCGGTGCATCAATCCGTTATCGAATCCGCTAATAATGGCCTTTGGTGGTAAGTACTATCTGTGGTGATAATTTGCTTTGTGTTCTTAATAGATGTTTTAATTATCCCTATTTAGGGTATTGACAGCATTTTTACGTCTTGAGTACGGGTATGACGCGGGCGGTCGGCTGAGCGCGATTGCGGCGGTGCGGGCCGACGGGGCCAGCGAGGGCACGACGACCTTTGCCTATGACCTGTCGGGGCGGCTGCTGAAGGCGGCGAGCCCGGACGCGGTGGTGGAGTATGCATACAACCGTGCCGGACAGGTGGTGAGCGAGACGGTCAACGGCGAGGCGGTGGCGTCGGGGTATGACGCGGCGGGGCAGCGCAGTGCGGTGTCGGGGCTGCTGGCGTCGCTGAGTCTGGGGTGGCAGGGTGGCCGTCTGACGACGCTGGGCATCGGTTCGCACCAGCTGCTGACGTTCAGCCGCCACACGGCGTCGGGGGAAGAGCGGCAGCGCAGCAACGGGGCGGGCTTCGCGCTGCGGCACGAGTGGAGTGCGGCGGGGCTGCTGTCGCGTCAGGCGCTGGACGGCGTGAGCGGGGTGCTGGAGAGGCGTTACCAGTACGACGTGCTGGACCGTCTGACGGGCATCAGCGACAGCCACTGGGGCGAGCAGGCGCTGCGGCTGAACGGCACGGGCCAGGTGGTGGCGGAGCGGCGCGAGCAGGGTCGCCAGCAGCAGGCGCGGCTGTTTGGTTACGACAGCGAGCAGAACCTGTGCGAGGTATCGGCGATAGTGCCGGACGGGGCAGGCAGGCTATCGACGGCCAATGCGGTGGTGCAGGCTTCTGCGGGTTATGATGCGGCAGGGCGGGTGGTGATACGTGGCGACAGCCGGTATCAGTACGACGCCTGCGGTCGGCTGGTGAACAAACGGGAAAGCCGCGCCGGTTTCCGGCCACGGGAAACGCAGTTCGAGTGGGACGCGCAGGACCGGCTGGTGCGGGTGAGGCTGCCGGACGGGGCGCGGTGGCGGTACCGTTACGACGCGTTCGGCCGCCGGATCAGCAAGGTGCGCGAGGGCCAGGAGCCGTCGGCGCAGGCGGTAGCGCGGGTGGCGTACCGGTGGGACGGCGACCAGCTGTCGGGCCAGACGCAGTACCGTGCGGACGGGAGTGTGGCGCGGGCGGTGCAGTGGGTATACGAGCCGGGGAGTTTCCGGCCGCTGGCGCAGGTGGAGGAGAAGGACGAGCGCACGCAACTGCACTATATCGTGACGGACCTGACGGGAACGGCGCGGGAGCTGTGCAGCGAGACGGGCGAGGTGCACTGGCGGGGCGAGCAGGGGCTGTGGGGCACGCACCGGGAAGAGAAAATCCCCATTCCGTTACGGCGCTGGCTGGGCGATGCGGCGAACGAGGAAGTGTACTGCGAGCTGCGGTATCAGGGGCAGGTGTACGACGCGGAAACGGGGCTGTATTATAACCGGCATCGGTACTACGACCCGACGCTGGGGCAGTATATCTCGGCGGACCCGATAGGTTTAGCGGGAGGTATCCGACCTCAAGGTTATGTTCACAATCCATTAGAGTGGATTGACCCGCTGGGTTTGAGTGGGTGTCCTGATTCTGATGATCCTAAAGCAGACAGAAAAAGACGACATCACTCCAAGTCGGCGGAATATGAGAAACATACAAAAGCCAAAACAAAGGAAGATGCAATAAAATTATCAAGCAATAAAGGTCCTTCGCAATATTGGGATGAGAGTGTTCAAGGTACAACAACATCCAAAGATGCAACCGCATTTAGAAATAAAATAGAAAAAGAAGCATTAAAAAATGGTAAGTATGTGCCTCAGAGTGGTGGCTCTGATTATTATATTTATGATGCAGGAAAAACAGTTGGGTATAATGGTGGGAAGCCAACACAGTACATGCGAGTGGAAGTGACGAAAAGCACTAATGAGTTTCATGGGCATCCTATATCACCTGAAAAATACTTTGATTATCTTGGGAAATAATGAGTATGAAAGAATTTAATTCATTCAAAGATTATAAACCATTGGATTTGTTTTTTTTTCCATCCGGTTGGTTTTCTCTGAAAAATAATATGTATGACATTGACCCCTCAGTAATAGACTTCGTTGAAGGTGAAAAAAAAGGTGAGTTAGAAGATCTGTTTTTTGGCGAAGACGTGTTTATTGCAAGGAGTGAAATGCCGCTGTCGGGGAATCGGCTTTTTTTGGCAGTTTTATCTATAGGCTGTAGGTTGTTTTCAAGTGAAGCTGATGATCTGCCATCATATTGTTTTTATGATGTCGAGTTAAATGTTTATTTTGGTTCAAAGGATAAGAAAAAATCAATCTTTGAAAGGAGAGTGGCGTTTTCTAATCGATATGATGCTGCCAGGAAAGCCTCTGGTTTTATGATTGCTTTTTCTAATCATTTATATCCTGATATTATCAGTGGGGTTGTGTCGGTCGATGATGATGTTTCATTTTATTTTAATGACATGGTTTCTTGAAATATCTTTCATCAAGTTTTAGTAACTCTATTTCAATAATAAAAAACCGGAATGATCTTACGATCCTTCCGGTTTTTTATTTAGCTGTCAGCACTATTACGCCAGCATTATCCCCGGTTCAGCCCGAAGGATGATCCGACCGTGCAGGGCTTCAATGCTGAACGGCGGGGGTAGCGGAGATTGACCCGCTGGGTGGACGTGGCAGCACAGCTATTCGCCGCAGGGGCTGTTATCCGGCGTGACCGGGCCGGACGGCCGGGTGCAGCGTTATCACTACAACCGTCGCGGGCTGCTGGAGCGTCTGGAAGCGGAAGGCACCTCGCCGGTGACCTTCTTCTACGACGGCCATGACCGGCTGACGGAGCGGCACATTGCGCATGAGCAGGGCGTGCAGGTGCGGCGGTGGGTGTACGAAGGCGGTCGTGAGACGCCGGAGAAGGTGATTTACGAAGACGGCAGCGAAACCCGGTTTGGTTACGACGGGGAAGGGAACCTGACGTCAGTGACGGATGCGCTGGGCCAGCGTTACCAGTTCCGCTACGGCGCGTTCGACAACCTGCTGGAGGCGACCGACCCGCTGGGGGCGAGTGTCCGCTATCATTATAATGCGGAGTCAGAATTCGCCGGGGTGACCAACAGCCAGGGTCAGACGTGGCAGTACCGGTTTGACACGGCGGGCCGGCTCAGCGAGGAGAGGCATTACGACGGCCGGGTGTACCGCTATGACTATGACGTGGCGGGGCAACTGGCGAGCCGACAGGCCCCGGACGGCAGCCGACTGGTGTACGGTTATGACGCGGGCGGTCGGCTGAGCGCGATTGCGGCGGTGCGGGCTGACGGGGCCAGCGAGGGCACGACAACCTTTGCCTATGACCTGTCGGGGCGGCTGCTGAAGGCGGCGAGCCCGGACGCGGTGGTGGAGTATGCATACAACCGCGCCGGACAGGTGGTGAGCGAGACGGTCAACGGCGAGGCGGTGGCGTCGGGGTATGACGCGGCGGGGCAGCGCAGTGCGGTGTCGGGGCTGCTGGCGTCGCTGAGCCTGGGGTGGCAGGGTGGCCGTCTGACGACGCTGGGCATCGGTTCGCACCAGCCGCTGACGTTCAGCCACACGGCGTCGGGGGAGGAGCGGCAGCGCAGCAACGGGGCGGGCTTCGCGCTGCGGCATGAGTGGAGCGCCACCGGGCTGCTGTCGCGTCAGGCGCTGGACGGTGTGAGCGGGGTGCTGGAGCGGCGTTACCAGTACGACGTGCTGGACCGTCTGACGGGCATCAGCGACAGCCACTGGGGCGAGCAGGCGCTGCGGCTGAATGGCACGGGCCAGGTGGTGGCGGAGCGGCGCGAGCAGGGTCGCCAGCAGCAGGCGCGGCTGTTTGGTTACGACAGCGAGCAGAACCTGTGCGAGGTGTCGGCGATAGTGCCGGACGGGGCAGGCAGGCTGTCGACGGCCAATGCGGTGGTGCAGGCTTCTGCGGGTTATGATGCGGCAGGGCGGGTGGTGATACGTGGCGACAGCCGGTATCAGTACGACGCCTGCGGTCGGCTGGTGAACAAACGGGAAAGCCGCGCCGGTTTTCGGCCACGGGAAACGCAGTTCGAGTGGGACGCGCAGGACCGGCTGGTGCGGGTGAGGCTGCCGGACGGGGCGCGGTGGCGGTACCGTTACGACGCGTTCGGCCGTCGAATCAGCAAGGTGCGCGAGGGCCAGGAGCCGTCGGCGCAGGCGGTAGCGCGGGTGGCGTACCGGTGGGACGGCGACCAGCTGTCGGGCCAGACGCAGTACCGTGCGGACGGAAGCGTGGCACGAGCGGTGCAGTGGGTGTACGAGCCGGGGAGTTTCCGGCCGCTGGCGCAGGTAGAGGAGAAGGACGAGCGCACGCAACTGCACTATATCGTGACGGACCTGACGGGAACGGCGCGCGAGCTGTGCAGCGAGACGGGCGAGGTGCACTGGCGGGGCGAGCAGGGGCTGTGGGGCACGCACCGGGAAGAGAAAATCCCCATTCCGTTACGGCGCTGGCTGGGCGATGCGGCGAACGAGGAGGTGTACTGCGAGCTGCGCTATCAGGGGCAGGTGTACGACGCGGAAACGGGGCTGTATTATAACCGGCATCGGTACTACGACCCGTCGCTGGGGCAGTATATCTCGGCGGACCCGATAGGGCTGGCGGGAGGGCTGAGGCCGCAGGGGTATGTTCATAACCCGATGGAGTGGGTGGATCCACTGGGGTTGGTTGGGTGTCCGGGAAATAGCCACTTAGATAACCCTAAGAAAAAAGTTAACTCGGCTGAAGTAGGGGATATTGTTCGTACTCCATCGTCACATCCTGAAGATTTTACAAAAATAAGAGGTGGTGATTATAAAAATCAAAATACAGGAGAAATATGGAGTAAGAGTAATACCACTCACAGTGATAAACTTGGGGAGTGGAAGGTTGGAATAGGGAAAAATGCACCTACTTCAAGTAAAAAGATTACGGTGGGGATGAGTGATGGAAAAATCATTAAAATTGACAAGTAATAGTTTTAATTTTAACTTGGTTGATATTAATTTTAGTTCTTTTAGTTCATCAAATAAATGGGTTGGTTGTTTTGAAAAAAAATCGTCATTTGCAATTTCATTGATTGATGACTCTGTAGAAATAGTACGTAATTTTTTTTCTCCTCATTGGGATAGCTTTTTTGCTCTGTCAGCTTTGTCTTTTGATGATGAAAGAGAGACTGATGGTGATATATTGAAAGAGTATGGGGGTATATATGACTACGCCAAAGTTAATAATTATTTGAAACCCCTGAGTGATGATTTCGAAAGTTATTTGTATGGTGAGGTTCCTTTGCCTGCATCTTCATTAAGTCTGCATTTTGATAATGATGATTTTATGGATATTTGTAGGTTGGTCATGGGGCATGGGGGTGTACTAGGTCAGGTTTTTTTTATGATTAATTTGGAGTTGAAGTTGGCAATCTATCCTCATGGTGATATAGGGTTTGGTATTATATCCCTTGGTGAGGATGATGCTGTTTGTAAGTCATTTTTGAATTCTCTTATTGGAAATGATAATTTTAACATCCTTATGTGATTTTTATTAAGCACTATATCAGTGGTGTTTTATAGCCGGAAGTGATCCAGCCATCCTTCCGGTTTTTTATTTAGTTGCCAGTGTGATTACGCCAGCATAGCACCGACTCAGTCCGGATCATGATCCGACCGGGCAGCGCTTCGATGCTGAATAGGCATGGGTGATAAAATGAACTTTGCTTCCAATGGAATACATACTCCAGGGTCTAAAGCTGCAATGGATGCTGACTTAGGAAAAGAATGAGTATATTTCATAGCAGCAATCACAATAATTACTCAGAGGATGTTCGTCAGAGGCTTTCAAGCATTCAAGCTCTATATGAAAATAAACTCTTAGATGAGAAGGGCGCTCGTGATGCTATTAGAAAAGCCCAGATAGACATGAAAAACAAGATATGGCATGGCGATGTTACTAAAAATAAATGTGGGAGAATGAACTGATGTACTATATTTTAATGAATGACTATAGTTCTTCTTTAATTCCTAGATATCTTCATGCGTTGATTGACACTAAAAAACAGGTTAATGAGAAATGGGAATATGAAGGTTCAAAACATTCATTCCCATACTACATTAAGGATATTAACTGTCCTGATGATTTATTTCTATTATGTCGAAGTAATATAGGCGCTCTGAAATTTTCATTTTATCATCACGGGGTCGCTCAGATTGTATCTGATGAATTATTTGATGTGATAAGTAATGCTAAGATGAGTAATTTTTATTCTAGAAAGCTAATAGCCACATCGATAAAAGATGGTAGTGTTTTAAGAAGTGACTTTAGATATGTTTATTTTTCTGGTGAGGAGCAATTTATAGATTTTTCAAAATCAAAAATAGAGGAGGATAGAATAGGAAGTTTAGTTACTTATGATTTAATCTTCCATGATAACGCATTTGGTTATGATATTTTTTCAATTAATAATACATTGTTGGCTGGTTTTTTATTTGTTTCTGAATCAGTCGCAGCTCTAGCCTCGAAAATAAAAGGTATTAAAGTTATTCCAGTAGATAAAGCACTGGATAATTACTGCATTGACTATAAATATGATCTAGAAGGCAATAAGAAAAGAGTCAGGAAAAAATTACCTTGAGGTAGATATAAAAAAGCCGAAAGCGATCTCAGGATCCTTCCGGCTTTTTTATTCAGTGGGTGTGCTATTACGCCAGCATCGCCCCCGGTTCAGCCCGAATCATGATCTTACCGGGCAGCGCTTCAATGCTGAACGGCAGGGTGAGTGACCTGCTCTGGGTGAACCAGTCGCCTGCCAGCATCTGTTCGCCGTTGTTACCAGCCCAGTCTGCGCGTTATTGGCGGCTTTTTCCCGATAGTCAGCCTGGCTGGCGGAGTGACACATTGCCCACTCAATATCCGCAAAAGTGTCATGGATGCACTTAATCCTTTCTGTTTATGGTTACAGAACCATAGACCATAAATACGTCGGTTGAACCTGACGAACCACGGTAACCCCCCTGGCCCTTATTGAGGTAACAGGCAAGGGCAGTAAATTCCCTGGCTTCATCCATCGAGGCCGTGATTTTACGTGTGGTGAGTTCGCCCTTCCCGTATTGCTCACCAAAGCGGCGTACGCCCCGGGCAAACTCTCCCAGTGAGTCGCTGACTGATGGATGCTCCCATCCCCATAACCAGGTGCCATCTTCCGTGTTATAAGTGCCGATGACTTGCACGGGGGCTGTTATCACCATCTTCTTTTCGTTATTCGTGAAGGTGATTATCCCGGCATCAAGATCGACTGCCCATGAGGCCACATCAAGACCCCACATCTCCACGGCGGCTTGTGTACGCAATTGCATCTCGTGATTTGCGCGTGCAATCGTCAGGTGGGGGTCTGCAAGCGCTACGGTGTCGCGAGTGGCACCGGTTTCTTTGCCGCCAAAAAGCGTCTTTAAGAAATTGATCATTGATACTCTCCTGGTTTTTCATTTGGCGCGAATTGGCATTTGCTCTATTGGCGCTGGCATTATCCGATTTTTACTATCGATTTTTACCTATCGATTTTTACTATCCGATTTTTCGCTCTTCTTCTCCAGTCATCTTCACACAGCATGATATTTCCCTTACAGCGAATATGCCCGTGCCTTATACCCAAAACATCATTATTGCGCGGTAGATAATCTTTGCCGGTAGGGAGGGCTGGGGTAGAGTAGATTATTCCCTGAGCGCCGCTCTGGATGGGAAAATAAACACCAAAGCAGGTGACTGAGGTGTGGATGAATAAGGAGAGACGTATGAGCATTGCTCCAGCGCTAATTACACGGGCCATTGAATGGCGCCGCACTCTGCATGCCAGCCCGGAATTGGGGTATCAGGAACACCAGACATCCCAGATGGTGGCTGAATTACTGACCCAGTTTGGTTTTCAGGTTCATACCGGACTGGCGGGAACGGGGGTGGTAGGCACGCTGGAGAATGGGCCGGGGCCGGTCATTGGGTTGCGGGCCGATATGGATGCGTTGCCGGTCACCGAGCTGGGCAACACCCCCTATCAATCCCGACATCCCGGTGTGATGCATGCCTGCGGCCATGACGGTCATACGGCTATGCTGCTAGCGGCCGCCTGCCACCTCGGTGAGACGCGTCGTTTTCGCGGTACGGTACACGTCATATTCCAGCCAGCGGAAGAAAACCTGGGGGGCGCGCGTCGTATGGTAGAAGAAGGGCTGTTTACGCGTTTCCCAATGGACGACATTTATGCATTGCATAATTGGCCGGGGCTACCTGTCGGGCATGTCGGGCTGAGTAGTGGGGCGATGATGGCCTCTCTGGATTCGTTTGAAATTATCCTGACGGGAAAAAGCTGTCACGCGGCGATGCCGGAAAACGGCGCAGACCCGATTATGGCGGCTTCTCAACTGGTACTGTCGTTACAAACCATTCCCTCCCGCCGTCTGTCGCCCCAGTCGTCTGCGGTTATCAGCATCACGCAGATTGCCGGGGGCGAAGCTATCAATGTGATCCCGGAAAAGGTCGTGCTGCGAGGTACGTTGCGCTGCTTGCAAGCCTCAGTGCGTGATCAGGTCAAGGCATTCATTGCCCAATTCGTGGCGCAAATTCCAGAGACATTCGGCGTCACTGGTGCCATAACTTATTATCCCGGCTATCCGGTTACCCACAATAACGCACAGGTCGCGCAAACCGTGCGGGAGGTGGCCGAAATAACATGTGGCGTAAACCAGGTGCACTGGGATATTGCGCCGTCAATGGCGTCCGAAGATTTTGCCTGCATGCTCGAACAGTGTCCCGGTGCCTATTTCTGGTTAGGTGCTGATGGGGATACGCCGTCTCACCCGTTGCATAATGCCTGCTATGATTTCAATGATGCGCTCATTCCACATGGCGTTGCCTTGTGGGTAGCATTGGTGGAAAAACGCTTGGCGATTAGCTAAGAGTCTATCCCATTAGGGCTATTTCACTTGCCATTTTGGCCTTGGGCAGTGCTCAAAATCCTCACGTACTACGTGTACGCTCCAGTTTTTCCGCGCTGTCCGTGTCCAAACTGGCTGCGCCAATAACGCCTACCGGGATAGGCTCTACGTGTCTTTCTGCCTGACGGCAGTGAAATCCCTGGCGATACCCGTCACTGCTAACGGCCCTTGTTGGAATGGGCCGTTTTTTTTGTGAGTTGCTGGGCTAGACGATAGGCCGACTCAGGGGGCTTGTGGAAACGGCCCCACGTGGACAACAGACCGCGTTATTAAGCAATGCTACAGATTATGACGTCATGCGAGTGATTTAAGGTAGGTAATGGAAACTATTTTTCCATAAAGTGATTATTTATTTTATTCTTGTCTTAAATTGCAATAACGGAAAATAAAACAGCCATTTTTCCCCTATGAGTGTTGTCGGTTTATGTAATGTCACCCGATTTTTTACTGATGAGGTGTCCTGTGCGGTGGTGAGCCTGTTTGGCACGTTTTTAAATTGAAAAACACCACAGGTTTTTATTTGTTTTTTATGGCATAAGTAGTGATGAAATGTTATCTGATGTGATGTTATGGCATGAAAATAATCGGTTTTTTTGAATCGATAATATCACGCATAAAAAGCGGGCTTATTCCTAAAATTAATTAGCATGGTAATTGTTTTTAAATCTAACGGAATTAGAGAGGCCAAAAATACCCGCTTTTTAGAAAATTGTAATCTGAAATTATGCCTGTGATCTGGTGGGTTTATTTCGAGTTTTGGTACTAATATTTTTTATTAACTTATTGTTTTTTATGGTTTTATGTTTATTTTGGAGCTTTAGAATATTAAAAATATATTGGCGTTGACCACGAGTTGGCGTTATGTGTATGATTGGCTAACGAAGCAGAAATATATCTACACATTTTGAATACAGTTCTGTCGTTTTTATTTGGCTTAGTGATTCCATACGGTTTAAGAATGCGGTGAGTGAATGCGCCGAGGCGGCGGGTTCTATTTCGTGCATATCGTCGGTCGAAAAACAAATAGCGTATTTGTTCGCTGAACAGCCCGGTCTGTCATGGATTCTGGCGGGTTTTCAGTAGGATTCGACCTTATTTTATCGGGCCAGGGTGCCCTCACGTTGGTATTGACATATGGCAAAAGGAACTGACGGTGCATCTGTCGCACCAAAGGAACGTATTAATATCAAATATGTCCCGGCCACTGGTGGTCAGCAGGCGGAAATTGAACTCCCGCTTACGCTGATGGTGGTGGGAAATATGAAAGGACGCACAGAAGAGACGCCGATTGAAGAACGTCAGACGGTGTCTATTGATAAGAATAATTTCACTTCGGTCATGAAAGAGGCCAACCTGGAGCTGAATTTCAGCGTACCTAACCGTCTGGAAGAAGACAGCCAGGATGACCTTCCCGTCAAACTCAGCATTGCTTCGCTGAATGATTTCTCTCCCGATCGCATCGCACAGCAAGTGCCGGAACTGCGCAAATTACTGGAATTGCGAGAAGCACTGGTCGCCTTGAAAGGGCCGCTGGGTAATATTCCCGCTTTCCGTAATCGCCTGCAGGACCTGTTGTCCAGCGAAGAAGCCAGAGAGCAGCTGCTCAAAGAGCTGGATCTGGTGAAACCCGCCGAATAATTGATTGTCACTGACGAGAAGGGAAACAAACATGTCAATGGTTGAAGAACAGGCCCAGACAAGCGCGGCCGGTGGTTCATCATCGCTGCTTGAAGAGATCATGGCGCAAGCGCGCATTACCCCGGTGGATGAAGGTTATAACGTCGCCAAACAGGGTATTGCCGCACTGGTGGCAAACATTCTGGATAGCGGCAACGCAGCCGAGCCGGTGAACAAAGCGCTGGTCGACAGCATGATCGTTGAGCTGGACAAAAAACTCAGCAAACAAATCGACGTGATTCTGCATGCTCAGGAGCTACAGGAACTGGAATCCTCCTGGCGTTCACTGAAGCTGTTGATTGATCGCACCGATTTCCGTGAAAACATCAAAATCCTGCTGCTGCACGCGACCAAAGACGAGCTGCTGGAAGACTTTGAGTTTGCACCGGAAATTACCCAGTCTGGTTTCTATAAACACGTGTATTCCAACGGCTACGGCCAGTTCGGCGGCCAGCCGATCGGCGGGGTGATTGGCGATTATGCGCTGACCCAAAGCTCGCCGGACATCAAGCTGATGCAGTATGTCAGCGCGGTAGGCGCGATGGCACATGCCCCGTTCATCTCCTCCGTTGCACCGACTTTCTTCGGTGTAGACAGCTTTACCGACCTGCCGTCGATCAAAGACCTGAAGTCGGTGTTTGAAGGCCCAACCTATACCAAATGGCGCTCAATGCGTGAGTCGGAAGATGCCCGTTATCTGGGGCTGACTGCGCCGCGTTTCCTGGCCCGTTTGCCGTATGACCCGGTAGAAAACCCCATCAAAGGGTTTAACTACAAGGAAGACATCAGCGCCAGTCACGAAAACTATTTGTGGGGCAACACCGCGTATCTGATGGGTACCGCCATCACCGACAGCTTCGCCAAGTACCGCTGGTGTCCGAACATCATCGGCCCACAGAGCGGCGGCGCTATCACCGACTTGCCGGTGCATGTGTATGAAGCGATGGGCCAGTTGCAGGCCAAGATCCCGACCGAGGTGTTGATCACCGACCGTCGTGAATACGAAATGGCCGAAGAAGGTTTCATCACGCTGACCATGCGTAAAGACAGCGATAACGCCGCGTTTTTCTCTGCCAACTCGGTGCAGAAACCCAAGGTGTTCGCCAATACCAAAGAAGGTAAAGAGGCGGAAACCAACTACAAACTGGGTACGCAGCTGCCGTACATGTTCATCATCAACCGTCTGGCGCACTACATCAAAGTGTTGCAGCGCGAGCAGATCGGTTCCTGGAAAGAGCGTCAGGATCTGGAGCGCGAGCTGAATAACTGGATCAAGCAGTACGTCGCTGATCAGGAAAACCCGCCCGCTGATGTCCGCAGCCGTCGTCCGCTGCGTGCGGCACAAATCAAAGTGCTGGACGTAGAAGGCGAACCGGGCTGGTACCAGGTAACCATGGCAGTACGTCCACACTTCAAGTACATGGGGGCGAACTTTGAACTGTCCCTGGTTGGTCGTCTGGATAAGGAATAACGACTGATGCCGTCGCTCTCTGCCTGGGAGCGGGGATCTGCGGCCAGCCTGTTTGATCGCATCCGGGGAGAGGAGCGTCGCTCCTCCCCCGAAACGGAATTAGAAGACTTGATCGCGTCGGTGAAACGCCAGCTTGATCAAGTGCTGAATACGCGTCCCGGCAGTTGTCGCAGCGCACCTGAGCTTGGCGTGATTGATTTTAATGACGCTACGCAGGGCGGCGCGGATATCCGGGGCAAAATCCGTGAGGCGATCCGGCAGTGTATCTGTCGCTTTGAACCGCGCATTGTCCATGTGGACGTCAGTGCATCGGACTATCTGTCCAATCCGCTGGAGATGTCGTTTCAGGTCACCGCTCATGTGCGGCTGGAAGAACTGGAACAGGTCACCTCCTTCAATATTCATATGGACAGCCACCGCCATTACAGAATGATGTGATTATGTCGCTGGAACATTTCTTCAGGGATGAACTCGCTTATTTGCGTCTGCAAGGACGTGAATTTGCCAATGCACACCCTGAATTGACCCGATTTTTGTCAGAACAGACCACGGATCCGGATGTCGAGCGATTGCTGGAAGGGTTCGCCTTTCTGACCGGCAGTCTGCGGGCGAAGATCGAGGATGAATTTCCGGAACTGACTCACGGCCTGCTGGGCATGCTGTGGCCGAACTATTTGCGCCCGGTACCCAGCATGACCATCATGCAATTTTCGGTGCTGCCCGGTGCTATCGCGCAACCGGCGTTTGTGGCCCGTGGCTGCGAGCTGGACAGCCTGCCAATAGACGATGTGGTCTGCCATTTCCAAACCTGCCACGATGCCTGGATCTACCCAGCGGATATCCGCCAGATCAACGCACAAAGCGGCAACGACATGTCTGCCATCACGCTGGATATTGGTCTGCACGGGCCGGTGGCGCTGGGGGATTTGCAGTTGGATAAACTGCGCTTCTTCCTGGGGGGCGACCGTTATACCGCTTACGAACTCTATTTCTGGATAGCCAGCCAGCTGTCACACATTGAACTGGAAGTGGACGGAAAACGCTTTCGTCAGGAAGCGAATGTACTCAAAACCGTCGGCTTTGAGCGCGAAGACGCGATGCTGCCATATCCCGGTAATGTGTACTCCGGCTACCGTATCCTGCAGGAGTATTTCTGTTTTCCGGAAAGTTTCCTGTTCTTTCAGTTGTCTGGTGCCAGTTGGCCTGACCAGCCGCTGATCGTGACGGATTTCAAACTGCATTTCTGCTTTGACCGGCCGCTGCCGGCGGAACTGAAAATCCGCCCGGATTCGTTCATGCTCAACTGCGTACCGGCTATCAACCTGTTCCACCATGACAGCGAACCGATCAACCTGGATGGTCGCCAGACGGACTACCCGCTGAAAGCCAGTTATCGCCACGCCGACAGTTTCGAGATTTTCTCCATCGATAAAGTGGAGGGCTGGGTGGAAGGTAACAGTGGGCGCGCGCGCGGTATCCCACGGCTTTACCAACCTTTCGAGAGTTTTCAGCACCAAATCGAGCGAGCCAAAGGCCGACTGGCGCTGTATTACCGCATTCGGGTACGCGAAGCCGTCAACGGTGATGGTTTCGATCACTTATTGTCGTTCGTGCGGGGCGACGAAAAAGAAGTCATCGACCTGGACGAGTCCATTTCGGTGAGCCTGACCTGCACTAACCGTTCGCGGGCGGCGCAGTTGCCCGTGGGCGCGATTTGTGTGCCGACCGGCAGTTCGCCGTCTTTTGCCACCTTCCGTAACCTGATTCGGCCGACCCGTCCATTGCGCCCGGCACTCGATGGCAGCCTGCACTGGACGCTTATCTCCAACCTGTCGTTGAACTACGTGTCGCTGCTGCGACGCGATGCGCTGGTGCAGATCCTGCGTACCTACGACTTCCCGGCGTTGCATGACAAACAGGCCGAGCAGGCATCGCGCAAACGGCTGGCAGGGATAGAAACGATTGAGACCACACCGGTCGACCGGCTGGTACAGGGGATGCCGGTGCGCGGACTCAAATCAGTTCTCTCTGTGCGGCAGTCAGCGTTCGCCAGTGAAGGCGAACTCTATCTGTTCAGCACCGTGCTGGCACATTTCTTCTCGTTGTACGCCAGCGTTAACGCCTTCCACCTACTGGAAGTGGTCAACATCGATAACAAGGAGCGCTACCGATGGCCGGTGCAGATAGGTCAGCACTCGATGATGTGACCGCAGGGCAGGCGATGTTTCGCCAGGATGCGCGCCACTTCAACTTTTTCCAACTGGTGGAGTTACTCAACCAGATGGAAGGCGTCGATCTGGAGCAGGCGCTCGACTTCCGGCCGGAACTGGAGCGCATTCGCTTTCGCTCCACCGCCTCGATTGGCTTTCACCCCAGTGATGTGCTGCGGGTGGGAGAAGATACCGACGGCAGGCAGGAGCTGGAAGTGGCGTTTCTCGGGCTGCATGGCAGCCAGTCGCCGATGCCGGGGTACTACCTTGAAGAGCTGGCGTGGGAATACGCCCAGGGCGAGCAGAGACTGGGGGTGTTCCTCGATTTCTTTCATCATCGATTGCTGACGCTATTGCATCGTGCCTGGCGTAAGTACCGCTATCACGTGCGTTTCCAGAATGATGGCGAAGATGGCTTCTCCCGGCTGATGTTCGCGCTGGTGGGGCTGGGTAACGACGCGGTGCGCGACAGTCTGCCGGTCAACCGCGCCAAGATGCTGTCTTACGCCGGTCTGCTGGCCAGCCCCAGCCGTTCGCCGGAAGTGGTGGCTGGTCTGGTGATTCACTGCTTTGACCTGGAAGACGTCGAAGTCATCGCCTGGCAACACCGCAAAGTACCGATTTTTGAAGACCAGCAAAACCGCCTTGGGCGCGCGAATAGCCTGCTGGGTGGGGATTTTGTCATTGGCGACAAAGTGAACGACTGCGCCGGTAAATTCCTGCTCAAGGTGGATAACCTCAGCTTCAGCCGTTTTCTCAGTTTCCTGCCCAACGGCGAACATTTTCAGCCGCTGGTGCGTTTTGTTTCCTTCATTTTGCGTGATCAACTGGCCTGGGACTTACGCCTCGGTTTCGCCGAAGGGGAGGCCAGAGGGCTAAGACTGGGCGATGACCAGAGCAGCCGTCTGGGATGGAGCAGCTTTCTCGGGCAGCCGCCCGCCGACCCGTATGTGACGATTTGTGTGCAGGAGTAATTGTGAACGAAAACAACCCACTCACTCTGGTGGTGCTCAACAGCGAACAACTGGATATCAACTCGCAGGTGCAACACCGCTTTGACCACCGTGGCGGCACGCTGGGCGCATCGGAAAAAGATCAATGGCAGTTGCGCGACCGGCTCGGTGCGGTTTTGCCGGAGCATGCACGTATCGAATTACAGGATGGCTATTTCTGCGTCTGCGACCTGAGTGGCCAAACCTTCATCAATGGTGCGTTGTCGCCCATCGGTCGTGATCGCCGGGTACGTCTGGCTCAGGGTGACGAACTGGTGATTGGCCCATTCCGGCTCGGGGTTTACCTCGACGATCCCGCTTTCGAGCAGGATATCGATCAGGTGCTGGGGCAACGTCCCGGTGACGTGCTGGAAGGATGGCTTGGGGAAGAACAACGCCGTGCGCCTGCCGATGAAACGGCGGCGGACCGATTTAATGACCCGTTGTGGGCGCTGCAGCAGGAACAGAGCCGCTCGCCACTGGCAACGGAGGCTGAGCGCGGTGATGAACTGCCGACCTCGCTTTCTTCTTTTTCTGCCGTTGAGGACACCATGGATCAGAAATTTGTGGAATTACCGACCATTGACAATCCACATGCCGGTACCGCGTTTGGCGCACCGGTGGATGCGGTGACGCTGGCACCGCTGTTGCGCGGGCTGGGCGTATCACTCAATACCGGCGATGAGCAACAACTGCGCGAGATGCTCGAAGAGATGGGCAAAAGCCTCAAAGCGATGGTGGAAGGCTTGCTGACGTTGCAGGCCGATCAGGCCGCGCTGGCGGATACCCATTTACGGCCGATCGAAGATAACCCGTTGCGCCTGGGGCTGGATTACACCGACACCCTGTCGCTGCTGTTCGCTGACGATAAAAGCCCGGTGCACCTGTCCGCCCCGGCCGCCATCAGCGAAGTGCTGAGTAATATGCAGGCGCATCACCGGGCTAACCAGCAGGCGATCGCCGTGGCGCTGGAGAGCATTTTACAGGCGTTTTCACCGGCGGCGTTGCTGGGGCGTTTCGAGCATTATCGCCGCAGCGGCGAGCGTCAGGCGCTGGACGACGGTTGGGCGTGGCAGATGTATCAGCACTATTACCGCGAACTGACCTCACCGCGTCAGCAAGGGTTCCAGAAACTGTTCCATCAGGTGTATGCGCAGGCGTATGACCGCGCCGTTCGTCAGCAACAGGAGCAGAAATAATGCTGCGAGCCTTAATGCTGCGAACCGGGTGGTTATGCGTTCTGATGCTGCTGCTTCCCGGTTGTACCACGCTTGGCAAGATGGCGAAGGTGGCGGCCAATCCGGATATTCAGATTGGCAGCAATGATAACCAGCCTTCGACCGTCGGCTTTAGTCTGCTGGCCGAGCCGGACGTTAACCCCAGTGAGAGCGGCGACGCGGCACCTATCGAGTTTCAGGTGGTGATGCTGGCGGAAGACTCCCGCCTGCTGGCGACCGACTATGACCAGGTGACCGGCGACATCGAAAAAGCGCTGGCTAAAAACTACGTCAGCCACCAGGACTACACGTTGCTGCCAGGGCAGTTCAAATACCTGCCGCCGGTCAAGCTGGACGAGAAAGTGCATTACATCGGGGTGATTGCCAAATACGCCGACCCGGACAGCGCCGAGTGGCGCAAGGTTATCAAACTGAAAAACACCGGCCGCACTTATCAGCTTCTGGTGCATCTGCGCCGTGAAGAAGTCGAAATCAAGAAAGATCAAGAAGAAGAATAACTATGTCGAGCCGAAATCGGATTATTTGGCGGGAAGGGCTGTTCATCAAGCCGCAGCATTTCCAGCAACAGCAACGACACACCGACTACGCGCTGCATGCCCGTCTTAGCGCGCTCAGTGATTATTTCTACGGCCTGCAATCGCTGGCTATTAACGAAGAATACCTTAACTTCGGGCGTATCGCGCTGGTGAACGCCACCGGCGTGATGCCGGATGGCACGGTCTTCAATATCCCAGGGGATGATGCGCTGCCGCAACCGCTGGAGATTACCGATGTGGCGCTGGCGAACCAGAAGGTCTATCTGGCGCTGCCGCTGGCGGTGAACGGTGTGAGCGAAGTCGGGCAGGCCGGGGCCGGTATTGCCACCCGTCTGCAATCCCACCGGCATGATGTGCGTGACTTGCACAGTGAAGGCGGTGACGTGGTATCGGTGGAGGTGGGTAAAGTCAGCCTGCGGTTGATGCTGGAGCGTGATGACCGCAGTGCCTACGCGTCGCTGGCGATCGCCAACATCCTCGACAAACGGCCGGATGGTGGATTGGTTCTTGACCCTAACTTTATGCCGTGCAGCATCAGCGTCACGGCGATTCCGAGCCTGAAGCGCTTTCTGGGGGAATCGGCCGGTCTGGTGGCAGAACGCGCCCGCAGCCTGGCTCAGCGTATCGCCGCGCCCGGTCAGCAAGGGGTGGCGGATGTAGCGGAATTCATGATGCTGCAACTGCTTAACCGCGCCCAGCCGCAACTGTCGCATCTGGCGCGCCTCGGTACGTTACACCCGGAGCGGCTGCATGAAGCGCTGGTGCAACTGTGCGGCGAGCTGATGACCTTTACCGATGAATCGCGCCTGCCGCCGGAGTTTCCCGCTTATCGTCATGAGCATCAGCAATCGAGCTTTGAGCCACTGATGATGGCGCTACGTCAGGCGTTGAGTACCGTGCTGTCGCCACGTGCGGTGTCGATTCAGATGAAGGCGCAGCCTTACGGCGTCAGGGTGGCGCTGGTGGGCGACGCCGAACTGATGGCCAGTGCCGAATTTGTGCTGGCGGTGCGCGCCCGTATGCCGCAAGAACATTTGCGCAAGCAACTGCTGCAACAAACCAAGATCGCCTCGAGCGACAAAATCCGCGAGCTCATCAGTCTGCAACTGCCTGGCGTACCGTTGCTGCCGCTGCCCGTGGCACCGCGTCAGTTGCCGTACCACGCCGGTTACAGCTACTTCCAGTTGGACAGGCAAAGCCCGGCCTGGAAATCGCTGGTCACCAGCAACACGCTGGCGTTCCACATCGCTGGCGAGTTCCCGGAACTGGATATGCAACTGTGGGCCATCCGCGGCCAGTAGTTAACAGGAGGAACCTGTGAGTACCGACATCATTAAAAATGACCAGTTAGGCGACCTGCTGTATGACAACGCCCGGCAACTGGATATGGATTCCGATTACTGGTTCCGTCTGCGTGGGCAGAGCATCAACCCGATGATCGATGCCGTGACCCCGCTGCTGGGCATGGTGGAGCGGGTGCGCCAGTTGTCTGAATACGACGGCGTAGCGGAGTTGTACCAGCGCGTGCAGTCCGAGATTCAGGCCATCGAGCAGGAACTGCACTCCCACGGTTACGAAAACGGCGTGATCCTGTCGTTTCGCTACATTCTGTGCACCTTTATCGATGAAGCGGTGATGGGACGGGAGTGGGGAGGCCAGAGCGTGTGGTCGGCCCATTCGTTGCTGACCCGTTTTCACAATGAAACCTGGGGTGGCGAGAAGGTGTTCGTGTTGCTGGAAAAACTGCTGGATGACCCGGTGCGTTACCGCGACATTCTGGAGTTTATCTACCTGTGCTTGTGCCTTGGCTTTGAAGGCCGTTACCGGGTGATGACACAAGGGCGAGAAGAACTGGACCGGGTGGTGCGCCGCTTGCATGACACCCTGCGCCCGGAGCCGGAAAACTCGCCGACGGTGTTTCACCTCAATCTGGGACAGCAATCTTCCCGTTACCACCTGCGTAAACAGATTTCGCTGCGCGTCTTGTTCCTCGGCCTGTGTGTGGTGATGGCGGTGGCGTTTGGCCTGTATCACTACCAGCTAACCAACCAGACCCAGGACGTGCTGCGTCAACTGGGCGAATTATTACAATAACAGGAGCGTATTCTCGTGATTCGAATCGAACTGCCGATCCTGGTTGAGCGACTCAACCCGCTGTGCCGCCACATGATGGAAGAAGCGGCCGCGTTGTGTATTCAGCATCAGGGTGCGGAGATCCGCATTGAGCACCTGTTGCTGAAAATGTTGGAAACACCGTTGTGCGATGTACGCCAGATCCTCAAACGCGCTGGGGTAGAGGCCGACGAGCTGGCGGCATTGCTGCAACCCAATGCGGCGGATAAAGGCTTTGAGGCTGGCTACCCGTCGTTTTCACCGTTGCTGGTGGAGTGGTTACAAGACAGCTGGTTGCTGGCTTCAGCCGAGCTTCAACACGCCCGCCTGCGCAGTGGCGTACTGCTGCTGGTGCTGCTGATGACGCCGACGCGTTATTTGTCAGCCGCGGTAACCCGCCAGCTAGCGCAAATTAACCGCGAACTGCTGCGCCAGCAGTTTGACGAGTGGGTGAAAGACTCGGCGGAAACCGAGGTGGTGACCGCCGCAGGCGTCGCACCAGAACAGGCCGCCGCCGCGGCCACCCAACTTTCCCGTTATACCCAGAATGTCACCGAGTCGGCCCGTCAGGGCAAGCTGGACCCGGTGTTGTGCCGTGATCACGAAATCGACCTGATGATCGATATCCTCTCCCGCCGTCGTAAAAATAACCCGATCGTGGTCGGTGAGGCCGGGGTAGGGAAAAGCGCGCTGATTGAAGGGCTGGCACTGCGTATCGTCGCGGGTCTGGTGCCGGAACGGCTGCGGGATGTGGAATTGCTGACGCTGGATTTAGGTGCCATGCAGGCCGGCGCGTCGGTGAAAGGCGAATTCGAGAAGCGCTTTAAAGGGGTGATGCAGGAAGTCAAAGAGGCACCGAAGCCGATTGTCCTGTTCATTGACGAGGCGCACACACTGATTGGTGCCGGTAATCAGGCCGGGGGGCTGGATGTGTCCAACCTGCTGAAACCGGCGCTGGCTCGGGGTGAGTTGCGCACCATCGCGGCGACCACCTGGAGCGAGTACAAGAAATACGTGGAAAAAGACGCCGCGCTGTCACGCCGCTTCCAACTGGTGAAGGTGGGGGAGCCAAACGTCGAGCAGGCCACGGTGATCCTGCGTGGGCTACGCAGCATTTACGAACAGTCACACGGCGTGTTGATCGACGAAGAAGCCTTGCAGGCGGCGGCCAATTTGTCTGCGCGCTATATCTCCGGACGCCAGTTGCCGGATAAAGCTATCGACGTGCTGGACACTGCCTGTGCGCGTGTCGCCATCAATCTGACCACGCCACCGCGCGCGGTCAGCCAGTTACAAACCCGGTTACATCAGCAGGCGCTGGAAATCGCCCAGTTGGAACGTCAGGGCCGCATTGGCCTGGGGGACACGCAGGAGCGGCTGGTCACGCTGCGTGAGGCTCGTGAAACCGACGCCGCGACACTGGCGCAACTGGAAGCCGACTGGCAACACCAAAAAACGCTGGTGCAGCAGATTGTCGCCCTGCGTACCGCGCTGCTCAATGATGCGCCGCCGGAGGATTTTGATGCCGCCGCCGCGGCTGCAGAGCTGGCCGATAACGAGCGGGCGCTGGCTGAACTGCAACAGCCGTCAGTGCTGGTGTCACCGCATGTGGATAAAACCCAGATTGCCTCGGTGATCGCCGAGTGGACCGGTGTGCCGCTAAACCGCATTTCTCAGGGCGAGCTGGACGTGGTCACCCGCCTGCCGGATTACCTTGGCGACAGCATCAAAGGGCAGCAACTGGCTATCGCCCAGTTGCACAAGCACCTGCTGACCGCCCGTGCCGACCTGCGCCGTCCCGGCCGACCGCTGGGGGCCTTTTTGCTGGTGGGGCCGAGCGGGGTCGGTAAAACCGAAACCGTGGTGCAGATTGCCGATCTGATGTTCGGTGGTCGTCATTACCTCACCACCATCAACATGTCCGAATACCAGGAGAAGCACACGGTTTCTCGTCTGATCGGCTCGCCGCCGGGGTATATCGGCTTTGGCGAAGGCGGGGTGCTGACCGAAGCGATTCGCCAGAAACCCTATTCGGTGGTGCTGCTGGATGAAGTGGAGAAAGCCCACCCGGATGTCCTCAACCTGTTCTATCAGGCCTTTGATAAAGGCGAACTGGCCGATGGCGAAGGGCGGTTGATCGACTGTCGCAACGTGGTGTTCTTCCTGACCTCTAACCTCGGGTTCCAGACGATTGTTAATTTTGCGGACCGGCAAAGCGAACTGCTGGATGCGCTCTACCCGGAACTGGCGGCGTTCTTCAAACCGGCATTGCTGGCGCGTATGGAAGTGATCCCTTACCTGCCGCTGGACCACGATACGCTGGTTGAGATCGTACAGGGCAAGCTGTCCCGGCTGGTGACGTTGCTGCAACAGCGTTTTGGTGCCGAGGTGGAGATCGACGATGCCGTGCCGGAAGAAATTCTGCGTCTGGCAAACCGCAGCGAGAACGGGGCGCGCATGCTGGAGTCGGTGATCGACGGTGCGCTGCTGCCGCCGGTGTCGTTGCAGTTGCTGCAACGTCTGTCGGCCGGTCAGCCGGTCAGCCGTATTCATTTCCGGGTGGAAGACGGCCAGTTCCGGTCTGAGGTGGAGGGCTGAGCATGCAAGCGGCCCTCTCTCTGGCGTTCTCGCTAACCCGCCACCGGGATGAAGCCGGTCTGTGTGACTGGCTACTCGGCACGCTGCGCTCGGCATGGCAGCCGCAGGGGGCGTTGCTGGGAATGGTGGACGTTAGCGGGCGTCAGTTGGTTTGTAACGGCTGGGTGCATCGCACGCCATTGTCGCTGTCGCTCGGGGTGGATGATTTCAGCCATCCACTGGCCTATGTACTGCTTAAGAATCAGGTTCGCAGTTGGGCATCGTTGTATGGTGGTGCCCGTGTTGAACACGAAGGATTTCGCCAGTTACTGGCTGATGCAGGCACCGCCTGTGGCCTGCACGCCATGCCGCTGCTGGCCGAGGATGGCCGTGCACTGGCGGTACTGGCGTTGTTGGATACGCCGGAGCGGTTGCAGGCGCTGGGGCGACGTGATGACTACGTGCAACTGGCGCAGATATTTTGCAGCCAGCTGGCGTTGATCCGCGATCTGGGGCGCAGCCAGCGTGAACAGACCGCACTGCGTGACTCGTTACGCCAGATGAAAGACGAAGGTGCACTGCGGCAGGAACGGGAAAAACGGGTGGCGGACGCGTTGATTGGGCAGTCCGTCGCGGTGCGGCAGTTACATCAACAGATTTGCCAGGCGGCCGCTCATCGTCTGGCGGTGTTGGTTCATGGCGAAACCGGTGTGGGCAAAGAAGTGGTCGCACGGCTGTTGCACCAGTGTTCCGATCGCGCCGATCGGCCATTTATCGCCATCAACTGTGCCGCTATTCCGGAAAACCTGATTGAAAGCGAGCTGTTCGGCTATGAGAAAGGGGCGTTTTCCGGCGCGCAGAGTAACAAAGTCGGGCTGGTGGCTCAGGCCAACGGCGGCACGCTGTTTTTGGATGAAGTGGGCGATATGCCACCGTTGATGCAGGCCAAATTGCTGCGGGTGCTGGAAACACACAGCTTCCGCCCGCTGGGTGCCGGTCAGGAGAGTCACTCCGATTTTCGGTTGATCGCTGCCACGCACCAACCGTTAGAGCAGCGGGTCGCTGAAGGGCAGTTCCGTCAGGATCTCTATCACCGGCTGTGCCAGTGTCTGGTGCAGGTGGCACCGCTGCGCGATCGTCCGGACGACATCGGCCTGCTGTGCGAGCATTTTATCGGGCAGTTCGCCCAACAACAGCAAAAACCGTTGGGGCCGCTGCATCGCACTTTTCTTAAGCAACTACTGGGGTATGACTTCCCCGGTAATGTGCGTGAACTACGCAACCTGCTGGAAGTGGCGTGCGCCCATACGCCGGAAGGTGAGCCGATCCGCCTGGAGTCGTTGCCGCCTGAATTACACCAGCGGGTATGCGCGAGTGCTGCCGCCGACAGCGACGCGTTCCACCATATTCAGGACTTGCGTATTGCCACCCAACAGTACGAGGCGGCGGTGATTGCGGCGCGTCTGCGCCAGTTTCAGGGTAACCGCCTGCTGGTAGCGGAAAGCCTGAATATTCCTAAACGAACCCTGGATCACAAGTGCCAGAAACTGGAGGTGAATTGATGATGCTGACGATGGTGCCGTTGCTGATGGCGGCAGTCGGCTCGCCCGACCCCGCCTGGCAATCGCTGTGGGAACAGTGCCGTAATGAGACATCGCCGCAGGTGCGTCTGGCCTGTTATGACGCGCTGGGACGCGAGAGCGCGCGTGCAAACGACCCTGCGTCCGCGATGAATCATGGCGGTACAGGGGAGAATGCGTTTCGTCTTAACCGCGAGGCGGCCAATGGCGATATCACTCTGACGCGCACGCTGGCGGATGGCAACACGCTGGTTATCAGTTGTGCCAGCAGCATTACCCACCTGCGGCTGACGCTTAGCCAGCCGTGGTCAGGTGACAACGTGACCTCTCAATTGGATGGGGCCAGCGCACCGGATAACTGGTTCGTGCGTAATCGCGGCACTTTGCTGGAGTTTGGCCGTGGTCTGCCCGCTATCGATGCGCTCAAGCGTTGGGTCGGCCATCAGGAACTGGTGCTCAACGGCGAACAAAACCAGATGTTGCGTATCGACCTCACCGGGTTGGGTGACGCGTTGACACCGCTGCGCCAGCAGTGTCGCTGGTAGGGGCGATGAGTATGCATGCACACCCCTGGTGTAAACGATTACTGACGTCATTGCCTGATGAGGCGCTGCGCGCGGCGGTAGCGGCGGATGACCCGCTGTGGGAGCAGGTGGAAACCGAGCTGGTCAAGCTGGGATCGCTGGCGCACAGCCAGGTGGACCTTAACGCGGTGGCTGGTCAATGCCTGACGTTGCTGGAGAGCCGAACCAAAGACATGCGGGTGCTGGTGCAACTGCTGCGTTGCCTGCAACACCCGGCTAAGGCGACGCCATTCGCCACCGCCATCATGTTGCTCGATAGCTGGCTGGAGGCTTACTGGACGGTGGCGTTTCCGGCCAGCCCGGCACAAAAGCAGAAGCTGATGGTGCAAATCATCCGCCGCTTTGAAGGCGTGCTGCCCCGTATGACGGAGCAGGCCTCGGGGGCGGAGTTGGGCCAGTTGCATCAGCTGGCGGAACAACTGGCCTCGCGCTGGCGTGGGCTTTCGGTCAGCAACGCGGACCTCACCGATGAACTGGTGGCGGCGCTTCACCGTGCACGGCAACGCCATCAGGCGCAGGAGAAAGCCAACCAAGCGGCGGCGGCACCGACGACGGGCGCTCAAGGCGCAACCAGCGCGGAGGGGGGCACCGGGAACAGTAGTCACAGCAGTACGGCCAGTGTGGCGGCGACGGTCGATATCAACAGTTCGGACGATCGTAGCTGGAAGCAGACGCAACTTACCGTGGCGACGTTGCTGGTAGAACGCCAGCCGGAAGCGCCGGTGGGATATCGCCTGCGCCGCAATGCTATCTGGGCGGGTATTACCACCCCACCGATGGCGGCGCGGGGTAACAAAACCCAGTTAGCGCCGGTATCGCCTGACCGGGTGGATGAGTACCACAGCGCGCTTGGACAGGCAGATCTGGCGCTGTGGAACAAGATTGAACAGAGCCTGACGTTGGCACCGTATTGGTTTGACGGCCACATGCTGTCAGCGACGGTAGCGACCCGGCTGGGGCATGGCGCTGTCGCCAGCGCCATCGCCGATGAACTGTCGGCGTTTCTCACCCGGCTGCCGGAATTACGCGAACTGTCGTTTAGCGATGGGTCGCCGTTTCTGTCGGCCAAATGCGTCCAGTGGCTGCAATCCGCACAGCCAGGGCGGGGTGGCGGTGGCATTCAGCGACAGGATGACCTGGCGGCAGAGGCGGCGGCGTGCTGCGCCGAGCAAGGGCTGAGTGCCGCGCTGTCGCTACTGGATGAACGTATTCGACGTTTGAAAGAACCGCGTGAGCGTTTTTTGGCCGAGCTGGTATTGGCGGATTTACTGGCGGAAGAAGGCATGAAAGCACTGGCGGCACAGCATTATCAGCACCTGTGGCAGGAAAGCGAGCGATTGGGCCTGATGCAGTGGGAACCGGGAATGGTCAGCCGACTGGAGCGGCTGAGCGCGTCCCGCAGGAAATAAGACATTCGGAGTTGAATGGTCACTTATGTTGAAAATAATCATTACCTTTCTGCGGCAACAGCTGCCGAAACTGAAACCGTCCTGGCTGCTGTTGGGGGTGGTGGTATGGGTAGTCGCGTTAGTGCTGGCCTGGTGGCTGGGGCCGCGTCTGCTCCTCGGCGAGATGCGCCCACTGCAAAGCGTGTGGGGTCGCGTGGTGTTCACACTGGTCTGGTTGTGGCTGGGGTTTGCCTACAGCGCCTGGCGTGTCTGGCGTCGGGTACAGCAACTGCGTGCGGAACGCCGCGAACAGCAGACTATCGAGCAAGACCCCTTGCAGGTATACGTTGATAGCCAGCAAACCTTTCTGGACCGTTGGCTACAGGCGTTTCAAACCCAGCTCGGCAAAAAAGCGCTGTACGCCATGCCCTGGTATCTGGCGATTGGTTTGTCCGGCAGCGGCAAAAGCAGCCTGATCCATCGTGCTAACCCGGCCAATAAGCTCAACCCGAAGCTGGATGCGGAGTTGCGTGAAGTCGCTGGCGGCCAGCAGGTGAACAGTTGGGTTGGCGAATCAGCGGTTATCTGGGATCCGAGCGGTCACTTGCTGGCGCAACCGGAAGTCGGCGCAGAGCCGTCGGCCGGGCGTCACGCGCGTCTGTGGCAGCATTTGCTGCAATGGCTGAGCCTTAACCGCCGTCGCCAGCCGCTGAACGGACTGGTGCTGACTATCGACCTCTCCTGGCTGTCGCAGGCCAGCGTGTCGGAGCGCAAGGCCTATGCGCAGGTGATGCGCGCCCGCTTGCAGGAGATAGCGGTCAACATCAATACCCGCCTGCCGCTGTATGTGGCGCTGACTCGTCTGGACATGCTGCGTGGTTTTGACGTGGTGTACCGGTCGCTGAACCGGGAGGCACGTCAGGCGGTGTTGGGGGTGACCTTTACACCACAGGCCAGTCATGGCAAAGGCTGGCTGGAGGAGCTGGAACGCTTTTGGGATGAGTGGATCAGCAGCCTTAACAATAACCTGCCGGAAATGCTGCTGACGCAGTCGGACCGCGGTGTACGCAATACGCTGTTTACCTTCGTGCGTCAGTTGGCCGGGCTGAAGGATTATGTGACGGACGTGTTGAACGAAACACTGGCGACCGGCGACGACCGTGCATTTTTGGTACGCGGCGTTTACGCCAGTTCGGTGTATCAGCAGGGGGTGCCGTTTGACGCCTTCGCTCAGTCCGCTTCCCGCCGTTACCAATTACCGGAGCCGATTAATGCGGCGATGCGCGGCGAATCCAATACCTTCTTCGTACAGAAACTGTTCCCGGAGGTGATTTTCCCGGAGGCCAGTCTGGCAGGGGAAAACCGGCTGCACAGCCTCTATCGTCGTCGCCGCATGAGCATTGGGGTGACCTGCATGGTGCTGTTTGGGCTGGCGATGATCGGTAGCTGGCACCACTTCTACCGGGTCAACGAAGAAGCTGGTCGTAACGTGCTGACCAAAGCGCAGGCGTTCATCGGCACCAACGAGCTGGAAGGGCAGGCGGGATACGGTTACCAGCAGTTGCCGCGTTTGAATTTGATCCGCGACGCTACCCTGTCGTTCGGTAACTACCATGAACGTACGCCGATGCTGGCGGATCTTGGCCTGTATCAGGGCGATAAGATTGGCCCCTACGTGGAAGGTTCGTACCTGCAAATGCTTAACCAGCGCTTCTTGCCTGCGGTGATGCAAGGGCTGCTGGAAGACCTGAATCAGGCACCGGCGGGTAGTGAACAAAAGCTCACTATTTTGCGGGTAATGCGGATGCTGGACGACGCCTCCGGGCGTAACAAAACGCTGGTGGAGCAGTTTATGGCACTGCGCTGGCAGAAGGCGTTCCCCGGTCAGGGCAAGGTGCAGGAACAGCTGATGCAGCATCTGGATTACGCCTTGGATCATACCGACTGGCACCAGTCCCGCGAGCAAAAGGATACGGTGGCGATCTCGACGTTTGCACCGTTTGTCGACCCGATCGCCAGTGCCCAGCGTGAGCTGAGCAAGCTGCCGATGTACCAGCGTGTCTACCAGAGTCTGGTGATGAAGGCCACGCAGGTGCTGCCGCCGGATTTGGCGCTCCGCGATGAGGTCGGGCCGACGTTTGACTCGGTATTTAGTTTGCGTAATGACAAGGCAGGCACCGTCCCCCGCTTGTTGACCTATCCCGGTTTCAGCGATTTTTACCTCAAGCAGGATAAGACACTGTTGGACCTGACCGCGCTGGATGCCTGGGTATTGGGGCAGCGTGAGCGTGCTCACCTGAGCGAGGCAGACCGTAAGGAAATTCTGCGGCAGGTGAATGACCGCTACATCACCGACTACATCAACCAGTGGCAAAAAGCGCTGGCGAATATCGATGTGCAGCCGTTGGAAAGCCCGGAGCAGGCATTGAACATCCTGACCGACATTACTGGTAATGATCAGCCGTTCCAGCGGGTGCTGACCACGGTGAGTGATAACACCCGTATCCGCAAGCTGGCGGACGACGAGAACGACACCGCGCAAGGCATCAATACCCGTATTGGTCGTCCGTTCATGACGATTAACGCCGCGCTGAGCGGGCGGGGTGAACAGGGGCCGCTGGTGCAGGAGGTCAACCAGAAGCTGACCGATCTCTACCACTATCTCGATCAGATTGTGAATGCGACGGATCCGGGGCAGGCAGCACTGAAAGCGGTGCAGGCACGTCAGGGTAACAAGTTCGCCGACCCGGTGTTCGCGTTGCAGCAGTACGCCCGCAGCCTGCCGTCGCCACTGGATCGGTGGGTCGGCCAACTGGCGGGAGAAAGCGCCAGTCTGGTGACCGGTCTTGCCATGTCGTCACTGAATCAGGAGTGGCTGGACAAGGTGGTGACGCCGTTTAATGAAAAACTGGCGGATCGCTACCCATTCAACCCATCGTCTGACAAGGATGTTCCGCTCTCCGAGATGGAGCGCTTCTTCGCGGCTGGCGGCACGCTGGATAACTTCTACCAGACCAACCTCAAATCCATCATGGAAGGCGGGATGCTGGAAGGGGAAGGCGCGTCGGCAATGCAAACCGATTTGGTGAAACAGCTTGATCGCGCGACCCGTATCCGCCAGACGCTGTTTAACGCACAAGGTAGCCTGGAAATCCACTTTGTAGTGGAGCCGGTGGAACTGACCGCTAACAAGCGTCGCAGTGTTCTGAACCTTGACGGACAGTTGCTGGAATACAGCCACGGACGCCGGACCAAAACGCCGCTGGTGTGGCCGAACAGCATGCGTGACGGCGCTGAAAGCAAGCTGACGCTGGTGCCGGATGACCGCGAACGCTCACCACGTAGCTTGAGCTTCACCGGACCGTGGGCGATGTTCCGCCTGTTGACCAACGGCCAGCTAACCCAGGTCAACGACAATACGTTCGACGTGCGCTTCTCACTGGAACAAGGTGGAATGACCTATCGGGTGTATACCGATGCCAGCCATAACCCGTTTGCCGGTGGCCTGTTTAGCCAGTTCAAGCTGCCTGATTCTCTCTATTAACCCAGAGGGCGAGTGGGCATCGGCCTGCTCGCCCGTAGCCGGATGACGTGATATGCAAGATGCACAACAGGCCCTGAAAGTGGGCCGTGATCCACGGATGCTGCCTGAGTACGAGGCGTTACGCGCGGAAATCAACAAGCTAAGCCATGCATCCCGCCCGGAAGTGGACTGGATGCGGGTGCACGATATGGCTACCGCGATTTTTGAAAAGCAGGGTGTCGACCTGCAAACCGCTATCTATTTCACCCTGGCGCGCTCGCGTCTGGCCGGGTTGAACGGCTTTACCGAAGGGTGCGAGTTTCTCGCCAACCTGATCGTGACCCAGTGGGAGAATTTCTGGCCGCCGGTGCATCAGGAGCGGGCGCGTATCGAAGTGCTGGACTGGTTTATCGCCCGCATCAGCGAGGTGATCCGCCAGTACGCCATCAGCCACGAACATAAGCGGCTGGTGTATCGCTGCGAGCGTGCCTTGCAACTGATGAGCGAAAAGCTGCATAACTCGGGCCTGAGCCGCATCCCACGGGTGGAAAACCTGCTGCATTTTATCGAAGGCTATACCCATCTGTTCGATGAAACCGAGATTGTGATTGTGTCTGACGATCAGACACTGAAGAAACAGCAGGACATGCAGATCCCGCCGATGGTGTTCTTCCAGTCTGATATGGAGCCGGGCGGTATGGCGTCTGCGGCGGCAGCAGCCCAGCCGGCGTTGCCGTCGGGCAGTATTCTGGTCGGGCGGGAGAAAGGGCAGATGAAACCTACCGTATTGAAAATTGAAACGCACCATAAGCCGAAACCGGGCTGGTTCTGGTTTGCCTGCGGTGTGCTGAGCTGTGCGCTGCCGGTGGCAGCCATCACCGGCTGGCAGTACTGGCAGAATCAGAAGGCCGAGGCGCTGGCGCTGTTACAGCAACCGGCGTACACACTGCCTGCCGCGCCGGATCACAACGATATTCGTCGGGTACGCATCGTGCTGGGCGAGCAGAAGCTGCAAAGCATGGAAGGGGAGCTGATCAACCGCTATCAGGCGCAACTGGAACAGGTGAAAAACGCCTCGTCGTTCTACCTCTACCAGTATGGCGAGGGGCTTAAAGGCGTGATGCAACAGCTGTATCCCGATTCGCTGGCGGTGAAAGAAATGGACCGGCAGTGGCAGATAGCCCTTGATCGTCAGCAAGGTGACAAGCCGCCGCGTGTCAGCGGTTACGAGCTGGCACGCGCCGAAGTGGGCGATACCCTGCAACAGTTGCTGGATTTGGAAAAACAGCGCCGGACGGCCACCATTTCGTACCTGAAATCACAACTTTATGATATTCAAAAAGATTTATCCTCCGACGTGCCTTTTAGTATTCGCCTGCGGACGCTGGAGGCACGCAAAGCTGCCCGTCAGTCGCTGACCCCGGCGGAATTACGCGGTATGGAAGACGAACTGCGTGCTTTCACCATCCGGCTGTACCGTTTACAGCAAGGCGAGAGCGGCAGGTAAAGACTGTCGTGAAGTAAAAACTGGCGCCGGGCGGCATCGTCGGCCGCTCGCCGGATATCACCAGGGTAATGACGGTAACATGATGAGAAAAATACGATTAGTGGCGGCGCTGTCTTGTAGTTTGCTGGCTGCCTGTCAGGCTCCGGTGTCGTCGCTGTCCGACGTGGATTTGCGCCAGTCGGCGGAGCGTGGCAACGGTGAAGCACAGTATCGGCTGGCGAAGCAACTCGCTTCCCGCTCGCATTATGTTGAAGCGATGCAGTGGATGCAAAAAGCCGCCGCCTTGACGGATGTATCCGCTGCCAGCAGTGACACCCGAGCCGCAGCGGCATTACAGGTGGGTGACTGGTATCAGGCCGGATTGGGTGAGCCGAAAAATACGCCGCTGGCGCGTCAGTGGTGGCAGAAAGCCTCGCGGCTGGGGAGTGGCGAGGCGGGTTACCGGCTGGGTACCGATTGTCAGGCACAGCATCAGGGTAAACTGGTTGCTGCCTGTCTGGATGCATTCGAACGTGCGGCGGACAACCAGTATGCCCCGGCGCAACTGGTGGTAGCACAGTGGTATACGGCGCATCCCGGTGCGGAAAAAGAAGCGACCGGATGGATAGAGAAGGCGGCGGATTTGGGCGATCGGGACGCGCAGTACCAGCTTGCCCAGCGATATGAGCAAGGCAAAGGTGTCGCGAAGCGTACCGATCTGGCCGAGCGCTGGTATTTCCGGGCGGCAGACCGGGGGCAACCGCAGGCCCAGTTGTGGATGGCAAAACATGCCGAGGGGAAAGACGCGCTCGACTGGTACCAGAAAGCGGCGGCTAACGGTGAAGCTGATGCACAGTTGTGGCTGGCACAGGCTTACCGTGACGGTAATAAAGGGCTGGTGAAGAACGACAAACAGGCGCACTACTGGTTGGATCGCGCCTCTGGCAAGGGCAATGGTGAGGCGGATTACAAGCTAAGTCAGATGCAGTCGGACGCCACCAAACGGGAGTACTATCTGGTGCTGGCATCGGCGGCGGGGTATGTCCCGGCGTCGCGAGAGCTGGGCAACTGGTTGCTTAAACGCGGTGAACTGGAGCGGGCTCGTGAGGTATTCGCCAAAGCGGCGGCGACCGGCGATACCGAGTCCCGGCTGGCTTATGGTGAGATATTGCGACTGGGTCAGGGCGGTAAAGCGGATTATGTGGAAGCGATGAAGCAATATCGCTTCGCGGCGCATGACGGCAACCGCATGGCACAGTATCGTATGGGCATGATGCGCCAGGATGGGTTGGGCGCGTCACGTAATCGTATCCACGCCTACGCGTGGTATTCGCTGGCGGCGACCGAAGGCATGGCGGAGGCGCTCGCTGCCCGTAATGACCTGGAAGCGACCATGCAGCCAGATGAGATTAAGGCTGCCCAAAAGCTGGCGATGCACTGGTCAAGCGGGAAAGAGACCGATACGCAGTGATACGATGCGCTATGTCATCGAAGGTGGATAGCTAGCAATTATAGAATCAACGTTGCCAGGAATAACGTTGCTAAAAATAAAACCAATAAAACCCAAGGAAACAGTATGAAACGGAATGGATATCTTGCTTTGCTGCTGGGTATGGCGGCGTTGTCGTCGCAGGCGGAGGTGAAGACGCCTTATCAGGTTGAACAGGGTAACGTGGTCTACCGGGTGTCGGTGAATGCCGATCCACAGGTGCTGGCCGGTGCAAAACCGGACGATTTTCGGGTGTTACTGCGGGAAAAGCGTGTTGCGCTGGCAGTATCCGGCTCACGTTACTACTGCAATCAGCAACCACTGCCGAATGGCTTCAAGCCTGAAAGCGCCAGATTGCGCTATGACACGTTTCTGATTACCAATGTCGGGTCCTATGTTGGGTGCGAGCGCATGAAACAGGACATTGACGCCGACAGTTTTCAGGCGCTGGATTTTCCGTTTTTCCGCGATCGAAACCATATCTGGTTGCCTGATGGTGAGGAACTGAGCGGTGTGGATGTCGCCAGTTTTAAAACACTGGCCAGAAATCAGGCGTTCGACAAGCAGAATTATTATTTTGTGGAGAACGAAACCAGCGTCATTCCCTATCAGAAATCGGCACCGAGCGCGGGCCATTGTTTTGGCTGGGCGACTATCGACGGCAACCTGTATTACCGAGGGGAGCCGCGATCCGATGGCGATGCCGCCAGTTTTCGCTGTCTGACATTCAGTACGGCACTGGATAAAACCGGGTTCTATGTATTCGGGCGGGCGTATCCCGGCATACCTGACGGCGTGACAGCGGCGGATATCCGCATGCTGCCGAATAATGAAAAGCTGGCGACCGACGGCGAACACCTCTGGTTTTTGGGTGTAGAGCCGGTGCAACTGGCCGGGCTGAGCCTGCGTGACGTTAAGGTCGAGCCGGACGCCAACGGTTATACCATCACGGATGGCAAGGCCCGCTGGTTGTGTGGTTCCGGTAAGGTCAATGGTCGTCCGCTGTGTCGCAAGGGGTAGAGTGTCGGCTGTACAGTAAGCAAAGTCATCATCCGCTCATTGATGATTGAGCGGATGATAGCGATGTTACCCGGCGGTCTGCTCACGGATCATGGCGATGTAGATGTCCCGCAACTGCCGTGCCAGTGGGCCGGGGCGACCGTCCCCGATGGTCACGCCGTCTATCTCCACCACCGGCCAGACAAAGGTCGTGGCGGAGCTGATAAACGCTTCTTTGGCGGCACGTGCTTCCTGCGGGCTAAACGCCCGTTCTTCTACCGTCAAACCTTGCTCGGCGGCAAGTTGCAGTAACGCCTTACGGGTGATGCCGTGCAGGATGTCGTTACTCAGCGGTCGGGTGATCAGGTGGTTGTGGGTATCGACGATATAGCAGTTACTGGAGCTGCCTTCGGTAACCATGCCGTTTTCCACCAGCCAGGCGTCATCGGCACCCTTTGCGTGCGCCCACTCTTTCGCCATGCAAGCCATCAGCAGGCTGACGGTTTTGATGTCGCGCCGGTGCCAGCGCAGGTCCGGGCAGGTGATGACGCGAATACCTTTTTCCGCACACGGGTGATGAATCACCGGGCGCGACTGGGTAAACAACACCAGTGTCGGCGCGGCGTCAGTCGGAAATGCGAAATCACGATCACCGGTACTGCCCCGCGTGAGTTGCAGGTAGATACCGCCTTCTTCCAGCCGGTTTTGCTCGATAAGCTGCAGATGAATCTCCCGCAGCGCGGCCTGGCTGACGGGCAGATGCAGGTTCAGCTCACGACAGGAGCGTTCCAGCCGCGCCATGTGGCCGTCGAATTCCGCCAGCCGACCGTTGACCACGGCTGTGACCTCATACACCGCATCAGCAAACAGAAAACCACGATCGAACACCGAAACCGTCGCGTGTTCCTCAGGCAGATAGTGCCCGTTGACATAAACAGTACGTGACATTACACCGCTCCCGTTAAACAAGGGCGAGGGTGGCCCCATAGCCCGGTTTCAGATAAATACAGTTGGCTGCCGCGCCACTCCAGACCGCCGACACGGTCTTCTGCCAGCAGCAACGGCCCGTCAAGATCGACAATATGCGCACCCTGCGCCACCAGCGAGGCGGGTGCCATCGACAGCGACGTACTGACCATGCATCCCACCATGATTTTCAGCCCCTGCGCTTGTGCCGCCTGACGCAGCAACAGCGCTTCGGTCAATCCACCGGTTTTATCCAGCTTGATGTTGACCATATCGTAGCGTGTCGCCAGCCCCGGTAGCGTCCGGCGGTCATGGCAGGACTCGTCGGCACACAACGCAATAGGGCGTGGCAACGTGGCCAACACTGCATCGTCGTGAGCCGGCAACGGTTGTTCAATCAGGCTCACCCCAAGACGTTGCAGTTCGGGTACCAGTTTCAGATACAGCTCGGCGGTCCAGCCTTCGTTTGCATCGACGATGATCTGTGCCTGCGGTGCCCACTGGCGTACCGCCGCGACACGCTCGATATCGTGTTCATCCGCCAGTTTCAGTTTCAGCAGTGGCCGGTGTGCGTGACGTTTTGCGGCCTGCGCCATCCGTTCCGGGGTATCCAACGACAAGGTGAAGGCACTGACAACAGGCTCCGGGCGCGGTAACCCGGCCAGTTGCCAGACCGGTGTCGCGAGCCGCTGGCTGTCGAGATCCCACAGGGCGCAGTCCAGCGCGTTACGCGCCGCACCCGGCGGCAGCAGTGTCTGTAACGTTTGTCGGTCAAGCCCTTGCCGAACCTTGTCTTGTAGCGCGGTAAGCTGTGCGGCCACACCACTGATATTTTCACCGTACCGGGCGTAGGGGACGCTTTCGCCGTGCCCTTCAACATGCCCGTCACGGACTGTGACTTTGATGACATCAGCGTGGGTTTTACTGCCCCGTGAAACGGTGAAGGTTTCTTTCAACGCCCACCGCTCATGGGCGACGATTAACTCTGCCATCATGCGGTCCTTACAGTTGGTCGATGATGCGGCCCACGCCCTGACGGAAGGGGTCAACCACCGGCAATCCCAGTTGCTGTTCCAGTTTCGCCATATAAGCCAGCGCGTCCGCTTCACTTAACTGCGCACTGTTGATAGAGACACCAACGAAGCGGGCGTGTGGGTTGGTCAACCGCGCCATCGCCAGATTGAGGTCTATACAGGCTTGCAGGTCCGGCAGCGGATAGTCCACCCCTCGCATATGGGTACGGGTCGGTTCGTGGCATAGCACCAGCGCATCGGGCTGTGCGCCGTGGATAATCCCGGTGGTTACCCCGGCGAAAGAGGGATGAAATAGCGATCCCTGACCTTCGATAATATCCCAGTGGTCAGCGTCGTTATCGGGGGCGAGGGTTTCCACCGCACCGGCGATGAAGTCAGACACCACCGCGTCAATACTCACACCCGCGCCGGAAATCAGAATGCCGGTCTGGCCGGTGGCACGAAAGGTGGCGTGAGTGCCGCGAGCCAGCAGCGCCTGTTCAATTGCCAGCGCGGTGTACATTTTTCCGCAGGAGCAGTCAGTGCCGACGGGTAACAGGCGTTTGCCACTGCGTTTGCGGCCACTGGCTACCGGGAAATGCTGAGTCGGATGGCGCACATCAAACAGTGAGCGCCCGAGCTGGGTCGCCAGCGTGTTGATGGCTGGCACGTCCGCCAGTTTATTGTGCAGACCGGCCGCCAGATCCATGCCGTACTCCAGCGCCTGACGCAGTACGGCTACCCAGGCATCAGAAATGATACCGCCGCGGTTTGCTACACCGATCACCAGCGTGCGTGCGCCTGCTGCCCATGCCTCGTCGAGTGTCATATCAGGCAGGCCGCAATCCGCCTGGCATCCTGACATGCGATACTGGCCGACGCAGTATTCCGGATGCCACTGCTTAATGCCTATCGCCACTTTAGCGGCCAACTGGTCATGGGCATCACCCAGAAACAACAAATACGGTTTTTTGATCGTCATCGGCAACTCCATCATGAGAATAAAAAACAAAGAGAAAAGGTCGCCATCTACACGTGGATGAATCCATGTGTAAGAGGTATATCTCCGTCCACTTCAAGTTGTATAAATGGGTCTTGCCCTGTGGGGTGTGGCAAGCCGTGTTACAAGGCTCGAATGCGCCTTGTTCTAAAGAACCAACGCAATGCGCTGTATTCATTAACTCGAATTATTTTGGGTGTAGATAATTAACATCATGAAAATAATGAGCGCTGGCGTCTTTTCTTTAGAAGAATAAGACGAAAGCATAAGACCAATGTGCTGTTGTTTGATGCTATCAAACAGTTTTATATTGTCAATGATGGTTAAAAATAAGAATTATATTCCGTATTGTTGGTTTTTTATGTGGTTGATGTGGTTTCATTTCTTTTTTATGTAATGTAAAAATCTGCCTGGGGTTGAAAATGAAATGGTCGGCAGATTTTTATAAAACGAGATGTTGGGAGAATTATATTTGATTATTTCAGTGCGCTAATTGCATTATTTTAGTGCCACTGCACATTATCAGAAAAAAACATCTGTCTTTTTTCTTGAAATGTTAAAATAATCTAAAAGAGCTATCATTGTTGGGTTAATAAAAGGCACGGATAGCGTGCAGATGTGAATGCTAGCGATGATATCGGACGAATGGACTGCACTGAGATGGTTCAGCAATGAATAGCGAGCGAGCAGAAAATAAATACTGATGTAGCGTACACGCAGGTATCAGAAAGAAGGGATAAAGGGAGAACCGCACGGTCGCTATGATGCCTGCAACCTGATGCAGGATGACGAGAGCATGATGGCCGCCTTGTGTTTACGCATCTGGCAAGGTGGCGGTGTAAGCGGTATCTTTGTGGCGCGGTTCAATACGCAATACACCTGCAACGAGAAGTAGGACGAGTATAGAAAGTATGACGGGTATAGATGTCCGAGTCCAAACTGGTTATGCCAATAACGCCTACTGGGATAAGCTCTAAGTTGTCGCCTCACTGAGAACGCCTATGTCAGATAATAATAATTTTCAGTTCCGTGTTCTGCGTTTCCTTCGCACCTTGCCTTTTCGCGCTTCTCCCGGCATGACCACCGTGGTGTTTCTGGTAGCCTGTAGCCTGATTTTTATTACCAGCAGCGTCTGGAGCTTCTGGAACTCGTATCATCGGTTGTTGATAGATGCAGAAAAAAATGTCGTTAACCTCTCAGTAGCAATGTCACGTCAGGCGCAGGATACTTTTGTGCCCATTGAAGTGGCTATTGATGACATGCTGCGGGAATTATCACAAACCGGCATGCTGGATTCTTCGCGAGTTAAAAGTGTGCTCGATGCCCACCGTTCGGTATTGCCGCAATTAGTCGGGTTCTACCTCTTTGACAAGAATGGGACGCTGATTTCATCCACCGGCAAAGGGCCGTTGTATATCTACAATGTCAGTCGGCGGGAGCATTTTTCCTGGCTCAAGGAACATAATACGACATCGCTATTTATCGGTAAGGTAGTGACCAGTACGTTGACAGGCAAACGTGTTATCCCGGTGGCGAAACGAATCAATGGGCCGAACGGTGAATTCAAGGGCGTTTTCCTTGCCTCTATCGATCATAATTACTTTGGTAATTTTTACAGTTACTTTAGCCTGGATTACAACGGCGTGTTGTCATTAATGAACGCTGACGGGCATGCCATCTACCTCTACCCTAACCGCGATCAATACATTAACAGCAACTTCTCTGACGGTGGCCTGTTTGAAAAATCCCGGCTGGAGCAGGGCAGCGGCACGGGTATCTGGCGTACCACTCTGGATAACAAGGTGCGTATTGTCGGCTATGTCAAGCTGGAGCGTTATCCGCTGGTGGTAGCGGCAAGCCTTGAACGGGATGCGCTGCAGGCTCGCTGGCTGAAGGAGAACATATCGGCGATAGTGATTAACCTCATGGTGTTACTCGCCATGTTTTTCCTGGGGAACTTTGTGCTCAGGCAGGTCCGGCAGACGGTAAAAAACAAGGATGCGATTAGTCGTCTGCATCAGGAGGAAAGCGACAAGAATAAAATATTGCAAAAACTGGCCCTGATCGACCCACTCACCAAGCTGGCTAACCGTCGGCGTTTCGATCTCTACCTGGAGCAATCGTTGAACCGTGCTCGTGATGAAGGTGGGCCGTTGTCATTGATTATGCTGGATGTGGATTTCTTCAAGCGTTACAACGATACCTACGGTCATGTTTTAGGCGATCGTTGCCTGAACCAACTGGGCAGCGTATTGAACAGCCTGCCATTACCGGACACCGCTCTGGCTGCCCGCTATGGCGGTGAGGAGTTCGCGATTATTTTGCCCGGAATGAATGGTGAACAGGCTGCGGTATACGGTGAGAAAGTGGTGGAGAATATACGCCGCTGCGCACTGCCGCATGAGGCGTCGCTACTGCCTGAGCAGGTGGTGACGGTGAGCGTAGGCGTCTATTCACATTCCAACGATAACCCCTGCGATATTCAGCGCCTGAAAGAGGGGGCTGATCAGGCGTTATATCTGGCGAAGAAAAAAGGCCGCGGCCAGTGTGTACGACTATAATGCCGGTGAGTTATTGCCAGATGTGGGTATCGCTATTTTCATATAATAATATGATTAATATATAATTTATCTACCATTAACTGGTCGCAACACGGAATTGTCTCTGACCCACATCACTGATCGCATTGAAATATTTGATTAGAAAAAATTGAGTTATCCCCTCCTTCCCTTTCTATATTAATAAGAACTATTATCATTCTTTGTCTGATTCGCATCACTTGTGTGTGGCTGCCGGTATGTGCAGGCTGCCTTAAGGAGTATCCATCCATGTTTGTGCCGTTACTGATCATGTTCCGTGAAGGTCTGGAGGCCGCACTGATCGTCAGCCTGATTGCCAGCTACCTGAAGCGTACCCAGCGCGAACAGTGGCTGGGAGCCGTCTGGGCGGGGGTGGTACTGGCGCTGGCGTTATGTCTGGCACTCGGGGTCTTTATCAACGCCACCACCGGTGAATTTCCGCAAAAACAGCAGGAGCTGTTTGAAGGGATCGTGGCGGTGGTAGCGGTGGTCATCCTCACTTACATGGTGTTTTGGATGCGCAAAGTCTCTCGCTCAGTGCGCGTTCATCTGGAAGGCGCTATCGATCAGGCACTCAATGCCAGCAAGCGTCAAGGGTGGGCGCTGGTGGCGATGGTGTTCTTCGCCGTCGCGCGTGAAGGCCTGGAGTCGGTGTTCTTCTTGCTGGCCGCTTTCCAGCAGGATGTCGGTATTTACGCGCCGATTGGCGCGGTACTTGGGCTTGTGTGCGCAATTGCCGTCGGCGTGATGATCTACTGGGGCGGGGTGAAACTGCATCTGGCCAGCTTCTTCAAATGGAGCAGCCTGTTCATTTTGTTTGTTGCCGCCGGTCTGGCTGCCGGGGCGATCCGCGCCTTTCACGAAGCCGGGTTGTGGAATCAATTCCAGCAGATTGCGTTTGATTTCAGCGCCACGCTGTCGACCCACACCCTGTTTGGCACCTTGTTAGAAGGCTTGTTCGGTTATCAGGAAACACCGACGGTCAGTGAAGTGGTGGTCTATTTCCTGTACCTGATCCCGGCGCTGGTGTGCTTTTTCCTGCCACAGCGCATGGAGCCGAATGCGATGGCAACGGCACGTAAACATCATCACTGACGATTGTAATTTCAAGAAACTATCACCATTAACAATTAATGCAAAAAGGGATACGTCTATGTCTACACCTGTTTTTCGTCGTACGGCGCTGTGCGCCGCTCTGCTGGTTATGCCTGCGTTCAGTGTGCTGGCTGCGGATATTGCGCAGGTTAAGATAACCGTCAATGACAAGCAGTGCGAGCCGATGCAGGTGACGGTCGCGGCAGGTAAAACACAGTTTGTCGTCACCAACGCCAGCCAGAAAAACCTGGAGTGGGAAATCCTCAAAGGGGTGATGGTGGTGGAAGAACGTGAGAACATCGCGCCGGGCTTTACCCAAAAGATGACCGCGAATCTGGAGCCGGGTGAGTATGACATGACCTGCGGGCTGCTCAGCAACCCGAAAGGTAAGCTGGTGGTTACCGCCAGCGCTGAGGCGGCTACAGCCAAAACCAACGTTCTGGACCTGGTCGGACCTATCGCCGAATACAAGGTGTATGTGACCAAAGAGGTGGACGGGTTGGTTCAGCAGACCAAACTGTTCACGGCCGCCATCAAGGCCGGTAAGCTGGATGAGGCGCGCAAACTGTATGCGCCGACCCGTCAGCACTACGAGCGTATTGAGCCGATTGCCGAGCTGTTCTCCGATCTGGATGGGAGTATTGACGCCCGCGAAGACGACTACGAGAAGAAAGCTGACGACCCGAAATTCACCGGTTTCCACCGCCTGGAGAAAGCGCTGTTCGCCGATCACTCCACCAAAGGGATGGAGCATTACGCCGACCAACTCAATGCCGATACCCAGGAACTGCAAAAACGTATCGCCAGCCTGACCTTCCCGCCGAATAAAGTGGTGGGCGGTGCCGCAGGCCTGATTGAGGAAGTGGCGGCAACCAAGATCAGCGGCGAGGAAGATCGCTATAGCCGTACTGACTTGTGGGACTTCCAGGCCAACGTTGATGGCGCGCAGAAGATTGTTAACCTGCTGCGTCCGTTGCTGGAGAAGGCCAATCCGACGTTGCTTGGCAAAGTTGACGCCAATTTCAAAACCGTTGATAGCGTACTGGCGAAGTACAAAACCAAAGACGGGTTTGAATCTTACGAGAAGCTGAGCGATGCCGATCGCACGGCGTTGAAAGGGCCGATCACGACGCTGGCGGAAGATTTGGCACAGTTGCGCGGCGTGCTTGGGCTGGATTGAGGCGAGCAATCATGAGTCATACCACGGGCCCGCAAGGCGGGCCGACGTCTTCTCATCCCTCCGCGTGTCCGGCTCATCCTGACCTGGCTTCACCGTCACGCCGCCGCTTATTGCAAGGGCTGGGGATGATGGGCGGTGCGCTGGCGCTCGGTGCGGACCGGCTGGCGCAGGCGGAAGAAAAGCCGCAGGCAATGCAGGATGATCGCTGGGAAAAACAGCCGTATCTGGGCGAACATCAGGCGGGTATCGTCACGCCACAACAGGCGGCGATGATGCTGGTGGCGTTTGATGTACTGGCGACCAACAAAGCTGATCTGGTTCGGTTATTTCGGTTGCTGACCCAGCGTATTGCGTTTTTGACGCAAGGGGGCAAAGTGCCGGATGTAGACCCGCGCTTGCCACCGCTGGATTCCGGCATCATGGGGCCCGACATCTACCCGGATAACCTCACCATCACCGTGTCAGTCGGTGGGTCACTGTTTGACGAGCGTTTTGGTTTGCAGGCACTCAAGCCGCTGAAGCTGCAACGTATGACCCGTTTTCCCAACGATTCGCTGGACGCCAGCCTGTGTCATGGTGATCTGTTGTTGCAAATCTGCGCCAACACCAACGAAACGGTGCTGCACGCGCTGCGTGACATCATCAAACAAACGCCGGACCTGCTCAGCGTGCGTTGGAAGCGCGAAGGGTTTATCTCCGCACACGCCGCGCGCAGCAAAGGCAAAGAAACGCCGGTTAACCTGCTGGGTTTCAAAGACGGTACTGCCAACCCCAACACCGGGGATGACGCCTTGATGAACCAGATAGTGTGGGTCGATGCGGCATCTGGTGAGCCCGCATGGGCGACAGGCGGCAGCTATCAGGCGGCGCGTATCATCCGTTTTCATGTTGAATTCTGGGACCGCACACCGTTGCAGGAGCAGCAAACCATTTTCGGGCGGGAAAAGCACAGCGGTGCGCCGCTGGGTATGGTGAATGAACATGATGAGCCGGATTACAGCCGTGACCCAGAGGGGAAAGTGATCCCGCTGGATGCGCACATTCGTCTGGCTAATCCGCGCACGCCGGAGACCCGCGCCAACCTGATGTTGCGCCGTGGCTACAGCTACTCGCTGGGGGTATCCAATTCCGGCCAGCTGGATATGGGGCTGTTGTTCGTTTGCTATCAGGCTGATTTGGAAAAAGGTTTCCTGACCGTGCAAAAACGGCTTAATGGTGAGCCGCTGGAGGAGTACATCAAACCGATCGGCGGTGGCTATTTCTTCGTGTTGCCGGGGATAAAAAGCACGGATGACTGGCTGGCGAGCGGCTTGCTGAGCGCGTAAAGTCAGTGATCACGAATCATCCCTGAAAAACCGGAGAGAACACACCATGCTGGAGTTACGGCCCAACTGCGAATGCTGTGATGTCGATCTGCCGCCGGACTCATTGCTGGCGCGGATTTGTTCGTTTGAATGCACGTTTTGCGCCGATTGTGCGCAGGATAAACTCAACGGACACTGCCCCAATTGTGGCGGTGAACTGGTTCGCCGCCCGATCCGACCAGCAGAAAAGCTGGTGAATAACCCGGCATCGACCCGACGGGTGCTTGCTCGCTAGTGGGCGTATGGCATGGTGGCAGGTCGGCCATGAGCTTTCAGGCTTGCCGTTGATGGTGAGCTAGCCTGTAACACGTCTGTTAACGCGTAAAACATGCCCGTCGTCCCTCTGGCCGACGGGCTGTTTTATACGGGGATGCTGTTTTATATAGGCATGTTTTATACGGACATGTCGGCTAGCCATTAATCCGCGGATGCTGTGCTATCAGCAGGTTGCGTTTCTCTTCCAGCTCGGCGATCTGCCGGGCGAGTTCATCAATTTTCTGTTCAATACTGTCGTGATGCTCTCGCAGAATCGCTTTGGCTTCTGACAGGTCGGATGCGGCTGGGGTGGCACCTTTCAGCGGTTTGTTGGCCGTTTCTTTCATAAACAGGCCGGTCAACAGGCCGATGACGGCGATAACCATCAGGTAGTACGCAGGCATATACAGGTTATGGCTGATCTCGACCAGCCAGGCGGTGAGGGTCGGCGTCAGACCGGCTATCAAGACCGAAATGTTAAAGGCGCTGGCCAGTGCGCTGTAACGAATCGGGGTGGGAAACAAGGCCGGTAAGGTTGATGCCATCACGCCGGTAAACGCGTTCAGGATCACCGCCAGTAGGAGCAGACCGGCGAAAATCAGGCCGATCATGTTGCTGTTGATCAACATAAAGCTCGGTATCGCCAGCACAAACAGGGCGATGCTACCGATAATCACAAACGGCTTGCGGCCGAAGCGGTCGCTAAGCAGCCCCATCATCGGTTGCACGAACAGCATGCCAATCATAATCGCGACGATGATCAGCACGCCGTGGTTTTCTGAATAATGCAGGCTGTGTGACAGATAGCTCGGCATGTAGGTCAGCAGCATGTAGTAGGTCACATTAGTGGCTATCACCAGCCCGATACACACCAACAGGCTTTTCCAGTGATGGGTCGCAATGTCGCGAAACGAGGTTCCCGGCCCGCTGGTTAGCCCCTCGCGACTGTCTTGCTCCAGCTTGTTGACATGTTGCTGAAACGCTGGTGTTTCTTCCAGTGCATGACGCAGATACAGGCCGATGATGCCAAGCGGCAGCGCCAGGAAGAAGGGCAAACGCCAACCCCATTCCAGAAACGCCTGTTCGCCGATAAGCGTAGAAATCAGCACCACGACGCCAGCACCCAGCACGAACCCGGCAATGGAGCCGAAATCCAGCCAGCTTCCCATAAAACCGCGCTTGCGATCGGGTGAATACTCCGCCACGAAAATTGACGCGCCGGTATATTCGCCACCGACGGAGAACCCCTGTGCCATTTTAGCCAGCAGCAGCAGGATAGGTGCCCAGATGCCGATGCGTTCATACGAGGGAATCAGCCCGATACAAAAGGTACTGATCGACATGATGATGATGGTGATAGCGAGGATTTTCTGGCGGCCGTACTTGTCCCCTAATGCGCCGAAAAACACACCACCCAGTGGGCGGATCAGAAACGGTACCGAGAAGGTCGCCAGCGCGGCGATCATCTGTACACCGGGGTCGGCGCCGGGGAAAAACACCTGGCCCAGCGCATAGGCAACGAAGCCGTAGACGCCAAAATCGAACCATTCCATGGCGTTGCCGAGTGCGGCGGCGGTGATGGCTTTACGCAGACGACTGTCATCAATAATGGTGACATCGTCCAGCGCAATGGGTTTTACACGTTTTCTCTTCAATTTCATAAAGTAACTAACCTTTTTATTATCGTGACATGAAAAGGGAGGTGAAGCGTGGGGAAAACACCGTCTGGCCGGGTATGACGTCAGGTGCTATCGGGTAGTGTGGTGAGAGAGTTTTGCGCGCTTGCCTGTGGCTGCGCTTCCCATCGGCGATGGGGTGCGACACCCTCTCATCCTCCCCCTTGAGCATCCGCCGGGTCGGGTCATCAGGGTGATGTTGACCTGGCGTGATCGCGTATCATGTCCTGCGGTGATACCGCTCTGGCAGGCATCGTCAATACGCAATGTCGTTAATAATATCACAATTTCTTAATTTATAAAAATAATCGACATTTTTTGATATTTTATGTGGTTTTAAATGTCGGTTTAATGGCTTTTTATTGGTGTTTTATGCTGTAGGATATGGCTGTAAATATCTACATATTCGAATTTTCATATGTATTGTTGATTTTATTACGCTGCAGAGTACCCTATGCCTAAATGAGAAGGAGGAATGAATGTCTCTGACAGCCCTGCAGCTTTTCAAAAATCTGTCCGATGAAACTCGCTTGGGTATCGTCTTACTGCTCAGTGAAATGGGCGAGCTGTGTGTATGCGATCTCTGCACGGCGCTGGATCAGTCTCAACCCAAGATTTCCCGCCATCTGGCAATGCTTAGGGAAAGTGGTTTGTTGCTGGATCGCAAGCAGGGTAAGTGGGTTAATTACCGGTTATCCCCGCATATTCCTTTCTGGGCTGTTCAGGTGATAGAGCAAGCCAGGTTAAGCCAACAGGACGACGCACAGGCCATCGCCCATAAGCTGGTATCGGTCAACTGCTCTGGTAGTGGTAAGGCTGTTTGCATCTAAAAAATTTGCCTGAATATATGCGATTTTACGAATGTGAGGTATGCAGAACGAAAACGTTAAAGGTGTTTGACCCGGCAATGTGCTGCAGTACCGGCGTATGTGGTTCAGATGTCGATCAGGTTCTGGTTGATTTTTCTGCTGATGTGCAGTGGTTGAAAGAGCGTGGTGTAGCCGTCGAACGTTACAACCTGGCGCAACAGCCTATGAGCTTCGTTCAGAACGAGAAGGTGAAAACATTCCTCGAAACCTCTGGAGCAGAAGGGCTTCCGCTGTTGTTGCTGGATGGTGACATAGTGATGGCAGGACGATACCCAAAACGCGCTGAACTGGCTCGCTGGTTTAGTATTCCGTTGGAGAAAGTGGGTTTAGTTCCCAGCCGTTGCTGTGGTGGAAATACATCCTGTTGCTGAGTATGTCAGGAGGATATATGAAATTCTTACTATAAGCATTGCGGAGTGTAATAAAAAATTAACTTAAATTTTTGAAAAAATAGATTATCTTAAATGAATAATTAAATGGAGGTTAATTTGAAAAATATTTTTACCCCTGCATCGGCTAAAAATGAATATCAAATCAAAAAAAATATCGAGAAGAATGGACTATGTATCATCAACGAACTAGAGACCATAGATGACTTCAAAAGAACCTCCAATTCATTGGGTAACGTTTATAGGCATCGCGATTCTTTATCAAACGGTATTACTAAAATAGCGCATACAGACGCTAAAAATGCAGGCAGAGGGTTTTCTGGCTTTACCAATGGTTCTTTAGAATTTCATACGGACAGGAGTTGCTTAGAGAAGCCTCCCACATTAATGATGCTATTCGCTGAGCGAAATTCCCATCTTGGAGGATATAGTCGCCTGGTTGATGGAAAACACTTAATCGAATTATTATATAAACATGATGACCGCAGTACATTAGATTTTCTCGCATCGCCCGGGCAAGCTATCTATAGCGATGCTGAGCTAACCTATAAAGGCCCTCTACTTTATAAAAGAGATAATGGTAAATACGGGTTAAGATTTCGTTGTGATGGAAACGGGTATTATTCTTATCAAAACTTTGAGAAAGTAAGAAAAGTTATCGAGGCTTGTCGCGACATTGAACACTCCTTTATTTTACCGGAGTTATACGCCTTGGTTATTGATAATGAAAGATGGTTACATGGACGGACGAGTTTTGATGGAGAGCGCAGTATGCTCCGTTTGCTCGTAAATACCGGTGATTGGTATGAACCAGGCTTCTCAATTAGCGAAGGAATAAATCAATGAGTGATCACTTAGTGACGCATTTTCCTGTATCTATAAAAGGAATAGTCTTCCTAAAAAACAAAATTTTACTATTAAAAAATGAAAGAGATGAATGGGAGTTGCCAGGAGGCAAACTTGAAGCCGGAGAAACGCCGGAAGCCTGCGTAATCCGCGAGATAGCGGAGGAAACTCAGATCAACTCGTCTATTGAGCGTATTGTCGATACTTGGGTCTATCATGTGAATGAAGTTGACGTTTTGATCGTTACATACTTGATGCATATCTCAAACCCGGAGGTTGGTATCATGAAAGTTAGCCATGAGCATAAAGAAATTGGATTGTTTTCAACTTCTCAAATTGGCGAGTTGAATATGCCAGAAGGTTATAAAAACTCCCTGCAAAAAGTGATTATTTAGTAATGGGTTATACAAAAACTAATGCAGTAATTTTATCAAGCATATCGATGGTTTTGTACATTACTTCCGATATAATAACCAAACTATTCCTAAAGGATGTTAATGTTTCAATAATATCTTTGGTAAGATTTTTTTATGGTGCCCCTTTAATTTTCTTTATACCATTAATAAAGTCTATCAATAAAAGCACTTTGATTTTCTCAACGATTAACATTCTGAACTCTGTAGTAGGCGTTATATCGATAGTAACAGGAACAATTTCAGGCTTTGCTATTGCAAGTCAGTTAAGACCTGTTTTTATCGCTGTCTTTGCAACAATTTTTTTCAGGGAGAAAAACAGTTACAGTGAATGGGTTTTATTTTTTTTGATTTTTGCAATAAGTTTTTTACTGTTTGGAAACAACCCGGGAATTGCCAATAAAGCCAACATTATTTTTATCATTACTATAGCACTGCAAGCATTTACTTTCTCAGCATTTAATCAAAAAAATAAAAATAACCCTTTGTCTTATATGGCAATATATAATTCCTTAGGGTTTTTAATCTGTTTAGCATATGTGCTACTTTCAGGAGTAAATATCACTGATCTATTTTCACACTATCTTGCTTTATCAATAAACGCAATAATTGCATTGGCTGGAAGTTTTTTTTCTATTTTATCTATGAAAACCACTTATAAATTACATGCAGGCTCAGTCAACTACTTACGCCTTCCCATAACCCTTTTGGCTGCATTTTTCCTGTTTGATGAGAATATAAGCATGGAGGTAATAGCGGGTTCTATAGGGATACTTTATCTTATCTATAAACTTAACGTAATAAAAAAAACCACTGTCATTAAGGTTGAACTAAAAGCTTAATACAATCCTGCAGGAGGCTGGCTACTGCATGTGTAAGCACACCCGTTTTAGTTCCATGCACTTTTTGAGATATCCGGTTTTTTGACCCTGACCCAAAATCAGTGCAGTGCTAAATCAGAGATCTTCGTCTTTCCGGAGACTTCGGATAAATTCAGCCGGAGTCATGTCATTTAATGATGAATGCGTTCTCTCATGATTGTATTCCCTGCGCCAGTTGTCGAGTTTCTCCTGCGCATCTTCCAGTGATAAAAACCAGTGAATGTTCAGGCATTCGTCGCGCAGGCTACCGTTAAATGATTCAATAAACGGATTATCTGTCGGTTTTCCGGGGCGGGAGAAGTCCATCGTGACACCGTGTTCATACGCCCACTTATCCAGACTTTTCGAGATAAACTCGCTGCCGTTATCCGTCTGAATACGTACCGGCAGGCGCTTATCCAGCACCCGAAGCGCTTCCATTACGCTGACCACATCGTCACCTTTCAGGGATTTTCCAGCATGGATCGCCAGACATTCCCGACTAAAATTATCCACTACAGTCAGTGCCCGGAAACGCCGCCCGTTAAACAGATTATCCGACACAAAATCCATACTCCAGCACTGATCGACATGCGTCAGCGTCGGGCGCTGCTGACGGCGTGCTGCACTGACATGCCTGCGGGGCCGCTTTCTGCGCAGATTCAGTCCTTCCAGACAATAAATCCGGTGGGTTTTCTTGTGGTTAACAGGCCAGCCTTCCCGGCGTAACTGGATATGAATGCGTGGACAACCGTAGCGTATCCGGGTTTCTGCTATCTCCCTGATGCGCAGGGTTATCGCCCGATCGTCACGCCGGCTCAGCCAGTGGTAAACCGTTCTGCTCTGCATCAGCAGCCCGCAACCCCGCCGGACGCTGATACGGTAAGCCTCCAGCAGGAAATGTACCGCCTGGCGCTTCTGAGCCGGCCTCAGAACTTTTGCTTCAGCACCTCCTGAAGCATCTCTTTGTCCAGACTCAGATCAGCCACCAGTTTTTTCAGCCGCTGATTTTCATCCTCCAGGTGCCGCAGACGTCGCAATTCCGTCACGCCCAGACCGGCAAATTTCTTTTTCCAGTTGTAAAAGGTGGCCTCAGAAATGCCCATCTTTCTGCAGACTTCCCCGACGCGGGTGCCGGTTTCGGCCTGTTTCAGCGCAAACGCAATCTGTCCTTCGGTATAACGGGTCTTTTTCATGGCGATGTGCCTCCCGGCGAGATGGAAGAAAGACCGGATACCTCAGTTTAGACTGGCACTGTTTTCAGGGAGGAGATCACTGTTGCTTTCCAGCCTGTCGCCGCTCTGATCGGGTTAGTGTGGGGTGTTTACGTGTGTTGTCCGGCGTTTTTCACGCCAGTGGTTGTAGCGCTCTTGTATCCGCATCACCGTCACAAAAAACACCGGTACGAAAAACACCGCCAGCACGGTAGCGCTGATCATGCCGCCGAACACGCCGGTACCGATGGCGTGCTGGGTTTCGGCGCTGGCACCGGATGCCACCATCAGCGGCACCACCCCCAGCACAAATGCCAGCGAGGTCATCAGGATGGGGCGTAAACGCAAACGCGCTGCCGTGACGGCGGCATCCACCAATTCATATCCTTGTTCGCGTAACTGTCTGGCGAACTCGACAATTAAGATGGCATTCTTGGCGGATAAGCCGATAACGGTGATCAGCCCCACTTTGAAGAACACGTCGTTAGGCATACCGCGCAGAACGACGGCCAGCACCGCGCCGAGCAGCCCCAACGGCACCACCAGCATCACCGAGACGGGAATAGACCAGCTTTCATACAGCGCCGCCAGCACCAGAAACACCACCACCATCGACAGCAACAGCAACATCGGTGCCTGGGCGACGGATTGCCGCTCCTGCAATGATTGCCCGGTCCATTCAATGGTGAAGCCGGGGGGAAGCTGTGCCGCCAGTCGTTCCATCTCGGCCATTGCTGCTCCGCTGGATACGCCGGTGGCGGCCATGCCGGAGAGGCGGGCTGCCAGCACGCCCTGATAGCGCGTCAACTGCAACGGGGTATCGCTCCACACCGGCGTGACCACTTCTTTGAGCGAAACCATACCGCCTGAGCTGTTACGCACGTAGAGTTTGAGCACATCATCCAGTTGCATACGCGCTGGCGCATCGGCCTGAATGATCACCTGTTGCATGCGCCCGGCATTGGGGAAGTCGTTCACGTACAGTGATCCGATAGCGGCAGACAAGGTGTCGCTGATGGTACTGAACGAGACGCCGAGTGCTTCCGCCTTTTGGCGGTCGATTTTTAGCTGAACCGCGCTACCGGGCGGCAGGCTATCCGGGTAGACACTGGTGACAATCTGGCTGTGGGCCGCCAGCGTCAGCAGTTGTGCTTCCGCCGCTTTGAGCGCCTGATAACCCCGGCCGGTGCGATCCTGCAGACGCAGGGTAAAACCTGACGACGTGCCAAGCTCATCGATAGCCGGTGGCATCAGTATCATGCTGGTGCCTTCACGGAGGGTCGACATCGCCTGTTGCGCCAGCGCGATTTCAGCGCGCGTGGTGGTGTCGCCACGCTCAGACCAGCCTTTTAAGGTGGTAAAGGCCATGGCGGCGTTAGGGCCGGAACCGGAAAAGCCAAAACCGAGAATCGACATGTTGGATTCGATCTCTGGGCGCGAGGCAATGTGCTGTTCGTAGGTGTTGACCACATCCAGCGTTCGCGCTGCAGTGGCGTCCGACGGTAACTGGAATGACGTCATAAAGTACCCCTGATCTTCTTCTGGCAGAAAATCGGAAGGCAGCTCACGGAGGATCCACGCCAGTGAACCGGTCAGTACGGCGAACAGCAACAGCATACTGCCGCAACGGCGCAGTAGCGTACGGGTACCAGTGGCATAATGATGCGTCAGTTGCTCGAAACGGCGGTTAAAACCACCGAAGAAACCGTGTTTGGTGTGATGGTCATCGGCGACGGGCGTGAGCAGCGTGGCGCACAACGCAGGCGTTAGCGTCAGCGCCAGAAACGCCGAAAACAGGATCGACACCGCCATCGATAAGGTAAATTGCCGGTAAATCACGCCTACCGAACCGCTGGCGAATGCCATGGGAATGAACACCGCCGACAGGACCAGTGTGATAGCGATAATCGCGCCGGTGATCTCCTTCATGGCGCGGGTGGTGGCCGCCTTGGGGGATAATCTTTCCTGTGCCATTAATCGCTCAACGTTCTCCACCACCACGATGGCGTCATCCACAATGATGCCGATCGCCAGCACCATGCCGAACATGGTCAGCACGTTAATGGAAAATCCCGCCGCCAGCATCACAGTGAAGGTGCCGAGCAGGGCGATAGGGGCCACAATCGCTGGGATCAGGGTATAGCGTACGTTTTGTAAAAACAGGTACATCACCAGAAACACCAGCACCATCGCCTCAATCAGCGTCCTGAGCACCTGCTCGATGGAGAGTTTGACGAAAGGCGCGGTGTTGAACGGCAACGAATAGTCCATACCCGCTGGCATGGATATTTTCAGTTCGGCCATCCGTTGGGCGATGGCATTGGCGGTACGTACCGCATTGGCACCCGGTGCCAGTTGCACCGCGGCGGCGCTGGCGTCTTTGCCGTTTTCACGCACAGAAAATCCGTAAGACTGGGCTCCGAGTTCAACGCGTGCTACATCGGCTAACACCACCCGGGAACCGTCTTCTCTGGCGCGCAGCACGATAGCGGCGAATTGCTCCGGGGTTTCCAGTTGCCCTTGTACCGTCAGCGGGATCGTCACCCGTTGTCCCGGCAAGGTGGGGGCATCGCCGAGCCGTCCGGGCGCGATTTGCATGTTTTGCTGGGTAATGGCGGTCGACAAATCGTTCATGGTCAACCCGTAAGACAACAGCTTGTTGGGATCGACCCAGATACGCATCGCCTGTTCCGCGCCAAATAGCTGGATGCGGCCCACCCCGTCAATCCGGCGCAATTCCTCGACAATGTGGCGAGCCAGATAGTCACTCAGTTCGACCTCATCGTAGCGCCCGTTATCCGAGGTCAGGCTGACCATCAGCAGAAAACCAGAGTCGGCAGACTCCACCTGCATGCCGTTTTGTCTGACGGTTTGCGGTAACCGCGGTTCTATCGACTTGAGGCGGTTTTGCACATCCACCTGTGCCAGCTCCGGGTCGGTGCCCGGTTTGAACGTGACGTTGATCTGCGCCAGTCCGGCTGTATCTACCGATGACTCGAAGTACAGCAGGTTTTTCACACCGGATAACTCACGCTCCAGCAGCCCGACCACCGCATCGTTGAGCGTTTTAGGCGTGGCACCGGGATAAGACGCGGTAATGGAAATGGTTGGCGGTGCCACCGACGGATAACGGGCAATCGGCAACTGGGGAATGGCGAGTGTTCCCAGCAGCACGATGAACAGGGCTATCACCCAGGCGAACACCGGGCGCTGGATAAAAAATTGCGGCATGGTACCTGACTCCTTATGCGCTTAGCGTGAGGCCATGTCAGTGGCGGACGGCACTTTTTTCCAGTGCTGGGTTGCCACCCAGGCACCGTCGTTCAACCTGTCGCCGCCTTCTATCACCACCACTTGACCGGCGGTCAACCCGGCGCGGATGCGGTATTGCCGGTTGACCAGCTCGCCAGGCTCAACCGTGACGATGTGCGCTTTGCTGCGGCCATCAACCAACCAGACTTTGGCCTCGCCGCCATTGCGTGTGACGGCCTGTTGCGGCACCAGCAAGGCATCGGTGTAATGGCTGAGCGGCACGCGGGCGCGAACAAACATCCCCGGTAGCAGTTGTCGTTGCGGGTTGTCGACCAGAATCCGCAGCAGCACGTCGCCGGTGCTCGCATCCACATTGATGCCGGAAAACAGAATCCGCGCCGACATCGGGTAGGGCTGGCCGTCGCTACGCAGGATCTCCACCGGGATACCGTCACTGTTTTTAGCCCGCTGGTTCAGCATGTCGCGTAGCTGTTCGAGCGAGGAGGCGGGCTGGCGCACATCGACGTACACCTGGTCAATTTGTTGAACCCGTGCCAGTGGCGTGGCGTCGCTGGTGTTGACCAGCGCGCCTTCAGTAACCAGCGCCTGATCGATACGCCCGGTAATGGGGGACTCGACCGTTGCGAAGCTCAGATCGAGCTGGCGACGCGCCAGTGTGGCGCGGGCCTGTGCGACATCGGCGGCGGCCTGTTCGCGCTGTGCCGTCGCATCGTCGTAGCTCTGCTGGCTGATAGCGCCGGTACTGAGTAAGGGCTTAAGGCGTGCGACCTGAATCTGTGCCCGGTTTAATACCGACTGGGCGCGTTGCAGCGTGGCGTGGGCGGTATCGACCTCGGCTTTGAACGGCGCAGGGTTAATCTGGAACAGCGGTTGTCCGGCACGGATCTCGGCACCCTGTTCAAACAAGCGGCGCTGGATGATGCCGCCCACCTGCGGGCGGATTTCCGCCGTTCTGACCGCCGTCACCCGGCCGGGTAGATCGTCGGTCAGGGTAATGGGGGTCGGTTTTACGGTCATGATGGTGACCTTTGCCGGTGGCGCTTCGACCGGGATCTCGGGCTGGTCGCAGCCGGTGAGCAGCATGCCCACCAGTGCCAGCAGTACGCCATGTCGACACAACTGCTTGAGTGACACCGGCAGGCGTGTTGTTGCCATGTTCGCTTCGGTTTGACCCGGTACGGCCAACAACAAGGCCGATAACATGCAGGCGATCGAATATTGATGCGATTTCTTGGTATTCATATAACGTCGTAATCCCTGTTTACCGGCCATAAGGTGGCCAGACTGCGGGAGTGTGCGACAGCTGTGTGCGGTTTCCGTTGGAGAAATATGGAGATATGATGGAGAACCTGCATTTTTTATGATGAGTCGACGAATGACTGTCCATACGCAATCCATGCCGATGACCGACGAGATTCATGGGGTGGTGCTTATTGCCGAAGATGAGCCGGAAATTGCGGATATTCTTCGCGCTTACCTGACTCGCAGTGGTTTACGCACGCTTCACGCCGCCAATGGCCGTCAGGCGCTGGAATTACACCTCGCGATGAAACCGGATCTGGTGCTGCTGGATGTACAGATGCCACTGGTTGATGGCTGGCAGGTGCTGTCGGGGATTCGCCTGCGCGGAGATACCCCGGTTATCATGCTGACCGCGTTGGACCAGGATATCGACAAGCTGATGGGGTTGCGTATTGGGGCGGATGATTACGTGGTCAAGCCATTTAACCCGGCTGAGGTGGTGGCGCGCGTGCAGGCGGTGCTACGCCGTGCCGGGCTGCGTGCCGAGCGTCAAGCCCCGCAAGCGCCGCGTTTTTTGCGTACCGAGCTGTTTCAGATAGACCTGGAAAACCATGAGGCGACGGTAGCGATCGACGGGGTCAGCCAATTGCTTGACCTGACGCTGACCGAGTTTCGTCTGCTTGCCCATATGGCGCGCGCGCCCCGTCGCGTCTTCAGCCGTGAGGAACTGCTGGTAGCCTGCCTGCCTGAAGGGGATTCCCTTGAGCGCACGGTGGATAGCCACATCAGCAAATTGCGTAAGAAACTCGAGCGCCTGGGGTTAAACGGTGTCCCGTCCAGTGTGCGCGGTGTCGGTTACCGGTTAGGCGAATCGTCATGAAGCACAATGGTAGCCTGAGCCGACAGATTATACGCTCCATGATCCTGCTGGTGCTGTCCGTCACGCTGATGATGGTGGTTGGATCCTACCTCTTCTATGGGCTGATGCTGAGTGTTTCGCCGGAGAGCCTGTCGCCAGACAATCAGTGGATGCCGACGACGGTCGAGTGGTTCTGGATGGGGGGAACGTCCTTACTGGCGTTGCTGATAGCGGTGGTGTTAGCCGTTCGACTGGCCCGCCGCATTCTGGTGCCGTTGAATTCGGTGGCGCACAGCCTGCGCCAAATCGCCGAAGGCGAGCTGAAGGCGCGTGCCGAAACCGATGATTACTCCCTGGGGGAAGCGGCCTTACTGGTGCGCGACTTCAACACGATGGCGGAACGGCTGGAGCGTATGGAACAAGAGCGGGCGTTCTGGAACGCAGCCATCGCCCATGAGTTGCGCACGCCGGTCACGATTTTACGCGGCCGTTTGCAGGGGTTGACTGAAGGGGTGTTCGAACCGGATATCGGGTTATTTCGCAATCTGTTGACGCAAGTGGAAGGGTTGGGGCGACTGATTGAAGATTTGCGGGTTGTGGGGCTGGCAGAGAGCGGTCATCTGGAACTGCGCTGGATGCCGACTCGCTTATCTGATGAGGTGACGGCGGTGGTCAATGCGTTCGGCCCGGTACTGCAACAGGCGGGATTTACGCCGTCGCTGGCGTTGGATGACCACCCGGTGCCCTGCGACCCGGTACGCATCCGCCAGGCTGTGCTGGCACTGCTGGAAAATGCGCAAAAACATGCCACCCCCGGCCCGTTAGGCATTCAGGCCGGGGTGGAACACGAACAGGTATTTCTGCGCGTGGAAGACAGCGGACCGGGTATCGCCCCTGATTTTGCCGGGCGAATTTTTGAGGCGTTTACCCGGGGAGAACCCTCGCACCCGGATAACACCAAAGGCAGCGGGCTGGGGCTGGCGGTGGTGCAGGCGATTGCTCAGGCGCACGGTGGACAGGCACGTTGTTACCCGGCACCATCCGGCGGCGCGGTGTTTGAACTACGCTGGCCGATTGCTGGTCGTAACAGCGAGCCGTTGGCCTGTGGGCCGCAACGCCGTTAAGCGCTAACTGGCGCTGTGGCTGGCCGATTATCGACGGGCCGGTTGAGCGTACCGGTGCGACCGGGAAAATTCGCTCGATTTACCTGCGTGACCCGGATCTGAACCTGATTGAGATAGCCGAACCGTTATCAGATAACTCGTTATCAGACAACGCGCGCTAAGCGACGCCTGTTTTTTATTCAGGGTATGAATGGGTATTCCATGCTCTATTTCTCATCAACGATTTTTCATCAACGGTTTTTTTACCAACGATATAACAGGATGCAGTAGCAGTTTATGACGAGTGTAGTGATAACCCAGGTGGTGATGTGCCTGATACTGGGAATGGGGCTTGGGGTGTGTGGCGGTATGTTGGGCATTGGCGGCGGGTTAATAGCCATCCCGGTGCTGGGAATGCTGTTTGGTATGAACCAGCATCTCGCCCAGGGAACGGCGCTGATTATGATTACGCCAAATGTGCTGATAGGGTTTCTGCGCTATCGGCAGCGCAACAAAATCGATACCCGTATGACATTGATGTTGTGCGCCTTTGCCACCGTATCGGCCTATATCGCCGCGCACATGGCGGCGGCTATTCAGGTTGATAACCTGCAACAGGCGTTTGCCATTTTTCTGTTGGTGCTGGCGACTTACTACATCTGGCAGTGGGTGAACAGCCAACGTAGCCGTACACCAACATCAGTATTATCAGCACGTTATCTTCCGGTGTTGGGGGTGGCGAGTGGTTTTATGTCCGGTATTTTTACCGTCGGCGGCGGGTTGGTCGTGGTCCCGGCGCTGGTGACGCTGTTTGGTTTCACCCAGACACAGGCACAAGGTATCGCGCTGGCGCTGGTGGTACCCGGCGCGCTGGCGGCGCTGGTGTCGTACACGCAGGCCGGTAATGTCGACTGGGCGACCGGCATTCCGCTGGCGATTGGCGGCATTCTCAGCGTGTCATGGGGCGTGGCGCTGGCGCATAAGTTGCCGGTGGTGGCATTGCGACTGACGTTCTGTCTGGTGCTGGTTGGCGTTGCGGTAGTGATGCTGGCAGGAAGATAACACGCGGAAAATATCGCTGGCGGGTGGTGTCAACCGCCCGTTGCCGCTACAATCCGTTCATCGATTAACCTTTGGATAACAATAAGGAGGACTATTATGCTGCGCTGTGAAATGTTTAACACTTCACATCCTTTTGGCGATCGCCGCTGCTCAAGCGTTATCGATATCGTGCTGCGATAACGGTGGCTTGAGCGAAGCAAACCGCATTTTCCCTTCTCTCGGGCTTACCGGGTTATCGTCAGCGTTGTGTTGACGAGGCACACTTGTGCCTGTAACTCTTGAGTAAGCAATGAGCACTTTACTGACTGTACACGCCCTGAGCGTGGATACCCCTTTCGGCCCTCTGCTGAACGACATTTCTTTTACCCTGAATCAGGGTGATCGCCTTGGTCTTATCGGCCATAACGGTTGTGGCAAAAGTACGCTGTTAAAGCTACTGGACGGTACGCTATCGCCAGGTCGCGGCAGTGTGACGCGCGCTAATCATTGTCTGCTGGCTCGTGTTGAGCAGCATCTGCCGATGGATCTGCATCCGCTGACGATGTTGGATGCGGTGCTGGCTCGCCTTCCCGAGACGGAACGCCTCAGCGAACGCTGGCGGGCGGAAACCTTGCTGGCGGAGATGGGCTTTGGCGAACACGACTGGCGATTGTGTGCCGGTACTCTCAGTGGCGGGCAGCATACCCGACTGCTGCTGGCGAGAGCCTTGATCACCTCGCCGGACCTGCTGTTGCTGGACGAGCCGAGTAACCACCTGGATTTGCCGACGCTATTGTGGCTGGAGCAGTTCCTGCAACACTGGAGCGGCAGCTTTGTGCTGGTTTCCCACGACAGCCAGTTGCTCGATAACGTCACCAATGGCAGCTATATCCTGCGTGACCGACAACTGCATTACTTTGCTCTGCCTTGTAGTGCTGCCCGCGCGGCGCTGGTGGAGCGCGATCGCAGCGATGCCTTGCGCCACAAAGCGGAGCAGAAGGAAATCGACCGCGTGACCGCCAGTGCTAAGCGGCTGGCGATCTGGGGCAAGGTCTATGATAACGAAGACCTGGCGCGCAAGGCCAAGCAGATGGAAAAACGCATCGAGCGGCTAAAAGAGGATCAAACCGAACTGACCGCCGGTAGTCAGTGGCGGCTGGCGCTGAAAGGCGAAGCGCTGAGTGCCGACCGTCTGTTGGAGATGACAACGCTGGACGTCAGCCCGGCACCGCAGCACCCGCCGTTATTCACGTTGCCGTTACAACGGGTGAAAAGCGGCGATCGGGTGGCGATTATCGGTCGCAATGGCTGTGGTAAGTCTTCGTTGTTGCGCCTTTTGTGGCAACAGTACTCGAGTGCGATGACGGATGGGGCGATTCGTCTACATCCCCGTGTTCGACTGGGGTATTACGACCAGACGCTGCATCAACTGCGTGATGACGACACCCTGTTCGATGCGCTGGCACCGTTCGCACCGGTGGCGCAGGACCGCAAGATGGCCTTGATCAGCGCCGGTTTCCCGTGGTCGCGCCATCAGCAAACCGTTGCCACCCTGAGTGGCGGCGAGCGTGCCCGGCTGTTGTTTGTCGGGCTGTCACTGGCGCGTTACGGGCTACTGATGCTGGACGAGCCGACCAACCACCTGGATATGGAAGGCAAAGAGGCGCTGGCCGATACGCTGCAAGACTTTGACGGTGGTGTATTGCTGGTGACGCATGACCGGGCGCTAATCAGCCGCAGTTGCAACCGTTTCTGGCTGATTGAGCACGGCGTGTTGAGTGAGTGGCACGATCTGGACCTGATCTATCAGCGTCTGGGGGCCGCGCCCGCTGACACCGCGCCCTCTTTGCCACCGCCTCCAGCGGCGGCGTCACAGGTGACATCAGCGCATATCGATGAAGCTGACAGGTTGCTGGCGCAACTGGTTGAACTGGAAAACCGGCTGGCTGAAGACCTGGCGCGTAAGGCGAAGCACCAGAAACCCGCGCTACAGACGCAGTGGCGGCAAGAAATTGCCCGTCTCAACGCCTTGCTGGGATTGGTGTAATGTTGATCGTGCCTGTTTGCAGAGGTGTAAAAATACCGACGAATTATTTTGGTTACACCACATCGGGTTTTCTGGCGTAAAAAACTGCGCTGAGGTGGGCGGCTTCGCCGGGTGAGCCGCATGGACGCGGCGAAAGCCCGTGCCGCTCCGGGAGAGCGTCACGGGCGGCCCGAACAGCGAAGACGAACGCCGAAGGTACCGCGAAGCGGCACAGTTTAGCCCTCAAGCCAGTGGTCAAGGAGAGGTGGCGTGTGAACCTCTCCTTGTCGTGCGTGCGATGATGTTACAAGGGAAGGCATGAGATCATCACGCACGAAACCTCTCACTGTTCCACCATAACCCGACACCTCATGCCGCAGGCAGACTATCAGCAATCCTCAATAATCAGGTACGCGGCATTTAACGGCCCGTGTACCCCCACCACCTTAATCAGCTCGATATCGGCGGTAGAACTGGGGCCCGCTATCAGGTTGATGCACGACGGTAAGGGTTCGCCCCGTTGCGCCCGCTGGCGCAAATGCTGGGCCAACTGCGCGACGCGTGGCAACAGGCAGCTTTTGCGGACAACAAACAGTGTTGATTCTGGCAACAGGCTCAGGCCACGCCCTTGTTGCGGGGTAGAGAACAGCACCACACCACCAGATTCAGTCAGACCATAATCGGCGTACACCACGCCGATACGCGCCTGTGTGGCGAGTTTGAGGTTGTCTTCCCCGGCGGCCGGGTCCCAGCACTGTGCCTGATAGTGCTGTTGCAGGTAGTCGGTGACCCCCAGCTCTACCAGTCGTTCATCGCCACTGACCAGTACCGGCGCGCCGCCATAATGCTGGCACAGCTTTCCGGCGGCCTCTGCGACCTGATTAAGCGGCATGACCTCGCAATGCGCCAGCATCACGTTACTGGCGTAATCAATAAAGGCGTCGCAGCGCTGTTGTGCCGTCAAATCGGTCAGACGGGTCGAGGCCGGGTTATTGTCCAGCGGCGGCAACGGCAGCGGTGTTTGACGTGGCTCACGCCCCAGTCGCCGGGCCAGGGTGGCCAGAAAGGCGTCACGGTTTTCCATTAGCGTTTCTCCTTAGTCTGACGCTGATGCTGTTTGAACCAACTGCGGAAGCTCTGACCATCGGCATCCGGCAGGTCGCGGGCTTCGGTCCACTCGCTGATCGCACCGATGTTAAACGGTATCTTGCCGTTACGAATGAGCAAGCGGGCGGCACGCGCACCTGCCACCATGCCGACTTTCCACAGGCCAGGGTGGCTATTGGCATAGTTGAACAACCCGACGATGCGTCGCTCGGCCGCAGGCGTCATCCCATTTTCTGCCAGCGTGCGTCGGTGTTGCACAATCAGTGAGGACAGAGGAATGCGCACCGGGCACACGTCATCGCAGGCGGTACACAGCGAGCAAGCGTAAGGCAGGTTCTTGAAGTCTTCATAGCCGCCCAGTAGCGGTGATAATACTGCGCCGATAGGGCCGGGATAGATAGAACCGTAACCGTGACCACCGATATGACGGTAGGCCGGGCAGGTGTTGATACAGGCACCGCAACGAATACAACGCAGAATATCCTGGAACGGCGACCCCAGTATTTTTGAGCGGCCATTATCGACGATCACCAGATGAAACTCTTCCGGGCCGTCAACGCCGCCCGGGTCGCGTGGTCCGGTCAGCCAGGTGTTGTAACCGGTAAGACGGGCACCGACCGCACTGCGCGCCAGCATGGTGAGCACCACATCGAGTTCCTCAAAGGTTGGAACGATACGTTCCATGCCCATCACGGCGATGTGGGTACGGGGCAGGGTGGTACACAAACGGGCGTTGCCTTCATTACTCACCAGACTGACGGTGCCGGTTTCCGCGACAGCAAAGTTGCAGCCGGTGATCCCCACGTCGGCGCTGAGGAAGTCGGCACGGATTTTCTGGCGAATAAAACGGGTCATGGCTTCCGGCGTTTCCGGACCGTCATAGCCCAACTGTTGTTGCAGTACACGCTGGATTTGGTGGCGATCTTTGTGGATAGCAGGTACCACCACATGGGAAGGCGCGTCCTTATCCAGTTGCAGGATGTATTCGCCGAGATCGGTTTCGATGACCTCAATACCGGCATTCTCCAGCACGGCATTCATCCCGATCTCTTCGGTCACCATCGATTTGGATTTCACCACCTTGCGGGCTTGTTTAGCCTGTGTGACTTGCAAGATGTAACGGGTCGCGTCTTCGCGTGTTTCGGCAAAGAATACCTTGCCGCCGCGAGCGGTGACCTGTTCGGACAACTGATACAGATAGGCGTCGAGGTTATCGAGCACATGGGCGCGAATTTGCGCTGCACGGGTACGCCAGAGATCCCACTCGCCCAGTTCATCAACCATCTTCTGACGGTTGGCACCGATACGCTCCTGCGCGTTGGCAACCGCCTGGCGCATGATCGGGTCGTCTATTTGTTGGCGGATACGCTCATGAAACGGGGTATTGCTGGTCTTGAGGTACATGGCGTCTCCTTAGCGGCTCATCAGTACTTCTGCGATATGCATCACCCGAACGGCATGCCCTTCGCGTTGTAGTCGCCCGCCGATGTTAAGCAGGCAACTGACATCGGCGCCGATCAGGTAGTCCGGTTTGGCCTCCATGATGTGCGCGACTTTTTCTTTCACCATTTCACCGGAGATCTCCGCCATTTTGACGGAAAAGGTACCGCCGAAGCCGCAGCAGGCTTCCTGTCCATGAAACGGCAGCAATTCCAGATCACGTACCTGATGCAATAACGCCAGTGGCTCTTCCCGCACCCCCATTTTACGAAACAGGCTACAGGACGGGTGGTAAACCGCTTTACCCGGCAGGCGGGCACCGACATCGGTAACCCCAAGGCGGTTAACAATAAACGAGGTGAGGTCCACCATCCGGCTGGCGACCTGGGTGGCGCGTCTGGCCCACTCCGGTTCGTCTGCCAGCCAGTCGGCATAGTGTTTGATGGCGTTGGTGCAGGAGCCGGCAGGCGACACGATAGGGTCGTCATTCTCTTCCAGCGCGGCTATCAGGTTTTTCATACCCGGCCGTGCCTCGCGGATATATCCGCTGTTGATGGCGGGTTGACCGCAACAGCCTTGTCGCTCGGGAAAGTGAATATGGCAGCCGAGCTGCTCCAGCAACAGCACGCTGTCACGGGCCATACGCGATTTGAGCGCATCGCCGATGCAGGTGACAAAGAAATTCACATTCATGTTGTTTTAGCTTCCTGTTTGTAGGGGTTAACAACTCGGGTGAGTCACTCGGGTTAAACGTCAGTAGGCACATTATTGTCGTACGTTCATCGGCCTGCGCCTTGTGGCCTGAACATGGGTCACACTCAACGGGGGACGTTCAATCCCTGTTCGACGCCCCGGCTAAAAAGAACCTGCCATAGCTGGATATTTCTGGCCCGAAAAGCACCGGCGCAGGCGGTCAGGTAGTAACTGAACATGCGCCGGAAAGCGGGTGAGTAATCGTCAGCCAGATGCGGCCAGGCGGTGTTAAAGCGTGCCAGCCAGGCCATCAGGGTTTTATCGTAATCGGCACCGAAGTTGTGCCAATCTTCCATCACAAAATAGGATTCACTGGTGTCGGCAATTTGTTTAATGGATGGCAGGCATCCGTTGGGGAAAATGTATTTATTGATCCACGGGTCAACGTTATGCGCCGTTTTATTCGACCCGATGGTATGTAACAGGAACAGGCCGTCCGGCTTCAGGCACCGATTGACCACGTCAAAATAGGTGGCGTAATTTTTCGGTCCCACGTGTTCAAACATGCCGACGGAGACAATACGGTCATACTGTTGGTGAAGGTCGCGGTAATCCTGCAACAGAATATGGATATCCAGCCCGCCGTTGCGCGCTTCCACAAAGGCTTTTTGCTCGGCGGAAATGGTGACGCCATGCACGGTAACGCCGTAATGTTGAGCCGCGTATACCGCCAGACCTCCCCAGCCGCAGCCGATATCCAGCAGCGTCATGCCGGGTTTCAACTGGAGTTTTTCGCAGATTAACGCCAGTTTGTGCTGCTGGGCGTCATCAAGGGTGTCGGCCTCTTTCCAGTAACCGCATGAATACTGCATGTAGGGGTCAAGCATATGGCAGAACAGGTCATTGCCGAGGTCATAGTGGACTTTGCCGACCTGCCAGGCGCGTTTGCGTGATTGAAGGTTGACCAGCCGGGCCAGCGCGATGCGCATCAGGTCACGCCAGCGTGCCGGGCGCTGCTCATCCAACTGGGCGGCGAGTATCCGGTGAAAAAACATATCGAGCCGTGCACAGTTCCACCAGCCTTCCATGTAGCTTTCACCCAATCCTACGGAGCCTTGCTGTAGTACCCGTTTGAAAAAGCGTGAGTCGTTAACCTGAATATCCCAGGGTTCGGTACCGTTAATGGTTATCCCAGCCTGATGTAACAGTTCCTGTGCAATACGCCGCCATTCATTTTTTTCGCTGATGTCATCAACGATGCAAACATTACTCATGATGTCTCCTTAAATAACAGTTAGTTCAATGAGTTATTACAGGTGCTAATCACTACTGGGGTACTGTTATTTCGGGACATCTTGTTTCGTGACATCGGTGGTTGCCGCAAAAATGACGTATTCCCTCAAAACATGGACAAGGTATGACTAAAAACGGCGGGTCGCCGTGATATAAACGTAATGTCGCTTCCATGAAGTGTTCCCCAATCCATTTTCTGGTTTGAAAAATCGTATGCTCACAGAGACTTCGGTCATCAGGTCATGGGCTGGCACCTGCTGAACAGGTGTTGATTATCGGGTAAATCAGGCTGGCCTGCGTTACCCTATCAAGACAAACTTCATCGAGTAGAGGTCAGGCCGTTATGTCTCATTCGCTTGTGTCATCTCCCCGCTTGCCGATAGCAGGGCAGCCTGCGCCGGTATTGCTGTCTTTACCGCGTCCGGTCTACTTTCGCTCTTACCCACTGGTGAAAGGGACCGAAGTGGCACAGCATCAGCACCCGTTTGTCGAGTTTCTTTATGCGCGAGAAGGGGGCATGCGGGTAGAGATTGAGGGGAAGACGCTGATTGTGCCGGTGCTGTATGGGGTGTGGATCCCGGCGCATGTGCCGCACTGTATTCTGTCAACCAGCGACGTGATGCTGGAAAGCCTGTATATCGAGCCGGATTATGTGGCTATCGACCACAGCAGTTGCAAGGTGGTGCTGGTCAGCGATTTTATTCGTGAGTTTATCCACTATGCCACTAAACACGTGCCGGAACAGTATGACTATGACGGGGATGACGCCCAGTTAGTGAAGGTATTGACGACCTTGCTGCGGCAGTTGCCGGATGCGGGGTTTTCGCTGTCGTGGCCGTCTTCCGCCACCTTGATGCGGGTATGCCGCGATATCCAGCAAACGCCGGATGCGCCTCACGGCATTGAGGAGTGGTCGGCACGCACCGGCATGTCGGTGCGCACGTTTTCGCGTCGTTTTAAGAAAGAAACCGGCGTGGCGTTCAGTGAGTGGAAGAAACGCATGCGGTTACTGGAATCCGTGGTGATGCTAAAAAACAACCGCAGTGTCACGCAGGTGGCGCTGGATCTGGGGTATGCCAGCACCGCCTCGTTTACCTTCGCCTTCCGTCAAATGTTTGGCGTGCCACCGACGCGTTATTGACCGGTTTCTCGCGCCTTTTGCCGTAAGGATTAGTGTGCCAACGCCATCATCATCGGGAACAGCAGCGGTGCCATCAGCGACGTCATGATGCCGCAGATAACCAGCGCCAGCGAACTGAACGCGCCTTCTTCATAGTCCAGCTCGGCGCAGCGGGCCGTACCGAGTGCGTGCGATGCGGTGCCCATTGCCAGGCCGCGCGCTGCTTTGGTGTGAATGTGCATCACATTCAGCAGCATGTGACCGAATACCGCGCCAAGAATACCGACAAAGATAACGCACACGGCACTGATGGCCGGAATACCGCCGATGCTGCCACCCACCGCCATGGCAATCGGCGTGGTGACCGATTTCGGCATAATGGACGCGGCAATCGCTGGGGTAGCCCCCAGACGCAGAGCAATCCAGGTGCCGGTCACCATCGCCACCAGACTACCGATAAAACAGATGCTGATGATCGACTTCCAGCGCATGCGGATTTGATGCAATTGCTCGTACAACGGAAACGCCAGCGCGACCACGGCCGGTTGCAACAGGCTGTTGAGTACCGAGCTGCCCCGGAAATAGTGTTCGTACGGGATATGACACAGCAGTAAAAACGCAATCAGTACCACCATCGACACCAGCAGGGGGTTTAACAACGGTGAATTCAGCCGTTGTGCCAGCCGACGCGCCAGAAAGAACACCAGCAGCGTTAACGGCAGCGACCAGACGATATCATGCCACATGGTTGGCTCCTTTTTTCTCGTCAGCCTGATGACGGGCTGATTTACGCCCGTGAACCAGATGTGAGCAGCTGCTGACGGTGATCAACACCACCAGCGTACTGGCGGCGCACGAGAGGATCACCGGTGCGAACTGGGCGCGTAGCAAATCAAAATACTGCATCACGCCGACGCCAATCGGCACAAACAGCAGCGCCATATAGCGGATCAACACGTGACAGCCCGGTTTGACCCACTGCGCCGGAATAATCTGCAACGACAGCAGCAAAAACAGGATCAGCATACCGATGATGCTGCCCGGCAAGGTGATAGGCAGCACGGCGGCAATGCCGATACCGAGGAACAAACAGGCGTAAATCAGTAAGAACGCCCTGGCCTGGTGCCAGAAGTGGGTCATAAAGGTATTCATGAACGCATTTACCACGGATAAAAGTTGCCACTGATCACAGTGGGAGGATAACGGTGTTGATTATCGCTCGCTTAGCCGTGGCGCTTATTATCAAATCAGGACGATGTTTATCGATTATGTGACGAAGTTAAACGACAACCGTGGCGGTTACCCCTGCACGCTCTTTTTCAGCGCATCGTACAAGCGCACCAGCTCGGCCAGCGAGTCGGCGTTCATCTTGCGCATTACCGCTGCGCGCCGCACTTTCACTGTGATTTCGCTGACACCGAGTTGAGCGGCTACCTGTTTGTTCAATTGGCCGGTCACCACGTGCTCCAGCACCTGTTGTTCACCGGCGGTCAGGCTGTCGTAACACGCCTGTAGCTTAGCCTGCACATCGGCATGGCGGCGTTGTTCGCCATCGCGCTCCAGCCCTTTCTGGATAGCATCGAGCAAGTCCTGCTCGCGAAACGGCTTGGTCAGGAACTCCAGCGCACCGGCCTTCATAGCACGTACCGACATGGGAATGTCACCGTGGGCGGTAATAAAAATCACCGGTAGCGTGATGCCATGACGGTGCATCTCGTCCTGAAAGTCCAGTCCGCTCATGCCCGGCATACGCACATCCAGAATCAGGCAGCCAGGGCGGTCAGGCCGTGATGCGCTGATGAAGTGTTGCGGTGACTCGAAGGTGCGGCTTTCCAGCCCGACTGATGCCAACAAATCTTCCAGTGCCGCGCGCACCGAGGCGTCGTCATCCACGATATAAACCAGCGGTGCAGGGTCATTCGCTAAGGTGTTATTCAGTAAGGCGTCATTCATGGTGCTTTTTTTCCGTCCCCGGCAGGGTGAAGTAGAACGTCGCGCCGCCGTCGCTATTGGCGCTGGCCCAAATCTGGCCGCCGTGGGCTTCGATAATCGAGCGGCTGATGGTCAGGCCCATCCCCATCCCGGTCGATTTGGTGGTGAAAAAGGTTTCAAACAGCCGCTCGCGTTGTTCCGGTGTAAAACCCACACCGTGATCGCAAACCGCAAAGCGGATATCACCGCTGATATCCCGCTCCACGTTAACCGACAGTGTGCGTTGTTCGGTCCCGGCGGCCGCGATGGCATCCAGTGCGTTCAGCATCAGGTTCATCAACACCTGCTGAATCTGGATTTTATCCGCCAGAATGGGCGGTAACCCCTCCGCCACATTGAGACTAAACAGAATATGCTGTTGCATCAGTTCGGTGCGGATCAACAGTAGCATTTCGTCAATGGTATCGGTGATGTTCAGCCACGCTTTATGCGGTGGGGTGCGGCTGGCGAAGCCACGGATACGGGCGATAATTTCGCTGGCGCGAGTCGCGTCGTTGATGATGCGCTGCACTGCCAGCTCGGCGCGAGCCTGATTGGGCGGGGAGGCGTTGAGCCAGCGCAGACAGGCTTCGCCGCTGGTGACGATAGAAGCCAGTGGCTGGTTAACTTCATGGGCGATGGAGGCGGTGAGTTCCCCCATCAGGTTAACACGGGAGATCTGTACCAGCTGGGCGCGCGCTTCGTGAAAAGCATTAATCGCGGCCGACATTTTTAACGCCAGATAGGTCGATAACGTGATTGCCAGCAGGCTGATGCCGCAGTTAATCAGGCTGGATTCGCTACCATCAGGCTTGCTGAGCTTGTAACTGAGCAGGGTCAGGATAATGCACAACGTGGCGATGGCGGTGACGCCGCGTGGCGGTAAAAAACGCACCGCCAGCAGCACAATGGCAATCTGAAATACTCCCACCGCGATCTCCAGGTCGGTGAGGGTATCCACCACGGCGATGCCCACGGCCATCAGCACCAGCGGGATGGCCCGCAGTGTCGTGGCCGCGTGACCGACACGTGTTTTCTCACTCATGTTTTTTCTCTCATGAACAAGGGCCTTTTTCTGTGTCGATCACACCGCTATGAGTCTGTGATTACGACGGATTTTCCAGGCTGAACTGGTCGTGGATGTCGTCGTAAGCGAACAGTTCCGCATAACGTCCCCACTGTGTGACGGCATTCAGCGTTTGCGCCGCGTCGATTTCCGACATGAAATCCTCCAGCTCGTCACGGAAGCGACGCGCCGGGGCGGTGCGAGACGAACGTTCGTCCAGTACCCGCCGGATGTGTGCGACCAGCGGCACATAATTGAGCAAATGCTGGGCGAACAGCTGTTTACGTTCGTCTACACTGGCGTTGGCGTACCGGGCGGCGGCAGGCAACAGCCGAATATCGCCCCCTTGCAGTTCGGCGAAGCGCAGCAGTTGCAAAATTTCCCCTACCGGGAACAGCTCGTCAGCCGTGTACTGCAAGGCGTTAGCCAGTTCAGGCAGGTCTGCCTTGCCTGCATAAGGCGCGGCGTGTACGGCTTCAATCAGGCCAGCCAGCGAGTTGGTAGAGACCAACGGCAACACCATACCCAACCCTGAACCGGGGAAAATCCCCTGACGTGCGGTACCCGCGCTGTTATCCGTTGTCATTTTAACGTAAATGTCTTCAACCAGCGCGCGAAACGCCGGATCCTGACGGTTACGCGGTTGCGGCAGGTCGACACGAATTTCACACGCGACCCGGCCGGGGTTGATAGAAAACAGCACGATACGATCGCACATTAACACCGCTTCTTCGATGTTATGCGTCACCATCAGGATGGATTTGATCGGCATTCTGCCTTCGCCCCACAGATCCAGCAGGTCGGTACGCAGGGTTTCAGCGGTCAGCACATCCAGCGCGGAAAACGGCTCATCCATCAACAGGATGTCTGGGTCCACCACCAGTGCACGCGCCAGTCCGACGCGTTGGCGCATCCCGCCGGAAAGTTCTTTGGGGTAGGCGTTTTCAAACCCATCAAGACCGATCAGGTCAATGGCGGCCAGTGCCCGTTTGCGACGTTGCTCCACCGGTACGTTTTGCGCTTCCAGTCCAACTTCGACGTTTTGTTGCACCGTCAGCCAGGGAAACAGGGCGAAGCTCTGGAAAACCATGCTGACGGTTGTCGGCCGGCCATCCGGCCCCGGCGGGAACTCCACCTGACCGGCGCTTGGCGTCAGCAGACCCGCTATCGAACGCAGCAGGGTCGATTTACCGGAACCGGAACGGCCGAGTAATCCGACGATTTCGTTGTCGTACAACGTCAGGTTAACGTCATCCAGTACCAGTCGTTCGGCGCTGCCGGATTTACCATACAGATGCCGGACGTGTTGTACATTCACCAGACAGTTCTGCTGATGAGCCAGATTGATTGGCTGAAGAATAGTCATCATGTTCTCCTTAACCGAGGCGCAGGCGGCGTTCGGCGAATTGGTACAAGGGACGCCACAGCAGGCGGTTAAACGCGATCACGAATACCGACATCACCGCGATGCCCAGCGCGACCTGATGAAAATCGGCGGCGGTGGTCGCGTTGGCGATATAAGCGCCAAGGCCGGTGGCTTCCAGATGTTGTTTCCCCCAGGAAATGGATTCGGACACGATACTGGCGTTCCAGGAGCCGCCGGAGGCAGTGAGCGCGCCCGTCACGTAGTAGGGAAAAATGCCCGGCAGCGCGACCTGACGCCACCACTGCCAGCGCCGGATACCGTAAATACGCGCGGCTTCCAGCAGGTCGGTCGGCAAGGCTGCCGTGCCCGCGATGACGTTAAACAGGATGTACCACTGGGTACCCAGCACCATCAGCGGTGACAGCCAGATATCCGGATTGAGGTTAAAACCCGCAATCAGGATGACGGCGAATGGGAACAATACGTTGGCCGGAAACGCCGCCAGAAACTGCGCCAGTGGTTGCAGACGTTCTGCCACACTGGGTTGCAGACCAATCCACACACCGATTGGTACCCAAATAACACTGGCCAGCGCAATCAACACCACCACACGAGCGAGTGTTGCCAACCCCATGCCAAACACGGCAATCACATCGGCCATACCGAGCGAGGCACCGATGTATTGCACCAGCTGTACCACGCCTGCCACTACGCCGATAATGACCAGAGCTAGCCACAAGCGGTCGGTGATTTTGTTGTAGCGAGGGCTGGGCGTATGGCGTAAAAACTGCGGCACCGATGGCCAGCGCAAGGCTGCCAGTGTGTAGAACGGCCAGCTCAGCACGTTGATGATCGCCGTCGAGATATGGGTACGGCGAACAAGGTCGTATACCCAGGAACGCGGTCTTTTCTGCGACGCGGTTTGTTCGAAACGGAATTTATCCGCCCAGGCCACCACCGGCCGGAACAGCAGTTGATCGTAAAGCACTATTACTACCGTCATGGCGACCACCGCCCAGGCGATAGCCGTCAGGTTTTCCTGAGCGATAGCCAGCGCCAGCCAGGAGCCGATCCCCGGCAGGCTGACGGTGGTGTTGCCGACGGTAATGGCTTCTGAGGCCACCACGAAGAACCAGCCGCCGGACATTGACATCATCATGTTCCAGACCAGTCCGGGGATGGCGAATGGCAACTCCAGCCGGATAAACCGTCGCCAGGGCGAAAAGCCGAATTGTTGGCTGACTTCACTCAGATCGCCCGGCAGGGTGCGTAACGACTGGAAAAAGCTGAACGCCATGTTCCACGCCTGGCTGGTGAAAATCGCGAAAATCGCCGCACATTCCACCCCCATCTGGCGGCCGGGGAACAGCCCCATAAAAAACGTAACGGTGAAGGTTAAAAACCCCAGTACCGGCACCGATTGCAGAATATCCAGCGCTGGGATGATCACCATTTCGGCTTTACGGCTTTTGGCTGCCAGCGTGGCGATAACCAATGTGAACAGTAACGACACCGCCAGTGCCACGAACATGCGCAACGTGGTGCGTAGCGCATATTCTGGCAGCAGGGCGATATCCAGCCTGACCGGGCTGGCATCCAGAATAGACAGCGGCAGGCTCATTTGCTCCATGCCGTATACCACCAGCGCAACAACCAGCGCCAGCAGGGTAAAAAATAGGATATCGGCCCGATAGGACGGTGCCGCGCGCTGTCTGGTGAGCAGCGCACGGTTGTCAGTCATGATGTCCTGGAGTGGATGGCGCATGATTTTCCTCCCGGTAAGTCAGGCAGTAGCCGGAACGGGGTTCCGGGGCTATTTGCCAAATCTATTAGCCAAATGATACCGGCATTGTCAGTGTGCTCTGAGCAATACGACGATGGTGCGGCGTTATTCTTTAATGCGTGGCAGGAAAATAAAATAATCGAGACAGAGCGTCCACGATTAAAAAGTATAGGTCATGTATACCAAAGTATATTCGTGAAAAAGGAGGGTGTTTTCTATGTGGAAATTTAATTTTTTATATTAAAAATCAATTGATTAAGTTTGTTTATTTTATGTTCCATATTTGTATTCAGTAATCGCTGCGGATATTTTTTATCACCTGATGGATAAATAGATCCAGCAGCGTATCTATTTTTACTTACTGTGAATCTTTTATGAATATTTGGCGGTATATAAATCGAAGAAAACAGGATAACAGCATTCTGGCACCCGAAGAGAAAACTGCAACGTGAAGTATGAAGGGTATACGTTAGCGGGAAATACCCCGGCGTGAAACACGCCGGGGTAGGGTGATGATTACGCCAGATCGAAACGGTCGAGGTTCATCACTTTGGTCCAGGCGGCGATGAAGTCGTGGACAAACTTCGCCTGCGCGTCCGCACTGCCGTAAACTTCGGCCAGCGCGCGTAACTGCGAGTGTGAACCGAAGACAAGGTCGACACGGGTGCCGGTCCACTTCAGGTTACCGCTGACACGGTCACGCCCTTCAAACACACCTTCTTCCCCTGCGGTGGCTTTCCAGACGGTGCCCATATCCAGCAGGTTAACAAAGAAGTCATTGGTCAGTACGCCGGGTTGGGCCGTGAACACGCCATGTGATGCCTGAGCGACATTCGCGCCCAGAACACGCAGCCCGCCGACCAGCACCGTCATCTCCGGTGCACTCAGGGTCAGTAACTGCGCCTTATCCACCAGCAGCGCTTCAGCCGCCACGCTGTAATGGCCTTTCAGGTAGTTACGGAAACCATCGGCAATCGGTTCCAGTACGGAGAATGACTCAACGTCGGTTTGCTCTTGAGAGGCATCCATCCGGCCGGGGGTGAACGGTACGGTTACCGCATGACCAGCGGCTTTCGCTGCCTGTTCCACCCCAGCGGCACCCGCCAGCACGATCAGGTCGGCCAGTGAAATCCGCTTGTTGTCGGACTGCGCGCGGTTGAATTCGTTTTGGATGCCTTCCAGCGTACCCAGCACTTTCGCCAGTTGTTCCGGCTGATTGACTGCCCAGTCTTTCTGCGGGGCAAGACGAATGCGCGCGCCGTTGGCACCACCACGCTTGTCAGAGCCACGGAAAGTGGAAGCCGACGCCCAGGCGGTGGAGACCAACTGGGAAACCGTCAGGCCGGAAGCCAGGACTTTTGCCTTCAGGTTGGCGATATCCTGCTCGCTGACCAGGGTGTGGTTAACGACCGGGATCGGGTCTTGCCATACCAGCTCTTCAGCCGGGACTTCCTGGCCGAGGTAGCGAGCGCGTGGCCCCATATCACGGTGCGTCAGTTTGAACCAGGCACGGGCGAAGGCATCAGCGAACTGATCCGGGTTTTCATAAAAGCGGCGGGAGATCTTTTCATACGCCGGGTCGACGCGTAGCGACAGGTCGGTCGTCAGCATGGTCGGAACATGACGTTTGGATGGGTCATGCGCGTCCGGCACTTCACCGGCACCCGCACCGCCTTTCGGCCGCCACTGGTGGGCGCCAGCCGGGCTTTTGGTCAGTTCCCACTCGTAACCGAACAGGTTCTGGAAGAAATAGTTGCTCCACTGGGTGGGGGTTTGTGTCCAGGTGACTTCCAGCCCGCTGGAGATGGTATCGCCGCCTTTACCGCTGCCAAACGAACTCTTCCAGCCCAGGCCTTGCTCTTCGATACCTGCGGCTTCCGGTTCCGGGCCAACCAGCGCAGCATCGCCTGCGCCGTGGGTTTTCCCGAAGGTGTGACCACCTGCGATCAGCGCGACGGTTTCTTCATCATTCATCGCCATGCGGCTGAAGGTTTCGCGGATGTCTTTCGCTGCGGCCAGCGGGTCTGGGTTGCCATTGGGGCCTTCCGGGTTGACGTAAATCAAGCCCATTTGTACCGCCGCCAGCGGGTTTTCCAAATCCCGTTCACCGGAGTAACGTTTGTCGCCACCCAGCCAGGTGGTTTCCGACCCCCAGTACACATCTTCTTCCGGTTCCCACACATCAGCGCGGCCACCGGCAAAACCGAAGGTTTTGAATCCCATCGATTCCAGCGCGACGTTGCCGGTGAGGACCAGCAGGTCGGCCCATGAAATTTTCTGACCATATTTCTGTTTAATCGGCCACAGCAGGCGACGCGCTTTATCGAGGTTGACGTTATCAGGCCAACTGTTGAGCGGCGCGAAACGTTGCTGACCGGTGCCTGCACCGCCACGACCATCGCCAGTGCGGTAAGTCCCGGCGCAGTGCCAGGCCATACGGACAAACAGCGGGCCGTAGTGACCGAAATCGGCAGGCCACCACTCCTGTGAGTCAGTCATCAGGGCATGCAGATCTTTTTTGAGCGCGTCCAGATCGAGGCTGTTAAAGGCTTCGGCATAGTTGAAGTTTTTATCCAGCGGGTCTGACAGGGAAGAGTGTTGGTGCAGAATGTTCAGATTCAGTTGATTGGGCCACCAGGTGCGGTTATCGGTGCCGCTACCGCTGGCGGTAACCGGCGTACCTTGATGATGGAACGGGCATTTGCTTTCGGTTGTCATGCGTTCTCTACCTTATGCTATGTGTCCCCATTGACCCGGCCTGCACAGAGTGCCGGGCAGTGAGCGGTGCACAATGAATGGCTCATGCTCTTGCAGTGGTACTGCGTCAGTTTTAACGCAATACGTTGAATTTCATGAGTTAGTTGTCGTTCGCCAATGTGTGCTGAGCATTCGTTGGCTGAAATTCACTATTCATCTTAGTCAGCGTCTGCTCAGAGATGAAATCGAATTACATGAATATTGTGATAGATGGTGGCTATTTAACTGTGAAAATTAATAAGTAAAATAATTGTTAAATGAGGGAGGGAGTCGGGCGATGTTGGCTGTTTTTTCGTCACAGGGTGTTTTCATCTGTGTCTTTCATTTCAATGATTAATGAATTACGTGAGGATGTTTCCTGCTTCTGTTTCGCTTATTGATGTCATTTATAGTGCCGCCACAGGATAAATCAGTATTGTTATCGGGTGCGTTTCGCCGCGGTGTACCGCATCGCGAGAGGCAACCTCCGTTCAGTTGGCGTGGTGTATGCTCAAAAGACGTTCTGTCAGTGTGGTGGCGGCGACCTATTTTCAGGGGCGCTTTGTTTTACTGTGTGTTGGCATCTGTGTTTGTTTGGTGTTGCTGGTGGCACGTGTTGGGTATTTGCAGGTGGTGACCAGCCTGCAACTGGAAAAAGAAGCTAATCAGCGTTCGTTACGTGAACTGGTGATGCAACCGTTGCGTGGCACCATTACCGATCGTAACGGGCATCCGCTGGCGGTCAGTGTGTCGTCCAATGACGTGGTGGCTGACCCTATTCATGTGCTGGAGAGTGACCCGTCGCTTGCCAGCGCGCAGTGGAGCGCGCTATCCACCGCATTGTCGCTGCCGCTTGGCACCATCAAAGATAAAATTCAGGAAAATGCGCACCGCCATTTTCTTTATATCGGGCGTCAGATCGAATCCAGTATCGCCGACTATATCCGCCAGTTGCATATCAGTGGTATTTCCACCCCAGCGGACGCCAGCCGCTATTACCCAATGAGTGACGCGGTATCCAACCTGATTGGCATTGTGGGGTTGGACGGACAAGGGCTGGATGGTATTGAGCGGAGTTTCAACAAGTTGCTGCAAGGCAAACCGGGGTTACGGGTTTACCGCAAAGATCGCTACGGCAATGTGGTGAGCCTGATGGCTGACGATCCGGCGCAGCAGGCACCGACGTTGACCCTGAGCATCGACAGTTATCTGCAATTCGTTCTCTATTCGCATCTGCGTGACGGCGTGCAACTAAACAAAGCGGATTCCGGAGCGGCGGTGTTGATTGACATTAACACCGGCGAAATTCTCGGTATGGCCAGTTATCCGTCCTATAACCCCAACAATTACGAAGGCGAGCCGCAAAAGAACATGAGAAATGTGGCGATTTCGGACAGCTTCGAACCCGGCTCCACCGTTAAACCGCTGGTGGTGATGGCGGGGCTGCAACGCCATTTGATCCGGCCTGATTCGGTTATCGACACCACGCCTTACCCGGTGAATGGTCATTTGATTAAAGACGTCGGTCACTGGAGCCGACTGACTATTACCGGCATCCTGCAAAAATCCAGCGACATTGGGGTGTCTCATATCGCGCTGGCGATGCCGGCAAACGTGCTGGTCGATCTCTACCATCGTTTTGGGCTGGGCGTTGCCAGCGGTTTAGGCATTGAAGGGGAAACCAGCGGCTATTTCCCGTTGCACCGTGAGCGGTGGTCTGACATTGAGCGTGCAACCTTTTCGTTCGGGTACGGGTTACGCGTCACGCCGCTACAGATTGCGCGTGAGTACGCCACCATCGGCTCATTCGGCATTTACCGCCCGGTTTCCATCACTAAAGTGACGCCGCCGGTGCTCGGCTCCCGGGTTATCGATGAAGATGTGGCAAGAACCGTGGTGCACATGATGGAGAGTGACGCCTTGCCCGGCGGGAGTGGGGTGACGGCCGCGGTGCCTGGCTATCGTCTGGCGATTAAAACCGGGACGGCGGAGAAAATGGGGTCAGACGGCAAATACGACGGTGGTTACGTCAACTACACCGCCGGGGTGGCACCAGCCAGCAACCCGCGTGTGGCGCTGGTGGTGATGATCAACCACCCCGATGCGGGTAAACATTTCGGTGGCTCGGTCGCTGGCCCTGTTTTTGGGCAGATCATGGGTGAGGTGCTACGCCATATGGATATCCCCCCTGACGCACTTACCCAATAACCCATAACCGCCATCAACACCGCGCCGACAGGGAAAGTCACCTGCCCGGCGCGTTATTGCTTTCATGATCTACCTCAATGAAGTGTGATATTTTTATAAAAGTTCATACGCAGTGCGGGTATCTGTTTTCTTCACGGTGTACTATCTCTTCGCCGTGTACTATCTCCGCGCAGAGCATTATTCCTTGATGGTGTATTCCCCTGCGCACAGTTTTTTCTTGTTGATGTTAATTGGTCGTAATCATTTAATTTGTCGAATAGGGGTGACCTGTTGTGACGCAATTAATAGCACATGACATCGTCATGGACGATATAGCCAGTGATGATTTGCTTAATGATGTAAAACATTATTGGAACAATAGAGCACAAGGATATAACGACGTTAACGTCGCTGAGTTGGCATGCGCTAAACGTCACTTATGGCAGTCGATAATTTTACGTCATGCGCCGAAAAAAACGGTATTAAATATACTGGATGTGGGCACCGGTCCGGGTTTTTTTGCCGTCACACTGGCGATGGCGGGGCATAACGTTAGCGCCGTGGATGTGACACCTGCCATGCTAGCACAGGCCCGGAACAATGCCGCGTACTATGGCGTTGATATCCGGTTCACTGCCACGGATGTCCATGCCTTGCCGTTTCCCGATAATCACTTCGACCTGCTGGTTACCCGTAACGTGACCTGGAATTTGGAACACCCGCAACAAGCCTATCAAGAGTGGCATCGGGTATTAGCACCCGGTGGACGGTTAATTAACTTTGATGCTAACTGGTACGCCCATCTTTTCAATGATGAGGCACGTGAAGGCTATTTTCGTGACCGACACAATGCCCGTCGATTAAAGATTGATGATCATTATGCAAATACCGATACCGTCGCGATGGAAAATATCGCCAGAGCACTGCCGTTAAGCCGGGAAATACGTCCGCAATGGGATCGTCGTGCCTTGTCAGCCTGCGGTTTTCAGCAGGTGATTATCGATGAAAATATTGCTGAACAGCTGTGGGACGATGACGAGAAAATTAATTACGCCTCTACACCGATGTTTATGGTCGTTGCGGAAAAATAAACTGCGATCGATTATTTCTGTACCCAAAATAATTCGAGTTGCAGGACAACACGCTCGCGTGTTGAACAACGCCACGCGTTGGCCCTTTAGGGCAAGGCTCATTAGAGCCTTGTAACGCGGCAAGTGAGCGAATCCCGATGAGCTTACTCAGGTAAGTGATTCGGGTGAGCGAACGCAGCCAACACACCTGCAACTTGAAGTATGACGGGTATATTAGCTCTGGGTGACAGGTCATGGTTAGGATACACCCCATCACACTGGCGGCGTTGATACTGTGTTTGCTGTTCGGCGCATTTTCTGTTGCTGCCGATATGCGCGGCAATCAGTTGGTTTATGCCAGTACCAAAGATATTCGTGATATCAATCCTCATCTTTATGCGGGCGAAATGGCCGCTCAGAATATGGTGTTTGAGTCGCTGGTCATCAATACGCCTGAAGGGGTTAAACCCTGGCTGGCGGAAAGCTGGACGATATCACCCGACGGCAAACAGTATATTTTCATGTTACGTCACGGCGTGCGGTTTAGCGATGGCGAACCGTTCACGGCGGATGCGGTTAAACGCAATATCGACGCGGTGTTAGACAACTATCAACGCCATGCCTGGCTTGAATTGGTACAGCAGATCGATAAGGTCACGGTGCTGGATAGCCACCGCGTCGAGATAACACTCAAACACCCCTATTACCCGACGTTAATCGAACTGGGTTTGACCCGGCCTTTTCGTTTTGTGTCACCGAAAGCGTTTATCAACGGTAAAACCAAAGAGGGCATCAGCGGGTATGTCGGTACCGGCCCCTGGGTGCTGGCGGAGCATAAATCTAATCAGTATGCGCGCTTTGTCGTCAATCCCGATTACTGGGGTCGCCGACCGCATCTCGACAGCGTGATGTGGCGGGTGATGCCTGACCAACAGTCGATGCTGATGGCGTTGCAAAAAGAGAGCGTCCAGCTCATTTTCGGGGCGGACGGCGACATGCTGGATATGGATAGCTTTGCCGCACTTGAGGCGTCGGGGAAGTATCGGACATTGATAAGCCCACCGGTTGCCTCTCGTGCACTGGTGCTCAATAGCGGTCGCCCTATCACCGGCGATAAAGCGGTACGCCAGGCGCTGCAATACGCGATTGATAAAACGGCGATTGCCAGCGGTGTCATGGGTAATACCGAAAGTGTCGCTGATACCTTACTGTCGCGCCGTGTGCCGTATTGTGACATCGATTTGCCGGTTTACCGATTTGATCCGCCACAGGCGAGTGCTTTGTTGGACGCCGCTGGCTGGCATTTGACGGCAGGAAAAACGGTGCGGGAAAAAGACGGCAAGGCGTTGGTGTTGATGCTGTCGTATAACCGCAACAACGCGGCGGAGCGAGAAATTGCCGAGCTGATTCAGGGTGATTTTAAGAACGTCGGCGTGCAACTGACTATTCTGGGCGAAGAAAAGCAGGCGTTTTTAGACCGCCAGAAATCTGGTGATTTTGACCTGCAATACTCGCTGTCGTGGGGAACGCCTTATGACCCGGCGTCGTATATCTCCTCGTTTCGCATCCCCGCACATGCGGATTATCAGGCGCAGAAGGGGTTACGTCGCAAGGCCGAGATCGACACGTTGATTGGCGATATTTTACTGACGCCGGATGAAAAGCAGCGTCAGGCACGCTACACGCAGTTATTCACCCTGCTGACGGAGGAAGCGGTGTACATCCCGTTGACGTATTCAAGGACGAAAGCGATTTATGCACCGACGCTGAAAGGGGTGTCATTTAATGCCTCACAGTATGAGATCCCTTTCGAGAACATGTCGTTCTGAATACCGGGCGATCATGCTGATGGCGCTGTAACGGGGATGGCATCGGTGAGTGGAGGAGGAAAACGACGCGGATGCGTGCTTATTTCATCAAACGACTACTCATGATGGTGCCGCTGGCCGCGGTCATCTCGTTTCTGGCTTTCTCGTTGCTGAATTTGGTGCCTTCCGACCCGGCAGAGGTTGCCCTGCGTGTTAATGAGATAGTCCCGACCGATGAAGCGATACGGCTGGTGCGCCATGAGCTGGGGCTTGATAGGCCATTCCTCCAGCGTTATGTGTGGTGGCTCTGGCGGGCGCTGCACCTGGATTTCGGCACGTCATTTATCACCAGAAAACCGGTCTGGTATGAGTTTATGCAAGCGCTGCCCGCCACCTTGCATCTGGCGTCGGTCACGCTGGTGCTGATCGTAACGCTGTCGCTGACCTTAGGCATCACCTGTGCGATAACCGAGCATTCCGGGTGGGATAGGGTAGTACGTAGTCTGGTGTTTTTAACCGTTTCCATCCCCAATTACTGGCTTGGCCTGTTGCTGATGTGGGGGCTGGCGGTCAGGCTGAACCTGTTCCCGGTTGGCGGTATGCAGGAAACGCATTCCGTGATTCTCCCCGCGTGTACCTTGATGTTGGGGTATATCGGCACTTATATCCGCCTTATCAGGGGCAGTATGCTCGGCAATCTGCGGCAAAATTACGTGTTGTACGCCAGAGCCAGGGGGCTGCCTGAACCGCTGATTATCACTAAGCATGTGCTGGTGAATTCCCTGCATGCGTCGCTGGTGGCGATAGGCATGAGTATTCCCAAACTGATTGCCGGTACGGTGGTGATAGAAAATATTTTTGCCTGGCCCGGTGTCGGTCGGCTGTGTTTATCCGCCATTTTTAACCGTGATTATCCGATCATTCAGGCCTACATGTTGCTGATGGCGTTGTTGTTTCTGGTGGGGAATTTTTTGACTGATGTGATGCAGGTCAGGCTTGACCCACGCATGAAGGAGGCCCGGGAATGAGACGGCCCGGTATCGCTGCGAGAATCAGGCAGGACAAGCTGGCGTTGTGCTGTAGCCTGTTGTTGCTGATGGTCTGTCTGGCCGGTGTGTTTGCCCCCACGATTGCGCCGCATGACCCGACGTTAATATCGATAAAAGACAAATATCAGGGAATCAGCCTGCTGTATCCGCTCGGTACGGATAACCTGGGGCGGTGTGTTTTTTCACGCCTGGTGTTTGGCGTGAGAACCACGGTGTTTTATAGCATCGCCGCTATGGTATTGACTGTACTGACCGGCGGAATCATCGGGGTGATCGCCGGTTATTTCAAAGGCCGCCTCGATAGCGGTGTGATGCGCCTGTGCGATGCCATGCTCGCGTTTCCCAGCGAGGTGATGATTTTTGCCATCGTCGGTATTCTTGGACCGGGCATGCCAAATATTCTGTTGGCGGTGGTACTGGCGAAATGGGCCTGGTATGCGCGGATGATCCGCGGCATGACGCTCAGGCACAGCAGCAAAAATTATATCAACTACGTTCGTGTTATTGCCGCTCCCTCAACATACATCATGCGACGGCATTTGTTGCCCGCCGCTGCCGCTGACAGCGTTATCCTGGCGTCAGCAGATATCGGCAGTGTGATCCTGATGATTTCCGCGCTCTCTTTCCTGGGGTTAGGGGCTCAGCCACCGTTACCGGAATGGGGGAATATGCTGAGCGAAGCAAAAAATGTCATGTTGACCCACCCCACACAGATGTTGCCTGCCGGTATCGCCATTGCCGTGGTGGTAGCTGCCTGTCATGTGGTCGGCGACTTCTTGCATGACGCACTGGAGCCTGCCGGTTACGTCCACCGGGAGACGTCGCCATCATGACGCAACCGGTATTACTCGATGTCAATCGGCTGTCGGTGGCTGACAAGCGCACCGGTAACCTGTTGGTGCAGGATGTGACGCTGGCGCTCCACCGTGGTTGCTGTACGGCGATAGTAGGCGAGAGCGGCAGCGGGAAAACCCTGCTGTGCAAGAGCCTGCTTGGCTTGTTGCCACCCTGGTTGCACGCCAGTGGTGAAACGATGTTCAACGGTTGCGACATGCAACGCCTCTCACCCAAAGCATGGCTTTCACTGCGCGGTCGGCAGATTGCGCTCATCATGCAAGACGCCCCCAGTGCGTTTGACCCGTTGTATACCCTAGGCAACCATCTGGATGAAACGCTCAGGCAGCATACGTCATTATCACGTGCGCAGCGTCGTGCCCGCGCCCAGCGCATGCTGGACAGCGTAGGGTTACGGGAGGTGGACAGCTTGCTGGCCGCTTACCCCCATCAGCTTTCCGGTGGCATGTTGCAACGGGTGATGATTGCCATCGCGTTGGCGCTGCAACCGGCGTTAATCATTGCTGATGAGCCGACGGCGTCACTCGACAGTATTACGCAATTCGATATCGTTCAGCAGTTTATCGGGCTGCAAACACGCACGCAGAGCGCGATGCTGTTTGTTTCCCATGACCTGGCGTTAGTCAGGGCGCTGGCACAGTATGTGGTAGTGATGAAAGACGGTCGGGTAGTTGAACAGGGCGAAACCGAACGGGTCTTTACCTGCCCCGAGCAGGACTATACACGGACGTTGATTGATACCCGCAGGCGGTTGAGTCAGGCGTTTCACCGGATTATGGGGACATAGCGTATGTTACTGGAGGTCCGGCAGGTTGAAAAAAGTTATTGGCAAACGCACGGTCACTTTTTCCGTAAACGAGAGCGCAAAGTGATAAAACCGCTGTCGTTCTCGCTTGAGCCGGGCGAATGTCTCGGTATTGTCGGTGAAAGCGGCGGTGGGAAAAGTACGCTGGCGCGCTTGATTTGCGGGCTGGAGCAGCCGGATCGGGGACGTGTGTTGCTGGCGGGCGAGCCGGTTTCTTGTGCCCAAAACAGGAAGCACCGTATTAGCGCGGTGTTTCAGGATTACACCTCGTCGATTAACCCGCTGATGACGGTGTATCAGGCGTTATCCGAGCCGTTGCGGCTACAGGAAACCCTCCATCGTGCCGAACAGGATCACCGAATCACCGAATTGCTGGCATTAGCCGGGCTGGCACCCGCATTACGCGAACGCTATATCCATGAGCTGTCGGGCGGTCAGATCCAGCGCGTGTGCATTTGTCGCGCGGTGGCAACCCAGCCTCAGTTGTTGGTGCTGGACGAGGCCATCAGCGCGTTGGATGTCTCTTCTCAGGTACAGATTCTGGATTTGCTTATCGCGTTGAAAAAACGCATTAATCTTGCCTGCCTGTTCATTACGCATGATATTCAGGCGGCGGCGTATCTGTGCCATCGTGTGATGTTTTTCCGTGAGGGTGAAATGGTTGAAAGCTGCGCGGTTAACGCATTGCCCAACGTCTCCCACCCTTATGCGCAGCGGTTGTTGCAGTCGGTCATGACCTTTCGCTAACGCCTCATTCCCTCCTTAATTGTTTCTAAAATGTAACCAAACACGAATCGCTGTTGACATTTAATTGACCAGGCATTAATTTCTTAATCAATTAATGCCTGGTCAATTTTATGATGTCATGAACAATAACCACGACGACGCGCTTTGCTCGATAGGTTTGCTTATCCACCTGTCGAATCAGTTTAAAGATCACCTGCTGAATGAGTATTTTGCTGACAGCGATATCACCGCTCCACAGTTCAAGGTCTTGATCAGTATCTATAAAGGGTTGACCAGCCCGATAGAGGTGAGCAAAAACGTGATGATGGACGGCGGCGCGCTGAGCCGCATGATTGAGCGGATGGCGAAGCGGGAATTGCTCATTCGTCAGTCTCACCCCAGTGATAAACGGCAGGTGATTCTGGCGTTGACGGAAAAAGGGCGGGAAATCTGCCAGCAGTTTGAACAGGAAGGGATGCAGGTTGTGCCGGCGAAGATCACTGCTCGCCTGACGCTTGAGGAAACGGAACAACTGAAACGGCTGCTGACCAAGATGCTGCCGGATGATGTGGTGGCGCGCTACTTGCCTTACTGACGTCCTTCTCTTCGGTATGTTGTGTTCGCCCACGCCGCGGTTATACGGCGGGGGGTGGCGCAGATGCTGGCGTGTTATCGGTAGGGTTGAGTGTATTTCTGGTAGTCAGTAAGGAGGATTTTGCAATGATGTTATCAACGATGCCATCGATGGTGAGATTTACTACTGAGCTGGTTGGCTGGATAGAAAACCATCTTGAAAGCCCACTGATGATCAATGACGTCACCGCGAAATCGGGTTATAGCAAATGGCATTTGCAGCGGTTGTTTAAGAAGGAAACTGGCGTTTCATTGGGAACCTATATTCGCAACCGGCGTTTGAGCAAAGCGGCGGTTGAGTTAAAGCTCACCAGCCAAACTGTTCAGGATGTGGCGTTACGTTATTGCTTTGATTCCCAGCAGTCGTTTACCCGTACCTTCAAAAAACGTTTTGGTATGTCGCCAGGCCATTACCGCAGAACCTCATTCTGGGATTTCTCCAATCTGCAACCGTCATTAGGCGCGGGTGTTGACTGGCTGCCGATCCCCGAACTGGTTAATTTACCGGCCAGACCGATGGGTACCTCTTCGTTTGAACATTCGCAAAATGTTGATGACTTCCTCGCGGGGAATGACATTTCGCACCGGGTCCATTGGTGGGAGCAGGCAAGCCAGCAATATGATGGCGACGAGGTGGTCATTTATTCCTTTTCGACTGTGATCCCGGATGAAAACCGGGTTAATCGCCATGTGCGCGTGGCGTATCACATGAGTGCAGTAGACCCACATGAACGCCTGCTTGCTGATGACGTTGACAGTCAGTCATCAACATCGGAGGGCCGTTATTTACGCTTCGCCTTTTCCGGTGACGAGCAGGAATATAAATCGTTTCTGAAAGCGATTTACCACCACATCTTACCCGGCCAGGACTATACCCATGTCAATGGTGGCGTACTGGAGATCATTCGGTGCAGGAAAGATGAAAACGGCAAAATAGATACCGGGTATTTTGAAGTGGAATACTACGCGCCGTTTGACAGGAAATAAGTCTGGCTCATCGGTCTGATGGCGTATTAGCTCGGGGGCTGCAACATGATGATGACGCGTTCTGTTTCAGTTTTATCGGATGGTGGCTTGCCACAGTGCAGGTATACTCATCGCAGTTTTCGATAACAAAGAAGAGCAAGCGTGTTATGACAGTAATCAAACGTGCAGTGAACATGGCGGGTATTGCCGCCCTGATGGCAGTTTCTGGTTATGTTCAGGCGGCCAGCTGGCAAGATTCCCTTTCCAGCGCGGCCAGCCAGTTAAGCCAGCATAATGCTTCGGATAGCAATGCCAGCGGGCTTGGTAGCCTGCTCAGTAGTGATGCGCGCTCGCTGAGTGCTGGCAGCATGCATAATGCGGCGGGCATCCTGCAATACTGCATAAAACAGAAACTGGTTGCGGCCACGAACACCGAAAATATCAAAAATCAGTTGATGAGTAAGCTGGGGCTGGCTTCTCAACCGGAACAGAAGAAACCTGCGGATTACCTGCAAGGGGTATCGGGTTTGTTAAAGACCGGTGAGGGGAAACAGGTCGATCTGAATGCGATTGGCAACAGTCCACTCGCGGAAAAGGTCAAAACCAAGGCGTGCGATATCGTTTTAAAACAAGGCGTGAAATTCATTTCCTGATGAATATGCCCGCCGCTGTGTGAGAGGCACCGCTCTCCTAAAACGCCGTTGCAGGACAAACGCGGTACGGGCATTGTCCTGCAACTCGAATTATTTAGAGAATAACGGGATCTTGTCGAATTAATGCCCGTATTTAAAATTAAAGCCTAATGCGTCGCCGGTGGTATCGTATTCACGGAAGTTGTAGATCAGTGGCTTCCATTTTGATGAATCGACAACATCATGTTGACCTAAGAGGTGGTTTTCAACCCACACGGTCAGAATATCAAGCTCTGCGAGTATAAAACGTCCTTTATCCGTTGTGCTGACGGTTTTACATTCCGCCTGAATCGGACATTCAACTACGCGTGGTGGTGCGACGCGGGTGGATTTTTCCGTATTAAGTCCGGTTTGGGTAAATTTATCATGACAGACCTGAACACCCCATTTTATCTGGCTGTCAGAAAGTGTTTCTCCCCCTGTCAGTTTGCCGAGTGCTTCCACTTTTTCACACAGGTTATAATCAGGAATATTGATGACCACATCAGAGCCTGACAGTAAGTTACTGTGAGTTTTACTCCCTTTACTAATACCTATAATAATTTTGTCCCCCAATGAAATGGATGATGAGACTGGGGAAATATTGGTATTCCCATTTTTGGTATCTATTGTGGTGACGAGAAATACCGGGAACCCATAATAGAATGAATTTAATTTTACGTTCTTTTTCATTGTAAAAATGCCTATTGCTAACGGAACTATGATGCCCATTTCTACTCTTTATGCATCCATTTAACAATAACTACAATTGAGTATTTATGGGGTAGTCTATTGGGCGTCAGACCTATTGATATCAGGCTATTAAATGATGTTTATTAATTTTAAGTGATTGTTTTCTCTCGTCGAATGCCATGTCTTTTTTATTTCATCTATTTGATTTTTAATGATTTTATTTAATTTATTAAATTTGGCGTAAAAAGTAATCCACAAATTTAAAAAGAGGTATATTATATGCAACATATTGTTTTATCTTCCCGTCATTTCAATCTTATCGGGGAAGGAGAGGCTGAACTATGCAACGAATCGTTATACCCGCTCATTATATTCACACACGAACCACACCATTTTGGACAAAAGAAACTGCCCCTACGTCTATTTGGCAACGTCATCTGGATGCCGGAACCCGACAAGGCGTTTACCCACGTTTATGCGTCATGCAGGGGACCATCCGCTATTATGGTTATGCGGACGAAACCAGTCCGGACCCTGTTGATACGCTGACGATTGAGGCCGGGCAGTTTGGTGTCTTCCCGCCAGAAACGTGGCACCGCATAGAAGCGTTATCCGATGACACGTTATTTAACGTCGATTTTTATGTTGATCCTAAAATTTTAATCGAAGGGTAAGGGAGTTATCGTGGATATCGAGAATAAAGGTTATTCCTTAGCGTTATCAGGCCGTGAACACCATCAAAGGGAAGAACGGGTGTTTCTTAAACCGATGGCGTTGTATGTGCCGGATGTAGCCGCTCAGGCGGTGATGGATTTGATCAGTGCACTGTCGGGAAAAATGGGTGATGACAGCGACGTCGTGCTGAGTGTGACCAACAACAATAATGGTGTGTCCGTTGATAAAGACTTCGCCACCCTGACAGCGCTAAAGGACCCGGCAATCGCGGCAGATGCCGTCAAAGAACTGATTAACATCGTAAGAGGCTACGAATCCGACGAGGAGACGAACGTGTGCGGCTGGTGAGGCCCTTACAACACGGTTAAGATGCCTGTTAGCGAATCCCCCATTACCAGAGACTATCTCCACTATACAGGCTATCTCCGATGCGAATGTTCGCGCGGAGGTTGTCTGAGAACATCCCAGGGACTCGGTATTATCGGAGTCCCTGCACCGACTGAATTGACCCACTCAGCTATTCCTTCACTGCTAATTTTTTATAACGCCAGAATATAATGCATGAACGAAGGGTAAAAAAACCGACAGCACCGCCGGAAGACACCGCTAATAATAGAATCAGCGGCATGCTGAGGACATGGTCGGCCGCCATTGCCTGACGATAACCGATATAGTAGCGAAGAGGGAAGTAGACCAAAAAAATGATAATAACAGACCAGGTTCCTGGTACGGTAATGGTACCGGCTTTACGTCCAGGATAATAAGTCTGAGGTGAGAATATCCGATTTGCCGCAATGCCCCCGATAATACAACCCGCAAGCCATATCAAACCAGCAATAATAATATTGCCTTGTTGTAATAAAGAAATAATCGAGAAAATCATAAAGCCGCCGGGGATAATGAGCAGAAATTTAATGCTGACATCTTTTTTAAAGCAAAAACTTAAACAATAAAGCAGGGATGATACTAAAAGTATGATTACCCATACCGGCATGTCCGTTACGATTCCTAACATAATAACTCCATTTAAAATGTTTTGGTTATAAAAGGTAATAAATCTTTGTCAATAACGACGGAGACCGCGTTTATGGTATCCGATGTTCTCTGGATACGTGAAATTATATTTTATTACCCATCTATCGAATGAGTGCGGTTAATATATTAGCATAATAATTATTTTCACTTGATGTAATTATTGCATTAAACTGATGACATGACTTGAATGTTATTCATTTATTTGAAATTAATTTATATCTTGTTAAAATATTTAACACAACATTTTCAATATAATGCTTTATTTTGGTGATTTATCTTTTTCATCTATTTCATTCTGTTTGTATTGTAAATTATGTATTTTTGTTACATTAGTTTGTGTTTATAAAACAATCAGTTGTGTTATTTGTGGTTTGTTTTTTGTCGTATTTAAAGGGGGGCGGGTAACATCCTGACAAAAAAATTTTTTGATAGTATTAGATGTGTGGCTTTTTTTAATGCAATATCCATAAGAATCCTCCATTTAATGGTAATGGAATATCGAATTCATTGTTTTACGATTAAAGCCGTTGTCAAAAGGGCTATTTGACCGGTTAACTCGCATCCGTTTTGCGAGAAAGAATAAACATAATCACATGGATATGGGTGATGGGTATGGATATTGCAATTATAGGGATCTCTTGTCGTTTTCCTGATGCCAATAACTACAGCGATTTCTGGGAAAATATAATCCATCAGCGCAATTCGGTTTCTGAAATTGCTGATGTTAACCGTGATACACCGCCTGATAACCGCAGGTCGTTACAATGGCCTGATGCCAGTGAGAAACGATGGGCCGCATTTGTTAATAATGTTGAGGGTTTTGATAACCAATTCTTTGGCGTAATCCCGAAAGTCGCCGAAACCATGGATCCCCAACAACGGATCATGCTGGAACTGACCTGGTCTTGCCTGGAAGATGCGGGTATTGCGCCCTCAACCTTACGTGGGCATAAAGTCGGTGTTATTCTCGGTGTTTTCAATAACGATTATAAAGAATTACAGGAAAATACCCATGCGCCGATAGAAGCGCATCATTCCACGGGTACTGCTACATCGATTATTGCCAACCGTATTTCACACTTCTTTGGTTTTCGCGGCCCGAGTGTCGCCATTGATACTGCCTGTTCTGGCTCATTAAATGCCATTCATAATGCGATTCAGGCTATTGCCGGTGGTGATTGTGATATTGCAATTAGCGGTGGTGTTAACCTTATTTTAACCTCTACCCGGCATCAGTCTTTTGCAAAAATGGGAATGATGTCGCCTACCGGTGCTTGTCACTCTTTTGACAACCGTGCTGATGGGTATGTCCGTGGAGAAGGGGCTGGCGTTCTATTGTTAAAGCCACTGGATAGTGCACTGGCTGACGGTGATGTCATCCACGGCGTGATTAAAGGCAGCGCGGTTAACCATTGCGGCACCACTTACACGCTGACGTATCCCAGCGCAGAAGCTCAGGCTGATGTCATTATTGCTGCACACACGAACGCGGGCGTACCGGTTGATTCGATTGGTCTGGTGGAAGCGCATGGCACCGGAACACCCAAAGGTGACCCGATCGAATTTTCCGGGCTTACCCACGCTTTCAGCACGCTCGCCCAGCAACAAGGGGCGACGTTAAATGAGGCTTATTGTGGTGTGACATCGGTGAAGAGCAACATCGGTCACCTTGAAGCCGCAGCCGGTGTGGCTGGTATCATCAAGGTATTACTGGCGTTTAAACACCGTACGTTACCGCCATTGCGCAATTTCCAGGCGCTTAACCCCAAAATTGACACCACCTCAACGCCATTTTTCTTCGTCGATAAGGCCCGTGACTGGCCGCGAATGGCGGAAAACACGCCACGCCGTGCAGGGGTGAGTTCATTTGGCTTTGGCGGGACCAACGCTCACATCGTACTGGAAGAAGCGCCTGAGCCGGTCAACACGGCGCATCAGGAAAACCTGCCAGCAGCGGATACGCCCTGGTTAATTGCTCTGTCGGCTAAAAGCCCGGCTGCGTTATTGCAACGTCAGAAAGATTTGATCGACTGGTTGAGTGAGCATGCTGACGCCGCGTTAAGTGCGGTAAGCGCAACATTATTGATGCGCCGTGATCATCTCGCTTATCGCTATAGCTGTGTAGGCAGTGACAGCCAGGCCATTATTCAGGCGCTGACGCAGGCGGTGGAGCAAGGCCCGGTGTCGTTGCAAGAGCATGTGGCAGATGACGCACAGGCACTGGAAAACGCGCGTCTTGAAGGGGAGACCCTGCTTGATGCGTTGCGCGAAGCGCAGGCGACTGCCGCGATGCCTCTGTTGCAGCAATTGGGGGCATGTTATTTGCGAGGTGCGCAACTGGAGTGGTCCCGGTTATTTGGCGGCACCATCCCACCGCACATGGCGTTACCCGGTTATCCGTTTATTCATACGCCATTCTGGCTGAGTGACAGTTATCGTACCGACTCCTCTGCATCAGCGTTACGTGGCGCGCGTCACCGTGTTGTTAATGTTGGCAGCTCCCGGTATCAGGCCCGGCTTGCGGGGGATGAGTTTTTTATTGCCGGTCATCAGATTGGCGGTCAGACCATACTGCCGGGTGTGGTTTATCTCGAACTGGTTCGCGCCGCGTTCACCGATGCTATCGCGCTAAACGAGGCTGACGCACTCAGCTTCGCTCAGGTGGCCTGGTTAAAACCGCTTGAGTTCCATGATGCCGCAACCGATCTGTTTATTCAGCTTGATCCGTATCAACCGGGTAAACAGTGGCTGTTCCAGGTCCTCGATAGCGACCAAACACTTTACTGCCAGGGGATGGTCGGTTTTTCCGACACAGAACATCCGGCGTTACCGGCGGTGTCGTTGACAGACGACGCAGCGGTGCGTGATGCGCCTGCCAGTTATCAGCTGCTTGATAGTCTGCACATGTGTTATGGCGCCGAGCTGCGTGCCATTCAACAAATCCGATTCAATGAGCATGCCTGTATTGCCCAACTGGCGTTACCGGATGCACATAGCACCGACTTTGTCATCCACCCGTCGTTGGCGGACGGCGCGTTGCAGTCCGCGGTGGTCTGGGCGACGGAAAAACTGCGTGCTTCGCGTCAGGATAGTCAGCAAGGGGCGCTCGTCATCCCCTTCGCACTGGAAGGGCTGGTGTTATTCCGCCCTTGCCATTCCGCTATGACCGCGACCATCACCGTGTCTGACGAGCATCTTCTCCATGATGGTGTTTTCAAGGTAGATATCCATGTTTGTGAGGCAAACCACCCTGAACGTGTGGCGTTGGTATTCCGTGGCTTAAGCCTGCGCGTGCTGGATGACACCCTCACGGCCGCCGACCGGTCGAAACCGGAGCATCGGTTACCGGCGTTATCTGACGGCATCAATCTGTATCAGCCGCACTGGATTGAAAAACCGGTGTCAGAGGCGGATGAGCCGATGACGCAGTTGGTGCTGGTGGGCGAAGAGCAGGATGTCGACCGGCTGGCAAACCTGCTGGCGCAATCAGAAAACCCGCCGCAGATGCAGCGAATCCTGCTGGCTTCAGCACTGGATGTAAACCGTGAAGCCGCAAGTGCCTGGGTTCGCCCCGGTCATCATGATGACTTTATCGCCGCGGTCGATGCGCTGTTATCGCAAGGGGCTACCTTTGAACGGGTACTGTGGGCCAGTGCACCGCAGGCCAACGTTGATTTTGCCACTCGTCTGAATCAGGGCCCACATAGCCTTTTTGCGCTGACGAAGGCCATGATGCGTAAGGTGAAGAAGGCTCGCTTCGTTCACTTCCATCTCGCTAATGAGAGCCTGCCGGATGTTGCTGCTATCAGCGGCTTTTACCGGACGTTACGTGTTGAAAAACCCGCGTATATCGGTCGGGTGGTGCAGTACGAGGCGGTGGCGGATGGCGAATCGGATGCATCCACCGCTATCGCGGCGTTGATTAAAACCGAATTCAGTGACGTGTCTAAAGATGCGGATGTGCGTTATCGCCAGGGTGTGCGACTGGTGCGCCGTTTTGTCGTCGATGCATCGTCATCTGCCTCGGCTCACCCGTCATCGCGCGCTATCGCGGTAGCGGATTCGACGAATGTGGCCGACGCGGTAAACTGGCCAGTATCCTCACCGACGGTGTTGCGCCAACAGGGAACGTATCTGATCACCGGTGGGTTGGGGGCGTTAGGGCTGATTTTTGCCCGTTTCCTGTGCTCGCGTTACGGTGCCACCGTCTATCTGAGTGGCCGTTCGGCACTGGATGAACAGCGTCAGCAACAGCTTGACGCCCTGAACACGTTGGGTGGCAATGTTATTTATCTGGCGTGCGACATGAACGACCCCGATAGTGTGCAAGGGCTGATTGGCGCTATTCGCACGGCGGGGCATGAGCTCAACGGCGTCATCCACTCCGCTGGTGTTATTGAAGATAACTTTATTCTGCGTAAAAGCCCGGAAGCCTTTGGGCGGGTCATCACACCGAAAGCGATCGGCACCTGGTTGCTTGATGACGCGACCCGTGAACTGCCGCTCGACTTTTTCGTGCTGTTCTCTTCCGTCACCGGTGTTCTGGGCAACATGGGGCAGTGTGATTACGCCTTTGGCAATGCCTTTGAAGATTACTTCGCCTTCCAGCGCAATGTTCGGCAACAGCAAGGCGAACGCAGCGGTAAAACTCTCTCGCTGAACTGGCCGTATTGGCAGGACGGCGGCATGCGCCTGACCGAGAAAGAAGCGGGCTTCCTGAAAAGCCAGTTCGGGATTGTGCCGTTACTGACCGAAGATGGCATCGCGATTTTCGACTATGCCCTGCAAAGTCAGGCATCGCAGCTGGTGGTTATGCCAGGTGTGCCGGGCGAACGTGCACGGATAGATGAGGTGCTGGGCGTTGTTGAACCCACCGTGTCGCATCAATCATTGCCGCAACAGCCTGATTTAGCAGCGGTAGCCACGACGGATATGAACGACCCGCACGCCTTGCAGGATGGGGTGATCCGTTATTTGTCCGAGCTGTTTGCCAGAAAACTCCAGATCCCGCCGCATTTCGAACGTCATGGTTTCTTCCGTGATTATGGTTTTGATTCGGTGGTGGTCATTGATTTGGTCAATGAGCTGAAAAAGACATTTGGCAGTGCGCTGCCGATGACGCTGTTTTTTGAATACCAAACCATGGATGAACTGAGCCGCTTCCTGCTGGAAAACTGTCAGGATGCCTGCCGTGGTTTGCAAGGGAGTGCCCCGTCGGCGGCGGTACCGCCTGTGCTTCATGCTGTCGCATCCGCATCGAATAGCGTGCGTGCCGTGGCACCCGCGCCCCGGGCGGCGCAACCGACGCTGAACGATGATGACATTGCCATTATCGGTATCGCCGGGCGCTACCCTGAGGCACAGAACCTCGAACAGTTCTGGCTCAACCTGAGCCAGGGGCGTGACTGCGTTATCGAGATCCCAGCCGATCGCTGGGATGAACACTGGTTCCAGCAAGGAGCGGCCACACCGGGGAAAAGCTATAGCCGTTGGGGTGGCTTCCTGTCGGATGTGGAACGCTTTGATTTGCGTTATTTCAATATTTCGCCGAAAGAAACGGAAATCATGGACCCGAATGAGTGGCTGTTCCTTGAGACCGTTACTCACGCCATTGAAGATGCTGGATACGCGGCAGATAAGCTCGCGCCAGCGCACACCGGGCGGGAAAATCGCGTCGGTGTGTATGTCGGCATGATGTGGGGGGATTACCAGCTTCATGCGGTCACCAGCCCGGAACAGGCGTGGACCACCTCGCACTCGTCTTACTGGTCGGTCGCGAATCGGGTATCGCACTTCTTTAACTTCTCTGGCCCGAGCATGGCGCTGGACACGGCGTGCTCCTCGTCACTGACCGCTATCCATGTGGCGTGTCAGGCGCTTCGCAGCGGCGATATCCCGGTGGCGATTGCCGGTGGCGTCAACCTGTCGCTGCATCCTTATAAGTATCACCTGTTATCTAATATGCATTTCCTCTCCTCGGACGGTCGTTGCCGCAGTTTTGGCGAAGGCGGCACCGGGTATGTGCCGGGTGAAGGGGTCGGCGCCGTGGTATTAAAACCGCTGTCGCGTGCGCTGGCGGAAGGTGATCACATCTATGGCATCATCCGGGGGACGGCGGTTAACCACGGCGGCAAAACTTCCGGTTTCACGGTGCCCAACGCGAAGCGTCAGGCGGAATTGATTGCCGAGGCGCTGGAAACCGCCAGGGTGAACCCCCGCCACATCAGTTACATCGAGGCGCATGGCACAGGCACCAAATTGGGCGATCCGATTGAAATCAGCGGCCTGAATAAAGCCTTTTCGATTGCCGGGGACAGCAGTAAATACTGTGCTATCGGTTCGGTGAAAGCCAACATTGGTCATCTGGAAGCGGCGGCGGGCATGTCGGCGCTGACCAAGGTGTTGTTGCAAATGAAGCACCAGACACTGGTGCCGTCCATCCAATCCGATGTGATTAACCCGTTTATCGATTTTCAGGGTGGGCCGTTCCGGGTTCAGCAATCGCTGGAACACTGGCAGCGCCCGGTGCTGGAAGTCACACAGCAGGACGGTCAGTCGGTGACACGGGAAATCCCGCGTATCGCCGGTATCAGTTCGTTTGGTGCAGGCGGCAGTAACGCCCATCTGATCGTCGAGGAATACCTTGCACCGCCATCTGCCAACGTTGATGCCGATAAAGGTAAACCGGCGTTAATCGTGTTGTCTGCACGTCGTGAGCCGGCGTTGCAGGCGATGGCCGGACAACTGGCCGATTTCATCGCGCAACACCCGGCACTGTCGTTACAGGATATGGCCTATACGCTGCAAGTTGGACGAGTGGCGCATGAGTATCGTCTGGCGTTTGTCGCTGAAACGGCGACCGAGGCGGTCAACCTGTTGCGCGCCTATACCCAACAGCAATTGTCGGGCCTGAGTACTGGCCATCGGGACAATCTACGTCAGGCGACGTCAACGCCGCCGTTGGCCGAGTGGCTCAAACAAGGACGTCTTGGCGCGCTGGGTGAAGCCTGGGCTAACGGACATGAGGTGGACTGGAGCCAGTTGCATGCGGCAACACGCCGCCAGCGTCTGTCTCTGCCCGGTTATGCCTTCCAGCGTCAGGATTGTTGGGCACCGGCGTTACCCGCCACGGCACCGCTGACGAGCGCAGCATCAGGGGTTGGTGTGCTGCACCCGCTGATCGACGCCAATATCTCCACGCTGGCTGTGCAGGCATTTCGCAAACGGCTGCGTGCAGAGGAGTTTTTCCTGAGCGATCACCGTCTTGGCGATAACCGTATTTTGCCGGGTGCCGCGTATATCGAGATGGCGCTGAGCGCCAGCGAGCTGGCGTTGCAGGGCCGGGCGTTGCCTGCCTCCGGTGACCGGCCGCTGTTGTCGCAGGTACAGAATATTCAATGGCGTCAGCCTATTCTGGTCGCCAGTGATGATATAGACGTGGAGATCGCGCTGACACCGTCGCAAGGGGGGCTGGATTTTGAAATCTACCGTGCGGACGGCGAGCAGCATCACGTCTTCGGCGGCGGCCACTTGTGCGAAGACGTTTCTCCTCAGCCGGAACCAGCTAACCTGCAACGTTTGCAGGCGAATGGTCAGGTTTATCAGCGTAACGATATCGACATGGCGTTCCGGCAACGTGGTTTTACGCTGGGCCCGACCTTTCAGGTAATTGAATGTCTGTATGCCAATGCCGAAGAAGCGCTGGCGGAACTGAAATTTCCTGATGGCTTGTCAGCCGAGGCGGTTGTGCAGCCGTTTATCCTGCCGCCGTCACTGCTGGACGGTGCACTGCGCACCGCGCTGGGTATCGGTGGCTTTAGCGCCACGACGAATACGCTGGAGGTCCCGGTCGCGCTGGCAAAACTGCAGATATTCAAGCCAATTGACGGGATTTACTATGCCTATGCGCGTCGTGATAACGCCGTAGGTGGGGCGACGGCGAGCTACCACATCGATTTGCTCGATAGCATCGGTAATGTGGTGGTCAGGCTCACCCAATTGCAGACGCAGGCCGTGCCGCATCTGGGGATGAAGTCTTCACGGGCGGTGAAAGCGAAATCCAGCGCGCCTATGCATGCCGACATCACCCGTGCGCCTCAGCCGGTTGCTGTTGCATCGCAGCAATCCGCGGGGGCGGTGTCTGCCCATGACGCTCTGGTCAGTACGCTGATTGCTCTGGTTGTCGATGTGACCAAACTGGACATCGGTGAAGTCACCGCCAGCGGGCCGCTATCGAATTATGGTCTGGATTCGATGATGATCCTGGCGTTGAACGAGAAACTTGCCGCGGCGTTTGAGGGGCTGCCACAAACGCTGTTCTATGAATATGAAGACCTCGCCTCGCTGGCAGACTATCTGCTGGAGAATTACCCCGAGCAGGTAACGGCGTTCACGGGCATCGTAGCGGCGGCACCACAAGCGGTGGCACAGATAGCTTCAACAGAAGCCACTGCACCGGTTGCACCAACCATCGCGTCAGCAACAGCACCAACCCTTTCGGTGCGTGACAGCGTGCTGGATTATCTGATGGCTAATATCGTGGAGGTCACGAAGCTGGATGCCAGCGAAGTGAGACCGGCCACGCAATTGTCGGATTACGGCCTGGATTCGATGATGATCCTGGCGCTGAACGGTAAGCTGGCGGCCACCTTTGGTGAGGTGTCGCAAACCCTGTTTTATGAGTACCCGGATATCGACTCGCTGGCTGATTTCCTGTGCGAAAGCTACCCGGAACAGGTTGCCGCGTTGCAGCCAACGACAGCAGTTGCTCCGGCGCCGGTGGCATTACCGGTGGCATCGACGCCGCCAGAGGAAAGCCGGGTGCCTGCTACGACAAGCGACGCCGAGGGGAACGATGATGCGGCCAGCCGTGAACTGTTTGACAGTCTGACGGCGGCAATCGGCCCGACGGCGGCCAGCCTGTCGGTACTGACGCCGCTGTGGCAATGGCCGCTCGATACCGTCAACCTGATTCGTCTGCAACATGAGCTGGACGCGCGCTTTACCAAGGCGAATGCCAGCGACGTCTACCGTTATCAAACACTGGCGGAGTGGGCCGACACGCTACAGGTTGCGCCGCAGTTGGCACAGGCACCTGCGTTGTTGGCGAACACCAATGGGGTATCGGCAGCGCCTGCGCGCCCGACGTTGGCCAGTTTGTTAAACCATTCGCGTATCGATGCGCTGAAACGCAATACCTCGGGCGACGCCGGTGCGAGCACTGATATTGCTGTTATCGGGCTCAGTGGCCGTTATCCCGGGGCCCGCAATGTCGATGAGTTCTGGGCCAATTTGGCTAGCGGTGTTGATAGCGTTAGCGAAATTCCTCTGTCTCGCTGGGATTATCATCCACATTACTCGCCAGAGCGGGGGCCGAAGAACAAGGTATACAGCAAATGGGGCGGATTTATCGATGATGTGGATAAGTTCGATAGCCAGTATTTCAATATTTCGCCGCGCGAAGCCGAGCTGCTGGACCCACAAGAGCGACTGTTCCTGCAAACCGCCTGGGAATGTATCTCAGACGCCAGCTACTCTCGCCAGGCGCTGAGTAAGGCACAAGTCGGCGTCTATGTCGGGGTGATGTGGTCGCACTATCAATGCATTGAAACGACGGAAAAACAGCATGAATCGGGCTGGGCGATGTCGTTGCATTCCTCGGTCGCTAACCGCGTATCGTTCTATTTCAATCTGAATGGCCCGAGCGTGGCGCTGGATACCATGTGCTCGTCGTCACTCACGGCGCTGCATATGGCGTGTCAGGCGATCCAAAACGGCGATTGCAACATGGCGATAGCCGGTGGCATCAATCTGATTGTGCACCCGATGAAGTACTACCAACTGGGGCAGAACCAATTCCTGTCCAGCGATGGGCGTTGCCGTGCCTTCGGCGAAGGTGGCGATGGCTATGTTCCCGGTGAAGGGATGGGGGCTGTGTTGCTCAAACCGTTACAGCAGGCGATTGCCGATGGCGACCAGATTTATGGTGTTATCAAGGCAACGGCGCTGAATCACGGCGGAAAAACCAGTGGCTTTACCGTGCCGAATCAGGCGGCGCAGAGCAACGTTATCAGTACAGCGCTGTCGCGTGCAGGCTGGGACCCTGCCAGCGTCGATTACATCGAAGCGCACGGTACCGGCACTATGCTGGGCGACCCGATTGAAATTTCCGGCCTGACCAAAGCCTTTTCACGTATCAGTGCTCAACATCACGCACAGCAAGGGGCAACGCCTGCGCTGTTGCCGGGGCGGTGCCGCATCGGTTCGGTGAAAAGTAATATCGGGCACCTGGAGTCTGCTGCCGGTATCGCCGGGTTGACCAAAATTCTGCTGCAACTGCGTCACCGCCAGGTAGTACCGTCGCTGCATTCACGCACGCTGAATGAAAAAATTAACTTTGCCGCTTCGCCATTTCGCGTGGTGCAGTCGCTCGAACCGTGGGATACCGCGATTGATCACCCGCGCCGTGCTGGCCTGAGCGCCTTCGGGGCGGGTGGCTCCAACGCCCATGTGTTGATAGAAGAAGCACCGACGCGAGCTCCGGCCCACCTGCTACCGGGAGAGCCACGGCTGTTTGTGCTCTCGGCGGATAGCGACGCACGTTTAGCGCTGTATGTTGAGCGGATGGTGCACTTCCTGCGCCAGGCGGTACGTGAACCACACACCGCGCCGGATTTTGACTCGCTGGCCTTCTCTTCACTGGTCGGCCGCGATGCCATGACGGAGCGTCTGGCAGTGGTGGCGAGCAGTCTGGACGACTTGCTGAACCAGCTTGAGCAATACCAGCGTGAGGGCGCGGCGAAGCAATTGTTCCGCGGGCATATTGCGGGCGGTGGTGAGCGTCTGGATACCATTCTGGAAGGCAAACAGCTTGATGAGCTGATCACTTCGTTGGTTCAGGAACGTCAACTGCTGCGTTTAGGGCGGTTGTGGACCACGATGCTGGATGTGAACTGGCAGCAGTTTGCACCGTCACTCTTTACCACCAGAGGAACGGCAGGATCGGTGCGTCGGGTGTCGTTCCCGCCGCTGCCGCTGATGATGCGTAGCCACTGGCTGGCGCTGCCGTCGGCTCAGGACGCTTCACACCGTGCGACATCGCTGCATCCGTTGATAGATCAGAATATTTCAACGCTGGCGCAGCAGAAATTTATCAAACAACTGACCGGGCAAGAGCGTTACCTGCGTGACCATGTGGTCGGTAGCCGTGACGCACGGATGATTTTACCCGGTTCGGCCTACATCGAAATGCTCCATGCAGCCGGTCAACTGGCGATGGAAAGCGACTGGACGGTAGCGGCAATCCGCAACCTGATGTGGATGAACGCGCTTGAGGTGGACAGAGAACCGGTGGATGTGGAGATCGCACTGGCGCATACCGGTGACGACGACAACATACAGGTCGCGGTGCGTAACCGCCATACTGATGTGCTCTCGCTGGAGGCCGAACTGGTCTACCGCCCGCAAGCGGAACAGCCTGAAGAGGAGTGGATCGATCTTGAGGCCTTGCGTAACAGCGGTAAGCGCGAAAGCGATCAGGCTGCCATCTACGCCGATTTTGCCCGCATGGGCTTCGCGTATGGCCCAAGCTATCAGGTGACCCGTGAACGCTATCGCTTCGCGGACGCCGCGCTGAGCCACCTGTGCCTGCCGGAGGGCGAGCATGCCGAGGCGTTTTATCTGCACCCGTCACTGTTGGATGGGGCACTGCGTACCTGTCTGGCAGTCGGACTGGAGCCGGTGGAATACGCCACGCCTATCGTGCCGTTCTCTCTGGGGGAGCTGGAGTTCCGCCACCCACTTGGCGCTGAGTGCTATGCCTATGTGACACCAGCCCAGTCGCAAGCCGGTGGTCAGCAGGCGGGCAGCACCATTCAGAAACACGATATTACGCTGCTGGATGCCACCGGTCGGGTGCTGGCGCGGTTGCGTGATTTCGCCGCCCGCAGACTGGAGCAGGATGCCGGTTCGGCACAGCCTTCGGCATCACAAGACGTACAGTATTATGCCTACGAGTGGCAGGCATCACCGTTACCGGAAGTCGTTTCTGATGCGTCAATGCGTGCCGCGACAACGCGAGTATTGGTGCTCGGTGATAACGAGAGCCTGGCTGAAGCACTGCGTGCACGCTATGGCGATGACGCCAGCATCATCACCGCGACAGCGGCCAGCGCGTTCGCCCAGCTCGATAGCCACCGCTTTAGCGTTGATACCCAATCGCCCTCCAGCATGCGGGCCTTGTGTGAGCAGTTGGCGGAACAGCAGTTGTGGCCGACCCACATCGTGCAGGCGATTGGCACCGATAGCCATTTTGATGATGTGGCCGCCATTGGCAGCGCGTCGTCATTGCATGCGCCATTACAGTCGTTACGGCACCTGTTTGTGGCGCTGGAAACAGTAAATCCGGGGCAAGCGCTGCGCTGTGTCAACGTCTATACCGCGTCTGATGATCAGGTGGAGCCGCAGCAGGATGCTGTCAGCGGGTATGCCCGTTCATTGCTGACCATCAACCATCGTTTCGAGCTGTTCACGCTGCGTAGCGATGCGAATGACGCCGCGTCGCTGGCCGATGCGGTGTATCAGGAGTTCGTGCAACGTCCGCAGGCGCTTGCCGGGCTTGAAGTGGCCTATCGGCAGGGCGTTCGCTATCAGCGTCAGGCTGGCGCAATCACGCCGCCGCAAGCCGATGGGCAGGGTAGCCAGCCGCAATTGCGTTTCGTCCAGCACGGTCACTATGTGATAACCGGTGGCGCTGGCAAGCTGGGATTGCTGATGGCGCAGTATCTGGCATCCCGCTATCAGGCTCGTCTCGTGCTGAGCGGCCGTTCGGCCAAGCCCAGTGAGGCGGTCATGCAGCAACTGGCCGCGATGCGTGAGCTGGGTGCTGAAGTCTGTTACGTCGCGGCCGATGTGGCGCAAGACGGGCAGGCCGACGCCTTGATTGCGCAGGCAAAAGCGGCGTTCGGTGCACTCGATGGTGTGCTGCATTGCGCCGGTGTTGCCAGTGCCACGCCGATGACGGCGCTGTCGGATGACGAGTTTGATGCGCTGATCGGACCGAAAGTTGACGGTCTGGTGGCCCTTGACCGTGCTACGGCACAAGAGCCACTCGCTGTCTTTATCAACTTCTCCTCCGTTTCTGCGGTGCTGGGTGACCTGGGGTCTGGCGCGTATGCGGCCGGTAACCGCTTTATGGATAGCCATGCGCTATGGCGTACCCAGCAGGTGAAAAAGGGACAACGTAGCGGCCAGACGCTCTCCGTCAACTGGCCATTGTGGGCCAGCGGGCAGATGAACATCGAGCAAGACGATGCCAGTTTGTTCGAGTTTTCAGGGATGGCGGCGTTAGGCCAGGAGGCCGGTATTATCGCGCTCGAACGCGCACTGCTTGAACAACGCCCGGAACTGCTGGTCGCGGTTGGCGATCGCAACAAGGTTGCCCGTTCATTGCGCATCCAGGTTGAGGAAACCGTGCAGCCCACACCGTCAATCGCCGTGCCGATGGTGACACAGGCACCGCGTCCGCAACCGACAGCAGCGATAGCAACACCGGAGATAGCAACACCGGCTGGCGACAGTGCGTATGCTCGTAGCGAGAGCGCGCTCAAAGAGATGATTTCAGCCATCACCAAGCTGCCTGCCAGCGATATCGCGGTGGATGCCACCTTTGAACAGCTCGGGATGGATTCCGTCATGCTGATGGAACTGCGTGCGGTGCTGGAAAAAGAGTACGACGGGCTGCCGAAAACCGCGCCGTTTGAGTACAACACCACCGCTAAGCTGGCGGGATACCTGTGCGAGCGTTATGGCGCGACACCGGTAGCTCACACCCCTGAGGCTGCGTCGCAGCGTACAGACACTGTCAGCCACCATCACGCCAGTGCACCTGTCGCGCCGCCTGTCAAACGGACGATACCTGCTGCGGCTACGGATGCGTTGCGTTCACGAGCGATGCGGACACCGATGCGCTCATCGCTGCCGTCAACGGCCAGCATGCAGGCCGATAGTGACGCGGTGGCGATTATTGGTATGGCGGGTGAGTTCCCAGGTGCCGCGAGTCTGGCGGATTTCTGGGCCGACATTCAGGCGGGCAAAGAGAGCCTGAGTGCCATCCCGGATGCGCGCTGGGTGCTCCCTGCAGAAGATAACGGCAACCCGCGTTATGTGAATCGCGGCGGCTTCCTCAGCAACGTGGACGTCTTCGATCCAGAGATGTTCCGTATGAGCGGCGAAGAAGCCAGTCGCCTCGATCCGCAAGTGCGTGTGTTACTGCGTAGTGCCTGGCACGCGCTGGAGAATGCCGGTTATACCCCGGCGGCGCTCAGCGATCAGCAGGTGGGCGTCTATGTTGGGGCAATGAACGAAGACTTCACCTGGGTGATGGCAGAGATTTATGCCCGCACCGGTCGTTACCCCGGCGCCGGTTCGGTCGTCAGTGAGCTGGCGAATCGCATCTCATTTTTGATGAACCTGCGCGGCCCGAGTTTCAGCATCGCCACCACCTGTGCGTCATCGCTGACAAGCGTACATATCGCCCGTAAAGCCATCCTCGGTGGGGAGTGCGATATGGCGCTGGCAGGCGGCGTCAACCTGAGTCTGCATCCCAGCAAATACATGCTGTTGCAGGAGATGAAGGTGCTGTCTGCCGACGGCAAGGAGCATACCTTCGATGAACGGGCCAACGGCCTGATTCCGAGCGAAGGCAGCGGCATCGTGGTGCTTAAACGTCTGAGCCGTGCGCTGGCTGATGGCGATCACATTTACGGTGTGTTGCGGGGTTCCAGCATTGGGCATGCCGGGACCGGTGCAGGGCAATACCTGCCGAACCTGACGGTCATGGAAGAAACCGCCGTGCGGGCGATCAACGAAGCACGCATCGATGTTAACGAACTGACTTACATCGAAAGCCACGGTGCGGCGACGGAACTGGGCGACCCGATTGAACTGAAGGCGTTGTCTAATGCGTTACGTCGCCAGACTCAGGCGCAACATTTCTGCGCGCTGGGTACCAAAGCCAACCTGGGGCATATGGAAGCGGCATCGGGCATCTGTTCGTTGATTAAGGTGCTGCTGAGCATGCAACACGGGCGTGTGTCACCGTGCGTCAACCTGCAGCGCATCAACACCTCGTTTGAGCATGAAACATCCGCTTTTGTGTTCCCGCGTGAGGCGCAGGAATGGCAGACCAACGCCAGAGGTTCTCGTCTGGCCGGGATTAACGCCTATGGCATGGGCGGTTCGACAGCCTTTGTCGTGGTGGAGTCAGCCGATGCGCTCGTCAGACCGCACGTACGCCAACTGGCGGGCAGGGAAGAAAACGCGTCTGCCCGTGCGCACATTGTCCATGCACATATTGTGGTGCTGTCGGCGCAGCAGGCGGAGCGTGTCGTCGCCTATGCCACCGAGCTGCGTGATTTTATACAGCAACAAGGGCGTGCGCTTTCGCTCGCAGACCTGGCCTACACCAGCCAGACAGGGCGCGTCATGCTGGATCATCGTTTGGCTATCGTCGCGACCAGTCAGGAGGACCTGCTGGCGAAACTGGAGAGCTTTATTGCACAGCCGGGTGCCGACCATAGCCGCCGGGAGACCTACAGCGGAAACGTCCACGACAGCAAAGAAGTGTCACAACTCATCGCTGGCGAGGCCGGTAAGCACTTTGTCCGCGAGCTGGTACAACACCGGCAGTTCGCCAACATTGCCACGCTGTGGATCCGCGGTTGCGATATCGACTGGAGCCTGCTGCACGACGCCGAGCCTCGTCAGCGTGTGCCGTTTCCCGGCTACCCGTTTGCCAGCCAGCCTTGCGACCTGTACGCCGCGTTGCGTCTTGATGCCCCGGTGCGACAAACACCCCGGCAGAAATCCGCTGCGCAGGAAGCTGAGGTGACAGTCTCGCCGGTTGTGCCGCAGGCGTGGTTTGCGCGTGCCGTGCCAGCGAACAACGCCTCAAAACATGGTGCCTCAACCCAGGATGACGCGTCATTGCAGGCGTTTTGGCGTGGGTTGTTGCAGGCCGACGAGGACGTAGGCTCGCTGACGGCATCGGTATTGCTCGGTGAGGCCGCCGTACTGGATGACGAGGCAGAACAGCCACTCCTGTCAGCCGAGCTGCATATCGATACTGACACCGTGGTGGCGATGCAGACCTGCACGCAACGTCAGGAAATTGCGGTGGAAACGCTGTTAACCGCAGGCTGGGCACTGCTCATCAATCGCCATGCACGGGTCAAACAGGCGCAGTTTGGTCTGATTCGACACCTTGAGAGTGATGAACCTCGCCTGATTCCTACCCGTATTCAAGTGGTGGGACGCCATAAGACCGCCGCCTGGCTCAAGGGCGTTGAAAAACAACTGGGTAAATGCCTTGAGCATGTCGGTGCCACGTCAGAACAACTGGCCCAGTGGGGCGGCGATGTGGCGTTGTTCGACAGTACGGTGGCGTTGCTGACGGACGATGTCGCGGTGAACCCGGCGGTATCCGCGTTGTTTGCGACGCACCCGTCACTGCGTCTGGCGCTGTTGGTGCGCCTTGAGGGGAACGGTGTGCATGTGCGTCTGGTATGCCGGGGTATGGATATCCAGGTGACACAGCTGAATCAGCTGCTTGAGCAGTTCGTGCTGCTGCTGGATGGCGCGGCCCGCCATCCTGATAAAAATCCGGCCGCATTGCCGATGCGCAGCAAAGGGGAAGGGCGTAAGGCCTTTTTGAAAACGCTTGAAAAACTTAACCAGCAAGATCAAACACCATGAAAATACTGATCACCGGAGCAAACGGATTTGTCGGGCTCAACGTGGTAAAAGCGCTGCTGGCTGCCAACCATCAGGTCACAGCGTATGTGCGCGCGTCTTCCAATGTGAGCTTTCTGGAGCCTTTCGGCGTCACCCTGGTGCGTGGCGAATTGCATGACAGCCAGCGCCTGTGCGCCGCGATGGAAGGGCATGACGGGGTTATCCATACAGCGGGCAATACCAGCAGTAACCCACGTGACTGGCCGCTACTGGCCGCGGTGAATGTGGAAGGTACGCGTGCCGTGATTGACGCGGCGCTGGCCTGCGGGATACCCCGTCTGGTTTATACCAGCACCAGTTCGACGATAGGGGCGCATAACGATCCTGCGGCGCAAGCCACCGAAGACACCGCGCTGTCGGGTTTTCGTGCCAAAAACCCCTATGCCCAAAGCAAATTGCAGGCAGAGGAGCTGGTGTACCGGGCCTGCGATCGCGGCTTGTCCGCTGTCATCCTTAATCCGGCGGAGGTGCTGGGTGAGTATGACTATTCCATGCAGTGGGGACGTATGGTGTTGGCGGTTGCCTATAACCAGTTACCGTTCCTGCCCCCCGGCGGTGCCAGTTTTTGCGGCGCAGGCGATGTTGGCGAGGCGCACGTCAGTGCCTTAACCAACGGTAAGGTCGGCGAGCGCTATCTGATTGCCGGGGCCAATACGCGCTATAGCGAACTGATCAATACGATTGAAGCGGTCGTGCCCTGTAAAGCCGACCGGCCTCAAACCCCTTATTCATCTGTCTATCTGAAAACGTGGCTTCAGGAAAAACTGCCCTGGCTGGTACGCGGCGAACCGGTGGTGGATGCCTACCGCCTGCGTGTTTTCGGTGGCGTTTATTACTTTAGCAGCGCAAAAGCGGAGCGTGAGCTGGGCTATCGGTCCTCTCCCTTAAGCCAGATGGTGGATGAGTGTGTGTCCTGGTATCGGGTCAACGGTTTTATTGCGCCTTAGCAAGCCGAATCATTCTCTGAAAGAGAATAAATCATCAAGGAGGTTTTTATAATGGATTTTCATGATCTGATCGAACTTGAACGTAAGCCATTCAAAGAGCGCGTAAAATTGCGCTATGGCACCTATTTAAAAGAACTCGAAAAAGGCTTTATGTTCAGCCGCCAAGGGGTGGGGCCTGTCGATGCGCAGATGCAATACAAAGACCTGCACAGCGATGACTTCAGAAGCGTTCTGGTATTTGGCTCGAATAGCTACCTGGGGCTGGCTAATCACCCTTACGTCAAAAGCAAGGTGATGGAAGCCGTAGAAAAATACGGGATCGGCACCGGTGGATCACCGGCGTTTTCCGGTTACACCAAGCAGCATCGGGATCTGGAGTTGCGTCTGGCGGCGTTAGCGGGCCACGAAGATGCGGTGCTACTGCCAAGCGGGTATATGGCCAACCTGTGCTGGGTGAATGGGCTGATGAATCGTAACGATATCATCATCTATGACCAGAACAGCCACGCCAGCGTTATCAACGCGGTCAAAATGACTAACGTGCCGTTCTTTACCTTCGACCCGGAACGTCTGGATGACTTTGAAGCGATGCTGCCTAAAATTCGGGCACGCTCCAAACCGAATACCCAGATTTTCTCGACCGTAGAAGGGGTGCGTTCTACCGACGGTTCGATCATCGACCTTAAGCGTTACATCGATATCTGCCGCAAGCATGACATCATCATCATTCTCGATGACGCGCATGGACTGGGCACCATGGGGCGCACCGGTAAAGGCACGCTTGAGCATCTGGATTTGTTAGGCCAGGTCGACTTGCGTATGTCCACCTGTAGCAAATCATTGGGCGCGCAAGGGGCGTTTATTTCCGGCAGCCGCGAGCACATCTTTATGCTGCGCAACTTCTCTTACCCCTATTTGTTCACCTCTGGGTTAGCTCAGCCGACGATTGCGGCGATTTCTGCGGCGCTGGACGTGATGGAGCGTGAGCCAGAACGTATCGCCCGTTTGCACGACAATGTGCGTTACATGCAAGACCAGCTGGAAGCGAAGGGGTTCAACATCCTGCGCGGCGAGTCTGGCATTATTCCCATTTTCTTTAGCAAGCTCTCTGTGGTGGGCAACATCAATCGCCGCATTTTTGAGCGCGGCGTGTTTGCCAACATCATGGAATACCCCATGGTTCCCCCCGATAAAGAACGTCTGCGTATCTCGGTCATGTCGACCCACACCCGTGAAGAGATCGATCAGGTCGTTGAGATTATCACTGAGGTTGCGCGCGAGTTTGACGCGCTCTAACGGACTGGATGAAGGAGAGAAGAAATGGACGCTCAGAAAGACGTTCTCGCGATGGTGCTCGACATCATTAATGGCATCAAAAACACCGGGTTTACGCCCGATGTCGTGGAGCTGGATGCCTTTATTGGCGGTGAGCTCGGAGTGGATTCGGTTGAGATGCTGGAGTCGTGGTACGAGATAGAGAAGCGGCTCAACATCAAAATCAACGACGGCGATAAACGCGGTATTTATACGCTCGGCGACCTGGTCAGCACGATTGAAGCGCATCTACCGGAAGATGCGCTCAAGTCCTGATCCCGCGAACGGAAGGCGGGAGCAACAAGCAACGTTAAGTGACAATACTAGGGAACAGTAATAGGGGATTTATGCCTTCTTCAATTTGGGTATTTCCTGGTCAGGGATCGCAGCAGAAAGGGATGGGGAGTGCGCTGTTTGAGCGTTTTCCCGAGCGTGTTCGGGAGGCTGACGAGGTACTCGGTTTTTCGATTCGTGATCTGTGCCTGAGCGATCCTCAGGGCGTACTGGGTGAAACGGAATTCACCCAACCGGCGTTGTTTGTTGTCTCAGCGCTTGGGGTTCTAGCCAACCGGCAAGACGGCGCAGATGCGCCGGATTGCTACGCCGGTCATAGTCTGGGTGAGTTTGCTGCGTTGTTTGCGGCAGGGGCGTTTGACTTTGCCACCGGCGTTGCACTGGTCAGAGAGCGTGGCATGCTGATGTCGAAAGCGCCACGTGGGGCGATGGCGGCGATTCTGGGTATCGATCTGAATCAAGTGATGGCGCTGCTGGCGTCGTCACCGTTCAGCGGTATTGATATTGCCAACATTAACTGCGCACAGCAGATCGTCATTTCCGGGCTGTATGATGACATTGTTGCCTGTGAGTCGCTGTTTACCTCAGCCGGGGCGCGTTACATCAAGCTGAACGTGAGCGCGGCGTTCCATTCCCGTTATATGCGTGACATTGAAACCCAATTCGCGCAGTTTGCTGGCCGTTTTACCTTCAACCCGCTTAACGCGCGGGTAATTTCCAACTACACCGCGCACGACTACCCCACGTCTGATTATCTCGAACTGCTGACGCGCCAGATAAGCCACCCTGTGCGTTGGTACGAAAGTATTTCACGGTTACTGGCATTGGGTGAGGTCAGACAGCAGGAAATCGGGCCGGGGCAAGTGCTCACCGGGTTGTTTGAGAAAATCAAAGCACAACCGATGACACTTGAAGACACGAAAGCCCCCGCAGCGCAACCCGTTCGCCACTTACCGGCGTCAGATGCCACTGGCTCTGGGGTGGTGTTTATGTTCGGCGGGCAGGGCTCGCAGTACTACGGCATGGGCCAGGAGCTGTATCGCCGTAATGACGCGTTCCGCCGTCAGATGGATAGCTGCGACGCGCTGTGTCGTAAACACGCGGGCTATAGCCTGGTGGAAACTCTGTATGACGACAGCCGCCGTCGGCTGCCGCTCTCTGATGTGGCGTTGTCGAATGTGGCGCTACTGAGTGTCGGGGTGAGCCTGACCCACATGTTCAACGCCGAAGGCATCAAACCTGATGCCGTACTGGGATACAGCCTGGGTGAGTGTATCGCCGCTGTCGTGGCGGGCGTACTGACGCTGGATGACGCCATGAAACTGGTGGTGTCGCAGGCGCACATGCTGCATGAGAAAACGGCTGGCGGCGGCATGATGAGCGTGCTGGCACCGGTATCGCACTTTCATAGCAACCCCGCGCTGTATCAGGGGACTGAGCTTGCCAGCATGAACTTCCAGAATAACTTTGTGGTCAGCGGCGACAAGGCCAGTCTGTCGGCACTCAAGACGCGTCTGACGCAGCAGGACGTGATTTCGATGTTGCTGCCGGTTGAGCAACCGTTCCACTCGTCCGGCATCGCCGCCATCGAGACGGATTTCCGTGCACTAGTCGATACCCTGGCGAAAAACGCACCGGAGATGACCGTGTACTCCTCCTTGTTGGGCACATCGGTTGAACGGTGGGACAGCGAGTATTTCTGGCGTGTGTTGCGCGAACCTGTTGATTTTTACCGTCTGATGCAATCGCTGAAGGTGAAAGATGACACATTCTTTGTTGATCTCAGTCCGACCGGCACCTTGTCGACGTTCATTAAATACGGTTTTGCCGGGAGTTTTCAGAACGGTGCGGCCATCAATCAATTCGGCAGGAACGCCGAGAGTGTATCTAACTTACTGAATACGTTAAAAAATAATTCTATAAAAGTTGTCACAGAGGGAGCGTAACCGATGGTTATCACGCAGGAAAATATGCTCTTGTCGCGTAAGGAAACAGCTGTGGCGTATTGGCAGCATCATCTTACCGGCGCGCAAAGAACGGCGAACGCCAACTTTGTCAATACCACTGAGAGTGGGGAGGCGGCTTCCTCCCCTACGCAGGCGTATCGTGTGCTCGTTTCCCACGTTGGGCGGGCGCTGAACTCGGAATTACTGGCGCTAATGCAGCGTGAATCCACCTCTTGGGAGGTGTTGCTGACTGCCGCATGGGCGCTGTTGTTGAGTAAATACAGCGGTGAGGATGAGGTACTGTTTGGCAAGCGCTTCGCTGTCGGTGAGACTGGGGACGCGTGTGCGTTGCCGTTGCGGCTGGCGCTGGATGGCGGGCGCACGTTGCATCAGTGGTTTCGTGATATCGCCACCGTGTTTGGGCAGCACCGGCAACATGCCGGGTTGCTGCCAGAAGCCTTGTCGCAAGGTGTAGTTGGTTACTCAAACCAGCCACTTTTTGAATCACTGCTCAGTGTGCGTGACGAGCAATACCCGGAACCGGAAAATCTGGACGAGTCTGTGCCGCTGCATCTTATCGCGCACACCGGGGATAACCTGTTGCTGGCACTGCATTACCGCGCGGGTGATATCAGCGACGCGGATGCGCATAACATTCTCGAACGCCTGCAACAACTGTTGGTGAGTTTTAGTCAGGGGGCTGAGCGCACGGTAGGGGCGCAGTCGCTGCTTAATAGCGCTGAAGTTGAACGCGTGGTCCACGAATGGAATGCCACGCAACTTGATGTGGCGCTGGATCGCTCGCTGTACGCGTTATTTGCTGAACAGGTGGCGGCCAGAAACGAGGCCACCGCGTTGGTGGCTGATGATGAACGCTTAAGTTATCGGCAACTTGCCGAGCGTGCCGGGCGTATCGCCGCAGGTCTGCGTCGTGTCGGTGTGGCGAAAGGCGATCGCATCGTACTGAGTATGGATAAAACGCCGAACCTGATCGCCGCTATGTTGGGCATCATCAGACTGGGTGCGGCTTATGTGCCTGTCGCTCTGGATGCGCCGAGCGAACGTCGCGCGTTTATCATTAACGACGCAAAAGTGCGCTGGACGCTGACCAGCCGGGCTAATCAGTCAGATTTCAGTGACGATGAAAGCAGTACGCTGCTTTTTGTCGACGATTATCTCAATCAGCAACCGCAGAGTGACCTGCGTGACGATACCGCGTTTGACGCTATCGACTCGCACACCATTGCCTACATCATTTATACCTCCGGTACGACCGGCACGCCAAAAGGTGTGGAGATCGCACATCGCAGCCTGATTAACTTCTGTGCCTGGTGTGAACACATCGGTATTTTTAGCGTCGGGCAGCCGATTACCCAGTTCGCGCCTTATACCTTTGATGCCTCGGCGGGGGAAATTTTTGGTACGTTGACCCGAGGGTGTGAATTACATCTGTTGTCGAACGCGTTGATTCAGAACCCACCGGCGCTGATGACGTACATGACGGCAAACGACATCCGTTTCTCGGCATTCCCGCCGCCATATCTCACGCACCTGGATCCGGCTCTGGTGCCGCAAGGCATGACCATTTTGACCGCCGGCTCAGCGCCGACACTGGGGCTGATTGAACGCTGGAGTGAACGCTGTCGTTACATCAATGGCTATGGCCCGACAGAAACCACCATTATGTCGTCGGCGTGGATGCGCGGTTTTGAGAAAGGTCAGGATACGCGCCTGAGCATCGGACGACCCATTGCCAACACCCGGATGTACGTCGTCGATAATTTTGGGCAGCTTTGCGCGCCGGGGATGGCAGGTGAAATTTGGATCGGTGGTGAGGGCGTTGCAGTCGGGTACATGAACCGCCCTGAGCTGACGGCCCAGCAGTTTATCGATGACCCCTGGGTTGCTGGAGGCCGCGTCTACCGCACCGGTGATATCGGTCGCTGGTTTGACGATGGGCGTATCGAGTTCCTCGGTCGGCGCGATCACCAAATCAAATTGAGCGGATACCGCATCGAACTGGGGGAGATCGAGTCACGTATTACCGCGCTGGAGCATATCAAAGACGCGACGGTTATCGGTATCACACCGGATGGCGGCGAGGCGCGTTTGGTGGCCTACGTGGTACCCGAGGCCGGTTACAACAGCGACGGTGCGATTACGCAATGGCGTGACGTCTTAGCCACGCAACTGCCCAGCTACATGATCCCGGCGGCATTTGTGGTGATGGCATCACTGCCGCTGACCGCCAATGGCAAGATTGACCGCAAAGCCTTGCCGTTACCGGATGATAACGCCTACGTGCAGCGTGACTTTGAAGCACCTCATGCCGGTATAGAAACCGTGCTGGCGCAGTTATGGCAGACCATACTGGGCGTGCATCAGGTCGGGCGGCAGGACAACTTCTTCGAACTGGGTGGCCATTCGTTGATGGCGATGCAGTTGCAGGCGATGCTGCGTGAGCAGCAGTACTACACCGATGTGCCGACCATCTTCGCTCACCCGGTGCTGGCCTGTCTGGCGCAACAGGTTCGCGATGAAGACGACGCCTCGCAGACATGGGTGATTCCGGAAAATCAGGTGACGCCGGAAACCACCGCGCTTCACCCGGCGCTTTTCCCGCTGGTGTCGCTGTCGCAACAGCAGATAGACCAGATTGTGGCCCGGATACCGGGTGGTGTGGCCAATATTCAGGATATCTATGCACTGGCACCGCTACAGGAAGGCATCCTCTTTCACCATCTGTTTGATGAAGCCGGAGACCCCTACCTGCAGTGTGGTCACCTGTCGTTTGCACACCGCGAGACGCTGGACCGCTACCTTGATGCCATTCAGTGCGTCATTGATCGCCATGATGTGTTGCGTACCGCGTTTATCTGGCAAGGGGTGGAAACGCCGGTACAGGTTGTGCTGCGTCACGCACGCTTGCACGTCACCACACTCAACCTGGATACGCAGCAAGGCCCGGTGGTCGAGCAACTGAAGGCGCAGTTCGATCCTCAAACCCATCGCATTGATCTCACGCAGCCGCCGTTGCTTCGCATGGCGGTGGCTTATGACGACCAGCAGGCACGTTGGGAAGCGCTGATGTATATCCATCATTTGGTGGATGACATCCCGTCGTTGCAGATTTTGCTCTCTGACATTCAGGCGTTCCTTACCGGTAAAGGCGAGAGCTTGCCCGCACCGGTACCGTTCCGTCATCACGTGGCGCGTTTGCAACAAGGTCGTGGTACGCAACAAGAACTGGCCTTTTTCCGTGACATGCTGTCGGACATCACCGAGCCGTCGGCCCCGTTTAATCTGCGTAACGGCCACCTCAACGGTCAGCGTATCCATGAAACCCGGCGTCCGTTGGCGGGCGCGCTGGGTGAACGGTTGCGGACACAGGCACGCCGTCTTGGTGTCAGTGTCAGTAGCCTGTGTCATGTGAGCTGGGCGCAGGTACTGAGCGCCGCCTGTGGCAGCGATAGCGTGGTGTTCGGTACCGTGCTGTCAGGGCGTATGCACGGTGAAAACAGCGATAAAATCATGGGCCCGTGCATTAATACCTTGCCGTTGCGTATTGATGTTGGTGACGTCTCGGTAGTCGATGCCGTGCGTCAGACCCATCAGCGCCTGACTGCGCTGATAAAGCATGAGCACACCACCTTGTCGCTGGCGCAACAAGGGTGTGGGATTGTGGCGCCGACGCCGATGTTCAGTACCGTCTTCAATTACCGCCGTAACCGCCCGACCGATGTGGACGTGTTAGGCGGGATCGAGTTTGACGGTGTGGCATGGCACGGTTTTGACGAGCGTACCAACTATCCTATTTCCGTCTCGGTGGATGACGCTGACACCGGCTTTGATATTGGCATTCAGGTGGTTGAATCGCTGTCGGGCGAGCGTATCTGGGGTTACTTCCAGCAGAGTATGCTGAGCCTGGTGAGCGCGCTGGAGGCTGCCAGTACCGCGTCTTCTGTCGCCACCCCGTTGTATGAACTGACGGTGTTGCCGCCCGAAGAGCACCAACTGCTGCTGAAAACCGTGAACAATACGGCGCTGGCCTTCCCGGCGACCACGATGATTCACCAATTGTTTGAGCAGCAGGTCGAGCAACAACCGCAGGCGCTGGCGTTGCAAATGGGTAACGTACGTCTGAGCTATGCCGAATTGAATCAGCGTGCTAACCGTCTGGCACACTACCTGATAGCGCAGGGCGTCGTGCCAGATACACGCGTCGCGTTATGTACTGAACGCTCGGAAACCATGCTCATCGCCTTACTGGCGATCCTCAAGGCGGGTGGCGCGTATGTGCCGCTTGACCCGGAATACCCGGCTACACGACTGGCGTATATTCTCGACGATGCCACACCGAAGGTACTGGTAGTCGACAGGCGTGGGCGCGAGGTCTTTGGGGAGCAGACAGGGCATGATGTCACCGTGGTGGATCTGGAGCGTGACAGCGCGCGCTGGGACGAGCTGCCTGGCGACAATCCGGATGTGGCAACGCAGCATAGCCGACATTTGGCGTATGTGATTTACACCTCAGGTTCTACCGGCAAGCCGAAAGGGGTGATGGTTGAACATCGTCAGGTGGTCAACTTCCTCACCGGGATGCAGGCGTTATTCCAACTGGGCACCCGCGACTGCCTGCTCTCCGTGACCAGCATTTCGTTTGATATTGCCGGGCTTGAACTCTACCTGCCGCTGATGACAGGGGCATCGATTGTGCTGGCTAGCCGCACACAGGCGATGGATCCCCATGCGCTGCTGACGCTGCTGCAAACCCTCAATATCACCATTATGCAGGCGACCCCCACCACCTGGCGCTTGCTGGTGGATGCCGACGCGACACCGCATAAGCAATTGAAGATTCTGTGCGGCGGTGAGGCGTTACCCAGTGATCTGGCTACGCGCCTGCATGCCTTCGGTGAATCCCTGTGGAACCTCTACGGGCCGACGGAAACCACGGTGTGGTCAACCTGCAATCGCGTGAATGCCGGAGATGTGACGCAATACAACCAGTCGATTGGTCGCCCGATTGCCAACACCCAGGTCTATCTGCTGGACAAGCATGGCAAACCGGTGCCGATGGGGGCTATCGGGGAGCTGTATATCGGTGGGGACGGGGTGGCCCGTGGTTACCATCAGCGTCCGGAACTAACCGCCGAGCGCTTTATTCCCGATCCATTCTCAACCGATTCGGCGGCACGCCTTTACCGGACCGGTGATTTCGCGCAACTGATGGACGATGGGCGGCTGGTGTTCCTCGGCCGTACCGATCACCAGTTGAAACTACGCGGGCACCGGATAGAGCTGGGGGAAATCGAAGCCCGGTTGTTGAGTCATCCGTCAGTGCGTGAAGCGGTGGTGGTTGCCAGAGAAGATATGTCCGGGGCGACCCGACTGGTGGCCTACGTGGTGCCCGGCCGCGGCGAAAAAGGCGAGCAGGAATCCTCTTCCCGCTCTGAAAGCCTGGATTTCAGTCTGTTTTTATTCGGTGCACATACCGATGCCCAGCAGGGGTATCACTATTGCACTGAGGTGACGGAGTTCGGCGATTCGCATGGCTTTACCGCCGTCTGGACGCCGGAGCGTCACTTCCACGGCGTGGGTGGCTTGTTCGCTAATCCGGCGTTGTTAAGCGCGTCGCTGGCGGCCAGAACACGTCATATCCAGCTGCGTGCGGGCAGTGTGGTAATGCCGCTGCATGATGCGCTCGGCGTGGCGGAAGACTGGTCGATAGTCGATAACCTGTCGTGCGGCCGTATCGGTATCGGCATCGCGTCCGGCTGGAATCAGCGAGATTTTGTGCTGGCTCCGCAGCATTACGACGACCGCCGCCCGGTGATGCATCACCGCATTGAGGAGTTGAGAACGCTGTGGCAGGGCGGCAGCGTTTCTCGCCGGGATCACCACGGGAATGATATCGACGTCCAGATTTACCCGGCACCCGTGCAAAAAGAATTGCCGATTTGGATAACGGCGGCGGGTGCGCCTGAAACCTTTGAGTATGCCGGGCGTAGTGGCGCGCATTTGCTGACCCACTTGCTCACGCAGAACATTGAAGGGCTGGCCCAGCATATCGCGATATACCGCACGGCGCGTGAAAAAGCCGGGTTTGATCCTCGCACTGGCATCGTGACGGTGATGATCCACACCTACCTGGGAGAGAACCTGGATGAGGTGCTGACGCAGGCGAAAGGGCCGTTCCTTGGTTATCTGGAAGGTCACCTCAGCTTGCTGTCTGGGTGGCTTAAAGAACAGAACATCAACCTCGACACGCTCCCCAACGAAGACAAACACCGCATCCTGGAGTTCGCGTTCAGGCGTTATACCCGAGAACTGTCGTTTATCGGTACGCCGGAATCCGCGCTGTCTGTGGCGGAAAATCTGCAGGAAGCCGGGGTCAACGAGGTGGCGTGTCTGATCGACTGGATTGTGCCTGAGAATACGTTAGCGGCGCTGGAACACGTGGCAACGCTCAAAGACATGGTGCAAAGCCACTTCAGCCGTCAGGCGCTGCGCAAGCATCTGCAGGATGCCTTGCCGGATTACATGGTGCCAGCGGCCTTTGTGACGCTCAAAGCGTTGCCGCTGACGCCGAACGGCAAGATAGACCGTAATGCGCTGGTCGCGCCGGATGAGATGTCGTTCGCCCGTCGCGCTTATGTGCCTCCTCAGGGGGAGATGGAAATCACGATGGCTTCTATCTGGGAAGAGTTGCTCGGTGTCGAGCGGGTCGGCCGTCAGGATCACTTCTTCGAGTTGGGAGGCTATTCGTTGTTAGCCGTGCGTTTGATTGAGCAGTTGCGCCGCAGGGGGCTGAGCATCGAGATACGCACGCTGTTTGATACACCGGTTCTGGCAGACATTGCGGCCAGGACCATTGAACTGGCGGAGACTCGACTGTGAGCAGGCTGTTTCCCGTAGGTTGGCTGCATAGCCCTGGCTGTTTTGTTGCATTGCATTACGTCAAGCACCATCGACTACACGTTATGATCACGGAGGATAAAAAATGAGCGATTTCGAACAATTACTGGTGACACTGGAAGAGGCAAAGATCTCGATATCGCTGGATAACGAGGACCTGGTTATTACCTCAGCCAAAGGTGCGCTCACCAGCGAGATTAAAAGTGCGTTACGCGAGCACAAAGCCACTATGGTGCATGCGCTGCGTAATGGGAAACGCCTGTCAAACGCGTTTGAAGTGGTGGTTCCTGAAAACAAAATTACGCCGCAAACCACGGCGATTACCCCTGAACTGCTGCCGCTTATCGACTTGACCCAAAAAGATATCGACCACGTGGTGGCACAGGTACCCGGCGGCGTGAGTAATATTCAGGATATCTACTCACTGGCACCCTTGCAGGAAGGGATCCTGTTCCATCACATGTTGGCCAGCAAAGGCGACCCATACCTGCAAACCGGGCAGATGACGTTTGATAGCCGTGAAAAAGTCGACAACTACCTTGCCGCGGTGCAAAAGGTTGTCGATCGCCACGATATCATGCGTACCGGCTTTTACTGGGAAGGGGTATCGACACCGTGCCAGGTGGTTCAGCGTCAGGCGCAACTGCATGTGCTGGATGTGGAGTTGGATCCTGCCGATGGCCCGATCGCCGAACAACTGGCCGAACGCTTTGACCCATCACACTACAGCATCGATCTGGCTAAACCGCCGTTGTTGCATGCGTTTGTTGCGTATGACAAACGTAACGACCGTTGGGAAATGTTCCGTGTATTGCATCACCTGATCGATGACATTACCTCCGTGCTGATCTTGTCCGCCGAGATTCACACCTTCCTGGCGGGCCGTGGTCACACGCTGCCCCCGGCGCAGCCGTTCCGCCGCCTGATTGCACAGGTACGGCTTGGCAAGAGCCCGCAGGAACATGAACGGTATTTCCGCTCGACGCTGGGCGACATTGATGAACCTACCGCACCTTACGGCCTGGTCAACATGCTGGATGACTTCGAAATAGTCGAAGTTAACCGCAAAGTACCCCAGCGTTTGAACGACAGCCTGCGTGCGCATGCGCGTCGTCTGGGGGTGAGCCTCGGCAGTATCTGTCATCTGGCCTGGGGACAAGTGTTGTCCTGCGTTAGCGGTCAGGATTCGGTGGTCTTCGGGACTATCCTGTTTGGCCGTATGCATGCCGGCGATGGCGCGGACCAGATCATGGGGCCGTTCATTAACACGCTGCCTATCCGCCTGGATATGCAAGGCGCCAGCGTTGAGGAAAGCGTGCGTACCACCCACAAACGTCTGGCAGAATTGCTGAGTCACGAGCATGCCTCGCTGGCGTTGGCATTGCGTTGCAGTGGCGTGAACAGTTCTACTCCGCTGTTCAACACCTTGTTTAACTATCGCCATAACCGTGAGTCGGAAAGCAATTCGCTGGATTTCGTGGTACCGGAAGCCGACCAGTGGGATGGGTTTGAAGAGCGTACTACCTACCCGATCACGCTGTCGGTGGATGACTACGGCAACGCGCTGGGCCTGAATATTCAGGTAGTGGAGTCGCTGGACCCGGAACTGCTGTTCGCTTACACGCAACAAGCGCTTGAAAACATCTCAACGGCACTGGATAACGCGCCCAATACGCCGATGCAGCAGATTGATATTTTGCCGGCCGCAGAACGCAATTTGCTGTTGAAAGAGTGGAATAACACCGACAAGGTTTACCCTGCGGTTGCCTATACCCACCAGATGTTTGAAGAGCAGGTGAAACGGACTCCCTCGGCGACGGCGCTGCGCTTTGGCGACCGTGAACTGAGCTATGCCGAACTGAACGCCCTGTCTAACCAACTGGCGCACCATTTGCACCAGCAAGGGGTGAAACCCGATGACCGCGTAGCAATTTGTCTGGACCGCAGCATCGAGATGGTCGTTGGCCTGATGGGGATTATCAAAGCCGGTGGTGCGTATGTACCGCTTGACCCCGATTACCCACAGGAACGTCTGTCCTACATTTTGCAGGATTCCGCGCCGAAGCTGTTGCTGCTCGACAAACGCGGGCGGGAAGTGACCGCTGAGCTTGATACCTCCGGTATCGTTAAGCTGGAGCTGGATGCGGCGTCTTTGGCTGATTCTGCGTTGTCGAAGGAGTCGTTGTCGCCTGCTGAACTGGGCCTGACATCGCGCAACCTCGCCTACGTGATATACACCTCCGGCTCAACCGGTAAGCCAAAAGGCGTAGAAAACGAACACCGTGGCCTGATCAACCGCTTGCAGTGGATGCAGGATGCCTATCAGCTCGATAGCAGCGATGCGGTATTGCAAAAAACCACCTTCAGCTTTGACGTGTCGGTGTGGGAATTCTTCTGGCCGCTCTCGGTCGGTGCAACGCTGGTCATGGCACCTCCGGGCGCGCACAAAGACACCCAGGCGCTTGCCGAGGTGATTCAGGCCAACAACATCACCACCATGCACTTTGTGCCGTCGATGCTGAACCTGTTCCTGGCAAACGACAGCGTGGCGGCCTGCCGTTCACTGCGTCGTATTGTGTGCAGCGGTGAGGCGCTCAGTTCTGCCAGTGTGGCCCGTTGCTACAAACTGCTGCCGGACACGGCGGTACATAACCTGTACGGACCGACCGAAGCGGCGATCGACGTGACGGCGTGGACCTGTCCGAAAAACTTGCCTGAAACCGCCACCGTACCGATTGGTCGTCCTATCGCTAACCTGCGTATCTATTTGCTGGACCAGCACCTGCGTCCGGTACCGCGTGGCGTCGTCGGCGAGCTGTATATCGGTGGGGTCGGTGTCGCGCGTGGGTACCTCAACCGTCCTGACCTGACGGCGGAACGCTTCGTGCACGACCCGTTTGCCGCCAACGCCGATGCGCGGATGTACCGTACCGGTGACATCGCGCGTTATCTGTCAGACGGTGATATCGAGTACCTGGGGCGTAACGATAATCAGGTCAAGATTCGCGGTTTTCGTATCGAATTGGGTGAAATTGACGCGGAATTGCTCAAACAGCCGTCTATCGGCGATGCCGTCGTCGTGGCCCGTGCGGATGCCCAGGGTGATTTGCGTCTGGTGGCCTACGTGGTGCTGAGCGCAGAAGGTCAGGCTGATGGGCTAAGCACATCTGACCATATCGCCCAGTGGCGTAGCAGCCTGGCGGCTCAGTTGCCGGAATACATGGTGCCTGCGGCATTCGTCACGCTGGAACAACTGCCGCTGACCGCCAATGGCAAGCTCGATCGCAAAGCGTTACCGCAGCCGGATGACTCGTCGTTCTCCCGTCGTGCCTATGAAGCCCCGCAAGGTGACATTGAAATCGCGATGGCGGAACTGTGGCAGGAACTGCTGGGTGTCGAACGCATCGGACGTCACGACAACTTCTTTGAGTTGGGTGGGCATTCGCTGTTGGCGGTGCAACTGATGGAACACCTGCGCCAGCGCGATTTGAGCACGGAGATCCGTGCACTGTTCGATAGCCCGACGTTGGCGGAACTGTCCGCTCGTACCATTGAACTCGACGAGATGAGATTATGACCGATTTTGATGACATGTTGCAGATACTGGATCAGGCCAATATCGCCTTATCACTTGACGGTGACGCACTGGTCATCAAGGCAGCAAAGGGGTCGTTGACCCCTGATATCAAAGCGGCGTTGCGGGAGCACAAAGCAGCTCTCGTTGACGCCCTGCGCCAGGGAAGAGCGCTATCCTCGCAAGATGGGAGTGGTGGCTCAAGGGTGCCGGCGAACCTGATCACGCCGCAGACGACCCACCTGACGCCAGATATGTTGCCGTTGATCGAGCTGACCCAGGAGGATATTGCGCATATTGTGGACAATGTGCCGGGTGGCGTGGCGAATGTGCAGGATATCTATGCATTGACGCCGTTACAGGAAGGGATCCTCTTTTTGCACCAACTGAGCGAAAAAGGGGATCCGTACCTGCAGTTTGCCCGCATTTCGTTGGCTAACCGTGAGGTGATGACGCGCTATGTCGAGGCGGTTCAACAAACCGTGGATCGGCACGACATTTTGCGTACCGCTTTTTTCTCGCACGGGGTATCGCGTACCGCGCAGGTCGTGCTGCGTCATGCGCCGGTGCAGGTGACGGAAATTGAGCTTGATCCGGCCAATGGCCCCATCATGGCGCAATTGGTGGAGCGCTATAACCCCGCGCACTACCGTATAGACCTGACCCGGGCACCATTGCTGAGTCTGTATACCGCGCGTGACCCACAAAGCGGGCGTTTTGAGATGCTGATGCTGTTGCATCACCTGATCGACGATATCGCTTCGTTGCAGATCATGATCCGTGATATTCGCGCCTTCCTGATGGGGCAGGGTCAGTTATTGCCAGCACCGCAACCCTTCCGCCGGTTGATTGCCAGTGTGCGCAATGGGACGACGCAGGCGGAGCACGAACAGTTCTTCCGGCAGATGCTGGGTGATATTGATGAGCCGACGCTGGCATTCGGCATGTCGACCGGCACGGCAGATAACACTGGGGTGGAGGAATTACGCCAGAATGTGGAGCCGGGCGTCGTCGCACGTTTGCGTGCGCAGGCACGCCGCCTTGGCGTCAGCATGGGCAGCCTCTGCCATCTGGTGTGGGGACAGGTGATGGCGCGTGCCAGCGACAGCGATACCGTCGTGTTCGGCACCATCCTGCTCGGCCGTTTGCAGGCCGGGGAAGGGGCCGACCAGATCATGGGGCCGTTCATTAACACGCTGCCGATCCGTCTTGATTTGGGCAACGTTGGTGTGGAAGAGAGTGTCCGTCAAACGCACAAACGTCTGGCGGCATTACTGGGTCATGAACACGCCTCGCTCAGTCTGGCCCAGCGCTGTAGCGGGATTATTGCTCCGCCAACCCCGTTGTTCAATGTGTTATTCAACTACCGTCATAACCAGCAGTCTGAAGACGAAAGCGTGGATACCACCGGCGAGCGTGATGAGGTGGAATGGCACGGCTTTGAGGAGCATACCGACTACCCGCTGACCGTATCGGTAGATGATTTTGGCGAAACGCTGCGCATGAGTGTGCTGGCTGCACCACCGCTGTCGGCACAACGGATTGCAGGGTATTTCCAGCAGGCGATGAAAAGTCTGGCTGATACGCTGGATAACGCCCCGGCGACGCCGATGCATGCGCTGGAGATTCTCCCGCCCAGCGAACGTACCCAACTGCTGATTGACTGGAATGCCACGACGGTACCGTATCCGGCGAATACGCCGGTTCACCGTCTGTTCGAACAGCAGGCAGAACGGACCCCGCATGCGATAGCGGTCATCGAAGGTGACGCACAGATTAGCTATTGCAGCCTCAACCAGTGTGCTAACCGGCTGGCGCAGGTGCTGGTTGCCCGTGGTGTAAAACCCGGTGACGTAGTGGCGTTGTTGCTGCCGCGTGGCAGTGCCTTGCTGGCGGCGACGATTGGCATACTCAAGGTGGGGGCGACTTACGTACCGCTGGATCCGCAGGCACCGCAAGAGCGCGTGCAGTGGGTTATTGAGGATTGCTCCGCTCGGTTTTTGATAAGCGATGCGCATCAGGCGCTGGAGACGGATACCTTCGTGCCCGCCATCGATGGCACCGTCATTGATATCACCGTCATTGATATAAACAGTACCGAAGTGATGCAGGCGAGTGATGACGAGGTCAATGTGCAGGTTTCTGCCAACGCCCCAGCCTATATCATTTACACATCTGGCTCCACCGGGATACCGAAAGGGGTGATGGTGCCGCATTACGCCATCAATCGACTGGTGATAAACAGTGGCGTTGGCGTGTTTGCACCAGGCGATCGTATGGCGCTGGCAGCCAATACCGCCTTTGACGCCAGTACGCTGGAAATATGGGGGCCGCTGCTTAATGGCGGCACCTGTGTGGTTATCGACCAGGATACCCTGCTTAACCCAGCCCGGTTGGTGCGCACATTGCATTCTCAACGTGTGAGTCAAATGTGGCTGACGGTGGGGCTGTTCAATCAGCTATATACCGAACTGACGCCGGTTCTCGCGCAGTTCAACGCGCTGTTTATCGGCGGGGATGCGCTTGATCCCAACATCATTGCGCAGGTACGGCGCGTGGTCCCTTCAGTGAAACTGGTCAATGGTTACGGCCCGACGGAAACCACGACCTTTGCCACCACCTACCCGATCAATGAACTGACGGATACCACCAGCAGCATTCCTATCGGGCGGCCTATCGGTAATACCCGGCTCTATGTGTTGGATAAACACCAGCACCCGGTGCCAGTCGGTGCGGTCGGCGAGCTATATATCGGTGGGGATGGTGTTGCGCTCGGTTATCTGAACCGGCAGGATTTGACCGCCGAGCGTTTCATCGCTGACCCGTTTGTCGATGACCCGCACGCCCGGCTGTATCGTACCGGCGATCTGGTGCGTTATCAGGACGACGGTAACGTGCTGTTTATCGGACGTAACGATCAACAGGTCAAGTTGCGCGGTTTCCGTATCGAACTGGGCGAGATAGAAGCGCGCCTGGTTGAACATCCACACGTCGAGAAAGCCCTGGTGCTGGCGGTGGATAATGGTAGCGGCAAGCGTCTGGTGGCTTACGTCGTAGGGGAGGGGGTGGCCGCGGCAGCATCGACATTCTCTGAATCAGAGGTGCAGGATTATCTTGGTCAACGCTTGCCTGATTACATGGTGCCTTCACGGATTGTCGCGCTGTCACAGTTCCCTCTGACGGCTAACGGGAAGGTGGATCGCAAAGCGCTACCTGCGGTGGAATTTAGCGATACCGCGGTCTATCGGGCACCGCGTAATACGCGCGAAGCGGTGCTGTGCGAGCTGTATGCCGAATTACTCCAGCAGCCGCAAATCGGCATTGACGATGACTTCTTTGCGATGGGCGGGCATTCCATTCTGGCTACCGGATTAATCGCCCGTATCCGTGGCCGATTGGGGATTGAACTGCCGGTTCGGTTACTGTTTGAAAACCCGACGGTAGCGAAACTGGCGAAACAGCTTGATGAGCACGTCAAAGTACGCAAACCGTTGACCCGCATGGAACCGCGACCGGATCTGCTGCCTATCTCTTACAGCCAACAGCTGATGTGGGTGGGGCATAATGTCCGTGGCGGTTCATCACTCAATACGCCGATTGTGGTCTCGCTTGAAGGCGAGCTGGATGTGGTCGCGTTAAAGGCCGCGTTGTACGACCTGGTGGAACGGCATGAACCGCTGCGCACCCGGTTTGCGGTGGTGGACGGCCAGTCGGTTCAGGTCATCGAGCCCTTTGCTAAGGTGCATATCGATGTCCCGTACATACAAGTGGAAGCCGAGCAGGTACCACAGGCGGTGTTTACGGCGATTACCTCGTTATTCGACCTGTCGACAGATTTGCCGTTCCGTCCGTCAATACTGCGGGCAGGGCCGCAAACACACATTCTGGTGATGCTATTTCACCATATTGCCTGTGACGCCTTTTCACTGGCACCGCTGACGCGGGATCTCACCCTGGCCTACAAGGCGCGTGTGGCCGGTCATGCACCGCAGTTTACGCCGCTGCCTGTTCAGTATGCCGACTATGCGGTGTGGCACCGCGAGCTGCTGGGCTCCCCTGACGATGCGAACAGCCTGTATGCGGAACAACTGGCGTATTGGAAAACCACCCTTGCAGGGGTACCGCAAACGCTGGCGCTGCCGCAAGACTACCCACGCCCGGCTAAACCCAGCTATCGTGGCGAACTGGTGCCGTTGCAGATCAATGTCGACTTGCACCAGCGGCTGAGCGAGCTGGCTCGTGAGCGCAACATGACGCTGTCGATGGTATTGCAGGCAGCTCTCGGCATCTATTACACCCAGCTTGGCGCAGGCGTCGATATTCCGCTGGGTGCGATTTCAGCCGGTCGCAGCGATGAAGCGTTACATAACCTGGTGGGGTGCTTCCTGACGCAGTGGGTGATGCGCGTTGATACCTCTGGCGACCCCACCGTGAATGAGGTGCTCGCACGGGTGCGCGCACAGGCACTCAGCTCGTATGGGCATCAGGATATTCCTTACCTGAAACTGGTCAGTGAGCTACTGCCGGAGCGTCCATTGTCTCACTACCCGCTGTACCAGACCATGATGATCCTACAAAACGCCCCATCGGAAACCCTCAACGTTCCTGGGTTGAACGCGCGGCTTTATCCGGTACACAGCGGGCATGCCAAGTGGGATCTCTATTTCACGCTGTATGAAGAATACAGCGAGACGGGGGAGCCGCTGGGGTTGGGGGGCATTATGGAGTATGCCACCGACCTGTTCCGTCGTGAAACCGCCGAGCGTATGGCTGCAGGTTATCTCGCGACCTTAGAGGCCGTGGTCGCCAATCCGAACGCATCTATTCATCAACTGACTACGCCTGATCAGGCAAGCCCGACAGGGATGGCAGCGCGCGTGGCGGAATCACCGGTGGTGGGCATGGCAGCTGATGATTTCAAGCCACTGATCACCTTACAGAAGGGCGATAGCACCAGTATCCCGCTGTTTTGTGTGCCAGGGGCGGGGGCGAGCGTGACGGATTTCCTGCCCTTCATACAGGCGTTGCCCCAACAACAGACGGTCTATGGGTTAATGCCGAAAGGGGTGGATGGGGCCGGTGAACCGGATCCCTCAGTAGAAGCGGCGTCGGTGCGTAACCTTATGGCGCTTCATCAGGCAGGTATCGGTGAGAAGACGCGGATTCATCTGCTGGGGCACTCTTTTGGTGGGCAGGTGGCGTTTGACATGGCGAGTCGGCTGGAGGCACAAGGCGGTGTGGTGGCGTCGTTGACGATTATCGACTCCGAAGCCCCTTTGGGTCGTCAGGCATCATTAGTGACGCCGAACCTGGCTGAATGTATGCGCGAGTATGTTGAGAGTATCGGATTCACGCTGGAGATGGCGCTGGAAATAGACGAATCGCTTTATGCCCGTCATGACATTGAGCAGATGTTGTCGGCCGTACATCAACACCTGAGTCGTGCAGGGAAGGTTCCGGCTAACTCGTCTCCCCGGTTACTGCAAGGTCCGTGGCAAACCTTTTATGCCGCCAGACAAACGCAGTATCGACCGACAGCGCGCTACCACGGTCCGGTGAACCTGATTCAGGTGCGTGACCCATGGAAACAGCCTGATGCGGACAGTCAGCGTCGACATGACGATGCGGCAGGATGGGCCTACTGGGTAGACAAACTTGAAACCATCGCCGGGCCAGCACAGCACTTTACGGTGTTGAAAGCACCGCATGTAATCGAACTGGCGCGAGGGTGGCTCCAGTTTGCGCAGTCTGTGCAGGCTGATAGCGCCAGAACCGCTACGGTGAACGGCGGGTAAACGCATAGAAGGGTTCGTCCCTGGGTTGCAGAAGGGGCAGGGTTGGCGCCTTCTGCAATCTGGTGTTATCGCACTATTCCGGCGCTATCGCACTGTCGATGCAGACGTGGATGGTGCGGTAGTACGCTTACAACAATGCAATGAGTGGATGAAAATGACGAAACAATTACAGGATGTGGTTGAGGATGTGAATGCGATTCCGTTGGATAAAATTAATCCTGCACGTCGTGATCGCTTTGTAAATGGAACGGAACTGCCGGTGTTTGAGCGTCTGCGGCGCGAAGACCCGGTACATTTCACGCCGGAAAGTGAGTTTGGGCCTTACTGGTCGGTCACCCTGTGGGATGACATCCGTACGGTAGGCAGCAATTATCGCGATTTCACTTCCACGCAGAATATCGATCTGAAAACGCTCGAAGAGAAAGACAGACTGGAAACTGCGCTGCAAGCACTGGGTCATGAGCGTCGTAAGAGCGTGGGTTTTATTACGATGGACCCCCCTGAGCACACCAAACACCGCAAGGCGGTAACCCCAGCGGTAGCACCCTCCAGCCTGTCGAAAATGGCACCGGTAATGCGCGAACGTGCTGGCATGATTCTCGATAGCCTGCCGATTGGCGAGCCTTTTGACTGGGTGGACCGGGTCTCTAAAGAGATGACGGCAACCGTACTGGCAACGCTGCTCGATTTCCCTTTTGAGGATCGCCGTAAACTGACCTATTGGTCTGACGTGCTGATGTTCGAACCGGGACATGGCCTGGTGACCAGTTGGGAGCAAAAAGCGGAAGAAACGGTGAAGTGCTATCAGGTGTTTGAAGAAATGTGGGAAAAACGCCGTAATGCACCGCCCAGTTACGACCTGATCTCCGTATTGGCGCATCATCCCGACACCTGTGATATGACCCTGGAGCAGTACCGCGGCACCATTGTGCTGTTGATTATCGGTGGTAACGATACGACGCGTAATACCATTTCAAGCAGCCTGTACCTGCTGAATAAATACCCGCAGGAGTTTGCCAAGCTCAAGGCCGACCCCAAACTGGTGATGCCGATGGTGTCGGAAACGCTGCGTTTTTACCCACCGGTTAATTTTATGAGCCGTGTGGCCAACCGTGACGTTGAGCTTAATGGCAAAACCATCAAAGCAGGCGACCGCGTGGTGATGTGGTATGCGTCCGGTAACCGTGATGGCTCGGTGATTGATGAGCCTGATGTCTTCAACATCGACCGTGAACGCTCGCGCAGACACCTCTCCTTTGGCGTAGGTATTCATACCTGTATCGGTAGCCGACTGGCCGAAATGCAACTGACGATTGTCTGGGAAGAGATTCTCAAGCGTTTTTCCAGAATAGACGTGCTGGAAGAGCCTGAGCGCAATTACTCAAACTTTTTACATGGTTTTGAGAATCTGAACGTCATCATCCACAAAGACTGAGTATTCGAGACAATAAGTGGAACGAGTGCTGAAATATTACGATTGCGAGGTGTGCAATAGATGAAGATATCTATTTTTACCGCTGGCTCAATGGGAGATATACGGCCGTTTATCGTTCTGGGTAAGAAACTTCAACAGATGGGGCACGAGTGCTCCATCATGTCGGGGGAACGAAATGAGAAAATCGTTACCGATGAAGGATTGGGATATCACACATGGAGTCTTGATCTCCCAGAGGCCAGAAAGATTGAACAAGAGCTGATGGATGGCGAATCGTCGTATAAGAACGCGAAAAAAATGTCGGGGGTCGTTGACCAACTGATGTCGCTTTGGGTCGAGCAGGCCATTAATGCCGCCACTCATAGTCGCCTGATTATCGCCGCTAACCAGGCGGTACCGTTGGCCGTATCTATCGGTGAAAAACTCGATATTCCTGTCGTGACCGTTTACTTCGCGCCATTGACGCCATCGCGTTCTATTCCGCCGTTTTTCCTGAAAAAAATAATCAGGTTGCCAGGGCCGATTAATCTCGCGGTATGGAAGTTGTTGCGCATCATCATGTGGCGTTTTGTGGCGAAGTCTTTTAGTGCCTGTCGCACCCGTCTTGGTCTGCCGGCATGGAGCTGGTTTGGCCCCTGGTTTGATAAAAGCAATCAAGCCAGAAAAGTTATCTATGCGTTTAGTCCGCATGTAGTGCCACGGCCGCCAGAATGGCCAGAGGACACCGTTAAGATAACCGGCAGTTGGTTTGGCGCCATCCAGTCAATGCCGTCGGTATCGTCGACGCTGGAGCAGTTTATCGCCGAGGGCGCGCCGCCGGTCTATATCGGGTTCGGCAGCATGAACAGTACCGATCCTGAAGGGCTGACAAAGAAAATTATCAATGTCATTAAACGGCTAGGCGTGCGGGCCGTCATTATGAGCGGTGGCGGGGCTATCAACACAGACATGATTGTCGCGGCCAGTTTGCCAGGGGTTATCTGTGTCGATCACGTATCGCATGAATGGTTATTTCCAAGGGTGAAAACCGTTTTCCATCACGGTGGCAGTGGGACGGTGGCGGCGGCGCTAAGGGCGGGAACGCCTCAGGTGATTATGCCGTTTATTTATGACCAGTTTTATTGGGCGTGGCGGATGGAGGCGCTGGGCGGCAGTGGCGGCAGTCTTGATCTGAAACGTTCTGGTGAAGATGACATCGCGCAGGCGTTTAATCGGAGTTTTTCTTCCGCCGTCAGGGAGCGAGCCAGGGCACTTGGACAACAAATTCGCCAGGAGCGCGGGGTGGAGAACACGATAGCCGAATTGCAGTGCTGGGGGTTACTGTGAGCTCGCGATCTCTGGTTGCGCTTGTGGTGCAATAAGGAATGGATTTTGCTAGTGATGGTGTGGAGTAAGCGCTATGTGGTTGGAAAATAAGAGGGTGTCGTCAGCGTGTACGATGTCATCAGCCGATATGGCGGTAACGACGATAAAGGTGCGTCGTGGCCGCTTTATTAATAACAACTATATGGTGCTTAATCGTGGCACAGGGCAAGCGTTGCTGGTTGATCCAGCATGGGAAATAGACCGGCTGGAAACGGCACTTCGCACTGCGAATGCGCAACTGGCAGGAATATTGATAACCCATGCTCATCCTGACCATATTGATCTCGCCGGGTACCTGGCAGAGAAACATGGCTGCCCGGTATGGTTGTCACGCAAGGAGGCAGCGTGTTCCGGTTTCAGTATTCCTGCGGCACGTTTGTTTGATGAACAAGCCTGGCATGTCGCGGGAATGCTGGTTCGCCCGATAATGACGCCGGGTCATACGCCAGGGAGTGTCTGTTATTGGGTAGGGCAGCATCTCTTTACCGGCGACACGTTGTTTATTGAAGGGTGCGGGCTGTGTGCCAATCATGATGATGCGGCACACCTATTTTCGAGTCTTGAACGCCTGAAGGCTATTTTACCTGGAACGGTTCGTATTTATCCTGGACACAGTTATAGGTATCCACCTGGTTTAACGTTTGAAGAGGTATTTCGTTATAACGTTTATTTGTCTTTCGATAATCAGGAGTTGTTTACAAACTTTCGTATGAGAAAAGGCCAGGATAAATCGTCATGGATGGCTTTTTCATAGAAAACTAACACCTGGAGTCGTTCGGATTTCATGTAAGGAAAATATCCTGAAATCTGACGGCGATGGATAGATATCTCTTATTTTCACCGATGGTTGCTTATAGGATGCGCAGTGTATGGGAATACGTCACTGTTAGCATGAAGCAGATATGTTCATGTCAGGAAGGGAGGCTCGTGAATATGCAAGATGAAAACTATTCAAGCGATTATGTCAATTCGGCAGACGCATACCCAATAGAGAATGATATAGGGGATACGGCGTTAGCAAAACTGTATATGGATGACCTTAAGGTCGGCCAGGTTTTTTATAGTTCGGAGTATTATGTCAGCGCCGAAGAAATCACAGAGTTTTCAACCCGGTATGATCCGCAACCGTTTCACATGGATGATAAGCTGGCAAAAGATTCTATCTTCAGGGGGCTGGCAGCGAGCGGCTGGCATACGGTAAGTATTACCATGAATCTGCTGGTGAAGTGTTTACCGCTGGCTCATGGCATTATCGGCAAAGGAGTGGAAAATATTACCTGGTTTCGGCCTACCCGGCCGGGTGATCTATTGCGAATAAAAGCAAAGATTATTGATATCGACATTTCTCCAGCCAGGCCAGACAGAGCCATGATGAGTATTCATATTTTTACAATAGGTCATGACAATAAAATACGACAGGAGTTACTCGGTAAACTCCTTGTATTTAAAGGATGCACGGAATCGAAGGCGATGTAACACTCCACCGCACTGAAACAGTGTGATGGGAAAACTCATCGATATTCACTGTTTTCATCACGGTTGGTTTCCCATTACTACGGACATTAAGGGATCAACTCTTGTCACCTGAAATCGCTAATGAAAAATCAAATGCCTTATTACAAGGCTCAATATTACGCTCACTGGCAAAAATAGGTGTACCGGTTATTTTTGCCAATCTTTTACAGTCAGGATACATCATGATTGATGCATTCTGGGTCGGGCGTTTGGGTGACAAAGCCGTGGCGGCGATATCGGTGAGTCAGCCCATCATCTTTCTGGCCTTTGCTTTAGGTATTGGGCTGAGTGTGGCGGGCACGACACTGGTGGCACAGTGTATCGGCGCTCGCTTGTACCAACGAGCAAACGATATTGCCGCCCAGGTGTTTACGCTGTCGTTATTGTTTTCCATACCTATTGCGGTGGCGGGGTATTTCCTCGCCCCCTGGATGTTACACGCGCTGGGTACGCAGAATGAGGTGTTCCCCTACGCGCTTAGTTTTTTGCGTGTCATCATCAGCGGCATCATATTTACCTTCGGTTTCTCCATGTTGCAGTCGTTGATGAGAGGTGCTGGCGAGGTACGTATTCCATTATTGATTACACTGGGTACGCTGATTCTCAACGCCATCATGGATCCGCTATTTATCTTCGGTTACGGCATTATTCCTGCCTTTGGCGTAGCCGGGGCGGCGATCGCCACGCTCATTAATCAGGGCATTGCGATGATAGCGGGGTTACTGGTATTACGCTTTGGTCGTGTTGGCCTTAAGATCTATTTCCGTGCGATGAAACCCAAAGTGGATATGGTGAAATCTGTCGTTCGTCTTGGCATGCCTGCATCCATTGAACTCTGTGCGCACGCCTTGGGAGCGAGCGGCATGATGACACTGGTTACCGGGCTGGGCACCGACGTAACGGCCGCGTACGGTGTGGTGATTAATATCAATGCGCTGGTCATTGTGCCAGCGATAGGGATGTCAATCGCCACCGCGACGTTGGTAGGACAAAATGTCGGTGCCGGACAATCTGAACGTGCGCGGGCGATTGGTCGGCTCAGTGGCGCTATTTCATTTCTTATACTGACCGCCATTGGCCTGATAGGGGCCGTATTTAGCCCTTATATTATTGGCACATTTGCCCCCGACCAGTCGATGGTGATTGCTCACGGAACGCATTTCTTCCACCTGATTGCCCCCAGTTATGGGTTAATTGGGTTACAGATGGCATTAAACGGGGCTTTTCGCGCAACAGGCCGCACCATGACGACGATGGTGCTGGCGTTGGTTTCTCAGTGGCTGATTCAAATCCCGCTGGCGTGGGGATTATCCCACTATACGTCGCTTGGCGTGTCTGGTTTATGGTGGGCGTTTCCCATCACTAACCTGTTCATGGCAGGGCTGACGATAATGTTCTTTGAGCGAATTGACTGGCAACGCTCAAGATTAACGCATTCATTGGGCGCTTCTGCAGAGAAACAACCCGATACCGTCTGATCGTTGAAGAGCCTACCGCGTGTCATGCCCGGCCGGTGTGAAAATGCCTGCCGGGCTGATCCTCAAAAAAGGGGGCAAGTACACCGAAGAAGCATTGCCTGGCCAGAACCGGTTCAAGCCCCACTGCCATTTCTTTAGCCCGTGCCTTGTTCCAAACCATGTCGTTGGCGACCTGGTGGCAGGCAAAAGCGGGAGCATTCTATAAAGGAGCGCCATGGAGCGGTGATTGACCGTTTCAGGCGCGCGCTGAGAAGGGGGAATATTTAACCTGTTTTTGAATAAACAACAGACGGAGATATTTCAATGTCCAAATTCACCCTTCCCGTTGCAGGGGTATTATGCCTTGCTATGGCAAGCCCGGCGGCATTAGCCGCGGGTTTTACTCTGACCAGCAGTGAGCTTAGCTCGGGGCATTTTTCAACTAATCAATTGCTGAGTGAATCCTATGGCTTCGGTTGCAGCGGTGCCAATAAATCACCTTCTTTTAGTTGGTCCGGTGCACCGGCAGGTACCAGGAGTTTCGCACTGCAAATCTATGACCGTGATGCACCGACTGGGCTCGGATGGGTGCACTGGCAGGTGGTCAATATTCCATCTGGCGTGAACTCACTCCCTGCGAACGTGACAGCGGATAATAAAGGCTTACCGGCTGGTGCGATGCAAACGCGAACTGACTTTGGTGTGCCGGGCTATGGTGGCGCTTGTCCTCCCAAAGGTGAGACTCACCGTTATGACATCACTCTGACAGCACTAAACGTTGACAAGCTTCCGGGCGTAACCGCGGATTCAACGCCAGCACTGGTTGGGTTTATGACGAAAGCCAATGCGCTTGGTGAAGCAAAAATCCGGATTGTTCAGGGACGCTAACGCAATATCCGGGGCAGGGAAGATTATAGCGTAACGGCGGATATCGCTTTCGTTCTCACCTGACCCGGATAAAAACCGAATCGATGACGAAAACGTGAGGAAAATTTAGAGGGGCTTTCATAGCCCACTTCGAACGCAATCTGCGTCACCGAAAGATCGGTCACCTGTAGCAACGTCAGAGCACGGCACATGCGCACGTCAGCGATGAGCTTTGAAAATGAGGTTTGCTCTGCCGCGAGCTTTCGACGCAACGTCGCTTCAGACATTCCCAATTGGCTGGCGACTGTTTTGATATCCCAGGAATGAGAGAGGTTGACGGAAATTAACCGCCTTAATTTGCTCTCAATCCCTGTTCGAAAATGGACCCCAAAGCAAACACCATATTCCTCTAACCAACTGAGCATTTCATGCATACGGTCACGCGCGACGGCGTCAGGGATTAACGCCGGTTCGCTAAATATTTCGGTGGTATGATAAAAGGCCTTACGGAAAGTCTCACTGATCCCTTCCAGAGAACAGGCTTGGTTAACTTTCACGCACCTTGAATTGCGGCAGTGATAGCCCGTCACCACGTCGCTATTAAAACTAAGCCAGTCGGCTTCGTAGGTGCCATTTTCTGGGGCAGGGGTATTAATGATATCAAAGGATTGCCCTTCTCCCACAACGACCGCATCCCCTGCCGTTAATTCGACTTCATTGCCCACCCAGCGAATGCGCTTTGTGCCATTACGGATAAGAATGATGGTTGGATCATCGATGGTGATATGTCGGGCTAATAACGGCTGAGTTTGTAATACATGCGCCGCACTGCCTACCCCAGCGCGGCTCATGACTTTCCTGTCAGTCATACCGATTTCCCCATAAACTGCCGCCAGCAACGACCGGGATGATTCACCGGTCGTAATGTGGTAATCAGCGGCTGACAGCCTGCTTAGTCACCAACTGGTTCTGGTATCCCAGTTTTTCAATGTGAATACGGATGTGGTCTCCGTCCTTGAGCCAGACAGGCTCAGGTTTCATCCCCAGCCCCACACCGGCAGGTGTACCGGTTGCGATAATATCGCCGGGTTTGAGCGTCATGTAATGGCTGACATAGGAGACGATGTGTGCCACGGAGAAGATCATCTGAGAAGTATGGCTGTCCTGACGTCTTTCCCCATTCACCTCAAGCCAGATCTGTAACTGCTGGGGGTCACCCACTTCATCCGGCGTGACGATATAAGGGCCGACAGGGCCGAAGGTATCGCAACTTTTCGCTTTGTCCCATTGTGATGATTGGAATTGGAAACCCCGATCAGAGATATCATTCACAATGCAATAACCCGCAACATAGTTCAGCGCATCATCATGACTGACTTGTTTTGCCTCTCGGCGAATAACGATCCCCAGCTCCGCTTCCCAGTCGAGCTTTGTTGAATGCGGAGGAATGACGATATTGTCATCAGGTCCGCTCATACAACTCGGTGCTTTAAAAAAGATCACGGGTTCATCAGGCGCAGCAAGATTCGCCTCTTTAGCATGATCAAGATAGTTCAGGCCGATGGCGACAAACTTCGATACGGTGTTGAGTGGCGAACCTAACCGCGGATTCCCTTTAACTTCAGGTAGCCTGGCGATATCGTCTTCTTTCTTTAGCAGATCCAACACGATGGGGAGCGTTTCTGGGGTGATGTCGCTTACGCTGCCGGAAAGGTCCCTTAAGATATTATTTGCATCTAAAACACCAGGTTTTTCCTGGCCCTGATTGCCGTAACGACATATTTTCATCGCGAGCCTCTTTCGTTTTTCAAAGCGGATATCTTTTGTTTTTTTAACGTGGATAGCGGCCGATCCCGCGTAGGGTCTCGGCTTCCCTCACAGTAAATGTCGACCACCCCGAGAATGACCCCTCCAGGCTGAGTTGTCATAATGCATTCCTAAAGACGTTTTATTACTCTAAAATAGATTTTAACCAGATAAAATCTATTTTTTGATCAAATGTATTTTTTGATGCTACTGGATGCGCTATGACAGAAAACGCAGGAACAAAAGACAGTCTGACTCAGTCGACGTACTCACGACTTCGCCATGCTCTGCTGACCTGTCAGCTGTACCCTGGCTCGCGAGTCAATACGAAAGCACTGGCAGAAGGCCTGGAGACGAACGTCGGTGCGATTAGGGAAGCGTTGTCACGATTGACCGCTGAGAATCTGGTCATTGCCGAGCCTCAAAAGGGGTTTCGTGTTACGCCTGTTTCTCTCAAAGACTTGCTTGACCTCACTGCCACGCGAAAACTGATCGAAGGAGAGTGCCTGAGTGAATCAGTGATGCATGGGGATGTGAAATGGGAAAGTGAACTCATCTCTGCGTTTCACATGCTGGCACGTTACGGTAGTGGTGAGGGCGAAACGCTGGGCAGCGAGGAGTGGAATAACCGGCATAATCGTTTCCACGTTGCACTGAGCGCTGCATGTCCAAATGCGTGGTTGCTTCGACTGCAGCGAAAGCTATTTGAACAAAATGAGCGATACCGGATGCTCTCGGTCAACCTCACCGCTGGGGTGCGAGACCTGAACTCAGAGCACAAAGCACTGATGGACGCGGCGCTGGACAAAGATACCCAACGAATCAAACAACTGATGAATCATCACATACAACAGACTACGGATGCACTGGTCGGTTTATTTGATGACAATGGCATATTCGCTGCTTTGCCAGATTGAGATAGCACCATCGTATTGACACGCACAGGGAAAACAGCCTGAAATTCACTATGGGTGCTTAAACTAGGTGCTATCTGGTTATTGGCCTGCTACCCATTTTAGAAAAGATAAGGCTGTAGTGCGACCAATCCCTGAAGCACCGCCCGTTACTATGACGGTTTTTCCTGCAAGACCTTTCATTTTGTTTCTTCATGTATGGTCTTAAAAAACCGATTTTCTAAAGAGTAATTTTCACCTTTTTTTAATATTTTAATATCTATCGCAATAACTTCCTCATTAGTCCTATTTTCCCATTAAATCAGAGTTGATTTCGGGAAGATTTTCATATATAAAATTATTGTAGTGTATAAGTTAACAAATGGTAGCGAATTCATGCTCTGCCAAAAAGTGACCAACTCATTGGAATCTTCTTAAATTCATGCACAAATCTCAGACCAAATTTTTTCACGGCTTCTTCATTTGTTATAGCTAAGTTGAAATTGCCATTAGAAATCAATTCAGCAGCCTTACTGGTTGAGTTTACTATATAGAAATTGGTTTTTGTTCCGAGGTAGTTAGTCACTAATTCCAGAGGTGCTGAATGACTCACTATGACTTGTTCTTCAAGGTCTTTGTTTTCAAATGAATAATCTTGCCTTACGGCTACACCATACATAGGTGTATCACATTGAAATATCTCTATCAGAGAGATGAGCGGATGCATATAAAAATCATTTATTTTTTTATAAGCATGAGGACAGATTATATAATTTATTGAACCATCAAGAAGTTTTTCTTTGGCTTCTTCGAAAGTTTCATATAGCTTTATTTCACATTCCGTATTATTGCTTTCCAAATGATTTCTTATGAATTTTTTAGCCACGTATTCACTACTGGTTCCTTCTGGGCCGAGTGTACCAAGACGGATGTGTGAATCACGAATACTATTAATCTGATCACTGACAATAATCATGATGATAGATCCCTTCCATGAGACAGTAATGTAAGAATACTTTATAAACCTAAATGCCTGAAATCGTTACCACTGTTAGTCCATTAAATCAATAGTGGAATTTTAACAATTAACTAAGGTTCGTAGTTGTAATTTATTATTTATAATTGTAAGTATTCCTGTAAATAGAGCGATTCATTTTTAGAGATCTTCCGACATGTCCTATTGAGGAGATTGCTATGCGCAAGGCTCGATTCAGGGGAATGCCGAAATCTGTATTTATTACGGCGTTCAGTCCATATCTGCCCGGCAGAACCGCTGCCAGTCGTCACTGCTGTACTGGCTACCCTGAGCGCTGTGTACTATGAGCTCGCTTTCTGGTTTACATCTCCATACGGCTATCATCAGCGCATCCAGTATCAGTTCACGTGAGAGGGGGCATCGGTTTTACCACGGTAAATTCACGCTGCATACGATTTGGGGCGACAACAGAAGGTCTGCCTGCGATCCGGCGTGGCGGTTTATAGCCACGTACCGCTTTGATCCGGTTCAGTTGTATTGATGCGACCTACACGATTTTTACCGCAGGTTTCACCGATTTCATTCAGATCACCATGGACCCGACGATAGCCATACACACCACCGCTCAGGGCGTACGAATCGCGGATGAGAACCAGCAGGCGCTGGCTATCTTTATCGCGTGCACAAACCGGATTATGCAGCCATGCATAAAATCCGGCCCGGGCGGCATTCAATACCCGACACATCGTCATGACACCCCATACAGAACGGTGTTCATTGATAAAGCGATACTTCACTGTACTTCAGTTAGGCTCCCTCGCAGAGTACTGCGCGGCCTTTTTCAGAGTGTCCCGTTCTTCTTCGGTACGCTTTAACTGTGCCCTGAGTTTCAGGATCTCACTTAAGACTACCCGATTATTTCCATTTTTATGAGATCCCAAATCTGTTAGTAGACGCCGGGGAATGGAACGCTAAAGTGTCTTTATCACCATACCAAACGCAGCCAGCATCATAATGAATCCCGCCGACCGAAAAAGGAGTCGTTGTGCATTTGCACTGGTGAGGAAGTGTCGTATTCTGAGTGCTGCGAGAATAAAGGCTGCTCCAACAGCCAGAAGGACGAATATGGTAATCGGCACCAACATTCCTCCCCATATTTGTAATGATACATTATCCAGGGAGATAACAAGAGGCAGTATTGCCAGATAGAAGGCGATGGTTTTAGGATTCCCGAGTGTAATGGTCAACCCTGAAAACCAGGCAGATGCTAATTCTCGTTTGGTTGCTCTTTTGGCAATGTTTATTGCCTGGGGCTGGTAGCGCCAGAATTGCCATGCCAGCATACATAAATAGAGTGAAGCGGCCCAGTTAATCAGTGTGAAAAGAGATGTATAAGTATGTGCGATTACCGCCAGACCAAATACCGCAATAGATAAATAAATCAAATCCCCGATAATTAATCCGGCCAGCATCGTAAAACCGGTTACTACACCACCACTTACGCTACGGGCGACTAATGCAGTCATTCCTGGTCCTGGGATTGCGGCAGCTAAACCGAGTGCAGCAATGTAAGATATGATTTGAGCAGTTCCTAACATGATTTTTCCTGTCGAAATTAAATACGGGGAAGAGGATTATTTAAAATTGTTGTTCATAGATATTTGGGTGTGAGCAACAACGGCTCTTGCAAAGACCAGATCCTGAACGGCAAGCCCAACGGACTTAAATAAGGTTTTTTGCAGCTTACGTGCTGTCGGGGGAACTTCTGAAGTGAGCAATTCTCCTATTTCAGTCCCCATATTGTCTTGAGATATAAGTCCTTGTTGCTTTGCCTGTTGCAGACAGGTTGATGAATTCCAAACCGCATCTTTGCAATCAACGTACAGTTCCACCTCCGCATAGATGTTGGATCCTAGCTCCTGAAAATTGGGTGCCGATGCGCCAACGGCATTAATGTGGCAACGATCAGGAAGGTCATGGGAATGGAGAAACGGTTCTTTTGATGCCGTTACTGTACAGATGATGTCAGCATTTGAGATGGCTTGGGCAGGGGTCATCGCAACTGTTACTGGCAGCCCTAAATGTTGCCGACACCAGCCGGCAAATGCAGACGCACCTGTTTCACTTCTTCCCCAAATTGAGATATGTCGGAAAGGGCGAATGGTCATTAGCATCTGGACGTGCTTTTTGGCCTGAACCCCCGTACCTAGGATAGCAAGATGGCTGGCATTCTGAGGAGCCAAAATATCCGTAGCCAGAGCTGATGCTGCCGCTGTACGTAATTCTGTTACTGAGGCAGCATCAACAAGGACCATGTCGCCCTTATCTGAAGCATCATAAAGCAGAATGCAACCCTCATGGGACGTATGCTGATTATTGTGGCTAAAGTCTACTTTGACTGTTTTGAGCCCGAATCCAGCATAGGGCCCTTCTTCAATGTAGGCGGGCATGGTTCCCATGAGACAGCCTTGTTCGGAAGAGATAACGCTCCGTAACGCCTGTTTAACTTTTCCCCTGCTTACCAGAGCGAAAGCATCCCGGCTCAACTGTAGACATGTTGAAGGAGATAAAGCTTGTTCCACCTGCTTACGACTAATGAATTGCATGATGAGTATCCATGGTTATCGCGTCGGAACAGACTGAAATTGAGGTTCTATCTGAGTATGTGCGATGCTATTAAGCAGCGTTGACATCGTTTTTTGAGACACACCTAAAATCACGTCCAGTATATTTTGCTGGCTATATCCTGCGGCCAGCATCTCTTCTACTGCTTGTTGAGGTATCTGGCCCTGCGCTAGAGCAACCTGATGAGTAAAGTGGTATAACGCTGCCAGCTTGCCAGGAAGGGCTTCTGGCTGGTTGGTCAGTGTATTCAGGACTTCTGGTGATACCCCTTTATGTTGCGCGATCCAGGTATGTGCCTGAACTGTGTAGGCGCACTGGTTTATGATTCCCGTTGTGATCCACACGATTGCACGTTCCTCTTCGTTTAGCGAGCACTGGGAGAAGGCGTCATGGGCAAACTGGTAAGATGACAGCAGTGCGGGTGACTCTGCCATATAGGCGCTTTGCCAGGGAATCCAGCCAAAACCGTCAATTGAACTTTGAAGTAATGGACGACTAGCTGACGGCGCACTGTCGAGCGTATGCATTTGCAGTATTGTCATTTCCTATCCTCATTCAAACATTAGAAGCGAACACAGACCAGAGCATGTGTATAGGCCGGATTCGCGAAATAAAGTTGAGCTTGTGTATCCTGGCTGCAATTTCGGTAGTTAACGCGACATCTACTTCACCGGATACTACAGCCTGTGCTGCCGCACTAGTGGATGACATCTCAATAACTTGCTCAATGCGTAATCCATCAGGGAGTAACTCTCCAATTAATGGGATCGGCGCAGGATGAGATGCGACATACAATGGCCTGTCGGGCAGTGTTTTATTAGCTACCAGTCCATAAAGTGGCGTATCATAAAGAAATGTTGCTAGTATTTTTAAACGAGTATCCATATAAAAATCATTAATTTTCGGATACGCATTGGCCACAATTAGCAAACCCTTTTCATCCTCAATATTATTTCTTGCTAATTCATATGAGTCATTAAGGTGAATTTCGTGATAGCTATTCGCATAGTTATCACTCATCCATCGATGAAAAAATTGAGAGGCATATTCACTGCTTGTTCCCGAAGGGCCTAAGGTGTGAACTGGGCAGTTCACGGCATGACTCAGCCCCATGTCCATAAAATGATAGCTCATCGTTTCACCTAAATGTATTATTTAGTAGACCGGCGTTAACCAATGATCGAATACGTCTAACTCCCCACGAACTGACTGTTCATACAGAACTTTGATGGACATTGATATACCATGGATATCCATACTGTTAAGCTTGCGATGGTCAATCTGATTTATAGGGGATATTTCTACTCCTGTACCTGTTAAAAAACATTCATCAGCGGTCAGAAGCTCTGACGGTAAAATGTCTCGTTCTTCTACTTTCAGGTCAAGGCAGGTTTTCGCAAGCGTAATGACTGTGTCACGTGTAATCCCTTCCAGGATATGTGCTGTAACCGGGGGAGTTATTAACTTCCCATTTTTGACCATGAATATGTTAGATGTGGTCGCTTCTGCAACATAGCCGTGATTATTTATCATAATGGCATCGTTATATCCACCTCGCTGGGCTGCTTCCATTGCAAGGGCTGAGTTAACGTAACTACCTGTGATTTTGGCTCTTGCTGGAATAGCGTTATCAGCAACACGACGCCATCCTGAAATTGTGCATGCTATACCGTCCTGTTTCACATAAGAGCGCATATTAAGGCTATTAACTGATAATCCGTTACTGACGCCTGAAAGCTTCACACCAAAGCCGCTGCCAGGCAAAAGGTGGTGTTTATATGCAATTGGTCTGATGTAACAGTCACTGCTGGCTTCATTTCTCCTCAAGAGTGATAGTATTAATTCTTTTAAAGCCTGATGCTCTGGTAGATCATCAATTAACAGTAGTGATGCTGACTGACAAAGCCGTTTAATATGATCATCTAATCGGAAGATATTTACCCTTCCAGTAGAGCGATTCGTGTAGCCACGAATGCCTTCAAACACAGCGGTACCGTAATTAAATGCCTGTGTCGTAATAGGTAAGACAGCTACATTCGCTTCAATGAACTCGCCATTTAGGTAACTCCAACGGTGGTGTGCCGGTTTTATTTCACTGATTTTATCGGGGTCAACTGCATTCATTATTTAAACCCCCGATTAATCAGTGCAAGGGCCGCCTCACGCTCATGATTGTCTGCTGCTGGTCGTAAATCGTGGATACGCGCCGCTTTCCAACTGACCATAGCCGAAGTTGCTGTTACGCTACTCGTTTCCCCATTGATAAGGTTTACCTTGATGCCTGCAATCGTCTGCTCTATATGCGTCTTAACGTCATCGAGAACTGAGGAGATATTTGATTCCTCATTAAACATCTCAATCGTGATATTAAGTACATCGACACCTTCGTGTTTGTCGATTTGAATCGCGTAGTCTAGGCAGCCTTTCAGTCGTTCAAGAAGCGCAGCTTCTAAATCCCAGGCACAGTAAGCAGAGCCATTGAGGGTCAGAACATCACGCACACGGCCAATCGGCACGATTTTTTGGCTGCCATCAGGCATGTAGGTTGAACGTACCATGTCGCCGGTACGATAACGAATAAGTGGTTTTTGTGCTTTATAGAGATGTGTTATGACCAATTCCCCAGTAACCTGGCCCGCTGTTGCGTCGTAGGCTACACCGGTGGAAGGATCAATGATCTCGTAATAGTTGTTTAGGGGAACGGTGTAAAGGTGACTGTCCTTCGCACAGACGGCGAGAATAGACGACTCCTGAGAGGCATACATGCAGCTATATACTTGTGCTCCCCATATATCACCAATGTTCCTTAACAGTGATGGTGTTGTTAGTTCACCAACAGTAAGGATCAGCCTCACGCTTGTAGCTGACGGATCCTGTCCCGAATCTTTAATAAAACGTGCGACTGAAATAGCCACTGCGGGCGTGCAGACAAGCGCGGTTATCTGCAATTCGTTGATCAAAGCCATAACTCGTTTCATTCCCACGACAGGTGAACGAGGCCACATTTTTACAACGCTATAGCCAAGGCTACGAAATACATCTTCGAATGTATCACCCGTTGAATGAAGTTCACTTGGCCCCATTACCCCTACAATATGATCTGAACCATGTTGTTCAAATATATCCCGATAATGAATAATAAGAGGTGTGTTATTATGGATTGAATCAGTCTCGTTACGGGGGCAGGGCGTTGGTTTCCCTGTTGTTCCGGTTGTTTCGTAATAAATCCAGCTTTGGTTAAGGGGGGCAGATGCTAATGACGCACCATGATTCCTTAGGTCATCCTTGGTCGTGAATGGAAGAATATTTATTCTATTTGTCGTCAATGTTTCAATGTCAGTTGAGGTCAAGCCTTTTAAATGTTCACGATAGAATGGAGAGTTTTTAGTAGCGTATTTAATTATTTCTCTAAATTGATTGTTCTGGTGGCTGTAAAGTTTTTCTAAACTGATGTTACCTGTGCTAAAGGCACTGTGCTGATTATAAACTTCTTTTGCTTTTTCGATGATTCCTTCTTTAAAAATAGCATACATATTGTCTTCCTCAGCTAAGAAAAAATTAGATTAATATATTATTTGTGTGCAGCAACGTAATCAGCAGTATATCTACTGCTGACTTTTTAATTATTGACGGTAAATTATTTGTAGAGTGGGAGATTTCCTGTCATTTTTGTTATTTTCTTTTTTGGGCCAATGAGTCCAATTGCTACCAGTTCAATATTTTTACTATTGACGGAAGATATTCTTTCTCCATACTCATCATACGTCTTGCATGACTGTGCCAATGCACTGAATGGCATAATATAAATATCATTGTCATTCTCTGCATTAGCCTGTATTTCATGAAGATATTCACCTGATGACAGCAGAACAGGAAGTGGGCTGTAAATAACACCAGGATAATTGACGTTGTCAAGACTTTGCATATCAGGACCAACAAGGTTTTCAATCATACGTCCAAAACTGATTCCAATGACGCTTGCTGCATTCATAGCAAGACCCGTTGGCAGATCTTTATCAATAATAATCGTACAGCGATGTTGGCTGGCATCAAATTTCATCTTTTATCCTCAATTATGTAGAAAATATTTCAGTGAATACTGGGGAGGTCATTTAATACAGATAGCAAACCACTATTCAGTGTAAAATCACTGGGCAGATCAATATCAACAACCTTCCAGTCTGCAATAGATTTCCATTTTATAACCCCTTTCTGATGATCAGGATGAATAATGTAGGAGTTAAGATCTTCACGTTTTTCAAACAGACCAATCACCACGAAATCTGCTGCAATATCTCGCTTTGTGGTATTCCTGCCACAGCTCCATCCTTTTATTTCGCTGATGTGATTGGGGTGAGCACGCGTTGCTCTTTCGGCATCAATAGCTTCCAGGGATGACCAGCTCCATGGGCTCCTGAATGTAAACATGACTATATGCATCAACATATGATTCAGCGGTTCCCTTATGCTGTTTGTAATAATTTATCGAAGAAGTACATATATTATGCAGCAGCTAAATGGAAAATTGTTACCTATATTATTTACTTGTTCGTGATTTTTAGGTAAAGATTACCTTCTGGTGTTTAAAAAAAGAAAGGAGTTTTCCATTATGGCGCTTAGCCCGATAGATATGAAAATCCTCAAGCTGTTACAAGACGATGCGCGTGTAACTAACCAGGTACTGGCTGAAAAGATAGGCATGTCAGCGTCTCCTTGTTGGCGCAAAGTGCGCAAGCTTGAGGAAGATGGGGTGATTCAGGGCTACCGTGCTGTCCTTGACCGTAAAAAGATCGGTCTGGGCGTGATGGTTTTCATTCGGGTCTCGATTGATAGCCACAGTGAAGCGGAGGCAAAAAAATTCGAAGAAGAGGTCACTGCATTGGCAGATGTGGTTGCTTGCTATAGCATCGGCGGAGATGCAGACTTTTTGCTACAAGTTGTGGTATCGGATCTGGACTACTATGCTGATTTCGCCATGTCAGTTGTACGCCGCTTACCGGGAATTAAAGAAATGCAGAGTATGTTTGTCCTTAAAGAAATCAAACCATTGGTTACTTATCCAATAAAAAAACTGTCCGAGAATGATCTTCCCCAGTAATAATGGATACCAGGCGTAAAAACCCTGCTTCAGCAGGTTCTCATACACCAGCAGACCATGCTCACGGTAACGCTCACAGTGCCGTATTTGTTATCGCCGAAGGCAGGCAATTAAGCGTATTTAAGCATATGGTCCAGAAAGGCGCGTACCGCAGGATTTGAATGACGGCTTTCATGCCAGACCGCTGAAATATTGCGACGCTCTACAGCAAAATCAGAGAGTACAGGCACTAATTTTTTCTCCCTTACCAGAGACGCGGCCATAAAATCTGAAGCCATGCCTATTCCGGCCCCAGCAGCAATTGCTGCGATGACCGTTTCGCTTACATCAACAATCACTGTTGACGGCGGCACTATTTCAACCTCCCGCTCCCCGATGCGGAACGGCCAGCGAAAAAGTTGCCCCGTATTTTGATAACGTAGGTTAATCGTCGTATACCCGTGCAAGTCATTAGGATGTTGTGGAGGCACGTGACGGGCTAAATATTCAGGCGAAGCATAACAACCTATCTGATAGGGCGGGAGGCGACGCAACAGGAGGTTTGAATCTGCAAGCTCGCCAATTCGAATGGCAATATCAATATTTTCATCAACGATGCTTACTACCTGATCGCTCAAGCGTAAATCAATCGTCACTTTTGGATGAAGTACGCAAAATTCCGCAAGCACCGGGGCAATCATATGGATGCCCACCGGTAACGATGCTGCAATGCGCAACATCCCTGTGGGCTCCGCGCGCGTGCGCTTCGCTATCTGCTCTATCTCCTCCGCATCCCGTAATAACCGCAAAGCCCGTTCGTGCAGCTCACGCCCTTCGGCAGTCAATACGAGCGAACGTGTCGTTCGGGTGAATAAGGTCACGCCGAGATGCTTCTCCAGCCGTTGAATACTCTTACTGATGGCTGAAGGCGAAACGGAAAGCGAGCGGGCAGCGGCAGTATAGCTACCCAACGCGCCTGCGCGCGCGAATGCAATGAGACCCGTGAGTCTTTCAAAACCTATTTGTTCCTTCATGGCATAAGTAAAGCGAAATTCAGCCATATTATCAACCATGAATATTGGTCGTATGCTCTGTCACCTGAGTACCTTTTAGATCGAGATGGTAATGACTGAAATGATGAAAGCAGTACAGCTACATGCGTTTGGCGGGCCAGATAACCTGCTTTATGAAGACATATCCATGCCACAGGTGGGAAATGACGACGTTCTTGTCCATGTGCGGGCGGCCAGCCTTAACCCACCAGACTGGTATCTGCGTGACGGTTATCGGGCACTGCCGCCGGAATGGTGGCCAAATCCCACTTTTCCGCTCATTTTAGGTACTGACGTATCAGGCGTCGTCGCAGCAGTCGGTAAAAATATTACAGAGTTCAGCATCGGAGATGAGGTTTATTCGATGGTGCGTTTTCCTAAAAGGGTGATGGCGGGCAGTGGTGCCTATGCAGAATATGTCAGCGTTCCTTCATCAGAGCTGGCGCTGAAACCTCGGGGAATTGGACATGTTGAAGCTGCGGGCGCACCGATGTCACTCCTCACGGCCTGGCAGTTTCTTATCGAGACGGGGCATGATGCACCGAATCCTTTCCAGCCTTTTCCTCACAAAGCGGTGCCATTAGCAGGTCGGACCGTATTGGTTAATGGGGCCGGCGGAGGCGTGGGACATCTTGCTGTGCAGCTTGCTCGCTGGAAAGGGGCGCGGGTGATTGCTGTGGCGTCTTCGCGCAATGAGGCGCTGTTACGCAACCTGGGTGCTGACGAATTTATCGACTACACCAAAACAGCGGCCGAGAGCGCAGTGAAAAATGTTGATCTCGTTCTTGATGCGGTTGGTGGCGCAAATATGGAGCGCTTTCTGCGCTGTATAAGACCTGGCGGTGCATTATTTCTCGTTAATCCTTTGGGTTTTTCCGCAAGGAGTGAGGCCGCCCAAAAAGGTATTTTGGTGTCATCAACGCAAGTACGTTCCAGTGGCACGCAATTATCTGAAGCAGGTCATCTTCTGGAAAGCGGCATTATCCGGGTCGTCATTGATAGCACTTATCCGTTAGCCATGGCATCTGCTGCTCATCGGCGTGCTGCAATGGGAAGTATTCAGGGCAAAATTGTGCTGACAAATTTTTGATAATCACTTTCCCTACCTGCCCTTGTATGACGGTCGGGGAGTAACAGAAAAGGCAAAGAATATGCTCATCATTTCCGGTTATGTGGTGATTGAACCCTCTTACTTACAGCAGTTTATGGCCGATATAAAGTTACTTGCTCAAACCGCGCGCAAACGTGAAGGAAACCTCGCGTATGACGTTGCAGTAGAGGATCCTCTGGTGGCAAGAGTGCTCGTATCTGAACGTTGGCAAGATCAGGATGCACTTACTGCGCATCTTGCTGCGACCAACACCCAAGCGTTTATCACCCGATGGCAGGGACGCATGAAGGGAGATGTTCTGAAATATGACGCTTTTAACGAAAGAGGTCTTTTGGATGTGTAATGACAATGTGGTAACGATGTAATGTGTTGAGAGTAACTGTATTCTCATAGTAGGAAGAAATAACATGTTAACTATTTAACGGGTCTTCTGTTTGCGTTTTCCAAAGCGTGATCATAAGTGCATCATCTTTCACAAAGATGGCCGGATAATCGTCGCGTCGTTTCAGGAAGAATTCGTAGCGATGCTGATCTCTTCCACAGGGTTGCCGCTCTGGGCAGCCCGTGTCGTTTGCTTCCCTTCAGGAAAGGGCAGACACAGACATCATCCGGATCCGTGGGCCGGTTAAACTCACTGTGTTTTCAAGAATTCAGACCGCCTTATTTTTACAGGTTTTTTTAACCTGCCTCTCCCTAACGCGTCATCCATCCATCACACTGAGATCGTACGGAACAACCCGACGGACATCGGTTTTTCGTTCCAGCACGCTGCAGCGTAATACGATTTTTTTGCCAGGATTGCATTTTATTATTGATTTTTAAGAGTTTTATAAATACATCCTGACGGTGCGCAAAAAAGGTTATCAACTAACACTTGACGGAGGTAGAACGATCGTTCTACCATGAATCTATGAACAAAAACACGACAAACACACGAGATAAAATTCTCGCGACCGCTGAAGAGCTCATCTACCAGAACGGTATTCATGCTACCGGTATGGATCTTCTGGTGAAGACTTCAGGCGTGGCCCGGAAAAGTATTTATCGCCATTTCGCGAACAAGGACGAGGTCGCTGCTGCGGCGCTGAATGCGCGTGATGTGCGCTGGATGGAATGGTTCAGAGCCGAATGTGACAAAGCGGATACCCCGCGGGATCGCATCCTGAATATGTTCACCGTGCTTAAAGGCTGGTTCGAATCGGAAGGATATCGCGGATGCGCGTTTATCAACACGGCAGGCGAAGTGGGGGATTCGGCTGATCCGGTTCGTCAGATAGCCAGACTGCACAAGCAGAAGCTGCTGGACTACGTGCTTGAGCTTACCGGGCAACTGAATACAGCGCAGCCGTTACCTCTGGCCCGGCAGCTACTGATACTGATTGAAGGCGCCATCACCATGTCGCGTGTTATGGGCGATTACAGCGCCGCCGATGATGCAAGAGATGCCGCACAGCTGTTACTGAAACAGATCCCGTAGCAGGGAGCTGAGCTCCAACGATGAAACACTCACTGAAATATCCAATTATCCTGGAGGCACCACCATGTCCGATTCACAAATCCGTCCACCACTGCCGCCGTTCACCCGCGAGTCAGCGATTGAAAAAGTAAGGCTTGCTGAAGATGGCTGGAACACCCGCGATGCCGATAAAGTGTCGCTCGCTTACTCTCTGGACACCAAATGGCGTAACCGCGCAGAGTTTGCAAATAATCGCGAAGAGGCCAAGGGTTTCCTCGATCGCAAGTGGAAAAAAGAGCTGGAGTACCGCCTTATCAAGGAGCTGTGGGCCTTTGACGGTGCCCGCATTGCTGTCCGCTACGCTTATGAGTGGCGTGATGACTCCGGTAATTGGTTCCGTTCTTACGGCAACGAAAACTGGGAATTTGGTGAAGACGGGCTGATGCATCACCGCTACGCATGTATCAATGACATGCCGATTAAAGAAAGTGAGCGCAAATTCCACTGGCCTCTGGGACGTCGTCCGGATGACCATCCGGGTTTATCTGAGCTGGGCCTGTAACTTTCCCTGTTTCCCTCATTGGATGCCCGGCTACTGTGTCCTTGCCGGGCGCTTGTCTTACCGGTGTGATGTTAAATCGTACCAGTTAAAGCGAAATATATTTCACCTTAAACAAACCGGGTACTCGTCTCGGGGGCGATACGCCTGAGCGTTTCCTCACGTAAATAGTGAGCCGTTTAATAGCGAAAGCTTTAATAATGAAGCGACTCCTGTGACTGGACGTAGCGTTTTTCGAGCTTGTCGAGGAAGGTGAATAAGCACCTGTTCATTTCACTGTAGTCATTGGTTCGTAATTCTTCGCGTGACTGGACGAAGCGATAATCCGCAGCCCGGCGTAAATCCATTTCGGAATGTGCAATCAGTAAGTCGACGACGTCTGGAGTAAGTTCCATATGACACTGAAAGCCGTAAACCAGCTCGGAATAAGCAACTATCTGACGCGGGCATCCTTCGCTGTAGGCGATGATTTCCGCCTCAGGCGTGAGCCCCGGCATATCGTTATGCCAGTGCCCGACATCGAGCTTGTTGCCGAAATGAGAAAACAACGCGTTCTTCTTGCCCCTGTCGGTCATAAGAATCGGAAACTTGCCGATCTCCTTTTCCGGACTGTGAGCAAAGGGGGCACCTAATGCTTCGCCAATCAGTTGCGCGCCCAGACAGACACCGATGATGGCTTTACCCGATAGCGCTGCAGCGGCAATAAGGGCCTGCTCAGCTCTGGAATCAAAATAGGGGCATTCATCAACAGTGACGGAAGGATCCTGAGGTCCGCCCATAACAATTAACAGATCGATGCCCCGCGTATCTTCGGGAAGTTTTTGACCCGCATAAACGCGGGAAAAAGTGACCTCATGACCGCGAATCACGGCCCAGGTTTCGAAAGCCGCAGGCGCTTCGAAACTTTCATGCACAATAAAATGAACTCGCACTGGCATATACTCCTGGAATGCTTGTTAACTGTTTAATTCAGTGCCCGTTGCCCCGGCAAAATTCTGACCGGGTGACGTCAGCCAGTTCATGTTAAACCTAAGGCTTTAATCTGAGATGCCAGTAAACTTTGATAAAGCGCCAAGACACGATGACGTAACGGGCTGGTCAGCTACGGCCATTTCTTACCAGCGCGGAGAGTGTGATCCCCCCCATTACCATCTTGAAGGGCAGTTATTGTTTGCGACCACAGGCGTTATGCTTGTTGAAGCCGCAGACCGGCGCTGGGTTATTCCCCCTCAACGCGCGCTGTGGATCCCGCCGTTGATGGAGCACTCATACCGACTTTTATCGCATACGGAACTGCGTGCTGTTTACGTCAGCAAGAGCCTTCTTTCAGCGTGTCCGGATTTCACCCGTAACGGTCTGGTTCATGTGATAAACGCGACTTCACTCGTGAAAGAGTTAATTGCCGGCCTGTTCTCGGGAGAACATCACGGCCAGATAAAGCGAAAAATGGTACTTTTACTGCTGGACATGCTCTCCGAGGCACCATCCGCGGTTGCAGAGCTTCCGGTGCCGCGAGATGAGCGATTATTCCGTGCCACAAGAGAGCTGATGCTCAGTCACCGCTGGGAAGCATCCTTAACCGACATGGCCTATATTGCCAACATGTCTGAAAGGTCTTTTTCTCGCCTGTTTTTGCGTGACACCGGGTTCAGCTTCAGAACATGGAAGCAGCGAGCCAGGATATACACATCGCTGGATCTTCTCTCTGAAAACATCCCTGTCAAACAGATCGCCTGGCAGCTTGGTTTTTCCTGTCCTGCTGCGTTTTCCACTGCATTCCGTGCAGTGATGGGCATAACGCCTGGTGATTTTTAACCTGACTACAGCAGGCAGGTTGCGGAGTGCACAGCATCAGTATCGGGCTCGTTTGCAGCGCTCAGTCATGGAGGTTTCCCGGTACGCCGCCAGTCGCCGGGCCGACTCAGTGCGCGGCTTTTAAATGGATACGGATAATTTACCGCTGTTGGAAGAACAGACCCTGCTACGACGAGGCAAAATACTTGCAGACTCTTAAAGAGTGACATTCGCCTTTACAGATACCCTAAAAAGGTCTGTCGAATGCCTCAGTGTGTGAAGCGGACGTTGCTGGCACTATTTCTTCTTATTAAGCATCGACTTGAGATCGGCAAAGGGATTATAGGTCGCAGCGCCAACATCTTTTTGCGCGTCTTCCCCCGCCACAACGGTTGTACCGTACTGCTCGGCTTCCGTGTACTTCGAGTGTTCGTGGTCATGACAATACAGGCACAGCAACTCCCAGTTGCTGCCATCTTCAGGATTATTGGTATGGTCGTGATCGATATGGTGAACCGTTAATTCGCGTAGGTTTGAATAAACAAACTCCCGTGAGCAGCGCCCACACACCCATGGATAGATTTTTAGTGCTTTCTCACGGTAACCGCTTTCCAGCCGCGCGTAGTTTTTGGGGATCAAAACCATTGCCGATGCCACCTGTTATAAAGGGATAATTTTATAATATATCCCATATAGGGAATAGAAAAAGACGGTTCGTCGTCATCCATTTTCGATCTTAGCCGACAACCAGCATTTGACAATGCCGGCTCCATTTTATGAATATCGTTCTAACCCAGTTATTGCAGTTCAGCAAGCGTATCAATACGAAAAAACAGCAGTGCAAGGGCTTATTTTTTACGGGTCAGACACAATATAGAAAACGTACATCTGGTACTCGTTGGTATGGGCTGGTAGGTGGCTGGCGATAATTGACGGATAGTGCGTTTTGGTTTTCAGGTGATGCCCGATTTTACCGCGATGACCTGCCCGTTGGGGAACGTGATGAGCTTATCCGGGCGGTGTTTGACCCGGGCGTTATCTGGGTAAAAAAACAAAAAAGCAGATGCCTTTCGACATCTGCTTTTTCTAAATTTGGCTCCTCTGACTGGGATCACCTTCGCCAGTAACTGGCTAATAATTAAGCTAAACCTGAATCCGCTGCTTGTCAAGACCACCAGAGTGACCACCAATAATGATCACTAATAGCCTTTGTTTTTCATCACTGGATTGCTAATGCGGGCGAGGAGCAGTATTACTTTAAGATGTTCCAAAGCGGTAAGAGAGATATTTACATACCCTGTGTGCATTACTTCAGGTTGGCTACTTCTTGTTATACAGTTTGATACCCACGCTCTGCTTAAAGAACTGTACAAGAATCTAGTGACTCAGAGGACCATTAGGGATGAAACGTTGAAACGAAGCCAAGTTGCATCTGGTGGACTGCACTCTGTACATACTGTGGAGCGGGCTAAAAGCACGATTTGATAGACTTTGTGTCCTTCCTAAATTAAATTGGTAAGAAAAATTAATAGTGATTCGAGTCATCTCCACTAGAAGGATGGACTTATCAATGGAAAATAATATTTTAGGTCATGCTCAAAGAGAAACTTCAGGGGCAACCACATTCGGAAAATATGATTTCCAATATCATTGGGCTTTGTGTAGAATAATTGAAAAGCATAAAAATAATTCTGATTATGCATTATTAATTGAATATCATGAGGATGTTGTTATAGCAGACTCATTGTATGGAAGTTCGGCAAAATTTGAATTTTTCCAAGTAAAGAACACTGGAAGACCTTTCACTTCTGACGCCTTAACTAAACGAGAGCAAGGAGCTAAGGGGTCTAAAAGTTCCATTCTAGGCAAGCTATTAAGTTCATGCATAGGCACTGATTATGAAACACGCATTACGGAAATAGGTCTTGTATCCTCAAGTGGTTTCTTATTTGATCAAAAAGATAATAAGTTAAAGCTAGATGTTTTAACTTCAGGTGACCTCAGCGCAAATTGTCTATCGGGATTAATTGGGAAGTTAAAGGCTGAGATTGGGATAGATATCCTGCCAGAAAACCTAAGGTTTATCGTCCCAAAAATAAAGCTAGAGAATCAAGAAGAATTTGTTATTGGCAGATTTGCTGAGTTAGTAAATGAAATATTCCCAAATAGTCATTGTAATGCTGTCAATATTTATAGGGCAATCATTGATGAAATTCATCGAAAAGGACAGAATACTTACGACTTTACTGTGTGGGAGAAAATGGTAGAGGATAAGTCTCTTACATCTCATAAGGTAAAGGATGTCATAGCAGTTAACACAACAAGCCCAAAATTTGAAGAGTTTGAGAAAGACTTTGAGTATTTAGCTAGAAATGATATGAAATGGAGCACTTTAACATATCGAAAGATTAATAAAAAAATAAAACAACTCTTCTTACGTCGAGTCGGTCACGCTTCAGCTTTTGATATGAATATAATGAGAATAGCTCAGCAGGCGCTCATTAGCGTACCAGAAGAGGACTTTACGGAAACGAGCGATTACATTGAGTCAGTTATTGTGAAAGCTAAAGAACTGAACATTGGAAGTCAAATTCCAAAACATGACGATATACTTTGCGAGATAATTTACTGTTTTTTAAAGGTGATGCATGAATAATATAAAAAGCAAAAAAGATCACTATAAATTATTAATTCGTAACTTAAGGAACAAGAAAAATGAGAAGCTTGACATTTCAACGATTGGTTCTGATATCAGATTCGAAAAGACTTGCGAATCAGTTCACGTTCCCGAAGAGATTGAATCTAATTACCGGAGAAGATAACAGTATTGGCAAGTCCACTCTAGCCAAAAGCTTACTGTGGTCTCTAGGATGCGATCCTGTTATCGATGAAGAATGGAAATCAAATGACATTAAATCGATATTATATTTCACTATAAATAACAAAGAGTATTTTTCTTGCCGAGGAAGCCATTCAATAATTTTGGGAGCTATCGGCGGTGAAGCGAAAAAATATACACATATAACTGGTGATTTCTCAAAAGACCTATCAGAGCTTGTTAACTTTAAAATGAAGTTTCCTAATCGTAGTGATGGAGTCTTAGAGACTCCTCCGCCAGCATATTATTTTTTACCATTCTATATCGATCAGATAAAAAGTTGGAGTTCACCTTGGGATTCATTTGAAAACTTAGGTCAATATTCCAACTGGAAAAAACCGTTAATAAAATACTTTACTGGTTATTTGAAATCAGAGCATTTTGATATTGAAGAAAACATTTATGAATACAATGAGGTCAAAAAGGAATCAGAAGAAAAAAGAGAAAAATTCCAGAGCGCAGTTGAAATCATAGTTGATAATTCAGCTGATTTCCCCATAGCCTTAGATAATGAAGAGTTCAGCAGGATTCAGGAAGAAATAAACACTGAACTTCGCGAATTGATCGACTACCAAACGAGGCTTTATGATGCTCAGGCAACTATTACCTCGAATATCTATGATCTCGAAAGGCAGTATGAGTTAGCCACTAGTTCTGCAAACGAACTCGAAGAAGATTATAAGTTTGCGGTAGAGTCCATACCTACGGATAATTTAGAGTGTCCATTGTGTGGCACTCTTCACGATAACTCACTGCCTAACAGGGCGCTACTTCTTTCAGAAAAGGATTCGCTGCTTGATGAGGCAAACTCAATAGCATCTAAAATATCGGAGCTTAAATCATCATTAGCTGGATTAAATGAGGATGCGCTGTTTGTGACTAATGAAATTGAAAGAATTAATAAGAAGTACATCACTGATGGCAATGCGAGTGATAAGGGGCTCATTGCGCAAGTAATAGATACTATTTCCACTGAAAACGTCTCAAGAAACATTCAAGTTAAAATTGATAATGAAGATCTCAAAATCAGCAAAGCCAACAGTTCTATTACGGAGTTAAGAAAAGACCAGAGAAAACTTCTTTCAACCAAAGACAAGGAAGAACTGAATTCTTCTTTTATGTCAAGATTGTTGGGAAACATTGAAGCGTTAGGTTCAACAGGAATAAACCTTAGTAAAGTAAAATCACCCACTGATTACAAACAGTTGCTCGGTGGTGGTGCTGCTGAGGCTGCCAGGGGATTACTCGCTTATCAACTCTCTGTACTGCAACAAATACATGGTGCTAACACTTGCATAGTGCCTCCTTTCGTCATTGATACGCCTAACCAGCAAGAGCAGGCAGGACACCGTTATGAAACAGTCATTAAAGAACTAATGCATAGTGTCCCCCAAGATTATCAGATAATACTGTGTGCAATGGAGAATGATGCATTAAATGAATTCAAACATGATGCTAATGTTATTAAGTTAAGTTCTGATAAGTTATTGAATGGCCTGCAATATGATTCTCTACGAGCTGAATATAAAGATATTCAATTAGCTGTGAGAGATCATAGTGAAAATAATTAAATAAATATCATTTCTAACTTTTTGCATAGCGAATGACTTGCTATGTACTATATTAATCTTACTTAACGCTGCTCGAACTGCATAGGGTAGCGCTAAGTAATAATTCATGGTCTGTAAGTAGCCCCATCAGTAGTGGGGCTGCGCGGTGGAAATTTAGTCAGGAATATAGTGTTGTTTGTGAAATATTAGCAGGGCACTGATTTTTCACATTTTTAATCGCCTGTCTGATTAACGTTTCGTCTGCTAGGATTTGTTCGCTTAAAGATGCAAATACAGCATTTTCATTACTGTATTTTTCCAGAACGCTTTTAGCCAAAGAGGATAAGCTTAAGCCGTTTAAAGGAGCCTCGCTCACCAGGTTATGGAAATAATACCATGTTTTATTGTATCTTTTATAAAAGTAGCGCAGCAGTGATAGATACCAAGCCTTTGGGAATTCTAGATGTAATCTCGTGTTACATTCCTCAGCTATAACTCCAATCTCTACCGGTCTCTTTGCTCGGTGTAGAACAATCGCTGCTCTCTCCATAATCAGTGAAACAGGTTGATCTGCAAATGCAATACTTGGCACGTCATAATGACTGGCATCGATTCTGACCAAACGGTTCTCCAGCATTAGCTGATTGATATAAAACGCAGCATGGCCTCGGGAGCCTGATTTGATGACAGCAACAAGATCGTCTCGTGTTCTTGGGCCTGGTGATTTTTCAAACATCTGAACAATGGCTTCTTTCTGACCTTTCAGAATAAAATTTTCTTCTAGACTAACAGTATCTGCCCCCGATTTTCCTGCGAAGAATATCTCACGCTGCAAACCATATTCGCGCACGACATGGCGAACAATATAATAATCTTCCTGGAAAGATTTTTTCTCATAGACGTCGACCCGCAAATTAAGCGTGTCGACACCAACAGAAATAGATGACACCAGAGCCAGATAAACGGATTCAAGAATACTTGAGATTTCTTCTTCTGATAGTTGAAGGTAACAAACGTGCCGATACATACCATGTGCTGACAGATAGACCAGCCCTTCATCGACGGCCTGTGTTATGCCATGATCCTGTCGGTCCAGAGGGAAGAGCGATTTGCAGAAGCCTTGATCATTAGCGAACTGATGGATGTCACGGAAGGCTGCGCCGTTCGGGAAATAGAGTGCAGCCTGAGCAAATGCTTCTGCCTTACTCAGCGAAGTTAAACAAATCTTTTGGTTTTTTAACAAAAGTTTTTTGCTTTCAATTAGATGCTGTAAGGCATTATGTGCCTGCTGTTCCGTATAACCGTAACGCTCGCTAATTTCACTTAGCACGTCACTGATATCAATCGGTGCTTTCGTATATGCGGCAAGTTCATTGATATATTGAACATTACATTCCGGATGTAATAACTTATCCAGCTCACCTTTATGGGTATTACTGATCATTTCAAGAAAAGCTATAAATCCCTGTTTCCTTGTGAATCGGCGAGAAAGATCTGGATAGAGCTGACTTATATCTGGTCCTGCGTTTTTTCTCACATTTGACCATATATTGGCAGGATGAATACTCAGACATCCTAACAGTTCTGCACAGACATCATTCTCCAACTGGCGTACACGCTCGCGAGTTAACTTTTCCTCAAGACTATCTGCAATGCTTTGTAATGTGGCTTTTTGATAACCATCTAACCCAAATCTGGAGCGAATGATGTAGGCACTTCTTTCATCGGTATTTACCAGATAGGTGGTGAGATCGTTACTGATGATAGTTGATAGCTCGTGGGGAGTAAATTCAAGTGTGCCAATGTAGTTAAGAAATTTCCCCCCAGTTATTTTTTCTTTAAGCTCTTCATGATTTTCGCAATGAAATTCTGACAAGGCTTGATGAATACGTTTTAGCATTGGCTCGTAGACGTCTTCAAACCGTTGACCCGCTACAATACTTTTCATTATTTCCTTGTTAGTATCATAGACAATATGCGATACGGTAACTTGGTTGGCCGGTATTTCCAGTACTCTCGATATCTTTTCTACTAACTTGCGTTGTGATTCATCTAAAAGTGCATAATTCAATTGATACTCTGACAATGTTTCTTTATCAGGAAAAGGTAAGTTAAGAGTCTGTTGCTGAAAGGGTCCTGTTAACAAGTAACTTTGCATTCTTTTGACAGTATCTAATTTAGATAGACCGAAATATTCAATGCTAAGGAAGTCGTTATCATTTTTATTTAAAAATTCATTACAACTGAAATCATTACCAAAATGCTTAATCAAAAAACGTTGTAATGAAGAAAAATCGTCAGGGAAAATAATTGATGAAAGTTTTATAGTGGTAAAATCGGTGGGTTGATTTTCCAATGGGCTAGGTGATTCGGGTTCGGTTTTTACCAATATCCTCTCAGTTGGTATATCTCTTGGCGTGGGAGGAGAATTTAGAAGCTCACTCAACGCCATCATGCTTTCAAGGCCGGAGGACAGAATTCCTTGTTTTATTTTTAAAGTGTTCAGCATTTCGCTGACAGTGTTGATACCTTGACTTATATCATCCACTTGAATTTTTAGGTTCTGGGCCAACTCATGAAATGCGCTGTTGAACATATGCACAATTTCTCCTACCTTAGAGTTCGGAAAATTGTAGCTATTTTACTGTGATCTCATTCTATTCAAAATAGGGAGGCAACTTTTCTTTGTTTTTCCTCTGCCTACTAGGCAGTTTTTCCCGTTTAGTGGACTACCCCAACCTCCATTTCACCGCTGCAGCCTAAGGGGCGCTACGCCCGGCTTGCAGGGTCAGTTTTTTCTCCCGTGTTCTTTTTCGTTCCTCGTATCAGCTTCCGGTTAATCGTTTCCCAGCACAACCCGTCCCGCAAGGGTAAATGGCACGCATTCTGCGCCCTTGCGTGCCGGAACGATGCCGGGAAAGCGAACCGTCAGGCGATACGAAGACGAAAATCACACCCCTGACGGAGACAAAACCATGACCATTTCCCTGCATACCCAGACTACCGCCCCTAACACCGCAGCGGCGACCAGCGTATCCCCGCTGGAGCAGTCAGGCTCCTCAAAAACGAAATTTTCCAAAACCAAAACCGATATTTATCAGACCGTCACCGACAGCATCATCACCGCGCTGGAAGCCGGAGTGAAGCCCTGGATGTGTCCGTGGCAGCGTGTGCCGGGCATGTCTGGGTTGCCTTCCAACTTCGCAACCGGCATCGCGTATAGCGGAATGAATATCATGTTGTTGTGGTGCAGTGCGTCAGAGCAGGGTTTCGGTGATTCACGCTGGATGACCTACAAACAAGCACAGGCAGTAGGTGGGCAGGTTCGCAAAGGCGAGCACGGCACGACAGTAATTTTCTATACAACCTTAGAGAAGGAAAACGAAGACGGAGAAATCGACCAGATCCCGATGCTGAAAACCTTCACCGTGTTCAATGTTGAACAAATTGACGGCCTTCCCCTGAATACCGAAGCTGTTAGCCCCGCTGAGACGTTCGAGCTGTTACCGCAGGCTGAAAACCTATTTCACCGCAGTGGTGCCCGTATCATAGAGAAAGGTCAGAATGCCTTTTTCAAGCCATTAACGGATGAAGTCTGGTTGCCGGAACGCCATCTTTTTTCCGATGCCGCTAATTTCTACGCCACCGGCCTGCATGAGCTGGTTCACTGGAGTGGAGCAAAAACACGTCTTAACCGTGAAATGAAAGGGAAGTTTGGCAGTGAGAGTTACGCGTTTGAAGAGTTGATCGCCGAGCTGGGAAGCGCGTTCCTGATGGCGGATCTGGGGATTGTTGGAGAGGTTCAGCATGAAAGCTATATTGCTTCCTGGCTGAGAGCACTGAAGAGCGATAAGCGCTATATTTTCAAAGCCGCCAGTGCAGCATCGAAAGCGCATCGTTACCTGATGGATCAACTCTGAGCCCGGAGCTGGATAACCGCAAAGGAATGCGGTTATATGGTTTTAACGGCAACGCTGCGAGGTACAGATTGATGCTGAATTTAGCATAGCGAGTACCGAACAGTAAGGCCCTCTCAGTGGAAAACAATATTGTCAATCCTAATCATACTATACTGGCATATGTTAAATAGGGCGCTCTTACTACATTGGGCTAAATCAGCTTTGATTTTGATGTAGAGCAACGGCAATCGCAGCTGATACTTATTTTAAAGCATGTTAACCCGCCGGGAGTATGTCATTTTGGATAAGGCTTGCAATATAAGCCATTACGTATTAATTGAGGTAACATGCAACAGATTCTGAGCAAAGTTGAATCTGCAATCGTTGGAAATCATTAAATTACCTGACGAGGATATTTTGTTGATTAAGATATTCACAGGACCACAGTTTGCAAATACCTTCTGCTTGAGGCCTGAACAATTTTCCTGGTTTCTCGGTGCTGGAGCTTCGGCGTCAGCAGGTATTCCAACCGGTTACTCGATGATTTTAGACTTCAAAAAACGTTTGTTCTGTCAGTTGACCAAAATAAGCTTACGTGAAGTAGATGCCAATGATCCGTTGTGGCAACAGAGAATTGATATGTTCTTCAGTAAGCGTTCGGAATTACCTGCGCCAAACGATCCCACTGAATATGCAAAAGCCTTCGAGGCTGTGTACCCGACAGCAGAAGGTCGCCGTATCTATATAGAAAAGGCGGTCACGATGGGTACGCCATCATATGCTCACCGAGTGCTCGCCTCGCTACTGACTACTCATCGTGTTCCATGTGTCTTCACAACCAATTTTGACCAATTGGTCGAAATAGCAACCACATTGACTGATCAGTTAGTTCCAACTACTGAGCGTGCGAACCTAACAACTGCTGCGATTGATAATGCAGAACGTGCTGAACGTTGTTTACGTGAATCAAATTGGCCATTTCTGGCTAAACTGCATGGTGATTTCCAGTCGGTTGAGTTAAAGAATACAACAGAAGAACTAAGAGAGCAGGATGTTCGAATGCGTCGTGTTTTTGGTACTGTCTGCACTCGTTTGGGATTAGTGATTGTTGGCTATAGTGGCCGAGACGAATCGATTATGGCAGTGCTAAATGAGGTATTAGAACAGCCAAATGCCTTTCCGGGAGGAATCTACTGGGTTACACCTTCTGCCCATTCCGTTCTACCTGCTGTTAGAGAATTACTTGATAAAGCTATTCAGAAAGGAGTAACGGCAGCGATTGTCGAATCCCCTACGTTCGATGAGTTAGCCGGATACATCATCGATGAAATAAGTTTGCCGCCATCTTTATTTCAGTATGTTCAGATGGAACGTGCGGCTCAGATTTTAGCAGAGATACCACTTCCTGTGCAGGAACAACGCAACTTCCCTGTGTTGCAATGCTCTGCATTACCAATCCTCTCTATGCCGCAGCAAGCCCGTCGTATTGAAATCAATACTGCAATAACGACGGTTCGTGCTCGAGAACTGATTCGCGACGCGAAAATAAAGGCTATTGTAGCTAGTATTGGTAGCGAAATTGTCGCCTTTGGTAACGATGCAGAATTACTTAGCGCATTCTCATCAGTTGGAGGACGGCTTGCAGGTACCGTCGATCTTCAACCCGAAAATGACAGTTGGGCTTTGGGCCTGCTGTACGATGCTTTGGTTTGGGCTATTAGCAGAGGTAGGCCGCTGTTACCACGTTTGCGGCGAAAAGGTCATGCAATTATAGTGACAAATGGCTCTTCCAGAGACAAACCAGAACATGTTGCATCGCGTAAAAAGGAGTTATCTTCTCTTCGACAAGCATATTCAGCACCATTGACAGGGAAAGTGGATGGATACGGCTATCCGTTCAACGAAGGAGTGCAGATTCGATTGGATTTTATGGCAGAGCGTTGGTGGTGTGTATTCGAACCTTTTACTTGCGTTGAATTACCTCGCCAAGAGCGTGGTGGAGAATCAAGCCCTGGTGAAAACGTTTCATCATTTGTCCATGTGGCAAATCCCTCAATTGATTGGCAAAGGGAACGGTGGGCTGGTCGACGCAATAAGGAATGGTCACGCATTATTGCTGGATGGGCAAAATTTTTGCCTGGAAATAGCGGTGGTCTTATTAAAGCTATTGGTTTTAAAGATAATTCTGGATCAAGTTTGGACGCAGAATTTCAGCTGTCTCCCATTACAGCATGGAGTAGGCCCAGCCATGAGCATGATTACTTCCAACGGAGCGGGCGATGAATATGAGCTATAATACGTCGAAACTGCCACCTTTTTCTTTGTTGGAAGAGCCTCTGCTTACTTTTAATTCAGAAGATACGCTACTAGACGTGAACCCCTTAAGGGGAATTGTTCAGAACGGAGCGTACAGCAGTTCGATTTTTCCAACTTATACTCCAGAACTTCGAATAGCGACGATAGGGCCTGTAAGTAGATGGAAAAACTTACGTACTTTGGTCGATACGCTGCGCTCAAAGCACGCTCCAACTGATCGAAAACAGTATGTACCAGAATTTCGCGGCTTTGAGAACACATTTAATGTTCCGCTGGTCGCTGCCAAAATCAGTGAAGCACACATCAGATTGCCGGATGATCTTGGAGCTTTAGGAGCGGAAGGTCCACCACATATCCGTTTGTTAAATGCGTTACGAACAGGAATGCAACGCTTGGCATTAGTACGCGATCACTTCGATGTTGTGTTAGTGCATCTTCCCGATGATTGGCAGACCGCATTTCGCTCTCCCGGTTTTGATGTACACGATACACTTAAGGCAATTGGTGCAGGTTATAGTATTCCGACTCAGGTTATCAATGATCGGGTATTCTCGTTTGGTTATAAAGCATCGTTAGCATGGCGTTTGTCAATTGCACTCTATGTAAAGGCTGGAGGAATTCCATGGAAGCTAGCACCATTGAAAGGTGTACCAGAGAATACGGCATATATTGGATTGGCTTATGCACTAAGAGGGGACCCAAAAGATGCCCATTATGTGACCTGTTGTTCGCAGGTTTTTGATGCCGATGGTGGTGGTATGCAGTTTGTTGCTTTTGAAGCACGGGACCCTGTCAAGGATATTGAAGATGCGCGTCGAAACCCCTTTCTTAGTCGAAGTGACATGAGGGCAGTACTGGCCCGCAGCTTGGCCCTTTACCAAAGCCGTAATGGTGGTTTGCTCCCTCGACGCTTGGTTATTCATAAGACAACATCGTTTAAATCAGATGAATTGGAAGGAGCCTTAGACGCGCTTTCTGCTATTCGTGAAGTTGAGTGCGTGGAAGTATCGAGTAATGCTGGATGGCGAGGGGTTTGGCTCCAGGAAAGCCGTAATCCTACACCTCAGAAAAGAAGTGAACCTGATGGCTACCCTGTGCCGCGTGGCACTATGCTACAACGTTCAGGGAAATCAGCCTTCGTTTGGGTTGCGGGCAATGCACCTCGTGCCGCATCGCATGGAGACTATTACCAGGGTGGTAAAAGTATTCCTCGACCACTCAATATTGTACGGCACACGGGGGTGGGGCCGATTGAATTAACTGCATTCGAGGCACTTGCATTGACAAAGATGGATTGGAATAATGATGCGTTATATGACCCTGTTCCTGTTACTATTCGGTATTCACAACGTTTAGCAAAAACTATAGCTAATGTCCCCTCATTGCCTGGAAGCGCATATGCCTATCGATTGTTTATGTAGGTTATAGACTTGTGGTGATTTACTTTCATCCATCTCTCTTATCGCTGCTGTGAGTGATTTTCAATTGCAGGTTCGTGCTAAAATGGGCAAGGACGTAAAAAGTAGCAAATCTATCATTAATAATTAACCTAATTATGTAGATGGTGGCTTTAGTATAATTTTTATAAAGAGGGAGTTGGTTGCATTGTAATTTCGAATGTTACATTCATAGTGAACTATAAACCAGTGGCTTAATTTTCATCATTTAACTTATCAATGTGCTTTCCATAATTTACGTGTCCACGAATTCGATTTAAATCAGATTCGATAATCTTTCCATTGCGAAGAAGATGCTCATATGTTCTCAATTTGTTTCTATACCCCTTAGTCAATCTCGGTTTGACATCATGAACAAGAAAACCATGAACTTTAAGTCTATTTGGTAACTTGGAAATTTTTAACTTTTCAGTTGCGATGGTCCAATTTTCATTTTCCAGTAAGTTAATAATATTTTGCTTTAAATTTTCAACATCAATACTAAGGTCATCGCTAGAGAATGTTAGATCATCTGCATAACGTGTATAGATAATTTTCTTATCCGCAATAATATCATTAATCTTATCATCAGTGTCTTTAAATACTATATTTGATAATACTGGACTACTTGGAGCACCTTGTGGCAATCTATTTTTGTAAGTAACAATAGCTGCTATTTTACCGGATTGTTCAAAAGTATACCCAGTATTTTTCAACCCATTGATAACCCTGTCAAAATCTATAGAGTGGAAGAAATCACGTAAGTCAATTGATAAAACCCACTTTGCATTACAGTGCCTGAAAGCCGCTTCATAAATTCCATTTTTACCAGGTATGAATGCATATGCCGAATCACTCACTGGAATATTATCATTAGTCGCCAAGTGATATGCTAACCATGATTGAATGATTTTTAACCCAACCTTTGGGGATTCAATGATTCTTACTTTTTTACCTTTCCCCTTTGCGATTGGGAAAATACGATAATATTTATCTTTATTCTTTATAATTGAATTAATAAAATGTGGGCTAACACCAATAGCTACTGATAGTACGCCCCATGACACGACAGGTGGTAATCCCCTGTCAAACAATCTATTAATTTCAGGGGAATATACGTCACGAACGTCAGGAGACAATGCGCCAAGAAATTGTTGAGCATCATTATATGAGAATAGAAGCGGTAGTGGCGTTTTCATCCAGGTCAGTCCTTAAGCAAAGCTGATTGGGCTTTCGTTGATGACGCCTGTGAAGCAGCAGGCGTTTCGAAGGAGCGCCTGCTGCTTCACAGGCGCACATTCTGTACGCGACCTTCACAAATGGGTATGATACACACCCTCGTGAACGCCACTACCAACGTTAAAAATAACATTATAAGTGTTTCTTTGCAAGATACAGAATTCTATCGACATCGGAACTTTGTTTAGATCTTGTAACCGGAACTAATTCTAGACCCAGATATGTCATTCTGTAGGTGCCTTCACGATCTCTTATAATTAGATTTTTCTTTCTCAATGAATCTAGTTTTTTATTTAGCCAGTCTGACGACTCTATATGATATTCCTTATCTTCCAATGCCTTTTTCATTGTAGGTAAATCGCATGGATATAATACTTTCATTGTTCTCAACATCATCATTAATGTAGGTTCTGGATTGTTCTTCTGCTCATACATTAATGCATTTAACTTTATATTTAGACTGCTAAAATAATCTCCCGCTAGTAATCCCCATTTTTCTTTATCCTCATCAGACATATTCATAGAAAATATATATACGCTGGCATTTTTAACATCTTTAAATGAGACGTCTAAATCGATAATCTTCTTTCCTTTGAAATTAGCTTTTGCAAGAGCTTTTAAACCTGCTTCTATATCTAATTTACTCTGCGATGTTGAATAAGAAACGAGTACTTTAACCGATAATTCAGATTCAATTTTTTTTGTAATATTTGACACTTGTCGCTTCGTTATAAAGCCATTTTTTGCTGCTGGTGATAATCTATTAATAGGGATGTCTAATAAAATAGTTTCGCTAAAGTCATTCACTTCCCTTACGGAAATCATTGGGTATTTGCCCAAGATATATTCTAGCATCTCTTTGCTATACAATCCCCACCTCCTGTAAGATTCTTTTTATCTTTGCTTCTTCAGTTTTTATAGTAATTAACCATCCTTTAGCTTCAGCCACTGATGTGGCATTAATTGAAAATGCACCTTCATTAAACATTATTTTTATCTCAGGTTCATAATCAACTATACCCCTCACAATATAAGCTAACGACATTGTAGATGCCATGATCTCAAGGGATGTAAGAACCATACTTTTTTTTGACTGATATCCACCAGGTGTAAGAATGCCGATTTTTTCCCCTTTCTTTAACTCTGCATCAATTTTTTGTTTGACATTATTTCTGAGTAATTTAGGAACATCGAGGTGTGCAACATTGGACCATTTGGCCTCTATACTGCTGACAAAGGTTCTTATGCACAAAAAACACGCATAATAGTATCGGTTAAATGCTGAGCGGGCAAAAGCATCAGCAAGAACTATCGTTTGCGCACCTTTTCTATGACTAGCTTTAGCCTGCTTCGTCAGATGTTCTGCGACCTCATAGAGTGCTGTCATAAGATTACCAATAGAATTTTTAATATCTTATAAATCAATTTTGTCGCTATTTCCACCACTTGTGCGCTCTTGTTTCCCCGCCGCTTAGTCCACTTTATCTTTATGTAGTTGCTGTCGTTAACCATATTTACATAAGCAAAAGCCTATCAGTACTGGTTAGCCTCAGCAAGAATGCCCCTTAAACGATAAGGTTGCTTTCTTCATTGATTGTAATGACCGCTCCGATCAGACCCAGTTGTTTAGATGACTATAACTTATGCAGCTTAGGCGTAGTGCTTCAAATCCAATTTTTGAAGTTCGGCAAGAGTATAGATGTGGAAAACATGGCGATGACGCTCTTTCAGCAGAATATGCTGATGATTGATGATGACATGCCTGATGCTGTCAAACAGTAGTTCAAGCGCACGCTTCTTCTGTAGATCGGGCACAACATAAAATACGTAAATCCACTGCTTGCGGGTACGGGCCAGTAAGTGGCTGGCAATGATCGACTGATAACGGGCTCGGGTTTTCAGGCGGCGCTCGGTTTCAATGGCAATAACGTTACCGTCGGGCAGCGTCAGTAATCCGTCCGGGCGATGTTTTACCTGATACTGGCTGAGAAAGCTGGCCCGGTCGCCGTTAATCCATCCCGAAGCGCCTTTCTTCTCCAGAATAAGCCTGGCGGCCTGATTATCAAGATGGTGCTCCAGCGTCCAGCCGGTGATTTTTGATGGTTCAAACCGCGCAGGAAAGATTCTATCATTCGGGGTCAACACCACCGCCAGCCCGTCGCTGGTGATCCCCCATAATGAGATTTTCATTGTCCGTGATTCAAGCATATGCTTCTGGATTAACCCCATTCGCTCCGTTTTTGCCAGCAGCGAATAAAGCGACTTATGATCCCGGAAACCAAATAACTGCATCAGCGTTTTAAAATCACTGTAGGTTTCTTCTTTCAGGAAGTTCAGCAGTTGTTTTATTTTCTCATTGTTGCGCGTCTGGCGCTCATGAAAGGATGAAATCAGCATAAGCGCTCCTTAAAAATCCAGCGGGGACGGGTATTCCTCGTCATCAGGTTTCGGCTTTGCCAGTTTTACTTCGCTTTCGTCGAAGAAAATAGCCGGGTGCGTTGTTATCACATCCGGCATGGCTGGTTTATCATCCTCGCCAAAATCCAGCATGATCTTCACCGGGGCTGCTGCGGCGGCAATATCAGGGGAAACTGAAAAGATTTTTAGCTGACGCTTTCTGACCTTTATTGGCGAGATCAGTGAAGCAGAAGGTAGCGTTTTTGTCGTAAAGATAAAGCTGACAAAATCGGGCAAGTTCAGGATCATATTGCTGTCAATAAAGAAACGTTCGGCCTGGCGGATTGTACGCTCACTGTCGATGGTCTCCGTCAGCATATTATCCGTTTTAGCTTTACGGAGTTCATCATCTACCAGAATAGTGCCTGACATTCTCGCTACCCATTCCTCCGTATCCGGGTCCATAACCCGGTAAACCAGTTTGAACTTGGCATTTTCAACGACCGCACCGACAACGGCGTCACCTTTCAAATCTGCCGGGCAGTCTTTTAAATCGGCAATGGACTGGTGGTCCATAATAATATGCACGCCTTTATCCCGTGCCGCGCCTAATCCCTCCAGTGCCGGCCTGGATAAATGGTATTTCAGTTCGGAAAGATAAACAGCAATGGGGCGGGGGACGTCTGTTACTCGATCGCGCTTTTCTGCCAGCTGGTAAATGCGAACCAGCAGCATGCGCTGGGCGGTAATAATTTTGCTGTTTCGCATGGAGCCGACAACATAACAGCAGCCGCCCTCATCAAATATGTGCTTAAGCGAAAAGCCTTCTGGTGAGTTAATGGCATTGAGTAATGCCAGTTCCTCAATCTTCCCAAAGAACGCTTTGATTTTTTCGGCAATACCCTGAACGTAATCACCGTTATAAACATCACGGAGAGTTGCCGATGGGTTATCACTGACAAATTGCGCGGCCATACGGGCGGCTTTTCGGTCATCAATACGATAGAAGTCCGATTCCTGCCCTTTTTCTGCCAGGCTGAAACCGGCAACAAACAATTCTTCCAGTTCATCGGGCGTGATATCTTCAATCAGGTTTAACTGGTATTGCTGTTTTCGCAGGTCAATTAAGGCAAAGGGTTTTCCTGCATCCTCGCAGGCTTTCCGGTAAAGATGCGGTGCCCATTCATCATCCTTGGGGTCCATCACAAACACACCTTCACCGGTCAGAATGCTTTGATAAAGCAAAATGCCAGCGGCAACCCCTTTACCGGCTCCGGTGGTACCGATAATATCCGCGTGTTGTTTCTGCCAGTCCTTTAACGGGAGATACATCGGTTCATTCTCCCTGTCCATGCCAGTAAATATGCCTTTATTCAGGTCGATATAATCCAGCGGGTTATAATGCAGAGTTTCCGGCAGAAGGGATTTTACGGTGCGGACATCAGTGCGCAATTCCCGTTCAAGGGTGGTCTTTTTAACAAGGCGTTTCTTTATTCTGTCCAGTTCCGGCGTGAATACCCGGCGAAGCATAATATGAAAAATAATCCCGGTTACAGTGAAAGCAATCCGTACTGACCAGGCCAGTGCTGAATTATCACTGGTGAGTCTGATTTTATACAGCCACTGAAAGGCTCCGATAACTATCGGAGCCAGTGTGCCGGAGAGAAAACACAGCAGGGAAAAAGCCATAATCAGCTTTTTCCAGAGCGGGGCTTTCTGCCGTTCATCGCTTTTCATTGATGCAAAAAACGGCATCGTCAGCCCCGCTAATAATGCCAGCATCAGTTGTTGCTGTTGTATAAAAGCGAGTAGCGCCAGCATCTCGTTCACTATCGGCGACAGTGAAGCGGCAAGATTATTTAAAATCATCGTGCCTCCTTCGTCAGCCATTCGCTCCATGACATCGCCCCATCAATTCGCCCCACGGTGTCGGGCGAAAAGGCGGGGCGAGCGTATGGGGTAAAGAAGGTGGCCGCTGTGCGGCCATGTGCAGAGAAGCATGCTTCCCTGCACGAAACGGCGTGCGCCAGTACATGCGGGCTGGACGCCCTTATTGCCTGGCACATGGGGGTAATGTCGTGGCTGGACGCCACGCCAAAACCCCCAGGGTCAAAAGCGGCACACCGTCGCCCGCTACGCGCGACCACCCCCTTTGAGACGCCGTTTTTCGCCTATTTTTTCTGTTGTCCGTTCCGGCCAGCGAAAAAATGGGAAAACGCCTTCAAAGCGGGTGGTCGCGCCACGCTACCGGCTTTGGGCCGGAGACTTAGCCGCGACGGTGTGCGGGGCACGCCCCCCACAAAAACCGGCGCGTGGGCGCGCCTATTTGCTCGCTGGGGCGGCAAATTTTTTGCGGCTCCCCCCGGCCTGCAAAAGCCGCGTGGGCGCGGCTGTTTGCCGGTGAGGCGCGGTGCCTGAAATATTTTCGCGCCTTAATCCGCGAAAATATTTCTGTCCGCTGCCTCATTTTTACGGCCCGTTATTTTTCGTGCCTTAATTCGCGAAAAATGGGCGGGCCGTAAAAACCTGAAAACCGCCACGCCTTTGCGCCCGGTTCGTCAGTATTAGCCACGAACGCGGCCATATTTACCGATAATCTGGCTGATCGCGGCCGGGTCAGCCGAATCACATTCGTTTAAAAAGGATTGCCTGGCATCGGCAGTCTGGCCGGGGAGAAAACCGTGCCGGTTCTTTTTCACAATAGAAAAGAAGGCGCGTTCAGCCGACTGACAGGTATGTCCACCGCTGTTTCCGGTGGTTTTACCGTACAGACATAAAACAGCTTCACAGGCATCAGCGGCTATCACTGAGGCCGGAAATAATACATTCATGCCGAGAAGAAAGGCGGTGAGTATGACGGTTTTCATATTGAATACCTTTACTGGGTGGCAGGGGGGGATGGTTCGTCTATCTGAATATTTCCTTCATGTGATGAAGGTGTACCGGTTTAAAATAAATATCGCTCATCCGGCGAACGTCGCCATGGATATCAATACTGACGATCACATCAATGCTTTTTAGCACCTTGCGTAACAGCACATCGAACGGGATATTGTTGCAGTCCGGGTTTTCATAGCAGCGGTCGATGAGTCCCTCAATACACTCTTCCGGGCTGCCCGCGTGCAGGGAGGTAATAAGCCCTTCATGGCCGGAGCCGATAATTTTCAGTGCGTCCCAGGCTTCCCGCCCGCGAATTTCCGCCAGCAGAATTCTGTCCGGGTTCATTCGATAATTCGCCCGTATCAGCCTGCCGGGGGTGACAATCGCCTCGTCGGTGGCCTCTGCCGGGTAAAACAGATGCACATAATTGGTGTGGTGGTAAAACCGGATTTCAGGGTTGTCTTCAATTGTCGTCAGCCTGAGATGCGACGGAATATAGTGCAGCAACGTCTTCATGTAGGTGGTTTTACCCGAGCCGGTTTCCCCCACAATAAAGAGCGTTTTGCCGTACTCGACGGCTTTTTCAATAAAGTGGGGAATGTCCCCGTTGTTGTAATATCGGGTCAGTTCCTCGTCTTTGCTTTCAGCCTGCTCCTGACCGGTTACGCGGTGATAAAAGCCCGCCTCAATCCACGACTGATGCCTTTTCTGCGTATATGACGGCTTGCGCAGCGTAATGGACACGGTATTCCGCTCGCAGGCCGGGGGAATAATGGCCTGAATTCGTTCGCCAGACTCCAGCGTGGCGGACAGAATCGGCGACGTGTCATCAATATTATCGTCATGCCATGAGGCCAGCGCGTTGGCAAAGGCATGGCACTGACGCAACGTGACTGGCGATTCATGTCTCTGCCATCGACCGTTTATTTTGGTGTGGATCTCACCAGGGCGGTTAATGGCGATTTCCGTCAGGCCTGCCAGTGGCAGAAATTCACCAAATAGCTGATGTTTCATGAAATCAAGCGACAGGTTTTCAGCGTTCATACCACCTCTTTTTCAGACGCAGTTGATAAACGGAAGAGAAATCGATATCCGTGCCGGTCATGATGCCGATCACCTCCCCCTGATTGATGTACATCGTGGGCGGGATATTGATGCTGTTTTCCAGTGCCGTTTTTGCCATCTCCGAGGCGGCAGCACGCGTATTCTCGGTGTAGTCGGTATTACGGTCTTTCCCCGGCGCTGTATTCGCCGCCGCAGCGGCGACGTCCTGTACCGTACTCAGCATTAACGCGTTGCCGAACCGCTCCCAGAAATGGGTATCGATCCTGCCGCTAATCCCGGCTTCTCCCAACGGGCCGCTGGCCTCGGTATCGGTCAGCGGAATGTGCAGGCTACCGGGCTCTGGTGTGCGTAACGCCGTCCAGATGACAAACATTCGGCTCCGGCCCTGTTGCAGTGCGCCGGTACGATAGACGCCACGGGCGACCGTGCCTGCCGGGAGCAGCTTCACATGATGACTGGCGCTGTAGACATCCTCGCTGATGAGGCAGGAAATCCGCCCGCCGACATCGGAAACAAAGCGCTGCATCATCGAGCAGGGAATGTAGCTATCAACCGGTAGGTAGAGATCGGGATCGAGACCGAGCCGCCGGATGTGGGTGACTGTTACCACGCCGGGAGCGGCGTCGTTTATCTCCGGGTCAGGCGCGGTAGTAGGCTTTTGCTTGTCAGTGCCGGAGGCGGTGACGTGGGAAGCCGATGCGGTATCTGACACCTGGCTTAACCCGTCGGCCAGGGCGGTGGCCTTGTTTAACGCGGGCGGTGCTGGCGGTGGCGGGGCAACCTGCGTCTGGCGATGATCCGTTGTGGTTTCCGGTCTGCTCTGCTCGAACAGACCGAACGGATGACTGTCCATACCGAGGTTTTTACGCGCAGGCGGTATTACACCGGTCGGCGGCTGGGTCTCCGTCGCCTTGTCATCGCTGTGTTTGACTGCGCCAAAAAAGCGATCCCCACTCCATGCCAGCAGCATCAGCACCGCCAGACTGAGCAGGCTGACCAGCAGCGTTCGGCGACTGGCGGGTTTTTTAAAGCGGGTGACTTCCGGCTGACCGGGCGGTGTGTTGTGCGCCGGTGTCTGGCTTTCTCTCGCGGCTCTGGCGCGTTCACGGGCTTCGGCTTCCCGTTCAGCCACGTTTTTTTCCACTGTATCCGGGATGGGATGGTCTGTCATTTGGCCTCCAGCGTGACGGCGGGCGAAACGGTGTCACCAGCGCTGACGGCGACGTTGCCGAATGCGGTATTCTCAATGCCGACCACGGCGCGTCCATAACGCAACACCAGATGCGGCGACATGGCCCGCACGACCATCACGGTGTAGTTCCCGTGTTTGGTGATTAGGGGCGTGACGGTCTGCTCCTGCTGGTTAACGACCCGAAACAGTGACGGCAGAATTTTGGTGGCTGAAAAACCGAGAGTGATAAAGCGGCTATCATCGTAGGCAAAATCCGGTGCAATTGTCGCCGAACCCGCCGCGACCCGCTTGATATAGTGCCAGTTTCGCGGTGTGGTGGCCTGCTCGAAAGCGGCCACAATCTGTTGCTTTTCCTGTGCCTCACGCAGGCGTTGCCGGTGGGCGGCATCGGCGGCCGCTGATTGCCTGCGCGCTTCATCGGGATAGTGAAAACGGATAATGAAGGCCTGCGAGGGCGAGTCGTTATCCAGCACGTTAAGCTCCAGACTGTACTCGCGTTTGGATGTCACCACCAACAGGTTGGTTTTCCACTCTTTGGCGGTCGGCAGAAACACCTTGTTGACGTTATTGCCGTTGTCCTCCGTTACCGGCTGGATGACAGGGTTGGGGCTGACGTCCACCCGGTTATCGCTTTTGGTCACTCGCCAGCCTTTGGGAAAACCGGTCTGGGCGTCGAGCACCGCTTCATCGTCATCAAACAGGAGAGTGGTGAGGTAGCCGGGGCGGGTGTTGACGACGGTGGCATTCTGGCTGTCATAGGTGACATGCTGCATGCGGCTGTCATAGGCGCTACCGCGAGGTATCGCGGCCCCCCAGACAGCGCATGATGCCAGCATCAGCCCTATCAGTACGGTGTTTTTCAGCATCATTCCCCCCTCAGTTCTTTATCGCGCTGGTAGCTGGTGACGATGAACCCCAATGGGTTCACTTCTCGCTGGCTGTCCGTCAGTTGTTTGCGGGGGAGGTAGCGATAAGTCAGGCGGATGTTCCAGATATCCGTTTTGACCGTGTTATCCTCAATGCGGCGGATTATGCGTTTAACGCGCAAGGTTGCCAGGTGGTCAGGGGCGGTGGCGGGGGCGTGAATGTTGGAAATAATTTCGACAGACACGACGTATTCCGCTTTATTGAACATGACGTCAGGGGCCTGATTGCCGTTAAACTCATCGAGGTAATCCCGGTTCACGCTGTCGCTGTTGAAGAGCTGCACGTCGTCATAATCGCGCTGAAGTGCAAAATAGTTATAGCCTTCGCGCAGCCGGACGTACTGGGCGGATAGCGCATGAGCCAACGCGGCTTCGGTAGCGATATCCTTCTCCTTGAGACGGGTCATATATTCATAGCGTCCGGTCTGTTTATCCACCGACCATAATTCGATGTCGGTGGTTTTCAGCGGCAGCAGAATAATCAGCGCGGTTATCGTCAGCGCTGCCAGCGCAAACCCGGTTGCCGCCATTCGCCACGCGCGCTTTTTTTCCCGTTCATCTTTTTCCAGCAGAACCGCTTCAAAGGTGCGGGATGACGCAATGAGGTTTTCTGTTTCAGACATGTTTTGTCAGCTCCTGAATAATCGCGGGGGAATTGACCGGTTGAGGATCGCCGGATACCGGCGGGAGGTCGTGTTGATGCCCTGCGCAGCCCGTGAGGATGCACAGCATCAGAAAGACAATGCTGGATTTCATGGAAAGCCCTTGTTAACGGATACAGATATACCGTACCGACGGCGATTGCCTCGGCACCCTGTGACGAGTTGGGGGAGTGAGAAAGAAATTAGCGAGGACGCTGCTGGTTAAGGCGCTTCATACTCTCAATGGCGGCGGCACGCTTTTGCCATGCGGAGATGGCGTTGCCGGTGCCCGTGGCGATGAGTGTCCCAGCGGCCAGCCGGGCCGCCGCCACCCCGGTTTTCATCGCCGGTTTTGCTGCTTCAGATGACGTGCTCGCCAGACCGCATAAGCCGCTCATGGCCGCACCTTGCAAGGCGGCCTGAACGGCGACACCGCTCAGTGCGTTGGCTATCTTTGCGGAAAACCAGACGACGGTACCTGATGCAATTCCGGCCAGTAAACATTGTGCTGCCAATGTCACCATGTTGCTTTCAGCGGATGTTGTTGTTGCGGCATCCAGTATTTTATTCAGGTAGTTGATGACGATTCGGATAGATAAGGCGGAAAACATTATCGTCAATATCGCCGTAAAAATAGTTTTCAACCAGTTATCAAACATCGGTTTGAGAAAACCGTAGAGCAGGCAGAAAATAAATAATGGGGAGGTTGTTGTCATTAACAGTATGGTGATTTCAGCCAGCAGGTTTACAAACGTCGCGGCCAGTAAAAGAACGATGACACCGCCCCAGACCAATACTTCGGCCAATCCGCCATTCAGTTTGACGTAGGTTGACGTATCCAGGTTAAGCAGCATTTGTCCCAGTGTCTGTGCCTTTGCCCACACGGTATCAAGTAGCGCCCAGATATTATCATTACCGCTAATACCATCTTTAAGTCCTTCAATAGCTGCAATACTGGTATCCAGCCAGCCATCGAGGTTTAACACGAAGGTAGTAATCAGCAACATGCGACCCACATCCCAGACAACATCTTCAACGGGCGTCTGGAGTTTGCCACCAAGCGTCTGATAACCGCGATACAGAATAAATAACGTGAAGGAATTGACAATAATAACGCTGATCATGGTGCCGTATGTAGACGACTGACCAGCTAATACGGCGTTGAGCCCATCCATGATGTTTTTGTCCATACCAACGAAAATACCACCAGACATGGTGCCTCTCTTGAAACAGGAACAGACAGAAAATAAGAAAACAGGGAATCATCCCTGTTTTCGTGGGTGGGGATATTACTCTGTGACGGCTTTTCTCTTTTGGGCTTCCTGCTGGAACAGTGTCTCGAATTTTTCCTTGATACCTGGTTTTCCTGTCTGGGCAAACATCAATGCTGCCCGGTGGGCGAACTCGCAATTATCACTTGCCTCACCATCCTTGAGGCATTGCGTATAGACTTGATATGTTTCATCAGGATGCTCTTTGTACCAGGCTTCAGATCTTGTCTCTTTACAGCCGGATAGCGTAATAATGGCTGAAATGACACATAAGATTGATACGGGTTTTAACATGCGAACCTCCCTATATATTGTTCAGATCGGCAACGGGGGCAGTTAATTGCTGTTGCTCAAAGGCTTTCTGCTTTTGCTGCTCCAGCAGTATTGCCCTCTGCTCCGTCTGCCGGACAGACATCTCCCACTGGCTGGTTAGGGCGTTCAGTTGCACGCTTTTGGCCGCAACGGTATTCGCCAGGTCCTGTGACTCTTTCGAGTCTTTGGCATTGGCGATGCGGTCAGACAGGTCTGCGATGTCGTTCAACGTGCTGGTCATCCTGTCCTGAACCTCACGGGTATTCTCAATCGCCAGCGCCTGATTGAGTAACAGCTGTTTGCAACTGTCCTGATAACGCAGGGATGAACGGGACGGGTTACAGCTATCAAACGATTGGTATTTTTTATATAACCCCTGAAGCGCGGAAGAATAGGAACCGTCTGGATTGGTCAGCAGGTCATCCAGTGAAATACCGTTCTTGCGAAGCGCGTCGATATCGTCTTTCAGGCTTTTTGCCTCGCGGAGAAACCCCTGAATATCCCGTATCCCGGTTGCCGTCGCCAATTGCTGTTTATAGGCATCCAGCTCGTCTTTATAGTGGGTAACGGTTTCCTGCCATTGTTTGAGTTTTTGCATCCATTGATTAATCGACTCGGCATTGTTGACGGCATCAAACACCGGGATACCGGCGCTTATCGCCGGTGCGGACAGCCATAGCGAGAACGCCAGAAAGAGATATCGGGTCTGCATGGTGATTTACCTCCGAAGTGAATCTCAGATGGCCTGTTCAAGGAAGGCCGCTTTCCAGTCGTGAGGGGACATACCTTCCTGATAAAGCGCATCAAACCGTTTCAGGTTGTCTTCGCTTCCGCTCAGGATTTTGGTGAGGTTGCCGATGCCCGATAAATCCATTCTTGCCAGGGCGACAAAGGGCCGGGTTTCACCGGCGCGCAGCGGTGTTTTCATGATGACCATATAATGCTCGCCAGGGTCCAGACGACGGACGGTGTCATACACGCTTTCGGGGACGTTCATTTTCTCTACGTAATCCGCCCGGCTGGCTTTGGGATTGGCGAGAAAGATCTGCGTGCTGCACTGTTCAATAATCGCGGGCGCGATGGGGTGCCTGACAATTTCATCGGGGGACTGGGTGGCGGGGATAAAAATGCCGTTCAGTTTACGGATCACCTTGAGCATATTGAGGGAGAATCTGGAAAACTCGACATCCGCCAGCCATTTCCAGAATTCATCCATGAACATCACCAACCGGCGACCGTCCAGCAGGCTGGTGACGCGGAACAGCAGGTAAAAGGTGATCGGGCCGCGAATGTCGTCGTCATCCAGAAATTCTGTTCCATCGATGCCGATGTTATCGCTCTCGCCGATGTTAAAGCTGTCTTCCGCGTTATCGAAAATCCAGCCGAATTCGCCTCCCTGTGCCCACTGTTTCAGACGGATGCGCAGCCCGTTGGTTCTGGCCTCGCGGGTCGGCGGTTCGGGCAACACCTCCAGCAGCCGGGTAATGCCATAACGGCGCAATTCCGGCGGGTAGTCCTGCATCAGGGTATCCACGGCGGTGCTGATGCGCGCTTCATCGCGTGGGTCGAGTGGTTTGCTGCTGCGACGGCACAACATGCGGACCAATTGCTTGATAAAGCTGATGTTGCGTCGGGTTGGCGCAAGTGAAAACGGGTTAAACCCGGCAGGCGTACCGGTGCGGATGCGAAAGTAACGCCCGCCCATCTGGCGGATCGACATCTCGGCGGCCCGGTCTTTATCAAAGTAAACGGTAGTCAGCCGTTTACCGGGGGCCGCAGCGGAAAATGTCGCCGGGTGGCGGTACTTCTGCATCAGGTGTTGCATCATCGTCATCAGCAGGGTCTTCCCTGAGCCGGTTTTGCCGATGATGGCGGTATTCCCCGGCGTTTTCTCGTTGAAGTCATCCCGCCCGACCTGGCTGTCGTGCAGGTTCAGGTAATAACCTCCGCCGCCGGGCGATGTCAGAATGGCGATGGCGTCACCCCACGGGTTGCCGCTGCGTTTGTGAGGGTGAAAGTTATGCAGGCTGCCCAGATCCGCGTAGTTCTGGCTGCTGACGACCACCAGCCGGGGGCGAAAGGGATACATGCCGGGCAGTTGAGCCAGATAGGCGGCAGGTAACGACAGCGTGGACAGCGAGGTCATGATACCGAGGTCGGTAAACGGCTGGGCCAGCGCGTGGGTCTCCCTGACCACCTGATCGGCACTGGCCGAGGACACCAGCAGGGAAAAATGGTATTTGCCGCAGGACACATGCCCGGACTGGAGCAGATCGCGCAAGACAACCAGCTCTTCACGCTGTGACAGTGCGTCATCGTCGGTTGCATTCAGCCGTTTTTCCGCCAGTCGGATATAGTGTTGCGCTTCATCCCGTGCCATGCAGGTGAAAGACTGCGTCAGTACGTACTCGCTTTCGGCATACAACAGCGCATCCAGCAGGCCGGTCGCGGTCTCCGGCGAATAGTCCTTAATTTCCAGACTGCGGAAGAAACGGGAGCCGCCGACGGTCTGGCATTCGGCGGTATCGGTGGTAAAAAACACATCCGGTGTACTGAGCGTGAGGTAAAACGGTGAACGTGTCACCGCCACCGGCTGCCATTGGCCGGTGATCAGGCGATGGTAGAACGCCAGTTGCGAGGAGTAGACCCGTCCTTTCTCCTCATAGGTTCCCAGAGGGGTTGCCATATAGCGTGACAGTGCGCTGCCGAGTGCGGCATGGTGCTCCAGCATGACCTTCAGCGCCTGATCCAGCGCCGCCTGCCTTTTTCCGGCGGGCTGTGTCTTCATGGCCTTTTTCTCCAGTGCGGAGAAGGGCGCATAACAAATGGTGAAAAATAACCGATGCCGCCAGAGCGGCTTCGCGTTGAGTGCCCGGTAATAGCGCGTTGCGACCTCGTCGGAAAACGGAATACCCGAGGTTGCCTCAAAGGCATCCTGATAGGTCTCCCGTATTCGGTGAATATAGAACGTGACCGGCAGCCCTTCATAGGCGCGGATCAGGTTGTTGAGATGGCTTGTCATCAGCGTCAGGTGATGTTCATCCTCACATTCAAACAGGGTGCCGCCCAGCTCCCAGGAGGCGACGAAATCACCGTGGCGGTTTCTGATGACGTGCGGGTGAAGGTGGGAAGAGTAGGGGATGTATTTATCCAGCGTGATGCGCGCGTTTAATTTCATCTTGTCGGTAAACTCCGAAATATCGACGGCGTCATACTGGTTTGCCAGCATCGCCGTCGCGCCAAAATGCCGGTTCGTGGCAAACCGGCCACGGGTTTTAAACGCCAGCCATAACAACCCGAAATAATGGATATCGGCTCGGGCCTTCGCCCGCATTTCCAGCCAGGCCGGGATCAGTAATAGCGCCAGGTAATGGCTGACATAGACCGACAGCAGGACGATGGCCCCGCTGACGAGAACGAACGGGACGAGGGTGATGCCCATGATCGCGGCGGGCCGGGTGAGCGCTTTATTCAGGGTGGTCATCGGTTTTCCCCTAGGATGCCCAGTACGCGCCAAAGCCGGATGCACCGACGATCAGGATCGCCCCAATAATGACGTTGCGCATGTCATGCAGGCTTTTACCGTCAAACAGCACCTTGTAACCCACCCACATGGTGGCCAGTGTGATGGTGACGGCGGCCAGCCCCAGCAGGCCGGTGGACGTGTTACTCAGCGTGTCATTGGCTTTGGTAAATCCGCTGCCTGCCGCCAGCGCCTGGCCGGAAATGAAGACGGGAAAAAAGGCAGGTAAGTATTTACGTTTTTGCATCGTCATCTCTCCTCATGGGGAACAGGGGGGGGATACATCGCCGCGAAGGACGGCGTTGGGGTAGCGCAGGGTGGTCGAAACCGGTGTGGTGGTGTCGGCAAGCTCACCGCGCAGCACGGTGGCCGGATAATGAGTCTCTGACGTGGCCTGGCTGGCGTGCCTACGCGCGCGGTCTTCCCGCGTTGACGGGACGGCATAGCCAATACGCTGGAGATAGCTGGTCTGGTCGAAGGCGGATTCGGGCTGCTGACCAGCAGTGAAATTACCGGCGTAGTAGCAACTGAGTGCGCGTTGCAGCGTGCCACCGCGCTGATAGCAGTCGGTAAGGATGCGCTCAAAAACAGACAGATTGGTACACGGGTCTAACAACGCCTGGGCCGTCACGCCGTAATGCTGAAAATGGGTACTGGTGATTTGCATCAGCCCGACCGAATAGCGGCGACCCCTGGCCTCTATCCGGTTGATGATATTGACGGCCGTTTCATGGCGGGTGGGCTGATGGGAAATAACACCTGCGCTGCCGGGCATTCTCTCGTCGTTTGGCACGATTTCAGCGATGGCGTAAGGATTAAAGCCGGATTCCACCTTCGCCACATCAAACGCGGTGGACGGGTGAATGCTGGCGGCACACTGCATCGCCGCCGCCAGAAAGGCTGTCGGAGAAAGCATGGTTGCCTCAGTGACGTCATTCAGGCTACAGATTGCCATCAGGCTGTTCAATGGCGGGGGAAAGGTGCGTTACGGCTGGGCGTTCATCGCGCCGGGCTCGGGTGGCGTGTCGCCGTCATCCCGGGGTTCGAGAAGCACCAGCTTACCGGAGACGGCAAGGCCGGGTGTCAGGACGATATTCAATCCGGGTTTACCATGATGGGCGAAGGCCACGCCGACCTTGGTCCAGAATGTGTTTCTTTCTCCGCGTGAATCGGGCGGGCTTTCCTGCGTGACAAATACGTGATAGGTAGGTTTTCGCATGGTATTTCCTTTAATCAACAGGAATAATGAGTTAAACCGATAGGTCACATCCCGATTCTGCATTCCGGTTTCAACGGGTTAGCGAGAACATTCAGCGGCACCCTGAATTGTGGTTGCGTGACAGCCCGACCCAACTTGTTAAAGAGCAATACCGGCCCCGGACGACTACACGTCCATCACGCTCGCCAGGGGAAGGTGGCAGGGTTAGCGTGCAATAGTTCATTCGGGTGGGAAATGGGAAAATCAAAAAGGAAATAAGAGAGAAAATGTATAGTGTGGTAATTATTTGAATGGTGGGATGTATTAGCTTGGGGGTGAATGACAAGTTTTTGTAGAAGCATCTAATGATGTAGACATGGCTTATCACGAAAGGCATCTGAAGTATTATTTCTTTGACTATTATAAATCTATGCGCATATAGTAATATGGGTGCTGATCGAGGGAATTTAATTGACTAATGGTTGAGTTATATCTTTAATTCATACCTTAAAATTATGCTGTAGAATCTATTTTTTTTGACAGAAAGGTATATAATGGCTGCGACTGCTGATCACCCATGCTTCCCCCAACCAATTTCTGATGATGTTTCGCTCTGGAAATACATGGACTTTACTAAGTTCATGTCATTAATAACTTATCAAAAAATATTCGCATGTCGATCTGATTTGTTTGATGATCCTTATGAAGGAACGTACCCCAGAAGAATTGTAAAATCTTTACAAGATGTCGAGGGAAATGATTCTGGCAATAGCGACGCTAAAAGTCTCAGATATATTTATGATTTTAATTTAAACTTAAGAAAACACACTTATATAAGTTGTTGGCATGCAAATAATTTTGAATCTGCAGCTATGTGGGATTTATATAGTAAAAACGATGCTTCAGTAGCAATTGAAACCACATATGCTGATCTGAGAGATTTATTACCACCCGAGGCATTTATTGGGTTGGTTAATTATATTGATTATGATAAGGATATATTTCCAATAAATAATGCATTTTATCCTTTTACTCATAAAAGAAAGTCATTTGAGCATGAAAGAGAAGTCAGGTTTTTAATTCAAAAAATACCTATTGATGTGAAAAGAAATAGAGTTGATTTTGATAATTGCGTTGCACCAGCTGTAATTTCTATTGATGCAAATATTAACTCTTTCGTTAAAAAAATTCATTTATCGCCCCGTGCACCTGAATGGATGCTGAATTTATTGCGGGATGTGATTAAAAAATATTCAATTAATGTGGAGGTTAGACGTTCTAATCTTTATATATCACCAATCTATTAAATAAAAAATATAAATAGGTAGATGAATTTATTTGCACTTTATCTAAGGTAGTATCTGGTAGTTTGTTTTTTGCTCAGTGATTTAACGCTTATCATAAGTATGATATTTATTAAGATAATAAAGAATGCGCAGAGAAGATCATTTCTCTGCGCGTATATTTGCATACTATCAGCGCTGACGTTGCTCAATAATAGCCTGGCATTCCGTACAGGTCGTCACACCCGGCAGAGTCTGCCGCCGCTGCTCGGGAATCGGCTCACCGCACAAACGACAGTAATATAATGAGGACGTGCTGGCTGGTTTAAAACGATTCTGTTCAATCATCTCTTCCAGTCGTTGCTCATTAAATTCCTGATCGCGATCGATTTCATCTGGCATGTGATGTCCTCCTGTTCGGTGCTTCCTTTTCGCAAAGGGTGATACGGTTCCAGACAACGGTGAGCGAAGGCCCTTCCTTCCGTGAGGACAACGCTTCGGTGATCTGCATCATCCCTTCCAGTGCGTCAGGCGTTTCCAGGTTTTCAGGTCGGCTTTTCTGCCATAACCGCCAGATTTCGGCATCAGTGGTTTCATCGGGGATAGGCGTGCGGCCATAAGGGATGGTGACACCCAATAACCGACGACGAGTGCAGACCTCGTTTGAGGTGAGGCCAAAAAAGTGGTGCAGGAGAGCGATTGATCCTCCCTGCCTGATGGCACGGTTAATCTGTTGTTGGCGCTGCGCCTCCTTGCGGGATAACGTCAGAATCTGCTGTAGGACGTCATGGCGGACAGTGACCGCCATAAATTGCGCCGATGTCCGGCTGACGATAAACAGTTCGTCGAGGGAGAGCTGATTGAGGGCATTTAATTCGTCAAAGGTGAACCCTAACGTCTCACAATAACGAAAATTACCGTCCTTAAGCGCAGCAAGGGCGTGTGTTAACACTGCGTAATTCAGTGAGGGGATCATAAGGCGATATCCTCCATCAGCGCGTTAAGCGGTTGGCTAATTTGAGGTTAATCCACTCGTCAATTTCAGATTCGAGCCAGGCGACGCTGGCGGGACCAATCTTTATTGAGGCCGGAAAGGTTCCGTCTTTCATATACAAATAGATTTGCGAGCGCTTAAGGCCAGTTTTTTCTTCCACTTGTCTCAGACGTAATAACTGATGAGATGACATAGGTTCCTCCAGTGCAGAATGGCGTATGCCCGGAGAAGACAAAAAAACACAGCGAGGGAAGGAGTGAAAGTTGATGAACCCGTATTACGGATATCACCATCCGTAATACGGGTTTTTAGACAATATCGCGGAATTGTTTTTCTATAACTCAGCGTTTATTTAACCAGAGGAAGTCTTTCACGTGGTTCGGCGCAATTTTTCCGATGACGGCTGGGTACCGATGACCTTTCTGCTATCACGATGTTTATGGCAAACTCTTTATAGGCGGTTGTATTGTTGCCACCCGGGTCATATTGATCTGACAAGGAATGTTTATTGACTGGTCGGCCATTATCGCCAGCCTGGCAGGTGCGGAAGTCGGGGTGAATACACGCTGGGGGGGAGCCTGACGCTGAACTCGCTATTGGTGACCAGCATGTTCTATTGACTGATGAAAGCCAGTACCTGCTATACGCTGAGAACCGCTGGTTGCCAAATTAAAAGACAGAACCTAATCCTAACCACTCCTCTTGCTTCGAAATAACTCAAGCACGTCTTGCGCAAACTGATCGTCCACTATATAGAAATAGCATTCCGGTACGTCCAGTACGCGAGCAAACTCGCACACCAGCTCGAAGGTCGGCTTGTGCGTACCGTTTTCATAATGAGACAAGCGTGAGTAAGCCGTAGCTTCTTCAAGCCCAGCCAGTACACCCAGTTTTTCCTGAGTGAGTTTAGCGTGCAAGCGTGCTTCTTTGAGTCTTTTGGGGATCATGCCGTGTTCCCAATGAGGATTTCACGGAGATCTTTAGCATTGCTCAATAGAATTTATCTTTAGAGTTCATAAAGATGATGATTCGTATTTATAGGGATCGCTAATTTTTTCAATTAATTAGATTTGTTTTTTCTCCACTGAACCAGCTCGCCAGCATGCAACTTCAGCATGGCTTCAGCAAAGCTGTCATCCAGCGTGTAGAAGTATCCTTCCGGTACATCCAGTATTTTGGCAAACGTGCATATCAGCTCAAATTTTGGTTTGTGCCTGCCATTCTCATAGTGTGACATTCTTGAGTAGCCTGTATCCTCAGAAATCCCGGCGGCTATCGCCAGTTCTTCCTGTGAAATCTTTGCACGTTCTCTTGCGGCTCTTAGACGCTGCGGAACCATAACGTTTCCTGTTATTGGTTATATTGACATCATCTTTAGCATTCCTTAAGATGAATCATCTTTAGAGTTACTAAAGATAACATTCATCCACTTATCCTTATTGGACTTCAAGTCTTTGAATGAGGTAAATAAAATGGCTAATATCGACTGGCATTCTGCCGACATTATTGCCGGGCTTCACAAACGGGGAACTACGATGGCCGCCGTGTCGCGGGCGGCGGGGTTGAATTCCTCAACGCTGGGTAATGCGCTTAATCGCCCGTGGCCTAAAGGGGAGCAGCTGATTGCTGATGCACTGGGGGTACCGGCCTATGAGATTTGGCCGAGTCGCTATTTTGACGAACAGGGGCAGTTAATCCCACGCACCCCACGCTCTCGCCCCCGGTATACTCAGGATAAATGATCGTTAGCTGTGCCTGCGGCAAAGCAGGCAGAGAAGGGCAGTGATAGGGATATCCCTTTCATGTTTAAATCACACTCATTAGCGTGATTTTCATTCACTTTTATCCTGTTTACCTCTGTTCTTTGTGGCCCGATGCTATCGGGCCAGTCTTCATGCATGATACGCAGATATACCCGTTGGTTTTCGTCGGACTCAATAAGTTGAGGGGTGGATGCCGCAAGACATGGCGGGTAGGGTGCCGACACTATCTTTACCTCTTGAGTGGGTCTTTAGTCTCACAAATCAGCATGATGAAGCCGGATTATCTGGTGCTGTCTTTCCCCGTGCCGGAATGCCTTTCTTTATCACTCGACGGGATATCTGGCACAGCAATATGCGGTAAACACATTGGCATCCCAGCGTTCATAAAAATCAAAAACGTGATAACAATCACAAAAAACAGGCCACTAATAGTTCGAAAAATAGTCACCCGCAGAATGATCGCAAAATCTGCGCAACTTCTTGCTCAGTTATCAGCATAAACCCCTGTTTGCGCAATGGATGCCGTTTTTTCGGGAGGTCTGCGCAATTTTTTGCTCAAATTTGACTTAGGGAAAATGACGATATGATTTTTCCCTTTTAAAACAACCAAATAAAAAGTGGCATAGTCATTGCTTTATGAACCGTGAAGTCAAACACATGTTCAACAGCGAGGAGCAAGACTATGCCAACTCCATGCTATATCAGCATCGAAGGTAAAACCCAGGGCAATATCACCGCCGGTGCCTTCACCTCCGACTCCGTCGGCAACATCTACGTGCAGGGCCACGAAGACGAGATGCTGGTGCAGGAATTCAAACACATCGTCACCGTACCGACCGACCCGCAGTCCGGCCAGCCTGCCGGTCAGCGCGTGCACAAACCGTTCAAGTTCACCGTGGCCCTGAATAAAGCCGTACCGCTGCTGTATAACGCGCTGGCCTCCGGCGAAATGCTGCCGACCGTGACCCTGAAGTGGTTCCGCACCTCTGTCGAAGGCAAGCAGGAGCATTTCTTCACCACCAAACTGACCGACGCCACCATCGTCGACATCAACAACCAGATGCCACACTGCCAGGACCCGTCCAAGCAGGATTACACCCAGCTTATCGAAGTATCGCTGGCGTACCGCAAAATCGACTGGGAGCACACCGTGGCCGGGACCTCCGGCTCTGACGACTGGCGCGCGCCGGTCGAAGCGTAATCACGCCGTCACCCGGACTCCGGTCCGGGTGTTGTCGTTTTCAGCCTGCCCTGAGCGATGAAAGGGGTCATCGCTGAGTGCGGACGCAGACAGGGAATAAGGAGGAAGTCAGGTGGCCAACAGTACCGGATTGCAGTTTACCGTGAAGGTCGGCGCGTTGCCGGACACCACCTTCGCGGTGGTGGATTTTGAACTGAGCGAGGCGCTGAACCAGCCGTTCGCGCTGTCGCTCAATCTGGCCAGCAGCCAGCCCGGCATCGATTTCGGCGCGGTGCTGGACCAGCCGTGCGAGCTGCTGGTGTGGTATGAAGGCGAACTGCAGCGCCGGGTCAGCGGTATCGTCAGCCGCTTTGCCCAGGGTGACACCGGTTTTCGCCGCACCCGCTATCAGGCAGAAGTGCGCCCGGCGCTGTGGCGGCTCGGTCTGCGTACCAACGCCCGCATCTTCCAGACCCAGAAGCCGGACGCGATTATCAGTACCCTGCTGGAAGAAGCCGGGATTACCGATTATGCCTTCGCCCTGCGCCACGACCACGCGGTGCGCGAGTACTGCGTGCAGTACCGCGAAAGCGACCTGGCGTTCATCCACCGGCTGGCGGCAGAAGAAGGGCTGTTCTACTTCCACGAGTTCGACGCCGGTAAGCACCGGGTGGTGTTCGCCGATGACGCCGGTGCGCTGGCCAAAGGCCCGGAACTGTTCTTCAATCTCGCCACGCAGGGGCTGAGCGAAGGGGCGTATGTGCGGCGTTTCCGCTACGCCGAAGCGGTCAGTACCGCCGAAGTGGCGCTGAAGGATTACAGCTTCAAGACCCCGGCCTACGGGCTGCTGCACAACAGGATGAGCAGCGAGCTGGACCATCAGCGTGAATCCTACCAGCACTTTGACTACCCCGGCCGCTTCAAGCAGGACCCGAGCGGCAAGGCGTTTACCGGCTACCGGCTGGACGCGCTGCGTGCCGGGGCAATGACCGGGGCGGGTGAATCCAACGCTGCCGAACTGATGCCGGGTGGCACCTTTACCCTGACCGAGCACCCGAACCCGGCGTTTAATCTGGCCTGGCAGGTGGTGGCGGTGACCCACAGCGGCCAGCAGCCGCAGGCGCTGGAGGAAGAGAGCGGCGGCGAGCCGACCACCATCAGCAACAGCTTCGAGGTGGTGAAAGCCACCACCACCTGGCGTGCGGCCATGCCGTACAAGCCGATGGTGGACGGCCCGCAGATTGCCACCGTGGTCGGCCCGGCGGGTGAAGAAATTTACTGCGACGAGTTTGGCCGGGTGAAGCTGCAGTTCCCGTGGGACCGCTACGGTGCCAGCGACGACCAGAGCTCGTGCTGGGTGCGGGTCAGTCAGGGCTGGGCCGGTGGTCAGTACGGGCTGATTGCCATTCCGCGCATCGGCCATGAGGTGGTGGTGAGCTTTCTGGAAGGGGACCCGGACCAGCCCATCGTCACCGGTCGCACCTTTCACGCCACCAACCCGTCGCCGTATCCGCTACCGGCCAACAAGACCCGCACCTCGCTGCGCACCAGTACTCATAAAGGGGCCGGTTTCAACGAGCTACGCTTTGAGGACCAGGCCGGGCAGGAAGAGGTGTTTATCCACGCCCAGAAGGACATGAACACCGTGGTGCTGAATAACCGCAGCACGGCGGTCAACGCCAGTCATACCGAGAATGTCGGCGGCGACCAGACCGTGGTGGTGCAGCACAATCAGACGGTGTCGGTGAAGGAAAATCAGGTCACCGAAATTCAGGGCGAGCAGACCGTCGCCGTCACCAAAAACCGCCACACCACCGTTGACGACAACGAGTCGCTGCAGGTGAAAAACAATATCGCCATCCAGTCCCAGAGCGGCGACATCCTGATTGCCACCGCGGGTGGCTTCATCGCCATTGACAGCGAAGGCAACATTTCCATTACCGGCAAAGGACTGGTGCTGAACGGCACCCGTATCGATTTGAACTGAGGGAGCAGCACGCATGTATCAGATGAACGAAGGCATCCTGGCTATTCCGACGGGCTGGCGCGACGAGTCGCTGCACGTGTTTGTGCTGCCGGGCGATACCGCCAATCTGGTGGTCAACCGCACGCCGATTGAATTCGGCCTGTCGCCGGACACCGTCTATGAACAGACGCTGTCACAGTTTTCCGCCCACCTGAAGGGCTATCAGGAGCGTGCCGCCTGGGAACTGACGCTGGATGGTCAACCTGCACGCGGGCTGGAGTACAGTTGGCGCTCGCCGGAAGGCCCGATGCACCAGGTGGTGGTGATGCAGGTACGCGGCGAGCTGCTGCTGACCTTTACCCTTACCGCCGCCGGTGAACTGCAGGATGAACAGAAAGCCGCCCTGCTGGCGGTCATCGAGACGTTTAAAGCCGCGTCCTGAAGGGAGTCACGATGCTCAACGATATTCTGAGCCGGGTGGCCCGGGTAGGGGCCATGCATGCCGGAAACCGTCCCAACCCGCCCGCCGACCGGCCGCAACCCTGTCAGGGTAAACCGCCAACGTCGCCGGGCAAGACCATCAAGCACAAGAGCTTCCTGGGTGCACTGGCGGGTGCCGTGGCCGGGGCGCTGGTGGCGGCCGCCGTATTTACCGCCGCCGCCGCCGTGGCGGGCGCTATCGCCGTCGCCGTGGTGGGGACTGGCGGGATGGGGGCGGCGCTGGTGGTGGGGGCGGTAAAACTGGCCGCCGGATTTGGTGCGGTCAGCCTGCTGGGTGGGCTGATAGACGCGGTGTCCAGCAAGGTGTCGGCGATGGTGGACAGTGCATCACCGGCCTTCGGGCCGGTGGCGTCTGGCTCGGGTAACGTGTTTGTCGAAAAGCAGCCGGTGGCCCGCGCCACGAAAGATACTGTCGCCTGCACCAAGCACAACAGTCCGCAACTGATTGCCCAGGGCAGCGAATCCGTGTTCGTGAACGACGCACCGGCCGCCCGTATCGACGATAAAACCGTGTGTGGTGCTACCCTCAAGGAAGGGGCCTCGACGGTATTTTTCGGTTCCGGGCAGGGCACCTATCTGGAGATAGCCGACGAATTCAGCTGGTGGGAAAAGGCGCTGCTGATTGCGGTGGAGTTTCTGGTGCCGCCTAGCCGCGGCATGTTCAAAGGGCTGGGGAAACTGTTCACCCGTGGGCCGATGTGGGTTCTAAAAGGGATGCGTGTCGGGGCGCTGAAAACGCTAAAAGGACTGAAAAGCGCCGTTAAATGTGCCAGTGAGGGGTTTCGCAACAACAAGGGATTGTCGCGTGTCACGGAAGCGGTGCGCGGTTTCCTCAAAGACCCGGTTTATATCGCCAGCGGCGAGGTGATTGAATCCCGTACCGATATCGCGCTGGGCCAGACGCTGCCGCTGGTGTTCGAACGCACCTACCGCTCCGCCTCGGTACATGTCGGGCTGCTGGGCCGCGGCTGGCACGACAGCTGGAGCGAGGTGGCGACGGTAACGCGCGACGGCCTCAACACCCACGTGGTCATCACGCTGGCACAGGGCTACGACATCGATTTTACCTTCCATCAGGACGTACAGGCGGTGTACTGCCCGCACTACCCTGAATTTACCCTGCACCGCCGGGGCGAGGGTTTCAGCCTGTGGCACCGCGACCAGCAGACCTGGCGCGACTTTAGCGTGGTGCAGGGCGAGCGACGGTTGCTGTCGGCCATTCACGATAGCCACGACAACCGCATCGAACTGGTGCGCGACCCGAAAGGCTACCTGCGCCAGGTGCGCCACAGCGACGGCGTCACCCTGCTGCTGGTGTGGCAGGGTGAGTACCTGTACCAGATACAACGCATCGATGGCGGCCAGAAAACGCTGCTGGCCGTGTACCGCCAGGACGAACAGGGCCGACTGGTGGAAGCGGACGCCACCCACGCCTATCACCTCTACTACGAGTACGACACCGCCCATCGGCTGACCCGCTGGCACGATAACGACCAGACCTGGGCGCGCTACGAATACGACGCACAGGGGCGCTGCGTCTACACCACCTGCGCCGACGGTTTCCTGACCGCCCGCTTCGACTACCTGCCCGACCGGGTGGTAATGACCGACGGCCACGGCCAGCGCAGCGAATTCGGCTTTAACGACCTGCACCTGATGAGCTGGGAAACATCCCCGCTCGGTCACGTCACCCGCTACGACTACGACGAGGTTGGCAACCTGCTGCGGGAAATCTCGCCCGCCGGGCGGGTGGTCGAATTCGGCTATCTGGACGATACCGGGCGGGTCAGCACCTTTACCGACGCCAGCGGCCACCAGTGGCAGTACGACTACGACGACGCGCTGCGGCTGTGCGGCGTCACCGACCCGCTGGGACGCGAGTGGGGCTGGGTGTATGACGCCGAAGGCAACCCGGAGCGACTCACCGGGCCGGATGCCAGCGAGGTACGATTCACCTGGAACCGCTACGGCCTGCTGACCCAGGTCAGCGACGCCGCCGGTGAGGTGCAGGCCCGGTTACAGTACGACCACCGCCAGCGGCTGCTGAGTGCCACTGACGCCGAGAGCCGTACCCAGCAGTTACGCTACGACGGGCAGGACCGGGTGGTGCAGTGGCAACGGGCGGACGGTGCCCGTTTCCGGCTCGGCTACCGCCGGGCCAGCTGGATGCTGCCGGAGCAGCTGATACGCCCGGATGACAAGGAAGAGCAGCGCCAGTACGACCGCCACAACAACCTGCTGAGCCACGTGGACGGCAACGGCGCGCTGTGGCGTCAGACCTTCGGCCCGTTCGACCTGCTGACCGCGCGCACCGACGCCGAAGGCCGCACCTGGCACTACGCGTACGATAAAGAGAGCCAGCAACTGACAACGGTTATTGCCCCGGACGGCAGCCGCTGGCAGTGGTGGCTGGATGCCGACGGGCGGGTCATCCGCGAGCGTGACATGACCGGCACCGAGACGCACTACAGCTACGACGAGGACGGCCTGTGCGTCAGCGTGCGCAACGGCGAAGGCGACACCCGTCACTTCCTCTACGACGCCCGCGGCCTGCTGTTGCGTGAAACCGCGCCGGACGACACCCTGCACTACCGCTATGATGCGGTGGGCCGCCTGACCGAGGTCTCGTCAGCCACCGCCCATGTGCAACTGGACTACGACCTGCGCGACCGGGTGGTGCGTGAATGGCACAACGGCACGCTGCTCACCCGCCAGTACGATGACGCGGCCCGCACCGTCACCCGCACCCTGACCTGGGACGGCGACGCCGGGGACACCACCGGCCCCCTCGCGCCGCTCACCAGTCTGTTCCATTACACCCGCACCGGCGAGCTGCGGCAGGTGCAGTTGCCGGACGGTGCCGACCTGACCCTGACCCAGGATGCAGCGGGCCGCGAGTCACACCGCGGCGGCAGCGGCTTTGTCCAGCAGCGGGAGTACGACGTGATGGGCTGGCTGACGCGGGAGATGAGCGGCGCACAGCACGACGGCCACCTGCTGGCGGCACAGACGCGGGAATACCGCTACGACGGTGCCGGTAACCTGACCGGGGTGCGTCACAACCGCGACGCCGAAGGTTATCGTCTGGACGCCACCGGCCGGGTGCTGGATGTACTGAGCGGCGGTGCGGGCAAACCGGTGGACACCACCGCCCGCTTCCACTACACCCGCAGCGGCCTGCCGCAGGAGGCAGGTCGCCTCACCGAGTGGCAGTCTGGCCGACTGGTTCAGCACGATGACACCCATTACCAGTACGACAGGGCCGGACGGCTTATCCGTAAACAGGTGGTGCAGCCGGGCTACCGCCCGCAGGTGTGGCAGTACCGCTGGGACAGCCGCAACCAGCTGCGGGTGGTGGATACCCCGACCGGCGAACGCTGGCTGTACCGCTACGACCCGTTCGGTCGCCGGGTAGGCAAACGCTGCGACCAGAAAGCCGAAGAAATTCGCTACCAGTGGGACGGCGACCAGATAGCGGAAATCCGCCACTATCGCCACGGCCAGCTCGTGGCCCGCCGCCACTGGGTCTACAACGGCTGGGAGCTGGTGGTCCAGCAGCGCCAGCACACCGGTGGCGACTGGGAAACGGATTTTGTCACCAGCAGCCAGAACGGCACCCCACAGGCGCTGTTCACACCGGACGGCACCCTGCGCTGGCAGGCACCGAAAGCCACCCTGTGGGGCCAGCGTCAGGCAGAAAAATCGGAAAGTCCGGACCCCGGCCTGGCCTTCGCCGGGCAGCTCCGTGACAGCGAAAGCGGGCTGTGCTATAACCGCTTTCGGTACTACGACCCGGCCGGTGGGTGCTATGTCTCGCCAGACCCGATAGGGGTGCTGGGCGGGTTGAACAACTATGCCTATGCTCCGAATCCCCTAACGTGGATCGATCCTTTAGGTCTTGCTAAGTGTGGGACTGGTGAATATAAAGATGTCGGTGGACATCACGTACATGCTAAAGCTGGTTTTAAGAGTAACCCCAAATATGATCCTAAAAAAGGATTCTCAATTAGTCAGGATTACATGGATAAGATGGGGTTAGACCATCAAGCTATGACTTCATATCAAAGGCAGGCGTTCAAGGAGCTTTATAATAGTGGGCGGCCTAATACTCTTGCAGAGCATACGAAAATAGCAGTCAATGCACTAGAATCAGGAGGAGCAACGACACAACAAGCAAGAAGTCTTGTTGCTGAATCGTTATGGAATTTACGCTCTCAAGGTGCAATCTCTCCCTCAAATATCCCTTGGTATAAGTGAGTTATCGCCATGACAGATAAAGAAATTTTAGATGAATTTGGTTGTGCCGTTATGCATATGGTTCGTGACCGTTCGATTGATAGGTTTGAAAAAATTCAATTAGGAACATTAAAATCACAGAGAGCTATAGAGCTGCATAATCTATTGTCGGATTTTGATGAAAAACAAAAAAAGGTAATTAAAGATTTAATTACCGAGTGTGTTGATAACACTGTATTTAATTTCCTTTTTATGTTTGAGGAAGATGAAAATAAGAAAATATTATCATCAGACGTTAATGTTAACGAAATAAGTGATGGTTTATCCGGTGAGCTTTTTACAGAAGATGGATGGATAAATAAATTTAGCAAGAAGAAATAATAAAATAAGCCGGAAGCGATCCCAACGATCCTTCCGGCTGCTTCTTATGCTGTTTAGTTCAACGATCATATATTAGGCTGTGTCCCTTAATTCAGATTCACTGGTGATGGTGAAGAAATGTATTGAATTCGTTCGTTTATGAATCAATTTCGTATATTTCCACTGCCATCACCTGTAAGCGTTATGTGATTTTCCACCACGCAGGTGATTAAGAGACACAGCCTGGATTGAATGAGGACGTACTCTATTAACCAGATCCTGAAATGGATGTGGGGGATCCTCGCTCCAGTGCCGTTTTTAGTGTGTCACCACTTAGATGGTCGGTGATACCATCAGTTGATGCCCATTGCTCAAAAATGGACAACAGTTTATAGGGCTGCCTGATTAATGGGCTAATGGCCTCATTATGTTTGCAGGCGAGCCAGAATAATCGTGATAACGGCGTGGATATCCGTGTGGAAGATGACGAGGATGTTTGGTTTTTGGTCGGCATGTTGATTAACTTTTCCAGTTCAGTATGCCGGATGACAAAGCAGGCATCTTGCGGTAGGTCGTGAACCGGAAAGTAATCCTTTCGGAGGTTTGGATTCATGCATTGTTGTTGAATCTCTTGATAAATATCAGTCCACATCTTCTCAGGGAGTCGCATGATTTTCTGGTTTATTCTTTCCTGCCATGTGAACTTTTCGAATACCTGAAATATCTCTCCTGAAAGAGTTACCGATATACCGTAATTGATCTCATTCTCACCGATGTGTGGTAATGGAATGTGCAGGGAGCGGGCAAGCAAGCGTTGTACTATAACGTACTCATGTCCCGCTAATAGTGTGTCGATAATTGGCTGGGTGGGAGTAATGTATCGTCCCTCGGTACTGAGAATAAGATTTCGTTTGCCAAGGAAACTGTTTCTATCGAGCAAACAAAGTCGGTCGATGAATGAGTGTCCGACCGGGCGTAGCTTCAATTTATTATCCAATGTTCGTATTTTTCGTAAAACAACCGGTGACTGGAAGTAGATGGAAAGGCTGATATTGCCATATAAAGCATGGCGATAAATATCACTGTCCGTCAGTTCTGTTTTTGTTGTTTTCTTCGTTATTCTGATAGCCTCCTGTATCGTCATCCATTCAGGCATACTGCTCTTTGTGTTTAAAAGGAAGGTCTGTTTTTGCATGATGTAATCTCCTTCAGCATGACAACCTTTCCTGTGCGTAGGGAATAACTGGGGGGTTAATAAAATTACCGTGTATGACGTTAAACTTTTATATATAAATTTCCATGGCGTGGAAGAGGTTTAGTTAGAATGACCAGAGTATGTCATTTTTATTTTTTTATCTTTTAAGAAAAAAAATAAAAATCCACAAGGAATGAGATAACCTTGTATCACAAGTGGGCTACCGCCTGCAGTGGTAGCACCACCACAGCATCTGAGATACGTATTGTTTAGTTTTATGAATGGATGTCATCACAGTGTTTCACTGGCATGGACAGCCCATAACTGTTCTGCCAGATTGAATTTATAGAATGAAATTTTTACTTAAAGTGATGCAGTTTGTCATAAAAATAGATGTACTGCTGTCATTATTGGTTATTACGTGTTAGCTCCGGTATTTTTGCGTGTATAGAAAGGGTAATTGGCATCTTTTCAGTCTTAAAAGGTTACCCATCGTAATTGGCGGGGCGTTTTCGTTTGCCATAGCTTGCTGCGTCAGGTTGCATGGATGCTTGCCATTTTTGACACTGGCGATGATGGTGTCGCGGTCATGAAGGATGCGTCACCAATATGCCGTCCGGCCTGATGACCGGGTTGACGCCATTGGCTGTTTGCACCGAGGGACTGGCAGCAGGGCATGTCGCCTGTCGCGGGGATGATGGCCTTGATCGAATCAGGAGAGGAGCCGGTAAAGCTGTTGTGCGGGGAAGCCGGGTCAGTCAGTGCGCCTTTCGGCCTGGTCAGCCTGTGCGTCCTTGAGCTCGTTGTGAATCCTGGCAGGAGCCGGGCTTTATGGTCGCAACCGGAAGAGGCAAACAATTTCCCCGGCGCAAACGCCTTCCTCGCGCAGCAAATTCTTTGCCTCTTCCGGTCCTTCACGGTGTTACGGTCGCAAGCGATGCGGCCAGCCCGGCTCCTTCCATTCGGATCACCACAAAGGACGCGACAGGCGCGACCTTGAAAATCCGAAAGGAGCAACATCATGGCTAACATCGGCACCTTCACCACACAAAACAACGGCTTCACTGGCACCGTCCGCACTCTGACTTTGAATGTCAAAGCCAGGTTCATCCCCTGCGACAAAAGCAGCGAGCACGCCCCTGACTTCCGCATTCAGACCCTCGGTGGTTATGACATCGGCGCAGCCTGGCGGAAAATCAGCCAGGCCGAACGGCCTTATCTGTCGGTGACGCTCGACGACCCTTCTTTCCCGGCAACCCTCTATGCCCGCCTTATCGAAGAAGAGAATGGCAAGCACCAGTTGATCTGGTCGCGCAGCAAACCGTCGGCCTGACAGCCAGACACCTCGCCCCGCCAGTCACGGTGGGGCACACTCTGTTGACTCCGGCAATAAGCCTGTGGTTCATTGCGTTTTCGTGGCTCTTGAGATGGTCAATACTGAATGTCCCCTGTATCAATCAATGCACAGGGGACATACAGCGAATACTTTTTGCTAACCGATGATAAAATTTACTGCGTGCTCCCTGCATTCTCGTGCATAAACATAGGGCGCAACGTATCCCTCCCGGTTCATATCCAGATAATCCGACCACCATTGCATCATCGCTTGTCGGGCATCAAGGTATTTCGCTTTATGGATGTAAGCCGCCCGCACGCTGTTGCGCTCCTGATGGCTCATCTGGCGCTCAACCGCATCCTGTAACCACAGGCTGGATTCCATCAGCGCGCTACAGGCCATAGCCCGGAATCCGTGACCACAGATATCATTTTTTGTGTCATAGCCCATCAGGCGCAGCGCCTTGTTGACCGTGTTTTCGCACATCGGTTTATACGGATTGTGAGCGCCGGGAAATATCAGCACCTGATGTCCGGAGATTTCCTGTATCTGTCTCAGAATAGCGATGGCCTGCCGGGAGAGGGGAACGATATGTGGGGTACGCATCTTCGCGCCACGCCCGGAATAACGTACGCCGGGGATGGCTTTGCGGGTAGCGGGAATAGTCCAGATGTGGTTTCTGAAATCAATTTCCGACCATCGCGCGAAGCGCAATTCGCTGGAGCGGATGAACAGATGCAGGGTGAGCGATACGGCCAGCCGGGTTAATTCCCGTCCTTGCCGGTAGTCCTCAATGCGCGTCAACAGTTCCGGTAGTTGCTCCAGCGGCAGGGCAGGGTAGTGACGTTTAACCGGCGGGGCGATAATACCGTCCAGATTGGCCGCCGGATTGTGTTCTATCAGTTCCTGATGCACAGCATGACGCATGATGTTGCACAGGTGCTGCCGGGTACGGGCTGCCACTTCCAGTAAACCTTTTTTCTCAATCCCTCTCAGCAGACCGATGCAGTGACGGGGTTTCAGCTCCGTGACGGGCAGGTGCCCGATAACCGGAAAGAGATGGTTGTTCATGCTGGCGAGCAGGCGAGTGGCATGGCTCTCTGACCATATCCGGTTGCTCTTGTGCCAGTCCAGGGCTACATCTCTGAATGATTTTTCTGGTGAACGGGGCGCTTTTTCAGCCGCCCGATGGTGCGCGGGGTTGATATTCTGCGCCAGCAGTTTACGGATGCTGTCACGTTGTTGACGCGCATCAGCCAGCGATACATCGGGGTAGGTACCTAAACCAAGGCGGGATTCTTTTTTATTGATACGATATTTGAGATACCAGAGACGTGAACCGCCGGGATTAATCAACAGGTACAGACCGTGAGAATCGGAAACTTTGTAGGGTTTTGCAGATGGTTTTAAGTTGCGGATTTTTGAGTCATTAAGAGACATGTGGGGGTCACTCCGTCATCGAACTAACCTGACCCCAAATCTGACCACCAAATTCTCCCGATGCAGAGGGAAAACTGAAAATGCACCGGGAAGACATTTCACGCTAACTTATTGAATCCGAATTACATAAGGATTCGCAAAGAGGCATGAAAACAAGAATTTGGCTCCTCTGACTGGACTCGAACTTCATCTGTATCTCCTGTTGTTACTGACTTTGTTAAAGTTAAATATATTTTTACCAGCATATTTACCATCATTATTATTTTCTTGTCAATTAAATATCAATTAAAAACAATTGGTTGTTGTCTTAACCATCTAACTATAAGCATCTTACTTTTATTTGATTATCAACATGGTATTGTCGTTATTATAGTTAAAGTAATTGATATAAAACAATTGGTTAATTATTAGTAAAGAAAGAATGTTTAGTCAAGGCTAAAGCACTTACATCCAAGATTACTTATCTGCTCTCACACCATTCTGAAAAACCGCACCTCTTTTCCACTTTCTCTATCATGTTGAATGGGTTAACTTTTATGAAACACAAAAGCAATCGGTAGAACAATGACTACACAAAAAGAAATAGAAGAAATCAGGACTGCGTTATCTTGGTTTGATGTACGCCGATATGATGGCCTGAAAGACCTCACCCTAGAACAAATCTATGCAGAGCTTGAAAGACGGATGTTGGCTTACAAAACAAGACAACAATGGGAAACAGCAGGCAAAGATAATCAAATGCAAGCTATATACCATGATGCCAAAATCAGATGTGGTGATGTGATACTTCAATCGGACTGGATTTCAGACAATCACAGACTGTCGCATAGCTATGCTGTAAGACCAATGACCAGAGTTCAATTGTTCAACTATGGGCGGGCTATGTATCGGCTGGAGACTTCAGAGCAAACAGATCCTGTTGCAGTGAGTTCCGACTACATCTCTGAGTATCTGAAACAGGGGGGGATGAACCCAGCTAACAAGATGCTGATTGAAATTGACTTGGAAGAAGCCAGCAGTGACGATCTCGCAGAACACCTGCAAGTGCTGATTGCTCTATGGCAAAAGCACCTAAAAACGCCTAAACCCCCGAAACGAAAGTTTAGGTTTGGTCATAAGACCTTTGAAAGAATACTTGATTACAAAGTCATCCCTTTGATGGATTTGATCTCATGGGAACAGCTCTACAACGAAGGTAAGAACATACCTTTCACCATTTTAGCTGACATATTGCATGGTAATAATGGGATCAGAAGTAGTGAGAACATCAAAGATACTGATTATGGTTACGCGAAAAGTTATCTTGATAATGATGAGTATTTCAAGGTTTTAAATGATTTTTATATTAAAAACAATATGTTAAAGGATTGGAATGTCATTGACGTAATAACATTTAACGATAAAGCCTCGGATAAAAACAAAAAGTAAACACAAGGGATGTTCACAATCTGCGAACGTCCCTATAAAGAGTATCCCTCCAAAAATTTCCGCGAAACTCACGGTTGGTGAACATCCCTAGTTTAATACTAGCCAAAATCCTAGAATTATCTCCATCGAACAACACAGGAGATAAACATGGTTCAAAACAAAACAGATAAACATCCAAAACTTATTCGGTTGCCCGAAGTAATAAGGAGAACGGGATTTGGAAAGACATGGATTTATACACTTATTAAGGCTGGTCGCTTTCCATCACAGGTTAAAACGGGTTTAAGGTCTATTGCCTTTATAGAAAGTGAGATTGATGCATGGATTGAGAAAATCATTTCTGATTCACGTCCTGTATCTGAATAACAAATATTTTAATAATAACAAGAGTAAATAAAATGAATAATCAAGAAATGGAAAGTATCAAAAAGTTATCCACAAAAACATTTTATGATATGACAAAGTATCTTTATGTGGCTGGGATGCTGATATATAAAGAGCAAGGAGATAATGAGTTAGTCGCATCTATTATGTTAGATAATAATAGAACGGAATCGTATCTTTCACATGTTAAAGATCATCTGGCTAAGCGTTTTGATGGATATATGGAAGAAGCTGGTAAGAGAGAAAGACTGATTTATGTTGATATGGATAAAGTTATATTGGAAATGAAAAATGTCCATATAAATGCATTACTTTTTGGCATGAGCTAACAGCAGAGTATTCGGCCTCGAAAGGGGCTAATAAAAAAACAAAATGAATTAAATAAGCATTTAACTATGAGGGTGTAAATATGTCTAAAGAAAAGATAGGTTTCAATAAATCAACCGAACTGTTCTATGAGCTTGCTTGTAGGTCGTTTACCGCAAGCTGGAATATGTTCATGGAAGTAAATGGCGATGGGGATGCTAATGATTATTTGGATGATCCAGATTTTATGAGTCCATTTATTATCCATGTGATTAATCATATTCAGAACAACTTTGAAAGGTTCACTGCCCAAGAAGGTAATAGTGGTGATATTAATCAGGTTAACTTTGAACTGGTCGCTTCCATGTTAGTCGAGTATTCAGAAAACTTTAAAAAGTAAAAAAAATAATCTTGCCCCGTAAGGGGCTAACAAAAGGTATAAGAGGAAAATATAAATGATAAACAACAACGAACAAAGTTCTATGACAAATAAAATGTCTGTAGTTGTAAGCGTGTTGTGTGATGGACCTCCAGAAGTAATGAATACTATTCAAGAGCGTTTTGAAATATTTATTGCCATTACTGGGTATTCAGTAGAAGAAATCATGGATGATAAAAATATATTTGATGAGTTAAATCGATTTATTAATAACGAGCTAGTGGATGATTTGGGGTTGGATTATGACTGTGTCGTCATAAATATCGGTTATAACAACTAATGTTTTACTAAATATTAACTGAAAAGTGAGGGTGAAAAAATGAAAGAGATTGTATTGAACAGCTATGATAAAACAAAAAATGAACTTGTTGCTGACATCTTACAAGGATTCTGTAATGAGATATATAATATTTATGAAAATGATCCTGAAACAGCAATCTATATTATGAGTTGGGGTAAACTTTCAGAAGTTATTTATGATGTGATTATAACTCGTGAGATAATGAAATACTCTATTAAAAATGATGTTTCTGGTACCAATAAAAATGATTTAAAGGATGAAATTTTACATTGGCATCTTGAGCATATCATTGAACTTGTTTCAAGAAATATAAATCAGGATGAAAATCAAGATCCTGTTTACTGGAAGCTGAAAATGACAGTTGTTTGATTTTTAGATGGTATGAGTATTCCCTCGAAAGAGGGAAATAACATGAACGATAAAAATAAGGCGTTCAATATGATTGATGAATTCCACGTTATGTTTATGTATAGAAAAATCCAAGCTGAAGCGGCTAAAACTGATTTAAAAACCTTGAATCAACTGTTGAATAAGTTCCGTAAGGTAGTAGCGGAGCGCCGTGAAGAATACTATCTGGAGATTGGTGAGAAAAAGGCACAAGAGCTAAGGGGTGAGAGGCTACAAAAAATATGGGGGAAAATGAAACGTGACAGAGTTTTACCAGAAGATCTTATTGACAGGTAATAACCAGTCACAATAACGTATTTAACTGGCGGCTACGCCGCTATTCTTTATGGATAAATCCATCATCAACAGGGGTGAACCCTGTTCCAGCAATGTGATTGTCTTGAACAATCACTAAGTGCTGATTCTGTGAATATATTTCATATGTTGAAGAGTAAATAACCTATTTTATAAACTTAACACTAAACTCTATCATGGGATCGGTTTTACAATAGAAAGATGAAACGATCCAAATCCGATCCTTTTCGACTTTCCTAGCCAATATGAAAACTAGCTTATCAAGGTGAAAATATATTAATGTCAGTGTTAGGGCGTAGCCGTGCTTCAGCACATGAGCGTTAGCTCATAGAGGATGGTGATTTTCAAAAAGATGTTAATGCAATAGAAAGGAAACGGTGAAATAAAAAATAAATTACGCTCAGACATTACTGATCATTTTAATATCGAAACCCCATATGGCGATCATGAAAATCGCCCGGTTTCTCTATATCCTCTTAAGTATTATCTCTTACTTCTTGCAAAATTAAATTAAGACAAAATCGGCTTGTAGCCCTTGCGGTATAAGGCTTATGAAGAAAATACGCGACTGACCGTACAGTGAGCTTTCTTGACTCTGTGGTCAGTATTCCTGACTGTACAGTGAGCTTTCCTGACTCTGTAGTCAGTTTCTATGTCATTTTATAGACTAAAAATGACTGTGCTTTAAATTATAGTCACTGGAATACTTGCGCTTTTAAAAATATTTTCGCAAAAAAACTTGATATCTGTTTTGTGCATGGTGTTTAATTTATTTCAAATAAAATAACAAGAGGTAAGAATAAAATGAATGAAATAGAAGTTGATTTAGATTTAGGCTTAAATCCTTTTTGCTTTGAGACCGAGCTAAAGATTGAAACAAGAAAAAGAAACCTGACTGTTTCAAGAGGAACAGAACTTATTGAAAGGAAGGATACCAGCAAAACTTATTTTGCCAATATCGTACATACCCAAGAGGTCGATAAAGAAGAGTTCATTAAACTCTACACCTCCCAGATAAAAGCGTACTTTGATTTAACGAAAACAGCTTACAAAGTGTTTTTTATCTTTTTACGTATATATCAGGATGCGATTGGAAAAGATCACTTTTATCTGAGTTGTAAAAAAGCAATGTCTCTCGCAGAAAAAATAGATCACTTTGCTTTGTCTGAGTCTATTTTTTACAGGGGGATAAAAGAACTTATAGAGAAACGTATTATTGCTAAAACTAATGAAAAAAACTGGTATTTCATAAACCCAGCCATTGTCTTCAATGGTGATCGTGCTCGCTTTGTGTCAGAGATTGTAAAAAAGAAAGAAGTGATGGAAGAACAACCCGAAAGTGTTACCAGCACTGACCGAAGAAATAAAAATATTAAAGAAGAAGATAGATCAATTGAGTCAGTCATAGAATACGTAAGTAGCCAAGAAGATATAGATTTGTTAATCGCAAGATTACAGGCTAAAAAGCACCAAGGAGCGATGATGAGTAAAAGCATGGGAGGATGTATCGCTGTTGAGGCAGCAACTCTTTTACCACCAGAAAAACCGTTAGATTGGGATAATATTTAAAGGTATTAACACAGATGATGTGTAGTGATTGAGTAAATAAGATGATCGGGAATGCTTAATATACAAGCGTTGTATGAAATATTATTTATACAACTTAAGTTAAATTTGATTTTTCTAAAACAAATATGGTATTAAAAATAAAACAAAAAGGAAAATCAAACAATGAATAATATTAAAATCATTACGCTCTTTAACGCCAATGAAAACATACCATTTATGACCTGTATAGTTAAAGATGTTGAAGAGAATGAGTGCGGGATAAAACTTACTCTCGAAAATGACAATAACATCTTTATCAAAGATTACGGTTCATTCTTTCTGTCCGAATCAGCAGATGATTACGATAAGGCGCGAATGGTAAATGTGTATGGAAGATTGATTTCTGAACTCAGCCAAGTCAGTGAAGAGACAATAAAATCATTAATGTCAGAAAGCAAAACCTATAATATTCAGCATCCTAACACACTCTGTTAGTGTTCTGGATGATTACCATTACTGTGGCAGAGTAAAAGCTAGCGCACCAGACGAACCCGCATTAATGAATTTTCTTGGCCTGCAGGGTCTGCGTGAGGCCATAGCTGAAAATAACTTCTTATCTGAACTGGAAGCCTTTGGCGGTATCGTACTTCACACCGATATGGGCTATCCAGTTGCAGAATACAAAGGTACAGACATCAGAATAGCTATCGAGCCGATAAACCTTACCCATATGCGAGATCTGACCAATGGCTATGTGGTAATGTTCAGGGACGGTGAGTTAAGGCATGAGATTGAGGGCGATCTCTATGAGGCGTTATCTCAGGCTGTTGATAGGCTTAAGATCGCTGTTGTCGCTACAGATTAATTTAGGAAATATCAACTTTTAAAACATATCTTGGTACCGCTTTTTTATGACACATGGTACCTGAGAATTTGCTGACATTTATATAACCACCCATTTCAGTTCTACCTCGTAAAGTTAAAGTAGCCCCAGATGCAAATAAAACTTCTTTCTCGTGGCCTAAATTAGTTCCACTATGTCGGAAAACAAATACTTTTGTTTGAGGATTAATAACATTTAGAACTATCAGAGTTAGTGCATTCTCTTCATATGCTTTACCCCCCCAAAGTGCATTAGATTGAGCGACTACAGGGCATAAGGATGTAGATAGTGGCCTTTTCATTTTTAAAATTGTTCCGATAGGTTCATTGTTAAAAATATTTCCACCATGAACTAGTTGTTGTTTTTGAGTGAGTAACTTCCCGCAAGAAATTATCTCTTCATCAACATCATCAAAATTCATGTCTCGAGAATAAGATTTTTGATAAAATGCCAGCGTTTTTGGTGTTCTTGAAGGCATCAGCTCTCGCCACTTTTTGTATTCATTAGAATTCGTTAAATTATTATCAATATGATTACCTAAATCATTAGAAGCGCTGCCTGCTATAATTAATCTTGCGGCATCATGCATGTTTTCGGCATATTGTATCAATTTTATATTTACTTTTGGCGATGAAAAATGTTTATTTTTATGATAGAAATCCATTAACTCATCATGTGTAGGGTCTCGTTGTTCCCATATTTCAAATCTGGGTGAGAATTGCTCAACAATTGGCAGGTAGATTGACATTTATTTTCTTAATCCATATGAGAAATAAATAGTAAAATAATGATATTTTATTTTCATGTCAAGCCATTCAAGTGTTAAGATAAGTCGCCTATATCATTACCGAATGAATAACAAGGTTTATTATTTTTTTTTGTGATGTTTTTGTATTATTTTGAAAATAAAAAAGAAAGTAACTTGACTTTTAGTGATTGATGTATTTTTTTAAAAAAACTGTAGTCTGATATAATATTTATTATGATTCGTTTATTTTATTTGGCTAATAAATAACAGCATTAAAAGGCTATAATTCAGCAATAATAAAGCCAGAGTAAATCCAGCTTCATTAGCACTATGATAATTAGATGACTCGTTTGGTTTTAATTAAATTAATCCAACAACCCACGAGAAACCTTACTCACCGTCTGGCTGAAATTATATCGCTCAACAACATTACCTTTGAACCAGATCTCAAGTGAGTTCATGTGAGCCGTGTTGCTGTTCTTCAGCAGGGCCAATCCGGGAATGTAGTTCGAGATCTGGCTTTCGCCTGACATGCTGGAATAGGACCACATTTCCTGACCATCATTGGTGGCTCGCGCCTGAGGCTCACCGAATGCGTTAATAACATCTTGCTGGGTAGTTTTCCCTTTAACGATTTTTACTTTTACGGTTTGTTGGGATTCGTCTTTCAGGGATTTGTTGCCATAAGTAGTGCAAGCGGTAAGGGGCAGGATCATCAGTGCCGCGATAAACAATTTTTTCATGTTAACTCCATATGAACAGTAAAACGTAAAAATAGGCGTAAAGAGTTCTTAACCAGCGCTGTATTGTCGCTGGGGATCAAAAAAGTTTTGTCAATTGATAGTGAAAGAAGCCTATGACCTTTTTATCCAATCAGCTAATGGCATCTTTCATTGTGGTTTTCCCTGATGTTGCATTAATCAAAGCTATCTAAAGGCCATAAATCGACATTAACCGCTTGTCTCATGGTTCAACGCTCTATCCACTTGAATCAGCTCGTAAACTGTCTGGTGGTCCTCTGGTTTACTTTACTCATTAACGATTCCTCTAGCAAGAAAATGATCGGTATTGCAGATCGATAATAATTTATTGATAGATTATAACGATTGAAAATGTTTTATCGATCGGTGTTTTAATTGATATTATCGATCGATGTAAATTTAACGATAGGTGATATCTATCGTTATTTTGTTTTTGATCGTTACAAACGATATGACGGACCACAAAAATAATTGAATCCTATCAATTGGTTAATCAGGTGGTTTTGCTTCGTTATGTCTGTCAAAGCAAGCTGTGACGGCTACTGGTGCGCAGCAGGCTACCTCTACATAACAGCATTTTTGATTATCGGGATGGATAGGAAGATGAAGAAGATTTTACTCGTTGCTGGCACAGCTCTTGTTCTGGCGGGATGTGGTGAAAAAAGCGATTTTGAGAAAGCTATCAACGCGAAAATTTCAAAATCGAAGGTGTGCTACTCCCTGCAGGACAACGACATTGTATTCAACAAAGGTTTTCCGGTTAAGGTTAATCGCGGCTACCGTTCTGCCGGATACAGTGCCAGTGATGAAATCCTTAAAGGACTTGCTGAACAAGGGCTGCTCACTGTTTCACAACAGGCAAATGGCTTTAGTAGTGTTGATGCTCTGGAAGTAACAGATAAAGGCCAAGAAGTTGAGTTTTGGGACCGTGAGAATGGTGCCTGTGTCGGTCATCGTACTGTTGCTGAGATTACAAGCTGGACTGAACCCAGCGAAGGTAATGGCGTTAAAATGACGCAAGTGATCTATACGTGGAAACTCGATGGCGTGCCGGGCTGGGTGGATAAGAAAGCCTTCTCTGGCGTGAAAGGGATGTCTGAACCAGAAGAAGCCAAAATTGTTCTGGTGAAAACCAATAACGGCTGGACTGCTCGGTAATTACAGGAAAAAGCTATGAACTCTATCTCTTGGGTGATTTTCACTGGGCTGCTGATAAATATACCATCACTGGCTCCGGTGCTGTTTCTCCGTAAGACTCAAAAGAACGTGAAGATATCTATTTCGATCAGACTGTTTCTACTTAACGCTTTCTTGGTGCTGTCCCTTGTGACGCTATCGCAGAATATCACGCAAAAATACGGGCTGTTTCCAATATGGCTGGTGTTAGCTGCAATAGTGCTGTTTGCGGTCACGCTAGTACCAACGGTAAAATTAGTGCGTAAGCATTTGACTGTTGGGAAAAGTCGGGCTGTTATCCTCTCATCATTCCTGATTGTCTATGCTGTCAGGTTTCATGGCGTGTTTTCAGATTTGAATGGACGTGGATATACGATTAACGGCTATAACACAGTATGGACATTCTTCTTCCTGTTTGCCTGTCTACTGGCTTATCTCGGTTGTGCTGGACGTAAAACGTATTCTGGTTCTTCTGAATCGTCATCTGCACCACAGTCAGATTATTTTAAGCCGAACAAAGAATATGAAACACAATCTCAAATTGACTACGATATTGCGGTAAAGGGGCGGAGTGTTCTGTCTGATCCCAATCTGAGTATTGTTGAGCAGCAGCGTTATCGAGACAGTATTGATAGAAATAATGAAAATGGAATTTAAATATTATCATAAGTATTTTTATATCATAAACTCTATGATGATTGAATTTTAATATTTACCAATAGGCCGGAGGAGTTACAACTTTTTCGGCCTATTGGTATGAAATAATTTACCAACGACTATCAATGGATAATAGATACGAATATGGACTCTCGGCTTTGATTTTTCTTCGCTGCTGAATTGACTGAATAGCAGTTGCTGTTAATGATATCCCGGCTCCAGCTACTAATGCTATTGTGCTTGGGATTCCAGCAAGAACTGCTGCAGAAGTTGGCGCTGCAGTGAAGCAAGACACTTTCAGAAATCCACTGAGTCCATCACCCCAACATTGGGCTTTTAACGATTGTTTGAGGCTATTCATCGCAGGTAAGACATTAGATTGATATTGATCTGATACCGCTTGCCGCAATGCTTCTATCGGTAAGTCATGTGGAATATCAGAGGTAAGACTAGCAACTTCACGACGAAAAATAGCTAATTCTTCAATATGGTCATTCTTAAACTTTATTATCTCCTGAACTGTTAAATTTTCAGGCAGAGATATACCTTGAAGCATGAGGTCAACTAGCAAGCTTTGAGTAAGTTCTTGTGGTAATACTCGTCTTGGACCAGATGCATCGAAGTGGCGTCCCCTCTGTCTGGTGGGATTACTGGTTGGTTTACCTTTGCGTACCGAGATCGCTAGTTGATCTGCAGAAGAAGATTCAGTTATTAAGCTTAGGCCTAATCGTTCTGATAACTGAGTTGCAAGCAATGTCATATAAAATTTGGCAAAGACGGGTTCAACGTGAAGCCATCCATCATCGCCAAGCCCTTGCTGAAGGTCATCCATAATACTATATGCAAATTTTTCAGGGTGTATTCTTGCTAATCGAAGTAGTTCTCTTGGTATCTTGTCATTATGAATCAGGGTTCTTGGGGAATGATCAATATCGTAGATAACATTGGCCGAAGCAGGATCCGTGATAAAGTTGAGAGCTTTCTCTGCTACGTCTTCTATTTCCTCCATGTCTGGAGAGACACGAACAGGCAGTAGTATTCCTTCATCACTAAGAGAACGAGTAAAATAATTTGCATAAGGCTCTCTGTGAGAGATTGGAACAATTGTTCGTATTGAATCCCAAAATAAAATAGCACTCCGTAGCCAACGCTCATTTTTTATATCAATGTGTGGATAATAAAGTGCGGAAGAGAATGCTGTGGCCATTATAATCCCTCTATGCCTATGTGGGAGTTAATATATATTAAGGTTGTTGTGTGCTACTGTGATTTTTTATTTTCCGGAGCCAACTATGTACGCTCGCTAGTATGAAAAATATTGCTATAAGTCATGTTAACTTGCATCAACTACAAGTTTCTGTTTATGTCAGTGACCTCCATCGCACAAACAGAATGGTCAATGCTGTATAGCAATTATTTTCAATCTAATCAAGGCCCCGGTAGTTTTAATTTAGGCACTGGTTTTTTCCTGTTTGCCGCGAGTGTTGGTATGTAGTCAAGATTGCTATCTGGCAGTTCTGGCTTAACAGGACGACTTGGAAAACGCCTGATGTCATCCGGTGTTGGCTTGTAGTCATCTTGGTTAAACTTAGCTCGTTTCTCATACTCAGCGCGTGGCACATAGATACCTTGAACCTCATCAAAGACATAGTTTTTGGTTATACGCTCATCGTGTTCCGCATCAACTGAAACAGGAGCTGGCTTCTTCTTGGCCCAGACGAGTTTCTCTCTTATGTAATCTACAACCAGTAAGATGAAGAGCTTGAAGATCCCATCCTGACGGGGTTTAACCTGTTTTCTCTTACTTTTAACAGGAGCGCGTTTGACTGCTCTTGCCGTTGATGTGGATGGGGTTTTCAGTGCAGTGCGTGTATGAGGTGCCGGGGCAACCAGAACAGGTTTTTGCGAGTCTGTAGATGAAGCTTTCCCTATGTTATCCGGGATAACAATTTCCTCCGGTTCAGCCAGTGTATGAACTCTAAAACTGGCAACATCAACAACGATGTCTAATGGTAGATCTTTAAAGGTAAAGTAGGCTTCGTCAGCTTCTTTCTTCTGTTCATCACGTGTAGCTTGCTCTGCAGCACGTTGTTCCTGAGCGGCTACAGTTCCCCAGCGGTCACGAGGAATATGAAGTATTGGATCGCGGTTTGTTTCAATCGCTTTAGCCAGCCAGATTGCTTTCTCTTCGTTTGTAGCGGCTGCGGTAGCCAGTTCAAGGGCTTCCTCATACTGAACCCTGATAGAACGGTGATCAACGCGTTCATCATGACCATACAGCTCAAGGAAGCCATTACAGATGTTCTGCCAGCCTTTACGCCAGCTATCAAGGGTTTCAGGTTTATCCCACTCACGGACCTTTTTACCAAAGCCGGTAGATAGAATCTCACGGGTTGTTCCCATGATATGAATATGCGGATTATGACCATTGATATCGTGGATAACAACATCAGCAATGATGCCTTGCTTGGTAAAGTGCTCAAGAACAAAAGCAGCAGTGAGTTCAATGCTCTGTTCGGGTGTTAGCTCAGCGGGGAGGGCAATCTTAAACTCTTTGGCAAGACGGGCATCTTTTCTCTTCTCTGAGGTTTCAACAGCATTCCAGAGTGTTTCACTGTCAACAATCAGGGAAGGAGGGGTATGTTCGGGGGCAAAAATCTGCGCAAAGGCAAGGTCCTTTTTATGCGCTGTTTTGCGACCACAAACTTCACCTGTTCTGTTATCGAAGAAAACTTTACGATGACGATATGCAGCAGAGTTAACCGAAGACTGACCTTCGCCTCTGCTGATGTTCTCCATTTTAAAACTGTATATCGCCATCCAAATATTCCTCAATGCCAAATGCTGCTTTTCGTTTTACGTAAGGAAAACGTTGGGGTTGACGTTGACCTTGATTTTGTTTCCGAAGGAAACGGTTTTAGCCTGCGGCAGGCAACCGTCGGTAGACCCCACGGCATTAGAGCGAAGCGATAATGCGTAAGTGGGCATTGCTTTATTTTTTATCGCCATAAATGGCTCAAAAATAACGGCAATGTATAAGGCTTGCCTTTATTAATTAATACTAAATATATGAATGACTGTAAAACAAACCGCCGAATTAAGCGGCGCAATATGGATGGGCGGGCGAAGTATTCCGCGATATTACATGGATTGGGTTTTGATGGCGTCCGTAGGGAAAAAAGAGTGTTAATTTATCCCGCCGTAAGGCGGGAAAGCACTAAAACATAATAAAGTAGTTAAAGGTAATGATGACTTCTTTGTTATAGAATTAACAGGTGAAGATCGAAAGCTAGGGAGGGGGTAGTTGAAAGGTAAAATGAAAATCACGTATAAACAAAAATAAGTAACGCGGTGAGTGTCAGATATTTTAGTTAGGGATTGCTATCACTTGTGTTGCATAAATCACAAAGTGTGCGATTTAGGTTTGTGTTGACTGGAAATTGTAAGGATATGGCCTAAGCTCAGTGTGCATCATTTCTTAAAGCAATTTGATGCATTGGGAATGATGATCAGTTTATTAATTACATACAGCAATTACAATGAGGCTAAAATGTCCGAACATCAAGTATCATGCATCAATAAAAGTGATCGTCAGAGTGCTCATGAAAGGATCACTCATATTGGTGGTAAGAATGCTGATGGCACCAGCTGGAAGCTCACACAGCAAGAGGCTATAAACGGAATAGAATCTGGGAAATGGAGATTTTATGTTAATGCAGGAGGGCATTCAGTGTGGGTGATTGTTGCTGTTAGCGCTTCTGGTAACAAATACTTAAAAACACAAAATGATGGCGAGCAACCCAATAATCTCTTGAGTCTTCCTGAGTGCTAAAGAAAGGGCCAAAAGGCCCTTCCTGCTTATTTACGACGATTATCAACTTCCTTAGCTACACCTTTGAACGGTGCCCCATCTTGCTTTTTGTCCATAAATTGCCCGTTATCAGTATTGTATTGACAATAACAAACCATTATCACATTTAAGAATAGCCAGTCATGTATATATACCCAGAGGCTATTAATCGAAAGGCAATAATATGAATAAATATTATTACCATGCTGTTGATTAATTTATTAACTATGGTAATTAGTGTTAAGGAAATAAATATAAGGAGGTTTTATGTATAAAAATAATGATGAAGCCATCGATCTTGAAGCAAAACGATTACTTGATAATGGAATCTATACCGATCTGGAAAAAGCGTATAGTGAAGCTGAAAAGATAATCACAGAAGTAAGAGTTGAATTTAAAAAGAAACAGTTCCGATCCCGGATTAAATCAATCAAACGTGCACTTTCAGATGATGAGTTCAGAAGTAATATTCCTTACAATCATAAGCATCAGTGGAGAAAAGAATGAATGATGATGAAATAAAAAATACCTATCTAACAGGCAATGTTTTTCAGAATAATAGAGGCAGGCCGGAAATTAAGAAAACACTGGAGCAGAAAATTGCTGGAGCACAAAATAAATTAAATTACCTTAAAGCAAAAGAAAGAAGAGATAGCAAAAAAGAAAACACACGACAAAAAATAATTCTTGGTGCAGAGGTTGCCAAGGTTTTAAACTGTGATATAAGTGAGGTAGATAAACCATTACTCTTTGGTTTATTGTTAGAAGCTCCATCATTACATACGCACGATATCGAACGGTATAAAGTAAATGGACAAATCTACATTGAAAGAGTTCTCAAGAAATTCAGACCATAAAACCATTACACGTCCGAACAGCTCTCCGGCTTAAAACTTGTTTTAGGCTGGGGAGCTGTTGAGCAAGCCCCAGAGGGCGCGGTAGCCAATTTTTACCACCATCCTTGGCAGCAAATTAAAACTCTTAATTATTTAGTGGTGTTTTTTATTGAATTTTAACTTCCATTAAGTGTCTGACTGCCCAATATATGGGGGGGTACAACCCAATTGGTTGATTTAGTTGGCCCAAGCATGGGAATATGCATTCTACCCAATGGGTAGTTCCCTCATACTCTGCACTTAGCAACACTGTTCAAGGCGTTCGGCCTTGTAGGTATATGCTGGAGCAGCAGGCTACGGTTATGGCTAGTGCTTACATGCTGTAATGGATCAACTTCAGAGCGAGTTAAGGCCACGATTGTATAGACTTTTTACCCTTCCTAAATTAGATTGGTGAGAAAGTTAGCAGCGATTCGTTAGGTAAGGGTGGGGTTTTCAATGGAACGTAATGTTTTGGGTCATGCTCAAAGAGAAATTTCAGGAGCAACCACATTCGGGAAATATGATTTTCAATATCATTGGGCTTTATGCAAAATAATTGAAAAGCATAAGTCTAATTCTGATTATGCATTATTAATCGAATATCATGAGGATGTCGTTATCGCTGACTCATTATATGGAAGTTCGGCAAGATTTGAATTTTTTCAAGTAAAAAACACTGGAAAACCTTTCACTTCTGACGCTTTAACCAAACGAGAGCAAGGTGCAGAGGGAGCTAAGAGTTCCATTCTAGGTAAGTTATTAAGCTCATGTATTGGTACAGACTATGAAGAACGCATTACAGAAATCGGTCTTGTGTCCTCAAGTGGTTTCTCATTTGAACAAAGAGATAAGAAGTTAAAATTAGACATTATAACTTCAGGTGATCTTAGTGTAGATTGCTTATCGGGATTAACTGAAAAATTAAAAGATGAGCTTGGAATAGCACTCTTGCCAGAAAATCTAAAATTCATTGTTCCAAAAATAAAATTAGAAAATCAAGAAGAGTTTGTCATTGGTAGATTTGCTGAATTAGTAAATGAGATATTTCCAAATAGTCATTGTAATGCCGTTAATATTTATAGAGCAATAATCGATGAAATTCATCGCAAAGGACAGAATACTTACGATTTTACTGTTTGGGAGAAAATGGTAGAGGATAAATCTCTCACATCTCATAAGGTAAAGGATGTTATAGCTGTTAACACAACAAGCCCAAAATTTGAAGATTTTGAGAAAGACTTTGAATACTTAGCTAAAAATGATATGAAATGGAACACCTTAACTTATCGGAAGATTAATAAAAAAATAAAACAACTTTTCTTGCGCCGGATCGGACATTTGTCGGCTTTTGATATGAATATTATGAGAATAGTCCAGCAGGCGCTAAGTAGTGTCCCAGAAGAAGACTTTAAAGAAACGCGTGATTACATTGATTCAGTTATTGTAAAAGCTCAAGAGCTTAATATTGAAGATCAAGTGCCAGAACATGACGATATATTATGCGAGATAATTTATAGCTTTTTAAAGGTGATGCATGAATAATATTGGAAGTAATAAAGATAACTATAAATTATTAATTCGGAATTTAAGGAACAAGAAAAATGAGAAGCTTGACATTTCAACGATTAGTTCTGATATCAGATTCGAAAAGACTTGCGAATCAGTTCTCGTTCCAGAAAAGATTGAATTTAATTACCGGAAAAGATAATAGTATTGGCAAGTCCACTCTGGCAAAAAGTTTACTGTGGTCTTTAGGATGCGATCCTGTTTTCGATGAAGAATGGAAATCAAATGACATTAAATCCATTTTGTATTTTACTATAAATAACAAAGAGTATTTTTCATGCCGGGGAAGCCACTCGATAATTTTGGGAGCTATCGGTGATAAAGCTCAGAGATATATAAATATAACTGGTGATTTTTCGAAAGACTTTTCGGAACTCGTTAATTTCAAAATGAAGCTTCCTAATCGTGGTGATGGAGACTTAGAGACACCTCCTCCAGCATATTATTTTTTACCGTTCTATATCGACCAGATAAAAAGCTGGAGTTCACCTTGGAATTCATTCGAGAACTTAGGGCAATATTCCAACTGGAAAGGTCCATTAATAAAATATTTCACTGGTTATCTCAAGCCTGAGCATTTTGATATTGATGAAAATATTTATGAATATAGTGAAATAAAAAAAGAAGCAGCACATAAAATAGAAAAATTTCAAAGTGCCGTTGAAGTTATAGTTGACAACACGGTTGAGTCGCCTATAGCTTTAGATAATAATGACTTCATTAAGATTCAGAATGAAATAAATAATGAGCTTTACGACTTGATCGATTACCAGACAAGACTTTATGATGCTCAGGTTACTATCACCTCAAATATTTACGATCTCGAAAGTCAGTATGCGTTAGCCATTACTTCTGCAGATGAACTCGAAGCAGATTATAAATTTGCGGTAGAATCTATACCTACTGATAATTTAGAGTGTCCATTGTGTGGCACTCTTCACGATAACTCACTACCTAATAGAGCGCTGCTTCTTTCAGAAAAGGACTCATTGCTTAATGAGGCAAATTCAATAGAATCCAAAATAGTGGAACTCAATTCTTCATTGAACTCATTAAATGATGACGCTCAGTTTATTACTAACGAAATCGAAAGGATAAATAAGAAATACATTACAGACGACGATGCAGCTAAAAAAGAGCTCATTGCTCAAGTAATCGATTCTATATCTACTGAAAACGTCACAAAAAATATTAAAATTAAAATCGATAATGAAGACCTTAACATCAGCAAGGCCAACAGTTCCATCAAGGCATTAAAAAAAGAACAGAAAAATCTTCTTTCTACCAAAGAAAAGGAAGAACTGAATTCGTCTTTTATGTCCAAACTGCTGGCAAATATTGAAGCACTGGGTTCGACAGGAATAAACCTTAGCAAAGTTAAATCACCCACTGATTACAAACAGTTGCTTGGTGGTGGTGCTGCTGAGGCTGCTAGGGGACTACTTGCTTATCAACTCTCTGTACTACAACAAATTCATGGCGCTAAATCTTGCGTAGTGTCTCCTTTCGTCATCGATACACCTAATCAGCAAGAACAGGCGGGATACCGTTATGAAACTGTCATTAAAGAATTAATGTGTAGTGTTCCTCTGGATTATCAGATAATACTATGTGCAATGGAAAATGATGCATTAAATGAATTTAAACACGATGCTAATGTCATTGAGTTAAATTCAAATAGACTTCTAAATGCTTCACAATACAATTCTTTGAAGTCTGAGTATAAAACTATTCAGGCAATGGTTGCAGATCTAAGTGAGAAGGGATAAATAATGAGGTCAAGTATTCAATGTGTTGATCATGCTGTAAAGTCTCGTTTTTTATATGAGTGTATCCAATGGCTAAAGTTGACGTAAGATTTACGTTTTGTTTGTAAATCGAATCAGTTAAAAAGAATGGTGTGAAAAACGCTAAATATTAGTGTTATCTGTATCGAATGTGCGGCCGGACTATCAAACTTGATTATGCTTATCGTGCCTGCATGGCATGAAAGAGCAAATTGTTGACTTTGAGATGAACAATACTGATATCCACTACACTGTGCGGCATATCAGCATTAATGCCGTTGTGCGCCTCTCACCACGATGTGTAACAATTTTTACCGCTGGATAATCGACAAATCCAACTGATCTGTGGAGTTGATGAAATGTGGTCATTTGTCTGCAATAAGTAGATACTGCGTAAGTTACTAAAGTTGCTTTCAGGTGTACGGATATCTTCCGCGCTTATGAGTTGCTGCCGAAGGCAAAACAGATTACTTGCTAGCTTTACACACAGCTCATCGAACGTTAAAACTTGAACCTCAGGAACAGACTGAAACGACTCAAGCGGAATGCTCTGGGATATTCAAAATCCACAGAAATGCACGACAAAGTGATTGGCACATTTTTTGAGCGAAAGTATTACCTACAATAACAGAAATCAACACATTGAATACTTGGTTAAAATGTGACATGAAGATATGGTTTTATATCTTATATTAACTATAATAAATGGTTTATTCATTATCTTACTAAAATCAAAAGGATATTGCTCTTATGAAAATAATTTCGGTTATAAACTATAAAGGCGGTGTAGGGAAAACGACTGTTACAGCAAACCTTGCTGCGGAGTTAGCAAAAAGGGGGGCGCGAGTATTGGTATTAGATATGGATGCGCAGGCTAGCCTAACATTTTCTTTCATATCGCCTGATTATTGGGATGCATCAATAAAAAATACGCACACAATAAAAAATTATTTTGACAATATAAGTCAGGGGCATCAACCTATAAGTTTATCCCAATTGGTTTGTAAACCTTTTAATGTTAACAACTGGCTTTCACAGGTAGGTTCAACAGGATGTGTAGATCTCATTAGTTCCCATTTGGGACTTATTAATGTAGATCTTGAATTGGCAACATTGCTGGGTGGTGCTAATCTTAATCAGGCGAAATTAAATTACTTGAAAATACATGGAAGGTTGCGTGATTCCATTAGGGATTTTGCATCTCATAACTATGATGTTGTTTTAGTTGACTGCCCCCCAAACTTTAATATAGTTACAAAAAATGCGCTTATAGCTTCTGATCAGATATTGATTCCGGCTAAACCGGACTATTTATCAACGCTAGGAATTGATTACTTAATAAGAAGTGTGCAACAGTTAATTCGGGAGTTTAATGAGTTTGCTTCTATGGATAGCAACATTTTACCTTCTAAACCTGAAATGCTGGGTGTTGTTTTCACTATGATACAAATATATTCTGGCGTGCCTATTGCCTCACAAATGCAGTATATAGAACAGACAAAACGATTAAATATGCCAACATTTCAATGTTATTTCAGAGAGAATAAATCTATTTTTGCATCAGCACCACAAGATGGAATTCCTGTAGCTTTGCATGGATATAGCAATGGAACATATTCTGATATAGTTGATGAAATCAATTCATTTGTGAGTGAGTTTATCCAAAAGGCGGGAATATAATATGAATACAAGAAAGATTGTATCCTCTATTTTTCTTGAAATACAAAAGGAAATTGAATCTCTATCTGATGTTGATATAAAGAAAATAGAAAGTGGAGATTTTACTATTGCTATAAGGGTTGTAAAAAACACAACCGTACAGAATAATGACAAAATATTGTCAGAGAAGATAGCTAATGAGCTATTAAATGAATTGAAAGGGTGTAAAAATAGAGAGATTGGTTATGAAATTCTATCGAATAAATTTAAAACTCGTAAGGAATTAGAGTTTTTTGCAAAAAAAATTAATGTTTATATTATGAAACAAGACAAAATCGATAAGGTAAAAGAAAAAATAATAGAGGGAGTGATCGGTGCTTCGCTAAGATCTAGTGTTATTCAAGGTGAATGACAATTAATATTTTGAAAGCCAGTACTTTTGAAATTGAGTGCTGGCTATTAATATATTCTGGCTAGTTATTTATCAAACTCAAACGGCCTGACCATATCGTTGCTGTTTGCATCAATGAAATCAGCCCACCATTGGAGCATCAGGCGGCGCTGTTCGAGGTGTTTTGCCTTGTGGGTATAAGCAGCACGGACACTGTTGCTTTCCCTATGGCTCATTTGAAGCTCTACAGCGTCTTCTGACCACAAACCTGACTCAATTAAGGCACTACAGGCCAGCGTGCGAAAACCGTGTCCACAGATGTCCTGCTTCGTGTCATAGCCCATATTGCGAAGCGCTTTGTTGATTGTGTTTTCACTCATGGGTTTAAACGAGTCATAACAGCCAGTAAAGATTAATCCGTCATCATGACTTTCTTCATAAGTCAGTTGTCGGATCTCTTTCAATATCTTCATGGCCTGCTTACAAAGGGGAACGAAGTGCTTACGTTTCATTTTGGCCCCACGAGTCGAATGTTTGACGTTTTCAATTGCTTCCCGCTGTTCGGGTATCACCCATAATTTACTTTTGAAATCAATTTCAGACCAGCGAGCGAAACGCAGCTCACTGGAACGAATGAAAATCATCAGATTGAGCTGAATAGCCAGTATGGTTAACCTGCGACCTTTGTATTCGGCAATTTTTTTCAGTAGTTGGGGTATTTCTTCCAGCTCTAGTGCAGGGCGGTGTTCAGTCTGAGGTTTCTGAACAGCACCTTCCATATCATAGGCAGGGTTATGGCGTATGAGTTTCTGCTGAACAGCATGACGGAGGATTGCCGTAATGTATTGTTGAATACGCATGGCAACTTCAAGATAACCAAGTGCCTCAACTTTTTTCACCGGAACCAGCAGATCACCTGTATCCAGTTCGGCAACATCTTTGTCACCAATTGTCGGGAAGACATAGGTTTCAAGGCGTTTCCATACGGAATCACCATAATCTTTAGACCATTTTGTTTTCGTGGAGAACCAAGCTTTAGCTACAATACTGAAAGAGCGTGTCTTATCACGCTTGGCTTTTAGCTCTTTAACCTCTGCCTGTTTCTTTGCATTAGGGTCAATGCCCTGAGCAAGAACCCTTCTGGCATCATCACGGCGTTGTCTTGCGTCAGAAAGAGAAACAGCAGGGTAAACACCAATAGAGAAGAGTTTTTGTTTCCCTTCAAAACGGTAGGCCATTTGCCAGTATTTCGAACCTTTAGGAGTAACACGAAGGAACATACCAAAGCCATCAGTTAGCTTGTATTCCTTCTCAAGGGGTTTTGCATTTTTTGCTTTAATATCAGTCAGTGACATGAAAACATCCCCTCGGTTGTTGGTAAAAGGGAAATCGAACCAGCATTACCAGCATTTTTACCATCAAAATGATATGGCTTCGAGTGGTTTTTAATGAACGAGGGTGAACGACTGAAGAGGGATAACCAATTGATAGAAATGCAGAAAGCAGACGCTAGTGAACGTCTGCTTCCCTTAAATTGGCTCCTCTGACTGGACTCGAACCAGTGACATACGGATTAACAGTCCGCCGTTCTACCGACTGAACTACAGAGGAATCGTTTGAACGGGGCGCATAATAACGGGGTCCGTCGCGCATGTCAAAGGTGTAAACCACATTTTTGATGCGTTTGGCGAGGGAATGCGCAATATGCCGTTTTTTTCACACGATTGCGGCGACAAAGCCGCATTTTCGTGGCGTGGTGATGGAAAAACAGCAGGCTGACAGCAACAGCATGCTGCCAGCCCGCTGGGGCTGAAGGGGATAAAAACTACTGTAACCGCAGTTGCAACTGGTAGTGGTAGCGAGGGGCCGTCAGCAGGAAGTCTGGTGCAACGCTGGGGCTCCAGGAGTCGTCACCGCCAACGCCCATGTGGAAGCCATCCAGATTAAGCCAGGTTCCGGCTTCTGGTTGCAGCAGATGGTGATGGGTGCATGACATCAGTTGTTGCTGGCTGTAGCGGCCGATGCCGAAGTGGAAATCCCCTTCGACAAGCCAGTCGCCGTAGCGCAATTCCTGGGTATGGCAGCGCAGGCCGTTTTCCGATGGGAAAATATAGGGCGTGTGCATCGACTCCAGCGGTTGTTGCCAGCGACCGTGTAGCGCGGCAAGGCGCCGATCGGGGTAGTTTTCATGCGGGCCTAGCCCCAGCCAGCTGACCTGTGGGTTGACTGCCGCCAGTTGAACGGAAAGGCCGATGCGAGCTGGCGAGGGCAAGTGACGGGCAATCTCGACATCGGCATTCACCGCCAGGACGCCACATGCGTTGATTCGCCACTGTTTACGGCTGATGAACAACACCTGCTGCTGATAGTGGCTGATGTGCTCAGTGGTGATCAGTACGCTGTCGCTGAGGGTGTCGGCGTGGATGTACTGACAGTCGGTGTCGTACTGGTACAACCCGGCCAGTTTCCAGCGTTCTACCCAGGCATTCGGGTCAATACGATCGACTTCACTGATGCCGATGTCGTTATCCAGTGCTGCGCGTGTCACATTATCCTGCAACGGGCTGAGTAACTGGGGTTGCCCATCGCGCCACCACTGTGTCAGCAAGCCGCTATGGCGGTTAAACACCCAGCGCTGTTGGCCGAGTGTAACCTCGAATTGCTCATCGGTTTGGCTCAATGACGGGCACCTGCCATCGTGAACAGGTGGCAGCGGACGTGCCAGCGGCATCGGCAACTGCCATTGATCCCAGGCGCAGCGATGACCCGCCGGTGACCAGTCGGTCGCCTTCGGCTGAATCACCTCTACGGTCAGCCACATATCGGCGTGGTGCTGCGGGGCAGGCACCTGTTCCAGCAAGGTAAGTGTCTGACTCCCTTGCGGTGCGATATCGAGCGGTACGCGGCCTGATGCCAGTAGCACGTCATCCTGCATAATGCGCCAGTGCAGTTCTTCATTATCACTGTGGCGGAACAGGTATTCACTGGTGACAGTCAGCGTCAGCGGGGCATCGTCATGGCGGCAGAACTGGAAAAATTGCTGGGCGCGCTGGGCTTCGTACAGCGCCGGGTGAGGTGTGCGGTCAGGGAACACCAGGCCATTGAGGCAGAACTGACGGTCGTTAGGTTTATCACCAAAGTCACCGCCGTAGGCCCAGTGTGTTTTGCCGTCTTGTTCACGCAGCAGCGCCTGATCCACCCAGTCCCAGACAAAGCCCCCCTGCAGGCGTGGATACTGGCGGAATGCCTGCCAGTAGCGGTCAAAGCCGCCAAAACTGTTGCCCATCGCGTGCGCGTATTCGCACAGGATCAGCGGACGGTGTTCACCCGGCAGGCCAATCCATTTTTTGATGGACCATTTCGGGACGGCGGGGAAGGGCTGGTCTTGATCGACGCGGGCATACATCGGGCACAAAATATCGGTCGCTGGTGTATTGGCACCGCCGCCTTCGTATTGCACCGGTCGGGTGGGATCTTGCTGTTTCACCCACTGGTAAAGCGCGCTATGGGTATGGCCGTAGCCAGATTCGTTGCCCAACGACCAGATAATAATGCAGGGATGATTACGGTCGCGTTGTACCATGCGAGTGACGCGTTCGGCATAAGCGGGTAACCAGCGCGGGTCGTCGGACAGGCGGCTCATCGGCTGCATGCCGTGGGTTTCGATGTTGGCTTCATTGACCACGTACAAGCCATAGCGGTCGCACAGCCGATACCACAACGGATGATTAGGGTAGTGGGAGCAGCGTACCGCGTTGAAGTTATGCTGTTTCATCAACAGGATATCCTGCCGCATGGTCGCTTCATCGATCGCTTGACCGTGCTGTGGGTGGTGCTCATGGCGGTTGGTACCGCGGATCAGCAGCGGCTGTCCGTTGAGCAACAACAAGCCGTTACGGATGGCGACCTCACGAAAGCCGACGTCATAGGCTTCTGCTTCCACCAGCGTACCGTCGCACTCCAGCGCCACCACCGCCCGGTACAGATTGGGTTCTTCCGCGCTCCACAAGGCGGGCTGTGCCACCTCCAGTTGCAGACTCACCCTGTCGTGATAGGCACCACGCTCATCTATCGCCGGGGTGCCGAACGGTTTGCGCTGTTCACCCACCAGACGTTCGCCCCGCCATAACTGTACTGCCAGTTGCCAGTGATCAGTCTGGTCTTCCGGCAGGTTGGCGAGGGCCGTCACGCACAATGTCCCCTGAGTGTAACTGTGTCGCAGTGGGGTAGTGAGTTGCACGTCGCGCAGGTGTACTGTCGGTTTATGCAGCAGGTAGACATCGCGATAAATGCCGCTCATGCGCCACATATCCTGATCTTCCAGATAGGTGCCGTCAGACCAGCGCAGCACCATCACTGCCAGCCGGTTTTCTCCCACCTGCAGACAGGGTGTCAGGTCGAACTCTGCTGGCAGGCGGCTATCCTGAGAGTAACCGACCCATTGGCCGTTGCACCACAGATGAAAAGCAGAGTTAACGCCGTCGAATACGATGCGGGTCTGCCCTTGCGCCAACCAGTCGGGATTGACTGAAAATGTGAGCGAGTAACACCCGGTAGGGTTGTCTTCTGGTACGAATGGTGGGTTGACGGGAATGGGGTACTTAACGTTGGTGTAAATCGGCGCGTCGTATCCTGCTAGCTGCCAGTTAGAGGGGACGGTAATCGGATCGACATCGTTTAAATCCTGTGTCAGCCACTGTTCTGGTACTGCTTGCGGGCGAGTAAAATAGCTGAAGGTCCATTCGCCATTCAGTACCTGACGCCGGTCGGAAGAGGTATCGTCACGTGCAGCATTCAGGTCGCGCCAGCTGGAAAAAGGCGGATGAGCGTCCAGACGACGAATGTGCGGGCAGGCCGGGTTTTCCCAGTCGCGTCTGGCCAGAATATCCGCCAGCGAAATGCCAGATAGCGGAACATAAGCGGAAACAGTGGACATAAAACAGGCTTTCCTTTTATTGGCTGAGTTGGCTGCAAGTGAATGACTAAAAACAACTGATGAGCGGATAAATGAAATTGTGATCCGCTCACAATTTTACTGTCAGGATCGCGGCTTGCCGAATATGAGTAAAGTGCAGCGATGCCGGAAAGTGGTATCGATCACAAAACCGGCATCCGCAGGGAGCGGCTAACGCTGTAACTGCCGTGCCAGACTAATCAACTGCTGGGCGACATCCTGCGGTGTCAGGGTAGAAGGGCGCCAGGCCGCAGTGGTTTGACGTGGTATCAGGGTCGTTTTTAACCGCAGTGGGGCTGGTGTGTGCGGGTGTTGCAGGCAGTCCAGCAGCCGGTTGACGCTTTCCCGGCCCAGTTGCCTGAAATCCTGACGGATGGTGGTTAACGGCGGCTGGAAATAGGCGCTGTCACGCGTATCGTCAAAACCAATGACCGAGATCTGTTCCGGTACGCGCAAGCCGTATTCATGAATCGCCCGCAGAACGCCCAGCGCCATTTGGTCGTTGGCGACGGCGATAGCAGTGGGGCGGATTGAATTTGCCAGCAGTAAATGTGCCTGCTGATACCCTGAACTGGCGCTCCAGTCGCCTTCGGCGATGGCACAAGGGGTTAACAGGTTGGCGGCTAGTGCTTTCTGCCAGCCTTCGTAGCGCAAACGTGCCGACACCGAACTTTGCGGACCGGTCAGCAAGGCGATGCGACGATGTCCCATTTCTACCAGATGGTCGATAGCCAGCTTCGCACCCTGCTGCGGGTCGAACATCACGCTTGGCAGGTTGGTGGTAGGTGCCGTGTCGAGAAACAGCGCCGGTGTGGCCGCGCACAACTGATGGATGTGCTCCGCCTCCTCTTGCTCCAGCGGGACGTTGATGATCACGCCATCTACCCGCTGTGACAGTAATTCGTTAACGGCGCGCTGGACGTCATTACCATCGGCCGCACGTAACATGGAGATCACCACCGTGAACCCCAGTTCGCTGGCGGTCGTTTTGATGGCGGCGGCGATTTGGGATGGCGCATGCAGCGATAGATCGATTGTCGCCAGCCCAATGGTCGTGCTACTGCGGCGCGCCAGTTGCTGTGCTACCCGATTGGGGATGTAGTGGAGCGCGGCCATCGCCTGCTCCACCTTTTCCCGTGTGCGTATCGAGACGTGAGGTGCCTGATTCAGCACCCGGGAAACGGTTTGGTATGACACACCGGCGTAAGCTGCCACGTCATTGAGCGTTACTGGTTTTGCTTTCATGATGCTCTGTCAGTCGGTCTCTGCATTGTCACCTGACGTTATCATAACAAATGTCGGTGAGTGCATACCGTGGTCAACAGAGAAAAATTACGCCGCAACGAGGGGATGCGTTACTTGTCGGTAATACCAGGCAATAGTTTGTTTGATCAGCGCATCGGTGGCATCCAGGTAGGCATTGGGTGTGGCGCTCGCTTCTGCCTCCAGAATCAGCGGCAGCTCGGTGCAACCCAGAATGATTTTTTCTACCCCTTGCTGACGTAGCGAGTCGACGACCGGCAGCAGTAGTGCGCGAGACTGGCTGAAATCGCCCGCTTTGTAAGCATAGATACTGTTCATGACCGCCTGCTGCTGTGCATCATCAGGCAGGGTGCAGCGTACCTGCTGACCGCTGAGTGCATGCTGGTAGATATTGCCGCGCACGGTGGCGGTCGTCGCCAGAATACCGACGTGATGGACGCGTTGTTCGGCGACCTGCTGGCAGGCAGCATCAATGATGCTGATCATGTCTACCTGAGTATGCCGCTTCAAATCTTCGAACCAGTAGTGCGCGGTATTGCAAGGAATGATGATGCAGGTGGCCCCCGCGTTTTCCAGAATTCTCATGTACTCAATCATCTTTTGCAGCGGTGACGGGCTGTGATTGAGAATGCACTGGGTACGGTCCGGAATATCCGGGATAGACACGGCAATCATCGGAATGTGTTCCTGATCCTTACGTGCCGGGGTTTGCCGGATAAGTTTTTGCATGGCGTCGACGGTGGCACCCGGCCCCATGCCGCCAAGAATTCCGATTACAGGGTTCACGTTTTCCGCCTCACTGCGAGTAGTCTGGAGTGGGAAAATCATCGCACAGCGCCTGGAAATGTGAATTGCGAAATTCCCATCCTCTATGTATGTTTTGCATAACGCCACACACATTATGCGTAGAGTGCGTTTTCAAAACGGCGGTTGATGATGCTAAACAATATTGAAACCAAATGGTTATATGATTTTATTGCACTGGAAGAACACCGTAGTTTCACCCTGGCGGCGGAGACACGTAACATCTCACAGTCATCGTTCAGCCGACGCGTTCGAGCGCTGGAAGAGGCCGTAGGGTTTGACCTGTTTGATCGTCGTGCGCAGCCGTTGCAACTGACCGAGCAAGGTAAGATTTTTCATGCCCACATCCGCAATACCCTCGACGATCTGGAATATCAGCTTCATAAGCTGCACGGCGGCAGCCACTATAAAAATAAGATAACGATTGCCGCGGCGCATTCGCTGTCGGTGTTTGTGATGCCGGAATTGCTGAAAAGCGTGCCGGATGTGCAAGAGAAAATCTTCTATGTCGAGTCCATCGATGTCGATGATGCGGTTCTCAACCTTAAAGAGGGGCGCAGTGACTTCATTTTCTCCTTTTATAACGAGGAGTTGATGTCAGAACCGTTTCGTCATACCCGCATCATGGATTCTACCTTGTATCCGGTGTGCGCCTGCGACGCGCTCGGCAAACCGCAGTTTGATGTGCGTGCCGCCACGTTGCCGTTACTCAATTATACCGATACCAGTTACATGGGCCGTCAGGTCAATCGCTACCTCTCCACGCTGGCATCGGAGCGTTTTACTGTGAGTTTTGTCTCCTCAATGAGTGATTTACTCAAACGTATGGTTAAGCAGGGGCACGGTATCGCCTGGCTGCCGGATTACTCGATCCGCGATGAGCTGGCGAACAAAGAGCTGACGGTGTTGAAGCTGGATAATGCGGTGATGAAGATGCAGGTGTATCTGTATCGGTTGGATGCGCGGCTGAATGTGGCGTCGGAATCATTCTGGCGGGCAATGACGGCGTTGCGAACGGCATAATAAAAAACAGCGGCCGGGTGGCCGCTGTCTGCGTTCAAATGCTGGATATATGGACTGGATCAGGCGTCTTGTCTGGCCTGCTGCAATACCACTTCCGGCGCGGTTTCCTCTTCGTCGTCGGTGATGTCTTTTTCCAGACTGGCCACCACGGCGGTAGAGATACTGTTGCCGATAACGTTGGTCGCGGTGCGGCCCATATCCAGGAACTGGTCGATGCCCAGAATCAGCAGGATGCCGGCTTCCGGCAGGTTGAACATCGGCAGTGTGGCGGCAACCACGACAACAGAAGCACGTGCAACGCCCGCCATCCCCTTACTGGTGATCATCAGCGTCAGCAGGATCAGGATTTGCTGGGTCATGCTCAGATCAATATTGTAGGCCTGAGCGATGAACAGGATGGCAAATGACTGGTACATCATAGAGCCATCAAGGTTGAAGGAATAACCCAGCGGCAGCACGAAGCTGGTGATTTTCTTCGGTACACCGAAACGGGTCAGTGCATCCATGGTTTTCGGATAGGCGGACTCGCTGCTGGCGGTAGCGAAGGCCAGCATGGTGGGTTCACGAATCAGGCGCGCCAGCACGGCAATAGAGCGGCCGAGGAAGGCGTAACCCACCAGGAACAACACCGCCCACAGCAGCGCCAGACCCAGGTAAAACTCACCAATCAGCTTACCGAAGTCATAGATCAGCCCCAGACCCTGAGTCGTGATGGCAGAACCGATAGCGGCAAAGACGGCGATAGGTGCCAGCGCCATCACGTAATCGGTGACGCGGAACATCACTTTAGCCAGTTCTTCGATGGTAGAGAGAATGAAGTTGGCCTGTTTGTTGTGGTGCTTGACGTAAGCCAGCGCCGAGCCGAAGAACAGCGAGAACACCAGAATTTGCAGGATCTCGTTGTTAGCCATCGCTTCTACGATACTTTTCGGGAAGATATGGCTGATGAAGTTCTTCAGTGTGAAACCATCGGTATTCAGACCGGTAGTGACGTGGCTGGCCGAGGCCACCAGGTTCATACCGGTGCCCGGCTGGAAGAAGTTCGCCAGCATCATACCTATCAGCAATGATAGGAAAGATGCGGTAACAAACCAGGTCATGGCTTTGAGACCGACGCGACCTACGGCAGAAGAGTTACCCATACTGGCCAGGCCGGAAACCAGAGTTGCGAATACCAGCGGTGCGATGATCATCTTGATCAGACGCAGGAAAATATCGGTAACCATATTAAAGTACGACGCCACTTCTTTGGCGCGGGCGCCATCCAGATAAGTGTGGCATGCCCAGCCAATCAGAATACCGAGCACGATCGCCAGCATTATCTGTATTAATAACTTCTGCCTTTGCATATAAACCTCATGTTGATGAATGTACCCAGACAACACCAGTGTTATTGCAGCGTAGCGGTCAGATATGCCGTAAGACATACGTGGACCGATACCCTGATTTGTTTGTGGGGTGCTGTGTCTGCCGCGCCGAATATTACAACGAATTGCGAGCTTTTCCCTTTTTTTCTGCGAAGAAAATGAAATGCATCACTTAATCGGGCCCAAAATACGCTATTTTCCGGTTATTCATCACGAAAACCTTAACCGGACGCCACTGACGTCTTGCCAATAAAGTCATTATTTTCAATTTGTTATGATTTGTTTTGTTGTGTGGTAAGGTGATTTTTGCACTAATCATAACTTTTTCTTATATCTTGGCTGGAGTCAGCAATATCACCAATAATTACCGGGGGATTTATCGCTAAGGGAGGATGAAGGTATTATTGATTGATAACGTGTTGGATTAATAAACAGGAATTACCCTTCGTATTTATAAAAATATAATTAGCCCCAGGACGAAGAGTGATGTTGACCATGAAATAAAAATGACAGTAATTTTAATCACCTGCCTGTATTGCGTAAAAATGGAACGCAAATGTTGTTTTCATTCTCCGTATGTAATTGGAATGTTGCGATGGGGTGTTGATGTGGTGGAATTTTATACACTCAGCGCGAGAAGAGAAAACACGAAACCGTACTTGCCACCCGGTGAGAAGGTGATGATAATCACACCATTCGCACCCTTAATTATAAATAATTCTTACTATTATCCATCTGACCACTGATCACCGCTCATCGGATAACCGGTTGTGGCTCGTTAACCCCGGTTTAGCACGATTCAGATCAAGCTATTGGTGAGGTGACGTGTCATTTCACCAGTGAAGCACTTACACTATTTCCCCACACTATCTATGGAGATTGGATTACGGTGGTTATGGCGACACGACTGACAGACTCCCCGTCCCGGCTGTCTATTCTCTGGCAGGATGCCTTGTTGAAAATTTCTCAGTCGCTGTTGCAACAGCGCACCCTACCCGATCTGCTGCAGTGCCTGGACGGTGTGTCGTTCTCGGTGGTGCGGTTCGGTCGCGTCAACGTTATCCTGCTTGACCCATTACGTAACCAGATGCATTTTTACCGCCACGATCGTGACTCCGGGCGGACGCTGTGCAGCGAAGAGGCGATTCTGCTGGCCAATGGCCCCGGTGGTGTCGTGTGGAGCACTCAAACCGTGCTGCACTGTGACCGGACACACTTTCAGCGCGATTTCCCCCATCTGACCGATCTGCCCGCCTACGCCGGATTAAGCGACTATTGCCAGTTGCCGCTGCGTGGCACCCAGCGAGTACTGGGCGGGGTCGAATTTCTCAAGACCGACGGTAGCCGCTTTACTGACAGCGAACTGGATTTCTTTCAGGCGCTGGCAGGTGTGGTTGCACTGGTGGTGGAAAATATTCGTGAGCGTGAGCAAGTGTTGCAGGAAGAAGAACGGTTGCGCCACGAGCGGGATCACCTGCGTATTCTGGTTGATGTCACCAATACCGTGATTTCCAAACTGGAGCTGAAAGCACTGGCGCTGGAGGTGTCGCGCGAGATCCACCGCTTCTTCGGTATCGATTTTATTGCACTGGTGCTGAAAGACGGCGAAGAGCAGGACAACCCACTGAAGTATCTTGCCACGGTGTATCCGGCATCCGGCGCACCCAAAACCGTACAAGGCGAAGTGGAGCGAGCGCAAACACTGGCTGACAGCGTGATGGCGCAACATCAGCCGCAACTGATCGAGGTGCCGACACGTCTGGCGGCTAAAGACCCACGTCCACTTTGTCAGTGGTTTGACCGTGAGTTGTCTCATGTGTGTTTGCTGCCGCTGGTATTCGGGAATCGCACGCTCGGTGTGCTGGAACTGGCGCATCGCACCGCGCTTGCTGTGAGCGAGGCGGACCTGCGGCTGCTGCGGCAAATTGCTGCCCGTATCGCCATTGCGTTGGATAACGCACTGGCCTATGAGCAGATTACCCGGCTGAAGGATTCGTTAATCCATGAAAACTTCTACCTGACCGAGCAACTGACTGAACACATTCATCAGCGTAGCGGTGATGAGTTTGGCGAGATTATCGGCCGCAGCGCGGCGATTCGGCAGGTACTGGAACAGGTGGCGATGGTCGCCGCCAGTGACAGTACGGTGTTGATTCTGGGAGAAACGGGCACCGGTAAAGAGTTGATTGCCCGCGCTATTCATAGCCTGAGCCAACGTAAATCACAACGCATGGTGAAAATGAATTGCGCCGCGATTCCTTCTGGCCTGTTGGAAAGCGACCTGTTCGGACATGAGAAAGGGGCGTTTACCGGCGCGACCAGCCAGCGTCAGGGGCGCTTTGAGCTGGCGGATAACAGCACGTTATTTTTAGATGAGGTTGGGGATATTCCGCTAGAGTTGCAGCCCAAACTACTGCGGGTGCTACAGGAGCGGGAGATAGAGCGGCTGGGTGGCAGTAAGATCATTCCGGTGAATGTGCGGTTAATTGCCGCGACTAATCGTGACCTGAAACAAATGGTGGCGGACCGTGAGTACCGTAGCGATCTTTACTATCGCCTCAATGTGTTCCCCATCGTTATTCCGCCGTTACGTGAGCGACCGGAAGACATTCCGCTGCTGGTGAAGTTTTTTACCCGCAAGATAGCCCGTCGTATGAACCGTACTATCGACAGTATCCCTTCCGATATGTTGCGTCAGTTGAGTCGTTTGCCGTGGCCCGGCAACGTGCGGGAACTGGAAAATGTGGTGGAGCGGGCGGTGATCCTGACACGCGGCACCACGCTCAACTTGCATATGGATGAACTCCAGCACCATTTGTCGCCACTGGATGTGCCCAAGCCCGCGCACCATGAGATTATGCCGACAGTGGAACCCGCTCCTGGGCCGCTGGAGGCCGACGATGAGTCAGAACGCGAGCGCATCATCCGGGTTTTACGGGAAACCAATGGGATTGTCGCTGGCCCGAAAGGTGCGGCGGCACGCCTTGGCCTTAAACGCACCACGTTATTGTCACGTATGCAGCGTATGGGGATTTCCGCCCGGGAAATTGAAGGGATTTCGTAATGAAGACGGTGGCAGCGGAAAGACGGTGAGCGGAAAAGGAAAGGGACGCATAGCAGCCCCCTCCTGACGGAGAGGGCTGAGAGGGATTAACCTGCTACTTCGGCTTCTTTACGCAGACGGGCTTTCAAGGCGCTGTATTCCTGTCTGACATAGTTTTCCGCCCAGTTCTGGTCGGCGATCGGTTCCAGTTTCACCGCGCAGTGTTTGTACTCTGGGGTTTTGGCGATCGGGTCAACTTCATCCAGTGTCAGCTCGTTACAGGCACCAATCCACCACTGATAAGTCATGTAAACCGCACCTTTATTGATGCGTTCACTGACCATCGCCCGGCTGATGACTTTGCCGCGGCGTGATGCTACCCAGGTGAGTTGCTGGTCACGGATGCCCAGTTTGGCAGCGTCTTCCGGGTTCATCTGCACGTAACCCGGTTCGTCTGCCAGTGTTTGCAGCGCGGTACAGTTACCGGTCATGGAACGGCAAGAGTAGTGGCCCACTTCACGCACGGTAGAGAGTACCAGTGGGTAATCAGCGTCGGTTTGCTCCATCGGCGGGTGCCATTCTGTTGCAAACAATAGCCCTTTACCGTTCGGGCGGTCGAACTTGTTACCGGCGTACAGCCACGGTGTGCCGGGGCTGTCTTCGGTCAGACACGGCCACGGTATATAACCCAGTCCGGCCATTTTCTCGTAGGTGGCACCGTAGTAAAGCGGGCACAGGTTACGCAACTCATCCCAGATTTCCTGGGTGTTGTTGTAATGCATCGGATAGCCCATGGCGGTAGCCATCAGGCTGATGATTTCCCAGTCCGGCTTCACATTGCCTTTGGGTTCCACCGCTTTATAGAAGCGCTGGAAGCCGCGGTCAGCCGCAGAATATACCCCTTCATGCTCGCCCCAGGAGGTCGCCGGGAAGATGACATCCGCCACGGCGGCGGTTTTGGTCATGAAGATATCCTGAACGATCAGCAATTCCAGTTGATTGAAGGTTTCGCGCACCACCGACAAGTCTGGCTCGGTTTGCAGCGGGTCTTCCCCCATCAGGTAATTGGCTTTAATTTTGCCTTCTTTGATCATGTGCGGGACATCGGTCAGCGAGTAGCCGATGCGGTCAGACAGCGACGGCACACCCCAGGCTTTGGCAAACTTCTCACGCACATCCGCTTCGGTGACTTTTTGGTAGCCGGGGAACTGGTTCGGCAGCGCACCCATATCGCAGGCACCCTGAACGTTGTTTTGTCCACGTACCGGGCCAACGCCGACATTCGGGCGGCCAAGGTTACCGGTCAGCAGTGCCAGGCCAGACAGGCCTTTCACCACATCCACCCCTTGTGTCCATTGGGTGACACCCATGCCCCACAGGATGGTGGCTGACGGTGCTGCGGCATACATCCGAATCGCATCACGGATTAACTGTGGATCAAGGCCGGTGATATCCGCCACGTATTCCGGGGTGTATTTCGCCACGATGGCGCGATATTCATCGAACCCTTCGGTGTGTTGCGCCACGAAACTTGAGTTATACAACCCTTCGTTGATCAGTACGTTGGCAAACGCGTTGACCAGTGCCATATTGGAGCCGTTTTTCAGCGGCAGCCACAGGTCGGCGATACGGGCGGTTTCGATATGGCGTGGGTCACAAACGATAACTTTAGCACCGCGCTCTTTCGCTTTGATGATGCGACGCGCCACGATCGGGTGAGAGTCGGCGGCATTGTAACCGAAGACTAAAATGCAGTCGGTTTTTTCGATTTCGCAAATCGAGTTACTCATGGCGCCGTTACCCAGTGTCACCTGCAACCCGGAAACAGACGGGCCGTGGCAGACGCGTGCGCAACAGTCGATGTTGTTGGTGCCGGTCACCGCGCGGGCGAATTTCTGCATCACATAGTTGGTTTCGTTACCCGGACCACGGGATGAACCGGTGTGCATGATGGCGTCCGGGCCGTATTTCTCTTTGATGGCTTTCAGGCGAGAACTGGCGAAGTCGATGGCTTCTTCCCAGGACACGACCTCAAACGGCGCGCCTTTCTGGCGGCGGATCATCGGTTGTTTGAGACGTGGGGTTAACAGTTTGGTGTCGTTGAGAAAATCCCAGCCATAGTAGCCTTTTAAGCACAGCTCGCCTTCGTTGGTCAGGCCGTTGGCGCCTTCTGCACCGACGACTTTGCCATTTTCCACCAACAGGTTAATTTTGCAGCCTGACCCACAATATGGGCAGACGGTAATCACTTTCTGCATGACATTGCTCTCCTTCATCGTACCGACGGCACGCTCAGAATTTCATTTCCGCGGCTTCATCAAGTGCTGCGCGCCGCTGTTTACGTTGGATCATCTCCTGAATGTCGTCTCTGCTTATCAGGTGCAGGGCTTTGGTGGGGCAGACTTCGACACAAGCCGGACCGTTGGCGCGTCCTTCACACAGGTCGCACTTGTGCGCTTCCGCCTTAATGCAGTTGCCCAGCGTCTGATAATGGCTGATACGCGCTACCGGTTTACTGATCACCGTCATGGCACCGTAGGGGCATGCCACTACGCAGGTTTTGCAACCAATGCATTTCTCTTGCTGCACCCGGATATGATCGCCGGCATGGACGATCGCCCCGTTAGGGCAAACATTTGCACAGGGAGCGTCTTCACAGTGACGGCACTGAATTGTGGTGCTGACATTCAGCCCCTTCACCACTTTTAGGCGCGGTGCGAAATGCTCTGCAGACAACGATGACGGGTTACCATCACTGTGGGCCAGCACGCAGGCTATTTCGCAGGTGCGGCAGCCAATGCATTTCTTGGGGTCTGCTAAAACGAACCGGTTCATGACAGGGTCTCCTTCCGCGGCTCTGGTTGACTAAAGGTTATGTCGACGGCATGGCACCGACACATCGCCATACACAAAGCAGGGTTTATGCCAGAATGAATGCTTATGATTTAGTGTTTTGATTTATAAAAGATTAAAGGCGGATGACTGATGACTGTCGGCGTGATAAATGGGCGGATGTCGAGTGTCGACGACCGCCTTCGGCAGATTTGACGACAGTAGTGCGTTATGATGGGTGGGAATAACCCGCATTATAAAAACAGGAGTAAGGCGTGAATTATCCGATTGCATCCATCAATCGTACCGGGCTGAGTTCCGGGGTGTATGCCACGTTACGTGATGCTTTGATTACCGGGCAGTTCAAACCGAACGATCGCTTGCGCATTCGCGAGTTGGCGGCGCAACTGGGCACCAGTGTCACCCCGGTGCGTGATGCTATTTTGCAGTTGTCGAAAGAGCAGGCGCTGGAGTTGCGTACACCGCGTGACATCCGGGTACCGGCATTAACGCTGGATCAGTATCTGGAAATTCGCGCCTTGCGATTGGCCATTGAAGGCATGGGGGCAGAAAATGCCGCTCGCTGTGTGACACCGAGCGCGCTAGCGCAGGTTGAAGAGAACATCGAGCATAACAAAGCGGCGATTAAACGCGGCGACTTTACCGAAGCGTTGCGGCTGAACAGCGAATTTCATCTGTTGCTGGCGCATACGGCGCAGATGCCACTGCTGTGCAGTTTTATCGACAGTTTGTGGATGCGTACCGGGCCATTGATAGCACAGGCGTACAGCCATTTTTCCGAGCGTATGGCTGTCGGCCACCACCAGGAGGTGCTGGTGGCGTTGAAAAACGCCGACCCGGTAGCCGCGCGGTTGGCGATTCAGGCAGACATTCAGGACGGGCATCAGAAAATGGTCGAATTCATTGCTAATGTTCACGGAGAAGCCGACGAACAGATAAGTTCTTAATCACCGATGGATGAACGTCTGCTCAGGGCGTTATCCAATCCGTGCAACAACATATCGGCGTGTTCCGGCTGGAAAATCAACGGCGGCCGGATTTTCAAAATATTGCCGTCAGGCCCGGTGGCGCTCAACAGAATTTGGTGTTGCCGCAGGTCATTGACTACGTGTACCGCACCTGTCGTATCCGGCTGGCGTGTTAACCGGCTGGTCACCAGCTCGACGCCGATGAACAAGCCATAAACCCGAATGTCGCCAATGCAGTCGTGTCGCTCGGCCAGTTTGCGTAACCCTGTCTCCAGATAGCTCCCCATTCGCAGGGCATTGTCTTGCAACTGCTCACGGCGCAAGATGTGCAACACGGCATGGGCAGCTCGACAGGACACGGGATTGCCGCCAAAGGTATTAAAATAACGCTGATTACGCCCGAATGCTTCAAACCACGCTGGGGTGCCGACCACTGCCGCGACCGGATGGCCGTTACCCATCGGTTTGCCCAGCGTCACCAGATCCGGCACCACGCCATACGCGCCAAATCCCCAGCGGTGGCTACCGGTTCGGCCAAAACCAGCTTGTACCTCATCGGCAATAAACAATCCGCCCGCTGAACGTACCAGACGCACCGCTTCTTGCACGTCCTGCGCTGGGGAGCTGAATACGCCGTCGCTGGAAAATAGGGTATCAAACAGTATCGCCGCCGGGCGTACGCCAGCCTGTTCCATTTGCGCCAGTGCCTGTTTCACACTGGTGAGCAGGCAGCCTGGCTGGCGGCGGTAACCGTCCGGTGGGTCGATAAGCCAGACCTGTTCTCCCCGCGGTGCACCGCTACCCAGTGATGGCGATAACCCGGCAAGTTGGGCGGTGACGCCATGGTATGCCCAACGGGTTACCATGACACCGCTACCGCCGGTGACGTAACGGGCGATACGCAGAGCCAGATCGTTCGACTCGCTGCCGCTGCAGGTCAGGGTAATGTTTTGCAGCGGGGCGGGAAACTCCTGTAGAAAGTCTTCAGCGAAATCCAAAATAGCGTCAGTGAGGTAGCGGGTGTGAGTATTGAGTGTGGCGGCTTGTGTGGCGATAGCCTCCACCACCGCAGGGTGACAATGCCCGAGTGAGGCGACGTTGTTGTATACATCCAGATAGCGGTTGCCGTCGGCGTCATACAGCCAGACACCATCCCCACGAACCACATGCAGTGGCTGCTGATAAAACAGGCGGTAACCTGCACCCAACAGCCGCTGACGGCGGGCCAGCAACGTTTCAGAGACTGATGCGGTTTCGGGGGATGAAGGTGAAGCGGAACGGGTATTCATGGATGATTCCTTATTTGGCTGGCTTCTCTGTATGGCGTTAACGACAGGCGTGCAGTAATTGCTCAGCTAGCCGCTGCTCGGGCTGGCGGCTGAGGTGCTGCAGGCTGCGCCAGGCGGTATCCAGGTTGCGCTGGATATAGTCGCGGTTTTCTGGGTACAACTCGCTGCGCCATTGGGTGATTGAAAGGGTTAGCGTCAGTCGGGCGGCGATAAGGCAGGGCAACAGACTGATTTCCTGCTCAGTGAGCGGCAACCGGGCGTGGTAGGCAGTGACAAACGGCAGGATCCACGCCAGTGGTTCGGACTCATCGCCAACCTGATAAGCCAGCGCGGTCGCCAGCTCATTGACCAATGGTGCGTACAACGCATCACCAAAATCGATGATGCCGTCAATGTGCGGCACTGCGGCTTGGGTATCCACCAACACGTTGTAAGGATTGAGGTCGTTATGAATCAATTGGTGGCGCAGGCTGGATTGAATCGGTGCCACGGCGGTTTCCCAGCGGGTCAACCACTGGAGGATTAACTGCCGTTGCTGCGCGTTTGCGACATAGCGCAGCCAGTCATGAATCCGCTCCAGATGGGCGATATCCCACAACAGGTCTCGCGATGCCGCCGGGTGGCTAAAGTCTTGCAAGGCGAGATCCAACTGTGCCAGCGTATCGCCGAGTCGAGCTGACAGCGTTGACGAGCGAGGCACCCAGTGCAAGGGCTGTCCGAAGGACCAGGTGATCAGCCGGATATGGTGCATCTGTCCATCAATCATCAGCGCAGGGGAGGGATTGCCCCACCGATTACTGATGATGCGAGGTACTGGCAAGGTGGTGTCGACGCGAGCCAGATGAAGCAATATCTCGGTCTGAACATCTCGTATCGGTGCGGGTTCAGCGGGGTTTATCACTTTCAGCATATACTGACCGTGTGCCGCAGTGACGAGGTGGAAGTTGGCGTCACGCTCGCCGGGCAGTGGCGTCATGCTGCCATCCAGCCCGTATTGCTGGCGCGCTATCTGCTGCGCCTGTACCGCCGAGAGTGACGGTACATCCGTAGTGAACAGGACGAGCGGATCAGACATGCTGGCCTCCGTTGACATGGATTTCCGCCCCGTTGATGTAAGACGCACCCTGGGTACAAAGGAAATAGACCAGCGACGCGACCTCTTCTGGCTTGCCCAGGCGTTTCATCGGAACAGTCTGCTCGACAATATCCTGCGTGCCGGGCGACAGGATCGCCGTATCGATCTCACCGGGTGCAATGGCATTAACCCGAATACCGTATTTCCCGAAGTCGTGCGCCATTTCACGCGTCAATGCGGCTAATCCCGCTTTGGAGGTGGCGTAAGCCGCTCCTGCGAAAGGGTGGACACGAGAACCGGCAATCGAGGTAACATTAATGATGCTGCCTTGTGCCGCATGCAGTTCATCGAATAGTCCATTAGCGAGAATGGCGGTGGAAAACAGGTTGACGTTAAATACCCGTATCCAGGTGGCGTAATCGGTATCACGTACGCCGAGTCGGGTTCCACCTTCACCTTTCGGGGATATGCCCGCGTTATTGACCAGCGCGTGCAACTGACCGCTGAGTCGCTCTTTGATCATCGGCAAGCTTGCCTCCAGCGCGGTAATATCCTCCAGATCCAGATGAATGTGATTCAGTAATCCTTCGGCCCACGGGCAATCTTCTACCCAGTTTTGGCGCGATGCGGTGAAAATCTTCCAGCCAGCGGCGTGGAAGTGTTTAACCGTAGCGTGACCAATACCCCGGCTGGCGCCGGTCAATAGTAGTGTTTTCGTGTCAGACATGATGATCGCCTTAATGATATATGATGCATCATAAATTATAGTAAACCTGGATAAGGGCAAGAGGTAAAAGACCTGCACCGTATTTTTTTGTCTTAATAAATTGAAAAATAGTTATTTTTTTAACGGTTACTTATCCGCCCAGGCGTTGAAGCGCTGTTCCAGCTCTTCGCCGTGTTCGATCCAGAAGGCGGTATCAATACCCACGGCTTGTGCCAGGTTTTGCCGGTTAGTGGGGATATCGGCGGCGATGGTTGGTGACAGCGTGTCTATAGTCTGTTTATTGGTCGGGCCGTAAGGGATGGTTTCGGCAAAGACCTTTTGATGCTCTGGCTGACTGGCAAAGGCGATGAATTGCTCGACGATGGCGCGATGTTTACTGCCTTTGACGATGGCCCAGCTATCGAGGTCATACAGGCTGTCTTGCCATACGATACGGAAATCATGGCCTTCTTTGCGTGCGGCGGTCACCCGCCCGTTATACGCAGATGTCATAACGACATCGCCAGCCACCAACCACTGCAAGGGTTGAGCACCGGATTTCCACCATTGGATCGATGATTTTATCTGGTCCAGTTTTTTAAATGCGCGATCCACGCCAGCTGGTGTCGCCAGCACCTGATAGACCTCGTCCCGTTTTACGCCGTCTGCCAGCAGGGCTATCTCCAGTGTGAACTTGGCGCTTTTACGCAGCGCTCGTTTACCGGGGTAGGTGTGGATATCCCAGAAATCGGCCCAGCTTTTTGGCCCGTTTTTCAGCTTGTCTCCGTTATAGGTCATCACCGTTGACCACAGGAAAATCCCGGCACCGCATTCGGATACCGAGCCTTTGACAAAGTCGTCTGCATTACCGAGTTTTTTCCAGTCCAGCGTCTCAAACAACCCTTCACTGCATCCGCGCACCAACTCCGGGCTTTCCACTTCCACCACATCCTAACCGGCCTGGCCGGTCTGTACCATCGCGCGGATTTTCGCCATTTCTCCGTTGTATTCTCCCGCCTCTACCGTTCCTAGCCCTGCCTGCTGGAATGGTGTGTAAAAGGCTTTTTGTTGGGCCTCTTTATTCAGACCTCCGAATGAGATGACGGTGAGCGTTTCTGCCTGAGCGGACAAGGTGGTGCCTATCAGGCCGGTGATGAACATCAGTTTTTTCAGCATGGCATTTTCCTCATGGTGTGTAATGATGCAGCGCGATTGTTTTTATGATGCATGATGCATCATATATGACAAAACCAAAGTAAACACAGAGAAATGCAACTCAACAATTTGTTTTTATTCACGTATTTTTAAAGCTCACTGTCAGTGACGACGCTAGCGGTATATCTCCATGATGCGTGGATAGCCAGTGTATGCACTCGTTTGGGGAAATAGGCGGAAGTGGGTGCAACAGCCAGTTGAAGATGTGGGGACTTTCATCGTATCATATATTATAAAATATTCAGATTAACATTGATTATCTTATGCGATTATTTTTGTCCATAAAGTCAGATTATCTCCCTTTTTCCACAAAGGAATGGTGATTTAAATTTCGATATTTTGTTTACTATGAGATAAGTTTTTTATTAGTTGGGATTATAATTAACCAATAGGGAGAAAAAATCACTGAATAGGATTGTTTCTGCGTTAAAGATAGATTTTACTGGGATTGTTTTATTTTTTCTACACAGATGTAAATATTGATTGAGAGGGAATATGAAAATTAAGATGGTATTTGCAATTTTTTCTGCACTTATGTTGGCTGGATGCTCTTCATGGGTGTCTGGGAATAAAATGTTGGCGGATAAAACATTAACGGATCAACAAATAAAAGCCAAGGTTATTGATAACAAAACAACTATTTCACAGGTTAATGCACTATTTGGTGATAAGAAGGAAGAGGGGCGAGGTTCTATTTCAAAATCATTTCCTAACGGGGTTTATAATATCACGACATATAGAGGTCATCTCAATGATCTAGGTGGCACATATGCTCATCGTAAATTGGTTGTGGCATATAATAAAGATGGTCTCGTGATAAATCATGATATTTTTGTTGATAATTTTAGAGAGAAAAACAAATTTGAAAAGGATCCTTTAAATATTAGAATTGATGCCTTTAATATTCTAAATAAAGGAGATTCCGAGTCATCCGTACTAAATTTATTAGGGCAGCCTAGGCTGAAAACTTTCGCTGACGATGGCAATGTTTTGTGGGTATACAGCAAGACTGCTATCTCTAGAGATGCATCATCGTACATTCCATTGTATAACTATGCTAAGGGTACGGAATCAGGTGTTTCGGATAGATTATATGTCGAGTTAAGCGGTGGAAAAGTCGAGAATGTATATTTGTCCTCAGTTTCTATTACTCAAGGTAGAGGTGCGGTGAATGCTGAAGAGTACAATGAAAAAATGTTAAATCTCAAAAAGAAGTATGAGTGAATAAAGTATTTTTAGATGAACTGATTAGTTATCTGAGTTATCACCACTAAGTTGATATTACTTTTAGCGCCTATCGTAGTTCGTAGGCGCTATATTGCAGTTTGTTTGGACTTATGGGGCGGGTGTATAGTGTATCCTGTCGCTGTATGTTGATGGGTCAGTGTGCGCTCAGCACCTCAAACCCGCCATTCCCTTCCCAGCCGTCAAGGCGTTGGTGTAGTTGTTCCACCGCACGGGTGACTTCCGGACTAATCGGGAAATAAAACGCCACCAGTGCTGGCTGAATACCGACGAAAATCACTTCGGGAATATCTTCCTTCAGGCTGTCGATCAGATAGTTCAACGGCAGGCTGTGGGTATTCATCAGCATGTCTTCGGCGATGCGCTCTGGGTCGACGATACGGATTTCACCTGGCGCCAGCCCCATATCGGTGGCATCCACCACCAGCAGGCGACGAGGTTTTAGTTCCCGCAGTGTGTGTGCCGCATTTTCCGGAATGGCCCCGCCGTCGATGGCTGACCAGCCCGCCACCGGATGCTGGTTCATGCGCTCTGCCAACAGCGGGCCCGCACCGTCATCCCCCATCAGGGTATTGCCGACCGCCAGCACGATATTTTCGATATACAGTGGCGCTTCATTGTGCAGATGTTCAGTCATCGATACGTTTCACCATCAGATAAAGAGCCGGTTCCCGTTGCATCGCGGCGAGATAGTCCATCAGTGTCGCGGTCCATTCCGGGTGACTGTCGCGTTGAGCCAACGCGCTGAAAGCACCGCCCAGCAGGGCGGTGTGGGTATGGTCGATGGTTATCTCGCCAAAGCGTAACAGGCCGAGCATTTTGCGGCGGGCTTCGTCATCGCTCAACTGGCCGACCCAACCTTCGAAATCCGCCAGCGGGCACTGCAATACTTGCTTCAGGCAGTCGATGACGCCAACGTGATGACCAATCGCCAGCGAGTAGTACATCACCTGTTGCGCCTGCTCCGGTATTTTGTCGCGGCTGTCGAGAAATTTGCGGTTCAGGGCATAGAAGCGCACTCTGCTCATCACAGGATCTCCCCATTCAACATGGCATGGTAAATGCGCAGCAACCGGCCAGCGATTTCGTTCAGCCGTGGGTCGTTGTGTTGATCAAGCCAGCCGGTAACGCGCTGTTCGAACCCCTCCAGCGGCTGGTTTTCCAGCAGGCCAAGGAAACGATCGCTGATTTCACGGCCCTGACGGTACCCCGCCATCAGACGGGCTTCCCGTTCTACCTGCACGCGTAAATCCAGCGGCAGTGCCGGATGAATCAGTGCGGCTTTCTCATTGTCGCCCTGCTGGTGGTCGCTGCCGTGCAGTTTTTGTTCCAGCAGCCCCAGTGCGACCGCAAAACCGTAAATCGTCGCAGCGGGTGTCGGCGGGCAGCCGGGGATATAAACATCGATCGGCACAATTTTGTCGCTGCCACCCCATACACAGTACAGGTCGTGGAAGATGCCGCCGCCGCAACCGCAGGCACCGTACGAAATACAGATTTTCGGGTCCGGCGCGGACTCATAGGCACGTAACGCCGGTGTCCGCATAGCACGGGTGACCGCACCGGTGAACAGCAGAATATCGGCATGGCGTGGTGACGCCACCACCTTGATACCGAAACGTTCGGCGTCGAACAGCGGCGTAATGGCGGAGAAAATTTCTATCTCGCAACCGTTGCAACCGCCGCAGTCCACACGGTAAACATAGGCGGAACGCTTGATATCTTTCAGCAGCGTTTTTTTCAACTGCTGAGTGTGTTCGTCCAGCGTAATCGGGGTGGTCTGGTAATGGTCGACCCCATTGGGCAGCATACTCATTGTGCATTCCCCTTGTGAGTGGACGGGGCGGACAGGTGCTGACTCAACTGCACATTGCCCTGATGGTTCATGTTCTGTTTGCGTTTGCAGTCCGGACAGGTTTCAAACTGATGGCGGCGTGCCTCCACCTCATTTTCCGGTACCCCAGCGTGTGCCAGCAGCGCCATGGCGTATTCCACCTCTTTTTGCGGGGCGAACGGCTGTTGGCAGACATGGCAGTTCAGTAGCCGGAAGGTGGCGCGCTGATACAGGTCGGCCTTACTGGCGACCGCCATTTCAAACTCTTGTGACAACACAATAGCGCGGGTCGGGCACACTTCTTCACAACGGCCGCAGAATATGCAGCGGCCGAGGAACAGTTGCCAGGTACGTGTGCCGTTGTCCAGATCGTTGGCCATCGTCAGGGCATTCGCCGGGCAGGCCATGGTACAAGCAGCACAACCGATACACTGCTCCGGGTCATACTCCGGTTTGCCGCGAAATCCGGTAGGCACCGCCAGTGGCGCGAACGGGTATTTCACCGTACTGTTGCCTGCTTTGAGGATGGTTTTAAACAGTTTAATCATGGGGCCTCCCTCATTTCAGCGGCGAGCGGGTACGTTCCAGCCCGTAGCGTTCGATCTCTTTATACGGCACGGTGGTGATTTTCTTTTTACGGACGTCCACCAGTGTGACGCGGTCGGTACAGGAGTAGCAGGGGTCAAGGCTGCCGATGATTAACGGCGCATCCGAGATGGTGTTGCCGCGTAACATAAAGCGCAGCACCGGCCAGTTGGCGTAGGTGGCGGCACGGCAGCGCCAGCGGAACAGCTTCTGGTTATCGCCGGTCATACTCCAGTGGATATCTTCGCCGCGTGGCGCTTCGGTAAAGCCCAGCGCAAATTTATGCGGTTGATAGTTGATGTGCTCGTTGAGGATTGGCCCTTCCGGCATGTTGTCCAGCCCGAATTCGATCATCGCCAGCGAGGTGAACACTTCGCGTACCCGCACCAGTACACGGGAGTAGACGTCGCCGCCATCCAGATGATGCAGTTCCATCGGCAGATCCAGATAGCCGGAGAACGGGTGGTCGACACGCACATCGCGCTGGAAGCCGCTGGCGCGAATCATCGGGCCTACCGGGCTGTAGTCACGCGCGACCTGACGGTCCAGCACGCCGATACCCTGGGTACGTTGCGTCATGTTGGCAGTGCCCAGCAGCATGTCCGTCAGTTGTGTAACCTCTTCGCGCATTTCACGAATCAGTTTGATGGTTTTCAGCCGGTCTTCTTTCAGTATGTCGCGACGAATACCGCCAATCAGATTCAGGCCGTAGGTTTTACGCGCACCGGTCAGCATTTCGGCGATTTGCATCGATTTCTCACGCACCCGGAAGAACTGCATGAAGCCGGTGTCGAAGCCCACAAAGTGGCTGGACAGCCCGATGTTCAGCAGGTGACTGTGCAGACGCTCCACCTCCAGCAGAATGCTGCGGATCGTGTGGGCGCGGGCGGGTACTATCACGCCCAACGCATTCTCGATAGACGAGGTATAGGCCACGCTGTGAGTGAAACCACAGATGCCGCACACCCGGTCGGACAGGAACGTGACTTCGTTGTAACCCATGCGGGTTTCCGCCAGTTTTTCCATACCGCGATGCACGTAGAACAGGCGGTAATCCGCATCAATGATTTGCTCACCGTCGACGAACAACCGGAAATGCCCCGGTTCATCGGAAGTGATATGCATGGGGCCGATAGGCACGACACGGGTGTCGCCGGTGGCTTCATTAATAAAGGTGTAGGATTCGTCATCACGAGTAGGGGCCGGGCGCTGGCGGTAATCCATGGCGTCTTTACGCAGCGGGTAGAGTTCGTCTGGCCAGTCATCCGGCAGCACCAGTCGGCGCTCATCCGGCAGACCGACCGGAATCAGCCCGTACATATCACGCACTTCACGCTCGCCCCACACGGCGGCAGGCACACGCGGTGTCACCGAGGGGAATTCCGGCACTGTCGGGTTAACCAGTGCTTTCACTACCACCCAGCACTTCTCACCCTGTTCCATCGACAGCACATAGTAGACGGCGAAATGGCCGTTGAGGGTGCGCTCGTCGTTACCAAACAAGACGGACAACCAACCGCCGTGCTGGTAGTAAAGGTATTCGACGACTTCCGGCAACTGATGCAGTTTGACGGTGATCGTCAATTGGTTGGCGGTTTGCCGTTCTTCTTCCAGAATCGCCGTCGGGAATTGCTGTCTGACATGAGCGACATAATTCGCGCCCAGATTTTCAGCGTTGGTCGCGTTGGATGAATTAATCACGGTACATCTCCTGACGGGAAGGGGTTAACGATGAAGCAGGTGCCGTATCCGGCGTGGTAGTACTCGGCGTAGTAGTGCGTGCGCTCAGCGCGGGCCAGCCCATGCTGGGTTGTCCCTGTTCACCGGCTTGATTGCCGTTCAACGCATTACCGTTCAACACAATGGCCGTAGCACGCTCAAGTAAATGGGTGACCGGTTGTGGAATGCGGGTACCCATGACCAGCATTAATACCAGCAGGATCAGCATTGGCGCGGTGGTGAGCCAGCCCAGCTCGCCTTTACTGACCGCTTCCGGCTTGCTACCCAGCACACTGGTGGCGATCATGCGTACCAGCCCGGCGAGCACGACGGTCAACAGCACCAGTAATACCAGCACCAACGGTAAATGGCCTGCATGGATACCGGCGGTTACCGTCATAAACTCGCTCAGGAACACGTTGAATGGCGGCATGCCGCCAAGCGCCAGTGCGCCACCGGCCAGCAGTGCACCGGTAATCGGCGCAACACGCAGGATGCCTTTCACCGCATCCATATCACGGGTGCCGTATTTCAGCAGTACGTTACCGGAACCACAGAACAGCAGGGTTTTCGCCAGGCTGTGATTTAAGGTATGCAGCAGTGCCGCCAGAATGCCGAGCGGGCCGCCGATGCCGAGGGCGACGGCAATCAATCCCATGTTTTCCACACTGGAATAGGCCAGCAGGCGTTTCATGTCGCGCTGCACCAGAATCAGGAATGCGGCGACAGCCACCGACAGCAGACCGAAGACCAGCAACAGCCGTTGCGGGAATTCCGGGCCGATGGCCGCACTGATCAGGATGGTGTAGCGCACGATAACCAGCAGTGCGCAGTTGAGCAGTACCGCAGAGAGCAGGGCACTGGTCGGGCTTGGTGCTTCACTGTGGGCATCCGGTAACCAGGCATGCATCGGGAACAGGCCGGTCTTGGTACCGAACCCGATCAGAATAAAGATAAATGCCAGATGCATCAGCGTGCTGTCCAGCTCACCGGCATGCTTGAGCACTTCCGTCCAGAAAATGGCATTGCCCGGTTCCGCCATCACGTTGGCAGCGTTGGCATACACCAGCACCGTACCGTAAAGACCGAACGCGACGCCGACGGTACAAATAATGATGTATTTCCATGCTGCTTCCAGCGAGGAACGCTGACCGTACAGCCCCACCAGAAACGCTGAACTCAAGGTAGTGGCTTCAATCGCCGCCCACATCAGGATCAGGTTATTACTGGTGATCACCAGCAACATGGTGAACAGGAACAGATGGAAGAAGCCGTAGTAGTGGCACAGCGTGGTAACGCTGACTTCGCCGCTGTCGACTTCGTGGCGCATGTACCCCATTGAGTAGAGGCCGGTAAGAAAGCCGATGACGCCAAGAATCGCCAGGAATAGCGCACTCAGGCTGTCGAGGTGCAGCCAGCGATGTGCTGCCAGTAATTCACCTTGCTGGTAGACAGTCCAGACTACCAGTAATGCCACCAGCAGCAGGGCGCTGATGCCTGCCAGATGAATCAGGCTCACCAGCGAGCGTGCCGCCGCGCCCGTAAAGCGGCAGGCGAACGCCAGCAGGGCGACGACAAACGGCACACCCAGCAGCAGGGAAAAAAGATCCAAAGTCGTCATGGTTTCATCCTTTCAACGCAGTCAGTTGCTGAACATCCAGCGTGTGCAGCGTGCGGTGGATTTTGCGTGCCATCAGCGCCATCACAATGACGGCGAAGATAGCGTCGGTCGCGATGCCGATTTCCACCAGTTCAGGCGCGCGGTAAGCCAGCAGCGCCAGCGTCAGGTGAGCGCCGTTCTCCATTAAGCAGTAACCAAACACCTGTTTGAGGATGTTGCGCTGGCTGACGATGCACAGCAGGCCAATCAGGAAGTGGCCGAGTGAGACCGCCAGCACCGGTTTGAGGTCATTGACCATCGGCAGTTTCACCGGTGAAACGGCAAAGTAGCTCAGCAATACAATCAAGGTGGCGATCAGTATCAATGTGGCGGTGCCAATCACACCGCCATCGGCTTTCGGGTCGGCCAGTCGGCAGAAAGCAAAGCTCATAATGGCGGGGACCATCACCACCTTGGTGATAAAGGCGGTCAGCGACCACAGATACAGCTCATGCGAACCGAGTAGTCCACCCAGCGAGATAAAGATAAGCACCAGCACCAGCGACTGTAATGCATACAGCGCGGCGGACACCGTGGGTTTTCTGGCAGCGATCACCAGCAACGAGGTGATGATCAGCAAACCTGCCAGATTATTGACGAGAAGTGATCCAGTCATGGGAGTTCCTTATTTCAGCCAGAGTGCGGCGATAACGCTGGAGCACAGCGACATCACTATCAGCACCAGCAGCACCAGGTTCATCGACATCGGCACTGGCGTCGCGGATGCCACTTCCTCGGAGGGCTCGCCCGGCACGGTGCGACCAAACCAGTAGAGGAACCAGGCAAAGCTGGCGACCGATTCCACCAGTACGACTATCATCAACGGCAGTAACCACCAGATGTCGTTGGAAAGCGCAAACCCGGCGGCAAACAGCGGAAACTTGCTGAAAAAGCCGTTGAACGGGGGAACGCCGGTGATCGCCAACGCCGCGACACAAAAGCCGATACCCAGCAGCGGCAGGCGAGCCATCATGCCGCGTAACTGTGGCAGCATGCGGGTACCACAGCTGTAGCTGAGTGCACCGGCCACCAGGAAGAACAGGCTCTTGGCGTAAGCATGGTTGAAGATGTAGGCCATACCGGCGTCAAAGGCCATGCGTGAACCGAAGATGGACAGCGACAGCGCCAGGAAAATGTAAGCCAGCTGGGTGATGGTGGAGTACGCCAGCAGTCGCTTCATGTCTTTTTGCGGCAGATACATCAGGAAGCCGTACACCAGTGTGATCGTCGCCATGATGACGCCGACCACGCCGATAACATGTGGCACCTCAACGGCGGACAAAATCGCGCGGGCGAAGATATACACGCCGACTTTTACCATCGACGCGGCGTGCAGATACGCACTCACCGGTGTCGGCGCTTCCATCGCATCCGGCAGCCAGACATGCAGCGGCAACTGGGCTGACTTGCCCCAGGCCGCGAACAGAATGCCGCTGAAGACGATGATTTTGCTGCTGTCGTCCAGTTGCGCGATGGCACTGAGCGCGAAGGTACCGGTGGTGGCGAACAGCCAGGCCGCCGCCAGATACAAGCCAACGGACGCGACATGGGTCACCAGCAGCGCTTTGAGCGCGGAACGCAGTGACTTCGGTTTCTGGTAGTAGCCGATCAACGCCCAGGAACAACCGCCGGTAATTTCAAAGAACAGCAGTTGACCAAGGATGGTGGATGACAGTGTTAACCCGGCCATCGCGCCGATAAACACCAGCAAAAACGCGTAGTAGCGATTGCTGCCATCGTGCGGATGCTCGCGGTTGCCCAGTGTCAGGTAGCCGCAGGAATAGAGGCTCACCAGGAAACCGAGCGAGACCACCGCAAAGCCTATCAACAGGCTGATGCGGTCGAACACAAAACCGAATAAATCTGCCTGACCGTAACGATAAAGCGGCACGACCAAATCGGTTTTTCCGCCATCGAAATAGCGCCAGGCCAGCAGCGCCATGCCGAGCGTCGCCAGCAGGGCGAACAGCGTACATAACCCTTTGGCCAGGCGCTGCGGCGCAAACGCTATTAGCAGCGCGCCGAGAAACGGCAGCAGTAGGGTGGCAAGAGCAATATTCTCCATGATGGATGTCGACTCCTTATAATCCAGTCAGGTAGAAAACGAACGCCAGCGCCGCGACACCGAATCCGAGCCAGGTGACCCGGCCGGTCAGCAGGAAGCGCCCGCGCGCCAGGCTGTTTTCGATAGCTGCGGCGATGACAAACACCACCACCAGCTTGATGAACAGCGCCAGCGCACCCCACAGCAGGCAGGCAACAGACAACGTCTCTGCTTTGCCGAACGGCACGAAAATCGATAGAAACAGCGTGGCGACCACCACTTGTTTGAGGCTGATGCCCCATTTCACCAGCGCCAGCCCGGCACCGGCGTATTCGGTCAGCGGCCCTTCCTGCAGTTCCTGTTCGGCTTCCGCGACATCGAACGGGATTTTGCCCATTTCAATGAAGGTGGCGAACGCGCAGGCCAGTAAGGCCAGTACGGTGGCGGTAGGGGAGACCCAGTGGCCGCTCGCCAGCTTGACGCTGATGTTGCCAATATTGGTGGAACCGGCCACCAGAGCCACCACCAGCAGCGCGAGCATCAGGATAGGCTCTACCAGAATACCGAGCGTCAGCTCGCGGCTGGCACCGATACCGGCGAAGGTACTGCCGGAATCAAGACCAGACAGTGAAAAGAAAAAGCGAAATACCGCAAACAGGTACAGCAGGGTGATGACATCTCCCGCCGCACCGAACGGCGACGCGTCAGTCATTGCGGGCAGCGTCATCGCCACCAGCAGCATGGTGCCGAGCAAGATGAATGGCATCAGGCGAAAGACGCCGCCGCTGTGCTGGGGCGCCACTTCCTGGCGTCGCAGCAGTTTGACGATGTCACGATAATCCTGCAGCAGCCCCGGTCCCTGCCGGGAGTGCATTTTGGCGCGCAGCACGCGCGACAGACCGGACAGCAGCGGTGCTACCGCCATCAGCAGTACGGCTTGCAACAGCGCGCACAGCAGCGGAAATATGAGTGAAACGTGAGTCATGTTCCGTCTCCTTAAACCAGAGTGACCAGCAGCAGGGCCACCAGCGCCGCCACGACATACAGGCAGTACACCCGGAAATCACCGTGCTGAATCCATTGCACCGCCCGACTGATGCGTTGCACGATGCTGACGACCGGCATGACCACATGATCGTCCCAGACAGGTTCGGCACGCGCTGCCGCTTGCGTGGTTTTCTCCAGCGCCTGTTGCATGGCTGGGGCTGGGTTGAGGGTTTTACGCACGCGATAGAGTGGGGCGAACATCACTCGCAACGGCTGGGTAAAGCTACCGGCAGACGCTGACATGGCTTGTTCGTAGCCGTAGCCGCAAGCCCAGGGCGTGCCTTTCTGACGAAAGTCGAGGCGCGGGCCACGCAGCAGGCTGTAAATCATCAGCGGCAGTAACGGCAGTGCCAGTAGCAGGATGAAGATCAGCGGGGTGTTGAGGCTGGTCTGCTGGCTGTCGCCAGGGAATACGCCCAGTCCTTGTGCCATGGCGACCGTCGGGGTGTGTGCCAGGTCGGCGGCGATACGGGTAATGACCGGTGCGACCACACTGGCACCGATGCCAAGCAGAATGCACAGCAGTGCCAGCAGCAGCATGGCGAGTGTCATCGGCCAGGGGACTTCACGGGCGTGCGAGGCTTTTTCGCTGCGCGGTGCGCCACAGAAGCTGATGCCATACACTTTGACGAAGCACATCGCCGCCAGCGCACCGGTGATGGCCAGCATCACGATGGCGATCGGAGCGACCAGCCGCAGACCAATGCCGCCGTTATGGCTGAGGGTGAACAGTGACTGGTAGGTAAACCACTCACTGACGAAGCCGTTAAGTGGCGGCAGGGCGGAGATCGCCATACAACCTACCAAAAACGCCAGCGCGGTTTTCGGCATCAACCGTGCCAGTCCGCCCATTTTTTCCATATCTTTGGTGTGGACGCGGTAGATAACCGCACCGGCACCGAGGAACAGCAATCCCTTGAACACCGCATGGTTGAGCAGGTGATACAACCCGCCCAGCAGGCCAAGCAACGCCAGCAGCGGATGATGGGTGGCGATACCGATCATGCCGACGCCGACACCCATCAGAATGATGCCGATGTTTTCTACCGTGTGGTACGCCAGCAGACGCTTGATGTCATGTTCGGCCAGCGCGTACAGCACACCTAACACCGACGATACCGCGCCGAATGCCAGCACGACGACGCCCCACCAGGTTTCTGTCGCCCCGAGTAAATCAATACCGACTTTGATGATACCGAACACCCCTATCTTCACCATCACACCAGACATGAGCGCGGAGGCGTGCGATGGGGCGGCCGGGTGTGCGCGGGGCAGCCAGCCGTGTAACGGCAGCATCCCGGCTTTGGCACCAAAACCGAAAAACGCCAGCAGGAATACCGCGGAAGCTTGGGGAGCCGACAACGACGCGTGGCGGAAATCCGCGAAGTCGAGGCTGGCGCTGTGACGGTAGAGCAGAAAGAATGCCGCCATAATCAGCACGGAACCGGCGTGGGCAATCAGGAAGTAGAGCAACCCGGCGCTGACGGCCTCGTCATCCTGATCGGCAATCACCAGGAAGTAGGAGCTGAGCGACATCACCTCGAACAGCACAATGAAGTAGAACGCGTTATCCACGATCACCAGCGCGACCATCGAGGCGACAAACAGGTTCATGAAGAACCCCATCGCCCAGGCACCACGCCCGCGATACTCTTCCAGATAGGCCAGTGAATACAACGCAGATACCGCTACCAGTAGCGAAATCACTAACGTCATAAATGCCGCGAGTGTGTCAAAGCGCAGCGTCAGGTGAGCGAAGGCGTCAAACGGCCCGGCGAATACGGCAGTCAGCACATTGCCGCCAAGCAGTACCGGGGCGGCAGCCAGGACGCCGGCACACCCCCCTGCCAGCGCACACAGCCCGCTTAAGCGGATAGCCAGCGACTCCTGACGGCAGCACAGCAGTGAAAGCACTGCACCTGCCAGATACAGCGCCAACGACAGTCCCAACCATTGCAGTGGCGTGAATAATTGCAATGAGGTCATCATAGGTTTTGCTCCCTGTCAGCCCCTATGGGAGGGAAAGGGACGTTGCCCTGCGGCCATTGTGCGGCCTGACGGCGTTTAGCGGCGATAGCATCGTCCAGCGTGGTGTCATCTACCAGATACAACGCGTGGGTCGGGCAGACGCGTACGCATTCCGGCCCTTGTTCGCGAAAATCACACAGGTCGCATTTCACCGCGATGCTGCGAACCCCGGCGTTCCACGACAGCATCGGATGCACCGACGGCAGGCTGACGGGAACATCGGACAGCAGTGTCAACGGAATGTGTTGATCAAACGCCGTCGGTGTCGCCAGCGGGGTACTGCCAGATGGCGTGATAGCACCAAACGGGCAGGCGATGGCGCAGAGTTTGCAGCCGATACAAGTGTTTTCGTCCAGCAACACGGCGTTGTCCTGATGCGTGATGGCATTGACCGGACAAACTTTCGCGCAGGGCGCGTCTTCACAATGGCGACACAGCACTGGGGCGGTGCCTCCGGCGTCACGCTCAACGGTCAGTCTCGGATGAGACTGCAACCCAGCCTGTCGGTGCACTTGTGTACAGGCCGCCATGCAGGTGTTGCATCCGATACAACGTGTTGGCTCCGCAATGACGAAGCGGTTCATAGCCATACCCTCCGGGGTGATAGAAATGTTTACTGCGCCGCAAGCATATTCCATGCCATAAGAAAAATATGGGTTTAATGTATTTAATAATCATGTGGTTATGATTTTCGTGTAATGATATTTATCCCTGATGACCGTTGCCGTTCGACATTAGTGACGATGTTTTTCGACGAACCACCAGGCGACTGTCGTCACCCTCGACAGTGCGTTAGCCCGGTCGACAGGAAGGTAATTGCCGACAGATTTGACGAGTAGCCCGGTGTGCAGCGGCCTGATGGCCAGGTGAGAGACAGCTGACAGTGGTTCGATTTCGCGACAGCGCCCAGGCTGCGCAGGATCATGTCAGCTGGCATCAAATTTGCTTAAGCTGTCAGGGAGAAAGGTGACTAACGAACAGGATGGGTGTTATGTGTCTGGGAATTCCGGGGCAGGTGGTGGAGTGGGCATCATCGGATCATCAACTGGCATGGGTTGATGTCTGTGGCGTACGCCGTGAAGTGAATGTGACGCTGGTGCAGGACGAGGGGCAAACGCCTGCCACATTGATAGGCCAGTGGGTGCTGGTACACGTTGGTTTTGCCATGAGTCGGCTGGATGAACAAGAAGCGCGCGACACGCTGGATGCGCTGCGGCAGATGGAAGAAGTCGAGTCAGATGTGAGCGATTTTTTGATCCGGTCGATTTGAAGGAGCAGAGCCATAACTGACATTATGGCTCTACTGTCGTGTGCTCACTTCGCTCGACATACGGACAGTAACGTTCCGTTGCTATCCCGATTAAAATCTACTTTCGCGTCATTTTTTGGGTGATGCGCAATATAGTCATCGTTATAAATGTGCTCTATGGTGTAGCCCATATGCGTTATAAAGGATAGCAGTTCTTGTTTTTTCTCTGCGAACCAATGGGTATTCCAGGCTTCAAATGAGAAGGGTGGAAAGTGGTTATGCTCCAGAAAACCGACCGCACCTTTTAGTACGTCTAACTCCAGACCTTCTACGTCTATTTTCACAAAACGAGTTTTTTCGTTAAACAGAAGGTCGTCGAGCTTGATGACCTGCACGAAATGCGTTTCTTTCGACATGCATCCGCTTATGCCATTACGCGCTCTATATTCATCAACTATTGAAAATGTGCCGGTATTAGCCATTTTCTGGTAATCAGGAATAGGGATTTCAATGACTCCATCCTCACTACCAACGGCCTTATTGAGCGCGGTGACGTTACTCAGCCGGTTTAAGAAGATGTTGCCGCATAACTGGTAATACACAAATTTTTGCGGTTCGAACGAATAAACAACGCCATCTTGTTTTTCTATTTCGTTTGCGACCGGCACAGTATAAGCCCCCAGATTAGCACCAATGTCAAAAACGACCGGGGAATCGAATTCCGAGGTAAATTCATTAGTGACGAGACATAGCCATTTTTCCCATTCATCCTTGGTTGTAAGATGCTGCGTTATCAGATCCTGGCCTAGTGTTAAAAAACTTCCTTGCGATGAATTAACTAAATGAACCCTCGGTAACATAAAGCCGCCTTAGTTACGGAAGCGTAAAGTAAAAGGTAACTCGGCATAAGCTTAGTAAAGGGTGGCGAGAATGCCACCACGATAACAGACTACAAATTGTGTAGAGCGTAGTTTTGGTGTCTTAATTCACCATGCTTTTGTTCACAACGCCTTTTTCCTGTCGAGTAGAAAGGGGAATAATGCGTGTTGTTATAGCTCAAAAAATTATAAATAGTAATTTTTCTTTATTTGTATGGAATAAAAATACTTCGTATGAATAGTGCTAACAACAGAAGTGACAAGGGACAAGGGCGTGAACTTTCAACAATTGAAGATCATCCGCGAATCGGCGCGATGCAACTATAACCTGACCGAGGTTGCCAATACCCTATTCACCTCCCAGTCTGGGGTCAGTCGTCATATTCGCGAACTGGAAGAAGAGCTGGGGATTGAGATATTTATCCGTCGCGGTAAGCGCTTACTGGGGATGACGGAGCCGGGCAAAGAACTGCTGGTAATGGCCGAGCGTATCCTTAATGACGCCAACCACATCCGTCGGCTGGCGAACCTTTTTAGCGATAATGATGTCGGGCAACTGGTTATCGCCACGACCCATACTCAGGCGCGCTACAGCCTGCCGGGAGTCATCAAAGCATTCCGCGCACTTTATCCGCAGGTTCAAGTGGTGCTGAATCAGGGAACACCCGACGAGATTGTCGCGATGCTGGAATCCGGTGAAGCGGATATCGGAATCGCCACTGAACAGCTGATCAATGTCACCTCACTGGCGGCATTTCCCTGGTACCGCTGGCATCACGCTATTCTGTTGCCGGAAGGCCATGCACTGGAGCAAGAGCCGGTCATAACGCTCGACAAATTGAGTGCAGTCCCGTTGATTACCTACCGTCAGGGCATTACCGGCCGCTCACGCATTGATCGGGCGTTCACTGCCGCTGGCCTGACACCGCATATTTCTATCAGCGCGCAAGACTCTGATGTGATCAAAACCTATGTTGAACTGGGGTTAGGTGTGGGGATTGTGGCGGATATGTCGTTCGACGCCACACGTGACCCCGGTCTGGTTCGATTGGATGCCCGCCACCTGTTTGAAGCCAACACCGTCTGGCTTGGTCTTAAGCGCGGTCAATTGCAGCGTAACTACACGTGGAAGTTTATTCAGTTATGTAACCCGGAGCTGACGCCGGATGAGATTAAAGCTCGGGTGTTTGCTGAGGAGAACGAAGTGGCGATCGATTATCAGATCTAATCGCTGATTTATGCCTGAAACGGAGGCTCCGTTGCGTTTTGCCTCGATTTGCATGAGCTAAATTGGGCCTATACCGGCGTTCGGCGGTGTTCAATAGACAGTGACGAAACGCATAATTATGAAAACTACCCCGAACGTAGCGCTTGATCTCACGGGAGGGGGATAGTAGCATGCCTCGGCATAACAACAGGTTATGCCTTTTTTATTTTCTTTTGCGATACAAATAGTTGCGCAATTTTAATGAATAACTATTTGATTACGCATTCTGTTTTGGTGAGTCACGTATTTGCCTGTGGGTCACGAGTTTTTGCAAAAATAACCTTCAAACCTCCCCCTTCATCTGTAGCAGTTCAGCATACGCTGGAGCGTTCGATGGCTGTGTTGTAGCCATCGGCAAGTAGTGCAGGGAGCACAGACAATGGATTCGTATTATGAAAAAACAGAAAGTTAGCCTTGCCTGGCAAATCCTCATCGCATTGATTGTCGGTATTGCCGTCGGTGCCTGGTTGCATGAAAACCCGGCCAATAAGCTGTGGTTGGTGACCAATGTGTTAAGTCCGGCTGGGGATATCTTCATCCGGTTGATCAAAATGATTGTGGTGCCAATTGTAATCACCACGCTGGTGGTGGGTATCGCCGGGGTGGGCGATGCTAAAAAATTGGGACGTATCGGTTTTAAAACCATTGTTTACTTTGAGATCATTACCACGCTGGCGATTGTGATTGGTATTACGCTGGCCAACCTGTTTCATCCTGGGCATGGCATTGATATGTCGATGCTGACCCGGGTGGATATTTCTCAGTATGAGAAAACCACCGAACAGGTGCAAAGCGGTTCGCACAGTCTGGTGGGTACTATCCTCTCGTTGATTCCGCCCAACATTTTTGCCGCGCTGGCCAAGGGTGACATGCTGCCGGTGATCTTCTTCGCCGTATTGTTCGGCCTTGGGCTGTCATCTCTGCCGCGTGAGCAGCGTGATCCGCTGTTGAACGTGTTTCGCAGTGCCTCGGAAACCATGTTCCGCGTCACCAATATGATTATGCGGTATGCCCCGGTTGGGGTATTTGCGCTGATCTCGGTGACCGTCGCCAATTTCGGGTTCGCTTCGCTATGGCCGCTCGCCAAGCTGGTCATACTGGTTTATGCCGCGATTCTGTTCTTTGCGTTGGTGGTGCTGGGAGCGGTAGCGCGTCTGTGTCGGTTACGGATTATGACCTTGATCCGTATCCTGAAAGACGAGCTGATTCTGGCCTATTCCACCGCCAGCTCTGAAACGGTGCTGCCGCGTATCATCCAAAAGATGGAGGCCTACGGTGCGCCGAAGGCGATTACCAGTTTTGTAGTGCCGACCGGGTACTCGTTTAATCTGGATGGTTCAACGTTGTATCAAAGTATCGCGGCTATTTTTATTGCCCAACTTTATGGTATCGATTTGAGCCTGTGGCAGGAATTGGTGCTGGTGTTGACGCTGATGATTACCTCCAAAGGGATTGCCGGCGTACCGGGTGTTTCCTTCGTGGTATTGCTGGCGACCCTGGGCAGTGTAGGGATCCCGCTTGAAGGTCTGGCGTTCATTGCCGGGGTAGACCGTATTCTGGATATGGCGCGTACGGCACTGAACGTGGTGGGCAACGCCCTGGCCGTGCTGGTGATTTCGAAGTGGGAAGGGCAGTTTGACGAAGAAAAAGCGCGAGCCTATGAACTGGAGCAGGCAACAATGGCGGTCCGTCCCGCCGCCAGTCAGGAGTAGACCAGCGCGCTGACAACAGGCCATCGGGCGTTGCCCGGTTCTACGCTTCTCACCCTCACCCTGCGAGCGCTATGCTGGCAGGGTGTTTTTTTATATCGGTTCGTATCGGTATGTTTATGGTATGTGATGCATTGTCGATAAGGCCGTTACGGTGAAAAGATGTTTCATATGGGCTGGCAAATGTGGGAGGCGTTATGGCGTTATCCAATGAAATGATTGAGGACCTCAATCGTATCGCCAGGTGGCTGGCGCTGGATGATTTTTTGCAGGCAAAGCACATGACGCCGGACATGATGATCGTGGCAGGCCATGCCATTTTACCCAATATTTTCGGTGCGCTCACGCTGGCGAAGCACGCCTGTCTCCCGGTGTTGTTCAGTGGGGGGATAGGGCATTCAACCGTATTACTGCGCCAGGCGATCAGCGATAACCCGCTAACCTCTGGGATTGATACCGAAGGGAAAAGTGAGGCAGACCTTTTGTCTGACATCGCTACCACGGTATTCGGTATTAGCACCGACAAGATACTGCTTGAAAATCAATCCAGAAATTGCGGGGAAAACGCAGACTTTAGCCGTGACCTGCTGGCGGATAGAAACGTCGCAGGGAAAGACATCATTCTGGTTCAGGACCCCTTGATGCAAAGACGAACCGCAGAAACCTTTGCATATAGCTGGCGTAAGAAAAATATGAACAGCCGGTTTATCAGTTGGCCTGTATTTATACCAGCACTGGTCATTATAAATAACAAACCGGTGATTAGCGGTGGTCAGATAGCGGGAATGTGGAGTCTTGATCGCTATATTTCCATGATCCTCGGCGAGGTTAAGCGCCTGAAAAACGACCGTGACGGTTATGGCCCATTAGGTGCCGGTTTTATTGGCCATGTGGATATTCCCGACGCCATCAGAATGGCGTGGGAGCGCTTGATAAACAATCCACTTATGGCGCAAAGCGTCAGGTAAGAGTGGCTGAATGAGGGCGGTAGTGTTGCGTATTGGCTGTGTGGCTATAACAGGGGGCGACTATCTTGTATGTTACGTTCTGTTCCGCTAATCCATTTTGGAGCCTGAGGCATGAAGATAGCGTTGGTTGGGTCGGGAAAGATAGTTGCTGCCTGTCTTGAGGTGCTGACAACTATTGAGGGGATAGAACTGTGTGCGTTGTGTGTCCGACAAGGGAGCTTGTCAAAAGGTGAAACGCTCGCCCGTCAATATACTATCCGTTCGCTGTATACCGATTACGATGCCATGCTGCGTGATGAGCATATCGATATTGTTTACCTCGGGATACCCAATCATCTGCATTACGCGTATTCCCACCGGGCATTATCTGCGGGGAAGCATGTTGTCTGTGAAAAGCCGTTTACATCCAGTTATGCGCAATTACTGAGTTTGGTGACGCTGGCGAAATCAAAAAAGCGCTGTTTGTTCGAGGCGATAACCGCAATTCATACGCCCGGATTCCATTATCTGAAGCAAAACATCGCTGAAATTGGCGACATTAAACTGGTACAGGCGAATTACTCGCAGTATTCGAGTCGTTACGATGATTACGTCAATGGGATCGTGCATCCTGCATTTGACCCGGCTTCGTCCGGCGGCGCGCTTTACGACATCAATGTTTATAACATTTACCTTGTCTGCGCGTTATTCGGCGCGCCAGAGCGTGTGAATTATCTGTGCAATAAAGGGCATAACGGTATCGATACGTCGGGTGTTCTCATCATGAGTTATCAGACGTTTATTGCGGTTTGCAGTGGTGCCAAAGATTCAGCCAGCCCGGCTTATTTCACCGTGCAGGGGACGGCGGGCTATGTGAAAGTTAACGATATACCTGGCGTATGCAAGCATGTCGAGTGTGTGAAGCAAGGACAGCTCGCCACATTTGACGATGCGACAGATAACCATCACATGAGGTACGAGTTCGAGGTATTCAGAGATATTGTCAACGCTCAGGATCTTTCCCGCTGTTATCAGTTGCTGGATATGGCGTTGATTGTTGCTCGGGTGCTGGAACAGGCCAGAGTGTGCTGCGGTATTGATTTCCCTCTTATTCAAGAATAACCCGCCGCCGGTCAGCGCGGCGGCGGGATGATCGCGATCAGCGCGGGGTCGACAGTTTGTCCTGCGTTTGCGTTTCGAAGTCGCTGGCGTCGTGACGTTCATGCAACTGGGTGGAGGGATCGCCGCTCAGGCGGTTGACCATGCGGCCGCGCTGAACCGCTGGGCGGGCGAGAATGGCGTCCGCCCAGCGCAGCACATGCGGGTATTCGTGCACGGACAGAAATTCGGCACCGTCATAAAGCCAGCCTTTCACCAGACTGCCGTACCAGGGAAACGCAGCGATGTCGGCGATGGTATAGTGAGAACCGGCCAGATAGTCGCTTTGTGCAAGCCTCTGATTGAGGACATCGAGCAGACGTTTGGTTTCCATTGTGAAGCGATCAATGGCGTATTCGATCTTGACTGGCGCGTAGGCGTAGAAGTGGCCGAAACCGCCGCCAAGGTAAGGTGCGCTGCCCATTTGCCAGAAAAGCCAGGACAGACATTCGGCGCGTTCAGCCGCGTCGGCCGGCAGGAATTCGCCAAATTTTTCAGCCAGATAAAGCAAAATCGCGCCTGATTCAAACACCCGCACCGGCTGTTGCCCGGAGTGGTCCACGAGTGCTGGAATTTTGGAATTGGGGTTGGCTGCCACGAAGCCGCTGCTGAACTGGTCGCCATTGCCGATTCTGATTAACCAGGCGTCATATTCCGCGCCGCTATGACCAAGCGCTAGCAGTTCTTCCAGCAGGATCGTCACTTTCTGGCCGTTTGGCGTCGCCAGCGAATAAAGCTGAAGCGGATGACGGCCGACCGGCAGGGCCTGGTCGTGCGTGGCGCCGGCGATCGGGCGATTGAGACCGCCGCTGGCTCTATTCCAGGCCCAGACTTTCGGTGGTAGGTATTCGGATGAATCGGTCATGCAAATCTCCTGATAATCACATTCGGCAGAGATAAGGATAATGAATGCAGCGGACGTAGCAGACTAACCCACGCTTACACCGACAGTCGTTGCCATTGGTGCGCGTATTATAGCTATAGCGGTTCCGATCCTGATGTCCGTATACCGGGCTGCCTGCCATCTAATCCGTAATTCGCATAAATCAGTTGAGACGCCGGTTCGGGCTTTCGGGTCAATCCGCGTGGGTTACGCTGTGCTGCGCCGTGGCGGCCAACGCCTGCCTGAGCGCCGCGCTATCCACCGCGAACGGTAATCGGGCTGCGACGTCAGCCGGGATCGTCACCTGTGCGGCGATATCGTCCCACTGGGATTCGTCGGTCAGGCCCAGCGCTTGCGGTGTCAACGGGCTGTCATAGCGACGCAACTGCGCCAGCAACTCCGAGTTGTCAATACCGTGGCGCATTTCCAATTGAGCCTGCACGGCCAGACCAAAGCCGACCTTTTCGCCGTGCAGCCAGCGTCTGGATTCCGGTTGACGGGTCAGGCTGTTATGAATGGCGTGGGCGACGCCCAGCCGTGCGCGTTCATCCTTAACGCTGTTGGCGATGCCGGCTAGCGCAATCGTCGCGTCGATCACCCGGCGCAGCGCCGGCGTTACCCGCTGTTGCTGGTTATCCGCCAGCGCTTGCTCGCCGTGCGCATCAAAAATATCGACCGCCAGCCGGGCGATGCGCGCTTTGATATGCAACGACAGGGCATCGTCGCCGTGTCGCAGGTAGGGCAGAAATTCGTACCATTTGGCGAGAGCATCAACGATGCCAGCTTTCAGATAGCGCACCGGCGCGCGGGCTATCACCGTACTATCGACCAGCACCCACACCGGCAGGCGGTTCAGGCTGAGACGACCCTGATGCACGCCGTCGCGGTTGTACAGCACGCTGATGGGCGACCAGGCGGCGCAGGTGGCGGCAAGGGTCGGCACGGCGATCATCGGCAACGCGCTGGACTGGCTGGCCACCGCTTTGGCGGTATCCAACACTTTGCCGCCGCCGACGCCGAGAATCAGCTCGGCGCGTTCGATGTGCACCTGTTCACGCAGCGCCGCGATGCTCTCTTCGGTGCAATAGCCTTCCACAAACAGCGTCCGGTAGTGCAGGCCGTGCTGTCTGAGGCTGGCTTCCAGCGTGGCGGCGGTGTGCTGCCAGGCGGTCGGACTGGTGATGATCAACACTCGTTTCGCCAGCGGCAGGATGTAATCGCCCGCCTGGGCGAGTAGACCGTCCTGATTGAGGTAAGTGTCTGGAACCTGTATGGCGATCATGCTCTCTTCTCCTTGTTTTTTGAGCAGCCTAGCGCTGCATACCCCATTTGCGGACGGTCAGACGCTCCAGCGTGGCGAAAATCAGCCCTTCGACCAGTAACCCGATCAGGATCACCGAAGCTAGCCCGGCGAACACGCGGTCGGTATACAACTCGTTGCGGTTCTGGAAGATATACCATCCCAGCCCGCCTTTACCGCTGGACGCGCCAAAGACCAGCTCGGCGGCGATCAGGGTGCGCCAGGCGAAGGCCCAGCCGATTTTCAGCCCGGAAATAATCGCCGGCAGTGCCGCGGGGATCAGAATATGGACGACGTAGCGCCAGCCGGTCAGGCCGTAGTTGCGCCCCGCCATGCGCAGGGTGTCGGAAACGCCGAGAAAACCGCTGTAGGCGTTGAGCGCCATCGGCCACATCACCGAATGTACCAGCACGAAAATCAGGCTTTTTTCACCAAGACCAAACCACAGCAGCGCCAGTGGCAGTAGGGCGATGGCGGGCAGCGGGTTAAGCATCGCGGTAAGCAGCGCCAGCAGATCGCGACCCCATTGTATCGACACCGCTAGCGTGCTGAGCAACAGTGCCAGCAGGCTGCCGATGACATAGCCTTTGAGCAGCGTGCCAATGGACACGGCCGTTTTCTGCGGCAGTTCACCGCTCAGCCAATCCTGGCAGAATGCTCGCAGCGTCTGGATAAAGCCGGGTAGCATCAGATCATTGTTCTGCCAACGGGCGGCGGCTTCCCATACTGCCAGCAGCAACAGCACCAGCATCAGCCGACGTAGGGTGGTATGCTGCGCCAGCCGAGTCAGCCAGGGCAGCGGTGCTTCCAGTGTATCGGGCGGCAGTGGTGTCAGCTCACGCTGATACTCGGGCCTGACCGGGGGAGATGTATTCATGGGATACCTCAGGTGAAACCGACGCGCCACGAGAGGCTGGCGCCGGCGGGAATAACAGGTCATGGATGCGTCGTGCGGTGTGCTGGAAGGCGTCGCTGCCAGCGTCGTCCAGCGAAAACTGGTGGCAGTTGATTTCCGCCCGCACCCGGCCGGGATGGGGGGACAACAGCAGGATCCGGCTACCGACCACCAGCGCTTCCTCGATCGAGTGGGTGACGAACAGGAGTGTGAAGCGCACTTCTTCCCACAGCGCCAGCAATTCCTCCTGCATCTTGCGGCGGGTGAGGGCGTCCAGCGCGGCGAAGGGCTCGTCCATCAACAGGATTTTTGGCTGCATCGCCAGCGCACGGGCGATGGCAACCCGCTGTTTCATGCCACCGGACAGCGTGTGTGGGTAGGCATCGGCGAATGTCGCCAGCCCGACCTTATCGAGAAAGTGCAACGCCCGCTCGCGAGCCTCTGATGTGCTCAGTGTGCCGCTGGCGACCAGCGGGAACAGCGTATTTTCCAGCACGGTTTTCCACGGCGGCAACTGGTCGAATTCCTGAAACACCATCATACGGTCCGGCCCGGGGCGGGTGACTGGTTGGTTTTCCAGTTGAATACTGCCACCGGCCGGCGACAGAAACCCGCCGATCGCTTTCAGCAGGCTGGACTTACCGCAGCCGGACGGCCCCAGCAGCACGAAGCGTTCCGCCGGGAACACGTCAAAGCTGACATCGTGGGTCGCCTGTATCTGCGCGCGATGGGTGCGGTAACGCAGGTCAACACCGTTGACCTGCAACAGCGGATGTAATGAGTGAGCGGACATCGCCATCTCCTGTAGCCGGATATTAACTTCCCGGCTGATCGTGGATTTCAGTGAAGAAGTAGTCTTTCCAGGACCCAGCCTTGTTTTTCAGTACGCCAAGCTGGTGCAGTTTTTCGGCGTATACCGAGGTACGCTGTGGCACGATGGTGAAATTCACTTCCGGGTCTTCGACGATGCGTTTGACCAGCGGCAGCGGCAGGCGTGAATTTTCCACCCGGAGATAGGTTTCAGCGGCGGCGGCCTTGTTGGCGTTGATAATGTCGGAGGCTTCTTTCAGCGCGTCGTAAAAGGCGCGGTAGGTTTTCGGGTTTTCATCGTGGAATTTCTGGGTGGTGTAGAGCACGTTGAAAGTGCCCGGCCCGCCCAGCACGTCATAGGAACTCAGAATCTTGTGCACGTTCGGGTGCTCCAGCGCCTGATATTGAAACGGCGGGCTGGAGAAATGGGCGGTGATTTCCGAGCCACCGGCGATCAGCGCTGCGTTGGCATCCGGATGCGGCAGGCTGACGGTAATATTGTCGAAGCGTTTGTAGTCGCCGTTGCCGAACAGTTTGGCGGTTTCAATCTGCAATGTGCGCGACTGGAAACCGACGCCGGCGGCGGGGGTGGCGATACGGTCGCGGTCGCTCAGATCGCGCAGGGTTTTCACCGCCGGGTTATTGCTCAGCAGATAATTCGGCATCGATCCCAGCGAGGCGATAGCGCGCACATTCTGTTTGCCCAGCGTACGGTCCCACAGGGTCAGCATCGGCGGCACCCCGGCGGACGCCACATCCAGCGCGCCAGACAGCAATGCTTCGTTGATAGCGGTGGCACCGGACAGCGTGCGCCAGTCGACCTTGATATCCACCCCCTGCTGTTTACCATGCTTTTCAATTAGTTGCTGGTCGCGCACCACGTCCAGAAGCAGGTAGCCGATGCCGAACTGCTGGGCGATGCTGATGCTGCCCTCCGCCTGTGCCGCCAACGGCGCAGCACCCAGCGTGAGCATTAGCGCCAGCAACCAACCGGTTTTGACGTGGCAGGAAGCGGTATTCGGCCCGGTCGTCTTTTCCGCCCGGTTTATTTTTAGGTCCCGGTTTATTGTTATGAATTGCATTTCCACTGGCGCCATCGGTATAGTCTCTCAGTTGGTTAATTATTTAATTAATAAAACTCGGTGATCATTTTTCATTTCGAACGAGATAATTATTTCATGCTATTTTTATAATTCGTGACGACAAAGCTTATTTAGAAATAACTTATTAATATTCCGTTTATAGTTATTTTTGATAACAGTAGTCGATATTCTGTTAAGCAATGTTGTTGCTATGGTTTCCCGTATTATTCACTTACCCTGTTTTCCGCGAGGATTATAGTAAAACCTTTCTGATTTACGGGGACTCGGAGCATGCCTGTTTTTTCTCACGATTATTTACGTCATTATTTGCGCGAACGCCTGAACGAGGCAGCGGTGAACGCGGAGGTGGCCGGTCTGGTGGCGGATAATCTGGTGGAGTCCAGCTTAAAAGGGCACGATTCTCACGGCGTCAGCATGCTGCCGCGCTATATCGCCGCGATTCGCGAAGGCGGGCTGGCACCGCATGCACAGGCGGAAAAAACGCTCGATGCCGGGCCGATGCTGGCGTTTTCCGGACAGCATGGTTTCGGCCAGGTAGTAGCCCGGCAGGCGATCGCACAAGGCATTGAGCGTGCGAAGCAGCACGGCGTGTCGGTACTAAGCCTGGCGGACGTGCATCATCTTGGGCGCATCGGTGCCTGGGCGGAGCAGGCGGCACAAGCAGGGCTGGTGTCGCTACATTTCGCCAATGTCTACACCCGTCCGATCGTTATGCCCTGGCAGGGGCAGCAACCCCGTTTCGGCACCAACCCATTCTGCGCTGGGATTCCGGTAGAAGGTGGCTCACCGGTGATCCTCGATTTCGCCACCAGCGTGATTGCCGGCAACAAGGCGCGCATCGCCTGGAACGAGGGGCGGTCATTGCCGCCGGGGCAGATTGTCGACCATCAGGGCCAGCCTGCGGTGGATCCGCGCTGGCTGATGGAAGAACCCTTCGGCGCACTGCTGGCGTTCGGCCAGCATAAAGGTTCCGGTCTGGCGCTGGTATGCTCGCTGCTTGGCGCGGCGCTAACCGGCGGGTCGACCGAACGCACCGCCACTGGTCAGGGCAAGCAGATCATCAACAGCATGCTGTCGATACTGATCGACCCGGAACGGCTGGGCGGCGGTACCAGCTATCAACAGGAAATTCCTGCATTGCTGGAATGGGTACGCCAGTCGCGTTCCGATGGTGGATTGCTGCTGCCTGGCGATCCGGAACTGCAGGCCTACCGGCAACGGCTGGTAAACGGTATTTTCGTCGACGACGCCAGTTGGCGGCAGTTAACCGAGTTGGAGCAGCAAGTGGCATGAATCAACAGTGAGTCAGCGCGCCGCGATTATTTTTATCACCCTGAATAGCCTGTACGTCATCTTATTTCATAGCGTGTTCTGCCACGTTTTTTTTATTATTTCATCCACCGGTCCTCGTGGGAGAAAAAGATGAAAAAAGCAACGGCTAAAACACATTAATTATTTCCCGAGGAGAAGAATATGCATCTCGCCCGTTTTCCCCGCTTGTCGCTGGGCCATTTCCCTACGCCGCTGGAGTCGCTACCGCGTTTATCGACGTATCTTGGCGGCCCGACGATTTATATCAAACGCGATGACGCCACCGGGCTGGCGACCGGCGGCAATAAAACCCGCAAGCTGGAATTTCTGCTGGCGGAAGCGTTGCAACAGGATGCCGACATTATTATTACTCAGGGTGCCACCCAGTCCAACCATGTGCGTCAGACCATTGCTGCCGCGGCGAAGCTGGGGCTGAAGACGCAGGTCCTGCTGGAAAAGCGGGTTGACGATTACGGTGTTGACTACCAGCGTTCCGGCAATGTGCTGCTGGATAAACTGCTGGGCGGCGACATTGTTGGGCATCTGCCGGCTGGCACCGACATGCAACAGGCGATGGAGGCGCTGGCGGCCACGCTGCGCGAACAGGGTCACCGGCCTTATGTGATCCCCGGTGGGGGTTCTAGCCCGACCGGTGCATTGGGGTATGTCGCCTGCGCAGAAGAGTTGCTGTATCAATCCAGTCAGCAGCGGCTACGTCTTGATCATATCGTACACGCCACCGGCAGTACCGGCACTCAGGCAGGGTTGGTGACCGGGTTGGTCGCCAGTCACAGCGGCATTCCGGTGCTGGGCATCAGCGTACGCGCACCGAAGGCGAAGCAGGAAGAGAACGTGTGGCAACTGGCGCAGCGCACCTGGCAGAAGCTGGGGCTGACGGGCGAGGTGCCGCGCGAGGCGGTTCAGGTTAACAGTGACTATGTCGGGCAGGGATACGGCATTCCCACCGCTGGTACGTTGGAGGCCCTGCAACTGGCGGCGCAACTGGAGGGGATATTGCTGGACCCGGTCTATTCCGGCAAGGCGTTGGCCGGGTTGATCGATCTGGTGCGCAAAGGGCAGTTCGGCAAAAACGACAATGTGTTGTTCATTCATACCGGCGGCGCGGCCGGATTGTTTGGTTATCGCCAGTTGCTTGAACAGCAGGAAGGTTGGTGATGCCGTCGCCGGCGCGTTTTCTGGTCGGGGTGCTGGGCGGCATGGGGCCGCTCGCCACCGTCGACCTGTTGCAGAAGATCATTGCCGCCACACCCGCCGAGCGTGACCAGCAACATGTACCGGTGGTGGCGTGGAATGTGCCACAGATTCCGGATCGCCAGCGGGCACTGGCCGGGATTGGAGTCTCGCCGTTACCGGCGTTGCTGGATGGCGTTGAACACCTTAACCGGCTGGATATCAGCCACCTGATTATTCCCTGCAATACCGCGCATCACTGGTTTGATGAATTGCAATCGGCCAGCCTTGCACCAGTACTGCACATCGCTGATGTCACGCTGGCGCAGGTGAGGGCCGTGCTGAACGGCGCTCCGTCGCCACGGGTGGGGGTGATCGCCACTCATGGCACGCTGGCGGCGGGGTGGTATCAGCAGCGGCTGGCAGCGCTGGATATCGAAACGGTGCTACCTGATGAACAGGAGATGGATAATTTGTTCGTGCCGGGCTGTTATGCGGTGAAACGTGGCGACGTCGCAGCGGGGGGAGCATTGTTCGGACAACTGGCTGAAAGGCTGGCTGCACGCGGTGCCACCCATCTGGTTCTGGCCTGCACCGAAGTGGCACCCGGGCTGGCGGCAACGCAGTCACGCTGGCTGGCGCGCAGTATCGACAGTACCGAGGCGCTGGCCCGGCATTGTGTCGCACTGTGGCAGAAGCATGCGGAGCGGTAACGAATAACCGCCCGACGGCTGGGACCGAGCGGGCGGTTGAGGGAGAAACCGACATGCGCCAGAAGAGCGGTCTGGCGCAATGGCTAACTCAGTAACATTAACTCAGTAACATTAACTCAGTAGTACCCGTACATGGCGGCGAACACCCAGCCGAATACGCTGGAGGTGATGACGCCAATCAGGCCGGGCAGAATGAAGCTGTGGTTAATGACAAACCGACCGATATGGGTCGTACCGGAGCGGTCGAACTGGATAGCCGCCAGATCGCTGGGGTAAGTCGGCAGAATGTAGTAACCATAGCAAGCCGGTGCAGATGCCACGATATACGCTGGGTCGACGCCAATCGCCAAGGCGACCGGTACGATAGCGGCCAGCGCGGCAGCCTGCGAGTTAACGAACTTGGAGACCAACAGCAGGATCAGCGCATAAGCCCAGGGGTACTCTTTTACCAGCGCCCCCAGCGTGTCCTTGATTTGCGCCAGATGAGCACCGAACATCGTTTCCGCCATCCAGGCGATACCGTACACCGCGACAATCGCAATCATCCCGGAACGGAACACCTCATTTTTCGAAATTGACCCCGGATTGGTTTTGGTGGCGATAATAATAATGGCACCAGACAGCAGCATAAACATCTGGATTACCAGCACCATGGACAGTGGTTTGCCGCCGAAGGTCGGACGCAGGCTTTCGACTGCACCCAGCAGAGCTACCGCCGCGATAGTGGCAAGGAAGATCCACATGGCGACCCAGTTGCTGCGTGGCAGTTTGCGATCCAGCAGGGTGGCGGTGTCACCATAGACGTACTCACGGTTTTCCGGTACGGAAATGAATTTCTGGAAATCCGGGTCTTTATCCAGGTCTTTACCCCTGAACCAACTGAAAATCCCGATGGCCAGAATACCCAACAGGGTAGAGGGAATTGTGATTGCCAGTAAGTCCAGAAACTCGAGGTGTTTACCGTGGAAGGTAAATTTACTGAGCATGGCGACCAGTGATACCACCGCCACGGATACCGGGCTTGCGATAATCCCCATTTGCGCGCCGATCGAGCTGGCTGCCATGGGGCGTTCCGGACGGATGTTATTCTTGATAGCGACGTCGTAGATAATCGGCAGAATGGTATACACCACATGGCCGGTACCGCACAGAATCGTCAATATACAGGTGACGAACGGTGCAATAATTGACACGTATTTCGGGTTACGCCGCAGCATTTTTTCCGCTACCTGCAGCATAACGTCCAAACCGCCGGAAGCTTGCAATGTCGCCGATGCAGCGACTACGGAAATGATGACCAGCATCACGTCCACCGGTGGTTTCCCAGGTTCTAGTTTGAAAATGAAAACCAGAATGACGAGTCCGATACCCCCTAATAATCCGAGCGCGATACCGCCTTTTCGCGCACCGTAAAACAGGCAGATCAGGACTATGACAAGTTGAATGATAAAGTCCATAGATTCCCCATTACTCAGCATGACGAGTTAATTAATTGAGATTGGATTACTGTCGTCGCAACTACTATAGGGATTATTCCGTCTATTTTTTCTTGATCTAAGTCTACAATTTCCATTGTTTCTTGCCCGTAGGACAAATTAAATGGCGCATTGGCGAAGATAAAAAAATCGTAGTTTTTTTAGTTTATTAACTATAAGATTAATTTTATAACCTTTAATAAAGATGTGTCTTCACGAGTTTGTTTAATTATTTTCGGTATTTCGCGTTTTTGTTTTGGTATGTGTTTTATTTTTGTTGTGGTGGTGTTTTTTTATGGTTTGTTTTTTGCCCCAATTTGGTGAGTAGCGCTCGCTGATGTTATATCGATAAATGTATTGTTAGTGAATTTTATTTTTATGTTATTGATTTTAAATGATTAAATTTAATTTCGATTTGCTGGTTTATTCTGTTTTCTTTATGTCAATCATATGCGGGCCTGTCGGGAATAAATGATAATAATTTTCGAATCGTCTGGGGGCGTTATTTTATAAATCTATCGGTGGTGTCACATTGTTGTGTTTGTGAGAAAATAAATATCGTACGCTATGACTAATAGTCTATAGGGTTATTAAAATAATGCGGCAATGACGTTTTTTCATTGTCAGTAGTAAACCACCTCCTGGTGAGGTGGTGATTATGGTGGTTTGATTCATGTCACGTTATCAACCTCAACCTCAACCCGGTTGAGCGAGACCGTATTAGCACGTACTTATTCTGTCTGTCGTGCGCTGACCAACGCGGCCATTGCCGGGCAACCCTGTTCACGTTGTAATCCATCAATTACGCCCTGGCGGTCTGTCGGGGTTCTGTTTTGGCTTACTTTCCATTTTCCTTCCAGTGCCGTAATCGGGATTTCCAGCCCGATGATGCCGTTCAGTTGTGCGGCGATAAAGTCGGCCGGTGCATCATCCATACGCCACGGTTGTGGGCGAGCATGTTCATGGGCATCGGTCAGGGCACCGACTTGCTGCCTCAACCACTGTGCGTCGTCGATAACCCTGGGCGTGCCATGTGCCTGAACCATGACGTAATTCCAGGTTGGTACCGCCTTACCCTGCACCTGTTTTGATGGATACCAGTCTGGCGAAATGTAGCTGTCCGGCCCCTGAAATACCACGAGAACCTGGTCGGCTGTTTTCAATGCATCCACCTGTGGGTTATTGCGCGCCAGATGGGCGTGTAAGGTACCGAAGGTACCATCGTCAGTTAAGAGAAAAGGAATGAGGTTGGCTGACAGGCCGCTGGGGCCAGTGGTGATCAGCATCGCAAGCGGGTGGGCGCGCATCAGTGCGTGCAGTGTGGGCAGCCGTGTTTCGCGAAATACCGGTGGACAATGCATGATGATGATTCCTTCTGTCGTGGATCGGTAGCGGGTAATGTCATGTCTGTCGGCTATTTTGTGATGAAATGGACTGCAATAAAGGGCCACTTATGCATAATTTTACCAGTCCACTATACGGCATCGCTCTATGGCTGCTATCTGGCGAGTCAGCGATGCCCGGCAATCACAAATAAGAAGGAGCGCCTTGATGCCTCGACCACGTTGCCTGACCGGGCTGCCGTCGCTGGGCGTGCTGGATCGCACCGCTGGCGCGGTAGGGATACAATTGACTCAGGCGCTGCGGCGCGCTATTCAGCGTGGCGAGTTGAAGGCGGGCGAGCGTATTCCATCAACCCGGACATTGGCGCGAACGCTGGGGCTGGCACGCGCAACGGTGGCGGACGTCTTCGACCAACTGGCAGCAGAGGGATATCTGGATGCGCGCAGCGGTTCCGGCACCTGGGTTTCTTCCGCATTTAGCCTGTCTCCACCGGTTGATGTCACCGCCTTGCAGACGGCACCGTCAGCTCCGGCATCGTTGCCCTCTTCGGTACAACGCTATGCCGCTATCGCTAAGGCGTTATCGCCGTTACCCGCCGTGCCGTTTTCCGTAGCCGTGCCGGAAGGGGACGTGGCGCTGGATGACCGCTGGCGGCGTTTAGGCAATCGGGTACGCGCCAGTAAGGCGGCGATGTTGACCGGGTATAGCGACCCCAGGGGGCTTCCCGCGTTGCGCGCTGCGATCGCGACCTATCTGCGCCAGTCGCGGGCGGTTACGTGCGAGCCAGATAACATCATTCTGACCGAAGGTACGCAGCAAGGGTTATATCTGGCGGCGCGGGTTCTGTTATCACCCGGCGATAGCGCCTGGGCGGAAGACCCTGCTTATGCCGGGTTAACTGAAGTGCTGACCGAATGCGGCGTACAGACATGGCGCATACCGGTGGATGCACAAGGGATGGAGGTTGAACGAGCGGTTCGCCAGCATGGTGATGCCCGCGCGGCATTCGTGACACCCTCTCACCACTATCCACTGGGTATGCCGCTCAGCATGGGGCGTCGTCTGGCACTCTTAGCGTGGGCGAGGCAAAGTGATAGCTGGATAGTGGAAGATGACTATGACAGCGAGTTGCGTTATGCCGGGCATCCGTTCCCCTCGCTGCAAGGGCTGGATGCCGGTCGGGTCGTGTATCTTGGCACCTTCAGCAAGGTGATAGCACCGTCGTTGCGGCTTGGTTATATGGTCGTGCCCACGGCACTGACACCGGCGTTTACCGGTGCTCGCGCGCTGATTGGACGCGCCTCGCCACTAACCGAACAGCACGTGCTGGCGGCGTACATGCAGGAAGGGTATTTCGAGGCGCATATTCGCCGCATCCGCACGGTTTATGCCGAGCGGCGTCGTGTGTTGATTGAGGCGCTGCAACGCGATATTCCCTGGCTGACGATTGAACCCTGCGATCAGGGAATGCATCTGGTGGTGTGGCTACCTGACGGCGTGGCAGACGTGGCGGTTGAACGTGCGGCCAGAGCCAGTGGACTGGCATTGCGTGCCATCTCGCCGATGTATATCGGCCCGGTACGCCGTTCGGGGTTAATGCTGGGGTTCGGTGGCTTTTCGCCCGAGGCACTGCAGCAGGCTGTGCAACAATTACGCGCCGTACTGATACCGTTGTGTCAGGGCATTGATGGTGTGATGTGAGTGCGTGATCTGAATAGGTGATGTCAGTAATCACTTTGCTGGTCGATATCGGTTCCCGGCCATTCTCCTTTTGGTGGTAGCTCGGCTACGCTTTAACGATAGCGAATACACGCGTTTTCACACATTGATTCACTATAGCGCGATGACGAACCAGCGCAGGGTGAACAACTCGAGAAGATGGCAGGTATTTTGCTAGATGATTGCCATAGGGTACGTCTATCGCTATCGCTTCAGGGGAGCAGGGTATGCACGACAATTTGCTGATTGACATGTTGATTGACGGAAAAAGGGTGCTGGGCAAGGGAGCGCCTTACACGGTGCACAACCCGGCCACGGGAGAGGCCATCATCACGATGGCGCAGGCGGATCTGGCACAGGTGGATGCGGCCGTGATGGCGGCGGAAGCGGCGTTTGCCCACTGGGGGCAGACAACGCCCAAAACACGCGCCACGCTGTTGCTGAAGCTGGCGGACTGCATTGAACAGCACGGTGAAGCGCTGGCCCGACTGGAATCGCTAAACTGCGGTAAACCCTACCATGCGGTATTAAATGACGAGATACCCGCAGTAGCGGATGTGTTTCGCTTTTTTGCCGGTGCCGCACGCTGCCTGAATGGCTCGGCGGCGGGCGAATATCTGGAAGGGCATACCTCGATGATCCGTCGTGATCCGGTGGGGGTGGTTGCTTCCATTGCTCCCTGGAATTATCCGTTGATGATGGCTGCCTGGAAGCTGGCTCCGGCGCTGGCGGCCGGTAACTGTGTGGTGCTGAAACCCGCAGAGCAAACGCCGCTGACGGCATTGTATTTGGCCAGCCTGTTGGCTGACCTGTTCCCGCCGGGCGTCGTCAATATCCTGTTCGGGCAGGGACGGGAAATCGGCGATGCGCTGACCGGCCATGAGCGGGTGCGCATGGTGTCACTGACCGGCTCTATTGCCACCGGTTCGCATATTATTGGCAACGCGGCGGCCAGTGTAAAACGTACCCACATGGAACTGGGCGGCAAGGCACCGGTTATCGTGTTTGATGATGCGGATCTGGAGCAGGTGACAGACGGTATTCGTAGTTTCGGCTTCTATAATGCCGGGCAGGATTGCACCGCGGCCTGCCGTCTCTACGTGCAGCGCCCCATCTATGACCAACTGGTGGAAAAGCTCGGTAAGGCGGTTGCTTCGCTCAAAATCGGCCCGCCCGACGACCCGACCACGGAGCTGGGGCCGCTGATCACGGCAGAGCAACTGGAACGGGTGGCTGGGTTTGTCGAGCGAGCCCGCGCACAACCCCACATCCGGCTTATCACCGGGGGAGAACGGGTGCCCGGTGGGGGTTACTATTTCCAACCCACTGTACTGGCTGATGCCCGGCAGGAAGACGAGATAGTCCAGCGAGAGGTCTTTGGTCCGGTGATATCCATTACGCCGTTTGATGATGAAGCACAAGTGGTGGCGTGGGCCAACGACTCCCGCTATGGGCTGGCGTCTTCGGTATGGACGCGGGATATCGGCCGTGCGCATCGCGTTGCTGCCTGTCTGGAGTACGGCTGTACCTGGGTTAACACCCACTTCATGCTGGTCAGCGAGATGCCGCACGGCGGGCAGAAACTCTCTGGTTACGGTAAGGATATGTCGGTCTATGGCCTGGAAGATTACACCATCGTGCGGCATGTGATGATCCGCCATTAACGGTAGCGCGATAACCGACGGGCGGTGAAAAAATGCCCAACCGTAGGGCGAGCTGCACATAAACGGTGCGTTCGCCTTGTTTTTTGGACGTTTTTTATTCTTTATCCGATTGGCAATAGCAGAATGTGACAATAAATGAGCAGTTTTGTCTATGATCTGTTGTAAAAATAAGCAGGGGAAGGACGAAATCGTGATTTTCTGATTAGGCGGGCGGAGTGGTGCGTTCTATGCATTACTTAAATTGGTATCACGTGATACCTCACCCCCAAGGAGCACATTTTGTCCAGATCTCCGTCACATTTCAACCCGCTAGAGTGTTCTCAGCAGGCGCTTGATTTAATAATGAGCGATACCCTTTCCGCCGACGCGATGGCGGCGCTCAATCGTGAAACGCTCAATGCATTTCGTGAGTACGTCAATCCCGGTTTTCTGGAGTACAGAAAATCCGTCACCTCCGGTGGCAGCTTCGGTGCGGTAGAATGGCGCGCCAGCGGCCCCAACACGCTGCTTGATACACAGGGTAACGAATACCTCGATTGTCTCGGCGGTTATGGCATTTTCAATGTCGGTCATCGCAACCCCACCGTCGTGGCGGCCGTGGAAAAGCAGCTTTCTAAACAGCCGTTGCACAGTCAGGAACTGCTCGATCCGCTGCGTGCCATGCTGGCAAAAACGCTGGCGGCCATTACACCGGGTACGCTGAAGTACAGTTTCTTTTGCAACAGTGGCACCGAGTCGGTGGAAGCGGCGATCAAGCTGGCGAAAGCCTACCAGTCACCGCGTGGTAAGTTCAGCTTCATCGCTACCCACGGTGCATTCCACGGTAAATCGCTGGGTGCGTTATCCGCTACCGCCAAACCGGTATTCCGTCGTCCATTCATGCCATTATTGCCCGGTTTTCACCATGTGCCGTTTGGTGACATCCAGGCGATGCGACAGAAAATCGAGCAGTGCCAGCGCAACGGCGAAGGCATCGCGGCGGTGATTCTGGAGCCGATTCAGGGGGAAGGTGGGGTCATTGTGCCGCCGGATCAGTATCTGCCTGCGGTTCGCGCACTGTGCGATGAGACCGGCGCATTGCTGATCCTCGATGAAGTACAAACCGGCATGGGGCGTACCGGCAAGATGTTTGCCTGTGAGCACTATGGCGTGCAACCCGATATCCTGTGTCTGGCGAAAGCGCTTGGCGGTGGCGTGATGCCGATTGGTGCAACGGTCGCGACCGAAGAGGTCTTTTCGGTACTGTTTGACAACCCGTTCCTGCACACCACCACCTTTGGCGGTAACCCATTGGCGTGTGCGGCGGCGCTGGCCACCATCAACGTACTGCTGCGTGATAATCTGGCGGAGCAGGCGGCGCGTCAGGGGGCGTTTCTGCTGACCGGGCTGCAACGACTGGCTGCCGCGTATCCTGACTTGATTGTAGAAGCGCGTGGCAAGGGTTTGCTACAGGCAATTGAATTCAGAGAAAACGCGATCGGCTATGGGTTTGCCAGTGAACTGTTCCAGCGCCGGGTGCTGGTGGCAGGCACGCTGAATAATGCCAAGTCGATTCGTATTGAACCGCCGTTAACCATTACCCCAGAGCAATGTCAGCACGTGCTGCAAGAGGCAGAACGGGCACTGGCGAGGCTACGGGCAACCGGTGTGGACGACGCCAAACCTAAACCTGTTAATAAGGAACTCGCACTTCAGTGAACACCCACCTAGCAGCGTTCAGCCCTGCGCTGAGCCGATACGTAAAGCCAGTCTGATTCGTCGACTGGCTTTTTTACTTACTTTATAGCGTGATATGGTTGCTATTAGGCGATTTTATTTAGCAATGAATGCTCATGAAAAAATTGGATCAAGTCGAACAATCTATTAAATCACTTTTTACCTGCTGTTAATGGCAGTAAGGATAAAGTGATATTCCACAATATGATGGTGCGGAAGGTAAATATGCCGGAATTATCCTTCTGACATTAAACTCTTAGCGTTAAAATGAATAATTATTCAATTTTTTCAATTGTAATATAATCATTGACACTAGTAATATAAAAAATAACTTTAGATGAATTTGTTTTTTCTTGAAATTAACATTTAAATTTATTTAATATCAATTGGTTATAGTTGTTTGCGCAGATATCGATTTTAGTTATGTCAATACGGTGTTGACACCAATTTAAGTAGGAGTTATTTTTTTATTCACTTTGATTGATTTAATATTCATGGCAATTTTATGCGAAAGGATGAAGTTGAACTTACAAATAATCCGGAAATTCTGAATAAATTTCTTAACTATATTGAATCTGATACATTTTCTTGTATTGGGGCAAAAACGGCAGCAGCTATGGGGACATTAATCCATAGAGACTGTTGCAAAAATAACAATGTAAGCTTGGAGGATGTGTATGGATATCTCCGTCAGTTTATTTCGTTACGTGAACAACTAAGTAAAACAAATAGTACTTTTGTGCTGACATTCAGCGACAAATACTGCAGTGACGAAGCTGAGTTTGAAATATTTTTGTGGGATACGTTAACGAGATTGAGCAAAATAGATATGGAATGCGGTTTCTTATGGAGCGAAGAGTGTTCCTCTGATCCTCTGTCACCGCATTTTGGTTTCTCCCTTGGTGGCGAGCCCTTCTTTATTGTTGGCCTTCATCCTAAGGCAACAAGGATCAGTCGTCGCTCTCCTTATCCATCTATCGTGTTTAATTCACATCGACAATTTCATTATCTAAAGGAATTGGGGACATTTGATAAAATGCAGAAAGAAATACGACGGAGAGAAATGGTTATCCAAGGAGATCTTAACCCAAACCTAAGTAATTTTGGTGAGGAGAGTGAAGCCAGACAATATGCCGGTAATATCACGACAAAAGAGTGGGTTTGTCCATTTAAAAAGAAATTGTAAAAACTGTCTCGTCATTGAAATGAGATAAAACTCATCTTTACAATAAATTGATTTCTTTAAAAATCACCTTTTATACTGACTGAAGCTCAATACGTTGCATCGGTGATGGGCAAATTAATAGCAGAGAGTGGTTTACTGTTTAACTTAGTAAACCTATATTTTTGCAACTTGAAATATGCGTGTGAAAAGGTTATACCTAAATGAATAATACGGAAACAATCGTTATTACAGGCGCATCATCAGGGTTTGGTAAAGCGATATCACACAGGTTTTTAATCGAAGGGTATAATGTTGTTGCTATTGCTAGAAGAGCGGATAATCTTAATGAATTGAGTAAAACGTTTCCAGGCAGAGTACTTCCAGTTATCGCTGATATTACTGATAAAAAGTCAGTTGAAGAGGCCTTAAAAGGTATTCCTAAAGAATTCGGATATATCTGTGGGTTGGTAAACAATGCAGGACTTTCTTTAGGGTTTGGTCCAGCACAACATAATGATTTCAGCGATTGGGAAGCAATGATCAATACTAACATTATAGGCCTGCTGCATATTACTAAAATTCTTATTGAAAAATTCATATCGCAAAATCGAGGCCATATCATCAATATAGGATCTGTGGCAGCTAACTACCCCTATATGGGTAGTAATGTATATGGTGCCAGCAAGTCGTTTGTGCATAATTTTAGCCTTAATTTGAAAACCGACCTAGAGGGTACAAACATTAGAGTAAGCTGTATTGCTCCTGGGCTATCTAAAACTGAATTCGCTTTAGTAAGATTTAAAGGTGATGTTAAGAAAGCTGATGCATTATATGAGAATAAAACATATCTGACGTCAGAGAATATTGCTGAAATGGTCTTTTGGACTTATTCTCTCCCGTCAAATATGAATGTCAATATTCTTGAGGTGATGCCGACAGGGCAATCATTCGCGTTAGGGTTTAATAAATAACAGGATCTAAAATGAGTATCATAAATAGTTACAGTGATTGGGATAAATTAGAAGAAATTATTTTGGGTAGTCCAAAGGGACTGACGCTGCCTGATCTAGATATATCATCACGACACTTCTTTGACCTTCAGGAAGAGTTTGTACAAGAGAAGAATGCCGCTTCAGTCCTTTCTAAAGTGAAAGATGAAATGGAAGAGGACTTCCAGGAGATGACATCGGTACTGGAACGATATGGTGTTAAGGTTCGTCGCCCTGACGTTATCCCCCTTGATATAAAGTGCCAAACACCACACTGGAGTTCACAGCAGTCACATGCCCTTATGCCACGAGACTGTTTACTGGTTTTGGGGGATACGTTGATTGAAGTGCCAATGCCATCTCGCAACCGATATTTTGAAAACCAATCGTTTAGGAGTATTGCTCGTGAGTATTTTTCGAGTGGTGGAAAATGGATTTCTGCACCTAAACCAATTTTGACCGATGATACGTATCTGTGGCGTAATAACCATCCCTATCTTGCTGAAGATGATCCTCTATTTGATGCGGCAAATATTATGCGCTGCGGAAAAGATGTTTTTTTCAATATAAGTAACAGTGGTAATCATACTGGCTTTGAATGGCTGAAGAGAACTTTTGGTGACAAATTCAATTTTCATCCAATGTCGATTTGCAGTGATCATGTTGGTACAACGATGCAGTTGTTACGTCCTGGTTTGGCTTTAATAAATGGATCTAGGATGAAACCAGCGGACATACCACACCAATTTAAACATTGGGAATTGGTATTCTTCAATGAGCCTACTGATATAGGATATGCATTTGATTGGGCTAGAGCATCTGTATGGATTTCAATGAATGTGTTATCTATTGATGAAAAAAACATAATCGTTGAAAAAAATCAGCATAAGTTAATGGAGATTCTCGACCGTTGTGGCTTGGAAGTCATCCCAGTTTCCTTCCGCCATGGAAGAACCGTCGGTGGAGGATTCCATTGCTGTTCGCTTGATGTTCGTCGTCAAGGGGACTGCGAGAATTATTTATAAAAATTATATCTACGAATAATTTATGAAGCGTTGCAGGGTAATAATAACCCACGCAACGCAGTAATATAGTGGTTATGGGAGGATAACATGAGTATGGTTATGATGTGTAGTGAGGAGGGAATACACTGGTAGTTAGAAGGATGACACTTGGCTGAATACTACTGAGGAGATGAGTAAATATGAATCCGGGCGTTCTGTCTATTAAAGGGGTAATAAAATTATCAGGCGGTCATCCAGAAGTAATAAAAATAAGTGTCAGAGCAGACCCCCCCCACGAGTATGACGACGAGTGTTCTGGTTTTAATGTTGTTTTTGATGGTGGTGAAAATAATTTTCTTAAGTTTGTACTAAAAAATCTTGAAGGTGAGTCTTATCTTGAAGATGTTTTTTACCCTGAAGAGTTATGGTGTGAATCCGGTTTATTAATGGCGCTATCAGTGGTTTTCTACGTTACCGGTCTTACGAAAATTAAGGTTGTCGAGAGAGAGCTTTTTGCGCTCATAGAAAAATTAGAAAAATCCAACAGAACATTTCCAGAAATAAACATTTCTGAGTTGGAGAATAAGTCGACTAAAGTATATGAAATTAGTTATTCTTATGAAGAAATAGTTGTTTCACATAATACAGACGTTTTTAGTTTATCAGTAGAGCAGAGCATCCTTGATGCAGCCCTGAGTAGAAACATTGAGTTGAAACATATGTGTAGATCAGGCATTTGCATGAAATGCAGGAAAAAAGTTCTCTCTGGCGCCTGTATGACATTATCTCAGCAGGAAGAGCAAGATATGCTAAAGGTACAGCATCTTCTTACTTGCAACTACAAAGCTATCACTTCACTTATTATAGGATGATCATGGAACAAACTAGTTTAATTGCTTTTGCGTTTGCCGCTTTACTGCTTAATCTGAGTCCTGGCCCATCTTTATTTTTTGTAAGTGCAAGGGGAATTAGTGAGGGAAAAGCTGCAGGCGCTGTTTCTGCCTTGGGGCTTGCTTCTGGTAGTTCTATTCATGCACTTTTGGCTGGACTAGGGGTCACCGCTATTGTTGCAAAAAGTGTTTTTGTCGCTAATGCAGTTGCTTTGGTTGGGGGGGTGTATATTCTTTATCTGGGATATGAGTCTCTCAAAGCCGCGCGTGACGTGAGTGATACCAAGGTCGCTGAGTCTGATACAATTAAAAAGAATAGTCTTCTAAAACTTTATTTACAGGCGGTGTCAGTAGAGTTTCTTAATCCTAAGACGATACTTTTTTATCTTTCAATACTGCCAGGCCTTATTTTGACTGGAGGATATACACCAGTCCAAGCACTACTTGTTTCACTCATTGTGCCAGCGACTGCGTTACCTATTGATATGACTGCTGGGCTTACTGGGGGAGTGCTTGCACGTGCATCGCAAAAAAATCGAGCACTCAATGTTACTCTTAATTATGTGTCAGGAGCAGCACTCGTTTTTATCGGTGTTATTCTTCTTTATAAAAATTTCATGGTTGGTTGATATGTACTTCTCAATAGATAGTGCAGCTGCAGATGCTGGTGTAACACATGCTCTCTTTCTGGTTGTTCGAGGTTTGATAGTTTCGCCCAGTAAGCCAGAGTTTTTAAAAAAATGCGAAAATAGTGTGGGTGAATGTATACCAGAAGATATAGGGCGCTATAATTTTGGTATGCGTAAGATTCTTACCAGAACAATTGAACAGAATAATTTTAAAACTGCAGGTGAGAAGCTAAGAGATAATTTCTGTTCGCGAGGATTTAGATCTATAAATAATATCATTGACTCATATAATGAGGTTGCATTTTATTATGGGCTTGGAATCGGTGGGCATGATATCTCTCACATGAGGACAAGTGATTGTGTTGAAATAAAAATTTCATCAGGTGAGGAGAAGATAACCCCTCTTTTCCAGGATAAAGCTAAAACTATAAAATCAGGTGAACTCATATATGGTACAGAAGATAGAGTCATGGCTTGGATTGGCAGCAAGGATGTAGATTCCGATTATTTTAAAATAACAGAGAAAACGACTGACTGCCTTTTTGTTATTATCGGTCATGAATATGTCTCAGCTAATGACCTTTATACTGTTAGCAACAAAATAAGAAGAAATATTGTTGATGCATCTTATGAGTTTCATAGCCATGAATTCGATGTTCAGGAATTTTATTACAACGCGAGAAGTAGCTGATGAGTATCATAGAAAAGTTAATTTATTATCCTCTCAAATCTGGTGCCGGTATCCGTTCGGATGTGTTGCAAGGCGGAACGAACGGTATTAGAAAAGACCGACAATTTTGCCTTTACGGACGAATGAGTAATAAGTTAGTGTCGCTAAGGGAAAATATTAACATTCAGAATGTAGTGATTGTGGATACAGGTGATACTCTTATTATAGATACAGGAGCTATTAAAAAATCATTCTTACATACTAACGGAGATGACACATCTATTCGTATTTGGTCAAGAGAGGTGGAGGTGACGGCATTTTTCGGTGAGGTCTCAGCTTTTCTGAGTAGCTATCTTTTAGAAGATGTAGTGCTTGCTAAAATAAAACATCCCGAAGATTTTAGTCAGAGTTTTATGGATACCGGACCGATACACATTATTGCGCAGTCAGAGCTTAAGAGGCTTGCTAAAATTTGTAAGCTTGATGAGTTAAATCCGATGATATTTAGACCTAACATTATTGTCTCCGATTTTGGCGAACGGAGTGAGAGCGATATTAATAAAGTAAGAATTAATGGGGTTGACTTTTTAGTGACAGAGAGGACTGGAAGATGTAATGCTGTAACTCTATTACATAAAAAAAATCATAACATGTCACACTCAATACTTCTCGATGTATTGGATGAAGAGAATGATAATGACGGTGCATTATTTGGACTATATCTTCGAGCTGACAATGATTTTGAAATAAAAATCCATGATGTAATGGATATTAACTTCGATTAAATAAGACTCTATTTATGGTTGCAACCATAACTACGAGAGTTTTCCTGATAAATAGTAAGCTATTTCCTCGTATGCCTGAAAATCGCTCTTATGCAGTGGCGGTTTTCAGCATTAGTCTCTTTTTCTCTGAAAAAATTTGGTAGTGATAACGAATTGATAATATTAGCCATATATACCCAATAAACCTCACGACGTAGGTTTTAGCGCCTGGAAACGAGTTAATTCGTGGTTTTAGACAGTGAGCTGTCCCATTCTCCTGAGAAATACTGGCATTTCTCTGCGTTATCTAAAACGCGTTGTACGTTGTCAGGTAAATGAACGTTATTCTCTAGCCATTTAAATATTAAATTGTTTTGTTTTTATATCAATATGATGATTCTGTGAAATATCCTTCAGTTCTCTTGCTGTCTGAATTCTTAACTGTTTAATGAGCTCTTTTGCGCTATCCTTGAGAACTTTATCTTTTCTGAAGATTAAGTTTGTTCCAAATGTGATTTTTTCATCGAGATTGAATACATCAAGCTCATCCGGGCCAACATCTATAAGTGTTAAAGGATGAACAATACCAATACCTGACCCAGCCTTAACTATTTCCATGACAGTATGACAAAAAGGTGTTTCAACAATTACATTTAAATTTATTTTTTTTGTTCTACATTCCTTTTCAAGCGCTATGCGTGTCGTATCTTCAGCGTTCAGGGAGATGAAATTGTGTTTTGCCATGTCAGATAGACTAATCATCTTGTTGTTCCCTTTGATGGTGTTCCTGGGGGCAATAACAACGCCATTTACCGTACAAAAACTATAGAACACGCAGCTATTTCCATATATTTCATTGGCTACAAGCCCAAAATCAAATTCACCTGAGTCAACGGTTTCATAGATATCGCGTGAACTGTTAATTGAAAATTTGACTTGCGTCACGGATGATTTTACATAGCTTGCAATGACTTTCGGAGTCAGTTTTTGTCCGAATACGGGATGGGCGGCTAGGTGAATGGTTGTATCTATTCGATTTCTAAGGGATTTCATCTTGTGTTCAATGAGTTCAATCCCCCTGAAGTGCTTCTCCACTTCTGCCATAAGTATGTGAGCATTTTCGGTTGCTTCCAATCTGCCTCTCTCACGTCTGAAAAGCTCAATTCCGTAATCATTTTCGAAAATTTTTAATTTTTGACTGACGGCTGACTGAGAAATGCCAAGCATTTCAGCAGCTTTAGTGGCACTACCTGTAAGCATGACCGCCCTGAAGGTTTCAATTTCCCGGTACATTATCCCATTACTCACACTTATGAAGTCATTAGAAAAAAGTATAGAAATATAAAATTCGAAACGCAATAGTGAAGCCTGTGATATCAACCAAAGCAGGTAACTGGAATGAATAATTATAATTGCGAAAATTCATTTAACTCTTTAGCAACACCGATATATCGGGGATCTACAATCGTCTTTAATAACTTTAAGAGTTTTGAAGAACGAAGAAAGCGTCAGCCAGATGGATTCAGTTACGGGATTACAGGTTCCCCCACTCATAGGGAGTTAGAAAATGTAATTTCAGAACTTGAATGCGCTAAACATACTATTGTGCTCCCTTCTGGGCAATCTGCGCTGGTACTGGTATTAATGGCAACATTGAAGAATGGTGATCATGTTGTGGTCTCTGATTCATGTTACGGTCCGGTAAGAAATTTTCTGACAGAAAATTTAACTGCACTGGGGATTGAGGTGACTTTCGTGCCACCGAGAGAAACTGGCTTTTTACGTAAAGCTATTCAGGATAATACCAGACTGATAATGCTGGAATCGCCGAGCTCCCTGACAATGGAGGTTCAGGATACAGAAGAGATTGTCAGAATTGCACAACAGAAAAATATTCTGACGGTAATGGATAACTCATGGGCTGGTCCTTTACTGTTCAAACCAATGAAATTTGGGGCGGATTTTGTGGTTGAAGCAGTTTCAAAAATGTTGAATGGGCATTCTGACATACTGCTGGGGAGCATCAGCACAAAAGATATTGGATGGCATGCGAAACTCAGAAATCTGCAGGATGTCATGGGAATGTATGTGAGCCCGGATGACTGTTATCTTGCCCTTAGAGGGATCGAAACCTATCCGTTACGTCAGGAAAAACATTCCCACTCCGCGAGGATTATTTCGCAGTGGCTTGAGAATCACCCTGCAATTTCCTCGGTATTACATCCGGGTCTGGCCTCATCAGAAGATAATGCACTGTATAATAAATATTTCGAAGGATATGGTTCTGTATTTTCGTTCACACTTAAAAACGAAAAACGCCTGGATGATTTTTTTAATGCTTTATCCCAATTTAGGATTGGTGCCAGTTATGGCGGAACCGTAAGTCTCATCGCTTACTATTCAGTTGAAACTTTGCAGTCACGTTCATTTTTTAAAGGGTATTCATCGTTAATCAGAGTCTCTATTGGCCTTGAAGATAGTCAGAGGCTTATTGACGACCTGGATTACGCCCTCCAAAAGACTCTGTAAGTACCAATATAAAATATAATTGTTTTTCAATTAAGGAGATTTATATGTCTTCCAGTATCCTTACGTCCAATATGATAGGAAACAGTTTCAAAACAGATGTTCTATGGATTTTAGCTATTTATGGATGTGCTGTGGGTAGCGGTTCACTTTTCTGGCCTATAAGCCTTGGCAGTGCTGGCATCTGGTCAATGGTTATACTCATTGCCTTAGCATTCCCGGTAACATATTTCACTTACCGGGTTCTTTCACAATATATTGCTGTAGGGACAGTTTCTCAAACATCCAAGAGCAACCTTATTGATACTACGAATGAATTACTAGGGAATAAAGCAGTAAAGTACTTAACGGTCGCTTATTTCCTTATCATGATTCCATCACTGGCTGTTTATGCCATTACAATGAGTAATACTTTTCTGGATTTTTTTAAAACACAACTTGGGTTTCCTCCTTTAAACAGAAATGCTACCGTTTTTGGGATAATCCTCATTATGTCTTTAATTTCTCTTGGGAAAACAGAAACAATACTGAAAGTTGTTGGCGTAATAGTTTTCCCCTTCATACTTTCACTCATTTTCTTTGGTGTAATGTCAGTACCTCACTGGAATATGTCTTTTCTGACAGCAGAAGAGAATACAAATTCCATTCCTGAAATTTTAAGATCAACATTTAACAATCTGCCAGTTCTGATCTTTGCGTTCAGCTTCACTCCAATTGTTTCCAGTCTTGTTGCTCATTACAAGCAGTCTCATGGGGAACAGGCATTTAGAAAAATTGATCAGATTTTGATTCTCTCTTTAATCATTATCATCTCAACCGTAGTATTTTTCTCATTGGGCTGTATTTTTTCTTTAACGCCAGCAGAAATTAAAGAAGCACGAATTGAAAATCTTACTTCTTTATCTATTCTGGCGAGAAAGTTTGATGCGCCTTGGCTTGCTATTTGTTCCCAGGTGATTATTTTCTTCGCGGCAATGAAAGCTTTCCTGGGTACATTTATAGCTACACGAGAAAGTCTGATTGGCATGGCTGTTAATATATTTAAATGCGGAAATACGTTCTCTAACGGACTGGGTATGCGTCTTATATCTGTTGGTGTCGTATTCATTATTACGTTGATACCTACAGTTGCAAATCTGGATGTTATCAATATTATTAAATACTTCATGGTGCCTATCAGTGTGTTCATTGTTTTCTTCTTACCTCAGTATGCATTTCACAAGGTTCCAAAACTGAACCATTTAAAAGGTGGTTTTATGAACTGGTTCGTGATCCTGACAGGTATCTGTGCTTTATTTGCAGGTGTTTTGAATATCATTAAACATTTGTTCTGATTACAGCGCGTCATAGTTATACAGTGACTCTTTCCTTTACAATATGATGATAAATATTTAAGGGGCGGTAATATTGTTCTACGTTGTATCGATTCATCTTTAATGATGATGGCTATTTATCTGAATACATCAGGAATAGAATTTTTTGTAAAAAATATAAAGTAACAGATAGGTGTCTCTATGAAATCAAAGATTAATACTGAGCTGGCCCCCGCAGCAATCGGCCCTTACTCTCAGGCTATCCAGTTTGGGAATCTGATTTTCACTTCCGGCCAACTCCCTCTGGATCCGGTAACAATGAAATTTCCAGAGGGAGGGATTAAAGAGCAGACTGTACAGTCACTCAAAAACGTTCAATCAATTCTTGAGGAATGTGGCTCGACGATAGGTCATGTGATTAAAACCACCTGTTTCTTGTCGGATATGACTCATTTTTCAGATTTTAACAAGATCTATGAAGATTTTTTTGGTACGGACACTGCACCAGCCCGCTCCTGTATTCAAGCCGCAAAACTGCCAATGGGAGCTTTAGTTGAAGTGGAGGTCGTTGCGTATATTGAAAATAAATTCTGATTAGTAAATCGATACTCACCCCTTGTCAAAAGGGGTGAATAACCAGGTTGTAAGTGAATTATTCCTGCAGGATTTCATCAGAAGCACTGTATTGATATTTATGTTTAATGAAAAGGAGTTTTTGGCTCTTTATATTACAGGGAGGTGTTTTATATTTTTATCTTATACTCAGGTCAGTCATGTCAATCGGACCTACTCACGATAGTATTCATTTTTATTATAGCCTTCCAGTTACTATTGAAATCAAAAAAAATCTGAAATATTAATTCAACCCGTCTCATCGCCTGTCCTTTTTCCTTCACTATTTTGTCATCCGTGCTTCGCCAGCCTGTCACAGAGTGTTGTCAACATAATCCCCAATTTCCCTGACTGAGACGTCAACTCTGCCGATAGCTGGCTGCATTCCGGTTCGGTGTCGGGGTTAAGCAAAATCCGTGTGCCAGTCGGGATGCGGAGTTGAACCTGCGAGCAGGAGTTTTTTATGGACAGGTTATCTAGACATCCTACCACTGTGTATCAGGCCATCGCCGCCCGGCTGGAAGAAGAGCTGCGCACGGTGTATCGCTGCGGTGACTATCTGCCGTCCGAACAGCAACTGGCGGCACGTTATGACGTCAATCGCCATACGCTGCGCCGGGCAGTGGATGAACTGGTCAATAAAGGGCTGGTTCAGCGTCGGCGTGGCATCGGCATTCTGGTGCTGATGCGTCCTTATGATTACCCGTTACACGCGCAAACACGTTTTAGCCAGAACCTGCTGGAGCAGGGGAGCCACCCCACCAGCGAACGGTTGCTGGCGGTGTTGCGACCGGCTAATGCATCCGTGGCGGCGGCGCTGGGGCGGGAAGAGGGCGATGAGGTGATTCATCTGCGAACCCTGCGCCGGGTTAACGGCGTACCGGTATCACTGATAGACCACTACCTGCCGAATCTTGACTGGTGGCCCGTGCTACAGCGTTTCACCAGCGGGTCGTTGCACGAATTTCTGGCGCGTGAGCTACAGCAGTCACTCACCCGCCGTCAAACCCGCATCAGCGCCCGGGCATCACAGGCGAAAGAGGCGCAACTGCTGGAAGTGGCGCTGCAAACCCCGTTGATGTGTATCCGCACGCTCAATACCTGTAACGGCAGCGGCCGGGTGGCGGAGTATTCCGTCAGTCTGGCACGCGCTGACATGATCGAATTGACCATGGAGCACTGAATGACAACCCAAACCCCACGGCAGCGCTGGCTGTCGGTACTGGCGCACAGCGATGCGGAGCAACTGCGGCGTCACTGGCTGTCGCTGGCATTACAGCCATCCTGGCAGTTGCTGCGCGCACCAGAGATCGGTTTAACCCGCTTGCAGGCGCGCATGGGCGCAACCGGCAATCGCTTCGTGCTGGGCGATGTCACGGTCACGCGGGCGGTCGTCCGGCTGGATGACGGTACCTGTGGCTACAGCTACGTGATGGGGCGTAATAAACCCCATGCCGAACTATGCGCATTAATTGATGGCTTGCTGCAACAGCAAGGTACCCAAAGCGCGCTTTACCAACAACTGATCGTGCCGCTGGCGGCGACTCATGACGAGTTGCGTCAGCAACGCGCACGGGAAATCGCCAGCAGCAAGGTCGATTTCTTTACGCTGGTGCGGGGAGATAACGCATGACGTTACTGGCAGGCTTTTCCCATCCGTGGCGCGATGCGCAGTACGCCTTTCGCCGCATATTAAAAGCGATGAGCGAACCGGGCGTGGTGGTATCGCTGGACCATGACAACGGCTGGGACGGTTTATCGTCTTCCGCTACCGCCGTGGTCTTGACGCTGATGGACCGTGAAACACCGCTCTGGCTGGATCCCGCGTTAGCGCAAGAGGTGCTGTTGTCTAACCTACGGTTTCACACCGGGGTGAAACTGGTCGAACGTGAGGCCGCCGCTTTCGCCCTGCTGCCGGTTAGCCGGGAACTGTCACTGGCGGGGTTTGCGGCCGGTGACGACATGGCACCAGAAAACAGCACGACGCTGGTGCTGGAAGTGCCGGCGCTGGGTGGTGGTCGTGCATTACGCCTGACTGGGCCGGGCATTGCCGAAGTGCGGATGATCGCGCCGCAGTTACCCGCCAGTGTGCTGGATTACCTCGAACATCGCCCGCATGCGTTCCCCGCCGGGCTGGACTTTCTGTTTACCTGCGGCAACACGTTGATGGCGTTGCCGCGTACCACGCATGTGGAGGTGTGCTGATGTATGTCGCGGTGAAAGGGGGCGAGAAAGCCATTGAGGCTGCCCATCAGTTACAGGCGAACCTGCGGCGTGGTGATGCCTGGCTGGCCGAAGTGCAGACCGTGCAGATTGAGCAACAACTGGGGCTGGCGGTAGACCGGGTGATGACCGAAGGTGGTATTTACGACCGGGAGCTGGCGGCGCTTGCCATCAAACAGGCAAGCGGTGATCTGGTCGAGGCAATTTTTTTACTGCGTGCTTATCGCACCACGCTGCCCCGCCTGGCGGATAGCCTGCCGCTGAATACCGGACGGATGCAACTGGAGCGGCGTATCTCAGCGGTTTATAAGGACCTGCCCGGTGGGCAGGTGCTCGGTCCCACGTATGACTATACCCACCGGTTGCTGGATTTCGCCTTGCTGGCGGAAGGTGAAACACCACGTGCGCCCAAGGCTGAGGAACCGCTGGCGGAACACTGCCCGCATATGTTTGACATGATGACGGCGGAAGGGCTGGCGGCGGTCGAGGAAGATGATGGCAGTGAGCCGCTGGATATCACGCGTGATCCACCGGCGTACCCGATGCCGCGCAGTGCCCGTTTGCAGCAACTGGCGCGCGGCGATGAAGGCTTCCTGCTGGCGTTGGGGTATTCCACCCAGCGTGGTTATGGGCGCACCCACCCGTTTGCTGGTGAGATTCGTACCGGTTACGTCACGGTGGAGATAGAGCCGGAAGAGCTGGGGTTTGCGCTGGAAATTGGCGACATCCTGTTGACCGAATGCGAAATGGTCAACGGCTTTACGGTGCCGGAAGAGGATCCACCGCATTTTACCCGTGGTTACGGGCTGGTGTTTGGCCGCGCGGAACGCAAAGCGATGGCGATGGCACTGGTGGACCGGGCGTTACAGGCTCCTGCCTATCAGGAACCGGTCGGCAGCCCGGCGCAGGACGAAGAATTTGTGTTGTCGCACGCCGACAACGTAGAAGCCGCAGGTTTCGTTTCTCACCTCAAATTACCGCATTACGTCGACTTTCAGGCCGAGCTGGCGCTGCTGCGTCAGTTACGCCAGCCACCGCAGGAGGAGCGCGATGAACACGCTGAGCGGGTATAACCCCGGTTATCTGGACGAACAGAGTAAACGCACGATTCGGCGCGCCATTCTTAAAGCGGTGGCGATCCCCGGTTATCAGGTGCCGTTTGGTGGCCGGGAGATGCCCATGCCCTACGGTTGGGGCACCGGCGGCATCCAGCTCACCGCCAGCCTGATTGGCGATGACGATGTATTAAAAGTCATTGATCAGGGGGCGGACGATACCACCAACGCGGTGTCGATCCGCCGCTTCTTTCAGCGGGTCAGTGAAGCGGCGACCACCGAGCGTACCGTCGAGGCGACGCTGATTCAAACCCGTCACCGTATTCCGGAAACACTGCTGCGTGAAGATCAGATCCTGATTTATCAGGTGCCGATTCCTGAACCGTTGCGCTTTATCGAACCGCGTGAAACGGAAACACGCAAAATGCACGCGCTGGAGGAGTACGGCATCATGCAGGTGAAGCTGTATGAGGATATCGCCCGCTTCGGGCATATCGCCACCACCTACGCGTACCCGGTGAAAGTGAACGGTCGCTACATTATGGACCCGTCACCCATTCCTAAATTCGACAACCCGAAAATGCATCAGATGCCGGCGCTGCAATTGTTTGGGGCCGGGCGTGAAAAGCGGATTTATGCGCTGCCGCCTTACACCAACGTGGAAAGCCTCGACTTCGACGACCACCCGTTTAGCGTCCAACGCTGGGATCAACCCTGTGCACTGTGCGGATCGCACGACAGTTATCTCGATGAAGTGGTGATGGACGATCAGGGTACCCGGCTGTTCGTCTGTTCCGATACCGATTATTGCCGTGAACGTCAGGAGGCGGGGCACCATGAATCACATTGATCAAGCGGCAGTGGAGCAGGCGGGCAGGCTCATCGTGGAAACCGGTGATGACGCGCCGTTGTTGCAGGTGTGCAATCTGACCCACCTGTACGCCCCCGGTAAAGGGTTTAGCGAGGTGTCGTTCGATCTCTATCCCGGTGAGGTGCTGGGGATTGTGGGTGAATCCGGCTCCGGTAAAACCACGCTGTTGCGGGCGATTTCCGCCCGGCTGACACCGCAGGCCGGGCAGATTGATTATCAGGGCCGCTCGTTATACGCCATGAGCGAGAGCGATCGCCGCCGCCTGTTACGCACCGAGTGGGGAGTGGTACACCAGCATCCGATGGACGGACTGCGACCCCGCGTGTCAGCGGGCGGTAACATCGGCGAGCGGCTGATGGCGGTCGGCGCCCGCCACTACGGCGATATTCGCCGTCAGGCCGGGCAGTGGCTACAGGATGTGGAAATCCCGCTGTCGCGGCTTGATGACCTGCCCACCACCTTTTCCGGTGGGATGCAGCAACGGTTGCAAATCGCCCGCAATCTGGTGACCCACCCGAAGCTGGTGTTTATGGATGAACCGACCGGTGGGCTGGATGTGTCGGTACAGGCGCGGTTGCTGGATCTGCTGCGCACGCTGGTACGTGATCTGGGGCTGGCGGTGGTGATTGTGACCCATGACCTCGGTGTGGCGCGCCTGCTGGCGCATCGGCTGTTGGTGATGCGTGAGGGCAAGGTCGTGGAAAGCGGCCTGACCGACCGGGTGCTGGATGATCCACATCATCCTTATACCCAGTTACTGGTGTCGTCGGTGTTGGGATAAGCGCAACTGGCGATGAGGTGAACTATGACAACCGAAGGCACATCCATGACCATTCTGCGCGTGGAAAATTTGAGTAAAACCTTTGTTCTGCATAACCAGCATGCTGCCCGGCTGCCGGTGTTACATCAGGCCAGCCTGACGGTATCGGCGGGGGAGTGTGTGGTGTTGCACGGGCACTCCGGCAGTGGCAAGTCCACGCTGTTGCGCTCTTTATACGCCAATTATCAGCCGGATAGCGGGCAGGTGTGGGTACGCCATCGCCATACGTGGGTGGACCTGGTGACGGCCCCAGCCCGGCAGATACTGGCGGTACGACGCGACACCATCGGCTGGGTCAGCCAGTTCCTGCGGGTGATCCCCCGTATTTCGACGCTGGAGGTGGTCATGCAGCCGCTGCTGGAACGCGGCGAAGACCGTGCCGTGTGTGAAGCACGCGCCAGCGCACTGCTGACCCGCCTTAACGTCCCGCGCCGGTTATGGACGCTGGCCCCCGCCACCTTTTCCGGTGGTGAGCAGCAGCGAGTCAACATCGCCCGTGGCTTTATCGCCGACTATCCCGTGTTGTTGCTCGATGAACCGACCGCCTCGCTGGATGCCACCAACCGCGACGCGGTGGTGGGGTTAATAGAAGAAGCGCGAGCGCGTGGCGCCGCCGTGGTCGGTATTTTCCACGATGCAGACGTGCGCGCCCGCGTGGCGGACCGCCTGCATCACATGGCACCCGTCACGCAGGAGCTCACGGCATGAGTGCGACGACCCAGATAATCAATAATGTCCAACTGGTGTTGGCAAACGAGGTGGTCAGCGGATCACTGGCCTGGCGTGATGGTGTGATTGAAGGCTTTTCTTCTACGCCCAGCCAACTGCCGCAGGCGCTGGACGGCGAGGGCGGCTGGCTGTTGCCCGGACTGGTCGAGCTGCATACCGACAATCTGGACAAGTTTTTTATGCCGCGCCCGAAAGTCGACTGGCCAGCGCATTCGGCGATGAGCAGCCACGATGCGCTGATTGTCTCCAGCGGTATTACCACGGTGCTGGATGCGGTGGCGATAGGGGATGTGCGCGATGGCGGCCATCGGCTCGACAACCTGCGGCGCATGATTGACGCCGTGGTGCATAGCCAGCAGCAGGGGGTAAACCGGGCGCAACATCTGCTGCATCTGCGGTGTGAATTACCGCACGATACCACCCTGCCGCTGTTTGAAGCACTGATGGATATCCCGGAAGTGGCGCTGGTGTCGCTAATGGACCACTCGCCAGGGCAACGGCAGTTTGCGACGCCGGAAAAATACCGTGAGTACTATCAGGGGAAATACCGGCTGAACGATGCGGAGATGGATGCGTTTGAAACCGAGCAGCGCATGCTATCCAAACGCTGGTCAACGCCAAACCGACTGGCGATTGCCGCTCACTGCCGTAAGCGTGGTATTGCGCTCGCCAGTCACGATGACGCCACCGCGGCCCATGTGCATGAATCGCTGGCGCTGGGTAGCGTGATTGCCGAGTTTCCCACCACGGAAATCGCGGCGCAGGCCTCGCACACCAGTGGCATGAAAGTGCTGATGGGGGCACCCAATATCGTGCGTGGCGGTTCTCACTCCGGTAATGTGGCGGCGTCTCATCTGGCGGAGCAGGGGCTGCTGGATATTCTGTCATCCGATTATTATCCCGCCAGTTTGCTGGATGCGGCGTTTCGCCTCGCTGACGATGAGCGCAATAGCTTTACCTTGCCGCAGACGGTGGCGATGGTCAGCGACAATCCGGCGCAGGCGGTCGGGCTCGTCGACCGGGGGCGAATAGCCGAGGGACTGCACGCCGATCTGGTGCTGGCGCACCATACCCATGGGCAGGTACGAATCCGTCATGTCTGGGCTCAGGGACGGCAGGTGTTCTGATGGCGCGGCTCATCTGGCTGACCGGGGCGTCCGGCTCCGGCAAAGACACGCTGCTGGATGCCCTGCGGCAGACCGAGCCAGTGCGCCTGCTGGTAGCGCATCGGTATATCACCCGCCCGGCGCAGGCGGGGGGGGAGAACCACATCGCGCTGAGCGAGGCGGAGTTTGCCTATCGGCGTGAGCACAACCTGTTCGCGTTGCACTGGCAGGCACACCAGTATCAGTACGGTATCGGCATTGAAGTCGATCAATGGTTATCTGCCGGGCTGGATGTGGTGGTCAACGGCTCCCGGTCTCACCACCAGCAGGCAGCGCAGCGCTATGGCAATCGGTTATTACCGGTGTGTTTGCAGGTGTCTGCGGCGGTGCTGGCACAGCGTTTACGCCAGCGTGGGCGGGAAGATGAAGCGCAGATAGCGCTGCGACTGCAACGGGCCGATGCGATGGATATCCTCCCGGCGACGTGCCGACGGCTGAACAACGACGGACCACTGGCGCAGACGCTACAGGCGTTCCACACCCTGCTGGCAGCTGAAAAACGAGAGACTGAAAAATGGACGTGATGCTATGGAGCTGATGCTATGGAACTAATGTTTATGGGCACCGGTGACGCACAGCAGGTGCCGTTGACCGGTTGTGAGTGTATCGCCTGCGAACGTGCGCGTCGGGATCCCCGTTTTCGGCGTGGGCCAAGCAGCATGCTGATTCGATGTGATGGCGAGATGACCTTGCTGGATGCGGGCGTGACGCAACTGGAACAGCGCTTTGGCGTGAATGAAATCCGCCGTATTCTGCTGACGCATTACCACGTCGACCATGTTCAGGGGCTGTTTTCGTTGCGTTGGGGCATCGGCGATCGGATCCCGGTATTCGGCCCACCGGATGAACAAGGTTGCGATGACCTGTATAAGCATCCACGACGGCTGGATTTTCAACCGGCGATGACACCGTTTCAGACGGTAGCGATGGGCGCGTTATGGGTGACGGCACTGCCGCTGAATCATTCCAAACCCACCTTCGGTTATCTGCTGGAAACCGGTCGCCATGCCGTGGCGTACTTAACTGACACCTGCGGCCTGCCGGATGATACCCTGGCGTTTTTGCGTGGTAAGCGGCTTGAGCATATGGTGATGGACTGCACCCAGCCGCCGCGCGACACGCCACCGCTCAATCACAGTGATCTGAACACCGTATTGCAGGTGCGTGAGTGGTTACGTCCGGAACACACCTGGCTGACCCACCTCAGCCATGAAACCGACGCCTGGTTGATGCAAAACACCCTGCCGGAGGGCGTACAGGCCGCTGCCGATGGGGCGTGGATTATCGTGTAAGCTATTATTGTCGCGCAAGACATTGTTTTCGTATAATTAATTGTTTAATAGGTAAAAACTGTCGTCATTAATGCGCCGTGGTGGTTTGTTGACGCGGCGTGCCTGCTGGTGTTTTGGTGTGCGTATGGGTAGGCGTTGGTGAGCAGTGATATCGGCTTACCAGCGTGCACGTTGCTGTCGTCCCTCTGTAATGTTCATTTTCTAATCACAAAGCTGTCATCAAGTCTTCATCTGCACTGCGCTTAATAGCGTCCATAGTGTTGACTAACCGTAAACGATGACGAAAACCATGGCACAGGCACTGTTAGCATCCGAAAGCGCTACCCAACTGCGCGCCTATCAACCCCAGACGCAATCACAGTCTCCCATTCTGTCCGTCCGGCAGCTGTGTAAAGCCTATTCCGGGCAGCAGAAACGGGTGCTGGAGAACCTCAGTTTTGACCTGCACGCCGGTGAAATGGTGGCGGTGATTGGCCGTTCTGGTGCAGGTAAATCGACCCTGTTACACGTGATGAACGGCACGATCCCGGCCAGCGAAGGGCAAATCTTGCGCTATACACAGCCGCAAGTCGACGAGCACGGCGAGACGCAGGATGTACTGCAATTCAGTCGCCGTCAGATGCGCCAGTGGCGCAGCGAGTGCGGCATGATCTTTCAGGATTTCTGTCTGGTGCCGCGACTGGATGTGCTGACCAACGTACTGTTGGGTCGCCTGAGCCAAACCTCGACCCTGAAATCATTCTTCAAGCTGTTTTCCGACGAAGACCGCGCCCATGCTATTGGGCTGTTGCAATGGATGAACCTGTTGCCGCATGCGTTGCAACGGGCGGAAAACCTGTCTGGCGGCCAGATGCAGCGTGTCGCCATCTGCCGCGCATTGATGCAGAACCCTAAAATCCTGCTGGCTGACGAGCCGGTCGCCTCCCTCGACCCGAAAAATACCCGCCGCATCATGGACGTGTTGCGACAGGTGAGTGACAACGGCATCACCGTGGTCGTCAACCTGCACTCGGTCGAGCTGGTGAAAGAATATTGCACCCGGGCCATTGGCATCGCACAAGGGCGCATCGTGTTTGACGGTTCGCCGTCAGCATTGACCGACGGGTTGTTGCGTACCTTGTATGGCGACGACCTGCAACCGGTTCATTAATTCCCTGTTTGGCATCACCCGTGCTCCGTTGGTTTTAACAATGATGTTTAACGATGACGTTTGAGCAAGGATGCATTAGCGCTGATGCGGGGCTTTTCGACTATCACATCACCTTGGCATAACGACAAAATAGGCAAACCGATGAAAAAAACTTTTACGTTGACCACGTTGCTGGCCGGTGCGGTAGTGTCCGCCAGCGTATTCGCTGCGGAAACACCGAAAACCCTGAACCTGGGTATTTTGGGCGGGCAGAACGCCACCCAGCAAATCGGCGATAACCAGTGCGTCAAACAGTTTCTGGATAAAGAGCTGAACGTGGACACGCAAATGCGTAACTCGTCCGATTATGCCGGGGTCATCCAGGGGCTGTTGGGTAAGAAGATTGATCTGGTGCTGAGTATGTCGCCCTCGTCGTATGCGTCGGTGTACATCAAAGATCCTAACGCGGTGGATATCATCGGTATTGTGGTGGATGACGCTGACCAGTCACGTGGTTACCACTCGGTGGTGATCGTTAAAGCCGACAGCCCTTATCAGAAGCTGGAAGACCTGAAAGGTAAAGCGTTCGGTTTCGCCGACCCGGATTCCACCTCCGGCTACCTGATTCCTAATCAGGCGTTTAAACAGCAGTTCGGCGGTAATGCGGATAACAAGTACAACAACTTTTTCTCCAGCGTGACCTTCTCCGGCGGCCACGAGCAGGACATCCTCGGTGTGCTGAATGGCCAGTTTGATGGCGCGGTGACCTGGGCATCAATGATCGGTGACTACAACACCGGTTATACCAGCGGCGCGTTTGGCCGCTTGATCCGCATGGACCACCCGGATTTGATGAAGCAGATTCGTATTATTTGGCAATCGCCGTTGATCCCTAACGGCCCTGTGCTGGTGAGCAACGCCTTGTCTGCGCCTTTTAAAGCCAGGTTGATCGCCGCGGTGAATAAGCTGGATAAAGAAGACCACGAGTGCTTCATCAAAGCGGTCGGTGGCAAACAGCATATCGGCCCGGCCAGCGTGGACGACTACAAAACCATCATCGAGATGAAACGCGAGCTGACTAAAGGCAATCGCTAAGCACGGCTAGCGGTGTTGCGCCGGGCTATCGCTCCCGGCGCGTTCCTGAATCCGCGGTGCATCATGGCGCAATATTGAGGACGAAAACACAGGCAGGATGCCTTTCTCGCTTTATGGCGACGCCGACCCGCTCATCTGTTTTCCACCATCCAGACTAAACGCATGCTGAATCCTGATTTTGAACGCTACTACCAGCGCATACGTACGCAGCAAAAGCGCGAGTCATTGATATGGGCGCTGGTGCTGGCCGTGTTGTATATCGGTGCGGGCAAATTGTCCGAATTTAATCTGAACACCCTGTGGACGTCCTTCCCCCATTTTTTTGACTACCTGTCGGAAACGATGCCGGTATTGCACTGGCATCTGCTATTGGCGGATGGTCATACCGAAGGGTCGCTGGCTTACTGGGGATACCGCCTGCCTATCCAGTTACCGCTGATTTGGGAAACGCTTAACCTGGCGCTGGCGGCCACGTTATTCTCGGTGGCGGCATCGGTGGTGCTGGGCTTTCTGGCTGCCGGGAATACCCAGAGCCTGCCAGGGGTACGTTTTACTATCCGGGCGTTGGTGGCGTTTTTGCGCACCATGCCGGAACTGGCGTGGGCGGTGATGTTTGTGATGGCCTTCGGTATCGGTGTCATCCCCGGTTTTCTGGCGCTGGCGTTACACACCATTGGTAGCCTGACCAAGCTGTTTTATGAAGCGATCGAAACCGCCTCGGAACGGCCGGTACGCGGGCTGGCCGCCTGTGGTGCTAGCGTATTACAGCGTATGCGTTTCGGGTTGTGGCCGCAGGTCAAACCGATTGTGCTCTCCTACAGCTTTATGCGGCTGGAGATCAACTTCCGCCAGTCCACCATTCTTGGGCTGGTTGGGGCCGGGGGCATTGGTCAGGAACTGATGATCAATATCAAACTGGACCGCTATGACCAGGTCAGCATCACCATGCTGCTGATTATTGTGGTGGTTTCAATGCTGGATGCGCTGTCCGGATGGTTGCGGCAGCGGGTAGTGGAGGGCAGCAAATGAACATGACTTCGCTGGCGTCGACGGATATCGCCGCCATCAAACAGCAACACCCCGAGCTATTCAGCCAGCAGCGCCGTTATCTGTGGCGTGTCGGGCTGACGGGGGCCGCCGTATTACTTTACTATCTGGTTTTTCTGGTGTTTTTCGGCATCAGCATCGAGCAATGGTTGCGCGGCTTCGGTGAGTTAGGGCGCTACTTTATGCACATGTTCGTGTGGCACGACTTTGCCAACTGGCCGTTTGGTTACTACCTGTCACAGATATTTATCACCATCGCGATTGTGTTCGCCGGTACGCTGACGGCGACGTTGGTGGCGTTACCACTGTCATTTCTTGCGGCCCGTAACGTGATGCACGCGCCGATATTGCGACCGGTCGCGTTGCTGGTGCGTCGCCTGCTGGATGTGTTACGTGGCATCGACATGGCGATATGGGGGCTTATTTTTGTGCGGGCGGTGGGTATGGGGCCGCTATCCGGTGCGCTGGCTATTCTGATGCAGGATGCCGGTTTGCTCGGCAAGCTGTATGCCGAAGGGCATGAAGCGGTAGAACGTTCGCCGAGCCGTGGGTTGAGTGCTGTGGGAGCTAATAGCCTGCAAAAACACCGCTTCGGCATTTTTACCCAATCGTTCCCCACCTTTCTGGCGCTCAGCCTCTACCAAATGGAGTCGAACGTGCGCTCCGCCGCGGTGCTGGGTTTTGTCGGCGCGGGCGGTATCGGGCTGGTGTATGCCGAAAACATGCGGCTATGGAACTGGGATGTGGTGATGTTCATCACCCTGATTCTGGTGGTGGTGGTGATGCTGATGGATGTGTTATCCGCCCATTTGCGCCAGCGTTATATCATCGGCAAACCGTTGCCGTTGTTTGAGCCGGAATCGTCGTCACACTAATTCATCGCCACACTTATTATCGTCACACTCATCATCAGTCATACTGAGTTGACTGACTTATCTGTTTGTTATAACGCCAGTTTTCTATAGGGGAACCGGCGTTTTTATTATCCCATCCGATCATTCCCCTTGCGGGATATCGCAATGATAGACCTGAATACTACCCAGTTGCTTACTGTGACATTCGTCACAAAAATGAGTTCATGTCCGGCCTGCTCGCCTCGTGTATTTTGCCCCCGTTTTGCCGCAAAAAAGCCTCTTGCCGCCTGCGCTTAGTTAGCATTCTGTCAGTGTTTGTAAGGATTTGGTTATGAAAACTGTCATTTAAATAACACTTGAGTATCACTATTCTTAATGATAATTATTGTCATTATCAATATCACGGAGGGTGAAGGCGATGTCAGAGACACAGTGGGCGGTAATGGATGCGGCGGTCATGGAGAGTGGGCAGAGAACCAATGCCGATTATCTGGAGCGTCAAAGACGGTTTGAATCCAATGTGCGCAGTTATCCGCGCAAATTACCGCTGGTCATCCAGCAAGCACAGGGTGTGTGGGTGACGGATGTGGACGGCAACCGGTATCTGGATTGTCTGGCAGGGGCGGGGACGCTGGCGCTGGGGCATAACCACCCGGAGGTTGTCGCCAGTATTCAGGCATTTCTGGCATCGGGCCTGCCGATGCACACGCTGGATCTCACCACGCCGCTAAAAGATGCCTTCTGCGAAACCTTGCTGGCGCTGTTGCCGGGCGGTGAAAGCCAGTACTGCCTGCAATTTTGCGGCCCCTCGGGGGCGGATGCGGTTGAAGCGGCGCTGAAGCTGGCGAAAACCTATACCGGTCGGGGCGGCATTATCAGCTTCTCCGGCGGTTATCACGGCATGACACACGGTGCCCTGGCCGTGACCGGCAATATCGGCCCGAAAGAAGCCGTACAGAATCTCATGCCCGGGGTTCAATTCCTGCCGTATCCCCATGAATACCGCTGCCCGTTGGGGATTGGCGGTGACGCGGGTGTTGAGGCACTCAGCCGCTATTTCACCGGGTTTATCGATGATGTCGAGCGCGGTATGCCACTGCCGGCTGCGGTTATCGTTGAAGCGGTGCAGGGTGAGGGCGGCGTTAACCCGGCACCGGCACGCTGGCTGCAAACGCTGCGCGAGGTGACGCGCCGTCACGGCATCCTGCTGATTGTGGATGAAGTCCAGGCCGGGTTTGCCCGCACCGGCAGTATGTTCGCCTTTGAACAGGCGGGTATTGAGCCGGATATCGTGGTGATGTCGAAAGCGGTGGGCGGTGGTTTACCGATGGCGGTGCTGGGCATTCGACGCGAGTTTGATGTCTGGAAACCGGGTACCCACACCGGCACCTTCCGTGGCAACCAGATGGCGATGGCGACCGGGAAAACCACCATTGATATTTTGCTGCGCGACAAACTGGCGGCGCAGGCGGCGGCACGTGGTGAATGGCTCAAGCAGCAGTTCATGCAGATGCAGCCACGCTTCCCTTGTCTGGGACAGGTGCGTGGCCGTGGCCTGATGCTGGGCATCGAAATTGTGGATGAGCGTCAGCCCGTGCAGGCCGGTGGGTGTTACCCGCTGGATGCCGACCTGGCCGCGGCTATCCAACAGCATTGTTTCCGGCAGGGGCTGTTGCTGGAGCGGGGAGGCCGACAGGGTAATGTGGTCAGGTTGCTGCCACCCCTGATTATTACCGAAGAACAGTGTCGCAGCGTTGTGGCACGTTTTGAGCAGGCGTTAACTGACGCGGTGGCGCAAATCCGCCATCGGTAATTCAGCGTGAATAGCCCGTCATGATCCGAAAAGCGAAATAATAAAAGCCAATTGCTGGCGGCGTTATTACGGGCATCACATTGGGCTGAACAGATTATTTAATGATATGTGCTGGTGGGAACACCCGCGTTTTATTGACTGGGAAAATAATAATGAGGTTGCAGGAATGAAGGTTCGGGCATTATATGCGTTGACGCCATTATTTTTATTTACACAGGCTGACGCAGCAGATAGTACAAATAAAAATGACAGCGAAATGGTGGTCACGGCGTCCCGAACGGATACCGAAAAAAAAGATTCGCCTCAGGTTGTAACCATTATTACTAAAGAACAGATTGAACAGCAGCGACAAATTACCAGTGATTCTTCCCAGATATTAAGTAATTTATTACCGGCAATGGCACCGAGCCGCCAGAAAATGAGCGGTAGCGGCGAAACATTCCGTGGTCGCGCGCCGTTGATCATGGTCGACGGCATTCCGCAGTCGAACCCGTTGCGTCCTACCGGGCGTGAAATGCACACCATTGATTTCTCAATGGTAGACCACATCGAAGTGATTCACGGTGCCAGTGCCAGCAACGGTATCGGTGCGACCGGTGGCGTTATCAATATTATCACTCGCCGCCCGGAACCGGGTTCGTTTAACCAGCACTTCAGCGTGGAAACTACCTCGCCGACGAAAGTCAGCTCAGACACCATGAGCTACAAAACCACTTACGGGTTCAGTGGTCGCGAAGAGTATCTGGATTACCTGTTCTCCGTCAGTTATGAAGATCAGGGGCTGTTTCTGGACGGAAAAGATCGCCCGATTGGGGTGGATAATACCCAGGGCGACCTGATGGATTCGCGCGCCTATGACGTGATAGCGAAGGTTGGCTACTGGCTGGATGATGACCAGCGAATCCAGTTCAGCCTTAACCGTTATCAGATCAAAGGCAAGATGAACTATCTGGGCATTGCCGGTGACCGCGATAAGGGTATCCCGACCACGTCCATATCGGGGCGTCCGGTCGGCGATGCGCCGATGAACAGCGTCTGGACCACCAGCGCTACCTACGATAATTACAATCTGGCGGGCATGAAGCTGAACTCGCTGGTGTATTACCAGAATTACGAGTCGTTGTTCGGCGCAGATAACTCCGCCTCTTTCCAGGATGTCCGCATTGCGCCGCTGAATAAGCTCTATGACCAGTCACGAGTGACCTCCAGCCGTTACGGTAGCAAAGTGGCGCTGACCAAAGACGATATCTGGGATGACTACCTGAAAGCGACCGTTGGGTTCGATACCCTGTTTGATACCGGTAAACAGGATTTCTGGCTGACCAAGCGTATCTACGCACCGCAGATGAAATACACCGATCTGTCGCCGTTTATGCAGTGGGATATTCAGCCGGTCGATTCACTGAAAATCACCACCGGGGTGCGCTATGAGTACGCCCGACTGGACATCGACAGTTTCCGGACGGTGGCGGCCAGTACCGCCAAAGCGCCGAATAACAGCGTGGATGTGCAGGGCGGTCGGCTGAGTTTCAACAAGACGTTGTATAACGTGGGGGCAGTATGGACCACGCCGTATCAGCCATTGAGCCTGTTCGCCAACTATTCACAGGGCTTTGGTATTCCTGACGTAGGCCGCACGCTGCGTGGCATTAAAACCGCCAATCAGTCGGTCAATATGCTGCCGCTGGAGCCGATTGTCACGGATAACGTGGAAACCGGTTTTCGTATCGATAAAGACCCGGTGACCTTTGAGATGAGTTACTACCGCTCGACCTCTAAGCTGGGCGAACGTGTGGTGGATGTCAACGGCACCTTCCAGAGTGAGCGCCAGAAAACCCGCATTGACGGTATCGAAACATCACTGGGCTACAAAGTGAATGACGACCATAGCCTGAAGTTCGGTTATTCCCACATTCAGGGATGGTATGACAGTGACGGCAACGGCAGCCTGGACAGCAAGCTGGACGGCTTAAATATTCCGCCGGATCGCCTGACCGCCAGCTGGTCTGCCAACTGGACGCCGCAGTGGTCTTCCTTTATTCAGGCCAATTACGCCTTCGACAGAATTATGGATAACCGTCAGCAGGACTTTAACGGTTATTTACTGGTGGATGCCGCCGTCGGTTATAAATTGCCGAAAGGCAGAATTAATCTGGCGGTCTCCAATTTGTTTGATAAGGAGTACATCACGTATTACTCGCAAAGCGCGATTGTGAACTCCCTGCGTTATTTCTCCGGTCGGGGAAGAACTGTGACGTTAGGATATAGCGTTGACTTTTAATTCATGTCCCGCCGAAAGGCGGGGCATTACTCAGTTATATATACCCAAAATAATTCGAGTTGCAGGAAGGCCGCCAACACACCTGCAGCCTGAATTATGACGGGTATATTCAGGATAGTTAACCGTCGCCACGACATCACCGGCCGATTGTTATTCTTATGGAGCAGAGATGAACAACCTTAATCATGATGCTTTGTCCAGAATGATAAGCGAAAAAGCAGCCCTGCATGGGTTACTGAATTGCCTTATCAAAGAGTTCGCTATACCGGAAGGGTATTTGCGATATGAATGGCCAGACGAAATGAAAGGGATCCCGCCGGGGGCCTATTTTGATGGCGCGGACTGGAAAGGTATTCCGATGGTTATCGGTTTGCCCGACTCACTGCAATTATTTGTCATGGTGGACCGCCGTGATACGTTCGGCAGCCAGCACTATCTGTCTGATGTCTATCTGCGCCAGTCACAAGGCGACTGGCATTGCCCCGATTTTGAACGTGTGATTGCACGCATACTGGCAGCCTGCGAACACATTGCCGGGAGAAAAAACCCGGAGTTGTACGAGCAGATTCTGCAGAGCAGGCAATTGGTCGGTGCGATTGTCAGCCACAACCAGCGCCAGCAAACAGACGCACCGCTACAGCACTACCTGCACAGCGAGCAAGGGCTGTGGTTCGGCCACCCCAGCCACCCTGCGCCCAAGGCACGCCTGTGGCCTGCACATCTCGGCCAGGAGCAGTGGGCACCGGAATTTCAGGCCAGGGCGGCGTTGCATCAGTTCGAGGTGCCAACAGAAGGCTTACACATTGGTGCCAACGGCCTGACGCCGCAACAGGTGCTGGAGGGGTTTGCTGATCAAGGCCCAGCGGCACCGGGGCGCGCCATCATCTGTATGCACCCGGTTCAGGCACAACTGTTTATGCAGGACGCCCGTGTACAGCAGTTACTGCAAGACGAGGTGATCCGCGATCTGGGGCAAAGCGGGCGTGTCGCCAGCCCGACCGCGTCTATCCGCACCTGGTTTATCGAAGACCATGATTACTTTATCAAAGGCTCGCTGAACGTGCGCATCACCAACTGCGTGCGTAAAAATGCCTGGTATGAGCTGGAAAGCACAGTGCTGATCGACCGGCTGTTCCGCCAGTTACTGGCGCAGCAGGCCGATACGCTGGGTGGGCTGACGGCGGCGGCCGAACCGGGTGTGGTGAGCTGGAGCCCGGTTGGTGTGAGCGAATCGGACCAACACTGGTTTCGCGAGCAAACCGGCGGCATTTTGCGTGAGAACTTCTGTCGCCGTACCGGTGCACAGCACAGCATCATGGCCGGTACGCTGTTTGCCCGTGGCGTCGATTTACAGCCGATGATTCATACTTTCCTGCGCACACACTACGGTGCGGCGCTGGATGACAATGCGTTGTTGTACTGGTTTGACGACTATCAGACGCGGTTACTGCGCCCGGTATTGTCACTGTTCTTCAATCACGGTGTGGTGATGGAACCGCATCTGCAAAATAGCGTGCTGGTGCATCAACAAGGGCGGCCACATCAGGTGTTACTGCGCGATTTCGAAGGGGTGAAACTGACCGACGATCGCGGTATCCACGCGATTCCTGACGATATACACCCCCGCGTGCGCCAGTCGTTGCTGTATTCCCGCGAGCAGGGCTGGAACCGCATCATGTACTGCCTGTTCATCAACCACCTGTCAGAAGCCATTCTGGCGTTGAGTCATGGTCGTGCCCATCTGGCACCGCTGATGTGGCAACGGGTCCGGCAGCAGCTACGTGCGATTCAGGCGGAACTGCGCCAACCGGCACCGGAACTGGAAGCGCTGATCGCCGGTGAGACGGTAGCATGTAAAACCAACCTCAAGGTGCGACTGGCAGCCGAGGCCGATCGTCAGGCCAGCTACGTCCAGTTGCCGTCCCCCTGGGGCGAGACCGCGTACCCGAGTAAGGTGGCAGGCTACGGCGAAGCGTGGCATACCGCGGGGCAGCATAACTCAAGGCGGCATGATTCGCTCGCGCAGGGTGAGGTACAGCAGCATGAGGTGCAGCATGGGTAAGCTGCCACAGCCTGTTCGCCAACTGATCGTTCGCCTGCAACAGCAGCACCGCGATCCGCTGGCCGCGTTTGTCTATGACCTGGCGGCGTTGCGTCAACACGTCAGCGAGGTGATGGCGGCGTTGCCACCCGGTGTCGAACTCTATTACGCCATCAAGGCCAACAGCGAAAAACCGATTCTGGATGCTATCGCACCGCTGGTTCATGGGTTTGAGATTTCCTCCGGCGGGGAAATCGACCGTGTGGCCGGGTGCACCACCGCGAAACCGTTTGTGTTCTCCGGGCCGGGCAAGCTGGATTCTGATTTTGATCTGGCGCTGGAACACGGGGTGGAGGCGGTCCATGTGGAAAGCCGTCATGAGATAGCCCGCTTGCAACAGCGAGCGCAGCAACACGGCGTGGTTCAGCCGGTGTTCATCCGTATCAACCCGGAGCTGGCGTCGTCGCTGACCAGCAAACTGGCGATGGCCGGTACGCCGACACCGTTCGGCATGGATGAGGCAGACCTGCCGGATGCGGTGCGTGACGTGGATAACGCCAGCCACCTGCAACTCAAAGGGTTCCACGTGCATGCTATGTCGCACCAGATGAGTGTGGAGCGGCATCAGCAATTGCTGGATCTGTACCTGACGCGCTGGCCGCAGTGGAAAGCGTTGTCTGCCTATCCACAACAGATTACCCACCTCAATGTCGGGGGTGGTATTGGCGTGCCGTACCTGACGCCGGAGCGTTTCGACTGGTCAGCATTGTGTGACTACCTGCGTGTGCGGTTGGCGCAACAGCCGGATGTACCGGTCGTTCGCTTTGAGCCGGGGCGGTTTATCAGCGCGTATTGTGGCTATTACGCCATCGAAGTGTTGGATAAGAAACGCAGCCACGGTAAGCATTTTCTGGTGTGTCGCGGCGGTACGCATCAGTTCCGCCTGCCGGTGGCGCAAGGACATGACCACCCCATTATCCATCTGCCGTTAGCACCCGCGCAGCCAGCAGGGGAAACGCGCGACTGGACAGTCGTCGGCCAGCTCTGTACGCCGAAAGATGTACTCAGCCGTGACCAGCGCCTGACAGACGTGAATATCGGTGACCTGCTGGTGCTGCCGTTGGCAGGGGCCTATGGCTACAACATTTCGCATGCCGATTTTCTGTGTCACCCCCGTCCTGCGCAGTATTTCATCACCGACGCTGGGGTTATCACGGCGGACGGTACGAAGGTGGACATAACCGGAGTGGTGGACCGTGTCGACTAGCGCTGTTCCTCGCTGGTTGGTGGTGGTGAATGTGCTGCTCGGTACGACGACGGTCAGCCTGAATAACAGCTCGCTGAACCCGGCATTGCCCGCGTTCATCGAGGTGTTTCACATTGGGCCGCTGCTCGCTACCTGGATCGTGGCGGCGTTCATGGTCAGCATGGGGATGACGATGCCGTTGACCGGCTATCTCGGACACCGGTTGGGTAACAAACCACTCTATCTGCTGGGGGTTGCGCTGTTTATCAGCGGCTCGGTGCTGGGGATGCTGGCGGATTCCATCTCGCTGGTGATAGCCGCTCGCACGGTGCAGGGCATCGCCAGCGGGCTGATGATCCCGTTGTCGCTGACGCTGATTTTTTCGGTATACCCCAAACAGGAGCGTGGCGGTATTACCGGTATCTGGGGCGCTATCGTGATGCTGGCTCCGGCGCTGGGGCCGCTGTGCGGCGGCATCTTGCTGACGTGGTTTAGCTGGCGCGCACTGTTTGCCATGAATATTCCCATCGGTGCACTGGCGCTATTGATGGGGCTGGTGGTATTGCCGAAAACCACGCCCGGTGAGCGCAAGCCGTTTGATATGACCGGTTATCTGTTGGTGTCTGCCGGTATTGGTTTGCTGATGGTGGCCGCCGGGCGATTACATCATGCGGCGGCGCTGGCGAATCCACTCAACCTGCTGATGCTGCTGGTGGCAACGGCCTGTCTGGCGGTCTTTGTTCGCGTCGAACTGCGTAAACGCGAGCCGCTGCTGAACCTGCGTATTTTTCAACTGCACGGCTATCGACTGAGTGTGGTGATTGCGGTGGTGCAATCGGTCGGGATGTTCGAATGCCTGGTGTTATTACCGATGCTGGTCCAAATGGTGATGGGCTACAGCGCCATCTGGACCGGGCTGGCGCTGCTGTGCACTGCGCTGTTCGCCAGCTTGTTCGGTAAGCTCGGCGGCAACCTGCTCGACCGCCACGGCCCGGCGCGGGTTGTGGGGTGCGGGGTGCTGCTGACCGCGCTGGCGACTATCGGGTTAGGCATGGTGGGGGCGCAGTCATCCATTGGCGTGGTGTTTGGCTGGATGATACTGCGCGGCATCGGGCTGGGGTTGTCCTACATGCCGGTGACCACCGCCGGGTTGAATGTACTGCCGGAAACGCTGGTCACGCAGGGGGCGGCGATGAACAACATTTCACGCCGTCTGGTGTCATCGCTGGCGATCGTGGTGGCGTCGCTGTACCTCGAATTTCGGCTGGCGGGCAGCGGGCTGGCACAGGAGGCTGCGCGTGCCGCCGCCATCAGCGAGACCTTTATGGCGACCGGCATACTGATCGTGCTGGCGCTGCCCTGTGCCTTGCGTTTCCCCTCGGGTAGTGACGAGACAGCGGCCAACGCGCTGTTGGCTGGGGCTTCACCACCTCACACCGGTACAGGTGAGATGCGCTGAGGCACACAGGTATTGGGTTGACGACTGCTACGCTATTTTGACTGGCAACGTTATTTTTACTGACAAGGTTAAGAGACTGTATGGAAACATTATCCCCCGTCGTATTGCAGGGTATCGCTTGTGACTGGCTGTTGCAGATGGATGCGCAGCGTTATCAACTGGTAGAACAGCGCGTGGTCGGGCAACTGTTACAGACGTTGCTGTACGAAGAGGTGTTGCCTTATCACTGCACGGACATGGGCGAGGGCAACAGCCAGTTTGTGATAACCGGCCGTGATGCACACCACCAGCCGGTAGAATACCGCTGTAATGGATTATTGAGCGACAGCTTTGCGCTGATTCGCCTGGATTACGCCAGTGTGCAGCGCGTTGATACCAGCGGTAATGCACAGTCACCCAACCTGCACCTGATGCTGGAAGAACTGCTGGGCGAGCAGGAGAACAACCCGTTTCTGACGCGTTTTGTGCAGGAACTCGAGCAGACGCAACTGAAGGATTTGCAGTCGCGCGCACAGGATTATCGCCTCAGCAAGCCAGCGCATCAGCTCAGTTTCGATGAGCTGGAGCGCCACTTTATGGATGCACACAGCTACCACCCCTGCTACAAGTCGCGCATTGGCTTTAGCCTGCAGGATAACGCGCAATGGGGGCCGGAATTCGGCCAGCCTTTCGCCATCGTCTGGCTGGCGTTGTCGAAGCAACGCGCATCGGCCAACCAGTCGATCAAGCTGAATCTGGATGACTTCCTGCTCGCTGAGTTTGGTGAAACGCGCTGGCAGGCGTTTAGCGAGCAACAGGCGCGTCAGGGGCGCAAGGCGCAGGACTATCAACTGATACCGGTACACCCGTGGCAGTGGAAAAACGTGATTGCACCGGTGTTTTACCCGGAGTTGGTCAGCGGCGAGCTGATTTACCTCGGTGATTCTGACGACCGCTGGCAGGCGCAACAGTCGATTCGCACGCTGGCGAACGTCACTGAAAAAACACGGCCGTACGTCAAGCTGGCGATGAGTATGACTAACACCTCCAGCACCCGTATTCTGGCACGGCACACGGTGATGAACGGGCCCATCATCACCGACTGGCTGCAACAGCTGATCGATACCGACCAGACCGCCCGCAACCTGAAGTTTGTGATCCTCGGCGAAGTCGCCGGGGTGAGCTTTGATACCCAGAACTTACCCACCACCCGCATGGCGCAAGCCTATGGCGTGATGGGTGCCATCTGGCGTGAAAGCATCCATCAGTATCTGCAACCGGGTGAACAGGCGGTGCCGTTTAATGGGTTAAGCCATGTTGAACACCGCTACGGCGGCGGCGAGCAGGCCCCGTTTATCGACGCCTGGATTCGGCAATACGGGCTGGAAGCCTGGACTCGCCAACTGCTGGAAGTGACGGTTTCCCCCATCATTCACATGTTGTACGCCGAAGGCATCGGCATGGAGTCACACGGCCAGAATATCGTGCTGGTGGTGCGTGATGGCTGGCCGCAGCGCATTGCACTGAAAGATTTCCACGATGGGGTACGCTATTCGCCGGACCATCTGGCACGCCCAGCCATGCGCCCGGATCTGGTGCCGCTACCGGCCAGCCACGCCAAAATCAACCGTAACTCCTTCATCCTGACCGATGACGTTGAGGCGGTGCGCGATTTCACCTGCGATTCGTTCTTCTTCATTTGTCTGGCGGAAATGGCGGTATTCCTGCGTCAGCATTATCACCTGCCGGAAGCGCGCTTCTGGGAAATGACGGCGGACGTGGTGTTGGGGTATCAGGCGGCACACCCACAGCACCGTGTGCGTTATGCGCTGTTTGACGTGTTTGCACCGACCTACGAGGTGGAAGAACTGACGAAACGCCGGTTACTGGGTGACGGCGAACGCCGCTTTAAATCGGTGCCGAACCCCCTGCATCCGTTCAGGCCGTCGTCATGCTAAGAACCAACCATCTTAAGCGCAAGCTGGCGGCCGGTACACCGGTCTATGGGGTAATCGCCTCGATTCCCTCGCCGGTATCGGTGGAGTTGATCGCCGAAGCCGGGTTCGATTTCGTGATTATCGATACCGAACACGTGCTGATTAACCCGGAAACGGTGGAAAACATGATCCGGGTGGCAGAGAGCTATGCGCTAACGCCACTGGTACGGGTGGCGGACGCCAACCCTAAAACCATGCTGCGGCTGCTGGATGGTGGCGCGCAGGGCATTGTGCTGCCGATGGTAGAACAGGCTGAGCAAGTGCAGGCGGCGGTACGTGCCTGCTATTACCACCCGCAAGGCGAGCGCAGTCTCAACAGTGGCCGCCCCGGTGCTTTCGGTAAGCACAGTCTGGCGGAATACGTCGCACTGGCGAACCGGGAAATCCTGCTGGTGGCGATGATCGAAAGCGCCGCGGGTGTGCGTCAGGCGAAGGCGATCGCCGAGGTTGAGGGGCTGGACATGATACTGGAGGGCGCGGCGGATCTCTCCCAGTCGCTGGGTATGCCGTGGCAGACCGCGGCCGCACCGGTGCAGGCTGCGCTGGCCGAGGTGCGTCTTGCCGCCGAGGCGCAGGGGGTGTGCTATTGCGCCATCCCCCGCCAGCCTGACGATCATGCCCGCTGGCGTGAGCAAGGTGTGCGCGCATTTGTTTTGGGCGACGAGCGCGGTATCGCGTTTCGCGCGTTACAGGCCAGACTGGCCGCAACGATTTCAGCAGAAGGACAGTAATCCAATGGAAAGTCATGTGATGAAAAATACGTCTCACTACAAGGATGCCAGCCACAGCGTGATGCAGGATCTGGTGGATTGCCTGTTGGCCGAAGAATTTTTTGGTGCCCAGCCGTTGGCGTTGTATACCGCCGATGAATGGCACCAGCAGTACGGGCAGCCGTCACCGTTCGGTGCGCTGGAGAGCTCGGCCCGTCTGTGGCGCTGGTGCAGCGATGAGCGTGAACAGCGGCATCTGGTGGTGGCGCTGCGCCCTGGCATTACCCAGCGCTGGGAAAAAATACCGGACACGGTGGTGTACGCCTGGCAGCAGGGCGGTAACGACTGGCAGGCGCTGGAGCCGGAAAGTTTCATGCATCTGGTCTTCGCCGGGCAGCACAGTGAGGAAGACAACAGCGGAGAGAGTAACGCCAAAGGGCAGGCGCTGTTTCTGGATGTGCTCAACACCAGCGTGGAACAGACCGCGCTCTCACGCGAGCACCGCATCGATACCGACGAGCTGCTCGCGCGCGACAATGCCGATTTCTTCCACGTCATGGAACAGTGGGCTTCGCTGCGCGACCGGCCGTATCACCCGACCGCCAAAGCCAAACAGGGGCTGAGTGCCGAAGAATACCGTCGTTACGTGGCGGAGTTCGCCGAACCGGTGGCGTTGAACTGGGTGGCGGTGGTCAAAGACCAACTGCAATGTGGCGATGGCATCAGCAACACGGCTGACCAGTACCCGGCACATTATCTGCTGCCGCAGACGGAACAGGCGGCGCTGCAACAGGAACTGACGACACGCGGCATTGCCGACACTCACATCGCCTTGCCGGTGCACCCGTGGCAGTTCGATCATATTCTGGAAACCCAGTTGGGCGAGGCGTTTCGTCACGGTGAATGCCAGCGGCTCGATTTCTGTGCCGCTCGCTACCTGCCGACCTCGTCATTGCGTTCCATGACCCCGTGTTTTGCCAGTGCGGACTACCTCAAACTGCCGATGGCGGTCTACTCGCTGGGGGCGTCACGCTACCTACCGGCAGTGAAAATGATCAACGGTGGGTTAAGTGAAGCGTTGTTGCGACAGGCGCGCGACAAAGACGCGGTATTACAGCAGCGACTGTATCTGTGTGATGAAGGCAAATGGTGGGCGTTTATGCCGCCGCAGGCCACCCTGTTTGATGAAGCGCCACGCCACCTGTCGGCGATGGTACGCAGTTATCCGCGTGAACTGTTTGATGACCCGGATTACCGCCTGCTGCCGATGGCGGCGCTGGGGACACCGTTACCGGGTAGCCGCCGTCACTTCTTTGACGACTGGCTGGCATATCGCAATTTAGCGGCGAATGCCGAGTCGGTATTGACACTGTTCGCCGAGCTTTGCCATTGTTTCTTCGATATTAATTTCCGCATGTTCCGCTTAGGGATGTTGGGTGAGATTCACGGGCAGAACGCGGTATTGGTGTGGAAAGCCGGTCAGGCCCACGGCCTGTTGCTGCGCGACCACGATTCACTGCGTATTCATGTGCCGACGCTGGAACAACACGGTATGCAGGACCCGGTGTACCGCATCAAACAAGGCCATGCCAATACGCTTTACCACGAACGTTTGGACGACCTGCTGTTCTGGCTGCAAACGCTGGGAATTCAGGTCAACATGCGGGCGATCATTGACACGCTGTCGCTGACCTATGATCTGGATGCCGCAACGCTGTGGGGCGTGATGCGCACTGAAATCAATGGGGCGATTGACCGTGCCGGTTTCGCGACTGATACGCAAGCGATGCTGAAAACCCGCTTGTTTGACGCACCCAACTGGCCGCAGAAACTGCTGATCACCCCGATGATCGCCCGCGCCGGTGGGCCGGGGAGCATGCCGTTCGGCAAAGGAGAGGTGATTAACCCGTTTCAGGCAATCATTGGTAAATAGATTGCCATTAACTTTTTAGTGACGGGCTTTGCGGGATATACGCTGGTTTTTGGGCGTAAAAAACTGTGCTGAGGTGGGCGACTTCGCCGGGTGAGCGGCAGGGACGCCGCGAAAGCCCGTGCCGCGTTGGACAAAAACGTCGGGAGCGTTTTTGAACAGCGTTTACGCTGGCCCGCAAGGGTGAACCCGTCAGGGTTCATAATTTAGCCCTTAGCTAGTGGTCAAGGAGAGGCGGCGTTTGAGCCTCTCCTTGTCGTGCGTGCGATGAAGTTGCAAAGAATTCACTTAGTTTATCAAGCACGAAATGTCGCACGGCCCCGGCACGGTTTACCGGCAACAAAAATAATACGGCTGTTTATTAACAGCCTCTAACTGTCCACCAACAGTTCAACCTGTAAGGCAGATCACATCGAATCGTGAATGAGTATTTAGTGTCGCGCCGCCGATTGCTGCGGTGGTCGTTAAGCCTGTTGCCGCTGGGGCTTTCCCGGCCTGCGCTGGCTCAGTCGTTGTTGATGCCGCAACGGGTTATCACCCTGTTTCAGGGCGCGACGGATACCGCCGTGGCGCTGGGGGTGACACCTGCTGGTGTGGTGGATTCGTGGAGTGAGAAACCCATGTACCGCTACCTGCGTCCGGCGCTGGCCGGGGTGCCGCATGTGGGGCTGGAAACCCAACCCAGTCTGGAAGACATCGTGCTGTTAAAGCCCGATACCATCGTCGCTTCGCGTTTTCGCCACCAGCGACTGGAGCCACTGCTGTCGCAGATTGCACCAGTGGTGATGCTCGATGAAATCTACCAGTTCAAGAAAACGGTACAGGTGATGGGGCAGGCGCTGGGGCGTCAGGCGGTGGCGGATACACTGTTGCAGCACTGGCAGCAACGGGTGAACAGGCTGCGTGAGCAGTTGCAACGCCGCTTTGGCAGCGGCTGGCCGCCCACCGTATCAATACTGGATATCCGCGAAGATCATATCCGTAGCTATTTACCCAACAGTTTTCCCGGCTCGGTAGTGAGCGAACTGGGGTTTGGCTGGAGTGAAGCCAGCCGCGCTCAACCGGGGGTATCACTCAAGCTGACCAGCAAAGAGAGCATCCCGGTGGTGGATGCCGATATCTTTTTCATTTTTCTGCGCTCTGAGAGCCCCGCCGTGCAACGCAACTATGAATCGCTGATCCGTCATCCGCTGTGGCAACAACTGCGTGCGCCGCAGCGACAGCAGGTGTGGGTGGTCAATGGCGTCACCTGGAGCCTGTCCGGCGGTATCCTGGGGGCGAATATGATGCTCGATGATATCGCCCGGGTGACCGGTATCGCCGGAGGTCTGTCATGAGCCATGTCGAGAGAGTCCGCGTGAAGCAGATGGCTCCGGCTCAGGTGCTGGCGGGCGGCGCGGTGTGCCTGCTGGCACTGGCGTTTTTGAGCTTGATGGTTGGGCCGATAGCGATTGCGCCATCGCAGGTGTTTGGGGCGTTGTGGCATCCGGACCCGCTGAACGTGAACCATATTCTGGTCACCTCGACGCGCCTGTCGCGCACGCTGATAGCTATCGTGGTGGGGGCCAGTCTGGCGGTGGCAGGGGCCTTGATGCAGGTGCTGACCCGTAATCCACTGGCATCGCCGGGGCTGTTTGGTATTAACGCCGGCGCGATGTTTTGCCTGATTGTCTGCGTGTCGCTGTTTCCCAAGGTGGCGATGTCGGTGTGGCTGTGGTCGGCGTTTGCTGGCGCGGCGCTGGCAGGTTGCCTGGTATGGCTGATTGGCACCATGGGCAAAGGCAGCCTGAACCCGCTGCGCATGGTGCTGGCGGGGGCGGCGATCACCGCCATGTTCGCGGCCTTTAGTCAGGGAATGCTGGTGGTCAATCAGGAAGGGCTGGATACGGTGCTGTTCTGGCTGGCCGGTTCGGTGGCCGATCGCGAGCTGGCGACGATATTGCCGTTGATGGGGTATTGTCTGGCGGCGCTGGTCGCCAGCCTGTTGCTGGCAGGGCAGGTTAACGTGCTGAACGCCGGTGAAGCTATCGCCCGAGGTCTGGGGCAACGCACCGGGCGCATCCGACTGTTGATGAGTCTGCTGGTGATTGTGCTGGCCGGTGGCGCGGTGGCGATGGCGGGCAGCATTGGCTTTATCGGTCTGATTGTGCCGCATATGGCCCGAAAACTGTTGCCTGCCGACCACCGTTGGCTGCTGCCCGGCTGCGCGCTATTAGGGGCAGCGTTATTGCTACTGGCGGATATTCTGGCGCGGGTGGTGATTGTGCCTCAGGAGGTGCCAGTCGGGGTGATGACGGCGCTGTTCGGTGCCCCGTTCTTTATTGTGCTGCTGCGGCGCGGAGGTCGGCATGGATAAGCGCGAAGGCAGAGATCCAGTGCTGGTGTGGCGACAAGGGCCGTTTTCCCGCCAGATTAACCTGACCAGCGTTGGACGCATCGCACTGGCGCTGATACTGGTGCTGGCGGTGATGGTGATATCACTTGGCATCGGCAAGCTGATGCTGTCACCGTGGGAGGTGTTGCGGGCGTTGGTCTCGTCACAGTCAGAGGGCGCGACGCTTATCGTACAGCAATTACGCTTGCCGCGGGTGCTGCTGGCGGCACTGGTTGGCGGCGCACTGGCGGTATCCGGGCTGATTTTACAGGCGATGATTCGAAACCCGCTGGCGTCACCGGATATTCTTGGCATTACCAGCGGTGCCAGCGCAGCGGCGGTGTTCTACCTGTCGTTTCTCACCGGTACGCTGGGGGCGCACTACCTGCCACTGGCGGCGATGACCGGGGCCGGCGTGGCCGCGCTGGCGGTGTATTGTCTGGCGTGGCAATCGGGTGTATCGCCGCAGCGGTTGGTGTTGACCGGTGTGGGGGTATCGGCACTGTTGGTGGCGGCGACCACCTTTATGCTGGTGTTCAGCCCGCTGACTACCACGCTCTCGGCGTATGTCTGGCTGACCGGCAGCGTCTACGGTGCCAATTGGCGTGAAACCCGTGAACTGGGTGTCTGGCTACTGCTGATGGTGCCGTGGCTGGTGTGGCTGGCGCGTCAGGTGCGGGTGCAGCAACTGGATGATGGGCTGGCGCAGGGCATCGGTGTGCGGGTGCAGGGGTTGCGCTTAGCGCTGTTGCTGCTCAGTGTGGCGCTGGCCGGTGCGGCGATCGCCTGGGGTGGGGCGATGGCGTTCGTCGGACTTATCGCTCCCCACATCGCTAAACGGTTGGTGGCACCGACCTTTGCCGGGCAGGCGACGATGGCGTTTCTGTGTGGCGCTGTACTGGTGATGGTAGCGGATCTGTGCGGGCGCACGTTGTTTTTGCCGCTGGATCTGCCCGCCGGGATTTTCGTTTCGGCGCTGGGCGCGCCGTTCTTTTTGTATTTACTGATCAAACAACGTCATTAAGGAAACGGATGATGACCGCCATTACCAGCCGGGAGCTGACCCTCGGCTATGCCAGCCAGACGATTATCGACAATCTGGATATACAGTTGCCGAAGGGCAAAGTGTCGGTACTGATAGGCAGCAACGGGTGCGGCAAAAGTACACTGCTTAAGTCTTTCGCCCGCTTGCTTAAGCCACTGAGTGGCTCGGTCATCCTCAATGGTGAGGATATTCACCGTCAGTCTACCGCCGAGGTGGCGCGTGCGTTGGCGATTTTGCCGCAGATGCCGGATGCGCCGGAAGGCATTACCGTGAAGCAGTTGGTCAGCCTGGGACGCTATCCCTACCAGAACTGGTTACAGCAGTGGTCACAGGAAGACGAGCGGATGGTAAACCGTGCGCTGGTGCAAACCGGCACCGACGGGCTGGCGGACCGACCGGTAGATGCGTTATCCGGCGGTCAACGCCAACGGGTGTGGATCGCCATGACACTGGCACAGGATACCGAGGTGGTGCTGCTGGATGAACCCACTACCTTTCTCGACCTGGCGCACCAGATTGAAGTGCTGGATTTGCTGCGTGAACTGAACCGTCAACACGGGAAAACTATCATCATGGTGCTGCACGATCTCAATCTGGCGTGCCGTTACGCCGACCATATGGTGGCGGTGCATAACCGTACCGCCTTCGCACAGGGGGCCCCGGCGGCGATTCTGGACGAAGCGCTGGTGAAAACCGTGTTTAATCTGGACTGCCGTATTATTGCTGATCCGTTTTTCCACACACCGTTATGCATTCCATTTGGCCGTGAAAAGCCACATGAAACAGTAGCGGGCAATGGCCCGTCGGATGACTGGCATGGGCAGGTGGCAGGATGAATTATCATATTCTTCCCCGCGTCTCGCCGCTTAGCGATGAACTGCTGGCAGGCTATCACCATGTCGGCACCTCCACACTGGGGCATTTGACAGAACAAGGGTATTTGCCGGGTATCCGGCCGCTCGTGGCGGATGTGCAGATGATCGGCAACGTGGTGACGGTAAAACTGTGCCCGCCGGATGGCGGTGTACTACGTGAGGCATTGTTACTGAGCCAGCCCGGCGATGTGCTGGTGATTGATGCCTCTGATGAAGAAGAACGCGCCTGCTGGGGTGAACTGCGCACGCTGGCGGCCAAAGTGAAAGGGCTGGCGGGGGTTGTCGTAGCCGGTGCCGTGACGGATTCACGTGCGCTACGCAAACTGGGCTTGCCGGTGTTCTGCAAAGGCGTCAGCGCCATTACCACCCGCACACTGGGATGTGCCGGTGCCGTCAATGTACCGGTTACGATCACTGGGGTGACGGTGCATCCCGGCGATATGGCGATAGGCGATGACGACGGTGTGTTTATCCTGAGCCCCTCCGCCGCCCGCGACTGGCTGGAGGCGGCACAGCACAAAGAACTCGCGGACGCAGAACGGCGGGAGGTGCTGTGGCAAAAATTACCGGGGGCTTTCTGATACCGATGTAAAACAAGAAACCTGCCGAAGCAGGTTTCTGAATAAAGGTCAGCGCAGGGATGACATCCGCTCTAATGCCGCCTGGGCAAGGAACCCCGATCGGCTTTTAAATTCTGGGTTACTTGCTACACAACGATCGATACGATCAATCAGTGATTTCGGCAGCGTGACGTTAATTTTTTCCACACCCCCCATCAGCCGGGTGACATCGATATCAACAACGGCCCAGGTGTAACCGATGTATTCCGGTGATTTCGCCAACGTGCCGACGGATGAAACAGCAGGAATATCCTGGCCCATTTCGATAAGCAGCTCAATGTGACCAGTGATCGCGTCTTTAGCGTTAGCGATGGCCTCATCAAGTGTATCACCTGCGGAGAAACAGCCCGGCAGATCTGGCACTGTCACGCCGTATGCATGAGCATCGTCGCCTGCTTCAATTGCAATTGGATAAAACATAATTCAGCCTCTTCGAGTAAGCAGGGATCATATCCCTGCCTGTTTCCTGATGCTTTTTACCGTGCCTATCGGTAAATCCTTCTTAGGATGCGGGATGGTCACTAACCCCGGTTTAGCTGGGTGGATGAAGTGGTGATGGCTGCCGTTAATCCTTACCAATTCCCATCCATCGGCCTTGATTTCTGCCATTAACGTCCTGCTGTCCATCCTTAAACCTCGTATCCCGGCCATCAGCCAATCATAACCCTGATAACCCTGAAAATCAATCTTATGGAGTTATTGGGGGGTTATAATAATCAGATGCAGAATATTTGAATTGTTGTTTAATTCTTCGTGTGTGGAGGGGGCTTACGTACTTGTATGCGGGAACTCCAGTTTTTGTGATGGTTTAAAGAACGCGCCAAAATTGGCGCGTAAACTTAATACAGTATAAATTTATTTTAAATGTTTTTATAAAGCTCATCAATTTTATTGGCGTTTGCAAAGAATCTTGCTGGATATGCATTTGCATACTTGCTACTCATATACTCCTCGGTGCTATCGATCAAATTAATTAACTTTGTTCCTAAATCATTTATATCTGGAGTGATATGGTCTGTTGATGACTTGAGGTTTTGAACTGAATTTAATAATACTGAGGCAAAGTATCTATTTGCGTGAGTGACAATCAAATGTCTTCTGCTATTTGAAAGCTTGTCAATGGTGGTTAGTTCCTTTCCAATTAGGTCATCAATGACTCTAAGGTGAATAACAGCATTTATTAATCTAATTCCGGGTACTTGTGGGTTAAATACCGTTTTGTATAAGCTACCATCGAAGTTGTCAAAAAATCGGCCTCTATATAACTTTAATGTCGCAACAATTGTATTGTTTTTGGTTAAGCAAGCTAAAGCATTTAGAGCTTCATCAAGATCTATTGTTTTGGCGTTTTTTTGAAATGAGTCTTCATCTGTTCTTAATAATTGGTACTGGTATCCTTCAAGAATTAATTCCTTTGCTAACCTGTGTTGCTCTGGCTGCTGAGATGCAAAATCTCGTCCGAGAACTCTATTCTGGAGGTTGTTAGCTCTGGTGATGCTATTGGCGATGGTATCACCTTTGTCATCATTTACTTTTATAAATCTTGCGGAAATTTTTATTTTTGAAAGATTTTCTCCTGCGGAATCGATCAATGATCCAATGCTGCTTACTGTCTGTGCTCCATTAATGACACTTACATCTGTAAAATTAAAAACGCCTCTTTCTGAACCTAATGCTGCATTCCTTCTATGAGGCTCTATTTCATTAACTAATAAAGTTATGCCATTATTATAGAACCAGAACATATCTGGCTTTGTTAATGCTGTTTTTTTAATTTCTTCATTGACATCTGTTTTTCCTAGCAAATTTCTAATATTTTTCGTGAATAATCTTTGTCCGTGAGATTTCCACCAGTCTGCAATCTGATCTCCACTAATTAAACCATAATAAGCTTTATGTGGATTGTCGATAAAACCATATCGTTCGATTTCAACATCTTTCAAGTCAATGCTATTCCTGGAGCCGGCCTGTAACCATTGAAGAATGTCTTCGGCAGAGATAAGATGAACTTGAAAGGCTAACTCTTCATTTGGAGTGTTTTCTGTCATTAACGCTGCTTCATTCAAATCCACTTGCCATGATTTCATGTCATCCAAAATTTGCTCTGCAGCGCCTCTTTTACCTGTATGAGTCATTGCAAAGATGAATTTATAGTCTAAAGAACTAAGTGCAATGCTGATATCTGTCTGCTTGTTTTGTAGTATCTCGTCAAATAAATTATATTGTTCGCTTTGGAGTTTTTCGCATGCATCTTTAAAAGATAAAAAATCATCTTTTATCCATGTTCCACTACCTGATTGATTAAATTTAGATTGAACGATAACTACAATTTTTTCATTGTGGTTAATACATACACCATCAATGCCGCCATCACGGCTACTATCACAAACACTTTCGCCTGCTTCCCGATCATCAACTCCACCTAATTGAAACATAGTAAAAGCAGCCAAGGCTCTACTGGCCATCTTTATATTATAGTCTGGTTGAGCAACAGAGCATTCACGTTTATGGATAAAATCCTGATATCTTTCTCTTAATGCGTGTCCAAGTCGGGTGGCTGTAACTTGTGCAGTTGCGGAGGCTGCAGTTGAATTATCTTCAAGTTTCAGATCGCTTACAAATGCCATAATTACCTCGATAATTATATATGTTGAAATTATATATTTTTATGGGTTCTTGGTTTATTGGGGGGAAAGGACTAATCATTGTCAATGAATGCATCTCATTATATTAAAAATATATCATCTGTTGTCTAGATTAGTGAAAAATAAAGTAGCTTGGCCGGTCTTTACTAAATATTTTCTCATCACGACGCTGTACTTGTGAGAAATAACATCCCGCCAGATTTGGAGCCTCGCAATGATAATCGGAGCATCAATGCGGAGGCTATTTAGTCCTTAATTTATTCTCTGGGTATATGCTTTTCATCCCCAAGATCAGCTATTCTGCATCCTGTACCGCGTTTCTGGCGATAGGTCGTGACGGTAGCGCATCAACGTCTTTCTCCCACCACATTGGTGTGGTTGTGGGTGTCCCCAGCGTGACCACTTCACCCAGCATCGGTGTCAGCATAGGTAGCTGTCGCGCTTGCGCTAACTGGCTGCTGTGTTGCACCGGGTCGGCCCAGTCGTGAAACGCCAGCGCGAACATGCCCCAATGGATGGGCATGAACTGGCGGGCTTGCACATCTTGTACCGCCTGTATGGTCTGCTCCGGGTGCATGTGTGAGTCTGGCCAGCGTTCGTTGTACTGTCCGTTTTCCATGAAGGCGAGATCAAACGGACCAAAGCGTTCACCAATCTCACGGAAATGTTCGCCGTACCCAGAGTCGCCACTAAAAAAGAGACGTTCCCGTTGGCCTTCGATCACCCAGGAAGCCCACAGCGTGGTGTTGCGATCAGACATACTGCGGCCAGAAAAATGGTGCGACGGTGTGGCGGTAAAGCGAATGCCGTTAAACGTATGAGAGTGATACCAATCCAGTTCCTGGATACGGCTGGCGTCGATCCCCCATTTTTGCAGGCGCTGACCCACTTTCAGTGGGGCGATAAACCGGGTTGTGGTGTCACGAAAGGCGCGGATGGTTTGCTCGTCGAGATGATCGTAGTGGTCGTGCGATAGCAAGATAAGGTCGATATTCGGCAGGGCTTCACGCGCCAGCACGGGGGGCTGAAAGCGGCGGAACATAAAACTGAATGGTGAGACACTGGCGGAAAAGACCGGGTCTATCAGGATGCGGGTATCATCCAGATTCAGCAGCAAGGTGGAATGCCCGAACCAGATAAATGTGAGGCGCTCATCAGCGGCGAGGAACGCCGTCAGATTGGGGGATACCGTCGGTAACCGTTTAGCCGGTACACGCCCTTTGCGCTGAAAACCCAGCCGCCACAGCAGTGACAGGCTTTGCCACAGACCCATCCTCGGGGCCACCGACGGGCGTGGATTGAAGAAATGCCCGGTTTGTCGGTTGTAGTGCGGGGTGTCGTGTGACGTGATGGTCTCTGGCATAGGTACTCCTGACGTGCTGCATAGAGGGGATGGGCCGACAATTATGGATGTGGCTATCCGTGCTGACATGACTACGGATAGCATGCCTTGCCATACCTGTCATCGCATATGGTGCGGTGCGTGAGTTGAACGGTACCACTCAGCGCGTGCCGCCCAGTCGGTGTTTACAGGTTGAATTTGCTTATCCAGGGGCTGTTTTTCTCGTTAGACCACAGATGCATCAACATATCTTTAAAGCGCTCCGCTGCTGGACTCAACGTGGAATCTTTGCGTTGCACCACCCCGAGCGTTCTGCGCACGACGGGTTCTATCAGCGGCTTACTCACTAACACATGGTGTTCGTCACGCGGCATCGCCAGACTGGGTACCGCCGCAATCCCTAAACCGGCTTCTACCATACCCAGCGAGGTGGAGAGGTGGCGTACTTCATAAAACCAGTTAGGTTTCCAGGCGCTGTTTTCCAGTGCCTGTTCAATCAATAACCGGTTGCCGCTGGAGCGTCTTACGCCAATCAGTGGGTAATCGGCCAGTTCTTCCCACATCACCAGTGACTTGTCTGCCAGCGGGTGGTCGCGTCGGCAGGCCAGTACAAAAGGCTCATTCACCAGCGGTATGAACTCCACATTAAAGTGTGTGACGTTGATCATATTAATACCAAAATCTGCGTCCCCGTTGAGCACGGCGTCCAGACAGTCGCTTGCGCTGTGTTCCAGTATACGAATGCGTATATTCGGGTAGTGTTCGTTGTAATTACGAATCACCGCGGGCAGGAAATAAAAGGCAGCGGTTGGAATACACGACAACGTGACAAAACCGGTTTGGTGTGAGGCCATCTCCTGAATATTCAGGATCGAGTTTTCATAAAAATCAATGAGGTTTCTTGCGTTAGGCAAAAAACTTTTGCCGACGGCGGTCAGGCTGACCCGGCGGGTCGAACGTTCAAACAGTGCGGTTCCAAGACTCTCTTCCAGCTTTTTTATCCGCCGCGTCAACGCCGGTTGAGAAATATGCAACAATTCTGAGGCTTTCGTAAAACAACCGGTATCCGCAATTTTTACAAATGCCTTAATGCCCTGAAGCTCATGCTGCATGGGGGTTCTCTCCTGTTGACGGGGGGGCTGACAAGATAATGTGTACCCGCCCCCTGATTAATGCAAGAAATGAATTAATCGGTATTTTTTTGACATTAGATTCATTGATAGTGCTATGGAATGCTTGTGCCATCAGAAGCAGTTACAGCGTGAGAGAACGTGATGGTAAAGATTCCCTGTGTATTAATGCGCGGTGGCACATCGAAAGGCCCGGTGATTCTGGCCAGTGATTTACCGCAAGATAACCAACAGCGTGACGAAGTGTTGCTGGCCTTGATGGGCTCCGGCCATGAGCTGGAGATCGATGGCATTGGCGGCGGTGCGCCACAAACCAGTAAAGTCGCGATTGTCAGCAAATCGACCCACCCAGAGGCGGATGTCGATTACCTGTTTGCACAGGTGATGGTCAAAGAGCGCCGGGTTGATACCACACCCAACTGCGGCAACATGCTGTGCGCGGTGGGGCCGTTTGCGATTGAGCATGGTCTGGTGACCGCACGGCATCCTACCACACGGGTACGCATTCGTAACCTGAATACCGGGACGATGGTGGATGCCGACATCCACACACCACAACAATGCGTAGAGTACGACGGCGAGACTGAAATCGACGGGGTACCCGGCAGCGCGGCACCGGTCGGCCTGACTTTTCTGAATTCCGCTGGCAGTAAAACCGGCAAACTGTTTCCCACCGGCAACGTACGCGATGTGTTTGATGGCGTCGCGGTGACCTGCATTGATATGGCGATGCCGATGGTGCTGATCGATGCCCGTTCATTAGATAAGACGGGGAGCGAATCACCGCAGGCGTTGGAAACGGATCAGGCGTTTATGCAACGACTGGAACATATCCGTTTGCAGGCCGGGCAGGCGATGGGGTTGGGTGATGTCAGTAATAAAGTGATCCCAAAACCCGTATTACTCAGCCCACCGAATGCCGGTGGCACTATTCAGGTGCGCTACTTTATGCCGCACAACTGCCATCGTTCGCTGGCGATTACCGGGTCTATTGGTATTTCCACCGCCTGTGTGGTGGAAGGCAGCGTGGCACAGGATGTGCTGTCAGAAAAAGACAGAACGACTTTCCTGGAAAACGTCAATATTGAACACCCTAGCGGAAAAATCGCCGTGTCGCTGATGAAAAATGGTGAGCGTCACGAAGATATCCGTGCTTCGGTTATTCGAACGGCAAGAAAGTTATTTGTCGGTAATGTTTATGTTCCTTCATACGCTCTGGAAACGGAAGATATTTAAGAATAATTAATGTAATAAATCGTTGTTTTATTTCCCCTGTATCCCTAAAACTATATTGTGAGGTTATTATGAGTGCAATTAAGGCGCCTACATCACAAAGTCAGGAAGCATCCGTGAATATTACGCAATATCTGCGTGTCATCTTCGCACTGGCCTTTTCCGGCCTGGCTGAACTGGCCTCTTTATTTTTTATTCAGCCATTACTCCCTGTATTGGCTAAAGATTATGACATTCCAGTCAGCCAGGTCAGTATTATTCTGTCAGCAGAAACCGCCATGCTGGCTATCGGGTTGTTGTTTACTGGTACATTGGCCGACCGTTACGGACGTAAACGTCTGATTGTGGTATCGCTGATGCTGGGCGGCCTGCTGACGCTGATTTGCCCGCTGGTTAAATCCTGGGCATTGCTGGTGATGGTCCGTGGTGTGATTGGTCTGTCATTAAGTGGTATCGCGGCAGCGGCGACGGCGTATATCAGTGAAGAAGTCGCTCCGGTAGTCGCCGGTGTGGTGACCGGGTATTTTGTGTTTGGTAACTCGATTGGCGGTATGTCTGGTCGCGTGGTTGCCAGCCAGTTGATTGGGCATGTGTCTATTGATGTCATTTTCTATGGTTTTGCCCTGACGCTGATGTTTGCCGCACTGCTGGTTGCTGTGATTTTACCTGCATCGAAAAACTTCAAAGCCAGCACCAGCCTGAATTTTTCTTACATCGTCAAAGGGGCACAGGCACATTTCAAAAATAAAAAGTTGTCACTGATGTATGTGGTGAGCTTCATTATTTTTGGTGTGTTTACCTCTCTGTACAATTATCTGGCCTTCTATCTGGCGCGTGAGCCTTTCAACGTTTCTCATGCCAATGCCGGGTTGATTTCCTTTAGTTTCATCATGAGCTTTTTTACTGCGCCGCAAGCAGGGCGTTTGTCACAAAAATACGGCGCACTGAAAGTGTTGTCCGCGTTATTCATGATTATGATCGGCGGTATGTTGCTGACGTTAACCGCTAATCTGCCTGCGTTTGTGATTGGTGCCATTCTGTTTACCGGTTGTTTCTTCGGTTGCCACTCTATCGGATTAAGCTGGGTCAGTAAAAATGCCACCCATGCGCGTGGTCAGGCAACGGCACTGTATCTGTTCTTCTATTATATGGGCGGATCCGTCGTCGGTTATTGCAATGGGCTTATCTTTTCGGCCGCAGGCTGGCTGGGTATGACCGCATTTATCATTACGTTGTTGATTGGCGGCATTTTGGTGGCGACCTACCTCAATGGTATTCAACGAGTGAATTTAGTCGCGGCGCAAAGCAATAAATAACCATCTGTAATGAATCATCGGGTAAGTCATTACCCGATAATCCACATACCAGAAAAGCCTGAGAAATAAAAAAGGGATACCGCTGCTGAAGAGTGTTTTCCAGCCGGTACAGAGTCGCTGTTGCACTAACACCAGGTGTAATTATGAAACTTGCAAGTTATCGCCATCAGGGCAAAAACAGTTACGGGATCCACACACCGGCGGGGCTGATCGATTTGGGCAGCCGCCTCGGTGACCGCTACGCCGACCTGAAAGCCCTGCTGGCCGGCCAGGCGCTCCACGAAGCCGCCGCCTTCCAGACCGACACGCCGGATGTCGCCGTCGCCGACGTCACCTTCCTGCCGGTCATCGTCGCGCCGTCCAAAATCCTCTGTGTCGGCATGAACTACGCCGACAAGCGCAAGGAGTTCAACGAGCTGAACCCCGCACCGACCCTGTTCGTGCGCTTCGCCGACTCCCAGACCGGCCACGGCACCCCGGTGCTCAAGCCCCACTACTCCAGCGAGTTCGACTATGAAGGCGAGCTGGCGGTCATCATCGGCAAAAACGGCCAGAACATCCACCGTGACGACGCGCTGTCCTTTGTCGCCGGGTACAGCTGCTACATGGACGGCTCTGCCCGCGACTGGCAGCACAGCTGGTTCACCGCCGGCAAGAACTGGCAGAAGACCGGCGCCTTCGGCCCCTATCTCACCACCCGGGATGAAATCCCCGACCCGCACGCCCTGGCCATCCGTACCTTCCTCAACGGCCGCATGGTGCAGGACGACAACACCGCCAGCATGATCCACAAGGTGGCGGACCTGATTGAATACATCAGCACCTTCACCGCGCTCAGCGCCGGTGACGTCATCATCACCGGCTCGCCGGGCGGTGTCGGCAAGAAACGCACCCCGCCGCTGTTCCTCAAGCCGGGCGACAGCATCGAGGTGGAAATCGAGAAGGTCGGCCACCTGCGCAACACCATCGGCGAGGCCGTCCGGCCGGTGACCGCCCCGCGTGCCGCGTCCGTGGCGGCCGGGCACTGAATCGTTCCCGCCGCCGGGTGACCGGCGGCGTCAGCCCCGCGGTGACGGGGCCTAGCAACAAGCAGGATAACCGTTATGTACGCCGATGACGACGAGAGTGTTACGTTTGCCACGCTGGATGCGCGCGTCCCGTCCCCTGAACTGGCGGAGATCACCGCGCTGCTGGCGCGCTGCCAGCTGGACCGGGACCAGGACGTCGAGTTTTTTGTGGCCGGCACGCATCACGGGCGGCTGGTGGCCTGTGCCGGGCTGTGCGCCAGCACCATCAAGTGCGTGGCGGTGGACCCCGACTTTCGCGAACTCAGCCTGGGGGCGAAGGTGGTGAACGAGGTGGTGCAGCTGGCGGCCGAGCGCGGCCTGTTCCACCTGTTTCTCTACACCCGTCCCTGCAACATCACGGCGTTTCGCGGCTGCGGCTTCTACCCGATTGCCTGCTATGACGACCAGGCGGTGCTGATGGAGAACACGCCGCTCGGCATCAGGCAGTACTGCCAGTCGCTGGCGGCCGAGGCCAGACCGGGGCGGGACATCGGCGCCATCGTGATGAACGCCAACCCGTTCACGCTGGGGCACCGCTACCTGGCCGAGCAGGCCGCGCAGGCCTGTGACTGGCTGCACATCTTCGTGGTGCGCGAGGACGTCTCCTTCTTCCCGTTCGCCGAGCGGCTGGAGATGGTGCGCCAGGGGGTGGCGGACATCCCCAACCTGACGGTGCACGCCGGGTCGGCATACCTGATTTCCAAGGCCACCTTTCCGGGCTATTTCCTGAAGGAAGACCAACTGATAAGTCAGGCGCACGCGGCGCTGGACCTGATTATCTTCCGCCAGTACATCGCCCCGGCGCTCGGCATCACCCGGCGCTTTGTCGGCACCGAGCCGTTCTGCCCGGTGACGCACCAGTACAACCAGGACATGCACCACTGGCTGGAGCAGGACGGGCGGGTGCCCGCCCCGGCCCTGACGGTGGTGGAAATCGAACGCACGCGCGAGCACGACGGTCAGGCGATATCCGCCTCGGCGGTCCGGCGGCTGCTGCGGCAGCGCCAGTTCGACGCCATCCGCCAGATTGTGCCGGCGACGACGTTTGCGCATTTACAACGCTATGGCGAACTCGCCTGCGCGTGACGTGTTTTTAATGTATCAGGCAGGAAAACCAACATGAAAATTATCAAGGAGGCCCTGGCGGGCACCTTTGAATCCAGCGACCTGCTGGTCAAGGTAGCGCCGGCGCAAGGCCAGCTGACCGTGGTGATAAACAGTGAAGTCATCAAACAGTTCGGCGACCAGATCACCCGGGTGGTGAACGACACGCTGAGCGCGCTGGGCGTCGAGTCCGGCACCATCGTGGTGGACGACAAGGGGGCGCTGGACTGCGTCATCCGGGCCCGGGTGCAGAGCGCCGTGCTGCGTGCCGCCGAGATTGATCAGATTGACTGGGAGACACTGTGATGAGCACCACGCAACCGAAAAAACTGCGCCGCAGCATGCTGTTCCTGCCGGGCGCCAATGCCGCCATGCTGTCCAACGCCTTCATCTACCAGCCGGACTCCATCATGTTCGACCTGGAGGATGCGGTGTCGCTGCGCGAGAAAGATACCGCGCGCCTGCTGGTCTACCATGCGCTGCAGCACCCGATGTACCGGGATATCGAGACGGTGGTGCGCATCAACCAGCTCAACACCCCGTTCGGGCTCAAGGACCTGGAAGCGGCGGTGCGTGGCGGGGTGGATGTCATCCGCCTGCCGAAGACCGACTCCACCGACGACGTCGACGAGCTGGAGCACCACCTGGCGCGCATCGAGAAGGCCTGCGGCCGTGCCGTCGGCTCCACCCGCATCATGGCGGCCATCGAGTCGGCGGTCGGGGTGATCAACGCGGTGTCCATCGCCCGCTCGTCCGAGCGCATGATTGGTATCGCGCTGGCGGCGTTCGACTACGTGATGGACATGCAGACCGAGCGCGGGGACGGCACCGAGCTGTTCTACGCCCGCTGTGCGGTGCTGCATGCCGCCCGTGCCGCCGGTATCGACGCGTTTGACGTGGTGTACTCCAACGTCAACGACGAGGACGGGTTCCTGAAGGAAGTGGAGCTGATCCGCAAACTGGGCTTCAACGGCAAGTCGCTGATCAACCCGCGCCAGATTGAACTGCTGCACAACGCCTACGCGCCGACCCAGGACGAGGTGGACTACGCCCACCTGGTGATCAGGGCGGCGGAAGAGGGCGAGCGCGCCGGGCTGGGGGTCATCTCGCTGAACGGAAAAATGATCGACGGCCCGATTATCAACCACGCCCGCCAGGTGGTGGAGCGTGCGCTGGCCTCCGGCGTGCGCCAGTAGGCCCGGACCGGTTAACCGACAGTTTCCGCACTGGCCGGCTGGCGGCGTGACAGCGCGCTGGCGGGCCTCGCAATGACAGGATTGGATCATGAGTAACTTTATTGAAGCACTGCAGAAGCAATACCCGGAAAACAGCCCGCTGCAACCGTTCGTCAGTGCCAACCACAGCACCCCCTGGCTGAATGACGTCACCGAAAAACACCAGCGCAAGCTGTGCGCCGACCTGGAGGAGGCCATTCGCAAGAGCGGGCTGCAGGACGGCATGACGATTTCGTTCCACCACGCGTTCCGTGAAGGGGACAAGGTGATCAACCACGTGGTGGACACGCTGGCCCGGCTGGGTTTTAAGGACCTGACGCTGGCGTCCAGTTCGCTGATGACCTGCAACGCGCCGCTGATCGAGCATATCCGCAACGGGGTGATCAGCCGTATCTACACCTCCGGCATGCGCGGCAAGCTGGCGGACGCGATTTCGCACGGGCTGATGAAAGAGCCGGTGCAAATCCACTCGCACGGCGGGCGGGTGCACCTGCTGCAGAGCGGCGAGCTGACGATAGACGTGGCGTTCCTCGGGGTGCCGAGCAGCGACGAATTCGGCAACGCCAACGGCACGTCGGGGAAATCGCGCTGCGGGTCGCTGGGCTACGCGATGGTGGACGCGCACTACGCGAAGACGGTGGTGCTGCTGACGGAAAGCCTGGTGCCGTTCCCGAACATGCCGGCCAGCATCGTGCAGGACCAGGTGGACTTCGTGGTGCCGGTGGAGGAAGTGGGCGACCCGGCGAAAATCAGTGTGGGGGCGGCGCGGGTGACCAGCAACCCGCGTGAACTGCTGATAGCCCGCCGGGCGGCGGACGTGATAGCCCATTCCGGCTACTTCAAACCGGGCTTTTCCATCCAGACCGGCTCCGGCGCGGCCTCGACCGCCTGTACCCGTTTTCTGGAAGACCGGATGCACAAGCAGGGGGTGACGGCGCGCTTTGCACTCGGGGGCATTACCGGCAGCATCGTCGACCTGCACGAGAAGGGGCTGATAGAGACGCTGCTGGACACCCAGTGCTTTGACGCCAATGCGGCGGCGTCGCTGGCGAAAAACCCGCAACACGTGGAAATCTCGACCAACGTGTACGCCAACCCGAGCGCCAAGGCGGCGTGCTGCGACCAGCTGGACGTGGTGATTTTGAGTGCGCTGGAAATCGACACCCAGTTCAACGTGAACGTGATAACCGGGTCGGACGGGGTGATGCGCGGGGCGTCGGGCGGGCACTGCGACGTGGCGACGGCGGCGAACCTGACCATCGTGGTGGCGCCGCTGATCCGCAGCCGTATCCCGACGGTGGTGCGTCAGGTGACCACCTGCGTGACGCCGGGCAGCGCGATAGACGTGCTGGTGACGGACCACGGTATCGCGGTGAACCCGTCGCGCCCGGACGTGGCGGAACGCCTGACCGAGGCCGGGCTGAGCGTGATGTCTATCGAAGACCTGTACCAGCGGGCGATAGCGCTGGTGGGCGAGCCGAAGGCGATTGAGTTTCACGACCGTATCGTGGGGGTGATCCGCTACCGTGACGGCAGCGTGATCGACGTGGTGCGTCAGGTGAAAGAGGACAAGGCGTGAGCGAGGCAGCGACAGGCGCCGCGGTCAGCGTTTCACTGGACAGCCTGCTGGCGGCGAAGGAGCGCCGCCATGCACGCCAGCAGCAGCTGCTGGCGTTGCACCGGTCGACGGTGGTGTCGCTGACGCTGGTGACGCCCGGTGCGGTGAAGGACTCGGCGCTGTACCGTCGGGCGATGACAGAAGCCGTGGCGGCGTTCAATGACCTGTGCCTGGCCCGGGGATGGGAGGTGCGGGAGCAGCAGCTGCACTGGCTGGAGACGGGGTCGGAGGCGTTCTGGGCGATAACCAAGGATGCGCTGAGCGTGAAGGCGGCGGCGATTGCGCTGGAAGAGCAGCATCCGCTGGGGCGGCTGTGGGATTTTGACGTGTTCTGCCCGAAGGCCGGGTCAGTCAGTCGAACGTTGCTGGCGCACGAGCCTCGTCGGTGTCTGCTGTGTGATGAACCGGCTCATCAGTGTTCCCGTAGCCAGCGCCATACGCTGACGGCGGTGGTAGGGCGCATCGACGACATGCTGCATGGCTGGTTTGACGCACGCTGATCAGAGGGTTCTTCACCGGCGGATGGTGTCGGCTTTGGTGGTAATGCTGACGCCAAAACGGTGTCTGGTTGGCTGGGTGAACCCGTAATTTGGCTGGGTGAACCCGTAATAAGGGAGCACCGCTATTTCGAGCCAGTATTGCGGCACTGACTTTCTCTGTTTGATCGTTATTTATTTTTCAGGCTTAGGGCGCATTCTCTGACTGAAAATGATATACCCGTCATACTTCAAGTTGCAGGTGTGTTGGCTGCGTTACTCGGCCCATCAATGGGCCTCGCCCTTCGGGCCGCTGCAAGCAGCGTTCAAATCGGCGCATGCCGATTTGTCGCTCACCCGAATCACTTACTTAAGTAAGCTCATCGGGATTCACTCACTTGCCGCGTTACAAGGCTCTAACGAGCCTTGCCCTAAAGGGCCAACGCGTAGCGTTGTTCAACACGCGAGCGTGTTGTCCTGCAACTCGAATTATTTGGGGTATTACCAAAAATAATTCGAATGACGGGTGTAAAAAATAATATCGCCAATTGTTATGTCAATACTCTGAACTCAAACCTGTTTTTATTTTGGCGTTAATTACGCATTAATTACCATTGCATGGTAAGAGGAGCTGTCATGTTAGAACATTATAATGCCCATATTGCAGAACGACGTGAAATGGGGATTCCGCCCAAGCCGTTAACTGCACAGCAGACGACAGAGCTGGTAGCTCAATTATCTGCCGCCGAAAATCAGTCATCTGGCGATATTCCGGCGTGGCTTGACCTGCTGACATACCATATTTCCCCCGGCGTTGATGATGCGGCACAAGTTAAAGCCGACTTTCTGGGGGAAATAGTGCGTGGCGAGCTAACTATTGCGGCAATTTCTTCGATTGCCGCTGTGCGTTTATTGGCGACGATGCAGGGTGGCTATAATATTCAGCCATTAATTGATGCGCTCGATAATAATGTGTTAGCCGAGGAAGCGGTAAAAGCGCTTAGCCATACGCTGCTGATATTTGATTATTTTGGTGAGATTGAAAAGAAAGCCGGGCAGGGGAATGCCGCTGCACGGCGGGTATTACAGTCCTGGGCCGATGCCGAATGGTTTAGCGCTCGTCCTGCACTGGCGGAAAAAATCACGCTGACGGTATTCAAAGTCGCGGGTGAAACCAATACCGATGACCTGTCTCCGGCACCGGAAGCCTGGTCACGTCCGGACATCCCGCTGCATGCTCTGTGCATGCTGAACGTGCCTCGTGATGGTGTCACTCCGGATAAACCGGGGTCTATCGGCCCGGTGGCGCAGATGCAAGCCCTGAAAGCGCAGGGGCATCCGCTGGTGTATGTCGGTGATGTAGTGGGCACCGGTTCGTCGCGTAAATCCGCCACTAACTCGATTCTGTGGCATATCGGTCAGGATATTCCGTTCGTGCCGAACAAGCGTGCTGGTGGGGTGGTACTGGCCGGGAAAATCGCGCCGATTTTCTTTAACACGCTGGAAGACTCCGGTGCGCTGCCAATCGAGATGGATGTGACCGCGCTGTCGACGGGTGATGTGATCGATGTGTATCCCTATCAGGGTGAAGTGCGTCGCCATGATGACAATACCCTGATCACCCGCTTTAGCCTGAAAACCGACGTGCTGCTGGATGAAGTGCACGCGGGCGGGCGTATTGCGCTGATCGTTGGCCGCAGCCTGACTGCACGTGCCCGTCAGTCGTTAGGGCTGGCCGCAAGCACTGCATTCCGTTTGCCTCAGGCACCAGCCGAGTCATCACGCGGCTATACGCTGGCGCAGAAAATCGTGGGTAAAGCGTGTGGCGTTGCCGGTGTTCGTCCGGGGCAGTACTGCGAGCCGCGAATGACCACGGTGGGCTCGCAGGATACCACTGGCGGCATGACACGTGATGAACTGAAAGATTTGGCCTGTCTGCAATTCTCTGCCGATCTGGTGATGCAGTCGTTCTGCCATACGTCGGCTTACCCGAAACCGGTTGACGTCAATCTGCATAAAACCCTGCCGGATTTCATCACCCAGCGTAATGGGGTGTCACTGCGTCCGGGTGATGGCATCATTCACTCCTGGCTCAACCGGATGCTGGTGCCGGATACCGTCGGTACCGGTGCTGATTCCCACACCCGCTTCCCGATTGGTCTGTCTTTCCCCGGCGGTTCCGGTCTGGTGGCGTTCGCGGCGGCAACCGGCATCATGCCGCTGGATATGCCAGAGTCAGTACTGGTGCGCTTTAAAGGGCAGATGCAGCCGGGTATTACGCTGCGTGACCTGGTCCATGCCATCCCTTATTTTGCTATCCAGCAAGGGCTGTTGACTGTGGCCAAGCAGGGTAAGAAAAACATTTTCTCTGGCCGTATTCTGGAAATTGAAGGTCTGGCCGGATTGAGCGTCGAGCAGGCGTTTGAACTGGCGGATGCCTCGGCCGAGCGCTCGGCGGCGGCCTGTACCATCAAGCTCGAACAGACGGAAGTGGAAACCTATTTGCGCTCGAACGTGGCGTTGCTGCGCACCATGATAGCAGAGGGATATCAGGATGCACAGACGCTGGCCCGGCGCGTTGAACGCATGGAACAGTGGCTGGATGACCCGCAGTTGCTGGAAGCAGATACCGATGCCGAATATGCCGCTGTCATCGAGATCGATCTGGCAACCATCAACGAGCCGATTCTGTGCGTCCCCAATGACCCGGATGATGTGAAAACCCTCTCCGACGTGGCAGGAAACCGCATTGATGAAGTGTTCATCGGTTCATGCATGACCAATATTGGGCATTTCCGTGCGGCAGGTAAACTGATGTCGCAACATCAAGGGGATATCGCCGCCCGGCTTTGGCTGGCACCGCCCACACGTATGGATGCCCACCAACTCAGCGATGAGGGCTATTTTAGCCAGTTCATTAAATCAGGCGTGCGTATTGAACCGGCTGGATGTTCGCTATGTATGGGGAATCAGGCCCGAGTGAAAGCCGGTAGCCATGTGGTTTCCACCTCGACGCGTAATTTCCCGCATCGTCTGGGGACGGACGCCAGTGTCTATCTGGCATCGGCTGAACTGAGTACGGTAGCGGCGATACTGGGTCGGTTGCCTACGGCGGCGGAGTATTTGCAGCAGGTGGCGGTTCTGTCCCAGTCTGCGTCAGATATTTACCGCTATTTGAACTTTGCTGCACCGGCAGACCCGGCGGCAGGAAAGCGTATTCCGGTACAGGCTGTTTGATCATGCTGGCCCGCATTGATGCGGGCCATTTTTAATGCTGGTGTGTCCGGCATGACCCCCCACTGTTACCTCCGCTTCCATTATCCGCCTTCATCACCTTGCTTTTATGGTGTTGCCGACATGTTGCAACACGACACCGCATCGATTTATTCGTCTGCTCGTTATTGTGTTGGGTTGTTAATGTCTCGGTAACGGCAGGTTGCCGGAATGAAATGAGGCTGACACGACGAAACCTGACAACCGGCGGATATCGCTATGTATTTACGTGCATAGCGAAAGTCTGAGCATAAATACCCATAAAGGGGGTGAATGTACTATTAAAACCGTAATTCTTGATTTTGCTCAAAATCTCCTCGTGGCGTGTTGTTAGATTCCTCGCAACAAAAAAGACACATAAAATGATAGGGAAAAACATGCAAGTTAATCGAAGGGGCTTTTTTAAAGTCTGCGCCGGGGGAATGGCAGGGACTACACTCGCTGTTTTAGGGTTTACACCCACGGAGGCGATGGCCTCGGTCCGTCAGTACAAACTGCTGCGGGCGAAAGAAACCCGCAATAACTGCACGTATTGCTCTGTGGGCTGCGGACTGCTGATGTACAGCCTGGGCGACGGGGCAAAAAACGCCAAACCCGCCATCTTTCACATCGAAGGGGACCCGGATCACCCGGTCAGCCGTGGCTCGTTGTGCCCGAAAGGCGCTGGTCTGGTGGATTACATTCACAGCGAAGGCCGCCTGAAATACCCGGAATACCGTGCGCCGGGTTCAGACAAATGGCAGCGTATCAGTTGGGATGAGGCGATCGACCGTATCGCACGGCTGATGAAAAAAGACCGTGACGCCAACTTTGAGCGTGTTAACGCTAAAGGCACACTGGTCAACCGCTGGCTGACTACCGGGATGCTGTGCTCGTCTGCCGCCAGTAATGAAACCGGTATTCTCGACCAGAAGTTTGCCCGTTCGCTGGGGATGGTGGCTATCGATTGTCAGGCGCGCCTGTGCCACGGCCCGACCGTTGCTGCGCTGGCACCGACTTTCGGCCGTGGGGCGATGACTAACAACTGGGTGGACATTAAAAACGCCAACGTGATCATCGTGATGGGTGGCAACGCGGCGGAAGCACATCCGGTTGGCTTCAAATGGGCGGTGGAAGCCAAAACCCACAATGACGCCAAACTGATTGTGGTTGACCCACGTTTTAACCGTTCTGCCGCCGTCGCCGACCTGTACGCACCGATCCGCGCCGGGTCGGATGCCGCTTTCCTGCTCGGTGTCGTCAACTACCTGATAACCCACGACAAGATTCACCATGAGTATGTGAAGTCTTACACCAACGCCAGCCTGATCGTGCGTGAGGATTTCAGCTTCGACGAGGGGCTGTTCAGTGGTTATAACAGCCAGACGCACCAGTACGACAAGAGCAGCTGGCAGTACGAGCTGGGGGCGGACGGTTTCGCCAAACGGGACATGACCTTAAGTCATCCGCGTTGCGTGTGGAACCTGCTGAAAAAACATGTTTCCCGCTATACGCCGGAGATGGTGACCTCGCTGTGCGGCACACCGGCGAAAGCCTATGAAGAGATTTGCCAGTCGCTGGCCAGCACCTGTGTGCCGAACAAAACCGCGACCTTCATGTACGCACTGGGCTGGACGCATCACACCAACGGCGCACAGATCATCCGCTCGGCGGCCATGATCCAGCTGTTGCTCGGTAACATCGGTATGGCGGGCGGCGGCATCAATGCGCTGCGTGGTCACTCCAACATTCAGGGGTATACCGACCTGGGGCTGCTGAGCCTCAACCTGCCGGGCTACATGCCGTTGCCGTCCGAAAAACAGGGTGACCTGAAAACCTACCTCAGCCAGATAACACCGGATGCGCTGTTGGCGGATCAGGTTAACTACTGGAAGAATACGCCGAAGTTTTTCATCAGCATGATGAAGAGCTTCTGGGGTGATAACGCGCAGGCCTCCAACAACTGGGGTTATGACTGGCTGCCGAAGTGGGACCGCAGCTATGACGTCATGGCCCAAACCGAACTGATGCTGGACGGCAAAATGAACGGCTACATCGTTCAGGGTTTCAACCCGCTGGCCGCGTTCTCCAACAAGAACAAGGCTACCGCCGCTTTATCGAAACTGAAATACATGGTGGTGATCGACCCGCTGGCGACCGAAACCTCCACCTTCTGGCAAAACCACGGCGAGTTTAATGACGTGAATTCGGCTGAGATTCAGACCGAAGTGTTCCGTCTGCCATCGAGCTGTTTTGCTGAAGAAAACGGTTCTATCGCCAACTCCGGGCGCTGGCTGCAATGGCATTGGGCGGCGGCCGAGCCACCGGCTGAAGCGCTGCACGACGCGAAGATCCTCGGTCGCCTGATGACGCGCCTGCGTGAACTGTACCGGGAAGAGGGCGGTGTGTGCCCGGAACCGGTGCTGAACATCAACTGGAACTATCAGGACCCGGAAGACCCGACGCCCGAAGAGATCGCCCGTGAATCCAACGGGATGGCGCTGGCGGATGTGTTCGACGATAAAGGCAATCTGCTGTTGAAAAAAGGCCAGCAACTGGCAGACTTCTCGCAACTGCGTGACGACGGCACTACCGCCAGCTTCTGCTGGATTTACGCCGGAAGCTGGACCGAAGCCGGTAACCAGATGGCGAACCGCGACAATACCGATGTGGGGCTGGGTTGTACGCCGGGCTGGGCCTGGTGTTGGCCGCAGAACCGCCGCATTTTGTATAACCGCGCCTCGGCGGATTTGCAGGGCAAACCCTGGGACAGCAAACGCAAACTGCTGGAATGGACCGGCCAGAAATGGAAAGGCATCGACGTGCCAGACTTTGCTGCCACGGTACCGCCGGGCAAAGACACCATGCCGTTCATCATGTTGCCGGAAGGCGTCGCACGGCTGTTCTCAATGGATAAGCTGGCGGATGGCCCGTTCCCGGAACACTACGAACCGATAGAAAGCCCGATCGGCACCAACCCGCTGCACCCGGCGGTGGTATCGAACCCGGCGACACGCCTGTTTGCGCGTGATGCGAAAACCATGGGCAAGGCGAGCGATTTCCCGTATGTCGCCACCACTTATTCCATTACCGAGCTGTTCCGTCACTGGACCAAGCATGCACGTATGAATGCGATCATCCAACCGGAGCAGTTTGTCGAAATCGGCGAGAACCTGGCGAAAAGCAAAGGGATTCAGGCGGGCGATATGGTGAAGGTCTCCTGCCAGCGTGGTTACATCAAAGCCAAGGCGGTGGTGACCAAGCGTATCAAAACATTGACCGTGGCCGGAAAAGCGATTGAAACCGTCGGCATTCCCTGCCACTGGGGATTCGAAGGGACGACACGCAAGGGATTCCTGGCGAATACCCTGACGCCCAGCGTCGGCGATGCCAACTCGCAAACGCCGGAATACAAAGCGTTCCTGGTCAATGTGGAAAAGGTGTAAGGGTAAAACGTTATGTCAATGCAATCTCAGGATATTATCCAGCGTTCGGCCACCAGTAGCCTGACGCCGCCGCCACAGGTTCGGGATGATAAAAGCGAAGTCGCCAAACTTATCGATGTCACCACCTGTATCGGCTGTAAAGCCTGTCAGGCGGCCTGTTCCGAGTGGAACGACATCCGTGATGACGTCGGTCACAACGTGGGGGTGTACGACAACCCTACCGATCTGAGCGCGAAATCCTGGACGGTGATGCGCTTTTCTGAAGTGGAGAGCGAAGACCGTTTGGAATGGTTGATCCGCAAGGACGGTTGTATGCACTGTGCCGAGCCGGGCTGCCTGAAAGCCTGCCCGTCAGCCGGTGCCATTATTCAGTACGCCAACGGTATCGTCGATTTTCAGTCTGAACACTGCATCGGCTGTGGGTATTGTATCGCCGGGTGTCCGTTCAATATTCCGCGCTTAAACAAGCAGGATAACCGCGTCTACAAATGTACGCTGTGTGTCGATCGCGTCAGTACCGGTCAGGAACCGGCTTGCGTGAAAACCTGCCCGACCGGTGCTATCCATTTCGGTACCAAAGAAGAAATGAAGAACGTCGCGGCCGAGCGTGTCGCACATCTGAAAAAACGCGGTTACGCCAATGCCGGCCTGTATGACCCCGAGGGTGTTGGCGGTACGCACGTGATGTATGTGTTGCATCATGCGGATAAACCGTCGCTGTACCACAACCTGCCGGATAATCCAAAAATCTCGACGCCAGTCAACCTGTGGAAAGGCATTCTCAAGCCGTTATCCACGCTGGGCTTTGTCGCCACCTTCGCCGGGTTGATGTTCCACTACATCGGCATTGGGCCGAACACGGAGGAGATAGCACATTCGGATGAATCACATTCGGATAAAGAACAGGCGCATGAAGGAGACGATAAGCATGAGTAACCCAAAAATGATTGTGCGCACTAAGTTCGCCGACCGTGTTTGCCACTGGATTGTGGTGATCAGTTTCTTTCTGGTGGCGCTGTCGGGGATCGCGCTGTTTTTCCCGACGCTGCAATGGCTGACGCAAACCTTCGGTACGCCGCAGATGGGGCGCATCATGCACCCGTTCTTCGGTATTTTGATTGTGGTGTGTCTGGTGCCGATGTTTATCCGTTTTGTCGGTCATAACATCCCGAAACGTCAGGATGTGCCGTGGTTCCTGAATATCATTGAGGTACTCAAGGGCAACGAGCATGAAGTGGCTGATGTGGGTAAATACAACCCCGGCCAGAAACTGATGTTCTGGAGCATTATGGGGTTAACGCTGGTGCTGCTGATTACCGGTGTCATCATGTGGCGGCCGTACTTCGCCCATTTGTTCCCGATAGACCTGGTGCGTTACGCCATTTTGTTGCACGCCACCGCCGCCATTGTGCTGATCCACGCCATTTTGATTCACCTGTACATGGCGTTCTGGGTGCGTGGTTCGATCAAAGGCATGATCGAAGGCAAGGTCTCGGAGAAGTGGGCGCTGAAACACCACCCGCGCTGGGCGCGCATGGTGATCGACAAAGCCAATAAAGACAAGAAATAAGGCTCTCTTCTCGTAGTGCCTTTCATGACAGGCGAAGGGTTTTCCGGCGTTAAAAACGGTGCTGAGGTGGACGACTTCGCCGGGTGAGCCGCATGGACGGGCGGCCCGAACAGCGAAGGCGAATGCCGAAGGAACCGCGAAGCGGCACAGTTTAGCCCTCAAGCCAGTGGTCAAGGAGAGGCGGCGTTTGAGCCTCTCCTTGTCGTGCGAGAGATAATGTTACAAAGGAAAGATTGGCTTTACCTCGCACGAAATCATCCACAACCCAGACAGAGATCACCGTTCACAAAACCACTTGGCTGTTTGTCAACCGCCTCTCGCATCCCCCCCTTGCCGTGATTTGTGGTAGTCTGGCCCGTAATAGAATTCAGGGTGAATGATGCGCCATGTCACTGAAACAGATTGCAAAAACGTTGGGATTATCGGTCACCACCGTTAGCCGCGCGCTCAATGGCTATGATGACGTGGCGGCTCAAACGCGCCTGCGGGTGGAAGAAGAAGCTCGGCGCTTAGGCTATCGCCCCAATACGTTTGCCCGCCGACTGAAAATGGGGCGTATTGACGCCGTGGGGCTGGTGTTTCCTATGCAGCCCGCACCGCTCAGTAACACCACTTTTATGGAGATGGTGGCGGAAATCAGCCACGAGCTGGCGAAGCAGGAGATTGATCTGCTGTTGATTGCCGACAAGGAGCAGGCCGATCACCATGCGTTTTTACGCATGATAGAAAGCCGCCGGGTGGATGCGTTGATCGTCGCGCATACGTTGCAACAAGACCCCCGACTGCAATACCTGCAATCGGTTGGCTTTCCGTTTTTGGCGCTCGGGCGCAGTGATCTGCCATTACCCTATGCCTGGTTTGATTTTGACAGTCAGGCCGGTGCGGCGCTCGCCACCCGGCATTTGATCTCGCTTGGTCACCGTCAAATCGCTTTTCTTGGCGAACATCATCCGCAATCCTTTATCGCCCAACGCCGTGCTGGCTATCTGGAGGCATTGGCGGCAGCCGGTATCGCCCCGCGTGATGCGCTGTTGCGACAGGTGGCACCATCACGCCGGGAGGGGTATCAGGCAACGTTGCAATGGCTGGCGTTGCCGCAGCCACCTACTGCTATCGTTATCGATGGCAGCACGCAAGGGGAAGGGGCAGCGCTGGCATTGCGCGACAGCGGCCGTCTGCAAGGGGAGCGTGCGGTATCGTTGATAGTCTATGATGGCCTGCCAGCCGACTCGTTGCTGGAAATACCGGTCACCGCCATCACGCAGGCGACCCGTTCGCAGGTGGGCCAGCAGATAGCCCATATGGTATCGCGTTTGTTGATGGGGGAAGACCCCTCCTCACTACAGGTGTTATGGCAACCACAGTTGCGCGCCGGACAGACGGATAACCCGCCGCCAGCAACAAAATAATCCGCTTGCGTCCGCCTGTTTCACCATTGTTTTCCACCACCGTTGCTGCGTTCGTTTTTTAACCCGATCACAAAACCGAAACGTTTCGGTTTTTATCCGAAACGTTTCGGAATACAACTAGTCTCATCAACCATTCAGGAGGATGAGGATGGAAACGACGCTAATTCGTTTGACCAGTTCGGTGACGGATGTGATTGTGCGCTGCCGACCGGCGGCAGAAATACTGTATTGGGGGCCGCATCTGGAGACGTTTTCGCCACAGGATGTGCAGAGTCTGTCACGGCCGGTGGCGAACGGCCGACTGGATGTGGACGTACCGGTGACACTGGCGGCGGAAACCGGGCGTGGTTTATTTGGCTCGCCGGGCGTTGAAGGGCATCGCAACGGTCTTGACGCCTTTGCAGTGTTGACTACCGTGGCGGTAGAACAGCCGAGTCCGCAACACCTGATCATTGAAGCAGAAGACCACGAGGCGGGCTTGCGCCTGACCAGCGAATTCAAGCTGCACGCTGACAGCGGGGTGCTGCAACTGCGTCATTGTCTGACCAACCTGCATCCGGGTGACTGGCAGGTGCAGCGGCTGGCGGTCACGCTGCCGCTGCCGGAATCGGCGGCGGAGGTGATGGCGTTTCACGGGCGCTGGGTACGGGAGTTTCAGCCGCACCGCACGCGGCTCGCGCACGGCAGTCTGGTTCAGGAAAACCGCCGTGGGCGTACCTCGCATGAGTATTTCCCGGCGATGGTGAGCGGCGAGCCGGGATTTTCCGAGCAGCAGGGACGGGTATGGGGTGCGCACCTCGGCTGGAGCGGCAACCATCGGTTGCGCGCTGAAGTGAAAACCGATGGGCGACGGCTGGTGCAGGCGGAGGCGCTGTATCTGCCCGGCGAAGTCGCGCTGGCGCAGGGTGAATCCCTGACCACGCCGTGGCTGTACGCCGCCTGCTCTGAGCAGGGGCTCAACGGTATGAGCCAACAGTTTCACCGCTTTTTGCGCCAGGAGATTATTCGATTCCCTCGTGCCTTGCCGCGCCCGGTACATCTCAATACTTGGGAAGGTATCTATTTTAAACACGACCCGGACTACATCATGCAGATGGCGACGCAGGCCGCTGCGCTGGGCGTTGAGCGTTTTATTATCGACGACGGCTGGTTTCGCGGGCGTGACCATGACCGTGCCGCCCTCGGCGACTGGTACGTGGATGCACAGAAATACCCACAAGGGCTGATGCCGGTAATAAACCATGTGCGGGCGCTGGGCATGGAGTTCGGTATCTGGGTGGAGCCGGAAATGGTCAACCCGAATTCCGATCTGTATCGCGCGCACCCGGATTGGTTGCTGGCAGTCTCTGGTTACGAGCAGCCGACCGGGCGTTATCAGTATGCGCTCGATCTGGCGAACCCTGAGGTATTCGATTATCTGTTGGCGCGCCTGAGCTGGCTGCTGGGTGAACACCCTATCGACTACGTGAAGTGGGACATGAACCGCGAGCTGGTGCAACCGGCCCACCAGGGGCGGGCGGCCGCCGATCGCCAGACGAAGGCGTTTTATCGCCTGCTCGATGTACTGGGCGAGCGTTTCCCGCAGGTGGAGTTTGAGTCCTGTGCCTCTGGCGGTGGGCGTATCGACTACGAGGTGTTGCGGCGTAGCCACCGCTTCTGGGCTTCCGACAATAACGACGCGCTGGAACGGCAGACGATTCAGCGTGGTATGAGTTACTTCTTCCCGCCTGAAGTGATGGGTGCACACATCGGTCATCACCGCTGTCACGCCACCGGGCGTCAGCACAGCATTGCCTTTCGTGGCTTGACGGCGCTGTTTGGTCACATGGGTATCGAGCTGGATCCGGTACGTGCTGACGCGCAGGAACAGGCTGGTTTTCGCCATTACGTGGCGTTGCACCGCCAGTACCGCATGCTATTACACACCGGCCGCCTGTGGCGAGTCGACATGCCGGATGCCACCACGCAGGTGCAGGGCGTCGTCAGCGAGGATAGGCGTCAGGCGCTGTTTCTGGTCGCGCAACTGGCCATGCCGGATTACGCGCTGGCCGGGGTGCTGCGTTTTCCCGGGCTGGATGCGCAGGCCCGTTATCGCTTAACCGTGGTGGACCACCCAGACCTGAAGCCGGTTATCGAAGGAGGCAGCACTATGCGCCAGTTACCGTCCTGGATGGCGGCACCGGCGCAATACAGCGGCGAATGGTTGATGAAAGCCGGGTTGCGTCTGCCTATTCTTAACCCGGAAACGGCGCTGTTACTGGAATTGGAACGTCTGTAATACAGCGGGAGAGGGCGACCTCTCCCCCGACTGGCCTTTTTTAAGGATAGATATATGGACATCAGTCAACCGACCCTACACACGACAACGCATAAACATAACCGTAATTTCTGGATTTTCGGCCTGTTCTTCTTTCTGTATTTTTTCATCATGGCAACCTGTTTCCCGTTTCTGCCGGTCTGGCTGGCGGAGGTGATCGGTCTGAACAAAACCCAGACTGGCGTGGTGTTCTCCGCCATTTCACTGTTCGCCATTCTGTTCCAGCCGTTGATAGGCGTACTGTCAGACCGGCTGGGATTGAAAAAACACCTGCTGTGGGTCATCGCCATCCTGCTGTTTTTGTTTGCGCCGTTCTTTCTGTATGTGTTTGCGCCGTTGTTAAAGGTAAATAGCCTGTTAGGGGCGGTCGCGGGCGGTGTTTACATCGGGCTGGTGTTTTCCGCAGGCTCTGCGGCGGTGGAAGCCTACATCGAGCGAGTCAGTCGCCAGAGCGGGTTTGAGTACGGTAAGGCGCGCATGTTTGGCTGCCTGGGATGGGGATTGTGTGCCTCCACCGCGGGTATCCTGTTTAACGTTAACCCGGCGCTGGTGTTTTGGATGGGGTCGGGCGCTGCGGTGCTGCTGCTCGTGTTGCTGCTGATAGCCCGACCAGAAGCTCACCCGACGGCGCAGGTGATGGACGCATTAGGTGCCAATCAGCCACAAGTCACGCTAAAAATGGCAGGCCGGGTGTTCGGCGATCGCAAACTGTGGATGTTCATCTTGTACGTGGTGGGGGTCGCCTGCGTGTACGATGTGTTTGACCAACAGTTCGCCAACTTCTTTAAATCGTTTTTCGCCACACCACAGAGGGGCAATGAAGTATTTGGTTTTGCCACCACGTTGGGCGAACTGGCAAATGCGGTCATCATGTTTTGTTCGCCGTGGATCATCAATCGCATCGGTGCTAAAAACACGCTGCTGGTGGCGGGGATTATTATGACGGTGCGTATCGTCGGGTCGGCATTTGCGACCAGCGTGGTGGAAGTGGTAACGCTGAAAATGCTGCATGCGCTGGAAGTCCCGTTCCTGCTGGTAGGGGCGTTCAAATATATCACCACCACCTTTGACACCCGGCTGTCTGCCACCATCTACCTGATTGGTTTTCAGTTCGCCAAACAATCAGCGGCGATTTTCCTGTCGGCGATGGCCGGAAATCTGTATGACCGTATTGGTTTTCAGAACACCTACCTGATTCTCGGGGCGATTGCGCTGACGGTGACGCTGATCTCTGCCTTCACGCTATCGGGTACGCGTAGCGCCCCGCAGGCGGCGTATCGAACCACGGTGTCTTAATGGCGTTCACTATCGGGTCGGCCGCCTCTGATGGCGGCCGACGTTGTCCGTACAGCTATTTGTGGCTTCGGGTAATACCGCACAGGCCGTATGGTTTATTTTTAAGAGCGCTAGCTGTTAACGGCACTAGCTTTTAACGGTATTAATAGCCCAGATATCTTGTGCCAGACGATGGTCGAGCAGATAGGCGTAGGGCATATAGAAATAGCCGTTCTCTCCCACGTTTTTCCCCCATGAATTGCGGAATTTAAAGAGCTGGGTGGCGTTGTCATACCCGACGCACAGAACGGCATGGCCGCCTTCCGGTTTATCTTTGCCGCAGGGTAGCGGTACCACCACCGGCAGGTTTTTCAGGTCCATCCAACTGGAATAGACCGTAAAACCGAACACAAATGGAAAGCCGCAGGCCAGGCAGCCTTGTAGGTGTGACAAATCCTGATGCAAGCGCTGGTAGTTGGTGATGGTGTATTTCAACGCGTCCTGATAACAGCGTTCCGGTGGCTTGGTTGCAGCCGGGGCGCCGGGAGGAAATTCACCGCCTTCTTCCTGTGCGGGGGTTGCCACATAGGGCCACTCTTCTTCCGGACAGACTCCCTGTTTATGCAGGGTTTTGATACCATCACGCAGCGTGGCACCCGCATCATACTTGACATCGCCTTCAATGGTGCGCTCGTTGTAGTAGATGAACAGCCGTGACGGTATAAAGTTAGGCCGCTCGCCAATCTTTAACCGTTCAAACTGTACCGCGCCTGCCAGCGCGTTGGCGGTACACGAGCCGATAGGACCCTGGTCGTAAACCTCAAAAGTTGGCGTCAGGTCCACTTTGGCGGGCAGCACTTTCAGCACGCTGGGGTCAGGGGTGTAGTGGTGGTCGCGAATGTCTGGGGTATCGGGAATGTAGCCCAGTCGGGATTTACGTCTTTTGCTTAACATAGTATCGCTCTCCTGATGGTAGGGTTCCTGTCCATTGTTGGCGATAGGGTTTATTCGGCTATCAGAATGGGTTGAGAGAAGATGACTGGCTGATGATCGTCTGTTGCAGGATGTGAGTGCGGCGTTATCGCGACTGGCAGCCAAGCCGCCGTCGGCGGCACAACAGGCGGTTTACGCCGGTAACGTGGTGGTGTATTTCGTTACATCCTGCCGAATGTGCATCGCCCGAGTGGACAAACCCGGTGAATACCATAACTCGCTAAATACCATAACTCGCTAAATACCATAACCCGCTAAATACCATAACCCGCTAAATACCATAACCCGGTGTTGAAGAAGTATCCGAGCAGGGGGAGGAGGGGGGATTGTGAGGCTGGCAGGCAGACAGTGACGCGGGTGCCGTTGCCGATTACGATAGGCTGCTATCAGATGTGCGATAATGTCATAAAGAAATCAGGCTATTGGTAAGCGCACTGGCGTTAGAAACACATTTCTATTCTTAGGCAATGACAGAGGAACAACATGCCTGCACCGATCAGATATGTTCAGGACAGTAGACAGTTGCCGGATCAGGCAGACGTGGTAGTGGTTGGCGCTGGTATCGCTGGCGCGGCGGCAGCCTATGAGCTGGCGAAAAAAGGCGTCAGCGTGTTGCTACTGGAAAAAGGGCTGGTGGGTGGCGAGCAATCCAGCCGCAACTGGGGATGGTGCCGACAGCAAAACCGCGATGAACGCGAATTACCACTGATCATCTACGCGTTGCGTCGCTGGGAAGAATTGCAACAGGAGACCGGTGAGGATCTGGGCTTTCACCGTTCCGGGCTGCTGTACACCACGTTGGATCAGGCGGAAATCGACGCCTGGGACAACTGGGGCAAGATGGCGAAAGCCTACGGTGTACGCAGCGATATTCTCAATGCCGAGCAGGCCAAAGCGATGACGCCAGGCAGTACCACCGCGTGGCTGGGGGGCGTGTCGTCGCCGACTGATGGTCATGCCGAACCCGCGCTGGCTTGCGCCGGGCTGGCTATCGCCGCACAACGCCTTGGCGCCAGCGTTATCCAGCAGTGCGCGGTGCGCGGGCTGGATATCAGCGGTGGACGGGTCAGCGGCGTGTGGACCGAGCGTGGCCGGGTAAAAACCTCCACAGTGATTTGTGCCGGCGGTGTCTGGAGCTCGCTGTTCTGCCGTCGTCATGGTATCGAGCTGCCGTTGGGCAACGTGATTGGTACGGCGTTTCGCACCGCACCGATCGAGCAGGTTATTAGCCTGCCGTTTTACACCGCGGGGTTTGCCTGTCGCCCGCAGTCAGACGGCAGCTATACCGTGTCGGTGTCCGGGCGCGGTCGACTGGAGCCGGGCTTCCAGAGCCTGCGTTACGCCCGACAGTTTTATCCGACTTTCCGGGCGCGGCGTAAAAATTTGTCGTTCCGTCCGGGTGTTAAACCTTTCCTGTGTGGGCCGGAATCACGGGCGGTCTGGTCATTCGACGGGGTGTCGCCGTTTGAGAAAACCCGTATTCTCGACCCGGCACCGGATATGGCGATAGTGAGCGACGGGCTGGCGGCGATGCGGCGTGAATACCCGGCGCTGGCTGCCATCCGCGCTGTACAGGCGTGGGGAGGGATGATCGACAGCACGCCGGACGCGATTCCGGTCATTTCACCGGTGGAGAGCTTGCCGGGGCTGGTGCTGTCTGCCGGGTACAGCGCGCATGGCTTCGGTATCGGGCCGGGGGCCGGTCGACTGGCGGCAGACTTGGTAACGGGAGATGCCCCGATCGTGGATCCAACCCCGTTCCGCTACGCCCGACTGGTAGACGGTTCCGGGTTAAAAGCGCCGGGCATGATGTGAGGAGCATGACATGACGATAACGTTACGCGCCATGACGGCAGCGGATGCTGACTTCGGCTGGTCGCTAACTCAGCAGACGAACTGGCCGCACCGGCTACAGGACTGGCAGGACGCGTTGCGGCTGGGGGACGGGCTGCTGGCGGAAGAAAACGGGCAACCACTGGGAACCGCAGTATGCTGGCGCTGGGGTGAGTGCTGGGCCACCATCGGCCTGGTGGTGGTGGATGAACAGCAGCAAGGGCGTGGCATCGGTCGGCGGCTGATGGAAGGGGTACTGGCTGGCCTTGAGGGATATCAGGTACGACTACACGCCACTGCGGCGGGGCAGGGGTTATATGCCCGGCTGGGATTTATGCCGGTGGGTGAAATCCATCAGTATCAATGCCCGCAGTTACCGACAATCGCTGCACCGAGTCTGGACAATGGACAGCGGCTACGAGCCGCTACACTGGCGGATGCCTCTCACCTCTCGATGCTGGATCAACAGGCTCATGGGTTGGCACGCCCGACGCTGATCACCTGGCTGTTGCGGCAGTCAACGTCGATGCAGGTGCTGGAACAGCTCGGCCGTATCGCTGGGTTTGCGGCGTTGCGACCTTTTGGCCGAGGGTATGTTATCGGCCCGGTGATTGCCGACAGCGCCGAACATGCCCGCTTGTTGATCAGTTCGTTGATGAGCGAGGTTGGCGGTGAGTTTGTTCGTATCGACACTGACGCTGCTCTCGGACTCGGGCACTGGCTGGCGGAGTGCGGGCTGCAACGGGTCGATGCGCCGGTCACTATGATCCGGGGCACACCGTGGCAGCCAGTAGCGGGTGGTATGCAGGCCTGGACACTGATGACGCAGGCGATGGCGTAATCAGGTAACGGTCCAGACACCGATGGCGCGCCACTGAGCACCCACTTTTGTACTTCCTGACGGAGCGGTTTATTTCCCCATCATGTCGGCCAGTTGCTTTTCATCGGGCAGGCCGACGACCTGTTGCAGGGCGTTGTCGGCGTTCATGTAGTAGATAGCCGGGGTAACGTTAGCACCCAGTTCTTCAAGCAACTGCTGGTTGTATTGCAGCTTTTTCACGACATCGGGCGGTGTTGCGTCCGGGAACGGTGGCACAGTTTTCCCGTTTGACAATTCAAAGTCGTGCCAGGCTTGTGCCGGGTTTTTCGCACTGAGGATGGCCGCGGCATACCGGCCGCTGTCCGGACGGATAATACCAACCAGCAATGTGCGTATCTGCACCTTGCCAGATTCTACCCAGGGTTGGGCCTTTTCCCAGAACTGCTTGCAGTAAGGGCAGAATGGGTCAGCGAATACCACGATGGTGCGTGGGGCATCGGCTTTACCTTCCGCAATCCACGGGGCGCGCTCCAGTTTTTTCCACATTTCCCGTCCGGCGGGCAGGTAGAGTTCCTTATCAATCAACTGCTCGCTCAGGTTGTTGCCTTGCGCGTCGTACATATAGCCGGAAATGGCGTGTTTACCATCTGGCGTCAGGTAAATGGTGACACCCATTTTTTGATACTCGCCCAGCCAGCCTTGTACGCCGCCGGGGGCAGAAAACGGTTTGATAATTTTAATGCCCTGCTTTTCAAGCTGTTTTACCGCGGGAGGGATGGCGGTGTCAGCCTGTGCCGATACCGCAGCGAGCAGGGCACAGAGTAGTAAATAACGGTATTTCATTGATATCTCGATGCGTTTTTTATTCGTTGAAAGCAATGTTTTGAAAACAATGTTTTGAAAGCAACCAATGCGTTGAGCGCCGTCAGGCCAAAGCGCGGCTACCGGGCGATGTCCTACCTGTGCCCTTCGGCGACGATTTTCTGGGCAGTACGGTTCTACTGGATAGTACTGTTTTACTGAATAGTACGGTTACGCCCTTCGCGTTTGGCGGTATAGAGGTTTTTATCTGCCAGCGGAAATAGCTCATGTACTGTATCCACCAGATGTTTACCCGCTACCTGCGCATGGGCAATGCCAATACTGACGGTGACCGGCACATGCTGTTGGTTGAACAGAAATACGGTGTGCTGGATGGTTTGACGCAGTTCGTCGGCCAGCCGATAAAACGCGGGTGGACTGTAGTTAAAGCACACGACGGCAAACTCTTCCCCGCCGATACGACTGACCAGCCCTTGTGCAGAAACCGTCCGTTGTATCACATTGGCGACCTGCCGCAGGATTTCATCGCCGCAGTCATGCCCGAAGCTGTCGTTGATGTTTTTGAAGTTATCGATGTCAATCAACATGATGTTGACCGCATCCTGTTGTGATTTGATGTTCTGATCGTGCGTGGACAGCGCTTCGGTAAACCCGTAGCGCGACAAGGTGTTGGTCAAAAAGTCATGGCTGGCTTGTCGCAGCAGGCGGGCGTTTAACTGGCGGATGGTTCGTGCGTTGGTTGCCATCATCAGCGGGCTGAAGATGGTGGCGGCGATGCCGATGCGCGCAATCACGACCTGATGCAGAAACATCGGGTCTTGCGGGCTATAGAGTGCGTAAACATGCTCGGCGGTCATGATTAACTCTGTCGCGCCGACGCACAAGGTGATAAGCCGAATCAACCATAGCGGGTAGACAATCGCGCACCAGGTTAATGCCGGCAAGGGAAACGCCAGGATCGCGACCGGGCCGAGCAGCGGAGCAACGCAGATAGACAGCAGCAGTAACAATAATGGCAGGGCGTCCGCCAGTTGCAGCGAAGCCGGGAGATGCAGCGGGATCCGGCTTTGCAGGGTTAACAGCAGTGGTAGAAACAGCACCGCTGTGTAGAACTGGTCGCTGAACCAATTGAGAAAATTACTGCGAAATACCGCAGCCGGAAAGGAGGGCCACGGCTGTTGCGCCAGGGCGCCGACAAAACCGCAGGCCAGTGCGGCAATCATGCAGGCGGCGAAGACATACAGTGAACTGACCATGTCGGTTTCCCGGCGTGTCAGGAACCCCGGCCAGTTGAGCAACTGGGTGAGAACGACGATAAACGCGATGTTAGCGGAGTTGATGGTCAACGCGCTCACACCCCAGCCATAGAATATCGTATCTTGCAGAATCATCGCAGCGTAGGCGACGAGGTAATACCAGGGGTTATTCAGGTATCGGCAGCGGTAAAACAAGGCCGCGATGATGATGTTAACCGGCCAGAATACCGATAAATCAATGTTGGATAACCGGGCATGTGCGCCGATATTGCAACCCACCAGCGTCACCATGAAGACATTCAAACTGTTCAGCCCAGTGCTGCCTTTTTTAAATAAAGCTACGTTCAGATGCATGCCGTCAGTCCACTTTCAGGTTTCAGAGCCTTCCCCTGGCGCTAATCGTTGTGATTCTGTCGCTATCTGGCTGCAACTGTTCACACGTAGAGCCGGTATCATACAGTGTTATTGATGATATGAAAAAAGCCCATTCAGCACTGTTTCTCTTTTATTCTATTTCTTTCAATTCGTTACGAACAAAGGTAGGCAATCAACATTGATCTGCCGTCATGGAGGTTGGCAGCTATCCAGTCGTCGCCGATTTCAGAGGGCTTAGGATAGCCTGAAACCGGCGCCAGAATAATCCATATCTGCTTATATGGCTGTCCCTTGAGTCAGCACGACGACACAAGGGACAAGCCTGATGGCGGGAAAAACGGGGTATCAGACGTAAGAATCGTCGTCGTCGTAGGAGTCGTCGGCAGAGAAATCGTCGTAGTCGTTACCCTGTGGTTCGCTGCTGACATTGCTCCACTGGTCGTTGTTGCCTGTACCGTTGAAGGTATCCAGGTTATCCGTGCTGAAATCGCGGAAATTATCGCTGGCATTGCCCAACGGATTATCGTTGATCATCGGTGTTTCATTGATGATATTGACGATCTCTTCTGGCTGTGAGCGATGGAACATGCCGGTCAGCATATCCGCCAGCACGACGCCGCCTGCCACGCCAGCCGCAGTTTGCAGCGCGCCACTCAGGAAACCACCTGCGCGGGAAGGGGCTGGCTGGGCATAACCCGGCGCTGGCTGGCCGTAACCTGCTGGCGGTGGTGTGTACCCCATCGGCTGGCCGTAACCGGCGGGTTGGCCATAGCCCGCAGGCTGCTGACCATAACCCGCCGGTTGCGAAGGCTGGGTCGGTTGCTGTGGCGCGCTGTTACGGCTGCCGCCGCCAAACAGACCGGCCAGAAAACCGCCGCTACTTTGTTGTGGGCGCGCAGCGGCTTCTTGTCTGAGCCGGCTAACCTCGGCTTCCAGTTCTTTTACGCGCTGATCCAGTTGTTTGAGCGCCGCTTCCTGAATAATCATTGCCTGCGCCATGTAGTAAGGTGCGGCAGGCTGCTGGCGAATATAGTCGTTGATTTGCTGTTCTGCCTTGAGATCCCGAGGGCCCGTGTTGGTCTCGGCTGTCTTCAGTCGGCTAAACAGACCATCAATAAGGCGTTGTTCTTCAGATTGCATAGGATTACCTCAAGAGATATTGGAGTGCAGACCGGCACACGGTGGGGCGGTTCTGCGGCTGTTTTATCACACCCTTCGCCGTCATCCTACTGTGTTCCCGCAGGCGAATACATGGATTGTCAGGTAAAGCTGCTTACAAATTTGTTACCAATTACAGCAAATCGGCGTTGATGGTTGTGCCGATTTTCGTCTTACCTTTGCCGTTATTGATATTTTACCTGCGTGGGAAAATCGGGATTAATACATTTCAGCCGTCATCTGCTATTACGGCGTGATGATGTCATGTTTGGGGTTCGTTTTACGAGCCGGTTTCCCGATTATTGACCATGAGGAATCACCATGTCCCCTTCGTCTTGTTGCGCTTGCTCCATGTTGAATGTCACGACATCTCTACATTTCATTACTGGAGTCAGCCATGAGTCACACCGAAACCTTGCCCGTACTCGATTTTTCTCTGCTTGAAGGCGATGCCCGGCAACGCGCCGATTTTCTGCAACGCCTGAATCACGCCGCACGTGAAACCGGCTTCTTTTATCTCACCCACCACGGCGTCGCGCCGGAATTGCAACAACGCGTTCAGCGCGTATCGCGTGCTTTTTTCTCTCTACCAGATGATGAAAAACAGCGTGTGGCGATGATTCGCTCTCCCCATTTTCGGGGTTACACCCTGGCTGGTGCCGAACGAACCCGCAGCGCGCCGGACTGGCGTGAGCAGTTTGATATTGGGGCAGAACGCCCGCCGCTGCGCCTGCTGTCGGGCGATCCGGCCTGGCGGCGACTGCAGGGGCCGAATCAGTGGCCTGAATCGTTACCGGCGCTGAGAAGTACACTGCTGGAATGGCAGCAAACCCTGACCCGAATTTCACTGCGGCTGTTGCGTGCTTTCGCTGAGCTTCTGGGGTTGCCGGTCACCGCGTTTGATGTGTTGTACGGCAATAAACCCAACGAGCATATCAAGTTGATTCGCTACCCCGGGCAACCGTTGGCAGATAGCCAGCAAGGGGTTGGCGCGCACAAAGACTCCGGCTTTCTGACGCTGTTGTTGCAGGATGAGCAGCCCGGTTTGCAGGTGGAACTTGAACCGGATAGTTGGGTCGACGCGCGTCCATTGCCGGGGTCGTTTGTGGTCAACATCGGCGAGTTGTTGGAACTGGCGACCGACGGCTATCTGCGCGCCACGGTGCACCGGGTAGTGTCGCCACCACCAGGTCAGGAGCGCTTATCCATCGCGTTCTTTCTTGGTGCGCAACTGGATGCGGTGGTGCCGGTATTTCCACTGTCGCCCGCGCTGGCAAAACTGGCGCGTGGACCCGCCAGCGACCCGAACAACCCGCTGCTGCGTGACGTCGGCTGGAATTACCTGAAAGGGCGCTTACGTTCCCACCCTGAGGTGGCGAAGCGCTATTACGGCGATGTATTGCAGGCACAACAGCAGGCAGAGACCGTCTGAGACGTAATAATTACCGTTAATAAGGAATAACAACATGAAAAATAATAAATTTTTTACTCTGACAGCAATGGCGTTGGCAATGGGGTTATCGGTATCGGCTCAGGCGGCTGATGCCTTGCGGGTGGCAGCGGACCCGGTGCCGCATGCAGAAATTTTGGCCCAGATTCAAAAGGCGGATCCGTCGCTGAAACTGAAGGTGGTGGAGCTCAGTGGTAACGTGAATGCCAATGAGTTACTGGCCAGCGGCGATGTTGACGCCAACTACTTCCAGCATGTGCCTTACCTGCGCGATCAGGAAAAAGCGTTGGGCAAAAAATTCGTGGTGGTAGCCACCGTGCATATCGAACCGCTGGGGATCTATTCCCGCAAATACAAATCACTTAACGAGGTGAAGGAGAATGCCACCGTGGCGGTGCCAAATAACGTCACGAACCTCAGTCGGGCACTGTACTTGCTGCAAGGGCAGGGGTTGATAAAACTTAAGGCGGGTTATAACGACCCGGCGAAAGATCAGGCGACACCGAAAGATATCGCCGACAACCCGAAAAAACTGAAGATTAAAGAGATCGAAGCGGCACAAATCCCCCGCTCGCTGGATGACGTCGACCTGGCGGTTATCAATGGTAACTACGCACTGGAAGCAGGGTTGGTTCCATCCCGTGATGCGTTGGGGTTGGAAAGCGCCAGCCATAACCCGTACGCCAACATTCTGGTGACGACACCTGCGCTGCAAGACGATCCGCGCATTAAACAACTGGCGAAGGATTTGGAGTCTAAAGCGACGGCGGATTTCATCAGCCAGCATTATAAAGGGTCGGTGATTGCGGTGGCGGGGCAATAACCCATGATTCGCATCGAACGGTTGGGAAAACGCTATCCGGGCTGTGCACAACCTGCGTTGGAGAATGTGTCGCTGACGATTCCCTCAGGGGCGGTGTACGGCATTCTCGGGCGTAGTGGTGCGGGCAAGAGTACGTTGATCCGTTGTCTCAATCTGCTGGAACGGCCCACCTCGGGCCGTATTCTGATAGATGAGTGTGATATCGCCAGTCTGTCGCCGCGTGAACTACGCCAGCAACGCCAGCGTACCGGAATGATTTTCCAGCATTTTAATTTACTGCATGCCCGCACTGTGCGGGATAACGTGGCAGTACCACTGGAAATTGCCGGGGTTGGCAAGCTCGAGCGTGAGGAACGGGTGACGGAATTGTTGGCGTTGGTGGGGTTAAGCGACAAGGCGCAGTCTTATCCATCGCAGTTGTCCGGTGGTCAGAAACAGCGGGTCGGTATTGCTCGCGCGCTGGCGGCGCGACCGCGTTATCTGCTGTGTGATGAAGCCACCAGTGCGCTTGACCCGGAGACGACCACGTCAATACTGGCATTGCTGGCGGAGATCAACCAACAACTGGGCCTGACGATAGTGCTGATTACCCATGAGTTGGAGGTGGTTAAAGCTATCTGCGACCATGCCGCGTTGCTGGAGCAAGGGCGTGTGGCGGAAAGTGGCGCGTTACGGACCTTGCTGGCGGATCCGACTTCCCGTTTGCGACATGCGCTGCTGCCGGATTTAGCCGCTGAGCGCGCGTTTCTACGGCGTCATGGCATTGAGGAGAACGGATTATGCAAAGTCGCCTGAGCTGGGACGAGTTTTTCCCGATCATGCTGAACGCGACGCTGGAAACGCTCTATATGGTAGGGTTGGCGGCGTTGTTTACCGTGCTGGTCGGTTTGCCGACCGGGGTGTTGCTGTTTATCAGTCGACGGTCCGGTGTTCTGCCGCTGCCGCGTGTCAACGCGGTGCTGGGAAGCGTAATCAACGTTGGACGCTCGCTGCCATTTGTCGTGTTGTTGATTGCCCTGATCCCGTTTACCCGCTGGGTGGTAGGCACCACGTTGGGCAGTACTGCGGCGGTAGTACCCATTGCCGTCGGCGCGTTTCCGTTCTTCGCCCGCATTGTGGAAAATGCGCTGGCCGAGGTGGATAGCGGCCGGATCGAGGCCATTGAATCGATGGGGGGCACCGTCTGGCATGTGATCACCAAAGCGCTATTGCCGGAAGCGCTGCCGTCGATTCTGGCAGGCGTAACGTTGACGGTAGTGATGCTCATCGGTTTTTCGTCAATGGCGGGGGTGATTGGCGGCGGCGGGCTGGGGGATCTGGCTATCCGCTACGGTTATCAGCGTTTTAATCAACAGGTGATGGCGGGTACGGTGATCGTACTGGTGTTGCTGGTGCAACTGGTGCAGTCGCTGGGCGACAGGCTGGTGCGTCGGCTGGCCTACCGGCGGTAATCTTTTTACCTTATCCACGATATTGTCGGCATCTAATCGATTGGCTATGAATAACCCTGAGTTCGGTAGCCGGTTTATCCACTGCGTGAGAGCAGGCATCGCATAAAACAAACAAAGCACACGGTATTTATTCTGGTGGGGAGGAGAATATAAAATAATCAGGTCGGATGAGTCAGGTAATTTCTAGGAGTATTCCATATTCTTTTTATTTCCAGCTTTGCTTTAATCACTCACGAGGCGGTTACCTGAACGCTTCGGTTATTAACCAGAATATAAAACGTTATGTCTGGTTAATCGCAAATGACTTGTTAAAGGAAATTCATAATGAATATGAAACCTCTGTTTTTAGGCGTTATCCTGGCTGCTTCTTACGCTCACGCTGCATCCACTGAAGTGAGCGCCAAACCGGTAACCGGAACGGCCACCAGCGCGGAAGTGAAAACCACACCCGTCGCAGACGCTACAGCGAGTCAGGAGGCGAACAACAAAACGCTAACGGCGCAGCAAACGGCTACGGATAAATCGCTCAATAAGCATAGCGATAAAAAAGTGATGCATAAAAAAGTCACGACAGAGGAAAAAGAAAAGACGGCGGCAGAAAAAGCGGAAAAAGAAAAAACAGCGGAACATAAAATAACCGCAGAGAAAAAGAAAAATACCACAGATGAGAAAAAAGAAACGACACCGACAATATCAAGCCCGGCTAAAACAGAATAGTTTTTATTAATTATATACCCAAAATAATTCGAGTTGCGGGAAGGCGGCAATCGAGCGAATCCCCAGGAGCTTACACAAGTAAGTGACTGGGGTGAGTGACAAATTGGCGAAGCCGATTTGAACGCTGCTGGCAGCGGCCCCGAAGGGGCGAGGCCCATAAAATGGGCCGAGTAACGCAGCCAACGCACCTGCAACTTGAAGTATGAGGGGTATAAAAGCATTATGCCAGCCACTGAAGGGAGTCAGTTATAGCTTAAACGGATAGCGTAAACGGTATTATCGGGCTGGCCCCCTTATTCCCCCGGCTGGTCATCGTCTGTTTTTTGCCTGATGCAGAGAACAGGTGCGATGCCCGGCCGGGATTTATTACTTCCACATTCAGGTCACGGATGCTTTTTTGCGCTTATCCCACCGCTCATCGTTCAATCCTCTAGCGGGATACTTCCCGGTATGACACCGGGAGGTGGGCGCGATTAGTGCAGGATGGCACCTAACCACTGTCGCAACGTGTCTGCGCTTTGCGCACCAGTGAGCCTGGCCTGTTCCTGACCGTCTTTCAGCCACAATAGTGTGGGCAGCGAGCGTACCTGTAGCTGTGAGACCTGTGTCAGGTGATGGTCGGCGTCCAGATAGTAGCTGGGTAACCCGCTGAACGCGGTGTCAGCGATGACCGTTTCCAACTGGCGATACAGGCTCTTACAGTGCACACAGCGTTCTGCGCCCACCAGCAGCAATTGGTCACCGGCGGGCAGCGACAGCGCGTCATCCTGCGCCAGCGATAAGGCAGTAAAGCGATGATGGTTGACGGAAAACAGCTTCGGGCTGCGTTTCAGGTCTTCACTGTCGGTGGCGACGCACAGCGCATCGCCGCCGCGTTTGTACGGACGGGTATCGTTAACGGCAATGACGCTGGCGAAACCGGCTGGCGCGGCGCCGGGCTGACGCAGACGGGTGTTGTCCGGTGCCTGTACCAGCGTTTCCTGTGGGCGCGGCAACTGCGGCACCCAGTCATACGGTACCCGGTAGGCGCGGTACAACATATTGGTGTTGACGCTTTTGCCCCAGAACGGCGAGATGTATTCCCAGACGATCTCGTGGTCCGCCGTCACTTCAAACAGGCGGCCGTTGGCGCCTTCGTTGATCAACGTGTTGCCGTTCGGCAGGCGTTGGATATTGCTGATATACGGGCTGTAGAACCGGAACGCGTCGGTTGGGTGCGGAATACCGGCTTCGTACGGGGAATAGCGCCAGACGATATCCAGCGTCACCGGGTTGATTTCCAGTACGCGCGAGTAGTCGCGCCAGGCGTTTTTCACCCCGTCGGCGGATGCCGGGTTGGGCGCGCCGTAACCGGCCCAGCCACCGTTGTCAAACACCAGAATATTGCCTGCACCCGGTAACCCGGCCGGGATCATGTGTGCGTGATGCTGACCGATTATCCAGCCCAGGTGTTTCAGCTCTGGTGTGCTGTAGTCCGGGCCGAGTCGCCACACAATTTCACCACTTTGTTTGTCGATGATGGCGATGATATTGGATTCGCGCGCATCCCAGATGATGTTGTCTGGATGGAAGCGGGCATCGCCCTGATCGAACCATTTGTTGGGACCAAGGGTGGACATGGAGTTGATGTGCATCCAGTCGCCCATGCCGCCGCCGCTACTGCGCATGTTGGGGTTGCGGTACAGCGCGGTTTTGGCGGCGTCGTCAAAACCCAGCTCGTCGAAATGGTCGCTGCAACGCCATTCCCACAAGATGTTGCCCTGCCAGTCCACTTCAATAATGGTGTCGTCGAGCAGCAACTTGTCGCTGATTTTCGGGTTGTGCAGGTTTTGGTGTGCCAGAATCAGCGTATTGCCGCCGAGTGCTTGCGGCTCCAGCCCCGGTGCGTAGTAGCCTACCGGGTTGCCGCTGCGTTGATAGTCGTGATGGGCACGCGCCATCCATTCCGGTGGTAGCGCCGGGTCGCTGATGTGTTCATAGCGGTTAAACTGCCAGACTCGGTTGCCGTCCCAATCCAGTTGCACCAGGTCCACCATATCCTGCATGCCATAGCGAGCATCGCGCTGGCCGCTGTGACCGAGGATATAACCACCCGGCAGAATCTTGTTGGGAAAGCCGTGCAAGCCTTCCCACAGACGCAGCGCCGCCCCGTTCATATCGATTAAGACTGCACCGGTCTCCAGCGCCTGAAAGACGGTATAACCACCCCAGGCTTTGTCTGGGTGATATATCGTGGTACCGGTCGGGTAAACGGAAGGGTGTCCCATGTGCTACTCCATATTAGTCAGTGATGAGGGTGGCGTCGGGCAAGGCCGACGCATCGCAGTGTGTCAGTAGCGCGAGCAGTTCGCTGCACTGCTGGTGAAAAGCCTGGCTGTCGCGTTGTCGCGGATGCGGCAATGTCACTGTGGCTATCTGTTTCAGGCGACCGGGGCGTGGTGCCAGCACCACCACCCGGTCAGCCAGATAGACGGCTTCTTCGACGTCATGAGTGACCAGCAGAGTCGTGGTGCCTTCCTGCTGATGAATCCGTCTTAGTTCCTGCTGCATCTGTTGCCGGGTTAGCGCGTCCAGCGCGCCGAACGGCTCGTCGAGCATCAGAATGCGCGGGTTACCCACCAGCCCGCGGGCGATCGCCACCCGCTGTGCCATGCCACCGGATAGCTGGGCAGGCAGGACGTCGGCAAAATCGTCCAAATGCACCAGCCGGATGAAATGGTCGACCCGACGGGTAAGTTCGGCCCGACCGATCTTTTCACTCGCCAGCCCCAATTCAATGTTCTGGCGTACCGTCAGCCATGGAAATAATCGCGCTTCCTGAAACACGATGCCACGTTCGCCTCCGATACCGTTAATCGGTGTGCCGTCCACCAGAATGCGGCCCTGATAGTCATCATCCAGCCCGACCAACAGCCGCAGGAGCGTGGATTTACCGCAGCCACTGCTGCCGACAATCGCCACCAATTCACCGGGATAAATTGCCAACGAGAAGTCATCGATGACCGTCAGCGGGCTGCCGCCGACGCGAAACTGTTTTTTCAGGTGGTCGAAGGCGACCACCGGTTGGGGGAACGATGATGTCATAGAGAGGCTCCTGGGGTGCGCCAGCGGGTCGTGCGCTGTTCCAACTGCTGACCGAGGTAGTCGATCAATACGCCGGTGACGCCAATCAGTAACATGCCACTGAGAATGATCGGCATGTCTAACAGTTGCTGGGCGTTGATCATCAGGCTGCCGATGCCAGCGCCGGACGACATGAAATATTCCGCGCCGATGGTGCCGAGCCAGGCGTAGATCATCGCCAGCCGTAGTCCCGTGAACAGCGCGGGTGCCGCGCCGGGTAGGATCAGGACACGCAGGCGATGGAGCCACGGCAAGCGCAGTACTTGTGCTACTTCCTGCAAGGCCAGAGAGCGCTGGCGCACGCCGCGATGAGTGGCAACCAACATTGGAAAGAATGCCACCAGCGCGATGAAGGTGACCTTGCCGCCGTCGTCGTTGCCGACCCAGGCGGTAATCAGTGGCAGCCAGGCGAACAGCGCCACCTGACGCAACCACGTCAACGTTGGGGTAAACAGCGCCTCGGCACGTTCACTCAGGCCTAGCGTCAGCCCGGCTAGCAGACCGGCGCTTATGCCGATGATACCGCCTGCGAGTGCCCGCCACAGGCTGTGGCGCATGGCATCGGGTAATGAGCCATCGCTCACCCCATGCCAGATAGCGCGCAGGACTTCGCCGGGCGGTGGCAGCAGTAGTGTGTCGACCCAGCCGTGATGACTGGCCAGTTGCCATAGTGCCAACAATAACAGCGGTACCACCAACCCAATGGCCTGACCGACAGGTGCGGCATGTAACCTACCGATCGGTGGATGTGGCCAGGTGATCAGCCGGTGGTCCAACTGGTTGATGCCCCATTCCATCAATAAGCCGGTTAGCCCGATGACAGCGATACACACTAAGACAATATCCAGTTGGAATAGCTGACGTCCCCAGACCATCAGATAGCCGATGCCTTGTGACGAGGCGAGCAACTCCACCACAATCAACGATACCCAGGCTTGTGACAACGCCAGCCGCAGACCGGTAAACCACACTGGCAACGCGGCGGGCAAAATCAGCCGGGTCAGACGGGTAAGGTGTGGCAGGCGCAGGGTGCAAGCCACGTCGAGTAATGCTGGCGGAACATCGCGCACGCCACGCTGGCTGTGCAGCGTGACCGGCACGATCACCGCTTTGATCAGCACGGCCAGCTTGAGGCCATCATCAATGCCGAATAGCACCATAAACAGTGGGATCCATCCGAGCGTGGGGATTTGGGCTAGCGCGTAGACAGTGGGATAAAGTAGCCGCTCTGCTCGGACTGATGCACCCATCAGCGCGCCCAGCACTGTGCCGGCCAGTACACCGACGGTGAGCCCGTTGATCAGGCGGTGCAGGCTGATCACTAACTGACTGAGCAGATCGCCCTGCAACAGGGTGACGGCAGTGGCCACGACCTGTGAGGGGGCGGGCAGGATTTGTAGCGGCATCCATCCCTGCTGGCTGCTGAGGGTCCACAGTAATAATACGCTCAGCGGTAGCAGCAACGGCGCGATGATGCGCTGAGTACGATACGCAACACGTGGGGGTGTTGGCTGTGGGCTTTTCACTATCCAGCGTTTATGCATGACCAAAGACTTATTCATTTTTCTTTGCAAACTTAGCCAAAATGAATCGATAGGGTATAAAAACCTGATTTTCTTACGGTACGCCAATGCAATAAACCGATAGCGCACGTGCAAGAAATGCATATGACCTGCTATCCGGCATCAGTGCTGATTTATGCTTTTTTTTGCTGAGAAATCATGGAAATGTTATTTACGGTGCAGTGGTCGCGTTCGCTAGTTTTTCGCCATTGAAAATGCCTGCAATGAGTGGAGAAAACATGCAACAACAACGAGATCGCCATCGTTATCGTGGCTGGGGTGGCCTGTTTAAAAGCGTGGGGCTGGCACTGTTGACGGTCGCGGCGCTAGGGAATTCAGCACGAGCGCAGGAGGACAAACCGGCGGAAATTCGCATCGGGTTGCCGGATCAGAGCGCAGGCAGCAAACCGTTTATTGGCGGGCCGCTGGGGCTGGCCTATATTCGCCACAGCCTGGAACAGGCGTTTGAGCCGCAAGGCATCAAAGTGCGCTGGTCGTTTTTTAAAGGCGCGGGGCCGGCAGTGAACGAAGCACTGGCAAACCAGCAGTTGGATGTGGCGTACCTCGGCGATCTGGCGGCGATCATCGGCCGCTCCGGCGGCCTTCCTACTCGGGTGCTCTTGGGGTCGCGTGGCTCCAGTTCGTATCTGGCGGCAACGCCGGAGTCTGGTATTGCACGTATTGAGGACCTGCGCGGCAAGCGGGTAGCGGTCTACAAAGGCACCGCCGACCAGTTATCGTTTGAACGGGCGTTGAAAAGTGCCGGGCTGAACGAGCGGGATATCCGGGTTATCAACCTTGACTGGACCGCGGGTAAAGCGGCACTGGCAGCCCGACGCGTCGATGCGGTATGGGGCGGTGTGTCGCTGCTGGCGTTGCGCCCACAGGGGATTCGCATCATTACTTCCAGCCGCGATCTGGGTTGGGCCAATACCACGCAGGCGGTGGTGTTGGCGACGCAGGATTTTATCCAGCGCTATCCGCATGTCACCCGGCAGTTGGTGGCGATTCTGGTGCAGGAAGCCCAGTGGGTCAGCGACCCGGCACATCTGGCGGACTATATCAAACTGATGGCGGAGCAAAGCCAGATTCCGGCGCCTTTATTTGAGGAACAGTTTCGCCCGGACTCGCTTAACCTGCAAAGCTCTCCACGTCTTGACCCATTCCTGCGCAGTAACCTGCAAGATAGCGTGCAGCGCGCCCACGCCGCCGGGTTAATTCGCTCCACTTTCTCGGTGGATGAATGGCTGGATAGCCGCATCGTCGATCAGGCATTGTCCGATCTTAAGCTGGAGCCGCAGTGGCCAGCGTATGATGCCAGCGGTAAACCGCAGTAGCGCATCATACGGTGGAGGGCGAGCGTAGCCGGTCCTGTTCCAGAATGGTGTCGAGCATCAGTTGCGCCAGGGGAGGCAGCGTTTTTTGCAGGCTGGAGATAATCCCGAACCGGGTCTGCATCTGCGCCCATTCTGGCGGTTGCTCTGCGAGGATGATCTCCACTAACTGATGACTGTCGCGGCCGAGCGCAAATCCGTCCTCGCTGGAAAAGCTGATCGCTTGCGTGTGGCGCAGCACGCTGAATACCGAATAGATATGGTCGCATTGAATCTGCGGCCGATAGTCTGGCTGGCCGGTGAGTGCGGCGAGTACCTTGCGCATGCCGACCGGTAAATACGGTGAAGCGAGAGGGAAGCGCAGCAGGTCGTCGGGGGTGACTCGTGTCTGTTGTGCCAGCGGATGGTCGCGATGGCAAATGAAAAAGCAGCGGCGCGGGTTGAGCGGCTGCACCCGTAACTGTGGGTCGAGCTCAGCTTGCCAGGTGTCGGCTACAAAAAATGGCCACTCTTCAGTTTGTAGCCGCTGGTGCAGTGCGTGCCAGTTATCGATGCAGTAGGTGATACGCGTCCGTGGGCGTAATAGGTGGAAAGCGGATATCGCCTGCGGGATTAATGCCGCGGCGGGTGCCGGGCCGCAGCCAAAGGTCAGCTCTCCGGCATCATCTTCACCGAGCTGTTGCATGTCCTGAATCAGTTCCCATGACAAATTCTGCATGCGCAGAGCGAACGGCAGCAGCTTTTTGCCCTGCCAGGTGAGGGCAAACTGCTTACTGTGCCGATCCACCAGTGGGTGACCAAGGGTATGTTCTAGAGTCTGAATGCTGCGGCTGAATGCGGATTGTGACAGGCAAACCGCTTCTGCTGCCTGCACAAAACTGCGGTGTTCCACCAGCGCCAAAAAGTTGCGTAGTTGTCGTAAATCCAGATGCATGGGCGTCTCGCTCGGCGGATATGGGTATATTCCGGGCAGCTTGGGCTGGCGAGCAGGGAGAGCGCAATAAACAAAAAGGCATAACTTATAACAGGTTAACCGCTATGAGTCGCGGAGCCATTAACGCAGGACGATAGCCTTGCACATGGCACACGATGTCGACAGTATGTTCAGCATCGTGTTTATGACCAACATCGTGTTGCGCGTCAGCAGCACTGCTGCATACCCAAGGCGGTTACTGCGCCAGCGCGCAGCTCACATCCAGAATTTCTTCTGCGGAACCACGATTGAACATACCGATGAAATCACGCCGCACTGCCAGCAGGATCAGTTCGCCCCGCGCGTTGGCGGTGAGTGTCAGACCGTAATTTTCCATGTTGTCCCCGCGAGCCTGTACATATTGATTGAGCAGCTTGAACGGGTCGGAACGCGTCAGGTCGCTGCCGTTGAGCCTGATAGCCAGATAGTCGTGCTCCAGCAGTGGCTGACCAAGGTCGACCCAGTCGTAGCCGATGTGTGCATTTTGGGCACGCAGCGTTTGGTAGACCTCGGGTTTCAGGCAGGAAATATGAATATGCAACTGGCCTTGTGTGCGGCCATACAGCGAATTGATCGCCAGTCCCAGCTTATCGTCGCTGATCGGTTTACCCATCTGGCTCGATAGTCTGTCGCGGTAACTCCAGGCGGCGGCAAAATAGGCGGGTGTGCCGGGTTGCAACAGCAACGGGCTTTCAATACCGCTGATACGGTCGGTTGGGATCAGCAGATTGTGATACGGGCCGCGCCGGTCTTTGAACAGGGCGTAATGACCTTGCAGATTGACATCCAGACAGGGGGCGGGCGAGTGGTTGTTCTGCTGGTTGGGAACGCACTGTTGGCTGACGAACTGCCACAAGGCATTACCGTTACCGCGCCGGGCGAAAGGTTGCCAGAAATAGAGCAGCAGGGCGACCAACAATAACGTAACGATCAAACCGATAAGGTACTTTTTGCGTATAATAACGTTGTGTGTCATAGCGCGATTCCATCAAAGGAGGCTGTCGAGGTATGGGTGACAGTGCCATTGTCGCAAGGCGAGCGTTTTCACGGCTATCCGTTATCAAGATAAATCGTTTCAAGATAAGTCGTTGCCAGGTGGTTCATCGAGTGACGGCTGGTCACATCGTGCCGCGTACAGATGGCGCTATGATGACAACCGCTATAGGGGCGACATGGCTTATGCGCTCTCGTTGATCAAGGTGCGGATAGCGCCAACGACCTCCTCAACCAGCATGCTGCGGGCATGCTGGGGCGGGAAAATCGCCATATAGGCAACGTCGATTTTGGGTTCAAACGGTTTGATCAAAAGCCTGGCTTCGCTGGTGCGGGCGGTAATGGCATCGACAATGCCGACCCCCAACCCGGTGCCTGCCATGACACAACAGTGGCGCAGCGAGGTTTCAATTGGGCTTTGCAATACGATATCTTGCGCGGTGATAGCCTGCGCCAGTTGCTCTCGTAACACGGTTTTGCGCCCCGGCAGTATCGAACGGTGGTAGTTCAGGTCGTCCAGAATAATGCCGGTACGTTCCGCCAGTGGGTGGCCGGGGGCGACAACGGCAACCGCCTGCGCAACGCCCAGCAGTTCAGCCTGCAACCCTTTGATGGCCGGTGTACTGTTAATAAAGCCAATGTCGTATTGATTACTGAGCACCATTTCGGTGATCGATAATGTACTTTCCACGTCCATCGACAGCGCCACGTCCGGGTATTTTTTCAGCATCGAAGGGAAAATACGTTCGGTACACAGATTGGCAAGCGCGGACACCGCACCGATGCGCAGGACACTGCCTTTGGCGTGCCGGATATCGTCCGCCACCCGCAGAATGTGGTCCAGTCCCAGATAGAGCCGTTCTATTTCACGGAAAAGCTTAAGCGCCTCTTCTCGGGGCTCCAACCCCCGGCCATCCCTGTCAAACAGTTTTAGTTTAACCGCGTATTCAAAATCCTTGATCAGGCGGCTGACCGCCGGTTGGGTAATATTCATGATGTTGGCGGCTTGTGTGATGCCACCCGTCAAAATCACTTTATGGAATGCTTCAACCTGCCTTAAGTTGATACGGCTCATAGATGTTACCAATCATAATGTTTATTTATGTATTCGGTACAAAATGCGATTTTTAATTATTTTAATCAACACGTAGACTCCATCTACAAGGTTACAGTTTGTCATAAGTTTGAGCAAAACGTGATAAATACGAATGCGAGATGGATCTGAATCTAAAGGAGTAACCATGAAAGGAATGTTGTTTGCTGCCGGTTTGATGACGCTGATGCCCATCGCGCAGGCAGCAGATTTGACGATTGGACTGGCGTCATCCACGACCTCGATGGATCCGCAGTTTTATGTCGGCGGTGCGAACAGCGCCATGGCCCGTAATCTATTTGATGGGCTGGTTAACCAAAACGAAAAACAACAGATTGTTCCTGCTCTGGCGCTATCGTGGAAAGCCATTGACGATACCACCTGGCAGTTTGCACTGCGACCTAACGTCAAATTTCATGATGGCACCGATTTTAGCGCCCGGGATGTGGTTGCCAGTGTGAAACGCGTCGCGTTAGCGGCGAAAAATAGCCCCAGCGCCTATACGCCTTACGTGGCGGATATCAGCGAGATCCGTGAAATCAATCCGCTGACGGTAGAAATCAAAACCAAAGGCCCGGCGGCGCTGTTGCTTAACAATTTAAGCCGTATCGCTATTCTACCGGCCCGTCTGGCTGACCAGCCGACAGAGGTATTGAACAGCGGTAAAGACGTGATTGGTACCGGCCCGTTCAAATTTGTCTCCTATACCCCGGATGACAAGGTGGTGTTGAGCCGAAACGATCATTACTGGGGTGGCAAAGCCGAGTGGGACACCGTTACGCTGCGCGTCATCAAAAACAGCAGTGCCCGTATCGCCGCGTTGCTCTCCGGTGATGTGGACATGATAGAAAGCGTACCAACGGCGGATCGCGCCACGATTGCCCGTCAACAGGCGTTTGTGACCGAGTCGGTACCGGGTAACCGTATTTTGTATTTGCATCCGGATCAGGACAGGGAGGTATCGCCGTTCGCTAAAGGCGATGACGGTAAAAACCCGCTGCGAAACGTGGCAGTACGTCAGGCGATGTCGCTGGCTATCAACCGTGACGCATTGGTAGAGCGCATTCTCGACGGTCAGGGGCTGGCGTCGTCACAGTTGGTGCCGAAAGGGTATCCGGGTTATTCCGCCCACATACCCGCACCGGTTTATGACCTGAAACAGGCAAAACAAAAACTGGCGGCGGCAGGCTACCCGAACGGGTTTACCCTGACGTTCCATGCTTCAAACGATCGTTACCCCAACGACGCCAAAATTGCACAGGCGTTAGGGCAGATGTTCACGCAGGCGGGTATCAAGACCGAGGTGGTCACCATGCCCGGCAACGTCTACTTCGCCAAGGCGGCGCAGCGTGAATTCAGCCTGGTGATGGGCGGAGCGGCGATCGAAACCGGTGAGGCTTCCGGTGTGTTGGGGCCGTTGCTGGAAACCTTTGGCCCGAATGCCGGGCAAGGGAATCGGGGGCGGTATTCCAATCCTGAATTTGACAAGCTGCTGAGTCAGGCACGCGCCACGCTGAATGAACAGCAACGCGATGCACTGTTGCAGCAGGCAAGCGAATTGGCGATGAAAGAGCAAGGGGTGATCCCACTGCTGTTTCTTTCCAATACCTGGGCAATGAAAAAAGGCTATAGCTACGTGGGCCGCACAGACGGCTACACATTGCCCTATTTTGTTCACAAGCAGTAAACGGTGAGTGTTTCACCCGATACTGGTGGTGGATAGAAAATGTATACCCCAAATAATTCGGGTTGCAGGACAACACGTTCGCGTGTTGAACAACGCGGCGCGTTGGCCCTTTAGGGCAAGGCTCATTTGAGCCTTGTAACGCGGCAACCGAGTGAATCCCCAGGAGCTTACATAAGTAAGTGACTGGGGTGAGTGAGGGCAGCCAACGCACCTGCAACTCGAAGTATGACGGGGTAGTGCGATTTTTACGTTAACACCAGGGTTCTCCCATCAGGCCGTGTCCCGCTGCATTCAGTGGCGGGACACCCAGCCTGCAACCTTCAGGATCACTCCATGAGCGGATTCTTCGGCGTATTTCCCTATCTGGTTTCACCGATAAAAGCGAATGGCGAGGTGGACCGCATCGTCCTCGCTGAACTGGTCGAACACCTTATCAGTAGTGGTGTACACGGTCTGACGCCGCTTGGCAGCACCGGTGAGTTCGCGTATCTGACGGAAAAGCAACGCGTTGATGTTGTGAGTACCGTGATGGACGCCACGCGCGGCCGGGTGCCGGTGATAGCCGGTGTGGCGGCGACAACGATTCAGGATGCGGTCGCGCAGACGCGTACCTACCTGGGGCTGGGCGTTGACGGTATTCTGGCAATACTGGAAGCCTATTTCCCGCTGACCGATGTCGGGGTAGAGAGTTACTTCCGTGCTATTGCCGCCGCCGCGCATCCCACGCCGGTGGTGTTGTACACCAACCCACAATTTCAACGCACCGATCTGAGCCTTCCCGTGATTGAGCGCTTAAGCCATGTGGATAACATTCGCTACATTAAGGATGCCTCCACCAATACTGGCCGGTTGTTATCGATCATTGAGCGCACCGGTGGTCGCATGCAGGTGTTCTCCGCCTCAGCCCATATTCCCGCTTGTGTGATGCTGATTGGTGGTGTTGGCTGGATGGCGGGGCCGGCCTGTATCGTTCCGCGACAAAGCCTGGCCTTGTATGACGCGGCTAAACAAGGTGACTGGTCGCGGGCGATGGAATTGCAACGTCCGTTGTGGCGGGTAAACGAAATTTTTGCCAAATACTCCGTGGCCGCCTGTATCAAGGCGGCGCTGGAAATGCAAGGTTTTGCCGTTGGCAATCCGATTGCGCCGCAACAGCCGTTAACGCATCACGCCCGCGATGAGATAGCCAGCGTGTTAAAAGAGGTGGGCGCATTGTGAGGTCCATTCCCGTTATTATCGATTGTGATCCCGGTATTGACGATGCGCTGGCACTACTGAGCGCATTCGCCGCTCCACAACTGGCGATTCAGGGCATTACCGTTGTGAATGGCAATCAGCCATTACCCAACACACTACGCAATGCGTTGCAGATAGTTGAACTGGGCGGGCGTACCGATATTCCGGTGTTTGCCGGTTGCTGGCAGCCGCTGTTACGTGAACCTATCCACGGCCAGTTTCATGGTCCGCATGGGCTGGGTGACAGTGATTTTCCCGCGCCGCGTAAAGCCGAGGAACCGCAGCATGCGGTTAACTTTCTCATCGCCCGTTGCCGTGCGGCGGCGCAGTGTGGTGAACCAATCACGCTGTGTTCGCTGGGGCCGATGACGAATCTGGCCAGCGCGTTCAGCATCGCGCCCGATATCGCCGCAGGTATTGAACGGATTGTCTCGATGGGTGGTGCCTGCCGTGAGTTGGGTAACCGTACCATGACGTCGGAATTTAACCTGTTGGCTGACCCACACGCGGCACACATCGTTTTTTCTCAAGGTGTACCGATGACGCTGTTACCACTGGATGCCACCCATCAGGTGATCCTGACGCCGGAACGCGTTCATGAACTGGTTGCCCATGCCGGGCGATTACGCGCCCCGCTGAGTCAACTGATGGCCTTCTGGGATCGTAATGACATCAAACGTTACGGCTCTCGTGGCGGACCGTTGCATGACCCACTGGTGATTGCCTGGTTACTGCGCCCCGAGCTGTTTCGGACTGAACGGGCGCGAATACTGGTGGAGCATCAGAGCGAACTGTGCATGGGGCAGAGCGTGATGGATCTTTACGGTAAATCTGGCCTGACACCGAATGTTGACGTGGTGACAGGCGTGGAGGTTGACGAGGTCATCCGCTTGTTCTGCCAGTTGTTTTCAGCGTATGACACGTCTGCAACGTATGATGTATCTTCAATCAATAACAGACTTTCAACCGATAACATGCCTTCAGCTCATGGAACCGCACGATGACACGTCAGCGAATCATCATTGATACCGACCCCGGCGTCGATGACGCGATTGCGTTATGGCTGGCGTTGGCCTCGCCGGAGCTGGAAGTCCTGGGTATTACCGTAGTGGCTGGCAATGTGGCATTGCAACATGCGCTGGTGAACGCCCGGCGGATCGTGGCGTTGTCTGGCCGTGTCGACGTGCCGGTCTTCGCCGGCGCGGAAAAGCCGCTGGTTGGCCCACAGCGTTATGGCAAGTATGTTCATATCGGCGCGTTCAACGATGCGCTGGTGCCGAGGAGCGAGTGTCAGGTCATGATGCAAGAACACGCGGTAGAGTTTATCGTGCGTACTGCGCGTCAGGCGGCACAGGAACACAACCCGATCACCTTTTGCGCCATCGGGCCGATGACCAATCTGGCGCTGGCGTTGATCCAACATCCGGATGTGGCGCGGGGTATCCGCCAGGTGGTGACCATGAGCTGTGCGTTTAGCGTACTCGGTCATCGCATGCCGTGGGCTGAATTCAATGTGTATGCCGATCCCCACGCCGCCAGCCGGGTATTTAGTAGTGGTATACCGTTGGTTATTATGCCGTTGGATATGACCTTTCAGGCGCTGATCACCCAGCAGGAAATCGCCCAATTGCAACGTGATGCCGGGTTACCGGGTCAGGCTATCGCGCGTCTGCTGGAAGCGTTTGACCGCAGTGATGTGGCGCGCTTCGGGCGCGAAGGCGGCCCGGTACATGATGCGACGACGGTGGCATGGTTACTGCAACCGTCACTGTTCGCCGGTCGTGACGCTCGGGTTGGGGTGACGGTTTCCGGTGAAACCGCCGGACACACCTGGGTGGATTTTTATGGCAAGCTGCCGCAGGCACCCAATGCGCAGGTCATGCAGTCGGTAGATGAACCCGGCTTTTTGTCGTTGCTGGTGCGAGTGCTCAGTCGTTATGGCCGGGCGGATACCCGGTAGCTTCCTGTGTAATCGTCACTGCTAACCACAAGGACTTGTCATGGCCCGCTTTTTACTCAGCCGTTTTTTGCAAACCCTGATAACGCTGGCGGTCATGTCAGTGTTGGTGTTCGCTGGTGTGTATCTGGTTGGCAACCCGGTGGATTTGCTGCTGGGCAGCAATGCGACACCCGCCGAGCGCGATGCGGTGATCCGTGCCTTCGGACTGGATAAAACCCTGTGGCAGCAGTACCTGCTGTTTGTTACCCATGCCTTGCAGGGCGATTTGGGTAACTCCTTTATTTTTAACCAACCCGCATTACACCTGATTTTGCAACGGATGCCCGCCACGCTGGAGCTGGCGCTGGTGGCGTTTTTGCTGTCGCTGCTGGTGGGTATTCCATTGGGGGTATTCGCCGGTCTGCGGCCGGACAGTCTGGCGGCAAAATCGGTGATGACGGTTTCCATTCTGGGGTTTAGCCTGCCAACATTTTGGATCGGCATGATGATGATCATGCTGTTCAGCGTGAAGCTGGGCTGGCTGCCGTCGTCAGGACGGGGGGAGACGGTAACAGTAGCAGGCGTTCCCCTGAGTCTGCTGACGCTGGATGGCTGGCAACATCTGCTGTTGCCAGCGCTGAATCTGGCGCTATTCAAGATTTCACTGATTATTCGCCTGACCCGCGCAGGCGTGCGGGAATGCCTGCAACAGGATTATGTGCGTTTTGCCCGCGCTAAAGGGCTGTCAGAAAGCCGCATCCTGTTTGTGCATGTGCTGAAAAATACGCTGATACCGCTGATTACGGTAATTGGTCTGGAATTGGGGTCGTTGATTGCCTTTGCGGTCGTGACCGAAACGATTTACGCCTGGCCGGGGATGGGCAAGCTGATTATCGACGCCATCGCCGTGTTGGATCGCCCGGTCATTCTGGCTTACCTGATGATGACGGTGGTGATGTTTAGCCTGATCAACCTGCTGGTGGATGTGCTGTACGCGGTGGTGGATCCGCGTATCCGCTTAGGGGGTGGGCAATGAGTATGCCACAACAACGTTCAGTGCATACGCCGTCCACCCTGCCGGTATCACGCTCGGCACTGAGCCACGTGCTATTGATGCTGTGGCAAGACCGGCTGGCGCGGTTGGGGCTGTTTATGCTGGTGTTGATTGTGACGCTGGCGCTGCTCGCCCCGTGGATTGCGCCGCAGAATCCGTATGATTTATCCCAGTTGATGATCATGGATAACCGCCTGCCGCCGGGTTCCAGTGGTATGAGCGGGTTGACGTATTGGCTTGGCAGCGACGATCAGGGGCGTGATTTACTCAGCGCCATTCTCTATGGCACCCGCACCAGCCTGATAGTGGGCGTCAGCAGTGCACTGGTGGCGTTGTGTATCGGTATGGTCGCCGGTCTGTTGAGCGCCTGGCTGGGGGGCAAAACCGATGCGTTGTTGATGCGTATCGTTGATATCCAGCTTAGCTTCCCACCGATACTGATAGCCCTGATCCTGTTGGCGGTGCTCGGCCAGGGGGTGGATAAAATTATTCTGGCGCTGGTGATCACCCAGTGGGCCTATTACGCCCGTACTCTTCGTGCCTCTGCGCTACTGGAAAATCGCCGTAACTATGTGGATGCAGCGCGTGGCATGGCCTTTTCCACCCCGCGGATTCTGTTTCGCCATGTGCTGCCCAACTGCCTGCCACCGCTGATCGTGGTCGCCACGATGCGTATTGCTTACGCCATCATGCTGGAAGCGACGCTGTCGTTTCTCGGCATCGGCCTGCCGATTACCGAACCGTCGCTGGGGTTATTGATAGCCAACGGTTTTGACTATCTGCTGTCCGGTGATTACTGGATCAGCCTGTTTCCCGGCGTGATGCTGTTGTTGCTGATTGTGGCCATCAATCTGATAGGCGACGCCTTGCGTGATGCGCTCAATACCAGACAGGAGGAGTGAGGGGTGAATCAGCCGGTACTGCGCGTTGAACAACTGAATACCGCTTTTCGGGTGAACGGTGAGTGGCTGAAGGTGGTGCAGGATTTGTCGTTTGAGATTGGCGAGCGGGAAACCGTGGCGCTGGTGGGGGAATCCGGCTCTGGCAAAAGTGTCACCGCGCTGTCCATCATGCGTTTGCTGGCAGGACCACAGGTGCAAACCCGTGGGCGGGTGCTGTTCGAGGGGCGCGATTTACTGGCGTTGCCCCCCCGTGAGATGCAGCACATTCGCGGCAACCGCATCGGCATGGTGTTTCAGGAGCCGATGACCAGCCTCAATCCGGTACTGAAAATCGGCACCCAGATAATGGAAGTGCTGCAACGTCACCGGGGGATGGATCACACCAGTGCCCGGGCAGAAGCGGTACGTCTGTTGGAAAAAGTGCGTATTCCCGCGGCACAGGCCCGGCTGAATGAGTATCCCCTGAGCTTTTCCGGCGGTATGCGGCAGCGGGTGGTGATCGCCATCGCGCTGGCCTGCAACCCGACATTGTTGATTGTCGATGAGCCGACGACGGCGCTGGATGTCACCATTCAGGCGCAAATTCTGTCATTGATCCAGACGTTGCAGGACGAAGAGGGCATGTCGATCCTGTTCATCACCCACGATATGGGGGTGGTGGCGGAGGTCGCTGATCGCACCATCGTGATGTATCGCGGTGAAGGGGTGGAAATGGCTGATACCCGTCAGCTATTTCAGGCACCGCAGCATCCTTACAGCAAAACGTTATTTTCCGCCGTACCGCGACTGGGTGACATGGCAAACAGCCCATTGCCGCAACGCTTCGCGTTATTCGGGCAACCGGGCGCGGGCGAGCCGCTGCAAGACACGGTAATTGCGGGCACACCGGTGCTGGCGGTGCGTGATCTGGTCAAGCGTTTTGAGGTGAAAAGCGGGTGGCTGCGGCGGGTAACCGGCCGGGTACACGCAGTCGAAAACGTGTCTTTTAGCCTGCAAGCAGGGGAAACGCTGTCGCTGGTGGGCGAGTCCGGCTGTGGCAAATCCACCACCGGGCGCGCTATCTTGCGATTGCTGGAACCGAATGGCGGTACGGTATCGCTGTGCGGTGAAAACATGTTGAGCGCCGATAAGTCGGCGCTAGCCGGGTTACGGATGCGGGCACAGATGATTTTTCAGGACCCGTATGACAGCCTCAACCCACGGATGACCATCGGGCGCGCGATTGCCGAACCTATGGTCAGTCACGGTCTGGCATCCGCCCGGCAGGCACCGCAGAAAGTCGCGGAATTGCTGGAGAGGGTCGGGTTACAGGCCGACATGGCGGAGCGCTATCCGCACCAGTTCTCTGGCGGGCAGCGCCAACGGCTGTGTATTGCACGGGCGCTGGCGCTCAATCCGCAATTGATCATCGCCGATGAGGCGGTGTCGGCGCTGGACATGACGGTCAAAGCGCAAATCGTCAATCTGTTGCTCGATTTGCAGCAACAACTGGGGCTGGCCTATCTGTTCATTTCTCACGATATGGCGGTGGTGGAGCGCATCAGCCATCGTGTGGCGGTGATGTATCAAGGAGAAATTGTGGAGATTGGCCCGCGTCAGGCGGTATTCAACAACCCCCAACATCCGTATACCCGACGCCTGCTGGCTGCCGTGCCGGTACCTGACCCGCAAAGGCGAGTATACCGCTCACTGCTGGCGGATGAACTGCATAGCCCGCTGCGCCCACTGGGTTACCAGCCGCCGGTGCGACGTTACCAGCAGGTGGGCGACGACCATCTGGTGTTGTTATCTTGAAGAAACCGTTCACCCATGCTGTGATGGTATCGCTCAGGTCGTAAAGATACGGCCCCGCCATTCCCGCGAGTAAAGAGGTCGGCCAGTGATGAATCGCAGAAGATTTCTTACCGCTCTCTCAACAGTTACTGTGCTCCTGACCGCAGGCCGGGTCTTGGGCGTGTCCTTACCGACGCCACACCCGCGTATCAACCTGTGGGACCACACCCCGCCGGGCGGCGGTGGCCCGGCTGACCTGCCGCACTTGAGTGCCCGGGGAGCGCTTAGCCACATTGCTACGCCTTATCTTGAGGTGTTTACGCCGGAAAAACCCAATGGTCAGGCTATCCTGGTGGCGGCGGGGGGCGGTTATCAGCGTATCGAAATGGGCAAAGAGGCCTGGCCTGCCGCCGCCTGGCTGGTGGCGCAGGGGTATACGGCCTATGTTCTGGCGTATCGTTTGCCCGGTGAAGGCTGGCATGACGGCAACCGGGTGGCATTGCAGGACGCGCAGCGCGCATTACGGTTGATTCGCCATCGGGAGCGCCGGGTGGGCGTATTGGGGTTTTCAGCCGGTGGGCACTTGTTAGGGATGGCCGCACTCAGGCAAGACGCGCTCTATCCCCCGCAGGATGCGCTGGACGCATTACCGATTCAGGCTGACCATGCTGCGCTGATTTATCCCGTCATTACGCTGGAAAAACCTTATCAGCATACGGCGACGCACCGGGTCCTGGTGGGGCGGGATGCCAGTGCCGCGATGGAGGCTGAGTGGTCGGTGCAATCCTATGTCTCTCGGCGTTCGCCACCCTTTTTTCTGGTGCAGGCAGAGGATGATTCGGTGTCCGATCCGCATAATACGATGATCATGGCACAGGCCTGCCAGCGCGCTAACGTGCCGGTAGTGATGCAACGCTATCCTGTCGGTGGGCACGGTTTTGGACTGGGGGAACCGGGCTCGCCGGTCGCGGCCTGGCCGTCGGCATACCTGAACTGGCTGCGTCATCAGCATCCCGTCACGCTATTTTAGAAGGAATATTACGCATGAGTATCGTGATGCCGAAGAGCATGATCCGATGGGCCGTGGGCGTACTTGCTGCCGGTGTGATGGCTTCAGTACAGGCGGGAACCACGCAGGCTGACAGCCGGTTGTGTCTGGCGGCGACCGCACCCTCGGCATCCGCACTGCTGTCGACCGTTTCCCATCCGCCATCAGCGCAGCCGCAGGCTATCCCGGTTATGCATACCGAAGGAACGCTTCCCCATCAGGGGATTTATGATATCTCGAACACCGCCCGACGCGATTTTAGCTATATGCGCGATATGGCGCTGGCGTGGCATATGGCCGGGGATGCGACATCGCTATCCCGATTGGCAACCTATCTCGATGCCTGGACGACCACGTATCGTCTGAGCTTTAACCCTATCGATGAAACCAGTCTGGATGGATTGATTGACGCTTATCAGCTCACTCACGATGCATTGCCGGCAGCCACACAGGCGCGTACCCGACGTTTTCTGAGCGAGCTGACCACCGGTTACTTGCAACAGATGCTGGCGCATCAGCAGGATAAGCGTGGGACCTGGACGAATAACTGGCAAAGCCACCGCGTTAAGCTGGTGACGATGGGCGCGGCCGCACTGGGGGATGCCCACCTGATGGCGGCGGCGCAAGAGGCGTTTATTCGCCAGTTGAACGCCAACATCCATCCTGATGGCGAAGTGCTGGATTTCAGCCAGCGTGACGCGCTGCATTATGTGGTATACGACCTGGAACCGCTGGTACGTGCTGCCCTGTCAGCGCGAACGCAAGGGCGTGACTGGCTTGATCTGAAAGGCGCGGAGGGGCAGAGCCTGCGTGGCGCGTTGGCGTGGCTCAGCCCGTATGCGGAGGGGGTGAAGACCCATCAGGAGTTTGCTCGTACCACGGTGAAATTTGACATCGTACGGCGACAAGCGGGTGTGCCTGGGTTTGATGGTATCTGGCCTGCTAAAACCGCCTCGGCCCTGTACTGGTCAGCCAGTTTGCTGGATGCCCGTTATCTGGAGACGGCCCGCAAACTGAACGCCACGCCGCCCCGATGGTTATGGGCGGCAGTGTCGTGCCGGTAAGCGGTACCTGGCGGTTTACCCCGCCAGTAACTGGCCGTAGCGGGCCAGATCAACGTTGCCGCCACTGACGATAATACCGACGCGTTTCCCCCGCAGTTGGTGCTGGCTGGCACGGGCTGCGGCGAAGCCGAGACAGCCGGTCGGCTCGACCACCATCTTCATCCGCTCGGCGAAAAAACGCATCGCGGTGACCAACTCATCATCACTGACGGTTAAAATGTCATCCACATGCTTGCGAATCAACGCAAAGGTGTACTGACCCAGATGCTGCGTCTGAGCACCGTCGGCAAGGGTGTTGGGCGTATCGATATGTACGATGTGGCCGCAACGAAAAGACTGCTGACCATCGTTACCGGCTTCAGGCTCGACGCCGTATACCCGACAGCTGGGTGACAGCTGACGTGCCGACAGCGCTGAACCGGATAGCAGCCCGCCGCCGCCCATACAAACGAACAGAGCATCCAGCTCGCCTACCTCCTCGAACAGCTCTTTAGCCGCCGTTCCTTGCCCGGCGATAATATGTGGATGGTCAAAGGGGGGAATCAACGTCATACCATGCTGTTGCGCCAGTTCACGCCCGATGGCTTCACGGTCTTGCGTGTAACGATCGAAGGTCACCACCTGTGCGCCGTACCCTTTGGTGGCGGCTATCTTGGCCGCCGGGGCATCCTGTGGCATGACGATGGTGGCGGGGATTCCCAGCAGTGTTGCCGACATGGCGATCGCCTGCGCGTGGTTACCGGAGGAGAACGCCACCACACCGGCTGCCTTTTGCTCTGGGGTGAATTGCAACAGCGCGTTCATCGCGCCGCGAAATTTGAACGCCCCCATGCGCTGGAAGTTTTCACATTTGAAGTAAAGCTCTGCGCCGAGTGCGTCGTTGGCGGTACGGGAGGTGAGGACCGGCGTGCGATGGGCGTATCCGGCAATTCGCTCACTGGCGGCGGCGACGTCGTCATAAGAAGGCAGAACAATCTGGCTCATGGCGGTTCCTTTATGTAAACTATTTATCCAGTTTTAAACAAAATGTCTTGTTTTTATAGCCGGTATTTTAGCCATTGCCAACCGTTTTTCGCGGGCAGGCACGCTTTTTTGCTGGAATACAGTACTGGTCTGGTTTGACATAACGTCTATTTATAAATAATTTATCCAGTAATAAAGGGTGAAGGAGAAACAGGGTGACGCATCTGCCGGATTCGATACTGCTTGAACAGCTCAACACCATTGCAGAAGGACTGGGGGAGACCTTCGCACCGTTTTGCGAAGTGGTGATCCATGATCTGAAAAACCCGGATCACTCGATTCTGGCGATTTACAACAATTTGTCCGGGCGGGAAGTCGGTCAGTCAGCTACCGAGCTGGGGTTGGCGCGTATCGCATCGCCGGAATTTCCCGGTATCGTGGCTAATTATGCCAATCAGTTTGCTGATGGCCGTCCGGTGAAAAGCACCTCAATAGGCATTAAGGACGCCAGTGGCGAATATGTCGCGTCTTTGTGCCTGAATGTGGATATGACACTGTTTCGCGGCATCCAGCACGCCTTCGCGCATTTTAATCAGGTCAATAGCGGCGTGCTTAACGAAAGTCTGGAACCGTCCGGTGCCGAAGCGATCCGTCAGCGTATTGATCAGTTTGCGGCGCGTCTGGCGACCACACCGCGCGCACTGAAAGCACCGGAGCGGCGTCTGCTGATGCAGGAACTGCGGGAAAGCGGTTTACTTGACGTGAAAAAATCCATGGAGACGATTGCGCAGCATCTGGGTATTTCACGCGCTTCCGTCTACAGCTATGCCCGCTAGCCTTGGCTGGAAAGGGTCATCGTAGCGGCAGCCGTGAACCTGCGTCATGCGGCTCGAATAATTTAGGGTACAGCGAGCTAATCCTCATCAGAAGAAAGATCATTTTCTTATGATCTTATTATCCTACACCCAAAATAATTCGAGTTGCAGGACGGCGGCAAGTGAGTGAATCCCGATGAGCTTACTGAGGTAAGTGATTCGGGTGAACGACAAATCTGCCGGGAGCAGATTTGAACGCAGCTCGCTGCGGCCCTAAAAGGGCGAGGCCCAGGGATGGGCCGAGTAATAAAGCCAACACACCTGCAACTTGAAGTATGAAGGGGTATATTGATTATTTCTGTTAATTCTCACGCCCAGGTCATTTTAAGTCGGTGCCTATTTATATAGGCAGGTAATAACAACACACATAATCAAATCTGCCATTCATCACAGGATGCAGAACATTTGCCGCGGGAATATGGTGGAGAAATGACCGGTGGTCTATGCTTTTCAAAACAGGAAGATGCAGCAGATGACGTGAGACACATATTTTTCTTTTTAATGGTGTATAAGAAGTAAGAGTTATTTGAAGCGCGTCAGCAATCGCGTAGAGTGGGGTAAGGCCACCGGCCTGATTTACCTGCATGACTGATGTTGCCTTGTAACCATACATTAATAATTATTTGCATTGAGGACAGAATGGATAAATTTCAAAAAGAGATTGAGGAGAGAACTAATCTTACCTCGTCCAACAAGTTTGAATTGTTATTGTTCCGTTTGGGATCGGCCACCGGTGAAGGGCCATCCGAGCTGTTCGGTATCAATGTGTTCAAGCTTCGTGAAATCGTTCCGATGCCAACCTTGACCAAGGCTGCGGGTATGACACCACCGATGCTTGGTATGATTAATATTCGCGGGCAGATTATTCCCGTTATCGATCTTCCGGCGGTGGTGGGGTGTGCGGCGAGTACCGGGCGCAACATCCTGCTGGTGACGGAATATGCACGCAGCACCCAGGCTTTTGCGGTCGAATCGGTTGACGATATTGTCCGCCTTGACTGGAGTCAGGTAAATACCGCTGAGGCGGGAGTCAGCAATAGTTATATCACCAGTATCGCGCGTCTGGACAGTGATCCGGCGAGCAACCGTCTGGCGCTGGTATTGGATGTGGAACAGATTCTGCACGACATTATTCCCACCGAACGTGAAATCAAGATTGAAAGCGTGGAAGAGAAAACGTTCCACCTGAAACCCGGTGCGGTAGCGATTGTGGCCGAAGACTCCAAAGTCGCACGCACAATGCTCGAAACGGGGCTGAAGGTGATGAATATTCCTTACATCATGCATATCACCGGATTGGAAGCCTGGAACAAGATCAAATCCATGGCGCAGGAAGCACAAGCGGAAGGTCGGCCCATTTCAGATAAGATTGCCTTTGTGTTGACTGACCTGGAAATGCCAGAGATGGATGGATTTACGCTGACACGTAATATCAAACGTGATGAGGCGCTTAAGCACATTCCCGTTATCATCCACTCGTCGTTGTCCGGCTCAGCCAACGAAGATCACGTACGCAATGTTGGTGCTGATTCGTATGTGGCGAAATTTGAAATCAATGAACTGGCCGCGGCCATCCACAAGGTTGTGGATCGTGTCAAACCGGCATAAGGCAAAGGGCATTAACTCAGTCGTGTTTTAACCGAATAGTGTCTTAACCAAATAGCGTCTTAACCGATTAGTAATAATATCCATGATTCCGTTCGGCCCCGTGTTGCTTATCCAGCATGGGGCCGATGCGTATACGGCACCGGGCTTGTGCCGCTATTCCTGTCTTCCCGCAACGATGTTCCCGTTCTCACCCCATTGCTATTAATGATACCGATGTGCAAAGCGCCGGGCTGATCACAATTTGCTCGATGTAAGGGGAGTGATGGAAACCCGCACTCCACGCGGGCTGGCACGGTAATCATTGCTGGCGTGCCAGTTATCTTTACTCTAAAGCTAATGATCGTGACGGCTGCTTGATTGAAGCCGCTTCAGCCAGAGAACATACTTTCCCCAGACCAAGGCAAATCAAAATGATGAGCTGAATCAGGAGGTTAACAATGTTGTCTGGGCAAACGTCACCGCGGGTCTGGAATACGCGCCGCAGTGAAAAACAACGGCGCAAAGCGTCGATACCCGTTTCGGGCAAGGTGCTACCTACGGAACATCTGGCCGCGATGCTGGAAAAACTGATCGCTCCCGGCGATAAGGTCGTGCTGGAAGGTAATAACCAAAAGCAGGCCGATTTCCTTTCCCGCACCCTGGCGGAAGTCAACCCACAGGTGGTGCATGACCTGCACATGATCATGCCAAGCGTCGGGCGTAGCGAGCATCTGGATATCTTCGAGAAAGGCATCGCCCATAAACTCGATTTCTCCTTCTCGGGTACGCAAAGTCTGCGCATTTCTCAGCTGCTGGAAGACGGCGTGCTGGAAGTGGGCGCGATTCATACCTATATCGAACTCTATTCCCGTCTGTATGTTGATTTGATCCCGAATGTGGCACTGGTTGCAGGGTATAAAGCCGACCGTAAAGGCAACCTGTACACCGGCCCCAGCACCGAAGACACCCCGGCGCTGGTTGAAGCCGCGGCATTCCATGACGGCATCGTCATCGCGCAGGTGAATGAACTGGTGGATGACGAAACCGATTTACCACGCGTCGATATTCCCGGCTCCTGGATTGATTATGTCGTTGTCGCAGATAAGCCGTTCTTTATCGAACCGCTGTTTACCCGTGATCCGCGTCTGATCAAACAAGAACACATTCTGATGGCGATGATGGCTATCAAGGGCATCTATGCCGAGCATCAGGTGCAGTCGCTCAACCACGGTATCGGTTTTAACACCGCCGCGATTGAGCTGTTGCTGCCGACCTACGGCGAGCGTCTGGGGCTGAAAGGCAAGATCTGTAAACACTGGACACTGAACCCGCATCCCACGTTGATCCCGGCGATCGAAAGCGGCTGGGTCGAGAGTATCCACTGCTTCGGTGGTGAACTGGGGATGGAGGCCTATATCGCCGCGCGGCCGGATGTGTTTTTCACCGGCGCTGATGGGTCGATGCGCTCTAACCGCGCATTTTGCCAGCTGGCGGGACAATACGCTGTCGATATGTTTATCGGTTCGACCTTGCAGGTCGACGGGCTGGGTAACTCATCTACCGTGACCAAAGGCCGTCTTGCCGGGTTCGGCGGTGCGCCCAATATGGGGCACGACCCACATGGTCGTCGTCACGCCACCCCGGCCTGGCTCGCCATGATCAACGAACCCGATCCGATGCAACGCGGGCGCAAGCTGGTGGTGCAAATGGTGGAGACCTTCCAGGCCGGCGTTAAACCGACGTTTGTGGAAAAACTCGATGCGGTGGATGTGGCGAAAGCCACCGGTATGCCGCTGGCACCGGTGATGATTTATGGCGACGACGTGACCCACGTGCTGACCGAAGAGGGGATTGCCTATCTCTATCGCACCAACAGTCTGGAAGAACGGCGGGCGATGGTCGCAGCGGTAGCCGGGATCACCGATATCGGGCTGGGTGTGGACGCTCAACGCGTGGCGGAGTTCCGCCGCAGCGGCAAGGTGGCCTACCCGGAAGATTTGGGGATCCGCCGTACCGAAGCGACCCGTTCCTTGTTAGCGGCGGGTAGCGTGGCCGACCTGGTGGAATGGTCAGGCGGCTTATACAACCCGCCAGCCAAATTCCGGAGCTGGTAAATGAAAACGCAGCGACAGTCTGATGCCCACGGTTATGCCCATTGGCTGGCCGACACCGCAACACATTGCCTGATTGAGGAAGCGCGACTGAGCCCCAAACCGGGTCTGGTCGATAGCCGCGGCAGCGGTGCGCATCAGGATTTGACGCTCGCGCTGATGGAACGCTCCGCTTACAGCCTGACCGCGACCTTTCATGCACTGGCGCTTCAGAGCTGGCAACGCCCGGCGGATGCCGCATTACGGCAGACAGTGGGGCGGGTGGGGCGTGAAGGCGAACAGCAGATGATGCTGGCGACAGGCGGTGTGAATACGCACCGCGGAGCCATCTGGGCATTGGGGCTGTTGGTGAGCGCCGCAGCGATGCTCGGCGGTTTTGGCAGCGAGCAGACTATCACCGAGACGGCAGCACGGCTGGCTCGCCTGCCGGATAGCGCCGCGCCGACCGTGTTCAGCAAAGGGCGGCTGGCGACGCAGCGTTATCAGGTATCGGGGGCGCGTGAAGAAGCGCAGCAGGGCTTTCCACATATTACCCGGCTGGCGCTGCCGCAACTGCGACGCAGTCGGCGTCAGGGCGCGAGCGAGAACGACGCGCGGCTGGATGCACTGATGGCGGTCATGACGTCGCTGAGCGATACCTGTGTGTTGTCGCGCGCCGGGCTTGATGGGTTACAGGCGATGCAGCAGGGTGCACAGGCAGTACTGGCGGCGGGTGGCGTGTCTTGCCCCGCGGGCCGACAGGCGCTGGCGCAACTGGATACGCGCATGCTGGCGCTGAACGCCTCGCCTGGCGGTGCGGCCGACCTGCTGGCTGCCACGTTATTGCTTGATGGTATCGCACAACCATCTTTATACGATTAAGAGGGTGTTATGGAACACATTACATTGTCATTCCCGGCTACCCGCACGGCCAGCGGCAACGCGCTGGCGGGCGTGGTGGGATCCGGTGATATGGAAGTGCTGTTGACGGCGGATGCCGGACAGACGCTCACCATCGACATCACCACGTCGGTGGATAACAGCCGGGCACGCTGGCAGGCGCTGTTTTCCCGGTTAAGTACGCTTGGCAGCCTGACGGCCGGCACCATGACCATCCATGATTTTGGCGCCACGCCCGGTGTGGCACGCATCCGTATCGAACAGGTTTTTGAAGGGGTGAGTTATGCGTGACGACCGCAGTTTTATCGAACTTAAAGCGCGGGAACGCGCCCACGCGCTGTTGGATGAAGGCAGCTACCGCGAGCTGCTCGGCCCGTTTGACGGCATGGTTTCGCCGTGGCTGAGTCAGCAAGGGATCGTGGTGCAGTCTGACGACGGCATGGTGGTCGCGAAAGGTACGTTGCAGGGCAAACCGACGGTGGTCATCGCGATTGAAGGGGCATTTCAGGGCGGCAGCATGGGGGAAGTCTCCGGGGCCAAGATGGCCGCTGCGCTGGAACTGGCGGCTGAGGACCAGCGGAACGGTATTCCGACGCAGGCGATTCTGTGCCTGGAAACGGGCGGGGTACGGTTGCAGGAAGCCAATCTGGGCCTGGCGGCGATCGCTGATATCCATGCCGCGATTGTCGACTTGCGTCGTTATACACCGGTTATCGGCATCATCGCCGGGACGGTAGGGTGCTTTGGCGGCATGTCGATTGCCGCGGCACTGTGCAGCCACCTGATTGTTACCCGCGAGGCACGTCTGGGCCTCAATGGCCCGCAGGTGATTGAACAGGAAGCTGGCGTCGCCGAGTACGACTCGCGTGATCGCCCGTTCATCTGGAGTATGACCGGCGGTGAGATTCGTCACCACAGCGGTCTGGCCGACAGTCTGGTGGCTGATGGCGTTAACGCCGTCAAACACGCGGTGAATGATGCCCTTGCCCACGGTGTAGCGGCACAGCACCGGTCGGATAAGTATGCGTGGTATCTGACACGTCTGACTGATGCCGATACACGCATGCAGGCCGACACGCAGCAGATCCAACAGCTTTTCGGGGAGGTAAAACCATGAGTCAGGTAGCACATCGCGGCGCGCTATGGTTAGACGCGCTGGCACCTGGGAAACCACGCCTGAGCGGGCTGTGCCCGTCGGTACAGGTGGCGGACGGCGACATCGCCGGTGAGTCGGTACGTTTTATCGCTGTGGTTCCCGACGCGAATAACCACTACCCGCGTGCGGTAAAAGGTGAGGTCGGGTTGCTGGAAGGCTGGACGCTGGCGAAGGTGGTGCATGAAACGATTGCAGCCGATCGCAATAGCGAGAAGAAACGCCCGATCGTAGCGGTAATTGATGTACCCAGTCAGGCGTATGGTCGCCGGGAAGAAGCCTTCGGTATTCATCAGGCGCTGGCGGCGTCGGCAGGGGCTTACGCCGAGGCACGTCTTGCTGGTCACCCGGTCATTGGGTTGATCGTCGGCAAAGCGATGTCCGGGGCGTTTCTGGCTCACGGCTATCAGGCCAACCGACTGATCGCCTTTAATGACCCGGAAGTCCAAATTCATGCCATGGGCAAAGCCTCAGCGGCGCGTATCACGCTCAGAAGTGTCGAAGACCTGGAGAAGCTGGCCGCGACCATCCCGCCGATGGCGTATGACATCCGCAATTACGCCACGCTGGGGTTGTTATCCACGCTGCTGGATATCGCCAACCCGGATGCGCCGTCCGCTGACGATTTGTCGCAGGTGATCGCGGCACTGCAACAGGCGGTGGCCGATGCCCGCCGTGACCCATCGCTGAAAACGCGACTGGGTGCGGACAACCGGCGCAGTTCTTCCCTCGTTCGTGAGCGGATGAGGGCGCAGTGGTAAGCGCGCTTAACCACGCTTACAGCTAAGTCACACACCGGTGGCTGGTTCGTGTTGAACCACGACGGCCACCTATCGGTAAGCCAATAAAGAGACCTGCCAGATAACAGGGGCAAGGTGCCATTCGGCGCCTGCAGGATCCCTTTTGTCTGAAAAAAACGGCCGTCTGAACATCGACAGACATTGCGCCCGCCACTGTGCGGACACAAGCCAAACCATCGCGCTGGAACTGATACTCTTTTTATTACAGGTGAATACGATATGACTTATGTAATTGTTCATGCCCTCGCGCCCATTTTTATCATCATGCTGCTGGGGTTCTGGGCGGGCAAAGCCAAGCTGGTGGATAACAAGAACGTCGCGCTGCTCAATATTTTCGTGATGGATTTTGCTTTGCCAGCGGCATTGTTTAGCGCCACCGTGCAAACGCCCTGGTCCGGCATTGTCCAACAGTCTCCGCTGATCGTGGTGTTGACGCTGGCGATGTGGATAACCTACGCCGCTATCTACTTTCTGGCCGTCAAGGTATTCCATAAAACGCCGCAGGATGCAGCGGTGCTGACGCTGACCGTCGCGCTGCCCAACTACGCGGCACTCGGTTTGCCGATCCTCGGCAGTGTGCTGGGTGATGGGTCATCGACATCACTCTCCGTGGCGGTCTCTATTGCCTGTGGTTCGGTATTAATGACGCCGTTCTGCCTGCTGATTCTGGAGCGTGAAAAGGCGCGGGCGTCCGGCGGCAGCGAGACCTCTACGCTGTCGATGCTGCCAGTGTTGATGTGGCGATCGCTGAAAAAACCGATTGTGTTAGGGCCGCTGTTGGGTGTCGTGTTATCCGCCATCGGTATCCGTATGCCAGAACTGCTGTTATCGGCAATCAAACCGCTGGGCTTATCCGCGACCGCGACCGCACTCTTCCTGACCGGGGTTATTCTGTCAGCACGTCAGTTAAAACTGAATTCGATGGTCACCACCGCGGTATTGACCAAGTTGCTGATTCAACCGGCGTTGGCATGGGGTATCGTGCTGGTACTGGGATTACACGGCTCGGTGGCGATCACCGCGATTCTGATGATTGCGCTGTCCGCCGGGTTTTTCGGGGTGGTGTTCGGTAACCGTTTTGGCGTGCAATCGCCGGATGCTGAAGCCGTGCTGCTGTTAAGCTCCGTTCTCTGTATCCTGTCGCTGCCGCTGTTTATCACGTTAACGTCAGGTATTTGAACGACATCAGGAGTCTGAATCATGGTAACGACACGACCGCACGACCTGTTATGGCTTGCCTCCCGCGACGCATTGGAGGGGATTGATGCTCCCTGGGTGGCGAGCCAGTGGCAACCGGCGCTGCCGGTGGTGGTGCGGCGTGACGTTGACCCGGCCGGGCGCATTCCGGTGGGGGTGCGCGGCCTGCGCCGCGACCAGCGTGCTGCCGGGTGGGTAGCGCCAGAGCAGATTGTTCGGGTGGTCACGCCGGAGAGTCTGAGCAACCTGTCATCGCTATTGCATTCATCGTTTGTCTCTCAGCCGCCGGTACAGCTTGCGATTCAACTGGCGCAACAGCACTGGCCGTGGCAATGGGGCATCACCGGTGCCACGGCCTACGCGCTGGCAACGCAAGTGCCGGTACTGCATGCCGCCAGCGACCTGGATCTGCTGATTCGCGCACCACAGGCGCTGGAGCGTGACACGTTGGTAAACTGGCAACGGCTGCTTTTCGCATCGCCGTTATGCCGAGCTGATACGCAAATTGAAACGCCCAACGGCGGTTTCGCGCTGGCTGAATGGTTACGTGATGGACAGGTGCTGTTAAAAACCAACCACGGCCCGCGGCGGGTCAGCGACCCGTGGGCAATGGAGCTGTAAAATGAAAATTCTGTTTACCTTCCCCGGACAGGGCGCACAGCACGCCGGCATGTTGCAGCAATTGCCTGTTGATACGAGCGTGCTGGATGAGGCGGTTGCCGTGTTGGGGGATGAGGTTTACCAGCTGGATACCCCGCAGTCATTACGACACACCCGTGCGGTACAACTGTGCCTGTTGATAACCGGGGTGGCCTGGGCCAGAGCGCTGATGGCGCGTGACCTGATGCCAGATATGGTCAGCGGTTTATCGATTGGCGCGTTTCCGGCGGCGGTGATAGCTGGGGTGCTGCGTTTTGATGATGCGTTACGGCTGGTGGCGTTGCGCGGTGATCTGATGGAACAGGCATACCCGCAAGGCTACGGACTGACCGCGATTATGGGCTTAAGCCAGTCGGAGGTGGAGGCCTTGCTGCCCGGCAGCGGGGCGTATATCGCCAACCTGAATGCTGAACGGCAAATTGTGATTGCCGGTAGCGATGAAAGCATGGCACAGGTGGCGGAACAGGCACTGCAACGCGGTGCCAGCCGGGCGCAACGCCTGCATGTTAGCGTGCCGTCACACTGTGCGCTGCTCGATGCGCCCGCCGGGCAACTGGCGGCGGCGATGGCGTCGGTGTCCTTTTCTCCTCCCCGCTGCTGTTACCTCAGCGGCAGCTCCGCCCGTGCTATCTGGCAACCGGAGCGTATTGCAGACGATCTGGCGATGAACATGGCGCGCACTGTGCGTTGGCATGAGGCGATGGTGGCAGCGGAAGAGCGTGATGTCGGGCTGGCGATTGAGATGCCGCCGGGTGGCGTGCTGACTTGTCTGGCGAAACAGGCGTTTAGTCGCAGCGAGGCATTTTCACTGGAGCGTAGCGGTAGCGATGTGATTATCCACCGCACCGCGCAACTCAGGGCGCAGGGGTAGTATTCAGGCTGCGGGCGTACATACGGCCTTCGGCGACCAGCGCCAGCAGATTCGGGTCGTGCTCGCGGTTGCGAGCGAAGACGATGGCGATAAGCTGGCGCATCTGATAAGGCGCTGCCAGCGGTAGCAGTTGCACATCGTTCTCGTAGACTTTTTTCATCCGCTCGGGGATCAGGGTAAAGCCGACACCAGCCTGCACCAGACTCAGCATGGAAAAGATATCACCCACCCGCGTGACGATCTCCGGTTCAAAGCCTGCAATATGAAACGCCTCCTGAAAACCGGCATAGGTGGCAAACCCTTCAGACAGTGAGACGAACCGTTGGTGATGAAAATCCCGCAGGTCGGCCGGTTGACTGGTATTGAGCTTTGCGCTGGCGGGTGCCGCCAGACAAATATTATCCTCAAACAACGGCAGACACTCCAACCGGTTACGATCAATCGTGTCGTCGGACAGCGAGATAAGGATCGCGTCAAGCTGTTGGTCATCCAGCATGGCGAGCAGACGCTGATTCGACCCCATGGTCAAATCCAGTTCCAGATCGGGACGGCGCAGTTTGACGCCCATGATCAGGCGTGGCACCGTTTCCAGCGTCAGCGAATACAGTGTGCCGATACGCAGTCGCCCCTGACCGACGCCTGCGGTCTTGCGCGTCTCTTCCAGCCCTCGCTCCATCAGCGACATCGCTTCCTGGCTGTATTCCAGTAGCGTATGTGCCGCTGGCAATGCCACCAGATTGCGACCTTTATGGATAAACAGCGGGCAGCGCACGCCTTCTTCCAGCGTATGTAACGCCCGGTGCACGCTGACACCGCTCAACCCAAGGCGTTCCGCAGTACGGGTGATGGTGCCGGTTTCCATGAAGGTCTTGAAAATCTCAAGTTTACGGAAGGTGATGTCGCTGTCTGTTAGCATGTCGGGCTCATTGCGTGATAGCGCTGTGGATGGGAAAAACGTAAGAGAATTGTACCTGCAATATGCAGTAAAAGGGGAGTTAGACGGCGCTTCGCGTGATGTGTGGCAATATTCAGGCGTGGAGTAATCGTAATGGGTGTGATGCCTTTGCTGACGACAACGGAAGGCACGTCCTGACTATTTTCAAAAAAACGGTTGAACCCGCGCTCCAGATTAAGGCGTTCTACTAAGGTCAGGTTTGCCGACCGTGTTTGGCTATATCCCGCTGCGTGGGCTGGTCGCACCGGAATATAGTCAAACCCCGAATAGCCACCGCGGCTCCGTGTGGCTACGTATCTTTTATTATATCGATTCGATCACATCGGGACGCTATCGAGACATGACGTGATTTCATCCAGCGTGACTATCCGGCGCTCGCGCCATGCCCGGGTCGCGGCTTCCGCGATACATTGCGCCCACAGACCATCGAGGACGCCGGGCACGCGGCTGGTCGATGGGATACTGGTGTCACGCACGAAATCGACAAAGGCGTATAGAGCCGCCTGATAGCTGGGCGCCATTCGGATCATCGGGTCTTTGGGCAAACCTTCTGTCAGTACCTTGTCGTCATAAATGCGCATCACGCTACCTTCGGTAATACGTGAGGATTCGGCTAACCCTCTGGTACCAAATACCTCGATGCGATCGTCATAACCGTAGACCGCACGTCGGGCATTATCGATTTGACACAGCGCGCCGCTGGTGGTGCGTAGTGTTACCAGCGCGGTATCCACGTCATTCGCTTGTGAAAACAGCGGGTCTGCTATGACGGAGCCGAAGGCGGATAATTCGGTTATTTCCTCACCCGTCAACCATCGGGCCATGCAGAAGCACGCTTTTCGCAAAATGCCGTTGCCATCTTTGATATCGAAGACGGTGCCGTCCAGTTTTCACTGTTGCCGATTGATTTGGGGATGAACCGTTCACGGCCGCTGGATCGGGGGTTGCCACAGCGCGTGTCTCATCAGGAAGGGCATGCCATTGACGCCTCACTGACCACACTAAGTGAGCGTTATGGCACTGTATTAGAGTATAGCGAAGCGAGTGGATTGATCTCGGTTGTAAGTTGATCATACGTTATCGCTGAACGATGTCAGCCCAAATATCGCGCTGATCGAGAGCGGTTTTCTGTGTGATGTGCACCAGCTTGGATTTTCTTCTGTTCGAATTCATCTCTCCCGCCCTTCAACATCGCCGGGTGATTGTACCCGGCGATGCCCGCCATAGCCGATGTCATGCGTCCTGGCAGGCTACGCCTTTAGTTCGATAGCGACAGACTCTTGCAATATAGCGTGGGGTTACTTCTGAAATAGGGCGGCATTGGTTTTTAAGCGGGGGAATACGCTTTTTCCGAGCGGAGATCAAAACTAGCGACGCAACCTGAAACCTGACCGCCAATTAAAAGGAGCGTTTCCTTTTCTGGTGTATCAGCGCTATTGTTTTAAGCATTAGAGGGTTGCATCAGGAATGACGACGATGAATGAGCGGTTCACTATTGGTGATGACCATGTGCGTTTCACCTCTCCCGATGTTGTTTTACCGCTGGGATATCAGGCCATCGCGCATCGTTTTTTTCGCCACACTATTCCGTCCGCGTATGACGTCGAGATGGCAATCGCCACCATCGAAGATGTGATTCAGGCGACATCGGTACTACGTCAGGTCGCGCAGCAGGCTTCATGCGCCGACCCATATCTTAAAGAGATTGCCCGCATCACAGGCAGCCATGACATGCTGACTCAGCAGCAGATCGAGGATGTATTCAACCGTGTGGCGGATGTGATTTCCGGCAGCCCCAAACGTGACGGTGAATTTCCAGATGAAATCGGGTTTATCAGCTACCTGGTTATCGTGCGTGAACTGTCGCATCATCTTAATATTCAGCAGATTATGTTGGTATAGCAGAGTGCTCTGCGAGAGGTATATGCGATTGCTCGGTTATCTCTTGCTTCAGTCTGATTATGGTCAGGGGCTGTTTGTATAGGATGTTGGACCCAAAGAGGTTTGGCCGTCTGCTCATGCCAGAAGCCGATAGTTACTGAAAATACGGTGTTAGGGGAATTCCAGGCCTTTGCCATCAATAAAGGCTGAGTCCACATTACGTGGGTAGGATCAAAATTCGTTCCCAACAAATTTGTCCCTTGCTTGCCGTGTGACGATGCTCATGACTGAGCATCGTCCTAAAGGGTTAACGCTTTGCGTTATTTAAAACGAGAATGCGAATGATTTGGGTTTAAATGATTAAGATTTCGCTTTCTCTAACGCCTGTTTTGCCGCCGCCAGTACACCTGTGCTGGACATGGTCGCGCCCGTCACCGCATCAATTCCCTCTACTGTTTGTTTTTCAATAATTTCTGGCAAGATGTTATCAATTACCCCTAGCATCATTGCTTCAGTATCTTCGTGTTTTACCACTTCAACATTGGCAATTTTGCCCGCGTTAACTTTCACTGAAACTTCGATCTCCCCCTCTTTGCCTTGCGCTTTTCCGGTGTATGTCCCGTCTTTATACGTTTGAGCAGCCTGAACGCTGGCCGAGGTCACAAACAACAAGGCGGCGGCAACAGCCAACGATGGAATGATCTTTTTCATAATTCTCCCACTTCTCTCTGGTATTGAGATGAATGCAACGCCGCTACTCACGAAGCGGCGTCCCGTGAATAATGTGGCTTATTGACCTGCTTTAATTTCTTTTACCGCCTCATCGGCACCAATACGACCAAAGGTAATGATATCCGCCAGAGAGTTACCCCCCAGTCGGTTGGCACCATGCACCCCACCAGCAGCTTCACCTGCCGCAAACAGGTTCGGGATCACCTTGCCTTGGTTATCGATAACTTGTGCTTTGGTGTTGATGGCGATACCACCCATCGTATGATGGATACCTGGCGTCACTTCGATAGCGTAATATTTGCCTGTATCCAGTGCTTGTTTAAAACTTTCGCGACCGAACTCGGTGTCTTTGTTCGCTTTTGCGTAGCCTGTGTAGTCAGACAGCGTTTTAGATAACTGCTTGGGATCCATCTTGATGGCAGTCGCAAGCGCTTCTACCGAATCCCCTTCGAACACCAGTTTCTGTTTAAAATAAGTATCAATGGTTTTATTCTGCTTGACGAGTGCGTCATTAAAGATCACATAAGCATGGGCGTTAGGTTGTTTTAAAATGTTTTGCGAAACCACATCGCGTGTTAGTAATTCATTAACAAACCGCTTGCCTTGTTCGTTAACTAAAATAGCACCGTCACCACGCACACCTTCCGTAATCAGAATCCCTTTTCCGGGTACGGTTGAGGGGTGAATTTGGATATATTCCATATCCACTAGCTTGGCGTTAATATTTTCCGCCATTTTTACACCTTCTCCTAATGAACCAGGAGCATTCGTCGTTTTAAAACCAACCAATTTGGGATCGTAGTGTTTAATCATGTCAAAATTTGCACCAAATCCACCGGAGGTAATCATCACTTTCTTAGCATCGATGGTGTAAACGTTACCATCTTTACCTTTAGCCTTAATACCAGTCACTACACCTTTATCATTTTTGATAATTTCTGTTGCAGAAGTGCGTGTACGCATATCAATATTAAGTGCTTTGATTTTTTTGATCAGCGCAGTAGCAATAAAACTGCCCGCGGGTTCGCCCCCAATAGGGCGGTGAATACGATCGACACTCGCCCCTCCGGCTCGAGACACATCCGCTAACTCAGCGCCATTTTCTTTCAAAAATTGAATGGAATCTTTTGCTTGCTCTGTAAGGATGTGCACCAAATCAGGATTATTGATGTTTCGTCCTCCTTTCATTGTATCTTTAAAGAACAACTCAGGGCTATCTTCAATGCCCTTGGCCTTTTGATAAGGCGTTCCCGCCGCGTTTAGGCCTCCCTCTGCGCGTGCTGTATTCCCTCCGGCAAACGGCATCTTTTCCAATAGGATGACTTTAGCTCCCTGATTATGTGCTTCAATGGCGGCAGTCATACCTGCGCCCCCCGCGCCAATGATCACCAGATCGGTAGATTCCCGGGTCTCACTTTGCGCCATAGAAGAAAAAGCGAGTGCGAGCATACTGAATAACAGAGCTTTTTTTTTCATAATAAATTTCCTTTATTTTATTCTTGGATGAAGCAAGCAAAGACTATTTTTTGAATTAAAAACGGAGGTGTGGCCGTCTCTGTCAATTTTCATATCAACATAACTCAAAAATAAACCTGCGCAGAACATCCCCCATACAAGGTATTAATATTTTTATAACATACTCACAGTGCATTGCATCATCACGGTTTTTAATCATGATGCACTAAGTGCAATAGCATTGCTTTTTCAAATAGTACGCTGATAACAGAATAATTATTTTAACCCGATCATAAAATGACACATTCAGAAACAGGTGTGTTTGAGTGTGAAATAGGTTCTGTTGAATAAGTAATATTTTGGTCAAGGGCTCTTGGCAAAAGAGCGATTCTCAGGCAATACGCATAATTTCTGGCATATCTACCTTCGTCATGCTGTTTAGTGAAAGCACGATGACCAGAGCCTCTGCAACCTGACCATCGTAGTCCCGCTGTGTCAGTGAATCACCGAACAACGGTGGTAGTCCGTTGCCCATTTCCTACGGGTATTGTTGCCTTAACCCTCGGATTCGCAACAGTAGGGTGCAATCTGCATACACCTCATGTCAGTTTTCTGAACCCTCGCGGCGAGGGATAAGAGCGTTGATTTTCTTTCGTCGCAGTTCATCATGGTATGGCTGAGTATCATACGCATCGGCTGAAATCAGATGAAACTCCACAACGCGTGCAAATATTTTGGCGTAATATCCATCCCTTCTTTTTTCAGGCTGTACCGACATTTTACAATTCAGTAACCTTGCCCATTTTTCCCGAAATTGAACATTCAGTCGCGTTGCCTCCATTAGCATCTGATACTCTCACATCACGGTTTTATGATTATTTTTAGGCTGATAATATTGCCCCATGTAAATAAATAATGATTCCCAGCTGACTCTCCATTATTATTTTCTTTTTATTAACACTTGCTCATTTACTTAATCGTTTCCGCTATTCTCCTTTCTGGGATTTTATAATGAACCCAGATGATGTTTATATTAAACTTCAAAGCTGAAAATGTGATTTACTGCACGATATATCCACTAAGTGGTATGGTCAAATAAAACACATAGGAAGATCATGGTTTATGTGAATCTTCTATTTTTTATAGATAAAAAATTTATGATGCCTGCTGGGCATCGATATAAAAAAGTTTTTTTCGCTGTCTCAGGGCAGGCCTTCTACACTGCGTATAACAAATCAGACACAGCAAGCGCCTACCACCTGAATATTTTTGGGTATATTCAATACTGAAGGTAATGTTATGGAAGATCATTCCCGCCGCCGATTTCTTGCCTACATGGGGAGTGCCTTTTTTATGACTGGCAGTTCCTCACTGGCGTTAGCAAATGAGGCTGCACCGCAAAACGCAACACCCGCGACTGGCGCTTCGAAAGGAGTACGTTATGGCATGTTGCACAACGAATCACTGTGTATCGGCTGTAAAGCCTGTATCGGTGCCTGTAAAGAGACCAACCATGTCCCCGATGGGGTGACCCGCCTCGAGATCCTGACCTCGGTTAATATTCCGCGCACCTCGACCAGTCGTGCTGTACGCCAATATTTCCGTAAATCCTGCCAGCATTGCGAAAACCCGCCGTGCGTTTCCGTGTGCCCGACCGGCGCTTCTTTTAAGGATGCGCTCACCGGCATCGTTGACGTCAACGATAAGCGCTGCGTGGGCTGTCGCTATTGCATCGCGGCCTGCCCTTACCACGTGCGCTTTATCAACCCAGTAACCAATACCGCCGATAAGTGCAATTTTTGCCGTGAAACCAATCTGGCCGCAGGCAAAAAACCGGCCTGCGTCGAGATCTGTCCGACCCACGCCCTGGTGTTTGGCGATTTGAACGATCCGGCCAGCGATATCTCCCAGATGATCCTTGCGAATCCAACTTATCGCTCCAAAGTATATCTGGGCACAGAACCGAAGCTCTATCGCATTCCAGGCAAGCGCGGGGTAATCGACAATGTTTAATGCTTTCCACTTCAACACGCTAGTGTGGGATTGGCCCATTGCCATCTATCTGCTTTTGGTAGGTATTTCCGCCGGCATGGTCACCCTCACGATGTTGCTGAAGTATTATGTGCCTGCTGAGTACAGCGGCAAAAATCCTATCGTTATAGCAACGGCTGTCGTGGCACCGCTGTCGGTGATGGTCGGTCTGATTATTCTGATCTTCCACCTGACTCGGCCGATGACTTTTTGGTACCTGATGGTCTTCTACAATCCTGGTTCCATCATGTCGCTCGGTGTGATGCTGTTTCAGGTCTACTTCGTGTTTATCATCCTGTGGCTGGTCAGCCTGTATCGAGATGCGTTGCTGAAGCTGGTGAGTAAATTCAACACTGGTGGTCTGTTCTCTCTGGTGAGTAATCTGAGTGCTATTGTCCAGAAACGTATCAGCTGGTTTGAGAATACGCTGTTAGTGTTGGCAATCCTGTTGGGGTGCTATACCGGTTTCCTGCTGTCAGCCCTCAAATCCTTCCCGATGCTGAACAATCCAGTGTTGCCAGTACTATTCCTCGCCTCGGGCACCACGTCAGGCATTGCGGTTGCATTATTGGCTGGTGCCATGAATCGCCGGTTTATTAGCGAACATAAGGGTACGCTGTATTTCATCCATAAGATTGAAAATCCGGTGGTATTCGCAGAACTCTTCTTGTTGTTCGCCTTCTTTGTCGGGCTGTTATTGGGGGGCGGTCAGAAAACCCTGTCGGCGCACAATGCACTTACCGGTTTCTGGGGCGGCGTGTTCTGGATTGGTGTTATCGGTGTAGGTATCGTGGTTCCGCTTATCGCCGGATTCCTGAAGAGCCACGACAGTGCGCCAGGCCGTAAGCAGATGGTATTTATGGCGGGTCTCAGTCTGCTCGGTGTGTTCTTGCTGCGTATGTTTGTACTGTACGCCGGCCAGATGACCGTGGCGTAAATGATGAAGACGTCGTGGACGCTGTTCTGGATTGCATCCATCACTTTTTTTATGCAATCCGTCGACACGACGATGCTGTATATCGCACTGCCAGCTATTGCGGAGGTGTTTCACCAACCGGTGCTGCATATGGAGCTGATTGTTATCTCCTATGTTGTCACCGTGGTGGCCTTCACCCCCGTCAATGGCTGGATGGCAGAGCGACTGGGTGAACGTAACACCTACCTTGTCGCGGTCGCTATTTTTATGACCGGCTCGCTATTGTGCGCGACTGCGACGTCTATCGTCAGTCTGAGCGCATTTCGTTTTATGCAAGGGATCGGCGGTGCGTTAATGCTGCCGATAATCAGAACCATTATTTTGAGGACCACGCCAGATGCCATGAAACTCTTATTCCTCAACCGCATTACCCTGCTGGGGTTACTGGGTACCATGATTGGTCCGGTGCTGGGGAGTTTGATGGTCAATATGGTGTCGTGGCGTCTGATTTTTGTGCTTAACATTCCCTTATGCCTGGTCTGTCTTATATTGGCGAGAAAACATATCCCTGCCAATATGCAGGTCCCACACATTCGGGGAGACACCTATAAACTGATGCTGCTGGTAGGCATCTTATTTCTCGGCGCATTTCTGCTCACTGCGATACCAAAAAATATCATCAGCCTACCGCTGAGTACCTCGCTGGCTATTGCCGGGTTTGGCTTGGTATTCCTCTATTTCAGACGGAATCTGCTGACAGATAGATCTAAATCGCGCGAAAACCTGTTCGCCATTAAAACATTTTCTATTGGCGTGACCAGTGGTATTGTCACGCGAATTTTGCTCTCCTCGATCCCAGTGGTGCTGTCGCTGATGCTGCAAACCAAACTAGCGTGTGACCCTATCACCGTTAGCCTGATTTTATTATTATTCTCCAGCGGTGCTCTGCTCTCTAAAATTGGCTTTGAGCCGCTGATAAAACGGATTGGTTATCGCAAGCTGCTCCTACACACCACGGCCTTTACTTCTCTGTGTATTCTTGCAATGGGTGCCGCAGTGCAGGAGAACGCAACGATATTCATCGGCATTATTGCTGTGCTGCTCGGCATTCTGATCTCAACATTGCATTCCGCAGAGAATACACTGGCCTTCAGCAGTTTGAGTCACCACACCTATAATAACGGCAATAACATTATGACGGTGACTCAGTTACTTTCCATTATGGCAAGTATGGCATTAACCTTTCCTATGCTGCGTTTTCTTACCCGAGTGGAGAGTGCTATTAATTTAAATAGTTTTAGCCTGTTATTTATTTTGCTCGGTATCGGGTTACCTATTTGCTGTTTTATATTCATGCATCTCAATGAAGATGACGGCCATAATTTTATTCATGGAAGATAAAGTAAGGGAGAGTGCGAGGGGGTTGTCTTGCTTAGCGAAGAAAAACGTCGAGTGAAATATTCATATGTACGGAGAAGCAGTCAGCAGTATATCTACTGCTGACTTAGTAAGTATTCACGGTAAATTATTTATAGAGCGGAAGGTTTTCCGTCATTTTAGTGAATTTCTTTTTAGAACCAATAAGTCCAATTGCTACCAGTTCAATATCGTTACTCTTTACTGAAGATATTCTTTCTCCATACTCAGCATACGTCTTGCATGACTGTGCCAATGCACTGAATGGCATAATATAAGTATCATTATCACTTTCTGCATTAGCCTGTATTTCGGGAAGGTATTCACCTGACGCCAGCAGAACAGGAAGTGGGCTGTAAATAACACCAGGATAATTGACGTTGTCAAGGCTTTGCATATCAGGACCAACCAGGTTCTCAACCATACGTCCGAAACTGATTCCAATGACGCTGGCCGTATTCATAGCAAGACCCGCTGGCAGATCTTTATCAAGAATAATCGTACAGCGATGTTGGCTGGCATCAAATTTCATTTCTAATCCTCAATGATATCGGAATGACTTCAGCGGGGGCTGGTAATATCATTTAGTACAGATAGCAAACCACTGTTCAGTGTAAAATCACTGGGTATCTCAATATCAATGACCTTCCAGTCTGCAATCGATTTCCATTTTATAACCCCTTTTTGGTGATCAGGGTGAATAATATAGGAATTAAGATCTTCACGGTTTTCAAACAGACCAATCACCACGAAATCTGCTGCAATATCTCGGTTTGTGGTATTCCTGCCACAGGTCCATCCTTTTATTTCGCTAATGTGATTGGGGTGATCATGCGTTGCTCTTTCGGCATCAATAGCTTCCAGGGATGACCAGTTCCATGGACTCCTGAACGTAAACATCACGATATGCATTAACATATGACTCAGCTCCTTCCTTATGCTGTGTGTAATCATTTATCGAAAAGCACACATATTATGCAGCAGATGAATGGGAATGTGTTACCTATATCATTTACCGGGTAGGGGTTTTGGGGGTAAAAATTACCTGTTTTTCCCTTAAAGATGAAAGCGTTTTCTATCATGGTGCCTGGCCCGATAGGTATGAAAATCCTCAGCAATAGTGACACGCAACGCAGTGCGTAAAACGGCCTCTCTTTTGCCGGGCGACATAACGCATAATGACAGCAGCGTACTGTTTTACCTGTATGACAATTTTACCCGCATGACAATGTCCAGATAGCTCAGTATTTCTATCTTTTTGATGATCTGAGCGCAGATATCGGGTGTCATTCGGTGCCAACCTCAGATGGCATTATCACCAATGCAACCCAGGCCCCGTAATGTCATGCGAACCGCTTCATCGAGAGGAGTATGTGGCTCGGCGCCTAAAAACTGAACGAGTTTTGTATTGTTCAAGCGTACTGGCTGACACCACAGGTAGCGCATTTCTAAAAGCTCACGCAAAGTGACATTAAATGGGGCCGCCATATAAATGAGCCACCAGGGAAACGACTGTATTTTGGCTACGCCACCATAACTGGCGATGACTCGCTGAATAGCTTTTGCCATTTCGGTGCCGTCAGGATCCCAATGACCTTGCATGTGGAAGCAGGCAAACGGTTCAAGCTCCGCCCGGCGAGCCACTAGCGCAGCAATTGTCTCGGCAATATCAGGTAAATAGGCCCACTGATGACCAACTCCGGCTGAACCGGGATTACTAATCACCTCTGGACGTTTACCTGGCTTGATCAGCCCTTGCGAAAACCAGTTATTACCGGCACGCGGGCCAAAAAAGTCTCCCGCACGGACGATTAACACCCGGCCACCTCGCTGTGAGTAGGCAAGAAGCTCTTTCTCCATTTGGACTCGGATGGCACCTTTTCTTGTCACCGGCATCTGGCTGGCGTCTTCGCGTAATGGCGCAAAGTCCGGCTTATAGTTGTAAACGGAGCCGGGAAGCACAATTAAGGCTCCATTCTGTTCTGCTGCGTTTATCGTATTACGCAGCATGGGCAACACCAGTTTTTTCCAGTTGCGGTAGCCGGGCGGGTTGACCGCATGAACGATCACACTGCATCCCGCAGCGGCTGTTTCGACCTGTTGTGCATCGAGAGCATCCCCTTCCACCCACTGGATGCCATCATTTTGCGTGCTGACTGGTAACCCACGTTTCAGTGCCCGTACGTTCCACTTTTCCCGAACGAGCCGCCGCGTCACTTCACCGCCAATGCCGCCAGTTGCCCCAAGTATGAGCACGTTGCCTTTGGTTTCCATGTTATTTACCTCTGCGTTGTTAATGCTTGACAGCGTACGCCAGATTCATGTGCAATAAAATTGCACATCATTATCGATCGGCTATACATTTTTGTATGAAAACATCTATTCCATGGGAGTGGTACCGAACGTTTCTGGCCGTAGTGAGGGAAGGATCGTTATCAGGAGCATCACGTACGCTGGATATTACGCAGCCAACGGCGGGGCGTCATATTGCCGGGCTAGAGTCTGCTCTGGGCCAGGTGTTATTCACTCGCTCCCAGACGGGCTTGCTGGCGACGGATGCTGCGCTGGCGCTACAGGCGCATGCAGAAACCATGGAGAGCACCGCTAACGCCCTGAAGCGGACCGCTGCCAACTTCAGTATGGACAGTGCAGCCATCCGTGGGGTGGTGCGTGTATCCGCTAGCGAGGTCATGGGGGCAGAGGTACTGCCGCCACTCATTACCTGGATCAGGCAGACCTACCCGAAAATAGTGATTGAATTAGTACTGTCAAACCGGTTTCAGGATGTCCTTCACCGGGAAGCCGATATTGCTGTACGCATGGTGCCACCATTACAGGAGCAACTTGTCGCACGCCGCCTTGGCAGGATAGAACTCGGTCTGCACGCGTCTGACGTATATCTTGCACGACAGGGTGTACCCAAGCGTGTCGATGATTTGTTGACGCATGCATTGATTGGTTTTGATCAGAATACGCCCCTTATTCGCAAGGCATTAAGACAGTACCCTCAGTTTCAGCGCGATGTCTTTTCCATGCGGACAGATAGCGACCTGGCACAACTGAATTTGATTCGTGCTGGTGCAGGTATCGGCATCTGTCAGGTGCAACTTGCCGATGGGAATATTCCACTTCAGCGGGTACTCGCGGATTTTTTCTCGCTGCACCTGGATACATGGGTAGTCATGCACGAAGACCTGCGCCATAGCCCGTGCTGCAAGCTGGTTTTCGATATGCTGGCAGAGGGATTACAGCAATACATCCACCGGGCGCATAAACGGTAAACTTTTCGTTTAACGGGCAGTGCGCGATAAATCGCGCGCGCTGTCAGAAACGAGTAAATCGATACGGCTTCGGGTCAATCAACGGTGTATGGCCTGATACCAGGTCAGCAGCCAGCTGCCCAGCGGCAGGCGAGGTACCGAAACCGTGGCCGGAGAAACCGGTTGCCAGCGTCAGGCCTTTCAGTGCCGCGACTTCCCCTATCACCGGGTTGGAATCTGGCGTTACATCGATGACGCCAGCCCATGCTTGCGCCAGCTCCGCCTGCTCAAATACCGGCCAGGCTGCACGCAGGTTACGCATCGCTTCCTGATTCAGCGCTGGATTCGCGGCAGGATCAAGCGTGCGAATGTGCTCAAACGGCGAGCGGTGATCACTGCGCCAGCGGCGCGCCAGCGCCAAGTCTTTAACAAAATAGTTGCCAAGTGAAATACGCAGGTTGTCACGCGCCTGGCGCAGTTGCGGTAGATAGCGCATACCAATCAGCAGATGATCAAGCGTCAGCGGTGCATCCAGTGCGCCACGCTGAGTAATGATAAAACCGCCATCCTGATGTTTACGAAATGAGAAGTCTGGTGCACCGACTGCAATAGAGGTCGGCCCTTCCAGCGGCTTGGTGCGCATCACCGAACAAATCAGCGGCAGTGTGGGTAACGTAATACCCAGATTACCAAGAAAACGCCGCGACCAGACACCTGCCGCCAGTAGCACGTGCTCGCAGCGAATTTCACCTCGTTCGGTGACCACACCACTTACCTTACCACCACTCGTCTCCAGCGTGCGCACGGCACACTGCTCGACGATGATCGCGCCTTTGGCGATAGCCGCGCGAGCAATCGCGCTGGCTGCCAGTGTCGGCTCCGCACGACCATCGGAAGCGGTAAAAATCCCCCCAGCCCATGTGCCTTTTCCACCCGGTACTCGCTCGGCAATGTCTGCTTTACTCAGCAGTAGGGTATCCAGCGCAAGCGGCGCGACCGCGTTATACCAACTTTCATGTAGCGCCATCTGTGCTTCGCTGCGGGCAATAAACATAATGCCTGCCTGCCGATAACCCACATCGCAGCCAACGCGGGCTGCCATTTCAGCCCACAGGCGATCAGCCGCCTGCGCCAGTGGGATGTCATCGACAGCACGACTGGTTTTACGAATCCAACCCAGATTGCGCGATGACTGTTCGCCCGCTATACGTCCTTTCTCCAGCACTACCACCGGAATATTGCGCTCTGCCAGCGTCAGGGCTGCGGTTAAACCGACAATGCCACCGCCAATAATGACGACGGTGGTGGACTCAGGAACGTCAGATGACGTGGTAACGGGGGTAATTTCTGGTGACATAGTGCGCCTCCTGGTTCGCCTTACCGCGCAACGGTGATTTCCTGAACGTCAGCCTTGGCGGCCCCGCGATACGCCGTGACCTCCAATTCCACTTTGTAAACCGTCGAACCCAACGGCGGGCAGGTCACCGTGGTGGCCGGATTGATGCCCCGAAACTTATCCCCGATGATGGCCATGACTGTTGGCACATCGTCTGGATCCTGAATAAACACCCGCGAGAACACGACATCTTTCAGCGAGGCATCAATGGCGGCGAGTGCTGCTTCAATATTGGCGAACACTTGCCACGTCTGTTCACTCACATCAGCCGGGATTTCCTGGCTGACCGGATTGCGACCCGCGGTATTCGAGACATAAATCCAGTTATCCACCGCGACAAGGCGTGAGTAGCTGCCCATTTCTTCAAATTTCGAGCCAGTTTTTACTTTAATGATAGTTGTCATGCTGGTTGCCCTTAATTAGCTCAGTACTGGGGTTTCCCACAGGTTTAATTTCACGCCGATGTCTTTAGCCAGCGCGTTGCGATATATCACGGTTCCCCAGGCAACATCTTCCACTGGCATGCCGCCCACCGACATGATGATAATTTCGTCGTCGTTCTGACGCCCCGGCGCGTCACCGGCCACGATCTTACCGATATCTTCCAGTTGCTCTGTCGTCAGTTTCCCTTCGGCAATCATGTCCATAAAGCGCACGCCAATCACTGGAATCGTTTTATGTGCAGGTTTAGGGACTTCTTCAAACCACGCCTGATAGAGACCGGTGTTATCGAGTACTTTACGCACGTCACTCTGTTCCATTCCGGCGTCGATGTTGCACAGCGCAGGCATGGCAAGGAACGCACCGGGTTTTACCCATTCTCGTTTCACCAGCGGATAGCGCTCAGGCTCGCCGACTTCGCCAGAGCTGCAATACGTGACAATATCTGAATCCCGCACCACGGCCTCCAGCGTGTCGACGACATCGACATGCTTGATTTGCGGGTAAGTGGTTTGTACCCAGGTGATGAAATGATCGAGGCTACGCTGACCGCGTCCCTTCACTTTGATGGTGTCAATCTGCGGGCAGACGGCAATAAACGCTGACACGGAGGTTTTCCCCATCACGCCTGGCCCCAGCAAGCCAATCACCCGTGAATCTTTGCGTGCCAGATGACGAGCCCCAACGCCGGGTACCGCACCGGTACGATAAGCAGAGAGCAAGTTGGCAGACATATGCGCCAGCGGTGCGCCGGTATCGGCATCGCTGAGCGTGAACATCAGAATGGAGCGTGGTAGCCCCTTTTCGCGGTTGGCGATATTCGAGCCATACCATTTCACCCCAGCGGTGCAAAAACTGCCGCCAAGATAGGCGGGCATCGCCATTAAACGGCGATCGGCCGTTGGCTTCGGCATGGTGGGAAACGGCGAGTTTTCCGGGAACGTCACCATCGCGCCATGTGAATCGTTATTCGCGCCAGCCATGCGGTAGTCACCCCGATAAAGCAAACCAAACATCTCCTCCATGGTGTCGACGCAAGCGGGCATGTCGGTAACCCCCGCACGGATCATGTCCTGCTCCGATAAGTAGATAAAATCAATCCGGGTTGAATCAGTCATGGTCTGGCCCCTTTCTGTTTTATTTTCAGTATTGCCGTCGACACAGTGCGACCGGCATGCAGGTGAATGACCATAGAAATACGTGACGGCAGTCGGCCTGTATTGAATATTTGCGACATCGGCGTGGCACAGGGTTTGCATTATTCCGCGATAGGCTTAGTCGATATCGGAGCGTGTCATGTCTGAAAATTCCCTTTGTCGCCCTGCGGGAAGTTTTCTCCCGGAACAGCCGTGGTTTGTGCTCAATGCCGCGCAGCATTACTCGGTGACCGCCTCAGGAAACCCGGCAATTTCACATTTTTACAGCTTCGATGTGGCGCAAACGGCAGGGATGACGCTGGCGGTGCCTGACGGTTGTGTTGATATCGTTTTTGATTGCGATCCGCTGAATCCCAAAGGTCGTGTGTGCGGTACCACGCTAGAAGCTCGTGGTGCAGACATGCTGCACAACCATCATTATTTCGGCGTGCGTTTCGCGCCGGGCGTTATTCCTGATTTTCTTGATGTGATGGCCGAAGAGATCGCCAACCGTGAATTCAGCTTTCTTGAGGTGGTGCCAGATGCCCGGTTGGCGTTTGAACGAATTGTGCAACAGCGCGATTTTTCACGGCAAATTTCATTATTTAATGCCCATTTCACGCCAAGACTGGTGCGCAAGTCTTCCCCCGTCACCACCTCAATTATTCGGGCAATGGTGCAGCAGAAGGGGAATATCCGTATCGATCAACTGGAAACGTTGACCGGCTATACGTGTCGGACTATTCAGCGGCAGTTCCGCCAGGACACCGGGTTATCACCGAAAGCATTTAGCCGTATTCTGCGCGGCCAGTCCGCACTGCACCGTATTCATTTACAAGAAGATATTTCCTTTAGCAACCTGGCGTTTGACCTTGGTTTTAGCGACCAGTCGCACTTTCTGCGTGAATTTAAGAAGTTCGTCAGTATCACACCGTGCGATTATCAACGGCACATTGCAGACGATGCGCTACTCCATCGCCTGCGCTACCACTAAGCACTACAACGGTGCAAGCCTGCACCGTTGCCCTGTCCGATTTTTTCTATCCGCGTACACGGGGAAATGATTCAGTGAAGTTACCTGCTTCAGGCGACGCAGATTGTCTGAAAAATTTCACTCTCTTTCACGGAGACGCTAACGATGAACAACGATAATGGGTTACGCAAAAACACGTTGGGCTTATTTTCCCTGGTCTTTTTTGTGGTCGCGGCCGCATCGCCTTTGACTGGCGTGGTCGGTGGCCTGCCGATAGCGATTATTTCCGGCAACGGCGGCGGCATTCCGGTGTTTTATATTCTGTCGTGCATTATTTTGATGACGTTTGCGGTGGGTTTTATCGCCATGAGCCGTTACGTCAATAATGCCGGTGCTTTCTATACCTACATCTCCAAAGGGTTGGGTGACCACTGGGGAGCATCAGCCTCTGTACTGGCGCTGATGGCCTATGCTTCCATTCAGGTGGCGATTGTTGCCATGCTCGGTTTTTTTACTCAGCTGTTTTTGGAGGAGCATGTCGGTTTGCATCTTCCCTGGTGGACGCTGAGCATGGTATTTACGGTGATTGCCTGGGTGCTGGGCATCAAGCGGGTTGAGGTGGGGGGTAAGCTGCTGGGCGTGCTGATGCTGGCTGAAGTTGCCATCGTACTGTTGACTGACGTCATGCTACTGATAAAGAAAGCCGGTTCCTACACTGTCGAATCGTTTGAACCTTCGGTATTTATGCACGGTAACCTCGGTATCGCCTTTATTTTTACTATCGCCTCTTTTATCGGTTTTGAATCAACAGCCATTTACGCTGAAGAGTGCCGTGACCCGCAGAAAACCGTACCACGCGCCACCCTCTGCGCCTTGCTGCTGATCACCGCCTTTTTCTGTTTCACCAGTTGGTCACTGGTGCAGGCGTATGGCTTCGATGACATTGTCGCCATTGCCAGCAAAGACCCCGGTAATTTTGTCTTCAATATTACTCGCCAGTATGTCGGACAGTGGGCAGTCGATAGTATGTCGGTTCTGTTGATCACCAGCCTGTTCGCTGCCTCTCTGGCCTTTCACAACAACATTTCGCGTTACATCTTTAGCATCAGCCGTGATGGCCTGATCTGGAAAGCGCTGAGCAAAACCCACCTGACCAACGGCACCCCGCATAATGCCAGCCATTTGCACAGCGTTATCCTGTTGATATTACTGCTTGGAATAGGAAGCGCGGGCCTGGATCCGATGGTGCATATCTTTGCTATCGGTTCAGCCGTCGCGACCCTGTGCATTCTCATTTTGCAATTGGGCGTATCGGCTGCGGTGGTGATGTTCTTCCGTCGCATGTCCACCGACGATAGCCGTCTGCAGGTCTTCTGGGCACCACTGCTGTCGGTGATTTTCATGTCGATCACCATTATTCTGGTCGTCAACAATCTGCAATCCTTGAGCGGCAGCGATTCCATCGTGGTGAAGACGATACCGTGGTTTATTGCGGCCTGTGCGCTGGCAGGGTACTACATGTCATCGCTGCGTACCGTGAGAATCTAAGACAGAAGACGTGTTTTGCCTTCTACTGCCTCAGTTTTATCTTTCCAACGGTCGCGACATACTGTACGACGCGCCTGATGAACGATGTCGACGGTTGTAACAGCCATCAACTGCTGTGTTCGTTCGCAGACGCGTCCTCGGGGTTTGCTGTGTCCAGTGATGCGAGGATCTTGTCGCGGCAAACCGCCAGGATTTCATCGGCCAGTGGTGAGTCGTCCGGGCAGGCGCGTGACATGACGATGGCGCCAATTGCATGCGCCAGTATGTCAAGGTTACGGGATCGCGTAGCGTTAGCGTCTGTTGCGTCAGGTGTGGTGTTGGTTTTACTCAGTGCGGCCAGCACACTCTCGATACCGGCTGCAAACGTCGCCCGAACGGCTTCCGGCTGGCGTGCGGCATCCCCACTTAGCGCCGCTATCGTGCAGCCTGTTGAGCGGGCGTCGCGATGCTCGCGGGAGAGATAACCCCGTACGAGCGCCGATATGTCCGAGCCAACCGACAGTTCTGCTGTCCGAGCGAGGCCGCACGCGGCCGATTCCACCATCAGGTCAGCCTTAGAGCGGAAATGTTTGTAGAAGCCACCGTGGGTAAAGCCTGCCTCCGCCATGAGATCGGCAACACCAATCCCATCGTAACCGCGTTCCCGAAACAGGGTAGATGCCGTTTCAACAATGTGCGCCCGGTTTGCCTGCGCCTGTACCTTGGTGACCTTCATATCCGTTCCATTGTGAGTTCATGCCTTAAGGAATAGCTTTACTATACATTGATTATAACCGTAATCAAAATATTGACAGTTTAGATTATGGTTGTCATCATTGTCTCTGATTACAACGCCAGAAGCTGAAATGAGACAACCGAGAAAACGTTTTTCGGCGTGTGCGGCGGCTGAAGGTGACAACTCAAATGACTCATTCAAAGGAATAAAATGATGACCAAGCCTGCAACAGTCCTCATCACGGGGGCGTCCAGTGGCATTGGTGCCACCTATGCCGCGCGTTTCGCCCGTCGTGGTCACGATCTTGTACTTGTCGCCCGCGATGAAACGCGGCTGAACACATTGGCTGCACGTCTGAAAGAGGAGTTCGATATCGCCGTCGAGGTATTGCAGGCTGACCTGACGCAGTCTGCCGATCTTGCCGCCCTCGAAGCTCGTCTGCGTGATGACAGCCGTATCAGCATTCTGATCAACAACGCGGGGATGGCTCAGTCGGGCAGTTTTGTGCAGCAGACAGCTGTGAGTATCGAAAACCTGATTGCGCTCAACACCACGGCATTGACACGACTCGCCGCTGCGGTTGCCCCGCGATTCGTGCAGTCTGGCGGTGGTACCATCGTCAATATTGGCTCTGTCGTCGGTTTTGCTCCTGAGTTTGGTGCTTCAATCTACGGTGCCACCAAAGCCTTCGTACTCTTTCTGTCGCAGGGCCTGCATCTGGAGCTTTCACCCCATGGTGTCTATGTACAAGCCGTCTTACCCGCAGCGACCCGCACGAAAATCTGGGAGCGCGCCGGTATTGACATCAATACGCTGCCTGAAGTGATGGAAGTGGATGAACTGGTCGATGCGGCGCTGGTGGGCTTCGATCGCCGTGAATTGGTCACCATTCCACCGCTTCATGTCGCTGAACGCTGGGATGCGTTGGACGCGGCGCGCCAAAGTTTGATGTCGGATCTCCGGCAGGCGCATGCCGCAGAACGCTATCGCCCCCAATAAGTATCGAAAGCAACGCATTGACTAGCCCCACACGTCTGTTGCGTCGCGCGGCACACCCCGCTACCCAGAGGTCGGACAGCAATGTGTAAGAATGATCAGGAGCATTGAATGAAAAGAGAGAGACGTGTAGCCCTCGTTACCGGGGCCTCATCAGGTATCGGGAGAGCCACTGCCGACAAGCTTGCAACGGCTGGCTATCAGGTCTATGGCACTAGCAGACAAGGCACTCAGGCAGGTCTGTGCACATTTTCTCTGCTGGCGATGGATGTGACAGATGATGAGTCTGTCGACGCTGCTGTCGGTGAACTGCTGCGCCTGGAAGGGCGCATCGACCCGCTGGTCAATAATGCGGGCTTCGGCCTTGGCCCTGCGGCAGCGGAAGAGAGTTCTATTGCACAGGTACGTGCGCTGTTTGAAACCAACGTGCTTGGGGTTGTCAGGGTGACCAATGCCGTTTTACCCACTATGCGTAAGCAAGGCAGTGGTCGCATCTTGAATGTGGGGTCGGGGTTGGGGATTATTCCCGCACCTTACAATGTGCATTACTCGGCGACTAAGCATGCGATTGAAGGGTATTCCGAATCTCTTGACCACGAAGTGCGCGAGTTTGGTGTACGCGTTGCGGTTATCGAACCTGGCGTCACACGGACGTCATTTAACTCAAGTGTTACCCCATCTGATAAGCCTATGCCTGCCTATGATTGGAGCCGCCAGAAATACCTTGTCGCCTACGAGAGCGCAATGTCCGTAGCGGATAGCGCCGATAGTGTGGCCGAAACCATCATGTTGGCGGCAAACGATAAGACACCGCGTCTACGTTATCCCTCGGGCAAGGTCGCACGTCAAGGGGCTTTTGCCCGGCGATTTCTTCCTCGTGGTGTCTTCGACAAAATGCTGCACAAGCAATTTGGTCTGGGTTAACTCATGCCAATAAATGGGCCGAGATTCGGGCATCGTGGTCGGTGACGCAGCCCTGTCCGAGCAGAACAAAGGTCTCTACCCATACAACGAATTGGGTATCTATAGCACTTTTTTGCCCTTCAACATGGCGACTTATCCGCGAAATTATCACCACAGAGTAAGAATGAGCATAACTTTCAATGCGCTGCTGACCACCAAGGCGGGGGATGCAATTTCAACAACGCTCGTCGATTTATTTTCAAAGCTGCCAGCGCCGCGTCGAAAGCGCATTATTCTCTGATGGATACGGTTTGAGTTGAAGCGCAAGAAGCTGCAAAGGAAGGTAGCGTTAACCTGACATCAGGACAGGTAGCGTGGCGGCGTTTTTGCACTGCTGATTGCTGTAAACGACGGCTCAGTATGACGACTGACTGTGAAATTTGCAGGATAGCAACGGTAGCAGGTCTTGTTCTTGGTGTCATGATAAGTGCATTGTGCCGTGTAATGCATACGTATTTCATACAGGAGAGCCATCATGACCGTGAAACAACGCAACACGCAGAGCGTGACCATGACGGTAGAGCGTGCCTTACTGCTCCGGGCGCGTGAAGCGGGCATTAACCTGAGTGCTACCCTGACCGCCGCTCTGGATGCGGAACTTCGCCGTCATGAAGCGAAAAAATGGCAGGAAGAGAACAGGGAGGCTATCGACGCATTAAATCATTTTCATGATGAAAACGGCTGTTTCAGCGATGAATACAGGACGTTTTAACCATGCAATCCACCGTATACGGTAATACCGGGAAAAGCACCATTTACCCGCTGTTGCTCGATGTGACGAGCGATATTATTGGGCAGTTAAATCGTCGGATAGTGATCCCGTTGCTCCCTGTTGAAAAGTACCCGGCAGGCCGCCGACCTGAGCGCCTTGTCCCCGTCGTCAGGCTGACGGACGGCAAACATCTGTTTCAGACGCCGGTTTTCGTCCTCCAGATCTTTCATCTTTTTGATATCAGAGTCTTCCATACCGCCAAACTTCGCTTTCCAGTTGTAATAGCTGGCTTCAGAAATACCGGCTTCACGGCAGACATCCTTAACGGTACGTCCGGCTTCCACGGACTTGAGAACGGTAATGATCTGGTGTTCGGTGAATCGGGCTTTACGCATGCTCAAAAAGTGAATGGTTCGGTTTGTAGGGATACTTACATGGGGATAGGCAGGTGTTGATGAATATGACTAAAAGAGGCGATAAACACTTACGAACGTTTTTAATACACGGAGCCCGCGCAGTTGTCCGGGTAGCAACAAATAACGATGATGGTTCGCTAAATAGTACGCAATCTTTTTGCCTCTCTGTTTTTACGGTGACTATATTAATCCTGCTACGGATATCCGTTCCCTCAGAAAAAACTGCTATTCTGACTGAAAATTCTGGCAGGATTTATCTTTCTAGATTGAGACGTAATGATGTGATTTTAAAAAAATCTAATTTAAGTGCGTACTTTTCGTCACTGAAGAGAGTATGTTTATAGCATTCTCCAGAAATCCAGGTGCTGAATTATATGAGGTGTGAATGAGGTGAATAGCATCGTTTATTGTCGCAACACCAATTGTTTGTTCATCCTGAGTGCCAACTAAAACATTAGGCCCCCATAGTGACTCCAGAGTGAGTTCACCATATCTTTGAGAGAAAGGGAGCACACCAAGATTCGATATCAGAATATCGGGAGCACAGATTTCTCTGTCGAACTGTATCATTCCATTAAGGCCATTACTTTTCATGGCTGGTCCAACAAGATTAATCCACTCCACCACGCCATGTTTTTCTCTATAACGATTCAGGTCCTCAGTCACTTTCCGGGCAATACTCCAGAAATCTTCGGCATTGCTGGCATCATAGCTATACGTTGGGAACAGTGCCTGAAAACTGAGACTATAATCTGACGCCGAATATTTTCTTGCATCAATGGGTGTACATATACGTACCGGCCTACCATGCCATGCAGATGACTGATACAAGGCTAATGTGAAAGCGGCTGAAAGTGCACCATGAACGGTTGTATTTTCTTTTTTCGCACGCTGTCGGATTCTGCCTGAAAGCTCAGGTGACAGACGTTGTCTGAAGATCTGAAGGTTAGCTAAACTTCTTTCGGTATATGGCACCGGTTCCTCTGAGAAGTCTGGTGTTTTTATGTTACCAACTGACTCTTCATCAAGTTTACATAAGTCTTCAATAGGGGGCAATAAAGGCAGTTCGGGCAGATTTTTTCCCGCTAATGTCTCCAGTAAATCATGGATAAAATGAGCCAAAGATCGGCCATCAGCAATTGCATGATGTGCAGTCATGATAATAACGCAACATTCCTCACTGTAAAGAAGAGTGGCTTTTAGCAAAGCCATATCTCCTGTCCAAATTGGTGCGGAGAATTCTCTTTTTATCTCATTCTCTATCGAGGAAATTTTATTGAGACGAGAAACTCGCAGCGAAATTTCCACTGTCCGGTCATGGAAAAAGTACAGATGGTTATCACTAGTGGCGTCAATACGGGAATTAATTAATGGGTGGCGTGACTGGACTTTTTTAAGTGCTGAGGACCAGTCCTCTATACGAGTGAAGCCATTTATCTCTGCACTTACAGTGAAATGTTTCGGACAAGTGGCATCGATCTGCCATGAGTAACTCTCCAGTGCACCAAGCGGGCGAAGAGTTGTTTCATTTAGAGATTTGTTTTCCATTTATCTGTCCTCAATTAATGTTTATGAAAAAAATACGGCAACTGCTGATTCTGAATAAATGACATCTGATTGGTATATTCCTCCTTATCGACGCCTTGGACTGTTAAGAAAGATTAATATATCAATACGTGATCCGCAACATACTTTTTACAAATAATTAACACGAAAGGCGTGGCATTATTTCCTGATAAGTTAGCAAGAGTTATTATTATTATTGGAATTCGTTTCATCCAGATGTAGTCACTAAGAAGGCAATACGGGCATTGTTATCAAATAACATGCTAAATCGAGCCGCTTGCGGGAAATATCGATTCCAGAATTCATCCAGATTTCAGGGGATTGGCTAATTATCTGATTTATAATCGGTGCTTTTTATTATGTGACCCTGACCCAAAATCCTGCTCCATTCAGAAACAGAATTCCGGCATGATAATGACTCCCTGAACGGAGGTTGTGCCGATGAAAAAGTCGCGATTCACCGAAGAACAGATTGTGTTTGCCCTGAAGCAGGCTGAATTGGGTACGCCGGTGCCGGAAGTCTGCCGAAAGCTGGGGATTTCCGATGCCACTTTTTATACGTGGCGTAAAAAATACGGTGGGATTTCACCGTCAGAACTCAAGCATATGCGACAGCTTGAAGAAGAAAATCTGCGGTTGAAGAAGCTGGTTGCCGATCTGAGCCTCGATAAAGCGATGTTGCAGGATGTCCTCGCAAAAAAGAGCTGACGCTGGCACGTCTGCGCGAATGGGTCAGGGATTTACAAGCGCGCTACGGTGCCAGTGAGAGACAGGTCTGTTTTGCATTGCGGATCAGTCGTAGTTCGTTTCGATACCGTTCTGTTGCCGCTGATGACAGTGCGCTGCGCCTGCGCATTCGTGAGATCACCGAAACCCGGGTGCATTACGGCTACCGACGGGTACATGTGATGCTCAGGCGCGAAGGCTGGCGTGATAATCACATGCTGTAATCTTAATACGATCCCAGTCTGTGATATCCGAGGTGATTGCCATGAAAACCTTCGTTGGACTTGATGTTTCTCAGAAGAAAACAAGCATCTGCGTTATAGACCCTGACGGTAACAAGATTCGGATGGTGAACGTCGAGACACATCCTGCCGTTATAGCTAATTATCTTTTTTCTGAAGGATTTGATAAATCAAAAGTGGCACTTGAAACCGGACCGCTTTCAGTCTGGCTGTACCATTCTCTCAAAAGCTATGGCCTGGACGTTGACTGTATTCATGCCCGGCACGTACATGCTGCTTTGTCTATGCAGTTGAACAAAACCGACCCAAATGATGCTTTTGGCATTGCACGGCTGGTCCTTTCCGGCTGGTATAAACCAGTGCATGTTAAAAGTCTTGAATGCCATCAGCAACGGCTCATTCTTACCAGTCGGGAAAAACTCGTCCAACTTCGTGTTGTTGTCACTAATCAGATACGCGGACTCCTGAAAACATTTGGTGTTGTACTTCCACCCGGTAAAAATAGCGTCTTTGAACGTGCGGTTATTGAGTCATCGCCTTCACTCGAAACTGTTAAACCGGTAATTCTGATGCTGCTGGATAGCTGGGAACATCTCTCAGGGCAGATAAGGAAGTTCAACTACATGCTGGAAAAAATCGCTCGAAAAGATCCTGTATGCCAGATATTACAGTCTGTTCCGGGTGTTGGGACTCTGACCGCATTGAGTTTTAAAACATCAATTGATGATCCATCACGCTTCAGACGTGTCAGTGATGCCGGTGCTTTTCTCGGATTAACGCCCAGGAAATATCAATCCGGTGAGATAGACAGGAATGGCGGGATATCAAAGCAGGGCAACCGAATGGCACGTACACTTATCTACGAAGCCGCATCATGCCTGCTAACCCGCTACGGCACTGATTCAGGTCTGGCAATATGGGCAAATGAACTCAGGCGCAGAATGAGCTACAAAAAGGTTGTTGTTGCATTGGCCAGAAAGTTGACGTTATTGATGTTAAGCATGTGGAAATCAGGGACTTATTATCAGGAAAGAGTTATTGCAGTAAATTAGCGGACAGAGAATCATAATCAAATCAGACTGAGTTCGTCATTCGCTTCAATTCCGAAACTCGCTTTGCAGGGTGAAAGCCCTGCGGTAATCACATAGGAATGAAGACGATGTCTTGCAACATGTTGTAGCGTCAACAGATGACTACGAAGACGACAAAGACCCATCTGATCCTGATATTGATTGATTAGACGACAAGCGGATCTACCGTTTTTACAGCCAGCAGGGGCTATCGTCACGTCTCAAGCGGCCACACCGCAACAAATCTGCCCAGCGGCGTCAACCGCAAGCTCAGGGGTTATATCCGAACCCTGTGTGGGGTATGGATTTTGTCTCTGATGCCTTGTTTGACGGACGTCGATTGCGCCTGCTGACCGTTATCGATCTCTACACGCGCGAGTGTCTTGGGATCTGTGTGGGACAGAACCTTCGTTCAACAGAAGTCGCTGAGATGCTGAACCATATCGCCAGTCATCGCCCGTTGCCTCAGTTGCTGAAAACCGACAATGGCTCTGAATTTGCAGGAAAAATGCTGGATAAATGGGTTTACGAACGGGGTATCCGCATTGATTTTTCCCGGCCGGGAACACCGACGGACAATGCCACGGTGGAATCCTTCAACGGCAGGTTGCGGCAGGAATGCCTGAACGAGAACGGGTTCATGTCTCTGGAGGATGCACGGTGCAAAATCGAAGCCTGGCGCATACACTATAATCAGAGACGTCCCCATTCTGCGCTGGGCTGGATGACGCCATCCGAATTTGCTCAAAAATCTGTCGGTTGCCAGAATATGCAGCCATCCTGAAGTCGAGAATTTCTGATTATGGGTGGATCAGATTCGGGGTCAGGGTCAAGATTCGGGGTCAGGGTCAAGGCCTAATTTGTCAGAGTGATGGTCGGGCAGGTTTTGGCGTAGTCGAGTCAGCTGATGGGTTTGTTTCTTGGTCTGTTTTGCCTTTGCGTCTTACCGCAGCAGGCCATGATTTTATCGATGCATTAAGAAATAGAGAGGTTTGGGCTACGTTAAAAGCAAGTTTCAAAGATGCCAGTATGGGTACCCTCATGACTGTATCAAAAGAGCTGTTTAACAGAGCATTAAATAAGCAACCGAATAAGTATTTCAACTAACCGCCCAGGCGGTTTTTTGTTTTCATCGATATCAATCCAAATAGCGCTCATGGCCGGAGTGACGCTTTTCTGTGAGAGAGTCAGGCCTGATTTTTATGCAGTATGCGAGATGGGTATTCTGAAATGGTTTTCTGAAAGCACTCTGAAGTGCAAAGGGCTGCATATGCAACCCTTTGATAAATTTGGCTCCTCTGACTGGACTCGAACCAGTGACATACGGATTAACAGTCCGCCGTTCTACCGACTGAACTACAGAGGAATCGTTTGAACGGGGCGAATCTTATCTGTGGTACCTTGCGCTGTCAACGGGCAAAACCGACATTCCGTACTGACTGCTTGGCTTATGTACAATCCGCAGAGTTCATCATCATTATGGTGATAAATCAGTCGTCTGGCTGTATTGCCTGCCAGCGTTGCAAGCGCGCCAACGGGTCCTGACGATAAAAGCTGCAAAAATTCCGGTATACCTCCGGGAAACGCTCCACCAGCAAGTCAGGCGCGCTGAAGAAATATTCAGACAGCACCGCGAAGCACTCGGCCGGGTCGGTGGCGGCGTAAGGATCCATGCTGGCGGCATCTTCTCCCACCAGTTCGATTTCTTCGCGCAATGCCTCCATGGCGGCGTGCAGGGTTTGTTCCCAATGCGCGATGTCGCGTAGTGGCATCGCCGGTACGCCAGAAGGGCGTTCATTACCACGCTTATCTAGCTTATGCGCAACTTCATGGATAATCAGATTGAACCCGGAAAGATCAAATGAGTCTTGAATCTCCAGCCAGTTCAGTACGACTGGTCCCTGATCCCAGCTTTGGCCGGACTGAACGTTAGGGCCGCTATGCACCAGACCGAACTCATCCATCCATTCGCCGTCTACCGTGAAAGGTTCGGGGTGAATCAGTACATCATGAAAGCCATCAAGCCATTCAATACCCAGCTCCAGCACCGGCAGGGAAAATAATAATGCGATGCGTTGTGCCATCAGTTCGGTGAGTGCCAGCCCCTGTAACGGTACCAGGCGTTTTTGGCGTAAAAATTGTCTTGCTACCATTACCGCCTGTTGCCGTTCAGGTTCGTCCAGTGGCGTTAACAGCGGGATTGACAGTGCCTGCTGCCAGTCTAAAAACGCATCGGGTGTAGGGGATTTCCATTGCCACTTCATCATGGTGTTGCTCGCTAAGTCATCACTTGAATTCAAAGGCGTCGGTTTGTTCTTGTTAACATGCCATAAAACAGGGCATTATAAGCACCAATTTCGTGGAGAGATGCCGGAGCGGCTGAACGGACCGGTCTCGAAAACCGGAGTAGGGGCAACTCTACCGGGGGTTCAAATCCCCCTCTCTCCGCCACTCACTTCTTTTGCTGTTTATCCCATTCTGTATTTTTTCGTTGATTTTCCCGTATGAGTGCATGGCGTAGCCTAACATCCAATCATGGCTGTTTCTGGCAGCGCCGTCATGAAATCACCATTCTTATACCATAGGTTCTCGCCATTGATATCCTGGTTCAGGGCTGGTGGGGATACTGCATGCTGTTTCATTTTATTGCTTGTTAATAATACTGGTGCAGCATCCGGCGTTGTTGTTTCTGGTTGATGGCACAACAGTGGCCGCGAGAAGTGTGGTGTCCAATACATTTATGATAATGACCGAAGCGATACGTTTGCGAAAGAACCTATTTTCTATTGAGCTGATGAAAATAGATTTTATTCATTATCTAAATAAGGCTGATTGAAATGACTGAAGAAGATATCTATCCACTGTTGGGTAAATTGGCTTATGGCCGTGTTTATGCCTATGCCGTTCCCTGTTGTGATTATCATGCCCCACATCAGAAATATCCATTTATTCTTTTTTCACTGAGTCAGGAAAATAACTATAACGCCTCTCAGCAGTTGGCCAACCAGAAAGTGACTATTAGTGCAGATTGTTATGCGCACACCGTAGTTGAAGCCCGTGCGTTGCGTGAACAGGTGCGAACGGCGCTGTCAGTATTGCAGCCGAATAAAACCGTCGAATATAACGACTTTGATGTGGAGTACGAAAAATTCCGTATGACACTGGAGGTTGATATTTCTCGTTAATCATTCGAATTTAGATTTCTCGTCAACACCCATCTGGTATTGGGGTGGCCTGTTTTTGACCGTTTCATGCAATAAAGGAATGATGTTATGTGGTATAAGTCAGGTAGTTTGTCTTTATTTTCTGGCAGCAAAGTTGTATTGGGTGAAAATACCCTGTGGGCAGATAAGAATAATGGTGTTATTGCTGGTGGCATGTTGCTGATTTTTGCGGATTGCAGCATTAAGATTTATGAAATTGCCTCCGTCGTGTCGGACACCGAGCTGATGCTGGCCAGCGAATATAGCGGTTGTACCGCTAATGGTGTGCATTATGCTATTCCCGTGTTTGGCAGTAACGATACCTTTGATCACGCTGCCTATGTAGCACAGATTGCAGCGATGCTGGCAGGTTACCAGTCCCAACTGATTCAGTGGAAACACGTGTTGACCGAGCGCGGCCAGGTGACGCTGACGGATAATAGCGGCCAGAACGTGGTGGTGAAAACGCTGCCAGATTTGACTGATGCTGTGAGCCGCATGATGGATAAAACCCTCAATGGTGCGGATATTCCGGATAAAGCGCAGTTTGTCGCTAATCTGGGATTAAGCGATGTAATGCATAAGTCCGATCTGGCAAACCACACCCATACCGCCTCGCAAATTACCGATTTCACTGATGCAGTGCGTAAAGTTCTGGTGGCGACTCTGGCAGCAGGGCAAGGGGTTTCACTGAACTACGATACAAGCAGCAATCAGTTGGTTGTCAGTGCGACAGGTAGCAATAGTGGCGGCGGAAACAATGGTGGCCGTGGTTATACGGTAGTCGCACGTAGTGGTGCGACGGCGAATCAGGTGTTTACCTTCCCAATTAATCCAAATGGACAGATGGATTACAGTTTTGAGGCGTTTGCGCTGAAGGAAGAGGCAGGGCTGACGAATCAAAATGCCATTCAGTATAGTTTTGATGATTCAAAAAAAACCAGTTATAGACAAACTTCTGCATTACTATGGGACGGGGAATTACATCCTTACACTGGCAATAACTATTCATTATCATCAAATGGGAATAATTACTCCGAAGAAATAAAGGCTGATGGTAAAAACATTTCAATTTCTGTTATTGATAACATCAATGTTGTCCCGGTAATGACATCAAATAGTATTCCGAGTGGTTACTCTGTATCTGCGTCTAGTATTTATCCTGGAAATTATGCTTATTTTGCTTTTCAGCAGAAAAGCGGTCCATCATCATCCAGTTGGGCTTCTGCTGTTAATAATTTACCTGCATGGTTGCGCATTGATTTACCATCAATAAAGACTGTTAGTGGCTATCAATTGGCAGGTAGAGACAATCCTGTCGGTGACTACAAACAGCAACCTACAGAATTTGAACTGCAGGGCTCCAATGATGGCAATTCATGGTCAACAATTGATAGTCAAAAAGATCTTGTTTGGAACAGTGCATCTGAAGTAAAAAAATTTAATTTGTCATCACCAGTAAAATATTCAAAATATCGTATTTATATTATGGCGACAAATAGTAGTCCTGATGTAAACACATGCATTTCAATGTTTAATCTTGTCAATGAGAGTGTTAAGTCTAAAGTATTGCTGCAGTCATCTGATGGACATTACTATTCCGCTTCAAATGGTATTTTGAATTTGGTTTCATCAGTGTCAACTGCATCGGATTTTGATAGTTATGGTTTCTATTCTTCTGGGGGAATATCTGAAAATGAGTTAACCAATAAGTTGCCTGTACGAGTAGTGGCGGCAGAACCTATTTCAGTCTCAACTATATATTGGCCACATAGCCAAGTTGCCATACCTAACTCGTTGATGTCATTAAGCTCATATGCGAAGTTGAATAATGTGAATGTTTCTTCAACTAAGAATGCTAATGGTATAATGAGAATGGCGGTTAGCCGAGATTTAGCGAGTTGGTATGTATGGAATGGCAATTCGTGGAGTAATATTTTGCCACTTACAGCGGATGATGCGGGGGCCTCAGCATTGCTAACCAATGGGATGACATCTGCAACTGTAAATAGCTTAACTTCACTGGAGTGGGATAAGTTTTTTAATGGTAATATGGATGGCATTGCATTTGCCTACGTATTAGATATACCAGACCCCAATAATGACACTGTGTCTGTGGATGCTATTACGCTCAATCTGGATTATGCATCAGCCTGGAAAAAACAAACTGAAGCCGAAGTGGAAATCCGTTGGTATCCCGATAAAGTAACATTTAAAACCGTTGCGGCAGGTAACTACAAGCTGGCCTATCAGCAACCGTAATCTCTAACCTATACGCATCAATAGACCGGTGGGCTGATACTCTCAGTCCGCCTTTTTATCTATAGAAACGTCCAGACAAGAGGGCTATAGACAAAAAAATGCCCGGTTAGACCGGGCATGTGAATATCTGAAGGACGCGGTATTAACCGTGCAGACGGCGGGTAATTTCAGCAACACGTGCGCCGTACAGTTTAGCGGTTTCCAGGTCGCCTGCCGGGATGGCATCCGCACCAGCGTCAGATGGAGACTGAATCAGTGCACCGGCGGAACCACCGAGGTTGTTGGCATCGTTACGGGTGGAAGCCAGCGCGTTAGCCGGAGCTTGTCCCAGGCTAACCCAGATACCGCCGTGCTGTGCTGCCAGCGTCTGCAGATAAATCAGGGTAACTTGCTTGTCGCCGTTCAGGCTGGCGCTGTTGGCGAAGCCGCCAAATACTTTGTCCTGCCAGCCACGGGTAAACCAGATTTTGGAGCTGGCATCAGCAAATTTTTTGAACTGCCACGGTACGTTGCCCATGTAGGTCGGCGCACCAAAAATGATACCGTTTGCGGCGTTCAGTGTTTCCCAGTCGGCGTCGGTGATATCGCCGTTGCTATCAATAGCGATCAGACTTGCCTGTGCGCTTTCTGCAACCAGTTCGGCAATATGTTTGGTGTGGCCGTAGCCGGAATAGTAGACAACCGCGAGCTTGCTCATAGTATTTCCTCATTTATGGACGCATAAAGGCGTTTATGGATGGATAAAACGTTGGTAAAACCATAAACCATGTTCAGGGATGTCGGCATATTATCGCGTCCCATTTTCATAAACAATGAATTACCCGAAAGTACCTAGGTTACCCTGTGGTAACCCAAGGTTGATAATTTGAATGAAAATAATCAAATACGAACTAATAGCGTATTTCTTTTCTATGATATGAATAAAATGAATAAGACAGATATCCACCAGAAATGCTGGGGATATCTGTCCCGAGGCTTTAGTGAACCAGCCGCTGGATGCCGTCACGCGCCAACGCGTAACTACCGCATTTTTGGTAAAATTCCAGAGCCTGCTGCTTCATGCCGACACATTCCAAAATAACGCCGATATTGTAGTTGGCTTTATAAGAGTTGACGCCTTCTTTATTTCCTATCGGCATGTTTGTACATTGCACGAATAAATCTACTGCATTCTGTAATTGACCATTATTCATCAGAATGAGGGCTTTCAAAAATATAAAGTCAGTGGATGAGAAGTAGGATTCATATTGGATAATATCCATCGCTTCTGCATATTTCCCAGCATTGATTAGTGCATAGCCATAAGTTTCAATCAGGTCTTCGGTGTATTCGTAAGTAAAGTTGGCTTCGAAGCGCAGCGCCTGTTGAAAATAGTGAATGGCTGTCGGGTAGTCGCGTTTCAGATAATAACTTTTACCTAGCTGGAACAGCAGGTATGGATCGTTAGCCTGTGCTTCCAATGCCTGCTGTAGCAAGTTGATATTCCTGGCAATTTTATCTTTTTCTTGCAGGATCTCTTTTTTATACCCGACATGATGCAGACGTATTGGTGCAATAAATGGGCGGAGAGGTGAAACACTCGGACCCCGTGGTGTAACCTGTTCATGAATGATGCCTCTATAATGATAGAGATCTTTGCGGAATAAGCGAGTTAGCAACTCCTTAACTGTAGTAGTCTCACTGCCTTCATCGAGATAATTGATGAGTTCTACACGACCGGGTGCTTGCGGATGCGCTTTTATCAGGGCATGCAATGCCTCAATATCAACGAAGTCGACTTCTTCATCGGCATCAACCACCAATACCCAATCGTAACGCGCATAATTCAAAGACGCATTGCGTGCCGCAGAGAAATCGGCGACCCAGGCGAAGTCATAAACATGAGGGGTGAATTGGCGGGCGATGGCTTTGGAATCATCAGTAGAACCCGTATCGACAACGATAATATCGTCAAAATGCGCCGCGATAGAGGCCAGCGTACTGGCAAGATGCCGGGCTTCGTTTTTCATTATCATGCAGACGGAAATCATTATATTTACCCGCCAGAGGAAAAGAGTTCGACGATATCCTGTCACCAGCAGACATCATTGGCGCAATTATCGTGCACTATGCATCGCAACACCGATGCGTCCGCCATCAGAATAGCGGAATTGGGCGTCCTTCGTCATTGACTGCCACAAAATTGAACTGACCGGTAATCACTTTGGTGCGGCCTTCGGCGTACATCTGCTCCAGATAGACCGACACATCTACGGTCAGGCTGGTACGTCCGACCCGGCTGACCTGCCCGACCAGCTCCACAATTGTGCCTGATGGGATAGGGGTTGTGAAATTGATCTTTTCAGTAGAAACGGTGACCAGGGGTTTATGGCAAAAACGGGTGGCAGTAATAAAAGAGATCTCGTCCATCCAGGCCAGTGCGGTGCCGCCAAACAACGTGGAATGGTGGTTGATATTGGTAGGGAAGACGACTTTGGCGACCCGGGTGATGGATTGCTGGATGCGCTCTTCCTCAGTTAATGCTTGTGTCATGATACGACGACCTTATGGAGTAACAGGAACGCGGTTATCTTACACCAATTCTGTTACAGCGGTCTGGCCGTTGGTCGATTAAGGTCGTCTAACGGTCAGTCTGGGGAAGATGGCTTAAGGTGGTGGCCGTGTTAGCGTTCTTGTCGCCAGGCCGCGCGCACGCCAGCCGTTCTGTCGGGGCAGGGCGTCAGGTCGCCTGCCCACAGGTGTCACAGTCCGGATTCTTCGATAAGCGCATTTCGCGAAATTGCATCGTCATCGCATCAAATAGCAGCAATTTACCCGCCAACGGCTGGCCATAGTGCGCCAGCAACTTGATGGTTTCCAACGCCTGCAATGAGCCTATCACGCCAACCAGAGGCGCCATCACACCCGCTTCGACACAGGTGAGCGCACTGTCGCCAAACAAACGGCTGAGGCAGCGGTAGCAAGGCTCCTGTGGTTGATAGGTAAAAACGCTGATTTGCCCTTCCATTCGGATCGCCGCACCAGAAACCAACGGTATTTTCTGCAGAAAACAGAGATGGTTAAGCCGCTCACGAATGGAAACATTATCAGTGCAATCCACCACGACATCGTGTTGCGTCACGACAGCCTGCAGTGCGTCATCGTCCAGATTATCCTGAATCGGTGTTATCTGAACGTGTGGGTTGATGTGCTGCAAGGTCTGACGGGCAGACTCGACTTTCGGCATGCCGATGCGATCGTCACGATGTAACACCTGACGTTGCAGGTTGGACAGTGACACGGTATCAAAATCCAGCAGGGTAAGTTGGCCGACACCGGCTGATGCCAGATACTGCGAGGCGGCACAACCCAGCCCACCTAACCCGACAATCAATACCCGAGCGGCTTTCAATCGCTCCTGTGCATCAAAATCAAACCCGCGCAGGACGATTTGCCGGTTATAACGCAGGGTTTCTTCATCAGTCAGTTCAGGCAGCATCAGTAGTGGCTCTGTAGCAGTGAGTTGAAGGGCTCGACGTCCACCCATTCGCCCGTGTCAACACGGCCGCGTTCCGCTTCCAGTACGATGAAGCAGTTGCCGAGACTGAAAGAACTGAACACATGAGAGCCTTGATGCCCGGTGGTCCGCACTTCCAGGTCGCCCTGTGGGTTACGGGTTAACACGCCGCGTTGGAAATCCAGTCGGCCGGGCGATTTTTTCAGCGGCGTTGCTGTTTTTACCCGGAAACGGGCCGGTAACAACCACCCGCTATGGCCGGACAACTGTGCCAGCAGCGGTTGTACGAGCTGGTAAAACGTCACCGCGGCGGAGACCGGATTACCCGGCAGTCCGCAGAACCAGGCGTGGCTCAGCTTGCCGAAGGCAAATGGTTTACCGGGTTTGATGGCCAGCTTCCAAAAGCGGATATCCCCCAGCGCTTCCAGCATCTGTTTGGTGTAATCCGCTTCTCCTACTGATACGCCACCGCTGCTGATCACCACATCGGCAGCCTGATCCGCCTGCTGAAAGGCCTCACGCAGCGCGGTGGGATCATCACGCACGATGCCAAGGTCTATGACGTCATGGCCCAATTGTTCGAGCATCAGCCGTACCGCAAAGCGGTTGGTATCGTAAATTTGCCCTGGTTGCAACGGCTCGCCGACAGGTTGTAGCTCATCGCCGGTGGAAAATAGCGCCACCCGCAGACGGCGTACTACCGATATGCTGGCAATACCCAGTGATGCCAGCAACGGCAATTCGGCCGCCCCCAGCCGCGTACCCGCGGGCAGAACCTGCGCCTGCTGCTGGATATCCTCACCAGTACGGCGGATATTCTGGCCCGGTTTCACCGCATGGGTAAACCGAATCCGGCCATCGGCATCACTTTGTGTTTCCTCCTGCATGACCACCGCGTCGGCACCGGCGGGAATCGCCGCACCGGTCATAATGCGAATACAGCTGCCCTCAGGCCAGTCTGCGTCAAACGGCGCGCCGGCAAATGCTTTACCTGCTACTGGTAACGGCTGACCGGTGAGCTCATGACACCGCACGGCATAGCCGTCCATCGCCGAATTGTCGAATGGCGGCACATTGATAGGCGAGGTCACCGCCGTGGCGGTAATACGACCGGCAGCCTGATAGATAGAAACGGTTTCCGTGGCGGTAAGTGCGGAAACTTGCGTCAGCATGGCGTGCCGCGCCTGTTCCAGAGAGAGTAAACCCGAAGTATCCATGGCAGCTCCACACACCCGTTCGTTGCATGGCAGAGCAGGCAAAACAGGCATGATATTGATGTATCGATAGCGTGCCATTATGGCAGAAATCGCCGGGGGGGAGAATGACGTGTATCAGAAGGGAAAGGGATAAAAAAACGCGGCCGAAGCCGCGTCTGAAACCGTGATCGCCCTGCAATCCGGGCGATCGGCACGCACAATCAGAACGAGGTGCGTTTGTAGGTGCGGTACTGCGGATGCCAGAAGTTATGAGCAATCGCTTTGACCAGCGCATCTTCAGATGTCACTTCCGCCACACCCTGCAACTGGGCGGCTTTGGCCACTTCCAGCGCGATGTGTTTGGATACTTCCTGAATGGTGCCGACATCTGGCAGCAGTGCGCCTTCACCCTGATTCGCCAGCGGAGAACAGTCAGCCAGCGCACGGCTGGATGCCATCAGCATGCCATCAGTGATACGTTTCGCGCCACTGGCCAACACACCCAGACCAATACCCGGGAAAATGTAGGAGTTGTTGCACTGCGCGATCGGGTAAACTTTGTCTTTGTGCTGTACCGGGGAGAACGGGCTACCGGTCGCGACCAGTGCGGCACCGTCGGTCCAGCGGATGATATCTTCCGGACGAGCTTCCACACGGGATGTCGGGTTAGACAACGGCATTACGATCGGGCGAGCGCAATTGCGGTGCATTTCACGGATGATTTCTTCTGTGAACAGGCCCGGCTGACCAGATACACCGATCAGAATGGTCGGCTTGGCGTTACGCATGACATCCATCAAAGAGATGGCGTCACGGGTGACATCCCACTGAGCCAGTTTGTCGCTTTTCTGCACCAGCTTGCTCTGGAAGTCGAGCAGGTTCGGCAGTTTGTCGGTCAACAGGCCAAAACGGTCTACCATGAATACGCGGGAGCGGGCTTCTTCGTCGCTCAGGCCTTCGGACTTCATCTGTGCGATGATCTGCTCGGCGATACCGCAACCGGCGGAACCGGCACCCAGGAAAGCCACGGTCTGATCACGCAACTGGCTGCCTGCTGCACGGCTGGCGGCGATCAGGCTGCCCAGTGCTACGGCGGCGGTGCCTTGAATGTCGTCGTTGAAGCTACAGATTTCATCACGGTAGCGGTTCAGCAACGGCATGGCGTTGTTCTGTGCGAAGTCTTCGAACTGCAGCAGGACGTTTGGCCAGCGGCGTTTCACGGCCTGAATGAATTCGTTCACGAACTCATAGTATTCGTCACCGGTAATACGCGGGTGACGCCAGCCCATGTACAGCGGGTCGTTGAGCAACTGCGGGTTGTTGGTACCGACATCCAGTACCACCGGCAGGGTATATGCCGGGCTGATGCCGCCGCACGCGGTATACAATGACAGTTTACCGATCGGAATCCCCATACCGCCGATACCCTGGTCACCCAGACCCAGAATACGCTCGCCATCCGTCACCACGATGACTTTTACGTTCTGTTTGGTGGCGTTTTGCAGCATATCGTCGATATGCTCACGGTTAGGATAGGAGATGAACAGACCACGGGCACGACGATAAATGTCGGAGAAGTGTTCACAAGCGGCACCAACCGTCGGCGTGTAAATGATCGGCATCATTTCGCTCAGGTGGTTTTCCAGCAGGCGGTAGAACAGGGTTTCGTTCGTGTCCTGGATATTACGCAGGTACACGTGTTTTTCCATGTCGTTCTTGAATTCCTGATATTGTCGCCAGGCGCGTTCTGCTTGCTCTTCAATGGTTTCTACCGCTTCAGGCAGCAGACCGTGCAGGTTGAAATGATCACGTTCTTCTTCGGTAAAGGCGCTGCCTTTGTTCAGAAGGGGGAACTCGAGCAGGAGGGGACCAGCATAAGGGATGTAGAGCGGACGTTTACTTTCGTATTCCAATTCCATGACTTTTTCGACTCTTTGGTAGCTGAAATCGGTTCGGAGAACCAGCGGGAAGTGATCGATACCGGCGATCTTAAAGTACCCAGCAAATATGTACAGGGATTGTTAATTAAAATAATTACAGATGACTTGCATATAAAAAATTATGTGGGGTAAGTCACATAGTGGCGGCTTTTAGCGATAACGAAGACCACAGAAGGGTAGGGATGCCATCATCTCATTATTTCTACAATGAATAAGACGACGGCGTGATGTCTTAATCGGCCAGCGCGTGGTGCAGCGCAGTGCACCCCAACGAGGCCAGCAACGGTTGGGCCAGGCTCCACTGACTGAGTGCGGCATGGCTTGATTCCACCAGAACCGCCCGCTGAATATCGCTGAATGCCTCGCCAGCCAGATTGACCAGATTCAGTGCCGCCTGCAAAGGAGGCAGGCTGGGGTTGAACGCAGCGTTTTCCGCATAACGTCCGGTGTAGCGATGGCCTTGCCGCGTCTCCAGCGCGATACCGCTAAACGCCTTACTGTACGGTGCGTGGCTGCGGTTGGCGGCGGCCAGCGCTAACTGACACAGCGTGTCGTCCGTTGCCAGTGTTAATCCATTATCGATGGTATCCATCAACAGGGTGTTGATCGCTAAATCACGCGGGCCAAAGGCATCCGGCAGGTAATGGCTGAGCGCCGCCGCTTCTCGTCCCGGCAGACAAATACGCAAGTCAGGCGCACTGTTCAGTTCATTCATGAACTGGCGGCAGTGACCACAGGGCGTGTAATTGACGGTTACCGCGCGCAACGCAGGCTCATCGCGCAACCAGGCGTGGCTAATCGCGCTTTGTTCGGCATGGACGGTCTGCTGTAACGGCAGGCCGTCAAATTCCATATTAGCGCCCCAGTAGAATGCGCCGCTAATCCCTTGTGCGATGGCACCAACGTGAAAATCAGAAACCGGCGTCAGTGCACAGGCGGCGGCCAGCGGTAGCAAGGCAAAAGCCAGCGCATCGGCGTCGAGCTGACAGTGGGCGCAAATCTGGCGGACGTCGTCGGCGGTTAGCATGGCGGCGAAATCATCACGCGCCAGTATGGGGGCCAACGCGGTTTGTAGCGTCACAGGCAGTTGCGTGAAGGCGTCATGAAAGCGTGCTTGCATGGTGGTTTCTCTTTCCCGGTTTACAAGGCGTACTGACCCAAGTGTGGACAGTGATACAGCTAATATTTGTGATTATTATCACTTTTAGAATGAAATGAATGAAAAAGAAATCACAAATGCGAGATATCTCGCAGGTTTCAGGCCGGTTGCAAGCAGAAAAAACAGGTGGAAGGGGGCGTTATGCCCCCATCAGGCGGACGATCACCGGAAATAGAAATGGCGCTATCAACGAGGTAATGATGCCGCAGATAACGAGCGCCAGCGAGCTGAAGGCACCTTCCTGAAAATCGACTTCCGCGCAACGGGCAGTACCCAGTGCGTGTGACGCCGTTCCCATCGCCAGTCCCCGGGCGGATTTGGCGCGAATATTCAGCCGATTAAGCAGCGTGTGGCCCATCACCGCGCCGACAATACCAACAAGGATCACACACAGGGCGCTGATAGCGGGAATGCCGCCGATAGCGCTGGCAACGGCCATAGCGATTGGTGTGGTGACCGATTTTGGCAGCACGGAGGCGGCGATTTCCCGCGAGGCACCGAGCCACAAGGCAATCACGGTGCCAGAAATAATGGCAGTAACACTGCCGATAAAACAAACGCTGATGATGGATTTCCAGCGCGCGCGGATTTGGTGTAGCTGTTCATACAACGGGAAGGCCAGCGCCACCACCGCAGGTTGCAGCAGACTGTTGAGGATGGCGCTACCGCTAAAATAATGATTGTAAGGGATATCCAAAACCAGCAGCAGCGGGATGATCACCAGCATTGAGACCAGCAGCGGGTTCAGTAACGGCATTTTCAACGTTAACGCCACTTTGCGGGCACCAAAGAAAACCACCAGTGTTAGCGGTAGCGACCACCACAGATAATTCAGCATTATTTCTCTTCCTTCGTGTCTGCGGTGTTGCGGCCTGGCGGTACCCGGTCACGATGCATCATCTGGGTGGTGTAACCCACAACTGTCATGACCACAAATGTGCTGACCAGACAGGAGACGACGATTGGGCCGAACTGGTCGCGCACAACGCCATAATAGTTCATCACCCCCACGCCGATAGGCACGAACAGTAGTGCCATGTAGCGGATCAGCAACTGGCAACCCGGTTTGACCCAGCGCGACGGCAGAATTTGCGATGCCAGCAAGGCAAACAGCACCAACATGCCGAGAATGCTGCCGGGAATGGTAATTGGGAGTAACGCGGATATCGCATTGCCAATAAACAGACACAGATAAATCAATGCGAAGGCGCGTAAATACTGCCAGCACAGTGTGATGGTATTGCGCATAGGGGAAAATCCTGGAGAACCGTTAAGGTGATGATAACGCTAATGTCGTCAGTGTGCTACGAATCACAAAAATGAGGGGGCGTTTCGCCTCAGTTGTGCGGCTTTTCATGAATTGCAGCTGATTGAGTGGGGGACAGGGGCAGACTGGATAGGGCAAGGGGAGAACGTCGCCCCATAACTCCGGGGCGATTTTTATGCCATTACACCATTACGTTTGTTACGTTCGCTCCATCACATTGCTTCCATGCCATTGGCTAAATGGCATGGATTACATGATATTGAACCGTGACGCTGGCTTAGTGAGGCAGGCCATAACCGAATGGGAACAGCGGTTTTGCGCTGTCATAAGGTAGATCGGGCTGCTGGTTGCGCACCGCCGACATAGAAGACGGCAGCTCAAACGGCAATTTTGCCGTATAAGCCGCGCCTGACATCAGCCGGTTGAGCAATACACTATCGCTAACGCCAAAGTTGGCGACCAGTGCGCGGGTTTTATCCACCACATTGGTCAGAATGGCGGGCCGCTCCATATAGACGGTGACCAGAGTTGGCACCCTGGCGCTGGCACGCACGATAGCCTGATAGTCCGGGTTGTCGTTGCGAAATGCCAGCGACCCTTCATGATGGCGGCTGCCAAAGAAAAAGTTCTTGTGTGGCTGTTCGTATGGCGTGTGGGTGCGGATCAGCGCCACATCTGCCTGCTCTGGCGTATTCACGACGATAAAGCCAGCCTCCTGCGCGGCGTTTGCCGCAATGCCATGCAGCCAGACCCGGCTGCCTTTACGCAGCGGTAACAGATTATTGTTTTGCAACAGGACCAGCGAGCGAGCCTGGGTATCATCTGCCAGTTGTTGCCAGTCTGCCCGGCCGACGATGTCGTTAGCTTGCGCGGCATTAACGTAGGGACGCTCGAATAATCCGGTCTGGAATTTCTGTTTCAGAATGCGGTTGACGGAGGTATCAAGGCGAGCTTCACTCAGTTTGCCGTCCTGCACCGCTTGCACCAGCAGCGCTGAGTCGGTTACGCCGCCGAACTGATCGACCCCAGCATTCACGGCTTTGACGAAGCGTTCGGCGGGTGTCAGTTTCTCCACACCCCACGGCATACCGCGCGGCACCGGTTTTTCACCCGGCTTCACGCCGGTGAGGCAATCGCCTTTGCAGTCGTTGGTGATAAGCCAGTCACTAAGGATGACGCCATCAAAACCATACTGGCCACGCAGCAGGTCAGTGAGCAGAAAACGGTTGAACCCGGCACCGACCTGTTCGATGGGTTTGCCGTGCCAGCTCGCGTTTCGCAAAATGGAGTAAGTCGGCATGATGCCCGCGGCATGGGCTTCAAACGCTCCGGTAAACGGGTCGATGTGCCATTGCAGGTTGTTTTGCCGGAATTGCGCGTATTTGCCGTAAACATTGTGACTGTCCCAGCCGTCTTTCGCTGCACCATACCCGACCCAGTGTTTTACTATCGAGATGACGCTTTGTGCATTAAGGCCATTTTTACCGTTCTGCATACCGGTGACATAACCGCGCACCATTTTTTTCGTCAGGTCAGGGTCTTCGCCAAAGGTGCCATCAATACGCGGCCAGCGTGGTTCGGTGGCGAGGTCTGCCTGCGGTGATAACGCTTCGGTGATGCCGACGGCGCGATATTCCTGGCGCACAATATCGGCAAAACGCCTGACCAGTTCTTCGTCGCCAATCGCCGCCAGCCCAAGCGTTTCCGGCCATTTGCTGAATTTACCGACCGATACGCTGACACCGACTAGCGACTGGAACGAACTGCGCGGGTCGGTGCTGATAGTGATAGGGATCCCCAGCCGGGTGGCTTCCGCCAGTTGCTGTAATTTATTGTTTTCTTCGGCCATCTGCGCCGGGTTATCGCCAGAAAGCCGGGTAATAAAGTTGTTGACGTAGCGATCGGCAATCATGGTTTTTGCCGCGTTGAGGTCATATTGCGTACCAGCACCGGTGACGCTGCCTGCCGTTGGCGCGGAACCGTGCATCATCACCCCGGCTTTTTCTGCCAGCGTCATGCGTGAGACCAGGTCCGCCGCCCGCTCTGCCGCAGGCAGGCGCCAGTCTTCATAAGGGTTGAGTTTTCCGTCGTGGTTCAGGTCTTTAAATGTCAGCCCGTTGACCTTGATCAACGGTGCGCCACGGGTATCGAGCACGGCCTGTTGTACTGCGCTTGCCAGAGGGGAAAACAGTAAGGGTAGCGCGATGAGAAGCGCCTTTTGTCGTATCGCACTTTTTTCCATGTGTAGATTTCTCGTTATTTGAGGTGGTACAGCGGTTGCAGACAACAGCAACACCACTCCACAGCGCATGTGGGAGAGTGCGTGCCGTTGTTCTGCCAGAGAGGTCGTTCAAGTATCAATTCACATTAATAGTTCACATCAATAGTTCACATCAACACTAGTGCAGCCTTCAGGTGGCCTTCAAGTCAGCGGGGTAAAATTCTGGATAGACTTCAAAGAAATAGTGGTGAACTGTGCGCCCCCACCGGGGGGGGGGGCAGCAGTCATTGCGCGGTGCGTCATTGTGCGTAATAAAGGTGGTGAATGAATCAGGTCAGGTTTAGTGGAAAAACGAGGTATGGGCACCACTCACGGCATCCGCGATAGCGTGAGTTAATTGTGCTAATGCCTGCGGTTCAATGATAAATGGTGGCATCAGATAAATCAGTTTGCCAAAGGGGCGAATCCATACTCCCCGTTCGACAAAGAACCGTTGCAGGTTCGCCATATTGACCGGCCGGTGGGTTTCCACCACGCCGATAGCACCCAACACCCGTACATCGGCAACCGCTGGTGCGTCCCTAAGTGGCAGCAACGCCTGACGCAGTTGCTCTTCGATGGCCACCACCTGCGCCTGCCAGTGATTTTCTGCCAGCAGTGTCAGGCTAGCGTGGGCCACGGCGCACGCCAGCGGGTTTCCCATAAAGGTCGGGCCGTGCATGAAGCATCCAGCCTCGCCGTTGCTGATGGTCTCGGCGACCGCACGGATGGTCAGTGCGGCGGACAGTGTCATGTAACCACCGGTTAGCGCCTTGCCAAGGCACAGTATATCTGGCGTGACGTCGGCATGTTCGCAGGCAAACAGACGCCCGGTGCGGCCAAATCCGGTGGCGATTTCATCGGCGATCAACAAGATGCCGAGTTGATCGCATAACTGACGGACTTGTCGCAGGTACTCGGGATGATAAAAGCGCATACCGCCCGCACCCTGCACGATGGGTTCCAGAATGACGGCGGCGATTTCACGCTGATGCTGTTGCAGCAAGGTGCTGAACGCCGATATATCTTCCTGTTGCCACGGCTGGTCAAACCCGCCGCGCGGCGCATCGGCAAACAGATGCGGTGGCAGATATCCCTGATAAAGACTGTGCATCGAGTTGTCCGGGTCGCACACCGACATCGCACCGAATGTATCGCCATGATAGCCGTGGCGCAGCGTCAGGAAACGCTGACGACGTTCCCCGCGTGCCTGCCAGTATTGCAACGCCATCTTCATCGCCACTTCTACCGCCACCGAGCCAGAGTCAGCCAAAAACACACACTCCAGTGCCGCCGGGGTGATCGCTACTAACTGGCGACACAGTGCCACCGCCGCCGGATGGGTGATGCCGCCAAACATGACATGCGACATCTGCGCCAGTTGTGCTTGCAGCGCCTGATTCAAGCGTGGGTGATTGTAGCCATGAATCGCCGCCCACCAGGACGACATGCCATCCACCAACTGGCGGCCATCAGCCAGTTGCAACCGGTAGCCGCTGGCAGCGGTGACCGGATAACAGGGCAGTGGGGACGTCATAGAGGTGTAAGGGTGCCAGATATGGCGCAGGTCGAAGTCCAGGTCATCCTGATTCATACTGTTGTCAACTAATCTGATCTCAATTTGGTTGACAGTATACCCACATAAATTACACTGGCGAGACTTTTTTACCCGGAGCAATGACGATGACCGAACGCGTAAACTGGACACTGGAACAGGCGCAAGCCCTGTTTGATAAGCCGTTTCTGGAACTGATGTTTGAGGCACAGCAGGTGCATCGCCAGCACTTTGATCCCCGTCAGGTGCAGGTCAGCACACTGTTATCCATCAAAACCGGCGCGTGTCCGGAAGATTGCAAATATTGTCCGCAAAGCGCCCGTTACCGCACCGGCATTGAAACCGAAAGGCTCATGCAGGTTGAGCAGGTACTGGAGTCCGCCCGTCAGGCAAAAGCCGCAGGCTCGACCCGATTCTGTATGGGCGCGGCGTGGAAAAATCCTCACGAGCGCGATATGCCGTATCTGGAATCGATGGTGCGTGGCGTGAAAGAGATGGGTATGGAAACCTGCATGACGCTGGGTACGCTGCATGGCGATCAGGCCCAGCGACTGGCGGCGGCCGGGCTGGATTTCTATAACCACAACCTGGATACCTCGCCGGAGTTTTACGGCAACATCATTACCACCCGTACCTATCAGGAGCGGCTCGATACGCTGGATAAAGTCCGTGGTGCAGGTATCAAAGTCTGCTCCGGCGGGATTGTCGGGCTGGGGGAAACGGTGCGTGACCGTGCTGGCCTGTTGGTGCAACTGGCCAATCTGCCGACGCCGCCGGAGAGTGTCCCCATCAACATGCTGGTGAAAGTGAAGGGCACGCCGCTGGCGGAAAACGACGATGTGGACCCGTTCGATTTTATCCGCACCATCGCGGTGGCACGCATCATGATGCCGACGTCTTATGTGCGGCTATCCGCCGGTCGTGAACAGATGAGCGAACAGACACAGGCGATGTGTTTTATGGCGGGTGCCAATTCCATTTTTTATGGTTGCAAGCTGCTGACGACGCCAAACCCGAAAGAAGATAAGGACCTGTTGCTGTTTCGCAAATTGGGGCTTAACCCGCAGCAAACCCAAATCGAATATGGCGACAACCAGCAACAGCAGCATCTGACCGAGCAATTGCTGCATACCGATACTGAGCAATATTACAACGCGGCGGTATAAATGAGCTGGCAGCAACGGATCGATCAGGCGCTGGCACAGCGGCAGGCGCAAGACGCTTACCGGGTGCGTCTGGTCAATGACGGTGGCAGCGGTCGTTGGCTGGTGCGCGAGCAACAACGTTATCTCAATTTTTCCTGTAATGATTATCTGGGGTTGAGCCAGCACCCGGCGATTGTGCGCGCCTGGCAGCAAGGGGCGCAGCAGTTCGGTGTGGGCAGTGGCGGCTCTGGTCACGTAACCGGTTATACCACCGCACACCAACACCTGGAGCAACAGTTGGCGGACTGGCTGGGATATGACCGGGCAGTGCTGATGATCTCCGGTTTTGCTGCGAATCAGGCCGTGATAACCGCGCTGATGGCAGAGGGCGACCGTATTCTGGCGGATCGGCTCAGCCATGCCTCGTTACTGGAAGCCGCCAGCCTGTCACCCGCAACGCTACGCCGCTTTCACCATAACCAGCCGGAATCGTTGCAATCATTGCTGGAAAAACCGGTGGGTGGTCAGACGCTGGTGGTCACCGAAGGGGTATTCAGCATGGATGGCGACACGGCACCGTTGGCGGCATTGCACCAGTGCTGTCGCGCGCATAGCGCCTGGCTGATGGTGGATGATGCCCACGGTATCGGCACGCTAGGGGAGCACGGTCGCGGCTGTAGCGCGCAACAAGGGGTGAAACCCGAATTGTTGATCGTCACCTTCGGCAAGGCCTTTGGCGTCAGCGGTGCGGCGGTGTTGTGTAGCCAGTCGATTGCGGAATACTTGCTACAGTTTGCCCGCCATCTGATATACAGCACCGCCATGCCACCGGCGCAAGCCTGTGCGCTGTCAGCGGCGCTGGCAGTGATTCGCGGCGATGATGGCGAGGCCCGGCGTGATGCGCTGGCGCAGAATGTTCAGCGTTTTCGTGAGGGGGCTGCTGGCCTGCCGTTTCGCCTGTTGGCGTCAGAAAGCGCCATTCAGCCGCTGATTGTCGGTGATAACGCCTGGTCGCTGGCACTGTCGCAGCAATTGCGATCCGCGGGGCTGTGGGTCAACGCCATACGGCCGCCCACCGTGCCACCGGGTACGGCACGCTTGCGCATTACCCTGACAGCCAGTCATCAGCCTGACGATATCGACAGACTGCTGGAGGTGTTGCATGACGCAGGTTGATGGGGTGTTGAACGCATCGCCCCCTCATAAACAGGCGATCGCCCGTGCTTTCGGCCGGGCGGCTTCGCAGTATGACCGCTTTGCCGCACTACAGCGTGAAAGCGGCGAACACCTGATGACTCTGGTCGGTGAACATCGCGGCGGCGAACTGCTGGATGCCGGTTGTGGTACCGGCTATTTCAGTGCGCGCTGGCAGGCATGCGGAAAACGGGTGACGGCGCTGGACCTGTCCGTGGATATGCTGGCGATGGCGCACCAGCGTCAGGTAGCGACACACTACCTGCTGGGGGATATCGAGCACTTACCGCTGGCGGATAGCAGCGTGGATATCAGTTTTAGCAATATGGCGATGCAATGGTGTGATGACTTTGCCGCCGGTCTGGCCGAGCTTTATCGGGTCACCCGGCCAGGCGGGGTGATTGCCTTTTGTACGCTGGCGCAGGGGACGCTGGCCGAGCTGGATGACGCCTGGCAGCAACTGGATGGCTCCCGGCGTATTAATCGATTCTTGTCGCTGGAAGCCATTGTTTCAGCCTGTCGTCGTTACCATGCTGATATCTCACCTGCTCCCGCGACATGCTATTTCCCCGATGTACTGGAGCTGATGCGTTCTGTCAAAGGTGTGGGGGCGACCTGGTTGCGGGAAGGGCGGGAGCCGCGCGGCCTGAGTCGTCGACAACTGACGGCGCTGGCTGCGCATTATAGCCGTCACCCACAAGGCTATCCGCTGACCTATCAACGCATTTTTGGAGTGATTTACCGTGACTGAGCGCTGGTTTGTAACCGGAACCGATACCGAAGTGGGGAAAACCGTTGCCAGTGTGGCGCTGTTGCAGGCTGCCCGTCGTGCCGGATACCGTACCGCGGGGTATAAACCAGTGGCGTCCGGGTGTGAGCTAACGCCACATGGCATCCGCAATAGCGATGCATTGCAGCTACAGGCTAACAGCACACTGGCACTGCCATACGACGCGGTTAATCCGCTGGCCTTTATGGAGCCGACGTCGCCTCATATCGTCAGTGCAGAGGAAAATCGACCGATTGCCTTTTCTACCCTCAGCGACGGCCTGCGCCAGCTTGAGCGTCAGGCAAACTGGGTTCTGGTTGAAGGGGCGGGCGGCTGGTTTACGCCGCTTTCCGGGCAGCAAACTTTTGCTGATTGGGTACAGGAAGAGGCGTTAGCAGTGATTTTGGTCGTCGGCGTCAAACTGGGGTGCATCAATCACGCCATGCTCACCGCGCAGGCCGTGCAGCACGCCGGTTTAAGGTTGGCTGGGTGGATTGCCAATGTCGTGCAGCCGCCAGGGCGTTATCACCGCGCTTATTTGCAGACGTTACAAGATAACCTTCCGGCACCGCTGTTAGGTGAAATCCCGTATTTATCCAAGCCGTTTCAGCAGGATATGGGCGATTACTTAAACATCACTTTACTAAGAGGTTAACGAAGTTGGGTGAATGTTGCGTAGGTGGTGGTTTTATCCCTGTTCTTAATTGAAATTGATAGAAAAAACCATCTTGAAAATTGCTGATCGAACCACTGGGTCAGCAGTTTTTCTTTTTGCTAAGTCTGTGTCATTTAGCACTTTTTTTTATAATAAGCGGCACGTCAAACATGGAAATTTTGTTTAAAAGTCGTTTGCCGGTCTCTAACGGACCAAGGTAACGAAAGACGCCAATACAGGAGGCGCGGGCACTTGTGGGAGTTATCCACTATTTCTGTGGATAACTGTGTGTATTAGGGTTAGAAAAAACGCGCCAGCCAAGAGCTGGCGCGGGTTACGCCGGGTTTGGTGCTAAACTCCGCTTTTTTGTGAAGTTCTTTTAAATCAATAAATTAATTAAAATCAAGTCACTTTTATGTCAGTGCGTCATCCCTGAATAAATTACCGGCACTGGTCATAGCAGATAATTTGAGAAACAGCGTTTCTGGGGATAAATTCTCGATTTTTTGCTGGATAGCAACATCACTCTGTGCTAGTCAACGAGGGCGCGTGCTGGCATGTGGTCAATGGTTAAGAATTACTTGATGCTGTTTTTATATCCAGTAATATGGGGCTGGCAAATCTGGCTGGGGGTTTTCATACTAGACGTATCCCTTTCCTGTCGATGATGCGGGTCATGCCGACCCGCGTCTGATGCGTGATTCCAACCGTTTTTTATCCGGGTGTCTTGTTCATGAGTAAAGCGTTCAAACTGCATTCTGCCTTTAAGCCCGCAGGCGACCAACCTGAAGCGATACGTCGTCTGAAAGAGGGGCTGGAAGACGGGCTGGCGCATCAGACATTGTTGGGGGTAACAGGCTCCGGCAAGACGTTTACCATTGCTAACGTGATTGCGGATCTCAACCGGCCTACCATGGTGCTGGCGCCGAATAAAACCCTGGCCGCGCAGTTGTATGGCGAGATGAAGGAGTTTTTTCCGGACAACGCGGTGGAGTATTTCGTGTCTTACTACGATTACTATCAGCCTGAAGCCTATGTGCCAAGCTCCGATACCTTTATCGAGAAGGATGCCTCGGTTAACGAACATATCGAGCAGATGCGGTTGTCTGCCACCAAGGCCCTGCTGGAGCGGCGTGACGTGGTGGTGGTGGCGTCGGTATCCGCCATTTATGGTCTGGGCGACCCGGACCTCTACCTGAAGATGATGTTGCACCTGACACAAGGTATGCTGATTGATCAGCGCGCTATCTTGCGTCGGCTGGCAGAATTACAGTATTCCCGTAACGATCAGGCCTTTAGCCGTGGCACCTTCCGGGTTCGCGGTGAGGTCATCGATATTTTTCCGGCGGAATCCGATGAGATAGCGCTGCGTGTAGAGTTGTTTGACGAAGAAGTGGAGCGGCTGTCGCTGTTTGACCCGCTCACCGGCCACATCGTGCAAACCGTACCGCGTTACACCATTTACCCGAAAACCCACTATGTGACGCCACGCGAACGTATTTTGCAGGCGATGGAAGAGATCAAAGTCGAACTGGCGGAGCGCCGTCAGGTGTTGCTGGCCAACAATAAACTGTTGGAAGAGCAGCGGCTGGCGCAGCGCACCACCTTCGATCTGGAAATGATGAATGAGCTGGGGTATTGCTCCGGCATTGAAAACTACTCCCGCTTTTTGTCCGGACGCGGCCCCGGTGAACCGCCGCCAACCTTGTTTGATTACCTGCCTGCCGATGGGCTGCTGGTGATTGACGAATCCCACGTGACTATCCCGCAACTGGGCGGGATGTATCGTGGTGACCGGGCACGGAAAGAAACGCTGGTGGAATACGGGTTTCGCTTACCCTCGGCGTTGGATAACCGGCCGATGAAGTTTGAGGAGTTCGAAGCGCTGGCACCGCAGACCATTTATGTTTCGGCGACGCCGGGTAATTACGAACTGGAAAAATCTGGCGGCGAGATAATCGATCAGGTGGTGCGGCCGACCGGCCTGCTCGATCCGGTGCTGGAGGTGCGCCCGGTTACGACGCAGGTGGATGATTTGCTGTCGGAAATCCGCAAGCGTTCGGCCATTAACGAGCGTGTACTGGTCACTACCCTGACCAAACGTATGGCGGAAGACCTGACCGAGTATCTGGAAGAGCACGGCGAGCGGGTACGTTATCTGCACTCGGATATCGATACCGTGGAGCGGGTAGAAATCATCCGTGATTTGCGACTGGGCGAGTTCGACGTGTTGGTGGGTATCAACCTGCTGCGTGAAGGGCTGGATATGCCGGAAGTGTCGCTGGTGGCGATTCTGGACGCCGACAAAGAAGGCTTCCTGCGCTCGGAGCGATCGCTGATTCAGACTATTGGTCGTGCGGCGCGTAACCTTAACGGCAAGGCGATTTTGTACGCCGACAGGATTACGCCGTCGATGGAACGCGCCATCAATGAAACCCAACGCCGCCGTGAGAAACAGCAGGCCTACAACGAGCAGCATGGCATTGTGCCGCAGGGGCTGAACAAGAAGATTGGCGACATTTTGCAGATTGGTCAGCCTGTCAACGGCAAGGGCAAGGGCAAAGGCCGCGGCAAGAAAGCGGCGGAACCGGCGGCACGGTATCAGCAACTGTCGCCGAAAGCGTTGGATCAGAAAATCCGTGAGCTGGAAAGCCAGATGCTGACCCATGCACAGAATCTGGAGTTCGAAGAAGCCGCCCGTCTGCGCGACGAAATCCATGCGCTGCGTGAGCAGTTTATTGCGGCATCCTGACCGCGTTGGTGCTGTCGGCATACTTTTGCCAGCGGCGTGACGCGATACTTCCGAATACAAGAGTGATGGTGTGATGAAAAATACGATCCCCGATGTGCCGCTTTCTGGCGTTGATGTGTTGTTCGTGGCAGGCTTTGGGCCGATAACGGTGTCGGTGCCGACCAGTCAGACGTTCTATCAGACCCTGTTGAATCTGCCGATAAAGCCGATGGAAGGTAATGAAGCCTACCTGACCTGCGATACGTTGGACGGTGTGAAGCACTTTGCGTTATGGCCGCTGGCGCAGGCGAGTCAGTCCTGCTTCGGCACTGACAACTGGCCGTCAACCCACCCGATTCCGCAAGGCTGGATGGAACTGGAAGTAGCGGATATCGGGGCGGCGACCGAGACCATCAAACAACAGGGTTACCCATTGCTGGTGGATAACCGGCTGGAACCTTGGGGGCAGACGGTAACCCGTTTCCTCAGCCCCGAAGGGCTGTTAGTGGGAGTTACCCATACGCCGTGGCTGAGGGCGTGAACCTTAAGCCGGGCACAGCCCCAGCGCTTGCACAGCCTGCTCTAACGCGGCCTGCAGCAATTGGCGATCATGGTGGTGGGGGACATCGTGCGCCCCCAGCGGTTGCCGGATGATCAGGCGGTCGTTCACGCCGTGGGTATCGGTTCGGGGAGCGACAACAACGGCGTCGATGATGCGTCGGTTAATCTTGCTTTCGATAAGTTGCAGCTTTTGGGCCAGTGTCAGACGGGTGGCTATCTGGCTTTGCTCATCGCCCAGATTACCGATATAGACCACTGGCGCACGCGCGTCGTGCAGCGATTGAGCCAGATCGGTCAGCAGTAAAGGCGGCATCAGGCTGGTGAGAAAACTGCCCGGTCCTATTAGGATCAGGTCTGCTTCGGCTATCGCCGTCAACGCCTCTTGTGTGGCCGGTGCGCTCGGGTAGAGCATCAGATCTTGCGGCAGTGCGGCGAGTTGATCGACCGCTACTTCGCCGTACACCGGGTTGCCTTGCGCATCAATTGCCATCAGGTCGACTGGCTGCTCTGACATCGGGATCAAGAGCGCGTCGACATTAAGCAGATTGCGTATCAGGTTGATGGCTTCCAGCGGGCGCACGCTGAGGTGGTCCATCGCTTTGAGCATCAAATTGCCAAGGTTGTGGCCGGACAGCTCGCCGTTGCCGTTGAAGCGGTATTCAAACATGGCGGAGGCGACACTGGGGGTGGTGATCAACTGATTAAGACAGTTACGGGTGTCACCCCAGGCAATGCCGCCTTCCGAGCGGCGAATGCGCCCGGTAGAGCCGCCATTGTCGGTGGTGGTGACAATGCCTGTCAGCCGCGAACCGAGAAAGGAGAGCGATGACATCACGCGCCCCAGTCCATGGCCGCCACCCAGCGCGACCACGCTACCCAGTTCCGCCAACGTGCGATTACCCATACCTGCCCTTATATTCCGGTTATCTACCCTAAAAAGTAGCGGTTATATACCACATCTTTGGGTAAAGCTGCATAAGCGCCAACAGAAAATTTCAGAGCCGGGTATCGATGGGATCAATGATGTTCACCCGAGGAGCAGCAACCGGTACTGTGACGCCGGGAAAGCCCGGTGTGAACAGGCTGGCTGGACATCAGTACAGGCGACGATACCGATGGGACAACGACCGATATTGAGGGAGCGTGGAATATATTCTTCCTTGATTTAATTTGTAATAAATTATTCTGTTATATTTTTATTGATATTCATCACTTATTTGTTTTTAAAGGTTTTTAAAAATTAATTTTTAATTTTATTATGGATTGATAATGAAATTATTAAATAACATTAAAACTGTTATAGTCTAAATAACGCAGACTGTTTATACCCATTCACTCCTGCCCATTTTAAGATCAGTGCCGGTAGTATCTCGCCTCGGCACGATACTTCCCACGCGTTATGTCATCGGCGCACGTCGGCGCTGTTTCCTGATTCTGGCCTGCGTGCCAGCCGACAAGTAAAACGATAGCAGGGCTGATAACAGTCCAGGGGTAAGGCATGTTTGGACTCGATGCATTTCATCTGGCAAGGATACAGTTTGCGTTCACGGTATCCTTCCATATCATTTTTCCCGCCATCACTATTGGGCTGGCCAGTTTTTTGGCTGTGCTGGAAGGGTTGTGGCTGAAAACCAGAAATCGCGACTACCGTGATCTCTACCATTTCTGGTCGAAAATCTTTGCCGTTAACTTTGGTATGGGCGTGGTGTCCGGTCTGGTGATGGCCTATCAGTTTGGTACCAACTGGAGCGGTTTTTCGCAGTTTGCTGGCAGTATTACCGGCCCGCTGTTGACCTATGAGGTGCTGACCGCATTCTTTTTGGAGGCTGGTTTTCTCGGCGTCATGTTGTTTGGCTGGCAGCGGGTTGGGCCGGGGTTGCACTTTTTCGCGACCTGCATGGTGGCACTCGGTACGATCACGTCCACGTTCTGGATCCTCGCCTCCAACAGTTGGATGCAGACCCCGCAGGGGCACGAAATTCATAACGGTGTTGTGGTGCCGGTAGACTGGCTGGCGGTTATCTTCAATCCCTCTTTCCCGTACCGACTGATGCATATGGCGACGGCGGCATTTCTTGCCAGCGCCTTTTTTGTCGGCGCGTCTGCTGCCTGGCATTTGCTTCGTCGCAACGATACCCCGGCAATTCGCAAAATGTTGTCGATGGCGCTCTGGATGGCGTTGATTGTCGCCCCCATTCAGGCGTTGCTGGGCGATATGCATGGTCTGAACACGCTGAAATACCAGCCCGCTAAAATTGCCGCGATTGAAGGCCACTGGGATAACCCACCTGGCGAACCGACGCCGCTGATTTTGGTGGGCTGGCCGGATATGGAACGTGAAACCACCCGCTATGCACTGGAAATTCCTTATCTGGGTAGCCTGATCCTGACCCACAGTCTGGATAAACAGGTCCCGGCATTGAAGAGCTTCCCCAAAGACGAACGGCCCAACTCGCCGGTGGTGTTTTGGTCGTTTCGCATCATGGTCGGTCTGGGAATGCTGATGATCCTGCTGGGGGTTCTGGGGTTGTGGCTGCGCTGGCGTCAGCGTTTGTACCAGTCGCGGCCATTTTTGTGGTTCACCCTGCTGATGGGGCCATCGGGGTTGATAGCCATTCTGGCCGGTTGGTTCACCACCGAAGTCGGCCGACAGCCGTGGGTGGTTTACGGCTTGCAACGCACCCGTGAGGCGGTATCGGCACACGGCGACCTGCAGATGAGCGTGAGTTTGCTGCTATTTATTGCGGTGTACCTGTCGGTATTTGGCGTGGGGTATGCCTATCTGGTGCGCTTGATTAAAAAAGGACCGCAACCGGGAGAGGGGGATGGTACCTCCAACGGCGAGCCGGGAGTGGCGCAGACACCAGCGCGACCGTTATCGGCGGCGCAGGATTTGTTGGGAGAGGGGAAATAACATGGGTATTGAGCTTTCTGTTGTCTGGTTCGCCATCATTATTTTCGCCACCCTGATGTATATCGTGATGGACGGTTTTGATCTGGGCATCGGCATTTTATTTCTGACTCATCGGCACCCGGCCGACCGGGATGTGATGGTGAATACCGTCGCGCCGGTGTGGGATGGCAACGAAACCTGGTTGGTGCTCGGCGGGGCCGGGTTGTTTGGTGCCTTTCCGCTGGCTTACGCGGTGATCGTCGATGCGCTAACCATCCCGCTGACGTTGATGCTGGTGGGGCTGATTTTTCGCGGTGTGGCCTTCGAGTTTCGCTTCAAAGCGACGCCGTCACACCGTCCGTTTTGGGACCACGCCTTCCTGTGGGGCTCGCTGGTGGCAACCTTTTTCCAGGGGGTAACCGTGGGGGCGGTGCTCAATGGTTTTGAGGTGACCGATCGCCACTTCTCCGGCCCGGTATTCGGCTGGCTGACACCGTTTTCGCTGTTTTGCGGCGTTGGGCTGGTGGTGGCGTATGCGCTGCTGGGCTGTACCTGGCTTATCATGAAAACCGGACAGTCGCTGCATAGCCGTATGTCGGCGTTGGCTCCGTCGCTGGTGGCGTTGTTGCTGGCGGTCATTGGTGTCATCAGCGTGTGGACGCCGCTGGCTCACCCAGCCATTGCGCAGCGCTGGTTTTCGCTGCCTAATCTGTTTTGGTTCCTGCCGGTTCCGATTCTGGTGGTGCTGTGCGCGGTAGGTATTGTGCGTGGCGTTCGCCGCCAGGCACATTACGCGCCTTTCCTGTTGACGTTGGGGCTTATCTTCCTGGGCTTCACCGGACTGGGTATCAGCCTGTGGCCAATGATCATTCCACCGGGACTGACCCTGTGGGACGCGGCTGCGCCACCGCAGAGCCAGGGATTCATGCTGTTTGGCGCATTGCTGATCATCCCGGTTATTCTGGGGTACACCTTCTGGAGTTACTACGTCTTCCGAGGAAAGGTACGGCCGGAGGAGGGATACCACTGATGGCGGGGGCAATGGAAAAAAGGGCAGATGAAAAGCCGATATTGATCGCAGGCGCAACGAAGGTGGTGCCGGCGAGAAAAACAGCGTCATCGCTATGGCGGCGGCTATTATGGATGGTCATGTTATGGGGAGCCAGTGTGCTCGCACTCGGTGTAGTCGCAACGGTATTCCGCCTGCTGATGACTGCTGCCGGGCTGAAAACCCACTAACCATGAGTCACATACCTTAATTGGCATCAATTGGCATCAGCCTCTGCATGAGCACAAAACGCCCGCGGTAGCATCGCGGGCGTTTTGTGTTAACTGAACAACCTGTCGCCATTAGGCGCTCGGTTTACTCCGATGGGAGTAGGGGATATCGGTCATACCATGATACAGGTCAGAAAAATTGATCGGATTTCCGCTATGCTGAGCGTGAAAATAGTGAATGAAATCCGCTATATACAAGATTATATACCGCATTTTCAGTGACGGATGGCTTGATTTGGCGATAGACTTCATGAAGTAATCACGGTTATCCGACATCGGTGTTCGATGCCGGGCAATCAAACTCCTAGCCTTGGAACCTACGTTCGAGAGTCAGCGCGAATAGGGTTTCCTGGCCGTGACCTGAGGGTCACCAGGGTGCAGGGTAGAAATGCCCGCATCTCCCGTACTTGGAAAGGTGTTTATGGTGAGTCAACTGACCGATGCGTTTGCGCGCAAGTTTTACTATTTGCGTCTGTCGATAACGGATGTCTGTAATTTCCGCTGCACTTATTGTCTGCCGGACGGCTATCAGCCTAATGGCGCGACCCCTCATCGCTTTCTGTCGTTGAATGAAATCCGCCGTGTTGGGCGGGCGTTTGCCGAACTGGGTACGGAAAAGGTGCGCCTGACCGGCGGTGAACCCTCTTTACGACGGGATTTTGTCGACATTATCGCTGCGATTCGTGAAAACCCGGCTATCCGGACACTGGCGGTGACCACTAACGGTTACCGGCTGGCGCGGGATGTCGCGAGCTGGCGTGATGCCGGATTGACGGCGCTCAATGTCAGTGTCGACAGTCTGGATGCCCGGGCGTTTCACGCCATTACCGGGCAGGACAAATTCCGTCAGGTGATGGACGGCATCGATGCTGCTTTCGCTAACGGATTCCAGCGGGTGAAAGTCAACACCGTACTGATGCGTGATGTTAACGACAACAGCCTGCACACCTTTCTGGAATGGATCCGCACCCGGCCTATCCAACTGCGATTTATCGAACTGATGGAAACCGGCGAAGGGCGGGAGATGTTCCGCCGCCATCATGTTTCCGGGCAGGTGATTCGCGAGCGTTTGTTACAGCAAGGCTGGCAACAGCAGGTTCGTTCGCGCAGTGACGGCCCGGCGCAGGTGTTCTCGCACCCGGATTATCAGGGTGAGGTGGGGCTAATCATGCCTTATGAAAAAGACTTTTGTCAGAGCTGCAATCGCCTGCGGGTTTCGGCCATCGGCAATTTGCATCTGTGCCTGTTTGGTGAGCAAGGCATTCCACTGCGCGATTTGCTGATGGATGACGAGCAACTGGAGGCGCTGAAACTGCGTATTTCCGGTGGCCTTGGTAGCAAACGACAGTCGCATTTTCTGCATGACGGCGACAGCGGCATTACCCCGAATCTTTCCTTTATTGGCGGCTAAACGGCCGCGCAATACGGTATTACGCATACCGTTACGGAGTATTTATGAGCAAGGTCAGCAGTGAATTTATTCCTCTGCGTGTGGCGGTGATGACGATATCCTCCCGCCGTACGGCCGACGACGATACGTCTGGCGATTATCTGCGCGAAGCATTGCAGCACGATGGGCATCATCTGGCGGGCAGCGCGATTGTCAGTGAAAACCTCTACCACATCCGTGCACAGGTGTCTGCCTGGATAGCCCGCGAGGATGTGCAGGTGATCCTGATTAACGGTGGTACTGGCTTTACCGCTGGCGATCTCGCACCGGAAGCTATCCGGGTGTTGTTTGATCGCGAAATCGAAGGATTTGGCGAACTGTTCCGCATGGTGTCCTATGAAGAGATAGGCACCGCCACTATTCAGTCGCGCGCCATTGCCGGTATGGCTAACCAGACGGCGATTTTTGCGATGCCGGGGTCGACCAAAGCCTGTCGTACCGCCTGGGAGCGGATTATTCGCGAGCAACTGGATGCGCGCCAGAAACCCTGTAACCTCTATCCTCACCTGAAAAAGTAAGCTGTTATGTCACAACTGACCCACATTAATGCCGCCGGTGAAGCGGCGATGGTGGATGTTTCCGACAAGGCAGAGACCGTGCGTGAAGCGCGTGCCGAAGCCTTTGTGGAAATGGCACCGCATACCCTGTCGATGATTATCGACGGCAAGCATCATAAAGGCGATGTGTTCGCCACCGCCCGTATCGCCGGCATTCAGGCCGCCAAACGCACCTGGGAGTTAATCCCGCTGTGTCACCCGCTATTGCTCAGTAAAGTTGCCGTTGAATTGGAAGCGCAGCCGGAACATAACCGGGTGCGCATCGAATCCCTGTGTCGGTTAACCGGTAAGACTGGGGTGGAGATGGAGGCATTGACCGCTGCCTCGGTCGCGGCGTTGACCATTTATGACATGTGCAAAGCGGTGCAGAAAGACATGGTGATAGGGCCGGTACGGCTGTTGGCGAAAAGTGGGGGTAAATCCGGTGACTTTAAGGCGGAGGCATCATGATTACGGTGTTATTTTTCGCGCAGGTGCGCGAGCTCACCGGTATTGACCGGTTATCCCTGCCTGCCGACTATCAGGATGTGGCATCGCTGCGTCAGGCGCTGTGTGAACGTGGTGACCGCTGGGCGCTGGCGCTGGAAGACGGCAAACTGCTGGCGGCGGTTAACCAGTCGCTGGTGGCGATGACGCATCCGCTGACCGATGGCGACGAAGTGGCGTTTTTCCCGCCGGTGACCGGAGGCTGACATGGGCACGCGTATTCGGGTAGGGCAGGAACCGTTCAGCGTAGGCGACGAGTACAGCTGGCTGGCAGCCAGCGATACGGACGGCGCCGTCGTCACGTTCACCGGCAAAGTGCGTAACCATAATCTGGGGGATAACGTCAGTGCGTTAACCCTGGAGCATTATCCGGGGATGACGGAAAAAGCGCTGGCTGAGATTGTCGAGGCGGCACGTGAGCGCTGGCCGATTCAGCGTGTCAGCCTGATCCATCGTGTCGGTGCACTTTTTCCCGGTGACGAGATAGTATTTGTTGGCGTCAGCGGAGCCCACCGTCAGGCCGCGTTTGATGCGGCGCAATTCATTATGGATTACCTCAAAACGCGTGCACCGTTCTGGAAGCGGGAAGCCACGCAGGATGGTGACCGTTGGGTCGATGCCCGTGACAGTGATCGACAGGCGGCAGAACGCTGGTCCTAAGCGGTGACGGCGGTGTATTGATTGCCGCCGCTACACCATTGCTGGCGATATGATTTCACTACTGGAATAAAAACGATAAAAAGCAACCGTTTATAAATGTTGCATCACTATAGTGTTCGAATAATAATTAATAAGAATCATTTTTATTTCTATTTTTATGCAACGATAATGAGCCGCGGTAATTTTTTGCCGGATTCGCTTTTATTGTCATACAGTTAATTGCCATACAGTGAAAAAGGATAATGGTATGAAACGGCGTATAGCTTCCCTGTTCCCCGCCACATTGCTGGCGTCTTCCCTGATGATGGGACTGTCCTTCGGCGCACAGGCGGAGGATGCAGGTATTGTGATTTATAACGCACAGCATGAAAACCTGGTGAAGTCCTGGGTAGACGGCTTCACTCAGGATACCGGTATTAAAGTGACGCTGCGTAATGGCGGCGATAGTGAGTTGGGTAACCAACTGGTTCAGGAAGGCAGTGCGTCACCGGCTGACGTATTTTTGACGGAAAACTCGCCGTCAATGGTGCTGGTGGATAACGCCAACCTGTTCGCACCGTTGGATGCCGACACACTGGCGCAGGTTGCGCCGCAGTACCGTCCCTCCCACGGACGTTGGATTGGTATCGCTGCTCGTTCGACGGTATTTGTTTACAACCCGGAAAAACTGACCGAAGCACAATTACCGAAATCATTGATGGATCTGGCGAAACCAGAATGGAAAGGGCGCTGGGCGGCGTCTCCGTCGGGTGCAGACTTTCAGGCGATTGTCAGCGCGATGCTGGAGCTGAAAGGCGAGAAAGCAACGCTGGACTGGCTGAAGGCGATGAAAACCAACTTCACGGCGTATAAAGGCAATAGCACGGTAATGAAAGCGGTGAACGCCGGTCAGGTCGACAGCGGCGTTATCTATCATTACTACCCGTTTGTCGACGGCGCGAAAACCGGTGAAAACAGTAAAAATATCCGTTTGTACTACTTCAAGCATCAGGATCCGGGCGCGTTCGTCAGCATCTCTGGCGGCGGTGTACTGGCATCGAGCAAGCATAAAGAACAGGCTCAGGCATTCATGAAGTGGATCACCGGCAAGAAAGGCCAGGAAGTGCTGCGCACCAATACCGCGTTTGAATACGCCGTGGGCGTCAATGCGGCTTCCAATCCGAAACTGGTTCCGCTGAAAGACTTGCAGGCTCCCACCGTGGATGCTGCCAAACTCAACGGCAAGAAAGTGGTTGAACTGATGACCGAAGCCGGTCTGCTGTAATACGTCAGTATAGGGCGGGAGTCCAATAAGACCGATGGCCGATGTGGAATGGAAAGTCGCTGGTGTGGGGATGCCACAACCAGCGCGTTCGGGGGCGCAGTCGTACCGGATAGCGGGCGGCAGTATGGCGCTGATGGCTGTACTGCTGTCACTGCTGGCGTTATTGCCGCTGGGTTTCGTCGTGGGGGTGACCCTGACGACGGGCTGGGAAACGGTAAAGACGCTGGTGTTCCGGCCCCGGGTCGGAGAACTGTTGCTCAATACCGTGTTGCTGGTCGCGGTCACTTTGCCGCTCTGCACGCTGTTCGGGGTGGCGTTAGCCTGGTTGACCGAACGTACTACCTTGCCGGGGCGCCGGGTGTGGTCGCTGTTACTGACCGCACCACTGGCGGTGCCCGCCTTCGTCCAGAGTTACGCCTGGATCAGTCTGCTGCCCGGCATGAATGGCCTGGTGGCAGGCGTATTCCTGTCGGTGCTCGCCTATTTCCCGTTTATTTACCTGCCGGCGGTAGCGGTGCTGCGTCGGCTTGATCCCAGCCTGGAAGATGTAGCGACCTCATTGGGTGCCAGGCCCTGGCGCGTTTTTTTTCGTGTGGTGCTGCCGCAACTGCGTCTGGCGATATGGGGTGGCTCGCTGCTGATTGCGTTACATCTGTTGGCGGAATACGGCCTGTACGCCATGATCCGCTTTGACACCTTCACCACCGCGATTTTCGAGCAGTTCCAGTCGACGTTTAACGGCCTGGCGGCAAACATGCTGGCGGGCGTGCTGGTGCTGTGTTGTTTGGGGTTGTTATCGCTGGAAGCCCTGACCCGTGGGCGTGCGCGCTATGCTCGCGTGGGTTCTGGTAGCGCCCGCAGTCAGACTCCCTGGCGGCTGTCGTCCTCGGCGGCGTTGATGTACGGATTACTGCCGCTGGCGTTAACCACGCTGGCGCTGGGTGTCCCGTTGATGACGTTGGCCCGCTGGTTGTGGCTTGGCGGCATAGAGGTGTGGCGTAATGACGAGCTGTGGCCCGCGCTGCGCCAGACATTGTGGCTGGGTATCAGCGGTGCTGTGCTGGTTACGCTGTGCGCATTTCCGATGGCCTGGCTGTCGGTACGTTATCCCTCACGACTGTATCGCCTGCTGGAAGGGTGTAATTACGTGACCAGCGCATTGCCGGGCATTGTCGTCGCGCTGGCGCTGGTGACGGTCACCATCCATACATTGCGGCCACTGTATCAGACCGAGTTTACCCTGCTGCTGGCCTATGTGTTGATGTTCATGCCACGGGCGTTGATCAACCTGCGCGCGGGTATTGCGCAAGCGCCGGTTGAGCTGGAAAACGTGGCACGTAGTCTGGGGTGTTCACCGGGACGGGCATTGTGGCGAATCACGCTCAGACTGGCGGCACCGGGTGCGGCGGCTGGGGCGGCATTGGTGTTTCTGGCAGTGACCAACGAATTGACCGCCACGTTGCTACTGGCACCCAACGGTACCCGGACGCTGGCGACCGGTTTCTGGGCGTTGACCAGCGAAATTGATTATATGGCGGCGGCACCTTATGCGCTGATCATGGTGGTGCTGTCGCTCCCGCTGACCTGGTTACTTTATTCCCAATCGAAACGCACGGCAGGCTTATGAATACGCTCGAACTTTATGGCATCGGTAAATCGTTTAACGCTGTTACGGTGCTGGACGGCATCGACTTGCAGGTCGCGCCGGGTAGCCGTACGGCCATTGTCGGCCCTTCTGGTTCCGGTAAAACGACGTTGCTGCGTATTATCGCTGGTTTTGAAGCGCCGGATAAAGGCACCGTGCGTTTGCAGACACGCGTTGTGGCCGATGCGAATCAGTGGGTGCCTGCGCACCTGCGTGGTATCGGTTTTGTGCCGCAGGACGGTGCGCTGTTTCCGCATTTTACTGTGGCGCAGAATATTGGTTTCGGGCTTGAGGGCAGTAAACAAGATAAACAGCGGCGTATTGATGAGCTGATGGAGATGGTGTCGCTGGACTCACGACTGGCGGCGTTGTGGCCGCATGAGCTGTCCGGCGGTCAACAACAGCGGGTCGCGTTGGCGCGCGCCTTGTCGCAACGCCCGGCGTTGATGCTACTGGACGAGCCGTTTTCCGCGCTGGATACCGGCCTGCGTGCCGCTACACGTCAGGCGGTGTCGGCGCTGCTAGCGGAGGCGGGTGTGGCGTCCATTCTGGTCACTCATGATCAGGCCGAAGCGTTGTCGTTTGCCGATCAGGTCGCGATAATGCGCCAGGGGCGGTTGGTACAGGTTGGGTCGCCACAGTCACTGTACCTGCGCCCGGCGGATGAAGGTATCGCCGCGTTTCTGGGCGATACGCTGGTGTTGCCCGCACAGCTTAATGGAGGACGTGCCGCCTGTGCGCTGGGGGATGTAGCGGTGGATGATAATCAGTCTGCCGGGGTGGCGCGTATCATGTTGCGCCCGGAGCAGATTCAGGTGTCGCTGGCCGAACCTCACGCAACGCCACAGGCGGTGGTGACCGGTATTGAGTTTGCCGGATTTGTCTCTACGCTACGTCTGCGCATGACGCAAGGTGCACAGGTGATTGAACTGAAAAGCGTGAGTCGGGAAGAGATTGTTGTGGGCTGCGGCGTCAATCTGACGGTGGCAGGACGAGCGCATCGACTTGACTAACCCCGTATGCTGGAAACTGTTGCATTGGGCGGGTAGGCCGGTCGGGCAATATTCCGCTTTGCAGGAATTACGATCCTTGTTGAGAAAGTGTTACCCGTTGTGCGCGTGGTTTTGTGTTAAGCTGAAAGTCAGGTGGGCGTAAGCCTGTTGTGTTTCACTTCTCATGCAAAGGTCGCATCATGGATCGATTTCCACGTTCTAACGGTTCCATCGTTCAACAAGCCAGCACGGGTCTGCAAACCTATATGGCGCAGGTCTATGGCTGGATGACCTGTGGTTTGCTGCTGACGGCGTTTGTCTCCTGGTATGCCGCCAATACCCCGGCGGTGTTGCAGCTGGTGTTTTCCAGCAAAATTACCTTTTATGGACTGGTGATCGCCCAACTTGGGCTGGTGTTTGTGCTGTCCGGCATGGTGCATCGCTTGAGCGGTGGTGTGGCGACCACGTTGTTCATGCTTTACTCCGCGCTGACGGGTCTGACGCTATCCAGTATTTTCATCGTGTATTCCGGTGAGTCTATCGCCAGTACGTTTGTGATAACGGCCGGGATGTTCGGTGCCATGAGTCTGTACGGGTATGTCACCAAGCGTGACCTGACCGGTCTGGGCAGTATGCTGTTTATGGCGCTGATTGGTATCCTGTTGGCGACCCTGGTGAATTTCTGGTTGAAGAGTGAAGGGCTGCAACGTGCCATCACTTACATCGGTGTACTGGTGTTTGTCGGCCTGACGGCGTATGACACACAGAAACTGAAAAACATCGGTGAAGAGCTGTCAGTTGATGACAAGGATAACTTCCGTAAGTACTCGATCATGGGTGCGCTGACGTTGTATCTGGATTTCATCAACCTGTTCCTGATGCTGCTGCGTTTGTTTGGCAACCGCCGTTGAGGGTGTTGCAGATTACTGGCAACCCTTCTTAGTTACAGATAATGGGGCTTTCCGGCGTTAAAACTGTGCTGAGGCAAGCGACTTCGCCGGGTGAGCCGCATGGACGCGGCGAAAGTCCGTGCCGCGCCGGGAGCGCGTCACGGACGGCCCGAACAGCGAAGGCGAATGCCGAAGGTAGCGCGTAGCGCCACTGTTTAGCCACCAAGCCAGTGGTCAAGGAGAGGTGGCGTTTGAACCTCTCCTTGTCGTGCGTGCGATGAAGCGGCAAAGAAATGACACCGCTTATCCCGCACGAAACCATTCACTGACCAGACATGCATCTCCGTTCACAAAACAACACGGCTGTTTGTCGACAATCTTAGTGTTTTTCATTTCTTTTCGCTGTCATCCGCTGATGTGTGCCCCACCTGCGTTAACTGTGGGCTATGCGCCGGTAACCAGCCGACCATCGATGGGAAGCGTTTCAGAAAATGGAACACCACCACGTTTTTCAGCACCTGCCAGGACGAGCGTGCCGGTAGTTGTGCCGGGTCAACCTGCACGCAGTCTTCCCGTATCAGTTGGTGCAGATTATCGCGTAATTGCTGGTTGAAGCCCCGATCGTTGATGAACAGATTCGCCTCCAGATTGAGCGCCAGACTGAGCGGATCCAGATTGCTGGAACCGATGGTGGCCCAATACTCGTCTTGCAACGCCACTTTGCTGTGCAATGGCTGGCGGCGGTATTCGTAAATATCTACCCCGGCCTTCACCAGCCAGGGGTAGAGCAAGCGCGCGCCGAACAGCACGATAGGCATGTCCGGTTGCCCCTGAATAATCAACCGTACCCGCACATGCCGCCGTGCTGCTTTGCGCATCGCCCGCAGTAACCGATAACCGGGGAAGAAGTAGGCATTGGCAATCACGACTTCGCGTTTGGCACGCCGCAGCATCAGCAAATACTGTCGTTCGATATCGCGTCGATGCAGGCCATTGTCGCGCCAGACGAACAGCGCTTGTGCGTTACCTGGATGCGGGTTACGCACCGCGCGACGAAAACGTCGCCGCCACCAGAGATGTGGCTCTTCATCGTGGACCAGTGCCGCCAGCATAAAACGGTAGATGTCATCCACCACCGGGCCACGTACTTTCACCGCGTAGTCTTGTTTAGCTTCCGGGCCGTAATCACTCAGGTGGTCGGCGGAATAATTGATACCGCCTATCCAGGCGGTGTGTCCGTCCACCACCACCAGCTTGCGGTGCAGCCGTCGGAACAGATTGGTGCGCATCAGGCCGAACAGGCGTGGACGCGGATCGTAAAAATGAAAACGCACCCCGGCTTCGATCATCGGTGCCAGAAAATCGGGCGACAGGTCGTGCGAGCCGTAGCCGTCAGCGGTAGCGTCCACGCTGACACCGCGTTGTGCCGCTGTAATCAGTACCTCCCGTAATGCGTAGCCCACTTTGTCTTCAAACCAAATAAAAGTCTCCAGCACGACCCGATTGCGGGCCTGGCGGATAGCCTCAAACACGCTGGGGTAGTATTCGTCGCCATTCACCAGCAATTCAATGTGATTACCGTCGCGCCATTCGGTTCTCACAAATGGATCTCCACCGCCAGCGGCGCATGGTCGGATAAATGCGCCCAGGGTTTGGAGGGCAGTAGCTTGGGTACACTGGTTTTGGCGTTACGCACGTAGATACGGTCAAGCCGCAGCAGCGGGAAACGGGCAGGGAAGGTGCGGGCCGGTTTGCCAAAATGTTGGCTGAACACCTCCTCCAGCCCGGCGCGGCGCTTGAGTATGGCGCTGGCTTTCATCTGCCAGTCATTGAAATCCCCGGCGACAATCAACGGCGCGTCAGCGGGCAGGGTAGCGAGCAGGTCACACAGCAGCGAGAGTTGCTGTCGCCGGTGCGAGGCGGTCAGCCCCAGGTGTACACACACGACATGGATATGCACATCCCGGTTGGGTACTTTCAGCACGCAATGCAGAATACCGCGTTTGGCCTTGTCGGATACCGATACGTCCAGATTGTGGTAGCTAAAAATCGGGAAATGCGACAACACGGCGTTACCGTGATCGCCTTCCGGGTAGACAGCGTTGCGGCCATAGGCGTAATCATTCCACATGGTTTCTGCCAGAAATTCGTAGTGTGGGGTATCCGGCCAATGCTCCACTTGTAGCGGATGGGTAGAGTGACGGCCTAACACCTCTTGCAAGCACACGATATCGGCGGAAACCGAACGTACGGCATCACGCAGTTCAGGCAAAATAAAACGGCGATTGAGTGCGCTGAACCCTTTATGGGTATTGATAGTGAGGACAGTGAAAGAAATCCCCAATGGCGGTGGCGAAACAGTACCCATGGCTTTCCCTCGTTCCCAAGTAGCTGAAAATCAGTGTAGTCAGGATTTGGTAAGACGTCGCTGACGCCGGAGGCAAACGGCTCGCCCACCGCTATCCTATTTTGTGCCTGAAGAGTGCGTAAGCCGCGCTGCCCGTGGTCGCGGTAATGGTCAGTAACGGCCATAGGCCATGCCAGATGATGCTCAGGCTGGCGTTTTTCAGATAGATCTGTTTGGTGATATCGGTGAAATGGCGCACCGGGTTAACCCAGGTAAGCTGTTGCAGCCACATCGGCATATTCTCAACCGGAGAGACATAGCCGGAGAGCAGGATGGCCGGCATCACGAAAACAAATACGCCGATGAAGGCCTGCTGTTGGGTCGAGCAGAGCGCAGAAATCAATAACCCAAACCCCACCAGCGATAACCCGTATACCAGCATGCTGAGGTAGAACAGCAATAGCGAGCCGGAAAACGGAATGCGATAAGCAAGGATACCGGCAGCCAGCACGATACTGGCCTGTACGGTGGCGACAATCAGCGCTGGCACGGCTTTACCGACAAAAATTTGCCCGGTAGAGAGTGGTGACACCAGTAACTGCTCCAGCGTCCCTTGTTCCCGCTCACGAGCCACCGACAGCGCGGTGACGATTAGAACACCAATCGTGGTAATAAGCGCCACCAGCGACGGCACCACAAACCACTTGTAGTCCAGGTTCGGGTTATACCAGTGACGGATCACCAGGTTACTTTGGTGCGTCAGCGTCGGGGACGTGATTCGTTCCTGCTGATAGTCCTGTACGATTTGTTGAATATAACGGGCAGCAATTTGGGCACTGTTGGAGTGGCGTCCGTCAAGCAACAGTTGGAGGCTGGTCGGTGAATTGTTTGCCAGTTGGCGGGAGAAATCAGCGGGAAAGCGCACCAGCAGCAGCGCACGCTGGTCATCAATCGTTGGGGCGATTGCCTGCGGGCTGTGCAACAGGATGACCCGCGAAAACGCACTGGCGCTGGCGAAACGCTGCGTCAGTTCGACGGATGCCGCGCCGTTATCTTCGCTGTAAATGGCGATGGTGGCGTCGGTGACGTCCAGCGTAGCGGCGAACGGGAATAACAGCACCTGCAGCAGTACCGGTAATACCAAAATGGCGCGAGTCTGTGGTTCGCGCAGCAATGACTGAAGCTCTTTGCGGATCAGCGTCCACAGGCGATGCAACATACGCTTTTCCCTCCGTGCCGCGCAGGGCGTCACTGTCCATGATTGTGCTTCGGATCTAATCGAGCCGACGTCGGGTTTTCCAGGCGGTCAGGCCTATGAAAAACACCGCTGATGTCATCAAAAACAACAGATTCATCAGCAATACGCTGCCGATGTTCCCGGCTAAAAACAGGGTTTGCAGTGTGCTGACGAAATAGCGTGCGGGGATCAGGTACGATACCGCCTGTACCAACACCGGCATACTGTGAATTTCAAAGATAAACCCGGACAGCATCACCGCAGGCAGAAATGCCGCATTCAGCGCCACCATCGCGGCGTTGAACTGGTTACGGGTCAGGGTGGAAATCAGCAACCCCATACCTAGCGTGCTGGCGAGAAACAAACTGCTCATGCCAAACAGTAGCCACAGCGAACCACGATACGGTACCCCGAGTACAAATACCGCGACCACCACGCACAGCACCATGGCAATCATGCCCAGCACGTAGTAGGGGAGCAATTTGGTGAGCAGCAATTCGGCGCGGGTAACCTGGGTTGATAATAATGCCTCCATGGTGCCCCGTTCCCACTCGCGGGCGATCACCAGTGAGGTCAGAATAGCGCCGATCACCGTCATGATGATGGTGATGGCACCGGGAATGATGAAGTGGCGGCTGATGGCGGCGGCGTTGAACCAGTAGCGTGTCTGTACGTCAATCAGCGGTTGGTAATGGCTGCCGTTGTCTTGCGCGTATTGCTGCTGCCAAAGTTGCCATACCCCCTGGGCGTAGCTCTGTACGAACTGCGCCGTATTAGGCTCGCTGCCATCGGTGATCACCTGAATCGGTGCCGAGTCTTGTGGGCGCGCCAGGCGGGTAGCGAAGTCGGCGGGGATAACGATTAAGCCGCGAATTTGCCCGGCTTGCATCTTCTCTATCAGCGCCGGGCGGTTATCGCTCAGGGTGACGGATAAAAAAGGCGAACCGGTAAAGGCGCGCGCCAGACTATTGGCTTCGGCGCTGTGCTGCTCCATCAACACGCCGATGTTCAAACGACTGGAGTCGAGGTTGATGCCATAACCGAAAATAAACAGCAGCAACAGTGGAATGACGAAGGCAATCAGTGCGCTGCTGGGGTCGCGCAGGATCTGACGGGTTTCCTTCAGGCACAACGCGCGCAGTCGTCGCCAGGAAAAACGTTGATCGTTAAGGCGTTTTTTATCAAGGTGCTGGTTATCAGGGCGCTGTTCATCAAGGTCTTGCGGCATGCGTCACCTCCCGGTCGTATGCCTGTACCAGCGTGATAAACGCCTGCTCCATGGTTGGCTCCGGTGTGTCGTCGCAGGCCGCCTGCCGCTTGAGGTCGTCCGGCGTGCCGCTGGCGATAAGCCGTCCCCGGTATACCAACCCGATACGGTCGCAGTATTCGGCTTCATCCATAAAATGGGTGGTGACCATGACGGTCACGCCTTTGTCCACCATGCCGTTGATATGCTGCCAGAACTCCCGTCGGGTGAATGGGTCGACGCCGGAGGTGGGTTCGTCAAGAAACAGGATATCCGGTTCGTGCATTAACGCGCAGGCCAGCGCCAGCCGCTGGCGAAAGCCAAGCGGCAGCGAATCCGGTGTTCGCTGGAAAATGGGATGGAAATTGAACGCCTGCGCCATGCTGTTCACTTTTTCCTGCTGACGCTGGCCGCTCAGGCCGTAGACGCCGGAGAAAAAGCGCAGGTTCTGTTCTACCGTCAGGTTGCCGTAGAGCGAAAATTTTTGCGCCATATAACCGAGGTGCTGACGTGCTCGCCCGGAGCCGGTTTTGAGATCCATACCCAGCACCAGCGCCTGACCATCGGTGGGTGTCAGCAGGCCGCACATCATACGAAAGGTGGTGGATTTACCGGCACCGTTTGGCCCCAGCAAGCCGAAGATTTCACCACGACGAACCTGAAAATTCACCTGGTCGGTGGCGGCAAAATCACCGAATTTTTTTGTCAGGTTACGCGCTTCGATCACCGTTTCCCGGCGATGGGTATCCAGTTGCGGCAAAATCGCCGCCAGTGACGAGGTGGCGCTGGGGCCGCCTCCCAGCAGGTCAATAAACGCATCCTCGAAACGTGGGGCGGTATTTTGCACCCGATCCGGTGGCAGATTGAGGGCATGCAGTAAGGCGTCGCGGTCTGCCTGCGGTTTTAGAATCAACCGTACGTAGCGCCCCTGAATAACCCCATCGCTCACCTGTGGCTGGCGCAGCGCCTGTTGTAGCAGGCGGCGGTGATTACTGTCCGGCTGGTCGAGCAGAATGCAGCGGCCCGCCATCTGTTGCGTCAGGTCGGCGGGCGCGCCCCGGTAGAGCAGTTCGCCGTCGTTGAGTAGCAGTACATCGCGGCATTGTTCCGCCTCATCCAGATAAGAGGTGCTCCACAGAATCAGCATGCCATCATCTGCCAGCTCGTGCACCATGCGCCACAGCTCACGACGGGAGATGGGGTCGACACCGACTCCCGGTTCATCCAACAATAACACGTTGGGTTGCCCCAACAGCGTACAGGCCAACCCGAGCTTTTGCTTCATACCACCAGAGAGTTTGCCTGCCAGCCGGGTGGTAAAACGGGTGAGATCGGTAAACTGCAGCAGCCGCTCAAAAGTAGCACGCCGGGTATCACCGGTAATGCCCCGCAAGTCGGCGTAGAGCGTCAGGTTTTCCATCACCGTGAGGTCTTCGTACAGACCAAATTTTTGCGGCATGTAGCCCAGTCGGGCGTGTAGCTGGCGGTCATCGGCTATCGGGTCGAGTCCCATCACCCGAATAGTGCCTGCGCTGGGTGTCAGTAACCCGGCCAGCATGCGCAACAGCGTGGTTTTGCCCGCCCCGTCTGGCCCCACCAGCCCGGTGACCGCCCCGGCGCGAATATCCGCACTCAGTTGCGCCAGCGCCGGTTTTTCCCGGCCAGCAAAGCGTTTTTCCAGCGCATCAAGGTGGATAAGCGGTACATCACTGGTCATGTGAGGCCTTATCCTGTTCCAGCGTGAGTGTGACCGGCATTCCCTGACGCAAACCGTCGTCTGCATCGTCCACAATGATACGCAGCCGGTACACCAGGTCGGTGCGAAGCGCCGTGGTTTCCACACTCTTGGGCGTAAATTCAGCACTGGGCGAGACGAAGCCGATACGGCCATGATAAGGGCGTTCCGGACGGCTGTCGGTGTAAATCAGCACCTTTGCCCCCGGTGCGGCACGCCCTAACTGCGGTTCACTGACGTAAGCACGAATCCACACCGGGTGGGTTAGCGACAGGGTAAAGACGGTGCTGCCCGCATTCAGCATACTGCCGACTTCAGCCGCACGGGTGAGGATCACGCCGGGGGAGGGCGCATACAGATGGGTATCCTGCACATTGAGTTGCGCCTGCGCTTCAGCGGCTTGCGCTTGTGCCAGCGCAGCCTCGGCGGCAGCGATTTCCTGCGGTCGGTTACCACGTTGATACTGGCTGAGTTTTTCCCGTGCGGCTTGTAATGTTGCCTGAGCCTGATTGCGTGTCGAACGGGCGTCTTCCAGTGCGTTGGCGGCGAGGGTGTGTTGCTTCCACAATCCCTGCTGTCGTTGGTAGAAACTGTTGGCATAGTCGTAGGCAGCTTGCGCCTGCTCCACCTGAGAGCGTACCTGCGCAATTTCTTCGCTGCGGTAGCCTGCCTGTAATAGCGCCAGTTGTGCTTGTGCGTTGGCGACGCTGGCTTTCGCCTGTTGCAGCGCGTTTTGCAATGGCGCGCTGTCTAGCCGAGCTAACTGTTGTCCGGGCTGAACGACATCGCCCTCATCCACATTGAGTGCCGCCAGGCGTCCACCCACCCTGAAACCCAAATTAACACTGCGGATATCCACATTGCCGTACAGTGTTAACGGCGTATTTTGCTGATGACGATGCTGCACCAGACCGTAACCGACGGCTGCGATAATCACGACCGCCAGTGCCAGCCACAGCCCTGCTTTCTTATTCATAGCGCTCCCGATGTGCTCTTGCGTCCTGGTTGTGCCCATCGAGCGCGGGATGGCCTCTCCCACTGGACGATGGCATCACTGTAAGAATAATCGCTCATTCAACAGTTTGCCGCATGCTGATTGCTGACAAGTCGGTTTCACACCACCCTTCACAGGCGCTGTGGTGGAGGAATGGGCTTTATAATCAGTAACTAATTGATATCCATAAAGAGCAAAACTATTTTGCGCACAATGCAGAGGATAAAATGTGATCGACAGATAAAAATTCCTCAAACAAGCGATTTCCTGTTACAATCGCAGGCAGTCATGCACCGTAGTTTGTGCCCATTCATCTGGACTCGGCGTTGTGCGGCATACAAGCCGACGCGACGCGGAACCCATCTGTCATCACCCTAAAAACTGCACCGGTAGATACCGGGTAGGGTGACTCTGGAGTTGTTCTCGTTATGTCTTTTCAATCCCTCGGTCTGAGTGCCGATATTTTGCGTGCTGTGGAAGAGCAGGGCTACCGTGAGCCGACGCCGGTTCAGAGTCAGGCGATTCCGGTTGTGCTGGAAGGGCGCGATCTGATGGCTAGCGCCCAGACCGGCACCGGCAAAACCGCCGGTTTCACCCTGCCGCTGCTGCAACTGCTGAACGAACGCCCGGTTCTGGCGAAAGGTCGTCGCCCGGTGCGAGCGTTGATCCTGACGCCAACCCGTGAGCTGGCGGCACAGATCGGCGAAAACGTTCAGGCGTACAGCAAATATCTGCGCCTGCGCTCGCTGGTGGTATTCGGCGGCGTCAGCATTAATCCGCAGATGATGAAGCTGCGTGGCGGCGTCGATATTCTGATTGCCACCCCTGGGCGTCTGTTGGATTTGGAGCACCAGAACGCGGTTGACCTGTCGCAGGTAGAGATTCTGGTACTGGATGAAGCCGACCGTATGCTGGATATGGGCTTTATCCATGATATTCGCCGGGTGCTGGCGAAGTTACCACCAAAACGGCAGAATCTGCTGTTTTCGGCCACCTTTTCCGACGAGATTAAAGAGCTGGCTGGCAAGCTGCTTACCAATCCGGCCTCGGTGGAAGTGGTGCGCCGCAATACCCCGTCCGAGCTGGTGACGCAACACGTGCATTTTGTCGATAAGAAACGCAAACGTGAGCTGTTGTCGCACCTGATCGGCAAGCACAACTGGCAGCAGGTGCTGGTGTTTACCCGTACCAAGCACGGTGCTAACCATCTGGCGGAACTGCTGAATAAAGACGGCATCACCGCTGCCGCTATCCACGGCAACAAGAGTCAGGGCGCGCGTACCCGTGCACTGGCAAATTTCAAAGACGGCGACATCCGTGTGTTGGTGGCGACCGATATCGCCGCGCGTGGGCTGGATATCGATCAATTACCGCACGTGGTGAACTACGAACTGCCGAATGTACCGGAAGATTACGTGCACCGCATTGGTCGTACCGGGCGGGCAGCATCGACTGGTGAAGCGTTGTCGCTGGTGTGCGTGGATGAGCACAAGCTGCTGCGCGATATCGAACGTCTGCTGAAGCGGGAGATCCCGCGCATCGCTATCCCGGGTTACGAGCCGGACCCAACCATCAAGGCCGAGCCGATCCAAAACGGCCGTCAGGGTGGACGCGGTGGCCGGGGCGGCGCACCACGTCAAGGGGATCGCCCACAAGGTGAAAGAGCCTCTGCGCGTCCACAAGGTGATCGCCCACTTCAGCCACGTCGTGACGGCGGCGCTCGCCCGGCAGGCCGTCCAGAAGGGCAACCTGCTGCTCGCCGTCGCCCGCCGCGTAATAAGCCTGCTAACGCGCAATAATCGACTAGATGGCGGTTTTCGCCTCCGGCTGTGGCCGGGGGCGATAAAACATCACCGCATTGCCCGCCAGAATCAGCAATAATCCCAGCACCGCATTACTGCGCCACACGTACCCTTCGTACAATGTGGAGACTGAAAGCGCCACTAACGGAAACAGTAAGGTCGCATACGCCGCCTGACTGGCACCGATCCGCCCGACCAGCGCAAAGTAAGCGCCAAACCCAATCACCGAACCAAACAGCGACAAATAAAACAGCGAGCCGAGATATTGCAGTGAGAATTCCGGTGTGAAGCGGTAACCCAGCATCAACGCTATCAGCCCCATCGCCAGCGCCCCGTACAGCATTCCCCAGGCGTTGGTCGTCATAATGTCCCGGCCACTGTGTTGATGACGGGCGCTTATCATATTGCCGAGTGAGAAACCGTATGTCCCCAGCAGGCTCAAACCGACGCCCCACAGCAGTTGCGGGCTGCTGTTAAGACGCAACAGGTCGTGCCAGAACAGCAGGAGAATACCGGCCAGCCCCAGCGGGGCGGCGATCATCACATTACGGCTGAGGCGGGTGCCGAAAAACAGCCGACTGTTGAAGGCATTAAACAGTACTGCCATCGAAAAAATCACCGACTCCAACCCGCTCGGGATCCAGGCGACGGCATGATAAAAACAGAAGAAATTAAGACCGAAGACGGTTGCCCCCTGTGCCATGCACAATACATGTGCACGTCCACTCAACGGACGCAGGCGACGCGTCAGGATCAAAAATGCCATCAGCAGCGTCGAGGCACTGGCAAAACGCCAGAAAATCGACACTTCCGGTGGTACGTTACCATGCTGCAAACTGATGGCTATCCAGGTAGTCCCCCAAATCAGCACGACGGCGCTATAAAGCAGGCTATTCATTGTTATACTCCAGACCCTACACAGGCGCTCATTATCCGGCATTGCTGACAAGCAGGCTGTCAGCAGGTTGCGGTGAGTAACAGAATCCTGCGGTTTTTTATGTTGGGCAGACGACGGTGTTGGCTCATCTCAATGAGTAGTCCATTCATATATCAGCAGACCGTAGTGGTGAGGTGGTGAGAGATGTTCGTACCTGGTGCTTTCATGTTGTCCATTCGCGGCTACGGTGTGCTGGAGTCGCCCCATCGTCACGAACATGCGCAGTTAGTTTTGCCGCTGTCAGGTTCGCTGAATATCGATATCTCAGGCCAGAGCGCGCAGTTGGATCGCCGACTGGCCGCCTATGTTGACAGAGATTCCCCTCATGCACAGCAAAGTTGTGGCGAAAACCAGTTCTTGATTGTGGATCTTGAGTCCAGTCATCTGGAGCCTTGGGTAGCGGATTATCTGGCATCATGCCGGTTCCTGACGCTCGCCCCGGAAGCTAACCATCTGATCGACTATATGGGCGGTATGCTGGTCAAGGGGAAGGTGCCGATATCGCGGATTCAACTGTGGACGCCGTTGTTGTTAGATGCGCTGACGGGTCAGGGGTTGCCGCCGCGCTCACGACTGGCAGGATTGATATCGGCTATTGATAGCGACCCTTTTCTGGACTGGACCACCGAGTTCATGGCGCAACAGGTGGGGATGAGCGTCAGCCGACTGCATGCTGTATTCCGAAACGAGCTGGATACCACGCCACATGCCTGGCTGGCGCATGTACGGCTGGGCAGGGTGCAGCATTGGCTGGCGACAACTAATCTGTCCATCGCTGAGATTGCCTACCGCGGCTGTTATGCTGACCAAAGCGCCTTGACCCGGGCTATGCGTAAAGCGACAGGGTTGACGCCGGCAGCGTTTCGGCAGCAATTGCAGGAGTCTGGGCCTAAAGTACGCGAGTCTTAGTCAAGCATTGCGGTATACCTTGAGCGATACTCTCTCGTCAGCAATAGGGGAGAGAGTGGTAGAGTGGATAGCAAAAAAACAGTAGCAGGTGTGGCGTGCGGCATGGGAGCGGGTGCGCTATGGGGACTGGTTTTCCTGGCACCGGAATTGGTACGTGCGTTTAGTCCGTTGCAGATAGCCATCGGCCGTTATGCTGCGTATGGAGTGATTTCGTTGATATTACTGGTGCCGCGCTGGCCGTCTCTGGTACGGCGACTGACGCGCCGTGAATGGGTCGCACTGGGTTGGCTGTCGATGGCGGGTAACACCCTGTATTACATTCTTCTGTCCAGCGCGGTGCAGATGGCAGGTATCGCCATCACGTCTTTGGTGATCGGCTTTATGCCGGTGGTGGTGACGCTGATCGGTAGCCGCGATCAGGGTGCGGTTCCACTGCGCAGACTATTACCGTCTTTGCTGATGTGTGCAGCCGGTGCCCTGTGCATCGGTTGGCAAGCACTGGGGGCGTCGGTGTCCACCGCGCGAGGATCGCAAGTGGTCGGGCTGTTGTGCGCGCTGGGCGCGTTGGTATCATGGAGTAGCTTCGCGGTAGGCAACAGCCGCTGGCTGACACGGGTGGCACCAGTTTCGGGGCACGACTGGAATCTGCTGATGGGGATTGTTACCGGCGTGCAGTCGATGGCCTTGATGCCTGTCGCCATCATCCTTAACACCAGTAGCCATAGCAATATTGACTGGGCGCAGTTCGCTGGCGTATCCATCGGAGTGGCGGTGTTGGCCTCGATTGTCGGTAATCTGTTCTGGAATCAGATGAGTCGTTTATTGCCGCTCACGCTGGTTGGTCAGATGATTTTGTTTGAAACCCTGTTCGCGTTAATTTACGGCTTTTTGTGGGAACAACGTCTGCCCACGTATCTGGAGGCCGCGGCCTTTACGCTGGTCGTTTGTAGCGTAATATCCTGCATCAGCGTACACCGAAAGCCTACTCATCGTGATAATGAAGACCGGTTAACCCTCTCGTTATGATATGAAGCGTCGCGCCTGCTCGTATCGGATCCGTTATTCTGGACATCCGGCGTTTAGGACAAAAAAGACATGCAAGGCGTATCGACACGGAAAGACCCATTCCTAATAGCGAGCGCTTGCTTTACTCTGTTGTCTAGAGGGGATGTTTCGCAGGGTGAACAATGAGCCAGTACGACGCTTTCGACGTGTTACAGCATTATAAAACCCGGTTGCAGGAAACCGTGACGCTGGATAATCAGGTGCAACTGGCGGTCTGGCAGAATAGCCACGATCGGGTCACATTGGAAAATACCCGTCATCATACCTTCAGTATGTACGTGCAGGATGGGTACGAAAGCTACCACAAGCGCCCGGATGGGTGGTTTAACGGTGGTGCGCCGGGACGTTTTTGCCTGATGCCGCAGCAGAGCCAGTCCACCTGGGATATTCGCGGTAGCCTGCGTTTTGCCCACTTTTACTGTACCGATCAGCACTTGCGTCAACTGGCGGAGCAAACCTGGGATCGCAGCCCGGCGTCTATCCGGCTGGATGAGCGTATTTTTGTCGCTGACCCGGCACTGGAAGCACTGTATCGCCATTTTTTGCTGACCGGCAACTGGGGCGATCCTGCCAGTCAGATGATGCTGAGTTCTGCATCAACGATGGTGATGCTGCACATGTTGCGTCAATACAGCCAGTTGCAGTGGCAGACGCCGGGCAGTCGCGGCGGGCTGGCACCGGCGGTGTTACGGCGGGTAAAAGCGCGAATTGATGCCCAACTGGGGGAGCCGCTCACCCTGGCGGATTTGGCGATGGAAGCTGGGCTGAGTGAGTTTCACTTTTCACGCATGTTCCGCCAGAGTGAGGGTATGGCACCGCATCAGTATGTGATGAAGCGACGGCTGGCGCAGGCGGAACAGTGGTTACGCCATAGCAGTCGTTCCATTACTGATATCGCGCTGGCCTGCGGGTTTAGCTCCGCCAGTCATTTCAGCCAGCGCTTTCGCGCTGAATACGGCATCACGCCGTCGGCGCTACGCCAGCACCGCTCAGACTGATGGTTGTTGTGCCGCGAGCTGGCATAGCGTCAATGCCACCTGATACGATTTGACGAACGACGGTACCGGCAGAAACTCGAAGCGTGAGTGGAAGTTGTGCGCACCGGTAAAAAAGTTCGGCGTCAGAATGCCTTTGGCCGACAGTGCCGCGCCGTCGGTACCGCCGCGCATCGGAATCACGTTCGGGGTAATCGACAGTGTGCTCATGGCGGCGAACAGCAGGTCAAGCGCGCGCCGGTCATCCCCTAACGCGTTGCTGATGTTGCTGTAAATATCAGCGATGGTGCAGTTGACCTGACCCGTTGGATAGCGGGCGGCAATCTCTGCGGCGACGTCGCGTATCTGTTGTTTTCGCTGTGCAAACCCGGCCAGATCGAAATCACGGATTGAGGCTTTCAGCACCGCTTCATTGGCGTTGGCGTGGATGTCGTTAAACCAGATATATCCCTCCCGCCCCTCGGTGTGTTCCGGGGTCTGCTGGCGATCAAACTGGCTGATGAAATCGTGCGCCATCAGAATGGGGTTAACCAGCACGCCTTTGGCTGACATTGGGTGGGCGGTCACACCGGTAAAGCGGATTTCCGCCGACGCCGCATTAAAATTCTCGTACACCACTTCACCTAATTCACAGCAATCGATGGTGTAGGCGAAATCGACGTTGAAGCGCGTCAGGTCCAGCGCTTTCGCGCCTCGCAGACCAATTTCTTCGTCTGGCACGAACGCGACGACAATGTCGCCATGTGGCTGGTCGTCACGCAGGTTTTCCAGCAGCGTCATCACCACGGTGACGGCGGCTTTGTTGTCGGCCCCCAGCACGCTGGTACCGTCGCTGAAAATGATGTCCTGATCGCGATAGGGCTGAATCTCCGGGTGCTCACCGACGCGCAACCAAATATCCTGTTCCGGGTTCAGGCACAGGTCTTCGCCAGTAAAACGTAAGGTTTGCGGGTGAATATCCGGTGACAGGCCGACATCTACGGTATCAATATGGGTAATAAAACCAATGCGTGGCGCAGTCGGGGTATTGCCCGGTTTCACCGCGGTGACGGTGGCATGCTCGTCGCACACTATCTGGCTCAGCCCCAGGGTGCGCAGTTCCTCTGCCAATAGGCGGGCCATCGCCATCTGACCTGGCGTGCTCGGTAGCGTGGTCGCCGCAGCGTTGCTCTGGCTGGTGACCGCCAGATAGCGGTAGAAACGGTCGGTCAATTGGCGCGTCAGGTTATCACTCATAACGGATCCTTATTGGTAAACCCCATGGAAGGTTCGGTATTGTTTTCAACCATAATCAAAGGCTTCGTTGTACTCAGCGAGCTACCTGGAAGTCAATAAAAAGCGAGGATGGGGATGAAAAACACACTCACACGCATCGCACTGGCGGCGATGACGTTGGTGGTAACACAGATGGCATGCGCCAAAACCCTGGTGTACTGCTCAGAAGGTTCACCGGAGAACTTTAACCCGCAGTTGTATACCTCCGGGACCAGCGTGGATGCCAGTGCCGTGCCGATTTATAACCGGCTGGTGGATTTCAAGGTCGGTACCACTGAGCTGGTGCCGAGTCTGGCGGAAAGCTGGGAGATAAGCCCGGATGGCACGCAATACACCTTTCATCTGCGTAAAGGGGTGAAATTCCATCACAACGCCCAGTTTACCCCGAGTCGTGATTTCAACGCTGACGACGTGATTTTCTCTTTTCAACGCCAGCGTGATCCCAATAACCCGTATCACAAGGTGTCCGGTGGCACCTATGCCAACTTCGAAAGCCTGTCGTTTCGTAGCCTGATTACCGCTATCGACAAGCTGGATGACCATACGGTACGTTTTACCTTAAGTCATGCGGAGGCCCCGTTTTTGGCCGACCTGGCGTGGTATTTCGCCTCGATCCTGTCTGCTGAATACGCCGACCAGATGTTGAAAGCCGGTACACCAGAGAAAGTGGATCTGGAGCCTATTGGCACCGGTCCGTTCCAACTGGTGCAGTACCAGAAAGATTCCCGCATTCTGTATCAGGCGTTTGCGGATTACTGGCAGGGTAAAGCCAAACTGGACCGGCTGGTTTTTAGCATCACACCGGATGCTTCAGTGCGTTACGCCAAGCTGCGCAAGAATGAATGTCAGGTGATGCCGTTTCCCAACCCGGCGGAACTGGCAGACATGAAGAGCAATAAAGACATTACCCTGATGCAAAAAGCCGGGCTGAACATCGGTTTTCTGGCGTTTAATACCCAAAAACCGCCGCTGGATAACCTCAAGGTGCGTCAGGCATTGACGATGGCTATCAACAAACCGGCGATTATCGAGGCGGTATTTCAGGGCACCGGGACGGCGGCTAAAAATCTGCTGCCGCCTGGCGTATGGAGCGCGGCGTCTGATCTTCAGGATTACCCATACGACCCGGAGAAAGCGCGAGCGCTGCTAAAAGAAGCCGGTATGGCGCAAGGCACCACTATCGATCTGTGGGCGATGCCGGTACAGCGGCCGTATAACCCGAACGCGCGTCGTATGGCGGAAATGATTCAGGCTGACTGGGCGAAGGTGGGAGTGAAAGCCACTATCGTCAGTTACGAGTGGGGTGAATACCTGAAGCGGGTGAAAAGCGGTGAACATCAGGCGGCGCTAATGGGCTGGACCACCGCGACCGGTGATCCGGATAACTTCTTCGGCCCGCTATTTACCTGTACTTCCGCCAATGGCGGGTCTAATTCATCCAAGTGGTGCTACCCGCCGTTTGATACATTGATTACCGAGGCGCGTGCCGAACAGGATCACCAGAAACGCGCGACGTTATACCGTCAGGCGCAGTTCATGATGCATGAGCAGGCTCCCGCCGTGATGATTGCGCACTCGACGATCTTTGAGCCGGTGCGCAACACGGTGAGCGGATACGAAATTGACCCGTTCGGTAAACACATTTTTTATCAGGTCGATATCCGACAGTAATGCCAGCACCACAGCGGGAGAGTTTCGGCTTTCCCGCTCGTTTAAGCACCCCGCTGTGACACCGTTTTTCCTGTCGACGCTTTCTCCCCGTCGACAGTTTCTTCCACCGACAGTACCATGACCTGCCTTTTTTATGATGAGTCGAGTTATGCGCGTTTTACTGGCCCCGATGGAAGGGGTGCTGGATTCCCTGGTACGGGAATTACTCACCGAAGTGAATGATTACGATCTGTGCATCACCGAATTTTTGCGGGTGGTGGATAGCCGTCTGCCGGTAAAAGCGTTTTATCGCCTGTGTCCGGAATTGCGCCACGGTAGTCGTACCCCGTCCGGTACCCGGGTTCGGGTACAGTTACTCGGCCAGTACCCGCAGTGGCTGGCAGAAAATGCCGCCAGGGCGGTGGAGCTTGGCTCCTGGGGGGTTGATCTCAACTGTGGTTGTCCATCGAAACTGGTCAACGGCAGTGGCGGCGGTGCCACCTTGCTCAAAGACCCCGAGTTGATCTATCAGGCCGCCAAAGCGATGCGTGACGCGGTGCCGTTATCGCTGCCGGTGACGGTAAAAGTGCGCTTAGGCTGGGATTCTGGCGATCGCCAGTTTGAAATTGCCGATGCGGTAGCGCAGGCGGGAGCCAGTGAACTGGTGGTGCATGGGCGCACGAAAGAGGATGGCTATCGGGCTGAACGCATCAATTGGGCGGCGATAGGGGACATTCGCCAACGCCTGAATATTCCCGTTATCGCCAACGGAGAAATTTGGGACTGGCAAAGCGCACAGGATTGTATGGCCGTGACCGGTTGTGATGCGGTGATGATTGGCCGGGGCGCGCTCAATGTGCCTAACCTGAGCCGGGTCATCAAGTATCGTGAGGCACGTATGCCGTGGTCGGAGGTCGTGCAATTGCTACAGAAATACGTGCGGCTGGAGAAGCAAGGCGACACCGGTTTGTATCACGTTGCGCGTATCAAACAGTGGCTGGGCTATCTGCGTAAAGAGTATGACGACGCCAGCGAGCTGTTCAGCCAGATTCGTGCGCTGACGACCTCGGCTGATATTGCGCGGGTTATCAACGGTATCCGGTAACAGTATCCGCTAAGCGATACCTTGCTGTGCCATCCTGTGCGTCGTAACCTGAGAGTCGTATCTGTTCTGTTCATCCATTGACATGAAAGGCGTGAGGTTGTGCATGTTATCCGGATTCAATCATCTGACATTATCGGTGTGCGATTTACCGCGCAGCCTGGCGTTCTACCATCATCTGCTGGGGTTGCGACTGGAGGCTGAGTGGGCGACAGGGGCGTATCTGTCATTACCGGGATTATGGCTTTGCTTGTCACTGGAGCCGACGCGTAGCGATATCGCCGCGGGCTATACCCACTACGCATTCAGCCTTTCTGCCGATAATTTTCCGTTGTTTTGCCAGCGTCTGCGTGATGCGGGCGTTACAGAGTGGAAAGATAACCATAGCGAAGGCGACTCGCTCTATTTTCTCGACCCGGACGGTCACCAACTGGAGGCTCACGTCGGTGATTTGGCGTCACGGCTGGCGCGCTGCCGTCAGGCCCCTTATCGTGCGATGACGTTTTATTCGTGATGATTTACCCTAGATGCTTTATTCGCGAAGCTGGGCGGTGAAAAGAAAATTTACAACAATATCTCTTCCTAATCGGCAAAATGCGGGATAGCAGATTGAATTATTATGCTTTCGTATCTATACATGAGTATCGAAAAGCAAGATTTGTAATAATGACGTGGTGAAATAGAGAAAATAGTGATGAAAAACATCACGATCCATATGGGGGCGTTAAGCAGGATTCGTGGTTAAGTGGGGTATGGGGTAAGTGAAAAACAGCGACTGGCTTTTATCGTTATGATAACCGGTAACCGTAGATCGCCTGACGTAATGAGATTCATTTTGCCAGCCAGCCATGATGGAAAATGGAAGACTGGTTTTTCTGGTAAGGAATAGATGGCGTTTCTGTTTAATCCGTTCTCTTTTTTCAGCATGGTGAACGCACACTGTGCTTTTTGCTTGTGGTGCTTATTTCAGCACATCATGCCAATGAAGGCTGGCGCAACTCACGCGTCGTTATCCGGAGCAATATCCGGGTGATACGATTCCAGATAGGTAGAGTGCAGGACGGTTGTCGGCGTGATAATTGAGAACCATGAGCTATACCGCTGACCTGACAGCCTGAATAAAAGTTAGCATAATAATCTATCTGATGAGTAATATTACATAAGCTGATCGTCTGTTGTCCTGCTTGTAGGTATTTGCCAAATAAAGAGACGTGTCAGAGAGAACCGATAAGCGGAGAAAAAAAGTGCACGAGCATTTCAGAGGGAAATATGAAGTTGAATTGAAATTTCGTATTCAGGATATTATCGCTTTTCGTGAAAAATTATTCAGCCATCATCCTGAGTCGTTCGTATTCGAAAATAAGGAACATGATATTTATTATGATTCAGCGGAAAAGAAACTGGGGCAACAAAATATCAGTATGTTGTTACGCCGCATGGCACCATCCGGGATTAAGCTGTGGATTGTGAAAGGTCCGCGTACCGGCCGTTGTGAGGCCGTCAACGTGGAGTCATTCGATATGACAGACAGCATGCTGAGAACGCTGGGGTTTTTGCCTATCTTTGAAGTGAATAAAACCCGTAGTATCTATTTTCTCGACCGGTTTCACATCACGCTGGATTATATTGAGTCGTTGGGCCATTTCGTCGAGATATCCTGCATGACAGAAGACGAGACGGAACTGGATATTCTGGGTGAACATTGTCAGGATTGTGCATTACGGCTTGGGTTACAGATGGACAGCATCGAAACCCGCTCCTACCGTCAACTACTGGGATATTAGGTGGCATCACCCAATAGCGTGTGACACCACCTGTTCCACGAGCCGGGACTATCAGCCCCTATCGCCCTTGTCTTTATCGGTGGTGACGTCGTTGTTGGAGGCGGCGTTGTCGCCGTAATATAGCGTACCGATGCGGATGATATCGCGGCCCTGTGCCTTGCGGTGTTTATTGGTATCACGCAGCGAGTAGATACAACCGCAGTATTCCTGTTGGTAGAAACGCTCCCGTTTGCTGATGTCAATCATGCGGGCTGAGCCACCGCCTTTACGCCAGTTGTAGTCCCAGTAAGTCATGCCCGGGTAGCGGCTGGCGGCAGTGACACCACACTGATTGATCTGTTGCATGTTCTTCCAGCGCGAAATACCCAGTGAACTGGAGATAACCGAAAAACCGTGCTCATGCGCGTACAACGCGGTGCGCTCAAAACGCATGTCGAAACACATGGTGCAGCGAATACCGCGTTCCGGCTCCCATTCCATGCCTTTAGCGCGTTCAAACCAGTTATCGGTGTCGTAATCCGCATCGACGAAAGGAATGCCTTGTTTTTCGGCAAAACGCATGTTCTCTTCTTTACGGATCAGATATTCGCGTTGTGGGTGAATATTCGGGTTATAAAAGAAAATGGTGTACTGAATGCCAGACGCGGTGATAGCTTCCATCACTTCGCCTGAACACGGTGCGCAGCAGGAGTGCAGCAACAGGTTGTCAGCCTGATTAGGCAGTGTCAGCAATGGGCGTTGAACGCCGGTGCGCGGTTCATTGCCGGTGGAGTGATCCTTATTGGTAGATTGTTCCTTTTGGGGTAAGTGTTCCTTGTCAGACACAGCGTCATCCTTATCTTCATGGGTACATCAGCGGTGGGCAGTATCGGTTATCCACTTGTCGATGACAACCGGCCACCAGTTGGGAAACGGCTGTCAAACTTTGTCACAAAGCTTTTAAGACAGGCGGAGTGCGTGCGATCCGTCGGCGCATTATAATGCGTCGTTCTTTTTTTTCAGTTAACAGTACACTGTTTAAGCTATTGAATAATGAATAAAAAATTTCGGCTTTCTGTTGTAAGCCTGCTGTTGCTTTCCGCCCCTGTGTGTTTTGCAGCACAGGCCGTGGCTAAAACACCTGTGACACAGCATGCCCCATCCCGTCAGGAGATTGCCTCCGGCAGTGCGATGGTGGTGGATATGCGTAATAACGAGGTGCTCTATTCCAGTAATCCAGATGTGGTCGTACCGATTGCCTCTGTGACGAAACTGATGACCGCCATGGTGGTGCTGGATGCCAATCAGCCGCTGGACGAGCTGATTTCCGTTGATATCAGTCATACCAAAGAGATGCAAGGGGTGTATTCCCGCGTGCGTCTGGGCAGTGAAATTAGTCGCCACGATATGCTGTTGCTGGCGTTGATGTCGTCGGAAAACCGTGCTGCCGCTAGCCTGGCGCATCACTATCGTGGCGGGTATCAAGCGTTTATCACCGCGATGAACGCCAAAGCGCGTTCGCTTGGCATGATGCATACCTACTATGTTGAACCGACTGGGCTATCAACCAGTAATGTGTCTACCGCACGTGATTTGACGAAGTTGCTGATTGCGTCCAAACAGTATCCGCTGTTAAGCCAACTCAGTACCACGCATGAAAAAACTGCCGTGTTTACGCACCCGTCGTACACGTTGCCGTTTCGTAACACCAACCATCTGATTTATCGCCCGGACTGGAATATTCAGTTGACCAAGACCGGTTTTACCAATCAGGCAGGCCACTGTCTGGTGATGCGTACGGTGATCGGCGGACGTCCGGTGTCACTGGTGGTATTGGATGCGTTTGGCAAATTCACCCATTTTGCCGATGCCAATCGCCTGCGTAACTGGCTGGAAACGGGGAAAGTGAGCCCGGTACCGGAAGCGGCGCTGAGCTACAAGAAGCAGAAGTCACTGGCGTCACGCCAGCCGCATGGCAGCGGAGCTGGCGTCACTGCTGAGGTAGATGAATAACCGTCGGATAAGGGCGGTGTTACGATACCGCCCGTTGGTCCTGAACTATCCGGCCTGATGCCACAATTTCCTCTTCGTGGCCGGGTTCGCGCCAGGTTTCTGCCAGTGCCTGCTGGTACCATAACTGCATCGCCGGTTGTGCCAGCATGTGGCTGGCATACTGTGCCGCCGCGCCCGTTAGCGGCAGTGCGTAGGTTTGTGCCCGGAATACTACCGGGGCGAAAAACGCGTCAACGGCACTGAACTGCGCTCCTGCCAGAAACGGCCCGCCAAATCGTTCTATCCCTTCCTGCCACAATTGATTGAGCCGGTCGATATCGCGTTGCAATTCTACGGTGATAGCATAAAGTTCCACCCGCACGCCGCAACTCATCGAGCACTGGTTACGCAAGGCGTTAAAACCGGAATGCATTTCCGCTGCCGCGCTGCGAGCCCAGGCACGGGCCGCCTTGTCGTGCGGCCATACCGCAGGAACGTCCTCCGCCAGATATTCGGTAATAGACAGCGAATCCCAGACGGTGATGCCATCGTCAACCAGACAAGGGACTTTGCCGGTCGGTGAGAACGTTTTGAATGCCGTCTGGACGGGGGCGGGGGCAAACGGGGTCAGGATCTCTTCAAACGGGATATCCATCGTTTTCAGCAGGATCCACGGGCGCAGCGACCAGGACGAATAGTTTTTATTGGCGATGTGCAACTGATACATGTCTTCCTCCGTGGGGGATATAACGATGGGCGGTGTCGTTTTAGATGTATCACGAAATCAGCAACATGGCACTGACCGATTAACCCGTCCCTCGGTTCAGGCTAACAGCACGTGAGCGCAAACCGCCTGCAATGCCGGAAAGTCGGCATTACTGCTGCTGCCACTGTCGGTAATCAGCAGGTCGATATCCGTGGGAGCGGCGTAGATAACGCGGCTGGTAACGCCAATCTTGCTGTGATCCGCTAGCATGATGCGCTGTCTGGCGTTGCGAGACATCGCTCCGGCAATTGCCGCTTCATGGTGGGAAAAGCTGCTGGCACCGGACTGGCTGGCAATGCCGACCGGCGAGAGCAGTGCGATATCAGCCCGATAACGCTGGATTTCCGTCACCGTCAGAGCACCGCTGGTGGCCTGTGCGGCCACGCCCATGTGGCCACCGAGCAGAATGACCTCATGTGGTGCATGCTCGTCGGTTTCTGCGGCGGTGAGTGTCAGCGCGACGTTCAAACTATTGGTAATAATGGTCATGCCGGGAAGTACCAGCAATTCCGCAGCCAGCAAGGTGGTGGTGCTGCCTGCATCAATAAATAATGTCTGGCCTGCTTTTACCTGCTGCGCCGCCAGTTGGGCAATCGCCCGTTTCTCCTGTTCCCTGACTGTGTTGCGAACGGATAGCGGTGGCTCCGGCTCAGCATTCGTCGCGACGATACCGCCATGAACCCGACGCAACACCCCCTGAGCCTCCAGCTTGAGCACATCGCGCCGCACGGTTTCCCGCGACACACCAAGATGCTGAATGATGTGGTCGGTACTGACCCGGTTGAGGGACGACAGCAGCAGGCGGATACGGTGCAGACGGGTTTCTTCAAGCATGAGCAGGCATTCTCTCGGTCAGGATGACAATCGCCGTCATTATAACGATAAGGCGGCAGAGTGGCAGGAGCAACAGAGGGTTGGTCTGTTTGTGTAATTTTGTGCATTTAAGCATAGCAGGTGTCACTGTATTGGCAATGGTCTTCTGGAAAATCAAGTCAATTGCGTATATTTATTTGTTTTTAATTGATTAATTCCTTTTTTATTACAAAGGATGATATTGCGTGATAAAGCGTTGGGTCGCGGTCTTTTTAGGCGTGAGGTTTGCGTTTTTATCGTGCGTATTTTTGTATTTGTGTATTTTGTTGCTTTTGGTGTAGGGTAGTATTCATCAGGCGGCACCGGAGAGCCGGTAGCCATCACGCGTTGGCACATTACTTTTAATCGGGAGTCATCATGGCGACACGTTCAACCATCATGGATACCAACAGCTTCCGGGCTGAACACGCAGCAGCATTGAGCGACGATATCCGCACACTGACCGAAAAACGCGGCAGGGTGCTGGGGGAGTCTTACCGGCTGTTCTACCGTAACCCGGTGCATCTGGTGCGTGGCGAGAAGCAATACCTGTGGGATGCGGCGGGTAACCAGTATCTGGATGTATACAACAACGTCGCCAGTATCGGCCATTGCCATCCGGCGGTGATTGAGGCGGTACACGCACAGATGTGCCAGCTCAACACGCACACCCGCTACCTGCATGACCGTATTCTGGATTACACCGAAGAGTTGCTGACGCTGGTGCCAGCGGCTATCACCAAGGCGATGTACATGTGTACCGGCTCGGAAGCCAACGATCTGGCGATTCGCGTAGCGCGCGCTTACAGCGGTGGCACCGGGATTATCGTCACTCGCGAGGCGTATCACGGCACTAGTGAGCTCACGTCCGGTGCGTCGCCAGCGCTGGGTAGCGGTCAGCCGATTGCGGCAACGACGCGTCTGGTCCCCGCGCCGGATCGCTATCGTGTCGAGGCACCGGATTTGGGGGCCTGGTTTGCGAATGAAATTCAGAAACAGATCGATGACATGGCCGCGCACGGCATCAAGTTTGCCGGCTTCCTCGCCGATTCGATTTTCTCCTCTGACGGCGTGTTGCCGGGGCCAGCGGGTTACCTGCAAGCCGCTATCGATGTGGTCCATGCCAACGGCGGCATTTTTATCGCCGACGAAGTACAACCTGGGTTTGCCCGTACCGGTGACGCGTTCTGGGGTTTTGCCCGCCACGGTATCGTGCCGGATATCATCACGATGGGGAAACCGATGGGAAATGGCATTCCGGTCTCGGCGTTGCTGGCGAAACCCGATGTGCTGGCGGCATTCAGCGATGAAATTCCCTATTTCAATACCTTTGGCGGTAACCCGGTATCGATGGCGGCGGCGCAAGCCGTACTGACGGTGATCCGTGAAGAGAAATTGCAGGAGCACAGCAAGGTCGTCGGTGCCCAGTTACTGAAAGAACTGGCAGGGCTGGCGGATCGTCATGCCTGTGTGGGCGATGTTCGCGGTGCCGGGTTGTTTATCGGTTTTGAACTGGTGAGCGACCGTGATAACAAAACGCCAGACAAAACGCGCGCGTTGAACGTGATAGAACAGCTGCGTGAGCAGCACGTGCTGACCTCGGTCGCCGGTCCACATGGCAACGTGCTGAAATTGCGTCCGACGCTGGCATTTCAGGCGCATGATATCGACTGGCTGGTCGGCGCGCTGGATAAGGCGCTGAGCGCCACCGGCTCCTGATTGTTGCGGTATGCGATGCCGATTGCCTGGCGATAGCTGGCCTGAGCGAGTGCCAGTGCGTCTGCACGGTGTGTGATTCCTCCCCAGCCCTTGTGTTGTGTCACACCGTTGGCGGGAAAATGCGTGATAGTCATTTTTCCGCTGGCGGTTTTATGGCACATTAGCCGCCTGGTTAACCACACACTCATCGGGCAGCGTGTCGCACCCTAACTGGCAACTGCACAAGGAATTCGCAATAACAATGAAATGGTTTACTCCACTGGCGCTGGCGGTCGGTCTGGCCTGTAGCCCGCTGTGGGCGCAAACGCCCCAGCAACAGACAACTGCGCCACAGGCAACGCCCGCTCACCAGCAACAGCGCGATACTTTCGTTAACGACTTAATGAAAAAAATGACGCTGGATGAAAAGATTGGCCAGCTTCGTTTGATCAGTGTCGGTCCGGATAACCCGAAACAGGCCATCCGCGAAATGATCCGCAACGGTCAGGTCGGTGGGATTTTCAACACCGTCACCCGACAGGATATTCGCGTGATGCAGGATCAGGTGATGCAGTTAAGTCGCCTGAAAATTCCGCTGTTTTTCGCTTATGACGTGGTGCACGGTCAGCGTACCGTTTTCCCCATCGGGTTAGGGCTGGCTTCCAGTTGGGACATGAATGCCGTCGAACTGTCGGCAAAAATAGCGGCGTATGAAGCCACCGAAGACGGCCTGAACATGACCTGGGCACCGATGGTGGATATCACCCGCGATCCGCGTTGGGGCCGTGTTTCCGAAGGTTTTGGTGAAGATACCTATCTGACCAGTGAAATCGCGCGCGTGATGGTAAAAGGTTTTCAGGGGGATGACCTGTACGGCCGTCACTCGCTGATGACCAGCGTCAAACATTATGCGTTGTATGGCGCGGCAGAAGGCGGGCGTGATTACAACACCGTCGACATGAGCCCGCAGCGCATGTTCCAGGAGTATATGCCGCCGTATAAAGCCGCGATTGATGCCGGTAGCTACGGTGTGATGGCATCGCTCAACTCCATCAACGGTGTACCGGCGACCGCCAACCGCTGGTTGCTCAAAGATGTGTTACGTGACCAGTGGCATTTCAAAGGTATTACTATCAGCGACCACGGCGCTATCAAAGAGCTGATCAAGCATGGTGTGGCGGCAGATCCGAGTGATGCTTCGCGCATTGCGGTGCAATCCGGTATCGGTATGAGCATGAGCGACGAGTATTTCGCGCGTTACCTGCCGGATCTGGTGAAGCGCGGTGTGGTCAGCATGAAAGATATCGATGATGCCTGCCGTCAGGTGCTGAACATGAAATATGACATGGGCCTGTTCGAAGACCCGTATCGTCACCTTGGCCCGGCCGGTTCTGACCCGGTGGATACCAATGCCGAAAGCCGGTTACACCGTGAAGAAGCACGTGATGTGGCGCGCCGCAGTCTGGTGCTGCTGAAAAACCGTCTGGGTATTCTGCCGCTGAAGAAATCCGGTACCATCGCGGTTGTCGGCCCGCTGGCTGACAGTAAGCGCGACATCATCGGCAGTTGGTCTGCTGCCGGGCGTCCGGCACAGGCGGTGACCGTGTATGAAGGCATTCGTAAAGCCGTCGGGTATAACGCCCGGGTTTACTACGCTAAAGGGTCAAACATCACCAATCATCCGGGGTTGATCAAATTCCTCAATGAATACGATGAATCCGTGGTGGTGGACCCGCGCTCGCCGCAGGCAATGATTGATGAAGCGGTCGATGTGGCGAAGAAATCTGACGTGGTGATCGCGGTCGTGGGGGAATCCCAGGGGATGGCGCATGAAGCCTCCAGCCGGGCCAAAATCACCATTCCGCCGGAACAGAAAGCGCTGATTGCCGCGTTGAAAGCAACGGGTAAACCGTTGGTGCTGGTGCTGATGAATGGCCGTCCGTTGGATCTGAGCCGTGAAGATCAGCAGGCGAACGCGATACTGGAAACCTGGTTTAGTGGTACCGAAGGGGGGAACGCCATCGCCGATGTGCTGTTTGGTGATTACAACCCGTCGGGTAAACTGCCGATGACCTTCCCGCGCTCCGTGGGACAAATCCCAATGTACTACAGCCATTTGCCAACCGGTCGGCCGTATTCAGCTGACGCGCCCAACAAATACACCTCGCACTATTTTGACGAGGCTAACGGGCCGCTGTATGCGTTCGGTTATGGCTTGAGTTACACCACCTTTGCGGTATCGGACGTGGTGCTCTCCAGCCCGACAATGAAACGTAACGGCAGTATTACCGCGTCGGTGACGATCACCAATACCGGTAAACGGGCTGGCGAAACCGTGGCACAGCTGTATCTGCATGATGTGGTGGCGTCGGTTAGCCGTCCGGTGAAAGAACTGCGTGGTTTCCAGAAGGTGATGTTGATGCCGGGTGAAAGCCGCACCGTGACATTTACCCTGTCGCCGAAAGATCTGATGTTCTACAACGCACAGATGCAGCAGGTAGCGGAACCGGGCAAGTTTGACGTGATGATTGGGCTGGATTCCCAGCGTGTGAAAACCAGCAGCTTTACCTTGCTGTAAATGCCGACAGGTTTAGCCCGTCAAGGGTGACAGAAGACGGCCCCTGCGATGTAGGCAGGGGCCTGACAGGAAACCGGCTGCACGGCAACAGGCGGCCGGGACTGACCGGTTCGGCGTTAGCCACCGTGCACGATAATAATATACCCCACCAGCATCACACCGCCGATGCCGCCTAACGCGCACAACGCAAACAGGCTGACGACCCCCAGTTTTTTGATATTCATCCGGTTATCCTTTTGTTACGCCCCGGTAATGGTGACGTTCCGGCGATTATAGAGACTCCGCTATCGGATACAAGCCAGCTGCGCGTGTTGATACCAATCCGTTACAGGGCTGATAAATGTGACAACGTCACAAAATCACGATATCACAATACACAGCATCAAAACTGTGCTTGCTGACGTTGCCGTTGGTCTGTGGGACAATACCCGCCAGATTGAACGACAGTGAGATGGCATGACCCTGACCCCCGCGTTAAAGCAGCAGATTGGCGAATGGTATAAAGCGCTGCAACAGCAAATTCCTGATTTTGTCTCCCGTGCGCCGCAGCGTCAGATGATAGCCGAGGTAGCGAAAGCGCTGGCAGGGGACTACCCGCGTCATCTGGTGATTGAAGCGCCGACGGGTGTGGGTAAAACCTTGTCGTATCTGATCCCCGGCATTGCCGTTGGCCGCGTTGAGCTGAAAACGCTGGTCGTCAGCACCGCCAACGTGGCGTTGCAGGATCAGATCTTCAACAAAGATTTGCCGCTGTTGCGCCAGTTCATTCCGGAGCTGAAATTCACGGCGGCGTTTGGTCGTGGGCGCTATGTGTGCCCGCGTAATCTGGCGGCGATGGCGACCGAGGCTTCAGCGCAGGGCGATTTGATGCTGTTTATGGATGACCACTTGCCATCCAGCCGTGAAGAGCAAACCACCAGCGCCCGGTTGCAACAGGCGTTGCAAAGCTACGCCTGGGATGGGTTGCGTGACCACTGTCAGGAGTCTATCGATGATGCATTATGGCAACGCCTGAGTACCGATAAAGCTAACTGTTTGGGGCGTAATTGCCATTATTACCGCGAGTGCCCGTTCTTTCTCGCCCGCCGGGAAATTGAAGACGCCGATGTGGTGGTGACGAACCACGCGCTGGTGATGGCGGCGATGGAGAGCGATTCAGTATTACCGCAGGCAAAGAACATGCTACTGGTGCTGGATGAAGGTCACCATGTGCCGGATGTGGCGCGCGATGCGCTGGAGATGTCCGGCGAAGTGACGGTCAGCGCGGTACAACATCAAATGGATCAATTGATTCAGCAGGTAGGGATTTGTCTGGCGCAGTTCCCGCCCAAGTCGTCACCCCGATTGATGCAACCGGATAGGCTGGGTGAGCATTGCGGTGAAATCCGTGAACAGTTGCAACTGTTCGATCGCCTGAGCAGCCTGTTTCTGCCTGCAGCCCAACCCGATGCCGATTACCGTTTCCCGATGGGGGAATTGCCAGACGAGATGCGCGAGTGCTGCAATCGGTTGTTCAAACTGACGGATAGCCTGCGCGGTCTGGCGGAGTATCTGTTAAACGACCTGGCGGAAAAAACCGGTAAGCATGACGTCGTGAAGTTACACCAGGCGATGCTGCGTATCAGTCGACTCAACGGCTATTGGGAGGCGCAAAGCAAGCTATGGCGATTGGCCGCGTTGGAGAAATCCTCTAATGCGCCGGTGTCGAAATGGTTGCAACGGGAACGGCGTGATAACCAGTTGCACCTGTATTTCCACTGCGCGGGCATTCGCGTGTGCGACCAGTTGGACCGATTACTGTGGCGTAATTTGTCGCATGTGGTGGTCACCTCGGCGACATTGCGTTCGCTCAACAGCTTTTCCCGCTTGAAAGAGCTATCCGGGTTGGATGAAGAAGAGGGCGATACCTTTATCGCGCTGGATTCACCGTTCAATCACCGAGATCAGGGTAAGCTGGTGATCCCGCAGATGCGTCATGAACCGCTGATTGCGCAGGAAGCGGAACATATCGCCGAGATGGCGCGCTTTTTTCGCGCGGAACTGCAGCGCGACGTGCATAAAGGCATGCTGATGTTGTTCGCCAGCCAGCGTGCCATGCAGCAATTTCTGACCGAGGTGCCGGACCTGCGGCTGATGTTGCTGGTGCAGGGCGACCAACCGCGTTACCGGCTGGTGGAATTGCACCGTCAGCGGGTACAGCAAGGGCAGACCAGCGTGTTGATTGGCTTGCAGTCTTTCGCCGAAGGGTTGGATCTCAAGGGCGAATTGCTCTCGCAGGTGCACATCCACAAGATTGCCTTTCCGCCGATCGACAGCCCGCTCATTCTGACGGAAGGCGAGTGGCTGAAAAGTCTCAAACGTCACCCTTTTGTGGTACAAAGCTTGCCGAGTGCGTCCTTTAGCCTGATCCAACAAGTCGGGCGATTGATTCGTAGCCATGATTGTTTTGGTGAAATCGTCATCTACGACCGTCGCTTGTTGACCAAAGGCTACGGTGCCCAATTACTGGCGGCGCTGCCCGTTTTTCCTATCGAACAGCGTGCGATGCCCGATGATAAGTCGCTTGCGGTTTCAACGTAAGCTATCAGCCGCATCAAAAGTAAACTGTAACGGCTGACCTGCTTTCCTTGCTGCTCCCGTCGGGGGCAGCAACGGTGATTTCACACTTCCCCTCAGACTAATTCATGCTATGTTTCCAGTGTGTTATCCCACATAACCGGGGCTACCCACTCGCCCGTTCGAGGGTACCGTTTAACCATCGCCTTACCAGTGAGAGCAGATCATGGATTACACCCACATCATTAAAGAGGTTGGTCGCGGCAAAAATCATGCGCGCGATCTGAACCAGGACACGGCGTATCAGCTGTATGGTCATATACTCAATGATCAGGTACCGGAGCTGGAGTTGGGTGGGCTGTTGATTGCATTTCGCATTAAAGGCGAGTCTGAAGCCGAAATGCGAGGCTTTTATCAGGCGATGCGCGAACAGACGCTACACCTGTCCGTACCGGCCAACAGGCCGATGCCGGTGGTGATCCCCAGCTATAACGGCGCACGTAAACAAGCTAATTTGACGCCATTACTGGCATTGTTGCTGCATCGCCTGGGGCTGCCGGTGATAGTGCACGGTGTGAGCCACGACCCAACCCGTGTGACCAGCGAGGCGATTTTTCGTGAGCTGGGCCTGATGCCGGTGAGTGATGCGCCGTCGGCACAGCAGCGGCTTGATGAGGGCGAGCCGGTGTTTATGCCGGTGTCGCTACTGTGTCCTGCCATCGAGCGTCAGTTGGATTTGCGCTGGCGTATGGGGGTGCGTAATAGCGCGCATACGCTGGCCAAGCTGGCTACGCCGTTTGATGAAGGTGCGGCGTTGCGTCTGGCAAGCGTGTCGCACCCGGAATACGTCGGCCGGGTTGGTACCTTTTTTCAGGACATCAACGGCCGTGCGTTATTGATGCACGGCACGGAAGGCGAGGTGTACGCTAACCCGCAGCGCTGCCCGGAAATGTATTTCATCCGTGAACAGCGCAACGATCTTTTGCAGGTTCGTCAGGATATCGCGGTCGATCGCTCCGCACTGCCTGCTGATAAAGACGCGGTGACGACGGCTCGCTGGACGCAAGCCTGTCTGGCAGGGGATCAACCGATACCGCAAGCGATTCGGCTGCAACTGGCGTGTTGTCTGGTGGGAACCGGCGAAGCCGCGTCGATGGAGCAGGCGGTGTCGACAATACGAAAACGACTGGGTTGAACATAACGATTAACGATAAGGAACAACCACATGCAACAGGCTAAGGCGTATTTTGACGCCCTGAACCGCGATTATCTGGTGGTACATCAAACGAAAGAAGATCTTTTCTGGCAGTGTTACATGGGGACCGGCGACGAGACCGTTGCCACCCGCTTTGCCGAGGCAGAGAGTGCCTGGAAACGCTTTATTGCGCAATCCTCACGGCTGGCCGAATTGCGCCAACACATGGCGACGGTTGAGGCTGAGCCTGCCAGTGAAGCGCGTGACGCGCTGCTGCACGGTTTACGCGGCTGGTACCGCTTTTTTGACTGCAATGTGATTGAAGATCCGAAGGCGCAGGCGCTGATGGATGAGCTGATTGCCGCTGAGCACGCGTTGTTCGCCCGCCGCAAAACTTATCAGCCCATGCATATTGACGAGCAAGGGGAGCTGGTTGCTGCGTCGCTTGGCGAGTTACTGACCAACCAGGCTACCAATGATAACGAGGCGCATCGGCGTAGCTCACAACAGGCGCTGCGTGATTTAGAACAGTGGCTGGTTAACCACGGATTTCCGGAGCTGGTCAGCCTGCGTAACCGCTTTGCGCGTCAGATGGGGTATCGCAACTACTTTGACTACAAGGTCAACAAGACCGAGCGCATGACGCCGGAGCAGTTATTCGCCATTCTTGACCGCTTCGAAGAACAGACTCGTGAGGCCAACCTGCGTAGTCTACGTCAACTGGCGGCGGAGAAAGGCGAGGACGCATTAACACCGTGGAACGTGCGCTATGCCAGTACCGGCGACGTGACCCGGCAGATGGACCCGTACTTTCCGTTTTCAGCGTCGCTGTCCCGCTGGGTCGATAGCTTCAAACGTCTGCATATTGGTTTCAGTGGGGCGCAAATGCAGCTCGATTTGTTGGTACGCAAAGGGAAATATGAAAACGGTTTCATGCACCAGCCAGTGCCGCCGTTTGTCGATCAAGGTCGGTGGTTGCCTGCGCGCATCAACTTCACCAGTCTGGCGCAGCCAGATCAGGTAGGCAGTGGTGCCAACGGTATCAACACGTTGTTCCATGAAGGGGGCCATGCGGCACATTTCGCCAATATCCGCCAGAATGCGCCGTGTTTTGCCCAGGAGTTTCCGCCGACGTCGATGGCCTACGCCGAAACGCAGTCGATGTTTTGCGACAGCCTGCTGCAAGATGCCGACTGGCTCAAGCGCTATGCCTATAACGCACAAGGTGAGGTGATCCCCGATGCGTTGATTCAGGCCGATATCCGCGCCCGCCAGCCGATGCGGGCTTTCAACGAACGCCATATTTTGCTGGTGCCGTATTTCGAATGGCAGTTGTACTGCATGGATGACAAGGCGCGCACGCCCGAGGCGATTTTGCAGCTGGCCCGCGAGACTGAGCAACGTATTCTCGGCATCAGCGGCAGTCCACGCCCGACGATAGCGATTCCACATCTGTTGTCGATGGAGTCGGCCTGTTCCTATCAGGGGTACCTGTTGGCGATGATGGCAGTAGAACAAACGCGGCATTTCTTCCGCCAGCGTGATGGCTATTTGACGGATAACCCGGCGATTGGCCCAGATTTGACGCGCCATTACTGGCAACCCGGCAATAGCCTGAGCCACGATGAAACACTACGCAGCCTGACAGGCGAAGGATTCAATCCAGACTATCTGGCCCATGAATGCAACCTGACGGTTGAGCAGGCGTGGCAGCAGGCACAGGCCACCATTGCCGCTGCTATGTCGCGCCCGCAACCTGCGGCGGATTTTCCCCTCAACGCCCATATCCAGGTGGTGGATGGTGATACGGTGCTGGCAGACAATCAGGACGGCGATGACGTCATGTGTCAGGCATTCGCTCGTGTGATTGAGGAAACCTATCTGCTTCATGCCTGAGTACGCACAGGTGCTGTGGCGAACCACAGCGCCTGTTTTGCCTGCTCCATCACTCTTTTATATCGCTAAACCGGTGCGGCTCTCTCGCGCCAGCAGAAACCCCTGCCTATACTGGTCTGGTGGTTATTTGCAATCAATTTGCAATGAAAGTGCCTGTTATTAAAAAAGTTTCACTGAACTGTCATCAGCAGCGCTTAGGCTGATGCTGTTTCTTGTCTTTGACGATAATTCGTGACAATAAAAAGGACATATCATGCGCTATTCTTACGTGTTTATGGCGGTGGTTTGCTCACTGGCGACAGCCCAGACACAAGCCGCTTCCCGTAGTGACACCCAGTTGTCGCAGATAAGCCTGCTGCAAACGACCACCGAGGCCAGCAATAGTGCGCCGGTGATTGAAATGCAGCAACGGGTGCAGCAGTACCTGCAAAAAGCCTTACAGGGAACCGCGCCAAAGCTGACTCGCGCCGTGCTGGATAAAGCGCCGGATCAGGGGGAACCGCAGGGCGATATGAAATGGCTGAAAGCCACCGGTTACGCGTTCAACCCGAAAGACCAGCAGCAGGCCAGCGTGAAATTGCTGGAGGGGTTCAGAACCCTGCCTGCCGAGGTGTTAGCGAAAAACCTGGCGACCGTTGAGCGCATTAATCTGGAAGCGACGTTGCCATTGCGACAGAAAGCGCTGATTGACGCTGAAAATACCCGCTATCTGTATGCGCTGGCAGAGGCGCTGGGGCCGAAATTGGGCAAGGCGTTTCTTGCTGTCTACCAGAAAGGTGAAATCGGCAAAGCCGCCGCGCTGATTAAAGCCACTAACGTCAGTACGTCTGCGGCGAAAAACGCGTTTAACTACCCGCGTCCGTTCAAACACGAGGGTAACAGCATCCATCTGGTGCCGGATACCGCTGTCGTAGCGGACAATGCCCTTTACACCGCGTCGGGTGGTTCATTCCCGAGCGGGCATACCAATGGCGGCTATAACGATGCACTGCTATTGGCGCAGATGCTGCCAGAACGTTTTGTGCCGCTTCTCGATCGTGCCGCCACCTACGGATATTCCCGTCTGGTGTTGGGGGTACATTATCCGCTGGATGTCATCGGTGGGCGCATGACCGCTGAGCGTAGCGTGGCGCATTTTCTCAATGACCCGAAATACCGCGTGTTGTTCAATGAGGCGAAAGCCCAGTTGCGGACTGCGCTGGAAAAAGCCTGTGGCACGACAGTGGCGGAATGTGCCAAACCGCAGGGTAAAAACGACCCTTACACCGACCCGGCAATGAAGTCATTCTACCGTTACACCATGACGTACAACCTGCCGATGGCGAAGGTGAAAACCCAGGTGGTCAAGGTGCCGGAAGGCGCTGAGGTGTTGCTGGAAGGGCCATTGCCTCAGTTGAGCGCCGCCCAACGTCGTGCCTTGATGGTAAAAACCGCCATTGCTGACGGTTATCCGTTGTCCGCCGGTGGGCAGGACGCCAATTTCTGGCAGCGCCTGAACCTGCATGACGCGGTGGAATCCGCGAAAAAATAAAGGTGATTCCCTCTTCACAGGGGGAAATCATGGTGAGCGATGAAGAGAGGCGAGATTCACGCCTCTCTTTTTTTGTGGCTATACCCAACTGCAACCGGGGCGACTAACGCTCAATGCTCACGTTATCGAAACTGACTTTCCCGCTATTGTGGCGTGACGAGAGTGCCAGCCCGACGTACAGCGTATCGTTCATGTTTTGATTGATGACTTTATTGAGCGTAGTCCAGCTCTGCCCATCGCTGGATACCTCAGAGATAAAGGCGTTACCATCACGGGTCAATCGTAACCAGGTCGGCTGACTGCCATTTTCGGATTTGGCAAACCGTCCCCGGCTACCCGTGGCACTGGCCTCTTTACTGCGCCATTGCGACATCGCGCCAGATGAGGCGATATAGCCAGTCAGCATGTAAGCACTGCTGTCGGATAGGGTATTTCGCATCATCACACCGGCTTTGGCGTAAGGATCGCTATAGCGCAGGTCTATCAATCGTGCGGTGATGCTGCCGTCGCCTTTCAGTTTTTGATACACAAAATGGAGTCTGTCAGACTCTGCCCACATATCGCCGTTATGCGCTTGTAGCGCAATTACGTCATGATCTTCGCTGGCGGAGCCGGGCGTGTCGGCTTTCCCGATATCCTGCTGCGTCCAGTTGCTGCTGAGTGCGGCGGCGGGCGGTGTGGTGACCGTGACCACGTTGGAGTAGGCAGAATCTCCGGCTTGATTGTAGGCTTTGACCCGAAAGGCGTAAGTCGTGTTGGGCTCCAGCGTCCCGACCTCGATGGAGGTGGCGTTCGGCCCCAGCGATTTGGCACTGGTATAGACTGCACCAGCATCATAGTGATGGGGCGTAGTGTCGTAGGATCCTTCGCCGAAAGTACCCGCATACGAATATTCAACGACGAAGCCACGCTCGTTGTCCGAGCCATCATTCCAGTCCAGTTGCACCACCGAGCTGGAGATAACGCCTGCCGTCAGGCTATCGGGCGAGGAGGGGGGCTTATCTGCGCCGGTATAGGGATCCAACGAGATACCGTCGCGTAGCGTGGTGGCGTTAATGCGATAGCGCGTTGCCGCCAGCCGGTTATTTACGTCGGACAGCGTCAGTGGCGTGATGCTGATGTCATAATCCACCGGGCCTTCGCGCTGAGTGAGTGTCGCGGTGCCGTCCAGATAGAAAATCTCGTTGAGCCACAGACTGGGCATGATTTCACCGTTACCAGCCGGTGCGCCAACGGAGAAAGGCACCAGCGGATTGCCAGTGCTGGTTTGGATACCGGCGTTCCACACCGCAGAGCGACCGGGTGCGCCGTCAAGGGGGTAATCCGGCGCGTAACGGCCGGTTAACGCCACCTTTTTGATGAAACCCTGTGAGGTGGTCACCAGTGGCGCATTGTCTGCCAGTAAGGTGCCGCCATGATTGAAGTAGTTGAGTTCCCAGTGCATCAGAAAATACCCCTGGCCGGTCAGCGTCAGGTGTTCTCCGGCATGTAATAACAGGTACTTTCCTTCTTTTGAGCCTTTAACCGGTTCAACGTACTTATTGGCTTCGCCGTCGTTGTCGCCGATCAGCGTGACGCCGCTGGTCGCTGGTCGCTGGTACAGGCCGTTGATCTTCGGATAGGACAGATCCTGATCGCCTTTATCGAATGCGGAATTATTGAGCGTGGAAGTACTGAGCGCGGAAGTACTGGATGAGGCGACGGTGCCAGCACTGCGTTGCGTATCGACCGTGGGCGGCGTGTCGTCTGCGAGCCCATATGCGCTGAAAAACAATCCGCCCAGCAGGGCGCTGAATCGGCGTCGGGAAAGGCGAGAACGGGGAGTTTTCATGCGTACATCCTGGTGAACTGATAACGTATTGATTTAAAAGTGATATGAATAATGCGTGACAAACGTTTCGTGCAGCGTATCGGAATCAGTAAAAAATGCCAAACCCGGTAGCATCAATCTCGGAATAGTCGGACATCGTGTGGTGATAATAGCAGCAACGGTGAAGGGCAGTCAGAAGGCGCCAGAAGCCAGTACTGACGGCAGCCTGGTCAAGGCTGCCGTCACTGCGCTATCAGGATACGTGTTGCAGGAACTCACGCAGACGATCGCTGGGCGGATTGGAAATCAACTCATCCGGGTGACCATCTTCGGCGATGCGGCCTTTATCGATGAAGATCAGGCGGGAGGCGACTTTCTGGGCGAATCCCACTTCATGGGTCACGATCACCATGGTCATGCCTTCTTCAGCCAGATCCTTCATTACGTTCAGGACTTCGTGACGCAGCTCTGGGTCCAGCGCCGAGGTGGGCTCATCAAACAGCATCAGTTTCGGTTTAACCGCCAATGCACGGGCGATTGCCACACGTTGCTGCTGGCCGCCGGAGAGCTCGGAAGGGTAGTGGTGCGCACGCTCTGCCAGACCCACTTTACCCAATAGCTCGCGTGCCAGTTTTTCCGCGTCGGCTTTGCTGGCGCCACGTACCCGAATCGGACCGAAGGCCACGTTTTCCAGCGCGGTCAGATGTGGAAACAGATAGAACTGCTGGAACACCATCCCCGCTTCCTGACGAATCAGTCGTTCGTCCACTTTTGGGCTGTTGACGGTCAGACCGTCCACCACCAGTTCACCGCTGGTAATCTCTTCGAGCTTGTTTATACAGCGCAGCAGGGTGGATTTACCAGACCCGGACGGCCCGATAATCACGACGACTTCGCCCTGTTTAATTTGCAGGTTGATATCGTGCAGCACCTGCGTCTGGCCGTAGTGTTTCGATACGTTTTTAAATTCAATCATATAATTTTCAGTCTTGTTTCCAGCCAGCGTAAAACGGCACTCAACACCAGCGTTATCACCAGATAGATGATGGCGACTGCGCTCCAGATTTCCAGTGCGCGGAAGTTACCGGCAATGATTTCCTGCCCCTGGCGGGTCAGCTCTGCAACGCCGATGACAATAAATAACGAGGTGTCTTTAATACTGATGATCCATTGGTTGCCCAGTGGCGGCAGCATGCGACGCAGCGCTAGCGGCGCGATGACATGACGCAGTGTGTCACGACGGGACAACCCCAGCGCCAGACCCGCTTCAGTAAAGCCTTTGTGGATAGACAACACCGAGCCACGGGTGATTTCCGCGATATAAGCGCCCGAGTTGATCATAATGGTGACCACGGCCGCGCTAAACGGGTCGATGCGTATTGAGGTCAGCAGCATCGGCAGCGCGAAATAGATAAACATCACCTGTACGACAATCGGCGTACCGCGGATGATTTCGATAAATACCAGCGCGATACGGTTGGACAGCCAGCCGCCGTAAACACGGGCAAACCCTGCCAGTACGCCAATTACCAGCCCCCCCAGCAGACCCAGCACCGAAATCAGCAGGGTCATTTTCGCCCCTTCCAGCAGAAGCGGGATGGACGGCCAGATGGCACTCCAGTCAAACTGCATGAACATTCTCCAGCAATAATCATTCTGTAATAGCAAGGTGCCGAACGGTCTGGCCGACGGCACCCTAAATGCTATTAAGCGGATACGTTACTCAACCTGGTACGTCGTTAACCAGGCAACACACATGCTCAGCACGCGTGTTGTGTTTCCGCTGGTTATTTCGGGTCAGTACCGAACCATTTCTTGTAGATAGTGGCGTAGGTGCCGTTGTCACGCAGGGTTTTCAGCGCCGCGTTCACCTTGTTGCGCAGGTCGTCGCTGCCTTTCGGGAACGCGATACCATACTGCTGTGCTTTGATGGAATCGCCTACCGCTTTAAACTTGCCGTTGCCTGCGGTTTTGATGAAGTAAAGGATATTTGGCGTGTCGTGCAGCACGGCATCGGCGCGGTTAGTACCGAGTTCCAGATAGGCGTTGTCGATGTTCGGGAACTGACGCAGCTCTTTGGTTTTGATGTTGGCTTTCGCGTAGTCGACAGAACCGGTGCCGCTCTTCACTGCCACGACTTTACCGGCCAGATCCTGCTCGCCTTTGATGTCCTGATTGTCGGCACGTACCATCACCAGCAGGCCGCTGTTGTAGTAACCGTCCGAGAAATCGATTGCGTGCTTACGCTCTTCAGTAATAGTGATGCCAGCCAACGCCAGATCCACATTGCGGGTTTGCAGTGCCGGGATGATCCCACTGAAATCCATCGGTTTCAGGGTATAGGTCAGGTTCAGCTGTTTAGCGATGGCATCCCACAGGTCGATATCAAAACCGACATATTTGTCGCCTTGCTTGAATTCAAACGGTACGAATGCTGTATCAGTTGCTACGATGAGCGGCTTCTCTGCGGCCTGACCGGACAGGCTGAAGGCCAGCGCTAATGCGGCCAGTGAAGATTTAAATAACGATTTCATCAAAACGTCCTTCCTCTCGTTGGTTATATATTCCACTGTCTCACCGCACCTCACAGGTGTGTTGCACCCACTCCGGCATGTCGGTATGACGCTGATGGCACGGCATCGGCTAGGGTCGCCCGCCGTGCTGCCGTTGACGGTGCGGCGGAGAAAACAGGGGGAGTCGTTGCCAAAACAGGACGGGTAGACCCGCTAATAATTATGGTGCTTCCATCAGAAACGCCTATGGAACGCGCTGCTATGAATAACTGAATTGTGCAGGGGACACAACCGTTGATTACGTTCAAAAGGCAATATTGCTAACAAGCGCTAATTTTTTGTACATTTTTTGGCTGCTACACATGCGTTCTGAGTAGCGATGCAAAAAAAATGCATATTATTTCACAGCGTCCGAGGGTGTCAGAATCGTGGAAAATGGCATAGAGAGAACAACTGTGAAGGGGAAGTGCTGATAATAGTCGGGGAAACCCGGCGGCAGAGCCCGCCGGTAGTGATTGATGAATTATTCGATGTTAGCTTCGATGAACCACAGGTACTGATCCAGATCGCGGGAGGCGGCGGTGAGCATGTCGGCGGTATCTTCGTCCTGCGCCTGGCTGATGGCTTTACGCACCGTATTGGCAACAATGGCATAGCGATCCGCCAATGCTTTCAGATGGTCTTGCACACTGTGGAGCGTCAGTGGGTAGCTGGCTAACGCCGTATTCTGATGGATGACCTGCACTGTGCCGGTTGCCACGCCGCCCAATTGCACCACGCGTTCGGCGAAGGTATCCAGATGGGTCACCAGCGATGTGCGGAAGGTATCCAGCATTTCATGTACGGCGATGAAATTTGCTCCACGCATATTCCAGTGCGCCTGTTTGGTAATAAGCGACAGATCGGTAAAGTCCACGACCAGCTGGTTGAGCAGGGCGATGGTCGAGGCTTTAACGTTATCGTCCAGATCGTTACGGGTGAAAATAAGGTCAGCAGATGCTGCTTTTACCAGTTTGGCTGTACGCATAGTGTTATCCTCTTTATTTCTTCTGTTGCTGATAATGAGTCTGGCTTTCAACGAAAAGAATTATAACAGTCGATATCTGCCGGGGATGCTCAGTTCGGTCTATTACAGGAATAGCTTCAGGCAGTGAAGAATAACGTACCGTTGGCATGTTATTTATCGCTCACATCACCCGCTAAAAAAGCGAAAGGATATCGGTGAAGGAGGGAGAATGATTTACGTTGCCAGCCTGATAACGAAAACAAGAAGGTTAACTTCACGTTTAGTGCTATTGGAATAATCCACTGATTTTCTGAATGCGGTGGTTAATAACGCATCAGCGAAGAATGACACTTTCAAGAATGACACTTTCGATTGAAGACAGTAGAAGACAGTAATTGAAGGCAGTAAAGGCAATCAACGCACTATTTCCCAGCCGGATGACCGGTGGGAAATATTTTTTAGCCAGGGTGACACCGCAATGGTGGGTCAGTATTGCAGGGCAATACTGACTGCCGGTGTTTTAGGATGTGGCAGAGGCGCTACGCGTTTTCACGCTGAGCGTGGTGCCCAGGGACGCAATAATAATAAACGCCAGCGCCAGCCACTGAGTGAGGGTCAGGTGCTCATTCAAAAACAGTATGCCGGATAAGGCTGCCACCGCGGGCTCCAGACTCATCAATGTGCTGAAGGTGCGTGTCGGCAGCCGGGTCAGCGCCAGCATTTCTAATGTGTAGGGTAGGGCGGTAGAGAGTACCGCCACGGCAACTCCGATGGGTAAGATGCTCATCGACAATAGGCTGCTGATATCGGAGAACAGCAATCCTATCGGGCAATACACCAGCGCGGCGATAAGCGAGCCCATCGCGACAGTACCGGCACCGTGGCTGGCACCCGCTTTTTGGCCAAACAGGATGTAGCCTGCCCAGCAGGCACCTGCGCCCACGGCGAAAGCCGCACCGGTGAGATCGACATTATTGACGTGCTGACCGAGTGGCAACAGCAGCCACAGCCCGGCGGCAGCCAGCGCTATCCACACGAAATCCAACACTCGGCGCGAGGCCAGTATCGCCACCGCCAGCGGCCCGGTGAATTCCAGCGCTACCGCAATACCCAATGGCACGGTGCGCACCGCCAGATAAAACAGATAGTTCATGCCGCCCAGCGTGATGCCATAAATCAACAATGGCAACCGGTTGGAACCCGCGCGTAGCCGCCAGGGTTTGAACGCTATCAGTAAAATCAGCGAGCCTATCGCCAGACGCAGCACCGTCATGCCGGATGCGCCAATCAGCGGAAAGACAGTTTTGGCCAGCGCGGCCCCCGTCTGGATGGACAACATGGCGATGATTAGCAGTAATACGGGTAACAGAACGGAGTTTTTTAATGCGGAAATCAAGGTCATTGCAGGGCCTTAACATTCAGTGGGGCAATCGGGGAAAAGCAGGCAATAAATGAACAAATTATTCTCGCTTAGTTTACTCTTGTTGACCTTAATTTACTCTCACTTTGAAAATCTTTTTTTTGATATAAAATCAGCCTGAAAATTAATCAAAAAATTAAGAAAACTCTGTATCAAAGAACGGCCTGTTATTATTTTTTTCATGTAAAAATGAACTTTGTTTTTTGTTTTAAAACAGTCAATTACCTTGATATTGAAAAATTTTGTTACATGTTTACCCTAATTGAAAAATAATAACCAGGCAGCATGCGCCCTAATTTTTTGTTATATTTACCTCGCTTAAATCTTCTTTGGTAAGATAAATTCGAGGCATATTATGAAAAAAATCGCGTGTCTTTCCGCTTTAGCTTGTGTTCTGGCTGTAAGCGCTGGTTCTGCTGTCGCTGGTGAAAGTACTGTTACTCTGGGTTATGCTCAGGGTGACGCTCAGAGCGTGCAGAACAAACTGCCGGGCTTCAACCTGAAGTACCGTTACGAGTTTGATAATAGCCAGCTGGGCGTGGTAGGTTCTTTCACCTATCTGCAAGACAGCCAGACTATTGGTACCACTTACAACAAGAACCAGTACTATGGCTTCAGCGCAGGTCCGTCTTTCCGCTTCAATGACTGGGCAAGCATCTACGGTCTGGTGGGTGTGAGCGCAGGCAAGTTCACCTTCAACGAAACTGACGGTTCTTCCAACAACCGCACCAGCGATGCTGGCTTTGTGTATGGTGCTGGTCTGCAGTTCAACCCGGTTCAGAACGTTGCCTTTGATGTTGGCTACGAACAGAGCCGCATCCGCAGCGTTGACGTGGGCAGCTGGAACGTTGGCGTAGGCTACCGTTTCTAATTGCACCCAGTGCGTCAGGCACAGCTTTTACGCAGTGCGCTTAAAAATCCGCCCATCCGGGCGGATTTTTTATTGCTGTGGCAAACCGGCCAGTAATTTTTTGAGCAACACATTCAACTGGCGTTGTTCTTCTTCATCCAGCGATGCCAGTAGTTGCCGTTCGTTATCAATATGCTGCGTCAGCACTGCTTCGACCTGTTCCCGTCCTTTTTCTGTCAATCTCACCAGGGTGCCGCGTCGGTCTTGCGGGTTACTTTGACGCACGACCCATTGTGCCTGCTCCAGCCGGTCGATACGGTTGGTCATACCGCCTGATGACATCATCAGTGCTTCGTATAGTTGAGTGGGCGTCAGTGCGTAAGGTGCACCGCTACGCCGCAAGGTTGCCAGTACATCAAATTCACCTGGGCGCAGGCCGAACTGCGCAAACAGCGGGTTTAGATGATCCCGTTCCAGCCGCAATGAGGCTTCAAACAACCGCCCTACCAGTTGCATCGGAAACGGGTCAATATCCGGTCTTTCCCGTTGCCATTGCTCATATGCATTATCTGCTCGATCAGTCATACGTATAATTTATCTTGACGTTAAGATTCTTTTTGTGAAGATATTCTATGGGTAAAATGTATCATTGTTCAAGTATCAGTAGCCACAGGGAGCGCTATGTCACACGCAATTCGTGCCAAATCACTATTTTTTGTCGTTATTACCGTCATGTTACTGGGACTTAACCTCCGGCCGGTGCTGGCCGGTATTGGGCCGTTGCTGTCACGGATTCAGGCAGATACCGGCATGGGGGATGCGCAGGCAGGCCTGCTGACAACGCTGCCTGTATTTGCGATGGGGATCTGTGCCTTGTATGGTGGATGGTTGCAGGCCCGGGTGGGTGAATACCGGGGGATCGGTGTCGGTATTGTCGGCATTGCGGTTGCCAGCCTGCTGCGTTGTTGGTTAACCGGCACCACCGGGTTACTGCTGACCGCGGCGTTAGCGGGTATTGGTATTGCGTTGATTCAGACGTTGATGCCGTCGTTTTTGCGTCGTAGCTTCAGTCAACAAAGCAGCCGCCTGATGGGGTTGTACACCACGGCGATTATGGCGGGTGCCGCGCTGGCCGCAGCCAGTGTCTCTCCGCTGGCGGATGTGATGGATTGGGACGGTGCGCTGGCAATATGGGGTGGTCTGGCGACGCTGGCTGCCGTGGCCTGGATGATCACCGTATCGATCAATCCAATGCCGAATAATGCACCGCACACAAGGGCGGTAGCCGCTTTGCCGCGCAGCCGGGCATGGGCGCTGATGATATTTTTTGGTATCGGCACCGCAGCCTATACCCTGGTGCTGGCCTGGTTGCCGCCTTACTACACACAGCTTGGCTGGAGCTCGGCCCATAGTGGCCTGCTACTGGGCGGGCTGACGCTAACAGAAGTGGTGGCCGGGTTGCTGGTGTCGTGGCTTATCAACCATGTTCCTGACCGGCGCTATCTGTTGCTGCCGGTGTTGCTGCTGCTGCTGCTGGGCATGGCTGGCCTGATACTGGCACCGCTGACGTTGGTACTGCCGATTATGGTGGCACTGGGGTTGGGGATTGGCGCGTTATTTCCACTGTCGCTGATTATCGCGCTGGATCAGGTAGACGACCCGCGTCAGGCCGGTGCACTGATGGGGTTTGTGCAAGGCGGCGGTTATCTGATAGCCAGCCTGATGCCGCTGCTGGCAGGATTTATCCGGCAACATACCAGCGGGCTGAATCAAGCCTGGTTTATCATGGCGGCGGGTGTTGTCGTCTTGATCCTGATGGCACTGCGTTTTGGTCCACGTGATCCGGTTCCGGCATCAGCCTAACGGCGTGAAAACGCCAACTGCGGTGTCAGGAAAAGGTTACGGAAATATTCCCGCACCGCCTGCATGGCCGGGCTAAACTCGGCGTCACGATACCAGGCCAACCCAACGCTCATGGGGTGAACCTTATCTTTTAGTGAACGGGTCTCGATACGCCGCCCCTCAAGCGACCAGGGGCGGTACACCAGATCAGACAGTATCGCCACACCTAACCCATTCGCCACCATGCTGCGCACCGCTTCCACCGAGCTGGTGCGTAGCATCACCTTCGGGCGATGTCCACTTGACTCCCAGTAACGCATCGCACTGTGGTCCGCCTCATCGACGGTCAGCATGATAAAAGGCTCGTCAGCGACATCCGCCAGGCTCACTTCCGCTTTATCACACAAAGGATGCCGACTGGGTAGCCATAGACGTCGCTCGGAATTAAACAGAGTTTCTGAGGTGATTTCCGGATGCGTGAGGTTAGCCGTCAGCACTAACGATAGGTCCAACGAGCGGTCCAGTAACCCCAGTTCGATATCCTGCCGCTCACGTTCATTGAGATGCAGGGTGACATGAGGGAAACCGTCAGACAGCCGTTGCAGGTGAAAAGGCAGGAAGTAGCCCATGACCGTATAGCTGGCGGCGATATTCAGTGAACCGCTGATTCGGTTATCGGTTAACGGGATGTTCATGGCGTCGTTAACACTGCGCAGCACCGCATAAGCGTGATTAAGGAAGTAACTGCCGTTTTCCGTCAGCGTCATACCGTGTACCGAGCGCAGGAACAGCGGCTTTCCCAACAGGTGTTCCAACTCCTGAATAGCGGTCGTGACCGCCGACTGCGAAATATTGAGATGAATCGCCGCCTGTGAGATTTGGCCCATCTCGGCGGTGGCGATGAAGTAGCGGATCTGACGCAATGTGACCATAACCGTTTCCTTATCGATGAGCGTTCTGTTTTTCAGATAGTGAGTGTTCTGAAAATACGTCTTTCCGAATGGAAAATTGTAGTTCTATATTATTTTTAAACAAAACCATCACAAATAAGAAATAACTATGAAATATGAAATCGATCTGAATTCCGATATGGGCGAAAACTTCGGTCCCTGGAAAATAGGCGATAACGTTGATCAGGAGATTATGCCTTATATCAGTTCGGCCAATATTGCCGCCGGATTTCACGCAGGCGATCCTTCAACGATATACCAGACCATTGAATGGGCTAAAGCGTGTGGTGTTGCAGTGGGTGCCCATCCCGGATTTCGCGATCTGGTCGGTTTTGGTCGTCGGCATATTCATAGCCAGCCGCAGGAAGTGGTCAATGACATTCTGTATCAGCTTGGGGCGGTGCGAGAATTTACCCGACTGCACCAATTACCGTTACAGCATGTGAAACCACACGGCGCGTTGTATATGCATCTGGCCCGTGATCAGGTTGCCGCGCAACAGTTTGTGGAAGCACTGCACCGGCTGGACCCGGAATTACGGTTATTTTGCCTGCACGGTTCCTTGGTGTGGCAGGAAGCAAAAAAGCTACAACATCCTGTTATTTGTGAGTTTTATGGTGACAGGGAATACGACATCAGTGGTTCTATCGTGTTTACTCGCCGGGTCGGTACGCTGGACCCAACGGCGGTGGCGGCGAAGGTCGTGCGCGCTTGTGTTGAGGGCAAAGTCACGACGGTTGACGGCGAGGATATCGCTGTCGAGTTTGATTCTATCTGTATTCATAGTGATACCCCCGGTGCGCTGTCATTAATTAAAGCCACGCGAGAAGCATTGAATGACGCCAATATTCATGTGCGCTCGCCATTGAAAAATAGTTTCAATCATCGGTAATCAGTCAATAAATATAAGGGTTAAAGATAATGAAAACATATGAAGTGTGTTCCCCTTTGCCGGGTATTTTCTATCGGCAGCCTGCCCCGGACACCCCGGTGTTTATTGAAGAGAATACCCCAGTGACGGCGAATAGCGTTATTGGTCTGGTCGAAGTGATGAAACAGTTCAGTGAGATTTATGCGGAGCAGGCCGGGGTATTAGTTTCGTTTTGTGTGAATAACGGTGATGCGCTGGAACCGGGGCAGGTTATAGCCATCATAAAAATCGATGAATAACGGTAAATCTACCCTATAACCTCATTATTACGTCATCAGGAGGACCACAACGATGCGTCAGCCGATCAAAAAATTGCTTATCGCTAACCGTGGGGAGATTGCCGTACGCATTATTCATGCTGCACGCAGTCTGGGGATCACCTCGGTCGCTGCCTGCAGCGAAGCCGACATCGATTCATTGCCCGCGCGTCTGGCGGATGAAACCGTATTGTTGGGGCCGGCGCGCGCTGATCAAAGTTACCTGAATCAGGCCGCGTTGCTCAAAGCCGCCCACGAGTGCGCCGCCGATGCGGTCCACCCGGGATACGGTTTTCTGTCGGAGAATGCGGCATTTGCTGACGCGGTGGAACAGGCTGGGCTGGTGTTTGTCGGCCCTACGGCGGACACCATTCGCCTGATGGGGGACAAGGCAGCGGCACGGCGCACGGCACAGGCTGCCGGGGTGCCGGTCGTTCCCGGTTCCGGGGTGCTGTCATCATTGGAAGCGGCGTTGCAGGCGGCGACGGAGATTGGTTATCCATTGTTGATTAAGGCCGCCGCCGGTGGCGGTGGGCGCGGTATACGGGTGGTGAATAACGAGGATGACCTGAAACGGGAATTACCGATCGCCCAAAGTGAAGCGAAAGCGGCATTTGGGTGTGGCGATGTCTATCTGGAGCTGTTTATCCGTCATGCCCGTCACATTGAAGTGCAAATTCTGGGGGATGGCGAACGGGCGGTACATTTGTATGAGCGTGAATGCTCGCTGCAACGCCGACGTCAGAAAGTCTTTGAGGAAGCCCCCTCATCGGCGTTATCACCAGAACAGCGTGACGCGCTGTGCCGTAGTGCATTGCAGCTGGCACAGCAGTTGTGCTATCGCAGCGCCGGTACGCTGGAATACCTGTTCGATACCGAGCGAGAGCAGTTCTATTTTATCGAAATGAATACCCGCATTCAGGTTGAACACCCGGTTACCGAGCGGGTAACCGGCGTTGATTTAGTACAGTGGATGTTGCGTATCGCCAGCGGTGAACCCCTTGCGCTGCGTCAGGAAGATATCGCCTTACGCGGGCATGCCTGCGAAATGCGAATTAACGCGGAAGACCCGGCGCGCAATTTCTTTCCTTGCCCCGGCGTAGTGACCTCGCTGACCTGGCCGCAGGGCCCCGGTATTCGCATCGACAGCCATGTGTTCAGTGGTTACCGGATTCCACCGTATTACGACTCGCTGCTGGCGAAAGTGGTGGTGTCAGGGGCGGATCGCTCACAAGCGCTGGCTCGTGCCGAACAGGCGCTGCATCAGTTACGGATCGATGGGATCACGACCACGCAATCGTTACACCAGTGGTTGCTGGCTGACCCCCGAGTGCGGGCCGGGCGCTTTGATACCACCTCGCTGGAAAACTGGCTACAGGCGCGGGAAGCCGACGCGCTACCGCTGACGAGGGAGGCCTGAGATGACGTTCCCTGAAATCAGGTACACCTTTGGTGGCGATGAGCACTTGTTTGCTGAAATTGATGAAGCGATGTCGTTGGGGGCGTTCTTCCGTGGGCTGGCGATGACCCGGGCACTCGAACAGCAGGCGTTGCCCGGCGTACTGGACATTTGCCTTGCCAACGCATCGTTTCAGGTGCGTTTTAACCCGGACCTCATCGCACCGCAGGCGCTGTTGGAACAGGTGCGGCAAACCGAGAGTCAGGCGCAAACGATGACGGTGCTCGACACTCGCATCATCGAAATTCCGGTGCTGTACAACGACCCCTGGACGCACGAGACCCTGATGCGGTTTCGCGATCGCCATCAGGACCCCAGCGCTACTGATCTGGAGTACGCCGCTCGCATCAACGGTTATCAGGATGTGGCGGCGTTTATTGCCGCACACAGCGGTACACCGTGGTTTGTGTCGATGGTGGGGTTCGTGGCGGGATTACCGTTCATGTTCCAAATGGCAGAGCAGGCACAACAGCTTCAGGTACCGAAATACCTGCGTCCGCGCACTGATACCCCCAAACTGTCGCTGGGGCATGGTGGCTGTTTCGGCTGCATCTACTCGGTACGTGGAGCAGGTGGCTACCAGTTGTTTGGTGTGACGCCAGCACCGATTTACGACCCGGAGCAGCGGCTGGACTATTTGCAATCGTCGATGGTGTTTTTCCGTGCGGGCGACATCGTGCAGTTCAAGCCCATTGATCTGGCTCGTTACGAACAAGACGTGCAGGCGGTGGAAGCGGGCAGCTTCAGCCTGCGTATTCGCCCGGTCACGTTTGAGCTGGATAAATTCCTCGCCGACCCGGTGGGTTATAAACACTATCTTCAGGGGGTGCTGTATGCAGCGCAATAGTGGGCCACTATCGGGTGGGCGAGTCAACGTTATCCGGCCAGGGCTTGCCACCTCGGTACAGGATACCGGGCGTGAAGGGTATTACCATCTCGGTATCCCGCCGTCCGGTGGGTTAGACCAGTATTCACTGCGGCTGGCAAACCTGCTGGTGGGAAATCCGGCACAGGCGGCGGTGCTGGAGATGACGCTGCTGGGGCCGGAATTACAGTTTGAAGGCGATGCGGTGGTGGCGGTGTGTGGCGCGCGCATGTCGCCGTTGCTGGATGGCGATGCGATGCCGATGGATACCTCGTTTGCGGTGCGGGCTGGTCAGGTGTTGCGGTTTGCACCGACAACGGCAGGCTGTCGTGCCTATCTGGCGGTAGCCGGGGGAGTGGCGGTACCTGAGGTGTTGGACAGCCGTTCGACTTATGCGCTGGGTGCGTTGGGCGGTTATCAGGGGCGGCGGCTGGCGGCCAACGATGTCTTACCGATAGGCGTACCGACCCGTCAGGTGAGCCCCGGTGTGACGGTGCCTGCAGATTGCCTTCAGCCGCTGGATAAGCAGGTAACGCTGCGTATGGTCACCGGCTTGTATATTCATCGGCTGACACCCGCCGCCGTTGAACAGTTTTTCGCTGATAACTGGCGGGTTGGCACCGAGGCGGATCGTATTGGTTATCGCCTGAAAGGTGGCGCACCGCTAGCATTTGAGCCGCGCACACCTCCCTTTGGTGCCGGGTCAGACCCGTCTAATATCGTTGATGCCTGTTATCCCATCGGTTCGGTACAAGTGCCGGGCGGGCTGGAGCCGATTATTTTGTTGCGAGACGCGGTATCCGGCGGAGGGTACATGACGTTGGGCACGGTGATCAGCAGTGATCTGGACCTCATCGGGCAGTTACAACCCCATTACGGCGTTCGTTTTACGCCGGTATCGCTGGAGGAGGCGTTGCTTGCCCGCCAGCACTATCGCCACCGCCTTGAGCGGCTGGAACATCTGTTAGCGCACTGATTTCAGACAGCCCCGCCAACTCTCACCCCCGCGCCAACGCCAGGGCAACGGTGGCGGCGGGGCATGTCTGATTATACCGAATACATCATTGACCGTGCGGTATTGCTGCCACGGCGGGTGCGTTCGGCCTGAAAACCTGCGACAGCAGGTTCATCAACGTCAACAACGATACATCAATGACAGGTCTGCGGAGGGTGTATGGCTGAAATATCAGGAGTACAAGGGGAGGTGGTGACGCCTGCCGATACGGTGTCTGGCGCAGAGCGCATGGGCAAGCTCTCGCTGACCATGGCCTGGTGGGCGGTGTGCAGCGCTATTTTTTACATTGTGGTCGGTGCATCGCTGGCGCTGAATTACGGTGCGCGCAATGCCATCATCGGCATGGTGCTCTCCGTGGTGTGTTACGGTGTGATCAACGCGGTGATTAGCCGTTTTGCCATTCGCAGCGGCCTGTCGGTGGCGGCGTTTTCCGGCCAGTTATTCGGTCAGGCGGGGTCAGCGTTGGCGACGCTGATTTTTTTCTCTACCGCGATTTATTACGCCGTGTTTGAAGGCTCGGTGATCGCGTTTGCCATCAATCACCTGTTTCCCGCGCTGGATTATCGCTGGGCGGCGTTACTGGTGGTGCTCTACAGCGTACCGTTGATCTTCGGCAGCGTGCAGCACTGGCTGGATAAATTCAACGGCGTTCTGTTGCCGTTTTATCTGTTAGGTCTGGCGCTGACGGTCGCGGTGTCTATCCAGCATTATGGCTATCAGCCGCAATGGTTGTCGTTTGGCCCGGCGTCACCGCCTGCCAATGGCTGGTGGAACTGTTTTACCTACTATATGGGGGTGTGGATCCTGATGATGTACACCTTTGATTACGCACGGTTCGGCCGTCAGGAAGACAGTCAGTATCATGCGCGCATTAACTTCGGTATGCCGTTCTATCTGATCACCTTCCTGCTCAATGGTGCGGTGGGTATCTATCTGGTGAGTAGTTTTGCCCAGCAAAATGGCGTCAGTGAAACCGCTGTTGTGGTTAATATCCTTAATCTGCTCGGTTTCTGGGGATTACTGTTTGTGTGGGTGACACAAACACGTATCAATACCGCCAACTATTATTTGGCTACCGTCAACATGCAGGTGTTTTTTGACCGACTGTTTCGATTGCGCCATCGCAAGATTGTTTGGGCCTGTGTGGTGGGCGCGGCGGTATATGGCCTGATGCTGGCAGATGTCTTTGCCTATATTTTGCAGGCGCTGGCCTATCAAGGGGTGTTTGTGGTGGCGTGGGTTGGTGTGGCGCTGGCGCATATTCTTGGTCACCGCACGCTACCGGCCGCGACGGCGATACGTGCATTTAATCCGACCGGCCTTATTGCCTGGCTGCTGAGCGTGATTGCCGGGGTAGCACTGATGCATGGCAACGCGTTGTTACAGTCATTTTCCGCGCCAGTGACTTTTGTGGTGGCGTTGGCGCTCTATCGGGTATTGCCGGATAGCCATCGCGTTCGGGGATAGTCGCCGCGCTTAAGCATGCCGTAACGCCTTAATCACGTAAACCAGGAAATCGTGTAAACCAAGTGTACCGGGGCAGGGACGCCCACACCTTTCTATTGGTCGATTTCCTATTGGTCTATTTCTTGAGTAATCCCCTTGAAAAAATCGGATACGGATCTATATGAAGAAGTGAAAGCAAGACAATGCTGTTGCCTTGCGGTTTGCACTTTTGAATGTGTATCACGATATATTCAGGAGGTTAACCATGGCATTCAAAACGGTGTCTTTATTTCCGGCGTTTACCGACTCACTGTTCTCTGATCGTTTCAACCGTATCGACAGGCTTTTCAGCCAGTTGACGGGGGATACGCCGCTTAGCGCGACACCATCCTACGATATCCGTCGTCTTGACGACACCCATTACGGCATTACGGTGAGTGTGCCGGGCTGGCGCGAAGAGGAATTGGAGATCAATACACAGGGTGGTCAGCTCACCATTAGCGGCAAACACAGTGAAGACGTACCGGAAGCGTCGCAACATCAGGAAGGCTGGCTCTACCGCGGGATCAACCGCACGGATTTCAGCATCAGTTATTCGCTACCGGAGCATGTCAAGGTGGAAGGCGCGCACCTGGAAAACGGGTTGCTGACCGTTAACCTTCGGCAGGATATCCCGGAAAGCGAAAAACCGAAGAAAATCGCCATTGAAAACCGTAATCCGCAGGCGTCTAAGGCGCTGGAGCACGCCCATTAACCGGTGTTTGCCGCTGTGTAGCCCCGAGAGTATCGGGGCTTTTTATTTTTCAAGTTTTTGTCCGATTTTTCTGTTAGATATAGCAATAGCCGCTGGATGAAGACGGTGGAAAGGGCGGACGTGTGACGTGCCGAATAGCAAACCGATAACCGAACATCATAAATATGGCCTTACTGATAAAAGCGGCGCTGGGCGCACTCGTGGTGGTTTTGATTGGCCTGCTGGCCAAAACCCGTAATTACTACATTGCCGGACTGGTGCCGCTGTTTCCGACCTTTGCGTTGATTGCGCACTACATCGTGGGAACGGAGCGTGGTGTGGAAGCGTTACGCGCCACGATTCTGTTTGGTATTTGGGCGGTGATCCCTTATCTGGTGTACCTGATATCGCTCTATTACTTTACTGGTGTGATGCGTCTGCCCCCAGCGCTGTTACTGGCGGTGGTGTGCTGGAGCCTTTCGGCTGCGGTATTGGTCAAAGTCTGGAGTGACTATTATGTTGGATAAACCCACATGTTGGATAAACCAGCACGCCGGATAAACCCGTGTGATTGCGGTGTTGCTGAGAGAAGAAGAGCCCGGTGCCTGGCACCGGGAACGCGATATTACAGGTCGTCTTTGGTGATGCCCCGGCTGGCTAGTGCCGCCGTCGGACCGGCGCTGACACTGTTTTCAGCGTTATACACCAGGTAGATATTCTTCTGACTATCGATACCGTTGTCGAACACCAGCGTAATAGTGTTCTTGTCGAACCGGGCCGTGACGCGGGTATTGGGCTTGTTCATGAAGGTATCCACATCGTTGGCGGACAGCGGTGCCGTCATGCCGTATTTGCTTTTTAACCCTTCGATGACGCTTGGCAGATCGGCCATTGTGATAGAGATAGCCATACGGTTGAATTTGTCATTGTTGAAACTGAAAATCGCCTGGGTTTTCTTATCGGCAAAACTGAAATCAGGGCAGATGTACACCGTTTGGCCCATGATCGTCTCTGGGCCGCGCAATGAACAATTCGCTTGTTGCCGGATAGTGGCAGCGGAAGACCCAAATTTCAGGTTTTTGTAGCCATCGGCGGCGGACGCCGTCAACGACAGCAGCGACAAGGCAATCGCCAGCAAAGGGGTATGTGACTTGTTCATGTGAACCCTCGTGATTGTGTTGCTATGGTGTTGTATTGCTATAGTTATTGCATTGCTATGGTAATGAGCCTTGCACCTGGCGAACCGTATGGGCCCGGCGATAATAGAGAGACCTATCTTACGTCGACTGACGGATTCTCTGAACAATTTATTTGCTTATGGCTTGATGCCGGTGGCATGACTCAACGGTGATCCCAAGGGATCAGCAATAACAGCAGTTCAATCACCACGACAACAATCAGCAAGGCAATCAGTTTCTTGCGCCATAACCAGTCATCAAACCTCATGGTGTTTCCTGTGTTATACCTCGTTGGCTTAATCTAGCGCTTGCTGTCGCACGTTACGAGTCTGTAGCTGCAATTAATGGGTGCGTTGCCAGAGTCCCGTCGGTGCTGTCAACCAGTCGTAGATAACCGTGCTGTGTTAGTCGTTTTTTCGCTAATCTTATATGATTTACGCGCTTTGGTAAGTCTATTCCCTGGTGCAATATTCGGATTTTTATCATTCCGGGGAAACAGAACACAATGCGTAATCGGGCATTTTCAGCGTGGGCGGCGGTCATGATTCTGTCGCTGGGTATCAGTGGTCAGGCTGCAGCGGAAACGACAGCCAGCGCGGATGGTAATCTGATCATCGGCATCACTAGCGGCGACCCGCTGGTGATGAACCCGCTGTATGCCAGCGACCGAACCACACTCACTATCATGCAGGCGCTGTATTCGCCGTTGTACAGTTATAATGACGGCAAGGTGGAATGGGGGCTGGCGCAAAGCCTGACGCCATCGGCCGACAATCTGTCCTACACATTGAAACTTAAACCCGGTCTTAAGTGGCAGGATGGGCAACCAATCACGGCCGATGATGTGGTGTTCACGTTCAATAAGCTGCTGGATGAGAAGCAACATAGCTTTTTCCGCAGTATGTTTGTGTACAACAACCAGCCGGTGGTAGTCAGCAAGGTGGACGACCTGACGGTGAAGTTTACATTGCCGCAGGTCAGTGCCGCTTTTGTCGGTTCTCTGGTGCAGATTTATCCCATCCCTCAGCATGTCTTTGCCACAGAAGACGATTTGTCGAAGAGCGCCAAAAATGATGCACCGGTTGGTTCCGGTCCGTTCAAATTCGGCGAATACCGTTCCGGTCAGTTTTACGCGCTGAGCCGCTTTGATGATTACTGGAACGGCAAGCCGAAGCTGGCAGCGGTGACATATCGCTTCGCCAGAGATGCCAACGCGGCAAGGCTGGCGATGCAAAACGGCGAAATCAATCTCAAGCTGATCGATCCACAGGATGTCAGACAGCTCAAGGCCACCGGCCGTTTTGACTTCATTATTTATCCGGAAGGCCGTCTGGCTTACATGGTGTTCAACCAGAACCTCGACAGTATGAAGAACAAGGCGTTGCGTCAGGCGATCGCCTATGCCATCAACAAAGATGAACTGGTGCAGACAGCGTTTACCTCACTGGATTACGCCAAACCCGCCAATTCAATCCTGACACCGGATACGCTTTACCAGACCGGGGATGTCGAGGCGTATTCTTACAATCTTGATAAAGCCAAAGCCCTGTTCCGTGAGTCCGGCCAACCGCAAGGGTTGACGCTGCGCCTGGCTTACATCAATACCAACAAGACCCAAGAGAGCATGGGGCTGTATATCCAACAGAAACTCAAAGATATCGGTATCAATGTGGAATTGCTGCCACTGGACGCCAACGCCATGTCGCAAAAAGGTCGTGACAAGAACAACACGGCTTACGAATTGAGTCTGGGCGGGTACATCATGGGGTCCGAACCGGACGGCTATAAGTCGCTGTTCATGAGTAATGAGGATTACAACTACGCGCACTACAAAAACCCGGCGTTTGACGCGCTGTGGGACAAGGGGGCGATTGAAACTGATACCGGGCGGCGCGCCGCTATCTACCAGGATATTCAGCGGACGGTAGCGAACGACATGGTCTGGTATCCGATCGCCTACACCAACGCGGTGGTGGCGATAGACAAACGCTTTGGCGGTACGCAGGAGGCGGAGCCGAAACCGGTCTACCTGTTCCAGGATTTGTCGAAAATCTATCAGAAATAATCGCTACGGTTGCCCGCAGCGATGCGGACAACCGCTGTAACACCTACGGAAGGATCATGGATAACATGGTGGTGCGTCGGTTTGGGCAACTATTGCCGATGCTATTTTTCATTTCACTGGTGTCGTTTCTGCTGGTGAAACTGGCACCGGGTGATCCGGTGCAGGCGTATGTCACGCCGCGTATGAGCCAGGATGACATCGAACGGGTGCGTCATAGCCTCGGATTAGACCGGCCATTGGCGATGCAGTACCTGTTGTGGCTGAAAAACGTAGCGCAGGGCGATCTGGGTTATTCGATGATTTCTCACCGCCCGGTGCTGACCCTGATTGCGGAGAGGTTGCCGGCGACGCTCGGCCTGATGGGCGTGTCGCTGCTGCTGGCGGTGTTACTAGCCATGCCGCTGGGGCTGCTGGCGGGCGCGTTTCGCCACCGCTGGTTGGATCATTTGCTCAATCTGGTGGCATACATTGGTATTTCTGTGCCGATTTTCTGGTTCGGCATTCTGTTGATCATTATTTTTTCGGTTCAGCTCAACTGGTTGCCAAGCATGGGAATGCGCACTATTGGGGCGGCGGATTCATGGCTTGACGTCGTGCGGCATGGCGTTCTGCCGTGCGTGGCGTTGACCTTTTATAACCTGTCGAGTTATGTCCGTTACATCCGTTCTCATACCATCACTCAACTCTCCGCTGACTACGTGCAAACGCAACTGGCGTATGGCGCGACGCGTGCTCACATCCTGTTTCGGCATGTACTGAAGAACGTGATGTTGCCGGTGATAACCCTGTTCGGTTTGTCGTTTTCTGAACTGGTGGTGGGTGCCTACGTGACGGAGAGCGTGTTTTCCTGGCCGGGAATGGGATTGCTGGGCCTTCAATCTATCACGTCGCTGGATTACCCATTGATCATGGCAATGGTGATGTTGTCGGCGGGCATGCTGGTTATCGGCAATCTGCTGGCGGATATGTTGTATCGCGTGATTGATCCGCGCATCAGAGCAATGAGGTAAGTCTGATGGGAAGACGTTGGCAACAGACAAGACAACAGTTGCGTCGTAACCGGTCGGCGCAACTAGCGTTGGTTATTCTGATTGTATTCGGCGCGACGTCGGCGTTGGCGTGGATCAGTCCGTGGGACCCGAACGCTATGACGATTCAGGCACGGATGCTGCCGCCGGATGGCATACACTGGTTTGGCACCGACGAATACGGGCGTGATTATTTCACCCGTGCGCTTTACGGCGGACAAATTTCGCTGATGGTAGGTGTACTGTCGATGATTTTCTCTACCCTGATCGGCACCCTGGTAGGGACCGTCAGCGGTTATGCCGGTGGCTATCTGGATGCGGTGCTGATGCGGGCGGTAGATATGCTGATGTCGATCCCGGCCTTCTTTCTGCTGCTGGTACTGAATGCTTATCTGAAGCCGGGGGTCGCCAACATCATTCTGATCATCAGCGCTCTGACCTGGATGAACCTGTCGCGGCTGGTACGGGCTGAAACCCTGTCGCTGAAAGAGCGGGAGTATGTGTTGTACGCGCGCGCATCCGGCGAGCGGGCATGGCGCATCATCCTGCGTCATATTATCCCTACTATTTTACCCACGATTATGGTGGCGGCGACGTTGAACATCGCGTCGGCGATCTTGATGGAATCCACGCTTAGCTTTCTCGGGCTGGGTGTGCAACAGCCTAATGCTTCCTGGGGCAGTATGCTCAACAATGCGCAGGCCTACATTGGCGATGCCACCTGGCTGGCGTTGTTCCCCGGCATGCTGATCTTGCTGACGGTTCTCAGTTTTAATGTGCTGGGCGATGTGTTCCGCACTGCGTTTGAGCCGGGAGCGCAACCTGATGAGTGAGACGGCGATCAACAACCCATTATTAGCGATTGAAAACCTGCGCACCTCCTTCTTCACCCGTGATGGGGAAGTGCAGGCGGTGCGCGGCGTCAGTTTCAGCGTCCGTGCAGGAGAAATCGTCGGTATTGTCGGTGAATCCGGCTGTGGGAAAAGCGTCACCTGTAAATCGGTGATTCAACTGCTGGGGGGTAATGGTCGTATCGTGGGCGGGCAGATCCGCTTTCGTGGCGACGATCTGGCCAGCTACAGTCCACAGGCGTTGCGTCGACTGTGCGGCAATGATATCGCCATGATTTTTCAGGACTCAATGACGGCACTTAACCCAGTGTTGACGATCGGACAGCAGATGCGTGACATCCTGATGCGCAATCAGCAACTCGATAAAAAAACCGCCAGGCTACGGGCGATTGCCATGTTACAACAGGTGGGTATCACGGATGCCGGGCAGCGCTACAATCAGTATCCCCACGAATTCAGCGGCGGCATGCGCCAGCGGGTGATGATCGCCATTGCGTTGTCCTGCCATCCGGCGCTGCTGATTGCTGATGAACCCACCACCGCGCTGGATGTCACTATTCAGGCGCAGATCCTTCGACTGCTCAAACAACTACAACAGCAGACTGGCACTGCCATTATGCTGATTACTCACGATTTGGGCGTCGTCGCGCAGCTTTGCTCACGGGTAGTCGTGATGTATGGCGGCCTGGTGATGGAAGAAGGGCGCGTGGAGGATATTTTCTACCGACCGACACACCCTTACACCCAGGGATTGCTGGCATCGTTGCCACGGCATGACGACGTGCGTCAGCGGCTGTCACCGATTGAGGGCGCGCCGCCGGGGTTGCTGAATCCGCCAGCAGGCTGCCCGTTTGCCGCGCGTTGCCCACAACGTATGACCGTGTGTGAACAGCAACTGCCGGAGCGGCGACAGTGTGGCGATCATCACTGGGTGCAATGTTGGTTGATGGATTGCGGGGAGGCTCGATATGCCGGCTAACCGACAACCGTTATTGCGTATCCGCGAACTTAAAACGTATTACGACATGCGCCGGGGCTGGCGTAAACAAGGCCAACTGGTGCGAGCACTGGATGGTGTCAGTTTTGACATCTGGCCGGGCGAAACCTATGGGTTGGTAGGGGAGTCGGGCTGCGGTAAGTCGACCCTCGGGCGCAGTCTGCTACGCTTGGTTGAGATTACTGCTGGCGAGATCCAGTTTGATGGCGAGCTTATCAGCGCGCTGCCGGAAGCGGCGCTAAAGCCGTTTCGCCGACGTGTGCAGGCTATCTTCCAGGATCCCTATTCCTCACTTAATCCAGGAATGACGGTGGCACAGTTGATCGCTGAACCGATGCGGATTCACGGCTATACCCGTGAGGAACGGCAGTCGCGCACGTTAGAGTTACTGGCGCGAGTAGGGTTGAAAGCGGAACATTTGCAGCGCTTTCCCCATGAGTTCAGCGGTGGACAACGACAACGTATTTGCATTGCCCGGGCGCTGTCGGTAAATCCGCAATTCGTGGTGTGCGATGAACCGCTGTCGGCGCTGGATGTGTCAGTGCAGGCGCAGGTGGTTAATCTGCTGCAGGATCTGCAACAAGAGCGAGGACTGACGTATCTGTTTATTGCTCATGATTTATCGATGGTACGCCATATTTCGGATCGGATTGGCGTGATGTTTCAGGGACGGCTGGTTGAGGAAGCGTCGGCGGAGCAACTGTATCGGCAACCGTCTCACCCCTACACCCGCATGTTACTGGCATCCATCCCTATACCGGATCCGCGTGTACAGGTACCGGATGAGCCTGTTGTTACCGAATCGGGAGCAGGTCAAGATGTCTCGCCGCCGATGAACGGTTGCCCGTTTTATACTCGCTGTACGCTGGCAAGTGAACAGTGTCGAGCTGTTGCGCCGCTGTTACGTGATATCACCGATGGACATCGGGTGGCATGCTGGCATGTGTGAACAGGCGATGTTCGGTGCAAAAGCCAGATAGAGACTAATTGCTGTCGTCAGGCGTTCTGACACGCCTGACGACAGGATGATTTTACTTCACGGTCACCTTAATAACCGCTTCCTTATCATCCGGCTGAGGTTGTTTTTCCCACGGGCGCGAGTAAGAGAGGTCAATATCGCCAACACCGGCTTTCACTGCTTTGAAGTGGAACATTTCATGACCACCACAGCCGACTTTATCGTGGCACTCTGCACCGGGCTTGTAAGACTTGCCCGTCAACACCACCACGTCGGGCAGTTTCTTGATAGCCCAGGTATAGCCCGTGCTAGGGTTCGCTGGCAGCGTCACCTCAAACTGCTCGCCAACTTTCACTTCTTTGTGCTGATTCTCTACGGCGGTAGCGGCCATAGCACTCAGCGGGAACAATAAACCAACTGCAAACATAAATTTCTTCATGAATCTCTCCAGAGATAAGCGTGAATACAAAATATGGCTTGAATAGGGCAACTACGGCCCGTGTTTTCGCATTAGCAGGCAGTCATATCCACCATGAAAACCGGTATGATGAAAGAAAGGAACAGTAGGTTTCAATAACATAGATGCCAGAAAATTAAGCAGGTGATAATTCATCATAGATGGCATGCCAGATACCTCTTTTATAGTGATTTCATTGTGTTTTATAAAAGATGGCACAGGATCTGGAAATAGCAATAAAGCATTTTTTGAATATAGTGATCAGGCTATGAATGTTGATGGGTGAACATCTGATTTTAATTAGTTGTATGGTTTGATTATGTTTTCGTGGTGATTATGTAGTGGTGTCGCTCATCTGTGACTCTATTTTAATTTTTATTAAAGTTATGAGGTAGAATAATAATTGTGGTATGTCGCTTTCACTCTTATTAATCTGACTCCCATCCTAATTCCTTATATGTCTTTTTATCATGTTCAGGGAAATTAGCTGTATATTTACCCCAATTGCGAAATTCATAGTATTTGGTCATCGCTTCAAAATGACAGTCTGCCTCACACGTCCAGATCAATGTATAGTTGGGTTCAAGAAGGCTACGTGCATCATCACCCCTTTTACCCGCCAGGCAAAACAAATCCAGACCTTCTTCATTCGTCCACAGTTCATGTTTCATAGTTCTATCCTATTAATTTTAAATGATAGCCATTCGTCCCAGACATGTTCAGGGGATATATCATGATATCCTCTTTCGGCGGACATACTGATTGCGACGTCTTCAGGTAAATTTATTGCAGTAGCATTATCCCGAATGGTTTCTACTTCTTCTCTTGTTAGCGGCCTTCCTGCCTCGTCTTCTCGCATCATTAGTAGTGAAATTAATGCGGGTATAAAAACAATTGTCATCTTTTCACCATCATCATCTAACACGCTCACTTTTTCATTTCACTGACAAGAATATCAATAAAGTATTTTCGCTTTTTCTCTGCCCATGCCAGGTTTACTGATTTAAGCAATTCATATTGTTTTTTAAAATATAGTCGTCTGAATTCACCGTTAGGGAGGCATTCGCTAGCAGCCAGGCTGGAGGCGATGGCACTGACGCTTGATTCGACAAACCAATAAAGGATTTCATCTTCGCTTGAGGTGATTTTTCGAGAAAACTCCACACCTCTTTCACAGACAACATAATGGTATTTATCATCATGAATTTCGAGATGAGGCGTTGCCATACCATCAGGTGCATCAGGAATAATAAAATGCCCATTTAGGAGGACCCCGCCACCCAATTTTTCGCCAATCTCGATAAGTTGCTGACGTAATTCTTCAAGCGTTTTCATTATGTCATCTGAAAGAGTTGAAATAATGTTCAATCTTACTATTGATACTACTTGATTCTATCATAAAAAGAAGCTTGGATTTGCTATGGACACGTAGTGTCGACCCAACTTCGTATAAAGGTGATTGACTACCAAACTACATATTGCCACAACAAACACATCTGCTTTAACCTATATAAAGATGCTTTGGGGAGGATATCATGGCTACGTTGATCCCGCTGGAATTGTTTAAGGCGCTGTCTGATGAAACCCGTCTTTCGATCGTGTTATTGCTGCGAGAAGCGGGTGAGTTATGTGTGTGCGATTTGTGTGAAGGCTTACAGGAGCCTCAACCCAAGATTTCCCGCCACCTTGCACTATTACGGGATGCCGGGCTGTTAGTGGATCGCCGTCAGGGGAAATGGATTCATTATCGCCTTTCACCGCATGTCCCCGCCTGGTGTGCCGCGATTATTGAGCAGGCCTGGCTAAGTCAGCGGCATGCTGTGACAAGTGTGGTAAGCCGACTCGGGCATCAGCGGGTTTGCGGATAAAAATTTATCTCTATATATTCGTTATTTCATATGTGTTGATGGGAGCATGGCATGGTACTGGCTGGAGCCGTTTTTATACTGACGCTGATTCTGGTCATCTGGCAACCTCGCGGGTTGGGGATTGGCTGGAGCGCGTCGTTCGGGGCTGTGTTGGCCTGGGCCACCGGGGTGATTCACATAGACGATATTCCCGTGGTATGGCACATCGTCTGGAATGCGACTATCACGTTTATTGCGATCATTATTATCAGCTTACTGCTCGATAAGTCTGGCTTTTTTGAGTGGGCCGCGCTGCACATGGCTCGCAAAGGACACGGGCGGGGCAAGCGTCTGTTCTCCTTGATGATTGTGCTGGGGGCGCTGGTTGCTGCGCTGTTCGCGAATGATGGTGCTGCCCTGATCCTGACGCCGATTGTGGTGGCGATGTTGACTGCATTGGGCTTTAGCCGCGGCGCAACACTGGCCTTTGTGATGGCCGCCGGATTTATTGCCGATACCTCCAGCCTGCCGCTGGTGGTATCCAATCTGGTTAATATCGTCACGGCGGATTACTTCCGTATCGGTTTCAATACCTATGCGCGGGTCATGATTCCAGTCAATATCGCTGCTGTTGTTGCCACATTAGGCGTCTTGCACCTGTATTTCCGCCGGGAAATTCCGGCCGATTACGACTTGGACAAACTGAAAGATCCCGCGGCGGCTATTCGTGACAGGCAAACGTTCAAGGCAGGATGGTGGGTATTAGCACTGTTGTTAAGCGGCTTTTTTGTGCTGGAGCCACATGGGGTGCCTGTTAGCGTGGTCGCGACGATCGCTGCCGTGATCCTCTGGCTGGTCGCCCGGCGAGGGAAGGTGATTGATACCACCAGTGTACTGCGCGGCGCGCCCTGGCAGATTGTGGTGTTTTCACTGGGCATGTATCTGGTGGTATATGGTCTGCGCAATGCCGGGCTGACTAATTACCTGTCCCATGTGCTGAATTATTTTGCCGCACAAGGGTTGTGGGTGGCGACGATAGGCACCGGTTTCCTCACGGCGGTGTTGTCATCAGTGATGAACAATATGCCGACGGTACTTATCGGCGCATTGTCGATTGATTCTTCTGCGGCTAATGGCGTCATCCGTGAGGCCATGACGTACGCCAATATTATTGGCTGTGATTTAGGCCCCAAACTAACCCCTATCGGCAGTCTTGCCACATTGTTGTGGCTGCACGTACTGGCGCAAAAAGATATTCGCATCAGTTGGGGATATTACTTCCGTGTTGGTGTGGTGATGACGTTGCCGGTGCTATTCGTGACGCTGGCAGCACTGGCGCTACATCTTTCTATTTAACCGATGCGGCTTTCAGCATCGGCTTTTCAAAGAGAATAGGGCAATGACAGAGATTACTATTTACCACAACCCGGCATGCGGTACATCGCGCAATACACTGGCGCTGATTCGCAATAGCGGTGTTGAACCTACCGTTATTCACTACCTCGAAACACCGCCCTCTAAAGCGGAGCTTGAAGGGCTGATTCGTGCGATGGGTATCACCCCGCGTATGTTGCTGCGTCAAAACGTTGAACCTTACAAAGAGTTAGGTCTGGCTGACGATAGCTTCAGCGATGAACAGCTGATCGCCTTTATGCTGGCTCACCCCATATTGATTAACCGCCCGATTGTGGTCACGCCCCTTGGCACCCGGCTATGCCGCCCGTCAGAAGTGGTGCTGGATATTTTGCCTGACGCACAACAAGGCGAATTCATTAAAGAGGATGGTGAGCGAGTGATTGATGCGTCGGGAAAGCGAATTAAATAACCTGGGACGAAGATCTTTATTAAAGGTAATAAAAATGGAAATTTTAAACCCTGTACATGATTACTTTCAAAATATAGTTAAACCGACAATAGCCGAGTTTCTGCAGGATAGAACTGATCTGAGAAGGGCAAGAATTGCAGCAATTGTTCTTTTTCATATGCGCGATTATGCGAAGGAATGTGGTATGGGTACACCATGTGATTCGCTTACAGATAGGCGGAAATTGATGCATGACGTTGTCAGGGCAGCTGCGAATGCATCAAAACATTATCGGTTAAAACACCGTAATCAGCTGGAAAAAGATCATATTGCTTCATGTGCTGACCAAATGCAGATAGAAGAAAGTGCGGGATTATTCAACAATGTGCCCTTTGGAGACGGTGTGTTTGCGGAAGCTAACGAGGTATTCTTGATACTGGATGATAATAAACAATCAGAATGGGATGGGGTGAGATGTGTCAATCTATCCGATGCTATTCTTACGATACAAAACTTTTGGGATGAATTTCTAAATAATAGTAATTGAATTTCAATACTCTGATGTGCAAATGAACTTAAATTAATTACCATTATTAATGGTTTTGGGTGGGAGATATTTCTTTGCTTCCGAAATGAGTTTTTCGATTGCATCAAGGGGGACGTTCTCCACATAGCATGTCAGGACAAATTCGTGAGTACTGTCAGAATAAAAGATTTCAGCAATTTGTTGCAGTGGGGATGTCCCTGCTTCAGACAGTTCAAGATACATGCCGTTACGAATGATGTCACTTCCGCGAGTCAGTTCATACTTCATCTTGGTCATAATGCAATTCCCTCGTTTCTCCCGAGAATGATGCCGCAGTTTCGTGCGCCGATAAACGACACTGAGACACTACCTGCCAGTACGAAGCGACTGCGGGGGAATACCGTAACCGCGAATAAACACTTCCCGCATATGTCGTCTGTCGCGAAAACCCGATTCGCGGGCAATGGCATCGAGCGACAGGCGGCTTTGCTCAATCATTAATCGTGCCGCCTCAAGCCGCAGTCCTTCGATGGCTTTCGCCGGGGATTTACCCGTTTCCTGACGAAACAGGCGACTGAGCTGGCGGGCACTGACATGAACTGCATCAGCCAGCAGTTCTACCGTCAGTGTTTTGCTCAGATTATTGCGGACATATTCGAGCGCGCTTTGCAGGCGATCTGAGCGCGGGGCCAGTGCCAGCATTTCTGAATGCTGTGTCTGACCGCCAGAGCGGCGCTGGTTCATCACCAGACGATGGGCGACAATACGGGCAATGTCCGGGCCCAGATCTTTTTCCACCATACCGAGCGCCATATCCAGCCCGGCGGTCATCCCTGCTGATGTCCAGATAGTGTCATCAATAATAAAAATGCGATCATCTTCCAGCTGAATATCCGGGTACAACGTGGAAAGGCTACGGGAGTGCGACCAGTGTGTGGTGGCGCGTTTTTGCAGCAGCAGCCCGGCCTGCGCCAGCACAAAGGCACCGGTACAGATGCCTGCAATGCGGCGCGCCTGGCGGGCGGTGGTTTGCAGAAAGTGAACCACGCCAGGGCTGGCTGGCTCGTTCACGGGCGACAGCACACCAGCCACCAGCCAGGTATCTACCCGCGTTTCGTCGTTAAGCCGTTCAGAATCAACCCCAATCCCTGACGAGGAACGTACCGTGCCGCCCGATTCGGAATAGACCACCGGCTGATAAAATGGTTTTTCAGCCACATGGTTGGCAAACTCAAACACAGTCAGCGTTGACAGTGCCAGCATCTGAAAATGGTCGGAAATGATTAATCCTATTCGGTGCATCGCAACTCCTTAATGGCAGGCTGACGGTCTGATAGTGCGCGTAGCCGCTCCGATCCCCACAGGCTCGTCAATGCCAGCAGCAGGAACAGCACTGCGCTTATCATCACCCCGTAAAAACCATACAAGGGATACAACCAGGAGGCCATCGCAGAGCCAAAACCGATGCCGCAAAACATAAAGGCACTGGTTAACGCCAGCGAAATCCCCCGTGTTTGTGCTGACGAGATCTCCACAATACGCCGCTGTTGGGTTGGCCATAGCAGGTCGGTTGAAAACGCCCACACTACCAGCAGGATGTATAGCAATGCCAGCGTCGCAGGCAGCAACATGATCACCAGCATATCCGCTACCAGCATCGCCATACCGATAATCAGTAAGCGCTCTGCGCTGTAAAGGCGTGCGGCACGACTGACAAACAGATTCCCCAGAATACCCGCCACACCAATGACCGTTAAGGCAATAGAGACGGCAGACGCATCGCCCTGCCAGCGGTCGCGGATCATCGGTGAGATAAACGCGTACATATCGTACACCCCAGAGGTGATAAAAAAGACCACCAGAAAGGCGGTAAGCGATTTGCCCTCCATCAGCACCTGACCCACCTGTTGTATACGAATATCGACGCCTTTCACCACGTTTGGCACCAGCAGCCACACGCCTGCCGCGGTCAGTACGCTAACCAGCGCGACAAGTGTAAATAACAACCGTGCGCCCCAGACATTGGCTATCCATGCCGCCAGCGGAATACCGACCATGCTGGCCATCGAGACACCCAGCAGGATCATGGCGATGGCGCTACCTCGCTCTTTGGGGGAGACTAACTCAGAGCCGAGTGCTACCAGCACAGGGCCTATCAGTGATGCTCCTAACCCCATCACGATGCGCGATATGACCAGTACGGTGTAGTTTGGGGCACTGGCAAAAATAAACGCACCCAACCCGAACACCAGCATCCCGGCCAGTACCTGCGAACGGCGCATGAACTTGCCGAATAGCACCTGGGCCAGCGGTGCGGCCAGTGCAAACGTCAGACCAAAAATAGACAGCAGGCGGGCGCTTTGCGCGTCACTCAACCCCCATACCTGCGCAATGGGGGTAAGGCTACCGGCAACAGAAAGTGCCCCTGTTGCCTGAATAAAGTAGGCCAGGCTCAGTGCCCATAGTGCGCGTCTTTGCGACGCTGAAATGTGATTTTGCATCATAGACTCCAGAGAGCAGGCCGTGGCCTGCTCTACAGCACATCACTCAACCGGGATGGGATTTTCCACGATGGACTGGTTAAACGCGTTCACCATCGCATGCTCATTTGCCCCCGGATTGTCGCGAGCTGGCAGTACGCTGTCGACGATTGCTTCGATGGTATCCGTACCCAGTTTTTCAAACGTCTGCTGTATAAAGTCAGCGAGCGGCATCGCACGGGCATCTCCACTTTTGTAGATCAGATCCGTGTCCACCCACGGTGGTGAAATCTCGATAACGCTGACGCCTGCATCACGCAGCACAAAGCGCTGCGATAAGGTATAGGAGTGAATGGCCGCTTTGGTGGCGGAGTAGAGCGCGTTGGTCGCCAGCGGTAAAAAAGCCAGAATCGAGCTGTTATTGATCAGTACGGCATCCGACTGCTGTTTCAGGTGTTCAACGAATGCGGCGCTGACCCGCACGGTACCCAGCAGATTGGTGTTCAGCAACGTGGTGGCCATCTCGTCATCCAGTTCACCTGCCGGATTATCAAACGGCATAATGCCTGCGTTGTTGATCACCACGTTCAGTGCCGGATAGCGTGACAGTACTTCCTGCGCCGCCGCTTTAATGCTTGAAGCACTGGTTACGTCCAGCACCACGGAATCCATCCCCGGCCAGGCAGCGGTAACTTTGTCCAGCAAGGCTTTACGACGACCAGAGATGATCACTTGATTGCCAAGCTGGTGGAATTTTTCTGCCATGGCACGGCCGATACCTGAAGTGCCACCTGTAATAAAAATTGTATTGCCGGTCAGTTTCATCATCATATTCCTGTTGGATAAGTAGCACGTTAGTGCGTCATGCTGGCACGATAGCGCTCAGCCGGTACGTTGCTTGATAGGTGCTGCATCATGGCCTGGCGGCTGTTTTCCATTGCCAGCCACTCAGCTTCGTTGTGCAGAGAAGGGATCGTCACCCGTTCCCCCTGAAGGAAACCCACCAGTGCGGCATCAACCAGGTCATCTGCACTCATGACGATCGCTTTATCGAGTTGTTCCAGTGGTAAACCGCCGTTATCCCAGAATGGGGTTGCTGTGGCACCCGGCAGTACGGCTTGGATCTGAATCCCTTTGTCGGCCAGTTCGTGGTGCAATGACTGGCTGAAAGCCAGCACGAAGGCTTTTGTTCCACCGTAAACACCGTTCAGCAGTTCCGGGGCGAGGCTGACGATGGAGGAGATATTGATAACGGCACCGGTACCACGTGCGGCAAACCCCGGTACGACGGCATAGGTCAGACGGGTCAGCGCGGTGACATTGAGGTTGATCATTGCCTGCATATGATCCACATCACTGGATAACAGCGGCGTATGTGTACCCATTCCGGCATTGTTGACCAGCAATGTAATGCTGGCATCGTCACGCAGTTTTCTCTCCAGCAGGGTGAGTTGTTGAGCATCGCCGAGATCCGCCGCGACCACTTCCACATTACGGGCGGTATCGGCGGTAATACGGCTTGCCATCTGGTTCAGGCGGTTGTGATTACGGGCCACAATAATCAGGTCATAGCCCATGTGTGCCAGGCGGTTGGCGTAAACAGACCCGATACCGGTTGATGCACCAGTGATCACGGCAGTGCCTTTATTGGGTTGTGTTGCGAAGGTCATGGCAGGCTCCTTTCAGTCACTACTGACTCGATGGAAGAATCATAATCAAGAAAGGAGTGTCTTAAATGACGATTATGGTAGTCATTTAAGACATTCAGCATTTCACGTTGGATGACTGACAGGCGGGGTATGAAATAGCGGGTTGTGGTTGGTTAACGGTATGGTGGTTATCGTTCGCAGGGCTGTATTGCCTGCAGTGTGTCTCACTGACTGGTTGCCATGATTGCAACGTGAGTGATGGATTAGCAGTACGACCAACCGGCTGATTCATCAACCAGCCGTGGACGAAGAAACTATCTTTTCTTCTTCAAAAGCCTTCCGATCAAGGACGCCAGGGCAAAAGCGAAAACAGACGATACGATGATCCTGATAATCAAGACTGAAAAGTAGAAATCATCCATCGCCTCTTCACCGTCACCGCTGATAGACAGGTGATTCATAACGACATCCTCAACTACATGCTCAGGCAGAAGACATATAGTTAAGAAGAAAAAAAACAATATTACTCTGGCTATTTTTTAGTACCTCAGACCGCAATAACCTTACTCATGTTGATACCCGTAACACCAAATCCACTGTTCTCGTAGATATGTCGGGCACGAGCATTATCACCAGCAACACGTAGTCTGATTTCTTTGAAACCGTTCTCCCGTAGATTTTCTTCAAAAGCACGAAGAGTTCGTTTACCAAGCCCTATTCCCTGGCAGGAGTTGAAGATGTGAAAATCGTAGATAAAAGCACTACCCATAACCGTATCTGGTTTATACCAGATATAGCCGATATGCCTGTCGATTTGATCTGACCGTTCAAAAAGACACCATAGTACGTGCCCATGAGTATTCACTCCCCCAGTTAGTGTTTCTGATATTTCCTTAGTCGCTCTTGCAAGAGAATCAGTTGGGGAAAGTCTATAGTTTGACCGTATCTCATCAGCATAATCAGGAATAAAATATTCAAGAAAAGCTGGATACTCTTCTTCAGTCATCGAACGTAACGAGATCATCCTTTACTCCTTAGCGATAGTTCCTACAACAAATCGGACAATATTAGTAACGTTGGTGGTTCCAGTGCGTCAATATAATTCGTTTTTTATACTTGGATTCTACTGGTGGTGGGTAGGATCACAGTTCCTATCTTGTCATTAGTATTTTCGATGGGGGGACAACTATCCTGACAGAGGGGGGTATCGTGAAAATACAAAAGGAATTGTATGCAACAGTTCATGAGATAGAAAAGAACGATTCCTTCTATCTTTAATAGTTGTATTGATGTGGAATTTCAACATCAATTCTACATTTTCAATTTCATTGTCATAAAATAAAAGATTTTTACCTTCATTATCCACATGATGAAAGTCAGCACCATACATCAAGAGTAATCTAAATTGAATTTTATCTTTACAGTAAAAAATTGGAGTTTTACCAAAATTATCAATGCTATTAATATTAAATCCATTTTTAGTTAAGGATTCTAATTCATTCAGATTCCATGTGTAATCTTTAAGTATTATGCTCTGCCATTTTTTATTTTTAAATCTAGGGCTGCCATATTGTTTGATCAATTCAGAGGGAAATTATTTTATTGAATTGTGCGAATCTTCTGGCATTTTCAAATCTCCTTTTTAATAAATCAATAATGTATAAAAAGGAGAAGTCAATAGTGATTAAAAATTAGATGGTATTTTTAGACTTGGGTTCAATAAATTCACTATCACTCCCACTATTAAATATTTATGGGGGATAAATAGCAATCTCATTTTACTTAAATGTTTTCGAGAGTGAATTTTTTAAGTTTTGAACAGAGTGATTTTGATTGCTGCATTCATTGTTAATAATATCACGAAGTAATTCTATATGTATTTCGGGTAATGTTTTTTCATCAAAAAGATTAGTTAAGTTATCTTTTAATAAAATGGGTGAAGTAGAAAATACGTTTTTTGTCAGGAGTTAAACTATTTTCTTTTTTTGATAATAATAAATAGTTTGCCATTTCATCAAGATGATTAAATTCATCTGGCTTTTCGTTTTTAAAATTTGTTTTTCTACATTACCAGAAGGGCTTGCTGAATAAATTTTTTTTAAATATTTTAAGTAAGTATTTATTAAATAGTATGCTAGATTCACATCACTGAAGAACCAAGGAATGTATCAAACGAGTCAAAAACTTGATAAGTTTTGTGCTTGTTTTCATTGGTACTTTCAATGATGTTAAATGTATATAGCATGATTTTTTCCTTAGTGTGATGTTTATATAAACACGTTATTTTATAACTATTTGGATGTTTCACATGGAAAAACTAAGTTTTATTGTGCGTATATAATTTTTTCATCTCATAAAATCCACAAGGATTTGTTTTAATGAGTCAATTTCTGGTCTGTGGCCTTTTTCAACGATCCCAATTATTTTATCAAAAGATAGTTTGTCCGATAATTTTTCGAAAATATGCTTTGCACCCGAATTTCGATAACCAACTTTAGGTAATTTATATCTTGTTCTATCTCTGTATTTCTTAAATAGTTCTTTTTCAATACTGTCAAAAGGAATGAAATATATATTAGGGATGCTCGTTTTTTCACTTAATATCTCCTTTTTAACATCCCCGTCAAGTATGGAAATGACATTTTTTGGATTTGAGAGGAATTGTTGATGCTTATTTCTATCCATTAGAGAAATTACTCCTTGGCAACCACCTATGAATATAACCTTGTATGAGTTTTTGCTTTTAATTGTAGAAAGAATCCTAATGAGATATTTTTCAAGGACAATGTCTTCAGTTAGAATATATCTATCATAACCAACAAAGCCATACATGGAACTTTTGACGTAATTATATGAGCATGGTGTTGCCTTAACAACTCCTTCCTCATTTTCGAGGAATAAAAGTAATTCATGATCTTCTTGCAATGTTCTTAGTAAAGCGAGTGAGTGCGATGTAAAAATTATTTTCTTATTGCTTTTTTTACACATTTCTCTGATGTGAGTAATTAATCGAACCTGTGCAGCTGCGTCCAGAGAGGTGTCTATTTCATCAATTATTAATATATCTTTTGTCGAGCTTAAATGGCGGTACAGATTAATTATGAAGTATTCGCCTGTGCTAAAATGATCTTCCCTTATATAACGTCCATTTTTTGCAATAAGAAAGTAATAATCAACTCCGTCAATCATGGTTGTTTTTAGCTCTTTGAATTTCGTATTTTCATAAATCGAATTCAAAAAATCACTCATTTCATCTGCGGTTTGATAATTATTTATCAAAACATTCGTTCTTAGCTGATCATCTAGGGCGCTTAGTTTTGAGAATTTCTGAAATCTATCTCCAAATGGAGTTGCAAGCTCAAGACTGTATGTTTTATTAGTTCTTACAAACCCTTTTGATTCAAGGTAATCAATAGCAGGAGAGTAAAAGAATTTATAAATACTATCGTCAATTGATATCTCTATTTTGCTATCTTCAGATATTATTCCCGTCGGACAAGTTTGTTTAATTATTGAAGGTCTATAGAGCATGGAAAAAGCTTTTAAAAGCGTTGTTTTACCCACCCCATTTTTACTCACTATACAAGCCATATTATAATTCTGAAGATCAATTTTTACTTCCATAGAAACAATGTGCTGAATGTTTTCGATTTTAATGTTTAGGTTCATTTTAGATTGCCTTCCTAAAAAAAAGGTCCACTAAAGAATTACCGTATTTATATTTTAGCTTATCGATATATTTAGGATCGATAGTATTTATATAGTTTAGTTGACCGGAAAGCCTGGCAATAGCATGATTTTTATCAAGGCTTGAATATGAAACAAAATCATTTTGGTTTTTTAAAAAAAGATATAGTTTAGTTTCAATTTCATTTTTTAATCTTTTACCTATAGAAAGAGTGCCATCAGGATGGATCTGAACTCCCATAACTTCCATGTTTTTGCCTTTTTTTATTAATTTTGTCTTCAAGGTATTTATCTTGAATTTTTGTTCAAAGCAGGAATTAAGAATGTTATCGATATCATGTATACATTCCTCCTTATCAAGATAATTATTTGATGAAATTAATATATCATCAGCATATCTTGAATAGATCATATTATTTTCATTACAATATTTTTTTATTTTTATATCGAAGCTATTAAAAACAGCATTGCTCAGTACAGGTGAAGTTGAAAAACCTTGAGGCAATCTATCTTTATAAGTTACTAAATTACAAATTCGGTCTAAATAGGAATCTATGTCGGATAATGGTTGGTTGTCAATTTGAGTGAAAATACAGTTGTATATTGTTTTTTTTGAAATGGAATGAAAGAAAGAATGTATGTCAGTTTTGAAAATAAATTTATTCATTGAGTGAGGGACAATGCAGTCAAGAACATTAACATTTTTTCGGTATGAAAAAACACAGTCTTCTTGTATTTCTAAATTATCAAATATAAATTGATTGAAAAAAGAATGGATTCTTTTTAGTTTTTCACTGCATTTTACGACTTCACGTTTTTCAACTTTGATTTCTTCTATATTTGTTTTTAATTCAATTTTAAGAAAATCATTGAAATCAAGTTTACCATCGCAATACGCATTAAATGTGTGCTCTAAATAATATTTATCCATGGTTAATTCTGATTTAAGAGTTTTGAATAAGATGATACCTTCCTAAAAGGATAAGTACAGTTTTTTTTAATGGTTGAAAAGCTTGTAATAGAAAATTATGAAGTTACGAGGAGGTGCGGAAGGTTCAGAAAAACTATAGATACTAAAAATTACAAAGCCCCTAAAGAAGTTTTTAAACTCCTAAGAGGGGCAAGTAACGTACCTAAATGCCTGTAGAGGCCGTCTATTGTGACTGGGGAATACCCTCTAGTCAGACAGCATACCCACAATCTAGTTTATGCGGGATTTTTTGTCAACTCTGCTAAGGTTGACATTGCCATTGTACCTAATGAAGTCAGTTGGATATGTTTGCCCCACCACACCATCATCTCCTTTCGTTGTTCCAAATACTGAGAACGGTTGTAAGCGCGGCGCACTTCATTGGTGTCAACGTGAGCTAGCGCGGCTTCGATGACGTCCGGCGGGAAGCCTGCTTCGTTGGCGGCGGTACTGAAGATAGCGCGCAAGCCGTGGGACACCAGCACGCCTTTGTAGCCCATGCGACGCAGTGCGGCGTTAGCGGTTTGGCTGTTCATCGGCTGTTTGGGGTCTTTAGCGGAAGGGAACAGGTATTCCCGGTGGCCGCTGATTGGCTTCATGGCGTCCAGAATGGCTAACGCTTGTGAGGGCAAGGGAATAACGTGCTCGCGGCGCATCTTCATGCGGCCAGCCGGGATTGTCCAGGTGTTCTGCGTAAGGTCTATCTCGCTCCAGCGGGTTTCTGCGGCTTCAGCCGGGCGGGCGACGGTCAGCAATTGCCATTCAATCAATAACCGGGTTTGTAGCTCAATGCTGGCGACCGATAGCGTTTTCATCAGGCCAGGTAATGCCTCTGGCCGGATGGTCGGCATATGGGTTTTTACCGGCGTCTGAAACGTTTTGCGGATCTTCGCCGCCGGGTTAGCCGGTATCAGGCCGGAATTAACGGCATAGTCCATCACTTCGTTGATGCGCTGGCTAACCCGTTTAACGGTTTCCAGTTTGCCGCTGGCCTGTATCGGTTCCAGCGCGGTGATGAAATGACGGGCGGTAAGCTGGCTAATGGGCTGATTTGCGATGAACGGGAACACGTATTTTTCCAAGGAGCGCCAGATATCTTTAATCGTGTTTGCGGCCAGCGGTTGAGATTTTTTCACTTCATACCAGTCGGCGGCGACTTTGGCGAACGTGTTCAGGCTGATTGCCTGTTCTTGTTCGCGCTGCTGTTGCTGGTGGAATTGCGGATCGATGCCTTTGCTTATCAGTGCTTTTGCTGATTCACGCCGTTGCCTGGCTTCGGCCAAAGAAACCGCAGGGAATGCGCCAAAGCTGATTAATGCACGTTTCTTCGTATCAGGACGGTAATAGTTAAAGCGCCAGATCTTAGAGCCACTCGGTTTCACCAACAGATACAACCCATCCCCGTCTTGTAGCGTGTATTCCTTCTCGGCAGGTTTGGCGGCTTTGATCTCGGTATTGGTCAGAGGGGTAGTTATACGGGCCATCGTAGTTATACGCTTTTGTAGTTATATGGGGCGGTATAACTAAACTTTCCGGCTGTAAACGGGGTATCCCGGCAGATAACAGGCAACAAAAAACCCGCAAACTCAGAGAGGATGCGGGTTTCTGTGGGGTTTCCGTTAGTAACCGGTACTTACGGAAGTAGTATTTGGTCGGCACGAGAGGATTTGAACCTCCGACCCCCGACACCCCATGACGGTGCGCTACCAGGCTGCGCTACGTGCCGATGCTATGGGCCGCTATACTACCGTTTCCTGACCCGATTGCAATAGCCGCCCTAAACGACTGCTTTAGATTTAGGCAGTTAGTTAGCAATAAATCGCCGTTCAGTCGTCAGCACCTGCAAGAGCAACCCTAACTGCGGTTTTTCATCCGGTAATAAGCGTCCATTGGCGTCGTAAGCCCGGTAACTGCCGTTGCGACCTAACTGAATAACCTGCTGCGGTGTGATGATGGTCAGCGAATTACTGTCGCCGTTGAGCAACCAGTTGGCCCGCCGTTCAGCGCTGAACAAGTCCTCTCCTTGCGAGTAATCTTCTGCCGCGGTTTTCACATGCAGCAGGCGTTGCATCAGCGTGGTCATCACGTCTTTCGGGTCAGTCATTTTGCTGATGGTCTGTGCCGGGGTTTCCGGCCAGTGAACGACCAGCGGCACCTGTCGGTGTTCACGGTTCATTGGCGACGGGTCGTCGTCTTTGAGGCGTTCGGCACTGCTTTGCTCGGCGGTAATCACCACCACCGTTTTGTCGAGCAGGTTTTTCTCCCGCAGCGTCGTGATAATGCGGTCGATTTGCTCATCAATACTGGCGGTATCCTGACGGTAACGACGCTGCTGTTCGCCAGCGGCAAGCGGGCGGCCATTGCTGCCTGTGGTCGCGTGGTTGAACTCGATGAACGAGAACCAGGGCGAACGGGTACCGGTATTATTATCCAGCCACTTGACCCACTGCGTGGTGATAGCGTCATCGCTTTGCGGTTGTGGCGGTGGCAGCGAGAAGTCGGATAGCAGGGCCTGACGGTACAATGGACTGCTAAACCCGCTGGCAGAGAACAGACCAAACTGGTAACCCTGCTGACTCAGGGCATCGATCAGCGCAGACGGTTTGCTACTGCCGAGTATGCCGTCCATGTAGGTGGTGGAGATACCATAAAACAGATTAAACAGACCGCCATCTTGCTGAGTACCGGCGCTGAAATAGTTGCTGAAGCGTACGTTTTCTTCGGCGAAGCGCGCCAGGTTGGGCATGGAATGTGGTGTGTCCTGATCCGGCACGCTATCCATCACCACCAGCAACAGGTTATAGCCGCTGCCTGCGTCGCGAAAACTGATGTCGCTGAGCGGGTATTCTACCGAGACCGCGTCCGGGTTGCCCTGCAATGCCAGACGGCGCTCATATTCTTGCGCATTGAGCAGGCCATGTTTCTCCAGAAAACGGCGGGCCGTCATCGGGTAGGAGAGGGGCAGGTTGGCGCGCTGCATGGTGATCGGGCGGTAGAAATTGGCGTCTGCCCAGATGTACATCAGGTGAGACAGGCAAAACGCCACGATGAAGACGGCCGCCATGGGTCTGGCGAAATGGCGTCGGTTAAGACTGCGCAGCTTTTGCCAGCACCAGGTGCCGAATAGCATCTCCACCATGAAGATAACCGGCACACTGATGAACAGTAACTGCCAGTCGCGCACCATTTCGCTTTGGTCCGGGTTAGTCACCAAATCCCAGACCGTCATGTTCAGGTGGAGATGAAAACGGCTGAATACTGACGCATCAACAATCAACAGCGTTTGGCCGGCGGTGGCGAGTGCCGCAGACAGGAAGCGCAGCAATCGCTGCGACATCACAATAAATGTCAGCGGGAAAATGATCAGCAGGTAGGTGGAAAAACCGATAAAGCTGAAATGCCCCAGCCAGCTTACCAGCGAATACAGCCGTCCAGGCAGTGACGATGGCCAGTCGGCAACGAACAGATAACGGCTACCCAGCCCCAGTGCGAGTAGAATGTTGAACAGGGCGAACCAGTGCCCCCAGCTTATCATCTGGGAGACTTTTTCACGGTAGCGCGGACGGTTGGTTACCATAAACGGGCCGGTATCAATGGATGTCGTTGGTTTTTATAGACGCCTGCAACGCGTCGGCAAAAGAACCCGCCAACGCTTCACGCTGTTTCGGATTCGCGATGCTGGTATTGAGCAGATTGGTGACCATGTTGCCGAGCACCATCAGTGCAAGATCGGTCGGAGTGTGGTGTTTCTCCAGTACATTGACCAGATCAGTCAGCAATTGTTCGATTTGTTCGTCACTATAACGGGATGATTGCGGCATAAAATCGTGTATCTCTGGTGGTGAAAGGCAAATATATTACCGTATAGGGGCGTGGTTTTCCGCACTTTTATCAATGCCGCCCGTCAGAATCGAGGAGCTTTTGAGTTGCATGCTGGAACACCTAGTGCTTGAATACGCGCCTTACTAGAAGGAGAGTTTACCATGAGTCTGGATATCGACCAGATTGCCCTGCACCAGTTGGTCAAACGTGACGAGCAGTCGTTGGACATGGTGTTGCGCGATTCGTTGCTGACCGTGAACGGCGCGGTCAGCGATATGATGGCGGAACTGCATCGCGTCTACAGCGCTAAAAGCAAGGCGTATGGCCTGTTTAACGAAGAGAGCGAACTGGCGGCGGCGTTGCGTTCCTGTCGTAAAGGCGATGATGACTTTCTGGCTTTCTCGCGTGCGGCGACAGGCCGGTTACGTGATGAACTGGCGAAATACCCCTTCGCGGAAGGCGGCGTGGTGCTGTTTTGTCAGTACCGTTATCTGGCTGTCGAGTACCTGCTGATTGCGGTGCTGAACAGCTGTAATAGCCTGCGGGTCAATGAACAGTTGGATATCAGCAGTACCCATTATTTGGACATTCATCACGCAGATATCGTGGCGCGCATCGATCTGACCGAATGGGAAACCAGCCCGGAATCCACCCGTTACCTGACGTTTCTTAAAGGTCGCGTTGGCCGTAAGGTGTCTGATTTCTTTATGGATTTCCTGGCTGCGGCTGAAGGGCTGGATACCAAAGCGCAAAATAAAGGCCTGCTGAAGGCAGTAGATGATTACTGTACTGATGCACAACTGGATAAAAACGAGCGTCAGCAATACCGTCAGCAGGTATACAGCTACTGCAATGAACAGTTGCAGGCCGGGGAGGAAATCGAACTGGAGGCGCTGTCAAATGAACTGCCGCCACTGGGCGAGAAAACCTTCCAGGCGTTTACCGCCGAGCAAGGGTATGAGCTGGAAGAGAGCTTCCCGGCCGATCGCAGCACGTTGCGCCAGTTGACCAAATTTGCCGGTAGCGGCGGCGGGCTTAGCATTAATTTCGATGCGCTGCTGTTAGGCGAACGTATTTTCTGGGATCCGGCTACGGATACGTTGACCATCAAAGGCACGCCACCTAATCTGCGCGACCAGTTGCAGCGTCGGTTCGGCGGTGGCGATCGCTGATTTTCCCTTTCCTTCGCCTGCTTCGAGGCCTCCTACGCTGGGGGCCTGTTCAGGCCGCGTGTTATCACGCAGTATTTTATGTATGAAGTGTTTTATTCACGCAATGCTTTATTCAATTCACGTAGCGCTATTCATACAACAATAGTTCAGGCAGAAATAGTCCCTGACTGCAAACGGGTTTGGCAGTGCTTGCCCCTTGTTTTATGATGGATATTCGGCTGTATAGGTGGTGAGATTCCCGTGCGTTCTATCTTTGACATGGTGCTGGCGGTTTATGACCGAGCAGCGCTGATGCTTATTTGCCTGTTTTTCCTGACCCGAACACGACATTTTCGTCAGCTGCTTCAGCAGGATGAGCACTCACGTTTTGACCTGGCGGTGGTTACTGCCATCTTTTCGTTGTTTGCGTTGTTCAGTACCTGGTCCGGCATCAACGTGGAAGGGTCACTGGTCAACGTGCGGGTGGTAGCGGTGATGTCCGGCGGTATCCTGTTTGGGCCGTGGGTGGGCATTACCACGGGGGTGATCGCCGGAGTGCATCGTTACCTGATCGATATGCACGGTATTACCTCGGTCCCTTGCCTTATCACCAGCATTGTCGCCGGGTTTATGTCTGCCTGGATTCACCACCGCATCCCGCGTGATCGCCACTGGAGTGTGGGGATTGTCGGCGGTATGTTGTGCGAGTCACTGACCATGTTGTTGGTTGTACTGTGGGCCCGGCCGTTTTCACTGGGGTTGGACATTGTTGCGCATATCGCGATTCCGATGATTCTGGGGGCGGTCAGTATTGGGTTGATCGTGCTGCTGGTGCGTAGCGTGGAAGGGGAAAAAGAGGCAGTTGCCGCGCGGCAGGCCAAGCTGGCGCTGGATATTGCCAATAAAACGCTACCGTTGTTTCGCCATATCAATAGTCAGTCGCTCAGTACGATATGCGATATTATCCGTCGCGATATCGATGCCGACGCGGTGGCGATCACTAACACCTCGCAGGTGCTGGCCTACGTGGGGGTAGGGGAAGAGAACTACCACAGTGGCGATCGCGACCTAAGCCCGACGACGCAACTGGCGCTAAAGAGCGGAAAGATTATCATCAAAAATAATGATGAGGCCTACCGCACCCCGGAAATCCATTCGATGATCGTCATCCCGCTGTGGGAAAAAGGCGAAGTCACTGGCGCGCTAAAAATCTATTACCAGCGGGCACACCGCATCACCTGGTCGCTCAAAGAGATGGCTGTCGGGTTGTCGCAAATCATCTCCACCCAGCTTGAGGTGTCACGCGCCGAGCAACTGCGTGATATGGCGAACCGTGCGGAGCTGCGGGCGCTGCAAAGCAAGATCAATCCACATTTCTTGTTTAACGCGCTGAATGCCATTTCCACGTCTATCCGGCTCAACCCGGATACCGCGCGCCAGCTTATTATCAATCTGTCGCGTTATCTGCGCTACAACCTGGAGCGCAATGACGAGGAACTGATTGATATAAAAAGCGAGCTTTATCAGATAAAAGATTACATCGCTATCGAGCAGGCGCGCTTTGGCGATAAGCTGACGGTGATTTACGAGATTGATGAAGACGTCAGTTGTCTGATTCCTGGTCTGCTGATTCAACCGTTGGTTGAAAATGCGATTGTTCACGGTATCCGTTCTTGCAAAGGCAAAGGGGTGGTGACGTTGAGTATCCGGGAGCAGGGGGAGCGTATCCGGGTTGCGGTGCGTGATACCGGTATTGGCATCAGCGATGAGGTGATTGCCCGCGTGGAGCGCAATGAATTGCCGGGTAATAAGATAGGCCTGCTCAATGTACATCATCGGATCAAACTGCTGTATGGGGAGGGGCTGCACATTAGTCGGCTCAACCCTGGAACGGAAATCGAATTTTTTATTACCCGTGACAACACTGAGCGTGTGGATAACGCGGTGGCGTTTCCCTCAGAGCAGGGCCGGTGACAGGAGAATAACGTGAAGGCGATCATTGTCGAAGATGAATTTCTGGCACAGCAGGAGTTGAGCTGGCTTATCAAACAACACAGCCAGATAGACGTGGATGCGGTGTTTGATGATGGCCTCGATGTGCTGAAATACCTGCAGGATAATCGGGTAGATGTCATCTTCCTTGATATCAACATCCCTTCGCTGGATGGGGTGATGCTGGCGAAAAACATCAGCCAGTTTGCGCATAAGCCGCTGATTGTTTTCATTACCGCTTATAAAAATCATGCGGTAGAGGCGTTTGAGCTGGAAGCGTTTGATTATATTCTCAAGCCCTATCATGAAACCCGCATAGTCGGCATGCTGCAAAAACTTGAAGCGGCGTGGCAGCAACAGCAATTACCTGCTCATCCCAGCAGCGACAGCAATCGTCCGGCACCGATGACCATCAATCTGGTCAAAGATAAGCGGATTATCGTCACCAACATCCACGATATCTATTACGCCGAATCCCACGAAAAACTGACCTTTGTGTACACCCGGCGTGATGAGTTCGTCATGTCGATGAACATTACCGAGTTTTGCAGCCGCTTGCCGGAGGCCTATTTCTTTCGCTGTCACCGTTCGTATTGCGTAAATTTGAGCAAGATCCGTGAGATAGAACCCTGGTTCAACAATACCTATATCCTCAAACTGAGCGATCTGGATTTTCAGGTGCCGGTTAGCCGCAGCAAAGTGCGGGAATTCCGTCAACTGATGCGTCTGTAGTGGTTAGGAGGTCAGACGTCAGACATGAGAAGATAGATTTACTGTCATTAATACCGCTCTGGATGCATTTCATTCCCTGATTCATGCCGTTCATGCCGTTCTTTAATCCGTGGTGGTGACCCCTCCTTATACTGGTGCCATTCGCAGGCCGTTTTGCCCGCATTGTCTTCACACCAGAAAAATCGAGGCTACCGTTATGAACGGAAAACCAGTAAATCGCGGCGTTATTGTTGCCGGAACCATCCTGGCTCAAATGGGGCTGGGAACCATCTATACCTGGAGTCTTTACAACCAACCGCTGGTGGATAAATTTCACTGGCCGCTCAGTTCGGTTGCCACGACGTTTTCCCTTACCAGCTTTTTCCTGGCTTTCGCCACTTTGTTTGCTGGCCGCATTCAGGAGCGTATCGGTATCCGCAAGCTGACATTGATTGCTGGTCTGGTGTTGGGTGTGGCGTTGATGGCGACATCCATGGTGTCGTCACTGCCGATGCTGTGGTTACTGGTCGGGCTCGTGGTCGGGTTTGCCGACGGTACGGCATACATCACCACGTTATCCAATCTGATCAAGTGGTTCCCGAATCGCAAAGGTGTGATTGCCGGGGTGTCCGTCGGCGCGTATGGCACCGGGAGTCTGGTGTTTAAATATGTCAATAGTGCGCTGCTGATGCACGTTGGTGTGTCCCAGACGTTTTTCTGGTGGGGAGCGATGGCGTTAGTGATGATCACCGGCGGCGCGATGCTGCTGAAAGACGCACCGGTACAGCCAGTCCAGACGGCGGCTCAGGGCGGCAACGTTAACTTCACGGTCAGTGAAATGCTGCGTCGCAAAGAAGCCTGGTTGCTGTTTGTGGTGTTCTTCACCTCCTGCATGAGTGGGTTGTACCTGATCGGTATCGTGAAGGATATCGGCGTCAAAATGGCTGGGCTGGATGTGGTCACGGCTGCCAGCGCCGTATCAGCGATTGCCATTTGCAACACAGCCGGTCGCCTGATCCTGGGGTATCTGTCTGATAAAGTCGGTCGTTTGCGGGTGCTGAACTTCACGCTGCTGGTCACTGCACTGGCGGTCACAGTGATGGCGTTCCTGCCGCTCAATGCGATGACGTTCTTCCTGTGCACCGGGGCGGTAGCCTTCTGCTTCGGCGGAAATATCACGGTCTACCCGGCGATTGTGGCTGATTTCTTCGGCCTCAAGCACCACAGTAAAAACTACGGGCTGATTTATCAGGGGTTTGGCTTAGGCCCGTTGGCCGGTTCCTTTATCGCTGCCGCACTGGGCGGGTTCCACAGCACCTTTATCGCAATTGCGCTGCTGTCGGTGGTTTCACTGGTGATTACCCTGTTTATCCAGCCGCCGAAAGCGCCGCGTGAGCGTGATATCCCGCTGGTTGCCCAAGGTAGCCACGCCTGATAATCACACGCTTGCGTGTAGCCCAACGCCATCGCCACCCGCGGTGGCGTTTTTTTATCTGGGGATGGTGATTGGGTGGGTATGGCAGAGAGCAACATGACAGACAGAAACATGGCAGGGATAAGTCGTGGCAGAAGGCACAAACAAAAACGCCGCACAGTTGTGCGGCGTTTTTGCTGGCTCGTCGAAACGTTGTAGTGTAATTACACGCGAACGAAATCGATGTGAGTCAGTTTCGGCTTGAACACGTGACGCTGAACAGCCTGGATTTTTACTTTGGTTTCTTTGCCATCGATAACCAGGACGATTTCACCGTACAGGCCTTCGCTGTTACGATCTTCCAGGTTTTTAACGATATCGTGGTCCAGTTCGATGGAAACCGGTGCTTCGCTACCACCGTAAACGATAGCGGGGAATTTACCGGTAGTGCGCAGGCGGCGGCTCGCACCCTTACCCTGCTCTTTACGTACTTCTGCGTTGATAGTAATCATTGCTTTCTCTACTTAATAAAATGACCCTGTTACAGGCGACCCAGCAACAGGCAGGATAATCTGCTTTGTTCAAATAACTATACCCGTCATACTTCAAGTTGCAGGTGTGTTGGCGGCGTTCGTTCACCCGAATCACTTACCTGAGTAAGCTCATCGGGATTCTCTCTCTTGCCGCGTTACAAGGCTCTAACGAGCCTTGCCCTAAAGGGCCAACGCATCGCGTTGTTCAACACGCGAGCGTGTTGTCCTGCAACTCGAATTATTTTGGGTATATGTTGATATTCGAAATAAAAGCGGGCGAGATTCTAGCGGAATATGGCCGTGCGGGCAAATAAAACCGCCTAAGGCTAGCCGCGCAGTTCGTTTGCCCGGCGATAGCGGCCCTGATAATCGAAGATTTTTTCCCGCACCTGCCAGTATTTCCCCTGCAGGCGCGCCACCACGAAGTCCGGCGCCCGCAGCAACGCCTGCTGGGCCACCACGTCGTCGGCGCGTTGCCAATGGAACGGGACGCCGGGTGCCCGCTGATGCACCCGCAGAAACACATGGTTAAATGCGTTACGCTGGGCTGATGTATGCAGGCGAAAGCGCTCGCTGACATCGGCACCGTCTTCGTCGTGATAGGTGATACGCAGCCATTCGCCTTTAGCATCGGTACCGTGTTGCAGTTGCATCCCGCTACAGCGTAGCACCAGCGCATCTTTGAGCTTTAACGCGGCTTTTAGCATGTCATCCGGGTCAACCAACAGCGCATCGCAGGTCTGGCAACGTCGGGCGGCGATATCGTTTTCCGCGCCGCAATGCGGGCAGCTCTTGAAGCGAAAACGGTAGTCGCACTGTTGGCGTTTGCCGTGCTCGTCATCCTGCCAGCCCTGACAGCGGCGGCCGTAATGCTCTATTACGCTACCGTCATCGGTGCATTTACCCCAGAACAGGTTGGCGAAACCGCATTGTGGGCAGAATACCTGCACGGGTTGGCTGTCACTGTGCGGTTTGCTGTTGCCGACCTCTGGCGTGTAGAGGTCAAAGGGATTACCGGCATAATCGAGTATCAGGCAGTCGGTTTTCCCAGGAAACAGGCGCAAGCCACGCCCGATGATTTGCTGATAGAGGCTGACGGATTCCGTCGGGCGTAGAATGGCGATAGCGTCAACATGCGGTGCATCAAAACCGGTCGTCAATACCGATACGTTCACCAGATAGCGCAACTGCTGCTGTTTGAAGGCGCTGATGAGCGCGTCACGCTGTGGGGTAGGGGTTTCCCCGCTGATAAGCGCTGCTTCTCTGGGCGGTAACAAGCCTTCGATTTCCCGGGCATGCTCCACTGTGGCAGCGAAAATCATCACGCCGCGCCGATCGGCGGTGTACTCGATAATTTGGCGGACTATCTGTGGCGTGACCCGCTGCTGACGTTTTAACTCCCGGTTTAAGTCCACCTCGCTGAACAAGCCATGACTGCGGGCGGCTAACTGGCTGAAATCGTACTGCACCACTGGCATATCGAGCCGCTCCGGCGGCACCAGAAAACCATGGCGGATCATGTAACGCAGCGGCAATTCGTAGATACAGTCGCGGAACAAACAGTTCTCGTCGCCACGGATCATGCCGTGGTAATGGTACTGATAGATCCACCCCCGCCCCAGGCGATAAGGCGTTGCCGTTAACCCCAGTAGCCGTAACCGGGGATTTGCCCGCTGCAAGTGCTGAATAATTTGCTGATACTGACTGTTTTCATCGTCGCTAATGCGGTGACACTCATCGATAATCAGCAGCGAAAACGCATCGTCAAATTTGTCAGGATGGCGTGCGACCGACTGCACACTGCCAAAAACCACTTTGCCCGCGCTGTCACGCTGGTTGAGCCCGGCGGCGAAAATGTCCGCCGGTAAACCCAATGCGCAATATTTCGCGTGATTCTGCTCAACCAGTTCTTTGACGTGCGCCAGTACCAATACCCGCCCGCGCGCCAGCCGCGCCAATTCGGCAATCACCAGGCTTTTGCCTGCGCCGGTGGGTAAGACGATCACCGCCGGAGCGGTGTGCTGGCGAAAATAGGCAAGGGTAGCGTCAACCGCTTCTTGCTGGTACGGGCGCAGTGTAAATGACATCAGTGGCGGCAGATTTTGCTTTCGTGGGTCGTAAAGCCGTTATCTTGCGCAATGAATTTGCCTTTGTCAGCCAGAAATTGCACCAGCCCGGCGGCGGTCATGTCGCTGGCAGAGCAGGTATGAAAGCGGGCATCGTGGCCAAAGCGCGCCTCGATGGTGGCAATCAGTTCATCAGTGGTAAAGGATCTGTTGGCGGTCACCATCATATGTAATACTTCATGACCGTGAATCGATGACATAATAGGTCTCCTGATAATTATCGGGCGATTTATCGCCGTATGACGGCGAAGCATCGCGACAGACTTTACATGCAGTGCCGGCCGATAGCGGCAGGATGGCAACGTGGTAAAGTTGCTTTTATTATGCTTTTTTAAACGGTACAGAGAGGCGGTCTACATCAATATCTTTTCTGAAAGAGGATATTCGGTGTGAAAGACAACGCCTTATTCCTGTCAGGTGACGTTACGTCCGTACCTGACCGGCAATTCGTGATCACCATAGGCAGTCATTCATTAATGCGATTGGATAAATTTCTTTCCCAGCAGTTGGGAATCAGCCGTTCTCTGATAGTGCGCGAACTGCGTGCACAGCGTGTGACAGTAAACGGTGAGGTGGTAAAAAGCGGGGCATTCAAACTGTTGCCAGAGCATGAAGTGGCGTTCGACGGCAATGTACTCGAGCAGCAGAATGGGCCGCGGTATTTCATGCTCAATAAACCTCAGGGCTATGTGTGCTCAACCGACGATCCTGACCACCCGACGATTTTGTATTTCATTGACGAACCGGTCGCGCACAAGTTGCATGCTGCCGGGCGGCTGGATATCGACACCAGCGGTTTAGTGCTGTTGACCGATGATGGGCAGTGGTCACACCGTATTACCTCGCCAAAGCATCATTGTGAAAAAACCTATCTGGTGACGCTGGAGCAGCCGCTGGCGGCAGATACGGCGGAAAAATTTCAGGCAGGTGTTCAGCTGCATAACGAGAAAAACCTGACCCGCCCGGCTACCCTGGAGGCCCTGTCTGAACATCAGGTCCGTCTGACTATCAGTGAAGGGCGTTACCATCAGGTGAAACGCATGTTTGCTGCGGTCGGCAACCACGTGGTGGCGCTGCATCGTGAACGTATTGGTGCCATTGCATTGGATGACACGCTGGAGCCGGGTGAATACCGGCCGTTGACACAGGAAGAAGTCGACAGTTTCGGGCAGTAACCAACGCGTTGTCGTGGGTCTGCCATTATCTGGCTTGATGTGTGTGATCAGGCCTGACGTTTTTACCCCGCTGCTGTGGTGGCGGGAACTGTTCTTCTGTCTGGAGAAATGTTTGTCGTGCAACCACCCTCATCTTCGCGCGTCGGTCTGATTTTTATCCTGGGGTTGATATCGATGCTGATGCCTATCGCCATCGATATGTATCTGCCCGCGTTGCCCGTGATTGCAAAAGAATTTTCTGTTGATCCCGGCCGGGTGCAGATGACCCTCAGTTCGTATGTGCTCGGCTTTGCGATTGGGCAGGTGTTTTACGGCCCGATGTCGGACAGCATCGGTCGTAAACCGGTGATTCTGGGGGGCGTGCTGATTTTTACGCTGGCTGCCGCGGCCTGTGCACTGTCGCAAACGGTCGAACAACTGATTCATATGCGTTTTCTGCACGGTCTATCCGCTGCCTCGGCTAGTGTGGTGATCAACGCGTTGCTGCGCGACCGATTCTCGAAAGATGAATTTTCGCGCATGATGTCGTTTGTGATTCTGGTCATGACGGTAGCGCCGCTGCTGGCGCCGATTATCGGCGGCGCGTTGCTATTCTGGCTGAGCTGGCATGCCATTTTCTGGACGATTGCGGCGGCCTCGCTGGTGGCGACAGTCCTGGTATGGTTATGCGTGCATGAAACCTTACCGGCAGAGCAGCGGCAGCGTTTTCGCCTGCGTACCACGCTGATGAATTTTTTCCAGTTGGTTCGTCATCGTCGCGTTTTCAGTTATATGTTCGCCAGTGGGCTGTCGTTTTCCGGCATGTTTGCTTTTCTCAGCGCCGGGCCGTTTGTGTACATCGACCTGAACGGGGTGTCACCTCAACACTTTGGCTACTACTTTGCGCTGAATATCGTGTTCCTGTTTCTGATGACATTGCTCAATAGCCGTATCGTGTCGCGCATGGGGGCGATGTTCATGTTCCGTCTGGGGTTGATCATCCAGTTTGTGATGGGAATATGGCTGGTGGCAGTTTGCAGTTTCCATCTGGGTTTTTTCCCGCTGGTACTGGGCGTGGCGGTGTTCGTGGGCTGTGTTGCTACCGTGGCGTCTAATGCCATGGCGGTGATCCTCGATGACTTCCCGCACATGGCCGGTACGGCGTCGTCATTGGCCGGGACGCTGCGTTTCGGACTAGGGTCTCTGATGGGTACGGTGTTGTCACTGGCAACCGCTCAAAGCGCCTGGCCGATGGTGAGCGCCATGGCAGTGTGCTCGGTTGCTGCCCTCGGTTTATTTCTGTACGCCAGTCGGCGTTAATGCCGCCTTTTCGCATTTTTCCTGATAAGACTGCCAGCGTATGGCTGGCAGTTCACCCGTCTATCGTTCCTGAATTGTGAAAATTTTGAATCAAAAGTGAACAACTAGAAGAAATGGGTTGAGATATTGAGAATAAAAGGTTACATATAGCGCAAAATCGATCAGGAACGTGATCTTGTTAACGTTTTGACCAGTGACCACATTGAGCGCCATGCTTCTGGGTTGGCCTCATTATGAAGATATGTTGATTTTTTGTATCTAAATCGTGGTAAAAGAAAGATGTCTGGCAAAAAATCCTATGAGTTTATGTTATAATTTTGTGAATTTATGGCTGCTTAGCTGAGGAAGACGCTGTGAATACTCTCCAACTTTCGGTAGTCCATCGCTTGCCGCAAAGTTATCGATGGTCATCGGGTTTTACTGGTGTCAAAGTTGAACCGATTCCGCTTTGCGGTCTGGATGACGACAGTTATCTGATTGGTTTTAAACTGCTCAGCCATGACGGCGACGAAGCCCGTCAGATCATGCGGCATCTCAACCAGTCGCTGGATGAGATCCAACTGCAATGTGCCGTGGTGGAGTGGGAGGGTGAGCCCTGCCTGTTTTTATATCGTCAGGACGAGAGTGCGGCGATGTGTCGTTTGAAAGATGTGGGTGTGGCGATCGCCGAATCGGTTTGCGCTCAATACCCGTTCTGAATCAGGCAGCATCGGTATCGATGCTGCCTGATTCCTGTTTTCATGTACGTCTGGCATGTACTTCTGAATCGTTGTCAGGCTGACAGCTGTAATAGCGCTCGGGTGTAGTCCTGCTGCGGATGTTCAAAGATTTGTCGGCAGTCGCCTTGCTCGACCACCTCACCATGGCGCAGCACGATAACCTGATGGCAGAGTGCGCGTACGACGTGTAAGTCGTGGCTGATGAACAGGTAAGCGAGCTGGTGGGTCTGTTGCAGGGTTTTCAGCAGCGCCAGAATCTGTGCCTGAACCGTGCGATCGAGCGACGAAGTCGGCTCGTCGAGAATCAGCAATTCCGGTTGCAGTATCAAGGCCCGGGCGATAGCAATACGTTGACGCTGGCCGCCGGAAAACTCTGATGGGTAGCGGTGACGGCTATCCGGATCCAACCCTACTTCCTGCATGGCCTGAATAACCCGCTGCGTCTGTTCTGTCGCGCTCAGTCGGTGATGGACCCGCAACCCTTCCGCGATAATTTGCTCCACATTCAGTCGAGGGTTCAATGAGCCGTTGGGATCCTGAAAAACGACCTGAATGCGGCGACGAAACGGCAGCATTTGCTTGCGGTTAAATTGATGCAACGGCTGCCCATCAAACCAGATCTCACCCTGACTGCGCAGTAACCGCAGCAATGCCAGCCCGGTCGTGCTTTTCCCTGACCCCGACTCACCCACCAGCCCGATGCTTTCGCCACGGCGCAGACAAAAGCTAAGCGCCTGCAGTACCGACTTTTCCCCCACCGTACGGCGTAGCAAACCGCGTCTGATAGGGAAGTTGACACCCAGCCCCCGGACATCCAGCAAGGCCGACGTATCCGAGGTGAGCGGTAATGCTTCCCCGGTTGGCTCGGCATCCAGTAATTGTCGGGTATAAGGATGTTGTGGCGCCCTGAACAGCGCAGGGGTTCGGTTCTGCTCGACGCAGCGCCCTGCCTGCATGACAGCAACCCGGTCAGCCAGCCGACGCACAATATTCAGGTTGTGGGTAATAAACAGCAGGCTCATGTTCAGTTCCTGCTTGAGTTCATTGAGCAGGTCCAGAATTTGGGCCTGTACGGTGACATCCAGCGCGGTGGTCGGTTCATCCGCAATCAACAGACGGGGTTGTGTCAGCAATGCCATGGCAATCATCACCCGCTGGCGCTCACCACCGGAAAGCTGGTGAGGGAAATCCGCCAGCCGTCGCGCCGCCTGACGAATGCCGACACGTTCAAGACAACGGACGATTTCATCACGGGCGGCGTCACGACGCATGCCCCGGTGCAGCGAGAGCACCTCCGCCAGCTGTTTTTCAATGGTATGTAGCGGGTTAAGCGACACCATCGGTTCCTGAAAGATCATGGCAATCTGGTTACCGCGCACCTGGCGCAACTGCTGTTCACTGGCGTGTAGCAACGACTCGCCGGCAAACAGAATATCGCCCTGAGGGTAGACGACAGGCGGCGAAGGTAGCAGGCGCAACACCGATAACGCGGTGATGCTTTTGCCGGAGCCGGATTCCCCCACCAGCGCCAGCGTTTCTCCGGCAGCAATACTCAGTGAGACGTTTTCGACCACACACCGTTGCTGATCGCCGCTGCGAAACGCGATACTCAGGTCACGAATGTCAAGTAAAGGTTGTTCGGACATATCAATGCGCCTTGCTCGGGTCAAAGGCGTCGCGAACGGCTTCGCCGATAAAAATAAGCAGTGACAGCACCACCGCCAACACGATGAAAACGGTGATGCCAAGCCACGGTGCCTGTAGGTTGTTTTTCCCTTCCAGCAATAAACCGCCGAGTGACGCCGAGCCCATCGGTAAACCGAACCCCAGAAAATCGAGCGAGGTCAGGGTGGTGATGGAACCACACAAAATAAACGGCAGGTAGGTGAGGGTAGCGACCATCGCGTTGGGCAGCATGCAGCGGAACATGATGGAACGATCGCTAACCCCCATGGCCTGTGCGGCGCGAATATAGTCGAAATTGCGGGTGCGCAGGAATTCCGCGCGTACCACGCCGACCAGCGCCATCCAGCCAAACAGTACCGTAATGCCTAGCAGCCACCAGAAATTTGGCTGAATCACGCTAGAGAGCAGGATAATCAGGAATAGCGTCGGCATACCGGACCAGACCTCGATAACGCGTTGTCCCCACAAATCGATACGCCCGCCGTAATACCCCTGGCAGGCACCTACCACTATGCCAATCAGGCTGGACAGCAGCGTCAACGCCAGCCCAAACAGAATGGAAATACGAAAGCCATACAGGATTTGCGCCAGCACATCACGCCCCTGGCTGTCCGTACCGAGCCAATTCTGGCACGAGGGCGGCGAGGGGAACGCATGCTGGGTAGCATAATTGATGGTGTCGTAATGATAGTGAATCGGTGGCCACACCACCCAACCGCCTTGTTCCAGTCGCTTTGCCAACCAAGGGTCGCGGTAATCGGCCGCTGTCGCCAGTTGGCCACCAAACGTGGTTTCACTGTAATCCACGATAAACGGCGTGTACCACTGTCCGTTGTAATGCACCAATAACGGCTTATCGTTAGCGATTAACTCCGAGCCGAGCGTCACCAGGAACAGCACCAGAAAAACCCATAACGACCAGTAACCACGGCGATTAGCGCGAAAACGCGCCCAGCGCGCCTGATTAATCGGGCTTAGACGACTCATTGGCGCTCCTCGAAGTCGATACGCGGGTCAACCAGCGTATAGGTCATGTCGCTGAGAATATTTAGCAACAGGCCGATGAGAGTAAAAATGTACAAGGTGCCGAACATCACCGGGTAATCGCGCTGCAAGGTGGCGTCGTACCCCAAAAGACCGAGGCCATTAAGGGAAAACATCACCTCGATCAACAGGGAACCGGTAAAGAACATGCTGATGAACGTGGCGGGAAAACCGGCTATGACCAGCAGCATGGCGTTGCGAAATACGTGACGGTAGAGGATCTGTTTCTCTTCCAGGCCTTTGGCGCGGGCGGTGATCACGTACTGTTTGCGGATTTCGTCCAGAAATGAGTTCTTGGTTAGCATGGTCAGCGTGGCGAAGCCGCCGATCACGGTCGCCAGCACCGGTAATGTAATGTGCCACAGGTAATCGATGACCTTGTCGAACGCGGAGAGGCTATCAAAATGCGGGGATACCAGTCCGCGTAGCGGGAACCAGTCCAGATAACTGCCACCCGCGAACACGACGATCAGCAAAATAGCGAACAGAAATGCGGGAATGGCGTAACCGATAATAATCAGCGTACTACTCCAGACGTCAAACGCCGAGCCATTACGCACCGCCTTGTTAATACCCAGAGGAATCGATACCAGATAGATAATCAGCGTGCTCCATAACCCAAGGGATATCGAAACCGGCATGCTCTCTTTAATCAATGCAATCACGGACGAACCGCGAAACAGACTGTTGCCGAAGTCAAAACGGACATAATCCCACAACAGCTTGAGGTAACGTTCATGCAGCGGTTTATCAAACCCGTAGCGTTTGGTGATTTCAGCGATCACTTCCGGGTCCAGACCACGGGCACCCCGATAGGTGTTTTCCACCGAGGGCTTGCCCCCCGGACCACGAGCCAGCCCACCGCCGTCGTTGCCACCCATGCTAAACCCCGTGCCCTGACCCATTTCAATGGACGCAATGGCCTGATCAACCGGGCCGCCCGGCGCGATTTGCACAATAAAAAAGTTGATGGTGATGATGGCCCACAGCGTGGGGATCACCAGCAGTAATCGGCGTAACAGGTAAGTTCCCATATCGGCTCCTTATCGACGCGCTGCTGGCAGGGTGGCGGCTTTACTGGCGTCATACCACCAACTGTCGATACCCAGCGAATAGGCCGGGCGGGTTGCCGGCATGGCGAATTTGTTCCAGTAGGCGAAACGGTCGTGGTTGGAATACCACATCGGGATAGCAAACTGGTTCCAGGTGAGTACCCGGTCCAACGCCGGACCCAATGACAGCAGTGCGGCTTTATCACCTTGATGACTGACAATGTTATCAATCAACTGATCGATAGCCGTATCTTGTACACCCGGCGAATTGTAGGAAGAGTTGATGTAGGCGGAGCTCCAACTGATCGCCAGATCGGAGCTGGGGTAGGGCATCGCCGGATACAGTTTCGGGATCATGTCGAAATCGCGCTTGCGAAACCGATTATTGAATTGCGGGCTGTCGACGCTGCGTACTTCCATGCGGATACCGAGCCGAGCCAGATTGTGTTGGAACGGCAACACATAGATAGCGTTTGAGGCACTTGGTAGCAGCAATTCGAAACGAAAAGGCTGGCCGGTGTTCTTATTGACCAGCACCTGATTTTTCAATTCCCAACCCGCTTGCTGCAACAGGTGTAATGCCTTGAGCAGACCGGCGCGATCATAGCCACTGCCATCGGATTCCTCCGGGCGGTATGCCGGGCCGAAAACCTCGGCGGGAAGACGGTCTTTCAGCGGTGTCAGCCAGGCCAGCTCAGCAGCGGATGGCATTCCCCGAGCGGCGTATTCGGTGTTCTGGAAAAAGCTGTAAGGGCGTTGGTAGCTACTAAAAAACAGTGCCTTGTTCATCCAGTTAAAGTCAAAAGCGAGTGCCAGCGCCTGACGTACCCGGCGATCGCTAAACTGTGGGCGCTGGATGTTAAACACCAGCCAGCGGGTATCTTGCGCCGCCTGATTAGTTTCATCTTTCTTCAGAATATAACCCCGTGCGAAGTTACCGCCTTCGTACTGGGTTGCCCAGTGCTTAGGTGAGCCTTCGATGCGTAGATCGAAGGCACCCGCTTTGAAGGCTTCCAGCGCGACGCTATCATCCAGGTAGTAGTCGTAACGCAACTGGTTAAAGTTGTAGCGACCCCGGTTGACCGGCAAGTCAGCAGCCCAGTAGTCGGTTACGCGTGAATAAATCACGTATTGCCCCATGCGGTAATCGGTGATGCGATAAGGACCACTGGCTAACGGCGGGGTGCTTAACGGGTCGCTGAGTTTGTGATCGCGCCAGAATTTTTCCGGCATAACCGGTAGCGTTAGCATCCCCAGCATTTTCTCTTTGTCAGGCTCGGCGAAGGTAAAACGCACCCGGTGTGGGTTAATCACACTGGCTTCGGTGCCTTTGTAATAAAGACGAAACTGCGGTACACCCTGCGTCATAAACATGGTGAAGGTGAACGTCACATCAGACGCGGTAATCGGCGAGCCATCGTGGAAACGGGCGGCCGGGTTCATGTCTATTTCTATCCAGCTGTAGTCGCTGGCATAGCGGGCGTTAAGCGCAATCAGCGGGTAATAACTGCCCGGCTCGTCTTCCGAACTGACGTAGAGCGAATCGTAAAGGCTTTCCGTGCGAGCCGCAGCCAGGCCACGCAACGCAAAACGGTTAAAGTTATCGAAGGTGCCCAGCGCGCTGTACGTTACGTCGCCGCCTTTGGGGGCCGTCGGGTTGGTATAGTCGTAGTGGGTGAACCCCTGTGGGTATTTAGGCTCACCCAGGGTGGCGAACGCGTAGGTCTGCAATGTCGTGGGTGCGGCATAGGCCAGCCAGGTGCAGGCGGACAGTAAGGCGACGATAATCGCACGTGTAAACATCGAAAGGGCTGACTCCTGATAACCTCATGTTTCTCCGTATGAAAGTAGACCGAACGGAGAAAAAGCCTGAAATTCCTGGCAATCGCGATGCCGGACGCTATGGCGTTCTGTTTTACCACGAAATAACACGTCGAACCTACTGTTAATCAACCCGGATGATGATCGGGAGGCAACAGACAGGTAATAAAAAAACGCCGCTGTTTGGCAGGCGGCGTTTTCTGGTTGTCTGGACGACATCAAAGGAAAAATAAATCAGCTGTGCGGCGCTTGTGCCAGCACCCGGCGAGCTTCACGGTAGCGAGGCTTCCAGTAGTTGTCATCCATGCTGGAAATAGTCACACCAATACTGGTGGAGGCATGAACGAATTGCTGGTTACCAAGGTAGATACCCATGTGACGGCCGGTTGAACCCGCATGAAATACAACCAAATCACCGGGACGCAGCTTACTGCGCTGAATTTGAACACCGATGTCTTGTTGCTCATAGCTGGAGCGCGGCAAGTCTATACCAAACTGTTCGCGGAAAGTGCGCTGAACGAAACTGGAGCAATCGATGCCTTTACGGCTGTCGCCCCCGAGACGATAGCGTACGCCTTTCCAACTGGCGTATTGTTCAAGCAACTTGGATTTGACTTCCACGTTGCGAACCATCGCTTCGAATTCATCCTGAGAGGCTTGTAGTGAAGGGTCACCACCGTTAACCACACGCCTATCAGTCTGATTATTAACATTTGCATTGTTGCTGGTACAGGCAGAAAGCGCTATCGCTACTGCCACGGCAGGTAACACCCGCCAGATATATCTCAGAGTCGGTTGAGATTTGACCATTGTTGTTATGTTCCCTTGATGTCCTTAACGATTAAATCGCTATGCTGTGTTTATAAACACTGTTATCTATGCCAAACAAAACGAGTGTCAGACTAAAGCACTACTTTTCATGGGACAATTATTCGTCTGTTAATTTGTGCAACACCGCACACTATTATTGGTGTTGCAACATCTATTTAACTGGCCGGATGTCTGCCCATGAATCCTGGACCTCGACGACCATACCTTAACGAAAAACAGATTGCGAGTTTTTTTGTCTTTTTTGTTTATATGATTTCGTGATGAAATATCCCACGTCAGCCCGATAAAACACTGCGATAGGCGTACAGAACGAGAAATAAAAGAGAGTATGGCGTTCTGACAGATATCCCTACTGCCGTTTCATGTCGGCCGTTTAACGTTGGCACGACGCGCTACCGGTTGTGCTTACCTCTCGCGGCAATCTAACAGCTGTTTTTGCAGCGTGTTCCATTCCGCTTCTGAGTCATTAATGATTTCGATACGGCTGTCTGGCGGTGACGCTGGCTGTGTTTCAATGCGCAGGTCGAATCCCTGACGATTGACCACCAACGTACCTTCCGCAATATGTATCACACCTTTAATACGGCTTACCGGTGCCAACCGTACCCAGTCGAGCAGACGAGCGGTGTTGAATTGAGTCTCGCCATCAAAAATCCAGCCGCAGGCGTAATACCCCTGACCCTGATTCAGCGCACGACGCCAGCGTTCATGACCCGTCAGTTTAAGTGCCGCCAGCCCGGTTTTCGCCGGTGCATCGTGATGGTGGTGGCGGGCATCCGGCAGTGCGGTGTGATTGTCCCGCGGTAGATCCAATACGGCGGTATCGACCTGACCCTGAGACGCTGTTAGCAGTCGACGCCCCTGGCCCTGCTGTTGATGCCAATGTTGTAGCGCATCGCGGTCGCTCTGTTGCCAGGTGTCTTCTTTATTAGCGATGATGACATCCGCAGCGGCAAGCTGATCGCGAAAGTTTTCATTGTCGGTATAACGGCTGTCGCCGAGCTGGCGTGGATCCAGTAAACACAAGGTGGCCTGTAGCTGGAGCCATGACTGGTAGGCTTCAGAGGTCAGCAGTGTCAGAATTTGCTTCGGGTGACCCAGGCCGGTTGGTTCAATCAGTAACCGATGTGGTTTTTTCTGCAACAGCATGTTGAGCCCGACTTGCATCGGCAGGCCGTTGACACAGCACATGCAACCGCCAGGGATCTCTTTGAGCAGTGCGCCAGTGTTGCTTAACAGCGCGCCGTCGATACCGATTTCACCAAACTCATTAACCAGCACCGCCCAGGTTTCGCCTTCGGGTTTATGAGAGAGCAGGTGCCTGATGGTGGTGGTTTTGCCGCTACCGAGGAAGCCGGTAATCAGGTTTACTTTCGTCAACACAGGAGTCTCCTTGCGTGTGCGGGAAGCGTCTGACATCGCCTGCCAGACGCGGGGAAGGGGCTTGGTTTGGCTAACTCATTCAGTCCGCACGACCCATATAGCGGCGCTCAGGGATGTGAATACGGATTTTTTCACCTGCACTCAGGTATTCCGGCACCTGAATCACCAGACCAGTAGTCAGTGTGGCCGGTTTGTTGCGGGCGCTGGCTGAAGCCCCTTTGATGCCCGGTGCGGTTTCGACAATTTCCAGATCGACAGTCTGCGGCAGTTCCAGCGCCAGCAACTGACCCTCCATCGTCAATACCTGAATACCCGGCATGCCGCCTTCCGGGATAAACAGCAGTTCGTCTTCGATCTGCTCTTTTTTGAAGGTATACGGGGTGTAATCTTCCTCGTCCATAAAGATGTATTCGTCGCCATCAATATAAGAGAAGGTGACAGAGCGACGGGTCAGGGTGATGGTGTCCAGAATGTCATCACCTTTGAAGCGCTCTTCTACTTTCAGTCCGGTGCGAACGTCAGCGAAACGCATTTTGTACAGTGTGCTGGCACCACGGGCGCTGGGGCTTTGGATATCAATGTCTTTTACCAGCAGCAGTTTACCGTTGTAGTTAACGGCCATGCCGCGTTTGATCTCATTCGCTCTTGCCATGAAATGTACCTTAAATAAAGAAGAGAAATTTTTGTGGCGACACGTTACTCGTCAGGATGGGTTCAGGCAAGAGGGATTTGTGGCTGTCTGGCACCAGACAAATTACCTGAGGGATAAACACAGCAGAAATGAAAACGATGCTAAACCGGCCGCGAATGGCACGGATAGCACGAATAGAGGCACGAATAGAGAGAATAACGATAATAGAGAGTAGTAGCCTTGCGGCCGCCAGCCTGTTAGGCTCTGCGGCCAGCAATAGCGAGGGGAATCCCCGGAGGTCACTGATGGAATGTCGTTCTGATTGTGGAGCCTGCTGTACCGCACCGTCTATCTCCAGCCCGATCCCCGGCATGCCGCAGGGAAAACCCGCCAATACGCCCTGTATTCATCTTGATGAGCGTATGCGTTGCGGCCTGTTCTTTTCGCCCTTACGTCCGGCGGTGTGTCGTGGGTTGCAACCCAGTTGTGACATGTGCCGCAACAGTCGTGATGAGGCGATGCAGTACCTTATCGAGCTGGAAGACGCCACCGCGCCCTGAGTGCACCAAACGCCTGTGCATCCATCCTCTATATACTAAACAGCGCTGCCTCAAACGTCGCGGATGCGCCACATGCAGACGGCAGCGCCAGCCAGCATCGCGATAGCGATGACAAAACCAGCATGATAACTCCAGACTTCGGCCACCATCCCAGCCAGTGAGCCGGAAATGATCCAGCCAACCCGGGTGGTATTGGTAAATAGCGTTGTGGCGGCACCGGCCTGACCTGGCATCAGATCCTGAAAATACAGCATGCCCATTCCGGCCAGAATACCGATGAAAATCGCATTCAGCAGTTGCAGCGCCAGCAATGCCCAGCCACTGTTCAGCAACGTCAGGCCGGTATAGAAAACCAACCCGGCTATCACCGCTAAACGCATCAGCAGGCGTTTTCCCAATCGACTGGCCAGATACCCTGCCAGCAGCATCACCGGAATTTCCAGCCCGGCGGCGGTCCCCATCATCACCCCGGCCAGTTTCTCCGGTAACTGTAATTCATGCACCAGATATAACGGCATATTGATCAGATAAATACCGTTGCAGGTCCACATCAGGGTACAGGCACTAAACAGTAAGAGCGTATCGCGCCGGTTTTGCCGCGGCGATTCCAGCGTAGCGGCGGATTTAACCCGGGTCTTCGGCATAGAGGGCAGTAACAGCCATACCAACACCCCACATAAGACGAACACCGCTGCTGCCGTCAGGTACATTACCGGGAACCCGAATCCCAACACTAACGCGAAAGCAACCGGCGGCCCGATGACCCATGACAGCGAAATCTGCGCTCGCATCACGGAGCTGAACATGGCCGCGCCCCGGCCGGTGCGATCAGCGTGTTCCCTTGCCAGCGCAAACAGCTGTGGGTTGGCGGTGGAACCAAAGCTCGACAGCAATACGCCGATGAACAGTAAAACAAAGTAGTTGCGGTTCCAGGCATACAGCAGGCAGGAAAGCGCACCCAGCAGGCAACATTGCAGGATCAGCGTTTTGCGGTCGCCCTGGCGATCGGAATAGGTTGCTAAAACCTGGCTGACGACGATGCCGATCACCGCGCTGCCGGTATAAAACAGCCCCACCATGACGGGGCGAACCTGGACTTCTGTTGACAAAAACAGGCTCAGTGTGGGGAGTTGCAGCGCACCGGCAATCCCGGTCAGGAAGGCAATCATCAGGAATGCCGAGGATGTCAGGTCGGGCAGACGCCGGGCTACACGGGTGGAAGAAAATGTCATGCTGAATTCAGGTCAAAAAAAGAACAGAAAGAAAACTGAACGCGCTATCTTACGCTGATAGGGTAGAAACGAAAGCCCGTTTCAACTTTTTTTCTTCAGCACCTATTCAGCACAAGTGTGACAACCTGTTAATGCGCACTGAATTTTCGAGTGAAAATGTGCGTGACCTCTAAGATCTGTTATTTCATCCATGCAGAATGCTTGCATCGCCATAATGAAAAACGCAGAATTTTTGAAACGTTTCAGCGAGGTTTTGCTGAAATTACCCTGAGCGAGTCAGCAAATTATTTCTCATAAAAGCTGAAACGATTCAAGTTCAGCAAGAGAGGAGCATTATGTTTCAGTTGTCACAGCACGACATTCATTTAGGTGCTTCCGCCGGTACGAAAGAGGAGGCCATCCGTCAGGTGGCCGCCGCTCTGACCGAAGCGGGTTGCGTGAGCGAGGGCTATGTCGCGGGGATGCTGCAGCGTGAGCAGCAGACATCGACCTATCTTGGCAGTGGTATCGCCATCCCGCATGGCACGACCGATACGCGAGATCTGGTGAAGAAAACCGGTGTTCAGGTATTCCAGTTCCCGCAGGGCATTGCGTGGGGGGAAGACCAGACCGCCTATGTGGTGCTGGGCATCGCTGCCCGTTCTGACGAACACCTGGCGCTGTTACGTCAACTGACCCATGTGCTGAGCGATGACCGCGTTGCGGCCCGTTTGGCCAGTACCACCTCCGCTGACGAACTGCGTGGGTTGCTGATGGGTGAACAACTGGCGGGTGCGTTCCGCTTTGATACGTCGCTGATTAACCTGAATGTGGCGACGGATAACCTGATGACCTTGCAGGCGCTGAACGCTGGTCGTTTGCAGCAGATTGGCGCAGTTGACGCTAGTTTCGTCAGCCATGTTGTCGCCACTAAACCGACCCATCTGGGGCAGGGTATTTGGCTGAGCGATAGTCTGAACGGCAACCTGGTGAGCGCGCTGGCGGTAAGCCGCCCAGCCCAGCCATTCGCACTAGACGGTGAAACCGTTGCGCTGTTGCTGACCGTGTCGGCTGCCGACGAGCAAGTATTTGCATCGCTGGATTATCTCAGCAATTTGTTGATTGCTGGTAAAGCTGACAGCCTGCTGTCTGCTGACGAAGCCACGTTGTTGGCGTTGTTGACCAGTGATGAGGCAACCGAAGGTGAAGCCGAGAGCGACGCACTGGAAGCCGAATTTACTGTACGCAATGAGCATGGCCTGCATGCCCGTCCCGGCGCGATGCTGGTCAACGTGATTAAACAGTTCTCCAGCGAGATAACGGTGACGAATCTTGACGGCACCGGTAAACCCGCCAACGGCCGCAGTCTGATGAAAGTGGTGGCGCTGGGGGTTAAAAGCGGCCACCGTCTGCGCTTTACCGCCCGTGGCGAAGATGCTGAAGCGGCGCTGAAAGCGATTGGCGAGGCCATTCAGTCTGGTCTTGGGGAGGGCGCAGCATGAGCAGACGCGTTGCCACCATTACCCTGAATCCCGCCTATGATTTAGTAGGGTATTGCCCGGAAATTGAACGGGGTGAGGTGAATCTGGTCCAGACTACGGGGCTGCATGCCGCAGGTAAAGGCATCAACGTTGCTAAGGTACTCAAAGACCTCGGCATTGATGTCACCGTCGGTGGGTTCCTGGGCAAAGATAATCAGGACGGCTTTCAACAGTTGTTCAGCGAGTTGGGCATCGCCAACCGTTTCCAGGTGGTGTCGGGGCGTACCCGTATTAATGTCAAACTCACCGAGCAGAATGGCGATGTGACCGACCTGAATTTCTCCGGTTTTGAAGTGACCCAGCAAGACTGGCAGCGTTTCGTGAACGATTCGCTGAGCTGGTTGGGGCAGTTTGACATGGTAGCTGTCAGTGGCAGCCTGCCGAGTGGTGTTGACCCGGATGCGTTTACCGACTGGATGTCGCGTCTGCGTAGCCAGTGTCCGTGCATTATTTTCGACAGCAGCCGCGAAGCGCTGGTAGCAGGCCTGAAAGCCTCGCCGTGGTTGGTGAAACCTAACCGCCGTGAGCTGGAAATTTGGGCCGGGCGTAAATTACCTACGCTGGCGGATGTGGTAGATGCAGCGCATGCGTTGCGTGAACAGGGTATTGCTCATGTCGTGATTTCGCTGGGAGCGGAAGGCGCGCTGTGGGTCAATGCGTCCGGTGCCTGGCGTGCAATGCCGCCAGCCTGTGAAGTGATCAGTACGGTAGGTGCGGGTGACTCCATGGTGGGGGGATTGATTTATGGCTTATTGATGCGTGAGTCCAGTGAACATACGTTGCGTTTGGCCACTGCGGTAGCAGCACTGGCCGTTAGCCAGAGTAACGTTGGCATTAGCGATCGTCCGCAGCTGGCTGCGATGATGGCGCGTGTTGATCTACAACCCTTTAATTGACAGCAGGAGATAAACAATGAAAACGCTGCTGATACTCGATAAATCACTGGGACTGGCGAAAAGCCGTCTGGTGAAGAATTTGCTCGGTGCTGCCGCAGCTAACGCAGGACTTACCCTCACTGAGCAACTTGCTGATGCGGAGCTGGCGATCGTGCTGGGTGCTTCCGTACAGGCAGACAGTGGATTGAATGGCAAGAACGTGTTTGCCGGGGATGTGGAGTTGGCGTTGAGTCAGCCTGCTCAGTTCCTGGAAAAAGCGAAAGCTGAGGCGAAGCCGTATCAGGCTCCGGCAACGGCAGCTCCAGCGGCTGCGCCGACTACGGCCAAGCGTATTGTGGCGGTGACAGCCTGCCCGACCGGGGTGGCTCACACCTTCATGGCGGCTGAAGCAATTGAAAGTGAAGCGAAAAAACGTGGCTGGTGGGTGAAAGTGGAAACCCGCGGCTCCGTAGGTGCAGGTAACCCGATTAGCCAGGAAGAAGTCGAACAGGCGGATTTGGTTATCGTGGCGGCGGACATTGAAGTTGACCTCAGTAAGTTCGCCGGTAAAAAAATGTATCGCACCTCGACAGGTCTGGCGTTGAAGAAGACGGCGCAAGAGTTTGATAAAGCGCTGTCTGAAGCGGTGGTCTTCCAGCCCTCTGCCCAAAGTGGCGCGGCGGCTGACTCGGCTAAAAAAGGCGGCACAGGTCCGTATCGTCACTTGCTGACCGGCGTGTCGTACATGTTGCCGATGGTGGTGGCAGGTGGTCTGTGTATTGCCTTGTCGTTCGTATTCGGGATTACCGCGTTCAAGGAAGAAGGGACGCTGGCCGCGGCGCTGATGAAGATCGGTGGCGGTTCTGCGTTTGCACTGATGGTGCCGGTATTGGCGGGTTACATTGCGTTCTCCATTGCTGACCGTCCGGGTCTGACTCCGGGTCTGGTTGGCGGTATGCTGGCTGTCAGCACCGGCGCGGGTTTCCTTGGCGGTATCATCGCCGGGTTCCTGGCAGGTTATCTGGCGCGTGCCATCAGCAACCATGTGACGTTGCCGCAGAGTATGTCGGCGCTAAAACCGATTCTGATTATTCCGCTCTTCGCGACGCTGATAACCGGTCTTATCATGATTTACGTGGTCGGTACCCCGGTTGCGAAAATCCTGACTGGCCTGACGGGCTGGCTGCAATCCATGGGTACGGCGAATGCGGTCATTCTGGGTGCCATTCTGGGCGGCATGATGTGTACCGATATGGGTGGCCCGGTAAACAAAGTGGCGTATGTGTTTGGTACCACGCTGCTCAGTAGCCAGGTGTATGCGCCAATGGCTGCCGTTATGGCTGCTGGTATGGTGCCGCCGCTGGCGATGGGACTGGCGACTTTCATTGCTGCTAAGAAATTCACGGCCAACGAACGTGAAGGTGGTAAAGCGGCGGTGGTGCTGGGACTGTGCTTCATCTCCGAAGGGGCCATTCCTTATGCTGCCCGTGACCCGATGCGTGTACTGCCGTGCTGTATTCTGGGTGGTGCGTTGACAGGTGCCATTTCTATGGCGATTGGCGCTAAGCTGATGGCTCCGCACGGTGGTCTGTTCGTCCTGCTGATTCCAGGTGCGATCACACCGGTACTGGGCTACCTGCTTTCCATCGTGGCAGGTACGGTTGTGGCTGGCGTGCTGTACGCTGTGCTGAAACGTCCGGAAGAGCAACTGGCTAAAGCCTGACACGTAATGATAATGCAGTGATAAAAACGCCGGTGCGATGTACCGGCGTTTTTTTACGTTTTTTCCGCGAGTTTAGTTTTTCCCGTGAGATAGTGCACTCAACAGCGGTATGATTTCGTCATGCTAGGGTCGCTGAGAAGGAGAATGCCATGCCGCGTCATCATGCCAGCCGGGGGATTTTGGTGCTGGAGTCGCCTTGGGAACTGGATGCGCTTGATGCCAACCGCTCATCCGTCGTGCCGTTCATTGAAGGTATTGCCAAGGTCGCCGGTGACACCGAGGTGTATTGCGCCAATTTCTACGACAAGACCAGTTTTCGCACCGCGTTACAGTGTTTGTGCAAGATCTCATTCAAAAACATCATTATTTATGTCGCCGCGCACGGTCAGGGGAAAAGAGTAGGGGGCACGCACATTCGGGATGTACTGCTACCTATCGGCGAATTGTCGCATCAGTTCAATATTACCGGATTGCTGCTCGGTGCCTGTTTTGTGGGGGCACATACCGAGTTAATCGAAACCTTTACTCGCGGCAACCAGTTACGCTGGTGTGCCGGGTATGCCTGTGAAACCGAATGGCTCACTGGTACTTTGATCGACTGCGCTATCATCAATCAGATGCTGTCGGTAAAGAAGAACGCCTTCTCTTATCGCGATACGATTATTGATAATCTGGCGCTGGCGATTTCGCCCTTTCACGATAAATACGCTATCGGGCGTGATGAGCAGGGAAAAGCAATGCAACTGCGTGATGCATTTCAGTGCGTTGTGCAGCCTGACGGGCAGGGGCATAAACCACGCACGGTATCAAACCGAATATTCGAGCGGGCAGCGCAATTACGGCGGGAGGAAACGGCCTGATTACGCCGTGTAGCGGCCAGTATCTGGCCGCGATTTCTGTGTCAGCAAACGATGTTGACTGGCGATTGTTGTGATTTGAGCCAGGCGATTTCCTGCGCCCAGATATCTGGATTGATGGTTTCCAGAATCAGTGGAATGCCGTCAAAGCGCGAGTCGCGCATAATATAGCTGAACACGGTTTTGCCGATGTTGCCTTCACCCAGACTGTGGTGACGGTCCACCCGGCTATTAAACTCGCTTTTGGCGTCATTCAGGTGCATGCCGCGCAAATAGCGGAAACCGACGATTCGCTCCAGTTCAGCAAAGGTCCGCTCACAGTCGGCCTCGGTGCGCAGGTCATAACCGCCTGCGAACGCATGGCAGGTATCGATACAGACGCCGACCCGACTTTTGTCTTCCACCTGACTGATGATTTCTGCCAGATGCTCAAACCGAAATCCCAGGTTGCTACCCTGACCGGCGGTGTTTTCTATCACTGCGGTGACGCCGCTGGTTGCTTCCAGCGCCAGATTGATGGACTGGGCGATGCGGCGCAGGCAGGTGCTTTCGTCTATCTGACGCAGGTGGCTACCGGGATGAAAATTCAGTAATGTCAGCCCCAGTTGCTGGCAACGCGTCATTTCGTCGATAAATGCCGCCTGCGATTTGCCTAAAGCCTCGTCATCCGGATGACCCAGATTGATCAGATAGCTGTCGTGCGGCAGTATCTGCGCCGGGGTAAATTGATACCGGGCACAGGCAGCCTGAAAACGGTCAATCACCTCTGCCGTTAATGGCGCAGCCTGCCACTGGCGCTGGTTTTTGGTAAACAGCGCGAACGCGGTGGCACCGATGTCGTGGGCGCGGGCAACCGCCTGATCCACACCGCCAGATGCGCTGACGTGGGCTCCGACATATTTCATGGTTTTCTCCTTTTTATGCCCGCGCATTATGACATTACCGCGTCACGGTCTGTAGTCCTGTTTCACCCAGACGTTATTTCATCCTGATGGGTTCATTCAGGCAAAAAGATGCTGTATCGCCAGATTGATAGCCGCACCGCCTGCCACCAGCCAGATGAACAGCACTGCCGCCAGCAGTAAGGGTTTGACCCCCGCCTGTCGCAGCGTGCTCAGGCGGGTGGCTATCCCCAGTGCGACCATCGCCATGGTCAACAGCACGTTATCCAGTTGCGTGATCAGGGCGACCCAACGAGCGGGCAGCCAGTTCAGCGAATTAAAGCCACACATCAATACGAAGCCCAACGCAAACCACGGATAACCGGCGGTAGCGGATGTCGCAGTCTGGTGGGCAGGCTGACGTTGCTTGACCCACAAGCCAAGCAGGAACAGGAACGGTGCCAGCATCATGACGCGTAACATTTTACCGATGACCGCCGTATTCTCCGTCTCCGGGCTGATAGCGTGACCCGCGGCGACCACTTGCGCCACTTCATGCACGGTGGAACCGAGGTAGAGTCCGAAAGTCTGCGGGGTAAATAACCAGCCGCTATACTGGATAAAATGTTGGTACATCCATGGGTAAAGAAACATGGCGGTGGTACCGAACAGGACGACGGTGGATACCGCAACCGCGACTTTATCGGCGGTACTTTTCAGTACCGGGGCGGTGGCCAGTACCGCTGCGGCGCCGCAAATGCTGCTGCCTGCGCCAATCAGCAAAGCGGTATGTCCGTCCAGTTGAAACCAGCGCCGCCCCAGCCAATAGGCGAGCAACAAGGTAGAGGTCAGCGTCAGCACATCGATAACCAGACCGGCGCTACCGACGGCGGTGAGTTGCTGGAAGCTCAGTCGGAAGCCGTACAGGATGATGCCCCAGCGCAGCAGGTAATGCCGAGACCACTGGACGCCGGCATCACACCAGGGTTGCAGGTGAGAATAAGCCGTATTGCCCAGTATCATGCCAACCAGTATCGCCAACGTCAGGGAACCGAACCCCAATCCGGCAATGGCTGGCAGGCCGGATAACCATAAGATGCCACGGGTCAGCAGGCCAATCAGGATGATGCCAGTCAACAGATGGCCCACCGAGGATAAAGGGGAAAGTCGTTGTACCCTGGAAGAAAATAAAAACATAGCCATACCCGCTATCAATGTAAGGTTGAGGGCACAGCCTATGATCAGCGCGCTTAAAATAGAAATTGATTATATATTTATAACCTATAGATATTTACGATAAGAGCCCCTATGCACATTACGTTACGTCAACTGGAAGTGTTTACCGAAGTCCTGAAAAGCGGTTCAACCACACAGGCATCGGTGGTGTTGTCGCTGTCACAGTCCGCCGTCAGCGCGGCGTTGGCTGACCTCGAAAGCCAACTGGGGGTACAGCTGTTTGATCGTGTGGGTAAACGGCTGGTGGTCAATGAACACGGTCGCCTTTTATACCCTAAAGCGTTGGCTTTGCTGGAACAGTCAGCGGAAATTGAACAGCTTTTCCGGCGTGATAACGGCGCGCTGCGCATTTATGCCAGCAGTACCATCGGTAATTATTTGATGCCGGCGATGATTGCCCGCTATCGTCAGGATTTCCCAGCCATTCCGCTGGAGCTGTATGTGGGTAATACCCAGGATGTGGTCAATGCGGTGTCTGAGTTTCGGGTTGATTTGGGCCTGATAGAAGGGCCGTGTCATCACCCGGACTTGGTCACCCAACCCTGGCGGGAAGATGAACTGGTGGTGTTTTGCGCCCCCGGCAATCCGCTGATTGACCATGATTTTTCGTTACAGACGCTGGCGGATGCGCCGTGGATCCTGCGTGAGCACGGCTCAGGTACGCGTGAAGTGCTGGATCATTTGCTGCTGGCTCGTCTGCCGCATTTCCGGCTGGTGATGGAGCTTGGCAACTCAGAGGCCATCAAGCACGCGGTACGACATGGCATTGGGATCAGCTGCCTGTCGCGTCATGTGATAGCCGAGCAGCTCGCTACCGGGGTGTTGGTGGAGTTACCGGTGCCCTTACCGAGACTGAGCCGCACGTTATACCTGGTACACCATCGCCAAAAGCACTTATCGGGCGTGCTGCAATGTTTTCTGGAGTATTGTCGGGGAGAGGAACGTCCTTAACAGCCCGGCAACATCAATGTTGCAAACCTGGCGTGTGTTCCAGAGGGATTACTTATGATTCCGGGCGAGTTATGAAGGTCTCTTATAATCCGCGCTATGCGCTATTCAGCAGGTAGCAGATTGCCTACAATCCGCCCTCAAATTTTCAAGGGCATGGATTGTAATGGCTCAACATGATACTGACCTCGCGCAATCGCGGGGAACCACGCTACGCCGTGAGCTGAAAGCGCGGCATTTGACGATGATCGCCATCGGCGGTTCTATCGGTACCGGGTTATTTGTCGCTTCTGGTGCGACGGTATCGCAAGCCGGGCCGGGCGGGGCGCTGTTGTCGTATGCGCTGATCGGCCTGATGGTCTATTTCCTGATGACCAGTCTTGGCGAGCTGGCGGCATTTATGCCGGTGTCTGGTTCGTTCTCCACCTATGGCGCACGTTACGTGGAAGAGGGATTCGGTTTCGCGCTGGGGTGGAACTATTGGTACAACTGGGCGGTTACCATCGCCGTTGACCTGGTGGCGGCACAACTGGTCATGGGATACTGGTTCCCATCGGTGCCCGGTTGGGTCTGGAGTGCGTTGTTCCTGTCGCTGATGTTTTTGCTGAATTACATTTCGGTGAAAGGCTTTGGTGAAGCAGAATACTGGTTCTCGCTAATTAAGGTGACCACCGTGATTCTGTTTATTGCCGTTGGGGTGCTGATGATTATCGGTATTCTGCGCGGTGGTGAACATGCAGGCTGGCATAACTGGCAGATTGGCGATGCGCCGTTTGCTGGCGGATTCTCCGCGATGATCGGTGTCGCCATGATCGTCGGCTTCTCGTTTCAGGGCACCGAATTGATTGGTGTGGCGGCGGGGGAATCGAAAGATCCGCAGACTAACATTCCGCGTGCTATTCGTCAGGTATTCTGGCGTATCCTGCTGTTTTATATCTTCGCGATTCTGATAATCAGCCTGCTGGTGCCTTATACCGACCCTAATCTGCTGCGTAACGATGTGAAAGATATCAGCGTTAGCCCGTTCACGCTGGTGTTTGAGAATGCAGGCTTGCTGTCGGCTGCTGCCGTCATGAATGCGGTTATCCTGACGGCGGTGTTGTCGGCAGGTAACTCCGGTATGTATGCCTCTACCCGCATGTTGTTCACGTTGGCGCAGGAAGGGAAGGCACCGGCGTGCTTTGGCAAACTCTCACAAGGCGGGGTACCACGTAATGCGTTGTACGCAACGACGGTGGTCGCAGGGTTGTGTTTCCTGTCGTCGATGTTCGGCAATCAGACGGTGTACCTGTGGTTGCTGAATACCTCCGGTATGACCGGGTTTATCGCCTGGCTGGGCATTGCCATCAGCCACTACCGTTTCCGCCGCGGTTATGTCGCACAAGGGCATGACTTGAAGGCACTGCCGTACCGCTCTGGCTTTTTCCCATTAGGGCCTATCTTTGCTTTCATACTCTGCCTGGTGATTACGTTGGGGCAGAATTATCAGGCGTTTCTGGCTGATAAGATTGACTGGTATGCCGTGACGGCGACGTACATCGGTATTCCACTGTTTCTGGCTATCTGGCTGGGCTATCGTCTGGTGAAAAAATCACGGGTAGTGAAATACAGTGAGATGACCTTCCCGGAATACAAGTAACGGTTTTATAGACAAAAAAGCCAGTCGGTAACCCGACTGGCTTTTTTTTACGCCTAAAAGAAGTCGTATTTAAATGCGGGAATGCACCAGTCTCACATTGCGATAAACCGTGAGCAGCAGCGCGACCAGTGCGAACAGCACCAGCGGTGCGCCGACATAACCGATTTTATCCATGCCCAGATGCAGACTCACCTGGCTCCCCAACAGTGCGCCCCCGCCGATACCGAGGTTGAACAAGCCGGAGAAAATCGACATGGCGACATCGCTGGCATCCGGCGCCAGTGACAATACTTTGGCTTGCATCGCCAGACCAATCGCCATCATCGCCAGTCCCCAGACCAGACACAGCAGCGTCAGGCTGAAGGGGTGAGCAGACAGCGGCATCAGCAGTGTCAGACAGCCTAGCAACAACAACATGGCCGTCACCAGAAACGCCAGCGGGAAACGCTCGCTGTAGCGGCTGTAGAGCATACTGCCCACAATGCCGGCACACCCGAATAGCAACAGAATCAGGGTAGTGAAGTTTTCCGGCAGACCGGCCACGGTCTGGATAAAGGGTTCAATATAGCTGTAAGCCGTGAAGTGTGCCGTCACGACCACCACCGTTAGCAGGTAGATACCGACCAACGCCGGGCGGCGGAACAGTTTCGGCACACTGGACAACGAACCGGAATGCTCGCTCGGCAGTAATGGCAGCAAACGCGCCAGCAGGATCATGGCAACGGTCGCGCCTGCGGCGATGGTCAGGAAGGTGATTCGCCAGCCGAGGTATTGACCGATAACCCGTCCCAGCGGCAGCCCCAGAACCATCGCCAGTGACGAGCCGGTGGCGATGAGCCCCAATGCCTGCGCCCGCTTGCCGTGGGGGGCCATTCGAATCGCCAGGGAGGCGGTAATAGACCAGAATACCGAGTGCGCCAGCGCGACACCGGCTCGGGAAAGGACCAGCACGGTAAAGTTCCAGGCAACGGCAGACAGCAAATGGCTGAGAATAAACAGACTGAACAGCCCGATCAGTAACTTGCGGCGCTCAATGCCGCTGGTCAGCAACATGCAGATCAGCGAGGCGAGCGCCACTATCCAGGCATAAATGGTGATCATCAGCCCAACATCTTCGGTTTTCATGGCAAAGGTATTGGCGATGTCACTCAGCAGCCCCACCGGAATAAACTCCGTGGTGTTAAAAATAAACGCGGCCACGGCCAGCGTCACCACGCGTAACCAGGCGGTGGCGCGTGAAGGGGAAGCGGATGTCATAGCAGGATCCTGAACGGGGGTGACGAGCATGCTATTGTAGTGAAGTGTGGGTAAAAATGCGATTACGATCACATTTCAGTCAGAAGACAGCATCGTGCAGCGCAGGCGCGCCTCGTGATAACGCACTGGCCGCACATCATGCAGACACTGTGGTAAAAGCACCCGGGTCACGCTGGAAAAGACGTTGAACGGCGTATCCGGGGTCTATTCCCGGGTCATCAAGCATACCGAAAAGCTGTCTGTTGCCGATATCGGGCGGACGCTGCAACAGTTCAAGCAAGAGGACGCGGCGACCAGCGAGCATTACAAAAAAATTCGTTTTATTCAGCGTTTGCCGACGTGGCTCGCCGGTTTGCTGCTGCGTTTGGCCATGTTGTCGCCAAAACTGCAGGCGGAGACCTGGGGGAGCTTTACCGTGACATCGCTGGGGAAAAACGGCCCTGATGCCTGTATCCCGATTTCCGGTTCCACGTTCACATTCACGGTGGGAGTGATCAACGAAAGGGTGTCGCGGCCTTCACATGACATGGCGGTGTCACAGGTGGTGAACCTGACCATGGTTTTCGACCACCGGGTACTGGACGGCAGACTGGCATCGGAATTTCTGACACGGATAAAAAGCAACATGGAAGGTTTTGCACTGGAGTCATCATCATGATGCTTGATGAACTCAAAAATTTTGTACTGCTACACAGCTATGTGTTGAACGTCGGTGCGGAAACTCGCGCCATTCTGCCAGATATTCATCATCTGGGTGATGATGCGCCGCATAGCTGGAGCCAGATGTTTTACCATCAGGCGCAACAGCATGAAAAGCAAGGCGAGTGGCTCAAGGCCTGTTCGCTTTACAATCTGGCGCGTTTTCCCTATCCAGAAACACCACTTCAGCATGAATGCAACCAGCATTGCCAGCGGTTGTTTCATCAGCAGTATATCGAGAGTGGTGTGGTAACGCGGGTCAGCCTGTCGCAGGGACGGCAGGTGTGCTACGTCAGGAAAAAGAACACCAATAACGTCATCATTATCAATGGGGGCATCATCTCGCTAAAAGAGCAGTGGGTGAATCTGGTGGGGCTGTTCGAGCGTTTCGACGTGACCGTGGTGCTGACAGAAATGCCGGGGGTGGGAGAAAACCAACTGCCGTATAACGAACAGTCTTTTCGCATGTACAGCGATGTGCTGGATTATCTCGCACAGGATCGCGCGGACATACGCTGCCATATTTTCGGCCTGAGCTTCAGTGGGTTTATCGCCTACAAAAACAGCCTGACCGACAATCGTATCGTGGGCATCACCATGGCTGGCACACCGCTGGATTCGTTGTACCACGACAGGGAGGTCTATCGGCGGTTGCCTTACGTGACACGGTTGGTCATCGGGCACAACGTGGGGAAAACACACCCGGAACTCGATGATGACGACAAGATATTTCAGTATCTCGATAGCACCTTCGTGATGCATCCGGGGGATATTAATCACGGAGTCAGGCTGTATTACGTTCAGAGTCTGCGTGATGAGGTGATCCCAAATATGGAAGCAGACACTATCCGCCGCTTATCCAACAGGACTCATATTTTGTCGCTGGATGATGTCCATGGTTCACCCAGTTACGGCAAAACCGTGCGGGTGTATCTACTGTGGTCACTGCTGAATTCACTGAATCTGTCCCAACTGCTGTCCGGCGTCGCCAGGCTGGGGGTCAGTGTTCTGCGGCGTTTGAAGCGTTAGACGATGTCTGGCTACACAGTGCGTTAGCGTGTAAGCGGTTTAGCCCTTTGCCTTTTTGGGGCGGTGATCCCAGCCCCATTTTTTTTTATATGCAGCGCTGTGGTGTCGAACAGCGTGAAGGAAGAACGTGACCGATACAAACAAACGTCAGCGTCTATGAGGTACAAGCGTTAGCGTTTATGAAAATAAGTCATCGCCAGCGCCAGTGCCAGTACTGAGCCTTTGATGATGTCCATCGCGTAGTAGGGCACGGACAGCATGACCAGCCCGTTTTGCAATACACCGAGGATCACGGCACCCACCAGCGTACCTAATGCATTCGGTTTACCGGAGCCCGCCAGCGAAAAGCCAATATAAGCCGCCGCGACGGCGTCCATCAGATAACCGCCCCCCGCGTTGACCTGCGATGAACCGATACGGGATGCCAGCAAAATACCGCCCAGTGCCGCTAACAGCGATGAAAGCAGATAGGCCAGCACCCGATAACGCGCGGTGCGGATCCCAGCCAGACGTGCCGCCTCCGGGTTGCCACCAATGGCATACATACGTCGGCCGTGTTTGGTGAGCGACATATATAACTGCACCAGAATGGTTACAGCTAGCATGATCACCACAATCACCGGTACATGGCCAAGGGTGGAGAATACCTCGGGGATCACGCCGTCTGCTATCTCACCGCTCGGCAACAGCATATTCTGGGTGATGGAGCCGCCGTAACTGTAGGTCATGGCGACTCCCTGAATCACAAAGAGGCTCGCCAGTGTTGCCAGCATGTCCGGAATACGCAGAATCACGATTAAAAAGGCATTAAACAGCCCGACTAACAAACACAAGGCCAGCGTCAGAACGATAGCGCCGGTGGTGCTAAAGCCGTGCCAGACGAACAGCGATATCACCAGCGCATTCGCCAGCGAGGCGGTCGACCCGACCGACAGATCAAATCCACCCACTGACAGCGAAATGGACACCGCTATCGCTATCACCGTGACGATGGCGATAGAGCGCAGGATGTTGATGATGTTGTTCGGATCCAGAAAGTTGTCCGATGCCAGCCCAAACAGGGCAATCAACAAGACGACGGTAATCAGCATTCCCCATTTATAAAACAGGTCGAACAGACGATGGTGAAAGGGGATCGCGTCCTTAGGGGCGCTGTTGGATACGATTGGCTGACTCACGCGGGAGTTCCTCCGGTTGAATAAAGTAACAACGTTTCTTCGTCGGCATCGGCACCGTCGAGTTCAGCGACGATGCGTCCATCCCACAGTACACAAATGCGATCGCACAGCCCGACCAGTTCGGAGAACTCGCCGGAAGCATAAATCACGCCTTTGCCCTGTCGGGCCAGGGAGTCGATCAGGGTGAACAAGTCCTGCTTGGCTTTGATATCCACGCCTTTAGTGGGCTCATCCAAAATCAACACTTGCATGTCGCTGCGTAACCATTTGCCGATAGCGACCTTTTGCTGGTTGCCGCCGGACAGGCGTCGCAAGCGCTGTTGTGGCCCGCTGGTACGGATGGTCAACCGCTGGATCAGGGAGCGGGCCCAGGCCAGCGCCTGACCGTGTCCGAATAGCCCGTAGCGGGAAAAACTGTCGCAGTCGCTGATGCTGAGATTCATGGTGACGGAATCGTCAATAAAAATACCTTCTTTGCGCCGTTCTTCTGGTACCAGCGCAATCCCCTGCTGCACCGCGTCAGCCGGTGAGGTGGGGCGCCAGGGCTGGCCCAGATAGTACCCGGCGTCAACCCGACTACGGGTTGCACCGAATAGCGCTTTGCACAATTCCGTCTTGCCGGCACCGGCGAGACCGGCGATGCCAAGGATTTCCCCCTTGCGCAGCCGCAGCGAAATGTTGTGCAACAAAGTGTCATCGTGTAGGCCGTCTACCTGCAACAACACACTGCCGTCATGCTGCTGGCGACGTGGTGGGAAAATATCATCCAACTGATGGCCCAGCATGCGCTCAACAATTTCTTCACCGCTGAGTCCTTGCATCGGACTGCAACTGACGAACTGCCCGTCACGCAGCACCGTCAATGTGTCGCAGATAGCGCTCAGCTCATGAATGCGATGTGAAATGAAGACGATGCCGATACCGTCTTGTTGCAGGCGACGAACCACCGCAAACAAACGCGCGCTTTCTTCCTGATCAAGCGGTGCGGTGGGTTCATCAAGAATTAAAAAGCGGCAACGATGAGAGAGGGCACGCGCCAGCAGGATTTGCTGCTTTTCCGCCAGCGTGCAGCGTTCCAGCCGCTGGCGAACGTTGATACTGACCCCTAACTGTGTCAGCAGCGCCTGTGCCTGTTGATAGAGCGCAGGCCAGTTGAGTACATGGCCGCTTTGCGCCAACCGGTCCAGCATAATGTTCTCCGCGACCGACAACGTCGGCACCAGTGCGGCGTCCACTTCTTGCTGTACCAGATGAATGCCGTAGCGTTTGGCATCTCGTGGAGAATGAATTGCGACTTTTTCGCCATCCAGCAGAATATCTCCACTGTAATGGTCATAAGCACCAGAAAGAATCGCCATCAGTGTGGATTTTCCCGCGCCATTAGCGCCAGTCAACGCATGGATAGAACCGCCTTCCAGCGTGAAATTCACCTGTCTGAGGGCCGGGAATCCGGCAAAAGAGATGGAAATGTAGCGCATTTCCAGACGCGAACGCGGGTTTATGGACATAATTGACAACAACGTGTTCTTAATAGCGATAATGACGAGATGTCGACGTTGAAAAATATCACATTAACCGCAGAATGGAATGCCTGAATGGCGCTCCAGACGTCTTAAGACAGAAATGAAAAAGCATAACTTAAGCAAAAACGTTATTAACACGGTGATCCGTTATCCCTAAATATGGTTTTCAATGTGTTATCTCCGAACAGGGTTTCCGGGTAAACCGGGCGTTTATCCCTCACTAGTCGAACAGGAACGTATCCGTAATGAGTACAACTGATATCCGCGTCCAGGTAGGGCCGGCCAACTATTTTTCTTTTCCAGGGGCGATTGACCAACTCAGCGAATTTTATCCACACGAGAGACTGTCGCGTGCATTTTGGATTCACGGTGAGCGTGCACTGGCGGCAGCCCGGCCTTATTTGCCAGCAGCGTTTTCTGCGCCGACGTCTCGCACGGCCTGCTTTTCCGCGCATTGCAGCGAAAATGAAGTTGCGCGATTAACTGCGGCGGCGGGCGATGATCGCACGGTGGTGATTGGTGTGGGGGGCGGAGCGGTATTGGATACCGCCAAGGTGGTGGCGCGTCGTCTGGGCTTGCCGCTGGTGGCGATACCGACTATCGCAGCGACCTGTGCCGCCTGGACGCCGCTGTCTGTCTGGTATAACGAAGCCGGGCAGGCGCTGCGGTTTGAGATTTTTACTGATGCCAATCATCTGGTACTGGTGGAGCCGCGCATTCTGCTGGCGGCACCGGCGGCGTATCTGTTGGCGGGCATTGGTGACACGCTGGCCAAGTGGTATGAGGCGGTGGTGCTCAGCCCCGAGCCACAGACGTTATCGCTGACTGTGCGGCTCGGGTTGCAAACCGCACAGGACATCCGTGATGTGCTGCTGCGCCAGAGTGAATCGGCGCTGAAGGCGGTGAATGCGGCCACGCTGAATCAGGATTTTCTGGATGTTGTCGACGCGATTATTGCCGGGGGCGGAATGGTCGGGGGGCTGGGCGAGCGTTATACCCGGGTGGCGGCGGCGCATGCGGTGCACAATGGGCTGACAGTGTTGCCGCAAACAGAGCCATTTCTGCATGGGACCAAGGTGGCATACGGTATTCTGGTGCAATGCGCGTTGCTGGAGCAGTTTGATACGCTGCGCCAGTTGAAAACGGCGTTCCGGGTGTTCGGGTTGCCGGTGTCGCTGGCGGAGTTGGGCGTGGATATTGAAGATAACGCGTCAATCCAGGCGGCTATCACGCGAACATTGCAGGCAGGCGAATCCATTCATTATTTACCCGGTGTGCTAGATGCCGGTACGCTGCTGGCGGCGTTTCACGCGGTAGAACAGACAGACGCGTGACGTGATAAAACAACGGGGCGGTTTACTCCCTCGCCCCGTTGGTGTGGTGTCTGGCAGGGTTACTGCAACTTGTCATACGGAAAGGAGTTCCTGATGTAACGTGCGTAGTACCGTGCTTTGGCGTTAGATGCCATCAGCTCTTCATAAATCATCCGTGCCACGTTTTTGTACTGATACAGACTACCGTTCAGTAATTCTACTTCTAATATGCGGTTTTCCGAATCGTACCCCACGGCAAACAGCTCGGTGGAAGATACTCGTTTGCGTTCCAAAACAAATTACTCCCTGTTAGTGGTTGCAATATAACGTTAAATACAACAGTGATGTTACACGCTGTGGTGTTTTGATCAGTTCCGGCCTCCAAAGGGCCGGTATGCACCATAAAAACAGACAAAAAATGAGAAAAATATCTCCTTGTTTTTTTAATCTGTACTCCGACACTGCACGCTAGCAGAGGATGCCACAGCGACAGGCATCTATACCGACGTCAATGATGACCTTCAGAGTAGATTCCCATCAATCAGTGGCGATCACACTGATTAAATACTACATCTTAATACTACATCACCACAGATCGCGATAGCCCACGATAAACCGTCCCGTGCTGTGGTGGTGTTATTAAACAACTCCGTTTAGTTTTCATGCAAGTGTTTTGCATGAAAACGCAGATGATCTTCAATAAAACTCGCGATGAAATAATAACTATGGTCGTAATCTGGCTGTATACGCAGCGTCAACGGCCACTGACGGGCATGGGCGATGGTCTCTAGCTGCTCGGGCTGAAGTTGCACAGGCAAGAAACTGTCACCATCGCCTTGATCGATAAGCGTGGGTAGTGGCGAGTCGCTGTGGGCGAGCAAGTGACAACTGTCATAGTCCAACCAATGCTGCGGGTCATCCCCCAGATAAGCGCTGAAGGCTTTTTGACCCCATGGCACCTGCGTTGGGTTGACGATAGGGGCAAAAGCCGATACGGAACGAAACCGGCCGGGATGGCGCAGTGCCATCATCAGTGCACCGTGCCCACCCATCGAATGACCGCTGATGGAAAGCCTGCCGCTGGCGCTGATGTGTTGACGTACCAGAGCAGGTAATTCATCGCTGATATAGTCGAACATACGGAAGTGTCGATCCCAGGGCGCCTGGGTAGCATTGACGTAAAAGCCTGCGCCTTTACCCAGGTCATACTGCGCATCGTCCGGTACGTTGTCGCCGCGGGGGCTGGTGTCCGGCATAATCAGCACCAGCCCCAGCTCGGCTGCGAAGCGCTGAGCACCGGACTTGGTGGTAAAGTTCTCGTCGTTGCAGGTAAGCCCCGACAGCCAGTACAACACGGGCGGCGGGGTATCTCCGGCCAGAGGCGGATAAAACACGCCGAAGGTCATGTCACAATTCAGCGTGGTGGAAGCATGGCGATAGCGCCGTTGCCAGCCGCCGAATAACCGGTGTTCTTCCAACAATTCCAGTGATGTTGTCATGGCGAGTGAGTTCTCCGTCGTCAGTTGAAATGCACCACAGAACGGATGGATTTGCCTTCGTGCATCAGATCAAATGCCTCATTGATTTGCTCAAGTGGCATGGTGTGAGTAATAAAGTCGTTGAGCTGGAACTCGCCATCCAGATAGCGTTGGACAATCCCCGGTAGTTGGCTGCGACCTTTGACGCCGCCAAACGCAGAGCCGCGCCATACACGCCCGGTCACCAGTTGGAATGGTCGGGTTGCGATCTCTTCGCCTGCGCCTGCCACACCGATAATCACCGATTCCCCCCAGCCTTTGTGACAACACTCCAGCGCGGAGCGCATCACGTTGACATTGCCGATACACTCGAAAGAGAAATCCACGCCGCCGTCGGTCATCTCGACAATCACTTCCTGAATCGGCTTGTCGTAGTCATTCGGGTTGATGAGATCGGTCGCGCCCAGTTTGCGTGCCAGATCAAATTTGCTGGTGTTGATATCGATACCGATAATACGCCCGGCTCCGGCCATTTTAGCGCCAATAATGGCAGACAGCCCGATCCCCCCGAGACCAAATACCGCTACCGTATCACCGGCTTTCACTTTAGCGGTATTGGTCACCGCGCCCATCCCGGTCGTGACGCCGCAACCTAACAGACAGACTTCTTCCAGCGGAGCGTCTTTGCTGATTTTTGCCACCGAGATTTCCGCCACGACGGTACGTTCTGCAAACGTTGATGTCCCCATGTAGTGGAAAATCGGTTTGCCGTCTTTAAAGAAACGGTGGGTGCCGTCAGGCATCAGGCCTTTACCCTGTGTGGCGCGAATAGCCTGACACAGGTTGGTTTTACCTGAGCGGCAGAATTTGCATTCCCCACATTCAGGGGTATAGAGCGGGATAACGTGATCACCGACAGCGACACTGGTGACGCCTTCTCCTACTGCTTCGACGATGCCAGCACCCTCATGACCGAGGATCACCGGGAACACGCCTTCCGGGTCTTTGCCGGATAACGTGTAGGCATCGGTATGACAGACACCGCTGGCGAGGATGCGCACCAGGACTTCACCTTTTTGTGGCGGCATCAGGTCCACTTCTTCGATTGACAACGGTTGGTTGGGGCCCCAGGCGACAGCGGCACGGGTTTTGATCATTTGCATGGTGAAGCTCCTTGTTCAGGTATAGTGAGGTATATAAACAGTATTCAATATAGAGATATCGCTCAGAGAGATATCACGTCGTGTCTGCCATCACTCAGCTCTCAGGTGCCGAGTTCAATCATCAGTTTTTTCAGTGCCTCGACGTTGGGGCCAAACGCGTCCCGTCGCCAAATAAGCCAGGTAGTGACCGACGCAACGTCTCCCGGTAATTGGTGGGGCTGAACCTGCTGTCCGGCAGGCAGTGCGTCCAGAACGTCGATCGGTACCATCGCCACGCCACTTCCTACTGCTACGCTTGCCAACAGCGCGCTATACGATGGCATTTCCACGATAGCGACCGGGGTGATGCCTTGCCCACGAAACCAGCCTTCCAGTCGCTGTCGGTAGCCGCACCCGGCGGAGAATGTCAGCAAAGGCAGGTGTTTGACCTGTGAGGCCTGGGACACGGGAGGAATGCCTGCCGCGGTAATCAGCACTAACTGCTGTGAAAAGATGCGGCAACTGTTGATGGCATCATGGGTGACCGGGCCGGTGATCAGCGCGGTTGCCAGATCGCCCGCATTCACGGCTTCCAGCAATGCACTACAGGTATCGCTACGCAGTGCTACCTGAACCTGGGGGTAACGGCGATGGTATAGCGCCAGTAGTCCAGGTAGCGCTGTGATAAGCAGGCTTTCTACCACCCCCAACGCAAACAGACCGGCAGGTTCACTGGTGTGCGCCATGGCTAACGCTTCATCACTGAGTGACAGTATACGTTGGGCATAACACAGAAAATTATGGCCTGCCGGTGAAAGACGGACACGTTGGCGTTCACGAATAAACAGATCGGTCCCCAGTTCTTGTTCCAACTGGCGCAGTCGGGTGGTGAGGTTAGACGGCACGCGTCCAAGCTGGGCGGCAGCACGCACCAGAGAACCGGTTTCCGCCACCAGACAGAACATACGCAGTTGAGTCAGGTCCATGTATTCTCTTTTCGTGAACAAGTTGTATTAAGTTGTTTATTTCTATTGAGTGTAGCGGTTGTGACGGCGGCTGACAACCCGGGTATGTGCTAGCCTGCTGATATACACACCCAGGCGTTTTATTGGAATCGATTCTGTGAGCACGGCATATTTTTAATAACGTAAGTGATTACCCGATTAATGCCCCTGACATGTAGAGGGTAAATAACCGATGTGAGCCGCTCATATTTATTTTTTGTGACATTTAAATTCGCCACAAGGTAACAGGACGGCTTTTTTTTTATCACAAAGTGAGGATAAGATGAGATCCGGGTTTTGGCATGGAGCCTGGTTACCGCTCTTTATTTCTTATGACATCCTATGGACGGCTTGGCAGTTAGTATTGACTGCTTTCCTACCCGTTATACCCCCCTATTTCAGGTCGCAGATGCATGATGCAGTCTTGGCTGCTTACCCATGTAAGTGACTGGAAAATCATGCAATCGCTTGCTTGATGCGACCCGGATTATTCAAGGGAAATACCTTATCCATATTCGCGCCATCGCGTTTTCCTGCGTTGTGGATAGGTCATTATTCAAACTACACATAATTATCTGGATATCATGATGAGCATTTTAAAAAATATCACTATCAGGGCTATGTTATTAATCATACTCACCGGATTTACTTTAATCTGGGGAGGTAGTGCGATTACGACGATCATGTCGCTCAATAAAGTCGAATCATTATTGGATACGAATCAGACTGAGAAAAAAAACTACACTATTCTGGCTAATGGTCGGGAGGCTTTTACCCAGTCAATCGCGTTACTTAATCGCAGTACATTATTCCAGCAACGAGGAGATACGGCGCAAGTTCAGGCTTTATTGCAAAAGGTGCAGAGTAACCTCGATACGACCCGCTCGCTGCTGAGTACTTTTCGTGCCGCCAGTCAGGACGGCATCAACCCTACACTGGCGGGGAAAATCAGCGATTCCTGGGAAAACGCGATTTCCCAGGCGCTGATTCCGATGCTCAATGCCAGTCGGGCAGGGCACTTTGACGAATACCAACATGACTATCTGGATGTTTATCCCGCGCTGGCGCTGGCATTTGGCAATAATGTGGCGCAGTACGGCGAAACGATACAGGTTGATAACTCATTAGAGAAAGCAAACCATCTGGCGGCTATCAGTCGAAATGTGCTAAGTACGGCACTGGTGCTGGGGATTCTGATGCTGCTGTTGTGCGATCGTTATTTGGTTAACTATCTGGTTAAACCGATAGGCGACATCAAACGTCATATGACCGCGTTGACGCAAGGGCGTCTTGGCGTTGAGTTGCAAGAGTTCGGCCGTAATTGTATCGGGCAATTGATCCCATACGTCCGTCATATGCAAAGCAATCTGCGCGACACGGTGAGCGTTATTCGTGATAACTCGGCGGCATTGTATGTTGGGGCAAGTGAAATCAAAAGCGGTAACGATGAACTCGCCAGCCGTACAGAGCAGCAGGCCGCTTCATTACAACAAACGGCGGCTAGCATGGAGCAATTGAGCGCTACCGTTATCCACAACGCAGATAATCTGAAACAAGCCAGCCAACTGGCACAGGATGCGACGAAACGGGCCGTTACCGGCGGTGAGGTTGGAAAAGCGCTGGAAGCGATGATGGCAGGGATATCCAGCAGTTCCCGTCAGATTAGCGACATTATTACCCTTATCAACGGTATCGCTTTTCAGACCAATATCCTGGCGCTGAATGCGGCGGTGGAGGCCGCTCGGGCTGGTGAGTCTGGCCGAGGGTTTGCCGTGGTGGCAGGTGAAGTGCGTAATTTGGCGCAACGTAGCGCTCAGGCCGCCAAAGATATCAGTGCGCTGATCAGCGATTCCGTTCAGCGTGTGGAGAAGGGTTCTGCGCAATTGGCGCAGGCGGGAGCGGCGATGGGAGATATCATCAGCGGCATTATGGGTGTGGATGCGTTGATCCGGGATATTGCGTCAGCATCAGAAGAGCAAAAGCGTGGCATCGTGCAGATCGGTCAGGCCGTGACGGAAATGGACAGTGTGACGCAGCAGAATGCCTCACTGGTGGAGGAAGCGGCATCGGCCGCCGCCTCGCTGGAGCAACAGGCAGGGCAACTGGCCGATGCCGTCGCTGTGTTCAGCTTGTCGGAAGAGGATGGTCACTCGTATTACGCGCCGTCATCACCTCTGGCATTGAAGGCGCTGTCATCCCGGTAAACTCGCAATACCAGCCATCACCGCGTTATGCGGTGATGGCTGGTCTATGGCATTGCATAGACACTCCGTCCGTTTCTCTTCTTCTTATTATTATGACGGCTGCGGTACCGCTTGCTCGATTTCCCCTCATTGCCACAGCACCACGAGCGATAATGTCCTTACGCATTTTAATTTAACGGGAATAGCGATTGCAGTAATCGGTATGACCGATGAAATTAAAAAATCAATGATATTAATGAGATAAAAATAAGACCGTTAGAGATCACCATTTTTATGTTGATAATTATTGATGTTAAGGCTCGCTTAATTTTCATTGTTTACTCTTTAAAGTGAAAATTGTCGAGATTCGAATTTTTTTTTCGAGTGACAAAATAGATAAGTCAGACTTTTTATTTGTCATTATTGGCAATGATTCATAAAAGAGCGGTAAGCGTTATGGCTGTAAAAAAGCCATTGTTGTCCACTCTACCAGGGATTTTCTTATCACTATGCGAGTGCAAGCAAGTAATGTGTGCTGAAGATTTTTTGCATGCATTCAGCATAGCTGGCGTGGGTGATGATGAAAATACGTGCTGAGCGTAAAAAATAATTCGGAGCCTGCCATGATGTTTTTGAAAAATATTACCGTCAGAAGAATGATGTTAATCATTCTTGCCTTATTCAGTATTGTGTGGGGAATTGCCTCTTCTTTTACATTATATTCGTTGGGTAATGTCAGCCGATTATTAAACGATAATCAGGATCAGAAAAGAAGTTATTCCATTCTGGTTAAAGGTAATGACCAATATTTTCGCGCGGTAACGCGTATGTCGCGTGTACCGGAGTTTATCCAGCAGGGTGAACTGGATAACGCACAAAAAACACTGGTGAGTGCGGCAGAGGCACTTAAAAATACCCAAGATGCGTTGGCGCAATTCAAAAATAGTCGGCAGATAGGCGTTGGCAATGAACAGGTTCAGAAATTAGTGACATCGTGGGAGCAGATTCTTGCTAATGCGGTAGAACCGATGATAGCAGCGTTGCAAGCGGGACGAACAGACGAATTTAAGCGAATCTATCTGAAGCAATATCCGCCAATGAGTGTGGAACTCAGCGAGTTGACTGAAAAATATGCTGCGGCCATTCAGGCTGATAATACCATTATCGATGTAGAGCATTATATTGCCATGAGCAAAAGTACGTTGCTGGTTGCGTTGATCATTGGCATTGCTGTGTTGTTCCTGAGCGACCGTTATCTGGTGAACTATCTGGTGAAACCGATTGGTCAGATCAAACGGCATCTGGAACTGCTGACCAGTGGCAAACTGGGTGTGGAACTGGAAGAGTTCGGCCGTAACTGCGCCGGTCAGTTGATCCCCTACATCCGGGCGATGCAGCACAGCCTGCGAGATACGGTGCAGACCATTCACGACAGCTCGGCGGTGATTTATACCGGTACCAGTGAAATCCGCCAGGGGAATGACGAACTGTCACGCCGTACCGACCAGCAGGCGGCTGCGCTGCAGGAAACCGCCGCCAGCATGGAAGAACTGACATCAACGGTAAGAAATAACGCCGATAACGTGCGTCAGGCGCGGCAGATTTCGGAAGAAGCACAGCAGATGGCACGCCAGGGCGGGAACATTACCGACAGCGTGGTCACCACCATGCAGGGCATTTCGGACAGTTCCCGCAAGATAGCCGATATCACCAGCGTCATTAACGGCATTGCCTTCCAGACCAACATTCTGGCGCTGAACGCGGCGGTGGAAGCGGCGCGGGCTGGCGAGCAGGGGCGTGGTTTCGCGGTGGTGGCGGGTGAAGTGAGAAATCTGGCGCAGCGCAGTGCGCAGGCGGCGAAAGAGATTGAAACGCTGATTGGCGAATCGGTCAGCCGGGTAGATACGGGTTCGACACTGGTACGCGAGGCGGGCAGCGCGATGGAGGGGATTATCTCCTCAGTCTCCCGGGTGCATGACCTGATGGGTGAGATTTCGGCGGCGTCAGACGAGCAGAGCCGGGGTATCGAGCAAATCGGTCAGGCAGTGACGGAAATGGACGGTGTGACGCAACAGAACGCGGCGTTGGTGCAGGAAGCCTCTGCGGCGGCGGCCTCGCTGGATGAGCAGGCGCAGAGTCTGGCGACAGCAGTGGCGTCGTTTGACCTGGGAGCCGCGTCGGCGGCGTTACACACGCCCCGCACTGTGACACCGGCACTGAAACGACCGGCTCCGAAAACGGCGGCGCTGCCAGCCCGGTCATCGCAAGGCGACTGGGAAACCTTCTGAGCCTGCACAGACCCTCCTGTTTGACACGAAAATGCACCGGCAAACCGGTGCATTTGGCTGTTTGTGGGGCAGGTGAGTCACACAGAAACATGTCTCAACCATTTAAGGTTCATTTAAGATTCACAAAAAAGTAACGTGGGAAATTAAAAATAAAATTGTTAAAAGTAAGATAACGTGATCATTGTCATTTTTATTTTATTTATTTAAGGCTCACTTAATTTTTGTCCTGTAACGTTAACCATGAAAACACAGTGAACGTGTTGGCAGACGTGGTAGAATGAAAGTGAATAGATAAAAAGGAAACACGGTTTTATTTAACCGCACTACATGCCGGAATTAAAAAAAGTATCATTCGGTTTTTAAGAAAATTTAGCTGGGGTTTTTCTTGTCACGATACGAGTCAGGTGAACAGCTTAAAAAGTTGCTCATTATTTAAACTGGGGAATAACCAAACACCGGTGGCCATGACTAAGCAAGCGCTAAAGGCGCGACTAATTATCCGGAGTCTATTATGAATATTTTAAGACACATCACTGTCAGAAGAATGTTGTTAATTATCCTGACGCTGTTTACTGTTATCTGGGGAATGGCATCTGTCTATACACTGAGTTCATTTGGCGACATGAATGATCTGCTGAATGACAACATGTCACAAAAAAGAAGTTACTCCATGCTGGTCAAAGGCAACGATCAGTATTTTCGCACCGTCACCCGGATGCTGCGCGCGGTGGACTATCTGCAGTTGGGTGATACGGAGAATGCTCAGAAAACATTGAGTGCCGCTGACACGGCCTTGAAAAATAGCCAAGAGGCGTTGGAGCAGTTTAAGCGCAGCGAGCACATCGGGGTCGACAAAGCGGTCGTACAGCAAATGAACGAGGTCTGGGGCCGGTTATTGCAAAGCGCGGTAGAACCGATGCTGACGGCGATTAAAGACGGTCGTATTGAGGAATTTCGCCAGATGTTCCGTAAACAGTATCCGCCATTGAGCGTGGAGTTTGGTGCCATCGCGGAGAAATATGCCACGGCTATTCAGTCTGACGATGTCATCATCCAGGTCTCAAACCATATCACCATTAACAAAAATCTGTTGCTGGCGGCACTGATTCTGGGGGTTATCGTGCTGTTCCTGAGCGACCGTTATCTGGTGAACTATCTGGTGAAACCGATTGGTCAGATCAAACGGCATCTGGAACTGCTGACCAGTGGCAAACTGGGTGTGGAACTGGAAGAGTTCGGCCGTAACTGCGCCGGTCAGTTGATCCCCTACATCCGGGCGATGCAGCACAGCCTGCGAGATACGGTGCAGACCATTCACGACAGCTCGGCGGTGATTTATACCGGTACCAGTGAAATCCGCCAGGGGAATGACGAACTGTCACGCCGTACCGACCAGCAGGCGGCTGCGCTGCAGGAAACCGCCGCCAGCATGGAAGAACTGACATCAACGGTAAGAAATAACGCCGATAACGTGCGTCAGGCGCGGCAGATTTCGGAAGAAGCACAGCAGATGGCACGCCAGGGCGGGAACATTACCGACAGCGTGGTCACCACCATGCAGGGCATTTCGGACAGTTCCCGCAAGATAGCCGATATCACCAGCGTCATTAACGGCATTGCCTTCCAGACCAACATTCTGGCGCTGAACGCGGCGGTGGAAGCGGCGCGGGCTGGCGAGCAGGGGCGTGGTTTCGCGGTGGTGGCGGGTGAAGTGAGAAATCTGGCGCAGCGCAGTGCGCAGGCGGCGAAAGAGATTGAAACGCTGATTGGCGAATCGGTCAGCCGGGTAGATACGGGTTCGACACTGGTACGCGAGGCGGGCAGCGCGATGGAGGGGATTATCTCCTCAGTCTCCCGGGTGCATGACCTGATGGGTGAGATTTCGGCGGCGTCAGACGAGCAGAGCCGGGGTATCGAGCAAATCGGTCAGGCGGTAACGGAAATGGACGGTGTGACGCAACAGAACGCGGCGTTGGTGCAGGAAGCCTCTGCGGCGGCGGCCTCGCTGGATGAGCAGGCGCAGAGTCTGGCGACAGCAGTGGCGTCGTTTGACCTGGGAGCCGCGTCGGCGGCGTTACACACGCCCCGCACTGTGACACCGGCACTGAAACGACCGGCTCCGAAAACGGCGGCGCTGCCAGCCCGGTCATCGCAGGGCGACTGGGAAACCTTCTGAGTCTGTACAGACCCTCCTGTTTGACACGAAAATGCACCGGACTACCGGTGCATTTTTTTATTGAAGATGAATACATGATAAATAAATAGCGAGAGTGTGACTGTCGCGTGATATTGCTGTTTTTCTGACGTGGTTTTTATACGAATAACCGGTTGCGCCATCTCATTTTTTCTATCCCTGCCTATACTTGCTGATAAATCAGAACGTGTGTGCACATAGTGCTCATCCTGCTTATAACTACCAACCGGTATCATTTGCGCTATATGACGAACCGCGTGGTGATATTTGGTGCCGTGCGTTCTGATAGAGCGACTGTCGTATTAATGAGTAAAGGACACTCTGCTACTCAGCGAACCCTGGAAAACGTCAAATAACATTCGGGAGTTAATTATGTCTTTTCTAAGAAATATCCGTATAAGAGTCATGATGTTATTTATTATGGGATTTTTTGTGGTGCTCTGGGGGAGTGTATCCGGTTACAGCCTGTACTCGTTAAAGCAGGTCACGTTGCTGTTAAATGATAACTCGACCCAAAGTAAAACCCAGAGCTATCTCACCTACGGCAATGACCAATATTTCCGCTCTGTTACCCGAATGGCGCGGGTGATGGATTATCTGCAATTCAGCGATACAGAGAATGCTAAAAAGACATTGGATATGGCGTTCACAGCCATAAATAATAGCAAAGATGCACTGGGGAAATTTAAGACGGCACCACAAATTGGTGTGGATAAAAAAATTACTGATGACATGGTATCAAGCTGGTCGGCATTGATTTCGACGGCGATCGATCCGATGTATACCGCGCTGCAGAAAAATGATCTGGAGGCGTTTCGCAGTATATTTCGCAAAGTGTATCCGCCAGCCAGTTGGGCATTTGGTGATGCGGCACAGAAATACACGGCGGCGGTGACGAATACGGATTTTCTGGGGGCAGTGAATATCCATAACGACTGGACCCGAAATACCCTAATACTGGCGCTGATTATCAGTGTGATCATTTTCCTGGTCAGTGAACGCTACCTGACCCGGTATCTGGTAAACCCTCTCTCTGTCATTCAGGCGCACCTTGGGAAACTGATCGCGGGTCGACTTGATCAGCATCTGGATGAATTCGGCCGTAACTGTGCCGGGCGTATGATTCCCGACATCAAAAAACTGCAACTGAGTTTGAAAGATACCGTCTCGTTGATTCGTGATACCGCCGAGGCGATTTATCAGAGGGCGACCGAAATCCGGCAAGGCAATAATGATCTATCCGGACGAACTGAGCAGCAAGCATCGGCATTGCAGGAAACTGCTGCCAGCATGGAGCAACTGAGCTCTACCGTGCAGCACAACGCAGAAAACGTCCATCAGGCCACCAAGCTGGCGCAGGAGGCCTCCAACGCCGCGATACAAGGCGGGAAAATCACCAATAATGTGGTGGAAACGATGGATAGTATTACCGCCAGCTCCCGCAAGATTGCCGATATTACCTCGGTCATTAACGGTATTGCCTTCCAGACCAATATTCTGGCGCTGAACGCGGCGGTGGAAGCGGCCCGTGCTGGCGAGCAGGGGCGGGGGTTCGCTGTGGTCGCGGGCGAAGTGCGCAGTCTGGCGCAGCGCAGCGCTCAGGCAGCCAAAGAGATTGAAGGCTTGATTGCAGAGTCGGTATCCCGGGTGGATGTGGGCTCAACACAGGTCAAGCAAGCCGGGGAAGCGATGCAGACGATTATCAACACGGTATCGCACGTCAGTAATCTGATTGGTGAGATTGCCTCTGCGTCAGATGAACAGAGCCGCGGGATTTCGCAAATTGGTCAGGCAGTCAATGAAATGGATGGTGTGACCCAGCAGAATGCGACCCTGGTGCAACAGGCGATGGCGGCGATTGCCTCACTGGAAGAGCAGGCCCGGCAACTGACGCAGGCGGTGGAAGTCTTCCATCTTGGCACCGAGTACCGCTCAGCGGCGAGAAATCAGGGGCAGGCCGACAACCTGGCACTCAAACGCCCGTCACTTAAAGCAACGACACCGGCTTTGCCACCAGCCGGTAAAAGCGGTGGGCAGGATAACTGGGAGAAATTCTAACGTCACCATGGGTCAACGTCTGCCGCATTCATCCGTGTGAATGCGTCAGGACATGTCACGATGGCAGAGGAGCGTGATGGCTGGATGGCAAGTTGAAGTCTTTTCATCAGCCATGACACACAATCGCTGGATAATCATCAGGCACTCCATTAGAGTTGTGGCCGACGTTGGCCTCAGGCGACGTAAGAGTGAGAACACCTGCTGGAGAAAAACATGTCGGCTGTATTAACAAAAGAAGCGGCCCTGGTTCACGAGGCGTTACTGGCGCGTGGACTGGAAACCCCACTACGCGGCGAAATGCTGGAACGTGAAACCCGTAAGCGCCTGATTGCTGAGCACATGACGGAAATCATGAACCTGCTGAACCTCGATCTGGAGGATGATAGTCTGGCTGAGACCCCTCACCGCATCGCCAAAATGTATGTGGAAGAGATCTTTTCCGGCCTGGATTACGCCAATTTCCCGAAGATCACTATCATCGAAAATAAGATGAAAGTCGATGAAATGGTGACGGTACGTGACATCACACTGACCAGTACATGCGAGCACCATTTTGTGACGATTGATGGCAAAGCCACCGTGGCATACATCCCGAAAGACGGTGTGATTGGGTTGTCTAAGATCAATCGGATCGTACAGTTTTTCTCTCAGCGCCCACAGGTTCAGGAACGTCTGACGCAGCAAATTCTGGTTGCGTTGCAGACACTGCTTGGCACCAATAACGTGGCGGTATCGATTGACGCGGTACATTATTGTGTTAAAGCACGCGGAATTCGTGATGCCACCAGTGCCACCACGACAACGTCGTTGGGTGGTCTGTTTAAATCCAGTCAGAATACCCGTCAGGAATTTCTGCGCGCGGTGCGCCACCATCATAATTGATCGGCATTGCCGATGTTTTTCTGGCGGTTAATCGCCATCGCCAGAAAAGCGTGGGCATTTGTTGTCCCAGTCACTACAATTTGCGCACACGTCCCGGTATTTGCTGAAAACCATGTCGCCAACGCCGCCTTCTTCATCTCGTATCCCTATGCTGGACTTCGCCCGTGGGCTGGCGATGCTTGGCATTCTATTGATGAACATCGTTTCATTCGGTTTGCCCCATGCGGCTTATCTTAACCCGGCATGGCAGGGGCCGCCTGCTACGGCGGATGTCTGGGCGTGGGCGTTGATGGACATGCTGGCGCAGGGAAAATTTCTCACGGTGTTTGCCCTGTTGTTTGGTGCCGGGTTGCAACTGTTGCTAAGGCGCGGTAAGCGCTGGATTCATGCCAGATTGTTTTGGCTGATGGTTTTCGGCCTGTTACATGCGATTTTCATGTGGGACGGCGACATTCTGCTGGATTATGGCCTGATTGGGCTGGTGTGTTACGGCATGCTGCGTCATGCCGACAGCACCCGCATGCTACTGCATACCGGTGGGGTGCTGTATCTGATGGGGCTGGCGATGCTGGTGGTCTTGAGTCAGGTGCTGAGCCAGGATGGTGGCAGTTTCTGGCAACCTGGGGTTGCCGAGGTGAATTATGAAGCCTGGTGGTTAATACAGGGCGGGCCGGAGGCCTGGCGCAACCGTCTGTCATTACTGAATGAAAGCCTGCTGTCGTTGGGGATTCAGTATGGCTGGTTGCTGGCCGGATCGATGTTGCTGGGGGCCGCGTTAATGCGCAGCGGTTGGTTGCGAGGCCAGTTTAGCCTGCGGCATTATCGGCGCGTTGCCCTGTGGTTGTTGCCGCTGGCGCTGCTGATTAATGGGGCTGGTGTGATCGCGCAGTGGCAACTGCAGTGGGACTATCGCTGGTGTGGTCTGTTGCTGCAAATTCCGCGAGAGACTGGCGCGCCGCTACAGGCGATTGCCTATCTGGCGTTGTGCTACGGATATTGGCCGACGTTGACGAACTGGCGGCTTACCCGCTGGATAGCCAGTGTCGGGCGTATGGCGCTCAGTAGCTATTTGCTGCAAACCCTGATTTGTACCACGCTGTTTAATCGCCTGGGCGGGTTCATGCACTTTGATCGCTGGCAGCTGCTGCTGCTGGTACCGCCCGTCTGGCTGTGTAATCTGCTGGTCGCGCGCCTTTGGTTGGGCACGTTCCGACAAGGGCCAATTGAGTGGTTGTGGCACTGGCTGACGGCCAAAGTCGCCGGTCCGGTTTCAGCGCAGTCAGCCAATGAGTGATGACTAGCGGGAAGGGGATGTTGTTGGCTTCTGGCGTAGCGGCGGTTCTACTTTCGACTCCTGGTCGGTCATGAATTCTGGTGGCACCGCCGGGTAGCTGGGTTCGTCATGCGAAATTTTGTATTCGGACGGAATCGGCACTTGTGGCCCCAGGAAGCGGGGTTCACGTTTTAGAATATACAAATCAAACAAGGTGCCAAGCCGGGCACCAAATTCCCGTAATCGTACCTGCCAGATATCCTTCGGCGAGGGGACCGCAAAACATTGTGCCTGAATGCCCTTGTGCAGCGCGATAAATAGCGCGCGCTCGCAATGAAAGCGCTGAGTAATGATCGTGAAATCGTTGGTATCGAATACCTTGCGGGTTCTGACGATAGAATCCAGCGTGCGAAACCCGGCATAGTCCAGCACGATGCTGGCAGGGGGAACCCCGGCGGCGATCAGATCGCGCCGCATGGTCATCGGCTCGTTATAGCTTTGCTGGGCATTGTCGCCACTGAGTAGCAAATAACTGACTTTGCCGCTGTTAAAGGCGTTGAGCGCGCCTTGAATACGAAACAGGTAATACTGGTTGATAACACCCGCGCGATAGTACTTGGCCGTACCCAAGACTACCCCAACCTGGCGTGGCGGCAAATCCTCTACATCCTCGTAGATATAAGGTGCGGTGCGCCAGCTGATACAGCGATCAAGCAGAAAAGCACTGCAGGCTAACACCAGAATGGTGGCGAAAAGACCGAATATCAGGCGTTTCCACATGCTGCTGCCTTCGTCCGTATGGAGTAAAGAGTCATTATGGCGTCGGTAATCATCAGGCAAGGCTACTTGAGGTACTGAAACGACGCAAGGCGAACTGTCTGGAAGCAGTCAGTTACGCTGTTTTTTTGAGCAGAGTCAGGGGGGAATGCATGACTGGCCGAGTGATCCCCGGCCAGTTGTAGAGACGATTAGACCAGTGAACCCCACAGGTCGTATTCATCGGCATGTTCAATTTTGACCGTCACCAGATCGCCCACCTTGACCCGGTTTTCACCGTTCAGATAGACCGCCCCATCGATCTCCGGCGCATCCGCCATGCTGCGACCGATAGCACCTTCTTCATCCACCTCATCGATCAACACTTTCAATTCCCGGCCGACTTTGGCCTGCAGACGCTGGCTGGAAATCTGCTGCTGTACCTGCATGAAACGATGGTAACGCGCTTCTTTCACGTCTTCAGGTACCTGATCCGGCAGGTTGTTCGCCGCGGCACCTTCAACCGGGCTATACCGGAAACACCCTACGCGATCCAACTGCGCTTCTTGCAGGAAATCCAGCAGCATCTGGAAGTCCTCTTCCGTTTCACCGGGGAAGCCAACGATAAACGTTGAACGCAAGGTGAGGTCCGGGCAGATCTCGCGCCAGCGCTTGATGCGCTCCAGCGTCCGTTCTACCGCGCCGGGGCGCTTCATCAGCTTGAGGATTTTCGGGCTGGCGTGTTGCAGCGGGATATCCAGATACGGCAACACTTTGCCTGCTGCCATTAGTGGGATCACATCATCCACGTGCGGGTAGGGATACACGTAGTGCAGACGGACCCATAGCCCCAGTGTCGATAATTGCTCACACAGACTGACCATACTGGTTTTCACCGGCTGACCGTTCCAGAACCCGGTGCGGTGTTTGACGTCAGCGCCGTAGGCAGAGGTGTCTTGAGAGATGACCAACAGTTCTTTCACACCAGCTTCCGCCAGTCGCTTGGCTTCATCCAGCACTGAACCGATAGGACGGCTATCCAAATCACCACGCATCGACGGAATAATACAGAAGGTACAACGATGATCGCAGCCTTCGGAAATCTTCAGGTAAGCGTAGTGGCGCGGCGTCAGTTTGACCCCCTGAGCCGGTACCAGACTGGTAAACGGGTCATGTTCCGGTTTGGGAACATAATGATGTACGTGGTTGAGCACCTGCTCGTAGCTATGTGGGCCGGTGATTTCCAATACTTTGGGGTGAACCTCACGGATCTGATTCTCTTTCGCCCCCAGACAGCCGGTCACAATGACTTTGCCATTTTCATTGAGTGCTTCGCCAATCGCTTCCAGCGACTCCTGTACTGCGCTATCGATGAAACCGCAGGTATTGACGATAACCAGATCGGCATCGTTGTAGCTCGGCACCACCTGATACCCTTCGGTACGCAGTTCGGTCAGAATTCGCTCCGAATCCACCAGATTTTTTGGGCAACCGAGGCTGACAAAGCCAATTTTGCGGGACAAATCTTTGCTGGTGTCAGTGGATTGATCATTCAGCGCTTTTTGCGGTGCCGACAGTGTGGTGGTTTGTGTGGGATCGAAGGTGTTAACAGTCATAGCGTCTCATACATCGGGTTGGGGCGGAAAAATGCGGCGGATTATACCTGAATCGCCGTCAGGAAACAGTCTTGTGTGATTATAAAACAATCAGTGCTCAAGTGTGCGTCAGTTCGGGTGGCAGCGATAGGCAGGATGCAAATTTGAGTAAATTCTGCCTGATAGCTGAGGCCAGCATGCTATTAATTTACCGTCTGCTAATTTTACCGTCTGCATCGTTTTTCATGTGGTTAGCGTATCGCCACCACCAATAACTGGGAGAACCTGGCATGTTGTTGCCCCGCTTTCGTTTTTTTACCTTGCCGGTACTGGCGGCAAGCTGGCTGTTTTCTGCAGGGCTACTGGCTGCGCCGATCGTTACCGTGTTGCAGGATAATCTTGACCACCCTTGGTCGCTGGCATTTTTGCCGGACGATCAAGGCTTGTTGCTGACGGAGCGTTCAGGTCAGTTGCGGCGTTGGCAGGCCGGTAAGGGGCTTTCTGCGCCGATAGGCGGCGTTCCGGCTGTGTTTGCACATTCGCAAGGTGGTTTGCTGGATGTGGTGTTGTCGCCGAATTTCCGTCAGGATCGCCGGGTCTACCTGAGTTATGCCGAAGCCGGACCGGAAGGGCTGGCGGGAACCACAGTAGGATTTGGCGTGCTGTCGGATGATATGCAGCGGCTGAATCATTTTACGGTGATCTTCAGACAACTGCCGAAGCGCTCGACCGGTGCCCATTTTGGCGGGCGGATGGTGTTTGATAAACAAGGTCATTTGTTTATCGCACTCGGCGAGAACCAGCAACGGATGCTGGCTCAGGATTTAGGAAGCCTGCAGGGTAAACTGGTGCGCCTTACGCCGGATGGGCGTGTTCCCATCGATAATCCCTTTGTGAATCACTCCGGTGCCCGGCCGGAAATCTGGGCCTACGGATTGCGAAATCCACAAGGGCTGGCGCTTAATCCGTGGTCTGGCGATGTGTGGGAAAGCGAACACGGGCCGCGTGGCGGCGATGAGATCAATATCCCCCAACCGGGAGAGAATGATGGTTGGCCATTGGCGACCTATGGTATCGACTACTCTGGGCAAAAGATCCCGGAATTTCAAGGGGCGGAAGTGGCTGGCACGACCCAGCCTGTCTATTATTGGAAAGTCTCGCCAGCTATCAGCGGTATGGCATTTTATAACAGCAGTCGTTTTCCTGCCTGGCGTCATTCGCTATTTATCGGTGCACTGGCGGGAACCAGCCTGATTCGCTTATCACTGGAAGGCGATCGCATTGTTTCACAAGAACGTCTGCTGACGGAACTGGGGGAACGTATCCGCGACGTACGGGTAGGGCCAGACGGCTATCTTTATGTGTTGACCGATCAGGATAATGGCAAGTTGCTGAAGGTGGGGCTGTCGGATTCCTGACTGCGGATGTGCGCCCGGTTTGGGGCGCACGGCAAGCGATGACGTCAGGCGAGATGTTAAGAAGAGACGTTACGTTAACGGCAGCATGACGGTCTGACGGAAGGCTTCCCGTTCAGTCAGTTGCTGATACCAGCGCTCCAGATGTGGCCGAGGCTGACGTTCAATCGGCAGGTTGAACCAGCTATACGCGATGCACCCGGTCGGGATATCGCCGATGCCGAACTCTTTGCCGGAAAGCCAGCGCTGTGTCGCCAGTACGCTATCCGCGATAGCAAATAGTTTTTCACAACCGGCGATACCGGCTTCGACGCTCTTCATGTCGCGCTTGTCCGGCGCTGTGCGGATCAGATTGATGAATACCTGTTTGTAGGGCTCGGAGAACCCTGCCGCCCAATCCAGCCATTTGTCGATGCCAGCCTGAGTTTTCGCATTGGCATGATAAAAACGCCCCTGGCCGTACTGTGCCGCCAGATAACGCACGATAGCGTGTGATTCCCATAGCACCAGATCGTCGTCCTGCAGGCAGGGTACCAGCCCGTTAGGATTCATGGACAGATAGTCCGCGTCATGGTTACGACCGAATTGCCCGCCTGCTGGCACCAGCTCATACGCCAGTCCAAGTTCTGCCGCGCACCAGCGTGCTTTCTTCACGTTGGTCGAGTTTTCACGACCCCAGATTTTCAACATGGCACTACTCTCCTTTGAGTTGATGGTTGGCGCAATAAAGCGGTGTGGGAATGCCGCACGCTGCTCATGCCAATGTCAGACTATTGCCACTATATCTACAGCAAGGGTTTGATGTCACCGGTTGTTCTAAGGCCGTGGTTGTTCTGAAGCCGAGGATGCTAACGTCAGATGATTGGGGGGAGCAGGCGCTAAGATGCGGGAATATCAACAATAAGTTTGTGTTATTTGACTATACACTCAGTGATTAGGCTGCTGGACGTTATCCAGCAGCCTGGCGGGTAGGTGCGTTATGCGAAAAATGAGATTATTTTCTCTGCGACTTGCTTTGCTGCTTTCCTGTTCTCAAGGTCAAGGAAGTGACCTGCTTCAGGAATGGTACTGAATTCACAGCTATGGATGTATTTTTCCATTTTTTTGATATCGTCAGCGGTGGTGTACTCGTCATTTTCACCATTCAAAAAAAGTATATCAGCGTTAATATCCTTGAATATTTCGATATAATTTTCTTCTTTGAGTGTGAGTACCTGATCTATATGAAAATTAACTTGCTGAAAAGCAAATTCACTCATCGAGGAGATATGTTTTAAATTAATATGCTTTAATAAAGGTGGTAAAAATTTACCTACTTCATTATTGAGCAACTCTGCTGCTCTTTCGAATTCTTTTGAGTGAATATAATACCTGGCACGTTGGATGTAATCGCGCATTTTATCGTTAAGATGTGCCGAAAATGACGCGATCACCGCTTTCTTGATATGCTTGGGTTTGTTTGACAATGCCAGCATAGAAGACAGCCCGCCCCATGAGATCGACAGTATGTGGTCTGGTTCAAAGGTATCGATGAGATGGAGCAGGATGTTGACCTCATCGTTTTTGGTTATGACTCTGTCCAGCGTGTTGTGGGGCAATGATTCACCAATAAACGGTAAATCAAAAAGAATGATATTAAACCTACCAGACAGATTTTTGACGGTATTCTTGAACGCTGCCGTTGTCGATAGTGCTCCGTTAACCATAATGATGGTTTCATGTGCAGGATCGGAAATATGCCTTTCAACATATATTTTCCATGAGTCATATGTGACAATGCATTTTTCTATTGACATGATAAAGTCCCTTTTGTTTGCCCGACAGGGCATGGCGCTATCGTTGGATTGTTTTTCGTCGTGAAATTTAACCGAATTAATAACGCTCCCGCTTAAAAAAGCCGAAGAAATCTTCCTTCCATCGTTTTTGTTAATATATTGACATGATTAATTTAACACATTATTCGGGATGAGATAAATGCCAGTTAATTTATTTGCACTATTAAACTTCCGAAGTAAAAATAACAGAATAAAAATGTTGGCCTAAGCAGTATGTGAAGACTATTTTATAAAAAATTTTAATCATTTCGATAGATATGTGGGACGACTGAGTCATCGGTGGTGTAATCAAGGGGTTTTTCACCTTTCCACAGTGGCTGTGACTGAGCCCGTCGACAGATTCCGCTGATTTTTTCTTTTTCTTTGATGAACTTTACAGTGTGGTCGGTTTTATTCTCAGATATGTCAGGCTACCTTGTACCCGTTAGGCCCAGTAAACTGTTTGATACTCCTCATTTTTAACAATTTATGGACAGCGCGCATGAAGATAGTGACACCTCGCATTTCCTGGCGGCGCATCGTTGCCGCCGCTACCGGGATGTTGATGGCGGTTTCGCCGGTACTTCAGGCCGAGCAGATGCCGCCTCCGCCACAAATTGACGCCAAAGCGTTTATCTTGATCGATTACGCCAGTGGTCGGGTGCTGGCCGAGTCGAATGCAGACACCAGACTCGATCCCGCCAGCCTGACCAAGATCATGTCGAGTTACGTAATCGGTCAGGCCATCAAAGTGGGTAAGATCACGCCAGAAGATAAAGTGACGGTTGGAAAAGACGCCTGGGCTGGCGGTAATCCGACGTTACGTGGGTCGTCGCTGATGTTCCTTAAGCCGGGTGATCAGATTTCGGTGTCCGATCTTAATAAAGGGATAGTGATTCAGTCGGGTAATGATGCCAGTATCGCACTGGCGGATTATGTCGCCGGAAGCCAGAACGCGTTTGTCAGCTTGATGAACCAGTACGCCGCGACGTTGGGGTTGACGAATACCCATTTTCTGACGGTACATGGTCTGGATACACCAGGGCAGTACAGTACGGCCCGTGACATGGCGCGGCTGACACAGGCGTTGATTCGCGATGTACCGAGCGAATACGCCTTACATAGCGAGAAAGAGTTCACGTTCAATAATATCCGCCAGCCAAACCGTAACCGTTTGCTGTGGAGCAGCAACTTGCGGGTGGATGGGGTGAAAACCGGCTATACCGATGGTGCTGGCCACAGTCTGGTGGCCTCGGCTGTCGATGGTGACATGCGGCTGATTTCGGTGGTACTGGGTGCGCCTTCCGACGCTATCCGTTTCCGGGAAAGTGAAAAATTGCTGACCTGGGGGTTTCGTTTCTTCGAAACTGCGACGCTGATACGCAGCGACACCCCGTTTACGACTCAGCGGGTATGGCTTGGTAGCGAAAAACAAGTCAGGTTAGGGGTAGCGCAGGATGCCGCGATGACGGTGCCGAAAGGGCAGGCTAAAAACCTGAAAGCCAGCTTTACGTTGGCGCAGCGGCAGTTGCAAGCCCCGCTGAAAAAAGGGCAGGTTGTCGGCACGATTGATTTTCAACTCGATGGCAACAGCATCGGCCAACGCCCACTGGTGGTGATGGATGATATACCGCAAGCGGGCTTTTTTGGCCGGTTGTGGGATACCATTTTGATGACGCTGTCCGGCTGGTTTGGCGGATTATTTGGCTGACAGGAATAAGGCGCTGCAGTGGGCTTAAAACGCCGACTGCAGCGAAGGGCTAAGGGGTCAATAACTCGATGTTGTTGGCTTTGAGGTAGTGGAGATAGTCATTATCTGGCACACGGTTAGTGATAATCGTATCAAATAACGTCAGCGCACCAATGCGGGCGGGTTTACGTTTGCCGAATTTGCTACTGTCCGCCGCCAGAATGACCCGCTGAGAGAGCGCCATGGCACGATGCTTTATCGCCAGCTCGGCGAAGCTAAAGCAGGTGGCTCCGGCTTGTGTATCAATGCCACCTGCTGAAATAAAGGCCTTGGTTGGACAGATCTGATCCAGTTCGTGCTGGTGCCCCAACGGGGTAAAAATAGCATTGTCGGGATGGAACTCCCCGCCGCACAAAATCACCCGACCATTCGGTTTGTCCTGCAATGCCATAAACGTATTGAGCGAATAACAAATCGCGGTAAACGGCAGGTCGTCTGGAATGGCGGCAATAATAAACGGGATGGTCGTGCCGCAGTCGAAGAAGAGCGTATCGTTGGGTTCGATGCAGGCAGCCGCCAGTTCACCCACAAGGTTCTTTTCCACCACGTGCTTGGTTTGCTGATCGGAGACAAAATAACTGGTAGCACCGTTGTTTTTCGGGTCACAAACGACATAACCGCCCAACAGCACAACAGACGCATCGGGGCGTGCGTTCAGGTCACGCCGGACCGTCATTTCAGATACGCCGAGCAGTTGTGCTGCATCCTTCAGGTGCAGTTTATCGGCCTTTTTTAAAGCCTGAGCCAGTTTATTAAGCCTTGCTGCGCGACGCGTTTCCATGTTTTCCTCAATAAGACCGGTCCAACGCGTTCCAATGCAGGATCACCCCACACTGTACCATCGTTCATGGCTACACCTGAATCAGGATAAAAATGGGGTAAAAGGAAATGCACCGGGAATGGTTAACCGCAGGCAATGTGTGCTGATTACTCAGCAGACGGAGCATTAATATAACCTTCATGAAATGCAAGGCGCAAATCTATCGTGCAAATGTTATAACGCGGCGGCGCTTATTAGACCGGCTTATTAACGTAACGCATTTGCTGTTTACAGTGAGTGTGAAGATAAGAGGATAAGACAGGAAGCATCAGGGCGGCGCACATGGCGTAAGGTGCAGAAGGGACTCTTGGGCCATACATAACGGGGCATACATAAAAGAAAATGCCCGTCGTTCTTGAACCTAACCGGCGTGAACGACGGGCTCCTCAATTCAGGGATATCAAAGAAAAGCAGTGGCATTAACTCAGACTTTACCCCTGGAAAAAAGTTCTGCGTAATTTGAAAAAAAATTGACGTTGCTTTACAAAATCACCTCAGCCGGGCAATTGCGGCCAGATAACCACAATCAACGAGCCGGCCAGTGTCAGCAGTACGTTGGCGATGGCATAGGTTCCGGCATAGCCCAACGCCGGGATATTACTGCGGGCGGTATCGCTGATAATCTCCATGGCGGGTGCACAGGTGCGGGCGCCCATGATGGCACCAAACAGCAACGCCCGATTCATGCGCAGTACATAGGCACCAAACAGGAAACAGACCACGACCGGCAGCAGGCTGACAATCAACCCGGACAGCACCATCTGAATGCCGACATCGCCAAAGCTATGATTGATGGTGCTACCTGCGCTGAGTCCCACCCCAGCCATGAACACCATCAACCCGAACTCTTTCACCATATTCAATGCGCCTTGGGGGATATAACCGAATGTCGGATGGTTGGCGCGTAAAAAACCGAGCATGATGCCGGAAAACAGTAAACCGGCGGCGTTGCCGATGCCGAAAGAAAAATTGCGGAACTGGAAAGTAATCAACCCGACCATAATACCGATGATGAAAAAGGCGCAAAACGCCAGCAGGTCGGTGACCTGGCTGTGGATGGAAATAAAGCCAATGCGATCCGCAATGCTTTTTACCCGGCGAGCGTCGCCGCTGACTTGCAGGACATCGCCTTTGTTCAGTACCACGCCGTCATCAATCGGCATCTCGATTTGGCTGCGGACGATGCGGTTGAGGAAGCAGCCGTGATCGGTCAATTTCAACTGGCTTAAACGCTTACCTACGGCGTTGTGGTTTTTCACCACAATCTCCTCGGTCACTATCCGCATATCCAGCAGTTCGCGCTCGAACACTTCTTTGCCATCGCGGAAGTTGGGATTCAGGCGGGCGTGCGCGTCGGGATATCCCACCAGTGCAATTTCGTCCCCTAATTGCAGTACTGCGTCGCCGTCCGGTGTCGCCAGAATGCCATTACGCCGGATACGTTCGATATAACATCCGGTCTGGCGATAAATGCCCAGTTCGCGCAGGTTTTTACCATCAGCCCAGGCCACCAGTTCAGGGCCGACGCGATAAGCACGAATGATCGGCAGATAGATTTTGCGCTGACTATCGGTGTCCAGCCCGCGTTCACGGGCAATTTGCTGGGCGCTGGTCGGCAAATCCTGATGTTGTAATTTAGGCAGATAGCGGGCGCCGAATATCAGGCTGACCAGACCAATCAGATAGGTCAGAGCGTAACCGAGGCTCAACTGCTCTTGCGTTATCGACAACTGTGGCCCAAGGCTAATGGTATTACGCAGCGTATCGCCCGCCCCCACCAGTACTGGCGTTGATGTCATGGCACCAGCCAGCATACCGGCGGTCAGACCGATCCCCCAACCGAATACCTTACCCAGCACCAGCGCTATCAGCAATGCACTACTGACCATCACCATCGCCAGCATCAGGTAATTTTTACCGTCCCGGAAAAAAATCGAGAAAAAATTGGGACCGGCTTCAACACCTACGCAAAAGATAAACAGCATAAAACCGAGATTCAGCGCCTCGGTATTAATAGCGAAATGTTGTTGTCCCAGTAACAGCGACACCACCAGAACGCCAATAGAATTGCCAAGTTGAACCGAGCCGAGCCGCAGTTTCCCCAGACAAAGCCCTAAACAGAGAACGACGAATAACAGCAGAATGTAATTCCCGTTTAACAAATCAGCGACGTTTATATTCATGGAATGTAACTTGTTGTTTACTGGTAAATTATTGATATAAAAAATAATTTAGACTAAATTTACCCCATTAAAGGGGCGCTGACCATGTCTGGACGACACTATGATGATAAGAAAGGAGCGGACCCCATGTTTTTTATCTGGCAACGTCTCAAAAGACGGGAAATACCGTCTGGCATGACGCAGCCATTTTAGTGATTTCTCCGGCGGACAACCAGCCGGTGATGCTGATAAATCACCGAGAAGCTGGCTTTTCGTCCCATCAGGGATACCTGCTGCGCATGATGGTGGTGGGCGACAACCGTTGCTCCGTCATGCGCAGGTTTAGTCTATTTCGGGGAGGCTCACATGACAGGCAATAGAGGGTGGCTGGGCGTAGTCAGCTGTTTTGTCTTGTTTACGTTAGTATTTTTAAGTCAAAAGATGCGTATCGTGGGGACATCGCTGGAAGACGGCTTTCATGGTGATCCGGGGATGCTGTTGTTTTTATTGCCGGGAATGGCATCAAGCTACTTGTCGCGTAATCGGCGATTGCGTTATCCCCTCATGGGGGCGGTGCTGGCGATGCCTGTTTGTCTGTTGGTGCTGCAACTGTGGTATTTTCCTAGTCTGTCGTTCTGGCAGGAACTGGCTTATCTCTGCAGTGCCGTGTTCTGGTGTCTGATGGGGGCGCTAGCGTTTCTCTTCTTACGGGCGGTGAGTCTGCATTATTTACGTTAAGCACTGATATACCCGCACGGAAGTCACAATCACCAGGGCACTCTCGGTGCCTTGGTGATGAGCAGATAAACGGTGCAGGATTAATTAAACAGATGCTCTCTGGCATAGGCTTCAAAGTCAGTGCAGCCGCCAATGTGTTTTTCATCCAGGAAAATCTGAGGTACGGTCTCTACCGGTTTGCCCACCGTTTTAGACAAATCCGCTTTGCTGATGCCTTCTGCATGAATATCAACGTAACGGTAGTTGAAATCGTCGCGCTCTTCGGTCAATTTTTCAGCCAGTTCTTTGGCTCGGACACAATAAGGACAACCAGGACGACCAAAAATAACTGCGTACATGTAAACTCCTTAACATCTCTATGTTATCTGGGTATCTCTACTATCAGGACCTACCCATAATTGTAAATGATTTTCGCCAACCGCGTTACTATGCCCGCAATCCGCGGTGATCTGAAGTAGTCATTGCCTGTTATAACGATTAGCGTCATCTATGTCTTGTTCTGTTTGCCTGTATTCATCTTGTGCAGTGGAGCGTCGCATCAATTGACAACGGTTGACTAAAATCGCGTGCAACGTTGGTCTAGCGACTGGTCTGACATATACTCACTGATGTTCTTGATGGCGTGAGGCTGCTGTGGTGTCAGGGCGTGGCCTGATTGATGCGTGGCATTGATGGGCAACATGGGTGGGCAATGAATCAAGCCGACGCCTTTGCACGTGACGTATGGCGGATACAGGTCGTTTATCGCCAAACGATGCGCCCCAAAGCCCTATAGTTTGTACAGCCTACGTTGTCAGAGTGTGTCATCTCACCATTGTTTTTCAGGGATATTCAACGTGACGCCAACCATTTCACTGTTACGCCAGCACCGTTCCATCCGATCGTTTACCGACCAGCCGCTTAGCGATGAGCAGCGGACCGCGATTATTGCCGCCGCGCAAAGTGCGTCGACGTCCAGCTTTCTGCAGTGCAGTTCGATAATTCGTATTACTGATCAGGCGTTGCGCTCGCAACTGGTACACCTGACCGGCGAACAGCCGTGGGTGGGGCAGGCCGCGGAGTTTTGGGTATTCTGCGCCGATTTTTATCGGCATCAGCAAATCTACCCGCAGGCCGAGCTGGGCCTGGCCGAACAATTGCTGCTTGGCAGCGTTGATACGGCGCTGATGGGACAAAACGCGCTGGTGGCAGCAGAATCGCTGGGGTTGGGCGGTGTTTTCATTGGCGGCATCCGTAATCAGATAGCTGAAGTCACGCGCCTGCTGGCGCTACCACAGCAGGTTTTGCCGCTGTTTGGGCTATGCCTTGGGTATCCAGCTGTGCAGCCTGACCTCAAACCGCGCTTACCGGCAGCGCTGGTCGTGCATGAAAATCGCTATCAACCGTTGGATAGCGCCTTACTGGCACAATACGATCAGCATATCGTTGAGTATTATCGCCATCGCGACAGTAATCAGCGTATGGAGAGCTGGAGCGACCAAATTCGGCGCACCTTGAGCAAAGAGCGCCGTCCGTTCATGCTGGACTACCTGCACCAGCAGGGCTGGGCCACCCGGTAGTACTGGAGCGCTATGAAAATCGCCATTTTGTCACAGGACGGTTCTCTCTATTCTTGCAAGCGGCTATGCGAGGCGGCGGAAGAGCGGCAGCATGATATTGAAGTGCTCAATCCGCTGTCGTGTTACATGAACATTAATTCTGCCGCGCCATCAGTGCATTACCGTGGGCGTCATCTCGGGCACTATGACGCCGTGATCCCGCGCATCGGTGCCGCCATTACTTTTTATGGCACGGCGGTGTTACGCCAGTTCGAAATGCTGGGCAGCATGGTGCTGAATAATGCGATGTCGGTCATCCGTGCCCGCGACAAACTGCACTCATTGCAACTGCTGGCACGCCAGGGTATTGACTTACCGATCACCGGATTTGCTCATTCACCGGATGACACCGCGGATCTGATCAAAATGGTCGGTGGGGCACCGCTGGTAGTGAAACTGGTGGAAGGTACGCAGGGTATTGGTGTAGTACTGGCGGAAACCCAGCAGGCGGCGGAAAGCGTCATTGATGCTTTTCGCGGCCTTAATGCGCATATCCTGGTACAGGAATATGTGCGTGAGGCACAAGGGAAAGACATTCGTTGTCTGGTGATCGGCGATCGCGTGGTGGCGGCTATCGAGCGGCAGGCTAAACCGGGCGATTTTCGTTCCAATCTGCACCGGGGGGGAACGGCCAGCCGGGTACGCATCACGCCGCAAGAGCGTGCAACTGCGGTAAAGGCCGCAAAAACATTGGGACTGAATGTGGCGGGTGTTGATATACTGCGTTCGGCGCGGGGGCCTCTGGTCATGGAGGTCAACGCCTCACCCGGGCTGGAAGGTATCGAAACCGCTACCGGGCTGGATATCGCAGGGATGATGATCGAATATATTGAACAACATCATCGTTCCGTATCACGCGTAGCCAGAACCGGGTGAGGGTATTACGAGCAAGAGATGTTGCGCCCATTCGTTTTTTAGCGCGTCGGCGCGCTGTGATGGCCAGTCCGTGATGACATTGGCCGGCTATTCCTGAGTTAGGCATTGCGTAGGTCAGGTTTTTATCTCCATGAAATATGAGGCGGTCAAGATGGATTCAATCATCGTCCCTGATTTGAATTTGCTTCGGCGGTGGCTGGATCAACTGGGCATTATTTACTTCGAATGTGACTCTTGTCAGGCGTTGCATTTGCCGCACATGCAGAATTTTGACGGTGTGTTTGACGCCAAGGTTGATATGGCGGACAGCGTCATCCTGTTTTCCGCGCTGGCGGAAGTGAAACCCACCGCCCTGATCCCGTTGATGAGTAATCTGAGCCAGATCAACGCCAGCTCACTGACGGCTAAAGCGTTTCTTGATATTCAGGACGATAACCTGCCCAAACTGATCGTTTGCCAGACATTCAGCGCAGGTGCGGGGATGACACTGGAACAGTTCCGCCATTTCATGGAGCAGGCTGAGCAGCAGGTTTCCATGGTTATTATGGAAGCCAGTGCCAATAATCTGCTGTTTTTGGGTGATGAGGAAGAGAGCCCTGCTGAGCGATTTAACACCTCAAGCCTGCATTGATTACGTTATGGATCAATAGCTGGTCATCAGCTTTGCTTATTTATTCAAACCGCATTTAATGCGGTTTTTTATTATCTAAACCATATGTTTTTCTGCCTTTGCCGTTTCAGGGCGTAGCACATAGATAAATTGTGAATAAATAATCGATAAAACCTGTTTTTTCCTTTCTGGTATGGTACGGGCGGAATAGTGCGGTTATGCTTTATTTCTGTATGGTTCAGATAATAACGTCGAAGCAGATTACGTGTTAATGATGAAAAACACGGGTGCATAGCCATGCATCATCGTTGTTATTCAGAGCCTGTTGTTATTCTGAGCATGAAGAAACACAGAACGGTGTTATTTGCTGACACTGTGCATTCACCCCCCTGTATTTACCCCTGGTATGGAGGAAGGAACGGATGTTCACCCAACGTAAAAAATGGCTTTCGGGTGTTTTAGCCGGCTTAATGGTGGCCGCGTCCGTCACCGCATCGGCGGAAGAGAAAACGCTGCACGTCTATAACTGGTCTGATTATATTGCGCCGGACACGCTGGAAAACTTCCAGAAAGAGAGCGGCATTAAAGTCGTGTATGACGTGTTTGACTCCAACGAAGTGCTGGAAGGCAAACTGATGGCCGGCAGCACAGGGTTCGACCTGGTGGTGCCTTCTGCCAGTTTCCTGGGGCGCCAGATCAGTGCCGGTGTCTTTCAGCCATTGGATAAGAGCAAACTGCCGAACTACAAAAATCTTGATCCTGAGCTGATGAAGCTCATCGAAGAACACGATCCGGGTCATAAATACGCGGTGCCGTATCTGTGGGCAACCACCGGTATTGGTTATAACGTCGATAAGGTTAAGGCTGTACTGGGTAAAGACGCGCCGGTTAACAGCTGGGACTTGGTGTTGAAACCGGAGAACCTGGAGAAGCTCAAGAGCTGTGGCGTATCCTTCCTTGACGCACCGGCTGAGATTTATGCCACGGTGCTGAACTATCAGGGTAAAAATCCGAACAGTACCAATGAATCGGATTACACCAAAGACGCTACGGATTTACTGCTGAAACTGCGTCCGAGCATCCGTTATTTCCATTCATCCCAGTACATTAACGATCTGGCCAACGGCGATATTTGTGTGGCGATCGGCTGGGCTGGCGACGTCCTGCAGGCCGCCAACCGGGCGAAAGAGGCGAAAAATGGCGTGAATATCAGCTACAGCATTCCGAAGGAAGGCGCGCTGGCATTCTTTGACGTCTTCGCTATTCCGAAAGATGCCAAGAATCTGGATTCAGCCTATCAGTTCCTCAACTATCTGCTGAAACCTGAGGTGATTGCCAACATCAGTAACCATGTGTATTACGCCAACCCCAATAAAGAGGCGACAGCACTGGTGAAAGATGAAGTGCGTAATAATCCGAATATTTATCCGCCAGCGGATATTCGCGCCAAGTTGTTTACGCTTAAGGTGCAATCACCCAAGATTGACCGCGTGATTACGCGCTCGTGGACCAAGGTAAAAAGCGGGAAATAATCGCTGTCCTTGATTCCACTTTCATGCAACAGGCGGCTTACCCCGCCTGTTTGTGCTATTTGTGTCGCAGTCATGTGGCTGCGATTTTGTTCTGCTTTTGCCGGAGAGCAAATTAAGTGAACGAAGCGATCCCCCGCCCTAAACCCCAGAAAGCGGCCACGCCGTTGCTGGAAGTGCGTAACCTGACCAAAGCGTATGACGGTCAGTTTGCGGTTGATGACGTCAGCCTGACCATCTATAAAGGCGAAATTTTCGCCCTGTTGGGGGCTTCAGGGTGTGGTAAATCCACGCTGCTGCGTATGCTGGCGGGTTTTGAGCAGCCTACCCAGGGACAAATTGTGCTGGATGGACAGGACCTGTCTTTGGTGCCGCCTTACCAGCGCCCGATCAACATGATGTTTCAGTCCTATGCGTTATTTCCGCACATGACGGTGGAGAAAAATATCGCTTTTGGCCTGAAGCAGGACAAGTTATCGCGCGGTGAAATCAACGATCGCGTAGAAGAGATGCTGACGCTGGTGCACATGCAGGAATTCGCCGGGCGCAAACCGCATCAGCTTTCTGGTGGTCAGCGTCAGCGTGTGGCGCTGGCGCGCAGTCTGGCGAAGCGTCCGAAATTGCTGTTGCTGGACGAGCCGATGGGTGCACTGGATAAAAAATTGCGCGATCGCATGCAACTGGAAGTGGTCGACATTCTGGAACGGGTAGGGGTGACCTGCGTGATGGTGACCCACGATCAGGAAGAAGCCATGACCATGGCAGGCCGTATCGCTATCATGAATCGTGGTAAATTTGTGCAGATTGGCGAGCCGGAAGAAATATACGAAAACCCGAATACACGCTTTAGTGCCGAATTCATCGGTTCAGTCAATATGTTCGAAGGGCTGTTGAAAGAGCGTCAGGACGATGCGCTCATTGTGCAAAGTCCGGGGTTGGTGCATCCGCTGAAGGTCAATTCCGATGTGTCCGTGGTAGACGGCGTGCCGGTCTATATTGCGCTGCGCCCGGAAAAAATCATGTTGTGCGACGATGTCCCGGCTGATGGGTGTAACTTTGCCGTGGGCGAGGTGGTGCACATCGCTTATCTGGGTGATCTGTCTATTTACCATGTCCGGTTAACCAGTGGGCAGACGATCAGTGCCCAGTTGCAAAATGCCGACCGTTTCCGCAAAGGCTCGCCCACCTGGGGAGATGAAGTGCGCCTGTGCTGGGATGCGGACAGTTGCGTGGTGTTGACGGTATAACGGGAGAAGACGCAATGGCGATGTTATCTGAACAACATGAACCGCCGGGCCAGCCGATGAGCCCGTTGCGCGCGACGCTGGCGCGCCTGCGTCTGGCGCATGGCCGCAAACTGGTGATCGCGCTGCCTTATCTGTGGCTGTTGTGCCTGTTTATGCTGCCGTTTCTGATTGTCTTTAAGATCAGTTTTGCGGAAATGGCGCGTACGGTACCACCGTATACGGATCTGATCGCATGGGCGGAAGATCGACTGCAAATCAGTCTGAATATCGGCAACTACCTGCAATTGTTGTCTGACCCGTTATATATCGATGCTTATCTGCAATCGCTGAAAGTCGCGGCGGTCTCAACGTTGTGTTGTCTGGTGGTCGGGTATCCGATGGCCTGGGCAGTGGCGCACAGTAAGTCGTCTACCCGCAACATTCTGTTGTTGCTGGTGATCCTGCCATCGTGGACTTCGTTCCTGATTCGCGTGTACGCGTGGATGGGGATTTTGAAAGATAACGGTATCCTGAATAATTTCCTGCTTTGGCTTGGGGTCATCGATCAGCCACTGGTGATTTTGCACACCAATCTGGCCGTATATATCGGCGTGGTTTATTCGTATTTACCGTTTATGGTCTTGCCGATTTATACCGCGCTGACCCGACTGGATTATTCGCTGGTGGAAGCCTCGCTGGATTTGGGGGCTCGGCCGGTCAAAACCTTTTTTAGCGTCATTGTGCCGCTGACCAAAGGCGGCATTATTGCCGGGTCGATGCTGGTGTTTATCCCGACCGTAGGGGAATACGTGATCCCTGAGCTGTTAGGCGGGCCGGATAGCATCATGATTGGTCGTATTCTGTGGCAGGAGTTTTTCAACAACCGCGACTGGCCGGTCGCGTCGGCGGTAGCGATGGTGATGCTGTTCCTGCTGATTATTCCGATCATCTGGTTCCACAAACACCAGAATAAAGTCGCGGAGGATCAGGCATGAACAATTTACCGGTTGTGCGTTCACCGTGGCGGACGCTGATTTTGGTGTTGGGATACAGTTTTCTGTATGCCCCGATGCTGATGTTGGTTATCTACTCCTTCAACAGTTCCCGGCTGGTGACGGTGTGGGCTGGGTGGTCTACCCAGTGGTATAGCGCGCTGTTTGAAGATTCAGCCATGATAAGCGCGGTGGCGCTGAGCCTGACTATCGCGGCGGCCTCGGCCACCATGGCGGTGGTATTGGGCACGCTAGCGGCGGTGGTGATGGTCCGTTTTGGCAATTTCCGTGGTTCTAACGGGTTTGCTTTTATGCTGACCGCACCGCTGGTGATGCCGGATGTCATCACCGGGCTGTCGTTATTACTGCTGTTTGTGTCGCTGGCGCAAGCCATTGGCTGGCCTGCAGAGCGCGGAATGCTGACCATCTGGCTGGCGCACGTCACCTTCTGTTCGGCGTATGTCACTGTGGTGATCAGTGCCCGCTTGCGCGAGTTGGATCATTCGATTGAAGAAGCGGCAATGGATTTAGGCGCAACGCCACTGAAGGTCTTTTTCATCATTACCGTACCGATGATTGCTCCGGCACTGGTGTCGGGTTGGTTGCTGGCCTTTACCCTGTCGCTGGATGATTTGGTGATTGCCAGCTTTGTTTCCGGCCCTGGTGCTACGACCCTGCCGATGCTGGTGTTTTCCAGCGTAAGAATGGGCGTTAACCCGCAGATTAACGCACTGGCATCTCTGATATTGTTGGTGGTAGGCATTATCGGTTTGATTGCCTGGTGGTTTATGGCTCGGGCGGAAAAGCAACGCCAGCGTGATTTGCAAAAAGCGAGGCGTGGCTGACAGCATTTTGCTTTCCTCCTGAACTTGCCAATTCTCACCACGCCGCCATACTTTTGGTGGCGTGGTCATTTCAGGGGGAATGCAATCATACTGTACGGCAAACGGGAACTGTTGCAGCGTGGCGTATTCGCACCTGTCGCGGTGATGGTGGCGGGATGGGCGATTATCGCCACCCGGTGTCTGGGTATCGTCCTGACCATCAGTGAACTGGGCTGGAGCGGCTTTGGTGGCTGGCTTAGCAGTAGCGCAAAGCAGTGGGACAGTACGCTGGTGCTGCTGGCTGCCCTGCTGGTGGTATGCCTTGAAATCCGCTGTGGGTTCGCGGTTCTCAGCGGGCTGAACTGGGGGCGCTGGTGTTTTCTGATAACCCAGTGTCTGGTCACGGTTTATATGCTGACGGCGTCGTTAGTGGAGTTTTTGCCACCGATTTTTCACGTCAGCGGCGACGGTGTCGGAGAAATCCTTCACCATTTATTGATGCAGCGATTGCCGGATTTTCTGCTGATTTTGCTGTTGTTCCTGCCCCGACGTAGCCAGCGTTTTTTTACTCGCCATCCCTAACTTTCCCGCGTGGGGGTGATACAATCGGCCCCCTTTGATGTTAACGACAGATTTCAGATTTTCCATGCAATGTTCCCGCTATACCGACGGTTCGTGCCGTTCCTGCCAATGGCTGGAAACCGACTACCCACAGCAGATAATTGATAAGCAACAGCACTTGTCGAAGCTGCTGGCCGATCACCCAGTTCAACGCTGGCTGACGCCGTTCACCTCGGCACAGACCGCGTTTCGCAATAAAGCCAAGATGGTGGTCAGCGGCAGTGTGGAACGTCCGCTATTGGGGATGTTGCACCGTGATGGTTCGGCGGTGGATTTGTGTGACTGCCCGCTCTATCCCGACAGTTTTGCGCCGGTGTTTAGCGTGTTAAAAGTCTTTATCGCCCGTGCCGGTTTGACGCCTTATAACGTCGCCCGGCGTCGGGGAGAGCTGAAATACCTGTTGCTGACGCAAAGTACCCTGAGCGGTTGTTTTATGCTGCGGCTGGTTTTACGTTCCGAAACGAAACTGGCACAACTGCGCGCCGCGTTACCGTGGTTACAACAGCAGTTGCCGCAGTTGACGGTGATATCGGCGAATATCCAGCCCGTTCATCAGGCGATACTGGAAGGGGAGCAGGAGATTCCGTTAACGCCAGCACAGGCGTTGGAAGAGCGCTTTAACCAGGTGCCGTTGTCTATTCGGCCGCAAAGTTTCTTCCAGACTAACCCGGTGGTTGCCGCCGCATTGTATGATACGGCACGGCAGTGGGTGTCGACGTTACCGATACGCAGCCTGTGGGATCTCTTTTGTGGCGTGGGGGGATTCGGTTTGCATTGCGCCGGGCCAGATAGCGCGCTCACCGGTATTGAAATTAGCCCGGAAGCGATTGCCTGTGCGAAGCACTCGGCGACAAAACTGGGGCTTCATAATGTCAGTTTTGCCGCGCTTGATTCCACCCGCTTTGCGGTTGGTGAAATGCAGACGCCGGATCTGGTGATCGTTAACCCACCGCGGCGGGGGATTGGTGCTGAACTGTGCGACTACCTGAGTCGCATGGCGCCGCCGTATCTGTTGTATTCCAGTTGTAATGCAGAAAGTATGGCGAAAGATATCGCACGTTTGCCTGCCTACCAGATACAGCAGGTGCAGTTGTTCGATATGTTCCCGCATACCGCGCATTATGAGGTACTGACATTACTGCAACGGCGTGCCTAATCCAGAGAGATACGCCAGAGATGGGCGTTTGCAGATGTAACCGTTGTCTTTAGTCCTTCTTCTCTCCATCGTTTTTTCCTCAGTACGCTGCCGGCAGCTACCGGCAGCGTGAGGGTTATCGGTTTTACTGCTGCGGGAACCACTTGTCGTTGATGGCTTTGTAGGTGCCATTAGCCTTGATGGCGTTCAGCGCGCCATTCAGTTTTTCCAGTAACGCCTGATTATCCGGGCGAACAGCAATACCTAACCCAATGCCGAAATAGGCTGGATCAGTGATCTTCTCGCCGACGGTGGCTAAGTCCGGATTGTTCTTCAGCCATTCGTTGACCACGGCAGTATCACCGAATACGCCGTCAAGGCGGCCGTTTTTCAGGTCGATCAGCGCATTCTGATAGCTGTCGTACGGGACGGTTGTCACTTCCGGGTGTTTTTCCTGCAGGAATTTCTGGTGGGTAGTCCCATTTTCCATACCGATACGCTTACCTTTCAGATCAGCCAGTGAATGGAACTTGCCTTTCTGGGCGATGACGATAGCCGAGTTAGCGTAGTAAGGCTGGGTAAACGCCACCTGTTTGCTGCGTTCTGGGGTGATATCCATACCGGAAATAATCGCGTCGTACCGACGGAATTTCAGCGCCGGAATCAGGCTGTCAAATGCCTGATTGGTGAAGCTACAGGTCGCCTGTAATTGTTTACACAGCGCATTGGCGAGGTCGATATCAAACCCGACGATCTGGTTGTTGGCATCCAGCGATTCGAACGGTGGATAGGTAGCTGATGCAGCAAAACGAATGGATTCTGTTGCCAGTGCGCTAAAGGTGGTGCTGGCCAGCAGTGCGGCAAGAATAAGTTTTTTCATGAGTTACTCCAGATTATTTTATATATACCAACATAATAACCGTTGGTAAGGATGCCGATACCATGCCATTAAATGTATTTATATGCAAATAACATGACTATAAATTCATTTTATTTTGCGTGTTACTGGCTTGGATGCCACAATTAGGGACTAATCTGAGTAAAAATAAAGCATAATTTACATTGGTTTTTTCCCGGCAGGGATATTCTTTGTGCATAAAAAAATGCCAGCGTAAACGCTGGCGTAATCAGTCATTGCGTTAATTTATCTGATGATTCAGATGTTGCGTTGTTCAAACCGCAATGCGCGTCGTTCGATCAGACGCATCAATAGCGTCAGCAGGCCATTGACGCACAGATAGACGATGCCTGCCGCGCCAAACACCAATACATCGTAAGTGCGACCATACAGCAACTGGCCGTAACCCATCACTTCCATCAGGGTAATGGTGTAAGCCAGCGATGTCCCCTTGAATACCAACACCACTTCGTTGGAATACGAGGAGAGCGCGCGTTTAAACGCAAACGGCAGCAGGATACGCAACGTCTGGCGCTGATTCATCCCCAGCGCGGCACAAGACTGCCATTGGCCGGATGGAATCGCCCGCACGGCACCATAAAACAGCTGTGTGGTATACGCGGCGCTGTTCAACGCCAGCGCACTGACCGCACACAACCACGGCTGCGATAACAGATTCCATAGCCAGTCTATATGGCGAATCGACTCAAACTGACCCGGACCGTAATAAATCAGGAATATCTGCACCAGCAACGGGGTACCGGTAAACAAGGTGATATAGCCTTTAGCCAGAACGGACAGTACCGGGGTTTTTAGCGTCAGAATCACTGTCAGCACTAGCGAGAGCACTAATGCTAGCAGTAACGACGCCAGCGTCAGCATCAGACTGGTGTGCAACCCTTTAAGCAATTCGGGAATGTAACCCAGCATCAGGACGGCCTCCGTTCAAAGCGTGTGGCGCGTGTTTCAATTTTCTTCAGGATCACCTGACTTAACAGCGTAATCGCCAGATAGATAGCGGCTGCAATCATGTACCAGGTAAAGGGTTCCTGCGTGCGGGTGGCGATACTTTTGGTTTGCAGCATCAGGTCATTCACGCTGATAAGTGAAACCAGCGCGGTGTCTTTGAGCAGCACCAGCCACTGGTTGCCTAATCCAGGCAGGGCATGACGCCACATCTGTGGCATGATCAGACGGCGGAAAATCACGCCTTTGCTCATGCCCAGAGCCTGACCAGACTCCCATTGCCCTTGTGGCACCGCTTTCAGCGCGCCACGCAGCGTTTGCGATGCATAGGCGGCATACAGCAGCGACAAGGCAATGACACCACACAGAAACGGGCTGACTTCAAAGTTATCTATCGCCAGTTTAACGGGGATCTGTACCACACCGAGATTGAGCGTAAAGCCATCTGACAGCATCAGCATCAATTGCGATGAGCCAAAATAGATAAACAGCACCACCAGGATTTCTGGCAAACCGCGCAGTAACGTGACGACGGCGGTGCCGCAGGCGCTGATCACTTTCCAGCGCGCGGTTTCCCACAGGGCAAACAGCATTGCCAGCAGTAGCCCCAGCACCAGAGCGCAAACGGCAAGGCCGACGGTCATCCCGGCGGCGCTTGCTAGAGGTTGAAATTCAATCATTGATTTTCTATCGGATTACTGCTGGAACCATTTCTTGTAGATGGTCTGGTAGGTGCCATCCTGCTTGATGTTGTTCAGCGCATCGTTGAATTTTTTCACCAGTTCATCATTGTTCTGGCGAACCGCAATACCCAAACCGATGCCGAAGTAGTCTTTATCGGTCACTTTAGTGCCGACAGATGCCAGGTTCGGGTTCTCTTTCAACCACTCATTCACGACGGCGGTGTCGCCAAAGACGGCATCCAGACGGCCATTTTTCAGGTCCAGTACGGCATTCTGGTAGCTGTCATACGGCACAACGGTGATGTCTTTGTGTTTATCCAGCAGGTATTTCTGGTGTGTGGTGCCATTCTGCACGCCGACGCGTTTGCCTTTGAGCGCGGCGATGTCAGCCAGCTTGTCTTTCTGGGCGATGAACAGCGCTGAGTTCTCATAGTACGGCTGTGTAAATGACACCTGCTGCTGGCGTTCCGGGGTGATGTCCATACCGGCGATGACCGCATCGTAGCGACGGAATTTCAAGCCCGGGATCAGGCTATCGAATGCCTGATTGCTGAAAGTACAAGTAGCCTGAATCTGTTTACACAGTGCGTTAGCAAGATCGATATCAAAACCGACGATCTGGTTGCTGGCGTCTACCGACTCAAACGGAGGGTAGGAGGCTTCCGTGGCAAAACGAATGGTCTCAGCTGCGCCAGCGGAAAGACTTAAGCCGCCGAGCAGGGCGGCAACGAGCAGTTTCTTCATGTTATTATCCTTATCTATCAGTGAGATAAATAGCCAGCAAACTCGGGTGTTTGTGGTTGGGAAAAGTGTGAGGCGTCGCCATGTTCCACAATGCGGCCATTTTCCATATACACCACGCGGCTGGCGGTTTTACGTGCAAAATCGACTTCGTGGGTGACGATGACCTGAGTAATACCAGTTTCGCTCAATTCTTTAATGATACTCACCACCTGAGCGGTGATTTCCGGGTCGAGGGCCGCGGTCGGTTCATCAAACAAGAGTACCTGCGGTTCCATCATCAACGCGCGGGCAATGGCAACGCGTTGCTGCTGACCACCCGAAAGGTGGAGCGGGTAGCGGTCGGCAAAGTCGCTCAGTCGCAGGCGGCTCAACAATTTTTCCGCCCGGGTATGTGCTTCCTGACGGTTGAGGCCCAGTACGCGGCAGGGGGCTTCGACCAGATTTTGCTGCACAGTGAGGTGCGGCCACAAATTATATTGCTGGAACACCATACCGACATTGCGGCGCAGCTCACGGATCGCGCTCTCACCGGGTGTCTGGCTAAAATCAAACGTTGTACCGCTGATGCTCAGGGTGCCGGAGCGGGGCGTTTCCAACAGGTTCAGTACCCGTAATAATGAACTTTTACCAGCACCACTGGGGCCGAGCAATACCAGCGTTTCGCCGGATGGACAATCAAGGGTGACATCGAACAGCGCTTGATGTGCGCCATAGAAACAGTTAATGCTGTTTAGTTGAATACTCATGCGCAAGAATTGAATAGACATTGATGCCGCAAATGGTAGCCTCGGCAGAATAGTTATGCAATCGCCACGGGTTAAAATTTGCGAATACACGACTTATTGTCGCTATTTTAGCACAAAATCTCGCTTTGCCGCGATGGCGGTGGATTTGTCAAGGCAATCGCCGTACTGTGGCACACAATCTTCAACTATAACGTTACCCGGTTTTGGCGCAGTTCGTTGTTAAAACAGGCGATTGATGACTTCTGTGTTGTAAAATGCACTGTTAATGGCAGAAATTGCTATAAAAGCGTAAGAAGACTGTGAAAAACACGAGTGGTCAGGCAAATGAACATCGGATGCGAGGAGGCATGATGCTGTTATCGACAACACCCACGCTGGAAGGACGGGTTATTGAAACCTATTGCGGTGTGGTGACGGGAGAAGCCATTCTTGGTGCCAACATCTTTCGGGATTTCTTTGCCGGTATTCGAGACATTGTCGGTGGTCGTTCCGGTGCCTATGAAAAAGAGTTATGCCATGCCCGGCAAATCGCATTTCGTGAAATGCAGCAGCAAGCCGAGGAGTTGGGGGCGAATGCTATCGTCGGTATCGATATCGATTATGAAACCGTGGGGAAAAACGGCAGCATGTTGATGGTTTCCGTCAGCGGCACGGCGGTTGTGGTTCGTGGTTCATGACAAGGAAGGCGATTCGGTTGGTGTGGCGAAGCGCAGTACTGATTACCGTGATAGTGCTGGCAGGCTGTCAGACGCATAAACGGTATGTCGATGAAGGTGATTACCAGATAGATCTGTCGTCGACGGCGGTCAGTCGTGGTGAACGAGTGCGTTTTCTGGTGTTGCACTACACGGCTGAAGACCTGGATTCGTCGCTGGAGACGCTCACGGCTGAGCAAGTCAGCGCACATTATCTGGTTCCCGCTTATCCGCCGCAGGTAAACGGTAAACCTGTGGCGTGGAAACTGGTACCAGAATCACAGGCTGCCTGGCATGCGGGTGCCAGTTACTGGCGTGGCTACAGTCAGTTGAACGCGACGTCCGTTGGTATCGAGCAGGAAAACCCCGGCTGGCGTCAGACGGCGTCTGGTACGCATTGGTGGCAACCCTACACACCGCAGCAAATTGCGCTGGTCACCCATCTGGCGCGTGACATCATCGCACGCCATCACATTGCCCCGCAGGATGTGGTGGGGCACAGCGATATAGCGCCCCAGCGTAAGGTTGACCCGGGCCCGTTGTTCCCCTGGCGGCAACTGGCAGAGTCGGGGATCGGTGCCTGGCCGGACGCAGCACGGGTGCGTTTCTATCTGGGCGACAGAGAGAAAACGATGCCGGTCGACAGAACCGTGTTGCTCACAAAACTGGCGTGTTATGGCTATGAAGTCAAAGAAGGGATGACCGAACGTCAGCAGAGACGGGTCGTGGCGGCATTCCAGATGCATTTCCGGCAGCAGCGCTACGACGGTGAGGCTGATGCGGAAACCGAAGCGATTGCGGATGCCCTGCTGGAAAAATACGGTGCGACGTCGTGTAAGGGCGCGTCATGAGGTTTTTCCTGCTTATCGTCTGTGACGCGAACGGTATGGGACTGCACCGCACAGTGTGAAACCTGCCTTGTTACCCAAGGCAGGTGTGCTGTAAAGGTTGATGATTAATCGCGATGAGAAAAGCGATGGATATCCCGTTGTTCCGCTTCCTGCGCCAGCGCCGCGATACGGCGTGCCATGCCACGGAATATGAATAAATGTGCGGGCATCATCAGGAACCAATAGCCTAGCCCGCTGCAACCTGCCGGATGCCACCAGGCCCGAACATCCAGCACCCGGTAGGTGCCACGCTCGTCAATAGAAAACGCCAGTCGTCCAAGCCCAGGGGCTTTCATTCCAAATAACAGCACCAACTGGCGCAATGGTTTCAGCCGGATGACTTTCCAGCCGTTGATAAGGTCGCCTTCCATCAATTCCGACCGTTCCGGGCGGCTATAAACCACCTGATTGCCGCACAAATCATCCATTCTGGCCCGAATTGTCCACAACGGATTGGCGTAAAAATAACCGTGTTTCCCACCGACTTGCTGCACGATGTTCCACAGTGCCTGACTACTGGCGTTGGTCTTATGGCTGTAACCGGCTTGTTTCGGGTAGAAGGCGTAATCAGGGCGCCAGCGCGCCTGTACATCCGAGTCAAACGCCCAGTCAGGGTGCTGCGCGGCGGCTTTCTCATCATCCAGTGTGGCCCGCACCGCGTCGTCAAAGGTCAATAACCGCTGCGAAATCAGACGCCGCAGTTTGCTATCGTCCATTGGCAAGTCATGCCGCAGACCTTGCACCAGCGCCCGGGCGGTAGAACTGGACACCGAGGTTATCAGGTTGAGAAACCAGGTGGAGATCAACGCGGTCGGTACGGGAACCGGAAGCAGCAGGCGGCGTTTACCGGTAAGGCGAATAAATCGTTCGAATAGGGTTTGATAGCTGAGGTATTCCGGTCCGGCGGCATCGAAAATGCGATGCTGTTCGGCGGGGTGAAGCCTTATTTCTGCCAGATAGGTGAGCAGGTTTTCCAGCGCGATCGGTGAGGATTTCGAGCGCACCCAGCGTGGTGGCGTCAGCACCGGTAAATTGTTGACCATATCACGCATGATTTCGAATGCAGCGGAGCCCGGACCGACGATGATCCCCGCACGCAGTTCGGTGACCGGGATGCCGCTACTGCGCAGAATATCACCGGTCAGTTTACGTGCCTGCATATGAATAGATGGGTGCCTGTCGGTCTGTGCTGACCCCAGATAGATAATCTGGCGGATTCGGCTGGTGCGGAGTACCTGACGCAGGTTTTGCGCCGACTGGTATTCCCGCTCCAGAAAATCGGCACCGTCGCCCATGCTGTGCGCCAGATAATAGAGCGTATCGGCCTGCCATAGCCCCTCAGGCAGCGTATGGGGCTTCATTAAATCGATGTATTCACAGCGCACACCAGGAAGGTTTAGCGCTGCCAGTGAGTCGATATGACGTGAGGCGGCGATCAGCGGTTGACCTTGTTGACTCAGTCGTGTGAGGAGGTGTCGGCCGATATAGCCACTGGCGCCAAGGATAAGTATCGGGGCGGGTTTGACGGTCATCATGTGTTTTTGCTCCTGCCACAACAACGCAACTTAAAACGTCAGCGGTGTCCCTGTCGATGTTTACGTCCGCCATGCAGACCCTACGAAATAATAGGCCATACAAGCTAACCGGCCATAAGAAACAATAAATTATGTGAAAATAAATTATGTGAAAATGGATTATTTAAAAACAGACTATGCCAATGTAGCGTAAAAAAACAGTCAGCGTACGGCATGCTCTGGCGTGTAGGCATGCTATAGCGCGGTGATTGCGCCACGCATCAAGCGTGATACCGCCTAATATAGCGGGAAGCTGAAAGGGGAAAAACCCCGCCTTAACGGTTTTGTAACGAAAATGCGGGGTAGGTCCAGAGGCTGATGAGAGCCGTAGGTGGGGAGGGTAAGGGAAATCAGGCTAGCTCAACATCTCCTTGCAACTGGCAACTGCAGGCCAACACATAGCCGTTTTCAATTTCTTCTGGCGTCAACGTCATGGTGCTGGTGGTGGTGTAGTGACCGCTGAGAATTCGCGTCTTACAGCTACCGCAGACGCCCGCACGACAGGCGGCATTCACCGGTAACTGGTGACTTTCCAATGCCGCCAGCAGGCTGATGCCGACCGAAACTTTCACTTGCTGTAATGAATGGCGAATCGTCATCGTGAGTTGTTCGCTGTCATCATCCACCGCCATATCCGGGGCGCCGAACTGCTCTTTAAAAATACGATCGCGTGGCACACCGGCCTGTAAACAGAACGTTTCTACCTGCTGCATATACGGCTGAGGACCACAGGTCATCACGGTACGGCGGGTGATATCAGGTACCTGTTGCAGCAGGACTGATTCAGTCAGTCGCCCGCTGAGGAAACCGGCTTTTGCCTGTTGCTCTGCCATCAGCGTGAGGTGCAGTTGCTGCGGGTAATGCTGACAGAGCGTTTGCCACTCCGAAGCAAAAATCACGTGTTGCGGGTCGCGGACGTTGAAGATGACCTGAATGTCGGTGTGTGGGCGATTCGCCAGCAGCCAGCGGGTCATCGACATAATCGGCGTGACACCACAGCCAGCAGCCAGCATCAGGTAACGGTCACTGACAGCATGGGTGCAGGTGAACTCGCCTTGGGCGTCGGAGATCCATAAATAATCACCGGGTTTTACCTGCTCTGTCAGCCAGCGTGAGCCAACGCCGTTTTCCAGCCGCCGTACGGTGAACGTGATAAAGGGACTGACTCCCGGTGATGAAGACAAGGTATAGGCACGCAGCGTTTCGCTACTATTGGCGATACTGACCAGTGCGTACTGGCCGGGCTGCCAGGGATAAAAATCATGGCTAATCAGCGAAATCGTCCAGACATCCGGCGTTTCCTGATGAAGAGAGTGCACCTGCATGCGGTTAGGGCATTGCGGGGTAGGCATAGTCATGGGGTGTCTCCATAACAGGCCTTCCGCCGGGTTGCAGCGGAAGGCGAAGGTCAACAAACAGGTCAGGCGGTGAGGATATCGTTCAGGTCTTGCTCAACGGTCGTGATAGAGCGCATACCGAATTTCTCGTTCAGGATGGCCAGCAGTGACGGTGTCAGGAAGCCCGGTGCGGTAGGGCCGGTGTAGATATTTTTCACACCCAGCGCCAGCAGCGTCAGCAGGATGACAATCGCTTTCTGTTCGAACCATGACAGCACCAGACTCAGTGGCAAATCGTTGACACCGCAACCCAGTTTTTCCGCCAGATTGACCGCCAGCATGATAGCGGAGTAGGCGTCGTTACACTGACCGACATCCAGCAGACGCGGCAAGCCTTCCAGTGTACCGAAATCCAGCTTGTTGAAGCGGTATTTACCGCACGCCAGCGTCATGATCAGGCAGTCTTGCGGTACGCTACGGGCGAAATCGGTGTAGTAGCTACGTTCGGTACGGCTGCCGTCGCAACCACCAACCAAAAAGACATGGCGCAGTTTTTTGCTGGCGACCAAATCAATCACGGTATCTGCCGCATTCAGCAGTGTTTGACGGCCAAAACCGACGGTAATCAGGTGTTCAATTTCACTGTATGGGAAGCCCGGCAGTTGCTGTGCCTGTGCGATGACGGCGCTGAAGTCATCCCCTTCGAGGTGTTGAGCGCCCGGCCAGCCGACGATACTACGGGTCCAGATACGGTCGGTATACTGGCCTACGTTAGGGTCGATGATGCAGTTGGAGGTCATCAGGATCGGGCCGGGGAATTTGGCGAATTCGGTTTGCTGGTTCTGCCAGCCGCTGCCGTAATTACCAACCAGATGGGAGAATTTTTTCAATTCCGGGTAACCGTGCGCTGGCAGCATTTCACCGTGGGTATAAATATTGATACCGGTCCCTTCGGTTTGTTCCAGCAGCATGCGCAGGTCTTTCAGGTCGTGGCCGGAGATCAGGATGGCTTTGCCTGCCACCGGACGGACGTTAACCTGAGTCGGTTGCGGATGGCCGTAGGCGGAGGTTTCCCCCTGATCCAGAATCGCCATCACGTTGAAGTTCATTTTGCCGATAGCCATTGCATTGCCGAGCAGCGTATCGACATCGGTAGGCGCGGTGCCAAGCCAGACCATAAACGCATGGTAGTCGGCGTATAAAGCGTCATCATGCTGCCCCAGTACGTGGGCGTGTTCCATGTAGGCCGCCGCACCTTTCAGGCCATACAGACACAGCATGCGCAGCCCGTGGATATCGTCGCCAATCGCGGCTTTATCTTTGTTCAGCGCGAACTCGGCAGACTGTTGTAACAGGGGCGGGATGTCGTCGCCCGCCAGTTGCAGTTCCGCCATCGGGTGGTCGACGGTAACACTGGCGTCTTTCAGACGGCAACGGGTTGCCAAACTTTCGCGCAGGCTAATGGCTTCGCGGGCATAACCGATGATGCGCGGCGAGTCAAAGTTTACATTGGTCAGAGTAGAGAAGAAGGCGCGAGGAGCAAAGCTGTCGATGTCGTGATCGATAATGCCCAGCGCGCGTGCCTGCAACGCCCAGGCCGATAATCCCTGGAGAACAGCGACCAGCAGGTCTTGCAGGTCAGAGGTTTCGGCGGTTTTACCGCACATGCCTTGCGCGTAGGCGCAGCCGTTGCTGGCCGGGGTTCGGATGGTCTGTTCACATTGCACACAATACATGATGGCTTCCTTTATTAAAGTTGCATTTGTAATGCCTGTTATGAGGATAGAACGGTTGCAGGTGTCTAAAAAGGCTTTTTATATGCAATTTAAGGTGAACTTGATTTAGCGCAATTTTCACGTGTGGATGAAAATCACTCGCATCTGTGGGGCATTTTTATGCGTCGCGAGGCAGATCCGAGGCATAGGGCTTGACCCTGTTGTACTTTTATCGTCATGCTCATCAGGAAAGCACAGCACTGGAGGCACGGATGTATCTGGAAAGAGTCGAGATTGTTGGATTCCGGGGCATTAACCGACTGTCGCTAACACTGGATGAGAATACGGTTCTGATTGGTGAAAACGCTTGGGGAAAGTCCAGCCTGTTGGATGCGCTTTCGCTGTTGCTGACACCGTCGCCGCCGCTTTATCACTTCGATCTGCAGGATTTTCATTTTACACCCGGCGATGAAACCAGCCGGGAACGTCACCTGCAGGTGATCTTTACGTTTTGTGAGTCTGCTCCGGGTCACCACCTGGCTCCCCGTTACCGCTCGCTGTCACCGGTCTGGATTAAAGGTGAAGGACGATTGCACCGTATTTTTTATCGTCTGGAAGGGGAAATGGATGAAAGTCAGGCGATTTTTACCTGGCGTAGCTTTCTGGACGCCAATGGACAGGCGCTGGTGCTGGAGAATATCGACTGGCTGGCCAGCGAGATAGTTCGGTTGCATCCGGTATTGCGGCTGCGCGACGCACGTTTTATCCGCCGCTTTCGCACCGGTACATTGATGCCACAAGTCGATGATAATGAGCTGCTATCACGCCAGTTCGAAACACTGGTGCGAGAATTGGCGCAGAATCCCAATCGGCTGACGAATCAAGAGTTGCGTCAGGGGTTGGTGGCGATGCGCCAACTGGTGGAGCACTATTTTTCTGAGCAGGGTGCTGACCCGAACGACAGGCGTCACCATCGTCATGCGCGAGCCGGTAATGGCCGTGCCTGGCGCTCGCTGGATAACATCAACCGCATGATTTCCGGCTCTCACAATCGCAGCCGCCGCATTATTCTGCTGGAGCTGTTTTCTACGTTGTTGCAGGCCAAAGGTTCCGCCGTGTTAGACCCGCACGCCAGACCCTTGTTGTTGATAGAAGACCCGGAAACCCGCTTACATCCGATCATGCTGTCGGTAGCGTGGGGGCTGCTGACGCAATTGCCATTACAGAAAATCACCACCACGAATTCCGGCGAGCTGCTGTCACTGGTTCCGGTAGAGCAGGTGTGCCGTCTGGTACGCGAGTCGGCGAAGGTGGCGACCTATCGCATTGGGCGGCAGGGCATGACGCAGGAAGACAGCCGCCGCATCACCTTCCACATTCGGTTTAATCGCCCAACGTCGCTGTTTGCACGCTGTTGGTTGCTGGTAGAAGGCGAAACCGAGGTCTGGATGCTCAGTGAACTGGCGCGCCAGTGCGGGCACCATTTTGAAGCGGAAGGGGTGCGCGTTATCGAATTTGCGCAGGCAGGGCTAAAACCGTTATTGAAATTCGCCTACCGCATGGGGATCGAATGGCATGTGTTGGTGGATGGTGATGACGCCGGGAAAAAATACGCGGCTACCGTTCGCAGCCTGTTGCAGGCGCAAGGGGAATCAGAGCGCGACCACCTGACGATGTTGCCCGCGCTGGATATGGAACATTTCATGTATCGCAATGGGTTTAGTCAGGTCTATCACCGGGTGGCGCAATTACCGGAACCGGTGCCGTTGTCAGCGGCTAAAATTATTACCAAGGCAATCCATCGGACGTCGAAGCCGGATCTGGCGATTGAGGTAGCGATCGAGGCTGCAACGCTTGGGGAATCGGCAATCCCGTCGCTGATTCGCAGCATGTTTTCACGGGTGTTATGGCTGGCGCGCGGGCGGGCGGATTAAGAACCTATCCGTAGTAGGCTAAGAATACCGGCCGCCCGACGGCGGCCGGTATTGGAGTCGTTTGACCTGGTCACAGGAATTAAAGGAGAAAGACCGGAAAGCGTAAGGTGAGCATTCAGGCGACCGTTTCACCGGCGATCGGTACGATCAGACTGGCGTGATTTCCTTTCGGTCCCTGGTGCACGGTAAATTGCACGACCTGACCTGCTTTTAGCGTCCTGTAGCCGTCCATCTGAATGGTTGAATAGTGGGCGAAAATATCTTCACCACCGCTTTCGGGGCAAATAAAGCCAAAGCCTTTGGCGTTATTGAACCATTTAACAGTACCTGTCTCCATGCATCTTCATCCTTCGCTAGAGTGTTCTCTAAGGTGAGGTTATTGGGTTAAGGCAAACCGAATTGATTAAAACAGCATCAATCCAACTCTACACTCTATTGAAATCGCCTTTGCCGTCAAGCGTCCGGCTCGGACACTTTGCAGCAGGTTTGTGAAAATTTGATGCAGGTAACGCTATCGACTGGTTTTATTGCCGTTAATATCAGGAAGGGAGTTTGTGGGGCCAGAGCGATTTTGAGCGGGCGGTGATACAATAAAAATCAGGTATGCTGCTGTAATGACAGCCAGCGATTAAGTATCAGAACTGATTTTGGGTAGAAGATGGGAAATCATAGCACTGGGCCACAGACCGACGACCTGACTAAAGAGCATTATACTGAAGCCTTGCAACCGCCATCGATGTATAAAGTGATACTTAACAATGACGATTACACGCCGATGGAATTTGTTATTGACGTTCTGCAAAAGTTCTTTTCTTATGATATTGAACGTGCAACGCAACTGATGCTTACGGTTCACTATCAGGGTAAGGCTATCTGCGGTGTGTATAGCGCCGAAGTGGCTGAAACCAAGGTCGCGCAAGTGAACCGTTATGCCAGGGAGAACGAGCATCCGTTGCTCTGTACGCTGGAAAAAGCCTGAATAGGGCAATTTATTGGGGGAGGTGCCTATGCTCAATCAAGAACTGGAACTCAGTCTCAACATGGCTTTCGCCAGAGCGCGTGAGCACCGGCATGAGTTTATGACCGTGGAGCATCTGTTGCTGGCGTTGCTCAGTAACCCCTCCGCACGAGAGGCCCTGGAGGCCTGTACTGTCGATCTGGCGGTTCTGCGTCAGGAACTGGAAACCTTTATCGAACAAACCACGCCCACGCTGCCACAAAACGATGAAGAGCGTGATACACAACCCACACTGAGCTTTCAGCGCGTGCTGCAACGTGCTGTGTTCCACGTGCAGTCGTCGGGGCGCAGTGAGGTGTCGGGTGCCAACGTTCTGGTCGCCATCTTCAGTGAGCAGGAGTCACAGGCCGCCTATCTGCTGCGTAAACACGACGTCAGCCGGTTGGATGTAGTGAATTTCATTTCCCATGGTACGCGCAAAGAAGAGTCCGGCCCGGCTGCAAATCCGGAGAATCCGGTTAACGAAGAACAGGCTGGCGGGGAGGAGCGTATGGAAAACTTCACTACAAATCTCAACCAGCTTGCCCGAGTGGGTGGCATCGACCCGTTGATTGGCCGTGACAGCGAGTTGGAGCGCACCATTCAGGTATTGTGCCGCCGTCGCAAAAACAACCCCTTGTTGGTCGGTGAATCCGGTGTGGGGAAAACCGCCATCGCTGAGGGGCTGGCCTGGCGTATTGTGCAGGGCGACGTACCGGAGGTGATGGCCGGGTGCACGATCTACTCGCTGGATATCGGTTCCTTACTGGCCGGTACCAAATACCGTGGTGACTTTGAGAAGCGCTTTAAATCGCTGCTCAAGCAACTGGAGCAGGATCAGAGCAGCATTCTGTTTATCGATGAAATCCATACGATTATCGGGGCTGGTGCGGCGTCCGGTGGTCAGGTGGATGCGGCTAATTTGATTAAACCGCTGCTGTCTAGCGGCAAGATTCGCGTGGTAGGCTCCACCACTTATCAGGAATTCAGCAATATCTTTGAAAAGGATCGTGCGCTGGCCCGCCGCTTCCAGAAAATCGATATCACTGAGCCGAGTGTGGAAGAAACGGTACAGATCATTAACGGTCTGAAGACGAAATACGAAGCGCACCATGATGTGCGGTATACCGCTAAAGCGATTCGCGCCGCAGTAGAACTGGCGGTGAAATACATCAATGATCGTCATTTGCCGGATAAGGCCATCGACGTTATCGATGAAGCAGGTGCGCGTTGCCGTCTGTTACCAGCCAGCAAACGCAAGAAAACCGTCAATGTGGCGGATATTGAATCGGTGGTTGCCCGTATCGCTCGTATTCCGGAGAAAACGGTCTCCGCCAGTGATCGTGATGTGCTGCGTAGTCTGAGTGACCGCCTGAAAATGCTGGTCTTTGGACAGGATAAAGCTATCGAAGCGCTGACCGAAGCCATCAAGATGAGCCGTGCAGGGCTGGGTCATGAGCGTAAACCTGTCGGGTCGTTCCTGTTCGCCGGGCCTACGGGGGTGGGGAAAACCGAAGTCACGGTGCAACTGGCAAAAGCGCTGGATATCGAGTTGTTACGCTTCGATATGTCGGAGTACATGGAACGCCATACAGTCAGTCGCTTGATTGGTGCCCCTCCGGGTTATGTCGGTTACGATCAGGGCGGTTTGCTGACCGACGCGGTCATCAAGCACCCGCATTCGGTATTGTTGCTTGATGAAATCGAGAAGGCGCACCCGGATGTATTCAACCTGCTGTTGCAGGTGATGGATAACGGGACGCTGACGGATAACAATGGTCGCAAAGCGGATTTCCGTAATGTTATCGTCGTGATGACCACTAACGCCGGAGTGCGTGAAACCCAGCGTAAGTCGATTGGCCTCATCCAGCAGGATAACAGTAGCGATGCGATGGAAGAGATCAAGAAGGTCTTTACGCCGGAATTCCGCAACCGTCTTGATGGCATCATCTGGTTCAACCATCTGTCGGCAGAGGTGATCCAGCAGGTTGTCGACAAGTTCATCGTCGAACTGCAGGCACAGCTGGATGCCAAAGGCGTGTCGTTGGAAGTCAGTGAAGAAGCACGCAACTGGCTGGCAGAGAAAGGCTACGACAAAGCGATGGGTGCCCGACCGATGGCGCGCGTCATTCAGGAAAACCTCAAGAAACCGTTGGCGAATGAGTTACTGTTTGGCTCGTTGGTGGACGGCGGCTCAGTGAAGGTGGAACTGGATAACGCTGCCCAGCAACTGACTTACCGTTTCCTGAGCGCCCAGAAAAACAAGGCGGAAGGTGTGGTTCACTAGTGGGGTTAACGGAGTGTGTGGCGCTGAGGTAAGCACACTCCTCAAACCAAATAGGTTTCATACCCATCTACATCTCGAACGAAAATAGAAAGGGCATCGTCAGATGCCCTTTTTCATGACGGTATGACCGTCTTTGTGTGCCAACTGGCACCCGAATCGTTTGAATTAATAGGTGGGTAAGTAACGTGCCACCTTAAAATGCAAACGCCCTCGCCAGAGGCAAGGGCTGAAAGGTAAACATACCGGCCTATCGCTTCAGACGATAGTGCGGTTGTTAACGGCTACGGAAGACAATGCGGCCTTTGCTCAGGTCGTACGGGGTCAGTTCCACAGTCACTTTGTCACCCGTCAGGATGCGGATATAGTTTTTACGCATTTTACCGGAGATATGAGCGGTAACCACGTGCCCGTTTTCCAGCTCAACGCGGAACATGGTGTTGGGCAGCGTATCCAGCACGGTGCCTTGCATTTCAATATTGTCTTCTTTGGCCATCGAGTCCTCTAGGTGTAATTACCTTAGTTTTTAACCGGCAAGATAATGCCGAAAAACCCTCATTATGTAAAGGCGCGTGAGCAGCCACCGTTCATTTATCGCCCGCGGATGTCGCCCCGACAAGGGGGAAAGGCAGTGACTGCGGGTGCCAGCATCCGTCGCGTAAGACCTTATGTTGCAACTGTTGCAGCAAGTGCAGAAACTCGCGTCTGGGGATATCTGTCGCCCCCAGAGAGGCTGTGTGGTCGTTAAGTACCTGACAGTCAATCAATTGGCCGCCGTGATGCACAAAGTGCTGCAGAAACGTCGCCAGAGCGTATTTGGAGGCATTGTCCGCCCGGCTAAACATGGATTCGCCACAAAACAGCGCACCCTGAGCGATGCCGTATAACCCACCAACCAGGTGTTCGCCGTGCCAGACCTCAACCGAATGGGCCACACCTGCCGAATGCAACTGGCAATAGGTACGAATAATCTCTTCGCCAATCCAGGTACCTTCCTCACGTTCGCTGGCACAGGCGGAGATCACGGCCTCAAACGCTTGATTGAGTGTGACGCGATAATCGGCGCGGCGCATGAATTTTCGCATGCTACGACTGAGGTGGAATTGCGCCGGAAACAGTACCGCCCGTGGGTCAGGGCACCACCATAGAATGGGGTCGTCCTGAGAAAACCATGGGAAAATGCCTTGCCGATAGGCACGTAATACCCGCTCGGGCGACAAGTCGCCGCCGTAAGCCAGCAGACCGTTAGGGTCGCGCAGCGCCGTTTGCGGGTCGGGAAACTGCAGTGAGAATGGGGAGAGTTCACACAGTAACATGCTCACCTCAGCCTACAGGTGTTGATGAAATTGCCAGTAGCGCCCCTGCAACGCCATCAGGCTGTGATGTGACCCCTGTTCTACCAGTTTCCCGCCATCCATCACGAACAGCCTGTCCATGCTTTCCAACCCGTTGAGACGGTGGGTAATGACGATCAGGGTCTTACCAAGACAGTGTTGCCGCAACAATTGCAGTATACGCTGTTCGGTATCGGCATCGAGCCCTTCGGTAGGTTCATCCAGCAACACTAAAGGGGCCGGGTGGAGCAGGACTCGTGCTACGCCAATACGGCGTTGTTCGCCGCCGGAGAGCTGGCGTCCCCCTTCGCCCAGCCAGGCGTTCAGCCCCTGGTCATCCAGCAATTTTTCCAGCCCAACCTGAGTGAGCACGGCGCTGAGCTGCTCGTCGCTGGCAGACGGTGCCGCCAGACGCAGGTTTTCCCGCAATGTCGCACTGAAAATATGCACCCGCTGCGGTACTACGCTCATGGCATTGCGCAATGTCGATTCCGGCCATGCGGCAAGCGGCGTGTCATTCAGGCGAATTTCGCCAGTGTTGCAATCCCATGCACGGGTCAGTAACTGCAATAGGGTCGATTTACCACAGCCGGTGCGACCAAGCAAGGCGACATGCTCGCCCGGTGTCAGCGTGAGCGACACGCCGCTCAGTGCTGGTTGGCTTTGCTCCGGGTAGGTAAAACTCACGTTATCCACCGTAAGCTGAACCTGTTTTACCTGTTCAGGCCCCTGGGTGGGGAAAGTGACCGATGGGCGTAATGTCAGTAACTGATTGACCCGTGTGGCGGAGGCCACCACATGGCCGATGTGTTGAAATGCACCCGCCACAGGGGCCAGTGTTTCAAATGCGGCAAGGGCGGTAAACACAAATAGCGCGATGAGCGCTCCCGGCTGACTATCACCACCTACGCCGCCGGCAGCCAGCCATAACATCAGGGTGGCGGTCAGGCCGCTGGCAGCAATCAGGATAGCTTGCGACAGTGCACTGAGTCCGGCTTGTTGGCGTTGTCGTTCAAACCAGCGCAGTTCCAGTATTTCCAACTGCTGACGAAAATGTGTCAATGCGCCGAAGACAGCCAGTTCTGCCTGCCCCTGAATCCAGGTCGTCAGTTGCACCCGGTAATGCGCACGCAGCATAGTCAGATCAGCACCGACAGGTTGTCCGGCACGATAAAAAACCAACGGTAGCACTACCAGCAACGCCAGCATGATGGCTGCCAGCGTCAACGCCAGCGAAGTATCGAGAAAGCTGAGCCCATAGGCCAGCGCCACAATCACCACCAGCGCGCTGATCAGCGGTGAAATGACGCGCAGGTAGAGGTGGTCCAGTGTATCTACGTCCGCTACCAGCCGGTTGAGCAGTTCTGCCTGGCGAAAACGAATCAACCCACCCGGTGACAACGGCAGAATGCGGCTAAAGGTGAACACCCTAAGATGTAGCAAAACGCGGAAAGTCGCATCGTGGCTTACCAGTCGCTCAAAATAACGGCTGACGGTACGCAGGATGGCCGCGCCACGCACACCCGCAGCGGGCAGCATATAGTTGAATGTGGCTAATCCAGCCAGCCCAGCCAGCGCTGACGCGGCCAGAAACCAACCTGACAGTGTTAACAGACCAATACTGGCGAGCAACGTAAGAATTGCCAGTATGATGCCCAGTCCGAGCCGAAAAAAATGGCGGCGATACAACGCCAAAAAGGGTTTAAGTACCTGCATTACGCGAATTTTTTCCATCTTACAGTTCTCCCCGGCGTTGCATCAGTAGCGTGGCGAAGGGGCCGGCTACCTGACTCAGCGTGAGGTAATCACCCTGCTGGACTAACTGCCCGTTGACCATGACCCAGACGGCGTCGTAGTCCCGAATTTCGCTGAGTTGGTGTGTCACCAGCAGTGTAGTCTGCGAACGTGAGGCATCGTTTAGCGCGCTCATCACCCGTTGCTCACTGTGTGCATCCAGACTGGCGGAAGGTTCATCCAGCAGTAGCAATCGACATGGATGAAGCAGCGCACGTGCCAGCGCGACCCGCTGTGCCTGACCGACCGATAGTCGGGCGGCACCGTCGCCCAGTGGCGTGTCCAGACCTTGCGGTAACTGCGGCAAAAATTCGTGGACATAAGCGCGCTCAAGCGCCTGTTGCAGCGACGGCTCCGAGGCATCCGGTCGTCCCAGCAACACATTCTGACGTAAGGTCGATTCGGGCAAATGCGGATTTTGCCCCACCCAACTCAGGTGTTGTCGCCATGAAGTGGGCGATAGGGTGTGCAGTTCTTCACCATTGACGGTTAGTGAGCCGCGATATGGCAGGAAACCTAACAGTAGATTCAGCAGAGAGCTTTTCCCGGCACCACTCGGGCCGACTAGCGCGACGCGTTGACCGGCTTCCAGCCTGAAGCTCAGCGGTCCTGCCAGCGTCTTACCATCAGGCGACAAGATAATGAGTTCATCGGCGATGAGCGTGACAGGGGTATCGCTGTGAAAAAGGTGTGTACCGCTTCCGGTTTCTTCGCTGGCGGCCATCATAAAGCGGTGTAACGCTTCTGCGGCGCCAATCGCCTGTGCTTTGGCATGATAGAAGGTGCCAAGGTCGCGTAACGGTTGAAAGAATTCCGGTGCCAGAATCAGTACCAGGAAACCGGCAAACAAGGTGACTCCGGTACCGTAACTGCCGAAATGTAACTCGCCAAGGTAGGAAAAGCCAAAATAGACGGCGACTACCGCGATGGAGATGGAAGCGAAAAACTCCAGCACGCCGGAAGAGAGGAAGGCCATACGCAGCACTTCCATGGTCCGGCTGCGAAACTGCTCGGATGCCTGACGAATCTGTTCGATCTCTGCTTCGCCGCGATGGAACAGGCGCAGGGTGTCCAGACCGCGTAATCGATCAAGAAAGTTGCCGCTCAGTCTGGCCAGTGCCTGAAAATTGCGCCGGTTGGCGTCGGCTGCGCCCATACCAACCATCGCCATGAACAGCGGGATCAACGGTGCGGTTGTCAGCAGGATTAACCCTGCCGCCCAGTTCACTGGAAACACAACAATCAGTATCAGTACGGGAATGATCACGGCCAGATACATTTGCGGCAGGTAGCGAGCATAGTAATCATGCATGTCGTCGACCTGCTCCAGAATCAGCGTCGCCCAACTTCCCGCCGGTTTGCCTTGAATCCAGGCTGGCCCCAATTGCTGCAGGCGATCCAATACCTGCTGACGGATATGTTGGCGAATGGTTTGTCCGCAGCGAAAACCAACACGCTCACGTACCCAACTGACGAAGGCTCGTAATACGAAAGTGGCCGCCAGTAGCAGAAATGTCATCACTACGTGATCTCGCGGCGTATGGTCGATAATCAGGGCGTGCAGCAGTGATGCCAATAGCCATGCCTGCGCCATAATCAGCAGGCCGCTTACCATGCCCAGCAGGAGAGACAGTCGTAGCCAGCGATGTGCCAGGCGGCTTTGCTGTTTCAGCCAGTGGGTCAGTTCTCGTTGTCGGGTGTCTTTCATCAGGTGCCGATCGGTTCCAGTTGCTACATGAAAATAACGCTTATGTAGCCGTTACTTAACACAATCATGTGTGTAATGGCTGTTGTGGCGTCATGTTACCTCGGTGTTGGGGTTGTGCAAATGAAAAGCCGATGCCAGGGTAGGGGAGCGATCAATTTTTATCTCGGCGGCAGGCAATAAAAAACCCGGTCATGATCATGACCGGGTCTGGAAGGCGGGCAAGGCCAGTAATGATTACTTGGCGAGCGCGTCTAGATAGCGTTCAGCATCCAAAGCCGCCATACAGCCGGTACCGGCAGAGGTAATGGCCTGGCGATAAATATGGTCCATCACATCACCAGCGGCGAAGACACCGGGAATACTGGTTTGTGTGGCGTTACCGTGAATACCGGATTGCACCTTGATGTAGCCGTTTTCCAACGCCAACTGGTCGCCAAAAATGGCGGTATTCGGGCTGTGGCCGATAGCGATAAATACCCCGGCGACATCCAGCTGTTCGGTTGCTTCGCCAGTTGCTTCGCGCAGGCGCACACCGGTTACGCCCATATCGTCACCCAGCACTTCATCCAGCGTGCGATTGGTATGCAGAACGATATTGCCGCTGCTGACCTTGGCCATCAGGCGGTCGATCAGAATCTTTTCTGCACGAAAACTGTCGCGGCGGTGGATCAGATGCACTTCAGCGGCGATATTGGACAGATACAGCGCTTCTTCGACAGCGGTATTGCCACCGCCGACGACCGCCACTTTCTGGTTGCGATAGAAGAAACCGTCACAGGTAGCACAGGCGGATACGCCTTTGCCTTTGAAGGCATCTTCGGACGGCAGCCCCAGATAGCGGGCAGATGCACCGGTAGCGATGATCAAGGCATCACAGGTGTACTCGTCGCTGTCGCCAAACAGGCGGAACGGGCGAGTTTGTAGATCAACCCGCGTGATGTGATCAAACACGATTTCGGTATTGAACTTGACTGCATGGGCGTGCATACGCTCCATGAGCAACGGACCGGTGAGGTCATCCGCGTCACCAGGCCAGTTTTCCACTTCAGTGGTGGTCGTCAACTGACCGCCTTTTTCCATCCCGGTGATCAGCAGTGGACTTAGGTTTGCCCGCGCAGCATAGACCGCGGCGGTATAGCCTGCCGGGCCTGAACCCAGAATCAATAGTTTACGATGTTTGGCAGTGCTCATGAGTTCCTCATTTCACTCGAACGGACGATGTAGCCGATTGTAAGGAAATTACCTGCGTAAAAAAAGTGTGGAGAAATGTTGTTGGCTATTAGTTCAATCGTTACGAAATATCGGCAGGCGCGGGTAACGCGTCTGGTTGGTGGCAGGTGACGTATGAAAACGCTGCACTAATGGGGTGCAGAGGCTGAATCTGGCACTTTCTTCTGATTTTAATTGTTTTACTTTGACAATCGGCTGTGCTTTTGCGAAAACATCCTTGGAAGAGGAAATATTTTGTATGTGAATAGTTGAATGCTCCGGCTTTTATGCGTTTGGGTCTGAATCGGCGGCGTCGGCCCGGTTATCTATAATCGGTATCGCTATAACGTTTCCGTAAACGCGGTTGGAACAGAGCAGGACCACATTACAAAAGGCAGGGGTCTTCTTTAGGGGTGGCTCTGGTACATTGAAGTTGGTCAGAGACAGCGGTTTAACAGGGAAGGGTGAAGAGAGACAATAAGAATGGTAGACACGAAAAAGCGTCCGGGAAAAGATCTTGATCGTATCGATCGCAACATCCTGAACGAATTGCAAAAAGACGGGCGTATCTCAAATGTGGAACTTTCCAAACGGGTCGGGCTTTCGCCAACCCCGTGTCTGGAGCGCGTTCGGCGTCTGGAACGACAGGGTTTTATTAATGGCTATACCGCACTGCTGAATCCGCATTATCTCGATGCGTCGTTGTTGGTGTTCGTTGAAATCACCCTCAACCGTGGTGCGCCGGATGTATTTGAACAGTTCAATGCAGCCGTGCAAAAACTTGAGGAAATCCAGGAGTGTCATCTGGTTTCTGGGGATTTTGACTATTTGCTCAAAACCCGTGTACCGGATATGTCGGCATACCGTAAGTTGCTGGGAGAAACGCTGTTGCGTCTGCCGGGTGTGAACGATACCCGCACCTATGTGGTGATGGAAGAAGTGAAGCAAAGCAACCGGCTGGTCATCAAGACCCGCTGACGGCAAAGGTGCATAACCTGATAAATTCAGCTACACTCCTGTGAATCTGTACAGTATGGCGCCGGGGGATACTCGGCGCTTTATCATGAAACATTTACAGGGAACCTGGAGAGACGCTTGAGCCAGGAATACACAGAAGATAAAGACATCACGCTGGAAAAACTCAGCGCGGGTCGACGTTTACTTGAAGCGATGTTAATCGTCGTGGTGCTTTTTGCTATTTATCTGGCGGTAGCGCTACTGAGTTTCAGCCCTTCGGACCCCAGTTGGTCACAGACTGCCTGGCATGAGCCGATTCATAATCTGGGGGGCGGGGTAGGGGCCTGGCTGGCCGATACCCTGTTTTTCGTTTTTGGCGTACTGGCGTATGCCATTCCTGTTGTGATGATCTCGCTGTGCTGGGTTGTCCATCGCCAGCGCGGACAACGCGCCACGTTGGATTATTTTGCCCTTTCATTGCGCCTTATCGGCACATTAGCCTTGATACTGACGTCCTGTGGGCTGGCAGCGCTTAACGTAGACGACATCTACTATTTCGCTTCTGGCGGGGTACTAGGCAGCCTGCTCAGTAGCTCAATGATTCCGCGCTTCAACAATATTGGTGCCACCATGATTTTGTTGTGCGTGTGGGCGGCAGGGTTGACCCTGTTCACGGGCTGGTCCTGGTTGACGATTGCGGAAAAGATCGGTGCTGGTGTCATGGGATGCCTGACACTCTTTTCCGGCCGTCGTCGTGAAGATGACTACCTTTACGATGACGATGATATCGATGAACAACCCGTAGACGCGAAACACGACGCCTCCCGTCACGATAGTTTGCGTGAGGAGCACGTGCATGCCGATAAAGACGATGTGCTGATTGCGCCTGCACCGTCCCCGGCAGACGAGGATGAAGACGACGTGCTGTTTTCCGCACCCGCTGTGACGGCCATATCGGCAGTGGCGGCCGCATCAGCACAGGCGGATACGTCAGCTACCCTAGCTACCCCAGTCGCTGACACAGTAGCGGCAGCAGTGGATGTGCTGCAGAGAGAAAATCAGAGTCAGCACACGACGGCGATGCCTGATGCGGAACCGGTGCTGAAGCCACATCCTGAACCGATAGCGATGACGCCGTTGCCAGAACCGACTGCGTACTCAGTGCCATCGCCCATGAAACCCTCACCAGAAGTCGCTCAGCGAGCGGATGTCCCTCCGGTGACGATGTCCTATCCGCCATCGTCTGTCTCTGGCGGTGTCATGTCATCATCGTTTGGCTCTGCGCCATCCTTGCTGGAAACTATGCCGGACTGGCAGCCGCTGACATTGCAGGCAGACGATCGTATTGGCCGAACAGCAGCGACGGTGACAACAGAGGCTGCCGTTGCGAGTACTGTCGCGGCAATCAGTGAACCGGAGCCTAAGAGTGCGACGCCGTTTATGCCGGCATTCACTACTGATGAAGAGAATAATCCGCAGGTGAAACGCGGTATGGGGCCGGAATTGCCGCGACCCAATCCGGTGCGCATTCCCACACGGCGTGAGCTGGCATCGTATGGTATCAAACTGCCTTCACAGCGGCTGGCTGAACAGCAGGCTCGTGAGGCCGAACGGGCGCAGGCATCCCATGCAGAGCAGCCAACAAGCGCTTCAACAACGCAAAATGGGCTAACCGCACCCGAGGGGCTGCTGGCACAAGATGGTGTAACGCCATCAGATACGGTGGCGGCATTAGCTGCTCAACCATCGCTGCATTCTGCACAATCGGCACCGACAGGTTTTTCTGACGATGATCAGGAGGCGTTGGCCCAGGAGGCAGCATTACGACAAGCTTTTGCCGACCAGCAACGTGAGCGCTACGGCGATACCTACCCGGACCACGAAGAAGCACAAGACGCGTTATTGCAGGCGCAACTGGCGCGTGATTTCGCTGCCATTCAGCACTCCCGTTACGGTGAAAGTCATGAGCCAGAACCGGAAGAAATTGATGTGCCGCGCGCGGTCGTGGCTGAACCGCCTGTAACCACAGGCGGTCATGTCTCTGGCAATGTGCTGACAACCGAAGCACCACACCTGTCAGCAGTACATCAGGCAGAAGCACATCAGACAAAAGACAGCGTTTATGCCATTTCGCCGTTTGCCGACCTTGTGGATGATGGCCCATCGGAGCCGCTGTTTACTCTCTCGGCCCAGGAGTCGTTCCCGGATGATGAACCTGCCTCTGTGCCGGTTGAGCCTAAACCGGCGGAAATGGAATCATCACCGTCGATTATGGATAGCCTGATTCATCCCTTCCTGATGCGAAATGATCAACCATTGCAGAAGCCGACAACGCCATTGCCGTCGTTGGATCTGCTAACGCCTCCGTCGATGAATGACGCGCCGGTTGATCGGGTTGCACTGGATGAGATGGCGCGTTTGATTGAAACCCGGCTGGCGGATTACCGCGTCAAGGCGACGGTGGTGGATTACCATCCCGGGCCGGTGATCACCCGGTTTGAGCTGGATTTAGCGCCTGGCGTCAAGGCCGCCCGTATTTCCAATCTGGCGCGTGATCTGGCGCGTTCTTTGTCGGTGGTAGCGGTGCGTATTGTCGAGGTTATCCCCGGCAAACCTTATGTGGGGCTTGAACTGCCTAACCGCCATCGTCAGACCGTTTTCCTGCGCGAAGTGCTGGATTGCGACCGATTCCGTGACAACGCTTCGCCGCTGGCTGTGGTGTTGGGGAAAGATATCTCTGGCCAGCCAGTAGTGGCCGATCTGGCGAAAATGCCGCACTTACTGGTTGCCGGTACCACCGGCTCAGGGAAATCGGTCGGTGTGAACGCCATGATCATCAGCATGCTGTATAAAGCGACGCCCGCGGATGTTCGCTTTATCATGATCGACCCGAAAATGCTGGAATTGTCGGTATACGAGGGTATCCCGCATCTGTTGACCGAAGTTGTGACCGACATGAAAGACGCCGCTAACGCACTGCGTTGGTGTGTTGGTGAGATGGAGCGTCGCTATAAACTGATGTCAGCGCTGGGCGTGCGTAATCTCAGCGGCTATAACGAGCGCGTGATGCAGGCTGAATCGATGGGGCGCCCGATCCCGGATCCATTCTGGAAGCCGGGTGACAGTATGGATACCCAGCCGCCGGTGTTGGAAAAACTGCCTTATATCGTGGTGATGGTTGACGAGTTCGCTGACCTGATGATGGCAGTGGGCAAGAAGGTGGAAGAGCTGATCGCGCGTCTGGCGCAGAAGGCCCGTGCCGCTGGGATACATCTGGTGCTGGCAACGCAGCGTCCGTCGGTCGACGTGATTACTGGCCTTATTAAGGCCAACATTCCGACCCGTATTGCCTTTACCGTATCAAGCAAGATTGATTCTCGTACCATCCTCGATCAGGGTGGCGCAGAATCGCTGTTGGGTATGGGGGATATGCTGTATATGGCGCCCAACTCGTCGATCCCGATTCGTGTTCACGGGGCGTTCGTCCGTGATCAGGAAGTGCATGCGGTGGTTCAGGATTGGAAAGCGCGTGGCCGTCCTGAGTATATCGATAGCATTATTAGCGGTGATGACGATGGCGAGGGCGGTAGCCTGGGCTTTGACGGAGACGAAGAATTAGATCCGTTGTTCGATCAGGCGGTAGCGTTCGTGGTGGAAAAACGGCGTGCTTCAATTTCTGGGGTACAGCGACAGTTCCGCATCGGTTATAACCGCGCAGCGCGTATCGTTGAACAGATGGAAATGCAGGGGATTGTCAGCAGCCCCGGCCATAATGGCAACCGTGAGGTGCTGGCTCCGCCACCGATGGAGTAATGTTCAGTGGTGATATCGCTTCCTGCACCCGTCCTGCAAAGAAGCGTAAAATGTCGTAGATAACAGATAATTCGTCTGTCATGCCGCTTCCGGCTGGGATACAGTAGCGCCCAGCCGAGTCGCGTTCGGTTGAGCGCGACGCCTGTGGTTGGCCGCAGTCGCGGTAAGAACACGCAAAGGATTTTTTGTATGATAAAAATAGGGTTGATAACGGGCTGTTTGCTCACCAGTCTGGTTTCCAGCGCAGTCTATGCTGATGCCGCCAGTGATTTGCAGAGCCGTCTTAGCAAAGTGAATAGCTTTCATGCCAGCTTTGCGCAGAAAGTCACAACGAATGATGGCGCAGCAGTGCAAGAAGGGGCCGGTGAACTGTGGGTAAAACGCCCGAATCTGTTTAACTGGAAAACCACGACACCGGATGAAAGCACGCTGGTGTCTGATGGCAAAACGTTATGGTTTTATAACCCTTTCGTGGAACAAGTCACGGCAACCTGGGTGAAAGACGCGACAGGCAATACACCGTTTATTCTGATTACCCGTAATGACCCGAAAGACTGGGGCAAATATAACGTGAGTCAGAAAGGGGATGAGTTTGATCTGACCCCCCGGGTGGCGAGCGGTAACCTCAAGCAGTTTTCTATTAACGTGAGCAGCGACGGCACGATTCATGGCTTTACCGCCACCGAACAGGATGGGCAGCGCAGTGCCTATACGCTGAAGAACCAGCAGAATGGCGATGTGGATGCCGCGAAGTTTCGCTTTATGCCGCCAAAAGGCGTAGCGGTGGACGACCAGCGTCAGTGAGGCGTGTGTGAGTAACCTGTCCCTCGATTTTTCCAATCAACAGTTTCAGCCGCTGGCCGCGAGAATGCGGCCGGTTACTCTGGCGCAGTATATCGGCCAGCAGCACCTGTTGGGGCCAGGAAAACCGTTACCACGTGCGATTGAAGCCGGGCAGCTTCACTCCATGATTCTGTGGGGACCGCCCGGTACCGGGAAGACAACGCTGGCTGAGTTGATTGGCCATTACGGTCAGGCTGATGTCGAGCGTATTTCTGCGGTGACGTCTGGCATCAAGGAGATCCGCGAAGCGATCGAGCGGGCCCGCCAGAACCGTGATGCCGGACGGCGTACCATCCTGTTTGTGGATGAAGTGCACCGGTTTAACAAAAGCCAGCAGGATGCGTTTTTACCCCATATCGAAGATGGCACCATCACGTTTATTGGGGCTACCACGGAAAACCCATCGTTCGAACTTAATTCGGCGTTGTTGTCTCGCGCACGTGTTTATCTGCTCAAAGCATTGAGTGTTGAGGATATTGAGCAGGTACTGTTGCAGGCGTTACAGGACAAAGAGCGCGGATTAGGTGGGCAGCAGATTGTACTGCCTGATGAAACCCGTCATTTGCTGGCAGAACTGGTCAACGGCGATGCTCGCCGTTCATTGAATCTGCTGGAAATGATGGCGGATATGGCCGAAGCCGACGCCACTGGCCGACGCCTGTTGACGCTGGAATTGCTGAAAGAAGTCTCTGGTGAACGCAGCGCCCGCTTCGACAACAAAGGTGATCGTTATTACGACCTGATTTCAGCGTTGCATAAATCGGTTCGTGGCTCGGCACCGGATGCTGCGTTGTATTGGTATGCCCGCATCATTACCGCCGGGGGCGATCCGCTATACGTTGCCCGCCGTCTTTTGGCGATTGCTTCCGAGGATGTCGGCAATGCCGATCCCCGTGCCATGCAGGTGGCGATAGCCGCCTGGGATTGTTTCACCCGTGTCGGTCCGGCGGAAGGTGAGCGGGCTATCGCTCAGGCGATAGTGTATCTGGCGTGTGCGCCGAAAAGTAATGCCGTGTATACCGCGTTTAAATCGGCGATGCGTGATGCCCGTGAAAAACCGGATTACGATGTGCCGGAGCATTTACGCAATGCGCCTACCCGCCTGATGAAAGAGATGGGCCTGGGGGCAGAGTACCGTTACGCGCATGATGAAGTTAACGCTTACGCCGCTGGCGAAGTGTATTTCCCCCCTGAAATGGCAGAAACACGCTATTACCAGCCGACTTCTCGTGGTTTAGAAGGCAAGATTGGTGAAAAGCTGGCCTGGCTCGCTGCTCAGGATCAAAATAGCCCGACAAAACGCTACCGCTAGCATTCACGTTGCGGTAAGGTTATTGCGAGATTTTCTTCTGCACGGTGCCGCCACCGGCACCCTGTAATTATCAATATCCCCTTAATAATACAAGCACAGGACTAGCATGCTCGATCCCAATTTACTGCGTAATGAGCTAGACGCAGTCGCCGAAAAATTACTGGCTCGCCGAAATTTTAAACTGGATGTAGAAGCGCTGCGTAATCTGGAAGAACGCCGCAAAGTGCTTCAGGTTGAAACAGAAAATTTGCAGGCAGAACGTAACTCGCGATCGAAAGAGATTGGGGCGGCTAAATCGCGTGGGGAAGATATTGAACCACTGCGCCGTGATGTAAATGAATTGGGTGAGAAACTGGATGCCGCCAAGGCTGAATTACAGCAGGTGCAGAGCGACATTGAAAGCATTGCCCTGACGATTCCCAATATGCCTGATGATTGTGTGCCACTGGGTAAAGACGACACAGAAAATCAGGAAGTCATGCGTTGGGGTGAACCACGTCAGTTTGATTTCCCGGTGCGTGACCATGTAGACCTGGGCGACATGACGGGCGGTTTGAGCATGGCGCTGGGCGTGAAGCTGACTGGTTCCCGTTTCTCAGTGATGAAAGGTCAGGTAGCCCGGTTACATCGTGCGCTGGCGCAGTTTATGCTCAACCTGCATACCGCTGAGCATGGCTATGAGGAGGCGTATGTCCCTTATCTGGTCAACCACGCCACATTGTATGGCACGGGGCAGTTGCCTAAGTTTAAAGAGGATTTGTTTCACACCCGCCCTCTGGAAGAAGAATCTGAAACCAGCAACTATGCGTTGATTCCAACCGCGGAAGTGCCGTTAACCAATCTGGTACGTGATGAAATTCTGGATGAAGAGTCTCTGCCGATCAAACTAACCGCACATACACCATGCTTCCGCTCTGAGGCTGGCTCTTATGGTCGGGATATGCGTGGTCTTATCCGTGTACACCAGTTCGATAAAGTCGAAATGGTGCAGATCGTCCGTCCGGAAGACTCCATGCAAGCGCTGGAAGAACTCACCGGCCATGCGGAAAAAGTACTGCAACTGCTGAAACTGCCGTATCGCAAAGTGCTGCTGTGCAGCGGCGACATGGGCTTCGGCGCATGCAAAACGTACGATCTGGAAGTCTGGTTGCCGGCGCAAAATACCTACCGTGAAATCTCTTCCTGCTCCAACTGTTGGGATTTCCAGGCTCGCCGTATGCAAGCGCGTTGTCGCAGCAAAGGCGACAAGAAAACCCGTCTGGTACATACCCTGAACGGCTCTGGTCTGGCTGTAGGGCGTGCGCTGGTTGCGGTGCTGGAAAATTATCAGCAAGCCGATGGCCGGATCGAAGTGCCAGAAGTGCTGCGTCCGTATATGAACGGTGTGCAGTTTATTGGCTAACCCTCCGCAACATTTCATTTTATTAAAGCGCTCTTCGGAGCGCTTTTTTTATCTTTTGAAATTCATTCAGGCATGATGACGCGGTGTGGAATAGTCTGATTCCGCGCTTATAGCGACGTTGATAAGAGGATTCAGGCATCCTCTTATGGAGCGCTGGCTCATAGGGTTCTAAGTTTTTTGTCATTGCACTGACCGAGCGGTTTTCAAAAGAAGAAAGGCAAGGGCAGCATGATGAGAATAAGGGGAAAACTCCTGAAGATTGAGCCAGCGAGGTGATTTATGCCACGACATATCGTTAGTCTGACCGGACGCTTACTGGGCGCGCTACTCTATTACGCACCTGATGATGAACACAATGTCGTGTTGATTGAACGGCTGAGGCATTCCGCGTGGCAACGGACATGGCCGTGTGGTAGTCAGGCCGATATCGCCACTGTTGCCCGACAAATTCATAGCGGGTTACAACCCGGTTACGATGAGCGGTTATCGCTTGCCTGGAAGCGATGGTTCAGTGGTGATGAAGGCATGCCCGTACCACCCTGGGGGTCGGTATACCTTGACAGGCAGAACGTGTTGTTTGGTGATTCGACACTGGCGCTGCGGCGTTGGTTGCGGGAGTTGGGGATTGAGCCGCGTTGTGATCGCCATGAACCGGAAGATCACATTGGGTTGATGCTGATGCTGGCAGCGTGGTGTGCGGAAAATCAGCCAGACAGCCTGCCGGAACTGCTTAGCGAACATTTGCTACCGTGGTCGATGCGTTATCTGGATTTACTGGAGCGCCATTGCTGCCATCCGTTCTATCAGGGGGTGGCTCGGTTAACACACATTACCCTGCAGGACTGGCAGTGGCGTTTTCAGTTAATTCAGACGGAGAAGGCGCTTTTTTATTAATCCGCATTGAGTAATACCCCCCAGCTCTTTCTGTGAACATTGGGGGGGATTGATGTATGTGGCATCTGGTGAATGCTTTTTAGCCGTACCGTGCAGCTCGTTGCCAGGCAGGTCGGTCACGCATTGCTTCCAGTAAACGCCAGAGGTGAGGGCGAGATGGTGAGATCCAGCCGCGTTGAGCGGCGATATCCAACGGGAATCCCATCATGATATCCGCTGCTGAGAAAGTATCACCGGCCAGCCAGCGAGAGGTCGCCGCTTCTTGTTCCAGAAAATCGTAATGCAGGTTGCATTGGGTATTGACCATATTGCGGATTGGCCAGCCGAACGGACCCATCTTGTACGCCACCAGTTTGAGTAACATGGCCGACATTAACGAGCCCTCGGCGTAGTGCATCCAGTACCGGTAACGCCAGAAGTCTGGGCTATCAGCGGGCGGTGCCAGATGCGGGCCAAATGTCGCAACCAGATATTCCAGAATCAGTCCCGTCTCTGCCAGAACCTTGCCATCGTGTTCAATGACCGGTGCTTTCCCCAGCGGATGAATATCGCGTAACGAGGCCGGTGCGCGCATCGTGGCTTTATTCCGCTGGTAATTGATCACCTCATACGGCACATCCAACTCTTCCAGAAGCCATAAAATCCGCTGCGAGCGCGAGGTATTGAGATGATGAACTCGAATCATGAGGATCGCCCTGTGTGCTTGTCTGATGAAAGGACTACCATCCCATATCATGCCCGGCGAAAAAAGAAAAATCAGATGCCTCGTCTGGACTGGAGCAACCCGCTGTTTCTGATAGCGTTGTTCATGAAATAGCGGGTTGAATGTGTGCTACTGATTCTCTTCTACCAGTTTGAGCAGGTAGTTATGCCAGTCGTCTGCTCGCCCTAGCCAGGGCGCGATGTTCAACGTAGTAAAAATATCGTCTACTGCGAAAACGATGGTGGGGAAACCGGCACCGCCCGATTGGGTCAACCACTGGCGGCTTTCCTCAATGTGCTTACGGGTGGGTAAACCACGCCAGTGTATACAGGCGTTTTCAAAGTCTTCCAGCGGCAAACCAATTTCTACCGCCATTTTCAGTAGTACCGATGTTTCGGAGATGCACAGCCCTTCAACATAATGGGCGCGTTGCAAACGCTCGAGTAAATCAATTCCCCGGCCACCGAGCTCCTCGGCTGCCAGAATGGCTGTTGTAGGGGGTTCTGAATCCAGCGTTGCGGTGACATCCCACAGTAGGCCATTGAAATAACCATCACCGAATGGCTGTCCGCTCATCTGGGCAATGCGACGATCGTGCGGCTGAACGTAATCCCGCCATTCCGGTGTGATGCGCCGACGGTTCGGTCCGGTCATCATGCCACCAGCATGCAGCACAACAGGCAGCCCTTCAATTTTGCGAGCTGCATGGATTAACGGCGCTGCGGCGTAACACCAACCGCACAGAGGATCGAAGATGTAGTGTAGCCTGTTCATTCATACGCTCCGTATGTTGCCCGATGGATGGGGCACATCAGCAAAGGGAAAGAGACTGGTTATCGCGCCACAAACCTTCCCGAGCAATTGCCAGAGTGGCCTGCTATGACTACCTGTGTGACGCTCTGTCTTAATTATTGTCTATTTCCTGAGAGTTAGCAGGCGGTGGTGTCATTTTATCCTTCCGGTTCTGCGATCACAGATCGCAAACCTGAAAGAAAAGTCCCCACCGTCAGGCATCAAGGTGGACTGTGTCGCGGCAACCGCAGATATTATCCGGTGAATATTAAGGCCACTGCATTTCGCCTTTGATGACCTTGGCGCTCAGTTCCAACGAGGCGGCTTCACTGAGATCCGGGTAAGCGAGTTCCATCGCCTTAACCAGCGCAGTGCTATCCGCCGACAACGGAATGTTCTTCTCGAAGGTTTTCAGGTAATCGCGGGTAAAACTCACATTCTGTAGTGACCAGGGTGATGAGCCATCTTTGTTAGGCAGATAGTGACCGGGTACCACCGTGGTTGGGTTGAGCTTCTCGATAGAATCCAGATCGCTTAACCACGCCTGACGTGAGGCGGTAGTTTGGGTATCCGCGACCCACACATGAATATTGGCCGAGGTTTGCACGCCGCCGACAACGGTCTTCAGTGACGGGATCCAGACAAAGGTTCGGTCCGGTGTTGCCCCTTTCAGACCCATGATATCGATGTTGCTGCCTTCGAGTGTCAGGTGATCGGTGTTCAGCGGTTGAGGAGCGATGACCTGTTTCGGTGCATTTTCTTTCAGGATGGGGCCCCAGTAGGCGATTTTCTTGTCTTTAGTCGCGTTGATGGCCGCGATAGTTTGCGGTGTGGCTACAATCTGCGCGTCAGGGAAGGCGGCCTTCAATACATCCAGACCAAAATAGAAATCCGGGTCATGATGGCTGATGTAGATAGTCTTCAGTTTTTTTCCGGTAGCGCGGATTTTTGCCACCAGATTCTCAGCGTCGTTACGCTGGAACTGGGCATCAATGAGTAAGGCGTCATGTTCCCCGGTGATGATTTCAGACGACACCGGGAAGAGGGATTTTGCTCCGGGGTTATAGACTTCCATTTTTAATGCTGCGGAAGCGGAAAATGCCATAGACGCTAACAGCGTGGCAAGCAGGGTGCGTTTTAACATGGGGAATACTCCTTCCTGAATGAGAGGACGTCATGATAAATTTCATTTTCATAAAGAAAAATCCTCACTTTCGGTCGTCTTTGTTGCATAAATCGGACAAATAATGGATAGAATTACCGCCGCTCAGGTATTTGTCACTATCACCGAACAAGGTAGTCTGACTGGGGCAGCCGACGCGCTGGAGATGTCCCGCGCGATGGTGACCCGGTATCTGGCTGAAATGGAGCGTTGGGCTGAGGCTCGATTATTGCACCGCAGCACCCGGCAACTGAGTCTGACCCATGAGGGCGAAACGGTGTTGCAGCATTGCCGTGAGTTGTTGGCTGTATCGCACAAACTCGATATGCCAGCCAAAGGCAGGAAGGAGCCCTCGGGCTTACTGCGGCTGACCTGTTCTCCGTCACTGGCGCAGGCGACGTTGGTTGCAGCCATTACGACTTATCTGCTGCGTTATCCCAAAACAGCGGTTGACCTACAGGTTGCAAGCCATACCCTGAATCTGATTGAGGAGCGTATCGATCTGGCTATTCGTATCACCAGTCAGTTAGATTCGGGGTTAATTGCCCGTCGGTTGGGAGGCTGTCAGTCGGTCGTGTGTGCAGCCCCTTCGTATCTGGCGGCGCACGGTACGCCGCAGCGCGTGGAAGACCTGGCCGTGCATAATTGCCTGACCTATTCATTTTTCGGTAAGAGTCTGTGGCAGTTCACCCGTAAGGGCGACACGATAGCGGTACCGGTCAGCGGTAGCTTCAGCGCCAATGATTCGCTGATGCTGCTGGAGGCGGCGCTAAATGGTGCCGGAGTGAGTTTACAACCGGTCTATTCCGTTACCGATTTGATCGCCAGTAAACGGTTGATTGCACTATTTCCGGAATCACAACCGCAAGAGTTGGATATTTACGCGGTATATCACTCGCGTGAGAGAATGTCGCCCGCGTTGCGAGCGCTGGTGGATTTTCTGGCGGAGTGGTTTGGCAATAATCTGGAATGGAGGCGTGTAGCCCGGCGCTGAGATCCCTGTAAAGGCACCGCATCGGCCGGCAATCGGGACGCATGGACAAAATGTGCGACAGCCTGTGAGAAGGCAATTGACTTTGCCATTGGCAGTGGCATGATGCGCGCAAAATATCCTCTCTTCTCGGTTTGCCTTTCCATGTCAACCTATACACGCCCGGTTCTGCTGTTGCTCTGTGGGCTGTTGCTGCTTACTGTTTGTCTGGCAGTGTTAAATACGCTGGTGCCGTTATGGCTCAATGATCGTCAATTGCCGGTCTGGCAGGTGGGCGTTGTAGGGTCAGCCTATTTCAGTGGGAATTTGGTGGGTACGCTGGTGGCTGGCAGGTTAATTCGATACAGCGGTTTTAATCGCAGTTACTACCTGGCAGTACTGATGTTTGGCGGTGCGACGGCCGCGTTAGCATTATCGCCGGATATTTGGAGCTGGATTCTGTGGCGCTTTGTTGCCGGGATTGCCTGTGCGCTGATTTGGGTCGTAGTAGAAAGCGCGCTGCTGTGCAGCGGTAATGCGCTCAATAGAGGGCAACTGCTGGCTGCGTACATGATGGCCTACTATTTGGGCAGCGTTGTTGGGCAGTTGCTCCTGAGCATGGTGTCTACCGCACTGTTCAGTATTCTGCCTTGGCTGGTGGCGTTGGTGCTGCTGGCTGCTCTGCCGTTACTGTTTGCCCGCATCCCACCTCCTCAGCCTGTTACGCACCGTGTCAACGTCTGGCGGATGCTACGCTATCGCACCGCCCGGCTGGGGATTCAGGGGTGTGTGATTTCCGGGATCATTCTGGGGTCGCTATATGGTTTGATGCCGCTGTATCTGGCTCATCAGGGGATGAGTGACGCCAGTGTCGGTTACTGGATGGCGTTATTAATCAGCGCGGGTATTCTCGGACAATGGCCCGTCGGACGAATGGCGGATCGCTACGGTAGATTGCTGGTGCTGCGAGTGCTGGTGTTTGCCGTGATCCTCGGTTCGTTGGCGATACTGCTTCCGGGGCGGTATAGCATGGCGTCGTCACTGTTTCTGCTTGGTGCTGCCGGGTTTACGCTTTATCCGGTCGCAATGTCGTGGGCTTGCGAGAAGGTGGCACCCAATGAGTTGGTCGCCATGAATCAGGCTCTACTGCTTAGCTATACCATTGGCAGCCTGTGCGGACCGAGCCTTGCCGCCATGCTGATGCAGACCTATTCCGACAAGTTACTGTTTGTGCTGATTGCAGCGGTCTCGCTGGGGTATTTGATTATTCTGCTGAAAAAAGCCGACCATCATCCCCGACCGCTGGCAGTATGAGGTGACTGCCGTGTCGACTGATTTATAGTCGGCGTCGACGATAGGCTGGCGAGAGTTGCCCGATTTCGGCAATGTTGTTCCACAGGACTTCAGCCACCGGGCTTAATCGCTGTCTGGCGTTGCGAACCAGATAAAAAATACTGTTGAGCCGCAGGTTTTCCGGCGCAATGGCCGTCAGCATGCCTTCCTGCACCCAGCGTGAAGCATAATGGTCCGGCAAAAAGCCCACGTGGGTGCCAGCCAAAATCAGTAGCATGCAACCTTCTTCGCTACAGGCAATGTGTTGTTGTCCTTGTTTGGCCACCGGCCCGAGTTGTTTGCACATCTCGTTCATGGCGTAGCCGCCAACCAATAACCGCTTTGGGTTAAGGGTGCCGTCACGCCATTCCTGCTCAATACGTCCAGCGTGTTCTGCAGCAGCATAGAATGAGCTGTGCTCAATAAACGCTGGCTGGAAGAAAATATCAGGTGGTACGTCGTCTGGCAGGACGGTCAATACGACATCCAGCTCACTGTTGCGTAGCCGCTCCATCAGCGACTGATGGTCGCTAACGTAGAGGTTCATGGATGCATCGGGGCTTAACTCAAGTAAGCGGCGTATGGCTAGCGGAACGGCTCGCTCCGGATGCGAAACAATATTATCCAGACAGCCCAGTCTCACCTCACCAATCAGCTCATGTTTGATACGAGCCAGTCGATTGGCAAAATCATCCAGTGTAGCGATTACCGAACGTGCTTCCTGATAAACCAACTCACCCTCTGTCGTGAGGGAAAAACCACCGCGGCCTCGCTCACACAGAATCAGCCCTAGCGTGTCCTCTAGCCGCGACAGGTAGTGGCTTAGTACTGGCTGACTCAGACCAGTGGCCTCCTGTGCATTGGTGATACCTTTATTCTCAACAATCTTACAGAATAGTTTCAGCCAACGAATTTCCAGTTTATCGAGCCGCATAATGTGTCCCTGAAGCACAAATACCCAGCGTAATTCAGGTTGCTGGCACGCTGTCAGTATCACGCTATTCCCGCGCTGTGCGGGTGTCTGCGTGGGCGAGCGCTGGTCCTGCTGTGTGATTACTTTGGGTATAAGCTGGTTCAATTAGCATTGAACGCCGTCCATGGTGTTCAATGTCTTTTTCTGTGGCGTATACCTCTCGCCTTATCTGCAGCGAGTCGATGTCCCACAATGTGTGATGCACGACGCCCTGAGTTTCTCCATTTTGTCTCATTGAGTGGCGCGCTGCTCTCTGTCACATCATCGTTATCATGCTTTATTTTTATAGTGCACGCTTGCTTCGGATTGTGACACGTGACGAGCGAGGAAAATTGTGATGCTTGTTGGCGATGCAAGCTGGGTAGGCCAGCGAATGGAGGAAGAGGGAAACGGTAGCGGTAGCCAGCCAGAGTGCGTCAGCAGATGACGTTAACTCCGGCTGGTCAGCAAGGCAGGCTGGTTATTCCTGTCTTTAACGGTGGTGTTTACCGATTAATACACCACCTTGTGGCCGTAACTGGCCAGAATGGACTTAACGCGATCCATGGTGTCGGCTTTAGGCGGCTTCACGCCATCCAGCTTGTATTCCTCGCCCATGGCTGTCCATTTGTGCTTGCCTAATTCGTGGTAGGGCAATAGCTCGATCTTCTCGATATTACTCATCCCTTGGGTAAACTCGCCCAGCAAATGAGCGGAGGCATCGTCATCACTCCAGCCAGGCACGACCACATAACGAATCCAGGTACGTTGGTTGCGTTTGGCAAGATAACGGGCGAAATCCAGTGTACGGTGATTGGATACCCCCACCAGATTTTGGTGTATCTCGTCGTTGAGCTGCTTGAGATCCAACATAACCAGGTCGGTGGCGTCCAGCAGTTCGTCAATCACCGGGTCGTAGCGTCGCACGAAACCGTTGGTATCCAGACAGGTATTAATCCCTTGCTCATGACAGGCACGGAACCAGTCGCGGACGAATTCAGCTTGCAGAATAGCCTCACCGCCTGATGCCGTTACACCACCGCCGGACGCATTCATAAAATGGCGATAGGTCACCACTTCTTTCATCAGTTCTTCCACCGTGATTTCCTTGCCGCCGTGGGTATCCCAGGTATCACGATTGTGGCAGTAGAGGCAACGCATCAAACACCCCTGGAAAAAGGTGATGAAGCGAATACCGGGGCCGTCTACGGTGCCACAGGATTCGAAAGAGTGAATGCGACCAATAACTGACTTGGTGGCCCCCGCATCGGCGGGGGATTCATTTGAAAAACAACCTGTTACGCTATTCATAAAGTACCAATTAGTGCTAAATAGTGCTGGTTCATGGACATTATATGGACACTCCGTTTAGTGGGTTAAGCGTCACAGCGTCCTGTAAGAAGTCAGGTGCAAAGTGCGCATAGACCATCGTTTGCTGGATCGTTGAGTGCCCTAATATCCGCTGCAATGTAACGATATTACCGCCATTCATCATAAAATGCGTGGCGAATGTATGCCGAAAGACATGCAACGCTTGTCCCTCCGGTAAATCAGGTTTCATTGCACGCAGCGTATTTCTTACCTTTCTGTAGTTTGGCCTGAAAACATAGCCTGATTTCACACGTTTTAAACGGTTCGTCAGTTCCTGAGAAATAGGAATAGTTCGGCGTTTCCCGTTTTTTGTTTTCATGAACGTCACCATATTGTTGATGATATGCTCACTTTTCAGGTTAGCCACTTCACTCCATCTTCCTCCGGTAGCCAGGCAAACCAGAACGGCGTCCAATTCATCACCTTCTAATAAGCTGAGCAGATCGGGGATCTCGGATGCAGTCAGGAACGCCATTTCTGTCAGCGATTCTTTGAGGGGTTTAACATCCTTGAACGGGTTAGGGCAGTGGTATTCTTCCGCGTCAATTAACTTTGTAAACATACCACTTAAGATGGCATGGTGGCGGTTAACGCTGGACGCCTTTAATCCATTGTTCAACATGCTTACCCTATAATCCATGATGGCTTTTTTGGTTAATTGATCTGCCCGTGAAACGCCCATCTCTTCAAATGTCGCAATGATGGTTTTTAGCCTCCCATGCTCGATCTCACCTCGTGCATGGCTTTTGCCGTGATACACCCACCATAACGCCAACAGTTCCAAGAGTTTCCGGCGGTCTGCTGGTTTCTCTATCCAGTCTTTGTTGTGGTAATTCACAAGGATATGGCGTTCAAAAATCTGCGCTTCACCCTTAGTATTAAATTTACGCCTGATGCGCTTTCCCTCGGCACCCTGCGGTCTAACGTCCACTTCATAGCGACCATCATCGAGTTTCTTAATTGCCATAAGAACACTCTCCGATGTAGTCATCATCCTGATATGCAATATCAAAGATGTAACTTATGTAAATATTTATCCAATATTCTGGTTTGATTGGTGAGATTTTGTTTCTTCTGGCCCAATGTGTGCGAGGGCCGGTGCGATCTGACCAGCTTCCGGTGCTGTTTTATCCGTCATTAACCACAGGGTGTATTTTTGAAACCGTGGATGCATTGTGATTTTCACCAGTGCGTTTCCCCCTGGTTCAAACAACCCGGTTTCGTACTTAGCTAAGGTACTTCTTGATAAATCTATGATTTCACAAAGTTGGTTTTGGCTTAGCCCCTCAGCCATCCTTATCGCGCGAATTTTCTCGCTCAATTTCATTTGACTTTGTTCCTATTTAGGATGTAGATTCCCTTCATGTTGTTCCTATATGGGAAACAATGAAGGCGCGAAAAACCAACCGCGAACATAAGCAACTGAAAGCCGATGTAAGCGGTTGGTGATCGGAAGAGAGTATCACGGTAAGGGGGAGGGGTGAACGGATGGAAGGTGAGAATCAAGTAAGACCCAGCATTATGCGTGGTAATCTCACTGATGATGAATTGATTGAGTTCTTGAAAACTTTCATTAAGAAATTAGAAGCCCGCGAATTTTTCAAGGAAAGACCAGAAAAACTGCGGGCCAGTGCAGATAGTGCTGAAAGGGAGTTAGACGAGCTGAATGAATTTATTTCCTCAGTTCTTCATCAGCATAATTAGGATCCCATTCTTCTTCTATATAGGAAGGGTAATCTTTCTTGAATTTAGAAATATCGTTATTGGTGTGATGATAGTTATCACTAAGATTTATAATGTGATTTATGACATTGTCAGGAATTTTATATGCATTTATTTCATTCCATAAAATGATTATTGCATCGTTTAGTGAAATATTTTTTGCTTCAGTGAATGTTATCCCTTTTTTATTAAAAAGATAATGAGTTAATGCGTTTCTACCGATGAGGGCCTCTCTTTTTTTATCAAGACTTTCGCGGTACTCAAAAAGTATAAGGTTAAGTTTAAAGATCACAAGAGTTCTAAAAGTTAAAGGGGCGCAAAGATAAGTGTTATCTGAGTTATTTATTTTGAGGGCAGTTGCGATATTGTTAAATGTTTTCTCGTAAACCCTAAAACATGCAGTCAGATTTAAATCCATAAAATAGACTCCTTTGTCGGTAGTTGATTGATGTGAGCACAGCAATCCTACCATAACCACGCGCCGGGCGTGGCTAAAAATCCCGGCACATATTCAATAAATAAAAAGTGAGGTTTGTGATGGGTGAACGCGTTTATGAGGTTCGCTATCCGGTTGATGCTGTTCCATATCCGAAATTTGCGGAACTGATCGGTAAGTCGGAAGCGGCAGTAAAAGCCATGGTTGATAAGGGTAAATTGCCGCTTGTTCCGTGGGTGAATCCTGAAAAATCAAATCCTAGTCGCGCTGAAAATTGGGTTTATATCCCGGAATTTAACCGTGCTATGCGCGAAGCGTTTATGAATCGACCAGAAGAACAGCGTGACGCATGGCTGTTATGGCTGGGGCTGCGACCTGAAGGGGGGAAATAATAACATGGATGATTTGTCAATAATTGAGTCACGTCGCCAGATTCGATTGTCAGAGAAACCAGCCGATCTTTTATCAAAAGAGGGTTTTGCGCTGTACGTCGGAAAAACTCCAGCCGCGATTGTTGCGATGGCAAAAGCCGGGAAATTGCCCGCTTTTTACATGGCAGACCCATTAAACCCAGGCGGCCACGCTGAACTGTGGATTAACCGCCGTGAATGGGATAGCTATGCGGCACAATTGGTGGATGGCGCGCCGCCAGAATGGCATGGGTGGAAAGATCGTATTAGCGCAAATAAAAGAGCACGAAAGGGGTGACATGGAGAATAAAAAGTCAGGCCGCCAATACGCCATTACACAATTAAGTAAACACACAAACGTATATCGGGGCTTCTCAATTATTAAATGTCCGCGAACGATATCAAATCCGGTTACCCGATATCGTGTTAGTCAGGCTGGGCAGTCTTACGGTTTATTTGATGCACTGACATTAGCCACCGGTTATATCGATAACCTTTACACAGCGAGGCGATAATATGATTTCCATAGCTCGTCTATTAACTTCTCAGTCACCATCACCAGTAATCCCTAATCAGGGTAAAGGCTGGCTGGAACTGCCAAACGGCCAGCGCGTTAAGCCGTCCGTTAATCAGGTCTATTTCGCACCCTGGAGCCAAAAGCCCTACATGCCAGCACCTAAGCAAAAGCGCCGCTGGTTTTCTCGCCTCATGGGTATTGCGGCGTAGCGTCATGGCTAATACCGAACCCGCTCGCGCCATTCCGCTGAGTATCGCGGAAAGAACAGACGGGCTAAACCACATAGCCATGCTGCGAGGGAAACACTTCAAGACAAACAGTGAGAAAGAAATGTGCCGCTTTATTGATGATATGCGGGACAAGATTGATGACGATTACCATAAGAATATGCGCGTACTGTCGGCAATATTTGAATTAGCGGATATTGATAAGGAGCGGCATCACCTGAAATTTAATGAACTGACAACTGACGAAAAAGAAAGGCTGATTAAAGCAATGAATAAGCTCCGCGCAGTTGTGAGTTTATTCCCCAAAAACTTAATTCTTCCACTGTAATAAAAAAACCAATTTTAGGCGTAAACCCGCCGGGCTTTCTATTACCTAAAAAAAGGAAACCACAATGAAAAATGCCGAAGTAAAAACCATGACTGTCGCCAATGATGGCGCATTGGTCGATCTGCTGAAAAAGGCCCGATTGGAGGAACGCAAAGACCAGCATTTTTCCTTCTCACTGCGCCTTGCTGCGCTGGCTGTCCGCGCTCAACAACGCGACCTTTCCGCCGCCGAAGTGGTGGAACTGATACGCCAGGAATCAGAACGTTTTGAGCACTCCGCTCAGGGGTTGAGCTGATGGACTCAATGGACATGGCTCAGGAACGCGAAGCGTTCATTCGTGAAACGCAAATCCAGCAGGCCCGGCAACAGTCGGGCTGTGCCGCTTCTGCATTCGTCTGTGAAAGCTGTGACGCCCCTATCCCGGAAGCCCGCCGCGTGGCCGTTCCGGGTGTGCGTCTGTGCGTGTATTGCCAGGGCGATGCTGAATTGAAAAACAAGCACTATAGGGGGACTGCGGTATGAAAAACGTAATGATTGATTTAGAGACGCTGGGAAAAAATAAAAATGCACCGATCGCGTCCATCGGGGCGGTATTTTTTGATCCAGCAACCGGCGAATTGGGCGAGAAATTTTATTGCCGCGTCGATTTTGAAAATGACATGAAAAACGGCGCCATCCCAGACGGTGACACCATTAAGTGGTGGCTGAAACAGTCGTCAGACGCACGCGCAGAATTAGTCAGTGATGATGCTATTCACCTTTGGGATGCTGTGAATGGTTTTGGCGATTGGCTTACAGACAATGCTGATGACCTTAATAAAGTAAAAGTGTGGGCCAATTCACCGTCATTTGACTGCGTTATTTTGTCTGCGGCGTTTGCAAGAGCGGAAACAGATATTCCGTGGAATTTTTGGAATGAGCGGGACGTCCGGACAATTAAAGCGATTGGCCTATCCATCATGGATATGGGGCGCTTTCTCGGTACTGCGGAAATCATCGGAATTAAACATAACGCACTGAATGATGCTATTAATCAGGCGAAAATGGTATCTGCTGTCTGGCAGAAAATTCACTCAGCTATTCACGTTCTTGATGTCGGGGGTGTCCAATGATCCGCCCGTTCATCAAATGGGCGGGCGGGAAAACCCGCGTACTGCCCGAATTGCTCCCGCACTTGCCGAAAGGTGATCGCTTGTTTGAGCCTTTTGTCGGCGGCGCTTCGGTATTCCTGAATACCGATTATCCCCATTATGTACTGGCTGATATAAACGCTGATCTGATTAATACGTATGAGATGGTCAGGGAACACACCGAAACATTTATCAGGGTGGCAAAAGAATTATTCGAAAATGGGAATAGCAAGGCCGCGTTTTATCGTAACCGCGATACGTTCAACGCCATATCAGACGACGAACACCTGCTAAAAGCCGCGTTATTCCTGTATCTAAATCGTCATTGCTTTAACGGTATTTGCCGGTACAACAACGCTGGTTTTTTTAACGTCCCGTTTGGGGACTATAAAAAACCGTACTTCCCGGAAGCCGAGATCAGGCTTTTCGCGGAGAAAGCTAACGACACAAAAGCGTGTTTTGTCGTGGCTGATTTTCGCAAAACCCTGACAATTAAAGCGATAAACGAAAGCAGCGTTATCTATTGTGATCCGCCGTATCTGCCCATCAGCGATACAGCCAATTTCACGCAATACCACCATGCAGCATTTACTCACGAACAGCACCGCCAATTAGCTAAGTACCTGCTGTGCATCCGTTACGAAACTGACGCCGCAGTCGTTATCTCAAATAGCGACACCCCCGCCACGCGTGAAATTTACCAGCACTATCAATTCCATGAAATAAACGTGAATCGTTCGCTGAGCGCTGCCGCGACATCGCGGAGAAAGGCCGGGGAATTGATTGGTGTGCTGAATACAAGGAGGTTGCGCCATGCGTAAAAACCCTGTCGCTATTCTGCAGCTCGCGGTGATGGGGGAGTATTTCGCCGCAATGAAGGCTGGGCTAAAGCACTTTGAATACCGGTTGGACAATGCCTACTGGCGGCGTCGGCTCACTGGTCGGGATTATGAGCAACTGGTGATTACATGGGGCTATCCGGCTCGTTCTGATATGTCACGCCGCCTGATCCTGCCCTGGCTTGGCTATGAAATGCAGACGATTACACACCCGCATTTTGGCGACAAACCGGTAAACGTGTTTGCAATACGGATAGGTGACGGGGTTTGTGAGTGATGCCTGAACAGTGGGCCTATCCCTGGAATGCTCCACGCCCGGCGATCTCCGCACCGTCGGGCGTGGCTGATCTTCGATCTCCTCTATTCGTTACCGATGCTGAACCGCATCCCACCGTCACACGTTATCTGAGCCGGATGGTTAAACACGCTCTGTCCGCGCCAGGTGATGACCGGAATCTTAATCAAGCCGTAGCACAGTTGGAGCACCAGGAGCCGAACGGCACCCAGTTGCTTATCCGTCGCGGTCTGGCGGAAATAGTACGCTGGGATCATCAGAAAACGCTAAGTGACTGGATGAAAACACCGGAAGGCGTGGAAGCCCGCTTGCACGAACAACCGTTTTTTATCCGTGACGTTTACCGCCAAAAAATTGAATGGCTACGCGCAAACCGCGAGCCGCGACACATCAGCGCCTTTTTCATGGGAACCGTGAAAAAAGCCCTGCTGCGTCTGGATGCTGTGCGCGCGCAGCAAGGTGTGCGTGGTGGTTTTACATCGGAACTGGCGGCCTATTGGGGGCCGCGTTGGGCGCATCTGGCCGGGTTTACCAAGCATGAGGTGATCAATGCCGCGCATACTCTTGCGGCCGCCGTCGCCGAAATGTTTGAAACCGAGTGCGGCCACACATCGCCGGCCGGCATGACCGACGATGAAATTCAGTGGTTGTATCGCCATCTGGGGCGCGAACTGCTGGCATTACGTGTAACACCACCGTGCTGGGGGCTGGTCATCGGTGATGAACAAGCCCGGCACCGCATCTATTCCGCCATTTTACGCATTACTTCACCTGAATGGTGGGGGCGGAAACTGTGGCGACTGCGTTGTGAATGGCGGGAAAATCAATTTCGCGCCATCGGCGTTGTCCACAAAAAACGTATGCCGTATGTCAGCCTTGATGCCCTCAACCTGTGGCAAGAGCAGCGCCGCAAGAATCGCGCCTTTTTCCAGACACATGAACTGGTTGATGAAGATGGCAACATCGCATCACTGGAAAACATGGTGTATGGCAGCATCAGTAATCCGGCTATCCGCCGCCATGAGCTGATGACCCGCATGGCAGGCGTTGAAATGGTGGCAATAGCGCGGGGCGATGAAGGTGTTTTCCTCACTATCACCTGCCCGTCGCGTTACCACGCTAACATACAGAACGGTCATCAAAATCCTAAATGGGATCATGCTTCTCCCCGTCAGGGGCAGCGGTATTTGTGCCGCACCTGGGCGCGCGCCATGTCTGCGTTGAATCGTCGCGGTTTGCGCCCTTATGGCTTTCGCGTTGCCGAGCCGCACCACGATGCTACCCCGCACTGGCATGTGTTGCTGTTTATGCCACCAGCCGACAGAAAGGCCATCACCGATATCTTGCGTGAGTATTTTATTGCTGAAGACCGGGCGGAGCTGGGGCGCAACACCGGCGCACGATTCAAGGCGAAAAAGCTCGATCCAAGAAAAGGCAGCGCTACGGCTTACGTGGCGAAGTACATCAGTAAAAATATCGACGGTTACGCGCTGGATGGCGAGCTTGATAACGAAACCGGCAAGCCATTACGCGAAACGGCAAAGTTTGCGATGGCCTGGGCATCACAGCATAACATCCGGCAGTTTCAGCCGTTTGGTCTGCCGCCGGTAACGGTATGGCGTGAACTGCGTCGCCTGGCGAACCAGCTTACAGCAGCCCAGAAAGAAAACGGCACGTTTAAACGCGGGGCCGCGCAGCTTGCTGACCCGGCAATGGATGCCGTATTGGCATCGGCCGACGCCGGTTGTTTTGCCTCGTACATCGAAAAGCAAGGCGGCGTGTTGATCCCACGCGAGCGCTACACCGTGCGCATTGCCTATGAAGACGCTGACGAACAAAACACCTACGGCGAGACACCGGAAAAAATCTTTGGTGTTTTCTCCCCGCGTTTGGGCGAGCTATCCCGCATTTGCACCCGTCTCGTTAAGTGGAAAATCCGCAAGAAGCAGTCCGCTGACGATGGTGCCAGCATTGGCACCGGGAGTGGTTTGGCCGTTACGTCGCCAACCGGCGACGCTTGGAGTTCTGTCAATAACTCTACGGGCGATGAAAAAACATCCATTCCAACATGTATAGACGGGGATGACTATGGTAGTTGTGAACTGCCAGATGGAGAGCCTAGCGATACATCCGCTCAAACCTTCGCCGACTTCGAGCGCATGACAGACCCGGAACGCCGGGCGCTGCTGTCCAGGTTGCGAACTCAACCGCCGGATCGGCGGAATAACCAACACTCGTCCACTACTCAACAGAACAAATCGGCTGAAAAACAGGTGGTTGGCAAACTGCCGGACGAGTGGCGTGCCAGTATTGCCGATTTCGCCCGCTCAATCGGCTGGGATATCAACACCGGTGAGTTGCAGCGACTTGCGGCAGGCAATGCGATCACATTTGCCGATCATTGCTATGTCGCCAGTACTGATGGTTGCCTGTACCGCACGCAGACGAGAAAGCAAAAAGAAACGGAATATCAGGATAAAGCAACGGCATTGCTGCAACGCATCGCCGTGTTACGTGATGTTTCATAGTCATAACCGGCTGTGCTGGCCAGAGTCAAAGCGGCTGCGCTGCAGTACAGATAAAAACATCTATGTGGTACCACAAGGGGGAGTTATGGCAATGCCAGCAGGTAAAGAAGTACCTAAGTACACAATTAAAGAACTGAAATTAATGGGCGTTTCATCGCGATTACAGTCCATCATGATCAATGAAAATTTAACACCAGGTGAGCTTGTGGGGTGCGCTGAGTCTGTTAGGAATGGCTATCAAGCTTTGCAGCGTGAAGGGGTAACCGCTGTTGATGGTGAATTACGGTGCTCATTCTGTAATGTCCCGAAGGCCGAAGCTAAAAGGATCATAGTCGGGCTGGGGAATGTATGTATCTGTGATAAGTGCATTTGGCTTTGCGTCGGAATAATAAAACCAGATGCGGAGGCAAAGTAATGGGCTATTTGGGGAGTAAGGCGGCGTCTGGTGCATATCAGAAAATCATTGCGGCGATGCCGCCGCATGACACATATATTGAGACTCACCTGGGCAGTGGTGCCGTGATGTTGCGTAAACCGTCGGCATTGCGGAACGTCGGGATAGATATTGACGATGAGGTGTTGAGAAATTTCTCTATCGGTCATTCTATCGGGGCGGGCTGGTTGCAACACGTTGCTCTGATCGATGCTGACGCCGTGGAGTATCTACGCGAGTTTGATTTTACTAACGCCGGTCGGGTGTTGATTTATGCCGATCCGCCGTATTTGCCTGAAACCAGAACCAGCAACGCAAGATATAGGTGTGAGTATACGGTAGGTCAACATAGAGAGCTGATCGCTGTGCTGCGCAGTGTGCCAGCCAGTGTCATGATCTCTGGCTATCCTTCGGCACTGTACGATGAGTTGCTTGGGGATTGGCGTTCAATCACGTTTCAGGTGATGACACGCGGTGGGCCGCGTACCGAGCAACTTTGGATGAACTATCCAGAAGGGGCGGCATACGATGCCACATTTGCAGGTGAAAACTATATTGATCGACAGCGCATTAAGCGGAAAGCGGAACGGTGGAAATCTAAGTATGCGGCGTTACCACCTGCTGAAAGGCTGGCGATCATGACAGCACTAAGTGAAATAGACTCTATTTAAACCTGCTTCGGCAGGTTTTTCTTGCCACAAATGCGCCGCACAAACCTGCACAATTTTGCACAACTTTTTTGATGCTATTTTTCCCCTTTCCGCCCGGTACGCACGCGCACCGGGTCGGTTTCTGCACTTGCACAAAAAATGAAGCGAGAGTCGCGCGCAGGTGACGGGGGAACAGCCCCCGCGATGGGGGGGGGGGAGGTGGGGATCCCCTTTGATGTACCGAATCCGGCCCATTTCCTGCCCTGCTGCGTGTGTATTTCCCTCCAGGAGACGCGGCGCGTCATCCGGTGAGAGCGCCCGACAGCGCGGCGCTGAGACGGTTTTATACGGGCGGGGAATGGTGGCGTTAGCCGTTGAACTGAAAAGAGATTGTGCGCGGGTGATGTGAAAGTTTTTGAATAAAAACCGCCGCGTGAGTGCGGCGGCGGTGGCGGGATATCACTCGGCTTTCAACAAGGCATAAGGATTAAAGCGGATCACCTCCATCCCTAGCCAGTCATTCACATGCTTCAGCGCTTCCATCACTGGCATCAGTTCGTTGATAGCGAACACCCGTGCGGCTTTCTCCACATCGCCAAAGGAGCCGTTGCCTTCCGGCATAGCGCCCATCAGTTGCGGCGGTACGCGGTGCGCTGCCAGAATGTCATCACGCGTTACCGATTTGATATTCAGGAATTCATCTTTGGCAGATATCTGGCTGAAGGGAATAATCTGCACTCCTTTTTCACCGCCGCCCGGTGCATGTAACAGCAGGTTTTTAAACGCGCCTTTGCCGCGTGCTTCCTTCAGCGTTTTCTTCACGCTCTCCATACTTTCGTTATCCACCTGCGATGCACCGATATAGATAATGCACCCGGCGTGCGAACCGTTGTCATAGTAGAGTTTGCGGAACATATCGGCGGAGTGCGACAGGCTGGCCGACAGCAGCGCGCCCATGTACTCCGGCATACCGTAGATCTCCTGGTGAATATCCGGGTTGATGACGTGGCACACGCTATCGGTATCAAACGTGTGTTCATCTTTCCACTGCCGGATAAACCAATAGGTATTCAGATCGCTGCCGCGCCGGGTGTACTTGGCCGGAACGTGACGCAGGGCCAGCACGCCGCCCAGCCGGTTGACCCGGCGTTCAAGATAACCGTTGCCGAAAACAAACCAGTCGAGCACGAAGGCGGAGAACGCCTGACGCGACAATAACGGGTGCGGGATAAAACACCCGGTCAGCGCATTGCGTTTGAAGTACAGCGCCGACTGGTGCCACGACGCACTGCCAAACGCGCGGGCCAGCCCGTACCAGTCCACCGGGGTGTCGTAGTAACGGCCATTATCGGCGCAATACATGTTATCCAGCAGGTCGTGGCCGTCTCTGACCGGATAGGGGCCGTCAAAGGTAAAAGCGCTCAGCCCCGGATCGCTTTTCAGAGCGGCGGCCATATCCGGCTGACCAGCCGTCATTGCCGGACGGGCGCCGGGTTTATCTTTTCTTTTCATCAGAACTCCATCGCAAAGCCACCGCCGCCCTGCTCCTGGCCGAGCGGTTCATTGATGACGGCCAGCATGGTTGCCCAGGCCAGATCGCCATGATTAGAGCCGCGTGCGCGGTCGGTGTCGTAAGTCATGATGCCGCCCGGCGTCTTGACGCGCCGCACGGCGTTGAACGCATTGATCAGCGCCTGCTCGCTGCGGTCGTATTCCCAGCGACCGGCACGAATGACCTGAAGCATTTTCAGCACTAAGGCGCGTTTGGATGACACCGACATCAGGAAGCACACCGCCGCCGGGAAGAATTTCTTCACAATCTGGTAGACTGCTTCGCCAATGCCGGTGCCATCAATAGCGATATGCAACACGTTGTATTTGAAGGTTAGTGCCTCGATCACTTTCGCCTGTTCTTCGAACTCCAGACCACGTATCTGCTGGGTTTCGATGGTGCGGAACTTGCCGCCGGCCACCAGCGGCGGTACCACCACCGAGATCGCCCCGCTGTCGCCGTTGCCGCTGCTGCCGTTGGCGTCATACCCAATCCAGACGCCGCGATCGGCCATCGGGCGTGACGCGAAGGGCTTCCAGTCCGGCCACTCGTCGTAACCATCGGCACCGCAGCTAAATAACAGGTTGAGATTAAAGGCCGATTCACCGTCGCGGACGAACTCACAGCCGTACAGGTTGTTGTATTCATCCGGGCTGTTTTCGTCGCGGATTTCCTCCAGGTCGGTGTATTCCCAGCCGTGATCGATAACGTCCTGTAGCGTCACAATCTGACGCCAGGTTTTATCCGGGCATAACAGGCCGCTATTGAGCGCTTTCCATGACACATCAAACGCGACCTTTTGCGCCTTGCTGCGCTTCTCATTCCAGCGTGCGCCCGTCCAGAACGGGTACGCTTCATGGGTTTCGCTCGACGGAGTGGAAAAGTAGGTGCGCGTCAGCCCCTTCAGTGTTGCCATCGCCCCGGCTACCTTGCGCAGGTTGGCAAAGTTACTGACCCAGAAAAATTCATCAAAATACAGGTTGCCGGTGTAGGACTGCGCCGTCGCGGCCGACGTCCCCAGAAAATGCAGCTCGGCCCCGTTGCTCAGGACTATCTTGTCACCACCCTTTAGCTCAACGTCCACCTCCTCCGCCACCTTCTGGATAAAACCCCGGAACTGGTGCGCCTGACGGCGTGAGGCGGACAGAAAGATCTGGTGGCGCTGGTAAGGGTAAGCCACGTCATCACGCAACGCCCGCAATAACGCTTCACGGGCAAAGTACCAGGTGGCGCCAATCTGACGGGACTTCAGGAGCATCCGGTTGCGTTGATCCTGCTGGGCATGCCAGCCGTTTTGATGCCAGGCCAGCGAGTCGAGAATCTTCGTTCGCAACGCGGCAATCTGTTCTTCGGTGAAATGGTTTTTCACCTTGCGCTTACGGAGTTTCTTGCCGCCTGCGGTATTGGCCGGCTGGCCGTCGTTCAGCGTTTTCAACTGCCGGGTCAGCGCGTCCATTTCCTTCAGGTCGCCGCCGGTTTTGGTCGGTTTCTGGGCTAACTGGCACAGCCGCGCATCGATAGAATGCGTCACGCGCTGGATAGGCGGCGTTTCGTCCCATTCATCCCGCTTTTTCCAGGCGTACACCGTGTTTTGATTAATTCCCATCAGGCGCGAAATTTCCGCTGGCGGGTAGCCCTGCCAGTAAAGCTGTTTTGCTCGCTGCCGTACAAATGCGTCCTGAATCATGCGCGGTGTCCCCCTTTGCCGGGAAGATTACCCCGCGCGCGATCCGCCTTTCGCTCACTTTCGGCTCTGGCCCTCCGCCGACAACAAAACCGCGTTGAGACAGGGAGTTAGGCTCTGCAATCATGGCGTCACAGACACCACAGGACAGGACTACAGGCATGAGCGGCACAGCCAAACCGACCCGCAAAAAATTCCGGGTTGCCGTCTCCGGTTCCACCGTTGACGGGCGTGAAATCGGACGCGACCAAATCTATGCAATGGCGGAAAGCTACAACCCGCAGGTATACGGCGCCCGCGTTAACGTAGAGCACATTCTTTCGCCCTATCCGGGCAGTGATTTTGGCGCGATGGGCGATGTGGAAGCGCTGAGCGCGGAAGACATTACCGACGGCCCGCTGAAAGGCCGTGCCGCGTTGTATGCGGAAATCGAACCCACCGAGCGGATGAAACAGCTCACCGGCGAAGGGAAAAAGATTTATTCCAGTATCGAAATCGATCCGCAGTTTGCCGCGACCGGCAGGCCGTATCTGCGCGGTCTGGCGATGACGGATACCCCGGCCAGCCTGGGCACCGATCGCCTGAAATTCACTGCACAGCAACGGGCACAGGTGCAGGCATTCAACAATCTGCCCGGTGAGCCGGTCATGTTTACCGAAGCGATGGAAGCGGAGCTGGTCGAACTGTCCGAACAGCGCAGCGACGAGGGTAAACAGTGGTTTTCCCGCGTGATGGGGATTATCGGCAAAGGCCGCAAGTCAGACGGTGAACAGTTTTCCCAGGTACGCGAAGCGGTGGAGAACGTCGCCCAGTCCCATGCTGACCTGCTGGACAGTTTCAACACGCTGAAAACCCAACAGCAGCAGGACAGCCGCACTATCCAGACGCTGTCCAGCGAGCTGGCCGCGCTCACGCAGAAGCTGGCGACGCAGGATAACAGCTACAGCCAGCGTCCGCCGGCCAGTGGCGGCAACAGCGGCGCGCAACTGGCTGACTTTTAAGTACCGTTAAGCGAGACAAGCGAACATGGAAAACTCTACCCGTAATCTTTATAACCAATACATTTCCCGCCAGGCGCAGCTTAACGGGGTGCAGCCGAATGACGTGGCGATGACCTTCAGCGTCGAACCGGCTGCCCAGCAGCGCATGGAGCAAGCCGCGCAGGAAAGCGATGAATTCCTGAAACAAATTAACGTGTTTGGCGTGAAAGCCCAGGAAGGCCAGAAGATCCTGATCGGCAGCAAGGGGCCGATCGCCAGTACCAACAACAGCAGCGACGGCACGTCCCGCCGTAACCCGACCGACAACCATTCCAAAGAGCCGAACACCTACCACTGCCGCAAGGTGAATTATGACTCGGCGATCAGTTACCCGCAGTTGGATGCCTGGGCGACGCAGCCGAACTTTCAGGCGCTGATCAGTCAGGCGAATGCACAGCAAATCGGCCTCGACCGCATCATGATTGGTTTCAACGGCACCGCCTATGCCGAGAAATCCAACCGTAGCGCCAATCCGTTGTTGCAGGATTGCGGCGTCGGCTGGTTGCAAAAAACTCGCAACGATGCAGCGCACCGCATTATCAAAAACGTCACGCTGACCGCCCGCGACGAAGACAACAAGATTATTGCCAAAGGCACCTACGGCAACCTCGACACCGCTGTGTTTGATGCCAAAAACAGCCTGCTGGATCCGTGGCACCGCAAGGCGCCGGATTTGGTGGTGATCATGGCGTCCGACCTGCTGACGTCCAGCAATTTCCCGCGCCTCAATGCGCTGAGCCAGAGCAACCCCAATACCGAGTTGCTGGCCGGTCAGTTGATTGTCAGTCAGGAGCGTGTGGGCGGCCTGCCGACCTTTCTGGCACCGTACTTCCCGTCCAATGCGGTGCTGATCACCTCGTTCAAAAACCTGTCGGTTTACTACCAACTGGGGGCGCTGCGCCGCAGCATCGCTGAAGAGCCGGAGTACAACCGGATAGCCACCTACCAGTCGTCCAACGATGACTTTGTGGTGGAAGACTACGGCAAGGTGGCCTTGATCGACGGCATTCAGTTTGCGCAGGCCGCAGGCGACGGCCAGTAACAGCCCGGCGGGGTAACACTCCGCCCCAACCGGAGAACACACCATGCTGACACCGGCACAACGACATTTTCAGCGGGTCATGGCCGAACGCCGGGGCCAGGCGGACACCGAAACGGAGGTGTCACGCACGGCCCATGAGCAAATCCTTCACCGCCTGCGCCTGCATCAGGCCACGCTGAAACAGGTGCAATCTGCCGCCACCAAAGCGGAGATGAAAAAAACCATGCTGCCGGAATACGACGGCTGGATTGATGGCACGCTGGAAGGCGACAGCGGACGACAGGATGAGGTGATCGTCACCCTGATGGTGTGGGCGATCGACTGTCAGGATAGCGCGCTAGCGCTGAAGCTGGGCCACTACGTCATCGGTCACGATCTGGTGCTGCCCGACCGCTTCAACCGGGACGCTGCCACGCTGTTTGCCGAGGAGATGAGCAACCCGGTACTGACACTGGCCGCCACCGACAACCGCGCTGACCTGAGCGGTTACACCGCCGTGCTGGATGAAGTGGCCGCGATTGTGGACGGCAAAGACATGCCGGACGAAGTGCGCGCCAAGCTGTGCAAAGCCCGTGCCTTCTCACGCCGTGCGGCGGTGGATGCGCCAACCAAAGGCGAGGCGCTGAAACTGTTCCGGGAAGCGATGGCCCGCAATCCGAACGCGGGGGTGAAACGGGATATCGCCACGCTGACGCGGGAGTTGAAAAAGCTCATGCCGGCCAGCAGTGACGAACCGGAAGAAAGCGCGCCCGGCGACGATGAAGCAGCCACTGAGCCGCCTGCCGGAGAGACGACGCCGGCGACCCCGACCGATGCCGCGCAGCCAGCAGCAAGGCAAACTGCCGTGCGTAACACCACTGCGCGGAAAACCACACGGACGACGGGCAAAAGTAAAGCCGCCCGTCAGTCTGCCAAACGTTAACGACTTCGGCCCCGTCCGACAGGCGGCGCGCCGGGTGATCTGCCCGTATACGGTCTTTTTGCCCGGTGCCCACCGCCTGACTTTTGGGAGAGTTGAGCATGAGCCTGGTAGCGCCAAAACGTGTCAGCGACAGCGGCGACGTGCCGGAGATTGACGACGGCGCGGCTGCGGTCAGCGCTGGGGATTTCTGGCCGGTGATCGTCCTGCGCGATCTGCGCCTGGCCGCCCGCATCACCGGCGGTATCACCACCACCCGCCTGATGCACGTCACCACTGAAGCGGTGGTGCATGTGACTGACCAGCTGGCGAGCTGGCAGCAGACACAACAGGCCGCCGGATATGCCGCACTGGCGGACGTCCCGGCCGGACAGGTCAACGGCGAAAGCATCAAGGTGTACCGCTTCAAGCGTGCGGTTTATGCCATCGCCCGCGCCTTGCTGCTGGAGGGATACCGCGATGTGGATACCACGGCCAAAGGCGACAAGGCAACGGACACTTTTGACAGCCAGCGTGACGATTTGTGGCGTGATGCGCGCTGGAGCATCGCCGATATACGCGGCGCCCAGCGCCTTTTTGCGGAGTTGTGCTGATGGTGGTCCGGGCGCTTCAGGGCGATACGGTGGACTTGCTCTGTTATCGCCATTACGGCACATCCGCCGGCGTCACCGAGCAGGTGATCGCCGCCAATCCGGGGTTAAGCCGCCAGATGTTTCTGACGGCCGGGCAGGCTATCACGCTGCCTGATATTCCCCGTCAGACAGAACAGGAAACGGTGCAGTTATGGGATTAAACGATCTTCAGCGCCTCAATGATGGGGTGACCTATGGCCTGTCCGTGATGGTGACCGGCATCGGGGTGATGACCGTCAGTGAAAAAGTCGCGCTGGCGGGCCTGGTCATCGGTGTTGTCACCGCATGGCGCGCCTGGTTGTTCCGGCGTCGTATTGAGCGCGCACAACGACGCCGCAATGAACTGATTGAGCAGATTTTACAGCAGTCCGAGCGCCGCACGCTGAATACGTCGGAGCGCCGTGCGGTGGCCATTTTGCATCAGGGTGACGTTGACGATGAAAACCGCGATTAAACGCTGTTCGATTGCGCTGATCGTGGCGCTCGGCGTCACGCTGTCCCCCGGCACACTGCGCACGTCGCCGGAAGCACAGCAGAAAACGGCCAGTTGGGAAGACTGCCGGGCGTCGCCGTATTACTGCCCCGCCGGCGTGCTGACGGTGGGCATTGGCTCTACCGGCAACGTGCAAAACCGGCCATACAGCAATGACGAGATCGCCCGCCGCTGGGTCAACGACATGCAGCGGGCAGAGAACTGCGTCAACGGCAATTTTAACGGCGCCGCCATGCCGCAATCGGCGTTTGAAGCCATGACCGACACGGCGTTTAACCTCGGTTGCAGCGGCCTGATGTGGTTTACCAACCGACAGGGCAGCAAGCAGCGCACCACCATCTGGAAACACGCGCAGGCGCAGGAATGGCCCGCGATGTGTGAGCGGCTGACCGATTTTGTCAACAGCGGCGGCCAGCGCTCAACCGGGCTGGTCAATCGGCGCAGCGACTTTAAAGCCTGGTGCCTGCGCGATCTGGCGGGTACGCCATGAAGCTGACCGCCACCCTTGCCGTGCTGCTGGTACTGGCCGTCAGTGGCGTGCTCTGGCAAACCTACCAGCGCGGCATCGACCGGGCACATACCGAGGCACTGACCGACAGCGCCCAACAACAGCGCGAGCTATTAAACGAAGTCCGGGCACTGGCTGACGATGCAAGAAACGTGCTGGCGCAGGTGCGCGAGCGTGAGCAACAGCGTTATGCCGAAGGGGAAGAACGCCGTGAAAAGATGCGTGAGGGGATGCAGCCCGATACGTGCGCTAACACTGTGGTGCCTGTTGCTGTCAGCGACAGCCTGCAAAAACGCGCCGCCGTCGTCCAGCGTGCAGATACTGCACGACCCGGTACCGCCCAGCCTGACGGCACCCACACCGACGCCCGTACTGAAAACACCGGTGACCTGGGGCGCGGTCGCGCTCTGGAGTGATCAGCTTTTGGATGCGCTGGACACCTGCAATGCAGACAAGGCCGCCATCAACGATTTATACCTGCGTCGCCTTCAGCGCCTGAAGGACGCCGCCACCACACCATAGGGGAATGCTCATGCTGAAAACCGACTCGCTGCGCGATGCGCTGACGGCATCCAATACCTGGTGCCGGGCCAACCCGGAAGCCTTCACGGTATTTGTCGAAGAAGGCGGCATTGAAACCACCGGGGAAACGCCGTCGTTTCTGTACCGCTACTCGCTGGTGCTGTTCGTGATGAACTTCACCGGCGATATCGACGATTTCACCTTACCGTTGATGGCCTGGCTGTGGCAGAACCAGCCTGACCTGCTGTTGAACCCGCAAAAGAACCGCGAGGTGAAATTCACTACGCTTATCAACAACGACGACAGCGCTGACATTCTGTTTGAAATCCCGGTGCGCGAGCGGGTCAGGGTCACGCGGGACGATAACGGCATCCTGCGTGCTGAACATCTGCCTGAACCTCGTCCGCGCCTCACCGGCGGGGTATGGGATGCGGTGCTTGACGATGCCACCGGGGAGACAGCGACATGACGGACAACCTGTTTCACGCACTGGATCAGGTGTTTGATGACATCCTTTCAGGTCTGTCACCCGCCGGGCGGCTGAAAACAGCCCGTCAGGTCGGGCAGGCGCTGCGACGCAGTCAGCAGCAGCGCATCCGGGCGCAGAAGAACCCGGACGGCTCGGCCTATGCGACCCGCCGTCGCAAGGTGTTGCGCTCGCAGCAGGGAATGATTTTTGTCTGGGAAGGCCAGGTGCGCCACCTGAAAAACTGGCACGGCGGCCGGGGAAAATACGGCCGCACAATCACCGGCTTTGATGAAGACCGCAATGCCATCCGCACGTTTTACCGCAGCGATATTGAGCGTTATATCGAGATCAACACGCAGGCCGTGCGCCGCACGACCAGCAAGAAAGCCCCGATGTTTCAACGCCTGCGCGGTTATCGTTTTCTCAAAATGCAGGCCGATACCGACGGGGCCAGCGTCGGCTTTGATGGCATTGCCGCCCGTATCGCCCGCGTGCATCAGTACGGCGAGCGTGACAAGGTCGGGTCGGGCGCTTTCGCCCGCTACCCGGTGCGTGAACTGCTGGGGATCTCCCTAGCTGATGAGCGTCTGATCCAGGACACGGTGATCAACAGTCTGGGGAGTGCCGCCACATGAGTGCTGAACTGATGCGATTACTGGAAAACGTGTTGCGTGTCGGCGTCGTCACGGCGGTTGACCCGGAAAGCTGGCGGGTGCGCGTTAAGAGCGGTGAATTGCTCACTGACTGGCTGCGCTGGAACACCACGCGCGCCGGGGCGTTTAACGTCTGGATCCCGCCCGCCGTCGGGGAACAGGTGTGGCTGGGCTGCCTTGGCGGTAACCCGGAAACCGCCGTGATTATCGGCAGCCTGTTCAGTGAGGCCCACCCGGCGCCGGGCAACAGCTTGCAGGAAATCGTGATCACCGCGCCGGACGGTGCCCGGTTTCGGTATGACGCCGCCGCCGGTGCGCTGGAAGCAACCGGTATGAAAACCGTTAACGTGGTGGCCTCAGTCAGCGTCACGCTGAACACGCCGGTGGTGGAATGCACTCAACACCTGAAGGCCCGCACCGTGGAGATCACCCACGGCGGCACCCTGGCCGGTAATGTGGCGCATTCTGACGGCGCGATGACCTCTAACGGCGTCCAGGTGGATAACCACCGCCACGGCGGCATTCAGCCCGGCGGTAGCTGGACGAGTGGCACACAATGACCGCGACCTATACCGGCATGAATCCGCATGGCACCGGCACCCTGACCGATGCCGATCAGCTCTGGCAGTCGGTGCGCGACATTCTGACTACGCCGCTGGCATCCAGGGTGATGCGCCGGGATTACGGCAGCCTGATCCCTGACCTGCTGGATGCGCCGCAGAACGCTGTTACGCGGCTTCAGTTGATGAGTGCGGCTGTTATCGCCCTGACGCGCTGGGAGCCGCGTATCTCGCTGAATGCCGTCGATATTCGCTATTCAGCATCGGGAGCGGTAGACGTGGCGTTATCGGGGTTGATTACCGAAACGATGCAGGCGGCCAACGCTGCCATTACGCTCAGGAGTGACAGTGATGGCAACGGTTGATTTATCACAGTTACCCCAGCCGCAAATCATTGAAGTGCTGGACTTCGAAGTCATCCTTCAGGACGTGAAGGCGGTGATGATTGCCGCCTTTCCGGCCGTTCAGCAGGCGTCAGTGACTGCCGCGCTGGCGCTGGAATCCGAGCCGTTAACCGTGATAGCGCAGGTGATCGCCTATCGGGAAATGATGTTACGCCAGCGGATTAACGAAGGCGCGGAAGCCTGCTTGCTCAGTCATGCCGTGTCATCCGATTTGGATAATCTGGCGGCCAACCTGAACACCGCCCGGCTGACCATCATCGAAGCAACCGACACCGCCGACGCGGTGATGGAAAGCGACAGCGCGCTACGGTTGCGAACGCAGGCGGCCTTTGAAGGGTTGAGCGTGGCCGGGCCAACCGGCGCGTATGAGTATTTCGCCAAAAGTGCCAGCGGCAAGGTAGCGGATGCCAAAGCGATCAGCCCGTCCCCGGCGGCGGTGGTGGTGTCGGTGTTATCCGCCGAGGGTGACGGCAGCGCCTCGGCTGACCTGCTGGCGGCGGTTGATGCTGCGCTGTCTGCTGACGATAAACGCCCGGTCGGTGACCGCCTGACGGTGCAAAGTGCCGAAATTGTACGTTATGCCATTACAGCGGTGTTGTACCGCTATCCGGGGCCGGAGTCAGAACCGATCCAGCAGGCAGCGCAGCAGGCGTTACGGTCATGGCTCAGTGTGCAGGGGCGCATCGGGCGTGATGTGGCTCGCTCGGCCATCATGGCGGCGTTGCATGTTCAAGGGGTGCAACGTGTCGAGCTGCTGGAACCGGCGCAAGACATCGTGATCAGCGACACGCAGGCAGCGTACTGCACCGGGTTCACTGTCACCGAGGGCGGCAGCGATGAGTAACAGCCTGCTGCCCCCGTCAGCCAGCGACTTTATGCGCCACGTCGCCAGCTCAACCCAACACCTGAATGAGATAGCGGTCGATCTGGATACGTTATGGGACGCCGAGCGCTGCCCGACACAATTACTGCCGTACCTCGCCTGGGCGCTGTCGGTTGACCGCTGGGATAAGCGCTGGTCAGAACAGACCAAACGTCAGGTGATCAAGGCGGCATGGCTGGTACACCGCCAGAAGGGCACCATCGCGGCATTGCGCCGGGTGGTGGAGCCGTTTGGCTACCTGATCCGCATTACCGAGTGGTGGCAGACCGGCGGCACGCCCGGTACCTTCCGGCTGGATATCGGCGTGCAGGATGCTGGCATCACCGCCGAAACGTATCTGGAGCTGGAGCGGCTGATCGCCGATGCCAAACCGGTGAGCCGTCACCTGCTGGGGCTGGCTATCCACCTCGACAGTCAGGGTGTGATTCCAGTCCACGCCGGGCAATACAGCGGCGATGCGCTGACCGTCTACCCCTATTTCCCCGAAACTATTACCACCGCCGGTGCTGACGTGCGCGGGGCAGTGGTGCATCTATCTGACAATGTGAGCGTAAGCGCATGACAACCAAATACTATGCGATCCTGACTAACACCGGCACGGCGTTGCTGGCAAACGCCACTGCGCTCGGGCGGCAACTACCGATTACACAAATGGCGCTGGGCGATGGCGGCGGCACCCTGCCGACCCCGGATCCGGCGCAAACCAAACTGGTCAATGAGCGCCGCCGGGCGCCGCTCAATTCCCTGAGCGTTGACCCGGCAAACCCTAGTCAGATTATTGCCGAACAGGTGATACCGGAGGATGAAGGCGGCTGGTGGATTCGTGAAATCGGTCTGTATGACGCCAACGGCAATCTGATTGCCGTCGCCAACTGCCCGGAAACCTACAAGCCGCAGCTACAGGAAGGCTCTGGCCGGGTGCAGACGGTGCGCATGATCTTGATTGTCAGCAGTACCGACGCGGTAACGCTGAAAATCGACCCGTCGGTAGTGCTGGCGACGCGGGCGTACACCGACGGCAAGATCATCGAGGCGAAATCCTATGCGGATATGCAGGCGAGCGGAGCCAAAAGCGAGGCGAAAACCTATGCCGATGCACAGGTGAACGGTGTCAAAAGTGAGGTGAAGGATTATGCGGATTCGAGGGCAAGTGGTGCCAAGAGCGAGGCCGGCGCCTACACAGACAGCCTGATGACGGCGCACCTGTCCGCCGCTAATCCTCACCCGCAGTACGCGCCGATAGCCAGCCCGGCGCTGACTGGCGCGCCGACTGCGCCGACGGCGAGTTTCGGCGTAACCACAACACAGATCGCAACGATGGCCGCGCTACAGGCAGCGAAGGGGGCTATCGCCAGCGTCCATTCGGTTTCCAGTTCGAACGCGCTCACGGCCTCAGCAGCCGGCGCGCTTGTCTACATGACCGGCGGCGCGACGTTTACCACCGCGCTGCCGGGTGGTTCAACCGTTGCCCTCGGCCAGACTATCCGGCTCATTAATTACTCGACGGTAGCCCAAACGATAGCCAGCGCTGGATCAGATATTATTTATGGCGGTGCCGTCGCCGGGTCTGTATCCAGCATTTCGCTGCCGCCGGGCGCGGGCATTGAGTTGATATCGCGCGGAAATGGCGAATGGGATGTCATTGGGGGATCGCTCTCGATTCAGTACGCCTCTGGGTTGACGCTGGTTTCGCCAGCGCTGTCAGGGGCGCCGACGGCTCCCACTGCCGCCTCTGGGACAAACACAACTCAAATTGCGACTACCGCGTTTGTGCGGTCTGAAATCAATAGTGTGGTGACAGGCATACCGCTACCCTGGCCGCAGGCTACGGCGCCGGCGGGCTGGCTTAAATGCAACGGTCAGTCGTTTGACAAATCGCTCTATCCGAAACTGGCGGCGGCGTATCCATCGGGCGCGCTGCCGGATTTGCGCGGCGAGTTTCTTCGTGGCTGGGATGACGATCGCGGTGTAGATGGTGGTCGAGGTATTGCCAGTAAGCAGGCGGCGACCGGATTACGAACGGGGGCAATGGACTACAACGGCAGCGATGCAGACAGCGCTGGGGTATACGTGGGCATCGGCTATGCCGATGCTGACAGTTCAGTAAACACCGTAAATTTTACTAACCAGGGTTACCCCAATGGCACGCTAATGGCTGGTGGCGCCGGCAGAGACAACGGGGTTTCAGGTACGGCGAGCAATACCGTATTTTCGGGCGGCGTGAACTGGATAACGGTACGCCCCCGCAACGTCGCATTTAACTACATCGTGAGAGCTGCATAATGAATGAGAAATATTCTGTTGCTGTAAAAGGCGCCGCGCTGGGTCAGAACGGACTGGCTGAGCGTGCGGGTTGGCTGACTGTTTACCATGTTGATCCGCTGACGCGCGAGTATACGGGCGCGAGCTATGAATACCTGATGGTCGGCACAGGGTTACCCGCTGATAGTTACGCCGACGCGCCCGACCTGCCGCCGGCGGGTCAGGCATTGCGGCGCCGCGTTGACGGCGAGGAATGGGAGCATGTGCCGGATTATCGCGGGCAGACGGTGTATCGCACGGCGGACGGGCAGCAACAAACAGTGACAACGCTCGGTGAGTTGCCGGATGAGCTGACGCTGTTGGCGCCGGCAACAGCGTACGATACGTGGGACGGCGCCGCATGGGTAACAGACACCGCCGCGAAACAGGCAGCGGCAACAGCAGCGGCGCAGCGGGAACTGTCAGCACGTAAAGCGACGGCGACGGCGCGAATTGCTGAATTGAGTTACGCGGTTGATCTGGCTATGGCGACCGAGGCGGAGCGGGCAGTGCTGACTGAATGGAAAACCTATCTGGTGCAGTTGTCACGCATCGACACCGGCGCCGCGCCGGATATCGACTGGCCGGAAATTCCCTCATCCTGACTTATTCGGCCCTGTTTAGACAGGGCCGTTAAACCAGCCCTTTCAACGTGTTGACAGTGTCCGTCATGGCCGTGCTGACGGTATTCATCGCTTTGGTTGCACTGCTGCGCGCATTGTCCATCATGTCGCTAAAGGATGAGGATTGCAGTTTCTCCCGCAGGTCTTCATCACAGCGCTGAAAACTCAGCGAAAACTCAATCTTCTTTGCCTTTCCGTAGCGATTCAGCTCTGTGCGCGTGGTCTGCATACCGGTTAGCACGTACATACCGTAAATCTGCCCGGTGCCGTCAATCAACGGCCAGGGGCGGCCGCTGTAGGCTTGCGTGGTCAACGCGGTTAACGACACCTCGCCGCCGGTAATTTCCGGATACAACACACCGCTTAGCGTGATCTGATCTTCCCCGGCGCCGATGTATTGCCATTTCGCGGAGCGGTTAATCCGCTCATTCTTCACATGCCGCCAGGCGCGCGACTGCTGAAGCTGCTGGTAAGGCAGCGTTTGCAGCTCAAACACAAACAACCCGTACACCATCATCATCGATTTTTCCCCTTACTCTCTGTCTCTGAAACTGCCGCGCTGAAGCCGATCACGGCGGGCCAGCTCGGCACTGACCGCATCGGCCACAATGCGGCCCAGCTCGCGGGCGTCCTGACGTTCAACGCCGTGCAGGTGTATATGGATTTCCCCATTGAAACCACCCGCCGCCGGTGTTCTGGCCGCCGGACGACTGACCGGGGAGGCGTCGGCCTGTTTGACGGGCTGCGTCGCCGCGACCACGGCGGGGCGGTCGCTGAGCGCCTGCATGGTCTGGGCTGGCTGTGAAGGGGCAGAAGGTGTGCCGCCAGTAAGCCGGGCTTCCTGCCATTCGCCACGCACAGCCAGCGCTTTCGGCAGGTTTTTGAAAACGATATCGCCGGGGCCGATGCGTTTTTTGGTTTCTTCCAGCACGCCGCCGGTGTTGTCGGCAATCTTCTGCAAACGGCGCTGGGTGCCGCTGTCCCCGGTCAGGGGTGGCTTGGGCGCAGGTGGTGGTGCCGTGGTGGCCCCTTTCAGGTCGCCGGTCAGGTTAGCAACCAGACCTTGCAACCGGTCTTTCCCTTCCGGCGTCAGTTCGCCTTTCAACTGATCGGCTTTTTTCTGTGCCGCATCCAGCCCGGATGGGATTAAACCGAGCTTTTCCAGCACCCAGCCGACCCCCTCCATCAGCTTTTGCAGCGGCAATAACAGCATTTCCAGCGCCGAACCCAGCACCTTTCCGAATCCATAGCCTGCGATCGCGCAGTCATCCAGCGTCTTCTTTGTGGTCTGGATAGGGTCAAAGAGCTGCTTAAATCGATCCCACAGGCGAGACACGGCCGACACAATCACATCAAAGACGGGAGCAAGGCCCGTAAACGCCTGCCGAATGGGGCCAAGGCTGATAACAATGCCGGTAAACATCCCGCTGAAAAACGCTTTGATAGGCTCCCAGAATCGCCAGATAAGCAGCCCTGCCGCCACAAACGCCGTACCAATCAACCCGATCGGGCTTAACAGCAGCGACAGCACGCCGCCTAACACCGAGACAGCGCCGGTGATCAGGCTCCATAGCGCAGGCAGGCCGCTCAGCCGCAACAACAGCCCGCCTACGCCCCTGACCAGTGAACCCAATACCGACACCGGCGAGGTAAACACGGCCAGTAACATGCCACGCAGCGGGGTCAGTGTCGCGGTCAGTCGGCCTGTGCTGCCAGAGAAAAGCTGTAGCCAGCCACCTATGCGTGCCATCGGCCCGCCGAGCAGGCTGCTTAACCCGGAAAACAGCGACACCGCGCCACCGACGCCCCGTGCGCCCAGCAGCAGTGAAAAGCCGAGCTGGAGCTTAGCCAGCGGCCCCATCAGCAGGCCGATTGCCAGCGAGGTGCCACCGATCGCCACCGCGAATGCCGCCGCACCGCCGACAGCCAGTAACAGCGTCTGCGTCAGCCTGGGGTTTTCTTTCACCCAGGCGCTCACGTTGGTGATCACGTCACTTAACCCCTGCGTCAGGCTGCGCAGCGGCCCGTCTGCCGTCTCCTCAACCTGAATTCGAAACCCTTCCCAGGCACTGTCGAGGTTTTTCAAATCGCCACCCAGGTTATCCGCCATCTTTTTACCGACGGCCGTGGACTCACCTTTGGCTTTTAACAGCTCCTGGAATAACTTATCCAGCTTGCCACTGCCTGCCGCCTGTACCAGTGTTTGCAGGCCGACAAAGGCCTCCTCCCCAGCAATATCCTTGAAGAAAGACACCTGATCGACCTGGCCGTATTTTTGGGTCGCCTTGTACAGATCACGTAATACGTCTTGCATCGGCCGCATCTTGCCTTTGGCGTCAGCTACCGACACGCCCAGCTCTTTTAACGCCTCCGCTGCCGCTTTCGGTGGTGAAGCCAGACGGGCCAGACTGGCACGCATGGCGGTACCGGCATCACTGCCGCGAATACCGTTATTCGCCAGCATACCGGCCATCGCCGCCGCATATTCCAGGCTAATCCCCAGCGATGCCGCCACTGGCCCGGCGTATTTCATGGTTTCGCCGAGGCTGAACAGGTCGGTGTTGGTGCGAGTAAACGCACCGGTCAGCACGTCACTGACGCGATCCATCTGGCTGGCATCCAGATTGAACTGTGAAAGAATGTTTGACCCGATATCGGCGGTTTCGCCCAGTTCCATGCCACCGGCCAGCGCCATATTCAGCACGCCCGGCAATGCCGCCTGAATGGCCTGCGGCGTAAACCCGGCCATCGCCAGAAACGCCTGCCCGCTGGCCGCATCGCGGGTGGTGAACGCCGTTTCCGCACCGAGTTTTTTGGCCTGCGCCCGCAGGGCCGCCAGTTGCTGATCGCCTTTATCCAGCCGGGTCAGCGCCTGAACGCGTGACATCTCTTCATCAAACCCGACCGCCGGGGCCAGAAACTGCCCGCCGGCGTATCCGGCTGCCGCACCGCCCGCCACTGCCATCGTGCCGCTGCCGCGCAGTTTGCCTGCCGTCTGTTGCATGCGTTCATAACGGGCGCGTGCCTGTGTAACGGCGGCCAGTTGCCGCCGCTCTCGCTCCAGTGTCTGGGTATATTGTTCGGTGCGCCGGATGGCGCTCTGAATAGTGGCATTGCTGCCGATAAGCGACACACCGTGACCGCGTAGCGCCTGCGATACGGCGCGTAGTTTCACCATTTCCTGATCGCGGGTGATGTTCAGCCGCTCCAGTTTGGCAGCCAGTGCAGCCATGTGCTCCCGTTGCTTATCGGTCAGCACGGTGCCGCTTTGCTGGGCCTTTTTCATCCCGTCCAGGCTGCGACTGGCTTCATCAATCTTGCGTGAGGTCTTTTGTACGCTGTCGCGCAGGCGGTTGAAGGTCTTGGACTGATTGTCCAGATCCTTAATCGCGGCCTGGGTGCGTTTGAGGGATTCAGACAAACCGCCCGCACTCTGGCGGGCGGCGTTGACCGGGCGGGTCAGCCGGTCGATAGCACTGAAGGCTACGCGGATATCAAGGCTTTTCATCGGCTTCACTGGCTCCACTTCGGATAGCCGCCCGCGCGCGCCAGGCTATCACGTCGCCCAGATCCATGCTGAACAGTTCAGAGGGCGGCCAGTTAAAAACAACGGCGATATCAGCGACCAGATCATCTATCTGGTCGAACTGCAAGACGGTTACGCTTCCTCCGTCGCCTCCGCGTTCGGCTCGCCAGGCTCCGCATGCACTAAAAAAGGCGTGATGGCCTCCGCCAGTCGCATGAAATCGCGGGTATCCATCGCGTTAATCTCAGCCAGCTTCAGCTTTGGCGAGGTAACGCGTGTTAACAGGGTGGTGATGGAATCCACATCCATATTCAGGACGTTGACCAGTCGCAGGCCACGCAATGAGCCAGCCTGTTTGATATCGTCGGTAATGGTCACCTGGCTGATAGTGTTGTCGCCACGCACGATAGGCGTCGCCAGGGTTACGGTGTTGTTGTTCGGTGTGTTCATGGTGACAGGCTCCGGGCGGCTGGTATGGCCGCCATGATTCAGGTTGTTCAGTTACCCAGCCCCAGCGCAGACGTGATGCGATCCGGGTAGATGTTTTTGCCGTTTTTCTTGTAGATGAAATTCAGCAGGTCAATTTCCAGCACCGATTGATCGTCAATCGACAGCTTGTAATAGGTGTTTTTCAGCGCATAGGTAACGGACGTGTCTTCGCCCTGCTTGGACTCGCCGCCGTCAATCTCGGTAATACGCCCGCGCATTTCCACTTCGACAAGCTGGCTGTCGCCGTCGGTGTAGTATTCCCCCGCAAAGCGCAGGCGAACGTTATCGATATCGCCGCCGTATTCCAGCAACAGCTTTTTCTCCATGCCGCCGACGACCATCTGTGCTTCCAGCGCGCCAGAATCCATACCGAGATCGACGGCCACCGAGCCAATCATGCCTGCGCCCTGAAAGTCCTCTGTCTTGCGGGTCAATTTTGGCAGCGTGACGGACGTGACCTTGCCGATCTGGTTGTTACCGTTCACAAAGCAGGTGAACAGGCGCAATTTATGCGGAACGGACATTTACACACCTCCCAGCGACGAGAACGCGGAGTCAAAATAGTCATCGGTGAAGGTCTGATATAGCGTCAGGTCTTCCAGCGGCGGCACCGGCGTGTACTTGTAACGCACGCGCACCTGGCCCTGCCGCAGGCCGGTTGTGGGGTTATCCTGAATATCAAACCAGCATTCCCCGCCGATCAGCCTGCCCGCCGTGACCAGCGCGCTCAGCTTGCCGTTGATGCCGTTCACCACGTCTTTCACGTTGGCCGGGGTCAGTGGTTCGTCCACGGCTTCAAACTGCGCCTCCGCGATACTGTCGGCGAGGATTTGTGCGGTACGGGTGTACACCTCAAACAGGTAATCATGGGTGTCGGTGGTGCGGTTGCCCCAGAAGCGGAACCCGTTACGCTTAATCAGCGTGGTGATCTCCTGGTTGTTGAGTTCATTGGCGTCGCTGTCTTCGGCCTGAAGTGACCAGAACACGTCCCGCGAGATGCCCAACACGTTATTCACTGCCACGTTCGACAGCGACTTATGCCAGCCCTGATCGTTATCAATCGCTGCGCGCAGGCCGCAGGCATACGCCGGCGCCGGGAACGTTTCATTGCTGCCGGCCTGCGGGTTGTAGGCGATGAAATCCGGCCAGATCAGCATCAGCTCACGGTAGGCAAACTGCGCGCGGTAGGTGATGGCCTCCGCCATCGTGATGCAGCCGTGACAACCGGCGTAGACAAACGCCCGCAGGTTCTGCGCAATCACACACAGCGCTGACGTCACTTCGGCGGTGTCATAGTCTGGCACCGCCAGAATGCGCGGCCGGTAATTGACCTTCGCTTCCGCCGTCAGCAAGGCATACATGCCGGTGTAACTGCCGTCCGCCGCCGTCCCGCCAATAATCAGTTGGGACTGGGTTTTGTCGCCGCCTTCGGTTGCTGCTGCCACCCGTACCACGATCACTTTCGGGCTGGTCTGGTCAGCAATTGCTTTCAGCGTCTTGTAGAGCGAGCCGGTTTTACCCGCTTTGCCCAGCACGCTATTCACCCGTGTGATCAACACCGGCGTATTCAGGGGAAAGGTGTCTGCGTCCGCATCATCCGCCACGGCCACCACGCCAATCACATTTGAATCAATGTCATTGATTGCGGTTACCAGGTCGGTATTTTCACGAACGCGCACACCGTGGAAACGTGTCTCGGACATGTTCGCCACCATTACGTTATTGAGTTCATGGCGATAATCCCTGATATCCGTCGCGTACTCACGCGCTGACGGGTCTGGCCGCCCGGCGACAACAAAAAGCCATTTTTCCCCACGCGTGCGCGTGAAATCATGCGGCAAAAACAGGGGGAAACGATGGCTATCACCGAACTGGCTGACTCACTTATCGGCGCAGCGAAGCGCTACGATGACGCACTGACCGAGGCGGTAAAAAGCCCGGCCTTCAGCATTACGCTGGGCGGCAAATCACTGAAGGAACTGAGCGACCGGCTGATCTCGCTGTCGCTGACCGACAACCGTGGCTTTGAGGCCGACCAGCTCACGCTGTCGATAGACGACAGTGACGGGCGTGTAGAACTGCCGCCGCGTGGCGCCCAGATTGCACTGTCCATCGGCTGGCAGGGGGAAGCGCTGACTTACAAAGGGCTGTACACCGTGGATGAGATTTCCCACGAAGGCCCGCCCGATGTGCTGGGCGTGACGGCCAGAAGCGCGGATTTTCGGGAAGAGTTCAACGTGAAACGGGAGGTTTCCTGGCATGACGTGACGGTAGAGCGTGTCGTATCGGCGATTGCGCACCGCTACGGGATGAAGGCGCAAATCAGCGACATGCTGATGAATATTGACATCGATCACGCTGACCAGACCGAAGAGAGCGATATGTCATTCCTGACCCGGATGGCTGAGCAACTGGGGGCGATTGCCACCATAAAAAATGGCACATTGCTGTTTATCCTGCCCGGCGGCGGTGTGACGGCGTCCGGCAAGGCGCTGCCGTCGGCCAGCCTTACCCGCAGCAGCGGCGACGGCCACCGCTTCCGCATTGCGGATCGGGATGCCTATACCGGCGTGCGCGCCTACTGGCTGGACTTGAAATTCGGTAAAAAGAAAAAGGTCAGCGTGAAGCGCCGCCGGACAAAGCCCAAACCCAAAAAAGAGAAGAGCAGCAGCCGCGAAGGTGATTACATCACCGGCGCAGAAGGTAACGTGTTCGTGCTGCGCAAAACCTACCAGAATGAAGAGGTCGCCAAGCGGGCCGCGGCGGCTAAATGGCGCCAGTTGCAACGCGGCGCCGCTGAATTTTCGATTACCCTGGCACGTGGCCGTGCTGAGCTGTATCCCGAAATGCACCTGACAGTAAGCGGCTTTAAACCGGATATCGACAATCAGGACTGGATTATCGCCCGCGCGGAACACGTTATTGATGGCAACGGCTTTACCACCCGTCTGGAGCTGGAAGCAAAAATCCCTGACTGGATAGCAGAAAGTGAATAAAATGGCGGCGAGTTCAACTCCCACAGGGGAGCCATTATGTTCAGATGTCCTTTCTGCGGGGCAATGGCCCGCACCCGTACCAGTCGCCGCCTGAGCGATATCACCATCCGGCAGTATCACCAGTGCCAAAACCTGGAATGTAGCGAGACATTTACCACCCTCAACACGGTAGAACGGCGCGTATCAAAGCGTACACGGGAAGACCCGCTACCGCCTGACTTTATCCCACAGGACGCCTTTCCGGCTTCGCATTACGGACGGGATCAATTGAATCTGGCGTTGTAAAACAAAAGCCCCGCAGGATGATTGCGGGGCTTTTGGCTATTAGAGATTATAAGGGCGGTAAATCCCGGCCCCCGTAAGGCGGCCTACACCTGCTGATCCTCTCCAACGCCAGTTTCCACCCTTTTAAGAAACCATGACGTCTAATCACAGAAATAGCATACGCTGAGCATGTCGGCTTATATCTGCATCTCCCCCTAATGGAATCAGGCGCAAGACTACGATAAAGCCCAATCATCTTTATACTCAGCCAGGCCAACATGCTATGCCTCTTTGCGAAATGTGATTACATAGTAATTAACGGGCCCGTTTTTTTTGCCAAAAAGGAGTGAGGCACAGCCGGGTTGTTCTTCAACGCCAATGGTGTCAATCCGCTGAAACTCCCATCCGTCTTCAGCCTTTTCGTTTACGACCTGCTCCAGATAATGTGCGGCGGCATTGTCTTTATCGACTTTTCTAGCGTTGACAATAATATTCGGTGGAATTTGAACCATTTTGTATTTATACACAGTGTTCTCCTTATTTTGTGATAATCGTGCCAGATGGCAGGTAAGTATTAATTACAAAGAAGCTATATGTAAATAATGGATTTTTGGTGGTGTGATGGGGCTTATTGATTTGAGTGCTATATATTTCATTGGAATAAATCATCAACTGCAATCATAGGAAACCCCGTCACCGTCTGACTTTATTCCGAAGACGTTTTCCCCGCATCGCGTTATGGGCCGGAACAGTTGAATATGGCGTTGTAAAACAGAAGCCCCACAGAATGATTGCGGGGCTTGGCAAAGTTGTTTTAATTGCTGTGTGTATGGGCAGCGATAACGATCTTACCTCCGTCACCTTTTGCTTGGCCAACTTCTTCACAAGAAGATTTCGGGTTTTCAAAAATAAACCCAGAGCGGTTATTTCGGTTTAATACATGTATCTCTTTTATTTTGTTGAGATATGCAGTTTTCTTTGCCTCAAACCATAGCGGGGTGCATACCCCCATTGATATGACCGATTCATAGATCTCATTGTTTACACGGTCTTCGTTCATTGTTAGCCGGATGACACCACCATTTTCCGAAAAGATTATTGGGTGCCACGGCTTGAGCGATTTTTGCAGGACTGAGTGATTTATTGACTGGGCAGAAGCGCAGAATGAAGCTAATAACAACAGTGCGCATGTGCACTTTTTCATGAGGTATCTCCTGATTTATTAATCCTTTTATTTTTGCTCTGTGCATTGGTTGCACAGAGTGGTTAAAGATAGGGGACAATACTTATAACAACAAGCCCCGTAAAACGGGGCTTGTTGTTGATGTGGTCAATGTGTGGACACTGAAAGAAATAAATCCTTTTATTTCAATTAATTAATGCTTATTTCAAGTCACCAATAACTGACATGCGAGGTTTCTCCAGGTTGGGCCGGGAAATAACGGCCTGCAATGAGCGCAGTAACAACAGGGTAGCACGGAGGGCTACACCACGGTGTTCGGCGTCGAATCTGTTTTGTCAGCCTGCCAGCCGATGAGAGCAGGCTGACAAAACAGGTTCTGATTTATTTCGGCAGGAGTGGTGAAAAAATTTCCGGAAGAAATCTTTAGCGCCGCTGGGCGGCCCACAAAGAAAACGGACTGGATACCCGTTATAAAAAGGCCCCACCGATGTGGAGCCTTTAGTTTACGCCTTTTCAGACAGACATGTAATTACATGGACTGAGTGAAAGTACGGGTAATAACGTCTTGCTGCTGTTCTTTAGTCAGCGAGTTAAAGCGAACGGCGTAACCTGATACACGGATGGTCAACTGCGGATATTTTTCCGGGTTTTCCATCGCGTCGAGCAGCATTTCGCGGTTCATTACGTTGACGTTCAGGTGCTGACCACCTTCGATAGACGCTTCGTGGTGGAAGTAACCATCCATCAAACCTGCCAGGTTGGTTTTACGCACGTCATCGTCTTTACCCAGTGCATTCGGCACGATAGAGAAGGTATAAGAGATACCATCTTTTGCGTAGGCGAACGGCAGTTTAGCGACGGAGGTCAGAGAGGCAACGGCACCTTTCTGGTCACGACCGTGCATCGGGTTGGCACCCGGTCCGAACGGTGCACCAGCGCGACGACCATCCGGAGTGTTACCAGTTTTCTTACCGTATACCACGTTGGAGGTGATGGTCAGTACGGACTGAGTCGGGGTAGCACCACGGTAGGTATTCAGTTTCTGAATTTTCTTCATGAAACGTTCAACCAGGTCACAAGCCAGGTCATCAACACGCGGGTCGTTGTTACCGAACTGCGGGTATTCACCTTCGATGTTAAAGTCTACAGCCAGACCATTTTCGTCACGAACCGGTTTGACTTTGGCATATTTGATAGCAGACAGAGAGTCAGCTGCAACAGACAGACCTGCGATACCACATGCCATAGTACGGAACACATCGCGGTCATGCAGAGCCATCAGCGATGCTTCGTAGCTGTATTTGTCGTGCATGTAGTGGATGATGTTCAGTGCGGTGACGTACTGTTTAGCCAGCCAGTCCATGAAGTGATCCATACGTTCCATCACTTCGTCAAAGTTCAGTACATCGCCTTTGATCGGTTCGGATTTCGGGCCGACCTGCATTTTCAGTTTTTCGTCCACACCACCGTTGATAGCGTACAGCATGGTTTTCGCCAGGTTAGCGCGGGCACCGAAGAACTGCATTTGTTTACCGACAACCATCGGGCTTACACAGCAAGCGATAGCATAGTCGTCGTTGTTGAAGTCCGGACGCATCAGGTCATCGTTCTCGTACTGCAGAGAAGAGGTATCGATAGACACTTTAGCGGCGAATTTCTTGAAGTTCAGCGGCAGTTTTTCAGACCACAGGATGGTCATGTTCGGTTCCGGAGACGGCCCCATGGTGTACAGGGTGTTCAGGAAACGGAAGCTGTTTTTGGTAACCAGCGTACGGCCATCCAGACCCATACCAGCCAGGGATTCAGTTGCCCAAATCGGGTCGCCGGAGAACAGTTCGTCGTATTCCGGGGTACGTAGGAAACGCACCATACGCAGTTTCATCACCAGGTGGTCGATCAGTTCCTGGGCTTCCTGTTCGGTGATTTTACCCGCTTTCAGATCGCGCTCGATGTAGACATCCAGGAATGTGGATACACGACCGAAGGACATTGCTGCGCCGTTCTGAGATTTAACCGCAGCCAGATAGCCGAAGTAGGTCCACTGTACGGCTTCCTGAGCGGTTGTTGCCGGACCAGAAATGTCGCAACCGTATTTGGCAGCCATTTCTTTGATCTGACCCAGCGCACGGTGCTGGTCGGCAATTTCTTCACGCAGACGGATGGTCGCTTCCAGATCTTCGCCGTTTTCCAGTTTGGATTGCAGAGAAGTGAACTGGGCAAATTTGTCTGCCATCAGGTAGTCGATACCGTACAGCGCAACACGGCGATAGTCACCGATGATACGACCACGGCCGTATGCGTCAGGCAGACCAGTCAACACACCAGATTTACGGCAGCGCAGGATGTCCGGAGTATAAACGTCGAACACACCCTGGTTGTGGGTTTTGCGGTAGTCAGTGAAGATTTTTTTCAGCTGCGGATCCAGTTTACGACCGTAAACTTCACAGGAACCTTCAACCATTTTGATACCACCGAACGGGATAATCGCACGTTTCAGCGGAGCATCAGTCTGCAGACCAACGATTTTTTCCAAGCTCTTGTTGATATAGCCGGCATCGTGGGAAGTGATGGTAGCTGCAACGTCGGTATCGAAATCAACCGGCGCATGGGTACGGTTTTCCTGTTTGATGCCTTCCATCACCTTATCCCACAGGGAACTGGTTGCCTGGGTAGCACCGGCCAGGAAGGTTTCGTCACCTTCATACGGCGTGTAGTTTTTCTGAATGAAGTCACGTACGTTGACGCCATTCTGCCATTCGCCTTTGCTAAAACCTTCCCAAGCCTGGGCGAGTTTCTGATTAAGTTCGGTCATATTACACCTACCTTTGATTTGGATTTTTATAACCCGACGTTGCGGCCGACAGCAGCTTAGTGCTGATCCCCACCGCGCAAATAAATGACCCAATAGGTCAAGCCTACCAGCAGTCCACCACCAATAATGTTGCCGATCGTGACAGGAATCAGGTTATCGACAATAAAGTTGCTGATGGTCAAGTGTTCAAACTGGCCCGGCGTCATGCTGATGGCGTGCCAGAAAGTTTCTGGAGCGAAATTCTTAACCACAATCCCCATCGGGATCATGAACATGTTGGCGATACTGTGCTCGAAGCCGCTGGCGACGAACATCGCGACAGGCAGAATCATTGCCAGCATTTTGTCAGTCAGTGTACGGCCAGAATAGCTCATCCAAACAGCCAGACAGACCATCAGGTTTGCCAGTATCCCAAGACATAACGCTTCAACAAACGTATGTTCCAGTTTGTGATTAGCCGTTTGCAGCACATTCAGGCCCCAGGCACCATTCGCCACCATGTGCTCACCGGAAAACCAGATTAACGCGACGAAAAACAACGCGCCAATCAGGTTGCCGACATACACATTGAGCCAGTTTAATCCTAGCTGTTTCCAGGTAATACGCCCGCTAGCTTTAGCGATAACAATCAGCACTGTCGATGTGAACAAATCAGCACCACAGACAACCACCAGCATCAACCCCAGGGAGAAGCAGATACCCCCAACCAGTTTAGCCATCCCATACGGCATGGATGAGGAACCGGTGGTAGCGGTGATATAAAAAACGAATGCGATTGAAATAAATACGCCAGCAGTGATCGCCAGAAAAAACGTAGTAAGCGGTTGTTTTGTTGCTTTATAGACACCGGCATCTTCTGCGACTTTCGCCATCGCCGATGGTAATAACAAGGTGAAGGGGTTGTCAGCTTTCACACTAACTCTCTCTTAAAGTTTATCTACGGTGAGATACTAACAAAGGGTTATTCGCCATAATTTGACGTGGATCATACCGCTGGAATTTATTAGGCTGATCAGGAGGAGGATTTTGGGTGATTTTACATATATCCTATTGTTTTATATATAGAAAATTTTTTTTAAAAATTATCAAAACAGTTGAATGGTGGGCTGAAATTAGCCCGTATGACGTTAAATAAAATAAGTCTTTGTAGTGATATCATATTTCAAATTTATATTATTTAATTTGCTGTTTACCATTCGATAACAATGGCGAATTTATAAAAGTCATTCCGGTGCGCTTTAAATTAACCATAAAAAATATGTGGTTAATCGATATATTGGGCGACTATAGATCGGCTGGGCTGATGAGTCAGTATAAAAATAGGTTATATCCCTGCCATTCTTCACGTTGCACCGATGTTGGCGTTCTTACTTGACTATCAATAGGCTTCGATCTGTGTGCCAGCATGTGGTGGTGTTCAAAATGTGGGCGCGTTGTTCTGCAAGTCAAATTGTGGGTGTAAGCGTATAAGCCCGCCTGATACATCGTGGTCTGTGTCGCAAACAGCAACCGGATAACGATAGCGTCATCCGGTCTGCTGAGATAACGCTTACTTCACCTGCCAGTGTGCACGTTTAGCACGCTGCAATTTTTCATAGGCTGCCAACAAGGACTGATGCGCGGGCAGTGCTTTCAAATCGGCATCAACGGTGAACAAGCCATAGAAGCATTGCTCACCGGCAATCGCCGCGCTGGCGGCATCGACGGCATCCTGGCCGTACATACGCACAAAGGCATCGTAGTACTGAGCAGGGTCGCGTTCAGGTTCCAGCGCCAGTTGCAGCAATGTTTGCAGACAACGGTAATAATTACCGCGTGCCGCAGAGAAGACTGACTGGTTGAAATCCAGTGACCATTCGGCCCAGCTCAGCGCCTGATCCAGATCGCCGCCCGCCAGTGCCAGCATGGATTTCAGCTCGCCAATACGCAATGTGAACCAGCCGTTGTCTTTACCGGTTGCTATCCCCAGCAATTCGCGCACTCGGGTAAAATCATCCAGGCCTTCATCGTCCAGTTGCTGTAGCAATGCCAGATAGTCTTCTTTTTCCCACTGGCTATCCGGCAGGGACAGTAGTGTTTCGCGCAGATGTGCTCCCATACTGTTGTTTGCCAACAGCAGGTCTTCTGCCGGATAGATATCCGACATGCCCGGCACCAGAATACGGCAGGCATACACCGCGAGATGTTCATAATCCGCGATGTAAACTTCTTTATCTTCTTTATTGAAGATGGCCATCAGTGTCGCGAATTCTTGCTCGGTAGTGCCGCTGAAATCCCAATCGGCGAAGTCATAATCTGACTGGGTTTTGAACAAATCCCAGGAGATAAGGCCGCTGGAATCGATAAAATGGGTTTCCAGATTAGTGTGCTCAGCAACTTCCTCATTATCGAATGTCGGCGGTGTGAACACGTCCAGATCTTTCAGCCCACGGCCCTGAAGCAATTCGGTCACCGTTCTCTCAAGTGCTACGCCAAAATCTGGATGCGCACCGAACGATGCAAAACAGGTGCCATTAGCCGGGTTGAACAGCACGACGCAGATAACCGGGTACTGACCACCGAGCGAAGCGTCATAGGCAAATATTGGAAACCCTTCTTGCTCCAGTGTGGCAATGGCTTCCACCACGCCTGGATAACGTGATAACACCTCGGCCGGGATCGACGGCAGGCTGATGGACTCGGCGATGATCCGGTTTTTCACATAACGCTCGAATACTTCTGACAGCCCCTGAACACGCGCTTCATTGCGGGTATTGCCTGCCGACATGCCGTTCGACACGTATAAATTACCGATAATGTTCATCGGGATGTAAACCGTCTGCTGGTCAGACTGGCGAGTAAACGGCAGGGCGCAGATGCCGCGTTCGTGGTTGCCAGATTGCAGATCGATAAGATCGCTGGCGACCAGTTGCTGCTCCGGGTCGTAGAAAGCATGCAGACGAGCATCCAGAATGCCTTCCGGCAGGCTGTCATCTTCAGGAAGCGGGAACCACTTCTCGTCAGGGTAATGCACGAAGTCACCTTCGGCGATGTGTTGTCCCAGATAGAAGTCGGCAAAAAAGTAGTTGGTGGACAGACGTTCGAAGTACTCACCCAATGCGGAAGCCAGCGCCGCTTTGCGGGTCGCGCCTTTACCATTGGTGAAACACAGTGCGCAGTCGCGGTCGCGGATATGTACCGACCAGACGTTGGGCACCGGGTTTAGCCAGGAGGCTTCTTCGATGTTAAACCCCAGGTCGAGGAGTTGTTGTTGAAAACGGGCGATGGAATCTTCCAGGGCGGCGTCTTTGCCTGGGATAAACGTTTGGGTCATGGTTCGAACCTGAATGTGTGATGAGAAGGCTGCATCATACGTGGTTTTGTGTACTGACTCTATCCCGCATGTTGTGTATTGCGCAGCGCTTCCCGATGACGATGCAACAATGAGGTAACAGAAACCGTAACAGGCGGGGGAGTACGCAAGTTTTCAGACATCAGGGCAATAAGCGTTGCAGGCAAGAAAGACGAATGATAAAACCGATAGCAAGGTAAACTGATGCGACGTAGACAGGTCGCTATTGATATGTGGTGAAGGGAAATGACTCAGGTTTTTAATTTTAGTGCTGGTCCGGCCATGTTACCGGTAGAAGTATTACGTCGAGCAGAACAAGAACTGTGCAACTGGCACGGGTTGGGTACTTCGGTGATGGAAATCAGCCATCGCAGCAAAGAATTCATGCAGGTGGCCAGCGAATCTGAACAGGATTTGCGTGATTTGCTGAAAATTCCTTCGAATTACAAGGTGTTGTTCTGTCATGGTGGTGCCCGTGCCCAGTTTGCTGCGGTTCCGCTCAATTTGCTGGGGGAGAAGACCCATGCGGATTATATTGATGGCGGGTACTGGGCGCACAGCGCGGTTAAAGAAGCTGAGAAATATCTCACACCTACCGTTATTGACGTGAAAACCCGCGTTGATGGTCTGCGTGGTGTGAAGCCGATGCGTGAGTGGGGGCTGTCAGATGACGCCGCTTACGTACATTACTGTCCGAATGAAACCATCGACGGTCTGGCAATCGAAGAAGAGCCGGATTTCGGCGATAAAATTGTGGTGGCGGACTACTCTTCCAGTATTTTGTCTCGTCCTCTGGATGTGAGCCGTTACGGTGTCATTTATGCTGGTGCACAGAAAAACGTAGGACCTGCTGGCCTGACGCTGGTGATTGTGCGGGATGACCTGCTTGGCAAGGCTCGCCGTGAATTGCCGTCGATTCTGGATTACAAAATTCTGGCTGATAACGACTCCATGTTTAACACGCCGCCGACATTTGCCTGGTATCTGTCCGGCATGGTGTTCAAGTGGCTGAAAGAGCAGGGCGGCCTGCTGGAGATGGAAAAACGCAATCAGGCGAAGGCCGATCTGCTGTATTCCGCCATTGATGGCAGCGATTTTTATCGCAATGACGTTGTCCCGGGCAGCCGTTCGCGTATGAACGTGCCGTTCCAGTTGACCGATGCCGCTTTGGATCCGGTATTCCTGCAGGAAGCTCAGGCTGCTGGGTTGCATGCGCTGAAAGGCCATCGTGTTGTGGGCGGGATGCGCGCATCTATCTATAATGCTATGCCGCTCAGTGGTGTAAAAGCACTGACGGAGTTCATGACAGACTTCGAACGTCGCCACGGCTGATAACGTGATAAATAGAGCGCAATAGCGTGCTGTTTTTTATTTAAAACCCCGGTTATCTGGCCGGGGTTTTTATGTAAACTTTTGGAGAACATGTTTCACATGCAGGAATCCCTGACCCTACAACCGATCTCATTAATTGACGGCACCATTAATTTGCCGGGTTCTAAAAGCGTGTCTAACCGCGCTTTGCTGTTAGCGGCGTTGGCGAAAGGGACAACGCGGCTGACTAATCTGCTGGATAGTGATGATGTGCGCCATATGCTCAATGCCCTGAGTGCTCTGGGGGTTGAATATCACTTGTCTGCCAGTCGTACGGAGTGTGACATTGTGGGACTGGGCGGTACGTTCACTGCGTCTGCGCCACTGGAGTTGTTTTTGGGAAATGCCGGAACGGCGATGCGTCCACTGGCGGCAGCGCTATGCCTGACAGAGGGCGATATCGTGTTGACCGGTGAGCCACGCATGAAAGAGCGACCAATCGGCCATTTGGTGGATGCGTTACGTCAGGGTGGCGCTCGTATCGATTATCTGGAGCAGGAAAACTACCCGCCATTGCGTTTGCGGGGGGGCTTTCAGGGAGGCGAAATTAGCGTAGATGGTTCCGTATCAAGCCAGTTTCTTACCGCACTGCTGATGACCGCGCCGTTGGCAGCACAGGATACGCAGATCACCATCAAGGGCGATCTGGTTTCCAAGCCTTATATCGACATTACCCTGCACATGATGCAAACCTTTGGTATTACGGTTACCAATAATAATTACCAGACTTTTGTGGTTGCAGGTAATCAGCATTATCAGTCACCAGGGCATTATCTGGTGGAAGGCGATGCCTCGTCGGCTTCCTATTTCCTGGCAGCTGCCGCTATTCGGGGCGGAACGGTGCGTGTGACTGGCGTTGGTCGCAACAGCGTGCAAGGGGATATCCGTTTTGCTGATGTGCTGGAGAAAATGGGCGCGCAGGTTTGTTGGGGTGATGACTATATCGAATGCCAGCGCGGTGAGTTGCATGCAATTGATATGGACATGAACCATATTCCTGATGCGGCGATGACTATTGCTACCGCCGCGTTGTTCGCTGAAGGGGGATCGACGACGCTGCGTAATATCTACAACTGGCGCGTAAAAGAAACCGATCGTCTGGCTGCAATGGCGACAGAACTGCGTAAAGTCGGTGCTGAAGTGGAAGAAGGACATGATTACATTCGTATTACGCCGCCGAAGCAGCTAAAGGCCGCGGAAATCGGGACCTATAATGACCACCGTATGGCGATGTGTTTCTCTCTGGTGGCGTTATCAGATACGCCTGTCACCATCCTTGACCCTAAATGTACTGCCAAAACGTTCCCGGATTATTTCCAGCAACTGGAACGTCTGAGCCAGCACGGCTAACGCACGGAGTGGCTGGACTGATCTGCCGGTAGAACTCTGTGCGTCATTATTTAGCGTTATACTCTGGGTATCACAATATTTGCCTTATTTTCTGCAGTAATAAGCCTTTAATCTCACGCTTGCTGCCACAGCAAGGTATAATGGCGACATGTATTATCTGTATGAATATTGTCTGCAATGACAGGCGATTTCCCGGTTTTAAAGGAGTGAGAAATGGCGGTGACTGCACCGGTAATTACGGTCGACGGGCCCGGTGGCGCAGGCAAGGGGACCTTGTGTAAAGCGCTGGCTAATGCACTGCAATGGAATCTGCTGGATTCCGGCGCGATTTATCGCGTGCTGGCGTTGGCGGCGTTACACCATCAGGTTGATATCACGTCTGAAGAGGCGTTAGTGCCGATAGCATCGCACCTGGATGTGCAGTTTGTGCCGGAAGATGGGCAACTCAAAGTGATTCTTGAAGGCGAAGATGTCAGCAATGAAATCCGCACTCAGGAGGTTGGCAATACCGCGTCACAGGCAGCGGTGTTCCCACGGGTACGTGAAGCGTTATTGCGCCGCCAGCGTGCGTTTCGCGATGCGCCAGGGTTGATTGCCGATGGCCGCGACATGGGAACGGTGGTTTTCCCCGATGCGCCGGTGAAGATATTTCTGGATGCCAGTGCAGAGGAACGCGCTAAACGTCGCATGCTCCAGTTGCAGACGAAAGGCTTTAATGTTAACTTTGAACGTCTTTTGTCCGAGATTAAAGAGCGTGACGATCGCGATCGTAACCGTTCGGTTGCACCACTGGTGCCAGCACCGGATGCACTGGTTCTCGATTCCACGCACATGACGTTGGACGAAGTGGTCGAGCGAGCTCTGGCGTATGTTCGTCAGGTATTGCCGCAATCGGCCTGATTATATTTCTTACCCCGCCGCAAGGATGCCTCGGGGATGTGAAACAACCCCATCGGGCAGGAAGTCAGATGGACGTTAAATTTGAAAACCCAAAGATTATCAACATGACTGAATCTTTTGCTCAACTCTTTGAAGAATCCCTGAAAGAAATCGAAACCCGCCCGGGTTCCATCGTTCGTGGCGTTGTCGTTGCTATTGACAAGGACGTAGTCCTGGTTGATGCCGGCCTGAAATCTGAATCTGCCATTCCGGTAGAACAGTTTAAAAACGCCCAGGGTGAAATTGAAATCCAGGTTGGTGATGAAGTTGACGTAGCTCTGGATGCGGTAGAAGACGGCTTCGGTGAAACCCTGCTGTCCCGTGAAAAAGCTAAACGTCACGAAGCATGGCTGATGCTGGAAAAAGCTTACGAAGAATCTGCTACTGTTACCGGTGTTATCAACGGTAAAGTAAAAGGTGGTTTCACCGTCGAGCTGAACGGTATTCGTGCGTTCCTGCCAGGTTCTCTGGTTGATGTTCGTCCGGTACGTGACACCCTGCATCTGGAAGGCAAAGAGCTTGAGTTCAAAGTGATCAAGCTGGACCAGAAACGCAATAACGTCGTCGTTTCCCGTCGTGCTGTTATCGAATCCGAAAACAGTGCTGAGCGTGATCAGCTGCTGGAAAACCTGCAGGAAGGCATGGAAGTCAAAGGTATCGTTAAGAACCTCACTGACTACGGCGCATTCGTTGACCTGGGCGGCGTTGATGGCCTGCTGCACATCACCGATATGGCGTGGAAACGCGTTAAGCACCCGAGCGAAATCGTCAATGTTGGCGATGAAATCACTGTTAAAGTGCTGAAGTTCGACCGCGAACGTACCCGTGTTTCTCTGGGCCTGAAACAGCTGGGCGAAGATCCGTGGGTAGCTATCGCTAAACGTTATCCGGAAGGCACCAAGCTGACCGGTCGTGTAACCAACCTGACTGATTACGGCTGCTTCGTAGAAATCGAAGAAGGCGTTGAAGGTCTGGTACACGTATCCGAAATGGATTGGACCAACAAGAACATCCATCCGTCCAAAGTGGTTAACGTGGGCGACGTGGTGGAAGTTATGGTTCTGGATATCGACGAAGAACGTCGTCGTATCTCTCTGGGCCTGAAACAGTGCAAAGCCAACCCGTGGCAGCAGTTCGCTGAAACCCACAACAAGGGTGACCGCGTAGAAGGCAAGATCAAGTCCATCACTGATTTCGGTATCTTCATCGGTCTGGATGGCGGCATCGATGGTCTGGTGCACCTGTCTGACATTTCCTGGAACGTGGCTGGCGAAGAAGCCGTTCGCGAATACAAGAAAGGTGACGAAATCGCCGCTGTTGTTCTGCAGGTTGATGCAGAGCGTGAGCGTATCTCCCTGGGCGTGAAACAACTGGCTGAAGACCCGTTCAACAACTACCTGTCTGTTAACAAGAAAGGTGCGATTGTTACAGGTAAAGTCACTGCAGTTGATGCCAAAGGTGCTACAGTTGAATTAGCTGACGGCGTTGAAGGTTACCTGCGTGCTTCTGAAGCCTCTCGTGACCGTATCGAAGACGCTACTCTGGTTCTGAACGTGGGTGATGAGATCGAAGCCAAATACACTGGCGTTGATCGTAAAAACCGCGTTGTTAGCCTGTCCATCCGTGCTAAGGATGAAGCTGACGAGAAAGATGCCATCGCTTCTGTTAACAACAAACAGGAAGAAGGTAACTTCTCTAACGCCATGGCTGAAGCGTTCAAAGCTGCAAAAGGCGAGTAATGACGGTGGGTTGGGCAGCGTACTTGCTGCCTGACCTCAAACGGTAGTAAGTTAACGTGGCATTTACTGACCACATGCTTGGAGGAATCATGACCAAGTCTGAACTTATCGAAAGACTTGCTGGACAGCAATCTCATATCCCGGCCAAGGTGGTTGAGGATGCCGTGAAGGAGATGCTGGAACAGATGGCCACAACACTGGCTAGCGGTGATCGCATCGAAATCCGTGGGTTTGGCAGTTTTTCACTCCACTACCGTGCACCGCGTGTGGGGCGTAATCCGAAAACGGGTGAGAAAGTGGAACTGGAAGGCAAATATGTTCCTCATTTCAAACCGGGTAAGGAATTGCGCGATCGCGCTAACATTTATGGCTGATTAGTCAGCCATGACGCCTGTTTGATAGATAGCACCCAATCAATCGGGTGCTATTTTTTTGCCTAATGAAACAGCCTATTGTTGTTATTTGCGCATGTAGCCTGAAGAGGAATACAAAGGCTCTTTCTGACTACTATGGACGGAATACGGGACGGTGCTTTTCCCTCAGGAAATAAGCTTGATATACCTTATTTCGTCAGTAATACATAAGCGATAATCGGGGTTACGCTTTTTTGTTTCAGGTAATTGTTGAACACATTACCCAGCCCCATACCACGGTATTCCTTGTCACATTCTCCGCTGGCTACGGCTGCCTTACCTTTTTCACCTAAAATAAAGCTACCGCCACCTTCTTGTTTGACAGGGCAATGATGGCGTGTGACAAAGTCTTCATAGAGCCATCCTTCTTTCGGTGTACTGAATTGAATCAGAATACCGACTTTTTCTTTGGATAACGATTTCTGGGTATAAGAGTACTCCAGCGTCAGCTTGCAATCCGTATATTGCTGTGTGCAAGGTAACGCGGTTAATCCGTTGGCTTCAAAGGTGCGATATTCCGCCAGTGGCATGGCGTGATACCAGTATTTGGTATTCCGGGTTGTGCTCTGTGGCGTCTCGACTACCGCCTTATTGACCAGTGTCAGTGTGTGAAGCTGTGTATCTTCTTTTACGCTTAACTCACCATTACGGTAAAGCGTCATAATTTGTGTATTGTCTAATCCGTTGCGTTTAAGTACGTTTTCCACCTCAGATGAAGTTGCCTGTGACGGCTGAGAGAAAAGCACTACTGTTGTCGCCAGAATACTTAACGGTCTAACGCGGCTATTGGTAAATTCCATCGTTTGCCCTTATGAGTCATTGATATAAAAAGAAGAATCCTCACAGCACAAGGCTTGTCATCATCGCCTTGTGCTGTGAAGTGCACATTAAGGGCAGGGTAAATAAAGTGAGCTTGATGATACTTGGCTGAAATGCGGGTAGATGCCGTCAGAAGCGGCAATGCCAGAAGAATGAGGAGAAGCCCGTTTTAATAACGTTAAAACGGGCTGGGAAGATTATTTGGTATGACGCTCTTTCAAGCGCTGGATAATGGTCCCTAAATCCAGCTCCTGATCCTGTAACAGCACCAGCAGGTGATAGATCAGATCAGAGGCTTCGTTGGTCAGTTCTTCGCGGTCGTGCACTGTCGCGGCGAGTGCGGTTTCCAGACCTTCCTCGCCAACCTTCTGGGCGATGCGCTTAGTGCCGCTGGCGTACAATCTGGCGGTATAGGAGCTGGTCGGGTCTGCGTGCTTACGCTCTGCCAACAACTGCTCCAACTGGTACAAGAATTGCCACTGAGTTTCAGCCGGATGGAAGCAACTGGTATTGCCGAGATGGCACGTCGGACCGACCGGATTGACCAGAACTAACAGCGTGTCGTTGTCGCAGTCCGGCGTGATCGAAACCACGTTGAGAAAGTGGCCGGAGGATTCCCCTTTGGTCCACAAACGCTGCTTGGTGCGGGAGTAGAAGGTGACGTGACCGGTCTCTTGCGTAACCTGCAACGCATCCTGAGTCATGTAACCCAGCATCAGTACTTCGCCTGAAACGGCATGCTGTACGATGGCAGGCATCATGCCATCGGTTTTTTGCCAGTCGAGCTGGCTTCGTTGTTGTTCGGTTAACACACCCGGATCTCCACGCCTTGTTGCTTAAGGAACTGCTTGAGTTCACCAATATTGATAATTTGTTTATGGAATACCGATGCTGCCAATGCACCGTCCACCCCGGCATCCTGAAATGCATCAAGGAAATGCTGCATAGTGCCAGCACCGCCGGAGGCGATTAACGGTACCTGGCAGACATCGCGCACTTGCCGCAGTTGCGCCAGATCATAGCCGTTGCGCACGCCATCCTGATTCATCATATTCAGCACGATCTCACCGGCACCGCGTTTCTGCACTTCCTGCACCCAGTCAAGGGTTTCCCATTGCGTGACGCGGGTACGCTTTTCATCGCCGGTATATTGGTTGACATGATAACGGCCGGTTTCGGCATCATGCCAGGTATCGATGCCAACAACGATGCATTGTACGCCATAACGATCAGCCAGACGTGAAATTAGCGCTGGGTCAGCCAGTGCTGGTGAGTTGATAGAGATTTTATCCGCACCAAAAGATAGAATTTGCCCGGCATCTTCGACACTTTTGATGCCACCCGCGACGCAAAACGGAATATCGATCACTTCCGCTACGCGAGAAACCCAGCTTTTATCCACCACCCGGCCGTCGGATGACGCGGTGATATCATAAAATACCAGTTCATCTGCGCCTTCTTGTGCGTAGCGTTGAGCCAGGGGCACGATATCACCAATAATCTCATGATTGCGAAACTGTACGCCTTTTACGACCTGGCCGTCACGCACGTCCAGACAGGGAATTATCCGTTTTGCCAGCATGAAATCGCCTCCGTCACGTTGAATTTACCTTCCAGCAAGGCGCGGCCGACAATAACACCACGCACGCCACTATCGCGCAGCGCAGCAATATCTGACAGTGAACCAATGCCGCCAGACGCCTGAAAAGCGACCTGGGGATAGCGAGCACTGATTTCGCGATACAGCTCGACGTTAGAGCCCTGCAATGTGCCATCGCGGGAGATATCGGTACAGAGCACGTGTTTCAGACCGAAGGGCAGGAAGCGTTCCACCGTTTGCTCCAGCGTGATGCCGGAATTTTCCTGCCAGCCGCTGATGGCGATGTTTTTCACACCCTCGGCGTCAATACGCACATCCAGCGCCAGTACCAGTGCGCCAGCGCCGTAGCGGGCGAACCATTGCTGCACTAGCTCAGGCTGCTTTACCGCCGTTGAGCCGATAACTACACGACTGGCACCTGCCGCCAACAGCGCTTCCACATCGTGTTCGGTACGAATGCCACCACCGACTTGTACCGGTACAGAAACCCCGGCCAGCAGTGTTTTCAGCAGTGGGATCTGGCGTGCTGCTGGGTCTTTGGCCCCGGTCAAGTCCACCAGATGTAATACCTGCGCCCCGTGCTGTTGATAGTCTTGCAGCCGTGGAAGCGGGTCGCTGCCGTATTGACGCTGCTGACCATAATCACCCTGATGCAAACGGACCACCTGTCCATCAATCAGGTCTAATGCGGGAATAATCATGTCCGTTTACATCTCCAGAAAATTCTTCAGTAGCTGGGCACCTGCTGCACCAGAGCGTTCCGGGTGGAACTGGACGCCGTAGAAGTTATCCTTCTGTACTGCTGCGGTGAAGGCATCGCCATAATGCGATTGGGCAATGGTACTGGCGCAAACCGGCATGGCGTAACTGTGTACAAAATAAAAGTACGAGCCATCTGGAATATCGTGGAACAGGCGGTGGCCAGCCTGCGATGTCACCTGATTCCAGCCCATATGCGGTAAAGGCAGACCACGGTCCGCCATCTGCACCACGGGGGTATCGATAATGCCTAGCGTATCGATGCCGCCGGTTTCGTCGCTACGGCTGCCCAGTAACTGCATGCCGAGACAGATGCCCAATACCGGTTGGCTACAGGCTTTAATCAGGGCAATCAATTGGCGTTCAGCCAGTTGGTCCATTGCCGCTTGCGCGGTGCCGACCCCCGGCAGAAACAGCTTATCGGCGCGTAATACCACTTCCGGCTCGCGGCTGACCTGCGGCTCATACCCCAGGCGTTTAACCGCATACATCACGGATGACAGGTTGGCGCAGCCGGTATCCAGGATCACCACGTTCATCACAGCACTCCTTTGGAGCTGGGCAGGGTATCACCCTCCACCCGAATAGCCTGGCGCAGCGCACGGCCAAAGACTTTGAACAGGCTTTCGACGCGGTGGTGATCGTTACGACCTTTGGTTTTCAGATGCAGGGTGCAGCCCATCGCGTAAGAGAGCGAGCGGAAGAAGTGCTCGACCATTTCGGTACTCAGGTCGCCGACGCGTTGGTAGTTAAACTCTGCTTTATACTCCAGATGCGGACGGCCAGAGATATCAAGCGCACAGCGTGCCAGGCATTCATCCATCGGCAACACAAACCCGAAACGGCCAATGCCGCGCTTGTCACCCAGCGCTTTGTTCAGTGCTTCGCCTAATGCCAGCCCGGTATCTTCCACGGTATGGTGATCGTCAATATACAGGTCACCTTTTACATCGATATTCAGACGAAAACCGCCGTGGGTGGCAATCTGATCCAGCATGTGGTCGAAGAAGCCGACACCGGTATGGATCTTGCTGCCGCCTTCGCGATCCAGCCACACGTTGACATCAATAGCGGTTTCACGGGTGACCCGGTTCACGTGAGCGTGACGGTCACGTTTGGTCAACTGGGCGGTGATCGCCTGCCAGTTGAGGCCATCGCGTTGATAACGCAGGCCAGTGATGCCCATGTTGTGCGCCAGTTGAACATCGGTTTCACGGTCGCCAATCACAAAGCTGTTGGCGCTATCCATCACGTTGTCTTTCAAAAACGCATCAACCAGCGCGGTTTTCGGTTTCCGGCAGTCACAGTTGTCGCCAGGGAAGTGTGGGCAAATCAACACCCGTTCGAAGCGAATACCTTGTGAGGTGAAAATTTGCATCATCAGGTTGTGCGGCGGATCGAAATCTTCCTGCGGGAAGCTGCTGGTACCCAGGCCATCCTGATTAGTGATCATCACCAGTTTGAACCCGGCTTTTTGCAAGGTGAGCAGTGACGGAATAACATCCGGTTCTAAAGCCAGCTTATCCAGCCGATCAACCTGATAATCCTCGGGCGGCTCGGCAATCAGCGTGCCGTCACGGTCGATGAAAAGATACTTTAATCCCACGGTGCTTCCTCAAATTATGCTGTTGTGCCCGACAATGCCTGCAACGCGCTAATTACGCGCTCGCATTCGTAGCGGGTGCCGATAGAAATACGCAGACAACCCGCCAGACCCGGCTGTTTGTTCTGGTCACGTAAAATAATGCCCTGATCCCATAAGGATTTGAAGACGGCGGGTGAATCGGTGAAACGCACCAGCAGATAGTTACTTTCACTGGCGTATACCGTTTCCACGTTTGGCAGCGTTTTCAACGAGTCGCTTAGCCAGCGGCGATTTTCACTGAGTTCGGCCACGTTGCGTCGCATGGTTGTGATACCGTCTTCACTCAGTGCCTGTGCGGCGATATCCGCAACCGGTAACGCCAGCGGGTAGGGGGCGATCACTTTCAACAGCAGTTGGATAACCTCGGCACTGGCGAGAGTAAAACCGCAGCGCAGACCAGCCAACGCGAAAGCCTTGGACAGGGTACGTAACACTACCTGATGGGGATAGTGGGCCAGCCAGCCAGCTGTTGTCGCTTGCGGGCAAAATTCGATATAGGCTTCGTCGATAGCGACGATAGCGCGGCCACGTGCCAGTTCCAGCAACTGACGTAAATCGTCCGGGTTGACAAGATTGCCGGTCGGATTGTTAGGCGAACAGACGTAAATCACCTTGACGTTATCCAACGCACCTTCAATAGCGGCTAAATCCAGTTGCCAGTCGGTGGTTGCTGGCACGATACGACGTTCCACCCCCAGCGTTTCTGCGCTGACAGCGTACATGCCGTACGTCGGCGGACAGAACAATACTGCGTCTTTACCCGGTTCGCAGAACGCACGGATTAACAGCTCAATACCTTCATCAGCCCCACGGCTAACCAGCACTTGCTCCGGTGCAACACCAGCGTACGCCGCATAACGTTCGATGACTTGTGCCGGCTGGCATTCTGGATAACGGTTGAGCGTCTGCAAGGTAAGCTGATAGTTCGGCGCTTGTGGATACTCATTGGCATTGAGCCACACGTCGCCTTTTCCCCCCAGGCGGCGAGCGGACTGATATGGGGTCAGGCGGCGGACGTTATCGCGGGCCAGATTCTCAATACTCATGCTTGCTCCTTGAGGGCGTTGACGCGCAGGGTAACGGCGTTCTTGTGGGCGGTCAGTTGTTCGGCCTGCGCCATGATCTCAATGGTTGAGGCCAGTCCCAGTAAACCTTGCGGTGACAGCTGTTGTACCGTCATTCGCTTTTGAAAGTCCGCCAGCCCCAAGCTGGAGTAGGTGGCAGTGTAACCGTAGGTCGGCAGTACATGATTGGTACCGGAGGCATAATCACCGGCAGACTCTGGTGACCAGTCACCTAAAAACACCGACCCGGCGCTGGTGATGCGATCGACCAGCGTTTCGGCGTTGCGCGTCTGAATAATCAGGTGCTCTGGGCCGTACTGATTACTGATGTCGATACACTGGTCCAGATCGCGCGCGATAATCACCCGGCTGCTGGCCAGCGCCTGACGGGCAATATCAGCGCGGGAGAGCGTTGCCAACTGACGCTCTACCGCGTCGATCACCGCTTGTGCCATATCGGCATCAGGCGTCAATAGAATCACTTGTGAATCGGGGCCATGCTCGGCTTGCGACAGTAGGTCGGAGGCAACGAAATCCGGCGTGGCACCGCTGTCGGCAATCACCAACACTTCGGACGGACCTGCCGGCATATCAATGGCCGCACCATCGAGCAACTGGCTAATCTGACGTTTGGCTTCGGTGACATAAGCGTTGCCCGGGCCAAAAATTTTATCGACCTTCGGTACGCTATCGGTGCCGAACGCCATCGCTGCGATCGCTTGTGCACCACCCAGTTGAAACACTTCCTGCACGCCGCACAGTTTTGCCGCATACAAAATCTCATCGGCAATCGGTGGTGGAGAGCACAGAATCACACGCTGGCACCCGGCGATGCGAGCAGGGGTTGCCAGCATCAGTACCGTGGAGAGCAGCGGGGCAGACCCACCCGGGATATACAACCCGACGCTGGCAATGGGGCGGGTTACTTGTTGGCAACGTACGCCGGGTTGGGTTTCTACGCTGATTGGCGGAAGCTTTTGTGCGTTATGAAAGGTTTCAATGTTGCGCACGGCGGCTGCCATCGCCTGTTTAATATCGTCGCCCAATCGTGCAACGGCGGCATCAATCGCCTCGGCGGATACGCGCAGGCTGTCGATCTGAACTTTGTCGAAACGGGCACTGTAGTCGCGCAGCGCAGTGTCGCCATCCTTACGCACGGCAGCCAGAATCTCGCCCACAATCGTGCTGATACGGTCAGAGGCAGATATTGCCGGGCGAGTCAGTAACCGGCGCTGTTCCTCTTGCGTGCAGGCTTGCCAGTCAATCAAGGTATCGAAGCGGTTGCTCATGGCATTACTCCATCATCTTCTCAATCGGCAATACCAGAATAGAGCTGGCACCCAGCACTTTCAGTTTTTCCATGGTTTCCCAGAACAGCGTTTCGCTACTGACCATGTGCATGGCGACACGGTTCTGGTCACCTGCCAGTGGCAGAATGGTGGGGCGCTCGGCACCCGGCAGCAGTGCGATCACTTCATCCAGACGTTCGCTGGGCGCGTGCAGCATGATGTATTTGGATTCACGAGCCTGAATAACACCTTGCATGCGGGTTAACAGTTTGTCGATCAACTGCTGTTTCTCCGCTGGCATCTCCCCGTCGCGCTGAATCAGACAGGCCTTGGAGCGATAAATCACTTCCACTTCACGCAGACCGTTGGCTTCGAGCGTTGCACCCGTGGACACCAGGTCACAGATGGCGTCAGCCAGACCTGCGCGCGGCGCGACTTCTACCGAACCATTCAGCAGACAGGATTTGAAGTTAACGCCTTGTTTATCCAGGTATTGCTTGAGCAAGTGCGGATAAGAGGTGGCGATACGCTTGTTTTGCAGACATTGCGGATCGGTGTATTCCTCATCAAGCGGCATCGCCAGTGACAGGCGGCAACCACCGAAATCCAGACGGCGCAGGGTGAAATAGCGTGGGTCTTCCCCCTGAGCACGGCGATTGAGCAACTCTTCTTCCAGCACGTTTTCGCCGATAATCCCCAGGTCAACCACGCCATCCATCACCAGCCCGGGAATGTCGTCGTCGCGTACACGCAAAATATCGATAGGCATGTTTTCGGCAAAGGCGATCAGGCGTTGCTGATGCAGATTGATTTTGATACCGCAGCGGGCCAGTAATTCTCGGGAATCATCGCTCAGGCGGCCTGATTTCTGCATCGCAATACGCAAACGTGTTTTATCCAGCATGTGAACCTCAATTTATCCTGTCTGTGATGCCTGTTAAGCAGGCTTTTTTAAAAAATTCCGGCCAAAAAAAAGCCCCCGGAATCGATCTTCCGGGGGCTTTTTACGCGTTCACCGCCACTGGAAGATCTGAATGTCTTCCAGCACCTATCGCCTGAAAGACTAGTCAGGGTGATGGTGATGATGGTGGTTGAAATTAACGCGTAACATAAATTCGTCTCTATTTTTGTAAACGTAGAGTGGTGTTGTCTGTTGGTTAACCTAAACCATGTTGATGTGATAGCGCAACATTTTTTTACCTGCAGCGTATAAATCACATTGCCGCCAGATGGGCAATAAGGGTACATAATGAAAAACGCAGAGTATTCATCCGAAGAACAATGCCGGGAAGTCAGGAGAACGACGATGAAAAAGATAGCGATAATCGGGCTTGGCTGGCTGGGTATGCCGTTGGCGCTGGCGCTACAGAGCCGGGGATATCGGGTGGTCGGGAGCAAAAGCACCGATGATGGTGTAACAGCGGTGCGTCTGTCCGGTGTGGAGTGTTATCGCCTGTGCCTGACGCCAGATCTGGTGTGTGAGCCGGACGAGCTGGACGCACTGTTGAATGTGGACGCACTGATCATTACCTTGCCGCCGGGCCGGGTTGAACGTGCGGGTGGCGCGTATTTGCAGGCGGTGCAGCAGGTGGTCGATAGCGCTCTGGCACATGGCGTACCACGCATTATGTATACCAGCTCTATTTCTGTTTACGGCGCGGTTAGCGGTAGGGTGAGAGAAAGCAGTCCATTACAGCCAGAAACTGGAACCGGTAAGGTGCTACAGGAACTGGAGCAATGGTTGCATGCGTTGCCTCACACCGAAGTGGACATTTTACGATTGGCTGGATTGGTGGGGAATAATCGCCATCCTGGGCGGTTCCTTGCCGGTCGGCATGATCTGCCAGATGGCAGTCACGGAGTCAATCTGGTCCATCTGGAGGATGTCATTGGGGCAATCATGCTGCTGTTGCAGCGCCCGCATGGTGGACATCTCTATAACCTGTGTGCACCGGGACATCCGGCGAAGCAGGATTTCTACCCGGAACAGGCGCGTTGCATGGGGCTGGAGCCGCCGGAATTTTTATCAGGCGATCCGCTGAAAGCGAGACTGATCGACGGACAACGAATTTGCAGTGAACTGGGATTTGAATATCAATATCCAGACCCGATGACGATGGTGTTTTGATTTAAGCCGGACTATTTTTTCCTGACAATAAATGGTTAGCGGTTGTCGAACGGTATCAACGTCCTATCGTAAAAAAAGCGGCCCGCCAGCGGCGGGCCGTTTGTGTTCATCAGCGTAAATGGCGTCAGAACGTGAGGCGCTTAGAAAGAAGTCCAGTCATCCTGGTGATTTTTAGCGGCAGGTTTTGCTGAGGCTTTAGCAGTAGCAGGCAGCGCCTGCAACGGACGACGTGGATTATTCAGCGCAGGTGCAGGGCGTGATGACGGTGCTGCGGCGTTGGATAACCGGAAGGTGGCCATCAGTTTTTCCAGCAACATGGCTTGCTCTTCCAGCGCATTGGCCGCGGAAGACGACTGCGAAACCAGTGCAGCGTTTTGCTGAGTCGTGCTATCCAGCTCGGTAATGGCTCGGGAGATTTGTTCAATACCCCGGCTTTGCTCTTCCGACGCGGAAGAGATTTCACCCATAATATCGTTAACACGAGATACCGATTTAACGATGCTATCCATGGTTTGTCCTGCTTCGGCGACCAGTGTACTGCCCGCGTTTGTGCGCTCTACAGACTCGGCAATCAGGGCGGCGATATCTTTAGCGGCCTGAGAGCTGCGCTGAGAAAGGCTACGCACTTCGCCAGCCACGACAGCAAAGCCACGGCCTTGTTCACCGGCACGGGCGGCTTCCACCGCTGCGTTTAATGCCAGAATATTGGTCTGGAATGCAATGCTGTTGATGACGGCGGTAATATCGGCAATTTTCCGTGAACTGGCAGCGATATCATCCATCGTTTTCACTACGTTTTGCACCACCTCGCCGCCTTTATGCGCATTTTGGGAGGCATCAGACGCAATCTGGCTGGCATGGCGGGCGTTTTCCGTATTGTTCTTCACCGTTGACGTCAATTCTTCCATGCTGGCGGCGGTTTGCACCACTGCAGCAGATTGCTGCTCAGTTCGGGAGGCAAGATCACTGTTGCCAGCGGCGATATCAGCAGCTGAATGGGTTACATGCGCCACACTGTCACGCACATCGGAAATCATGTGGCGCAGACGATCATTCATGGCCGCCATCGCAGCGGTTAACTTGCCCAGTTCGTCGTGACGATCCACCTCAATGGTGGCTGTCAGGTCACCACTGGCGATACGCTCTGCCAGAGTCAGGTTATGCAAGACTGGGCGGGTAATCTGGCGAATGATATAAACGGCGATCAAAATTCCGATGATGACGGCTATTACGCCAATCAGTAATGTCGCGCTGGCCGAGCCATACGCCAATGCATCATTTTGGTTTTTCACGACCGTAATCAGGGATTTGATCACCGCGCTGCTTTTATCCCCGCCGGTTTTCACCGCATTTTCCGCTTTTTTCAAATCACCCCAGACACGGGCATAGTCTTGATTCAGCGTGGCGTATTGCGAGGTGTATTTCCAGAGCGACTCCGCCAGTTTCTGTGTGTCACCGGTTAATGTTGGCTGTAGGTCTTGATACGTTTTTTGTACTTCCGCATAGCGGCTGGCAAAGGCTTTAGCCGCATCATCGGTGCCAGCAAGTTGTAATTCGTAAGAGAGGTTTTTCAGTGCTTCAGTGGCGTACGCCAGTTCCTCGATACGCTGGTATAACGTGTTATCCAGTTGCTGGCTTTGCAGGCCGTCACGGAAACTTTTAACCGCGTTTTGTGTATTCATCGCACCAATTTGTTTTCTCAGTGCGACAACCTGTTGTGTGGAGGTCGACATATCGGCGACTGATTTCTGGAAATCTACCATGATCTTGTCCAGATCATTGATATAAGCCAATTCGTCGGCGCGCCATGACAGTGTATGTGCGCTTTGAGTCAGTTCGGCCGCGTGTTTAACGAAACCGGTTAACACAGTCTGTGTGCTGTCATCCGGTGTATAGAAATATTTGAGGCGGTTAATTTTGGCCTGAAAAACCTCAATATTGATGTTGTAAATCAGGTTGGTTTTTTCGTAGATATCGCGGATGTCACGAAAACGCATGGCGCTGAGCGTTGAAGCAATTGCTACCAGCAATAACACTACGCCGAATCCCAGGTAGAGTTTGTGAGAGATTTTTGTGTTTTTTATTGCGCTGCTGAACCCCATTGCCATGCTCCTTAAAAGAAATTACCTGAGTGTTGTTATTGATTGGGTGCGGTGAAGGTTGGTGGTTTATCAGAGTCTGCGATTTGCAGTACCAAGTAGTGTGTTATCGGCGGTTGCAGTATGAAGGTTTAGTTGTACTTGCACTGTGTGACCGTTTTTGTGACATCAGGCTATTCATCTGGTGAATTGCCAAAAGAAAGCCAGGCAGTTGACTAAATTAAACGGATTTAATACTGAGGTATTGACGGAGGGATACGGCATGCCAGTGTGTAATGGCCTTGGGGAAACGCCTGTCTGCCTTGGAGTATGAGCTTTATTTTCAAGTCATACTGGTCAACGGCAACGGCAACGGCAACGGCAACGGCAACGGCAACGGCAACGGCAACGGCGACAATGATGATGCCATACCCGCGAAAGGCGGGTACAGGCGCGAGTACGGCATAAGCAAACCACAAGTCTCAATCGAGGTGCTTTTTACGATAGAGACGCCGCGGGTGACCAATCTTGCCATAACGCATTTCTACATCCAGAAACTGGTTTTCCAGCCCATATTCAAGATAGCGTCGGGCTGTCGTTTTGCTGAGACCGGTTTTTTCCACGACCTCATCAACGGAGAATAAGGTCTCCGGCTGATCCTGAAAGATCTGTTTGACCAGATTGAGGGTATTCTCTTCAATGCCTTTGCTGCCAGGTCCATTAGGTACGGTCGATGCCTGTAACTGGTAGAGGACGTCCACATTCTGCTGATCGACGACTTTGTAAGTATGCTGCGTTTTGACGAACTGGATGAATCGCTCAAGCGACGAGCGTAGTCGTGGGTAGGACACCGGTTTGATAATGTAATCAAAAGCGCCGCAGCGAATAGCCTGTGCGCAGGTGTTCATATCGCTGGCGGCGGTAATAAAAATCACTGAGCAGTTGATGCTGCGCATCAGTTCACTTTCAATAAGCTGGACGCCTTCGCCGTCTGGCAGATAATTATCCAGCAACATCAGCCGGGGTTTGTATTGCAGCAGCATACGCCGGGCTTCGTTCAGGGTTGACGCCGTACCTACCACTCGCAGCGCGAAATTCTTTTCGATAAATTCCGCGTGGATATTTGCCAGCTTTCTCTCGTCTTCAACGATCAGTACATCGAAATTTTCAATCGTTCGTTCAGTTGGCATGGTGCTCGCAATCGGCATGGTACTTGTTTTCCCCGGTTATTGGTTATTGATTATTTTTGGAATGAAGATAGAAAAAATAGCGCCGTGAGGCGAATTGTCAGAAACTTCGATCACACCCTGTGCCTGACTGACATAGCTGGCAACCAGATGCAGACCCAGACCGTGATCGCCTTCTTTTTTACTGGTGACACCCATCTCAAATACCCGATCTGCAATTGTGGGGTCAATACCTGTCCCTTGGTCAGCCACTTCAATGACTAATTCCTGCTCACCGTCGTAGATATACACTTCGACAGGGTCGTAACTCGAGGTACAGGCCAGTGTAGCTTCCACCGCATTATCAATTAAATTCCCAATAATTGACATCAGCTCTGTTTCATTGAGTGATGCAGGGATACTGTTAAGCTGGCAGCGTGGGTCAAAACGTAGCTCAATGCCTTTCTCGCGTGCGCTGGCGAATTTACCCAGCAACAGCCCGCAAAGCGCCGGCGAACAGAAACGACTGGAGATAAAATCCAGCACCACCTGCGCCCCTTCCGACTGGGCTTCAATGTAACGCACGGCTTCATCATAACGGCGCAAATGCAACAATCCGGCCAGCGTGGCCGTCCAATTCAATTGCTCATGGCGCAGAATACGCAGGCTGTTGGCATAACGTTTGACCTGACTGAGTTGCATGCTTAGGGTGTGGATATCATTTTTGTCACGAAAACTGATTACCCAGCCTTGCAGTTCATCTTCCAGCATAATGCGCACACGGCTGGCGATAACCGTGGTCTGATTGAAACGGCAAATCTCATCATGAGTATCGGTTATCCAAATATCTTCATTAGAGAAAAATGGCACGGGGGTAATGATGTCGTCGATCGGTTTGCCGCGTAATTGATACGAAGGCATCGTCAGACTCAGCAAATCTTTGGCGGCATGGTTGATCACCGCAATATTGCGTTGCTTGTCGATGGCGATCACACCTTCATAAATAGATTCCAACAATGCCTTTTGTTGCCTGACCAGCAGCCGGATTTCCAGCGGCTCCAGCCCGAACATCTGCTTCTTCAGGTTGCGGGAGAACCACCAGGAAAAGAAAAACAACGCAACCAGCATCGCGACGATAGGCAGCCCGATATGCGCTACTTTGCTGAATGTCAGGTTATCGATGCGCTTTTTCAAATACCCGACCGACACGATGCCGATGACCTGATCTCCATCCATGATCGGCGCTTTGCTACGCAGTGAAATACCAATCGCACCGCGCCGCAGCGTGATAGAGCTTTGTCCTTCCAGCACTTCTTTATTGTCGCCGCCTATCATTTCTGTGCCGAGCAGTGACGGTTCTTCAGAATGATACAAGTGGGTCGCGTTGCGATCGCCGATGACGATAAAGCTGGCGTCGCTGCGTGCTTTGATTTGATCGACCAGATTGTCGATGGTGGCGGTATCTTTATATTTCACCGCCTCGATTAGCGAGGGAATAATCGCGATTTCTCGTGCCTGAATCTGCGCCCGGCTGCCCAACTCGTCATAGAGCTGGCGATCGACGGCCCGATAGTAATAAAGCCCTGCGGTGATCAACAACAGAGAAAAAAAGATCATCAGGTAGATGAACAGCTTGAGATGGAATGGGAGCCTGACCGTCATAATGTGCTAATCACCGAGAAACGCGCAAACGAAGGTGGCTAATTTATCATGAAAGGCGTAAAAGAAAGGGACTAAAAAATAGTCTTGTGAAGCGTTTCGCGCAGATTGTGAAAATGGTATTTTTGTTTCAGTTGTTTTAAATAAGACGTAAATTGCTTGTCACTAAGAATGGACATTTTAATTACTTTTTCACAACATATTATTTCTTTCTCGAAATAAGGACCATTTGAACCATACAAACCATAAAAACCACGTCAAAACTCCCCGTAATCTAAAAATTCAATTCATTGATTTTTAATGGAAAAATAATAAAAACCATAAAATCCATAAGTACCATTAAAACTCATTTTTTAATTTGATGATTATCACATAATAACCTGTGTTGACCTCTTAAGATGCACGGGAAAATAACAAGGGGAGAAGGTTATGAGTACCACTGATGATTCTTATATCGTTGTAAAAGATGAGGCCTCTGGGAAGGTTTCATTAAAAGAAAAATGGTGGCACATTCTGGATAACTACAAAATTGGTGTTATTCCGGTGCCGCTGTTTATCCTGGCTGGGCTATTAATTGCGTTGGATTGCCTGGACGGCAAGTTGCCCAGTGACATCGTGGTGATGGTTGCCACGCTGGCGTTTTTCGGTTTCGCCTGTGGGGAGTTCGGTAAGCGCTTACCTTTTATCGGTAAGATGGGAGCAGCGGCGATTTGCGCCACGTTTATTCCGTCTGCACTGGTTTACTACGGCTTGTTGCCGCATGTGGTTGTGGATGCCACCACCAAGTTCTACAAATCCACCAACATTCTGTACCTCTATATCTGCTGCATCATTGTCGGCAGCATCATGAGCATGAACCGCCAGACGTTGATTCAGGGCTTCCTGCGCATTTTCTTCCCCATGCTGTGCGGTGAAATTGTGGGCATGCTGGTTGGTATGGGCGTGGGTATTATGCTGGGCCTGGATCCGTTCCAGATCTTCTTCTTCCTGGTACTGCCGATTATGGCTGGCGGTGTGGGTGAAGGGGCGATTCCTCTTTCTATCGGTTATGCCACCTTGCTGCACATGGAGCAGGGCGTTGCACTGGGTCGTATCCTGCCTATCGTTATGCTAGGTAGCCTGACTGCCATCGTCCTGGCCGGTGTGCTGAACCAACTAGGCAAGCGTTACCCGCACCTGACCGGTGAAGGTGACCTGATGCCGAATAAAGCAAATACCACTGAAACGGCACCGACTTCGCTGACCAGCTCTTTAAGCGGCAAGATGGATCCAACCAATCTGGCTGCAGGCGCACTGCTGGCTATCCTGCTGTATATGATCGGGATGCTGGGCTACAAACTGATTGGTTTACCGGCTCCGGTGGGCATGTTGTTTGCCGCGGTGATCGTGAAGTTGATTAATGGCGCGTCTCCGCGTTTGCTCGAAGGTTCTCAGGTTGTTTACAAATTCTTCCAGACTTCTGTGACCTATCCGATTCTGTTTGCTGTTGGCGTGGCGATCACCCCTTGGGAAGAGCTGGTACACGCTTTCACAATAACCAACCTGCTGGTGATTGTGTCCACTGTTGTGGCACTGGTTACCACTGGTTTCTTCGTTGGCAAGAAAATCGGTATGCACCCGATTGACGTTGCCATCATCTCCTGCTGCCAGAGCGGGCAGGGCGGTACCGGTGACGTGGCGATTCTCACTGCTGGTAACCGTATGGTGCTGATGCCGTTCGCTCAGATTGCTACCCGCATCGGTGGTGCAATCAACGTCTCCGTGGCCTTGCTGGTACTCGGCAAGTTCCTGGTGTGACGGTTGTATGACAAAAAACAAATAACGCCGCGATAGCTCGCGGCCTTATTTAAACGGGAAAGATTATGAAACTTGCAAGTTATCGCCATCAGGGCAAAAACAGTTACGGGATCCACACACCGGCGGGGCTGATCGATTTGGGCAGCCGCCTCGGTGACCGCTACGCCGACCTGAAAGCCCTGCTGGCCGGCCAGGCGCTCCACGAAGCCGCCGCCTTCCAGACCGACACGCCGGATGTCGCCGTCGCCGACGTCACCTTCCTGCCGGTCATCGTCGCGCCGTCCAAAATCCTCTGTGTCGGCATGAACTACGCCGACAAGCGCAAGGAGTTCAACGAGCTGAACCCCGCACCGACCCTGTTCGTGCGCTTCGCCGACTCCCAGACCGGCCACGGCACCCCGGTGCTCAAGCCCCACTACTCCAGCGAGTTCGACTATGAAGGCGAGCTGGCGGTCATCATCGGCAAAAACGGCCAGAACATCCACCGTGACGACGCGCTGTCCTTTGTCGCCGGGTACAGCTGCTACATGGACGGCTCTGCCCGCGACTGGCAGCACAGCTGGTTCACCGCCGGCAAGAACTGGCAGAAGACCGGCGCCTTCGGCCCCTATCTCACCACCCGGGACGAAATCCCCGACCCGCACGCCCTGGCCATCCGCACCTTCCTCAACGGCCGCATGGTGCAGGACGACAACACCGCCAGCATGATCCACAAGGTGGCGGACCTGATTGAATACATCAGCACCTTCACCGCGCTCAGCGCCGGTGACGTCATCATCACCGGCTCGCCGGGCGGTGTCGGCAAGAAACGCACCCCGCCGCTGTTCCTCAAGCCGGGCGACAGCATCGAGGTGGAAATCGAGAAGGTCGGCCACCTGCGCAACACCATCGGCGAGGCCGTCCGGCCGGTGACCGCCCCGCGTGCCGCGTCCGTGGCGGCCGGGCACTGAATCGTTCCCGCCGCCGGGTGACCGGCGGCGTCAGCCCCGCGGTGACGGGGCCTAGCAACAAGCAGGATAACCGTTATGTACGCCGATGACGACGAGAGTGTTACGTTTGCCACGCTGGATGCGCGCGTCCCGTCCCCTGAACTGGCGGAGATCACCGCGCTGCTGGCGCGCTGCCAGCTGGACCGGGACCAGGACGTCGAGTTTTTTGTGGCCGGCACGCATCACGGGCGGCTGGTGGCCTGTGCCGGGCTGTGCGCCAGCACCATCAAGTGCGTGGCGGTGGACCCCGACTTTCGCGAACTCAGCCTGGGGGCGAAGGTGGTGAACGAGGTGGTGCAGCTGGCGGCCGAGCGCGGCCTGTTCCACCTGTTTCTCTACACCCGTCCCTGCAACATCACGGCGTTTCGCGGCTGCGGCTTCTACCCGATTGCCTGCTATGACGACCAGGCGGTGCTGATGGAGAACACGCCGCTCGGCATCAGGCAGTACTGCCAGTCGCTGGCGGCCGAGGCCAGACCGGGGCGGGACATCGGCGCCATCGTGATGAACGCCAACCCGTTCACGCTGGGGCACCGCTACCTGGCCGAGCAGGCCGCGCAGGCCTGTGACTGGCTGCACATCTTCGTGGTGCGCGAGGACGTCTCCTTCTTCCCGTTCGCCGAGCGGCTGGAGATGGTGCGCCAGGGGGTGGCGGACATCCCCAACCTGACGGTGCACGCCGGGTCGGCATACCTGATTTCCAAGGCCACCTTTCCGGGCTATTTCCTGAAGGAAGACCAACTGATAAGTCAGGCGCACGCGGCGCTGGACCTGATTATCTTCCGCCAGTACATCGCCCCGGCGCTCGGCATCACCCGGCGCTTTGTCGGCACCGAGCCGTTCTGCCCGGTGACGCACCAGTACAACCAGGACATGCACCACTGGCTGGAGCAGGACGGGCGGGTGCCCGCCCCGGCCCTGACGGTGGTGGAAATCGAACGCACGCGCGAGCACGACGGTCAGGCGATATCCGCCTCGGCGGTCCGGCGGCTGCTGCGGCAGCGCCAGTTCGACGCCATCCGCCAGATTGTGCCGGCGACGACGTTTGCGCATTTACAACGCTATGGCGAACTCGCCTGCGCGTGACGTGTTTTTAATGTATCAGGCAGGAAAACCAACATGAAAATTATCAAGGAGGCCCTGGCGGGCACCTTTGAATCCAGCGACCTGCTGGTCAAGGTAGCGCCGGCGCAAGGCCAGCTGACCGTGGTGATAAACAGTGAAGTCATCAAACAGTTCGGCGACCAGATCACCCGGGTGGTGAACGACACGCTGAGCGCGCTGGGCGTCGAGTCCGGCACCATCGTGGTGGACGACAAGGGGGCGCTGGACTGCGTCATCCGGGCCCGGGTGCAGAGCGCCGTGCTGCGTGCCGCCGAGATTGATCAGATTGACTGGGAGACACTGTGATGAGCACCACGCAACCGAAAAAACTGCGCCGCAGCATGCTGTTCCTGCCGGGCGCCAATGCCGCCATGCTGTCCAACGCCTTCATCTACCAGCCGGACTCCATCATGTTCGACCTGGAGGATGCGGTGTCGCTGCGCGAGAAAGATACCGCGCGCCTGCTGGTCTACCATGCGCTGCAGCACCCGATGTACCGGGATATCGAGACGGTGGTGCGCATCAACCAGCTCAACACCCCGTTCGGGCTCAAGGACCTGGAAGCGGCGGTGCGTGGCGGGGTGGATGTCATCCGCCTGCCGAAGACCGACTCCACCGACGACGTCGACGAGCTGGAGCACCACCTGGCGCGCATCGAGAAGGCCTGCGGCCGTGCCGTCGGCTCCACCCGCATCATGGCGGCCATCGAGTCGGCGGTCGGGGTGATCAACGCGGTGTCCATCGCCCGCTCGTCCGAGCGCATGATTGGTATCGCGCTGGCGGCGTTCGACTACGTGATGGACATGCAGACCGAGCGCGGGGACGGCACCGAGCTGTTCTACGCCCGCTGTGCGGTGCTGCATGCCGCCCGTGCCGCCGGTATCGACGCGTTTGACGTGGTGTACTCCAACGTCAACGACGAGGACGGGTTCCTGAAGGAAGTGGAGCTGATCCGCAAACTGGGCTTCAACGGCAAGTCGCTGATCAACCCGCGCCAGATTGAACTGCTGCACAACGCCTACGCGCCGACCCAGGACGAGGTGGACTACGCCCACCTGGTGATCAGGGCGGCGGAAGAGGGCGAGCGCGCCGGGCTGGGGGTCATCTCGCTGAACGGAAAAATGATCGACGGCCCGATTATCAACCACGCCCGCCAGGTGGTGGAGCGTGCGCTGGCCTCCGGCGTGCGCCAGTAGGCCCGGACCGGTTAACCGACAGTTTCCGCACTGGCCGGCTGGCGGCGTGACAGCGCGCTGGCGGGCCTCGCAATGACAGGATTGGATCATGAGTAACTTTATTGAAGCACTGCAGAAGCAATACCCGGAAAACAGCCCGCTGCAACCGTTCGTCAGTGCCAACCACAGCACCCCCTGGCTGAATGACGTCACCGAAAAACACCAGCGCAAGCTGTGCGCCGACCTGGAGGAGGCCATTCGCAAGAGCGGGCTGCAGGACGGCATGACGATTTCGTTCCATCACGCGTTCCGTGAAGGGGACAAGGTGATCAACCACGTGGTGGACACGCTGGCCCGGCTGGGTTTTAAGGACCTGACGCTGGCGTCCAGTTCGCTGATGACCTGCAACGCGCCGCTGATCGAGCATATCCGCAACGGGGTGATCAGCCGTATCTACACCTCCGGCATGCGCGGCAAGCTGGCGGACGCGATTTCGCACGGGCTGATGAAAGAGCCGGTGCAAATCCACTCGCACGGCGGGCGGGTGCACCTGCTGCAGAGCGGCGAGCTGACGATAGACGTGGCGTTCCTCGGGGTGCCGAGCAGCGACGAATTCGGCAACGCCAACGGCACGTCGGGGAAATCGCGCTGCGGGTCGCTGGGCTACGCGATGGTGGACGCGCACTACGCGAAGACGGTGGTGCTGCTGACGGAAAGCCTGGTGCCGTTCCCGAACATGCCGGCCAGCATCGTGCAGGACCAGGTGGACTTCGTGGTGCCGGTGGAGGAAGTGGGCGACCCGGCGAAAATCAGTGTGGGGGCGGCGCGGGTGACCAGCAACCCGCGTGAACTGCTGATAGCCCGCCGGGCGGCGGACGTGATAGCCCATTCCGGCTACTTCAAACCGGGCTTTTCCATCCAGACCGGCTCCGGCGCGGCCTCGACCGCCTGTACCCGTTTTCTGGAAGACCGGATGCACAAGCAGGGGGTGACGGCGCGCTTTGCACTCGGGGGCATTACCGGCAGCATCGTCGACCTGCACGAGAAGGGGCTGATAGAGACGCTGCTGGACACCCAGTGCTTTGACGCCAACGCGGCGGCGTCGCTGGCGAAAAACCCGCAACACGTGGAAATCTCGACCAACGTGTACGCCAACCCGAGCGCCAAGGCGGCGTGCTGCGACCAGCTGGACGTGGTGATTTTGAGTGCGCTGGAAATCGACACCCAGTTCAACGTGAACGTGATAACCGGGTCGGACGGGGTGATGCGCGGGGCATCGGGCGGGCACTGCGACGTGGCGACGGCGGCGAACCTGACCATCGTGGTGGCGCCGCTGATCCGCAGCCGTATCCCGACGGTGGTGCGTCAGGTGACCACCTGCGTGACGCCGGGCAGCGCGATAGACGTGCTGGTGACGGACCACGGTATCGCGGTGAACCCGTCGCGCCCGGACGTGGCGGAACGCCTGACCGAGGCCGGGCTGAGCGTGATGTCTATCGAAGACCTGTACCAGCGGGCGATAGCGCTGGTGGGCGAGCCGAAGGCGATTGAGTTTCACGACCGTATCGTGGGGGTGATCCGCTACCGTGACGGCAGCGTGATCGACGTGGTGCGTCAGGTGAAAGAGGACAAGGCGTGAGCGAGGCAGCGACAGGCGCCGCGGTCAGCGTTTCACTGGACAGCCTGCTGGCGGCGAAGGAGCGCCGCCATGCACGCCAGCAGCAGCTGCTGGCGTTGCACCGGTCGACGGTGGTGTCGCTGACGCTGGTGACGCCCGGTGCGGTGAAGGACTCGGCGCTGTACCGTCGGGCGATGACAGAAGCCGTGGCGGCGTTCAATGACCTGTGTCTGGCCCGGGGATGGGAGGTGCGGGAGCAGCAGCTGCACTGGCTGGAGACGGGGTCGGAGGCGTTCTGGGCGATAACCAAGGATGCGCTGAGCGTGAAGGCGGCGGCGATTGCGCTGGAAGAGCAGCATGCGCTGGGGCGGCTGTGGGATTTTGACGTGTTCTGCCCGCAGGAAGGGTCAGTCAGTCGAACGTTGCTGGCGCACGATCGCCGTCGGTGTATACTCTGTGAGGAATCGGCGCATGCCTGCGCGCGTTCGCGCCGCCATGCGTTACCGGACGTGATTGAAAAAATCGAGAGTATCCTCCATGCCTGGTTTGACGCACACTGAATCGGTTGTTGCTTCTCCATTACTGACGACGTTATTTCCTGATGCCACCGGCGTGCTGGTGGCTTTACCTGATATTCACCAACGTGTAGTGGCCGCGTTGACGGTTGAAGTGATGCTGACGCCAAAACCCGGTCTGGTGGATAGGGATAATAATGGCGCGCATCGCGATATGGATGTGCCGTTATTTCAGGCCAGTATCGCCGCGCTGACCCCGTGGTTTGCCCGTTTTACCGAAGCTGGTATGACGCACAGCCTGTTGCCGATAACCCAGCTATTGTCGCAGGTGCGGCCGATTGGTATTGCTGCGGAACAAGCGATGCTGGCAGCAACAGGCGGCGTCAATACCCACAAAGGCGGTATCTTTGCCTTTGGGCTGCTGTGTAGTGCTGCAGGCTGGCTGGCAGGACGCCGACAGCCATTGACACAAGATAGCCTATGTCAGTGCGTGGCGCAGATGAGTGCCGATTTGGTTCGCAATGAGCTGGAGAATAGTCAGCATACAGCGACAGCAGGTGAGCTTTTGTTTCGACGCCATGGCTTGACTGGTGCACGGGGCGAGGCTGCCAGCGGGTTTGCTACCGCACGCCTGTATGCGTTACCTGCCTACCTCAGTGCTCGTGCACAGGGTAACGACGATGAATCCGCTTTATTGCAGGCACTGGTGGTTTTAATGGCCAACAACCCGGATACTAATGTCGTTTCCCGGGGCGGGATAGACGGGTTGGCGTTCGTACAAGCATATGCACGTAATTTACTGTCCGATGGTGTGACGCATCAGGGTTTACAGGAAATGAATCGTGCACTGGTTGAACGTAATATCAGCCCTGGCGGTAGCGCCGACCTGCTCGCACTGACCTGGTTACTTTCACACTATCCTGCCGCTGAAACCTCGTCTATTATTGACTAACAGCCCTTCCTGTTTTTCATGAATGTTTGCCTCTCATGAAATGTGCCTCGCGCTGGCGGGGCATTGTGCGTGCCGAAGATTCCGTGTGCGCCATATATTTCTACTATTCACGTTTCAGGACATTGGCGGGTTTGGCAGAAATTGAACAACGGATAAGTAATAACAGGTTTTAAATAACGGCTTGTTGAATAGCTGATTATTGAATGACTGTGTGCGTTGGCCCCTTAGCAGGTTTATGGAAAAACGTGAGAAACCGGATTGGCGTATTGGCAACGCGATAGAGGGTGGGTATATAAGCTAATGAATTGATAAAGCACTAAAGTTGACGAGAACCATGTCGATACTAGTGCCATGTCGTATCCAGGGGGCTGGGACACTGAATAACGGATTAACCATTCAATTGACGGTGGGGATGGATGTAGTGGATGACAATATGAAAGAACAGTACGCCAGGCGCGGCAAGATGGCTATTTGCGCCACATTGCGCGGACTGCAAAAGCAGGACGCCACTGTAATGGTGTATCACACACATGGCCAATTCATCAGTAAGATCCTTGAGGTCGATTCGGACGAGGAAGAGTTCCTGTTTGACCTTGGCGCGCTGGAGCGTGAAAACAGCCGGGCGCTGTTTGCTGGCGAACTTGGTTTTGTGGCGGAAACGGCGGGTGCCAAAGTTGAATTTCGTACTGAGATTATCCGCACGGTTGAACATGACAACTTGCCTGCTTTCTGTGCGGCGATACCTGACGTGCTGTACTATATCCAGCGCCGTAATTTTTTCCGCATTAATTCGCCTGCCTGGCCACCGATGGTTTGCCGTGGGGAATTACCTGACAGTACCTATTTTGAATTTAACCTGAAGGATCTGTCATTGGGTGGCTTGTGCATGTACACCGATGATCAAAACTTGGCAGGGCTGTTTGAGCCGGGAATGATATTGAAAAATGTCGATGTCGACCTCGCCAGTTATGGGCAGTTTTGTTTGGACATGGAGTTTGTCAACCATGCCACCACGAAAGTGGTCGACAGTAAGGGCGAAGTCAAACAGATAGAGCGCCTGAGCTTCAAATTCCCGACGTTAAGTGCGGTGCAGGAGCGTGGATTACAGCAGGTTATTACTGAACTGGAGTTGGATCAGAACGAAAAGCGCAAACGCCTGCGTTGATTAATTAACATCAAGCTTGATAAGTGTGCGTAAGTCGCACTCGATTGAGATAACAGGTCTTGTCTCAAATTGCTAGCTGGGGCAAAATACGCGCCCTGAAAAACCGACGCACCGTTATCGCGTCGGTTATTTTTTTGTATTTCATCAAGAGGCCGGCGCTGTTGATGGTTCCGGATAGATATCAGTAACACGCATGCCGTGCAGGCTGCGCAGAGTGAATAGAGAGAGACAATGGGGCAATCAGTTGTTTTTGAGCCGGTGCCCGCCGGCTGGTGCTGTAAACGCAGCGGCAAAGATGCTATCTGGGCAGACTTTGCACCGGGCGGCGTGTCTGCTGCTCATGCTCACCTCGGTTACAGCGACCTCGTTCGCACGACCACTTCCAGTTACCTGAAACATCGTTGTGCTACGTTGCCATTGGCGATGAATTCATGGGTGATGGCGGCTATCGATAAAGGAGGTTTGCGTAATGACAACTGATTCCACGGTTTCCACATCGCGCGTACAACTGCGTAAGACCCTGACGCTGGTGCCAGTGGTAATGATGGGGCTGGCTTACATGCAACCGATGACGCTGTTTGATACTTTCGGCATCGTTTCTGGGTTGACGGATGGACATGTCGCGACGGCCTATGCCTTTGCGTTGATTGCTATCCTGTTTACCGCCCTCAGCTACGGCAAACTGGTGCGTCGTTTCCCGTCGGCCGGTTCGGCCTATACCTATGCGCAAAAAGCCATTAGCCCAACGGTGGGCTTCATGGTGGGCTGGTCATCGTTGCTGGACTATCTGTTTATGCCGATGATCAATATCCTGCTGGCAAAAATCTATTTTGAAACGTTGATCCCCAGTATCCCATCATGGATCTTTGTCGTTTTGCTGGTAGGGTTCATGACGTTATCCAACCTGCGTGGCATCAAAACCGTCGCCAACTTCAACAGCCTGATAGTGGTACTGCAGGTTGCCGTGATGGTGGTTATCACCGGGATGGTGATTTACGGTGTGTCTCAGGGGGAAGGGGCCGGTACGCTGGCCAGCAGCCGTCCGTTCTGGTCTGATAATGCCCACGTAGTACCAATGATTACGGGGGCGACGATTCTGTGTTTTTCATTCCTCGGCTTCGATGGGATCAGCTCGTTGTCTGAAGAAACCAAAGATGCCGGTCGCGTGATTCCGAAAGCGATTTTCCTGACAGCCCTGCTGGGTGGGGTGATCTTTGTTGTGGTGTCTTACTTCCTGCAACTCTACTTTCCGGATATCTCGCGTTTTCAGCACCCGGATGCTTCACAGCCTGAAATCATGCTATATGTGGCAGGCAAAGCCTTCCAGTTCGGTATTCTGATTTTCTCCTGCGTGACTGTACTGGCGTCTGGCATGGCAGCACATGCTGGTGTTTCACGCCTGATGTACGTGATGGGACGCGATGGCGTGTTTCCGGAGCGTTTCTTCGGTTATGTGCATCCCCGTTGGCGTACACCGTCATTGAACGTACTGCTGGTTGGCGTGATTGCACTGTCGGCGATTTCGTTTGATCTGGTTACCGCGACGGCGTTGATCAACTTCGGCGCGCTGGTAGCGTTTACCTTTGTGAACCTGTCGGTGATTTCCCAATTCTATATCCGTGAGCGCCGTAATAAGACGCTGAAGGATACGGTGAACTATCTGGTTCTGCCGGTTATGGGCGCGCTGACAGTAGGCGCGTTGTGGTTGAATCTGGAGCGTACATCCATGACGTTGGGACTGGTGTGGGCAGCGATTGGTCTGCTTTATCTGGCCTTTGTGACGCGCCGTTTCAGCCAGCCGGTACCGCAGTACAACGAAGATCTGGCGTAATTCCTGGTAATGAAACCGGGCTCCCGCGGGAGCCCGGTTTTTTTACATGAACAGGTATACCGGTTATAGTGGCGCCGCGGCAAACAAATTAGTACCACCCTGCCAGACGCGAATAAATCGAATATTATTCAGCACCACTACTGCAGGCGACGTCTTTGCGTTCAGAAGCTGTTTAATGGTTGGTGATACGATTTTTATCCCATCCCCTCCATCCACTAAAGCACCATAAGCAGCGACAACCGCGCTCAGATTATCCACCCCAGATTGTTCCGTTCCATCGCCAGCAACCATCAACTTCAATAATGTTACTTTCCCTGTGGTCGGAGAAACGTCATTTATGAGTTTGATGTGTGAATGCGTATCTGAAGATGTTGTACTACTGAGTGAATTGCGCTCCGCAATGAAGTGAAAAGTGCAATGCAGGCTGAGCAGATTGGTATTAGCACGAGTAATAAGTGTCTCTGGCGTGACTGAAAAAGATTTTTCTGTCACCTGTTGGTACGGCGATGTCACCAAGGCACCGATAGAAACTGGCTGAGTCACCGCTATGGCACTGGCTATCGGTGAGGTGATGGCCGACAAAACAGCAAGCAGTAGGATACCGGGGCTGCAGCGGAGAGCCCGAGGTAACTGCAGTAGTAAGTGCGATGGTGCGTGCATGATGGTTGCCTATTTTATCTTTTAGGCCACAAGTCGTTGGGCATAAGCGACCAGTGCTTTTAGTAGTGTGGTTTTCTGCTCATCATCGGCATATTGCTGGTACAAACTCTCCAGTAGATCTGAATAAGACTGTAACCGCTCGGTGGTAAATACCTCACGCCGATGTGCCAGCCAGCGTTGTTGCTCCTGTTCGTCCAGCGTACCGGGGAAGTTGCGTGCCCGATAGCGAAACAGTAACTCCTCCACCCGACGATCGGCAAATTGGAGATTCAGTGCAGGGAGATGTTGAGCATCGGTTTTACGGATAATTGCCATCGCAGCGCGATCGGCGTCACTAAAAAAACCATCGTAAAGTTGCAGGTCGACATCCTTAGCTGCCTCAAACGGCGGTGCATCGGCAAATAGCGCCACAACTTTCTCTCGCACGCTACTATTCTGACGCAACAACTGTAAATTATTCAGGCAATGCTGGCGGTCGATACCCAGCCGTTCCGCGTCTTCTGGTCGCAGTGTACTGGCAGGCGCCAGTACTGGGCATTTGTTGATATGCACCAGTTTGATAGGGACGGGCGATTCATCTTCAGCCAGTAAGTTTCGGCGGGTATAAAGCCGGGTACGCAATTCATCCGCATCCAGCGCCAGTAGAGGCTGAATATCCCCCGCCAGATCGCAAACAATGACCGCGTTGCGATTATCCGGGTGCCAGGCCAGCGGTACGATCCAACTGGTATTACCCCGTGCGGCACCAAACATACCGGAAACATGTACCAGTGGTTTCATTTGCGGGATATCGATTAACGCGCTGACTTTATTCTTGTTCCGTAACGTATAGAGATAATCAAACAGTTTGGGTTGCGCCTGTTTAAGCAGCCGCGCCATCGCAATAGTGGCATAGACATCGGACATCGCATCATGCGCCTGCGTATGCTCAACACCATTGGCACGAGTCAGATGCTCCAGCCTGAAACTGGGAAAACCGTCGTCGTTTTCCGGCCAGACAATGCCATCAGGGCGTAAGGCATAGCATGCCCGCAACATGTCCAGCAAATCCCAGCGAGAATTGCCCTGTTGCCAACTGTAGGCATAAGGGTCGAAGAAGTTGCGGTAGAACAGGTTACGGCTGACTTCGTCATCAAAGCGGATATTGTTGTATCCCATGATGCAGGTGCCTGGCACACTGAACGCCTCATGGATGTGGCTGGCAAACTCGGCTTCGCGTACTCCTCGTTTTTGTGCCACCTGCGGTGTGATACCGGTAATCATTACCGCTTCCGGGTCGGGCAGGTAGTCATCGGCTGGCAGACAGTAGATCACGACCGGCTCGCCAATCACGTTAAAATTCAAATCAGTACGGACGCCAGCGAACTGTGCCGGGCGATCTTTGGCTGGATGTTTGCCAAAAGTCTCATAATCGTGGATGAAAAAAGTGGGTTCGATGTGTTGGTTTTGCACGGTTTCTCTCTGTTCAGCCTGATGTCGGCGTGCGTTATAAAATACTCATACCGCCGCGAAGCGTGTTTGTCATCGCCGGTTTTCGCTGGCCTTAGAACCATGCGCAATGGTTCGCCAGCGTAACGGCAACGTATTACTCTTTCAGTAAAAAGGGTGACGGACAACACAAAGCTGCCATGGTAAACCATCCTGTCGTCTGACTAAAGCTGACCGCAGCGATGTTATGCTGTGTTGAATCGAGTCAGGTGCAATCCGCTCGCGGGAGTGATAGGGTGCACAGAAAGGCAACGATTGCATCAGCGATGTGGGTAAACCACCTTGTCGACGATAGCGGCTAACCTGTATGGTTAACGCAGAGCGGTTTCCGCGTGACGAATCTTAATCGTTAAGTAAGGGTAGAGAAATGGATAAGGGTAACACTAAGCCATGTTTCCAGGATGTACTGGAATTCGTGCGTATGTTCCGTCGTAAAAACAAGCTGCAGCGTGAAATTGCAGATAACGAAAAGAAAATCCGCGATAACCAGAAGCGTGTACTGCTGCTGGATAACCTGAGTGAGTACATCAAACCGGGTATGTCGATTGAAGACATCCAGAACATTATTGCTAACATGCGTAGCGACTATGAAGACCGTGTTGATGAATACATCATCAAGAACGCGGAACTGTCGAAAGAGCGTCGTGAGCTGTCCCGCAAAATCAAAGAAATGGGTGAAATCAAACCACCAGTAGAGGCGAAGTAATTTCACTGATTCAGGGCCGGTTTCCGGCCCTGATGCGTTTGGGCTGAGCACTGCATCCGATGGGGTAAGCCGTTTGTCAGGCTTATGACTGACTCATCACAATTTCCGGTGCCAGCGCGTTTTTCCCCTTCATGCAATCGTGCCAGGCCCTGCCAGGGTCGCCGTTATCTAAGGATGTGGCATTGATGGCAGGAAGCTCTCGTACCTGCGTATCGACAACCCTGCCGCCGTTTATCTCAATCGTCTGATTTTTAATGTAGTATCGGGTTAGTACCTGATATCTCCCACCAAGGCGCTTCACCTGTGCCAGTATATCGCTAGTACATTCGTTGGCGGCGTTTGCCACCCGTTGAATCGGGTTATCACCAGGCGAACTCTGGGGAGTAACCGTGCAGGCTGATAACGTCAACGAGCCGAGCAGTAAAGCCCCTACTGAAGAAATGCCATGCCTGTCAGCCATAGGTGAGTTCTCCCTTTTTAATCGTTATCCCTGACACGCGTCGTGTATGCCGATGGACGTGCACAATTTTTTACATAATCTCCCGCTATTTACGCAACCTGCATATCTAAACGGTGGTGCGACCGCGATAGACGATTGATCGGGGTGCTGTTGATTGTCAACAGCGGTGCCTGAGGCGTGTTGGTACATTCATAGCGTCTCGCAGTCTCAATGTAATGGTGTGCAACTATTGCGGTTGTTTGCGTAACACATTCCTGATGTGCCATTTCGGTCTACTACCGGGGATGATGGGGTGGCAGACTGCAGCCGGAAAGGAGGATTGCCGGAACATCGGCGATAACGGGTAAGGGAATCGCCATCAGAATTTCATTGAACCAATTGGCAACAACATTGAGTGTGGGGCCGTTGCTGTTGCTGATAATGCCAGAGATGCCGGATACCCGAGTGCTGTGGTGGGGGCTTCCCGCATTGTGGCTATTGAGATCACGTTTTTGTCTCCTCGGATTGGTGGTGATTGGCGTTCTCTGGAGCTTCTACAGTGGGCGTTTGATGCTGGACCAGGTGGAACGGTATACCCGACAGCCGCTGGCCGCGAAGGTCAGTGTGAGCAGTGTCCGATTTGCACAAGCGGATGCCGATCAGGTTGTGGTGCGCTTGTTACAGATTAACGGGCGTTGGGTATTTCCGCCGCTCTATGCAAGGCTGGATGCACAACCGCAGATGAGTAACTGGTGCGGTGGGCAGTTGTGGAGTCTTCGGTTGCGGCTACGTCCTGTTCATAGCCGATTGAATGAAGGAGGATTTGATCGCCAGCGCTGGGCACTGGCGAAAGCCCAACCGTTTACCGGTCGGATCATGGCTGCTGAGGTTGAGGCATCAGCATGCGGGTTGCGTCAGCGACTGGTTGATGTACTGGAACAGCAAACTCTGTCGTTGCCGTGGCGCTCAATCATAATGGCACTGGCGGTTGGGGAAATGGCCACTGTGGAAAACGCGGTGCTCGACGTGCTTCGACAGACAGGGATTATGCACTTGATGGCGATATCGGGGTTGCATATTGCACTGGCAGCACTGCTTGGCTGGAGTCTGGTACGTGCAGTGCAATATCTGCTGCCAGCCCATCTGGTTGGGCATCGCATCCCGTTGTGGTGTGGTCTGTGTTTTGCCTGGGTGTATGTCTGGCTGGCTGGAGGAAACCCGCCTGCAGTAAGGGCGGCGCTGGCCTTGTCGTGCTGGACACTGATCAGATTGCGAGGTCTGTCAGTGTCATCATGGCAGGTGTGGTTGTGGTGTGTGGCCGTAATTCTGGTCAGTGATCCACTGAGTGTTCTCTCAGACAGTTTCTGGCTTTCGGTACTGGCGGTCGCGGCCTTGATTTTCTGGTATCAATGGGCACCTTTGCCGCCGCACATGCAACACGCATGGCGATGGGTATGGCTGCGTGGATTACACATGCAGACAGGTGTCATACTGCTGCTGATGCCACTGCAGGTGTTGATCTTTCATGGCGTTAGCCTGAGTTCTCTACCCGCCAACTTGTGGGCGGTACCGCTGGTTTCATTTGTGACGACGCCGTTGATTCTGCTGGCGTTACCGCTAATGGGGATTCCGGTGATGGCACAAGGTCTCTGGTGGCTGGCTGATCGATCGCTGGCACTGGTTTTCCTGCCGTTGCAGGCCATGCCGCCGGGCTGGTTACCACTTGGAGAACATCTCGTGCCATACAGCGTAGCAGGATGGCTGGCGGTTGTCGTCTGGCGCTTTGGCTGGTGGAGAACATACCCGTTCAGCTTGATGGCGTTGGTTCTCTTCATGGTGCTGCGTCCTAAACCACCGGCACCGTTGTGGCGTATCGATATGCTGGATGTCGGGCATGGGCTAGCGGTAGTGATTGAACGGCAAGGTAAAGCCTGGCTGTACGATACCGGACCTGGCTGGGAAGGTGGTAATAGCGCTGAGCGTGAAATCCTGCCTTATCTTGCATGGCGAGGGCTACAGCTGGAGGGCATTATCCTTAGCCACAGCCATTTGGATCACCGCGGTGGGCTGGAGACATTGCAGCGCGCGTTTCCATCGGTGCCAATATACAGTTCGTTGCTTGAGCCGAGCTACCATCCTTGTGTTCAGGGGGAACAGTGGCATTGGCAGGGACTGACGTTTAGCGTTATCTGGCCGCCGTTACGGGTTCGTGAAGCTGGCAATCACGATTCCTGTGTGGTTCGGGTCGATGATGGGCATTATCGGGTATTGCTGACAGGCGATGTAGAGCGCGAAGATGAGGCCGCACTATTGCGCACACAACCGGGCGAATTAGCGGCGGATATTCTGCAAGTGCCGCATCATGGCAGCACCACATCGTCATCACCACCGTTTTTACGGGCTGTGGGGGCGAAAGCCGTATTGTCGTCTAATTCCCGATACAATCCGTGGCGCTTGCCAGCGGTCAGCGTGGTAAGGCGTTACCGTCAAATGGGGTATCGCTGGCGTGATACAGCCAGCAGCGGGCAATTGAGTGTGCATTTTTTCGACGAAAGCATCGAAATGTTGCGCTACCGGGGTGAAATATCACCTCGCTGGTATCATCAGTGGTTTGGCGCTGGCCGGGATAATGAGTAATAATAGACGGCTATTTATCAAAGGCTCAGGTTTATTGCATGATTAATGATAAAGATCTCTCCACATGGCAGACGTTTCGTCGCCTATGGCCGATGATCTCCCCCTATAAAGCCGGGCTGGCCGTTGCGGCAGTGGCGCTGGTGGTCAACGCCGCAGGCGATACGCTGATGCTGTCCCTGCTTAAGCCGTTGCTGGATGACGGATTCGGCAAGGCTGATCGCAGTGTGCTGGTGTGGATGCCGTTGGCTATCATCGGGTTGATGATTATGCGTGGCATCTCCAGTTACGTGTCCAGCTATTGTGTGGCCTGGGTATCGGGCAAGGTGGTGATGAACATGCGTCGTCGGCTGTTCAGCCACATCATGGGGATGCCGGTGTCCTTCTTTGATCAGCAATCTACCGGTACATTGCTATCGCGCATCACCTATGATTCCGAGCAGGTAGCATCCTCATCGTCGAACGCGCTGGTAACCGTAGTACGTGAAGGGGCGTCTATCATCGGCCTGTTTGTGCTGATGTTCTGGTACAGCTGGCAGTTATCGCTGATTTTGGTGCTGATTGCACCGATCGTTTCCTACAGTATGCGGGTGGTGTCAAAGCGTTTTCGTAGTATCAGCAAAAATATGCAAAACACCATGGGACAGGTCACGACCAGCGCTGAGCAGATGCTGAAAGGGCACAAAGAAGTGCTGATTTTTGGCGGGCAGTCCGTCGAAGCAGAGCGTTTCGATGCCGTCAGCAATCGCATGCGTCAGCAGGGCATGAAAATGGTATCCGCATCTTCCATTTCTGATCCGGTAGTGCAGTTAATCGCCTCGCTGGCGCTGGCATTCGTGTTATATGCCGCCAGTTTCCCATCGGTGATGGAAACGTTGACGGCTGGTACCATCACAGTAGTGTTCTCCTCCATGTTTACGTTGATGCGGCCATTGAAGTCGCTCACGAACGTCAATGCGCAGTTTCAGCGCGGTATGGCGGCTTGCCAGACCCTGTTTACCATTTTGGATATGGAGCAGGAGAAAGACACCGGTACCCGTGTACTGGAGCGCGCTAAAGGCAATATCGAATTCCGTGATGTTAACTTCGCGTATCCCGGTAAAGAAACGCTGGCGCTGAAAAATATTAGCCTGCATATCCCGCCCGGAAAAACCGTGGCGCTGGTAGGGCGTTCAGGTTCTGGCAAATCGACTATCGCCAATCTCATTACCCGTTTTTACGATATCCAGTCTGGCGAAATTCTGCTGGATGGATGCGACTTACGCGATTATACGCTGCCATCATTACGCAACCAGGTAGCGTTGGTATCACAGAATGTGCACCTGTTTAACGATACCATTGCCAACAATATCGCCTATGCCTGCGGCGATCGCTACAACCGTGAGGATATCGAGCGGGCGGCCAAAATGGCCCACGCGATGGATTTCATCGGCAAACTGGATCAGGGGTTGGATACCGTCATCGGTGAGAACGGGGTGTTGTTGTCTGGCGGTCAGCGTCAGCGCATCGCTATTGCCCGGGCGCTGTTGCGGGATTGCCCGATTCTGGTTCTGGATGAGGCGACATCGGCGCTGGATACTGAATCGGAGCGCGCTATTCAGGCGGCATTGGACGAGTTGCAAAAGAACCGTACTGCACTGGTCATTGCCCACCGGTTGTCCACAATTGAAAATGCGGATGAAATTCTGGTGGTAGAGGACGGACAGATCATCGAGCGTGGTCAGCATGATGAGTTGCTGGCGCGAAACGGGGCCTATGCCCAGCTCCACAAATTGCAGTTTGGCGCATGATTGAACGCATCTGGTCAGGGCGCTCGGCGCTGTATCTGGTGTTGCTGCCGCTGTCGTTGCTTTATGGGCTGGTCAGCCATCTTATACGGCTGAGCTACCAGTATGGCTGGCGTAAGGTATGGCGTGCACCAGTGCCAGTGGTGGTCGTTGGTAATTTGACGGCGGGCGGCAATGGTAAGACACCTGTGGTTATCTGGCTGGTGGAGCAATTGCAGCAACGGGGTTATCGCGTTGGTGTGGTATCGCGTGGTTATGGCGGTAAAGCGGAGCAGTATCCGCTACAGGTTACTAATAAGGTGACGACCGCACAGGCCGGTGATGAGCCGCTACTGATTTACCAGCGTACCGGTGCACCCGTTGCTGTGGCCCCTAAACGTTGTGAAGCGGTGAAGGCATTGCTGGCTCAGCACCCACTGGATGTGATTGTAACGGATGACGGTTTGCAACATTACGCACTGGCTCGGGATATGGAGCTGGTGGTGGTAGACGGCATTCGTCGTTTCGGCAATGGTTGGTGGTTGCCTGCCGGACCGATGCGGGAGCGCGCCTCGCGCTTGCGGACCGTTGACGCGGTCATTGTTAATGGTGGTGAAGCGAAACCGGGCGAGATTGCCATGCAACTCACAGCGGGTGATGCCGTGAATTTGCTGACTGGAGAACGCCGGGCGGTATCGGCGTTGCCACCACTAGTCGCTATGGCGGGAATCGGCCATCCACCGCGCTTTTTTGCTACGCTGAAAGCGCTGGGGGGCACGCTGGTGCGTGAAGTGGCGTTCGCCGACCATCAACACTGGCAAGCTGAAGAGTTACAGCGGCTGACTGACTCTGACCAGCAACCCCTGATGATGACAGAGAAGGATGCGGTGAAATGTCGCGCCTTTGCTCGTGCCAACTGGTGGTATCTGCCGGTTGATGCCGAATTGTCGGCGCCGGAGTCGACGTTACTATTACAGCGTCTGACGCAACTGATTGATACGAAAAGTAGTATGTCGCGTCAGACGAAAATCGGGTGACCGGCTATTTTTGATAATCGCTTCTTGATGGGAGGAAGCATGGATCATCGTTTGCTTGAAATCGTGGCTTGCCCGGTGTGTAACGGGCGGTTGGTTTTTGACAAAGAAAAACAGGAACTGATTTGTAAAGTCGACGGGCTGGCTTACCCCGTGCGGGATGGCATTCCCGTATTGCTGGAAAACGAAGCTCGCTCACTGGCGCCGGATGAGATTGCACAATGACGTTTACTGCAATTATTCCCGCTCGCTATGCATCTACCCGGCTGCCAGGCAAGCCGCTGGCGGATATTCATGGCAAACCGATGGTGGTGCACGTCATGGAGCGTGCCCGTGAGTCGGGTGCCAGCCGTGTTGTGGTGGCGACCGATCACGCCGATGTTGCGCGCGCCATTGAACTGGCGGGTGGCGAAGTCTGTTTGACCAGCCCGGATCACAACTCCGGTACCGAGCGGCTGGCTGAAGTGATCGACAGTTATGGGTTTGCCGATGATGAAATCATCGTCAATGTGCAGGGTGATGAACCATTGATCCCGCCGGTGATCATTCGTCAGGTGGCAGATAATCTGGCGGGGAGCCGTGCTGGTATGGCAACGCTGGCTGTGCCGATCACGACCTGTGAGGAAGCGTTTAATCCGAACGCGGTGAAAGTGGTCACTGATGCGGAAGGGTATGCGCTTTACTTCTCTCGCGCCACAATCCCGTGGGAACGTGACCGTTTTGCTGAATCCCGGGAGACCATCGGTGATCATTTCCTGAGACATATCGGGATTTATGCTTACCGTGCCGGATTTATCCGTCGATATGTTGGTTGGGCACCCAGCCAACTGGAAAGAATCGAAATGCTGGAACAACTGCGTGTGCTCTGGTACGGCGAGAAGATCCATGTCGCAGTAGCCAAAGAAGTGCCGAGCGTCGGTGTTGATACCCCTGAAGATCTGGCTCGGGTCAGAGCGGTAATGATGGCTAACTGACGTCGGTTTCGGTATACCGTCTCGTAAGCGCATGTGCTAACAACACATGTGCTTTTTTTATCCCACCTTTTTTTATCCCACACAGTGCCGCTATCGGTACCAGCCATTTAGCATCATCCGCATAACGCCTGCCAGTGGCCTTGCTGGTCAGTTCTGCCTGAAGACTTGTCAGCTTTGCCTGAAGAGAGGGTAATCCTGTCATGAATAAATCCGGTGTCTGAGATGGCAGGTTTTTATTATTGGCAGGAATGATGAAACAGAGGAATGAAACAGGGGAATGAAAAAAAGAATGAAAAAGAGAGCGGAATAATAAAAACCGATGGCACTGATGCACAATGATTAACCATGGCTTATTATTGGATGGCATTCATCCCATTATGATGAATGTATTGATTTTTTTACTTAAGGATGGAGTAACAATGAATATGAATAAAAAATTTTTACCCATAATCATGGGATGCGTACTGACTGGGACTGCCGCACAAACTCTGGCGGCGGAATACTATCTGGCACCGAATGGCAGTGATTCAGGTAACGGCAGTAAAAGCGCCCCCTGGAAATCGTTCGCCCGCGCACAACAAACCCTCTCCCCGGGTGATCGCCTGTGGGTTCGTGGTGGTACTTATACCTTTACCGCCGGACTTAATAGCTGCGCCAGTCAGACGGATATCGTGAATGCGATTACGCTCAACAAGAGTGGTACCTCCGGCAAACGCATTGAATATGTCGCCTATACTGGCGAAACACCGGTATTTGATTTCAGCCAAATGAAAGATGACTGCCGCGTTAAAGGATTTAACGTCGTCGCAGACTGGGTAACCCTGAAAGGGCTGGAAATAAAAGGCGTGCCGCAAAACAATAATAAAAACCACGAATCATGGGGTGTGTGGATAAAAGGCAGCAACAATCGGTTTGAGCAGCTCGATATCCATCACATCATGGGGACGGGGCTATTTTTGCAAAATGGTGCGTATAACACCGTACTTAATTCTGACTCGCACCATAACTATGATCCATTGACGTCTAATGGTGCCGGACAGAGTGGTGATGGTTTCGGCGCGCATATCGCCGCTAACATGCCAGGCAATATTTTTAGCGGTTGCCGTGCCTGGTCTAATTCGGATGATGGTTTTGATCTTATCAACGCGTATTCCGCGGTCACTATCGAGAACTCCTGGGCCTGGTCTCACGGTTATCTGCCCGGCACAACGACATCCCTGGCGGCCGGTAACGGCAACGGCTTCAAGGCGGGTGGCTACGGTGCCAAATATATTAGCAATGCGCCGAAACACGTTGTGAGAAATTCGGTCGCCTTTCTGAATAAAGCCGCCGGTTTCTATGCTAACCACCATCCGGTTGCGAACGATTTCTTTAATAATACGTCGTACAGAAATGCGGTTAACTTCAGCATGCGCGGCATTGATGCAAACGGTAACGCGATAGCATTGGGTACCCTGCGCAACAATATTTCCTATGCGGCGAAGTCGCAATCACTGGCCTATACCGATGGCGCGAATATGCGCTACAACTCCTGGAATTACAGCAACGTGATTTCTGATGCGGAATTCCAGAGTGTATCGACCACCGGTTGGGATGCGCCGCGTCAGGCTGATGGCAGCTTACCGGTGCTCAAACACCTGCGTCTGGCGACAGATAGCTGGATGATCGATAAGGGCGGTGACGTGAAGATTGCGTATCAAGGTGCCGCCCCGGATCTGGGGGCGTTTGAGCTGAAATAAGGTGAACTGAAAAATAAGGTGAGTTGAAAAAAGTCGCGGTGTGGCCGTTATCCGGAAGGATAGAGGACGATACCATCAGATAATCTCACTGATGCCCGCTTCGGCGGGCTTTTTTTTGCCGGTAAACCAGTGACAGTGGGGATGATCGTTCTGGGGGCGATGAATACTGTCTATCGTCAATCAGTTGCACCGTTGTATATCCCGCTTTCTTTGATCTGCATTGGGGAAATTGTTATGTGCTACTCGCATGATAAAGGCATGTGACAACGACACAAGTCTGCAACCGCGAGATAGGTCGCTTATGGAACTCTTGAAAGCTGAATTGAGTACGGTGCTGGGGGAATCACTCAGTCGCCTTGAACGCATCAGTGAACAACCCTACGCGCACTTGTATGCTCTGTACGATCACGCGGGCAATGCGATGCCACTGCTGGCGAAAAGCTATATTTGCCAGGGCGTTGCCGGACAGGAAGCGTATAAGCTGACCATGCTGTCCCGCGAAGGTGAAGTCAGGTTACCCACCGTTTACGGAATGGTGATGACGCATCAGGCACCTTATAAGGAGTTGCTGCTCATCGAACGCTTGCGTGGCGTATCGGTAGAGGCACCGTCCCGCTCGCCCCAGCGCTGGACGTTACTGATGGATCAAATTGTCGAGAACATGCTGGCGTGGCACCGCATCGACAGTCATGGCTGCGTCGGCACGGTGGACAGTACACAGGATAATAGCTGGGCAAACTGGTATCGCCAGCGACTGGAGGTGCTGTGGTCCACGCTGATGAATGTCAATGCTACGCAACTGACCCAGCAGGATCGCACCGTGTTGTACCGTTCACGACAAAGTCTGCCCAGATTGTTTGAGGACTTCGATGACAATTGCGTACTGGTACACGGCAATCTGACCTTGCGCAGCATGCTCAAAGACCCCCGCAGCGATCAACTGCTGGCGATGATCAACCCCGGCATGATGTTGTGGGCCCCGAGAGAGTATGACCTGTTCCGTTTGTGTGAAGAGCCGGGTATGCCGGAGCAGTTGTTTTATCACTATCTGAAACAGGCACCGTTGGCTGAGTCCTTTGTTTGCCGCCGCTGGCTGTACATCCTGTGGGCGGCGGTTTCCCGTTATATCCACACCGGCCAACTGGATCGCCCCTTGTTTGATACCGCAACCCGAGAATTACTGCCCTGGCTTGAATAATCAGCACCGCGGGTGATGTCTGAATCTCCCGCGTTGCTGTTATCACTCTATCCGCTCTCAGTCGGTCGGCTATCAGGATTCCGGCTGGGGGGTGACCCCTTTCATTTGTTGCCAGATAAGCCCCAGCCCTTCATACCAGGCGCGTTCACTGTGAGACAGATAGAGCGCGGAGGGGAATACCCGCTCCCAAGGGTTCAACGGCGAGGTGATAGCCAATTGATTGGCGGGCGCAGGAATGGGATGCAGGCCACGAGCCTGAAAAAAGCGAATAGCGCGTGGCAGGTGGTTGGCAGAGGTGACCAGCAGGAATGGTTGTTTGCCGATCAGGGCCTCGGTTCCCGCCGCTTCTTCTTCCGTATCGTGTGCCTTATCCACCAGCAGGATATCTTGTGCGGGCACACCCAGGCTTTCCGCGACCCGTGCAGCGGTGCTGGCGCTGGTTACGGGGTTACCCTGTGCTGCGGCTCCGGTAAAAATGAGTTTGGCACCAGGATTAGCTCGCCAGAGCCGAATACCTTCGGTGACCCGGGCAAGGCTGTTGTTGATAAGGTTCGCGCTGGGCGGCCAGTCTGGATTAAAGGTATACCCTCCACCCAGCACCACGATGTAATTCACTTTAGGAAAATCCGGCGTCCAGGTCGGGTAGCGGGATTCCAATGGCAACAGCAGCTTGTCGGCCACGGGCTGCAGGCTCAGCAATAACAGGGCCAGCCAGCCGCCGGTCAGCATGATTCGGGCGGTTTTTTGCCAGCGCGAAAACCACAACAGGGCGAGCGCGATACCCAGCACCAGCATTAACAACGGCAGCGGCAGTAACAGACTACCGATGTATTTTTTGACGGCAAACAGCATAAAATAGCGTCCCTTTTGAATGAAAAAACATCATACGGGCGAAATTAGCGTGTTCAAACCATTTATTCTAGGCCAGCCTGTGACAGAATGTCAGGTTCAGAGAAAAACCAGTTGTTTAGGTAGTACAGTTACCCATCATGCAGAACCGTGGAATGCAGGATCGTAATTTTAACGATATCGCAGACAAATTTGCCCGCAACATTTATGGCACCACCAAAGGGCGGTTACGTCAGGCGGTATTGTGGCAGGATCTGGAAACCCTGCTGACACGCCTGCCGTCACGACCGCTGCGTATTCTGGATGCAGGCGGCGGTGAAGGACCAATGTCACGCCGTCTGGCAGCGTTGGGCCATCAGGTGTTGTTGTGCGATCTCTCCGATGAGATGATTACGCGCGCCCATGACGCTGCGTGTGAAGAGGGTGTGGCGGATAACATGCGTTTCGTGCGCTGCGCTGCGCAGGATATCGGCGCGCATTTATCGCAACCGGTCGACCTGGTGTTGTTTCACGCCGTGCTGGAGTGGGTTGCAGAGCCGCAAAACGCGTTGCGTGCGCTGACCGATTGTCTGGCACCGGGCGGTGCGCTATCGCTGATGTTTTACAACCATCAGGCGTTGGTGATGCGCAATATGGTGCTGGGTAATTTTGGTTATGTCGAAGCCGGTATGCCCAAGCGCAAACGGCGTTCGCTGTCACCGGACCACCCGTTGGACCCACCGCAGGTCTATCAGTGGCTCGCTGAACTGGGGCTGCAATTGAGCGGCAAAACCGGCATCCGGGTGTTTCATGACTACCTGCAAAATAAGCAACAACAGATTGACGATTTTGACCAACTGCTGGCGCTGGAGCAGCGCTATTGTCGGCAGGAGCCCTTTGTCAGCCTGGGGCGCTACATTCATGTTATGGCACACAAGCACGTCATGGCGCATAAGCCCCCTATGAAGGATGCATTATGAGTGATTTTTCCCAGACCGTACCCGAACTGGTTGCCTGGGCGAGAAAAAATGACTTCGCCATTACGCTGCCCACCGAGCGTCTGGCGTTTCTGCTGGCTATCGCCACCTTAAACGGTGAGCGTATGGATGGCGAAATGAGCGAAGGAGAACTGGTGGACGCATTTCGTCACGTCAGTAAAGGCTTTGAACAAACCCATGAAACCATTCCGGTACGCGCCAACAATGCCATCAACGACCTGGTGCGTCAGCGTTTGATCAACCGATTCACCAGCGAACTGGCGGACGGCAACGCGATTTACCGGCTGACGCCGTTGGGTATCGGTATCACCGACTATTACATTCGTCAGCGTGAGTTCTCCGCACTGCGTCTGTCGATGCAGTTATCGATCGTGGCGCAGGAACTCGGGCGTGCCGCTGAGGCCGCAGAAGAAGGTGGCGACGAGTTTCACTGGCATCGCAATGTGTTCGCGCCGCTCAAGTATTCGGTGGCAGAAATCTTCGACAGTATCGACTTATCGCAGCGCGTGATGGATGAACAGCAGCAGGGGGTGAAAGAGAATATCGCCGGACTGCTCAATCAGGACTGGCGTGCGGCGATTTCCAGTTGTGAAAAACTGTTGACCGAAACCTCGGATACCTTGCGTGAATTGCAGGACACGCTGGAAGCGGCGGGTGACAAGTTACAAACCAGCCTGCTGCGTATTCAGGACGCGACGCTCGGCCACGCTGAACTGGCGTTTGTCGACAATCTGGTTTTTGACCTGCAAGGTAAGCTCGACCGCATTATTAGCTGGGGCCAGCAAAGCATTGACCTGTGGATCGGTTACGACCGCCATGTTCACAAGTTCATCCGTACCGCTATCGATATGGATAAGAATCGCGTCTTTGCCCAGCGGTTGCGTCAGTCGGTACAAAGTTATTTCGAGGCACCGTGGGCGTTGACCTACGCCAACGCGGATCGCCTGCTGGACATGCGCGATGAAGAGCTGGCGTTGCGTTCCGAAGAAGTCACCGGCGAGTTGCCGCCGGATCTGGAGTATGAAGCCTTCAGTGAAATTCGTGAGCAGATCGCCGCTATGATCGAGCAGGCGCTGCAGAAATACAAACAGCAACAAATACCGCTTAATCTGGGTGACGTTGTGCGGGAATACCTGACGCAGTACCCGCGCTCGCAGCATTTTGATGTTGCCCGAATCGTGGTCGACCAGGCGGTTCGCCTGGGCGTGGCCGAAGCTGATTTCACCGGATTGCCTGCGCTGTGGCAGGCAATCAATGATTACGGAGCCAAGGTACAGGCCCATGTCATCGACAAATATTGATCAACACGTTTCCGCCCGGCTGATGACCGCGCTCTCCAACACCTTATTTCCGGCGCTGGACAGCCAACTGCGCGCCGGTCGCCACATTGGTGTGGAAGAGCTGGAAAATCACGTTTTCCTGATGGATTTTCAGGATGAGCTGGAGCAGTTCTACGGCCGTTATAACGTGGAGCTGATTCGCGCTCCCGAGGGCTTTTTCTACCTGCGACCGCGCTCCACCACGCTTATCCCTCGTTCGGTATTGTCCGAGCTGGATATGATGGTGGGCAAAATTCTCTGTTATCTCTACCTCAGCCCCGAGCGGCTGGCGCATGAGGGCATTTTCAGCCAACAGGAACTGTATGAAGAACTGCTGAGCCTGGCGGATGAGAACAAATTGTTGAAGCTGGTAAACCAGCGTTCCACCGGCTCGGACCTTGACCGGCAGAAATTGCAGGAGAAGGTACGCACCTCGCTTAATCGGTTACGTCGTCTTGGCATGATCTATTTTATGGGTGTCGACAGCAGCAAATTCCGTATCACCGAAGCGGTGTTTCGTTTTGGTGCCGATGTGCGTAGTGGCGATGACCCACGTGAAGCGCAGTTGCGGATGATCCGTGATGGCGAAGCCATGCCGATAGACGGCAGCCTGTCGCTGGACGATAGCGATGAGGGGACTGGCGATAACGCCTCCGGTGATGATCAACGTGCTGAGGATGAACAGGAATGATTGAACGCGGTAAATTTCGCTCACTGACGCTGGTTAACTGGAACGGTTTCTTTGCCCGCACGTTTGATCTGGACGAATTGGTGACCACCTTGTCCGGCGGTAATGGTGCCGGGAAATCCACCACCATGGCGGCGTTTATCACCGCATTGATCCCCGATCTGACGCTGTTGCACTTTCGTAATACCACGGAAGCGGGTGCTACCAGCGGTTCCCGTGATAAGGGGCTGCACGGCAAGCTACGTGCCGGGGTGTGTTACTCGGTGCTCGATGTCGTCAACTCTCGCCATCAACGTGTGCTGGTCGGGGTTCGCTTGCAGCAGGTAGCCGGGCGCGATCGCAAGGTCGATATTAAACCCTTTACCATTCAGGGCCTGCCGATTGCCGTTTCTCCGACACAGATCCTCACCCAGACGGTGGGCGAGCGGCAGGCGCGCGTACTGTCATTGCAGGACGTGAAAGACAGGCTCGACGAGTACGAAGGCGTTCAGTTCAAGCAGTTCAATTCCATCACCGATTACCATTCGTTGATGTTTGATCTGGGCGTAGTGCCCAGACGCCTGCGTTCGGCATCGGACCGCAGTAAGTTTTATCGCCTGATCGAAGCCTCGTTGTACGGCGGGATTTCCAGTGCCATTACCCGCTCGTTGCGCGATTACTTGCTGCCGGAAAACAGCGGCGTGCGTAAAGCTTTCCAGGATATGGAAGCGGCACTGCGCGAAAACCGCATGACGCTGGAAGCCATCCGCGTTACCCAGTCGGACCGTGATCTGTTTAAGCACCTGATCTCTGAAGCGACTTCGTACGTGGCGGCGGACTACATGCGCCACGCCAATGAGCGACGCGTGCATCTGGATGGCGCGCTGGCGCTGCGCCGTGAGTTATTCGCCAGCCGTAAACAGTTGATTACCGAGCAAACCCGCCATGTGGAAATGGCGCGTGAGCTGCAAGAACAGAGCGGTGCTGAAAGCGATCTCGAAACCGATTATCAGGCCGCCAGCGATCACCTCAATCTGGTGCAGACCGCGATGCGCCAGCAGGAGAAAATCGAGCGTTACAACGCCGACCTGGAAGAGCTGAGCTACCGGCTGGAAGAACAAAACGAGGTGGTGGAAGAAGCGCGCGATCAACTCGAAGAGAATGAAGCCCGTGCTGACGCCGCCGAGCAGGAAGTAGACGAGCTGAAGAGCCAACTGGCCGATTACCAGCAGGCGCTGGATGTGCAGCAAACGCGTGCGATTCAGTACCAGCAGGCACAACAAGCGCTGGAGCGCGCTCGTAGCTTGTGTCAGGTACCGGAACTGACAGCGGATAACGCCGATGAGTGGCTCGACAGCTTCCAGGCCAAAGAGCAGGAAGCGACAGAATTACTGCTGATGCTGGAGCAAAAGTTGAGCGTGGCAGATGCCGCCAACAGCCAGTTCGAGCAGGCTTATCAGTTGGTGTGCCGCATTGCCGGTGCAGTCAGTCGTAGCGAAGCCTGGGACGTTGCCCGTGACCTGTTGCGCGACAGTTCTTCTCAGCGCTATCTGGCTGAACAGGTGCAACCGCTGCGCATGCGGTTATCGGAACTGGAACAGCGCCAGCGCGAACAACAAGACGCCGAGCGTTTGTTGCAGGAATTCATCAAGCGTAGCGGTCAGGATTATCAGCCGGAAGACCTCGACGACCTGCAACAGGAGCTGGAAGCGCGTATCGAGGATTTATCCGTCCGTGTGTCGGAGGCTGGCGAGCACCGTCTGGCAATGCGTCAGGAATTGGAGCAGATCCAGCAGCGGATCGCGCAACTGACCACCCGTGCACCGGTATGGCTGGCGGCGCAGGAAGCCCTGACCCAGCTAGGAGAACAGAGCGGCGAGCATTTTGCTGATAGCCAGCAAGTCACCGAATTCATGCAGCAATTGCTGGAGCGCGAACGTGAAACCACGGTGGAGCGTGACAGTGTGGCGGCCCGTAAGCAGCACATTGACGCACAGATTGAACGCCTGAGCCAGCCGGGCGGCTCTGAAGACCCTAGGCTTAACGCGCTGGCGGAGCGGTTTGGCGGTGTGCTGCTGTCTGAAATCTATGATGACGTGACGCTGGATGACGCACCGTACTTCTCTGCGTTATACGGCCCGTCGCGCCATGCCATCGTGGTGGCGGATCTGTCGCTGGTGCGCGAGCAACTGGCCGGTCTGGACGATTGCCCGGAAGATCTCTATCTGATCGAGGGGGATCCGCAGTCGTTTGACGATAGCGTGTTTGAAGTCGAAGAGCTGGAAAAAGCGGTGGTGGTGAAAATCGCCGATCGTCAGTGGCGTTACTCTCGCTTTCCTGAGGTGCCGCTGTTCGGCCGTGCGGCCCGTGAACAGCGCCTGGAGAGCCTGCGTGAAGAGCGTGAGCAACTGGCGGAGCAGTACGCCACACTGTCGTTTGACGTCCAGAAAATCCAGCGTCTGCATCAGGCGTTCAGTCGCTTTATCGGCAGCCACTTAGCGGTGGCGTTTGACGCGGACCCGGAAGCGGAAATCCGCCAGATCAGTAGCCGACGCAGCGAGCTGGATCGCGCTATCAGCAATTTCGATAACGAAAATCAGCAGCAGCGTCAGCAGTACGAACAAGCGAAAGAACAGGTCGGTATGTTAAACCGCCTGATACCGCGCATCAGCCTGCTGTGTGATGATGCGCTGGCCGATCGGGTGGAAGAACTGCGTGAAGAGCTGGACGAAGCCGAAGACGCCGCGCGCTTTATGCAGCAGCATGGTGCTTCGTTGGTGAAACTGGAGCCGCTGGCGGCGGTGTTGCAAAACGACCCGCAGCAGCATGAGCAAATGCGTGAAGATTATGCGCAGGCGCAGGCGGCGCAACGTGCTGCTAAACAGCAGGCGTTCGCCTTGACCGAAGTGGTTCAGCGCCGTGCACATTTCAGCTACACCGACTCGGCAGGCATGCTCAATGCCAATGCCGATCTTAATGATAAATTGCGTCAGCGGCTGGAGCAGGCGGAGCAGGAGCGTACCCGCGCCCGCGAGCAACTGCGCCAGCATCAGGCACAACTGACCCAATACAGCCAGTTGCAGGCGTCGCTGAAGAGTTCTTATGACGCTAAACGCGACATGCTCAAGGAGTTGACGCAAGAGCTGTCGGATATCGGTGTTCGTGCTGATGCCGATGCAGAAGCGCGTGCCCGGACACGTCGTGACGAACTGCATGCGGCGCTGAGCGCCAACCGTGCCCGCCGTAACCAGTTGGAAAAACAGATAACCTTCTGTGAAGCGGAAATGGATAGCTTGCAGAAGAAACTGCGTAAGCTGGAACGTGATTACCATGTCATGCGCGAGCAGGTGGTGACCGCCAAGGCGGGCTGGTGTGCAGTGATGCGGCTGGTGAAAGACAATGGCGTAGAGCGCCGTTTGCACCGCCGTGAACTGGCATACATGAGCGGCGACGAACTGCGCTCGATGTCGGATAAGGCGCTGGGGGCGCTGCGTCAGGCGGTGGCAGATAACGAACACCTGCGTGACGTGCTGCGCATGTCGGAAGATCCGAAACGGCCAGAGCGCAAAGTTCAGTTCTACATTGCGGTGTATCAGCATCTGCGCGAGCGTATTCGTCAGGATATCATCCGTACTGATGACCCGGTGGAAGCCATCGAACAGATGGAGATAGAACTGAACCGACTGACTGAAGAACTGACTGCCCGCGAGAAAACGCTGGCGATCAGTTCCCGCAGTGTGGCGAACATCATCCGCAAGACCATCCAGCGCGAACAAAACCGTATCCGCATGCTCAACCAGGGATTACAGTCGGTGGCATTCGGTCAGGTGAAGAGCGTGCGGTTGAATGTGAACGTGCGCGAAACCCATACCACGCTGCTGAATGTCCTGTCTGAGCAGCAGGAACTGCATCAGGATCTGTTCAACAGCACCCGCCTGACCTTCTCTGAAGCATTGGCGAAGCTGTACCAGCGCCTGAACCCAGAAATCGACATGGGCCAGCGCACACCACAGACTATCGGCGAAGAACTGCTGGACTACCGCAACTATCTGGAGATGGAAGTGGAGGTTAACCGTGGTGCCGATGGCTGGTTGCGTGCTGAGAGTGGGGCGTTGTCCACGGGTGAGGCAATCGGGACCGGGATGTCGATTCTGGTGATGGTGGTACAGAGCTGGGAAGAAGAGTCCCGCCGTTTGCGTGGCAAGGATATCTCGCCGTGCCGTCTGCTGTTCCTCGACGAAGCGGCGCGTCTGGATGCGAAATCCATCGCCACCTTGTTCGAGCTGTGTGAACGCTTGGAAATGCAGCTGATTATCGCCGCGCCGGAAAACATCAGCCCGGAAAAAGGCACTACCTACAAACTGGTGCGAAAAGTATTCCAGAACCACGAGCATGTTCATGTGGTGGGGCTACGCGGGTTTGGTGTCGAAACGAAAGAGAACCTGCCGACGCCGTAATCTCCTCTGCGTGACCATGCGCCATACTCGACGGTATGGCATATGGTCACCGCAATCACTGTCTTTTTGCCGGCGTGGCGTTTCCGTTTGCGCCCGTCCGGTTTCCATCCGAATGCGATTTTCCCCTTGTCAGGCGCAGCGTTTCACCGAGTCATCCTGACCTGCATGTCGTAATTTCTCGTTGGACGCCAGCGTGATGGTGGTACGGCGAGCGCTGTTCCCTCACCGTGCTGGCAATGCAATTCCGACGTGAAGACATCTGGAGATGAACATGGTAGACAGGCTGATACCCTATAAACTGGCGCCGCTGGCGGATGACGCGGTAGTGTCGAATTACGTGAAGAACATCAGCAATTATCTGATGACCAATAACCCGAATGCTGACGGGTATAGTGCTCAGAACAAATCGGGCATTCTGCTGCAAACGCATGAAACAAAGAGATTTGGTCACAATGCGATCTCCGCAGGCAAAGCTATCGGCACGATTCTGATCATTTCCAATCAACTAATGAGCGGGCTAGCGACCATGAAGGCGTGGGCGAAGACGCTGAGTGACGCTGCAACATCGGATGCAGTGAAATTCCAGAACGTCGAATGGCTGATTCATTTGCACCTGAATTCCCCCCTGATGACTGACTGGGTTATCACGACCGGGGCGGCGAATCTGATCAAGGAGTTGGAGGCTCAGGGAAAGGGAACGGTAAAAATCCGTTTTGCCATCGATTGTAGCGCCTGGTTGATGAACCGGGAGCACCGGCGGCTGGACAATGCCGCCGCGCCCGCCGATGCGGACTCGTCGATAGTGAAAGGCAAATTGTCATTGCGGACGAGCAGGCTGAAAACCATACCCTATGGGTTGCTGCGCTCATTCGGATTGCACAAGGCTCTGCTGCTGAACCAGCGCCCCCAGAATGCTAACGACCTTTACCTGATTGTCGATGTGGAACCGGGCGAAGCGCTGGTTCCTTATGCGGATACGCCGGATAAAGAGATTGGCAGCAATCGTGCGAAGTGTTTTCTGGCAACCTGGAATAAGCTGATCGCCAATAACAAAGTGGTCTATAACCGGTTGCAGTGGCTACCCCATTATGCCGGTACTATGGCGTCGGAATGGTACAACATGAAATACCCTGACGGTGCGCCGATAGATAGTGTGAATGGCAAAGACATCCGAATCATCAAGAGCAATGACACCAAGCTGAAAGTCGAGCTGGCGGTGAAAACCTGCATGGACAAACTGACCACATTCCTGAATACCGCCGGTGCTACTAGCGATTATCCCAGCGAACCTTTGCTGGGATTTAGCATAAGTAATTATATATCCCCACAGGTGATAACGGCGATGGTGGCGACGGCTAAATCGAAGGTGGCTGCTGAGCGGGAATTCATGCTGGACGGCAAGGCGGTGGCCTATGTGGAAGTGTGCAATGTGATGGGGATTGGTGCGGGTGAAGGACAGTCCCTGACGGGAAATATTAATGCCGCAGATTGTTCTGGTACTCGGATTTGGACCTCCTCATGGGGGGTCTTAAAGGATATTGTCGCCAACAAGCTGTACCTGGAACGGGTGGAGTCCAGCGGTACGGTCAGCTATACACCCAAAGCGAAGATAACCGTGCAGGATTTGAAGGATATGGGCGGGGTTTATGTGGGCGACGATCCGGGAACAACCGTTATCGTTGATTTCTGAGTGACGTCCGCCGACGTTGAGGCAGTATAATTTTGATAATAAACCGGTTCGGGCTGTGTGATACAGCCCGATTTTTATGGGCAAAATCGTTGGCTGCGGGGGGGGCATCTCCACGCGCCCAGTTTTTCTTTGACAGCGGCGGGAAACCGGGCCACTGTCGGAAAGTATCGTATCTGTATCAGGAAGAATAAATTGAACATCAACGCATTACCGCTGGATGCCAATACCAATGGCTGGTCGGCGATGTTACCGCCACGAGAAGCAAAACCGATACTGCGCCAGACTATCAACGCTGACTGGCTGGTCATTGGCGCAGGGTATGCCGGGCTGGCGTTTGCTCACCGGATAGCGGAAAACCACCCACATGAGCAGGTGGTGGTGCTGGATGCGCTTGATAGTGATGGCAGCGCCTCCGCGCGGAATTCCGGGTTTGCCATTGACCTGCCGCACAACATCGGCAGTTCCACCGCGGAGCTGAAAAAAGCCGCCAGTTATCGGCGTCTGTTGCAGGCAGGGCTGGCGCAACTGGAGGCGCAAATCAGCCGCTATGGTATTGCATGCGACTGGAACCGCAGCGGTAAGTATCACTGTATTGTCCGCCCTGAGTTGGGGACGTTACTGGACCAGTATGCTCACGAATTACAGTCGCTGTCAGAACCCTATCAGTTATTACAAGGCGAAAGCCTGGCCCGCCAATTAGGCACACCTTATTACCACGCGGCTATCTATACGCCGAATAGTGTCTTGCTTAACCCGGCGGCGCTGGTGCGGGGCCTGGCTGATAACCTGCCTGATAATGTCACGCTGTATGAACGCTCGCCGGTACTGGAGATCCAACCTGGGCATAAGGTACGGGTACGAACACCTTACGGCGAGGTGCAGGCCCGGCAGGTGATGGTGGCGACTAACGGTTGTGCCCGGCAATTGCCGATGTTTTCCCACCAGGTGGCTGGACTATCGACATTCGCCACGTTGACCGAGCCGCTGACGGCGGAGCAGCGGCAGCGCATCGGAAATATTGGTGAATGGGGGATGACGCCAGCCAATGCCATCGCCGGGGCAACGTTGCGTTACACCCGTGACCACCGGTTTCTGATTCGCCAGCATGTCACCTATGTACCAGGTTACACTGTCACGGCAAGATACACGGCAGATATTACGCAGCAGCATCAGGCGATCTTTTTATCCCGTTTCCCGCAACTGGCGGATGTGGCCGTCGCGCATACCTGGTCTGGGATGATTGGTGTGACCCGCAATGGTGCGCCGACTTGGGGACGATACGGCGATAATCTGTATGCTGCACTGGGGTGCAATGGTGCCGGTATCTCGAAGCAAACCATTGCTGGCAGCACGTTGGCGGACCTGGCAAGCGGTGTCGATAATCCGTTGATTACCGAGATGCAGTCGCTGGGTAAACCGAGTTGGATTCCACCGCGTCCACTGCTGGATATCGGCATCCGTGGCAGCATCCTGAAAGAACGCTGGCTGGGGCGAAAGGAATACTAACGAAAGGAATAAATACTACGTTGTACCCCGTCAGGCGTGACGGGGTTTTAGAACCTATCCCTGCCGATAATCATAAATTAATAGGGCATGCTGTTTTCCCGTTGAATTTGTAGCAGGATTCTCCTGTAAAGATCTTTTACGCGTTCCCGTTGCTCGTAACCTGAGGCTGCGTAATTATCTAAACCCGGGGCCGCATTGATTTCGATAATATTCCATTGTTGTGCAGCTGCATCCTGGCATAAATCACGACATATAATGTCAACGCCAGCAACACGTAGCCCTAATGATGCAGTGGCGTTGATGGCTAAAGCAGCAAAGCTTTCATGGATGTTCCTGGTAATATCCGATGAGGTTCCGCCGGTGGAGAGATTCGCGTTATCCAGAAGAAATATTTTCTGCCCGAAAGGCAGAACCGTTTCTCGCTGTAAACCCAGCTGAGTCAACTTGAGATCAATACGCGGATCATCAGGATCAATCTCGCTATTGGGACGTCCATGCAAAGACAGTGCTTGCTGGGCATCAGCCAATAACTGTTGGATAGTGCGGGTGCCATCACCAGAAACGGCCAGTGGAAAGCGTTCATACGCCGATATCACAGTCTCGCCCAGAACAACAACCCGATAATCTCGTCCGGGACAGGGTTGCTCTACCAGTAACACGTCCGTACGAGAAAAAATATTTGCACCGACCATCGCCATTGATGCTATATCATAAACTTTGGTTACCCATTCTCCCTGACTAAGATTGTTGGGTTTGACAAAAACAGGAAACCCGAGCTCTTCGGCAAATTGTTTTGCTTCAGCAATACCTCTTCGCTTTTCCTGTGGCAGTTTCTTGTTTAGTTTTTCAGAAAAAAAAGTTTTTCCTCTTGGAACATTGAACCCTTTTTTTTGCAAAAAATAATTTGTGTAGAATTTATCTTTGGCGATATCTGATGATGCAGAGAGATTAAGATTAAGATTTCTATTTTTGAACAGATGTTTCTTTCCGTCAGGGAATGTAATTTCACCGACAAAGCCGAATTCTGGTTCAAACTCTATCTGAATACCTAATGTGGGCGCTATTTCTGATAGTAACGCAGAAACAAAGGAGTCACTCATTTTATCTCACTATAGATGATATCTTGCCGATGCTGGCCTGTTGGAAAGTCATTATTGCAATGGCATATGAAGGAGAAAATATATCAGGGTAAAATCAGAGTGGTCTTAATCAAAATTGATGCAGAACGTAAAAACTGGTTGGCAAATAAAATCACCTTCGCTGTTGAGTAAAATATATATTCATTATTGCAGTGACGGGTTTCGCGGTTGTCGGGGGGGGGATGTTCACCGCTGGCAGTATGCGATCGAAGCAAAACACGCTTGAAGTAAAACGCCATTGACGTAAAAACGCTTGACCTTCCTGTTACTGGAAGGTGCAGTCTGCCAGTTATTATCATTATTTTTTTGAATGATAGCTGACTGGAGGAGAGCGGTATGCGTCGCCGTGAGTTTATCAAATTGAGCGCTATGCTGGGGGCATCCAGCCTGTTGCCCTGGTGGAGCCGTTCCGTATGGGCTGATGAACGACCGAGCCTGCCAGTGCCACCACTGCTGGCACCGGATGCGGCAGGCAACATTGCACTGACACTGCAAACGGGCAGTATGCGCTGGCTGGCGGGAATGGAGACCGCTACCTGGGGCGTGAATGGCGGTTTTTTGGGGCCAGCGTTGCAACTGGAACAAGGCAAGACGGTAACGATGAATGTGACCAATACCTTGCCGGAAACCACCACCCTGCACTGGCACGGCATGGAAATTCCCGGGGATGCCGATGGAGGCCCACAGGCAGAGATCGCACCGGGAGGGACATGGACGGCGACATTCCGGGTTGAACAACCGGCTGCGACAGCGTGGTTTCATCCACACACCCATGGCGTGACCGGGCGACAAGTGGCGATGGGGTTGGGCGGGCTTATCCTGATTCAGGATGCCGCCAGCCGGGCGTTGCCACTACCTGCACAATGGGGTGTGGACGATATTCCGGTTATCCTGCAAGACAAACGGTTGGATGCCAAAGGGCAGGTTGACTATCAGCTGGATGTAATGTCGGCGGCGGTTGGCTGGTTTGGCGACCTGATGCTGACCAATGGCGCGCGCTATCCGCAGCATACTGCGCCACGCGGTTGGTTACGCTTGCGTATTCTTAACGGATGTAACGCACGTTCGCTAACACTGGCGACCAGTGACGGCCGTCCGTTGTATGTGATTGCCAGTGATGGTGGGCTGTTGGCCGAGCCAGTGCAGGTGAGCAACCTGACTGTGTTGATGGGCGAGCGGTTTGAGGTCCTGGTCGACGCGCGTGATGGCAAGGTGTTCGATATAGTGGCGTTGCCGGTGACACAGATGGGGATGCGCCTGCCGCCGTTTGACCAACCCTTACCGGTGTTGCGTATCCAGCCTGCCGCTCAACCGGGGGCGGGCAAGTTGCCGGAAACGCTGGTGCCATTACCGGCACTGCCATCAACGGCGGGCCTGAAAACGCGTCAGCTACAACTGTCGATGGACCCGCGGCTTGACATGCTGGGCATGCAGGCACTCATGGTGCGTTATGGTATGCAAGCGATGTCAGGGATGGACATGAACGCACACGGCTCGATGCAGGGGATGTCGCATGATGCTGGCATGTCTATGCCATCGGGCATGGGGCAACATGGCATGAGTATGAATCACGGCAGTATGAATCACGGCAGTATGAATCATGGCGCGATGAGTAACGGCAGCATGGACCATAACGGTATGAACCACGGCGATATGAATCACGGGGCAATGGACCCACAAGCCGGGCTCGCACCGCTGGACCTGTTGTCGGCCAATCGCATCAATGGTGTCGCGTTTCAGATGGGGCAGCCGATGTTTGATGTGAAACGCGGCGAGCTTGAAGTTTGGAATATTTCCGGGCAGGGCGACATGATGCTGCATCCTTTCCATATTCACGGCACCCGTTTTCGCATTCTGTCCGAAAATGGCAAACCGCCTGCTGCGCACCGGCGCGGCTGGAAGGACATTGTGCATGTGGAAGGCGCGCGCAGCGAAGTGCTGGTGCAGTTTAGTCACCCGGCGGCGAAAGAACGGGCATTCATGGCGCACTGCCATCTGCTGGAGCATGAGGACACCGGTATGATGATGTCGTTTACGGTGTCCTGATACTGAGGAAAAGCGAGGTTCGCTGCACAACCGCCTCAGGCCTGCGCGTCGGACATCGCTTTTTCCTGCTCACTGATCCGTTGATCAAAGCGCTCGCGCGCCTGCGCTACCTGCGGCAGATATTCGACCGTCCAGCGGTACAGCGCCTGAAACGGTTCTTTCAACGTGTGGCCCAATGGCGTGATATGGTATTCCACCGCAATCGGCGAAAACGCCAGTACCCGTCGTTCCACAATGCCATTGCGTTCCAGTTTGCGCAGACACTGTGTCAGGGCCTTTTGCGTAATGCCTTCCAGACTGCGTTTGAGATCGTTAAAACGCAGCGGCTTCTCACATAATGCCCCCAACACCAGTACCGACCATTTGTCGGCGATTTGTTCCAGCAAAAAGCGGCTGGGGCAGTTAGCGTGGGAGTAAGGGGCGGCGCAAGATTTCAGCATGGTGGTTTCCTTAAGGCTACCTGGTAGCATAAATGTGCCTGATTGACACCAAGTTTACATTGTATACCATCACGGGTTCATGCCCAAGGAGATGATTACATGGCCAATATTGATGTGCTGTTCCGCCCTTTTACGCTGAAAACACTGAAATTAAAGAATCGCATCGTGATGGCACCGATGACTCGTTGTTTCGCCACTGATGGTATTCCGGGCGATGATATTGCCGCTTACTATCGCCAGCGTGCGGAAGGTGAGGTCGGGTTGATTCTGTCGGAAGGCACGGTGGTGGATCGCCCCGGTTCGCGTAACCACCCCGGGATCCCATTTTTTCATGGTGAGCGTGCGTTAGCGGGCTGGCAGAACGTGATTAACGAGGTCCACGCGGCTGGCGGCAAAATGGGACCACAAATATGGCACGTCGGTTCGGCACCGATTAAGGGGGTGGAATGGGAACCGGAGTACATTGAAAGCCCGTCAGGACTGTTCTCGCCAGAAGTAGAGCGGGGCTATGCCATGACGGAAGAAGACATTGCCGATACCATTTCCGCCTTTGCCCGGGCGGCGGCTGACGCGAAGCGTCTGGGGTTTGATACGCTGGAATTGCATGGTGCGCACGGATACCTGATCGATCAGTTCTTTTGGGGAGAAACCAACCTGCGTACTGATGCGTTTGGTGGCGCAACGGTTAAACAGCGTGCGCGTTTTGCTGCCGAGGTGGTGAAAAGCGTCCGTGAAGCGGTAGGGCCAGATTTCCCGCTGATTTTGCGTGTTAGCCAATGGAAGCAGCAGGACTACAGTGCACGTTTGGCTCCGACGCCGCTGGCGCTGGAGGATTGGCTGGCACCGCTGGTGTCTGCTGGCGTAGATATTCTGCATTGCTCACAGCGTCGTTTCTGGGAGCCGGAATTCCCGGATGTAGACGGTGAAAACGGCCTGAACTTTGCTGGCTGGGCGAAGAAAGTCACAGGGGCGGCAACCATTAGCGTAGGGTCTGTCGGGCTGTCTGATGATTTCTTCGGTGCGTTTGCCGGGCAAGGGTCTGGTCCGGCGGGACTGGATAAATTGCTGGAGCGTATGGAACGCGATGAGTTTGATTTGATCGCGGTAGGTCGTGCACTGCTGACCGACTCTCATTGGGCGGCGAAAGTGCATCGTCATGAGTTGGATAGCCTTAAAGGGTTCGAAGCGGCTTCGCTTAACCAGTTGGCCTAAATGTTGTCAGACCCCGATTTATAGGGGTCTGACAGTTGAGTTTACGGGCATAGCCTTATCGTTATCATCGTGCCGTCATAACATGCGGATGGCGGCATTCACCACAAAACGGCTCTCTTCACTGATGGGGCAATCCTCCGGGATATCGGATGGCTGACGCACGATTTGCCAGGCATCGTGTTCCGTTTCGTTCAGACAGACTTCTTCTTGCATCACGTCAACCAGAAAGTTCCACTGACGAACTTTTTCGTTACTCGGCACCAGATAATCGAAAAAACCCAGATAATGGCGGATATAACGCAACCGTAGGCCAGTTTCTTCCTGCAATTCTCTCATCAGCGTGGCGAGCAGGTTGTGATCGCCAGGTTCGCGGCCACCGCCGGGAATTTCCCAGTATCCGGGTAACATGGGGTCATTAGCACTGCGACGCACCAAGAGTATACCGCCCCGGAATACCACCGCAGCGGCCATGGTTTGACGGGTAATCCCTTCTTGTTGTGCCTGAAACTCGAACTGACACAACATCCTGGTGTAGGTGCTGTCCTGCGGGGAAAACAAAAACATGCTCTCATACCTGCACTGGGGTGAATGACTATGTCCGACCGGACATGCTAGAGATCTAGCGTGACAGTGATATTTCACAAGCAGAATAAATACAATAGAAAACTTTACAAAAGTAATTATTGTTATTCATTATTTCTACATTACTTGACATAGCCCGCACGCACGGCGGGCTAAAGATGTCATGGCACTGGCGCTCATCAGCGCCAGCGTGGGGATTAGCGCACGTTAGGCACGCGGATGTTGCCATCACGACACTGGGTTTTTACCGATTTACCGCAGGACTGGAAATTCAGATTTTTGTCCATGCACATCCGAATTTCAGACAATTCCGGGCCGCTACAAACCGCTGCGATCCCATCCTGTGGGATTGACGGGTTGCTCTGGCGGAATGTGGCCAGGATCTGCTCAGCGGTCATTTGCAGCGGCTTGGTCGGTACATTGAAGCTGGTCGGGATCTTCACACTGGTTACGGCTTTATCCGCCGCCTGCAAATATCCATTAGCGCCTAACCCGCTACAGGTACCGTGCTTTTCCCACTCATGCGTCAGCAGTGCATCGGTTGGGAACAGGGTATTACCGTATTTCCGCTCCTGAGCGGTAAGCGCTTTAATGGGCGGGCAGTCTTGCGGCCAGCCACCGTTGGCGTATTGCGGCCACAAGCCGTGCAGCACAAAACCATACCCCTTGGTGCATTGCTCATTATTGGCGTGTGTCAGACAAAACGTGGGGGACCAGGATAACGTCAACAGATAGAAATCAAACACACCGGCCTGGCCTTTTGCAGGCACAGCAGGGCTCACCGTCAGGCCAACGGTGAATACCAAACCGGCCAGCAACGAATATATTTTCTTCATAACCTTCTCCTGTCGGATTTTTTAGAGCCTATCCCATTAGGGCTATTTCACTTGCCATTTTGGCCTTGGGCAGTGCTCGAAATCCTCACGTACTACGTGTACGCTCCGGTTTACTCGCTGCGCTCGCCCGCATGTTGTCTACACGCTGTCCGAGTCCAAACTGGCTGCGCCAATAACGCCTACAGGGATAGGCTCTTCGTTTTTCATGGATACGCGGTTGCCCTATCCCATAGGGCGGACAAAAATAACAAGTAAAAACCTTGCGATGGATCTTATTTTTTAGATCACAAACACTGGGTGAAAAATAACCGCAACATGTGCGTGATGCCAGTATAGCAGCTGTATTCTGTATGCGTAAAAAATCGAGAAATGTCAAATTCTGGTATGATAAATATTAATGTTTTTTAAATATCAGTTAGTTAAAATATTTTGAGAAAGAAGAAAAATAGGCTGTTATTTTTACGGGAAATAATAGTGATAACAAATTATTCGCCTGGCCATTTCATAAAAATATCGAGTGGAAAATAACCGATACATACCCTAAATAATTATTAGATGAGGAAGGTGTCTCTTTTGACAATGATGTATGGTGCGGCGAGCCTTTGCACTCGCCGAAAACCGGGTTAGCGATTAATCTGGCAGCCCCTCAAACGGTAGCGCACGATGCAACGCGACGAGCTGCACCAGCATGATGGTTTTGGCATCCATAATGGTGCCCTCGGCAATCGCGGCCAATGCCTGCGGTAGCGTCATCTCCAGGGTTTCCACATCTTCACCTTCATCTTCAATGCCACCTCCCGTGCCGATACGGGAGCTATCATCATATTCCCCAAGAAAGAAATAGAGTTTCTCCGTTACCGAACCGGGGCTCATGTAGGCTTCCATCACCTTACGAACATTGAATACCCGATAACCCGTTTCTTCTTCCGCTTCGGCGCGGATCCGCACTTCGGGGTCGGCATGATCGAGCAAACCGGCTGCGGCTTCAATCAGCATCCCGTCGTGCCCGTTGACGAAGACCGGAAAGCGGAATTGGCGCGTCAGCAACAATGTTTGCTTGTGGCGATGATACAGCAGGATCACCGCACCATTGCCGCGATCATAGGTTTCACGGTTTTGCCGCTGCCAGGTGCCGTCCCGACGTAAAAAATCAAAGGTGTTTTTCTTCAGCACATACCAATCGTCGGACAGTACTACGCTGTCGACAATACGAACGCGATCTCGTGTGGTGAGCATCATTACTCTCCTGAACAAGGAATGAGCGCTCATCCTAGCGTGAGATTTCGTGCACACTCAAGTTTTTTCGTGCAATTTTGTGCGTAATTGGTTGCCTGAAATACTGGTAAAAAGAATAAACGTGCAAATTCAGGCATAATCAAGTAAATAAAGGTAGGCACAACGCACAGAGGGAACACCATGTTGACGACACAACGCAAACAGCGAATTCTGGAACAACTGGCGGCTGAAGGGCAGGTGCTGGCAAAGCAACTGAGCGATGCCTTTGGCGTGTCGGAAGATACCATTCGGCGTGACTTACGTGAGCTGGCCAGTGAAGGGCGGTTACAGCGAGTACATGGCGGTGCCTTACCTGCGTCAGAAACGGTAGTCAGTTTTGATGCCCGCAGCCGGATAGCGATAGGTGCTAAACATCAACTGGCGCAGGCCGCTGCATCGCTGATACTGCCGGGGCAGGTCATCATGATTGATGGCGGCACGACCAGTGGCGAACTGGTGAAGTGCCTGCCACTTTCTCTGACGGCGACCGTGGTCACGCATAGCCCGAGTGTGGCGGTGTCGTTGGTAAACCACCCCGGTATTGATGTGGTGCTGATTGGTGGTCGCCTTTACAAGCATTCACTGGTCGCGGTAGGTGCGGCGGCGGTGGAAGCACTGGCGACGATCCGCGCCGATATCTTTTTTATGGGCGTCACCGGGGTGCATCCGCAGGCGGGTTTCAGCACCGGCGATCTGGAAGAGGCGTATATCAAACGGGCGCTGGCAGCACGTGCGGCGGAAACCGTCGTCATGGCGACACAGGATAAACTGAATGTCGCCTCCCGCTATGCGATTGGTGAACTCACCATGGCCAGCACGCTGATTGTGGAATCCGCGGTGCCTGATGAGGTGACGGCACCTTTTGCGCAGGCGGGGGTGAGTGTGGTTCGGGCTTGAATGTTGTGGCAGTAAGGTTTATGAGCAGCATCGCTCTGACAATATTTTCGTGGGAGAGGGCGCTAATGTACAAAAACGCGCAGAGGACGAACGCGATGTCTGGCAAGCCTCGATGCGGCATATCGCCTGCCGCGTTAGGCATTGAGGTGCCCGGATGGGATACGCAATGGCCGCTGATTAAAGGCGGTAACCTGCTAATCAATCCACTGAGCAACGTACTGGGCGGGCCACTAACCGGTCAGGCCAGCTTATTGACGGCAGATATCGACACCGGCCTGTTAGTCGGCACCCGTGACGATCTAGATGTAGTAGGCCACCGACCGGATGTGCTCTCGCTGACGGTGGATGAGTGGGTAGGGGGTGAGGCGGTGAGATATTGGGGGATTGATCCCGCTTTTCTTTCCCTTGATTAAGCCTACTCGCAGGCTTTAACACTGAGATTCCAAATGTTAAAGCTCTGCTAGTGTTAGCTTCAGGTGAACTGTTCGTATAGAAAATCGGGTTCTAGGAAGGCTTATTCTTATTTACTCGATGCCTATTCGAGTGATGGGCTATCCGTGTCCTGGAATTTCACGGGAATTGCCCAGTTTGCAATATGCCGGGTGAGTTTCAAATTCAGGGTCTTTCACACCTTTTTTTATTAGTTCTTGTCGGTATTCGGTCCATGTGACGTTATCTGGGAACTTCAAATACTCTATAGGGATTATTTTAGGAAACTGTTTGTCTCGCTCTGTCTTGTTTGATAGCCAAGACGATTCTCCTCCAAGATGAACACCGACATATATAACTGTTACAGTTTTTACGGATACTCCACTTTCCTTCATTGCGATCGCAAGAATGTTATCTGCCTGCTCTTTGGTACAGCCTTGCGACCAATAAAGGTAGTCATGAATGATTGCCGCCTTACTATAGGGGCCATGCGGTGAAAGGCCGAAAGACCAAAGTGTTTTTGGAATACTCGCAAAATCAGTAACAAATCCTTTTGGAACCGTTATTGCGAGCCCTGATTCTCCAATCTTATACGTAATATCCTCCACTAACACCCAATCATGGCTATCAGCAAAAGGCCGAACAGTTGGCGCAGGAATAGTGGCACACGAAGTAATGAGCATTGTGATAACTACTATGAAAAGTTTGTCCATAGTGATTTCCTGTAGTAGCAGTTCACCTCACTAACTCAAAACGCATCTTGCTCATAAAATGAGTTTATGCGGACACACAAAAGTGTGGTGAATTGGATGTTGTGAGACGTAGTTAAATTTTTGTAATCGCTTGTTATCCCAATTTATTTACTTCCCTCAGAGAAGGTGGAATCTCTCACCATCGGACGATGGTACGGTGCAGGAGTTATCTTGCTATTTCACCTTTTTCTATAAAGATTTTTACCTCACCTCAAAATGGTTGGTTTAGCCCTTTATTCTTGTCAGAGATAAAGACCAATATTCCATTTGAATCTGCTTATCAATTGCGCTTATGGCTAGCTATTCATTCAAGTTTACGTTGTGCGATTTAAGAGGTGTGAATCAGACTATAGCAGATGGTTGCAGGTAAAGAGATGTCGGCCCGGTCGGGATTGACTCGCGCGAAGCGCTCGCCCTGCGGGCCGCCTGCGGCGGTCCAAAACGGCAAGCCGTTTTGTCGAACCCTGCCGAGGCTTCTCATCCGCCCCATCACCGGTTAAAAACAAAAACCCCAGACTTTCGTCTGGGGTTTTTGTTTTTAATCTGGCGGTGAGGGAGGGATTCGAACCCTCGATACGTTTTCACGTATACACACTTTCCAGGCGTGCTCCTTCAGCCACTCGGACACCTCACCGGATCGTCGCCAGCAGGGGCAACGGGGCGCTACTCTAGGGAAAATCCGCAGCAGCGTCAACACACTTCTTTCATAAAAGCGTGCGTTTAGCCAAACTTAGCGCAATTTGCTGCTTTAGTCGCCATTTCGGTCTGTCAGCTCTCCACCGCGATGGGGGAAAGTCGTGCATGTTTCATTTCTGTTAATTTGTCGTTATCCCATCATTGCCTCGGCTGTGCCAGTGCGGGATAAATGGTATGCTTGCTTATCAATGCCGAGTCAGGAGAAACCATGTACCCCGTCGATTTACACATGCACACCGTCGCCAGTACCCACGCTTACAGCACCCTGCATGACTACGTGGCAGAAGCCAAAACCAAACAGATTCGCCTGTTCGCTATTACCGATCACGGCCCGGATATGGCGGATGCACCGCATCACTGGCATTTCATCAATATGCGTGTCTGGCCGCGAGTGGTGGAGGGGGTCGGTATCCTGCGTGGTATTGAGGCGAATATTAAGAATCTGGCAGGCGATATCGACTGCACCGGACCGATGCTGGAGTGTATGGACGTGGTTATCGCTGGTTTTCATGAGCCGGTGTTTCCCCCGTCAAACCGTGATATCCACACCGAAGCGATGATTGCCGCGATGGCTCAAGGGTCAGTCCATATTATTAGTCATCCCGGCAACCCGAAATTCCCGATTGATATTCAGGCGGTTGCTCAGGCGGCCGCGAAATATAACGTGGCGCTGGAATTGAATAACTCCTCTTTTACTCATTCCCGCAAAGGCAGTGAGGCGAATTGCCGGGCAGTGGCTGAAGCGGTGCGCGACGCCGGGGGATATCTGGCGTTGGGATCAGATTCACATATCGCCTGGTCGCTGGGTGAGTTTCCACACTGTGAGCGTATTATGCGGGACGTTGATTTTCCGCAGGATCGCGTGTTGAATGTCAGCCCGCGCCGGGTGCTGGATTTCCTGGAACAACGCGGGAGACCGGCCATCCCGGAGTTTGCCGATCTGTGACGTTGTCACTGAATCGCGCTGTCATGTCTTTTTACAGGTTGATGAGATGAATGAATTTTCCGTGGTGTGCCGTATTATCGGCACGCTGTTTAACCGCTCGCCACAGGATCCGCTGCTGGCGCCGTTGTTTACCCTGATTGAGCAGGGCAAGCTGGCACAACAATGGCCGCTAGAGCAGGATGCGTTGATGGCGCGCTGGCAGCGCAGTATCGATTTACCGGCGATGAGTGCAGATTACGAAGCCTTGTTCGGTGCAGAACCCTCGGTGTCGCCGTGGCGTTCCAGTTGGGCGCCGGACGCACCGCAAGCTGAAATCCGGGCCTTTTTACAACAGCGCGGTATGCCACTAGGCGAAGGGCCGGTCGATCACTTTGGCGCATTGTTGCTGGCTGCATCCTGGCTGGAAGATCAGGCGCAGGAGGATGAAACGGCAGCGCAGTCAGCGTTTTTCGATAACTATTTGTTGCCGTGGAGCGATCGTTTTCTGGGCAAGGTGGAAAGCCATGCCACGACGGCGTTTTATCGTACGCTGGCGATTATTTGCCGTGAAGCGCTGGACGCGATGCGTGACGAACTGGCGGAAGCAGAAGGCGACGAAACGGATGATGAGTCGTCTGAAGAATGAAAAACGGGTGGCACATGCCACCCGTTTTTTTGTCTATAGAAAACCCCAGCCAGTTGGGCGTTCCATTTAATCGGTCAACATGATAACCAACTGACCGGGTTTTACCTCGATACCTTTAGCCAATTTTTTCGCCAGTGCCTCTTTGTTACTGTGCTCCGGATTTAGCACATAGGCAGGCTTCTGGTCAAAATAGCTCTTCAACGATTGGTTCAGGTAGGGCGTCAGCGTTTGCATCACCGTTTGTAATTTCTCTGGCTGAACGCTGTAATCCACCAGCTCCATATCTTTCAGGTAGATGGCACCTTCATCCTTGTTGAATACTGGCTGGGCTTTGAGCGTCAGTTTCACATCCGCCTGCTGTTTTCCCAGCAGGGAACTGATATCCACTTTCGCGTTGCCACTCAGCGTGACTTTGCCGGGTTCCGTGCGACCAATTTGGCTGGCCAGGTCAGTCAGCGTAATATGTGCGTCCACTACACCGGGAACACCCAGTTGCTTCTGGTAGTCATTATGCTGTTGCAAATACTGATTGATTTCCTGCTCGCTCAGGCTGTATTGCGCCAACTGGTTGCAACCACTGATGAGTAACGTCCCCAACAGCGCCAGAGCGGCCAGTCCCGATTTTCTCATTGTTATAACCTCTTGTTTTTCGTGATTACCCCGCCGTGCGAGGCCTGTCGGCAGGGTGCGTTATTCCGCTGATATCGCCAATCGGAATACACCTAAACGCCACCGTCGGGCGGCGGCGACAGGGGTTATTGTGCCTGTTCGATCAGCAGGTCGATGTTGGCAAGCTGAGACATCGTATCGCAGTAGGTGGCGACAGGCGCCGGGACATTGACGTCAGCAACGATGGTCAGTGAACGCAGCAAGGGGAACAGGTTGATGTCATCCAGTGACAATGTGCCATTACAGGCTTGCGACGAGACAATCAACGAGGCCAGTGCCTGCAGATCACTTTCCAGCTGTTTTGTCAGGGTGTCAGTCTGGCTAAAGTGGGTAGCAAAGCTGCCGATTTGTCCCTCTTTTTTGTTGATGAAGTAATTACGACCGGCTTCTGTCGCGAATTCCTCAAAATCAGCCTGAGAGAAACGGGGAATCAGCAGACGCGGTGCGTAGTCGTACACGCCACGAATCCAGGCATCAATCGCCGGATTTGTGGTACCGGTCAGCACCGGTTTACCGTCCAGTTCATCAACGTATTTCACGATATCCAGACTTTCCGGCATATAACTGCCGTCCTCTTTTTGCAGAATCGGCACCATTTTCTGACCGACCATCGAAATCGGCGTGGTTTCGTCATCGTTGGATAACACGCACAGTTCCACCGGTAACTGCTTCAGACCGAAAATCATGCGTGCCTTCACGCAGAAAGGACAATGTTCATAAATAAACAGTTTCATACCGGAACTCCTTGGGTTGATCAGCGTCGCATCGGACGCAACTGTGATGATGGTGTCGAAGGGGATTATCTATTGTCAGCATCAGCTCGTCCATGCGCAATGTGTGCTGCAACGGCTGGAAATTGAAGATAAAAACGGGGCGATGCGAGGCCCCGTTCGGGATGTGGCAGCAACCCGCGATCAATGCTCACTCAGCATGGCCGGTTCGATACGTCTTAAGTGGAACTGCCAGTAGAGGGCCGCCAGAGTCAGCATGCCGATGATACCCAGCATGCACCAGGGTAAGGCTGGCTGGCCGAGCGCTTTTCCGGTATCAAACAACCAGCCGCCGCCGCTGTAACCCAGCGCGCCGCCCAGTGCCAGCCCCATACGGCTAAACCCCATATAGCTGCCGCGGGCGCGGGCATCAGCCAATGATGCACCCAGCGTTTCCCGCGCCGGTTCGGCAATGATCGAGCCAATATAAAACAGGGCGATTAACCCCAACAGCCATTGCAGGCTGGTGACCATCCCCATCGGAATCAGGCTCAGGGTCATGATGAACAGCCCGAACATCAGCCGTTGTTCCAGTCGAAAACGCTTTTCGCTCCAACGGGCGACGGGGTAAAGCAGCGTCAGCGACAGCGCGGCTTCGATCGCGTACATCCATTTTACCGCAGACGGCGAGCCAGCCAGTTCATTGACCATGATCGGCATCATCAACAGTACCTGCACACCTAACATGAAATAGCCGGTTAACGTCAGTACATAGACCACAAAACGCCGGTCGCGCATGACCCGCATCATGCCTTCGCGGATTGGGGTACGGGTGGTGGAAATACGATAAGCGGGTAATAGCAAGGCATTCAGCAAGGCCACCAACACGAATACGCCTGCACCGACCCAGCACACCACGGAAAAGTTGTATTGCATCAACCAACTGCCGATGAGCGCGCCGATCACCGCACCAGCGTTATCCTGCATCATTAACAAGGAGAAGAAGCGACTGCGTTCATGGGGGCGTGTCAGCTTAATCACCATAGCGTTACGTGGCGGTTCGAACAGCGTCCCGCCCAGTGCGGAGAGCACGCAGGAGAGCATCAACATCAACGGTGTCGTCGCCAGCGCCATGAACGCAAAGCCAGAGGCACGTAACAGCATGCCGGTGACGATCATCGGTTTGGCACCGAAACGATCGGCGATGGCACCGCCGAAAATACCGAGTCCCTGTTGGGTGAACTGACGCAGGCCGAGTGCAATCCCGACGGTGAGCGCAGCCCAGCCAAGTTGATCGACAAAACGGATGGAAATAAGCGGGAACACCACAAAGAAACCCAGTATCACCAGCATGTTATCCAGCAACAGAAAATATTTACCCAGGCTGCGAGCCTGCGCCATCAACGACATGTTTCACCACGAGGCAGAAAGAGAGGAAGGTAAAAGATAACCATTCCATTCTCTCGCCGATTGCGTGATGGCGATAGGGGATCCTGCTAATAAATTTTTTTATCGTTCAACTGTTATCTGACGAACAATTTAAGAAAAAAAGTCATGACGGCGTATCGATTGTGCAATAACTCAGCGGTCATGATTTTACGCTATGGAATTTATAGGGTTATAGTAAGCGCTATGGGTTGTTTATCTTGTGACGACGTTCGTCGGCGTTGATCACATTAATAAAAGTTATTCATCGATAATCCGTCACCTGAGGGGGAAGGCATGTTTGGCTATCGCTCAACGACACCCAGAGTCCGCTTGACTACGGATCGGCTGGTGGTCCGTCTGGCGCACGAACGCGATGCCTGGCGTCTGGCTGAGTATTACGCAGAAAACCGTGATTTTTTGAAACCCTGGGAGCCGGTGCGCGATGCCAGCCATTGTTACCCTTCTGGTTGGCAGGCGCGGTTAAGCGTGATTTGCGATATGCACAAACAGGGCAGCGCCTACTACTTTTTGCTGCTGGACCCGGATGAAAACGAGGTGCGTGGTGTCGCGAACTTCAGCAATGTGCTGCGCGGCTCTTTTCACGCCTGCTACCTCGGCTATTCGCTGGGTGAAAAGTGGCAGGGACAAGGAATGATGTATGAGGCGCTGCAATCTGCGCTGCGTTACATGCAACGCCAGCAACATATGCACCGTATTATGGCTAACTACATGCCGCACAATCAGCGTAGCGGTAACCTGCTGGCGCGTCTGGGGTTCGAAAAGGAAGGTTACGCCAAGAATTACCTGTTGATTGATGGTAAATGGCAAGATCACGTGCTGACTGCCCTGACTAATAATGAATGGACTCCGATGCGTTAAGTGCACGCCGCTACGGATCCGAATGAGGATAAGCCCATGAAATACCAATTGACGCCCCGCGAAGCGCGGATTATTGGCTGCCTGCTGGAAAAGCAGGTGACCACCCCGGAACAGTATCCGATGTCCCTCAATGGGCTGACCGCCGCGTGTAATCAGAAAACCAACCGGGAGCCGGTCATGGATCTGAGCGAAAGCGAGGTACAACAAACGCTGGATTTGCTGGTGAAGCGGCATTTTCTGCGTACCGTCAGCGGTTTTGGCAACCGGGTGATGAAATATGAACACCGCTTCTGTAACTCCGAATTTGGTGACCTGAAGTTTTCAACCGCTGAAGTGGCACTGGTCACGACCTTGCTGTTGCGGGGCGCTCAGACACCGGGTGAGCTTCGTACCCGTGCGGCTCGTTTGTACGAGTTTGCCGATATGGAAGAGGTGGAGAACGTCTTACAGCACCTGCAACAGCGGGAAGACGGGCCGTTTGTTGTGCGACTGGCGCGGGAACCGGGTAAGCGTGAAAGCCGGTTTATGCATCTGTTCAGCGGCGAGGTTGACGACGCTGTGTCGTCTTCTGTGTCGGACGAGACGTCGACATCGGTAGATGCCTCGCTGGCTGCACGGGTGTGTGTGCTGGAAAATGAGGTGGCTGAGCTGCGTGCGCAACTGGCCGCGTTACAGGCGCACCTTGCCTGATACCATCCGGATAAGTGGGAAGGCGGGAGAACAGCATGACACTTTTGCGTATTGGTGTGGTGGGGTTAGGGGATATCGCCCGTAAAGCCTATTTACCGATTTTGTCTCAGGCCACCGACTGGCAACTGGTGGGAGCCTGGTCGCCGGGGCAGGCGCGCGCCCGGCAGGTATGCCAACAATACCGCATAACCTGTTTTTCCTCGCTGGCTGAGTTGGGTCGCCAGTGTGACGCGGTATTTGTGCATAGCAGTACCGCCAGCCATTACGAGGTGGTGAAAACCCTACTGCTGGCGGGTAAACACGTCTATGTGGATAAACCGCTGGCGGAAACGCTGGCGCAGGCGGAAGAGCTGGTCGCGCTGGCTACCAGCCGTAATCTGCTGCTGATGGTGGGGTTCAACCGCCGTTTTGCGCCGCTCTACCAACGGCTGCGACAGTGGCAGACAGCGCCGGATAGCCTGCGCATGGAAAAGCATCGTGTGGATAATGTTGGTCCGCAGCCGCTGGCGTTTACACTGCTGGATGACTATTTGCATGTGGTGGATACCGCACTGTGGCTGGCACAAGCACCGGATACGACTGCCACGTTGTGCGCTGGCCGTATACGTTGCAACCCGCAAGGGCAGATGGTGTACGCCGAACACCAGTTCCAGACCGCGCATACCCTGATCACTACCAGTATGCATCGCCAGGCGGGTAGCCAGCGAGAAAGCGTTCAGTTGATCAATGACGGCGGCTGGTATCAGGTGGATAACCTGCGGGAATGGCGTGAAGAGCGTGAAGGGGTTGTGGTGCTTAGTCCCTCTCCGTCCTGGCAGAGCACGCTGGAGCAGCGCGGTTTTACCGGCGCTGTCCGACATTTCATTGAGGCGGTGGTCTCACAGACACCGCCGTTGACCTCAGGCGATCAGGCGTTGTATGCGCAGCGATTGATCGACTCGCTGCTGAGAGAATGCTGAAAAAAGCAGCGACCATAGGGTGTCCATGTGGCTATTGACGGTACAATCGACTAGGCTGTGTGCCGCGATAGCCGTACCTGACCGTCAGCGTTGTGGCTGTCGGCATGACGTATCGCGGGCGGTTTGACCGTCGTGGACATGGCGGCTGAGCCGGTTTTGCCTTGCCATCTCTCTCTTTCCCATAGTCAGAACAACTGAATGAATCTACTGAAATCATTGGCTGCGGTCAGTTCCATGACCATGCTTTCCCGTGTGTTGGGCTTTGTGCGTGATGCCATCGTCGCTCGCGTGTTTGGTGCCGGTATGGCGACCGACGCCTTTTTTGTGGCGTTCAAACTGCCCAATCTGTTGCGACGTATTTTTGCCGAAGGTGCGTTTTCCCAGGCATTTGTGCCCATTCTGGCGGAGTACAAGAGCCAGCAAGGCGAGGAGGCAACGCGTACCTTTTTGGCCTATGTCGCCGGGATGTTGACGCTGATTCTGGCGCTGGTCACGGTTGCCGGGATGATTGCCGCGCCCTGGGTCATTATGGTGACGGCACCGGGTTTTGCCTCCACGCCGGAGCGTTTCGAGCTGACATCGGCACTGTTGCGGGTGACCTTTCCTTATATTCTGCTGATTTCACTGACGTCGATGGTCGGGTCGGTTCTCAACACCTGGAACCGTTTTTCCGTGCCAGCGTTTGCACCGACTTTATTGAATGTCAGCATGATCGGTTTTGCATTGCTGGGGGTGCGTTGGTTTAATCCGCCGGTGATGGCGTTAGGTTGGGCGGTGGTGGTCGGCGGGGTACTGCAACTGGGCTATCAATTGCCGCATCTGAAGAAAATCGGCATGCTGGTATTACCTCGCATCAAGTTTCGCGACCCTAGCGTCAGCCGGGTAATGAAGCTGATGGCACCTGCTATTCTCGGCGTATCGGTCAGCCAGATTTCCCTGATCATCAATACTATTTTTGCCTCATTCCTGAGTCAGGGTGCGGTTTCCTGGATGTATTACGCCGACCGCTTGATGGAGTTCCCATCCGGTGTGCTGGGTGTGGCGCTGGGGACGATTTTGCTGCCCTCGCTGTCGAAAAGTGTCGCCAGCGGCGATCACCAGGAATATTCCCGGTTACTGGATTGGGGACTGCGGCTTTGTTTTCTGCTGGCGTTGCCCGCTACAGTCGCGCTGGGGTTGCTGGCTAAACCGTTGACCGTTGCGTTATTTCAGTACGGTAAATTCAGCGCCTTTGACGCGATGATGACCCAGCGAGCGCTGGTGGCTTACTCCATCGGGCTGATGGGGTTGATCCTGGTGAAAGTGCTGGTGCCCGGATTTTACGCCCGGCAGGACATTAAAACGCCGGTAAAAATTGGTATCGCGACACTGGTGATGACCCAACTGATGAACCTGATGTTTATCGGCCCGTTGCAACATGCCGGATTGTCGCTGTCGATTGGTCTGGCATCCTGCATCAATGCCGGGTTGCTGTTCTGGCAGTTGCGCCGTCAGCGCCTGTTTGCACCGCAGCCCGGCTGGACAATGTTTTTGGTTAAAATGGTCACGGCCGTTGTTGTCATGTCGCTGGTGCTGTTGGCGCTGAACCTGTGGATGCCCCCCTGGGCGCAAGGCAACATGACGGAACGCCTGCTGCGCTTGCTGTTTGTGGTGGTAGTGGGGGCTGGCAGCTACTTTGCTTCACTGGCTGTATTGGGGTTCCGTCCGAAAGATTTTTCTCGCCGTAGTCTCTGATCTTTTCCCTTTTTCTTGCTCGCTTTTGCGTTCTGCAGGTGGTCTGACCCACCACCTGAAGAGGATTTCTGCCTTTCAGGGTTCCATTTTTATTCTGACGTTTCCTAAAAAAATAGCACATCAACTGACTTTTAGTGTTTTGTTTAGATTTTCTGATCAGTTAAGCCGAAAGATTCACAAATAACCTGTTCAGTAAAGATCAGGTTTTAATCGATCTTCGTTGAAGAAATGTTTTTTATATTACTGTTTTGTAAGTCGATTCCTTTAATGGTGTAACACCTGTTGCCGATAACGAGTTATCAGTGCAACACAGCTGATGCTTTAAATAAAAACACGATAACCTTTAGTAAACAAAGGAAAAAAAGATGACAATTTTCCAAAAGCTAGCCATAGCTATCATGATTTTCGTACTGGCGCTCATTGGGGTGGGTGGGTATGGCATTAAAGCACTCGGGGATTCGAAAGATAGGGTTGAATACGTGACAGGGAATACACTGCCCAGCCTGACGTTATTATCTAATTCGAATATCAATGTGCGTGAAGTGCGGGCGGCACTCGCAATGCTAGGCGATGTTGACGATCAGACGCAACGCGTGACCCAGCTGAAATCCATTCTGGATAAGCTCACAAGCGTGGATAAGTTCATGGCGGATTATAAGCAGAACTACATTGCCGATAGCCGTGATGCGCAGATGACGGATAGTACGATTCAACTGCTGGTGTCTTATCGTCAGACCATTGATAACCTTTATAAGGGCGGTACTATCCAGAAAAGCACCGATGCGGCAGCGGAGAGCGCCAAAAAGCAAACAGAGCAGGCGCTGATTAAATCCTTGCAAGATCAGCGTGAATACAATCTGACGCTGGCATCGGCTCAGGAAAAAGCCAATAAGGAGAGCTATAACAGCACGTTGTATACGCTTGTTGGCCTGATCGTTGTTTCGGTCGCGGTAGCGGGCACGCTGGCGTTGATGATCCTGCTTTATGTCCGTCGTAGCCTCAACCACTTGCAGCATACTTTGCTGACGATTAGCGACAGTCTGGATCTGACGTTGCAGGCGGATGATAGTCATCATGATGAAATCGGTAAAACGGCACAGGCGCTTAATAGCCTGACTGAGCGTTTTGCAACTGTGCTGGCAGATGTGCGTACGGCTAGCGAGAGCGTAGCGACCGCATCTAACGAAATAGCGGCTGCAAATATCGATCTTTCAGCACGTACTGAAGAGCAGGCGGCATCACTGGCGCAAACTGCTGCCAGCATGCACGAAATTTCCTCTACCGTAGAAAGTAACGTTGAAAATGCCCGTCAGGCCAACAGCCTTGGTCAGCAAGCAGCAGATGCCGTTGCCCATGGTGATGACTCAGTGGAACGCATGATGCAGGCGATGAAGGCGATTGCTTCCGGTTCCGAAAAAGTCGCTGAGATCACTACGCTGATCGAAGGTATCGCCTTTCAGACGAATATTCTGGCGCTTAACGCTGCGGTGGAAGCGGCACGTGCCGGTGAGCATGGCCGTGGTTTCGCCGTGGTAGCCGGCGAGGTGCGCACATTGTCGCAGCGCTCTTCTTCCGCAGCCAGAGAAATCAAAACGCTTATCGATAATGCCATTGCGGCAGTGAAAAACGGGTCGCAGCAGGCTGATGATGTGCGCGATGCCATCAGTAATGTCAAAACCTTGATCACCAACGCATCATCACTGGTAGGGGAAATGTCGCTGGCATCGGAAGAGCAAAGTCGTGGCATCAGCCAGATCAACGTGGCGATTAACCAGATGGAAGCCGTCACGCAGCAAAACGCCGCTATGGTGGAAGAGGCGTCATCAGCAGCAGAATCACTCAATGATCAGGCGGCGCGGTTGCGTCAATTGGTAGAAATCTTTCGCTTGAAGGCCGGAGAGGAACATCAACAACAGGTCGAGGTATCCGCACCCCGGCTGTCTGTTGGGATGAGGTAACGGTTAACGACAATCGAATTATTTACTGAGACTGGCCGACATCACGTAGTGGATGTCGGCCAGGGTTCGGATAATTACATCTTCTCAACGGTCTGGATGCCGAGCGTATCCAGGCCGGTTTTCAGCGTTTTAGCGGTCAGCTGTGCCAGTTTGAGACGGCTCTGGCGGGTGCTGTCATTGTCAGCATTGAGAATAGGGCAGTTTTCGTAAAAACCGGAGAACACCCCAGCCAGGTCGTAGAGGTAAGCGCACATCACATGTGGCGTACCGTCACGTGCTACGGTCGTTACGGTCTCTTCAAACTGCAGCAAACGGGTAGCCAGCGCCTGTTCGTGTTCAGCTGTCAGCACGATAGGCTGAGTCAGGCTGCTTTCTTCCACGCCAGCACGTTTGAAAATAGACGACACGCGAGTGTAAGCGTACTGCATATACGGCGCGGTGTTGCCTTCGAACGCCAGCATGTTATCCCAGTCGAAGATGTAGTCGGTAGTGCGGTTTTTCGACAAGTCAGCGTATTTGACCGCGCCGATGGAGACCACTTGCGCCAGTTGTTCCAGCTCAGTACGTTCCATTTCCGGATTCTTACCGGCAATCAGCGTCAGTGCCCGTTCGTAGGCTTCATCCAGCAGTTCGGACAATTTGATGGTGCCACCAGCACGGGTTTTAAACGGTTTGCCGTCTTTACCCAGCATCATGCCGAACATGTGGTGTTCCAGGCTGACGGATTCCGGCACGTAACCGGCTTTGCGTACGATGCTCCAGGCCTGCATCAGGTGCTGGTGCTGGCGAGAATCGATGTAATACAGTACACGGTTGGCACCCAGCTTTTCGTAGCGGTATTTGGCACAGGCGATATCCGTGGTGGTGTAGAGGTAGCCGCCATCCTTTTTCTGGATGATGACGCCCATCGGTTCGCCTTCCTTGTTTTTGTATTCATCCAGATAGACTACGATGGCGCCTTCGCTTTCTTCTGCCAGCCCTTTGGCTTTCAGGTCCGCGACGATGTCAGGCAGCATGGCGTTATAAAGGCTTTCACCCATGACATTCTCTGGCGTCAATGACACATTCAGGCGGTCATAACTGCGCTGGTTTTGCACCATGGTGATGTCGACCAGTTTGCGCCACATTGACCGGCAGTACTCGTCGCCGCTTTGCAGCTTCACCACATAACCACGTGCCCGCTCAGCGAACGCTTCATCGTCGTCGTATTGTTTTTTCGCTTCGCGGTAGAAGGCTTCCAGATCAGCCAGTTCCAGGTCCTGGGTGCTGTCATTTTGGACATCTTCCAGATGCGCGATCAGCATGCCAAATTGTGTCCCCCAGTCGCCGACATGGTTAGCACGGATAACGTGGTGACCGAGGAACTCCAGTGTACGCACGGCCGCATCACCGATGATGGTGGAGCGCAGGTTGCCGACATGCATCTCTTTTGCAACGTTGGGGGCGGAATAGTCAACGACGATAGTTTGCGGCTCAACCGGTGAAACACCCAGTTTCGGTGCCGTCAGCGCGTGCTCCAGTTGGGCAGACAACCATTGAGGATCGAGAAAGATATTGATGAAACCGGGACCGGCAATTTCCGTCTTGGCTGCAATGCCATCCAATTGCAGCGTGTTAACTACTTTTTCGGCCAACTGGCGCGGCGGCATGCCTAATTTCTTGGCGGCAGCCATGATACCGTTTGCCTGATAATCACCAAATTGCGCTTTTGCTGACTGGCGAACCATTGCTTCGCTGTCAGCGGGTGCGCCCGCCGCAATCATTGCCTGATGGACTTTTTCTGAAAGAAGAGCCTGAATATTCACCGGTTTACCCTAAATGACGAATCAAGCCTTTCTTTATACCATATTTGGGTGGTGTAGTCAGCAGAGCTGCATAACAAGCGCCCCGGGCGGGGCGGCAATAAAAATAAATACAGTGCCTGATAATGCGGCAAGATACTTGCTGTCATTATCGATAGTCAGAATTAAGGTAAAACATACGGCTTACCGACAAGCCGGAATAATGAAGGGAGGGGATTATAAAAAAAACTTAGCGCCGTTTGTGTCGGCGATCCGTACTCAGGCGTGTGCTCTGTATCGTTTTGAAATGACGGAACAGAGAATAGCCAGCAATGACAACCAGCATAGAGAACGTTATTAGCAACATGATGAATGCCCTTCAGTCATTTAGTGGAGAGTGGGTAGTTTCGAAGTTATCTGCTTTTCGTTTATTTCTCAATGTTACAGAGAATATTTAAGAATACTCTCATCTGGTTTTTAAAGTCATTTAAAATCAATAAATTGTAATTTATATTATATTTCTTTCATTTTGTTAATGGTGCTTGTTGGTATTATTATTTGATTGAAATGAAGTTTGTCCAACATTGTCAATGATGACATGAAAAGACAAGAATAGGGGGCTAATGTCAGCATTGTTTGATACAAAAAGCGTAAAAAAGACGGCGGTTATTCTGCCTATGTTAAATTATACTGAATAAACTTTTTATTCAGGCTAATGAGGAAATAATGACCGCTCTGTTACCGTCGACGCTTCCCCCCTCCTTAATGAATGATCTTTCCCGCTTCACGATAGAACTCCAGCAACTCGCGCAACAGCTTGAGCTTGATCTGGCTGCGTTTGACGCCGACCACATATCCCTGCGTTGTCATCAAAACAGTACGGCTGAGCAGTGGCGTACCGCATTACTGGCTTGTGGCACGTTGTTATCGGAAAACGTGATCAATGGCCGGACAATCTGCCTGTTCACGCTGCACCAGCCATTAACCGTAGGACCGTGGCAGATTGATTGCGTGGAGTTACCGTGGCCAGGCAATCGGCATTATCCGCATGAAGGGTGGGAGCATGTGGAATTGGTATTGCCCGGCGATCCGGCGACACTTCATCCCCGCGCACTGGCCTGTTTATCGGACACGGCTTTGACCGCGCCCGGGATTAAACTGAAATTCAGTCATCCCCAAGGTGAGCATGAACGATTGCCCAACCCGACGCTGGCAGTGACCAATGGTCGCATCACCTTAAAATTCCATCCCTATCGCATTCAGGACATTGTAGCCAGCGAACAGTCGACCCGTCAGTAGGTTAGGTCCCGTTAAATGCTATGCAACCCAGCGAGCCATATATAACAAACGGTATGCCATCAATGACATGTGAGTGGTGGCTGGCAAGGGATCGGTAAACTGTGTGGCGCGTCATATTCCACGTGTAAATGCTGTCACCAGTGTGACATGCCTCTCTTCGCCACCTGCGAGGGGATGCCAGTATTAGGCCGTATGCCATACGGTCAACTCATCATGAGCGGGCAATTGTTTCGGAAAGTCTGGTGTTTTTCCGGTTTGGTTATTTTTTCGAAGGAGGGGGTATGCCGATGTTGGAGGTCTGCTGTTACAGTCTGGACTGCGCACTGACGGCACAGCAGGCAGGTGCGGATCGAATTGAGCTCTGTGCTGCACAGCGTGAGGGAGGCTTAACGCCGGGGTACGGTGTGCTGCGCTGTGCACGGGAAATGTTGTCTATCCCGGTACATCCGATGGTTCGACCGCGTGGAGGAGATTTTTGCTACAGCCAGCAGGAATTCAACGCCATGCTGTATGACATTGATCAGATTAAGGCGATGGGGTTTCCTGGGTTAGTCGTCGGCGTTTTGGATGAGGAAGGGCACATCGATATCGCGCGGATGCGGCAGGTTATGGCGCGGTGTGACGGGCTGGCCGTCACGTTTCATCGAGCATTCGATATGTGCCTGAATCCGCGTCTGGCGCTGAATCAACTGACGGATTTGGGCATTGCCCGGGTGCTGACATCCGGACAACAGCAAAGTGCCGAAAATGGTTTAACGCTATTACGGGAACTTAATGAGGCCAGTTGTGGTCCAATCATTATGGCTGGGGCTGGGGTGCGTCTGACTAATTTGCACAAGTTTCGCGCCTGCGGCATTCAGGAGTTACATACATCCGCAGGCCAGTGGCTACCTTCGCCGATGCGTTATCGCAAATTAGGTGTCACGCTCTGCTCTGAAACCGAAATGGATGAGTTCCAGCATTACTGTGTTGATGGCGATGTCGTCGCGGCCATGAAAAACGCGTTGAGCCCACAGATGGCTCCCTCTGCGACATCCGCTTCCTAGGTGGTACCCTGTGGGATGGGCACCATCAGGTATTCTTCCGATGCCCTTTGCCGCGCAGCATTCCCTTTATCGGTCTGCTTGCGAGTACCAGGCCCCGACGACTTTGTCGGGGCTTTTTTTCTGCTATAAATTGTGATGCAGCCGTTCGCGTAATGCAGGGTTGATGCAGCGATTATTCCCCCATCGAACGTGATCCATACCCAAAAATGCACTGAATTGTTATGCGGTTATCTTTTATCATTCTAAGCCGGTGATATGCTGCTTACTATCTCAACAGTCAAAAGGAATCCTGTTATGCGTGGAGTCGTTGTGCATCATGAGCATCGCATTGGTCTCATCGTTATCCGCGATCCTGAAGAGCGGTTTATCGTTGCCAAATTGCTGGATATTTATGAGGTGGAAAGAGGAGACACGGTAACCGGTGATTTTCATACCGTTGGTAATACGACGCTTTTTAATGAAACCAGCAATCAGGACATTCAGGTCGAGATCCAAAGTACTGATATGACCGAAGAGGCGGCCATTGATATGATCGTCAAGCATCGCAACTGAGATTCTGTGCAGTATGGGGCGGCGAGATTATGCCAGTCGGTATTGGGGCTGGCATGTCGCGCCGCTCTGTTTTTGTATGTCGGGTTGCCCGGTCAGGGTTTGCGTGCAACCAGTACCGCACGTAAAGGCGCAGGATAGCCTTCGACCGTCTTGCTGCGGTCATGTGGATCAAGAAAGTCCGCCAGTGACCCGGTTGTCATCCAGTCGGTACGGCGTTGCTCTTCCAGCGTCGTAACGCATTGATCCACGATACGGATGTCGACAAAACCGCATTTTTCCAGCCAGCGAGCAAGTGCGGCAGCCGAAGGCAGGAAATAGACATTGCGCATTTGAGCGTAACGCTCGCCCGGCAGCAGCACCGTATTCTCATCGCCTTCCACCACCAGAGTTTCCAGCACCAGTTCTCCGTCGGTAACCAACTGATTTTTGAGCTGCCAGAGATGGTCGAGCGGTGAACGCCGGTGGTACAACACGCCCATCGAAAATACGGTATCAAATGCCGCCAGGGTCGGGAGTTGTTCAATGCCCAACGGCAGCAGATGCGCACGTTGATCGTCACCCAGCAGCTTGCGTACCGCTTCAAACTGACACAGAAACAGTTGCATCGGGTCGATGCCGACGGCCAGTTTGGCACCGGCACCGATCATGCGCCACAAGTGATAACCGCTGCCGCAGCCCACATCCAGAATTAATCGGTCCTGCAAGGGGCTGATATGCGGCAAGACGCGATCCCACTTCCAGTCAGAACGCCACTCGGTGTCGATAGTTACGCCATAGAGCGAGAACGGACCTTTTCGCCAGGGCATCAGATTGCGCAACAGGCGCTCAACACCCGCTTGCTGACGCACCGACAACGGCGTGTCCAGACTGGCGGTCACGCCGTGGGTGAGGTCGAGCTGGTCGGGCGTTAGCACAGGCAAATGTGAAACGCTATTGAACCAGTGCTTGAACTCGCCGTGCAACGACTCCTGCTGCCATTGACTGATCTGGGGTGGCAGCGTGTTGAGCCAGTGGCTAAGCGGCCCTTTGGCGATCAGTTGATAGAAATTACCGAAATCGATCATGGTTGTGGCTCCGCTTTTAGCGCTAGCAAAGAGCCGAAGTTGAAGCACTGAAACCACACGTCGCTGTGTGCAAAGCCAGCCTCACGCAGCCGAGCTTTATGGGTATCAACCGAATCGGTGAGCATCACGTTTTCCAGCATGCTGCGCTTCTGGCTGATTTCCAGCTCGCTGTAGCCGTTGGCACGTTTGAAATCCAGATGCATATTGAATAGCAATTCGCCGATAGAGGCATCGTCAAAACTGAATTTTTCCGATAGCACCAGCGCGCCACCGGGACGTAACCCTTGCCAGATACGTTTTAGCAGCAGCAGGCGCTGTTCAGGCGGGATAAATTGCAACGTAAAATTGAGCACGACCAGTGACGCATTTTCAATGTCGATATCCAGAATATCCGCTTCGCGTACGTCTACGGGGGTCTCGGCACGGAACGCTTCAATATGGCGGCGGCAGCGTGCCACCATCGCCGACGAATTATCCACAGCGATGATACGGCAACCCGGCACATGAATGTTGCGACGCATCGACAAGGTGGCCGCTCCCAGAGAACAGCCAAGATCATAGACCTGGGTGTCCGCCTGGACAAAGCGCTCCGCCAGCATGCCGATCATGGAAATAATATTCGAATAGCCAGGAACAGAGCGCTGAATCATGTCTGGAAACACTTCAGCGACGCGTTCATCAAACGTCCAGTCACCCAGATTGGCGATGGGCGCGGAAAAAAGCATATCGCGGTTTGACATAGCAGGAAACATACATACAGGGAAGAACAGGCGCGCATTCTAGCAGAAAGATGGCACAAAGATGTATGAGAGAAAGGCGGTAAGGCATCACTATAAGCGGGCAGGGATGCCTTACCGTGAATAACGAACGGGGTTAACGCAGGGTCAGTATCAACTCCCAAGGCAGATAATAGAGGTTGAACAGGATCATTAGCAGCAACGACACATACGTGGCCATCATGCCTGAACGTCGCCAGTTCAACTCGCGATGGCGCAGGCCATAATAATGGCACAGACGACCGAGCAACAGCATGATGCCGCACAGATGAATCATCGCATTCATGGCTCCGTTCATCTCCATCAGTACCAACAGCAGGCCACCGATGGGGATGTATTCGACCGCATTGCCGTGAACGCGAATGGCGGTCTGCAACTCGTAAAACCCGCCGTCGCCGTAAGCCACCCGGTATTGCATCCGCAGTTTTACGACATCAACTGATAATTTCACTAACAACAATGCGCTGAGCACCACATAAAGCGCGCTTACCATTTTTTACTCCATTGCCTGACCAGAAACGGCAGCTGTTATCATAGCTTGTCTGTTGACCGCATAACACGAAGATATTGTAGGTAAAATTGTCGGATATCCAATTCTGTTAATAAGAAATTGTGATAGAAGCCAACGACAGCAATCACGGGCCAGGGTGCCGAAAAAATGCGCGAAAACAGTCACTTCAAGACATCATCTTCAAAAACTATTTTCAATACACGCTTTTTAAAACGATACGCTGTAAGCGACAGGTTTTAAAATAGCGAGGTCTGCTGCGGCCAGTCGGGACAGGGCGGCATGCTGGGAATCACGGCGCTCAGAAGCGGCCATAACCGTTGCGCCAGTTCAGGGGCGCTGTCGGTACCTGCCGTGTGGATAAACAGATAAGGCGAGTGTGATTGCCACTGCGCCAGTTTGTCTATCCATGGCGTAAACCAGCGAAGATTGTCGTCGGCGTCTTCATTGCCAATAAACCGAATTAATGGTGCATCGGCAGTGCGCACCACATGGAGTGGTACTTTGGGTTTCTTGCGTTGAGCATCGCGCAGAACGTCGCTGACCGGTGCGGCATGGTGCACTGGTCGACTGTCCATAATAACCCGGTTCAGGCCGCGTTGATGCAACCCTTGGTTGATGCGGCGTTCATCGTCACCCTTAGCGAAAAACAGTGGGTGACGCACCTCGACCCCGTAGCAAAACCCTGTTGGCAGTGTATCCAGAAACTGCCACAGCGTTTCTTCCTGGTCGGGGCCAAACGCAGACGGCAACTGTAACCACAATTGCCCCAGACGAGGGTGCAGAGGTTCAATACAGCGGAAAAACTCTGTCACTTGCTGCTGGCAATGGCGTAAACCGGCCTGATGGCTAATGGCTGAGGGAAATTTGAAACAGAAGCGGAAATCATCATGGGTCATGTCGTGCCAGCGCAATACCGATTCGGCCGACGGCAACGCATAAAAGGTGGTGTTTCCTTCCACGCAGTTGAAATAGCGGGCGTAATCCGCCAGATCGCGCAGGCCCAGCCGGGTCCAACCCGGATGCTGCCACTGCGGTAAACCAATATACATAAGCCCTTGTCCTGATAGGTTTCTCTGCGAGCCAACACCCTGAAGCCATCCACTTTTATGACGATGGATGTAACAGGGTTTTAGCATAATAACTCGCAATTGTGTAACCAGCAGGCAAATGCACGGCAAAAAACAAAAAAGAGTATGCGGGGCTGCCCGCAGACCGCTACCATCATACTTATCGTTGTGGGGAAATTCCTTTATAATGCCCCCCTTTTTTCATTGGACTGTAATCCAGAAAAACCATGCCGACCGGTTCACCGATTCTTATCGTTGCCATCTGGCAAGCGAAACAGAGCACCGGCGGCGGTGTAAAAGGACATCGTAATGCGTACTGAATATTGCGGGCTGTTGAATTCGTCCCATGTGGGCCAGGAAGTGACGTTGTGCGGTTGGGTCAATCGTCGCCGCGATCTGGGTGGGTTGATTTTTATTGATATGCGCGACCGCGAAGGTCTGGTGCAGGTGTTCTTCGACCCGGACCGTCAGGAGGCTTTCAATCTGGCTTCCGAGCTGCGTAACGAATTCTGCATCCAGCTGACTGGTGTGGTGCGTGCCCGTCCGGACACTCAAATCAACAAAGACATGGCGACCGGCGAAGTAGAAGTACTGGCGACAGCACTGACCATCATCAACCGTGCTGAACCGCTGCCGCTGGACTCTAACCAGAACAATACCGAAGAAGCGCGCCTGAAATATCGCTACCTTGACCTGCGCCGCCCTGAGATGGCTCAGCGTCTGAAAACCCGCGCCCGCATTACCAGCTTTGTACGCCGCTTTATGGACAGCCACGGGTTCCTCGATATCGAAACGCCGATGCTGACCAAAGCGACACCGGAAGGTGCTCGCGACTATCTGGTGCCAAGCCGTGTGCACAAAGGTAAATTTTACGCGTTGCCGCAGTCGCCGCAGCTGTTTAAACAGCTGCTGATGATGTCTGGGTTTGACCGTTATTATCAGATAGTCAAATGCTTCCGTGACGAAGACCTGCGTGCCGACCGTCAGCCAGAATTCACCCAGATCGATGTGGAAACTTCGTTCATGACCGCGCCACAAGTGCGTGAAGTGATGGAAAAACTGGTGCGTGAGCTGTGGCTGGAAGTGAAAGGGGTGGATCTGGGCGATTTCCCGATCATGACCTTTGCAGAAGCCATGCGCCGTTTTGGTTCCGACAAGCCAGACCTGCGTAACCCGCTGGAGCTGGTAGATGTGGCTGACCTGCTGAAAGATATCGATTTCAAAGTCTTTTCCGGTCCGGCTAACGACCCCAAAGGCCGCGTAGCCGCGATTCGTGTGCCGGGTGGCGCACAGTTGAGCCGTAAGCAGATAGATGAATACGCTAAATTTATCGAAATCTACGGCGCTAAAGGGCTGGCTTATATCAAGGTTAACGAGAAGGCTAAAGGGCTTGAGGGTGTCCAGAGCCCGGTAGCCAAGTTCCTGAATGACGGCATTTTGGCCGCCTTGCTGGAACGTACCGCTGCCGATGACGGCGATATTCTGTTCTTTGGTGCTGATAGTGCGAAAGTGGTTACGGACGCATTGGGTGCGCTGCGCCTGAAGCTGGGCCGTGATCTGAAGATCACCAATGAAAACAGCTGGCAGCCGCTGTGGGTCATCGACTTTCCGATGTTTGAAGATGACGGCGAAGGCGGTCTGGCCGCGATGCATCACCCGTTTACGGCACCGCGTGATATGTCTCCATCGGAGCTGAAAGACAACCCGACAGCCGCTATCGCTAACGCTTACGACATGGTGCTGAACGGTTACGAAGTCGGTGGTGGTTCCGTGCGTATCCACAATGGTGAGATGCAGCAGACGGTGTTCCGTATTCTCGGTATCGACGAACAGCAACAGCGCGAAAAATTCGGCTTCCTGCTGGATGCACTGAAATTTGGTACGCCGCCGCATGCCGGTCTGGCGTTCGGGCTTGATCGTCTGGTGATGCTGCTGACCGGTACCGACAATATCCGTGACGTGATTGCTTTCCCGAAAACCACAGCGGCAGCCTGCCTGATGACCGAAGCGCCGAGCTTCGCGAACCCGTCTGCGCTGGAGGAGTTATCCATTGCGGTGGTGGGTAAGGGCAAAGCCGCGCAGGATGCAGAGAATCAGTAAGATGAACTATAAGCGACCTGTCTCGGTGTTGGTGGTGATTTATGCCCAGAACACGGGGCGGGTGCTCATGCTTCAGCGGCGTGATGATCCGGATTTTTGGCAGTCGGTTACCGGCAGCCTGGAAGAGGATGAAAGCGCGCGATGTGCCGCACAGCGTGAAGTGAAAGAAGAAGTTAACATCGATATCGCCGCTGAGGCGTTGCCGTTGCTTGACTGTCAACGCAGTGTGGAATTCGAGCTTTTTGCTCATTTGAGACGTCGCTATGCCCCAGGCGTGACGCATAACCTGGAACACTGGTTCTGTCTGGCGTTGCCCGATGAGCGTCAGGTAGATATCAGTGAGCATCTGGCTTACCAATGGCTGGATGCACCCGATGCGGCGCGGTTGACCAAATCCTGGAGCAACCGGCAGGCGATTGAAGAATTTGTTATTTGTCCAGCCAGGCCCTGACCGCTTTTGGGGCGCTGCAATGCGGCGGCCCGATAACGTTAGGGAATAACAGGCTTTTTTCGGAGATTTTTATGGCAGGTCATAGTAAGTGGGCCAACACTAAACATCGCAAAGCGGCACAGGACGCTAAACGCGGTAAAATTTTCACCAAGATTATCCGCGAACTGGTTACCGCGGCCCGTTTAGGCGGCGGCGATCCCGGCTCTAACCCACGTCTGCGTGCTGCTATCGATAAAGCGCTGTCCAACAACATGACGCGCGATACCCTGAACCGGGCGATCGCGCGTGGTGTGGGTGGCGATGAAGAAGCCAACATGGAAACCATCATTTATGAAGGTTACGGCCCTGGTGGTACAGCGGTGATGGTGGAGTGCCTGAGTGACAACCGTAATCGTACGGTATCTGAAGTGCGTCATGCCTTTACTAAATGCGGCGGTAACCTGGGGACCGACGGCTCTGTGTCCTATCTGTTCTCCAAGAAAGGCGTGATTTCTTATGCACCGGGTCTGGATGAAGATACGGTGATGGATGCAGCGCTGGAAGCGGGTGCGGATGACGTGGTGTCCTATGATGATGGTGCCATTGACGTGTTTACGCCGTGGGAAATCTTCGGTCAGGTAAAAGATGCGTTGGATGCCGCGGGTCTGGTGTCTGAAGCGGCTGAAGTATCGATGATTCCGTCTACCAAAGCCGACATGGATGCAGAGACGGCACCGAAACTGATGCGCTTGATCGACATGCTGGAAGATTGCGATGACGTTCAGGAGGTTTATCACAACGGTGAGATCTCCGACGAGGTAGCGGCACTGCTGTAATGGCAGTCCTTTCCTTTCTACGGGTGACTGGGGAAGAACGATGAGCATTATTCTCGGTATCGACCCCGGTTCCCGCGTGACCGGCTACGGCATTGTTCGTCAGCAGGGACGGCAGATAAGCTACCTGGGCAGTGGATGTATTCGCACTGCGGTGGATGATCTACCTACGCGTCTTAAGCTGATTTATGCTGGTGTCAGCGAAATCATCACCCAATTTCAACCCGACTATTTCGCTATCGAGCAGGTGTTTATGGCTCGCAATGCGGATTCGGCGCTGAAATTGGGGCAGGCACGCGGTGCGGCCATTGTTGCAGCAGTGAACCAGTCTCTACCGGTATTTGAATACGCCGCGCGGCAGGTGAAGCAAACGGTGGTTGGTACGGGGGCGGCGGAAAAAAGCCAGGTGCAACACATGGTGAAAACGCTGCTCAAGCTGTCGGCTAATCCGCAGGCAGATGCTGCCGATGCACTGGCGATTGCCATCACCCATTGCCATTTTAGCCAGAATCTTTCACGTATCAGTCATGACAAACTGACGCTGGCGCGTGGACGAATCCGTTGAATGGTGTGATGTTTTAACCCCGGCTGCCGTTTGACTGCACCATAACGTTTGTCAGACGGCAGCCTGATTCCTCTTCTTTCTTTTCCTCTATTCCTGATACGCATCGTTGGCGTTTTATGTTCGCCCGTGCTTCATGTCCATGAATGTAACGTCTTCTTTGTACAACCACGCCCTGTTTTGATCTGGGATAACACGGCGGTGTATGAACAATTCATAAAATCTCATACCCGTAATTTACCCGACGGCAATGACCCGCCGGATCGATACAGAGATATTGTTATGCTGTCTTCGCTTCTCAAAAATAACCCACGTGCTGTGGTCATACTGAGTGCGCTGGGTGTGGTCAATTTAGTGGTGTGGTTACTGGCATGGGGTATGTTTCACAATCAAACCGCACTGATGGCGACGTGTCTGTTAGCCTGGTGTTATGGCCTACGCCATGCGGTGGATGCAGATCATATTGCCGCCATCGATAACGTTACCCGAAAAATGATGCAGGAAGGAAAGATGCCATTAGGTGTCGGAGCCTGGTTTTCGCTGGGGCACTCTTCCATTGTGGTTCTGGCATCACTGGCGCTGGCAGCCACGGCGGCGGCCCTGCAAGATGACATGGCGTGGTTTCATGAGGTTGGCGGTGTTATCGGTACCTCGGTTTCTGCCGGTTTCTTGCTGTTGATGGCTCTGGTGAATTTGGTGATTTTGCGTGGTGTCTGGCAGCGTTTTCAGCAGTTCAAGCAAGGCAGGGGGATACTGGGCCAGACTGACGCGGTACCCACTACAGGCGTTATGGGATGGTTATTCCGCGCCACGTTTCGGATGGTGAACAAAAGCTGGCATATGTATCTGGTCGGTTTGTTGTTTGGTTTAGGGTTTGATACTGCCACCGAAATTGGCGTGCTGGGGATTTCCGCTGCAGGCGCATCGCAAGGGATGTCTATCTGGTCAATCATGATTTTCCCAGCGTTATTTACCTGCGGTATGGCGTTGGTGGATACGCTGGATAATGTGCTGATGGTGGGGGCCTATGGTTGGGCGTTCAGCAAACCACAGCGCAAGCTTTACTATAACCTCACGATTACGGCGACATCGGTGGTGGTAGCCGTCTTTATTGGTGGTATGGAGGCGCTCGGGTTGCTGGCGGATAAGCTGGACCTGCACACCGGGTTTTGGAGCCTCATCGATGCGTTCAATGAACAACTGGGTAATGCCGGATTTTATGTGGTCGCGCTGTTTATCGCCTGTTGGGTTATCTCGTTGTGTAATTATCGCTGGCGCAATTACGACGCCATTAATAGCCAGGCTGCGTAGTTAGCAACCTGACTGGAATATCTCATCACCGCTTTCTCCGGTGTTTCGTGGTTTTCATGTCGCCACCGGAGAACGTTCACAGCCCTGTCTGATATCTGGATATGCATCCAGCTTTTCTGTATCCGCCTTTTTTTTTGTGTTATAAGCTATACGCCACGTTTACGTCAGCCAGATTAAGGAAAACATCACGTGATAGGTCGTCTCAGAGGCATCGTATTGGAAAAACAGCCGCCACTGGTACTGATTGAAGCCAGCGGTGTCGGATATGAAGTGCATATGCCGATGACCTGCTTTTACGAATTGCCGGATCTCGGTCAGGAAGCGGTGATTTTTACCCATTTTGTGGTGCGTGAAGACGCGCAACTGTTGTTTGGTTTTAACAATAAACAAGAACGCTCTTTGTTTCGTGAGCTGATTAAAGTCAACGGCGTGGGGCCTAAGCTGGCGCTGGCTATCCTGTCCGGCATGTCGGCACAGCAGTTTGTTAGCGCGGTGGAACGCCAGGAAATTAACGCACTGGTGAAATTGCCGGGCGTCGGCAAGAAAACCGCCGAGCGGTTGGTCGTGGAAATGAAAGATCGCTTTAAAGGCCTGAATGGCGATTTGTTTAATGCCGCTAGTGATATTGCCCTGCCGACGGCAACCGGGAATGCAACGCCGGAAGCGGATCCGTTGGCGGAAGCTGAAGCCGCACTGGTCGCGCTCGGTTATAAACCGCAGGAGGCGAGCAGAATGGTGAGCAAAGTGTCTCGTCCGGGCGCTGACTGCGAAACCCTCATCAGGGATGCGCTACGCGCTGCGTTGTGAGGTATATATGATTGAAGCCGATCGTCTGATTTCACCTGCCGCGGTATCCGATGAAGAGATACTGGATCGCGCCATTCGTCCTAAGCTGTTGTCGGAATATGTTGGACAGCCGGTGGTGCGCGAACAGATGGAGATTTTTATCGAGGCGGCCCGCAAACGAGGTGATGCGCTTGACCATCTGTTGATTTTCGGCCCGCCGGGGCTGGGGAAAACCACACTGGCGAATATTGTCGCCAACGAGATGGGCGTCAATCTGCGCACGACTTCCGGGCCGGTGCTGGAAAAAGCAGGTGATCTGGCGGCGCTGCTGACTAACCTTGAACCACACGATGTGCTGTTTATCGACGAAATTCATCGACTATCACCGGTGGTGGAAGAAGTGCTCTATCCGGCGATGGAAGACTATCAGCTGGATATCATGATAGGTGAGGGGCCGGCGGCACGTTCCATCAAACTGGATTTGCCGCCTTTTACGCTGATAGGTGCGACAACTCGTGCGGGGTCACTGACATCGCCGCTACGAGACCGTTTTGGTATTGTGCAGCGGCTCGAGTTCTACCAGGTGGCTGATTTACAGCATATCGTGCAACGCAGTGCGCAATGTCTGGGGCTGGATATGACGGATGACGGTGCGCTGGAGGTAGCCCGCCGGTCACGCGGTACGCCACGTATCGCCAACCGATTGCTGCGCCGGGTGCGGGATTTCTCCGAAGTGAAATCAGACGGCGCAATTTCAGCAACGGTCGCGGTGCAGGCGTTGGACATGCTGGCGGTCGACTCTGAAGGTTTTGATTATATGGACCGCAAACTGTTGCTGGCGGTTATCGATAAATTTATGGGCGGTCCGGTGGGGTTGGACAATCTGGCGGCGGCTATTGGTGAAGAGCGGGAAACCATTGAGGATGTGCTGGAGCCTTACCTGATTCAGCAGGGTTTTTTGCAACGCACGCCACGTGGGCGTATTGCGACACAGCATGCCTATCGCCATTTCGGACTCACTCGTGAACACGGCGAGTAAACAGGATAAGAAGCGCAAGACAATATAGTTGGTTGGCTTCTATCCGCTCTTACCGCCAGTTTATAAACTGGCGGTAAGTCTGAGTCGTGCAACGCGCGCAAAGGCGGACGGGGGCTGTTTTACCGTTGGGCGATAGGCCAGGTCAGGCGGCCTGCTTTTTCAGTAGACTGAGAATAAACAGCAGTGATGCGCATAGCACAACGGAAGGACCCGCCGGTGTATTCGCTTCGGCCGAGAAGGCAAGCCCACCCGTGACAGCCAGAATACCCGCGCCCATCGCGCAGAGCGCCATTTGTTCCGGTGTGCGAGAGAATCGGCGTGCGGTAGCAGCGGGAATAATCAACAGTGATGTGATGATCAGCGCACCGACAAATTTCATCGCCAGCCCGATGGTTAATGCCGTGACCAGCATCAGAATCAGTTTGGTGCGGGCGATAGCCACACCGTCAACGTGCGCCAGTTCAGGGCTGACCGTCATGGAGAGTAGAGCCTGCCATTGCCACCCCAGAACACCAAGCACCAGCAGGACACCGGGGCCTATTAGCCACAAATCTTCGCTGGTGACGGCCAACAGGTCTCCAAATAAATAAGCCATCAGATCGACGCGGACATTATTCATCAGGCTGACGACCACCAGACCTAGCGACAATGCGCTGTGCGCCATGATGCCAAGCAGGGTATCGATAGCCAGTCCGGGGCGTCGCTCCAGCCAGACCAGCCCCACCGCCAGCAACAGGGTAATGACTATCACGGCATAGAACAGGTTAACACCCAACAGTAACCCCAGTGCGACGCCGAGTAATGAAGCATGGGCGAGGGTATCGCCAAAATAGGACATGCGGCGCCACACGACAAAGGAACCCAGCGGCCCTGCCGCCACAGCCAGACATACCCCTGCCAGCCAGCCGGGCAACAACAACTCAATCATGTGTTATTACCATCCTGTCGTTTTAAGATAATTTTTCCGTTCAGATCGTGACGGTGATTGTGATGATGGCGGTAAATAGCCAGTTGTCCGGCACCACGGTGGCCGAACATGGCTAAAAATTCCGGGTGTAGCGACACGACTTCCGGCGTGCCTGAACAACAAATATGTTGATTAAGACACAGAACCTCATCGGTTTTCGCCATCACCAGATGCAGGTCGTGGGAAACCATCAATACACCGCATTGGTATTCTTGTCGCAACTGGTTAATCAACTCATACAACGCCAACTGCCCATTGACGTCGACCCCTTGCGTGGGTTCATCCAGCACCAGCAGTTGCGGACGGGCGAGAATCGCGCGCGCCAACAAAACGCGCTGGGTTTCACCACCCGAGAGCTTTTGCATCGGTTGTTCTAGCAGATGACCGGCCTGCACGCGTTTTAATGCCGGCATAATATCTTGCTTATTCACCCCCGGGCGTAATTGCATAAAGCGTTTGACCGTCAAGGGCAGGGTCGGGTCCAGATGCAGTTTTTGCGGTACATAGCCAATGCAGAGACCCGCAGACCGTGTCAGCTTACCGTGGGTGGGAGGCTGCAAACCCAGTACAACCCGTACCAGCGTGGATTTCCCCGCGCCATTCGGTCCAAGCAGCGTCAGAATACGACCAGCCTGCAATGTGAAAGAAATATCATTGAGTACAGATTTGTTGCCAAACTGCACGCCAATATTTTCCAGTGAAACCAGCGTTGACATAGAATTCTGTTTGCAGAGGGTGTGTGACGTTATAATATAACGCGTTTTTGTTAATAAATCGACGGATGATTGGGAATGTTGCGAGTCACTCATTATAAATGGCTAAACGCTGTGCTGGCCACCGGTGCATTATTGGCGTCTCTGGCTACCATGTCGATGGCCTGCGCCGCGGTGGTCACGTCTATTCGCCCGCTGGCATTTATTGCCGCCGCTATCGCTGACGGCGTGACACCGACGGAAGTGCTGCTCCCGGACGGTGCATCGCCGCATGATTATGCACTACGTCCGTCTGATGTACAGCGCCTTAAATCGGCGCAACTGGTCATCTGGGTCGGGCCGGAAATGGAAGCCTTTCTGTCTAAAGCGTTACAGCCGTTACCGGCAGAGCGGCAAATCGCGTTAAGTCAGCAACCGACAATCCGCACGCTATTGTTACAAGAATCACATCCTGAGCATGCGGCAGCAGAAAATGATGCGCATCATGACGCTGATCATGACAATCACGCCAGCCACGAGCATGATCACGGTAATGAGCCTGAAAATCATCAGGATAGCGATGATGATGGGCATCATCATGGCGAGTTTAATATGCATATCTGGCTGTCGCCGGAAATGGCGCAGGCATCAGCCATTGCGATTCATGCAAAATTAGTGGAACTCATGCCGCAGAATAAAGACAAACTGGATGCAAATCTGCGTAAATTCACTGAGAAACTTGCACAGGCAGATAAAAATATTGTTAATATGCTGACGCCTGTGCGCGGCAAAGGGTATTTCGTGTTCCACGATGCCTATGGCTACTTCGAACAGCATTACGGGTTGACCCCACTGGGGCATTTTACTATCAACCCGGCGATTGCACCCGGCGCACAGCGTTTAAACCAAATACGAACACAGTTGGTTGAGCATAAAGCGGTTTGCGTTTTTGCTGAACCACAATTCAGGCCAGCGGTCATCAATGCTGTCGCCAAGGGAACTGACGTGCGCATCGGCGTGCTGGACCCATTGGGAAGTGACATTGCACTGGATCAAGACAGCTATTTGCGTTTTCTGTCGCAACTGTCTGAGCAGTATTTGAGCTGCCTGAAGGAAAAATCATGAGGATAGGAATAAGTGCAGCAGATAGTCCGAACTATCGCTCTGGCGTATAACAGCCTGCCCCGACCTCACCGTGTGATGTTGGGGTCACTGACTGTTGTTACACTGGCCGCCGCTGTCTGGCGGCCAATGACATATCCACCAGTCAATGACGCACCTGTTATCGTAAGAGACGCGGAAAGCGAAAAAACGCAAACACAGGCTCAGAGCCAGGCTCTGAATCCTCCAGCCAGTGAACCCCTGGATAGTAATCCGTTGCCGCCTGTCGCTGCCCAGCAAACGGCGGCCTCTGTACCAACGACGGATGTTTCCGAAGTTAACAGCGAACCGCTAGATCAACCCTCAACAACGAATGGTATTGCCAGCGACGAGTTGGACGACAAAGACTCTGATAATACGCATGAGTACGTTGTTTCTACCGGTGACACACTGAGCAGTATTCTGACCCAGTATGGCATCGATATGTCCGATATTGCTGCACTGGCGGACAAGAATGCGGCGTTGCGGAATTTGAAAATTGGTCAGCAATTGAGCTGGACGCTGGATGCCGATGGCGCACTGCAAACTCTGACCTGGCAAGTTTCCCGACGTGAAAGTCGCACGTATACCCGCAGTGGCGACATATTCCGTGAGGAAATCGAAAACGTTGAGGGCGACTGGCAAAACAAGGTGCTGACCGGACGTCTCGACGGCAGTTTTGCCAGCAGCGCGCAGGCTGCCGGGTTGACCAGTAGCGAAGTGCGCGAAGTGATTCGTGCGTTACAATGGCAACTGGATTTCCGCAAGTTGCGTAAAGACGATAGCTTTGCTGTGCTGATTTCTCGAGAAATCCTGGATGGTCACAGCGAACAAAGTGAATTGCAGGGCGTTCGCTTGCGTACTGGCGGGAAAAATTACTATGCGTTCCGCGCTGAAGACGGCAAATTCTACGACCGAGAAGGCTCAGGGCTGACCAGAGGGTTCCTGCGCTTCCCAACCATGAAGCAGTTCAAGGTATCCTCTAATTTCAATCCACGTCGCCTCAATCCGGTCACCGGCCGTATTGCACCGCATCGTGGCGTCGACTTTTCCATGCCGGTAGGTACCCCTGTTCTGGCCGTGGGCGATGGTGAAGTGGTTGTGGCTGAGCGGGATAGCGAAGCCGGTAATTTTGTGGCCTTGCGTCACGGGCGTCAGTATACCACCCGCTATATGCATATGACCCGCTTGCTGGTGAAGCCGGGGCAGAAGGTAAAACGCGGCGACCGAATTGGGTTATCCGGCAATACCGGGCGCTCAACCGGCCCACATCTGCATTATGAACTGTGGATTAATCAGCAGGCGGTCAACCCACTCACGGCGAAATTACCGCGCTCTGAGGGCTTGATGGGTAAAGAACGTCGTGATTATCTGGCGCATGTACGCGAAGTTCTGCCTCAATTGCAACTGGATTGAGTGTCGTTGTGAATGTTCGACAGCCGGCAGTCAACGCTGCCGGCTGTTTTTTTATCGCGTACGGGCAAATGTCAGGCCAGTGCGTGTTCAATTGCAAAACATCGGGTAGCGATTATCATTAACCCGATTTTGTGATGAAGAGTGGTTGCATGGAACAAGAGAAAAAAGAAAGAAAAACCAACGCTGAATTCATTCCACAGTTTACGTCGGCTTTTTTGCATCCGCGTTACTGGGGAATTTGGCTGGTGGTTGGGGTGATGGCGCTGCTGGTATGTATTCCAGCTCGTCTGCGCGATCCTATTTTGGGGACGCTAGGTCGGTGGGTAGGGCGATTGTCTAAAGGTGCCAGACGGCGCGCACGCATCAATTTGTGGTTATGCATGCCGCAACTGACGGAAGGCGAACGCGATCATATTATCGATCAAATGTTTGCGACCGCGCCGCAAGCGATGTTGATGATGGTGGAACTGGCGATATTACCGGCCAGCCGCGCTTATCGTCGCGTTCGCTGGCACGGTATGGAGATTGTCGATGCGTTGCGGGAGCAGCAGCGTAATATTATTTTCATGGTGCCACATGGTTGGGCTGTCGATATCCCGGCGATGCTGATGAGCTGGCAAGGTCAGAAAATGGCGGCCATGATGCATAATCAGAAAAACCCACTACAGGATTATTTGTGGAATACCTTGCGCCGTCGTTTTGGTGGTCGTCTGCATACCCGTAATGATGGAATCAAGCCGTTTATTGGTTCGGTGCGCGAAGGGTATTGGGGGTACTATCTGCCAGATCAGGATCATGGCGCGGAGCATAGCGAGTTCGTCGATTTCTTTGCGACCTATAAAGCGACACTCCCTGCTATTGGCCGTTTGATGAAGGTCTGCCGGGCTGAAATCGTACCGCTGTTTCCGGTCTATAACGGCAAAACGTCACAACTGGATATCTACATTCGCCCGCCAATGAGCGACATTAGTGGTGCAGACGATCATACTATCGCTCGTCGTATGAATGAAGAAGTTGAGCATCTGGTGACGCCGAATCCTGAGCAGTACACCTGGATTCTGAAGCTGTTGAAAACCCGCAAACCGGGGGAAACTGAGCCCTATTTGCGCAAAGATTTGTACCCGCGCAAGAAATAAATCACCCGTGGGTTAAGTGCACAACCAATAAGGGCGATACCGCAAGTATCGCCCTTATTGGTTTTCACCGGGTATAGGTCATCTTATCTGCGTTTTTAAAGTGCTATTTTTGAGTTGTGTACCCAACACGCGGGTGCCACGGCGCATGAGAGTCGACAGGAAATACATAATCTGTAACAGTTAACCTCTGCTTAATTTAATAATCGTTGGAACTTATAAAAAAATTTAAAAATAGCGTTAAGTGCCGTTCTTTTTTTCTCAGACTATTCCATATTCTTTTTATTATCGCTTTTGATTTAATAACCCCCGAAGCCGCTCTGTTATGACTTCAACCGTTAGCCACCATAAATAATGCGAGATTGCTTATTTAATTCCGGCTAATAAAAAAATTTCTGCTGAAGGATTTCAACCATGAATCTGAAACCACTGTTTTTAGGCGTTTTACTGGCAACGACTTATGTAACTGCCAACGCAGCGACCACCACGGTGGAAAAAAGCGCAACTAACGCCACGGCAGCCAGTACGACACCCGCATCGGCGGAGTCTTCACTGGGTAAGGCGGTGGATAAAGCCAATACGGACGCAGCCAAACGGGCAGAGCTTGACGCATCGGCCGTGAAAGCGAATGCCAGTGGGGATGCAACCATAAAACCTGAAAAGGCCACGGCACAAACACAAACGAAAGCTGAAGAGAAGTCAGCGAAGAAGGTGGTGAAAAAACATCATACTGATAGCGCTAATACCAGGGAAAAAACGAAAGCCAGCACCGGAGAAAAGCAGGACGATATAAAAAATACCACCACGAATGCCCAATAAACCGTCCGTTAGTCAATAAACAATAAGATGAACGTCGCGCGATAATAAAAGAAACAGTAGTATTCGTGCAGATGGCAATAATTACCGGACAGGAAATAGCGATAGGTGTTATGGCAATGAAGTCCATTTGCCAGATAACCAGAACGCTATTCCTGACCGGCGTTATACCCAAAATAATTCGAGTAGTGCAGTCAACACACCTGCAACTCGATGTATGAAGGGTATATAACGGTATATCCCTTTTGGATGAAAGGTTGGGTTTTATGAATAAATCACTTTTATGTCTTGCATTACTGACTGCACATATTCCTTTTTCCCTGGCGGAGAGTTGCCGCGCCAATCTGTCCGGTGGTCAGGACTGTCGCTATAACGACGGCTCTACATCGACCAGTCGTACTAATCTATTGGGGGGATTTGATACCCACTACAGTGATGGGCGAAGTAGTACCAGCCGGGCTAATCTGGCGGGTGGCTACGATACTCACTTTAGTGACGGGACCAGTAGCACCAGTCGTGTAAACCGGTCCGGCGGGTTGGATACCCACTACAGTGATGGTTCAAGCAGTACCAGTCGTACCAATCTTTCCGGGGGTTATGACGTGTATTACAGCAATGGACAGGTCAAACGTAGCCGAGCCAATCTATCTGGTGGGCTGGATAGCGAGCCTGTGGCGGGGGCGCGTTAACCCGACAGAGTCAGGCAAGTGCTACTGATGAGTAAACAAATGAGGCAGCGTCAGCTGCCTCATTTGTTACTACCCAGGATGCACGATAGTGTGATTACCAGGTATCACCGGCGGTTATTCAACCCGCAGTACACGCACAGTATTGGTAGTACCGATCGTTCCCATCACGTCCCCTTGGGTCACGATAACCAGATCGCCGGAGACCAGGAAACCTTTATCACGCAGCAACAGTACCGCATCATTAGCCGCGGCGACGCCATCGGTATAGCTGGTGAACTGCACCGGAGTGACACCACGGTACAAGGCTGTCAGGTTAAGGGTATGCTCATGACGCGACATAGCGAAAATCGGCAGGCCTGAACTGATACGAGACATCATTAGTGCGGTGCGGCCGGATTCGGTCATGGCGATAATCGCGGTAACGCCGTTAAGGTGGTTGGCCGCATACATAGCGGACATGGCGATCGACTCTTCTACGTTATCGAACTGCACGTCAAGGCGATGTTTGGAGACATTGATGCTGGGGATCTTTTCTGCACCCAGACACACTTTAGCCATAGCGGCAACCGTCTCGGCTGGGTACTGACCCGCAGCGGTTTCTGCAGAGAGCATCACAGCATCGGTGCCGTCGAGTACGGCATTGGCGACGTCCATCACTTCCGCGCGGGTTGGCATCGGATTGGTGATCATCGACTCCATCATCTGCGTTGCTGTAATAACGGCACGGTTCAACTGACGAGCACGGCGAATCAGTTTTTTCTGGATACCGACCAGTTCCGGGTCACCGATTTCGACGCCCAGATCACCACGAGCAACCATGACCACATCAGAAGCAAGGATAATGTCGTCCATCGCTTCATCCGTTGATACGGCTTCTGCACGTTCTACTTTCGACACAATTTTGGCGTTGCTGCCAGCTTCGCGAGCCAGACGACGAGCATAGTGCAGATCTTCGCCAGTACGAGGGAAGGAGACCGCCAGGAAATCTACACCGATTTTGGCTGCGGTAACGATGTCCGCTTTATCTTTTTCTGTTAGCGCTTCCGCTGACAGGCCGCCACCGAGTTTGTTGATGCCTTTGTTATTAGACAACGGGCCGCCAACAGTGACTTCGGTGAACACTTTCATGCCATCGACTGCCAGTACTTTTAACTGCACACGGCCATCATCCAGCAGCAGAATATCACCTGGAACCACATCGTTGGGTAATCCTTTATAGTCGATACCCACCCTCTCTTTGTCGCCTTCGCCTTTTTCCAGGTTGGCATCCAGCAGGAACTTGTCGCCGACATTCAGGAAAATTTTCCCTTCTTTGAAGGTCGATACACGAATCTTGGGCCCCTGAAGATCACCCAGAATGGCAACATGGCGGCCAAGTTTAGCTGCGATTTCGCGAACTTTGTCAGCCCGCAGAAGATGGTCTTCTGGCGTACCGTGAGAAAAGTTCAGGCGGACTACGTTTGCGCCTGCGGCAATGATCTTTTCCAGATTATTGTCGCGGTCCGTAGCCGGCCCCAGCGTGGTAACGATTTTGGTTCTTCTGAGCCGTCTGGACATGTATAACTCCGTTGACTGGTGAAGCTGTTGTAATGTGGTAATGCCGTCAGGCGAGGGCACGGTATAGCGCCGTCTTTGCCTCTCTGCACTGTCCGGATGCCGCGCCTGTAGTTATGATTGGGAGACAGGTTGGTTTTATCATCGATATCACATCTTGCCACCCGATGTTGATGTTATAGCATAATTAGTTGAACGGGTTGCTGAATCGTTCTTCCTTATCAAATCTCGATTCGCGTAATGCTTCCTTGACCCGCTTCAAGTTATCGCGGAATTTTGCACCGCGCCGCAGAGTAAAGCCGGTTGCCAGCACATCGATCAGTGTCAACTGTGCGATACGCGACACCATCGGCATATAAACATCGGTATCTTCCGGGACATCAACCTGCAAGACCAGTGAGGCCTCGCGAGAAAGCGGGGAACCTTCCGAGGTAATGGCGATCACGGTCGCGTCGTTTTCCCGCGCCAGCCGTGCCATCTCCACCAGGCTTTTCGTGCGACCGGTGTGTGAAATCAGCACCACCACGTCGCCTTCGCCAGAGTTCATGCAGCTCATGCGCTGCATAACCAGGTCGTCAAAGTAAACCACGGGAATATTGAAGCGAAAAAACTTGTTCATGGCATCGTGGGCTACCGCCGCCGAGGCACCAAACCCGAAGAAGGAAATTTTGCGCGCCTGGGTAAGCAGATCTACCGCGCGGTTGATGGCCTGGATATCCAGAGATGATTTCACCTGTTCCAGCGCAGCCATGGTGGATTCGAAAATCTTGCTGGTGTAAGACTCTACTGAGTCGTCTTCCTCTACGTTGCGATTCACGTAAGGCGTACCATTAGCCAGACTTTGCGCCAGATGCAGTTTAAAATCGGGAAAGCCTTTGGTGTCCAGACGACGGCAGAAGCGGTTAACGGTAGGCTCGCTGACCTCAGCCACACCGGCCAGAGTGGCGATACTGGAGTGGATGGCTGTCTGTGGTGAGGCAAGAATGACCTCCGCCACCTTTCGTTCTGACTTGCTCAACAGCTCCAGATGACTCTGGATTTTTTCCAGCATATTCATATGACAACGACCATCTATGGTATTTTGGATTTCAGCCAAAGGTGAAACCGATGCGGATTTTGTGAAATATACTACGAGCCCGCTACGGTTGGCAGAGGTGGACACACCCAGTCATCGGCTTTTTTTGTCAGAACATGATGTGTGTCTAACTTTCAGAACGGTAACTGGCTGTCAGAAACGATGGAAAATTTCTCTTTTAGGCGGATGCCAGACTCGTTTCCTTCATCGGCACAACAGCTTCTGAGGCCTGATGGTATCAGAATCAGTCGATCATGTGGTTTTCTTACGGGTTTACTGGCTTGCGTCAAAAAGAGTACATTATTGATGTAATAAAATTACAGCGTCCTGCAATGAGGAGATTGAAAATGGCGGTAACGTCAACAGCCCAGGCGTGTGACCTGGTTATTTTCGGTGCGAAGGGCGATCTTGCGCGCCGTAAATTGCTGCCTTCACTGTATCAACTGGAAAAAGCAGGCCATATTCATCCAGAAACCCGCATCATCGGTGTCGGGCGTGCGGCGTGGGACCGCGACACGTATGTCGGCGTGGTGCGCGAAGCGCTGGAAACCTTTCTCAAAGAGCCGCTTGATGCTGCGTTATGGGCAACATTGAGCAGCCGCCTCGACTTCTGCAACCTTGATGTAGAAGACACCGAGGGGTTCAGTCGGCTGGGAACGATGCTAGATCAGCAAAATCGTACCACCATCAACTATTTCGCTATGCCGCCCAGCACATTTGGCGCCATCTGCCGTGGTTTGGGGAAAGCTGGTCTTAACAAAGAACCCGCCCGTGTGGTGATGGAAAAGCCGCTGGGTACCGATCTGGCATCCTCCCGGGTTATCAATAACCAGGTGGCGGAATTCTTCAACGAGTGCCAGGTCTACCGTATCGACCACTACCTTGGCAAAGAAACCGTGCTGAATTTGCTGGCGCTGCGTTTTGCCAACTCCCTGTTCGCCAACAACTGGGATAACCGCACTATCGATCACGTACAGATTACTGTGGCGGAAGAAGTGGGGATTGAAGGGCGCTGGGGGTATTTCGACAAGGCAGGGCAGATGCGTGACATGATCCAAAACCATCTGCTGCAAATTCTGACCATGATTGCCATGTCGCCGCCAGCGGACCTGAGCACTGATCGTATCCGCGATGAAAAGGTGAAAGTACTGCGCTCATTACGCCGTATCGATCGCTCCAATGTGCATGACTTAACCGTGCGTGGTCAGTACACCAGCGGCTTTGTGCAGGGCAAAAAAGTACCTGGTTACCTGGAAGAAGAGGGTGCTAACAAGGCTAGCAATACCGAAACGTTTGTCGCGATTCGTGTTGATATCGACGACTGGCGTTGGTCCGGCGTACCGTTCTATTTGCGCACCGGCAAGCGGTTGCCATCGAAATGTTCGGAAGTGGTGGTTTACTTTAAAAACCCGGCACTCAATTTGTTCCATGACTCCTACCAGCAGTTACCACAGAACAAATTGATCATTCGCCTGCAGCCGGATGAAGGGGTCGAAATTCAGATCCTCAACAAGATCCCGGGGTTGGATCACAAGCATCGGTTGCAGACCACCAAGCTCGACCTGAGTTTCTCCGAAACCTTTAATCAGCAGCATCTGGCGGATGCCTATGAGCGGTTGTTGCTGGAAAGCATGCGCGGTATTCAGGCGCTGTTTGTGCGTCGTGACGAGGTGGAAGAAGCCTGGAAATGGGTGGATTCCATTATGGATGCCTGGGCAATGGATAATGATTCTCCCAAGCCTTATCAGGCCGGGACCTGGGGACCGGTGGCATCTGTCGCCATGATTACCCGTGATGGGCGTTCCTGGAACGAAGTGGAATAACGCGGTTTTGCACTGCCGAAAGGCGGAGTGAGGCCGTTAGCATTTTTTTGGCTGACGGTGCGGTCGGACATCCGTGGGTAACTGCGGATCCCTGTGGCAGGGGCGCGCCAGATATTAATCAATGCCCGTTGGGCATGACTGGAGATTACCCTCGATGAAAAACTGGAAAACCAGTGCGGAACAGATTCTGACAGCCGGTCCGGTTGTTCCTGTTATTGTGATTAACAAACTGGAACACGCGGTACCGATGGCGAAAGCCCTGGTAGCGGGTGGCATTCGTGTCCTGGAGTTGACGTTGCGTACCGACTGCGCGGTAGAGGCTATCCGCCTGATCGCACAGGAAGTGCCGGACGCTATCGTTGGCGCAGGTACCGTTACCAACCCACAGCAGCTGGCGGAAGTGACCGCAGCGGGTGCGCAGTTTGCCATCAGTCCCGGCCTGACCGAACCGTTATTGAAAGCAGCAACAGAAGGCACTATTCCGTTGATCCCTGGGATCAGCACCGTGTCTGAGCTGATGTTGGGTATGGACTACGGATTACGTGAGTTTAAATTCTTCCCGGCTGAAGCGAATGGCGGTGTGAAGGCATTGCAGGCGATTGCCGGTCCGTTTGGCAAAATTCGCTTCTGCCCAACCGGTGGTATCTCACTGAAGAATTATCGTGAATATCTGGCGCTGAAAAGCGTGCTGTGTGTTGGTGGCTCCTGGCTGGTGCCTGCTGACGCGTTGGAAAGCGGTGATTACGACCGTATCACCGCGCTGGCGCGTGAAGCCGTTGCTGGCGCAACAGCCTGATAGCGTTATCCCTTTCTTCATATCAAAAAGCCCGCATTGCGGGCTTTTTTTGCATTCTGAATCGACGGGCTGACAGACTTGCCTTATTGCAGGTCTCAGCCGCTTACACTGACGGCGGATGCGCAGGATTTCGCCAGGTCTACCGCTGTGTCTGTACTGTCGGCTGTCGCCAGCGCGACCCCCATACGGCGGCGCCCGCTGATGTCTGGCTTGCCGAAGAGGCGAATCTGGGTATGCGGTTTCAGAGCCTGTTCCAGACCTTGATAGCGCACATCGCTGCTGGTCAGTTCCGGCAGGATAACCGCCGAAGCGGATGGCCCATACTGGCGGATGGCACCGATCGGCAAGCCGAGAAAAGCGCGGACATGCAAAGCGAACTCGGACAGATCTTGTGAAATAAGCGTCACCATACCGGTATCATGCGGGCGTGGCGAAACTTCACTGAAAATGACGTCATCGCCGCAAATAAACAGCTCCACGCCAAACAAACCGAACCCGCCCAGCGCTTTTACTACGTTGCCGGCAATCTCTTTAGCGCGCGCCAACGCCACGTTGCTCATGTGTTGCGGCTGCCAGGATTCACGGTAATCGCCGTCTTCCTGACGGTGGCCGATAGGGTCACAGAAGTGCAGGCCGTCGGCGGCATGGATGGTCAATAATGTGATTTCGAAATCGAACTTCACCAGACCTTCGACAATCACTTTTCCACCACCGGCTCGGCCGCCTTCCTGAGCGTAGCGCCAGGCGTGATCCAATTGTTCCGGTGAACGGATAAGGCTCTGGCCTTTCCCTGAGGAACTCATGACGGGTTTGACGATGCAGGGAAAACCTAGCTCCTCTGCGGCCTGACGAAATGCCGCTTCGTCGGCGGCAAAGCGATAGCTGGATGTGGGTAACCCCAGCGTTTCCGCTGCCAACCGACGGATACCTTCACGATTCATGGTCAGACGGGTGGCTTCAGCGCAAGGCACAACTCGCTGCCCTTGCTGTTCCAGAGCGACCAGCATATCGGTAGCGATAGCTTCGATCTCCGGCACGATATAGTCCGGGCGTTCCTGTAACACCAGCTGTTTTAATGCGTCGCCGTCCAGCATATTGATGACATGGCTGCGGTGAGCGACTTGCATCGCCGGGGCATCAGCATAGCGATCAACCGCAATCACCTCGATTCCCAAACGCTGACACTCAATCGCTACTTCTTTTCCCAGTTCACCGGAACCTAGCAGCATAACGCGAGTGGCGCCGGGACGCAGGGCTGTTCCCATTGTTAACATAACCTGATACCTGATGGTGTTGTGAAAAGAGGGGGTAAAAACGGGCGGACTATGGCCCGAACGTGGCCGCAGTATAAACGAAAACGTTTGCGTTTGGCATCACTCGCGTACTGGTACGCAAAAGCGAGTGAAAATCCGTGCAGATCTCGGTACGAGCTGGATTCCCCTGCTGATTCATGACAGGCTTTGGGCATTTGCTGTTGCCCCATGGCTGGCGTGCCAGTGTGGGGCAGCGGTAAGGCAGAGTCTGACAAATGAATGGAAAGGAGTGATGTGCATGAGCGCGCCGCAAGCCGAAAAACGCCCGCATAAGATGACAATGCATGGCGATACCCGTATCGATAACTACTATTGGCTGCGGGATGATGAACGCAACAATCCGGATGTGCTGGCCTGGTTACAGCAAGAGAATCGCTATTGCGAACAGGTGATGGCACCTCATGAGGCTCTGCGTCGAACGTTGTACGAGGAGATGGTGGCGCGTATCCCCGGTGAAGATGTCTCGGTGCCTTATGTCAAACGTGGCTACCGCTACCAAAGTCGTTATGAACCCGGCAAAGATTACGCTATCTATCAGCGTCAGGCTGAGCAGGAAACGGGGCCCGATACCTGGCAGGTCTTGCTGGATGGCAATCAACGGGCGGCTGGCAGCGAGTTCTATAGCCTTGGCGCATTGGGGGTGAGCCCGGATAATCGACTGATGAGTGTGGCAGAAGATCTGCTCTCCCGTCGGCAGTATGTGGTGACGTTTCAGGATCTGACCACCGGTGAGTGGCTGGATGATCGGCTGGATAATGTGTCCGCCGGTAGTGAATGGGCGGCAGACTCCCACACCCTCTATTATGTGCGTAAACATCCGCAGACGTTGCTGCCTTATCAGGTGTATCGCCATCGTCTGGGGGATGATCCGCAGCAGGATGAGCTGGTGTATGAAGAAACAGATGACACATTTTATCTCAGCCTGGATAAAACTACCTCCGAGCGCTATATCTTGCTCTATCTGGATAGTACTACCAGTACTGAAATTCTGTTGCTGGATGCGACTGACCCACAGGCAAAACCGCAGGTGTTTTTACCACGACGGGCGGACCACGAGTATGTGATTGACCATTTTCGTGATGATTTTTACGTTCGTTCCAACAAAGACGGCAAAACCTTCGGCTTTTATCGTGCGCATGATGCCAGCGAATCCACATGGCAGCCATTGATCAGCCCACGTACTGACTGTGTGCTGGAAGGGTTTGCACTGTTTGATGGCTGGTACGTAGTTGAAGAACGTGAACGTGGGTTGACCCAGATTCGCTATATTCACTGGCAGACGGCAGCTTCTCGCCAGATTGCGTTTAATGACCCAGCCTACGTGAGCTGGCTGAGTTATAACCCAACGCCCGAGAGCACACAACTGCGGTACGGTTACTCTTCAATGACCACGCCGATGACCATCTATGAACTGGATATGGCAACCGATGTGCAGGTGGTACTCAAACAATCCGCGGTAAAAAATTTTGATGCCGACAATTACCGCAGCGAACGAGTCTGGATAACCGCCCGTGATGGTGAATCGGTACCGGTATCGTTGGTGTATCACAAAGACTGCCAACTGGCGCAAAGTCCATTGCTGGTTTACGGCTATGGTGCTTATGGCAGCAGTATGGATCCAGAGTTCAGTAGCAGTCGTTTAAGCTTGCTGGATCGCGGCTTCGTGTATGCGCTGGCGCATATTCGCGGCGGGGGAGAATTGGGGCAGCAATGGCACGATCAGGGACGGCTATTCAACAAGATGAATACCTTTACCGATTTCATCGATGTCACGCAGGCGTTGCTGGCTCAAGGTTATGGAGACCCGAAAAAAACCTTCGCGATGGGGGGCAGCGCCGGTGGGTTACTGATGGGGGCCGTCATAAACATGGCACCTTCACTGTTTTATGGGGTGGTGGCGCAGGTGCCGTTTGTCGATGTTCTCACGACCATGTTGGATGAGTCCATTCCGCTTACTACTGGCGAATATGATGAATGGGGCAATCCGAATAACGCGGCTGATTACCAGTACATCAAGCAATATAGTCCTTATGACCGAGTCTCGGCGCAGAGTTATCCCCACTTGCTGGTGACGACTGGCCTGCACGACTCACAAGTTCAGTATTGGGAACCGGCCAAATGGGTAGCGAAACTGCGTGAACTGAAAACCGACGAGCATCTGTTGTTGTTACACACCGATATGGGGGCTGGTCATGGTGGTAAATCTGGTCGCTTGGCCCAGTTTGAAGACATTGCCCAAGAATTTACCTTCCTGTTACTGGTGCTTGAAGGTAATGGTGCTTGAAGGCCAGTCACTGCAGGGGTAGCACTCCAGATCGGTGTAGCGACGGAGAAAAACGAGCGGCCAGGAGAGAACTGGAACTGCGATCACCGGGTGTCAGGAGGCAGAGGGTGATCGCAGAATGTTGCCTGACGCGGATGTTACCTGAATAATGCAGCGTTCGGCGAGCAGCCAAACCTAGGCAACGTAGTTAGTTTCAGTTGGTTTCAGGCTGCGGTTGCGCCCGTTTAGCCCGCTTTTCCGCCCGTTTTTGCGCGGCGGTTTTCAGCGGTTTTTTCTTGGCGTTTTTCTTGCTGTCCATTCCTTTACTCATCTTGTGCCTCGCTTGGTAAAAGGTTGGTATGCCTGTTTATTAACCTCCTGTTTGTGAAGAGATGCAAGTGAAAAAGTGCTTTTTTGGCCAGTAGAACGACAGCGAAGAATTGAGCAGACAAGGGCGAGCCGAATAGAGAAGCGACGGCGAAAATCGGTATAGGGTGGGTAATCAGGCGCTATCCGTTGGTATTGGATAGCGTCGTGGTGAACGTGTACTGATGAACGGAGCCGTTATTTACTGTTTGGGTCATACGGTAAGGTGGAGAACTGGTGGGAGATTCCCCGGTAGTAACTGACCCTTTCGCGAAAATAGAGACGCAGATGTGCGGGTTGTTGCTGTTCGATTTCATCCATGATCACCGGCATATTATAGCGTTCGCGAAACGCCACGCCGGATGCCGCCAAATCCACATTGACCTTTTCCATTTCTTCATAGGGCAGGTCGGCCAGATTGTATCCCATGATTGCCTCCTCTGTGTTGCGCCACAAAAGTAAAGCAGAAGTGCGGAATTGGCAAATTCTGTTACTCTCCAGACCCTCGACAAGGCAGTGGGTGGCTCGTATCCTTGCCGTGGTTTTGCGTTAACTGAACGTAACAGGAAACTATTAGAAAGGGTAAGACCATGTTGAAGCGTACATTTTTTCCGGCGATGAAGGCAGTACTGTTCATGGGAAGCCTGCTTATCTCTCAGGCTGCACTGGCGCATGCCCATCTCAAAAGTCAGACTCCGGCGGCAGACACGGTGATTGCGGCACAAACAGCACCGTCTTCTCTGACGCTGCTGTTTTCAGAAGATATCGAGCCTGCGTTTAGTGGTGTGGAATTGACGCTAGCGGGGCAGGCTGTGTCGATAGGCAAGGTGACGGTAGAAAATGATCATCATAATGTAATGGTGGTACCGATTGAAAAGCCGTTAACCAGGGGTAGCTATCAGGTTTCCTGGCATGTGTTGTCTGTCGATGGTCATAAAACGCAGGGAAGCTATCGTTTTGACGTCAAATAATACGGCAGTGATTGGCTGATGCTGCTGGAGGCGGTATACGCTGGATTGCGTATCGGACATTTTTCCAGCCTCATGTTGCTGGTGGGGACAGCCTGTTATTGTCGGTTACTGTCACCCCGTACCTATCGGGCGCAGTTGGCGTCGAGGATGTATGGTGTGATGGTGATCGGCAGCGCTGTAGCCATGTTGACCGCTGTTGGCATTCTGGCGGCTCAGACCGGATTAATGAGCGGTGACTGGCGTAATATCGGTGATGTGAGTACCTGGTATGCCGTACTGGGTACCCGTTTCGGAATGTTGTGGGTCTGGCAGCCGGTGCTGGCGTTAATCACGTGCGCGATGGTGTTCTGGCGCAGCGGTGGGTGGCTCACGGGCATGCTGGTGTCTGGCGTAGCCCAGCTCTGTGGCATGGCGTGGGTAGGTCACGCAGCGATGCTGGAAGGATGGCCCGGGATAGTGCATGGCCTGAGCCAGACGGTGCACTTGCTGTCGGTAACATTTTGGGGCGGCGGGCTTGTGCCTTTACTGCCAGTATTGCGGGATGCGCAGCGGGTGTCGGCACGCGAGGATGCCATCCTGACGATGATGCGCTTTTCTCGTTTCGGTCATTTGGCCGTTGCGCTGGCAATTCTGACCGGTCTGATGAATGCTCGATTGATTCTCGGCTGGCCGCTGCCACCGTTCGGGGTGTATAGCATTTTGCTGACGGTGAAGGTTTTGCTGGTCGCCGCTATGGTGCTGTTGGCGTTGTTCAATCGCTACTGGGTAGTGCCGCGCTTTCAGCTTGCTGGGCATGCTGCTTACGGTTATTTTTTTCGGTTGACGATTGCAGAACTGTCGTTGTCTGTTCTGGTGGTTGGGCTGGTTAGTGTTCTGGCGACATTGTCTCCGGCATGAGTGCACCGGCAGGTGAAGGGGAATATGCTTGTGTCGGGCATATTATGCAGACAAGCATACTGACTTTATTTTTAATAAACCCGGATTTTTAATAACCCCAGATTTTTAATAAGACCAGAGTGTTTAATGAAATCAGGCAATGAAAATAATTATCAAAGCCATTCTCTAATCATACGGAATAATGAAAATTATTCTCATAACTAAATGATAATACATTGAAGTTATAAGGAATTTATTTCAATTTTGTGTTAATGGAATGTTTTAAATCCCACCCTTTACAGGCATAATATGAAAATCAGTCACCTGCCAGTAAAATAAGGAACGGCCATGTTAAAGAAAGAAATGATTCAGAAGCTGAATGAACAGCTTAATCTTGAATTTTACTCCGCCAATTTATATCTGCAGATGAGCGCCTGGTGTGGCGATAAAGGTTTTGAAGGTGCGTCAGTTTTCCTGAAATCACATTCCCGTGAAGAGATGGATCATATGCAACGCCTGTTCGATTATCTGAACGACACCGGCAGCATGCCGCAATTGGGCGCGATTGCCGCACCGCCGATCGAGTTTGATTCGTTGCAGGATGTCTTCAAACTGACCTATGAGCACGAGCAGTTGATTACCCAAAAAATCAATGAACTGGCTCATGCCGCTATGACGTTGCAGGACTATTCCACCTTTAATTTCCTGCAGTGGTATGTGGCGGAACAGCACGAAGAAGAAAAACTATTCAAGTCCATTCTCGACAAGCTGGGTATGGTGAATGCACAGGAAGGTGGCTTGTTCTTTATTGATCAGGATTTGAAAAAAATGGCGGCCTCGGTAACCCCATCTGCCTGATATGAGTCGGGTAATAGTATTTCTATTACCCGTTCCTTTTTTACCCATTCCCCTTGCGATGCTCTTACCAGACTCTCCTCCTACCACGTCAAATCAAATACGCTATAACACCTGTTGTGTTTAAGGTCTTATCGACGTGGTGTTTGTCGTTCAGTCGTTTTCAACCGTCATAATGGTATAACCCATCCGTGGGGCCGAGGTTAGCGTCTTAAAATACGGTTTCCAGTGAATCGGTTACACAATAATGATCATCCACCAATGGCAGGTAGCGCCATTTATCAAATGCCGTACAAGGATGGGAAATGCCGCATCCCACCCAGTCTCCAGGTTGTAACCGTTCTGCGTCTGGCAGACTAAGGTACGCGTGCTGATCGTTCACTTCCGTGATGCGCAATTGTGTCGCCGTGCGGGGGGCACTACCGTTTGCCTGGCGGATCCATAACGGAATAGGTAAATCTTGATCGAATGGCACATCACGCCGTCCAAAATCGAGAAATGCCAGTCCAGGCTCCGGACGCGATAACACGCGTCCCCAGATTTCCAGTGCGGCAGTGAAATGATAGTGGCTACCGGGCTGGGCGAATGGCGCGATACGTGCATAGAGACCGTTGTCATGCGCCATGTAGGCACCGGAGCGGATCAAGGGGATAACCGGTAATGGTAAGCGGGCGCTAGTTAAACAGTCAGTGACCACATCAAACCAGGCCCCGCCACCGGCGCTAAGAATAATACTGTCGCTGCTGAATAAGTGCTTCTCCGCCAGTTGTGTCGCGGTGGCGATCAACATGTCGCAATAGTCTTTCACTCGTGCGATACCGTGAGCATCCCGTCCGGCACCCAATGCCCCTTCATACCCCGATACACCAACCAACTGCAACGATGGGCTTGCCGCGATGGCATCGGCAATCATCACTGCGTCCTGGAGTGATCGACAACCGGTGCGACCGCCGCTGACTGACATCTCCAGCAACACCGAGATACGGCTATGACCAAGGTGCTGTTCCAGCAGCTTTACTCCGTGCAGTGAATCGACGTAGCAGAGAAAACCATGATCGGGGTGCTGTTGTTGCCATTGCGCTATCCAGCGGATACCTGCAGGGTCAACCAATTGATTAGCGAGAAAAACGTTACGAATGCCGAAGTGACGCAGTGCACGCACTTGCGCAGGCGTCGCAGCGCTAATGCCCCACGCGCCACCTTCGGTAATCGCCCGGCGCAAAACAGTCGCAGACATGGATGTCTTACCGTGGGCTGCCAGCATAACGCCCTGCTCGCGGCAGAAAGTCGCCAACTGGCGCAAGTTGTTCTCCAGTGCGGACTGCTTCATCAACATCAACGGAGAGAACACCGTTTCACTGCTCAACACCGGTGTTCCGACAGGTAAGTATTCCGTACCGCTACCGGCAACAGATTTAAAACGCGGTGCGGTGTGCGGCGCATCCAGTAAGCCATCTGCCTGCAGCGGAAAGTGAATCGACATGGCGCCTCCTGTTAATGTTCAAGTACGCGGGATAAAAACTGTTGAGTCCGTGGATTTTGCGGATGCACGAAAATTTGTTCGGGTGAGCCTTGCTCGGCGATTATGCCTTGATCCATAAACACCACACGATCAGCCGTTTTGCGTGCGAAGCCCATTTCGTGGGTTACCACCACCATCGTCATGCCATCACGTGCCAGACTGCGCATGACTTCCATTACTTCGCCGACTAGCTCAGGGTCGAGTGCGGAAGTGGCTTCATCAAAGAACATAATTCTGGGTTCAACAGCCAATGCCCGGGCGATGGCAACCCGCTGCTGTTGCCCACCGGATAACTGCGCAGGATAGTGGTGCGCGCGTTCCGCCAGCCCGACACGTTCCAGTGCCGCCATACCGCGTTTAGTGGCCTCGGCTTCAGACAGTTTTTGAGCCTTTATTAGCGCTAAGGTCACGTTGCCGAGCGCCGTTTTGTGTGGGAAAAGATTAAATTGCTGGAATACCATACCAACATGGCCGCAGATTTCATGGCTGCGGTTGGCATCGTGCAGTGGCACGTCATTGACCCAAATCTCGCCGCTGTCGGCACTTTCCAGGCCGCTCATAATGCGCAATACGGTGCTTTTGCCGGAACCGGACGCGCCAATCAGCACCAAAACTTCACCTGGCGAGACGTCAAGACTGATGGCTTTCAACACCTGGGTGGTGCCAAATGATTTGGAAATACGGCTCAGTGTAATGGCGGATTTGCTCATGATAACTGGCTCCTGGCCTGGTGATGTTGAACCCAACGGGAAAGCGGAAAACAAACAGCGAAATAGAGCAGGGCGACCAGCCCATAAATGATGACCGGCTGGCCGATGCGATCGACAATCGCCTGCCCCTGATGCATCAGCTCTGACATGCCAATCATGCTGACTATTGAGGTATCTTTAATCAGCGACAGGTATTGCCCGGTTAGAGGGGGCAGCACAATGCCACGTGTCTGGGGCAGGATCACACTGAGAAAGGTCTGGCGCTTGGATAAACCTAAAATCCACGACACTTCCCATTGCCCTTTGGGCACCGCTTCAATGCCAGCGCGAAACACTCCCGCGATATAAGCACCTTGATAAATACTCAGCCCCAGGATCCCGGCGGCGAACAAGTTAATGTCGTATCCAAAATACGCTACACCAAAGTAGATAAACATCAGCGTAATGAGTACGGGGGTACCGCGAAACAGCTCGATGTACAACAGGGCGAGTTGTCGGGCGATAGGCAATCGGCTGGTGCGTAGCACCGCTGCCAGCAGGCCAAGCAACGTACTACCAATAATTGCGGCCACCGAGAGCACCAGCGTGGTACCAAGACCGGTTAACAGCAACGGCAGAGCACTGATGATGATGTCGTTCATAGCGCATTCTCCCGTTTCGGCAGCGAATTAATCAGCCATCGTCTTATCAGCCCGGCGGCGGGCTTTTTTACCGGTGTGACCAGCGGCGGGGTAAACAGACGCCGTCCTGCCAGATGGCCTAGCCATGAAAACAGATTGCTGAGCAGTAAATAAATCACCGTCACGATGCTGAAGGTCTGGATATACAGCAATGTGCGGGCGTTGATGACGGTTGCCGTACCCGTCAGCTCCGGCAGGGCAATGGCGGATAACAACGAAGTGCCTAACAGCAATTGGATCAGGTTGTTGATAATAGCGGGCCATACAGCGCGTGTGGCTTGGGGCAGAATCACGTTCAGGAAAATGTGTCGACGCGAAATACCCAAGATCCAGGCAGCTTCCAATTGGCCTTTAGGCACCGATTGAATGCCGGCCCGAAAGGTTTCTGATAAATAGGCACCGACATTAATGCCTAATGCCAGAATCCCTGCTGTTGTTGCACTCATGGTGATGCCGAGTGAGGGCAGGCCGAAGAAAATAATGAAAATTTGTAATAGTACTGGCGTGTTACGAATGAATTCCACATAACAGTGGCTCAGCCAGCGTACCAGCGTCAGCGATGAGGCTTTTGCCAGCGCCGCTAATAGCCCAAGCGCTACCGCCAGTGCAAAAGCCAGCAGGGTGACCTGCAGTGTTAGCCAGGTGGCCGTAAGAAACGTACCACCGTAGTGCCACAGGGTTAGCCATTGATAATTCATGGGTCTACTCCTTTGAGTGGCGCAACAGTGGATGTTGCGCCACGCGCGGTCAATATTGTGGGTTCAGTGGGTAGCGGGGTTTACTGCCAAACCATTTCTGATATAGCGCGGCGTTTTGGCCGGACGCATTAATCTCAAACAGGAATTCATTCAGGTAATTCAGCCAGACCTGATCGCCTTGCTTCACGCCGAATGCGTTGTATTCCAGCGGAACCAATGCTTCATTGGTGACCGTCAGTGTCGAGTCGAGCTTGCTTTGATAGGCGAGGAAATTATTATCTTCGATCATCGCATCAGCCTGACCTTGTTTTACCGCCAGAATGGCCGCCTGGGATGAGTCGTATTCCTGAATCTTGACATCGATACCGAGATTACGCACTTCGTCGCCGTTTGTTGACCCTTTCACTGTGGCGATGGTTTTGCCAGCCATATCATGAGCGGACTGAATACCGCTGTTCTTACGCACCAGCATGGCTTCGCTTGCCACGACATACGGGGCGGTGAAACTGATTTCTTTGGCTCGCTCCAGGTTGCGGGTGAAGTTACAAAACACGACATCCACTTTATTGGTCTGCAGGTTAGGAATGCGGTTCGCACTGGTGGTGTTGACCATCTCCAGCTTGACACCCATCGCTTTTGCCAGTGCTTTGGCCAAATCCACATCGTACCCATCAGGATTACCCGCCTGGTCATAAAAGCCGAATGGCGCAAAGCTCAGACAATCACCGACGCGTAGCGTCCCGCGTTGCAAAACGGTTTGAAGGGCAGACTGCGGTGCAGCGTTGTCAGCCTTCTTCTCATCGGTAGGCGTGCAGCCTGCCAGGGTCAACAACACCAGCGCGCTGGCAAAGAGCCTGGTGTTTATTTTTAGCGATGTTGTATTCATTTTATGCTCTCTTATTGAATGGAGATGATATGAAAACCGTTATTTTGCAGAAAAGTGGAAAACGCTTATTAATAACAGGCTACCCTGGTTTTGACACATAAAATGAAAATAATTAGCCTGTTTTCAGCGTGGACTTAATTACTTGCGAACAGCATTACTTGCGATCGGCACGAAAGCATTTCATATCCACTTCCACTTTGCAGTCGACGACCAAATCCTGCACGCTACAAATCCGTGCAGGAGGATGGCCGTTAAATATTTCACTGAATACTTTATTAAATGAACTGAAGTAACGGGCATCGGTTAATACTGCTGTTACGTGGACGACATCTTCCACACGGTAACCCGCTTCACGCATGATAGTCAGGCAATTATCGAACGCTAACTGCGTTTGCTCGATGATGCCACCTTCCACCACTTCGCCATTGCGCATGGGTGTTTGACCGGAGATATACAGCCATCCATCGGCTTCGACGGCCCGTGCGAATGGCAGTTTTTGCCCGCCAGTCCCCGTCCCACCCTCAATGCCGTAGCGTTTGATCGTCATGCCACCTGCTCCTTATTCGTGATAACTCAGGTATTGTGTTGTTTGTATCTTTGTCCAATATACCAGACTTAAATCTGCAATACCGGATAGCGCAAGATTTGCACAGGATTTTTATTTTTGCAATATAGGGATCCGTATTTAATTTTTAATCCTGCCGACGGGATCTCAAAAATAAGAGAAACGAATATCAGTTTTAGGGATAAAAACATCGGCTGTATTGATATTTTTAACCCTGTCATTATTTATTGCGCCAATATGGGGCACTAAAATAGAGCGCGGGTATTATCGGTATCCAGAGTAAAAAATTATTTTATCGAGATGGGTTAACGAGGGCTGGCAGTGTATGATGCTTTCTTTTTTCAGCGTATTTATCATTGCATGATTGCAACAGGAGAATGTGCCTATGTCTGACGAGAAAACGTCACGGGCGCGCGGTGTGGACCGGGTCGTCGAGATTTTTCGCCAACTGCATATTTCCAGAAAACCCATGGCCATGCGTGATTTGATTGACGCGACAGGAGCTCCCCGTTCCAGTGTTTATGAACTGGTGAACCTGCTCAGTGAGGCTGGTTTGCTGGAGCTGGATGCTGATGGTGCCGTGTTCTTTGGGCGTGAGATGCACTACTATGGTGCGGACTACATGGCGCACAATGATTTGATTCGTCGGGCGCACCAGCTCATGGTGGAACTCGTTGCGCGTCATGGTGAAACCGTGCAGCTCTGCATGCTGGAAGGTAATAAATACACCGTAGTGCTATCGGAAAGTAACGCGCATCCCTTCAAGATAACCTCGGATATCGGTGTACGCGTTCCCATTCCGTGGACGGCGACTGGACGGTTGCTACTGAGCAATTGGTCAGACAGTGCCATTCTTGAGTTGATCCCTGAAGAGGATTATCGCCTGGCGAATGGAACCGTTCTGGATAAACAGGCGTTCCTTGATGATATTCATCGGGCTGGGCTGCAAGGGTATTGCCAGACGGAAGGGTTATCGGAAAGTTTTACCTGTTGCATGGCCGCACCGATTCGCTCACGTAGTGGGCAGGCGGTAGCGGCTGTCTGCTTTATGATTAGCCGTGATACACCGCAAGATCGCCGTAAAATGTTATTGGAAGAGTTGATTGTTTCCGGGCAGAAGCTATCTGATTTCACCTGATATGATTTACTGGGATGAGGTAGTTATGGCGTAGTGGTAATCTCCGCGTGTGGGAAGAGTGAGTACTATTACTGCAGGCATTCATTAAATGCCTGCAGTAAAATAGTAGCTCTATAGCTTGATATTGTAATAATAAAAAATAGCGAAAAATCAGCCTGTGTCTGGTTCACTTAGCTATGTGTTCATGTATCAGTTAGCTGTATCGGTGTGGAATTCAGACTAATAGTAATATTGTGGTTATGTATTTTTAGTTTATCACTAAACATATTTTTCCTGAATACTGTTGTTGAGAAGTTTTTATTTCTGCTGTGTATACTCGTCTTGTTTGGAAATGGGTATGAAATACCCCCCCCCCCCCGAAAGTTGGACATCCAACAAGTAAGGGAAGCGCGTCAATCGGCAATAAATTACATCTTACGATCGGTTATAGCGATCAATTCTGAATAATTGATCTATAAAAACGTCTATAAAACAATCTATTTAGGTGCCATTATGATTACGCTTAAAACGCTAATTGAAACGCCAGGGAAGCGGCCCACTGAGTAATCAGTGGGTTTTTAGCGGCCCCATACCGTATGGCGCTCATTTCATCGAGCAGTCGACCATGGTTTCACACGGTTCTGTATGCAATGGTATGGCGATACCAGGTAATACTTTGACTGCCAGATGCCAATATCCTCAAAAACCGCATAAGCCCCATGCGGACATTCGGTTAGCATTTCGTTATTTTCGAGTACACAAATTATATTTCCATGGTGGCCGATAGTTCTCATTTTTTATTACATCCTTGTTATTTAAAGGTCTATTCTGCGGCAGATAATAGTGATTATCTAGCTAATTGCAATTTACACCGGGTACGGGTTTTCGGACAAATTTCGGACATTGTCGGACATTGAAAAATAAACCAATACATATCAATGAGTTAAAAAAAGACCGAACACGATTCCTGTGCCCGGTCTAGGGAAATGGCTCTTGGGAGAGAGCCGTGCGCTAAAAGTTGGCATTTGTTGCAAGTTGCATCACAACCTGCTCTTTAAGCGTAGACGACCCCTCTCTGTTTTCCAGTCTGGCACGCGCTTTGGCGGTCAATTCCGAAACAATCTGTACACTTTGTGACAACCAACGCAAACCTGCATATTGACGATCCACTCGCTTTTCTGTCGTGCTATATGTGCTACTGGCAGAGGCGTTGTGCCCGGTCAATAAAGGGTTGCAGACTCATTTTTTGCCCCGGATTTTTCGGGTCATCCAGAAGGATGGTTTCCAACGGGCTGGCGTTTACCTTACCTGTGCTGACTTGTTCACGAGCGATGTCGTTAAGCGGATACTGTACCAGCGTGCTGGGGTTAATCACGTACGTCGCGTGGTCAGCCCGGCAGATCAACTGAACCTCTTCACGGTTAAATGCCCAATTTGCGCCATATTCCAGCTTACTTAAATTTGCCAATTGCGGTGCGGCTAATGCCTGCGCCGACAGGACCGAGATAATCAGTGGCAGTACTACTTTTTTCATCGTGATATTCCATGTAAAGCGCACCCTGACCGGAGGTCACCTCAGGCATACTGTCGGGTGCTGGATTCGCTATGGTTAAGGCGTGAGATAAACCAGTATGACTGAAACCGCGATCATAACGGCCTGCTTTGATGAAGTCGAGCTAGCGGCGTAGCGAATGCAACTGATGCGAAGGTAAGCGCCAGGTTGCTCAAGATTAAGGATAAAATGTGGAGACCGAGTAGCGGTTAAGGTGCCGTTGAGGTCACTCCTGAGATGTTGCAATGGGAAACAACCATCAACGGGATTACACATAATGAAAAAAATCATTGCCGCGGCGGCGCTGTCGGTCGTGTTGGTTGGCTGTGCGAATCAGTCAGCATCTATGCGGATGGCCGCTGAAACGGCGGATTATGGAACATTACCGGCAGATTACAAAAAACAGATTTACAGATATTGCAGCTTTGCGCTGAAAGACCCGTATAGCGCGCATTATTCGTTCATGACGCCATACAAAGGTTATTTGGAAAATGATTCATTCACATCAAAGAATAAAGTCACATTTGGCTGGGTGGTCCCGGTGGTGATCAATGCGAAGAATGGGTTCGGTGCCTATATGGGAAAACATAAAATGTTGTTTGTGTTCTCTGAGGGGAAAATTAAAGACTCTTCATTTAACAAATCGTTCGGCAAGGTGGTACCGGTTATTTAAGTTTTTTCTGGGTTGGTGAAATATCAGGCCGTACAGCAGCAAAGGGTAAGGGAAGAAAAAGGTAAGTGAAAACGGCCAGCGTGTAACACGCTGGCTGGTGTAGGTCTGGTTAATTGTTGACGGTTTGTTTGTGAAAGATTTCGCGAAAGACGGGATAAATATCGTCCTGATCGCGAATATGCTGCATGGCAAAATTATCAAAACTCTCCCGCAGCACTTCATATTCCCGCCACAGCGTTTGGTGCGAGCGGCGGGTTATCTCTATATAGCTGTAGTAACGTACCACCGGCAGCAGGCGGGTGGCCAGTAACTCACGACAGAGCGGCGAATCGTCCGCCCAGTTATCGCCATCGGAGGCCTGCGCGGCATAAATATTCCACTGCGCGGGGTTATAACGTTCTTTGACGACATCCTCCATTAATTTCAGGGCGCTGGAGACAATCGTGCCACCGGTTTCCTGAGAGTAGAAGAATTCCTGCTCATCCACTTCCTTGGCCTGTGTATGGTGGCGGATGTACACCACCTCTACATTTTTGTAGGTTCGACTCAGGAACAGATACAACAGGATGTAAAAACGTTTGGCGATGTCCTTGGTGGCCTGGTCCATAGAACCAGAGACATCCATCAGACAGAACATCACCGCCTGGCTCGACGGTTCCGGTCGGCGTTCGTAATTCTTGTAACGCAGATCGAAGGTGTCGATAAACGGCACACTGGCAATACGCTGGCGTAACTCGGCGATTTCCTGACGCAGCCGCTCCTCCTCCAGTAGCTGAGCCGGTTCCGTGTTTTCCAGCAATGCCAGGTCTTCCTCTCGCTGGTGAAGCTCGCGCCGTTTACCGGCGGTCATCGCCATGCGTCGAGCCAGCGAGTTTTGCAGTGAGCGCACAACACTGATATTGGCGGGGACACCATTGGCGGTATACCCTGCACGATGGGTTTTGTACTCGTTCAGTTGCCGATGCTCGGTTTTTTTCAGGTTCGGTAGCGCCAGATCTTCGAACAGTAGGTCAAGATATTCATCTTTGGATATCTGGAACACGAAATCATCCTGACCTTCACCGTCCTGCCCGGCATCCCCCTGGCCTGAGCCGCTACCGCCGCCGCCACCCTGAGGGCGCTCGATCTTGTCGTTCTCGACAAAGTGATCGTTACCGGGGTGCACCCGGTGACGAACCCCGCCACGCCCCTGATGGAACATCGGTTCACTGATATCCGCGTTGGGGATCGAGATAGACTCCCCATTTTCCACGTCGGTGACCGAACGCTTGTTGATGGCCCCGGCAATCGACTGCTTTATTTGCGACTTGTAACGGCGCAAAAAACGCTGGCGGTTAACCGCGCTTTTGTTCTTGCCGTTCAAGCGCCGATCAATGAAATAGGCCATGTTTCCCCCAAACGACATGCCTGTCGATGTCCGGCATCAGGATGACTTCCTCACGCGCAGGTACCATTCGCACAGCAAACGCACCTGTTTGCGGGTATAGCCTTTTTCCATCATGCGATCGACAAAGTCGTCGTGTTTTTTCTGCTCTTCCGTCGATGTTTTGGTGTTAAACGAAATCACCGGCAGCAGTTCTTCGGTATTGGAGAACATCTTTTTCTCAATGACCGTGCGCAGTTTTTCATAGCTGGTCCAGTTCGGATTACGGCCGCTGTTGCTGGCGCGGGCGCGTAATACAAAGTTGACGATCTCGTTGCGGAAGTCTTTCGGGTTACTGATACCCGCCGGTTTTTCGATTTTCTCCAGTTCAGCGTTAAGTGATTCACGATCAAACAACTGACCGGTATCCGGGTCACGGTATTCCTGATCCTGAATCCAGAAGTCGGCATAGGTCACATAGCGATCAAAGATGTTTTGACCGTATTCCGAGTAGGACTCAAGGTAGGCCGTCTGTATTTCCTTACCGATGAATTCGGCGTACTTCGGAATCAGGTAGCCTTTCAGGTGTTCCAGGTATTTCTCCGCGATATCCTGTGGGAACTGTTCCCGCTCAATTTGCTGTTCCAGCACATAGAACAGGTGAACCGGGTTGGCCGCTACTTCGCTGTGATCAAAGTTGAACACGCGCGAGAGGATCTTAAAGGCAAAACGGGTGGAAAGCCCTTTCATGCCTTCATCAACACCTGCGTAATCACGGTACTCCTGATACGACTTGGCTTTCGGATCGGTATCCTTCAGGCTTTCACCATCGTATACCCGCATTTTTGAGTAGATACTGGAGTTTTCTGGATCTTTGAGCCGCGACAAAATGGAGAAGCGGGCCAGTGTTTCCAGCGTGCCGGGGGCGCAGGGGGCGCGACTCAGCTCACTGTTTACCAACAACTTGTCATAAATTCTGACTTCTTCGGAAACCCGCAGGCAGTAAGGCACTTTGACGATGTAGACACGGTCGAGAAAGGCCTCGTTATTTTTGTTGTTACGGAATTGCACCCATTCAGATTCGTTGGAGTGCGCGAGGATAATCCCGTTAAACGGCAGTGCGGCAATACCTTCGGTACCGTTATAGTTGCCTTCCTGCGTGGCGGTCAGTAAAGGGTGAAGCACTTTGATCGGTGCTTTAAACATTTCCACGAATTCCATCACGCCCTGGTTGGCACGGCACAGTGCGCCGGAGTAGCCATAAGCGTCCGGGTCGTTTTGTGCGAAATGCTCCAGCTTGCGGATGTCCACTTTACCGACCAGCGCTGAAATGTCCTGGTTGTTTTCATCACCCGGCTCGGTTTTGGCGATAGCCAGTTGGGCCAGGATAGAAGGCCAGACTTTGACGACACGGAACTTGGTGATGTCACCACCGAATTCCTGCAGGCGTTTGGCCGCCCAGGGAGACATTATAGTGCCCAGATAGCGGCGTGGAACGCCGTATTCTTTCTCCAGAATTGACGCGTCTTCTTGCGGATTGAACAAGCACAGCGGATGGTCGTTGACCGGGCTACGCTCGCCGTTGGCGCTCAGGATATAAATAGGAACACGCTGCATCAGTGCTTTCAGTCGTTCAGCCAGCGAGGATTTACCGCCGCCGACCGGGCCCAGCAGATAGAGGATTTGTTTCTTCTCTTCAAGCCCTTGCGCGGCATGCTTCAGATAGGAAACGATTTGTTCTATGGCTTCTTCCATGCCATAGAACTCTTCGAACGCAGGGTAGCGGGCAATTACCCGGTTGGAAAACAAACGAGACAGACGTGGTTCCTGGGCGGTGTCTACCATAACCGGTTCACCGATAGCCATTAACAATCGCTCAGCGGCGTTCGCATACGCACTGCGGTCTTGCTGGCAGATGGTAAGGAACTCTTGCAGAGTGAACTCTTCGTCTTTGGCAGCGTCGTAACGCTGACGATAATGATCAAATATGTTCATAGCGTTGCCCGTCCTTCGTCGATTAACACAGAGTAAGAGAGCGAATGGTATGTATAAAGCCTATGTAATGGATGGCTCTCCCGGAAGAAGACCTCATACTGGAATACAGCAACCCTTATGCCAACTTGGCTGGCAATGGGTCAGGGGATAACTGGTACCCGGCTGTAGTCAGCGGAAATCCTCTGCCTTGTTTAAAGCGTAGTTTGCATCCATAAATTTGCCTCTATTCTTGCGTCGCATTTTTAAGATATTTCAATGACTCACTTCGGCATGAAGGCGTAAAGCTGGCTTTTTTATCCGCCAACACAGACCCGATGCGGGGTGATGGTTGGCAGACGAAATCGTTATAACTTATGTATCTTTCACATTAATGTGATGTATGTAGGACTCCAGCGCTGCTATGCTGCCGAATGCGATCAAATATGTAACATCGAAGGGGCGCGACGACCGTGAAAAAACACGTATTCACTTTCTTAACGGCGACACTGGCTGGCGCTGTTACGACTGACACCGCACTGGCGGACGAGTTCTCGCTAGGCGTGGGTGCGGTTGGCGGAACGGCACTATACCGTGGCGATAGCGGGCATGTTTATCCTTTCCCAATGGTGAACTATGACGGCGAGAATTTTTATCTGCGTGGTCTGCAAGGCGGGTATTACCTGTGGAATGACGCACAGAACAAGCTATCACTAACCGCCTATTACAACCCTTTCGGCTTTAGACCGGGAGACAGCGATGACAGTCAGATGAAGCAGCTCGACCGGCGACGTGGCACGTTGATGGCGGGGCTGGCTTATCGTTACGACGCGCAGTGGGGGACGTTGCGCACGGTTTTCGCTGGCGACACGTTAGACTACAGCAACGGTCTGGTGTGGGATTCCGCCTACCTCTATCGCTTCAATGACGGCAACTGGAGCCTGACGCCGGGAATAGGGATTACCTGGTCGAGCGAGAACCAGAACCGCTACTACTATGGTGTGACGGGCGATGAAGCGGCACGTTCTGGATTACGCAATTACCAACCGAACGATGGCTGGTCGCCCTACGTCGAGTTGAGTGCGGGTTATCAAATCAATTCCAATTGGAGTTCCTGGGTGAGCGGGCGTTATATCCGCTTGTCTGATGACGTGAAAGACAGCCCGATGGTCGATAAAAGCTATAACCTGATGCTGGGCGGTGGTGTCAGTTATCGTTTCTGACATGATGTGCTCGCGTATTGTGCATTAGCTGCACAAAAATGGGGTGTGTTCACCCCATTTGCACATTAATGGCGCAGCCAGGGTTTGTTACCCTGAGCGCAGGAGGGTAAGAACATGCTAAAGCAGGTGGTATTCCCAGAGGGGAGAACGGTTCCCGCGATAGGTCAGGGAACGTGGTTTATGGGCGAGAGTGCACAACGACGACGTGCGGAAGTCAGTGCGCTACAGGCGGGTATTGATCTGGGTATGACGCTGATCGATACGGCGGAAATGTATGCGGATGGTGGCGCGGAAGAGGTGGTCGGGGAGGCGCTGCGTGGCCGTCGTGATCAGGTTTATCTGGTTTCCAAGGTGTATCCGCATAATGCCGGTGGTGAGCGGGCGATTGCCGCTTGCGAACGCAGTCTGAAACGTTTGAAAACTGATTATATCGACCTGTATTTACTGCACTGGCGTGGCGGGATTCCGTTGACCGATACCATTACCGCGATGGAGCGCTTGCAACAGGCTGGCAAAATTGGGCGCTGGGGTGTCTCTAATCTGGATACGCGGGATATGGATGTACTGTGGTCATGTCAGGGAGGCAATCAGTGCCAGACTAATCAGGTGTTGTATCATCTGGCTTCCCGCGGTATCGAATATGATTTACTGCCCTGGTGTCAGCAGCGTCAACTTCCGGTGATGGCGTACTGCCCGTTGGCTCAGGCCGGGCAATTACGACATGATTTATTGGCTCATCCGGCGGTCGTGCAGGTTGCTCACCAGCAGGCGCTGACACCCGCGCAGGTGTTGCTGGCCTGGGTAGTTCGCCAGTCTGGCGTTATTGCTATTCCCAAAGCCAGTACATTGGCGCATGTCAAAGAAAACGCCATTGCACTTGATGTGACGTTGTCACTTGAGCAGATAGCTATCCTCGATGAGGCTTATCCGGCGCCTCGTCACAAACAACCGCTGGATGTCGTATAAGCGGGATAACAAAAGCATGACTGGCTTTCGCCAGCCATGCTCAGTAGAAACAAGAACAACAGTAAAGATTACTTACGCAGACGAATCGTGGAGGTCAGGCGGGCGGGGGCTTGCGTGGTTGCCATAGCCGGTTGCGTCACGCGTGCCGTTTCAACACAAACAAACGTCTGATAGCCGTCATCCGTCATATCGCTGATGGTGCGAGACAACTCTGCACCTGGGTTCCAGGCCACAACATCGCTGTGATGGGCGTGATGCACTTCAATGGTGCGTTGCAGTACCGGGTCTTCAATCAGGCTGACTGATGCCGGATGGGTATAGATACGATCGGTACGGGTGGCAAAGGTCAGGTTGCCTTTCTGGGTATCGGTTTTACCGTCGTTAACCTTATCGATGAAGGTCTCGCCCAGGCCGCTAATCTGAATTTTGCTGATGTCACCAATCTGGAAGTAGGTATGCAGTGCCGTGGTCAGGCTGTAGTCACCGTGGCATTCAAGTTCCATGCGGCATTCTTGAGCCGTCAAATGGAAGCGAGCCAGAACGGTAAACGTATGTGGCCAGGCGGCGCGTGTCTGTTCGGAGTCACGTAACGTAAAGGCGAGGGTCACGCCATGCGTGTCTTCACTGTGCGAGGTGAATTCCCAGGCCAGCAGACGACCGAAGCCATGATTGGGCTGCGCAGCCGGACCAAACCAAGGGAAGCAAATAGGCACACCGCCGCGAATGGCCACACCGTTTTCAAATGGCGTGTTCTCGCTTAACCACAGCACCGGCTGTTCACCAGTAGGCTGCCAGCTCAGCAGGTGAGCACCCTGTAAGGCAACGGCAGCGCGAACCTGCGGATGGTCGACCACAATCACCGGCAGTTGGCCCAGTTGACGTTGGCTTAGATGAGTGGTGATCGCATGAGTGATGGGAAGTGAATAAATGTTGTTGTTCATGGTATTGGTTTTGCCTTAGTGGTCTTGTTGTATACCCCAAATAATTCGGGTTGCAAGAAAAGGCGGCAATCGAGCGAGTCCCCAGGAGCTTACATAAGTAAGTGATTGGGGTGAGCGAGGGCAGCCAACGCACCTGCAACTTGAAGTATGACGGGTATATACCCAATAAAAAAGGGCGACTCACGTCGCCCTCTTATCATCTGTTCATCGCCACATTACTTGGAGATGTGAGCGATCAGATCCAGAACCTTGTTAGAGTAGCCAGTTTCGTTGTCATACCAGGAAACCAGTTTCACGAAGGTGTCGCTCAGTGCGATACCGGCTTTGGCATCGAACACAGAGGTCAGTTTTTCGCCGTTGAAATCGGTGGATACCACGTCATCTTCGGTGTAACCCAGAACGCCTTTCAGTTCACCTTCAGAAGCGGCTTTGATAGCGGCACAAATTTCTTTGTACGTTGCCGGTTTTTCCAGACGCGCAGTCAGGTCAACAACAGATACGTTCGGGGTCGGTACACGGAACGCCATACCAGTCAGTTTACCGTTCAGTGCCGGAATAACTTTACCCACAGCTTTAGCTGCGCCGGTAGAAGACGGGATGATGTTCTGAGCTGCGCCGCGGCCGCCGCGCCAGTCTTTGTGAGACGGGCCGTCAACGGTTTTCTGAGTAGCAGTGGTAGCGTGAACAGTGGTCATCAGTGCTTCAACGATACCGAATTTGTCATTGATAACTTTAGCCAGCGGTGCCAGGCAGTTGGTGGTACAAGACGCGTTAGACACGATATCCTGACCAGCGTAGGAAGCGTGGTTAACACCCATAACGAACATCGGAGTGTCGTCTTTAGACGGGCCAGTCAGAACCACTTTTTTAGCGCCAGCCTGGATGTGTTTACGAGCGGTTTCGTCGGTCAGGAAGATACCGGTTGCTTCAGCAACAACGTCAACACCGACTTCGTTCCACTTCAGGTTAGCCGGATCTTTCTCAGCGGTAACACGGATGGTTTTGCCGTTAACAACCAGGTGACCGTCTTTAACTTCAACAGTACCTTTGAAGCGGCCATGGGTGGAGTCATACTTCAGCATGTATGCCATGTATTCCGCATCCAGCAAATCGTTGATGGCAACGATTTCGATGTCAGAGCGTTCCTGTGCAGCGCGGAAAACGATACGGCCAATACGGCCAAACCCGTTGATACCTACTTTGATAGTCATATATTCCACCAGCTATTGGTTTGTGAATAAAAGGTTGGTTGTAAAATTACAAAAACCTTACTGAGCGTCAAGCGGAATCGTGTCAATCGTTGCGGTAAGTCAAAAGTCCGCTCAACAGTTGCACGATAAACAGCTATCAGCCTAACTAAAGGGCATAACCCAATCATATGAGGAATGCACAGGCATGAAAACACCTGCCATAGGTGTAATTGTGATAGTGATCACAATTAAATGTGCCATTACTGCGTGGGGATAAGTGTAGGCCAAAATAGGCTGTGGTGGTGTTAACTTTTTGTTAGAATTATGCAGCATCGTTCTGGTGAAAAAAATCGTGTTTCAGTGAGCATCTGATGACCAAGACAACTGTTTTTCAACGCAATCTGGATGAGTTAACCGACTTGCAACGACACGTGACACAGCAACGGGGGACGGAAAGCCCCTATACCGGCAAGCTGTTGCATAACAAGCGCACGGGGGTTTATCACTGCCTGTGCTGCCATCAGCCGTTGTTTTATTCCGATAGCAAGTATGATTCCGGCTGCGGCTGGCCGAGTTTTGATCGCCCGGTGAATGAGCAGGCTATCCGCTATCTTGAGGATCATTCCCACCATATGCATCGTATCGAGATCCGTTGTGGTCAATGTGACGCTCATCTGGGGCATGTCTTTCCGGATGGCCCACAGGAGACGACTGGCGAGCGTTATTGTGTAAATTCTGTGTCACTCAGCTTTATTGATGCGGAAAATGGTCAGCAGACGGATGGTTAGCCTGGCTAATACAATAGATTGACTTGAAACGTTTCAGCTAAATTTGACTTCAGACAGAAAAAAACATGCAATTAGATGATTTAATAAACAGCATGACGCCGGAGATTTATCAGCGTCTGACGACGGCGGTGGAGCTGGGAAAGTGGCCAGATGGCGTGACCCTGACGGCGGAACAAAAAGAAAACGCACTACAGATGGTGATGCTATGGCAGGCGCGTAATAACACCGAGGCTGACCATATGACGATCAACACCCGTGGTGAAATCGAAATGAAGAGTAAGCAGGAATTAAAACAGCGCTTTGTTGGTGATACGATCACCACGCTGAAACCACAAGACTAAGCATTAGCGATGTCGGTGGCTTGGCACGCCAGCGCTGACCGCTGGCGTGATGAGAAGGGCGTTATTAACTCAGTGACGCAATAAACGTTGCCAGAGAAACCTGGATGGCACCGTGTTTTACCATCACGTCTATCGCCAGCTGGCTGTCGTTGGGTTGCAGGTTAACGCCTCTGCAGCCCTCTGCCAGCACCTCGGTTTGATACCCTAGCGCCAGCGCATCTAATACAGTGTATTTGACGCAATAATCGGTTGCCAGACCCATGATGGTCAAACGGGTAATGTTTCTGGCTTTCAGCCAGTCGTTCAGGTCGGTGCGGGTGCGGTGACCGTTATCGAAAAATGCGCTGTAGCTGTCGATAAAAGGGTGCGTCCCCTTACGCACTACCCAGTCGATGGCACGCTGATTCAGCCTGGGGTGTAGGTCGGCACCCGGTGAGCCCTGTACGCAATGCACTGGCCACCAAATTTGTGGCAGGCCATCCAGTTCGCCTTGTTCACCCACATGGGTGCCGGAATTAATGGCGAAACTGCGGTGATCCGCCGGATGCCAGTCCTGACAGGCCACCACCATGACGCCGGCCGACTTGCAGGCCGCGATAGCCTGATTGGCGATCGCGACCACACTATCCCCGTCCGAGACAGCCAGTGCGCCCCCAGCACAGAAGTCATTTTGGATATCCACCAGCAAGAGTGCTCTGTTCATCGTCTCTTCTTCTCATTGATGTTGTCTACCCTTAATACATCGGCTGCGGGTGATTTAATCTTTATCGCTTAATTCTCCGCGCAGGTTTTGCTGCATGAGTTGGCGAATTTGCTCAGGGGAGAGATCGTTTCGGCTTAACAGGTAATGCAGTTTCGTCAGCGCGGCCTCAACCGTCATATCAAACCCGCTGATAACGCCCGCTTGTGCCAGTGCATTACCAGTCGCGTAACCATCCATATTGACCCGGCCGGAGATACATTGCGTCAGGTTAACCACTACGATACCGCGTTCAGATGCGCGGCGTAGTTCATCCAGCAAACCTGAACTTTGTGGCGCATTACCGACACCATAGGAGCGCAGAATCAGTGCCTTGACTGGCTGGCGCAGGAAATTACTCACCACATCGGCAGAAATGCCGGGATAGATGGTCACCACGCCGATAGGTTGTGGCGTGATGGCATGGACAATCAGTGATCCGTCGAGTGGTTCGGGATTAGCGGGTGTTAAGCGGCGAATGTGGATACCGGCTTCCAGCAAGGGAGGAAAGTTCGGGGACGCGAAAGCATCAAAACCATCGGCATGTGCTTTGGTCGTCCGGTTGCCACGCAACAATTTGTTGTTGAAGAACAGGCTAACCTCATTGACCGGATGATTGGCTGCCACGTACAGCGCATTGAGCAGGTTGGTTTGCCCATCGGAGCGCAACTCCGCCAGCGGAATTTGTGACCCTGTCACGATAACCGGCTTGGCGAGATTCTCCAACATGAACGACAACGCGGAGGCGGTAAACGCCATGGTATCGGTACCATGCAGGATGACGAAGCCATCGTATTGGTCATAGTTTTGCTGAATATCATTGGCGATGGATTGCCAGTCCGAGGGTGTCATATCGGAAGAGTCAATCAGCGGTGTATATTCATGAATCGTGAATGCCGGCATCTCCGGGCGATGGAATTCCGGCATTTGTGCCAATTGCTGTTGCAGGTGACCAGAAACCGGGACGTACCCGTGGGCGGAGCGCTGCATACCGATAGTGCCACCCGTATAGGCGACGTAGATGGATTTCTTTTGCATGGGTGTTATGGTCGGGACTCGATTGGTTATAGGAAGGGTTAGCCCTGAAATGCTGCGATTATAAAAAGGTTTCAGTGGTAAAGACAGCCCGACGCGAGTCGGGCTGTGTAAGGGAGTGTTATCGTAAATCGCCGCAGTTCAGGCAAAGCGCGTAGCGATTCTGTGGATCGTTCAGTGCGTCCAGAATCGAGGTCTGGGCACGAACGGTTTGCGCCAGTTGAGCTACCGGTGCCGGTACTAACGCCTGCACGGCGGAAGGCAGCAGAGCATAGACCGAACTTCTGACCTGGCTGAACATCACGTTGAGCAGGTCCGGCTCTTCTGTGTACCAGCTCAACTGATACTGTTCCAGTTTGGCAAGCTCAGCGGCTTTCTTCACCGCATCGTCGAAGTCGCCCAATTGATCCACCAGGCCATTGGCTTTGGCGTCACTGCCGACCCAGACATGGCCCTGGGCTATCGCATCGACTTCCTGCGGTGTCTTCTGGCGTGACTGGGCTACCAGAGAAACAAAGTTTTGGTAACCGCGTTCGATGCTAATTTGCATCAGTTGGCTTACTTGCGGTGGCAAGGTCTTGGTTTGAGACAAATCAGCCAGCGGCGAAGTGGCAACACCATCGGTATGCACACCAATGCTATCCAGCGCGTTTTCAAACGTGGTCACCACGCCGAAAATCCCAATCGAACCGGTCAGGGTACTGGGGCTGGCGATGATGGTGTTAGCTGGCGTAGAAATCCAGTAACCGCCAGATGCTGCCATCCCGCCCATGGAGACGATAACCGGTTTACCTGCCTGGCGTGCAGCCATCAGCTCAGAGCGAATCAGCTCAGACGCCGTCACGCTGCCGCCGGGGCTGTTAACCCGCAGGATAATGGCCTTCACTTTCGGGTCCAGCCGCGCATCACGAATTTGTGCGGCGGTGGTATCGCCACCAACGTACCCGGGGGTTTCTTTACCATCAATAATGGTGCCGCTGGCAAACACGACCGCTATCTCATTGCCGCTCGTGGCCGGTGGCGTTGGGCTGTAATCATAAATGCTGGTGAAATTGAAGTTTTTGGTTTTGGCATCCCACCCAAAGGCTTTGATAAGCGATTGCTCGATCGCTGAATGGGGAGCCACTTCATCCACCAGTTTATTTTCCAGTGCGTAACGCGCGGTATCACCATCCATCTTCTGCAGACCCGCGAGGATAGCATCAGCACCGGGGAACAATTGCTGCGGGGTAATTTGACGGTTAGCCGCGACGGTATCGAGATAGTGCTGCCACAGGGTGGAAATCCAACGATTGTCGGCTTCACGGGCATCGGGCGACATGTCATCGCGGATAAACGGCTCGACGGCGGATTTGTACGTGCCCACGCGGAAAATGTGCGCGGTGACTTTCAGCTTATCCAACAGCGTCTTGTAGTAGAGGTTATTGGTGGCAAAGCCATGCAGGTCAACATTTCCCTGTGGGGTCAGGTAGATTTTGTTGGCAAAGCTGGCCAGATAATATTGCGTCTGGTTGAAATTGTCGCCGACGGCAAAAATCGGTTTGCCAGCGTCACGGAATTCGCGCAGCGCTTTACCGATGTATTGCAGTGAAGGCTGGTCAGCGCCGACAAAGTCAGACAAATCCATCACCATGCCGGTAATATTGCTGTCGTTTTTGGCCTGTCGAATACTTTCAACAATATCAAACAGCGAATTTTCCTGATGGCGGCTTGCCGACGCACCGAAAAATTCGCGGCCAAACTGGCGCAGCTTGTTATTAACGGACGGCTTATCCACCACCACCCCTGTCAGATCCAGCAACAATGCCCCTCGCACAGGTTCGGCCGGCGGGGCTTTGAACTGGCTGTAGATCCCGATAGCGACCAGGATCAGGCAAACCAGAAAGAGGTTGAGGATAAATTCGCGGATGAAATTCAGCAGGCGCCATCCCCATCTGAATATTCCACTGAAAATTCGCCACATTGTGCGCATGTCCACTCCGTCAAAAGAAAACTGGGTTTAAGCTGTGCTTCGGGTTAGCGGTGATATCTGCGTGAACGCATCCGAACGCGAGCACTGCGGTATCCTAATGAGCGACAGAATAAAAGTCAGCTATTTATCTTGCCGCACGGTCAGTAGCAGGGCGCTAACTTGTAACAAATCTTCTACCTGTGCTACCGTGGCGCGCAACCGGATTTTATTCACCGACAGCAGATTTTTCATGACAGGAGAGATGTGATGGATGCTCTGGAATTGCTACTGAATCGCCGTTCGGCGTCGCGTCTGGCAGCCCCTGCGCCGACAGGCGAGGTGCTGGACAATATCCTGCGAGCGGGTTTACGGGCTCCTGATCATGGCGCACTACAACCCTGGCGTTTTTCTATTATCCAGGATGATGGGTTATCCCGTTTTAGTGAATTGCTGGTTAGAGCGGCATTGCAGGATAAGCAGGATGAGGCGGCCGTCGAAAAAGCGCGTCAGGCACCGTTTCGTGCGCCGATGATCATTACCGTGGTAGCACACTGTGTGGATAATCCGAAGGTTCCCCATTGGGAGCAGGTGGTCTCAGCAGGATGTGCGGTGCAGGCGATGCAAATGGCCGCGCTGGCACAAGGTTTCAACGGTATCTGGCGTAGTGGTGCCTGGACTCATCATCCGCTGGTTCGTGATGCTTTCGGTTGCCGTGCGTCGGATGAAATTGTCGGTTTCCTCTATCTGGGGACTCCGCAGCTTAAAGCCTCCGCCGCTGTCGCGTCCGTTGATAGCACGAAGTTTGTCAGCTATTTCTAATCCTGTATTGACGATGTTTCCCTTATTTCACCGGCCTGACGGGCAGTGAAATAAGGGATATCCGTTCTGTTGTGCGGTGTAACATGCGACTGTTTATTGCGGAAAAACCCAGTCTTGCCAGAGCGATTGCCGATGTTTTGCCTAAACCGCACCGGCGGGGCGATGGCTTCATTGCCTGTGGCGAACAGGATATGGTGACCTGGTGTGTGGGGCACCTGCTGGAACAGGCACAACCAGACGTTTACGATGCCCGCTACGCGCGCTGGTCGCTCGCTGACTTGCCGATCGTGCCACAAAAATGGCTGCTCCAGCCGCGGCCATCGGTGAGCAAGCAACTGAATGTGATCAAAAAACTGCTGACGCAGGCTGATGAAGTGATCCATGCCGGTGACCCGGACCGGGAAGGGCAGTTGCTGGTCGATGAGGTGCTGGAGTATCTGGCGCTGCCTGAGGCGAAACGCCAGCAGGTACGCCGTTGTCTCATCAACGACCTGAACCCGCAGGCGGTGGAGCGTGCCGTATCGCGCCTGCGTGAAAACCGGGAGTTTGTTCCGCTGTGTGTTTCAGCACTGGCGCGTTCACGTGCTGACTGGTTATATGGCATCAATATGACCCGTGCCTATACCTTACTGGGGAAAAATGCCGGGTATGAAGGTGTATTGTCAGTCGGTCGGGTACAGACGCCAGTATTGGGGCTGGTGGTTCGTCGTGATGAAGAAATAGATAATTTTGTGCCACGCGACTATTTCGAGGTTAAGGCCCACATTGTTACCCCCGCCAATGAGCGGTTTGTCGCATTGTGGCAGCCAAGTGAGTCGTGTGAACCGTATCAGGACGAAGAAGGGCGCTTGCTACACCGTCCGCTGGCTGAGCACGTTGTTAAACGCATTGAGGGACAACCTGCACAGGTCACGGCCTATAATGATAAACGGGAATCGGAAACCGCACCGTTGCCGTATTCTCTTTCCGCTTTGCAAATTGAAGCGGCTAAACGCTTTGGGTTGAGCGCCCAACAAGTGCTGGATATTTGCCAGCGGTTGTATGAGACGCACAAGTTGATCACCTACCCGCGTTCGGATTGCCGGTATCTTCCGGAAGAGCATTTCGCCGGGCGACACGCGGTTCTGAACGCGATTGCCGCACATCAGCCGGATTTATTGCCGCAGCCTGTGGTGGATCCTGAACGCCGTAATCGCTGTTGGGATGACAGCAAGGTTGACGCACACCACGCCATTATTCCCACCGCGCGTAGCACCCGCACGTCGCTAACCGAGCAGGAAAATCAGGTTTATGGGTTGGTTGCCCGGCAGTACCTGATGCAGTTTTGCGCCGATGCCGTGTTTCGTAAATGTGTTATCGAGCTGGATATCGCGGGCGGCAAGTTTGTGGCGAAAGCCCGTTTTTTGGCAGAGGCGGGGTGGCGCACGTTGCTCGGCCATAAAGAGCGGGACGAGGAAAACGAGGGAATGCCATTGCCGGTGGTGGCGAAAGGCGATGAATTGCTGTGTGAGAGGGGCGAGGTGGTAGAGCGACAGACTCAGCCTCCCCGGCCGTTTACCGACGCGACGTTGCTATCTGCCATGACCGGGATTGCCCGCTTCGTGCAGGATAAGGCGCTGAAGAAGATCTTACGTGAGACAGATGGATTGGGCACCGAAGCTACGCGCGCAGGCATTATCGAACTGTTGTTTAAACGCGCGTTTTTGATAAAGAAAGGGCGCTATATTCACTCGACTGATGCAGGTAAGGCGTTGATTCATGCGCTACCACCGATCGCCGCGCACCCAGATATGACGGCGCACTGGGAAGCGACGTTGACGCAGATTAGTGAAAAACGTTGCCGCTATCAGGATTTCATGCAGCCGTTGACGCAATCGTTGTACGAACTGATTCAGCAGGCACGACAAAGTGGTAATATCTCGGCGTTCAGAGGGTTACCGCCCGTTAAGAGCACTTCGCCCGAGAAGCGCAAACGTCGTCAGTCACGTTCAGCCAGCACCAAGGAGTAACGCAGATGAAAGCATGGGGCACCTTCCTGATGGCAACCGGCTTGTTGCTATCTTCCGCTACGCAGGCGGCGACGCAAACCACGGTGGTGACGCAGGGGCATCCCGTCATTTTGCCGGGAAATAATGTCGCAACCCGGGGTACGGTATCCGGCATGCCGGGTGCTATTAACACGCAGGGGACTACCAACGGTACTACCAACACAGACGTGGTGGTGCCTGTGCCGCCACAGGTCGTGTGGGGTAATGGTGGTAATGCTGGTGGCAATGTTCAGCGAGAAGCTCAGGTTAATTGCATGAGTTGCTGTATTTATCAAAACAGAAGCTACTCTGAAGGCTCGGTCGTCAGGGCGGAAGGGGTGTTACTGCAATGCCAGCGAGATAAAGGCAACCTGGGCACCAATAATCTGGTGTGGCGGATCCTCAAAGATCAGCAATAAACAGCGATAACGGGGCGATGTAGCCCCGTTGTTCTTTCAGAGAGTGAATTCCGCCCATACCGGTGCATGGTCAGAGGGTTTCTCCATTGCCCGAATGGTGTAATCAATACCGGTGGCGGCGCAGCGGCTAGCCAGCGGTGAGGTCGCCATGATCAGATCGATACGCAGTCCACGGTTATCATCAAACCCTGATGAACGGTAGTCAAACCACGAGAACTTATCCTGACATTCGGGATTGGCAGCCCGGAACGTATCGACCAGCCCCCAGCTTTTCAGCCGTTCCATCCATTCGCGCTCTTCTGGCAGGAATGAGCACTTCCCGGTGCGCAGCCAGCGTTTACGGTTATCTTCTCCAATACCGATATCCAGATCGGTCGGGCTGATGTTCATGTCACCCATGATAAGCACCGGCTGGTCCGCCTGATGGTGCTGCTCAAGATAATGCTGCAAATCCTGGTAAAAACGGGTTTTGGCAGGAAATTTGACCGGGTGGTCGCGGCTTTCGCCCTGCGGGAAGTAGCCATTCACCACGGTCAGTGTGCCGAGCGGCGTTGCCAGATCCGCCATAATGATACGGCGCTGGGCGTCGTCGTCGTCGGTGGGAAAACCGCGCCGAACCGCCAATGGTTCAGCTTTGGTCAGCAGCGCAACACCGTAATGGCCTTTCTGTCCATGATAGAAAACGTGGTAACCGAACTGTTTTACATCGTCGAGTGGAAACATGTCGTCATGGACTTTGGTTTCCTGTAAGCCGATTACGTCAGGCTGGTGTTGTTCGATGACTGCGGCCAGTTGATGGGGACGGGCTCGCAGCCCATTGATATTGAAAGAAACAAACTTCATGTTCGCTGCCGTTGTTAAAAAAACGTGCTCTGATGTTAGCAGAAAGGCGGCAGAGGAGTCACGGTGGGATACGATCGTGTCAACAGTCATAACTATCGGTGATGGCTGGTTGAACCGGTTCACAATAGCCCGTATACTCCGCGCCTTGCAGGAGAGCGGAAGGCACGACATACCACGACACGCCTTCCCGCCGAAGGCGCAAACTCCCATAATCGCTCAGGCCACCTTACTGCACATTTCAATGACGCCAACTGGAGAGCGGTTGCGAGACAACCCACCGAAGGGGCAAGCGGTATCACCGCGTAAACTCTCAGGTAAAAGGACAGAGGGAGGGGCACATTTCACAAGGGTACATGTGTGCTGACCTATATCTACCTGATCGCTATTACTGCTGAAGGCATGTCCGGTGCGCTGGCCGCTGGCCGTCGTAACATGGATATTTTTGGTGTTTCGATGATCGCCTTTATTACCGCGTTGGGTGGCGGTACGGTGCGCGATATCATGCTAGGCAATTATCCCATCGCCTGGACGCAACACCCTGCCTATATCTATCTCACCATCGGTGCGGGTCTTCTGGCCGTGCTGGCATCACGTGTGATGCATCACTTGCATCGGCTGTTTTTAGTGCTGGATGCCATGGGGTTGGTGGCATTTACCATCATCGGTTGCAATGTGGCTATCGAGCTGGGTTATTCACCCACCGTGGTGGTGATGGCTGGCATCACCACCGGTATCTTTGGCGGCATCTTGCGGGATATTTTTTGCAACCGCACGCCCATGGTGTTGCGTAAGGAGCTCTATGCTTGCGTGTCACTGCTGGTGGCACTGGTGTACCTGAGCTTGCGTGAAATCGGCATAAACCACGACATCAATCAGCTTGTCTCTTTTTCTATCGGGCTGGCGCTCCGTCTGGCGGCCATTTTCTGGTCCTGGCAGTTGCCGGTATTCAGTTATATGCCGGAACGCTGGAAAGAGTGATGGTTCTTCCATCGGACACGATGGCACTGACAATTACGTCGCTGTAGGACATCACGGACGCGATAACGCCTACAGGCCGCATCGGTTTTGCTGCGACATATCGTTATCTGGCGATTTATTAGTTTTTCGTACGAGTGAGTGTATCGATGAATAACAACTTTATGGGTTTCAGCGAGTCGCGGTAAACGCGGTAGAGATGGTGGTGGGGGAAGGATTCGAACCTTCGAAGTCTGTGACGGCAGATTTACAGTCTGCTCCCTTTGGCCGCTCGGGAACCCCACCACTGGCCTGATTGCTCTTTCGTGTCGAGCGGGGCGCATCATATCAAATGCCGCGCCTCTGTAAAGGCTGAAAAAACAAAAACAAGTTCGTTTGCCGTTTTTTTATGCCGCCCGATGCAATTGTAGGCAAAGGGCGGCGAAGTGCTAATCAACCCAGGATAGCTAGTCAACGCAGGATAATAGTGCGGTTGCCGTATACGAACACGCGCTGGGCCAGAACATGATAGAGCGCCTGGCTCAGGACGTTTTTCTCTACGTCGCGGCCAGCACGCATCATGTCGTCAGCGGTGTAGGTGTGGTCAACATTAATCACGTCCTGCATGATGATGGGGCCTTCATCCAGATTGTCATTCACGTAATGGGCGGTTGCACCGATGATTTTCACGCCTCGCTCGTAAGCCTGGTGATACGGGCGTGCACCGATGAAGGCTGGCAGGAACGAGTGATGAATGTTAATAACCCGGTTAGGGTAGTTCTGGACAAATGCGGGGGTTAAGACTCGCATATACTTCGCCAGTACCACGTAATCCGGTTTGTATTGGTCTATCTGCGCGACCATTTTCAGGTCGTGCTCTTCGCGTGTCAGGCCGTCATGGCTGACCAGATGGAACGGAATATCGAAGCGTTCTACCAGAGTGCGCAGCGTGTCGTGGTTACCGATCACGGCAGCGATTTCAACATCGAGACCGCCGTAGGTGCTTTTCATCAGCAGATCGCCAAGGCAATGCGCTTCTTTGGTCACCAGAATGACGACACGGCGACGCCCGGCGCTGCTCAGTTCGCGCACGGAACCTTCCGGTAAGGCGCTGTCCATATCGGCCAGCAGCGTAGTGTCATTGAAAATGCCTTCCAATTCCGTACGCATGAAGAAACGACCGGTACGGTGATCAACGTATTCCGAATTCTGCACAATATTCAGTTCGTGCTTGTAACAGATGTTGGTGATCTTGGCGATAAGCCCTTTTGCATCAGGGCAGATTGTCCGTAAAATTTTTCGTTGGATATTCTGGGATTGCATGGAGTTGGGATCCTGTCCAAAACATAAATCAAGTATTGCTGTTACGCGATGCCGGAATCACCGCCGTAATCAAGGTGTCATTGTCCGCAGCACTTTTTGTATTTTTTGCCGGAGCCGCACGGACAGCTATCGTTCCTGCCGGTTTGCAAGTGAACGCCGTCGACATAGTACCAGCGATCGTGACAGCGAAGGAAGCGAGAACGCTCTCTCATCAATACCCGGCAGTCCGGATGGTCGGCTGTGCTATAGCTGGCAGCGAACTCAACATACCCTTCGTCTGCTGTTTTTCCCGGGGTAACATCCAGTATTCGTAGACCGAGCCAATGGGTATCAGCGCAGCTGGCGGCAATATCGGTTCGCCAGTTTTCCGCGTGACAGTCTGGATGCCAGGTGGCGACCAGATAGTCAACGTCTTGTTTGACGTAAGCGGTATACCGTGAACGCATCAGCAACTCAGGCCGAGGCGCCTGATTGTCATGACGCAGGTAAGGCTGACAACAGCGTTCATACGGCTGGGCACTACCGCATGGGCAATATTCGGACACAATATCTCCTGCAAAATTCTGCAATAACGTTAATTAATTAAGACACCATCGATAAGACGTGGGGTATGTTACCTAATACGGTTTGTCGGCCGCAATCATCTGGTCTCGCAGGGACGTCACGACGATATCGCAACCAGTCGGTACTCGTAGCGGAATGACCATCAGCAACTGTCACACACGATAACTGTCACACACGATTGTGTGACACCGCCTAGAATAAGACATAGGAGGAACACCATGCGGAAGGTAAAAATAGGTCTGGCATTGGGTTCTGGGGCTGCAAAGGGATGGGCGCATATCGGCGTGCTGAATGCACTGGAGGAGTTGGGGATTTTTCCTGATGTTGTTGCCGGATGTTCGGTGGGCGCACTAGTTGGTGCGGCCTATGCCACACACCGACTGGATAACATGGCGCATTGGGTGAACGGTTTTCGCTACTGGGATGTCATCCGATTGATGGATTTTTCCTGGCGTCGTGGTGGATTATTGCGGGGCGATCGTGTTTTCAACCACGTAAAGCATTTGCTACTTACGCAACATATTGAAGAGTGTGCTATCAAATATGGTGCTGTAGCAACTAACCTGAGTACAGGAAGGGAACTATGGCTCACACAAGGCGATTTGCACTTAGCTATTCGTGCCTCTTGCAGCATGCCGGGGTTATTGGCACCAGTTCAACTGAATGGGTACTGGCTGGTGGATGGTGCTGTGGTGAATCCCGTGCCGGTCTCATTGACGCGGGCGATGGGAGCGGATGTGGTGATTGCGGTGGATTTGCAACACGATGCCAGCTTGCAGCAACATAATCTGTTGTCCGGTAAAATGGCTCCAGTGCAAGAAATGACGACTCCGCGTAGCTGGCGTGAGCGCATTCGTCATCGTTTATCTCATCGCTTTCGTCAACAGACGGAGGTGACGCCCACCGCGATGGAGATAATGAGTACCTCTATACAGATATTGGAGAATCGCCTGAAAATGAACCGTATGGCGGGTGATCCCCCTGATGTATTGATTCAACCTTATTGTCCGCAAATTGCCACGCTGGATTTTCATCGGGCGGGAGAGGCTATTGAGTCTGGCAGGGCGGCAGTAGAAAAACAGCGGGAGTTATTGTTGCCGCTGGTCAACCGGGTCAACTAAGGAAGTTTTCGATTTAGGATTCGGCAACGAATGATAATAAGCGTTTCAAGGGGTCGCAGATGGCACAACCATTGACGGGAAAACACATTTTAGTGGTTGAGGATGAGGCTGTTTTCCGTTCTGTGCTGGCTGGTTATCTGACATCTCTGGGCGCTGATGTGCACGAGGCGGGTAACGGCAAAGAGGCGCTGGAAAAAATGGCCGTTCAGCCACCCGATCTGATTATTTGCGATCTCAATATGCCCATGATGGGCGGTTTTGAATTCGTCGAACGCTTGCGCCTGCACGATACTACAACGCCGGTACTGGTGGTGTCCGCCACCAGTCATCTGGCGGATGTCGCCAGAATATTACGTCTTGGCGTACAGGATGTTCTGCTCAAACCCCTGCACGATTACACGCGTTTGCGTGAGTCGGTTATGGCGTGTCTATATCCGACGATGTTTACTTCACAGGCGAATGAAGTGGAACAACTGATGCGTGATTTGGATACATTAAACCAGTCCCCAGGGGCTGCATTGAAACTTCTGGAGCAATTGCAGCCACCGGTCCAGCAGACGCTGGCTCGCTGTCGTATCAACTATCGGCAATTGATGGCGGTAGACCGACCAGGACTAGTGCTTGATATCGCGGCATTATCTGAGGATGAGCTGGCATTCTACTGTCTCGATGTGACGCAGGCTGCGAATAATCATGGCGTATTGGCGGCATTACTGTTGCGTGCGTTATTCAACAGTCTTTTGCAGGAGCATCTGGCACATCAGCAGCGCCGCTTACCTGAATTATCGGTATTGCTTAATCAGGTCAACCAACTATTGCGTCAGGCGAATCTGCAAGGACAATTTCCTTTGTTGGTGGGGTATTACCATCGCGAATTGAAACGGCTGATTCTGATTTCTGCTGGTCTGCATGCCACGTTAAGTGTTGAAGATCATAATATCGGGCTGAATAACGGCGTACCGTTAGGCACATTAGATGGTGCTTATCTCAATCAGATGAGTTACCTGTGCGAAGCATGGCAGTGTCAGATGTGGGGGAGTGGCGGTCGTCTGCGCCTGATGTTGTCTACAGACTAATCCGATAGCGGCGAGTCTCCCCGCACTTCAGACTCTGTGTATCTATCGTAATTATTCTTTATCCCCTACTATACCCAAAATAATTCGAGTTGCAGGACAAAACGCGTTGCGTTTTGAACAACGCAAAGCGTTGGCCCTCAGGGCAAGACTCATAATGAGTCTTGTAATGCGGCAAGAGAGGGAGTCCCGATGAGCTTACTTAAGTAAGAGATTCGGGTGAGCGAACGCAGCTAACACACCTGCAACTTGAAGTATGACGGGTATATGTGGCCTATGATTTTTCTCATCACACATCCAGATTGGACGAGCATCACGCATTGAACCTGATATACTTTCGCGGTTTTATGCGCCGGACAAATAAAGCTCATTATTTGAACGATATATACGAGGCTGTTTATGTCAACTGTTAATAAAAAAGTAAAAAAAGCGGTCATTCCAGTGGCCGGGTTGGGAACACGTATGTTGCCTGCTACTAAGGCCATTCCCAAAGAAATGTTGCCGCTGGTCGATAAGCCGTTAATCCAGTATGTAGTCAATGAATGTATTGCTGCCGGTATCAATGAAATAATTTTGGTTACACATTCCTCCAAGAATTCAATAGAAAACCATTTTGATACCAGCTTTGAACTGGAAGCTATGCTGGAAAAACGTGTTAAGCGTCAGTTGCTGAAAGAAGTTCAAGCTATTTGTCCAGAGCATGTCACTATTATGCAGGTTCGTCAGGGGCTGGCGAAAGGATTAGGACACGCGGTGCTGTGTGCACACCCTTTAGTGGGTGATGAACCGGTAGCGGTTATTTTGCCGGACGTAATTATCGATGAATACGAATCTGATCTGAAAAAAGATAACCTCAGTGAAATGTTGCAACGTTTTTATAGCACGGGTCATAGCCAGATTATGGTGGAGCCGGTGGAAAACGTCAGCAGCTACGGTGTGGTGGATTGCAAAGGCGTAGAATTAAAGCCGGGCGACAGTGCACCTATGGTTGGGGTTGTGGAAAAACCAAAAGCGTCAGAAGCGCCGTCTAATTTGGCTGTGGTTGGCCGTTATGTGTTGTCTGCGCAGATCTGGGATCTACTGAAGAAAACAGAACCCGGCGCGGGTAATGAAATTCAGCTGACAGATGCTATTGCCATGCTGATGGAAAAAGAAACTGTTGAGGCTTACCACCTGAAAGGAGTAAGTCACGATTGCGGTAATAAACTAGGATACATGGCTGCATTTGTAGAATATGGTATTCGTCATGACGCATTGGGTGAGGACTTTACCCAGTGGCTGAAAGAAGCGATAGAAGAAGGCGCTAATTAATCCTCCTCTTTCTCTCTGAGCCGTAACGTCACACGCAACACCGCATATCCTCAGTCGTTTACACGGTTAAACGGCTGAGGGTGTCTAAAACTGGGGGAGAGCATTTGCTAGTGTAGTGCACCGCCAGAAAGCCAGGTCTATTTATAGAGTGGTAAAGGTGAGGTGGGTAAAAAGCCTGCGGGCCTGTCGTTGCGAAGTATAGCGAGAGTATCAGTTGGGAGAGCGTTGGTTGTGCTAACCAGAGATAAAAAAACACCCCATTAATGAGGTGTTTTTATTTATTCTTAAACTAAGAATTACAGCAGGAAGTCATCCAGGGATTTGCCCTGTTCTTCGATGGCTTTCTTGATAACTGCAGGTGTACGGCCCTGGCCAGTCCAGGTTTTCAGTTCGCCGTTTTCGTCAGTGTATTGATATTTAGCCGGACGTGCAGCACGTTTAGCTTTACCCGCTACTTTGCTTGCACCCAGAGATTGCAGTAATTCGTTAGGATCAATGCCATCAGCAATAAGCATTTCACGATACTGCTGTAATTTGCGTGTGCGTTCTTCAATTTCAGCCTGAGCCTGGTTTTCTTCTTCACGACGTTCGTTAACCACGACTTCCAGCTTTTCCAGCATTTCTTCCAGTGTTTCGAGGCTGCATTCTCTTGCCTGGGCACGCAGAGTGCGGATGTTGTTTAGAATCTTAAGTGCTTCGCTCATTGGATTAATCTCAAAATAAATATTATCGGTGACAGTACAGAGATAATAGAGTGCTGTTTTATTTTCTGCAATAGGCAAAATTGTCAGGTTGTTAAAATTTAGCAAATTTAAATCGAAAATCACGTATCAGACGAGCAATATAAATTCCTAACAAACCAGCTAATACATTCTGTTAGCGTGCTCTGTAGCGGAAATAGCCATGCACAGGTGTAGCGATAGTTTCTTTGGGCACCACGATGGCGCAGTCAATATTACTTAAACCACAGAATGATTGTGGTACTGACAACGCCGGCGGCATGACTAAACCCTCGTCAGCATCAATACCTATGTTACAATAAATTTTAACGATTACTGACCGGTGAATGCCGTTGAACGAGGAGCCATGGCGCAGCTTTATTTTTATTATTCCGCGATGAATGCAGGGAAATCTACCGCACTGTTGCAGTCTTCATATAACTATCAGGAGCGGGGAATGCGCACGCTGGTGTTTACGGCTGAAATAGATGATCGCTCCGGCAGAAGCGGCGTCGTCAGTTCTCGTATCGGCCTCTCTTCACCCGCGTTATTGTTTAACGAGCAGACAGATTTATTCCGGGTTCTTGAACAGGCTCATCGTCAGCAAACTATTCACTGTGTGCTAATTGATGAAAGTCAGTTTTTGACGCGTGAGCAAGTGAATGCGTTGTGTGATGTTGTCGATCAATTAGACATCCCGGTTCTTTGCTATGGCCTGCGCACCGATTTCCGTGGGGAATTGTTTAGTGGCAGTCATTATTTATTGGCTTGGGCTGACAAACTGGTTGAACTTAAAACCGTCTGCCATTGTGGGCGTAAGGCGAATCACGTATTGCGAGTAGACTCGCATGGCAAGCCTGTCATTGAGGGCGCTCAGGTTGTGATTGGTGGAAATGAAAGTTATGTATCGGTATGCCGTAAGCATTATAAAATCGCACTGGGGCTGACGCGGACCGAGGTGGAATAATCCATATCAATAATAGGTTAAGTATTTAGCCTGCCTTATTAATAACCGGGGCGTAGCACGTCGGTCCGGTTATAGCCCTCGGTAAATATTGCTAATAAAGATTAAATATTCGTTACTTTGTGTGTATGGATTCGCGCGTTAGGTTGCCAAAAAGTCGGCAGTAAGATTTCCCATGTCATAATGATTATTCTAAAAGGCGTGCGCGTGGTGTTGCCTAAAATGCGGTGGTTTTGTCCTGAAAGGGGAATCGTTGCTGGCAGGCTCATCACGCTTTTCTTTTGTTTACCCAGGCCCCTCTTCAGCATCCTGAATTTCAGGCTTACAACCTGTGTTTATGGCCTTGATTCTCGTTTTCTTACGGCAGGTTGAGGCATACAGATACATAGCGTTATGCAAGCCTATAGGAGCCCCAGCTCGCGACGGTTAGGAAGAGTGCGGCAATATCATGACTGGATAAAAAAAAGCCCTGTGCGCTATGCACAGGGCCTGATAGCCATTGTGGGTTAACGGCTATTAGTTAACGGCTTTCTTTTCTTTCTTTTCCGCTTTGGCTGGTGCGCTGGCGGTTACCGCGGTGGCTTTGGTGTCCGTCACGGTATGCTCGACAAACGGGCGGCCATAAAACGAATCCAGCAGGATTTGTTTGAGTTCGGCAATCAGCGGATAACGTGGGTTAGCACCGGTGCACTGATCGTCAAAGGCATCTTCAGAAAGCTTATCCACTTTGGCCAGGAAATCGGCTTCCTGCACGCCCGCTTCACGAATAGACGCCGGGATCCCGAGTTCTTTCTTCATGCTTTCCAGCCAGGCCAGCAGTTTTTCAATTTTCTGAGCTGTACGGTCACCGACGGCACTCAAGCCTAAATGATCGGCGACTTCGGCATAACGACGGCGCGCCTGCGGACGATCGTACTGACTGAATGCCGTCTGTTTGGTCGGGTTATCGTTAGCGTTGTAACGAATCACGTTGCTGATCAGTAAGGCATTAGCCAGGCCATGTGGGATATGGAATTCAGACCCCAATTTGTGTGCCATTGAGTGGCAGACACCCAGGAAGGCGTTGGCAAAAGCGATACCGGCGATGGTGGCCGCGTTGTGGACGCGTTCACGAGCTACCGGATTTTTGGCACCTTCGTGGTAGCTGGCTGGCAGGTTGTCTTTCAGCAGTTTCAGTGCCTGCAACGCCTGTCCGTCGGAGTATTCATTTGCCAGCACTGAAACGTAGGCTTCCAGCGAGTGGGTGACGGCATCCAGACCGCCGAAAGCACACAGCGATTTCGGCATGTTCATCACCAGATTCGCATCGACAATCGCCATATCCGGTGTTAGCGCGTAGTCTGCCAGCGGGTATTTCTGGCCGGTGGTATCATCGGTTACTACGGCAAACGGTGTGACTTCAGAACCTGTCCCTGAGGTGGTTGTGACGGCAATCAGTTTTGCTTTCACACCCATTTTCGGGAACTTGTAGATGCGTTTGCGAATATCCATGAAACGCAGCGCCAGCTCTTCGAAATGGGTATCCGGATGTTCGTACATGACCCACATGATCTTGGCGGCATCCATCGGCGAGCCACCACCCAGTGCGATGATGACGTCAGGTTTAAACGCGTTCATCTGTTCCGCACCTTTGCGAACGATGCTGAGTGTCGGATCCGCTTCCACCTCGAAGAAAACATCGGTATCCAAACCTTGCTGTTTCAGTACGGAGGTAATCTGGTCTACATAGCCGTTATTAAACAGGAAACGGTCGGTTACGATAAAGGCGCGTTTGGCACCATCAGTCGCCACTTCTTCCAGTGCGATCGGCAGTGAACCGCGACGGAAATAGATAGATTTAGGAAGTTTATGCCACAGCATGTTTTCAGCTCGCTTAGCAACGGTTTTACGGTTGATCAGGTGCTTCGGTCCGACGTTTTCAGAGATAGAGTTACCGCCCCATGAGCCACAACCCAGCGTCAACGATGGTGCCAGCTTAAAGTTGTACAGATCACCGATCCCACCTTGAGAAGCTGGGGTATTGATCAGAATACGGGCAGTTTTCATCTTGTCGCCAAAATGGTTCACACGCTGCGGCTGATTATCCTGATCGGTATACAGACATGAGGTATGGCCGATCCCGCCCATTGCAACCAGTTTTTCCGCTTTCTCAACGGCCTCTTCAAAATCTTTCGCCCGGTACATGGCCAGTGTCGGAGAGAGTTTTTCGTGTGCAAACGGTTCAGACTCGTCAGCATGGATGACTTCACCGATCAATACCTTAGTACTGGCTGGGACTGTAATACCGGCCATTTCGGCGATCTTGATGGCGGGCTGGCCGACGATAGCGGCATTGAGCGCGCCGTTTTTCAAAATAATCGCCTGTACTGCCTGCAACTCTTTACCTTTAAGCAGGTAACCGCCGTGCGTAGAGAAACGTTCACGTACAGCGTCATAGATTTTATCAACAACGATGACCGACTGTTCGGACGCACAAATCACGCCATTATCAAAGGTTTTTGACATCAGAATCGATGCGACGGCACGCTTGATATCAGCGGTTTCGTCAATCACGACAGGGGTGTTGCCTGCGCCTACGCCAATAGCCGGTTTACCCGAGCTATAAGCTGCTTTCACCATGCCTGGGCCGCCGGTTGCCAGGATCAGGTTGATATCCGGGTGGTGCATCAACTGGTTGGACAGTTCGACTGAGGGTTCATCAATCCAGCCGATGATGTCTTTCGGGGCACCTGCAGCAATCGCTGCCTGCAGCACGATATCGGCTGCTTTGTTGGTGGCATTTTTAGCGCGTGGATGAGGAGAGAAAATAATACCGTTACGTGTTTTCAGGCTGATCAGTGCCTTGAAGATAGCGGTAGACGTCGGGTTGGTGGTCGGGACGATACCGCAGATAAGACCGATAGGTTCGGCAATCGTGATGGTGCCGAACGTGTCGTCGACGGACAATACGCCACAGGTCTGTTCGTCTTTGTAAGCGTTATAGATGTATTCGGAAGCAAAGTGGTTCTTGATGACTTTATCTTCGATGATCCCCATGCCTGATTCTGCAACCGCCATTTTTGCCAGCGGAATACGCGCATCTGCGGCAGCCAGTGCTGCCGCACGGAAGATCTTATCAACCTGCTCTTGCGAGAAGTTTGCGAATTCATGCTGCGCTTTTTTGACGCGCTCGACCAAAGCGTTAAGTTCAGCAACGTTTGTTACGGCCATAATGCTCTCCTGTAATGTTAAGCTCTTTCAGTCAATGGTCCATCGATAAATAAGCAGTATAGATAATGGTTGAGGTACCTGATAATTTGGCTCTTACGATTATCCATTGGCTCAAAGCGCTCGATTAATCTTCTGATGCGTGTCATCGCCTTGTTTACGGCCAGAAACCATGGTTTCTCAATGTTTTTCCTAAAACTGCTGCCGATATAAAGGCAATGTTCGCTGCTTTAGGTGTTGTTCTTTTCTCTGAAGTCAGAATACCCCGTTACTGGTCGGTTTTTTGTGATCTCACTCGCTAAATTGCCATGCTGACACCATTCAGCATGGTGTTATTGAGAATGAGTATCATCTTTTTCTGAGGTTTGTTAAAAATAAATGACCATTCCATGTGCTTTTCTGGATGAATTTGTATCGAAAATTGGCGTGGTGACAGAGAATAATCGTCAGATGAAAGAGTGGAGGCACGCTGTACTTTACATTACTGTAGGCGATGTCACGGTGTGTGCCGTCGATCGCCAAAGACGCCTGGCGTTGACAATAATCTTCAGAGGTGAAAAGTGATTCAGCCTGTCCTGGATTTCTCTGGTTATATCAAGTTTTTTATTGGGCTGTTTGCGTTGATAAACCCGGTAGGTATTCTGCCTATCTTCATTAGTATGACCAACTACCAGGCAGGGGAAGGGCGGGCGAGAACCAACCTGACTGCCAATGTTTCTGTGGTGATTATCCTTTGGGTAGCGCTATTTTTTGGTGACGCTATCTTGCGGCTGTTTGGCATCTCGATTGATTCATTTCGCATTGCTGGCGGTATTCTGATTACCGCCATCGCGATGTCGATGATCAGCGGCAAACTGGGTGAGGACAAACAGAATAAGCAGGAGAAGACAGAAACAGCCAATCGAGAAAGTATTGGCGTGGTGCCGCTGGCATTACCATTAATGGCGGGGCCGGGAGCCATTAGCTCCACCATTGTCTGGAGTTCCCGCTATCACGGTTGGCAAAATTTATTAGGGCTGTCGTTGGCGATTGCCGTTTTTTCATTTTGTTGCTGGTTGTTGTTTCGGGCCGCACCCGCGTTAGTCAGGTTGCTGGGACAAACCGGCATCAACGTCGTGACACGTATTATGGGGCTGTTGCTGATGTCGCTCGGTATTGAGTTTATCGTGACAGGCATTCGCGCGTTATTTCCAGGATTGTCCTGATAACGAGAGTGTCTTGGCTTAGGTTTCGATATGTGATGTCTGAGCCGTGTTGCCTTTATTTATGGATTTATACTCTGCTGCTGGGCCGCTGGTGAACCTGCCTGAGAGCGGGACTTTGCTCAATCCGGCTCCGGCGGCATTGCTATGTCGGCGACGCTAAAGTGGGAGACCAACGATAAGTTAATGTGCTACCTGCCTCATCTTCCAATCCTCCCATATCTTACAATCTACCCAGATCTTACAATGCACCAAGACCCTCCATTGCGTGCATTCCGTTCATCTGACTCGCCTTATTTTTATTAATATTTTTTTCTTATGCCATTTCCCGGTAATCATCAGCAGAAAAAGGCGTATTCCCTACTATTATTTATCACACGAGGTGGCATAACTTATTTTTATGTTATGTGAATGCCTTAGATAAGCTAATGCATATGGCGTAAAACACAGCAGATGTTTTGTTGCAATGCACATGAGATTTCACTGTTAATTTATTCACATGTAGAGGGCCTGGTGTCGGAAAGTCATTGACGGTGGTGAAAGTGTTTTATCGTGCATTTTTTGTCCTTGATTATGGTTAATTCTTCTATGCTTGCCACTTGTTGGACAATCTGCTGCCGGGGGCGCTTTTGCCATAGTTGATACCATGCACGGGGCTTTTGTGTCCATTTACACATACTGGTTTTTTTGTGACTTCCCGGGATTGAAAAGAAATTTAAGTAACAGCCTGCAAAATCTATTGGCGAAGACGGATTCTTCTGATACGTTCGGCATCACGCTATTCTCCCAAGCCGTTACGGATAAGTTAATTTTATTAGAACGTTATCCCCGACGACTTTTTGTGGAATTTGGGGAGGGCGTACCATCAGGGAAGAGTGGAAATGGCGACAGACTGCCGGTCCTGGGAAAGGACAGCGGCGGTTTTTGGGTTGCTGATATGTGCTGTTTTTATCTCTGTTGATTTTTCCAACACGTTGTTGCGGCATTAAGCGCATCAAGTCGTGCGGCGTGGATAAAACAATTTTGATGTGATTAAGCGGCCATGTTGCCAGAGTCGTTCCTCTGGCGACGGTATTGTCTGTCCGCGTAATACGTAAAAAACGTTATATGCCTGATTGGGTGATAACAGTAGAACAGGAGCAAGGTAAATAATGGTAAACAACACTATTAAAAAAAGACTGGCAGTGAGCATTTTCGCTGCGATCACGGCTTCCGCGGGCGTTTCTGCCTGGGCTGCTACGGTGCCTGCTGGTGTGCAACTGGCTGAGAAGCAGGAGCTGGTGCGTAATAACGGTGCTGAAGTCGCTTCCCTCGACCCGCATAAAATGGAAGGCGTTCCGGAATCTAACGTCGCGCGTGATCTGCTGGAAGGGCTGCTGGTTACCTCTCCGGATGGCCACCCGGCACCAGGTGTTGCAGAAAGCTGGGATAACAAAGATTTCAAAGTATGGACCTTCCACTTGCGTAAAGACGCTAAATGGTCCAATGGTGAGCCGGTTACTGCACAGGATTTCGTTTATAGCTGGCGTCGTGTTACCGATCCGAAAACAGCCTCTCCTTATGCCAGCTACCTGCAATTCGGTCATATCGTTAACATTGATGATATTGTCGACGGTAAAAAATCCCCGGATACGTTGGGTGTGAAAGCCATTGACGATCATACGCTGGAAGTCACGCTGAGTGAGCCGGTTCCGTACTTCTATAAGCTGTTGGTTCACCCCTCCACCTTCCCGGTGAATCAGAAAGCCGTTGAAAAATACGGTGAAAAATGGACCCAGCCAGCAAACTGGGTCGGCAACGGCGCTTATACGCTGAAAGAGTGGGTTGTAAACGAGAAAATCGTTCTGGAGCGCAACCCGAATTACTGGGATAACGCCCATACCATCATCAACAAAGTGACCTATCTGCCGATTTCTTCTGAAGTGACGGATGTTAACCGTTACCGTAGCGGCGAAATCGACATGACCTATAACAACCTGCCTATCGAGTTGTTCCAGAAGTTGAAGAAAGAGATCCCCAACGAAGTGAAGGCGGATCCGTATCTGTGTACCTATTACTACGAGATCAACAACCAGAAAGCACCGTTTAACGATGCGCGCGTACGCCAGGCGTTAGTGCTGGGTCTGGATCAAGACATTCTGGTTAACAAGGTGAAAGCGCAGGGCGATACCCCGGCGTTTGGTTTCACCCCGCCGTACATCGATGGTCTGGATGGCAAACTGACTCCGCCAGAGTGGGTGAGCTGGTCGCGTGAGAAACGTAACGCCGAAGCGAAGAAACTGCTGGCTGAAGCCGGTTTCACGCCGGAAAAACCGCTGACCTTTAACCTGCTATACAATACGTCCGATCTGCATAAAAAACTGGCGATCGCAGCGTCATCTATCTGGAAAAACAACATCGGTGTGGACGCAAAACTGGAAAACCAGGAGTGGAAAACATTCCTGGATAGCCGTCATCAGGGCACATTCGATGTCGCTCGTGCTGGCTGGTGTGCGGATTACAACGAACCGACCACGTTCCTGAATACCATGATTTCCAACAGCAGCAGCAACACCGCACATTATAAGAGCGCGGATTTCGACAAATTGATGGCAAAAGCATTGGCTGCCACCAATGAAGAAGCGCGTGCGGATGTTTACAAGCAGGCTGAGATGCTGCTGGAAAAAGACGCTGTCGTGGTTCCTGTGTATTACTATGCCAACACCCGTTTGGTTAAACCGTATGTGGGTGGCATTACAGGTAAAGATCCACTGGATAACCTGAACGTTAAAAACCTTTATATTATCAAGCATTAATGATGACAGGGCTGTGTGTCTGGCACACAGCCCTTATTCGGTTTAATAAAGTGTGATAAATAGAAGCGAAAATTTCAGACCGGTTTTATAGGTAAGGTCAATGTTAAAATTTATTTTCCGTCGTTGCCTGGAAGCAATCCCGACGCTGTTCATCCTGATCACGATCTCGTTTTTCATGATGAGGCTGGCCCCGGGAAGTCCGTTCACGGGAGAACGTAATCTTCCCCCTGAAGTGATGGCGAACATCGAAGCCAAATACCATCTGAATGATCCGATGATCAAACAGTATGGCAATTATCTGGTGCAGTTGCTGAAGGGTGACTTTGGTCCCTCTTTCAAATACAAAGATTATTCAGTCAACGATTTGGTTGCCCAGGCTTTCCCTGTGTCGGCCAAGTTGGGGATTGCTGCTTTTCTGCTGGCGGTAGTGCTGGGGGTGACCTCCGGCGTGATTGCCGCGTTGAATCAGAACAGTAAATGGGATTACACCGTCATGGGGTTTGCCATGACCGGAGTGGTGATCCCCAGTTTTGTTGTGGCACCACTGTTGGTGCTGATATTCGCGATAACCCTGCACTGGTTGCCGGGGGGCGGTTGGAATGGCGGTGCGCCAAAATACATCATTCTGCCGATGGTCGCGCTCTCGTTATCGTATATCGCCAGCATTGCGCGTATTACCCGTGGTTCCATGATTGAAGTGCTGCATTCAAACTTTATCCGCACTGCGCGTGCCAAAGGGCTGCCGTTGCGTCGGATCATTTTGCGCCATGCACTCAAGCCTGCGTTGTTGCCAGTGTTGTCCTACATGGGGCCTGCCTTCGTAGGGATTATCACCGGCTCTATGGTGATTGAAACCATCTTTGGTTTACCTGGTATTGGTCAGTTATTTGTTAACGGTGCGCTTAACCGTGACTATTCGCTGGTGCTGAGCCTGACTATTTTAGTGGGTGCGCTGACCATTCTGTTTAATGCGGTCATCGATGTACTGTATGCGGTCATCGATCCGAAGATCCGTTACTAAGGTAAATCACTGATGTTCTGGAATAAACGTAACCGTGAAGCGCTGGATAACTTCAGCGAGAAACTAGAAGTGGAAGGGCGTAGCCTGTGGCAGGATGCGCGCCGTCGCTTCATGCACAACCGTGCTGCGCTGGCCAGTCTGTTTGTCCTGACGCTGATTACGCTGTTTGTTGTTATCGGCCCGATGGTGGCACCGTTCAATTATGCGGACACCGACTGGAATATGATGTCCAGTGCACCGGATATGGTGTCTAAGCACTACTTTGGTACCGATTCTTCCGGTCGCGACCTGTTGGTGCGAGTGGCTATCGGCGGGCGCATTTCGCTGATGGTCGGTGTTGCTGCAGCCCTGGTGGCGGTCATTGTCGGTACACTGTATGGTGCGGCGTCGGGATATCTGGGTGGCAAAGTCGACTCAGTGATGATGCGTCTTTTGGAGATCCTCAACTCCTTCCCGTTCATGTTTTTCGTGATTTTGCTGGTCACCCTGTTCGGACAGAATATTCTGTTGATCTTTGTGGCTATCGGCATGGTGTCCTGGCTGGATATGGCGCGTATCGTGCGCGGTCAGACGCTGAGCCTGAAACGTAAAGAGTTTATTGAAGCAGCGCTGGTATGCGGTGTCTCTACCCGTAGCATCGTGTTGCGTCATGTGGTACCAAACGTGCTGGGTGTGGTGGTGGTGTACGCATCGCTGTTGGTGCCGAGCATGATCCTGTTTGAATCCTTCTTGAGTTTCCTTGGCCTGGGTACCCAGGAACCGCTGAGCAGTTGGGGGGCATTATTAAACGATGGTGCTAACTCAATGGAAGTGGCGCCATGGTTGTTGCTTTATCCCGCCGGTTTCCTGGTGGTAACCCTGTTCTGTTTCAACTTTATCGGCGATGGCTTGCGTGACGCCCTCGACCCGAAAGACCGCTAAGGAGACGCTTCATATCATGATGAATACGTCAGAAACCCACGCCTTGCTTGATGTTAAAGACTTGCGCGTGACTTTCAGTACGCCTGATGGTGATGTCACGGCGGTAAACGATCTTAATTTTTCGCTCAGTGCCGGTGAAACACTGGGTATTGTGGGTGAGTCCGGCTCCGGTAAATCCCAGACGGCATTTGCGCTGATGGGGCTGCTGGCTGCCAATGGCCACATTGGTGGTTCGGCACGTTTCAACGGGCGTGAGATTCTCAATCTGCCGGAGCGTGAGCTTAATCGCCTGCGAGCAGAAGAGATCGCCATGATTTTTCAGGACCCGATGACCTCACTGAACCCGTACATGCGTGTTGGCGATCAGTTGATGGAAGTGCTGATGCAGCACAAGAAATTGGGTAAAAGCGATGCGTTTGAAGAGTCAGTACGCATGCTGGACGCGGTAAAAATGCCGGAAGCCAGAAAACGGATGCGCATGTATCCGCATGAGTTTTCTGGTGGGATGCGCCAGCGCGTGATGATTGCCATGGCGTTGTTGTGTCGCCCTAAATTACTGATCGCTGACGAGCCGACCACCGCGCTTGATGTGACGGTGCAGGCGCAGATCATGACGCTGCTCAATGACCTGAAGCGTGAGTTCAATACCGCCATTATCATGATTACCCATGACCTGGGAGTGGTCGCCGGTATTTGCGACAAAGTCCTAGTCATGTACGCCGGACGTACTATGGAGTACGGCAGTGCGCGCGAGATTTTCTATGAACCGACCCATCCATACTCTCTGGGCCTGCTAAAAGCGATTCCTCGTCTTGATGAAGAGAATGCTGAGTTGGCTACTATTCCGGGGAATCCACCTAACCTGTTGCGCCTGCCGAAAGGATGTCCTTTCCAGCCGCGTTGCCCGTATGCACAGGAACAATGCCAGCATGCACCTGAATTGAAGCCGTTTGGTGAAGGTCGTCTGCGTGCCTGTTTCCGGAGTGTGGGGGAATTAGTATGAATGAGCTGGAAAACAAAAAAGTCTTACTTGAAGTGGATGAACTCAAGGTCCACTTTGATATCCGTGATGACAAACAATGGTTTTGGCAACCAGCTAAAAAGCTGAAAGCGGTAGATGGTGTTACCCTGCGTCTGTACGAAGGGGAAACCCTGGGCGTGGTCGGGGAGTCGGGGTGTGGTAAATCCACACTGGCTCGCGCCATTATCGGTCTGGTAAAAGCGACAAGCGGGCGCATTAGCTGGCTGGGGAAAGATCTGCTGGGTATGCGTGACACTGAATGGCGTGATGTTCGTAGCGATATTCAGATGATTTTTCAGGATCCGCTGGCATCGCTTAACCCGCGTATGACCATTGGTGAAATTATTGCCGAGCCGTTGCGTACCTACCATCCGAATATGTCGCGTCAGGAAGTAAAAGACCGCGTCAAAACCATGATGATGAAGGTTGGCTTGCTGCCGAACCTGATTAACCGTTACCCGCATGAGTTTTCTGGCGGCCAGTGTCAGCGTATCGGTATCGCCCGTGCACTGATTCTGGAACCGAAACTGATTATCTGTGACGAACCGGTTTCTGCATTGGACGTGTCGATTCAGGCTCAGGTGGTGAACCTGCTGCAACAGTTGCAGCGTGAGATGGGGCTGTCATTGATCTTTATCGCCCATGATTTGTCGGTGGTAAAACACATTTCTGACCGTGTTCTGGTGATGTATCTGGGGCATGCGGTGGAACTGGGGACCTATGATGAGCTGTACCATAATCCACAGCATCCTTACACCCGCGCACTGATGTCGGCGGTGCCGATTCCGGATCCAGACAAGGAACGCAACAAGCAGATTCAACTGCTGGAAGGCGATCTCCCTTCGCCGATTAACCCACCGTCAGGCTGTGTATTCTGCACCCGTTGCCCGGTTGTGGGGCCGGAGTGCACCCAAACCCGGCCAGTACTGGAAGGTAGCTTCAGACATGCCGTATCCTGCCTGAAGGTCGATCCATTACCGTGATTTACTGATACACCTGGTATCCTATCACCTAAAAGAAACGCCCCTGACACGGGGCGTTTTGCGTTTTATGGCAGGCGGTTGACCACCAGTCAGGCCGTGTCCGAGAGTGTTACTCTTTCCACAGGATGTGGCACAGCTTGTGGTCTTTTTCCCGGCAGATGAGAATACGGGCGAAAATATCCGTAATTTCTTCACCGTCCTGCTCGGCCAGCCCAATCACCACTTCGGCGAAAAAATCCGGATTCAGGTCGAAATCCACGTGCTCTTGCCAGTCTTCCGCCGGGTCAAACAGTTCCGCACCGCCGCGCTCTTCAAACTGCAAGTTGAACAGCAAAATATCTGCTGGATCCAGATTATCCGGCGCCAGTTCCAGAAAGATATCGTAAGCCTGTTCCAGAGCTTCATCTTCTGTCAGGCGGTTATTTAAATCCATACAACATTCCTGTTAAAACGTGATGGGGTATTAGAGCATGAAGGGCGGTGTGATTACAGCAGTGGGCTGAAAAAGTAAAACAGTCGTTCGACAATGCGTTGCCAATAAGGGCGGGTTAACCACTCTTTGGTATTCAACAGTCGTGAGCGGGACATGTAGTCCTCCTGCACACAGGCCAGATCGCTACCAAAACCGTCATCGTCAATCACCAGCGTGATTTCAAAGTTCAGCCAGAGGCTACGCATGTCCAGGTTAACCGTACCGACCAGGCTAAGCTGCCCATCGACCAGCACGCTTTTGGTATGCAATAAACCGCCTTCGAACTGGTAGATCCTGACCCCCGCCGCCAGTAACTCGGTGAAAAAGGCTTTACAGGCCCAACCCACCATCATTGAGTCATTTTTATACGGTACGATAATACTGACCTCTACGCCACGCTGGGCTGCGGTACAGATGGCGTGCTGCAGGTCATCACTCGGTACAAAATAAGGGGTGGTCATGATGAGCTGGTGCCGTGCAGAGTAAACCGCTGTCAGCAATGCCTGATGAATCATCTCCTCGGGGTAGCCGGGGCCGGAGGCGATAACCTGCACTGTATGGCCGCGCTCTTGCTCGAATGGCATGATATTGACGTCCGGCGGCGGCGGTGGCAGGCGCTGACCGGTTTCCATTTCCCAATCGAGACTATAAATCACGCCCATGGTCGTGGTTACCGGGCCTTCGATGCGTACCATCAGATCCACCCACTGACCAACACCAGAGTCCTGCTTGAAATAACGTGGATCCACCATATTCATGCTGCCGGTGTAGGCGATGCGGTTGTCTATCAGGATGACCTTGCGGTGCTGACGCAAATCCATACGGCGCAGGAAGGCGCGTAACAGATTCACCTGTAGCGCGTCCACCACGGTAATGCCAGCAGTACGCATCATTTCCGGGTAGGTACTGTGAAAAAACTGTACGCTACCTGCCGAATCGAGCAGGATTCGACACTTGACCCCACGGCGTGATGCTAAGAGCAGGGCGTTCATCACTTGATCCACCAAACCGCCCGCCTGCCAGATATAGAACACCATCTCAATATTATTTTGTGCCAGTTCGATATCGCGGATTAACGTTTTGATGGTGTCGTCAAAGGAGGTTAGCAATTGCAACTGATTGCCCTTGATACCACCAATTCCCTGGCGACGTTCACACAGTTGAAATAATGAGCGGGCGACCTCGCTGTTCTCGGTGGCGAAAATGCGGCGGTATTCCTTCAAGTCACGCAGCCATTGGGCTGTTACCGGCCACATTTGTCGGGCGCGCTCCGCCCGGCGTTTTCCCAAATGTAGCTCGCCGAACAACAGATAGGCGACGATACCGACCAACGGCAGAATATAAATTACCAATAGCCAGGCCATCGCAGAAGGGACGGCCCGCCTTTTCATCAGAATACGCAGCGTAATACTGGCAACAAGCAGCCAGTAACTGAAAACCAGTAATCCGCTAAGTACAGTATAAAATGCTGTCATAGTAACAATGTACGGTTCCCTGCTGCGAAATGTCCACCAGCTCAAGTGTATGCATAGTTCCCCTGAGGGGAAAGTCCTTTACTCTGAATACTATAGCGTATGGTTGGCAAGCATGCGGATTCGGGAAAATCCCGCTTTCTCTCTTGGCGCGCGAAAACAGGGAGATATAATAGACGCGCCCATCATGCTTATCATAAGAGTCGTGCCATGAAACGCAGCCGGAATGAAGTCAGCCGCTGGCGTATGCAACGTCAGGTGCAGCGCCGTCGGAGTCGCTGGCTTGAGGCCCAGTCGCGCAGTTACCGACATATCCATCACGTACGTTATCTGTGCCAGAAACAGCAGCGCCGTGCGTTATTGTATGCCGTAGCTTACGAGTGGTAGTCGCCGGGTAGTGAGTGTCAGGCCCAATAACCATCAGGTTGTTGGGCTTTTTTATCCAATCAGATTATCTGAAGACTACAATGCGGGTGAATGCTGCGGCAGGGCGACGTAGCTTTTGGCGACCTGAATCGGTGTTGTCCGCTGGGCATTGGTCTCCACCGGTGTGTCTTCTATCGCGGGCAAATGGAACAGTGATACCGACAGATTGAGCTGTTCTGCCTGTTCAAGGAGTTGAAGACAGGTTCGGGCCGATACTTCCACCTGCAGGGCGTTTTGCTTCACGGTATCATTGAGTGAACGGATTCGGTTGGTAACCTCATGAATGCTCTGATTCTGTTGTTGCGAGATGTCAGTGATTTCATTGAGGAAGGTACTGGTACCTTTGGCGGCCTGAATGATTTCCTGCAAGCTGTCATTGAGGCGAACAACCAGTTTGGCACCGGTGGCAACACTGCTGTCTGATTCGTGAATCAAGGCATTAATGTTGTGCGCCGACTGGCTGCTTTGTGAGGCCAGCGTACCGACTTCCCGCGCCACGACCGAAAATCCTTTGCCCATTTCTCCGGCCCGTGCGGCTTCAATCGCTGCATTCAGTGACAGGATATGCGTCTGGAAGGCGACGTTTTCTATCAGTGAGATCACTTCCGTCATTTCTTTACTGCGACTGGAAATATTCTGCATCGCGTTTCTGACGTCACTCATCATGCCTTCGCCTTGTTCGGCGATATGACTGGTTTCTTTTGCATGATGGCTGGCTTTTTCTGTGTACCGAGCATTCTGTTCCAGATGTTGGCTAATCTGAATGATATGCTCTGTGGTGACTTTCAGTTCCGCGGATTGCAGGCTTGCCTGCTCTGATAACTGGCGGTTGTCGCTGGTGACGTGGCTTACCTGCTGCATCATGGTTTCCATGCCCTGACGAACCTGGCTTATCAGCGCGACCAGACCGCTTTGCATCTGGACTACACTGTTGTTCAGTACGGTGATTTCACGGGTTGCTCGTTTTTCTATGGCGATGTCGTGTGACAAATCGCCGGATGCGATCAATTTCAGGTGATCGGTGATGCGTTTAAGTGGATGAACGATCACCTTGTTGACGCCAATCCAGACCAGCACCGAAATGACCAGCAGTAATCCCAGAATCACGATAAACAGGGTGTGCGCAGCATCGAGGTTATTCAACAACTGTTGGGCATGCTGTTTCTGACGGGCATCGTTTTCCTGCAGGAAATGGGAATACTTCTGGGTGAACTGCGTCTGGTAAGCCTGAATAGGCACGGCAAAGAAAATGTCGATTTCGTTTGTTCTTTTAATACCCTGGGCAAGTTCAACCAACCCGTTATAAAGCTGCTGATAGCTGTTTTTGAGGTCGGTGAAAACGGCATCATTACGTGCGGAGCCAGAGAAACGCTCCAATTTTTGGTAAGCCCCTTGTGCGTTGGCTAATGAGGTTTCTGCTTCCGACATCAGGCTATTCCAACTGCCGACAGAGCCGGTTTCCTTATCAAACATCAGGTAGATGCCCGCGCGATTGAGCTTATCGCTGGCGTTCATGACCTCCATTCGTGCCTGGTCCATCAGTGCCTGCTGCTGGCGCAGTGCCTCGTTGGCGGCGCTATCCTGACGCACCTCGGTCATGGTTTTCGAGATCATGCCTACAGACAACAACTGTAATAAGGAAAAGAGTCCGATGATCAACAATAAACCGGAAAGGAAACTCAGGCGGTACTGGCGTAATTTGCCCAGAAAACCGGAGCGTAGCGGGGTGGATGTTGACATGACAATTTACTCGCTAAAGAAAACTGCCGCCAACATAACATCATTAAATGAATAAAATATTTCAGATATTTGGGGTGAAAATGGAGGTCATATTTATTGAAAATTCCATAACCTCCATCAAGTTTAGATTAAAAAACTTTTTTGAAGGGTTTAACGCTGACAGCGTCGTAAACACCAGCGGCGACATAAGGATCGTCGTTCGCCCACTGACGAGCATCTTCCAGCGATGGGAATTCGGCAATGACGGTGGAACCAGTGAATCCGGCGGCACCGGGGTCTTCACTGTCAATGGCTGGCAGCGGACCTGCCGTTAACAAACGGCCCTGATCGCGTAATGTTTGCAATCGTTCAAGATGTGCCGGACGGGCAGCAAGACGCTTTTCCAGTGAACCGGGAACATCGGTGGCATAAATCACATACAGCATGGTAAACCTCATTGTGTCATATCGTTATGAGATGAACCGTCATCATACGCTATGATGCTGATAGGCCGAAACCGGATAAATCGTGACGTCGTTTATGACAGGAATTGAAGCGATGCTATTGAATATGATTGTCATTTGCATTTAAACTTGAGCGGTGAGAGGACATCATATAACTATGCCGCAGAAAACATTTTTCCTGACCCACCGATACTCATGGCCTGTATTGGTTTCCGTCGTATTCCATGGTTCATTGATAGCCGGATTGCTGTTTGCTTCTTTTAATACATCAGTCACACTGCCGACCGCGCCGCAACCGATCCAGGTCATGATGGTTAACACCGCACCGCAGGAAGCCGCACCCGCACCGACCGCCGAGCCAGAGCCAACACATGAACCCGAGCCGGTGCCTGAACCACAGGTTCAACCTGAGCCGCCGCCGTTGCCAAAACCGGTTCCGATTCCGTTACCGGAACCAAAACCCCAGCCGAAACCCAAACCTAAGCCGGAACCAAAGCCCAAACCGGTGAAAAAGCTGGAGCCGCAAAAGGACAAACCCCATGAAAGTGTGCCTGAGCCGAATGCCGCCCCTGCATCCAGCCAGACCGTGAGCCATAATCCGGCACCGGTTAGTCAGGCACCGGTTGCCAGCGCCCAGCCTGCTGGTCCAAAACCGGTAAATCGGGCTCAGCCGGAATATCCTGCCCGTGCGTTAGCCCTGCATATTGAAGGTAGGGTTAAAGTACAGTTCGATGTTGATGAGTCGGGTCGTGTAGGTAATGTCCGAGTGTTGTCAGCTGAACCGCAAAACCTGTTCGAGCGAGATATCAGGCAGGCGATGCGTAAGTGGCGTTATGAAGAGAATCGACCAGGGAAAGACCTGGTGGTGACGATTATTTTCAAAGTCAATGGCGCGACGGCGATGGAATAAGCCAGGCAAGTGTCGCACGAATGAATAAGGCACCGCTTGCGGTGCCTTATTGTTGTGCTTCCAGAATGGTTAAGGTGATTATTGTTCTGGCGCGAAGTGGCTTTTCCCTTGCGGCAATTCTCGTGGACGACCCTCTTCATCGACAGCGACATAAGTAAACAGGGCTTCAGTCGCACGATAACGCTGGCCAATGGGGTCTGTTGATACTTTTTTCACCCACACTTCCACATTGACTGTCATTGAACTACGTCCGGTACGAACGCAACGGGCGTAGCAACAAACCACATCACCAACTGCAACGGGCTTGAGAAAGGTCATGCCGTCGACGCGAACGGTGACAACACGGCCTTCTGCAATCTCTTTTGCCAGAATCGCACCACCGATATCCATTTGTGACATTAGCCAGCCGCCAAAGATATCGCCATTGGCATTGGTATCCGCCGGCATGGCCAGGGTGCGCAGCACCAACTCGCCGTGAGGTAATACATCTTGTTTGCTCATAGGATCAACGAATCCGCTTGTGAGTAGTCAATAATCAGTCTGTGGCGGTAGCTTATTTATCGCCTTCATTTTCCGTCTTCTCCGGTTCGCCCGGCAGGTGACGGTAAATGTAAACGCCGCACAGTAATGTAAATACCAGAGTCAGGCCGGTGAGGCCAAATACTTTAAAGTCGACCCAAACGCTTTGTGGCAACCAGAAGGCAATATAGATGTTTGCCAGTCCGCACAGTAGGAAAAAGATAGCCCAGGCTATGTTCAGTTTTGCCCACACCATTTCCGGTAAGATTAGCTCTTTGCCGAGCATGCGCTGAATCAGCGGTTTTTTCATGACAAACTGGCTGAACAGCAATGCGGTAGCGAACAGTGTGTAAATGATGGTGACTTTCCATTTAATGAATTGATCGTTATGGAAGACCAACGTCAGGGTGCCGAATACGGCCACCATCAGGAAGGTCAGCAGCATCATTTTTTCTATCTTGCGGTAAATGAACCAGCTAAACAGTAATGCGGCTGCTGTTGCTGCGATCAATGCACCCGAAGCGACATAAATATCATACAGTTTATAACAAACAAAAAAGACAATAAGAGGAATAAAATCAATAATTTGCTTCATTATGTTAATCCGTCACGTATCCGGTGTGGGGCCGTGTATACCAAAAAAGGGTGAACTCTCTGCGAATTATTATCGCTGTTTATGCGGCACGATTCCCGATTTATCGTAACAATTTGCAGAAAATTACGTTGTCACCGTTATAACGGCAGGTTGAGAGGGAGCGGCGCTAGCGCCACTCCCGTTCAGGATAGGCCGCATTAACCGCGTACCAGCATGTACAGACGAAACACGTAGACCAGCAACATGGCAGAGATAATGTTGCTGATGGCATTTAATATCACCGCCATCGCGGTTGGCGACACCATCGGCAAACGGGCGATCAGTAGCAGTAGTGCGACTTTGACCAGTAACCATAACATGACAGCTGGTGCTGTCTGGCGGAAATGGGCGAATGCCAGCTTGCTGCTAGCCCGCATGGCAGCGAACACGCCGCGCTTTTCCGTTACGGCGATCACCGGTGACAGGCTAAAGGCGATGGATAATAAGATCCCCGGTACCACCACCAGTAGCATGCCTAACTGAATTAACAAGGTACAAACCAGTACCAGCAGAAGCAGGCGGGGTAACAGCGGTGCAGAAGCGGCAATGGCCCGCAGCGCGCTGGTCCGGTGGCCTGCGGAGACCAACTGGATCAGCATAAGGATACCGCCAGTTAACAGGGCATTACCTACCAGCGTCGCAAAAGTACCTGCGGCAGACGCCTTCAACAGAACGAGTTGTTGCTCAGGGGAGAGCTGCGCAATGATATCGCTGATGCCTGGCTGCTCAATGGAGGATAAATCCACATTGCTGTTACTGAGTAGTTGTAGTTGATCGCTATCGGGAGTAAAGACGTGCCCAAGGACGACGGTGATCAATGACGTCAGCAGCGCCAGCATGAGAATGCTGAAAAACTGGTTACGCGTAAAATTCAAGGTGTCACGGTACAACCTGCTGGCCGTGATAGGCATGAAAACTCCTTGGCAAAAGTTAGCAATAGGCATAGCTGGCTATTGTAACCCGTTCAGGTGTTCCGTGGCACCCCGACATCGATTTCATCTATCTGCTTATTTTTGCTCTGATTTATGAGCACGGCTGCGGTAAGCGGGCAGGGATGAGCGGCGGTAAGCCATAGGCCGCACGTGCCCGATCACAGGCATCGTTATGCTGACCATCTCCACCCGATTGCGCAAATTCGTGGCATGGCGATGGGCGTTGAGCATAAATGCGACAACTGACCGACTCGCCGATGTTACCTTCCAGCGCGCAGCAACGGATCGGTTTGCTGTTTGTGCCTGCCATACAGCGCAGAAACGGCGTGACAGGCTCAGTCAGCTCAACGGGTACCGTGCCGCCCCCGTCATTCGCTTCTGACCAGTAAAACGATACCCGGAAATAACCGCAGCATGCGCCGCATTCCATACAAGGGTTAACGTGACTGTGATGACTCATAATTGATTACCCACCGGCCTCACTCGGCGTTGAATCTCAGATGAAAAAATAACATTACGCCGGAATATCTGGCGGCGCAGCTTCTTTTTTGTGCTTGTGGGAGATTTGCTTTTCCTGTGCTTTTTGATTTGGATCAATTCTATGTTTTTTAGTGACTTGGAGTGATTTGATTGAGGTCGTTTTGCCGCAAAAATCCTGTCAGGATGTGATCTAGATTCAAACAAAGCTACCCCTTAGTGGGTATAGTTCGCACGGATATTAACCTTATAAATGGAGTGGATAATGAAAAAGGTTGCTTTATTGATGGTAGCAGCGGCGATGGTACCTGCATTGGCAGAAGCCCATCAGGCAGGGGATATTATTGTTCGTGCTGGAACCGCAACAGTACGCCCTAATGCTGGATCTGATAATGTGTTGGGGTTAGGGTCATTCAATGTGGATAACAATACCCAACTGGGCCTCACCTTCGGCTACATGGCGACGGATAATATTGGTGTCGAACTGCTGGCAGCGACACCATTCCAACATAAAGTAGGAGTTGGGGGCGTAGGTCAGATTGCGGAAGTGAAACATTTACCGCCAACACTGATGGCGCAGTACTACTTTGGGCAGAGCACAGATAAATTGCGTCCTTATCTGGGGGTTGGCCTGAACTACACCACATTCTTTGATGAGAAATTCAACCAGACAGGTAAGGATGCCGGGTTAACCGATCTGAACCTGAAAAGCTCCTGGGGTGTAGCCGCACAGGCTGGTTTGGATTACAACCTGAATAAAAACTGGTTGTTGAATATGTCGGTATGGTGGATGGATATCGATACTACCGTAAAATTCAAGGCAGCCGGTCAGGATCAGAGCATCAAAACCCGTCTGGATCCTTGGGTATTTATGTTTGGCTTCGGTTACAAGTTCTGATAAACGACGTAACAAGCAAAAAAAGGCGGAACCCCGGTTTCCGCCTTTTTTATAACCGCGATAACGGTTATCAGAAGTTGTACTGCACACCAACACGGTAGCGAGTCTGACGTTCGTCAGTTGTTTTGCTGCCTTCGACATTGGCAAGCTGAATGTAAGGTGTCCAGTTTTTGTCGATCTTGTAGGCCAGCTTCACGTCGTGAGTGAAGTTGTCATTATCCTGGTCAGCAATGTAACCGAATGCACCGGCTTTAGTATTTTTATTGTATTCCAGTTCGTATTCAATGGTGAAATTGTTCAGGAATTTGTACCCCAGTGTGCTGGTAATCGTGTAGCCCTTCATGGTGGTGTCGGTGCTGCCGATATTACCGCTATACCGCTTGTAGAAAGGGCGGTAACGCAGGAAGTAATACAGATCGTTCGTTATATTGACCCCGCCTTTGATATAAGGACGGTAGTTGCTGTACGTGCTGCCGGAGACCAGGTTGAAGCCGCTTTCCAGGCTGAATGTCTTATCGAATTTATACAGATAACTGGCAGTAACTTCGGTCTCGTTGCTGACAGGCTCATTATATGGCTTGTTTGGGGTTGTATCTTTATCGCTTTGTTTCCACTTCACTTCAGAAGACAGACCAAATCCATTGTCAAAACGATGCGAAATCAGCAGTCGATCTTTGTGATCGGCGTTTTTGGTATCAAACATCTCATGGCGATAATCAAACGTTACTGCCATTGAACTCATACTTACCAAAGATGCAACCATCACTGTCAGAATTTTAAATTTCATTGTTATAACCCTCTCAGAGATCATTTTTTATAAGTGTTGTGTCGCCAATGTGGCGCAGCACGATGCCGATTTTTATTTATCTCTGCTTACAAATGTGTGATCAGGAACATCAAATTGAAAAAAATGAAAAGCCATTTCATTGTGTGATGTTCGTCTATTTACATAGCGGGAAATCTATGCCTATAGAAATAAAACCACGTTTCAACAAAATAGAATTAAATTATTTCATTTATATTTTATTTGTTACATATAAATGTTTTTATAGATTTTATTTTTATTGACTTTTTTGTTTGTTTATTAATTTTTAACAATTTATTTTCTTCTTAATAAATTCATATTTGTGAGCATATTTATCATTTTGTGACGTTAATCCTGTTTGTGAGTGAGGGTGAATGTAGTGGTAGGGGGACATAACTAAACAATAAGATACCGAGCAAGGCAGGCGTCAGTGTCGCTGTGGGTAAGATCTGGAGTGATTGACAAGAAAAACGCCATAGCCGGTCAAAGCTATGGCGTCAAAACGAAGGGGGGAGATAAATCAGCGAGTGCGGGTGGCCGCTTTCATCGTGCTGACGAATTCGCTCAGTTTTGCCAGCATCGTATCTGGTTGCTCATGGTACTGCTCAATGATTTTGACAATCGCTGAACCTGAAATCGCCCCGGCTGCGCCAGATGTTAACGCCTGCTGCACCTGAGTCGGCTCAGAAATACCGAAACCGAGTAACGGTGGAGCCGCATGGTATTCCTGCAATCTTTCCAGTAAATGATGTAACGGTAGCTGAGCACGTGTTTCTGCACCGGTTACCCCGGCCCGAGAGAGCAGGTAGGTGTAACCGCGACCAAAGGAAGCGATTTCACGCAATAACTCGTCATCGGCATTCGGCGGACAGATAAAGATAGGCGCAACACCATGCTTCATTGCAGCAGTACGAAACTGTGCTGATTCTTCCACAGGTACATCGGCGACCAACACAGAGTCAACGCCGGTTTGCGCACAACGCTGATAAAAGGCATCAACACCGTTGCTGAAAACCAGGTTGGCATACATCAGCAACCCAATCGGCAGGTCAGGGTATTTCTGACGGATAGTGGCCAGCATTTCAAAACACTGGGCTGGGGTTACACCTGCGGCGAACGCGCGCAGTGTGGCATTCTGAATGGTTGGGCCATCTGCCAGCGGATCAGAGAAAGGGATACCCAATTCTACTGCGTCGGCTCCGGCGGCGACCAGCGTGTCGATTATCTGCAATGACAGAGCCGGGGAAGGGTCACCCAGGGTGACAAACGGCACGAACGCCCCTTCCTGCTTTTCCGATAACCGTTTAAACAAAGCGTGGTAGCGTTCCATCAGATTTCTCCCCGGGATTTCAGAATGTCGTGAACCGTAAAAATGTCTTTATCGCCGCGCCCGGACAGATTCACCACCAGAATTTGTTCTTTTTCCGGCTCAGCGCTGATCATTTTCAGCGCATGTGCCAACGCATGGGATGACTCCAGCGCCGGAATGATACCTTCATGACGAGACAACTCCCGAAAGGCGTTCAGCGCTTCATCGTCGGTTACCGACACGTACTCAGCTCGCCCGATACTGTTTAGATGTGCATGCTGCGGACCGACTGAAGGGAAGTCCAGACCAGCTGAAATCGAGTATGATTCTTCGATCTGCCCGTCATCAGTCTGCATCATCGGTGATTTCATCCCGAAGTAAATACCGGTGCGGCCATGCTTCAGTGGTGCGCCGTGGTGCCCGGTTTCGATCCCGAGTCCCGCCGGTTCTACACCGATTAAGCGTACAGAAGGCTCATCGATGAAATCGGCGAACATGCCAATCGCATTGGATCCGCCACCGACGCAAGCCAGCACTGCATCCGGCAGGCGACCTTCTTTTTCTTTCACCTGGGCTTTCGTTTCTTCCCCGATCATGCGCTGAAATTCCCGCACAATAGTGGGGTAAGGGTGGGGGCCAGCGGCGGTACCCAGCAGATAGTGTGCCGTTTCATAACTACCGGACCAGTCACGCAGCGCCTCGTTACATGCATCTTTCAGCGTGGCAGAACCGCTGTGTACCGGGATGACTTCTGCGCCCATCAACCGCATACGAAATACATTCGGCGACTGACGTTCTACATCCTTGGCACCCATGTAGACCCGGCATTTCAATCCTAACAGCGCACACGCCAGCGCCGTGGCAACGCCATGTTGGCCCGCACCGGTTTCGGCGATAATTTCTGTTTTACCCATCCGTTTTGCCAGCAACGCCTGACCCAATACCTGGTTGGTTTTGTGGGCACCACCGTGCAACAGGTCTTCACGTTTCAGGTAGAGTGTGGTGCGAGTGCCTGCCGTCAGGTTTTTACACCGTGTCAACGCGGTCGGGCGACCGGCATAATTCTTCAGTAAATCGCTGAACTCAGACTGAAACGCGGGATCACGCTGTGCGCTAACAAACGCCTCTTCCAACTGACGCAAGGCGGGCATCAGAATCTGTGGTACATACTGACCACCAAATTCGCCAAAATAAGGGTTAAGTAATGTCATAATCAGCCTGTACCTTTTTTATGCATGAGAGGTGCGGCGGGATTGCGCCGCACGCAGCGTTTGAAATACCGCCGCAATTTTTTGTGAATCTTTGATGCCGGGTTGCGATTCAACGCCGGAGTTAACATCCAGTCCTGCCGCCCCGAATTTGGCCGCCTGCGCGATGTTGTCCGGGGTGAGACCACCGGCCAGCAGCACCCGTTGTAACGATTGTCCTTGCAGCAACGACCAGTTGAACGATTGACCACTGCCACCCTGACCGTTGTCGAGCAGTATCCGATCAACCTGTGGCAGTGCCAGAGGGGGCAGCGTATCGCCGACCGCTTGGGCTTTCCATATCTGGCAGGTTGCAGGTAGTTGTTCCCGCAGGGCAGCAACGGTGGCATCGTCTTCATGGCCATGTAATTGAACTGCTGCCAGTTGAAGCGATGATGCCGTTTCAACGATCTCAGCCAGTGGCGCGTCACGGAATACCCCGACATAGCGCAACGGGGCACCGGCCATGACGGTACGTGCTTGTGACGTTGTCACGTAGCGAGGTGAGCTGGCAACAAAAATCAGTCCGCCATACACCGCACCGGCCTGGAACGCGGCAGCGGCATCTTCAGGCCGAGTCAGCCCACAGACTTTGTTTTCGCCCAAAATAACCCGACGCACCGCCATGGACAGGTCGTCTTCCTCCATCAGCGAACTGCCGATCAGAAAGCCGTTGGCATACTGACTCAATTCCTGAATATGGGCATAGCGGCTGATACCGGATTCGCTGATGACCGTGACGCTGGCGGGTAATTGTGGTGCCAGTGTGCGGGTACGGTTCAAATCGATGGAGAGATCGCGCAAATCGCGGTTATTAATACCGACAACGCGCGCCTCCAGAGCGATGGCACGCGCCAGTTCGGCTTCATTGCTCACTTCAGTCAGAATGCCCATATCCAGACTGTGTGCCACCTGTGCCAACTGGCGATACTGGTCATCATCCAGCACTGAGAGCATCAGCAGGATGGCATCTGCCTGATAGTAACGGGCCAGGTAAATCTGATACGGGTCGATAATAAAATCTTTGCACAGAACCGGCTGGGCAACCGCAGCGCTCACCTGGGTCAGAAAGGTGAAGTCGCCTTGAAAGTACTTCTCGTCAGTCAACACGGAAATGGCGGAGGCGTAATCCTGATAAACCCTCGCGATAGACGCCGGGTCAAAGTCAGCCCGAATCAATCCCTTGGAGGGCGAGGCTTTTTTACATTCCAGAATAAATGCCGGGCTGGCCTTTTTCAGCGACTGATAAAAATGGCGTGAACTGGGCGTGACCTGCGACTGAAAGCTGTCGAGCGGCTGTCGTTGTTTACGTTCGGCTATCCACAGCGCCTTGTCGCGCACGATTTTGGTTAATACGGTTTCCTGCATGTTCATCATCATCCTCTGGTTGCCAGTTCCAACACCCGCTGGTAAGCCTGACCGCTATGAATCACGTCCAGTGCTTGTTGGGCATTCTGCCGCAGATCTTCCTGTCCGAACAGTTTTAACAAGAGCGCCACATTAGCCGCGACGGCGGCATCGTGCGCGGGTTGCCCTTTACCCTGAAGCAATCGGGCCAGAATATCACGGTTTTCTTCCGGTGAGCCGCCCAGTAAATCGTCCAGCGAGAAGGAGTCCAGCCCGAAATCATGGGGGGTCAACTGATAGGTGGTTACCTGCCCGTCACGCAGTTCCGCCACGTGCGTTGGGGCATGAATGGCGACTTCATCCATACCGCCGCCGTGTACCACCGCGGCACGCTGATACCCCAGTACTTTCAGTGTTTCAGCAATCGGTGCGACCAACTCGGGCCGGTAGACGCCAATCAGCGCCAGCGGCGGACGAGCCGGGTTAATCAGCGGACCTAACACGTTGAACAAGGTGCGGGTTTTTAACTGTTGGCGCACTGGCATCGCGTGACGAAAACCGGTGTGATATTGCGGCGCAAACAGAAAACACACCCCCAGATCGTCCAGTGCCTGACGGGATAGCTCTGCCGACATATCGAGTTTGATGCCGAAGGCCGATAATAAATCAGACGATCCTGAACGGCTGGAAACGCTACGGTTGCCGTGTTTGGCGACTTTTACTCCGCAAGCTGCCGCAACAAAGGCACTGGCGGTAGAAATGTTGATGCTGTTGGAGCCATCACCGCCGGTGCCGACAATATCAGCAAACAGGTAGTCCGGACGTGGGAATGGTTTGGCATCGGCCAGCAGCGCCGTCGCAGCACCCGCGATTTCATCAGGGTGTTCACCGCGAACTTTCATGCTGATGAGTGCCGCCGCCAATTGTGTCGGCTCCAGTTCGCCCTGAATAATAGCCGCAAACAGTTGCTGGCTTTCTGCCTGACTCAGAATGTCGGCACGGTACAATTTCTCAAGAATCTGTTGCATTCGTGTGTCTCCTTCCATTCAAGCCAAAGCCCAGTCCAGCGTTTGATTCAGCAAACGCGCACCCTGCGTCGTCAGAATCGATTCCGGGTGGAACTGGAAACCGCAGACACGGTGTTCATCGTGGCGTACCGCCATCACCATGCCGTTAAAACTGGCGTTAATCACCAGTTCAGCCGGGATGTTGCTTCCCACCAGCGAGTGATAGCGTGCTACTGGCAACGGGCTGGGTAACCCGATAAACATGGCCTGACCATCGTGTTCAACGCTGGAGGCTTTACCGTGTAGGATCTCGCCGGCCTGACCCACATGACCGCCGTAGGCTTCGACGATGGCCTGATGTCCCAGACAAATCCCGATGATCGGCAGTTGGCCGCGTAAGCGTTGCAACAGTACCGGCATGCACCCGGCTTCAGCGGGGGTGCCGGGCCCGGGCGAAAGCATCAACACCGGTTTTTCCATCTGCTGCAGACGTTCGATGATCACATCCGCAGGCAATTGGTTGCGGTACACCACGACGTTGTGGCCGCTGGCACGCAGTTGATCGACCAGGTTATAGGTAAAAGAATCAATGTTATCGAGTAACAGGATATCGGCCATCAGAACACCTCCCGGGCATGATGCGCGCTGGCAATCGCGCGCAGAACCGCGCGGGCTTTGTTACGGGTTTCGTCGGCTTCGGCTTGCGGCTGGGAATCCAGCACGACGCCAGCGCCAGCCTGCACGGTAGCGATGCCATCTTCCACATAGGCGGAACGAATGACGATGCAGGTGTCGAGGTCGCCACGTGCGGTGAAGTAACCCACCGCACCGCCGTAGCTGCCGCGGCGTGTTTTCTCACTTTCCGCGATTAACTGCATCGCCCGGACTTTGGGCGCGCCGCTGAGCGTCCCCATGTTCATACAAGCGCGGTAAGCGTGCAGGACATCCAGATCGTGACGCAGCGTGCCAACCACCCGAGAAACCAGATGCATGACGAAGGAGTAGCGGTCCACTTTGGTCAGGTCAGCCACATAGCGGCTACCGGGTTCGCAGATCCGCGCCAAATCGTTGCGAGCCAGGTCGACCAGCATCAGATGCTCGGCCAGTTCTTTATGGTCGGTGCGCATTTCCAGTTCGATACGGCTGTCCAGATCCCGGTCCAGCGAACCATCTGCGCGACGTCCACGTGGGCGAGTGCCTGCGATAGGGTAGATTTCAATCTGGCGGCTGATGGCGTCGTATTTGAGCGAGCTTTCCGGCGAGGCACCGAACAGGGTGAAATCCTGATCTTGCATGTAAAACATGTAAGGACTCGGATTGTTGTCTTTCAGCGTCTGGTAGGCGGCCAGCGGTGACGGGCACGGCAGCGAGAAACGACGAGATGGGACGACCTGGAAGATCTCACCGATGCGGATTGCCTGCTGCATCTGGCTGACGACGGCACCATAGTCTTCATCGCTTTGATTGCAGTTCAGGGTCATGGTGTCCACTGTCTGGTACGGCAACGCTGGCGCAGGCTGGCGTAACTGGTGTTGTAACTGCTCCAGACGCTGCTGCAGACGCAGACGCTCAGTGGCATCAGGTGTAAACAGGCTGGCCTGCAGATGGGTGACCCGTTTTTGGTGATCCACAATCAGCAGTGTTTCGGCCAGATAAAAACAGTAATCCGGGCAGCGCTGTTGCTGGCTGAGTGGCGGCAGGCTCTCAAAGCCGGCTACCAGATCGTAGGCGAACAGGCCACCGAAGAACATCGCTTCACGTTCGTCTGGCGGACAGGTCACCAGTGTCAGCATCTGGCGTAGCGCATCGAATACCGACAGCGAGCGCAGGCGTGCGTCTTCATCTAACAGGTCGTCGATGCCAGGAAAGGTCAGTTCGCGGCCGTTTGGACGCACATCGACCGTTACATCGCTCGGTAGTGCCTGGTCCAGCAACGGTAACAGCGAGGCACCGTTAGCTGTTAATGCCTGAATGGATACCTGCGAGCCGAGGGCGGTAATGCGCAATGCACTGTCGACAATCAGCAAGCTCTGCAGATTCTGCTTGCTATCGATCTCGGCGGACTCCAGCAACAGCGTTGCCGGACGAGCGCCGCATAATTGGTGGAACGTGGCGCTGGGATCGTTACGGTATTCGGCTTCGACGCGCAACAGCTCTAGTTCAGGTTGTGGTGTGTGCATGATGTTTACTCGTATTTTGTCCATAAAAAAACCCGCTACCAGCGGGTTTCAGGATAGGCATGTCGGAAAATGGCTATGCGTTATCACTTCACCCGCAACAGGGAGAAGCGCCACCAACCAGCATGATTTTTCAGGGGCAGGGTTGTTACCGTCATCGCCATATCCTCACTTATCGCTACGCTTGAACTTGTGTACTAGTTAACTGGAACGCAGAAAGGAAGTCAATAACATTTAACCGGATTTTTTCGGGGTAATGTCTGGTGGCTGATGGCAGGATGGTGAGAGCAGGCAGCACGGACCGATCTTTTTTCCTTTTTGGTCAGGTTGATGGCATCATGCCGCCTGAAATTTCCTGAAACAGCGAGATACCCGACGTGCCAGATGAGTTACCCGCATCACCTGCATTTCCCCTGTATGACTTGCACAGCCATACCACGGCGTCTGACGGATTACTGACGCCTGCTGAGTTGGTGCAGCGAGCGGTGAGTATGCGCGTCAGCGTGCTGGCAATTACCGATCACGACACCACGGCGGCATTGGCGCAGGCGCAGACGGCTATTGTGCAGCAGGCATTACCATTACGGCTGATTGCTGGTGTTGAGATTTCCACGGTCTGGGAAAATCACGAAATTCATATCGTCGGACTAGGGATGGATTGTGACCATCCCGCCTTGACCTCGTTGCTGCAACAGCAAGTGCAGTACCGTCAGCAACGGGCCGAACAGATAGCACTGCGGCTGGAAAAATCGCTTATCCCTGATGCGCTGGCTGGCGCATCGCGGCTGGCGGAGGGCGGCATGATCACCCGCGGGCATTTTGCGCGCTATCTGGTCGAGCAGGGAAAAGCCGACACGGTCGCCCAGGTGTTTAAAAAATATCTGGCTAAAGGGAAAACCGGCTATGTACCGCCACAGTGGTGTACAATACAACAAGCCGTGGACGCTATCCGTCAGTCGGGTGGAGTGGCGGTGCTGGCGCATCCTGGCCGTTATGACCTGACCACCAAATGGCTCAAACGCCTGATCGGGCATGTTGCTGATTGTGGTGGGGAAGCGATGGAAGTCGCCCAATGTCAGCAGGCACCGGATGAGCGTTCACAACTGGCGCGTTATGCGCAGGACTATCATTTGCTGGGGTCACAGGGGTCGGACTTTCATCAACCCTGTGCCTGGATAGAGTTGGGGCGAAAATTGTGGTTGCCTGCGGGCGTGGAGCCAGTCTGGCAGCACCCGGCGTTAGCAGGCTAAGTCACGACGGTATGACGCGGGATAGGTTCATTTCATTTACTCGTTGCTGTTACCAGGTCATCGTGATGGTGCTGGTATACCGGTTTCGCCTTTACCCCGCTCGCTATTCATACAGCATTTTGTCGCGTGTCACTTCCGTTGTGGCGGCTTGCCTGAGAGTGACGCGTTTTCAGAAGACAGAGGATGTAGCATGAGTCAGTTTTTCTATATTCATCCGCAGAACCCGCAACCGCGTCTGCTTAACCAGACGGTGGAGATCCTGCGTAAAAGCGGTGTTATCGTTTATCCCACCGATTCAGGGTACGCACTGGGGTGCATGCTGGAAGACAAAGCAGCGATGGAGCGCATTTGCCGTATTCGCGAACTGGATCAAAACCATAATTTCACGCTGATGTGTCGCGACCTGTCAGAGTTGTCCTCCTATGCGTATGTGGATAACGCCGCGTTTCGCTTGATCAAAAATAATACACCGGGTAATTACACCTTTATTCTCAAAGCAACTAAGGAAGTGCCACGTCGCCTGATGAACGATAAGCGCAAAACTATTGGTATGCGTGTGCCGTCTAACCCGATTGCGCTGGAATTACTGTCGGTGCTGAATGAGCCGTTAATGTCAACCACGCTGATGCTGCCGGGTAACGATTTTGCCGAGTCTGACCCGGAAGAAATTCAGGAACAGCTGGGTAAACGGGTAGATTTGATTATTCATGGTGGCTTTTTGGGACAACAACCCACCACGGTTATTGACCTGACCGAAGATGTGCCGGTGGTGGTACGTGAAGGTACGGGTGATGTGACACCGTTTTTGTAATCCGCCTCCTGTTTGTCATTTGTTATTCTTGCAATAAGCCTTACGGTCAGGCGAGGTTTACCGCACAAAGCCCATTGCCGCTAACATTTGGCATACAAATGGGTTGAATCAAGGTATAATCGCACCATTCTGCGTTAACTCTTTATTTTTAATGAGTTAACGCATTTCTGGTCATCAATGACATTCCCCCCGACGCCTGTGAAGGCGACATCAGAGGTTGCTCAATGAGCGAAAAGCTACAGAAAGTGCTGGCGCGTGCAGGGCACGGTTCACGCCGCGAAATTGAAAGTATGATTGAAGCCGGGCGCATTAGCGTTGACGGCAAGATTGCCACGCTGGGGGATCGCGTTGAGGTTACCCGGGCGACCAAAATTCGTATCGACGGACATGTGGTGTCAGTTCGTGAAACTGAAGAAGCTGTATGCCGTGTATTAATGTATTACAAACCGGAGGGGGAACTCTGTACCCGCAGCGACCCGGAAGGCCGACCGACGGTGTTTGATCGTCTGCCGCGCATTCAGGGATACCGTTGGGTGGCAGTAGGGCGTCTTGACGTGAATACCTCTGGCCTGTTGCTGTTTACAACGGATGGTGAGCTGGCTAACCGTCTGATGCACCCCAGCCGTGAAGTCGAGCGTGAGTATGCTGTACGCGTCTTTGGTGAAGTGGGTGATGATAAAATTCGTCAATTGAGTAAGGGTGTTCAACTGGAAGATGGCCCGGCGGCATTTCGCGCGATTCGTTATCAAGGTGGCGAAGGGCTGAATCAATGGTACAACGTCACCCTGACGGAAGGCCGTAACCGCGAAGTTCGCCGTTTGTGGGAAGCGGTGGGCGTACAGGTTAGTCGTCTGATCCGTGTGCGTTACGGCGATATTCAGTTACCTAAAGGGTTACCCCGTGGTGGCTGGACGGAGATGCCGCTGGCCGACGTTAACTACCTGCGTGAGCTGGTGCAACTGACGCCAGAAACGGTCAGTAAACTGCCCGTGGAGCGCGAGCGCCGTCGGGTGAAGGCTAACCAGATACGCCGTGCGGTAAAACGCCATGGGCAGACGGGCGCGGCGAGTCGTCCTGCTGGCAACCGTCGCAGTGCGCCGAAGCGTAACGGCTGATTGATTTGTCTGAGGCTGTGCCGACTGGCGCAGCCTCTTCTCTTTCGTCTCCAGGGTGTCTATCTACTCTCGCGGTTGTTCTTGCCTGATAGCTACCAGTCAATCCCTTGCTGGGCTTGGATCCCGGCATCAAAGGCATGTTTCACCGGCCGCATTTCCGTTACGGTATCCGCCATTTCCAGCAGGTCGCGATGGCAACCCCGGCCGGTAATGATCACGCTTTGGTGCGCTGGCCTCTGCTGTAGTGCGCTCATAACATCGTTCAGCGGCAGGTAATCGTAGCTCAGCATATAGGTCAGTTCATCCAGCACCACCAGATCGAGCGAATCATCGGCCAGCATACGCAGGCCATGTTGCCACACGCGCTGGGCGGCTTCGGTGTCTGTCTGACGGTTTTGTGTATTCCAGGTAAAGCCGGTCGCCATCACCTGAAACTCCACACCATGCTGTTGTAGTAGATTCTTTTCGCCGTTCGGCCATTCACCTTTAATGAACTGGATGACGCCTGCTTTCAGTCCGTGTCCGACGGCCCGGGTCACCGTGCCGAAGGCTGCCGTGGTTTTTCCTTTACCGTTACCGGTGAATACCATCAGAATGCCACGTATGTCTGTGGCGGCGGCGATGCGGGCGTCGACTTTCTCTTTAAGTCGCTGTTGACGTTGCTGGTGACGATCATCACTCATAAGCGGGTACCCTTTGTTCCGTCGTGTATTGCATCATTCGGCCGGGCCGGGTTTGCGATCGGGTTGTGCGTCAAAGCTCATGCCGGTCTTACGACGGCTATCATCCCCCATTAGATAGAGGTAAAGCGGCATAATATCCGCCGGTGTTTTAAGCTTGTTCGGGTCTTCGTTGGGGAACGCGGCTGCGCGCATCGGGGTACGGGTACCACCAGGATTGATGCAGTTGACCCGCAGGTTGCGGTTGCGATACTCCTCGGCCAGTACCTGCATCATGCCTTCGGTCGCAAACTTGGAGACTGAATAAGCCCCCCAGTTAGCACGCCCCTGACGGCCAACACTGGAACTGGTGAAAATGAGCGACGGACTGGCGGATTTCAGCAGCAACGGCAATAACGCCTGTGTCAGCATAAAGGTCGCGTTAACGTTAACCTGCATGACCTGGTGCCAGACGGTAGCGGATTGTTCAGCCATCGGCACAATGTCACCCAGCAGACCGGCATTGTGCAGCACGCCATCCAGCCGTGGTAGCGCCTGACCAATCTGCCCGGCTATCTGCATAAAGTCATGTTGACTGGCGGTCAGCATATCGCAGGGGATGAGATAACTGTGGGTCCCACACTCTTGCAGTATTTGTTGTTCCACGTCCCGCAGTTTACTCTCGGTACGTCCCAGCAACACCAAGCTTGCGCCATGGCGTGCATAGGTCAGTGCGGCCTCGCGCCCAATGCCGTCACCGGCACCCGTGACCAGAATAATACGGTGTTGCAACAAGTCTTTTTTCGGTTGGTAATGCAAAACAGTGTCCTCTGGCTGCCATCATTCGTGGATGATGCGGTGTTTCTAAAAAGCCATCATGGTTTTTTATGCCTGAAACAATAGGTGTTTTCAATCAGAAGGTCCGGCTTTCTCACAGACTGCGCAGCAAAAAGCAGCGGAAAGTTCAATTTATATATAAAGATCATCGCCATCACGCGTGTCATACGTTAGGTTAGAAGCTCGGCGCCTCGCGCTGTAAACCGTAATGGTTGTTGTAGAATCAACGTCATATATCACATTGGTCAATGAAGGCGGTATTTGTGGAATTACTTTCTCAGTATGGTTTATTCCTGGCAAAAGTCGTCACCCTTGTCGTCGCGATCGGCGCATTGGTGGTGCTGACAGTCGGTATGACGCAGCGTAAACGCCATCGTAAAGGCGAACTGCAAGTGATTAATCTGGGCGAACAATACCGTGAAATGCGGCAGGAGATGCGGTCTGCCGCTATGAGCGACACCGAGCGCAACCTGCTGGAGAAAAAACAAAAAAAAGAAGACAAGGAAACCGCCAGACAGGAAAAGAAACGTGCCAAACGTGGCGAGGAGAAATCCGCTCGCCCGTGCTTATATGTACTCGATTTTAACGGCAGCATGGATGCCGGCGAGGTCAGTTCGCTGCGTGAAGAGGTATCGGCGGTGTTGGCGGTGGCGCGTCCGGAAGATGAAGTGTTACTGCGACTGGAAAGCCCCGGTGGTGTGGTGCATGGCTACGGGCTGGCTGCGTCCCAGTTACAGCGCATCCGGCAGCGGGGGATTCGCCTGACAGTGGCAGTGGATAAAGTGGCGGCCAGTGGCGGCTATATGATGGCATGTGTGGCGGATCGTATTGTGGCTGCACCGTTCGCTATTGTCGGGTCGATTGGCGTGGTAGCGCAAATTCCTAACTTCAACCGGTTATTGAAAAATAAAGATATTGATGTGGAGTTGCATACGGCAGGCCAGTACAAACGCACACTGACGCTGTTCGGTGAAAACACGGATGAAGGACGGGAAAAATTCCGTCAGGAATTAAATGAAACGCATCTGCTATTTAAACAGTTTGTCAGCGAGATGCGTCCATCGTTGGATATTGAATCAGTTGCGACCGGTGAGCACTGGTTTGGTACGCAGGCGAAGGACATGGGGCTGGTGGATGCCATTGGCACCAGTGACGACCTGCTGATTGCTGAAATGGAAAACCACGAAGTATTGGCAGTACGCTATACCCGCCGCAAGCGTCTGTTGGACCGGTTAACCGGCAGTACTAGCGATGCGCTGGAACGTCTGATGCTGCGCTGGTGGCAGCGAGGAAATCATCCCCAACTGTAAGTCAATTGTTTGACCTGCCTGTCTGTGCATTGCCTTTGTATCAATACCATCAGTGTATTGTGGCGTGCCGGATAGGTGGGCTCCTCCCTGTTATTTATACCCGTCATACTTCAAGTTGCAGGTGTGTTGGCTTTATTACTCGGCCCATCCCTGGGCCTCGCCCTACGGGCCGCAGCGAGCTGCGTTCAAATCTGCTCCCGGCAGATTTGTCGCTCACCCCAGTCACTTACTTGTGTAAGCTCCAGGGGATTCGCTGCGTCGCCGCCTGCCTGCAACTCGAATTATTTAGGGTATATATTCTGGTTTCGGTATAAATATCTTGTGGCGATTTTTAATCGTTTATTCATTCATGAATTATTTTATTTTCCTGATGGTCGATGATTTTATTTGTATAGTTCATGGCTGTTATTCAAAATAAAAACAAGGTGGCCTTGATGAATGAACGGCCCATTGGGCCGTTCATGTGACGAATTATCGAATAGTTATCTGTGTAGATAACGTATTTCTTGGCGCATTCGTTGATGTATCCTGGAATTGGAATTGGCCACCTTCATTTCCATCCAGATTATAATAACGCATCCAACCTACAACGGTATAACCGGCCGGACAAGGGAAGGTATATTGTCCCCCGACATTACAAATAGTGTCGGTTTGATAATTAGCGCTGCGGGGTAATAGGCCGCTGTTCATCCAGGCCACTGGATTACTGCCGTAACCAATTTCCTGTACCGCGACCCTAAGTTGTGAGCCACCGTGGTCACAGGTGGTTGAAAATTGCCCCAGAGAGGTCATGAGTTCCCAACCACAGTTAGACGAACCTACAGCATAGACTGCCACGCGTGATAGCGCAGGGGCCGGAGCTCGCAAGGGACCAGAAGATGACGAACGGGGGGTATCTCTGGCTACAGAAAGCGGGCCGTTGCTTTCCAGTGGTTGGAACGTTGTTAGGCCTGATTCAATCGGCAGGCCTGCCTCATCGGTATTATTGAGGGTTTGAGAATAACTGCCATGACTAAAAACTGCTGCGAGTGACAATAACAAAGGCAATCCAAATTGCTTTTTCATAACACTCTCCATAAATGATTTTTAATGGATGCCGATAAGGCATCGCTCGATAGTATAAGTAATGATTTCTGTTGTGTAAATAAATAGCAATATTTGTTGTGAAATGTTTTCTATTTTTTAAAAAAGGATCTTATTTAAATAATATCTTTTTAAATTAAGTCTATTATATTTATTTTTTAATTATTTGGGTGTTGTTAATGGTAGCGTTACCATTTTTCATGGTAACCATATAAAAATGTGGTTATAGCATAACGGATGGCTGGTAACCGGGAATATATAAAAGGAATATCGGTGAATGCCAAACGACACGTGAATCGGGAAGGGTAAAAACACCGCGAAGGCACCGGGCGGTGTGTTCCCGGTGCAAGGTTGGCATTAATCGATGAGTTGGTATTTTTCTGATAAGACGTGCGCCAGATGCTTGAACATGTTGAACACGGCTGTGGTTTTGTTTGTGGGGAGCCCGTCGCTATCGAGAAAGTACTCGCCGCGGAACACCAGCACACCATTCTTCTGTTCGACCGCATTGGCGATCATACCATGCAGATAATCTTCGTGATTTTGAATCAGCGCATTGGCTTCCTGTAACAGGGCTTCACGGCTAATCGGTGTTTTTTCTTCATTTATGTGTATAAAACCAGGCATGGTCTTTCTCTCCTGCTAGTAACCCTAGTTTTTCTGGCGCTATTGTAGCGTCTGAGCGGGATTTAGCGCAAATTGACTGATTTTTAGTCACTCCTTTGCCGATAAACACAAGAGTAATGATTGGCGAAAACAGGTTTTACATGCTAATTAGGTTGCGTGGTGCTATTTATCAGGTAGAGTGTGGGATTTTGCATCGTCGGGCGGAAAAATTGCGTTACACCGGGATAGAATCGGTTGCCGATGAGTGCGATGCAGTAAAGAATAATCCTGATTGATCATAGGGTTGCGGCGCAGTGAATGCGTGCGGCGCACCATCGCCGCGTTAAAAAAACGATTTTCCCGCAACCGTGATAGTTCAGGCTACGCCGGCTGGAAAGCCAGAGCGAATAACTGAGAAAATTTTTTCTTTTTTCAAAGAATTCAGTAGGTAACAATATATTATGGGTAAAGCTCTCGTTATCGTCGAGTCCCCGGCAAAGGCCAAAACGATTAATAAGTACCTTGGCAATGACTACGTGGTGAAGTCCAGCGTAGGGCATGTACGTGACTTGCCGACCAGCGGTTCGGGTTCCGCGAGCAAGAAGGGCGCTGAAGGCACTGCCGAGAAAGCCAAAAGTGGTGAGAAAGCCAAGAAAGCGGTCAAAAAAGATGAAAAAACCGCACTGGTTAATCGCATGGGCGTTGATCCGTACCATGGCTGGCAAGCCCATTATGAGATCCTGCCCGGCAAGGAAAAAGTGGTCTCAGAGTTAAAAACGCTGGCACAGAATGCTGACCACATTTACCTCGCAACCGACCTTGACCGCGAGGGGGAAGCCATTGCGTGGCACCTGCGGGAAATTATCGGTGGTGATGATAAGCGTTTTAGCCGTGTGGTGTTTAACGAAATCACCAAAAATGCCATTCGCCAGGCGTTTGAAAAACCAGGCGAACTGAATATCAACCGTGTTAATGCCCAGCAGGCACGCCGTTTTATGGATCGCGTGGTGGGGTACATGGTCTCGCCGCTGCTGTGGAAGAAGATTGCCCGCGGATTATCTGCCGGACGTGTGCAGTCAGTGGCGGTGCGTCTGGTAGTAGAGCGCGAGCGTGAAATCAAAGCGTTTGTGCCGGAAGAATACTGGGAATTGCATGCTGATTTGCTAGCGAATGCCGAGACAGCATTGCAGATGCAGGTAACGCATCATCAGGGTAAACCCTTCCGTCCGGTAAATCAGGCACAGACACAGGCGGCGCTCAGCCTGCTGGAAAAAGCCAGTTATGTGGTCGCTGAACGGGAAGACAAACCGACCAGCAGCAAACCGGGCGCTCCTTTTATTACGTCTACGCTGCAACAAGCCGCCAGTACCCGCCTGGGCTTTGGCGTGAAAAAAACCATGATGATGGCGCAGCGACTGTATGAAGCCGGTCACATCACCTATATGCGTACCGACTCCACGAACCTGAGTCAGGATGCGCTGGTGATGGCACGTGATTATATCCAGGGTGAATTTGGTAAACGCTATCTGCCCGATGCCGCTAACCTGTACACCAGCAAGGAAAATTCACAGGAAGCGCATGAAGCGATCCGTCCTTCTGATGTTAAGGTGCTGGCTGACCAGCTTAAAGATATGGAAGCTGATGCACAAAAGCTGTACCAGCTGATTTGGCGGCAGTTCGTGGCGTGCCAGATGACCCCGGCCCAGTATGACTCCACGACACTGGTGGTCAGTGCCGGGGATTATCAACTGCGCGCCAAGGGGCGTACCCTGCGTTTTGATGGCTGGACCAAAGTGATGCCGGCATTGCGTAAGAGCGATGAAGACCGGACGTTGCCAGCGGTTGAGGTAGGACAAGCGTTGTCGTTGGAAAAATTGTTGCCAAGTCAGCATTTTACCAAGCCACCGGCACGTTACAGCGAGGCTTCACTGGTTAAGGAACTGGAAAAACGTGGTATCGGCCGTCCTTCTACCTATGCGGCTATTATTTCTACGATTCAGGATCGTGGTTATGTGCGGGTAGAAAATCGTCGTTTTTATGCGGAAAAAATGGGGGAAATCGTCACTGACCGGTTGGAAGATAACTTCCGCGAGTTGATGAATTATGATTTCACCGCGCGTATGGAAAACAGCCTTGACCTGGTCGCCAACAGCCAGGCTGAATGGAAAGCGGTGCTGGACGAATTCTTCGCCGAATTCAGTAAGCAACTGGAAACCGCCGAACTGGAACCGGATGAAGGCGGGATGAAGCCGAACCAGATGGTGCTCACCAGCATTGATTGCCCGACGTGTAGTCGTCAGATGGGCATTCGAACCGCCAGTACCGGGGTGTTTCTGGGGTGTTCTGGTTATGCGTTGCCGCCGAAAGAGCGCTGCAAAACTACCATTAACCTGATCCCGGAAGCAGAAGTGCTGAATGTGCTGGAAGGTGATGAGGCTGAGACTAATGCACTACGTGCTCGTCGCCGTTGTCCGAAATGTGGTACGGCGATGGACAGTTATCTCATCGACAATCAGCGTAAGCTGCATGTGTGCGGTAACAACCCATCCTGCGATGGCTATGAGATTGAACACGGCGAGTTCCGGCTGAAAGGGTATGATGGCCCGGTCGTTGAGTGCGAGAAGTGTGGTTCGGAAATGCACCTGAAGATGGGGCGTTTTGGCAAGTACATGGCCTGTACCAACGAAAGCTGCGGTAATACCCGTAAAATTCTGCGTAACGGTGAAGTGGCACCGCCGAAAGAAGACCCGGTTCCCCTGCCGGAGTTGGCGTGTGAAAAATCCGACGCGTATTTTGTGCTGCGCGACGGCGCTGCCGGTGTGTTCCTGGCGGCCAATACGTTCCCTAAATCACGGGAAACCCGTGCGCCATTGGTGGAAGAGCTGGTGCGCTTCCGTGATCGCCTGCCGGAAAAGCTGCGTTATCTGGCCGACGCGCCGGTAACCGACCCGGAAGGCAATAAAACGCTGGTGCGGTTTAGCCGTAAGACCAAGCAACAGTATGTTTCTTCTGAAAAAGAAGGAAAGGCAACGGGATGGTCGGCGTTCTATGTTGACGGCAAGTGGGCAGAGGCCTCGCGTTAATTGTGCCGATAGTTGATTAAAACCGCATTTTTTCCCAGTGGTTACGGTTACATTACCTTAAGCCAGCCTGCACAGGCTGGCTTTTTTGATCCATGAACCATGAATATCATCCGCAGGCAGCCGATAACAAAAAAGGAAATAAAAACCCGTTTTCCAGTGTCAGTACTGTCTAACTAATATGGAAAATGGTTATATAAAATATTTTTTTATGATTAAATGGCATTTATCACATGGCGGGAATCTATACCGTTGTATTGAGCTGTCACCACCTTGTCAACGCAGATAACGTCAATAATACAGATGCCGCCGCGCATGACATATTACGGAATGGGATAACTTATGAAACTGCAACAGCTTCGTTATATCGTTGAAGTTGTTAATCACAATCTGAACGTTTCCTCCACGGCCGAGGGGTTGTACACCTCGCAGCCAGGGATTAGTAAACAAGTTCGGATGTTGGAAGATGAACTGGGTATTCAGATTTTTGCACGCAGCGGAAAACATTTAACGCAAGTGACACCCGCCGGACAAGAAATCATCCGTATTGCCCGAGAAGTCCTGTCCAAGGTCGATGCCATCAAGGCTGTTGCTGGTGAGCATACCTATCCGGATAAAGGGTCGCTGTATGTTGCAACGACTCATACTCAGGCGCGTTATGCTCTGCCTGATGTGATTAAAGGGTTTATCGAGCGTTATCCACGCGTATCGCTGCACATGCACCAGGGCTCGCCCATGCAAATTGCTGAAGCAGTGGCGAAAGGTACGGCGGATTTCGCCATTGCCACTGAAGCGCTGCATTTGTATGAAGACCTGATCATGCTGCCGTGCTATCACTGGAACCGTGCGGTGGTTGTGAAACCCGATCATCCGTTGGCGGGAAAATCCCAGATCAGTATTGAGGAGCTGGCCGCTTACCCGATTGTTACCTATACCTTTGGTTTTACTGGTCGTTCAGAACTGGATACCGCATTCAATCGGGCTGGGCTAACGCCGCGCATTGTGTTCACCGCCACCGATGCTGATGTGATTAAAACCTATGTCCGCCTGGGGCTGGGCGTTGGCGTTATCGCCAACATGGCAGTCACGCCAGCCAGTGATCCGGATCTGGTGGCGATCAACGCCGATAACCTGTTTAGCTATAGCACGACAAAAATCGGGTTCCGCCGCAGCACGTTCCTGCGCAGCTACATGTACGATTTTATCCATCGTTTTGCACCGCACCTGACACGGGATGTGGTCGATACCGCGATTTCGCTGCGCTCCAATGAAGAAATCGAAGCCATGTTCAAGGATGTGACGTTACCGATAAAATAAAACCGCTGATGATTTGCGTGATTGCCACTCAGGGCCACGGCAATACTGCAAAGCACAACAGGATATGACACAACACTCGATGACAAAAAATATAAGGGCAGGTAATAACCTGCCCTTATCATGATAGGAAACGGCTGTTGTCGGTCAAATATCGACTTTTTCTTTATATTCGCACAAGTCTTCTATCAGACATGCGCCGCAGCGTGGTTTACGGGCAACACAGGTATAGCGACCGTGGAGAATCAGCCAGTGGTGGCAGTCGACTTTAAATTCAGCCGGGACGTATTTCAGTAATTTTTCTTCTACCTGCTCGACATTTTTGCCCGGTGCGAAATTGGTGCGATTGCAGACACGAAAAATGTGCGTGTCGACTGCGATGGTGGGCCAGCCAAAGGCCGTATTCAATACGACATTGGCGGTTTTGCGCCCCACACCTGGCAGGGCTTCCAGCGCGGCACGATCTTCCGGCACCTGACCCTGATGTTTTTCCAGCAGAATGCGGCAGGTTTTGATGATGTTCTCCGCCTTGCTGTTGAATAACCCGATAGTCTTGATATACGCCTTCACACCTTCCACGCCCAAGTCCAGCATGGCCTGTGGCGTATTCGCTACCGGATAGAGTTTTTCCGTTGCTTTGTTGACGCTCACATCGGTTGCCTGTGCGGACAGCAGTACCGAAATGAGCAACTCAAACGGCGAGTTGAATGTTAGTTCGGTAGTCGGGTGGGGATTGTTGTCCCGCAAGCGACTAAGAATGGCAATCCGTTTCTCTTTGTTCATGTTGTCCCGCGTTCTGTTATTCCGCTAACGTCTGTGATGAACCGATGACGGTGGGGCGTACCGCACGGGCCTGGCGCTGTTTCCGTTTCTCGTCGATAAGGTACTTACCGGCCAGCATCATTCCCAGCCCAATAAACGCGCCGGGTGGCAGAATCATCAGCAGGAACGGCGAATCCATGTGTACCACCTCAACGCGAAGTACCCGTGCCCAACTGCCCAGCAGCAGGTCAGCGCCATCAAACAAGGTACCGTTGCCAAGAATTTCTCGTATCGCCCCCAACACAAACAGCGCACTGGTGGCACCGAGCCCCATGAACAAGCCATCCAGCGCGGACAGTATCACCGTATTTTTGGATGCGAAGGCTTCCGCCCGCCCAATGACGATGCAATTGGTCACGATCAACGGGATAAAAATGCCCAGCGACTGATACAGCCCATAGGCGTAAGCATTGATCAGCATTTGCACAATGGTCACTACCGAGGCGATAAGCATGACGTAAATCGGTATGCGAATTTCGCCTGGCACCCAGCGGCGCAACGCTGAAACGGCAATATTAGTGCAGGCCAGTACCAGTGTGGTCGCAAGCCCAAGTCCGAGTGCGTTCGTGGCAGTTGAGGTGACAGCTAGCAGCGGGCAGAGCCCCAGCAGTTGTACCAGTGCAGAGTTGTTTTTCCACAATCCCTGCAAGGCCAGTTCCTTCGTCTGGTTCATGGTTTCTCTCCACATGGCGTCAGGCTGGATAAACGCGGCGGCAAGGTCTGCAAAAACAACACGCTGCGTTTCACTGCATTCACCACAGCTCGTGGGGTAATGGTGGCACCGGTAAATTGGTCAAACTGGCCGCCGTCTTTTTTCACCGCCCAGCGGCTGTCCTGCGGGCCAGTTATCGTCTGGCCGGTAAAACCGGTTATCCAATTGGAAATACGAATGTCGATCTTATCCCCCAGTCCAGGGGTTTCATGATGTTCGGTAACACGTGTTCCCAGCACGTTACCATGAAAGTCCGCGCCAATCAGCAGGTGGATTGCGCCGGAATAACCGTCTGGCGCGGTACTTTCCAGTGCGGCAGCCACGGGGGTACCGTCGAGGCGTGCTATGTACACGCGGTGCGGCGAGGTGGAACCCAACACAGGGTCAGTCACCAGATAACATTCGCTAAGCAGATTGTTGTTATACCGACTGGCAGGCAGTACCTGATCAAGCAGGGCGCGCTGTTGCGCGATGACCTGCTGTGAAATGGTGCTTTCGGTCAGATAGTTGACCAGCGCCGTCAATCCGGTGGTGAAGGCGGCAAACAAAGCCAGTGTAGTCGCATGGCGACGCATTGTGGTCAGCAACATAATCCGTCCTTAGCGATGGCCATAAGCGCGCGGTTTGGTGAAATAATCAATCAACGGTACGGTAATGTTGGCCAGTAATACCGCGAAGGCTACACCATCGGGATAACCGCCATAGGTACGAATCGTCCATACCAGTATGCCGATCAGCGCACCGAATATCAGTCGACCTTTGGGGGTGGTCGACGCCGTTACTGGATCGGTCGCGATGAAGAACGCGCCCAGCATCGTGGCACCGGAAAACAGATGGAGCAGCGGCGGGGCGCTGATCTCCGGATGAAGATGCCAGCCAGCCAACGCACACAAGGACAACGCAAGCAGGAAGCTCAACGGGATCTGCCAGTGAATGATCCGCAGCAACAGCATAAACAGACCACCAGCCAGAAAAGCCAGATTAATCCATTGCCAGCCTAACCCACCCAATACACCGCTGAATAACGGCTGCTGCAACAACACATCGGGTTGATGGCCGCTGCGCAAGCCGGTTTTGAAGGCATCAAGCGGTGTCGCCTGACTAATACCATCGACACCCTGGATCAGTTGCTGGATAGTCTGGCCAACTGTGCCATGGCCGGTAAAAATAGCCATCAGCGCATCCTGAAAACCGACAGGAGATGCTTGTAACCCTTGTGGCGGTAGCCAACTGGTCATTTGCACCGGAAATGAAATCAACAGAACCACATAACCTATCATCGCGGGGTTAAACGGGTTCTGCCCCAGTCCGCCATACAATTGCTTGGCGATAATAATCGCGAAGGTTGTTCCCAATACCACCATCCACCAGGGGGTAAAGGGTGGCAAGCTGACAGCCAGTAATACCGCGGTTAACAGCGCGGAGCTGTCCAGCAGTGTTTCCAGCACCGGGCGTTTTCGCAATGCTAAGATGACCGCCTCGGTAAAAAGCGCGGTGATGCTGGCGAGTGCCAATTGAATCAGGTTGCCGTACCCGAAAAACCAGACTTGCGCTACGATGCCGGGCACGCAGGCGAGCAAGACCCAACGCATAATCGCGCGGGTGGACTGGCGGTTATGGGTAAACGGTGAGGGTGCGATTCTAAAAGCCATTTAATCCTCTTGCGATGCCGACAATGCGGCGGCTTTACGTGCTTTAACCCGGGCGATAGCGGCGGCGACCGCGGCTTTGCGCGGGTCGAGGCTGTCGTTCTGGGTGGCGTCGCCCGATGCAGCCGAGAGACTACTGTCGGGGGTGGTGACTGCCATTAGTGGGGATGTTTCAGGTGACGTTGTCACGTTCTCTATATTGTCGGTCTGTACGGGGCTATCAGATAGCGCCGCTTTACGTGCTTTAACCCGAGCGATAGCGGCGGCGACGGCGGCTTTACGTGGGTCGAGGCTGTCGTTCTGGGTGGCATCGCCCGGTGCAGCCGAGAGACTACTGTCGGGGGCGGTGACTGCCGTTAATGGGGATGTTTCAGGTGACGTTGTCACGTCCTCTGTATTGCTGGCCTGTTCAGTGCTATCAGATAGTGCCGTTTTACGGGCTTTTACCCGGGCAATGGCTGCCGCGACCGCCGCTTTACGCGGGTCAGCCTTGTCGCTTGTTACCGCATCAGCTGTTGTCATATCAGCGGTTGTAACGCGGATAGCTTCAGCCTGACGGGCTTGCACGCGCGCGATAGCGGCTGCTACGGCAGATTTGGGGGGGGCGTCGTGCGTGGTATCCAGCGCTTTTTCTGCCTGCCGTTCACGTAGTTGCGCTTTGCGCGCCTCGCGGGCGGCAATAACGGTACTGTTATCCGGCAACTGTCCTGGTTCAATGCGAATATCGGGTTTCACGGCGGCGGCCTGTTTATTCCGCACTCTTTCCAGCGCTGCCATCACGGCGCTTTTATCGGTAGCCGCGACACTGGCCGCAGCCTGTTTATGTCGTTCTTCACGCGAGCGCTTTTCGCGCTCCAACCGTGCCTGACGTGCATCAAAACGCGCTTTCGCTTCAGCGGCTTTGCGGGATTCCTGATCCAGCTCCTGAATCTCGGCTTTTTCCTGGCGGTAATATTGCACTAGTGGGATATTGCTTGGGCAAACGTAGGCGCAGGCACCGCATTCGATACAGTCGAACAGGTGGTGCTGGCGCGCTTTCTCGTGCTCTTGTCCCCGGCTAAACCAGTAGAGTTGCTGCGGTAGCAGCCCGGCTGGGCAGGCATCGGCACACTTGCCGCAACGAATACAAGCCTGCTCCTCTTCCGGCGGCTGAATTTCATCGCGGGCAGGGGCCAGAATACAGTTACTGGTCTTGATGATCGGTACATCCAGTGCTGGCAGGGTGAACCCCATCAGCGGCCCGCCCATAATGACCATCGGCTGCGTCGTGGTGACGTGATAACCGGCATGACGCAGCAAATGACGTACCGGCGTCCCCAGCCGCGCCCAGACGTTACCCGGTTGGCGTAACGCATCACCGGTGAGGGTGACGACACGTTCGGTTAACGGTTCGCCATCAATAACGGCGCGTTTGATAGCATAGGCGGTGCCGACGTTTTGCATCAGCACGCCAATAGACGCTGAATGCTTGCCGAATGGCACTTCTTTGCCCGTCAGAATTCGGGTTAGCTGTTTGGCGCCGCCAGAGGGGTATTTGGTGGGAATGACGCGCATTTGAATGCGTGGGTAATCCACCAGTGCAACACGCAGCGCTGTGATGGCTTCCGGCTTGTTGTCTTCAATACCCAGCAGGATACGTTGCGGTTGTAGCAGGTGGTCAAGAATATCGACCCCTTGTGCAATTTCCTGTGCGCACTCTTGCATCAGCCGGTCGTCGGCGGTGATATAGGGCTCGCACTCAGCGGCATTGATGATCAGCGTCTCGATGCCGCGCAGACCGCCCTGTAATTTGGCGGCGGTGGGGAAACCTGCGCCACCCAGCCCGGCGATACCGGCTTGATGTAGATGTTCTACCAGCTCAGATGCTGTTGCCTGACGATAGTCGACCCACTTACGGCGTTCACACCAGCGGTCTAATCCATCTGGGATAATAATGATGCTCAGTTCTGTCAACCCGGAGGGATGGTTGCTCATATGCTGACGGATGGCATGTACTGTGCCGGAGGTCGGCGCATGCACTGGCAGCATACGGCCAAAGCCGCGCGTCAACGGTTGCCCACGGAGCACCGGATCACCGACTTTGACACACAGGTCGCCTTCCGGACCAAGATGTTGCTTGAGCGGAATAATCAGATAGTCAGGCATAGGAACCTGCCGCAGCGGTACCTGACTGGATTGGGTTTTCATTTCCGGAGGGTGAATCCCGCCCGCAAAATCCCAGATTCTGTCTTTTCTAAAGGCGGCGAACAGCTTAAACATGGTTTTCGATCACACGGTTTTCCGCCTGGATGACACGCACCGGAATGGCGTCGAGATTCCATTTCCAGTTGGCGGTGGTCGGCGCTAAAGGTCTTAATTCAATACAATCCGTCGGGCAGGGGGCCACACACAGGTTGCAACCGGTGCACAGATCACGGATGACGGTATGAACGGCCCGCGTGGAACCGATAATGGCGTCGACTGGGCAGGCCTGAATACATTTGGTACAACCGATGCAGTTCGCTTCGTCTATCCAGGCGACCTGCGGTTCCGGCTTCTGCGGCGTATCGGCATCCAGCGGTTGCGGCTCGATATTCAGGCGCTCCGCCAGCTTAAGCATGAGCGGTTCTCCGCCCGGCACGCATTTGTTGATGAGCTCGCCATTGAGGGCGATAGCTTCGGCATAAGGTCGGCAACCCGGATAGCCACACTGACCACACTGACTCTGTGGCAGCATCGCTTCCAGATGTTCTACTACCGGATCGGCTTCCACGCGAAAGCGTCGGGAGGCGAACCCCAGAATGAGCCCGGACACTATCGCCAGCGCGCTGAGAGCGACAATAGCCATGCCGATAGTGTTCATCACAGTTTCACCAACCCAGTAAAGCCCATAAAGGCCAGCGACATTAGCCCTGCTGTCACCAGTGCAATGGATGATCCGCGAAACGGTGCCGGGACATCGGCGACCGCAAGGCGCTCACGCAGTGCAGCAAATAACACCAATACCAGTGAAAAGCCAACAGCTGCACTGAATCCATAAATGGTCGATTGCAGGAAATTGTGCGACTGATTAACGCTTAACAATGCCACCCCAAGGACGGCGCAATTGGTGGTGATCAGTGGCAGAAAGATACCCAGTAAGCGGTAGAGTGCCGGGCTGGTTTTCCGCACCGCCAGTTCGGTGAATTGCACTACGACGGCAAACACCAGAATGAAAGCCAGCGTGCGCAGGTAGAGCAGGTTCAGCGGCAGCAAGACATAGGTGTTGACCAGCCAGGAAAATACCGACCCTATCGTCATCACAAATGTGGTGGCAAAACCCATGCCGATAGCGGCTTCCAGCTTTTTGGATACACCCATGAATGGGCATAGCCCCAGGAATTTCACCAGTACGAAGTTGTTGACCAGAATCGTGCCAACAAACAGTAATACATATTCGCTCATTACAGTGCCTACACAATAAAACCGGCGTATTATCGGGTATTGTCAGGCGTTCGGCAACTTACCCTCTGTGGGGTTATTCAGCAATCACGCGGGGTAAGCGGGAAAAAGACAAGCTAACCGGCGTTAGCCGTCATCCGTTACGTTGCAGGATGGCGTTACAAGGCACTAACGAGCCTTGTCCTAAAGGGCCAACGCGTGGCGTTGTTCAACACGCGAGCGTGTTGTCCTGCTACTCGAATTATTTTGGGTATAAATAGTAAGAAAATATAAAACGGTGCGGAAATCCACTGAGCAGCGCGTGGGGTTCGGGCACTGGCTACCATGTGGTAAAGGTTATCCATGCAGTCTGTGAGGTTAGCGTACCTCTCAGACCACAACTCTTTCAGGACATAAAATGTCAGACCACAAAATGCCAGACGGATTTCGGCACCTGGCCAATATCAAACAGCTTTCCGCCCACCGCTAATTCCGCCCGCCGATGGTCAGCGGCACGGTACATATTAATAATCTCATGATCATCAGTCAGAGAATAATTCAGGTGATCAAATAGTTTCTCAAGGCTTTCTGGTGAATTCACTTTTCTGAACTTTAACAAATATTCGTAAACGCTCATTTGCGCAAAATTATCAATAGTAGTGATTTTAGGGGATTCAGTATATTCGTCATAGCATTTCTGTCCAGCATTGAATTCAAAAATATACACTTTACACATTATGGTTAATAAAAATATTCGTCAGGAGACGTCATCAAGTATCAATACGTCGTTGCGGGTTTAATTAACACGTCATTTCGTAAAACCGCGAGTAATGAGCTTGCGACTGATAAATAAAAGGATGAATAGTGCTTTCACTGGTTTTCTATACCTGCTGACATTCGTATTCTAGAAGAAAACACTGCTGTGACGATAGGCATTATATCTTGTGTCTCAGGGGAAATAGCGTGCATTACGGGAACGTCGGCAGCGTGTTCTGGACACCGTAAAAAGACCGTGTGCCAGGGGCGACAGGATGGTCAGCACACCGTAACCTGAAAATGCGAAAGTGGTCAGGTATATCTTCGTTTCTTTGCCACCATCCTGACTGTCAGGGCAATAGCAAAAAGGTGGGGATATCATCGGTTGCACAGAATAGGACTCCGCACAGGTGGTGAAAGCGCGGGGGAATCCGCATGTTGACGAAGGAGCGTTGGTCATGACGTCCAATCGGTTTCTTTCCGTTGATTTCGGGTCATGTCGATGATGTAGAGAAAAGGGAAAACGTATATGCAAAGCAGAAAAATGCTTATCGCAATCAGTATACTGGGTTCCTCACTGGCGCAGGCGGCATCACCGTCTGATGTCAGTGTGGGGCTTTCCGGCATGAAAGCACAAATAGATAACGGATTGGTTTCCGTCGCGATTGGCAGCGATGGCAGTATCGGCACACTGTCAAACGGTAGCAAAAATCTTATCGATAAAGCGAATAGCCAGGTTAACGCGTTGGGTAAAAGCAGTACCGGTTATCTGGATTATTATTCAGGTGCATTTCTGAAGTTTAAACCACAGCAGATTTCTGTGATTGAAAACACGAAAGACATTGTACATATTGCTTATGTCGATAATGAAACCAGCGCGTTGAGTCTGGAATACCACTTTATCGTACGGCGTGGTGTCAGCGGGATTTATAGCTATGCCGTGGCACGGAATGATACGTCATCCAATCTCACGGTGAGTGAATTACGCGGGGTGTACCGGTTTAATCCTTTTCTGCTGGATCATATCTCCAATGGTATTCATACCACCAAACCCTACCTCTACTCCCAGCTCAATAACTTTGAGAAGATTCAGGATGAAACCTGGAAATTACCAGATGGTAGTTATTACTCCAAATACGACTTCGCCGGTTATATGCGCAAAACCCCGGTCTGGGGCGTATACGGCAACAATATTGGTGCATGGATAGTCCCGGGCAGTACTGAATATATGTCGGGTGACGACACCAAGCAGGATTTGATGGTGCATCAGGACGGGCTGGCGATCATGTATATGACGGGTTCGCATTTCGGTACGCCGGACTTGATAGCCCCGCCTGGCTGGCAAAAGCTGTATGGCCCCTGGTTGTTGTATGTGAACGCCGGTACCGATGCGCAGATGTACAGTGACGCGCTGGCGCGTAGTCGGCAGGAGATCGCTTCATGGCCATATAATTGGGTGAACGACAGTCGTTTCTCGGTGGATCGCGCCAGCGTAACCGGTAGCGTGAATACCACCGTCCCGTTGAACGTGACGCTATCGTCTTCGCTTAATGAAGCGTCAGATGTACAGACCTTAGGCTATGCCTTCACTACTAATACCGACAGTCAGGGAAATTTTCGCTTCGATAAGGTGCGCAAAGGGAAATATACCCTGACGATTTACGCCAATGGTGGCAGCAGGCCGGGCGTGCTCTACAGCGATGTTGTGAATGTCACCGGTAACACGCCGATACCCGCTATCCAGTTAGCTCAAGCGGCACCGGTGGTGTGGGCTATTGGCCAGAGTGATCGGCTGGCGTCGGAATTCCGGTTTGGCGACCAACTGCGCAATTATCACTGGCAGAATGATGTTCCGGCCAATCTGACTTATACCATCGGCGAGTCGAGTCCGGCACAGGATTGGTATTACGCCCAGACCAATCCCGGTAGCTGGAATGTGAATTATATCGATCGTGCCGATGGCAGTGGTCGGGTACTGAATGTGGCATTTGCCGCGGCCAGTAATCGGGGAATGACTAACCCGACGACGCCGTCGCTGTCGGTATTGGTCAACGGCACTAAAGTCAAAGACATTCAGTATGACAACGATAAATCCGTGTACCGAGGGGCGCTTAATAGCGGTAAGTATCACTACGAGCGTATTCCTATCGACAGTGGTTTACTGCGCGACGGTACCAACACCATTACGTTTACACTCAATGGTGGCACCTTTATGTACGACGTTGTGACATTGACAAAATAGCGACCGTCGCAGGTACGTTTGGGATAACTGGCTGGCCATAGACTTGCTGATCTATAGAAAGAAACAAAGCCGACATATTGTGTCGGCTTTGTTGTTTATAACGTTGTCTGTTTACCGTGTTACTGACCGGTGAGCAGTGATCAGGTCAGGCCCGATGTCCGCACAGCTTGTAATACAGGTCGTTCCACCGCAACCCGTCTTTGAAGGCTGGCAGGGTGGTATGCTGGTCGATGACTGTCAACTCGATGTTATGCAGGTCGGCGTACAACCGTAAATAATCCAGATCAAGCGACTGCGTGAAGACAGTATGGTGTGCACCACCCGCCAGAATCCAGGCTTCGGCCGCAGTTTCCAGTGATGGCTGCGCCTGCCACAGAGCGCGGGCAACCGGCAGTTTCGGTAATGGGTGCGGTTGCGCGACGGCATCGACCTGATTCACCAGCAGGCGGAAACGATCACCCAGATCGATAACGCTGACATTCAGTGCTGATCCGGCCGGTGCGGAGAAGATCAACCGCACCGGATCCGCTTTACCGCCGATCCCGAGGTATTGCGCATCCACCAACGGTTTGGCTTCGCTGGCAATGCTCGGACAGACTTCCAGCATGTGTGCGCCCAGCACCAGATTGTTACCGGGTGCAAAATGGTAGGTGTAATCCTCCATGAAGGAGGTACCACCGGGTAAACCCTGCGCCATCACCTTCATGACACGCAGCAGTGCGGCTGTCTTCCAGTCGCCTTCAGCGCCAAAACCATACCCTTGTTGCATCAACCGTTGTACCGCTATGCCGGGGAGTTGTTTCAGGCCGTAGAGGTTTTCAAAGTTGGTGGTAAAGGCTTTAAAGTTACCCTGATCGAGAAAACGCTTCAGACCGAGTTCGATGCGAGCGGCATCCAGCAAATTCTGCCGTTTGGGACCGTGCAGTTTGACGGCGTCGCTGAGTGTATAGGTCGCTTCGTACTCTTCAATCAGCGCCTCCACATCGCCCTGGCCGATATCGTCCACCACACCAACCAGGTCTCCCAACCCCCAGGCACTGACGGCGTAGCCAAACTGAATTTGCGCACTGACTTTATCACCTTCGGTGACCGCCACTTCTCGCATGTTGTCGCCAAATCGTGCCACTTTGAGCTGGCGGCTTTCCTGTAACGCGGCGGCTACCCGCATCCATTTGGCAATGCGTTCATGGGCATGGCGATCCTGCCAGTGGCCCACCACCACCTGATGTGCCTGACGCATGCGTGCGCCGATAAACCCAAACTCACGCCCACCGTGGGCCGTTTGGTTCAGGTTCATAAAGTCCATATCCATGCTGTCCCACGGAATATCGGCATTGAACTGGGTATGGAACTGCAACAACGGCTTATTCAGGATGCTCAGGCCACCAATCCACATTTTGGCGGGTGAGAAAGTATGCAGCCAGGTCAGCAAGCCGATGCAGTTGTCCTGATAATTGGCATCGCGGCACAGCGCGGTAATTTCATCCGGCGTTTTGACCAGCGGTTTGAGTACCAGCCGCACTGGCAGATTGGCGTCACGATTAAGGCCATTCACCACTTTTTCGGCATTTTCTTTTACCTGACGCAGTGCTTCCGGGCCGTACAGATGCTGACTGCCAATCACAAACCAGACTTCGAGCGGCTTAAATTGTTCCATGATGACTCCTGTTTGGGTTCCCAAAGGGATGTAAAAGTGATGTTCGGCAAACACTTAATGGTCTGCCCCGGCGTGGGGGCTGTAGGCGGGTTCCGCCAGCCGACACCACTGCTGATAACGTTCGTAGAGCTGTTGATAGCGGGCGACACGCTCTGGGTCCGGCATCAACGTGCGTTCGATTCCACAGGCCATGTGCTGTTGCGCAGAAGGAATATCCGGATGTGCCCCGGCGGCGACAGCGGCGAAGATAGCCGCACCCAGCGCGCAGCATTGGTCCGAGGCCACGATTTGCATCGGGCGGTTCATCACGTCGGTACACACTTGCATGATGGTGGCGGATTTACGGGCGATCCCACCGAGCGCCAGCAGGTTTTCCACCGGGATCTGCTGAGATTCGAAGCACGCCATGATGGCGCGTGCGCCAAACGCGGTGGCGGCAATCAATCCACCAAACAGCGCCGGTGCGTCGGTACCGAGATTGAGGTCAGCAATCACACCTTTGAGCCGCTGGTTGGCAAACGGTGTGCGACGGCCATTAAACCAGTCGAGCACCACCGGAAGGTGATCGAGTGAGGGGGAATCGGCCCAGGCTTGTGTCAGTTGTGTCAACAGGCTGGATTGCAGTTGATCCAATTGTGATTGCCACTCGGGGTGTTCGCTGGCGGCCAGTTGCAGCGGCCAGCCCAGCACACGGCCAAACCAGGCGTACATATCGCCGAAGGCGGATTGACCCGCTTCCAGCCCGATATAGCCAGGGACGACGCTACCATCCACCTGACCACAGATCCCAGCGATCGTTTTATCGCCAACACGATCCGCGTCCGCTATCAGAATGTCACAGGTTGAGGTGCCGATGACCTTAACCAGTGTGTAGGGCTTAGCCCCTGCACCGACTGCACCCATGTGGCAATCGAAAGCGCCGCCGGATATTACGACATTGTCAGGCAAACCTAATCGCTGTGCCCATTGTGGCGTCAGCATGCCGACCGGGTGATCGGCCGTCCAGGTCTCGGTAAAGAGTGGGTAGTGCAGTTTTTCTGTCAGGCAGGGGTCGAGCGCCTGTAAGAAATCTTTTGGCGGCAAGCCACCCCAATCCGGGTGCCACAGTGATTTGTGCCCGGCGCTGCAACGGCCGCGACGAATTGCGCCCGGCGCCGTGGTGCCGGAGAGCAGGGCGGGTACCCAGTCACACAGTTCTATCCAGGAGACCGCCGCCTGACGTACTGCCGCATCCTGCCGGGTGATATGGAGAATTTTGGCCCAGAACCATTCCGATGAGTACACGCCACCGATGTAGCGGGTGTAATCCGGGAATTGGCCGCTGCGGCATAGCTGATTGATGGCTTCAGCTTCATCAATAGCGGTGTGATCTTTCCATAGCACAAACATGGCGTTGGGGTTATCCGCAAACTCCGGACGTAGCGCCAGCACGTTGCCTTGTTCATCGATTGGCGCAGGCGTTGAACCGGTGGAATCGACGCCAATGCCGGTTATCTGCTGGCGCTGTTCGGGAGTCAATCGTGCGACCACAGTACGAATCGCTAATTCCAGTGATTCGATGTAATCCAATGGATGGTGGCGAAACTGGTTGCTGGCGGGGTGACAATACTGTCCCTGACGCCAGCGCGGATAATAGACCACTTCTGTTTCCAATTCCTGCCCGCTGTGGCAATCCACCGCCAGCGCACGGACAGAATCGCTGCCAAAATCAAGACCAAGAGTAATGGCGCCCGCACTCATCGTTGCTGCTCCTGTTAATCGTAGGGATCACGCTGTTTACGATAGACAGGCCGATTTAACGCCGTGAGGAGTCATTAGCTGGAAGTATGTACTTTTCTGTCACGCTCAGGGGTTTTGTGATGGCGGTCATAAGTTAATGGCAGGTTAAATTTGCTGAATCTATGTACGAATCAGCTGTAGTTTCTGAATGTGATTGCGCTCTCTCTTCGTGGTGAAAATACCCGCTACAACTTACGCGTCTGAAGGTAAACGGAGAATGGAATCAAAATAACTTATTGTTTTTCCATTATTCCATAAAAAAGCATTTTACTGAGAGCGTTTACATACGTGATGGCACCTCCGGTTGCCATCGTGGTAAAGATAACAATGAGCGGAGAAAACCATGCATAAATTCACTAAGGTTCTGGCGGCGATTGGCCTGGCTGCGGTTATGTCACAATCGGCTATCGCAGAAAATATGAAGCTGGGCTTTCTGGTTAAACAACCGGAAGAGCCCTGGTTCCAGACTGAATGGCGGTTCGCCGACAAAGCCGGTAAAGACCTGGGATTTGACGTTATCAAGATAGCCGTGCCCGATGGCGAGAAAACCCTCAATGCTATCGACAGCCTTGCTGCCAGCGGTGCCAAAGGTTTCGTTATCTGTACACCTGATCCGAAACTGGGGTCAGCTATCGTTGCCAAAGCGCGCAGTTATAACCTGAAAGTGATTGCGGTAGATGACCAGTTCGTGAATGCCAAAGGGCAACCAATGGACACCGTACCGCTGGTGATGATGGCCGCCACCAAGATTGGCGAACGTCAGGGCCAGGAATTATGGAAAGAGATGCAGAAACGTGGCTGGAAACTGCAAGACACCGCGGTGATGGCGATCACCGCCAATGAGCTGGATACCGCTCGCCGCCGCACATCGGGATCGATGGAGGCACTAAAAGCCGCTGGATTCCCGGAAAAACAGATCTATCAGGTTCCAACCAAGTCTAACGATATCCCCGGCGCATTTGATGCCGCTAACTCGCTGCTGGTGCAACACCCTAACGTGAAAAACTGGCTGATCGTCGGTATGAACGACAACACCGTACTGGGTGGCGTGCGTGCGACCGAAGGTCAGGGATTCAAGGCCGCTAATGTCATCGGTATCGGTATCAATGGGGTCGATGCGGTCAGCGAACTGTCCAAAGCACAACCGACCGGTTTCTACGGCTCACTGCTGCCAAGCCCGGACGTGCATGGCTACAAGAGCATCCAGATGCTGCATGACTGGGTAACAAAAGGCGTTGAACCGCAGAAATTCACCGAGGTGACGGATGTGGTGCTGATTACCCGCGATAACTTTAAAACTGAACTGCAGAAAAAAGGCTTGATGTAATGACCTTTGCCCGTCCGTGCTGGTAGCCGCGCGGGCAAAACACTGGCCGCGCCGTCATCCGACGGCGCAGACCATTGAGGATGCTGAAATGACCGTACAGTCACCTTATTTATCCTTCCGGGGGATCGGCAAAGTGTTTCCCGGCGTCAAGGCACTGGATGACATCAGTTTTGACTGTCATGCCGGGCAAATCCACGCGTTGATGGGAGAAAACGGCGCGGGGAAATCCACCTTGCTGAAAATTTTGAGCGGCAATTACACGCCGTCGCAGGGAGAAATTCATATTAAAGGGCAGCCAGTGCGCTTTGCCAATACGATGGACGCGCTGAATGCCGGTGTGGCGATCATCTATCAGGAACTGCATCTGGTGCCGGAAATGACGGTAGCGGAAAACATCTATCTGGGGCAGTTACCGCATAAAGGTGGGTTGGTAAACCAATCACTACTGCGTTACGAGGCCGGCTTACAACTGGAACACCTTGGATTGGATATCGACCCGGATACGCCGTTGAAATACCTGTCCATTGGGCAATGGCAGATGGTTGAAATCGCTAAGGCGCTGGCACGCAACGCCAAGATTATCGCCTTTGACGAACCAACAAGCTCGTTGTCGGCACGTGAGATTGAACAACTTTTCCGGGTGATTCGTGAATTACGCAGCGAAGGGCGGGTGATTCTGTACGTCTCACACCGTATGGAGGAAATCTTTGCACTCAGCGATGCCATCACCGTGTTTAAAGATGGACGCTATGTGAAAACCTTCTCCGATATGCAGCAGGTTGACCATGCGCAACTGGTGCAAGCAATGGTGGGCCGCAATCTGGGTGATATTTACGGTTATCAGCCACGTCCACATGGCGAACCGCGGCTGGAACTGCACGAAGTCAAAGCTGTCGGTGTGAAATCGCCGGTGTCGTTATCAGTACGCAGTGGCGAAATTGTCGGCCTGTTCGGGTTGGTGGGCGCCGGGCGTAGTGAACTGATGAAGGCGCTGTTCGGCGCGACCGGCATTACCAGCGGCGAGGTGCGGCTGGATGGGCAACCACTGCGTGCCAGAACCCCCGGTGATGCGATTCGTAGCGGGCTGATGCTGTGCCCGGAGGACCGTAAAGCTGACGGTATCATTCCGGTGCACTCGGTGCGGGATAACATCAATATCAGCGCCCGTCGCAAACACATCAAAAACGGTTTCATCATCAATGAAGCCTGGGAGGAGGAAAACGCCGATCACCACATTCAGGCGCTGAATATCAAAACACCATCGCCAGAGCAACTGATCATGAACCTGTCCGGTGGTAATCAGCAGAAAGCGATCCTCGGGCGCTGGCTGTCAGAGGAAATGAAAGTGATCATGCTGGATGAACCGACCCGAGGCATTGACGTCGGTGCCAAGCATGAGATTTACCACGTGATTTATGAGCTGGCCCGGCAGGGTATTGCCGTGTTGTTTGCGTCCAGCGACCTGCCCGAAGTGCTGGGGCTGGCGGACCGCATCGTGGTGATGCGCGAAGGTGCCATTTCCGGCGAAGTGCTGCACGACGAAGCCAGCGAGCAGCAGGTCCTGAGTCTGGCGATGTTAAAAACGACTGCTACTGAACCCGCGGTTGCCTGACCGCCAAGGAGTTGATGAATGTCTACGGTTAGTTCCCCTTCTCATGCCGGTAAATCTCATGGCTTCAGCCTGTCCCGTATCTGGGATAATTACGGCATGCTGGTCGTGTTTGCGGCACTGTTTCTGGCCTGCACGCTGTTCGTGCCCAATTTCGCTACCTTCGTCAACATGAAAGGGCTGGGGCTGGCGATTTCCATGTCGGGCATGGTGGCGTGTGGCATGTTGTTTTGTCTGGCCTCCGGCGATTTTGACCTGTCGGTCGCCTCGGTGATTGCCTGTGCGGGGGTCACTACCGCCGTGGTGATCAACATCAGCGAGAGTCTGTGGCTGGGCGTTGCCGCGGGCTTACTGCTTGGTGTGGCGTTCGGTTTACTCAACGGCTTTGTCATCGCGCGACTGAAAATCAACGCGCTGATCACCACACTGGCGACCATGCAGATTGTGCGCGGGTTGGCGTACATCATTTCTGATGGCAAGGCGGTTGGTATCGAAGATGAACGCTTCTTCACACTGGGGTATGCCAACTGGCTGGGATTGCCGGCACCGATCTGGCTGACGGTCATTTGCATGGTGTTGTTCGGTTTGCTGCTCAATAAAACCACATTTGGTCGCAACACGCTGGCGATTGGCGGTAACGAAGAGGCAGCCCGCCTGGCCGGGGTGCCGGTAGTACGGACCAAAATCATCATTTTCGGTCTGTCCGGGCTGGTTTCTGCAGCAGCGGGTATCATTCTGGCATCTCGTATGACCAGTGGACAGCCGATGACATCCATCGGTTATGAATTGATTGTGATTTCAGCGTGCGTACTGGGCGGTGTGTCACTGAAAGGCGGTATCGGCAAGATATCCTATGTAGTGGCTGGGGTGCTTATCCTGGGGACGGTGGAAAACGCCATGAACCTGCTGAATATTTCGCCCTTTGCTCAATATGTGGTGCGTGGTCTGATTCTGCTGGCCGCAGTGATCTTTGACCGCTACAAACAATTGTCGAAGAAAACGGTGTGATAGCCGGATAGCGCCAGCCTGTGCTGGCGCTATCCATAACGAGACGAGAATCTCTTTTCAGGAGGCCGCATGTATCACCGTATGGCGCATGAGTCCCAGCCTAACCCGTTGCTGCCCGGTTATGCGTTTAACGCCTATCTGGTGGCGGGACTGACGCCGATTCTGGCTGGCGGACCGCTGGATTTCTTCATTGATCGTCCAGATGGTATGAAGGGATACATCATTAACCTGACCATCAAAGGTCAGGGGAAGGTGTTGGATGGCGATGATACGTTTTTCTGTAACCCTGGCGACCTGCTGCTGTTTCCACCCCGGTCGCGTCACTATTATGGCCGTGCGCCCGGTAGCGACTGTTGGTATCACCGCTGGGTCTATTTCCGCCCTCGTGCCTACTGGGCCGACTGGCTGGAGTGGCACAGTAAAGGCTGTGATGTGGGGCGGTTGACGCTCTCCAGTCCCGGGCTGTTGCAGGAGTTTGACAAGTTATTCGCCAATATTGAGCAGACCCACCGTTCCGGGCGGCGTTTTGCTGAGGAGCTGGCGATGAACTTGCTAGAGCGCCTGTTATTGCGCGCTATGGAAGAAGATCCACAGAGCCCGCAGCGCATTATGGACCCGCGCGTGATCGAGGCGTGCCAGTTTATTACCGGTAATCTGGCCGGAGAACTGCGCATTGATGAGGTGGCTCGCCATGTTTGTCTGTCGCCGTCGCGGCTGGCCCATCTGTTTCGTGAACAGGTAGGCGTGAACATCCTGCGCTGGCGCGAAGACCAACGTGTCATCCGCGCCAAGCTGTTGTTACAGACCACACAGGAGTCGATAGCCGCTGTTGGTCGTGTGGTTGGTTATGACGATCAGCTCTACTTTTCCCGTGTTTTCCGCAAGCGGGTAGGTGTTAGCCCCAGCGATTTCAGGCGGCGTAACAGCGAAATCCATCATCCGGTGATAGAGAAACCGGTAGAGGTTTCTCCCTGGCGAGGTGAATCGCTCGCGCCGCCTCATCCCTGGGTCGTGACGCCGTAATTGTCTGTCAGCATACCCCGGCTATGACTGTCACTGGTGGTCATAGCCGGAGCGCTATGATTACTATCATCTCAGTGCTGTCTCAGTACTGCCATCTCAGCACTGTCCTATAATCATCGTTTTCCCCGGTGCTATACTAGGCTGTGTTCCGCCAGCGGTGAGCTGAAGGTGGGACGCCGCCTAATTGCACTAGGACAACGGGCCCGATCTGCAGGCCTGCCAATGAGGGGAAATATATGACGGAGACCATCCGTGTTGGTCTGTTAGGTTATGGTTATGCCAGTAAGACGTTTCATGCACCACTGATTGCAGCCACGTCAGGAATGAAGCTGGCGGCAGTGTCGAGCCGCGATGCTGGAAAAGTTCAGGCTGACTGGCCCTCAATGCATGTCGTGCCCGAACCGCAGGCGCTGTTCAATGATCCCGATATCGATCTGATTGTCATCCCCACCCCGAATGACACCCATTTCCCACTGGCTCGCCAGGCGTTGCTGGCCGGTAAGCATGTGGTGGTGGACAAACCGTTTACCGTGACACTGTCACAAGCGCGTGAGCTGAACCAACTGGCAGAACATGCGGGTAAACTCCTTTCCGTATTCCATAACCGGCGCTGGGACAGTGATTTCCTGACATTACAGCAATTGCTGAAAGCCGGTGCGCTGGGCGATGTGGTGTATATGGAATCGCATTTTGACCGCTATCGTCCGCAAGTACGTCAACGCTGGCGTGAAGACGGCAGCGAAGGGAGTGGCATTTGGTATGATCTGGCGCCACATCTGATTGATCAGGTGTTGCAGTTGTTCGGTTTGCCGGTGGCGATTCAGGCGGATATGGCGCAGCTCCGTCCCGGCAGTAAAGCCGCCGATTACTTCCACGCGACGTTGATTTACCCCCAGCGACGTGTTGTGGTGCACAGTTCTATGCTGGCGGCGGCACCCAGCGCCCGTTACATCGTGCATGGCACTCAGGGTAGCTATGTGAAGTTTGGCGTTGACCCGCAGGAAGACCGCTTGAAAGCGGGCGAAAAACCACAAGCACATGATGATTGGGGGCAGGATAACCATGACGGTATTCTGACTTTGCACCGTGATGGTGTACTGGCGGACCAACCGGTGCCGACCATCCCTGGGCATTATCTATCTTATTATGCCGGTATCCGTGATGCGCTGCGGGGGCGGGGCGACAACCCGGTACCTGTCGGACAGGCGATTAACGTGATGGAGCTGATCGAGCTGGGGCTAACCTCGTATGAACAGAAAAAAACAATGACACTGAAGAGCAGTTAGCCGGTAACCGTCATGATTTGTGACGTAAATCCCTGAACGCGAGGCGGGTTTCTGTCTTGCATTATGGGTATTTATTGCTGATAGTGGGGCATTGTTTAAGCAGGCGATCTTAGGATCGCCTGTATTTTTTATGTCTGAGGATGCAAACACACTATGGCATGGTTACAACGCTTGAAAATTGACAAATTTTTGCTGGTTTTAATTGCGGTCGTTATTACCGCGTCCATTTTCCCGTGTGAGGGCACGGCCAAGGTTTTTTTCGAAAACCTGACCACCGCCGCCATCGCACTGCTGTTTTTCATGCATGGCGCCAAGCTATCTCGTGATGCGATTACGGCCGGTATGGGCCACTGGCGGCTGCATCTGGTGGTGTTTGCCAGTACCTTTATTCTGTTCCCATTACTGGGGATTGGCATGGCGTTCCTGTCGCCACAAGTGTTAACCCCCGGACTGTATCTGGGGTTCCTGTATCTGTGTGCATTGCCCGCGACGGTGCAATCCGCCATAGCTTTCACCTCGATGGCTCGCGGTAACGTCGCTGCCGCGATTTGCAGCGCTTCAGCATCCAGTATTCTCGGGGTTTTCCTGTCGCCGATCCTGGTCGGTTTGCTGATGCATACGCAGGGTGGGCAAACCGATACGCTGCATGCGATCGGCTCCATTATCATGCAACTGATGGTGCCGTTCGTCATTGGTCATCTGTCCCGTCCGTTGATTGCTCACTGGGTCGATCGTCATCGTAAACTGATCAATATCACTGACCGGTCATCTATTCTGTTAGTGGTATACGTGGCGTTCAGCGAGGCGGTGGTGCAGGGGATTTGGCACCAGATTAACGGGTGGTCGCTGCTGGCAGTTGTTATCTGTTCGCTGGTGCTGCTGGGGATTGTGCTGGTCTGTACCACGCTGGCAGCCCGCAAATTGGGGTTCAGTACCCCGGATGAAATCACCATCGTATTCTGTGGTTCTAAAAAGAGTCTGGCCAACGGTATCCCGATGGCTAACGTACTATTTCCTGCCGCTGCCGTTGGGGCAATGGTGTTGCCGTTGATGATTTTCCACCAGATTCAGTTGATGGTGTGTGCGACGCTGGCGCAGCGTTATGCGAAACGATCTACATCGCCGGATGAAGAGAAAGCGGGAAAATAACGCATCCTATACGACAGGGTTAAACCACGTTTCCTGATGTCGATCGTTTCCTTGCGAAATGGTCAACCGAGAGCACATTGACTATAGTGTTAATCTGTGAGGCTTTTTGAGGCCTCGCAGCAATTAAGGATAGAGAAAGTAATCATTACTTAATTTATAAGGAATAGACATGTATAAGAAAGTGCTGCTCTCGCTGAGTTTCCTCAGCGTCATTACCGCATCTCAGGCTTATGCCGCGACAACGGAAACCTGTGTCAAGACCGATGAAAGCGCTATCGCCAGTTTGTTTGATCGCTGGAATGCATCGTTACAGACTGGGGATGCGAAGAAGGTCAACGCCAATTATGAGACCGACGCGGTGTTATTGCCGACGCTGTCTGGAAAAATGCGTACGACAGATGCTGAGCGCATTGACTATTTTGAGCATTTTCTGGTGAAAAAGCCTGTAGGTAACATTGATAACCGTGTTATCAAAATTGGTTGTAACGAAGCGCTGGATATTGGCAATTACACCTTCACATTTGGTGATAAATCACAGGTCAAAGCGCGTTACACCTATACTTATGCCTTCAAAGACGGTAAATGGTTGATCTCCAGCCACCATTCGTCCGTACAACCGAAAGACTAATTGGGCCGGGATGGGATGCTGTCGACCATGTTATCGACAGGTCACCTCCGGTATGAAAAAAGCGGATACCTTGTGGTATCCGCTTTTTTTGTCTGATTCAGCCTGATTACGCTTGTCGCTGTTGAGCGCGCTGGCGCAACAGCTGTTTTTCCTGTTCGGAGATAAACGCCATACGCAGACCGTTTTCTTGTGCCTGTCGGATATCTTCCGGCAACAGGCCAGCTAATGGTGCCGCTATCTCGTATTCATGGCGAATATCGATCCCTTGCACAGCCGGGTCGTCGGTGTTAATCGTCGCCGGAATACCGTGACGCAGGAAATGCACCAGTGGGTGCTCATGCATCGCTTTTACCGTGCTGGTTTGCAGATTAGAGGTCAGGCAGGATTCAATGCCAATCTGGTGCTCGGCCATATATTCCATCAGCGTACTGTCGACGATCGCCGTAACACCGTGGCCGATACGCTCAGCGCCTAGCTGCTGTATCGCCTGCCAGATACTTTCCGGACCGGCGGCTTCGCCTGCATGGGCGGTGATACGCCAGCCCGCATCGCGCGCTCGGGTAAAGTGGCTAGTGAAGAGCTCACCGGGGAAGCCAAGTTCATCGCCCGCCAGGTCGATAGCGATAATGCCGTCTTTGTGTGCCAGCAACGCGTCAAGTTCTTGCTCGCAGGCGTGGGTACCAAAGGTACGACTCATGATGCCGATAAGACGCACCATCACTGCGTGATTATGGTCGCGACAACCAGCGGTAATACCATCGATCACGGCTTCAACCACGCCTTCCAGCGGTAACTGGTGACTGAGAGCCATGTAGTAAGGCGAAAAGCGTAGCTCGGTGTAATCCAGTCCGGCGCGGATCGCATCTTCCACGTTTTCGTAAGCCACACGGCGGCAGGCATCCAGCGATCCCAGTACGGCCACACCCCAGTCCAGCTTTTGCAGGAAGCTTATCAAATCGGGTTCGTGGTCGATTATCTGTACGTGGGGACGCAGGGACTCGAGGTCATGGCCGGGCAAATCGATAGAAAACTGGCGGCCTAAGTCAAGGATGGTTTGGGGGCGGATATTACCATCAAGATGGCGATGGATATCCGTCAACGGAATGTACGGATCAATCATGTTGTATGTTGTACTCGTTTTTTATTAAAAAAATCCATCAGCAGGCGGTATTCCTTGTGACGTTGGACATCGCCACCGTACCACAAGGGACAGAGTCTGATAACTCGGTGTGCAGTATAAGAATAAACCCAGACAATTTACCATTGATTGATAAAAAGAAGTTTATATATCAATGCGGACATAATACAAATTGAGCATAAGCGCTTGATGCCAGCTTGTGTAAGCAGTCTTGTAATACTCTGTACGGCATACTAAAACGTGACTTTTTTGTCGTGTGAAAGAAACCGGCGCCTGAGTGGCGCCGGTAAACGATTACGGACTGACTGATGCATCCGGTTGGTTGTCTTCTGGTGCATCATCGCCTTGCTCGGGCACATTTTCCGACGGCTGGGTGATAAACGGCGCGATGAACTCAGCCAACGGGATCTTACGTCCGTTGAAGGTTACGGTGCCATCGCTGTACTGCAATGAGCTGGTGATGGCGTTGTCTTTGGTGACGGTGACCTGGCTCATCTGGCCAATATTGGCCATCAATTGCGTTTGCTGACGCGCCATCTGGTCCAGTTGCTTTTTCTCTTCATCCGTGGTGGCTTTTGGCGCTATCTGCACCATCAGTTCGGTAAGCATATCCATCGGCACGTTGAGGCGTGCGTCCAGACTTTTAACAGACTGGCGGATAATCGCTTCTTCGTCAGAGAGATTAGCAGTTGGCGCGGCACTCTTTTGCAGCGGATCGGTTAAATCCAGCGCCAGTGTGAAAGTACTCTCGCCTTTCGCGTTTTTCCAGCTTAATGGCGCTACCTTGACACTCGGGTTACCTTTCAATAATTGCGGCAGATTATGCAGAACCAGTGCGGCTAACTGCTGGTCATAAACTTCCGGGGTCACTTGGTCGATGTTTTGCAGCAGTGACTGCAGGTTTTTCTGGTACTCCGTCACGAACTGGCGAGTACCTTTACCATCCAGCCCGGAGAAGGCGAAGTTGATGTTCCACGACCCCAGATTTTGATCGCGAAATAGCGCCGACCCCAGCGACAGCGTCATCTGTCCTGCCAGGTTAGTGTCATCTTCTGAACTGTGATTGACCAGCGAGAAATCGTTCAATACCAGGTTATCGCCGCTCTGCACATCCAGCGCCAGTTTCTTCAGCGTGATTTTGGCGTCGCCGACATTGAGATCGAATTTACCTTTGTGGGTGTCACTGTTAAGCGCTAGATCCTGCAACGTCAGTTTTTCATTCTGTCCTTGCAGGTTGGGTTTCTCCATCGTCAGGTTAGCCACATTGCCGACCACTTTGCCTGCGCGCAGATTACCCGCTATATCGACCAACAGTGTTGTACCGCTGAAATTAACCTTCGTGTCCTGACTCTTAACGTCCAGCGCTTCCAGCGTGACGGCGGAGTGAGTATCGCCGCTATAATCAATGCGGCTATCCGCGGTGATGAACGGTTTATTCTTCGTCAGATCAAACAGTGCTTTTACCGATTCAGTGTTGGCCAGTTCGCCGTGTACGGCGGCCAATGCTGGTTTCAGGCTAAACTGACTGGCGGTCAGCGGGAAGGGGCCGTGGAATACCGTGGCGTTAAACACCACTTCTTCATTGGCACCTAACAGGCGCTGCCGGGCATCAGTACCGTCAGACTGTAACACCAACGCGAGCTGGCTTTTGAACAGACCACGGTGATAATCCCGGTAGGCGACCTTGATACCTGATTGTGGGTACGCGTTTTTCAACTCGTTGTTCAGATTGTCAGTGACGTCCCCAATATGCTGTTCAATCTGCTTGCCGGTATACCAGGAGGCTCCTCCCCAGGCTACGGCGAGCGCAATAACAACCCCAGCGGCTACAACTGTTTTTTTTGCCACGTTATATTTCCTTGTTGATTCAATGTGTTGTATTCCTCATCAGGGAATACATGGCGTTATACCAGTAAAGGCCGGTTATAAACACGGGCAATCTGACCTTTCCCCTGGATTTGTACCGGTGATTCACAGGCGGGGATAAAGCATGATTCGCCTGGCAGCAAGCTGACTTGCTGTGCACCGCGCACCAACACTGCCTGACCTTCGACACAAAAGATAATAGCTGCACTTTGCTGACTCAGCATCTGCGGTACATCGGTAAGATAATGCAGTGAAAAGGCAAAGTCATCGACCGGAATAGGAAAACTCAGTTCGTTAGCCGCTTTTACCGGCGAGGTCAGCAAGGTGTCAGCTGGTTTCGATTCAAAACGGACGTTGGCGAGCAACTCAGGGATATCAATGTACTTGGGTGTCAGACCGGCGCGCAGAACGTTGTCCGAATTGGCCATCACTTCCAGCGCTACCCCCTGAAGATAGGCGTGCGGGGTTTCGGCATACAAAAACATGGCTTCGCCCGGCTGCAATGTGACGACATTCAGCAGTAACGGAGAAAACAGACCTCCGTCATCAGGGTAAAACTGTGCAATAAAGCGAATGGTATCCCAGGGTTCACCGTGTCGATGGTTCAAAACACGTTTCAGTTCAGCGATAGCGGAGGCTTTCTGCTCGCCTTCCATGCTCAACAGGCTGGAGAACAAGGTACTGAGCGTTGTGCTATCCGGGGATGACAAAAATGCGGCGATCGCTGGATGGGCGTTGGCTAGCGGTTGCAACAAATCGGCGATCGCCGTCAGTTCGCGAAAGCCATTCATCGCCAGATAAGAGGTGAGGGCAAAGACCAATTCCGGTTTGTGGTTAGCGTCTTTGTAATTGCGTTGTGGGGAGTCAAGTGCAATACCGGCGGCATTTTCCCGCGCAAACCCGACTTCGGCCGCAGATTTACTGGGGTGAACCTGAATCGACAACGGTTGTTCAGCACATAACACCTTGAAAAGGAAAGGTAACTCACCAAAATGTTTTGCTACTGCTGTACCCAAAAAAGCGGACGGGTCTTTATTGATCAGATCACGCAGGCTTTGTGCCTGACCCTGCTCATCAAGTAATAGAGAGCTACTTTTCGGGTGTGCCCCCATCCACAGTTCTGCCATTGGCTGATTGCTTGGGTTTTCAATCCCATACAGTTCGGTTAGCGCGTGTTTACTGCCCCAGGCATAATGCTGCACACTGTTGCGCATTTTTTGCATAATATTTTCCCGCTAGTAGATAGATTGTTAATTTCCATGGCAATAACGGCGGATAGCCATGCCTGCAAAGGCCGTTCCGTCTTAATGCCCGCTATGCTAATGCTTTATATGCCATGATTCCAGAAGGGTAATAATTCGCAGTCATCTGAAAATGACGTGTTTCGCAAAGGAGAAAACCATGTCAGACACGCGTATTGAGAAAGATTCCATGGGGCCGATTGCCGTGCCGGCAACACATTTGTGGGGGGCTCAGACCCAGCGTTCACTGGAGCACTTTCGTATTTCGGAAGAAAAAATGCCGGGCGCGCTGATCATGGCGCTGGCACAGACCAAACGTGCGGCAGCGCGCGTCAATATGGATTTGGGGTTATTAGCCGACAGTAAAGGTGATGCCATTATTCAGGCTGCAGACGAAGTCCTAAATGGTCAGCACGTCGGTGAATTCCCGCTGGCTATCTGGCAGACGGGCTCTGGCACGCAGACCAACATGAATATGAACGAGGTACTGGCGAATCGGGCCAGCGAATTGTTGGGGGGAGAGCGGGGTAATGATCGGCTGGTGCACCCTAATGATGATGTTAATAAAAGCCAGAGTTCTAACGATGTTTTTCCTACGGCTATGCACGTTGCGGCAGTGACCGTGCTGCGTGAATATCTGATTCCTGAATTGAACGTGTTACAACAGACCCTTGCGGATAAGGCGACGCAATTTGCCGATATCGTCAAGATTGGCCGAACGCACCTGCAGGATGCGACGCCGCTGACGTTAGGACAGGAGATTTCTGGCTGGGTGGCAATGCTGTCGCATAATGTGCGCCATATCGAAAATAGTATTCCTCACCTGTGTGAGCTGGCGTTAGGCGGCACGGCTGTCGGCACCGGGTTGAATACACACCCTGAATACGCGGTGCGGGTGGCGGCGGAACTGGCGGCGCTGACTGGGCATCCCTTTGTGAGTGCGCCGAACAAATTTGAGGCCCTGGCCACCTGTGACGCGCTGGTGCATGCGCATGGCGCACTGAAAGGCCTGGCTGCGTCATTGATGAAGATTGCGAATGATGTGCGCTGGCTGTCCTCCGGACCGCGTTGCGGCATTGGCGAGATTGCTATTCCGGAAAATGAACCCGGTAGCTCGATTATGCCGGGTAAGGTTAACCCGACACAGTGTGAAGCGATGACCATGTTATGTTGCCAGGTGATGGGGAATGATGTGGCGGTTAATTTTGGCGGCGCATCCGGTAACTTTGAGCTGAATGTCTTTCGGCCGATGGTGATTCACAATTTCCTGCAATCCGTTCGGTTATTGGCTGATGGTATGAAGAGCTTTAACGAGCATTGCGCGGTGGGCATTGAACCTAATCGCGAGCGGATTAACCAATTGCTGAATGAGTCGCTGATGCTGGTGACCGCGCTCAATCCGCATATTGGTTATGACAAGGCCGCTGAAATCGCCAAAAAAGCGCATAAAGAAGGGATGACACTGAAGGCATCAGCCTTGAAACTGGGCTATCTCACCGAGGAACAATTTACGCAGTGGGTTCGCCCAGAGGACATGGTCGGCAGCATGAAACCGTGATACTCAGGCACCGTCATCGGTATACAGATGCAAGCGCGGGATTAACAACCGTAGCGGCTTGGCTTTGGGCCGATGGCGGTGCTGAATGTTGTCGGCATCGTAGTCATTGAGGTCACCCATAACCGGCATCGTATCCTGATGACACAGTGCCAGCAGCGGTGACGGGCAAGGGTGCTGTACTTGTTTCTGCTGTTCCTGATACCAGACCCGTGCAATCGGCTGTACTTTCACGGGCCGCTTGATTTTTAGCAACGCCTGTTCCGGCAGGCGCTTCACATCACGGATTTCCTGCTCCAGTAACGATGCCCATTGCTCCTTACTATAAGGGGCCTGGCTGCGTCCTGCCTGCAGACTTTTCTTCAGTTTTTCCAGTAAGGCATCACGGGTAATGTTGTTGATGATGTTCTTATTCGCCCAGCCGAATCTCACCGAGGCCGGGTCAGGTAGCAGGGTAATGGTGCGATAGGCGCTCAGTGTTATCAGCCCTTTGAGGTGGGTATGGACAAAATCGAAGCGCTGCTCGGGTTCCAGTCCAGACTCCACCGTGATGATGTGCTCCAGCTCCTTTTTCCGGGCGTTTATGTTCGTCACTAACTGGCGAGCCTGTCGTGATTCTGCGTTGTTAACCCGAAAACACAGCACGCCAGGCAGGCGGATTGCCGCTTTGCTACTGATAGTCTCCGCGTAGTGGTGAATAAATAAATGACGAAAATGCTGTAAACCGATATCGCGGGCTTCTGCACCAGCGACAGGCGTAACCTGAATATGTGTTATAGGGTCATGCTCGGTGCCTTTTTCTACGGGGGGAAGGGTAAACAAACGCCCGCCGGTAAAGTGAAAGGTGAGAAATAATTGATGCATTTCAGCCAGATGTGCTTCCAGCGAGGTAAAGCAATGGTTCATCCGTTCAATCAGGTCGTAGGCGGGCATAATCAATACCATATTAGTTACAACATACTATTGATTTTATCTTAAAAGCCCAGTTCAACAACACGTATTTTTATTCGCTTGATAGTATGAAAAAGCGCCGTACCCACCGATTCTGAACGTTCAGAGCCGGTGGGTAGCAGGGGGAGATAAGTAACTGTTAGTTCAGTTTTTCAGGGATTTCAGCTTGAATCCAAAGCCGATAGCCAACATCAGCAAGCATGACAGAAACAGTACTAGCCCTGTCCAGCCATAGTGATACCAAAAGAAGCCACCTGACGTGCCCGCGAGACTCGACCCCAGATAATAACAGAACAGATACTGCGATGAAGCCTGGCCTTTAGCACGTAATGCACGCAAGCCGATCCAACTGCTGGCAACCGAGTGGGCGGCAAAGAAGCCGGCGGTAAAGAGCATCATCCCCAAAAACATCATCAGCAGCGAACTGAACAGGGTCAATAGAAGGCCTGATAACATCAGCATAATACTGCCGACCAACACGGGACCCCGGCCGAAACGAGCAATCATTGCTCCGGCGCGTGGTGATGCATAGCTACCAGTGAGGAAGACCACTGACAGCAATCCCACCACCGTTTGACTCAGGTTGTAGGGAGCATCCAGCAAGCGATAACCAATATAGTTGAACAGCGTCACAAAGGAGCCCATCAACAGGAACCCTTCGGCAAAGAGTAGCGGTAGGCCTGCATCACGCCAGTGTAAGCGGGTATTGATCCACAGGGTTTTGGGGCGCAGCGAACCCGCACGAAAGTGACGAGAATCCGGCAGTATGCGCCAAAACGTCAGGGAGGCCAGCAGGGCAACGATGCCGATACAGGTGATGGATACTCGCCAGCCGAAAAAATCAGCAATTACCCCAGTTAACAGGCGGCCGCTCATCCCGCCAATTGAGTTACCGCTGATGTACAACCCCATAGAGAATGCCACCACACTGGGATGGATTTCTTCACTCAGATAGGTCATTGCCACCGCGCCCACACCGCTGAGCGATAAGCCAACCAGGGCGCGCATAACCAGCAGGCCAACCCAGTTGGTCATCATGCAACCTATCAGGGTAAATACCGACGCCAGCAGTAGCGATACCACCATGACATTTTTGCGGCCAATGGTGTCTGACAGCGGGCCGGTAAATAACAATCCGACAGCCATCGTCATCGTGGAAACGGAAAGCGACAGACTGCTGGTTGCCGGGGATACGCCAAAAGCCTGCGACAGTATCGGCAATATGGGCTGTACGCAGTACAGCAGGGCAAAGGTCGCCAGACCGGCAGAAAACAAGGCGAGCGTAACGCGAATGAACGGTGGCGTGCCTCGGCAAATAAATGGATTCTTGTAAACAGGAGCGCGGGTGTCGCGCTGAGGTTGAATATCGTCAGTGACAGAAACGGACATTCTCTGTGCAGACATGGGGGTACTCAAAATCAATCCTTATCCGGAAAAAATACGGCAAAAACATCAGTGGACAAATCATAGAATTAGCTCGATTGTTTTGTATAATATATTAATTGTTAATAATGATATTTTATAAATATGAATATCGAACTCAGGCACTTACGCTACTTTATTGCTGTTGCTGAAGAGCTGCATTTCGGTCGTGCGGCGGAAAGGTTGCATATCTCCCAGCCGCCTCTCAGTCAGCAGATACAGGCACTAGAAGAGCAAATTGGTGCTCAACTGCTGGAGCGAAATAACCGTAATGTGCGCCTGACACAGGCCGGCGAATTATTCCTGAAGGAGGCCTGGGCCATCATCAGCCAGGTTAATCAGGCAGCAGAGCGAGCAGCCCGCATTCAGCGTGGTGAAATAGGGGAGCTTAATATCGGTTTCACCTCATCAGCCCCCTTTGTTAAACAGGTTTCGCGTAGCCTGTTGCAGTTTCGCCAGCGCTATCCTGAGGTGCATATCCAGATGATGGAGATCAACACCAAGCAACAGATTGCACCGTTGCTTGACGGTAAGCTGGATCTCGGGGTGATGCGTAACAACCCATTGCCGGATATGCTGCGTCATCAGTTATTACTGCATGAGCCGATGGTAGCGGTTGTTCATGAAGAACACCCGCTGGCCTCTGTTCCCGGCGGGCATATCAGTATCCAGCAGCTAGCTAACGAACCCTTCGTATTTTTTGCCCGTGAAGTGGGAACGGCGCTATATGATGAAGTTATGAACTTGCTCAAAAAGTACGGCATTACACCCTACATTACGCAGGAAGTCGGCGAGGCGATGACGATTATCGGCCTGGTCTCATCTGGATTAGGGGTCTCCTTGCTACCAGCGTCATTCCGTCGCATCCGGATAGATGGCGTGAAATACCTGTCGTTGCAGGAAAAAGATGCTATCAGTGAAATGTGGTTAGTAACCCACCAGCACCGCCCGCTGAACACCGCTGCCCAGACGTTAATCACACTAATGTTGGGTAATACCATCAAAAATATGTGCGGTTAATCACATATCGAATCAAATATTTGACGGCTATTTACAAAAGCTCCACCATAGCCTCAGTTTTTTATTTTACAGCGTAAAAAATACCTATTACGCCTAATTGCAGGAGCCGTTTTACCGTGATTGTCAGTGGTCAGCCGGGACACATCGATCAGATCAAACAGATGAACGCAGGTGGCGTTTATCGACTGATCGATGAACATGGCCCCATCTCCCGCATTGAGTTGTCAAAACAGGCTCAGCTTGCTCCCGCCAGTATTACCAAAATCGTGCGCGAACTGATGGAGGCGCATCTGGTACGGGAAACCGAGTACCAGGAGATGGGAAGCCGCGGGCGGCCGGCAATCGGTCTGGTATTGGATACCGAAGCGTGGCATTACCTGTCGGTACGAATCAGCAACCAGGTGATGACCCTGGCCCTGCGTGATTTGAGTGGCCATCTGGTGGTAGAGGATAAGGTTGATTTACCCAGCGAACATCCCCAGCCACTACTGGAACGCATTCTGACGGACATCGATCAGTTTTTTATCCGCCACCAACGTCAGTTGGAACGACTGACCGCTATCGCCATCACCTCACCCGGCATGGTGGACTCATCCACCGGCATCATTCACCGTATGCCGTTTTACGCCGTAGAAGAAATGGCGATTGGTCCGGCGCTGGAAAAGTGCACAGGGGTACCAGTTTATCTGCAACATGATATTTGCGCCTGGACGATGGCAGAAGCGTTGTTTGGCGCATCACGCGGTTGCCAAAACGTTATCCAGATAGTTATCGACCATAACGTCGGTGCCGGCATTATTACCGGTGGACGGATACTGCATGCCGGTAGCCGAACATTGGTGGAAATTGGCCACACTCAGGTTGACCCTTATGGTAAACGCTGTTATTGCGGTAACCACGGATGTCTGGAAACCGTTGCCAGCATTGAAAGTATGCTGGAACTGGCTCAGCAGCGGCTGAAGGGCTCGATGAGTTCGCTGTTGCACGGCTCACCGCTGACGGTCGAGTCTCTGTGTGAGGCGGCGCTGAACGGTGATCAACTGGCAAAGGATATTATCGTTGATGTCGGCAATAACGTAGGCCGTATCACCGCTATCATGGTTAATCTGTTCAATCCAGAGAAAATTCTGATTGGTTCTCCACTGAATCAGGCAGCCGATATTCTGTATCCCGCAATCCTTGATTGTATCCGCCGCCAGGCATTACCGGCTTATAGTCACCATCTGCAAGTCACATCGACCCATTTTTATAATCAGGGAACCGTGCCCGGTGCCGCGCTAATTAAAGATGCGCTGTATAACGGCTCTCTGCTGATTAAACTGATGCAGGGTTAACCATCACTGCATCGTGTCTTCGCTTACCGACAAAACATTGCGCTAACGCAAGCCGCTCCACAGGCCCATCCCCTAGACTTTAGGCTTCATCAGTACGTTTTTTGAGGTTTATTTTTTCAGGTGGGGCCTGCTGGAGTGGTGTTTTCATGTTAAAGCGTATGTTTGTTACAGGAACGGATACTGCCGTTGGAAAAACAGTAGTATCGAAGGCGTTATTACAGGCGCTGACGAAAACGGGCAAAACCGTGACGGGATATAAACCTGTCGCCAAGAGCTGTAAGGAAACAGAAGAGGGGCTGCGTAACAAAGATGCGCTGATCTTGCAGGAAGCCTCGTCGATCCCACTGTCCTATCAGCAGGTCAATCCTGTGTCGTTACAGGAAGATGAAATCAGTGCCAGTGAACAAGAGATTAATTACTGCGCGATGACTGAAGGGCTGAACCAGCTTGGCGTGTTATCGGACATGGTTATCGTCGAAGGCAGTGGCGGCTGGCGTACCTTAATGAACGACATGCGGACCTATTCGGAATGGGTGGTTCAGGAGCAATTACCGGTCGTTTTGGTGGTTGGGATAAAGCTCGGCTGCATCAACCATGCGCTGCTGACGGCGCAGGCGATTATTAATGATGGGTTGCCGCTGGTCGGCTGGGTTGCAAACCGCATTAACCCAGGGCTGGCTAACTATGCTGAAATCATCCAGGCGCTGCGGGAAAAAATTCCTGCCCCTCAATTGGGGGAGTTGCCATATTTGCCCCGCGCAGAGCAACGGGATTTATCTACCTATATTGATCTTTCCGCGATTAGCCAGTCGTTCTAACCATCGACAGGCGCCCGGTTCCATATCATCCACAATGCATGGCGGAGGTATTCCTCCGGTGGTTTTCATTCAGGTATGGCAAGGTATTGATGTAATTTTTACTGCTCAATAACGAATGTAAAAAGGGGAGAACGCCGCTCCCCCTTTTTTATTGCATCGATTTATTGTGTTGCGGGCTTCATTATTAACGCGGAATAGGTTGTTGAACGACCCTAACGCTTCTTACCCATCGGGTGAGAACTCAGGTCATCACTGTCATTATCCGGCAGGCGGATATAAACGATTTTCTGTGTATCCTGTCCGCAATGACCAACAACCTGACCACCGTGCTGGCTGACCTGATCGTTAGGTACGATATCCAGCTCAAAACCGGATTCAGGTACGCCATTGCTGATAATCTTGCGAGCGATGTCATCGCGAATACGTTCACAGGAGGCTTGTGAAGCTTGTGCGATAAGTGGTGTCAGTAATAGTGTTATTGCACCGGCCAGCATCGTTTTCTTCATGGCATCCTCCCACTCATCTTGATGGTTTATCTGCCCAAACACGGGCAGATAAAGTATAGATCAACCTATCAGGGTGTTACCGGGCGGCCGGAGCGACGGTCAAGACAGCGCGAAGAGTTGGGTTCCCAATAAGCATTGAAGTTGGAACTGGCTTTGCATTTTTCTTCAAGCGCTTCTGCCATATCGGCTTTATCGAAATCTCGATCGGCTTTATCAACGCGTTTTTCAAGATGCTTGTTCACTTTATTACGCAACGTACGTGTCTCGTTCCAGTCTTCGCTACTCTGTCGCGCCGCTTCTTTTGATAACGCACTGTTGCCGTTATCAATCACGATGTGTTGCGCGGCCTGTGCTGATGACAAAAGGCTCAGACTAAACAGGGATGAGGAAAGAAGAAGGAGTAAATTACGTGTTTTTTTCTGCATGTTTCACCCAGACAGGAGTTCTGTAAATACGAAAGCAACGTTGTCATAACAAAAGATAGCGTTATGGTGACTATAGCATCCGCTACCATCAACAAACTATAACTGAACTAACATATTCAGGGTATATCGCTGCTTTCACTGCAGTGTCGTCTGGGCAGAGTCGGCATCGCTGGGCCGGAATGTTTCATGGCATGACAGTGATACCGCTCCGCGTTCGTCCCTGAATATCCACATCAGGCATTGGCGCATCACACCAGCCTATTTATGTGGTACTAACTTTATGTGGTACTGCCGGTATGAATTACTCGTCACGGGTGACTTTCAGGCCGCCGTACGTCTGGCTTACCGGCATCATTTCCAATGTGTTGATATTGACATGAGAGGGTAATGTCGCCACCCAGAACACCGCTTCTGTCACATCTTCCGGCGTCAGTGGGTTGGATTTATCATATGTCTGGCTGACCTTGGCTTCATCGCCTTTAAAGCGTACGGCTGAAAATTCGGTACCACCGACCAGGCCGGGTTCAATATTGGTCACACGCACGCGAGTACCGGACAGGTCAGCCCGCAATCCCAGACTGAACTGACGCACGAATGCCTTGCTGGCACCGTAGACATTCCCACCAAGATAAGGCCAGTTGCCAGCTGTCGAGCCGATATTAATGATATGGCCCACATTGCGTTTCACCATTTCCGGCAATAACGCATGGGTCATAAAGACCAGCCCTTTGTTATTAGTATCGATCATGGTTTCCCAGTCATCGACGTTGGCTTTATGCGCAGGCTCTAGCCCTAAAGCCAGACCGGCATTGTTGACCAGCACATCAATGTTGCGCCACTGGGCTGGCAACGCAGCGATAGCCTGCTCGATGGCTTGCCGATCGCGAACATCAAGACGAAGCGTGAAAAGCGCATCGCCATATTCAGCTTTCAGCGCATCAAGACGTTCCTGGCGGCGCCCTGTGGCGATAACCTGATGGCCTTCTTTGATAAAACGCCGGGTAATTGCCTCACCAAAGCCCGCCGTCGCACCGGTAACCAAAATAATCATGCGTTTTTCCTCTGTTATTTCTGACTGCAATTATTTCTGATTGCAATGCCTGTCACACCCTAATGAAAATCAGCATACCTCAACCTCAGGGCTATCTCTATGTCAGTGTTGATCTTTTCGGTGCGCCTCGTATTCAGGATAGCGCGTTGCACTGTGTTGCAGACATTCTATTGAGCCCGGCTGCAGGCTAATTAACGCCGGGTTGTTATAGGTTATTGTCTGGCACTATAGTGATTTTTGAGGTAATGATTAAGCAGGGTATCGATAACACCGGTAAGGAGCGTTTATGGAAAACAGTAAAAGTCACCAGCAGTCCGTCGAGCAACAGTTTGGCGAACAGGCTCACGCCTATCTTAACAGCGCCGTTCACGCCCAAGGTGAAGACCTTACCCAGTTGGCCCTGCGTTTGCAGGATAACCGCCATGCCAGCGTGTTGGATTTAGGCTGCGGTGCGGGTCATGTCAGCTTTACCATTGCCGGCCTGGTCAACAAGGTGGTGGCATGCGATTTGTCGCCGCGGATGCTGGATGTCGTTGCCAGTGCTGCACAGGAAAAGGGGCTGGCGAATATCACGACTGAGCAGGCGGTAGCAGAATCATTACCATTTGCTGATGCGAGCTTTGATGTGGTGGTTAGTCGTTATTCGGCCCATCACTGGCAGGATGTCGGGCTGGCGTTGCGGGAAGTCAGAAGGGTGCTGAAACCGGGAGGCGAAGCGATTTTCATGGACGTGATTTCACCCGGCCACCCGGTGCTGGATGTTTATTTGCAAACGGCGGAAATGCTGCGCGACACATCGCATGTACGCGATTATTCCTCGGGTGAATGGTTGACACTGCTGAGCGAAGCTGGGTTAACAGTACGCTCTGTGCAAACATCGCGTCTGCACCTGGAATTCCAAAGCTGGGTGACGCGGATGCGGACTCCGGAACATTTTGTCACGGCAATCCGCGCCCTGCAGCAGCAAATGTCGGCTGAAGTTATCCGCCATTACGCTATTGAGCCTGATGGCTCCTTTACCACCGATACCGCTTTTATTGTTGCCAGTCGGGGATAAAGGAGCGAGTAAAGGAACCAGGTCGCGGGTTAGGCATCATCCATTTCCTGATTATCCGCTTCAACGGCGTCGTACAGCCGCTCCAGAATATCAGGGAATGCTGACTGAACACGGTTCCAACTGGGGACAAATGGCTTGTCCCCAGGGCTGTCGCTGTATGCCTGTCCTGATTGGGTAATGACATCGGCAAACAGCTCGACTGCTGATTCTTCGGTATGGCGATCAAAATGCAGGCCATTCATACGGGCATCATGCTCGAATGAGTCGATCATATCCAGTGCGGTTCGATAATAAGTGGCACGTAACACCCGGAACGAATCCGTCGTGATATTCACGCCCTGAATTGCCAGTTTGCGGTATAGCGCTTTGGTGATATCCATTGCCATACGCTGCAACCCGGAGCTGGGGTCGTTTTCCGACATCGGTTGATGTTTGTGGTCGTAATTGTCAGCGATATCCACCTGACAGATGCGGCTGGTTGCTGTTCCCCGGTGGATTTCAGACAACATACCGATTTCCAGTCCCCAGTCGCTCGGAATGCGCAAATTCCGCAACACATGGCTGCGCATCGCGAACTCACCGGATAATGGGTAGCGAAAACTGCGCATATACTCGAGATAATCTGAATTACCGTAAACGCTTTGCAGCGATTTCAGCAAGGGGAAGACCAGCAAACGCCCAACCCGGCCATTCAGTTTTCCCTCGGCTACCCGCGCGTAATAGCCTTTGCAGAAATCGTAGTGAAAATAGGGGTTGGCGATCGGATAGAGCAGGCGAGCCAGCATAGTGCGATCGTAAGTGACAATGTCACAATCATGCAATGCAATACAGGCCGTGCGCCGTGACGCTAAGGTATACCCAACACAAAACCAGACATTACGGCCTTTGCCTTGTTCCATCGGCGCTAGTTCCTTGTCGGTCAGTTCCTGACTGAGCCGGGTCAGGCGGGGACCATCGTTCCACAAAATGCGGTGCCGCTGCGGAAGGCGGGAGAAAAACTGTCGGGCAAACAGAAACTGCTCGCGGTCGGCCCTGTCCAGCCCGATGACGATTTCTGACAGGTAAGGTACCTGAGAGAGCATATCGACAATCTTATCCAGCGCCGGGCCTTCCAGCTCAGAATACAGGGAAGGGAGGATCAGCCCCATACTGCTTTGACCGGAAAACACCTGTAACTCGTATTCCAGTTCTTCAACGCTGCGCCGGGTAAGGTTATGAAAATTGGTAATCATTCCATCCTGATAGAATTCACTCATGATTGCTATTCCTCCCATGTCAATCAAACAGTTCAGCCCCGTAGCGGCCAAGAAAATACGTGAGCCCTTCATTCCAGCCAGCCGGTCCGGCAGCCTGTGTGCGGTAGACCTCCTTATGACTTTTTTGTGACAACGTCACTTTATGGTTGTGGTGACCTTTAATGACCACGGCGTAATCAGTCGCTTCCAGTAACGATACATCGTTGGGGCCATCACCTAATCCCAGAGTAACCAGGGATTGTCTGCTCGCGGTTTGCATCTGTTTTATCAGGTGCTGTACCGCAATACCTTTGCTGATACCGAAAGGCATCACGTGAAGAAAGCGGCCGCCTTGTGTTAAACACAGCTGTATTTGGGCCAGACAGGTCCTGAATGTTTCCAGCGATGTCGCATCGTCTTGCCACAATATAGGCTCGGAAGCGTAGCGTTGACGGGCCAGCGCCGCCTGTGACAGTGTCAAACCTGTCGCCGCTACCACAGTGGCATTATCCATGTCAGCAAAGCCACAGAAACGAAAGCCATGTTGTTCACGTAACCGCTGTAGTTCCCGACAGAGATCAGGGTAGGTAAGGGAATGCATTGAACGTGTGGATAGCGGTGGTGTTTGCCAGCATGATGGCAGCAAAATGTGAGCACCGTTTTCCGCGATAGCTGGCATATTGCTTAGCCCCAGTTCCTGCTGCAGTGGCATGATTTCCGCTGCCGTTTTACTGGTGGTGATAACAACCGGCACCTGATGGCGTTGCAAGCGGTTCAGACAGGGTTTGGCTGCATCCCAACTGTAGGTGTCGTGATCCAGTAATGAACCGTCCAGATCGGTAAAAATAACCCAATTCGTAGTCAATTCAGGCACTTTACCTCCTGTGTCTATGTTGGGATGATGAGGGAATGATATAAGGCAACTGACATGCGGATTGGCGACATAACGCTATTCGCCTGATTATTTTTATGGAAATGATTCGAATGCTTTGTTAAGCCTAGACAGGGATCACGGTTTTGGCAAATTGATGGTTATAGCTCAAGTCCATTGACCACGAGGATTACCAGCCCGAACGCCAGAACCCGTCTGACCTTTCATTGGTTCGCATAATGTATATTATGTTAAATTAAATATACCATACGGTGTCCTAGTGTCTATGCCTACGGTCAGTCGATTATCGTGGATGGTTTTTCATTTTCGGGTGACCAGTAACCACCACTGCCATGGTAGGTTTCTGCTCCCAAAACGAATTGAGTTCCGCAATAAGTACATACGAAGTGGTAATCAACTATATCACCCCACTCCATCTTCTCTGCACACTCACGGAAGTTGTATTGGTTTCTGCCATTCATTGTTTTAATTTCGGACAAAATCCCTTCATTGATCGAGTCTCGGGCAATGCGAATTGCCTTTCGTAATTGATCTGGTACCCGGATAACGTATTTAACACATAGATCCTGACAGTGCTCACAGCTCATTTAGTTGTGCCTCATGTTGTTAGTCTGGGCCTTTTATCAGGCTCATTGCTCAGGTATGAAACCACTTTGCACTTAATAAACTCGTGAACAAATCGCAACCTATTCACACCATGGATAGGTCGTATCCACCAGGTGCGGATTCTCAAAAAATGTTGGTGGAATAACATGAGGCTTTTCGTAAGGAGCCCATCATGTTTATTGCAAAAAAACTTGCTACAACAACGCTGTTAACCGGATCGTTGCTGTTATACCCTGCTCTTCACTCTATGGCAGCTGACGTCCCCCAGCATACTGTTCAACAGCAGGCTGGTGGCTATAGCGTTCAGGTTGGTAAAGTTCTTGTCACATCATTTACCGATGGCAGTGTCGCGCAAGATCTTCACCGGCTGCTGCTGCGTACAACAACGCAGAATACGGACGCGTTATTGGCTAAAAACTTTCAGTCCAACCCGGTTGAAGCATCCATTAATGCATTTCTGATCAGTCTGCCCGGACGCAAAATATTAGTTGATACCGGTGCTGGCCAACTATTTGGCCCCGGCAATGGCGGTCGACTGATTGAGAGCCTGGCGACCCAAGGGATTCATCCGCAGGATATTACGGATATTTTGCTGACTCATGCGCACTCCGATCATGCTGGTGGCATGGTTAAAGACGGTCAGCGGGTATTCGTCAATGCACGCGTGTTCGTGGGAAAACCGGACATTGATTTTTTCTTTGATAACGCGAATCAGCAAAAAACAGGCTACGACAAAAGTTACTTTGATATTGCCCAGAAAACCTTAAAACCCTATCTGGATGCGGGTAAAGTTGTGCCGTTTTCAGGCTCTGCGGAGCTAATACCGGGTATTACGGGTACGGTGCATCCTGGGCATACGCCAGGATCGGCGTTCTATACGCTGACAAGCGAGGGTGAAAAGATAACCTTTGTGGGCGATCTTATCCACATCGCTGCCGTGCAGTTCCCACAGCCGAATATCACTATCGCGTATGATGAAGACCAGGATCGTGCTGCTGGTGTGCGCATTCATGCGTTTGAAGACTTTGCCAGAAATAAAAGTCTTATTGCCGCCCCCCATTTGCCGTTTCCCGGTATTGGTTATGTTGCCCGAAACGAACATGGCGGCTATGCGTGGGTGCCCGTCACCTATACTGATCGTGCTGCTGCCGTCACACAGTAAACGGAAACAGAATGATGCCATTTTCAGACATTGATATTGACCTGATGCTGACGCTAGATGCATTGCTAAAAGATCAGAACATCACGCACGCCGCTGCGCGACTGGGTATCAGTCAACCAGCAATGTCAGCCCGACTGTCGCGCTTGCGGGCCATCTTTGGCGATCAACTGTTTATTCCTTCCCCACATGGACGTGGGGTTTTACCAACCCCACGAGCTGAATCGCTGCGACCACAGGTTGTGAGCGTTCTGCGCGATATATCGACCATGCTTGAACCGGTGCATTTTGATGCGGCAAGCAGTAATCGAACGTTTGTGATTGCGCTGCATGAAAATCCGGCCCTGATGCTGGGGGCAGATCTGGTTAATCAATTTCGGGTGGCCGCACCAGGTATCCGGCTTCGCTTCGCCCTGCCGGAAAGTACGCGTTTACCTGAGCAGTTGGAAAGTGGTGACATCGACATCTATATTGGCGTGAATGCCGGTGCGCATGATGCCTGGATCAGACGCAAACTTTTTGACGATGAGTTTGCGACTGCGCAGCGTAAAGAACATCCACGAGGCACGGCTCCCCTTGACCTGAAAAGTTATTGCGCCCTTCCTCATCTGGTCGTTTCTTCCGAAGGGGATCCGTTTACCGGTTTTGTTGATCAAACGCTGGCAGGTCTGGGGTACCAGCGTAGCGTGGTGATGTCCACCCAAAGCTATGCCATGGCACCACCGATTGTCGCTGGAACAGATTTGCTTTGCACGTTACCCAGACGAATGTTGCAACGTTTTGCTCAGACACTCGATATTTTTACTCCACCGGTCCCCCTACAACCGATTGTCATCAGCATGTATTGGCACCCCAAAAATAGTCATGATCCGGCCAACGTCTGGTTACGTGCACAACTGCTGTATGCGGCAGGCCTTCAACCGTGAGGTTAACTATTCCGTTGTCAGCGCATCGTAAACACTGCGTAGCCGTGTGCGCAGGTAAAGAACGGCTTTGTGTTTGCGTGATAACAACGCCTGAACGCTAACGCCGGTTTCGGCTGACAACTCGTTGTAGCTATAGCCCTGCAACTCGGTTTTGTCGAACACTTCACGTTGTGCGGATGGCAATTCAGATAACGCCGCGTCCAGCTCATCCCACAATAGCGCTTTAAGATACTCGTCTTCCGGCGTTTGCGGTGTGCCGAACAGCGTTTCCGCCAGTTCATCCTCCGGAAAATCCCCATCTGCATCGTCAGTGAAATATCCGGATAGCGGCAGCTCGCATTTTTTGCGTGCCCGGTCGGTCATCTCGTTACGTGCGGCACGAAACAGCCAGGCGGCGACATTTTCCACCGGCTGTTCTACCGTCATCAACTGATAAGTCACTTCCTGCAAGATATCGTCAGCATCATCACGTACAGCCGTCCGGCCACGGATAAACGCGGTTAACCGCGACCGGCAGGCTTTGATGGCTGATATCAGCAGCGATTCTCCCGCCATTTCGGCTTTCATCGCGGTTACTCGGCTTCCGGTGCTTTAGGTGCGGCATCTGTTGAATTGCGATCATGACGACGCCCATGCCAGTTGCAGCGATCGTGATGGCCAAATCCGTCACGGCGTTGCCGGATAAATTCTTCACGTTGTTCCGGTGTCATTTGCATCCAACGCTCATGCATACGGCGGCGCTCACGTGCCATACCAAACATTCCAGGCCGGAATCCCAGACCGCCGAACAGAATACGACTCAGTACCAACAGGCCAAGTGCCTGCCAGAAATCAATACTTTTTACTCCAATAATCGCGGGTAACAACGCATTCCATAACGACATCACCAGCAATCCCAGAACGACAAACAGCACAACGGCAATCAATAACGGCTTTGCCATCCGGTGCCCATGGAACCCATAACCTCTGCCGTGCCGATACATTTCACTATTTCTCATCATATCTCTACCTCATTACATTCGCGGATAACTTGCTTGTGATGTAGTAGACGAATGAGCGGGAAAAATATTGCTGAAAATTTGAAAAAATAGTCGAAAGGCCGCTACAGAAAACTACCTGCTTCCGCGGCAGCGTCTGTTATGCCGTTAGCAGGTGACTATCAGATACCAGTTGCCAAAGAACCTCGGTATCGATTTCTTGCAAGACTACACTGACCCAATGCTCTTTGTTCATATGGTAAGCCGGTAAAACACCGTTGATTGAACGCAGTGAACCGATCATCTCTGGTCTGGCTTTGACGTTAACGATTTCCACATCCGCATCACCTCCCCGTCCCAGTTGGTGATTTTTCACGGTCATATGCACACAAAACCACTTTCGGTTCGGATGCCGAAATACGCAGGCATCTGTGTTTTTCCATGGATAGTCCGGTGATACCCCATATTGCTGTGCAATGCTTTCAAAAAATTGTGCTGTGTTCATACCATATGGTTCTCAGTGGGCGCTCTTTCTATCTGCATTTGGCTCATTTTTCGCTGAGCGTGTACAGTAAGTCTCAGCTCATTAAACCTGAAGGTTTAAAAAATCACACAACCCGCCTTAGGTAAGGTACTTTCTTTATAAAGAAGACTGAAACAACACAGCATAAAAAAACAGCTGCGGAAAATAATGGTATAGCGATGATAGATTGAACTATCCACTGCTTAGCGGCCAGATAATAAAATAACTCGACAAAAACGGGATGGATGAGATAGATACCAAGGCTAATTTCAGATAAAAATCTTAACTTTCCAGGGTTAATGGCGCTAGTACTGCACCCTTTAAGAATCCACATGAAAGAGATAGACATAATGATGACATTAATACTGAGGTAGTTATAAAAATAGAGGCCGGACTCTTTCCCCAAGAGGAAAGATAGCAAATAACAAAGCAGGCAGGTAAAAACAAACGACGTGAAAAAAATAACCATGTAATGTGGTAACGAACGGCTGGGGTTGCTTCTGCCTATTAAGTGACCACAAAGATAATATGGAAGGTAATAAAGAAACTCACTAAAGAATAGAAAATCGTTACTTTTGATAGAGAAATTATACATATCTATCAATGAGCAAAAAGCGAACATCATGAAGACAAAAAATAATAAAACCCCTCTTTCCGTGTTTATCACTACGACTCTAATTAATGGGGTAAAAATATACAACCCCATTATCATGTATAAAAACCACAAGTGATAATAGGGCCTGCCATTCACGATGTTTCTTAATACTTCAATCTCACCACTACCACTCACTCTTGCTTTGATTACCCCCCATAAAATAAAAAAAGCTGACCAGAAAACCAATGGATAAAAAATCCTACTCATTCTCTTTTTGTAGAAAAAAGAAAGACTTTCATTTTTATCTGGAGAGAGCAATAAGGCTCCGCTAATCATGACAAAAACAGGAACACACCAGCGAGTTAACGAATCATATATGTTTCCTGCCCACCAGGAAAGGCTACCAAGCTCGGCTAAACTTACCGTGTAAGCTGATATATGCAAAACAATAACCGCAAAAGTCGATACAATCCTAGCTATATAGAGCCATTCCATTCTGTTATATTCTCTTTGTTATATATTCCATGCAAGCGATCAGTGGCATAGTGTTTTATTGATGATAGTTTTAATCCATTTCAATGAATACACATCCATGGTGCGGCTAGTCTTACATCTCAATAGATATGTTGAACCGACAAGGATAAGTCTTGCTCAATAGCACAGTGTAACGATTAACCCTGCGTGGGTGAAGGCATCGGCGATGACCAAAATTAAAAGATGGCAAGTGAAATAACCCTAATGAAAAAGTGAAGTAATCATATCACAGTCAAAATAGCATTCCACGTATAAAACATGCTACTGACGTTACATGATAAAAAATCGTGAGCACGATGTCACTACGCCATACCCGCATCCAGACCGCTTGTACCCGACAGACTTGCGAGAGTTCGTAAACCTGGGCGCTACGGCCCCCGCTGTTCTTTGTGCTCTCACTGCACGGAGGTAAGTACGCCAATCCATTAAGCATTACTTATGTACCAACAAACCCGCTGACGATAGCACTGTTTCGTTTATTGTCAGCCTTTTCCATAAATGCATTAATTTTGCTATTTCCAAGTTATAACAAAAAGTTAGCCAGCGTATTACCAATGTGGGGGATAGACTTTCTTTGCTAACTATATAAGTATACCGGCCGATGATGGGATGGCTTTTTGAACACCAGCAAGAGTGTTGATGAGATGTCTCCCGCAGTGCGTTCTTCACTGGGGATTCAGATGACTCCGGCATTTGTCGCTTGCAGTGCCTGGCTGAGCGTGAATGGTGGTCAGGTAGACGTGTTTGCCAAGTTGTTGTCTGTTGCAGGTGCTATTCATGATCAGGCTGATTCCGTGGTACTGCTCTCAACCGTTTTCCCCTGCATTTTGGAGCTTCTCATTTGGTGTGGCGTCACTGGCAACAACCTCCATCCGGTTGGGACATGCCGTGCCAGGAGGCACATTATACTGGATGGCCTTTCCACTATTTATTGCATCGAATTTTATTATCGCCCTACTTATTGTAAAGACAAGTATGCTTTTACTCAGAGGGAAGCTCATCGTCTGGGATGAAATCGATAAAAAGTAATAGCAAGGATAAAAATACTGGTATCAGCCAGTGTTTTTATCATAGCCACCGTTGGCTCAAAAACGCTATCTCACACCATCATTTATTCAATATATATCATTGCATTAGGTGTTTTAATTTCTTTATCCATTCCTGATGATGATAATCTTCGGCGTAAATAACAACCCAAGCTTTATTTTAATCCATAAATTAAGATTTTTCTTATTTAGAAAAAAGCAATTGTCCAACACTGTTAATGCTGAAGCAGGATATGCTTCTTATTTTTACAGTGAATAATATATGGACATGAAATGATGAAGCTCAAAACAGTTTTATTAGCATCCTCAGTATTATTTTTTCCTCTGACTCAACATGCCCAGGCAGCCTGGGAACTTGGTGATATTTGTTATGGGTACGCAACACCTACTGGTTCAGGCTATTCCGGTGGTGCTTTATTATTGGATCCCATCCCTTCCAATATGGAAATTACTGCGTTAAACCGGACACAACTAGACTACCACGGAGTTAAAGCGGCACTTGCCGGTGCTTATTTGAAGGTCACCGGTCCGAAAGGAAGCACGACTGTATATGTGACGGATCTTTACCCTGAAGGGGGAGATTGTGCTTTAGATTTATCATTCAATGCCTTCGAGAAAATTGGTAATTTGCAAGATGGCAAGATCAATATTCAGTGGGAGCTGGTCAAAGCGCCGGTCAGTGGTAACGTCGTGTATAGGATTAAGGAAGGCTCGAATCCTTACTGGGCAGCAGTGCAATTCAGGAACGTGAAATACCCCATTATCGAGGTAAAGTATTTACGAGATACACAATGGGTCAGCGCACCCAAAACGGATTACAACCACTTTATTTTTGAGTTCGTTGGTAAGAATGATATCCCCATCGAATTTACCGATCTTAAAGGCAATATATTAAGTGATACGCTCCCGCCGATGCCGGATGGCACGTCATCAGCCTATCTGATCACCGGAAAAGTCCAACTGCCATAATCGATCAATAACGTGTGTCGCCTTCCTCTGAGGGTTACCGGTTGAACGGGTAACCCTCTTCTCTCTTTCTTTTATCCATTTTCTACACGCTTTTCGAGCCCTCCGGCTGATCACACGGCCGGGCTGAAACTTTGCCACACTTCACATTTCTTAATGATTTGTGATGTTACTCAGAACTACGGCGGGGTCACACTCAGATAATCATAACCGTCTACACTATGATTACACGGCATTTTTCCTGATACTCACTCTTCACCGGGATGTGCATATGATGAATACGCAACAAGAGAAATCACCTGGTTTATTGGCTATTTCCGCGTTGGGCATTGTTTTTGGCGATATCGGTACCAGCCCACTTTATACCTTCAATACGGTAATACAGCTAGCTGGTGACGCTACTCAGCCAGCCACCATCCTGGGACTGCTCTCCACACTGTTCTGGACCTTAATCATTGTTACCTCTGTCAAATATGCGCTGTTCGCCATGCGGATTGATAACAAAGGTGAAGGTGGCGTTCTGGCGTTGATGTCTCTGCTACAAGGTAATCAACCCAAACATCAGAAGTGGATCATTGCTGCCGGCCTGCTTGGTGCGGCATTTATTTATGGCGATGGGGCGATTACGCCAGCTATTTCTGTGTTGTCGGCGCTGGAAGGATTGGAACTGGTGTTTCCTGAAACTGCAAATTATATCCTGCCGCTGACGCTGGCTCTGTTGATTCTTCTCTTCGCTATTCAACCGCTGGGCACAGACAAAATCAGCCGATTTTTTGCACCGGTGATGCTGCTGTGGTTTGCCGTTCTGGCGTTACTGGGTATCAAGAGCATTTTGAGTTATCCCGCCGTGCTCTGGGCGCTGAACCCAGGTTATGCGTTGGCATTTTTTGCCAGCCACGGACATATCGGCTTATTGATTCTTGGTGGTGTATTTCTGTGCGTGACGGGAGCGGAAGCACTGTATGCTGATATGGGGCATTTTGGTCGCAAGCCTATCTGGCTTGCCTGGTATGTGATGGCACTTCCTTGCCTGTTGCTCAATTATGCCGGTCAGGCCGCATTTATTTTATCCGGTGCGGATGTCAGCAATAATATCTTCTATCGCCTCTGTCCACCTTCATTGCAAGTGCCCTTGATTGTTCTGGCAACCCTAGCGACTATCATCGCCAGTCAGGCAATTATCTCAGGTGCCTTTTCGATGACCCGCCAGGCCATTCAGTTAGGCTGGCTACCCAGAATGAAAATTACCCAAACGGCGGAACAAAGTTATGGGCAAATTTACCTGGGAACCATTAACTGGCTATTAATGGTGGTGACACTCAGTCTGGTTATTTTTTTCCAATCGTCAGAGCGACTGGCCGCGGCTTACGGTATTGCCGTATCCATTACCATGCTGATGACGACGCTGTTGTTGTATATGGCAATGCGCAAGATTTGGCACTGGAACAGAATGCTGAGCCTGAGTATCACCACAGTCTTTATCCTCATAGACCTCGGTTTTTGCGTCGCCAATATGCTGAAAGTGTTCGAGGGTGGCTACGTTCCCCTGCTACTGGCTATGCTGATTTTCTGCATTATGTTTATCTGGCGTCGGGGCGTGACCCGGGTATCACAAACGGTGTCGGAAAAAACGCAGTCGGTGGATGAATTCCTGTCTTCATTACAGAAGAATGGTATTTCACGGGTGCCGGGCGTGGCCGTATTTTTGACCAGAATACAAAATGTGGCGCCCCCGGTAATGCGCTGGCATGTGAAGCGTAATCACGCACTGCATGATAAAATTATCGCGCTGACTATTCAGGTACTGGATGTACCGCGAGTCAGGAAGGAAGATAAACTGATTATTACCGAGCAGTACCCGGGTTTCTGGCAAGGTGTGGCTTACTACGGATTTATGGAAAAGCCCAATATCCCCGATCTGCTTAAACAAACGCCACCGATTCAGGCATGCAACGACCATGAAGCCGTAACTTACTATATCGGGCATGAGTCGATTGTTGCCAAAGACGGCACTGATGCCCTGCCACGCTGGCAATCCTATCTTTTTGCCTGGATGATGAGAAACAGCCTGCATGTTACAGAGTACTATCAGTTGCCGGGCAATCAGGTAATCGAAATCGGTCGCCGAATAGCTATCTAACCTGCCATCGAAGGGTGACAAGCGTTTTTTCTGTCTGTCACCCTCTCATCTCACTTTTCAACCCTGCTTTGCGATAGGAACAGTAGTGTTTCAGGCGGAAGTTTGGTTGATAGAAAATAGTATGTTGTAACTAAATGATGTTAATTATTGGGTCATGATGACAGGCGATAAATATTCTCGGGAAGCGTTCAGGAATAAAGGGCGGAAAACCGCCCTTCTCTGATGTAAACGTCAAACAACGAAATCCGATGTTTGTGATACCTGACCCACGATTTTCACCAGGAATTCCGCGGAAGTATTGTTATCGAGATTCAGGTAAAGATTGCTGACATTGGATGAGGCATCCCAATTAAACATGATCTCCCCACCGCTACCGCTGAACTGATTAACAAAGTGCAAATTGTGGCCGGTATTGAATGCAGAGAGATCGATCTTATCAACCCCGGTCTGAAAATCGAGAATCCAGTCTGGGGCGCTAACACTCGAGTCAGACACCGCGGTATACACAAAGGTATCTTTGCCACTACCACCATACAGACGATCGGCCCCGCCCCCACCATAAAGGATATCGTCACCAGCGCCACCTTGCAGGGTATTATTGGTGTCGTTGCCAATCAGTACATCATTGCCTGAACCGCCAATCGCGTTTTCAATGGTGACCCCGTGAGCAATCGATATATTGCCTTTCAGGCCGCCGACATCCGAAAACGCGCCTTCATTGAGATTGATACGCTGGTTATTGCTGTAGCCGGAGAAATCAAAGGTGTCGTTACCACCGGCATCCCATACCGAGAAAATCAGCGCCTTACTGCTGCTGGTGGCGGTATAGAAATCACGATCGGTATTGGAATGGAATCCGTAGGTGGTATCCCCCATACGGGTGGACATATTGGCACCGTATAAACGCTGGATGGCCTCGATATCATCCAGCATCGGCCCAGCGGCATAGTGGCCTTTGAAATCACCGCCCGTATTTTTCTCACTCCAGTAACTCATAATACTGAACTGGCGGGTGTCTTCCGCATAAGTGACATCGCTGTAACTGGGGTTCCCTACCCCGGCATTATAATCACCAGGATGATTCAGGCCCAACGCATGGCCAATTTCATGCGTCAAGGTCTGGCGGCCGTACTCCATCGTATCCGGACTACGAATGTTATCCACATTGTAGTTGTACCAGGTCGAGCCTGAAGCGCTACCACTTCCCGGCAGGTACGCATAAGCCTGGGAACCGTAGTCTAAACGACCGCTAGAATCACGGGTGTAATTACCGAAGGTGACATTAGCCGACTGATTACCGGTAACCTCCGTAAACGTGATATTGGCGACGTCCGCCCAGGATTGTAGTGCCAGCTTCGCCTGGGAAATTTGTGCGGCATTGAATTTGACAAAACCGGTATCGCCATCCGGTGTAGCTCGAGCTGACTGCAGAAATTTAAACGTCAGGTTAGCTGATTTGCCAAACACATTCGCACCGTTCCAGCTCACATTGTCACGGGTAATTTGCGCTCCTGCCTCCTCAAGCGAGTAAGAAGGCTTGCCGTTAATCGTCAATCCATTACCACGTTCATGGTAGTGCAGCAAATTATAAATGGCGTCATAACTGCTGCTGGGGGCAGATAGTGAATGTAAAGCGTCATCATCACGTGAAGACAGATTTCTTTCCATAAAACCCTCATTCTCATGAATAATCATAAAGCGCCATTAGATTTTGGGATAAAATTACCCTACCAACTTAATGGCCTATTTTTAGGAAATAAATTTGCTAATTTCAGATATAACCTGATCAGCACTGTCACCAGCACTGACTAGTTATATAATTCACTGTAATGAATTTGTAAAGAATGTGTCGTTATTTTTCCATTTTACCACAGTGATAATATGAAAATTTAAATACACCGCTAATTGATGGAAATGGAATAAGTTATAAGAATGACAGAAGAGAAAAAGAAAACGATTGCTTTGCGATAAATAAAGTATTACTAGCCGTAGATTATTGCAGTAAAGAATAATACTGCGACAGGGTATTAATAATAAAACAGGGCAGAGAGTCTGCCCTGTGTATGACGTTCAGTAATTAATTACACGATAACATCGGACTGTGCTACCTGACCGACGATACGTACCAGGAAATCGACAGAGCTGTGGCCCGCTTCATGTAACCACAGATTCGTGATGCTGTCCGCCGCATCCCACTGCAGTATGATTTCCTGCCCTTTACCAGAGAACTGATCCTGCACAAAACTCAGCTGTCCCTCGCTACGGAACGCCGACAGATCGATTTTGTCCACGCCGGTCTGGAAATCAGTGATCCAGTCGTACGCTGACAGGGTAGAATCCTGACCGCTGCCGTAGACGAAAGTATCACGCCCGGCACCGCCGGTCAGGGTATCCGCCCCAGCACCGCCGTACAACACGTCGTTGCCTGCGCCGCCCTGCAGCACGTTATCAGCACTGTTGCCAACCAGAATATCGTTGCCGGAGCCGCCAATTGCATTCTCGATAGTGACCCCGTGCGCAATCGATACGTTGCCTTTCAGGCCGCCAACATCCGAAAACGAACCTTCATTGAGGTTGATTCGCTGGTTACTGCTGTAGCCAGAGAAATCAAAGGTGTCGTTGCCACCCGCATCCCATACCGAGAAAATCAACGCCTTGCTGCTGTCGGTCGCGGTATAAAAATCACGATCGGTATTGGAGTGGAATCCGTATACCGTATCGCCAGTACGGGTGGTCATATTGGCACCGTACAGCTTCTGGATAGCCGCAATATCATCCATCAACGGACCGGCAGAGTAATGACCTCTGAAATCACCACCGGTGTCCTCCACATCCCAGTAACTCATGATGCTGAACTGACGGGAATCTTCTGCATAGGCCGCACTGTTTTTATAGCTGATATCCCCTTCACCGGCGTTATATTCAGCCGGGTGGCTCAGCCCCAGAGCGTGCCCAATTTCATGCGTCAGAGTCTGACGGCCATATTCTTCAGCCCCCGGACTGCGAATATTGGACTGGTTATAGTTATACCAGGTGCTGCCAGCCCCCTGATACTGACCGGGATAATAGGCATAGGCCTGAGTCCCATAATCCAGATTACCGCTGGCATCACGGGTATAATTACCAAAGGTGATATTGGCTGATTTATTTCCCGTTACCTCGGTAAACGTCAGGTTGGCGACATCAGCCCAGGATTGCAATGCCAGTTTCGCCTGTGCAATTTGCTCTGCATTGAATTTCACAAACCCGGTATCCCCCGCTGGGGTTGAGCTTGCTGATTGCAAAAACTTAAATGTCAGGTTGGCTGATTTACCTAATACATTGCTTCCATTCCAGGTGGTATTTTCCCGGGTGATTTGCGACACAGCCTGATCAACAGAATAAGAGGCCTTGTCATTCACTGTCAGACCATTACCCCGGTCGTGGTAATGCAGGAAATTATACACCGAATTATACGTATTGCTGCTATTGGCAGATAATGCACTTTGCGCGTCATCTTGACGTAAAGACAGATTTTTTCCCATAAAATCCTCTGAAAATAATATAACCGAGAGTAGCCATTACTTATTCAGGGCGACCACATCCCTGCCAGAATGGCATGTAAATAAGATTTCGATGGAAATCTTATTAAACAGGATAGTGACACTACCCTGTTTAATATTTTCAGTGATTAATTACACGATAATATCGGACTGCGACACCTGACCGACGATACGCACCAGGAAATCGGCAGAGCTGTGGCCCGCTTCATGCAACCACAAATTCGTGATGCTATCTGCCGCATCCCACTGCAGTATGATTTCCTGCCCTTTTCCAGAGAATTGGTCCTGCGCAAAACTCAGCTGCCCTTCGCTACGGAATGCCGACAGATCGATTTTGTCCACACCGGTTTGGAAATCAGTGATCCAGTCGTACGCAGACAGGGTAGAATCCTGGCCGCTGCCGTAGACGAAAATATCGCGACCGGCACCGCCGGTCAGGGTATCCGCGCCCAGACTGCCGAACAGCACATCATCGCCCGCGCCGCCCTGCAGCACGTTATCAGCGCTGTTACCAACCAGAATATCGCTACCAGAGCCGCCAATCGCATTCTCGATAGTGACCCCATGCGCAATCGATACGTTACCTTTCAGGCCGCCGACGTCTGAGAACGAACCTTCATTGAGGTTGATACGCTGGTTACTGCTGTAACCAGAGAAATCAAAGGTGTCATTGCCACCGGCATCCCATACTGAGAAAACCAGCGCTTTGCTGCTGTCGGTCGCGGTATAAAAATCACGATCGGTATTGGAGTGGAACCCGTATACCGTATCACCAGTGCGGGTGGTCATATTGGCGCCGTACAGCTTCTGAATAGCCGCAATATCATCCATCAATGGTCCGGCGGAGTAATGGCCTTTAAAGTCTCCACCCGTATTTTCCACATCCCAGTAGCTCATGATGCTGAACTGGCGGGAATCTTCTGCATAGGCCGCACTGTTTTTATAGCTGATATCCCCTTCGCCGGCGTTATATTCAGCCGGGTGGCTCAGTCCCAATGCATGCCCAATTTCATGGGTGAAGGTATGGCGCCCGTATTCTTCGGTACCCGGGTTACGAACAGTCGATTGGTTATAGTTGAACCAGGCGCTACCCGATAGCGGATGCGTCCCCGGATAAGCCGCATAAGCCTGCGTATCCGTATTCAGACTGCCATCGGCATTGCGGGTGTAATTGGCAAAGGTAATATTCGCTTTTTGATTAGGGCTGACTTCGGTGAACGTCAGGTTCGCGACATCCGCCCACGACTGTAATGACAGTTTTACCTGTTCCATTTGTACCGGTGTAAATTTTACCGGTCCGGTGTGGCCGTTGGGCGTCGACGTAAAGGTATTCAGGAACGAATAAGTCAGATTCGCTGCCTTGCCATACACATTATCACCGTTCCAGGTGGTATGCGGTCGGGTTAACCCTTCATCCACCGCTTTATCCGTGGAATAAGACGGCTTACCATTCACCGTCACGCCATCGCCACGTTGATGGTAATACCAAAAATCATAGACATCGGCATAGCCGATATAATTACCTGCCTTGGCGGCAGCAGAGGTATTTAATGGTATATTTTCGTTTTGTTGCATATTACTTCTTCCATAAAGTCTGACTTATTTATTACAGTCAGAATGCCTTATTCGCCATTATATCGTCGGCAGTCACCCTGACTGCCAACGAATGGCACACCCTTCTTTCGTAGCCTGCTACGAAAGAAATCTTGTGGATACGGCATAAATTCGCGCAACACGCGCTTATTAATGTGTTTTATTGCCGGATGGCGTTTTTACCTTCCCCTTTCTGGCAACATCGGCGGGTTGGAACCAGGCAGCCAGTTGCATCATGTCCTGTTCATTGAGTGTACCTGCGGTATAGCGCAGAATTAACCATGCCTGAAGCCAACGATATTTCACTTCCGCCAGTTCACGCCGGGCGTTGTACCACTCCTGTTCCGCCATCAATACATCCAGATTAATACGTTCACCACCGGCAACGCTTTGGCGCGTAGCGCGAATGGCTTCCTCTGCGGCATCGACACTCATTTGCCAGGCTCGGATCTTGGCCGCGCCGTTGGTACACAGGTTAAATTGACGACGTAATTCTGCGAAGGTTTGCCGGGTCTGATTATCCAGTTCAGCCTGATTTTGCTCATATTCCGCTGTCGCCTGACGCATTGACGCCGACACCGCACCGCCGGAATACAGCGGTACACGCACCTGCAACCCTACCGTCTGGGTGTCATATTTCTGGTTATAGTTATATTCGGATTCAGACAGGCTATTGCGGGTGGACGCCACCAGATCCATGCTCGGCAGATGACCGGCACGGTTACGCTCGATTTCATAGCGACTGTAACCGACGTTCTCTCGCTGCACCGCCAGCTTTGCGTTGTGCCGGACCGCCAGTTCACGCCATTGCGTCAACGAACGGTTTTCCGTCACATTATCCGGCAACACATCCAACGCCAGCGGCGACAAATCCTGAATCTGTAGCGGCGAGCCAATCATATTTTCCAGCGTAGTCATGGCGGCATCCAGCGTATCTTCCTGCTCAATACGCTGCGCATTGGTGACAGTGTAACGCGCCTTCGTCTCACGCAGATCGGTTTGCGTCCCTTCCCCCGCCGCCAGCAAGCGACGATTCAACGCCAATTGTTCTTCGTAGGCGCGACGTTGCGCATCAAGTAACGTCAATTTTTCTTGTGCCAGCAGCGCGTCACTCCAGGACTGATACAGCCGAACCATCAAATCCTGGCTGCGATCACGAAATCGCTGATCGGCCATCAGTTTACGACTGATACCCTGCTGATAACGCGCCCAGGCGGCATAATCCAGCAACGGCTGACGCAGCGTCAGCGTTGACACATAGTTGTCGTAGTCACGTTGACTGGTGTTATTCACCGTGCGATCCCGCTGCGTCACCTTGGAATGGCTGTAGTTGACACCGTAGTTGTACTGTAACGACGGCAACAATCCGGCCCGACCGATCGCCACTTCTTCCTGCCCGGCATCCCGTTCAAAACCAGCCGCTCGCAACTGCGCATCATTACGCAACGCCAGTTCCCAGGCGTCTACCAACCCCATAGCCTGAGCACCGCCGCCCGTCAGAGATAACCCTATTGACAGAGATAACACTACCGCCAGTAATACCGCTTTCCTTCGCATTGCTTCCTTCCGTTACTCTTCCGTCAACGCCAGATGCATACGATCCATCAACGGCTTAAACAGATAATTGATAAACGAGCGTTCCCCGGTACGCACAAAGCCCTGCACCGGCATGCCAGGTTTAATCTCCAGCCCATGCAACGTTCGTTTGCCTTCTTCGCTCACCTGAATACGCAGGCTGTAATACGGCATGCCGTCTTTCTCATCGACCAATCGGTCGGCGGAAAGTAAGGTCACTGTCCCCGGAACGCGAGGTGTTGTACTCTGGCTAAACGCGGTAAATTGCAGCTCCACCGGCAACCCGGCCCACACTTTATCCACCATTTCTACCGGAATGCGACCATCCACCAGCAAGGGCTGATCTTCCGGCACGATTTCCATCATCACCTGTCCGGCGGCGATCACCCCACCTTCAGTGAACACCTTCATATCCACCACAGTACCGGCAACCGGCGCACGCACTTGCACATTGGCAAGATTAAAATCTGCCTTCTCGCGCTGGCTTATCACTTCATTCAGTTTGGACTGTACGTCAGATAACTCGCTGCTTACTTCTCGGTCATATTCCTGCTGACGCTGGGCAATACGCAGTTTCTGTTGCTGAATATCACGACGGATTCGCCCTGCTTCGCCGCTGGTTTGCGCCAGTTCACCGCTTACCTGCGCAAACAGCCGCTCCATCTCCAACATTTTATTGCGTGGCACATAATTCTCCGCCGCCAGTGGGCGTAACCCTTGCAACTGCTGGCTTAATACGGCTTGTTCCGACTGTTTGCTGGTGATCACTTTTTGCAGCGCGCCAAGCGATGTCTCCATACCGTCGATACTGGCGCGCACACCGTCAGTTTCCAGTTTCAGGGCTTGTTGTCGGCTATACAGCAGGTTTTCCTGTAACGCGATAATGCCCGTCATTTCCGGCCGCCGACGAGCCTCAACCAGCCGGGGCGTCGCCACTAGCGATGGTTGATTACGCTGTTCCGCCAGTAGCCGGGCTTCGCGTGCAATCAACTGATCATATTGGGAACCCAGGCCCTCGCTGGTGGTACGGGCATCAACGGCATTGAGCGTCAGCAATACCTGACCGGCGGCAACCCGGTCCCCCTCTTTGACCTGAATGCGCTCGACAATGCCGCCTTGCATGTGCTGAATCACTTTACGATTGCCAGACACCACGACATTACCCTGCACCGCCACGCCTTTATCCAACGGTGCCAACAAGGCCCACAGCAGAAAGCCGCCAAAACCGGCAAACACCAGCCACCAGCCTAATCGCAACGCCTTTTCTTCATCACGACTGGCGCGATCGCGCATTGTCGCTTCGTTTAATTCATCCTGTGCCGTTACATCCATGCCTGTCATTGGTTCATCCCTGTTATTGCGGCATCACAGCCGGCGCATTCATTCGGGCCTGATTGGCTGCGCTACGTTGCTGCAACTCCGTCAGCACATCCCGGGCCAGGCCCACACGCTGTTGCTGGCCTTCATGGAGGATCAGAATTTTTTGTGCCAGCGTAGTCAGCGCCGGACGATGCGTGATGAGCACCACGGTGGCACCACGTTTTTGCAGTGCGACAATCGCCTGCATCAGGGCCTTATCACCGTCACTGTCAAGGCTGGCATTGGGTTCATCTAACACCAACAGGCAAGGATCACCGTACATCGCCCGGGCCAGACCAATACGCTGACGCTGTCCCCCCGACAGGCCACTACCGCCATCCCCCAATTCCGTGTCATATCCCTTCGGCAAGGACAAAATCAGCTCGTGTACCCCCGCCAGTTTTGCCGCCGACACCACTTTTTCCGGGTCGGCTTCGCCAAAGCGGGCAATGTTTTCCGCCAGTGTTCCTCTGAACAACTGCACGTCCTGTGGCAAATACCCAATAGCCGGGCCAAACGCGCTTTTATCCACCAGATCCAGGTCTGCACCATCCAGGCGTACTTTGCCTTGTGTCGGCGCTTGAGCACCGACCAGCAAGCGAGCCAATGTAGACTTACCCGAACCAGAAGCGCCCAACACCACCAGCGTTTCCCCCGCTTGTAGTGAAAAATGGATATTCTGTAATCGGGCGTTACCATTACCTTGTGCCGGGCGCAGTGATACCTGTTCAACACTGAGATGACCTTCCGGGGCGGGTAATGCCATCGATTCTGGGCGCGGCGGATACACCGCAATCAGCCGCGTCAAACGTTGCCAGGCAATGCGTGCGCTGCTCCACTGTTTCCACACGCCGATCAACTGATCGATCGGGCTTAAAACACGACCAACCAGAATGGAGCCAGCGATCATCATCCCCGGTGTAATTTTGCCGTCGATCGCCAGCAATGCCCCTAACCCCAACATGAATGATTGCAACGCGATACGGCTGTATTTGGAGGCACCACCCACCGCTGCGGCACGCTCGCTGGCGAGATTTTGCAGAGAAATAAAGCGGTAATGACGTGCCAGCCAGCGCCGACGCAGGTTACCCAACATCCCCATCGCTTCAATCACGTCAGCATTGCGCAGTTGGGCATCAGCCAGATGGGTCGCCTGCTGGGATTGCAGGTTAGCTTCCGCCAGTGGTTGGCTGGTCAGATACTGGTTTAGCCAGGTCAGCGCAACCAGTACGACGGTACCGCCCAGAGCCAGCAACCCCAACCAGGGGTGCAATAAAAACAGAACCAGCAAGAACAACGGGAACCACGGTACATCGAAGAAGGCGAATAACGCATTGCCAGTAATGAACTGGCGCAACAGGGTTAAATCGGTGAGTGCCATTCCGGCGCGACCATCACCGGCGTCAAGATTACGGGCAAAGGCCGCATTGAAAACATCCTGATTGAGCGCCAGGTCGATCCGGGTCCCCAGTCGCACGACCAGCAGGCTGCGAACCCATTCCAACGCCCCCATAAACGCGCACAACCCCGCCATCAGCAGGGTCAGCATCAGCAGGGTAATGCCGTTGCCAGACGCCAGCACCCGGTCATACACCTGCAGCATGTAGACCGAAGGAGCCAGCATCAGCAGGTTAATGACCGCGCTGAAAATACCGACGCTCCAAAAACTGCGGCGAAACTGACGCAGTACGCCGAACAGCGAACGATCTTGCTCAGAGGAAGCATTCACGACGGACGACTCCCACTCAGGCTTTCTTTTTCAAAATACGCACACTGCCGTTAGTCAGCGTATGTTCATACTGATCGCGATTACGGCTAAAAAACGCTACTGCCGAACCGTCTGCCTGTGTCAGCGTCACCCCATCAGGTGTAGGTCGCCAGCCAACCGGAGCTTCCGGCAACAGCGTTTGCAGACAGGTCGTGTCGCCAACCAGCCGCCAGGTCGTGCTATCAAGCACCTCCGTATTCAGACGGATATCGCAGTGCTGTTCCGTGCCGCTCAATACCCACTCTCCGCTCAGCTCCGCTGCAGACGGTAATCTCAGACTGCTCGCCATACATCCTCCACTCAGTGCACTCAGTAATGTCGCAATAATCAGCTTTTTCATGATATTCCCATCTTTCGGTTATCAGAGCGCGCCATTCATGATTGAAACTATCTGGTTAAATACATTGATAATGGCAGGCTCATCCACATGAAGCATGGCCTGCCATTATTTGATGGCCCTGTAAATAACAGGGGTTTTCTATTCCCGCTTTATTTTCGTTAAAAAATCACGCGGTCGTTGAACGATTACACTATTATTAAACAATGAAATCCGACGGCTGCAACGCCGTACCGACAATGTTCACCAGAAAATCAGCCGAACTGTGTCCGCTTAAATGCATCCACATATTGGTCTGATTAGCTTGTCCATCCCAATTCAACAACACTTCGTTGCCAGCGCCAGAGAAATGATCGACAAACTGGAGATCATGATTCTTATTAAATGCGGATAAGTCGATTTTATCTGCACCACGCTGAAAATCAGTAATGGTATCCGGTGCCGATGCGAGCGAGTCTTTTTCCCAGGCATAAACAAAAATATCTTTACCCGCCCCACCCGTTAAAATATCAGCGCCGCCATCACCGTACAGCACGTCATTACCCGCCCCACCGTCAATACGGTTATCAGACAGATTACCGACAAGGACATCATTACCGGAACCGCCGATAGCATTTTCAATTACAGCGCCCGCCGCAATAGAAACATTACCTTTCAAACCGCCGACATCTGAAAACGTACCGCTAATCAGGCTAATGCGCTGATTCGAGCTATAACCGGAAAAATCAAAGGTATCATTGCCGCCGGCATCCCAAACGGAAAATATCAACGGTGTTTTGCTGTCGGTCGCGGTATAAAAATCACGACCTGTATTAGAGTGGAACCCGTATACCGTATCACCAGTGCGGGTGGTCATATTCGCGCCATACAGTTTTTGGATAGCAGCGATGTCGTCCATCAACGGAGCAGCGGCATGATAGCCATGAAAATCGCCACCGGTATAGCCTTCATTCCAGTAACTCATGATACTGAATTGACGGGTATCCTCGGCGTAGGTCACGTCTTTATAGCCAGGGTTGCCATCGGAGGCGTCATAATCCCCCGGATGATACAATCCGAGCGTGTGGCCAATTTCATGTGCCAGCGTATTGCGGCCAAATTCATTAATATCCGGCCGCTGGTTATCAGCCTGATTGTAATTAAACCAGGCTGAACCGGCCCACTTCCAATTACCAGGATAGAAACCAAAGGCCTGGCTATTGTTATCCGTATGGCCATCTGAGGTTAATGTATAGTTACCGAATTTAATCGTAGCCTGTTGAGGGTTTTTGACTTCCGTGAAAGTCACATTCGCTACATCGGCCCAGGATTGTAATGCCAGCCTGGCCTGCTGAATTTGTGCGGCGTTAAATTTGACGAAGCCTTTGTAATTATCCGGCATATTGGCATCAGAAACTGACTGAAGAAAAGCGTAAGTCAGTGCGACAGGTTTACCGAAAACGTTTTCGCCATTCCAGGTGACATTACCTCGGGTTATTTGATCACGCGCCTGCTCCAGCGTATAGGATGGCTTATCGCCAATATTGCCATCCCCACGGTGGTGATAATTCCAGAATTGATAGACATCCGCCACACCGGTATAGCCACCGGCCGATGCGGAAGAAAGATCGGTTTTTTTGCTATATAAAGCCATCACGCTTCCTCCATGAAATTACGTTCATATTTGATGATGTTATGTGCGAACATAACATCTTTTTATAAACACACGCGTTTTAAGCGCGTAATTCATAAAACTCTCGCTGAACACCCACCATTCACTTTTTCTTTTCTGTTCTGTTAAAAGCGAATGTTCCCTGTTAGGCATAAATCAACTATTCAGGCAGCATAGCCTGACAACACAGACAGGTTAGTAAAACAGAAATAAAATGACAAGATTTCATCAAGAAAATCGATGTTTTGTTACAGACAATTCAGGCTGCCAAAAAAAAACCAGACAGAAGCGTGTGGAAGGAAAAATTAGCAGAATAAAAAATGGTGCGTAAGTAGCCAAACGCACCACTTCAGAGCATCACTCAGTCATCAATGACGGAATAACAACGGCACTACAACGACGCCAGCGTACTGCGGATGACATCAGCATACGGCGTCGTCGGACGACCTAGCAGCGCTGACAGCGCGTTCTTATCATCAAACAACCCACCTTTTTCCGCCCCTGCATCCGAATCAGCCAGCATATCGGCAAGGCCACCTGGCAAGCCTGCGCCTTTTAACGCGTTGGCGAACTCGGCTTGCGACAGGTTGACATACTGCAATGGCTTGCCGCTCTGCCGGGCAACTTCAGCAGTAAACTCCGCCAGCGTATAGCTATTGTCCCCGGCCAGTTCATAAACTTTTCCTGCCTGACCGCCCAATTGCAGCACGAGAGCCGCCGCCTGTGCATAATCACTCCGCGCCGCTGACGCGATACGCCCTTCACCGGCCGCGCCGACGAATGCACCATGCGCCAACGCCGGGGCAATACTGGCGGCATAGTTTTCGGTATACCAGCCGTTACGCAAAATCACATGAGGAATGCCGGAAGCCTTTAACGCCGCTTCCGTCGCCAAATGCTCTGTCGCCAATCCTAATGGCGACGCATCAGCATGCAGCAAACTGGTGTAGACGATAAGACCGACGCCTGCCGCTTTAGCCGCGTCGATAACGGCTTTATGTTGCGTTTCGCGCTTGCCAACCTCACTGGATGAAATCAACAACAGCTTTTCGACCCCGCTCAGTGCCTTGACCAGTGTTTGCGGTCGATCGTAATCGCCATAACGCACATGGATCCCTTTTGACGCCAGTCCACTGGCTTTCGCTGGATCGCGAACCACAGCAATGATGTGCGCTGTCGGTACTGATTTCGCCAGAGTATCAATCACTAAACGGCCTAACTGACCGGTTGCTCCTGTAATCGCAAACATCGTGTACTCCTGTTTATGGGGAAATACCGCTGCACGCTTCAGCCCGTATATCCTAAACATCGGTATCCGGTTGAAACTCATACCTGCAGCATATGGCCTTAACTCACTTTTAGTAAGTACTAACAAAAATGTTAGTGTGAAATAACAATGCGAGCATCATCACAACATCCCGGCCACTGGCTTCCTGCTGACGCGTTACCGGGTAATCTGTAAAATGGCTACGGCCGGTTTTTTAGTTTCAGTCATATCGCACTTATGCGATATTGCTTTCTCAGAGAGCTGATGACGCAAATATTTGTCATATTTGTCACTTCTTTACTTATTTGATTCGTGCCCATCAGAATTATAATCGCAGACAGTGGACACGATTTTCTGCCTTGACGGTTTATCACAAAGGGTCTCTTTGGCGTGGCAAAATTATTTTTACGCAGTGGAAATTTAGACGATTTTCTTGCGTTGGGAGAGAACGGCCAGCCCGTTTATGCTTCGGCGCTACAACTACGGGAAACACTGCGTCTTCGCAAACAACAGCCTATCGCTGATTGTCTGGCTATTCCTCAGCCTAATGAGGATGGCGATCGCATCGACTGGTATTCCCCCTTCTCCGGTAAAATTACTTCCTGGATGGCAGCCAGCGACGAACAACGCGAGCAAGCGTTGACGCTGCTGGAGCACTATCTCAACACGGTTGACGCGATCAGCGAACGAGCGCGTCAGTCCGACAAACCGGCACAAAAACTTTTCGGCGTATTGTTGTCGAAGGCCTTTCAGTTTCCGGGTTCCAATCATGTGTATCTGGTGGACGATAAACCGGTTATTACCTTCTGGGGATTCGTCAGCCTGGGCAAAAAATCTCGCCAGGATGTGCTGGAGTGCTTGCGCCCGGTTGAACTCCCGGAGCCGGAGCCAGAACCGTTGCCGGAAGTCACGGTGCACATTGCCGAGCCCGAACCGGAGTTACCGCCGCCGCCCGTCGTCGAGCCGGAACCCGTCGTGATTGCCGAACCGGTCGCAGCGCAGCCCGCTCCGCTGTCGGCGCGCCGTGTCTGGACCAGCCCTTGGGTACTGGGTCCGGGTGTCGCACTGCTGGCGACACTGGCGTTTCAGATCCGCGGCTGCGTTTCCCACCCCGAAACTAGCGCGCCCTCCGCCGTGACCGCCATCAAACCGGAAAAACGCGCACTGGGTGCAACGCCGCCAGAAACACTCCCACAACCCAATCTGCCATTAAATGTGGCCACACTGCTGCCACCACCCGTCGCAGCAGAACCACAGAAAAAATCGGAAGAGAAAGCACCGCCAGCACCAGCTGCAGTAGAGATGGCCGCAGCACCGAAAGGCGCGCTGGTGATGCCAGCCGACGCGGTGAAAATCGGCTCCATCCGCTTCCTGGATGGCAACTGGCAAGCCACACTGTCGGTGAAAAACCCACTGACCGGTAAGCCGCCAGTACTGCGCTATCAACTCAAAAACGGCAAAGGCCGGGTGCACTTTACCTATGGCGACAACATCACCTGTCAGGCCGAGGTGGAGGCTGGGTTGCATCAATCCGGTAATCTGGTGATCAACAGCCGCTACCGTGCGCGCTGCAGCGATGGTTCCCGCTATCCGATGCCGGAAATCGTCTGTACCCGACAGGAGTCGAGCGAGGCTGCTGAATGTAAAGGCCGCTATGATGCCGACACTGTGCTACCGATGACGATTAAGCGTGAGAGTAAATAACCATGCTGGCAACCCTGACAGATTACAAACAACACATTACGCTGATTCAAAATAGCGGTATTCAGTTTCTTGATTTTGCGTTGAAGCTCACGCCAGCCCGCGCAGGATTCGCCAATCGTTTCGTGCGTAAAAGCGCCAACGGGCCGTTGCTGCGACTGACCTATAACGAACACAGCGGGAAATACACCCTGCCAAGTGCGATGCAGGTGCTGCCGGAAGCGGTCAACCCGGAATCCAGTTATACACTGGAGCAGTCTCTCCATTTACTGAGCAATGCGTGGTTACCGCTACCGTTCTTCCGCTTTAACCCACCACGTACGTTTATGGGCGGCCCGAATAACTGGGCGCGGGTACAGGTACTGGAACTCGACGAGCCAGACGATGACGGCAACACCCACCGAATCTGTCTGGCGTTCGATACCCGTGTTTACCCGGAAAGTCATGACCTGGAAGCACTGGCCCCTAGCGAGAACGATATCAACGCCGGGCGACTGTTTACACTGGCTTACCACAGTGAAGAACTGGATGATTTTCTCGACCAGACCTGGGTGGACGGTTGGTTGCGCGAAACCTTTTCGCAGCAAGCGCTTACGGTGGAAAACCGCAAGCCTCGCGACATTCGCCAGAACCTGCGTGAATTCGAATATCAGGCGCATTACCTGAATCTGCTGGATATTATGGCGACGCTGCTGGATGTACCGGAAATCCGGATCACCAGCGGTACCTTAAAAGAACCCGCCATTAACGTGGACCTGATCCTTGATGTCGGCAACTCTCATACCGCCGGAATCCTGGTGGAAGATCATGCCGACGAGAGCAACGGCTTGCGGCAGACCTACGAATTGCAGATTCGCGATTTGAGCCAGCCTCATTATTTGTACAATGAGTTGTTCGACAGCCGGGTGGAATTCGCCCAGGCACGCTTCGGTAAGCAAAACTTCTCCTTTGAAAGCGGGCGCGACGACGCGTTTGTCTGGCCATCGATTACCCGCGTTGGCAGAGAAGCCAGCCGTCTGGCGCTACAGCGTCAGGGAACCGAAGGTTCCAGTGGTATTTCCAGCCCTCGTCGCTATCTGTGGGATGAAGAACCGTACGTGCCAGGCTGGCGTTTTAGCCAGACAACCAGCCCGCGCCAGCAGGAGCCGCTGGCGACCGCCATGCCGCTGACCATGCTGGTCAACGATGAAGGCCAGCCCCTGTTCAGCCTGCCGCTGGATGAACGCCTGCCGGTGTTCGACCCACACTACAGCCGCAGTTCGGTCATGACATTTATGCTCTCCGAGTTGCTGGCACAGGCGCTGATGCAAATGAACAGCGCGGCCCAGCGTCTGAAGATGATTCATGCCAATGCGCCGCGTCAGTTGCGCAATATTATTCTGACCCTACCGTCAGCCATGCCCAAACCAGAGCGTGAGATTTTCCGCCGCCGTATGATCGAAGCGATCGGGCTGGTGTGGAAAGCGATGGGCTGGCACCCGTCCGATGATGAGTTCATAACGGCGGACGATAAACGCCGCAGCACCGTCCCCGTACCTGACGTGCAAATGGAGTGGGATGAAGCCACCTGCGGGCAGATGGTGTACCTCTATAACGAAGCACAAGTGAATTTCGGTGGCCGGGCAGAAGCCTTTTTCGCCAGCATGGCGCGGCCGGATAAAGAGCTGGCAGATGACGAGCAGCTGGGGAAAACCTTGCGCATCGCGTCTATCGATATCGGCGGTGGTACCACCGATCTGGCGATTACCCAGTACTGGCTGGATGACGGTGTCGGCAGCAACGTCAAAATCATTCCTCGTCTGCTGTTCCGTGAGGGGTTCAAAGTCGCTGGTGATGACATTTTGCTGGACGTGATCCAGTTGTATGTCCTGCCAGCCCTGCAGGCGGCGTTGAAAAAAGCCGGTGTCACCAGCCCGGATAGCCTGATGACCCGCCTGTTTGGCAGTGAAGGCCGCATGGATGGTCAGTTGACACTGCGTCAGCAGGTGACGCTGCAAATGTTCATTCCTATCGGGCAGGCGATTCTGGAAGCCTATGAACGATTCGACCCGCTCGATCTGAATGCGGAAATCGACACCACGTTCGGTGAAATGTTGTCGCAAACACCGACACGTAAGGTGCTGGATTACGTCAACACCGAGATCCAACGCGAATTACCGGATGAAGAGACCCCGTTTGACATTCTGCAGGTGCCGCTGATTCTGCGTCTTAGCAAGCTACACAGCGAGTTTCTGGCTAACCGCATGAGTATCACCCAACATTTACGCTTGATGTCGGAAGTGGTATCGCTGTACGCCTGCGATGTGCTGCTGCTGACCGGTCGGCCGTCCCGTTTCCCAGGTATTCAGGCGTTGTTCCGCCATCTGCAACCGTTGCCGATTAACCGTATGATGTCGCTCGATGGCTATCACACCAGCGACTGGTACCCGTTTAACAAGCGCGGTCGCATTGAAAACCCGAAATCCACTGCGGCGGTGGGGGCCATGTTATGCCTGTTGGCGCTGGATCTGCGCCTGCCTGGCTTCTACTTCAAAGCCGGGGATTTCGAGCCCTATTCCACCGTGCGTTACCTTGGCATGCTCGACAACACCAATACGCTCACCACCGATAACGTCTACTATAACGATATTGATCTGGATGATGCGGATTTCACGCTGGATGACCAACCCGGTTTTGAAGTGCGCGGTTCGCTGTGCCTCGGCTTCCGCCAGTTAGATAACGAGCGTTGGCCCGCTTCGCCACTCTATTCGCTGTCGATAGTCGACCCGGAGTTGGCGCGTAAAGTCGCGGGTGACAGCGTCCTGCATGTGCGCCTGAAAGTCGTACCGGGTGACGATAACCCCACGCCAGAACGCGTTGAAATAGCCAGTGCGGTGTTAGGGTCAGGACATACTATTTCACCGCATCAATTGAGGTTAAAACTGAATACCTTATCCAGCACAGTTTCCGGCATGGCACATTACTGGATCGACAGCGGGAGCGTCTTCAAGAAATGAAACCATTAACGCCCAAACAGTTGTCGAGCCGACTCAGCCGTCAGTTACAATCCGTTTCACAAGGCGTGGATCAGGCGATCGCCTGGGTAGAAGAGACCCGACGCAACGTTCCGCGTCTGGATATGGAAGCCGATCGGCTGATCATTAAATTGCGTCGTTGTCGCAACAAAGCCCGTGGGCTGTCCGAGTCATCGCTCAAAGAGATCGCCATGGGGATGTTCGGTTTGGCTCAGGGGGGGAAAACCTACCTGCTGACATCTCTGGCTGGCGGAGAAAACGGTCGAATCGAAACGTCCGTCGGTGGCGTCACACTGGATTACCAGAAAAATATCAACCCGGACAACCAGCAACCGGCGTTTGTCACCCGTTTTACCCGGCAGGTTGAAGGCAAAAATACGCCGAACCCGGTGCAACTCCAGTTGCTTAACGAAGCCGATATCGCCCGTATTATGGCTTATTCCTTCATTCTGGAAGACGCTCAGAACAACACAGCGGAACTGGATGAGCAGCATATTGCCGAGCACCTGAAAACCCTGTCGCTGCACCGCCAACAGGAGCCCGTGGCCGGGCTTGGCAGCGATGATGTGGTGGCGTTGTGGGATTACCTGACACGTCATGACGCCCGGCGGCAAAAACCGCTGGAGCGCAAGTTCTGGCCACTGGCGGTCGAACTGGCTCCACATCTCAGTATCGACGATCGCGCCAGCCTGTTCTCGGTGCTGTGGGGCGAACGCGCAGACTATACCTCGCTCTATCGTCATTTTGCTCACACGCTGGAGCAGCTCTCCGGTGCCCGAAAAGTACTGGCACCGATTAGCCTGCTGGTGGATGAAGCGTTGCAACCGGACAGCGGCATTTTTAATGCCAGTCAGTTCGACCGGCTTAATAGCCCTTCCGACCTGAGCGTACAGGTACGCCCTATCGTGAATGGTCGTGCTGCCCGCGGCGTGGAACTGTCACTGGCAGAACTGATTATGCTGACAGCCGAAGTGCTGATTCCACTGCTGTCACCGCCGAAAGAAACCCTGTTCGGTCAGGTCGATCTACTCGATTTCCCAGGCTTTAGCCTGCAGGATGAACCCGAAGCGGAGTCGGATGACGATAACCCGGACCGCCTGTTGCGGCTCAAACCGCATCCGTTATCCCGGGCGTTGCTGCGCGCCAAGCGTGCTTATTTGCTGGAGCGCTATACTGACGATCAGGAAATGAATCTGCTGATGGTGTGTACCGCCGCAGCCTGTAAAGCAGATGTGCGCCACGTCGGCCGGGCGCTGGATTTTTGGGTTCGCCATACTCAGGGGGAAAACCCGCAAATCCGCAGCCGCCGTAAACCTGGCCTGATTTGGGCGGTCACCCGTCATGACAGGCGTTTCACCCATGGCCATAACAACGATGAAGCGGTACAGCGCTATGTGGGTAACCCCGGCGATGCCTGGGGCACCATGCTGGCGATGGACAAGCGCGGTATCAACCGCATGGCTGCCTGGCTGGATACCGAAGTTCGCCGCGAGGTCAAACTGGGGCGTATTAACGAACAGTTGAGCGAATTACAGCGCGAGTTGTCTGATAACCTGCTTGGCAGTTGGTACCAACCGGCCGGTGCTGATGACCCGGCGCGCAAGCAACACATCGCCGAATCAATGCTCAAGGCGCTGCAGACACGAACCGGCGTACACGGCGAGTTGCTGGAGCGCTTGCTCCCTTCTCGCGATGAACTGCGTCACCTTTATCTGCAGCAACAAGAGCAGCAATCGCGTAATTTTGCCGCCTATCAGGAAACACAGGATACCGCTGTGCCGATGGCCAGTTACGAGCCTTTTGGCGTCGGGCTGGATATCGACCTCTTCAGCGATGATAGCGAACCGGCTGAAAGCGAAGAAAAAGCAGCGCCCGTCGTACCCGTGCAAACAGAAGAGGACCAGGCCGAGAATCACAGCTATGAGGCAGAGTTCGCCCGCAACCTGTATCGTTACTGGATCAATCACCTGCGCAATTTACCGGAAAATGTCGCCATCATTGAGTTGTTGGGGATTAACCGCCCCACAATCGAAATGCTGGTGGAAGAGCTGATTACCGCCAGTATTCGTCTGAAACTCGAAGACGAATTACAAATCATGCTGGTGGATTCCGGTCAGCTAGGGATTAACCGGGAAAGCAAAGCAGACCGTCAGGTATCCCGCGCACTTAATGTGCTCGGTGATTTCGTCGCCTGGCTGGGCTTCCAGCAAATATCGGAATCCCTGCGCCCGGACAGCCGAGTCAACAAAGGCAACAAGATCTTCGCTAAACCGGAAAAGCAGGTCGCCAACTTTGGTACCTCGCGTCGACTGACGAAGCTATCAGTCACTCCGGTCAACAACACCGCGTATTACATCTATGACTGGCTGATTGGTCTCAATGAGATGATTATCCAGAACGCGGGTTACGCGGCTGGTCGTGATATCAAGCCAAAACAACGTGAACGTCTGGGAACGATCCTCAGTCAGATCAAACCCACGGAAGGTTAACGGCTCAGGCGGAGCAGCAGGCTCCGCCTCCCTCCCTTTTCTGTACAAAAGTTTACATAATCAAATAATTGTGTCGCTTTTCACACCTCTTCTTTCGACAAAATCACGTTATAAATCAGGCTGGTCTTGCAAAAACGCAGCGCTCACGTCATAGTTTCATGCGGGGTGCGTACTGTTGTACCGAATGTCTGCTATTGTCATGCTTTTTCGTTAATTCGCCCGGTTTAAAACACGCTGTTGATTTAAAAAAAGGAACACAGACCACCCCGTTCTTTATTCCGCCATCTTGATGCTGTTCTGTTTCTTCTGCTATCTCGTGAGAACATGAGAACAGAAAAGCACCACTTCCAGGGATATCAGTTGCCGCTATCGATTGGGTATGCGCCAGTCGTACTGACCATCCGAGTTCACATATCCGGTTGCTGATGCCGTTTTTCGACCTATCACCCTAAAACGATTAACTAAGATAAAGAGAGCATCGCCTATTCCACGACGCCTGACACCCGGATCAGACGCGCGGGTTTCTCTTAGCTGTTCACGACATGGCACAGGTAACGCATCATGAGTAACAGTAGCGAATCCGATACCGCATTTGATGATTTTCTGACCCTTTCCGCCCTGCTTACCGGGTTCAGTCGATTTGAACTGACCGGTACCGGGCTGGCCCATGACTATTTCGCCTGGCTGCAACAGGCAGCCCCTTTACCCTTCAAACAATTGCAGCGCGATTTTTCAGCACAACCCGACGATGACACCATAAGGCTCACCTGGCTGCAAAACACCGTGCTGACATCGTCATCACTCGGGCCAGTCGCACGCAGCCTGCTACGGCTGTGGTATACCGGGCAGTGGATCCCCGTCAGCCCGACACCCCATGCGGATGCCCAGTTTCTCAGCGAGTCGGCCTGGCGCGAAGCCTTGATCTGGCAGGCTATCCATGCCCATCCACAGTCAATCCGTCAACAAGAGTTCGGTGCCTGGGCCGAGCCACCGATAGCCGAATGGAGAACACGTGGATGAATCTTGTCACGCCCCATCAGGCAGAACAGACCGATTACGATGTGGTGATTGTCGGCGGCGGCATTGCCGGGGCGCTGATGGCCAAAACACTGACTCGCGCAGGCAAGCGTTGTCTGATACTGGAAGCTGGCTCTGGAGATAACCTGCATTACACCGGCTACCGGGGAACGCTGACGCACTATCGCCAACGGCCGGATAAAAGCCATCAGGTATCGGGTGTACATAATATCAATGCACCCGTACCGCACGATACGGCATTGCACTCGCTGCTACCAGGTGGGTACGACGACCGTGGTTATCTGGTGCAACGCGGCCCGCTGCCGTTCAGTTCCACCTATTGCCGCCAGCTCGGTGGCACCTCGCTACACTGGCTTGGCACTGCTATGCGCATGCTACCAGAAGACTTCGAGTTGCAAAGCCGTTACGGCGTCGGGTTGGATTGGCCGCTGCGTTATAACGACCTGGAACCCTGGTATCGGGCTGCCGAGTATGAGCTGGGGGTATCGGCCAATGTCGAAGAACAAGCGTATGCTGGTATTCATTTTCCAGCGGACTATGTTTATCCCATGCACGGGATACCTACCGCCTGGGGTGATCGGCAACTGGCCCGGCGTCTGACCGGTATGAGTATCATGGAGGACGGGCAGTCTATCCCTTTGTCGCTGCGTGGTACCCCATCGGCCCGTAACGGTGTACCGCATCCCGCTTATGACCATGGGCGCGGCTATCACCCGCGTGGGGCCGCCGGTAACCCGCACCTTGGTCTGTTTTGCACCGGTAATAGTTATTGCACGCCGCTTTGCCCGACACAGGCGCGGTATAATGCACTGAAAACACTGGAAGACGCCGATGCTACACGGCTGGATGTGCTCACCTGCAGTGTGGTACATAAGTTATTGATAGACCCCGCCACCGACGCCATCACCGGTATCCAGTTTCGTCACTATGTCCATCATGAAACGGCATTACATCACTTGCATACCGTCAGCGCCCGACGCTATGTACTGGCTGGCAACGCGATTGCTAACGCGGTTCTGCTACTGGCGTCCGGTGCCTGCAAAGGCAATGATCTGGTAGGCCGCCATCTGATGGATCATCCGGTATTACCGGTTTGGGGTCGGGCAGATGCACCGCAATGGCCGATGCGTGGCCCGCTGACCACCTCAGGCATTGAAGCGATGCGAGGCGGCAGCGCCCGTGTACACCGGGCGGCGTTCCGTATCGAGCTAAGCAATGACGGCTGGCGTTGGCCTGTGAACAAACTGTATGACGATGTCGAAGCGTTACTGAAAGATCCCCTGTGTGGCCCTCGCTTACGCAGTCAGATTCGTGAGCGGCTGTCCCGGCAATGCAGCGCGCGTTGTATGGTGGAGCAGTTGCCAGAGTACAATAACCGGGTGACGATCCATCCGGATTACCGCGATGCGTTGGGTAATTACCGCCCGGTGATTCATTACGATCTGTCGCTGTATACCCGCGCGGGTGTTGCACGCGCCAACACGGTTATGCGGCAGGTTTTCCGGCAGATGGGGGTACATAACTACAGCCATTATTCACCGGATGAACCCGGTTATTTTACCTGTCAGGGCCAACCGCTGGCGTTTACCGGTGCCGGCCACATCGCAGGGACCCACTGCATGGGGAACTCTCCGCACCACTCGGTGGTGGATCGCCAACAGCGCAGTTGGACTCATAAGAATCTCTATCTGGTAGGAGCCGGAAACATGGTAAGCATGGGAACGGCACCACCGACTCTGACACTGGCAGCACTGACGTTATGGGCGGCGCACACAATTCTTTCCGAACTGGACAGAATGTGTGCCAGCACACGTTAAACGTGAAAAAAGCGCTACAAAAGATGATGATATTCAGGTTTCATGCTAGGAATAAATAGATAAGACTAATTACACACTTCGTCACTGCCGCAACTGACTAGACGGAATAACACCATGAACTTAAACGAACAAAATCAACAGCACGATTTGGATGCGACTTTCAGGGAAAAGGGCTACGTCAAACTCACCAGTCATAAAGATTTGGCCCATGAACTGGACGACATCCGCGATCTCCTGCAAAAGGCGATGGTGCTGGAACATGCGGTAATCCCCCCCTATCTGACCATGCTTTACACGGTGAATGACGATATCGACCCACGGGTGACTGACGTTATCCATTCGGTCGTAATAGAAGAAATGTTGCACTTCGTCATGGTCGGCAACCTACTCAACGCGGTAGGCGGCACACCCGATATTAGCGGCCCCAGTTTTATGCCTGACTATCCGGCTACACTACCGTTCGGCATTGAAGATCTGGAAATTCAGCTCCACCCGTTTTCCCAGCACGCCATTCATCAGGCGATGCAAATCGAACACCCCAAGTACGTTCGCCCGGAAGTGGTAGCCAGTCATGTTTGCAGTGACATGTCTATCGGTGAGTACTACATCTACATCGAATCACGCTTACGTGCGGCGGTAGAGTCTTTCGGCGAAAAAGCCGTGTTCTGCGGCGACCCAACCCGTCAGATCGAACCAGAACAGTTCTGCCACGGCTCATACGGCAATATCACGCCCGTAGTCGACCTCGATAGCGCGGTCTATACCCTGCGTCAAATTTGCGATCAGGGCGAAGGTTCACCACACAATATTTGGCAGGGTGACGAAAATAATGTGCCGCATTACTACCGCTTCAACGAAATCTACTGTGAGCGCATGTATACGCACGGCGATACCATCGCCAGCGGCCCAACCGGCGATCCACTGAATATCGAATGGGATAAAGCGGTAAAAACCCACAGTGCCGCCAAAATCACCGATTACCCGGAAGGCGAACTGCGTAAAGCCATTGTGCGTTTCAATCGCCGTTACAGCGAAATACTGGAAAACCTGCAACTGGCACTGTCCGGTCGGCCGCTGAAACTTACCCCGGCGGTCATGGCAATGGGATCGTTGCGCGAAGATTTCCGCGCCATTGTCGCCCATCCGTTCCCCGGAGATAACGCGTACCACGCCGCACCGACATTCGAATACACTCCGCCACCGCCGCCGCGTTTTCAGGCTAAAAGTCAGGCGGTCACCTTCGCCAATAACCAGGCCACGTTGGAAAAACTCTCTCAGGCTTATGCCGCTGGCGACTTGCAGATGGCACTGGCTTGCCTGAGCGAACAACTGGTGTGGGACATGACCGGCCCGGTAGATGTGCCCTATACCGGCGTCTTCTACGGTCATGAAGGCTTCTCCCGTTTTTGGTCACTGATGGGCCAGACAGTGGAGTTCAGCAGTGAGGTGGTGGAAAAAGTCTTCTTTAGCGACAATCAGGCGATGGCTTACGGCAGCCAGCAAGGGATCACCAAATCTACCCGCGTACCTTACAGCTACGACTGGGCAATCCGGTATGAATTTACCAGTGATCACCGCATTCGGTTGATGCGTCATTATTTCAACCCGATGCGAATTCAGGCCGCGTTGGCGGCCACGCCACCAAAACCACGGTCGTTCATCAACAAATAACGCCGTTTTTGATGGGTTTGATTTAATAGGTTTGATTTGAACGGGCACCGCCGCATTGGCGGTGCTTTTTTATTTATATCAAATCAGATCGCGTCAGCGACTGAGTTATAGGATGAAAAACGGTTCGATTATCTGTTGTACCTCGGGGATAGCCGTTGCCACATGCATGCCTCCCGCCTCGTAGCTTCCCCGATATTTCACCACCAACCCGGCCTCCGAACCGATGACCACCCCGGCGGCGATATCCCAAATGCTGGTGTTCTTTTCCACGTAGCCGTCGGTAAAGCCCAGCGCGGCAAAACTCAGCCCAACCGTTGCACAACGATAGCGCGCCACCGCCCAGCCTTCATCGCGCAGATAGCCGTCGAGCATCGCCACTTCCGCCGCGGCCCATTTATTGCTTTCGCCCAACGCCAGCAAGCGCACTTCGCTAAAGGGAACCTGACGGCGATAAGGCATGCCATTGCGCCAGACCCCGCATCCAATTGCGGCTGACAGCGTCAAGCCCAGCATCGGTAACGCAATGGTGCCAACCACCGCTAATCCGTTTTCGACATACCCGATGGAAATCCCCCACAGCGGCAGCCCACGTAAAAAGTTGGTGGTGCCATCAATCGGGTCGATAGACCAGAAACTATCGCCAACCTCTCCGCCCATTTCCTCGCCTAAAATGGCGTCATCAGGAAAGACATCTTTCAGGCGATCACGAATCAACTGCTCTACCTGACGGTCTGCATCGGATACAAAATCGTTGGCGGATTTCTGTTCCACTACCACGCTGTCACGCCGGGCAAACAATTGCCTCGCCAGTAACGCGGCCTCTTCCATAACCGCGTTGGCGGTCTCAAAGCGTAACTGCAAATCAGACATGACGTCCTCCGGTTATATCACCCCAGCAAATCGGGAATATCAGACAGTACGGTCTGCGCACCCTTATCCAGAAATCGCCGGGCTTGTGCGGCATCATTGACAATTGCTACCGCGTATTCAATACCACTGTCAGCCAGAATATGCAGCGCTTCATCATCCAGCAGTTCCGACAAACAGTGCAAAATCTGGCAGTTCGTTTCCTGCAACAGCGCAACGGGGTTTTTAGGCGGTACCACGACGGCAAAGGCACGCGGTACATCCGGCATCAATCGGGCCGCCGCCTGAATTGAGCGAACAGAAAAACTCGACAGAAACAGGCGATCACGATTAGCAGGCCACATGGACTTCAGCACCGCCAGGGCGACCTCCGCCGTTTCCACATCATCACCGGCGGTGGGCTTGAGTTCGAGTTGCAGCCCCATGTCTAATTCCAGTACACATTCAATCAATTCCTGCAAAGTAGGAATTGTCACGCCAGCGAATGCGTCGCCAAAGTGTGCGCGTGCGTCAAGCTGGCGAATCTCCGCCAGTGTTAACCCGGCGACCAAACCACGGCCGTTGGTGGTGCGATCGACCCGGTCATCGTGAATGATCACCGGTTGACCATCCCGGGTCAGTTTGACATCCACCTCCAGCCAGGTCGCGCCCTGTTGCGCGGCTTTACGCATTGCAATCAGCGTGTTTTCCGGTGCCAGCGAGGAGGCACCACGGTGGGCAATGAGTGAAGATGCTACCACACGGCGGCGGCGTGAGTGCTCGGTTACAACATCAGACATAATGGTTTCCCTGGTGTTTCAATGCATCGGTGTTGAGTAAAAAAATGTGTTGATATCTGGATGACGTCAGGCGTCTTATCGTGTCGTTACGCCCAGACGGACACCGGAAAGCACCAGCCGGGTTCCGGTATTGCGGCCAGGCATCGTCATCTCATTTCAGCATCACGTTTTGGATAAACTGTTTTCTAATTTCATCACCCAACGGTTTAGCCGCCCAGGCGAAGCTGTGTGACCTGTCCAGAGAACCCGCAGCCGGTACGTCGGTTCCTGCTGGCATTAATGGTGCTGTACCAAACTGAGAATGAAAGCGACGTTGGGTGTCAGGCAGTGTCAGCCAGTGGATAAACAACAATGCCGCCGCTTTGTGTCGGGCATTAGCGGGAATGCCGACGACATTACCGCCGCCCGGCATACCAAAATCGGGCAGGTAAAATTTGATATCCGGCGACAGTTCCCCTTTATGTTGCAGCGAAAGCACCAAATCTTCCCAGGAGGCGGCAAGTTTAAACTCACCGGCATTGAGCCGGGTGATGCTATCGGCATTGGAAGCACTGATCACCAGACTACTTTTGTAATGGTTGAACCAGCGCCAGGACGGGGCGAGCTGCTGCACTATCTCCGGTGTAACGCGCCCATCGCGATAGTTCACATCTGGTACCAGCGTACGGGTGACAGACTCGATAAATGCAGGCCCGGAACCGCCATTCTCTACGTTAAAAGTGAATTCGCCGGGGTTTTTCGCCAGAAACTGTTCGAGTTGAGGCAACGAATGCGGCAGGTCGGCCTCCTTGATACGGGCTGAATTGTAAGCGATGACCGTCTGATTACCCCAGAACGCCACGGCGTAGCCTTTCGTATCAACCCCTTCTATCTGATAGGTTAGCTTGTCGCCACCGGGCAACCGCGACGTCAGCGGCCCCCAGAACAATTTGGGCCCATTGAACAACCCAAACTGACTGCCACCCACGGATATCACATCAATATCACCCTGGTCGCGGTTCTGTTCCGCCAACAGCTTATTGATACTGCCCGCCGCCTCGCCATCCGGAATGGTGACCCGAATACCGTACTGTTTCTCAAACGCTTTCACTTCATCGCGCAGCCGATCCTGGTAATACCAGTTAAACCAGGTGAGTTGCCCTTCCTGACGCGCTTGTGCTTCCACGTCCTGCCAGGACATCGTTTTTAAATCTGCAGCCTGAGCCCCACACAGTGGCAACAACAACACCGGCAATGCCACCAGCTTGCGTAAGGACGACTGCGTAAATCGAGTAAACATGCAAGGTTCCCCTGATGATTTCCCTGATAAGTCGTGAGGCCGCCTCATCGCTATCCTTTATTGACAAACGCTGAGGTCGGCACATTTTTGAGACAGCGCTCCATCAGCAGCATCAACACCACGTTGGGCACCACCAGAATCAGCGACACCACTGCAGCGTTAGGCCGGATGAAGTTATAACCAAGGTATGAATACAAAATGGTAGGTACGGTGATGAAATCCGGTGCCCCCACGATGTAGGAAACGGAAAACTCTTCGATAGAGAGGATGAACACCATAATCATCGCCGCCATCACCCCAGATTGCAGGGATGGCCAGTAGGCAACCCGGAAGATCTCCCCCCTGCTGGCACCCAGATTGCGCGCCGCATCCACCAGGTCCTGCCGGACCTGGCTAAAAGAGACACTCAGAATGCGAATGGCGTATGGCATAAATAACACGGTGTGCCCGACAAAAATCCCCATAAACCGCGAATAAACCCCCAATCGCATCAATAACGAGGATAAGAACACCGCGATAACAAACCCCGGCAAGACGATCGGCAACAGTGTCATTAACTGTGCAACCCCCTTTGCCGGAAATGACAACCGCCCAAACGCATAAGCCGTCGGCATCGCCAGCAGCAGGCATGTTACGGTGACACAGGGTGCCAACAGGTAGCTGTGCAACAGCGCATCAGGTAGCGACGTGGTATTCCACAGCTCGCTCCAGCGCAATAACGACAAGACCGGCGGAAAGACATCCGGGTAAGACCAGGGATGCGCCGGGTCGACCAGGGACCACAGTATCGCCATGGCAAATGGCAGAACCAGCCAGACAAGCCCCAAGAGCAAAAGCAACATGACCAGCAGGCGATTGAGTCGGTTAACGGCTGTTTGTTGCATCGGTTATCTCCTTATGCCCCGCACGACGACACCTGTCGCCAGCGCCAACAATCCCGCCCCCACCAGTGATAGCAACATGAGCATCACCGCCACGACCGCCGCCTGATTCCAGCCATCGGTTCCTGACTGTTGTACCCGCAACATCAGTTGTGCCATGGAGTTCAGGTTGACCGGCCCTGCGACCGACTGAAAGGAGAAGTCACCGGCGGCACCGATGAAGATCAGCATCATGGCCGTCTGCAATGCCCGCAACGTTAACGGCAGCACAATTCGCCGAAAGCGAACCCATACACCGGCCCCCAGATTACGGGCGGCCTCCAGCACCGTTTCACCGATGGCCTGCACGGAGCCGCTTATCAGCAACAACGCAAACGGCATCTGTTTCCAGATTTGAAGCAGGATCACACCGATACCGTTGGCGTCATTCTGCATACGGATAGGCCGTTCCGTTAACCCCAGCCGCAGCATCGCCACGTTGAGAAAGCCTTGATAGGAAATAAAGTTGACGAACAGAAACGCCGCCGTCAGCCCCGGGACCAGCAACGGCGCTTTGAGTACCGCACGCAAGGTCACAGCACCTGGAAACGGTTTACGTAGCCAAATGGCTAATGGGTACGCCAGTGCAACGGACAACACGGCGCTAAACAACGCGATACGGGCTGAATAGAAAAAAGAGCGCCAGAGTTGCTCGTCCGCCAGCATGACCTGCCAGAAACGCAGCGAAAACGCACTGTCTCCGGCAAAATTGAAAAAACCGAGCGACTGGGAGAACGCCATTCCCAACACCGCCCCCATCACCAGCACGATAACCCCCACGCCAGGCAGCAGTAGCAGGTAAGCCATGAATGACGATTTCATGTCACCTCCTCGCGCAAAAAGCGTAATGCGTCCGGCGGCAGCGAAAAGGTATAGGTTTCCCCTTCCAGTAGCGGCTGGTATCCCAACAGTTGAATGCGATAGCAGGTCATGTCGGAATCCGTCGGGCTGCCCTCGATGTCGGTCAGGTTGCCGAGAAAAGTATGGCGTTTCACACGCAGAGAAAAAATATTCTGCCCCGTTGCGGACTGTGACAGCAGGCGAACGTTTTCAGGACGCCAGCACAGATAAAGTCGATCCCGAACCGGCGGTTCGTCAGAGGCGACCACCAGCTCGCCCAGTGGCGTCACCACCCGATAATGCCCGCTGTGTTCATCCCGCGTCATTACCGTGCCGACCATAATATTGGCGGTACCAATAAAATCCGCGACAAAGCGGTTGACCGGCCGCTGGTAAATATCTTGTGGAGTACCGGCCTGAATGATATTGCCGCCGTGCATCACCATCACCTTGTCAGACATGGCTAACGCTTCAGCCTGATCATGCGTGACATACACCGCGGTAAAGCCCTGTTTGCGTTGTAACGCACGGATCTGCAACCGCAGTTGCTCGCGCAACCGGGCATCCAGGTTGGACAAGGGTTCATCAAACAGCATCACATCCGGCCGCACGGCCATGGAGCGCGCCAGCGCCACGCGCTGTTGCTGCCCTCCGGAGAGCTGAGCAGGCAACTTATCCAAATGCCCGGCCATCGCTACCGTTAACGCGGTTTCCACAACCCGGTGGCTTAGCGCCTCTCCCGACACCCGGCGTTGCTGTAATCCAAAGGCAATGTTTTCTGATACGGTCAGGTGGGGAAACAACGCGTAAGATTGAAAGCACATCGCGGTGTTACGTTTCTCTGGCTCAAGACCATTCATCTCTCGGCCACCAATACGAATGGCCCCACCATCCAGCGGCACAAAGCCGGCAATAGCCCGTAAGAGCGTGGTTTTACCGCATCCAGACGGCCCCAGCAGAGTAACGAATTCACCTTCGTTAGCCTCGAATGATACCGCCTTGAGTACAGGTGTATCACCGTAAGCCACACTGGCGCGCTCCACTTCCAGTCTACTCATTCACACGTTCCCCGTTGTTCGTCAGGCACCTGTTTAATCAGGTGAAAACGCTGCCAATTGAATTTATAATGCATTATGCATAATAATAATGACAAATACGTTTCAAATGCGTCACAGAAAATAGACAACACAAACAAATGATATATAAGAAAATAAATTTAAATTAACTGTAATATCTGATGAAACCATATCAATCATAAGGTTTTATCTGATACCAAGGGTTATTATCATTCTTTATGTTTAATAATTGGTAGCACCGGCATTTCCGGCACGCTCTCCTACATCAGCGATGAGCTAACTGCACGACAAGACGTGATAAAAGGATCATAAAAACCATGAAGACACACGCGGAGGCCCGCGCCTGATGTGGCCAATACTTCACGACAATGCAAGTGTCACAGTGAATGAACGTCTGGTTCTGGATATCGTTCGTCGTAACCGGAACATCATGCGCTCTGCGGTATCACCGCAGACCAACCTGACCCAACCCTCGGTACATCGAATTATCGATAACCTGCTGGAGCGAGGGCTATTGCAGTTAGGCGATAGCATTGTGCATGGGCGTGGGAAACCCAGCCCGGCACTGGAACTGGCACCATCGGCACGGTATAGCATCGGTATCTCAGTGAATACCGATGCGCTGGCGTTTTGCCTGTGTGATTTCAGTTGTCAGGTGGTCTACGAGGAAACCATCGATATTCCGCTGGATGACCGCACGCGTGCGTTGTTTATGTTGAAAGAGCAGACACGTAAAGCGCTGCAGCAGTGTGCGATCCCTCTCTCTGCGGTGGTGGGAATAGGGTTCGCTATGGCGGGCTATCTGGTGGACGAAAAACGGTTATTTAACGCACCGGAGCCGCTTCGTGACTGGTCACTGGTGGATATCAAAAGTGAACTGGAGACCCTGTTTGATCTGGAAGTCTGGACAGAGAATAACGCCACCACCGGTGCAATTGGCGAGTCTGTGCTGGGGGCGGGGTTGCAGTACCCTACCTTCGGTTACCTGTCATTCAACTATGGCTTTGGCGCGGGGCTCATCCTCAATGGTCAGTCCTTTGCCGGCTCTTTTGGCAACGCCGGAGAAATCAGCCGTCTTTATACCAGACAAGAGTTTTCCTCCCGCCCTGCGCTGGGTGAATTGCTTAAACGGCTTAATGCACAGGGTATCGATATCCAGCGGGTCAGTGCCCTGCGTAAGCAGTTCAATCCACAATGGCCAGGTGTATCCGACTGGGTTGAAGAAGTCAGACCCTGCCTGAACCGTGCTATTGATGCGCTGCGGGCGGTAGTCGACCCGGCAGCGATTGTATTTGGCGGCGAGTTACCAACGGCATTGGGAGAGATGCTGCTTACTGTTCCTCCCACCCAGCAACCACCACGTTATGGGCACGCCGCTCGCTATCCACAGCTGTTGCTAAGCCAGATCCAACATGACCCGGCCGTGATTGGCGCAGCATTGATGCCGTTCAAAGCACGCTACTTCGCCTGAATGGATATGGGTAATGGATGGTTGCACAGCGAGCGGCTGTTACACATGAATGGTGACAACGTCACTTTACACCATAGCGTCGGCGGCCTCCGTCAGTAGCGCTACCAGCGTTGCGACCTCCGTGTCGTAAGGCTGTTTGTCTTCTTCCACTACCAGATAGAGCGGCGTAAAACGCCGCCCGCCTTGTGGCAAGGGCAGCAATTTCAGTATGCCGGACGCCAGCCCATCCGCCACACGCGCTTGCGGCATCCAGCCATAACCCACACCGTGCATCACCGCTTCGATGGCCGCTTCCACCGTGGTAAATGTCCAGTTTTCCGTGCTGGCGGGTTTATGCAGACTCTCTTTCTGCTGTTGTCTGTCAATAATTTCAATCAATGGATAGGCGCTAAGATCCGCAAATGACAACGGCTGGGCGCGCTGATGCAGCGGATGATCTGCCCGCGCAACAGCGACGAATGCCATGTCCATCAGCAATCGCCCCCGGTTAATCCCCTCCCACGGCTGGGAAATCAGCCAGATATCAGCCTGATAGTCAGCAAGCTGCGACCGACTCTCGCTGCGTAGCACCTCCATTAAATGGACTTGAGTGTGTGGATGACGGGACTGAAAGGTACTCAGCGCGGCAAACAACGTCGGTTTGGGGAAAATGCTATCTACCACCAAATCAATTCTGGCCCGCCCGCCGTGCCGCAGCATGTCTGCACGCAACTCCAGCGTGTGAAAGGCATTAAGCAACGGAATAGCCTGCGTCAGCAGTTGCTGCCCCTGTGCAGTCAACACCGTCCGACGCCCGGATGGTGCCAACAGCGAAACCCCCAGCCGTTCCTGCATCAATGATAATTGGTAGCTCACCGAAGACTGGCTACGGTTAAGCGCTTGCGCGGCCTGAGCAAACCCACCCAGCTCCACCACCGCCCGTAGCAGCGCCCATTGTTCCAGTGTCGTTTTCGTCAACATCTGCGTCATTCCATCTGTTGGTGTTGCCGGCACAAGCCAGCTATTCAATCTAATTATTGAATTAATTAACACTAAAAACAGCGTTATTCATCAATTTATTCAGACCTTATACTCTGTTGCAGCCAACAATAAGGAAAACAGTATGAGCACTTTCGACAAACACGATCTCAGCGGTTTTGTAGGAAAACATCTGGTATATACCTACGATAACGGCTGGAATTACGAGATATACGTGAAAAATGGTCACACACTGGATTACCGCATTCATAGCGGTATCGTGGCCAATCGCTGGGTAAAAGATCAGGAGGCGTTCATTGTCCGAGTCGCCAGCGATGTTTACAAAATCTCCTGGACGGAACCAACCGGCACCGACGTGAGCCTGATGGTCAACCTGGGTGATCGCATTTTTCACGGCACCATTTTCTTCCCACGTTGGGTCATCAATAACCCGGAAAAAACTGTCTGCTTCCAGAATGAGCACATTCCGTTGATGGAATCTTACCGTGCCGCGGGCCCGGCCTACCCAACGGAAGTGATTGACGAATTCGCCACCATTACGTTCGTGCGTGACTGTGGTGAAAACAACAATAGCGTCATTGATTGCCCGGCCAGCGACTTGCCGGACAACTTTCCGCAGAACCTGCGTTAAGTCACCCCGCGGCGGGCTGCCCGGTCCGCCGCGGGTAATCTCCTCGTTTTAAATAGAATCAGGTTATACGCTGAATAGACTGTATTCAGGTTAGGAGAAAACTCCACTTATGCGTGTATCGATTTTCGGGAGGATTACGATGATTGTTAATACGATTGTTAAAGAAAGAGATAATCGAAAAAAGGACCTTAGGAGAGTATCAAATGGAGCATTCTCTTAAGGCCCTGTGTGTAATTAACCGTTAACGACTGATATACAGTATAACACAATATTCATTGTGTATATTCCAATAAGGAAAAGCAAAGGAAATATCCTTATACTAACCTTTTCATTCTTCAATACGAAAAATCTAATTGCATTTACCAGCAAGAATACAACTGGCAACCATAACAGATAAGAAAAACCACCTAAAACTGGATTTACGTTTACATAGCAGATGATGACACCAATCACACCTAAAGCGGCCCCCAATAGATGGGATTGTACAGGGCCAATATCGTTGGAATAAAGACCATCCTTTACATTCTTCCACCGAGTTTTTCTCAAAATCTCTAAAGAAAGGAAAGACAATGCGAATGGAACAACAAAAAATATATATCCGCTCTTATAATCATACCCATATTTAGTTAATAGGAAAAATAAATAATATATATATATTTGAAGACTGGCAGGAAAAGCTATCACTAGTTGAAAAAACGAATTAGCACTAATCTTGTTAACGACCTTGTCGATAAGCCAAATAAACAATATATATATAATCATTGTATATGGTAGTAATGAATTATTATTTAATAAATTCAAAACAATTATTAACAACGCCGTTGTTACACTATAAAGAATAATATCGGTTCTTGATACCACCCCCTTTACCAAAGGTCTTTCTGGGTTATTTTTGATGTCAAATTCATAATCCTTTATCTCATCGATGACTCTAATAAAGAATAAAATCAAAAAGCCTATAGCGATTGAGAGAAAGTCTCCAATTGTAAAAAACATTTTCTCTCCTGTAACAAGTGCAAAAAACGCCTCCATTCCGAAGAACCAGACAATAGAAAAGAAGATATAAAATTTAACGGGGAAAACGATATTACAAAAATTTTTTAATCTTTCCATCTTTCTCTACCTTGTTATATATACAGAATGAGATCCCTTTCTGCATCAATTACTCTGAAATAAGGGTTATTTCCCCTGTGGCTCCATTCATTTCAATAAATTGCCCATCTTTGAATAGCTCAGTACAATTATCGACACCGACGATTGTTGGTATGCCGAATTTACGCCCAGTTATTGCGGTGTGGGATAAAAGGCTTCCTTTTTCTACAATAATTCCAGTGGATTTAACCATAAGGAATAACCAAGCTGGATCCGTTTCTCTTGTTACCAAAATAGTTCCTTCAGGAATGCTTTCGATAGCCTTAGAGTCGTGTACTATTCTAACAACACCTCTCGCAATACCAAAGGAAGAACCAATTCCTGATAACTTAGCATTTGTATTCTTATTATTAATAATGACACCATTGCGTGAGAAAAAAGAAGAAAATAGCTTCTCTTCTTTATAGGTCTCAAATTGCATTGAGCGATGAGTAACAATGCTCTTCAGATCCAACGTACTATCAACACATTTTGCATAGTTAAATATTTCCGTGACGGAAAGATGCATTATATCGTCTTTTTTTTCGATAGCACGTACCTTCATCAAATCATCAGCTAATTTATCAAATACATGCTTTGCATAATCAAAAACTTCACTTCGAAGATATCGGGTATCTTCACGTATCTTAATAAATTCAACTAATGACCTAATTGATAATCTTAAGACCGTTCTCCATAAGAAGGGTATACGTTTATAAATACTTTCGATATCTTCACTCGAATGCTGATATGATTTAGTAAAATCATTCTGCTTAGATAGTGTTAATACTTTTAGCTGCTTAATAAATTCACTTTTATCTAAACGATTTGAAGGACTTTCTATCTTTAGTTCATGCAGACCTCTCGCACCGTACTTATCAATATGCTGATTGATTATCGCCTTGATTTCTTCATATTCAGGTTGAGTATCAATCATTTGCCAAATGATGTTATTATCATTTAATGAAAATAATGTAGAGTATAAGTCTTCCTCTTTGATTAAACTCGAAATCCTAATCGAAGATTCAATAACATCTGTACTTGTTAGATTATCACCTTCAGAGATCAGTCTATTATCGCGGACGACTACTGTTCGGTTCTCGAGGACAGGTCATAGTTGCCCGCCGCGATATCGGAAGAGGCTTTTGCCACGCTATAAACACTATGCCGGATATCTGCTATCAGCTGACGCAGTTTTTCCGTCATCGACATCATCGCCAGCGTCAATTGTCCCAGTTCATCATGCCGTTCCACGGTCACACTGGCGGACAAAAAAAGCCCCGCCAACTGGCAGGGCTGAGCCTATCAGGCAATAACCATCACTCTACTTAGCGCCCGCCAGCAGACTTTTGCCGATGGACAACACCACCCCAGCCTGACGCTGCTGTGCCGGTTCGAACGCTTTATTGTCAACCAGTGTGACCGGCTGGATTTCCACCACTCGACCTTTCACTACCGCAGAACATAATGAATGCACAACCTGATCATTCAGAATGGTCAGCAGACACCGGAATTTTGGGGTGCCATCGGCAACCAGATCCCTTTTCTCTGGGCGAATTCGCTGGCGCAGCATCTCTTTCTCGGAACTGGCAACCGCGGCATCCAGTTCACTTTCACCGGTCACCTCCTGCCCGCTGATTGATGGCGGAATATAAATGGTGACCAGCGTCTTACGTTTTGTCGCGGTATCCACATATTCTGCCTGCACGGAATGCTCTTTAGCATCCACTTCCACGCCGCGACGTTTTAAGCCATCAACCACCGCCGGTAACGCATCAGCCAGTTGTTGCGAGGTATAACCGGCAATCAGATCCGGATTTTTGTTATCGGCGAAACCATAGAGCGGCATCGCCAGCAACAGGCCACATAGCCCTTTCGTTACCACACCCTTACTCATTTTTTTCGTCTCCTTCGTGCCTAATTTTTTCATCACATTTTCCATCCCCTGATTACACTATATATCGAATTGTTGTTTTATCAGTGTGATAGACTCAATTTTTGTCCTGCTTGCGTGATTGTACCGTCTGAGAATGCCCAAACGCTGCTGTGACTCGCCCTCCCGGTGCAGATTCTCGCCCGCAATACGTGACAACGTCACCAAAAACTGGCGCGCTATACCGTGCCGACTATATTTGGCTTGAGGGAATCCGTTTTATTGGGTACCCGTTGATGAGATAACGGGCGTTTTATGCCCTCGGCATGACCGCTGATGTTGCCGCGTAATACTCAGGATTGCGGCAATAGCATGACAATGGAAAAAAGGGAGCATCATGAAACTCAACGCACTGATTCTGTCTGGCCTGTTCATCAGCGCCATCACCCACGCAGCCAGTACGACCGTCACGCTAAAAGAAGCACTGCCCACTGGCGATGGCGATACGCTTGGCAATATCACTATCACGGAAACAGAGTATGGCTTGCTGTTTAGTCCCAACCTGAAGGGGTTGCAGCCTGGCATTCACGGTTTCCACGTCCATGCTAATGCCAGTTGCGCGCCGGGCGTACAAAATGGCAATACCGTGCCAGCACTGGCAGCGGGCGGGCATCTGGACCCGCAAAAAACCGGTCGGCATCTCGGCCCTTACAATGATAAAGGGCACCTGGGCGATTTACCTGGCCTGGTCGTCAACGCGGATGGCACCGCGACTTATGAGGTACTGGCGCCACGGTTAAAAACGCTATCAGAAGTGAAAGACCACGCCTTGATGGTTCATACCGGTGGTGACAACTACGCCGACACGCCGAAGGAACTTGGCGGCGGTGGAATGCGCATCGCCTGCGGCGTTATCCAGTGACGTACCCCGGCCGATGCGGCCGTACACCGCATCGGCCATTTCTGCAGCAGTCATTGCGATAGTGAAATCCCCGCTCACCCACATATACATTAACAAAACTAAGTAATTTCATTTTTTACAAAAAATTTTCTCATCATTCCTTGATCCACTCACCTACCACTATCATCAATGTGATCCCGCACACGGAATTAGATTTCTTGCCTATTCGAGTGGTGGCAGGTGATCACGATCACCCTACACTCTATTCGCATCTCGTAGGATAAAATCAGGCTTCCCATTAAATTAATTTAAATATAGGGAGTGGAAATATTATGTCATCTTTCCTGAGCCATATCGCAATCCCGGGTTTAACAAGGAACCGCCCAGCACGTGGCACCTATCGTTGTGACGCCTTACCCACCTCATTGTCTGCTCTCGGGCTCCCCTCAAAACCAGGGTTGCTGTTGGCGTTTGTCCCTCCTGAAGCCAGCTTTTCCGAGGTCAACCGTGCCTGGCAACGTTTTTCAGCCCCTAATCGCACGGTGATCACCCTCTCCTCCACCGGCGCGTTATGCAGTCAACGTAATCGCTCTGCTTACTGCGAGATGAATAGCCCGCAAGGCAGTTGGTTATGGATGCCTCAATCGCTGATCGCCAGACATGAGGTACATCTGGTCGATCTACACATGCATGACAAACCCAGTGCTCGTGTCAGAATCGACGCCATTAAACGAGAACTGGATCGCCTGAATGTCAGTATGCCGCTCTCTCCGGATAACACCTTTGCCCTGATTTATTGTGATGGTCTGGCGGCATCGGAAGGGTTTTTGATGCAGGCCTGGTACGCCTGCCGTCGTTTCCCCTGCCTGACTATCGGTGGCGCAGCTGGAGGACGGCTCGATTTCAGCGGCACCTACATTGGTGCAGACAACACCGTGCTACAAGGAAAGGCGGTGATCGTGTTCTGTCAGATGGCACCTGGCAAATCATTTGCGCCATTCAAGAGCCAGAACTTTGAACCGACAAAACAGAGCTGGCTAGTGGCGGATGCTGATCCTGTCGCCCGTAAGGTGAAATCTGTTTTTGATGCCAACGGCCATGAACAGCCGATTATTGAGGCGATCGCTGCCTGTTTACGCTGTCCGCCAGATCAAATCAGCCAGCATCTGACAGGAAAAACGTTCGCGGTTAAGGTCAATGACGAATACTTCGTTCGTTCTGTCGCCGCCATTAAAGAAGACCATATTGCCTTTTTCTGTGACCTTGAATTTGGTGACCGACTGCATCTCATGCAATCAACCGATTTTATCGCCACCACCGAACGGGACTGGCAACAGTTTGTGTCACAACATGGCAAACCGGAGCTGTTACTGCTCAATGACTGTGTACTGCGTAGGGTTGGCAACACCAATCTGGAGCAGGCTCAGTTTTTTGATCAGGTTCCCGCCGCTGGATTTTCCAGCTTTGGTGAAATTCTGGGGGTGCCTATCAACCAGACGCTATCCGCACTGGCATTTTTTGACCGTGACGTGAAAGCCATGAACCATTTCCCTGTCGAATACGCCGCCTACGCCGGTCATTATGCTCAACGCGCCCTGCGGCGTTGGGAAGCGCTGCATGACATTCAGTCGGCCGTAGTCAAACAAGTGGTTGATTATGAACAGGCATTGGCACCGCTGTTGATCGCCATGCCTCAACTGGAACAGGCAACGCTACGCCAGAGTGATACACTGGATGTGGCTCAAAGCAGCATCCGTGCAATTAGCGACTCCGCCTCAAAAACACAAGAAGCACAGGTCCGGCTGGAAACCGGCCTTAACGACCTGGAGCGTATTTCAACCAGCATCAGCCATATCACCAACGGCATCAACGCGATTGCGGATAAAACCAATTTGCTGGCGCTGAATGCCGCCGTAGAAGCCGCCCGTGCGGGCGAGGCAGGACGGGGATTCGCCGTGGTCGCGGATGAGGTCCGCAAACTGGCAAGCTCCTCTAAAGAGCAGGTTGACGCGACAACCCACAGCATTAACGAAGCGGTTCAAACCATCGCGCATATCCGCTCCATTGCTCAGCAAACCGTCACGACAACCGCACAAATGGCGGATAAAAGTATCTCGGCAGCCAACCAAATCGCCACCATGAGTGCCGAAACCGACAAGGACCGGGCCAACATGACGGCGAATCTGGGTAATCTGAAAGATCTCGCCAAAGGTATGGACGCCATGCAAGATGCCGTTAACCAGTTGACGACGCTTCAAAAACTGGCCTCATCCTGATTCTGCCGTGCCCTGGAGGTGCTGGCCGTGTACCCGGCTAGCACCTCCAGCCCTTTCTAAAAATCATGCAGTTTTCATGTGACAGATGTTGCTATTAAAGCGACAATGCGCCCACGCTTAAATCTGGTTACCACGTCACTGTTATTGGCTGACGTTACATAACACGATATCCATGCAGACATTTTTATTTGATTCGCTCCCCACGCCCATTGGGGAATTATTATTGATTGCTGATGAAAATTATCACCTTAGAGCGGTGGAATGGCGTGAGTATGAAGAGAATTTATATCAATTGCTGAATAAGCGTTACCGTCATGACCCGTTCGTGTTAAAAGCCTGTAATAACCCTGGTCAATTGACCGATGCGTTATGCGCCTATTTCGCAGGCGATCTGAACATTATTGAGACCTTGCCCGTCGCTGCCGCAGGCACCGACTTCCAGCATCAGGTCTGGCAGGCGCTTCGAACCATACCTTGTGGTAGTACAACCACTTACGGCGAACTGGCCGCCCGACTCGGGCAACCAGGTGCCGCCCGTGCCGTTGGGCTGGCCAATGGTTCCAATCCCATCAGTATTGTCGTTCCCTGCCATCGTGTTATTGGTGCGCGAGGTGCGCTCACTGGTTACGCCGGCGGCATTCATCGTAAACAATGGTTATTAACCCACGAAGGGTATTTACCACAGCAGGATTTATTCAACCGCAATCACTGAGTGAGTGAAAATCCGGGAGTGGTGAAGCGAAGAATCCAAATATCGTGCCAAAAATATTAATAAGCTCACTATTTACTTGTCAGTTCCAGAGATAGCAGATCTTATCAGACCCAATAAAAGCTGTTAAAATTGACCAATATCAATTATCGCCTGAGTAAAGTCTATGATTCCTGAAAAGCGAATAATCCGACGCATTCAGTCTGGCGGCTGTGCAATCCATTGTCAGGATTGCAGCATCAGCCAGCTGTGTATTCCTTTCACACTGAACGAGCATGAACTCGACCAGCTCGACAACATTATCGAAAGGAAAAAACCCATCCAGAAAGGGCAAGCGTTGTTCAAGGCCGGTGATGAACTGAAATCACTGTATGCTATCCGCTCAGGTACCATCAAAAGCTACACCATCACCGAACAAGGCGATGAGCAAATCACCGGTTTTCATCTGGCAGGCGATCTGGTTGGGTTTGATGCTATCGGTAGCGCCCAACACCCCAGTTTCGCTCAGGCACTGGAAACGTCCATGGTGTGCGAAATCCCATTTGAAACGCTGGACGACTTGTCCGGTAAAATGCCCAACCTGCGTCAGCAAATGATGCGGTTGATGAGCGGCGAAATCCGTGGCGATCAGGACATGATCCTGCTGTTGTCGAAGAAGAACGCCGAAGAGCGCCTGGCCGCCTTTATCTACAACCTTTCCCGCCGTTTTGCCCAGCGCGGCTTTTCACCTCGTGAATTCCGCCTGACCATGACTCGCGGTGATATCGGCAACTATCTGGGTCTGACGGTAGAAACCATCAGTCGCCTGCTCGGCCGCTTCCAAAAAAGCGGTATGCTGGCCGTAAAAGGTAAGTACATCACTATCGAGAATAATGAACTGCTAGCCGAACTGGCAGGCTCATCACGCACAAAAGCTTAATACCTTCTGTACAGCGCCGGATCAATGATTGCTCTGAATTGTTGATCCGGTCGCGCTCATCTTATTGTTCAAAGCGATTTCCTTGCGTTACTCTTAACGGGCAGGCTGCAGAGTGACAGCCAACAGGAGGAGCTATGGCGAAGTATCAGAATTTACTGGTAGCTATTGACCCCAATCAGGATGACCAGCCCGCACTGAGACGGGCCGTTTATCTGGTCCAGCGGCTTGGTGGTCGTATTAAGGCGTTTTTGCCTATCTACGACTTTTCCTACGAAATGACTACCCTGCTCTCTCCGGATGAAAGAACCGAGATGAGACAAGGGGTTATCGCCCAAAGAACCGAATGGATTGCGGAACAGTGTAAATACTACCTTGATGCGGGGATCCCCATTGATATCAAGGTCGTCTGGCATAACAAACCTTATGAAGCCATTATTCAGGAGGTGATTGCCGGTAAACACGATTTATTGCTCAAAATGGCTCACCAGCACGACAGGCTGGAAGCGGTGATTTTCACCCCGACCGACTGGCAGTTACTGCGTAAATGTCCTTGCCCGGTCTGGATGGTGAAAGACCAGCCCTGGCCGGAAGAAGGTCGCGCACTGGTGGCGGTCAATCTGGCGAGTGAAGACCCCTATCACGACCCGCTTAATATAAAACTGGTATCCGAAGCGCTGGATTTAGCTCGTCAGGTCAACCAAACCGAAGTCCACCTGGTTGGTGCTTATCCGGTCACCCCCATCAATATTGCCATTGAACTGCCGGATTTCGACCCCGGCGTCTATAACGGGGCTATCCGCGGCCAACACCTGCTGGCGATGAAATCTCTGCGACAGAAGTTTAATTTGGATGAACGCGTCACCCACGTGGAAAAAGGTTTGCCGGAAGAGGTCATTCCCGACCTGGCTGAACATCTGCAAGCTGGGGTGGTGGTGTTGGGATCGCTTGGGCGCACCGGCCTGTCCGCTGCGTTTATCGGCAACACGGTAGAACACGTGATCGATCACCTAAAATGCGATTTGCTGGCAATTAAACCGGACGACTTTGTTTCTCCGGTCACATTGCAGGGTGAAAATGACGCGGGTAGTCAGGAAAAGACCAACTGACCGCTGCGGCTATCACGCTCAGTCACCACTCTCAATAACAACAGGGGCCATCGGCCCCTGTTGTTTTATAGATTGTTGTTTTACTGATGTTTCATCGAATTGATGCTGACTTACAACGCTTTCAGAATCGCTTCCACGCTTTCTTTGGCATCGCCGAACAGCATTTGGGTGTTCTCTTTAAAGAACAGCGGGTTCTGCACACCAGCATAGCCGGTATTCATCGAACGCTTAAACACGATAACATTCTGCGCTTTCCAGACTTCCAGTACCGGCATACCCGCAATAGGACTGTGTGGATCTTCCTGAGCGGCAGGGTTAACGGTGTCGTTAGCGCCAATCACCAACACGGTATCGGTATCGGTGAAATCATCATTGATCTCATCCATTTCCAGCACGATATCGTAAGGCACTTTCGCTTCCGCCAGCAGAACGTTCATGTGCCCTGGCAGACGACCAGCAACCGGGTGAATACCAAAGCGCACCGTAATGCCGCGGGCACGCAGTTTAGCGGTAATGTCATGCACCGGGTATTGTGCCTGCGCCACCGCCATACCATACCCCGGCGTAATAATCACCGAGGTAGAGTTTTTCAGCAGTTCCGCAACTTCTTCTGCGGTGGTTTCACGATGTTCACCTACGGCTTCATCACTACCCGCCGAAGAACCGTCCGTACCGAAACCGCCAGCAATAACGCTAATGAACGAGCGGTTCATCGCCTTACACATGATGTAAGACAGAATCGCACCAGAAGAACCCACCAGCGCACCGGTTACGATGAGCAGGTCGTTGCTCAGCATAAACCCTGCCGCCGCTGCCGCCCATCCTGAATAGGAGTTCAGCATGGAAACCACGACCGGCATATCCGCGCCACCGATAGAGGCCACCAGATGCCAGCCGAACGCCAGCGCAATCAACGTCATCAGCAGCAACGCGAATGCCTGCATTCCAGCACTGCCGGTTTTGACAAACACCAGCAACAACAGGAATGACAGTACCAACGCCAACAGATTCAGCTTATGGCGATTAGGCAACATCAATGGTTTCGATGAAATCAAACCACGCAGTTTACCAAACGCGACGATCGAACCAGTAAAGGTCACCGCACCGATGAAAATACCCAAAAATACTTCGGTCAGATGGATATTTTCCATGATAGGTTCAGCAATATCGGCTTCGCCAATAAAGCTGTTGAAACCGACCAGTACCGCCGCCAGGCCGACAAAGCTGTGCAGAATCGCGACCAGCTCCGGCATTTCGGTCATTTCAACCTTGCGAGCCAAGCGCACACCGATAGTACCGCCGATCACCATCGCGACGAGAATCCAGCCTACGTTCCCGGCATGCGGCCCCAGGATGGTCGCCAACAGCGCAATCGCCATCCCGCTAATACCGAAAATGTTCCCCTGACGCGACGTCTCGTGTTTGGATAAACCAGCCAGGCTGAAAATAAACAGAATTGCAGCAACGATGTATGCTGCTGTCACTAATCCTCCAGACATCCGTTACCCCTTAATTCTTACGGAACATTTTCAGCATGCGCTGAGTGACGGTAAACCCGCCGAAAATATTGATGCTGGCGATCAGCACGGCGATGAAGGAGAGAAAGGATACCCATCCCCCATGCCCAATCTGCAACAACGCCCCCACCACAATAATGCCGGAAATCGCATTGGTGACCGACATCAATGGTGTATGCAGCGCGTGACTGACGTTCCAGACCACGTAGTATCCCACCACGCAAGACAGTGCAAATACCGTGAAGTGAGACAGGAACTCTTTCGGCGCCACGTTTGCCAGCCAGCCAAACAATACTATCGCCAACGCGATGAAGATAAATTTCTTCCAGGGCGACGCAGGTTTAGCTTCTTGCGGTGCCACCGCTGCCGCCGGCTTAGCCTGTTGCGCTTGTGCTGAAACCTGAATCGGCGGGGCTGGCCAGGTAATTTCACCGGATTTAACCACGGTCACACCGCGAATCACGTTATCCTCGAAATCAATCTCGATTTCGCCGTTCTTCTCTTTACACAGCAGTTTCAGCAGATTCACCAGGTTAGTGCCGTACAACTGTGACGACTGGGTCGGCAGGCGACTGGGCAAATCGGTATAACCGATGATCTTCACGCCGTTTTCTGTCACCGTTACCTGATCAGCGACGGTCAGCTCACAGTTACCACCGGTCTGGGCAGCCAGGTCGACAATCACGCTGCCGGGCTTCATGCTCTGCACCATTTCACGGGTAATCAGTCGCGGTGCCGGTTTTCCCGGGATCAACGCAGTGGTGACGATAATATCCACCTCTTGAGCCTGTGCCGCGAACAGCGCCATTTCGGCCTTGATAAAGGCTTCAGACATCACTTTGGCGTAACCATCGCCACTGCCGGCTTCTTCTTCGAATTCCAGTTCCAGGAATTCGGCGCCCATACTTTTCACCTGCTCTTTAACTTCCGGGCGTGTATCGAATGCACGAACGATAGCGCCCAGGCTTCCGGCAGCCCCGATCGCGGCGAGCCCCGCCACGCCAGCACCGATGATCATCACCTTCGCCGGTGGTACTTTACCTGCCGCCGTTATCTGACCGGTAAAGAAACGGCCAAACTCATGCGCCGCTTCAACAATGGCACGATACCCGGCAATGTTTGCCATTGAACTCAGCGCATCCATGGACTGGGCACGAGAAATACGCGGCACAGCATCCATCGCCAGAACGGTCACCTGACGCGCCGCCAGTTTTTCCAGCAATGCCGGATTCTGAGCAGGCCAGATGAAACTAATGATCGTACTGCCAGCGCGCGTGAATTCTATTTCTTCATCCAGCGGCGCATTCACTTTGAGCAGAATATCGCTCTGCCAGATCTCCGCTGTATCCAGAATTATCGCGCCAGCTTGCTCGTAAGCACTGTCCTCGAAACTGGCCGGTTTGCCCGCCCCACGCTCAATAGCGACCTCAAAGCCCAGTTTCAGCAGTTGCTCCACCGTTTTTGGCGTGGCTGCGACACGGGCTTCATTGGCCAACCTCTCTTTTGGTACACCAATACGCATTGTGAATCCCTTTTCGTTGTCACGAAGGTTTTATATAGGCTATGTCAATCACTTGAAAAATGACTTGTCGCTGTTACCAGCACCCGCGGCGGCAGCGATAAGTCCCTTTATAACCTACTTAAAATGGAATTAATGATCCACCGCTAAAACCATTACGTTCTAAAAGCAGAGTTATGACAGGCAGCAATGCCCATTTACGGTCAAAAATCACAGCTAAAACAAGTTTTTCTACCATTATTGCTATAACAATATTCAAAGACGCCTCACAAAAAAGCACTGTTAACGCTTTGTTAACCGCACTAATTGCGATAAATATCGTTTATAAAATGAATTCGATTATTAATGGTGATTATTTCCATTTTTCTCTTTCCCTGTTGTTCACCGCATGATTTTGTAAGATTTGGCTTAAAATGCAGAGGCATAACATCAGGTTCCATGCCATAATCAGCGGCTACCACATAAAGATGGCTTGGAACGTATTCACCGTATGCGTCAGGCGAAAGGATTTTTTATGAAGCTGAGAACTAGCGTTGTTGCATCCACACTCTTATCAATAGTAGCGTTTTCGACGCAGGCTGCGCAGGAACTTACGCCAGAAAAAGCACAATCACTACAGCCCTTTAAGCGTATTACCTTTTTTGGTCGTTACGATGCTATTTATGAAGCAACTGCCGATGCCTCTCAAAAGGCCGATGAGAGCGGCGCGGCAGCGTTTTACATTCAGGGTACTTCCGAAGTTAACGGTGGCCGTTGGCAGGTAACCGTTGATTTATATAAAAAAGATGCACCGGCTGCCATCAAAGATACCTCTTACCGTGAATTCAGTGGCGTTAAAGAGTTGCCAAAAGATGAAGCGGTGCGCCAGGAACCTTATGATACCGTTACCGTAACTGGTTATTTCGGCAATCAGCCAGAAGTAAACGAGGCTATCGGTAAAGCCGCCCAGCAAAAAAAAGCATATTCTTTCTATATTGTTCGCCAAGTCGATATCAACTCCAGCGGTGCCACTCAGTCAGTTACCGCTTTTATCTATAAGAAAGATGCGCCAAAACGTCAGGTACAAAGCCCTGATGCTATTCCGGCAGACTCTGAAGCGGGTAAAGCAGCCATTGCTGCTGGTGGTGCCGCCGCGGCTAAAGTGGAAATTCCCGGTGTGGCAACCTCTTCAAGCCTGAGCGATAAGGTGGGTAACTTCTTCCAGACCCAGTCTTCAAACGTAGGTTCACGTTACACGGTAACGATGCCGGATGGCACCAAGATTCAGGAACTCAACAACGCCACTGCCGCTCAGATGGCACCGTTTGACTCCATTAGCTTCCGCGATAGCTTTAGCAGCCCGACAGACATTTCTGAAGCCGTAGCCAAACGTGCTTACAAGAAAGGTGCTAAGTTCTATCACATCACCAAACAGTGGCAGGAAAACGGCGACCACTACACTATCGGTGCCGACCTGTACAAATAATCACCGTGCGTGATGCATAAAAAAACCGCCAGATGGCGGTTTTTTTGTGTCTGAAAGGTCGATTAATTACTGGTATCCAATTCCGGGAAATTTTTAACCAGCTCATCAATCGCTTTCATCTGTTGCAAGAACGGCTCCAGCTTATCCAGCGGCAATGCCGAAGGACCGTCACATCTGGCACTGTTCGGTTCTGGGTGGGCTTCAATAAACAACCCGGCGATGCCGACAGCCATACCGGCTCGTGCCAGTTCAGCGACCTGAGCACGGCGTCCACCTGAAGCCGCACCAAACGGATCACGGCATTGCAGTGCATGCGTGACATCAAAAATTACCGGTGCGCCATGCGAAACCTGTTTCATGACATTGAAGCCCAGCATATCCACAACCAGGTTGTCATAACCGAAGTTGGTGCCACGATCGCACAGGATCACCTGCTCATTGCCGCCTTCGCGGAATTTATCCACGATATTCCCCACCTGACCGGGGCTAATGAACTGTGGTTTTTTGATATTGATAACCGCGCCCGTTTTGGCCATCGCCTCGACCAGATCGGTCTGGCGGGCCAGGAAGGCCGGTAACTGAATAACGTCGACGACCTCAGAGACCGGTTGAGCCTGCTGAGGTTCGTGCACATCGGTAATGATTTTCACGCCGAAGGTGTCCTTCAGCTCCTGGAAAATCTTCATCCCTTCTTCCAGACCCGGGCCACGGTAAGAGTGGATAGAGGAGCGGTTCGCTTTATCAAAGGAAGCCTTGAAAACATAGGGGATGCCCAGTTTCTGCGTCACCGTGACATAGTGCTCACAAATACGCATCGCCAGTTCACGGGATTCAAGCACATTCATGCCGCCAAACAGCACAAACGGCAGATGGTTGCCGACCGGGATAGACCCGATGTTAACCACTTTATTGTTCATAAACTTACCTTATTGTCGGATAAATCAGATATTCGGATTTCCGGTTATGCCCCGAACTAATGCAGCACAATCTGCTTATGTTCAATGGAGTGAATCTGTTTTTTGATCATGTCGCTGACCGGGTCTTCCGGGCACTGCTCTACAAAGTAACTCAGATCTGACAACGCGATATGATCGCAGTCTAACTGTGCATAAATCAAACCACGGTCACGAATTTCATACGGGTCTTCAGGGTCAAACTGCAACACAGCCTCACTGGCACGCAGCGCCAGCTCCATCTGCTTTTCTTCCATTAGTGCGACTTTGAGCGTATCTAACAGCTTGCGGACAATCATCACGTTTTCCGCTTCATCCAGATCGCTATCCAACAGTCTGGCAGAGAGGCCGATATTGCCTTTCAGCCAGACCTCAAGCACATGCTCGCTCAGCGTGTCGCCATTTAGCGGATTAATCAGCCACATTTCATCATCGAGCCAATCCGCACGTAAAATAAGTTGGGTGGGGAAAATCACAGGCATCAGAGGCAGATCTAACTGATGAGCGATATGCAGGAAGATAATCCCGAGCGACACCGGCATCCCTTGTCGGGTGGCCAGCACTTTGTCCAGCCATAGCACGTCAGACAAATGGTACACACCGCTGGCACCGCCAAAACCCCAGGTATGGAAAAAGAGGTCAATCAACTGCTCCAGTTGTTGATCCTGATCCAAATCGGCGGAGATGGTCGCTCGCGCTTCATCAACAAGCTGTTGCAGATTTTGCTTCACTTCCTGCGCGGAAAAATCGCGGCGTATCGACTGGGAAACCAGGATCACGCCTTCGCTTAAGGATGACTGGTTAAATTCAAAATCAGCAATAGAACTCATAGTTATTCCATCAAAGCAAAGATAACGTCAGCTGCACGCCTGAAAAACGAACTTCATAACCGCTGCCCACACGCCCCGCGAGTCCGGTCGCGCCAGCGAATCCGATAATAATGCCAAATCGCGTGTTCGTCAGCAGCTCTGTCTGGAACCTCAAGCGATAATGACCGCTAATCATTACCAATGTGATCCTGTTCAAGTTGTGCCACCAGAGGCCCCAACGGGTTTAGCGCTGGTCAGGCGAACCGACGGACCATTGTCCCAACGTCACCCGCTCATTATCACCATAATCACGGTGCGTTTTCACCTGAGCGAACCCCTGTTGCGACAACAGTTTCCGAACCGACTCGCCCTGCTGCCAGCCATGCTCCAGCAGTAACCAGCCACCATCCAGCAGGAAATCACCTGCCTGTCGGATAATGTGCTGCAAATCAGCCAAACCCTGTGCGCCTGCCACCAATGCACTGGCTGGCTCAAAACGCACATCGCCACATGACAGATGCGGGTCATGTTCATCAATATACGGTGGGTTGCTGACGATGACGGCAAATCGCTCTTCGCCCAACGGCGAAAACCAATCGCCCGGCAAAAATCGGGCATTATGGATCCCCAGTTGGCTGGCATTCTGGCTTGCCAACGCGACCGCATCCGCTTGGCGATCAATACCCACAACCTGACAGTCAGGCCGTTCATGAGCAATCGCTAATGCTATCGCCCCGGTACCGGTCCCTAAGTCCAGCACCGATGACGCACCGTCCGGCAGATGCGCCAGTGCCTGCTCGACCAGACATTCGGTATCCGGCCGCGGGATCAACGTCGCCGGCGATACTGCCAACGGTAACGACCAGAATTCCCTATACCCGATCAAATAAGCAATCGGCTCGCCGGTTACACGCCGTGCCAGCAGGGACTCCAGCGCCAGCGCTTCGTCGCCAGTCAGTTCAGTTTCGCCAAACGCCAATAGAAACGTACGGCGTTTACCGGTCACATGCTCCAGCAGGATTTCAGCATCGCGCTTGGGGCTATCACTTGCCTGAAGCCGGACTGTCGCCTGTTTCAACCAGCTCTGATAATTCATTGATCCTGCTCAGCCAGCGCTGCCAGTTGGTCAGCCTGATATTCCTGAACGATAGGCTGAATCAACATATCCAGCTTGCCTTCCATCGCTTCATCCAACCGATAGAGCGTCAGGTTAATACGATGATCCGTCACTCGCCCTTGGGGGAAATTGTACGTTCGGATACGGTCAGAGCGGTCACCACTCCCTAACAAGTTACGTCGGGTAGAAGCCTCTTCCTGTTGACGCTTATGCATTTCCGCAGCGCGAATACGAGCAGCCAACACTGACAACGCCTTGGCTTTATTCTTGTGCTGCGAACGCTCGTCCTGACACTCCACCACAATGCCGGTCGGCAGGTGGGTAATACGGATAGCGGAATCCGTGGTGTTGACGTGCTGCCCGCCCGCACCGGAGGAGCGGAAGGTATCGATTCTCAAATCAGAAGGATTGATGTCAGGTAACTCGGCTTCCGGCACTTCCGGCATCACGGCCACCGTGCAGGCAGAGGTATGAATACGGCCCTGAGACTCGGTGGCTGGCACACGCTGAACACGGTGACCACCGGATTCGAATTTCAATTGCCCATAAGCGCCATCACCGATGACCTTGGCAATCATTTCTTTGTAGCCACCGTGCTCGCCGTCGCTTGCGCTCATGATCTCGACCTTCCAGCGGCGGGACTCGGCATAACGGCTGTACATGCGAAACAGGTCACCGGCGAATAACGCGGCCTCATCACCACCGGTACCGGCGCGGATTTCCAAAAAGCAGCCACGTTCATCATCAGGGTCTTTTGGCAACAGCAGCACTTGCAGCTGTTGTTCCAGATCTTCACTGGCTACTTTAGCCGCCTGCAGTTCGTCCTGGGCCAAATCACGCATTTCAGGATCGTCCAGCATCAATTCAGCCGTTTCGATATCATCCTGCGTCTGCTGCCAGCGCTCAAAGCAACGGGTAATGTCGGTAAGTTGCGCGTACTCGCGGGACAACGCCCGGAAACGGTCCATATCGGCAATCACACTGGGTTCCCCCAGCAGCGCCTGTACTTCTTCATGGCGCTCTTGTAACGCTTCCAGTTTGGCAACAATAGAAGACTTCATGCGGGCAGTTCAATCCTGTGTTGAATCATATGGGGGGAGAAGAATGCTAGTTCAGGCCGAGGCTGTCACGCAAAATCTGCAAACGCTCAACATCGCCATCGCGGGCGGCCTGCTGTAACGAACGGGTGGGCGCATGGATCAGGCGGTTGGTCAGGCGGTGCGTCAGTTCCTGCACGATGGCCTCAACATCACCACCATTCTGTATTGCCGCCAGCGCTTTGGTTGTCATCTCTTCACGCAGGCTATCCGCCTGAGAGCGATAATCCCGGATAGTCTCTACCGCTGACTGCGCGCGCAGCCACGCCATAAACTCTGAACACTCCTGCTGTACGATGGATTCAGCCTGAATTGCCGCCGCTTTGCGCTGCGCCAGATTGTGCTGAATGATCGCTTGCAGGTCATCCACGCTGTACAGGTAAATATTCGGCAATCGTCCGACTTCCGGCTCGATGTCACGCGGTACCGCGATATCCACCATCAGCATCGGTTGGTTGCGACGCGTTTTCATCGTGCGCTCCATCATCCCTTTACCGATGATGGGTAATGTACTGGCGGTAGAGCTGATGACGATATCCGCCTGCGGTAAATACGCGTCCAGCTCCGCCAGCGTAATGACTTCTGCACCCACCTCTTCGGCCAGCGCCTGAGCGCGCTCACGCGTACGATTGGCAATCACCATTCGCTTCACACGATGTTCACGCAGATGGCGGGATACCAGCTCGATGGTTTCGCCTGCGCCGACCAACAGCACATTGACATCCGCCAGCGATTCAAAAATCTGCCGCGCCAGCGTACAGGCGGCAAACGCGACCGATACCGCACTGGCACCAATATCCGTTTCGGTACGAACCCGTTTGGCGACGGTGAATGATTTCTGGAACATGCGCTCCAGATCGCCTGACAGCGAACGCTCACGCTGGGAATCCGCAAACGCTTTTTTGACCTGCCCCAAAATCTGGGGTTCACCCAATACCAGAGAATCCAGCCCGCTGGCGACACGCATCAGATGGCTGACGGCAGCGTTGCCTTCATGCCAGTAAAGATTTTTGCGGATGTCATCAGGGTTCAGCTGGTGATAATCACACAGCCAGGCGATCAACTGTTCGTGCCGGTTTTCCTGCTCTTCCACACTGAGATACAGCTCAGTGCGGTTACAGGTAGACAACAACACACCGCCTTGAACCAACGGTTGTTGTAACAGACTGTGCAGCGCCTGCCCCTGTCTGTCTGGCGAGAACGCGACGCGCTCGCGAAGAGAGACGGGTGCTGTTTTATGATTGATACCAAGCGCAAGCAGGGTCATGGTCTAGAGAGTAATCCCGGTGTTAGTATGGGTTTCATCTAAGGGGCATTCTACTTGAAGCCTGCGGGCAAGAAAAGTAACCCCGATTGACTAGACTCACGTCATCAGCGTCTTACCAGGTAACATCACAAGGATTGACGCTGCCAGCCAACCCCGTTAGCGTGACGCCTTGTTGTGAACCTATGATGCTTGTAACAGGACCTCTTCGACATGCCCAATAAACCCACCCAAGCCTTACGGTTACTGCCTTTGGCGAGTGTGTTACTGACTGCCTGTACCCTGACTCAGCCCTCCTTGCCAGGCAAAAAAACCACCTCTCCCGAGTGGCGCGAACACGAGCAGAAAGTACAAAATTTGACCCACTATCAAACGCGCGGCTCGTTTGCCTATATTTCTGATAGGAAAAAACTGTATGCCCGTTTTTTCTGGCAACAGCCCTCCCCACAGCGCTACCGCCTGTTACTCACCAACCCGCTTGGCGGCACAGAACTGGAGCTTCAGGCAAGCCCGGACCTGGTGCAGATAACCGACAACCAGGGCAAGCGTTATATGGGTAAAGACGCGCAGTACATGGTTCAACAGTTAACCGGCATGGCGATTCCGCTCGACAACTTACGCCAGTGGATGCTTGGCCTGCCGGGCGACGCACAGGATTTCACACTGGATGAACATGCGCTGCTGCGTAGCGTCAACTATCAGCAAGGCGATCAGCACTGGAATGTCTCCTACCTGTCTTATACCGATGGTCCGTTGCCATTGCCGCAGAATCTGGAACTGACTCAGGGCGAGCAGCGCATCAAACTGAAAATGGACAACTGGACAACGCAATAAATCATGGCGACTGCAAGCAACCGCTGGCCTTCCCCGGCCAAGCTGAATCTATTTTTGTATATCACCGGTCGCCGACCGGACGGGTATCATAATTTGCAAACGCTGTTTCAGTTTCTTGACTACGGCGATACGCTGACCATTACGCCACGCCAGGATAAGCACATCGTGCTGCTGACGCCGCTGCCCGGCGTTCCCGATGAACAGAATCTGGTAGTTCGCGCCGCCCGTTTGTTGCAGGAATGGTGCCAACAGGCCGGATTACCGTTTGCCGGTGCTGATATTGGTATCGATAAACGTCTGCCGATGGGGGGCGGTCTGGGTGGTGGCTCCTCAAATGCCGCCACCGTGCTGGTGGCACTCAATCAGTTGTGGCACAGTCAGGTCCCCGTGGACACACTGGCCGCGCTGGGCCTGAAACTAGGGGCGGACGTACCGGTATTTGTGCACGGGCACGCCGCATTCGCCGAAGGGGTGGGAGAGCAGTTAACCCCCGCCTCACCTGCAGAGAAGTGGTATCTGGTGGTGCATCCCGGTGTGAGTATTCCTACCCCGCTCATCTTCGGCGATCCAGACCTGACGCGAGACACGCCAGTACGCCCATTGTCACAGTTACTGACACAAACTTTCAGCAACGATTGTGAAGCCGTCGTAAGAAAACGTTTTCGTGAGGTTGAAGAGCGACTTTTATGGCTGTTAGAATACGCACCGTCGCGCCTGACTGGCACCGGCGCTTGCGTGTTTGCCGAATTCGACACCGAGTCCGCCGCTCGTCAGGTGTTAGACCGGGCCCCGGAAGGTTTACAGGGTTTTGTTGCCCGTGGAATGAACGTTTCTCCACTGCAACAACAGCTTTCCGGGCAATTCAAGGGTTGCTAAAACACCACCGCCGACCGTGGTGCTCTAACGATCTTATCCACACCCGTATGTATATCCTGCTTGCGGTACGACACACGGCCTTCCGCAGGCGGAATATTTCTCTGGACGCAAGCTTGAGGTTCTTCTCGTGCCTGATATGAAGCTTTTTGCTGGTAACGCTACGCCGGAACTAGCACAACGTATTGCCAACCGTTTGTACACCAGTCTGGGCGACGCTGCTGTTGGTCGTTTTAGCGACGGCGAAGTCAGCGTACAAATCAACGAAAATGTACGCGGTGGTGATATTTTCATCATCCAGTCGACCTGTGCTCCCACCAACGATAACCTGATGGAACTGGTCGTTATGGTTGATGCCCTGCGCCGCGCTTCCGCAGGACGCATTACCGCTGTCATCCCCTATTTCGGCTATGCTCGCCAGGATCGCCGTGTGCGTTCCGCCCGCGTGCCGATTACGGCTAAAGTCGTGGCTGATTTTCTCTCCAGCGTCGGTGTTGACCGTGTCCTGACGGTGGACCTCCATGCCGAGCAGATCCAGGGCTTCTTTGATGTGCCGGTAGACAACGTGTTCGGTAGCCCAATCCTGCTCGAAGACATGCTGCAACAGAGTCTGGATAACCCGATCGTGGTTTCTCCGGATATCGGCGGTGTGGTTCGCGCCCGTGCTATCGCGAAGCTGTTGAACGATACCGACATGGCGATCATCGATAAACGTCGTCCTCGTGCCAACGTTTCTCAGGTGATGCATATCATCGGGGACGTAGCGGGTCGTGACTGCGTACTGGTTGATGACATGATCGATACCGGCGGCACGTTGTGCAAAGCGGCAGAAGCGCTGAAAGAGCGCGGTGCCAAACGTGTCTTCGCTTATGCAACCCACCCGATCTTCTCCGGCAACGCTTACGAGAACATCAAGAACTCTGTCATTGATGAAGTGATTGTCTGCGATACCATTCCGCTGTCGGAAAATATTAAGTCACTGCCGAATGTACGCACGCTGACATTATCTGGCATGCTGGCAGAAGCTATCCGCCGTATCAGTAACGAAGAATCTATTTCTGCGATGTTCGAGCATTAATCGATATTTCGGTTAGCAAGGCGACGCCACCGGAGCATTATTATCCGGTGGCGTTTTTATTGGCATCACATTATGACGATGCGTATTATTTATACCCGTCTTTATTCTTCTTACCCGATTCTGGTGAATATCTCCCCCACCTCACTCGGATTGCAGGACAACACGTTCTTGTTTTGAACATTCATACGTTGAACATTCACAGCTGAACGATGCGCTTGGGCCTCGTTACAGATCGAGTAAAACACCAACTCACGCCTGCAACGTGAAATATGACGGGTATACATAACCCCCCGCCTGCGACCGACGGGTCGATTGCGTCTGAAGCTACACGTGACTCAGGGGTGACGCTCGCGGCGGCAGCGTTTATCAAAGTGTTTCAGCCACCAGTAACGGTCCGTCACACTCTCACGACCACTAATACGTGCACCTGTCAGCCACAAAATAGCGCCAGCAAAAATAGCCAGTAACTCTACATAATAGAGCGACCCCGGCAGATTTAATTCAGGCAACTGATTAGCAATCGAATACGCTATTCCGGCAACCATAAGCAACAGACCCAATCCCATGAATGCGTTGCCCACTCTCACAGCATTTCTACGTTTCATATTTCACCTCCAGAAATATCCAGTGGAAATAATCAGACCAGAGAAAATAATCTGAATTGTGCTGCGTGTCCTTCTGATCTGTTTACAGTATAAGCAGCCCCTCCGCCTAGGGTTGCGTGAAGGATCACATGTTGGTGATCAACAGCCCCTGCGTTACACTACCAGCTTTGCCAATTCCCCAGATACGTGGCATGCCCCTGGCCGTTTGAAAACGTATCGCGTGAGTCGTATCCAATAATGAGTGGTATGCAACTGTGAGTGGTATCAAATTGATTGTAGGTCTGGCGAACCCTGGTGCCGAATACGCCGCCACCCGCCACAATGCGGGCGCTTGGTACGTTGACCGCCTGGCTGACGCCTACCGGCAACCGCTGAAAGAAGAGAGTAAATTTTTCGGCTATACCGCACGTCTGTCTCTGGCAGGCAACGATGTACGTTTGCTGGTGCCCACGACGTTCATGAACCTGAGTGGTAAAGCCGTGGCCGCCATGGCAACGTTTTATCGCATTCAACCTGATGAAATTTTGGTGGCACACGATGAACTGGACTTACCGCCCGGCGTCGCCAAGCTGAAACTTGGCGGTGGTCACGGTGGTCACAATGGGCTGAAAGATATCGTCAGTAAACTGGGCAATAACCCCAATTTCCACCGTTTACGCATTGGCATCGGCCATCCGGGCGATAAAAACAAAGTGGTGGGATTCGTGCTCGGTAAGCCGCCTGTCAGCGAACAGACGCTGATCGATCAAGCCATCGACGAATCCTTGCGCTGTACCGATATTTTGATGAAAGAAGACATGGTCAAAGCCATGAATCGCCTGCATGCGTTCAAAGCGTCATGATGACGTATCGGGCGGATCGAGTTCATGCCGCATTATGTGTATAATTAGCATCAAGACTGACTTTTTCCATTCTGACAGGCTTTTTACACGCAAAGCCTGATGATTAGTGATTTTTAAGGTGACATAAACATGGGATTCAAATGCGGTATCGTTGGGCTGCCTAACGTGGGTAAATCTACTCTGTTCAACGCGCTGACCAAAGCCGGTATCGAAGCGGCCAACTTTCCGTTTTGTACTATCGAACCCAACACCGGCGTTGTGCCGATGCCGGATCTACGCCTCGACCAACTGGCTGAGATCGTCAAGCCGCAGCGCACCATCCCCACCACCATGGAATTTGTGGATATCGCCGGTCTGGTAAAAGGTGCCTCCAAAGGTGAAGGTCTGGGTAACCAGTTCCTGACCAACATCCGTGAAACCGAAGCCATCGGCCATGTGGTACGTTGCTTTGAGAATGAAAATATCATCCACGTTGCGGGTAAAGTGAACCCAGCGGAAGATATCGATACCATTAACACCGAACTGGCGCTGGCGGATCTGGATACCTGTGAGCGTGCGCTGCACCGTGTACAGAAGAAAGCCAAAGGCGGCGACAAAGACGCTAAAATTGAGCAAGCGGCGCTGGAAAAATGCCTGCCGCAACTGGAAAAGGCTGGCATGCTTCGCGCCTTAGATCTGAGTGCAGAAGAGAAAGCCGCCATTCGTTACCTGAGCTTCCTGACGTTAAAGCCGACCATGTACATTGCCAACGTCAATGAAGACGGTTTCGAAAACAACCCCTACCTGGATCAGGTGCGTGAAATCGCGGCCAGCGAAGGTTCGGTGGTGGTTCCTGTCTGTGCGGCGGTGGAGTCAGACATTGCCGAGCTGGACGACGCCGAGCGTGACGAATTCATGGCCGAACTCGGTCTGGAAGAACCGGGGTTAAACCGCGTGATTCGTGCTGGTTACAAACTGCTGAACCTGCAAACCTATTTCACCGCTGGGGTGAAAGAAGTCCGCGCCTGGACCATCCCGGTCGGTGCGACGGCTCCGCAGGCAGCCGGTAAAATTCATACCGACTTCGAGAAAGGCTTTATCCGCGCCCAAACCATCGCCTTTGATGATTTCATCACTTACAAAGGTGAACAAGGTGCCAAAGAAGCCGGTAAAATGCGTTCAGAAGGGAAAGAATATATCGTTAAAGACGGCGATATTATGAACTTCCTGTTTAACGTCTAAATCGCTTCTGTTGTCTCATGAGATCTCAATACATCGCATGAGGATTGACAAGCCATTGATAATCCACGCAATAGCGTGGATTTTTCTTTTCATGATGTCTCATGTAATCTCATGGCAGCGCAGTCAAAAATGAGTATAGAGATGCAAATAGCGGTATAAGAAACTGGCAAGAACCCACTATGCTCACTGATACGCAATGCCGCACTGCCAAGCCGAAAGAAAAATTCTATCGACTTAACGACTTTAACGGCCTCTACTTCGAAGTGAAACTCAACGGAAAATCAAGCATGTTTGCGTTGGGTGAGTATCCAGCGGTAAAACTCTCCGAAGCACGAGAGAAATGTGAGCAAGCGCGAAAGCAGGTCGCGGGTGGAGTCAACCCAGCACAGGCTTGTCAGTTAGATAAGATCCGCAAAGTCAACGACGCATCCAACACTTTTGAACTTATCACCAAAGAATGGTTGCAGATGAAAGACTGGTTACTGGGACCACTTTCTTACGCAGGATATACACTCGCGAGTTCTTCACCTCAACGAGGTGAAGAACCGTAACGATAATGGGCATTGTCGCCGCGAAAACCTTAATCAATCAGGCGCGTCTCATCTGCCTCATAGCGTAAAAAATCAAAATGAGCTTCGTGTTGATGGAGCATCGCATCCACACAGGCCAGCCCGAAAAATGCACCGGTAAATTCCCCATACTGGCTATACTCATCGGAAAATGCCGTCGTATCGTAGCGTTCGCCAATCGGCTGATAATCACCATCGCTCAGTGACCAGTAACAGCAGATATCCCGCCCTTCAATTCGCATCTGGAGAAAGACCGGCTCGTCACCTGACCTGACAGGCTGCGCAATGTCATGCCGCTGACCGTTATCCACATGAATTACCGACAGCACGGGTTCCTCTATTGATGCATCCCAGGTCTGCAGCAGGTAGAGATAGTTCATGTTGTCGTAATAAAACACTAAGCCCGCACTGTGTTGGTAGACCTGCGGGGAAAAGGTGAGTTTAGTGGTGATAGTGCAATAGACCGAGGTCAGTTTCTTCGCCAGTAGACTCACCTTGTTGGTCGAACTTAACGACTCCTGCCCCCGTAACGTGACATGGCTGGTGCGCGTTTGCAGCGAGGTAAAGCGGCGAAAATCGATGCGCGGCGCGTAATAACTGTTATCCAGCTCCGCCTTATCAAAATGATCCATCGGCGCATCCGGCGCAAACGGGAAGGGCGGCAAGGCCGATGCGTTGACCTCATGTCGGGCAATATTGCCCCCGCCTTTTAATCTTAACCAGTTATCCGCCGTCCAGTACATCTCCTGAATGGCGGTTTCCCGGCCAAGGGTGCAACGCCGTTCCTCACGAAACGGTCGGCTACATAAATGAACCAACCAGACCTCCCCTTGAGGCGTCTCGACATAGCTGCCGTGCCCGGCTTTTTGCAGGTAAGTTTCCGGATTGAAGTACTGCGGCTTAAGGTGGTTTGCATCGTGGCGTTCATTAAAGTTTTCACTGTGCGATGTGACAATCGGATTTTGCGGGTCGCTCTTATACGGCCCCCAGACATTTTTCGCCCGCCCCATAGTGACCGCATGCCCGTATCCCGTGCCACCTTCCGCCGTCATCATGTAGTAGTAATCACCGCGTTTCGTCAGATGAGGTGCCTCTATGCACCCCCGATCAGTACCACCGGACCAGATGCGTTGAGGAAAACCGATAATGGCTTTCTGCACCGGAGAATACTCCACCAGGCAAATGGCGCCGGGTTTTTCATAGCCAGGGCGTGTTTCCCACTCCAGAGAGACAATCCATTTCCGTCCGTCGGTATCATGCAGTATCGACGCATCAAAACCGGCGGAGTGAAGATAGACAGGCTCACTCCACGGTCCGGTTACCTCTTTGGCGGTAATCAGGTAATTGTCGACATCAAAATAGCGGGCATTCATGGAGTTCATTACGCCATAAATGACATAGAACAACTGCTCCTCTTCACACCAGGTCAGGCAAGGTGCCCAGATGCCTTTGGCGGAGGGCAATTTTCGCAAGTCGGGGGCATTGTCATCCTGCAAAATGTGTGTCAGCAATTGCCAGTTTTTTAAATCCCGCGAATGATAAATGGGGATCCCCGGAAACCATTCAAATGAGGAGACAGCAACATAATAATCATCGCCTCGGCGGCAAATACACGGATCGGGATTAAAGCCTTTGAATATGGGATTCTGAATCATAAATAACCACTCTTTATCCGTTATTAACGTAACCTGTTATCCCTGATTTTACCGCCCGTATTTTTACCCAGGTATATTAAACGCCCTCGTAAATATAAGAAGTATCTCCCATGCAGGTGATCCCTTTCACAGAAAATAAAAAGCGCCTTTATCTTAATGGCACTGGCAGGAAAAACACATGCCGTGCTATCAACGGTTAGTACTGTTCTGCCGAATAAGAAAAGTAATCAGAGTCCGCATAAGCCTGTTCGCCGGTCAAATCCTGGCAACACATGCCCACAAAGGCTCCGGTGAAGCGCTCAATATTGTGTTCTTTAAAGTATTGGTCATATCGTAAAAGCAGACCAGCCCGGCCATTGCTGGAACGCACGCGGGGAAAAATCCACACAGGTCTGCGCGGTATAGGCAAAATCTGTCTGCCGCCGGGCCAGCAAACGCTGGTAATGACGAGAACTAAGAGACTCACGGCAACGCAGGCGCAGCCAGCCGTTTCTTTCACGAAGCGAACACATCTCTTCACCGAGCGGAATGCGCAGCGATTGGTAATGCAGAGCCAGGGTCGTGGAGCCAAAATCATCTTTCGTCGGCAGTGCGGGCCACGGGTGCTCTTCCAGACGGGTATGAACCACGCTTTCCGGCCTCGTTTTCTCATTTACATAACAATACCTTTATTTTCAAGGGATGATCAGCGTGGTGAAACAAGCGCCGTATTCACGTTATGAAAAGCAAGCTTAATTGTGGGCAAAAAAATTATTCTTTGGTGGGTTTTATATGATTTTTTGCGCGACCAGTGAAACGTCTATCACACTCAGAAAAGAAGCCCCTATTTTATTCAGCATCCATTTTTAACATTGTTATTTTATGAACTTAGCCCGTTAGCGACATCAGTGGTAGTTCTAACTTTAACCCTGAATGACAATGGGGTATCGCTCATCATTTCTCGGAATTTAAGACAAAAATAGGCACTATCAGTAAAACCTGCGCGCTGCGAAACATCACTAATCCGAAGATCAGTATTTGCTAACAAATTAACTGCAATATTAATTTTTCTCAGCAACATAAATTTCTTAAAACTAATACCGAAGGTGAGCTTAAATGTTTTTGAGAACCACGATTTCGACCAGTGGCAGATTCGTGCGGCCTCCTCCGTGGTAATTTCATAATTTTCGCTCACATCAATGGATTTAAGTAACCTTATAAGCTCCCCGAGATAAGTATTGTTTGCTATTTCCGTAATATGCACAGCCGCTTTCAGGTTTTTAAACGCATGCAGCAAAATACTGCGGATAAGCGAGCGGAAAAGTGTGTCGGTAAAATCACTAAACTCGCCACACCAGTTAAATAACATCTCCAGTCGGTCGGCGTCTTCAGCGCCGAGCACGGCCATTGCACCGCACTGCAGCGCGTCGGATGCCAGCGCGTACTCATCAAGCCACTCTTTTTCAAATTGCAGAAGATAACGAACATGATTTGTCTGAGCCGGGATGCTCATCTCATGGATCATTAGTGCTGGAACATAAATCAATGTATTGTTTTCTATAAACAATTTCTCACTTCCAATGGTAAAGCTCCCGGCTGATTTCCTGAACCACATCAGCTCGTGCATCATATGGTAATGAGGCACAACCTCTATACCTGGGAAGTTGTCGATAGCATCGACCCGGAAGGTGAACAGCTCCCCGGCGCGAACAGGTATTTTTTCGAAAACGGGAGATTCGTCACTCATACAGTACACTCTTCTTATATTTAACGGGATTGTTTATACATATCACAAGCGAGCTTGGCAATAACTTAATTATTGTCTGTTAGAGCAAGTTTGTTACTTCTTATCTGATGGAGTCCCTATGAATAGTACACAACTAACTGTAAAAGAAAAAATAAGTTATGGGCTGGGCGATACCGGTTGTAATCTAGTTTGGCAGACCGTAATGTTGTTTATGGCCTATTTTTATACTGACATTTTTGGCTTAAGCCCTGCTCATATGGGCACCATGTTTCTGGCGGTACGTTTCCTGGATGCCGTAACAGATGTATTAATGGGCGCGGTGGCTGACAGGACAAAATCAAAATATGGTCAGTTCCGTCCTTACTTATTATGGTTTGCCATTCCTTTTGGTGTGCTTTGCTGTTTAACCTTTTACACCCCAGATTTATCTTACGGTGGCAAACTGATTTACGCGTATGTTTCTTATACATTACTTTCGCTGGTTTACACCGCCATTAATGTGCCCTACTGCGCAATGATCAATAATATTTCAAATGACTCCAGAGAACGCGTGTCACTACAATCCTGGCGATTTGCCTTAAGCACCCTGGGGGGATTAATTGTTTCCCTGACAGCCCTGCCACTGGTGGCTTATCTGGGGAAAGGTAATTTACAGAACGGATATTTCTACACCATGATGGTGATGGGTACGCTAAGCATTATTCTCTTTTTTATCTGCTTCGGTCTGACAAAAGAGCGTTTTTCAACTGATGTCGAATCAACCAAAAAGAATAGCATTCTCGACGATCTTAAAACACTTATTGCTAATAAAGACTGGCGCATTTTGTTTGCGCTCAATGTGGTTAACCTAGTGGCTGTGCTGTTTAAAGGCGGTACCACTCTCTATTTTGTAAATAGTATTATGAATCGCCCCGATTTGGGCAGCATGTTACTGACCGCCACGCTGGCATCGGGAGTACTGGGTGCGATGGTTTCGTCCACTATATTCAAAAGCATCGATAAAGTGAAAGGGTTTAAAGCAGCAATGCTCCTCGAAGCCGCGCTACTACTGGGCATGTATTTTATTCCTGGCAGCAATGTTATTGCCATTTTCTCGCTGGTGATTATGATCAATATCATCCAGCTCGCAGCGACCCCCTTACAGTGGAGCATGCTGTCAGACATTATCGATGCTGAGAAGCAAAAAAGCGGGAAGAAACTCAGCGGAATCGTGTTTTCCACCAATTTATTCGCCATTAAGTTAGGGATCGCCATTGGCGGCGCGCTGGTAGGATATCTGCTCGCCTGGGGCGAGTATGTCGGCGGTGCAACAACGCAAACCGCATCGGCATTAGAAACCATTCGGCTATTATTCACCGTGTTTCCGGCTATTCTGGTGGCATTGTTGGTGCTAATCATGCGCAAATACAGCCTCAACGATAAAGCGCTTACGACCATGACGCATAAAAACTCAGCGGCATAAATTCACAAAGGCGACCGGTCTCCCCGGTCGTTTAGTCTTTTACGTTCAACATGTTGTGTAAACCTAGAACAAGGGGCCGCCGGCCGCTGCTGAAAAATGCATCTCCCTTTATGATACAGACAGGAACATCTCACTACGGCGCCGCTAAAAGTGAGTACACCGATGAGTGCAATGGCGGTATAAAAAACAGACAAGGAATCGCTGCTTCAGATGAGATGGATGAGGCTGAACTTATACGCTAAGAACTACGCTACCCGTCTGTTTTTGAAGAGTAAACCATTACCATCCGAGCTGAACAAGTCTACCTGCTCTTTTTTACTCTTCTGACAGCAATTTCTGCGCTGTCGCTAAAGCATCTTCCTTTGAGGATGCCATCATCAAAGGATAGCCCCAGAATTTTTCATATACGATAGCGAAGGGTTTGGCCGCAATCCGTTTGGCCTTGTTTGGTTCAATGTGGATTGATGCTTTGACGAAAGCCCGTAATTCACCCTTGTGAGCTTTCATCCAGCGTGTAATCTGTTTCATCTCTTCAGGCGAGTGCTCATGTTCATGTTCGTCGTGCATCGTGCCTTCATCGTTCAAGAGGACAAAGACCTCCTGACGGGCAAGCAGAGTTTCAAACTCTGTAAACGGGGAGATGTTTGGATCCTTACCAGGAGCAGCCATTTGTATCCACACAAAAGGGAACTGAGCGGCATCAATTCGCATATGAATATTCCTTCCAACGTTTGATTTTATCAATTGTCGATAGCCTCACCGACCAGTAAACGTATTTACATCAGCGAGAAACCTCGAACAGCAACACACCAACACGGTTAGTCCAAAATTACCTGATTGGGCATTAGACTGCATTGCGAATGTTGGTCATAATATTGTTCAAACCTGCCATGTGATGTTTTCCTTCAACCCGAGGCCCAGTCAAGACCATGTCACGCCAACCCTCACTGGATTCTGTTGCTCCCTTCGATGTTGATAGCATTCCCCGGCCCGTAGTCTCTTTGAGCGCATCCATGGTGTCCAAAGGTTGGGAACAGGAGAAGCACCAGCATCGCAAAGCACAATTGATCTACTCGGTGAGAGGTATGCTCAACTGCGAGGTGGAGGATGGGGTGTGGATTGTCCCGCCACATTGTGCGGTATGGATCCCGGGTAATTTACCGCATTCCGCTCGTGGTTCCGGCGATACGGAATGCTACTGCTTATTTGTCGAACCAGAGGCTGCGCCAGCGCTTCCGAAAATCTGTTGCACGATTTCAGTAGGACCTCTTTTGCGCGAACTACTACTGAAGGTCGCCGGTTTCCCCCAGCTATACCTGACCGATGGCCCCGAAGGCAGGTTGATAGCAACGCTGCTGGATGAATTGTCTGCGGCCCCTGTAGAAGATCTGCATTTGCCGATGCCTCGCGATCGCAGGCTACGGCGGCTTGCAGAAATGCTGCTGGCCGATCCGACGGACAAATCGTCTTTAGGCGAATGGGCTAATCGTATTGGTATGAGCGAAAGAAGCATGAGTCGACTGCTTCTACACGAAATTGGAATGAGTTTTGGCCGCTGGCGTCGGCAGTTGCACGTCATCCTTTCACTTCAGCGTCTCTCAAGAGGTGAAAGCGTACAAACGGTGGCTCTGGAGCTTGGCTATGAGAACGCCAGCGGATTTGTCACCATGTTCCGAAAAGCAGTCGGTAAGCCACCAGCACGTTACCTTTTCGAACGAATGGCGAGTTCGGCTGGCGGTGAGTCAACCTCTATGCCTGATATAATTCGTTTGGATTAAACGCACGGCTGATTAGCGCACGAAGTGGCTGCTGAACGATAATCCATACTTATCGGAGACGAAACTGACTGGCTCGGGCAATATTCGGGTTGGGTCGATACCGGTGCGACGGAGGGATTGGCATCGCACCGGTATCCTGGCGTTACTGGATACTGCCCTGCTCCCATCCGCCACCCAGCGCCTTGAATACGCTAACCCTCGCGGAACCGACCTGTTGGTCAGCCGCGGCCACCTGTGATTTCGTATCTATCAGGTTTTTCTGCGCGACAATCACATCGAGATAACTGATCGATCCAACACGGTACTGCTGCTGAGCTAACCGGAAGGCGTTCTCTGCACGATTACGCGCGTCGACCAACGACTCTCGCTGCTGTATCGCTGCACGATAGGCACTCAATGATTGCTCAGACTCTTTCAGCGCATTCAGTACGGTGCCATCAAAGTGAGCCAGTGATGCTGCAGTTTGCGCCTTCGCCTGAGCAAGATGGCTACGCGCCACCATCATGTTCGGGAATGACCAGGAAATCAGCGGACCGACTGAGAAAGACCAGGTGCGATTGCCTGTCAGATAGTCATTACGCAGGTAGTTTCCTGAAGCACCCAGTGAAACCCTTGGGTAAAGGTCAGCCACTGCCACGCCGATGCGTGCAGTATCGCCAGCTAACTGGCGTTCGGCCTGCCGCACATCAGGGCGACGACGCAGCAATGCGGTGCCGTCACCAACCGGTAGCACACCCGCGAGCTCGGGCGCTTTGGTGCAGTCACGAGCAGAAGCTGGCACCTGCGATGGCGTGCGGCCCATTAATGCAGCCAACTCGAACAACGCAGTATCCCGCTGACTCTGTAACGGCGGTAGAGAGGCCTCGGCCTGAGCCAGCGTCACACCAGCCCGCTCCACATCCAGATTTGATGCCGCACCGGCGTGCGCCTGATTGCTGATGAGTTCCAGGCTGTGTCGGGCCAGTTCAACGGACGAATGCGCGACATTGATGGATTCACCATAGGCGCAGGCATCGATGTAGGCCCGTGTCGTTGCAGCGACCACAATGACTTTCGCTGCATCGTAGTCAGCAGCGACAGCATCAGTGTCAGCCTGTGCAGCTTCAATATCACGTCTGACCCGACCGAACAGGTCTAGTTCATAAGAGACGTTAAGTCCACCGCTGTAACTCCACTGGGTAGGTGCCTGCCCGGAACCCGTCCATGTGGTCTGGTCGCGTCCGTAGCCTGCTCCGCCCGATACGTTAGTCGATGGAAGCAAGCCACTTTGCGCCTCCTTGTAAACAGCCCGTGCACGTTCAAGGTTAGCCAGAGCAACACGCAGATCGGTATTGGCAGACAGTGCTTCCAGCACCAGACTGTTGAGTCTGGGGTCATCATACAATTTCCACCACTCAGATGGCAGAGAGTGCGCCGTATCCGTATGGTCCGATTTGCTGACAAAAGGACCTGCTGCGGTTTGAGGTAAAGCAGGCGCATGGTAATCAGGGCCACTGGCGCAACCGGTGATAAAGCTGGCAACGGCAGTGCTCAGGAAAGTAGCGCGCAAAATGGGAAACAAGGCCCGACGCAGAGCGATGCCCATGGCGTCGGTGTGGGCAGAAAACAGATCAGAGTTCGACATCAGGTGCCTCCGTAGTAGCGAGTTCGCGTGCACGGGGGCTTTCCGCGACTGCCCGATGATCCTTGGCAACGAAGCTATAAATTGTGGGAAGTACGAACAACGTAAAGAAGGTGCCGATAAGCATCCCCATCACCACGACGATACCGATGGAAAATCGGCTCGCAGAACCTGCACCATCAGCGAATAAAAGCGGTACCAAACCAGCGACCATCGCCGATGTTGTCATCAACACAGGACGCATACGCACCGTCGCCGCCTTCTCAATGGCCTCTATACGGCTGATATTTTCATGGTGCTGAATGTGGTTGGCGAACGTGACCATCAGAATTCCGTGCTTGGAAATCAGCCCTATCAGGGTGACGAGTCCAATCTGGGTGTAGATGTTGAGCGTCGCGTAACCCAGCCACAATGGTACCAGTGCGCCACAGATCGCCAGTGGAACCGTCACCAGGATCACCAGCGGATCACGCAGGCTCTCGAACTGCGCTGCCAACACGAGGAAGATAACCACGAGTGCGAAGCAGAAGGACACCAGCAGGCGGTTGCCTTCCTGTACAAACTGGCGACTGTCGCTGAGCCAGTCCACGCTGGTTCCGGGCGGCAGTGCCTGCGATTGCAGGAAAGCTACCGCCTCTCCCATGCTGACGCCCGGCGCTGGCAACATTTCCAGTGTCGTGGAGTTCATCTGTCCGAACTGGGTGAGCTGGTTGGCCTGCGGACGCATGTCGATGCGGGTCACGGTCGATAGCGGCACCAACGTGCCAGAGGTCGCCTTGACATAAAAGCGCCCGAGGTCTTCTGGCGTCATACGTTCGCTACCGCGCACCTGCGGGATCACATCGTAGGAGCGATCGTGAAAGTTGAAGCGGTTGACATAGTTTTCGCCGACCAGCACGGCCAGGGTATCAGCAATCGACTGCATGGTTACGCCCATTTCGCTGGCGCGGACGTTGTCGATGGTGATGTGCGCCTGCGGGCTGTCGTAAGACAGGTCGTTCTGCACGTAAAGGAACAGGCCACTGGCATAAGCGGCGGCCTTGATCTTCTCGCCGGTCTCGTACAGCGTATTGAAGTCATCGGGTGAGCGCAGCACCATCTGCACCGGCAGGCCACCGCTAGAGCCTGGCAGCGGTGGCAATTGCACGGCGGTCAGCGTCTCGCCCTCGATGGTGCCGCCGGCTGCCTGAATCTGGCCCTGGATTTCGGTGGCCGAACGCTTGCGTCCCGACCAGTCCTTCAGTATGGCGCCGCCGAGCATCATGTTCTGACCGCCGGCGGCGTCGCCGATGTTCATAAAGCTGCTGTCGAACTCAGGAATTTGCTCGAACAGTTTTTCGATCTGTTGAGCATAGCGGGCGGTGTAGCCCACGCCAGCGTATTGCGGTGCTTTGGTGACGACGATGACGACACCCTGATCCTCAGTCGGTGCCAGTTCGCGACGGGCACCGGCGAACAACACCACGATAGCCACCAGCACGACTACGCCGACCAGCAGGACCGCGCCGCGAGCGGCCAGGGTATGTGCAAGCATTCGCCCATAGAGCGCAGTCAGACCTTCCATGTAGTGTTCAACCCGCTTCGCCAGCCGTCCCTCGCCTTGCCTGGAACTGAGCAGCATCGAACTCATCACGGGCGAGAGTGTCAGCGCGACGACCCCCGAGACGATCACCGAGCCGGCCAGCGTGAAGGCGAACTCCTTGAATAGTGCGCCGGTCAACCCACCCATCATGCCGATAGGCGCGTAGACCGCCGCCAGCGTGATGGTCATGGCGATCACCGGTCCGACGATTTCGCGAGCGCCGAGCAATGCCGCACGCACGGGTGACAGTCCGTCCTCAATGTGGCGATGGATGTTCTCCACCACGACGATGGCATCATCCACCACCAGGCCGATCGCTAGCACCATCGCCAACAATGTCAGCAGGTTGATCGAGAAACCGCAGGCCAACATCAGTGCCGCCGTACCGACCAGCGACAGCGGGATGGTGACCACCGGGATGATGACGGCGCGGAAGGTGCCGAGGAACAGGAATATCACCACGATCACAATCACGATGGCTTCGACCAGCGTGTGCTTCACTTCTTCGATGGACGCATTGACGAAACGTGCCACGTCGTAGTTGGGGGCGACAGTGAGCCCCGGCGGCGCCATCGCGCGGATCTTGGGCAACAGTTCGTTGGCCCGTTTGACGATCTCCAGAGGATTGCCATCGGGCGTAGGCTGCAGGGCGACGAAGATCGCGGGGACGCCTGTCGCGAACGACAGGTTGTTGTAGTTCTGGCCACCGACTTCCACCGTGGCGACATCCGACAGCCGCACCACACCGCCTTCTGGGCTGGACTTGACGACCATCTGGCGGAAGTCCTCCACGCCGCGCAGGTCGGTGGCGGCGCTGATATTGGTGACGGTCAGGGAACTCTTGAGCTGGCCCGGTGCGGCCTGCACGTTGTTGGCGCGCAGGGCGGCCGCAATCTCTCCAGCCGATAGTCCATGCGCGGCCAACCGTACCGGATCGATCCAGATGCGCATGGCAAGCGCCTGGCCTCCATAGACGTCGGCCGAGGCCACGCCCGGAATACTCGTGAACAGCGGCTGCGCCACCCGGGAGGCGAAATCCGTCACCTGCGAGATCGAAAGGGTTTTGCTGTAAAAGGCGATGTACTGCACCGCCGTGCCGCCTTCAGTGGACTTGCTGATGACCGGATCGGTGACGCCCGCCGGCAACTGGTACTTGACCTGCTGCACCTTGGCGAGGACTTCCGTCATCGTTCGATCGGCGTTGGCATTGAGCACCAGGCGCGCCTTGATCTCGCTCTTGCCCTGCGTAGTGGTCGAACTGAGGTATTCAATGCCGCTGGCCGTGGCGATGGATTGCGCGATCGGCGTGGTCACGAACCCCTGCATCACTTCCTGGGTTGCGCCCGGCAAAGTGGTACTCACGCTAATGGTGGCGTTTTCGAGATAAGGGTACTGACGCACCGGTAACTGGAAAACGGCAGTAATACCCATCAGCAGGATTAACAGGCTGACGACCAGCGCCAGGATAGGTCGGCGGATGAAAATATCAGTGAGGTGCACGATGTTGTCTTCCTATTTTGCGTTGGCGGCAGAGTCAACGGTCGCAGAGGCCGTGGTACTGATTTTCACGACTGCGCCTGGCGGGAGCCGGTTCTGACCCGCTGTCACCACGATGTCACCAGCCTTAACGCCTTGTGTCACCACGACTTCTTCCCCAAGTCGCCGACCCGTAATAACCGGAACAGCGACCGTTTTACCGATCCCTTGAGCATCCGCACTTTGCACGAGTACCACACTGTCGCCAGAAGCTGAGGTCTGGATCGCCGTCTGCGGTAAGACTATGGCATCGTTACTGGCAGGTAATGTCAGCCGCGCCGTCGCGTACATGCCGGATTTCAGAGACTGGTCTGCATTGGGTAACAGTGCCTGAATGGCGATGTTACGTGTTTCTCTATCAATTCGAGGGTCGATGGTGCTGACTTTAGCCGTGAATACCCGCCCCGGTGCCGCATCCACCGTGACCTGAACGGATGCACCAGGCGTCAATTTGGGGAGATCCTGCTGAGGCAACGTGAAGTTAACGTAGAGTGGGTCGAGTTGGGTCAGCGAGGCTATCTCATCACCGGCGTTGAGATACTGACCAGGATTGATGCGACGGATACCAAGCTGACCGGAGAACGGCGCACGAATAGCCTTTTGCTGTATACGCGCGTCCAGTTGCTTGACCTCAGCGGCGGACTGGGCGGCTTCCGACATGCGCTGCTCCAGCAGTTCGCGGGATCCGGCACCCGTAGAGGCCAGTGCCTGAGAACGTCGCAATTGCAGTTGCGCAAAATCAGCTTTGGCTTTGGCAGCGAGTCGATCAGCTTGTTCGGGAGCATCGTAGAGCTGTATCAGTACATCCCCTTCCCTCACAAACTGGCCCGCTTCGAAGTTAATCGCGGTCACACGGCCAGACGTGTCTGGCGCGAGCAACACTTCGCGCACAGCCTGCAAACTGGCCACAGCCTGAAGTTGCTCTGCAACACTACGGGGTTCAGCGCGGATCGTCGATACCGGTATAGGCGGTAGGGCCTGATATTCTGCGCCACTGCTGCGACTGGCCCGCCAGGTGTACAGCAGGCTGAAGACGACAATGAGACCAATTATGCTGATGGCCGCAGGCTTCACATGGCGATTCATCCCGATGCTCATAAGGATTCACCTTTGTACGGGGAGACGAACAAGGTTGGCGGCTTGGGCTGTATTACCTGCCCGCGAATATTTCGTGGATACATCGATGTTCCTCATAAATTTGAGTTTCTGGCTTTGCTGACGCGTGTATTTGCTCACGTTGAGACATTCAGAGGGTCACTCTAACTTTTTGAGGGTGCCGAGCAGTTGCGAAAATTTGTCATGTTATTTCGCATTCCAGCCAAAGATTTCATCAACGTCACTTTGGCTGAATTGAACAACTATATGGCTGTATTTCGCTATCGAAACATGATCTCTCATTGTTAAATGAGAATGAGTTTTATTTGATTGTTGCTGCGGATTTTATTCTTTCGGAAACTTGATGCACCAGCGTCCTATCGAAGATGGCAGGCCCAGGTGCTGGGTACATAAGCATCAATATTGATCGCCAGGAAAATATTGAAGCAGGTGACGTAGGACATTCGTTTGACAGCGTTGTCCGGATAAATCTCTTAACACGACCTCTCACTTAAACCAAATGAGTTCATACACACATGAAATTTAGAGGATTTTTTGTTAAACGACCGTCTGCTGTCATGATCAGTGCGTTTATCAGTTCATTGTCATTTCCCGCAATGTCGGCAGACAATGCTCCGTCCTCCACCACCGAAGATACCATGACCGTAACTGCCGATGGTCAGAATCATTCTTCAGAAAATGCATGGGGCCCGGTAGGCTCTATGGTGGCAAAACGCAGTGCGACTGGTACCAAAACGGATACACCGTTACGTAAAACACCACAATCAGTCACCGTAGTGACTCGTGAAGAAATGGATCTGCTCGATCCTCCAAACCTGAAAGACGCTTTTCGTTATTCCGCGGGCGTGATGACTGACAACCGAGGCTCAACAACCTTATTCAATTCCGTCAATATTCGGGGTTTTAGCCAGATTGCAGATAATATTTACCTTGATGGACTCAAACTACAGAGTGACGATTATGCTTCATTCCAGATTGACCCTTATATGCTGGAACGCGCTGAATTGTTACGTGGTCCCGCATCAGTCTTATACGGCCTGAGTGATCCCAGTGGTGTTATTGCGCTGGTGAGCAAACGCCCGACCGCGGAAACCATACGTGAAATTCAGTTTAAGGCAGGCAACCATAATCTTTTTCAAACCGGTTTTGATTTTGGCGGCGCGGTTGACGATAAAAGAGAATTAACGTACCGACTGACAGGGGTGGCCAGCGATCAGGATCAGCAACAAGTCGGTGAAAAGGCAAAACGTTATTCGATAGCGCCGTCATTCACCTGGCGTCCAGATGACAAAACCAGCTTTACTTTTTTAAGCAACTTTCTTAATGAACCGGATGTTGGCTGGTTCGGCTATTTACCTAAAGAAGGGACCGTGACTAGCGGGGCCGGCGGTAAGTTGCCGACCCACTTTAATGATGGCGAGCCGGGCTACAATAAAATTTCCCGAAATCAGAAGTTAGTCGGTTATACCTTCGATCATCAGATTAACGATAACTGGACCATACGCCAGAACCTGCGCTACGGAACGGTCGATATGGATTACAGGACCATCTATGGGAGTGGTGTTTCCATGTTTGACCCCACTCAGCTAGCGAGAGGGGCATTGGCGTTCAAGGAGGATTTGTCGACCTTTGCAGTCGATACTCAGGCACAAAGCACGTTTTCTACAGATGCTGTTGATCACACGCTGTTGATGGGGGTGGATTATCGCCACACCCGAAATGACGTCTGGCATGCGCTTGGTCTGGCATCAAATCTGAATCTGGTTAATCCTGTTTATGGTAATACCGCAGTGCAGTATTACGGTTACACTAGCCAGATAGACCGCCAGGAGCAAACTGGACTGTATCTACAAGATCAGGCTGAGTGGAATCGTTGGGTATTAACCTTGGGCGGGCGGTACGATTGGGCTAAAACAGACACGGTCAATCGCTTGAGCGACAATGCTGTCACCAAACAGGACGACAATCAATTTACCTGGCGTGGGGGCGTGAATTACCTGTTTGACAACGGTATTTCACCTTATTTCAGCTACAGTGAATCTTTCCTGCCAACCAGCGGCACCGACTATGCCGGTAATACATTCAAGGCGTCACGTGCAAAACAATATGAGGCAGGCGTCAAATATATCCCTAATGATGGAGCGATTTCGGCAACGTTATCTGTATTTCAGTTAACTAAAGATAAGAACCTGAGCACCGACCCAGAACATATCTATTATTCAGTACAAAACGGTGAAATACGGTCAAGGGGGATTGAGCTTGAGACCAAAGCGTCGTTAACTGAAAATGTGGATGTTATCGGGAGCTATTCATATACAGATGCAGAATACACCAAAGACACGTTATACCAGGGTAATCGTCCTTCTGAAATTCCAAGAAATATGGCAACACTGTGGGGGAACTACACTTTGCATGAAACCGCACTGAGCGGATTGACGTTAGGACTCGGAGGACAGTATATCGGTTCAACGAAAGGTGATACCGCTAATACCTTCAACGTGAAGCCCTACACCATCTGGAATGCAGCAATCCAGTACGATCTGGCCAGATTTAACCTACCGGGTTCAAATGTAGGGGTCAACGTCAATAATCTCTTTGATAAAAAATATGTGGCAGCGTGTTACGCAACGACAGCGTGCTATTACGGAGCCGAACGTCAGATTACGGCAACGGCCACCTTTAGATTCTGAAACATGGCGCATCCTGAACGATGGTAGCGTTTATAGTATGTGGTCATTGAGAAAGCCAGAAATGCCCTGGGATTTTTTCTGTCGACTACTAGCCTGCAGCCACAGTCAGAATAGCCTTTTCAGAATAACTACTGAGAAAATATCAATACCTTTCTTCATGACTGGATACGTTTTGAAAATACCGTTCTTAACGTACTGAGGTGTCATCAGGAAAATATTGATTCAGGAACTGCACAGAAAAGGAGCATTCCCCCGAAATGCTCCTTTTTATATTGCAGGTATACTGTCGCTAACGCTCTTATACGCAAGCTATAGGGGTTAATTATTTGCGAACACTCACATTAACTGGACTTCAACAAACGCGTGTTTTTATCAACGAACGCCGTAAAAATAAAAAAGTGTGGAATAGGCCAGCATACCAGACATGACGGTAATAAAAAGACTGCGAGATAACACACCAGAAATCCCAGCAAAAATCGCAGCAACAAGTGAAATACTTATCCCCGTCGCTGTTAGTACAGGTTTATTTAGCAATTCAGCTGCAATAATTGCGGCCATTATGGCTGATGGGATAAAATTGAGCCATTGCTGGGCCATGACTGAAAGCCTGAACCTGGACAAAAGGATAATAGGTATAGCCCGCATACCTGCAGTAATAACCGCTGAAAGTGTAATAGCAATAATGATATGTCTTTCCATATTAACCTCTATGTTTCTCCTTCAGCCTGAGGGCGATAGTGGTCAATGTTGCTGATAAGGCAGCAGCGATAACGACCAGTAAACTCATATCAAGATGCCCTGCGAAACAGGCGGTGATCATCATTGAGGTCACGATGGTGAAAAACTCAAGCGCTTTTCGCTTACTGGCAAACCATGTCATCAGCACCAGACCAATGAACATGGATACGAGGCTAAAACTTAATCCTTTCATTAAGGATTCAGGTATGGCGGAGGCAAACCAGGCTCCTGCGATACACGCAATAACCCAGTTAACCCAAGCAGCAAGGTTTAGGCCAAACATCCAGTAAAATGGTAAAGCGCCCTGTCGAGCCCCATACTCAGCGGCAACGCCAAATGTTTCATCCGTAAGAAGAATACCATTGAGTATTTTTTGACTCATGGTGTTCTCTCTAAAATAAAGGCTGAGCGCTGAACTCATGAGTAAATAACGTAAATTGACTAATACCACACTTAAAACAATTGAAACTGTTTCAGCGCCAGCAGCCCACAGGGAATAGAATAAAAACTGGGCAGAACCCGCATACAACCCCCCTGCAAGCAATGCGGTTTGCACAACAGAAAAACCAGATAGCGTTCCAATAGCGCCAGCAGCAAAACCAATGCTCCAATAACCGGTGATGGTTGGCAGGCAGGCAATCACGCCAGCCCTGAACAGCGTGTAAGCTCTGCTACCCTCTCCCGTTTCGTGCGTCACTGACATCAGAAACCCCCGTAGACCAGACATTGACGAGTCACTGATTTTAAGTAGTCTGATAAGGAGTGATAGGATAATCCTGCTCCTCCGCCTCTCTCCTGGCTTCTTTTATTCAGGTAACGGTTATTCATGATAAATACGCGCGATAACATCAAACTCTGGAAAGATTCTGGTTTGTTTGACGGGACAGAAATTTTGCAAGCATCCTGCTTCGAGCACAGCTACCCGCCTCATTTTCATGAGGAGTTCGTTATCGCCGCCTTTGCCCGCGGGGCCCAGAAAAATCGGATATGCCGGGATATCGGTGTCGCGACCGCAGGTACCGTCATGGTTATTCACCCAGGAGAAATCCACACTGGTGAAGCGTTTGAGCGAGATAAAGGATGGGATTATTGCGCCCTTTATCCGTCAGAAAAACTCCTGAATAAAATCGCTGACACGACTCTCAAAGGGCACGGCTATTTACATTTTGGCAAAGGGGCTATGCGGTATGATCGGGGACTTGCCAGACGGCTTATCCACACCTCGTCGGTATTATTAACAAGCGATGATACTCTTGAGAAAGAATGTGCTTTATTCGGCGCATTAAGTTGTCTCATTAGTCAATACGGTAAGCGCTCTGGGGATACAACTCATCTGTTATATTCAAAAGCTGATATTCGCGATGCGATTGACTACTTGCAGGACATGCATGATAAAAAAGTCAGTGTGAAAGATGTGGCCACTGCGGTTGGCATGAGTGAGTTTCATTTTATGCGCGTTTTTCAGGCTACCACGGGGCTCTCTGTACATCGCTATTTAACACAAATCAGGCTCTTCAAGGCCAAAGCGCTGCTATCTCAAGGTGTGAGTGCGATTGAAACGGCACACTCTACCGGTTTTTTCGATCAAAGCCATTTGATTAAAAATTTCAGGTTGCATTTTGGCATCACACCCAGCGCATACGCAGCGGGTTGTATTACATAATGGGGTGAGAGCGACCTTTTGTGTTTGCTTCAGGGTATTTCCCCTCACCACAATCGGTAGCTCTCGTACTTTCAGACTGTTCAGACTGATGTGTCAGATCGCATCGTGACGACTACAGACTATGAGACACATTATTTGCTGACAAACGTTGTCACACTTAACGGGTTCAGCCATGCCGTTGCCTTGCCGCTACTATCAACCTGATATGTACCGCCATATTCAACGTTCAGCGATGCTGACGTGCTGTATTTCTCAAATTTAGTCACGTTGGCGTTACTGATATTCAGTGACAGCATCTGGTCGGAGTCATTGGTATTGACAGCAACAATCACCATTTTTCCATCCGTATTCTTATAAGCGGTCAGATGAACATTTGACTGGGGATTTTCCGTTGCCTGAATGCGTACCGCTCCGGGGCGAACGAAGCGGGCATATTGTGACATCACATAACCCCGCTTACTGACTTTACCGTCTTCTGTCAGTAATCCATACGAGCGACGGATATACCACCAGACGTAAGCGCTATAGTTTGACACCATGCTGGCATTCAGTTCAGTACCCACCTCAATCGCCGATGCCCAGTTATTCGCTGATTGCTTGGAATCCACATAGTGTTCGGTCATCCACAGTTGCTTACCGGCATTCTGTGCTAACGGATAGGGTTTAGGCGTCGTGCCATACAGGTGCCCACCGATGATTGACACATATTTTGATGCGTCACTGTCTTTCAATACCGGGTCAGTTAACCCAGGGTTAAAACCTAACGACTCTGCGACAATCACTTTGAGGGAGCCGAATTTGGATCCTTGCGATTTGAGATAGTTTTTAAATTCATCACCACTCCATTCGCAGGATTCATAGTCAGGCGTCCAGTCTGGCTCGTTTTGTATCGAAATGGCATACAGCGGTGCGCCGTTAGTCTGCATATATTTGGAGAAATCCAGCAGATGCGAAGTATAAGCAGAATAATGCGCCGGTAGTAAACGTCCACCGTTTATCAGACTGTTGTTGCTCTTCATATAAGCCGGTGGTGACCAGGGGGTTGCCATTATTTTGGCACCCAGTGAAACAGCCTGACGTGCACTCGGAAGCTGTATATTCCATTTACTGGAATCTGGATCAATTCGGACGCGCATAATTGACAGCCCTATCTGACCAGCCCCACTCCCGTATGCAGCATTAATTTGTTCCGTGGTGAGATCATTGATCCATCCCACCCCACTCATTCCACCAAAACCTTGAATTGTTTGATAATTAACTTTTGCGTCAATTTTTACTGTATCAGCATATACAGAGAGAGAACCTGCCGTAGCCGAAACAAATAGAGCCGCATGTAAACAATGACGAACCCAGAGACTAACATTTCCATTCATAGCATCCATCCTTAATAAATGAATATTTAGAAATAATTGGAAATAATTGACTTTGTAATTCCTAATAACACGATGGGGGGTATAAAAATCCACCGAGAATTACATTGTAATAGTTATTTACTGATATGCAATTTTATAAATAGATATATCATGAATGGTTTTTCATTCAGTCATTATATTAACGAAACGGTATAATAAGATAAATAAACACCGAACTAATAATTAGCTCATTCTCTATTTTCTATCTTTAACCTGATATTCGAAATAAATAAACCACAACACATACTGGCCGCAAAAGCGGCCAGTATCCTTGAGATTATCCACGAGTAAAAGCAACGAAAGAAAACCTGATATCGGTCATCAGCTCACTTTAGCAACCTGACCTTTACTGCCTTCCCTTTAATTTTACCTTGTTGCAGTTGCTTCCAAACCTGACGCGCCAGCGACTGCTTGACGGCCACATAAGCGTGCATTGGGTGGATAGTAATCTTGCCGATATCCGCACCATCCAATCCCATGTCGCCGGTTAGCGCGCCCAGAATATCGCCGGGGCGCATTTTGGCTTTTTTGCCGCCATCGATGCATAGTGTTGCCATCGCCGCTTCCAGAGGCGTGATGCGCAACCCACTGGGCAATGGATGCCAGGTCAGTTTCATCTTCAGCATCTCTTCCAGTGCATTCGCTCGCTGTGCTTCTTCCGGTGCACACAGGCTGATGGCAAGCCCCTGTTCACCAGCACGGGCGGTACGGCCGATACGATGGACATGCACTTCAGGATCCCACGACAGTTCGTAGTTAATCACCATCTCCAGTGCTTTGATATCCAGCCCGCGTGCAGCAACGTCGGTTGCCACCAGCACACGACTGCTGCCGTTGGCAAAACGCACCAACGTCTGGTCACGATCGCGCTGCTCCATGTCGCCGTGCAGCGCCAGTACACTTTGGTTACTGTGGGTCAGCGCATCGTATACCGCCTGGCAATCTTTCTTGGTATTGCAGAACACGACGCAGGACGCGGGCTGCTCGCGGCTCAGCAACTTTTGCAGCAGATCGAGCTTGCCGTTGCGCGACACCTCATAGAATTGCTGCTCGACCGCAGGCAATTCATCCACCGTGTCGATTTCAATGACCAACGGATCACGCTGAATACGACGGCTGATGGCGGCAATCGCCTCCGGCCAGGTGGCGGAAAACAGTAGCGTCTGGCGTTCAACCGGCGCGTGGTGAATCACCTCGTCGATGGCGTCGGCAAACCCCATATCGAGCATGCGATCCGCTTCATCCAGCACCAATATCTGCAATGCATCAAGGCTGACGGTCTCTTTTTTCAGGTGATCCAACAGTCGGCCCGGTGTGGCGACAATAATATGGGGAGCATGAATCAGCGAGTCACGCTGGATGCTAAACGGTACGCCGCCGCACAACACCAACACTTTGATGTTCGGCATACCACGTGCCAGACGACGCAGCTCATTGGCGACCTGGTCGGCCAGTTCGCGGGTCGGGCACAGCACCAACGACTGGGTATTGAACTGCCCGGCATCAAGATGCTGCAGCAGGCCCAGGCCAAAAGCCGCCGTTTTACCGCTGCCGGTTTTCGCCTGCGCACGGATGTCTTTCCCGGCAAGGATCGCCGGTAATGCCGCAGCCTGAATCGGGGTCATGGACAGATACCCTAATTCGTTTAAGGTGGTGAGTTGTTCCGCAGCAAGCGCGTTCAGTTCAGCAAATGAGGTCACAGTGAAAATTCCAGATAAATTCGGCCGACAATAATACCATTCCTTGACTGCCATGCCGCGAGGAGTTTTCTCTACCTCAGCGGATCGATGCGTCGTTCAATGACGTCTGCGCCCGCCACTCTTTTTTTAAGATCGCATACACATAGGTATTGTCGTATCGCTGTACTTCATCTGGCGTGCTGCGCCATACCGGAACAAACTCCAGAAAACAGGCTTCTCTGCGCATATTCAGGCGCTCACACATTTTCTGCGATCGGACATTATAATCTTCGACGTACGCATAAATTCGCCTTCCATTTTTACTGTCAAACAGGAAATTGAAAAATGCCCGCGCCGCTTCACTGGCGTAGCCCTTCCCTTCGTATTTTTCATTAAAATGCCAGCCGACGCCGTACGTGTCGTTATCCACGTCATCCCGCTCAGCAAATACATGCCCGATGAGGGTATCCGTATCTTTCAGGCAAACAGCAAATTGCGTTTCATCGTGATGCCTGCGCTGTACTTCGCTGATGGCATCCTCAAGGGTATCGAGCTTTTCCTGCATAAAACAATTCATGCGCGGCTGGGCGAGATATTCCCATAACCCGGCTGCATCTTTCGTCTCGAAGGGTCTAATGACGAGTCTTTCGGTGGTTATTTTCATCGCTATGATGCGTCCTCAACAAGTCAGATATCGACGGTGTAAACAGGTAGACTGCGACACCCTATCGCACCATTCCTAAACCACTGGACAATTTAATGAGAACAAACGTGACCACCGTGCCATCAGGAAACGACTGGCGGGCTACTCCACCAGTCCGCTGACCCGGAGTACCCGTCGACTGACTGCCTCTGCCAGCACTGTACTGTGTTCGCCGGCACAACCGAGGCTGAAGGCCTGCTTCGCACGGGTGATGCCGGTGTAAACCAGTTCACGGGTCAGAATAGGGCTTAAGCTATCGGGTAGCAGCAAGGCGGTGTGGGCGAATTCCGACCCTTGCGATTTATGCACCGTCATGGCGAACACCGTTTCCACTGCTGACAACCGCCCCGGCATCATCCAGCGAATGCCTGAGGAGCCATCACCGACCGGGAACGCAACCCGGGTGACCCATAGTCGGGAACCGTCCGGCTGCGTCTGCGGTACTGTCAACGTAATGCCGATATCACCGTTCATCAGCCGCTGCCCATAATCGTTGCGGGTCACCATCACCGGCCTTCCCGGATACCAGCCTTGCCAGCCAGCCAGCAGCCTTTCCCGATACAGCAAATGGGCGATGCGTTCATTCATGCTCTCGACGCCCCACGGCCCGTTACGCAACGCACACAGCAACTGAAACTGACCAAACGCCGCCAGAATTTCTGTAGCCCAGGCGTCAAACTCATCCGGCGATGCCGCCAGTGCTGGCCGTGTCGACGCCATACGCCGCAGGTAGTCACCGTAGCCCACTGGGGCACGCGTACCGGGTCGAGCATCGAATCGGCTGGCGGCACCGTCGATAACCCATTCACGCAACGTATTGTCATCGTTTGCGGTGAGTGTCAGTTGCGCCAAATCAGCAAACCCATGCCGCCAGACAGACGCCAGCGCCGCGCTATCTCCCGCGTTGACCGCGTCAGCCAGTTTCCCAATGCCGCTGTCAGCACCAAAACGGTAACTGTGGCGCAGCATAACGATAGACTGATCCAGCGCATTGCCCTGCGGGTCAAGCAACTCGTCATCCGGTGCCTCTCCCGTCACCTCGCGCAGCCAGTCACGAGTCTGCGGCAGATAATGCCCCTTTGCGGCGCGTTGACAGAGTTCCCCCATCAACGCCCCCGCCTCCACCGACGCCAGTTGATCCTTGTCGCCCAGCAAAATCAGCCGGGAATCGCGTGGCATGGCGGCCAGTAACGCCGCCATCATCTCCAGATCCACCATTGAGGCCTCGTCCACCACCAGCACATCCAGCAGCAGCGGATTATCGGCATGGTGCCGGAAATGTCGGGTATCCGGTCGGCTACCTAGCAAGCGATGCAGCGTTACCACCTCACTGTTAATGTGCGAACGAATCGCCTCTCCCTGCGCCAGCCCGTCCAGCGTCAGGCTGGCAATGGCCCCAGCGATGGATTCGTTTAGTCGCGCCGCTGCCTTGCCGGTCGGTGCCGCCAGTCGGATACGCAGCGGTTTGCCCTGCTGCTCCAGCGCCAGTGACTGCAACAGCGCCAGCAATTTCACCACCGTGGTGGTTTTCCCGGTACCCGGCCCACCGGTGATGATGCTAAAGGCGCTGCCCGCCGCCAGTGCACAAGCCAGCTTCTGCCAGTTGGTGGTATGGGATGTCGTCGTAGGAAATAGCGCCTCCAGCCGCTGGCGTAGCGCTGCTGGCGCGATGGCTGCACGCAAGGTTTCGTTGTGCCGTAACTGTCGGGTAATCGCCTGACGGACATCCTGCTCATACTGCCAGTAACGGCGCAGGTAAAGACGCGAGCCTACCAACACCAGCGGGGTCACCCCTTCGCCCGACGCCACCAGTTGTGGCTGCTGCAATGCCGCCAGCCAGGCTGACAGAGTCACCCCCGCCAGCGCCTGTGCCGGTCGTGCTACCTTACGGTTGTCACTGCGATCGCCTTCCGGCGGCAGCGCCAGCGAGAACCCACTGTCAGCCAGCGTAGCGGCCAGATCGAGACACACATGCCCGCGCCCAAGCTGATAACTGACCAGCGCTGCGCCCAGCAGCAACAGGGGTGATGCCTCCGGGCATTCCTGATGCAGAAAGCGCACCAGCGCGCGATCCAACTCTCGCAACCACCCGCAATCAACCCACTGATCCAGTAGTTGAACCACATCATCATGGTGAGTGAGGGTCATACCGTCACCTCCGTATCGCCGCTAAACAGGCAGTCCAGCGAATCAATCAGCGCCCGCTCCGGTCGCTCAGCGTAAACGCCGCCCCCCGGTGCCTGACTACCGCGCAGGAACAGATACAACGCCCCACCGACATGACGATCGTAGTCATAATCTGGCAGTCGGGAGCGTAGTAAGCGGTGCAAGGCAAACAGGTACAAGGCCAGTTGCAGATCATACCGATGATCTAGCATCGCTCGCGCCATATGCGCTGAGTCATAGTCGGCGGCGTCCGCCCCCAGCCAGTTGGACTTGTAATCCAGCACGTAGTAGCGCCCCTGATGTTCAAACACCAAATCGATAAAGCCTTTCAGCATGCCATTGAGCGCATCACGCATCAGCGGCACGCGTGGTGCCCCCGCCAGAGTGGCGGCGCTGACCCGTTGGTCCAGACGTTGCGTATCGACCTGATTGAGCGCAAACCAGAATTCCATTTCCACCTGATACTGCGTCAGACCGGCCAGCGACACCGTACCAGCGGGTGATGCGGGCAACGACAGCGGTTGGTTGAGTTGCGCCATCAACCAGTCGGTCAGCATCGATATCCACGGTGTCCAGCCCTGTCGGTTACAGCGTCGCGCCACCTGATCTTCCACTCGCGGGCGATCCATTGCCAGAGCGGCAAACCCCTCTTTACCCGCCCACTCCAGCAGCCCATGCAGAAAACTGCCCGGCACCGCACCGCGCGGAAAACTGTACATATCGTAGCCGACCGGCAATGACGGCAGGCGTTCTGCGGCGTCCTGCGGTTCGCTAAAGGTTTCCTGCCGGGCACTCTGTACTTCAGCGGCGTCATGGGCAGCGGACTCACGACGCTCCTGATACTGCCCCTCCGGTGCCAGTTGCAGCCCGGAATAACTGGTGATGCGCCAACGGTGACGGCGAATATCCGGTAACGGCGGCTCTTTTCCCAACGCAGGGGTTTCCCGTACCGCGCGATATACCGCGTCATCGTCTTCTGGCAGCGGCGCTATCTGGCTGTGTGGCCCGCCCCAGAGCGACAAACATGACGCCAGTTGCCCTGCTTCCAATGGCTCACCGGCACCGAGCAGATAACCGGGCGCGCTTTTCTCAAGCCCTTTCAATGGCGCGATTCCTAGCCACAGCGCATAGCGCGCGCGGGTCAATGCGACATAAAACTTACGCAGGTCTTCCCCCAGGCGCTCATGGTCGGCACGCGTAACCGCCTCATCGCTGGCAATCAACTCAAAGCGCAGTTGTCCGTCATCATCATGAAATTTCAGCGGCACATCCCGATGGCTGACCGTGCGGAACGCACAGGCGAACGGCAAAAACACCAGCGGGTACTCCAATCCTTTCGATTTATGAACGGTCACCACTTTGACCAGATCCGCGTCACTTTCCAGTCGCACTTTCAGGCTATCGCTACCGGGATTATCCGCCTGACACTGCTCCGCCAGATAACGGATCAACGCGTGTTCGCCGTCCAGATGCACGCTGGCCTGTTGCAGTAACTCCGACAGGTGCAGCACATCGGTCAACGCCCGGGCGTTATCGGCAGCCAGCAACCGACGCGGGACATCAAACTCCCACAGCAACCGCCGTAGCATCGGCAACACGCCTTGCTGACGCCAGCATTGCTGGTAGCGAACAAATTGTATCACCCGGCTTTCCCACTCCTGCTCGTCGTGGTTAAGGCGGTCAAGCGCCTGCCAGCTCAGCCCCAGTAACGGGGTAGCCAGCGCGGCGCGTAGCAACCGGTCGTTCTCCGGGTCAGCACAGGCGGCCAACCAGCAGTGCAGTTCTCCTGCCTGCGGGCTATCAAACACCGACTCACGGTCAGACAGATACACACTGCGCACACCGCGAGCAGACAGTTGCGCCCGCACCGCCATCGCCTCGCGCCCGCTATTAACCAGCACCGCCATATCGCCCGGTTTAACCGGACGCCAGCGTTGGTCTGACGAGACAAAACCGGCCTGCCCCTGCTCGCCCAGCTGTAACAGTCTCACCATTTCACGTGCGCACCCCGCCGCCATTCGCTGACGGTATTCAGACGACGACAGCGGTTCATCGGTTTCCAGCGTCCAGCAGGTCAACGCCGCGGCTGGCGTTCCTGCCTGCACCCAGATGTCATCACGGCCGTTGGCCTGCACCGGTAAAAACGGCACCGGGTTGTCGCCATCTGGCTGACGAAATAAAAACGCGCCTGCGCCGTTGGCACGGTTCTCCGCTTGCATAAACACCTGATTAACGGCATCGACCATCGTCTGCGTGGAACGAAAGTTGGTCCCCAACGTGTAATGCCGACCGTCGGTATCGCGCCGGGCACGCAAATAGGTGTAGATATCGGCACCGCGAAACGCGTAAATCGCCTGTTTCGGATCGCCTATCAGGATCAACCCCTGTTGCGGATCATTGGTTGCCACCCGGTACAGCGTATCGAAAATGCGGTATTGCAGCGGATCGGTATCCTGAAATTCGTCGATCATCGCCACCGGGAACTGGCGGCGAATGCGTTGGGCTAGTCGTTCGCCGTTATCGCCGCGCAATGCGGCATCCAGCCGGGTCAGCAAGTCCTGAAACCCCATCTGCGCCCGGCTTTCCTGCTCGAAGCGAAAACGCTGGTGTATCCAGCGGCAGGCGTGCCGTAACAGTTGACTACGTGGCTCCGGCAAGTCGTCCAACTGCTGCGCTAAGGTTTCCATCGCACGTAACGCCGGATGTGTCGGTGCTTCGTCCGGTACTTTCCAGCACTCCCGTAACCCTTGTGGCGTCAGCCGCGTCCAGCCGGTGCCGATATCCAGCGTCGTCTCGTCACTGCTGGCCCAGTGTTGCAGTTTATCCAGCCACGGGTCGAAATAACGGGCCTGTAGCTTGCGGCCATCCGCTTTTTTCTCTGCCACGGCGGCGTTCAGCAGGTCGCGTAGCTCGTCGCACCATTGCGCCCAGGGCGCTTTCAGCTCCGCCAGTTGGCGTGTTTTTTCATCACGAACGGTGCTGAATATCTGTGCGGGCAGGTCATCAATGCCAATCTCATCGGCATAGTCCAGCAACGGCGTGACGCTGCGATAAAAATCTTCCGGTGCGGCCCAGCTATCGCGCAGTTCCAGCACATCACGGGCATCGAGCGGGAAAAAGAAGGTGCGCCAGTAATCACGCACCACCTCCAGCAGCAATTCGCTCTGGTCGGTTTCCAGCGTCTGATTAAACAGGCTGCCGCTGTCAAACGCGTGTTCACCCAGCATCCGGTTACACCAACTGTGGATGGTGGACACCGCCGCTTCATCCATCCATTCCGCCGCCAGTTGCAGTTTGCGGGCGCAATCCGGCCACTGCTCCAATGGGTAGTCGGCGCTCAGTTCGCGCAGTAGCGGATCAACCTCGTCATCCTCACCCGCCGAGCCGTCCTTGTCGCCCAGTTGAAAGTAAGCCGCGGCCTGCGCCAGCCGTGCGCGAATACGGTCACGCAGTTCGCGGGTCGCGGCATCGGTAAAGGTCACCACCAGAATATCTGGCGGGTTGAGCGGACGCGAGAAAGCGTGCTCACCACCGTGCCCCAACACCAACCGCACATACAACATGGCGATAGTAAAGGTTTTGCCGGTACCGGCGCTGGCCTCAATCAACCGACTGCCGCAGAGAGGAAAGCGCAGCACATCCAGCGCAGAAGGTAACGCGTTCGCCGTCATGGCTGGCCTCCTGATTTTTTATTTCTCGCCGATGCGGCTTTCAGTGTGTGGTGTAGCGGTGCCAGCAACTGCTGTACCCAGCGGGCAAATTCGCCGTCGGCCCACAGCTGCTCGAACGTCGGGAAAGCCCGCGCCAGATAAGGGTTGGACGCTGATTCCGCATATTTACGGTTAGCAGGATCATGCTCCTCATAGCACTGGCGTGCCGCTTTTGCCGCTTCACCGTCAGCTGGTTGCCCCGGCTCACCGCCAACCTCCAGCCAGCGAAACCCGGTTTTCACCGCAACGGGCAACGGGTAACGCATGCCCTCCCGCCAGGCGTCCAGCAGTGACTGCCAGTAAGCCGCCGCCTGCGCGGGCTCCAGCGCAGGCAGATGAACAGTACCGTTTTTGCTGACCAGCGTGCTGTGTAACGTCTGCCCGCCGAGGTGCCCGGCCAGATGCGCGACCCAGAACGGCAACAGTTTATCCAGGCGATAACTGCGACGGGTGGGATGGAGCAACCCACCGCTTTCCAGCACCAGCCGACAGCGGTTCCCCTGTTCGTCACGGCGCAGTTCGTTTAGCCAGTCTTCCAGCGGTAACTCTGGCAACGACAGCGCTTCGTCCGGTATCGGTGTCGGCCATTTATCCCGCTCCTGTTGGTAACGGGTAAACAGGTCTGCCATGGGTTCTGCCAAATCCTGCTCCAGTACCGTGGTGAAACCGCCGGGTGCCAGCTCACCACGCCGGGCGATACGCTGCAAATGCTCAGCCAGCGCCTGCTCGCGGGGAATCTGCCGCTGCAACGCGGCTTTTTGTACCTGGATCAACTCATGTTGCAGACGCCAGTTTTCCAGTGCATCGATAGCAAACGGTTCCTGATCCTGGCTGGTGGGGTCTTCCTGCTCAAACCAGACGTTGAGCCGTAAACGAAAGAAGCTACGCACCGGGTCACGCACAAAATCGGCCAGTTGACGCAACGTCAGCACCCCATCCTGCACATAATCATCCAACACGGCATTCGGAGCGGCGGCAGTGTGCGGTAACGCGCCATCGTATGACGGCAGCCCGGCACGCCATTCGCGGGCATAACTGAACAGCGAACTGCCCGCGGTAAAATACTCCGGGCTGAAAGGTTGCAACCGGTGTTCCACCGTTAACACGGGCAATACGTCTTGTCTGTTAACCGTCCGCCAGCCATTGCTGAGGTGGTCGCGCAGTTGCGCGACCAGCACCGAGGGCGGACGTTCGCTGTTATCGTGGATGCTGCGCCCAACCCAACTGATATACAGCCGCTCACGTGCCGACAGCAGCGCCTCCAGAAACAGGTAACGGTCATCTTCACGGCGGGAACGGTCACCGGGTCGGTAATCCTGCCCCATCAGATCGAAGTCCAGTGGCACCCGGTTGCGGGGGTAATCACCGTCATTCATGCCCAGCAGGCACACATGGCGGAATGGGATAGCGCGCATCGGCATCAATGTGGCGAAGGTAACGGCCCCGGCGAAAAACGGCTGGGTCAGGCTCGCCTGTTCAAATAACCCCAGCCAGTGTTCCCGGACTACCGATAACGGCAGTTCCTGCGTCAACGCGACCGATTCGCACGCCTCCAGCCAGTTCTGCAACCCTTCGTCCAGTTGCAGTAGCATGAAGCCATCCTCGCCATCATCCGCCGCAAAAAACGTGCTCAGCAGTACACGTAACCGCTCGCCCCACTGCTCCGGCGTCGCAGGCTGACAAAGCTGCTGCCAACTGTAATCGAGCCGGTCGAGCAACCACGCCAGTTGTCCAGCCAGCGCAGCATCCAGCCCGCCGATTTCATCCAACGGTTCGATATCCCGCCAGGCGCTACCTGCACCCACCGCATACCCCAGCAGCATACGGCGCAGGCCGAAAAACCAGCTGTTCTGCTCCGGTGCATCCGGCAGGTTAAGGCTTTGGCGCTGACGCGCATGCAACCCCCAGCGCACGTTGGCTGCCCGGATCCAACGCTGCAATAACGGTAGCTGTTCTTCCTCAATGGCAAAACGCTGGCGCACCGCCGGTACATCCAGTAGATCCAGCACATCGCTGACCGCCACGCGCGACTGCGGCAGGTGCAACAGTTTTTCCAGCGCCGCCAGCACCAGGTTGTTCTGCCGTGCACCGCGATCCGCCACACTGAATGGGATATAACGCGGGTCCTGCCGGTCTATCAATCCGAATACCGCCTGAATATGTGGCGCATAGCCATTGATGTCCGGCACCATCACAATCACATCGCTCGGGCGCAGCGTCGGGTCGGCGGCAAACGCCGCCAGCAGTTGGTCATGCAGCACTTCGACTTCACGCTGCGGGCTGTGCGCCAGATGAAACCGGACAGAACCGTCCTGATCGGGGTCGATGGCCGGCCAGCGCGACCGGCTTTCCGACAGCGGGCGCAAATCCCGAATGTCGTCCTGTAACTGATGCAGCAGGCAGTCTTCGCCGTTGCTGTTAAACAGATCAATACGCGAGATTACCGGTTGCAGTTGGGATTCATATTGCTCACGCTGGTCGTACTCATCGAGCAATCCGATGTAGTCTCGCCCTTGTTTGCCCCATGCCGCCAGCAGTGGGTGGGCATGCTGATGTAACTCCTCCAGCGCAATCACCTCTGGCATACCAGGTTTTCGCTGCTGACGGGCGCGTTCAGCACGTAACAGATCTTTATCAGCAATAATGTTGCCCCAGTAATGTTCGCACGGGTTATGCACGCACATGAACACCTGGGTCCAACGCCCGATAGCCGCCAGCAGTTCCAGTGCCTGTTGCGATAACGACGAAATACCAAACACGACAACACGCGACGGTAAACCGGCCGGACGCTCACTGTCGCCTCGTCGGTCGACCTCGTTCAGAAAACGTCGGTGCAGCGCCGCGCGACTGGTGCCGGACAGCGCCTCGCCGGTATCCGCCAGCAGTGCGCGCCACAACAACGGTTGCCAGCGCTGCTCCTCTGGTAGCGGCTCCACGCCACGTCGGTGGCTGGTCAGCACATCCCGCCCCTCGCTCCAGTCAGCCAGCCAGTCGGCGCGATACACCTGATATTGGTCGAACAGGTCAGCCAGCCGTTCGGCCAACTGGTAGTGTTTTCGCAAATCGGTATCCTGTCGCAAAAAACGCGCCAGTGCGGCAAACTCGGGTTGTGTCAGCAGGTCCGGCAACAGGCGTAACAGCCGCCATACCAACAACGGTTTATCAAAGGGGGAGGTTTCCGGTACCTGCTCACGACCCAGCATCGCGCGGTAAACCTGCCAGAAAAAACGTGACGGTAACTGAATATCCAACGCGGCAGCCACACCACACCCGCCATCGCGGGCATCGAGCGCCAGCGCCAGTTTCAACCACTGCCCGATACCGTTGCTTTGCACCAGAATCAGTTCGTTTTCCAGCCCGGACAGCGGATTGGCCGCCATCCACGATACCAGCACGTCACGCAGCGCTTCAGGATGGTTGCTGTGGATCGCCATCAAACCGGGTCGTAACCTGTTTTCGTTCATCGCTCTCTCTGCTCGTTGCCGCACCGGATGTACCGAATAAATAACCGAATAACAGTACAGTCAGTAAATATCTTAGCATTCATGGGATTGGCTGTGATACCGGGAAGCGCGTCGTGCGAAGCCGGTCGCAGCCGCGACCGGTGTGATGGTGTTGATACGATGATTTCAGGGATAAGAATTTGTTAGTACAGACCTCGTCAGGCCGCCTGACTGTCCGTCAACGACTGCGTGATAAAGGCACGAACGTCGCCAACCTGTCGGATATAGCCATTGAGTAACGCGGTAAAACCCGGCTCATCCAGCTTATCGAGCGGGTATTGACTGCACAGACGCAGGTTATCGAATTCATCCAGTGCCAGCCAGCAGCCGCGCATCGCCGCCATCTCGAAATTGAGCAGTAACATCAGGCGGTAGATACCGGGCCGTTCTTCCCCTTGCAGGCTCACTATCTGGCAGTGCAGTAGCAGGTTGTCGCTTTGCGCTGGCACTTCGATGACCGCTGCCTCTTGCCCTTCTGCGTCATTCAGAACACAGATGCCGTTATTGAGCGTCAGCCGGGTGTGGTTAAACTGACTAAAATGTTGCAGCAAACGCGCCGCCTGTTGTTGTGCTGAGGTCATGGTGTTTTACTCCTTATGCTTTAATGAACCGCTAATGCCTTAATGAACCGGTACCAGGTTTTCGCTTTCCGCGGTTTCGCTATTTACTGTGCCGCGCCAGACGGTATCCGCCGTTGCAGACCTTACTGTTTCGCCAGCGTAATACCTTGCTGGTACAGATGATTGACCGCCTGCGATACCTCAGGGCTGGCTTTAGCGATAGCCCCTTCCAGACTGAAACTGGCGGGGTTGTTCTGGTTCTGGCCGTAGCTGAAGTTAATCTTGCCCAGCAGTTTGGTCATGCTGACATCGGCACTGCTACCTGCGCTGACAATCGGCAGCGGAAACGCCAGCCCTTCCTTGTTTTTTACCGTTTGGGTGAAATCGACTGACTTGATACGCAGGTTGTTGCTGTCACGGAAAATAGCCGCAATGTCATCCTTACCCAGCGTATTGTTCTGGATGCCTTTTTCGACCCTCGCTTTCACCTCGTCTTTCAACTCCAGGCTGACGCCCGCGGTGGCATTAGTCAGTGACTGCATTTTTTGCACTACGGCTTTCAGCGCCGGGTTCTCCTCCATAAACCCATGAATACGTTCGGCGTTGGTGGGTGGCAGGTTATCGCTAACCAGCTTACGCAGGGCATGGAAAATCCCGTTGCTGTCCAGTTTGGCGAGGTTGGCGTACGTCGTGCTGTAGCTGGCGCTATCGAGCGTCACCCCCTGTTTTCCCGCCGCGTCATGCTGTCGAACCTTCGCCTGCAAATCCCTGATGGCACCATACTGACCATCGTCCGCCGGGGTTTTCGCGTCAAAATGTGTATTCAGAATAGCCAGTTGTTCGCCAACATCTGTCAGGTCTTTCACGCCTTTCAATACCTGTTGTGTCTCCGGGTCGGTGAATTTTTTCTTCAATGCTGTCAGCAGGTTATCCATTTCGCGCTGTTCCAGCGGTTGGGCCGGTTTGATCTGCATACTGATACTGTGGTTGGTTTTGGTGTCCACCGTCATCGTGGCTGACGCACCGGTCGTTAGCGGGGCTATCCACGCCCCATTCGGGTCCGGTCGGGTGATTCCGGCAAACGCGGTGGCGTTGGCCCCGACATTCACCTGGTTCATGAAGCGCGCCCGGTTGTTGGTGGTCGCATTCTGCTCGGTGAACGCCCCCCGCACCGTGCTGTGCTCATGGCTGGCCGACATCAGGTTCGCCCCGGCACCCACGCCAACAGAAAAACGGGTCGCCGAAGTCGGCACTTTGCCTTTTTTCGACGCCGCGGGTTTATCCGTCAGATTGATTTCAGCGCGGGCATCTGCCGTCAGTGCCGCATCCACATCAAATTTAATGGAGAATCCCTCTTTGACCCGGTGGTCGTTCCCCTTTGCCACCAGTTCCAGCGGGTTCACCTTGCCCTCCATCAGGTTATCGATAAAACCGGGCAGCTCTTTTTCGCTCAGCGTAAATTTGAGGCCATGTTGCTGAACGGTTCCCAGCCCGGCAGAGAGACTGCCGCCGAAGCGAACGTCCAACGTCACGGTGTGTTTTTTATCGTCGAAATCAAAACGCTTCTTAGCATCATTCGGTATTTGCCCGGTTGAGACCCCAACTTTGGCGTTCAATCCCCCATTGCGCCCAAAGTTAACGTCAATACCATTGTCGCTGCGGCTAAAGGTGAGGCTATAGGTGCGATCGCCGGTGACGCCGCCGTTGGGCACAATCGGGAAAGCGGTGGCGTTGAGCATCACTTTGGCCTTCGCCGGTACATAGAAGGTGCTGGCACCAGCGTTATAACTGCGGTTAACGGCCAGGCTTTCACCATTATCCAGAGATAAAATGGTCTCTTTGAGTTTACTGGCCAACCCGGCCTTATCGCTGGCATCCAGCGAGGTGCGAGAGGTCAGGTTGATAGCGCTTTTTTCGTTGCTAAACGCGTGAGTAAAGGTTTTCACCGCATCGTAATCCGCCTCCAGCGCGCCAAACCGGGTAAACCCCATATCCGTGACCTTTTTGACGTCGTTATCACCGTAATGGTGGTCACGCAGCGCACTCAGGGCCGCGTGCATCGGCTTAAGATCAGCCGCGGTCGGCTGTTTACCGGAGAAGGCGGCCAGTTGGTCAACGATGCCGTGCAGATCGCTTGCCGTCATGACATCCAACGCCAGACGTGATTTGGTCAGTGCCATCGCATCGCCCAAATCACGCCGGGGCCCGGTTGCCACGCTGTCACTCTGGTAGCTCATGTCGACTTTTTTGGCGACGAAGGTGTTCAGCAATGCCCCGGCTTTGCTGTCTTTGGAAAGCGGTGCCGCATTGATGACCGTCGACAACGCCACACTCAGATCTTTGCCGGAACGCTTATCATTGATGGCTTGAGCCACCGCCTTGAATGCCGAGGGTTTGAATGTGTCGTTGACCTCGCCGCCAGGTTGCAATACCCCCTGATGCTTGCCTAACAAGGTGGCGGATTTAGCCGCGCTCATTTCCAAATCGTTCTGGAATGATGTCAATGCTGCCAGCAACGGCCTTCCAGCCTCGCCTAAATCGAGTTTTTCCAGCCGACTTTGCAAATCTTCGCGTTTAGCACTCCAGCGATGAGAAGAGACCGCCAGTTCCAGTTTTTTGAACAGGTTGGCTTGCGTGTCGTAAAGCTGTGACAGCCCTTCTCGCCCTTTCAGGTGGTGTTGTGCGGCGTCAATCGGCTTTCTGGCTATCTCTTTCACCGTTTCTTTGACATAAGCCCCCAAAAAATCACCAAAGTGGCTGTTGGTCTTGTGCCCCTCCATCCCTGAGCGCCCCAGAACCTGTGCCTCCACTTTCCCCGTGAGGTGAGTCAATGGAATGTGTACCGCTTTGGTAGCACCCGCCAGCCGATCATAGGCAGCCGCAGCGGCACGCGGCGCATGCGTGTCGGGGGTTTCCGGCGTGGCGGTTTTCCAGCCCTCGGCCGTTAAACTGTGCTGCTGATGCCCGTCATCCACGATCATCGGCTCGTGATTTTTACTGGTCGATAACCGCTCGGCTTTCACGTTGTCCGGCAACGCAACTGGCTGCCACTGGCTACTGGCTCGCGCCTCTGCGTGACCCTGTAACGCTTGTTTATCCAGTCGGAATACCTGCCCGTCGTTATTGAGTGCAAACAGGTTCTGTTCCTTATCCAACGCCAGATGTTTCACTTCACCGTGCAGTCCATCGGTCGGTAATGGCTGAGGTGGTATCGCCGCACGTTGTAACCCCGGCTTGTTGAGATGCAGTTGCAATGTGCCTTGTGCGGTGGCGGTAACATATTTGTTGCCATCCACCACCGCCAGTGCCCTGGTACCGCTGTTTTTATCCGGCCCGGATAACGGGTCACCCGCCGAGGGCGAGTTACGTCCTTGCGTGACGGCAAAGACGTTGTTATCGCCGTGGGTCACGCTGTCGGCTTTTTGGTTGATGGACAGCTTCTTCACCTGCCCTTCATCCAACACGTAGGCCTGATTATCCAGGCCTCGCGTCAATTGGGTGGCACCCACCTCGGTTTTGGTCCAGCTCTGAGTGGTATTGTCGAGGTAGTGAATTTTGCCGTCATGCAGCGCCATAGCCCCCAGCCGCCCCATGTCCATCACGTCATGCGTTGGTGGGTCCTGTTTGGTTAACCCGGCCTGATTATCCACCACCAACGCATCACTCAGATTCCAACCGGGCTTGAACCCTTCGGTCTCCCCCGGTTTACTGCCATCCGCCAGCGGTGCCAGATGTTTTTGCCCGGCAGCATCGTTAACCTGTGCATGCATGGCACCGTGTTCATCCGCCACAAAGCCTTGCACCTTGTGATGTTCACCCAATACCGCATTCAACGCCGGGCTGTGATACGGCTCCAGTTTCACGGTATTGTCGCCAGTCGATGGCAGCGTCCCGACAAAAACCTTGCCTTCATCATCGGCCACAAATAAACGATGGCCTTCCAGCCCGACGGCTCTGGCGTTCACCTGTTCACTGCCGCGAGCCAGTGCCACATGCCCTTCGAGCTTCAGGTTAAGCGTGAGGTGCTGGTCTGCCGGGGCATCGGCTTTCGGCAACAGATGGAGCTGTACCGTGCTGTCCTCTTTTTCCGTCAATAACGCCACGTTGTGCTGTGCATTGGCGAAGAAGGATTTAATTTTGTCAGCAAACGGCAGCGATTCCTGCCCTGCCGACAGGCTAGCCAGGGTTTTATCCCCCTTCACGGCATACAATTTGCCATCGGCCTGACTCGCCAGATGGCTGTGCGGCGTATCGCTCTTTTTCTCCCACACCTGATCGGCGTTCAGGCTATACAGCGCTTTGTCATGAATCCTCAGCGTCAGGTTCTCGTTTGACGGGTCGGTGTGCCCCCCTGTCAATAATGCCTTAACCGCCTGACCCGGTTGTGGCAGGTTGATGGTATTGACACCACTGTGGTTAACGACGGACGCACGGATGTGCGTATCATCCATCTCCAGCGCAAATCTGGCCTGATGCTTACCGGACAACGCTTGTGCGGCTTTACCTGCCTGCGCCGGAGCACTGGAATGCAACGCCACCATCCTGTCGCCCACCAGATGCAGGCTAAACAATCGGCCGCTTTTATCCATCAGCACGTGTTGGCTACCATCGTCGCTAGCCTGATGCGCGACAAAAGGCAACGTGTTCTTACCGAGTGTTTGCGACAATAGCGTTTTCAGGTGATCGGACACCCCTTCGCCCAGTTCAAGCCGCCCTTTCTTATCCAGCGATATCACGCTGCCTGCGGTGCCGGCCCCGACTACCGCAGGCGTATTCGCGGCTGTTGATAGCGCACGGTCTATCGCCCCTTTCATGCCTTGCAAATTGGGAGAACGGCCAATCTGCGCACCTTCACCATTGGGAAGCGATGGCTGCTGGCTAACTTGTGCGATACCGGCGTGCATCCCTGCCCGTTGCAGCGACGCCGACGTGGACTGCGCGGGCACGTTCGTACTGCCTTGCGTCAACGTATGACTGCGTTGGGGGACGGTGTTCTGGATGTCTGTCAACGACGATTGTCGCTGAATAGGATTAATGTTGCCCAACATTGGCCTTCTCCCGTGTGCTGGATTGAGTGCGGTGATGCCTGTTGAGTGGCCTGTTCTCGTCTTCAGTTCCACCAGCCCACAGAGTGCTCTCCCACATTCCCCCTGCGTGCATTCCCCCACCGTGAGGGATGGAACCATCACGCCGCGTTCCTCACTCAGCAAACAGCGGGCATTTGCCGTGCTGACACGCGCTCGTTTTCGATGACGGGCATCCATATCCTGATAAACAGAGGCGAACTATGGCTGATATCAACATCACGCTAAGTCTCCCCAGTGCTGGCCTGAATGGCGGACTGGGTGGCGTTGGCGGTGCAGACAACCTCAATAACGGCCCGCGTGGTAACGGGCTTTCCGGCAATCAATCCAGTGCGCAGGAAAACAAACTGCTGGAGGCGCTGGCGGTGCTCATGACCGCGCTGCTCCCCAGTCTGCTGAACAACAAAGACGGTCAGAGCAGCGGCGACAGTCCTCTCGGGCGAACCAGTGATGCACTTGGTGGCGGTGCAGGTAACGCACAAGGCGGCGGGCAGAGCAACGGTCTGGCCGACGGACTGAATAGCGGCTTGAGCAGTCTGGGTGATGGCGCGGGAGCAAACGGTAGCCAGGGTCAAAACGGGTTGACCGACATGCTAACGAAATTGCTGGACTTGCTGATGCCGAAAAACGGGGCTCAAGGCGGACAGGGATTGCAAGGTAGCGGACTGGACAGCAGCGGTGGTGCGGGCGGCGCGCAAGGTGCAGGCGGTGCATCCGGGGCTGGGGGAACGGGCGGTCTGGAGGATCTCAGTAAATCACTGTTGCAGGACTCAGGCGAAAACAGCCTCGGCAACGGTATTTCTCCAACGCAGGATGGTGGCGGCCAAATCAGTGATAACCCGTTGGTGAAAATCCTGATGGCATTGGTGGCGATGCTGATGGAAAACCAGAAAAACCAATTTGGTCAGCCTCAGGGCGGCTCCGGTGGCGGAAGTGGTGCGGCACCGGTATCCGGCGGCAATGCGGCCCCCGGTGTCGGTAGCGGAGCAAACCCAGTTCTGAGCGGCACGGCACCTGAAACTGGCGGTATCGCACCAACCGGGGCCAGCCATAACGCCAGCGAACTGACCGACAGCAAAGGCGGAACACCACTCGGTATGGCTCCTGCACCTGCCGAGGCAGGCAGCAATACCGACAACGCCACGGTGTGATCATCTCACGCGCCGGTTTGTTATCTCCTGGGGAAGAACACATCAGGCGCGTTTTTTAGTCGGTTAAAGACAGTTCATTCGGCGAAAGGCAGGCCGTGTCGCCTGCCTGTTTGGTGAACGGTATCTCATCTTTGGGTTAAAGGGGCATATCATGTCAGATATCAGCATCACGCTTCGCATCCCCAGCACGGGGCTTGCGAGCGGTATTGGCGGCACGGACCGCATAACGAATAACGGGCCTTACGGCGCGCAGCGATCGAGTGGAACACCGAATAAGTGCCTAAATCCACCACGCTACTGACAGGAAATTCATCATGACCGAACATGATATCGGCACGCCTACCCGCTGGACTGAACTGGTCGACCGGGGCGGATATATCACACCCGAACAACGTCAGGCATTCGAACAGGCTATCCAGATGGTTACCCGACGTTTCAATCTGGTTTTGAGCAAAAAAGAATTACCGCGTAGTGGTCAGTTCGACTTTGACGCTTTTGTCGACTCGTTGGAGGCTGATTTTCTGAAAAGCGTGGATACCACGTTGGATCCAGAAATGAACAGCGACGTAGGACAAACGGCATTCTGGGTTATTCGTCAGATAGCCGACCATTTGATCGCCCTGCAACAACAACGGCATGCGTTATAATTCGTGAGCCTATCCCACCTTACAAGCCAGCGCCAGACGCTGGTTTTTTTATGCCTGATGCCAGTACGACGTTTCCTCTCGTGATGCCGCATCCGAGCCTGACGAAATGAACCATCCTGAATCGTAATGACAAAAGTTTGTAAAGCAAGACAGTAATGAACGACTCCCGTAATCTAATCCAACCTGATTTCCACTCGCCACGCGTAAACTGTCGGCACATGATATGAAAAAGAAAAAACGCCTGCGCACCATTGTGTTAATACTCCTTCTCTTGCTGATCTACGTTAACCGTGAGTCGTTTAACCCGTTTGCCCCTGACTGCAACGCCCGTTCTCCGGCCTCCGATGTACCTGCAGCCTGTCGAAAACCGGTGAAAGAGGTCGCCCCCGGTTTCGAACTCTGACCTTCTGCCAGACACGGTGCTTTTACCGGGACTCAGCCGGGACACACTGAGTCTCGGCATTGATACTGTTATTTGTTTTTTCGCTTATTATGATTTCATAATAATAAATTTACGCATTCCTTACCATTGCGGTTATTTATTTCAATCCATTTCCACAATATCGTTTTTCTTTCTCTATCCTTACAAAAATTACGTTTAGCCTTTTTCTATGCCATTAATAGAAAAATAAATCACCACCTTTTCACCCGATTGATTTTCACTCTTTATTGAACCACTTCTGCGCCAATCGCCCCTGATAGAAAAATAATTTTAATTATTCTATATACCTATGCGGCGTCGTGTATTTCATGCACGTGTCGAGCGTAGTTAATTTTCTGGCAAATACTACAAGGAGAAATATCATGGTGATGTCCATATCCTCCAACTACGCGGGGTTATATAATTCCGTGTTGCAGGTATCCGGCGTCAGTTCCACGTCGTCCTCCTCATCTTCTGTAACGGCGCTCCCTTACCGTAAACAGGATGATGATAAAGAGGGGGGCTTGTTTTCGTCTTTGGTGACAGCGTTATCTTCAATTGGTATCACGCTTGGCACCAGCAGTACCTCGGAAACCAGTTCCACGACATCGTCAACATCCTCAACAGACAGCAGCACGTCGGACACCTCATCTTCCAGCGCGAAAGAAGCCGTGGCCACCTTCCTGCATACGTTGATGGATACCCTGCACAGCATCGGTGCGTCATCCAACTCATCGTCGCTGTCTGACAACCCGATGAAAAATGACCTGTCTTCACTGATTAGCGCACTCTCTTCCGACTCCTCTTCCAGCAGTTCTGTGTCGAGCAGCCAGTTGAGTGAATTACAAAGCGCCTTCAGTTCAATGGTCACCGCTTTGGGTGGCGATAGCAGCAATGCATCCCTGTCGACTTTCCTGCAAAGTTTTTCCTCTTCGCTGGCTTCCGCCTCATCACAAGGCAATCTGGTTAATACCGCCGCTTGATGGTCGTTTGCCCGAGACGCTTTCTCCGCCCTGCCAGACAGGGCGTTTTGCCCTTTGTCTGTGATCTCCGCGTCCTTTCTGTACAATCAGACCATTCTCTTACCCAATCAAAAATAATTAGAAAAAATTAATAATAACGTTATACCACGCCCCGTTTCACGCCATTTAATTCCAGAAAAAATGGCACATCAAGAACAACTCACCGCCCAAAATCATTCAGTGATTTTAATCATTTCGTTCACTTTTTCTTCCTGTTTGTTTTTATTTAATCCGATAGACTCAACTCTCAATTCCCTGACAGAAAAAGGGAAAAACACCTGCAGTCGTTCGCTTATTACGCCGTCGCTGTCGTTCAATTCTGAAGGTTATCACCTGTCAGCACGGCTTTTATCACCCCAGTCAAGGAGACCACGATGCAATACACTGGGAAGTACTTAAAGAAAACCGCACTACTCTTGACCATGATGGCGGGCATCAGCAGCTGGCAAGCGCAGGCTGCCGTTGCACCCGATACCCGTTCACTGGATGAAATTTATCAGAGCGCGCTCAGCGAAGGCGGGACGGTCACCGTTTATGCCGGTGGCGATGTGCAGTCACAGCAAACGGGCTTCAAGCAGGCGTTTGAGAGCCGTTTTCCTGGTATCAAGCTGAATGTCATCGTCGACTACAGCAAATATCACGACGCGCGTATCGACAACCAACTGGCGACCAATACCCTGATTCCGGATGTGGTGCAGTTACAGACGGTGCAGAATTTCCCTCGCTGGAAAAAACAGGGGGTTTTGCTGAATTACAAACCCATAGGCTGGGACAAAATTTACCCGGAATTTCGTGACGCAGACGGTGCCTGGATTGGTGCGTACGTCATCGCCTTTAGTAACCTGGTCAACACCCAGTTGCTGGATGAAAAATCCTGGCCGCGAGAGGCTAACGACTATCTGCGCCCCGATTTAAAAGGCAACCTGATACTGGCCTATCCAAACGACGATGACGCGGTGCTGTTTTGGTACAAACAGATAGTGGATAAATACGGCTGGGAGTTTGTAGAAAAACTTCAGGAGCAAGACCCGGTTTATGCACGAGGCACTAACGTCCCCGGCGCGCAAATAGCCACCGGTAAATACAGCGCCACCCCAAGCAGTTCTGGCGCACTGGTTCCCGCAGCAGGTTCGGTAACCCGATTTGTACTGCCGAAATCAGACCCCTTTGTCTCCTGGGCGCAGCGTGCTGCCATCTTCAAACAGGCCAAACATCCTGAAAGCGCCAAGTTGTATCTGAGCTGGCTGCTGGATCCGCAAACACAAACGCAGGTTGCGCGGATGTGGTCAGTGCGTACCGATGTAGCTCCACCCGCAGGTTATAAGCACATCTGGGAATACAGAAACACCCGTCCACAGGCGTTTGTCGACTTCATGTCTGATCGCGCTGCCGTTGAACGCTTCCGTGCCCAAATGAGTCTGTATGTAGGCGAAGCCAAAGGCGATCCCACACCTGGTTGGCTGGGCCTGCACCCGGATGCACCGTTGTCTAACTAAATATCACTGTATTCATTGACTACATGACAGGGCCATTCTGGCCCTTTTTATTTAGGTATCGTTACCATGACAGCGATAAATCTGCTTTTTCTGCATATTCGTTGGGAACGAATTTGACCAGCCAACGGAACGGCTGGCCTCTGGTGAGAGACAGGATGTCTCTCATTTCATCCCGATGGGCTTACTCAGGTAAGTGATTCGGGTGAATGACAAATCGGTATACGCCGATTTGAACGCTGCCTGCAGGGCCCGAAGGGCGAAGCCCATTGATGGGCCGAGTAACGCAACCAACACACCTGCAACTTGAAGTATGACGGGTATATCTGCTTATCTTGGATATGAAATGGCAACCTTACACTCATCACAAATGAATCCCTCATCCGCCTTATTGTGGGGTGTCGCAGTCGTCGAGAAATATCTTAAACAGGGTTCTTCTCTTTCTATTTTAATACGCAAATCCCATGACATTTTTTCAGAAAAGAACACAACACAATTCACACCACTCCATCCATATGACACCTCTTTCACTTCATTCCCTACAGCAAGAGACAACTCAATTGCATGATTTATGTGTGACGACTTCGCACTAGTCTTATTCAAATTTTATTTACCCCTAACACTATTCCTGCGAGGAATCGCCTCACAGCATGCATACCGAATTTTAATTATCTGCCCCTGTGATTTCATCAATACTTGCCAGCAATGCACAATGATTAATTCAAATTATTCTCATATAAATCTAAATTTTCATTCCAGAATAAAATTAAATTCCTTATCCGCCCCTTTCCCCTGATATCTATCTTTAGTTCTTTTAAGAATATCACTAATAACATCAAAGGAAACACCCAATTTTTCTCGGGAAACTGCTGATTGTTTCCAATGTAAAAACACACCGCAAGCCATGCCTGAGCTTAACCAATCCCAGAGAGCGTCGGTATTATTACCATAATACACCCCAAAGTCTAAAGCATTGGCTAATGCACAATGAAAATCAAACTCTGTGTTTATTATTCCGCCATCTATTATAATCTTTTGGCACATATAAATCCTTATCAAATCTACTCCTGCCCTTGATATTATCATTTCATAAAATCCTGTAATGATATAGTGAATTTTTACAACGCATTACGTTTCTCAATAAGCCATCGGACCATAAGATGATGGGAAGCATTTCAAACAGCAAGCCCTTCACGATCTAAGTTCATGGCAACACACTTAGCACCTCTCAGGATATGACTCTCCACAGCTACCTGAGTCGAATCTGCACCACTGTTGCTCGCCACCTTCGCTATTTAACTGTAGATATATAACTCGATCGAACTTTCAGCACCAATCTCTCCTAAAAACCGGTTCGTATCCACTGACCAGTAAATCACTGGTTTTTCTCCATTTTCTACCTCTATCAGAAGAGAGAAAATAAATATAACATTATATTTTTCCTTGATGCCATTTAAAGTGAAAACCTTATCCTTTAATAGGGATAACAATTTCTCTGTTTGCTCACCAACATCATAGGATTCTTCTTTCTCCGTGCATTTTGACCAACTTGTTTCTGTAGTTGGTCTTCTCCTTGTTCCACCAGTAAAACCTTTTAGACAGATTTCCGTTGGTTCAATACGTAAAATTTCTGTTATTTCATGAGGATCAAAAATATCCCCACAGATAGAAAACTCTGCCTTTACAGTTGTTTTATTCATTACTCATTCCACTCGTTAATACCTTCTCTGGTTGAAACAGCTTCGCCTGATCGAATATCGGATTCAGTACCCTGTATCCGCGCCCGCCACCTGCGGCGAACGGCTACTGCACACGGTCGACGTGGCTGTGCATCTTGTCACGACAAAAGCTGATGCTCTCCCCAGTATCAAATCAGCATGTCTGTCGGTAGTATGAATCTTATTGCTTGTTTGATCGATAGTTTTCTGTGTCAGACTTCTTTGGATACAGGGTTTTAATGCGATAATCGACATCATTCAGCTCGGCTGGTGTATTTGGCGGTTGATTAGTTTGCACAGTTCGGGCTTAAGGACTACTGCTGGCCGTAAGAAATCTGACTTCGTACAGACTTGTTGGTTATCGTAAGTGCTAAACGTAGACGAACAGATAAAAAAATCTATTTTTTTACGTACTGAGATTTATCATAAAATTTTAGATTAGATCTTCACCATTCAAAAGCACAATAACGTTCTCTTCCCCTAACTCTCGCCTGAATAAATCTGCTATTCCAGAAGTATTCAAACTGGGGAAAGACTTATCATTGACCGAAACTAAAAAATAGGATTTTGGCTCTTTTAAACCATGTTCCTCAGCAATTAACAACTTGGTTTCTTGGTTGTATTTTTCGATATGGTCATCAATAAACTCAAGTTGTTGGCGATTTAAAATCTCATGCGGTTCAAATATAAGATATGGTCCATCAAAAACATGAGCAGTGCTTATCTTAGTCATATCTAATCTTTCCTTCAACACATCAATATTTATTGATGTATAACATATAATATCAATTGCCATTTACGTACCTTACTTATTTTTTATTGGTTTTAAAGATCTGGCAGTAACCTTCCCAATATTCTTAGCCGCGTTAACCATCACTGTTCTAAAATCTTAACCATCGTTGTGACTGCAGCAGTATTGCCATCCTCGATAGTTCGCTCCTATACCACCTGACATCGTCACCCACGCTACCGCTCAGCACATAAACTAACGCTCTCGTGGAAACCTATCGATATTTCCATGGCGGCCGTATATCACTCACGTGTTTTCAACAGATCGTACTGTACCACGGTCACGGAGTTCGATGAGAGAGTTAACCGCCCCAATCAGGCGGTTAAATTCCAACAGGAATGGCGAAGTCAGGCGTAGCGAGAGAAAGAGAGATCGTCGTACTCAATGGCTGGCGTTTTGCCGGAGATAATATCGGCGAGCAACTGACCGGAGCCGCACCCCATTGTCCACCCCAGTGTGCCGTGGCCGGTGTTCAGATACAGGTTTTGCAAGGGGGAACGCCCCACCAATGGCGTGCCGTCTGGCGTCATCGGTCTCAGCCCAGTCCAGAACGTCGCCTGTTCCACTGGCCCACAGTTGGGGTACAGATCACGCACCACCATTTCCAGCGTAGCCCGGCGTTTCTGGCTCAACGAGAGATCAAACCCAGCTATCTCAGCCATACCGCCGACGCGAATGCGCTGATCAAAACGCGTAATCGCAATCTTATAGGTTTCATCCAGTACGGTGGACACGGGTGCTCCCTCTTCGCTGGAGAGCGGGATCGTCAGCGAATACCCCTTGAGTGGATAGACCGGGATATCGAACCATTTTTCCAGTAAGCCGCGAGAATAGGAGCCACACGCCATCACATAAGCATCTGCGGTAATTTTTTCACCGTTGCAATGCACTGAGCTAACCCGTTGCCCTTCCACGGCGAGATGTTGTATCGGGCTATTGAAACGGAAGGTAACCCCCGCCGCCGCCGCCAGCGTCGCCAACTGCTGAGTAAACAGCTGGCAATCACCGGTTTCGTCATGCGGCAGTCGCAATCCCCCGGTGAGTTTGTGGCGCACGCCCGCCAGCGCCGGTTCGACAGACGCCAGTTGGCTTGCTTCCAGCAATTCATACGGGACACCGGCTTCCTTGAGCACCGCGATATCACGGTAAGCATTTTCATACTGCTGTGGGGTTCTGAACAGTTGTAATGTTCCCCCCTGACGCCCTTCATAGGCAATACCGGTTGCGGCACGCAGCGCTTGCAGGCAATCACGGCTGTACTCGGCCAGCCGGACCATGCGGGCTTTATTAACCCGGTAGTGTGCGCTGTCGCAATTTAACAGCATCTGCCACATCCAACGTAGTTGCGTGGCGGTAAAGTCCGGGCGAATCGCCAACGGGGCATGCTGCTGAAAGAGCCATTTGACGGCCTTAAGCGGAATACCCGGCGCCGCCCAGGGGGCAGAATAACCGGGGGAAATCTGCCCTGCGTTAGCTGCGCTGGTTTCCAGGGCTGGCTCAGCCTGCCGGTCAATAACCGTGACATCATGCCCTGATTGCGCCAGATACCAGGCGGTACTGACGCCGATAACACCACTCCCTAAAATTACCACCTTCATTGTTGCTATTCTCCCTGCTTCCTCCGCCAATCCGGCGAAATATGCTGCGTAACAGTTTAAACACCAAAATAAAAACCTACTTTAACATGCGGGTATTAATTGTCATCTGTTGCAGATATAGCTTTTATTTATTATGAGAGAGTGAACACAACAACGTAGGATAACCCATAGCGGTGTGTCGCTATCAGGCGTAGCGCTGACGGCGCGTTATCCGGCTTTCTCCCTAAAGCTTTCATCCAAGCTACCGATTTCACATCACTTTTCTCAGAATAAGCTACGATTAAGTATGCCGACGCAATGAAGTGGCGGCAGTTATAGTGAGGGGTGCGCTGATGGCTATATCGACTGATGAGCGGGTAACAAGCCCACAACGTCTGAATGACGGACCTGACTGGACATTCGATTTGCTGCAGGTCTATCTGGATGAAATTGACCGGGTAGCCAAACTGTATCGTCTGGATACCTATCCCCACCAAATCGAGGTGATCACGTCTGAGCAAATGATGGACGCCTATTCCAGCATCGGGATGCCCATCAACTATGCCCACTGGTCGTTCGGCAAGAAATTTATCGAAACCGAACAACGCTATAAACACGGCCAGCAAGGGTTGGCCTATGAAATCGTCATCAACTCCAATCCGTGCATCGCGTATCTGATGGAAGAAAATACCATGCCGATGCAGGCATTGGTGATGGCACATGCGTGCTACGGTCATAACTCCTTCTTCAAAGGTAATTACCTGTTTCGCAGTTGGACCGACGCCAGTTCTATCGTCGATTACCTGCTGTTCGCCCGCCAATACATTGCCCAATGTGAAGAGCGCCACGGTGTCGATGAAGTGGAGAAACTGCTCGATTCCTGCCATGCACTGATGAATTACGGGGTGGACCGCTATAAACGACCGCAAAAAATCTCGCTGGAAGAGGAAAAAATGCGCCAGAAAAGTCGTGAAGCCTACTTGCAGAGTCAGGTCAACGAACTTTGGCGCACACTGCCACGTCGTGAACAGGAAGCCTCACCGGAGAAAGCGCGTCGTTTCCCCCATGAGCCGCAAGAGAACCTGCTCTACTTCATGGAGAAAAATGCCCCGCTGCTGGAGCCGTGGCAGCGTGAGATTTTGCGTATCGTGCGCAAGATAAGTCAGTACTTTTATCCGCAAAAACAAACACAGGTGATGAACGAAGGCTGGGCGACCTTCTGGCATTACAGCATCCTCAATCATCTTTATGACGAGGGGAAACTGTCTGACCGTTTTATGTTGGAGTTTCTTCACAGTCACACCAACGTCGTCTACCAACCGCCGTACAACAGCCCGTATTACAGCGGCATCAATCCGTATGCCCTCGGTTTTGCGATGTTCCAGGATATCAAGCGCATTTGTCAGAGCCCGACGGAAGAAGATCGTTATTGGTTCCCGGATATCGCTGGCAAAGACTGGCTGACAACGCTGCATTTCGCGATGCAAAACTTCAAAGACGAAAGCTTTATCAGCCAGTTCCTCTCGCCGAAAGTGATGCGAGATTTTCGGCTGTTTACCGTACTGGATGACGATCGCAACAATTATCTGGAGATTGCCGCGATCCATGATGAAAAAGGCTACCGGAAAATCCGCCAGGAGCTTTCGTCCCAGTACAACCTGAGCAACATCGAGCCCAATATACAGGTCTGGAACGTAGATTTACGCGGCAATCGCTCATTGACGCTGCGCTATGTACCGCAAGACCGTGCACCGCTGGATAAAAGCAGCCATGAAGTGATGAAACATGTTCATCGTCTGTGGGGATTTGACGTCACACTGGAACAGATGAACGAGGATGGCAACATTGAGCTGATCGACCGTTGCCCGCCACGCAATCCAGCCTTATGACCAAGGATGTTTCCATAAAATAACGGGTAGCGTTGAAGCTACCCGTTTTTATTGTCTGATTCTTTAGTGGTGAATGTGACTACCGGCGACCTTCCGCCAGATCACGCGGGATGGCGTTTTGCATGCTATGCCACAATGCCCCGCTCTCTTTACCATACTGACGAATCGCATCAGGCACCTGCTCATACAACCCGTCACGACCCAGCGATTCCAGACGGCGATAAAACGCCAGTGCTGTTTTGCGAGCCTCAGGATTAGAGAAGTAATAACGCCCTACCCGAATGTACAACCCTTTCAACCCGTTGATGATAAGACCATAAATCGGGTTGCCGGAGGCAAAAGCCAGCCCACGGAACACGTTGTAATCCAGCTCGGCATACGCATCTGACGTATCCTGAACAGACTCGGCCAGCTTAAGAATTTCTACCGATTTTGCCGGATGCAGACGGATTGCAGTGCGGATAAAAATCCCGGCGATATTCGTGCGCACCGCCAGCAAGTTATCGATCAACTGAGGAACGCTGTCATGATCGAGTCGAGCCAGCGTTTCCAGGATATTTAATCCGGACGTTTCCCAAAAATTATTGATTTTGGTCGGTTTGCCATGCTGGATAGTAAGCCATCCATCACGGGACAGGCGCTGTAGCACCTCGCGTAACGTCGTACGCGTCACCCCGATCAACTCGGACAACTCCCGCTCAGCGGGCAGAATAGACCCAGGAGGGAAACGATTATTCCATATACTTTCAATAATATATTCTTCCGCGAATCCCGCCGGACTTTGCGCCTTTATAACCATAAGTTTATATTCCGTAGCGATGTTTACCAGTGAAAGTCAACATCATCATACCAAACGAACCCTACATCACATAGCATAGCAGGACCTGAAAATCTCAATTCGACATAAAAACTGTGACTAAAGACAATTCCCCGTAAACAAACGCGAATATCCCCCACGCTTTACGATAATTTTCTCTAAACACCCATCAAATAGTTAAATTAAATTAACGTGAAAAGAGGAAAATTGATGCGCCAAGCGCAATCTGCCACCCTATTTCCTCTACATACATTGCAGGCACCCTGTCAGATAGCGACGTGGTGTCTGCCATTATTCTCATTTTAACCACCTCGCCGTTTCCGCCAGACTCCCATTTTTCGGGGTGGCGTTGTGCACAGTGGTTATTTTTCCCTGGGCATAGCCCTGAATGCTACCTGCCGCGATTCGATGGCTCATCCGCGTCGGCAGACTATTTTCACTGGCATGACCAGTCCAAATCAAGTATGGCATGCCATCCTGAGTAATATTGAAGTTTTGTTATTACGGATTTTTATGACAACGGGAAGCTATTCCAACAAACGGTTATTATCGCCACGCTCATCCTGAGAGATGGCATCCGTGACAACAATAGCACCATCAGTTACATGGCAAGCAAGCACACAGCCACGGCACCATTATTCAATACAGTTATGATTGATCAATAGCGTCATGCTCTGGAATAAATCGTGTATAGTAAGGGGCGGATTTTGTCACGAAACTGGCGATCCCTCACAGAAAGCGTTAAAAACAGCAAGGTATTTGTTGGCACAGCAGAATCTTCGCTCAGGCGCTGATGCACATTCCATGCGGTACAGGGCAACCCCACCACCGCGAGAAACGTCAGTTCACCCGAACCAGAGATTCAATGAGGGCGGTGAGCACGGTTATCACTGCTCATATTATCGTTTTTAGCATGGAATATTTTTTATGTTGCGATTTTTAAACCGTTGCTCCCGCGGCCGGGGTGCCTGGCTTCTGATGGCGTTTACGGCACTGGCTTTTGAACTGGTTGCCCTCTATTTCCAGTACGTAATGATGCTAAAACCTTGCGTACTGTGCATTTATCAGCGAACTGCGCTCTATGGTGTCATGGCCGCCGGGCTGGTGGGAGCTATCGCACCGGGCAGCGTGCTGCGTTATCCAGCTATCGGGTTATGGATTTACAGTGCCTGGGAAGGTCTGGCATTGGCTATCAAACACACCAATATCCAGTTGCACCCTTCGCCGTTCGTTACCTGTGACTTTTTTGTCAGTTTCCCATCCTGGCTGCCGCTGGACAAATGGCTACCGGCTATCTTCACCGCGACGGGCGATTGTGCCGAACGTCAGTGGAACTTCCTGAATCTGGAAATGCCGCAGTGGATGATCGTCATTTTCGCAGCTTACTTGCTGGTGGCCGTGCTGGTACTGATTGCCCAGCCATTCCGCCCCAAACGTCGAGACCTGTTCGGCCGTTAAATATTTCGATAAATCCCCAAACCACGAAGACTCCGGGCCAGATTAATTCTGGCCCGGCTGGTTTTAGACGATACGCTAACGGCTAGTCCTGAACTGTTGTTTCTGACGAACACCCTGTTCGCATCACATTAGTCTCTCCGTCAGGCTGCTCGGTTTTATCTCGCCCACTCCGGTTTGTTGAGGATATGGTCTTGCCAGTCCACCACATCGCTTTCACGCACCGCGATATAACGCACCGAGATCCGCTGCTGGTGCATCGCTGATTTGGAACCCGCCAGCAACGGATGCCAGGGTTGTAACCCTTTGCCTTCATGGATCAAACGATAAGCGCAGGTTTCCGGTAACCAGTCAAATGACAACAAATTCTCTCGCGTCAGCTTGATGCAATCCGGCTCATACTCGAATCGACGTGCGTAATTACGGCACTGGCAGCTTTTAATGTTCAGTTGGTTACACGCGACATTGGTGAAATAAAGCTCTTCCGTATCCTCATCGATCAGCTTATGCAGGCAGCAGCGACCGCAACCATCACAGAGTGTCTCCCACTCGTCGTTCGACATTTGTTCCAATGTTTTGGTTTCCCAAAAGGGTTGTTGAGTCATGACTGCAATTCCGATGATAAACAGGAGGTCTGTGGCGTATTGTAAAGGCGGATGATGAGGGATACCACCCGCAGCGACACCGCGGGTGGTGTTAAATCAAATGACGTGGGTAGTCAACGTGCGATCGTTAAGCGTAATGGTCAACGCATCGCCTACCTGTAACGGCCCCACACCCTGAGGGGTTCCGGTCAGGATAATGTCTCCGGCGCGCAAGGTGAAAAAGCGGCTCATATAAGCTATCAGCGGCAGGATTGGTGTAATCATATCGCTGGTGTTGCCTTGCTGGCGTACCTCACCATTGATGTTGATGCCCAAATCCGCCTGCTGCGGGTCGCCAAATTCAGCCACAGGAATGAAGCCCGATACCGGACAGGAACCATCAAATCCCTTCGCTTTTTCCCATGGCTGCCCGGCTTTTTTGAAACCGGCTTGTAGATCACGCAGCGTCAGGTCCAATGCCACACCATAGCCTGCGATGGCTCTGGCGACACGTTCTTCGTTTGCCTGTTTGAGCGGCGTGCCGATCAATACAGCCAGTTCAACCTCATGATGTACCGATCCCAATTCTTTCGGAATAACCACTGGCTGGCGCAAATCGCACAGCGCGGTCTCAGGCTTGATAAACAGAACCGGTTCCGCCGGTTTGGCGCTACCCATTTCACGGATATGCTCGGAATAGTTACTACCGACACACACCACTTTGTTGACAGGAAAATCCAGTAATGCGCCCTGCCAGTCTCTGTGTTGATACATGAACCCTCTCCTGACTTTTCTGTTAGTGGATGCGCCAGCCCACCACCGTGAGCGGGACATAGCCTGCCCATCATACCGGCATCACCATCCAAAAAGTAAGCACAATTGATGAACAATAGTGTCTGAAATGTATCAGAAATCTTGCGCTACCTTTAGCTCGCACCACCAATACACCAGGCAAAGAAAGGAATCCTGAGGGGCGCTAGAAAATAGATTTATTTATAATACACCTGTATATAAATCAGTATCCGAGAAATAGCATCAGTAAAATTAACGCATTCACCTGGTTTATTTCTGACACCCCTGTATTAAAAAACAGCGGCTAATTCCTCCAACGGTCCTGACCATTATATGAAAAATAATTTGGACATTATTTTTTCGCGCTTGCCTGCAACTCATCCAATAGATTTTCCGGCGGCGGGGGCAGTTGCAGATAAAAGCCGTGTTCCTTAATCATCTGTTTTACCTTCTCTATATCTGCTGAGGCCAGTTTCTTACTGCCATCAAGCGGTAATAACATCACCAGATGTGGCAGGCCAAAACTTTTCATCAACTCTGCCGGAACTCGGGAAAAATCGTCTTTTTTTTCGACGTAGAGATATGTTTGCTCGCGTTTAGAACTTCTATAGATCACACAATACATGTTTTTTACTCTGAACCAGGAAAATGGTGTCTTGCCTGTATTTTCGTGTGACTATAACATGCTTGGAGCGCTCTGGAATATCATGCCTTAAATGTTACTCTGGGGATTTAAAGATGCTGAAACTGAGTCAGGACAGATGTCACAAACGCCAATTGAGTTGAAAGGCAGCAACTTTACCTTATCTGTTGTTCATCTGCATGATGCACAGCCCGACATTATTCACCAGGCCTTGCAGGAAAAGATTGAACAGGCACCGGCGTTTCTCAAAAACGCGCCGGTTGTTGTCAATGTATCGACACTGCCCGTTGATGCAGACTGGAGTAAGCTTCAGCAGGCGATTACCGACGCCGGTTTGAAAGTCGTCGGGGTAAGTGGATGCGATGATGAGCAACTCAGGCACGTCATCGCCAGAGCGGGACTCCCGCTATTACGTGAAGGTAAATTACGTGAAGGCAAGGAACGCTGGACGACTCAACCTCCGGCACCGGTTGCTACACCCGTTAAAACCCGGGTGATCAACACGCCCGTCCGTTCCGGACAGCAAATTTATGCTCGCGACTGTGATCTTATCGTCACCAGCCATGTCAGTGCCGGTGCGGAGGTCATTGCCGACGGCAATATCCATATTTACGGCATGATGCGCGGCCGTGCGCTGGCAGGTGTTTCTGGCGATGTCAGCAGCCAGATCTTCTGTACCCAGTTGGCCGCTGAACTGGTGTCTATCGCCGGGCGTTACTGGCTTAGCGATCAGATACCGGAAAGTTATTTCGGGAAGGCGGCGCGCCTGAAACTCAATCCGCCTGACCATGTTTTGACTATACAACCTCTAGACTAGGCCCTTGAAAGGAATTATTTATGGCACGCATCATTGTTGTTACTTCAGGTAAAGGGGGCGTTGGCAAGACCACTTCAAGCGCGGCCATTGCTACCGGTTTAGCCCAAAAAGGTAAGAAGACAGTTGTCATCGACTTTGACATCGGTCTGCGTAACCTCGACCTGATCATGGGATGTGAGCGCCGGGTCGTGTATGACTTTGTGAACGTCATCCAGAACGACGCGACCCTGAATCAGGCGTTGATCAAAGATAAGCGTACCGAAAACCTGTACATATTACCGGCTTCACAAACCCGGGATAAAGATGCACTGACCCGCGAAGGCGTGGATAAGGTTCTCAACGATCTGGCTGACATGGAGTTCGATTTTATTATCTGTGACTCCCCGGCAGGCATTGAAACCGGCGCCTTGATGGCGTTGTATTTCGCCGATGAGGCCATCATTACTACCAACCCGGAAGTTTCGTCAGTGCGTGACTCCGACCGCATCCTGGGGATTTTGTCGTCCAAATCGCGCCGTGCGGAACAAGGGCAGGACCCTATCAAGGAACACCTGCTGCTCACCCGTTACAACCCAGGTCGTGTCAGCCGTGGCGATATGTTGAGCATGGAAGATGTTCTGGAAATTCTGCGTATTCCGTTGATAGGCGTCATCCCGGAAGACCAGTCCGTATTGCGAGCGTCCAACCAGGGTGAGCCTGTTATTCTGGATAAAGAAGCCGATGCTGGCAAAGCCTATGCGGATACCGTGGATCGCCTGCTGGGCGAAGATAGACCGTATCGGTTTATTGAGGAAGAGAAGAAAAGCTTCCTGAAACGACTCTTTGGGGGATAAATCATGGCGTTACTCGATTTCTTTTTGTCCCGCAAAAAAACGACAGCCAATATCGCCAAGGAACGGCTACAGATTATTGTCGCGGAGCGACGCCGTGGGGACAGTGAGCCGCATTATCTGCCGCAGCTCAAACGTGACATTCTGGAAGTCATCTGTAAGTACGTGCAGATAGACCCGGAAATGGTGACGGTACAGTTAGAACAGAAAGGCGACGATATTTCCGTACTGGAACTGAACGTTACGCTGCCGGAAGCCGACGAACCCGCAGCACCCACGCCGACTGTCGACAAATAATCACCGTTTCCCTGCTCCAACACAACAGGTAACCGTTTCCACCACCGCCCCTGCAAATCAGGGGCGGTAGTTTTCGTCATGATGATTTATCGTGCTTAATAATGAGCCAGAATGGCTTGCAACCCATCCCCAAACAGACGAGCGCGCCAGCCAGTGACCATTTCCGGCGAATTATCCAGCGATACCAGTTTCCAGTGCCAATTCAGCAAACGGTTAATCTGCCGCCGGGATGCCAGCAATTCTGCTGATAAACCGCTTTGTTCAGCGCACTGCTGAACCAGCGCCTTGATATCACGGAAGGCTTTCTTGTAGCCGGGGTAATCGATCAGGTTAACCACGGCAGGCGGATAATCCGCCTCGCTCAGCGGCGCGGTTTCCGCCACTAGCGACAACAGCGTCTTACCATGATAACGAATCTCCGGCCCGCTCAGGCCTAACGAGTCCAGCTCGCCGAGCGAACCGGGAAGGCAACGAGCGATCTGCCACAGATTCTCCTCACGGACAATAAAATTAACCGCGCTATCACGCTCCCGTGCTTTACGCAGACGCCACGCCGCCAATTTTTGCAGACAAGCCAGATGACGCCCTCTCAGTTGCCAGGCATTACCGATTTCCCGATACGCCATCTCTGGTGCCAGCACATCCTGACGACGCTGGCATAACAACAAACACTCATCCAGCGCCGCCTCCAGCCAGCCAGCCGCCCGTGTCTCTTCTACCAGCACTCTGGCTACCGGTAGCAGATAAAACACGTCGGCGGCCGCATACTGGCACTGTCTCTCACTCAATGGACGCGCCAGCCAGTCGGTGCGGGACTCGCTTTTATCCAGCACAACCTGGCGGTAATCCGCCACCAGTGCCGCAAACCCATAAGACAATGGCTTACCCAAAAATGCCGCCAGAATCTGGGTATCGATAAAGGGCGATGGCAGGCAGCCGAACGCATTTAAAAACACTTCTAAATCTTCACTACCGGCATGCAGGAACTTGGTCACCTGCGGGTTCTGCAACAGCGCCCGAAACGGCTCCCAGTTGCTGATTGCCAGCGGGTCTATCAACGACAGATTCTCGCCGTCATATAACTGGATCAGCCCCAGTTGCGGATAGTAAGTACGGGTACGGACAAACTCGGTATCCAGCGCGACTTCGGACACCGCGCACGCCAACGCGCACACCGCTGATAATCCTTCATCGGTCGTAATCAACTGATAATTCAAAACGGTATTCTCTTGGTTGTACCCCGGTGCGAACAGCCGCGCTCAGGGCATAAAACACATTCATGACGAACCACCAACACGACGCGGTTCTACCGGTCCGTCAGGGCAGGCAAGGGCCTGGCGAAAGGTGATGTTGTCCTGTGGTATACTCAGCAGGCAGGCTCTCACCATACCCGTCATGACCGTCACAGGCAACCATCAGGCAGCTGACTGCTCATTACGCAGCTCACGCCGGAGGATTTTCCCCACGTTGGATTTAGGTAACTCACTTCGGAACTCAAACAATCGTGGCACTTTATACCCCGTGAGGTTACGGCGACAATGGCTAATGAGTTCCTCTACCGTCAATGAGGGGTCGCGACACACCACGAAGACTTTCACCGCTTCCCCGGACGTTTCACTGGTCACGCCGACGGCGGCGGCTTCAGAGACCTTAGGATGGCGAACCACCACTTCCTCTATCTCGTTAGGATAAACATTAAAGCCAGATACCAAAATCATATCTTTTTTACGATCAACGATTTTCAGAAAACCCTGCTCGTTTGACGTGACAATGTCACCGGTTGCCAGCCAGCCCTCTTTGAGCACCTCTTGCGTCGCGGCCGGTTGCTGCCAGTAACCCGACATCACCTGTGGGCCGCGCACCCATAACTCCCCGGGTTCGCCGGGTGCCACATCCAGCCCATCATCATTGATGATTCGCACATCGGTGGACGGCACCGGCAAACCGATGCTGCCGCTATAGTGCTGCAAATCGTAAGGATTGCCCGCCACCAGCGGTGCACTTTCCGTCAACCCATAACCTTCCAGCAGGTGAATACCGGTCAGTTTTTCCCAACGTTCAGCCACCACCTGTTGTACCGATGCGCCACCGCCCACCGACAAGTGCAACGAGGAGAAATCCAGCCGACTAAACGCTTCATTGTTCAGCAACGCGTTAAACAGCGTATTCACTCCGGTAATGGCAGTAAACGGATAATGCGACAGTTCTTTAATCATGCCGGGGATATCGCGCGGATTGGTGATCAGCAGGTTTTTGCCGCCCAACTCGACAAACAACAGGCAATTCACTGTTAACGCGAAGATGTGATAGAGCGGCAGCGCCGTTACCACCAGTTCGCGTCCTTCATGGAGTACCGGACCATACGCCGCTTTAGCCTGCATCAGGTTAGCCTGCATATTTCGGTGAGTCAGCATGGCACCTTTGGCAACGCCGGTGGTGCCACCGGTGTATTGCAGAAAAGCCAGATCCTGGTTATTAACCTCCGGGCGCACATAGGGCATCCGTTTACCCTGCTGCAAGACACGGCGAAACGAAATAGCATCCGGCAGGTGGTACTTCGGTACCAGTCGCTTGATGTACTTAACCACAAAGTTAACCAGCGTACCTTTCGCCGGTGCAAGTTGATCGCCCATACGGGTCAGAATCACATGCTTCACCGGGGTGTTATACACCACCTTCTCCAGCGTATGGGCGAAATTGGAAACGATAACAATCGCTGAGGCACCACAATCTTTTAGCTGGTGCTCCAGTTCACGCGGCGTATACAGAGGATTGACGTTGACTACCACCAGCCCGGCGCGCAACACACCAAACAGCGCGATCGGATACTGCAGCAAATTAGGCATCATCAGCGCGACGCGCTCACCTTTTTTCAACTTCAATTGATGCTGCAGATAAGCGGCGAACGCCCGACTACGCTCCTCCAGCCGACGAAACGTCATGACCTCGCCCATATTGATAAAGGCGGGCTGGTCGGCATAACGCGCTACCGCTTGTTCAAACAATTCGATCAGCGAAGCATAACGATCCGGGTCAATTTCTGCGGGGACATCCACCGGATAACGCGCTAACCAGATTTTTTCCAAAACGTCACTCCCGAGATATTTTTTAAGTGGCATAATCAATCCCAACCCGAGTGATCTGTAACAACATTTTAACTCATATTAACAACTGTGAAGTTCACAATGCTCAGGTTGAGAAGACGATCACTTAATTTCAACGTATTGCTATTACTGCAAATACTGCAAAAACCATAACGACAAAAAAATGAGGCGACCCTCGCCGCCTCTTTTTACTATCAGGTCATCTGACTATCAGGTCAGTGCCTGACGGATGATGAGTATTACTCCGTTACCACCGTCTCCACCTGCACCGGTGCGTAGCCATCATTCCAGCCCGGCCCCCAGCCTGGACCCCAGACGTGACGATAGCGACGGTCCCACCAGGGATCATAAGCCCGTGGCGGCAACACCATCTGCTGCACCACTCGCCAACGTTTGTAGCCTTCTACCTTCACAACCACAAACGTGTATGGCCGTTCACCAATTTTACCCTGCTCGCTACCGGTAATAGGTCCGACGACCGTGATGAGTTGATTTTTAAACTCCACCGGTTCCAGAAAACCGTTCACGTAGGCCACTAGTCGCCCTTCCGACGGCTCATCAAGCCGTGGTCGACCTGCGTTATCCAGCGGTAACGTCACGATTTCCAGCCGGGTGCGGTTGGCTTCATTGCGAATATCCGCAATCCGGCCGCCAAAGCGTGACTCCTGCCCGACATACAGATTGGGTGCATTCATCACCCGAATCAGATCCATCTGCGGTGTTGCCGACGTGCCACGGATTTCATCCGGCACCGTGACACAACCGGATAACACACTCAGGCTTAGCAACAACAGCGCACACCACCCACCCCGAGTCCACCCTGACCGTCTGCGTTCAAACGCTTGATTGGCGAAACATTCGATTGTCATCACATACACCTGCCTGCTGCCGTTAAGTTATGACAGATACCTGAATTAGACTGTAGCTGATGCGATAAGTTGCTGTTATTCGCGGCCGGGTAATTTTTTCCATGCCACGTTGTTGCGCAGATAACGGGGCTCAGCCTGTTCGACGCTCACCGCCCCACCTGACGACCATAACTGACAGGCCATCGGCAACATGTCTTGTGCCTGAGGCAACTGCACATCGGTATGATTCAGGGTGACCGCCGGGTCACCCAGTAAATCCGGGTAAGTTTGCCAGCCGGTTCCGGCCGTGGCCCAGTCGCCACTCAGCGATGCCGTCAGCGCCTGTACCTGAACCGGTGCCAGCACGGCCTCACTCGCTTCACCCTGCCAGTGACCTTGTGGGTCACGCTCATAACTCGCCCAGTAGACTTCCCCCATACGGGCGTCAATCGCGGCCAATACCCGGTTCGCGCCGGTCAGGCGGTACGCGCCTTGCGCCAGCGTCGCCAGCGTCGACACGCCAAGCATCGGCAAACCGGCACCCAGCGCTAACCCTTGCGCAATGCCGATACCAATACGCACACCGGTGAAACTACCCGGCCCCCGAGCGAACGCCAGCGCGTCCAGTTGATTGAGCGTAATACCCTGCTCGGCCAGCAGTTGCTGAACCATCGGCAAGACTCGCTGGGTATGTTCACGAGGGCAAACCTCAAACAGGGAATGGATTTCACCATCATTCCAGAGTGCAACAGAACAGGCTTCCGTTGCGGTATCAAGCGCTAAAATTCGCGTAGACATGCCAACCTCAGGCAGGGAGAGAATATTTCAACGGCGCGCATCATAACAGCCAGCGCCGGTAAGCGTCACGGTTTGCGCGTCAGAAAATCGATAGCCTGACGCAAATCGCGCGTTCTTGGCGCGGGCGGCAGGCTGGTCAAAAACACCTCACCATAGGGTCGTGTCACTAATCGATTATCGCAAATCACCAACACACCGCGATCTTCCACATCGCGAATCAGCCGACCAACCCCTTGCTTTAGCGTAATGACCGCATCAGGCAGTTGTACCTCATCAAACGGATCACCACCGCGCACCCGGCAATCCTCCATACGCGCTTTCAGCAGCGGGTCATCCGGTGAGGTAAACGGTAGCTTGTCGATAATCACACACGACAACGCATCCCCTCGCACATCGACGCCTTCCCAAAAACTGCCGGTCGCTACCAGCAGCGCATTGCCCGCCGCCAGAAACTGCGCCAGTAATTGCGGCTTACTGGTTTCCCCCTGGATCAGCACCGGTAACGTTAATGAGGCACGAAACTCCGTAGCCAGATCACGCATCATCTGGTGTGAGGTACACAACATGAAGCAACGGCCCTGATTGGCTTCGATGAGTGGGCGTAACAGCCGCGCCAGTTGTCTGGCAGCGCCAGGGCGATTGATCTCCGGCAGGTTACGCGGTACGCACAGTAATGCCTGGGTCGCATAGTCAAACGGGCTTGGCAGCAGTAATGTGCGAGCCTGATCCAGCCCCAACCGCTCGATAAAATGCGTGAGCTGCTCGTTAACTGACAGCGTAGCTGAGGTAAACACCCAACAGGCCGGTTTCTCTTTCATCACATCGCGAAAGCGGTCTGCGACCGACAGTGGCGTCAGCGCCAGCACAAAATGACGCGAGGTGCATTCGTACCAGTAGCTGTAGCCAGGTTGCTGCACATCACGCAGCCGCTTTAACCGAGCCCGATAAACGGTCGCACGCTCAAAGGCAGCGTCCAGCAACGCAGAACGGCCCAGCGATAACTTCGCCACATCACAGCACAGCTCCAGCGCATCATCCAGCAACGTCAACGACCGCTGCAACACATTATCCGTGACAATGTCACGTAAATTACCACGAAATCCCGGGTCACCCAGCGCCAGCCGGAAATCCTGGGTGCTCTGGCTCAACCGATCGGCGCTTTTCTGCAACTGACTGGCGTCGCGCACTTCAGTGCGGTAAGCAATCACGATATCTTTGGCGAGATCCAGCAACTGACGACTGGTGAGCTGCTGACCAAAGTACTGGCTGGCAATATCGGGAATCTGGTGGGCTTCGTCGAATATTACGACGTCGCTATCGGGGATCAATTCAGCAAACCCGCTCTCTTTGACCACCATATCCGCTAAATAAAGATGATGGTTCACCACGACCACATCGGCATCCATCGCCCGTCGACGGGCCTTCACCACAAAACAGTCTTTGTAATGTGGGCAATCGCTGCCAAGACAGTTATCGTTGGTGCTGGTCACCAGCGGCCATACCGCGCTGTCTTCGGCGACATCGCCGCACTGGCTGATGTCGCCGTCTTCCGTTTCGCTGCTCCAACTGCGCAACCGTACCAGCACACGCAGTACTTCATGACCGAGATCGCCGCCCGCCAGCGATTGCTGCTCTAAGCGTTCGATGCACAAATAATTGGCACGGCCTTTTAGTAGCGCCAGCTTACCCTGAAACTGTAATGCATCGGCGACTTTCGGTAGATCACGGCTATACAGTTGATCCTGCAACGCGCGCGAGCCGGTAGACACAATCACTTTTTTGCCAGAACGCAGAGCCGGTGCCAGATACGCATAGGTTTTGCCCGTACCGGTACCCGCTTCCACCACCAGCGGTTGTCTGGCATCAATAGCTTCCAGCACAGCCGCCGCCATCTGCCGTTGTGGTTCACGCGGCTGGAAGCCCTGAATCGCCCTCGCCAGTACGCCATCCGTTGCAAAATCGTCGATTGTGTTCTCTGCTGTCACGCGGTCTCTCTTGTCTGACAATGCTGTCACCTGAATGCGGCCGAATAAGGTGGCTGATTATGCCAAGCCTGCGCGCACGACACCACTCCGGCTCAGGTATCCACAGCACGCGGGTATTCGCGCCCCACTCTGGAGTCACGCGGAAAGACGAATTGTGTTAGTCTCTGCGGTTTTAGCGCCTGTTCCACTTTGTACAATTCTACTCTGCACAACTGCACTGCACATGCTGCAATACGCAAATCCTGCAACGCGCACATACCACAAGGAGACTGACTTCATGGCCATTACCCGTATCAATCCCGACGCACGCTGGTCCGACGCGGTTATCTATAACAACACGCTGTACTACACCAGTGTGCCGGAAAACCTGGATGACGACGCCAAGGCCCAAACCGAAAACGCGCTCGCATCGCTGGATGCCATCTTGCAACAGGCGGGCAGCGATAAGAGTCGCCTGCTGGATGTCACTATTTTTCTGGCCGATAAAGCGGATTTCGCCGCCATGAACGCCGCCTGGGATGCCTGGGTCGTAGCAGGTAGCGCACCGGTGCGTTGCACCGTCGAAGCGAAACTGATGAACCCCAAATTTAAAGTGGAAATCAAAGCGATCGCCGCTGTGGAATAACACTCGCGGGCGGCGGTGACCTGTGCCGCCCGTCAGCCATTACTCTTGTGCGTCGTCATCCTCAAAACGCGCCACCACCCGCGCCCCTTGGTGGTTTTGACGCAATTCCTCCGCGACCTGGGCGATGGCTTCACCGCTACTCATGCCTTCCGCCATCAGATGCTGTATTCTTTCCACCGCTTGTTGCTGCTGCTCATGGGTCAGCGCCGGGATACCTGCAAACATCATTCTTCTCCTGAAAACCTTTTTATGCCGACAATGCCCGCGTCAGGTTGCGGTTTGTGGTACGCTTGCAACACTGCAACGCCTGCTGCCGGTTCAGCACTCGGCTGCCGGTATGACCAACACCGCGAGACCATACCAATACCGTTATGCCGACATCGATAGTCTATCATGCTCTGTCCTACCAACCGGATGTGCTGTTACGCCTTTTTAGCACACTCTCACACCAGCCTTGGGCGATGTTGCTCCATTCCGGATTTGCCGACCATCCTCATAACCGGTTTGACATTCTGGTCGCCGAGCCACGCCTGACGCTAGAGACGATTGGTACACAAACCACCATTCAACAAGGTGATACCCGGCAGATTTCGATCGAAGACCCGTTTTTATTGCTGCAACAGCACATCGATGCGCTGGCAGTCAACGTCCCACCCCATCCGGATTATCCGTTTCAGGGCGGCGCGCTGGGCCTGTTTGGGTACGATCTGGGTCGACGGGTAGAAACCTTGCCGTCAGTGGCGGCGCGGGATATCGACCAGCCTGACATGGCGGTAGGTATTTACGATTGGGCGTTAATTGCCGACCATCACCAACAACGCCTGACCCTGGTGTGCCACGGAGATATCGCGAGCCGACTGGCCTGGATAAATAATCTTTCCCCCGTTGAGCCGGGCGCATTTTGCCTGACCAGCGACTGGCAAGCCAACATGAGCCGCGAACAGTACGGTGAAAAATTCCGCCGAATTCAGGACTATCTGCGTGCTGGCGATTGTTATCAGGTCAATCTGGCTCAGCGTTTTCAGGCGGCTTATCAAGGGGATGAATGGCAGGCCTTCCTGACGCTTTCCGCCAGCAACCGGGCACCGTTTTCTGCTTTTTTGCGATTACCGCATAGCGCCGTGCTCAGCATTTCGCCAGAGCGTTTCCTGTGGCTGCACGATAACCACATTCAAACGCGACCGATCAAAGGCACACTGCCGCGGCTGCCGGATGCCGACGAAGATGCCCGTCAGGCGCAGCGATTGGCTGACTCCGAAAAAGACCGTGCAGAAAACCTGATGATCGTTGACCTGCTGCGCAACGATATTGGTCGGGTCGCCGTGCCGGGTAGCGTGCGTGTTCCCGAGTTATTTGTCGTGGAGCCTTTTCCGGCGGTACACCATCTGGTCAGCACCATTGAAGCGCAACTCCCGTCGCAACAGCACGCCACGAACCTGCTACGCGCCTGCTTTCCCGGCGGCTCGATCACCGGCGCGCCCAAGGTACGCGCGATGGAGATTATCGAGGAACTGGAGCCTCACCGACGCAATGCGTATTGCGGCAGTATCGGCTATCTCAGCGTTTGCGGCACCATGGATACCAACATCACCATTCGCACACTGATCGCCACCAACGGCACACTTTCCTGCTGGGCGGGTGGTGGAATTGTGGCCGATAGCGAAGAACAGGCAGAATATCAGGAAACATTCGACAAGATTGGCCGCATTCTGCCGTTATTAACAGTATCGACTATGGATTAAACCGGAGGGCTGAACATCATGACGGATACCACGCTGTTGCCTTTCTTACCCGATACAGATGATGACGCCCCTTACGATCTGGACGCATTTATTACACGCTTTCAGTTGCAAACAGCACCGGTTTTGCCGATTACTCGCCACCAACAGCAGGCGGCTGTGCTGATACCGATTATCCGTCGCCCGGACCCATGCCTGCTGCTGACACGCCGTTCGCCCCACCTGCGTAAGCATGCCGGACAGGTAGCGTTCCCCGGCGGAGCGGCAGATCCGGAAGATACCTCGCTGATTGCCACCGCGCTGCGTGAAGCCGAGGAAGAAGTCGCCATTCCGCCAGCATCGGTTCAGATTTTGGGTACACTGCCTGCCTTCGACAGCTCCAGTGGTTATCAGGTCACGCCGGTGGTCGGCCTGTTACCGGAAAACACGCCTTTTCATCCTAACGCCGATGAAGTCGCAGAACTGTTTGAAATGCCATTACGAGAGGCGTTTGCCCTACAGCGTTACTACCCGCTGGATATCAAACGCCATCAACAACGCCACCGGGTTTACCTTTCCTGGTATCAGCAACAACTGGTCTGGGGGCTGACCGCCGCCATCATTCGTCAGTTAGCACTGCACGTGGCGATGCCGGAGTCCGTTTGATTTTGCCGTGTTTCCCTTCGCCAGCTATAAGTTATTTTTCGGCATAACATAACTTTATTTCATGTGAAAAGCCGAATATGTCAGCATACTCTCCACTACAATAGCGCGATCTATCGAGTTTTATTCTAAAGCAAGTCAGCTTCGCGCCATCACACCGGATATGTGGTGGTATAGCGAGCAACGACGACCCGCTTCCTATATAGTCACAACAGGCAACGCCCTGAGAGGAGTTTCAGCGTGATAAGCGTATTCGACATGTTCAAAATCGGAATTGGCCCCTCCAGCTCTCATACGGTTGGACCGATGAAAGCCGGTAAGCAATTTGTCGATGAACTGCAACAGCGGGATTTGCTGTCTCGTACCGATCGGGTCATGGTCGAGGTTTACGGCTCTCTCGCTCTGACCGGCAAGGGTCACCATACCGATATCGCGATTATTCTTGGTCTGGCGGGTAACCAACCCGATACGGTAGATATCGATGCTATCCCGACGTTCATTCGGGAAGTCGAGCAGACCGAACGGTTGTCTCTGGCAGGCGCACATGAGGTCGCCTTCCCCCGCGAAGGCGGCATGATCTTTCGGGGAGAAAATTTGCCGCTGCACGAAAACGGCATGACGCTGACCGCTTTTGCTGCCGATCTTCCGCTGTTTCGCCAAACGTATTACTCGATCGGCGGTGGGTTTATCGTCGATGAAGCGCACTTTGGTCAGACTCAGGAAGATACCCTCACCGTTCCGCATCCTTACCGCTCGGCCCGGGAAATTCTGGAGCACTGCAAACAGAGCGGACTTTCTATTTCCGGCATGATGATGCGCAATGAACTGGCGTTGCATAGCCGTCAGGAAATTGAAGATTATTTCGCTGCGGTCTGGCAAACCATGCGTGCATGTATGGATCGCGGCATGAATACCGAGGGCGTGCTACCTGGCCCGCTGCGGGTGCCGCGCCGCGCCGCCGCGCTTCGCCGCATGTTGGTCTCCTCGGACAAGCTATCTAACGACCCGATGAACGTTGTGGACTGGGTCAACATGTTCGCACTGGCAGTCAACGAGGAAAACGCAGCCGGAGGACGGGTTGTCACCGCACCGACTAACGGCGCTTGTGGTATCGTGCCGGCGGTACTGGCCTACTATGATCACTTTATCGAACCCGTCGGCCCCGGTATCTATCTGCGTTATTTCATGGCGGCTGGCGCGATTGGGTCGTTGTATAAAATGAATGCGTCTATTTCCGGAGCGGAAGTCGGTTGTCAGGGCGAAGTGGGTGTGGCCTGTTCGATGGCGGCGGCGGGTCTGGCTGAATTGCTGGGTGCCAGCCCGGAACAGGTGTGCGTAGCCGCAGAAATCGGTATGGAACACAATTTAGGCCTGACCTGCGATCCGGTTGCCGGACAGGTGCAAGTGCCGTGTATCGAGCGCAATGCTATCGCGTCCGTCAAAGCCATCAACGCGACCCGCATGGCGATACGCCGCACGACTGAAGCGCGCGTATCACTCGATAAGGTGATTGAAACCATGTACGAAACCGGCAAAGACATGAACGCCAAATACCGTGAAACTTCCCGCGGTGGGCTGGCAATCAAGGTTCAATGCGACTGATGGCAAACGCTCCATTGATTTATCCTGACAGGAATTGATACTTTTGCGCCAGTAACGCCCGCCACAACGGCGGGCGTTACATCACTCGGCCGACACGGCTTATACAGCGTTTTCTGCGGTTGTTTCCGGTATACGAACCACCCGAACCAGTTCAATACGGTAGTCCGTCGCTTCCACGATCAGGAAACGCAATCGGTGCAGCTCCAGTGTGTCGCCCACTTTGGGGAATTCATCGCTGTGCGCCAATAACAATCCCGCCAACGAGGTATAATCCTCTTTCGGGTCGACCAGGTCCTGCACATTGAGCACCTGCTGCAACGAATGCAGATCGGTCCCCCCTCGTACCAGCCAGCCGTCCCCGTCTTCGATGATGTCCAGCGTTTCATCTTCATCCGGGAATTCGCCAGCAATTGCCTCCAGAATATCCAGCGGCGTAACCAGCCCTTGTACCACGCCAAACTCATTGGTGATGATCACCAGACTGCCTTTTGCCCGGCGCAGTACCGGCAGCAGATTGATCACATCCAATGTTTCAGGGACCACGATCGGCGGGTTGTTGGCAGCGAACTGTTCCACATCGGTATGTTCTTCCAACGCGACCAGCAAGTCTTTGGCACGCACGACACCGACCAGCTCATCCAGCGATCCCCGACACACCGGAAACAGACTATGGGGTGTATCCAGTAATTGCAGACGAATATCTTCCACCGACCGTTCGCTGTCCACCCAGGAAATATCGGTACGCGGCGTCATAACACTACGCAGGGAGCGGGAAGCCAGCGTCAGCACCCCGCTTATCATGTAGCGTTCTTCTTCCGCAAACGTTTCTTCCGGTTGTTGCAGCGGCTGCTCTTCCTCATCATGGGTCGCTTTGCGCGCCCCCATCAGACGCAAAATCGCTTCGGCGGTACGTTCACGCATAGGTAAGTGCGACTGGTGTTTGATGAAGTTGTGTCGGGCAACCTGGTTAAACAGTTCGATAATGATCGAAAAACCGATCGCCGCGTACAGGTAGCCTTTCGGGATATGGAAACCAAACCCTTCAGCAACCAGACTCAGGCCGATCATCAGCAGGAAGCTCAGACAAAGCACAACGACGGTTTGATGCGCGTTCACAAAACGGGTTAACGGCTTCGATGCCAATAACATAATGGCCATCGCAATCACCACGGCGGTCATCATCACACCCAGATGGTTGACCATACCTACCGCTGTAATCACCGCATCCAGCGAGAACACCGCATCCAGAATAACGATCTGTACCACTACGGCCCAGAAACTTGCCTGCGCACGGTTGGCATTGGGATCATGCGGGCGATTTTCCAGCCGTTCATGCAATTCCATCGTGGCCTTGAACAGCAAAAATATCCCCCCGGCCAGCAAAATCAAATCGCGGCCCGAAAAGCTAAACTGCCCGACGAAAAACAACGGTCGAGTCAGTGTCACCATCCAGGAAATCAGTGATAGCAGGCAAAGCCGCATCAACAGCGCCAGCGATAAACCGATGACTCGCGCCTTGTCACGCTGTCTGGCAGGCAGTTTATCTGCCAGAATGGCGATGAACACCAGGTTGTCGATACCCAATACAATTTCGAGTACCACCAACGTCAGTAAGCCTGCCCAGATTGAGGGATCCAGCAAAAATTCCATGTCAGACTCCGGAAAATGAACGAGCAAACGACATCAATGCCGTCGCATTATGCAGCGAAAGAAAAAGAGAGATATCAGTACAAGGCTGAATACGGCCTGAATGGCCAATTAGCTGAAGAACCCCACCGGCCAGCGCCGGAGTAAAAGAAATGAATCGTCGGTGACAGTCCATAGGAAGGGCGTTTACCCGTAACTCCTCTGTAATTAAAGGGAGAGTAACTTTAACAGAGTCAATGCTATTTTCCACAACGATTTTCTGTGACTCCAGCCGGTCGCATCATGGGCAACACAACCATCGTCAGCGCAATTCCGCTACTAATTGTCGAGCGATATCACATAATTTATTTATTCGACCCCTAAAATAAATCCTGCCGATGTCAGTCTGTCCTGAATCGATTCATAAAGCGGCGTAATGCGTACCTTACGCGCTTTTTGTGCCCTATATCGGAAAGAATCAGGCAAGAAACGGTATTGCAGCCATACTGAATATCGCTCACAGATAAACGTGACGAAATTTATCCAGATAATCAGACAGATTTCACTCTCAACAAAACAGTGATTCTTGAAAGGAGGGAGCAAGTGAGTATTGCCATCATACTATGCACTCACGGCGCCACGGCCGGTCCGCTGTTAAATACAGCTGAAATGATTCTTGGTGAACAGAGTAACGTTGGTTGGATTGATTTTGTTCCCGGCGAAAACGCCGAGATCCTGATGGAAAAATATCAGGCGAAACTAGCCGAGCTGGACACCTCGCAAGGTGTGCTTTTTCTGGTCGACACCTGGGGCGGTAGCCCGTTTAACGCGGCCAGCCGTCTGGTGAACGACAAGAAAAATCACGAAGTGATTACCGGGGTCAATATTCCCATGCTGGCCGAAACATTTATGGCCCGCGACGACAACCCAGCCTTCGACGAACTGGTTGCCATCGCTCTGGAGGCCGGTCGTGCTGGCGTCAAAACGCTGAAGGCACCAGAACCGGGAAATGCGCCTCGCCCTGCCCCTGTCAGCGCCAAACCAAGCGCACCACCGGGAGCGGGTGGACACATGAAAATCGGGTTGGCCCGCATTGATGACCGCCTGATTCACGGGCAAGTCGCCACCCGCTGGACCAAGGAAACCAACGTCAGCCGGATTATTGTGGTTAGCGACGAAGTGGCGGCGGATAACGTGCGAAAAACGCTACTGACTCAAGTCGCTCCTCCCGGCGTTTCTGCGCATGTGGTCGATGTCGCCAAGGCTGTCAGAGTTTACGATAACCCGAAATACGCCGCTGACCGCGTTATGCTGCTGTTTACCAATCCAACCGATGTACTGCGACTGGTGGAAAACGGCGTCGAGATTAAGTCGATCAATATTGGCGGGATGGCTTACCGTCAGGGCAAAACCCAGGTCAATAATGCAGTATCGATTGACGACAAGGATATCGACGCGTTCAACAAGCTCCATGCGCGAGGTATTGAGCTGGAAGTCCGGAAGGTATCGACAGATACCAAACTCAATATGATGGATTTGATCACCAAAGTGCCGCGTTGACGCCTCCGGAGCAACGAAGCGCGTAACGACGTTATTGTTCGGACCACTATTCTCACAGGAGAAGTACCATGGAGATCACCACGTTTCAAATCGTGCTGATATTTATTGTGGCCTGTATTTCAGGTATGGGTTCTATTCTCGACGAATTCCAGTTTCACCGGCCACTGGTGGCTTGTACCCTCATCGGGCTGGTGCTGGGCGATCTGAAAACCGGGATTATTATCGGCGGTACACTGGAAATGATCGCATTAGGCTGGATGAACATCGGTGCGGCGGTTGCACCCGATGCGGCCCTGGCCTCTATCATCTCTACCATTCTGGTTATCGCTGGTGGCCAAAGCGTCGGTGCCGGGATCGCTCTGGCTATCCCGCTGGCTGCCGCAGGTCAGGTATTGACCATTATTGTGCGCACTATCACCGTCGCCTTCCAGCATGCCGCTGACAGCGCCGCCGAGCGCGGTAACCTTTCCGCTATCAGTTGGATCCACGTTTCCGCCCTGCTGTTGCAGGCCATGCGTATTGCTATCCCTGCGGTGATTGTTGCCATTTCAGTCGGAACAGAAGCGGTACACGGCCTGCTCTCTTCCATCCCCGAAGTGGTCACCACTGGGCTGAATATCGCCGGCGGTATGATCGTAGTCGTCGGTTATGCGATGGTCATCAACATGATGCGCGCCGGTTATCTGATGCCATTTTTCTATTTGGGCTTTGTTACCGCCGCCTTCACTAATTTCAATCTGGTCGCACTGGGTGTCATCGGTGTTGTTATGGCGGTGCTGTATATCCAACTCAGCCCTAAATACAACAAAGCTCATGGTGCAGCGGCTGCATCGTCAAACAACGATCTTGATAACGAACTGGATTAACAGGAGAGCAAGCCATGGTGGACACCACAAAGAAACTGACTCCCAGCGATATTCGCGCCGTGTTCCTACGCTCGAACCTGTTCCAGGGGTCGTGGAATTTTGAACGCATGCAAGCACTGGGCTTCTGCTTTTCCATGGTACCGGTGATTCGTCGCCTCTACCCGGAAAACTCGGAAGAGCGCAAACAGGCGATTAAACGCCATCTGGAGTTTTTTAATACACAGCCATTTGTCGCCGCCCCCGTTCTGGGCGTGACGATGGCGATGGAAGAACAGCGCGCCAACGGCGCACCGATCGACGATGGGGCGATAAACGGCCTGAAAGTCGGGCTGATGGGGCCGCTGGCCGGTGTGGGTGACCCGATATTCTGGGGAACAGCGCGCCCTGTCTTCGCGGCGCTGGGTGCTGGCATCGCTATGAGCGGCAGCCTGCTTGGTCCTATCCTGTTTTTTGTATTGTTTAATCTGGTGCGCCTGTTGGTGCGCTATTACGGTGTGGCTTACGGTTACCGTAAAGGGGCGGATATCGTGAGTGACATGGGTGGCGGCTTGCTGCAAAAAATGACTGAAGGGGCGTCGATTCTGGGGCTCTTCGTCATGGGGGCGCTAGTCAACAAATGGACCCACGTTAACATTCCTTTGGTGGTGTCGCGCGTAACTGGGCAGGACGGGCATACCACCGTCACGACGGTGCAATCGATACTTGATCAATTGATGCCAGGTTTAGTGCCGTTACTGCTGACATTTGGCTGTATGTGGCTTCTGCGCCGCAAAGTGAATGCACTTTGGTTGATTGTCGGCTTTTTCGTTATCGGTATCATCGGTTACTGGATTGGCGTGTTGGGACTCTGACGCAACCGGCCGGGGCAACCCGGCCATGTTATTTTTTGTATTGTTAGACAGAGAGATCGTTAAACTGTCATCGCCTTACGTTCCTGACGATATTTGCCACTTTCACCATCCAAATTGTTTTTAGCGCCTATCACCACCATTGGAGTTGTACATGACTTTTACCGACGTTGTTCTGATGGTCTCGATTGCCTTGTCACTGCTGTACGCCATTTACGATGAGTTCCTCATGGGTCGACAGCATGGTCATACCCTGCTCAAGGTGCAATTGCGACGAAAACACCGACTGGACGCGCTGATCTTTATCGTATTGGTGGCGATACTCATCTACAAGAATGTCACAACGCAGGGCGCTTACCTGACAACATTGTTGCTTTTTTCGCTCATACTCATGGCGATATATCTCACCATGATTCGTTACCCAAAATTACTCTTCAAAGATCAGGGTTTCTTTTATGCCAATACCTATATTCCTTATCACCGTATTAGGAATATGAATTTATCAGAAGACGGCATTCTGGTGATTGGGCTTGAAAAAAGGCGACTACTGGTGGCGGTCGATGATTTGGATGATTTAGAGAAAATATATAATTTTATGATTGAAAATCAATGAAATGAAATAAATTCGCTTTGCGAATAAATCGTCATCCATATTAACCTAATATATCTGGTCGCTATTTTAACCACGTAGTATTGTTTTAATTTTCACCAATTGTTTCCGGCCTTTTAAAGATGAAAATAATTCTCAATTTCAATTAAACCCATATATTATTTATTGTTGTTTCCTGCAGGAATAATATGGTATCTTTGCGCCGTCCTTGGGGAGTAGCCGATTCCTGATATCTCACATTCAGGAATGCTCGTATCAACATACTCGTTCTTCACTGAACGTGGTACGAGCGGCCAGACTGGCAGGCGAGACCATAGACACGTGATCCGTCGTCTGGTTGGGGGGGGATTACGTGGATATGGAGAACTGCCCAGCCGAGGCCATTTATTATGAATTTATCCGCTACACTCATTCTTGCTTTTGGCATGTCTATGGACGCTTTTGCTGCGTCTATTGGTAAAGGTGCCACACTGCACAATCCCCGTTTCCGTGAAGCTATACGAACTGGTCTCATCTTCGGTTTTGTCGAGGCGTTGACGCCGTTAATCGGTTGGGCGCTCGGATTTTATGCCAGCCGTTTTATTCTCGCCTGGGACCATTGGGTTGCTTTCAGTCTGCTGCTCATTTTGGGCGGCCGTATGATTGTGCAAGGGTTAAAAGGCGAAGACGCCTGTAACTGCGAGAAAATATCTAAACACAGTCTGTTCGTTTTGGTGTGCACCGCTGTCGCCACCAGTCTGGATGCGATGGCGATTGGCGTCGGGTTGGCGTTCCTGCAGGTGAATATCTTCCACACCGCGATGGCCATCGGTTGTGCCACCATGATCATGGTGACACTCGGCATGATGATTGGCCGATATGTCGGTCCCATCCTGGGTAAACGAGCCGAAATTCTTGGTGGCGTGGTTCTGATCGGCATAGGCTGCAACATTCTTTACGAACACCTGCTCGATCTCGCCTGATGAATACACCAACGGGCAGCCTTCGCTGCCCGTTCGTTATCCCACGCGCTTCAACCTTCGCGCCGGTGCAATCGAATCAGAAAATCGGTTTCACACTCAAACTGCGATTCTGCCATTAATCCATCACGTACATCCGGCGTCGCTCGCCACGCAAATGGCGTCATCTGTAATAGACTAGCGGCATCCGTTCCCGTCATCGACATGCGATACTGTAGCCGCTCAACGGTTTCCAGCACAAACCCCGGAAATACTTCATCAATTTCAGGATGCGGTTTGACATCCTGGTAAACCCGCGCTTTGAGCGACAATAAATGGTTGGGCCCTGGAGAGACGGTCATCACCCCTCCTCCAGGCTGAATAACCCGCGCCAGTTCGTCGCCATTGCAGGGCGCATAGATTTTCAATACGGCAGCCAAAGAGTTGTCCTGAAAAGGCAGCCGTTGGCTGGAGGCCACACAAAACATGACCTGGGGATAGCGTTTTGCCGCTCGCTGTATCGCCGCTTTAGACACATCTAGCCCATAAACAGGCATCTGCTGCGGGGCGAGTTTGTCCGCTAGCGCGGCCGTGTAATACCCCTCGCCACACCCAATATCCAATAATGCCCCCGGCAGTCCCTGCATGCAGAAAGACAGGCGCTCTGATACCCGATCGCGCAGCGGCTGATAGTGCCCATTATCAAGAAAAGCCCGGCGGGCCTGCATCATTTCAGCACTGTCTCCCGGCTGTTTGGAGCGCTTAAACTGCACTGGCAGTAAATTGACGTACCCTTCCCGTGCGCGATCAAAATGGTGTCGTCCACAAGACCAACGATCGGATTCGGCGTATAGGGGTTGATGACATAGAGGGCATTGATAAGGCACTGACGATTTTTGCATAGCGTTCTTGATGATGAGAAAAGCAAAAAACCCGCACAGGGCGGGTTTTATGGCATGAGCTGGAAATTACAGCGCAACAACATTCACTGCAGAAGGACCTTTCTGGCCATCCTGAATTTCGAACTCAACATTCTGGCCTTCAGCCAATGTTTTGAAGCCGTTGCCCTGAATTGCAGAGAAGTGTACGAACACGTCTTTGCTGCCATCAGCCGGAGTAATGAAACCGAAGCCTTTAGACTCGTTGAACCACTTAACCTGACCTTTAATCTTTGCCATTTCAAAGTTTCCTTGAATAGTTTAAACCGCACTGAGGCGTTATACAGAAAAACCAGAGTCGTTACTGCTTGAGGCACTAAAATAAGGATCGGCAGAGAAGTGGTATTCAACGCTAACGTTTGTACTCAAGACTTCTTTACTGAAAATGCCATTCATATACAGAACTGTACCTCGTTTTACCCAGATGCGTTATTACATACTATGTAATCGTTGGCAAGCCATTTTTTACCAGCAATGGACATGTCGCACAAATTAGAACCTTTAATGTATCATTAATATCCACTCTACAATATCCCGGGATATTGATACACCAAAGCATTCTCTTCGGTGCACCCAACCATTTGATTATGTGCACGGTATTTCAATTACGCAAGTCGCTATGATCGACTTATTGCTGAATGTACTATGCCATAAAAAAATAATATTACTCATCAATCACAGGATGTAGTCGCTGTCCAGACACTGTTGGCAAAAAGTGTGACTAAGGCTTTCTTTTTTACTCTTTTGTAATAAGAGAACCCCCTCAAACCGGTCAGCACGACAGAACGTCTATTTCCAATCGTGACTATCCGCTTTTATAATAATGAAACATAGCAAATAGATATGAAAAATAGTTCTGAGCATCCTCAACAACCGCCTCCTCAGAACGCAAACGCATGCTGAGCCTGGGTAACCGTATCGTCATATAGCCCGCCACCGTCGTCCTGGCGTTGCCAGACACATGTTAGCCAGAGTAATAAATCAGCACACTGGCAACGCCTGATCTACCGGGTCACACATTCCCCCCCAGAACAGAGATAACATTATTTTTGCAAAAAAATGATGTAATGATGATTTATGTCCCGTTTATTACAGATTCATTTCTATTTTTTAGCCGCAGAAAAAATGTTTATACCCGATTATTACTCGATGACACCGGTTGTTTATTTCTCCATGGGTCAATAATGTTACGGAGTTATATTTCTCACGCTGCCTGTATCACCATCATTCAATCGGTGTGATCACATTTTGCACCGAACAAAAAATTAATCTGTATCAACCTCTGACGCATCCGCCAGTAATAAACAACATCAGCCCACGTCAAATTCACTATTCCGTTCGTTCATTTACCGTTGTGTGCTCGTTTTTTGATCTCCATCGTGACAACCCCGACACAGCGCGTTATTGTGTCTTTACCGCCACTATCCAATCATTCACGTCTATACCGGCACCGGCGGGTTCATCTTTTTCTGAGGGGCAGACCGGTCAGTCTCTGCATCATGGTGATGCACATCTGCAAACCTCATTTCCGGTAGCAACGATAACGCTGCCAGCTGTGCGCCAGATTCTGTTTTTACTCTGCATAAATCGCTAACGTAATGGTACATCGGCAACATCAACGGGAGGTGACCTATGTGGCAGACGATCGAGCAACTGCTGGAAGAACATCTTGGCCACGGTGATATCCTGGATCGGCGGGAATTACCTGGTGGTGAAGTTCATTCCGCCTGGTATCTGCGTTACGGCCAGTATGACGTTTTCGTCAAATGCGATGCCCGTGAATTACTGACCAAATTTCGGGCAGAAGCCGAGCAACTGGAACTCCTGGCGCGTAGCCAAACAGTGCAGGTACCGGCTGTTTATGGTGTCGGCAGCAACCGCGATTACAGCTTTCTACTGCTGGAATACCTCGCTCCCAAACCCGCATCCGCCCACGATGCATGGCGGCTGGGGCAGCAGTTGGCACAGTTGCACCAATGGAGTGAGCAACCGCAGTTTGGGCTTGATTTTGATAATGACCTCTCGACTACCCCCCAACCCAATGCCTGGCAGCGCCGCTGGTCCAGCTTTTTTGCCGAACAACGCATCGGCTGGCAGCTACAGTTGGCAGCCGAAAAAGGGCTACATTTTGGGGATATCGATGCACTGATTACGCTGGTGGAAAAACGCCTTTGTGGCCATCATCCACAACCGTCGTTGCTGCATGGTGATTTATGGTCTGGAAATACCCTCAACACCGACCGTGGCTATTATCTGTTTGACCCCGCCTGTTACTGGGGAGACAGGGAATGTGATTTGGCGATGTTGCCGCTGCACCCTGAGTTACCGCCACAGATTTACGATGGCTACCAAAGCGTCTGGCCACTGGAGAGGAATTTTGTTGAGCGACAGCCAATCTATCAAATTTACTATCTGCTTAATCGTGCGAACCTGTTTGGCGGCAAACACGTGGTGACAGCTCAACAGGCGATAGAACATCACTTGTTATAATGCACAACTGGTTGTCGTCGTACGCAGACAATCAGACTCGATACCGGGGCAGCGTCAGCCCCGGTAAGCTCACCCCACTATACCGACGACTTTCAGCGTCAGGTAACCGATGACGCCAACAACAATCGGCAGGATGTACAGCGGAAAGAATTGCAACAAAATCGTATGCCGGGGCAGCTCTACACGTGACTCCAGTTCTTCACGCGTTTTACCTTCATCCCCTTTGACCTTCTCCAGAATCAACTGGTCTTCCAGCCCTTCCCGGATATGTTTTACCTGGCGGGACAAACGGGAACCAGACACTTGCAATGCCAGGCCAACAAACATCAGCACATAAATAAGCCAAAACATAACAGTAGCGGGTGACGACAAACGACCAAAGTCAGGAACCGGTGAGTTGTACCAAAAGAGGTTTAAAAACGGTGTATTGAAACGCAGCACCTCAACAACCAGATGTAAAAAGTCCTGCATCACACCATTGATCCCCTGCTTTTTCTCGGTAAAAGCATGGATGAGATTGGCCAGTGAGATAATGGTCGAAAGCAAAGCAGGAAGGAAGACGACCCACCCCGTAATACGCTTAATCACGGCAAAAAGGCCAGCCTGTTGATACGTCATGTGTTCCCCTTGTGCGTGACGTCACGCCCAGTGCCACGGTGGGCAAAAAGTGTAGACCCATAAAACCCGTTAGCAGGGTACTTCAGGTTTTAACAGAGTCAACGTTTTCTTTCCCGGCCACCTGGCTACCTATTTTGACCACGATAGCCATCCAGACGATGAAAAGCAGAACATAAGAATAGGATATAAGCAAGGTGTCGACACCGTCGCCGACACCTTAATTAATAGAAGAAAATAAATAGAAGAACGCAGATTATGCGAAAAACTCAGAGGAAGTCGGCACGTTTGGGCGAGAAGGTATCAATCAGTACACTGCCTTCTTCAAGCGATACCACACCGTGCATTTCATGCTTCACCGCCATGTAAGCATCGCCGGTTTTGAGAATGCGCTTTTCGCCTTCAATCACTACTTCGAAGCTCCCTGCCGCGACATAAGCTATCTGATCATGAATGTCGTGTGTGTGTGGCGTACCGATAGCGCCTTTGGCAAAATGGACGCATACCATCATCAGGTCATCGCTCCAGGTGATGATTTTACGTTTGATACCGCCGCCCAGTTCTTCCCACGGCGTTTCGTCGTCAATAAAGTACCTTCTCATGCTTTCTCCTCAAAGGTAATACAACGTGCTTCCCTGATGTGAACAAGGTAACACAAAGGGTTATGCCGCTATTCTAGTAACAACGGCATCAGATTAAACATAAAATAAGCAAAACCATGACGTCTCTCAAGAAATAAATAAAACATTATTTCATTTTTATTGAATTCACATCTCAACCGCACTATTATCGCGTCATAACACGAAAGAACCGGGCAAAAAAGGTTCAGGTGACGTTGTCACTGCCACGCAAGGTGACCTGTTCCGCCCGGCGCTTTCCTGTCAGGCCATGGCCTGATGTCTATCTGAAAGCGAGGAGCAACCATGCAAGTCCGTCAGAGCATCCACAGCGACCACGCCCGCCAGCTTGATACTGCTGGTCTGCGGCGCGAATTTCTGATCGAGCACATTTTTGATGCAGACACCTGCACCATGACGTATAGCCATATTGACAGGATCATCGTAGGCGGCGTTATGCCCGTCCATCAGGTGGTGACAATAGGCGAAGACGTGGGGACACAATTGGGCGTCAGCTACTTTCTTGAGCGTCGTGAATTGGGCGCCATCAATATCGGCGGCAACGGCGTAGTCAGCGTTGACGGCGAGCGCTATGAAATTGGTCACGAAGAAGCGATTTACATCGGCAAAGGCGCACGGGATATCCGGTTTACCAGCGTAGACCCGTCTGCCCCGGCGCGTTTCTACTATAACAGCGCGCCTGCTCACACCACTTATCCAACACGCAAGATTACCGCCGCTGATGCGTCTCCCCAAACCATCGGGGATAACGCGACCAGCAACCGACGTACCATCAACAAATATATCGTTCCTGATGTGTTACCGACCTGCCAGCTTACTATGGGTCTGACCAAACTGGCGGAAGGTAGCCTGTGGAACACCATGCCGTGTCATACCCATGAGCGCCGTATGGAGGTGTATTTCTACTTTGATATGGACGAGGAAACGGCCGTGTTTCACATGATGGGGCAACCACAGGAAACGCGCCATATTTTGGTTCACAACGAACAGGCGGTGATTTCGCCGAGCTGGTCGATTCATTCTGGTGTAGGCACCAAACGCTACACCTTTATCTGGGGTATGGTTGGCGAGAATCAGGTTTTCTCAGACATGGATCACGTCAAAGTTAGCGAATTGCGCTAGCGGCTTACCCACCAGATTTCGTGTTGCAGGAAAGCGGCAAGCAGGCAAATCCGTGTCCCGTAGAGGGGATGGTGAAAGCGGCCACTCGACCGGCAACCTGAAAAATGACGGGTATAACCGGTATTTCCCTACAGTAACAAGCTCACGACAAAACATGTCGTTTACAGAGAGATTAAAGCTATGATTCTAGATGCATTCAATTTACAGGGCAAAGTGGCACTGATTACGGGTTGTGATACCGGCCTGGGTCAGGGTATGGCTGTCGGTCTGGCAGAAGCAGGTTGTGACATCGTCGGCGTCAACATCGTTGAGCCGAAAGAAACCATCGAAAAAGTCACTGCCACAGGCCGTCGTTTCCTCAGCCTGACCGCTGACATGAGCGATATCTCCGGTCATGCTGCACTGGTGGAAAAAGCCGTAGCTGAGTTCGGTAAAGTGGATATTCTGGTTAACAACGCTGGCATCATCCGTCGTGAAGACGCCATCGAGTTCAGTGAAAAGAACTGGGATGATGTGATGAATCTGAACATCAAGAGCGTGTTCTTCATGTCGCAGACTGTTGCCCGTCAGTTCATCAAACAGGGTCATGGCGGTAAAATTATTAATATCGCCTCCATGCTGTCCTTCCAGGGTGGTATCCGCGTACCGTCTTACACCGCGTCCAAGAGCGCCGTCATGGGGATCACCCGCCTGCTGGCCAACGAATGGGCAAAACACAACATCAATGTAAACGCTATCGCCCCTGGCTACATGGCAACCAACAACACCCAGCAGTTGCGTGCCGATCAAGACCGCAGCAAAGAAATCCTGGATCGTATCCCGGCGGGTCGTTGGGGTCTGCCGCAGGATTTGCAAGGCCCGGCCGTGTTCCTGGCATCCAGCGCCTCCGATTATGTGAACGGTTACACCATCGCAGTCGACGGTGGCTGGCTGGCTCGCTAATTTTCTACAAAATTTCTTTATGGACAAAGGCACAATGTATTATTGTGCCTTTCTTCTATCTATCAGCAAGTTACTCTTTCCACTCCTTCCCTCCCGGTTTCCAAATTCTCCATAAAAAATTTTCAAAACAACGTTCCGACTTTGATCACACTTTCGATACTGAGCACATGACGAAAATATAACTTGGGCAATATAATCAATCAAAACAATGTTTCTATTTATAAGGAACTGTTTCTTCCAGTTCTGCAAGAAGGTAGTCCATGAGTATTTTTACTGATTTGAACACCAGCAGAAAATGGCAAATCGACCAGTGGTTATCGGCGATTAACAGCCACATTGAAAAGATTCAGCAATACGCTCACAGCGCGGTCAATCCCACGCCGTTATTGGCTGACGGATTTGAGATAAAAACACAATCTCCCGTTGTCTGGCGGTTTCCCGATGGCCATGATGCACCAATCTCTAACTTCGCCAGTCAGCAAAACTGGCTGCGTTTATTAATATCCATGAGCGCAGTCACAGAAACAGAAAAATATCGTCAGTCTGCTTTTGCTCAGTGCGAATATTTTCTGGACCGCTTTGCCGATGAAAATAGCGGGCTTTTTTACTGGGGTGGCCATCGTTTTATTCATCTCGACACATTAGCCAGTGAAGGACCAGAATCAAAATCGCTGGTACATGAATTAAAGCACCATCTTCCTTATTATGAGTTCCTGTATCAGGTCAACCCTGAAAAAACCCATCATTTTATTCAGGGATTCTGGAACGCACATGTAGAAAATTGGGATAGCCTGGATTTGGGGCGCCACGGCGATTACGCCAAGATGCGCGATCCACACGTCTTTGAGCATGCCCGGCATGATGTCGTCGACCCTGCCAAATGGCCGGAGCTGCCGTTAACCAAAGGGTTAACCTTCGTTAATGCCGGTACTGACCTGATCTACGCCGCCTTCGTTTACGCCCGCCACAGCGGTGATACACAGGCGTCTGACTGGGGTAAACACCTCTACCGGCAGTATGTATTGGCGCGTAACCCGGAAACCGGCATGCCGGTTTACCAATTCAGTTCGCCATTGCAGCGCCAGCCCGTACCGGCTGATGACAATCAAACCCAGTCCTGGTTTGGCGACCGCGCACAGCGGCAGTTTGGTCCGGAATTTGGCACCATTGCCCGTGAAGCGAATGTGTTGTTCCGCGATATGCGTCCATTGCTGATCGACAACCCGCTGGCAATGCTCGATATTTTGCAACACCACCCTGATACCGAAACACTCACTTGGGTCATCACCGGCCTGAAAAATTACTACCAATACGCTTATGATATCGACAGTAATAGCCTGCGGCCGATGTGGAACGATGGCCAGGACATGACCGGTTACTGCTTCAAGCGCGATGGTTACTACGGCAAGGCGGGTACCGTGTTAAAGCCGTTCCCGCTGGAAGGTGATTATCTGCTGCCATTGGTGCGTGCCTGGCGACTGAGTCACGATAGCGACCTGTATACGTTGATCATGACGATGTTGTCACGGTTGGAAAAAGAAGGCTTTCATCAGTCCGCCTCACCATTCCTGTTGTTGGCAATTACCGAACTGGCGCACACTCAGCAATCCGCACAGTGGGCGGAATATGCCTGGCAAATGGCGGAAATTTTATTTAAGCGTCATTTCCACCACGGCTTATTTGTGCGCTCTGAACACCATCGTTATGTACGCCTTGATGACCCCTTCCCTGCCATTCTGTTGACGTTGATCGCCGCCTGCAGAAATAAATGTCAGGAAGTTCCTACGATATTAACCCAAGGGGGATATATCCATGGCGATTATCGGATTAATGGAGAAAGCCGGGTTATTTATGACACGGAGTTTATTTACCCAGAGAAACTAATTTATTGATTTTATTTTTACAGACTCACCATTACAAAAGTAGGTAAGCATTATGAATGAAAACAGAATGCTGGGGCTAGCTTATATCTCCCCCTATATAATAGGGCTGATAGTTTTTACCGCTTTTCCCTTTATTTCGTCGTTCGTACTCAGTTTTACTGAATACGATTTAATGAGTCCGCCCACCTTCACCGGCCTGGAAAATTACCACCGGATGTTTATGGAGGACGATCTTTTCTGGAAATCCATGGGAGTGACGTTTGCTTATGTGTTCCTGACCATTCCGCTGAAACTGATTTTCGCACTGCTCATCGCATTCGTGCTGAACTTCAAATTACGTGGCATCGGTTTTTTCCGTACAGCCTATTATGTGCCATCAATTCTCGGTAGCAGCGTCGCTATCGCCGTACTGTGGCGCGCATTGTTCGCCATTGATGGGTTACTCAATAGCTTTATCGGCGTCTTCGGTTTAGACCCGGTTAACTGGCTGGGCGAACCCTCGCTGGCGTTAATGTCAGTCACCTTGCTGCGTGTGTGGCAGTTCGGTTCCGCGATGGTTATCTTCCTGGCTGCTCTGCAGAACGTGCCGCAATCCCAGTATGAAGCAGCGATGATCGATGGTGCCTCAAAATGGCAGATGTTCCTGAAGGTCACCGTACCGCTGATTACGCCGGTTATCTTCTTCAACTTCATTATGCAGACAACGCAGGCGTTCCAGGAGTTTACCGCGCCCTATGTCATTACTGGTGGTGGCCCAACCCACTACACCTATCTGTTCTCGCTCTATATCTACGATACCGCGTTCAAGTATTTCGATATGGGGTACGGTGCCGCGCTGGCATGGGTGCTGTTCCTGGTGGTAGCCGTATTTGCCGCTATCTCCTTCAAATCGTCTAAATACTGGGTGTTCTATTCCGCCGATAAAGGAGGAAAAAATGGCTGATATTCATTCTCCACTCTCTGCGCAGAACATCGCCGCAGAAGAAGTTCGCCGCACGCTGCGCCGTGAAAAAATCAGCGCCAGCATCCGCTACATCATTTTGCTGGCCGTCGGCATCCTGATGCTCTACCCGCTGGCGTGGATGTTCTCAGCATCGTTCAAACCGAACCATGAGATCTTCACCACCCTCAGCCTGTGGCCGACACACGCCACCTGGGATGGTTTTATCAATGGTTGGAAAACCGGTACCGAATACAACTTCGGTCACTACATGATCAATACCTTCAAGTATGTGATTCCGAAGGTGGTGTTGACGGTCATTTCTTCCACCATCGTCGCTTACGGTTTTGCCCGGTTCGAGATTCCGTGGAAGAACTTTTGGTTCGCCACGCTGATCGCCACCATGCTGTTGCCAAGCACCGTTTTGCTGATTCCGCAATACATCATGTTCCGTGAAATGGGCATGCTGAACAGCTACCTGCCGTTGTATGTGCCGGTTGCATTCGCCACCCAGGGATTCTTTGTCTTCATGCTGATTCAGTTCCTGCGTGGTGTACCGCGTGATATGGAAGAAGCCGCACAGATCGATGGGTGCAACTCCTGGCAGGTACTGTGGTATGTCGTAGTGCCGATTCTGAAACCGGCCATCATTTCGGTCGCACTGTTCCAGTTCATGTGGTCAATGAACGACTTTATCGGTCCGCTGATTTACGTTTACAGCGTCGACAAATACCCGATTGCGCTGGCGTTGAAAATGTCTATCGACGTGACAGAAGGCGCACCGTGGAACGAAATTCTGGCAATGGCGAGCATCTCCATTCTGCCGTCCATCATCATTTTCTTCATGGCGCAGCGCTACTTCGTTCAGGGCGTTACCAGCAGCGGAATTAAAGGTTAATTGAGGATTTATCATGGCTGAAGTCATTTTCAACAAACTGGAAAAAGTTTACTCCAACGGTTTCAAAGCAGTTCACGGTATCGACCTGACGATCAAAGACGGCGAATTCATGGTCATCGTCGGTCCGTCTGGTTGTGCCAAGTCCACGACCCTGCGCATGCTGGCCGGTCTGGAAACCATCAGCGGCGGTGAAGTTCGTATCGGCGACAAGATCGTCAACAATCTGGCACCAAAAGATCGCGGTATCGCGATGGTGTTCCAGAACTACGCGCTCTATCCGCACATGACGGTGCGCGAAAACCTGGCCTTCGGTCTGAAACTCAGCAAGATGCCGAAAGACAAGATCGAAGCGCAGGTGAATGAAGCAGCCAAAATTCTGGAACTGGAAGAATTGATGGATCGCCTGCCGCGCCAGCTATCCGGTGGTCAGGCGCAGCGTGTGGCGGTAGGCCGTGCCATCGTGAAAAAACCGGATGTATTCCTGTTCGATGAACCACTCTCCAACCTGGATGCCAAGCTGCGTGCCTCAATGCGTATCCGTATCTCGGATCTGCATAAGCAGTTGAAAAAGAGTGGGCATCCTGCGACCAGCGTCTACGTGACCCATGACCAGACCGAAGCCATGACGATGGGTGACCGCATTTGCGTGATGAAGCTGGGCCACATCATGCAGGTGGATACACCAGATAACCTGTATCACTTCCCGAAAAACATGTTTGTCGCCGGTTTTATCGGTGCGCCGGAAATGAACATCAAGCCGGGCAAACTGTTGGAAGAAAACGGTCAGATCTCATTGCAGGTCGGCCAATACACCATGAGCTTGAACCAATCCAAGCAGGACAAAGTTCGCAATTATGTGGGTAAAGATATCTGCTTCGGCGTTCGCCCTGAATACGTCACGGTATCGGAAACACCTTTCGATGGCGGCCATTTCCAGGGAGACCTGGTGCGTGCCGAAAACATGGGCCACGAATTCTTTATGTACATCAAGGTTGATGGGTTTGAGTTGACCAGTCGTATGCCATCAGACGAAGCGCGGACGATTATCAACAACAGCATGCATCGTCAGGTGTATTTCAAATTTGATATGGATAAATGCCATATCTTTGATGCAAAAACAGAACAAAATATCTCTCTCTAACAGGAGTATAACCGATGAAAAAAGTGATCCTACGGACATTAATTGCCTCTTCTCTGGCGCTGATGGCGCACCAGTCTTTTGCTGCTGACCAGGTTGACCTGCGCATGTCATGGTGGGGCGGTAACGGTCGTCACCAGGTGACATTGAAAGCCATCGAGGAATTCCAGAAAAAGTACCCGGACATCAAAGTTAAAGCAGAATACACCGGCTGGGATGGTCACCTGTCCCGCCTGACTACCCAAATCGCAGGTAATACCGAGCCGGACGTGATGCAGACCAACTGGAACTGGCTGCCGATTTTCTCCCGCACAGGTGACGGTTTCTACGACCTGAACAAGGTGAAAGACGTACTGGATCTGTCGCAGTTTGATGCCAAAGAACTGCAGGCCACGACTGTCGACGGCAAACTGAACGGGATCCCGATCTCGGTGACAGCACGTGTGTTCTATTACAACACCGAAACCTGGAAGAAATCTGGCTTAACTTACCCGAAAAACTGGGATGAGTTGATGAACGCCGGTAAAGTCTTCAAGGAAAAACTGGGCGACCAATTCTACCCGCTGGTACTGGAGCATCAGGATTCTCTGGCACTGCTGAACTCCTACATGGTTCAGAAATACAACATCCCGGCGGTAGACGAGAAGAACAAGAAATTCTCTTATACCGAGGCACAGTGGGTAGAATTCTTCGAGACGTATAAAAAGCTGGTTGACTCCCACGTCATGCCGTCTGCGAAGTACTACGCCTCGTTTGGCAAGAGCAACATGTATGAAATGAAGCCATGGATTGCGGGTGACTGGGGCGGTACTTACATGTGGAACTCCACCATCACCAAATACTCCGACAACCTGCAGCCACCGGCCAAACTGGAGTTAGGCTCCTACCCCATGCTGCCAGGTGCTAAAGAGGCAGGGCTGTTCTTCAAACCTGCTCAGATGTTGTCCATCGGCAAATCCAGCAAGCATCCGAAAGAAGCGGCCATGCTGATCAACTACCTATTGAACAGCAAAGAAGGGATTCAGGCGTTGGGCCTGGAGCGTGGCGTGCCGTTGAGCAAAGCAGCCGTCGCTCAATTGCGTGCTGATGGTGTGATCAAAGACAACGATCCATCCGTGGCTGGTCTGAATCTGGCATTGTCTTTACCACATGAAACCAAGACATCACCTTATTTCGATGACCCACAAATTGTCGCATTGTTTGGTGATGCCATTCAGTATATCGATTATGGTCAGAAATCTGTGGAAGAAACGGCTAAATATTTCCAACGGCAGGCTGATCGTATTCTGAAACGCGCAATGAAAGAATAATTGCCATTTGATTTTCTATTTAAAGCCCCGAGCGCTAAGCCGGGGCTTTTTTATTTAAATTGAAACAAAAAGAATCATTCTGTCGATCATCGTCACAATTTGAAATGATTTTGAATTCATTGTGATTCTAAAAGATCAAGATCACAAAACGAAACCAAATAATCCATAAAATAGAACTCGTTCCATAAGAACACATCGATTTTATTTTTTTATTCTTTTCTTTATCTGTATATATATAGGGAAAATACAATGAAGATTAAGTTATTAACTTTGGCTGTTGCATCTCTGGTTAGCATTAATGCTTTAGCTGTATCCATCGATTATCGTCATGAAATGCAGGATACCGCTAAGGCGGGTCATAAAGACCGTCTGACAATTGCTCATCGCTTTGCTAATGGTTTCGGATTATCTTCTGAAGTGAAATGGGCGCAATCCAGCAATGACAAAACGCCGGATAAACCCTTTAATGAGCAAGTCAGCAACGGAACTGAAGTGATTGCCAGTTATGTTTACAAATTCAACAACACCTTTTCCATTGAGCCAGGTTTGTCTTTAGAATCAGGATCATCCGGCAACAACTATCGCCCTTACATTCGCGGTCGTGCTAATGTCACCGATGATTTGTCTGTCGCGTTACGTTATCGTCCTTACTTCAAACGTAATAGTGGCAATATTGGCAAGGACAATACGACAGATAAAGGTTATACGTTAACCGGTAATATCGACTATAACTTCCTGCAAGTTTACACCATCGGTTACGAGCTGGAGTATAAAAAAGCCACCTCGGGTGAGGTTGTTCTTGCCGACAACGATGATTACGAGATCACCCATAACGTGAAATTGTCTTATAAATGGGACAAGAATTGGAAACCCTATGTTGAAGTGGGTAACGTTGCCGGTTCTAAATCCACCGATGAACGTCAAACACGTTACCGTGTCGGTGTGCAGTACAGTTTCTAATTCACTGACCACGATATCTGGAATATTGCGTCAAAACGGATAATAACCGTGTTATTATTGCGACATTTTTATTATCCAGGTTAATATCTGCCAGAAATTAACCAAACCATCAATTCGTCATTTTAAATTTCTGTGCCTATTTCCCTTTATGGGAAATAATATTACTCGCCAGTTTGGGTAAACATTTTATTCTCTTCGATGAAATGTTTACCTGTTTTTTTATCCCCACCACCGTCATACTGACTCAATAAAAGCAATGGATAAACGGCTATGTTACTACGCAAATTCATTACAGGAACACTTATCATGTCTGTCAGTGGACTCACCTTCGCCGACACCACCTTCCCGATATGGCCGCAAGGCGACGCGCCCGGTGCGGTAACATCGTCAGTACAGCAGCAAGTGGTTGAACGCAGCAAAGACCCCACACTGCCAGACCGTGCTGTAACCGGCATACGCCGACCAGAAATCACGGTTTACGCGCCAGAAAACCCTAACGGCACCGCACTATTAATTACCCCTGGCGGCTCTTACCAGCGCGTCGTACTGGATAAAGAAGGCAGTGACCTGGCACCGTATTTCACTCAACAAGGTTACACCTTGTTCGTCATGACCTACCGTATGCCAGCCGATGGCCATCAGGAAGGTGCCGATGCGCCACTGGCCGATGCTCAACGCGCGATCCGCACCTTGCGTACCCATGCCGCACAATGGCGTATTAACCCGCACCATATCGGCGTGATGGGATTCTCTGCCGGTGGGCATGTTGCAGCCAGCCTCGGTACGCGTTTTGCACAAGCCGTTTATCCGGCTCAGGACGAAATAGACTACGCCAGCGCCCGCCCCGACTTTATGGTGCTGATGTACCCCGTCATCTCTATGCAGGAAAGTATTGCCCATCCAGGCTCGCGCAAAGCGCTGATAGGCTCGCGCCCCAGCGACGCACAAATTCAGCGTTATTCCGCAGAAAAACAGGTAGGTGCACAAACTCCACCGACATTTTTGGTACATGCGATTGATGACCCCTCGGTGTCAGTAGACAACAGCCTGGTGATGCTGGCAGCACTGCGAGAGCACCACATTCCAGCCGAAATCCATCTGTTTGAACAAGGGAAACATGGTTTTGGTATCCGAGGGACAACCGGACTACCTGCGGCTATGTGGCCACAGTTATTGAATAACTGGATAAAATCACTGCAATTAGATAAAAAGTCCAGGAATCAACCAGATAAAACATAACTGGTTACAGCGTCACACCTTCCGTCAACTGTTGCAATCTCTTATACTGTATAAAATGACAGTTTTTGAGATGTTTCATGACCGCGGAAGGCCACCTCCTGTTTGCCGTAGCCAGCGCAATCTTTGCAAAGAAAGCAGAACTCTCACCCGCTCTGGCAGCGGGTGACTGGTGGCATATTATTCCCGCCGCAATGCTAACAGCCCTGTTACCGGACATCGATCATCCTAAGTCGATTCTAGGCCAGCGTCTGAAGTGGATTTCCGTACCGATCGCCAGGTTGTGTGGCCACCGTGGTTTTACACATAGTTTGCTGGCGATATTGGTCGGCGTTTATGTCATTCGTACCCGGCTACCGGTCGGCTGGCCCTTACCGGGTGATGTCTACCATGCCATGATCGTGGGGTATTTAAGCCATATTGTCGCTGATATGCTGACGACCGCTGGCGTACCACTGTTATGGCCGTGCCGGTGGCGTTTTCGTCTGCCCATTCTCAATAGCGATAAAGGAAACCAACTGGAGCGCCTACTGTGCGTAGGCCTTATTCTGTTTATGTTATGGCAACCACAACAACCGCTGGAATCCTGGCACTACGGTGAACCCGCGCGCTGGTTGCAGCAATTCGGCCAACAATTGCATGAACTACTGATGCGTTAAATCAACGCCAACCTCGTTATTCCATTCGGTTTAATCAATGTTAGTTATCTCTATAACCGCAATATAAAAGACCTGCTATTCTACTGCGCTGGCTACGTTTCCTTCTGACCGTAGCGGTGATAAACATTAAAAAAAGGAGTAGTGGGATGAATTCTCCGCTGATAATAAATGTGCTTGTTTTTGCTATGCTACTTTTCGCACTCGGGTATGGCGGTAATAAAAGCTGGAGTCTGTCTACAAAGGTACTGCTGGGGCTGGTTACTGGCGTGCTGTTTGGGCTGGTATTACACCTGATTTATGGTGATGACAACCCGGTCATCCGACAATCCATCGCCTGGTTCAACATCGTCGGCAACGGCTATGTGCAATTACTGCAAATGATCGTAATGCCGTTGGTGTTCGTGTCGATTCTTAATTCAGTGGCGCGCTTACATAACGCGTCATCGCTGGGAAAAATCAGCCTGCTGGCTCTTGGTACGCTGCTGTTTACCACGCTGATCGCCGCCTTAATCGGTATCTTTGTGACCAATCTGTTTGGGCTTACCGCTTCAGGGCTGGTGCAAGGCTCACAGGAAACCGCGCGGCTGTCGACCATTCAGACGACTTATGTTGGTAAGGTCGCAGACCTGAACGTACCACAACTGCTGCTGTCGTTTATTCCGAAAAACCCGTTTGCCGACCTGACCGGTGCCAACCCGACGTCAATCATCAGCGTGGTCATTTTCGCGGCCTTCCTTGGCGTCGCCGCCCTGCATCTGGTCAAAGACGATGCGGTGAAAGGTGAACGCGTACTGACATCGATTGATACCTTGCAATCCTGGGTAATGAAGCTGGTCCGTCTGGTTATGCGCCTCACACCTTATGGCGTGATGGCATTGATGACCAAAATGGTCGCCAGCTCTAACCTACAAGATATCCTCAAGCTCGGCGGTTTTGTCGTGGCGTCCTATCTTGGCCTGGGATTAATGTTTGGCGTGCATGCCGTGTTACTGGCGTTGACGGGCATCAACCCTGCCCGCTTCTACCGCAAAGTCTGGCCGGTGCTGAGCTTCGCGTTCACAAGCCGTTCCAGCGCGGCCACTATCCCGCTGAATATTGAAGCGCAGACGCGCCGTATCGGCGTACCAGAATCTATCGCGAGCTTTGCCGCGTCGTTTGGTACCACCATCGGTCAGAATGGTTGTGCGGGGTTATATCCGGCAATGCTGGCCGTCATGGTCGCCCCAACGGTTGGCATCAATCCGTGGGACCCAATGTGGATAGCCACTCTGGCCGGCATTGTCACCCTCAGTTCGGCCGGTGTCGCAGGTGTTGGCGGCGGAGCCACCTTCGCTGCGCTGATTGTCCTGCCAGCCATGGGCTTACCTGTGACACTGGTGGCGCTGCTGATTTCGATTGAACCACTCATCGATATGGGCCGCACCGCGCTTAACGTCAGCGGTTCCATGACTGCGGGTACCGTAACCAGCCAATTGCTCAGGCAAACCGATAAAGTCGTGTTTAATCAGGATGATGACACGGCATTAACGCACCGTTAATCCCTGTCGCAATGTTATAAAGCCATGCCGACAACGTTGATGTTCTTCGCGTCGGCATGGCACTTCACGTCGACATAGCATTAACCACTTAGAATTTCGGGTTGGTGTCGTATTCCTGGCAGCTCTGGAACCCCTTGTTCAGTACATGTCCAGTCTCATCAAAGCTGACAAAGTAGTACTGCACCTTACCGTCTCGGGTACCTAGCACATAAGTATTACAGGTTCCCCTGGCATGAAGCATCGTGGCCTGCGTCGACGCAGGTCCGGCAATCTGATTCACCTCCTGACGACTCATGCCTTTTTTCACGTCCTTCACCACCGGTTTAGTGAAAAAATTTTCTGCACGATCGTAAGCCACACACCCAGTGAGCATCAGGGTACTTGCTGCGATACACAGGAATAAATCACGTTTCTTCATGGAATGACCTCACTCATTCGCTATCGGTGTTGCTAAGACTAGATAGCAGGCTCGGCTTTTTCAAATACCTTATTGTCTTTCAACAGGCTGATAATTGGCGAAAAAGCCCCCGATCCACTGTAAAACCTCCGGCTTTTTCTTGTTCTTTTACTCCGTCGGAATTAACGTTACTCTTTGGCGATGTGAGTAATTGTTCTGGCACATCAATAGGTTCAGTAGGGGGTGGACATGTCATTACAGCAAGAAATCATTCGGGCGCTCGGGGTAAAAAACGCGATTGATCCGGCACAGGAAATCCGGGTGAGCGTTGATTTTTTAAAGAATTATCTGAAGGCGCACCCGTTCGTCAAAAGCCTGGTACTGGGGATCAGCGGCGGGCAGGATTCGACGCTAACTGGCAAATTATGCCAGACCGCTATCACCGAATTGCGTCAGGAAACCGGCAAGGCTGATTATCGCTTTATTGCGGTACGACTGCCGTATGGCGTGCAAGCTGATGAGCAAGACTGCCAGGATGCGATTCAGTTTATCCAGCCTGACCAGGTACTGACCGTCAATATCAAACCGGCAGTAGATGCCAGTGAAGCGACGCTGCGCGCCATCGGTATTGAGCTGTCTGACTTCGTCAAAGGCAACGAAAAAGCGCGTGAGCGTATGAAAGCACAGTACAGCATCGCGGGCATGAACGCGGGTTTGGTGGTGGGTACCGACCATGCAGCGGAAGCCGTCACCGGTTTCTTCACCAAGTACGGTGACGGCGGCACCGACATTAACCCGATTTTCCGTCTCAACAAGCGACAGGGTAAAGCCTTACTCAAGCTGCTGGGGTGCCCGTCCCACCTTTACACCAAAGCGCCAACAGCAGACCTGGAAGATGATCGTCCATCCTTACCGGATGAGATGGCTCTCGGCATCACTTACGAGAAAATTGACGATTATCTGGAAGGCAACACGCTTGATCCGATCGACGCCGCGATCATCGAAAGCTGGTATCGTAAAACCGAGCATAAACGCCGCCCACCGATTACCGTTTTTGACGACTTCTGGCGTTAATAACCGCGTCACTGCGTTAATTTCTCTGGGCAGATACGACTATCGGCATCTGCCCGCTTTCTTGCTACGTGATAGTCAATAGCCATGATAGTCGATAATCATTAATGATACCCATAACCCCTCGCCGCGCTACGCTGGCTGGCTTGCTGGCAATCGTACTCTGGAGCACTTCTGTCGGGGTGATTCGTAGCCTGACCGAAGCATTAGGAGCGTTAGGCGGCGCCGCCATGATTTACACCACCAGCGCGATATGCTTGCTGTTATTCGGGCATCGCCCCACCTTTCGTACTCATGCCAGGATCTACCTGCTACTCGGCGGAGCTTTATTTGTCAGTTACGAAATCTGTTTTTCATTGTCGATTGGGATGGCACAAAACCGTCTGCAGGCAATGGAACTGGGAATGATTAATTACCTGTGGCCTTGCCTGACCATTCTGTTTTCGCTGTTTATCAATCAACAAAAAAGTCGATTATGGCTGTGGCCGGGCCTTGCCCTTTCAATAACCGGTATTCTGTGGATTCTGAAAGGTCACGGTGACTGGACTCCCACCCTGATGTGGCAGAATGTCAGCACCAACCCGCTAGCTTATTGCATGGCTCTGGCCGCGGCACTGGTTTGGGCGTTGTACTGCAATATCTCGCGCCGTTTCGGCAATGGCAAAAGTGGCATCCTGCTGTTTTTCATCGTTACGGCGGTGGTGCTGTGGGGGCAATATCTGCGCAGTGACGCGCCGACGTTCTCTTTTTCGATTCGCACCCTGCTCGAATTGCTGTTTATCGGCGGTTCAACGGCATTGGCCTATGCCGCGTGGGATACCGGTATTCAACGCGGCAACATGGCATTACTGGCAACGGCGTCTTATTTTACCCCGATACTGACGACGCTGATGGCGGCGCTGTGGCTACAAACCACGCCTTCAGTAGCGTTCTGGCAAGGCGTTATCATGGTGACGCTGGGGGCGCTGCTGTCCTGGCTGGCAACACGCGGAGCACCTTAAACGGCGACAGGATTGTGTTTCTCGATTAAAATGCATCCATTATGCAACTTAATGGTCACCATGGGAGCACAGCAATGTCTTCTTCCTCCGGCAAACGTATTCAACGGGAAATCCGTACCATTCAGGCGATGATCACGTTGTATGAACGTGCCTTTCCAGCCCCAGCCGATGACGCGGATTATTATGTCAGGCTGCAGGACTACGCCTTGAACCGGCTAGAAAAATGTTACTACGGGGAAAACAAACCCGCCTGTAAACAATGTCCGATCCATTGCTATCAGCCTGCGAAGCGAGAGGAAATCAAGGTTGTCATGCGGTGGGCCGGGCCAAGAATGCTGTTGCACCATCCAATACTGGCAATCCGACATCTGTTAGACGACCGTAAACCAACACCTGCCGCGCCGCAACGCCCGCGCACAGTACTCCAGCGCAAAACAGTAGTCCAGCGCAAAGTAGTCCAGAACGAAGTAGTAAAAAGGCCTGAATCGACTACTATATTTTCAGACGATTCTGCAAAAGGAAAAGGCCGCTAATGCGGCCTTTTTGTCAAATCAGGACTCTTTGGGTGACGCGTTTTCCACTCTGCTCTTTAATTTCTGCCCTGGACGGAACGTAACGACCCGACGCGCCGTAATCGGAATATCTTCGCCGGTTTTTGGGTTACGTCCCGGGCGCTGGTTCTTGTCCCGCAAATCAAAGTTGCCAAACCCCGACAACTTAACCTGCTCACCATTTTCCAGAGCGCGCCGGACTTCTTCGAAAAACAACTCGACGAGCTCTTTGGCATCCCGTTTGCTGAGCCCAAGCTTTTCAAACAGGTATTCAGACATTTCAGCTTTAGTAAGCGCCATAGGTTAATCCCTCAAGGATGCTTGGAATCGCTGTTTTAGTGCTGCTACACATTGCGCAACGGTAGCGGCAATTTCCTCTTCTGCCAGTGTACGAGCGGTATCCTGCAATACCAGACTGATAGCAAGACTCTTATACCCTTCCGCTACGCCCTTGCCCCGGTACACGTCAAATAAGTTTACGCCAACTAACTGATTTGCGCCAACTTTCTTGCACTCGTTCAAAACATCGCCAGCAGGCACGCTTTCAGCCACTACCACAGCGATATCACGACGGTTTGCCGGGAAACGAGAAATGTCCGCCGCCTCTGGCACCACACGATCAGCGAGCTTATCCCACAGCACTTCAAACACCACGGTACGACCGTTCAAGTCCAGCTTGCGTTCTAGTTCCGGATGAACAACACCGATATAACCGATACGCTCGCCAGCCAGATAAATAGCCGCACTCTGCCCTGGGTGCAATGCTGAGTGGCTCTCTGCGCGAAACTCAATCGCAGACAGTTTCCCAGTCAATGCCAATACCGCTTCCAAATCGCCTTTCAAATCATAGAAGTCAACGGTCTGACGTGCCAGATCCCAATGCTCTTCGTAGCGAGTCCCTGTGATAACCCCTGCCAGCATAGTTTCCTGACGCACGCCCAAGTCAGCGCTCTGGTCTGGAACAAAGCGTAAACCGCTCTCAAACACCCGCAGACGGCTTTGTTGACGGTTCTGGTTATACACCACCGCCCCCAACAACCCACTCCACAGAGACAGGCGCATAGCGGACATTTCTACCGAAATTGGGCTCGGCAGAATCAACGCCTCTTCACCGGGATGAATCAGCGACTGAATTTTAGGATCAACGAAGCTGTATGTGATCGCCTCCTGAAAACCGCGATCCACCAACAACGTTTTCACACGCTTAAGCGTCAGACTCGCTTCGCGATGTTGCGTCATCTTCAGCGGCGCTTGAGTAGGAATATTCGGAATGTTGTTGTAGCCGTAAATACGAGCCACTTCTTCCACCAAATCTTCCTCGATAGCCATATCGAAACGCCAGCTCGGCGCAACCGCCTGCCAGCCATCAGCAGCTTTCGTCACCTGGCAGCCCAGACGGTTAAGAATATCGCTGACTTTCTCATCGGAAATCACATGACCAATCAACCGATCCAGCTTGTCGCGACGCAACGTAATGGTCGCACGTGCCGGTAAATCTTTTTCACTGCTCACATCCACGACCGGACCAGCGTCACCGCCACAAATATCCAGTAGCAGACGCGTCGCACGCTCGATTGCCTGATACTGCAATGCCGGATCGACACCACGCTCATAACGATGTGATGCATCTGTATGCAGACCATAACGGCGGGCACGCCCTGTAATCGACAGCGGATTAAAATAGGCACATTCCAGCAGCACATCTTGCGTGTCACCATTTACGCCAGAATGTTCACCACCAAAAATCCCACCCATCGCCAGCGCTTTTTGATGATCGGCAATCACGAGTGTATCAGCGCTCAGGGTAGCGTCAGTGCCGTCCAACAGGCGCAGGGGTTCCCCTTCTTTCGCCATGCGAACCACAATACCGCCTTCAAGACGATTAAGGTCAAACGCATGCATTGGCTGGCCGAGTTCCAGCAAAACATAGTTAGTGACATCCACAACCGGATCGATGGAGCGGATACCACAGCGGCGCAGTTTTTCACGCATCCACAGCGGCGTAGCCGCTTTCACATTGATACCTTTGACCACTCGCCCCAAATAACGCGGACATGCGTCACTCGCTTCAACCTGAATGGGGAATTGATCGGTAATCGTAGCGGGCACCGGCTCAGTCGTCGGCACCGTCAACGCCATCGCATTTAATACCGCAACGTCACGCGCCACACCCAAAATGCCCAGACAATCGGCACGGTTAGGGGTTACGCTGATCTCAATAGTATGGTCATCCAGTTTCAGGTATTCGCGGATGTCGGTACCCAACGGCGCATCGGACGGCAGTTCGATAATGCCGCTATGATCTTCGGAAATCCCCAGCTCGGAGAAAGAACACAGCATTCCCTCAGACGGTTCGCCACGCAGTTTGGCAGCCTTGATTTTGAAATCGCCCGGCAATACTGCGCCCACCGTGGCTACCGCCACCTTGAGCCCTTGACGGCAATTCGGCGCACCACAAACGATATCCAGCAAGCGCTCACCGCCAACATTCACCTTAGTGACACGCAATTTGTCCGCATTGGGATGCTGCGCACATTCCACGACTTCCCCGACAACCACACCATGGAAGGCACCCGCGACCGGCTCGACGCCATCCACTTCCAGGCCTGCCATCGTGATTTGTTCAGATAAGGCATCGCTGCTGATAGCTGGGTTAACCCATTCCCGTAACCAGAGTTCACTGAATTTCATCTTGATATTCCTGCCTTATTTAAACTGTTTGAGGAAGCGTAAATCGTTTTCGAAGAAGGCGCGTAAATCCGTCACGCCGTAGCGCAGCATGGTCAGACGTTCCATCCCCATACCGAATGCAAAGCCGGAATACACTTCCGGATCAATGCCGACATTACGCAACACGTTTGGATGCACCATGCCGCATCCCAATACTTCAAGCCATTTGCCGTTTTTGCCCATCACATCCACTTCGGCGGAGGGTTCGGTAAACGGGAAGTAGGACGGGCGGAAACGCACCTGTAAATCTTCCTCAAAAAAGTTGCGCAGAAAATCATGTAGCGTTCCCTTCAGATTGGTGAAGCTGATGTTTTTATCCACGATCAGCCCTTCCATCTGGTGGAACATCGGGGTATGTGTCTGATCGTAATCGTTACGGTAGACACGCCCCGGTGCGATAATACGGATCGGCGGCTGCTGTTTCTTCATCGTACGAATCTGTACACCGGATGTCTGTGTACGCAGCAGGCGGGTAGCATCGAACCAGAACGTGTCATGGTCAGCACGCGCCGGGTGATGTCCGGGAATATTCAATGCATCAAAGTTATGATAGTCGTCTTCGATTTCCGGGCCTGATGCCACGGCAAATCCCAGTTCGCCAAAGAAGGTTTCAATGCGATCAATCGTGCGGGTAATCGGATGCAGACCACCGTTTTCCATCGTCCGGCCAGGTAGAGAGACATCGATGGTTTCCGCTGCCAGACGGGCATTCAGCTCAGCATTTTCCAGCGTTTGCTTACGCGCATTCAGCGCGTCCTGTACTTCCTGCTTCGCCTGATTGATCACCGCGCCCGCGGCAGGACGCTCTTCAGCAGGCAGCTCGCGCAGCGAGGTCATCTGAAGGGTTAAGTGACCTTTTTTGCCCAGAAACTCGACGCGCACATTTTCCAGTGCGGCGACGTCTCCAGCCTGTTCTATGGCTGCTCTGGCTTTAGCAACCAGTTCTGCGAGATGTTGCATTGCATTCCTCTTCTTCTGCCTGTATGGCCGACAATCATGATTGGAAAGATACGGTTTTCAGTGCGCCAAACGTAACTATGACTACGAATTAAGAAATCCGAACCAATAAAAAAGCCTCCACAGAGGAGGCTTAGGCGCTACTTTTCGTTTCTCTTCTTACGCGCAAAGCCCCCGACGTTCAGGCGCTAAAGTAAAAAAAGAAACGGAAAATAGCAGCGTTCATACTTGCGTTACCTTTTGCTGTCATTGTTGATGCGTTATTACTTTCTAACCCGTTGACAATATACCAATTTCGCTCGTTCTGAAAGTCTTTCATCTACGATAGTGGAACATTGTCGGCTTTTTCACGGCGGCAAAGACGAAAAGAGGGAGACTAGCTCCCTCTTCCATCTGACTTACGCCAGAGCTGATTTCGCTTTTTCAACCAGTGCGCTGAAAGCCACTTTGTCGAATACGGCGATGTCAGCCAGAATCTTACGGTCGATTTCAACAGAGGCTTTTTTCAGGCCATTGATGAATTTGCTGTAAGACAAGCCATTCTGGCGGGCTGCTGCATTGATACGTGCAATCCACAGCTGGCGGAACTGACGTTTACGCTGACGACGGTCACGGTAAGCGTACTGACCAGCTTTGATTACTGCCTGGAAGGCAACACGATAAACGCGCGAACGGGCACCGTAGTAACCTTTCGCTTGTTTCAGGATCTTTTTGTGACGTGCGCGAGCAACCACACCACGTTTTACGCGAGCCATATGCTCTCTCCTAAAGTCTTAATTCTGAGTTAAAAAAAGTTACTTATGCGTAAGGCAGACATGCTGCAACCAGGCCCAGATCGCCTTTGGAAACCATGGCTTTCGGACGCAGGTGACGCTTACGTTTAGTCGCTTTTTTGGTCAGAATATGACGCAGGTTAGCATGCTTACGCTTGAAACCACCGCTGGCGGTTTTTTTGAAGCGTTTAGCGGCGCCACGTACAGTTTTAATCTTTGGCATTGTTATTTCCACTTCGCATTGTTAAACAATGAATCAGATAAGGCGAACAAAAACCGCGCTACGCGAAGGCAGCGCGGACGTTGTTACTTGAATGCCTTACTGTTTCTTCTTCGGTGCCAGCACCATAATCATCTGACGCCCTTCGATCTTGGTTGGGAACGACTCGACGACAGATAACTCATTCAGATCATCACGAATGCGGTTAAGCATTTCGATACCGATCTGTTGGTGCGCCATTTCACGACCGCGGAAACGCAGTGTGATCTTGGCTTTGTCACCATCTTCCAGAAAGCGAACCAGGTTGCGTAGTTTGACCTGATAGTCGCCATCATCGGTACCAGGCCGGAATTTGATTTCCTTGACCTGAATAACTTTTTGCTTCTTCTTCTGTTCTTTAGTGGCCTTACTCTTCTCGTAAAGGAACTTGCCGTAATCCATGATTCGGCAAACCGGCGGTTCGGCGTTCGGGCTGATTTCAACTAAATCAACACCTGCTTCCTCAGCTTTCTCTAACGCTTCATTCAGGCTAACAATACCAATCTGTTCGCCATCAACGCCCGTCAGACGTACCTCTTGTGCGCGAATTTCTCTGTTGATGCGATTAGGACGCGCCGGTTGAACTCGTTTTCCGCCTTTAATACCTTATTCCTCCAACTGATGAAGACTACGGCTGCGAATCTCTTCTTGCAGCTTCGTGATTACTTCACTGACGTCCAAACTTCCCAGATCTTTGCCGCGGCGGGTGCGAACAGCGACTTTTCCTGCTTCCACCTCTTTATCGCCACAAACAAGCATATAGGGAACACGCCGTAAAGTGTGCTCGCGGATTTTAAAGCCTATCTTCTCATTTCTCAAGTCCGCTTTAACGCGAATGCCCGCATCCTGCAATTTTCTTGTCAATTCGCTGACATAATCAGACTGACTATCCGTAATATTCATGATGACAGCCTGAACCGGTGCCAACCAGGTCGGGAAGAAACCGGCAAACTCTTCGGTCAAAATCCCGATAAAACGCTCCATCGACCCGAGAATAGCCCGATGAATCATGACAGGGACCTGACGCTCGTTGTTTTCGCCGACATAGGATGCACTCAGACGGCCTGGCAACGAGAAGTCCAACTGTACCGTACCGCACTGCCAGGCGCGATCCAGACAGTCATGCAACGTAAATTCGATTTTCGGACCGTAGAACGCGCCCTCACCCGGTTGATACTCAAACGGAATAGCGTTTTCAGTCAATGCCGCAGCAAGGTCTTCTTCAGCCCGGTCCCACATGTCATCACTGCCGATACGTTTTTCAGGACGCGTTGACAGTTTCACCACGATTTTCTCGAAACCGAAGGTGCTGTACATGTCGTAGACCATCTTGATGCAGCTGTTTACCTCGTCACGCACCTGCTCTTCGGTACAGAAGATATGGGCGTCATCCTGCGTAAAGCCGCGTACACGCATCAAACCATGCAGGGAACCTGACGGCTCATTACGATGGCAACTGCCGAACTCCGCCATACGCAACGGCAGGTCACGATAGGATTTCAGCCCCTGATTGAAGATCTGCACATGGCCAGGGCAGTTCATCGGTTTGACGCAGTATTCACGGTTTTCAGACGACGTCGTGAACATGGCTTCTTTATAGTTTTCCCAGTGCCCGGTTTTTTCCCACAGCACACGGTCCATCATGAACGGACCTTTAACTTCCTGATACTGGTATTCTTTGAGCTTCATGCGCACAAAGGCTTCCAGTTCACGGAAAATCGTCCAGCCATCGTTGTGCCAGAACACCATACCCGGCGCTTCTTCCTGCATATGGTACAGGTCTAGCTGCTTACCAATTTTACGGTGGTCACGTTTGGCGGCTTCTTCAAGGCGTTGCAGGTAGGCACTTAACTGTTTCTTATCCGCCCAGGCGGTACCATAAATACGCTGCAGCATTTTATTTTTGCTGTCACCGCGCCAGTAGGCACCGGAAGTTTTCTGCAGTTTAAAGTGGTGACAGAAACGCATATTCGGTACGTGCGGACCACGGCACATATCGATATATTCTTCATGGTGGTACAGCCCAGGGCGATCATCATGGCTGATATTTTCATCAAGAATCGCCACTTTATAGCTTTCGCCACGCGCCATAAACGTATCACGCGCTTCCTGCCAACTGACTTTTTTCTTAATAACGTCGTAGTCTTTGCCGGCCAGCTCATGCATCCGCTTTTCAAGCTGTTCCAGGTCTTCCTGTGTCAGCGTATGTTCCAGATCAACGTCATAGTAAAAACCGTTGTCGATGACCGGGCCAATCGCCATTTTGGTATCTGGCCACAATTGCTTGATAGCATGTCCCAGCAAGTGCGCACAGGAATGGCGAATAATTTCCATCCCCTCTTCGTCTTTGGCGGTGATGATGGCCAGCTGTGCGTCAGATTCAATAACATCGACCGCATCAACCAATTCACCATTAACGCGACCGGCAATACAAGCCTTCGCCAGGCCAGGGCCGATATCCAGCGCGACATCAAGAGGAGAAACGGCATGGTCGTAATGACGCTGACTGCCGTCAGGAAGCGTAATAACAGGCATGTAAATTCCCTTATTTGCAGTGGTGAGCCACACGAAAGCCCACATACAAAAGATAATTGTGTTTGATATAGAAGGTCGGAGAGAAAGGATTTAACCCACAATTGTTAAATCAGTCCCATCCTGTTGACAGGCAACATGGTGACGGCCACCACACGGTACAGCGGTTCAGCCAAAGACACCAGCAATAGCCCGACGGCGTAGAGTAGCACCATGCACCGAGCGATGCCACCCGTTGGGCCAAAACAGGCGGCAGATAATCGATAAATACCAAAGCATTCAGACGAGTTGGGTACATTCGACGGTATATCGCTACACATCGAACGCTTACCGTTCAGGGATCATGTCCTTGAACAAAGTGTCCACTTCGCTTTCTTTAGTTTCAGGCAATACTGGCTGTTCCGTTACCGGTTCTACGCTCTGTGGCTCTGTTGCCGTTACCGGCACCAGCGCTTGTAGTAGCGCGATTTGTTGTTGCTGCTGATCAACAATCTCATGCAACAATCTTATCTGCTCATTGGCCCGGACACTGGCACGATTGATAAAGAACCACACCAGGATCACCAGCAGTACAATCAATGCGACAAAAACCACTTCCAGCATGTCTGAAGCAAAACTACTCATGTCTAAAACCTGTTACATAACCTGACTCAGGCGCGCATTCTAGCACTGTGCCGCCAGACAATTCGACAGTCATACCGCAATTCCCTGGCTGAAAAGCAGGTTCTGCCCATAAAAAAGCCTGTCACTGGGACAGGCTAATAGCCAGAGCGTGGTAACGGGTAACGTACCCTACTCTTGTCAGAACGGGTAATCGTGGTAACCCATTTGATCAGAAATATTGCGCGCCGCAGTATGCAGCATAGCCACATACTCATGCTTATTATCTTCTGAAAAACGAATCGTCGGAAAAGAAATACTCAGACCAGCAATCACTACGCCAAAACGGTCAAAGACCGGAACAGCGATACAGCGCAGCCCTTCTTCCTGCTCTTCGTTGTCTTCGCCGAATCCTTGCTGACGAACCAGATCAAGTTGTGGCAACAGTTCTTCTGTACTACCGATAGTGTGCACGGTACTACGCTTGAACTCGACATTAGATAGAATGCCTTTAACCTCTTCACGATCGCGCCAGGCCAACAATACCTTACCAATCGCGGTACTGTGCAGCGGGTTACGGCGGCCAATACGGGAATACATGCGCAGGTTGTACATAGAGTCAATTTTATGGATATAGACAATACTGTCTTCATCCAGCGCGCCGAGGTGGATAGTTTCGCGTGTTAATGCGGACAATTCACGCATTTGAATATCCGCACTGCGAATCAAGTCCACATTCTGTAATGCTTTCGCACCCAGTTCGAACAATTTCAACGTCAGTGAATATTTCTCTGACTCACCTTCCTGAGCAACATATCCCAGCGATTTCATCGTCTGCAGGAAGCGATAAACCGTACTTTTAGACATCATCACACGTTGTGATAGTTCAGTGATGCCAATTTCACGCTCTTCGCCTAATGCCTGCAAAATACCAAAAACCTTTAAGACTGACGACACGGAATCGGGTTGTTTATCTAAATCTGCAATAGCCATTTTTTTGGTTACCCTACTCAGTATTTTTGTTTTAAAAAAAATAGAACACTTGTTTTAGTATAAAGGGAACGCTCTGAATATGGCAATCAGGCATTACTATAACAGACAACATGATTAAATATTGCCCACTGCAATAGTACTGCCGGATTAATAATCTTATTGTAAAGCGAAAAAAAACCGCGCCCTTGGTGGGCACGGTTGCAGATGCTATTAGTGCCAGACAGAATCAGGCACTTTTGCCAGATAGAGCGCCGGTTTACCATCGACATCCGACGTAAACAGAATATGTTTATCGTCCGGTGTGAATGATGGATGTGGGTGCGTCACCTGACGGTCACCTTCCAGTACTTCCCATGACGTATTGTGTTGTGCAACCTGGAAATGTTTCCCGGTCTTCATGTTGAACACATACAGGAAAGGATCGTTTTCAATCTTGTAACCACCGTCATCTTTCACGTCTACGGGGGCGTTGCAACCATCCCCTACCATTAGCGTGCCATCATAGTTACTCATCAGATGCGAGCACGGCGGCATTTCTGTCAGTTGACGGTTTTCCAGCGTAACGGGGTCAACACTGCAAATAAAGCGGTTAGTGCTGCCTTTCAGATAAGAAACATAAGCCAGTGCAGAGCCATTCGGCACCCAGAATTCATGAGTACAGCTTTCACCTGGAGCATGCTCTTTCACTTTGCGCATGTTGGTGCCATCTTCATTGATGAACCACATGCGAGCATCCACCAGGTCATGCGGGCCTTCGTGACAGAAGGCGACCGTATTATCGTCGCCAGGACGGTAAATCGGGTGACCCAACCATTGTTTTTCCTGCAAAATGGTCGTGGCGTCACCGGTTTTAAGATCGATACGAATGAGGCGGCAGCATGGGTTGGTGAAATAGAACTCCTGGAATTTTTTCCAGTCAGTCAACGGCTTCCAGTCTTCTTTTTTGATCTCAATTCCCACCATCTTGGTGCAATCAGAGTTGGCGACCCAGGTACCGTATCCGACCCAGTCATCCGGTACCTGATAGATATTGGTTTCTTCCAGTGTGTTAAGATCGACACGCATCAGGTTGCGAACATTCTTCACATAATACAGCGCGTCATCGTTCGGAGACAGGAAGCCGCCAAAGGTATTGTCGCCAGTACCTTCGGTCAGTTGAGTAGCCTGCTGAGTTTTCAGGTCTAACAAATAATAGTTCCACGGCCCATCAAATGCCCCACCAAACAGCAGTTTGCTACCATCATTGGAAAAACACTTCTGGTAGAAGTAGTTGCGGTGGCAGATGACATCGGGAGGGGTGAGACGCACCACTTCGGTGCCGGTGACTGAGTCCTGGTAGGTATGGAACGTAAAAGAAAGCTTTTTACCTTTGGCCATCCGTAAATCCTTAGCGCTTATCGTGAAAAATCAGACGCCGCCAGGTGAAAGAACCTGTCACTCCGGCAAATCGCCTTGTTATACCGGTATTGTAGAAACAATGTTTCACTTTTCCGTGATCATGGTTTTATTTTATAAAACATTCTTTCGCTTTTCACTGACTGTTTGCGTTTGCGCAAGATTATTTTGCCAGACAGGGCGTCGGGTAAGACGGCGGTACATCAGGCTAATTACCAGAAAAAACAAAGGCCCAACAGGGCCTTTGTACATAAAACAATCTCATTGAACACGTGCACATGATTAGTGCGCGCGGATTATTTGAGATACTCACCAGAGCGCAACGCCTCAATACGTTTGTCCAGCGGCGGATGCGACATGAACAATTCGCTAAGAGACTTGGACTTACCGTTGATGCAGAATGCCATCATGCTACTGGCCTCCTGCGGTTCATAGCTGGTTTTCAGGCGCTGTAACGCAGCAATCATTTTCTCACGACCAACCAGTTTCGCCGAACCAGCATCAGCATGGAATTCACGATAGCGGGAGAACCACATGGTGATGATGCTGGCCAAAATACCAAACACCAGTTCCAGCACCATGGAAACAGCCATATAAACCAGCGGGTTACCGTTACCACTCTCTTCACCATCGTCACGGTTACCAGAAAGAAAACCGGTAACAATTTGCGCAATGATGCGGGAGATAAAAATAACGAAGGTATTCACTACACCTTGAACCAACGTCATCGTGACCATGTCACCGTTAGCAATGTGACTGATTTCATGAGCAATAACCGCTTCGGCCTCGTCACGGCTCATATTCTGCAATAACCCGGTGCTAACCGCGACCAGCGAACTGTCGCGACGTGCGCCTGTCGCAAATGCATTGATATCGGGAGCATGATAGATAGCAACCTGTGGCATGGCGATACCCGCCTGCTGAGACTGCATCCGCACGGTATCCAGTAACCAGCGCTCGGTTTCATCACGGGGTTGTTCAATCACCTCACCGCCGACGGAGCGCAGCGCCATCCATTTAGACATCAGCAGCGAAACAATTGACCCGCCGAAACCAAACACACCGGCCATGATAATCAAGCCCGCCATGCTGTTGTGCTGGACTCCCGTCAGGCTGAGTACCAGCCCGAACACCACCATCACCGCCAGGTTGGTGAGCAGGAAAAGCGCAATACGCATCATATGATTAAGATTTCCTCTTTCAGCAAAAGCAACAAAAGTGTTTGCAACAACCACATCGTATGGGCTGCGTCGTCATTTTCAAGCATCCATAACCTTTATGTTACCAAATTAACATAAATTTACACTTTTATTCGGGCTTAATTTGGGTAAAACAGGGAAGCGGTATACTCAGAGCACAGATTATCTCTGAACCTTATTTTGGAAAGATGTCTGGCAGGCGTATAGTTTACGTTCAATCTCAGTCAGACGAGCGCCAGACTGATGTGCAAATGGTGGTGTAAGTAAATATAACCGATGTCATAGTGGAGGAATGTTCACCGTACCAAGATCCCTCGCCCCATTCGATCGCGCCAACCCACCATCGATGCTAAAACTACATGGTTAATGGCAGCAATACAGAGACTGTCTGCCGCTTTCGCACTGATCCATACTGGTGACAAAAAATGCCTCGGCCTTATTCGCAATTCGCTGACGGGCCGATTCGGTTACATCGCCTGATGAAGCATCAACCCAGAGGCGTATCCTCCAGATCGAGCAATTTCTCGAACTCCGCTGCCGGCATCGGCCGACCAAACAGATAGCCCTGAGCCTGCTCACACCCTTTATTAAGCAGTCTTTCACACTGATCCTGCGTTTCCACGCCTTCGGCAATCACATCCAGACCAAAACTTTTTCCTAAATACAGAATAGCGCGGACAATCGCCGCATCGGGTGCCGACTCACACATGGCGCGCACGAAGGTCTGATCGATTTTAAGCCGGGTAACCGGGTAATGTTTCAACATACTGAGTGACGCATAGCCCGTTCCATAGTCGTCAAACGCAATGCCAATACCGCTATTACGCAACTCATTGAGGGGCTTCATCATATTTTCGTCATGTCGCAATATGATGTTCTCTGTAATTTCCAGCTCTAGCGCACTGGGTTTCAGGCCGGTTTGCGCCAGCACATCTCTGATTTTCTGCGCCAGCATGCCTGAGCGGAACTGTGCTGCAAACAAATTGATGCTGATCCGGAAATTTTTTGCCCCGGCACGACACCAGTCGGAAGCCTGTTGACAGGCTGAGCGCACAACCCAATCGCCAATACGTTCCGCCCAAGGCCCACGCTCCAGCGCTGACATAAATGCCGCCGGGCCCAACAACCCTTTATAGGGATGACGCCAGCGTAGTAGCGCCTCCGCCCCCACAATCTTGTTATTGACCAGATTGACCTGAGGTTGATAGAACACCTCAAACTCCTCCTGCTCATACGCCCGGATAAACTCCAGTTGAAAGGCATGACGGGCCTGAAAGACTTCTCTCAACTCACGGGTAAAGAAGCGATAGCAGTTTCGCCCGTCGGCTTTCGCCTGATACAACGCCAGATCAGCGCTGGTCAGCAAGTCCTGCACGGTGGTTCCATGCGCCGGGTACATGACTAACCCAATGCTGGCGCTGGTGTTGATTTGTTTGTCGTCAACGGGAACGGCTTGCGAAATATCATGGATGATTTTTTCCGCCAGTCTCGCGACCTGCTCTTCATCATTCTGGTTTGGCAACAATATCGCGAACTCGTCGCCCCCCATGCGGGCGACCAGATCGCCAGAATGGGCGTTGTCCTGCAGTCTTCTTGCCACACTGGACAAAATTTCGTCACCGCTGGCATGACCGAGGCTGTCATTGATATCTTTAAAGCCATCCAGATCAATAATCATGATGGCCGCGGGTTCACCGTTTTTTAGCACCTGATCCAGCGTGGACGTCAGCAAGGTACGATTCGCCAGCCCGGTAAGCGGGTCACGGTGCGCCTGCAAAAAGAGCCGCTCCTCGTAACGCTGTCTTTCCGTAACATCACGCAGGATGATGCCATAACGCGTCTGGTTATGATCCCGCCACATGGATACCGTCAACTCAGTTGATATCAATGTGCCAGACAGCGCACGGGTTTCCAGCTCGATTGAGCTGCCTTTAAAAATTGCGGTTTTGTCCGTCGCCAGATGGTGCAACTGCACAACAAACATATCCGGGACGATGATGCTGATGTGCTCACCGATAATCTGATCGCGGTTGTATTCCAGCATTTTTTCCGCAGATTCATTCCAGAAGGTGATAGTCCCTCTGTCATTGACGCACAAAATGGCGTCTGGTGACGACTCGGCAATGCTCTCAAAACGGGCCTGGCTGGCCCGGCGCGCTAAATCCAGCCGCCGCATTTCCAGTTTGTCCATCACCAACGCGGCAAAATCCTGCAAGTTATGCGCATCACGGGCGCTAAGAGAAGAACGGGGTTTGTTGTCGATGATGCACAACACACCGATCGGAAAGCCGCTAGGTGTTCGAAGTGGAATACCGGCATAAAAACGGATGTGCGGTTCGCCAGTTACCAGAGGGTTATCTCTGAAGCGGGGGTCTTTGCGCGTATCGGGGATCACCATGATCCGTTTCTTGAGAATCGCATGAGCACAGAAGGATTCATCTCTGGAGGTTTCGCATATCGACATGCCAGTACTGGCAGCAAACAGCTGTCGTTCTTCTTCTATCAGCGAAATCAACACGATAGGGACGTTAAAAACGTTAGCCGCCAAATTGATCAGATTATCAAAACCAGGATCAGACAGCGGTTTACTAATGCCGTACTCTCTTAACGCCGCAAGTCGGCTTTTCTCATCTTTATTTGCTGGGGCTCGACTCATGGGGGTTCCCCTCACATTATCCATTGTTTTTTCTGTCAGAAAAAATTGTAGCCTGTTGCCGCGACGGCACTTACCGTAACTTTTCACGCAAAAAAAATCATCGACGAATAAAATCCATCGATATCTTTCGATTAAATTTAAAACGATAACTGGCTACTATCCCTCTTTGCTCTGTCTCTTCCCCATACCAGGGAGCTCATCGTTCATGCAAATTATCGGGCAGCGCCAACAGAATAGCAAAATGCCGACGAGGAGGAAGACCCTGTTTCCAACATTTTCAGAGATTCTCAGCTTTTAATAAAAATAGCGATAAACGCAAGTGGTTAATTATCCTAATAGATCGTTATTCCCAATCATCAACCAAAACTTGATAACTTATCGCTATAAATGTTTATTGTCGGTAACTTTCCATAGCCAACCAATCACCGGATATTTTTTCTCCGAACGGTTAAATACTGGAAAAGACTTTTTCTTTAAGGGAATCGACGTACAAAATCAAAATAACAATTAGCTGACTGATGATATATCAACCTCAGTTTCTATTCTGACTCGATGCCAAAACGAGCAACAAAACAAACCACTATTCGTCCTCTGGCGTTATAACAACCAAATTTCGACGATGAATTCGGATAAAAAGCATCAAAAACGAGAAGAGAATGTAATGTGATGGTTCTAAATTGATAGCACAAAAAAGCGAAAGAGGAAAAAAACACGGCGCAATAGCCGTAACATTAGTAAGGACTACAGAGGAATACATCGGAGAGGCCGTACGAATCGTACGTCGTTAAAGATAAAAAAAACCTCACGGAAGCCTGACCACCGTGAGGTTTGGTACGATGTCGCCATCGATTACATGTTGCTGATGATATCCTGAGCGAATTCGCTACATTTACGCAGCGTAGCGCCTTCCATCAGACGTTCGAAGTCATAGGTGACCGTCTTGTTCCTGATAGCGCCTTCCATCCCTTTCACGATCAGGTCAGCCGCTTCAAACCACTGCAGGTGGCGCAGCATCATCTCAGCAGACAAAATAACCGAACCTGGGTTCACTTTGTCCTGACCGGCATACTTCGGCGCCGTACCGTGAGTCGCTTCAAACAGTGCACATTCGTCACCAATGTTAGCCCCCGGAGCGATACCGATCCCACCAACCTGAGCTGCCAGCGCATCAGAAATATAATCACCGTTAAGGTTCATACAGGCGATGACATCGTATTCAGCCGGACGCAGCAGGATCTGCTGCAGGAAGGCATCGGCAATAACATCTTTAACGATGATATCTTTGCCGGTTTTCGGGTTCTTGATTTTCACCCACGGCCCACCGTCGATCAGTTCGCCGCCGAATTCTTCGCGAGCCAGCTGGTAACCCCAGTCTTTGAACGCACCTTCGGTGAACTTCATGATGTTGCCTTTGTGCACCAGCGTGACAGAATCGCGATCATTGGTGATGGCGTATTCAATGGCGGCACGAACCAGACGCTTAGTCCCGGCTTCAGAACACGGTTTTATACCGATACCACACTGCTGCGGGAAACGGATTTTCTTCACACCCATTTCATCTTGCAGGAACTTGATGACTTTGTCCGCTTCCGGTGTGCCAGCTTTCCACTCTATACCGGCATAAATGTCTTCAGCGTTTTCACGGAAGATGACCATGTCAGTCAGTTCGGGTTGTTTCACCGGGCTCGGCGTACCTTCATAATAACGAACCGGACGCAGACAGACGTACAAATCCAGTTGCTGACGCAGTGCCACGTTTAAAGAACGGATACCACCACCTACCGGCGTAGTCAGCGGCCCTTTGATAGCAACGCGATATTCGCGGATCAGATCCAGCGTTTCATCTGGCAACCAGACATCTTGACCATACACCTGAGTGGATTTCTCACCGGTGTAAATTTCCATCCAGGAAATTTTGCGCTTACCCTGATAGGCTTTGTTTACCGCGGCATCGACAACGTTAATCATGGCTGGCGTAACATCAACACCGATACCGTCACCTTCGATGAACGGAATGATCGGATTAGCAGGCACGACCAGTTTACCCTGGGCGTCAACCGTGATTTTCTGCCCTTCTGCCGGTACAACTACTTTACTTTCCATTAACCTCTCCTTCGAGCGCCATTTTGTTAATGACTTGTAAGATGCGTGTCAATACTACTTGAATATTTAGCCTGAGCCAATCACAAACCATTTCGAGTATAATGTTTTTGTCATTCACAGCCAGTAATAAGATGAATAAATTCCCTGTTAGAAATCACCAACTTAAACGATTCAGCTCTCGACCAAAAAAAAATGAGCCTGGCGTCGTCACCCAAAGGCGCATCGTCTTGCTTAATAAACCGTTCGATGTGCTTTCTCAGTTTACCGATGAAGGCGGCCGCGCCACGCTGAAAGACTACGTTCCCTTTCGCGATATCTACGCCGCCGGGCGACTCGATCGGGACAGCGAAGGCCTGCTCATTCTGACTAATGACGGCAAATTGCAGGCACGGCTGACTCAACCCGGCAAGCAGACCCCCAAAATTTACTATGCCCAGGTTGAAGGCATTCCCGATGAAGACGCGCTGCGTGCTTTTCGCACCGGTTTGGTGTTAAACGATGGCCCTACACTGCCTGCGGGCGCAGAACGTGTGGATGAACCCGCCTGGCTGTGGCCACGCCAGCCACCTATCCGCGAACGTAAAAACATTCCGGTGAGCTGGCTAAAAATCACACTCTATGAAGGCCGTAATCGCCAGGTAAGACGGATGACGGCGCATATCGGCTATCCGACACTGCGTTTGATTCGCTACAGTATGGCTAACCACACTCTTGATGGATTACTCCCCGGCGACTGGAAGGAGATTGATCATGTTTAAACCCCATGTAACCGTGGCCTGTGTTGTACAGGCAGAAGGCCATTTTCTGGTAGTGGAAGAAGAAATCAACCATCGTCGGCTGTGGAACCAACCAGCAGGTCACCTGGAAGCAGACGAAACGCTGATTCAGGCAGCCCAACGGGAGCTGTTCGAAGAAACCGGCATCCGAGCCATGCCACAACATTTTTTGCAACTTCACCAGTGGATCGCGCCAGATAGTACCCCCTTCCTGCGTTTTAGCTTCACAATTGATCTACCCGAACGGCTCCCAACCACGCCGCACGATAGCGACATCCTCTGCTGCCACTGGCTGAAGCCAGAAGAGATTCTTCAGGCGCCGTGTTTACGCTCGCCATTGGTCGCCGCCAGCCTGCATTGTTATCAGCACGGCCAGCGTTATCCGCTGAGCCTGTTGGAAGCGTTTAACTGGCCATTTCCCATCCCTGCCTGATATCTTCCGGTTCGCCGTTTAGCCAGCGGCGAACCCGTTTCACCTGAAAGCCGGTTTTCAGGTATCGCGCTATCAGGTCAATGACGCGCAAGAAAATGTGTGATCACGATAAATGTGTTAACCTATTGCGCTTGTTTTTCGCTTTAACGCTTTACACCACCTCACTGAGTTTGAGTTCGCGAGATGTCCATGTCAGATAACAGCCAGAAAAAAGTCATTGTCGGTATGTCCGGCGGTGTTGACTCATCGGTATCCGCCTATCTGTTGCAACAGCAAGGGTATCAGGTGGAAGGCCTGTTCATGAAAAACTGGGAAGAGGATGACGACACGGAGTATTGCTCCGCCGCCACCGACCTGGCCGATGCGCAAGCGGTCTGCGACAAGTTAGGCATAACGCTGCACACCGTGAATTTCGCCGCCGAGTACTGGGACAATGTCTTTGAGCATTTTCTGGCGGAATACCGTGCAGGTCGCACGCCTAACCCGGATATTCTGTGCAACAAAGAAATCAAATTCAAAGCCTTCCTGGAGTTTGCAGCCGAAGATTTAGGCGCCGACTACATTGCTACCGGCCATTATGTCCGCCGTCAGGATATCGACGGTAAAAGCCGTCTGCTGCGTGGTCTGGACGGCAACAAAGACCAGAGCTATTTCCTTTATACCCTGAGTCACCAGCAAGTGGCACAAAGTCTGTTCCCGGTGGGTGAGCTGGAAAAACCCGAAGTGCGGAAAATCGCCGAGCAGTTGGACCTGGCAACCGCCAGGAAAAAAGACTCGACCGGCATCTGTTTTATTGGCGAGCGCAAGTTCCGTGACTTCCTGGCTCGTTACCTGCCAGCGCAACCTGGCCCTATCTTATCTGTAGACGACGGTAAGGTGATGGGTGAGCATCAGGGGTTGATGTACCACACGCTGGGGCAACGCAAAGGCCTCGGCATTGGTGGCGTTAAAGAAGGCGGCGATGACCCGTGGTACGTGGTTGATAAAGATGTCGCCAGCAATGTGTTGTACGTCGCACAAGGGCACGAGCATCCCCGCCTGATGTCCGTTGGCTTGATTGCCCAACAACTCCACTGGGTTGACCGCGAGCCGCTGAGCGCACCGCTGCGTTGCACGGTAAAAACTCGTTATCGTCAGGCAGATATCCCGTGTTTGCTGACACCGCTGGATGCAGACCGTATCGAAGTCCGCTTTGACGAACCGGTCGCCGCCGTCACGCCGGGCCAGTCCGCCGTATTCTATCAGGGTGAAATCTGCCTTGGTGGCGGCATCATCGAAGAACGCCTGCGTATGGTGCCATAACCGGCTCACACCGCATTCGACCAGAGGAGCTTCAACGCTTCTCTGGTTTTTTTCTGACTTTTCTCTTCTTATTTCCCGTTTGCTGTCTTTTTTTGTTGCGTCACTGATGCGTTTTGCCACTCATCCCTTCCCTCTCTTCTCCACCTGATGACGTCAAATAAAACACCGCGTTGGCACCTTTTTCGTTGTCATGACACTAAACTTTGAAGTACCGAACGATCAGGATGAACGATTTGCAACCCGTGCTGGGTTTTGCCGGGTTGATACTGGGTTCATCTTGATTTTTATGGCATGATCATCGCCTTTTTAGGCTGTGTGAGTGAAAAAGCTGGAGATGTACGCCAGTTTTTGACTTCTTTTCTGGGGAAAATTGGCTGTGCAGTCAGTATCGCCATTCCGGACCCACACAGTGGCCAGATGATGTTGACAGGAGTAATTGTGGCTAAAAATTATCATGACATTACGCTGGCAATGGCAGGAATCTGCCAGTCTGCTTATTTGGTGCAGCAACTCGCGCATCAAGGCAGTTGCAATACGGATGTATTAAAAACGTCACTGAAAAGTATCATGAATATTAACCCATCCAGTACGATGGATGTGTTTGGCAACGCGGAACAGCATCTGAAGATTGGGCTGGAAACGCTGCTGGGGATCCTCAACTCGTCACGCGAAGGTCTGGGCGCTGAGTTGTCGCGCTATACGTTTAGCCTGATGGTGCTGGAGCGCCGACTGAACAATAACCGGGCCGCACTGGATGAATTAGGCAACCGTATCAATAAGTTGGACAGACAACTGGAACACTACGACTTGTTATCAGACACGTTTATTAACGTACTCGCCGGTATTTATGTGGATGTCATCAGTAAACTGGGCCCCCGTATTCAGGTAACCGGCGCGCAAGATGTGCTAAAAAGCCCGCAGATTCAGGCGAAGGTACGTGCCGTACTGCTGGCAGGGATCCGTGCTGCCGTACTGTGGCAGCAAGTGGGCGGTAGTCGGCTACAGTTGATGTTCTCCCGTAGTAAACTGGTACGCCACGCACAAGAGATCTTGAACCGCTGCCACCACACCCTCTGACAGAGACACCGCTTGATTGATGGTGGCTGCTTATTCCGGTTCAGCCACCGTCATGAGATACTAGTTATCAGACGATGCTGTTTGTCATGCGCTGTTGTTACGATGCGCGGTTATTTGCCATGAAACGCGATTCGTCATGCGATAGGATGGCGATAATCTATGTTATTTATTTGAAAACAATCCCAGGAGTTGCTTGCGATGGAATTATCCTCACTGACCGCCGTTTCCCCCATTGATGGACGCTACGGCGATAAAGTCAGCATGTTGCGCACTATTTTCAGCGAATACGGTTTGCTGAAATTCCGTGTGCAGGTTGAAGTACGTTGGCTGCAAAAACTGGCGGCCTGTGCAGAAATCAAGGAAGTTCCTGCATTTGATGCCGACGCAAACGCTTTCCTTGACAAGATTGTCGCTGAATTTAGCGAAGAAGACGCCGCGCGCATTAAAACCATCGAACGCACCACCAACCATGACGTCAAAGCGGTGGAGTATTTCCTGAAGGAAAAAGTGGCGGCGGTTCCGGCTTTGCACGCCGTGAATGAATTCATCCACTTCGCCTGCACGTCTGAAGATATCAACAACCTGTCCCACGCCCTGATGCTGGATGCCGCTCGTCGTGACGTCTTGCTGCCGTTCTGGCGTAATATCATCGATGCCATCAAGCAACTGGCGCAGCAGTACCGCGATATCCCGCTGTTGTCCCGTACCCACGGGCAGCCCGCCACACCGTCGACTATCGGTAAAGAATTTGCCAACGTCGCCTACCGTATGGAGCGTCAATTCCGCCAACTGCAACAGGTGGAAATCCTGGGTAAAATCAACGGTGCTGTCGGGAACTATAACGCCCACATGGTGGCGTACCCGGCGGTTGACTGGCACCAGTTTAGCGAAAGCTTCGTCACCTCACTGGGTATTCAGTGGAACCCCTACACCACACAGATCGAACCGCATGACTATATTGCCGAAATGTTCGATTGTATCGCCCGTTTCAACACCATTCTGATCGACTTTGACCGCGATGTGTGGGGTTACGTGGCCCTTAACCATTTCAAACAGAAAACCATCGCCGGTGAAATTGGCTCTTCTACCATGCCGCACAAAGTTAACCCGATCGACTTTGAGAACTCCGAGGGTAATCTGGGGCTGGCTAACGCAGTAATGGGCCATCTTGCCAGCAAATTGCCGGTATCACGCTGGCAGCGCGACCTGACCGATTCAACGGTACTGCGTAATCTCGGCGTGGGCGTAGGCTATGCCGTTATCGCTTATCAGGCATCCCTGAAAGGCATCAGCAAGCTGGAGGTCAATCGTGACCACCTGCTGGATGAACTGGATCACAACTGGGAAGTACTGGCTGAGCCGATTCAAACGGTAATGCGTCGTTACGGTATCGAAAAACCTTACGAGAAACTCAAAGAACTGACCCGTGGCAAGCGAGTAGACGCGGAAGGCATGAAGGCGTTTATCGACGGGCTGGCGCTGCCGGACGATGAAAAAACGCGTCTTAAGGCATTAACACCGGCCAATTACATCGGTCGTGCCATCAAACTGGTTGACGAACTTTAACCTTATTTCGGGCGACATCACCGTCGCCCGAGCTATTTCCTGCCTCATCGTTTAGCCCCAGTTGAGCACGATTGTGGATAATGCTGACGTACCTTACATCTATAAGGTATTTTTGTCGTTGGCTATCCTAAATGACGGTAAACGCGCTGGTCAGCACAGCAAGACCTGTACAACGCGTTAACAGTTCTCTAAGTTTGGATAATTCACTAAGTTTGGATCGTTCTCATCAGGCAATGGACCGAGGAAAACCGTCATGCGTATTCTTGTGATTGAAGATAATGTTCTGTTACGCCATCACCTGAATGTCCAGTTAAATGAAATGGGACACCAGGTTGATGCAGCGGCGGACGCAAAAGAAGCGGATTATTTCCTTCAGGAACACGCGCCAGACATCGCGATTGTCGATTTGGGATTGCCGGTAGAAGATGGCACCAGCCTGATCCGCCGCTGGCGCTCGCATCAGGTCAAATTGCCAATTTTGGTTCTCACCGCTCGGGAAAGCTGGCAGGAAAAAGTCGCGGTTCTGGAAGCGGGTGCGGATGATTACGTCACCAAGCCGTTTCACATTGAGGAAGTCGTCGCACGCATGCAGGCGCTGATGCGTCGCAATAGTGGCCTGGCGTCTCAAATTATCAGCCTGCCGCCCTTTGAAGTGGACCTGTCACGTCGCGAATTACTGGTGCATGGCGAACCGGTCAAGCTCACCGCGTTTGAATATACCATCGTCGAAACGCTTATCCGCAACAACGGTAAGGTGGTCAGCAAAGAATCACTGATGCTGCAACTGTATCCCGACGCGGAGTTGCGGGAAAGTCATACCATCGACGTATTAATGGGACGGCTGCGCAAGAAACTGCAATCTGCCAACTCCCATGATGTTATTACCACCGTTCGCGGGCAGGGTTACCGCTTCGATATCTAATTATTCTGGACGGCAAGTTGAGAAAATCTCATTTTTCGCTGCGTTTTCGCTTTCTGATTTCGACCGCTGCGGTAGTACTGGCACTCACACTCTCCTACGGTATTGTCGCAGTAGTGGGATATAGCGTGAGTTTTGACAAGACGTCATTCCGCTTGCTGCGCGGCGAGAGCAACCTGTTTTATAGCCTGGCGCAGTGGCATGATAATCAACTGACCATCGCAACACCGCCTGAAATCGATATTAACTACCCTACGCTGGTATTTATCTACGATAAACACGGCCACCTATTGTGGCGGGAACGCGCCGTTCCGGAGCTGGAATCCCAGATAAAACCTGAATGGCTGGAAAAAACGGATTACCACGAACTGGACGCCGACTCCAATACCAGTAATGCCGTCTTACAAGGCAGCAGCCCGCAAATGCTGGATAAGTTGCACGCCTACAGTTCGGAAGACAAAACACCGTTCACCCATTCCATCGCCGTCAACGTTTACCCCGCCTCTGAACGTTTGCCTAAACTGGTTATCGTGGTGGTAGACAGGGTGCCGCAGGAACTGCAACAGGCGGATGTGGTGTGGGAGTGGTTCCGTTACGTGTTTATCGCTCATCTGGTGTTGGTACTGCCGTTATTGTGGCTGGCAGCCCACTGGAGTCTGCGGCCTATTAAGCATCTGGTGCATCAGATAAGCGAACTGGAAAGTGGTTCCCGCGAGCACCTGGATGAAAATCCACCACGCGAGTTGAACAGTCTGGTGCGAAATCTCAATACATTGTTGAGTAACGAGCGCCAGCGTTATCACAAATATCGAACGACGTTAACCGACCTGACCCACAGTCTGAAAACACCGCTGGCGGTGTTGCAGACCACGTTACGCTCGTTACGCACCGGCAAAGAGCTGACCATCGAACAAGCCGAACCCATCATGCTGACGCAAATCAGCCGTATCTCGCAGCAAATCGGCTATTACCTGCACCGTGCCAGCGTGCGGACCGAACACCTCACTATCATACGGGAAGTGCACTCCGTTCCGGCACAGCTCGACGCGCTCTGCTCCGCGTTGAATAAGGTGTACCAGCGTAAAGGTGTTGTGCTGACCATGGACATTGCCCCCGAGCTGACCTTCATTGGCGAGAAGAACGACTTTATGGAGGTCATGGGCAATATTCTCGACAACGCCTGTAAGTATTGTCTGGAGTTCGTTGAAATCAGCGCCCGCTATTCCGGCCAAAAACTGCATCTGGTCGTTGATGATGACGGCCCTGGTATTCCTGACAGCAAGCGCGAAGTCATTTTCCAGCGCGGTCAACGGGCGGACACATTGCGCCCGGGGCAAGGCATTGGGCTATCCGTTGCCGCAGAAATCATCGAGCAATATCAGGGCGAAATTCTTATCGGCTCCAGCGCACTCGGCGGTGCCAAAGTAGAAGCGATTTTCGGTCAGCAGCACCTCGGCCAGAATGATAATTAATGCGCTCTGCTGCGAATCACCTACACTGTAGTGAGTGGTACGGTTGTCATTAATTAACATCAACCTTGTTATTAACAGCCCGGTTAGCGACAACCCCCATCGTTATTGCCTGCGGTCGAGCGCATCGACCGCGCTTTTCAGCCTGCCATCTCATCTGTGAATAAAGGGCAAACACCATCACGGCGACTTCGTTATAATCGTCGATAGCTCCCTGTTACTGGAAATGCGTTATGGACTACCAACTTAATCTTGACTGGCAGAACTTCCTGACTCACCACTGGCAAAAAAAGCCGGTAATCATCAAAGCCGGTTTTCCTCATTTTCTTGATCCCATTAGCCCGGACGAATTAGCGGGACTTGCGATGGAAAACGAGGTAGACAGCCGTCTGGTCAGCCATCGTGACGGTCGCTGGGATGTCAGCCACGGCCCGTTTGAAAGCTATGACCATCTGGGAGAAAGCAACTGGTCTTTACTGGTACAAGCCGTCGACCACTGGCATGAGCCTTCTGCCGCGTTGATGCGCCCTTTCCGTCAGCTACCTGACTGGCGTATTGACGACCTGATGATTTCATTCTCGGTGCCCGGCGGCGGCGTCGGCCCGCATCTTGACCAATACGATGTGTTTATTATTCAGGGCACCGGACGCCGTCGTTGGCGCGTTGGCAACAAGGTGCCAATGAAGCAGCATTGCCCACATCCTGACTTGCTGCAGGTTGCACCGTTCGACGCCATTATTGATGAAGAAATGGCACCCGGCGATATTCTCTATATTCCGCCGGGTTTTCCGCACGAAGGTTATTCTCTGGAAAACTCGCTCAACTACTCGGTGGGGTTCCGTGCCCCCAGTTCCCGCGAGCTGGTCAGTGGTTTTGCCGACTATGTGTTGTCCCGCGAACTGGGTGGCCAACGCTACAGTGACCCGGATATTCCTTCTCGCGCCCATCCAGCCGACGTGTTACCACAGGAGTTGGATAAACTTCAGCACATGATGCTGGAACTGGTGCAGCACAAAGACGCCTTTCATCAATGGTTCGGCGAATTTGCTTCCCAGTCACGGCATGAACTGGATTTGGCACCACCGGAGCCGCCTTACCAGCCAGGCGAAGTATACGACCTGTTACAACAGGGCGAGGCATTGCGCCGTCTTGGCGGATTGCGGGTATTGCGTATTGGCGAAACCTGTTTCGTCAATGGCGAACGGCTGGAGAACCACCCACCGCAGGCGATCGCCGCCCTGGCACAATATGACGTGCTGAACATCGGGCGATTTGGCGACACGCTGGACGATCCGTCTTTCCTTGCCCAGTTGACCGCTCTGGTTAACAGCGGTTACTGGTACTTTGTTGACTGATTATCGTTGGCTGATTATTGCTCTGCCATCTAAAACACAGAAGACGCCAAACGGCGTCTTCTGTGTTAGTAGCTTACTAACCATCAGGCTTTTACTGACGCACTCTCATTGCTGGTTTGTCGGCTCTTAGCCCGTAATGCCGTCAGTTCGGCGATACGTATAATCACTGCCACTGCGCTTTCCATCCCTTCCAGCGTCACAAATTCATGCTTACCGTGAGCATTGTAGCCGCCAGTAAACAGATTGGGGCACGGCAAGCCACGGAAAGATAACTGAGCGCCATCCGTACCGCCGCGAATCGGTTGCATCAGCGGCGTAATCCCGCAATCACGCATGGCCTGCTGCGCCAGCGCGATGATATGGGGATGCTGCTCCACTTGTTCACGCATGTTGTAGTAGCTATCGGTGATCGTGACTTCGATATAACAATCCGGGTGCAGGCCCTTACCCACTTTTTCCGCGATATCCAGCAGCGTTTTCTTGCGCCGTTCGAAGCTATCACGCTCAAAGTCCCGAATGCTGTAGTGCAGTTCAGCCCGTTCTACCGTCCCTTTCGCGCTATTGAGGTGATAAAACCCCTGATAGCCGTCGGTCTGCTCTGGCGTCTCATCGGCCGGTACGAGTTGATGAAACCGTGTCGCCAGTGACAACGCATTGACCATCACCCCTTTTGCCCAGCCCGGATGGACGTTGTTACCGACAATCTTCACGACAGCCGACGCAGCATTGAAGTTTTCATACTCCAACTCACCCACACCACCGCCATCTACCGTATAGGCCCATTCCGCCCGGAATGCATCGACATCAAAGTGCTGAGCACCTTTACCGACTTCCTCATCCGGCGTGAAAGCAATACGAATCTCACCATGTGGGATTTGGCGTTTCTTTAGCCGAACCAGTGCGGTCATGATCTCCGCAATGCCGGCTTTATCGTCCGCCCCTAACAGCGTTTTGCCATCAGTCGTAATCAATGTCTGTCCAAGCAGATGATGCAGTACCGGGAACATCACTGGCGACAAGACTTCATCACCCATACCCAGCGCGATATCACCGCCACGGTAATTCTCGACAATCTGTGGATTAACATGTTTGCCGCTAAAATCCGGTGAGGTATCCATATGGGCGATAAACCCCACCACCGGCACAGGCCAGGCAACATTAGCGGGTAATGTCGCCATCACACAGCCATGCTTGGTGAGCGATACCTGTTCCAGTCCCAGTTCAATTAATTCTTGTTGCAGCGCCTGCGCCAGCTTCAATTGCCCTTCCGTGCTCGGCACCTGCCGAACACCCGGTCGGGATTGGGTATCAAACGCAACGTAATTCAAAAAACGATCAAGTAATTTTTCCATCATCACCCCCTCCGATGGATTACAGGTTTCATTATGTAGAGGGTGCCTGTACCACATATTGCGTCAGGTCAGTTTTTATTGGTTTTCCGCCCGGCACCGCTGCCTTACACCGCCCATAACGCCGGGCAGCGCGTCAGCCACCATGCCAGACACGCCCGGAACACCTACAACGAATTAATAAACAGACAACATCTCAAGACAGGCGGCAGACTTACCGCCACAGGGCAGGAAGCCGGGCCGACGGCTGATTGCGTATCGGCCCGGGGAAAACATCACAACCACTCGTAATACTGGCCCTGGCGTTTATCACAGCCGCAACAGCCGCCGCATTTGGGTGCGGCATCCCCTTGATGGAAGCGGATTTTGCCTTTCTGTACCCACACCTCCAGCATTCCCTCCACCACACCGGGATCGGCCTTAAAAGCCGTGCTGATATCTTGCAGCGACACCTTTTTTCTTTCGCGGACAAAATCCCGCAATTCAAGTAGCGTCATTATGTCTCCCCGGCGGGCAGTTGCCCGCCCGACTGGTTTATTTTACTTCACCTACCACGGTGCGCTGGCGTTGCAGACCATTGCGGCGCAGCAACATCACTGTGACACACAGCATTGCCGCCACCCCCACCAGCGCACACAGCGAATACAACGGGTGCTGACTAAACCGCCCAACCTGATACACCACCACCGCTGTGCTATAGCCAACCTGAATGGTCCAGCCAGCGCAGAATAGCGTCCAGGCGGTGCCCACCTCACGCCAGATGGCGGATACCGCCGCCACACAAGGGATATACAACAGCACCATCAGCAGGTAACTAAACGCCCCCAAACGGCCATCAAACAGTTGGCTGATCACAGTCAGCGAGGTCACCGAGAATTTATTGTCTTTGGCAATCGTGGCGGTATCACTCAAATCACCGACATTGATCCCTAACGGGTTTAATACCGCGTCACCCAGCTTGCCCAGATTTTCAGGGATAGTCGCCAGCGCATCGTGAATACCACCGGTCAGGCTAAAAGGTTTGGCTTCCGCTTTCGCGCCGCCGTCCTGCGAGGCTGCCATTGCGCCGTACAATGAATCCAGCGTACCGACAACCGCTTCTTTGGCGAAGATCCCGGTGAACACGCCCACTGCTGCCGGCCAGTTTTCATCGCGAATGCCCAGCGGCTTGAATACCGGCACGATGGCTTGCCCCACCGCCGACAGCACCGACTTCTGGGTATTCTGGTTGCCAAAGGAACCGTCGGTCCCCATCGAGTTAAGAAAGCCCAGCACCGTCACCACCACGACAATCAGCCGCCCGGCACGCAGCAAGAACCCCTTCAGGCGCTCCCAGGTACGAATCAGTACACTACGCAAGCTGGGCAAGTGATAAGGGGGAATTTCCATCACAAAGGCAGACGCTTCACCTTTCAGCGCGGTATTTTTCAGCAAAAAGCCGGTCGCAATCGCCGCCGCGATACCGATCAGATACAACCCGAATACCAGGTTTTGTCCGCCTTCGACAAACAAGGCAGACGCAAACAGCACGTACACCGGCAACCGTGCGCCACAGGACATAAACGGTGCCATCATCACCGTCACCACACGGTCACTATGGCGCTCCATGGTGCGCGTCGCCATCACCGCCGGTACGTTACAACCAAACCCGACAATCAGCGGCACGAACGCCTTGCCCGGCAAACCGATGCCGCGCATAAAGCGGTCCATCACAAACGCCGCTCGCGCCATATAGCCAGAATCCTCCAGCCAGGACAGGAACAGATACAGACAACCGATCACCGGAATAAAGGTGGATACGGTCTGAATACCGCCGCCCACGCCATCTGCCAGCAGGGTTTTCAGCCATTCCGGGGTATGCAACGCCAGCAACAGCTCGCCGAATCCATCCACCATCAGGGTACCGAACAGCTTGTCGAAGAAATCGGTAAAGGCGCTACCGATATTGATGGTGAAGACAAACATCAGGTACATCACCAGCAGGAAGATCGGAATACCAAAAAAGCGGTGCAATACGACACGGTCAATTTTGTCGGTCAGGGTTGCGGAAGCCTCACCACGGCGGGTAATCACCTCACGCGCCACCGCGCCAACGAACTGGTAACGCGCGTCCGCCAGAAAAATATCCAGTTCATCCTCATACTCAGCGACCAGCCGGGCGACTTCAGCATCGGCAAAGGCCAGCGTATCCGCAGGCACCCGGTTACGCACCGACATGTCGCCTTCCAGCAACTGAATCGCCAGCCAATACGGGTTACGAATCGCCGCCTGCCCTTGCAGTTGATCTGCAATCGCCTGCGCCGCCTGGTTCAGTGGCGCGTCATAAGGAATCGACACCGGTGGAATCACCGGTTGTGCCAGCGCGGCCTGACACACCTCATGCAACATCGAGATGCCTTTCTTCTGGCTGGCGGTAATCGGGATGACCGGGCACCCCAGGCGCTGCTGTAAACCGGCGATATCAATATCCAGCTTACGTGCGGCGGCGATATCCATCATATTGACGGCCACCACCATCGGCACCTGCATATCCAGCAACTGCGCGGTGAGATACAGATTTCGCTCCAGATTGGAAGCATCAACGATATTCAGTACCAGATTGGCTTCGCCGGACAGGATGTAATCACGTGCAACCCGTTCGTCTTCCGAGCTTTCGGAAGACGGGTTCAGCGAGTAAACCCCCGGCAAATCCACCAACGTCACCTGTTGCTGCTGATAACGGTAACTACCGACTTTCTTTTCCACCGTCACGCCGGGCCAGTTACCGACCGTTTGTTTACCGCCGGTCAGGACGTTAAATAGCGTCGTTTTGCCACAATTGGGGTTACCCACCACGCAAATTACGGGTTGCGTACTCATAAAAAATCCTTACCTGCCCGGATTAACATTTTTCCAGAATCAAAATCTGTGCTTCGCCTTTACGCACGCTGATCGATGCACCACGCAGGCGCAGTTCTATCGGATCACCCAGCGGTGCGACTCGCGACACCGAAAACTCCACTCCCGGCGTCACGCCCAGCGCCAGCAGGCGCTTGCGGTAATCCGCCGATCCTTTCTGAAACCCCAGCACACGCCACTGTGTGCCCACTGCCAATGCTTCCAGTGTCATCGCTGTGTAAACCTCATACCCATTGCTGCCTGATAAAGAACAACGGGTGTCGTAAACCCGTTGTCATCAACCGGTTGCCAGAAACTGAACGTGACAAGCCAATTGCCATCGTGTTTATTGCTGTGGCGATACCCACACTTGCTTACCCATCTCCCAGTTGATCGCCACCCGGCTATCCCCGGCGGCCAACATTAACGGCTGGTTGGCATCACGCTGAATCACGCGCACCTGGCCACCGACACGGATGCCAAGCTCAGTCAGCCGCTGCTGGTACTCGCCCGTTGAGCGAATACGCGCCACTACAGCATTCACGTTGATAGGGAGATCAAGCAGCGTTTGAAGACTCAGAGCCATACACCATTCCTTCAATGACAGTGCGCCGCACCCCGCCTGCGTTACAACACGGCGGCAATGCATTAAGGTAAGTAATAACGATTATCAATCATATTCCTGTCTACGCATCGCCTTTTGATGTGCGTCAAGGGAGGTGAAGATTGGGGGGATAGAGTCAGAAGGGTAATGGAGGTAAAGAGTAATAGAGGAACGACTGAGGGTTGGCGATAATACAGAGCCTCGCTGTCGAACATGAGTCAGGGTAAACGTTATCCGGTCCCGCTCCCCCGGTGGACTCACCCGGTAGAGCTAACGCTTACGGTAATGTCCCGCTATTTTTCGGGAGGTATGCAGTATGCGCAGAACACAAACCACATGCTCTTCAACGGCATAGACAATGATGAACGGGAAGCGTGGCACCACCAGTTTCCGCTGTTTTTCCGTTTTCCCGGCTTTTACCCCCGCCTGCGGATTGTCCTGAAGGATGTCGGCCATACTGACGAACCGGTCATCCGTGGCACTGGCTACCGATAATCCCGCTTCTTTATACAGATAACGGAAGATGGCCTCACGATCTGCCTGTGCCTGCTTTTCCCACTGAATGGCTGATGTCACAGCTTGCCCCGTGCTGCCTGTATTTTCAGTTCATTCATGTGGTGGTTCATTTCTTCGTTACTGATAAACTCGCTTTCCCCGTCCTCATAACGGTTGAACGCTTCCAGAATCTGTTGCTCCAGCCAGCCCTCATGCTCACTGTTTTGATAGTGACGCTCCTCTGCGGCCAGCTCTTCTGCCCGCTGACGCATTACCTCTGTCAGGCTCATTCGCCGTCTTTCCGCTGCCTGCATCGCCAGACGCTTGGTTTCCTCGTCAATTCTGAAGTGGATTGTTCCCATCATTTTTCACCTTTGTGGTGTCACTTGTGTTGTCATTATGCAGGCGGTTTTTCGGCCTGTCACGCTCAACATCTGGCCGTTTTTCATTCTGCCTGTTCACTGCCATCTGACGGTATTTCTCCGACAGACGACCGAACACCACCTGCGCCTCCTTGCCCGGCCCGCTATTCACGCCCAGCTCTACCGCCGCCCGCAGCGCATCCAGCGTCATCTGTTGCTCCCGCCCTTCCCGCACCTCAGCACTTACCACCTCGCTGACGTTGTTGTAACGGCCACTGTCGATTTGCTCACGGATAAACTGCTCGAAGTACGGACTTAACGCGATACTGGTTGCCATCATTGCCTCCAACTCTGCGGGATAGTATTCATTACTATCTGTCAGACTTTTCGTCCTTTGCCGCACTACCCCTCTTCTGATACACCTCTTCATCCACCATCAAAGCAGCTATATCAGGCAATACAACGCATTTCCCAAGCCGAACGCTATGCACGCGCCCGCTTTCAGGCGGTGTCGCTGCAAGGCGCATGGCTCACCGAATCCGGATTTACCGACGGGATGCCGTTAAAAATACGGGTCATGCCCGGCTGCATGGTCATCACCGCCCAGAACACCCGCGAGCTGTGGCACTGTCTCGAAGGACTCAGCATTGAACCCTTTGGCCCGGACGCCGCCGCCAACTGGATCAAGCATTACCCCGGCGGCCTTAAGTTCGCCGGGTAACCAACACCACCCCCGGCCCGCGCCGGGGTTTTTGTTTTAACGCTGGGGTGTCGGGGCATGGCCCTGACCGGATGGTTTTGGGGGCACGGCCCACTGGCGGTGGCCACAAAACATTTCCTGTCCGGGGGTTGAGGTATTTTCAGGCCACCGCCGCCGCAACTCACGCTCAAGGGCCGCGGGCTGGACGATCTCGGCTTTAACACCGGACAGCCCGTTACCGTCACCGTGGAGCGCGGGCGGCTGGTGATTGAAGCGGAGCTTAGGATCTAACCGGTAAAAACAACGATCCCGGCGCGGGGCCGGGATCGTTTCTATAACTGAGTCTTTACACCCAAGCGAATCATTTCAGTTGGGAACAAAGGTTGTAATATTATTTCATCATTAAAAATGAATAATTTTGGCGACAAGGCCGTAACATCATAAATATTTTCAGCAATCAATTTTAATTTCGTCTTAAATACAGGAATACTAGCATCATCTGCAAAAACGAATACATCATCGGTTTTCATAGGGCTCTTAATCAACAGATCATCAATATTTTCATAATCTGAAGATTTTATTTCTGACCAAGTAATCCCCCCTTTTGAAAATGGATATTTTTTTAAAATATCCATAGCATCCTTCAAGGCTTGACCCTCAACCACACTAAAATCAGCACTAAGTGCTTCTTTACACTCTTCAAATAAAGTCATCTACTTTACCTGTTTAGCTGTTTCAATATCGTTTCAAAAGACTTTTCATTACCCTCAAATGGTATGACCTGCTTAATTGCTTTCCCCGGACCTTTACCTTGAGAATAATCCCATGTATTGATGTGAGTACCTTTTTCCGGATCATAATCGACACGCCAGCCTACCTTACCATCGCCAGATTGCCGACCAATAACCTTTCCATTCCCAGCACTTATCTCTAACCGCCCAATAACAGGTTTAGAATCAGCCCCTAAATTACCTACGATATCCAACGCCTTATTTCGAGCACTTTCCCAGTTTTTCTCTGGTTTAAGTATTTGCTCAATTTTATTCCCAGACTGAGAGCTAGTTTTACCCTTACCAATTCCACCGAACGCCGCCGCAGCAGCATTCGCAACAATCCCAGCCTGAATCTCATCCAGACCATATTCTTTCTGGAGTGCTTCTGAGACTTTATTTGTTGCAACAACACCTTCAACCTGTATTTGCTGCGCAAACGTAGCTGTCAGGTCATAGACCATCTTGATCGGGATATCTTCTCCCAAAGCACGATCTATCGACTGCTTCACCGCCATGCTGTCGGCCAACACATTACCATATTTCTGCTGGCATGTTGCCGGATCAGTCGCACAATCACTGATCAGTTGTTTCTGCTGAGCGGTACTTAACTCCTCGTATTTCTTAATGATGTCATTACAGTCACCACCATTTGCCTGACAGGACTTCATTTCAGCAGACCATGCGTCTATCTGTTTACTGCTCAGATAGTTATTCTCCACCTCATTCTTCGCGGTATTCGCAGCGCTTCCGGCATCAGTCAGGTTACCACCGGCCAGACCACCCACGCCAGCGCCCGCTATCATCACCAGATTTGCAACCAGCTGTTTTTGCTCCGGCGATAGCTGCTCCACATCGGGGTACAGCGCCTTGGCAATCAACCCACTCGCCGCCGCTGCAGTGAACCCGCCCAGTGCACCGCCGGTCGCACTTCCTCCCTGAGTTCGTGCAAGGAACGCCCCCAACACCGTGTGCAACGCTATACGAACCGACTTATTACCGTCGCTCGCATCCTTAACCAGTCTCGCCAGATACGGTGCTGCCGCGCCACTTAGCGCGCCTTGCAGGTTTCCTCCCAGCCCTCCAGATAATGCAGCCGTCAGCGCCGTACCGGCCTGCCAGTAGAGGCTCCCCTGAGCGTAATCTGTCGCTGCCTGTCTGACTTCCTCGCTGAGTTTTATTCGTGCTTCCAGTTCACCAGCCGGGACGCCTTCGCGGGTCAGCCTTTCCCGTGCTGCCGTTTCAGCCTCACTCCGTTTATACGCCCCATACGCGTCCATCGCCTGTACACCCAGCGAGGTTATTTCTTTCTGGATAGCCAGCCGATCTTCGACCTCACGCCGTGTAAATCCATCGGCCACATAACCCAGCGTACCCGACGTATCACGACTGAGCTGTCCGAGATCTTGCGACTGCGACGCATCGTGAATGAGTATTGTACCCGGTGCTACCGCAGAGCGGGTTGTGCCTGACGCGTGGCCCTGAGTTTGCAGCAATCCCCCCACTGGTGAGCTGTCCGTCGAGGCACCCATGCTTATCCCACGCCCCTGATAAGATGAGGCATTGGCGATGTCACGCCAGCCCAGCGTGCCCGTTTCCAGCCGGTTCTTTTCCGGAGTTGCCGTAGACGCCAGTACGACGCCATCCAGTTGGGTGTGGTTGCCGACGTGGATGTCGTAACCCCCCTGACCCGCAAACAGCCAGGTCTGCTGCTGCACACTGTCATAACTGCTGTGCATTTTATCCTGACTGGCGCTCAGGTAAGCGCTGCCGGTCATACTGCCAAAGGTAAAGCTACCGCCTGCCGACACGCGGGTCAGTGTCGGATCATCATGGAGCTGTTCTGCTAGTTTTGCTACAGACAGCCGCTACGCTGTGTTATCTCGCTAAAATCAAAGATTACGCATTTCCCAAGCCGAACGCTATGCACGCGCCTGCTTTCAGGTGGTGTCATTGCAAGGCGCATGGCTCACCGAGGCCGGATTTACCGACGGGATGCCGTTAAAAATACGGGTCATGCCCGGCTGCATGGTCATCACCGCCCAGAACACCCGCGAGCTGTAGCACTGTCTGGAAGGCCTCAGCATCGAACCCTTTGACCCGGACGCCGCCGCCAACAGGATCAGGCATTACCCCGGTGGCCTTAAGTTCGCCGGGTAACCAACACCACCCCCGGCCCGCGCCGGGGTTTTTTGTTTTAACGCTGGGATGTCGGGGCATGGCCCTGACCGGGTGGTTTTGGGGACACGGCCCACTGGCGGTGGCCACAAAACATTTCCTGTCCGGGTGCTGAAGTATTTTCAGGCCCCCCGCCAATCAGACCCAAGGATGGCGGGGATTGCGGTGGAGCTAAGGGGCTGACAAGCAGATAAAAAATCCCGGCCTGTTAAGAACTGGGATTTTTATTTCGCTAATTGTATTAAATTTAGCTATAAATATATAAATCAATAGAACTTTCGGCCCCAATACAACCCAAAAAACGGTTTGTCTCTGCTGACCAATATATAGCTGGCTTCTCCCCATTTTCTACTTCTATTAAAAGAGAAAATATGAATGCAACATCATATCTCTCTTTTATTTCTTGCAAAGAAGAAATTTTACACTTTAATAAAGACAGCAATTTCCTTGTTTGCTCATCCACATCATAGGACTCTTCCTTCTCTGTACAAATTGACCAACTATTCTCCGAGCTTGGCCTTTTCCTCGTCCCACTAATAATACCTTTTCGATGAACCTCCATAGGCTCTATCTGTAGTAATGCAGTTATCTCATTGGGTTCAAAGACATCTCCACAAATGGAAAACTCTGCTTTTACTGTTGTCTTATCCATATAACTGCCCTACTTATTAATAAATTCGCCAGTCGGGATACCTTCACCTTTCCCGCCCTTTCTAAAAATCCACAACTGTCCATTATCTTTATCAACATAAATATCATAATGATCCTACCCACGTAATGTGGACACAGCCCTAAGCGAGGTTTTCGTTTTCAAATTGTTCCGGGCTGAGACCGCCACAGGCACTGTGACGACGCCAGCGATTGTAATCACACTCGATATAATTAAATACCGTCGTCCGCATAATTTCACGGTCGGTAAAACGCTCTCCGTGGATACATTCCACTTTCAGTGAATGAAAGAAGCTTTCCGCGCACGCATATCGTAGCAACAACCTGTTGCGCTCATGCTGCCGTGCAGGTTGTGCCGCTTCAGTAATGCCTGATAATCCGCTGAACAGTACTGCCCGCCGCGATCCGTGTGAACGATAACGTTTTTCCGGGCGTTTACGCCGCTAGATACAGCCAGCCCTCATCCGTGCGAAGGTACGTGATATCGCCTGCCTACTTCTGGTTCGGGCCACTAGTGATGAAGTCCTGCTTCAACAGGTTTTCCGATACCGGCAGACCGTGTTCGCGGTAGCTGACCGGGCTGAATTTGCGGCTGGCTTTTGCCCCTAATCCCTGACGACGTAGGCTGACGGCGATGGTTTTGATGTTGTACTCCGGCAACTCATCAGCAAGGCGTGGTAAAGGTAAAGCTACCGCCTGCCGACACGCAGTCAGTGTCGGATCATCATGGGGGGGTTCTGCTAGTTTTGCTACAGACAGCCGCTGCGCTGTGTTATCTCGCTAAAATCAAAGATTACGCATTTCCCAAGCCGAACGCTATGCACGCGCCTGCTTTCAGGTGGTGTCATTGCAAGGCGCATGGCTCACCGAGGCCGGATTTACCGACGGGATGCCGTTAAAAATACGGGTCATGCCCGGCTGCATGGTCATCACCGCCCAGAACACCCGCGAGCTGTGGCACTGTCTCGAAGGACTCAGCATTGAACCCTTTGACCCGGACGCCGCCGCCAACTGGATCAAGCATTACCCCGGCGGCCTTAAGTTCGCCGGGTAACCAACACCACCCCCGGCCCGCGCCGGGGTTTTTTGTTTTAACCGAGGGGTGTCGGGGCATGGCCCTGACCGGGTGGTTTTGGGGACACGGCCCACTGGCGGTGGCCACAAAACATTTCCTGTCCGGGGGCTGAAGCTTTTTCAGGCAACCTCGCCACTTATGCTCAAGGGCGGCGGGGGATTAAAGCGTAACTCAAGAGCCGACCGGTAAAACAACGATCCCGGCACAGGCCACGATCATTGTTTAATTAAGCAATCTCGTTTCGACATTTCCAGTATCAAAAAACTCTTTAAATACCAATTTAACAATATCAAAGTTCTTTGTTATATTCTGCGCAGGCCAATTATCTCCTAATATCATTATTTCAATATTAGGCTGAGAAAGATCCCTGTAAGTTTTTACAACATACTCACCATCTTTCACTCCACCTAATGTCATAAAGTAAAACCCCTTTTCAGTTCTAAGTTGTAAGCACTCTGCTTCACTTTCATTACTATTGATTACATCAATAGTTAAAGTACCCTTCTTTCCTTCAATCCGTTCCAAGCGGAATTCAATATCATCCCACAATGATATTTTTTTATTCCCACCATCACCTTCTAAAGTCCAACTTAATTTAAGTACCATGTTAATCCCTAGCCTTAAGTGATTTCATGCCCGGCTGCCAGTAAAGAACTGAGCCAGTAGCTTCTTCATAGATGGTTAAAGATTTAAGTCCAGCTTTATCGGCCATTGCCGCGACATCTCCTCGACAAAAGCCACAGACGGGCTCTTTAGAAACACTCATAGTCATCTCACGTCCTTGGGTCATACCTTTCTCAAATGCTTGTTGGATAACGCCAACTTCAGCATGTGCCGTGGCCATATTCCCATTTGGAAGTGCTTTATTCTGCTTATCTATTTTTACCTGAACCCTACCATCAATAAGAGTTGGTTTATCCACATCTGCAAGAGCGGAAGGTCTTGCTCCTTGGTTTGTATCGGAGAACTCAACACCATCTACATTCCCCCTCGCTACAACTTTCAAATTTGCATCAATAATTTTACTTAATTGCTTTGCCGCTGCTTCACCTAATACAGGCGTCACTGATGCAAAGAAGATATCTGCACCTTCTTTTAATTCCGCATACCCTTTCGCCGTCTCATAATCAACGCCTTTGTTCTTCATAAAGAAGTTGATCATGGCATCCCTAACTTGCTGCTTGTTCTGTGCATCAACACTGGTGATATTCAGCAGGTTCACTATCTGGCCGTAGGCATCGCCGTACTGCTGGCTGGCTCTGGAGTTATAGGTGCCGGTGTTTTCATACTCCACTTTGGCTTGATAAGCCTCCAGCCGCGCGGCTGCACAACCCGTACTGGCAGCATTTCCGTTACCGCAGGCGGCGATAACTTTCTTATCCCTTGAGATATCCAGTTCCGTTAACCGGGCAACGTCTTTCTCCGCCTGTTCACGCTCTGCCGGGTCTGTGCTGTTGCGGAGTTTCTGCTTCGCTATCTCAAGTTCTGATTTCTCAGAGACACTCAGGAAGTTATTCTCGATCGCATTACGCCCGGCCTGGGCACCTGTCGCTGCCCCCTCGACGCTGCCAGATGCAATCCCCGATGCCAGACCCGCAGCCAGTGACGCCAGTGCGCTGACCGATTGTTTTTCCGCTTCCGTCAGGTCGCTGGTGTCACGCCCTCCATACAGCTCCTTCATGATCAGCAGCCGGGCGGTCAGCTCGCCACCTGCCGCGCCCACGGCTCCCGCTACCGCATCCTTGCCCGACAGTTGCGCTACCACCGCCCCCATCAGTGCATGGCCCATCGCATTGGCCGCGATGTCCGATGCCGTGGCTTTACGCTCGTCTGCTGGCATCGTGACGCTTTTCACCAGTTGCGCCAGATACGGTGCCGAGGCACCCGCCAGCGCCTGCTGCAGGTTACCACCGCCGGCCAGCGACTGAATGGCCGCCGTCGCCGCCTGCGCCGCCCGTTGCAGGTCACTGCCGGTGCCGTAAGACGCCATCACCGCCTTGTAATCTGCCGTTTCCGTCAGGTCTTTCCTGTATTTATCCCACGCTGCCTCGGAGGCGTTATCCGCCGGGCGATCCACCTTGCCACTGGCTTCGGCCGCCCGCGTCGCACGAATTTCCCCTTCGGTGCGGATGACATCCATCACCTGTGAGCCCAGTTCACCGACCATCTGCGCCGTCTGCAGGCGCTTCTGCTCCTTCTCCTTGTCAAATATCGGACTCAGCGCATTATTGGCGTGCTCCACATCCCGGCTCAGGGTGGCAATGTCCTGCTGCTGACCGGCCTGATTACGGATAATCAGTGCACCGTCGCTCACCGCAGCGTAAGTGGTACTGCTGGCGTTGCCGCCACGCCCCATCGACATCAGGGCCGACGGCGCGGTCAGCGCGGCGGACTTCATCATATCCGACAGGCTCAGTGACGGGCTGGCACTGAGTCCGATGCCGCTGTGCGACACCGAAAACACCGCCTGATTGTCGATATTGCTCCAGCCCAGCGTGCCGGTATCCAGCCGGTTTTTATCTGCGCTGGCCGTCGAACCAATCACTGCCCCATCCAGTTGGGTGTGGTTGCCGACGTGGATGTCGTAACCCCCCTGACCCGCAAACAGCCCGGTCTGCTGCTGCACACTGTCATAACTGCTGTGCATTTTATCCTGACTGGCGCTCAGGTAACCGCTGCCGGTCATACTGCCAAAGGTAAAGCTACCGCCTGCCGACACACTGGTCTGCCTGGAATCATAGCGGTTGTTATCCTGCTGGCTTGCCAGCAGCAGATCGCCCCCCACATCGGCCACGATGCGATCACCACTGACCTGTGCGCCGATGAGACGGGTGTCTCCACCACTGGTCAGGCCGACTCGCTGCCCCGCATCCACCGTGGTTTCCGACCAGCTGTTGCCGCTGCCCATCTCACGGCCTTTGGCCGCGTTGACGTTGGCAAAGACGCTGAATCCTGCCCCACTGTTACTCAGCCCAAAACTGACACCAATATTCCCGCCGCTGCTGCTGCTGCTGCCGGTCAACGACTCAGTATTGCGTGCCGACAACAGATTAATCGCGTGAGCCGCATTCAGGTCTACGTTGTTGGCAGCCTTTAACTGGCTACCGACGGCAGTGATATCGCCCTGGCGGGCCACTACGCTGATATCATGGCCCGCATTCAGCGTCGAGGCAAAACTCTGTGACTGTTCACTGCTTTGACTGCTGCTGGCACGCTGCGCCCCCAGCGACACGCTGATGCCGACAAACGACGACGCCCCCTGGTTATTGGTATCAACCTGCGTGCCCTGATAAGCCTGATACCCTGACAGCGCGGCTTTCATTCCCTGCAACGCCTGCAGGCGGCTGTCACTCTGCTCACGCACCGCCTGTACCGCCTGTACGGCACTGTTCAGCGCCGACCCCACCACACCAGACAGCGTCACCGTCAATCCGGCGGTTTTCTGCTCCATCTTCTGTGACTGGCGATGGCTGTCGTAGCCCGGATCAATGGTGACCGTATTGCCCACCACCTGAATATCCCGCGCCGCAATCACATCGGTGGCGGACAGGTTCACGTCCTGCCCGGCATGCAGGCTCACCGACCCGCCGGTGCTGCCCAATGTGCTTACGCTCTGGCTTTCCGTCGTCCCCGCTGACGCCAGTGTCTGACGAAGTGAGGTACTGCCGATGGTAAAGCCGATTCCGCCTCCGCTGAACACCCCGCTCTTTTTACGGCTGACATCCTCGTACTGCCGGTAGGTCTCCACACTGGCCGCCGTGTTGATATTATGCCCGGCTGTCAGCGCCACATCGCCGTCCGCCGCCACCGACGAGCCGCGTACCCCGATATCATTCCCCGCCGTCAGCGCCACGCTGCCTGCCGACAACAGCGTGCCTTTCTCCGTGGTCTGCTCCCGCTCCCGCAACGTGTGCGTGGTGGTGCTGGACAGGAAACCTTTCTTCACCGTGGTTTCTTCAAAAAAGTCGTGCTGACTTTCTGTCGCCGACAGCAGGTTCAGGTCACGGCCAGCCTGTGCCGTCAGTGCCCCACGCGTTTCCGCCTGCGCCCCTTGCAGCGTCAGGTCCTGCCCGGCCCGCAGGCTCAGCCCGTCACCCGCGTTCAGCACCGTGCCCTGCTGCGTCACCGTCTGCTGCCAGTCCAGATGGCGGTTCCACGCGTTCGAGCTGAACTGCTCCTGCTCAGCGGACAGCAGGCTCAGGTCACGCCCCGCCGACAGCGCCATGGTGCCCGTCGCGCTCAGCTGTGCCGCCGTGCCATTCAGGTCACGCCCGGCATTCAGGCTCAGGTCGCCCCCGCTGGCGAGTGTGCTCTGCACCAGCCCCTGCTGCCGACGCTGTGTCGTGGCACGCCCGTCCTGACGCACCGTCTCCGTCACCGTGCCCAGCGCATTCAGCTGGATGTCGTTGCCTGCTGCCAGCGTCAGCGGCCCGCCCGCGCTCAGTTGCGCCCCGTTCAGGGCGATATCGTGCCCTGCCTGTAACGTCAGCCCGCCCTGTGCGGTTATCAGCCCGGTCTGGCCGATATCGGTACGTGTCAGCGACCCACTGCCCCGGCCGTCCCTCGCTTGTGTGTGCCACTGGTTGGTCGTTGTGGTATTGACGATATCCCCGTTGACGCTTGCCAGCGTCACCGTATTGCCCTTAATGGTGGCACTGCTGTTGGTCAGATTACCCAGCGCCACCAGATTAAGCGCGCCCCCCGCGTTCAGCAGCCCGCCCTCGCTGTTAGTGACCTGCCCCCCGCTGGTGACGGTCAGTGCATTCAGCGCCGTCACCGTGCTGCCACGGTTGTCGATATCCCCGCCCGCGCTCAGGCTGACGCTGTTCGCCACGATGCGGCTGCCTGACAGGTTGGTTTTATCCGCCTGCGCCAGATACAGCTTCGGTGCCAGCACGGTTTGCCCGTCGACGGTAATGTTTTCCCACCACACGATGCTGTGGCTCAGCCCCGCCACCTGCTCTGGACTGAGGCTCACCCCCAGTTGCAGGTTCAGCCGGCTTTTCTCCGCCGCCGCGTTATCCATCAACGTCTGCATCTGCGCCAGGTCCGACCCCACGCCATTGAGGTAACGTTGCCCGGTCTGGCTCAGTACCGCATTGCTGATGTAACGGGTGTCAAACGCCGCATCGCCCAGAAAACGGTAGTCGTGCTCCGCGTCCAGATTCAGCTTGCCCAGCAGGTAGGATGAACCGAGGAACTGCGTCGGGTCGGTCAGCGTCGGGCTGGTCTCCACCGGCACGCTGGTGCCCGGTGTCTGCCCCAACAGGCGACGCAGGTCGCCAAACAGGCTGTTGTCGACCTGCCCGAGCTGGCTCAGCAGCGGGTTGCTGCGTATCAGGTAGCGACCGTTGCTGCTGGTGTCAGCGACAAACAGTCCGTTCTGACTGGTGGGTAACGGGTAGTCGTTTAGCGACGGGCCACCCAGCTGGGCCAGCGCCGCCTGCAAGGCATTCAGTGACGGATCACTATTTCCGGCCAGCGACAAGGGGTCTCGCCCTGCCACTAATGACGGTGACGCCGGGGTATTCTGGCTGCCCGCCCCATTGGCGGTGCTCAGCGTTGGCGTGGCTATCGCCGGAATAAAGCCGCCGCTGCCCGGTTGTAAACCGGTGTTACTGATGTTCTGCGAGAAATTGGCGGTTATCGCACCACCCGCCTGAATGGTGGCGTTGTAGGACTGGCCGGGGGTGTATTCGGTGGTGGGATCGCCATCTAATTTAAAGAAAAAATCACCTCGTCCTGAAGATCCTGCATAGACATATCTAAGTTTCTGGCTACTCGTCCCTGCCTGATAAGACTGATTATTAAGTTGTCCTCCACTTAATAATATAATTCCTCGACTCGAAAGGCTGGACGCATTGTTATTCAACGTTTGTGCCGATATATCTAAATTTCCTGCTGAATTAAATTGCGCTATTCCTCCGCTTGCAGTGACAGCGATAGTTTTCTGTCCAATAGCTACAATTTGAGTAGAGGCTTTCTCAGATGGCACTGTTCCATATTGAGTACGGCAAATCTCACCATGACCATTATTAGTACCAGACCCACCCGAACACACCTCATAGGCGTATGACTCAAGCTCATCTGGTTTAAACCAGCCCTGCGGAATGGTCGCCCTCGTCCCGCCCGCCCATGACGGCATATCCGCCACCGAGCTGCTGCTTTCGGTCACCGTCAGCCCTTCGCGCTGGTTGGTTAGCGTGCCGGTGCGCACCGTGATATCGCCGCGCTGCGTTTCGATAGTGCCTGAGCTGTTCAGTACACTGCTGCTGGCGTTGCCTGCCGCGTCACGCTGTATCCACAGGCTGTTCCCCGCCAGAATGTTGCCGAACCGGTTGATCAGGGCATCCGACAGCAGTTGCAGATTGCCGCCGCCATACAGCAGGCTGCTGTTGTCTATCAGACCGCCCGCCTGCAGCAGCAGGTCCGCCGCCGTGCCGACAAAGCCCCGGTTGGTGATGTTGCCATCGGCCCGCAGACTCAGCGGCCCGCCGCCCTGAATACTGCCGCTCGCCGTCTGGTTGATGGCTGCCGCCGACAGGGTGCTGGTGCCAGTGCCCGCGACGATGCGCCCCTGCTGTGTCAGCGTGCCGGTACTGCTTACTGTCACGCCGTTGCCCTGCAACGTCCCCGCCTGTAGCAGGTCACCCGTGACATTCAGCGTCAGTTGGTCGCCCGCCGCCAGGGTGTGAGTCAGGGTGAAGGGGCCGCCGATATCCGCCTGCAGGCTTCCCAGCGCCGCCAGTTCCCCTTCCTGCGTTAACGTGCCGGTACGCAGTTGCAGGTTCCCCGCACTGTACAGTCGCGCCCCGCTGGCATTATTCAGCCCAGCCGACTGGAGTGTCAGCCCCGTCAGCCCCAACAGCGTGCCCCGGTTCGTCAGTTGACCATCGGTGGTGATGTCCAGTTGCCGCGCCTGCGTCGTCCCGCTGTTATCGAGTTGGAGCGCGTTCAGCGTCAGCCCGTTATACCCTTGCAGTACACCACCGTTTTGCAGCGTCCCGGCCTTGACGGTGGTCTCCGTGCCACTGATTAACCCGGCACTGTCCAGACGGTCAGCCTGCAGTTGCAACGCTCCACCGCTGGTCAGCTCGCTCCCGGCAAGCCCGGTATACGCACCGCTCAGTTGCAGTGTGCCGTTATTGACCCCCAGAATGCGCCCACCGTTATCCAGCGTGCCTGACGTCAGCGTCAGATTGTCTGCCTGCCACACCCCCTGATTGCTGAGCACACCGGTGGTTATCTCCCCGCGTCCCGCACTCAGCAGTTGGCCGTTCGCCCGGTTGTCGAGGCGGCCATCAAAGGCGGCCGACAGGCCATCCTGCGCTTTTACCGTGCCACTGTTGTCCAGTGCTGTGCCCGACAGCGTCATCAGCCCGTCGGTGTTGAGCAGGCCACTATTGTGCTGCTGCCCGGCCGCTATCGTCAGCGCCTGTGCGCCTAACAGCGTGCCGCTGTTATCCAGACTATCCGCCGTCACCGACAGCCGCGTGCCCCCGAGACTGCCGCTGTTACCCAGCCGCCCGCCCGTGATGTCCCAGGCACCGGACGCCAGCAGGATGCCGCTGTTATCCAGTGCCTCCAGCGTCAGTTGCCCGTCGCCGCCCAGGTTCACCGTGCCCTGATTGCGCCACAGTCCGGTGTGCAGTTGCAGCCCCTGCGCCGATAACGCACCGGCCGTGTCTGCTGCCCCCGATGACAGCGTGACTGTCCCGCCGCTGGTCAGCGCGCCGTCTGCCGTCTGGCTGAACCCGGTCAGTGCATTCACCCCGAGCGACTGTCGCCCCTGCACTACCCCGCCGTTCCACAGCGAATCGCCGCTCAGCGTCACCGCGCCACCCGACAGCACGCCCCGGTTGACCGTCTGCCCGGCGGCTATCGTCAGTCCACCGCCTGACAGCAATGAGCCGCTGTTATCCAGCTCGGTCTGTGCCTGTATCGACAGCCCCTCGTCCGCCGACAGTGTCCCGCTGTTGCCGAGTTGCCCCGCCTGCAGCCTGACCTGACGCCCGCTCACCGTGCCCCGGTTGTCCAGCACCGGCGTCGTCAGTTGTACCTGCCCGCCCGCCAGGGTGCCCCGGTTGCTCAGGCTGGCCGTCTCCAGCGACAGCGTGCCGCCAGCCAGCAGGGTGCCGTCCCATTGCGTCGTGGTCAGCCCACCCAGTGACAGGTCACCTGTTGACTGCCAGCGCCCCGCGCCGCTCAGGCTGCCGCCACTGACCGTCAGCGTCTGCGCCCCCGCATCGCCATCCAGTGACAGCGCGTCACCCTGCAGCGTCAGGCCGCTGCCCGCCTGCCAGGCACCACCCGACGACTGACTCACCGCGCCCGTACTGTTCAGGCTGAGCCGGTCGCCCGCCAGCTGGCTTTGCCCCAGCGCCAGCTCCGCGCCCGACAGCGTCAGACCGTACCCCGGTTGTACCGTGCCGCTGTCACTCACGCCCGCGCTCAGCCGCGCACGGTCGGCGCTGATGCGCCCGTCACTCGACAGCGTCAGCCCCTGACCGGCCTGTGTCCGGCTGCTCCCCAGCGTGATGCCCTGCTCGCCCCGCAGTGCCACCGCACCCTGCGCCTGCTGGTCGCCCGAGACCACCAGCGTGCCGCCCTGCGCCGTGATGTTCCCCTGCGCTATCGCACTGCCGACCTGCAACCGGCCGTTCGCCGACAGTTGGATGTCCCCCTGACGTGCGCTCAGCCCGGCGGTGTTCACCCCGACACCCTGCTCCGTCGATACCAGACTGATACGGTTGGCGTACATGCCCCCGAGCGCCCCGGTGTCCAGCGCCAGCACCGGCGTGGCCCCGCTTCCCGCCTGCGGCGTTATCCGCCCGTCGCTCCCTACCCGGTTCGCCCCCAGCACTACCTGCGCATCACGTGCATTCAGCCCGGCTTGCAGATTTGCTGTGCGCGCTATCAGCGCAAAATAGTCACTCTGGCTGGCGTCCAGCCCCGCCCCGTCGACCAGAATGTCACCACCGCGCACGTCCAGACCGCTCAGCCCGCCCGCCGCGTCAAACTGCGGGGTGCCGGTGGTCAGCGTGATGCGCGGGGTGTTGATAAAGCCACAGCCGCTACAGGTGATGCCGTACGGGTTCGCCACCATCACGCTGGCCGCCTGACCGGCCACCTCCAGGTAGCCCGCCAGATGACTGCGGTTGGGCGACACCACTTCGTTGATGATGGCCGAGGCGGCGCGACCGTTCAGGTTGGGGTTGTTCTGCAGCAGGCCGCCCAGTTGACTCGGTGTCAGTTGGGCGGTGCCGTTGTTGAGGATGAGTCCGCGGTTATCCACGTTGAAGTCGTTATAGCGGTTGTGAGACAGCCCGGCCGCATTCGGTGTGGCGATGTTCACTACCGGTACGCCGTTTCCTGCCGCCTCCAGCGTGGTATTGCCCGACGCCACTGTCACGCCTGCCGCCCATGCGGGCAGCAGCGGCTGCAGCCCGGTCAGCCACACCAGACACCACACCATGACTCGCTGCGACGACTTCACCGCTTTCATCCCTGAACTCCTGACTCTGTGCTGTATGAAAACCCCATGTCGTGCCGACACAGGAAAATGGGTTTAACGTATTGAAATAAAAACACTATTTTTAATAAATAAACGATATTGCGTGTGTCAGAACGACACCCCGACCCGGTAACCCACCACCAGGGTGTCGGGTTGTAGCCATGCCGGGTAGGATAGCGGCCACCCCATCGTCACCTGCTGGCTGAGCCAGCGGTTGGCCACGGTGACCCCAACGGCGCCCCCCCATAAGGAGGCCGCTGTCGCGTCATCCTGTTTATGGTTGTAGAGGTGCCCCCCGTCGATGGCCGCCATGAACGTGACAGCGCCCACTACCGGCAACTGCCACGTCTGCCAGTTCAGCTCATTACGCCAGTACGCACCCCGGTTGCCGGCGGTGTACTGTTCACGGAACCCGCGGATGGACGACTCCCCGCCCAGTGTCAGCTGTTCACTACCGTACAGTGCACGGGCCGAGTATTGTCCGTACAGACTGCCGAGGTAGGTGATGCTGTCGGTAACCGGGTGATAGTAGCTGGCTGACAGCGTCCATTTATTGAACTCGGCTCGCGGCGCATCGGCGCTTTTGTCGGTATCAGTTTCTGCGCCAAGCCAGCGGACACCGCGGTTATAGGTCGGGTTAACCGTCGCCAGGCCGCCCCACAGCTTCTGGCTGTGATTGACCCCTAACGACACACTGCTCAGCGTGCGACTGCTGGACGGCAACAGCGCCCCGTTCAGATAGTTGTTACCGGTTCGCTGACTGAGCGCGCCGGTCAGCGCGGTTTTCATCGTGCCGTTGCGGAACACCACACGGGACAACGACAGCCGGTGGGTATCGCTGTCACCGGTAGAGCGCCAGGGGAAATCGCGGTTGATGAAGGTATTGCGATAACGGCTTTGAGCGTAGCTGTAGCCCAGGCTCCAGTAGCCATACGGCAGGGAAAAACCAGCCTGCAGCATCTGCGCATCATGACTGGTGGCAAAACGGCTGCTATGGCCGGCAGTGAGAAACCACTGGTCAGCCACGCCGAACAGATTATCCAGCGTCAGGCTACCGGTCAGCTGTTCCTGACCGGTGCTTTTCTGGCCGCTGTTGTCGAAGGTCAGTCCACCGCTGAACGGCAGGCGGGCTTCGCGGGTCAGGTTAACTACCGAGTATCCCGGCGTGCTGCCCGGCAGGATTTCGATGGTCACCTGCTGAGACGGCATGCGGTTCATCTGCTCCATCCCCTGTTCGATATCGCGCAGGTTCAGGATGTCCCCGTCATGAGCCGGAAACGCGATACGGGTCATCCGTTCCGTTTGCCTGTTGATGGTGATTTTTTCCAGCCGCCCTTCCAGAATCTCCAGTTGCAGCACACCCCCTGACAAATCCTGTTCACTCAAGAACGCCCGGCTGGTGATATAGCCGCGCTGGATATACCAGTTGCTGACGTCATGCACCAGCTGGTTGATGTGCTCAAGGTTGTTGCAACGATTGAGGTAGCCAGCGGTCAGGGTGGCCTGATCCCGTGGGCTCAGTAACGTGCTGTGATTAAAGCGAATTTCATGCAGGGTAAAACAGGGGCCTTGCGGCGTGTTATCCGCTTTTAGTGGTGCCTGCACGATGTTGCTTAACTGCTGGAGGGCTTCTCGCTGTTGGCGGGACTGTTCAATCACATCCGACTGATGTTGCTGGATTTCACTTCGCTCCGCCGGATTCAGCGGCGCACAGAGCGCGGAAACGGAATAACCGATAAAGAAAAAGCTCACGATCAGGTCAGCTTTCCTGCGACTGACAGGCATGATGCACATCCATGTAAATAGAAACAGAAGGTAAAGATTACCTAAATAATAATGTGCATTTATTTCGAAAACAATACAAAACCTTACAATTAGGTTGCCGAAAAACACCAATATTTCAGAAACAACCCATTGATTTGAGTGATTTTCATATTTTTTATGACAATAAGTTCTAAAAAGAACCCATAACATCAACAAGGATCACAATATTGCTGGCACATCGATGAATAAAAGGAAACGAAATCTATAAATAGGAAACGAAATCCGAATGACAACGTACCCAGCCTGCCTCTGTTCTACAGCAGAAGAGACGAGTTTCCTCGCCTCTTCCCGACCGTCATTGCCTGATATTCATGGCGCGTTATCAGGCGTTCGCCAGCTTACCTAACGCCATGTTGGCTATCTTGTCACCGACGACGCCAGCATCAATGCCCAGTGATGCACCGCCTGCCCCCCGCAGATTCAGGTTGGTATTACCGGTATCACCCGCTACCGCGCTTTTAATCATCCCCAGCGCCTGACGGAATTTATCCATGCTGGCACCGGTCATGCCGTCATCATCCGGTTTACTCAGCGCTTTCGCCCAGGATTTGTCGTCTGTTTTTGCTGAACTCCAGCTGTCTTTCTGATACTGCGGTTTACCAAAAATTTCCGGATATTGATCCATAAACTGGCCGACTTCTTTTGCCAGCCCACGATCTTCCTTATCCACAAAATGCCGGTTATTGCCATCTACATGGGTGCTGACATTGCTCAGGGCATTGAGCGCCGCACTCTGCCCCACGCCCATACCGATAGCATTACCCAACTGGTTGAATGCGCCTGCGCCACTCAGCCCTTGCAAACCGCCAGCCCCCAGCGATAGCCCGGAGAAGCCGCCCATCGCCTGGCCCAGACCATTACCCAGAATAGAGGACAACGCATTCCCCATCCCTTTACTGAATGCGTCCATGTTGTCCGGTGTCATCTGGTTGCCGTTTAGCAAAGACTGAGGCATCTGATCGCCCTGCTTCATCATGCCGTTAGCCGTATTGTTGCCCAAAAGCGTATCCAATACCTTCTGGAACATGTCGGACAACGGGTCACTACCGGATGCCGACGTTGAGTTGCCAGTCCCTTGTCCACCACCAGCGCCTTGTTTCGCCCCCAACGCCTGCGCCATAACACTGGCAAACATCATCGCGGTCATCGCAGAAGTCAGCTTATCGATAGTGCTGCTCAGCTTGTCCATACTGGAACCCAATGATGGCGTCGCGCTATTCAGGCCTTTCAAGCCTTGTGACCCCAGTCCCAGCCCGGCGACACCCAAGTCGCCGCCGATGTGTGCTTTGATCGTAATTTGCATAATCTCGTTTCCTCATTCATGTCAGATGTTCGCAACAGTACCTGCAACGGATGCCTACGCCGCTCCCGATGTGGGCATCATGATGGATACTGGTTACTGAGTGACACGGGCAGCGAAACGGTTCCCCACATTCACCGGTTTGACCTAAAAAAGCGGCAGTTAGCGCACAAATCGCGGCACGTTGTGCTCTTTTTGCGCTCGCGTTGTCGAAACCGGCGGTAATGTCAGCTCGGCCAAGGCAAACAGCTGTTCAACCCGTTGTGCATAGGTGTCAGACGCAGGCGGCAACGGCCACCAGAGGATCAGTACGTCGCTGCCGTTCAGGCACAGGTGGCATCCGTCATACTCCGCCGCTTGCTGATAACGGCGTTCGAGCAGGCGGCGATACAAACCGGGATAGTGTTTCCTGGGGTGAATCTGCAACATGAGTTCATAGCCATGATCAGCGAGCTGAAACACCAGCTCGATACCGGATTGCGGCGACCAGCGCGCCGCCCGATGCCGGGTGATCGCGGCCATAAACGCCATCATGGCATCAACCATCCTGATGCTATCGGTCATGGCACGCTCACCAGAGTAAAATCGGCCGCGCCGGGTCGCATGTCCGTCTGCCACCAGATAACCATCTGTCGGCCATCAGGATCCGGACGGCAGCTCACGGATGTACAAGCACTGGTCGGCGTGCGGGCAGCACAAGCGCTCAGCATCAGCGCCGCGCACAGCAGCAGTAGGGTTTGATAACGCATCATTTTTCTTCCTCACGCTATGAATGGTGTGAACCGTCAAGGGGTAATGAGTGACGCACGCGCAGGTTGCGTGTTTTTGGCCGGAAGCAGCGCCAGATACACCTCGGTAGATTCGCCAGGGGCCAGCGTCGTCTTCGGCCAGGCGGCGACCGCCAGCGTACGACTGCTGGCACACCGGGCTTCGTCAAAACGCTGGGGATGGATGCCGGTATTTTTCACCACGCCTACCGTCAGGCTGAAAGACACATTGCTGTACCACTGGTGGCGGTTATTCTGATAACTCAACGACGGCGACGTGCGGCATATGTCCGACAAACTCGGCCCATGACTATCACTGGTGAACCCGGCTGGCATCTGGCCGCTGGCCAAATCACGCATGGCATTTTCTACCGTGCCGAACAGGTCGGTTTTACTGTTACGCTGCGCTACGCGCCCCATCGCGTCATTCAACTGACGACGGTTATCCGCCGACACAAACCGGGTAGGGTCGTTTTGGTCGCCAATCAGATGTGGGGTCAGAATAAACAACCGTTCACGGCGAGAAACTTCGTGCTGGCGGGAGGTGAATAGCTTGCCAAGCCAGGGAATGTCGCCCAGCAGCGGTACACGTTTATCACGATCGCCACTTTCCTCAACATGAAACCCGCCCAGCACCAGCGCCCGGTTTTCGCCAATCAGCGCCTGTGTACTGACCGTACCGCGTTTCACGCCAGAGGCTGTCCCCTCGGTATTGGTTTCCACCTGGCCGTCTTCAATATCAATAACCAATTGAATACTGCTGGTACTGCCGCGACCAACGACACGTGGCGTGACCTGCAGGCTGGTGCCCGCGGTCACCGGTTGTACATTCGCCACCCGCTCACCGGTGGCAGTAATAAAGGCGGTACGGCTGAAATCGATCACCGCGGGTTGGTTTTCCAGCGTCAGTACCGATGGATTAGCGACAATCGACGCGGTTCCCTCACCTTCCAGCGCCTGAATATCGGCGAAAAACCGTTTGAAATCGCTGACAAAGAGTGTGCTGGAACCTGACATCAGGTTAGCGCCGCCGGTCACCGCACCCAGTTTCCCCTGCCAGTTGGCCTCCAGTCTTGAGAGTGCCGTGCGATCGACATCCAAAATGATCGCATCAATATTGACCAGATTTTGCGGCACATCGATCTTGTCGATCAGTTGCTGGTATTCCTCCCGCCGTTTTTCGTCATCGCGAATCAGGAGCGCGTTGTTACGCACGTCTGCCGATACTTTGCCATTAAGTTGATCTTTTTTACGGGAACTGGCCGCCTCACCGCTGCTGGAGCGGCTCGCCAGTCGGGCCAACATGGCGCGAGCATTACGTTCAATGGCCTGGCTGGCATCCTGCCCACCTGCCCCGTTGGCCTGCGCCATCCCACCATCACTGCCCATACCACTAACAGCACCTGATGCCCCCGCCGGGGCGCTGCGGTTGCCATCCATCAGCTCATTTAACATGGTCGCTACGCCGGGGATCACCAAACGCTGATCGCGGTACTGAATGGTGCGATCGGATACCGAGGCATAACGCAGCGGAAACATCATCACCTTGCGGCGATCGTCTTTGGTTTCGCGTTGCTGGCTGAAATTGCGGATCAGGCTGACGTACTCCGCGGGTCCGGTGACCAGCACCACGCCTTCCTCGGGCAGTTCCCCCCAGCCAAAACGCGTGTCCAGCAGGCCAATACCGGTCAGCGCCTGCTTCATGTCGGGTGCCGCATCTTGCGAGACTTCAATGCGTACCGATGTCTGCTCATCCTGGGGGCTGACGTACAACACATTGTTGTAGACGAACCATTGAAAACGGTGCTCCAGCGCCAGCCTATCCAGAAACGCGGTGGCGTTGTCGGCACGGATTTTGGCATCAATGTTGACGTCCTCAATGTTGCCTACTCTCAAATCGACGCCATGACTGTTGGCGAAATCCTGTAATACCGCTGATAGTGGGGTTTGTTCGGCGGAATAGGCATAAGCGCCTTTGTTCCAGTCAGATGGCGTCGCCGCGTGCGCGCTGGGCAACATTCCCATCAATACCAGCGACCAGCAAAACAAACGATAGAGGTTGAATAACAGTGCATACAGCGCGTTACGCATGCTGATCTCCTTGCAAAAAAGCCAGTGTTTTCAGATTCAGCGGCGGCGGCGATGCCGGTCTGGCAAGCGGTGCCAGCAGGCTTTGCCAGACATCCCGCTGATTAACCAGCGCTTCCAGCGTGCGGCACAATCGGACAGGGTCATCCGGTTCGTGTCGCATCAGTAACCATAATTGAGCGTCTGCGCCAGACCAGCACAGGGCGGCGGCGTCCATGCCCAAACGCAACACGGCGGCAGACGAATAACGCAGCGCCTTGTGCAACAACCGGTCATCCACCTTAACCGGCAAGGTCACCATGGCAGCACATCCCACACCGTCGTGATAGCGCGTCAACACCACCGGGCCGTCATCAATGTGCAGCGTCAGTTGACCTGCGGTGCTGTTGAGCCAACGCTCAATCACGCCGGGTAACTCAGTTGAAGTCATTGATGATGGCCTTCGCCAGGCCGTGCTTGACGCTCAGCATCTGCCCGGCTGCCCAGTTGGCGTTTGAGTAGTCCATGCTGGCTTCATAGAACGCATAGGTATCCGCCGGGCTGACCTCTCCCTCCGAAATGGTTTGCGCCATCTCATCAAGCCGGGACTGCGCATCGACAAATGCGCTGTCCAACCGACGTTGAATAGGTGAAGACAAAGACATGGTTGCGTGCTCCTGTGAGTTGAACGGGTGTGTTGAGTCGAACGAGTCTGTTGGTTAAACCGACATGGTTTCTCTGCAGTTGTGTGGCTGACGAAGAGGCGTGGTTCCATCGGGAATGAAAAGCGGTGCGCAGGCGATAGCGATACTGGGAGGGAACAGTTCCGTCACATGAAAACAAACAGGCCGTGCCTGATGGCATCGGCCTGTTACGCTAACGGACGGCTATTGAACCGGACGCGTTAAAACGTCGTCGTCCCGTACTGATAACGGTAGAAACGGCGGTATTCTGGTTTCTGTGGGTTATCTGACGACAATGTATCCTGCAATGACTTACTGCTTAAGCGGAAGATGATGTCATACGAGGCAGGGCTGGTCTGTTTGTTAAGCAGACTTATCAGTTCCGTTTTCGCACCGGCTGCAAGCTGGTTGATATAGTCGTTTTCAATCTGGCTCAGCAGGCGAGCCGATTGTTCCCAGTTAGGGTCGAACGACACCAGTTGCTGCAAAAACGCAATCGGCGCGACGCCTTTACCCTGATACAACGCGGAGATTTCGTCTTCTTTGCTGACCGGTGCCGAGTGGCGGAAACCAGCCATCACCAGTTTCGCACGTTTGGCAGGACCGGCCTGTTTGCCCATTTGCTCGGTGATGAAATGATACCAGCGGTAATCAAAGGCAAAGCTGGAGCGAGCATCATATCGGGCGCTGTAGACGATGGTATCGAACACCTCTCGTCCGCCGAACCATTTACTTTCCAGTTCAGCCAGGATCTGCGCCAGGGTTTTATCTTTAAGAATCGCGTTAAAGGCGTTGGTGTCTTTATCCGAACTCTGCTGTCCCTGCACCGGGTCGACTACCACCAGTCGGATCGTTTTCGCGTTCGCCCAAACACCCGGCGCCTGATTTTGCACCGCCAGATGATACAGCTCGGCCAAAAACTCGGTTAAGCCCACCGCCGCGCCCCGGCTGTGCCCGCCGACCACCAGTTGGTATTCCTTCAGCGTCTTAAGGTAATCCACCAGCGGGAACAGGCTATCCAGCGTTACTACACCGGCACGGTCGTCATACCCCTGTACTTGATCATAACGGACGCCCAATGCCTGGAACATATCCACAACACTACCGCCCCAACTGGCGCGTTTGGCCAATGCCTGCGTTTTGGTCAACATGGCGGCAGTGCCGATGCCGTCGATAGCAACGACGGCGCTGAAACCACTGATTTCAACGTTGGCAAGAAAATCCTGTTTCGTGGTGCCCGTGCCGCAGAACCAGATTAGTACTTTATCCATAGGTAACCTCTTGGTTTTCAATCGATTGGGTTTGTGCATCTTCATTGGGCAATGTAGCGCGGCATGCGCCTGCGGGCTGTGTGATAACAACGGAAATTCAGGCCATAACGATGGCGTAGAACCGGCAATACCGCGTCCATTGCGATAACGGTTCAGGCAAGCGCCAGCCTGCCAAATACCCTCTCAGCGGACTGGCAGAACCGAACGAATGCAGACTACAAGATGAGGCGCGCCGGTGAACGCTGCCGGGGTTGTGTGGTGATCAGACAGGCCTGCGACAGCGCAAGACAACCAGACCCCAGTCGTCTTACACTGCCTGAGCATAAACAGGGTTATCAGGAGTGAGCGTGGTGAAAACCTATCTTGAGAATGACCAGTTAAATGAGAAATACCCGGTGCAAACATTTGCACTGCAATCGCTGGACGGGAAGGCCACCCTCACCGGTCAGGTCAACTACCCGCAAACGCCGGTAGGGCGTTATCCGTTAGTGATGCTGGTGCCCGGTAGCGGTATGCACGAACGTCATTATCTGCTTGGCAATAGCGGCACTCAGGCGGATTTTGTGTTTACCTGTCTGGCACAGGCGTTTCTGGACGCCGGGCTGGCGGTGCTGCGGTTTGATGACCGTGGCGTCAAAAGTCACCCGCGCGACAAGGCGCTGGATAACCCGGAATACCTGTTCAACCGTGATCTGGCATACCGGCGTTTATTTATCGACGCCGCCGTTCGCCAGACGGTCACCCCACAAAGTCAATGCGACGACCTGTATACGCTCTATCAGTACGCCATCGACCTGCCACACATTGACCGTCACAACCTCATTTTGCTGGGTCATTCCGAAGGTACGATTAACCTTAGTCGCCTGATGTCGCGTTACACCGTCACGGCTAAAGCCCTGCTATTTATTTCCCCACTGTTCTCGTCCATGAAACAACTGATGGAATGGCAGTTGATTCACCGCACGGTCACCTGGCTTAACGCCATTCCCCGTGCTGGCGACCGGCTGACGCTGGAGGAGTTGAAAAACGGGTTTGGTCACAGCCCGCTGGCGTTCCTGCAACCTATCAGCGACCTGTTGCCCTACAAGGGGTATTGGGATCAGGCGGATTTCGATGGCATGACGGCCAAATTGCAGGCGAGTTTCGAGCAACAGAGTGCGATGGTGTTAGGGCATGACAATCAGGAGCCGTGGCCAGCCGACGCACCATTCACCCACTCGTCTTACGCCTGGTGGAAACAGTGGTATCAGAATGCATTGCCGGAAATTGAGCACCTGGCGCACTGTCGAAGCCGTATTCTCTGTTATTTCGGCGAGATGGATACGCAGGTCAATGTGGCAGCCGAAGTGGCATTATTCGAGCGAGTCCGACACCGTTTTCCGCATGTTGATATCACGCGGCTGCCCGATGTCGGACACACGCTCGGTATCCACGGTCTGTTGGGGCCGATGACCGAGTCATGCGCTGACCTGCTGGTGCAGGCAGCGCACAATATTGTGACATCCTGAATGGTAATATCGTGACCACAAGCTAGAGACCATCGGGGTTAGCCGCAGCGCAATCTGTCAAGCAAAGCATGATCGGGATAACCATCCGCCGCTAACCCCTGCTGCTGCTGATAAGTACGGATTGCCTGCGTGGTGCCGCTTCCAATATTGCCGTCGATAGCGCCCTGATAGAGATGTTTTTCCTGTAGCAGAATTTGTAGCGCTTCGCGCTCTTTGAGTGTCAACGGCGTTTCCTGCTGCGGCCAGGGTTTGAGTACCGGCGTATCATGCTGGTAGTTATCCGACAGCAAGCCAACCGTTAGGGCGTAGGAAACGTAATTGTTATACCGCAGAATAGCGCGGAAATTTTCCGTTACCAGAAACGCTGGGCCATTCTTGCCGACCGGCAGCAATATCGAGGCTTTCTCGGCAGACAACGACGTCAGGTCTCGGGGCACAGCAGTTTTCACCCCAAGCGCCTGCCAGTCAGCAACCGTTTTCTGATTATCCAAACCGGAAACGGCATAATCAAAACTGGCGGGCAGATTGACCTCCATCCCCCAGGGCACGCCCGCTTTCCATTTGGCCTGCTGCATATAATTTGCCACTGACGCCAGCGTATCCGGGAATGAGGACCAGATATCAGGGTGGTGATCGCCATCAAAATCCACCGCGTATTGCAGATAAGAGGTGGGTATGAACTGGGGCATCCCCATTGCGCCAGCCCAGGAGCCTTTTATCTGCTCCGGCCGCGCATCGCCGTTTTGTATCATGCGTAACGCCGCAATCAGATTCTGCCGGTTAAACGCCCGGCGATAATTGTAGTAATCCAGCGTCGCCAGCGAGCGGACAACCGCTTTGTTGCCGGTATTAGCGCCATAATTGCTTTCAATGGAGAGGAAGGCGAACAGCAAAGGGGGCTCCACCTGATAGCGCTGCTCAATGCGCGCCGTCACCTTCGTGTATTGCTTGAGTAACGTTTTCCCTTGCGCCAGGTTATCCGGCGTCACCCGCTGTGCAATGTAGGTCCACACCGGCACGATCACTTCAGGCTGTTTTTGCGTAGCCGCCACCACATCGTTGTCTGGGGTCAGACCAGCGAATGCGCTATCAAAGGTATCTGCCGTGATTCCCTGTGCCAGAGCCTCCTGACGCACCTCGGTTTTCCATTGCTCAACGCTTTCATCTGGCGTCGGTAGCCCTGTGGGCGTGTTGGTGACACCGTGTTCTTTCAGCAAGCCCTCAATATCCCGACATTGGCCGGGAGGCGTATGTCGGTGGGCACAGGAACTTAACACCCCGGTGCCAAGCAACACCACTATGACCTTCATTACCTTCGATATCGACATCATCGATGATGTCTGGGCACGGTTATTGATCATTTGCTTATTCCATTAGAGACAAAGACATGCCCTGGCAACCCCGTACCATTAGCAGTATCAAGATTCTAGCGGTATCAAGATTCGTGTTACCGAAATGATGGTTACCGGGTGCGGCGATGACAGCGTGTCATTTCTCTTACAGTAATAGTGCAGCAACAGGCGGGAAGATACAGACAACCGGTGACATAAGTGTCACCGGCTGGGATTATCCGTAGTATTACATGTGTCAGAGTAACGACGTATTGCAGCTTGCTCCTGTACTCGTCATCACACGCCGTTTAAGGTAGGCGTCGGCCCTTGCGGCAACAGGTGTTCTACTGCCCGCTGCCAGCTCAGGGTCATGACGCCCTGCGCGGTAATCAGTTTCAAGGTATCCTGCATCAGCGCCTCATCGTTGCTGAGTTTCCAGCCCAGATGGCTGTGTTCGGTCAGCCAGGCGGACACATCGGCCTGGCGGTCAGGGTGACAATACAGTGTGCCGCGTCCTTCCCCTCTCTGGGTACGTAATAACTGGCGCAACAACGCCGGGTAACGCTCAGCGTCAGGGACCGTGTTGAGGATGTGCTGCATCGCATCGCTCAGCAAGTGGTTGCACTGCGATACCAACCAGCTTTCCATCTGCTCACGCTCCTGCTGCCAGCCACGTAATATCTCATCCGCCTGCTGCCAGAATTGCCGCTCCGCCTGAACGGTCGCCAGCGCAACAGACTCCTGCGCCTGCTGGCGTGCTTCATCCAACAACACTTGCGCCTGTTGCCGGGCCTGGTCTATCACCGTTAGCCCATGCTGATGCTGATGCAATTGCCCAATCCGGATCACCTCTGCATCCTGCATATCGGTGCCTGCCACCAGTTTTAAACAGCGTCTGGTCAACATACTCCCTCTCCCTGATAGTGGTGAGACTCACAATTGATAACGTAGCGCCAAGTAGTTTATTTAGTGAACTATTTTAACAAGAAACTACCCAGACCGTATGCCTGCTCTGTCACGACTTTCCAGATGATCGCGTCACACAGACTGGCGATGCGGCTGGCTGGTAAGTCTTTAGACAACGGCTCTTGTGCACGTTCACGCCAGCTACGTGGGTACAACAGTGGTAAACGACTCCAACAGGGTGCAGGAAAGCGGTGGCGTAATATCACCAACGCATCCTGTTCCCGGTGTTGCGAAAACGCCAGCGACGAGGGCAACCACAAGCCGGGGCGCAGTGCTTTCGCCAACCGTCGGCACCAGACGGCCAGTGCTTGCGGTAATTCACCTGACGTTTCACGGCAGACTGCGGCTATCAGCACCAGAACCTGATGACGAGCTGGCGGCGCTAGTTGCCCCAGTTGCAGCAACGCATTTTGCGGCTCAGGAGGATAGGCTTCTTCTAGATCAAGACGATGACGTATGGCGGTATGGTGCACCGACGCCAGCGCCATATCGCTCTCGTCAAAGCGCGACGCATCGAACCAACTTGGGTCCGCCTGTTGTAAACAGCCATAACACCACCACTGGTTCCAGCGCAGGACGTCGTTATCATCGGGCATGCTGTTCATGCTCAGCCCTCACGTCAGGTTGCGCCTGCTTTCTGCTGGCTATCCGTTGTGACCACCAGGGCTGACCAACACGCCAGCCCAGTACTCCCGCCAGCGCCAACGCCAGTAAACCGGCCAGCCACTGTAATTCCGTCATGGTCTGCGGCATCAGTTGAAACGGCCCCAGTGATACGGTTGGAATATGATCTTTGTACGGTTCCGCTGGCACAAATACGATAGCCAGGTCTTTTTCGCTCTTACCGGCCAGCCCCGGAATACTGCTGGCCACCATACGGCGAATGCGCGGCTCAATGCTGTCTGGCTCCAACTCAGGCCGGTATTTGATAAACACAGCGGCGGACGCCGGTTGAATGGGTTCCCCCGGTGCAATACGCTCAGGCAGCACAACATGAACCCGCGCCACCAGCACGCCGTCAATTTGCGTGAGTGTGGATTCCACTTCCTGAGACAAGGCATAAATGTAACGAGCGCGCTCTTCCAGCGGTGTGGAAATCACGCCGGTCTTCTGAAATACCTGACCCAGATTAGTGCGGGCCTGACGGGGTAATCCGGCGGCATTGAGAATGTTGACAGCTCGCTCCATGTCCTTGACATCAATAAGAATACTGACACCCGCTTTATCCATGCGCTTTTCCGCCCCAATGTGATAGCCCCCTAACGCGGCAATCACTTCATTGGCATCGTTTTCAGAAAGACCGCGATGGAGCTCCACGCGATCACCGCAACCAGCAATCAGCATCGCCAGTAGCAGGGTCAGGAATCGGTGCAGGACGGATTTACTCATTATGGTGCCATTGATTATGGGTTGATCTGCCTGGGTTAATCATGACGAGGCGAGTCATGCATTAACTCAGGGTTATCGATTATTGCAGGTTGGTCAGTTTTTCCAGGCTCTGAACGCTTTTCGCTACCACCTTAGCGTTAAGCAGACTTTCCAGATAAAACGACGACAATGTCCGGGTCGCATCCATCACATCTTTCGGGTTATTACCAGTGATGCTTTTACCGACCTGACGCTCGGCCTTTTGCAGCAGGTTTTCCAGCTTGTCGGATTTCTCCGCCAGCGCCCCTAGCCAGGCTTTGTTATCGGCACTCGGTGTTGCCGGGGCGGCGGGTTCGATAGCAGAGCTAAACCAATTTACATCCGCTTGCACAGGGATATCCAGACGGCGCGGCTCATTGCCATTGATAACGCCATTGACAACGTCCTGAGGCGCATTGACGCGGGTCACTTTCATCATGAGTCCGTTCCTCTTTGATGGATGTTTTTTGGTGAATGCTTTTTTGATGACCGTTTAGTGATAAAAAAACCGGGGGAACCTCCCCCCGGTAGTCGACTACCTACACACCATCAGAACTGAATAGCTTTGGCCGCTTTCTGCCCGGAGTTCATGGCTTTGGTGGCGGAGTCCATCTGCATATCCGTGATGGATGAAATGGCGTTGGTTTTCATGGTCTGCGCCTGGGCGGCAGAGGTCATCAATGTCGTTTGAGCAGCGGTAGCGTCCAGCATTTTCATACTGGTCATAGCAGCAGCGTTAGACAATCCCATCATGATAGATATCTCCAGTTAACAATTGATTGATAAAGTAAATTTCGCCAGTGAACCGGCGACAGACACAGTCATCGTGTTCATAAGTTAAGTAGGAGAAAGTCCGGGGGAGTTCCGAAAGCGATTCACTTTTTTTCCCCCGGTGGTGATAACAGGATCCAGCCTGATACATAACAGGTTACGCGGTTATCAGCGTTACGGCCCGCACTTACGGTCCGCACTGCCATTCACGCTACAGTCCTCACGCCACAGTCCGCGTGCGGTGACATTCAGCAATTTGATACGGTGATAGAGCGTACGTTTGGGGATACCCAGTTCATTGACGACGTTATCGATACAGTGATCGTTACGCTGCAACGCCTCCTGAATCAGGAAACGCTCAATGCGGCGCAACCGCACTTTCAGTGATGTCAGCGGCGTATCATTCCCCGCTTTCTCAGCGTTCGCGACGACCGGCACCGGTGAGAGCCCCAGCACCCAGCGTTCCGCGGCAGCCTTCAGTTCACGGATGTTGCCTGGCCAGTCATGCATCAACAGTTGTTCCTGCATCATGGCTGACACACCGGGTACCGGCCGTTTCAGCCGCGCGGCCGCGTCGTGCAAAAAACGCTGAAACAGCGGCAGGATAATCTCCGTGCGCGAACGTAATGTCGGCAACTGAATTTTTACCGTATCCAGCCGGAAGTAAAGGTCACGGCGAAAACGCCCTTTTTCCACCAGTTTGTGCAACGGCGTTTGTGTGGCGACAATCACCCGCATGTTCACCGGTTTGAACTGGGTGCTGCCCAGCCGCTCAATACCGCGACTTTCCAGTACCCGCAGCATTTTCGCCTGTAGCGTCAACGGCATACTGTCGATTTCATCCAGAAACAGGATACCTTTGTCTGCGGTTTCCAGATACCCGGCACGCGAGCGGCTGGCACCGGTATACGCGCCGGATACCACGCCAAACAATTCGCTTTCCGCCAGTGTTTCCGGGACGGCAGCGCAATTCACCGCCACCAGCGGGCCGGGGCAACCGGAAAGCTGGTGAATACGACGCGCCAGCGTATCTTTACCGGTGCCGGTTTCACCTTCCAGTACGATATCAACATGGAGAGGGGCAATAGTGTGGATGAGTGAAGAGAGTGGACCATGTATATCTTCCAGAGGGGGGGTTAACAAAGACTCATGGGAGACACAATGAAGTGACTGCTCGAATTCATTGCTATTCCTTATCGTCATGACTACTCCTGTATTTTTCCTGTATTCCGTTATCGCGCTGCCAGGTCATATCCCTGTCAGGCCGTTACGTGGGTAACGGCATCCTGCTTATCTGACGACGGTCTCGTCATCTTGACGATTTGCTAACGATTAACAGCGATAAATCTGACCGCCTTAACAGCTTATTAATGGTATGCGCACACATTACCGTCGGCAGCAAAACAAACCATCAGCCAACCGCTGAAGTTAAGGTAGGGATTTCAGTGCGTGAAGTAGGAATAGTCTGACACCGGAAACGAGTGTAATCAGCGTGTTACGGAAATTGAGGGCAGGAATGCCCCCTCAGCCGTCGCAACGTCTCGTCGCGACAAACACGGGGGCTAAACAGCAGAGTAGCGTCAGACGATTAAACGCTGGCTCAATGCGTATTTCACAATATCCGCATTGGTGGTGAACTGCATCTTCTCCATTAATCGTGATTTATGGGTACTGACGGTTTTATTGCTGATAGCCAGCATATCGGCAATCGCATTCACCCCCAGCCCCTGCGCCAGCATGACCATGATCTGATGCTCGCGTGTGGTCAACAGATCATGACGGCCATCGCCTTGTGCCTGGCAATCCGCAAACACGATTTGCTCGGCGATGCTGTGGTCAATATAGCGCGCGCCCTGTGCAACCCGGCGAATCGCCGACAACAACGTCTCCGGATCTTTATCTTTCGTGATATAGCCAAGCGCCCCGCTCTTCAGCACCCGCCGGGCAATTTGCGGCTCGCTGTACATGCTTAACACCAGAATAGGCAAACGCGGATACTGCGCCACAATGCGGATAATCAGCTCTTCGCCACAAATCCCTGGCATACACATATCCAGCAGCAGCAAATCAACCTGACATTCCCGTAGCTGCGAGAGTACCTGTGAACCGGTTCCTGCCTCTGCCACCACTTCCAGCCTCTCGTCTAATGCAAAGATCTGTTTTAACCCTTCACGCATAATCACATGATCGTCGGCGATCATCAGTTTTATCAGTCTATCCATTCGCGTTTTCGTCCTCTTTAGAGAAATCTGTTTTACGCGGTATCCTGCGGAAACGTCAATCGAACCAGCGTACCGACTCCCGGCTGGCTGTCTATCGTCACTTCACCTCCCAGCATCCGGCCACGTTCTTTCATACTCATCAGGCCGAAAGCATTCGGTTTACAGGTTTGAGCGTCAAATCCTTTACCGTTATCGCGCACGCTTAGCACAATCATGCCGTCGCGATTTTCCAGCGAAATCACCACCTGTGTCGCCTGGGCGTGCCGTGCAATGTTGGTGAGCGACTCCTGTACCACCCGGAACGCCGCGGTCGCGTACTCATCATTGAGCAGTACTTCCGGCTCGGGGGCATGCAACAAACAAGGGCAGCGATACTGACGAATGAAATCATCACGCAGCCACTCCAGTGCCGGCGTTAAGCCCATGTCCAGCACGTTGGGGCGTAACCGGGTCGCGACATGTCGCACCACCTGGATGGTCTTATCAGACAATGCCATTAAATTCTGTAATTGTGTCAGCATATGCGGATTATCGCGGGCAAACTGCATACGCATCAGCGACAGACTCATGCGCATGGAGGTCAGGTGTTGACCCAGTTCATCATGGATCTCTCTGGCGATATGCTTGCGTTCCTCTTCCCGGGAAATCTCCCTCTGGCGCGCCAGCAACCGTAATTGCATGTGGGAGTCCTCGAGCTTTTTTTCGGCGTAGCGTATGGCGGTGATGTCGCGCCCGACCGTCAGAATCGAGGTCAACCGACCATTCTGGTCAAACTCCGGCACACACCGGATGTGATGGATAACCCGATGGCGTGTGGTGGTAACACCAATGTCCTCTTCCAGTTCCCCCTCAACGCTGCTTTGCGTATCCACCACCTGCTTCACCAGTTGCAAAATTCGCTGTGCGCAGCGGGCATTCGGTAGTAAATCCGTCATCCTACGTCCACGTAACTGCTCGGCGGTAAAACGCAGGTGGGCCAGCGTAGCGGGGTTGGCATACTGGCAGTTAAGCTCGGGATCAAACCGCGTAATCAGATCCGGTGAATTCTCAACCAGCGCCTGGAATTCCTGCTCACGCGCATAGGCCAGTTGTTCGTTCTGTTTACGCTCACGAATATCTCTGACTACACACATACTGTACTGTCGTCCTTTATGGAGAAAATGATTCACGCTGACTTCTACCGGCAATACCATCCCCGAGCGGGTTTTATGCTGGGTTTCAAACGTCAGCCCACGCTTCCAGCAGCGCGGATCACGCCAGTGGCGATTCGCCTCTTCTTTTCTCCAGCTCAGATCGATGTTGTGTATCTGCATGCGATGAAAATCGTGGCTACTGTAGCCCAGCATGCGACAGGCCTCGTCATTGACGTAACAAAACCGCTCCCTATCGTTGACGATATAAATGGCATCCTTGATACGGCTAAAGGCAAAATCCACCAGCTCCAGCGGCGGTACGTCGTCCGGATGTTGGGGTTGCCGGGAAGTCGGGGTATATAACATTGCCATCTCCTTGCTAGCGCTAAGCCTGCCGACGCGCGCTTACAAGCGTCGGCAGCGAAAGGAAAGCCGCAGGCATCGCCTTCAGGTGAGAAGACCTGCGACCCTGTTAGGCGGCACCACCACACCACGTGGCGGCGACAGCCTGATGCTGACTGACAGGTTCCTTCATCTCCCGATTCCAGGGAGATGCCCTCCTGAGCATGGCAATATAAGTCATCCCCCGCGCGGGTGTACCGCGCAGGGGCTGGGCTTATGCATCAACGGCCTGGCGCAGATATCCTCTGGCGCGGGAAAGACGCGAACGAACAGTACCAATGGGAATGTTGAGCTGTGTGGCAATATCCTGATAGCTGATATCGGCATCCAGCAGCATCACTAACATCTTGCGAGTGTCCTCCGGTAAGTGCGCACTGGCAGCAAGCGCGCGGTCCAACGCGTGATCACACTCGGTAATACGGCTGGGATCGATATCCGTTGACATCACGTCCACGGCCTCCAGTACCTCGTCGCTGATATCGACGGTGCGATAACGCGACTGCTTGAAGTGATTACGCACCAGATTCAAAGCGATGCCGAAAACCCAGGTCTCCGGACGTGAGGCACCAGCGAATTTCTCACGGTTTTTCAACACTTCCAGATAGGTCATCTGCTGTAAATCTTCCACATCTTCACGGTTCGATACGCGCTTGCGAATGAAGTTTTGCAGTCGCTTGCCATGCAGGCGGAAAACCTGCTCCCAGTCCACGGTATTGGCAGGGGTATGAATCTGACACGCATCCAATTGTTTCAGTGCAGTAGTTTCCATTTCATTCACTCTCCATCGTTGTGCCCTCATTGGCGCATCCGGGAGAGCAAGGCGCGTGCCAGCCCATGAAAACCACTTAACCAACTGTTATATAATAATTTATTTTTTATCTCTGTGGCGTTTTACGCCAGTTGTTGCCCATGAAATTCGGTCCGAATTGCAAACTCTTGCAGAACAAATCAACCAAGTAATTTCAATTATAAATAATAACTAATAGTTACTTATTATTGTTGACTTGCATCATTTAACGGGAACCCACCATCAGGTCCAGCCACATAACAGCACACCGCTAACGCTGAGGCCGCTCAGGCAGGACAGGACCATGATTTCACTCAACAACGTTTCTTCTGTGCTCACGACCAGCAGCACATCCATCAACGACAACGATATCGACGATCAGGAGCCGGTCGGTTCACCGGCCAAAGCCAGCGAGGCCCGTCCGTCGCACGACAAAGCGCTGAACGATGCGATGGAAGAAGTCACGGCCAGTTTTGGCGAGCAGGTTGAACGAAAAAGCAAAGCGCTTAGCCGTCGGCAAATCAGCCAGCCGCAAAGCCGCATGCTGGCCAATATCGAACGTATCGAAAAACTGACAGAACTGTTTCAGTTACTGGAAAACCCGAAACACCCGACACTTGACCAGCAAATTCGTCAGATGCAGGCGCTGTTGCAGCAGTCTGCGCCACCGACGGTCGATGCTATTTTGCAAGCGGCAGGCGGTGATGCGGCGCGCAGCGATATCGTGCTGCGCCATGTGTTAAGTCAGGCACAACAGCAGCAGGACGCCGCGCTCACGCAGGCAGCCAGCCAGAGCCTGACGCAGTTGCAACAAGAGAAAGGGCCGGAAGTCCGGGCCGGTCTGAACACCGCCGCCGCTATCTCCCTGTTCAGTACCGATCCAAACCAGAAGCAAGCGCTGCGTGAGCTTTACTACCAACGCATTGTCCACCAACAGTCTCCTGCCGCCCTGTTGGATGCCCTGCTGGAACGTTTTGACGCTCAGCATTTCGCGGCCGGGTTGCGCACCCTCCAGCGAGCGCTGGCGGCGGATATCGCCTCTCTGGCGCCATCCATCTCAAAAACGGCGCTGAGCCGGATGCTCAGCAACCTGAACGACTCACGCCAGCTCAGCCATACGCTGTCGGCCAGCCAGTCACTGTTGGCAAGACTGGCATCGCGGATGCCGGAATGCACACTGAATGCGGTAGAGCTGACACGACGGTTAATTGGCCTGAGCGGCAACGGGGCGTATGCCCGCGATCTGCACAATCTGGGCCGCGAAGTCGCCGGGCAGGACAGGCAACGCCAGTTACTGTTTTTCAACGGGTTGCTGCCGCTAGTGAATGACCTGCCGCACCCGCTGTGGCGCGATGCCAAAAACCGGCTCACCGCCCTGCAACTGATTCGTGGTCTGATTGGCGACGTCGCCCAGTACGAAAAACAGCAACAGAACGACCGAACCCAGGCTAAGGGGTAACCGATGGCTGTACTGATCGCCTGGCTTAACCGTTTTGCCATGAGCGCGATGCAGCGCTCCGAAGTAGTGGGTGCCGTGATCGTCATGGCGATTGTGTTCATGATGATCATCCCGCTGCCGACCGATCTTATCGACGTGCTGATCGCGTTCAATATCTGTATTTCATCGCTGCTGATTGTGCTGGCGATGTACCTGCCCAAACCGTTGGCGTTTTCCACGTTCCCGGCGGTATTGCTGCTGACCACCATGTTTCGGCTGGCGTTGTCCATCTCCACCACCCGGCAGATCCTGCTGCAACAGGATGCGGGTCACGTGGTGGAGGCATTCGGCAACTTTGTGGTGGGCGGCAACCTGGCGGTCGGTCTGGTGATCTTCCTGATCCTGACGGTGGTGAACTTTCTGGTCATTACCAAAGGGTCGGAGCGGGTGGCGGAAGTCGCTGCGCGCTTCACGCTGGACGCCATGCCCGGTAAACAAATGTCCATCGACAGCGACCTGCGCGCCGGGTTGATTGACTCGCAACAGGCTCGCCAGCGCCGGGAAAACCTCGCCAAAGAGAGCCAACTGTTCGGCGCGATGGACGGCGCGATGAAGTTCGTGAAAGGGGATGCCATCGCCAGTCTGGTGATCGTGTTTATCAACATGATTGGCGGCTTCGCCATCGGCGTACTGCAAAACGGCATGGCCGCCGGTGACGCCATGCATATCTACTCGGTGTTGACTATCGGCGACGGGTTGATTGCCCAGATCCCGGCGCTGCTGATTTCCCTGACCGCTGGTATGATCATCACCCGTGTATCAGCTGACGGCCAGCAAACGGACAACAATATTGGCCGGGAAATTGCCGAACAGCTGACCAGCCAACCCAAAGCCTGGATTATCTCCTCGGTCGGCATGCTGGGGTTTGCGCTGCTGCCGGGGATGCCAACACTGGTCTTTGTGATGATCAGTCTGGTTTCGCTCGGTAGCGGGTTATTCCAGCTCTGGCGTGCCAAACAAAACGGCCTGCAGGATGCGTTACTGGCAAACGATAACCTACCTGCCGATCAGAACGGTTATCAGGACCTGCGGCGTTTCAACCCCACCCGTGCCTACCTGTTGCAGTTTCACACGGTATGGCAAAGCGCCGCTGCTGCCGCTGTTTTGGTGCAAAACATACGACGTCTGCGCAACCGGCTGGTGTACCACTTTGGTTTTACCCTGCCCTCGTTCGATATCGAATTCACCCCTGCCATACCGGAAGATGAATTCCGCTTCTGCGTCTATGAAATTCCGCAGTTGCGGGCCAGTTTCGGCGTGCCGTTACTGGCCGTTTTACGGGAACAACTACCGCAAGACACACCAGACGACGGCATGATACCCGGCTTGCCTGCCCGCGATGAACAGCACCTGCTGTGGATGACGCCGGAACACCCGATGCTGCAACAACCACAACTGTGCCCCTGGAGCGCAGAGGCGCTGATCCTGAACCGCATGGAGCATGCGATACACCGCAGCGGCGCACAGTTTATCGGGCTACAGGAAACCAAATCGATCCTCGCCTGGCTGGAGAGCGAACAACCGGAACTGGCGCAGGAACTGCAACGCATCATGCCGCTATCGCGTTTTGCCAGTGTGCTGCAACGGCTGGCGTCGGAACGGGTACCGCTGCGCTCAGTGCGGCCGATTGCCGAAGCGCTGATCGATATCGGCCAGCATGAGCGCGACATCAACGCCCTGACCGACTATGTGCGTCTGGAACTGAAAGCCCAGATTTGCCACCAGTACAGTCAGGACGACAGCCTTACCGTTTGGTTGCTGACACCGGAAACCGAAGAGCTGCTGCGTGATGCGTTGCGCCAGACGCAAAACGACACCTTCTTCGCGCTAAACCAGGAATACGCCGCCACCCTGCTCGGCCAGTTGCGACGCGCATTCCCGCCGATGCTGCCGCCATCGGCACTGATCCTGGTCGCGCAGGACCTGCGCAGTCCGCTGCGCATTCTGTTACAGGACGAGTTTCATCACGTCCCCGTGCTGTCATTCACCGAACTGGAATCGCACCTGTCTATCAACGTTGCCGGTCGTATCGACCTGCTGGACAGGACTGATCCTTTTAACGCATAGGAAACGCAACATGTTTGAACTACGAGTTCTGACCGGATTGCACCGTGGGGCCGCGCTGCCGCTGAGCGGAACCTCATGGCGTATAGGCTCGGCCGATGAAGCCGACATGGTGCTCTACGATCCCGGGATCCGCGAGCAACACTGCCTGCTGGAAGCCGCCCCTGACGGCTGGCAGGTCTGCGTATTGGATGGCCCTGTCAGCAATAGCGAAGGCCACACCGTAGAACAGTCGCTACGGTTGCCGCCCGGCACACCGTTCGCCGTCGGGACCATCTGGTTATGTGTGGTCAGCGCCGACACCCCGTGGCAGGACAACACCTCAGCCACACCGTCACAAGACACATCAGGCCACGGCCGTGCGGCCATCGACGTTGGCAACGCTGACATGCATGCTGACATGCCCGCAGTGGATACCGACATCACCGCAGATACGCGCCAGCCTTCCCTGCCGGAAGCGACCACCGCACGCCGGGAAAAACGCCGTCTGCCGCTGTGGGCGAAATTCAGTTACCTGCTACTGGGCGTATTGCTGTTTATGATCGTCGGCAGTTGGATGCTACAGGAAACGGCAGCGATGCCACCTGCGCCGTCACCGCAGGATAACCGTTTGCCCGTCGGCACGCTGCCACAGTTAAACAGCACGCTGCACACCATGCTCACCGACCGCGAACTGGAGCGACTGGTCACCCTCAGTCAGGACAACAACCGCGTCGTGCTGAGCGGGGCGCTCTTACCCGCGCAACACACCCGACTGGCACGGATGCTGGCGCAATTCCACCAACGCTACGTCACCGCCTTACAGATTGAAAACCGCACGACAGAGAAAACCGACGCGCTACCGTTCCAGATTGTGCAAGTCACCAGCGGTCCGAAAGCCAACATCGTCACCGCAGATGGTCGACGCCTGTTCGTCGGCGACGAGGTGGATAACCTGCGGCTGGTCAGCATCAACGACAGCCAGATCGAATTTCGCGGCAAGCAGCAGATCAAGGTGAACTGGTAATGACGACGCAGGACACCATCGATACCCGCTATCCCGCGCTCACCCACTGGCTGCAACAGCGGCAACGCCAACTGGCGGCCTATTCACCGGTGACGCGGCAGGGGCAAATCATCGGCATCAGCGGCATTTTGCTGGAATCCAGCCTGCCTAACGCCCGCATCGGCGATTTGTGCCTGATCGAACGTCACGATCACTCACAGGTGCTGGCGGAAATTGTCGGCTTCAGCCCGAAAAATACCTTTCTGTCGGCACTGGGTGCGCTGGACGGTATCGCTCAGGGCGCTGTCGTCACGCCGTTGTACCAGCCGCATTGCGTACAGGTATCCGAAGCCCTGTTGGGCAGTGTGCTCGACGGCTTCGGCAGGCCGCTGGAACACGGCAGCCACAGCGCATTCGTAGAGCCTGGCTCGCTTAGCGCCAGCCCGCCGATACCGGTGATCGGCGATGCCCCACCGCCGACCGAACGCCCACGCATTGCCTCACCACTCCCGACCGGCCTGCGCGCCATCGACGGTCTGCTGACTATCGGCTGCGGCCAACGTGTAGGGATATTCGCCGGTGCAGGCTGCGGCAAAACCACCTTGCTGGCAGAGCTGGCACGTAATACGCCCTGTGACGCCATCGTATTCGGCTTAATCGGCGAGCGTGGCCGCGAACTGCGCGAGTTTCTCGACCACGAGCTGGATGAGCAGTTACGAAGCCGCACCGTGCTGGTCTGCTCTACGTCCGATCGCAGCAGCATGGAGCGCGCTCGCGCAGCGTTTACCGCGACCGCCATCGCCGAAGCCTTTCGCGCCGCAGGTAAGCAAGTGCTATTGATTATCGACTCATTAACCCGCTTTGCTCGCGCCCAGCGTGAAATCGGCCTGGCGCTCGACGAACCACAGGGGCGCGGCGGGTTACCGCCTTCGGTCTATACCCTGCTGCCCCGGCTGGTCGAACGTGCCGGGCAAACCCGTCAGGGGGCGATCACCGCGCTTTACTCGGTGTTGATCGAACAGGACTCCATGAATGACCCGGTCGCCGACGAAGTCCGTTCGCTGATTGACGGTCACATCGTGCTGTCGCGTCGTCTGGCTGAACGCAACCACTACCCGGCTATCGACATTCTGATGAGCCTGAGCCGCACCATGAGCAATGTTGTCGACACAGAGCATACCCGCAACGCCAACGCTGTACGCCGACTGATGGCGGCTTACCAACAGGTAGAAATGCTGATTCGTCTCGGTGAATACCAACCGGGGCACGATGCGTTCACCGACGCGGCCGTCAACGCCAACGACGACATCAACCGCTTTCTACAACAGGCGATGCGTGAACCACAATCCTTTGACGACATCCAGAGGCAACTCGCCGGGGTGAGTCAGTATGCCGAGGTCTGACACCATGAAATCTGTCAGCGTAATGGAAGAAGAACAGCCAGACAGCCGTGTGCAGGAGCTGCACGCGGTACTGACGCCGTTATTGCCGATCCGCCGCCAGCGTCTTAGCCGTGCCGAACGCCAGTTGCGTCAGGCCGAACTGGCGCTCAGGCAAACCGAGGCCGCATTGCGCACCCAACAAGCACAACTGGCGCAGTTGCAGGCCGAATGGCAGCAACAGCGCGACACCTTTCTGCACGAAGCCTTGGGCAAAACCCAAACGCTGGAAACCCTGAAAAACCAGCTGGAGCAGGAACAACAACACATCCGCCAGATTCAGGCACAGGTACTGCTGTGTACCGACTGGCAACAACAATACCTGAGCCAACAGCAGCACGTCGGGCAGGCAAGGGAAACCGCGCGCCTTTGTCAGAAAGCCGTCGAGAAGCTCGAATTTCTGTTAACCACCTATCAGGAGGCGATATGACCCCGTCCCGGCCCATCCCACCCGAGGTTTCGCCACCCGGCCTGTCATCGTTATCACACCACCCGCAACCGGATCTGTCCGGTTATGGCTACGGTGCTGACGATGAGGCGTGTTGGGAGCCGTTTGGCCGTCTGTCCGATCCAGACGGCGCACTGCCCGATATCAGCTGGCTGCCGTTTGGCCCATCGCTGGCGCTGTATCCCGCGCTTACGCCGACGTCCTTCCAGGATACCCCGCTGCAAACAACACCCGTCATACCTGCGGGCTGGTCGGCGCTGGAATCCTCGCTGGCCGACATGCCGTTGTTACACCGTGGCGAACCGCTGTCGTTCAGTGTGCAGTTACCACAACTGGGTAGCGTAGACGTACGTATGGTGGCGCTCCCCGCTCACGGCTGGGATGTGTCGCTGCGTTTTGGCAAAACTACCTATGAACGGTTGAAAAACCAGCGTGACGCGTGCCGCCATTCGCTGGCAAGCACGTTGCGTGCACCGGTACGCCTGCAATTCGACAGCCGGGAGGATGACGACCTATGACCCCACTGGCACAGACACTACGGCGCATCAGTCAGGCACAGGCAGCGCTATCCCGCCAACTGGCGAGCGCACACCGTTTCGCCTTCATGCTGGAGGGTCAACCGGGGGAATTGCGCATACAGTTAGCGGACGATACGCCCGCTGCCGGAGTGGAAAGCGGCTGGTGTTGCCACGATGGTACGTTATGGCTGGACAATGCCGCCCCGTTGCTGTCGTTACTCTCCGCCTGCCCGGCGCTGCTACCCGGCGAGCATGACAGCAATGACGCGGTGGCCCGCTACTGGACGCACTACAATCAGGCGCTCAGCCCGGCATTGCGCGAGCTGTTCGGTGAGATTCAGCCTTTGTTACCTGCACAACCTGATTCTGTAGCAGGGTCGGATGACCGCACCTCTTCAGATGACAACAGATACTCAGATGACAACACGTCGGCCGAATTAACCGTGTGGCTGGAGGTGATGCGGGGCGATTTTCGCATTCGCAGCCGGTTACGAACCGCACGCCATACGGTGCAACGTTGGCTATGTCGGCCGGGGTGGTACGCACCACACTCGGCTTTGCCCAATCACCTGGCGATACGCCTGCCATTAATACTGGCAGACGTGACGTTGTCACAAGAGCAATTGGCGAGTCTGGAACCGGGCGACGTGATCTGTCCACATAGACAGTACTTCTCACCGCAAGGCGACGGCAGCATTACGCTGGCCGACCGGCGGTTAGCCGGGCAACTCAGGATGGACACACTCGCCCCTTACTGGTTTGCCGTGACAGAACTGGAGGAATGCCCCGTGACCACATTTCCTGGCGACACAACGCCCTTTGGCGACCCGATACCGTTTGACGACACCGCTTCTTACGGCAATATCGCTTCTTACGGAAATACCCCGCCGGATAACAGCAACGTGCAGGAAACATCACCCTGTGCCGAGAGTACGTTGCCGTTTGGTGAGCCGCTATCAGGTTATCCACTGCCACCGCTCGCGCTGGCACTGACGGTACGCTACGGCTACCTGACGCTGACACTACAGGATTTGCAGCAACTCGCCCCCGGTACCGTGTTACCCCTGCAACAGGCCATCCCCGGCGAAGCCACGCTGTATCACGGCGAACAACCACTGGCACAGGGAGAACTGGTGAATGTAGACGGTCGACTGGGGTTGCAAATCACCCGTGGGCCGGTTGCTGTCAGGGAGATCGCCACGGAGTCATTGCGATGACCTCGGGCAATTTCGACCCGGTGATGTTTGCCCTGTTTCTGGGCTCGCTGTCACTGATTCCGCTGATGATGATCGTCTGTACCTGTTTTCTGAAAATATCGATGGTACTGATGCTCACCCGCAACGCCATCGGGGTGCAACAAGTGCCGCCCAACATGGCGTTATATGGTGTAGCGCTCGCGGCCACACTGTTCGTGATGGCACCGGTATTCAGCGACATCAAACAGCGGTTTCAGGACGCACCGGTGGACGTTAGCAGCCTTGATGCGCTGGAAAGCAGCGTGACCCGCGGCATTGAACCGTTACAGAGGTTCATGTCGCGCAACACCGACCCGGATATCCTCACCCATCTGCATGAAAACAGCCTGCGCATGTGGCCTGCTGCGATGTCGGAGAAAATAACCACCCAGAACATCCTGTTAATCCTGCCCGCTTATGTGCTCTCAGAGCTACAAGCCGGGTTTAAAATCGGTTTTCTGATTTATATCCCGTTCATCGTTATCGACCTGATTGTCTCTAACGTCCTGCTGGCTCTGGGGATGCAGATGGTCGCGCCGACCACCCTTTCGCTCCCGCTCAAGCTATTGCTGTTCGTGCTGGTTAACGGCTGGACGCGTCTGCTAGACGGTCTGTTCTACAGTTACCTGTGAGGTCGTCATGGAAACGCTCACGCTGTTCCGACAGGCGATGGTGTTGGTGGTGATGCTGTCTGCGCCGCCGTTGCTGGTCGCGGTGGTGGTCGGTGTACTGATTTCACTGCTACAGGCGGTGATGCAGTTGCAGGACCAAACGTTGCCTTTTGCCGTCAAACTGGTGGCGGTGGGGTTGGTGCTGGCCATGACCGGCCGCTGGATAGGCGTTGAGTTAATCCAACTGGCGGTAATGGCTTTTAATATGATCGAACACGTCCGGGCATGAGGTGACGATGCTCTCTCTTGCCTCCCTCCAGTCTATTTACGACTTTATTTACGCGCTGACGCTCGGCGTGGCCCGGTTGTATCCATGCCTGTTTCTGGTGCCGCTGTTCTCTTTCACCGTCATCAAAGGCATGCTGCGCAACGCGGTGGCCCTTGCCATCGCGCTAGTCCCGGCCGGTGCTATCCAGCAACACATGTTAACCACCACGATAACCTGGCCCATGTTACCCGCGCTGTTGCTCAAAGAGCTGGTCATTGGGTTGTTGCTGGGGGTGGTGCTGGCCATGCCGTTCTGGCTGTTTGAATCTGTTGGCGCGCTGTTCGACAACCAGCGCGGCGCGCTGACCGGCGGCCAGCTCAACCCGGCGTTGGGTAACGATGCCACCCCGCTCGGCCACATGATGAAAGAGCTGTTTACCCTGCTGCTGATCATCACTATCGGGTTTTCCGGCTTCACGCAATTATTGTGGGACAGTTACCAGCTATGGCCAGCGTTGGATTTTCTGCCGCCGTTATCGGAGCTGGGTTTTCACACCTATCTCGGTCTGCTCAACGACACCTTTCAACACATGATTGTGTATGCCGGCCCGCTAGTGGCGTTGTTACTGTTGCTGGAATTCAGCATCGCCATTCTCAGTCTTTACAGCCCGCAATTGCAGGTCTACGTGCTGTCCGCCCCAGCCAAATGCCTGGCCGGAATGGCATTCTTCGTGCTCTACATGCCGGTGTTGCAGTTTCTCGGTGAAGGCCGACTCAAGGCACTGGCCGACCTGAAACACCTGTTTCCACTATTCTTTCAAGCGTCGTCCTGAACACTGAATACGACGATTAACCACTAAGGTGCCGGGATGAGCGAAAAAACCGAAAAACCCACCCCCAAGAAATTGCAGGATGCGCGCAAAAAAGGGGAAGTCGGTCAAAGTCAGGATGTTCCCAAACTGCTGATTAGCTTTGCACTACTGGAGATGATTCTGGCGCTGACCGACAACGGCATGAGCAGATTACAGGCATTAATGCAATTGCCGCTGAGCCGTCTGTCTGACTCGTTCGGCCATGCCGCCGATGAAGTGTTCAGCGAAGCACTATCACTGCTGAGCACCTTCTGCCTGTTAACCGTCAGTGTGGCGCTGTTGATGCGTATTGTCGGCGGCTGGATCCAGTATGGCCCGCTGTTCGCGGTGGAAGCGCTAAAGATTGATTTCAACCGCCTTAATCCGGTCAATCAAATCAAGCAAATGTTCACAATGCGCAAGCTCACCGACATGCTGACTAACATCCTGAAGGCAACCACCATCGGACTGGTGTTCTGGCTCGTCGTCATACCACAATTGGAATGGCTGGTGGAGTTAGCCTATGGTGACCTGACCGCCTTCTGGAAAGGTGTGGAGAGTGTACTGAAAAGTGTGGCGCGCACCACCCTGTCCTCACTGCTGGCGCTGGGGATACTCGACTTCGGTTTGCAAAAATACTACTTCCTCAAGCAGCAACGCATGAGTCATGAAGATATTCGTAACGAGTTCAAAAATTCCGAAGGCGACCCCCACATGAAGGGACATCGCAAATCGGTAGCACAGGAAATCCTCAACGAACCGGCCAGCCCTCGCGCCAAACCCAACATCGAGGATGCTGACCTGCTCTTGGTTAACCCAACACACTATGCGGTAGCGCTGTTCTATCGCCCCGGCAAAACGCCATTACCGCGCATTCTACTCAAGGGTGAAGACGAACAGGCCAAAGCGCTCATCGCCCGCGCGCATCAGGCCAATGTGCCGGTGATCCGTTTTATCTGGCTGGCGCGAACCCTGTATCGGGTTCCCGAGGGGCACTACATTCCACGCCATACGTTACAATCGGTTGCGCAGGTCTACCGGGTATTACGCCAGTTGGATAACGATCTGAGCCAGCAGGAAATCATTGAACTGGATTAACCACGCATTAGGCCATGTCTTTTATTTTACTATTTCGCTTAGACATTTATTTGGGGTATATCCCTGCCGATAGCCTATCGGCAGGTAAACACGTTAGCGGTCTAAAAAGATAAAATCATATCGCCGCACCGGCTTTTGTGTACCACGGTTGTTGACCTGGACAGTTTCTCAGGTTCAACATATCGACATGCTGTAATGTTTTTTCTCCCGACGCATTATCAACAATTTTATACACCCTTAAGTATTTTCCTGTTTCTGCGTTCCGGTCATTGAAATCAATCGTCACGTAATAAAATGAACCCGCCTCAGGCTTAAAGGCAATCACGCTCTCTGACACTAACACATCGGGCGAGAAGAACGACCGGTGATTGTTTTCACCGGTGTAGAGCACCCTGACCGCGATATACCCATTGGCACTCACCCAGAACTCTTGATGCTTATCACTCATTTTATCGACGACTGGCATCCCTATTGATTTTTTGCTCAACCGCATGACAGGAACGAATCCGTTATTTTTTGAGTAGAGATCAATACATGTTTTCGTTTCCGGGTAGACCCGCGTTCTATTATTATTCATGTCGAAGGCAATACCGACTCTTTTATCGGCAAGCGAATCTGTTAAATATTTATTATAGTCACTCACAGTAGTCAGTGATGAACATGCTGTTAATAACAACAAGCCAGCCAACCCCAAATATCTCACCACAATCACTCCTTCCAGCTCCATATCATTATTTGATACATCAGAATCTCCCACACCATTGTCGATCACGATCAGTCAGTATCGATGTAGTCGTCCAATCTATCGCCCTGATGATGCTTGCGATACCGGACGTAGTATCGCTGTAACCCCGCGGTTTCGACACCACTGCGTAAAGAAAAAGCTATCACCGTCAAAAATCGTTTCAATATAATCCTGCACTTAGGTTAAATATTTGCTATTACGGCAATTATTCTCCTGTTACGGATACAAAGTGCGCTTATGTTCAAGTCGTTTTTTCCCAACCCTAAGTGGTTTTTCTCTTCTGCGTTGATCTGGTCGCTGGTGGCAGTCATCATCTGGTATGGCTGGGGACGCTCGCTGGGTGACAGCCTGCTGCACATCAGCGAACCGTTACCACACGGAGCCGCGCGGTTTTGGTCACCTGCCTTTTTGTGGTTTTACGGTTATTACCTGCTGTGCGTCTGCCTTTTCGCGGGAGCCTGGGCGCTATTACGTCCCCACCCCTGGCAACGCTGGTCTATCCTGGGAACCTCACTGATTATTTTCGTTACCTACTTTTCGGTGGAAATCGGGGTGGCGGTAAACGACTGGTATGGCCCTTTTTATGACCTGATCCAAAAAGCCCTCAGTGCCCCTAACGCGGTGACGATTCAGGCGTTTTACAAAGAGTTGCTGATTTTCCTGGGTATTGCGCTAACGGCCGTCACCGTGGGTGTGATGAACCTTTTTTTCGTCAGCCATTATGTTTTTCGCTGGCGTACCGCGATGAATGATTATTACACTTCGCACTGGCAGTCCTTACGGCACATTGAAGGGGCGGCACAGCGTATTCAGGAAGACACCATGCGCTTTGCCTCCACCGTGGAAAGCCTGGGTGTCGACCTGGTGAAATCATTGATGACGTTGATAGCCTTTTTACCGGTGCTGGTCAGCCTCTCATCCCATGTCAAAACCCTGCCGTTGATTGGCGAAGTGCCTTACGGCCTGGTGATCGCAGCGATTGTCTGGTCGCTGGCAGGAACGGGCTTGCTGGCGTTTATCGGCATCAAACTGCCGGGGCTGGAGTTTAACAACCAGCGTGTGGAAGCCGCCTATCGTAAAGAGTTGGTCTATGGTGAAGACGACGCCACCCGAGCCACGCCGCCGACGGTAAAACAGCTGTTCATCAACGTGCGGAAAAACTATTTCCGGCTCTATTTCCATTACACCTACTTCAATATTGCACGGGTGCTCTATCTGCAAACCGACAATGTGTTCGGCATTATCATGCTGCTACCGTCGATCGTCGCAGGTAGTCTGACGCTCGGTCTGATGAACCAGATAACCAACGTGTTCGATCAGGTGCGAAGCTCATTCCAATACCTGATTAACTCGTGGACCACCATCGTCGAGCTGATGTCGATTTATAAACGTCTGCGTAGTTTCGAATCGGTGATTAAGGACGTGCCGATGGTCACCGACGCGGCGGATGCAACGTCCGGCGCCTGATAACCGCGCCCCGGTTCTGTGTAGCCAGTCGGCCAGAAAGCACAGAACCGGGATTCTCTCACCACCGCCTTTATTCTGTTGATCCCCTTCTCCGCCATACCTGAATGAACATGCTCAATCCCACTTACCATCGATAGCGAGAGATAGCGCATTATATAGTGGACTGTATAGCGCACATTATCAGTTCCGAATTATTCGGGGTGTATACCCTTCATACTTCAAAATGAGAGTGACTGCCCTCCCCCTGATTATTTCTTTTCTTTATCGGAAGAATCACATTATTTTCTCGACTAACAACAAAATGAAAAAATATGACTTAGTCAGGACATTTAAAAATAATTTTTTGAAAAAGAGAGCAGATAAAACCCTGCCCAATACATCATCTGACTAGTACATGAAAACATTTAACAACTTGCAAACGGAATACCACCAGAAAAAAACCAAACTGGAATAAGAAACACAAACAACCTCTACTTTCATTATGTTAGCAAGTGTTTATAATTATAAAAAATGTGATAAAATTCACACGTTTTTCTCATCGCGAAAGAAACCCATCTCTGTATTTTTGAAAAACACGGACGTTAACAGATGGTCACTCTCTGTTGATCTGTATTGTCAACACATTTAGCTCTGTAGGAAACCTTGATGAATTCAATTATGCATACCTATAACAATTTGAAGGTTGGTAGTAAACTGACAATAGGGTTTGGACTCATTTTAGTTATGTCCGCCTTTATCATGCTATCCGGGGTTAATGGTTTTCGTAATATTGACGCTTACGTCAACAAATCCATTATCAGCAATGACATTAATAATAACCTGAACGATGCCAGACGCGCCCGCCTCGATTTCCAATATACCCATGACTACAGCTCAATAGATAAAGTGGGCGACCTGATGGCAAAAGTGGGTCAGTCACTGAAGCAGGCCAACCAGTTCACCTGGAGTCCTGATGCACGTAAGCTACTGGATCAACTCAATACCGCCTACAACGTCTATGTCCCAGGAAGAGAGGCGCTGATCAACGCCAGCAAGCAGCGTGATGCCGTGGCGCAAAAACTCAACCAGGACAGCAGTGCCAGTGTCCTGAGTTCACTACGCACCCAATTCAGTGCGAGTACGCAGACACCAGAATTGCAGTTGGAATTTATCACGCTGTACGAACAGTTGGCAGATATCCGCGATATGGCACATGAGTTGCTGCTGACCCCTTCCGCACAAACTGAATCCAACCTGCGTAAAGCCCTTAGCAGCACTCAGGCCGCATTCAATCAAAGCCTGCCGAAATTCAGTGCGGAACAGCAAGGCTGGTTGAACCAGGCCTGGCGTTTCTTTTCCGCCTATAACGGCTACATTGACGATTACATGAATGCTTTCCGTAATGAGAGCGCCGCCACCAGCACCATGAGCGGTGCGGCTGTGATTTTGGATAACGCCTCCAACGATTTATATGCCGGTCAGTTGGCGCTGGTCAGCAACACCACCGCCAGTTCACAGTGGCAATTATTGCTGACCGGGCTAGTGATTATCGCTATCGGAGTATTGATGGCCTGGCGTATCACTTTGCAGATTACCCGTCCACTGCACCAGAGCCTGTCGATAGCTGAACGGATTGCCCAGGGCGACCTGACGGCCTCCATCACCGTCGTTCGCCGCGATGAACTGGGGATGCTGATGTCTGCAATGGCAGACATGAACCATAAACTCCGCGAGATGATCGGTGAAATTCGTGAAGGCGTGAGCAACGTGGCGTCGGCCGCATCGGAAATCGCGGCCGGTAACACCGACCTCTCCTCACGCACCGAGCAGCAGTCTGCCGCCGTCGTGGAAACCGCCGCCAGCATGGAGCAGTTAACCTCAACGGTGAAACAGAACGCCGATAACGCGCATCACGCTTCACAACTGGCTGCCGATGCTTCCGCTAATGCGACCCGCGGCGGCGAAATCGTCACTAACGTCGTTAGCACCATGAATGAAATCGCCGTCAGTTCCCGGCGTATTTCCGACATCACCTCGGTTATCAACAGCATTGCCTTTCAGACCAATATTCTGGCGTTGAACGCCGCGGTGGAAGCCGCACGTGCCGGTGAGCAAGGCCGTGGTTTTGCTGTGGTGGCGGGCGAAGTACGCAGTCTGGCCCAGCGCAGTGCCCAGGCCGCTAAAGAGATCGAAACCCTGATCAACGAGTCGGTTAGCCGGGTGAATACCGGTTCCACCCAGGTGGAAAGCGCCGGTAAGACGATGGATGAGATCATTCGTTCCATCTCCCATGTGCATGACATCATGGATGAGATTGCCTCCGCCTCTGATGAGCAGAGCCGTGGCATCAACCAGATTTCCACCGCCGTCGCCGAAATGGATGCCACCACCCAGCAAAACGCTGCGCTGGTGGAACAATCTTCCGCCGCAGCCAATTCACTGGAGGAGCAGGCTCAGACGCTGGAACACGCGGTGTCGTTTTTCCGGATCAGCCATGGCGGAGCTACAGCATCACCGACACAACGCAACACCATCAGCGCCAAAGCGCCGTTAATGTTGGGGAAATCTAAATCGACCACCAAAGCGTCTGCTACGGTGAAACCCTCATCGGCAGCCGCCAAAGATGACTGGGAGTCGTTCTAATCCGTTTTGATAACGGTGCCGGTCAATTTCTGCTACGTTTGATAACGACGATTGTTGGTGCATACCACACAGCATGGCAATAAACGGCCATGCTGTGTTTAGATTCTGCTTTTTACCCTGCCTTGTATCGCCCATTTATTTTCCAGAAACGTATGTTGAGCGCTAAAATGCCTCCACCAACGACGCAACGTAAAGATTATCACTGAGTATTGTCACTCCCATGATTACTTTTTTGGGTATTCCATTTGAAAAAATCCAAAAAAATGGATGAGGCATCAACCATCGATAGTCGATATCTCATTTTTCATTAATCCATTGATAAAATCACTTTTTAATACTATTTTATAAAAGTGTAGTTATTGTATTACCTCCTTGTGAGGTACATAAATCATGACATTTAGAACAGTTATATTCAGTTTACACCGTGACTCACAGTAACAATGCAGATTAGCGCAACTATAATGATAAAATACAGCTTCAGTACTGAGGCTATGAAGATTTAGCTTATTGAATTATTCAAATCGGTTTTTCCCTCATCATTACTCTGGCAAATCAAGAAAGGAAGGGCCAATGAATACTGTTTTTGATGCTTATAACAATCTCAAGGTCGGCGTAAAGCTAGCTCTGGGGTTCGGATTAATATTATTGATGGCCGTCATTATCATGCTGTCTGGAATAAATGGTTTTCGTAATATTGACGCCTATTCACAAAAATCGATTATCAGTAATAGTATCAATAGCAATCTGGAAGAGGCCAGACGCGAGCGTCTGCGTTTTCAATATACCCACGATTATGCTGCCCTAAATAAAAATAGCGAATTGCTGAATAAAATAACGCAATTGCTGAACACGGCAGAAACGCTGAAATGGGATGCGGATACCCGTATCCTGTTGGATAAAATAACTCAGGCCAGCAAGGAATATAATACGGCACGGGGAAACTTGCTCACCGCCAGCCAAAAGCGGGATGCTATCGGCCAAAAATTATCGCAGAATACCATCAGCAACATCATTGATACCCTGCGCAAGCAATTCGACAGCGCTATGTTGCCACTGGAATTGAGACTGGAGTTCCTATACATCCATGAGGCGCTGTCTGACATTAAAGATGCCGCGCATGAGCTGACGTTAGCCCCCTCAGGTGAAAACGAAGCCGCACTTCGCAAGGCACTGGACGCCGCACAGCATATCCTCACGCAGGCTCTGCCAAATTACGATGCAGAACAACAGGCGTGGCTGAATCAGGCCTGGCAGTTGTTCGCCACCTACGACAGAGATGTCAGCCTGTATATGGCCGCGTATCAGGAGGAAAACACGGTCTCTCAGCGTATGGCGGATATCGCGCTGGTGCTGAATCAGGCAACGACACAGCTTTATCAGGCACAATTAACCAAGGTCGATGACATTACCCGTCAGTCCCAATACAAGCAGTGGGTTATCGGCCTGGCGATTATCGCTATCGGCATGTTGTTGGCCTGGCGCATCACCTTATTGATTACGCAACCATTGCGTCAAAGCCTGTCGCTGGCCGAACAGATTGCTCAGGGTGACCTGACCGCCACCATTACCGTCAACCGGCGCGACGAGCTAGGCCAATTGATGACGGCGATGAATCAAATGAACCATAAACTGCGCGACATGATAGGAGCCATTCGTGAAGGTGTAAACCATGTGGCGTCGGCCGCATCGGAAATCGCGGCCGGTAACACCGACCTCTCCTCACGCACCGAGCAGCAGTCTGCCGCCGTCGTGGAAACCGCCGCCAGCATGGAGCAGTTAACCTCCACGGTGAAACAGAACGCCGATAACGCGCATCACGCTTCACAACTGGCTGCCGACGCCGCCAATAACGCCACTAAAGGCGGTGAAATCGTCACCAACGTCGTCAGCACCATGAATGAAATCGCCACCAGTTCCCGACGTATTTCCGACATCACTTCGGTTATCAACGGTATCGCCTTCCAGACCAATATTCTGGCGCTGAATGCCGCGGTGGAAGCCGCGCGTGCCGGTGAGCAAGGCCGTGGTTTTGCTGTGGTGGCGGGCGAAGTGCGCAGTCTGGCCCAGCGCAGCGCGCAGGCCGCTAAAGAAATAGAAACCCTGATCACCGAGTCGGTCACCCGGGTCAATACCGGTTCCACCCAGGTGGAAAGCGCCGGTAAGACGATGGATGAAATCATTCGTTCTATCTCCCATGTTCATGACATTATGGGAGAAATCGCTTCCGCGTCGGATGAGCAGAGCCGAGGGATTAACCAGATCTCAAGCGCCGTCGCCGAAATGGATGCCACCACCCAACAAAACGCCGCGCTGGTGGAACAGTCGTCCGCGGCAGCTAACTCACTGGAAGAGCAGGCTCAGGCACTGGAACAGGCGGTGTCGATTTTCCGCCTCGGTGATAGTGACGCTCACCGCGTTACCCGCCAGGCCCCCGGTACCCTCGGCGCGAAAAAACCGCTGATGCTGGCCACTGCGACAACCGGGTCTCACTCGCCAGTGGCAAAAGATGAGTGGGAATCGTTCTAACCGATAGCATCAGTCTCATCATGGCGGGCAATGCCCGCCTTATGCCATGACTTCCGTTAGCCGCCCCGTGCATAAGCTCTGTCATTCTTCGCATTTAATGTCGTACTGATTTCCTGTAATACTGCCTACGCGCACCTCCATCATGTTAATGATATTAAAGCATTATTTATGATAACTAGCCGATGGCGCGCACGGTATCACCTTTTATTTATTGATTAATCCAACGCCTGGTTTTATCGGGGGATGAACAGCGTAGCCAGGCCCACACTGACACGTAACATCCCCGCTGATTCAGGCGTTTAACCATTCACACACGGGGACATTATGACTTTATCTTTTCGCAACATGATTGCCGCGCTGGCGCTGGCCGCCGCGCCCTGGCTGGTTCAGGCCGAAACGCCAACCTCCACCTGGCAGCACATCAAACAAACCGGCGAACTGCGTATCGGCGTAGCGCAGGGCGAACCCTGGTATTTCAAGAACGCGGCGACCGGCGAATGGGATGGCATCGGCTATCAGGTTGGTAAGGTGCTGGCGAAAGACCTTGGGGTCAAGCTGGTGGCGGTGGAAACCACCTGGGGCAACGCAGTCGCCGCGCTGCAAACCGGCCAGATCGACACCATGCTGGTGCTTGACCCCACTGACGAGCGCAAAAAAGCGGTCGATTTTCCGGAGCAACCTTTCTTTTGGTATGCCCAGGGGGTACTGGTGCGCGATGGCATCAATGTTACCAACTGGGAAGATCTCAACCGGCCGGATATCAAAATCGGCGTCACGCTGGGCTCCAGCCCGGATTTGCTACTGACCAAAAACCTGCCGAAAGCGCAACTGGTGCGTTTCCCCAACATGGATGAAGGCGTGGCGGCGTTTTATGCCGGTCGGGTAGACGCGTTGTCCTATTTCCATCCAGCGCTGGCGTTGCAACAGGCCAAAGTCGGCAAGGGTAACCTGATACTGCCAAAGCCCATTGTGGCGGTCAGTACCAGTGGCGCTATCCGTAAGGAAAGCGACCCAACCTTCCATCAGTTCCTCAATGACGAATTCGGCAAGCTCTATCAATCCGGCCAGATTCAGCAGTTCTACGAACAGGCACTGAAAGCCCGCGGCGTGGACATCAGCAAGGTGCCGCCAGTGATCCGCGAAGCGTGGAAATAACCGGCGAACAGGGAACGTCAGCCAGCAAACAGTGGTGCCAGCAGCGCCCCCACATCCGGCTGGCGTTCCAGACTGAGCAGCGCATCAATAAGACGCTCGCTCTCGTTATCCCCCAGTCGCCGCGACAGATTGTCGCGGCACTTGCGCACAATCTCCGCTTCTGTCATCGGGTTCTCTTCACACCCCGGCGGATAATCCACTGTCGGCGCGTTCAACCACCGCCCGTCAACGTTCACCCTCACCCGGCTGACAGGCCGCCGCTGTACCGCCATCAACTGTTCCAATTCGTTATCCACCACCAACTCGACCCGCCGGGCAAACGCCAGCAATGTCGCACTCTGCCGCGTGGCCGCGTCGCTCCAGTTCTGTCGGGGAATGCCGTAGGCCAGGCAGGCCAACGCCAGCGGGACGCTGAACTGGGCATCGGTTTCACTCAACACCTGCGTATCGGCGAATTGTTCTACCAATGTCCGACTACCGAGCACCTGAACCCGCACAATCCGACCCGGCGACAACGCCTGCTGCGCCAGCAGTTGCTCAAACGCCGCCAGTGCAGTGTGCATCCAGCGGCAAACCGGATAGCGTTTGATACTGGCATGGTGCAATCGCCACGCGTCCCCCAGCCCATCAACCAGTAGCGAGGTATCACATTGGTCAGAGCCAGCCATGCGCCAGAACCCCTGTTCGCCTGCCAGCACATCGCGCGGCCCGATAATACCCTCCCGGTGCAGCAGCACCCCGCGCACCCCGGCTTCCGTCGCCGGTGCGTTGTAATCCTTCAACGCCACCAGCGGCCGCTGCTGCCAGTTGTACTTGTGTAGTCCCGGTAGTGGGGTCAGCGACGCCGCCAGCCCGATAGCGTTCTCCAGCCCGGCGGCATCGCAACCGCAGAGCAGACCGAACACGACCGCCGCACCGAGCGACTGATGCTGGCACACGCCGTACACCTGCTGAAAACGTTCCGGGCTGGGCTGCTGAGACAGGATCACGCGGCCATTGATTTCCCAGGCGGCGACCAGCGCACATAACAACTGCGCGCCGGATATCCGCCGTCCGTCCAATGCAGCCAATGCCGCCGCCACCAACGTCGCGCCAGGGTGACCCATACCACGACCCTCTCGTTCAAATCCATCGTCATAATCCAGTGCGTTCATCGCCACCGAATTGACAAATGCGGCTCCCAGCGCCGACAGCCCATCCCGGCTTCCCAGCACCGGCGATGTTCCCACCGCATATTGCTGACGCGCCATGCGTTGCGCTTGCAAAAACACCTCGCTCTCCAGCCCGGCGACGCCGCAGCCCAGCGCATCCAGCAGATGTAGCAGGATTTTTCGCCGCCAGACCGCAGGGATCGCCTCTGGCGTAAGCTGGCAGGCAAAGCGGGCCAGCGTCAGGGTTATCGGGGAGGTAGCGTGCAAAGAGGTCATCGGTCCAGATTCCGGTCGGCGTCAGGGATGGCATTTGATGATAACACTGCGTTTTCCAACTGCTTTATGCCATTTTCGCCACCGTTGAAACCAAAGGTGATAACCCGTCGCTTCATCAGCGGATGGATATACCGCTGCATGGCTATCAGGCTGTATGGCTTTACCGCCAAACAGAATTTTATTTCTAAAAATCACATATAGATGGTCAATTATATTATTTTCATGCTGTTATGCCTGAGCTCTACCATGTGCACCTCGCTATGATCCGAGGTGATGACTATGTCTATTCCTACATCCGTGCTCAGCCTGATCGGCAACACCCCGTTGCTGGAGCTGACGCAGTTTGATACCGGCCCTTGCCGGTTATTCGCCAAGCTGGAAAACCAGAATCCCGGCGGCTCGATAAAAGATCGTGTGGCGTTATCCATGATTGAAGCAGCAGAACAGCAGGGAAAATTACAGCCTGGCGGCACGCTGATCGAAGCCACCGCTGGCAATACCGGGCTAGGGCTGGCACTGGTGGCGGCTATCAAAGGCTACCGGCTGATTCTGGTGGTACCGGACAAAATGAGCCGGGAGAAAATCTTCCATCTGCGCGCACTCGGTGTCGATGTACGCCTGACCCGATCTGACGTCGCCAAAGGCCACCCGGACTATTATCAGGACTATGCACAACGGCTGGCAAACGAGATCCCCGGTGCGTTCTACATCGACCAGTTTAATAATCCTGCCAATCCACAGGCCCACTACCGCACCACCGCGCCGGAATTGTGGCAGCAGATGGAGCATGACATTGACGCGATTGTGGTTGGCGTCGGTTCCGGCGGCACGCTGGGTGGACTGAGTCGTTACTTTGCCGACGTATCACCAAAAACCGAACTGGTACTGGCCGACCCGGCCGGTTCTATCCTGACTGACTATGTACGACAAGGCACAATTGGCGACGCGGGCAGTTGGCTGGTGGAGGGCATCGGCGAGGATTTTTTGCCAGCGCTGGCTAACTTCAGTCAGGTAAAACAGGCCTACGCCATCAGCGATCAGGAATCATTTCAGGCCGCCCGCGAACTGCTACTCAAAGAAGGTGTACTGGCCGGTTCCTCCAGTGGCACACTGCTGGCGGCGGCGCTACGCTACTGTCGCGCCCAAACCGAACCGCGCCGGGTGGTGACGCTGGTTTGCGACAGCGGCAACAAGTACCTGTCGAAGATGTTCAACGACTACTGGATGATTGAGCAAGGGTTAATCCAACGCCCGCCGCTGGGCGACCTGCGCGATCTGATCACCTATCGCCATAATGAAGGCGCTACCGTGTCTGTCTCCCCCAATGATTCATTGGCGATCGTGCATGCCCGCATGCGGCTGTATGACATTTCCCAGCTACCGGTGCTGGAACACGACCGGGTAGTCGGGGTGATTGATGAGTGGGACCTGCTCAACAATCTCAAAGCCAACCCGCGCCATTTCTCGCTGACCGCCCGTGATGCGATGACCGATCAGGTCAACACCCTGCAGAAAGACGCCTCGTTCGATCACCTGCTGACCACGTTTGATCGCGGTCATGTCGCCATCGTTCTGGACGGCCAGCGTTTCCTCGGCCTGATTACCCGCACCGATGTGCTCAATCACTGGCGGCATCTGGTGCGCTGACCTTTCTACCGTTTACCACAAGGATTTATCATGAGCCATTTCGACACGCTGACCGTTCACGCTGGCTACACCCCAGACAGCACCGGCGCAGTCATGCCAGCAATTTACGCTACCTCAACCTTTGCCCAGCCTGCTCCCGGCCAGCATACCGGTTACGAATACTCACGCAGCGGCAACCCGACCCGTCACGCGCTGGAAGCCAATATCGCCGCGCTGGAAGGCGGTATTCAGGGTTTTGCTTTCGCATCCGGACTGGCGGCTAGCGCCACCATACTGGAACTGCTCGATCAGGGCAGCCATATCGTCGCAGTGGATGACATTTACGGCGGCACCTGGCGATTGCTGGACCGGGTGCGCAAGCGCACCGCCGGGCTAAGCGTCACCTATGTCGACCCGACCGACCTGACCACGCTGGAGCAGGCGATCACCCCGCAGACCCGGATGATCTGGGTGGAAACCCCCACCAATCCGTTGTTGAAGCTGGCGGATCTCCGCGCCATCGCCGAGCTAGCCCAGCGCCACGGCGTGATAAGCGTAGCGGACAACACCTTTGCCTCTCCGGCTTTACAACGCCCGCTGGAGCTGGGCTTTGACATCGTGGTGCACTCGGCCACCAAATATCTGAACGGCCACTCGGACGTGGTCGCCGGGCTGGCGGTGGTCGGGCGGGACAAGGAACTGGCGGCGCAACTGGCGTTTTTGCAAAATGCGGTAGGCGGGGTACTCGATCCGTTCAGCAGCTTCCTGACACTGCGCGGTATCCGCACGCTGGCGCTGCGCCTGGCCCGTCATAGCGACAACGCGCTGACGCTGGCGCGCTGGCTGGAACAACAGCCGCAAGTGGAACAGGTGTACTACCCCGGCCTGCCGTCTCACCCGCAACATGCGTTGGCGCGTCAGCAAATGAGTGCGTTCGGCGGCATGATAAGCGTCAGACTACGTGGCGACGCCGAGTACGCCAGCACGGTGATTAAGCGTACCCGACTGTTTACGCTGGCGGAAAGTCTGGGCGGAGTAGAAAGCCTGATCAGCCAACCCTTCAACATGACCCACGCCTCCTTGCCGCTGGAACAGCGTCTGCACCTCGGCATCACGCCGCAGTTGTTGCGCCTGTCGGTCGGTATCGAAAATGTAGAAGACCTGATTAATGACATCCAACAGGCGTTAACCGGCCAGACGGCGTAATCCCGCGTATCAGGGCTGTCATCGACAGCCCGATTTTTCTGCCCGCAACTTCAGCGAATTTCCCGCTTTCCTTAGCTAAAAATCGGCTATCAATCCGCTTTTTTAGCATTTACTTATCACATTTTTCGGCTGCTAAGATGCTGAGAATATAAAAAGCACCATCGATATAACAATATCGTAGTCGAGTTCACAATTCGTACGCCATTGGCGTTATCAGGGAAAAACACATGCGTTATCAATGGGATTTTTCCGCCCTGCCACACTGGTGGCCGCTGCTGCTGGACGGGTTATGGGGAACAGTCCGCATCGGCTTTACCAGCATTCTCATCGGGATGCTGGCCGGTGTGCTGCTAGCCACGATGAAACTGTCGTCCACCCGGCTGTGGCGCCTGCCCGCTCACCTGTTCATCGGCTTTTACCGCAACACGCCCGCCATCGTGCATTTTTTCTGGATTTACTACGCACTGCCGGTTATCAGTCCGTTGACCCTGTCGCCGTTCGCCGCGGCGGTAACCGCCCTGTCCGCACAGTCGGCCGCGTTTTACGCCGAAGTTTACCGCGGCGGCATCCTGTCGATTGCCGAGGGGCAGTGGGAAGGGGCCAAAGCGCTCGGCATGTCGCGCCCACTGGCGCTGCGCCGCGTTATCCTGCCGCAGGCGTTGCGACGCATGATCCCGCCGCTGATTGAGCGCTCGTTCGAGTTGATTAAATCCACCTCGCTGGCGTCATCACTGGCTTACGGCGAGCTGTTGTATCAGGCGATGCAGATCAACAGCCAGAGCTTCCGCCCGCTGGAAATTTACAGCCTGGCGGCGCTGCTCTATTTCACGCTGCTGTTTGTCCTTAGCCTGCTGAGCCAGTACGCCGAGCGGCGACTGTCCTACACCCGTGTACAGTGAGGTCGCCGATGCACTATCAATGGAACTTTGGCTTTATCTGGCAACAGTTGCCCATCCTGCTGCGCGGGCTGGGCGTCACACTGGAATTGTGGCTGCTGGCGGGCATCGGTGGCACCCTGCTCGGCTTGACGCTGGGCATCACCCGCACCGCACGCCGCCGCGCCGTCCGCCTGCCGGTAATGGCATTCGTTGAACTGTTTCGCAATACGCCGGTGCTGATCCAACTGATCTGGTTTTACTACGCCCTGCCGGTGCTGACTGGTCTCCAGCTCAGCACCTTTGGCGCGGCGGTGCTGGCGCTGACGCTCTACACAGCCGCTTACAGCACCGAAATCTTCCGCGCTGGTCTGCAATCGATGGAGCAAAGCCAGTGGGAAGGGGCTAAAGCGCTCGGCATGTCTTATCCGCTGGCACTACGCCGCGTGATCCTGCCGCAAGTGTTGCAGCGCATGTTGCCCGCGCTGACCAATCGATTGATCGAGTTGGCAAAGGTCACCTCGCTGGCGTCGATGCTGGCGGTCAATGAATTGATGTATCAGGGGCGACTGCTCAGCAGCGACACGTACCGCCCGCTGGAGATTCTCACCGTGGTGGCGCTGTTCTACTTCGTGCTGATTTGGCCCGGCAGCTATCTGGCCGCACGGCTGGAGCGGCGCTGGCGTTCCCCTTTATCAACCCGGTAGCTTTTTATCAACCCGGTAATTCTTTATCAACCCGGTAACCATCTATGACTGATTCACAGGATATCGTTTTACGGCTGCGCGGGCTGACCAAAGCATTTCACGGTCAGCCGGTGCTGAAAGGCATCGACCTGGATGTACGGCGCGGGGAGAAAATCGCCATTATCGGCGGCAGCGGCTCTGGCAAAAGTACCCTACTGCGCTGCCTGAATTTCATGGAAGTGCCGAGCGGCGGCACCATCGAACTGGATGGCGACGTGCTGGGGCACCCCTTGCCGGACGGTACGCGGCGCTACCCGGAAAAGCAATTGTGCGCGGTGCGCCAGCGTATCGGCATGGTGTTCCAGCAGTTCAACCTGTTTCCTCATCAGAGCGTGTTGCAAAACGTGCAGGAAGCCCTGCTGTCGGTAAAAAAACTACCGCGTACCGAGGCCGACACCATCGCCCGTCGGCAACTGGAGAAAGTCGGGCTGGCGGATAAGCTTAACGCCCGCCCCAGCAACCTGTCCGGCGGTCAGCAACAGCGGGTGGCGATTGCCCGTGCGCTAGCGATGGAACCGGAGATCATGCTATTTGACGAGCCCACCTCGTCGCTCGACCCGGAACTGGTGGGCGAGGTGCTGCATACCATTCGCGCTCTGGCGGACGAGGGCCGTACTTTATTGCTGGTGACCCACGAACTGGGTTTCGCCTGGCACTTCGCTGACCGGGTTATCTTCATCGCCGATGGCGTTATTCACGAAATGGGCAGCGCAGAGCAGGTGCTGCGCCATCCTCAACAACCGCGTACGCAGGCGTTTCTGGCCCGCTTCGCCGAACGTGCGTTTTAAGGAGTCACCATGAGCGCTTCCTCCCCTTCCGCCGTCAGCAGCCAGGCTTACCGGCACGATACCCGCAACGATGACGTGCAGGTGTACGTCAACGGCGAATTTGTGCATCGCTCGCGGGCGGTGGTGTCGGTCTTTGATTCAGGTTACGTCTGCGGCGATGGCGTGTGGGAAGGTCTGCGGCTGGTCAATGGCCGCCTGATTTCCCTCGATGCCCATCTGGACCGCTTACTGGCGGGTGCAGCCGCCATTAGGCTGGATATCGGCCACACCCGCGCGGAGCTAATCGACATTATGCGGCGCACGCTGGTCATCAACGGCATGACCGATGGCGCGCACCTGCGGCTGATGATCACCCGCGGGCGTAAAAGCACCCCCAATCAGGACCCGCGCTTTATCCTCGGCGGGGCGACGGTGGTATGCGTAGCGGAATACAAAGTGGTGGATGAAACGGCGAAGCAACGCGGACTGGCGCTGTTCACCTCAAGCTATCGCACCAGCACGCCGGATGTGTTCGACCTGCGACTTAACTCCCATAGTCGTCTGAATCTGATTCAGGCATTGTTACAAGCTATCGATGCTGGGGCTGACGAAGCACTGATGCTGGACCCACACGGCTTCGTCGCCAGTTGTAACTCCACCAACTTCTTTATCGTGCGCCGCGGCGAACTCTGGACCTCCAGCGGTCGCTATTGCTTTAACGGTATCACCCGCCAGACGGTGATCGCGCTGGCGCGTGCCCACGGTCTGACGGTGCGGGTGGATGATTTCACGCTGGCAGAAGCGATGACTGCCGACGAAGCCTTTGTCACCGGCACGCTGGCCGGCATTACGCCAGTGCGTAGGCTGGATGGGCGGGAGTTTGAAGCGGCGAACCGCACTGTCACTGAACAGATCAGAGAATGGTACCAGACGTTTATCGAAACCTAATCGGTGTCGCCAACTGACGGTGTAAAAACCGGGGCCAGGCCCCGGTTGCTGTTGGTCAGCGAAATCCGTATTTTTCACGCAGCCCCAGTTCCGCCACAATGCGCACCCCACGCTCCAGCGCGTCGCCGTCCAGGTCGCGCAGCGGGCGGCGCAGGCTGCCCGCAGGCAGGCCGACCGCCTTCATCAGCGATTTCACCGCCACCGGGTTAATGGCGGAATAGGTGTAGTGCAGCAGTGGCAACAGATGCTGGTACGCGTCGCGGAAACGTTCAGCGTCACCCGCCTCGCGCCACGGTCGGGAGATCGCCGCCAGTTCCGCCGGTGCGATATTACCGGTCATGTTGGCGGTGCCGTGGCCACCCAACGACATCGTGGGAACAACCAGACCGAGGTTGGGCGAATCACAGCACATTACCGATACGTCCGGGTTGCCTGCCAACACTTGTGCCACCTGACCAACACGGGTGGTGGATTCTTTATGGATCACGTAATTCGGGTGCTTGAAGATACGCAGCAGCGATGTCCAGTGCAGGTCGGTTTTCACTCGCGGCGGGTTGTTATAGATACCGAGCGGCAGGTCGGTGGCGTCGGCGATCTCCAGAAAATAGTGCTCGATATCACTTTCGCTGGCGCAAATATAGGCGGGCGCGGCGATAATGGCACCATCAGCCCCGTTGTCTTTGGCAAAGCGTACATAGTCGATGGTGGTATCGGTATTGTTGCCGGTACAACCGAAAAAGATCTTCATCTTGCCGCTGTTAAAACCGGCGGTACGACGAATGATTTCCCGGCGCTCTTCCGGCGAGAGCATCGACACTTCGCCGGTAGACCCCATAATCAACACCGCCGCGGTGCCGTTTTGCTCCTGAAACTGCAACAGGGTTTCAAATGCGCCGAAATCCACACTGCCGTTGTCGTTAAACGGGGTGATCAACGCGACAAAAGACCCTTCAATTCTCTCTCTGCTCATAGCTATTCCTGTCTGATGATATGTCGTTGTCATAAAAAACGGTTATTCGGTCGGCGCGGAATCGGCCGACGGTGCCGCGAAACCCGCGCTGACGAACCGCAGCAATTGCTGCAGTACCTGTTCGTCGTCGTTGCTGTCGCACAATCCCTGCGACAACAGCGTCAAACGCCCGGAACGTGGATCGACATCCGCCAGCACGTGCATCGCCGCACCTCGTGCAAACTCATAGCGCCAGATAGCCTCCGCACGTGAAATATGTGGCACCGCCCGGACGAATGCCTGAATAAAACGGTGGGCCGTGCCATCGAAATGGTCGGACAGCAACAGCGATACTTCGCCCTGCGGCGTGGCACGCAGGTGCTGCAACAACCGCACTGCGATACGGCCACCATCCGGCGTGCGAGCGCTCTGCACCAGCGGACGCAACAGGGCATCCAGTAATGCCGACAGTGGCAGTGAATCGCCCCACTGCCGCTCCGCGTCGTCCAGCAAACGGCTACGCTCGGCGTTCAACGGTTGCAGCACGGCATCCAACACCGCCTTCAACAACCCCTCCTTGGAGCCGAAATGGTAGTTAATAGCGGCGACATTGACCTGCGTCGCTTCAGTAATCTCCCGCACCGTCGTCAGTTCGCTGCCTTTGTGGGCGAAACGCGTCATCGCTTCTTGTAAGATCCGTTGCCGGACATCTCCCTCTTTTTCTTTGGCTGCTGTACTCATTGATGGTCCTTTTGTCGTCCTTTGATAGTGAATCCACACGCTGCGGCGTACCCGGATTTACCCAGGTCATCGACTAACGATGCGCCAGCGTCAACCCATTCAAATCGATATCCGGCGTTCGACCGGCTATCACATCCGCAACGATACGCCCAACACCTGCCGCCTGTGTCCAGCCGTTGGAGCCTTGTCCGCAGGCCAGAAACAGCCCGGCTACCGGCGTAGCACCCACATAGCCGGGGCCGTCCGGTGTCATCGGCCGCAGGCCGCACCAGCGTTGTGCTGTCTGATAGTCGCCCACGCCGGGGAATAGCCGCTGCGCCACACTCGCCACAAAGGCGCTTTTCTTCGCGTCTGGCCGGGTACTGAAATCGGAAATTTCGGCAATCCCTGCTGCCCGCAATTGATTCCCCAAACGGGTGATCATCACCTTATGATGCTCGTACATCACGCACACCCGCGGGGCGGCGGCATCGTCGGCAATCGGCAGCGTTACCGAGTACCCTTTTACCGGATAAATCGGCAGACGGATGTCCACCTGACGCAACAAAGGCACCGATGCGCATCCTAATGCCACGACCACTGCATCCGCCGTTAGCACACCGGCAGGGGTTTCCACACCGGTTACTCGCCTGTGATCATCGCTCGCCCGCAGGCGTTCGATCGGGGTATTGAAATGGAAACGCACGCCGCGCTGCTGCAACACCGCCGCCAGCTGCCGGGTAAACAGCGCGCAGTCCCCTGCTTCGTCATCCGGCAGATAGAGGCCACCGCTCAGCGGTGCGTCCGCCTGCGAGAGCGCCGGTTCGATCTGCGTCACCGCCTGACGGTCAACCAGTCGGTGATTGACGCCAAACTGCGTCAACACCTGCGACGCATGATGCGCCATCGCCAGTTCCTGTTCGTCGCCGAACAGTTGCAGTACCCCCAGCGACGACTGGGCGTAATCCAGTCCCAATTCATTGCGCAGTTGGTGCAAACACTGTTGGCTGTAGTGGGCGATACGCTGCATCCGGCTTTTGTTGGCGCGATAGGCGTCCAATCGGCAGTTACGGGCAAAACGCCATAGCCACTGCCACTGCGCCGGGCTAAGCGCCGGGCGCCATTTGAGCGGTGCCTGCGGCACGAACAGCCAACGGAATGCCTTGAGCAACATGCCGGGCGATGCCCAGGGGCCAGCGAAACCGGGACAAATACCACCCGCATTGGCGAAACTGGCCTCCAGCGCCGGGCCGGGCTGGCGGTCGATCACCTCAACCTCAAACCCTTGCTGATGCAAATACCAGGCACTGGTGACACCCACCACGCCTGCGCCAAGTACCATCACTTTCATGCGATACCTCCTGCGAGGGGCAGTTCCTGACGCACCAGTTCCACCCAGTAACGCACTCCGACCGGGATCAGCGCATCGTTAAAATCGTAATGCGGGGTATGCAGTGGTCGGCCGTGGGCATCGTCGTCATCGCCATTGCCCACCATGATGAACGCACCGGGGCGCTGCTCGAGCAGATAGGCAAAATCCTCCGCCCCCAGCAACGGCGTCATCTCGCCATTGACCGCGTCCGAACCGGCTACCCGCTCGGCGGCCTGCTTCGCACGCCCGGCCATCTCCCGCTCATTAACCAGCACCGGATATTGAAATTCATAATCAACCTCTGCCGTCGCGCCGAACGCCTGTGCGCTGTGTTGCGCCAGGGTGGTCAGCCGTTTGGCCAGCAGCTCGCGGATAGCCGGTGAGTAGCTACGCCCGGTACCGGTCACGGTAACGCGGTCGGGGATCACGTTAGGTGCCAGCGGATCACCGCCGCCGATATGCCCCACGCTCAGCACTGCCGCCTCCATCGCCGGAACGTTGCGACTGACCACCGTCTGCAACGCCAGCACGAACTGCGCGGCGGGCAGTGTCGGGTCAATCGACAGGTGCGCACCGGAACCACCGTGGCCGCCGGTGCCGTGGAACACGACACGCCAACTGTCGCTGGCGCACAGCATCGGCCCGCTGCGCAACGAAAAACGCCCTAGCGCGATGCCAGGTTTGTTATGCAGCCCGAACAGGTGCTGGCACGGGAAGCGACTCAGCAGACCATCGTTGAGCATCGCCCGCGCGCCGCCCAGCCCTTCTTCGGCAGGCTGGAAGATAAAATGCACCGTCCCGGCAAAATCCGGATGGCGGGACAACAACCACGCCGCCCCCAGCAACATGGCGGTATGACCATCATGGCCGCAGGCGTGCATCTTGCCGTCGTACGCCGAGGCATACGGCAGGCCGGTTTTCTCTTGCAGGCGCAGCGCATCCATATCGGCGCGCAGACCGATCACCCCCTCGCCCGGCTGTTTCCCGCGCAGCGTCCCCACCACGCCGGTGCCGCCGATGTCGGTGGTCACCGCCAGCCCCCACTCGCGCAATTTCTCCGCCACCAGCGCCGCGGTGCCAAACTCCTCAAACCCGATTTCCGGATGCTGATGAATATGGTGGCGGATCCCGGTCAGCACCGGAACCATCTGCCGCAGCGTCTGTTCATAGTCTGCCATGTCGTATTCCCCCTGTTCTGCGCCTGTTTGTGGCAGGTGCAACAGTTAAAAAGTGCCCGGATAGCTGCCGCCGTCAATCAGCCAGTTCTGCCCAGTGATGAACGCCGCCTGCCGTGAACACAGGAACGCACAGACAGCCCCGAACTCTTCCGGCTGCCCATAGCGCCCGGCCGGGTTGGCCGCAGCACGCTCCTGATGCAGTTGCTCATAGGATTTGCCGGTCTGCGCCACCAGCGACTGGATGTGTTGCCATTGGCCGTCGGTATCGAAGATGCCCGGCAGAATATTGTTAATAGTGACATTGTCACGTACTACCGTACGGGACAGCCCGGCGACAAAACCGGTCAGCCCCGAGCGGGCACTGTTCGATAGCCCCAGTTCTAATTGCGGGATCTTCACGCTGCGGGAGGTGATGTTAACGATGCGCCCGAAGCCGCGCTGACGCATGCCATCTACCGTCAAACGCATCATTTCGATCGGGCCAAGCATCATGCCATCGAGTGCGTCCAGCCAGTGCTGGCGCGTCCAGTGGCGAAAATCGCCCGGTGCAGGGCCGCTGGCGTTGTTGATCAGAATGTCCGGCTGCGGGCAGGCTGCCAGCGCTGCCAGCCGTCCTTCGTCACGAGTAATGTCCGCCACCACCGCCTGCGGGCGTACGCCGACCGCCTGTTCTATTTCATCCTGCGCCTGACGCAACGCAACCTCGGTGCGCGCTAACAGCGTGACCTGCACGCCCTCCTGCGCCAGTTGACGGCTAACGGCTTTACCCAGCCCACGGCTGCCACCCCATACCAGCGCCCGTTTGCCAGCAATACCCAAATCCATATCAATGACCCCTTATGCGTTAACCACAGAGAAACGACTGGCGTGCGCCGTGAGCGGCTGCCTGCCCGGTACCGAGTCCAGCAGCAGGCGAGTATACGGGTGCTGCGGTTGCCGCCAGATTTGCTGGCAATCGCCGCTTTCCACACACTCGCCATGCTGCATCACCATCACCCGGTCGGCGATGTAGCGCACCACGGACAAATCATGCGAAATGAACAGCAGCGATAGCCCCATTTCACTCTTCAGTTCCACCAGCAAATTGAGGATCTGCGCCTGAATCGACACATCCAGCGCCGATACCGGCTCGTCGCAAATCACCAGTGACGGATTGACTACCAGTGCACGTGCAATGCCAATGCGCTGACGCTGGCCGCCGGAGAACTCGTGCGGATAACGCTGGAGACTGCTCTGTGGCAGGCGAACCCGTTCCAGCGCCTGACTGATCAGCCGCTGACGCTCCGCACGCTGGGTTACGCCGTGCACAATCAGCGGCCGTTCCAGAATGCGCTGGACATCGTGGCGCGGATTGAGCGACGCGTACGGATCCTGAAAAATCATCTGCACCCGGCGACGCAGCGGCTGCAGCTGCGACTCGTTCAGATGGGTAATATCCTGGCCGTCAAACAACATCCGGCCTTCAGCAACAGGCAGCAGACGCAAAATGGTCTTTGACAGCGTCGATTTGCCGCAACCGGATTCCCCCACCAACCCCAGCGTTTCGCCGGGATAAATGTCCAGCGAGATATCCTTCACTGCATTCACCACACCCTGCGAGGTGGCGTAGCGGGTATGCACCCGATGCAGCGACAGCAGCGGCGTGCGGGTGGTATCCGGAGCCGGAACACTACGCAGCGGCGGCGTCACCACCGTCACCTGCCCGGCGTCGCCATTGTCGGGATGACGGATCTCCGGCAGGCACTGCTGCCGGTAGTGCAGGTCATCGGCCAGATGCAGTGACGTCGCCAGTAGACCATGGGTATAGGGGTGCTGCGGCCGCTGAAACAACACATCGGTTGGCGACTCTTCCACCTTGCGTCCGCCGACCATCACCGCCACACGGTCTGCCCACTGCTCCACCACCCCCAGATCATGGGTGATCAGTAGCAGGCTCATCGACAACTCGCGCCGCAGTTGATCCAGCAGCGCCAGAATCTGCGCCTGAATGGTGACATCCAGCGCGGTGGTCGGCTCATCGGCAATCAGCAGCTTCGGCTGGCAGGCCACCGCCATCGCGATCATCACCCGCTGACGCTGCCCACCAGACAACTGATGCGGGTAATCGTCGATACGCCGTGGCGGCTCAGGGATCTTCACCAGGTCCAGCAGCTCGATGGCACGCGCCCGCGCCTGAGCCGGCGTCAACGACTGGTGCGTTAATAGGGTTTCGACGATCTGCTGGCCGATGGTCAACACCGGGTTGAGCGAGGTCATCGGCTCCTGAAAAATCATTGAAATCGCGTTGCCACGCAGCTGACGCATCGCGGTGTTCGGCAGCGCCAGCAGATCCTGCCCGTCGAACAGAATGCGCCCGGTGACCTGTCCCGGCGCACTGACCAGCCGCATGATGGACAGCGCAGTGGCGGATTTGCCGCAGCCGGATTCGCCCACCAACGCCAGCGTTTCACCGGGATTAAGCGCCAGATCGAGGCCGCGCACCGCCTGATGACCGGGAAAGGTCACCCGTAAATCCTGAATCTCCAACAGCGGGGTCATACGCGTTCCCTCCGTGAGCGAGGGTTCAGTGCGTCGTTGAGCGCATCCCCCACCAAATTGAGCGCCAGCACGGTCAGCACTAGCGCACCGCCGGGGATCGCGGTCAAAAACCACGCCGAGCGCAGCGACTCACGACCAGCACCGATCATGCTGCCCCAGCTCACCCGGTTCGGATCGCCAAAACCGAGGAACGACAGTGCGGATTCGATCAAAATGGACGACGCCACCATCACCGAGGTGGTAACGATGATCGACGGCAGCGCATTCGGTAGGATCTCCTGCGCCATGATGCGCAGACTGGAAAACCCCTGACTGCGCGCTGCCAGCACGAAATCGCTTTCACGCCAGGTACGGAATTCCGCCCGCACCAGCCGGGCGATGGTCGGCCAGGAGGCGACACCGATAGCGCAGGAAATCAGCGTCACCGATGGCTGACCGATGGCCACCAGCACCACCACCAGCAGAAAGGTGGGAAAGGTTTGAAACAGTTCAGTGACATGCACCAGCAGGTGATCAACCTTGCCGCCAAAGAAGCCAGCAATCGCACCGACGGTCATGCCGATCAGCAGGCTGACCGCCACGGCGGAAAAGCCTATCTGCAATGACACCTGCGCCCCATGTACCACCCCGGCGGCAACATCACGCCCCAGCGAATCGGTGCCTAACGGGAAAGCAGGATCCTGCCCCGGCCACAGAAACGGCTGCGCGACCATATCCAGCGGGTCACCGGGGTAGACCCACGGTGCCGCCAGCGCCATTACCACTACCAACACCAGTAGTGCGACCCCCGCCATGCCTGAAGGATTGCGCAAAAATAGCCTCACCTCTGGCGACAGCCGCACACGGCGGCGCGGCGGCACCCGTTCACCAACGGCGGTGCGGGAAGAAACAGTATTTTTCATATCAGTTCGCCTTGATTCGGGGGTCCAGCCAGCTTTGCAGTACGTCGACCAGAATATTGGCGACGATCACCAGAAACGCTGACAGCAGCAACACACCCAGCAGCACATTGAAATCGCGCGCCATCACCGCCTCCAGAGCCAGTCGGCCAAGCCCCGGCCAGCTAAATACGGTTTCCACCACCGCCGCACCGCCCAGCAGGTTACCGATGTGCATCCCAGCAACCGTGGTCACCGGCAACAGCGCGCAACGCAGAATATGGCGTAGCGTCACCCGCCACGGACTCAGCCCCTTCGCATGGGCAGTGCGGACGAAATCCTGCCGGTCGATTTCGAGCATCGCCGCACGCGTCAGCCGGGCGTAAATGGCGATAAAGAAACTGCTCAGAGCACCGACCGGCAACACCGCATGCAGCAACACATCGCGAAGATAAGCCCAGCCATGCAGATCTGCGCCGATGGTGGCGCTGCCGCCACCCGGTAACCAGTCAAGCCGGACCGAGAACAAAATCAGCGCCATCAGTCCAATCCAGAACCCCGGCGTGGAATAGAGCAACAGCGCCAGCAGCGACAGCAACCGATCCGGCCATTTACCTGCCCACACCGCCATCACCGCCCCCAGGGCGATCCCGGCCACGATTGCCACCAACTGCGAAGCCAACATCAGCAACAGCGTCTGCGGCAGACGGGACAGGATCAATTCCGTCACCGGCGCGTTGTAGCGCGGTGAAAAACCCAGACTGAAATGCGCCAGATTGGACAGATAGTTGTACAGTTGATGCAGTACCGGTAGATCGAGCCCGAACTGCTGGCGTATCTGCGCGGTGGTTTCGGCGGTGGCACTGCCTGCTTCGGCGGCCAGTACGTCCGCCGCATCACCCGGCACCAGTTGCAGCAAAAAGAACACGACGATCACGATACCGATGGCCACCGGCACCGCATGCAGCAACGTACGCCACAGCACCTGCCGGATGCGTTCACTATTTCTCATCACTTACCTTTATATGCAGAGGCGACGCCACAGAGCGCGCCATCGGATACCGACGCGCTCCCGGTTCATAGGTCATTAATCCAGCCAGATTTCCGACAGGCTGCCATTGGTGCCCTGAATATCGGTCAGTTGGTTGTGAACGCGTGTGTTGTAGATAGTCAGGCGTTTAAGTTGCAACAGATTGATGTCCGGCAGTTCCTGCGCCACGATGCGCTGGAAAGCGCGAAACTCCTCAGCACGTTTGGCCGGGTCGGTCTCTACTGCCGCCTGCTCCAGCAACCTGTCTACGTCCGGGTTGGCGTAATGTGAACCGTTGCCGAACGCCACACCCGGTTTAAAGGCTTGCGACCAGTACAGCCGTTGCACGCCGACTGTCGGGTCAAACAGGTTGGAGATGGAGTGGTTGGTGAACGCGAAATCCCGATCGGTATACACACGCTTGACGTAGGTAGCGAAATCCTGCGACCGGATGGTGACGTCGATTCCCACCTTAGCCAGCGCAGATTTCAGGTATTCCGCCACGCGCTTGAAGCCATCGCCGTACGGCATATAGTCATGTACCAGACGGAAACGAATGCCGTCGGCCTGACGCGGAAAACCGGCCTCGTCCAGCAGCTGTTCGGCTTTTTTCAGGTCAAACGGGTATGGCGATGGCGCGCTATCGTGGAACTGGGCCAGTTCCGGCGTAATCGGCGTTGGCGAATTGACAGCGTAGCCGTACCACACCACGTTACGCAGCACATCGCGGTTGATGCTGTGGGCGATCGCCTGCCGTACCTTCAGGTTTTTCAGGTATGGATTGTCCAGATTGAACTCGATGCGGGTCTGCGTCGGGCCGTAACCGTAACCGCCAGTTTCAATCGCCAGCTTGGGGTTTTTCTTGACGCGATCCAGCTCATTGAGCGGCACCGGCGATTCACTGCCCAGATCCAGCCCACCGGTCTCAAAGGCGATCAGGCGGGTCGCCGCGTCAGGAATGAATTTCACCACCAGACGATCCACGTATGGCTTTGGCTGATCCCAATAGTTGGGATTGCGCTCGTACACAATGTGGCTACCGCGCACCCACTCCTTGAAGATGAACGGCCCGGTACCTACCGGCGCTGTGTTGTAGGGGTTGGTACGAATATCGGTGCCGTCATACAGGTGTTTGGGAACGATCGGCGCTTCGTTGGCGGAAAACGCGCTGATCAGATAAGGCGCGGGCTGCGACAGCTCCACAATGGCGGTATAAGGATCCGGCGTTTTCACTTCAGTGACATTGGCAAAGGTGCCCTGCCCGCGGGAATTGTATTTCTTGACCGTCAGGATGGAGAACGCCACGTCAGCGGAAGTGAAATCCTTGCCATCGTGCCATTTCACGCCCTGGCGTAAATGGAATGTGTACTGTTTGCCGTCCGGGCTCACTGACCAACTGGTTGCCAGTTGTGGAATCGGCTTCATGTTGAAATCGTAGTTCAGCAATCCTTCGATCACTTTGGCGTTGACCTTGATAACCGACCCACCGCTGTTGACCAGCGACGTCAGCACCGGCGGTTCCGGCTCGACCAGAAAATTCAGCGTGCCGCCATGTTTGGGTGTCGTCTCCGCGGCCTGGCTCATCGCGCCAAACAGCGATGCGGCCACCAGCAAGGCCGCAAAAAGCGATTTATTGTTCATGTTGTTATCCCTGGATGAAATGGGTGATGTCCGGTCATTATCCGTGCCGCAAGCGCATGGTGACCGGGCAGGCTCCGGCATACGGTAGGTGTTCAACTCTGCGGAAAAACTAACCCAACGCTTGTTTGAAATGAACGTTTAATTTTGGATAAGTAATGCGGAAAAACGGATAATGAAGAGCGTGAATGTGGGAAATAACACAGGTAAACGAAAATAAAAGCGGCCAGTGACGCCGCAGGGGATTTCTACCGATGCCCTGGCCGGTTTACGCATTATCCGGCAGCAACGCCAGCCGCTGGATAATGAAGAGTATGACTGCCTGTTCGTTGCCAAAACCGATGATAAGCGAAATCATCACCGCGATTTGCTGTCGCCATACCGAGAACGACTAAACCTTCACCGCTTTGGCACTCAGCCCAACCAGTGCCAGCAAGGCCGCCACCACTAAAAACGCGGCGGACAAACTGCTGTGATGCGCAATAAACCCGATACTTGCCGGCCCAGCTAATATTCCCAGATAACCCAGCGTGGTGACCGCAGGTACCGCCGCCGCCTGTGGCATGCTGGTCTGACGCCCGATGGCCGAGAACATGACCGGCACAATATTGGAACACCCCAACCCGATCAGCGCATAACCGAGCAACGCGACCGACCAGAACGGAACCCACACCGCCAGCATCAACCCAGTGACCGCCAGCGCGGCCCCCAGCATCACCACCGGTTGTGCTCCCAGTCGGGTTACCACCCGATCGCCGGTCAGACGGCCGAGCGTCATGGTGGCGGCAAAACACGCAAAACCGAGCGCACCTTGCGCATCCGGCATGCCGCGGTATTCGGTCAGAAATACCGCGCTCCAGTCCAGTACCGCGCCTTCCGCCAGGAACACGGCAAAGCAGATCAACCCCAGCACCAGTACCGTACCGCGGGGGACAGCAAACGCCGGGCCTTCCGGCGGATTGGCGTACCTCAGCAAACCGGGCAGATGCGTCAGCAATAACAGCACCATCACCACCACACTGATCAGACTCGCCACCAGCGGCGACAACCCCAGCGACATCATGCCGCTCATCGCCCCGGCACCGACGATACCACCAATGCTGTAAAACCCATGAAACCCTGACATCATGGCTTTACCTGAGGCTTTCTCCACCAAAATCGCCTGTACGTTCATCGCACAATCGGTGGTACCAACCCCAATACCGAATATCAGTAATGCCAGCGCCAGTGGCGCCGCATTCGGGATCACCGCCAGCCACGGCAAGATCAGGCAGAACAGTAATACCGCCAGCGAAATCACCTTACGGCAGCCAAAGCGCGTGGTCAGCATACCGGTTACCGGCATCGCCACCAGCGCGCCGCCTCCCAGACACAGCAACAACAGACCGAGCATACCGTCATCCACGGCGGTATTTAGCCGGGCGAACGGCACCAACGCCGCCCAAACCGACGTACCAAACCCGGCTAAAAAAAACATCACGCGCGTCGCACGTTGTTCGCGCCGTCCCGGTTCATCAAACAACGGGGCAGCTACAGGTGAAAGCGTCTGGGAGTCCGTCAACGGTTGCATAAACGATATCGTCTCATGAGAAAGAAATAGACCAATGACCACATCGGCGTATGCGGTCTGCTAACGTGTTCGGCGTTACCCATTCAGGATCCGTAGCACATCTTCGTGTAAGCGCGGGCATCCCGTCGCCAGTATCTGCCCACCGGTTTCCGGCCGTGTGCCCTGCAAGGTGGTGACCACACCACCGGCCTGCTCCACAATCGGGATGAACGCCGTAATATCATAAGGTTGCAGCGAATATTCCAGACAGATATCGATATGCCCGGCCGCCAGCATCGCCATCGCATAGCATTCACCACCGTAGCGGGTCATTAGCGTACGCTCGGTGAGATCCCGGAAGTGGACTTGCGGATAGCGTTCGATAGGTTCCGGCGATGTGGTGTGCAAAATAGCCTGGTCCAGCGACACGCTCTTACGGGTTTCCAGTCGGCGTTCACCCTGTGGACCACGGTACCAGGCGTGCTCGCCATCCGCCCAAAAGGCTTCGCCGGTGAACGGCTGGCTCATCATCCCCATCACCGCACGTTCGCGATACAACAACCCAATCAGCGTGCCCCATACCGGCAGTCCACACAAGAACGGCCGGGTGCCATCGACCGGGTCCAGCACCCACTGGATATCACCGCTACCGGTCACGCCAAATTCCTCCCCCATGATCGCATGGTCCGGGTAGTGTTCGATAATCAGCGCCCGAATCACCCGCTCCGCTTCCCGGTCAGCATCTGTCACCGGATCAAACCGAAACCCTTCTTTGGGTTTGCTACCGACATGCAGATTCTGCTGCGAACGAAAACGCGGCAAGGTTTGCTGACTGGCGGCGTCAGCCAGACGATGGAAGAATGCGATATCGGGTAATGACTGACTCATGGTACTCACCTCTTTCGATAGGCTGCACATCACCACTATTTAATTGACAATTTAATTGACAATTCGGCGTCCCAGTGATTAATTTTGCTCGTTGTGCTCGATTAAATTAATTATAAGGCTTGTTTATGCTCGATTATGCATCTTTTCCTGAACAACGACAATCGTTGATCCGCGATCGATTAGCGAAGGAAGGTCGGGTGGTTTGTACGTTACTGTCGCAAGAGTTACAGGTATCGGAACACACCATCCGGCGTGATTTGCAGGAACTGGCGCGAGAAGGTGTATGCAAGCGGGTATATGGCGGTGCGGTCAGCCTGGCACCGGCTGACGGGCATTTTATTACCCGGGCTTCTGCCGACAGCGACGCGAAAGACCGGCTGGGGCAATCCTGCGCCGCGTTGATTCAGGCGAACCAGTGCATATTTATCGATTCTGGCTCGACCAACCTCGCCATCGCCCGGGCGATCCCGCCTGCGTTGCCCGTCACTGTCGTCACCAATTCGCCCGCTATCGCGCTGGAAATGATGCAATCCTCCCACGCCGAGGTGATCATACTCGGCGGGCGGGTGCAGCCCCACACCGGCGGCGCACTGGGTATCACACCGCAAAAACAGCTGGAGAATATCTATTTCGATCTCTGTTTTCTGGGCGGTTGTGCACTGGATACCAGCGAAGGGCTAACGGTGTTTGACTATGAAGATGCCGAGTTCAAACACGCGGCGGTGGGCAAGAGCAACGAGGTTGTGGTGGCGATGACCTCGGACAAACTCCCGGCCATCGCCCGTTACCATGTCATCCCCTGCGAAGACATCGCCACACTGGTGGTGGAAGCGACCATTGCGCCAGATAAACTCGCGCCTTTTCGCGACAAAAAAATGACTATACGGTTTGCCGGCACGCCGTAAAACAGGCGCAACCTGGCACGATGACCTTCTCGCCAACTTCTCGCTTAGCTATCGGGGCCACACACTGACAGCAATGGCCCCAGCCGCCATACACAATAAGGGCGCAACGACCAGTAGCGCTCAGCGCTTTCCACTGTGTTAGCTTCATCATGCTGTTGCCAATGAATGGCAGCATCACCCTGAATCTGCAACAGATCACCACTCACCCAATCCAGGATCAATAGTGCGGCGCGGGGTTCAGCTAACAGGTTACCCAGTGTGTTCATATAACGGTTGCCGCGAAAATCAGGTATCCACAGCCGTCCATCCCGATAACGGATAAACCCGGCTGGCCCCCCACGATGAGAAATATCCATGCCATTCCAGCCGTAGCTGGCGACAAAGGCGGTATCCGCACGGTGTAATATCCTCCTGACATCATCGTCAACACCGTCATGCACCTGACAAGTCGTCTCGGTGCCAACCAACGGCATCAGACATCGCTGCCGGATATACTGCGGGCAGTTGCCAAAGCTCTCTCGCACCGCCAGCCTGATCCCTTTTGCGTCCAGCGCGTCAATGACACCGTTCACCCGATTTCGACGCCGGGTCATAAAATCGATCCCCAGACCGCCTATCAAACCGCCGACACACAGCGCGCTCGTCAACGGATCTGACTCGGTTGGCATGGCTCCAATAAGCAACTGGCGCGCATCCGGCGTTGATAAAAAGCCAGGTGCGCCCGATAACACCGTTGCTACCGGCCACCCATCCCGACCGCGTGTAGCAATAAAAAACAACCGTAACCCAGCGAAAAATTGTTGATGCTGTATCGGCATCGCATCACGAATTGCGGCCGAAGAGACGGAAAAGCCTGCATACTGTTGCGCACGACGTTCATCAGGGTGGAAGCTCACCATCACGCACCCGGTTCCGGCAACGGTTCAAAGCCGGGTAACGCCGCCACTCGCGCCAGCCAAGCCCTGATTGACGGCCAGGATTCCAACGTGATGCCGCCTTGCGGTGCCGCTGCCACATACGCATAGCAAGCCAGGTCGGCGATAGTTGGCTGATCACTCACCAGCCAGTCGCGCACCTGCAAATGGGCGTCCATCTGAGGCAGGAAACGCTGCGCTACACGCACCGCGGAATCATAGTCTTCATCAACACCGAACAGCCGGATCAACCGCGCCGATGCGACACCATAACGAATCTCCCCGGCGGCTTTGCCCAGCCACTGGGTAATTTGCGCCGCAGTCTGCGGATCATCCGGCAACCAGTGGCTATCCGGCGCATAGCGTTTGACCAGATACACCATAATGGCAGCGCTGTCGGCCAGCGTGACCTCACCATCGACCAACACAGGAATCTGGCCGAATGGATTAAGACGTTTGAATTCAGCATCGGTACGCACGTCAGCAGGCGCGGGAATAACCTCATAAGGCAACGCCAGCATGTTCAGCAGCAGACACACTCGATGGCAATGACCGGACAACGGCGTAGCATACAAATAACGGGACATGGTTTTCTCCTGTGAAGTTCTGTTGCCAGACTACTTTTTCCTGGAGTAATGTGAATCCCTGCCAGATGAAATAGATAATTTCACTTTATGGAATAATAATGGACCGTCTTGATGAGCTGCTTATTTTTACTACCGTGGTCAGTCAAGGCAGTCTGAGTGCCGCTGCACGTCAGTTACACCGCTCGGCCCCTGCCGTTACCCGCGCCATTGCGGCGCTGGAGCAGCGACTGGGTACTCGCTTACTGGAACGCACCACCCGCAAAATTGCCCCAACCCCAGCCGGTCTACGGTTGGCAGAACGCGCCCGCATGCTGCTGGCGGATTATCAGGAGGCGGTACAGGAATCTAACGAGAGCCAACTCCGCGGTATGTTACGTCTGACCGCACCAGTACAATTCGGCCGTCGTCACGTCACACCAGTGGTAATAGCGTTTCTGTCACAGCACCCGGATATTCAGATAGAACTGCTGCTCAACGACCGCAATCAGGATCTGATCGAGCAAGGTTTGGATATGGCGGTACGAATTGGCGACCTGAAAGACTCATCAATGATTGCCCGCCAGGTCGGCAGTGTTGGTCGTATGCTGGCAGCCAGCCCAACTTATCTTGCAGTGCGGGGGACACCCGTGCAGCCGGGCGATCTGGCTCACCATGATGTGATCGCCGGATCGCTGCTGCCAGTGGTGGAGTGGCGCTTTGACGCACATGGAGCGATGGTCAAAGTACCTATTTCTCCACGGTTGATCACCAATGACGTAGAAGCACAGTGCGTAGCGGCTCGCGCGGGTTATGGCATCGTTCGCTTGCTCAGTTATCAGTTGGAGGACGATTTTCGTAACGGCTCGCTGGTTCATCTGCTGCCGGAATGGGAACCCGCTCCCCTTCCGGTACAATTGGTTGCGCCGCATCGGGAACTGATGCCTCGCCGGGTGAGAGCGTTCTGGGAGTTTGCCTGCGAGCAGTTGCAGGAAAGATTACAGAAAAGTATATGATGGCTACGGCGAGTACCGCAGCCATCATCGCAGCAGAGGTCTTATACCCATAGTCAGCAATGGCGCTTATCCACGGTTGGAATCAATGCCCGCCGCGCAATTTCTCCGAACGACGACGCAGCACTTCCATCACCACCAACAGCACCAGCGCGGCAGCCACCATCATCGTCGCTGCGGCTGCGATAGTCGGGTCAAGGTTTTCGCGGATCCCGGCGAACATCTGCAATGGCAACGTACGCTGCCGCGGACTGGCGAGAAACAGCGTCACAATCACCTCATCAAACGAGGTGGCGAACGCAAACAGTGCGCCGGAGAAAACGCCAGGGGCTATCAGCGGCAGGGTTACCCGACGAAACGCCAGCAACGGCGGCGCACCCAGGCTGGCGGCAGCACGAGTCAGGTTCTGGTCGTAATTTTTCAGCACCGCGGTGACGGTAATCACCACAAATGGCACCCCCAACACCGCATGGGCCAGCACCAACCCGATGTAGCTATTGAGCAGTGACAGCTTGGCGAAGAAGAAAAACATCCCGACTGCTACGATCACTACCGGGGCAATCATTGGTGAAATCAGTACCGCCATCACCAACGACTTGCCGCGAAACTCACCGCGAACCAGCCCCACCGACGCCAGCACGCCCAATACGGTTGCCAGTATCGTCGCCAGCGGCGCGATCAGCAGGCTGTTGCCCAACGCACCGAGCCATTCACTGGAGTGAAAAAACTCCCGATACCAGCGCAGGGAAAATCCGGCCAATGGGTAGCTGAGGAACGACCCGGCATTAAACGACAGCGGTACGATCACCAGCACCGGCACGATCAGAAACAGCAACATCGCCGCGCCATAAAAATTGAAGAAGCCATTCCACACCCGCAACAGCTGCGATCCCTGTTGTCTCATTTCCTTCATCGGTTTCATCGCTTGCTCCTTCTTTTAACGCGCCGCCGCTTCGGCGTCGGTGCGGGTAACACGGATATACACCACATACAGCAGTACTACGATCACCAACAGTTGCGTCCCCAGCGCGGCCGCCATTCCCCAGTTCATGGTGGTATTGGTGAAAAACGCCACGAAATAACTGAGCATCTGGTCGCCTGGCCCGCCAAGCAGCGCTGGCGTAATGTAGTAGCCAATCGCCATCATGAACACCAGCAACGCACCGGCCGTCACCCCGGCGTAAGTCTGCGGCACATACACCCGCCAGAACGCCAGAAACGGATGCGCGCCCAGCGAAATCGCCGCCCGCACATAGTTAGGCGAAATACCTTTCATCACCGCATACAGCGGCAACACAAAAAACGGCAACAGGATATGCGTCATGGAGATATAGACACCGATGCGGTTAAACACCAGCACCAGCGGCTCATCAATAATGCCCAGACCTATCAACGAACGGTTGATCAGCCCGCCGGATTGCAGCAACACGATCCAACTGGCGGTGCGCACAATCAACGAGGTCCAGAACGGCAGCAACACCAGAATCATCAATAAATTGGCGCGGTTATCCGGCTGTTTCGCCAGCCAGTAAGCCAACGGATAACCCAATGCCACACACAGCAGCGTAACGACACCGGCCATCAGCAACGTGCGCATCAGCACATCGACATACAACGCCTGATCTGCCGGCTGTGCCACCACCTTATCGGTTTGTGGGTCAACCTTATGGTCAAACACCGCCAGCAGGTAATAGCTGGTAAACGGACTCGACGCTCGTTCGATGGTTTTCCAGGTGTTGAGCTCCCCCCACATCGGCTGTTCGGCGATCAGCTGTTCACGCAGCCCCGGCTGTTCATCCGACGGCAGTTTACGCAGGGTACGGGTAATCAGCGTGCGGTACTGGCTATCTTCATACCCCAGCCGCTTGGTGATCGTAGCGACCTGCCCGGTACTGCGAGCATTACGCAGGTCGCTCACCAGCGCACGAAACACACTTTCATCCGGCACCGCTTTGCCGGGCCAGTTCCGCATCGCCTCCACCGTCATTGGCATACTGACGCGCAAATCCGGGTTAGACACGCTTTTGCCCAGAATCGACAGTATCGGGAACAGAAAACTGACCAGAATAAACAGGAATAGTGGTGCTATCAGCAACAGCGACCGTTTCTGATAGAGGGCCTGCGCCTGACGCAGTTGCTGTTTCAGACTGGTGCGACCTTCCTGATTACCGACTGGCGGTTTAGCCTTCAACATCTCATTCTGGGACATAAGCGTGCTCTCCTTGTTCAATACCGGTTCAGGATTACTTCTGGGCAGCCCAGGCGTTGAAGCGCTGCTCCAGCTCTTCGCCGTGATCAATCCAGAATTCGGTATCGACCTGCACCGATTGCGCCAGGTTATCCGGAGCGGTTGGCAGGTTGTTGCTGATGGACGGGCTCAGTAACGCGGTGGTTTTGCTGTTGGTCGGCCCATAAGCGATGTTTTCAGCAAACACCTTTTGGTTTTCCGGCTGGTTGGCGAACGCAATAAACTGTTCAGCCAGCGCTTTATGCTTGGAGCCTTTTACAATCGCCCAGCTATCCAAATCGTACAGGCCATCTTTCCAGACGATATTGATGCCCGGTTTTTCTTTCTGCGCCACGGCTACGCGGCCATTGTAGGCAGAGGTCATGACCACATCCCCAGCCACCAGCCACTGCAACGGCTGTGCACCGGATTCCCACCACTGAATATTGGATTTGATCTGATCAAGTTTTTTGAACGCGCGATCAACACCCGCCGGGGTCGCCAGCACGTTGTAGACATCTTCACGCTTCACACCATCAGCCAACAACGCGATTTCCAGCGTGAACTTGGCGCTCTTGCGCAGCGCGCGCTTGCCGGGGAAGTTTTTCACATCCCAGAAATCAGCCCAGCTTTTGGGGGCCTGCTGTAATTTATTGGCGTTGTAAGTCAGCACCGTGGACCAGACAAAAATCCCGGCACCGCATTCAGAGACGGCACCTTTAACGAAATCAGCCTGATGACCCAGCTTTTGCCAGTCCAGCGGTTCAAACAGTCCCTCGTTACATCCACGCAGCAGTTCCGGGCCTTCCACTTCCACCACATCCCAGCCAACCTGCCCGGTCTGCACCATTGCGCGGATACGAGCCATTTCACCATTGTATTCACCGGCTTCGATCGTGCCTTTGCCCGCGGCCTGGAACGGCTTATAAAACGCCTTATCCTGTGCATCTTTATTGGTGCCGCCAAAGGAAATCACGGTCAGATTATCAGCCCAGCTCTGGGAAGCCATGGCAACGAGCAGAGCGGATAGTGCAAATTTTTTCAACATGGTCTGGCTCCTAAAGAGAGTAGTCAACGTATGTCCACAAGGGGAAAACCCTTAAATTTTTTTGATGCATGACATCATTCTGTATAGCAGTTTTCATGCCAGTTTCTATCGACTGGATTAAAAACCGCCGGATGGAGCCGTGGAAGTCCCACACTGTGCAAACTGCACAGTGCTGGTGTTATTTTTAATCTGATAGACTGTTTTTTACTGCGACAGTCGGTGGTTGATTTGCCTTGTTATGGTGCAATCGGTTAGCGGACTGCACCAGACTGGCCCGGCCGTTCCTGACATGAACATCCTTGTTCATCCGAATGCATCCGTCGTCAGGCTGATGGGGTAAGGTCAACACAGAGATATTTCATCTCCAGGTATTCCTCAATGCCGAAGCGTGAACCTTCGCGTCCCAGCCCCGACTGTTTTACCCCGCCAAATGGGGCCACTTCGTTAGAAATGAGGCCGGTATTAATGCCGACCATGCCGTACTCCAGCACTTCCGGCACACGCCACTGGCGGATGGCGTCACGGGTATAGACGTAGGCTGCCAGGCCAAACTCGGTGTCGTTCGCCATCGCCACCGCCTGCGCCTCATCGTCAAACGGGAACAACGGCGCCACCGGCCCGAATGTTTCCTCTCGCGCAAACCGCATCTCGCGTGTTACGCCACCTATCACCGTCGGCGTAAAGAACGTGCCGCCCAGCGCATGGCGTGAACCGCCGGTCAGCAACGTCGCCCCTTTGGCCAGGGCATCGCTAATATGCGACTCGACCTTGCCGACCGCGTCCTGATCAATCAACGGGCCTTGCGTCACGCCGGGTTGCGTCCCCTCGCCCACGTTCAGTTTTTCCACTTCCTCCACCAGCCGTGCAGCCAGTGCCGGGTAGATACCCCGCTGAACATAAATGCGGTTGGCACAAACGCAGGTCTGGCCGCTATTGCGGAACTTGGACGCCAGAATGCCTTTTATCGCCAGTTCCAGATCGGCGTCGTCAAATACGATGAACGGCGCGTTGCCGCCCAGTTCCAGCGACAGTTTTTTCACCGTCGGCGCACTTTGCGCCATCAAAATGCGGCCAACTTCGGTGGAACCGGTAAAGCTCAGCTTGCGCACGACCGGGCTATCACACAGCACTTTACCCACCGAGGCGGCTTCGCCAGTCACCACCTGCAACACACCCGCAGGGATGCCCGCCTGTAGCGCCAGCTGCGCCAGCGCCAGTGCGGTGAACGGTGTCTGCTCCGCCGGTTTGACTATCATGGTGCATCCGGCCGCCAATGCAGGCGCCGCTTTACGGGTAATCATCGCAGCCGGGAAGTTCCACGGCGTGATCGCCGCGCATACGCCGATGCCTTGCTTAATCACCAGCAGGCGTTGATTGGCCTGCGGCGACTGCAACACACTGCCTTCCACCCGCTTCGCCTCTTCGGCAAACCAGTCGATAAACGAATTAGCGTAAGCGATTTCCCCACGGGCTTCCGCCAACGGTTTCCCCTGTTCAGCGGTGAGGATCGCCGCCAAATCGTCCTGATGGTCACGAATCAATTGCGCCCATGCCTGCATCAGTGCCGCACGCTCTTTACCAGTACGCTGACGCCACACCACCAGCGCCTGCTCAGCCTGCGCAATCGCCTGCTGAGTCTGCTGCGCCGTGACCAGTGGAATGCTGCCCAGTTCATCACCGGTCGCCGGGTTGTTCACGCTCAGTCGAGCGCCGTTATGGCTGTCTTGCCACTCGTCGCCAATCAGACATTGCTGGCGGAATAACGCTTTATTTTTTAGTTGCATAGCTACCTTTTCGCTCACACTCACTTCGCCAGAACCTGGGCCAGAATAGACAGTGCTTTGCTGAACTGGGCATCCGGAATGGTCAGCGGATACAGAAAACGGATCACGTTGCCATGCGTACCACAGGTCAGTAACAGCAGCCCTTGCTCCAGCGCCGCTTGCTGGTATTTTTTGGTGATTTCCGCGCTCGGTTTGCCGGTTTTCGGGTCATTAAACTCCACCGCCACCATAGAGCCACGGGCACGGATATCGGCGATCGCCGGGTTGGCGGTTTTCGCCTGTTCCAGCGCTTCAACCAGTGTAGCGCCAAGGCGTTGAGCACGCTGGCATAGTTGTTCCTCTTCAATCACATCCAGTACGGCCAGCGCCGAGGCCACCGCCAGCGGGTTACCCGCATAGGTACCACCCAACCCGCCGGGGCCCGGTGCGTCCATCACCTCGGCACGCCCTACCACGCCGGAAATCGGGAAGCCGCCGCCCAGGCTTTTCGCCATGGTGATCAGGTCCGCTTTATCGTCGTAATACTCCATCGCGAACACCTTGCCGGTACGGGCAAAGCCGCTCTGTACTTCATCAGCAATCAGCAACATGCCGTATTTGTCACACAACTGGCGTACACCACGGATGAATTCCGGCGGTGCCACATTGAATCCCCCTTCGCCTTGTACCGGCTCCAGCAGAATGGCCGCGACCTGATCGGCACCGATATCGGTATGCAGAATGCGATCAATGCTCTCCAGCGCCTGTTCTACCGTAACGCCGTGTTGGGCATTCGGGTACAACGCATGAAAAATGGACCCTGGGAACGGGCCGAAACCGGTGGAATACGGAGCCACTTTGCCGGTCAGCGTCAGGGTCAGCAGTGTACGGCCGTGGAACGCCGCACCAAAGGCAATCACGCCAGGGCGCTTGGTGTAAGCACGAGCAATTTTCACTGCGTTTTCAACCGCCTCGGCCCCGGTGGTGAAGAAAGCCGTTTTGGCCGGGCCGGCGATCGGTGCCAGTGCATTCAGACGCTCCGCCAGTGCCACATAGCTGCCGTAAGGCACGATTTGATAGGCGGTGTGGGTGAATTTTTCCAGTTGCTCACGTACCGCCGCCAACAGTTTAGGGTGACGGTGGCCGGTGTTCAGTACCGCAATCCCGGCCGCAAAATCAATATACTCGCGCCCTTCAACATCCCACAGGGTGGCATTCTCCGCCTTGTCGGCATAGAAATCACACATCACACCCACGCCACGCGGCGTGGCGGCCAAACGACGTTGATTCAATTCGCTGTTACTCATTTTCCGCTCCGATTCGATGAACACACCACCCAATAAGGGTTGACGATTGACGTTACGATGTTGTTATTTATCTCCTGTATGGCCCTATAATCCAGAGCCAGTTTTTAATATTTAAAGGATCCACTTTGCGCTCATTACTGACCGATTTGCTGCTGCAGGGGCTGGAACGCCAGTTGGAAGGCACCCTTAACAAGCGGCTGTACGACACCATCCGCCTGGCGATTCTTTCCGGTGATATCGCGCCGGGGCGGCGTTTACCCTCGTCCCGCGACCTGGCGCAGCAGTTATCGCTATCGCGCAATACGGTGATCGCCGCCTTTGAACAACTACTTGCGGAAGGCTATATCGAGACCCGTACCGGCAGCGGCAGTTACGTCACCGAACAGTTGCCAGACACCCATACGCCGGATATGCGCGACGATACGTTGTCGCCACTACGCCCGGCCGTACAGGAAATTTCCCGACGGGGTATGCATCTGCTGGGGTATGCCGGTGCATCGGCTCGCCAGTGGGGCGCGTTTATGCCGGGCGTTCCGGATATCGCCAGCTTTCCGCATGACCTATGGCGGCGGTTGCAGACCCGCCTGTCCCGCCGCCTGAAGCCGGAACAGCTCTCTTATTCGCCGATCGGCGGTTGCCCGGAACTGCAACAAGCGCTGGTGGACTACCTGCGGGTGGCGCGTTCGGTGACCTGTACGCCGGAACAAATCCTGATCACCGAAGGGACCCATCAGGCGATGGATCTACTGGCCAAAATGCTGTGCAACCCGGGTGATTTGGCATGGATTGAAGACCCCTGCTATTGGGGCATGCGCAATGTGTTGACCATCAATGGTCTGCGTGTCGCGCCAGTGGCGGTGGATGAGCAAGGCATGGTGCCGCCGGACGATGTCTCGCCGCACTCGGTGCCCCGGTTGATTTGCGTTACGCCATCACACCAGTATCCGTTGGGGGCGGTGATGAGCCTGACTCGTCGCCAGCGGCTGCTGGCGTTGGCGCAGGAACACAACAGTTGGGTGATTGAAGACGATTACGATAGCGAATTCCGCTTTTCTGGCAGCCCGATTCCGGCTTTGCAGGGGCTCCAGACACAACCTCCGGTTATCTACATCGGCACCTTCAGCAAAACACTCTATCCGGGGCTGCGAGTCAGTTACATGGTGCTACCGCCGCAACTGGCGCGGGAGCTGAAAATAGCGCACGCCGAGTTGTACCGTGGCGGGCACCTGCTGACGCAACTGACGCTAAGCCAGTTCATCAGTGAAGGGCACTACGCCGCTCACATCCGCCGTATGCGCCTGTTGTACGCCCGCCGTCGCGCGCTGCTGAGCGAATTGATTGTGCAGCATTTGGGGGATGACTACCTCGGCTATAACAGTAACGCCGGGCTACACCTGATTCTGCGCTTGCCCGACCCCATCGATGATGTGGTACTGGCCGCCCGTATTCTGCAACACGGCGTGATGGTTAAACCGCTTTCCAGTTACTACCTGCACCCAGCGCATCAGCGCGGGCTGTTGCTCGGTTACGCTGGTGTCGATGAGGCTGAAATGGTACAGGCGTTTGACGTGATTCTTCGCTGTTTACGCGCGCTGGAAAAGCAGCTCGGCTAAGGCCCCAGAGAGCCCGAGCGCCCTACTCGCCACCCGCCCCAATTGGTGGCAGTAGCCCTCATCCAACCTCACATTTTTGTTCGCACCACTGCACAACGCTGGTGCTTTTGTTTAACAAAAAATCACCATTTTGATGCAATCTCAGCAAACAATGCACCATACTGTTCAGGCATTCTGTTTGTTGCACCAGTGTTAATGCTGTGCACTATGCACTGTTAATACACAGGGTAATAGCCGGACATTCGCGTTCATCTCGGTAACCGGCTGAACATCTGACGCCTCTTTTTTATCCCAAACTAATAAGAAAAGTTTCTCAATTAAGTATCAGGCACGACTTATGCATAAGTCATTATCAGCATCGAGCTACGACACGTGAGAGAAGGGAAGAATGAAAACCTACGTCAGCTTCAAAAATATTCAAAAAACCTACGATGGCGATCGTCTGGTGGTCAAAAACCTGAATCTGGATATTCAGGAAGGTGAATTCCTGACCATGCTGGGCCCATCCGGCTCCGGTAAAACCACCAGTCTGATGATGCTGGCCGGGTTTGAAACGCCCACGCAGGGTGAAATCCTGCTGCGTGACACCCCATTGCACAACCTGCCCCCCCATCAGCGCGGCATCGGCATGGTGTTTCAAAACTATGCCTTGTTCCCGCATATGACGGTGGCGGAAAACCTGGCGTTTCCACTGTCCATTCGCCGCCTGAACCGCAGTGACATCAAAGAGAAAGTGGACCGCGTGCTGGACCGCGTCAAGCTGGCTAATCTGGCTGACCGCTACCCGGCGCAGATGTCAGGTGGCCAGCAGCAGCGCGTGGCGCTGGCCAGAGCGCTGGTGTTTGAACCCCGGTTGGTACTGATGGATGAACCCTTGGGCGCGCTGGACAAGCAACTTCGCGAACATATGCAACTGGAAATCAAGGAACTGCACCGGGCGTTAGAACTTACCGTGGTGTACGTCACCCACGACCAGAGCGAAGCGATGACCATGTCAGACCGGGTGGCGGTGTTCAATGACGGCATCATCCAACAGATGGACAGCCCGAGTGATATCTACGAACACCCACAAAATACCTTCGTGGCGCAATTTATCGGTGAAAACAATACGCTGATTGCCACCCAATGCGGCAGCGATGGCGATTATTATCAGGCTAAACTGGATGACGGCACCGTCCTGCGCGCGCTGAAAGTACGCCCCAGTTCACCGGGTAAAAAAATCCATCTATGCATTCGCCCGGAGCGGGTAAAAGTTAACGCCAGCGTCCTGCCGGATGGTGCCCAGCAGGTTCGCGCCCATATCCAGCAATTTATCTATCTTGGCGATCACGTTCGCATGATGACCGAGGTGGCCGGGCAGCCACAATTTATGGTGAAACTGCCTGCCAGCGACGTTAACCCGAACTGGCAAATTGGCAGTGAAATCCACTTATCCTGGTTGCCGGAGCACCTGCGCGCACTGGATGTGGTCGTCGTACAGTAAATACGCCACGGTTCGGCGCGGATCTCGCCATCGATCAACGCCGAACTGTTAATGTACCGCTCAGTTAATCCGGCTAGTTTCCGTTTGGGTAGCGCGCCTTCATTGGGTAAATCATCTTCGTTAGGTAAACCGTCGTCTTTGAGCAGATAGTCGTCTGCCCAAAACCATGCCACTATATATTCATGTTATAGAGTTCATGCTATAGCGTTTATGCCATAGGGTTCATGCCACAGGCGGTTGGCGTTTCAGCGCTATCCCCCTCGCCCGATACTCACTTTCACACACGGAGCGTCTTAGCTATGCCACATGTTGCCATCAAGTATTTTCCCCGCAATCTGCCGGAAACCGTCAAACAGGATTTGGCAAACGATATCAGCGACCTGCTCAAGAAGTACCTGAACGCGGAAGACAAGTCTATCTCGGTGGCGCTAACCGAAGTCACGCCAGAACGCTGGAAAGACGACGTTTACGATATCGAAATCGGTCCAGAACTGGATAACCTCACCAAAAAACCGGGCTATTCGATGTAACGTCAACACATGCAGCACGTTGTCGGTGTTCAACCGCGAGATGGAGTGCACACTGGTTGCTGTGCAGAAATTCGTGTTATCCCGTCAAGAACAAGGCTCATGATGGGCCTTGTTATACAAATCGACCTGTCTGTCGTTCGCCACCACGGCTTTTCCCTCTTTTAGCATTGGCATAAGCCAGCTCAGTAACATATGGATTCCTATGGTGAATATGTGGGGCTGGGCCACCTGCCCCCTCCCTGACCTGACCATATGCCTGACCATGAATATGGCTCATGTTGTCATGAAATTAAGTCTCTTTCACTCACCCATTAACTCTGGCATAAAATATGCTAAACCTTACTTATTGGTAACATGAAGATCACCAAGTGATAAAATAAAGTCATTTAAGATCAACAAATTAACCAAGTTTTCATATCAGGCAGCAGGATAAAAGAACGCGATGACTAAAAATTTTACATTTACGATTAAGAGCAGTTGCTTCGATGAGAACTATAACCCTTCCGAAAACACGCGCATCACCACCAACTTTGCGAATTTGGCCAGGGGAGCGAACCGCCAGGAGAACTTACGCAACACATTGGTGATGATTGATAATCGCTTCAATACATTAGCGTATTGGGATAACCCCAAAGGTGACCGTTATTCTGTTGAGCTTGAAATCATTTCTGTTGATCTGCATATTGCCAATAATGACGGCACCTTCCCGGCCATTGAAATATTGAAAACAAACATTATTGATAAAAAAACAAACCAACGGATTGAAGGTATTGTAGGCAATAACTTCTCGTCTTATGTGCGAGATTATGATTTTAGTGTGTTGCTGTTAGAGCACAATAATAACCAGCCCGAATTTAGCATTCCAGATAACTTCGGCGATTTGCATGGGAATATATTTAAGCATTTCGTCAACTCACAGGAATACAAAGATAATTTTAAAAAATCACCTGTAATATGTTTAAGTGTTTCCAGTAAAGATATCTATCATCGCACTGGAAACCAGCATCCTGTGTTGGGTATCGAATACCAGCCAAATGGTTCTTCTTTAACCGAACAGTATTTCGAAAAAATGGGGTTACAGGTTCGCTATTTTATGCCGCAACATAGTGTTGCGCCTTTGGCTTTTTATTTTTCTGGTGACTTACTGAGTGATTATACTGATCTTGAGCTTATCAGTACCATCAGCACGATGGAGACTTTCCAAAAAATTTACCGACCTGAGATTTACAATGCTAACTCTGCCGCAGGGCAATACTATCAACCCGACCTGAATAATCAGGACCATTCATTAACCAAGATTGTTTATGATCGGGAAGAGCGCAGCCAGTTAGCGATTAAGCAAGGGAAATTTGCTGAAGAGCACTTCATCAAGCCGTACAAACATATTCTTGAACAATGGTCTGCCCATTACGCGCGTTAATTCACCAAAAATATAAGGTCACCTGCTATGAAAACATTGCTACCCACTTCGACTGCGGGCAGTTTACCCAAGCCCTCCTGGCTCGCTGAGCCTGAGAAACTGTGGTCCCCCTGGAAATTACAGAATGAAGAGTTGATTGAGGGGAAAAAAGATGCCCTGAGTTTGTCGCTGTTTGATCAACTGCGTGCGGGTATTGATATTGTCAGCGATGGCGAACAAACACGCCAACACTTTGTCACCACGTTTATTGAGCACCTGAGCGGTGTGGATTTTGAGAAACGTGAAGTCGTTAAAATTCGTAATCGTTATGACGCGAGCGTACCGACAGTTGTCGGTGCGGTGGCGCGTCAAAAACCCGTTTTTGTTGAAGATGCCAAATTCTTACGTCAACTCACCAGGCAACCCATTAAATGGGCGTTGCCGGGGCCGATGACGATGATTGATACACTCTATGATAGCCACTACAAAAGCCGCGAAAAGCTCGCCTGGGAATTTGCAAAAATACTCAATCAGGAAGCGAAAGAATTAGAGGCTGCGGGTGTCGATATTATCCAGTTTGATGAGCCGGCATTTAATGTTTTCTTTGAAGAGGTGAATGACTGGGGGATCGCCGCGTTAGAAAAAGCCATTGAAGGGCTGAAATGCGAAACGGCTGTACATATTTGCTATGGCTATGGCATCAAGGCCAATACTGACTGGAAAAAAACGCTAGGGTCAGAATGGCGGCAATATGAAGAAGCGTTTCCCAAACTGCAAACATCGAATATCGATATCATCTCACTGGAATGCCATAACTCGCGTGTTCCCATGGATCTGCTGGAACTGATTCGCGGTAAAAAAGTCATGGTAGGTGCCATTGATGTGGCAACCAATACCATTGAAACACCAGAGGACGTCGCCGATACGCTACGAAAAGCACTTCAGTTTGTGGATGCCGATAAGCTCTATCCTTCTACCAACTGTGGTATGGCTCCCTTATCTCGTCGGGTCGCCATAGGCAAGCTCAATGCATTAAGCGCAGGCGCAGATATCGTCCGCAGAGAGATCCTGGCTAAATAACACCGCTGGATTGTCGATCATTAAAAACTCAGTCCGTGTCTGGCGCTCAGCTCAATCGCCAGATAAGCCAAACCACCAACCGGACTGAGTCATATTGATCATTACGTGATGACGGATAAAAAGCAGCGAATTTATATAATGCCGTCAGCCCGTTTTTTTAGACCATACCATTATTGCCATGACGCAAAAATGCCGGCCGCTGATTCAAGCGCATAAACCATGCGTCAATGGCAGGTACGTCGGGATGGGCAAACGGTGTCATTTTCCAGCGATTCACCGACAACCCAAGCACCACATCCGCCAGCGTAAACGTCTCACCAGCCGCCCATGCACCGGTGCGCTGGAGTTGTTGTTCCAGAATACCAATACAGTGGTTCCACGCGTTAATGCCTTCGGCAATCGCATTCTGATCGTTATAGGCTGGGTTCTTACGCGCCAGAGCGGGGAAGACATAACGCCAGGCGTTATTAAATTCGGTCGCCTGCCAATCCATCCAGTGCTCGACGTTAGCACAGGCCTTTGGCTCATTGGGGAGTAAGTCATCGCGCCCGGCTTTACGCGCCAGATAGCGACAAATCGAATTCGATTCCCACAGCACGAACTCATCGTCAATCAACACGGGCACCATCTCGTTCGGGTTCATGGCGCGAAATGCATCGGTTTGCGTCGAGGCAAATCCGCTACCGTAATCTTCCTGAACGTAATCCAGCCCTACTTCTTCGCAGGTCCAGAGTACTTTACGCACATTTATTGACGTCGTTTTGCCCAGTATTTTCAGCATACTTCGAATATCCTTCCGCGTGATTAATCGTTTAAAAACACTACACCAACCTCATGTCTTGTTGCTACTGGCAGCAGCAAATTGACATGGTTGCAGCGCATTCGTGAGCTTATGCTTTTCACTGCAAGTGCAGATTGTGTGACGCCTCTCAAATCAATCCCTTTACGCTGACATCAAAAACCGGTTTGGCAAGAGCCTGAGCACGCGTCATCCCCCCCTGGCAGGCCCCTTCAGGTTTATAGCCGACAGTGGGAGGCTGCTCAACCACCTGAAAGCATCATACCGTCGCGTTGGGCAAAAACCGTCACGCTCATCGTGGACAACGACATCATCAATAACAGCTTTTGATAACTGCGCAAAAAATTTTCGCAATTCCACCCCTAAAAATGAAACACCGTTCCAGCAACCTCTTGTTTTATCAATAATTCCAGTTATTACGATGAAAAAAATAAAAAAACGAGGTCGAATTAAATATTGCCAAAGCTCACAAAATATGAACGAAAAATTTTTTCGTATTGCGCACATTAAATACATAGTGATTTAATCATTATTGAAATAATCATCACGCTCTGACTGGGAATAAAAATGGAAAAACGCATTCTGAATAAAAATATCGACTTACTTTTAAGTGGATTCACTGAATTAAAAGACAACGGGCGATTTAATGAACCCAATCTTGACGGTAGCATCGGAGATTATATTTCATTTGCCAGTTGGGAATGGCCACAGGGCGTTGGGCTATTTGGACTGGTGCGTTTATGGGAGAATAATAAATCGAATGACCTTTATCAAATTATCGATAACTGGTTTCAGAAAAATATTGAAAAAGGGCTGCCGGGCCTGAACGTGAATACCACCGCACCGATGCTTCCCTTATCGCTTTTCTGGTCTCATCACCGGCAGCCCCATTATCAGCAGGTGTTGGATAACTGGGCAACCCGCGTGATGACCGAACTCCCGCGTACACCAGAACAGGGCTTCCAGCATGTGGTTTCCGACGGCATTAATGAGATGGAGCTCTGGGACGATACGCTGTTCATGGTCGTGCTGTTCCTGGCGCACTACGGTACGGTATCCGGGCGCAAAGAACTGGTTGATGAAGCGGTGCGTCAGTTCTTGCTGCATGCACGCTATCTCAATGATCCCCAAACCGGTTTGTGGTACCACGGCTGGAGCTTTGTCGAGAACAGCAACTTTGCCAATGCACGTTGGGCGCGTGGCAATGCGTGGATTACTGTTGGCATCCTCGAGTTACTGGACCTTGCCGATGTGGACACGGGCGTGCGCGAGTACCTGATCGAGTGTCTGAAAAAGCAGGTCGATACGCTGATTGACTTACAGGCAGATAACGGCGCATGGCACACCTTGCTCGACCATCCTGACTCCTATACCGAAATTTCCGCCACCGCAGGTTTTGGCTATGGCTTATTAAAAGGCGTACGCATGGGAATTGGCGATGAACGGTGGCAACAGGCGGGTTTAAAAGCGCTGGCAATTGTTCAGGATAATATTGATGCCAAGGGGACTGTGCATAACGTTTCTTATGGCACTCGCATGGGGCGAACACTGCAATTTTATAAAGACATTCCATTACAACCTACTGGGTATGGACAGTCACTGGCAATATTATGCCTGAGTGAAGGTTTGCATTTCGTTAATTAAAAATAAAACTGAACCGTTCTCTTTTGGAGAAAAATAATGGCTATTGAATATAGTAATTTTAATTTAACGGCAGGTAATGCTGTGCGTTACTGGCAGCTATCCGATATTTCAAGTTTACGCTATGACACGGTGGATTTACCGATGGCTGGCGAAATGGATCCGTTTTTCTTTTTAAGCAAACATAAGAACTTCATTCCGCATACTTACCCGTGCCGTGATATTTTTCGCCAGCACTTTTCCGAGAAAAAGCCACAACCGTTTGCAAGCGCAAACTATTCTCGTTGGTGGTTCCCTTTTGCCTCAGACAGAGTCGATCTGTCCGGCTTTTGGTTCCGTCCAACCCGCGTTGGGGCCTGGGCCAGAACGCTGCTCGATTGCCCGCAGGCGGGTGAATATCGTTTTCGCCTGACAACCTGTGGCGGCACGGTGCTAAAGCTCAATGGTGAAGAAGTACTCTGGATGGCTGATTACCAGCGCAATCTGGAAAGCCAGCGTGAATTCAGCCTGTCACTGCATGCCGGAAAAAACGAGCTTGAGATCTGGTTCGATGATTTAGCCGAACGTGATATTCGTTTCTTTTTCGAACTCGACTACCTTGCTGGCGAGCCGCTACACATTGCGCTGGAAACACCCCTGTCTGACATACAAGTCAAAGAGATGGAACAGCTGTTGGACGGCGTTTCCTTTGAGCATCCAGTGTATAACCGTGGCACCATTCGCCTGGCATTCCCGCAGCCTTCCTCGACGGACTATAGGTTACACGTCAACGTCCTGGGCGATTTTATCTCACTCGATAAACCCGTAGCATTTCACACCCAACTGACCGCCGGTGAGTCGCTGGTAGCCATTGCTGAAAGCGAAGAGATCCCGGCGGACTTCCGCAATTTCCACATAACACTGCAACGCGAAGGGTTCCGAATTAGCCGTACCCTGGGGGTTGAAATCTGCCACGCCGACCGGCAGAAGGATATCCCACAAACACAGGAAGCGCGGATTGCTGAAGCGCTAAGCGTGGTCGCTCATGAAGGTGAATACAGCAGCGTCAAAGCTCTGGCGCGTCTGGCCTGCGGCCTTAACGATGAGCAAACCCAGCAGATGCTTGATGGTGTTTTGCCGTCCGTACTCGACTGTCATGATTGCGCAGACTTTACCCTTGTTCCGCTGTTGTGGTGCCGCACAGTGTGGGGCGATGAGATCGACCCGGTAGTACGCGGGCGTATTGATGACGCCATTCTGCGTTTCCGATACTGGATGGATGAGCCTGGCAACGATGTCCAATGGTACTTCTCTGAAAATCACGCACTGTTGTTCCACACTGCTGCGCTACTGGCGGGCAATCTCTTCCCAGAGGCTATTTTCACTCGCTCCGGACGTAGCGGACGTGAGCAGGCGGCGGCAGGTAAAGCGCGCGTCATCAACTGGCTGGACCATTTTGAACAATGCGAAATGGCCGAATGGAACTCTGCGCCCTATTTCCCCATCGATCTGAAAGGATTAACCGCACTCGCGGCGCTGTCAGGCGACGCGCAGATAAGCAAACGAGCGATTGCGGCAATAGAGCGCCTGCTCACGCAGATTGCCCGTTCAGCCCATCAAGGCTTTCTGACCGCCTCGCAGGGACGTTCGTACGAACATACCCTACGCGCCGGACGCTCTCTGGAACTTGCGGCCATTTCGCGTTTGCTCTGGGGAAAAGGCAACTACGGCTGTCGCTTCCATGCACTGCCGCAATTAGCACTTCTGCTGCGTGATGGCCTGCTCAATCCTCCGAGTGAGCTCGCTGACGTTGCCGCCTGGCAACAAAAAGAGAGCGCTACCGAGTGGTGTTTTGCACAAGGTGCTAACCGAATTGCCCGACTGTATCACTACAAAAACCACCATGCGGCAATGGGGTCAATAGCGGGCTACCGCTGGGGTGAATGGGGCTATCAGGAGACACCTTTCCATTTACGCCTTGGCAGCCAACCCGAAGCGCAGATCTGGATCAATCATCCGGGAGAGACCCTGCACGGTGGCTTCGGTCGCCCCTCCTACTGGGGTGGATGCGGCACGCTCCCCCGCGTTCAGCAATATCGAGGATTGGCCGTGCTGATTTTTAATTTGCACGAGGACCAACCGTCCTTTACCCACGCGTGGCTGCCGCAAAGCCAGTTTGATGAGGTCGCTATCAACAACCAGTACGCAGCCGTACGCAGCGGTGACGGAATGGCGCTGCTGATGGGAAACCAGGCGTTTGAAATGGTGAATACAGGCCCAACCCGAGACTGTGAAATTCGCCTTAACGGGCAGCAAACCTGTTGGCTGGTGCGCATCAACGACCGTGTCGATAGCAGTCTGGACACCTTTAGCACGCGCTTTAGCTCCCTGGCAATGACTCAACACGGCGACGGCAGCATAGCAGTGAACGATCCGCTGTACGGCACAGTGTGTTTCCTGGCTGACGGGCGAGTGAACGCCGAAGGCCGCACTCTTGACCCTCAGCAGTGGAGCGTCATTGGCAGTAGCTGTGAACTTCCTCTGTAGCCAACACCCGACACAGACCGGGCAAGGAAAATAATAATGGATACACAAATCGACAAACAGTCAGCACCTTCAGGGCGTACCTCTGGTCATGTTAATCCGAGCAGTCTGCACAATTCCGCACTCGAAGGGGCTAAACCGCAACGCAACTATCGCTGGGTAGTGTGTTCCATGCTGGTATTTGCTACGACAGTTAACTATATGGACCGTCAAATTCTCGGCCTGCTGGCACCGATGCTGCAAAAAGATATCGGCTGGACGGAGATGGAATACAGTTGGCTGGTCAATGCTTTTACCGTGGCTTACGGTGTCGGCACGCTGGTATGTGGGCGAATTATCGACAAACTGGGGACCAAAATTAGTTATGCCGTGGCGATGGTCGTTTGGAGCACCGCGGCAATGCTGCATGCTGTCGCCGGTTCAGTCATCGGTTTTGCGGTGGTACGTGTACTGCTCGGGCTTGGAGAATCGGCTAACTTCCCGGCTGCAATGAAAGTGATTGCCGAGTGGCATCCCAAAAAGGAGCGCACACTGGCGACCGGCATTCTTGGGGTTGCGGTGAATATCGGCGTGGTGATCTCTCCGGCACTGATTCCACTCATCGCGATACATTATGGCTGGCAAGGCGCGTTCTTAATTCTGGGTGCGGTTGGCTTTCTGTGGCTGATCCCCTGGTTCCTCGCCTTTGGTCCGGTGAAGGCGAAAACCAGTGCGGAAGAACAGGCCTGGATTGCCCAGGATAAAGAAGAGATCGTGAATGTTTCCGCCATTAAATGGTCGCGTCTGTTGGGTTATCGACAACTGTGGGCCGTGGCATTAGGTAAAATGTTGACCGACCCAATTTGGTGGTTCTTCCTGTTCTGGCTACCGAAATGGCTGCATGAATCACGCGGTATCGACATGAAAGGCTTAGGCCTGCCGCTTATCGTGATTTATCTCTTCGCCATCGTTGGCAGCCTGGGGGCTGGCTGGTTACCCGGTAAGCTGATGAGCAAAGGCTTCAGTACCGCCAGCGCGCGCAAAATCACGATGCTTATCTGCGCCTGCCTTGTTTTACCGATTTTCGCCGCCACTCAGGTTGAAAATCTGTGGGCTGCAGTGGCGCTGGTTGGTTTGGCCGCAGCGGCTCACCAGGGCTGGTCCGCCAACATTCTGACCTCAGTATCCGACCTGTTCCCAAGCGCTGCCGTCGGCTCAGTCGTAGGAATTGGCAGCACGTTTGGGATGATCGGCAGCGTCATCTTCTCTACCGTAATTGGTGCCGTTCTCGATGCATCAGGTAACTACTGGGCTCTTTTCGCCATCAGCTCCGTCGCTTACCTACTGGCATGGGCGGTTATGTATCTCCTGCTCGTGCCGAAAATGGAACGTGCTAATTTTGATTAACCTGCTTTCTTTCCGGTGGCCCGCATCACTCGATGCGGGCCACCGATTGACGTTCCACAATGGAGCACGCCAGCTCAATACGCCTTGGCGTCTCAACACTACCTGCAATCATATCCTGCAACAGCTCTAGCGCCAGGGTGCCAATTTCCTGTACTGGAAGATGAACGGTGGTTAATGGTGGTGTCGCAAAATCGGCCTGCGGCAGGTTATTCATACCGATCACCGAAATATCTTCCGGCACGCGTAGTCCCAAGGCCCGTATGCCATTAATCGCGCCGAGCGCCAACGAATCATTGGCACACAGTATCGCTGTACACTCGCCCGGATTATCGCTCAAGCGCGCAATCACCGCCTGCTCCGCCAGCTCTGGCAACCAGTCGCTTACCGTCAAGACGCGCGAGTTGTCGCACACCAGTTGACGACAGCGCATCGCTTCACGCCAGCCGTCCTCCCGTTGTTCAATCGTCCGTCGGCCGGGATGGGTTAAAAACAGAACGTCGCGATGCCCGCGCTCCAGCAGATATTCGCAAGCCATGCGCGTTGCCGAACGATTACAGGGAAGCACGCTGGACAACCGCATCAACGGATCTTCCGTATTCACTAAGACCGCCGGTTTTTTCAGGTTCACCAACGTATTCAGAAAGACGCCGTCATCCACCGTCAGCGCCAATACCCCACCCACGTCAGGCTCTTCCAGCAGCGCCTGCAAAACACCATTGTTATTATCGTTGAGCGGATGGGTAATCAGATCAACGCCCAGCACCTTCGCTCGCTCCTTTAATCCTTGCAACACGTACCAGCTAAACTGGTAGCGGTTATAATCCAGCATCGCTACCTGCGAAATAGCCAGAACGATTCGCGCGCCGTACAGCTCCTGAGCAGGGGTATAACGCATAGCACGCGCCACCTCCTGAATCCGCGTGCGCAGTTCGTGACTAACCCCTTTTTCACCTGACAGCGCTCGTGACACCGTACTGAGCGAAGTTCGGCAACGGGTGGCAATATCCTCCAGTCGTACCCGGCGATATCCCGCCTCTCGCTCTTCCCGATTACCTGGTTTACTCATATCCCATCCTTTCTGCCTCCGCTCAGCGTAATCCCAAAGACCTTTTTATACAGTGTGGTGAAATAGTTGCTGTTAGCAAAACCGCATAAACAGGCAATTTCGGTCGCCAGCCTCTCCGTTTCGCTTAATTTAATCCGCGCAGATACCCTACGCTATCGTTCCCGATACAGTCGTTCAGGCCTGTCAGCGGCCAGGAGCTGAGGTTATCCGTATAGTCATTCGCACCCTGAGAATTACACGTTGAAGTGATTCAGGGTATGCGCTTAGTGGTTACGAATGTTGAGCGAGAATCATGCGATGATCGCCGCTTTTCTTTCGAGCCAGTAGGTGCTCCACGTTCGCCTACGAATACTCAGGGCATGCAGACAAACTGCTGGCTGTATTCAGCATGCTTCGAATGTCCTTCCGCGTGATTAATCATTTAAAAACACTACACCGACCTCATACCTTGTTGCTACTGGCAACAGAACACTGGCCAGTTGCAACGCATTCGTGAGCTTATGCTTTTCACTGCAAATGCAGGTGGTGTGGCGCTACCCAGACGAATCGCTACACAAGAGCTGCGACTCGAAATGTGTGGATGCTCAGTGGCGGTTCAACTATAACGGCAGGTTCATCTTCCCAGGATGGTACAGTCAACTCTGCTATTGATTTGTCATGCAAATAAGAAGTAGCGCTCATTTTATTACCTTAGCGAGTAATATTCTGTGAATAGATCTCAGGAGGAAATACCATGAAAAAGCTTCTGATATGTTGTTTGTTCGGGAATACCGCAAACTCTCTCGCCAAAAAGATGCAGTTACTGGCAGAAAGGAAGGGCTACCATCTAATCATTAGTGCTGTGGGTCTGGATAATTTCACCAGCGTAGCTCCCGTTTTCGACGGTTTTCTCATTGCGCCGCACATTCAGTACAAACTTGCAGAGATTAGAGAGATTGTCGGAGACTCTCGTTCAATTGCAATTATTGAAAGTCTGCTCTATGCATCACTGGACGCGGAGAAAGTTTTAAAGTTCGTGATGGAGCAGATGCCTGAACTAGCAGCCTGACGCTGACGGCCGTACCTCTTGTGCGGCCACCTCTCTCATGCATGGAGTTTGAGCATAACATGATGGTCTACCCTATTAATTAATAAACCGTGAAGCGGAAGTTATCCTCTCACGGATAATGAGTTGTTCGTAAGCACTCGAAAATTGAACGGTTCGAATTATCGAAACACGTAGATTTCAAGTGCCGCAAGGATTGTGGCTTCCAACAGGCGACCTTTGTCCTGCTCTCCCTGATTAACACAGTATGAAGTTCGCTGTGCGCGTTTTGGTACGAAACCAAACATTGTGTCATCATCGGACTGCTATGGGCGAGGAGCGGAAGTTCGCAAGGCAAGACTAACATCACGGTATATTGATCAACGGGGAGCCGGTCAGTTTCAGAGTGAAAAGAATAATAATTCTAACATCCACGATATTAATCCCTTACTTCACTCCTCTTTCCAAAATAAAATTCAGTTGGTAATACTAAGTTGAATATTTACTGAGTTTACTGATATGTATGCCTAGCCAGGTAAGTTCATCGTTAGGAATAGCAATGGCGTAATGGATTTTTATATAGTCACGAATTGCCTCAGCAACCACCATCGCTTTTGGATGGAAGCGAATTAATTCATTATAGAAGTCATCAGTTTCTTCTATTGCAAGGCTGTCATTTAATACTCTTTCAGCGAAATATCTTAAATGCGTAATAAACCTGGCATAGTGGATTGAATTAATATCAATATTTTTATTGAGTTTATAGCGAACAATTTCAGCAATTCTATTCACTAATTCCACTTGCTTATGTGCATTAGTCTCATCACATTGAGAACTTGCATTGATAATATGAAAAGCAATGTGTACAGCCTCATCATCAGGAAGATTCACTGCAAACTTAGCTGATACCAAATCTCTTGCTAACTCGCCAATACTATATTCCTTCTGGTAGTAACGCTTTATTTCCCAAGTGAGTTTGTTCGCGATGTTCGCATTTGTCTTGCAGCGCTCGACAGCAAAATGTAAGTGTTCCGCCAAGGTAAATAACAAAACTGAATTAAGCTTTTCGTTGTAATGTGCTTGAGCCAGTTTAACTATTTCGTGTGTGATTTCAAAAAAATCCGCGGGAATTGTGTCCGTTAGTGACAGATAATGCCGCGACTTAAGCGTATTCAAAGGTATAAAGACCTGTTCTACACTATGTAAGTCGATCATTGTGCCCGGTTTGGTGTTAAAACCTATACCTTTGCCAAAGAGTATAATCTCTTTTCCGTCATTCTCAGCAAGCAGCATACTGTTATTTAAGGACTTTTTAACTTTCATCTCAATTCCCGCGGTAGCAAATGATTAACTTAAATCAGTCCCGTTAGTCGCTATGACCTTTCGATACCAATAGAAGGAGTCCTTGCGTAACCGATTCAACGAACCGTTCCCCTCGTCATCTTGATCTACATAAATAAAACCATAGCGTTTGGTCATTTGCGACGTTCCAGCACTGATAATATCAATTGTGCCCCAACTGGTATATCCCATCAAATCAACGCCTTCTCTGACTGCTTCAATCATCTGCTCGAAATGTGCACGAAAATAATTAATGCGGTAATCGTCATGAATTTTCCCATCAACCACTGTATCTTTTGCACCAAATCCATTTTCAACAATGAATAAGGGTATTTGATATCGGTCGTAAAGCTCCAGTAGCGATATTTTAAGCCCAACCGGATCTATTTGCCATCCCCATTCAGAAGCGGGTAGATGTGGGTTTTTCACACCCATGATAGTGTTTCCGGCAGTGCGCTCTGCATCGGACTGAACAGACTCCGTGATGGACATATAATAACTGAATGAAAGGAAGTCTACAGTATAGTGACGTAACGTTTCCAAATCATCCGGCTGCATTTTTATCTTGATTTTCCGTAGTTCCAGGTCCCGCCTAATTAATGGTGGGTATTCACCTTTAATCTGAACATCTGAATAGAAATAGTTTTCTAGATTTTTTTTCAGAGTGGCTTCCACGTCATCAGGATGACAGGTCAGCGGGTAAGTGGTTAACTTGGTAAGCATGCACCCTACCTGGCTACCTGGTATCTTTTCGTGACAGTCTCTTGTCGCTAACGCCGAAGCAACAAACTGATGATGCAACGCCTGATAAATATCCTGCGTACTCTCTCCTGGTAAACTTTTTTCTTCGCGAACACCTGCAGTCGTAAAAGGATGTCGATGAATGCTATCAATTTCATTGAATGTTAACCAGTAACGTACCAGATTCTTGTAACGGTCAAAGCACACATTTGAATAACGCACAAACGCATCAACAACATTTCGGTGGACCCAGCCATTATATTTCTCACTCAATGCTAATGGCATTTCATAGTGTGATAGCGTAACTAGTGGTTCAATGCCAAGTCTGCGCATTTCAGTGAACATATTTTCATAAAACTGTAAACCACGTTCATTCGGTTGCTCATCTTCACCTGTGGGGAAGATTCTTGACCAGGCGATTGATACTCGCAGGACTTTTATACCCATTTCTGCAAAAAGGGCTAAGTCTTCTTTGTAACGATGATAAAAATCTATGCCTCTGCGTTTAGGATAATTTTTATCATTCTCACCCTTAAGCGCATCACTAACGTTCTCATCAGATACGGCCATATGGCCAGCATAATCGCTTGTGCTCAAATGTGCCTTATAGGCGACAGCATCTGCAACGGAAGGCCCTTTGCCGTCAACGTTCCATGCGCCCTCTGCCTGATTTGCTGCAATGGCTGCACCCCATAAAAAATTCTCGGGAAGAATAGGTTTCGACATAATTATTAAGCCTCTTTTAGTGAAAGAATATTAAATTGATGGGTTGCTTCAGTTTGATCGGTTGACGGCTTCATCATAAAACGATCGCTATTGGTAATAACCATTACTACGACTGGGTCATAACCCGCTTTAATGATTTCATCAATTTCAAATTCGATTAATAGTTCACCAGCCTTAACGCGTTGGCCATCTGTAATTGTGGGGTGAAAGCCTGCACCGTTCATTTGTATCGTATCAATTCCAATATGAAAGATAATCTCTACTCCATGGTCAGTCATCATGCTTGCTGCATGGCCACTTTCGAACACATGCTCAATAACGCCATCGGCAGGTGCATATAGTGCTCCCACAGTTGGAAGGATAGCGATACCATCCCCCATGATTTTTGAAGAAAATACATCGTCGTTGACATCTGTCAGGGGGATTACTTTGCCTTCAACCGGACTGGTAAAGGTAAATTCTTTTGCTAAGCCTGGAGTAGCAGTGGCCTCTGTATCCTCAAATTTGGGCTTTTCTTCATCAGGGAGAGGAATTGCAGTCTTTTCTTTCCAAAAGAATAATGTTGATAAAAATGCCAGGCAGAATGAAATAAGTGCACCGATGATTGCATACATCAAACTGGTTGGATTATCTGGGGAAGCAAATATTGAGATACTGGCAAGGCTCGGTGCTACTATTGCGTAAGCTGAGACCATCATAAATCCCATGAAGAATCCACCGACCATTGCACCTAACATCACAGAAATCAGTACTGGCTTATGCAATAAAGTTATACCGTAAAGTGCAGGTTCAGTAATGCCAAACAGGGCTGATATTCCGGAGGAAAGTGCAGTACCTTTAAACATTTTATCTTTACTTTTGAGAGAAACTGCAAGGCAGGCACCTGCTTCAGCTATATTGTGAGCTAAGGAAGCTGGATTATACAAAGATTCTTTACCCGTTTGCCCCATGGACATTATTGCGTAAGGAAGAAAAGGTTTATGCATTCCAGCAGCCACAATAAATGGTAGCCCGCCCGCCAGCAAGCCTGTGGTGATGAATCCAAATTTTCCATGCATCCAAAGGATTAACTGTGTTAACAGAGAACCCATTTCAAAACCTAATGGCCCAAGAATAAGTAATGTTACGGGAACCGTTGTGACCAGAGATAACATGGGTGATAAGAAACCACGTAATGCATTAGGCGTGTAACGATTAAAAAGAGATTCAGTCTGTGCATAAAAAATAACACAAAGGATTGCGGGAAATACCTGCGCTGCATAGGAGACGTTCGTAATATCGAAAGTCATTAACGTTGCTCCTTGCTTTGCCAGTGTAGTAAACGTGGGCAACAACAAGACTGAAACAGCAGTCAATGCAACTAATGGATTCACTTTAAGCTTATTCGCAGTAGTGATTGCGATAAGTAAAGGTAAAAAGTAAATAGGCGCGGTTCCAATGCAGTCCAAAATTTTATAAGTTGAACTGTCTTTCGTAAGCCATCCAGCCATATCCATAATAATTAAAAGGGATTTCAGCACGCCGCCACCTGCAATAGCAGGTATGAGTGGTTGAAAAATACTAATAACAAAGTCAATCAGCCATACATTCCACCTTTTTTTGATAACGGGTTTATGTTTCGCGTCATCATTATTACCCATTAATGATTTAATAGCATCAAACACTTTGATAACGTCTTTGCCAATGACTATCTGACACTGCACATTTGTCACAACCCCCATTACCTCAGGTAATTTTTGGAGCTCAGATACCTCCACTTTAGAGTTGTCATACAAGCTTAATCGTAATCTGGTTGAGCAATGTTCAATGTGTTCTATGTTACCTGCTCCGCCGACTAATTCGATAATTGTACGCCCAGTATTTAGATGATCCATAAGTTGCCTCATGAGCAAAAAAAAGACCTGAAACTCTTGCCCCAAAAGAGGGGGGAGTTTCAGGTCTTGCCTGCATTACCAGTTACACGCCTGTACTACATATTTGCCAACGATATACTATATGTATAGTTACAGACAACAAATTTTATCCATGTTTTATGAAAATGTGACAGCTATAACATAATGAACCTCATAGATACTTACTGTAGACAGATCCTGCAGTAGCGTTTTCTTTCCATATTTGGTTTCCAGTTAAAATCAATTATTTATAATCTAAACAAATGCTACTGCCAATTTGTTTTATTTAGGATGTGGTTATAAATTCTTGATTCAAAAAAGTGAAGTATGACAACGATTATTCCGGCTTCATGAACAATCTCCCAAAAAGAAGACCTGAATGCACTTTCGAATCAAAGAGAGTTCGAAAGTGCACTCAGGTCTTGCCTGCTTTAGCAGTTACACGCCCGTAAACCAATTGACACATTAATAAATATAAAATATGCATTTGACAATGATAAAATCATCGTTCCTCTTGAAATGTGAGCCACTTAACACTTGGTTATGTACACTTTGGTGTTCATGTATCACATAAAGTTTATTTTCAATTACTTATTTTAACACATAATTTCGTTTCCACTGACCTAAGGGCTGATTACTATCTCCGATGAAATATCCAGACCGGGATGACAATGCCTCACACTGCCAGTAAATTCATAAACTGCATTACAATAAGTAATACCCCCCCCCTTTTTTCTGCTGACAATGACTAAAACTACTTTGCTTTATAATCTAAAAGAATCGTTTCTGTTTTTTATTTACTGAGTTGCCTTTATTCTCATCGTACTCTCTTTCGTAATAATCTGTAGATTACTATTACAATCCGTATGACTTTATACTTAGATAGAAGCGGATATATGCAACGCGAAATCCACTTCAATGCCTAGGTAACGAATTATCTTCCCAATTTATTATCGCTTGGCAGTAGACGGATAACACGAAAAAAACTGTCCAACATCAACGCCATTGATACACCGATACCCTCGGCAAACTGTATAGGTAGTGCTACCCGTGATCTATTACCTGGATTGGTCATGGCAACTTCCGCCTTTGACTCGAAGCAGACAGCCCCAAAAGACATGCCGTCCGCTCGCTCTACGCGAAAAGTGAAAAGTGAAAAGTGAAAAGTGAAAAGTGGATAGTGCCTTTTATCAAAATAATGTCATTGTGATGACCGATATCCTTCCACACGATTATCGGGTTGACCAGATACAAGGCTTGCCAATAAAGGAGCGCAGCGCATCCATAAAGATACTCACTCGCGCAGGTGGGTTTCTTAGCGCCCGTAAAGCATATATTCCTGTGGATGCGGCCGGATGTTCGGCCCACTCCGGGCATAACAGCGTAAGTAAGCCGGCTTTAATATCAGGACCAGCAACCCAGTCGGGGAGATAAGCAATTCCCAGGCCTTCAATGGCTGCAAGGCGCATTGCTTCAAAATCGTCGCAGCCGAAAACCGGATGCGTAAGACTGCTGCGGGCAGGATGCCCCAGAATATCGCTCCAGTGCAAAAGATCGCCTCCATGCAACTTATCAATGAGGCGATGGGTCCTGACTTCAGAGAGATGATGCGGCGTACCCGCCTGTAAGAGATAGTCAGGACTGGCGCAGAGCACACGTGTCTGTGTTGCTATGCGCGTACCAATCAACGTACTGTCTGACATATCGCCAATGCGTATCACTATATCCAGCCGCTCCGCCACCGGATCGGCAATCCTCTCCGTCAGGTCAAGTTCGACGCTCAGTTCAGGATACTGGCGGGCGAGTTGCCCCATCACCGGCAATACATAGCGCTTACCAAACGTCGGGTAACAGGCTACACGTAGTGTGCCTGTTACATCGCCTTTCATCGAGGAAAGCTCCTGGCGTGCATCATCCAGTGAATCCAGTATCTGCCTCGCGCGAATTAACAGGGCTTCTCCCGCATCTGTCAGCGTCAGATGGCGGGTAGAACGCAAGAACAGTGGCGTCTCAAGGTAGGTTTCCAGCGCATCTATCTGACGGCCTATCGATGAGGGGGTACGGCCGCGGCGGCGGCCTGCACCAGAAAAACTACTTTCCCGCGCCACATCGACAAATACGCCTAAAAACTCAGCAAATTTTTCTGACTGCATCTGTGCATTCTTTGCATAGCTGTTTTGGGTAATGGCTATCTTATCAGCAATACGCTTCGCTCTTAAGCTTCTCCTCACCAGACAAACATCATCGTTCATGTCCAGAAGGAAGAAGCCCGTGCAAACACAACAGTATGATTCACTTTATCTTTTCATCAACGGCCAGTGGCTGACCGCTGGCGATCGGGATACCTCCGCTGTTATCAATCCTGCCAACGGCACAACGCTCGGCCGCCTGCCACTAGCAACAAATGCAGATCTTGATCAGGCGCTCATCACCGCAGGCGAAAGTTTCCACGTATGGCGCAACACGGTGCCCGATGAGCGCGCCCGTATTATGAAAAAAGCCGCAGTGCTGATGCGCGAGCGTGCAGAACACATTGCCACGCTGATGACGCAGGAAGAAGGCAAGCCGCTTAGTGAAAGCCGTGATGAGGTCCAGCGTGCAGCCGATTATTTTGAGTGGTTCGCAGAAGAAGCGCGACGGATTGATGGACGCGTTGTACCGGCTAACCGTCCCGGCGTACAGCAACTGGTAAAACGACAGGCAATTGGTCCGGTAGCCGCTTTTACCCCGTGGAATTTCCCGGCAATCACGCCGGCCCGCAAACTCTCAGCCGCACTGGCAGCAGGCTGCAGCGTGATTCTCAAACCCGGTGAAGAGAGCCCTGCTACTGCGTTGGCGCTGGCACGCTGCCTTGATGATGCTGGTTTACCCAAAGGGGTACTGCAAATTGTCTTTGGCGTTCCCGACAAGGTTTCCGCAAAGCTTATTGCTTCGCCGATTATCCGCAAAGTTGCCTTTACTGGTTCCGTTCCCGTCGGACGATTACTGTCTGAACGCGCCGCTGCAGGCGTTAAACCTATTTCACTTGAGCTGGGCGGTCACGGACCGGTGCTTGTCTTTGAAGATGCAGATATTGAGGAAGCGGCAACGGGCGGAGCAGCAAACCGTTTCCGTGGTACAGGGCAGATCTGTATTTCCTCGACGCGTTTTCTTGTGCAGCGCAACGCTTACGAACGCTTCGTGCAGCGCTTTGTTGAAGCCACTGAGAGCCTTGTCATTGGCGATGGTATGGAGCCAGGCACTCAGGTTGGCCCGCTAGCTAACGAAAGGCAACTGGAGAAAATGGCTGCGCTGGTTGAGGACGCCGTCGCGCAGGGGGCCACTGTACTGACAGGAGGAAAGCGTATTAACCGTCCTGGCTTCTTCTTTGAACCCACCGTACTGGCAAACGTGCCCATGAGCGCCCGTATTATGCATGAAGAGCCTTTTGGCCCGATTGCCATCATGCGTCCGTTCGACACCATCCAGGATGGTCTGGAAGAAGCAAACCGACTGCCTTACGCCTTGTCTGCCTACGCCTTTACCTCCAGTGCGCGTACCGCACTGGAGGTAGGAGATGGACTGGAAGCCGGGATGATTGGCATTAATCAGTACCGCATCATCGCCACAGAGCTACCGTTTGGCGGCATGAAAGACAGTGGGCATGGCTCAGAAGGTGGACGTGAAGGGATCGCGCCGTATCTGACCAATAAATTTATCAGCCAGATCTGAATTTTTGTCGGAGATGATCATTATGAAACCCATTGACTTTACCAGCCCACGCGCAGCAGCCCGTCCGTTTACACCTAAGCTGGCTGATTTTGTAGAACATCCGCTTTATTCAGACGTCTGGGCCGATCCGGCGCTGACTCCCCGCGATCGCAGCCTGATTACCATCGCCTGCCTGATTGCGCTGAATCACGCAAATGAATTACCTGCGCACCTTCGTCGCGGCATTGAAAACGGCCTGACCGAGTCAGAGTTGAGTGAAGTGATAACACATCTGGCATTTTACGCCGGTTTCCCGGCGGCAATCACCGCCTCTGCTTACGCGAACGCTACGTTTTCAGAAAGCAAATAACGACACATCACCCGTCTGCTGACTAAAGGCGGGCGACAGAAAACCCCTTGCTCAAAGGTACAGATGAACATGAAAGCCATTACATTTGAAGAATTTGGTACGCCGGACGTGCTGAAAGTGGCAGAGGTGGAAAAACCTCTGCTGCGCCGGAATGACCTTCTGATACGAACCCATGCTGCCGGCGTAAATCGTGCAGATCTGACTCACCGTAAAGGGGGGTATGGCCGCCCTGATTTTGGTGATTCAACCATTATGGGGCTGGAGGTTGCCGGTGAAGTTATTGCGGTCGGTGATGCAGTCGACAGCTACAAGCCTGGTGATCGCGTAATGGGAATTGTCGGCGGCGGTGCGTATGCAGAATTTTCCCGCATCGATTACCGGATGGCGATGCCCATTCCTGATGGGCTCGACTATATTCAGGCCGCAGCTATTACCGAGGTGTTTGTGACTGCGCATGAAGCCCTGATACACCTGGGCAAACTAAAAGCCGGGGAAACTGTACTCATTCACGCAGGGGCTGGCGGGGTTGGCGGTGCGGCAGTACAACTGGCGCATGCTACCGGTGCCACCGTTTTTACAACGGTAAAGGCGAGCAATCAGGAGCAGGCCCGCAAGTTAGGTGCGGACTGGCTAATTGATTATGAGAAGGAAGACTTTTCAGAAGTAATAAACAAATTAACGGATGGTAAGGGAGTGAATCTTATTCTGGACTTTATTGGTGCGCCTTATTTTGAACGCAACATCAATACGCTCGATTTTGGCGGACGTCTTATCCAGATTGGCATAATGGGCGGTATCGATAACGCAAAAATTCCACTCGACCGACTCTTATACCGGCATCTCCAGATTACGGGCACGGTAATGAAATCACGCTCACAGGATGTTAAGCATGCGATGTCCCGCAGATTCCGTGAACACTGGCTTTCAAGCTTTGAAAAAGGTGTCCTGAAACCCGTTATTGACAGCGTTTATCCCTTGTCAGAGGCCGCTGCTGCTCATCAGCGCATGGAATCAGGTCTGAACGTAGGAAAAATCGTTCTGAAAATGGAATGATCGCATAGAGCGGGCATTACCTGGGTAATGCCTGCCCTCTTCCTGTAGCTAAATTTCCGGGCTGACTTAACAGCTTTGCTTCAGACCCTGAATCTGACTGGTTATTTGCACTCAGACTGGGCACTTCCGACAGGGCCGCTTTCCCTTGGGCAAGCCGCATATAAAGGAGTCAGCGAATCGGTAATCTGAAACCGAAAGCTATATTAGAATTTCTCGCCGGAAGCGAAGTCAGTTCTGAAGCCCCACTAAAACTCAGTTAATCATAGATTTAGAATAGAAGACATCCGCTCCGGACGCGAGGCAAGCTGTAGGACTGTGAGGTCTGCCATGAGCGAACAACGGAAGTTATCCGCTCACGGATAAGGGTGGTTCGTAAGCGCTCCAAATTGAACGCTTCGAATTACCGAAACACTTAGCTTTTAAGTGCCGCAAGGATTGTGGCTTCCATTTTCTCCGGAGTAGTGAACGGTGCAAAACGCTTGAGCGGTTTACCGTCGCGACCGATCAGGAACTTAGTGAAGTTCCATTTGATCCGTCCACCCAGCACGCCGGGCAATTCGTTTTTCAGATAACGAAACACCGGGTGTGCGGCGGTTCCGTTGACCTCTACTTTCTCGAACATCGGGAAGCTCACACCATAGTTAATGTGACAGGTCCGCGCGATGTCGTCGGCGTTGCCGGGTTCCTGTTTACCGAACTGGTTGCAGGGGAAACCCAGCACCACCAAACCCTGGGCGGCATATTTCTGGTAGAGCGCTTCAAGGCCGCCGTATTGTGGCGTGAAACCGCAATGGCTGGCGGTATTAACGACCAGAACCACCTTACCAGCGTAGTCAGCCATCGGGATCAGCTGGCCGCCCAGACTGGTGGCTGTAAATCGGTGAAAGGTAGTCATATCGGAATCCTCAAAGCAGAACCAGTTCGACGCCGACATTGCCACGTAACGCGTTACTGCCGGAGCATGGGCCGTGGCGAGTAGATTCTGTTCCTGATGGCGTGGCAGGCCTGGAATCGTGTGCGATACATCTTTGCAAAGCCGAACGAAAAGAACAACCAACAGGCGACCTTTGTCCTGCTCTCCCTGATTAGCATAGTGTGAAGTTCATTGAGCGCGTTTGGGTACGAAACCAAATATCGTGTCATCACCAGACTGTCAGAGCGGACATCAGTGCTGTCCGCCGATTGCTCAGGGCTAAATGTGAATAACTACAACCGAATCATGACCGCTGCGGTGATGCAAATTTTGCAGCAATCATTTCAGATGTGGGTTGTATTCCCCCAAGACTCCACTGCTCTGGTTCATGCTCGTCAATTCGAATCCATACCGAACGCCGAAACTCAGGATCGCCTTTCCCCTCAATTTCAACAATAAGGTCAGTCATACGACGTAGAAGTTCATTTTTTTGCTCCGGGCTCAAAATCCCTTTAATGGTTTGCACATTAACGAAGGGCATTGTATTCTCCTTAACCTGCTGGGTATTAAAATCATACTTAGGTTAAGAGGCAAATGGACACATGTCAAAAGATAATTCCTTACCGTACTTGTTACCTGAACTTTGCGGGCTTGCCGCGGCAGCAGAACTACTTGGAGATCAATGGATTTTGTTGATTCTAAGGGAAGCCTTTTACGGGGTTAATCGCTTTGAAACGATACGTGCACATACAAAAATTACGAAGCAGACATTGGCAAACCGATTAAAAAAAATGACTGAACTCGGTCTACTTTGCAAAATCCCCTATCAGGAAGAAGGTACACGTGAACGCTATGAATATGTTCTCACCCCCAAAAGCCGATCGCTGGCACCGCTTCTTTTTTCCCTAATGGAATGGGGACATAAAAATATATTGCATGATGAACCACATATTTCCTTAGTTGATAAAAGTACAGGGGACGTAGTGCACAGTGCATTTGTATCAACAAGGGGGAATATCGTTGATGCTAAAAATCTCAAGATAGTGGCTTTCAAACGTTAATATGTCTACTAACGTTATTCTCGCTGGTCTCGTTCGCTAATTAAATGCCTGCATTTGATGTCCGCCTCTGGAACCGCGCAGATAAGCCTCTCGGGCTGAGAGGCTGCTCTGAGCGATGAGCAGAAGTTATTAATTGTTATTAAAGCTGTTGGACTAATTCTTGCCGGAGACGTATTCGGTCCCCCACTTCCATTTCGGCCCGTAAATGGCTGCAATCACTGCCCTAATCCAATCACGCTCCTGACTTATACCGCGTCCGACTCGCGCGCATCGTCGAACCGTTTATGTGCTTCGGCGATGGTGAAACGGTTATCGTTTGCCCAATTCACAAGCGCCATCACCGGCACTAACAGCGTCCGGCCCAGTTCGGTGAGTTCGTACTCGACTCGTGGCGGAATGGTCGGATAGATCGTCCGGGTGACAATACCGTCGCGCTCCATACCACGCAAAGTCAGCGTCAGCATGCGTTGGGAGATGCCTTCAATACCGCGCCTTAACTCGTTGAACCGCAGCTTTCCATTAGCCAGCGAAGCAATAATGTAGAGACTCCATTTATCGCCAATGCGATCCAGTATCTCGCGGGTGGCTTGACAGCCTCCTGTACTAGGTGCTGGCAGTGCTTCGGGCAAATTTTTGTGACTCAGTGACATGGATGTGCCTTCTTGTTAAATGCAGACAGGAATCTTAGTATCCTCTGTATCAATAGATAACCAGGGACATAAATGTTACCTGATATCTATTTTATATCACATAAGGAGCCAACATGAGCAAAATCCTGCAGATCACATCCAGTCCACGCGGGGCTGAAAGTCTTTCCACTCGCTTCGCCACTGAGATTGCCAATGGCATCCAGATGCAACTTGGCGGCTCATTGACCGTTCGAGACCTTGTCGCAAACCCGGCACCGCACATTACGTCGGCCTATATCAAGGGCCGCATGATGGCTCCTGATGTGCGCACAGCAGAAGAAACTCAGGCCGTCGAACGCGCCATGGAACTGGTTGATGAATTGCGTGCCGCCGACGTGATTGTACTCGGATCAGGCATGATGAATTTCGGTCCCTCTTCGCAGCTCAAGGCCTGGATTGACAACATCACCTGGCCGGGCATCACCTTCAGTTACGAAGCAGGCGTCCCCCGTGGACTGCTGACCGGCAAGAAGGTTTATCTGGTCACTGCCGCTGGAGGGGTATTCTCGCAGGGAGTCTATGCACCGTTCGATTTCCAGACCAACTATCTTCTGCACATGCTCGGCTTCATCGGATTGACCGACGTCGAGCTCATCCGCATCGAGGGCACAGTGCACGGCCCGGAAGCGGCACAGGCCGCCTTAGCGAGTGCAGACGAGACGGTGAAATCCTTGCTGGCGACAATGGCTTAAATTCATGAACCGGAGCCAAATTATCTTGTGTTCAGGCGCGGGTACCGGCAGTTCCAATAGTTGAAGAAGGAGAAAGCAGGCATGTTGAAAATCGACTTATATACCGAGATCACCTGCCCCTGGTGCATCATCGGTCAATATCGTCTCGACAAGGTTCTGAAAGAGCGCTTTCCCGAACTTGCGGTTGACATTCATCATCATCCTATCCTGCTGATGCCTGACGCCCCTGCTCAGGGATTATATATCCCCGACTTGCTTTTTAAGCGATACGGCGTAACCAACCCGAAGACTTTGTTTGCCCGGGTCGAAGATGAAGCCAGTGCGTCTGGACTTGACCTCGATCTTGGGCGGCAACGTTATACCTATCCGACACAGGCCGCACACGCGATCATCATGGCAGCGGGAGAGCGCGGTCGCGATCACCGAAGCTTACTTCCTGCATGCGAAGAATATTGGCAAAGCGGATGTATTGGCAGACATCGCCATATCTCATGGTTTTGAACGCGATGAAGCGCTTGCTATTGCGCATGATCAGATATGGCACGAAAGGGTCGCGCAAGCGGCGGCTGACTCCGCCGCTGCCGGTGTTCAGTCAGTTCCATACTTCGTTTTCGGTACTCATGTGGCTATCAACGGAAGCCGCAGCGAAGATGAGATAACAGCGGCGATTGTAAACTGCTCCCCATAAAGTTACATCTCTCCATGTTATCCACGTCCGCTCCTGGCACAAAGGGGACAGGCCGATGCGTAAAGCGTCTGCTATGAGCGAGGAGCTGAAGTTCGGAATGCATACTTACATCGATGCGTCTTAAGCAAAGGGGAGCAGGTCAAATCGACTCATTATACAATCAAGCCAGCTAAGTGCTTGTAGGGTCCATCCAATACATCTAACCCCATATGTTTAGCCAATGCTATAGCTTCATCATATTCAGTTTGGCTAAGCTGTACTTCATACTCACAAATATGTTCGCATAAGATTTCAAAGGCTAATGGTTCTTCGTTAAAGTTTATATAGTCCAAAGCACCTTCAAGTAGAAAAGGCTCTAATCTACCTTCAAATGCCTTTCCAAAATTCCTTATTCGATTAGCAAACATTTTTTAAAATTCCTCAATTGACTGCTCTCCATAAATTAGCATATATCAATGTCTGCTTTTGGCTGTGAGTTCAACAGGTCGATGCAACGCTATCCTTAATCGAAGGGGGACGTTGCCATGAAACGAAGAACTCGCATCTACTACACACCAGAACAAAAGGCGATTATCTGGGACAGATATAAGCGAGGTGATTCCCTGCATGATATCGCCAGAATGTTCGACAGATATCATTCTTCTATTATGCCTACTATCCACCAGACTGGTGGATACCGTCCCCCTGTCCGAAAGCGGCACCGGTTAGCGCTTTCGCTTGATGAAAGAGAGGAGATATCCAGAGGATTGGTAGCAAAACGCAGCATCAGGGACATCGCTGTTAAATTATCAAGAGCTCCTTCAACGATTAGCCGCGAGATCAGGAGGCACGGCGGTGCAAAACAATATCGTGCAGCAAAAGCCGATACTGCTGCGTGGGAAAATGCTCTGAGACCAAAACCCTGCAAGCTAATCGAAAGCCCCACGTTGTGTAAAATCATCGCAGAGAAGATGCATCAGGACTGGTCGCCGGAACAGATCGCCGGTTGGCTGAAACGCTGTTATCCGGATAGTCAGGAAATGCATGTGTCACACGAAACGATATATAAAACGCTTTTTATACAAACCCGGGGGGCGTTAAAAAAAGAACTGCAGCAATGCCTCAGAAGCGGAAGAGTCGTGCGTAGATCCAGAACATCATCGCTTAAAGGGAAAGGATTAGGGTCAATCCCGGATACGATCTCTATCAGCGAAAGGCCACCTGAAGCAGCTGACAGAGCCATACCAGGTCACTGGGAAGGTGACCTGATCCAGGGCTCTAAAAACTCCTATATCGTCACCCTCGTAGAACGTCATTCCCGTTTTGTTATGCTGGCCAAAGTCAGGGACAACAAGACCATAACGGTTATATCTGCACTCATCAGACAAGCCCGGGAATTACCTGCTGAGCTTTATAAAACATTAACATGGGACCGGGGTGCTGAAATGACCAGCCATACCCGGTTTACCGTAGCCACAGATATTCAGGTTTACTTCTGCGATCCTCAATCCCCCTGGCAACGCGGCTCAAATGAAAATACAAACAGATTACTCAGACAGTATTTTCCAAAAGGAACTGACTTATCAGTTCACAGCCAGCAAAGACTAAACAGTGTTGCCAGGCAGCTCAACGAGAGGCCAAGAAAAACGCTAGACTATGAATCACCCGCAGAGCGTTTTAACCAATGTGTTGCATCCATCAGTTGAACTCACAGCACTTAGCGGACCACCAGAAATAATCACGCAAGCACCAATACTGAATCAAAACCAATCACAATCCAATAAATATACCCGATTGATAAAACCCCCTATCATCCCGACGATAACGCGTTATAAAAAAAAGCCCCCAACCATCAGGTCAGGGGCTTTTCAATATCGACACTCACATCACATTAGAATGCAGCGGCAAAAATCTCGACGATTTCCGCGTGAGTAGCTTTTTTCGGGTTAGTCAGGCCGCAGGCATCTTTCAGCGCGTTATCGGCCAGGATGTTGAAGTCTTCTTCTTTCACACCCAGGTCTTTCAGGCCTGCCGGAATACCAACGTCACGCGCCATCTGGCTGATGGCCTGGATAGCCGCTTCCGCCGCCTGCTGGTCGCTCAAACCGGCGACATCCACACCCAGTGCGACGGCAACGTCTTTCAGGCGCGGTGCAGCAACGGTGGCGTTATAACGCTCAACGTGCGGCAGCAGTACCGCGTTACACACCCCGTGTGGCAGGTTGTAGAAACCGCCCAGTTGGTGCGCCATCGCATGCACATAACCCAGTGACGCGTTATTGAATGCCATACCGGCCATGAACTGGGCATAGGCCATCTGTTCACGCGCGACCATGTTTTTACCGTCTTTCACGGCGTCACGCAGGTGGTCACGAATCAGTTCCATCGCTTTGATCGCGACCGCGTCGGTAATCGGGTTGGCGGCGGTCGACACATAGGCTTCGATAGCATGGGTCAATGCGTCCATCCCGGTGGCGGCAGTCAGTGATGCAGGCATGCCGACCATCAGCGCCGGATCGTTGACGGACATCACCGGTGTCACGTTTTTATCCACGATCGCCATTTTCACGTGGCGCGCTTCATCGGTGATGATGCAGAAACGGGTCATTTCAGAGGCCGTCCCCGCCGTGGTGTTGATGCCGATCAGCGGCAGTTGCGGTTTGGCAGAGACATCCACGCCTTCATAGTCCGCAATTTCGCCGCCATTGGCCGCCAGCAGAGCAATCCCTTTGGCGCAGTCATGAGAAGAGCCACCACCCAGCGATACAACGCAATCGCTGTTGTTCGCTTTGAGAATTTTCAGGCCTGCATCCACGTTGGCCACAGTCGGGTTCGGCTGCACGCCGTCATACACCTCACTGTCGACCTGATATTTCTTCAGCAGTTGCTGCACGGAAGCCGCAACACCAATCTTGTTCAGCACGCCATCCGTTACGATTAACGCGTGTTTGAAACCCTGCAACTGAATCTGCCTTGCCGCTTCCTCTAATGCCCCTTCGCCCATCAGGTTTAAGGCTGGAATGTAAAATGCGCTGCTCATAGATCACCATCCATTTATTACAGAGTTTTAACTTGAATTCATCCTAGCATTGACATTTTTCAGTAAAATTGACCCAGAACAAATTTCTAACATTCTTTAACCCCTGAAGTGAGAAATCATTCTTTTGTTTCATATGCACTGATAACTGACTGTTATTTTAGTAAATAACCATTTCATATCGTGAAATTATATTGCCGCTAACATAATCAGCCACCAGACTGACGCAACACGTGCATTACAATTCGTTTACACAAGAAATGATGCTGATGCGAAACCTTTTCGGGTAAAACGAGCAAGGCGAACAATAACCCCATGATGAAAAGTCGTTGACGATAAGACGGGATGAGAGGTGATAAAAATTATTTTGAATCAGCTTGATAGGTAATTTTTAGACTGATGGGTCGCACAGAGACAACGCCGCCGTCGTCAAGCGGCGTTGTTTTGCAGAGAAACGGCTGAATTAGTGGCGGTTTCTGACCAACTGATAACGGCGGGTCAGATACTCAATCGGCGCGCTCCAGATATGCACCAGACGGCAGAATGGGAATAGCAGGAACAACGTCATCCCCAATACCAGGTGTACCCGGAAAATGAAGGCCACATCATCCAGATAGGCAGATGCACCACCACGGAAAGTGACGACGGCCTGCGCCCAGTTAACCAGCTTCATCATTTCGCTGCCATCCATATGCTGGGCAGAGAACGGGATGGTCAACAACCCCAACGCCGCCTGAATCACCAGCAATGTCAGGATCAGAATGTCACCGGTGGTGGAGGTGGCGCGGACACGCGGGTTAGTCAGCCGACGTCTTAACAACAAGATACCGCCAACCAGCGTCAACAGACCGCAAGCACCGCCACCGAACATCGCCATTTTCTGTTTTACGTCCAACGGCAGGAAAGATTCGTACATCCAGTGTGGCGTCATCATGCCCACAAAATGGCCGCCCAGTACGCCAAGAATGCCGATGTGGAACAGGTTAGACGCCAGCCGCATGCCTTTTTTATCCAGCATCTGACTGGAGCCAGCACGCCAACTGTACTGACCATAGTCATAACGCAGCCAGCTGCCGACCAGGAAAACCGCACCGGCGATGTAAGGATAGATATCGAATAAAAACAGATTGAGGTAATGCATCAGCAATCTCCTTTGACCGGTGAAGCGTCAAGGTTCAGGTAGTGCGGTGCCACCGCGTCGGCGAACCGACGCTGATGACGAGTCTGTTGCGCCGGGGCGCAGCCCGCGTCGGCCAAAAAGCGGACCTGCTCCTCCTCCCATACGGCATCCAGCGCCTGCGGCGTGTCGTCGCGTGCTTCTTGCGCTACTTTCTCCGCCACCGCGTCGCTTGACGGCTCGCACGCCGCCAGCGTCAGTAACAACTCCAGCAACAGGGCATAGTCACTGTCGCGCTGGCGTAAGCGCTCCGCCAGCAGCGTCAGGATCGGCGCAATATCACGCAATCCATCACGCGCGGCCTGCGGTTCACGCAACGTCAAATACTCCAGATACAGCGGCAGGAAATCCGGCAGTTCACGGCAGTCCAGCTCCAGGCCGACCTCACGGTATTGCGCCAGCAAGTCCACCATCGCCTGACCACGCTCACGCGACTCGCCATGGACGTGTTCAAACAGCAGCAATGACAGCGCACGACCGCGATCAAACAGCTCGCTGTAGCGCGCCTGCCGGTCCAGCAGGTCGCCCTGATAAAAGTCGCCGATGAACTGCAACAACTGCGCGCTTTGGCGCAGCGGCAGCTCGTCAGCCTGCTCCAGCGCCTCCAGCATGTCCTGGCGCTGTTGCCACAGCTCCGCATCCGGGTACTCCAGCAGCCGGGCGATAACACGAAGGCTGATCATGACTTGTTCTCCTGCATCCGCCGGCTCATGTTCTGGGTTTTGCTGGTGACGTCGATAGCGTCAATGCGGCGGCTGTTAAACAGGTTGAACGAGGAATCGCTACCGTGGCAGCCGTCGCCGAAACTAAAACCACAACCATGCGCTTCCGGGAAGGCTTCACGCGCCAGCTCACGGTGACTGGACGGCACCACAAAGCGATCTTCATAGTTGGCGATCGCCAGATAGCGGTACATCTCTTCGGCCTGCGATGGCGTCAGCCCCACCTGCTCCAGCGCGCTGGTATCGGTGACCTGCTCGACGGTTTGCGCACGCTTGAAGTGACGCATCGCCAGCATGCGACGCAATGCACGCAGCACCGGACGGGTATCGCCCGCTGTCAGCAGGTTCGCCAGATACTGCACCGGGATACGCAGGCTTTCGACGTCAGGCAAGACACCGCTGTGCGCCAGGTTACCCGCATCGGCTGCCGCCTGAATCGGTGACAACGGCGGCACGTACCACACCATCGGCAGTGTGCGGTATTCCGGGTGCAGCGGCAGCGCCAGTTGCCACTCCACCGCCAGTTTGTACACCGGCGATTGTTGTGCGGCTTCAATCACGCTGAGCGGAATGCCGTCACGTTGTGCCTGAGCAATCACCTCGGGGTCGTTCGGGTCGAGGAAAATGTCTAACTGACGGCCGTACAGATCGGTTTCATTCTCCGTGGAGGCCGCCTGTTCGATACGGTCGGCATCGTAGAGCAGGACACCCAGATAGCGGATACGACCCACGCAGGTTTCCGAGCACAGCGTCGGCATGCCGGATTCGATACGCGGATAACAGAAAATACATTTTTCTGATTTGCCGCTCTTCCAGTTGAAATAGATTTTCTTGTACGGGCAGCCGGTCAGGCACATGCGCCAGCCACGGCATTTATCCTGATCGATCAGCACAATGCCGTCTTCCGCGCGCTTGTAAATCGCCCCACTCGGACAGGTAGCGACGCACGCTGGATTCAGGCAGTGTTCGCACAGTCGCGGCAAGTACATCATGAAAGTGTTTTCGAACTGTCCGTACATGTCTTTCTGCATGTCGTCGAAGTTCTTGTCCTGCGAGCGTTTGCTGAACTCACCACCCAGATCATCTTCCCAGTTCGGACCGTTTTCGATCTTCTCCATGCGCTGGCCGGTTATCAGCGAACGCGGACGTGCCACTGGCTGATGCCGACTTTCGCCGGCACGTTGCAGGTGTGCGTAGTCGTAGTCAAACGGCTCGTAGTAGTCATCCAGCGCTGGAACATCCGGGTTGGCGAAAATCTTCGACAACACCCCCACACGGTTACCCATGCGCGGTTCCAGTCGACCATTGATCTTACGGATCCAGCCGCCCTTCCATTTTTCCTGATCTTCCCAGGCATGCGGGTAACCGGTGCCGGGTTTGGTTTCCACGTTGTTGAACCAGGCGTATTCCACCCCTTCGCGGCTGGTCCAGACGTTTTTACAGGTCACCGAACAGGTGTGGCAGCCAATGCATTTATCCAGATTCAGCACCATGCCGACTTGTGAACGAATTTTCATCAGGCTTTCTCCTGCAGATGAGGTTGCACATGGGAAGACGGGTCGTCATGGCTGTCCTCATCCAGCCAGTCGATACGGTTCATCTTACGCACCACCACGAATTCATCGCGGTTAGAACCGACGGTGCCGTAGTAGTTAAAGCCGTACGCCAGTTGGGCATAGCCGCCAATCATATGGGTTGGTTTCGGGCAAACACGCGTCACGGAGTTATGGATACCGCCGCGCTGGCCGGTGATTTCAGAACCCGGCAGGTGCACCAGTCGCTCCTGCGCGTGGTACATCATGGTCATCCCTGCCGGAACACGCTGGCTTACCACCGCACGGGCCGTCAGCGCACCGTTGGCGTTAAATACTTCTATCCAGTCGTTATCGACGATGTTCAGCTCGCGGGCATCATCCTCGCTCAGCCAGACGATCGGACCACCACGGCTGAGTGTCAGCATCAACAGGTTTTCACTATAGGTAGAGTGAATCCCCCATTTCTGATGCGGCGTCAGGAAGTTGAGCGCCTTCTCCGGGTTACCGTTCGGTTTCTTGTTCAACAACGGCTGAGCAGCACGGGTATCTACCGGTGGACGGTAAACCAACAGGCTTTCACCGAAGGCACGCATCCACTCATGATCCTGATACAGTTGCTGGCGACCGGAAATCGTGCGCCACGGAATCAGCTCATGCACGTTGGTGTAACAGGCGTTGTAAGACACATGCTCGTCTTCAAGGCCAGACCAGGTCGGGCTGGAGATGATCTTGCGTGGCTGCGCCTGAATATCCCGGAAGCGAATTTTCTCATCCTCTTTCGGGTGCGCCAGATGGGTGTGATCACGCCCGGTCACCTTGCCCAGCGCATCCCAGGCTTTCACCGCCACCTGACCGTTGGTTTCCGGTGCCAGCGACAGAATCACTTCAGCCGCATCAATGGCACTGTTGATTCTCGGACGACCCGCCGCTGCGCCCTCTTCCTGCACCCGGTTCAGGCGCTTGAGGAAGTCCACTTCATGTTGAGTATTCCAGCTAATACCTTTACCACCGTTGCCGAGTTTATCCAGCAGCGGGCCGAGTGAGGTAAAGCGGGCATACAGGTTCGGGTAATCGCGTTCCACGGTCATAATGTGCGGTGCGGTTTTACCCGGAATCAGGTCACATTCGCCTTTTTTCCAGTCTTTCACACCCAGCGGCTGCGCCAGTTCGGCGGCGGAGTCGTGCTGAATCGGCAGCGTGACCACATCGGTTTCTACCCCAAGGTGACCCTGACACACGCGAGAGAAGGTTTTCGCCAGCCCTTTATAGATTTCCCAGTCGGTTTTCGACTCCCAGGCTGGGTCGACTGCCGCCGACAACGGATGAATGAACGGATGCATATCCGAGGTGTTCATGTCGTCTTTTTCATACCAGGTGGCGGTCGGCAACACGATGTCGGAATAGAGGCAGGTACTGGACATACGGAAATCCAGCGTCACGACCAGATCCAGCTTGCCTTCACCGCCTTGTGCGCGCCATTCCACTTCTTCCGGCGTGACCGCACCCTGCTCGCCCAGGTCCTGTCCCTGAATACCGTGCTCGGTACCCAGCAGATACTTCAGCATGTACTCATGGCCCTTACCGGAAGAACCCAGCAAGTTGGAACGCCAGATAAATAGGTTACGCGGGAAGTTTTGCGGGCTGTCCGGCTGCTCAGCGGCAAAACGCAGACGACCGGCTTTCAGTTCCGCTACGGTGAAATCCTGCGGTGACATACCGGCGGCAGCAGCCTGTTCGGCGATACGCAGCGGATTAGCTCCCAGTTGTGGTGCGGAAGGCAACCAGCCCATGCGCTCAGCGCGCACGTTAAAATCAATCAAACTGCCACTAAAGCGTGATGAGTCTGCCAGCGGCGACAACAATTCCTGCGGTGCGACGGTTTCATAACGCCACTGGCTGGAATGGTTATAGAAGAACGAGGTGCTGTTCATGTGACGTGGCGGACGCTGCCAGTCCAGACCGAACGCCAGCGGTAACCAGCCGGTTTGCGGACGTAGTTTCTCCTGGCCGACATAGTGTGCCCAGCCGCCGCCACTCTGCCCGACACAACCGCAGAAGATCAGCATGTTGATGATCCCGCGGTAGTTCATGTCGAGGTGATACCAGTGGTTCATACCGGCACCGACGATGATCATCGACCGTCCGTGGGTTTTGTCGGCGTTGTCGGCAAATTCACGTGCGATGCGGATGATGTTCTGCCGTGATACGCCGGTAATCTGCTCGGCCCACGCCGGGGTATAGGCCTTGACCTGATCGTAATCACTGGCGCACTGTGCGTCATTCAAGCCACGATCCACACCGTAGTTAGCCAACGTCAGATCAAAGACGCTGGTCACCAGCCCTTCCTGACCATCAGCCAGCGTCAGGCGTTTCACCGGCAGTTGATGCAGCAGCACTTCATCGAGCGCGACGCTGGCAAAGTGTTCACTGGTTGCACCGCCAAAATACGGGAAGCCGACGGACACCACCTCATCATGGTGGCCCAGCAAGCTCAGTTGCAGGTTAACATCACGTTGGGAGCCCCCTTCGCGCTGTTCCAGATTCCATTTGCCTTGTTCACCCCAGCGATAGCCGATAGAACCCTGCGGTGCCACCAACTCGCCCGTGGTTTCATCAATGGCGATGGTTTTCCATTCCGGGTTGTTTTGCTGGCCCAGATTCCCCACCAGGTCGGCGGCACGCAATAAACGCCCGGCGGCGTAGCTGCCATCAGCACGCGGTTCCAGCAACACCAGCATCGGCATGTCGGTATAACGGCGCACGTAGTCGGTGAAGTATTGACGCGGTTGCTTGAGATGGAACTCGTTGAGGATCACGTGGCCCATTGCCAGCGCCAGCGCGCTGTCAGTACCTTGTTTCGGGTTCAGCCACTGATCACACAGTTTGGCGATTTCGGCATAATCCGGGGTAATGGCTACTGTTTTGGTGCCTTTGTAACGGACTTCAGCAAAGAAATGCGCATCGGGGGTACGGGTCTGCGGTACGTTGGAACCCCAGGCAATAATGTACGACGAGTTATACCAGTCGGCCGATTCCGGCACGTCGGTTTGCTCGCCCCAGGTTTGCGGTGAGGCGGGCGGCAGGTCGCAATACCAGTCGTAGAAACTCAGGCATACCCCGCCCATCAGCGACAGGTAACGGGCACCGGCGGCGTAAGACACCATCGACATCGCCGGGATCGGCGAGAAACCAATCACCCGGTCCGGGCCAAAGGTTTTGGCGGTATACACGTTAGCGGCAGCAATCAGCTCATTCACTTCCTGCCAGTCGGCACGGACAAAACCACCACGACCACGGACTTGCTTGTATTCTTTCGTTTTATTCGCATCGCCAACAATCGACGCCCAGGCATCTACCGGGTCAGCATGGTGACGACGCGCTTCACGCCACAGCTTCATCAGGCGCTTACGCATCATCGGGTATTTCAGGCGGTTAGCGCTATAGAGATACCAGGAGTAACTGGCACCGCGTGGGCAGCCGCGCGGTTCATGGTTCGGCAGATCAGGCCGGGTGCGGGGGTAATCGGTTTGTTGCGTCTCCCAGGTGACCAGCCCGTTTTTGACGTAAATCTTCCAGCTACATGAACCGGTACAGTTGACGCCATGCGTCGAACGCACCACTTTGTCATGTTGCCAGCGGCTACGGTAGCCATCCTCCCAGTCACGGTTGGTATTCAGTGTCTGGCCGTGATCACCGGAAAACGGTTCGGCCACCTGTTTGAAATAGCGTAACCGGTCAAGAAATTTGCTCATCCGGACTCTCCTGCTGCGGAACCTGACGGTTCCTGTCGTTATAGAAGTACACGTGGGTATTGCTCACTACGGTGCAGGGTAGCCAACTGAATAAGTATCAGAATTGACAGCGATCAAGCCCTCAGGAGCCGGTTTATGGTGGGGTTCGGGAAAATACCACCTTGGTGGTAGCAGAAAAAATCCAGATAATTAACTGATAAAAAAGGAAATATTGAGGATTGAAATGATAAGGTCAGGTGACATTTGCTCATGGAGACTCTTTGGAGGTAGTAGAATGCCATCGGCCACGTAGCCGGGCGTTTTACCTCCTGTTTGCCTTTGGTTCATCCAGCATCAGTCTGATGCTGATAAATCCTGCACCAGAAAATCCAATAGCGTGCGCAGTGTAGCAGGCATATGACGCCGCGACATGTAACACGCGTAAATACCCAGTGTCTGTGTCTGGTAATCCCCCAGCAGCGGCACCAGCTCTCCGGCATTCAGCCCGGTACGCACGACAAATTCCGGCAAACAGGCGATCCCCTCGCCCGCCCGAGCCGCTGTCAGCAGCACCAGCGTGTCATTGGCCACCACGCGTCCCGACACCATGACACGGTGCTGCGCCCCGCTCTCCCGGTGTGTAAAGCGCCATTCCCGCCCAAGACGGATATGGTTAAGACAATTATGCCGCACCAGATCGTTCGGCGTGGCCGGCGGAGCATGGTGCGCCAGATAATCCGGTGACGCGCAGACCACCGATGCACAGCGCCCCAGTGGTTTGGCTATCAGGTTAGGATCCGGTGAGTTCGTCACGTCTACCGCCAGATCGATACGCTCTTCCGCTAGCTTGATGGCACGATCTGTCAGTATCAGTTCTGTTGTAGTACGAGGGTAACGAGCGCGATAGCGCCCCAGCGCTTGCGCCAGATAAGACTGCCCGAACGACACACTGCTTGCGACCCGGATCACGCCGTGCGGTTCCGTATTACCACTGCTGGAAAGTGCCGCCATGTCCTCAGATAACGCTAAAATCTGACGGCAGCGCACCAGCATGTCGTTACCGACGCTGGTCAACCCCAGACTGCGGGTTGAGCGATGCAGCAACCGCACCCCTAACCCGTGTTCCAGTGCGGCAATGTAACGTGTGGCCATTGAGCGCGATATATCCAGTTTATTCGCCGCTGCGGTCAGACTTCCCAGGTCTGCCACCGCTACAAATACCTGCATCGCAATAAGACGATCCATAGCGCCCCTATTGAGCGATATATGCAACAAACTATGGCTGATTCTAGGGTTTATTCGTTCACTTCAGGAAGCAATAATAATCATCAATAATCCAAAATAACCCTATGAGACTGATTATGCTTAAGAAATACCTCGCGTTGTATTTTACCTTCGGGTTGCTGACCACACCGGTCACCGCCACGCTGGCACAAACGTCGCCGTCTTCCGCTGTCCCGGCCGCATCATCACTGGCGGGTTGCCCATCCGACGCCATTAACGCGCGTTTTGTCGAGTTCGGCCGCACCGGGCGTATGCCACCAGACCTAAACCGTTGGTTAAACGATCCACAGGCCCAGGCGATTACACCGTATAAAGCGTTCGATAATGTCTATTTCGTCGGTGTGTGCTGGGTGTCCGCCTGGCTGGTCAAAACCAGTGCAGGCCCGGTGTTGATCGATACCTTGCATGAACCCTATGTCGATCAATTACTGGCTAACATCCGTCAGGTTGGCGTTGATCCGGCGGATATCAAATTGGTATTGATGACACACGGACACTTCGACCATGTCGGTGGAGCCTATAAGATCAAAGCCCTCAGTCAGGCTCGATTTGTTATGACACAGCCAGGCTGGGACGAAGCACTAGAGGGTGCCAAACAATCGCAACACACCCCCCATCCCTGGAAAATGCTTGACCACGCCGATATCGTGGCGCATGACGGGCAAACCTTCACGGTCGGTGATACGACGTTTTACGCTTATGCCACCCCCGGACATACCTGGGGAACGACCTCTTACGCCTTTGACGTCAACGATGGCGACAAGACCTATCGAGCCATCACCATCGGGGGAATGGGGCTGAATGCGATAGAAAACGCCCGGCAGGTCGAAGCCTACCTTGCCAGCATTGAGCGGATAAAACGCCTGATTACCGACCCGCAGCATCCAATCATGGTCCACCTCACGGCCCACCCGTTCAATACCGGTTTAACGGAAGCGAAAGAACGCCTGAAAACACGCAAACCAGGAGACCCCCACCCGCTGGTGAATCAGGCGGCGTTAATTAAACAAATGGACAGCGCCTATCAAGAAGCGGAACAGCGACTGGCGGACGAGCAGAAAAAAGAACGAGGAAACAAGCAGTAAATCGAACTGACATATGCCTGATAGCAGCCAGGCAGAAAAGCGGGAAGGCGTCATGTTGAATACACCGAGCCGGGACATCTCACCGGCTCGGTATCATCACCCGCTGGACTACGCGCGGGCTTTACGTCCGTAACACAGCCAGGTGATCAACACACAGGCAACGTAGAACACCACAAACACCTTCATGGCTCCGGCAGGTGAACCGGTCAGCGCCAGCGATGTACCAAACGCTTTCGGAATGAAAAAGCCGCCGATAGCACCGATAGCGGAGATAAACCCTAACGCTGCGGCGGTATCGGTCACCGCGCTACGCTGCGCTTCCTCAGTATCACCACCTGCGGCTGTTACCCTTTCCATCGTCATACCACGGAAGATAACCGCGATCATCTGGAAGGTGGAGCCACTTCCCAGCCCGGCTGTCAAAAACAGCAGCATGAAAATGCCGAAGAACATCAGGAAGGAACCCGGCTGATTCTGACCCGGCAATGCGGTGAACAGCAGCAGTGACAGGATAGCCATCAACACAAAATTAATCAGTGTCACCCGCACACCACCGAAGCGGTCCGACAGCATGCCCCCCACCGGACGCGCCAGCGCACCAAGCAACGGCCCGAAAAAGGCGTAATGCAGGATTACCACATCCGGGAACTGGGTTTTCGACAGCATAGCGAAACCGGCGGAAAAACCGATAAACGAGCCGAACGCCGACAGATACAGTACGCTTAAGATCCACAGATGTGCGCGTTTCAGTACCGGCAACTGCTGGCGCAGTGAGGCTCTGGCGGTGGAGAGATCATTCATACCGAACCAGGCCGCCGCCGAAGCGATAAGCAACAACGGTACCCATACCCAGGGCGCATTCTGCAGCCAGACCTGGCTGCCATCCGGCTGAACGATACCTTTACCCGTGAAACTCAGTACTGGCAGAAAGATCACCACCGGCACCAGTAACTGCATCACGCTAACGCCCAGATTGCCAAACCCGCCATTTAACCCCAGCGCACCACCCTGCTGTGCTTTCGGGAAAAAGAAGCTGATATTCGCCATGCTGGAAGCAAAGTTAGCGCCAGCGAATCCACACAGCAGCGAAATAATGATAAATACGTTGTACGGTGTCTGTGGATCCTGCACGGCAAACCCCAGCCACACACACGGAATCACCAGAATCAGCGTACTGAAGGTGGTCCAGCGGCGTCCGCCTGCCAGCGGAATAATAAATGAATACGGTACCCGCAATAATGCCCCGGATACCGATGGTAATGCCGTCAGCATAAACAGTTCATCGGTACTGAAATGGAAACCGACTTTGTTCAAATTGACGGCCACTGTGCTGAACAACATCCAGACACAGAAAGCCAACAACAGACAAGGAATGGAAATCCACAGGTTACGTTGCGCGATACCACGCCCCTGTTTTTGCCAGAACTGTACATCCTCCGGGCGCCATTCCCGGATAACAGTCTGCCGTGAAGCACCTGGCGTAATGGTTGACTGCGTCATAACAAGCCTCGGTCAGAAAAATACCCCTATCACTACGCGCCACATTAGAGGGTATGACCGAAGCAAACTTGATATACATCAACAGCTTGTTGGGTAAAAAAATGCGCTGATTTAACACCCACTCCCAAATAGGTAAGTCGCTATGACCAGTTAATGGTGTCGTTTCATCATGTTATGACCATTAACTCCGTCACGGTACTCACCACTACCTACCAATGGAAATTGTGGAGTAACCCTTTGTGGGTATAGGGTTACTTCTGGAAATAAGAAAAAATGCCGTGGTGTGGCATGAATGGATTTCGACACTGAATCCACGATAGCTAACCGGCGTCGGTCAGAATCAAGGTAACCTGTCTGACCCGCAGTCTATTCTTTAGCATACACATGTGTTTCCACTTTCGTCACAGGCGGTTTCCCTCATGTTAAGACGCTTTCGGCTTCCACTCTCACTGGTCAATCAGGTGGCGTTGTCCATGCTACTGCTTGGCCTGCTGGGTATTGCTGGTATGGCGATATCAAGCTGGATGTCACAAAGCATTCAGGGCAACGCACACGCCATCAATAAAGCCGGTTCTCTGCGCATGCAAAGTTACCGGTTATTGTCGATGGTGCCGCTTAGCGCGGGCAGCGACCATTATCTGCAAGAGCTGGAGCGGGATGAAAACGACAACGATCTGCGTCAGGCGGTCATACGCGAGGGGCTAAGCGAGCAACTCACCACGCTGCAACGTTACTGGGCCGATCAATTGAAACCAAGTCTACGTCAGGCAGAACGTCCGGCGGATGCCGCCGACGCTGTCGCGGATTTTGTCCACCATCTGGACGCGCTGGTACTGGCTATCGACCAGAAGACAGAAGCGCACCTGCGGCTGGTGACGCTGGTACAGCGCATGTTTATCGTCATCATGCTGTCGCTGTTGGTGCTCACCTTTTTCTATCTGCGTCACCGGCTGCTGACCCCCTGGCGCAAGTTGCTGTCGATGGCTCAAGCCATCGGTCAGGGTGAATTTCACCAGCGGGTGACCCCGCACGGCCAGGATGAAATGAGCACGCTGGCACAAGCGCTAAACAACATGTCGGATGAACTGTCGACGATGTACCGCGACCTGGAACAACGTGTAATCGAAAAAACCGCTGATTTACAACAAAAAAACGACACCCTGGCGTTTCTTTATCGTTCCAGTCGCCGCTTGCATACCAATGCGCCGCTGTGTAGCCGCTTGCTGCCCGTGCTGGATGAACTCAGCGCGTTGATGCCGCTGACCGGCATTCAGTTACAGTTGTATGAAGATAACCATCAGGCGCATGTCACTCCTTCCAGCCTGACTGTCATTCCCAACCCTGACACCTGCCCGGACAGCGCCTGTCAGCGTTGTGCACACTTTTCAACCCGGATGACGTATGAAGGCAAACCCGTAAGCTGGAATCTGCATGACAAGCTCGGTCACTACGGTGTGGTGCTGGCACGACTGCCGGTTCACCAACATCTGACCCCCGACCAACACCAGTTGCTCAATACGTTACTGGAGCAGCTAACCAGCACACTGGCGCTGGAACGGCAATCCAGCCATCAACAACAACTGATGCTGATGGAAGAACGCGCCACCATCGCCCGGGAGTTACACGACTCGATTGCCCAGTCGCTCTCTTGTCTGAAGATTCAGGTTAGTTGCCTGCAAATGCAGCACACCGCGCTGACACCAGAAATACAACAGCAGTTGGACGCCATGCGCGATGAAATCAATACCGCTTACCGGCAGCTACGTGAATTACTGACCACTTTCCGTTTGAAGCTGTCAGAATCCGGCCTGCTGGCAGCATTACGATCCACCGTGGAGGAGTTCAATCAACGGCTCGGCTATGACATCGTGCTGAACTACCAACTGCCACCGCAGGCCGTCTCTGCCCACCAAGGGATCCACCTGTTGCAGATCGTGCGTGAGGCACTGAGCAACACCTATAAACATGCACAGGCGACAGCAACCAGCATTACCCTGAGTCAACAGCAAGGGTATATCGAGCTGCGTGTGCGCGATAACGGCATCGGCATCAGTGATGACAACCGTCGTACCAACCACTATGGTCTTATCATCATGCGCGACCGCGCCCGAAGCCTTCACGGCGACTGTACTGTTCAACGTCTTGTTTCCGGCGGCACGGAAGTGTATGTCCGTTTTCAGGCCGACTCTCGCCAGCCCCCCGTATTATCAGGAGAAAACCATGACTAATGACGCCTCTACCGTACTGCTTATTGATGACCATCCGATGCTACGCAATGGCGTCAAACAGCTACTCAGTATGGCGCCAGACCTGTGTGTGGTCGGTGAGGCCAGTGAGGGGGAACAGGGTGTGACGCTGGCAGAACAGCTCGACCCGGACCTGATCTTGCTGGATTTGAATATGCCGGGCATGAACGGGCTGGAAACGCTGGCCCGCCTGCGGGAAACCTCGTTATCCGGGCGCATCGTGGTATTTACCGTGTCGAACCATGAAGAAGACGTGATCAGCGCCTTTAAAAGTGGAGCCGATGGCTATCTGCTAAAAGATATGGAACCGGAGGACCTGCTGGTCGCGCTTCATCAGGCAGCGGCGGGGAAAATGGTACTCAGTGATACCCTGACGCCGGTTCTGGCAGCCAGCCTGCGCGAGACACGCAGCACGGATACCCGTGATATCCAGCAATTGACCCCGCGAGAAAAAGACATTCTGAAGCTGATAGCCCAAGGGTTGCCCAACAAAGTGATCGCCCGCAAGTTGACGATTACCGAAAGTACGGTAAAAGTACACGTCAAACACCTGTTGAAAAAAATGAAGCTGCGCTCACGCGTAGAAGCGGCAGTCTGGGTAGTACAAGAGAAGATTTTCTAACCGACGGCGGCCCGTGCCGCCAGTCATTCTGTTATCCGCCATCATCGCTCGATGATGTTGTCTTTTACGTTTAGATGTTAAAAATTACAGTAAAATACACCTACCTACATTTCTATACGTTTGTTTGCAATACGGCTGATAGAGTAACCGCCGTTCATAATTTTTAGTACTTTATCGCCATTTTCCTAGATATTTCCCCATATTCATTTCCTAGACTCACCTCGTTCGGCGTTTCATTGCGCTTTAGCCAGGCTTAACCGGAGGAAAAAGAGAATGAAAGTCAGAGAACGATTTATTGGACTTGAATGGCTCCGATTTTTGCTTGGATGCTATGTGATGGTTTACCACACCGTACATATCTATCCGCAGCGTGACAAGATCCCTTTTCTCAACGAACTGACCAGCATGGGATTCTTCGCCACCAGCACATTCTTTGTGTTGTCTGGCTTTCTGCTGACGCACGTTTATCTGCGTGAAGGCCAGTTGCGTGAACCCGCCCGGCATTTTTTGGCTAAGCGGCTGTTTAACCTCTACCCAATCCATATTATCGGTCTGGTGTCCTCGATTGTGGTGGTCAGCCTGATGCACTGGCTGGCCATCCCCCCCGAGGGGCACGTCGCCAGCGCCCGTTTCGTCATTTACGACAGTAACGACCCCGGTGTCGCCCCGGAAACCTTACGCCACTACATGGATAACGTGCAGTTGGCTGTTAATGGACTGCTGCAACTGCTGATGTTACAGGCTTGGAACCCCTATTTTTTGACCTTCAACGCGCCGTTGTGGTCGGTCTCGACGCTGTTCTTTTTCTATTTACTGTTCCCGTTACTGGCTCCACGGTTGTTGGGTAGCCGTTACCCGCGGCTGTGGCTGGCGGCCCTGTTCTTGTTATATCTGCTGCCGCCGGTATGGGTTATCTGGCATCAATTATATGGCGTGCCGTATACCGGTTTGCTGCAACGCAATCCGCTACTCCGACTGCCGGAATTTTTAGCCGGGATAGTAGGTTACGCCATTTTCCGCCAATATCGGGACGGTAAGATACCGGCGTTGACATGGATGCAAGGTGCTACCCAACGTAAAGCGCTGGGCGTATTTATCGGTCTGAGCTTCATCATAGCGACCTGGTTGTTTACGCATGGCGAGCACTACTGGTATTTCCTGTTGCACAACGGCCTGCTGTTACCGGCACAGGTTGCCTTGGTCTGCTTGTGTGCTCATGCCCGCGAACCAGGCAGCGATACGCTGAAAACCTGGGCAACCCGCCTGGGTGGCGCATCACTGTCGATTTTCGCCTTGCACGTGCCGCTGTTTAATCTGTTCCGTACCTTAGAACAGTTATTACGCGGCAATCCGTTGCAATGTTTTACCGACTGGCAGGCCTGTATCGATGCGGCAGGACGCGTGGACGTCTCCATGACCGGCTACGGCGTATTCCTGCTCACAACCGTTACCTTGTGCGTGATATTCCAGGAACAGGTCGTGACCCGCATGAAACAGTCGCTGACCGAACGCTTCCTCACTCGCCGCTTCCAACCTTCCCGCAGCGCAGCCTGATGACAGCGGCTATAACGGTGATGTGATCGCCATCACCGTTATAGCCGTAAATCATTAATCACACGGTTTATAACAATTTCCATTCTAATTATGGGTCACTTATACCTAGAGGCGCGGCACGATTCCTGTTAATGTTGCCTCGCCGGGAAGTAACCGGTATATCGATACATCGGCAAGCCGTTCGAACGGCGTCTTTCACTTTTAGTCATTCACTGTTTTATCTGACATCATGACATATTCCAAACATGCACTTTCGCCGCTGGGTCTATTCATTGCGCTCAGCGCTGCAGGCATTTCCACCAGCCATGCGGACACCGTCTGGCTAACCAACGGTGACAAGATCAGCGGCCAGATTACGCTGCTGGATAGCGGCAAGTTATTCATCAAAACCGATTATGCCGACACCCTGTCGGTAACCTGGGACAAAGTTAAAACCTTCCAGACCGACCACGGCATGGTGATTCAGGGGCAGCGTTACGAAAAAGGCGTGCTTTACCCGTCTATCAAAGCCTCTGACAGTTCACGTGCTATCGTGGCGCAACCCGCCAGCGTAGACGGGCAACAAGTCAGCGCCGGGCAGGAAACGCTGCCGTTGTCCGATATCAACTCAATGGTCGTTCCACACCGTTGGGTGGAGGATTTCTCCTGGAAAGGCAATATCGATGTCAGCCTGGCCCACAAGAAAAGCTCCACTGAAACCGACAACCGTGATGCAACGCTGAGCACGCGCCTGCGCCACGGCACATGGCGTCACAACCTGGATGCCAGCTACCACATGACCAAAGAAGACAATGTGGAAAGCACCAAAAACGCCGACGGTGAATACGCGCTGGATAAATTCATCGACGAGCACTGGTTCTGGCAGGGTCGCTATGAATACAAACGCGACTGGATAGAAAACATCAAGGTCAACCGCTCTGTGGGTACCGGTCCGGGTTACCAGTTCTGGGATAACGATCTGGGTGCGTTCTCGGTTACAACGCTGGTTAACTCCCAGACGTTTATTTATCAGAACAACAGCGAAGACAATTTCTACTCCGGTGGCCTGAAGTGGAGCTACGATCGCTTCCTGTTTAGCAAGCGTACCGAGCTGTTCAGCGATGGCGAAGTGGGCCGTTCGTTTGACAGCACCACCCCGCTTTATTTCAAAGCGGGTGCAGGTCTGCGCTTCAAAGTTACCGACTGGTCATCCGTCAGTATGAAAGTCTCCCGCAACCGTACCGAAAGCGTACAGGGTAATGTCAATGACACCCTGTACTCGCTGGGTCTGGGCGTCGGCTGGTAATTTACCGCGTTCTGGTTCCTGCAAATATCGCAGGAACCCTCTGTTAAGCACCGCGGAATTGTTGAATGCCGTGAAATGCGGCGATAAAAAAAGCCCGGTTTGTTTAAACCGGGCTTTTTGTTTTTGCTCACCGTAGCACCACAGCCTTACTGTGACTTCGATTCCTGTTTAGACAGGTCTTCCGCAATCTGGACGGTTTCATTCAGATATGCATCCGGATCCTGATAATCCTTCGGCAAGTCATCCAGCGATTTCAACGGCGGTTTACCCTGACGTTTCAGTCGATCATTGATGCGTTGCAGACGCGTTGCCTCGTCTTCGTTGTTTTCTTTCTGGCGCTGCACCAGGTTCAACGACACGTGATTACGCTTCTCTTTCATCTCCTGATAACGCGCCACATCCTGCTGGATATACTGGAATTCCGGATCCTTGGCGATACGCGCATTGTGCTGTTCAATCAGCCACGGCAACAACGGTTTCATGTCGCCCATCACGGTATAACTGGCCGGTTTGATGCTATCCCACGGCAACGCGTTATCTTCAAACTTCTCGCCGGTATCCACCGCCTCGTTGCCGGTCGGCATCACGATATCAGGCGTTACCCCTTTACGCTGGGTACTACCGCCGTTAATGCGATAGAACTTCTGAATGGTGTACTGCACTGAACCCAGCGCTGGCCACTCAGGGCGTAACATCTGGTCGTAAATACGATTAAGAGAACGGTATTGCTGCACCGTACCCTTACCGAAGGTGGGTTCACCCACAATCAGTGCACGGCCGTAATCCTGCATCGCGGCAGCAAAAATCTCTGACGCCGAGGCGCTAAACCGATCAACCAGCACCACCAGCGGGCCTTTGTAATAGATAGTGTCATCCGTGTCGCTATCTTCACGGACCTTGCCGTTATTGTCGCGCACCTGCACCACTGGCCCGGTGGGAATGAATAGCCCCGACAGGCCGACCGCTTCGGTTAACGCACCACCGCCGTTGCCACGCAGGTCGATAACGATGCTACTGACGTGCTCTTTTTCCAGTTTTTGCAACTGTACTTTCACATCATCCGTCAATCCGACGTAGAAACCGGGGATATCCAGCACACCAACTTTGTCTTTGCCGACATCTTTGATGGACATTTTCACCGCACGGTCTTCCAGGCGAATGCGCTCACGGGTCAGCGTGATGGTTTGCGTTTTGTTGCCCTTACCTGCTGGCAACACTTCCAAACGCACCTTGCTACCTTTCGGCCCTTTGATCAGCGCGACGACGTCATCAAGCCGCCAGCCAATCACATCCACCATCGGCTTACCCGCTTGTCCTACACCTACGATACGATCGCCAACGCTAATGCGTTTACTTTTCGCCGCCGGGCCACCCGGCACCATCGAATTGATGACGGTGTAATCTTCATCCATCTGCAGCACCGCACCAATACCTTCGAGCGACAAGCTCATTTCAGTGTTGAACTGTTCGGTATTGCGGGGAGACAGATAACTGGTGTGCGGATCGATTTCCCGCGCGAAGGCATTCATAATGAGCTGGAACACATCTTCGCTATTGCTCTGGACCAGACGGCGAATCGCAAACTGATAGCGTTTGGTCAAGGTTTCCTTGATTTCCGCATCGGTTTTGCCGGTCAGTTTCAGGCTCAGCCAGTCATATTTGACCTTGGCATCCCACAGTGCGTTGAGTTCGTCTACGCTTTGCGGCCAGGGCGCTTTAGCGCGATCAAGGTCAATAAAATCGTTGCCGTTGAGGTTAATCGGCTTTTCCAGCAGCGTCAGCGCATACTGATAACGCTCAAAACGGCGCTTCTGAGCCAGGTTATACATGGCGTATGGCAGGCTTAGCTTGCCATTCTTCAGATTTTCCCCTAACTCACCTTTCTGACCGGCAAACTGCGCCACGTCTGAAGCCAACAACACGTTATGGCTGTAATCCAGCATGTTGAGATAACGGTCGAAGATCTTGCCGGAAAATTGTGCATCCAGCATGAACTGGCGATAGTGGGAACGCAGAAAGCGCGATGCCACGCGCTCACTGACGGTAGAATGCTGCGCTTCTGGCTGTAGTTGAGGAATTTGGTCTGCGCGGGTGATGTTCTCGCTGGCAAAACTGCTCCCGGACAGCAAAAGCCAGGTTAATGCAACTGCTTTAACAAATTTGTTCATGCCCTGGTTGGCCTCCGTATCAGAACTGCAAATGTTCTGCGCGTACGATCATCGCCAGACCAGAAGCCAGTTGTACCCTGACCCCGTCTTTAGCGATCTCCAGCACAGTGGCATCCATGGCGTTTTTGCCAGCCCTGACCTTGATTTCCTGGCCGATTTGCAAGCTGGAAATATCCGTCACCGCTTGCCGTTCCGGTGTTACCGCACGGGCTGCTTTAGGCTGACGAGGTTGGGATTTATCGGATGACGGAGAAGCGGTCTGTGTGGCGCGAGGAGAAGATGGACGCGGCTTGCGCGGCGCGGCACCAGCGGCATCACGTTCACGACGCGGAGCATTTTTGCCGGCAGACGGACGCGTACGGGAAGGTTCGGCTTCACCGGACTCGCGTTTCTTCGCCTGTTGCTCGGCACGCTGAGCCTGGACTCGAGCCTTAGCCTCTTCCAGTTGCTTGCGGGCATGCTCCACATGCTGCTGCTCAAGCTCGCCGCACGGGTTGCCGTCAAGGTCAACGCGTTGAGCGCCGAGTTTAACGCCATACAGATAACGCCAGCTTGACGTATAAAGACGAAGCGCAGAGCGCAACTGCGTCTTGCTAACGTGTTCAGATTCGGACACGCGTTCGACCAGATCCTGAAAAATACCAATCTTTAACGGACGCGCTTCGCCTTCAAGCGTGAAACAAAGCGGAAAACGCTCTGCCAGATAGGCGATCACTTCTTTACTACTGTTCAACTTAGGTTGATTTTCCATGAAATTTCCTGATTACAACGGGTTTGCCAACCAGCGCAGGCATGAACAGGCGTCATTATAATGACGCCATCGGCAATTGCTACGTTATCCTTGTCGCAACATAAGAGAATTGATGAAAGATAGCAGATCGCTCTGTGACAATTGGCGGCATAACACCGCAGCGATAGCCAGTAAACCGGCTTCGTCTTCGGCGTCAAAGCGCTCATGGACTGTGCTGTCAATATCCAGCACGCCAATCAATTGACCATCCACCATCAGTGGCAACACGATTTCAGCATTGCTGGAGGCATCGCAGGCGATATGACCGGGGAACGCATGGACATCGCCGACCCGTTGAACATGGTTTTCCGCAATAGCTCGACCACAGACCCCTTTTCCTGCTGGAATACGCACACAAGCCGGACGCCCTTGAAACGGCCCCAGAAACAGCGTGTCGCCTTCCAGCAAATAAAAGCCGGCCCAATTCACACCATCCAATCGTTCAAACAGTAACGCACTGCTGTTTGATAATATCGTGAGGAAGCGATCTTCACCGGCAATCAGTGCGGTTAAGTCACGTTCCAGTTCATTGTAGAATTGTTCTTTTTTCATCATTTGCATAGGCAGAAATTGTCTTTACGGACCGCCTGACGGCTGATGTCCGCAGTACATTACATAAACTCTCGCGTCGGGATGCTACAGGATTTCTCTTGCCAGCCCAACTTTCACCGCACGGGGCGTGCCATAAAGCCACCGTCATCGCACGTTATACCACGCCCGACACCGATAATTGCCCGCAGGATACCGTCTGATGACACCATCATGTGACCTGACAAGAGTAGCAGTGATTTTGTGTCATCCATCATTCAGTTACACTATGATAATACCTGTCCTGTTAACCTGCCCGCAGGAAATATGAAAATTTATAACGCCGCTGCGCCTGTCGAGTCGGCCGATTCGCCGCCTGCCGCGCCGCGCCGCTTTCAGCGTTGCCCGCAATGCGACCAGCCCTTCATGTTGCCCCGGCTCAAACGCCATCAACACGGTCACTGCCCGCGCTGTGCGGCACATCTTGCCAGCGGCCGCGATTGGTCTATCTCCCGTCTGGTGTCGATGGCCATCGCCATGCTGGTACTGATGCCGTTTGCCTATACCGAGCCGCTGCTCAATATTCGCCTGCTGGGTGTTTCCATCAATGCCAGCTTGCTGGAAGGTATCTGGCAAATGACACGCCAGGGCCACCCGGTTACCGCCAGTATCGTGGCATTTTGTACTATCGGTGCACCACTCACCCTGGTTTTCGCACTGTTGTATCTGTTTTTCGCTCCACGCGTCGGTATGAACCTGCGTCCGGCCTTGTTGCTGTTCGAACGCCTGAAAGAATGGGTCATGCTGGATGTGTATCTGGTCGGTCTGGCGGTCGCGTCGATTAAAGTGCGTGAGTTTTCCGAGGTTCTGCCCGGCAATGGGTTGCTGGCGTTTCTGGTGCTGATGGCGCTAAGCCTGTTGACGCTGATTCACCTTAATGCCGAGCAGCTCTGGCAGCGCTACTACCCACAGAGAGACCCACAACGTGATCAGCAGCGTGCCAACTCAGCCTCAACAGAAGCTCTGGTCTGCCTGTCCTGCCATTTTACTGCACAGCCTGACCATCAAGGCCGTTGCCGTCGTTGCCATGTGCCGCTCACGCCGCGCCGTCCTTATAGCCTGCAAAAATCCTGGTCGGCGTTGATTTCCGCCGTTATCTTGCTGTTGCCTGCTAATTTGATGCCGATCTCAATCATTTATGTCAACGGTGTTCGCCGCGAGGACACGATTTTTTCCGGCATTATGTCGCTGGCGGCCGGGAATGTCCCGGTGGCGCTGGTGGTTTTTATCGCCAGTATTCTGGTGCCGTTCAGTAAGGTTATCATCACCACATTTCTGCTGGTCAGCATCCATTTTCGGATGAAAACCGGCCGCATGCTCCGTATGCGTCTGCTGCGCCTGATGACCTGGATTGGGCGTTGGTCGATGCTCGACCTGTTCGTCATCGCCCTGACCATGTCGCTGGTTAACCGCGACCAATTGCTTGCTTTTACCATGGGACCTGCAGCGCTTTATTTTGGCGCTGCCGTTATCTTGACCATATTGTCTGTCGAGTGGCTGGATAGTCGACTGATATGGGATAACGACTAAATTAATAGGATAACAATGTCGAACTCAACGCCGATGCCCGCCGCTGAAGCCCGCATCAAATCCCGACGTCGCTTGTCGCCTTTCTGGCTGCTGCCCGTTGTCGCCTTGCTGATTGCTGGCTGGTTGCTTTACACCAACCAGCAGGAGCGTGGTGCGACGGTAACGATTGATTTCGTCTCGGCGGACGGCATCGTTCCCGGCCGCACACCGGTGCGCTATCAAGGGGTGGAAGTCGGTACTGTGCGCAACATAAAACTCAGCGATGATTTGCGCACGATTCAGGTCGTCGCCAGCATCCGTAACGACATGAAGGATGCGCTACGCAGCGGTACCCAGTTCTGGCTGGTGACGCCCAAAGCCTCACTGGCCGGAGTATCGGGGCTGGATGCACTGGTCGGCGGTAACTATATTGGCATGTTACCCGGCCGTGGTGACCCGGCGACACACTTCACTGCACAAGATAATCAGCCGAAATATCGCGCTAACAGTGGCGAATTGCTGGTACACCTGCATGCTGACGACCTGGGGTCGCTCAATGCCGGTTCGCTGGTTTATTTCCGTAAGATTCCGGTTGGGAAAGTCTACGACTACAGCGTTAATGCCGATCACCGTGGTGTGACGATTGACGTATTGATCGACCGCCGTTTCACCGGGTTAGTGAAAAAGAACAGCCGCTTTTGGAACGTTTCCGGGCTAAAAGCAGATGTCAGTTTCAGCGGGGCGACCGTTGAAATGCAAAATCTATCGGCACTGGTTAACGGTGCTATCGCTTTTGACTCGCCCGAACAGAGCGAACCCGCCTCTGCGGACCAAATTTATGATTTGTATCCGGACCTGGCACACAGCCAGCGTGGCGTGTCGATAACGCTGGACTTGCCTTCTGGCGATAAACTACAAGCCGGGCACACTCCCCTGCTGTATCAGGGATTGGAAGTGGGGACACTGCAACGGCTTACCCTGGAAGCTAACCAGCGCGTCACCGGTGAGTTAATTGTCGACCCGTCCGTGGTGCCGCTGATGCGAGACAACACCCGCATTGAACTGGCCGCACCGCGTTTATCGCTCAGTGATCTCAACCTGCCCAGCCTGTTAGGGGGGACAACACTGACGCTCATCCCCGGCGAGGGCGAACCGAAGCAACACTTTACCGTGGCTGACGCCACACAACAGCAGCTGCAGCAGCCCGGTGCCCTCAACGTCGAATTAACGGCCGACCAGAGTTACGGTATCGACAGCGGCCAGCCGATCATGTTGCATGGTGTGCAAATTGGTCGCATTGTTCAACGCACGCTGACCGATAACGGTGTGAGTTTTACCGCCGTTATCGACCGCCAATACCGTCACCTGCTGCATAAAGACAGTCAATTTGTCGCCAGTAGCCGGGTCAATGTCAAACTTGGGCTGGATGGCGTACAGATGCTGGGCGCCAGCGCGCAAGAGTGGCTTAACGGCGGTGTCACCGTGTTACCGGGCTCGGCCGGCGAGCCACAATCACGTTACCCGCTCTACAGCGATCGGGAAAAAGCCGGTGCCGGTATTCAGGGGACAACGCCCCCCACCACACTGACATTATTGGCCGACAGCCTGCCGGATATTCAGGACGGCTCCGTCGTGCTGTATCGCAAATTTCAGGTCGGTGAAATTACCCGTATTCGCCCCAAAGCCGAAACCTTCGAAATCGATGTTTATATTCGACCGGAATACCGCAAACTGCTCACCGATAACAGCGTATTCTGGGCCGAGGGCGGCGCGCGCGTGCAACTGAACGGCGCAGGACTGACGGTTCAGGCTTCTCCGCTCAGCCGGGCGCTGAAAGGGGCGATTAGTTTTGACAATGTCGACGGCGCTGCCGATGTGCAAGGCGGCAAGCGCCCGTTGTACAGCAATGAAACCGCCGCCAGAGCCATTGGCAGCCGAATCACATTACGCACCTACGATGCCAGCAAGCTCTCCGCCGGTATGCCAATCCGCTATCTTGGCATCGACATCGGCCAACTGGAGTCACTCAAACTGGCGGATCAGCGCGACGAAGTGCGAGTGCAGGCGGTGTTGTACCCGGAATACGTTCGCCATTTTGCCCGTGCGGGTACCCGTTTTTCGGTGGTGACACCCGAAATTTCCGCGGCTGGGGTCAACCACCTGGAAACGCTGATCCAGCCCTATATCAACGTCGAGCCAGGCAATGGTGCCGTTACCCGCAGTTTTGAACTGCAAAAAGCCACGATTTCCGACTCACGCTATCAGGACGGACTCAATATCAGCGTTGATACCGCGGAAGCCGGATCGCTACAGATTGGTACCCCGGTACTGTTCCGCGGTATTGAGGTCGGCACGGTGACCGGCCTGTCACTCGGCACCTTGTCCGATCGGGTCTCTGTCGCGCTGCGTATCAGTAAACGCCATGCCCATCTGGTACGCGATAACTCGGTATTCTGGCTCGCTTCCGGCTATAACCTGCAATTTGGCCTGACCGGCGGTGTTATCAAGAGCGGTACGTTCCAGCAATTCATTCGCGGCGGCATCGCCTTTGCCACACCACCCACCACACCGCTGGCACCGACAGCACAGGCCGGTAAACACTTCCTATTGCATAGCGAAGAGCCCAGTGGCTGGCGCGACTGGGGAACCGCCCTGCCGGAACGATAAGCACAGACGGCGGCTCACCGCATCAGAAGCAGTGAGCCGCCATCCCTTCCCATCACTGGGATATGGTAAGATTCACACTTTGATTGTTGTTGTAACGGAAACGCTGCTGTGGCTAAACCTATTCCTGCCTCCCTCACCCCCGATTTTCTGACCGCCATGCAAGCCATCATGCCTGCGCATCTGAGCATGGATGACTTCGTCGATGCCTGCCAGCGGCCATTACGCCGTAGTATCCGCGTCAACACATTGAAAATCAGCGTGCCTGATTTTCTTACACTGGTCGCCCCCTACGGTTGGGAAATGGAAGCGGTGCCCTGGTGTCACGACGGTTTTTGGCTGCTCAACGCGGATGAAGAAGCCATGCGGCTGGGTAATGTGCTCGAACACCTGAGCGGCCTGTTTTACATCCAGGAAGCCAGTTCGATGCTACCGGTCAGTGCGCTGTTCATGGGGCATGATACCCCAGAGCGGGTGTTGGATATGGCCGCCGCCCCCGGCTCTAAAACCACGCAGATTGCCGCCCATCTCAACAATCAGGGATTGATTGTCGCCAACGAATACTCCGCCAGCCGGGTGAAGGTTTTGCACGCCAACCTGCATCGTTGTGGCGTGAGCAATACCACGCTGACACACTTTGACGGCCGGGTCTTCGGCAACGCCTTGCCTGAAACCTTTGACGCTATCCTGCTGGATGCCCCTTGCTCTGGCGAAGGCGTCGTCAGGAAAGATCCTGCCGCCATGAGTCACTGGTCGCTGGAAAGCATCGCTGATATCGCCGCCACTCAACGCGACCTGATACTCAGTGCCTTCCATGCATTGAAACCGGGCGGCGTGCTGATTTACTCCACCTGTACCCTGAATCATCAGGAAAACCAACAGGCGTGCCATTGGTTAATGCAACAATTCCCCGGTGCGTGTGAAATCGAGTCGCTAAAAGATCTGTTCCCGCAAGCACATCGCGCTCTGACGGACGAGGGGTTCCTGCACGTCTTCCCACAGATTTATGACAGCGAGGGTTTTTTTGTGGCGCGCTTGCGTAAAACTGCGAGCGTACCGCCGCTGGCACCGCCGGATTACAAACCGGGCAAGCTGCCATTTACGCCGCTCAGCAACAAAGATGCACAACTGATTTGCCAAAACGCCCGACGTTTGGGGTTGCGATGGTCAGAGCAGCAGTTACAGCTGTGGCAGCGAGACGATGAGATCTGGTTGTTTCCAACCGCACTGCAACCGATGCTGGGTAAAATGCGCTTCTCCCGTATCGGCATCAAACTGGCAGAACGTTTTGCCAAAGGGTATCGCTGGCAGCATGAAGCCATTGTGGCGCTGGGCGACCCTCACAGCCCGAACGCCTTCGCGCTTACTGCCGAGCAGGCCGTGGACTGGTTCCGGGGAAAAGACATTTATCCTCCCGTCTTCATCGACCATGACGACATGTTATTGACCTGGCAGCAGACTCCGTTGGGGCTCACCAAGCGTGTTGGTCAACGGCTGAAAAACACTCTGCCTCGCGATCTGGTACGCGATGGTGCCAATCTTGTGCTTGCTATCGATTAATCTTTCATTCCATCGCTTAATCTTTGACCGGGTCGCCGTTTGTGGCGTTCCCGATCGACGTTTTTCATCTACACTCACAACCAAGGCGTAGTAACCTGTTGAGGAATCTATGTTCGCACTGGTGATCTTTGTCTGTTACCTGGGGGGTAACTGCGAGAGTCTGGTCGCGGGAACCTATATCAATGAGCCACAGTGTCTGAGCGCCATGGAGGAGCAACAAATCCGTAATGGCGGCTGCTTTCCGATTGACGATTTTCGCAGCGGGTACTGGAAACCGGCCCACGAATACCGTGACCGTTAATCCCCCACGCGTCCTGTGTTTTGCAGCTACGCACGGCAGCTCCGGCAGCGCACGCCATAACCGTTATTGACTCGCTCTACACACAAGTCAATACGTCCCCAATAAATGACAACGCCATAACGCAGAACGCATAAAAAAGGGCAATGCCGTAACGGTAACGACATTGCCCAAACTGATGTAATAAAGACCGACTGTTATGGACAGACTCTCACTCACTTATCAAAACTTCACCCACTCATCTTTGTCAGAATGGTGTTTAGCACTACCAGACGACGACTGATCCATCTTCGCTGTGTGTTTGCGCCCTGACTGGCTCGATTTACCGGACGACGGTTTACCCAACAATAGCGCCTGATGATTGGCTGCTGCACCGGAAGTATGGGTATGGTGGTGCGTATGGGAATCGTCACCTAAATGAAACGCCGATACCGCCTGCATCAGCAACTGTGACTGTTCTTCCAGCGCATTAGCCGCCGAGGACGACTCTTCCACCAACGCGGCGTTTTGCTGTGTGGTGCTATCCAGTTCAGTCACTGCCTGGGCGATTTGGCTAATCCCGCGACTTTGCTCATCGGATGCCGAGGCAATTTCTCCCATGATGTCAAACACATGGGTAATAGAGCGGACGATATCCTGCATGGTTTTGCCTGCATCATCCACCAGCTCTGAACCGGTATTCACCCGCGATACCGATTCCTGAATCAGCCCTTCAATTTCTTTTGCTGCCTGCGAGCTGCGCTGAGCCAGATTACGTACCTCACTGGCGACGACAGCAAAACCACGCCCTTGTTCGCCCGCTCTTGCCGCTTCAACCGCCGCATTCAGCGCCAGAATGTTGGTCTGGAATGCAATACTATTGATAACCGAGGTAATTTCGGAAATGCGTTTAGAACTGCTTGAAATATCATTCATGGTTTTCACCACGTTACTGACTATCTCACCGCCTTTGATGGCATTTTGTGAGGCTTCTGAGGCCAGTTGTGAGGCGTGATGCGCGTTTTCCGAGTTCTGTTTTACCGTTGAGGTCAGCTGTTCCATACTGGCGGCGGTTTCCACGACGGCTGCCGACTGCTGCTCCGTGCGGGACGACAGGTCTGTATTACCGGCCGCGATCTCCGCCGACGCCGACGCCACATTCCCGACGCCTTCGCGAATATCCCGAATCATAGTGCGTAATTTGTCATTCATGTTCGCCATGGCGGTGATCAACATGCCTAGCTCATCACGGCGTGAAGAACTAACCGATGACGAGAGATCACCATCGGCGATGCGCTCAGCCACCGACAGCCCCTGCTTAAGTGGCATCACAATCTGCACCGAAATACGCCATGCCATGATGATGCCAAGCAACACCACCGCCAACCCGGTCACCATCATTTTCAATTCCGATGAACGGGTGGTTTGAGTCGAGTTAGTCAGTTGCTGACTAAACAGGGCAGACACATCTTTATTCAATTTATCCGCGGATGCCGTCATTGCCTGACTGGCGCGGGTTTCATCCTGAAATGCTGCCAGATATGCTCCTGCAGATTGACGATACACCAGAAAATAATCCCAGGCAGTTTTCAGACTGCCTTGTATCGCTGCTGGCAATTGCCCGGCTTTTTCTTTAATGGCTTTTTCCGCCGTATCAATACTCTTCAGCGTCACCGCCAACGTATTATCAGACGGTGCCAGCAACAAATCATGGGCTACATCACGAATATCCGACATGCGTTCACCCAGTTGATACAGCACCAACTGGGTATCAGAAGGAAGCCCGGTTACCTGCTGCCACTGGCTCTGGAACGTTTCCAGTACTTTTTCACTGTCGTCCTGACTGATTGCCAATCCTGCGGTATCACGCTTTTTACTGGTGGCAATAAACGCTTCTCGCGTAGCACTATAGGCTTTCAAATCCTGATCGATACGTTCAACATCATCAAAGGTATTCTTATCCCAGTTCAAATTTTTAGCCTGAGCGAGGATATCGCCCATCTTATTAACCAGCACCCCATTTTTCTCAATCACACTGTAATCGTGCGTGAACTGGAATTGCGTACGCAAGACGCGAGCTTGTGCCAATGTAGCATTAAGATCATTCGTCACCTGAACCTTAGTATTACTATCATCGATGGTACGAAACCCGACGAGGCCGGATATCAATACCACCAGTGATAATAACAGCACTAAGCCAAACCCTAACGACAGCCGGGTTCCCACTTTAAGATTATCGTATTTTTCACCCAGAATACTCATAGCATCACCTGTTTATGATTATCGTAATCTGATTACCAGCGTATTATTTCTGCCATCACCATACTGTAAACATATTGATTCACCTGCACTCCAAACACATAAGGCATAGCACATAGCAACGATAACGGATAAAAACAACGTCATGTAATAATTTAGCGATTAACTACTCACAGAGATTCTCTACCATCCAGGTTTTATGGCCACACACTCCACCTCAAAAATTATCGACCTGTATAAAGAGTAGTTTAATAAAAACACCTAATAACACCCAATAAGTAGACAACTATCACAACTCATCTTTTTTCAATTAAATATCTAATAAATCATAACCATGTAGAATAAATAAATCTTTATTCTAAAAATGAGTGCGAACAATAATGTGGAAAATAAAAAAGCAACATAATAATAATCAGCTATAATTGTGCCCTCACGCCATCGAGGCAATCACAGGAGTCAATGTAATTACAATGTTAATTGGATGATATCTATTTGATGGCGATTTTTTATGGTCGCGTGGTTATTCACGTAATATACCCTAAATAATTTGAGTTGCAGGAAGGCGGCAACCGAGTGAATCCCCAGGAGCTTACTCAAGTAAGTGACCGGGGTGAGCGAGGGAAGCCAACGCACCTGCAGCAACTTGAAGTATGACGGGTATATAGACTTCAATAAGACAGCAAACGCATTGCCAACCGTAATACCGTCACGATAACCGGACGCTCCTTGAGCATGCATGACTGACAGCCGCAGAAACCTGCGTTACAACGACAGATTCACGAGGATAATGACTAAGAGAGAACACATACAGCGCACCTCGGCACGCTATATGTGTTGATGTTGATTTTAGAGACTGGGCGTTAACGTCAGCACCACCACCCCACGGGGAGTGACCTCGTCGACCCCACACTGGAATTGCAAACCGCCGCCTTCAACCTGCATTTTGCGCCCCGGCAACAGGGCTACATCATAGATATCGTTTTTACCGTCAATGTCCAGCAACCAACGTCCATTACTGATACTGGTAATACCGGTATCCACCAGCCAGGAAGCGGTGCTCCCCTCCACCAGCAACGGTGCATGCAAGCCAGCAGGAATACATTGCGGGTCAGCTTTCCACTCCCCTGCCTCCTGCAATTTACCCGTTTTCAGTACGTTGCGTGGAATCAGGGTAATACCCGCGTCATCATGACGGCTCACCGGCGTATCATGCTGTTGCGGCGATCCTTTACCGGTCGCCAGCCACGCCAGTGACACCCCGGTATCCAGCGCACAGGTTACGACGACATCCCCAGGAAAGAAATCTCGCCGAATCCAGGTACTGATCGTCCCGGGCGCAATGCCCAGTAAGTCACCCAACTCTTTTTGCGTACTAAAGCCATAGGCATCAAGCATACGACGCAGTACCGCCTTACCACCCGATGATAGGATTTGCTCATAAAGCGCCTTACCTTTCAGCGGTGATTTATGAGCAAAAACATTCGCATTTGCAAACTCGCCAGTTACCAGCCATCCTGCATCGGCTCCAGTATCTAGCGCACATTTAAGAATAATGTTACCCGGCACGTTCCCTCGCTGAACCCAGTTACTGATTGTATTGGTAGGTATTTCAGTTACCTCGCTCAGTTCCTTCTGAGTCTTTACTCCATAGCTTGACATGATGCGCTCAAGCACGGAGGCCGCAGACACGGCATCACTATTTGTATTCAAAAACACCTCACGAGTATTTACATATACACGTTACGTGTTTTATAGTGTCGACATAGCACATGTAACACCATAGAACACCCTGGCCTGGGGGAGATATTGCTTTATGTCGAACGAGATTTCAATTCTATCGCTCATTTCTGAGGAAAATCCTACGTCAGTGAGTGCTTTTTGTGTCATCGCAACACCGGCAGCCATAGATTATCGAATACCTCATTTTATGCCTGCTCAGGTAACGGCGACTTTCACCTGCTTGCACAACACGATGCAAACGGTATCGGCAATGGCTGATCTCTGGCGCTATCCACCTGCTACCGGGAATACAGACTGCACCGCAATCGATCTCCCCAGTTCCTGTTATTTTGCAAATGCAAAAACGCCGTTCACTCCTGACTGGAAATCGGACGCATTTTCACTTGTTGCAACGTTACAGCTGCTGCCAAATGGGCAATACCATTTGAACGCTGTGAATGATACTAATGACTTTACCATGAAATTCGGAAATTCGAACTCTACTAAAGTTCAGTACCACCATCCCCAGTTCAGCAACCGGCCAAACGACCGTGATAGTCAGCGAGCGTCATCATGAAGCCGCATTATGCCTTTACTGCCAATCACCTGCAGGCTCTGCCGCCAAATTTGCGGGCGCTGCTTGGAAAACATTTTGCTGATTCGCGCTGGGAACAGACATGCCTGTTTTACCAACGACTTTCGGAACGCTATCGGCGCACGCTGTGTTTTCATGCTGCCTTGCACCAACGCTGGTGTGTCTACCTGCTTGATGAGATGGATGAAATGGCAAGAGAACGGGTTGTCAGCGCGTTGAATGAACTACGCAACGCATTTGGCGGGTCGGAGATTAAGGAAAGAAGTGACGTATTGCCATTAGTCACCCGCTTACACCTTAGCGAGCGCCGCACACTGTTTTTTCACGCTGGGCTTACAGCGCGGGAATTCAACCACCCTTTGCGGCGTATCGATGAGCCAGATTGCCAATGGACAGATGCACTGGTTCGCGCTGCCGGTGAATTACACAGCCTGTTTAGCGATGCCCCCGACATTCTGTCCAGTATCAAACCCGAACATTATTTTCGCTAACACCCGTTTTTATCGCTAACGGCTGATTTCATCAGAAAACCACCGCCGTTAACTCAACCGCCGCCAGACAAGCCGCCATTTTGGCTGGCAGGACTTGTTGCGGCTTATTATCAGGAGAATGTATGAAAAATAACCAAAAAAGACACTGCACAAGCTTCATCCCACCGGGTAGCCGCCCGCAGGATAGCTGGCGTACCGACCTTGCTCATCGCTACAGCGAGCATCTGGATAATCTGGCGCAACACGCCTGTCAGGAGCATTTATCCGCACAGGAGCTGGTAGCGCTATTGCAACAGGAAGCAGAAAACATCCGGCACCAGCTGTGGGAGGCGCACTGATGGCAGACAGTATGGACATCTCTCAGGAGCAGCAAGCGTTACTGCTGGATGCACAAATTGCGCACGCACCGCGCCCGTCATCCCATCGGCATTAGTCTGTGAAGATTGTGATGCGCCGATTCCCGAGGCTCGTCGGCTGGCGATTCCCGGTGTGGTGTGCTGCGTATCCTGTCAGGAAATCCGTGAACAGCGACTACGCCATTACCGGCCGCTGTCCTGATGACAACATCTACGAACTGACAGACCGGGAGCGATACGGTGATTTGTGCCGATCATCCGGCAAACACGCATTGGGTAAACAACACGCGGGCTGGTTATGACGTCTGACAACAGCGAAAAAAGTGTCGATAACGGGGAACAACGCTGGGCATACGCCTGGAATGCCCCTCGTACGGCTATTCTGCCCGAATCCAGTACGCTGTCTTCAGATACACTGCGACAAGGGCAGGCAGTCTTGTATCAACTGGCGCTGTTACCGCGTTTCCTCGCTGATCACTTTCGGCGACGCTTCGAGTATCTCAAGCAACATCAGGGGCTACAGGCCGCGTTTAACTACCTGTTAGCGGTGGTTCATCGTCGGCTGTGGCCCCGAATCGACGCCGTTAACTCCCGTTACCGGATGAACACTCGCCGTTCTTCGCGCTTCATCAGTGAGGCGGAACAATACTACCAACTGCCGGACATGCCAGATCGGGTGCTGTCTGCATTTGCCAGCCGTATCGCCGGTCACATGAATGATGCCTACAACGCGCGTTGCGATCAGTACTTGCAGGCGTGTAGTGGCAATCATCACATGCCGCTATTCAGTGACGAGATACAAACCCGTCTCTATGGTCAATTGGCGACGCTGGCACAGGCACTGAACGTAACCCCGGCGTACTGGCATCGCCACCAGAGTGGAACGCTCACGCTAGAACAAGCCTGCGCCGGTATCATGCGGCTGGTGACCCCGCGCTGGTGGGAGCGCCAGTTAAAAATCCAGCGCACCCGTTGGCGTGAAGCGTTGTGGATTGCCAGCGGCGAAGTCAGCCGGGCGGCATCGCCCTTTCTCAGCCGTCAGGCCTGGCAGGAGAGTCACTACCGCCGACTGGCGACGCTGGATTTCCTGAAAAGTCGGGATCTGGAAAACACCCGCAGCGGTGAGCGTGTGGATCTGATCGATAAAGTCATGTCCAGTATCGCTAACCCCAGTATTCGCCGTATGGAACTGATGGCGATGCTGGCAGGCATTGAACGTTATGCCACGGCTCATCAACACATCGGTATGCTGGTAACGCTAACGGCCCCAGGGCATTACCATCCAACCCGTACCCGTAATCACGACCAGGTATTGCCTAACACTGGATGGATGCCGGATTGCCCATCTCCCAAAATGACTCAACATTATTTGGTCAAGCTGTGGAGCAAAATTCGTACTGCACTCAAAGACCGCAAATTATCCGTTTACGGTCTGCGGGTCGTCGAACCGCATCATGATGGTACGCCACACTGGCACCTAATGTTGTATTGCGAGCGCGCGCAGCGTCAGTCTATCGTCGATGTCCTACGGCGTTATGTGTTACAACAGGAAAACAGCGGCGCAATGCAACGCTTGTTTGACTGCAAACACATCAACAAAGGCGGAGCAACGGCCTATGTTGCCAAATACATTGCCAAAAATATCGACGGCTACGCATTGGACGATGAAACAGACAATGAAACGGGAAAGCCATTGAAAGATATGGCGGCCGCCGCTTCTGCATGGGCATCGCTGTGGCGTATCCCCCAGTTTCATTTTATTGGCCTGCCTACCGTCGGTGCCTATCGGGAATGCCGACGCATTCGCAGCCGCTCTCTGGCAGGCTCATTGGGGGAGCAAGCTGAACGAGTGAGACATGCCGCCGACCACGGCGACTTTGCTGCCTATATTGAAGCGCAAGGGGGGGCCAACGTGGCCCGAAAATGCCAGTCGGTTCGCGTCGCCAGAGCCGCCAGCGAACGACTAAACGCTTATGATGAAACGATCGTGCGTACCGTCGGCATTTTTTCTGTCCAGTGCGGCAGTGAACGCGTCTTCCCCACCCGGCCAGATGAATGGCGAATCGTGGCTAAAAACCGTACCACTCACCACGACGAAACCGATAGGCATCGGTCTGCTCTCCCTTGGAGTTCTGTCAATAACTGTGGGGGGGTAATTTCACCGGCCTCACTCCCATCGTCATACCGTGATATTCCTCGTGTTCCTTCAGCACGATTAACCAATTTCCAGCGTGACAAACTGGCGTCATTAGGCCCCCGGTTAAGACAACAAGGCATTCACCTTTCACGCTGGGAACGGGAAGCACTGGCTCGCGGCGCCAGGGTCAGCGTTGACGGGCAACTGATTGATGAAATTAGGAATAAAGCTATATCCGCCGTTGATGGAAAGCGCATCATGGACATACAGGTCCTGCACTTATGAGTTGACGAATATTACTGAATAAAGTACTGTATATAAATACAGTCTCACAATGGAAGAGGTACCGTGGAACAGACTGAAAGCAGAGAGCTGACCTTGTCAAGGATTCGATTAATTGCCGATATGTCTTTGATATCACAATGCAATCCTGAAGAAATGAAAATTGCCATGTCGCTAATCGCCGACTTATCTCACGGCGAGCTCCCACATAGTGATTATCAGCAATTTCTGAAGAGCAGTGGTGATGGGCAACGGCTAAAGGCATGGTTAGAGCAACAATCGTTGTGAGGGATTGCGATGGATAATAACGACCGGCATGAAACTCCTGGTTATTTAACCAGAGGCACGGCAAATTAATGGATTTTCTCTGTGGCCAATGCGCCAGACTTATACACAGCAGCATCTTTTTTCGTATCCAGACCGTTTGATAATAACGGCCAATCCGATTAAACCCGGAATATACGTTTTGGCATGAATTATAATAACTGACTCAGTGCAGACCTGTTCGTTGGTAATATTTTTTTCGTTTTATACAGCAAGGTAGAATTAAGAGCCTATCCCAACTGGCGCGATAATGGAGGAAATAGCCTGGTGGGATAGGTTCTGTCATATCGCCCCATCCTCCCTTTTAATCATTCGAATGACATAACAACGCGCTTATATGTTGTTGTGCTATCAGCACCACACCGCGCCTGCATTGCAGTTGAGGCTGATCCTCGGGAGGATAACGAATCAGAAACAGCCTGTTTTATTCGGCCTTATTTTATCTGCACTCAAAGGTATCACATGAAAGTCTACGCTCATCAGGACGACTCGCTGGATGCGCTCTGTTACCGCTATTACGGCCGTACGCAGGGCGTAGTTGAAACCGTCATGCAATCCAACCCGGGACTGGCAGATCTTGGCCCCATTCTGCCACACGGCACTGCCGTTACCCTGCCCGATATCAGCGTGTCCAGTTCTCAGGAAAGTATCAATATTTGGGAATAATCAGCCTACGCTGACGATCGCCGCCACACCAGGAACCTTACTATGCAAAAACCGCAAAGCCTCAGACTTGCACTGACCACAGCATTACCGTCATTGAGTAATGCATTACAGTTTCGGATCCAGGAAGGTGAAATTGCTGCGTTGCAGGAACCCTCTCTGTCATTCGAATACCGTTATCAGCTGCTGCTGACGCTGAATAATTTCGCTGATAACCCCGATACACTTTTCGTCACGCTGTTACTTTGGGTTCGCCAAAACCAGCCCGATTTACTGACGCGGGAAAGCATTCGCAATAAAGGTATTAGTTTCACCATTGATAATAATGCTGATAATACCAGTACGCTGTCTATTCGCCTTAACCTGACAGAACGTAATCGCGTCAGCGAACTAAACCAGACAGTGCAGGTCAATTACGAACCGGAACCCACTCCGCCTGAACCGGTTAGCCGACCCATCGCACTCTATATTGCTGGGGAATTGATCAGTCAATGGAAAGGCAACTGATCGTTTGAAATAACACTATCCCCATAAAGGCCGTTGTGAAAGCGGCCTGTTTTTTCACTATTACCTCATTCCTGCCTCAGATATTCTCCCTCTGTCATAGAGTGATTCCTGATATTACTCTCTTATTATTTTATTTATCTCCAATTTGTCATCATCACTCTATCCGCACTTTTTTCGTATTCATTTCCCCTAATCTCTCATGCCAGGTTATTCGCCAATAACTCGCGACATATTATTTAGCGTTTACCTCTCAACAAATAATGCAACTACCGGTGGTATCCGTAGCCACACAACCGTGGACAATTGTCTCATTCACCGGGAAGACGCATGCTTCCCACCATGAATACATACGAATATCTCTCCGAAATCCAGCGTGCGCTGCGTAACCTGATTCGTATCGGCGTCGTTACTGAAGTTGATACCCAACAGGCACGCTGTCGTGTGCAGACCGGTGGCATGGTCACCGGATGGCTCCATTGGCTGTCCCGTCGCGCGGGGAGTTCCCGCGAATGGTGGGCACCGTCGGTGGGTGAACAGGTACTCATACTTGCTATAGGAGGCGAACTCAACACAGCTTTTGTCGTACCGGGTATTTATAGCGATAACCACCCTGCACCATCGGTTTCTGCGGATGCCTGCCACATCCGTTTTCCCGATGGTGCCGTGATGGAATATGAACCAGCGAACGGCGCACTGACCGTCACCGGCATCAAAACCGCCACTGTCGTTGCGGCAGAATCCGTGTCCGTTACCACAAAAAACGTCACCATCAACGCCAGCGAACGCATCACGCTGGATACTCCGGAAGTCGTCTGTACGCATAAGCTGATTACTCAGACCATCGAAGTACAGCAAGGCGGCAGCATCACAGGCAGCGTCACCCATTCAGGGGGCAGTTTCTCCTCCAATGGTGTGGTGGTCCATACCCATCAACACGGCGGCGTACAAAGTGGCGGCGGCACTACAGGAGGACCTTTATGACCAGCGCATCGTACACCGGCATGAATCGCAACACTGGCGTAAGCCTGAGCGATCTGGAACATTTGCGCCAGAGCGTGCGCGATATTCTAACCACCCCGCAAGGCAGCCGGGTCATGCGGCGCGATTATGGCTCGCTGCTGTCCACGCTTATCGACCAACCGCAGACACCCGCCCTGAAGCTACAGGTTCAGGCAGCCTGCTATGTCGCGCTGTTGAAGTGGGAACCCCGCCTGACGCTGACGTCCATCTCAATGGAAAGCCACTACGACGGCCAGTTGATTGTGGATATTTCCGGCTCGTTGTCCGGCAACAGCACATCCCTTTCGTTAACCATTCCTGTGAGCTGAGATCATGCCCATTATCGATTTAAGTCAGTTACCCGCCCCAAGCGTCGTGGAAACGCTGGATTATGAAACCCTGTACGCCTCGCGCAAGGAAACGCTGTTATCGCTTTACAGTGACGATGAACGTGCCGCCATTGCTCGTACCCTGACCCTAGAGTCAGAGCCGTTGGTAAAACTGCTGCAGGAAAACGCCTATCGCGAACTCCTGTTACGACAACGCATCAATGAAGCCGCTCAGGCTGGGATGCTGGCGTTTTCCCGTGGCAACGATCTGGATCAGTTGGGTGCTAACGTTAACGTATCGCGACTGGTGATCACCCCGGCCGATGCGAGCACTGTTCCCCCGACCGCCGCAGTGATGGAGTCTGATACCGATTTTCGCCTGCGTATCCAACAGGCTTATGAAGGCCTGAGTGTGGCGGGCTCCATCGGCGCATACCAGTTTCATGGACGCAGCGCCAGCGGCCAGGTCGCCGACATTTCGGTTATCAGTCCTGGCCCTGCCGAGGTACTGGTATCGGTCCTGTCTCGGGAAAATGACGGTACCGCCAGTGACGCGCTCATCGCCACCGTTAACGCCGCACTCAACGCCGAAGATGTCAGGCCGGTGGCAGATCGGGTCACCGTCAAATCGGCGGTGATTGTTCCTTACGACATCAATGCCACGCTGTATTTGTACCCCGGACCAGAAGCCGAACCGATACGTGCGGCTGCCGAGAAGAAGCTACAGAGTTACGTCACCACCCAGCACCGCTTGGGACGCGACATCCGCCGATCGGCCATTTACGCGGCATTGCATGTGGAAGGCGTTCAGCGGGTAGAGTTAGCCAGTCCGGCCGCTGATATCGTACTGGATGATACCCAGGCGTCGCATTGCACTGGCTACACCCTGATATTGGGGGGCACGGATGAATAAAAGCCCCCTGCTTCCCCCCGGTTCATCCACACTGGAGCATGCGGTCGCGACGACCGGCGCCAGTGTGGAAAACGTGCCGATTCCCCTGCGCCAGATCTGGAATCCCGACACCTGCCCGGTCGAGCTGTTGCCCTATCTGGCCTGGACATGGTCGGTTGATCGCTGGGATGAAAGCTGGTCGGAAGCCGTCAAACGAAAAGTCATCAAAGATGCGTTTTTTATCCATCGGCATAAGGGCACTATCGGCGCACTGCGCCGGGTGGTTGAACCGCTGGGATACCTGATTCGCATCAAAGAGTGGTGGCAAACTGGCGACGTTCCCGGCACCTTCCGGCTGGATATCGGCATCCAGGAATCGGGCATTACAGAGGAGTCCTTTCAGGAGCTGGAACGCCTGATTGCCGATGCCAAACCCGTCAGCCGTCAGATGTTAGGGCTGAATATCAATCTGGACACGCAAGGTACCGTCTCGCTGGGCGCCAGCTCTTACAGCGGTGACGAGTTAACCATCTACCCCTACTTCCCAGAAACCATCAGTATTTCGGGCGAAGAATTCACCGGTGGTGCGATTCATCTGATTGACGACCTGAACGTCGGCGGTTAATCCACGCTCCTCGCCAAGCCAGCCTGCGCTGGCTTTTTTTATGTCCCCCTCCCCGATGTTGTCTGCGCCTTGCGCCAACACCCACCAGATGCGGCCTGGCAGACACTCTCGCATACTACCGTGACGCAATCACAGCCGGGGTTCAGCCGGCTGGTTATCACCAGTCAGCACCCCAGCATCCCCGATGCCACTACGGCATCCTACCTTGTTAACCGTATGAGTAATCTGCATGAGTACAAAATACTTTGCTTTACTGACGAATATCGGCGCGGCGAAGTTGGCCAACGCCACCGCGTTGGGTAGCCATCTGGCTATCACGCAAATGGCCGTGGGCGATGGCGGCGGCAGCCTGCCAACCCCAACGCCGGCCCAAACCAAGTTGGTCAACGAAAAACGTCGTGCGCCACTCAATGCACTGAGTGTCGATCCCCAAAACACTAACCAAATCATTGCCGAGCAGGTTATTCCTGAAAATGAAGGCGGCTGGTGGATTCGCGAAATCGGCCTGTATGACAGCGACGGCGACCTGATTGCCGTAGCAAACTGCGCCGACACCTATAAACCGCAGTTGCAAGAAGGTTCAGGCCGGGTGCAAACCGTCCGCATGATCCTGATTGTGAATAGCGCTGACGCCATCACCCTGAAAATCGACCCGGCGGTCGTGCTGGCAACACGACAATACGTCGACGATAAAGCGATTGAGGTGAAAGCATACGCCGATAGCCAGCTCAACGCGCATATCACCGCCGCCAACCCTCACCCACAGTACGCACCGCTCAACAGCCCTGCGCTGACTGGCGTGCCAAGTGCCCCGACTGCGGACAAAAGCACAAACTCTACCCAACTGGCCACCACCGCATTTGTCAAAAACACCGCCTTGCTCAAAGAGCAAAACGGTGCCGATATCGCCGATAAATCGGCTTTTCTCGCAAACCTGGGTTTAAGCGACACACTGAAAATCGCCGATATTGTTGGCATTCCGTTGCCCTGGCCACAGGCGACGCCGCCTGCTGGCTGGCTCAAATGCAACGGTCAGGCTTTCGACAAAAACGCCTTCCCGAAACTGGCGCAGGTCTACCCCGGTGGCGTACTACCGGATTTGCGCGGCGAATTTATTCGTGGCTGGGATGATGGGCGCGGGGTGGATAGCAACAGAAGCATACTTTCGCTACAGGGCGATGCGATTAGAAACATCACCGGGTTTGTAAGTGGTGTTTATGTTGGATTTGATGCTTACACTGGTGCGTTTTATGATACCGGTTCCCGAAATTCAATAGCACCAGCATCGGCAGTTGTTGGACAAATGAACGATGACTTTGCGTTCGATGCTTCCAGAGTAGTGCCGACAGCCAACGAAAACCGGCCCCGCAATATCGCCTTTAGCTATATAGTAAGGGCTGCCTGATTATCTAGTTGTATAGGTCCCATAGAGGTCAAAGTGCTACTACGCGGTGAGGAAACTCGCCGCGTTTATGCTTACTGGGTGATATTTGATGGCGCTCTGGTTATAGTAGGGGCGTAGTTAAGTAGATTATTGCGAGTGACACGATGACTCCTGACGAAAAAGCCCTATTCCTTAACGCCATGGACGATGTCAAACCGCTGAAACCGTCCTCAACCGTCGTTCACCTGAAGTCCTCCCTCCCGAATGTGACGTCTCATTGTGTGCAAGAACCCGAGCTGGATAATTTCCTGATTACTGGATTTTTGGATCTGGTTTCGTGTGACACTCCATTGGAATTCAAAAGAGAAGGCATCCAGCAAGGGGTGGTGGACAAATTACGTCAGGGAAAATATGCGCTGGATGCCAGCCTGAACTTGTTGCGACAGCCCATCGAAACCTGTCGACAGAATCTGTTCGTGTTCATGTTACGGGCACAGCAGGAGAATTTGCGCAATCTGCTGATCATTCATGGTAAAAGTCGCCATGATAAGTCGCATGCCAACGTGGTGCGTAACTACCTGTTTCGTTGGTTGCAGCAGTTTGATGCGGTGCAGGCATGCTGTGTTGCTCAGCCATTTCATGGTGGTACTGGTGCCTGTTATGTGTCGCTGAGAAAATCAGAGCAGGCCCGACAGGATAACCGCGAGAGGCATGCTAAACGTAGCCGGTGACGAATGTGGCTTATCTGATAACAAAAACGCCCGGCTGACCGGGCGTTAATGCATTAATTGTTCAACGCTAAACTAAAATAGCTCAACGCTAATAACTCAATTCTGCGATGGGGGGGCGACTATGGCCGAATTGCCCCTTGGCGAAGATCATTAGTGATGTCAGTAACGCCGGAATGGCAAGAATAGTGAACATAGCGCTCAATCCCCACCCCATACTGACAACTTGCGCACCCGCAAACGCACTCATTATGGCTCCCATGCGCCCAATGCCATGCATCCAGCCTGAACCGGTAGCTCGGGCCTCAGTCGGATAATAACGCGCCGAAAGCGCATTCATGCCGGTATTGGCACCGTTAAGGCAAAAACCGCTGCTGAAAGCCACCACAGCCAGGAGCACGAAATAAGCATGAGTGACCCCAATCATTGCTGTGGCAACACCACCGACGGCATAAATCACACCCAGCGCCAGATGTGGATTAACCCGGTCCATCAGCCAGCCGGCAAATAGCGAACCGAATGTACCGCCGGCCTGATAGAGCGCCGTGATGACGGTCGCTTCGGTCACGCTCATGCCAGCCTCTTTAATAACGGTTGGCAACCAGCTTCCCAGCAAATACACCATGAACAGGCCAAAGAAATAGCCGCCCCACAACATAATACTGCCGAAACGATAAGAGCGGGACAGCACCAGTCTCACGGCAAACGCCGGTGGTTTTTCCGCTATCGGTATGGCAAACAGGCTATCGGCCTGGGTCACGCCGGGGGCTATCTTATCCACAATGTGATGTATCTGTCGTGAGTCTGCTCGCTTGCTAACCAGAAAGCGTACCGACTCGGGTAGCTTTAACAGCAGGAACGGCATCAGTAACAGTGGCAAAATCCCCCCCAGCAGCAAGACAGAATGCCAGCCCCACTGCGGAATCATCCATGAGGCCGCAAATCCACCACTGGCGGCACCGAAACTAAAACCGCAAAAAACCACGGTAATGATGAAGGAGCGTTTTTTCTCTGGAGCAAATTCTGAGACTAGCGTACCTACATTTGGCATCGCTGCTCCCAGACCTAACCCGGTCAAAAAGCGGAAAATGACCATGTGCTGCACGTTTTCGGAAAATGCTGTCAGTAATGTCCATAGACCGAACAGAAACACACTGGCGATAATGATAGTTTTACGCCCACGCCAGTCTGCCAACGGGCCAGACACCATGGCACCCACTGCCAGACCAATCAATGCCGCGCTGATAACCACGGCTAATTCTGCATTACCAATTCCCCACGCCGTTTTCAGTGAAGGGGCAATAAACCCCATGATGGCGATATCCATACCATCAAGCGCAATAATGCAAAAACACAGGAGAACGATCAGTTTCTGGTAAGCGCCAAGCGGACGCTGGTTAATCAGCTGGCGTACGTCAATCGCGGTGGAACCTGTCACGCTTTTTCTCCAACAATACCGCAAAATGTTCACAATGGCTTACACTGTAAACAATTATTTCCGATAGGGAAATACGATGCTGAGAAAATTTTGTGTAACAATGAAAAAGCAGCGCTCCTTTAGGAGAAACGCTGCCCGGCAAGCTGCCTGATTTTACTGGAGTGGCTGGGGAAGATGAATAATCCACAGTTGGCTGGTTGCCTCATCTTTAGGCAGTGGCTCCAGCTCCAGTTGGGTATTGACCGGCTGGCCGTTTAGCGACAGTTTGCCATCAAACCCGACCTGATATTTGCCTATTTTCTTTACACCGTTGGCAGGATTGATCAGCACAGACTGTAAACCAAAATCGTTGTCATTGGTTACCGCCAGCGTGCTGGTATCAATCAACGCTAGCCCTTCCGCTTTTTCCGGTTTCCAGCCTAACTGGCGTAAATCGACCAATTGCTGTTTTTTCGCCAGTACAATACCGCGTGTTGTCAGTGTTTCGGCATCGTTCCACTCTGGGGGCTGTGTCGTATCCAACGGGGTTAAGTCACTGGCTCCGCGGAGATCTACACGATAAATCAGGTTGCGCATGACCTGCTCTCTATCCGCCCCTTGCTCAATCACCAACACTTCATGATCGTTTAGCGCGACCATGTCACCAATTTTGGCATCGCCTGTTTTCTTCCATCTTTCGGCATCCAGCGGATAACCATGCATCGCTGTTTTACCTGTTGCGGGATCAAAACTGACCAGGCGGGTGAATAGCGCTTTATTTTGCGTTTTCCCATCGATATTCAATGTACTTTGTACCGCCGCAAGAATGCGCCCATCAGGCATTCGGGTGATACCTTCAAAGCCCCGGTTAGGTTGTCGCCATTTAAGAATGTTAGGGAGACCACTGGCGATCCCTTGTTCATCGTTTAACGGGGTTGGCCCCACTTTTTTCAGGATTTTACCCTGGGTATCAGTCTGGATAAGAAATGGGCCGTACTCATCCGAGATCCAAAATCCTCCCAGACCATCAGGTGTAATCCCTTCAGTATCTAATCCCCGACGATCGTTTGGCAGCGTTTGCAGCACATCATTGAGGGCTACTTCATTGGTTGTGCCGATCAAAGTGCCTGGTAATGGCAAACCGCTGGCGGGGCCCGATTCATCATGCAATGGATGTAGCGCCGTGGCTTGTGCGCTTTTAGCATCCACGGTAATAGTCATAATCGCAGGGGTAAAATCAGGAGCAGCAAATATTTTCGCCTCTCTCCCCTGATATTCCGGTGCATCTGCATTTGGCCCACGATCAGTGACGGTAGCAAATATCAGTTTGTCCCCCTCCCGCCTGATGAATGACAACCCGGAACCGACCCCCATTGGAAAACCATTGGGGAAACGCGCTTGCCATTTGCCGTGATAACTCACCCGATCATTATCAGGAAAGGTAATCTGGTATTGGTCGGTTTGAATGTCGGCAGCGTAGACTGCATGGGTTAACAGCATCATAGGGAGAAGAGGTAAGCCAAAGCGCATAGTTGAATCCCGTGATAGAGAAGTGGCGAGATTACACTAAGACGGTAATACGACGCTTGTATGACAATCCCCATAGCCGATTACTTTAGAAAACGCGGTGAGTTTCCTCACCGCGTAATCGCGTACTGATAGGGTCTAACTGATGGAGTCTATACGGCAAGTGGGGCAACAAACTCTACCGTCAGGCTGCCCTCACAATATAACTAAAGGCGATGTTGCGGGGGCGAGCGCCACCAACTCGAAATGCAGCATTATTGTTTAATGGCCGGTTAGCATTTGGATCAATCTGCAAGTTTGCACTGCTACTGTTTGAGTAAGCATAATTATTCCATACAAAAGCATGCCCTTTCAGTGCAGGACCATAATCAGAGTCATTAATTGTGTCAGTCTGCATCGCATCGTTGAACTCATCGACTGTTGCCAGGTTAGCCACACTGCCTTCAACAACAAGTAGTTGTGCAGCATCAGGACCGATGTCAGCAGTAATGAGGGACGGGGCCTGTCGTGATAACAGTCCTCTCCCCGCATCCACCCCGCGCCCATCATCCCAGCCACGAATAAACTCACCGCGCAAATCCGGTAGTACGCCACCGGGGTAGACCTGTGCCAGTTTCGGGAAGGCGTTTTTGTCGAAAGCCTGACCGTTGCATTTGAGCCAGCCAGCAGGCGGCGTCGCCTGTGGCCAGGGCAACGGAATGCCAACAATATCGGCGATTTTCAGTGTGTCGCTTAAACCCAGGTTTGCGAGAAAGTTTACAGATAAATACAATCAACTTTTTCAGGAGGTTACGTTATGCTTATCGGTTATGCCCGGGTATCGACCAGCGATCAAAACACCGAATTACAGAAAAATGCACTGAACAGTGCAAATTGTGAGCTGATTTTCGAAGATCAGGCCAGCGGCAAAAACGCCAGGCGACCGGGGCTTAAACGCGCATTGCGTAAACTCAAACGTGGCGACACGCTGATTGTCTGGAAACTGGACCGACTGGGCCGCAGTGTGCGCGATTTGATTACCATGGTGTCTGACCTGCAAAGCCGTGGTATTCATTTTCGTAGCCTGACAGATGCCATTGATACCTCCACGCCTGCTGGCCGTTTCTTTTTCCATGTCATGAGTGCACTGGCGGAGATGGAACGCGAGTTGATAGTCGAACGTACCCGGGCGGGATTAGCAGCAGCCAGAGCCGCCGGTCGCATCGGTGGGCGGCGGCGAATTATGACACCCGATGCGATTGATCATGCCAAAACATTGTTAAGTAATGGCGCAACACGCTGGCAAATCGCCAATATCATTGGGGTGTCAGAAAAAACCATCTATAAATATTTCCCCGCCAAAATGGCGGGGTAGCTATTATTATAAAATAAAAAATGTAAGTTCCGATAATTCACGTTGAAATAGTAAAGTCAATTCAGGCTTTATCCTTTTTCACACAACACGCTTACCATGCATAACCTGTGTTTTCGAAAAATAATAAAAGCGCGATATCACTCGCGCTAACAACGTTATTAATATTGAGAGAAAATACATGGAAAAATATAGCTCACCTTGTTCACTGGATCTCATTCTCGGCAAAGAGAATCTGTATAAAAACAGCCCGATTAATATCGGCAGTATTACCATTGGATGTGCCAAATGCCAGGATAGCCAGCAAGATACCCCAGCGACGCAACCCTCAACGATCGACGGGTTGAAAGATTTGGTCGGTATCCCGCAACCCTGGCCGCTGGCAGAAGCACCAGAAGGCTGGCTGAAATGTAATGGTCAGGCATTTGACACTGCGAAATATCCACAACTGGCGAAATTGTACCCTGCTGGCACGTTACCGGATCTGCGCGGCGAATTTATTCGTGGCTGGGATGATGGCAGAAATGTCGACACTGGACGCACTCTTCTCAGTTGGCAGAAAGGAACCTTGACTGTATCAGATCCAACGCTGTCATCGGTCAACATTGGTGCACTGATCCACAGTAATAATGATGCAGCCAATACTTATCTCGCCATGGGTTTTGATAAAGTAGATAAAAAAGATTATGAGATGCTTCGCTCTGCAATTAATGTCGACTCAGCAGGAGCACAAGATCTGGATAATAACGGCTGGGCTAATGGGTATGGTTCTACCCGTCCGCGTAATATTGCTTTCAGCTATATCGTTAAGGCAGGTTAATCATGACAACACCAAACGAAAATACGACTCAGCTGAATGAACAGGGGCTGAGTGTCAGCAATGGGTATATTCAGGTTTACCATATTGACCCACAAACACGGGAATATATCGGTAGCACCCGGGAATACCTGATGGAAGGTGTTGGCATTCCAGCGCACAGCTTTACGGATACGCCACCGGATGAGCAAGCTGGCCACACGACCGTGCGCAGTCAGGACGGTTTAACCTGGGAAAGTATTGTCAATTATCGCGGACAGACCGCCTACGATAAACAGACACGTCAATCCACCCAGATAAGCCAACTCGGCGACCTGCCCGATACCCTGACGCTCTTGCCGCCGACAACCGACTATGATGTCTGGCAAGGTGACAACTGGGTAACGGATGAAAAGGCAAAACAGGCCGCTCAGCTTACTGCCGCTCAGCAGCAGCAGGCGAGTTACCTGACGCAGGCGGAAAAACGCCTGACCGTACTGCAGTACGCGGTTGAGCTGAACATGGCGAGCGAACAGGAAGTTCAGGCACTGAAGGACTGGAAAACCTATCTGGTCTTGTTAAACCGGGTAGATCTGTCTGCCGCGCCCGCTATTGACTGGCCAACCATGCCAGCCTGATTGAGCGTTCACACTGACGCCCTCTGCTGATGTGTGCCCTGCCAAAGATGCCGTTGCCCCCCCAACGGCATCTTTTTTATTTCCACTTAACTATCTGTTTTTAATTAAAATTAAAACACTCCACTTATTCCCCTGTTGTGCCATCCGATACCAAACCCCATTCGGATGCCTTCTTTTTTGTGGCAAGGCACTATTACTCCCACCCCACAACAGGAGACATTCTTGATGAGTGATTTTCATCACGGTACGCAGGTCGTCGAAATCAACGACGGTACCCGCGTCATTTCAACTGTATCAACCGCGATCGTCGGTATGGTCTGTACTGGACCAGATGCTGACGCCGCCACTTTCCCACTGAATACACCGGTGCTGATTACCGATGTACTGACCGCCGCAGGCAAAGCCGGTAAAACCGGTACCCTGGCTGCTGCGTTGCAGGCCATCGGCGACCAGACCAAACCGGTTACGGTAGTCGTTCGTGTAGCGGAAGGCGCCAACGAGGCTGAAACGGTATCCAACATCATCGGCGGTGCCGATGCCAACGGTAAATACACCGGCATGAAAGCCCTGCTGGACGCGCAGGCTGTGACTGGCGTGAAACCGCGTATCCTCGGCGTTCCGGGGCTGGATTCTCAGCCTGTCGCTACCGCGCTGGCGGCTATCTGCCAGTCACTGCGCGCCTTCGGTTACGTGAGCGCTTATGGCTGCAAAACCCTGTCTGACGCCATCAAATACCGCGGCAACTTTAGCCAGCGCGAACTGATGGTGATTTGGCCGGACTTCGTTGCCTGGGACACCACGACTAACGCCAGCGCAACAGCTTACGCCACCGCACGTGCGCTGGGCCTGCGTGCCAAAATCGACCAGGAAACCGGCTGGCATAAAACCCTGTCTAACGTCGGCGTTAACGGTGTTACCGGCATCTCCGCAAGCGTGTACTGGGACCTGCAGACCATCGGTAGCGATGCCGACCTGCTGAACCAGGCTGGCGTCACCACGCTGGTACGCAAGGACGGTTTCCGCTTCTGGGGTAACCGCACCTGCTCCGACGATCCGCTTTTCCTGTTTGAAAACTACACCCGCACGGCGCAGGTACTGGCCGACACCATGGCCGAAGCGCACATGTGGGCGGTCGACAAACCGGTAACTGCCACCCTGATCCGCGACATCATCGAAGGTATCAAGGCTAAATTCCGCGAGCTGAAATCCAATGGCTACATTATCGACGCCGATTGCTGGTTCGATGAAAGCGCCAACGACAAGGAAACGCTGAAGGCAGGCAAGCTGTACATCGACTACGAGTACACCCCGGTGCCGCCACTGGAAAACCTCACGCTGCGTCAGCGTATCACCGACAAGTATCTGGTGAACCTGGCCGCATCTGTTAACAGCTAAGGAGCGACAGACTCATGGCACTGCCACGTAAACTTAAATATCTCAACCTGTTCAACGACGGTATGAGCTACATGGGCCAGGTGCATTCCGTCACCCTGCCGAAACTAACCCGCAAACTGGAAAACTACCGTGGCGGCGGTATGCAAGGTTCCGCGCCGGTGGATTTCGGTCTGGACAACGACGCCCTGGTGATGGAATGGAACATGGGCGGTCTGCCGGACAGCGCCTTCTGGAGCCAGTACTCCCTGCCGGGTGCTGATGCCGTTCCGTTGCGTTTCGCCGGTTCTTACCAGCGTGACGACACCGGTGACATCACCGCTGTTGAAATCGTACTGCGCGGCCGCCACAAGTCGATTGACAGTGGCGAATCCAAGCAAGGCGAAGAAACCGATGTCCGTGTTTCCACCCAGTGTACCTACTACAAACTGATCATTGATGGCGTCGACATGATTGAAATCGACACCATCAACATGATCGAAAAAGTTAACGGCGTTGACCGTCTGGAACAGCACCGCCGCAATATCGGTCTGTAATGACCGCTTCATGGCCAGCTACGGCTGGCCATTCTTATTGATAAAACGGGAGTCTTTATTATGACGGCTGAAAACACTGTACAACACCACGTGATTACCCTGAACGCCCCGATTAAACGCGGCGACACGCAGATCGACGCGATTACGCTGCTCACGCCAACGGCAGGTACGTTGCGTGGCATCGGGCTGGCAGCACTGGCGAGCGCCGATGTGGAAGCGCTGATTAAATTGCTGCCTCGCATCACCTACCCGGCCTTGACCGAGGCGGACGTGATGGGGCTGGAACTGCCTGATCTGCTCGAATTCGCCGGTAAGGTGATCAGTTTTTTATCACCGGGCTCGGTTCGCTAACGCCCCCACCGAGCCTCACGGTTGACGACCTGATGGCGGATATTGCGGTGGTGTTCCACTGGCCGCCATCAGAACTTTTCCCCATGAGCCTGGCAGAGTTGATTAACTGGCGTGGCCGGGCGCTACAACGAAGTGGACAAGACTATGCCTAAGCCATCAACTTCCCCAGGTTCGGGGTCTGCGGCAACACAGCGCAACAACGCTCCGGACAACAGCATTTTCTCACCGCTGCGAGACAATGTGTATCTGAATAAAATCAACAGCGTATTGCTGGATTTCTTGAGCAAAGCCGGTCAGCTCGCCAACAGCGGTACATCAACCGTTGCCAGCGCGCAGAAAAGCAGCGGAAAAAAAGGCGGCAGGACTTCTGCCGCCGCACAGCTGGGGATGCTGGGTAATCTCGCCAGACGGTTCGATGCCATCACCGCTGCGCTGAACCCAACGTATGCTGCATTGAAAAATGCCCATCACTTATCGCAAACCGGCAATAGTGGCCTCTCTCGCTCAGGTCAGAGCCCGAACGCTGGCGTGACGCAATCACTTATTGCCCAGGCCAGTGACGGTGTCAACAGCATCTATTTATCTGCCGCTGCCGCCATGCAGGCACAACAACATATCGCCGGTCTGGTGCCCTCTGCCAGACTGGCTTCCGCCTCTTTGCCGGGCAACGTCTCATCATTGCTGAACGCACAGCAAAGCCTCAATCTGCCGACCAACCTACTGCCACAGATTGGCACGGGTGCAACATCGCAGACTGGCGCTGAGGGGCTGAGTGCCCTCTTCGGTACCGCCCAGGAGTCTTTCGTCGGTACGGAAGAAACCAGCATGATGATATCCGCCTTAAGCAATGCGGATCTGGATGACGGTGATGGCAGTTCAGCGTTTCAGGGCGGGCTCGATAATCTGCAGGCGCTGTCAGGATCCGCGATGCAATTGCTCAACCAGCCGGGTCTGATGAACCAAAACAACGTGGAAAACCACGCCAGCTTGCAGTCCGACATGACGAACGGCCATTACAACGCCCTCTTGCCGAATTCATCACAACGTTATTTCGACCAGCGCGTGGTCAATAACATCACCATTACCGTACCCGAAAACAGTAACCTCGACGTGATTAAGCAATACATCGAAGAGGCACTAAGAAAATACAGCCCGAATAGCAGCGCCTATTCCTACAACTCGATGACCTCTAACCTTATTTCATGAGGATAATATGATGATGCTTGCACTGGGTTTATTTGTCTTTCAATTGCAAACACTGCCGTACAGTACCCTCAGTCGTAATGTTAATTATCGCTGGGCCAACAATGGCCGTATCGGTCTACGCCCTGCGCAGCAGTTTTTGGGGCAAGGTAACGAAACCATTAGCCTTAATGGCGTACTGTGCCCTGAAATTAACGGCAAGTTCAGTAAACTCTCGTTATCAGCGCTGGAACTGATGGCCGGGACAGGTCGCGCCTGGCCGTTGATCGAGGGTAGCGGCACCATTTATGGCATGTTCGTCGTTGAAAGCCTGCAACACACCAATACGGAATTCTTCTCCGACGGCAGCGCCAAGCGTATCGAATTCACGATTAACCTGACACGTGTCGATGAATCGCTGATAGCCATGTTTGGCGACCTCAGCCAACAAGCTACCGATTTGTACAACCAGCAGATTACACCGGCCATCACGTCCGCCAAAGCCGCCATCGGAGGTGTCTTCTCGTGATAGTAAATAACCGCATTGGTATTGCAGACCAGCTTGCGCCGGACTATCAGATAACACTGACGGATTCATCCGGTAACCCCCAGACGACCCGCAATCTTAGCCAGCGGCTCATTTCGCTGTCACTGCACGATGTCCTGGGATTTGAATCCGACCAGCTATCGCTGGATATCGATGACAGCGACGGCAAAGTGCTGATGCCCAAACGCGGGGAGAAAGTCAGCGTTAAAATCGGCTGGAAGGGTAAAGCACTGGAGGATAAAGGCACCTTTGTGGTTGACCAGGTCAGTCACAGCGGGGCACCGGACAGAATTACCCTCAGCGCACGTAGCGTTAATTTTCGCGGCGACCTCAACACGCCACGTGATGGTTCCTATAACGCGACCACGCTGGGCGATATCGCCCGGACGATTGCGGAACGCTACAGCCTGCTGGCATCAATCGACACCTCGCTGGCTAATACGGCAATCGTGCACGAAAACCAATCCAAAGAGTCCGATTTGTCGTTTCTCTGTCGTCTGGCCAGAAAATACAGCGGCACAGTAGCGATAAAAAGCGATACGTTGCGACTCTTCGTCGCAGGCAGCGGTACGGCGGCAGATGGCAAAAATGTCGCGACGTATCTGATCGAACGCAGCGACGGCGACTCTCACAGTTTTACGATTGCCGATCGCATTGCCAATACCGCGATCACCGCCAACTGGCATGATAGCCGCGATGCAAAAACACATACTGTGAAGATTAGCCGTCAGCGTAAAACACAGACCACGGCGTCAACATCGCACCCCAGCGCCAAATCGGCTAGCCAGCCGTCCGATCTGTCGACTGACGATTATCTGGCCGGGGAAGAAGACAGCCAGCAAACGCTACAAACCACCTACGCCAGCCAGGACGAAGCCACGCAGGCCGCGGTGAGTAAATGGCGTGAAACCCAGCGTGGCACGGTAACGTTCTCGATTTCGCTGGCACGCGGTATGGAGAATCTAAAGCCTGGCGCGCTGGTGAATCTCAAAGGATTCAAGCACGTGATCGACGAGCGGCAGTGGACTATCAAACGTCTGACCCACACCATCGCCGGTAACGGTTTTACCACGGCGGTTGAGTTGGAAGTGTCGATGCTGGATGTCGCTTACGACATTAGCTACAGCGTAGTGGATAACACCAGCGCGCAATGAATCACTTTTCGAATTTAAAGTTTGCAAATTCGAATTTGATCGCATAGTATGTGTGTAAGATGTTTAACTAACCCGTACACATAAGGTGATTTCAAAATGATGCATTGTCCTTTGTGCCGTCATTCCGCTCATGCCCGCTCCAGTCGCTACCTGTCTGAAAATACCAAGGAGCGTTACCACCAGTGCACCAACGTCAACTGCGGTCATACGTTCGTGACGATGGAAGCCATTACCCGCTCCATCATGGTACCCGGCAAAACTGAACCGGTTGACGGCGAACGCAAGTAACCCGTTATTCCTCTCTCCCTCCGTGTTTCCTTACTTTTCTGACCGTCTTTCCCCGCCGCCCGGCGGGGTTTTTTATGCATCAGAATACACATAAAGTGTTTTTCCTGGCTTTACTCGTCAATCATTAGCAAAACGTATTATTGACGCAGACCGCCATCGGCTCGTAGTATCAAACCGCTTTTACTGATTTTCAGTCACTTGCTGCGACAATGTCTCACGGTCTGCCGGGCCATCAGCGCCGCAAGGAATGAATCCTGCCGTGACGATGGTGCACCTTCCTTTTCACCATCAAAAATCAGACGCTGACACCGCTTTGAACAACACGGGAGCAGGAAGGCGTCATGGCAATGCGCCCATGTTTTCCTGCTCCACAGCAGGGAGAATACCCATGATGGACGCCACCCTGGCCTACCGCGCCAGTCTGTTACACTTTGTCGACGACCCACTGCACCACCCCGACGCCACGCGCTTTATCGAAGACGGTGCGCTATTGGTGCGTAACGGCCGTATTCAGGACGCCGTGCCGTATGACAGCCTCACCGAAACGGATCGTCAGGCGATAACGGTTATTGACTACCGTGGTCAATTACTGATGCCGGGATTTATCGACACCCATATCCATTTTCCCCAGACAGAAATGATCGCCTGTTACGGTGAGCAACTGCTGTCCTGGCTTAATACTTACACCTTCCCTACCGAGTGCAAGTTCGCTGATGAACATTACGCTCGTAAACGGGCGGTATTCTTTATTCAGGAACTGTTACGGCACGGTACCACCAGCGCGCTGGTATTTGCGACTGTCCATCCCCAGTCGGTTGATGCGCTGTTTAGCGCCGCCGAAGACAAAAACATGTGCCTGATTGCCGGTAAAGTCATGATGGACCGCCATGCGCCGGACGAGCTGTGCGACACCGCCCAGCAGAGCTATGACGAGAGCAAAGCGCTGATTGAAAAATGGCACCACCGTGGGCGATTGCGCTATGCGGTCACGCCGCGCTTTGCCGCCACCTCCACCCCGGAACAACTGGCGCTGGCAGGCCGGTTATTGCAGGAGTATCCGGATGTGTATTTGCATACTCATCTGTGTGAAAACACGGACGAAATCGCCTGGGTCAAGTCGTTGTTTCCCGAACAGCAACACTACCTCGATGTCTACCACCACCACGGGTTAACTGGACGCCGCTCGGTGTTTGCTCATGCTATTCACCTGCACCCGGATGAAATTCACACGCTGACGCGTAGTCAGTCCGCCGTGGCGTTTTGTCCCAGCTCCAATTTGTTTTTAGGCAGCGGCTTATTCCGACTGCATCCGTTAAAAGCCGCCGGGGTTCGTGTGGGCATCGGTACCGATGTTGGCGCAGGTACCAGCCTGTCGTTGCTGCAAACCCTCAGCGACGGTTATAAAGTGCAGCAATTGCAAGGCGAAAAACTCTCGGCACGCGAAGGCTTCTATCAGGCCACATTGGGGAGTGCTGCTGCACTGTCGCTGGATGACAGGCTGGGTAATTTTCTGCCGGGCAAAGACGCCGACTTCGTGGTGCTGAACTGGGCCGCGACACCACTGCAGCAACTCCGCCAGCAGCAGGCTACCTCGCTGGACTCACGGCTGTTCGCCCTAATGATGCAAGGTGATGACCGAAACATCAGCGCGACTTATGTTCACGGTCAATGCGTCTATCGGCAAGGTCAATAAACCACGAACCTGTCTGTGATAAACCGGACTGGATTACACCCTATAGAGTGACACATCGCACATTTCGCTAAAAAAAGTCGTGTTGCGGTGTGCCACCTACCGATAACTATTCTTGAATCTTGAATCATAACCGGACAAGCGCTCAGGCCAATTGCGGGATGGCGACATCCGCTGCGCTCTGCCCTTCGCAGAGCCGACAGCCACTATCATCAGGTATTATAAGGTTTCGTCATGACGTCCCCATGCCATCGTTGTAGCGAAGAACAGCAAGACATCCTCGCGCGCATGCTGAATATTTTCGACACCCAGCCCGCTGATGAACTCCCGCGTCTGGCACGCATCACCCGCACCTTTTTCCAGGTGCAGAGCGTGGTGATTTCGCTGGTTAACAGTGAGCGCCAGTGGTTTCTGACAAAAGAGAATTTTCCGCGTCAGGAGCCCCCTATCGAATTTTCCTTCTGCGCTCATACCGTCAGCGCCAACGCACCGCTGATCGTTCCAGACACTCTGCTGGATTCACGCTTTGTGAATAATCCGCTGGTCACCGGCGCAAACCCGATTCGTTTTCACGCCAGTTACCCACTGCGTTCTTCACTCGGTACGCCACTGGGTGCGCTGTGCCTGTATCACCATCAACCACGTACCTTTAGCGACGAGGAACTGCAGCAACTGAGCGATTTGGCCTGCATCGTGCAAACCGTGCTGCATAAAGCCGAAATGCAGGCGCGTGAAGCCATAGCGCAGGAAAAGTTGCATCACGCGGATTACATTAACCAGCAGATGTTTTCCAGCGCGGCCATTGGTCTGGTGCTGGTAGCCCCGGATAAACGGCCGATAAAGGTCAATCCCGCGTTTTGCGATATGCTCGGCTACGATGAGCAAACGTTACTGACGCTACCGGTGGAAAAGATCGTCCACCCGGAGGATATGCCCGCATTAATCGCCGACCACGAACGGCTGATGAACAACGATGTGCGGGAAAGCACAAAGCAACGCCGCTACATCCGTGCAGACGGCAGCGAACTGTGGGCACAGGTCTCTATTTCGGTACTCAGCAATCCCGACGGCAGCAAGTTCGGCTTGTTACTGGCGCTGACCGACCTTAGCGCGCAAAAAGCCTCGGAGCAGCGATTACGCGACCTGAGCCTGGAGCTGGAAAACCGGGTAGAACAGCGCACCGCCGAACTGTACCAAAGCCATCAATTCATTCAGGACATCACCGACCATATTCCGGCGATGATTTCCTGCATCAATCCGGATAACGTGCTGGTTTTTGCCAATCGCCACCTACGCAGGTTAATCGGTCATGAGCATGACACCCTGTATCAGCGTGATATCCATGACATCTTTCGCCCAAAGGAGCTGGCGTTGCTGTTGCCACGGCTGGAGGAATCACGCCAGAAACAGCACCCGGCGTCTTTTGAGCATGAAGTGGGCATGCCTGACGGCCAGCGCGTCACATTGCATACCGAACTGGTGCCCGCCGAATCACCGGAACTCGGCACCTATATCCTCTCCACCGACATCACCTACCTGACGGTGTTGCGCGATCGGCTATCATTTGAAGCCAATCACGACCACCTGACCGGCCTGCCCAACCGACGTGCCGTCATCAGTTATCTGCAACGACTGGCGGGCAAGAAACGGCGTGGGGCGCTGGCCCTGCTATTTTTTGATATCAATAACTTCAAACACTATAACGACCATTTTGGGCATGATTTTGGCGATCGGGTCATCAAAACCTTTGCCCGGCTGCTACGCCAGAATACCCGCTCTTACGATTTCATCGGACGGCTGGCGGGAGATGAATTTCTGATGGTTATTCATGAACAGCAGAATCTGTCCAGCGAAATTCGCAGCATCACCCAGAAACTGAAGGCGAAGATTGAAAAACCGGTCACCATTCGCCATCAGACGATTACGCTATCCGCCAGCGTGGGGCATGCCATTTTGCAAGAGGACGCGCCGCTTAACGCCAATGAGCTGATCCGCAAAGCGGATAGCGCTATGTATCGGGCGAAACGCCGTTATGTTCCCCCGGCATAATGGCCCTAACATTTTAGCCTGATGACGATTTACCTCGTCATCACTTACTTTGCCATTACTTTTACTTTGCCATTATCTTATACCCAAAATAATTCGAGTTGCGGGACAACACGCATGCGTGTTGAACAACGCCACGCGTTGGCCCTTTAGGGCAAGGCTCATTAGAGCCTTGTCACGCGGCAAGTGAGTGACAAATTCGTTGGGAACGAATTTGACCAGCCAACGGCTGGCCTCTGGTGAGAGACAGGATGTCTCTCATTTCATCCCGATGAGCTTACACCGGTAAGTGATTCGGGTGAGCGACAAATCGGCATGCGCCGATTTGAACGCTGCTTGCAGCGGCCCGAAGGGCGAGGCCCATTGATGGGCCGAGTAACGCCGCCAACACACCTGCAACTTGAAGTATGACGGGTATACTTTGCCATAATCAGCAACCCCACCTGCCAGAATAAGAATAACGAAAAACTATAAAAATAATATTGTCCGGACGATCATCCTGCTTATTCCACTGGGATAACGAGAAGCTGTGTCATAAGTATTTCCTGTGATGATAATCACGTTTTTTTTAAAGTTCTCACTTTTGATTGCCGATGGATTTTTTACCGACGTCATTATTCCATCACCGAGAGCAAACCATGTTCAGAAATATAAAAATTGTCACCGGACTTTTTTCATTACTACTGGCATTAAGTCTATTGCAGTTGGTCAGTTACGGTTTTTTCTTTGGCGCCATGAAGAGTGATCGCAATAACTTTGTCGTCGCACAAACGCTGCGCAAACAGAGCAGCGAGTTGAATGCGTCCTGGATAGCCCTGATCCAGACACGCAATACCATGAATCGCGCCATCGCACGTATGATTATGGAAACCAACAACATTCCCAGCGCCGGAAAATCGGCCGAGCTGATTGATGTCGCCAATCAGTCGCTGGCTCAGGCAGACAAACATTTCGCCGCCTATGCTCAAATTCCGTTATTGCCGGTACAGGACGCCGCGCTGGCGAAAGACATCAACGCAAATTACCAGGCACTGCGTCGCGTATTACAGCAAATCGTCGATTTGATCAAAACGCAGGACGTCAAAACCATTCAGGCACTGCCGACACAAAAAATGCAGGACGCCTTCCAGAATTCCTTTGATGCCTATTTCCGTCAAAACGATGCCCTCAATGACAGCGCGGTGACCGATAGCAACCAAAATTATGACTACAGTATCATCGTGATAGCCATTTGTGTGTTGATCCTGCTGTTCGCCACCAGCAGTGCCTGGGTGTATATTCGCCGTGTCCTGTTGCAGCCATTACGCCGGGTAATAACGCACTTGCACCACATCGCCACCGGCGACCTGACACAGTCGCTGCACATTGAAGCGAAAAATGAAATTGGCCAATTGGCACAGAGTGTCCGCCATATGCAACAGTCGCTGACTGATACCGTCGGGAAAGTGCGTACCAGCGCAGATGAAATTTATCGCAGCGCCAGTGAAATTGCCGGTGGCAATAGCGACCTTTCCTCGCGTACCGAACAGCAGTCGGCATCACTGGTAGAAACCGCCGCCAGCATGGAGCAGTTAACCGCCACCGTTAAACAGAATGCCGACAACGCCCGTCACGCCTCTCAGCTGGCGCGCGACGCGTCTGATACCGCTCACAAAGGGTTGCAGGTGGTGGATAACGTGGTCAGCACGATGAAACAAATCAGCGGCAGTTCGCAGAAGATCAGTGATATTACCGGGCTTATCGACAGCATCGCCTTTCAGACCAATATTCTGGCGCTCAACGCGGCGGTAGAAGCCGCACGCGCAGGGGAACAGGGCCGCGGCTTTGCCGTGGTAGCCGGTGAAGTACGTAATCTGGCGCAGCGTAGCGCCGAAGCAGCCCGCGAAATCAAAGGGCTTATCGAAGACTCGGTTAATCGGGTGCACGAAGGCTCGGTACTGGTGACCTCTGCCGGAGAAACCATGGGCGATCTGGTGAAAGCCGTTTCACGCGTCACCGATATCATGGGGGAAATCTCGTGTGCATCGGAAGAGCAAAGCCATGGTATCGATCAGGTCAGCCAGGCCATCAGCGAGATGGATCGCGTCACACAACAGAACGCGGTACTGGTAGAACAATCCGCTAATGCGGCCGTCTCACTGGAAGAGCAAAGTGACCACCTTAACCATGCGGTGTCGCTGTTCCGGCTTCATGCAACGCCCTCCCAGGACAGCGGAAAAAAACGGCCAGTCATCGGCACATCCGGTAAAACACCGTCGCCGTTAACGCTTCCCGGCAAAACCGCCACCGCCGGAGCCTACCACGATGCTGGCAACTGGGAGACATTCTGACTCCTCCCTCCCGACTGAGAACCTGCTTTTATCGTCCGCCCTGCTTTTGGGCGGACACCCCATGAACGCGCTTACCAACCGCTTATCCACTGCGTATCTCACGCTTTTATCACGACCAGACGCTATTCTTCTATGCCCTTCAAAAACCACTGGCAATAAATAATGTGCTACCGGATAAACACCTGTTAGATGAACCCCTGGGACATGATTTGTTTTCTCTTTTTCTGCTATTCATCTCTGCCCATCGATGGCGATAACCGTCAGGCGTTTATTTTTCATCACAACCTTGCGATAGCGCATCATTATTTTCTGCTGAAAATGAAATTTGCCAGACAAATGCTAAATTTAAAATGATATCGGATCAGATCTCATGTATATGTTTGTTATTGTTAGGTTGCGGAATCGTTAACTGCATCAACGGTCGGCTGTCTATGGCCTGAACAGGGCATATATCGTCAGCTTTTCATTAAAAAGCGAGCTATAGGTAAAAAAACAAATCACAGATTACGCTACGGGTATCCCAATAATTCAATAGCGGGACGTCAGCATTGATGCGCACGACGTCCTTCGAAAAGGAATACGTCAGGGAAGACGGGATAATAAAATCAGCGCACCTGCACGCTGAAGCATCTCGGCTATATATCTTTTCTATGCGACAGACCCTGAAGTTCAAACTAAAAATAATTTTCACGAGGACCTGAAATGCGCAACAACCAGCCAGTCACACAAAGGGAATATATTTTTGACAAGGATGCCACACTCATGTCGGTCACCGACGTGAATAGCCATATTGTTTATGCCAACGATGCGTTTATTGAGGTCAGTGGTTTCGAACCCGATGAAATTGATGGACAACCACATAATTTCGTCCGTCACCCAGATATGCCGGTCGAGGCCTTTCGCGACATGTGGCAAACACTCAAGCAGCAAGAACCCTGGACAGCACTGGTCAAGAATCGACGCAAAAACGGCGATCATTACTGGGTGCGCGCCAACGCCGTCCCGATTGTGCGCCAGGGACGCACAACCGGATATATGTCCGTGCGTACCCAACCTTCCCGTCAGGATGTGGATGCGGCGGAAAAATTGTATCAAACCATGCGTGGCGATCAGGGTAAAAATCTGAAATTACACAAAGGGGTACTGTTTCACACTGGCCTGACCGGGGTGTTTTCACGTCTGAAGCTGATATCGATGCGCTGGCGTTTGCGCGGGCTTATCACGCTGACGGCGTTGATAAGCTACATCGCGTTCTGGTCGCTTCATGGCGATTTTGACTCTGATTTTTATATTACCAGCGCGTTTATGACCGGCATGATGCTGCTGCTGGATGGCTTACTGGAGTGGCAGTTAATCAACCCGATTGAAATGGTCAAACAACAGGCGCTGGATATCGCTACCGGTAACGTCACCACCCTGGATTATGGTAGTCGCGGCGATGAGATTGGTACCATCCAGCGTGCTATCGGGCAACTGGGGTTGATGTTTCGCTGGCTGGTGGACGATATCAGCACGCAGGTGCTGAACATCCGCTCCGCCAGCGACGAGCTGGCCCACGGCAGTGAAGACATGAGTGACCACGCCGAACGTACCGCGGCGAATGTGCAGCAGACCGCCGCTGCCATGAACGAAATCAATACCACGGTGCAGACCAACACCACTACTACCAGCGAAGCCAGTCAACAGGCCTCCACCGCCTGTGATGCGGCCATCAGCGGCGGTCGGGTCATTGGCGAGATGGAAAAGACCATGGACAGCATTGTCGCCAGTTCGGAGAAAATTGCCGGTATTACCTCCATTATCGATAACATCGCCTTCCAGACCAATATTCTAGCATTGAACGCCGCCGTGGAAGCCGCGCGCGCGGGCGAACAAGGGAAAGGGTTTGCTGTGGTAGCTGGCGAGGTACGTAATCTGGCACAGCGTAGCGCCAGCGCAGCCAATGAAATTAAGCAGTTGATCGAATCCAGTGTGGAACAGGTCCGCACCGGTTCCAGCCATGTGCGGGACGCGGGCAACAGTACACAAAACATCGTCACCCGGGTAAATAGCGTCAGCCAGTTGATTGCGCATATTGCGGATTCGACCAAAGAACAAACGGTTGGACTGTCTGAAATCGGCCGTGCGGTGGAAGAACTGGAACAGATCACCCAGAAAAATGCGGCTCAGGTCAATGCCTGTGCGCAGGCATCGGATCAGTTAAAACAACAGGCACGCCGACTGGAACAAGCGTTACACGTATTCCGTTAACGCATATCAACCTTTCCAGGCTATTTACACAACGCCCTGATGAACTTGTCAGGGCGTTTTTTCAGGTACCGTTCGGGAAAATCCCCACTTCGGACAAGCGTGGAGCGCGATGCGTAATGGTTACTGTGCTCGCGACTTGTTGTTTTCACGCCAGCGCGCCACTTGCTCTTTTGTCACATCGTCTTTATAACAGGCGGGTGCCGCGCCGCCTTTGCGGCTCCAGGCGCTACGCCCGCCACAGCGGCTGCCATTGCTGGCAGAACTATATGGACAGGCACAATTCCCCGCATAACTGGCAATAGATTCCTCAATAATAATTTGCTTGATCTCATTATCGCTCAGGCGGGTATTTTTCGCGTCCGCGGTTGCAGCCAATAAAACACATGACGCACACAATAATTGGAAGAGATATTTTTTCACGATACATTCCTTACCCAGACAATGTTTCTTACCTAAATACTTTTTACCTACATACCGTTTCTTGCCTAAATACGGTTGTTTACTCAAATAATGTTGTTTGTTCAAATAGTGTTATTTGCTCGAACGATGTGGCTTACTCAAATAATGCGTCTTACCCGGAAAAGGGTATTCCCCGCCCATTCACGTTGCCGCATACCCTATCGTCACACCGTATCCGGTAGCGTCATCTGTGCTTAAGAGCCTTGCAGGACAGGCCTTCGCCCCGGTTATCGACAATCTGAAACCAAGTGGAGCATAGCGATGTTTATTGATGGCGGCCATCACTCACATTGCGTCTCGAATTAGCATTCGAAGTAGTAAGCATAGAACGATTATTCAGATAATGCCGGTATACCCAAAATAATTCGGGTTGCAGGCAAGCGGCAAGTGAATGAATCCCGATGAGCTTACTCAAGTAAGTGATTCGGGTGAGCGAACGCAGCCAACACACCGGCAACGTGAAGTATGACGGGTATAAAATGGTTATTTTTATTTCTCAGGATATCGATTGTTCTTTATTTCCCGCCATCTGTTGATTTCTCTCTGCAGGCTTTCCCGGCTCGCTGAACACAATACAGCGTCAGCTCACCGCCAAATACCGCACCGGTATCGATATAGTGGATATTCCAGAACGTGAGGGGCTTTCGCAACGGCGTATGACCAAACAGGAAATCGTCTGCGCCGACGATAGGCCCACCGATCCCGGCCATCGCCTGGCTAAGTCGTTGCCGATTCCATAATACCTGCGCCCAGGGCAACGGCTGCTCAAACTGGTAGCAGTCGGCCGGGTAATCGGCATGTGCTACCACCGTGCGCTGGGTTGCGGTCACGATTTCGATGACATAAGGCAATTGTGCCGCTTGTGACAACCCGTGACAGGCCAGCCTTTGCTGTTGCTCTTCGAGCCTGAAAAACCAGTCGCCGCCATTGGCCCGCCACAACGCAATACGCCCGGCATCGTTTAACGCATCCAGCGCCATCTGCTCATGATTACCCCGCACGGCGCGAAACCACGGCTGTTGTAGCAAATCAAGACAGGCCAGATTTTGAGGGCCACGATCGATCACATCGCCGACAGATACCAGCAGATCACAACCGGTATCAAACCCGACCCGCTCCAGTGCCGCTATCAGGGACTGATAGCAACCGTGTAGATCGCCCATAACAAAGATATGTCGCCAATCAACACCGGTAATACGCTGATAGGCTGGCGGTGGTTGAACATGGGTCATGATACCTGCCTCCCTGTCGCCGCATTGCAGCCAAGAGACCTCCGGTTGAGGTATAGTCCGTACAATGTGCGGTGATAATGATGCGGCAATGCGTTTTTCCACAGCTGATGTGAGTGAGTATGTCCGAAATAATGTCCGAGCAAGTGTCCGGGAACCTGTCCCAGCGTTTTCGTTTTGCCATCGCACTGCTGCTAACCGGCATCCTGTCTGGTCTTGGCGGTATGTTACTGGCGCTGTTGCTCCACACCATTCAACACCTGGCCTATGGTTACAGTGTGGACCATATCATCAGCGAGGAAAGTTTTTTACAGGGAGTCAGTGCGGCAGAGCCCACCCGCCGGTTTCTTGCCTTGCTGGCAGGCGGGCTGATCGCCGGGTTGGGCTGGTACGCGCTCTACCGCTATGGCCGTCGGCTGGTGAACATCAACGCGGCATTACAGGCTGATAAGCCTGACATGCCGATAAAAGAAACCATCATCCACACCTTATTACAGATTACGACCGTAGCACTCGGCTCACCACTGGGTCGGGAAGTGGCACCACGTGAACTGGGGGCATTGGCCGCCAACCATCTCTGTCGCGCATTACGCATGACCCCGGAAGACACCCGGTTGCTGATTGCCTGCGGTGCCGGTGGTGGGCTGGCGGCGGTGTATAACGTTCCGTTGAGCGGCGCGCTGTTTGTTGTGGAAGTCTTGCTGGCGCGCGTTCAGATCAAAACCTGTCTGGCTGCTTTTTTCACCAGCGCGACAGCCGCCCTGATAGCCCGTGTCGCGCTGGGTGATGAATACCAGTACCACCTCACGATGCCGCTGACGGTATCCAGCGACCTGACCGTCTGGGCGTTGATCTGCGGGCCGATATTCGGGGTCGCCGCCTATGGGTTTAGCCGACTCACCCGCCATGCCCGGCAGCATTCACCGCGAGACGCCTGGCTGATTGTCACCAACCTGCTCAACTTCGCGTTACTGGGCGCGCTGGTGATCATCCTGCCGCAACTGGCTGGCAACGGCAAAGGGCCGGCGGAGCTGAGCTTCACCAGCCAGCTGTCAGTATCGATGGCATTACTGCTATTGGGGTGCAAGGTGTTAGTGCAATGGGGCAGCTTGCGCGCTGGCGCGCAAGGCGGCTTGCTGACACCGGGACTTGCGAACGGCGCGTTACTGGCAGTGGCGTTAGGCGGTATCTGGTCGTGGTTCTTTCCGGACAACCAGCCGGGTGCCTATGCCGTCATTGGTGCCGCCGCGTTTCTGGCGACATCAATGAAAATGCCGATCACCAGTCTGGTTCTGATTATGGAACTGACTCATGTCAGCGACGATTTCTTTGCGCCCATGGCACTGTGTATTACCGGCGCGGTCGGTACCGGCATGCTGATTGAGAACATGACGGCAGATAAAAAATAACGCTGGATACCCATCGACGGTGGGTAAACGAGCGGGCAATACAGCCATCGTCATTCTGGTGGCACCGCTTTCGCCTTGCTGATTTCATCGAAATAGAGCATGGAATTGGTCATGCTCTGGCGAGCATTCACCAGCGTACTGCGTAACGCGACTAGCCGTCTTCCCTGCAACATGAGCACGAACGGCGAGTTATCCCTGACCGCCCGTTGCAATTGCTGGTAGATATCACGCCGCACCACGGGATCGCACTGCGCGGCGGCCGCTCGCGTCATCTGGCTGAGTGCCGGAGGGGCCGACCACCCCAACCGCCCGGCCAGCGTGCCGGGCTGGCTAAGCGCGAACGCGCTGGCATTACTGTTAGGATCAATATAGTCTGGCCCCCAGTAGGTAAATACCGCCTCAAAGCGACCGCTACGCATACGCGTCCACAGTTCGCTCTCCACCACCATCTGCACATCAATGCGAATATCGGCACGAGCGAAACTGTCCTGCAACGCCTGCGCCACCTCCACATACGGTGGTTGATTCGCCACCAGTAAGGTAAACCGGCTGCCCGCTGCTATTCCGGCATCGCGCAATACCTGCCGCGCTTTCGCCACATCCAGCCGGAACGGCTCTTCCTGCAGCGCGGCATCAAAGCCCTGCGGCAAAAAATTCTGATGCACGCTGAACTGTTTTTTCAACAATTGCTGCGCAATGCTCTGGTAGTCAACCAGCCAGCGCGCCGCCTGCCAAAAAGCGGGTTGCCCGAGAAATGACGCCGTCTTGCTGCGCGTATTAAAACCCAGATAGTAGATTTTGGTGCCTGATGTCATTTGCACCGTCACGCCGGGGTGGCTTTCCAGAGCGCTGAATTGATCAGCCCCCAGGTCGTACGCGACATCGGCATCACCTTGTAGCAGCAACAGGCGCCGCACACTCGGGTCGGCCACGTCTTTTAAAATCACCCGCGGTAATATCGGCGGATGACGGGCGTAGGGGTTACTCTCCAGCAACAAAGCCTGCTGCGGCAAATAGTGTCGAATGTGATAACTGCCGCTGCCTGCCGAATGCGTCTTCAGCCATTTGTTGCCGAAATCGCCGTTATCACTGTGTTTTTCCACCACTTTACTGTCGACAATCAGCGCGACGCTGGCCGACAGCAGCCGCAACACCAGTTCGCTGCCAATATCGCGACTCCAGCGTATTTCCAAGCGCTGATCGTCGATTTTGCGAAATTGTGCCTCGATATTGCCCGGCTCCCACCCCAGCTCATTGAGAATAAACGCCGGTGTTTTATTGAGCTTCACCGCCCGGGTCAGTGAATAAATCACATCATCAGCCTGTACCGGGTTACCGGAAGCAAACACCGCACCGGGGTCCAGGGTAAACGTCAGGCTTCGTTCGTCCGCGCCGGGATGCCAGTCAAGCGCTAACGCGGGTTCCAGTTGGGTGGGGTTATCACGACTGCTGGTGACCAGTCCTTGATACAGTGAGGTAAGGCAGCTGCTGCTGACAGTTTCAAAACTTTCCGCCGGATCAAAACTGATAATACTGTTCAGGGAAATGGCGACGACCAGCGTATCACCCGGTGTCGACGCTTTCGCTGGCAGACTGAATAGCAGCATCAGTAAAACGGCAAACCATACCTTCATCGTTTCGTCCTCAGTATCGCGGCATCCATATGGTCAGAAGGATGGTGGTCAGCGGGATCCTGTTCTATGGGATGATGTTCCGTGAGATCATGTTCAGTGAGACTGTAGCCTGCCGTCTTGCATCCACAACACGCGATCACACATGTGTTCCATCACATTGCGGTCATTGCTGACCAGTATCATGGTCAGGTCGTCGCTCTCCCGCAGACGTGTAAGTAGATTGAACACTCGCGCCTGCCCGAGCATGTCCAGCGCGGAGGTGGCATCATCAAGCAATAACACGCGCGGGCGCATCAGTAACGTGCGCAATAACGCCATCAGTTGGCGTTGTCCGCCAGATAATTGATGCGGGTAATTATCCAGCAGATAGCCGGGCAAACCCAGTTGCCCCATCCCTTGTGCCAGTCGCTCATCCACATCGGATACGCCCATCAGCCGCAACGGGTCGCTCAGGGTTTTACGCAGCGTATGGCGTGGATGCAACGACGCGTAGGGGTCCTGAAAGACCATCTGTACCTGTCGCCGCAAGACCGCCCCGAATGACCGACCGGGATGTATCGGCTGCTCAAGCAATGTCATCGTTCCCGACCAGTGGGGGTTCAGCCCGGCCAGTGCCCACAACAGTGAGGACTTGCCACTGCCGGATGGCCCGGCCAGCCCGAAACATTCGCCCTGTACCACCGTAAAACTGGCGTTATGCACAACGTCATGGCGCTGATACCCCTGCCAGTGCGCCACACTCACCTGCTCGACTACCACGGCCATCAGTTCGTGCATCATGCCGTTCCTTCCGGTTCGTCCGGCATCATCGGCAATATCTGCCCGTGCGTCTGTTTACCCGGCTGGGAATGCCAGAGCATCTGGGTGTAAGGGTGTGTCGCATTCGGTAGCTGCGACGCGGGCAGCGTATCCACCAGATGGCCCTGGCGCATCACCAGAATGTGGGCACAATGGTGCACGACCAGTGGTAAATCATGGCTAATCAACAGTAGCCCCATGTGGTGTTCGGTGAGCAAGTGGTCAAGTAACGACAGCACCTGCACCCGGGTTTCCCTGTCCAGCGCAAAGGTGCGTTCATCGATAATCAACAGATCCGGCTGGGTAATCATCGCCATCGCCAGCATCACCCGTTGTGCCATACCGCCGGAAATCTGGTGAGGATAACAGGCCAGCACCCCACCGGACTCCGCCAGACCAACAGCGTTAAGACTCTCCAGCACGCGTTCTTGTCTTTCATGGCGCGGCAACCGGGTGTGCAGCCGCAGCGGCTCCTCCATTTGCCAGCCTATCGTGCGCATCGGGTTTAATGCCTGCTTCGGCTCCTGCATCACCATCGCGACACGCCTGCCACGCCATTGCCGCCACTGCGTCGAACTAAACCGCAACAGGTCCTGCCCGGCCAGCTCAAGCCGCTCCGCCTGCATCTGACACTCATACGGCAGCAATCCCATCAGCGCCCAGGCCAATAGCGATTTCCCCGCGCCGGACTCGCCCACCAGCGCCACCCGCTCTCGCCGCATACTAAATGACAACGGGTGCACCAGCACGTGCGGCTGACCGTTACGACGCCAGATCGAAAGATTTTCGACCTCCAGCAAGCAGGAGTCAGTGTTTGCCATAACGAGGATCCAGTCTGTCGCGCAGAGCGTTGCCCAGTAAATTAAAGGTCAGGCTGGTAAATAAAATCGCCAGCCCCGGCATGGTGGCAACCCACCACTGTTCCAGCATCACATTACTGCCTTCCGCTACCATCGCGCCCCATTCCGCCATCGGCGGCGGTGCGCCCAACCCCAGAAAGCCCAGGCCAGCGGCCGCCAAAATCATATTGCCCGGCGTCATCGCGGCACGGGCCATCGCACCAGGCAGACACAATGGCAGTACGTGGCCATACATCAATCGCCATCCACTAATGCCTTGCATACGGGCGGCCAGCAGAAACTCACTGTTACGCAGCGCCATCGTTTCAGCTCGCGCTTGTCGGGCAAACTGCGGCCAGGCACTTAACGCCAGTGCCAGTGCGCCATGCAGTAATCCTGGGCCCAGCACCGCGACCAGCGACAGCGCAATCACCAATCCCGGCAGCGCCAGCATGATATCCGTCAGTCGCATCAATACTTTATCTATCCAGCCACCCAGATACCCTGCGCCCACCCCCACGATAAGCCCAACGGGAATCGTGATGATGAGAATCAGCGCCACCATAATCAATACGGGGCGGGTACCGTAAATCACCCGTGATAACAGGTCACGCCCAAAACCGTCGGTCCCCAGCCAATGCGCCTGGCTCGGTGGTTGCAATCGCTGGATGATATTGTGGGTATAAGGGTCAAACGGTGCCAGCCAGGGGGCGAAAAGCGCCACCAGCGTCAGTAAGATCAGCATAAAAAAACACACATTGATGCTGTTGAGCGCAACGCGACGACGCGCCGGCCGACGGCTAACCGGGAACAGAAATGTCCACCTCATCGTGTACGTGGGTCCAGCAAAAAGATCAGCGCATCCGCCAGTGCATTGAGCAGGATGAAACAGACCCCAATCAACAGCGTCGCCCCCAGTACCGCCGGAATGTCAGCGGCAAACAGCGCCGTCGTCAGGTAACGCCCTACGCCAGGCCAGGAAAACACCGTTTCCACCAGAATCGCCCCTTCCAGCAAGCTGGCGTAAGACAGCATCAATACCGTCACCATGACCGTCTGAATATTGGGCAGGATATGAAAAAGCAGGATACGCCACCGACTGGCCCCCATCGCACGGGCTAACGTGACGTATTCTTTACCACTCTCTTCCAACAGCGCCGTGCGTAACATCCGTGCGATGCTGGCCATTGACACAAACCCCAGTACGCAGGCGGGCAGCCACAGGTGTGCCAGCGCGTTACGAAGCATCGCCAGATCGCGACTCCAGTTGCCGAATAACACAAATCCGGTCGGTAATTCGGCCGAATACTGATAAACGTCATCGATCCGTCCCGGCCCGGCAGACCAGTGCAACACCGAGTAAAACAGCAACAGGCTGAGTAATCCAATCCAGAATACCGGTACGGAATACCCCAGCAACGCCACCGTACGCACCAGATAGTCTAAAACACCGCCGGGTTTCAACGCCGATAACAGCGCCAGCGTAATGCCTCCGCCAAATCCAAGCACGATGGCGCTGGTCGCCAGTTCAAAGGTAGCCGGGAAGGTGCGCAGTAAATCGTCCAGCACCGGTTGCGAGGTGGTACGCGATACGCCGAAGTCGCCTTGCATCAGCGCACACAGGTAATCCCAGAATTGCAGCCACAATGGCTTGTCGAGCCCCAGTTGCTGGCGCACCTGGCTATAGGTAGCATCGCTGGCATGTTCTCCCGTGACGGGCAACACCTGATCAACCGACGCTAAATGGGTTAACAGGAAGGTAAAAAACAACAAGCCCAACAACGTCAGGCACAATGAAAGGAAACCACCCAGCACCTTGCCGGGACGCGCCGCAGTTCCCCATATCTGTTGATAAAATGAACTCATTGACGGTGGCCTTGTTGCCGGTCTGACAATCCCAGTCGTGACACGTTGCCTGCATGGTATCATCACTGCCGCCGGACCGGTATAGACAACCGCCGCCTCAGTGTATGCCTACCCTGCTGGCTAACACCGCCAACGTGCCGCCAGAACACCACCAATATCAATCAGCACGGGGACTCCTGTGCCGGGCCAATGGAGAGGTTTTGTTGCAGCTCACGCACCCGCTGCGCCAGCGCGCTCAGGCTTTCGTCCTCCATACCGTAATGATTCAGTTCCTGTTCCAGTGCGAACAGATACTGGGCATTGGTACCGAGCGGCCCGCTGGCGCGGGCAATCAACGGCGCGATGCTCTGAATACAGGTATCCGCTTCCAGCAATGGATGTTCCGGGTTGGTGACAAACACCAGCGCGGTAATCGGCTCCCGGTTCTGACACCGTAACTCGCACCACAATGGCCGGTAACAGCCGGTCAGCATTTCGCGCTTCCACAGCAGTTCCAGTTCGTCGCGCAGCGTCATTTCAGGCAACCGATAGGCCAGCCCGGTCGTTTCGCCTCCCGGTTTCAACCCCAGCATGCGGCCGGGCTGACTGTGCGTCCCACGCCCTGCGGTAAGGCGCAGACAAAAGGTACGATGCCAGCCATGAAGCGTTGCCACACAGACTTCTTCGGCATCAAACACCGGGTTCCACATCAACGAGCCATAGCCAAACACCCAGACAGGGCTTTGATCGGGGCGGGATGCCAACGTGCACGCCAGAGATGCCTCTCGCTGCTGAGGCGTTAGCAGCAATGATTCATCAATTTTTCCAAACGAGGTTTTACAATCCGCTTTCTGCAAGAAATCACGCGTCAACACTACCTACTGCCCTCACTAAAACGATTTTACTGCGCGGCGGCATCGCCTTGTCTATTCTGGCCGATTATCAACCCTATAATCAACGCAGGTATTGCTTATTTCTACGGCAAAATATCGTTAATCTTTACCAGAATTATCATAAAGCCGATGAGACATTAAGAGCTGTAAGAAAATGCAATGACAACAAGGTGGAGTGACCACGCCTTAAGCACTATCTCGCCCGGCCCCCGGCATTCGGTACCATCGCATCAGGAATCGTGTCAAGAATAAACACCGGGCTTGCCGCCCAACGCACAACCATTCGATTAATGAAAAAATAGCACTCACGCCTTATTTATTGCTCGATAACCCTAAAAACAACTATGTATAGAAAGATAAAGTGCGTTATTCTTTAGTAAAGAGAGTAAACAAAACCAACAAATTCTTTTATTATTAATCATATAAATATTAAATAACAAAAACCCTCAGCCACCTTTCATTTTATGAGGTTACCCTGAGGTTTCAGCAATAATTCAACACCGAGATTATCACGAGGCAGCGAAAACATTCAGGTAACACCGCCGACTATGGCCAGCGCCAGGCTATATCTTGTCGGCAGCGATAAACACCCGGATACCGCCTCAGCATTTTTTCCAAAACGAATTGTTTCCAAAACGCATAGCTTCTCGCGCTGCATTGCTTGCAAGAAACCGTTTTTCACCACCTGTTGCTTTCACGACATTCTGTTTGCAGACGGTATTTTTTTCAGACGGTATATAAGGAGACCCGACCATGCCGACATCCACTGACGCGGTGAAAACCCGTCATCACGAATATACCTTGATTTTCCCCCTGCTGGCGTTGCTGGTGCTCATGCTCTGGGGTGATAGTCGCAGCTTGCCCGCCATGGTCGGCATCAATCTGCTGGCGTTGGTAGGGATCCTCGCCAGCGCATTTAGCGTGGTGCGCCATGCGGATGTGCTGGCGCATCGTCTGGGTGAGCCCTACGGGTCGCTTATCCTCAGCCTGTCGGTCGTCATTCTCGAGGTCAGCCTGATTTCAGCGCTGATGGCGACCGGGGACGCAGGCCCGACGCTGATGCGCGATACCCTCTACTCCATCATTATGATCGTCAGTGGTGGTTTGGTCGGTTTCGCCCTGTTGCTGGGCGGGCGAAAATTCGCCACGCAGTACGTTAATCTGGGCGGAATCAAACAGTACCTGATGGCTATCTTTCCGCTGGCGGTGCTGGTGTTGGTGTTCCCGGCCGCCTTACCGGACGGCAATTTTTCTGTGGTGCAATCCATTATTATCGCGCTGATTTCAGCCATGATGTACGGCGTCTTCCTGCTGATTCAAACCCGTACGCATCAAAGCCTGTTTGTTTATGAGCATGAAGACGAGGGCGATGACGGCGACCCACATCACGGCAAGCCTTCCGCACACAGCTCTGCCTGGCATGCCGTCTGGCTGCTGGTCCACCTGGTGGCGGTCATTGCCGTAACCAAGATGGACTCCCCGCAGTTGGAAGGGCTGCTGGACGCTATGAACGCCCCGTCCCAGTTCACCGGTTTTCTGGTCGCGCTGCTGATCCTCTCGCCGGAAGGTCTGGGGGCGATTACCGCCGTACTGCGTAATCAGGTGCAACGTGCGATGAACCTGTTCTTTGGTTCCGTGCTGGCAACCATTTCGCTGACGGTCCCCGCCGTGACGTTGATAGCTACCCTCACCGGCCGGACGTTGCATTTCGCCCTCGACTTGCCTCACATCGTGGTGATGCTATCGGTACTGATCTTGTGCCAGATTTCGTTTTCTACCGGTCGCACCAATGTGCTCAACGGTAGCGCTCATTTGGCGCTGTTTGTGGCGTACCTGATGACCGTCATGCTGTAAGCACACCGCTGTTCTCGCTGTGCCGGTATCGACAACGTATATCGGCGCAGGCCGCCAGCGACGATCGACAGTGTGGCACGGCCGCAATAGCGACACATTTACCCCGAAAAAACCTTTCTATTGATTTATCGCTGGATCTTCGCCAAAAAACAGGCGTATGGTATCGACTTTGGACTGTGTCCTACCGTGGTGGCTGCGTTTTTTATTCACGTTTTTCAGGCAACCACCGCAGGCGGCACACGCCCTGGCCGTGACGGGCCGCTGTCGACCCGCCTGTTTTTCATTGTTTGGTTCTTGCTTTCCATGAAATCACACCGAATTAACGGTATCAGACCGTTCAGCGCGCTGATTGAAGCCTGCTGGCGAGAAAAGTACACCTTATCGCGTTTTACCCATGATGTTATCGCCGGCATTACTGTCGGTATTATCGCCATCCCACTGGCAATGGCGTTAGCTATCGCCAGCGGCGTGCCACCGCAGTACGGGCTTTACACCTCGGCGGTTGCTGGATTGCTGATCGCCATCTGCGGCGGTTCGCGCTACAGCGTATCGGGGCCGACAGCCGCGTTTGTGGTCATTCTCAACCCGGTGTCGCAACAGTTTGGTCTTTCCGGCCTGCTGGTCGCCACCCTACTCTCCGGGGTCTTTTTACTGCTGATGGGGCTGTGTCGGCTGGGTCGGCTGATTGAATACATCCCCTTGCCGGTCACGCTTGGCTTCACATCGGGTATCGCCATTACCATCGCCACCATGCAGGTAAAAGACTTTTTCGGCCTGACGATGGCGACCGTGCCGGAGCACTATGCCGCCAAAGTCGCGGCGCTGGCGCTGGCTATGCCCACACTCAACATCGGCGATACCCTTATCGGCGCCACTACACTATTGGTATTGATAGTCTGGCCCCGACTCGGCGTTCGCCTGCCGGGGCACCTCCCTGCACTGCTGGCTGGCACCGCCGTAATGGGGGTGCTGTCATCGTTTCATATCGAGATCGCCACCATCGGTTCGCGTTTTAGCTACCTGTTGGCCGACGGCAGCCACGGGCAAGGGATCCCGGCGATCCTGCCGCAGTTTGTCCTGCCGTGGAACATCCCCGCGCCGGATGGGCACACCATGACGCTGAGCTGGCAAAGCCTGTCCGAACTGCTGCCAGCCGCATTTTCGATGGCGATGCTGGGTGCCATTGAATCGTTGCTATGTGCCGTCGTACTGGATGGGATGACCGGCCGAAAACACCACCCCAGCAGCGAATTGCTGGGCCAGGGCATCGGCAATATGGTTGCCCCGTTCTTTGGCGGCATTACCGCTACGGCGGCGATCGCCCGCTCGGCGGCAAACGTGCGTGCGGGTGCGACCTCACCTATCGCCGCGGTGATCCATGCCTTGCTGGTATTGCTGTCTTTGCTGGTGCTGGCCCCTTGGCTGTCTTATCTGCCGCTCTCCGCCATGGCGTCGTTGCTGCTGCTGGTGGCCTGGAACATGAGCGAGGCGCACAAAGTGGTCTATATCCTGCGCCGGGCACCACGCGACGATATCCTGATATTGCTGTTGTGCATGGGGTTAACCGTTCTGTTTGATATGGTGATCGCCATTACGGTTGGTATTGTGCTGGCCTCATTGCTGTTTATGAGGAATGTGGCGCGCATGACCCGACTGAGCGAACTGCCAGGCACCGTTGCAGACCAGCGGCTGGTGCTGCGAATCAACGGCCCGCTATTCTTTGCGGCCGCGGAGCGCCTGTTTACGGAACTGATGGAACGTGTCGAGCCTTATCCAACCATTATCCTGCAGTGGGATGCGGTCTCGGTGCTGGATGCGGGCGGCCTTAATGCATTCCGCCATTTTGTGGAATTGTTACCGCCGGAAAAACAGTTGATTCTTACCGACATCCCGTTTCAGCCGCTCAAAACACTGGCTCGGGCGAATGTGACACCGATTGCCAACCGGCTGGGCTTCTACGCGACGCTGGAACAAGCACTGGCAGAAACAAAGCCCCAGCACGACGCTCTCAACGCCTGACGACCGACCGGCCTTAGCATTGCGCGAGGCCGGTTTTTCCTCATCAGTTAAAGAACAGATAGGTTAAAAAACAGATTAGCAAAATGCGGCTGACGCCACGGAATGCACCGAGAGGCATTCCGCCTGCTGACTCAGCACCAGTTCGTAGCCGCGGCACGCTCGCTCGATTATCTGCAACTGGTCGCCAGACAACGCATACGGTAACTGGATATCCAGCTCCGTCACCCCATGTTGGCATGCCAGTGTAATCAACCGAGAAAGATTGGTTTCATCGCTGGCCTGAGTGGACAGCACCTGCATCGCCAGCTCCAGCAGGTCATCTTTCCCCGTGGCACCGGTCGTTCCCACCGCCATGGAAGATTTGGTCACCATACCAAAAATAGGCATAACACCATACAACGCATCAACAAAACGCCAGCGCTTGCGGCACAGCGCACCCAGGTACGCGGTGTAATCAATACACATCCTTTCAGAGGAGCCCGCAGGCCCAGAGTGAGCCTCTTCCATCCCTTCTCTCCTTTCCGCCAGGCGACCATTGCCGTCGCGCCATTCACATCAACCATTACAACGTAAAAAGGATTAATAAGGTATAGTATCTCTAACAATTGTAGAGCTATACGGCAAAAGCAGGGGCTTTTCTGCTGGCAATGCGATCCAGCGCACCCTACGCTTTTGCCGTCGCTTCCATGCTGTCGCATGAACCATAATACGCGTACTGTTGTGAGTAGAATGTCATGTATAAAGTTGTTTTTGTTGAGGATGATCCGGAAGTTGGCAAACTGATTGCAGCCTATCTGGGCAAACATGATATTGATGTGCACATCGAGCCTCGTGGTGATAACGCACTGGCCTTCATCGAAGAACAACAACCCGACCTGGTGCTACTGGACATCATGTTGCCCGGCAAGGACGGTATGACGATTTGCCGTGAACTCCGCCCGCAATACACCGGCCCGATCGTTCTGCTCACCTCGCTCGACAGCGACATGAACCACATTCTGTCGCTGGAGATGGGGGCCGATGACTATATCCTGAAAACCACGCCGCCCGCGGTCCTGCTGGCACGTTTGAGATTACATTTCCGTCAATACGCCGCCGCACCGCAACCTGTCGTTGAGAAAAACACCCCGGAAAAAGCACAGGTGCAGGTGCATAAATCGCTACATTTCGGCCTGCTGTGTATCGACCCGGTTAACCGCGACGTCACGCTGGCGGACGAAAATATTCCGCTTTCCACGTCGGACTTCGATTTACTGTGGTTACTGGCTACCCACGCCGGGCAGATCATGGATCGTGAAGCGTTGCTCAAGGCGTTGCGCGGCGTCAGTTACGACGGTATGGATCGCAGTATTGATGTGGCGATTTCCCGTCTGCGTAAAAAACTCTACGACAACGCACTGGAGCCAGTGCGTATCAAAACCATCCGCAACAAAGGCTACCTGTTCGCCCCGAATGCCTGGGAGACCCTCACGCCATGAAAAAACTGTTTATTCAGTTCTTTCTACTGCTGTTTGCCAGCTTTCTGGTGATGACGCTGCTGGTCGGGTTGGTGTACAAAGTCACGGCGGAGCGCGCCGGTCGACAATCGATGGACGACCTGATGAAAAGCTCGCTGTACCTGATTCGCAACGAGTTACGCTCCATCCCCCCCAGAGAGTGGCACAAGACCATCAACCAGATGGATCTCAATTTGTCGTTCAAGTTACACATTGAGCCCATCAATAAATATCGGCTCAGCACGCTGGCGCAACAACGGCTGATTCAGGGTGAAATCGTCGCGTTGGACGACGAGTACACCTTCATCCAGCGTATTCCGCGCAGCCATTATGTGCTGGCGGTCGGCCCTATTCCCTACTTGTTCTTCCTGCATGAAATACGTCTGGTCAATTTACTGTTTCTGGCGTTAATCGGCCTGTCGCTGGCGCTACCGGTGTTCTTATGGATGCGCCCACACTGGAAAGCGATGCTACGACTGGAAAGTGCGGCACAACGGCTGGGTGACGGTCATCTGGAGGAACGCACCCATTTTGATAATACCTCCAGCCTGTTTCGCCTGGGCGTGGCATTCAACCGTATGGCCGATAACCTCAACCAATTGATTACCAGTAAGAAACAGCTTATCGACAATATTGCCCATGAGCTGCGCACCCCGCTGGTTCGGTTGCGTTACCGGCTGGCGATGAGCGACAACCTGACCGATGACGAGCAGGAAGCCATCAACCGGGATGTCGGCCAACTCGAAGCGCTCATCGACGAACTGCTGACCTACGCCCGTCTTGACCGGCCGCAGGTGACGCTGCATCTCGAAGAGATCGACCTGTCGCAATGGCTGCAAAAACGGGTCGATGATTTTCGACTGGTGCACGATGACAAACTGATTGAACTGGATGTCGCGAGCGGTAACCATTTCGGCTATGTCGACCTGCGCCTGATGGAGCGGGTACTGAATAATCTGGTCAATAATGGTTTACGTTTCTGCCAACAACGCCTGCGGGTAGGGTTGACGCTCGATCAGCAGACCGCGTGTCTGCAAGTGGAAGATGACGGGCCAGGTATCGCGCCGCAAGACCGTGAGCACATTTTCGAACCCTTCATCCGTCTGGAGGCTGGCATCGAAAACAGCAGTGGCGGTTGCGGTCTGGGACTGGCCATTGTTCACGCCATCGTGCGAGCTTACAATGGCACTGTCGAAGTCGACAGCAGCCCGTTGGGAGGCGCTCGTTTCCTGTTCCGCTGGCCGATTGTCACCGCCAAACCCGCGTCAAACTCTTCGTCTGCGAACCTTGTACAATCCGTTACACGCGGAAACCAAACACTCACAGATCGTTAGCGTAGCTTATCTTATGCTTCAGTCATCGGCCCACCCTGGGGCTTGAAATGTGAACGGGATAACGAGGAATTTACGATGAAAAAATTTTTAGTGTTGATCGCAGGTGCGGCTCTGGGTCTGTCCTCTGTAGCCTTCGCAGCTGGCACCACTGCTGCTCCGGCTAACGCCCCGGCAACTGCTGCCGCTCCGGCTAAAGCGGATACCGCGAAAAAACCGGTGAAAAAAGTTGAGAAGAAGAAAGCGGCCCAGAAAGCTCAGGCAGCTAAAAAACACAAAAAAGTAGCCAAGAAAAAAGCTCCGGCTGCTCAGAAAGCCCAGGCTGCCAAAAAACACAAAAAAGTAGCTAAGAGAAAAGCCCCGGCTGCTCAGAAAGCTCAGGCTGCCAAAAAACACAAAAAAGTAGCTAAGAAAAAAGCCCCGGCTGCTCAGAAAGCCCAGGCTGCCAAAAAACACAAAAAAGTAGCTAAGAAAAAAGCCCCGGCTGCTCAGAAAGCTCAGGCTGCCAAAAAACACAAAAAAGTAGCTAAGAAAAAAGCCCCGGCTGCTCAGAAAGCTCAGGCTGCCAAAAAACACAAAAAAGTAGCTAAGAAAGCTCCGGCTGCTCAGAAAGCTCAGGCTGCCAAAAAACACAAAAAAGTGAAAAAAGCGAAAAAAGTTGCTGCTCCAACAGCCGCTTAATTCACCCAGGTAAGAAATAGTTAATGGTCATGAACACCGGTAGCGATTATCGGCATGACAGTAGTGTTATAAAACACCCGGTTCGCCGGGTGTTTGTTTCATGGGGGACCTGATAATGCTGCGGCGTTATTCATTCGAAATCATGTTGTCCTTCCTGCTTATCTGCGCGTTGGTCATTGTCGTCTTTTTCCTGTAATCCGATTTCACTCTCACCAACGCGCCCAAATCAGGTTATTCGATCCACCTGACTACCCTATCGTTTCCTGCTTTGATGTCGGCATGCTACGTTTATAGTGGATTGATGACGGTTACTACGCTGAATTTTTTCATTTTTAAAGGCCATTCATTACATGCGCATATCAGCCTGGTTGTTATGTTCATTGAGCGTGCTCGCCCCTTACGTGTGGGCCGATGACGACGCCTCAACCCTGACGGAACAACAAAAACAGACCCTGTTCTTTAATCATGATGATCGCGATAGCGTGCCGGATACCTCCCAGTGGCCATGGCAGGCGATTGGTCAATTAGAAACCGCCAGCGGCAACCTGTGCACCGCCACCTTGATTTCGCCCCATCTGGCACTGACGGCAGGCCACTGTGTCGTAGCACCACCCGGTGTACCGGACAAACCGGTCGCACTGCGTTTTCTGTCGACAGAAAATGGCTGGCGCTATGAAACCGATAAAATTGAAGCGTTAACCAATAAGAAACTGGCCAAAATGTTAAAAGCGGACGGTGATGGCTGGATTGTTCCCCCCGCTGCCGCACCGTGGGATTTCGCCCTGATTCGCCTGCGGGAAACACCGCCGGGCATCCGCCCATTACCTATCTGGCAAGGCACGCAGGAAGAACTGAAAACCGCGCTGGATGCGGCACAACATAAGGTTACTCAGGCCGGTTACCCGGAAGACCATGAGGACACCTTGTACCGCCATCAGGATTGCCAGATTACCGGTTGGGTCCAGAAAACCGTGATGGCCCACCGTTGCGACACCTTACCGGGCGATAGCGGTTCGCCGTTGATGCTGAAAACCGCCGGTAGCTGGATTCTGGTCGGCATCCAAAGCTCCGCCCCGGACGCCAGCAACCGCAAACTCGCCGATAACCGCGCTGTTGCAGTCACCGCCATACGCCAGCAGTTGGAAGCACTGGCTAAAGAGAAACGCTGATAGCAATGACCCGCCGGTATCGTCGCTGACGTGCCGGCAGTTTCCCGTTCCCTCCCCTATACCGTCTGCCCCTACCCCTTTTTTGCCGTAAAAGCCCACAAATTGTTAATGGTATTAACCTTCTCTTATACCTAAGAGTAACCTGTTCATACCTTTTACCGACAAGTTGAAACTTATCTTTCAATGAAGCGATCCAGCCACCTGACCCGATTTTTTGATCTCTCTATAAACGATTACTCCTAGAACGATATCAATAAGTTACATTTTTATTTTAGGGAGCATCATGTACGAATACTTACAATTCTCACTTGGCGTATTGCCATTAGTGATAATGATCATTCTGATTTTGAAAATCAAAATGCCCATTCATCATTCCGTCCTGATCACCCTGGTGATCACGGCAATATTGAGCATGACGGTCTGGCACATGCCGTTACAAACACTCGGGTCAGCCATTGGCTATGGGGTGATAAAGGGCTTATGGCCTATCATTATTGTGATTCTGGGGGCGATTTACAGTTATAACCTGATGCAAGAAACACGCAGCATGGATGTTCTGCGTGACGTACTGGCCAGCATCAGCGACGACAAGCGTATTCAGGTGCTGTTGATTTCCTGGTGCTTCGGCGGCTTCCTTGAAGCGGCAGCAGGCTACGGTACCGCCGTGGCGATTCCTATCGGTATTCTGATTGCGCTGGGTTTTAACCCACTAAAAGCGGCCATCGCCTCATTGGTGGCAAACACCGTGCCCACCGCCTTCGGTGCCGTCGGTATTCCGGTGTCGATTTTGGCAGAGCAGGTCCACCTGCCGGTCACCGCCCTCGGCGGCACGATCATTTTGCAACTGGCGTTGTTCAACATTCTGCTGCCGTTTGTGATTATTGCCATCATCGGCGACGGTGTGAAAGCGATAAAAGGCGTGGTGGGCATCACGCTGGTGTGTGGGATTACCACCCTAATCCCGCAGTATTTTGTCGCCGTTCACCTGGGTGCAGAGCTGCCAGCGTTTGCAGGCAGCCTTGTCAGCCTTATCGCGGTCGCGGCCATGGGGCGCGCACGTAAAGGGCAAACCGACCCGCGCTATCTTATTCAGAATAATACCCGCTCAGGGGCGTTGCCTTCAGGCCGTGAATTGCTGAAAGCCTGTTCTATTTATATGCTTATTTTTACCTTTATCCTGCTTTGTTCGCCGTTATTCCCCGGCATTAAGCAGGTTGTCGGGCAGGTGACCTCAACGCTGTCTTTCCCGTTACCGCAAGGAAAAGCGCTGTCACTGAAAATCGACTGGATAGCCACACCGGGTGTGCTGATCATTATTGCGACCCTGCTGGGTGGTTTCATTCAGGGTGCCACGTTAGGCAAGATGCTGAGTGTGTTAGCTAGCACGATTAAGCAGTTGAAAAACTCGATTATTGCTATCACCACTATCGTCGCGATGGCGACCATCATGGATGTCAGTGGGCTTATCGCCACGCTGGCGCAGACCATGGTGAATCTCACGGGGGGTGCCTATGTCTTTATCGCGCCTATCATCGGTGCGCTGGGGACGTTCGTCACCGGTAGCGATACCAACTCGAACGTTCTGTTCGGCAAGTTGCAAACTGTCGCGGCAGAAAAACTCCATATTGACCCCGTCTGGCTGGCGGCTGCTAACACCTCCGGGGCAACCGGCGGGAAAATGATCTCCCCGCAGAGTATCGCTATTGCGGTATCCGCCACCCGAATGGACGGACAAGGCAGCGCCATTATGGCCAGTACGCTGAAATACTGTACCGCCTATATCCTGATTCTCGGGCTAAAAGTCGGGCTGTTTTATTATTTATTTATGTCTTAAACCTGTTTATGTCCTGAACCTGTTTGTTTTTCCGAATAATCAGCGTCAGACAATAACGTCTTATCATAAAAACAAGCCTATATCCTGTATTGGAGAGATGTCGTGAATGTTAACTTTTTTGTGACCTGTATCGGCGACGCGCTGAAATCACGCATGGCACGTGATTCGGTGCTGTTGCTGGAGCATTTAGGCTGCCAGGTTCATTTCCCTGAAAAACAGGGATGCTGCGGTCAGCCCGCGCTCAATAGCGGCTATGTGAAAGAAGCCATCCCGGGGATGAAAAACCTGATTGCGGCGCTGGAAGAAAACGACGACCCGATTATCTCCCCGGCGGGTTCTTGCACCTACGCTATCAAAAGTTACGCCTCCTGGCTGGGTGATGAACCGCAGTGGGCGAAACGCGCTGAGAAGGTCGCCGCGCGGATGTTCGACCTGACCTCGTTCATCGTCAACACGTTGGGCGTCGTCGATGTGGGCGCGCGTTTACCCGGCAAAGCGGTTTACCATCCGTCCTGTAGTCTGTTTCGCAAAATGGGGGTGAAAGAAGAACCGCTGGCGCTGCTAAAACAAGTCGACGGTCTGACGCTGCTGCCGTTTCAGGCACCGGAAACCTGCTGCGGTTTCGGTGGTACCTTCTCGGTAAAAATGGCGGAAATCTCCGGTGAAATGGTGAAAGAAAAAGTGGGCCATATTATGGATGCCGAGCCGGATTACCTGATCGGTGCCGATGTCAGTTGCCTGCTCAATATCGGCGGACGTCTGCAACGCGAAGGACGCCCGGTCAAGGTGATGCATATCGCCGAAGTGTTGATGAGCCGCTGAGGAGGTTACCCATGTACTTAAAAACCAGCGATGTTGCTTTCAAAGCGCGTATCAAGCAGCAGATAGACGACCCCATTATGCGTAACGCCGTTGCCAACGCGCAGGAGCGCATCGGTGCCAACCGCCAGAAAATGGTGGATGAGTTGGGGCATTGGGAAGACTGGCGCGAGCGTGCCAGCCAAATCCGTGAACACGTACTGGCTAATCTGGATGCCTACCTCTACCAGCTCTCAGAACGCGTCAGCGCTAACGGCGGTAACGTCTTTTTTGCCAAAACCAAAGAGGACGCGACGGATTACATTCTGCGTGTCGCCCAGTCGAAGCAGGCGAAAAAAGTGGTCAAGGCCAAATCGATGGTCACCGAAGAGATTGGCATGAACCACGTGCTGCAGGAAGCCGGTATCCAGGTGATTGAAACCGACCTTGGCGAATACATTCTGCAGCTTGATGGCGATCCACCGTCACACATCGTGGTACCGGCGATTCATAAAGATCGTCACCAGATTCAGCGTGTGCTGCGTGAAAAACTGGGCTACGACGGGCCGGAAACCCCGGAGGCCATGACACTGTTCATCCGCCAAAAGATCCGTCAGGATTTTCTGAGTGCGGAAATCGGCGTCACCGGCTGTAACTTCGCCGTGGCGGAAACCGGTTCCGTGTGTCTGGTGACCAATGAAGGTAACGCCCGCATGTGTACCACCCTGCCGAAAACACACATCGCGGTGATGGGGATGGAGCGTATCGCGCCAACGTTTGAAGAGGTGGATGTGCTCATCACCATGCTGGCACGCAGTGCCGTCGGCGCACGGCTAACCGGGTACAATACCTGGCTCACCGGCCCACGCGAGGCAGGTAATGTGGATGGCCCGGAAGAGTTCCATCTGGTGATTGTCGATAACGGCCGATCCACCGTGCTGGGGTCGCAGTTCAAGGACATATTGCGTTGTATTCGCTGCGGCGCATGCATGAACACCTGCCCGGCGTACCGTCATATCGGCGGTCACGGCTACGGTTCTATCTACCCAGGCCCTATCGGCGCGGTCATTTCTCCCCTGCTGGGTGGTTACGATGATTTTAAAGATCTGCCTTACGCCTGCTCGTTGTGTACCGCCTGTGACAGCGTATGCCCGGTCCAGATTCCGTTATCGAAACTGATTCTGAAACACCGCCGGGTCATGGCAGAAGGTGGGCTCACGCCCAAAGGCGAGCAGAGCACGATCAAGCTGTTCGCTTATGCCAACAGCCACCCGACGTTATGGAAAGTCGGCATGATAGCGGGTGCCCGTGCCGCCAGTTGGTTTATCCGGGACGGGAAACTCCCCATTAACATCGGCGCCATCAGCGAATGGACACAGGCACGCGACTTGCCGCCCGCCGATGGTGAAAGTTTCCGTTCCTGGTTTAAAAAACACAAAGCGCAGGGAAATAAATGATGAATCATAGAGACGCATTTTTAGCCGACATCGCCAACGCACTGGACCGACCGGTTCGTCATCTTCCGTCGCCGCCGCCGGTTCCTGCGCATGACCATGCCCAGACCCGTCTGACTGAACTTAACGCGCAGCAACGCTGTGACGCGTTCATTGAATGCGCCACCAACGTCATGCTGGCGCATTGTGAATTGACCACCGAGGCGGATGCCGCGGAGGCTGCATGGCGTTTATGCGAACGCTATGGCCGCGAGCCCGTCATCCTCAGTGGCGATGAGCGACTGGTCGCGTTGGGGATCACCGCCCGGTTGCAGGAAGCCTGCCACGCCGTGGTGTGGGATCCTGCGCGGGGAGACGAAAATATCCGGCTGGCTGAGCAAGCCAAAGTCGGCGTGGTCTACGCGGAATATGGGTTAACGGAATCGGGCGGCGTGGTGCTATTTTCCACCCCGGAGCGCGGCCGTGCGGTCAGCTTACTGCCGGAGTCGTCAATTTTTGTGGTACGCAAGAGCACGATTTTGCCGCGTGTCGCGCAACTGGCGCACCATCTGCATCAGTTGGCGGAGCAAGGCACCCGTATGCCTTCCTGTATCAACCTGATAGGCGGCCCCAGTTCCACCGCCGATATCGAACTTATCAAGGTGGTCGGGGTACACGGCCCGGTTAACGCCGCGTATCTGATTATCGAAGACTGTTAATTGCCACCATTAATTGCCACTATCCCCTTGCCCGATGCTACTTGAGCACCGGGCAAGGGCTATGCAGCGTTTACTGCCTCAAGCCCGGTACTGCTACAAGGCCGGTTATCCCGCTATCCGCGTTACCCGTCTATCTGATCCATCGCCTGCATAATGCGTTTATCAGAAATGGGATACGGCGTGCCCAGTTGTTGGGCAAAATAGCTGACACGCAACTCTTCGAGCATCCAGCGGATGGCTTTCACGTCATCATCATCGCGTCGTTCCGGCGGCAGCTTATTCAGCCACTGTTGCCAGGCCTGCTGCACCTGCTCGACTTTCAGCATCTGCGCCCGATCGCGGTGAACATCCTGCGCCAGTTTATCCAGCCGACGCTCAATGGCTTGCAGATAACGCAGCACATCCGGCAACCGCTTATAGCCGTTATCGGTCACGAAACCGCGAAATACCAACCCGCTCAACTGACTTTTGATGTCGCTTAACGCCAGTGCCAGCGCCATGTCCACCCGGCCTTTCAACCGTTTATTGATGTTGAACACCGTGGTGAGGATCTGCTCCACCTGACGAGCGATATCCACCACCGTATCGTTCAGTTCCGCCCGCACACGTTCGTGCAGCTGTCGAAACGCCGCTTCCTGCCACACCGGGCCACCGGCTTGTTCCATCAATTTGTCCACACCGCAGGCGATGCAATCGTCAATCAGCTCCAGCACCTTGCCGTAAGGGTTGAAATACAGCCCCAACTTGGCCTTATTCGGCAGTTTCTCGTGCAGGTATTTAATGGGTGACGGAATATTCAGCAGCAACAGACGGCGCTGACCACGCCACATCATCTGTTGTTGCTGGTGCGGCGAATCAAACAGACGGATTGCCACGCTGTCTTTTTCATCCACCAGCGCCGGATAGGCTTTTACCGCATAACCGCTCCGTTTTTGTTCGTAGCGCTCCGGTAAATCGCCAAAACTCCAGATGTGCAAATCGCGTTGCTCGATGCCGTCATCCGCCACCGCCGACAACGTCTGTTGCACCTTCTCCTGCAACTGATTTTTCAGCGCTCGCAACTGCTTGCCTTCCCGCAGCGTCCGGTTTTTCTCATCCACCACCCGGAAGGTAATTTTCAGATGATCGGGCACCTGATCCCACTGCCAGGCTTCGCGATCAACCGTGACACCGGTCATCAGGCGTAACTCACGCTCCAGCGCCTCCAGCAACCCTTTTTCCAGTGGGGTGACCCGCGCCAGAAACGCTTGCGCGTAGTTAGGTGCCGGCACAAAGTTACGCCGTATCGGTTTTGGCAATGACTTGATCAACGCCACCACCAGATCACGCCGTAACCCTGGGATCTGCCATTCGAATCCGTCTTCTTTCACCTGATTCAACACCGGCAGCGGGATATGCACGGTTACGCCGTCCGCATCCGCGCCCGGTTCAAACTGGTAGGTCAGCCGTAACCGCAACTCACCCTGCTGCCAATGGTTCGGGTAATCCAGCGCGCTGACACGCTCCGCGCCATCTTTGATCAGCATTGCCTTTTCGAAATTGAGCAATTCCGGGTTGGCTTTGGCGGCCTGCTTCCACCAGCTATCGAAATGGCGGCTCGATACCACATCCTGCGGCACACGCTGGTCGTAGAACGCAAACAGTGTCTCGTCATCCACCAAAATATCGCGACGACGGGATTTGTTTTCCAGTTCCTCCACTTCCTGGCGTAATTGCTGGTTAGCCCGGAAAAACCCGTGTGAAGTTTGCCAGTCGCCTTCCACCAGTGCGTGGCGAATGAACAGTTCACGCGACACCACCGGGTCGATAGCGCCATAGTTCACTTTACGGGCGACCACCAGCGGCAAACCGTACAGCGTGACCTTCTCCTGCGCCATCACCGCGCCCTGCGCTTTTTCCCAGTGCGGATCGCTATAACTGCGTTTGATAAGATGCTGCGCCAGCGGTTCGACCCATTCCGGTTCGATGCGGGCAGCGATACGCCCCCACAAACGGCTGGTTTCCACCAGTTCCGCCACCATCGCCCACTTCGGCGGCTTCTTAAACAAACCGGAGCCAGGGAAAATGGCAAACCGGGTGTTCCGCGCGCCGCTGAATTCCTGCTTATCGACGTCCTTTTGACCAATATGTGACAACAGCCCGGTCAGCAACGCGCAATGCAGGCTGCGGTAATCCGCCGGTTCGCTATTCACCGGGAAGCCCAGCTCTTTTACCACCTGACGCAATTGGGTATAGATATCCTGCCATTCCCGCACCCGCAGGTAGTTGAGGTAGTCGCTACGGCACAGCTTGCGAAACTGGCTGGATGACAAGGCTTTTTGCTGTTCCTGCAGGTAGTCCCACAGGTTGACGAACGCCAGAAAATCGGACTCTTTGTCGGCAAACCGGCGATGTTTTTCTTCCGCCGCCTGCTTTTTCTCTACCGGGCGTTCGCGTGGGTCCTGAATCGACAACGCGGCGGTAATGATCATCGCCTCACGTACACAGCTGGTCTGTCGTGCTTCCAGCACCATACGCGCCAGACGAGGGTCAACCGGCAGTTGCGCCAGTTGCCGCCCCTGCGGGGTCAGGCGATAGCGGCCGTCATCGCTGGTGTGAATCGCACCCAGCTCTTCCAGTAACCGTACCCCGTCCTGAATATTGCGCTTGTCCGGCGCTTCGACAAACGGGAAGGCCGCGATATCCCCCAGCCCCAACGCCGTCATCTGCAAAATGACCGAGGCCAGGTTGGTACGCAGAATCTCCGGGTCGGTAAATTCGGGCCGGGAGAGAAAATCCTGCTCAGAATAAAGGCGGATACAGATACCCGCCGCCACACGGCCACAACGCCCTTTTCGCTGGTTGGCGGAAGCCTGTGACACCGGCTCAATCGGCAAGCGTTGCACCTTGGTGCGATAGCTGTAACGGCTGATGCGCGCCGTGCCGGGGTCAATCACATAGCGGATACCCGGTACCGTCAACGACGTTTCTGCCACATTGGTCGCCAGCACGATGCGACGCCCGTGGTGAGACTGGAATACCCGGTTCTGCTCCTGACTGGAAAGACGCGCGTACAGCGGCAAAATCTCTGTGTGCGGCAAATCGAGCTTGCTTAATGCATCGGCCGTATCGCGGATTTCCCGCTCGCCGCTCATAAACACCAGAATATCGCCCGGCCCTTCGTGACACAGCTCATCCACCGCATCCAGTATCGCCTGGAGCTGATCGCGGTCGCTGTCTTGCGCTTCTTCCACCACCGGCCGATAACGCACGTCCACCGGGTAGGTACGCCCGGACACTTCGATCACCGGCGCACTACTGAAATGGCGCGAAAAACGCTGCGGGTCGATGGTCGCCGAGGTGATGATCACCTTAAGGTCCGGACGTTTCGGTAACAGTTGTTTGAGGTAACCGAGAATAAAATCGATATTGAGGCTGCGTTCGTGGGCCTCATCAATGATCAGCGTGTCGTACTGCATCAGCAGCCTGTCCTGCTGAATCTCCGCCAGCAGGATACCGTCGGTCATCAACTTGACCAGCGTGTTGTCACCCACCTGATCGTTAAACCGCACCTTGTAACCCACGGTGCTGCCCAACGGGGTTTCCAGCTCGGCGGCAATGCGGTCCGCCACGCTGCGGGCCGCCAGTCGACGCGGCTGGGTATGGCCTATCAGACCGGTCACGCCGCGCCCCAACTCCAGGCACATCTTCGGCAACTGGGTGGTTTTACCTGAACCGGTTTCCCCGGCCACAATCACCACCTGGTGATCGCGGATAGCGCTGAGGATCGCCTCACGTTTCTGGCTGACCGGCAACGCCTCTGGATAATGGATGGTCGGCAGCGACGTCCTGCGTTGTTCTACCCGCAGGCGAGCCGTGTCAATCTCCTGACCAATTTCCTGCGCAATCGCCACCTGTGCCTGTGGATTCCCCACTTTCATCGCGCCTTGCAAACGGCGACGCAAACGTTGCCGGTCACGTAGCATTAAGGCATCAAGTTGAGGTTCTAACGCATGGAGAGGTGATGTCACGGTGCAATTCCTTACTGTCTGATTCCGGGGGGGCGTCGCCATACCGAACACGTATGGGTTATGGCCGCTGTCCGGTGCCGCTGGTCGGCAAGCATCGCCTGATGGTTACCCCAAAAAACGGTTACCAGAAAAAATAATGACCAGCGCAACATGGCGAAAACACAAATTCGGGCGGCGGCATGGTATCACATTGACGGCGCAGGCTATATGCCATCAAAAGGGATTCTGCCGCGCTATCTCTCACCCCTCTCACCCTTCATTCAATAAAATCGAACAAAGAACTCGAAATATTGCGCTATCCCGTTGCCCATAACACACCTATGATGCATTCATACGACGACAACGTTCGTTCTGTCACACTTAACAAGGAATAGGCAATGAGCAAAGTACTCGTTCTGAAATCAAGCATTTTGGCTGACTTCTCTCAATCCAACCAGTTGGCTGACCACTTTACCGCCTCCTGGCAGGCAGCACACCCTGCTGACACCATTACCGTTCGCGACCTGGCCGCTCAGCCGGTACCGGTGCTGGATGGTGAGCTGGTTGGTGCAATGCGTCCTTCCGACAAACCGCTGACCCCGCGTCAGCAGGACGCGCTGGCGCTGTCCGACGCTCTGATCGCCGAATTGCAGGCGCACGACGTTATCGTGCTGGCCGCCCCGATGTACAACTTCAACATTTCAACCCAGTTGAAGAACTATTTCGACTTTATCGCCCGTGCTGGCGTCACCTTCCGCTACACCGAGCAAGGACCGGAAGGTCTGGTGAAAGGCAAACGCGCCGTGGTACTGACCAGCCGTGGCGGTATCCACAAAGATACCGCAAGCGATGTGGTCGCACCGTACCTGCGCCTGATGCTGGGCTTCATCGGCATCACCGATGTCGAATTTGTGTTTGCGGAAGGTATCGCTTACGGCCCGGATATGGCTCAGAAAGCGGTGGCTGATGCTAAAGAACAGCTGTCTCAGTTGGCATCTGCATAATACTCCCCGTCCTTCTTCACGTTGCCGGTGCGTTGGCTGGCCTGCAACGTGAATGATTTGGGGTATATAACAAATTAATGACCCTCATACTCGCCGCCGTGTTGCCTGATTATTCCTTTTTATGGCACACGGCGTTTTTTTATGACTTGTCTATAACGACTACTCGTCTATAACGACGCCTTTACTACCCTGGGTTTTCTTTATCTGCTCACCGGCGCGGTTACCGGCGCTATCGAGCAGTTGTGCCGTTTCTTTATCCGTGTGAATACGAATGTCGTGTTCAATATGCACGTTCATGTTGATGGTAATCGGCTCCTTTGGCGCCGCCACCTCAATGCGCGGGGTGCAGCCGGTTAGCAACACGGCCGTTATCGCGACACAGGCTGTTCTCATCTCGTCCTCTTACGGCTCATCACCTTACCATTCATCATCGATTACTCAGCGACCTGTTGTTCCAGTGCCGCCTTCAGATTGTCGCCAAAACGCAGGCTGCGCCATAACTGGAAGATGTTTTCCTGCTGGCGATAATTGAGCACAATGTCACGCCGTGACAGATCATTCATCACGCTTTGCCCCGTAATGCGCGACACCAGCGACAACTCTCCGTTCTGACTGATATCGACCGTCACCCAGGAACGTCCCACTTCCAGATAGCGCAACCAGGCTACAGCAGTGGCATTGGCGACACTGTTTCGCGCCAGTTGGTCCGCCAGTTGCGAATCCAGCTCTATGGTCAATGGCGTATCATTGGTGAATTTGCCGTCTTTGACCAGCATTGACGGGTGGCTGAAGTTCAGCGGGAGTACGCCGCTCACCCGGCCGGACATCGACAGTTTCTTCACCTTCAGGCCACTCACCAGTTCACCAATATCAATCCCTTGTAGCCGTAATATCGCCGAATCATGCGCTGGCAGGCGCAACGGCGATAACGACAGGTGCCCTTCCAGCACATCCAGGTCCAGCTGCGCCAGCGTAAACGGGTGACGCTCACTGTAAGGATAATAGCCGTACAGTTGTATATCGACGTTTTGCATCGGGAACAGGCTATCGAGCCGGCTAATGCGTAACGCCACCGGACGGGAAATGCCCAACTGCCAGCGATGATTTTCGAAGCGATACGGCAGCACAAAGTTCACCCCGCTGACTTCGCCATCCTCCAGCCAGGCACTGGCGTTTTTCACCACCCAATGCCCCCCGGCGCGGAATCCCTGTCCACGAGCGGCGGAAAACGCCGCTTGTGCGTAAAACTGCCCGGTACGAATAGCCAGTTGCCAACGTGGCGGTAACAATGTCTGGAATACCCGTAACGGCTGAGGCGCCCACCACCCGTTACCACGCAGCCGTTGTCCGTCCCAGCGACCGTTAAGTCGAATAGGGCCGACCGCCTGCGCCTGCAACTGACCATTCCATTGGAAATCCTGCAAATTGCGGCCATGAATATCCAGCGCCAGTTCGGTGGCGGGCAGTGTGCCAGCACCGTGAAAATTCACCTGCTTCGCCGCCAATTTCAGTGCGCCACGCAACGTTCCCGTCGTGGGGTCGCGTCGCCAGCGCAGGGGGTCGGTCAGCGTCAGCCTCGGCTGTTCTACCGTCACCACGCCGTAACGCAGTTGATTAAGACCGCTGGACAACGACTCGACGTCAATCTCATTGTTCTGCCAGCGCCCCTGACCTGCGATATCCCATCGGCCTTGCAACGGCGGCAACTCGCCCTCTCCCCAATAACGCCAGCGCCAGTCACCGCTGTCTGGCCAAAACTGCTGCGCCTTACCGTCAAGGTGCAAGCGAAAGCGCCCCCAGTACCGGTCGCGTACGTTGACAATCGCCTGTAACCTGCCGCTCACACCTTGTCGGGTAACCTGAATTCCCGCCAGCGGCCAACGCGCTTCCTCTAGCTCCACGTCCGGACGCGGCATTCCCCAGGCCCGTAACAGCGCGCCCGGTAGCAACGCCACGGTAGGATCAAGCACCGCCCCTTTCACGGTACCCGGCAATGACGCGAAAATGGACAAGTCAGGCAAATTCACTTGCCCGGTAAACTGGAAGCGCATATCGCTGTCGGTCAGCCCCAGCAAACCGGGTCCCAGCGACAGCACGGCGTTAGCGCGGCCATGATGGCCCTGGGTCAGGATATTGAGGCGTGCTTCCAGCCGCAGTGGATCGCGCGGTTGCAACAGATCATACAATGTCAGCGAAACGCCGCCGGTCAACGGCTGGCTGGCATACGGCCAACGCCAGCGCCCGTCCTGAATACGCAGGTTGCCATCACTTATCCGCCACGGCAGCGTCAGCAGCGGTTCGTCCATTGACGCTACACTGACCGTCAACTCGCCCTGATTGCCCTGCCAGCGCAACACCGCACTGGCCGGTTCCGGTAACCGTAATGGTAACCCGACGCCTTGCACCTCCCCCCGTTGCGGCAGGCGGTTAAGCGTTGGTGCCAGATGCATCGCACCGTTGATTTGTAGCGGTGTTTCTTGCGGTGCCGTGCGCATCAGGCCTTGATGTAGCGTCAATTCAGCGCCACGCAGTTCGGCCTGCACCTGTAGCTGGTCGCTTTGGATACGGAGTTGCTGGCGCGATGCGTCGGTAGACAGTTGCAGACTTCCCGCCTCGGGCAGCCAGGGGGTGAGTGCAACGTGGTGCAGAATCAATTCGGTTTCCGGCAACCACTGTTGCCACTGCGCTAATCGAGGTGCCGTCATCGCGGAAGAGGCAGGCCACTGCCGCAAACACGCCGCATCCAGCGTCAAGGCTTGCGCCTCCAGGTGCCAGCGCCCTTGCCGATAACGCACCAGCAAACCGGACAGCGTCGCTGGCTGACACGATGCCAGACGCAGTTGTACATCGGGCAACCAGAATCCCCCCTGACGCCAGCCGGGCGTGTCATTCAACGCCACACTCACACCGACAGGCAGATAGGGCTGCAATACCACGGGCAACCAGCGCGGCATCGTCAGGCAGGCGATGATTCCCCCTAGCGGCAGCGCAACGATCAGCAGGGTCAGCCATCGGGTACAGCGTATAAACGTCAGCATGGATTATGTTTCAGGGTGTTCTGGCTATCATCATTTTTATCATTCAGTGCGAATTGTTACGATTAATGTGCTAAATGTCACCATTCAGTTCACATTACCCAGCAAAATCCGTACATACCAATTACCTGATCATGATAAAATTTTTACATAAGCGCAGTATCTGACTACGCTCCGCCTCTGATGGCAGGCACGGTGGCGACGCCCGTACACCGCGTTCCTGCCCGGATTATCGATTCATCAGCATTGTTGATTATTTAGACAATATGGACTCGCTTTACCCTTCAATATCGCAAAAAGGGATGCTTCATGCGTAAAAATTACCCGGTAAGCCAACGTCAGTATCCGCTGGATGCCAACACCAAACTGATGTCGGTCACCACCCCTGATAGCCTCATTACTTACGCCAACGCCGATTTCATCAACGTCAGCGGCTATGAGCCGGAAGAACTGATGGAGCAACCGCATAATATTATCCGCCATCCGGATATGCCACCGTCGGCCTTCGCGGACATGTGGAATACGCTAAAAGCCGGAAAAATCTGGACCGGTGTGGTCAAAAACCGTCGCAAGAACGGCGATCACTATTGGGTACGCTCCAGCACGACGCCGCTAAAGCGCGACGGCAAGCTGGTCGGTTATATGTCGGTACGCACTGCCGCTACCACAGACGAAATCAGCCAGGCGGAAGCACTCTATGCTCAGGTGAATCAGGGTACCCTGAAAAACCGCACTTTTCACCACGGTTTGGTGGTGTATACCGGTCCGCTGAAATGGTTGAGCATGTTCAAAACCATGCCGCTGCGCTGGCGTATTCGCAGCTATTTTGGGCTGCTGGGGCTGATGCCGCTGGCTATCGCTTTCGCGCTGCTGCCGAAAACGGCGTTGGTATGGGGCGTGTTTGCCGCCTTGATCGCCTGCGCCTGCCTGTTCTGTGAACTGCTGGTACAGCATATCGCCAAACCGACGGAACTGATCCTCGATCAAGCGATGCGCTCTGCGTCCGGCCAGGCTAACAGCCTGACTCAGCTTAACCGTGCTGATGAGATAGGCATGCTAATGCGCGCCGTCAATCAATCCGGCATGAACTTCCGCACCTTTGTCGATGACGTCAACGTCAACCTGCATGAACTCAAAACCGCGTGTAGTGAAATCGCCCAAGGTAACCACATTTTGGCCGAATGCTGCGAGAAAACCGAAGAGAGCCTGCAACAAACCGCCGCTTCGGTCGAACAGCTTACCGCGACCATCAAAAGCAATGCCGACGCGTCGCTACGCGCCTCGCAATATGCGCAAGACGTCAATCAGGTCGTCAATGTCGGCGAGCAAGCCGTTTCGGAGGTTGCCAATACGATGGATGCAATCACCCGCGCCAGTGAACGCATCACCGATATCATCAGCGTGTTGGATAATCTGGCATTCCAGACCAATATTCTGGCTGTCAACGCCGCCGTAGAAGCTGCCCATGCCGGGGAGCAAGGTAAGAGTTTCGCGGTGGTCGCCAGTGAGGTTCGTTCGCTGGCGCAGCGCAGCGCCTCCTCCGCCAAGGACATCGCGGCATTGATCGACAATACGCTCTCCAGCATCCGCGCCGGCGACCAGCAAGTGGCTCACACCAACCGCTCGATGAACAACATTTTGGTCAAAGTGCAGGAAGTGACGCACTTGATGAATGACATCAGCCTGGCCACTAAAGAACAGTCTCAGGGGCTGCAGCAGATCAATGACGCAGTCAATCGCATTGACGAATTGACCCACCAGAATACCGCGCTGGCGAGCCAGTCCAACTCCGCCACCGGGCACCTGCAGCAGCAGATCGCCAGCATGGCGCAAGCCATCTCGGTATTCGGCGCCTCAAAGTAAGTCACACCATCCTTGTCATGAAGGAGGGGAAATTACCCCTCCTTTTTTGTTGTTTTCAACCATACCGCCGCCCTGACGTTTTCATCCCGTTATCATGATGGTAGTAACAGTTTGTCTGTTTATGGTTTTCTGCTAGCTTATTCTGGTTGCCATCATCACGGCAGGTGATAAAACCACCTATGACAGATGCGCAACCGACAATACCCTGTGGAGAGACCATCATGAAGCTGGCGATTTACAGCACCAAACAATACGACCGCAAATATCTGGAACAGGTAAACCAACAGTTCGGGTATGAGCTGGAGTTTTTCGATTTTATGCTGAGCCCGCGCACCGTCAAAATGGCGGCGGGATGCGACGCGGTTTGCATTTTCGTCAACGATGAAGCCGGGCGTGAGGTGCTGACCGAGCTGGCGAATACCGGCATCAATATCCTGGCGTTACGCTGCGCTGGTTTTAACAACGTCGACCTGGAAGCAGCCCGCGAACTGGGAATTCGGGTGGTGCGTGTACCGGCCTACTCACCGGAAGCGGTAGCAGAGCATGCGGTAGGCATGATGATGAGCCTCAACCGCCGCATTCATCGCGCGTATCAGCGCACCCGCGATGCCAATTTCTCACTGGAAGGGTTAATTGGATTCAACATGTACCAGCGCACGGCGGGGATTATTGGCACGGGGAAAATTGGTATCGCCACCCTGCGTATTCTTAAAGGATTCGGCATGACGCTGCTGGCACACGACCCTTACCCGAATCCACTCGCACTGGAACTGGGCGCAGAGTATGTCGACCTCGATACCCTGTATGCCCGCTCAGACGTGATTTCACTGCACTGCCCGCTGACACCGGAAAACCATCACCTGCTCGACCAGAATGCGTTTGCACGCATGAAAAATGGCGTGATGATCATCAACACCAGCCGGGGTGGATTGATTGACTCTCAGGCCGCCATCGACGCGCTCAAACAGCAGAAAATCGGGTCGCTGGGCATGGATGTGTATGAAAACGAACGTGACTTGTTTTTTACCGACAAATCCAACGACGTGATTCAGGATGACGTGTTCCGTCGGCTTTCGGCCTGCCACAATGTGCTGTTTACCGGTCATCAAGCCTTTTTGACAGAAGAAGCATTGACCAGCATCGCCGACACCACCTTGCACAACATCCAACAACTTAGCGAAGGCGTACCCTGCCCCAATCAGGTCAATTCGTGATCACACTGCCGGTGGCGTCATGCTGCCGGTTTACTTACCTGCTTGCTTACCTGCCGAATGACTCGCCGGGATCACCCCGCCGGGCAATGACCGTTCATTAATGAGGTTTCGTCGCAGCGCTTGCCATTCGCCAACAGGCAAGTACCGATGCTGGCCCCACTCAACTGGCGCGAAACCCCCATGCGCCCACCGGCCAGCGTGCAGTTCACCGCGGCCGGGGTCTCCTGCCCTTGCCAGGCCGCCCGTTGCGGCGCGACCGACTCCTGCATTTGCGTCGATTCAGATTGTCCGCCACTACATCCGCTACTACAGACCACCAGCATCAGCGCCGTGCCCACCACCAGCCATTGCGGCATCATCATATTCTTGTCGACTCCTATATCGTGAGTGTGAGAAAGCATGAATGTGAGAAGCAATCCGTCCATTTTATCGCTAAATAGGGGAATACGGCATAGTCCTATTTACTTCTCTTTTCAAGCGCTGTTTATGGCGTAAAACGTCATCGGTTGCCCCCATTTTTGCCTCTCATGTTTTTACTCACGGTAAGTAACAAATACAATTATTGTCAGGGTGATAAATTATATGTCCTTATTTTTCAGTGAATAAAGACAGCCATTCGTTGGTCGATTAATGGTTAGGCTGGTAATCAATCAGCCTAATTGCCAACGGGAGTAGATAATGGCACCTGTGAGAAAACGTTTTTTTGACATGCATGTCTCAACCAAGCTGTATCTGGGTTTTGCCATCATTTTATTTTTAGTGGTTATGTCCTCAGCACTGAGTATTTACCGTTTTTCAACCATCAAAGCGTACGACGGCAAGAACGACCTGATGCATACCGTCATCATGGATATTTTTCAGGTCAAAATTGCCAGAACAAAGTATTTCGTCAGCAATGACAATGAGCCTTACGACACCATGCTCAGCTATAACAATGACCTGGCTAAAAACCTTGAACAGGGTAACCAGTTATACCGTGAAAGCGAGTTCAGGCAGCCGCTGGCCCAGATGCAGAAACACCAGATTGCCTTGCAGCAGTCCATCAGTGAAATGGCGCGCGCCAAACACGCGCTTAGCGACGCCTACACCCAGTTTAACGGTATTTCAGTCGATGCCGCCCTCTCCCGCTTTCGCAGCAGCCTGACAACCATCACGTTTCCATCCGATAACGACCGGGAAAAAGCCATGGATTTCATCCTGGCGGTCGCATCTTACAAAGCAACGGCCGATGCGGTAGTGATTGAACATACTCCCGCTGCGCTGAATATGCTGCAAAGCCGTTTTGGCGATCTCGAAAAAAACTATCGCGACCTTGCCGCACAATTTCCTGCCGACAAAAAAGCCGCGCTGGATGCATTCTGGGGAAATGTCGTTAACCTGAAAACCGGTGCGGAAAATGACCTGGCGGCGTACCAGACGTTGTCGAACGCGGAAGCCGCGGTGAAAACCGACGGCGACAACGTCAGTAATATCGCCAAAGAGGTCATCAAGCGCCTGAATGAGATCAACACCACACTGACCAACAACGCCATCACCGGTACGGCGGCCTTCGCCCTACTGGCACTGGTATTCGGCCTACTGGTGTCACGCTATATCACCCGCCAGATTACCCAACCGGTATCCCACAATCTGGTACTGGCAGAGCGCATCGCCAGCGGCGACCTGACCGCCCGTATCGAAACCACACGTCATGATGAGCTGGGCCAGTTGACTACCGCCATGGCCGGGATGACCGAACGGTTGCGTCAGATGATCGGCAACATCCGTGATAGCGTGAGCAACGTAGCAGCGTCTGCCGCACAAATCGCCCACGGCAACCATGAACTGTCGTCCCGTACCGAGCAACAATCCGCCGCTGTCGTCCAGACCGCCGCCAGCATGGAACAGCTGACCTCAACGGTGAAAAACAACGCCGACAACGCTCGCCACGCCAGCCAGATTGCGGCGGAAGCCTCCAAAGATGCTCAAACCGGTGGTGACGTGGTACAAAACGTGGTCAATACTATGAACGACATCGCCGTCAGTTCGAAAAAAATCGCCGATATTACCGACGTTATCAACAGCATCGCCTTCCAGACGAATATTCTGGCGCTTAACGCCGCTGTGGAAGCCGCGCGTGCCGGAGAACAAGGGCGAGGTTTCGCCGTCGTCGCAGGCGAAGTGCGCAATCTGGCACAACGCAGCGCGCAGGCCGCACGTGAAATCGCGGATCTGATCACCGATTCGGTTCGTCGTATCGATACCGGCTCCATGCTGGCCTCAGAAGCCGGTGACGCGATGCAGAAAATCCTGCGCTCAGTTTCTCGCGTCAACGACATTATCGGTGATATCGCCGCAGCGTCGGATGAACAGCGCCGTGGAATCGAACAGATCGCCAGTGCCGTGAGTGAACTGGATGTCACCACCCAGCAAAACGCCTCGCTGGTTACAGCATCCGCGTCCTCCGCCAGCTCGCTGGAGGAACAATCCGTACAGTTGGAAACACTGGTGAGCCATTTCCGGCTAACGCAGGATAATCAACCGTTAGAGAATCGACGGTTAGATAATAAATATTTAGGAAATAAACAGTTAGATAGACAGCCGTTATTGCCCCGTACCGCCTTGACGGCCAGCCCCCGCAATTCGTTATCCACATCGAGTCAGGCTACATTGAATCAGGCCACACTGTCGTTAAACCACAACCGTCGCCAGAACCAGCAGGACTGGGAAAGCTTCTGAGTCAGCCGGTTTGTCATCAGACAGCAGCGCTACTCAGTAATAAAAAAACCGGCAAGGACGCCGGTTGATCAGTCAAACCATGATGGTAAATCAAGCTATGATGCACCGTCACGGCATCATGCCGTTGCCCTCGTTCGCGGGTTAACGATCCTCAATCGAATGCATCTCGACTTTTTCTGCCAGTGACACTTCCACCTTGATGTCATCGGTCAGCGTCAGCATCGCCTTTTTGTCCATGCTCACCACGGCACTACGCTGTGGGATGAGGAACTGCCGCACGCTCTCGCCTTCAATCATGTCTTTGCCATTCTCAACACCATGCCGGGCCGACAGCAGATAATTCACCATCCCGTTATAGGTGATCCGATACCCACCATCGGCAGGTTCCACCCGGTAGTTAAGGGTAATTTTCGGCAATGCTGCCTTATACGTACCGCGAATTTCATCCCAGCGTGCCGGGTTACCGGTCAAATAGACAGAATCCACCCAGTTAGTCTGGCCCTTCAACACATGGCTCGTATCGTAGGTAAAGTAATACGGCGAGATAAATGTACTGTTCAGGCTCGTTGTCTTGGTACGGAATACCGAGCATCCTGACAACATCGCCGTGACCGCTACGGCCAGAAGCAGTTTCTTCATGGGTATTGTTCTCTTTTCGCCAACAGTTTCAGCCCGGGCAAGGGCCATACCGTGTCTTGTCATGGCCTGTCGCACAACGCATGCAGGCACCGGGTCCTGTCCACAGGATAGCAGTGTTCTCCCCCGTCGATGAGAGGAAAAAGGGGCAAGTCGGGGGATAATTATCCGTATCGGCAAAGGCCATCGATTATCCCCACCCTACCTATCTGTTTGCTGAGCCACCAGCAAACGCGTCTGAATAGTGTATTCAGCCACAAACGATAATATAACGCCATCGTTCTTCTCATGACGCTGAAATATATCCACCTCAGTGAGCAATAACGCTGAAGCGGCTTCCCATTCATCCTGCTGGCGTTAATTTTTATCATTGACGTCAGCTAACACGCTTATTAAACGCCTATGAAAAAGAATAACACCACCCGGAAACAACTCTTCGTCGTGATAAAAAAAACGCGGTCATTTACGAAGAAAACGGAAATAAACTCCCAGTCACGACAAAATAACTCAGAAGCCAATAATACAGCATCTGGTTATTCTACTTTGCCAGCAACCGGGCCAGACAATATTCGATCATCCGCACCGGAATCCGCACGGCCATCATCAGCGCCAGCCGCCGCCAGCCAACCGACACCGCCTACAACGCCACCGGTGACAACGGTTCCGCCGCTGCCTAAGTTTTCCCCACCACAGACGCCCACGCCGCCTGTGGAAGCACCGACACAGCCTGCGGCAACCAATACCACCCCACCCAGCCAGCCGACGCCTGCACCGACTGCCTCCGCGCCCACCACCGAACCGGCCGCACCGCAAGAACCGGCCTCTGCGCCATTTGCACCTGATTACGCCGCCGCGGGAAGCCAGTTAAGTAAGCTGATGTCCGGCATGGCAGCACCGTTGTCGCGCCTGGCAGGCACCGTACCGGGATTACTCTCGTCCGCATCGGCATCTTTGGTACAGGCAGCCAAAGGTAAGGCCGTTGAATCCAAACCAGTTCCTGGCGAATCTCAGGCTTCGCCTGTCGACGTTAAGCCGGTCGAAGTTGACGTTAAGATTAATTCCATCGCACCGACCTCATCATCTGATTCGTCAACACCGACTGCTGCTGCCGCATTATCAAATAATGCAACAGCATCGACGCCTAAACCTATTGCAACGGTAACCTGGAACCCTGCTACCACCATAAGTTCGCTGCAACGCAAAGCTAAAAAAGAATCTATAGGTTATTGCGCCAGAGCCGTTGTAGATGCCATTCAGGCTGGTGGAACAAAAATAGAAAGAGCGCCTGCGGCGAAAGATCTTGGTTCCAAACTCATTGCCGCTGGTTTTACCGCCGTATTCTCCATGCCTAGGCCATCAAAAGAATATGACCGCAGCAAACTGCTTCCCGGTGACATAGTTATTCTGGAAGGGTTTAAGCAGGATATAAAAGCTGGGATCAAAAAAGACCACCCATTTGGCCATGCTGCCATGTACGACGGCAGCAAATGGATTTCTGACTTCAATCAACCCGGATTCTATCCCGGCTCTGATTACCGAGCAGCTCGGCCCGGATACACCATTTATAGAATGGTTACCACACAGGCCCAAATTGACGCGATTAACGCATCTCAAAATACCGAACCGGCTTCCCACACAGCAGTATCGACACCTCCGGCAACAGTCACTCAGGCTACACGGTCATCTACATCAGCACCGATATCACGGCCTACAGCGCAGACACCGCAACCGTCTGCAACCGTCGCTCGTACTGCACAGCAAACAGTGAGTCCTTCTGTACCATTAACACGCTCTACTGTTTCTAATTCTAATCAATCGGGAAATAAGCCGATATCATCGGATCAAGACTTTCTTAAAGAATTCAACATAGATATATCCTTCTTGAGGGAGTCAGAAGGTATGAGAACTGACGGGTATGTTCCTTTAAATAAAGATGGCACTCCTGTCGAAAATTCGGGAGTAACCATAGGAATGGGGATTGACTTAGGTCAGCGGGAAGCAAAAGATTTAATACGCGATGGTGTACCCAGTAGCATTGTAGAAAAGCTTAAACCCTACATGAAATTAAAGAAAACAAGTGCATTACAGAAAATACGAGAAATGCCACTAAGATTAACCTCAAATGAAATAAATATACTATCAAATATCTATATTCAAAAATCACTGCAGTCCTTAGAAACTGAGTTTGACAACGAAAGTAAAGGTGTGAAATTCTCACAATTACCTGTAAATACGCGAACCATGATTTTAGATTTAGCACATCAATATGGGAATTTAAAACTGAAAACGCCCAAAACATGGGGATTTATAATAAACCAGCAATGGGATGAGCTGGTCAGAGAGCTAAACAATTTCCACGATAAATACCCAACCAGAAGAGGAAGGGAAGCCGCACTAATAGTGGATGATATTAATAACGGGAGAATATAACTCCTCCTGATGCAGGTGGCCGCTTAAACGGCCACCTGACGTTACCCATTATCAGGTTTATCCTTCCACCAGACTCCCCTTGCACGCACTTAATGGTACACTTAGCCCCCAGCAATGCTGGAGCACCGGCCCCATGAACACGAGCTACCGTTAAATGTCAGAAAATCAATCTGTTACACCTAAGCAGCAGTACAACCTCAACAAATTACAAAAGCGTCTGCGTCGTAACGTGGGCGAAGCGATTGCCGATTTCAATATGATTGAAGACGGCGATCGGATCATGGTCTGCCTGTCCGGTGGCAAAGACAGCTATACCATGTTGGAGATCCTGCGTAATTTGCAGCAGAGCGCACCGGTGAACTTCTCGCTGGTGGCAGTGAATCTGGACCAGAAGCAGCCGGGGTTCCCGGAGCATGTGCTGCCGCAGTATCTGGACAGTATCGGCGTTGAATATAAGATTGTGGAAGAAAACACCTACGGCATCGTGAAAGAGAAGATCCCGGAAGGGAAAACCACCTGTTCACTGTGCTCTCGCCTGCGTCGCGGCATTCTGTATCGCACTGCCACCGAACTGGGTGCCACCAAGATAGCGCTTGGCCACCACCGCGATGACATCCTGCAAACGCTGTTTCTGAACATGTTCTACGGCGGCAAACTGAAAGGCATGCCACCCAAACTGGTAAGCGATGACGGTAAGCATGTCGTTATTCGCCCCCTGGCGTATTGCCGTGAAAAAGACATTGAGCGCTTTGCGGATGCACGCCAGTTCCCGATCATCCCGTGTAATCTGTGCGGTTCACAACCAAACCTGCAACGTCAGGTGATCAAAGACATGCTGCGCGATTGGGATAAACGCTACCCCGGCCGTATCGAAACCATGTTCAGCGCCATGCAAAATGCGGTGCCATCGCATCTGTGCGATACCGCCTTGTTCGATTTCAAATCGATCCGTCAGGGCAGTGCTGTCGTGGATGGCGGCGATTTAGCGTTCGACCGTGAAGAAATGCCGCTACAACCCGCAGGCTGGCAGCCGGATGAAGATGACGAAGATAACACCCGGCCACTGGAACGTCTGGACGTGCTGGAGATTCGCTAGTTTTCGCATTTACCGATTTAACAACGCAAGTGGTTGATCGGCGGTGTGATGGCCGCCGATACGTTCACTGCCAGCCTGCGTTTTATTGCAATGGTTGTTTAATCGCTGGTTTCAACGTAAACACGACAGTCTTCGACGCCAACCCCAGATAACAACATCGTCAAATTACAGGCAAAAAAAAGCCGACGAAACGTCGGCATGGTGTGAATTAATTGTGCTATGCAGTAATTCAAAAAAGGAAGTAAGACAATATGGAGCGCAACGCCCATCGCTTGACGTTGCATTCACCTGCGGGATGCATAGTGCCGCAGGTGGGGGCCAAAAATGTTGATATTGCTCAATATTGACAATGGTTTTTATCTCCGCCACCGGTTGTGTGATATTTCACGCAATAATTCCACCGTGCCACTCACAACCATTTACTGCGTTTTAACCACCAGGCAACGCCGCCCACTAATAACACCAACATCAGGCAAAATACGCCAAAACCAATACCGCTATTCGCGCCAGGAATACCGCCCAGATTAACGCCAAATAATCCGGTCAGAAAGGTGGTGGGCAAAAACACCATCGCCAGCAACGACATGGTATAGGTGCGTCGGTTCATGGCATCCGTCATCAACGAGGTAATTTCATCAGCAATAACGGTGGTTCGCGCGATACTGGCATCCAAATCCTCCAGCCCGCGGCCAAGGCGCTCGGCGATTTCCTGCATGCGACGGCGATCGTCATCCTGCATCCAGCTAAATTTTTCACCGGACAGGCGCGAGAAGATATCACGCTGCGGCGTCATATAACGGCGCAACACAATCAGCTGCTTACGGATCAGCGCCAGCTCACCGCGCGGTGGAATGCGCTGTTCCAGTAACGCATCTTCCAAATCGATGATTTTCTCATGCAGCTCGTCAATGAACTCACTGGTGTGGTCGGTTAATGCCTCAGCGATGGACACTATCCAGTCGCCGCTGTTGGCAGGCCCGTTGCCCTCTTTCAGGTCGCTCATTACCTCGTCGATCGCCGCGACCTTGCGGCGTCGGGTAGAAACAATCAGCCGCTCAGAAATAAACACCCGGATAGCGACCAGTTCGTCCGGCCGCTCATTGGGGTTGTAGTTGATGCTGCGCAGGGTCACCAGTGTACCCTCGCCCAGCCGGACCACGCGGGGCCGGGCACTTTCGCCCGCCAGCGCATTGCGTACGCTATCCGGTAACAGGGTGGTTTCGTGCAACCAGCGCACGCTGGCCGATTGTGTCGAGTCGAGGTGCAACCAGACGGGTAACCCTCCGTCCTCTCCCAGCCCACTCTCTGCCAACGGCAGAATGCCGCCCTGTCCATCCAGTTGATAGGTAAAAACCGCCCCCATATGCTGGATAGCGTTACTGTCCATCACGTCCACACTTCCTCTCCTGACTTCACTCCTGCTTTGTTCACCACGCACATCTTACTGCCTGTATACCGGCCTGCAATCGGAAAGCGGCGCACCGTGATACCCGGATAACCCCTCGATAAAACCCGGCAGCCCCGTTTATCAGTGCTTGAGAATATACAGCGTGTGACTGTAGGCCACATCCTCCGGGTTAGTGATGGGATAACCTTTAACCCAGGGCTTGATCAGTCGGCCGTTGGTGTACTGGTAGATAGGCGCGATCGGTGCCTGTTCCGCCAGAATCTGCTCGGCGCGGTTATAATCCTCGTTGAGGATCTTCCGGTCAGTCTGTCCGGCGGTGTCCGCCATCAGGCGGTCATAGTCGGCATTATTGAAACGGGCGATATTGCCGCTGTGGCTCGAAGTCAGCAGCGACAGGAAGGTGGAAGGCTCATTGTAATCACCAATCCAGGACGCGCGTATCACATCAAAATTACCGGTGTTACGGCTGTCGATGTAGGTCTTCCATTCCTGATTCACCAGTTTGACGTCCACACCGAGCTTCGTCTTCCACATTGACGCGATTGCAATGGCGATTTTCTGGTGAACTTCCTGCATGTTGTACAACAGCGTCAGTTTCAACGGTCTGGACAGGCCATAACCAGCGGCCGCCATCAGCGCTTTAGCCTGCATGTCCAATTCAGCCTGTGAATACTGTTGCAGTTGTCCCGGTTGCGGCTTGAAACCGGCGGTGACATCGGGCGTAAAGCGATAGGCCGGCTTTTCCCCCGTCCCCAACACTTTCTCAGCAATAATCTTGCGATCGATGGCATAAGAGAGCGCTTTACGCACCCGTACATCGTTGGTCGGCGCACGCTGGGTGTTAAACGCATAATAGTAGGTACCCAGTTGCTCTGGCGTAAACACCTGCCCCGGCAGATCTTTCAACAGTTTCTGATACTGATTTTTCGGGAAGGATTCGGTGATATCGATATCGCCCGCCAGATAACGCTTGGTGGCGTTAGATTCCTGATTGATAGGCACAAACGTCACTTGCGTCAGGCGAGTATTCGCGTGATCCCAATAGTGATCGTTAGGGGTCAGCACCAGCTTTTCATTCACTACGCGCTCTTTAAGCACAAACGCGCCGTTACCCACCAGATTGCCGGGTTTAGTCCACTCGTTACCGTATTTCTCCACGGTGGCCTGATGCACCGGGTAAAGGCTGAAATTGGCCATCAGGCTAATGAAATACGGTACCGGTTTGCTCAGTTGCACCTTTAGCGTGTGGTCATCAACCGCGACAGCCCCGAGCTTATCGGCAGGCAACTTACCGGCCAGAATCTCATCGGCATTGACGATTCCCGCCATTCGGGCAAACCAGCTAAACGGCGAGTTATTCTGCGGCGTTACCAGCCGCCGCCAGCTGTAAACGAAGTCTCTGGCGGTGACCGGGTCGCCATTTGACCAGCGCGCATCCGGTCGCAAAGTAAAAATAAAGGTGCGGTTATCGTTAGTCTGCCAGCGCTGAGCCACGCCGGGAATCGGGTTGCCGTGCGCATCCTGATTCACCAGCCCTTCAAACAAATCGCGAATCACCTGAATTTCCGGTAGCCCCACTGCTTTAATCGGGTCCAGCGAAGCGGGTTCATCCTTGATATGGCGTACGATCTGCTGCTGGTCCGCCAGTACCGTACCGGGGGGAACCTGTGCCGCATTCGCCCCACCAGTCAGAGAGGTCATCAGTATGGCGCAAAGCACGCTCACGGAAACTGCAGAGTCACGAAATTGCATGTTGTGTCCTTTAACCAAAGAGCCGTGTCCTGCCACCCCGTAGCAGTGCATGGCTCGAATTATGTTGGGCATGTGCCTACTGAAAAAATCGTTATCAAGCTGGAAGTTATCATAGTCGTAAACCCGCCCTTCCAGCCAGTAGCGCGAAAGCGGTTTGCAAAGCGCCCCGCAATTCAGATTCACCGACGCGACCAGCCCGAATTTTTTGTTATTATCAGACGATATAACGCAGCAACAGTCAGGATAACACCATGACAGATATCGGATTTATGCCGCGCCCTCGTACCGAGCGCGGGGGATTTACCTCACCGGGTCAGGAGTACGGACGTTCCCGGCTCGGTGCGCCGCTACTGTGGTTCCCGGCGGAAAACGCAGGAAAACACAGCGGATTGATCCTCGCGGGGACGCACGGTGATGAAACCGCCTCGGTGGTCGCACTCTCGTGTGCCTTGCGCACTCTGGCACCCGGCAATCGGGCGCACCATGTGGTACTGGCGGTCAATCCGGATGGGTGCCAGTTGGGGTTGCGCGCGAATGCCAACGGTGTTGACCTCAATCGCAATTTCCCCACCGCCAACTGGCAGCCGGATGGCACCGTCTACCGCTGGAGCAGCGATACCCCGGTGCGCGATGTGCAGATATCGACCGGCAGTAGCCCTGGTTCTGAGCCAGAAACACAGGCACTGTGCCGTCTCATCGAACACTTATCGCCACCATGGGTGGTGTCGTTTCATGAACCGCTGGCCTGCATTGATGACCCCCAACACTCCGCATTGGGTACCTGGCTGTCGGAGACCTTTTCGCTCCCGCTGGTCGACGATGTGGGGTATCCGACACCGGGATCCTTTGGCAGTTGGTGTGCTGAACGCCAGTTGCTGTGCATTACGGCAGAATTACCGGTGATCGCCGCAGACAGTGCCACTCAGCGCTATTTGCCAGCACTGACCCAGTTACTGAGCCATAACTTTTTATACCAATGTTGATAATGTTGCCCTACACTAATCGACATGTTAATCACCTGTGATAGAAGGACGTAAGCATGTCAACAAATGTACATTTCCAGGGTAACCCGGTACCGGTAGCAGGATCTTTCCCGGCTGCGGGCAGCAAGGCACCGGCATTTTCACTGGTTGCCAAAGACCTCTCTGATGTGGCGCTGAGCCACTACGCCGGCAAGCGTAAAGTCCTGAACATTTTCCCAAGCATCGATACCGGTGTGTGCGCCGCTTCTGTGCGTAAATTCAACCAACTGGCTTCCAGCCTGGATAATACCGTTGTCCTGTGCGTTTCTGCCGATTTGCCATTCGCGCAGTCTCGCTTCTGCGGTGCAGAAGGCCTGAACAACGTGGTAGTTCTGTCTACACTGCGCGGTGCGGAATTCAAAGAAAACTACGGTGTGGCGATTGCCGAAGGCGCACTGAAAGGGCTGACCGCCCGTGCCGTTGTCGTGCTGGATGAAAACGACAATGTCCTGCATAGCGAGCTGGTAAACGAAATTACCAACGAGCCAGACTACGATGCAGCCATCGCCGTTCTGAAATAAATCCCGGCGATAATCCACAGAACAATGCCAGTCTGTTGACTGGCATTTTTTTACTGCTTTCACCTTGTCCAACAGCGCATCACCCACCCGACAGGGCTTATTCCCCACAGGCCACCGTCTGTGACACGGGGCGTGATGGTCGGTTACGCAGCGCGCACAACACCAACACCAGCATGACGACCCATTCCGCCATCAATGCCGCTGTCAGTGCGCTGGCAAAATGCCCGCCGCTGGCGTGCAACACATGCACCAGCACGGTACCCAGTACGATAGGCCCCAGCCCCAGTGATGCCTGTTGCATGGTAGAAAGCAGCGCACTGCCCGCCCCTGCCTGCTGCGTCGGCACGTCAGACATGCCAATCCGATAGAAGCTACTGACGATAAACGCCTGACCAAACCCAATCATCATGGTTGCGGGCAGTAATTGCAGCACCGATACCGGCCAGCGCCAGGCGAGCGACGCCATCAACAACGCCAGGCCGCTCATCTGGATAGCACACCCGATCAGCAGCACACTTCTGTTCCCCAGACGGGTCAGCAGGCGGCCGCTAAACAGCGATGAGACAAAATAAGACAATCCCAGACCGATAAAACTGTTACCCGATTGCAACGGGGTAAAGCCCGCGCCGGATTGCAGGGTATACGCCACCGCAAACATGAACCCGCTCCAGCTGGAAAAGAACAGTAACGCCAGCAACAAGCCAAAACGGATCCCCGGTAACCGGAATAACGCCGGTGGCAGCAACGGCGCAGGCTGGCGGTTTTCTACCCGCCATAGCCACGCAAACCACAGCAGACTGCTCAACAATACCGCCACGCAACTCAACGGCCAGTGCCAGATTGGCCCCAATGCCAACGGAAACAACAGGCTGGCTAACCCTAATGACAACAGCACGGTACCGGGTAAATCCAACGCCACCGGTTTTTCACCGCGGGTATCCGGCAGGCGTGACGGTGCCACCAACAACACCAACAGGCAAACCGGCAGATTGACCAGAAACACGCTCCGCCAGCCATAACCGGCGATATCTAACTGAATTAAAAATCCGCCTAACACCTGTCCGACCACAAACGCCAGCCCGCCAATCGCGCTGTAAAGCCCCAACGCCCGGGCATGCTCGCGCCCTCGCAGGCAGACATGAATCGTCGCCAGAATCTGCGGCACCACCAGTGCCGCCCCAACACCTTGCAAGGCGCGGGCCGCCAGCAGCACCCATACCGACTGGGCGATGCCACACAACAACGACGCAACGCCGAACACGGCTACGCCCGTCAGAAACACCCGGCGTCGGCCCAGGTTGTCCCCCAACCGCCCGCCCATTGCCAGAGAGACGGCAAACGCCACACCATACACCGACACAACCAGCTCCAGCTCAGCCGGGCTGGCAGACAGTGAATGGGCGATCGCTTCCAGTGCGACGTTGACGATCGAAAAATCGATCATCGGCAACAGTTGGCCGGTCAGCAATACCATCAGACCGATGCCGGTAAGCCCCTGTGAAAGTGAAACCTGTTTCATCGCAGTACCCGTTGTGTTAATTCTGTGAGGTAGTTAGCATTATCGATAATTTAAACGGGTACCAGTTCCTGTTTATCCTGGTATAAAAACTACCTGTCTGTCATGTTCCCCCATCTGGAGATTGCTATGGTTATGCCGACACCCGTTCCTGCTGCTGACTCCCGGGTTACGCCACTACAACCGGATAACCGTAAACGGCTGGGGGCGTTTTTACGCGCACGACGTGAAAGCCTTGACCCGCTGCGCCTGGGGCTTTCCATTCCCCGCAAGCGGCGCACGCCGGGGCTGCGCCGCGAAGATGTGGCGCTGCTGGCCGATGTGGGTATCACCTGGTACACCTGGCTGGAGCAAGGCCGTGAGATTCGCGCTTCGGCTAAAACGCTCACGGCGATAGCCAATGCCCTGCAATGCAATGAAGCCGAAACCCGACATCTGTTTATGCTGGCCGGGCTGCCATTTTCCCCCTCAGCTCAGGCCAGTTGCGAGAAAATCAGCGCCGACAGCCAACGCATTCTCGATCAACTCAACCCGCTTCCGGCGGTGATCGTTAATGCGCGCTTCGTCATCCTGGGGTTTAACCTTACCTGGTGCCGGTTGCTGGATATCGACCTGCATCAGTTGGCACCGGAAGATCGTAACTGCATCTGGCTGGCGCTGACGCACCCGAACTGGCGGGAAAGGATGGTCGATCAGCAGGATTTACTGCCCAATCTGGTGGCGATGTTTCGCGCCCAGATGACCGAGCATGCCGGGGAACCGCTGTGGGAAGCACAGCTACAGCGCTATCTGAACGCTTCGGACGAGTTTCGTCAGTTGTGGTATCAGCGTTACGAGGTGCAAGGCGTGGATGATAAAATCAAACGATTTCGTCATCCCTCGTTGGGTATTTTCACCCTGCGGCAAATCAACTGGTGGAGCGCTTCGCGCAGCGGTGACCGGCTGCTGGTCTACATGCCTGCCAGCGAGCAGGATAGCGCGCAATTGGCACAGCTGGCGCAACTGCCGCCACCTGGCGATGCACCGCATTCGTCATAAACGCTACCGGTCCCCTCGCCCGCATTAAAGCTGAGCGCTGTCAGCCGGTTTCAGTCGCAATTGTCGGGTGCCGGTACCCGGTAATAACGGTGTCTGCGCTTCGCTTATCCAGCGGTGATACCCATCGAGCCACCAGCGACTGAGCGGATTCCCACTCTGCCCCCCCGGCAGGCTCAACGTCGCGCCAGCGTCATCACCCGGCGATATCACCAGCCGCTCCGACGCGCCAAACGTCGGGCGATTGACGTGTGGCACGTTGTTGTCTCCGGATAGCGGGTATACCGGCGCTTGCAGCAAACGGCCCAGCAACGGCAGTGACGACGCCAGCGGGTGAGCGATGTGGCTCTGATTCTCATCCCCCCAGCGACGGTGGCCCTCGCCGTTATCCCGCCATACCGTTTCCAGTTGCTGTAACGAAAGCTGGCACCAGTTCTTCGCCGGTTTCGGTACCCACAAAATGGCCTCATCACGCATGAGCTGTTGTACCGTCATATCCCAGCGCGGGTTAGCTGCCCGGTAACTGGCCTTCGGCCACGCTTGCGACAGTTGTTGATCGAATGTGCCGAACAGGTGTTGGTAAAGCGCCTCACGCCAGCGATTCAGCAACAGGTACGCCACAGAATCGGCCGATGCCTGACCATCCCATTGCTGTAATAACGTTTTGATTGCGGTGTAATCGGCCATCGAGTCAGGCGCAGAGGCATTCATGCACTCCATCAACCGGTCACGCCAGCTGGCCGCCAGCAGTGCGCGGTTATCGAGTTGGATCCGGTGCATCGCGGCAATATCTGGCTGGCTGACCGCCCCCAACGCCTGATGAATCGCCGATGCGCGCACACCGGGGTCCGCCCCGCCATCCCCGAGCCGCTCCCCCTGATCATCAAACAGCATACGGTTGTTGGCAGCAACAATGACGCCTTGCGGCGGGTCGATGATTTCAGGATAGGACTCGGGGGGTAACCCACGTTCACGCCAGCGCGCCTGCGCCAGATCAACCAGGGGGAACGTGTTCTGCCTGCCGGGCATCAGGCGGTCCGGCAGTACGCCAGCCAGCGTCCAGCCGATATGGCCTCGGTTATCCGCCACCAACAGGTTTTGTGCTGGCAGACCGGCGCGCTGCCCCGCAGCCAGCGCGTCTGGCACGGAGTGTGTTTCTGCCAGCGACATCAGCGACAGATCCAGCGCGCCCGGCAACTGGAGTACCCAATGCATCGCCATGCGTCCTTGTCCGGTATCGACCACCGGCCCCCAGTCGCTGGTTTGCACGGTCATCGTCTGTGGCTCGCCATGACTGACTGTCAGCGTTTCCTGCACCGTGCGTTGATGGCCTTCCTGATGATCCAGTTTCACCCAGTCAAAGGTATCGACATAACTGTTGGTAAAACCCCAGGCAATCACCCCATTACTGCCACTGACGATAGCAGGCGCACCGGGCAGAGAAAATCCGGTCAGGCGCAGTGTGCCCGCCTCCGTCGGGTAAATAAGCTGTGCGCGATACCATATCGTCGGCAGGCTCAAGCCAAGATGCATGTCGTTAGCCAGTATCGCCTTCCCGGCGGTGCTCACCAGCCAGCCATTACTGCCTTTGGCTTGCTCCTGGCCGCCAACTGACGCCCCAGTCTTGCCACCAGACTGCCCCCACCACGATGGCGGCGTAGCCGGTTCTTGCGAAAAAGGCGGCAGCTGGCCTGCCAACGGCGCATCCCATACGCTGGCATCCGGCAACAAAAAATCAGCCTGTTCCGGCGTACTCTGGCTGGCAATCCAGCCACGGGCGTACTCCCGACCAAACTGGTTATCCTGCAAATCAAAATACATGGAGGCGATCACCAGCAAGGTGTCTTCCGGCAACCAGACTTGCGGCTTAACGCGTAGCAACCAATATTCAAACGGACGCGTTTTCAGGCTACTCAGCCCGGCATTGACCCCATCGGCATAACTGCGCAAGGTCTGCTGCTGCTCAACGGGCAATGCCTGCCAGTTTCGGGCCACTTGCTGGCGCAACAAGAACAACCGATGCTGCCGGTCCAACGGTAACGCCGCCGCACCTACCAGCGCCGCCAGTTCTCCTGCGGCATTGCGTCTTAGCAAGTCCATCTGGAAGAAGCGGTCTTGCGCATGGACAAACCCCAGCGCGAAGGCGGCTGACTGGCGATCGTTAGCCCGGATGATCGGCACACCGGCATCGTCCCGGTCGATCGTCACAGCGGTGTGCAACCCAGGGACGCGTAACTCACCGTCTATCGGGGGTAAACTCTGGCGCAGTAACCACCATACGGTGGCAGCCAGCGCTATCACCAGCACGCCCCCCAGCGACAACGCGCCAACCGTCAGCCTTCGCCAGTTTTTGATACGCACAATCTATTCTCCCGCATTATTCAGGTGAGCGTTAATGACCATAGCGTGGGGCCAAAAACTGTTGCATTATCATTTGTATCATCCTGTATCCGCCAGGCTGATTTTCTGGAGGTGATATGTTCCCACTGCTAACCGAGCGTTTGAGTCTGCGCCCGTTCATGCCTTCTGACGACGTCGCGCTATTTGACGCCATCCGTGAATCGATAGAATCCGTAGGACGCTGGCTACCGTGGTGCGTGCCCGATTACGATCTGCCAATGGCACAAAGCTGGATAACCTTCTGCGAACAGCTACGCCGTGAAGGCACCGCCTTTGATCTGGTGATCACCGACCGTACTACTGGCGATCTGTTGGGTTCCATCGCCATCAACAATATCAGCAAAGCCTACCGACTCGGCAATATTGGTTATTGGGTTCGCCAGTCTGCACAGGGCCAAGGGGTCGTTCCTGAAGCGCTACGAGAAGTGGTGCCATTTGGTTTCGGCACGCTGGGGTTGACGCGACTGGAAATCATCGCCGCCGAGGAAAATCACGCCAGCCGTCAGGTCGCGGAAAAAGTCGGCGCTCATTTCGAAGGGTTGCTGCGAAACCGGATTATCATTCATGACCAACCGGTCACCGCCGCGCTCTATTCGCTTATTCCGGGAGATGTGCTGGCTCATTGATGTTTGTCGGTGTTGATAACACCGGCAGCGTTGAGTTTTGCCCAGATTGATGTGTGCTGTGTGTCCGCAGGTGCTCATGACGCAGAGCCACCATGAGCATCGAAGGCCATCATAGACGTATTTAATTACCGCCATAGTATGTCAGGTTGCGGGGGGCATATTAGCTGCCTTATTAAAAAATAAGGCAGCAGTGTAAAACGCAGAATTAAGCCAGTAGAGTGCGATAGCGTGCGACCTGTGCATCAATGTCTGTATCACTGATATTCATGCTGCCACCCGTAATGAAGGGGGTGATATATGACATACCGGTGTATTTCGCGATCGATTCAAATGAAAGCAAGTATTCGCCAACAGTATGTCCTATTTCCCCGTCAGCCTGATAAGCCGATTCAGTCCCACCGAGTGAAACGGCCAGCATCAGTTCTTTTCCGAGCAACGCTTCACCTTCGCTACCATAAGCCCAGCCATAGGTAAGAACATCATCCAGCCATTGCTTGAGCAACGGGGGGGTGCTGTACCATTGCATAGGAAATTGCAAAACGATCCGGTCTGTATTTTCTAATGCCGCCTGCTCGACCATTACGTCAATGTTTCTGTCAGGATAAAGCGAGTACACATAGCGCACGTTCACGTTTGACAGGTTTTCAATACCGTTGGCCAGGGCTGAATTTACGCGTGATTGATTAATAGTAGGGTGAAAAACTAATACTGCTGTTTTCATTTCTTATTCCTTGCTATTTAAAAAAATGTTTCATCGATGTCGATTTGGGATAATTTTTCATTTATTTCCGCTAACTCAGACCGGTTCAACTGAACATCGACGGCTTTGAAATTTTCTTCTAATCGATGCAATTTTGTGGTACCGGGAAGAGGAACAAGGTAAGGCTTTTGCGCCAGTTGCCAGGCGAGAACCACCTGCGCAGAAGTGGCATTTTTCCGCTCCGCAATTTTCGCAATTAAATCTAATAAAGCCTGATTACGCGCAATCACGTCGGGTTTAAATCGCCCCATCAGGCCTCTAAAATCACCGTCCTGATATGTTGTCTCTTTGGTGATTTTTCCACTGAGAAATCCGTTACCTAAAGGGCTGTATGCCATAAATCCAATATCCAGTTCTTCGCAAACCTGAAACAACGCATTCTCGGGTTTACGCCACATCATTGAATACTGGTCTTCGATGGCCGTAACAGGACAGACAGCATGAGCGCGTCGGATATATTCGACGGGTGAGTTTGATAACCCCCAATAGTTAATTTTCCCTTCGGTGATTAATTCCTCCATGACGCCAGCCACCACTTCTGGCTCTACATTCGGATCAATACGATGTTGGTAGAGCAAATCGATACAATCTACCTGCAACCGTTTTAAAGAGCCGTCCACTTGTTTTCTGATCGATTCCGGGCGGCTATCGACTATTGGCGTGAGCTGCCCCTGAATATTCTCCAGCCCCGTCACCCCAAATTTCGTCGCGACGATGACAGCCTCTTTATTATCCTTCAGCGCCTCACCTAATAACGCTTCATTTTCAAATCCATAAATAGGTGCTGTATCAAAAAGATTGCAGCCTAATTCGATAGCTTTATGTATTAACGTCGTCATGTCCTCGCGCGTGGCGGTTTGACCATAACCATGACTCATCCCCATACAGCCCAGCCCCATCTCTGAAACAACCAGACCTTGCGAGCCTAACCTTCTCATTTTCATGTTGGATTCTTTACCCTCTTTATGAATTAACGCGCTGATTTTCTGATAAGTCGATTGAGTGTGCGTCGTCAGACACTGACGCAAACCGGCTTTCTGGCAATCCAGGAAATACGGGTGACTGGGCCTGAAATAACGCACCGTCATATTCGGTTGGTGCAGAAAGGCCTACGCGTGCACTGGTACAATAGAGCGTATCGAGTGATCTCCCCCCCAGTACCGGACAGGTCATCTGGATGCCTGGAGAGGGCAAAATGCGGTCTGGTTCTCCTGCGGGACTGTAACGCACAACCCGGCTACCGCCCCACTCGGCGTTCCATAGATAACCCTGCGCATCAATGCAGGAGCCATCCGGCGCACCCTCTGCGTCAATCTCGGCAAAAAGTCGCTGATTGCTGAGCGAAGGGTAATCACAGCAGAAAATCCGCCCTTGTAAGGAATCGCTGTAATACATGGTGCGGCCATCCGGGCTGAAGCAAATGCTGTTAGGAATGGCGACAGCGGGCAAATCCAGCGTCTCCGTTTCCAGCGTGCTGGCGTTCAGCCGGTGAAATTTACCGATGGACTGCACAGGACTGCCTTCGTGCATCGTGCCAAAGACAAAGTTTCCGGCACGATCGCAGCGGCCATCGTTAATACGCGTTCCCGGTGCGCCGGGTGACGCAGCAAGCTCGGTAAAGCGGTGGCTTCGCAGGTTGTAATAGCCCAGGCGGGACGCAAACCCCATTAGCAATATGTCTGTGTTATCTGTCAGTGCAAACGAACCGAGCCGTTCCGGTAAGGACCAGCGACTGATTACACTGCTATTTTCCCGGATGGAGAGCAGCTCGCTACCCTCAATATCTGTCCAGTACAGGCTGCTCGTCTTTTCGCACCACACCGGGCACTCTCCCAGTTCATTTCTGACATGCGTCGCAGCAGTAAACATCATCGTCTCCCTCAATCTGGCGGTATTCCCCCGCCTTTTATGCGTTACGTTCTAAAGCCTCGGCGAGTGGCTTCGCCCTGTCAGTTCAGAAAGCGCGACACCAAACGATCGCCGAACAACGAGATGGCAAGCCCGCTCAGCATGATCAGTAATCCACTCAGTTTGATGACCGACACCGGCCTTCGGATGGCACCCAGCAGGCCAAAGTGGTCAATCACCTGTGATGAAAGTAATTGCCCGGCAATGGCAAGCCCGAGCAGGGCTGAAAAACCAATTTTCGGGGCGAGCACGACATAGCTGAACAGCGCGCAAGCGCCAATCAGGCCACCGGTCAGACTCCATAACGGTTGCGACGGGATGACGGCAAGCGAGGTGAATAATCCCCCTCGCAGCAGCGAGTAAAGCCCGAGGCTGAACGCCCCGGCAGCGAAGGAAAACAGCGCGGCGGTAACCGGGTCACCCCCCAGTCCTCTTGCAAGCTGGCTGTTGACGGTCGTCTGTAGCGTAATCCCCAGGCCTGCGGCAAAAGCAATCAAGTAATAAACCGTGCTCATGTGTTTCATTCCTGTCAGTGTGCCTGCTGCAGCGCCAGGAATGTTTCAGCAAACATATCAGGCTGATAACCGGCCGCCGCAAACAGGTGTTGACGGGATTCATCAATCGCCGCTCGAAGCTGTTCGCTATCAACACCCAGCACCTTGCCGCCCTGCTTGACGATACGTCCGCCGATCATCACCGTATCGATATTGCTGCGCTCCGCCGCATGAACGACGGTACCCAGCGCATTGCTGGATGGATAAAGGTTGATGTCATCGGTTCGGATCAGTATCAGGTCCGCCTGTTTTCCGGGGGTCAGGCTGCCGATTTTTTCCTGCAACCCTGCACAGGCAGCACCGTCAAGCGTGGCGGCTTTTAGCAGGGTATGAGCCTGAAGCGTAACCGGCGTATGCGCGGCACCACAGCACTGGTGCTGGTGCATGCCCATAACACGCTGGAGATAAAACGCCACGCGCATCTCCATAAACATATCGCCACTGTAAGAGGTCTCGTTATCGACGCTCAGACCTGGGTTGATACCGTGGCGCAGGGCTGACTGCATGGCAAACATACCGTCTTCAATGCCGTAGTGGGCATCTGACCGTGGGCATACGTTTACCCGCAAGCCCGCCTCGCGCAGGATTTCCCACCCGGTGTCTGGCAGTGAGGTGCAGTGGTTAAAGATATTATCCGGGCCGAGTAACCCTTTTCGGTGTAGTCCTTCCAGCTCCGCCGCCATCTCACCACCGAAGAATTCAGTAATAATCGGCAGGCCCAGCCTGCGAGCTTCGGCCCACATCTCTGGCTCCAACTGGGCCATCACCGCAAGAGAAACCAGGCTGTCAGGGTTATTCTTGAAATATTTTTCCTGCAGGCGTTGCCAGTTACCGGGCCAGTGCGCTCGGTCCCACTCTCCGCTAACGGGTGCCCCCGACGCATGAACAGCACGAATGCCAGCATCAAGCAACGCTTCAACAGCGGCATCAGCGTGCGCACCGGAGCGGCTGTTGTGCGAGTTATCAATCACCGTGGTGATACCAGCATCGATGCAGCCCAGGGCGGTAATCAGGTTGCCGATGTACATGTCAGCGGGACGATAGTATTTGGCAAAGGAAAAGTGTGTGGCATTGCAATAATCCTCAAGCGTAGCGGCATTGGGATTGATTCGGCGCAGCTGGCCTTCCCAGGAATGGCGATGGGTATCGACCATGCCCGGCATGGCAATCATGTTGGTTGCATCAATAATGGCCGCATCCCGGCCCTCCAGGTTTTCGCCTACAGCCTTGATGGTGGTGCCATCGATGAGAATATCTCCGCGCACCTTATTCCCCCTCTCGCTATCCATGCTCAGGATGGTGGCACCGCGGATCAGCGTCCGGGCAAGGGGGTCTGTCGTGTGATGTACGATATTCCTGTTGTAATCCGTCATTGATATTTCACCTTCACATAGGGAGTGGCGTAAAGGTACGGAAAGTCATTAGAGCGAAAAAGCCAGCCAAACTGTTTTTATTATTCATGAATAACGAATAATCTTGATGGTCGGGAATGTCATTACAGTGAGGTCGATAGAAAATGGATCGCATTCAGGCCATGCAGATTTTTATACGCGTTGCGGAAGCCGGAAGTTTCATCCACGCCGCACAAACACTGTCTTTGCCGGCCTCAACGGTGACGAGCACGATTAAAAATCTCGAAAAACATCTGCAGGTGCGGTTGCTGAACAGAACAACGCGGCGGGTCAACCTGACGCCAGAAGGTGCACAGTATCTGGCGAGTTGCCGTGAAATACTCGCGTTGATTGCGCATACAGAGTCTAGCCTGACGGACGCCATACAACGACCGCAAGGGCGTCTGCGGGTTGATATGCCCGCAGGGATTGCTCACGCGGTGATTACGCCGAATCTGAAAGATTTTCGCCGACGCTACCCGGATATCTATCTGATGATAGGCGTTAGCGATCGTCAGGTAGACCTCATTCAGGAGGGTGTGGATTGTGTGATACGCACCGGCGATCTGAGTGATTCAACATTGATAGCCCGTCCGCTTGGGAAGTTAACCTGGGTAACCTGTGCATCACCAGCGTATCTGCACGCAAAGGGGACGCCGCTCACCCCTGATGATCTGTCCCACCATCAGGTTATTCATTATTTCTCGGGAAACGCCAGGCGCGCGAATGAAATGCGCTTTGTTCGCGGTCATGAAAGCAAAATTGTTCAGGTTAACGGCGTGGTGGCAGTGAATGAAACCGGCCTTTATATAAAGATGTGTCTTGACGGATATGGGCTGGCGCAGCTAGCGAAAAGCGTGGTATCCCGCTATCTGCAGGACAAAAGGCTGATTGAAGTGCTGGAGGATTGGCGACCTGCTGGCGTGCCGGTGACGTTGCTTTATCCACATCACCGTTTCGTTTCGCCAGCACTACGCGCATTCACTGACTGGGTTGCTGAACTGTTCCGCAACGAGATGCCTGAACAGTGCTCAACGTCCTGACAATCCGCTTCGCACTGTGAGTTCAACAAGGCGATGCCACGCGAAGTCAGTACACCGTCGATCACAAGCCCGAACGACCAACGTACCAGCATCACTCCGTCAATTATCATCGCCGCAGAAGAAAATCACGCCAGCCGTCAGGCCGCAGAAAAAGTGGCCGCACATGTCGAAGGGCTGCTGCGCAACCGGATTATTATTCATGGCCTGTCGGTATCGGTGGCGTTATATTCGTTGATTCCGGGGGATGAGCTTATTAATTAATTTTTTTTAGCGTGATGTGCTGCCAGATTTACTGCACTCGAATTATTTCAGGTATATCGTTCGCCTTATCCAGATACTGGCCGCTATTTTTAGATGGCAATAGATAAATACCGCTGCCAGAACCGGTTCGTTTTTTCTTCATTTTCTCTGAGGAGGCTATTTTGCTAAAATTCATTTAAAAATGATGACGGATTACTTTTATCTTTCACGCAAAAAACCTGTAACTTACACACCTTACCATGATGATTGGTATTGAAATAAATCATCGCTACGTTTAGCTTTTATCATAAAGCCTTCCCATCACGATGGTGTTATAATATTCCCCATCAGAAAGTATTTTATCACTCCTCAACACACCTTCTATCTCAAACCCAAATTTTTTATATAAAGCAATCGCTGTCGTATTAGTTTCCAGAACATTCAGTGTTATTTTTTTTATTTTATTCTTATCAGCCCAGTCAATAGACTCCTTCAAAAGATTGCTTCCCACACCATATCCCCAGAACGCTTTAAGCACACAAACCCCAAACTCCACTTTATGCGAGAACCGTTTGAGGTTCACCCCTTCACACCGTGAAAAGCCAACAAGATGGTTATTCACGATAACCACCAAAAATAAGTTTCTGGTACTTTCCGTATCTGCACGAATGAGTTTTTCAAATCCTGACTCGTCAATAAATCCCTCGCCAGATTCTCTGTCCAGATTTTCTGTTTCTCCATCAATCTTCAGTCTTAATTGGGATAATACTTTCGCATCAGCTTCAACGGCTGATCTAATCGTATAGCGCAATCCCTTCGCTACGTGTTCTTTATGACTAATAACCATCATCACCTCATGGCACGTAAAACAGCATCCAATACAATGTCATCGCACCCCTGGCATCAAAAGGCACGGCTATCTTGCTTCATAGACACTTATCTTCATAACCACGTTTTCAATAAAAGGATAGTACAGTCATCCGCTTTTTTATTCGTGATTACTCGTCCTCATCCCCACTTTTACGGCTACTCAGCCCATATTCCCGCAATTTGTTGGCGATGGCGGTGTGAGAGACGCCAAGCCGTTTGGCCAGCTTACGGGTACTCGGGTAAGTCTGGTAAAGGCGGGTTAATACCGAACGTTCAAAGCGCTTGCTGATATCGTCGAGCGAGCCTTCCAGTAAATCGTCATTGTGGGTAATTTCCGGCTGAAAGGCCGGTAAATCGATATCGTGCAGGCGCAGTTCGCCACCGTCCATTTGCGCCAGCGCGCGATAGATGGTGTTTTTCAACTGCCGCACGTTGCCCGGCCAGCCATACTGCGGCAGTAGGTTGCGCACTTCCTGAGCGATAGGCGGACGCGTCATGCCTTGCTCATCAGCAAAGCGGGCGACGAACAGCTCAACCAACGGCATGACATCCGCCGGGCACTCCCGCAGCGGCGGCAGTTGCAACGTCAGCACATTCAGACGGTAGTAGAGGTCTTCACGGAACAGGCCACGCTGCACCAGGTCGAGCAAATTTTTCTGTGTCGCGCAGATAACCCGCACATCCACATGCACCTCATGCTCTTCCCCTACCCGGCGAAACGTCCCGTCGTTGAGGAAACGCAGCAGTTTAGTCTGCATCTGCGGTGACATTTCGCCCACTTCATCCAGCAGTACCGAACCGCCGTTCGCCTGCTCAAAGAAGCCTTTCTTGCCTTCCAGCGCGTTGGGGTACGCGCCCGGCGCATGGCCGTAAAGCTCGCTTTCCATCACGTCATCTGGCAAGGCAGCGCAGTTGAGCGCCAAAAACGGTTTTTTACCGCGGCTACTGCGCAGATGGCAGGCGCGGGCCAGCATATCCTTGCCGGTGCCGGTTTCGCCTACCAGTAACAACGGCGCATCCAGCATCGCCAGCTTGCGTGCCTGTTCCACCACCTGCCGCATGCGTGGGCTCACTGCCACGATATGATCGAACTCGCGCTCATCGTTAACGGGGGTATCCTGTAACTGGCGGCCCATGCGTGCAGCAGATTTCAGCGTCACCAGCGCGCCGACGACAGTAGGTTTCCCTTTATCGTCTTCCAGGTGAACCGGGGTGACTTCCTGCAGGAAATCCTGACCGCGTAGCACCACGCGGGTGGTTTCCGGCTGGCCGCCCTGCTCTTGCCAGCGGGTGATAGGGGAATCATTGAGCAACTGGCTGATGGTCAATGTACGGGCTTTTTCCTGCGTCAGCTCAAACAGGCTAAGGGCTGCCGCGTTGATAAGCTCCACTTTTCCTTTCAGGTCACATGATAAAACTGGCTCAGGCATCGACTCCAGCAACGCATTCAGCGCCCGATGCTCCCGTTCGGATGGCATAAACGCCACGGTACGCACATCACTGACCCCCGCGATGCGGCGAATTTCCGTCATCAGTTCGCGGAATGTGTCAAAACCGAGGGTGGTGAAATTGAGGTAGATACGACCCGCAGGATCAATTTCAATACCGCGCAGGTCGATATGCCGCAATACCAGCAGATCCAGCAATTCACGAGTCAGACCAATGCGGTCTTCACAAAATACTTCCAGACGCATCAATAAAACCTTCTTCTATCAGGTGCGGCAGGGACGAGAGCTGCATCATACCCTTTCACCGCCACCGGATGAAGTGGGGTGTCAGCAAAAGTTGACACCCCGGCAAGTGAATTTCAAGTTTACTTCGCCTTTTCCTCTTCAGGAAACGGTGTTGTCAACATGGAGACCATAATCCGGATGCCATCGATATAGTTGCCGATGCGCATATTTTCATCAGCGCCATACGAACTGTTATCCGCATTCACCAGTGAGACCACCGCAAACGCGTTTTTCAGCGCGGCCAATGCGCCGTTAATCGGCGGCGAGACCCCCAGCATGCGGTTTTTCTCCGGCTCCCCTTTTACCGGTGCCTTCACGCCGTCTATCGCCCATTTCGCCAGTGGCGACGCCATCTGGGTGCGCACCGCAAAGGAACTGCCTGACGAGGTCATCATGCTCATGGAGATAAGCCGGGCATTATGATTACGTTCCTGTAACGAGGGCGAATCCGAACGAACCACGTAGAACCCTTTCGACACCACGTATTTTTTCAGCAGGTCATACAGATAATCTGGCGATGTTTCAGGCACAGTACGGATATTGATACTGGCGGTCGCGGTTGAGGGAATAGCGTACACCGCCTTACGGCCGGTATCGCCCGCCCGGAACCCAATCACATCCAGCGATGGGTACTGCACGGCTTCCACCGGGTTGGGTGCCATTTTCTCCAGTTGGGTTACCCCATAACGGCTTTCGATAGTGCCCGGCTGCGGAGCCTGCGCGGCCAGTTGCTTATGCTCGTCGTCGGTTAATTTGACCCGGTCATAGAAACCGGGCAAGGTCACCCGTCCATCGGCGTCTTTAAGCCCGGCCAGCAATGTCGCCATCTGTTGCACCGGGTTAATAATCACATTACCGAACGCACCGCTGTGCGCAGCCGGGTCCGGGCCAAAGACCGTCATATCGACCTGTATCGACCCGCGATAACCGAAGGTGATCACCGGTTTGTTATTGGTGTTCACCGCGCCATTGAAAATCACTACGCCGTCGTTTTTAAGCCGGGCCGCATTCTGGTTGACCACCGCCGTCAGGTGCGGCGACCCGCGCTCCTCTTCAGAGTCGAGTAACACCTTGATATTTACCGTCGGCGTTATGCGTGCGCTTTTAATCGCATCCACTGCTGTCAGGAACATCGAGATAACGCCTTTCCCATCCGATGCGGACCGCCCAAAAACACGCCACTCCGGATCCAACCCCGGTTGCGTCAGCCGATCATTGGGCTGCGGCATCCAGATTCCGCGAGAATCTTTAATTTTCAACGTGGGTTTCCAGGGGTCAGACGTCCAGTCAGAGGCGCTGGCTGATTGGCCGTCAAAGTGCATCAGAAACAACACCGTCGGGCGATTGGGCTGGATAGGCCCCCACTCCGCATACAACATCGGGTGTGCGCCATTAGCCAATTGCTGGGTGGTGAATCCGCGCTTTTGAAACACCTTATCCAGCCAATTGAGGTTACGCTGAATATCAGCGGCGACATCGGTATCGTTACTGAGCGTCAGGCCCTCAAGATATTCGGGAAAGCTGGCCTTAGCGAAATTCAGGCCTTCAGTGGGCGTCATGACCCACTGTTGAGCCTGAGCAGAGCCTGCCAGCGCCAACGCACCAAGCACGCTGACCAACAGGCGTTTTTTGCCACGAAACATTATCAGTATCCTTCCAGCCAGAGGAAAAAAAGAACATCCATCTTCTGGTTATCGGCAGCATCGAACATCGTGTGAGCGATTTGCCTGCCGGGTTACCCGTTACCCGTCATACTTCGAGTTGCAGGTGTGTTGGCTGCGTTCGTTCACCCGAATCACTTACTTAAGTAAGCTCATCGGGATTCACTCTCTTGCCGCCTTCCTGCAACTCGAATTATTTAGGGTACAAATCCATCAGGTTGCCGCACAATGGCAACCTGATGGATAACAAGTATAGATAAACATGCTTCGTGGCAACGCGGGCTACATCAAAACCCGGTTGTTTTTAGGCGGTATTCTTCATAACGGATGGGCAACGGCATCTCCACCCCCTCAGATATTTTCCAGCCGAACGCCACGAGTTCGCGGACCAAATACCCCAACGGTGACCACCACGGTTAACATGCTGATAATGATAAACGCCAGCACGCCACTGGTATCGTAGTGCTGTAAAATCAACCCGATGACCAGGCTACTGAACGCGGTAGACAGACGGCTGAACGAGTAGCAAAAGCCCACGCCGCGAGCGCGAATCGCAGTGGGAAAAACCTCGGTCTGGTAGGCATGATAGCTGATGGTCAGCCAGGCGTTGGAGTAAGCGACCAGAAACCCGCAGACAATCAACCACAGCGGTTGGGTCTGAAAGGCAAACAGGGTACCGCATACCACGGTCATCAGTGACGACAACACAATGTGCCATTTATTTTCGAGTTTCCCGATATACCAGCAGCACAGTAGCGACCCGAGCGGATAGGCAAGCGTAATAAAAAAGGCGTACAACAAACTGTGGGTGACGGTGGCTCCCTGCCCTGCCAACAGCGTCGGCAGCCAGTTACCGAAACCGAAAAAACCGATGGCCTGAAACACATTCATCACCATCAGCATCAGGGTTCGGCGTCGGTAACGCGGCGACCAGATATCACGAAAGCGACCACGTGACGGGGAGGTGATGACCGACTGCGACGGCGTCAACGCTTCCCCCGGCTGTACACCGCAACGGTGTTCCATCGCCGTCATCACCTGCTCGGCTTCCCGATAACGCCCGCGTGACAGCAGCCAGCGCGCCGACTCCATCAGATTGCGCCGCAACAACCACACCACCAGCGAACATAGTGCGCCGATAATCACCACATAACGCCAGCCAGACAGCCCCCAGAACTGGTGCGGCACCAGCCACCACGACATCAGCGCCACCGCAGGTACCGAGAGGAATTGCATGAAGAATGCCAACGCAAACGCCCGGTTGCGCAGGTGGGTCGGCATCCATTCAGACAGGTAGGTATCGATGGTCACCAGTTCCACCCCCAACCCAATGCCGACCAAAAAGCGACACAGGATCACCCCTTGTACCTGATGCTGGAACGCCATCAACAACGAGAACGCGCCGTACCACGCCAGCGCAAACATGAATGCGCTGCGACGCCCCAGTTTGTCAGCCTGCGGAGCCAGCACACTGGCCCCGACGAACAAGCCAAGGAAGGTGACGCACGCGAAAGTCGCCTGATCCGATACCCCGAGGAGTCCTGCCTGACCGGCATGAAAGATATTCTCGTTCATCAGACCGGTGCTGATATACGCCGTCTGAAACAGGTCGTAGAGTTCAAAGAACCCCCCCAGCGACAGCAGGATGATGAAGCGCCATAACCCCCACGACGGGGGCAAGGCGTCAATACGTGCCGCCAGTATATGGAGCGGAAGTGGATGATTGACCGTATAAACCGTCGGCGCACTGCGTTCAGTAAAGCTGGTGTCCATGGCTTGCCCCTGATTGATGATATACCCTTCATACTTCAAGTTGCAGGTGTGTTGGCTGCGCTCGTTCACCCGAATCACTTACCTGAGTAAGCTCATCGGGATTCACTCTCTTGCCGCCTTCCTGCAACTCGAATTATTTTGGGTATAGGTTATCGATAATCACGTTCCGGCAAACCATAGCGGTAATAATCATCATTTATTACTGCTTATAAATGGAATTATTTTCAGAATATGACGGTATGACCAGGCGGTAACAGGCGGCCTCACCCGTTTACTAGAATAATCGATAGGTTATCACCATTATTACCCCAAATGGCGATATATCTGGTTACATCATGCACAACCTGTGGAGGGAAGTCAGTGGGTTGTACCAGGGGTTATTCCCCTGGTGACGACGGTGTTTTTACCCGCATCCGGCCAATCAGTTCGCGCCGGAAATCGCCCAATCGGGGTTTATCATCCAGCCACGGCAATGGGCGACATAACTCCATGGCGCGGATCCCCAGTCGTGCGGTCAGCAACCCAGCCCCCAGCCCTTGCGCGGCACGTGCCGACAGGCGAGCCGCCAGATCCTGTGACATCCAATCCATGCCGATTTCCCGCACCAGTTCACTGGCACCGGCAAACGCCACATTCAGCAGCACCAGTCGGAACAGGCGAATCCGGCTGAAATAACCCAGCTCGATGCCATACAACCGGGCGATACGATTAACCAATCGCAGATTGCGCCAGGCAATGAACGCCATATCCACCAGCGCCAACGGGCTGACGGCAATCATCAGGGCGGACTCGGCGGCGGAACGGCTAATCTCACGACGCGCCTGCGCATCCAGCACCGGTTGAACCAGACGCGCGTATAACTCCGTCACCTCGCGGTCGTTGTGGGTATCCTGCAGCGACGCCTGCCAGCGTTGCAGCGCTGGATGCCCGGCCTCAAGTCCGGCCTGACGGGCCAGATGTTCGCAAAACGCCCGGGCTTGCCCGGTGCTGTGACTGTTAAGCAACGCCCGTGCCCGGTCTCGGGTTTCCGCCCGCTGGCGCAGCCGGTACAGCCGACGCCACTCCACCGCCAGCGACCCGACACCCGCGCCAACAATCAGAATACCGGCGGCCACAGCGCCAAGCGCAATCCAGTCCTGGCCGACCCACGCCTGATACAGCGCACGTCCACCCTGCGCCAGCGCACTCAGGCCGAACAACGCCACACCGACCCCCAGCATGCGTCGCCACAGACTACGACGTGGGCGCAACGCATCACTGACCACCTGCTCCGCCCCTTCGCCGTCATCGGTCTGCGCATCGTCAACGGCGACGGTCGGCGCGAAATGGCGGGCGTCACCGTCATCAAAGGCAACCGAGGGTCGCAACGATGCCGCCGCTGGTTCAATCGGCGTATCGTCAAAGGTGATGCGAGGCTTTAGCGGTTCACTCATCGCAATTTATCTCCCAGTAAAAATTCCATCACCGTATCCATACGAATATGCGGCAGCGGCAGGTCCATCTGCATCTCTTGTGGACGGAACGGTTCGAAATGGAACCCCTGCTCACGCCAGAAGGACGGGTCCGGTAACCGTGCCGGGACGTCACCCGGATACAGGGTAATAGGCTCACCGTCCGCCAGCCGGTTGCCGCGCAAAGCAGGCAACGATTGTCCCTGATGCGACACCACGCCGCTTTGCGTCGCCTGCACGGCCGCAATACCAGCACAGTCGATCTCGATGCCCTCGAACGCCACATTGCGCCAGGCTTCCTGCACCAGTTGCTGCAACAGCGACACCAGATTGGCGTGCTGGTCGGCGGTAATATGGTCAGACTGGCTGGCGGCGAACATCAGCCGGTCGATACACGGCGAAAATAACCGGCGCAACAGCGTGCGCTTACCGTAATGAAAACTCTGCATCAGTTGAGTCAGCGCCAGTCGCATGTCGTTAAACGACTGCACGCCATGATTGAGCGATTGCAGGCAATCCACCAGTACGATTTGCCGGTCAAAGCGGACAAAGTGCTGGCGATAGAACTCACGCACCACATGCTGGCAGTAGTATTCAAAGCGGCGGCGCAACATCCCGATCACCGTGTGTTCGCCTGCCTGCGCCAGCGCAGCATCCAGTCGTTCGTCGGGCTGAGGCCAGGGGAAAAACTGCAATACCGGCGCACCGGCCAGATCGCCCGGCAACACAAAACGCCCCGGCTGAATGAAATGCAAGCCTTCCTGCTTACAGCGCAACAGGTAGTCGGTGTACGCCTGGGCGATCGCCGCCAGTTGGTTTTCATCGGCGGGGGCCAGCGGGTCAAGCCCTTCACACAACGCCAGAAAGGGCTGTGCCCAGCGTAGTCTGTCCCCCTGCAACAGGGTGGACATCTGCCGGGACCAGTCGGCGTAGCTTTGCTCCAGCAGCGGTAAATCCAACAGCCATTCACCGGGATAATCGACGATTTCCAGATACAGCGTGGCGGTATCACGAAAGTGACGCAACAGGCTGTCGCGGGAGCGGTAGCGCAGCGCCAGTCGGATTTCACTCACCCCACGCGTCGGCGTCGGCCAGGCAGGCGGCACGCCGTATAACGACGCCATGCCTTCGTCATACGCAAACCGGGGAATAGCCAAATCCCGCTGCGGAATACGACGAGCCCCCAACAAGCGGTTTTCGCGCACCACCGAAAACAGCGGCAACCGCGCGCCATGCTGCGCGTTCAACAGTTGATTAACCAGTGAGGTAATAAACGCCGTTTTGCCGCTGCGGCTCAGGCCAGTAACGGCCAGCCGCAGGTGACGATCGGCGCTGCGATTGACCAGCGCGCTGAACTCGTTCTGTAAGCGGTTAACATGATGGGAATAAGCCATGACACTCCTGTTGGTTGTCCTGTCACATGATCGTCCTGCCATATCCGGCCACCGTCGCGTTGCCTGTCAATTACGGAAAACAGCACACACGCAAACCGCATACCCACAAACAATAATGCGACGGTGCAAAAAACGGTGAGCAGAATTCGATGCCTGCGCCACGAATCCTGCTCAGAAGATCAGGCCAGCCGGGTGGCTGGCAGCGCGATTACAGTTGGCGAAACTTACTGCGCACGCCGTAGGTTTCTGACGTGATATAGCGTTCGATATGGCGTAAGCGTTGTTCGCTGGCGCTCAATATCGCATCGGCTTGATCGAGCAACGTCTGCGGTGAAGCCTCATCACGTGTCGTCGTGTATGCCTCCGGCGGCGCGGGTTCCAGTACGAAACTGAGAACGATATAAGCGATGACCGTAATCAGAAACAGACCGAAAAAAATCGACAGCACGGCAATAAAACGCACCAGTTTTACCGGCACATCGAAATAGCGCGCCAGCCCGGCACACACGCCTTTAATCATGCCCTCTTCCGGCAGCAGGTAAAGTTTTCGCTCGGCACGGGTGTTCATCAGGATTGTCTCCAGTTGGGATGTTCCGCATCCAGAATCTGTTCCAGCGCCTCAATCCGTTCGCGCATGCGCTGTGCGTCTTGCGTTAACCGGGTCAGCCGCTGCATTTCAGCCTGATCCCACTGAGGCGCACGGCGGCGCTGACTGTAATGCAGCCACAACCACAGCGGTGCGACAAACAGCAGAAACACCGTCAGGGGAATCATTGTCATTACCAGAGCACCCATTTTTTCTCCTTAATTATTATGGTGATGCAGCCTGGCTGCCGCCGAAACGGCAACCAGTAATCATTATTCCGCCGGTTTGACTTTCGCTTTCAGCGCAGCCAGTTGCGCATCGATCTCGTCGCTGGTTTTCAGCTCGGCAAACTGTTGATCCAACGATTTTTGTTTACCCAGCCCCACGCTTTCCGCTTCCGCCTCCAGGGTATCGATACGGCGTTCAAACTGCTCGAAGCGCGCCATCGCTTCATCCAGTTTACCGCTATCCAACTGGCGACGAATATCACGGGATGAACTGGCGGCCTGATGGCGTAATGTCAGCGCCTGTTGACGGGCGCGGGTTTCGGTCAGTTTATTTTCCAGCTCGCCAATTTCGCGTTTCAGGCGATCCAGCGTTTCTTCAACCGCCGCACCCTCTTGCTCCAGTACCGTGACCAGTTCCGTCAGCTTCTGTTTTTCTACCAGCGCCGCTCGCGCCAGGTCTTCACGCTCGCGCCGTAACGCCAGCTCGGCTTTTTCCTGCCACTCCTGCTGCTGGCTGCGCGCCTGTTCAATACGGCGAGCCAGTTGTTTCTTTTCCGCCAATGCCCGGGCGGAGGTAGAACGCACTTCAACCAGTGTATCTTCCATTTCCTGAATCATCAGCCGCACCAGTTTTTGCGGGTCTTCAGCCTTATCCAGCAAGGCATTGATATTGGCGTTCACGATGTCGGCAAAACGGGAAAAAATACCCATACTCTACTCCTCAATGATTTCCGGCGTCTGCGACGCCCGGTTCGTTATCTCCATCAGCCGTTGCCTGATGACATCCTGACATAATCAAATACTGTGCCAGTTTTTAAAATCGTCATAATTGCATGATAAATAATGTGTTATTGATTTCGATATACAATAGACGCGTGCTTTGCTATGGTCAAATTGACCAACAAGTGGTGAAAAAAACAAGGCGATATCATGACGCATGGACAGGATTCGTTACTGGGCGAGGCCAACAGTTTTCTGGAGGTGCTGGAGCAGGTGTCCCAACTGGCGCAGCTCAATAAACCGGTGCTGGTGATTGGCGAACGCGGCACCGGTAAAGAACTGATTGCCAGCCGTCTGCATTACCTTTCTCCCCGTTGGCAGGGGCCGTTTATTTCACTTAACTGCGCCGCCCTGAACGACAACCTGCTGGATTCCGAACTGTTCGGCCATGAAGCCGGGGCATTTACCGGCGCACAAAAACGTCATCTGGGCCGTTTTGAGCGTGCCGACGGCGGAACCCTGTTTCTGGATGAACTGGCGACCGCGCCGATGCTGGTGCAGGAAAAGCTGTTGCGGGTGATTGAATACGGCGTACTCGAACGTGTGGGCGGCGGGCAACCGCTACAGGTGGATGTCCGACTGGTGTGCGCCACCAACGAAGACCTGCCCGCGCTGGCGGCACAGGGCAGGTTCCGCGCCGACCTGCTTGACAGGCTGGCGTTCGATGTAGTTCACCTGCCGCCACTGCGCCAACGCCAGCAAGACATCATGCTGCTGGCACAGCATTTCGCGGTACAGATGTGCCGGGAATTGGGCTTGCCGCTGTTTCCCGGCTTCAGCCCACAGGCGGAACGTACCCTGCTGGACTACAGCTGGCCGGGCAATATCCGCGAGCTAAAAAACGTAGTGGAACGCTCGCTGTACCGCCATGGTGCCAACCCGGACGCGGTGGACAGCATTATCCTTAACCCGTTTACGCCACTGGCTCCCCCCGCACCGGCGCTCGACTCGCCACATGCGGGGGCGACGGGCTTACCCACGCTGCCGTTGAATCTGCGTGACTGGCAGCACCATCAGGAGCGACAACTGGTAGAGCGGGCGCTCGTTCAGGCGCAGTTTAACCAGCGTAAAGCCGCCGGGTTGCTGACACTCACTTACCATCAGTTTCGCGGCCTGCTGAAAAAGCACGAGATCGGTGCCAGTGACTAACCGCGGCCTGCAAAGCCCCACCGCCGCAATCACTGCCCCCGGCAATAAAACCGGGGGCAGTGCGCGTTACCACTCGTCAAACGGGTCGACCAAATCCTGCCAGCTCTCCACGCCGCCCAGCAGTTCCTCATCCGTGAGCAGGCAGACATTCAGTTGGGCGGTAATCCACGCCTGATCCAGATGTTGGCCAATAAACACGATTTCCTGTCGCATATCGCCGAACGGCTCCTGCCATTTCTCCTGAATCGCCGCCAGGGTTTCTTCGTCCTGCGGCCAGCGCTCTGGTGCGACCGCTTTCCAGAACAGACCGGCCAGCCCGTAGCGCAAAATCCCCCCAGCCTGATGCCAGGACCCGGCCTCGAACGGACGGCTCGCCAGCCAGAAAAACCCTTTGGAGCGCAGCAAACGACCCGGTCCCCACTCCTCGCGGCTCAGGAAGTCATAGAAGCGCTGGGGGTGAAACGGCCTGCGTGCCTGATAGACAAAGTTACCGATGCCATACTCTTCGGTTTCCGGTGTATGGCTACCGCGTAGCTCCTGTAGCCAGCCCGGCGTCATGGCCGCCGTTTGCATATTAAAACGCCCGGTATTTAACACTTCGTCCATCGGCACCTGCCCGTGGGCAATCGGCAGAATTCGCGCGGAGGGATTGAGTGTGTGGAGAATAGCGATCACTTCATCACGCTGGCTGTCGGTCATTTCATCGGTTTTACTGACCAGCAGCACATCACAAAACTCAATTTGTTCAATCAGCAGGTCGGCGACACTGCGAACATCGTCGTCTCCCAGGCTCTGCCCCACCGATTGCAGACTTTCCGCCGCCTGATACTGCGCCAGAAAGCTGGCACCATCCACCACGGTGACCATCGTATCCAACCGGGCGAACTCAGACAGACATTGCCCTTGTTCGTCTTCAAACGTAAACGTCTCTGCCACTGGCAACGGCTCGGAAATGCCGCTGGACTCGATCAACAGATAATCGTAACGCCCGGTGCGAGCCAGTTCACGTACCGCCACCAGCAAATCTTCCCGCAGGGTACAGCAGATACAACCGTTACTCATCGACACCAGTTTTTCCTGACGGTGATCCAGCGTCACCTCCTGGTTAACCAAATCCGCGTCGATATTCACTTCACTCATGTCATTGACGATCACCGCGACCCGACGTCCCTGACGATTATTCAGAATATGGTTCAGCACCGTGGTTTTCCCGGCCCCTAAAAAGCCGGAGAGTACGGTAACGGGTAAAGGTTGCATGCAAGTGCTCCTGCTCAAAAATGATTGCCCGGCGACCGACTTAGCGCGAGTCACCGCTGGCTGCGCATACTACCACAAAATAGATATGTTATAACATAACAATTACGGGTGACGGATATGTGCTTTCCGTGGTGTACAAATACCTGCCAGCCGCTGCCGACAACCCCAGCAGTTTGTAGAAAAAACCGGCAGATAAGCGTAAGAAATTGGGTGGAATCACAGAGTGCGGTACACTCTGTGTATTGCCGATTGTCTGAAAAAAACCGTATGTCCGGAAAACACATTCTCATACTGGCGCTGGCCTGGCTGACACAGTCCTCTCTGGCACAGACGCCGACCGTCCCCGACGCGCCGGTGCCCCCTATCCGCCAGAGCGGTTTTGTCTATTGCGTCAACGACGTTCTCAACACTTTCAATCCCCAAATGGCGCGTAGCGGGCTGATGGTGGATACGCTGGCCGCGCAACTCTATGACCGTCTGCTGGGCGTTGACCCTTATACCTATCGGTTGATGCCGGAACTGGCGCAGCACTGGGAAGTCACCGACAACGGCGCGACCTACCGTTTCACCCTGCGTCGTGATGTGCCGTTCCAGAAGACCGCCTGGTTTACCCCCAGCCGGATGATGAACGCTGACGATGTGTTGTTCAGTTTCCAGCGCATGCTGGACAAAAAGCACCCGTTCCATGATGTCAACGGCGGCGAGTATCCTTACTTCGACAGTCTGCAACTGGCGGATAACATACAAAGCATCCGCAAGCTGGGCGATTACACCATCGAGTTCCGTCTGCAAAGCCCTGACGCCTCGTTCCTGTGGCATCTCGCCACCCACTATGCACCTATCCTGTCGGCGGAATACGCCCAGCAACTGACCCGTCAGGACCACCGGGAATTGCTTGACCGCCAACCGGTGGGGACTGGTCCTTACCGGCTGGAACAGTATCGCTACGGGCAGTACGTGCGGCTCAAACGCAACGATAACTACTGGCGCGGCGAACCACGTATGGAGCAGGTGGTTATCGACCTGGGTGCCGGTGGGACCGGTCGCCTGTCAAAGCTGTTGACAGGCGAGTGCGACGTGCTGGCCTACCCGGCCGCCAGCCAGTTAAGCATTCTGCGTAATGATCCTCGTTTGCGGCTATCGCTGCGACCGGGGATGAACGTCGCCTATCTGGCGTTTAACGTGCGAAAACCGCCGCTGGATGATGCTCGCGTGCGTCACGCCATCGCGCTGGCTATCAATAACGATCGTCTGATGCAGTCGATTTACTACGGCACTGCCGAAACCGCCGCCTCGATTCTGCCGCGCGCCTCCTGGGCTTACGACAATGAAGCGCAGATTTCCGAGTACAATCCGGATAAAGCGCGCCAGTTACTCAAAGAGTTGGGCATTCACGGCCTGCAATTGCAATTGTGGGTGCCGAGCGCGTCGCAGTCCTATAACCCCAGCCCGGTGAAAACCGCCGAACTGATTCAGGCTGACCTGGCGCAAATCGGCATTCGGGTAACCATCATGCCGGTAGAGGGCCGTTTTCAGGAAGCACGCCTGATGGAGATGAACCACGACCTGACGCTGGCCGGTTGGGCTACCGACAGTAACGACCCAGACAGTGTGTTCCGCCCGTTATTGAGCTGTGCCGCTATCCGCTCCCAAACCAACTATGCTCACTGGTGTGATCCCGATTTCGATCAGGTCTTGCAGGACGCGCTCTCTTCCCAGCAACTCTCCCGACGTATGGAGTACTACCGGGTCGCCCATCACATTCTGACCGAGCAGTTGCCGGTGCTACCACTGGCCTCATCGCTGCGGATGCAAGCCTACCGCTACGATATCAAAGGACTGGTGCTCAGTCCGTTTGGTAACGCCTCCTTCGCCGGTGTTTACCGTGAGGACGGCAGCGATGGCCATAAAGACAAACCGGATGAGCACGCCGTTGATCCGTCTTCCAACGCGCCGATCCAGGGGGAACAACCGTGATTATCTTTACCCTTCGTCGCTTGTTGTTGCTGCTGGTCACGCTGTTTCTGCTGTCGCTGATTGGCTTTAGTCTGCTGTATTACACCCCACACGCACCACTTAGCGGGGCGGCGCTGTTCGACGCCTATCGCTTTTATTTCGTCAGCCTGTTGCAGGGGGATTTTGGCGTTTCCAGTATTAACGGACAGCCGATTAGCGAGCAGTTGCGCGATATTTTGCCCGCGACCATCGAACTGTGCCTGCTGGCGTTTTGGCTGTCGCTGTTGGTGGGTATTCCACTCGGTATCACCACCGGCGTGTTGCAACACAAAGCCGCCGATCGGATGATTAGCGCGCTGGCACTGCTGGGCTTTTCATTGCCGGTATTCTGGCTGGCACTGTTAATGACCTTATTCTTTTCGCTGCATCTGGGCTGGTTGCCAGTTTCTGGTCGTTTCGACCTGCTTTACCCGGTACCGCCGGTGACCGGTTTTGCGCTGATCGATGCCTGGCTTTCCCATTCTCCCTACCGGGACGAGATGATCGCCAGCGCCATACAGCACATGATTCTGCCGGTGCTGGTGTTGTCTGTCGGCCCGACCACCGAAGTGATTCGCCTGATGCGTATCAGCACCACTGACATTGGCACCCAGAATTACATTAAAGCGGCGATTATCCGTGGGTTACCCCGCGCGACGGTCATCCGCCGTCACCTGTTGCATAACGCCCTGCCGCCGATCATTCCGCAACTGGGGCTGCAATTCTCCACCATGCTGACACTGGAGATGATTACCGAGGTGGTGTTTAACTGGCCGGGCCTTGGCCGCTGGCTGGTCAACGCCATCCGCCAGCAGGATTTTGCGGCGATTTCCGCCGGGGTGATGGTGGTCGGCGCGCTGGTGATCACCATCAACGTGCTGTCCGATATCTGGGGCGCCATGACAAACCCGCTGAAACATAAGGAATGGTATGCACTCCGATAACATCTACGGTGAAAAAGCGCTCCCCAGCCGCTGGGTCGACACCTGGACAGTCTTCCGGCAGGACCGGATGGCGATGGTGGGTTTTTACGGATTCCTGTTGCTGCTGGGGTTATGCCTGTTTGGCAACACGCTGGCGCCCTACGCGTTGGATCAACAATTTCTCGGTTACCAATTGCTGCCGCCGTCCTGGTCACGTTATGGCGAAGTGTCGTTTTTTCTCGGCACCGATGACCTGGGCCGCGACCTGCTGAGCCGCTTGCTGAGCGGCACCGCGCCGACCTTCGGCTCGGCGCTGCTGGTTACGCTGGCCGCCACGCTGGTCGGTATTGTGCTCGGCATGCTGGCGGGGGTCACCCACGGCCTGCGTTCTGCGGTACTCAACCATATTCTCGACCCGCTGCTGTCGATTCCCTCGTTGCTGCTGGCGATGGTGGTGATTGCGTTTATCGGCCCGCAACTGAGCCACGCCATGCTGGCGGTGTGGATGGCGCTGCTGCCGCGTATGGTGCGCACGATTTATTCCGCTGTGCACGACGAACTGGAAAAAGAGTACGTGACCGCTGCCCGGCTGGATGGTGCCTCCACACTCTACCTGCTCTGGTATGCCGTGGTGCCCAACATCCTGCCGATACTGGTCAGTGAAATTACCCGTGCGCTCTCCATCGCCATCCTGGATATCGCCGCACTCGGCTTTCTCAATCTCGGCGCGCAACTCCCCTCCACCGAATGGGGTGTACTGTTGGGTAATTCGCTGGAGCTGGTGTACACCGCGCCGTGGACGGTGATGCTGCCCGGTGCAGCCATTACTGTCAGCGTACTGATCGTTAATCTGCTGGGGGACGGCATTCGCCGCGCCCTGCTCGCTCAAACCGAATAGTGACGGAACTGCATCATGGCATTACTGGAAATTCGTAATCTGACCATTGAATTCCTCACCCCGGATGGCCCGGTGAAAGCGGTGGATCGCGTCAGCATCAGCCTTAACGAGGGTGAAATTCGCGGGCTGGTGGGGGAATCCGGCTCTGGCAAGAGCCTTATCGCCAAAGCCATCTGCGGCATCAACAAGGAAAACTGGCGTATTACCGCCGATCGTTTCCGTTTCGATGACGTGGATTTGCTTCAGCTCACGCCCCGTCAGCGCCGTAAACTGGTACGGCACAACATGTCGATGATCTTTCAGGAACCACAATCCTGTCTGGATCCCTCCGCGCGTGTCGGTCGCCAGTTGATTCAATCTATTCCTGGCTGGACGTACAAAGGCCGCTGGTGGCAGCGCGTCAACTGGCGCAAACGCCGGGCCATCGAATTGCTGCACCGCGTCGGCATCAAAGACCATAAAGACATTATGCGCAGCTACCCCTATGAACTGACCGAAGGGGAATGCCAGAAGGTGATGATCGCCATCGCGCTTGCCAACCAGCCCAGACTGCTGATTGCCGATGAGCCAACCAACGCGATGGAAGCCACGACACAGGCGCAAATTTTCCGCCTGCTTTCCCGTCTTAACCAGAACAACAACACCACCATTTTGTTAATCAGCCACGATTTGCAGACCATGAGCAAATGGGCGGATCGTATCAACGTGTTGTACTGCGGCCAGACAGTGGAAAGCGCGGTCAGCGATGAATTGATCAGCGCGCCGCACCACCCTTACACCCAGGCATTGATCCGCGCCATGCCGGATTTCGGCTGTTCATTACCACACAAGAGCCGCCTGAATGCGCTGCCGGGGGCGATTCCGGCGCTGGCGCATCTGCCCGTCGGCTGTCGGCTGGGGCCGCGTTGTCCCTATTCGCAAAAACGCTGTATGACAGCACCGCCGCTCGTTCCGGTGAAAACCCATTGGTACGCCTGCCACTTCCCGCTCAATATGGAGGAATCCTGATGGTGGAAACCCTGCTGGAAGCCCGTAATCTCACCAAAACCTTCCGCTACCGTACCGGTTGGTTCCGGCGTCAGCACGTTGAGGCGGTGAAATCGGTGAGTTTTACGCTGCGTGAGCGGCAAACGCTGGCGATCATCGGCGAGAACGGGTCGGGCAAGTCCACGCTGGCCAAGATGCTGAGCGGCGTGATCCCCCCCACCTCCGGCGAGCTGGTCATTGACGATCATCCGCTGCAATACGGTGACTATCACTACCGCAGCCAGCGTATCCGCATGATCTTTCAGGATTCAGCCAACTCGCTCAACCCACGCCAGCGGATTGGTCAGCTACTGGAGTTGCCGCTGCGGCTCAATACCGACCTGACGCCGCAAGAGCGGGAAAAAGCCATTAATCTGGCGCTGCGTCAGGTTGGCCTGCGTGCCGACCACGCCACCTACTACCCGCACGCACTGGCACCGGGTCAGAAACAGCGTATCGGGCTGGCGCGGGCGTTGATTCTGCAACCCAAGGTGATCGTGGCAGACGAGGTGCTGGCGTCACTGGATATGTCGGTACGCTCCCAGATAATCAACCTGATGCTGGAGCTACAGGAAAAACACGGCATCTCCTATATCTACGTCACCCAGCATCTGGGCATGATGAAGCACATCAGCGACCAGATTCTGGTGATGCAGGCGGGCGAAGTGGTCGAACGCGGCAGCACCGCCGATGTGCTGGCATCGCCGTTACACGACCTGACCAAGCGCTTGATCGCCAGTCACTTTGGTGAGGCGCTGAGCGCCGACGCCTGGCGACAGGATAGTAACCGCCCGTAAAAACCTGTGCTGAACTAGACAACATCGCCGGGTGAGCCGTATGGATGGGGTGAAAGCCCCTCCGGCCTCTAGTGGTTGGAGTACCCCTTGGGGCACCATACATGCTAGAATCGCCCAGTTTATTCACATCGATCATGGTAAATAATTATTTTTATTAACGATGATCGCAGTAACAATGATCACAAGGATACTGCCATGGGTTTTCTTAACGGTAAGCGCATTCTGGTAACGGGCGTTGCCAGCAACCGCTCCATCGCATACGGTATCGCACAGGCAATGCATCGTGAAGGTGCAGAACTGGCGTTCACCTACCAGAATGACAAGCTGAAGCCGCGTGTGGATGAGTTTGCCAAAGAGTTTGATTCGAGCATCGTGTTACCCTGTGATGTGGCAGAAGATGCCAGCATTGAGGCACTGTTCACTGAACTGGCGAAAGTGTGGCCGAACTTTGATGGCTTCGTGCACTCCATCGCTTACGCGCCGGGCGACCAGTTGGATGGCGACTACGTCAACGCCGTTACCCGCGAAGGTTTCTCCATCGCTCACGACATCAGCGCCTACAGCTTTGTAGCAATGGCGAAAGCCTGCCGCAGCATGCTGAACCCGAACGCTGGCCTGATCACCCTGTCCTACCTGGGTGCTGAGCGCGCCATCCCGAACTATAACGTCATGGGTCTGGCTAAAGCCTCTCTGGAAGCTAACGTACGCTATATGGCTAACGCTATGGGCGCGCAGGGTGTCCGCGTCAACGCCATTTCCGCAGGTCCGATCCGTACGCTGGCCGCTTCCGGCATCAAGAACTTCAAGAAGATGCTGTCTCACTGCGAAGCCGTCACGCCGATCCGCCGCGTGGTCACCATTGAAGACGTGGGCAACGCTGCCGCGTTCATGTGTTCTGACCTGGCAGCCGGTATCTCCGGTGAAATCCTGCACGTTGACGGCGGCTTCAACATCGCCGCGATGAACGAGCTGGAACTGGGCGAATAATCATCTATAACAGTAAACGAGTCATATGATTCGTTTACTGTTATTCATCAAATTATCAAATATCTACTAGATTAATATCACAAAAATCATATCCTTTTCAGGTCTCTGATTTAAAGACAACCCTCGCCAGAAAAGCGTAAATCACTATATATCCTATTCTCTACCTTAAATCCCCCAAAAAACGGCAAATTCCTCCAAGTGGAACATGATAATAAAAAATAAAATGAACCTATTATTTATCATATTCACTTCACAAGATAAAAAGAGGTATACATGTTATTAAAGAAAGGAACCCAACTTTTTCATATTACAATCATCGAGCATGAAAAAAACTTTATTGAGAAAGGGATTAAGATACAGCATGGAAATGTCAATGCCCAAGGCAAAGGCTTCTACCTGACAGAAAAAATTGACCTTGTTTTCCAATGGAACCATGCTGAAGATAAAGAACACTTTTTAAATGGATACTGTATTGTTTTTTGCACTGTTTTAAACGATATTCCTGAAGACAATGATGGAAGTGTTATTATTTCTGAAAAAGAAGTCGTATGGAAAAAATTTAATCCAGAAGGCAAGGCTATTGATTTAGCAGTTGAAAAGATCATTATAATAAAAAACCTGACTGGTACAGAGAAAGAAAAATTAGAGACTTATCTAGAAAACTGGTTCGACGCCTAAAAACACAACCCAGAGCCACACCTGCGCCTACTACTTTTTCTGGCAAGCAAGAACCACAGAATACCAGCGCCAACGGCTGGTATTCTGCATCGTACAGAGAATAACCTAAAGCAAACGGGCGACTGAACGCTCACCCAGCCAGTGCTGCGCGGCGTCAAAGAAATGTTGTGCCAGCATGGTGGCTCGCCCGGCTTCGGCAATCACCACCGCACCGTGTCGTGACATCGGTGTCAGTGCCAACGGCCGCCAGGCCAGTTCCGGGGTCATCTCCGGCAGCAAACTGCCATTGGGTACAATGCCGCACCCCAGCCCGACGAACACACTTTGCATCAATTGCAGTATCGAGGCGCTTTCCACCCGCACTCGCGGCGTCACCCCGGCTTCCCTGAACTGACTGTCCAGATAGCGGCGAAAGTAACGGCTGGGTTCCGCCAGACACAACGGCACAGTCGCCAGTTCCGCTAATGTCAGTGGGCCGTCCCCCTGTAGCGTGGGAAAGTAGCGTGGATGATACAGCAGCGAGGCCCCCTGCTCCGCCAGCGATGAGGCCTGAAAATGTAACTCGCGCAGCGTCGTCAGTTCGAAAAAACCGATCCCGACATCCACCGTGTGGGCAGTGAGTGCTTCCAGTAACTGATCGGCGCTAAACAGTGCGACCTGATAATCCATCTCCGGGTAGGTACGGCTGACCTCGGCCAGCAAGGCCGGTACCGCCATGCTGCATTGTGGTACCGCACCGATACGCAACAACCCGCTGGTACCGCGTGCCAGTGATGCTACCTCCAACTTCAACCCCTGATACACCGACACCATTTCCCGCGCCCAGGCCAATACCCGCTCGCCTTCGGCGGTAAACCCCTCGAAATTGTTACCCCGATTGATAAGCGACAGCCCCAGTTCCCGCTCCAGGTTCTTCAGTCGCATCGATAATGTCGGCTGGCTGACAAAACTGGCCTCGGCCGCACGGCCGAAATGGCGCTCTTTTTCCAGATTGCACAAGTAGATAAGTTGCTTAATGTCCATCAGGTTCTCCAGCATGTCAGGCTGGGGCAGTATACCATCCCCCTCTGGCGCAGCAGAGATGACCACCACGATAAGCATCCTCTATCCCGCTATTATCCCCTTTGATTAGACGCCCTGTGACACGCCGCCTACACTCTTGATTAGCAAGCAAAGTTTTAAAGATTTTTTTACATACTAAAAACATCATCACCTGCGTAGCGAATCATGAAATTTAAATCTGCCATTAAGCCATACCGCGCCGCTGCTGGCGGTTGGGGCTCACTGGAAGCCACCACCCGCTTTGTTCTGGACAGCAAGCAAGCGCTGAAAAATATCCGTAATTTGATGCGAGTCAATAAAAGCAAAGGGTTCGACTGCCCCGGCTGTGCCTGGGGAGATGACAACAGCAGTACCTTCAGCTTTTGTGAAAACGGTGCCAAGGCGGTCAGTTGGGAAGCCACCCGCAAAGCCGCCGGGCCGGATTTCTTCGCTGAGCACAGCGTCAGTACACTGCGCCGCCAGAGCGATTATTTCCTTGAATATCAAGGCAGGCTGACTCACCCGCTGCGTTACGACCCGGAGCGCGACCATTACGTACCGATAAGCTGGGACGATGCCTTCGCGCTTATCGCCAGCCATATCCGCACGCTGGAACACCCCGACCAGATGGAGCTTTATACTTCCGGTCGGGCCAGTAACGAAGCCTCGTACCTGTATCAACTGTTCGGCCGTATGGCGGGCACCAATAATTTCCCCGACTGCTCCAACATGTGCCATGAAGCCAGCGGTACCGGGCTGAAACAGAGCATTGGCGTGGGTAAAGGCACGGTACGATTAGCGGATTTCGAACACGCCGACGCCATTTTCGTCTTCGGTCAGAATCCCGGTACCAATCACCCCCGTATGCTGCACAGTTTGCGACATGCCGCCGATCGCGGTGCGCATATCGTGGCGTTTAATACCTTGCGCGAACGGGGTCTGGAACGCTTCGCCAACCCGCAAAACCCGCTGGAGTTGCTGACGCCGCTGTCCGGCACCATCAGTGAAACCTACCTGCAACCGCATCTGGGCGGTGACATGGCGGCAGTACGCGGCATGGTAAAAGCGCTGCTGGAAGCCCATCGTCAACGGCTGGACGCGGGAGACAGCGGGCTGTTCGATCAGGACTTCATTAATAAGCATACCGACGGCGTCAACGCCTATCTGCAACAGGTGGATGCCACCTCATGGGACAAAATCACCCAGCAATCGGGGCTGAGTGAGGCGCAAATCCGCTATGTCGCCGATATTTACCGGCGCTCTGAGCGGGTGATCTGCACCTGGGCGATGGGGGTGACTCAACACCGTCACTCGGTCGCCACGGTACGGGAAATCGTCAACCTGCAACTGCTGTTTGGTCAGCTCGGCAAGCCGGGGGCAGGTTTGTGCCCGGTGCGGGGCCATAGCAATGTGCAGGGTAACCGCACCATGGGGATTGATGAAAAACCCTCTGACGCGATGCTCGACAGTCTGGCACGTCACTTCGGTTTTACCCCGCCGCGCGGCCACGGCCACAATACCGTACAAGCGCTGGAGGCGATGCTGCGTGATGAGGTACGGGTCTTAATCGCGCTGGGTGGCAATCTGGCCGCCGCCGCACCGGATACTGAGCGCACCGCACAGGCGCTTAGCCGCTGCGAACTGGCGGTGTATATCAGCACCAAACTCAACCGCAGCCACCTGATTACCGCACAGCGTGATACGTTGATTCTGCCGACGCTGGGGCGCACCGAACGGGATATGCAGGCCAGTGGCCCACAATTCGTCACCGTCGAGGACTCGTTTAGCATGGTGCATGCCTCTGAGGGGATAAGCCCGCCGTTGTCGGACCAACAACGCTCGGAAACGGCCATCGTGGCGGGCATTGCCCACGCCGTCCTCGGCAACGCGCACCTCGACTGGCTGGCGCTGGCGGCCGACTATAACCTGATCCGCGATCACATCGCCGCCACCCTGCCGGGTTTTGCTGACTTCAATCAGCGCTGCGCCGAACCGGGGGGATTCTGGCTGGGTAACGCCGCCGCCGACTACCGTTTCAACACCGCCACCGGTAAAGCCGGTTTCAGCGCCGCCGCCTTACCCGACAGCGTGGTGCCGGTATACGGTGATACCCCGGCACCGTTTACCCTGCAAACACTGCGTTCCCACGACCAGTACAACACCACGATTTACGGGTTGGATGACCGTTATCGCGGCGTGTACGGCCAGCGCGACGTGCTGTTTATGCACCCGGAGGACATCGCCGCGCTCGGTCTACAAGACGGCGACAGGGTGGATATCGAAACCCTGTGGCATGACCACATCGAGCGTAAAGTCCGTGGGTTTCGGTTGGTCAGCTATAACATTCCTCGCGGTAATCTGGCGGCGTACTATCCGGAAACCAATCCGCTGGTGCCGTTATCCAGCTACGGCGACGGCACCTTCACCCCGACGTCCAAATCCGTGCCGGTACGCATTACCCCCAGTGCCGACACCACGCTGCAACGCATCGCCTGATACCCCTGGCCGGGTGGGTTCTTTTCACGCCCGGTTTAATCCATCATGCTACCCACAACGGGTGTCATACTGATGCCCGTAAACTCCGACAACAGATTGTTTAGTCGTTATTTGCAACCGTGCCATACTCAAGTAAGATTAACTAAGAAGAATGTCATCAGTGTTGGTTCCAAGGAGATAAAACATGTTGAAGGCAACCCGTAGGTATCTTCGTGCCGCCGGCAGCATTTTAGATCTGATGCCAGCGACAGACTATCTGGCAGACATCAACAAGCAAAGTGATGCGCAGAGAATGGCCAGTGATTTTCAAGCCATAGGTGACGACCTAAGAGTAGCGATGAATGCATACGGAAGAAGAAAAGGAATTGCGTCAGGGATTGCAAAACGCTGACACACAGAACAGGGAAAATGAAGAGGCACAGGCGCTTGCCGAAAGAGTCGAGTCTACGCTGATTGAAAACCCGGTATTCCTTGAGCGCTTGCTTGCCAGGCCACAGATTCAAGCCATCGTTTCATCCACATTTTTTCGCGGACCGCTTCCCCCTCCAGAAATGCTGAAAGAGTACGATGATATCGTGCCCAACGGCGCTGAAAGGATCATGGCGAAAAGCGAGCGAGAGCAGGCCCATCGTCATCGTATCACTGAAAAAGGCCTCGACGGCGAGATAAGCAGAGACAGACGCGGGCAGTGGATGGCATTTGCCATTACCATGACTATTCTGGCAATCGCGACTTTTTTTGCCTGGAAGGGCGAAATGGTGTTTGCCGGTACGTTAATCACGCTTGATTTAATCGGGCTGGCGTCGGTATTTGTTATCGGAAGATATCGTCCTTCCAACAACAGCGAATAACCCACCCACCTACCCCGAGACGTAGTTCGAACACGTCGGCATTGTACAGGCTGTTCATTGCAGCAACGCTTGCCGCCAGCGGCCGATTCGCGTAAAACTGTCTGCCGCTAAAGCCACTATTAACCGCAATTCTGGACGCTATGTTTCAAGATAACCCGCTGCTTGCGCAGCTTAAACAGCAACTCCACTCTCAGACGCCACGAGCGGAAGGTATCGTCAAAGCCACCGACAAAGGATTTGGTTTTCTTGAAGCCGACGCGCAGAAGAGCTATTTCATCCCGCCGCCGCACATGAAGAAAGTGATGCACGGCGACCGTATCATCGTCACGCTGCATACCGAAAAAGAGCGCGAAATCGCGGAGCCGGAATCGCTGGTGGAACCGTTTCTGACCCGCTTTGTCGGCCGGGTACAGAAAAAAGATGACCGCTTGTCTATCGTGCCGGATCATCCGTTGCTGAAAGACGCCATTCCGTGCCGCCCGGCGCGTGGCGTCGAGCAGGACTTTAAAGAAGGCGATTGGGCGGTCGCGGAAATGCGCCGTCATCCGTTGAAAGGCGATCGTGGTTTCTTTGCTGACCTGACCCAGTACATTACTACCGGCGATGACCCGCTAGCCCCCTGGTGGGTGACGTTGTCGCGTCATAATCTGGAGCGCGAAGCGCCGAACGCCGACGCGGCCGAACTCGACGATGGCTCGCTTGAGCGTGAAGACCTGACCGGGCTGGATTTTGTCACTATCGACAGCGCCAGCACCGAAGACATGGATGACGCCTTGTACGTGCAGGACAACGGCGACGGGACGCTGGATATGACGGTGGCCATCGCCGACCCGACCGCTTACGTGCGTGCCGATAGCGAGCTGGACAGCATTGCCCGTCAACGCGCGTTTACCAACTATCTGCCCGGCTTTAACATTCCGATGCTGCCGCGCCACTTGTCAGACGACATCTGTTCACTGCGCCCAAACGAACGCCGTCCGGTGTTGGCCTGCCGCATGACCGTCGCCGCTGATGGCGCACTGAGCCAGATTCGCTTCTTTGCCGCCTGGATCGAATCGCGTGCCAAACTGGTGTACGACGAGGTGTCGGACTGGCTGGAGCAGCGTGGCGACTGGCAGCCGCAGAGCGATAACATCGCCAGCCAAATCCGTCTGTTGCATCGCGTGTGTCAGGCGCGCAGTGCCTGGCGCTCCACCCATGCGCTGGTGTTCCGCGATCGCCCGGATTATCGCTTCCTGTTAGGCGAGAAAGGTGAAGTGCTGGATATCGTTACCGAACCACGCCGCATCGCTAACCGCATCGTGGAAGAAGCGATGATCGCCGCCAACGTCTGCGCGGCACAGGTACTGCGCGACACCGTCGGTTTCGGCATTTACAACGTCCACACCGGTTTCGATCCGGTCAGTATTGATCAGGCGGTTGCCGTGCTGGAGAGCAACGGGATTCATGCTGAGGCTCAGCAACTGCTGACGCTGGAAGGCTTCTGTATCCTGCGCCGTGAACTGGACGCCCAACCGACCCAGTTCCTCGATAGCCGTATCCGTCGTTTCCAGACATTTGCAGAAATCAGCACCGCTCCCGGTCCACACTTTGGCCTGGGTCTGGAGGCTTACGCCACCTGGACGTCACCGATTCGTAAATACGGCGATATGGTTAACCATCGTCTGCTCAAGGCCGTCATCACCCATACCGCAGCAGACAAACCGCAGGATGACGTCACGCAGCAATTGGCTGAGCGTCGTCGTCTTAACCGTATGGCAGAGCGTGACGTCAGTGACTGGCTGTACGCCCGTTTCCTGAAAGACAAAGCCGGTACCGACACCCGCTTTACCGCCGAGATTATGGATGTCAATCGTGGCGGCTTGCGTGTACGTCTGCTAGAAAACGGGGCTTCCGCCTTCATTCCAGCCTCGTTTATCCACGCGGTACGCGACGAGCTGGTCTGTAGTCAGGAAACCGGCATCGTGACGGTAAAAGGCGAACCCGTCTATCGCCAAAGCGATACCCTGACGGTGGTATTAACCGAAGTGCGGCTTGAAACGCGCAGCATTATCGCCAAACCCGCCGCCTAATCCGCATCCGTATCACGCCACCCCACCGGGTGGCGTTTTTTTATCGTCGGGAGCACACCACAGCCCCTGTAACCGAGAGCAACATAACGGAGAGGTGAACATGAAAAGAATCACACTGGGAACAAGTACCCTGTCAGTCCCGAATATTGCGCTGGGTTGTATGCGGCTGGCGGGCAAGACACAGCAGGAAGCCGCCACGGTGTTGCAAACGGCGCTTGATGCCGGTATCGATTTCTTTGACCACGCCGATATTTACGGCGGTGGCCGTTCCGAAGAGATGTTTGCCGCCGCGGCGCGTCAGGCGGGCATCACCCGAGATCAGGTGCTGCTGCAAAGCAAATGCGGTATCCGCCCCGGCTTTTTCGATTTCTCCAAAGCGCACATTATTGCGTCGGTCGAAGATAGCCTGAAACGCCTGAACACAGATTACCTCGACACCTTGCTGCTGCACCGCCCGGATACGCTGTGCGAGCCAGATGAAGTCGCCGCCGCCTTTGACGCATTAGAAACCAGCGGTAAGGTGCGCTATTTTGGCGTCAGCAATCAGCACCCGTTGCAGGTCGAATTACTGAAAAGCGCGGTGCGCCAGCCGCTGCTGACTAACCAGTTACAGCTTAGCATTATGCACACGCCAATGATTGACGCGGGTTTCAACGTCAATATGACCCATGCGCCGTCACTGCACCACGACGGCATGGTGTTGGAATACAGTCGTTTGCAGAAGATGACCATTCAGGCCTGGTCGCCCTTCCAGTACGGCTTCTTTGACGGTGTATTCGTGGATAACGATAAATTCCCGCAGCTCAATGCCACGCTGACGCATATCGCCAGCGAGCACGGCGTATCCACCACCGCGCTCGCGGCGGCCTGGATCCTGCGTCACCCAGCCAGTATGCAAGTGATTGTCGGCAGTATGGACCCACAACGCCTGCAAGACATCGCCACCGCCTCTGAACTGCACATCAGCCGCGAAGAATGGTATGAAATTTATCGTGCGGCCGGTAACAAGCTCCCCTGAGCTGACTTTACCGTGCCTTGCCCGGCTCCCGCCGGGCTTGCCGCGCCGGGCCATTCCCCCATCACCCGTTTCTCTCTGATTGAAAATACAGACAACTGCTTTATTCGTAACAAAAATATATCTTTGCTCACATTTTTATCTTGTTATGACCACGCTGATTAATCGCTGCACTATGGTTATTTATTGATATCACAATATTTCCTGTTATCCCGCTGTGGATACGATTCGAGTATTGCTGGTGTCTTGCCGTATTCGTTACGCCAAGAGGTTCGTTGACAGGGTGCCAGGATTATCGACGACCGGGAATCATAACCAGTCAGGAGTCAGTGAGATGAAAACGATCAAGAGCGTGTCTATCTGGATAGCTGTTGCTATAGCCGGCGCCGTGGCGTTTGCCATGCTGGCGCTGAGTCAGGGAGAGCATGTGAGCGCCGTCTGGCTGGTCATCGCCGCCGTCGCGTGCTACAGCATTGCCTACCGTTTTTATAGCTTGTTTATTGCGCGTCGGGTGTTCGAACTGGATGACCGCCGTTTAACCCCAGCGGAGCGTCACAACGATGGTCTGGATTACGTTCCTACCAACAAGTGGGTGTTATTCGGCCACCATTTTGCCGCTATCGCCGGTGCTGGTCCATTGGTGGGGCCGATTCTGGCGGCGCAAATGGGTTTTCTGCCGGGTACGCTGTGGATCCTGATCGGCGTGATGCTGGCAGGTGCCGTGCAGGACTTTCTGGTGCTGTTCATCTCCACGCGTCGTGATGGTCGCTCATTAGGCGAGATGGCGCGTCAGGAATTAGGGTCGTTCGCCGGGGTCGTCACCATGCTGGGCGCACTGGGCGTAATGATCATCATCCTGTCGGCACTGGCGCTGGTGGTGGTTAAAGCGTTGACCAACAGCCCGTGGGGGGTATTCACCATTGCGGCCACCATCCCGATTGCGCTGTTTATGGGGGTCTACATGCGCTTTCTGCGACCGGGCAAGATTGCCGAGGTGTCGCTGATAGGCTTTGTGCTGATGATGATGGCGATTGTCTACGGTGGCGACATTGCCGCCCATCCTTACTGGGGACCGTTTTTTACCCTGAAAGGCACCACCCTGACCTGGGTACTGGTGATTTACGGATTCATTGCCTCGGTACTGCCGGTCTGGCTGTTGCTGGCACCGCGCGATTACCTCTCCACCTTCCTGAAAATCGGCGTGATCGTCGGGCTGGCGATCGGCATTCTGTTTGCTATGCCTGAACTGAAAATGCCTGCGGTTTCACGCTTTATTGACGGCAGTGGGCCGGTGTTCTCAGGCAGCCTGTTCCCGTTCCTGTTTATTACCATCGCCTGCGGTGCTATCTCCGGCTTCCACGCACTGGTCTCCAGCGGTACCTCGCCCAAACTGGTTGAGCGCGAAAGTCACATCCGTTTCATCGGTTATGGCGCAATGCTGATGGAGTCTTTCGTCGCCATCATGGCGCTGATTTGCGCCTCGGTGATCGACCCCGGCGTGTATTTCGCCATGAATGCGCCCGCCGCGCTGATTGGCACCACGGTAGAAAACGCCGCGCAAGTGGTCAGTGGCTGGGGCTTTGTCATCACACCGGCTGATCTTAGCAGCATCGCCAAAGACGTCGGTGAAGCCTCGATTCTCTCGCGTGCTGGTGGTGCGCCGACCTTTGCCGTTGGCATGGCGCATATTATTACCGACATCTTCAATAGCCGGGCCATGATGGCCTTCTGGTATCACTTCGCCATTCTGTTCGAAGCGCTGTTTATTCTTACCGCCGTTGACGCCGGTACCCGTGCCTGCCGCTTCATGGTGCAGGATCTGGCGGGTTTGGTGGTGCCGGGGATGGGGAAAAGTCACTCCTGGCTGGGCAACATGGCCGGTACTACCGTGGCGGTAGCGGGCTGGGGTTTCTTCGTCTATCAGGGGGTGATCGACCCGCTGGGCGGTATCAACACCTTGTGGCCGCTGTTTGGCATTGGTAACCAGATGCTGGCCTCAATGGCGCTGATCCTCGGTACGGTCGTGCTGTTCAAGATGAAAAAACAGCGTTACGCCTGGGTGACGATACTGCCTACCGCCTGGCTGTTTATCACCTCGATGACCGCAGGCTGGCAGAAGATTTTCCACGAAAAACCCAGTATCGGTTTTCTGGCGCAGGCTAAACGCTTCTCGACAGGTATCGAATCCGGCACCCTGATAGCGCCGGCCAAGAACATGCAGGACATGGCAACCATCGTGTTTAGCAACCAGATTAACGCCATCCTGTGCGGCTTCTTTATGCTGGTGGCGGTCACCATGCTGGTCGCTGCGTTCTTCGCTATCCGCCGTGCATTAAACAGTCACAGTCCCACCACACACGAAACCACCGCCGCCTGGCGACAGGAGGCGCATAACAACTGATCCCTTCAGATTTTTTCCGGGCCCATGTCACACCGCTCACGCCCCCATTGCCAGAGGGCGTGAGCACTATTTAGTGATGTGCTGCTTAGTGATGTGCTGCCTGTTGCGATTGTTCTTGCTCCGGCGCGCCCTCTTCTTGCACGACGGTGCCATCGCCACCTTTGACATGTTTTGACCACATCGCGGTGATGATCGGAACCAGAACCGACGTCACAATCACCGATGTCGCCACCAGTGTCGTGGCCGCCGGGGCCACCGGTTTAAACGCCGGGACCATTTCCGCAATCAGCACCGGTGTCGCCACCGCCGCCCCTGCCGAACTGGAAGCGGCAATCCCCGCGGTACCGTCACCACCTCCCAACAGCTTGTCCGCCACCATCAACGGGATACCGGTAATGATGATCACCGCGACACCTAGCATAACCCCCAGGAACCCGGTCTGACCGATAACGCTCAAATCAATGGTATTGCCCAGCGCGAACGCAAAAAAAGGAATGAGCATCTGCACCGAACGGCTGAAAAACTCACGCAATTCCGGATCCAAATTCCCCAGTACAAACCCCACCAGAAACGGCAACACCGCACCGACAAAAACATGCGGTTCAAACGAGGCGATACCGGCGGTGCCTAGGATCACCATCGTCATCAGTGGGCCAGACTCCAGCGACATCAGCACGAACGCGCCGGATTCTTCTTTAGTGCCATATTGCTGCATAATGGACGCATACAACCCGCCATTGGTCATGTCCATCGCCGCCACCAGCGCCAAGGTGGACAACCCGGCAAAAAAGCCGGCTTCCACCCCATGCGCCGGCAGCAGGCGTGACGCGAGGGCTGCCACCACCCAGGCTACCGCAATTTTCGTCACCACCAACGTGCCAGATTTACGCAATACCGTTGCGGTGGCACTCAGCCGAATCGATGCCCCCATGCAGAAAAACCACACCGCCAGAATCGGCACCGTGCCGCTGATCAAACCGTTGGTAAACGACCCGAAATACTTGCCAGCACCCGGCGCAAAGGTATGACACAACGCGCCAAGAAACAGCGGCACCAGCATCATGCCACCCGGAATCTTTTCAATAGAACGTTTGATATGCATAGGATTCATTGCCTGAAAAAGGGACAGAAACCATGAGCAATACAGACGCATCCGTCATGACCTGCATCTACCACCTGAACCGCGCATTCATGACGTAACACCGCCTGTTCAGCCCACCCGAAGCAAGGCCGTGTCACATCCCTGAACTACATCGCCACCATTGATCACCAGCATTGGCGATGTAGAAAATCGGCAATGAAGATGCGTCGATGATAAAGAAAACAGCAAGGAGGACAGCGACCCCATACTTCTCAGTGCTGAAGGTAGTCGTTTAATGATGAGAGAAAAGTGATCATTGGCAAGCAAATAAAACGATGTTTCTATTTTGCGGGTTCGTTATTTTGTTTATTCCGCAATGGAGAAAAAGATATCTATCCCCCATTGCGAGAGGTAAAGCACGTATGACGGGCAACCAGCGCGTGACGGCTAGATCCCTGATGAATCACTGCCCGTAGTAAGCGTTCTTACCGTGTTTACGCAGATAATGCTTATCCAACAACGTGGATTGCATTGGTTCCAATGTTGGGGTCAGTTGACGCGAGAAAATCCCCATGTAAGCGATTTCTTCCAGCACCACGGCATTGTGCACCGCGTTATGCGCATCCGTTCCCCAGGCAAACGGGCCGTGGGTATTGACCAATACCGCCGGAATATCTTGTGGCGACAATCCCCGCTCACGAAATGTCTCGACAATGACCTGCCCGGTTTCCCACTCATAGCGCCCGTTGATTTCCGCCTCGGTCATCAATCGGGTGCAGGGAATAGGCCCATAGAAATAATCAGCGTGGGTGGTTCCCCACGGCGGTAAATCCTTACCCGCCTGTGACCAGATAGTGGCATGGCGTGAGTGCGTATGGACGATTCCGCCCAACGCTGAGAAAGCCAGATATAACACGCGGTGGGTATCGGTGTCAGACGAGGGCTTACGCTGCCCTTCCACCACCCGGCCGCTTTCCAGTTCAACGACGACCATGTCTTGCGCGGTCATCACGTCGTACTCGACCCCTGAGGGTTTAATCACCATCAGACCGCGCTCACGATCCACCGCGCTCACGTTTCCCCAGGTGAAGGTCACCAGTTGATGCCGGGGTAAAGCCAGATTAGCTTCAAGCACCTGAATTTTAAGTTCTTCCAACATCATCCGCCCTCCTGTGTGGTTTGCCCTATTCTCACGTCGGGCTACCGGCACAGGTATGGGCTGAATGGCTGAAAAACGGGCTGTGTTCTGCTGGGACGACAGGAAAGGGATCACGCCGACACCGAAGGCGTGCCTGAAAGCAGGTCGTATTGCTGCCATCGCCGCCAGCCTACTGTGAATTAAGAGTTTTTCACCTGTTACGCCCCCTGCCGATAATTATACTGGCAGCCAGATAGACACAGCACGTCACGGCAAGTCATCGCGCTCTGTCATAACGCCCCTTGCCACGACAATAACATTATTCATGGCCGTGATAGTGCGCTGCCATGCAAGGTGAATAACCGGAGAAGAACCATGCAAATCAATAAAAAATTCACAACCGCCGTTCTGGCTATGGTGATCGTCAGTACACTGGCAGGCTGTGCCGGTATGAATAAACGGCAACGGAATACCGCCATCGGCGCGGGTATTGGCGCACTCGGCGGCGCGGTATTGACCAACGGCAGCGCCCTCGGCACGGTTGGCGGCGCAGCGGTAGGTGGCATCATCGGTCACCAGACGACGCGATAACCACCCCGCAAAACAAACAGGCTCCCAAGGGAGCCTGTTTGTTTTCATACTGCTATTTTCATGCTGTCATCAATGCCTGTCGCGGCACAGAGGAGGTTTACCCCCCAGCCAGCTTGACCTTCATCCCTTTGGCTTCCAGCAGTTGCTTGAGTTGATCGCGTTTGTCGCCCTGAATTTCGATCACCCCGTCTTTAACCGCACCGCCACAACCGCACTTCTTTTTCAGTTCGGCTGCCAGTACGTCCAGCGCCGTGTCATCCAGATCGATACCGGTAATCAGACAAACGCCCTTACCCTTGCGGCCACTGGTCTGGCGTTGAATGCGCACAATACCGTCCCCTTTCGGACGGGCCGCTTTCTGCTCGGGTTCATCAATACGCCCGGTTTCGGTGGAATACACCAGCCGGCTGTTATCGTCGCGCATTATTTCTCTCCCAGCGAAGCCAAAATCGTTTTCAGGGTCAAAGCCGGATCAGCGGACTGGGTAATAGGACGGCCAATCACCATATAATCCACACCGGCGTGTTGTGCCTGCTGCGGCGTCATAATCCGACGCTGATCGCCGGCATCGCTGCCCGCCGGGCGAATACCTGGGGTAACCAGCCGGAAATCTGCACCGCACACCTGTTTGAGCCGCACGGCTTCATGGGCAGAACACACCACCCCATCCAGACCACACTGCTGGGTCAACCGCGCCAGCTTTTCTGCCTGCTCGGCCGGAGAGAGCGTAATCCCCAGTCCCTGCAAGTCTGCGTCATCCATGCTGGTCAGTACCGTCACCGCAATCAGTAACGGCGCGTCACTACCAAACGGCACCAGCGCCTCACGGGCAGCCGTCATCATGCGAGCCCCTCCGCTGGCGTGGACATTCACCATCCATACGCCCAATTCTGCCGCAGCGGCTACGGCTCTGGCCGTGGTATTGGGAATATCATGAAACTTAAGATCGAGAAACACCTCAAAACCACGCTGTTGCAAATCGCTGACCAGCTGCGGCCCGAACAGCGTGAACATCTCTTTGCCGACCTTCAGCCGACAGTCACGCGGATCGATACGGTCGACAAACGCATAGGCGGCATGTTGATCGGCGTAATCCAGCGCCACAATAATCGGCGAGCCTGAAGCCGTGATATGCGAAGGCGTCGTATTCGAAGAGATGATTGGGCTGTTCACTGGTATGCTCCCGTCGTTAAGCCTGAGTGAGTTAATCATTTTATGGCGCGCATTCTACCTGCCCCTGCTCCTAAATGCCAAACCACGCCGACGCTTAACCCAGGCGTAGCGTCCATCGGACTTTAGTATGTTGTAACTAATATGCGTCGTGCAGGATGAAGTGAAAATGGCGGGGTGACGTGACGAGCCGTTCTGGCAGCGGTTGGGGAGCAGAATGGCCGGACGACTTATTCCCCGTCCAACCCGCGAATCGGCTTAACACTGGCCCAGGTACGGCAGGAAGGACAATGCCAGTAGAGTGATTGCGAGGTAAAACCGCATTTATGGCAACGGTAACGTGGTTTGGCCTGGATTTGCTCGCCAACCATGTTACGCAGCACCAGCAGGCTTTCTTTGGCACGGCCATCTTCCGCTTCACGCAGATGGTAGTCGATCAACCGGTGGAACACCCGCATTGTGGGATGGCGCTGCAACTGGCGCGTGACGTAAGTCTGTGCCGACTCGGTGCTTTCATACTGTTCCAGCACATCGGCCATCATCAGATCTGCCGTGGAACCACTTTTCTCTTCAACACAACGACGCAGAAATGCCGCCCACCCTTCAGGTTGTTGCAGGTGACGGTAGCACTCCTGCAACATCGGCAGAGTTTCACTGACCAGTTCGGTATCCTGTTCCAGAACCTGCTGCAGTAATGCAACAGCCTGCGCGTAATTCTGCTGCGCCATATAAATGCGCCCCAGCATGATGGACGCGCGCGCGCATTGACTATCCGCCGCCGATGCCTTTTTCAACATCGCCAGGGCTTTATCAAGATCATCGCTGCCCATCGCCTGTAGCGACTGTTCACAGTAGAAGTGGGCGATTTCACTGCGAAATTGCGTTTTGCCCAATTTCACCAGCTTTTCGGCGGTGTCGATAGCGTTTGGCCAGTCACTGGTAGATTGATGAATCTGAAGCAGTTGCTGCAACGCGCTGACGCGAAAATCCTCTTCATCCACCAGTTGCTTAAAAATCTCTTCGGCGCGGTCGTACAAACCGGCCACCATGTAATCACGCCCCAACTGTTGTACCGCCAGCAGGCGTTGTTCAAAACTGAGGGACGCGCTTTCGGTGAGCGCCTGATGGATACGGATAGCCCTGTCAACCTCGCCGCGCGAGCGAAACAGGTTGCCTAGCGTCAGGTGAGCTTCAAAGGTATTGCTGTCATCTTTGAGCATGTCGAGAAACAACTCGACCGCTTTATCCTGCTGGTTAGACAGCAGAAAGTTTACCCCAGTGACATAATCGCGCGACAGGCGGTTGGTTTCGTCCTGCTTGTCCTGCTGTGCACTCCTGCGCCCCATATACCAGCCATAGGCGGCGGCAACCGGCAGCAACAGAAACAGCAGTTCTAGCATGGAGGCGATCCTTAGTGGGTAGCGGACTCAGCGGAGGTCGCACCGCTGGCGCTCTCCGGGGCAGACAGTTGCTGCTCAAGACGTTTGATTTTACGTTGTTCCCGCCCTAGCGCAATGCGCAGGCGCAGATAAAACAGGCCACAGATCACCCAGCCGAGCGCAAAACCAGCGGCAAACAGCGTTGCTAGCAACGTCGACAACCGGTATTCCCCCTGAGCCAGCAGGTAGTTAAAAGTAATCACCTGATCGTTATGCGCTCCCAGCGTGATCGATACGATAAATACCGCCAGCACCAGAAAAAAAATCAGCATATATTTCACGTTCGCTTCCTGTGATATCGCCTTAAACGGATGAATTATGCCAAATTTCGGCAGTGAACCCTATTAACTTAACATTTCCTCAGCGGAGGGGGAACGCTAACGGGGGCCGTAAAAGGAAAAACGGGGGTGAGCGGCACACTAGCGACACATCAGCGGCGGCTGCGACAGTCAATCCGCGAAGCCGCCTTGTTATCATAGGTATCTACCGGCATTCGTATCCACCGGTTGTGAATATCCAGATGATGGATATTCACGTCGCCATACCCACTCAACCGATTTCCTTATCAGCAATCATCGGGCGTTCGGGCGGGCTTGCTGGGGGTACCGTGTTGCTATTTTGGGTGGCGCTACCGCCAGCAGTGGTCCACACCAGCGCTGCGCCAGCAAGACTGCCACCAGCGAGACCACCATGCCTATCAAGGTGGCGGCTGCCACGTCCTGCGGCCAGTGCATCCCCAGCAACAAGCGGCTGGCAATCACACTATTCGCCCACAATACGATGAGAGAAACCATCAGATAATGACGCCGCGTCCACAGTAATCCCACCGCCAGCAACGCCCAGGTAGCGGCAAACACGGTGTGGCCCGATGGGAAGGAGTAATCCGCCTGTTCCTGCCAATGCTGGCGCTGCCATGGTGGCAATTGCGAGACTTGCTGAAGTTGCTGTTCCAGCAAACTGGCGCGCTCGCTGGCGGGTAATGAGTAAAAATAGTGTTCATCCACCTGATGCGCTTGTTCGAGCCAGACCACAAATGGCCGGGCTTCCTGCGTCAGGTTTTTCGTTACGGATTTCACACCCTGCCCCAGCACAATGCTGGCAAACAGGATAGCCAGCAGAGTCAACGTCGGGCGCAGAGGTAGTCGCAGCAGCCACAGAAAACAGGCCGACAGCACCACGCTGGTCAGAATTCCCCACGGGGCTGATACTGTCTGTGTCATCCAGAATAACGGTTTGAGCCACCATCCTGACACGGTTGGCTGCCAGTGCCATCCCGTGATCCAGACCAATATAGGCAACACCATCAACGATATTGTGCCAATTACGGTGCGTCTGGCGAGGTCGTACATTACTTCTCCCTATAATTCAGCAGGATATTAGAACAAAATTTTTACATTTTTATCAAAAAATGGGACATCGGTTTTCAGTATGACGTAAACTATCTGTCAGTTCTGTCAACGACACCACGATTATCCCGAATCATTCAGTCATCGATAACAAAGCAGGTGACTATCCGCCACCGGAGCGCAGCCCGGCAGCGGCGATACGAGATTCCCTTCCTGCCTGGAGCGGGAATTTATCATTTATGCGTTGGAGAGTAACATGCAGCTAAAACGGGTGGCGGAAGCCAAACTACCCACTCCGTGGGGCGATTTCCTAATGGTAGGATTCGAGGAAACAGCAACCGGGCGCGATCACCTGGCGTTAGTGTACGGTGATATTTCCAGTCCCGAACCGGTACTGGCGCGAGTACACTCTGAATGTCTGACGGGAGATGCACTGTTTAGCCTGCGTTGTGATTGTGGCTTTCAACTGGAAGCGGCACTTAATCACATTGCCGAAGAAGGGCGCGGCATTCTGCTGTATCACCGTCAGGAAGGACGTAACATCGGTCTGTTGAATAAGATCCGGGCTTATGCGCTACAGGATCAAGGTGCCGACACGGTGGAAGCGAACCACCAATTGGGCTTCGCTGCCGACGAGCGTGATTTCACACTGTGTGCGGATATGTTCAAGCTACTGAACGTGGAAGCAGTACGTCTTTTGACCAACAACCCGAAGAAAGTCACCATCCTGACCGAAGCGGGCATCAACATCGTTGAACGTGTGCCACTCATCGTTGGCCGCAATCCGAAAAACGAGCATTATCTGGCCACCAAGGCCGCCAAAATGGGCCACTTGCTGGACAGCGAATAATCCCCCTTCATCGTCACACCAGGCGGTAACCGCCTGGTGTGCTCTCGACAATCAATGATCGCCAATCAATGTTTGACGATATAAATATCCTTGCTGTAAAAATCCCCTTTCAGGTCAGGTTTAAACCCACCCACATACGGCTTCACCATCTGGCTACGCACGTAATAATAAATCGGGATCAACGGCATCTGCTGTTGCAGGATAGTTTCCGCCTGATGATAAAGCGCGTTGCGCGCCTCCAGCGACGATGCCATCACCGCTTTATCCAACACCTCGTCGTACGCCTTGTCAGTAAACTTGCCGGTATTATTACTGTCGTTGGCACGCAGGGTGTCAAAATAGGTGGAAGGTTCATTATAGTCAGCCCCCCAGGAGTTCCTCACTACCTCGAAGTTGCCGGTACGTGAGGTATCCAGCAGCGTTTTCCACTCCTGATTCAGCAATGTCGCCTCCGCGCCGAGATTCTGCTTCCACATCGAAGCGGCAGCAATAGCAATCTTTTGATGGGACTCGGAGGTGTTATACAACAACTGGAATTTCAGCGGATGACTTGCATCGTAGCCCGCTTCCTTGAGCAGTTTTTTCGCTTCAGCGTTACGCTGCTGCTGCGTCCAGTTCGCCCATTCCGGCTGATTGCTGGTATAGCCAGCCATGCCACGAGGCACGTAGTTATACGCCGGTACCTGGCCCTGCCCCAGCACCTTATCGGCAATCACGCTCTTATCGAGCGCCAGATCCAGCGCACGTCTGACCCGTGGGTCATTAAACGGGGGTTTTTGGGTATTGAAGCGATAAATATACGTCGAGAGATACGGCGTCACCTTCACTTCATTCGGTAATTCCTGTTGCAAGGATTTAAACAGCTGGTTGGGCATGGTGTACGTTGTGTCGACTTCCCCCGCTTTATAGCGGTTGACTTCGGCCGTATTGGACACGATGACCAGATAGGTCACTTTGTTCAATACCGTGTGCGCGTTATCCCAATAGTTAACGTTACGTTTGGCGGTGATACGCTCGTTGACGACCCACTCGGTCGGCACAAACGGTCCGCTGCCGACAAAATTGCTCGTTTGGGTCCATTTGTCGCCGAATTTCTCAATGGCTGCTTTCGGCACGGTCACCATCACATAGTGGTCGACCATTGGCAGGAAATAAGACAGCGGTTGATCCAGCGTTACCTGTACCGTTTGTTTATCCAATGCCTTAATACCCAGTTCCTGCGTGCTCTTCTTACCCGCGATAATATCGCTGGCATTCAGCACATGCATACTGCCGAGGTAACTTTGATACGGCGACAAGGTTTTGGGGTCTATCAGACGCTGCCAGCTAAATACCACATCATCAGCGGTGATCGGGCTACCGTCCGACCATTTCAGCCCCGGGCGCAGGTGGAACGTCCAGACCTGATTGTCTTTATTTTCCCAGCGATCCGCCAAACCGGGTGCCACCGTGCCGTCATCGTGCACCGACACCAACTTTTCAAAAAAATCGTGGACCAGGTTCCCTTCAACATCACTTTCCACTTTATGTGGATCCAGCGACGCGGGCTCGGACCCATTGGCACGAACCAGTTCCTGTTTATCTGCCAGTTGTACACCCGCCGGTACCACCGCTGCCTGCACTGAAACCGCTGCGACACTCAACACACCCAAAATGGATGCCAGCCAACCCTTGTCTATCGTCATTCTCTGCTCCTCTGCATGACGGTCTTATTTCCATTTACCGTGGTATAACGACCGTTACCCCACGACTTGAATTATTCAGGTGTAATAATTTTATGTTATGAATCATGGCATTAAACCATCAACCACTAATACTGTATCCGTGAGAACAGTACAAGTACGCAACGCACAATTCCCGTCACACATCATCATGGCAAAACGCGCTCGACATAGACGCTGGGCACAATCATCCAGATCACAATCATCCAGATCACAGCCATCCTGATCACACTGAACACAGCCATATGTGCAGAACGTTCGTAGCAACGACCTGAGCCAGAATAAGAATAGCGTGATGGTGCCAGGGCGCCCTGCGCTTCACCAGATAATGGTTTTACATCCGCGGATATGCGGTGTGGATGGCAACGGATTTGTCCGATGGCTGGAGACTTCCGCATTGCATTATCGTCGAGCGACCGTCATGGCGTATTGATTGATAACGGACAGCACGTTTAACGCATTTTTAACACACCGAATTGTAAGATAAACCACACATCAGGGTGAACATTCCCTCATTGCAACCGATAACAATAGGAAGAGGAGGACTCTCTGCAGACTAACGAATATTGGGAAAAGGAGACAACCCGGCAGTGCGTTGATTTCACAGCACTCTTATCTTGCGATGCCGCGCACAGCCTGATTCTGTGATTTATAGCAATATGAATTTACATGATCGTGTGAAAACGCTTACGTTGTTAACACTATGCTCTGATAGAACATGCTCTGATAGAACATGTTTTGATACAACATGCACTGACACGATATACCTGACACTACAACTCACCGCAAAGACGTTTACTGAAGGAATGGCGAATGAAACTCTATTACAAACCGGGAAGTTGCTCACTGTTTCCTCATATCATCCTGCATGAGACCCGGGCCAAGTTCACACTGGTGAATGTCGACCTGCGTACCAAGAGAACCGAGCAGGATGTCGACTACCTGCAGATCAACCCCAAAGGAATGGTCCCGGCGCTGGCATTGGATGACGGAACGATTTTGACGGAAAATATTGCTATCGCCCTGTATCTGGCAGACAAAGCACCGCAATATAATCTGATAGCACCATCCAGCACTATCCATCACTACCGCGCCATTGAGTGGCTGGCCTACATTTCCACTGAATTGCACAAATCGTTCACGCCGCTGTTCCGCCCCGGAACACCGGAACTGTACAAAGATTTGCTGAAAAGCTATCTGGAACAACGCTTTCGTTACCTGAATCAGGTACTCAGCGAACACGATTATCTGGTCGGTAACCGGTTTGGCGTCGCCGATGCTTACCTGTTCACCATTTCTCGCTGGGCACATGACCTGAAATTTAACCTGCTCCAATTCCCTGCGTTGGTGGCTTATCTGGAACGTGTTTCCGGGCGACCGGCGGTAGAAAAAGCGCTGACGGCGGAAGGGCTTGAAGTGAAATTCTGACAAGTCAGAATGATGGAAATACACACTGCACTTATCGCAGTAACCATAACGGGGCTCAACGCCCCGTTATGATATGCAGGTCACCGCTGGTTTTAGTCACTACTGATTTTAGTAGCTTTTAGTGGCTACACATTTAGTGACTACCGATTTAGCAACTACAGACGAACGGCCTGGAAATGGTGACGCGGCTGTACGATGCCATCCTGCGCGGCCACCAGTTGCAGTTCGTATTGTTCCATTTCTTTGGTGACTAACATCACCTCGTAGACGGCCGCCGTGGTGTGTTCCAGCGCTTTTTCCGGCGCGACGCCTTTTAGCAGACTCACCAGTAACAAACCGCTGGTCAGGTCACCCACTCCCACCGGCTGGCGCGGTCCAAAATCCACCAGCGGCCGCTGGATATGCCAGGCCTCTTTCGGGGTAACCAGCAACATTTCAAAACTGTCTTTACTGGCGGCTGCACGGCTTAAGTGTTTAACCAGCACCAGTTGCGGCCCGCGCTGACACAGTTCACGACTGGCCTGCACGGCTTCCTCTACCGTATGAATCGTCCGCCCGCTCAGCAGCTCCAGTTCCGGCAGGTTGGGGGCAATCATGTCGCTTGCCTGCAGTGACTGATTGCAGTGAAAATCCGTCACTCCTGCTGGCACAATGCAGCCTTTTTCCGGCGTACCCATTACCGGGTCGCAGAAATAAATGGCTCGCGGATTCGCCGCCTTCACCCGGCGTACTACCTCCAGAATATGCCCACCCTGCTCTGGTGAGCCAATATACCCACTCAGTACTGCGTCGCAGTCCTTCAGATGATCAATATTACTGATGCCCTGAGCAATTTCGGTCAGGTGTTCGGCGGGCATAACACAGCCTGTCCACTGACCATATTGCGTGTGGTTGGAGAATTGCACGGTATTCAGCGGCCAGACATTGACGCCCATCCGACGCATGGGGAACTCCGCCGCGCTGTTGCCGGCATGACCGAAAACCACGTGAGACTGAATCGACAGTATGTTTTTCATGAAAGTGACTACCTTTGCCTGCTCAAATGCGATGTGCTTGTTTTTATATACTGCTGGTTATTAAACCGTTTCTTATCGAACAGCGTCATGCTGTTATCCCGTCCGCCACGGTATGGCTGATACGGTATTACCTGGTGAGCTTGTCAGGCTATCCCCCACTGTGGGGAGATACCTAAAAACGAAGGGAGCATGTTGCTCCCTTCAGTGTCGCTATCAGTCTTTCCAGCAGACCAGGCAGTAGTTTTTCTTGCCCCGACGCAGCAAGGTATAACGGCCAAACAGACGGTCAGCATCCGTAAAGGTGTATTCTGGATCAGACTGTTTTTCACCGTTGATCGTGATCGCGTTGGAGGCGATGGTCTTACGCGCCTGCCCACGAGAGGGCTGCAATTCAGAATCAACCAGCGCCTGTTGTAAATCCGCGCCTGTCGCCAGTTCCACCATCGGTACGCCGTCTTGCGCCAGTTGCGCGAAATCCGCTTCAGTCAGGTCGCTCAGGTTACCGTTAAACAGACTCTGGGTGATACGTTTAGCGGCTGTCAGCCCCTCTTCGCCATGCACCAGACGGGTCACTTCTTCCGCCAGAACGTACTGAGCACGCGGCGCCACCCCACTATTCTTGTCCTCTTCTTCCAGCGCATTGATAACGTCAATGTCGAGGAAGGTGAAGAACTTCAGGAAGCGATACACATCCGCGTCAGAGGTGTTGATCCAGAACTGGTAGAACTTGTACGGACTGGTCTTCTTCGGATCCAGCCATACTGCTCCACCTTCGGTTTTACCAAATTTGGTCCCATCAGCCTTGGTGATCAACGGAACCGTCAAGCCGAACACCTGCTTCTGATGCAGGCGACGGGTCAGGTCGATCCCGGAGGTGATGTTACCCCACTGATCAGAACCACCAATCTCCAACTCCACGCCATGCAGCGCATTCAGCGAAGCAAAGTCGTAGCCCTGCAACAGGTTGTAGGAAAACTCGGTGAAGGAAATGCCCACGTCATCGCGGTTCAGACGTTGCTTGACCGCTTCTTTGTTGATCATCTGGTTGACGGAGAAATGCTTACCGATATCGCGCAGGAACGTCAGCACGTTCATGGAACCAAACCAATCGTAGTTGTTGGCTGCTATAGCGCTGTTGGTGCCGCAGTCAAAATCCAGGAAAGGAGCGACCTGACGGCGGATTTTCTCCACCCACTCCTGCACTGTTTCTTCGGTATTCAGCTTACGCTCGGCGGCTTTGAAACTCGGGTCGCCAATCAACCCTGTAGCACCACCCACCAGCGCTACCGGTTTGTGTCCGGCCATCTGAAAGCGTTTCAGGCACAGCAGCGGTACCAGATGTCCCAAATGCAAGCTGTCGGCGGTCGGGTCGAAGCCGCAATACAGTGCAATTGGCCCCTGCGCCAGTCGCTCTGCTAACGCGCCCTCGTCCGTTACCTGGGCCACCAGGCCCCGCTCTTGCAATTGTTGAATCAGATTGCTTGCCATCAAAGTCTCCATGTATAAACGACTGCACCTTTGCCGGTACACGACTTTTCGCCATAGCGGCGAAAGTAATAATTCAGGGTGACATAGAATAAAGCGCCGTCACCGGGAGTGCCAGCGCTTAACTCAACAAATTCCGGTGATTTAGGGTGCCAGCCGGTCAATTGTCCAGCCATTGCCCTCGCGTTGGTACAGAAAACGGTCATGCAGGCGGTGCTCGCCCCCCTGCCAGAACTCCACCGACTCGATAGTGACACGGAACCCACCCCAGAAGCTCGGCAGTGGAATCTCACCTTGCTGGAACTTCTGCTTCATTTCAAAGAATTTGCTTTCCAGCATACTCCGGGCAGAGATGCGGCTGGACTGCTTGGAAACCCAGGCACCAATCTGGCTATCGCGCGGGCGACTATGGAAATACTTCATGACATCGAGCATCGGCAGTTTTTCCGCCTTACCCAGGACGATGACCTGACGCTCCAGCATGTGCCAGGGGAACAGCAGACTGATACGGGCATTGGCAGCCAATTGCTGAGCCTTGCGGCTGCCCATATTGGTATAAAACACCATGCCTTTTTCGTCATAGTGTTTCAGCAGTACGATGCGCTGATAAGGCTGGCCCTGCTCGTCGACCGTTGCCACGCACATCGCGGTAGGATCCGCCAATTGCGCTTCGCAGGCTTGTTTCAGCCAGCGTTCAAACAGATCGAGCGGGTTGGCGGTGAGGTCACGACGGCGCAGGCCGCCTTGAGTGTATTCACGCCGCAAATCGGCGATATCGACGCTTGCGGCCTGTTCCGGCGCAAGGGCCACCTTGTTGCGGGCATTGTCGTTTTCTGTGGTCATGCAATCCTGCCGTTGCCTTATCGGGCGAGAAAGGGGAATGGCCCATTTTGCTCCCGCGTCGCCGAAATCTCAACGCCCGCAACGACATACAACGGCATAGAAACGGCCTTACTGCAACACGCAATCATTCACGATGATTCTGTCGCCTCTGACGATAAACGCCTGTTGACCCTTGCTCCAGAACGTATAACGATCATCGCTGTAACGCGTACCAGACGCAGCCGGCACCTGTGGCAAAGTGTGAGATTCGCCATCCAGCAGGAACGTCACGCTATCGACCTTTTGGCCGGAATTCAGTGTGACGGTAAGCGGCATGGTGCCACATTGGTAGTGTAAGGTTTGTGGCTTCGCCGTCGGCATAAAATGGGCGCAGCCACTGAGCAAGACCAATGCCCCAGCCATAAACAGTGGTTTCATCTTATTTTTCTCCGTCTTTTTCTGGCATTCGACGATTCCGGCATCCCATCCGAACCATCGCACAAAAGAGGAGTCTATCAACAACGCGCTAACAGGCCTGTCGGCAAAATCTGATTACGCCACCCTCATCCGATTTACGGTACCATCGCGGGATAAATCGCCCCCAGGACAGTTTCACGGCTGGCACCCGTCACCGAGGGTAAATTGCCCGGCAACCCCGACAAGGTACGAAATGCCAGCCAGGCGAACGCTAGCGCCTCCATATCATCACCCCGGATACCGAAGTTATCGGTCGGGCAAACCTCAATACCCGGCAGACGCGCTGACAGTTGGCTCATCAGCAATGGATTACGTGCGCCACCGCCACACACCAGTACGCGTTCACAACCACCGGTCAGCAGCACCTGTTCCGCGATGCTTTCCGCCGTCAGCGCCACCAGCGTAGCCTGCACATCTTCCGGGCGCAAACGCTCCGGGTACAAACGTGCAAACGACGCCAGTTGCCTTTCCAGCCATGTCAGATTGAAGTACTCACGCCCGGTACTCTTTGGTGCCGCCAGACCGAAATACCAGTCGGCCAGCATGTGGCTCAGTAAGCGGTTATCCACCTGCCCCGTCAGCGCCCAGGCGGCATCTTTGTCATAGGGCTGCGCCCGATTGCGCCATACCCAGGCATCCAACAGCATATTACCTGGCCCGGTGTCGTAACCTTTTACCGCCTTCCCCGGAGCCAGCACCGAAATATTGGCGATCCCGCCGATGTTCAGTACGATTCGTCGCTCCACTGGATGTTGCAGCAAAGCGTGGTGAAAAACGGGTACCAGCGGTGCCCCTTGCCCGCCCAACGCCATGTCACGCCGTCGAAAATCACCCACGGTGGTGATGCCGGTCACCGCGGCAATACGGTTACAATCGCCAATCTGCATCGTACAAGGGGCATCGCCGTCTGGTTCATGCCAAACCGTCTGGCCATGACAACCAATCGCGGTAATATCCCTCGCATTCAGGCCGGTCTGGCGTAATAACGCCTGTACCGCGTCGGCAAACAGCGCGCCAAGGCGGGTATCAAGCCGCCCCAGCTCGGAAAGCGTTACCGCCTGCCCTTGATTCATGCTCAGTATCGTCTGGCGAATCTCAGGCGAAATCGGGTGACAATAACTGGCTTGCTGTGCAACGGTGTGCTCGTCAATGGCGGCCAGCACCACATCGACACCATCCAGGCTGGTGCCAGACATCACGCCAATATATCTTCCAGACCTCATCGGGTTACCTTTCGTTATGTAAATGACCGCCTGTTACGCCATAGCGGCATCGGCGCACACGGTTCGTGGAGCGCGGTTTTCTGGCCCAATTTTGTCTTTTTTGTCAGACAGATGCCAGAACAGATCGCCCATTATCATTCAGTGCCTTTTTTCAGAAAAAGAAGGATTCTCAAGGAACTTTATAACGCGTTTATTATCAATTTAGTCGCGCTATTCTATCTTTGATGCTAATCGACACAGTAGAATGGTGCGTTCGACCACGCCATAATGCGACAAGAGATAATTCGTCGGCTCAGGCTGCGCCTTCCGACACAGACACAGCTATAACAGGAGTCTTTCTATGATGAAACGTTTTCTCGTGATCACTTTAGCAGGTATCACACTGGCGGGTTGTGCTAACACCAGTACTCTGTCAGGAGACGTTTATAGTGCATCTGAAGCCAAACAAGTCCAGACGGTAACCTACGGTACCGTTGTCTCCACCCGTCCGGTACAGATTCAGGCCGGGGAAGACAGCAATGTCATCGGTACGATCGGTGGCGCGGTACTGGGCGGACTGGTGGGGAATACTATCGGTCGTGGTACGGGTCGTAATCTGGCAACAGCGGCAGGCGCGGTTGCAGGTGGCGTTGCGGGTAACAGCATTGAAGGCGCGGTTAACCGCGTTCAGGGGGTTGAGCTGGAAATCCGTAAAGATGACGGCAGCACCATCATGGTGGTACAAAAACAAGGCGACACCAAATTCCACGCCGGTCAGCGTGTAGCGATGGCCAGTAATGGTCGTTCCATCACGGTATCTCCTCGCTAAGCGATAATAATCAATCACCACCCAACGGGTGGTGATTGCCTTATCGCCCTCATCCGACTCGCCTGTTCAGATATTCGTACGCTATACCCGTTATAACGTCATACCTGTTATAACTTCAGGTTACAGGAATGTTGGTGTTATCAGTCCAGCCCTGACTTTTACCCTTCAGGTCTGAGGCCTATCGAACACAACGCCGCTCCCGATGACGTTGCACGTTATCTCAGTGACTTATTCATGCAAGTCACTTCAAATATGCCCGATTACCGCATTGCAAGATTCATCATGAATCTTGCAATGAAGGGTTAACGCCTTGCACAACATACAATTGAGCAACATAAAATTGAACAACATGCCATTGTACAACACGCAAGCGCACTGTCCCGCTACTCGAATCATTGTGAGTATATATTGCCTGAAATTCGAATTACCTACCGGGACATTTACTGCTTCTATTAATTAAGACTGAGTCTCATGTAATGCCAATATGTTTTTTTCCAGCCGGGAGATAATAGTGGCTAACTCATCCACTTCGGCAGGGGTAATACCATCTAATATTTCACTGCGTGTTTGGTCAATAACATCATTGACCGCCTGGATGATCGGATCGGCCATATCGGTTAACAGAATTCGTTTGGCGCGTCGATCATGGGCACAAATATGTCGGGTAATTAACCCTTTGTCTTCCAATTGATCCAACGTTCGCACCAACGAAGGCTGTTCTATTCCAATCGCCTTGGCAAGTTGAATTTGGGACTGCCCCGGAGGCAGTTGGTGAATATTATGCAGCGTGACCCAGTGAGTTTGAGTGAGCTCTAGAGGCTTCAATCGATGATCAATCAAAGCACGCCATACACGAACCAACCGAGCTAAATCAGAACCTAACGGCAATTCCATCACTTCTCCTTATAGTTAGCATACTAAGCAACTTCCCTGGATTGCAATCAACTCTGATTTAAAACGAAAGTTTTATAAAAATGTCTTATTGTTATCTATCTATTCTAGCAAATAATAATTAATTAAAAATGATCTTGAACTTAATTTATGCCATTAAATATCACCATGTCGATTAAAACAGGGTGGGCTGATCCGGTTCTGAGGATGTTGAATTTTTCTCATTTCGCTGCGAACGCTTCATCCTTTGGCGGCATAATCGCAACACATCCTGTTTTTGCGCATCACTCATCGTTCCCCAATTAAAGCGCTCGCTACGGCTTCGAAAACAACCACGGCAGAAGCCCCGGTCATCCGCCTGACAGATACCGCGGCACGGGTTGGGAACGGGAAAAAGCTCGAGCTGCTCGGCCACAGTACCTCCTCATCCGACATCTTTATTGAAACCTTGATTGTTGCCACTGGCAAGCCTTACGTAGCGTTAATACGCAATTAACCACCATATTTCCGTTTATCCTGGTTGTTTGGCGGCAAACGCGCATCAAAGCAGGACTCAGCGGCACAACACATCACTCAGCCACAGGTTTGGACTCCCCCCGGCAACGACGCTATACTCTGGCCCTATTGTTTCAGACGATAACGGAATACCTGCGATATCGTCCAGACGGCTAACCCACGGATCAAAATAGGGGTCATTATGCGTTTACTTCACACCATGCTACGCGTTGGCGACCTGCAACGCGCTATCGATTTTTATACCAAGGTACTGGGCATGCGTCTGCTGCGCACCAGTGACAATCCGGAATATAAATATTCTCTGGCATTTGTCGGCTACACCGAGGAAAGCGAAGGCGCGGTGATCGAACTGACCTACAACTGGGGTGTAGACAGCTATGACATGGGTACCGCCTTTGGTCATATTGCCCTGGGTGTGGATGATGTTGCCGGAGCGTGTGAGCGTATTCGTCAGGCGGGCGGCAAAGTGACCCGTGAAGCAGGCCCGGTCAAAGGCGGCACGACGGTGATCGCCTTCGTTGAAGACCCAGATGGCTACAAGATAGAACTGATTGAGCGTTCACAAGCCGGTCAGGGCCTGGGTAACTGATTCTATCCTTGTCTGTTCAGGTGCCGACGGCACCTGCCTTTTCCGGGGGACAATGCCATGTCCGGCTGCTGCATCCCCCGACACAATTTGCCATAATGCGCACTGCATGTTGCTGAAGAAATAAGAAACGAATGGCTGAGAAAAATAACCTGAATGCGCTGAATGCGCGTTTTCGTGGCTTTTACCCTGTGGTGATTGACGTTGAAACCGCCGGATTCAACGCGAAAACTGATGCGCTGCTGGAAATTGCAGCCGTAACGCTGAAAATGGATGAAAGCGGTTGGTTACAGCCGGACGACACCTTACATTTTCATATCGAACCCTTTGAAGGCGCGATTCTGCGGCCTGAAGCGCTGGCGTTTAACGGTATCGACCCGACCAATCCTCTGCGCGGTGCGGTGAGTGAATATGACGCCCTGCATGACATTTTTAAAGCCGTTCGCAAAGGTATCAAAGACCAGAATTGTAATCGTGCGATCATCGTGGCGCATAACGCGACCTTCGATCACAGCTTTCTGATGGCGGCGGCTGAACGTTGTGGGCTGAAACGCAACCCATTCCACCCGTTTGCCACTTTTGATACCGCCGCGCTCAGCGGGTTGGTGCTGGGGCAAACCGTGTTGGCCAAAGCCTGTATTGCCGCGGAGATCCCTTTCGACGCCAGTCAGGCACATTCGGCACTGTATGATACCGAGCGTACCGCACAGCTGTTTTGTGAACTGGTCAATCGGTGGAAACGGATGGGGGGTTGGCCGCTGGCGGGCGGTGTCGGCGATACCGAAGACGCGCCACTGGCTGTCGACGAAGAATAAGGCGGTACAGCTACTGCTCACACGCTGTCCTATGCTGGCGTAAAACAACGATAAACAGGCTGTCAGGCAGCTCAATGCTGCCTGACAATAAGGAAGACTACTGCTGGCCTTCCTGCTCGGAACGGTGTTTGTCGGCAGTCTCTTTAATCAACTTTTGCAGTTCGCCGCGCTGATACATCTCAATCACGATGTCGCAACCGCCAACCAATTCACCATCCACCCACAACTGCGGGAATGTCGGCCAATTGGCATATTTCGGCAATTCGGCGCGGATATCCGGGTTCTGCAAAATATCTACATAGGCAAAACGTTCGCCACACGCCGACAACGCCTGTACTGCCTGAGCAGAAAAACCGCAGCTTGGCAGTTTGGGAGAGCCTTTCATGTACAGCAGAATCGGGTTTTCAGCAATCTGGCGCTGAATTTTTTCAAGTGTCGTTGTCGTCATTCTATTGCTTCCTCAAGCGCGTGATGAACGGCCCTTCAGGACCGCTCATATGACTCGCGGCAAACCGTGGCATACCGCTTCTTTTGTTTTGTATTCTAACGATAGCGACGGCCACAAAAAAACGCTATCTTTTATAGGGTTTTATCCGGGCGACGCGTAACGGTACAAAGCGACGCCAAATCGCCTGATAATTAAGCAGCAAACGCTGTTGTTAACGTTTTCTCACTATTTTGTAGTAGGATTATTCTATCTCCCGCTTTTTTATCAGGTCATTTTCGGGAATACTGTGAAGATTGAACGATTGAGGACAACATTCGGTCAGAACTATCATGCGGTTATTTATTACGCTCTTTTTATTATTTTTCAGTAATCTATTTTCTGGTCTGGCGCTGGCTAATCCGCATGGCGGTGCAGTGTTACCTCGCAAATCTGGCGTAGAAACGGCAAATAAAGCGCTTGATGAATCCAAAAAGAACAAAGTTACCAAAAACGCCAACAAAAAAGGTGCGGAGCCGACGCACGGCAAAAAACCGGAGAAAAACGCGAAGTCTACGCCAGCCAAAACCGTAGCCAGCCATGATAAAAATGCAAAGTCGCACAATGACAAGAAGTCTGCGGACAAAAAGTCGGTGGCGGCCGTAGCGCATTCCCCTCATACAAAATCGCAGCCTGAGAAAAGCACGCATACTGCCAGTACTCATACCACTAACAGTGCTCATGCAACTAAAGCGGTATTAGCTAAAACGGCAAAAAAAGAAACAACAAAGAAAGAGACGCTGGCGCAAGCTAAAACCAGCCACAAAGCCCATGAGCTGGCGGTGGCTAAAAGCGCACACAAAAAAGGTAAAGCGGCGGTCGACGAAGAAGATGAGGTAGCGGCCACATCTTCACATGGTAAAAGTAAGAAAGGTAAACACGATAAAGCGGCGCTGACCATCAGTGCTGCTCACCAAAAACGCTATCAGCACGCTAAATTGACTGCCATGAACAAGCTGATGAGCCAAATCGGTAAACCTTATCATTGGGGCGGTTCAACACCTTATTCAGGTTTTGATTGCAGCGGGCTGGTGTATTACGCCTATAAAGATGTGGTAAAAATCCCGATTCCGCGCACCGCCAATGAGATGTTCCACCTGCGTGACGCGGCTCCCATCAAGAAAAGCGAACTGGAAAGTGGCGACCTGGTGTTCTTTCGTATCACCAACCGCGGCGCTGCCGACCACGTTGGCGTCTACCTGGGCAATGGCCGTTTCATCCAGTCACCGCGATCGGGTTCCGATATCAAGATCAGTAAATTGAGTGAAGATTACTGGCAGGATCATTATGTCGGCGCTCGCCGCGTGGTGACACCGAAGACCATTCGCTAACAGTGATTCGCCAGATAATCACCGGCTAAACGACCTAATGAATAACGAGAAAAGGGGCACTAGCCCCTTTTCTGTTTTCTTTTTCTACACCGGCGATCTGCTATCAGTTCAATACCGCAGTGAAACCAAAGACAATGATCACCGCCAACGCAACCAACGTACTACACAGTGACATTTTCAAATTTGTATCCATCGTATTCTCCTGTATGTGACTGATGATCGCCGTCATCCCGTTACGTCTGAATCAGCACCGTATCCCGGCGGATGGGGAAACACACAAAGTATAGGTCTATTATGACCCGACTGAAGTCAAAAAACCGGTTTCTGCGTCACAGAGATAACACAAATTGCCTCTTCCCCTTTCGCTCTAAATCGGCCAAAATCCGCAGTTTACCGTGTACACTGCGTTGGTCGAAGCGTCAGCCCTCCCTTCAAGCTACACACCTCGGCATGTCTCCTACTGAAATGTTGCCTTGTTGTCCAGCAGGAGCAAAATTCACGCAGGCAAACGATTAACAACATATTTACTGCTGTAACAGACCCACGACTGTAACAGATGAGTTCAGGAGTCACTTTAGATGGCAACGATTAAAGATGTGGCAAAACGCGCAGGCGTTTCAACCACAACCGTATCACACGTGATTAATAAAACACGTTTCGTCGCCGAAGAGACCAAGGCTGCGGTACGCGCAGCTATTGATGAATTGCATTATTCACCCAGTGCGGTGGCCCGAAGCCTGAAAGTCAACCACACCAAATCCATCGGACTGCTGGCCACCTCCAGCGAAGCCCCCTATTTCGCTGAAATTATCGAAGCGGTGGAAAACAGCTGCTACGCCAGAGGCTATACGCTGATTCTGTGTAACTCTCACAATAATCAGGATAAACAGCGTGCTTATCTGTCCATGCTGGCGCAAAAACGTGTTGATGGCCTGCTGGTGATGTGTGCCGAGTACCCGCCTGAACTGCTGTCAATGCTGGCGGATTATCGCCACATCCCGATGGTCGTCATGGATTGGGGCGGAGCTCACAGCGATTTCACCGATACCATTGTTGATAATGCGTTTGCCGGTGGGTATATGGCCGGTCGTTATCTGATTGAGCGCGGGCACCGCGATATCGGCGCCATCCCCGGATCTCAGGGGCGCAATACTGGCAGCGGGCGTTATCTGGGCTTTCTGAAAGCGCTGAAAGAGGCGGATATTCCTCTACGTGAAGAGTGGGTGGTTCAGGGTGACTTTGAACCCGAATCAGGCTACAAAGCCATGCACCAGATTCTGGCGCAAAAACAGCGACCGACGGCGGTATTCTGCGGCGGCGATATTATGGCTATGGGGGCGATTTGTGCAGCGGATGAACTGGGCCTGCGTGTACCGCAGGATATTTCGGTGATCGGTTACGACAATGTGCGCCACTCCCGCTATTTTACGCCAGCGCTCACGACCATTCATCAGCCTAAGGAACGACTGGGACAAGCGGCATTCTCCATGTTGCTTGACCGCATCACCAGCAAACGCGAGGAAGCGCAAACCATCGAAGTCCACCCGACGCTGATCGAGCGTCGTTCTGTTGCCGACGGTCCATATCTCGATTACCGCCGTTAATGAATTAGCCAGACGATTTCGTTATCACTCGCAGGTGTGTCAACCGCCGCCATACCGCGCTGTAAAGCGCCAAAGCGTGCCTCCCTGGCACCCTAATATAGAACGCAATGTGCTGCTTTAGCCCGATGAATCTTGTCGACGGGTTAAAGCAGTCATACACTTGTCACTGTCATTGACGACAATAACCATGATCAGACGATGCTTTTAGCAGTACGCATCGCCTTACTTTTTCTACCCCACTAATGACTGTTGCACCGTTTGTCACGGCCGGGGTAGACGCCTTTCGTGTCGGCTTGTCTCTTATTTTCCTCTGAGGCTCTCAGGGATAGACGATGACGTGTGGAATGGGTACATCGAATACCCTCCCCATCGCCATAGTTGTCTGGTTTATCCCGTATAACGCATGTATCTGGCAAGGTAGGGAGAAGTTATGAGTTCATCTTATGTGGAGGATCTGGGTACCCCCAGTCAACCCTGGTTCCAACTGGTTAATGAAATGTTATCGGCCGCTGATATCGCCATTAACGGTTCGCGACCGTTTGATATTCAGGTCAAAAACCCTGAACTGTACAAGCGCATATTGCGTGACGGGTCACTGGGTCTGGGCGAAAGTTACATGGATGGCTGGTGGGAATGTGAACGGCTGGACATGTTTTTCCACCGTGCGATACGCGCCGGGCTGGAGAAGCAACTGCCCCAGCGTTGGCAGGATACGCTACGGATACTGATGGCGCGCCTGACCAATCTGCAATCGCGTCGGCGGGCATGGATTGTGGGTAAGGAGCATTACGACCTCGGTAATGATCTTTTTAGCCTGATGCTAGACCCGTACATGCAGTACTCCTGTGGTTACTGGAAACAAGCCGAAACCCTGGAGCAGGCACAACAAGATAAGCTGCGCCTCATTTGCGAGAAATTGCAGTTACGCCGCGGGATGACACTGCTGGATATCGGCTGCGGCTGGGGCGGTCTGGCTGAATTTGCCGCCCGCCATTACGGTGTTAGCGTAACCGGTGTGACTATCTCCCGCGAGCAACAGGCATTGGCGCAGCAGCGCTGTCAGGATTTGGATGTCACCATTCTGCTACAGGACTACCGCGATCTGAATCGGCAGTTTGACCGTATCGTTTCCGTCGGCATGTTCGAACATGTCGGCCCGAAAAATTACGATACCTACTTCCAGGTGGTCAGAAAAAACCTCAAATCCACCGGCCTGTTCCTGTTGCATACCATTGGCGCAAACGAAACCAGCCTGAAGGTTGATGCCTGGATAGACAAATACATCTTCCCTAATGGCTGTTTACCCTCAGTGCAGCATATCGCCCAGCACAGCGAGCCTTATCTGGTCATGGAAGACTGGCACAATTTCGGCGCGGACTATGACCGAACCCTTATGGCCTGGCACGAGCGCTTCCAGCAGCACTGGCCCACCTTGTCAGCACGCTACCCCGAGCGCTTCCGGCGGATGTTCAGTTATTACCTTAACGCCTGTGCTGGCGCGTTTCGCGCACGCAACATCCAACTCTGGCAGGTGTTATTCAGTGTCGAAGGAATTGAAGGCGGCATGCGCGTGGCGCGATGACTGGGTGGGCGGCATATCGCCCACGCTCCCCCACCGCTCTCGCCCACGAGGGAACATCTACAAACAAAAACCGGCAGTCAGGCTGCCGGTTTTTATTATGAATAACAGGAATAACGCGTACTCAGACGCCTTTTATTCCCCCAACTATTCACTCTTCGCGGCAAGCTCTGCCGCCAGCGCTTGTTGTTGCTCTGCCTGACGAGCCATAACACGCTCAACCGTGTCGATAATAGCCTGAGTCTGCGGGTCAATTTCGATATTGATACGGTCGCCCAGTCGTTTTTGCCCCAGTGTCGTGCGTTGCAGGGTTTCTGGAATCAGGTGTACACAGAAACGACTGCGGGTCACTTCACCGACCGTCAGGCTGATACCGTCAATACCAATAAATCCTTTGTGCAACACATATTTCATCTGCGATTCATCAGACAAGCGGAACCAAATCTGATGATTATTTTCCGATGTCAGAATTTTCACTATTTCTGCTGTACACATGATATGACCAGACATGACATGCCCGCCAATCTCATCGCCATATTTGGCTGCACGCTCCACATTAACCCGATCGCCGACTTTCACGTCACCCAGATTGGTCAACCGCAGAGTCTCTTTGATCAGATCAAAACTCACCCGATCACCGTCGATATGGGTGACAGTCAGACAGCAACCGTTGTGTGCTACGGATGCGCCCGTTTCCAGTCCCGGCAACAGTTCGGGGGGCAGTTGAACGACATGGGTGCGGAAATTGGGTTTTTCATCGACGGACACGACGGTCGCCGTGCCCTGAACAATACCGGTAAACATGGTGTTGAGCTTGCCTCCTAATCAGTAATAGGCGTGAACGCCCCATGACAGCGGAGCAGCCGACGCCCGACAGTGGCGACGTTCACTTATGTCTGGCAGTTTGCACCATATCATCAGGAAAACCAAACGGGATCATTCTCTGTCAGTCAATCATTGGTTTACTGTTGGCAAATAGTTACAATACTTCATCTTTTTTCGTAAAAATAAAGGATGATTGCCTTTCTCTCCTCATTAGAGATCTCTCTCCATCCTGCATTAGGAAGGTGTTTTCGTGCAGAAGTACTTATCAGAAGCCTGTCATTTGCTGGCGCTGGCTATTCCGGTCATCATCGCGCAAGTATCACAAACCTCAATGGGTGTGGTGGATACCATCATGGCAGGCTCCTACAGCGCCACGGATATGGCCGCCGTAGCCGTAGGGACATCCATCTGGTTGCCTGTCATTCTGTTCGGCCACGGTTTGCTGATGGCGCTAACCCCCGTCGTAGCGAACCTCAACGGTTCCGGACGTCGAGACCGCATCGCGCATCAAACCCAGCAAGCCTTTCTGCTGGCGACAGGCATTTCCATCCTGACCATGGTGGTGCTTTATCAGGGGAAATACGCGATCAACCTGATGCATGACGGCGCGCCGGAGCTGGCTGACAAAGCGGTGAATTATCTGCATGCGTTGCTGTGGGGCGCGCCCGGTTATCTGTTCTATCAGGTATTGCGCAGTCAGTGCGAAGGACTATCCAAAACCAAGCCAGGTATGGTGATCGGCTTTATCGGCCTGTTGATTAACATCCCCATCAACTACGTGTTTATCCACGGTAAACTCGGCATGCCGGAACTGGGTGGTGTCGGCTGTGGCGTGGCGACGGCCTCCGTATACTGGATAATGATGCTGATGATGGCGATATATTCCCGCCACGCTTACTGGCTGAAAGATATCCGCCGGTTCAACACCCCGTTAAAGCCGGATTGGACGGTACTCCGGCGTTTGTCCGGTCTGGGGTTGCCGATAGCACTGGCGATGTTATTTGAAGTGACATTATTCGCCATCGTCGCCCTGCTGGTGTTGCCACTCGGGGTCGTGAATGTGGCAGGACACCAGATTGCGCTTAATTTCAGTTCACTGATGTTCGTACTGCCGTTGTCGGTGGGTGTTGCCGCAACCATTCGTGTCGGCCACCGCCTGGGAGAAGGCTCGGCACCCGCCGCCCGGGTGGCGGCACGCACCAGTATTGCGGCCGGTGTGTTGCTGGCTATATGCACCGCTATCTTTACTATTACGCTGCGTGAACCTATCGCCATGCTGTACAACAAAAACCCGGATGTCGTGGCGATGGCATCGCATTTGATGCTGCTGGCAGCGGTCTATCAGATTTCTGATGCCGTGCAGACCATCGGCAGTGGCGTCTTACGTGGCTACAAGGATACGCGCGCTATCTTCTTCATCACGTTCATCGCTTACTGGTTGCTGGGGTTGCCCAGTGGTTATGTGCTGGCGCTAACCGACATCGTGGTGCCACGTATGGGGCCTGCGGGATTCTGGTGGGGATTTATCATCGGCCTGACCTCCTCCGCCACCATGATGGTACTGCGGATACGCTGGGTACAGCGCCAGTCGCCAGATCGTATTCTGGCACGAGCCGCACGATAAAGACGTCAGAGCGCCGAAAAAAGCGGCGCTCTGTCTACAAGCTCGTCAATCAGTGAGATACAACGGGAATTTTGCGTTTTTCTCCTTGCAAGCGTCCATCCAGCCCGTTAATATTCGTCCCCGCTGTCGCCCTGACAGCGACTGATAAAAATAATGCGTTCATAGCTCAGTTGGTTAGAGCACCACCTTGACATGGTGGGGGTCGTTGGTTCGAGTCCAATTGAACGCACCATTTTTCAGGCATTAGCCTTACGCTAATGTGCACGTTGCGACCGTAGCTCAGTTGGTTAGAGCACCACCTTGACATGGTGGGGGTCGGTGGTTCGAGTCCACTCGGTCGCACCATTTCATGTTCTATAATCGTACACTGACGTCTACAGTGCGTGGAACAGCAGAAAATCTCCATCTTCTTTTGTTCCAGTGAAATCTATCGAAATACCCCCCAATCCAGCGATTTTAAATCCACGTATTAAGTTCATCTTGAATACGAGTGAATTCGATCCCAGATTGTTACTGTCAAGCGGTACTGCCGGGAACCCAGAATCCAGCTCTGACTCATAATCCGGAGCGATGAACATACCCGATGTAGTGACCCATAATGGAATTGCTAAACATTACAGCGGACCGTGCGTGGATAATAAGCAAGGCAACACCTTCCTTCACCATTGATGATGGAGAGGTGTGTTAGTTAGGTTACAACAACGACAATGCTTGGGGGTAGGCCGCGTTGTTTAGCCTATTCCGCGCAGTTAAAGATCGTAATTTAAAATTGTGTAATTTAATGTACATTGTTTTTCATGAAATAATATCTGGGATAAAGATAAGACACTGGTCGATAAAATATAAAGTAAAAAATAAGAAAGGTGACCTCGAACGCACGGCTCAATGGAAACATTCATTAATGGAAACATTCAGTGAGATTTATCCGAATGCTGTTACGTCGATTATAAACCTTGCTATATTAATGATCATCGAATGAGCATTAATTACATGGAGAAAAAAATGAGGCTTTCGTTAATGTTTATATTGGCGAGTTCGACATCACTTATTTTTAATGATTCAGCTGTCGCCAGTTCTTCTCATATAAAGCTATCACAACCTTGCTGTGAAAAACCAAACCAGGATGGTGTTCTTTCATCTGATAAATTAATATATCTCATATCAATCTCTTCTCAGTATGATGAGAGCATCATCCCAGAAATAAAAAAAGCATTTTCCTCTTCTGGATATAGTATTGACACAACTTATCTCCATCAAAATCCGACGCCATTAGGCTATACAGACACCGATAAAGCCCGTGCGGATACATTGATTAAGGCCATGACAGACGATAAAGTAAAGTACCTCTGGTTTGTAAGAGGGGGAGCGGGCGCCCTTAATTTATACCCTTACCTCTATGAAAAAAAAGAAGAAATTGCCAAATCAACGCCTAAGGTACTTATCGGATTCAGCGATGTCACTGCAATACATTATTATGTTAACAATGTAATAAAATGGCCAAGTGTTCACGGGATTCTCGCATCTTATAATATGGAGATGCATGCTATAGACGGAAGCAAGATTAATATGTATAGCAGCATTAATGACACACTTGCTGCCATTTTTAAAGGCAGTACATACAGTGGAGTTTCACCGATGAATTCCGTCGCTTATGCCGGAGCCATAGGGGTTGCAAGCGGTGGCAATCTGACGCTAGTGCAGTCATTTTTTTCAACAAAATATGAAGAGAATTACTCAAAAAAAATCTTGTTATTAGAAGATGTTAATGAAAACCCACGACAACTTGACCGAACATTACATCAACTGCTCTATAAGAGAAACTTCCACCCTAAAGCAATAATTTTTGGACAGTTTTACAAGGATGACATGGATAACAAAGATAAAGAAATATATAAATATGCCATCAGCAATTTTGCAAAAAAAGCGAATTACCCCGTATATTACTACCCAGAATTCGGGCATGGGTACACGAACACACCCTTTATTCTTTCGAAAAGATTAGAGATAGATTGCAATATAAAATATGAGTATTGCAGCCTTAAACAACCTCCCCTTTATCGGCATTAGATTAGGCGTACAACATCCACAACGATCACCACCTGGCACAACATTTTTTCGGCACAACCATCACGGTACCAACGAGTCTAAAATCGCCGACCTGCACCACAACAAGTTGCCCCGATAGTTAATAAACGTCACCCTATTTCCAACTTACACCATCTACCGATATGTAGGAGACCAGGATGAAATATTCGGTGCAACCGACTAAATAGCTATTTAGCTAACTGATGGGACTCAACTCAGACTGCTCAATAGTAAAATACGGGCAAAATTTGTATCAGATATGGCAGAGCATCCATCGGTATTACTGTGCGGATTCTGTGTTGCTTGCTCTCGAAAACAATGTCATTGGTGTTTAGATACCGAAACGGGCAGGATACCCCACCCGTTTCGGTGCCTGACGGGTATTTCGGTTATTTAAATATCTTCTGCACAAACTCGATATAGGCCGGACGCCAGACGTCCATTTCATGCCCTAAACCAGGGTATTGCCGGTAATCAAATTTAACACCTTTCTGCTCCAGTTGCGCTTTCAACCCAGCGATATCTTTACCGGTCACGGTATCTTTTTCACCCACGGCTACGCTGAAATTATGCAGTTGCCGATTGATAGCAGCGGCATTCCCCAGTTGTGCGGTGACCTGTGCATTCGGCACGGTTTCCGTCGTCACACCGCTAAAAGTTGCCAGCCAGCCGAAATAATCCAGATGACTCATGCCGGACACCAATGCCTGATATCCCCCCTGAGACAACCCGGCCAGCGCACGGCCATCCGCATCCCGACGTGCATTGAAGCGCTCGCTGACCAGCGGAATAATGTCATGGATCAGCTCGCGATCAGCGGCGGCGGCATTACGCGGATAGAACACCTTACGTCGATCTTTCGGCAAAAAATCTTCCGCAATCGCGTCTTTCGCATCGGTTTCGGTATCCGGGATCACCACCAGCATCGGCGTGATTTTTTTCTCCGCCAGCAGGTTATCCATGATCTGGGGGATACGCCCTTGTCTGACGGCAGAATCCCCGGCATCACCAAACCCATGATAGAAATACAACACGGGCAGCGGCTTACCGGTACCGGTGTATCCCGGTGGCGTCCAGACATAAATCTGCCGTTCTGATTTCAGCGACGCTGAATGGTAGGTCACTGTACGCAGTTCACCATGTGGCACCGCCCGTGTATCCAGCACGCTACCGGGTACCAGAATCATACTGGTATTGACCTGACGCTGCGGTTTGGGGAAAGCGGAACCGGTATCAATACTGCGAAAACCATCCACATTAAAAAAATACTCATACAGGTTGGGCTGCTTTGGCTCGCTACGCCACGACCAGATACCCAGATCGTTTTTTACCATCGGGTGGGCAACCCAGGTTTCAGGCGTTGCACCGGTCACGACACTCACCGATTTCGCCGCCGGTGCAAACAACCGAAACGTAATACTGTTATCCGCGTTTACCTGTGACAAATACTGTTTCGTCGGCACATCAACACGCGGTAGTTCCGGGATAGCCCCCGAGGCGGCTAACGCCGTCAGTGGTGCCGAGATGCTCAGTGCAGAGAACAACAGGTACAGACAGGTTTTCCTGGTTTTCATTATTAACCTCTTTTTGTCGGTGCAGGGAAAAGAAACACGCTGTGTCAATAAAACGGCGCAAGTTCATGTAACGTGATGGACGCCCGGCTGCCAGTTGACGATGCTACGGTAGCGGGCGCAGGATTGTCCGCGATCGGCGTAGCGGTTTTCGTTATGCCGCCAACATTATTTTTCACACGCTTATCGACAATAAAGCACGCTCTGATTGGCGTGATAAAAATGGAAACATTATTTGCAGGTACATGTTTTCGCCCCCCAAAACAGAAAGGATTGAGAGCATGATGCTATCGCTAAAAATAACTGTCATGTGCACGTTGCAGGTATACCTGCACGCCTGCAACGTGAATATTCCCGACGATGATCGGGTCGTCGTTTTGTTAGCGTGTCAGCGTTTTTCCGTGGCTGGCAATAACGGACTGATACCAATAGAAGCTCTTTTTACGCCGCCGTTCCAGCGTTCCCTTGCCAGTATCATCACGATCAACATAAATAAAACCGTAGCGCTTTGACATTTCCGCTTTTGAGGCACTGACCAGGTCAATTGGCCCCCAGCAGGTATACCCTACTACCTCCACGCCATCGGCAATCGCTTCGCTAACCTGCACCAGATGAGCATTTAAATAACGGATACGATAATCATCGTGTATTTCGCCATTGTCTTCGATTTTATCTTTCGCTCCCAGGCCATTCTCAACAATAAATAATGGCTTTTGATAGCGGTCGTACAAGAAATTCAGTAAATACCGCAACCCTAGGGGATCAATCTGCCAACCCCATTCAGAACTTTCCAAATAGGGGTTCGGCACCATATTCAAAATATTGCCACGCGTTTTTTCAAGTTGCGCCTCATCGGTGCTGACACAGCCGGTCATATAATAGCTAAACGAAATAAAATCGACGGTGGCGGTCAGATCCTGCTTGTCCTGTTCCGTAATCATCAGCGTAATACCCTGCTCACGGAAATAACGCTGCATATATCCAGGGTACGCACCACGTACCTGCACATCACCGAAGAAGAGCCATTCCCGGTTCTGGTGCAGGCTTTCCATCACATCTTCCGGTTTGCTGGTCAGCGGGTAGAGCATCGCCCCCAGCAGCATATTGCCGATTTTCGCGTCCGGGATGAGTTCGTGACAGGCTTTCACTGCTCTGGCACTCGCAACCAGTTGATGATGGATAGCCTGATAAATCGCCGCCTTGCTGCTGTCTGACGGTAACCCAACACCGGTAAAAGGCGCGTGGAGCGACATGTTGATCTCATTGAATGTCAGCCAACGCTTCACCTTATGCTGGTAACGCGCAAACACCGTGCGGGCATACCGCTCAAAACAATCGATGGTCAGACGATTACCCCAGCCACCATGCTTTTTCACCAGTCCATACGGCATTTCATAATGTGACAACGTCACTAATGGCTGAATACCGTGTTTTGCCAGCTCATCAAACAGCCGATCGTAAAATGCCAGCCCCGCTTCATTCGGTTCCAGCTCATCTCCCTCGGGAAAAATACGTGTCCAGGCAATGGATACACGCAGGCAGGTAAAGCCCATTTCAGCAAACAACGCGATATCTTGCGGGTAACGATGATAGAAATCGATCGCCACATCTTTAATACCGCTGTCGCCGGGCTGGCGCTCCACAATATTGCCGAAAATCCCCTGAGGCTGTAAATCTGAGGTGGAAAGCCCTTTTCCATCCGTCAGATAGGCACCTTCCACCTGGTTGGCGGCAATCGCACCGCCCCATAAAAAGTGTTCCGGGAAAGGATTACTCATCACTGATCTCCTGTATCGCTATTCATGCATTATTCAACATACCAGCTGTAGCAGCGGTGTATTGGTATCGACCTTGCCACTGGCGATGGGCGTTACCCCTTGATAATTCTCACTATTGGTAATCACTATCGGCGTGGTAAGGTCGTATCCTGCCGCCTCAATCGCCGGGCCATCAAACTCCAGCAACAGATCACCTCGCCGCACCACATCACCGACACGCACATGCGGAGTAAAGTAGCGGCCATCCAGCCGGACAGTATCAATACCAACGTGTATCAATATTTCTGCGCCGCCCCTTGATGCCAGACCAATGGCGTGGTGGGTCTTAAACACTGACATGACGGTGCCGTCTACCGGCGCACAGAGCCGCCCCTGCAAAGGCCGGATAGCAACCCCTTTGCCCATCACGCCGCTGGCAAAGGTGCGATCGGTGACCTGCGCTAACGGCGCGACCTCACCCACCAACGGACTACACAGTTCTTCCGCGTACACCCGGTTTTCGCCACGAGTCAAGGCGTCATCACGGGTCAAGGGTTCATCACGAGTAACGGGTTCATCGTGAACCACACCGGTGTGATCCGGTGTCGCGGCGGGTCGCGTTGTACTTTCCACCACCGCCTCTTGTGCGTCGTCTTTCGGTATGCCGAATGCCCAACTGGTTACCGCCGCGAATATGAACGCTGCCAGTGTTCCGATAACAGCCGCCCAGACGCTGCTATCTACACCGGTCGACGGAATGATCTGGGTAAAAGTAAAAATACTCGGGAAACCAAACGAATAGATGGTGGTGTGGAAATACCCCATGACCGCCGCGCCCACCGCCCCCCCGATGCAACCAAAGATGAAAGGACGGCGTAGTGGTAAGGTCACACCGTATACCGCCGGTTCAGTGATACCGAAAATTGCGGCGGAAAACGCCGATCCGGCAATGCCTTTGCGCTTCATGTCGCGAGTGCGCAGTAGTACGCCAAGCGTCGCACCAGCCTGGCCGAGTACCGCTGGCGTCAACAACGGCAGCAGCGTGTCATGCCCCATCACGCTCAGGTTATTCAGCATCAGCGGCACAAACCCCCAGTGCAGACCGAAAATCACGCACACCTGCCAAAATGCCCCCATGACTGCACCAGCCAGCATCGAGTTCAACCCATACAACCATTGATACCCGCCCGACAGCATCTGGCTAAGCCAGGTGGCACTGGGACCAATCACTAAAAATGTCAGAGGGACGCTAATGGCAACACACAGCAGCGGCGTGAAGAAATTGCGAATATTGGCGTGTAGCCAATGGTTCAACGGTTTTTCCAGTTTGCAAGACACCCAACTGGCGAACAGGATCGGAATGACCGACGAACTGTAGTTAATGAAGGTTATCGGGAGACCCAAAAAATGGAGTATCGGATGATCGGGTGCCTGCATGGCGCTAAAAGCGGCGATCATACTGGGGTGAACCAGCGTGGCGCCAATCACCAGTGTCGTAAACGGGTTGCCGCCAAATTTCTTGCCCGCGGTATACCCCAGCACAATCGGGAAAAAATAGAACAGCGCATCACTGGCGGCAAACAACAATTTATAGGTGCCGCTACTCTCCACGATTATCTGGGTGGCAATGCCCAGCGCCAAAAACCCTTTCAGGATCCCCATTGCCGCCATCACACCGACAAAGGGCGTAAAAATACTGGAAATAATATCGATAAAACGGGCTAGCAGGTTCTCTTTCTTCTCTTCTGACGAGGCAGATGGGTCGCTAAAACGCGCCATACCATCAAGCGATAGTAATGCCTGATAGACCTCAGCGACCTGATTACCCACCACGACCTGAAACTGCCCACCGCTTTCCACCACCATAATAATGCCGGGATTATTTTTCAGGGCATCCGCATGGGCAGCAGCATTATTTTTTAATTTAAACCGCAAGCGTGTGGCGCAATGGATCACGCTAATAATATTATCCTGACCCCCTACGCCCTCTTTTATCTCACTGGCTAATGTTTCGTAATTCATGGTGATATCCTTAATGCTCAGTCCATGCCCGAAGCAAACTGCTGAGTGGCTGCGCTCTACACTATCAGTAAACCTTGATGTCAGCGCACCCGGGTTCGCGGCAAAAAAAAACCTGAACCGTTTCATTGCGGCGTAACGCTCGCAAAAAACGGTTCAGGTTTTGCCTGTATTCTCCTTAGTGGGATATACAGTCGCAATCCATATTTCTTACATTACAGACTACCAGCGTAGTGTATTCTGACAAGCGTTTCGCACCGGTCATCGGCTATTTTGTGATGTCACGCACTCTTCTGTTGCTCGATGCCAGCATTTATTTTTTCGCCTGTTCCTGTAATTCAGCACGCACCCGCTCAATGTGAATAGTCAGAAACATCAGCTCTTCTTTTGTTAGCTGATACTGGTAATTCAGTATCATGTGATCCTGAATTTTCTCGGCACACCGATACGCCAGACTGTATTTCTCTTTTACCACATCGTGTAGCGACTCATCTTCACTGGAAACCGGTATACGCCCCAATAAACGCTGGGCAAAAAACTTCAGGTGGGTGACAAAGCGATGATAGCTGAACGCCTGCTCGTTATAGTCAAGATGGAGATGGTACTTAACAATATTCAGTATCTCCTGCATGATGCGAGTGATACGCATCACTTCCGGCATATGGCTGTCCAATTGTGCGTTCACCAGGTGCAATGCAATAAAACCCGCCTCATCCTCCGGCAGCCGCACCCCCAAACGCTGGTGAATGATGTCCAGCGCGTCCAGCCCGACGGCAAACTCTTTTTGATACAACCGTTTTACTTCCCACAGCAGTCCATTAGGGATATCCACGCCTTGTCGATGCCGTTCAATGGCAAAATGGCAGTGGTCGGTCAGCGAGATGTAGAGGCTGTTTTGCAGGTTTCCGGTCAGCTTTTCTTTTGCCAGCGCGATGATACGATCCGCCGTCGTCACCACCTCCAGTGGAATACGCTCCAGCACATCACTCAGACGCGCGGTCAGTTCGCTGCTCCGCAAAGAAAAAACCTTCTCGACAAGGGTGGTGTCCAGCATCTCGCCCGGCCGTTTTTTAAATGCCAGTCCTCGCCCCATCACGACCTGTTCGTTACCCTGCTCATCGATGACTGTGACGACATTATTATTCAGTATTTTAGCGATCTTCATTGTTCAACCCCTGAAAACAAAAAAACCAGACGCTCGCAACCAACGCGAACATCTGGTTTTGCCTGCCAACGGCAGTAACAACCCCGGGCTGCACACCGCCACAACGCCACCCTCTCGCTGACCATGTACAACCTGCAAATGTTAACTTACCACCAGCATACAAGGGCTCAACTGCCCGGTGATGGAAACGTGACCGGATCGACACAAAGCCAGCATTATCACGACAAATTATTGTCAGACCTGTCACTGACGCCTCGCGTTTAGCGCCATCGCCACACCGACAGCTAGGTGTTTTTCGTGCATTTGCGCAACAAGTTTGTGTAAAAACAATAAATCGTACATTTTTTTGCGCAAGAGCACGAAAATACGTGCTATACATCCCTTCAACGGCTTGTATCTCTTTGCCTGATAACTATAATACGGAACGTTGTTTCATTGAATGGTTTCAGCGAATCCACGTGCCACTGATAAAAACACAACCAACAATCTATTCCTCAGGGATATTGCCGCCTCGCCCACTCCTTACCATGGGCAATATCCAGTCACGTGCTTCTTCACTCTCCCTCGTCTGTCACCATCTATACTTATCATTTCATTCTCTCGCAATCGCAAACATATTGTCCCCGGCTGTCAGGTCTCAGTCTCAGCTAACCGCCGGTCATCCTGTTTTTTTATCCATCACAACTTGTAGAAACTACCGTTATGAAAAAGACCAAAATTGTTTGTACTATCGGCCCGAAAACCGAATCAGAGGAAGTACTGGGCAAGCTGCTGAACGCCGGTATGAACGTCATGCGCCTGAACTTCTCTCACGGTGACTACGCCGAACATGGTCAGCGCATCAAAAATCTGCGTGCCATTACAGAAAAAACCGGCCAGAAAGCGGCCATCCTGCTGGATACCAAAGGCCCGGAAATTCGTACCATCAAACTGGAAAACGGTGCAGACGTTTCTCTGACCGCGGGCCAGACTTTTACTTTCACCACCGATACCAGCGTTGTCGGTAACAAGGAACGCGTGGCAGTCACTTATGCGGGTTTTGCTGATGACCTGAGCGTTGGCAACACCGTGCTGGTCGACGATGGTCTGATTGGCATGGAAGTCATCGAGATCAACGGCGGCGAGGTGGTGTGTAAAGTACTGAACAACGGCGACCTCGGCGAGAACAAAGGGGTTAACCTGCCAGGAGTATCCATCCAGTTGCCAGCACTGGCGGAAAAAGACAAACGTGACCTGATTTTCGGTTGCGAGCAAGGCGTCGATTTCGTTGCAGCATCCTTTATTCGTAAGCGTTCTGACGTAGAAGAGATCCGCGCCCACCTGAAACAGCACGGTGGCGAGCACATCCAGATCATTTCCAAGATCGAAAACCAGGAAGGCCTGAACAACTTCGACGACATCCTGGACGCTTCTGATGGCATCATGGTTGCCCGTGGCGATCTGGGTGTTGAAATTCCGGTTGAAGAAGTGATCTTCGCCCAGAAGATGATGATCGAAAAATGCAACCTGGCTCGCAAAGTGGTGATCACCGCGACGCAGATGCTGGATTCCATGATCAAGAACCCACGCCCGACTCGCGCTGAAGCCGGTGACGTTGCCAACGCCATCATCGACGGTACCGACGCCGTCATGCTGTCTGGCGAGAGTGCCAAAGGCAAATACCCGCTGGAAGCGGTCAGCATCATGGCGACCATCTGCGAACGTACTGATAGAGTCATGACGTCACGGCTGGATAAACTGCAAAACACCAGCAAACTGCGCATTACCGAAGCGGTGTGCCGCGGTGCGGTGGAAACGGCAGAGAAACTGGAAGCCCCGCTGATCGTGGTTGCCACCCATGGCGGTAAATCCGCCAAGTCTATCCGTAAATACTTCCCAACGGCTCGCATTCTGGCGCTGACCACCAACGAAATCACCGCCCGCCAGCTGCTGCTGAGCAAAGGTGTGGAAACCATGCTGGTGAAAGAAATCGCCTCTACCGATGATTTCTACCGCATTGGTAAAGAAGCCGCGCTGAAGAGCGGTTTAGCGCAGGAAGGCGATGTGGTTGTGATGGTTTCCGGTGCGCTGGTACCGAGCGGCACCACCAATACCGCGTCAGTCCACCGCCTGTAATTCGATAATGAGAATTTTTTAAAGCGCCCTACGGGGCGCTTTTTTATTTTTCGCGATAGACGGCGATGATAAATAGCACGATCGGTTAGACAAAAAAGATATATCCACGGCCATGAAGGCCACAGGACTCTGATAAAATGGCCCTGTTTTCCTTACTTTTTTAACCTGTTTGTAAAACTCGATGATTCTTTGAGCGAACGATCAAAATTAAGCATGTTCCCATCAAAAATTTATTCTCATCAGAAAACGGTTTGTGTAATACTTGTAACGCTACATGGAGATTAACTCAATTTAGAGGGTATTAATAATGAATCGTACTAAACTGGTACTGGGCGCGGTAATCCTGGGTTCCACTCTGCTGGCTGGTTGCTCCAGCAACGCTAAACTGGATCAGCTGTCTTCTGACGTTTCTTCTCTGAACGAGAAAGTATCTGCTCTGACCAGCAAAGTTGACGCTCTGGCTACCGACGTGCAGGCTGCTAAAGATGACGCAGCTCGTGCTAACCAGCGCCTGGACAACCAGGTTCGTACTTACAAAAAGTAAGAACTGGTTGAATGAAAAATGGCGCACTTCTGTGCGCCATTTTTTTTGCCCTTCATTTTACACCTCTGCCCTCACCACTCACATCACCACAGACTCATGCGTGCCGCCAATCTGGCGCAGTACCCTCTCACGCTGTATGACAAACCCGTGTATTCGGACGAGGCGACTGAGCCTGCTCCCCCTCTGAAGGCTTATACACCTGATGAGTTATCTCTCTGAGTGGTTATCTACCTGAAGGACTACTGAGGACTGTGTCAGAACGCCCGTTCACACATGGCGCTCTGACACCCGTTGCCGTTAGTGTGACGATGACGTCTTCACCGCCGATATCGGCGCAGCGTTTTGCGGTAGCAATGACGATGGTTGCTGAGGAACAGTCTGCCCGGTATTGACCAGCACCGGCATACCAGAGCGACGCACAATCGCGTTATGAACAGCATCAGTATCGGTATCACCATTGTGGATAAAGGCCTTCACTTTCTGGTTCAGGGCAATCGGCATGGTTTGCGGGTCATCTTTATCGGTATGAGACAGCGGCTGATGCACTTCGACATACCGTTTCCCATCCGGCTCCACCGCAATCTTGATAGGCTCATTGATGATCTGTACACGGGTACCTACCGGCACGTCATTAAACAACGCCTCAATGTCTTCCGGGCGCAAGCGGATACAACCGGAACTCACCCGCATACCGATACCAAAATCGGCGTTAGTGCCGTGGATAGAGTACACCCCGCCGCTTTTCTCCAGCCGCAATGCAAACAATCCCATCGGGTTATCCGGCCCACCGGGTACCATAGCGGGTAAATCAATACCCTGTTCTTTGTAATGACGCCGCGTATTCGCGGTCGGGATCCAGGTCGGATTCGGGCGACGCTCAATAACGTGGGTCACCATTACCGGTGTATTACGACCAAGCTGGCCGATGCCGATAGGATAGACGATGACGGTGTTTTTCCCTTTAGGAAAATAGTAGAGCCGCAGTTCTGCCAGATTTACCACTATCCCTTCTCGCGGCGTATCCGGCAGCAGCATTTGCAGCGGGATAGTCAGGCTGGAGCCAGGTTTCGGCAGATAGGGATCGGTACCCGGATTAGCTTCCAACATCCCCAGCAAACCAATTTTAAATTTGGCGGCAATGGTTTCCAGTGGGTGACCATCATTAGGTACGGTGTAGCTAATATTTTCCCCAATCAGGCGGCTATCTGGGGGTGGCAGAGTATATTCCGTCGCGCTGGCAGGCTGTATGCCCGTCAGGCAGGATGCAAACAATAATCCCATCAGGGTAAGCGCACGTTTCATTATGAGTTTCCTGTTGTAATTCTGAAGATAGGGTGAGCGCCAGAGTATGCGTCAGGTCTGCGTCTGTCACAGGCACGGAAGCATCGCCACCGGCGGGCACTTTCTTTCTTATTTCTTATCAATAGGTTGAATCTCTTTCGTCATTGGAAAGCCCCAAGGATAAAAGCAGGGTAGCAGGAAATCCACCGGATGGATTCCGAAATGTGACACATCAAAGCGCAGAAATAGCGCTCAGTCGGTACGAATCGCCGTCAGGTAACGGATAATAGTCACCGACAATATTCCCTCATACCGTCAGCCCCGCCCTACCCCCTCTCATATTCCCTTCCCTCAGACAAAGCCACGGGTCAAAAACGTTGCATGATCAACCACTCGAAAATATGATAATGATTCTTATTTCGCAATGAGGTGCCCGATATGTTTCCGTTCCGAGCCTGGTTGCAGACACAGATTGATGACTACCGGCGGCAACTGCGTAACGCCACCATGGAGTTTTATCTGGCAGAGTTATCGCTGGAACGGGAGGATGGCGATATCAGTGATTTGCGCCACTACTACCTGACGGGGCTTCATATGGCAGAGCTGAGTCAACAGCACGGTGACGAAAACAGTTATCTGTTCAGCCTGATCAAACTACATCAGCGTCTGATTCATGAAATCAACAACGCCGAACGCGACCGTTTGTTCCGGGTACAAAGCTACTATTTTGCACACCAGACGCTGCGGTGCATTTGTACTCAATTCAATCTGATGGGTAACTGGGATAAGGCCACCGCTTTCCAGGCGGATTTTATGCAACGGGTGGCGTTTATTCCCTGAAAGGAAGCAGACGCTGTCCTGCCAGGCCTCAAACCTGGCAAGACACAGATAAGACAGATATCAGGCGTCGGGTGAAATCACCGCGGTAGTCAGTCGTGAGGTGCAGCACAGTCGATCCTGGCTGTCGAAAATATCAATCTGCCAGACTTGCATCCGTTTACCGGTGTGCAACGCACGACACACTCCTCGCACCTCGCCTTCGGTGACCGCCCGCAGGTGGTTAGCGTTAATCTCCACCCCCACTACCCGTTGGTCGCCTTCTGAACACAAGTAACCGGCGATAGAGCCCAGCGATTCCGCCAGCGCCACCGACGCCCCACCATGCAGCAGACCAAACGGCTGGCGGGTGCGATGATCCACCGGCATCACCGCTTCCAGCGTATCGTCACTCAGGCGCGTCATGCGGATACCGATATGGCCGGCCATACCGCCCACCGCCATCTGGTTGAGTTGTTCTATATTTACACTACGTTTCCACAGCATCACACCAGCTCCAGCAACGCCTGCAACGGATGTTTGACTCCACGCCCTTCCACGCGCTTAACCTGACTACGACAGGAATAACCGGTAGTCAGACAACGCGCCTGCGGCAGCCGTTGCAGGGACGGTTGCCAGGAAAGAGCATAGATCCCCTGAGAATGGGCCAGATTGCGGGTTTCATGACCGTAAGTACCGGCCATACCGCAACAACCGACGCTGACATTTTCCAGCCGGGCACCAAAATGCGCGAAAATCGCCGCCCACTGTTGTCCGCTGGCAGGCAACGCCGTGGTTTCAGTGCAGTGACCGAACAAATACCACGGCTCGTCACGCAGGGCCGGAGCGCGGTCATCACGGCTGTTCACCAGCGTCGTCAACCACTCATGTACCAGTTGTACCTGAAACTCACCGCGCCTATCACCCAGCACTTCCCGGTATTCGTCCCGATAACACAGCACCAGCGCCGGATCGACTCCCACCATCGGTAACCCCAGACGGGCAACCCGGTTCAGAAACTCGGCAGTTTTACCGGCGGTTTTCGCAAAACGCTGCAGGAATCCTTTGATATGCTGCGGTTTACCGTTCGGTGAGAACGGCAGCAACACCGGCCGTAACCCCAACTTTTCGACCAACCGAACAAAATCCGCCACCACCTGTGCATCGTAATAGCTGGTAAAGGGATCCTGCACGATCAGCACGTGATCAGCACGGGCCTGCGCTGACATCTGCTCCAGTTGCTCCAGCGTGGTGGTCATCGCCCGGTGACCGACAAACTGCTGGCGCAGCGATGGTGTCGACAGTAACGGCAAATCCACCATACCGATCACCGTACGGCTAATCGTATTGACCCACGGCTGGCTCAGGAAGAAGTTAAACGCTTTCGGACTGCGCGCCATCAACGGGGCGTAGCTTTCCACACCGGCTACCAGGTAGTCGCGGGCCGGTCGCAGGTAACGGGTGTGGTACAGTTGCAGAAAACGGGCACGAAAGCCGGGCACATCAATTTTGATCGGGCATTGCGTCGAGCAGGCTTTACAGGCCAGACAACCAGACATCGCCTCTTTGACCTCATGCGAGAAGTCATACTCGCCCTGACGCGCCGCCAGGGTATTGCGGGTTTTGGCGATCAGGCCGCGAAAACTGACGCGCTGGCGCGGCAGTGCCTGCTCCAGTGCCAGCGGATCTACCCCTTGCTCTGACAACAAACGCAACCATTCGCGCACCAGCGTGGCGCGCCCTTTCGGCGAGTGGATACGGTTGCCGGTCACTTTCATCGACGGGCACATCGGGCTGCGGGTATCGAAATTGAAGCACAGACCGTTACCGTTACACTCCATGGCACCACGGTAAGCGGTACGTACTGTCAGCGGAATCTGCCGGTCATAGGTGCCGCGTTTTACCGCGTCCACTTTCATCATCGGCGCATCTACCCCCAGCGGCGCACAGATCTTGCCGGGGTTGAGGCGGTTATCCGGGTCAAACGCGGCTTTGATTCGGCGCAACTCGTCATACAGTTCCGGCCCAAAAAATGCCGGGCTGTATTCAGCACGGAAACCTTTACCGTGTTCGCCCCATAACAGGCCACCGTATTTGGCAGTGAGCGCCACTATCTGATCGGAAAGCTGTTTCATCAGCACTTCCTGCTGTGGGTCGCACATGTCCAGTGCCGGACGGACATGTAACACCCCGGCATCGACGTGGCCAAACATACCGTAACTCAGGTGGTGGCTATCCAGCAGTGCACGGAATTCGGCAATGTAATCCGCCAGATGCGGCGGCGGTACACAGGTGTCTTCCGCAAACGGGATCGGCTTTGCCAGCCCTTTGCTGTTGCCAAGCAGACCGACCGCTTTCTTGCGCATGCCGTAAATACGCTCGATCCCCACCAGATCACGACAAACCTGATAGCCGATCACCCCGGCCTCACGGCTAACCAGCAGTCCATCCAGACGTTCGCACAACGAGGCCACCTGGCCATCGATAAGCGTTTCATCGTCACCAGCAAACTCGACAATGTTTAACCCTAGCATCTCTTCGCCGGGGACATCGGTGATAAGTTCGCTGACTGAGTGCCACACGATGTCCTCACGTGCCAGATTCAGCACTTTCGAATCCACCGTCTCCACCGACAGTGCGCGTGCTTCCACCATGAACGGCGCGTTGCGTAAGGCGGAATCGAACGAGTCATATTTGACATTAACCAGCCGCCGCACCTTGGGCAGCGGCGTGATGTCCAGCTTCGCTTCGGTAATAAACGCCAGCGTCCCTTCCGCACCGGTCAGGATGCGGGTCAGGTCAAAGGTTTGCATATCATCGCTGAACACATGACGCAGGTCATACCCGGTCAGAAAACGGTTCAGCTTGGGAAATTTGTCGATAATCAGCTGGCGCTGCTCACGGCAACGATGCAGCACGGTGTGGTATATACGCCCGACCGGTGAATCTTCCTGCGCCAGTTGTTCCGCCAGCGCGACCGGCATCGCCCGCGTATCCAGCAGTTCACCGCCAGGCAGTACCGCGCGCAAACCCAACACATGGTCTGAGGTTTTGCCATACACCAGCGACCCTTGTCCCGAGGCATCGGTATTAATCATACCGCCCAGCGTCGCGCGGTTACTGGTGGAGAGCTCCGGCGAGAAAAAGTAGCCGTAAGGTTTCAGGTACTGGTTCAGTTGATCCTTGATGACCCCCGCTTCCACCCGTACCCACCCTTGTTCCGGGTTGATTTCCAGAATGCGGTTCATGTAGCGCGACATATCCACCACAATACCGTGATTGAGCGCCTGTCCGTTGGTGCCGGTGCCGCCGCCACGTGGCGTGAACACCAGCTCATGAAAACGCGCTTCACCCGCCAGCCGGGCGAGCAGTGATACGTCAGCGGTCGAGCGGGGAAACACCACCGCGTCCGGCAATAACTGATAGATACTGTTATCCGTCGCCATCGTCAGGCGATCAGCGTACTGCGTGGCGATATCGCCGGTAAAACCGTGTTGTTTCAAGGCTTCCAAAAAGCTCAGCACCGGTTGAACGATTCCCGGCGCTTGTGTGATCTGTGGGATCATTATCTGTTGACCCTGTCCATGCGAGAGGTGTTTGCCAATAAAATACGTGTCGGCGGGCAGCAATCCGCTACCTGCAGGCCTTTCGTTTTATCATATTTCCCCCGGTAGTGCGTCAACGGATCAATAAAAACTTAAACAGGCAACGACCATAAATCCATGTTGCGACACAGCGCCGATAGCCGCTCACGCTCAGGAATCACTGTGCAAATCGCTGTAAATCACGCATGATAAATTCTGGCCCGGCTTCTGACTGTCAGCCAGACAGACATGACCGCCAGCCCTGTTTTCATCATCTTGCATTAGGCCTGTCGCCTGAATTAACGAGGTAACCTCTCTTGATGAGACAATCTCAGTCACAGCGATTCGATCTCGCTCGAATACTGTTTAGCCTGTTATTTATTGGCATTATGATCATTGCCTGCTTCTGGGTCGTACAACCCTTTATTCTCGGGTTCGCCTGGGCCAGCATGGTGGTTATCGCCACCTGGCCGCTGCTCATCCGATTGCAGCAGATACTCTGGGGATACCGTTCGCTGGCCGTTATCGTCATGACCATACTGCTGGTCTTGTTGTTCGTTTTCCCGACATCCATTCTGGTCAGTAGCGTCATAGACAACGCTTCCAACCTGATCAACTGGGTCAGCGCACAAGGGCGGATGACCCCGCCGTCGCTTGACTGGCTGCAATCCATCCCGCTGGTGGGTGCCAAGTTGCACAGCAGTTGGCATGCGCTGGCGCACAGCGGCGGCCCGGCGCTGATGGCCAAAATCCAGCCCTATATCGGCCAGACGGCTTCCTGGGTTGTTTCTCAGGCGGCACATGTCGGCCGTTTCCTGATGCACTGCGCACTGATGGTGCTATTTAGCGTGTTGCTGTACAGCAAAGGCGATCAGGTGGCCCTGGGTGTGCGCCGGTTTGCCATTCGGCTGGGGGGTCAGGGCGGGGATTCGGCGGTGATTCTGGCGGCTCAGGCTATTCGAGCGGTCGCCCTTGGGGTCGTCGTCACCGCCATCGTACAGTCGGTGCTGGGCGGTATTGGCCTGGCGCTGGCCGGTATCCCCTACACTACGCTGCTCACGGTATTGATGTTTTTGTCTTGTGTGGCGCAAATCGGCCCGTTGACCGTACTGGTACCGGCCATTATCTGGCTGTACTGGAGCGGTGACACCACCTGGGGCACCGTCTTACTGGTCTGGAGCTGTGTCGTCGGCACGTTGGATAACATTATTCGCCCGTTGCTGATTCGTATGGGCGCGGATTTACCGATGTTGCTGATCTTGTCCGGCGTCATCGGCGGGTTGCTGGCATTCGGCATGATCGGGTTATTTATTGGCCCAGTAGTGTTGGCGGTGTCCTACCGTTTATTGTCGGCCTGGATGAAAGCCTCACCGGAACCGCAGCCGATCCGCACGCTCTCACACCACCACAAAAAACCCTGATTACTGCATTCATTTCCCGGTGTAATCCGCACCGGGAACATTCCTAATATGTAAGATAATTTTATCTTTTTAAGAAACCTCCCAGCCATAAAACACTATTTTTGCTATTTAACTCGATTCCAGATCGATTTTCCTGAAAAAAACACTTTTACCGCAAATCAATAATTCAAAAATAATTAACCATTAGGATGATTCCTAATGACTCGACTCGGTCCAAAACCTAGTATTCATACCCGGAGCTATTGTTAACGTAATGTTTGTCAGTGAGGTTTCTCCTCGTCAGAGCTAGTAACGAATTGCTGTGTGTAGTCTTTGCCCATCCCCCGAGGTGGGCATTTTTTTTATCTGCACCTTGCCGCCAATACCGTCTACAGGCATAAAAAAAACCGCCCGGCATCTGCGCCAGGCGGTTAGGTATGATCGAACAGTCAGACGAAATGTTAGCGTTTTTCAGCCAGGCTCAGCCAGGTCTGCACCACGGTATCCGGGTTCAGCGACAGGCTATCAATGCCTTCATCCATCAGCCAGGCCGCGAAATCTTCATGGTCAGACGGCCCCTGACCACAGATTCCAACGTATTTGCCTTGTTTTTTCGCAGCACGGATCGCCATTGCCAGCAACGCCTTCACCGCGTCATTGCGTTCGTCAAACAACTCGGAGACGACACCAGAGTCGCGGTCCAGCCCCAACGTAAGCTGGGTCATGTCGTTCGAGCCGATAGAGAAACCATCAAAGTGTTTCAGGAACTCATCCGCCAGCAAAGCGTTGGACGGAATTTCGCACATCATGATGATTTTCAGGCCATTCTCGCCACGTTTCAGCCCTTGATTCGCCAGCTCCGCCACCACGGCCTCCGCTTGCGCCACTGTGCGTACAAACGGAATCATCACTTCGACATTGGTCAGCCCCATGCCGTTGCGGACCCGTTTCACCGCTTCACATTCCAGCGCAAAGCAGGCACGGAAATTCGGCGATACATAACGACCAGCGCCACGGAAGCCCAGCATCGGGTTTTCTTCTTCCGGTTCGTAGCGAGTGCCGCCCAACAGGTTGGCGTACTCGTTGGATTTGAAGTCGGACAAACGCACGATCACACGCTTCGGCCAGAACGCTGACGCCAGCGTCGCGATGCCCTCTTTCAGACGTTCGATATAGAATTCCACCGGATCGTCATACCCTTGCATCAGGGTGCGGATTTCACGCTGCAATTCTGGCGTTTGCTGCTCAAACTCCAGCAACGCACGCGGGTGAACCCCAATCATCCGGTTGATGATGAACTCGAGGCGCGCCAACCCGACCCCTTCATTCGGCAGGCAGGCGAAATCGAATGCCCGGTCCGGGTTACCGACGTTCATCATGATTTTCAGCGGCAGCGGCGGCATGGCGTCCACCTGCGAGCTTTTCACGGTGAAGTCCAGCAAGTCCTGATAGACATAGCCGGTATCGCCTTCAGCACAGGACACAGTGACTTTTTGGCCATTCTGCAAACGCTCCGTGGCATCGCCACAACCCACCACCGCAGGAATACCCAGTTCACGAGCGATAATCGCCGCATGGCAGGTACGCCCGCCACGGTTGGTGACGATAGCCGCCGCTTTTTTCATGATCGGCTCCCAGTCAGGGTCGGTCATGTCGGTCACCAGCACATCACCCGCATTCACTCGATGCATTTCACTGATGTCATGGACGATTTTCACTTCACCGGCACCGATGCGATGGCCGATAGCACGCCCTTCCACTAACACCTTACCGCCCGCTGGCAGATGATAACGTTCCATCACCTGACCGTTGGAGCGCACCGTTTCCGGTCGTGCCTGCACGATGTAAAGCTTGCCGGTGTGACCGTCTTTGGCCCACTCGATGTCCATGGGGCGGCCATAGTGTTTTTCGATCAACAGCGCCTGATGCGCCAGCGCCTGCACTTCGTCATCACTCAGACAAAACCGGGTACGCTGTGCTTCTTCCACGTCTTCCACCCGCACCTGTTTGCCGTGCTCTTGCGTTGCGGCATACACCATGCGGATTTTCTTCGAGCCCATATTGCGGCGCACAATCGACGGTTTACCGCTCAGCAGCGTCGGTTTATGCACATAAAACTCATCCGGGTTCACCGCACCCTGTACCACCATTTCACCCAGGCCCCAGGCTGCGGTAATAAATACCACCTGATCGAAACCCGATTCGGTATCCAGCGTAAACATAACGCCAGAAGCCGCCAAATCGGAACGCACCATGCGCTGTACCCCGGCGGATAACGCCACGCCACGGTGATCATAGCCCTGATGCACGCGATAAGAGATGGCGCGATCGTTAAACAGTGAGGCAAACACGTGCTTCACCGCCACCATCACGGCGTCTATGCCCTGTACGTTAAGAAAGGTTTCCTGCTGACCCGCGAAGGACGCATCCGGCATGTCTTCCGCCGTTGCCGACGAGCGCACCGCAAAGGATGCTTCCGGTTCGCCATCCGCCAGTTGCTGATAGGCGCTACGGATAGCCTGCTCCAGCTCCGGCTGGAATGGCGTATCAATAATCCACTGACGAATCTGTGCACCGGCTTTAGCCAACTGGCTGACGTCGTCGGCATCGGTGCGATCCAACAGCTCATAGATACGCTGATTGATACCGCTTTGGTTAAGAAAGTCATTAAACGCCTGGGCGGTGGTCGCAAAACCATTCGGAACCGACACCCCAAGTTCCGACAGATTCGTGATCATTTCCCCCAGCGAGGCATTTTTGCCTCCCACCCGCTCAACGTCGTGCATACCAAGCTGGTTATACCACAGGACATTACGCATATCAGGGCCGTTGTTAGACATCGAAAATAATCCTTTTTGCATACAATTAGGGTGTGAAATATTTCGCCGTGAATGAGTTTCGGCTTTATCAGCGTAGCACAGGGTTTCAAAAAGGACGGAAAGGTGAATCGATCAACCAGGTGAAAAAAAAAGGAATTCGTGGATTGAGATTGCTAAAAGTCAGAAAAATCCCAATATTGTGAAATAATATCATCGTAATCATGAGGATAATGAAATGCCGTTTCAACAAAAAAGTCAGGAAACACCTGATTTTCGGCACAAAAGCCTTATACCCAAAATAATTCGAGTTGCAGGACAACACGCATGCGTGTTGAACAACGCAATGCGTTGGCCCTTCAGGGCAAGGCTCATTAGAGCCTTGTAATGCGGCAAGAGAGTGAGTCCCGATGAGCTTACTCAGGTAAGTGATTCGGGTGAACGAACGCCGCCAACGCACCTGCAACTTGAAGTATGACGAGTATATGATAGCCAGCGAGGGCATTTAAGGAGTCAGTATGGAAAGAAGCGTATTTTATGTATCCGACGGCACGGCCATTACCGCAGAAGTGCTAGGCCATGCGGTCATGTCCCAGTTTCCGGTCGGCACCACCAGCTACACCTTGCCGTTTGTCGATAATGAAACCCGGGCCGCCGCTGTTCGCGATCAGATTAATAGCTTATACCATCAAAGCGGCGTGCGCCCACTGGTATTCTATTCCATTGTCACGCCCGCTATCCGCGACATCATCATCGGCAGCGAAGGATTTTGTCAGGATATCGTGCAAGCGCTGGTCGCGCCGCTGCAGCAAGAGTTGGGGGTTTCACCAACGCCGGTAGCCAATCGCACCCACGGGTTAACCGCCAACAACCTGATCAAATATGACGCCCGCATCGCCGCCATCGACTATACGCTGGCGCATGATGATGGCATTTCATTGCGAAATCTCGATCAGGCACAGGTGATTCTACTGGGCGTTTCCCGCTGCGGCAAAACCCCCACCAGCCTTTATCTGGCGATGCAATTCGGCATTCGCGCCGCCAACTATCCTTTCACTGCCGACGACATGGACAACCTGTTATTACCGGACGCGCTCAAGCCTTATCAACAAAAACTGTTCGGGTTAACCATTGATGCCGAGCGCCTCACCGCCATTCGTGAAGAACGCCGCGGCAACAGCCGGTACGCGTCCCTGCGGCAATGCCGTATGGAGCTGAGCGAAGTGGAATCGCTGTTCCGTCGTCACCAAATTCGCTACATCAACACCACCAATTATTCGGTAGAAGAAATTTCAGCCAGAATTATTGACCTGATGGGCATAAATCGACGTATGTATTAATTGATCTCATCCATCGGAGTAGCAAATCTCCTGTGATAAACTACGGTCATCGCGGTCAGGCGGTCCCGCAGGCATATAGGTGGCTTTACAGCCACCTCCCCGCAGGTCAACCAGGCCGACAAGGATCGATACGATAGATTTCACGGACATTTAGAGATTACACATGCAACTAACTGATCAGCGGCGCAGTGAACGACTTGCCAGTCTGATGACGCCCCATGAACTGTTGACCGAACTTCCGCTCACACCGGATATCGCCGACACCGTCATCGCCTCACGCGCACGCATAGAACGTATTATTTCCGGGCAAGATCGCCGTTTGCTGGTGATCATTGGCCCATGTTCCATTCACCATATTGATAGCGCCAGAGAGTATGCCCAACGTTTGGCCGCATTACGGACGCGATACCAGCACCGGCTGGAGATTGTCATGCGGACCTACTTCGAAAAACCACGCACCGTGGTGGGCTGGAAAGGGCTGATAGCTGATCCACAGCTTAACGGCAGCTTCCTGATCAATGAAGGATTGACGCAGGCGCGCCAGTTGCTGCTGGATATCAACGCGCTTGGGCTGCCAACCGCCACCGAGTTTCTGGATATCGTCACCGGGCAGTACATTGCCGATACCATCAGTTGGGGAGCCATTGGCGCACGCACGACCGAGAGCCAAATCCATCGGGAAATGGCCTCTGCGCTTTCCTGTCCGGTAGGGTTCAAAAACGGTACCGACGGCAACGTCCGTATCGCGATTGACGCTATCCGTGCCGCCCGCGCGCGTCATATGCTTTTATCGCCTGATGAACACGGCCGTATGACGGTGTATCAGACCCACGGCAACCCATTCGGACATATTATTCTGCGTGGCGGCAAAGCCCCCAATTACGAAGCGGAGCACATTGCCGCCGCCTGCAACGCGCTGCGGGAATTCTCACTACCAGAACGACTGGTGGTGGATTTCAGCCACGGCAACAGCCAGAAACAGTTCCAGCGGCAACTGACGGTCGCCCAGACGATATGTGACCAGATTCGTGACGGTGGCAGCGCCATTGCTGGCGTGATGGCCGAGAGTTTTTTGGTAGAAGGCACCCAACCGCTACGCCATCCAGACCAACTCACCTATGGTCAGTCGATTACCGACGCCTGCCTCGGCTGGCAAGATAGCGAACGTCTGTTAAGTATGCTGGCGGATGCGGTAGACAGCCGTTTTGCTCGCTGACGGGACGCCATTCGGCGCACTGCATCACCCAAACCTGAAAACGAAAACCTCCGCCGCAGCGGAGGTTGTTCCCTTTTCGATTGACAAGGCGTGATCAGGCCATCACTGCCCTGTCCTCCATGGCTTCTCGCCAGCCTCCCAACCAGTTAGACCGGGCATCGATAGATTGATAAGGACAGAGCTCCTTGGACCGGCCAATGATACCAGCCTGGTAGCCCCGTGAATGCGCCCGTGCCAGACGATCTCTTTTCTGTCTCTTCATGCCTTGTTTCCCTCATTTCGACTCTGGTGGAAAGAAAACAGTGGTCGTTTTTCATGCAACCACACTTTGTGAATAGCCATTTGGGAGACGAAGATCAAGGCGCAAAATTCACGCCATTGTCATATTTGTGAACCAGAATGAAGAGTTTTCCGTAGAATAAAACCACATTTCGCGCTAACCGGCTGAGACAAAAACAAAACCCCTGAAACCCGATCATGCTCACAAAAACGGGATTCAGAGGTATTTGCTATAACTCAATCTCTCTCGGTATAAGACATCCGAGTTTCACGTCAGATAAGTCTTAATTCGCGGCTAATAGCCGCTGACTAATCTGCTCTGCTACCTGCTGCCAGCCTTTGCCAAGCGCGGCAACCAATGCGTCATAACCATCTTCGGTTTGTGCCACCTCGAAACTAAACGGCTGGATCACGATACGCTTATTGCTACGTAGCACCCAATCCCCCTGGATAACCGCTTTACCGTCAAAGCGCCCCTGAAACGCTGTCACATTAATTTGCAAACTGGACGCCGCCGCGCTGGCAACACCGTTAGTCACCACATTCCACCCCGGCAGACGGGTGCGTAACGACGATGCCAACGCCTGCTGCAGTTGCTGATCCAGCGGGCTGGCCCACAGATTGTTGGTGGCAATGGTATAACGCACTGCTGAGGTCTGGAACACGATGCCGTTTCCAGCCAGCGAATCGGTCAGGACAACGGGCGCTACCCACAACTGGCGACTGTCGGCTGGCGTCACCGACAGGCTGGTTGTCCCCTGCGTCATAGCAGGCAGTTGATAATAGACTTTCTGCGGGCTGCTACAGGCAGCCAGCAACAACACCAGCCACAACGGCCATTGCTTTATCATGGTTTCGCCTTCTTCGGTTGTGGATCACGGGCACCCGGTGCCTCGAAAATCAGCGCGTTACTCTTGTCATTCAGGGTACGCAGCAGCGGCTGCAACTCACGCAACGTCTGATCGAGGCGTTGCATATCGACCACCATGCGGTTGTAGGCCGGTGAGCCGGGCTGTACTCCTTGCAGGCTACTGTTCAGCTCGCGCAAGGTGCGTTGCATATCCGCGGGCAACTGCTGCATCGCATCGCTACTGGTCAGCTTATTGAGTGACGCCAGCGTTTTCTGCAACTCACGCAGGGTGGACTGACTCTCTGTCAGGGTTTTCGTTGCCTGTTCCACCATCGGATTGAGTGGCAGGCCATTGATCTTATCCAACACCGACATCAGTTTTTGCTGAATCTGCGTCAGGCCGCCATTCACCGTCGGCAGCACCGGGTAACCATCCACCTGCGTCAGCGACGTCATCCGGCCTTTCTGTTGCGGGTAAAAATCCAGATCCACATACAACGCACCGGTCAACAGATTGGCGGTTTTCATGGATGCCCGCATCCCCGAGTCGGCACCTTTGCTTAACTCTCGCTCCAGGTTGATCTGGCCACGTAATCCAGGCTTGAGCCGCCCTGGTTCGATGCGTACCAGGACCGGAATGCGATAATCGCTATCAAAACGCTGCGACATGTTTTTAGGAAAGAACGGCACTTCGGTCACGGTCCCCAGGCGGATGCCACGAAACTCGACCGGTGCCCCCGCCTGCAAGCCACGAACCGACTCGTCGAAAAACAGCAAATACTCTTTGTATTCGGTGTAAAGCGAATCCTGAATACTGTTCTGATTATCAAACAGTTGGTATTCATCACGCTCATGCGCCGGGCTGCCGATGTCCCAACCGGTAGGCACATCAAAACTGACGCCGCCACTGAGCAACGTACTCAGCGAGCCCATCTCCACCCGCATTCCCTGTGCCGACAGATTGAGCGCCACGCCGCTGTCTTTCCAGAAACGGACATTCGATGTCACCAGTTGGTCATAAGGTGAGGCGACAAACAGTTGATACTGTATTTTTCTGGCGGCGGGATCAAAATGGCTGGTTTCTACCGAGCCCACCCGATAGCCACGAAACAGCACCGGGTCGCCCGCGCTCAGCTGCCCGGACTGTACACTGTTGAGAATAATACGGATCCCTTTCGCGTCAGGTGACGCCAGCGGTGGCGAATCCAGTAGTTTGAACGTGCGGCTGTCTTCCTTGCTGGAGCCTGGCTGGAGTTGGATGAACGCGCCGGACAGCAACGTTCCCAACCCGGAAACACCCTCACGGCCTATCTGTGGCTTGACGACCCAAAACGCCGAATCCTTGCTCAGCAGTTTATCCATGCCGTCGTTTAACCGTGCCTTGATCTCCACCTGGTGCAAGTCTTCGCTAAGCCTCACCCCTTCCACCACGCCCACGTTCACGCTGCGGCTTTTGATCGCCGTTTTTCCCGGCTCGATTCCATCCGCATTACTGGTGGTCAGCGTAATTTCCGGCCCCTGATGACTCACGTGATAAAACAGAATCCAGGCGCCAATCAGCACGGTCACAATCGGCACTATCCATACCGGCGACCAGCGTTTGATAGTTTCTATCTGCGCCATACCTTGATTAGTGTTCGTCAACAGAATGCTCCTCTCCTTGCACGTGATGCCTATCCCACAGCAAGCGGGGATCAAAGGTCATTGCGGCAATCATGGTCAGAATGACCACGGTGGCAAACAACACCGCGCCGATGGCCGGATAAATGCTCATCAGTCGGCCCATACGCACCATCGCCGACAGTACGGCAATAACAAAAACATCGATCATGGACCAGCGCCCCACAAATTCCACGACCTCATACACCCGGTGCAGACGTTCGGTGTCATGACGACGCGCGCCGTGCGCACACCAGCACAACCACCCCATCGCCAGCATTTTAAGCGTGGGTACCATGATACTGGCGACAAAAATCACCAACGCGACCGGCCACGACCCGGAATCCCACAGCAGGATAACCCCGGACATGATGGTCGAGGTGACGTTATGTCCCAGGGCTTCGGTCACCATAATCGGCATCAGGTTGGCAGGGACATACAGCAACACTGACGTGAACAGCAGCGCCAGTGTCCACTGCAAACTGTGACGCCGCCGCACATGACCATGGGTATGGCAGCGTGGGCAACGCACTACCGCGGCAGGCAGAATCGCACTGCAACAGTGACAGGAACGCACCCCCTGCGCTTGTCCAACCCGCCCGACTTGTAGCCCGGCTGGCATCAGCGGCGGTGGTGCGACGTCATCCCACAACCAGCGACGATCCAGACTCTGAAAAGCCAACAGTTGCAACAGACAGAAAACGATATACGGGATAAAGCTGGCACCGATGCCAATATCGCCGTATGACATCAGTTTGACGAAGCTGACCAGTACACCAGCCAGGAAGATTTCCGCCATGCCCCAGCTTTTCAACTGGAACAGCAGCCGGGTAAACAGGCGCCGCACCCCATCAGGCAACGGCGCGCGCAGACACAGTAACAGGATCACCGTCATCGAACAGGCGGGAACCAACTGGGCAAACAGCAGAAAAAGCGTCGCCATGCTGACGTAGTTTTCCGCCACCATCACCCGGGGAATTTCCAGTAAGGTGATTTCACTGCGAATACCGGCCACGCTCATCGAAACGAAAGGAAACAGCATGGACAGCAGCAACATCATCAGTGCGCTAAACGCAAAACTGGCCGGACGCCAGCGCGGCTCGCGCTGACGGCTGGATAACGCGGTTTTACAGCGCGGGCACACCGCCCGCTGCCCATCCTGTAATGTCGGCAGTTCTACCAGCAGATCACAATGCGGACACAGCATATGCCGGTCATAGTGGTGGTGATGCACACCCATTCGCCGCCTCCTGTGGCCTGGCTGATAACAACAATCGCTCATACTGCCGCACGGGCATTACCGGGGTGTTAACGCGATGGAGGCGCTCGCCTTAACACTCCGGCTATTACCGTTAAAAAAACATTACCGTTAAAAAGCATTACCGTTAAAAATGACGCGCCGCGGCACAACACCGCGCCTCAGCCGTTCTTTTGTGCCTCAAGCGCTTCCCAGCGCTCAAAACAAGTCTCCAGTTGCTGTTCCGCTTGCGCCAGCGCCGCCAGCACTGGCTGAGTTTCATCATGCGATCGGGAAAAGAATGCCGGGTCATTCATCTGCTGTTGCAGCGAGGCAATCTCACCCTCAAGCGCTTCAATACGTTGCGGCAACTGTTCCAGTTCACGCTGTTGGTTATAACTGAGCTTACCGCCGCTACGTTTAGCTGGCTGTGCTGCCGGTGTGCTTTGTGCGCTCTCGCTATCAAGGTCTTCTTTGGTTGCCACGCTTTTTACGGGGGCAGCACTTCGCAATGGCGCAGCGGAGGCACGCTGGTATTGGGCATCATAATACCCGCCGACATAGCGGCCAATCAGGCCGTTGCCTTCAAAAATCCAGCACTCGGTGACCGAGTTATCGACGAACTGACGATCGTGGCTGACCAGCAGCACGGTTCCTTGATAACTTTCCAACAGCTCTTCCAGCAATTCCAGCGTTTCCACGTCCAGATCGTTGGTCGGTTCGTCGAGAATCAGCAGGTTGCTGGGTTTGAGGAACAACCGCGCCAGCAACAGACGGTTACGCTCCCCACCTGACAGCGCTTTTACCGGTGTCATGGCACGTTTCGGGTGGAACAGGAAGTCCTGTAGATAACCCAGTACATGGCGCGGACGGCCATTGACCATCACTTCCTGTTTCCCTTCGGCGAGGTTATCCATCACCGTTTTTTCCGGGTCTAACTCAGCACGGTGCTGATCGAAATACGCCACTTCCAGCTTGGTACCACAGTGAATGCGCCCGGATGTCGGTGCCAGTTGACCCAGCATCAGCTTTAACAGCGTGGTTTTACCGCAGCCATTCGGCCCGACCAGCGCGATTTTATCGCCGCGTTGTACCTGAGCAGAAAAGCCCGATACCAGTGTTTTCCCGTCGACCTGATACTGTACGTCTTCCAGTTCAAACACTATCTTGCCAGAGCGGGCCGCTTCTTCCACCTGCATTCTGGCGTTGCCCATGACTTCACGGCGCTCAGCCCGCTCTTGTCGCATCGCCTTGAGCGCCCGCACCCGACCTTCATTACGGGTACGGCGGGCTTTGATTCCCTGACGAATCCACACTTCTTCCTGCGCCAGTTTGCGGTCGAATTCCGCATTCTGCAGTTCTTCCACCCGCAACGCCTCTTCTTTCCCCAGCAAGTATTTATCGTAATCGCCAGGCCAGGACACCATCTTACCGCGATCCAGATCGACAATACGGGTGGCCATGTTGCGAATAAACGACCGATCATGGGAAATAAACACAATGCTGCCGGAAAATGCTTTGAGGAAACCTTCCAGCCAATCGATAGTGTCGATATCCAGGTGGTTGGTGGGTTCGTCCAACAACAATACCCGCGGCGCGCTGACTAACGCCCGCCCTAACGCCGCTTTACGCAGCCAGCCGCCAGACAACGCCGACAACGGCGTATCCGCCGATAACCCCAGTTGGCCCAATACCTCGTTGATACGGTCTTCCAGCTTCCACAGCCCTTGGTGGTCCAGCACGTCCTGAATCTTCGCCAGTTGATTCAGGTTCTTCTCGCTGGGGTCTTCCCCGACCTGACGCAACGCTACATGGTAGGCTTTCAGGTATTCCGCCTGCGCCGCGACGCCTTCGGCCACGAAATCAAACACTGTACCGTCGATATCGCGCGGCGGATCCTGCTGCAAGCGCGCCACAATCAGGTCTTGCTCGTACACCAGCCGACCATCATCCAGCGGGATTTCTTTTGCCAGAATTTTCAGCAAGGTGGATTTGCCCGCGCCATTGCGCCCAACCAGACACACACGCTCGTTGTCTTCAATATGCAGTTCGGTGTTGTCCAACAGCGGCGCATCGCTGAACGATAGCCAGGCGCCGGATAAACTGATCAATGACATAGTCGTTATTTTTCCTCGCCGGCGTGTTTCAACAGCCAGCAGTTGTGAATCTGACGGTTACGGGCGAAATCTTGCGACTGTGTTTGCGCGGTAATTTCTTTCGCCTCCAGTCCCAGCGTGGCAAGCCCGGCCTTGTCCATCTGGAATCCGCGTTTATTGTTAGAAAACAGGATGGTACCGCGAGGGCGCAACAGGCGCTTGAGCTGGGTCATCAGCATCAGGTGGTCACGCTGTACATCAAACGATTCGTCCATCCGTTTAGAGTTGGAGAAGGTTGGCGGGTCGATAAAAATCAGGTCAAACTGTTCGCGGGTTTCCCGCATCCATGCCAGGCAATCAGCGTGGATCAGCCGGTGCTGACAACCGGTCAGACCGTTAAGACGCAGGTTTTTCTCCGCCCATTCCAGATAAGTACGCGACATATCCACCGTGGTCGTAGAACGCGCGCCGCCAAGCCCGGCGTGCACACTGGCGCTGCCGGTGTACGCGAACAGGTTGAGGAAATCCTTGCCGTTACTCATTTCGCCCAGCATACGGCGCGCGATACGGTGGTCGAGAAACAGCCCGGTGTCCAGATAGTCGGTCAGGTTAACCCACAGTTTGGCGTTGAACTCCGATACCTGCAGGAACTCCCCTTTCTCCGCCAGCTTTTCGTACTGGTTTTTGCCTTTCTGACGCTCACGGGTTTTCAATATCAGATGACTGGCGGGCAACCCCAGTACGCTCAGGGTGGCGTTAATCACATCAAACAAGCGCTGGCGCGCTTTCTGGGCATCAACGCTTTTCGGCGGTGCGTATTCCTGAATCACCACCCGATCACCGTAACGGTCTACCGCGACGTTATATTCCGGCAGGTCGGCGTCATACAGGCGATAACACTCAATGCCCTGCTGCTGCGCCCATTTCTCCAGCTTACGCAGATTCTTGCGCAGACGATTGGCGAAATCCTCGGCAAAGGCGGCTGTAGTTGGCGCACCGCTTTCGTTTACCGCCAGTTGGTAATTTTTCTGCACGCACTCCAGCGGGCCGTTTTTGGCTTTGAACTGGCGATCAGCACGTAGTTGCAGGCAACTGAGCAATTCTGGCGAGGCGCTAAACAGCGACAGCTTCCAGCCGCCGAACTCGCTTTTCATTTTACGACCGAGCAGGTTGTGCAACGCAATCAGCGCCGGTTCGCTCTCCAGACGCTCACCGTAAGGCGGGTTACTGACCACTGTTCCCGTCGGCCCTTGCGGCAGCGGGTTCTTTAACTGTGTAGCGTCATGGGCTTCAAACCGAATCAGGGAGCTAACACCAGCACGGCGCGCGTTGCTGCTGGCGATCTCCACCATACGGCGGTCAATATCGGAACCGAAGAAACGGGAGGTGGTCGCCTGCAAACCCGCTCGGGCACGCTCCTGTGCCTCGGTGGTAATGCTTTTCCACAGCGTTGGGTTATGTTTTTGCCAGGCCAGAAAACCCCAATGCTGGCGATGCAAGCCGGGAGCGCGATCGGCCGCCATCATCGCCGCTTCAATCAGCAGCGTACCGGAGCCACACATCGGGTCCACCATCGGCGTACCGGTTTCCCAGCCAGAACGCAGCACAATCGCCGCTGCCAGGTTTTCTTTGAGCGGTGCCTGTCCGGCCATGTCGCGGTAGCCGCGCAAATGTAGACTCTCGCCGCTGAGATCCAGCGCGATGCTGGCCTTCTCGCGTTGCAGAAAAACATTAATACGGATATCTGGCTGCTGACGGGCAACATCCGGGCGCTGGCCGGTTTTACGGCTGAAGCTGTCGACAATCGCGTCTTTCACCTTGAGCGCGCCGTATTGGGTGTTGCGAATCTCATCATTGGTGCCGGTAAAATGCACGGCAAAGGTATGATTGACGTCAAACACCGAACTCCAGTCTATCGCCTGCACCCCCAGGTACAGGTCCAGATCGCTATAGACTTTACACTCGTTGAGCGGCAGCAGGATGCGCGATGCCAGTCGGCTCCACATCAGGCTTTGGTACAGCAGCCGATCGTCTCCCTGAAAGTGCACCCCGCCCTGCACCACCGTGCAGTGCTGCGCGCCCAGCGCTTCAAGTTCACTTTTTAACAATTCTTCCAGACCACGTGCCGTGCTGGCAAACAGAGAGTTCATATCGCGACGATTACCTTCACTAAAGGACGACCTTGAAAAGAACGCTCTCCCAAAGAAAACGTCCTCGAAAAAAACGCACCGGAAAGAAAACCGGCATCGATAAAGAAAATTGAGGCGCATTATAGCTAATCCCGGCGGCTTGTCATAAAGTTGCCGCTTTACGTCAGCAAGGAACCCTCACCGTGATTGTGTTAAGTCGGCTTTTTGTTCATCCGGTTAAATCCCTGCGTGGTCTGCAATTGTCACAGGCGATGGCCAGCCCCAGCGGCCTGGCGTTTGACCGCATGTTTATGATCACCGAGCCCGATGGCACCTTCATTACTGCCCGTCAGTTTCCACAACTGGTGCTGTTCACGCCAGCGTTGACGCACGAGGGGATTTTCCTGTCCGCGCCTGATGGGCAGACCTGTCTGGTACGCTTTGACGATTTCGCCCCTGACACCGCGCCGACAGAAGTCTGGGGTAATCATTTTCAGGCACGGATCGCCCCCGACGCCGTCAATCACTGGCTGAGCGGTTATCTGCAACGACCGGTACAACTGCGCTGGCAAGGGCCGACACAGTCACGCCGTGTCAAACGCCACCCGGATATCCCGCTGGGATTTGCCGACGGTTATCCCTTCCTGCTTGTCAACGACGCCTCGTTTAACGATGTACGCAACCGTTGCGGTGCCGGTATCCGTATCGAGCAATTCCGCCCTAATCTGGTGGTCAGTGGTGCAGAGGCGTTCGCTGAAGACAGTTGGCAGACCCTGCGCATCGGCGAAGTGATGTTTGATGTGGCAAAACCCTGTAGCCGCTGTGTGCTGACCACAGTGAGTCCGGAACGTGGACGCAAGCATCCGGCAGGCGAGCCGCTGGCGACGCTGCAACAATACCGAACGGCGGAAAACGGCGATGTCGATTTTGGCCTCAATCTTATCGCCCGCAATAGCGGCATCATCCGCGTGGGCGACAGCGTCGAGGTGCTGTCGACTAAACCGCCCCGACCTTATGGCGCGGGTGCCGTCACAGAAAGCCTGACACCGCCACCCAGTGCTGCCAAACCGGTACAAATTACCTATCAGGGGACACGTTTCACCGGCAACAACCAGCAAATTCTATTGGAACAGCTGGAACAGCAAGGAATACGCGTTCCTTATTCATGCCGGGCCGGGTTGTGCGGTTGCTGCCGACTGACACTCAACGACGGTGACGTGTCACCACTGAAAGCCAGCGCGCAGGGAGAGGACGGAACGATACTGGCATGCAGTTGCATTCCGGCTGGGGATATTACGTTAACCTGATCAATGGCATTAATCTGATCAATAGCATTAACCTGACCCAATGGCATTAGCCTGACAGGTTATGCATGGCGCGGGGCAACATGCCTCGCGTCGTCAATATTCAACCGGCAAAGGCGTAACGCGCCGATGTTTCGTCGTTTTCTTCCACCGCAGGACTGAGACGATCGTGCATGATTTTGATGGCATCGCCCAGTTGCATCGCTTTCCCACTGAGCGTCAATTGCCCTTGCGCCAGCACGCACAGGCTGGCTTTATCACCGGCCTCCACCACCATGAAATTCGCCATTTCCGGGCGCTCATTGAGTTGTACGCTAACCTGATCACCGGTTTGCACCACAGTCTGAACCTGTGGTTGCGCCACGAAATGCCAGCTTTTCGGCATCATCGGTTTCAGGAAACGATTCGCCACCAGCGCGTTCAATACCAGTTCAGCCCGAGCTTCAGCCGATAACGCCAGTGTCTGGCATTTCTCCTGATAAGTGAAAAACAGTGCGGCATCCTCAACACAGAATACGCTGGGCGTAAACGCATCCGGCGTTAGCATTGAAGAAGAGAAACGGGAACGAAATACCATGCCGTTGGCCAGATCAAGCATCAGGCGCGCCTGATCGGTATCGAAATACCAGCGCCAGCTATCATCAGGGGTTAATTTCATCACATTACCTTTATTTATGCCTTACTGATGCCAAAGTCCCGGAAAACAGGCCAGGATGAATAATCGGTGCCACATCAATAAGCAACCGAAATGAATTAGGTGTAATCAGCCTGCCTGAAATTCAAATTATTTGGGGTATAGGCTATCTGTCGTCATCGATAGCATTAAAAATACCCCATCAGGCACGATGATGCTGTATTTTTGCACAAACGAAGAAAATATAGACCAGCGCAAGGGAGAAATAAACCCCCAACGCCTATATTCCCGTCATACTTCAAGTTGCAGGTGTGTTGGCTACGTTCGTTCACCCGAATCACTTACCTGAGTAAGCTCATCGGGATTCACTCTCTTGCCGCCTTCCTGCAACTCGAATTATTTTGGGCATAACGGGAATGAAAAATCAGATGTGGGTAACAATATCTTTAATCAGTCGCGGTCCACGATAAATAAATCCGCTATAAATCTGAACCAGCGTCGCACCAGCCGCTAATTTTTCTCTGGCAGCGACCACCGAATCAATTCCGCCGACGCCAATAATTGGCAATCGGCCCTGCAATTCCTGTGACAGTCGACGAATCACTTCGGTGCTACGCAACTGCAATGGACGCCCGCTTAATCCACCGGTTTGCCCGCAATGATTCAGTCCCTGAATCAATTGTCTGTCGAGCGTGGTATTGGTGGCTATCACACCATCGATATTATGGCGCACCAGACTGTCGGCAATTTGGATCAATTCTTCTTCGGAAAGATCCGGCGCAATTTTTACCGCGACCGGCACATATTTCTGATAATGGGCATGCAGCTCAGCCTGTTTATCTTTTACAGCCTGTAACAAATCATCCAACGCATCACCATATTGCAGCGTGCGTAATCCCGGTGTATTGGGAGAGGAAATGTTGATAGCGATATAACCGGCATGAGAATAGACCTTATCCATGCAGATCAGATAATCCTCTTTTCCCTGCTCTACCGGCGTGTCTTTATTTTTGCCGATATTAATGCCCAGCACGCCACCAAACCGCGACTGTTTGACATTTTCCACCAGATTATCGACCCCACGGTTATTGAACCCCATGCGGTTGATAAGCCCTTCTGCCTCCACCACCCGAAACAGGCGCGGCTTGTCATTACCCGGTTGCGGACGCGGTGTCACGGTGCCGACTTCGATAAAGCCGAACCCCATCGCGCCGAGCGCATCAATGCACTCGCCATCTTTATCCAGCCCGGCGGCCAGCCCCAGCGGGTTGCGAAACGACAGCCCCATGCAGGTTACCGGCTTGGTAGGGACTGACTGACGAACCAGCCATTCAAACGGGGTGTGGGTGATACGGCGCAACTGATGCAGGGTAAACTCGTGCGCCTGTTCGGGGTCGAGCTGGAATAACGCTTTACGAATGAGGGGATACATGACTTCTCCTGAATTCCCGGTTATAAACCGGGGGCGTATTATCATCCATCAACGGGCGAAAGGGAATTGACCTGGGCTAAAAAACGCCACAACAACGCAATCGTTTTCCTTTCTTGCTGCTGGGTTGGGGATTTTTTATCCGTTTTTTCACTTTTCATTCCACAATAAATCATTTTCCGACCCTCTCCCTCCTCTGCCAGACTAGCCAAACAGTTATTAAATCGTGACAAATGCTAATTTTCAGTTATAAGGAGTCGCTATGCGCGTTATAACGCTGGCAGGAAGCCCCCGCTACCCTTCCCGGTCAACGGCTTTACTACACCACGCTGGAAAATGGCTGGAGGCCAAAGGCGTCGAGGTGTTGCCGTGGCATCTGCATAATTTCCCGCCGGAAGACCTGCTCAATGCCCGTTTCGACAGCCCGGCGTTGCAAACCCTGAACGAACAGCTCGCCAGCGCCGAGGGTGTGCTGGTCGCAACCCCAATTTATAAAGCGTCGTTCTCCGGCGCGCTGAAAACCCTGCTGGACCTGCTGCCAGAACGGGCACTGGAACATAAAGTGGTATTGCCACTGTCTACCGCCGGTTCCGTCGCTCACATGCTGGCTATGGACTACAGCCTCAAGCCAGTGCTAAACGCGCTGAAAGCCCAGGAAATCCTGCAAGGCGTATTTGCCGATGACAGCCAGATAAGTCACTACGATCGCACCCCGCATTTCCACGATGTGCTGGAAACGCGTCTGCAAGAAGCGTTGCACCTTTTCTTTCAGGCATTGATTCGCCGTCAGCCTGAACCACTGCGTCAGAGCGCCTGACTCCGGTTTCATCTATAAGGAAAAATGTCACATGCTATCCTCGATTAAGCACGCCGCCTTGACGCTGCTTTTTACCGCCGCCTTTAGTACATCCGTGTTTAGCTCATCGGCCCTGGCACAAACCGAGGACGCGCCTAAACAATTGCGCATCGGTTTTCAGAAAGGCTCGGTCAGCCTGGTGCTGGCTAAAACCCACCAGTTGCTGGAAAAGCAATTCCCGCATACCAAAATTAGCTGGATTGAATTTCCCGCCGGGCCGCAAATGCTCGAAGCGCTAAACATCGGCAGTATTGATATTGGCAGTACCGGTGATATTCCGCCGCTGTTTGCCCAGGCTGCCGGTGCCGATCTGGTTTATATCGGTGTCGAACCGCCGAAACCCAAAGCCGAGGTGATTCTGGTTCGGGACGACAGCCCCATCAAGACCGTCGCCGACCTGAAAGGCCGCAAAGTAGCGTTCCAGAAAGGCTCCAGCTCGCATAACCTGCTGCTGCGTAACCTGCAAAAAGCTGGTCTGGCCTTCACCGATATTCAGCCTGCTTATCTGACACCGGCAGACGCTCGTGCCGCGTTCCAGCAAGGCAACGTCGATGCCTGGACTATCTGGGATCCCTACTATTCGGCAGCGCTGTTGCAAGGGGGTGTCCGCGTTCTGGCCGATGGTACTGACCTGAACCTGACCGGGTCGTTCTATCTGGCCTCACGCCATTATGCCGAGCAATACGGTCCGTTCCTGCAACAGGTGCTCAACACCCTGACCCAGGCCGATGCCCTGACCATCAGCCAGCGGGCGCAAAGCGTCACACTACTGGCGAATGCCATGGGGCTGCCGGAAGCTGTCATCAGCACCTATTTCGATCACCGGCCTATTACGGTGATTAAGCCGGTGGATGAACACACCCTGCAGGCACAGCAGCACACCGCTGATCTGTTTTACGAAAACCATCTGATCCCCACCCGACTGGATGTCGCCAGCCGCATCTGGCACGCGCCGGTCACCCCCTAATTCTCAGCACGATTGCATGGAGACGATACGAATGAGTCTGAATATTTTCTGGTTTCTGCCTACTCACGGTGACGGCCGCTATTTTGGTCGCGGCGAAAATGCCCGCCCGGTTGATTACAGTTACCTGCAACAAATAGCCCAGGCAGCGGATCGTCTGGGGTTCGGCGGCGTGCTGATCCCCACCGGACGCTCCTGTGAAGACTCCTGGCTGGTGGCATCGTCACTGATCCCCGTCACCCAGCGTTTGCGTTTTCTGGTGGCGTTACGGCCGGGAATTATCTCGCCAACGTTGGCCGCGCGTCAGGCCGCCACGCTGGACAGACTGTCTAACGGGCGGGCGTTGTTTAATCTGGTGACCGGCGGTGACCCGGAAGAACTGGCCGCTGAAGGCCTGTTCCTTGATCATGAACAGCGCTATGAGGCTTCAGCAGAGTTTACCCGCATCTGGCGGCGGGTACTGGAAGGCGAAACCGTCGATTACGATGGCAAGCACATTCAGGTCAAAGGCGCCAAACTGCACTACCCACCGGTACAACAGCCACGCCCGCCGCTGTATTTCGGCGGTTCATCCGATGCGGCGCTGGATCTGGCAGCCGAACAGGTAGAGCTTTACCTCACCTGGGGTGAGCCTCCCGAGCAGGTGAAAGAAAAGATCGAACGCGTACGGGCCAAAGCCGCGGCAAAAGGGCGTAGCGTACGGTTCGGCATCCGCCTGCACGTGATTGTACGAGAAACCAATGAAGAGGCGTGGCAGGCCGCCAATCGCCTGATCTCCCGGCTGGATGACGACACCATCGCCGAAGCGCAGGCATCGCTGAAACGTTTTGACTCCGTGGGCCAGCAACGCATGGTGGCGTTACATGGCGGTCGCCGTGACAAGCTGGAGATCAGTCCCAATTTGTGGGCCGGTATCGGTCTGGTGCGTGGCGGTGCGGGGACGGCGTTGGTCGGCGACCCGCAGACGGTGGCGCAGCGCATCCAGGAATATGCCGATTTGGGTATCGATACCTTTGTGTTGTCAGGCTACCCGCATCTGGAAGAGGCCTATCGCGTGGGCGAATTGCTGTTCCCGCATCTGGATGTCGCGGTACCCGAGGTGCCACAGCCACAGCCGCTGCGCTCACAGGGTGAAATCGTCGGCAACGAGTTCGTCCCGCTGCTCAAAGCGGCACAAAGCTAAGGAGCAAGCCGATGCTGAGGATCCTGACACCGATCACCGCACGCCTGACGCCCTGGTTGCTGCCGTTACTGCTGGTGGTGCTCTGGCAACTCGCTTCCAGCGCAGGCTGGCTTTCCACCCGCATTCTGCCGTCACCGCAGGCAATCACCCATACCTTCTGGCGGCTTATCCGCAGTGGTGAACTGTGGCAGCACCTTAGCATCAGCACCTGGCGTGCGCTAACCGGGTTTGCTATCGGTGGCACGCTGGGGCTGGTGTTGGGGTTTATTACCGGGTTATCCCGCACGGGTGAGCGCTTGCTGGATACGTCCATGCAAATGCTGCGCAATGTGCCGCATCTGGCGCTGATCCCGCTGGTGATCCTGTGGTTTGGCATTGATGAAAGCGCCAAGATTTTTCTGGTGGCGCTCGGCACCCTGTTCCCCATTTACCTCAACACCTACCACGGCATCCGCACCATCGACAGCGGCTTGCTGGAAATGGCGCGCAGTTACGGGTTATCGGGCTTTCGGCTGTTCCGCGAGGTGGTGCTACCCGGCGCGCTACCGTCGATCATGGTCGGTGTGCGCTTTTCGCTCGGCTTGATGTGGCTGACGCTGATCGTGGCAGAAACGATATCCGCCAGTTCCGGCATCGGCTATCTGGCGATGAACGCGCGCGAATTCCTGCAAACCGATGTGGTGGTGGTGGCCATTATTCTGTACGCCCTGCTAGGCAAACTGGCGGATATCATCGCCCTGACACTGGAGCACGTCTGGCTACGCTGGCACCCCAGTTGGCAACGAACGGAGGAACACGCATGACATTCATCCCTACGCCACCCGCACGCCTGAACGTCGGTACGCCAGTGTTGATTAACGGTGTGACCAAACGCTATGGCCAGCGCACCATCTTAAATGACGTGCATCTGCATATTCCGTCCGGTCAGTTCGTGGCGGTAGTCGGTCGCAGCGGCTGTGGCAAAAGTACTCTGCTGCGATTGCTGGCCGGTCTGGAACACGCCAGCCAGGGTGAACTGTTGGCCGGTCGTGCCCCGCTACATCAGGCGCGCGATGATATCCGGTTGATGTTTCAGGAAGCCCGCCTGCTGCCATGGAAACGGGTGATCGACAATGTCGGGTTAGGGTTGCGCGGCAACTGGCGTCCTGACGCGCATCAGGCACTGGAGGCCGTCGGATTATCGATACGGGCCGCTGACTGGCCGACGGCACTCTCCGGCGGCCAAAAGCAACGAGTGGCACTGGCACGGGCGCTGATCCACCATCCCGGCCTGTTATTGCTGGACGAACCACTGGGCGCACTCGACGCGCTGACTCGTATCGAGATGCAAGGGCTGATTGAATCATTGTGGCTACAACAAGGGTTCACCGTGGTGCTGGTGACGCATGACGTCAGCGAGGCGGTGAGCCTCGCCGACCGGGTTATCCTGATAGAAGATGGTCACGTCGGGCTGGATATCATGGTTGACCTGCCACGCCCACGCCGTCGCGGCTCCGCCCGGCTGGCAGAGCTGGAAGCGCAAGTGCTGGAGCGGATTTTAGCACCTGCAGCTCGCGAGACCCTCTACCCTTCACAGGCGCACGCCTGACACGGGCACCCACTCAGGGTATAAAAAAACCACCGTCTGCGAGCAGCGGTGGTTTTTTGTTACCGTTATATTATCAAGCGGATACCGCCAGGATACGGCGGTATTTACGCTTCCAGCGCTTTAGTTATCTTCTCAAACAGATCGCCGGAGAGGTTTTCCAGCCCTTTGAGGGTTTCCAGCGCCTGACGCATCAACGCCTGACGCGCCGCATCGTAGCGTTTAAGACGAATCAGCGGTTCAATCAGACGTGACGCCACCTGCGGGTTGCGGGTGTTCAGTTCTGTGAGCATCTCGGTCAGGAACTGATAGCCACTGCCGTCCTGGGCGTGGAACGCCGACGGGTTACCCGCACAGAACGATCCTATCAGCGAGCGCAGCCGGTTCGGGTTGTTCAGGCTGAAGGAGCGGTGGTTGAGCAAGTCACGAACCCGGTGTAGCACGTCACTGGCCGGACTGCTGGCTTGCAGAACAAACCATTTGTCCATCACCAGGCCATCCTGGTGCCAGCGTTCGTCAAACGCCGCCAGCAAACCGTCCCGGCACGGCAACTGCGCCGCTACCGCGGCTGCCATCGCCGCCAGCGAATCCGTCATGTTGTCCGCCTCAGTAAATTGCACTGCCACCAGCTTGTCGGCCTGTTCTCTCTCGGCAAACGCCAGATAGTGCAAGCACAGGTTACGCAGGGCGCGTTTACCCATGTCCTGTTGATCAACACGATAAGAAGGCAGTTTATTGGCACGGTATACCGCCAGCAATTCGTCCGCCATTTCCTGCGCCAGCGTCTGTGTCAGTGACTGACGTACTGCGGCGATAGCTTCCGGGTCGATAACCTCAAACAGTTCCGCCATTTCATTTTCGCTCGGCAGCGACAGAATCTGCGAAGCCAGCATCGGATCCAGACCGTCATCCAGCAATACACCGCGGAAGGCGTCTACCACATGCATCGGTAACGATAGCGGTTGTTTTTGCTGATGACGCGCCACATTCAGGCGAATATAGTTCGCCAGCAGGCTCTGAGCGGCATCCCAACGTGAAAAGGCATTGCTGGCATGACGCATCAGGAACGTCAGTTGCTCATCACTCCAGGAATAGTTCAGCTTGACCGGCGCGGAGAATTCACGCAGCAACGACGGTACCGGCTGACAAGGAACCTCATCAAACACGAACGTTTGCTCGGCTTCGGTGACGTTCAGTACCGATCCCAGCTTTTGGCCTTTTTGACGCAGCGGGATAACCTTCCCTTCGCTATCGTACAGTTCGATATCCAGCGGGATATGCAGTGGCAGTTTGGGTTGTTTATCGGCACCAACAGGCGTCATTTGGCTGACATGCAGGTGGTACTGGTGGGTTGCCGCGTCATAGTCGTCACGTATCGTCACTACCGGCGTACCGGACTGGCTATACCAGCGACGGAATTGCGACAGATCGACGCTGGAAGCGTCCTCCATCGCCTGCACAAAGTCATCACAGGTCGCTGCGCTGCCGTCATGACGATCAAAATAGAGCCGCATCCCCGCCTGGAATTTCTCTTCACCCAGCAGCGTGTGCATCATACGAATCACTTCTGACCCTTTTTCATACACCGTCAGGGTATAGAAGTTATTCATTTCGATAACCTGATCCGGACGAATCGGGTGGGACATCGGGCTGGCGTCTTCAGCAAACTGTGCGCCACGCATCACCCGCACGTTGTCAATACGGTTAGCCGGGCGGGACCCCACGTCAGAACTGAACTCCTGATCGCGGAACACCGTCAGCCCTTCTTTCAGGCTAAGCTGGAACCAGTCGCGACAGGTCACGCGGTTACCGGTCCAGTTGTGAAAATACTCGTGCGCTATCACTGCCTCGATACCGAGGTAGTCCTTGTCGGTAGCGGTTTCAGCTTTGGCCAGCACAAACTTGGAGTTGAATATGTTCAACCCTTTGTTTTCCATTGCCCCCATATTGAAGAAGTCCACTGCCACGATCATATAAATGTCGAGGTCGTATTCCAGCCCAAAACGGGTTTCATCCCACTTCATGGCATTCTTCAGCGAGGTCATCGCCCAGTCGGCCCGATCGAGGTTGCCGCGATCGACAAACAGTTCCAGCGCGACGTCACGGCCGGAGCGGGTAACAAAGGTGTCGCGCAGCACATCGAAATCACCGGCAACCAGCGCAAACAGATAGCAGGGTTTCGGGAACGGATCTTGCCATTCCACCCAGTGACGTCCGTTATCCGCTTCACCCTGCCCAACTCGGTTACCATTGGAAAGCAGGTACGGGTAACGCGCTTTATCGGCAGTGATGCGGGTGGTGAAACGCGCCAGAACATCCGGCCGGTCGAGATAATAGGTAATGTGGCGGAATCCTTCGGCCTCACACTGCGTACACAGCGCATCCCCCGACTGATACAACCCTTCCAGCGCACTGTTCGCCGCTGGGTTAATCTCTGTTTCAATCCGCAGGGTGAATTTTTCTGGCACACCGGTCAGTTCCAGGCCGTCATCCAGTAAACGATATGCCTGCCAGTCTTGCCCATCGACCTGGAGACTCAGCAGGGTTAGCCCTTCACCATTCAGTTTTAGCGCCGCGCCTTTTTCTCCCTGCAACACGACCTGACTGACGGCCACCACCCGGGTCTTTTGCGGATGCAGATCAAAATCCAGTGCAATGTCGGTAATGGTGTAGTCCGGCGCACGGTAATCGTGCCGGTATTTGACTTGTGGTTGTTGACTCATGACTGATTACCTTAATGACAGCAGTAATAGTGGCGGTAAGACGTGTTCCGGCGGCCCATCCGCGTCCTTGTTCATGAAGCACGTTATTCACGAAGCATGCTATTTACAAAGCCTGTTATCGCTGAAGAACGGTTTTATGCTGCGGGCACACCAAATGTTATCGGATGCCCATCATCCGTAACATTCGCCAGGCGACGATTCCGTCCTTTATATATTCACACAGTAAACAAGGTTAAACAGCGAACCCGGTACAACGTCACTCTGCGGGCTCTCAGGCCACCACATGATCGTCGGGTTACGCGGTTTATTCCGTTTACTTTATGCGCAGTTCCGTTATTCAACAGGCTGTTACGTCTATTAAAGGGGAGTGACTGCCGGAATGCAAACTTTCCTGTCACCCCCTACTGAATGCGGTGACGACAGGATTTTTCGGGTAAAATTGTTTAGTATAAAAAACATTATAATTCAATCACTCATGGTAAACAGGGCGTAAAAACAGCTACTTTTTTGTCACAATCGCACGATTGAATCTCGCCTTCATCCTCCCAATATGATGTGATAAGCCAGGTTGAACAGACAGCGTGCTCTCGCTGCCAATGACCATGACAGTCACTTGCATTAGCTTGTAAATTGTATTAAACGAGGATGCGGTAACGCATTATGACTTTACACACAGCCCCGATACTAACCTCATTGCTGGATACCGACGCCTACAAACTGCATATGCAGCAGGCGGTATTCCACCACTACCACGATGTGCATGTGGCGGCGGAATTTCGCTGTCGCGGTGATGAACTGTTAGGTCACTACGCGGATGAGATTCGGGCACAAGTGGAGGCCATGAGCCACTTGTCGTTGCATGACGATGAGTACGCCTACCTCTCCTCGCTGCCATTTTTCAACACCGACTACCTCGATTGGCTGAAGACATTCCGCTTCAACCCGTCGCAGATCCAGGTTCGCAACCATCAAGGTAAACTGGATATTCGTATCACCGGACCGTGGCGCGAAGTTATTTTGTGGGAAGTCCCGCTACTGGCTGTCATCAGCGAAGTGGTTCACCGTGCCCGGACACCGGGCGGGCATATCGATGCCGCGCTCAACCAGTTGCACCATACGCTGGCGAGTTTCCGCCAGCACAGTGCCGACGTCGACCTTAGTCGCTTTAAACTGATGGATTTCGGTACCCGTCGCCGTTTTTCTCGTGAAGTCCAGCACCAGATCGTACGCACCCTGAAAGCACAATTTTCTTACCTGATCGGCACCAGCAATTATGACCTGGCGCGTCGACTGCAACTGACGCCGGTCGGCACCCAGGCGCACGAATGGTTCCAGGCGCATCAGCAAATCAGTCAAACCCTGGCAAACAGCCAGCGGGCGGCACTGGATGCCTGGCTGTTGGAATATCCCGACCAACTCGGCATCGCGCTCACCGATTGCATCACCATGGATGCGTTCCTGCGCGACTTTGATCGTTCATTCGCCCGCCGTTATCAGGGATTGCGCCATGACTCCGGCGACCCAATTGAATGGGGTGAAAAAGCCATCGCGCATTACCATGCGCTGGATATCGACCCGATGGAGAAAACGCTGGTGTTTTCCGATAATCTCAATCTGGAAAAAGCACTGCATCTCTATCGCCACTTTGGGCAACGCATCAACGTCGTCTTTGGTATCGGCACCCGCCTGACCTGCGATATTCCGGGAGTGAAACCGCTGAATATCGTTATCAAACTGGTGGAGTGCAACGGCAAACCGGTGGCCAAGCTGTCGGACAGCCCGGGAAAAACCATTTGTCAGGATCAGGCCTTTGTCAGTGCACTGCGTAAAGCCTTTGACCTGCCCCGTGTGAAAAAAGCCTCCTGAGTCGTACACCACCTGTACGACTGACTACTCTTTAAGCCAGTAACACCGGAATCGCATAAAACTTGCCACGTTCCGGTGATTTCTGCTTGTGTCCTGCCCGACGACAAGTAACATAACGAAACGCCCGTATTCGGGTAGTAAACTATTACATTTCACCCATTAAATTTCACCAATAGAGAGAATGTTATGAGCGTAGTGCCTGTAGTCGACGTACTGCAAGGCCGTGTCGCCGTTGACAGTGACGTCACCGTGCGCGGCTGGGTACGTACCCGGAGAGACTCTAAAGCCGGTATTTCCTTTATTGCCGTCTATGACGGTTCCTGCTTTGATTCGCTACAGGCTGTCGTCAATAATAATCTTGCTAATTATCAGAGCGACATCTTGCGCCTGACGACTGGCTGTTCGGTAGAAGTCACCGGCAAGGTGGTGGAATCTCCAGGTGAAGGCCAAAGCTTCGAACTGCAGGCCACTGAACTCAAGGTCGTCGGCTGGGTGGAAGACCCGGATACTTACCCGATGGCGGCTAAGCGCCACAGTATCGAATATCTGCGTGAGGTCGCGCACTTACGCCCGCGCACCAACCTGATCGGTGCCGTCGCCCGTGTGCGTCACACGCTGGCGCAGGCTATCCATCGCTTCTTCCATCAGAACGGTTTCTATTGGGTATCTACGCCTATCATTACCGCTTCCGATACCGAAGGCGCAGGTGAAATGTTCCGGGTTTCCACGCTGGACCTGGAAAACCTGCCGCGTGACGATCAGGGTAAAGTCGATTTCAGCGAAGACTTCTTCGGTAAAGAGGCGTTTCTGACCGTATCCGGCCAGCTTAACGGCGAAACCTACGCCTGCGCCCTGTCTAAAATCTATACCTTCGGGCCGACCTTCCGTGCGGAAAACTCCAATACCAGCCGCCACCTGGCAGAGTTTTGGATGATTGAACCGGAAGTCGCCTTCGCAACACTGGATGACGTTGCCGCGCTGGCGGAAAACTTGCTGAAGTTTGTGTTCAAGGCCGTACTGGAAGAACGTGCTGACGACATGAAATTCTTCGCGGAACGTGTGGATAAAGACGCCATCAGCCGTCTGGAGCGTTTTGTCACCTCTGATTTCGCCCAGGTGGATTACACCGACGCTATCACGATTCTGGAAAACTGCGGGCAGACGTTTGAGAACCCGGTGTCCTGGGGTATCGACCTCTCTTCCGAGCACGAACGTTATCTGGCAGAGAAACACTTCCAGGCCCCGGTTGTGGTGAAGAACTACCCGAAAGACATTAAAGCCTTTTATATGCGCATGAACAGCGACGGTAAAACCGTGGCGGCGATGGACGTACTGGCACCGGGCATCGGCGAGATTATCGGCGGTTCACAACGTGAAGAGCGTCTGGAGCAACTGGATATCCGTCTGGAAGAGATGGGACTCAGTAAAGAAGACTACTGGTGGTACCGCGATTTGCGTCGCTACGGCACCATCCCGCATTCGGGTTTTGGTCTCGGTTTTGAACGTTTGATAGCTTATGTAACCGGTGTACAAAATGTGCGCGATGTGATTCCGTTCCCGCGCACGCCGCGCAATGCCACGTTCTAAGCAAAAAATAACATAAGAAAAACAGATATATGTAACAAGAAAGAGCACCTGAAACGGTGCTCTTTTTTTTGTTTTAGAGATAGCTCACAAAGTTCCGTGATTTTTACAAATTGAAATACATATTTTCCAATAGTTACGCCATTTTTGAATTTGTATCATTTTAACGGTAGATTAACGCGCGGGTGAATGGAAAACTGCGTGCAGACACAGGAAGACAACTGCATTCGCAATAAAGTTCCGTTAAGGTTTTTTTACTGTGAGCCAGATGTCTTATATAACACCAATGAGGGTAATAATGATGAAGCGCAATATTCTTGCAGTGGTAATCCCTGCGCTGCTGGCTGCCGGCGCAGCTAACGCAGCTGAAGTATACAACAAAGACGGCAACAAACTGGACCTGACTGGTAAGATCGAAGCCGCTCACTATTTTGGTGATCAGGATAAGAGTGTGTTTGGTACTGGTGACCAAACTTATACCCGTCTGGGCTTCAAAGGCGAAACCAAGATCAATAACGACCTGACTGGTTATGGTCGTTTTGAATACCAGTTTGACGCCAGCAACGCTGAAGATACTAATAGCCTGCCTAGCAGCAATACCGGCAGCAAGACCCGTTATGCTTATGCTGGCCTGAAATTTGGTGATTTCGGCTCTCTGGATTACGGCCGTAACCGCGCAGTCGGCTACGATGGCTTGTCTTACACTGACGTACTGCCGGAGCAAGGCGGTGACTCATCTTATACTGATAACCTGACTGGCCGTAATTCAGGCGTTGCTACCTATCGCAACAAAAACTTCTTTGGTCTGGTTGATGGCTGGGACTTCGCGTTGGGCTACCAAGCCAAGCATGACGACTCTACTCAGACCAGAAAAAATACCGGCGACGGTTGGGCGATTTCCTCTTCTTACACCGCACCGTTTGGCGTGGGTGTGATTGGTTCTTACACCGCAGCTGACCGTACTAATACACAAACTGCTGATGGTCATGGTAAAAAAGCTGAAGCATGGGCAACTGGCCTGAAGTATGATGCTAACAACATCTATGTTGCTACTACCTACGGCGAATACCACAACCTGTCTTACAAAAACGCAGCTGCCACTTCTGCTTACGACAAGACCAAGGTATTTGAAGCTGTTGCTCAGTACAACTTTGACTTCGGTCTGACACCGTCTCTGGGTTATGTGTCTGCCAAGGCTGATGATGATGCAGCGCAAACCAGCGGCTACCTGCGTAAATATGTCAGCGTGGGTGCAACCTATGCATTCAACAAGAACTTCTCTACTCTGGTTGAATATGACATCAACCTGATTAAGAGCGACAACAACCCGAACGGCGTTTCTACTGGCAACACTGTCGCTGTTGGTGCAATCTACCAGTTCTAATCGTTATCAGTTAACGACTCTGTCGTAGTACTGACCTTTCTTCTAAAATGCCGATCAAATATTGATCGGCATTTTTTTTCACAAAAACGCGCATAATGTATGCAATACCTTGCCTGCAATGGTCGAGGTAAATGACCTCGAGCGCCCAAAAGACAATAATAGCGGCAATGCGCAGCATACATAGCATTCATGACAAAAAAACACATCAAATATGAAAAAATCATGTCAGTTATGCGTATTTTTTCTTACAAAGAAAAATCATAACCTTATGATAAATAATCGAATAATAAAGAAGATAAGGGTAAAAGTTGCTTATACCATAAGACTTGCACGAAATCAGAACGTGACACACCTCTAATTTTACATTCAGAAACAAAATAAAACAAAGTGTTTCAAAAACCAGTAACTAGTAGCATTTGTGGAGTGGATTATCATCATTGTGAATGAAACACTGCGTTTGGACACATAGACACCGCCATAATGCAGAAGTTCAGTTCGGATTGTTCTGCAAAAATGAGTGGGCGTGAACCAACACAATGAGGGTTATTTATAATGATGAAACGTAATATTCTGGCAGTGGTCATCCCGGCTCTGTTGGCTGCCGGCGCAGCTAACGCAGCAGAAATCTATAACAAAGACGGCAACAAGCTGAACCTCAACGGTAAACTGCATGCTGGTTATATCTTTGGCGATGATACAGACAGTCTTTTCGGCCATACCGATAAAACCTATACACGCCTGGGTTTCACCGGCGAGACCAAAATCAACAACGATCTGACTGGCTATGGCCGCTTTGAATATGAATTCAACGCTGCAAAAGCTGAAGACACTAACTCCAGTAATGGTAACAGCAAAACCCGTTATGCCTATGCCGGTCTGAAATTTGCTGATTTCGGTTCTTTTGATTATGGCCGTAACCGCGGTATCGCTTACGACGGTATCTCTTATACCGACGTTCTGCCGGAATGGGGTGGTGACAGCAGCTATACCGACAGTATTACTGGCCGTAGTTCTGGTCTGGCTACTTATCGCAACAAAAACTTCTTCGGTCTGGTACAAGGCTGGGATTTCGGAGTGCAATACCAAGCCAAACATGAAGACTCGACAGACTTGTCGAAACAGACAGGTGATGGTTGGGGTATTTCCTCATCCTACACCTCTCCTATCGGTGTTGGCGTAATCGCATCTTATGCGAAAGCAGACCGTACAAGCTCACAGGTAAACAATACTAAGTTAGGTAAAGGTGACAAAGCGGAAGTTTGGGCTACTGGCCTGAAATATGACGCAAACAATGTCTATCTTGCAACTACCTATGCTGAATACCATAACCTGAGCTTTATCAAAGCTCTGGGTGGGTTTGCTGATAAAACAAAAGTTTTTGAAGCCGTTGCTCAATACAGCTTCGATTTTGGTCTGAAGCCGTCGTTAGCATACGTTTCAGCTAAAGGCTATGATGATACAACTACCATGGCTAACGGTTACCTGACCAAATACGTCAGCGTTGGCGCTACCTACTCATTCAACAAAAACATGTCCGCCTCTGTTGAATACGCAATCAACCTGATTAACAAAGATAGCAACCCTACTGGCGCCAAAACTGGCAACAGTGTCTTTACTGGCCTGACCTACCAGTTCTAATCCAGCCTCACTTCTCTGAAGTGATGTTGCGTAAAGCCGGGGATAACGCCCCGGCTTTTTCTTATCAGGTGCCCTTTGCTTAGCAAGAGAATTGCTTTCTGACTCCTACCCTGTGAAAATTTAAGTGCCCTCCACTCGTGACATTCCACAGTGATACTAACGCCTGTTGATGCACACCACTGACGTCAGTCTTGAAAATCACATCTAAAATTAATAAAACCACCACAAAGTAAAGAAAAGACAACCCCTTGTTTATTCTATGTAAAAAGAGAAATAAAAATGAAATATAATAATTTTATTCGGATAAAAACATAATATTTCACCCCTACCACTCTCGTATCACATTCAGTCTGGTTCCCTCCCTTCGCAGATGTGAGACTGCAGCCGAAAAAAACAAAAAACTAACAATACTCCAGCGGCTTCTCTTTGCTGTTTGGCAGAAATGCGGCAGCGCACATTAACGGGTTATGAGGGTAAAGGTGATGAAACATCTGATAGCGATGTCAGCGGTATCGATATGCTTGTTTTCCAGCGGGCTGGCCAGTGCGGCTGAAGTTTATAATAACCAGGGTAATAAACTTGATCTGTATGGCAAGGTGCGGGCAGGTTATTACTTTGGCGATAAGACCAACAGTTTCAAAGGGAATGGTGATTCGACGTATGCACGGCTGGGAATAAAAGGCGAGACCCAGATAAACCAGGATATGACTGGTTACGGCAATTATGAATACCACTTTGATGCCAGTAAGGCGGAAGACACCAACGCGGTAAATGGAAAAACCCGCTATGCGTATGCGGGTTTGAAATTTCGTCAATTCGGTAGTATCGACTACGGCAGGAATAAAGGCATCGCTTACGACGGCTTATCCTATACCGATGTACTACCAGAGTTTGGTGGCGATCAAGGCTATACCGACAGTATTACTGGTCGTACTGCTGGCGTCGCAACCTATCGCAACAAGAATTTCTTTGGCCTGGTCGACGGGTGGGATATTGGTTTGCAGTATCAGTCTACACACACGGATTCTAGCAACCCCGCCCTTCAGGTCGGTAATGGTGTGGGCGTATCGTCTGCGTATACATCCCCCAGTGGTCTGGGTGTTATAGCTTCTTACGAAACCGTTAATCGTACAACGGCACAACGCGCAACCAATGAGGGCGACAAGGCCGATGCCTGGGCCGCGGGGATGAAATACGATGCCAACAGCGCCTATCTCGCGGTCATGTATGGCCTATTCCACAACCTGACCTTCATCGGTACGTCCACCACCGCCTTTGCCGATAAAACCAGAATCTTTGAAGCGGTCGCGCAGTATCACTTTGATATGGGACTGACGCCATCTTTAGCTTATATCGCAGCCAGAGCATACGATGAGACTGGCCTCGGGCAAGGTACCAGCGGATACATTACCCGCTACGTCAGTTTAGGGGTGAATTACACCTTCAATAAGAACATGGTGATGAATGTCGCCTATTTGCGCAACCTGATTAACAGCACCAATAATCCGTTTGCCAGAAAGACCGATGACACCCTGTTCACCGGTCTGGTATATCAGTTCTGACAACCCGCACTATTCCCGATACACACGGTAACGACAGTGTATACGCTGCCTTTGTCATGTGTATCGGGAAAAAATCCCGACTGCCCCACCGCTCTCATTATTTCCGTTTCTTTTGATGCAAACGGTTGGCAAAGCCGAACGCTGGCGTTAACCTGCTATTTCTGTTTATTCTCTGTCATGGATTACTTCGCAATGTTTGAAAAAATCTCTGCCGCACCTGCTGACCCGATTCTGGGGTTGGCCGATTTGTTTCGTGCTGACGAACGCCCCCACAAGATTAACCTGGGGATTGGGGTCTACAAAGACGAAACCGGCAAGACACCTGTACTCACCAGCGTAAAAAAAGCAGAGCAGTTACTGCTGGAAACAGAAACCACCAAAAACTACCTGAGTATTGATGGCATACCAGAATTCGCCCGCTGCACTCAGGAACTGTTATTTGGTAAGCAGAGTGACATCATTGCGAATAAACGTGCACGCACCGCACAGACTCCGGGCGGCACCGGTGGCTTGCGCGTGGCGGCAGACTTCATTGCCAACCAGACCAGCGCCAAGCGTATTTGGGTGAGCAACCCAAGCTGGCCGAACCACAAAAACGTTTTTGCGGCTGTCGGCCTCGAAGTCTGTGATTACACCTACTACGATGCGGCTAACCACACGCTGGATTTTGACGGCATGCTGACCAGTTTGAGCGCAGCCCAGGCGGGCGATGTCGTTCTGTTCCACGGCTGCTGCCACAACCCTACCGGTATCGATCCGACTAAAGAACAGTGGGAACAACTGGCTGTACTGGCACAAGAGAAAGGCTGGCTACCGCTGTTTGACTTCGCCTATCAGGGCTTTGCTCGTGGTCTTGAGGAAGATGCTGAAGGCTTGCGTATTTTTGCCGCCAGACATCAAGAGCTGATTGTCGCCAGTTCCTATTCCAAGAACTTTGGCCTCTACAACGAACGTGTCGGCGCTTGTACGATTGTGGCGGCTGACGCCGCTATTGCCGATACGGCATTCAGCCAGGTCAAAGCGGGCATTCGCGCCAACTACTCTAACCCGCCGTCACACGGTGCGGCGGTGGTGGCGACCGTGCTGTCTAACGAATCGCTGCGCAACATCTGGGAACAGGAATTAACGGCAATGCGCGAACGCATCCAGCGCATGCGTCACTTGTTCGTCAGCACACTGCAGGAAAAAGGGGCTAATCAGGACTTCTCCTTTATTATCAACCAGAATGGCATGTTCTCCTTCAGCGGTCTTAATAAAGACCAGGTGCTGCGTCTGCGTAACGAGTTCGGTATTTACGCTGTGAACTCAGGCCGCATCAACGTAGCCGGTATGACACCGGAGAACATGGCACCGCTGTGCGAAGCCATCGTCGCCGTACTGTAAACAGCCTGCCATCGCCCTGTTGTTAGCAGGGCTCATGCAATGATAAAAAAGCCAGCATCTCTGCTGGCTTTTTTATTGGCGGATAGCGCGGTTATTACTCGGTATCACGAACAAATGGATTGGTACGGCGTTCTTCACCAAAGGTAGACATTGGGCCATGCCCCGGGATAAACGCAATATCATCCCCCAAAGGGAACAACTTAGTGCGGATAGAGGCTATCAACGCCTGATGGTTCCCTTGAGGGAAATCGCTACGCCCTACGCCGCCACGAAAAATGACATCACCCACCTGGGCAAAACGCGCCTGCTTATCGACAAACACCACATGACCCGGCGTATGCCCGGGGCAATGCAACACCGATAACACGGACTCACCCACAGTAACGGTATCACCGTCTTCCAGCCAGCGGGCTGGCGTCAATGGAGGGCAATCACTCAAACCGAACATGCGGCTCTGCGCGGGCAATCCATCAAGCCAGAAAGCGTCTTCACGTTGTGGGCCAACGATAGGCGCCTGATAGTATTCGGACAACGCAGCTGCCGCTCCGACATGATCCAGATGACCATGCGTCAGCAGAATCTGGGTTACCGTCACCCCTGTCTGCGCCACGACTTGTTTGATTTTGTCTGCTTCGCCACCGGGATCAACAATAGCGGCCTGCAACGTTTTCTCGCACCACAACAGGGTGCAATTTTGGCTGAAGGCCGTGACAGGAATAATTTGGTACTTCATACCGCTCCGTTTCTACTCGATATCCTTATTCAGGGAATAAAACCACCGATATTGCCCGGCTGGCACCTGCATTCATTCTATCAGGTACAAATACTACCAGGTGCGAACAGCGCCGGTATCGATGTGCACAAAATTACTCTGCGGGTAGTACCCTACACCACCGGCGCGCATTTTCAGCGCCGCTTTTCGAATATTTGCCAGTTGGACACCTTCAATATGGAAATCCATGGCTTTTCCCTGGGTGTGGTAGCTCTGTTTCGCCACGCCCTTACTGTGCGACCGCAAATCTTCATTGGTGCTGTAAGAACGGTAACCCGAGATCAGCTGTACCGGCTTGGTCGTACCCAACATGACCTGCAGGCGGTATAGCTGATCAAACAGCGCGGGGTCGATAGTTTTTACTTTATTGGCCCGATAATCACGGAAAAAATGATTTAACCGGGATAACTCTGCTTTGTTATAACGCCGACCGTCGAAAAACTCGACCTTAATGTGTTCACCGGTGTTGATATTGTTCAGCGTGAGAATGCGTGGGCGCGAGGTGGAAAGCGAGGCCAGCGCCTGGCCCGGTAACAGCGCCATCCCTAACGCCGCGCCGCCGATCGCCAGCCATTTGCGTCGATGATTATCAATGTATTCCATAAAGATTGCATACCCTGGGCTAAAAGAAGCGAAGCGAAAAATAACAAGCGAAAACGGTGCATAAATGTACCGCTTTGCACCTTAACTGCCAGTGCGTGGCCCGTCAACCCGCTTTACCCAGATGCTGACGCCCACGTTCACTGGCTTTCACTGCGCTACCCCGCCGCCGTAATTCAGGAATTGCCCGAATTACGGATAGTTACTGTAATAATAATCCCACTTTAGACAAAGCCAGAGCGCCGGTTTTCACCGTGTCATCATAATTGTAAATATCTGTGCGGAACTGGGGCTTGCCATCGTCAGCCACCCAGGCGGTGAGATAGTAAAAGTTCACCGGTATCCGCTGACGCACTGCCACGTAAGTCGTGTTTCCCTGCTCCAGGGTTGAGGAAATACGGGCATTGTTCCAGCCAGCATCCTGTAATAATAACGCCGCCAGTTCAGACGCCTTGTTAACACGCACACACCCGGAACTCAGCGCCCGAATATCTTTCTGGAATAGCGCATGGTTAGGCGTGTCATGCAAGTAGATAGAATCCGTATTGGGTATATTAAATTTATAGCGCCCCAACGAATTGCTGTCGCCCGGTGCCTGACGCAAGCGATAAGGGAAGTTGCTGGCTGACATCATCGGCCAGTCAATCATTGACGGATCGATAGGTTGAGCGCTCTCGGTCCAGTCCGACAACACGGTATAACCGTGGCGCTGCAGATAACCTGGGTCCTGAATCACTTTGGGAATGATATCCTGACGCGTTAGCGTGGTAGGCACGTTCCACGGCGGGTTCATCACCACATTACTCAGTGAAGTGCTCATCAGCGGCGTCTTGCGTTTAGGCTGACCGACGATCACTCTGGACGATAATATCTCCGCCCCATGCTGATAATAGATAAGCGAGTAGTTAGGGATATTGACCATAATACCGCTGTTGACATTATCCGGTACCAGCCGTAACCGCTGGATATTCAACGCCAACAATGTCGCGCGCATCTGCGATGACACATTGAGCCAGTCACGGGTGCGCTTACCAATGACACCATCGTCCTGCAACCCTTGTGAATGCTGGAAACGTTTTACCGCCTCTACAAGCTCGCCGTCATAACGCAACGGGGACGCATTGCCTGACGACGCATCATTAAACAGCGGCATAGCAGCACTATTCTGGCTGAGCATGCCGGTGCGCAACAGAATTTCCCTCAGTACCGGTAACTCGTTACTTTCATCACCGGGACGCAACGAATCCGCCAGCATCAGCTTCGGCCAGGGGCGCTTATCCATCAGCATGTCTTTCAGTGCCACATGCATTTTCGCATACTGAGAATGATGAGGAGCCAATGACGCAATAAACGCGGTCCCATTACCTGACGCCATCGCCTGCTGCCATTGTTCAATCATCGTTGCCGATGGTAGCGCCAATTTGTAAGGAACACTGCCGTATAGCCAACTGTTGCCATTTTTCTCTACTCCGGCAACAAATTGCATATACCCCAGCATGGCATCAGACAGCACCACATCTCGAGCAAAACCGTTCAGTTTCGGATCGGTTAACCAGCTCACCCAGGTGGTAAACTGTGGCTGCACACCGGACAGCGCCACCTCCGCCAGTTGTTGCTGGAAGGCTTTAACCGCCTGCGTATCGCCCCACATTGGCCGCCGATGCTGGCGCGAATAGAGCGCAGTCAGCTCGTTCAGATAGTGAGGGGAAATACCGGCGGGCAAGCCTGCCGTGATAGAGGCATCATGTTGGGAGGCGTGATTTTGGGTCACCGCTGACGCCGCCACACTACCGGACACCGTCGGTGACGCCGCTTGAATGGAAAACGAAGTCAATACGCTACCCAACCAAATCGAACCGGCTACTCGCAAAAGCCGTTTTTGCGTATTTCGTTTGACTACCAACATCCATTTATCCCCTGTACTTAAAATGGCACGGCTTTTATGACGCCGTTTTTAGCCACTGGCGTTGTTGCTGTCAGCCAGGATGGTTTCACATCCGCGTTATCATCACACCGACTCTCAGTTACCACACACGACGGTCATGCATCAACACCTTGACCGCGTCGTTGAACCTGCATCATGAAAAACAATAGCATTCAGCTCTGGCTTACATTGATTTTACGGCGTGTCATAGGAAATAACGAGTCCCCTGGCCCCGTAATTTCCATCATCATACAGTCGGTTATCGTGTTTTTCTTCACTCGTGTTGCATACCGTCAAAACGCCTCTAGCTGGAGCAGGAAATGTTCAGATGCTTACCCCAGTCTGGCGGTAAAGCGGCCAGGTCGGCCTTATCGGGCTGCTCGGCATACGGTTGTTGCAGCGTGTGGTGCAGGCGGGCAAGCGCACTGACATCTTCTTTTTCTGCCAGATCAATCACCTGTTGGGCCAGATAATTACGCAAAATATAACGCGGATTAGCCTGTTTCATCCGTTGCTGACGCTCGGTATCATCCACACTTTCCAGCATCAGCCGTTGACGATAGGCACTGAACCACCCATCAAATGCCGCCAGGTCGATAAATACATCCCGCAGTGGGGAGTGGCTGCTGTGGCGCTCGGTTTCCGACAACAGACGAAAAATATGCGTATAATCCGCCCGCTCCCGCTTCATCAGTTGCAACAAGCCGACCAGCAGATCATTATCCTGCGCCTGCGGCGTATCAAACCCCAGTTTACCGCGCATCAGCTCGCCGAATCGCTGCATCAATGCAGGTTCATAGCCATTCAGCGCCTGCTGCAACCGCTCCACGGGCATCAACCCTGACAGCGATTGCGCCAGTCGATGCAGGTTCCATAACGCCACCGCGGGTTGGTTATCGAAGGCGTAACGCCCCTGATGATCCGAATGATTACAGATATAATCGGGCTGATAGTCGTCCATAAACCCGAATGGGCCATAATCGATAGTCAATCCGAGAATGGACATGTTGTCGGTATTCATCACACCGTGTGCGAACCCAACCGCCTGCCAGTGTGCAATCAGCCTCGCCGTTCGCTCCACCACATCACTGAACCACAGATAATAGCGATCAGCGTCCTGCTGCCACTGTGGCCAGTGACAGGCAATGACGTAATCTGCCAACTGGCGAACTTGCTCGGGTTCACGCCGGTAATAGAAATGTTCGAAATGCCCGAAACGGACATGGCTATCCGCCACCCGCAATAGCATCGCCCCACGCTCCTCCTGCTCACGCCGCACTGGATGATCACTATTGACGATGGTTAACGCACGTGTGGTGGGAATACCGAGGTGATGTAACGCTTCCGATGCCAGAAACTCGCGCACAACAGAACGCAAAACGGCCCGTCCGTCGCCCATTCGCGAATACGGGGTCAACCCGGCACCTTTGAGATGCCAGTCCTGCGTGCGGCCATCCGCCAGTTGTTGTTGCCCAAGGAGGATGCCGCGCCCATCACCCAGTTGCCCGGCCCAGACACCGAATTGATGGCCGCTGTACACCTGGGCCAACGGAGCCATACCGGGTAATTGCCGCTCACCACTCCAGATACGCTGATTATCGCCTTCAAACCAGTCGGCGGATAACCCGAGTTCCTGAGCAAGGGACGCGTTGTGATACAACAACCGCGCGCCATGCAGAGGAGTCGGCGTCAGCTCGGTATAATATCCGGGCAGTTGCTGGTGGTAATGATTATTGAATGGCAGGTCATGTGGCATAACTTCCCCCTTTTTCATCAGTGTAGAACTGCGACGGGGGAATTAACACGGAGTAACTACAGGGCTATTAGCCAGCAGGGACATACCGACAGAAACGTTACGTCGGATAGGAACATACAAGCGCGTGCATCATATAACCGGGGTCAACATAGCCATGGTGGATGCCACACCGCACTCGGCAGGGCATCCGCATGGATAGTGAACGACCGGGATAGTAGTCAACTGAGAATAGTAGTCAACCGAGGGTAGTGATCAACCGTAACAGGCTACCGGCATCAATACATTATCCAGCGCCTCTGGCGACACCGAAGGCCATAACTGCCCCTGAACGGCGTTAACATTCAGTTCAAGCGCCTTCTCAAAACCTGCGACATTATCTATCCCTTTTGCTACCACCTTTAGCGAGGGACATTGTTTTCTCATTGCCAGCAACATAGGGTTAATAATAGAAACACAAACAGGGCGCGTTAATAATTTATTAGTAAATGCCGTATCCATTTTCACACTGGAAATGACACCATCATAAAAGGGTTTCATATTCATTTTGCCGGAACCAAAATCATCCAGCCATAAATGGAACGACCGACTTAATTTCATCAGTAGAGGATTATCCCGTCCGGATGATATATCAGGAAAATTCTCATTAATTTCAAGTTGCAGGAAAGGCAGTGAGCGAAACTCCCGCCCCAGTAACGTATCCTCAACCAGAAACTCAGTCAGCGTGTGATCGATTTTCAGTACCACGGCAACCCGATGATGGATAAACCAGGGTGATTTCTCTTTGAGGATCGCGAGTTGCTCTGTGAGTAACGTCTGCTTTTGGCGGCGATTCAGCACCCCCAGTAAAATCTCCTGTGGAACGGAGAACCCGCCTGACTCGTTCTGGAAACGTCCGCTCATCTCCACTGCCAGTAACCGTGAGTCCAGGTGATAGACAGGAGAAAAGTGGTACTGACTGACATAGTCAACTGCAAGCTGGATACGCATAGTGTTATAGCCAGAGTTAAAAGATGAACCCGCCGTAACGAGCGGTCAGACAAGATGGGCACTGCCTGACCTGATCCTATTCGCTGCTATCACTCCAGAAGCATTAAAGATTATTAACAATAATATTCAGACGGGTCGATGGCATTACGTTTAATCACGAATCCATGCCTCAACACCCGTAAGAAAATATGATAAATAATCCTCGTCCTTTTCACGCGAATACCATTTGGTTACTGCCAAAACCGATATTAATTTATCGTTTGATCCTGTCGAAAAACAATCCGCTTTTCACTTTTCAGACAAAGCCCTAATACAGATTTCAAATTATTAACGCACGTTTTCCGATAACCAGACAGTCAGTGCATGTATTTCATTGTATTGTTGCGGATAATCCCCAGCCACTTGCTCACCAACCGCCAGCAGTGCTTCGGGACGGTACAATACCCCTTTCAACCGGTCGGCTAATGCCTCCAACGGGGTAGGATTCAGGCTATCGGTAAACAGCTGGCACCGACTGATGACACCACGATCCACATCAAAATGCAGTTCTACGCCACCCCAGTCAAAACGGGTATCTAGCGTATGGCTAAACTCCGGAGCCTGACCGAAATTCCATTCCCAACTACTTTGATGGGCGAACCGCTCAGCGAACCCTGGGAGATCAGGGAACGCATCCGGCGAGATAATCTCTGGCTGACACTCCGCCTGATAATGTTCGAAAAATGCCTGTATCACGGCGTTGCACACCGTTTCATGGCGAATACCCGGCAATAACTCCACCAGATTCGCCACACGTGAACGTACTGAGGCAATGCCTTTCGCCTGCAATTTCTTTTTGTCTGGATTGAGGTAATCCGCCAGACGCGACAGGTTGGCGTCAAGCAACAAGGTTCCATGATGGAATCCCCGATCAATACTTTCCCGATAGGCCGATCCAGAAATTTTCCTGACGCCATCCGCCGTCTCAATCACGAGATCATTACGGCCCGACGCCTGTGCCGTCACTCCCAGCACAGACAGCGCGCGCAAGATTATCCCTGTAGAGACACTTTTGTCGTAACCGGGTTTACCCGCCATGAAGGTGAAACAGGTATTGCCCAGGTCATGAAACACCGCGCCGCCGCCGCTACTGCGTCGGGCCAGTTTAACGCCATCCTGCTCCATCCGCCGGGTGTTACACTCTTTCCACGGATTCTGAGCCCGGCCAATCACCACCGTTTCGGCATTTCGCCACAAAAACAGCACTCGCTGTGTCGGCGGCATCTGACGAAAGATGCACTCTTCCACGGCCAGATTGAACCAAGGGTCGACAGAGTCGGAAATCAACAAACGCAGTGCGGACATGACAAGGCTCCGAAAACAGCAGGCCACCGTCAGGCGGCCGTAAATCAGATGCGGCGGGCCTGCCAGTAGGCCCGTTTCCAGTAAACGTTGTTCAGCGATGAACGCATCACACCGTGACTGGTGGAAGCATGAATAAACTGGTCATGACTGTCGTAGATGCCGACATGCAGCCCGTTTTCGCCGCTGCCGGTGCGGAAAAAGACCAGATCACCGGGCAATAAGTCACTGCGGTCAACGCGGGTGCCGATTTCAGTTTGCTCCTCGGTAGAGCGCGGCAACGTTAGACCGAATCGGTCACGGAATGTCAGATAAACAAAACCGGAACAATCAATACCATTGTGATCCAACCCGCCATAGCGATATGGCGTACCACGCCACTGCGCCAGTTGGGCGTGCAGTTGCGAGCGCACCTCGCTGGTATCACCCAAACGAGTACTCTGCGGAACATGACTGCTACACCCGGCCAGAAACAATGCCACCACTATTAGCCAGACTCTCCAGAACCTCATGCCGTTATGCTCACTGTTACCGGGGATGCCCCACAAAAACCGAATTGCGACATATTATCATTCACGCGCTGGCGTTAATCGTTCGAGAACAGAGAATTTTTCTGTCTTAACGGTACGTTACGGCGATTATCTCGCCGCTTATCCCACCGTTTATCACTCCTGCTGCGCCAGCATCCAGTGGCGCCCTTCCAGTACATAACCCGTAAAGGCGACGCCAAAAACCGACGATAGCGTTTCTGGCTGCATCACCTCGGCAGCCGCCCCCTGAGCGGCCACTTCACCGCCGGACAACAGCCAGACGCGATCGGCATGGTGCAAGGTGTGGTTCAGATCATGGCCAGACGCCACCACGGTGATACCGGCACGGCATAACTCAGCCAACAACGCATCCAACGCGACGCGCTGGGCAATATCCAGGTTGGCGACGGGCTCATCGAGCAACAATAGCCGGGCGGATGAGTTCAATGTCGGCCAGACCTGCAACAACACCGCCGCCAGTCTGACCCGTTGCCATTCACCGCCGGACAAGCGGGTCAGCGGACGACGCAGTTTATCGGCTAACGACAGCCGCTCAGCCAGCCGCTGAACCACCCTATCCACCTCATCCACTTCACCTGACGCTGGCTGGTGCAGTTGCAAGTACTGGAATACTGGCATTAACGTCGGCGCACTGTGATTCTGAGGCAAATAAGCCCGCACTCTCGCCAGCGCGCGCGCTGGCCACACTGCCATTGTCTGTCCTAACAACTGCGTTTCGCCTTCTCCCGGCTGTAGCCCGGCCATCAGTGCCAACAACGTACTCTTACCAGCCCCATTGGGGCCAATAATATGCACCAGTTCACCGCAGTGACAACCTAGCGTCACCGAGGATAACCGCCCAGTGACACTGACGTGATCAAGGCTCAGTAGGGGTTGACGCGTCACGATTACTGCGCCAGTGCCTGCTCAACAGCTTTGATGATCGCACTGTCGTCCGGCGTCATGTCTGGTGAAAAGCGTGCCACGACATCACCACGGCGGTTAATCAGGAATTTTTCAAAATTCCACAAAATATCACCAAGGTGTGCGGGGGCCTGACCCCGGCTGACACGACGCTCGTAAAACTCACTGCCTTGCGGTCGCAGCGCCTCTGGTTGAGCCTGAATCAATGCCTGATACAAGGGGTGACGACCACTGCCATTGACTTCAATCTTGCCAAACATCGGGAACTCAACGCCAAAAGTCCCACGACAGAAGGCCTGTATTTCTTCATTGCTGCCCGGCTCCTGCCCGGCGAATTCATTGGAAGGAAAACCCAGCACCGCGAACCCACGATCGCGATAGGTTTCATATAGATTCTCCAGCGCTTCATATTGCCGGGTCAGACCACACTCTGAGGCCACATTCACAACCAGCAGCACGTTATTACGCCAGTTTTCCAGTGATGTCTGGCGGCCGTCGATGGTTTGCAGGGGAATTGCGTAGATGTCATTGCTCATTGTCTATTCCTGTTGTTGTCTAACCAACCGATTGTTGTCTACCCAACGGATGTCATCGCATCGGTGGGTGTTAGTAAACCGCTTGGTGTTAGTAAACCGATGTTCTGTCGCTGGGTCATGGTGTCATGGTGTCATGGTGTCATGGTGTCATGGAGAATGACAGGCAGAATCACACCTGATGGCGCAACAGCAGCCAGATGAACCAGGGAGCCCCCAGTGTGGCGGTCACCACGCCAATCGGCAGTTCTGCCGTCGCCAGCAACGTCCGCGCCAGCGTATCCGCCAGCATCAACACGACGGCACCAGCCAGACCACACCCGGTTAATAGATAGCGCTGATCCGTCAGCCCACACAAGCGCAAAATATGCGGGATAACCAACCCGACAAACCCTATTACGCCAGCCAGCGCCACACTGATGCCGACCAACGTCCCCATCACCAGCACCAGCAGATGACGCCAGTACAATACCGCGACCCCCAACTGCCGGGCCGCCTGCTCACCCAGCGCCAGATGGTTGAGTACCTCGCCACAACGCGCCAGCCAGACCAACAGCGGCAACATCAGTAGCATTAACCCACTGTAACGCCAGTCCACACCGCTAAAACCGCCCATCATCCAGTACATCAACTGGCGCAGATCGAGACTGGTGCTGAAATAGACTGCCCAGGTCATCAATGCACTGCAAATAATGCCCAATGCAACGCCAATAAGGAGTAAACGCGCATTGGAAACGCCCGCATGGGAAAAACGCAACAGCAGCAATGTCACCAGTAATGCGCCGATGATGGCACACAGGCTGAGGCTCCAGACTGGCAATATCCCATGACCAAGCAACACCGCGATAACCAGCGCCACGCCCGCTCCATTGGAAACCCCCAGCAGTCCGGGTTCGGCTAACGGATTATCAAACACCGCCTGCATGACCGCACCGCTCATTGCCAGCCCCGCCCCCACCAGCATCACTGCCAGCATACGCGGCAACCGCAGTTGCCAGATAAAAAGTGAGGACTCCGGGTCCAGCCAGTGTGTCGGCGCAATCCAGCGCTCACCGGCACACAGGCTCACCGCCCCCCCCACGGCCAGCAAGAGCCACAACCCCAGCAAACGCTGGCGATCACGCCGCCGCTGCTGATGTTTCAGTTGGGTATAGCCTGCCGGGGTTGACTGCATGAGATAGCCTGTCATGAAGAAATCGGATAATGGCACCATAATGCGCATATCCACAGTGATATCAAGCTGATGCCGGGAAATTTCGCCAAAGAATGGAAAGCGGCCCGCAAAGCCTGCTGCCTGCCACCCGGACAGCAACCCTCTTCGGTATGGTATGAAATGTGATTATCTCATCTAATTTGATTATTTTTCGTTCTAAGAAATCTCAACTACCTTAATAGAGTGACTTTCACCACCCTGTTGCGGAGTAACGTTATGCTGGCATCCTTTCTGCGCATGCTGCATCGCGCTCGGCGCCAAAGCCAGCGTCGGGATAGCGAGCCATCCGACGCCTGCGTCGAGTGCGAATACAGCTTCTATAACCATGAGGCTAACCTGCCGTTCGACCAGCTTGAAGAGTGTCTTCGCGCCCGGCGTGACGCGCTGATGCAGGAGCATCCGCCACAGGCCGAACCAACGCCGGTCGGCACACGCCCGCGCTGGGCGGCACGGTAAGCGGATTCAGGCTGAGATTCAGCGTGCAGATAACCCGTGGCGCGCAAGCCAGCTATGGACATAGTCCACGACGACCTTGCTGGCAGGGCCATAAATGTGTTCATCGAACTGGCTTTGGATCTCACTCGGTTCCAAATTCAGTTCCACGGTATGGGCACCGTGCACCCGCGCTTCGTGTACAAACCCCGCCGCCGGATAAACATGGCCTGATGTCCCAATGGCAATGAAAACATTCGCCTCTGACAACGCATGGTAGATGTGATCCATACCCAGCGGCATTTCGCCGAACCACACCACATGCGGACGCAGCGGTGCCGGGAACTGGCAGCAATGGCAACGATCGTCGACGGATAGATCGTCTGTCCACTCAAAGACTTGCCCACTGTGGCTGCAACGCACTTTCAGCAATTCACCGTGCATGTGGATGATTCGCTTATTGCCAGCGCGTTCATGCAGGTTGTCAATATTTTGTGTGACCAGGAGAAAATGGTCGCCCAGCGCGGCTTCCAGCTCCGCCAACGCCAGATGCGCGGCATTCGGTGCAATCTCCGGCTGCTGTAGCTGCCGACGACGCATATTGTAGAAACTCTGAACCGTTTGCGGATCGCGATGATACCCTTCCGGGGTAGCGACATCCTCCACCCGATGTTCTTCCCACAACCCATCCGACGCACGGAACGTGCGAATACCGGACTCAGCAGAAATCCCTGCTCCGGTAAGTACAACAACACGTGGTTTATTCACGTTTTTGACCACCAGATAATCAAGATGAAAAATGCGGGCACACAAACGCTGATGACGCAGACGTTTTCGTTGCCGAAAACGGTGTAATCGTTGACGCGAGTGCATGTCTGCTCCTTAGCCTGTCTGTCTTACGCGTACCGCTGCCGATTTACAGCGGGCTCGCTTTATGTCCGCCCTGAGAGCGGGGTTATCCATCGCCGCATACACATCAGGACGGCAGCGACGGACTCATCAAGTGTAGCAATGCCGCGCCACGCACGCCGCCTGCATCGCCATGTCGTGCTTTCTCAATACGCGGGACGCGAGCCACTGGCAACAGACTCTCTGGCAATCGCTGCGGCAACTGGCGGTAAATTTCATCGAAATTAGACAACCCACCACCAAACACGACCAGATGCGGGTCAATCAACGTTAGCAGATTTCCCAAACACACCGCCAGCAACGCCAGATAGCGATCCACATGCGCACGCGCCTGCGGTTCCCCGGCGTAAAAGGCGCGGATAATCTCCGGTGCCGATAGCGTACGATGGTGAAAATGCGCGTACAACCATTCAAATCCACGCCCGGAAAGGTAATTTTCCACACACCCGGCACGCCCGCAGCCACAGGGTACCCGCGGAATAGACTCGCCAAGAATATCCAGCGCATCGACCGGCAGACGAAAATGCCCCAGTTCCCCGGCAACACCGTTTTTCCCGTCAACGACCCGGCCGTTCACCACCAGACCACCGCCCATGCCGGTACCGAGAATAATCCCCAGCACCACCGGGTAAGCACGAAATTCGTTGTCCCAGGCCTCTGAGAGTGCAAAGCAATTGGCATCGTTACTGAGCCGAACGTCACGTTGCAGTCGCCGACTGAGATCGGCCCGCAGCGGTCGCCCCATCGCGGCGGGCAGGTTGGCAGCGAACAAGGTGCCATCATCCGCATTTTCCATGCCCGGCACACCGATACCTACGCTTCCCTGACACCCGCTCAGCGCATCAGCCTCATGTGTTAACGCCATCAGGTCATTTAACAAACGCTCATAATCATCGCGGGAGGTCGGAATACGTTTTTGCCAGATACGCTGTAGCCCGGCGTCAAATACCGCCAGTTCTATCTTGGTGCCTCCGATGTCAAAACCGTAGTACATGGATGCTCCCTTCACGTCAGACAAAAAACAACGCCATTGCCCCAGGCAATGGCGTTTCAGATTACTGACCGCTCAATATCCGCGCCGGATCGATACGGCTGGCGCGCCGGGCCGGATACCAGCTGGCTATCAGACTCAACACCAGCGAGGTGCCTAATACGATAGCCACATCCAGCATGTGCAGCTCGGACGGCAGAAAATCGATGAAATAGATATCACCGGACAAGAAATGATGACCGGTAAGCGTTTCAAGCCCACGGATAATCGGCGTCAGTTGCAGCGTGACCACAATCCCGACCACGGTACCGACGATGCTGCCGAGCAACCCGGCCAATAACCCGTACCAGACAAAAATCGCGCGGATAAGGCCATCGCCCGCGCCCAGCGTGCGCAATACTGCGATATCGCTGCTTTTGTCCTTCACCGCCATCACCAGTGTGGAAACGATGTTGAAACAGGCCACCCCAATCACTAACACCATCGCCAGATACATAATGGTACGGATCATTTGAATATCGCGGTACATGTACCCGTAAGTGCCGATCCAACTGCGGATATACACAAAGAGATTGGTGGCTTCCCCGGCGTCATGCACCACCTTCTGTGCGGCGAACACATCCCGCACTTTGATGGCGATGCCGGTCACGCCATCGCCCAGCTCCAGATACTGCTGGGCATCCGCCAGCGGCACCAATGCCAGGCTATGATCCAACTGACCGCTCAACTGCAGGATACCTGCAACCTGAAGGCGAATACGCTTAGGTTGCAACAGCTTCATCTGCGGGTCGCTATTGGGGATCATGACCGTGACCCAATCGCCACTTTTCACACCCAGCGTATCCGCCACGCCTTTACCGATAATCACCTGTTGCGCCCCGGCATGAAAACGTGACCAGGCGTTATCCTGCACGAAGGTGGGTAACGCACTGAGCTTCAGTTCCTGTTGCGGGTCCACGCCTTTGAACTGAATCGCCTTTAGGCTGGCGCCGTTCTCCAACAGGCCGGTAAAACTGACGTAAGGCGCGGCAGCGGCAACGCCGGGCACCTGTTCGATTTTCGGCAACAACGGTTGCCAGTTGCGAAACGGCTGCTCGCCGGCTTCGATCTCGCCGTGCGGTACAACGGCCAGAATACGGTTGTTGAGTTCACGCTCGAAACCGTTCATCGCACTCAGTCCGACTATCAATACCGCGACACCCAGCGCGATGCCAAGGGTGGAAATCACCGAAATCAGCGATACCATACCGCTGCGACGACGCCCGCGGCTAAAACGCAACCCAACCAGCAGCGAAAGCGGAGGAAAGGTCATTGCGACGCCCCCATCAGGGTTAACTCCTGCTGCAACTGTCCGTCACGCATTTCCAGTTGTCGGCCGAGACGGCGGGCCAGACTCAGGTCGTGGGTGACCACCAGAAACGCCGTACCCTGACGCACGTTCAGCTCACCCAGTAACTCAAAAATGGCATCGGTAGTACGCTGGTCAAGGTTACCGGTCGGTTCGTCCGCCAGTACCAGTGACGGGTTATTCACCAGCGCGCGGGCAATCGCCACACGCTGGCGCTCACCACCGGACAATTCAGAAGAGCGGTGCTGGCTGCGCTGTGCCAGACCGACTGCCGCCAGCATGGTTTGCGCCCGTTCTTTGACCTCTTTGGGGGCCACATTGCCGATAAGCAGCGGCATTGCCACATTTTCCAACGCGGTGAAATCCGGCAGCAGATGATGAAACTGATAGATAAAACCCAGTTCGCGATTACGCAGCGCGGCTTTCGCCGCCGCTGACAGTTGATTCAACGTGTTACCCTTGAACACCACCTCACCGGAGGTCGGCGCGTCCAGCCCGCCCAGCAAATGCAACAAGGTACTTTTACCGGATCCGGAGCTACCGACAATCGCCATCATCTCGCCATTCTGCATCTCGAATGACACATCGCGCAGCACATCGGTCGACAGGTTGCCTTCCTGATAGCGTTTACACAGCTGACGGCACTGCAATAAAGGTGAATTACTCATAACGTAAAGCCTCTGCGGGATGGGTGGCGGCCGCGCGCCAGGAAGGATAAAACGTGGAAAGCAACGCCAGCAGCATGGCGACTAGCGCAATGGCGATCACCTGCAATGGCTGGATTTGTACCGGCAGCGAACCACCGTCAATCAACAGCCCCAGCATCGGTATCAGCGTATTTAACTGGCTGGCCAGCACCATACCCAGTATCGCCCCGACCAGCGCGCCCACCACACCCGCGCCGCCGCCCTGAACCATAAAGACCGCCATGATTTGCCGCCGGGTCAACCCCTGCGTTTGCAAAATGGCAACCTCACCCTGTTTCTCCATCACCAGCAAACCCAGTGAGGTAATGATATTGAACGCCGCGACAGCCACGATCAGGCTCAACAGCAGCCCCATCATGTTTTTCTCCATCCTGACCGCCTGGAACAACTCCCCTTTGCGCTCGCGCCAGTCTTTCCATACCGTTCCTGACGGCAATGTCTGCTGACTCAGCGTATCCACCGCCAGCGGCTGATCCAGCCACAACCGCCAGCCGGTGATGTTGCCAAGGGGGTAGTGCATCAGGCGCGACGCATCCTGCTGGTTCACCAACAGTTGGTAGCCATCCACTTCGCTGTGGGCATAAAACGTGCCGACCACGGTAAACAAACGCTGACTGGGCACCCGCCCCATCGGCGTCAATTGACTGGCGCTGGTGACCATCAGGCGCAGTTGATCGCCGAGTTTAACGCCAAGCTGGTTGGCCAGTTGTTCACCGAGAATCACCTGATATTGCCCTGGCTGCAGTTGCTGTAATGACGCGCCATGCGTCAGATAGTTCGCCAACGGCTCTTGTTCATCCGGGTTCACACCCAGCATCACCCCTACCGCCACGCTGCGCGCGCTTTGCAGCACCACATCGCCGGTCGTCAGCGGTGCAATGCGCCTGACGCCCGTCAGACCAGAGAGCGAAGCGGCAGACAAGGTCTGAGGGTTCAGGGAGCCTTGCGGCGTCGTGATGAGTGCCTGAGGCATCAGCCCCAGAATGCTGTTTTCCAGTTCCCGCTCAAAGCCGTTCATCACCGACAAGACGGTGACCAGCGCCATCACTCCGAGGGTAATGCCAATGGCGGACAACCAGGAAACAAACCGCCCAAAGCGGTCCGCGGCCCGCCCTCGCATATAGCGCAGGCCGATAAAAAGTGCGACAGGTTGATACATGAAATCCGTCTGGATGAGGTTGCTAAAGCAAAGTGAACAAGGATAATAAAGGGTAGTACCGCTTTATGGAACCCTAAGCCTCTCTCTTCCCGACTTTTTCTTAGTGGATATCGAGACCTGATAATCGGATGATGCCTGAACAATATCGCTATACCTTGCCTGGCAAAGCGGGCGAACAACGCCTGCTGGGTCAGCTTACCGGCGCAGCCTGCGCCGTCGAATGCGCAGAAATCGTTGAACGTCACACCGGACTGGTGGTGCTGATTACGCCAGACATGCAAAACGCTCTGCGGTTGCGCGACGAAATTCAGCAATTTACCGGCCACCCGGTCATGACGCTGCCGGATTGGGAAACGCTGCCCTATGACAGCTTCTCGCCCCATCAGGAAATTGTCTCTGCCCGTCTATCTACGCTTTACCAGCTTCCTTCGCTGACACGTGGCGTGTTGATCTTGCCGGTCAATACCCTGATGCAGAAAGTGTGCCCGCACGCGTTCCTGCACGGCCATGCGTTGATGCTGAAAAAAGGCCAGCGTCTGTCTCGTGACCAGCTACGCAGCCAACTGGAACAAGCCGGTTATCGTAGCGTCGATCAGGTGATGGAGCATGGCGAATTCGCCACCCGTGGCGCGTTGCTTGACCTGTTCCCTATGGGGAGCGAAGAGCCGTTTCGTATTGATTTCTTCGATGACGAGATAGACAGCCTGCGGCTGTTCGATGCCGATACCCAACGAACCCTGAATGAAGTCGAACAGATTCATTTGTTGCCTGCGCGGGAATTTCCTACTGATAAAAACGCCATTGAGCTATTTCGCAGCCAGTGGCGCGAGCAGTTTGAGGTCAGGCGCGACGCCGAACATATCTATCAGCAGGTAAGTAAAGGTACCCTGCCCGCCGGGATCGAATACTGGCAGCCGCTGTTTTTCAACCAGCCGCTGCCCGCGCTGTTCAGTTATCTGCCAGCCGGTACGCTGCTGGTCAATACCGGCGATATCCAGCAAGGTGCCGAACGTTTCTGGCAAGATGTTCAGCAACGTCACGACAGCCGCCGCGTCGACCCGATGCGCCCACTGTTGTCGCCGGATACACTGTGGCTACCGGTTGATGCGCTGTTCGCCGAGCTCAAGCAGTGGCCACGCGTACAACTTCGCAGCGATACCCTGCCGGACAAAGCCGCCAACTTGAATCTGGGCTACCAGTCGCTGCCGGACCTGGCGGTCCAGCATCAGAATAAATCGCCGTTGGATGCGCTGCGCCGTTTCGTGGAGCAGTTTAACGGGCAGGTGGTGTTTTCCGTAGAGAGCGAAGGCCGCCGGGAAACCTTGCAAGAGTTACTGTCTCGCATCAAGTTATCGCCAACGCCGGTAAAACGCCTTGAACAGCTGGCATCCCCAGGGTGTTACCTGATGGTAGGGGCCAGCGAACACGGCTTTATTGACACCCTGCGCCAGCGCGCGCTGATCTGCGAAAGCGATCTGCTGGGTGAGCGCGTCAGTCGTCGGCGTCAGGACAGCCGCCGTACCATCAATACCGATACGTTGATTCGCAATCTGGCGGAACTGCGCCCGGGTCAACCGGTGGTGCACCTTGAGCACGGTGTCGGCCGTTACGCCGGGCTAACCACACTGGAAGCGGGCGGTATCAAGGCGGAATACCTGATCCTACACTACGCCGGTGAAGACAAACTGTACGTGCCGGTCTCCTCGTTGCACCTGATCAGCCGCTACGCCGGTGGCGCGGAAGAAAGCGCGCCACTACACAAACTGGGTGGGGACGCCTGGACGCGAGCACGGCAGAAGGCGGCGGAGAAAGTACGTGACGTGGCCGCCGAACTGTTGGATGTGTATGCCCAGCGCGCGGCTCACACCGGCTTCGCGTTCAAACACGATCGCGAGCAGTACCAATTGTTCTGTCAGGGCTTTCCGTTTGATACCACCCCGGATCAGGCGCAGGCCATCAACGCCGTGCTGAGCGACATGTGCCGCCCGCTGGCGATGGACCGGCTGGTGTGCGGCGATGTCGGCTTCGGCAAAACCGAGGTGGCAATGCGCGCCGCGTTTCTGGCAGTGGAAAACCATAAACAGGTGGCGGTACTGGTGCCGACCACCTTGCTGGCGCAGCAGCACTTCGACAATTTCCGTGACCGTTTCGCCAACTGGCCGGTGCGCATTGAAATGCTGTCGCGCTTTCGCAGCCAGAAAGAGCAGACGCAGGTGCTGGAACAAACCCAGGAAGGCAAAGTGGATATCCTGATCGGTACCCACAAATTATTGCAAAGCGATGTCCGCTGGCGGGATTTGGGGTTATTGATCGTCGATGAAGAACACCGCTTCGGCGTGCGCCACAAAGAGCGCATTAAAGCGATGCGTGCCAATGTGGATATCCTCACCCTTACCGCCACGCCGATTCCTCGAACCCTGAATATGGCAATGAGCGGCATCCGTGATTTGTCGATCATCGCCACACCGCCCGCTCGCCGTCTGGCGGTGAAAACCTTCGTGCGTGAGTACGACAATCTGGTGGTGCGCGAGGCAATGCTGCGTGAAATTCTGCGCGGCGGGCAGGTGTACTACCTCTACAACGACGTGGAAAACATCGAAAAAGCCGCCCAGCGACTCAGCGAACTGGTGCCGGAAGCGCGTATCGCCATCGGTCATGGGCAGATGCGCGAACGCGACCTGGAACGGGTGATGAACGATTTTCATCATCAGCGTTTCAATGTGCTGGTGTGTACCACCATCATTGAAACCGGGATCGACATCCCCAGTGCCAATACCATCATCATTGAGCGCGCCGACCATTTCGGCCTGGCACAGTTGCATCAGTTACGTGGCCGCGTTGGTCGTTCACACCATCAGGCTTACGCTTACCTGCTGACCCCCAATCCTAAAGCGATGAGCAGTGATGCCCACAAGCGACTGGAGGCTATCGCGTCACTGGAAGATTTGGGTGCCGGTTTTGCTCTTGCCACCCACGACCTGGAAATCCGCGGTGCAGGGGAATTGCTGGGTGAAGACCAGAGCGGCCAGATGGAAAGCGTCGGTTTCTCGCTGTACATGGAGTTGCTGGAAAGCGCAGTAGAATCACTCAAAGCGGGACGAGAACCGTCGCTCGACGACCTGCTCAGCAGCCAGACCGACGTAGAGTTGCGCCTGCCCGCACTGTTACCGGACGATTTCATTCCTGACGTCAATACCCGTTTGTCGTTCTATAAACGCATCGCCAGCGCCAAAAACGATAACGAACTGGATGATCTGAAAGCGGAACTGATCGACCGTTTCGGTACCTTGCCGGACGCCGCCCGCCACTTGCTACAGGTCGCGGCATTGCGCCAGCAGGCGCAGGCGCTCGGCATCAAACGCATTGAAGGCAATGACAAAGGCGGGTTCATCGAATTCAGCCAGCACAATCGCGTCGACCCGACGCATCTTATCGGCCTGTTACAGCGTGACCCGAAAGTGTATCGACTGGATGGCCCGACCCGGTTGAAATTCATTAACGATCTGGGCGGATACCCGAAACGACTGACGTTTATCACCCAACTACTGGAGGAGATGGCGCAGCATACGTGCGCGGCCTGATGATGTTTCTATACCCTAAATATTCGGGTTGCAGCACAAAACGCATTGCGTGTTGAACAGCGCAATGCGTTTGCCTGTAGGGCGACGCCCATTGATAGGCCGGGTAAGGAAGCCAACGCACCTGCTGCGTGAAGTATGAAGGGTATAAATGACTTGATAACTTTTCTGAACTAATTGCTGTGGCCCGACTAAAATCAAAGGAATAATCGCCGATATATATCCAGAACATTCAGATTACAGGGCAAAATGTATTGCGTTTTGCGTACACCGCGTTGGCCCACCAGGGCAAGGTCCACGGATGGACGGGTTATCCCTGTAATAGTAACGATGATGGATATAGAACAACGATAAGGTCGGATCAAGGGCCACAACCAATGAATAAACTAATCGCTTTTCTGACTTTTTTAGCGATGTTCGCCGTGGGCTTATGGGTAATTTATTATCAGGACTACCGTACTGACCGTCAGAGCGCGTATGACAATGCGCAAAGAGCGGTCAGAAATATTGAAGACATTCTCAATGAGGCTAAAGACGCGGTGGAAGAAAGTAAACCGCTACTGGCCTCCCCTTGCACGCCTGACGTTATCCGGCAATTGAATATGACAGCAGCCATTGGCAGCCACCTGCGCACGGTCAGCTTGATCAAAAACGACGTGGTGTACTGCTCATCCTTGTATGGTGTGGATAACCGCCCCGCCGCGCTGGAGCGTTTCCATATGCGAGAATTGGCGCTGCTGGCCGGTAACTCCGTCACACCGGATAGAACCCTGATTATGTACCTCGGTAACACCCCATCCGGCAGTGTGGGGGTAGCCATTCACGGTCAACACCTGACGAATGTGCTCGATTTACTGAGTAAACAACGAGATCTTTATTTATCCGTCGGTAATACCTGGATATCCCGCGAGAATAAAGTATCAACACTTACCCCTGACACTCTACATAATTTTGTTATTACCCCCTCCAGTCACTATCATTTCGCTATTCTGTTTCCAAGTAACGATAAATATTCCATTGCCGATTTCTGGAATCAGGAAAAAATGACCTTTCTGGTGGTGTTTTTTATCGCTCTTGGTTCCAGTGTCCTGGCTTATAAATATTCAACACGCCTTAATTCACCTTATGACGGTATTCGACGCGCCATCGAAAATCAGGAAGTGTTGCCCTATTACCAGCCGGTTATTGCGAATGAATCACGGGAAATCTACGGTGTGGAGGTTCTGGCTCGCTGGCACCATCCGAAAAGCGGGTTTATTTCCCCCGATGTTTTCATTCCACTGTGCGAACAAAGTGGGCTGATTATCCCACTGACGCGTACACTCATGAGTAGCGTGGTGCGCGATTTGACGCCGCATCTGGACTCGCTGCCAGACAATTTACACATTGCGATTAACATCAGCGCTCAGCACTGCCAGTCCGACGACTTTATTACTGACTGCAAAAATTTCATCACCGCCTTCGGCGATAAAAACGTGCATCTGATGATTGAAATTACTGAACGGGAAAAAGTCGACATTACACCAGACACCATCGCGTTCTTCAAAAAACTCAGTGATGCCGGTGTCTTGATCGCACTGGACGATTTCGGTACCGGTTATTCTAATTTTGACTATCTCAGAAAATTGCACGTCAACGTCATCAAAATCGACCAGTCTTTTGTCAGCATGATCGATGAAAACGATCCGCAATCCAGCACGCTGGTGAACTGTGTTATCGACCTGGCGCAACAAATGAAACTGATGACGATCGCCGAAGGGGTGGAAACCGAATATCAGGCCGAATTCCTATCCCGCAAGCAGATCAACTTCATGCAGGGGTATTTCTTCTCCAGACCCTTGCCGTTTGATGAACTGGCGCGCACCTGGCTGACTCAAACGCAGAGCCTCGATGCCGGGCCGCATCCCTGACAACACACGATTTTTATCCTCCGCGTCTCTTTACAAGCCCCGGAGCAAGCGGTAAATTCCCGCCCCTTCTCTACTGGCATGGGGATGACAATCATGTTTGTCGGCTTTGACTACGGAACAGCCAACTGCTCGCTGGCTGTCATGGAACACGAAACACCACGGTTGTTGCAACTGGAGCAACAAGCGCCTTATTTACAATCTATGTTGTGCGCGCCCAGTCGCGAAGCGGTTAGCGAGTGGCTGTGGCGACATCATCAGATCCCAGCCGAGGGAGAAAACGCCCGGCAACTGCAACGCGCTATCAGCCACAATCGCGAAGAGGATATTCGTGTTCAATCCGATAGCGTCAGGTTCGGACTGGACGCACTGGCGCACTACATGGATGACCCGCAAGATACCTGGTTTGTTAAATCACCCAAGTCATTTCTCGGCGCAACCGGATTAAAACCACAGCAGATAGCGCTGTTCGAGGATCTGGTCTGCGCCATGATGCTGCATATTCGTCGTCAGGCCGAGCAACAACTTGACCGGCCGATTGAACAGGCGGTCATCGGGCGACCAATCAACTTTCAGGGGATGGGTGGCGAAGAGTCCAACCGACAGGCTCAGGGTATTCTGGAGCGTGCTGCCGGGCGCGCCGGGTTCCGGCAGGTGGCGTTTCAGTTTGAGCCGGTGGCTGCCGGTCTTGATTTTGAAGCGACTCTGCAACAGGAAAAACGAGTACTGGTGGTCGACATTGGCGGCGGTACCACCGACTGTTCGATGCTACTGATGGGGCCAGCGTGGCGTCATCGCCGTGAGCGCGCAGAAAGCCTGCTCGGCCACAGCGGTTGCCGGGTCGGGGGTAACGATCTGGACATTATGCTGGCATTCAGGCAGTTCTGCCCGTTGCTGGGCATGAACGGCAGCACCGAAAAAGGCACAGCCCTGCCGGTCTTGCCGTGGTGGAATGCGGTGGCTATCAACGACGTACCGGCACAGGCCGAATTCTACAGTAACGCCAGCGGCAAGCTGCTGCGTGATTTGATTCATGATGCCCGCGAACCCGATCAGGTAGCGCGCCTGCTGACCGTATGGCGTCAACGACTCAGCTATCGGCTGGTTCGGCTGGCAGAAGAACAGAAAATCGCCTTATCGCAGGCGGACATATCGCAGGCCTGCCTGCCGTTTATCTCGCCTGAACTGGCAACCGACGTTAGCGTAAACCAACTAGAAGAGGCGATCGCACAGCCGCTGGAGCACATTAAGCGCCAGCTTATTCAAGCGCAGGAAAGCAGCCAGACGCAGCCGGACGTCATTTACCTGACTGGCGGTAGCGCGCGTTCGCCATTACTACGCACTGCCATCAGCCACTGCCTGCCCGATGTCCCGATCGAAAGCGGCGATGACTTTGGCTCGGTCACCGCCGGTCTGGCCCGCTGGGCACAGACGCTGTTTCGCTAGATAAAACCAAACCTTACACTGCCGCTGGCGACTCAGGTCACCGCGGCGCTAAGGCGCTCAAACCAGTGCTGGCTGTCGTAATCGTCCGTCAGCACAATACCGAACTGTTGTTGCAGGCAATCCAGATAGTCACGATGGCTACCGATAACACGCTCGCTCTTCTGGCCGTGCCGGGTGACTATCAAGCGGTTATTCGACAGGGTTAATCGCCCTTGTGCCGTTACGCGGGTGCAAAGTGCCTTGGTGGTAAATGGCGATGACAGCGAGGTTTGATGGTAGTGCGCCATCCCGGCATAGTCCGCCAGTTGGTAAGCGTGCAGCGTAAACTTGTATTGTGGTTTCCAGTCATTATCGCCAATCCGCTGCTGCAACTGATAGCCGCCCTCTACCGCCACGACCTGATAATGGACAAACGCTTCACTCGACACCTCACCCGACAGTGGCACCGGCACACAGAACGAATCCCCAAAGCTGATATCGGCAATGACGGACGCTTGCGGCAGCGTCACGTGTAAAAACAGATGATCAAAGGGCTGCCCATAGTGACCGTCATCGTTCCACACCTGACCGGCCAACAGGTGTACCTCAAACCCTAACGCCTGCAGCAGCAAATAAAAACCGTAATTAAGCTCGTAGCAAAACCCGCCACGCCGGTCATCAACGATTTTCCGATAGATGGCAGACGGATTCAGGTGTATCGGTTTTCCGAACACCACATCCAGATTTTCAAATGGAACATGCGTGAGGTGAGCAAGATGAAGGGTGCGCAGTTGTAAAGCCGGTTCCGCAGGCAAAGAGCTGACGCCAATGCGCTGCAGATAGCGTTGAACTTCCGAATTATTCAGCATATGTCTTCCCGGTGCCTGAATAAAAGCCTATCCCCTTCCTGCTTCAGGTTGCTGGCGTATCGTCCTGCAACGTGAATGATTTGGGGTATACGCTGTAGACATCATTGGCAATGTGCTATCGATAATACCCCTTCGCTGTCTATTGATAAACGGGACTTACTATTCGGCTGACAATAAAGCGATAACGGTCACGCCCCCCTGCCGACAGATGAAACTGTCGGCAGGGCATGCTCCATGCTTCGGTTAGCGCTGGGAAGGCAGTGTGTACTGCGTGGTGCGCTCGCCATTAATGTACAGCGCGCGTTGCTCGTCTGGCGGCAACTGCACGGTCAACTGACGCCACGCCGGTACAAACGCCCCTTCCGGGTGGAAGGTCACGTCAATACGTCCGGCGCTGCAACACAGCTCCCAACGCAGCCACAACGCCTGTCCATCACGCCAGCGGTGGGTTTCCCCGTCATCTTCAAACAACAGGCCTTGACGTGTGCCATTCCCCATCAGCGGGAAAAGCAGCATGGTGCGTTGGTCGTCGCTATCCGGGCAGACAAAATCGGTACGCGCCGACATCGGTATCATGGCACCGGCCCGGACCAGCAGTGGTAAACGCTCCAGCGGCGCATCCAGCGTCACCGTTTGTCCCGCGCTGAACCAGTCACCGCGGTAAAAGTCGTACCAACCCTCATGATTATCCGGCAAGTAGACCTGACGCTGACGTTGCCCCGGCTCCACGACGCTGGCGACCAGCAGATCTTTACCGAGCATGAAATCGTCGCTTTCCTCAAAGGTGCGCGGGTCATGCTCATGGTCCAGAAACATTGGACGAAGCATCGGCTCGTCATCCGTATGGGCCTGCCAGAACAAGGTATACAGGTACGGCAACAGTCGATAACGCAACTGAATGGCATCACGGATAATCGGCGTGACCGCCGGATACATCCAGGGTTCGTTAACCGTGGCGTCATCATTCCATGAGTGAATGGTAAAGCGCGGATGCATCACACCGTTTTGTACCCAGCGCACAAACAGTTCGGCGTCCGGCTTATTACCGGCAAAGCCTCCCACATCATGCCCGACGTTATACAGGCCGGACAGGCTCATGCCGACGCCCATGCGGGTGTTATAGCGCAGTGTCTGCCAGTTGGTGCGGTTGTCACCGCTCCAGGTCTGCACGTAACGCTGCATACCGGCGCTGCCGGAGCGTGAAATCAGGTAAGGACGCAGCTCGGGCGCAAAACGCTGCTGCGCCTCCATTGACGCACGCATCATCAGCAACGGCATTAACGGGCGAATATGCTTGATGGCAATCGGCTGCCCAAAGCCATGACAGCGCGCCTCGCCATCCCAGACTTCGAATTCGTTGTTATCGTTCCAGGTTGAATCAATCCCTTTTTCCAGCAGTTGCCGGGTGACGTTTTCCTGCCACCAGGCAACGGTGTCCGGGTTGGTAAAATCCAGATGGGAGCCTTCATCGTCCCAGAAACTGGAACGCTCCGGGTTATCCGATTCTGAATCACGCACAAACAGCCCTTTCGCGGCCACTTCCTGATAGCGTGGATGATCCTGCAACAGGCAAGGCTTGATGTTGGCGGCCAAATGCAGTCCCGCGTCATGAAACGCCTGGCTCATCTGCTCCGGCTGCGGCACCTTGTCGTAGTTCCAGTTAAACACGTAGCGCTTATTGCCGATCGAGGTGTACCCAGATGAGAGCTGGAAAGAATCGCACGGGATAGCATGCTGGCGGCACAATTCAATGAACGACAACAGCTGTTGCTGGGCATCGGGCGCATCAGTGTAATGCATGGTCGAACCGCTGTAGCCGAGGCTCCATTTAGGGCCAAAGTAGGCTTTACCGGTAAGCCGGACGAAAGCTTTGGTCACATCCAGGATTGCCGGGCCGAGCAGGAAATAGTAATCCAAATCCCCTGCCTCAGCCTGATAGCGACGGTAAGCCAGATGATAGTTGTCAAGCTCGTTACCCAGATCCAACCAGGTGGAACTGAGGTTGTCATAAAACACGCCATAGCTGACACCGGGCTGGTTCACAATGGTAAACGGCAGGTGCTTATACAGCGGATCGGTGCTTTGCGCGTTATAGCCCATCGCATCCAGATTACGAAACTCAAAGCGACGACCGGCGCGGTTGAGATCCCCGGCTTTTTCGCCCAGCCCGTAGCAACGTTCCTGTGGTGTACGGCGCTGGTAGTGCGCCACGCCATCACCGTGACGGTTAAGCAGATAAGCGCCGGTCGGTCGGTCAGAAGCCAGCGGTTGCCACTGCCCCTGCGCATCACAGTGTTCCCATGACAACCACAGCGGCTGGTGTATCGTCACCCGCAGTTGCGCGGTGCTTATCTGCAACGCATCGCCTTGCCAGGATAAGCTATACCCCGGTAAGGCAAAGCCGTCGCTGCTCTCGCGCACTCGCCCCTGCCACGGAACATCATCCTGCTGCGGCGCGATACTCCAGGTACGGTTCAATCGCAGTTCATCATCCTGCTTAATCAATACCCGCATTAACCCCGGCGCCAGCACATACAACATAAAGCGATGCGCGCCGTCCACCAGCAACTCAACCCGATCCTCGGCCTGATGGTGCAATACCCAGTGTTTCAATGTCTTCATAACATCACTCGTCTATTCGGAAATTCTGTCAATACTGAAACGTTATCAATGTGCGCGCTGACGACGCTCGGCAATGAATGCCACCAAAAACAGTGCGCCAAACAAATCAAAAAAGCCCATCGCCACAAACAGTGGATTAAAGCCAATCTTGTCGGCGGTCACACCAATCAACAACGAAAACAGGAAACTGGCAATCCAGGCGCTGGCACCGCGCATACCGTTAACGGTCGCCATTTGGCCTTTATCGAACGAATCCACCACCACGGCGCTCAGCATGCAGGAAATGATCTGGTGGCCAAACCCGCCGATGGAGATCAAAATGATGGCCAGATAAGGGTTTTGGGTCACGCTGACCAGTGCGAGTGACAGCATCAGGAATGCGCCGGTCACCGAACTGCCCACCACGGAATTAATCCGTGAACAACCAAACAAGCGCGTGTAGAGCTTGGTCAGATAACCACTGGCGATACTGCCAAAGTCAGCGGCCAGAAACGGCAGCCAGGCAAACATGGCGATCTGTTTCAAATCCATACCGCGTTCTTTCGCCAGATACAGCGGCACCCAGAAACTCAGCACCGCCCAGGCCGGTTCGGCCATAAACGCCGGAATGGCGATACCGTAGAAGCGGCGGTTTTTCAGCACCGTTTTCATGGCGGTGAAAAAGGGTTGTTTCACCGGTGCCGGTTCGTTGTCCTGACGGATAAATGCCAGCTCGGCTTTACTCAGGTTCGGGTGCTTTTCCGGATCATGGTAAAACAGCCACCACAACACCACCCAAAGCATGGCCAGCACCCCGGCAAAAATGAATGCCCCCTGCCAGCCCAACAGCGAGTGGGCAATCACGATGATCGGCGGAGCCAGCATCGCACCAATCGAAAACCCAACGCCCGCCCAACCTGCAGCCACAGGGCGCTCCTGACGAGGGAACCACTCGCCAATGGTTTTCGCGTTGGCCGGGGTGGCGGCGGCTTCAGCGCCCCCCATCATAAAACGCAAGACCGCGAGTTGAATCCAACTGCCAGCCCCGGCATGTAACAGACACATCAGCGCCCAGATAACCGCGCAAATCATGAAGCCCATCTTTAAGCCGATGACGTCGATAAGCCATCCACACAACGGCTGGAATAGGGTGTAAGCCAATTGGAACGCACCGACAATCCAGGAGTATTGCTCGGTAGTAATGTTTAAAACGGTTTTTAATTCAGGTGCCAGAATACCCAGTGAATTACGGGTGATGTAATTGACGGTGACGCCAAACAGAAATAACGCCAGAACCCACCAGCGTAATTGTTTGAATTTTCGTTTTTCATTCACAGCGGGAGAGGAATTAACGTCGAGACTCATGGTGATCTCCTTACAGCGGACTTCGGTGAATACCTGTCGGCACACACCATCCTGATGTTCTAATATTCAGATTTTTATAAAGTTTTATGTCTTTTAAACCCATTCCTCCGGTGGAATATCACCGGAAGAATCGCGACATATTCAGCGTAAGGAAATAAAAAAGCGGGAGATACTCACTTTTTTGCAACTATTTTCATGATAGCGTCATTAGCTGCTGTTTTTGGTCATTTTTATGCCTAAAACCGACCATCTTCTGCTTATGAAAATTTTTTCATAAGCCAAATTGAGCAGGATCACAAAATGAAAAAAAACCTCCGGATCCGCGATATTGCCCTGCAAACCGGTTTTTCCGTCAGTACTGTTTCGCGGGTGCTGGCGGGTAAATCCAACACCAGTGAGGAGGCACGGATGCGCATCCTCACTGCCGCCCGGCAATACGGTGTGATGGATAACCTGGCTACCGGTCGTTTATTACTGAATAGCCTGACCGTGTTCGCTCCAGAGCGGGCTTTTAACAGCCGGGCCGACATCTTTTATCACAAGGTATTGCAAGGGGTGCAGGAGTCGCTGGACCCGCATGATGTCCGCCTGCGTTACTGCGGGTTGGCGGAGAACGACAGCGATGTCTCACTCTTTCTGGAGAAAATGTCCGCGCCGGAAACCGAAGGCGCGATTTTAATCGGTATTGATGACCCGTATATCCATGCGCTGGCGGCAGAATTGAATAAACCGTGCGTACTGGTGAACTGCTTTGATCACAAAATGAGGTTATCCGGTGTCTCGCCTGCGCACCAGCTTATTGGCGAATTTGCCGCCAATTACCTGATTGAACAGGGACACCGTCAGATCCTCACCCTACTCTGCCTGCGGCGTTATACCATGGAGTGGCGACTGACGGGGATCCGCGAGGCGTATCAACAGCATAACCTGCCGTTTAGCGAGGAGCGCCACCTGCTTACCCCCCGCGGTTTCGGCAGCGCAGAAACGGAACAAGCCGTCACCGAGTTTCTGGCTACCTGCCCACGTGAGCAGTACCCTACCGCGATACTGGCAGGCGGTAACTTCATCGCGGTAGGCGCGATTAATGCGCTGCATAAAGCAAAGTTGCGGGTACCACAAGACATATCGGTGATGAGCATGGATGGTGCCAACCTGGCGGCGGTGCATGACATCCCGCTTACCTCGATACTGATTCCATGCGAAGAATTGGGTCGGGAAGCCGTCAGATTATTGCAACTTCAGTTGATGCAGCCGGGTCGTGGTCACGGCAATCTGTTGCTGAACGGTACGCTGGCAGTGAGAAGTTCGGTCAAGCGTATTCGGCCAAGTCAGCGCCACTCGCCGGTACAGGACACGGATTTATACGATGCCTGATGAGAGGGTGAAACCGGTAGGATCATGGCTTCAGGCCTGCCACACCGTCAGGGTGTGGCAGGCCTGCCGGTCTGGCGCATCAACTGGATTGGTTGATGATTAACTGACCGTTGCTGTCGAGTGGGATGCGGGTACCAGGGTCACGATCCATCCTGATTTTGCCTTCCTGATCGCCAATCTTGTAGGTGACGTCATAACCCAGCACTTTTTGTGATTTGTCATACACCGTTTGGCAGCGTTGCTGCGTAGAGGTAGTAACATCACTGTCCTGCATATTCCCCTGCACCTGGTTACCGGCATAGCCACCGGCCAGTGCCCCGGCTACCGTTGCCACGTCGCGTCCGCGTCCACCACCGATCTGGTGCCCCAGCACACCACCCGCCACCGCACCCAACAGTGAACCGGCAAGGCGATTTTCGTCCTGCACCGGCTGACGGTGCGTCACCGTCACATTACGGCATTCCTGACGCGGCGTTTTCACCGTTTCTTTGATGGGGGTAGCTGTCAGCACCTGTGCAAACTGCGGTCTGGATGCGAACACATCCAGACTGGCAACAGCAGCCACGCCCAGCGCTGCCGCCATACCGATACCCACACCCGCTAACATTGACTTGTTCACAGGAAACCTCCTGAATAAATAATCACGCACCGTCCATCTCGCCGTGCCTTATACGGTTTATCACCGCCGGATGGCTGACCCGAAAGCCCCGCTAGCGGGGTGCAGCGTGTGCGCAACGCTGTCTGATGCGATGAAGTCTGCCGAATCCCTGCGGTACTCTCAATCGGATTACTACCTTAAAAGGGAGGCTCAGATAACAAAACTGTCACATTTGAGAGTTTTCTTACCTTGAGTTGGCGTTAGTGCAATATTTTGTTCTGAAATAGATGCGGTATGGCGGGGAATAGCAGGTTGCCCGCCGGATAGCGGGCAACCTGAAGTCAAGGTCGAGCGGTATCAGCCTTAGTGCAGTTTGAGGCGCGGGCGGATAACCCGGTTGATGCTACCGACCAGCATCATCAGGCCGGTTTTGAGATAGCCATGCAACGCAATCTGATGCATACGGTAGAGCGAAATATAAACGAAGCGGGCAATGCGCCCTTCTACCATCACCGAGCCACGCATCAGGTTCCCCATCAGACTACCGACGGTGCTAAATTTGGATAATGACACCAACGAACCGTGGTCTTTATAGACATAGGCTTTCAGCGGCTGGCCATCCAGCAAGGCCAGAATGTTGCTGTAGCAACGTGACGCCATTTGATGCGCGGCCTGCGCACGCGGTGGTACCACACCGCCGCCTGGCTGAGGACAAGACGCACAGTCGCCAATGGCAAAAATCGCCGGATCACGCGTGGTTTGTAGCGTCGGCTCCACCACCAACTGGTTGATGCGGTTGGTTTCCAGACCCGCAATATCCTTCATCGCATCGGCCGCTTTGATACCCGCCGCCCATACCATCAGGTCAGCGTCAATAAATTCGCCGTCCTTGGTGTTCAGACCGCCCTGCTCAGCGCTGGTCACCATGGTTTTAGTCAGAACGCGAACACCGAGTTGGGTCAATTCATGATGCGCCGCCGCAGAAATACGCGGTGGCAGGGCTGGCAGAATACGCTCACCGGCTTCCACCAACGTCACGTTCAGCGCCTGGTTACTGAGGCTGTCAAAACCGTAACTGTGCAGCTGTTTGACTGCATTGTGCAACTCGGCAGACAGTTCCACGCCGGTGGCACCGCCCCCGACAATCGCGATATTGACCCTCTCTTTTTCGCCCTGAGAGGCGGAGAATTTGAGGAACAGATTGAGCATTTCGTTGTGAAAACGGCGAGCCTGTTTCGGGTTATCCAGGAAAATGCAGTGATCTTTGACCCCAGGGGTGCCAAAGTCATTGGAGGTACTGCCCAGCGCCACCACCAGAATGTCGTAAGGCAGTGAACGGGCCGCGACCAGCAACTCCCCTTGTTCATTGCGGATCTCTGCTAACTGGATAGTACGCTGTTCACGATCAATATCGGTCAGCATACCCAGTTGGAAATTGAAATGATGATTGCGGGCATGCGCCAGATAGCTCAATGCATCCATGTCATCATCCAGCGAACCGGTCGCCACTTCGTGCAGCAGCGGCTTCCACAGGTGGCTGTGATTACGGTCCACCAGTGTGATTTCCGCTTTATTCTTGCGACCGAGCTTGCGCCCCAGGCTAGTCGCCAGTTCCAGTCCGCCGGCACCGCCGCCGACAATCACGATTTTCTTGATTGGCAATGATGTCAAAATGACCCCCTGAAAATTTGTGAACCAATAGTTAATAAAGAGTAAATAAACAATATCCTTAAATTACATATGGTTATAAATGATTGAATGGGATATTTGTCATGAGAATATCATGTAAGGTCATTTGGTCATACCAAAATTGATTTAAATCAATTTACTTTAGTTACAGATAGTCAGCCCGACAAATTAGATATTGATAACCAATGGGTTAGCAAAAGAGGTTGGCAGAGGAAAAACAGGCTGCCAGACCCACACTGAGCGAATCCGGCAACGATAAAAAGCGACAGGAAGGGATCAGCCTAATGATTTAAAGGCTTTGATGCGCTGCAGGTGTGAAGAAATGTCGCGGAACTTATGGCCTTCGATGTCGTTCCAGATGATTTCGTAATACTCGCCCAGCAGACGAGCGCTGCGCTGGTTATCCAGCATGTCGTCATGACGTGATAAGACCACCATACAGCGATCGCGGTTTTTCTCACGGAAATTCTCTACGCATTTGGTGGCGATATCGGCGTACTCTTCCGGGCGATCGATTTTGCCAGCCATATTCTCTTGCGGGAACAGATTGGGGTTGAACATGACCTGACGGATATCGCACAGGAAGCCAATGCGTTCAGCCCAAAATCCCCCCAGTCCAACGCCACAAATCAACGGCCGACTATCCTCATTGGATTGCAGCATCTTGTCGACTTCCCTGAGCAGATGCTGCATATCATGACGCGGATGCAGGGTGCTGTAGCTCACCAGTCGGACATCCGGGTCGATAAACTGCAACTGCAGCACTTTCTCATGATTACCCGGACTGCTTGAATCAAAACCGTGCAAATAGATGATCATCTGTGCCTTCCCTCCAGCCTTGTTTAGCGGTGATTAACCGGCGGCTTTATGTGCCTGCCAGCGTTCACTCAATGCCGTCAACTGCGACGTCGCCTGCTTCCAGCGCGATGAATTCAGCAGTTCCCGACGCGTGATCATTCCCCGATGATAGAGCGTCTCCAACCCCGGTACTTTGACCGCCGACAGATTATCCAACACGCTGATGGCTCCCTGACGCTGATTGCAGACCAAAATCATGTCGCAGCCAGCGTCCAACGCTGCCTGGGCACGCTCAGCGTAGCCGCCCATCACCGCCGCCCCTTCCATCGACAGGTCATCCGAGAAAATAATGCCGCCGAACCCCAATTCCTGACGCAACACCTGTTTCAGCCAGTACGGCGACCCGCTGGCCGGACGAGGATCCGCATCACGGTAGATAACATGTGCAGGCATGATGGCATCCAACTGCTGTCGGGCAATCAACTCCCGAAAGACACGCATATCCCGTTCCCGAATTTGTGCCAGCGGTCGGTTATCCTGAGGCGTTTCCTTATGGGAGTCCGCCGTGACCGCACCGTGTCCAGGGAAGTGCTTACCTGTCGCTTTCATACCAGCGGCACGCATACCAGCGATAAAATGCTCCGCGACGGCCAGCAACGTATCCGGGTCGTTATGGAAAGCACGATCGCCGATTGCCGCACTCTGATGTCCCACATCCAACACCGGCGCAAAGCTGATATCAATGTCCATGGTGATTATTTCCGCCGCCATGACCCAGCCCGCTTCTTGTGCCAGTTGCTGCGCCTGCGCCAATGGATTCAGTGCGGCAAAAGACTGGGCGGCCGGTAATGGGGTAAAGCCGTGACGAAAGCGTTGTACCCGGCCGCCTTCCTGATCGACAGCCACCACTAACCGTTCACGCGAGGCACGCCGCATCTGGCGGACTAATTCGGCCAACTGGTCAGCATCGTGAAAATTACGGCTGAACAGGATAACGCCCCCTACCAGCGGGTGCGCCAGCACCTCACGATCTTCCGCGTCCAGCTCATAGCCAGCCACATCTAACATTAACGGACCCACAAAAACCTCTTCTTGTTAATTGCAATCAGCCTGATGGCCGCAAAACCTGCCATGGCGCTACCCGCCTGCCCGACGTAATGCATCGGCGGTCTGACGGTAGCTCTGCTCACCGGTTTGCCGCCAGCGGACTTCGAACCACATTAAGACCAGGTAATCCGCCCAATATTGCCAGCGCGCCACCTGTTGCCGCAACGACGTCAATGACAAACCACGCCAGTGACGGCAGTAAGCCTGTAAAAAATCCTGCTGCTGCACCGCATCCAGCTCACATCCCCGAAACAACAACGCCAGTTCCAGCCCGATGTCGCCGTCTGCCGCATACTCCCAGTCAATCAGCCGCCAGCCTGCCGTGGTACGCAGCAGATTGCCGGGATGCACGTCCAGATGCAGCGGTGCCATCAATAGCGGTGCAGGTAACGGCGTGTCGATAAGCCATCGACAGGCGCGCTTCAACTGCGGTGAACGCCTTGCCGGGTCCATATGCAGCCAGTGATGTGCTATCAAGCGTTTCAAGGCCAGCGGATAACCGTAACGTGGCTGGTGATGCAAACGCGCTATTAACGCCGCCAGCCGTCCTTCGGTGAGCAATAGCGAAAACTGGCTGGCATCCACGTCCGAGCCTGCCAGCCACTCTACTAATAACCAGCCATCACGCCAGCATACCGGGCGCGGTGCCAGCGCTTGCCCGCTCAACTGACGCAGCACACGGAACTCACGCTGGCGGGAGGTCCCTAACTGCCGTCCTTGTGGTGTTTCGCCACGCGCCAGCCATATCCCCGCCGGAGATTGCACACGCCAACTCTGCTGGCTAAGACCACAGACGGGCTGCAAATGAAAACCGGCGGTGGCTACCGCCGGCAGAGCCTGCTGCAACAGCGCATGCAACGCTTCACTGCTGGCGAACCGAGCCATTACCGGACCAGACTATCTCACCGGTCTGCACCAGCATCAGTTGCATCGACAAATCAGGTGATTTGACATCACCGCTGGCATCCGCGTACAGCACATACTGCGCACCGACATAACGGGCCAGACCCACCGCTTTGCTACGCGATTCGAGGCTATCTTCTTCGGACAAGCCTAACGATTGCCGCGCTACGCCTAACTGTTCATGCGACACCATCGTAAATTGTCCCGATGCTGCCAACGCGTTGTATAACGCTGTGGTCGCCTGAGCAGACTGTAGCGAACCATTGGTGTTATTTTTAATCTTGTTCACCAACAGAATACTGCCTTTAGCAATACCGTCGGTTTTCACCATCTGCCCTACCAGCGGCGTTACCGCAGCAGACCAATTGAGCACCGGTACCTGAATTTTCGGCGGTGTCGGCAACGGCTGACTTTCTGATGGCGGCAAGGTCGGTTTCACCGGTACAGGTGGCGCGACGGGCTCGATAGTCGCCGGTTGTTCTGTTTGTGGCGCGCGGCTGCTACAGCCTGCGATCACCAGCGCCATCAGCACGATGCCAAGATATTTTTTCATGTCTGTCCTCTCAATCACGCATCAGAGAAAAAGATAAAGCCGTACCTGGCTGGCTGCCGGATTAGCATGCGTGGCCACAAGGGAGATATCCGTATGAGCAGGGATCACCACCGTCTGGTTGATACCCAGCGGCGGTACGTCCAGTCCCTGACGATCATACCAGTAAAATTGATAGTGCAGCGTTACCGGCTGTGTAGACGTATTGCTGACACGAGCCGACACCTGCTGACCTGCATTGTCACGCGACAACGACGGACTGGAAACACGAATGCCCGCAGCCAGTACCGCGGCATCCAGCACCAATGTCTGTTTGGAATTAATGCTCAGACTGGTCGTCCTGCTACATCCGACAAGTGACATCCCCAGTAGCAGGGCGACCAATATGCCCGATAACACGCTTTCGGGTAATACCTTACGCATGGCCGTATCAACCAGCCAGCAGCGGCCCCAGCGGGCGACCGCCCAGCAGATGCATATGAATGTGATACACCTCCTGCCCACCGTGGCGATTGCAGTTAATGATCAGACGATAGCCGTCATCCGCAATGCCTTCCTGATGCGCAATCTTACCCGCGACCGTGATCATTCGACCAAGCGCGGCCTCATGCTCTGGCGCGGTCTCATTCACTGTGGGGATCAGCACATTCGGTACAATCAAAATATGGGTGGGAGTGCGGGGTGCGATGTCGCGAAAAGCCGTCACCAGTTCGTCTTGATAAACGATATCAGCGGGGATTTCCCGACGAATGATCTTACTGAAAATGGTTTCTTCAGCCATAACACAGTTCCTTTAAAAACAAGCGCTCTTGCGCGAAGCGGCTTGCAGTATGAGTGATAAATCTAATGTTTTTCAACTCTCTTTGTCAGCGTATGCCATGCCTTAAGCGAGGTATTACGCCGCAAAAAATGCCGCTGACATCCCCAACGAGCACCCGGCATCGGTAATTTTCCGCCACTCACCTTCGGAAATGACGATACCATCAGTCAGACGTTGCGTACGCGCCTGACGCTCAGGTTCTCCGGCAATCAGGATCGGCGCGGACTGATCCGGCACGCGCGACGCACGTACATAAGCCAGCATGGCATCATACTCCTGTTGCAACCATGACATGCCCACCAGCTTCGTCGGGTCAATCAGAATCGTGGTCATGTTGTTTACTATCGCGCCTTCGCGCGGGTTACCCGGATGGATAGTGCCGCCGCCGGACAAAATGCCCGCCAGTAATTCTGCGGCCAGAATCAGACCGCCGCCTTTGTGGCGCGCGATCGGTAGCAGCGCACCAGTTTGCTGCCCTTCCCACATGACCCGTGGGTCTGCGCTCGGATGACCATCACGGTCTAGCATCACCGGCTCATCAAAGGTTTTCCCCGCCAGCCAGGCTACGCGTGTCTTACCCAGTGCTACCACGCTGGTGGCAAAATCCAGAATAAAGTCAGGGTTGTCGTCACTGCCCGGGAAGGCGATACAAATGGGGTTGGTGCCAAAGCGTGCGTCACTACCGCCAAACGGTGCCACCAGCGGTGCAATGTCACTGACATTAACGAAATGAATCGAAATCAGGCCAGCCTGCGCCGCCATTTCACCGTACGTCCCGATCCGTCCCAGATGGCAGGTTGACGATAGCGTCATCAGGCACACGCCGGTGGTTTTCACCCGCTCAATCGCCGCCTGCATCGCCTCACGTCCGGTTCGTTGCCCAAACCCACGATCGCCCGCGAACTGCAGTACCGCACCGCCATCCTGCACCAAACGGGCTGGGGTATTGGGGTGCATGTTACCTGCGGCGATAAAACTAACGTATTCCGGCAACATGCCAACCCCGTGACTGTCGTGTCCTTTGAGGTTCGCGCCAACCAAATGGTGCGCCACACACTCAGCCTCATCATGCTCGCACCCGGCATGACGTAACAGTTCATACGCTATCTGCGTCAAGCGATCAGCTGAAATCTGCATCCTGTTCCCTCTGAAAAGTGATGTTGTGATACGCCGCTGATGGACGATGTTGTTATTCAACGATCTTGTTATTCCAACGATATAATTATTCAGGGCGGCGTTGGTTATCGCGCTGTCGATGATGATAATGCCAACGGTTACATGACACGCGGCAACGTCAATCATCCTACTGCTGAATATCCCGCTAGGGGAAACGATTCTGTTCAGTCGGGCGGGAATTTAAGGACACAAAGTCGGCAGCAATAAAAAAGGGGCCGCAGCCCCTTTCGTCAACTCCCTGTTATCCGTCAATGGTGACGGACCTTTCAGTGATTGCGGATGTAATCATCCATATCGGTTTTCAGGTTATCAGACTTGGTACCGAAGATAGCCTGTACGCCGGAGCCGGCTACCACTACACCTGCCGCGCCCAGTTTCTTCAACTCAGCCTGGTCAACTTTAGACACATCACCCACGCTGACACGCAGACGGGTAATACACGCATCCAGGTTGGTGATGTTTTCTTTACCACCGAATGCCGATACCAGCGACGCGGCCATTTCAGAACCGCCCTGAGCAGACTGCTCGGATGCAGAATCTTCACGCCCCGGGGTTTTCAGGTCCAGCTTGGTGATCAGCACGCGGAATATGGTGTAATACACCACGGCGTAGCACAGACCAACAATCGGGAACAGCCACAGTTTGCTGCCGTTGCCACTCAGTACGATGAAGTCGATCAGACCGTGAGAGAAGCTGGTACCATCACGCATACCGAGCAGAATACAAATCGGGAACGCCAGACCGGCCAGAATAGCGTGGATGACGTACAGGATCGGCGCTACGAAGATGAAGGAAAACTCGATAGGTTCGGTAATCCCGGTCAGGAACGCAGTCAGCGCAGCGGAAATCATGATACCGCCCACTTTGGCGCGATTTTCCGGTTTCGCCGAATGCCAGATAGCCAGCGCAGCAGCAGGCAAACCATACATCTTGAACAGGAAGCCACCTGACAGTTTGCCCGCCGTCGGGTCACCTGCCATATAACGCGGAATGTCGCCGTGGAATACCTGACCTGCTGCGTTAGTGAATTCACCAACCTGCATCTGGAACGGTACGTTCCAGATATGGTGCAGACCAAACGGCACCAGGCTACGTTCAACGATACCGTAGATACCGAATGCCAGCACTGGGTTCTGGTAAGCAGCCCATTTAGAAAATGTCTGAATCGCACTCCCCACCGGTGGCCAAATGAACGACAGCACCACACCAGTGATGATGGCGGTCAAACCAGAAATGATTGGCACAAAACGTTTACCGGCAAAGAAGCCCAGGTACTCAGGCAAGCGAATACGGTAAAAACGATTGAACATATAAGCGGCGATTGCACCAGCAATAATCCCACCCAACACGCCGGTATCGGCCATGTGGTTAGCAGCGATATCAGCCGGTGACATGTGCAGCACCAGCGGTGCTACCACTGCCATGGTTTTCACCATGATGCCGTAAGCGACTACCGACGCCAGCGCCGATACACCGTCATTGTTGGTGAAGCCCAGTGCCACACCGATGGCAAAAATCAGCGGCATATTGGCAAAAACCGAATCGCCTGCCTGCGCCATCACGCTGGAAACAACCGTCGGCAACCAGCTAAAGTTGGCTGACCCGACGCCCAGCAAAATACCGGCGATAGGCAGCACAGACACTGGCAGCATCAGCGATTTACCTACTTTTTGCAGGTTTGCAAATGCATTTTTGAACATAATAGAGAGTGCTCCTGAGTAATAGTGCTTCTATTTCTGATAGTTTCTGACAGTTCACCTGAAGGTGGGGAGGTCATCCTTCACGCGGTCGGGATGTGATATGCATCCTCATTAATTTTTACGCAGAGTAAAATAAATGTTGCATCAAATGTTTGATAGCAGTCACGTTTCAACTCATGGGAAACCCACGTTACTATCAGAAGTCTTATAATTTGTGATCTAACGCCAAAAATTAGCCCTACCACCGTGCAGTAAACACTACAAATGGCAGGGATTATTAGCGATTAATTACGAAGCCAAAAAAAACTCGCGTATTCTCAACCAGGATCACGCCACGGTCAACCGTGCAGGATCAATATGGAATAGACGGGCGAAGTTTTCGGTGGTGGAGGATGCCAGCTTTTCGAGACTGACATTTTTGAGAACAGCCAGATATTCTGCGACATCACGCACGTACGCGGGCTGGTTTTCCTTGCCGCGATAGGGAACAGGTGCCAGCCACGGAGAATCGGTTTCTATCAATAGCCTGTCTAACGGCACATAGCGCGCGACATCTCGCAGTGCCTCGGCATTGCGGAAGGTCACAATCCCGGAAAAAGAAATGTAGAACCCGAGATCCAGCAGTTGCTCCGCTGTTTCCTTATCCTCGGTAAAACAGTGTAGTACACCGCCACATTCATCAGCTTTTTCTTCGCGCAGGATAGCCAGCGTATCTTCACGCGCAGAGCGAGTATGCACAATAACGGGTTTATTCAATTCGCGACCGATGCGAATGTGTTCACGAAACGACGCCTGCTGCGAAGAGACGGTATCTTGCTGATAATAGTAATCCAGCCCGGTTTCACCTAATGCCACCACCGACGGCAGCGCCGCCAGTGTACGCAGTTCAGCGAAATCATACGGTGTTTCCTGGCTGAGTGGGTGCACCCCGCAGGAAAACGCCACATCGTCACGCTCGCCAATCAACTCAGTCATCTTGCGAAACCCGGGTAACGTGGTGGCTACCGCCAGAAAAAAGCCCACATCACGCTCACGTGCCTTGTTCAATACATCAGACACATCGTGGTGCAGGGACTGATAATCCAAACCATCAAGATGGCAGTGGGAATCAACTAACAACATAATCAGGACTTCCGCTATTCAGGAAAAAGGTGACGGAATCGGCAACGTAGGAGACGATAATACCGACTCCCACGTCAACAACAGTTCTGTTAATAACAATTCGCGGTTAACGCCAGTCACCGACACCAGTTGGTGACGACACTGCAACCAACACCGCAGGCTGGCATGCAAGCGGGCATCGCCACACTGGGATGCCAGTTGCGCCACTAATGGTGCCTGATCCTGGTTGGTTCGCTGGCTAGCCGCCTGATAGCGCCATTTCAGCGCATCCAGAAACACGGTGCTAACCCAGTGCATGCGGCGTTCAACGTCATCATGATTCAATACAGGCAACAGCGTCAGTGCATCGCCTGATTGCAGAGTGAGACCTAACTGCTGGCAGACCGCCTGGCGTGCTTTCCAGATGTCGGGTTGCAGCAGCGCCTCCGCGGCCAGTGGTGCCCCTGCCGACAACCGTAATGCGGTCTGTGATGCCATCTCATCAGCGTACCCGCGCGTACGCAGCCACTGCATTCCTTGCGCCTGCGCCAGTACATCAAGATATAAATGCAAACAGCGGCTGCGCAATGTCGCCAGCAACTGTCCCGGTGCGCGGCACCCCAGCAGGAAATAGGTCTGTGTTGGCGGTTCTTCCAATGTTTTTAGCAACGCATTAGCCGCCGCCTCGGTCAGGCTTTCCGCCAGTGGCAGCCAAACGACCTTGGCGCCTCCCTGCCGCGAACGCTGATACACCTGCTCCAGTGCATCACGCACCGCGTCAACCCCCAGACTGTGCTTCCCTTTTTCGGGACTGAGGGTATGCCAGTCAGGGTGGGTCCCCGCGTTCATCAACTCACAGGAATGGCAACGGCCACAGCTTTTGGCCCCCTCCGGCTGCTGACACAGCAGCCACCGGCTGAAGGCATACGCCAGCGATGCCTCGCCCATCCCCTCGATAGCCTGCAACAACACCGCATGATGGCCGCGTTTTGCCTGATGCGACGCCAGTAACTGTCGGTAAGGTGCGTTCAGCCAGGGATACCACTCCATCAGCCGCTCACTCCCCTCGCCCGGTCAGCCGCTGCAACCAGTCACGGAGCACCCGGCGAATATCAGCGTTGACCTCATCCAGCCCGCGGGACGCGTCAACCGTCACAATACTGTTGTCGGCCGCTGCCAATTGCTGATAACGGGCACGGGTTCGTTCGAAAAACGCCAGCGATTCCTGCTCGATACGGTCCAGTTCACCACGCTGGCGGGCACGTTTTAGCCCTAGCTCAGGAGGAATATCCAGATAAAGCGTCAAATCAGGACGAAAATTGCCTAACACCGTGTCCCGTAATGACGCCATCAAGTGCGGGTCCATTCCTCGTCCACCACCCTGGTAAGCCTGAGACGAGAGATCGTGTCGATCGCCAACCACCCAGGCACCGCGCGCCAACGCCGGGCGGATCACGTTCTCCACCAGTTGTACGCGAGCGGCATACAACATCAGCAATTCTGCTTTATCCGTGAGTTTCTCTTCTGCCACACCCTGTTTGATAAGCGTACGCAACTTTTCTGCTAGTGGCGTACCACCGGGCTCACGGGTAAAGACGATATCGTCGATACCAAACTCGCGCAGTGTTTCCACCACCACGGCATGAGCGCTGCTCTTCCCCGCCCCTTCGAGCCCTTCAATCACAATAAATTTACTGTTCATTCTTTTCCTTTCCGGCGGCTGCAGCCTGCGCGGAACGATACGCCTGCACGGCGCGATTATGATCGTTTAGATTCGAGGTGAACGTATGTCCACCTTTACCATCGGCCACGAAATAGAGATAACTGGTTTTGGCCGGATGCGCGGCCGCTTCAAGTGATGCCTTACCCGGCATGGCGATGGGTGTTGGCGGCAGCCCATTAATCACATAGGTATTGTACGGAGTGGCCGCTTCAAGCGCACTGCGGGTAATCACGCCGTTATAGTTCTCGCCCATGCCGTAGATTACCGTCGGGTCAGTCTGCAAACGCATCCCCACGCGCAGGCGGTTGATAAACACCGACGCTACCAGTGGCCGCTCCTCGTTAATCGCGGTCTCTTTTTCAATCAATGACGCCATCACCAGCAGCTCTTCCGGCGACTTATACGGCAGCCCCTCATCCCGAGCAGTCCAGACGTCATTAAGTATTTTGGTCATCCGCTGATGTGCCCGTTGCAGAATCGACTTATCACTCATCCCGGCGGTATGGAGGTAAGTATCTGGATAAAACCACCCTTCAGGATTCGGTTTATCTTTCAGCCCTATCGCTTCAGCAATCTCTTGCGGGGTTTTATCCTCCAGCGTGTGCCGCAGATACGGGGCCGACTTCAGCGTTTCCAGCCACTCTTTCAGACGCGACCCTTCCACAAATCGCACCGAAAACTGTGCCTCTTTGCCACTGGCTAACAGCACCAGCATATCGCGCACGGTCATGGCAGGCGTCAGACGATAGGTTCCGGCTTTAAATGTGGCCAGTTCCGGTTCCAACTGCAGTAACCAGGGAAACCAGTGACTGTCATCGATAATATGCTGTTCTGTCAGTAATGCTTGTAAGCCTTCACGATTCGTGCCGGCAGGGAGAGTAAAAATGGTTTCCTGTTTGATGATAAGCGGTGAGGCAGCGAAGTGTTGTATTTGCCGCCACCCGCTCCAGGCAACCACCGCCAACAGAACAATAATCCCAAGACCCCACTTCGTTCTCTTCATAACCCATCATGACTCACAGTTAGGGCTCAGAAAGTCGTATAACTCTCGTGAGCGATAACGCCAGATATGCGCCTGATTCACGGGTATCACCGGCATCAGCGCATTGCACACCAGCACTTCATCGGCATCCGCCAACGTTTCCAAAGGTTCCGACACCACATGGAGTTCAAACGCGGAGGACTGCAACAGCGCCATAATATGTCGCCGTGCCACACCGTCAACACCGCAAAGCGAGAGATCCGGCGTAAAAACCCGCGATCCCTTACGCCAGAATAAATTAGCGGCACAGCATTCCACCAGCGCCCCAGAGGTGTCAAGCACCAGCGCCTCATCGGCACCGGAGCGTTCAAGATGCGTGCGAATCAATACCTGCTCCAGCCGGTTCAAATGCTTGATACCCGCCAGCCACGCATTTTGCGCCAGCGGCACTGGACTGAGCGCCAGCCGAATGCCATCCAGACGCCAGTTGACGTAATGCTGTGGGTAGGGAGCCTGCATCACGATACGCACCGGCTGGTTACACCCAGCGGAGCTGTAACCACGACCACCATGACCCCGGCTGATGATGGCTTTTACGACGCCATCCGCACGGCCCGCCGCCGCCTGTTGCATCTCATCGCGCAAGCGCGACCAATCGACCTCAGGCAACAGCAACGTTTCCGCCGCCTGCCGAAGCCGATGGATATGCCGCTCCAGCCATACCACCTGCCCCGCCACGACCCTGGCGGTAGTAAAACAACCATCGCCAAATTGTACACTGCGATCCGATACCGGCAGTTGCTGTTCCGCTTTTCCGTCAACCCACCACATATTCGCCTCCCCGGCCAGAGTGCAAGCCTGTCAATCGCCGGGGTGTCCGGCAAGCGGCAATACTCCTATTTTTGCACAGACGAAAAAAAACCCGGCAAAACCGGGCTCTTTATTAAAGCATCACATCAGACTTTTCGGAACACCACAGAACCGTTGGTGCCGCCGAAACCAAAGGAGTTACACAAGGTGTATTCCATGTTGGCGACCTGACGCGCTTCATGCGCTACAAAATCCAGATCACAGCCATCATCAGGGTTATCCAGGTTGATGGTCGGTGGAACCGCATTATCACGCAGCGCCAGGATACAGAAGATTGACTCTACCGCACCCGCCGCGCCCAACAGATGGCCGATCATCGACTTGGTCGAACTGACCAGTACACGGGTATCTGCACCAAAAACGGATTTCACTGCCTGCGCTTCGGCCTTGTCACCCGCTGAGGTAGACGTGCCGTGTGCATTGATGTAACCCACTTTATCGGTGGTAATGCCTGCATCACGCAACGCGTTTTCCATCGCCAGCGCGGCTCCGGCACCGCTTTCCGGCGGAGAAGTCATGTGATAGGCATCGCTGCTCATACCAAAACCGACGATTTCGGCGTAAATTTTCGCACCGCGTTTTTTGGCATGTTCATACTCTTCCAGCACCAGAATACCGGCACCGTCGCCCAGCACGAAGCCATCACGATCTTTATCCCACGGACGGCTCGCTGCTTGTGGATTTTCGTTACGGGTCGACAACGCTCGCGCAGCACCAAACCCGCCTACGCCCAACGGTGTACTGGCTTTTTCAGCCCCGCCGGCCAACATAACATCGGCATCGTTATACGCGATAATACGCGCAGCGTGGCCGATGTTATGCACACCAGAAGTACATGCGGTGGCAATCGAAATGGTAGGTCCACGCAGACCAAACATGATGCTCAGGTGTCCTGCGACCATGTTCACAATGGTAGACGGCACAAAGAACGGACTGATTTTACGCGGGCCACCATGCATCAGCGCGCCATGGTTTTCCTCGATCAGCCCTAGCCCACCAATACCCGACCCGATAGCAGCTCCGATACGACTCGCATTAGCTTCCGTTACCTCAAGGCCTGAGTCCTGCATGGCCTGAATGCCTGCTGCAATTCCGTATTGAATAAAGGCATCCATCTTGCGCGCTTCTTTGCGCGAGATGAAGTCTTCACTGTTAAAGTCCTTTACTAAGCCAGCAAAACGCGTTGCATAGGCACTAGTATCGAAATGATCAATCAGGCTGATACCACTCTGACCGGCAAGCAGAGCATTCCAGGATGACGCTACTGTATTGCCGACAGGAGATAACATGCCCAGACCAGTCACAACTACTCGACGCTTAGACACGCTGATCCTCCAGGGAGGGAAAAAATGATACTGAGGTAGAAGAAAACTTAGGCGGTCGAGCGACCGCCTAGATATGTTCGATTACTGCTGATTAGCTTGAATGAAATCGATGGCTGCCTGAACAGTCGTGATTTTTTCAGCTTCTTCGTCTGGAATCTCGGTATCGAATTCTTCTTCCAATGCCATTACCAGCTCAACAGTGTCAAGAGAATCAGCGCCCAGGTCATCAACGAAAGAGGCATTGTTCACGACTTCTTCCGGCTTAACACCCAGCTGTTCAACGATGATTTTCTTAACGCGTTCTTCGATAGTGCTCATACTCTTAAATTTCCTATCAAAACTCGCTTTCGCGATGGTTTTCGTAGTGTATAAAATGTTGAAAAAGATGCAACAAAATCAATACTGGTCGAACCAAGATTTTGTGCTTTTTGCATTTTTCGCTGTAAATTAACGCAAATTACGGTGCTACTTATCAGATCATATACATGCCACCATTGACATGCAATGTTTCACCGGTAATGTAGCCCGCCTCATCAGAGGCTAAAAACGCCACAGCACTGGCGATTTCTTTTGGATCACCCAGACGACTGGCAGGAACTCCCGCCAAAATGCCCGCCCGTTGTTCCTCTGTCAATGCCCGGGTCATATCAGTTTCAATGAAGCCTGGCGCGACGACGTTAACAGTAATACCGCGAGACGCCACCTCCCTCGCCAACGACTTACTGAAACCGACCAACCCTGCTTTGGCAGCAGCATAGTTGGCCTGTCCCGGGTTACCGCTAGAACCAATCACGGAACCAATAGCAATGATGCGGCCAAAACGTTTTTTCATCATGGCGCGCAACACGGCTTTCGACATACGAAAAACCGAGCTCAGGTTGGTATCCAGCACTTCCTGCCAGGCATCGTCTTTCATGCGCATCATCAGATCATCGCGCGTGATACCGGCATTGTTTACCAGAATATCAACATCGCCGAATGCTTCTTTGATGCCGGCCAAAACGTTTTCAATCGAGGCACTATCTGTAACGTTTAACGCATAGCCTCTGCCTTTCGGCCCCAGCCATTCGCTGATATCCGCGGCCCCTTTCTCACTGGTGGCGGTACCGATTACGGTGGCACCATGGGCAGCCAGCATTTCGGCAATCGCCCGACCGATGCCTCGACTCGCGCCCGTCACCAGGGCAATTTTTCCTTCAAAATTCATTATCTTCACCGTTTTTACTGTTCAAGCGCTGCTGATAAGGAAGCAGGATCATTAATCGCCGTCGCCGTGAGGCCGTCGACGATTCGTTTGGTCAGCCCGGTCAATACTTTACCAGGACCAATTTCCACCAGGGTTGACACGCCCTGAGCGGCTATATATTCGACGCACTCCGTCCAGCGGACCGGATTGTGCAGTTGACGCACCAGTGCGCTGCGGATAGCTTGCGGTGCAGATTCCGCACGCACATCCACATTATTTACCACCGGAATCTGCGGTGCATTAAACGTCACCGCCTCCAGCGCTTGCGCCAGTTTATGGGCTGCGGGTTCCATCAGTGCGCAGTGTGAAGGCACGCTGACCGGCAACGGTAAAGCACGTTTCGCACCGGCGGCTTTACAGGCAGCACCCGCACGTTCAACCGCTTCTTTATTCCCGGCGATAACAACCTGCCCTGGCGAATTGAAGTTCACCGGCGAAACGACCTGGCCTTGCGCCGCCTCGGCACAGGCAGTGGCAATCGCGTCATTATCAAGACCGATGATCGCGGACATTGCGCCCGTTCCTTCCGGAACCGCTTCCTGCATCAGTTTACCGCGCAGTTCAACCAGGCTAACGGCCTGTTTGAAATCCAGCACCCCAGCGCATACCAGCGCGGAGTATTCGCCCAGGCTATGACCAGCCATCAATGTCGGCTGTGCACCACCCTGTTGCTGCCAGACACGCCAAAGCGCTACTGATGCTGTCAGCAACGCTGGCTGGGTCTGCCAGGTTTTATTCAGTTCTTCTGCCGGCCCTTGTTGGGAAAGCTGCCACAGGTCATATCCCAGTACCGAGGAAGCCTCGTCAAACGCTTCTTTGATAAGCGGAAACTGTTCAGCCAACTCTGCCAGCATCCCCACAGACTGGGAGCCCTGGCCGGGAAATACCATTGCAAATTTCGTCATAGTAATAGGTCCTGATTAATCAAAAACGGATCAGCGCTGAACCCCAGGTGAAACCACCACCGAATGCTTCTAAGAGAATCAACTGACCGCGCTGGATACGACCATCGCGAACCGCTTCATCAAGCGCTGAAGGCACGGAAGCCGCGGACGTGTTGCCATGGCGATCGAGCGTGACCACCACTTTATCCATGCCCATACCTAATTTTTTGGCAGTAGCGCTTATAATGCGCAGGTTTGCCTGATGGGGAACCAGCCAGTCGATTTTGCTCTTATCAAGGCCAGAGACATCCAGCGTTTCTTCAACAATATGGGCCAGTTCCGTTACAGCGACTTTAAACACTTCGTTACCCGCCATCGTCAGATAAGCAGGCTCAGGCGCTTGCCGATCGGTATAAGGCAAGGTCAGAAGCTCACCATAACGGCCGTCAGCATGCAGATGTGTGGACAGAATGCCTGCTTCTTGCGAGCGTCCCAGCACTACCGCGCCCGCCGCATCGCCGAAGAGAATCAGTGTACCGCGATCAGCCGGATCAAGCGTTCTGGACAACGCATCAGACCCGATGACCAATGCATAGTCCACCGCACCACTTTTGACATACTGATCAGCGACGCTTAACGCATAGGTAAACCCTGCACAGGCGGCAGCGAGATCAAAAGCGATCGTATCTTTAATTCCCAGCATGTGCTGGATTTGGCAGGCCGAGCTGGGGAACGCATGGCTGGACGACGTCGTCGCTACGATAAGCAAACCGACCTGACTCTGGTCGATACCCGCCATATCCAGTGCGCTCTGTGCCGCACGATACCCCATTGAGGCGACGCTTTCATCAGGCGCAGCAATGCGGCGTTCACGGATACCGGTACGTGTAACGATCCATTCGTCTGACGTATCCACCATTTTTTCTAAATCAGCATTCGTCCTGATTTGTTCGGGCAAATAACTTCCCGTTCCGAGAATATTTGTATACATGTACGCTCAGTCACTCTTGGGTAATACAGCCTTTAGTCGCGACGCAATCCGCTCCGGGAGTTGCCGCTGCACCGTCTGCATGGCCTGTTCGATCGCTACGGCAAACGCATTCTGGTTCGCAGCGCCGTGGCTCTTTATGACAGTTCCACGTAATCCTAACAGACATGCACCGTTATAGTGGTCAGGGTTCAGGTGTCCAAAACGCCTGGCCAGACGCCTTTTCAAAAAACGCCCTAAAAATTTCAACCACCACGGCTGTGTTTGCCGACCTTCTCCCTCACCAGACGTCCCCTTCAGGAGAGACAGAAACATTCGCACGACACCTTCCATAGTTTTCAACGTGACGTTACCTACAAAGCCGTCACAGACCATCACATCCGTTTTGCCGGTCAGTAATTCGTTGCCTTCCAGATAACCAATATAGTTAATCGAAGGCATAGCTTTCAGTTGCGCTGCGGCGTCACGGATACTGGCAAGCCCTTTGCTCTCTTCTTCACCGATATTCAGCAGCGCGACGCGTGGATTCTTCAATCCAAGCACTTCTTCCGCCATGACCGACCCCATCACGGCAAACTGCACCAGCATCGTGCTATCGCAGTCAACATTCGCTCCCAAATCCAATACGACGCTCTTCCCGTGCTGCTGATGAGGCAACATCGTCATCAATGCCGGGCGATCAATCCCCTCAATCGGTTTGATCAGTAACGTCGCCAATCCCATCAGCGCGCCAGTATTCCCTGCACTAACACAGGCTTGCGCCCGCCCTTCCCGGATCAGCTCCAGAGCGATGCGCATAGAAGTCCCCCGACTGGCTCGAATAGCCTGGGATGGACGCGCATCACCAGCGATCACCGATTCGGCTGGCACAATTTCCAGACGGGAAGATAAAGGGGAATCGACGTTGACAAGTAATGGAGTAAGCGCAGAAGGATCGCCGACCAACAGTAAATGGAGGTCTGGATTAGAATCCAGTACCTGCAATGCTGCAGGCACTGTAACGCAGGGACCGAAGTCCCCGCCCATTGCATCTAACGCCAAGGTTAGGCGCGTCAAAGTGTTTCCTTGCGAAATCGCAAGAATTACTTAGCAACAACCTTGCGACCGCGGTAGTAACCATCCGCAGTGACGTGGTGACGCAGATGAGTTTCGCCGGAAACTTTATCTACGGATACAGCGGAAGTGGTCAACGCATCGTGAGCACGACGCATACCACGTTTGGAACGGCTAGGTTTATTCTGTTGTACGGCCATGGACCTTACTCCTTAATTACTTACGCTTTAAACTGGCTAATACGGCAAATGGATTCGGTTTTTCCGCCTCAGCGGGCAACTGACCAAACACCATATCCGCTTCGGACACTTCACAGTGTTCAGAATCATGCACCGGCGCAATGGGTAAAGAGAGGATGAGTTCATCTTCAACCATCGCCAGCAAATCAACCTCACCGAACTCATTGACTTCGATAGGTTCATAAGCCTCCGGCAAGGCTTCGGCCTGTTCATCACTGATGACCGGGCTAAAACAGAACGTGGTGTGGACCTGATGTTCGAAAGTCTTGCCGCAGCGCTGACACAGCAACGTCACCGTTACATCAGCCTGTCCATCAATCACCGCCAGCCGCTGGCTGTCAATGCTGAATGACAGCGTCGCATTCACATCACTGTCCACACTAACCACTGATTCGGCAACACGCATCACCTGTTCAGCCGTATAGACACCAACATAATCTAAACGTTTTTGAGCAGTGCGAACCGCATCAAGGGTTAAGGGTAATTTTACCTTTTGCATAGGGCGCGCATATTAACGTCGTAACGACGGAGAGTCAAAGAAAAAGGTGGCGATGTCAGTGCTTTCACCCAAATTTACTTTCGCACACCTCAATTCGCTTCCAGAGCGACAAGCAGTTTAAAATGCATTCCCTGATTACGCTATGACCTGGTTGAAATTTATGTCCCGGATTGTACTCGCCTCTACATCCATTTATCGCAAGGCCCTGCTTGAAAAACTGGGGTTGGCGTTTATCTGCGCCGCACCTGATTACGATGAAACACCGGATACCGGAGAAAGCGCCACCGAACTGGTTCGCCGACTGGCTATCGGCAAAGCAAAATCGCTCGCAGAACGCTACCCAGACAGCCTGATTATTGGCAGCGATCAGGTGTGTGTGGTGGGCAACACGATTACCGGAAAACCGCACACGCCGGAAAACGCGATACGCCAGTTACAGCAAGCCAGTGGACAATGCATTACCTTTTATACCGGATTGGCATTATTCAACAGCGCAACGGCGCATCTGCAATCAGTCGTTGAGCCGTTTGACGTGTACTTTCGTGCACTCAGTACACGCGAGATTGAACGCTACGTTGATATTGAGCAGCCGCTTGACTGTGCGGGCAGCTTTAAAAGCGAAGGACTTGGCATTACTTTGTTTGACCGGTTATCAGGGCGCGACCCCAATACGCTTGTCGGCTTACCGCTCATTACGTTACTGGAGTTATTGCGCGTGGAAGGGGTTAATCCGTTATTGCAATGATGAGGGAGTGATCTGGAGGCAGAGCGCGCACGCGCCCTGCCATGTCGGCAACGCGTGCGCAGTAACGCACGTGTTATTTCTGACTTTGCCGTTGTCGCAAAACCTGCAGACAGTGACGCAAGCCCGCATCGAGCGGAGCCTCAATGCGTAACGTTTCACCGGTATGGGGATGTTCGAAACGCAATGCTTGTGCATGGAGAAACAGACGTTTTAGTCCGGTACCTACCAGTTGAGCGTCGAAATCACGATCACCGTAGCGATCATCAAACGCAATCGGATGACCGGCATGCTGAGTATGTACGCGAATCTGGTGGGTTCTGCCGGTTATCGGGCTGGCTCGTACCAGTGTGGCGCAATCGAATCGCTCTTCCACCTTAAACAACGTTTCCGATGGTTTACCTTCACTATTAACGCGCACGATGCGCTCGCCGCTTTGCAGCACATTCTTCAGCAACGGCGCCTGCACAGATTTACAATGTGACTGCCATTGGCCACGAACCAGTGCCAGATAATCCTTCTGCATGCCTTTAGCACGCAGTTGTTCATGCAGCGAACGCAACGCCGAACGCTTCTTGGCCACCAGCAACACCCCTGACGTATCGCGATCCAGACGATGTACCAGTTCCAGAAAGCGTGCTTCAGGACGCAGTGCTCTCAGTCCCTCGATCACCCCAAAGCTCAGCCCGCTGCCACCATGCACCGCTGTACCTGACGGTTTATTCAGCAGCAACAGGTAGTCATCCTCATAAAGGATGCAGTTTGCCAACGCCGAGACTTTATCAAGGCTGGCGGAAACCGCTGCCTCTTCACGCTCTGACTGGCGCACCGGAGGAATACGCACTTCATCGCCATCCAGTAATTTGTATTCTGGCTTCACACGCTTTTTATTTACCCGCACTTCGCCTTTACGCAAAATGCGATAAATCATGCTTTTCGGTACGCCTTTAAGTTGCGTACGCAAAAAATTGTCGATCCGCTGGCCTGCTTCTTCGGCGGAGATCGTCAGAAATTGTACGGTTGGATTCTCTGTTTTCATGGAGGCGGATTCTAAAGAGCACACACCGATAGCGCCACATCTTTTTCTATGGTTAACTGTCGGTCTGGCTTATGAAGATATTGTTACTGTCCGTGGCCCGACTGGTTTCAGCATCAACAGGTATCAGTTTGGTTAAAAACAGCACAATAAACTTTATATTGACAGGCAAAGTCACCTTGCTATCGACGTGTCAGCAATGGAATAATGCTTTGGCTTTCCGTGCTGATTTCCGGTAAACAAGGGAAATTGCGGAATTATTATATTTGTCTGATTACTCATAAACGCAGCAATGGCGTAAGACGTATTGAATAATCAGGCAGTTAGCGAGCTGTGGTTTGCAGCTTGGCCGGCATATGGAATCAGATCTGGCAACCTATTTTCAGAAGCTGTTCCCGCAGTAAACGTGCTGTATTCCATCAGGAAATACAGGCTACCGAAACATGCGCCTCTATGCAGGCGACAACCGTGAGGTTGACGCCCCTGCGATAAGACACGAGGCCATCGGTCCCTCCGGTCATGCACCGCGTTCATCCGCAGCTCTATCAATAATGCAAGTAAAAATAACGAGTTAAGTACGATGAAAAGAATGTTGATTAACGCAACTCAGCAGGAAGAGTTGCGTGTTGCCTTGGTTGATGGTCAGCGGCTCTACGATCTGGATATTGAAAGCCCTGGACACGAACAGAAAAAGGCAAACATTTACAAAGGCAAAATCACCCGCATTGAACCCAGCCTTGAAGCCGCTTTTGTTGATTATGGCGCAGAGCGACATGGCTTCCTTCCCCTCAAAGAAATCGCACGCGAATACTTCCCCAGCAATTACAACTCTCACGGTCGGCCGAATATCAAAGACGTGCTCCGTGAAGGCCAGGAAGTTATCGTTCAGGTGGACAAAGAAGAGCGCGGCAACAAAGGGGCTGCCTTAACGACGTTCATCAGTCTGGCTGGCAGCTATCTGGTGCTGATGCCAAATAACCCCCGTGCTGGCGGTATTTCCCGCCGTATTGAAGGGGATGACCGTACCGAATTGAAAGAAGCGCTTGGCTCACTGGAACTGCCGGATGGTATGGGCCTTATCGTCCGTACTGCCGGGGTGGGTAAATCCGCCGACGCATTACAGTGGGACCTGGCGTTTCGTCTGAAACACTGGGAGGCTATCAAAAAAGCAGCGGAAGGCCGCCCGGCGCCATTCCTGATTCATCAGGAAAGCAATGTAATTGTCCGCGCGTTTCGTGATTACCTGCGCCCGGATATCGGCGAAATCCTGATCGATAACCCCAAAATTCTGGAATTGGCTAAAGAGCATATCGCTGCGCTGGGCCGTCCGGATTTCAGCAGTAAAATAAAGCTGTATACCGGTGAAATTCCGCTGTTCAGCCATTATCAGATCGAGTCGCAGATTGAGTCCGCCTTCCAGCGTGAAGTACGTCTGCCATCTGGCGGTTCTATCGTCATCGATACCACCGAAGCGTTGACCGCTATCGATATCAACTCCGCCCGGGCAACACGCGGCGGCGATATTGAAGAAACCGCGTTTAACACCAACCTGGAAGCCGCCGATGAAATTGCCCGCCAGTTACGTTTGCGTGACCTGGGTGGTTTGATCGTTATCGACTTCATCGACATGACGCCAGTTCGCCATCAACGCGAAGTGGAAAACCGCCTGCGTGAAGCCGTCCGCCAGGACCGTGCCCGAATTCAGATTGGTCGCATTTCCCGCTTTGGTTTGCTGGAGATGTCTCGTCAGCGTCTGAGCCCTTCGCTGGGTGAATCCAGCCATCATGTCTGCCCTCGCTGTAATGGCACCGGCACGATTCGTGACAACGAATCGCTGTCGCTGTCTATCCTGCGATTGATTGAAGAAGAGGCGCTGAAAGAAAACACCAAAGAGGTGCATGCAATTGTACCGGTGCCTATCGCGTCTTATCTGCTCAACGAAAAACGTGAAGCCGTCAACGCGATTGAAAAACGTCAGGGTGGTGTACGCGCCATTATCGTCCCGCACGACGGTATGGAAACGCCGCACTACGCCGTACTGCGTATCCGTAAAGGTGAGGAAAAACAGACCCTAAGCTATATGTTGCCTCAGTTGCTGGAAGCTGAAGCCCAGCAGGCAACGGAAGAACAGGTTTCTGAGCGCCGGGCTCCGGAGCAACCAGCTCTGGCCTCCTTCACCATGACGGACATTTCACCAGAGGAAGCCCAACCCGCTCCCGTCACCCCGACCCCGAGCGTGGAAAAACAGGCCGCTTCCGAGCGCGGGTTGTTTGGTCGATTTATTGGTGCGCTGAAAGGAATGTTCTCCTCCTCTGACGCCGTTAAAGATAAACCGGCTGAAGCAGCGAAAACCGAGTCTGATGAGCAGGAGCAGAAGCAGGATCGTCGGAACAATCGCCGTCAGTCCGGTCGACGTGATCGTCCCCGTGATAATCGCGAACCGCGTGAGCGCGATGAGCAGCGCCGTAACAAACGTTCACAGCAACAAAATGCCGACGTCGATACTACCGCGGTAGCAGAGACATCGGTGCAGGATAAGGCGGTACGTGATGAACAACGCCGCGAACAACGCGCTGAACGCCAACGTCGTCGTCAGGAAGAAAAACGCCAGGCGCAGAATGACGTTAAAGAGCTGAATACGGCTGCCGTTGAAGCAGAAGACACCGTTGCTGCCGAACAGGAAAAACCGGTACAGGTGATGCCGCGTCGTCAACGTCGTCAGTTGCCCCAAAAAGTAAGGGTGGAAGATGGCAGCGCTGCTGGAGAACAGACGGTAGCGAATGTTGACGCGTTGCCTCTGGCGGTATCCTACGTGCAGGAATCGACGGTAGAAAAAGCGCCAGAATCAGCCACCTCTGCCACCGACATTACCGACGCGGAAAACGAGGCAGCAACCGAAAGTAACCGTGAAAACGGCCTGCCACGTCGTTCTCGTCGCTCACCTCGCCATCTGCGCGTCAGTGGTCAGCGTCGTCGTCGTTACCGCGATGAGCGTTACCCAGCACAGTCGCCGATGCCGCTGGCACAAGCATCGGCCTCACCGGAAATGGCTTCAGGTAAAGTCTGGGTTCGTTATCCGGTTGCGCAGCCACAGCAACCAGAACGTGTAGAAGATCTGAACACGCCGGCCGATGAGCAACTGTCTGCCGCACCCGCGCTGGCAACTGCCCTGACCGCGTTACCCGATGTCACTACACCGGATATCACTACCGCTCTGGATACAGTGCCTGCCAGCACCCCAGTCGAGGAAAATCCGACCGCTGTGCCGGTCCTCGCATCAACGCAGCAGGATGAAGCCTTAGCCGAAGAAGCCACTCAACCCGTCGAAAGCACTGTACAGCAGGCAGCTACAGCGCCTCTGGAAGTTCAAGAGCCGACACCGCAGGTTGAGCCGGTTGCACCGGTTGTAGAGCACGTTGAAGTAGTGCACGTTGAAGACACGCCGGCTGCCGTCGTTGCTGATAACGCCACGACAGCCAGCGGTGATGAATCCGTGGATGCTCAACCAACCGAACCAGCGCCGGTGATTCATGTTGCTGTGGAGGCTACACCAGCCCCTATCGCTCAGGAACCGGTGTCTGCTTCAGTATCTGTTGTTGATACCGCTGTGGCGGCACAGCCTCACCAGCATCACGCCACGGCACCGATGACGCGTGCACCGGCACCGGCTTATATTCCGGATGCACCGCGTGTCAGCAACTGGCAACGCCCGACGTTTGAGTTCACAGGCAAAGGCTCTGCTGGCGGTCACTCTGCCGTTAATCAGGCCAGTGCCCCGGCAACTCGTCCTGTGGAATAAAGAGTCTTGTGGACTCAATAGAAAAAAGCACCTTGCTAACGCAGGTGCTTATTCTGATTCGATGCCCGTCTGTATGACGGGCATTTTTTTATGCTACTGGCTGCAATAATTTAATATCCATGCGCTCTACCTTGCCCTCCAACTGGGTGACAAGCGCCTGAAAATGTGCGGTCAGCTCATGTTCACTGATGGCCTGCTGACTCTTCCAGCGTTCAAAAAACACGAACGAGCCGCTTTTATTCAACTCTTCATGCAATTCATACTGCAAATTACCCTCTTCCTGACGGCTCGGTGCAACGACCTGGCGAACCGCAGCGGCAACCTCATTGATAAATTGCGGCTTGGCCTGAACACTGGCAACGATACGAATTTCCATCACAATACTCCATTGATATAGCAACAGATTGAATATTCACCCATAAAACGCCAATAACAAGCTAATTTCAACCTTTTCACAACGAACGGATGCATTCGCTGCGCTTTCCGCTTATGCTTATTCCCCGCCGTATTTCCCCCTGCTTCAGGGGCGTTATTTACTGATCGCGGAGCGTTTCATGACCCCTTTGCCGACTATTCTGAAGATTCGTCGCCCTGACGACTGGCACCTTCATCTGCGTGATGACGAGATGCTCAAAGCCGTGCTGCCTTACACCAGCCGCCTGTTCGCCCGAGCTATCGTCATGCCGAATCTGACACCACCCATTACCCGTGTGGCCCAGGCAGAGGCGTACCGGCAACGGATCCTGTCTGCCGTACCGGTTGGCGACACCTTCCAGCCGCTGATGACCTGTTATCTGACAGAATCACTGGATAAAAACGAAATTATCTCCGGCTACCAGCAAGGCGTTTTTACTGCCGCCAAACTTTACCCAGCCCATGCCACCACGAACTCCAGCCATGGTGTCTCAGATATCAAAACCATCTACCCAATACTGGAGTCGATGCAGAAACTGGGCATGCCGCTGTTGGTTCATGGTGAAGTCACCGACCCACAAGTCGATATTTTCGATCGCGAAGCTCGCTTTATCGAGCAAGTCATGGAGCCGCTGCGCAAGCAATTCCCAGAACTAAAGGTGGTATTTGAGCATATCACCACCCGCGAAGCCGCCCAGTATGTGCAAGCGGCCGATCGCTTCGTTGCCGCGACTATTACCCCGCAGCATCTGATGTTTAACCGTAACCATATGCTGGTCGGTGGTATTCGCCCACATTTGTACTGCCTGCCTATCCTAAAACGTAACATTCACCAGCAGGCCTTACGCGAAGCCGTTGCCTCAGGTAGTGAGAAATTTTTCCTTGGCACAGACTCTGCACCCCACGCGAAACACCGTAAAGAGTCATCCTGTGGCTGTGCCGGTGTTTTCAACGCCCAGGCTTCATTAAGCGCTTACGCAACAGTCTTTGAAGAATTGAACGCCCTGGATAAACTGGAAGCATTCTGCTCACTGAATGGCCCACGTTTTTATGGATTGCCGGTCAATGAAGAGACGCTGGAATTACGCCGCCAGCCGGTGCAATTCCCCGAAGAAATCGTGACAGGTGAAGAATGCATTATTCCATTCCTCGCCGGACAGAGTCTGAACTGGTCTGTCGCCTGATAGTGGTTGACGCGCGGCCATGTGATAAAGGACGCGCGCTCTACATTTTGTCTATGTTGTTATTTTTTATCCATGTTGTTGCCTTTTCTCTTTTACTGTATAAAATTACAGTAAAAAGGAGGCAACCATGCGTATTGAACTGACTATTGCAAAAACCACCCTACTGCCTACTGGCGCACTTGAAGCATTAACCCATGAGTTGAGCCATCGGGTTCATGACATTTACCCGGATACCCCAGTGAGCATTCGTTATGCCGCCTCGAATAACCTGAGCGTTTTGGGCGGCAGTAAAGACGACAGAGAGAGAATATCGGAAATCCTGCAGGAGACTTGGGAAAGCGCTGACGACTGGTTTGTTCAAAGCGAGTAATCTCCTTTTTCTATCCGCACAGGTTACCCAATGGTCAGACATCTCGTCTGACCTTTTCGTTTCTTCGGTAAGATGTCGTACTACCTCGCCGTCTTACATTAACGCACTGTACTATTTTTGTTCAAATCACAGCGCTCGTTTTGCCGGATAATTAATCGAAACATCCACTTGAGTTTTTTTTACATTTAATTTCCATAAATGAATCCGACAGAGATATACTGATATTGCTCAGCTACAAGAGCCGTCTTAAACCTCGTTTAGTCACTCACGGTAGTAACTAGTCAATAAGGGGTATTTATGGACAGAAAAAATGAGATCATTCAAACGCACCCGCTTGTGGGTTGGGATATCAGTACCGTTGACAGTTATGACGCGATGATGATCCGTCTGCATTACCTCGCTACGGCGGATCAGGCGCCGGACGAAGCCCAGGTTGATCGCACATTATGGTTGACCACCGATGTGGCAAAACAGCTCATCTTTATCCTGGAGGCTGGCATTGCCAAAATTGAATCAAAAGACTGCCAACTGACCGACTACCTTAAGCATTAACGCTTTTTATATTTAGCCTCATTCACCATCCAGACACCGCTCCCTGAGCGGTGTTCCACCGTTATTACCTCCATGACAATGATTCACACCCTGATTTTTTCTTTAAAAGAAGAATCAAAATAAAAAAATTAAGAAATAAATAAAACAATTTAAGATAAATCCGCTTTATTTATTAAAAAATAAATCAAAAAGAAAAATAACAAAAACCACTAAAACAACTCATTCGAATAAAAATACGAGCACACATTCAAAACCACTGAAATATAATTTAACCGATTTGGATATGTCATTTTTATATTGATTTTACGATTCCGTATAGTTATGTTCCTGTAACAGTTGTCAGTAAATGATAAGGACTTCAATAATGGTTTGGCGTAATACATCAACCCGATATGGATATATCAGTGTGCTCTTACACTGGGCCAGCGCCATAACAGTGTATGGCATGTTTGCCTTAGGACTGTGGATGGTCACCCTGGGCTATTACAACCCCTGGTATCACAATGCCCCGGAAATACACAAGGGGATAGGCATACTGCTGTTTCTGACCCTGCTTTTTCGCGTTATATGGCGCTGGCTTTCCCCACCTCCCCCGGCGTTGTCAAGTTATTCAACATTAACCCGCATCGGCGCTACAGCAGTGCATGTTTTCCTGTATTTGTTGTTATTTAGCATTCTTATTAGTGGCTATCTGATTTCCACGGCTGAAGGCCAGCCAATTTCTGTTTTTGGCTGGTTCTCCGTGCCTGCAACGTTAAGTGGCATTCAAAACCAGGCGGATAGCGCCGGGAAGATTCATTTATATCTGGCCTGGTCAGTTGTCATTTTATCGGTTTTACATGCACTGGCGGCACTAAAACATCACTTTATTGATCGTGATGTCACGTTGAAACGCATGTCTGGTCGACATGTTGATTAATTCATTTGGGAATTTAAGGAAAAATACCAATGCTGAAAAAAACGCTTCTGCTGGGTGTCACCCTGGCATCACTGTTCTCCTGGACCAGCTCGGCCTCTGCTGCCGATTATCAAATTGATAAGAAAGAGCAACATGCGTTTATTCAATTTCGGATTCAACATCTGGGATATAGCTGGATTTACGGTTCATTCAAAGACTTCGACGGGACATTTACGTTCGACGAAAATAACCCTGCAGCAGATAAAGTGAATGTTACTGTTAATACCAACAGTGTGGATACCAATCAGGCAGAGCGCGACAAACATATTCGTAGTGCTGAATTGTTAAATGCCGACAAATACCCTCAGTCAACATTTACCTCAACAAGCGTTCAGAAAGACGGGGATGTATTAAAAATCACCGGTAATTTAACATTACATGGTGTCACCAAACCCTTAACGTTGGACGCTAAACTGATGGGCAAGGGTGATGACCCGTGGGGTGGATATCGTGCTGGTTTTGAGGCGAAAGGTAAACTGGCGCTAAAAGACTTCAATATCACCACCGATCTCGGCCCAGCGTCTCAGGAAGTAGAACTGATTATCTCTATCGAAGGTGTTCGTCAAAAATAATCGCTGATGCAGGGCTCTTACGAGCCCTGCGCTTATTTTCAAATCTGACTATTTGTCTTTTCTGGGTTCTTTTTCCGGTGCTGGAATCCCCAGTGTGGTGTTCAGCAACCCCTTCGATTTGTTAAAAATCTTCATGCTGATTTCACGATTCTTGCGGCGCAGACGTTGCTCTTCAAGCGGCAGCCGTGTTTCTTCCTGACACGCGCTGCTGCAGCAACCCGCATATTTTTCTGCGCATGTCGGGCATTGGATGAACAACAAATGGCATCCCTGATTTTTGCAATTGACGTGGGTATCACAAGGCTCCCCACATTGATGGCAATGCGCAATCACATCATCGGATACCCGCTCACCCATCCGTTCGTCAAACACGAAATTCTTACCGATAAATTTCAGCGGTAGCCCGCGGGATTTAGCCTGACGGACATACTCAATAATACCGCCCTCAACATGGTAAACATTCCTGAAACCATGATGAAGCATATAGGCACTGGCTTTTTCGCAGCGAATCCCGCCGGTGCAATACATCACGATATTCTTGTCACGTGCGTTTGCCAGCATATCGACGGCCATCGGCAATTGCTCACGAAATGTATCGGAAGGCACTTCGAGCGCGTTTTCAAAATGACCAACTTCATATTCGTAATGATTACGCATATCCACGAATAAGGTGTCGGGGTCATCGGCCATCCGGTTAACCTCTTCCGCTTTGAGATACTGCCCTACCCGTGTTGGGTCGAAACTGGCATCGTCAATCCCATCAGCCACAATGCGATCCCGCACTTTCATCCGTAATACCCAAAATGACTTGCCGTCATCTTCCAGAGCAATATTCAAACGAACACCATTGAGTGCCGGATGCGCGCCATACAATGCGGCACGGAAATCCTCAAACCGACTGGCGGGGACGCTTATCTGCGCATTGATCCCCTCACGGGCGATATAAACGCGACCGAAGACCCGAGCCTTATCAAACGCGATATACAGTGCGTCACGAAAGGCTTGTGGTTCATCCAGCTGAAAATATTTGTAAAAGGACACTGTCGTTCGCGGCTCGGTTTCAGCGAGCATACGCGCTTTCAGTTCCTCATTGGAAACACGGTTATGTAACACTGGCATGGTGTACTGTCCTGTTTTTATTGAGGTGAATGGCGTTAAGATGATATGAACGCGATGTTGCGTAACCAATAAATTTCCGTCGCATCATACAGGAGGGATAGCATACTGTCAGTGAACGACGGGGATATCGGAATGTGAAATCAGGATTTCAGGCATACTCTGGCATGGTGTGCTGAATCTATCTCAGATAAGGAGTTATTTTCATGAGCAAGCTGTTCAGTCCATTGGCACTGGGAAACCTGACGCTGCCAAACCGTATTATCATCGCACCCATGTGTCAGTACTCCGCAAAAGACGGCAAAGCCACAGAGTGGCACATGATGCACCTGGGCACGTTGTCGCATTCCGGCGCGGGCTTACTGATTCTTGAAGCCACCGCCGTGGTGCCGGAAGGACGCATCTCACCACATGATCTCGGCCTGTGGGATGACGATACCGAGCGTGCTTTAGCACCCATCATCCGGGGAATCCGTCAGCACTCCACTATCCCGTTGGGTATTCAGCTCGGCCATGCCGGCCGAAAGGCCTCAACCGATGCCCCCTGGGCTAACCGGGCCTTCCTGTCTCCCACACAAGGTGGCTGGCAAACCGTCGCTCCCTCGGCATTGCCTTATGCCCCTGATGACACCGTGCCGGTCGCCATGAGCCATGATCAAATCAAAAACCTGATTGATGCCTTCGCCGCTTCAGCCAAACGGGCAGACCGGCTGGGGTTCGATTTGATAGAAATCCATGCGGCACACGGTTATCTGTTGCACCAGTTCCTCTCGCCTCTCTCCAACCAGCGTGACGACGAATACGGTGGCTCACTGACAAATCGGATGCGGTTACTGCGTGAGGTTTATATGGCGGTACGAGAGGTGCTTCCACCGCATAAAGCAGTCGGTGTTCGCATTTCCGCCACGGATGCCGTTGACGACGGCTGGGATTTGGCACAATCCATTGAACTTGGTCACGTATTGCGTCAGCTGGGGTGCGACTATATTCATGTTTCCAGCGGTGGGTTATCACCGTTGCAGCACATCCAGCCCGCGCCCAACTATCAGGTGCCTTTCGCCCAAAAAATTCGTCAGGAAACGGGGCTGGTAACGATTGCCGTCGGCTTGATTACTGAGCCAGAGCAGGCGGAAGCTATTCTTGCAACCGAAGAAGCGGACGCGGTAGCCCTTGCCCGAGCCATGCTGTTTAACCCTCGCTGGCCATGGCATGCCGCGATCCGACTGAAAGAAAACGTCACCGTTCCTCCGCAGTTCTGGCGCTGTGAACCTCACTACGCCAAAGGTTTGTTCACCTCCTGACCGCCATATCCCCGCCGTCACCGTGCGGGGATCACAGGCTTGATGCCGATCCCACCCTAATGTCATCAAACGTTAAAATCGGTATTTCACAGATGCTATGATAAATACCGTGTTGAATTTGCGGATAAAAAACACACGTGTGTTTTCTTCTTAAGAATGTCGCCTTTGGCTGCTCGGTTGGAAAACGCAAAGAACTCCATTAACCGTCGGCGTATTGTTCGCCGTTTTTTAATACTAAAGCTATGACTCAAATCCCCGCCTTCAATCGCTCGCTACTACACCCACGCTACTGGCCGACCTGGACAGGCATCGCGCTACTCTATCTGGTGGTCCTGTTACCTTATCCTCTCATCTATCGCATCGGTACTGGGTTGGGAAGACTGTCAATGCGTATACTGAAACGCCGCGTCGCGATCGCACATCGTAATTTGCAACTTTGCTTCCCAGATATGCCTGCTGAGGAACGAAAGGCGCTGGTTAAGAAAAATTTTGAATCCGTCGGGATGGGCGTGATGGAGACGGGTATGGCCTGGTTCTGGCCAGACTGGCGAGTGGAGCGCTGGTTTACGGTAACCGGACTAGAACATATGCGACCGCTGCGAGAACAACAACGCGGTGTGTTACTGATTGGTCTGCATTTCCTTACCCTGGAATTAGGTGCTCGCATCTTTGGCATACAAAACGCCGGCATCGGTGTTTATCGGCCTAACGACAATAAATTGATCGACTGGCTGCAAACCTGGGGAAGAATGCGCTCTAACAAATCCATGCTGGACCGAAAAGACGTTAAGGGCATGATCCGGGCGCTGAAACAAGGCGAGATTATCTGGTATGCCCCTGATCACGACTATGGTCCACGCAGTAGCGTATTTGTTCCTTTGTTTGCAGTTAAAAACGCCGCAACGACGGTCGGTAGTTATATGCTAGCCCGTGCGGCAAAACCCGCTATTGTGCCGTTCGTCCCCCGTCGTTTGCCCGATGGAAAAGGTTATGAGCTGCTCATTCGCCCAGCCCAACTGGATATCCCATTGGAGAATGAAGCAACCACCGCGGCCTGGATGAATAAGCTGGTTGAAGAAAATATCCTGCTGGCACCGGACCAATACATGTGGTTGCATCGCCGTTTTAAAACACGCCCTAACGGGGAACCTTCGCTCTATTAAGCGCTTTTTGAATCACGTGCTGGCATACGGCCAGCCAGGGAAACATGATGGACGATACCGCTCCGATTGACTGGAAACGCAACCTCTACATTGCCTGGCTGGGATGTTTCTTTACCGGGGCGGCCTTCAGCCTGGTCATGCCTTTTCTTTCACTTTACGTCGAACAACTGGGCATACAGGGTCATGAGGCGCTCAATCTCTGGTCAGGTGTAGTGTTCAGCATCACGTTTCTATTTTCCGCTATCGCTTCGCCCTTCTGGGGACGCCTTGCCGACCGCAAAGGGCGAAAACTGATGCTATTACGCTCCGCCCTGGGGATGGCGATAGTGATGGCGTTAATGGGCCTGGTGCAGAATATCTGGCAGTTTCTGTTACTCAGAGCCGCATTAGGTGTTTTGGGCGGATTTGTGCCGAATGCTAATGCCCTGATCGCCACACAAGTGCCTCGTAATCGCAGTGGCTGGGCACTGGGAACCTTGTCTACCGGCGCAGTTGGTGGCGCGCTGCTTGGCCCGCTACTCGGAGGCTATCTGGCCGATACCTTCGGTTTGCGTCCCGTTTTTTTCATTACCGCCGTAGTGCTGTTTATCTGCTTTCTGGTTACGCTCTTTTTCATTCGCGAGCGCATTGAGCCTGTCAGGAAAAAAGACATGCTCAGCGGGCGTCAGGTCATGGTTTCTCTGAAAAATCCCCATCTGGTGATGAGTTTGTTCGTTACTACGCTGATCATTCAGGTAGCAACCGGCTCCGTTGCACCGATACTGACCCTGTATGTACGCGAGCTGGCAGGCCAAACCGACAATCTGGCGTTTATCAGTGGTGCGATTGCGGCTATTCCAGGTGTATCAGCACTCCTGAGCGCCCCCCGGTTGGGAAAACTTGGCGACAAAATTGGCCCGGAGCGGATTCTGGTTGCCATGCTGATACTGTCGGTATTATTACTGATCCCCATGGCGTTCGTGCAATCCCCCTGGCAACTGGCAGCATTACGATTCCTGCTAGGTGCAGCTGACGGCGCGTTACTGCCCGCCGTGCAAACGTTGCTTATCTATCACTCTTCTCATCAGGTTGCCGGGCGGATATTCAGCTATAACCAGTCATTCCGCGATGTCGGTAACGTGACGGGGCCGTTGTTAGGTGCCAGCGTTTCCGCAAGTTTTGGGTTCAGAGCCGTATTTCTGGTGACAGCCAGCGTTGTGATGATCAATGCATTCTACTCATGGCTCTCTTTACGCCGGAAATCAAACCGGGAAGCGCTATCCGAAGCGGAATAATGCTGCAAGCATCACGTTTGGGCATAAAAAAAGCAACGGACTAGCCGTTGCTTTTTCACTGAATTATACGGGTTTACTCGCTTTTAATCACCGGCGCAGCAAGCGTCTGGTAATGGTTTCGCCAGTTACTGTACGCATCAGACTGACTCCAGACCCGATGATGTAACCGAGCCAATGTCACCGGATCGCTAATCAACGCCAGACGCAAATTACCATCAACCTCCTGAGGGTTACGATGCAGTGCGTCATTCACGCGCTGTTCACGCATATCCTCAATCGGCTTACTCAGGCAGTGACGTGCTGTTGCCATGGCACTGGCCAGCGCATTGACGGACGGATCAAACACCGCATGCATAAAGCCATGTTCCAGCTTGCGCTCACGATTGCGACGGAAGTATTCGTCGGTCGCCACCAACTCTCGCGGCGGATTAGACTCTTCCGGAATAAGTAGCAACTTACCACGCTTGCAAGCCAGACCGAGGCTGGCGCGACTGGACAATACAGAGACCAGCGGCGAGAGGATCAGTGAGAATACGATAGGTCCGAGCCACCACAGGAAGCGTAAATCCAGCCATGCCATGCCGCCAGCCCATACCAGCCCCAGCAACAACTGAGAGCCATGACGAGTAAAGGCTTCGCTCCAGGGCGTTGCGTCATCATCACGCTGTGGCGATTTCCATTGTACTGACCACCCCAGAAATGCGCTGACCACGAATACGGTATGGAACAACATACGCACTGGCGCCAGTAAGACGGAAAACAGCATTTCAATCAGCAGTGAAGTACACAGCCTTATCGAACCGCCATACGCCTTAGCACCCTTGGCACAAACCAGAATGACACTCAGCAGCTTGGGCAGGAACAGCAACACCAATGTTGTCGAGAACAAGGCGATCGCCAGTTCCGGACGCCACTGCGGCCACACCGGGAACAACTGGCGGGGCTGCAGGAAATACTGCGGCTCCATCAGCGTATGTACCACCTGCAATGCCGTAGACAGCGCCAGGAACATGAACCACAGCGGCGCGGACAGGTAAGACATCACCCCCGTCAAAAATACCGCACGGTGTACCGGGTGCATACCTTTGACCAGAAACAGGCGGAAGTTCATCAGGTTACCGTGACACCAGCGACGATCACGTTTCAACTCGTCCAGCAGGTTAGGCGGTAGTTCTTCATAACTGCCTGGTAAATCGTACGCGATCCATACCCCCCACCCGGCACGACGCATCAGCGCTGCTTCGACAAAGTCATGTGACAGGATAGAACCGGCAAAAGAGCCTTCGCCCGGCAACGGCGCCAGCGCACAATGCTCTATGAAGGGTTTCACACGGATGATGGCGTTATGCCCCCAATAATGGGATTCACCTAACTGCCAGAAATGTAGACCGGCAGTGAACAGTGGCCCATACACACGGGTAGCAAACTGCTGGCAGCGGGCATACAGCGTATCCATACCCGATGCACGCGGTGCGGACTGGATAATCCCGGCATTTGGATTGGCTTCCATCAACCGAACCAGTGATGTTAAGCACTCGCCGCTCATCACACTGTCAGCATCCAGCACCACCATATAGCTGTACTGGCTACCCCAGCGACGGCAGAAGTCATCGATGTTGCCACTCTTACGCTTCACGCGGCGACGACGGCGACGATAGAAGATACGACCCGCGCCGTCGACTTCCCGGCATAAATCCATCCACGCTTTTTGTTCCGCGATGCAAATATCCGGATCATTGCTGTCACTGAGGACATAAATATCAAAATGATCCAGATCACCGGTAGCCGCCACCGACTCATAGGTCGCCCGCAACCCTGCAAAAACGCGTTCGACGTCCTCATTACAGATAGGCATAATCAATGCCGTGCGATGCGCCGGATTTAACGGCTCATTCCCGGCAACCGTCGACGAGATACTGTATTTATCCTTACCGATCAGCAACTGCAGGAAGCCCATCAGCGCCGTCCAGAAACCGGCGGAGACCCAACAGAACAGAATCGCAAACAGGATCAATATTCCGCTTTGCAGCACGTAAGGCAGCAATTGCATGACGGTGCGCCAGACATCCTGATGGATCATCGCAAACGGGTCGATCAAGGCCCATCCCTGATAAGGAAGAATGGTCTTCATATACCAGGTAGCAATCGCTGTCTGGAACAAGGTGAGCACCAACAGGATATAACGACGCAGCGTCCCCACCTTACGCCAGCGGTTTTCCGCTTCGTTTTCCTCTGCCGTCTTGTATTGATGGCGAGGAGGTTTAGTGCGTCCTTTGAAAGTATCCCACCAGCGCACCATCGGGTTCGTCTGCCAGGCATCAGGGAACATAGAAGCACGGGTAATACGTGGCATAGCCTGTAATGCAGTGCGACCTTCACGGTCTTTGCCCAGTTGCTTACCGCCATTGAGCCCCTCTTCCCACGCCATTTCCAGACGGCGCGGGACAGAAACCAACGGAATATCATCCGGCGACTGCATATTGACGACAGAACCATCAGACAGTGACTGATGTAAGGAAGACAGATCCTGAGACGAAGACAGCGTCTCACGAAGGGCCTCTGCCTGCCCGGCAGGCAGAGGCAATTTCTCGATATACTCGAGGGTAGTCGTTGATTTATTCATTAGCAGGCAGCTGATAGCTCCAGGTTTCAGTCAATGTGGTATCACCATTGACCAACGCTGCTCGCATTTCCGTCGGCTGCTTGTTGTCCTTCACTTTCAGACGCAGTGTCAGACGCCAGCCATGCGTTACCGGATTATAGCGAACACTGTTTTCCACAATTTCGCCGTTGTCGCCAATACTGGCTTGCGACGCGACCGGCGTATTCGGATCCAGATCCTTCATCTTGCCGCCGACAAAATCAACCAGGAATGCGATGGTGCCATCTGGCTGACGAATCAGGTTAGACTGTTTCACGTCACCCGTCGAACGCATGGTCTGCATGACATAAGCCTGTTCCGGAGAATGCAGTGCTTCTTCATCTCGGGTGAAATGCAAGCGGTACTTCATTTCCAGCGGCTTGCCTTTCTCTGGCAGGTTTTCCGGTGTCCAGAAAGCGACAATATTGTCATTGGTTTCATCCGCAGTCGGAATTTCTACCAATTCAACCTTGCCTTTACCCCAGTCGCCTTTGGTTTCAACCCAGCCGCTTGGGCGCAGGTCATAACGGTCGTCCAGGTCTTCATAACCGGAGAAGTTACGGCCGCGTTGCAGCAGACCAAAGCCTTTCGGGTTTTCAATGGTATAAGTGCTGACCGACAAGTGTTTGGGATTATTCAGCGGACGCCAGATCCACTCACCATTACCGGCATGGATCGACAGACCGTCGGAATCATGCAGCGCCGGGCGGTAGTTCAGCGTCGGCGACGGCTGGTTTGGCCCAAACAGGAACATACTGGTCAACGGCGCTATGCCCAGTTTACCCACTTTATCACGCAGATAGACTTTGGCTTCCACGTCCATCATGCTGTCACTACCTGGATAAAGTACAAACCGGTAGGCACCCACAGAACGCGGAGAATCCAGCAACGCATAGATCACCAGATGCTTGTCTTCCGGTTTCGGATGCTCAATCCAGAATTCGCGAAAACGTGGGAACTCTTCACCGGAAGGCAATGCCGTGTCGATAGCCAACCCGCGGGCAGACAAACCATACACCTGCCCTTTACCAACGATACGGAAATAACTCGCCCCCAGCATGCTGAGGATTTCATCGTTCTTATCCGCTTTATTGATTGGGTAAAGCACCTTGAAGCCAGCAAAGCCCAGATCTTTCACGGTCGCCGGGTCATGGTTGACCGAGCCAAAATCGAAGTAATCCGTAGAATATTTGATTTCGTTGACTTCAGTGGCAGTCACTTCGTTGATTTTGACCGGAATGTCAAAATACATACCTTGATGGTAGAACTGCAGTTTGAAAGGCGTTGGGTCTGAATTCCAGTAGGATTTGTCCTGGTTGAAGCGAATCTGCTGATAATCAGCAAATTTCATGTCACGAAACTGGGCAGGAAGATTGCTCTTTGGCGCTTCATAGCCCTTTTCAGCCAGCTTTTCCGCCTTTTGCGCCACATCATCAATGGAAAAAGCCCAGGCGTGCAATGATGTCAGAGACAGCATGACCGCCGCTGAAACCCAGCGAAGATTAGCAACACGCTGCTTAACCCTAAATTTATTAACCAGCACATCTCCCCCTGTATGTGTGCCTAAATCAACTAAAACCCATATTAATGGATAAGTTAGCTTTCCGACAACTTGAGAAAAGAATGGTTCATCATAATAGGTCACCGTTTAGACAACATCGACCCACTTCAGCGATAAACCACGTCCCCAAGATGAAAAACCATAACGGATATGACGCCAGAAATGCCTAAGAATCATCCGTTGAGAAACGAGGGTAAATTTTCCTCTCACATGACGGCAGTAGCAAGAAACTTCTGGCCCCGACAGGCATTAAACGGCGATTTATGGAAAACAAAGCGCAATTTTTTCACCGAACGGGATCAAAAAAGAACATTTTCTTAACCCTTATCGACTGATCGGGTACAGTGTCACCCATTCAGCCTTTTTCTGAGCATCGCATGTAACGCATGTCCCTGTTTGAACTGAGACAACAACGCCTCCCTGCCTGGCTTGGGATATTGGCCGTTGTCATGATCTTTTTGGCTCCGCCCATTTCGCAATCGCTGCGAAATAGCCATCACGTTCAACCCCCCTCTCCCGCTTCACTGTCAGCAATGGCCCCCATGTCGGGTCATCATGAACACCACAGTATGCATACGCCCCCAGCATATCCTGCTCATTCGCCCATCACCCCAATGTCACACGGGGAAATGGGGATGGAGGATCATGCTGCATGTGGTTACTGCGTCCTGTTGTCGCATTTACCGCTGCTGACGTTATCAGGCTCACTCCAACCTGCCCATGCTGTCTGGCTGTCCCGCTGGCAGACGCCTCGCCCTCTATTTTCATCACCTTATATTCTACGTTTCCTGCCACCCTTACCTCGCGCGCCCCCCTTATAAATCGCTCGGTTATAAAACAATGTGTTTATAAAACATGGTGTTCATAAAGCGTGGTGTCACGTCGCACGCTTGCGGCTGAGTTCATCAATGAGAAGGTGATTTCAGATGCCGGTGAACAACAATGCCTGCCAACAAGCGCAGAGATATCGGCTGTCGGCGGCAGGTATACGCTATTGGAGATGTTATGTCCGAGTCAAAAACAGGTACCACCTACATTCGTCAGGCAGAAACACTCGCGGATGTGTCGCCCGCGCAAGACGCGAGCCACGACAATCTGGTTCGGTCTCAACGCATCGCGATGCTGGCATTATTGATGCGTTTGCATTTTTATATTGGGCTATTTGTTGGCCCGTTCATCTTTATTGCCGCCCTGACGGGCACGCTCTATGTGCTAACTCCCCAGATTGAAACAAAGCTCTATTCTCAGCAGTTGTTTACCGATACCAGCGGAACGCCGCAGTTGCTGTCGCAACAAATTGCCGCGGCGGCGCATGCGCTGGGTGATAAGGCGCAATATGCCCGGCTGACCGCCGTTCGACCCGCGCCCGGTGCCGGGCAGACGACGCGGGTGATGTATTCGCTGCCGGAACTCGGCCCATCAGAAAGTTTTGCGGTCTTCGTGGATCCGGTATCCCTTGATATCCATGGCGCTCTGACCGTCTATGGTACCAGTGGTATTTTGCCGTTTCGCACCGCGCTGGATTATCTGCATCGCAACCTGTTGCTGGGCGATATTGGCCGCCATTACAGCGAACTGGCCGCATCCTGGCTATGGATTGCGGCACTGGGAGGGGGTTATATCTGGCTCTCAACCCGCAAAGCGCAGCCCCGTTCACGTCGTCGTTCCACCAGCGATCGTCAAAGTCCCGTCCGGCAACGTCAGGGATTACGCCGCAATCACACATCCCTCGGCCTACTGTTGCTGCTTGGATTGCTCTTCTTTTCAGCAACCGGTCTGACCTGGTCACGCTGGGCAGGTGACAATGTTGCCCAGTTGCGCGCTGTACTGGGCTGGCAAACCCCGTCGGTGAATACCCATCTGGATTCGGTGCCGAATACGCCAGCGTCACCACATGCAGAACATCACATGATGTCGATGCCTGAGATGCCCTCCCCTGTCACACCGCAGATCTTCGATAATGTGCTGGCTGCCGCCAGAGACGCGGGTATTGATGCCGGGAAAATAGAGATTCGTCCGTCACTCAAACCTCAACGTGCCTGGACTGTCAGCGAAATTGATCGATCATGGCCGACACAGGTTGATGCGGTTGCCGTTGACCCAACAACGTTCCACGTCATAGATAAAGTCCGTTTTGCCGACTATCCACTGGCCGCCAAACTGACTCGTTGGGGGATTGACGCGCACATGGGCGTGCTATTCGGCCTGCCCAACCAGTTGTTGCTCGCTGCTTTTGGACTCGGGCTCTGCTGCCTGATTGTCTGGGGATATCGCATGTGGTGGATACGACGTCCGACATATGATTCCCCCCGCAACCCGGCACAGACCTTAACCACAGCGTTCTTGCAACTGGCTGTACCTCTGCGGCTGCTGGTGTTAATCATTTCAGGTGTGCTGATGGTTAGCCTGCCCGTCATGGGAGTCAGTCTGGTGCTATTTCTAGTCGTCGACATCTGGCGATGGTCACGACACCGGCGCATTGGGTAATTTCCAGCCTGATGAAGCTGATGAAATAGCAGAGATAAGCAACCACCACGATATTCTCTGGTGGTGCTCGCGTCTGGATGTAAAAAACCGCAGCGACATGCTGTTACGCTGCGGTTTTTATTTGCATCGGCGATGAACCGTTGATTCAGAACGTTACCCATTCCGGTGTATCAGACACGTTCGCGTTTTTTGTACCCGGCAACCCGGTCAGCGCCACCCCTTTTCCTGCTGATTCGCGCCGCAACGTTCCTTTCGCTGAACCCGAATTATTCAGCTTGAATACACTGACGGTCTTCGCCAGCGTTTGTGCCTGTTCCTGTAGCGATAACGCCGCCGCTGCGGATTCTTCTACCAGGGCGGCATTCTGCTGCGTCGTTGTATCGATCTGGCCGATCGCCAGGTTTATCTGATTAATGCCTTCACTTTGCTCCAGGCTGGCCCTCGCGATTTCCGTAATTACGCTATCGGCGTTGTGCGCATTATCAATCACTGCCCCCATCGTGTGCTCCGTGTTTTCTACCAGCGACATGCCGTCCTGCACTTTCTGCACCGAGTTATCAATCAGCTCTTTAATTTCCTTGGCTGAATTCGCACTGCGTTGTGCCAGAGCCCGAACTTCGCTGGCTACTACTGCGAACCCTCGCCCTTGCTCACCGGCCCGGGCGGCTTCCACGGCGGCATTCAGCGCCAGAATATTGGTCTGGAACGCAATACTGTCGATGACCCCGATAATTTCAGCCATACGCTGAGACGCATCATGTATTTCACGCATCTCCCGGGTGACGTCCGTCATCATTTCACCACTCTGACGCACAATCTCGGAAGCCTGTCCCGCCAGTGACGCAGCGTGTTCCGTATTGGCCGCCGTATTTTTGATAGTCGCGGTCAGTTGTTCAATCGACGCGGCGGTTTCCTCCAGCGAACTGGCCTGTTCCTCAGTTCGGGCAGACAAATCCTGATTACCTGATGCAATCTGCGAGGCAGCGGAAGAAATGGTTTCCGCACCCTCACGGACCTGACTGACGATATTGCACAAACTGTCATTCATCCCATACAGTGCGTGCAATAACTTCCCGGTTTCATCTTGTGTGCATGCCGAAGGTTCAGACGTTAAATCACCTTTAGCAACTTTCTCTGCCAGTGTGAGCGCCTCCTGCAACGGCCGCGTCACACTACGGGTAATTCCCCAGGCGATCAGCCCACCAGCCACAATACTGATGATAAAAACCATCAACAGCATCATACGAATTTCGTTATGACTCTTTTGCACCATATCCTGTGCGTCAATCATTTGGCTATCCTGATAACTGATGAATTCGGCGACTTTGCTTTTATATTTTTTCTGCAACGCCTGTGAGACATCCATCAATTCCGTCATGGCTTCACGGTTGCTCCCACGACCGGCCAGGTCTATCAACTTATTTGCGGACAAGGTGTACTCGCTGCGAATCTGCTGGATGTCTTTAAGCAAACCAACAGAATGAGCATCTTTAACATCTTTATTCAACTCAGACAGTAAGGTCGTAATTTCCGCAGAGTGTGCTTTAATCTCTTCATTCTGCTTTTGAATATCTGCCACGGAATCTGACATTAAAATAAACTGTTGCCCCAGCAACGCATTGTTTAGCTCATCAATTAGCTTATTTCCTTTTGCTGTCAACGGATAAAGCTCAGAGACGGTATAATCCATTTTTTGGTTAAAATCGCTCAGTTTGCTTAATGCCACAGCACCTGAAATCAATAACATAACAATAAGAAATGAAAATCCGATTGCCAGTCTGTAGCCTATTTTTAAATTAGAAAAATTCATTGTGAGCCCCTTTAATAAAATCCTTTCGTTTACAATCCAATAAAACGATTGGTAAATAATGTATATTTACCAGGTACCATACCTTGATAGGTTCATTCTTTTGGCTTTATGAATCATGGGTTCACCCTCTATACACGCCATACTTCAAGCTTGAACCTTGCCCTAAAGGGCTAACGCGTTGCACCCAAGCGCTTTGTCCTGAAACTCGAATTATCTGGGGTAGAGAAAGAACGCAAAATAAGATAACAACACTGATCTCTTACCTGCGCACCATGTGACAACATCTGTGTGATGCAATGCGCATTGAGGAAATGCACGTAAGGGAAAGTCGAGTCTTACATTGTTCAGGTTAGTACAATGAATACGTTTACCGTATATTTTATATCTGGAAATCACATTATCCTCCATGATTATCATTTCCTGCGATGAATCCGTCGCTAAATCAACCATGCATGGTTTAGTTTTGAGTCTGGAACATGACACGGTTATATCTATAAGATATTGATTGCAATAATCGGATTCGGCGTCCTGCCATCCTCATTATCAGCGTCATCTCTGTGATGAAATCACACCGATGATGGATTGTTTCATATTATAAAAAGAATAGTAAGTGCATTGTTGTCGCTGACAGAAAAATCTTACAAAATTTTCCATACCATTACGCGATAAATAATGTGACTGTCTATTTAAGCAATATTTTTCAAGTAATATTTTTGATACGAAAATACTTTTCATTGGAACACACACCCATATACGATAGTGCAGGAAAATACTCGGCGTTTTTTTGGAAAGATAGCGCAATGTTTATTTTTTCAGGTAAACACCTGGCAAAACGGCTCCCCGCTTTATTCACATACACCCGATACGATACGCTCATCTTCGCCTCTCACACCTATTGGCACTGGAATGGTCGGCAAGCGCTGTCAGAGCATAGCGAGCGATACACCCGACATCCTGAGCTAACAACAATCGATAAGAACTGAATCGATGAGAACTGAGTAGTCCGAGCAGGTAAACGTTCCTTCAGGCTTTCCCCACTTTGCGACGACGCTATTGCTATCGTGCATACTGGGAGAAGACGACTGTATTGATGAAGCAGGCAGAGAGAGCGGCGGTTCAAACTCAGGGGAGAAAAACAAGATAAATGCTGTACCACTTAAGGCTGATACAGCATGCAAGGCGAGGATTATTTTTTCCTGGAAGTTCCTTTGCCTTTGAGCAACTGGCGAAGCTTTTTGATTTCCTTCGCCGTCAGCGGTTGCTCGACGATCTCTTCCGTGTTCTGGCTATCAACGATCTCTGCCTCATCAGCGTCATGGGCATGACCTTCGATATCAAAACTTCTCAGTAAACGGGCACTGACCTCAGCACTGATAGAAACCTCGTTTTCCAATGCGGCGGCTTTGATCTTTTCTTTCAGCTCTGATGGTATTTTCAGTGACAGACTGGATATCTCACTCATTTCATTACCTTTCTGGCAGGATAAAGTCCCAAGCTATGCCAGTCCTTTGATAAAGTCCATACTGAAACAAAAAATTAATATAATCGTCATATAAACAACAAAAAAATATAAAAAGTACGTGTTTTTGATGTGATATAGATCTCAGTTTATTCTTTTTACCCCATCCCTTGTTTAAGCGTTCTGACTACAGGGTGTGAGTAGCGATTTTTATCACGGCCACTCACTGCGTTTTATACTTTGCCTGAAAATAAATAATTATCTAAAAAAGGGATAAACGCAGCTCAGACTATTCTGGATTTGTATTCTTTGACATATCTGGCAAAAATAAATCGTGACTCTGTGTAATATTATTACAAAGTAAATGTTAGGGCTGAGTGCCCAACAGTGGCGGCATTCCATGCTGTTAACATTTTTCCGGCATTCAGGCACGCATAGTGAGAGTCTGCCACAACAGTGGCGATGTTCACTTAGTGGCTGTGCTGCAAGGTTTCCCCGCCGGTATGTCCATGCAGGCATCACTCAGGTAGGTTAATCGATTGATCGTAAAATTTTAACGGCATAGAATATGCGCCCCTGCAACCATAAGGAAGTAAATGTGTCACACCATCACCTGTGGGAAATGATCAGAACCCTCTATTTCCTGGGCCTTTCGGTCTCGATGATATTTACTTTTTTTATGAGCAAAGATAATTCGTTAATCATGCGTTTTTTAGCCGCTATATTAATTGGCATCACCTGGCCATTAAGTTTTCCAGTCGTCATCGTTTTTTCATTTTTTTAATTATTGTACTCAAAATATTTAAGTCTCAGGACAATCCGTTAGCATGTTGAAATGTGTTAGCGCACTGAAATGTGTTGGCACGCTGAACTATCTGGTACTGTCGGGCATGAAGTCTGCGATGGAACTCACTGCATGAATCGGGAAGGGATAACGCATTAGCACCGCTTAACGAGTCCCCCCCTCTTAGTCGACAAACTTAACTGGCGAAATCGCGCGTTATCGCCGACGTGTTTCAGTTTCAGTCTGAAACATCATTTTCCGGTGGTTGATTCAACATGGCCTGGAGGTCTTGTCTGAGCAGCGACATCTGGCTGGCGTACTTTTCTTTATGCTCTGCATCTTCGAGCAATTGCACAATGGTTTCTGACAGGGTAATGCCGCGACGCTGCGCCAGCGCCGCCAGACGTTGCCACACCAGATAATCCAGATCGATAGATTTTTTACGGGTGTGCTGGTGTTCGGCGTTGAAATGCCGTTTACGCCGGGCGCGGATCGTCTGCTTCATGCGATTCTCCAGCGTTGGATTCATGCACTGCGCAATCCACTCCAGTACCAATACCGGCTGGCTTTCCATTTTCAGCAGTCGGTTGACGGCTTCATCGGCTGCGCTTTGCTCAATAAAGCGTGTTATCGGCTCACCCTCGCGATGTTTTTTAACCAGGTATTTCCACTTCCAGCCGCACTCAAGATTTTTTAGTTGTTGATATTTCATACATTATTCTTTAGTGACCGTGTAACGTGCCTGAACTTGCCCCCATTGTTGCCCGATATTCCCACTACAGGCAATCCCTGTCTGGTTATTTTTCACCCAGAATGGTCCCCGAATGCTCTCTTGTTAACCTCTCCCTACTCAGCACGTATGCAGCCTTGAGAATTCTTGTATAATTACGGTTTTCCTTTAAACGATTACAGCAGATACTTTGACCAATAACCGACTCGAATGGCAGCAACTGCTGCCCGATCATACGCCATATCAGACGTTATTCTCCCAGGCAGCCCAACTCGCCCCCGCTGAATTCTCTGCGGTACAACCTCGGCTTGCCGATGCACTGACGATTTTTTGCCATCCCCGCTCGCCATCTCAGTTTATGCTGCTGAAGGCGCAGGAAAATAATGCTTATCTGGCCTTGATCGCCAACGCCATCGCGCAGTTGCCAGCACGGCAACCAGAAGCGTTATCTGGCTATCGTTATCATATTGATGGACGTCAGATCAGCATTCAGCCCGCCCAGTATCCGGATGACAATTTTGCGGCTACGTTGCGCTGCGGCTATCAGGAATGGATCGAACCGGAACAGCTATTTGGCTGTGTGCGAATATACAAAGACGATATCAGTCTGCAGCCCGGCCTGCTCCATCGCGTCAACGGCGGTACCCTGATCCTGTCCGCACGGACATTGCTGGCGCAGCCGCTGATGTGGCTGCGGCTTAAGCAAATTATCATTGATGGTCAATATCACTGGTCGTCTCCCGATGAGCGACGACCGTTACCGGTAGAGATCCCGCCGATGCCAGTCGACCTGCATCTGGTCGTACTCGGCGATCGTGACAGCCTGGGCGATATCCATGATATGGAGCCTGAACTGGGCGAACTGGCGATCTATGGTGAATTTGAGTCGCACCTGCAGTTAATCGAGCCGGAAGATATGGTGCACTGGTGTTCTTACATCAACGCATTATGTCTGGAAAATCAGTTGCCACTGCTGTCCGCCGATGCCTGGCCAGAACTGTTCTCACTGGCCGTGCGCTATAGCGGCGATCAAGGTAATGTGCCGTTATGCCCGCAATGGCTGACGCACCAGCTCAAGCACGCGGCGCTCTATACGCGCCAGGAAGAGATTACCGGGCAAGCGTTTATTGATGCCGTCACGGCACGCCGCTGGCGCGAAGGGTATCTGTCTGAGCGCATGCAGGATGAAATCGAACTGGGTCAGGTTCTGATCGAAACCGAAGGCGACATGATTGGCCAGGTCAATGGCCTGTCAGTGCTGGAATACCCAGGTTACCCGCTGATGTTTGGTGAGCCTACCCGTATCAGCTGTGTGGTCCATCCTGGCGATGGTGAACTCACCGATGTCGAGCGTAAGGCCGAATTGGGTGGCAACCTGCATGCTAAGGGCATGATGATCATGCAGGCGTTTCTGATTTCCGAGTTGGAACTCGAGCAACAACTGCCATTTTCTGCCTCGATTGTGTTTGAACAGTCCTATGGCGAGGTCGATGGCGACAGCGCGTCACTGGCTGAGCTTAGCGCGCTGGTGAGTGCGCTGTCGCAATGTCCTATCAATCAACAACTGGCGGTGACCGGTTCCGTCGACCAGTTTGGGCATGTGCAGCCCATTGGCGGCGTTAACGAAAAAATCGAAGGATTCTTCGAGGTATGCCAGCGTCGCGGCCTGACAGGTAAGCAAGGGGTGATAATCCCATCGACCAATCAACGTCATCTATGCCTGTTGCCGGACGTCATTGACGCCGTGCGCAAAGAGCAGTTCCATATCTATGTCGTGGATTCGGTCGCCGAAGCACTGACGCTCTTGACGCAGGTGCCTTACGACGATGAACATCAACCCAACCTGCTGGCAGCGATCCGTGAACGCATCGCGCAGTTGGCACCACCGGAACGGCGTCGCTTTCCGTGGTTTTTCCGCTAAAGAAACTGGTTGGGCCAGAAGCAACAGACTTGCTCAGCGTACATCTGTACGCTAACCTGCCTGCTCCACAAAAACAGGGCTTATAGAAACATGGTAGACAAACGCGATTCCTATTCAAAAGAAGATCTTTTCGCCAGCGGACGCGGTGAACTGTTTGGGCCACAGGGGCCACAACTGCCAGCCGGCAACATGCTGATGATGGATCGTGTCATCTCTATGACCGAAGACGGTGGTCTGCATGGAAAAGGCTATGTGGAAGCAGAACTGGATATCAATCCTGATCTGTGGTTCTTCGGTTGCCACTTCATCGGTGACCCGGTGATGCCAGGCTGTCTGGGTCTGGATGCAATGTGGCAGTTGGTTGGTTTCTATCTCGGCTGGCTGGGCGGCGAAGGTAAAGGTCGTGCGCTGGGCGTAGGCGAAGTAAAGTTCACCGGGCAAGTGCTGCCGGAAGCTAAAAAAGTGACATATCGCATCCATTTCAAGCGCGTTATCAACCGTAAGCTCATCATGGGCATCGCCGACGGCGAAGTGTTGGTTGATGGTCGCCTGATCTACACAGCAACCGATCTGAAAGTCGGTCTGTTCAAAGATACCAGCACATTCTAATTCCGCATCGATCGTCGATATCGATGAGATGAATAGAAAAAACGCGGCGATAACGCCGCGTTTTTTCTATTGATATGCCTGTTATGCCTGACAACTTGTTATGCCTGACAACTTCCCCCTTACCATGTGCCGTTAGCACATTAAATACGCCGTCCGGCAACCCAGCCCATTCGCACAACACATCACAGCAGCAGTGGTCATCACGAGATGGTCGAGCAGGTCACGTTTTTGCGATCAATTCCGGTTTCTGGTGGTTTGCGGTTTCTGATGAGCAAGGTATACTGGGTCAATTGAAATGAAATAGTGTTTTAAAAAATGTAGTTGTCCGCACACTTAAAGGAACGAACATGAAAATTGCACTGATTAACGAGAACAGCCAGGCTGCAAAAAACGCGATTATCGCGACTGCTCTGTCCAAAGCCGTTGAACCGATGGGTCACACCGTATACAACTACGGTCAATATGCTGTTGAAGACGCTGCACAGCTGACCTACATCCAGAACGGTATTCTGGCTGCCATCCTGCTGAACTCCGGTGCCGCTGATTTCGTGGTCACAGGTTGTGGTACGGGTCAGGGTGCGATGCTGGCCTGTAACTCTTTCCCGGGTGTAATCTGTGGTCTGGTTGTTGACCCGTCTGACGCTTACCTGTTCTCTCAGATCAATAACGGTAATGCCGTTTCTCTGCCTTACGCTAAAGGCTTTGGCTGGGGTGCTGAACTGAATCTGGAAAACCTGTTCACTCAGCTGTTCAAAGAAGAAGGAGGCCGTGGTTACCCGAGTGATCGCGTTGCGCCGCAGCAGCGTAACAAGAAAATTCTGGATGCGGTAAAAGCAGTGACCTACAACGATCTGATCACCATTCTGAAAGGTCTGGATCAGGATCTGGTTAAAGGCGCTATCGCAGGCCCGAAATTCCAGGAATATTTCTTCGCCAACAGCACCAATGCGGAGCTGACTAGCTTTATCAAATCCCTGCTGAACTAATTCAGCCTGCGAGTGTTATCCCGACCACCGCATGCGCGGTGGTCTTTTTTTATCGGTAATCGGCGCACGTCTGTTCAGGTCGAACAACTGTTAGCCAGATGTTTTAAAAGCCTGAAATACTGCTTGACCATAACTGGGTGACTCCCTATAGTAGCGCCCCGTTGCCCTTGAGGTAACAATCCGGTGAGGTGTCCGAGTGGCTGAAGGAGCACGCCTGGAAAGTGTGTATACGTGAAAACGTATCGAGGGTTCGAATCCCTCCCTCACCGCCAGATTAAAAGTAAAAACCCCAGACGAAAGTCTGGGGTTTTTACTTTTAACCGGTGATGGGACGGTGAGAGCCCCCGACAGGGTTCGACAAAACGGCCTGCCGTTTTGGACCGCCGCAGGCGGCCCGCAGGGCGAGCGCAACGCGCGAGTCTATCCCGACCGGATCATTTCCCCTCCCAGACAGTTAGACGCAATATGTCGCCACCTGATAATGAGAGAAATACCGGTACTTAGAGCCTATCCCATTAGGACTATTTCACTTGCCATTTCGGCCCTGGGCAGGGCTCGAAATCCTCACGTACTACGTGTACGCTCCGGTTTACTCGCTGCGTTCGCCCGCAGGATCGGACAGCGTGCTTTTTCCGTTCAACATGCATTGCATGTTGTCTGCACGCTGTCCGTGTCCAAACTGGCTACGCCAATAACGCCTACTGGGATAGGCTCTTATGATAAAACGCCGTTTCTCTTGTATCTGAGTAAAATTAACGTTTATTTCATATAACAATCCGCACCATGCATATGTACCACTAATGCTTTTCTCGAAAAACGAGGAAGCACTCTGTGAGTTAAAAAGACAAAACATTGATGTAAAACAAAAAAATTAAAACTATCATTAGTCACTAGAGTCATACTTAACCAATGGAAGAAAATACAAAGCGATTTTTTATTTCCATTAATGTTCACTTAATCTAAATAAAATAAATTTATTTTCGAAAGAACATTGTACCTTTGTATTTTTACCATCGTGTATTTCCTTGGCGGAGTATTCCAACATGACTATCGTAAAAAAACTAGCTATCGTAATCAGTATCTTCGCCCTTGCACTGATTGGCGTAGGTGGCTTTGGACTTCAATCACTTAACCAGTCAAAGGACCGTCTGGAATATGTGATGGTGAATACCTTACCCAGCCTTGACAATCTCGTGAGGTCTAATAACGCATTAAATGATGCTCGCAGTGCGCTGGCACTCATTTTTCTGACCCGAGAAGAACAACAGCGTAATACCTTAAAACGCGCGCTTGATGACTCGCTCTCCAAAGTTGAAAAACTGAATGCCATTTACAAAAAAGATCTGATTTCTGATCCCAAAGATTTACAGATGGCGAATGATAATCTGCAATACCTGAACGATTTCCGCACCGCGAAAGATAAGCTGTTTCAGCAATCCCAGGCCGATACGCAAGCAGCAGAAAAAGCGTTTTCCTCTCAGGGGTATGTCACTCTGGCCCAGGAAAAGCTGGTGAAAGGGTTCCAGGATCAGTACGACTATAACGTCACGCTGGCCAGTGGACTGCAGGAGCAAAATAACTCCAGCTTCAAACAGGCGTTCTTCGGGCTAGTTGGCTTAATTGTAGTGGCATTACTCGTTGCTGGCACCTTCTCCACGGTGATTATCAGTTACGTGCGCAATAGCCTGAATGCCTTGCGCCAGACACTGATTAACGTCAGTGAAAACCTGGACCTGACCTTGCATGCTGATGCCAGCAAAAATGACGAAATTGGTCAGACATCAAGCGCGTTCAACAATCTGATCCAACGCTTTGCGATGGTATTGTCCGACGTTCGTTCTGCCAGCGAGAGTGTATCAACGGCATCCGGTGAGATTGCTGCAGCCAATGAAGACCTTTCTGCTCGCACAGAAGAGCAAGCCTCTTCTCTGGCACAGACCGCTGCCAGCATGCATGAGATTTCATCCACAATCGAAAGTAACGTCGACAATACGGCACAGGCCAATAAGCTGGGCCAGCAGGCCAGTGTTGCGGTTCAGCACGGTGACGAAGCCGTACAACGTATGGTGCATGCCATGGAAGATATCGCCAATGGCTCCGCCAAAGTTGCTGATATCACTAACCTGATTGAAGGCATCGCGTTCCAGACCAATATTCTGGCGCTAAATGCCGCAGTTGAAGCCGCTCGGGCGGGTGAGCATGGCCGGGGCTTTGCGGTGGTTGCTGGTGAAGTTCGCACACTGTCACAACGCTCTTCATCCGCCGCCAAAGAGATCAAAAACCTGATCGACAGTGCCATCACCGCGGTGAAACACGGTGCGGTGCAAGCTGATGAAGTCCGCGATGCTATCAGCAACGTGAAGGGCGTGATTCAAAACGTGTCTAACCTGGTCAACGAAGTATCGCTGGCCTCCGAAGAACAGAGCCGCGGTATCTCCCAGATCAATACCGCCATTAACCAGATGGAAGGCGTCACACAGCAGAATGCTGCCATGGTGGAACAAGCCTCCTCGGCCGCAGACTCACTGAACGAACAGGCAACCAGACTGCGTCAGTCGGTCGAAGTTTTCAAACTCGAAGCGGGCTCTCACTTTACTGACTCGCACACCATGAGTGGTGCCAGCCACCTGCGTCTGAGCCACCGCTAAACCGTCAGGTATAGCGATAAAAAAGGGTTGCGAGAGCAACCCTTTTTACCTGGATGTTAACCCGGTATCAGGAATAGGCCACCAGCGTGCGCTGACACAACTCCGAACGCACACAATCCTCTTTACCAAAAGTCACAATGCTGACCATGCTGTCTTCCGTAAACCGCTCCAGTGCATCCCGCAGACCGGATTTTACACCGGCAGGCAAGTCACACTGGGTAATATCGCCATTAACAATCACCGTCACGTTCTCGCCCAGACGCGTCAGGAACATCTTCATCTGATTGACGGTAACGTTCTGGGCCTCATCCAGGATCACCACGGCATTTTCGAACGTCCGCCCACGCATGTACGCAAACGGCGAAATTTCCACTTTAGCGATTTCCGGTCGTAGACAATACTGCAAGAAAGAAGAGCCGAGTCGACGTTGCAACACGTCATAGACCGGGCGAAAATACGGCGCGAACTTCTCCGCAATGTCGCCCGGCAGGAAGCCAAGATCTTCTTCAGCCTGCAAGACCGGCCGTGTCACGATAATGCGTTCAACCTCTTTATGAAGCAGTGCTTCAGCCGCTTTGGCCGCACTGAGAAACGTTTTGCCACAACCAGCCTCGCCGGTGGCAAAGATTAACTGTTTATTTTCTATTGCAGACAAGTAGTGTTCCTGCGCCGGGTTTCGGGCCTCAATGATTGAGGTGTCACGGCTCTCACGCGCCATACCGATAGCTTCAATGCCGCCCAACTGAACCAGAGAAGTGACCGAATCTTCTTCACGCTGACGATGACTGCGCGATTCACGTCTGATAACACGTTTGGCTTCACGACGCGCTTTGATCACTGCTTTTTGTCTTCCCATAGTGGCACCTTACAGTTTGTTTCACTGACCGAACGACCTGAGATCGACGGTGTTTTGTTCACAAATGAGGTTTGGCTTCCTTATTAAGCCGTAGCGTTGGAAATGACGAAAGCCAATGCATAACCGACACAGTTCCCCTTGCGAAGAGTCGAGTTCAACATTGGCATAAATGAATGGAGCGGAAATCGCTCTATGGGGATTATCGCAACAACCGGGAGAAAGTGAAAAAACGGAGCGGGAGAGAGAACCTCCGCCTCGGCAAGGCGGCAGAAACGGGCGAATTTGCTGACTATTCCGTCCAGGAAAGGACTCTACCATTCGCGTTCCTCACTGTGACAATAACTATTCGGATGAATAATGATTGACCGCATCAGGCATCCGACATCTGGGATGAAATTACCGTCCGTAGATGTCATTATGATGACAGTGCTATATTTTGCCCCTACATGGCAAGTATTTTTGCATAGCCATAACATAAAGCTCTATATTGCGCCCAATTGCGCCCACGCTGGGTCAGGCAAGCTATATATTGGATTAGCCACACAGCGGATTCGTACTGGAGAGATATCCTCCGCCAACTGACGGAGGAATCCGGGGGGTTAGTAATGTTTCTGCCAGTGCAGATATTGGTCGTACTTGCGCAGAGCACTGCGGTATGTGTTTTGCTCGATATCAGGTAAATAATCGCAGACACGCTGCTGAATATTACCGTCTGAGGTGAAACTTTCCTGTGGGTAATTCTTCGCCAACAGTAATTCATCCAGACGCCGTAAGCGAATGACATATTCACGCATAGTGCTGTGTCGCACTTCTGTCTGCTCGATCAAATACTGCGTAAACGCTTTGATATCGAAATAATTGGCGTGCGTATTGCAGGAGACCTCGCTGCAAAAACGGCATAGCGGGATAAGTTCTTCCTGCACAGACTCCCAGATCGTGTTGTCAATCAGTCTATCCATCATGGCAATCGACTTCTTGTTGATCAGCTGATCACGAAATACCAGCGACACACGATCCAGTTCTTTGGCGCAATGAGCGCAGTGTGTTTGTCTGTGTTTGAAGTCCTTCAAATAACGGCTAAGAAGCTGCTTCTTCCTGGTTGATTGAGGCATGAGTCCATTCCTGACTGTAGGGTGGTACAACTACATGTCTGTGTGCTCCAAATTAAACGTCACTCATTAATTTTGCACGCAGACGCTTTATCGCCTGGCTATGCAACTGACTAACGCGCGACTCGCCCACCTCAAGAACCGCACCGATTTCCTTCAGGTTCAGTTCTTCCTGATAGTAGAGAGTCAACACCATTTTTTCGCGCTCTGGCAGGTTTTCAATCGCGTCCATCACCCGTTGACGTAGATTTACGTCCATCAACAGGTTTAATGGATTGGCTTCTTCATTCCCTTCCAGTAACGCCTCAGCGCTATCCCCGTGCTCTTCCCGCCACTCATCGTAAGAAAACAACTGGCTATTATTGGTGTCCAGCAGAATCTGACGATATTCCTCTAACGAGATGTTCAGGGTTTGGGCTACTTCCTGTTCGGTTGGAGCCCGGCCGAGTGACTGTTCAGCCTGCTGCATTGCCTGCGCCACTTCCCGGGCGTTACGCCTGACACTACGTGGCGCCCAGTCCCGGCTGCGCAACTCATCCAGCATCGCGCCACGAATACGTTGTACGGCATAAGTAGTAAATGCCGTGCCTTGCAACGAATCATAACGCTCTACGGCACTGAGCAGCCCAATGCCCCCTGCCTGCAGGAGATCATCAAGCTCAACGCTCGCCGGAAGACGAACCTGCAACCGCAAGGCTTCATGGCGCACCAACGGAACATAGCGCTTCCATAATGAATTTTTATCCATTGTGCCTTCAGCGGTATACAGTTCGCTCACAGTGATAAATACCTATAAAATTAAGGTGCTCAACATCATTATGCGTTTAGCATACTATGACAATCGGAAGAATAGGTGTAGAAAAAAGGCTTTTTTCAGATATGCTGCCAAATTCCCATTTCTGAAAATTGTAGCGGCTATAGCGCAAGGTGGGTACCTGTTCCACCAGGAAAGGCGCATTTTTTGTGATATTGATGTGTAGTTACTGACTGATAATGAAAGAAACTATTAACACAATAATTGTCATGATGAAGGAAAAATCAGACTGCTATTACTGCACAATCCGCTTTATGCTGAATAAGGTGGCGTAGCCTACCACCTTATTCCTAATCATCGACTGATTTTATTGATTAGTTTTATTACCATATTTTTCAGATAGATAATCTTTATATTCTGCGTAGCGATTTTTGGCATCCTTGATAGTCGTCACCACCCAGGAAAATGAGCCTTCCCTGTGATTAACATCACAGACAAAAGAAGCATCAATACGTGATACATGAGTCGACTTTCCAATACCATCCAGGACCGCAGATAGCGCAACCTGATCTAAAAACCAGACGGCGTTATTTTTCATCAAGTTATTCCATATAAAAAGCGCAACTTTCTTGATGAATCGTCTGGACTCTTCGCCACCATTTAGATAAACAAACCCAGCAATCGCTTTTTCCCAGAACGGTGCACTATCGTTTTTCGTCAAAGCAATGTCAGCACTCTCTACCCTATGACTGATAAATTGCCAGTCATTTCTCATCAGACAATCTGCATCGACAACGATCAGCGGGGCTTTAATGAGAGGCAACAGATAATTGGCAGCAACAAATCGTCTGCAAGCGTAGTGCACATTGATACCCGTTACATCAGCAATAAATTCGGATGTACAAGAGATATTTAACTCAGGAAATTGAGCATGCTTGGTTTTGATATCTTCAGCTGTTGCATCATCAATATTATAAACATGCAGATGCACATTGAATTTTTCGCGGTTCGTCTCGTAAAGAGAGTAAATCAGATACGCAGCATGCTGATGATAATATTTGACATCACAGGCAATCAATACTGTAGGTTTATCATTATCTAACTCTCTTTTCAGTAGCCACTGATAATGATCGTAATTGATATCCTCTGTTTTTGATATGAGTGAACTAAAATCAATATAGGATTCAGGATAACCACCATTTTTGAATATGGTCGATACCACCATCAATAACGTCAACGGATCTTCGCCAATAAGATAGGAGTTCGCCGTCATTTTTTTGACAAGTAGGAATGCATACTCGTAATCCTCCTCCAGAATACAAGTAAGCAATAGAATCTTAAAGATAACAGGCACATCTTGCAGAGTATCTAAATTGTTCTCGATGAGCCCAATCGCTTGTTCTGTCGCACCAATACGAAAAAGAAGCTGGATCGATGCGACCAAATACTCAAGATTCGGAGCCAACTCCAGCACATCGCTGAGATAGCTGATAATACTGTTAATATATTCGGCCGGCATGCGTACCTGCTGGCCGTCCCACTTGTCATCGAAAGACAGATTAGACAGTGCTATCGCATTAAGCAGCTGTTTTAACGCACGATCCTGAGCTTCGGGTAAATTACTCTGACTGGTAGCCAGATTTTTGTTCAGGGTATAGAGATCACTGCTTCTATTAACGATAACGTCAAGGACAATTTTTTTCGGCAGATCACCAATGCTGCCAATCATCAATTCACGACTGAACACATCCCGATAGTATTGATGTGTTGATTTTACCTGCGTGTAATCTGCCATAAACAACCTTCAATTGTTGTATTTACTGTTACAGCAACATGACCATACATATAACAGAATGTCTTTCCGGGTGATTAATATCATCACCCGAATAAGGACGTGTCAGTCGGCCACAGGGATAAAGAACATAATGGTTTCAGCCCACCCTTCAGTGTAATGACGCAAATAAATGCGATAATCACTCCGAAGACTCAGAATATATTCGGGGATCTTCCAAAAGTCGCTAGGATAATGATAAACCGCCACCGCCAGCTTCGGATGATCATCCAGAATATGCTGTTTCATTCCGGTTAATGCGGCGATTTCCGCCCCTTCCAGATCAAGCTTGATAAAGCTGACCGGCTCATTCACGACGCTATCCAGCGTCGCGACTTCAATTTTCACATCCCCGTCTTCCGAAATATGGCTGGCTGAACCGTCACCCGAGGAAAAGCTCAGCGTCGTATTCCGGTCGAACAGCCCCAGCAGATGATAGTTAACGTTATGCAAATTACGCATATTTTCTTTCGCCAGCACCAGGGTATCACTGCCCGGTTCGAAGAAATGAATACTGCCATAACCCGGGCAGCGTTTAGCAAACTCCAGGCTGGTAAAACCATCAAACCCGCCACCATCGACAAAGACTTCTCCTTCGGAAAACACAACGAATGGTTCGAAGTACTGTCTGTCGACACAAAAATCGTATTTTTCGATGGCAGCCAGATTGGCTTCAAGGCGGAAACGCAAAATATCGTCAAATACCTGGCGAGACTCATCATCTACCAGCAACCCACGAATCCACTCAAATTTCGCAGTATTGGTCGCATGCTCTTTGCGCATATCCGTGATGCATTCAAGCTGTGGAACGCTACCGTTGCTCAGATCAGCAAACGCGAAATAGTCCATCACCTCTTTAACGCCAGCCGCCTTCAGTTTTTCTACGCCAGTTTTGGGGCGGGAATTGGTCACCGCAGACACCACCATGCTGTCTTTATCGATTTGATTCAAGCGCAGCACCGGCTTACCAAGCCATGTCGTTAGGGTAGTGTACTCGTCAATAAAACCATCAACCGGTGCGACTCTGGCGATCGCCTCTGCATACGGGTTCACACCCAGTACATAGCGTTTAGTCTCATCTACACGGGTAAAACGCTCAAAAAAGTTAGCTGTTGCGCTGTTTGCTGCCGCAGGCTTACTGGTTGTATTCATTCGTCTTCTCTCCAATACCTTCTGATATCGCCATGAGTCATCACCCTCATCATGCACTGCTCTGACATGACTGTTATCCGTCATCGCAGTTTTACCAGTAAAAGTTTAGTGACAGTAACGCCGGGTGATCTCTAAACCGATACAGTACAAAATCAGCAACACATTGTTTTGGGTATAATCAGATCATCGCTTATTCCGTGATCCTAACCTTTTCGCCTTTATGCGCACTGGCTGCCGCAGCCTGAAGATAACGTATCCCCCTCATCGCAACATCACTACCAAACACATACTCGCACGCGCCGTCTTTAAGATAAGAAGCGATGTCCTCGTAATAGTTGGCGAACGCCTCTATAAATCCAGCCGGGTGCCCAGCTTTAAAACGGTGGTATCGCGGTTGTGACGCCACCAGATTATCTGGGTGAGTTCGGTCTATTACGCTGGAAGTACCATTGATATTGCTGAGTTTCAAATGCTCAGGATCCATTTGTAGCCATTCCGCCGCCCCTTTGCTGCCATAAATCCGGATACGTAAGCCGTTGCGGCAACCTAGTGCTGCTTTGGTGTACCAGTAGTTACACACCACCTGGTTGGTATAACCGGAAATGCAATGAACGGTATCCTCCACATCAGGGATCTCACCAAAACGGTGGTGTACAGCATACACATCCTGAGCCTGCTCACCGATAATGTAATCCACCATCTGATGAGCATGAGAGCCCAGATCCAATGACACGGTAGGGATCACACCATCATGCTGCCGCCAGTCTTGTGGACGAGGTACCGCCCCACTTTTGACGTGACGCAGGAATCCCTCCTGAGGCATCTCAACCATCACCTGTCTGATCTGGCCCAGCTCGCCACTGGCAACACGCTGCCTCAGTTCCCTAACCATCGGATAACCGGAATAGTTAAAGGTAACCAGCAATGTTCCGTTCATTTTTTCCAGAGCATTCTGAATGGCAGCGACCTCTTCAACATTGGTAGCCAGCGATTTCTCACAAATGACCGGTAGTTGATGTTCAATACAGGCAATCACAATGTCTTTATGCGTCGGCGTCGGCGTCAGGATAACGACCGCATCCAGTTTACTGGCTTCCGCTCGTAAGAAACTGGCCAGGTCACTATATACGCGATCTGCATGGATTCCCCAACTGGCGGCAGTCTGCTGATTAATATCCTCATGGCGACTAAAGAAACCCGACACCAGTTCGAAATGACCATCCATTTGCGAAGCTATCTTATGCGTTTCGCCAATTGCCGAATTAATACCACCACCGATGAACCCAATTTTGAGTGCGCCACCGGCGCTTGTTATATTTTTCATTTCATTCTTCCCAGGAAGGAGTGGCACACATTCAGATGATGTTTCAGACCCTCGGTATTACCTAATAGTCGGGTTTTATCAGCAAAAGTCATAAAGACTACCGCTGCACGATCACCTGGAGCCGGGTTTAGAATTTCGCCACTTTTCTTTAGCACAACACTTTCCAGTAACTCACCAGGTAACTTGTGATAGCGCAACGCATTGAAGATGGTCTTTTCAGACACCGACACCGTGTGTCTGGCAACATAGTGGTGGGCAGACGGGCGCTTATTGGCGAATGTCGTAGGTGACGACAAGAAAGGCGCCACAAAATATTCCGCATAAGGAATATCAGTGGAATAACGAATCAGCTGACAATAAAGATCACCGGGGCAACGTCGGGTCAGCTCAATCAGCCAAAAATTATCACCATTGGCAATAAACTGTGTATGCAGCAAGCCATCGCATAATTTCAGGTCAGCAACAATGCTATTAATACAATCGCTCACCGCATTTTTCAGCGCTTCACTCATCTGATGGGCAATACAACTGCTATCCACCTGATAAGGGTAAACGGTGCAATACTCATTAACGAAGAACTCGCAAGCTATCTCACCATTGCGAATAAAGGCCGAGTGGCTGTGCAATGAGCCCTGCTTGAACTCTTCTATCACGACTTGACCGCTTGCAGAGGACGATGCCGCTAGTTGGTAAGCCGGTAAAATATCCTGCTCACACTGGACTAACGTAATGCCACGGCCACTATAGGCATCCACAGGCTTCACCAAAATCGGGTAAGACAGTTGTCCTGCGCAGGAAATATCACGTACCGCGGTGGGAACAGGCAAGCCTTTGCGCTGAGCATAAGTACGAAATTCATCCTTTCTCAGCAAAATGTTGGTTGTCTCAACCGAATCGAAACCAGGCATACCTAATGATTCAGCAACCCAAGCCCCGGTTTCGTAAGACACATCCGTCACACCGGGCAGGATGGCCTTAACATTTTCCTTTCTGACAATACCGAGGATTGCCTCTTTGTCCGAATAATCTTCAACAATCGACCGGGTTGCACGGATATGACCAGGATCGCCCGGTTTACCGCTACACACACCGATGGCAACCCCCTGCTCCAGACACGCTTCCAGCAGTGGTAACGCAGAAAAACCGGCATCAAGCATTAAGGCATCTATCGTCGACATATCCATTCTCTGTTACAAAATTTCAGGTATCTCCTGAGGAGATATGCCCCTTTGCTCGCGTTCAGTCACGATAAGGGGAGCCGGTTCATTAACACGCGCTTTCGTTCAACGTGCGCTCGATAATCTCAATGATGCGATCCTGGTCGTCAGCTTCCAGCCCTGGATAAATAGGAAGACACAACACCGAGTTGGCCACATTCGTCGCTACGGGCAAGTTAGCAGCACTCGCACTATTCATACCGCGATACATCGGGAAGCTGCTAATTAACGGATAGAAATACCGGCGAGACATAATGCCCTGCGCTTTTAACGCACTATATAGTTTCTCTCGGGTGTCGAATGAGCAATCATCCATAAAGAGCGGGAAATAGGCATAATTCCAGTCAATTGAGTCAGGTACACTCACTGTTGTTAAACCATGAATCCGGGCTAACCCGTCACGGTAATAGTGATAAATACGTTTTCTATCTTCCAACGCCTGTTCAATATATTTCAGCTGCAATAAGCCAAACGCGGCCTGCACTTCGTTCATCTTGCCGTTAATACCTGGTGCTACAACGGTAGTCTCATCTGCAAAACCAAAGTTTTTCAGATAATCAATCCGCTTCTTCATTTTCGCATCAGGGCAGATAATCGCACCGCCTTCTATGGTGTTGAATACCTTGGTTGCATGAAAACTCAGGATAGAGAGATCGCCATAATTCAGAATACTGGCTCCCTCTTTTTTTACGCCGAAAGAATGCGCTGCGTCATAAATGACTTTCAGACCATACACATCGGCAATTTCCTGAATTTTATCCACATCACAGGGAATACCGTAGCAATGGACAGGAAGAATCGCGGATGTAAGTGGTGTAATCGCCTCTTCGATCTTTTTAGGATCCAGATTACAGGTGACGGGGTCGATATCCACAAAAACAGGTTTCAGGTTATTCCACAGTAACGAATGCGATGTCGCCACAAACGAATAAGGCGTGGTGATAACTTCACCGGTGATACGCAATGCCTGCAATGCCGTCAGTAGCGCCAGTGTGCCATTGGTAAACAAGCACAGGTGCTTAACGCCCAGATACTCTGCCAGTTCCTGCTCAAGTTGCTGATGAAAAGGCCCACCATTTGTCAGGCACTTGTTATCCCATATCTTTTCCAGATAGGGCATAAACTCATCAAGCTCGGGCAGCAAAGGGCTCGTTACATAGATATTCTTGCTCATCATTCACCTGTCCTTGCGCTTATGTCGCCATGCATAACGCAGCGTTATCTATTTTTTATCGCTATCACTGCTCCCGCCAAACCTTGCCACACAGACGAAAACAGCGGTACCTTCGTCAGTTTTATGACTCACTTTCCCAGTCAATGCTAAATGAACTGGGTTCTTTTCCTTCGCAGTACATCTGCCATGCATTGCGTATCGCCTGCTCGAAATACACAGACGGAGACAGGACAGAGTTCATTCTGGCAGCAATGCGTCCCCGAATTCCGGCACGCACATCACTCAGTTTTTCTAGCGACTGACTCCAATACAACGCCTTTTGGAGAAACTCGTCTTCACTCGTCGAGATAAAGTCATCCAGCCCCAGAATGCGCATCGTGACGCTGCCTTGCCGTGAGGCGATAGACTCCCCTTCAAGGGTCAGCACAGGGACGCCCATCCAGGCCGCATGACTCACTGTCGTACCACCGGTATACGGATAGGTATCCAGCAATAAATCCACTTCGCGGTGCATTCCCAGATACTCTTTCAAACCGGTCCGCATGCGGAAAGATAGCTGTTCCTCGTTGACACCATATTCAAGCAGCCGTGTACGGAAATAATCTATTGTTTCCTGGCCCGTCATGTATCCCATGATCAAACGCGAATTCGGTATTGTCGTCAGAACCTTAGCCCATAAAGCCAGTGTTTCATCAGAAATTTTCTGCGGGCGGTTAAAACTGGCAAACGTCAGATAGCCATTCTTTAAGGCCGGAAGCTCGTTTACATCCGGGCTGTCTTTAACCGGCTCAAAGTATTTAACCGAGGGCAAATAAATGATTTTTTCTGTCAGATACGGATCCAGTGCTCCACCTTGACGGTAATGCACATCAAGCAGAATGTAGTCAACCGTCTTCATCCCCGTAGTGCCGGGATAACCGATCCAGGTCATCTGGATCGGTGCGGGCTTCAGTGCCAAAACTGGCAGGCGGTTATAGGCCGTATGGCCGGACAGATCAATCAGGATGTCTATCTCATCCTGATTGATGAGCATCGCCAGTTCCAGGTCGCCCATCTTATCGACGTTATGCCAACTGGCTGCAGTCTGTTTTAAGCTTTCAGCCTTTGCATCATTACGTTGAAAACTTGAATAGGCATAAAGCGAGAATAGAGTGCGATCAAGCGAATTCCAGATAGGCTCCAGGAAGTTGGTTACCGGATGATCACCAAAATCGCCGGAAATAAAACCGATGCGTAACGGGCGTTGGCTATCTTTGTTCTGTGTATAGCTAAAGTGCTGATGATAATTCGCAGCAGCGGCTTCAACGCGGTTACCAAATAAGACATGTTCCTGAAACAACGCTTGCGGCGTCACGTCGACATCATGGGACAGCCCCAGTAACAAGTTGCTGTACAGATGGAACGCCTCTGGCATCAATTCAATCGTTTTACGGTGATACTTGATGGCGTCCTTACGGCCCAGATTATGGCAAATCATCCCCATATGACTGATAAAATTGGGGTTTTCAGGGTCTATTTGTAGCGCTTTTTCCATACAAATAAACGCCGAATCAAGATTATGGGTAATGTTCAGCAATACCGCCAACGTGTCCCACGCCAGTCCTTTTCGCTTGTCGCAACGCAGTACCTTTCTGGTCAGTGCCATGCCATGGTGCCATTCATTCTTTTTCCAGAAGCACACCGATAAATCGACATAGAAATCCCAGTTAAAAGGCATCAGTGCGATGGCCCGAGTAATGACGCCCAGTGCGCCATCAAAATCACCGGTTCGTACATAGGTATTCACAAAGGGGTACCAGACACTCAGGTTATCTGGATAGGTACTGATTATATCTTCCGCTTTCGTTCTGACTTCAGCGAAATGCCCCAGCGCAGTGAGGCGATCCATCTCTTCGTATACCTTGCGATTAAGCGGGTTCTTATCCTGTAGTTTATTCTTTTTATGTGTCACGGGCTTTTCTGGTTCGATGAAGCCACCCGCATTCGTTTCACTGACGTACACCACCAGTGACTGAATATAGACCGCAACCTGCGTGGCATCCGCTTTTACTATCGCTTCCTGCAGGTAATCTCGCCACGCCCGTGGCGTTCCCCATACCACGCCTTTATTACGCAACGCCCAGAGTTGGCTATAAAAGGCGTTGTCGTTATCCTTGAGCGATGGGGGTAATTGCTGCAGGAAAAGTCGCTCATCACTATCGAGTGAAACCGGTTCATGCCAAAAATTGAATGCCAGGTCAGTTGTAGCAAGCCCTGGCAACCCGGTCAGCGTCTTGTGCCGACTGTTACGATAAGGACAATTCCCTATCCGGATATAAACGCCGTCGATCCCTTTTGCAAACAAACTTCTGAGTGCATCCAGTACATCCTGCTGGTGATTATCCGTTTCTTTTTCCGGGAAACGCGTATTAAAGACCAATTGTTCCAGACTCAAGCTGGCAGGCCAAGCCTCACCTAATGCATCGAGAATACTTAAAACCACTGGGTTGTCAGTACTGATGGTTTCGCCGGTACTGGAGGTGTGGGCGTTTAATATTCTATTGCCATCGGCTCTGACACGTTGAAAATTTCCAGCCCAATTGAAATCCGCAAGTTTTGCCAGATCAGGCTCAGACAGGATATCACCTGCGCGTTCCTGCGGAACCAGTATGCTAAAACGCTGAGAACGGTTGACAGCGAAATCCAGATACTGTTGGCGCAAATAGACCGTATTTTCAGGGCAAATCGTCTCATGCAAATGCGAAACCTGATCGCCATAATGCTCCGCCAGCTCGGTGTATGCGCGAACATCCCCTACATAGGCGAAGCCAGCCTGCGTAATTTGTGAATAGAAATCAACAAAATAGCAAGGCTGATTCAGCCCTTGTAGATAGAGCAACGCGAAGTCTACATCAGACTGTTTTTCAGCTTGTTCAATGAACGATTTCAGTGCGGCATTTTGAGGGTTATCCGGCGCAGTCCCTAAAGACATGTAGGTCAACATTGCCCGGGCACTGGCATTCGCCGTCTTTTCATCGCTAGCAAGACCGCTATGAAGCTGAATAGCATCTCGTAGAATTTCGCCAGTCTTCCATCCCGGGTACGTATTGTAGCAATAGCAGACAATACCTTCTGTTGTCAGATGTTCATGGCAGAATCGCAGCAAAGCATCTCGCGTTTCACCGCCAATGAGACTAAACAGACCGTGAATAATAATGTAATCGAATGTCCCGGGATCGCAGGCCAGTAGCGACTCCAGGTCCAGTGCGAATAATGCAATGTTCTCCAGTTCGAGCTGCTTTATTAGCCCGTTGCCTTTTTCAATTTGCTCCGCATCAAGATCGACCCCGACAGCCTGCGCCTGTGGATTTGCCAGCGCAAAAGGCAACAAATTGCCACCATCTTTACAGCCGATCTCAAGTACACGCGCCTTTTCCGGCGCAGCGGATTTGATACCGTAAAGATGTGCTGTGGCTTGCAAATGAAAGGGGGCGGTATGAGGGATGGGAGGTGACATCGAACTCAGTGGTGCTTTACCAGTATCTTCACCCAGGTCAGTATTATTCGCTAAAGGCTGTGTATCTGGCATGGTCACAAGGCATTTCCTTCAATACTTTATGCGGAGATAAAATTGCTTCCAGTATATAAGAAAACCTTTTTCACCAATCCTCTGAGCATCAAATTATAACTTCCCTATTTCATCGCTTAAGAAGTCGATTTTTATTCTGATAATTTTATTTATCGCGATAACATCACAGAATAAAAAAAACCAACCCCGAAGGGTTGGTTTCTGAATTCATCACTGCGTAAACCGGGATTACTGCAGCAGTTTCAGAACAGTCTGCGGAACCTGGTTAGCCTGAGCCAGTACAGAAGTACCAGCCTGCTGCAGAATCTGCGCACGGCTCATGTTAGATACTTCGGTCGCGTAGTCAGCATCCTGAATACGGCTACGTGCGCCACTCAGGTTGTTGATGGTGTTGCTCAGGTTGTCAATGGTAGACTGGAAGCGGTTCAGAGTCGCACCAATGTTTGCCTTAGCGGTGTTGATGGTCTGCAGAGCGGTGTCGATTGCAGCAACCAGAGCAGTAGCGCCAGCAGAGGTAGATACGTCGGTATTGGTAGCGGTGATACCCAGGCCGCCAGCAGTCGCGTTGATCAGTGCAGAGCTACCAACGGAGATGGAGTCGTTAGTTGTGGTGCCGGCACCAACCTGAATGTTGAAACCAGTAGCGGTAACAGAACCGTCCAGCAGTTTTTTGCCGTTAAAGTTTGCGCTGTTAGCAACACGGTTGATTTCGTCAACACGGCGGTTGATTTCAGTCTGGATTGCAGAACGGTCGTTAGTACCGTTGGTGTCGTTCGCTGCCTGTACGGCCAGCTCACGGATACGCTGCAAGTTGTCGTTGATGGTGTCCAGGTTACCTTCAGCGGTCTGTACCAGAGATACACCGTCGTTGGCGTTTTTGGAAGCCTGGGTCAGACCTTTGATCTGAGCAGTCATGCCGTTAACGATACCAGAACCTGCTGCGTTGTCTTTAGCGCTGTTGATAGCCAGACCAGAGGACAGACGTTCGATAGCAGTCTGCAGGGAAGATTGAGATTTGTTCAGGTTGGACTGGGCCAACAGCGACATGCTGTTAGTATTAATGACTGCCATAATTGTATTCCTTTCATCTCTATTAATGGGGATGGGCTGTTGCCCCCGGTGTCATCACCGTCACTAACTGTATCGGCCGGGGTAAAACAACCTTTAGTTTTTTTTTGAAATTTTCGCGGATCCCTTAAAAACCCAGACTGGACGGCCTTTGCAAAGAAGAAAGTGAGGGGAAAATGCGATGACGGAATACACCGATCACCCTACTTTTATATAAATGACGGCTTATCAAACCATCCTAAAGAGCCAACCGGATAAACGTTCGCCATGCACAGTTGCCATCGCCTTTACTGATGTCGCCTCAAAAAACCATGGATGGAAAACGCGCATGCAATTTGATAACCAGAGCTCAGGCGCACAACATTCGATGTGTTACCAGACCGATCCCGGACACGAACGCAACAATGTTTCTTTGCATTACGTTCATAATACCGTGATAGAGTCCCCAGTGTGGGTAGGCGTGATGGAAATCAAGGTGAATAACGATTACGCTGAAATTTACATTACGCCTGTAAACTTTTCGGATACAGTGCCGATAAGACTGTCAGTTCACAATTCAAATGCAAGGGTGTTTCTATGGCTACGACGGTTAGCAGTAACTCAGACATTATCTCTTCGATAGGTATGAACTTGGGTACCTCGGTCAGTGGCTCCTCACTCGACCTGAGTTCTCTGCTTACCAAGTTGCAAACCGTTGAAGAGCAGCGGTTGACCCCTTACCAAAATAAGAGCGACTCACTAAGCGCACAGGCAAAGGCTTATAGTGTTGTTGAAGCGTCGATGAAGAGCCTGCAGAATGCAACGACAACACTGCAGAATATGAAGAGCATTACATCGACTGCAGTGACAAGCACTAATACGGCATTCAGCGCCAGCACAGACAGTACTGCTGTGGCCGGGACTTATAGCATCTTTGTTAATAACCTGGCTCAGGCCCAGTCGCAACTTTCTGGGGCTTTTAGCAGCGCCTCAACCGCACTGGTCTCCGGCGGTACCTCTAGCACCAGTAGTACGATTACGATTTCTCAGCCAGGCCAGTCGACCCCACTGAAAATTACGCTGACGGATGATAAAACATCATTGAATGACATCCGTGACGCTATTAACAATGCCGGTGGCAGCGTCAGCGCCAGTATCATTAATAACGGCACCAGCAACTACTTGATGCTGACCGCAAAAAATACTGGTACGCAATCTGCGATGACCATCTCCGTCAGCGGTAACCTGGCCAGCCCGCTAGGTAATTTCACTGAGCAGGTCGCTGCCAAAGATGCGTCATTTACGCTTAATGGCATGTCAGTCACCAGCCAGAGCAATACGGTGACTACTGCTATCACTGGCGTAACGCTGAATCTTAAGGCGGCATCAGCGACAGGTTCGTCTGCAGAAAGTCTGAGCATTTCCTCAGATGTTACCAATACACAACAAGCTATTCAGAACTGGGTCACCGCATACAATAACGTGCTGGACACGATCAGCACGCAGACTAACTACACTGCGCCGACTGCAGCCGAGCAGAGTAGCGGTAGCCAATCTGCAAGTAACGGCGCACTGGTTGGTGATAGCACTGTTCGCACCATTCAGCGACAGTTACAGAACCTGATGACCAATTTGCAGAGTAATAGCGGTGGACTGCATACCATGGCTGACTTGGGGATTACTCAAGATCCAACCAACAATGGCAAACTGCTTGTCGATAACACCAAACTGACAAATACGCTGAAAACCAGCGCCGGCAGCGTGACCACATTCTTTACCGGCGATGGTTCTACCACCGGATTCGCAACCCAGGCGGGCAATTACCTGAGCCAGACGCTGGATTCGAGCGATGGCCTGATGCAATCAGCTCAGGCTGGTATCAAGACGAGTCAGGCAACAGTAACTAAACAGCTTGCCAGTATTCAGGACAGTATTGATGCGACGATGAATCGTTATAAGACTCAATTTACCCAGCTTAACACCCTGTTGGCTAAACTGTCGTCAACCAGTTCTTACCTGACACAGCAATTTAATAAAACCAGCAGTAGCTAATAGCCAGGATGTATCTGACGTGCTCTATTTTGTAGCACGTCAGATAACAATAAGTATTATTTTTTATCATTATTAATCGGTTATTCACGCATGGTCATGTATAGAAAGAGTGCCAGTCAGGCGTATGCTCAGGTGAGTGTGGAAAGCGCAGTAATGAGCGCCACCCCCCATCAGCTGATCGTTATGTTATTTGACGGGACTAAAAGTGCACTTGTCCGGGCAAGAATTCTTCTTGAGCAGAATGACGTCGTCGGCAAAGGGAATGCGCTATCCAAAGCCATTGACATTATCAGTAATGGCTTAAAGCTCGGATTAGATATGGAAAAAGGCGGTGAACTAGCAGAAAACCTTGCCGACCTTTACGACTACATGGTGCGTCGATTATTGCATGCCAATATTAATAATGATTTGCAAGCGATTATGGAAGTGGAAGCTCTCCTTGATAACATTGCGGATGCATGGAAACAAATTGGGCCGGGTTATCAACCAACGACGGAAACGCGCTAATGGAAAATCTCTCTCCATTACTAACTGAGTATCAGGGGTTACTCACACTCATCCGGAATATCAAAACCATGGCCCTCAATGGATTATGGGATGATGTTGTTGAACAGGAAATTGTTTATATTCAGTCAATAGAGAGAATCAGCCAAATTACAGTCCCTGCCAATATCCCCAGCACGGTACAATTACAGTTCCGTCAACTGCTTCAGGATATACTGGATACGGAAGCGCAAGTGAAGGAACTGCTACAAAACAGAATGCAAGAGCTGGCAGTCTTGATCCAGCAGTCTCAAAATCAAAAATCGGTCAATAATACATACGCCGAGTTTTCCAACGATATTCTTCCTGGAAAACCTCAATCCTGATTCACACCGCCGCCTTATCTACTTACGAGCCCTGACCACTCAGAACGGGCTCATCAATATAATTTTTATAAGTGTACGTTTTCTTAAAAATCAGGGTGAATAACCACTGGCTATTCACCCTGATACAAAAGCGCAATATATAACGCTCCTGGATTGCATCGCAAAATGATTGGCTTGCGATTATATCGTCATATTCATCACTTCCTGGTAGGCTGACACCAGTTTGTTGCGCACCTGAACGCCCATCTGCAAAGCAATGGAAGCCTTCTGGTTATCAATCATCACATCGTTCAGGGCAACCCCCGGCTTACCTAACGTAAACGCCTCGCCTTGTGCCTGAGCTTGTATGCGTGTTTCGTTGATTTTCTCAATTGCAGCTTTCAGCTCACTGGCAAAGCCAGATTGCGACGCTGCGGTGGAATCCAGTCCACCGGCAGCTTTGGTTGCGGTAACCTGCATTTGTTGCAATACCGCATCAATACCCTGAATAGACATGCCCTATTCCTCAACTAAAGATTGAGAACATAATAAAAACCAAATAAATTATAAACATACATAACACCAACAAGAAAAAAACGCTGGTAATGCAGTTTATTTCTCATACACCTCTTTACCGGCTTACTACGCTACCATATCCATAAGGTAGTAAATCGTATAAATGACATTAAAAATGCCAGCTTATCGACCCATCAATTTTCGCATTACGGAAAATAATGGCATGCTGGTAAATGTAGGTGATGAGTTTTTATGATTGCGCAATCAGGGAGTTCTGTTTTGTTACGTTACAACGTTATCCATATCGTTCAGCAACCAGGCAGAGATAGAGTATGAACGCCTTAACATCCGGAGCCGCTACCGGTGGGAAAAGCTTTGGCGAGATACTCAACCGTTTGCGCGCCAATCCTAAAATCCCTTTGTTGATTGCTGCAGCAGCAACGATTGCTATTGTTGTCGCATTGTCCTTGTGGGCTCGTGGCCCAGATTATCGTGTGCTCTATACCAATCTGAACGAGCGCGATGGTGGCAGTATTGTTTCCGAACTGGGCAAAATGAATATACCCTACCGCTTTGCGGAAAACGGTGCAGCCATACTGGTCCCGGCAGACAAAGTTTATGACACCCGATTGAAACTGGCCCAGCAAGGTTTGCCGAAAGGTGGTGCCGTCGGTTTTGAACTACTCGATCAAGAAAAATTCGGTATCAGCCAGTTCAGCGAGCAAATTAACTACCAGCGCGCCCTTGAAGGTGAACTGGCAAGAACCATGGAAACGCTGGGGCCAATCCAGAGCGCCCGCGTTCACCTGGCCATTCCCAAACCCTCACTGTTTGTACGTGAGCAGAAATCTCCCTCTGCTGCAGTTACCGTCACGCTGCAACCAGGTCGTGCACTGGATGATAGCCAAATCAACGCGATTACCTATCTCGTTTCCAGCAGTGTAGCCGGACTCCCTGCCGACAAAGTGACCGTTGTTGATCAGACTGGCAAACTGCTAACGCAAAATGATGGTTCAGGGCGCGACCTGAATGCCGCGCAGTTGAAATATGCCAACGAGGTAGAAAGTAATTACCAACGTCGCATTGAAGCCATCCTGACACCGGTAGTCGGCGCGGGCAATGTACATGCGCAGGTCACTGCTCAAATCGATTTCGCCAATCGTGAACAAACTGATGAGCAATATCAGCCGAACCAGGCGCCGAATCAGGCTGCGGTGCGCTCTCAACAAACCAGTCAGAGCGACCAGCGTGGTGGGCCAAATGTAGGTGGTGTACCTGGCGCGCTGTCTAATACCCCCACCCCAGCGCCGACAGCACCTATTTCAACGCCGCCGGCGAATAATGCTAATAACGCAAACAATACCAATAACGCGAACAATGCTAATGCCGCGGGTGCCAATACCCAGACATCAGCGAGTAACTCAGCAAACCAGACATTCAACAGCCGTCGCGATCAGACGATCAATTATGAAGTTGACCGTACTATCCGTCATACCAAACAAAGCACCGGGAGCGTCCAGCGTTTATCAGTCGCTGTTGTGGTTAACTACACACAAGGTGAAGATGGTAAGCCAGCCGCGCTCAGCGATGAGCAGCTCAAGAAAATCGAAGCGTTAGTCCGTGAATCAATGGGCTTCTCCAGTGAACGTGGTGACTCTGTAAACGTAGTCAACACGCCGTTCACCGTCACAGATACCTCTGCGGGTGAACTGCCCTTCTGGAAGAAACAAGCATTCTTCGATCTGCTGATTGAAGCAGGCCGCTGGTTGCTGGTACTGATTGTCGGTTGGATTATGTATCGCAAACTGGTGCGTCCGCAGTTGCAAAAACGTGCTCAGATACAACAAGCTGCCGAGGCTGCTGCCGCGTTGCGTGGTCAGGATTCGGATGTCTCCGTCACCATCAGTGCAATGGAAGAGGAAATACAGAAGAAATCCGAACAGCGGGCTCATGCCGAGCTGCACAGCCAGCGTATTCGTGAGCTGGCCGAGAACGATCCTCGCGTTGTCGCACTGGTAATCCGCCACTGGATGAGTAACGAACTATGAGTCTGACAGGTACAGAAAAAAGCGCCGTCTTGTTAATGACCATCGGCGAAGATCGTGCAGCGGAAGTTTTTACGCACCTTTCGACGCGTGAAGTGCAGCACCTCAGTACTGCGATGGCCAACATGAAGCAGGTCTCTCAATCCGAATTGCTGGAAGTATTGCGCGAGTTTGATCTTGAAGCCGAGCAGTATGCCGCATTGGGCGTTAATGCCGGCGATTACCTGCGCTCTGTGCTGGTTAAAGCACTGGGTGAAGAACGTGCCTCTAGCCTGCTGGAAGACATCCTTGAAAGCAAAGAAACGTCTTCTGGTATGGAAACGCTCAACTTCATGGAGCCGCAAAGCGCGGCCGACCTTATTCGCGACGAACACCCGCAGATTATCGCGACCATCCTGGTGCACCTCAAACGTGCACAGGCAGCGGATATTCTGGCGCATTTCGATGAGCGCATGCGTAACGATGTCATGTTACGTATCGCCACCTTTGGTGGGGTGCAGCCATCAGCATTGGCGGAATTGACCGAAGTGCTTAACGGGCTGTTGGATGGTCAAAACCTCAAACGCAGTAAGATGGGTGGTGTTCGTACTGCGGCGGAAATCATCAACCTGATGAAAACGCAGCACGAAGAAGCCGTTATCGATGCGGTACGCGAATTCGACGGCGAACTGGCACAAAAAATTATCGACGAAATGTTCCTGTTCGAAAACCTGGTGGAAGTGGACGACCGCAGTATTCAGCGTCTGCTGCAGGAAGTGGAGTCCGAGTCTTTGCTGGTTGCCCTGAAAGGCGCCGATCAGCCGTTGCGCGAGAAGTTCCTGCGCAACATGTCGCAGCGTGCGGCAGAAATTCTGCGCGACGATCTGGCAACCCGTGGCCCAGTCCGTATGTCTCAGGTGGAAAACGAACAGAAAGCCATTCTGCTTATTGTGCGTCGTCTGGCAGATAGCGGAGAAATGATTATCGGTGGTGGTGATGACGCGTTTGTCTAATTCTTCCAGTGATCTTGACTGGCAACCGTGGAAGTTGGATGACCTTTCCGCCCCTGCCGCCCCATCAGTCAAAGAGGCGGCAGCACCGGCTGCGCCCTCTTCTGTGTCAACCCCGATGTCATCAGAAGATGATAACGGCTTTTTTGCCATGTCTGATTTCCAGCAACCGCAGGATGACCTGGCAACGTTACGCGAACAAGTGCTGCAACAAGCTCGGGAAACCGGATTTGCTGAAGGTAAGCAACAAGGATACGCCGCCGGTTATCAGGATGGACTCCAGGCGGGTACACAGCAGGGCTTGCAAAATGCAGTTCAACAGCAGCAGCCGGTTATTGCCCAGATGCAGCAAATGGTCAATGAATTCCAACAAACGTTGGATTCTCTTGACAGCGTCATCGTTTCACGGCTGATGCAACTCGCTTTAACTGCCGCCAGACAGGTCATTGGACAGTCACCGGTTTGTGACGGTACCGCATTAATGGGTCAAATACAGCAGCTAATCCAGCAAGAGCCCATGTTTAGCGGTAAACCGCAGTTGCGGGTACACCCTTCAGATCTGGAGATGGTGGAGCAGCACCTCGGGCCAACCCTCAGTCTGCATGGCTGGCGGTTGTTGGCGGATAATCAGTTACACCCCGGTGGATGCAAAGTCAGCGCTGAAGAAGGTGATCTCGACGCGAGTATTGCCACACGCTGGCATGAACTTTGCCGACTGGCCGCACCGGGAGAACTTTGATGACTGTGCGTCTCTCCCGTTGGCTTTCTTCCATTGATGCATTTGAAAAGCGCATCACCAATACGCCTTCAATACGCCGTTACGGACGGCTAACGCGGGCAACGGGATTGGTGCTTGAAGCAACTGGCCTTCATATGCCATTAGGCTCAACCTGTTTGATTGAACGGCAAACCGGCAATCAGGTTGACGAAGTTGAAAGTGAAGTCGTCGGATTTAATGGCCAGAAACTGTTCCTGATGCCACTTGAAGAAGTCGAGGGCATCATCCCAGGCGCTCGTGTCTACGAACGTGTTGGCCTGTCCGGTAGCAGCCAGGGTAAACAATTGCCATTAGGCCCGGCACTGCTGGGACGAGTGCTGGATGGCAGCGCCAAACCGCTGGATGGCCTACCCACGCCTGATACCGGCTATAGCGCTCCGCTGGTGACAGCACCGTTTAACCCTCTTCAGCGCACGCCCATCGAGCATGTGCTGGATGTGGGTGTTCGGGCCATTAATGCCTTACTGACCGTTGGTCGAGGTCAACGTATGGGGCTTTTCGCTGGCTCCGGCGTGGGTAAAAGTGTGCTACTCGGTATGATGGCGCGCTATACTCAAGCTGATGTTATTGTTGTTGGGTTGATCGGGGAACGTGGACGTGAAGTCAAAGACTTCATTGAAAACATTCTCGGTACCGAAGGGCTCGCACGCTCGGTGGTGATCGCCGCTCCGGCGGATGTCTCTCCCCTGCTGCGTATGCAGGGTGCGGCTTATGCTACGCGTATCGCAGAAGATTTTCGCGATCGTGGACATCATGTATTGTTAATTATGGATTCGCTGACGCGTTATGCGATGGCTCAGCGTGAAATCGCGCTGGCGATCGGCGAACCACCGGCAACCAAAGGGTATCCGCCTTCGGTTTTCGCGAAACTGCCTGCGCTGGTAGAACGTGCAGGTAACGGCATTTCAGGCGGTGGTTCGATCACTGCATTTTATACGGTGTTGACCGAAGGCGACGATCAGCAAGATCCGATTGCTGATTCAGCCCGTGCGATTCTGGACGGCCACATTGTGTTGTCTCGCCAGTTGGCAGAGTCAGGGCATTATCCGGCTATTGATATAGAAGCATCGATTAGTCGTGCTATGACAGCATTAATCGATGAGAACCATTATTCTGCGGTAAGGCAGTTCAAACAGTCGTTATCCAGTTATCAGCGCAATCGCGATCTGATTAACGTTGGTGCTTATGCCGCGGGTAGTGACCCGATGCTTGATCGGGCAATACAGCTGTATCCGCAAATGCAACATTTTTTGCAGCAGGGAATGTTTGAGCGCAGTTCGTTTGATGAAGCCTGTCAGGCACTCAATAACATTTTCCCGTATAATAGATAGGAGGGCGAATGAGTACTCAGTCAACCTTCGTCATGCTCCGTGATTTGGCCCAAAAGGAAGTCGATGCGGCGACAACGCATCTGGGCCAGGTGCAAAAAGCCTATTCGCAGGCTGAACAGCAATTGAATATGTTGTTAGGCTACCATGATGATTATCGCCAGCGGCTCAACGATTCGATGACCGAAGGCATGGCCAATACTGCCTGGCAGAATTATCAGCAATTTATTTTGACTCTGGAAAAAGCGATTGAGCAGCATCAGAATCAGTTATTAAATTGGTCTTCTCGTTTGGATCAGGCGATGAAAGCCTGGCAGGAAAAGCAACAGCGATTAAATGCATTTAGTACGCTGCAACAACGTGAACGAACCAAAATGCTGGCACACGAAAATCGCCTGGAACAAAAGCGGATGGATGAGTTCGCCCAACGTGCATCAATGAGGAAAACATAATTATGAACTTGCCAGCAATGACAACCACTACAACGATTGACGCAAGCAGCACGACTACGCCTCAGGGGAACTCTCTACTTGCGCTGCTGGGCAAGGATCAACTGCCAGAGAATTTTGTGCAATTACTCTCGCAAAAACTCTCTGCAACGCAATCGGCCAAGAAAACGGTCATCAGTGATCAGGAAGCAGCTGAATTCAAAGATGCACTCGCAAAGAGTGGGATTGAGGCAAACAGTGATGAATTGAATGCCATCCTGACCGCCTTGACCAAAGGAACGCTGACACTAAGCGATCTGCAGTCGGGTAATTCCCTTGAGTCGCTTCTGGCGAAAGCGCAGAAAAAAGACAGCGTAAAAGACGAAAAAACAACGAATACCGACGCATTAGCGATGCAAGCGTTGTTCGCTATGATCCCTGCGCAGACCTCTGCTCAGGGGAAAGACGGTACAGGCTCAGCGCAATCTGTATCTGATGCGCTGGATGTACTGAAAAATGGTAAAGGCGACAACGGTGTTCTGAGCTCGTTAATCAGCTCAACGAAAAACACTGACACATCAGCACAAGGAAATTTTGCGCTGAACGCCTCTACAACAGCGACAAATAGCACTGGCTCAACACTGTCTGGCACCGGTGCATCAGTTGCTGCTGCCCAAAATGCCGGATTACGCGCCACTGACAATAGCTACGATCAATCCAAAGAGAATGCTCTGCTGGTATCGCGTAAAGAAGACAGTGCCAGCAACCCGGTTGCCGCCACCGCGCCTGCCGATGCAGGCACACACTCGTCCTTACAAGCACTATCTACATTGTTTGCCAGTAATGCGACGCCAACCCAACCGGCAGCACAGCATGTCACCAGCCAGATTAATGCCCCCTTGGGTACTCAACAATGGAATGATGCACTGGGTCAGCAAGTTGTCATGTTTACCCGTAACGGGCAGCAGACAGCAGAACTGAAGCTGCACCCGGAAGAACTCGGGTCACTGCATATTACGTTGAAAATCGAAGATAATCAGGCCCAGATTCATCTGGTCTCCGGCAATAGTCAGGTGCGCTCCGCACTGGAATCCGCTCTCCCCCATCTACGTAGTGCTATGGCGGAGAATGGTATCAATCTGGGACAAAGCAGCGTAGGCTCAGACGCCAGTAGCTGGCAGCAGTCTCAGCAGCAGGTGGCAAGTAATGCCAACGGGAATGGCGGTGGTAACGCTTCGTCTTACCAACAGCAGTTTAGCCAACCTGATCGTACCGGCGCTGAAGCAGAAACACTGGCTGTACCAGCACAGTTGCAATCAATGGTAACGGGGCTTAATGGCGTTGATATCTTTGCCTAATGAAAAAGTTAACGCTTTTTTTATTGTTTATTCATTGTATTGAAGCGGTGAATAGGCAGGATAATCATGATATCACGCATTTATCTCATGGCTAACGTTGCCATGAGATACTGATAAATAACAGGATACATCATTGGCTACGTCTAATAAGAAAGCCCAGTCAGGTGGTAAAAAACGCTCCCTCTGGCTGATACTCTTGATTGTTATCGCCCTGGCAGCTACAGCTGGAGCGGGTGCTGGCTGGTGGTTCTTGAATCATAAAAAAACCGAGACGGCATCCAGCGAGCCACCTCCGCCGCCGGCACCTGTATTCATGCCGTTGGATACATTCACCGTTAACCTGTTATCCCCAGATAACAACCCAGATCGGGTGTTGTACGTGGGCATTACCCTGCGACTGCCGGATGAAGCGACCCGTGCACGCCTGACGAACTATCTGCCGGAAATTCGCAGTCGTTTGATTATGCTGTTTTCCCGCCAGAGCTCATCTGTTCTGGCAACGGAACAAGGTAAACAAAAACTGGTTGAAGATATCAAGCAGGTATTAAGCCCACCGCTGGTCCCTGGACAACCTAACCAGGTCGTCAGCGATGTCCTGTTCACTGCTTTTATTTTGCGGTAATCACTATGGGTGACAGCATTCTTTCACAGGCAGAGATTGATGCTCTGCTAAACGGTGACAGTGGTGATAGCAGCGCTGATGCCAGCAACGCCGCTTCCCAAAAAGATGGGGATGTTAAGCCCTATGATCCCAATACACAGCGACGCGTTATCCGTGAGCGTCTGCAAGCACTGGAGATCATCAACGAGCGTTTCGCGCGCCAATTCCGTATGGGCTTGTTTAACCTGCTTCGTCGTAGCCCTGATATTACTGTTGGTGCCATCAAGATTCAGCCGTATCATGAGTTTGCACGTAACCTGCCGGTTCCAACCAACCTCAACCTGATACATCTGAAGCCATTGCGCGGTACTGCTCTGTTCGTGTTTTCACCCAGTCTGGTTTTCATTGCCGTTGACAACCTGTTTGGTGGCGATGGTCGTTTTCCTACCAAGGTTGAAGGCCGAGAATTTACACACACCGAGCAGCGCGTAGTGCGTCGTATGCTGAAACTGGCTCTCGAATCCTACAGTGACGCCTGGAACGCGATTTACAAGCTGGATGTGGAGTATGTGCGTTCGGAAATGCAGGTAAAATTCACCAATATCACCACGTCGCCAAACGACATCGTGGTAACCACGCCTTTCCATCTGGAAATTGGTACGCTGACCGGTGAATTCAGCATCTGTATTCCATTCTCCATGATTGAACCTTTACGCGAATTGCTCGCCAACCCGCCGCTGGAAAACTCGCAGCAGGAAGACCAGCATTGGCGTGAAACACTGGCAAAACAAGTGCAGCACTCAGAGTTAGAGCTGGTTGCTAACTTTGTTGATATCCCGGTTCGACTGTCAAAGGTATTAAAACTCAAGCCCGGAGATATTTTGCCGATTGATAAACCTGAACGTCTGGTAGCACATGTGGATGGCGTGCCTGTATTGACATGCCAATACGGTACGTTAGATGGTCAGTATGCCTTGCGTGTTGAACACTTGATTAACCCCATTTTAAATTCTCTGAATGACGAGGAACCGCTCAATGAGTGACATCAAGAAACCGTCCGAAGAAACGGATTCCGTGGACGATCTGTGGGCTGATGCATTTAATGAGCAGCAGTCGGCAGAAAAAGGCGCGTCGGGTAGTACTGAAAATATCTTCAAAAACTTTGATGTGCAGGATACCCAAGGGTCAATGCAGGATATCGACCTAATTTTGGATATCCCGGTTAAATTGACTGTAGAGCTAGGCCGCACCAAAATGACGATCAAAGAGCTGCTGCGCTTGTCACAGGGCTCTGTCGTGGCACTAGACGGTTTGGCTGGTGAGCCACTGGATATCATGATTAACGGGTATCTGATTGCTCAGGGCGAAGTAGTTGTCGTTTCCGACAAATATGGTGTGCGTATCACCGATATTATTACGCCATCAGAACGTATGCGCAGGCTAGGCCGTTAATGGCTGGCACCACCGCACAACAGACTACATCGACCATTCAGCAGCCACCTGTGGCTGCTGAATCCGTTATTTCTGGCGGTGCGCTCTTGTCACAAGTGGGTACCGCCTTATGCGGTGTGTTATTGCTGATTTTACTGGTTGCCTGGGCACTGCGAAAACTGGGATTTGCGCCGCAGACTAAGAAAAGCAATGTCATGAAAATGGTGTCGGCTTATCCGGTTGGGCAGCGTGAGCGTATTGTGATCGTTGAAGTTGATGACACCTGGCTTGTATTGGGGGTTACAGCCCAACAAATAACCCATTTGCACACCCTGCCTGCTCGTCCCATTAACGATGCAGCGTCGGCAGAAAGTATTGCGCCAGCCGATTTTCTTCAGTTCCTTAAGAAAGCGACCAAGCGTCCGGAAAAAACCGAATGAGTACCCCCCTGCGTCCGATTTCACTTTCTCCCTGGTTCCGCCTGCTTCGTTACCCTGCGGCCTTCATGTTATTGCTGATTGCGCCTCACGCACTTGCACAGTTGCCAAGCATTATTAGCCACCCACTACCTAATGGTGGACAGAGCTGGTCCTTACCCGTTCAGACACTGATCTTCATCACTGCGCTGAGCTTTATTCCCGCCGTGTTGCTGATGATGACGTGCTTTACTCGCATCATCATCGTTCTGAGCTTGCTGCGTAACGCATTAGGAACGCCTACGGCGCCCCCGAACCAGGTTCTGCTCGGTCTCAGTCTTTTTCTGACTTTTTTTGTTATGTCTCCTGTACTGAACCGTGTTTACGATGAGGCCTACCGCCCGTTCAGTGAAGACAAAATCAGCATGGAAGTCGCTATTGATAAGGGCTCGAAACCGCTGCGTGAGTTTATGCTGCGGCAAACCCGGGAAGCGGATTTAGCGTTGTTTACCCGTTTGGCTCAGATTCCTTCGCTGCAAGGCCCGGAAGCTGTACCGATGCGAGTGTTAGTACCGGCTTATGTTACCAGCGAACTGAAAACCGCCTTTCAGATTGGTTTTACGATTTTCATTCCTTTTCTGCTGATTGACCTGGTTGTTGCCAGCGTATTAATGGCACTGGGTATGATGATGGTTCCTCCAGCGACGATTTCGTTGCCATTCAAACTGATGCTTTTTGTGTTGGTTGATGGATGGCAATTGCTGCTGGGGTCGCTGGCCCAGAGTTTCTATACTTAGTTAGTGCGGATGCTGCTGTCCACCACATCAGAGGAATGCCTGTATGACTCCTGAATCCGTCATGGCTTTAGGCTATGAAGCAATGAAAATAGCGCTGATGCTGGCAGGCCCTCCTCTTATCGCCGCACTGGTCAGCGGTTTGATTGTCAGCATGCTTCAGGCGGCTACACAAATCAACGAAATGACCTTGTCATTCATCCCCAAGGTTCTCACGGTATTTTTTACCCTTGTGGTAGCCGGGCCGTGGATGCTCAGCGTCATTCTCGACTACATGCGCACAATGTTCAGCCAGTTCCCTAACATGATCGGGTAGATATGGTTACCCTCAGCAGCATCGATATGATCGGCTGGTTCAATCAGTTTTTCTGGCCACTGGTCAGGATTCTGGCACTGATTAGCACTGCCCCTATTTTTAGCGAACGGGCTATTACCCGCCGTGTGAAAATCGGCATCGGCGTGCTCATCACTATTGTCATTGCGCCAAATATCCCACATTCGTCGATTCCTATCTTTTCGGCAGCTGGTGTATGGATGCTGTTTCAGCAAATAGTGATCGGCGTCATGTTGGGTTTCACCATGCAACTGGCGTTTGCGGCAATCCGACTGGCAGGAGAGATTATCGGTCTGCAAATGGGACTATCATTCGCCACGTTCTTTGACCCCAGCGGTGGGCCCAACATGCCAGTCGTATCCCGGTTCATGAACCTACTGGCATTATTGCTTTTTCTGACGATGAATGGGCATTTATGGCTGATTTCACTGCTGGTTGACAGTTTCCACACTATTCCCATTGGAGCGGCACCTGTCAGCGGTAATGTATTTATGGCTCTTGCAGCCGCTGGGGGAAGGATCTTCTCTAACGGGCTGATGCTTGCACTCCCGCTCATTACATTACTGCTCACCATTAACATGGCGCTTGGGTTATTAAGTCGGCTGGCACCACAGTTAACCATCTTCGCTATCGGTTTTCCTATCACCCTTTTTACCGGGATTATTACCGTAGGATTCCTGATTTTCCTTATCTCCCCTTATGCCGAAAAACTGTTTGGCGAAACCTATGATCTTCTGGCTGACTTGCTAAACCAGTTTGCCGGATAGCCCCTCGCTCGTTGGTGTGCCTCGACCTTTTTCATGCACTGCGCACAATAAAAAAAAGCATGTCATCTTATGACGGATGACATGCCAAAAAGAATACGCCCGGTTTAAGCGTATCCAAATACTGGACCGCTATTCCATATTATTTGTTTAGCTGGAACAGCGAGAGACCCTGCATATCGCTAAATGCTTTATATGATGCTTGCAAGGATTGCTGTTGCATCATGTATGTGGAGATGGTTGCGACCATATCGATATCAACCAAATCGCTCAATGTCTGTTTATTGGCATTGCTGCGATCAGTACCAATACTGTTCAATGTATCGACTTCCTGCAACTGAACCCCCAAGGTGGCTTGCGCAGAAGAAACATTCGTCAGCGCATTTTTGAGGTTCTGGCTAGCCGCGTTGATAGAAGCGGTATTAGCACTCTTCACCGCATCCGTTGCCCCTTCGAGCGGTGTTTCCAACGCACTAATCGCACTGTCCAGAGCACCAAAGATATCTGCGGTACCACTAGCGTTATTAAATACGTCTGACCCGATATGCCCGACCGTCATGACACGATCAGCATCTACCTGCTGAGAAATAGCCTGGGTGCCACCCACATAGCTCACTGTACCGGCTGCATTGGTAGTAAACGGTTGAGCGTCGGTCTTATAACCACCAAAGATAAAATTGCCATTACCATCGGTGCTGTTTCCCAGGTTCAGCAACTGAGCTTTTAACCCACGCAAAGAGGTGGCGATAAGCTGGCGATCGTTATCATTTTTTGTACCATCAGCACTTAACAGTGTGGTACTGGCACTGGTCAATGCAGTCGCAACGTTGGTCAGCACGGACAGCTCGCTATTCATGCCATTTTCGGCAAACGTGCGAGCCAAAGAGTACTGATCGTTCTGGGCCTGTGCCTGATTAACCATTACCGCTTTAGACGCCGCAATCGGATCATCAGAAGGGTTCACCACTCGGGTATTACTGGCTAACTGTTGGCCCGTCTTGCTGAAATTTGACAGCCCGTCTGTGACGCCCTGCATACTCTGCTGAAAAATAATACTGGTACTCAGTCGCATAACCTATTTCCTTACTGATTTTATCGTCACAAACTTAGCTACGGATCGCCAACAGGGAATCAAAGATCGTCGAAGCCGTCTGGATTACCTTGGCATTTGCCATGTAGTACTGTTGGAAACGAACAAGGTCACCGTACTCTTCGTCCAGGTTTACACCAGACACAGACTGCTGCTCGGTGGTTAACTGCGACACCACATTCTTCTGAGATGTATCAGTAACCTTAGCAGTACTCGTCTTGTTACCGATGTCCCCAACCAGACTGGCGTATGCCTGACTGATACTCGATTTACCTTCAACGACTTTAACCGTCTGCAAATTCAGTAATGCTTTAGCATTCGTATTATCACTAACCCCACCACCAGCAGAGGTCAACGAAGAACCAGCCGCTGCTATCTTGGAAGAATCCGAGATAACAACAGACATACCAACAACGACATCACGCACACCTTTCACAGTAAACACGTCTTTAGCCGCTGGCGTACCGGTGATATCTAATTTCATACCATCAAAAATCAGACTGGCGGGTGTCGACCCACTGGCTGCGGCATAGGTGGCAGAAGAAGACAAATCAGCGCCATCTGACAGACGGGTAATTGACCAGTTGTTGGCAGCCGGGCCGACGAATTTAACGGTGTAATCGCTCGCTTTGATGTAGTTATTATCATTGCGTGTCAGCGACGCAGCCGAGGCTGCTGCTGGAGCAGTCTGCGAAATGGAAGACTGCCCTGGTGACACTTTGAAACTGAAGGTATCCCCCGAAGCGGCGGAACCGGAAATATCGATAGTGAAACCATCAAACGTTAACGCCGACCCCGACAACGTTGAGCTGGCAGTGGTACCGTCAGACCGGGTAACACTCCAGGACGTTCCGTTGTACTGCATTGAATAGGTATCACTGAGATAGGAAGAACTCAGCTCGGCAGCAGACGTATTTTTAGCGCTTGTCAATGTGACTGACGAACCGACGCCGAAGAAGTCCCCTCCCTGAGCATTGTTCAAGTCAAAACCCGCTTTGTGCTGCTGGTTGAAAGCATCAGTAAACGCCAACGCCATCTGACCTAATTGGTTACGAGCGCTATCAAGCGTACTGGTGCGGAAATTAAGCAACCCGCCGAGAGAACCACCGGTAATCGTGCTCTCTTTCACTTCACTCACACCGGCAATGGCATCGTTATACGCAATGGTAGTACGAGTAGGGTCAGTACTGGATGTCGTCGCAACAAGCGTATTAAAGCTTTTACCTTGTACTAGTGTCAGGCCATTTTTCAGCGAGATGTTGTACATATTGCCGTCTTGAACCGCGACATCGACGCCGACCAGCTTATTCAACGAATCAACCAGTGAGTCACGCTGGTCCAGCAAATCATTTGGTGCCGCGCCATTATTCGCACCTTTCAGGCGTACAATCTGATCGTTGATATCGGCGATTTGTTGGGCATAGGTATTGATCTGCGTCACCGTGACGGAGAGCTCGCCATTGATGTTGCTGTCCATGTCACGCAAATACTGATCGGTGATTTTGAACTGGTTGACCAACGCATTCGCTTTGCCCAGCACGGTTTGGCGAACGGACGAATCACTGGAGTTACTGGTCAGGTTCTGCAGGTTCTTAAAGAAATCCTGAATAGAGGTTGACAGGCTGGATGAACTGCTAGACAGCAGGTTGTCAATTTTGGAGATCTGGTCGTAATAAGAGGTAGTCGCGCTACTGCTTGCCTGCGCCGCACGCAACTGCTTGGCGATAAAATCGTTGTAATCACGATTAATGCTGACGACCGTAACCCCGTTACCAATGTAACCGGCAGAAGTCGTCGTACCATTATTCTGTGCCAACAGCGCGTTTTGGCGGCTATACCCTGCAACAGCCTGATTACTGATGTTGTTACTGACAGTGCTCAGTGCCGCTTGTGCTGCACTCAAACCACTCATTCCGGTGTTAATCAAATTGGACATGCTGGGTTCCTTTTACTCTTACTCATGCGCAGACAGGGCACAACCTATTGCCGAGCACAAAAAGATATCGCCGTTATAAATTAACTTGTATAACTATCGGCAGGCGGGCTGAAAACTTGAGAAAAATTAGAAAATCCCGCTCAGATCATGTGTATAGGCCTGAACTGCCTTTTCGCCTGTATTTTTCATCTGCTGGATCATGCTGACCAACTTCTTCGCATAAGCTGGATCCGTCGCATACCCCGCCTGCTGTAATGCTACCGCGGCCTGTTCCGCCGTTGCCGCCGCAGACACGCCAGCATAACGGGGATTCTGAGTTAACAGTTTGGCATAATCATTCAACGCTTCCAGATAAGAACCATACACACGGAAGGCCGCAGTGACTTTTTTGGCAACACCTTGTTCGTATTCTGTCGTGGTGATTTCCGTGACCGGTCCATCCCAGTTGCTGCCAGCCTTAATACCGAAAATGTTGTGGCTACGACGCCCATCGTTGGTAGGGATTTCATGCTGTCCCCAACCCGACTCAAGGGCGGCCTGAGCCATAATGAGGTGATGTGGAATACCACTTTGCTGACTAACCAGCATGGCGGGTGTGGACAAACGAGAAATAAAATCAGCACTGCTCATGGGCAATGGCGATGATTTTTCCGATAGCTTAGGCATCGCTTTGCGCACCATCTGCTCCACTGCAAATGAAGGCATATTGCGAGCCAATTGACCATCAGGCTTAAATGGCGTCGACGGTGCAGGTTGCTCAATTCCGACTATACCCTGCCCCATCATTTGTTTTTCAATAACAGCAGCCAGTCCTACTCCTTTGCCAGATGACATCTGCTGAGCCAACTGCTGATCATACATTGAGGTGATCATGCGCGTCTGATCGCTACTGAACATACCATCCTTCGGTAGCGTATCACGCATACTCTTCATCATCATTTGTACGAAGACGCCTTCCAACTGCTTGGCCACAGCACGGATCCCTTCCCGGCTCTGGGGATGGTTCGATACATCCCGTTTTAGCGCGTTAAGAGACTGTGTTTCATAAGCCGGGTTGTTAAACGTCTTCATGTCACTCATCAGATGATTTCCAGCTTCGCTCTCAGGCAACCTGCACTTTCCATTGCCTGAAGAATTGACATCAAATCCATTGGTGTGGCACCAAGTGAATTCAAGGCTCTAACCACACTGTTGAGGTTAGCACTCGAGTTCACGCGCTGTAATGCCCCACCCTCCTGACGCATAGAAATTTCCGTTTGCGGCGTAACGACCGTCTGCCCACCTGCCAGCGGTGTATTTGGCTGACTCACCACATTCTGTTGATTGATAGTCACAGACAGGTTGCCCTGTGCAACGGCACAATTTTCCAGCTGGACATTGCGGTTCATCACCACTGAGCCGGTACGGGAATTGACAATGACTTTGGCATCCAGCGTACCGACATTGACTTCGATATTCTGCATATCCGCCAGGAAGCGAACCTGAGCACTGTTACCGGCAGGCACGATAACCCGTACGGTACGGGAGTCCAGTGGTGCTGCAGAACCGCCTCGCCCGAAGCGATTAATTGCATCGCTGATACTCTGCGCCATGGTGAAATCATCCTGATTTAATTGCAGCATGATGGCATTACCGGTACCGAAGGTATTCGGCAACTCACGCTCGATAATTGCACCACCGCTAATACGCCCACCGGCGAGCTGGTTTACCTGAACACTACTACCGCCAGCCGCCGCACCCGCGCCACCGATCAAAAGGTTACCCTGTGCGATAGCATAGACCTGATTGTCTACACCTTTCAGCGGCGTCATCAGCAATGTACCGCCTCGCAAGCTCTTGGCATTACCCATAGAGGAAACAACCACATCGACTGCTTGCCCTGCACGAGCAAACGGCGGCAATTTAGCCGTTACCATTACTGCCGCTACGTTTTTCAACTGCATATTGGTGCCGGCAGGAACGGTTATCCCCAATTGGGACAGCATGTTATTTAAACTTTGAGTGGTGAACGGCGTCTGAGTAGTCTGGTCACCCGTACCATCCAGCCCTACCACCAGACCATAACCGATGAGCGCGTTATCACGCACCCCCTGAATCGTCACCAAATCGCGGATACGCTCAGCTGATGCTGGCGGAGCCACCATCACCAGCAAAGCAAGAAAAAGAGTAAAAACTGAAGTGATCCGCATTATGTGCCTCATCAATTTAGAACGGCGAAACATTAAGGAAGAACCGCTGCAGCCAGCCCATGGTCTGCGTTTCGTTAATGTAGCCATTACCCACATATTCCATACGCGCGTCCGCCACTTGCGTCGACGGCACGGTGTTGCTGCCGCTGATAGTCCTTGGGTTTACCACCCCAGAGAAGCGAATAAACTCGGTTCCCTGATTAACGGCGATTTGTTTCTCACCAACGACATGCAAGTTGCCGTTTGTCAGCACCTGATCGACGGTCACGGTGATTGTGCCGGTGAAGGTATTATTTGCGTTAGCGCCGCCCTTCCCGGTAAACGCATCTTTACCTGTCGCATCGAGTGCCGCCCGGTTGTTGCCCAAAGGCCCTTCAAGCAAACGTGGTGTCGTGGTCATACCAAAGGAACTGGACGCATCCCTGCTGGCATTCGCCGACGAGTTCTTGCTGGCACTGACGTTTTCCTGCAACACGATAGTCAGCGTATCCCCGACGTTTCTTGGTCGACGATCCTCAAACATCGGCTGATATCCGTAATTCATCGCCTGACCGGCCTGGAAAATAGACCCGTTAGGGATAGCCTGTAACGGCGGTGCAGGTTGTGCTGTCGTTGGTCCAGTGACAACCTTATCATGAGGTACATAGGCGCAACCGGACAGTGTTAACATCATCACGTATGCCAGCAACCGGGGCCGACACGGCTGCGATGCAGCAACCGACTTCGTATTCATCATCACTACGGATATCGCCTTACTTTCAGTAACCTATCCATATATTGAATCAAGGTGGCTACTTCACCCATTTGCGCGCCAAGCACAAATCAGTAAAAAGCCACCCTATCTTATACACAAACGCTACCCAAGAATGATTACAACTGGGTCAGTTTTTGCAGCATCTGGTCCGTGGACGAGATGGCCTTACTGTTGATTTCATACGCGCGCTGAGTCTGAATCATGGAAACCAATTCTTCAGCCACATTCACGTTCGATGTTTCAACATATTTTTGCATAATCAGCCCAGCACCATTCAATCCAGGCGTACTCTGGGTCGGGGCACCAGAACTGGCCGTTTCTGCATACAGGTTTTCACCCATATTCTGCAATCCAGCTTCGTTGATAAACATGGCCAGGTTGAGCTGTCCGACCTGAACAGGTGCAGTTTGCCCTTGTTGAGTCACGGTCACCACACCGTCACGACCAACCGTAATATTGGTCGCATTCGCCGGAATAGTGATCGCAGGCTGAACCTGAAAACCGCTGGATGTCACCAGTTGACCATTCGAATCCAGTTGGAAAGAACCGTCACGGGTATACTGAGTTGTGCCATCCGGCATCAATACCTGAAAGAAACCTGCGCCGTTGATTGCCAGGTCTTTAGCGTTACCGGTTTCAGTCAACCCCCCTTGCGTGTGGATACGCTCGGTCGACACCGGACGCACCCCCGTCCCCAGCTGCAGACCTGACGGCAAAGTGGTCTGTTCAGAAGACTGCGCCCCCGGCTGGCGTACAGTTTGATACATCAGGTCTTCAAATACGGCACGCTGACGTTTAAAACCGTTGGTACTGACGTTTGCCAGGTTGTTGGATATGACATCCATATTGGTTTGCTGGGCGTTCAGGCCGGTTTTGGCAATCCATAAAGAACGGATCATCGAGTCACTCCTGTGCGCAAGGGCACTTAATTCATCGCAAGTATCTGATTAGCACGCTGCGTATTATCGTCAACGCTGCTAATCACTTTCATCTGCATCTCAAAACGGCGTGAGTTGGAGATCATTTCCACCATCGATTCAACCGTATTGACGTTACTACCTTCCAGTACCCCAGGCATGACTCTGACCGTAGCGTCATTCTGCAGTACCGCACCACGCTGCTGCTGCACAGCAGGGGATACACGGAAGAAACCGTCATCGCCGCGAACCACTTCATTGGCTGTCGCTTTGACCAGTTTCAAACGCCCGATCTGAGTTACCGTATTGGCGGCATCACTGGGGTTCAAGGCGTTAATAGTGCCGTCGGGGCCGATAGTCAGTTGGGTCTGTGGTGGAACCTCGATCGGTCCGCCATCGCCCATGACCAGTTTACCCTGAACGGTCAGTTGCCCGTTGGAATTAATTTCCATATTACCATTGCGGGTATAGGCCTCACTGCCGTCCTCTGCTCGCACTGCCAGCCAGCCGTCCTGAGAAAGTGCAACATCCATAGAACGCCCGGTGTAATCCATAGAACCCGGGGTGGTATCCACCCCAGGTGTCGAGGACACTACCAGTGTGCGGGTTTCATTCGTAACCCCCTGGATTGGCACGGCACGCATCGCAGCCAGTTGCGCGCGGAAGCCCGGCGTAGAGGCGTTAGCCATGTTATGCGACGTAACAGCTTGCTGCTCCAGCGTCTGACTTGCCGCGCCCATCGCTGTATAGATAGCGTGATCCATGCAATATCCTCGTTATGATAATTAACGCAGGTTAACCAACGTATTGAGTATCTGATCCTGCGTTTTGATCGTCTGAGCATTCGACTGATAGTTACGCTGAGCAACGATCATATTAACCAGCTCTTTACTCATATCGACGTTGGAACTTTCGGTTGCCTTACCCACCAGCTTCCCGAGGTTACCGGAACCTGCCAGACCAACTACCGCCTGACCAGAATTGCTGGTTGCCGCCCAAACATTATCCCCCTGAGGAGACAGCCCTTCCGGGTTAGCGAAGTTAGCCAGTGCAATCTGTCCGAGTACCTGGGTTTTCGAGTTGGAGTAAGAACCGACAACCGTACCATCGGTGCTGATGCTGTAACCGGTCAGTTCACCCGGCGCATAGCCATCCTGCGTTGGCGTCTTGGTACTGTTGGAACCACTGTTCTGCTGTACCGTACCGGTAAAGGCAAGCGTAAAGGTACTGGCGGCAGAACCGTTCAGTGTCGCCATGTTGATGGTTGCAGGCGTGGTGGTCGTCAGTGCACCGCTATTGTTGAAAGACAGAGTCGTCGGCCCCTGGAAACCGGCACCGCTAATGCTGGTGTCCTGTGCGTACACGTCCCAACTGTTAGCAGCGGTTTTCACGAAATACAGCGCAAAGTTGTGTGCGTTACCCAAACTGTCATAGGTCGTAATAGAACCTTTGTAGTTTGAGGTGTTGGTCGGGTCGGTTGCGTTCCAGGTATTGGTACTATCCGAAGAGTTCAGGTTGGCGATAATCGAAGCCGTCGACGTCGCTTTAGCTGACATCGTGGTTTCAGGAATACTCAACCCAACCGGGTTCGCCCCTTGCTGAATAGTCGGCGGTGTACCGGTGGCGGGATACCCCGTCAACTGCAGGCCCTGTGAGTTAACGATATTGCGGCTGCTGTCTAACGTGAACTGGCCGTTACGGCTATAAACCACGTTACCGTTAGTATCAAGCAAACGATAGAAACCATTACCGTTGATAGCTACGTCAAGCGCACGAGACGTATTGTTAATGGAACCGTTGCTGAAATCCTGCAGTACGGACGCGACCTTGGTACCCAAGCCTACGTTGGAGCCCGCGTACATATCGGCAAAGGAGATATTGCTGGCTTTGAAGCCAACAGTAGCGGAGTTGGCAATGTTGTTACCAATGACGTCCAGATTGTTAGAGGCAGCGTTTAAGCCACTGACCGCCTGAGAAAAGCTCATGATGCTCTCCTGAATATTGATGAACTGTTATTCACTAAAAAGTGACGCGCGTTATATCCGTAACTGCTACAAAATCTGGCGTACATTATCCAATGTGGACTGACCACTCAGACCCAAATCCAGCAATGCACCGCTGCTATTGGTCACGACACCATTCACATAGGCATAATTTAGAGCCTGAACAACCTGTTGAGATCCGTTTGAGGTCGCAGATACCGAAATGGTATAAGAACCATCCGGTGCCGTTGTACCATCAGCGGCCTTACCATCCCAGGAATACGCATGTACCCCGGCGCTAAGCCCACCCAGATCCATCGTACGTACCACTTTTCCTGAGCTGTCAGTGATATTTACGGTAACGCTATCCGCTGCACTTTCCAGTTCAACACCAAACGGTGTGGTGGTTTCTTTGCCCACCAATACGCTAGTACCGGGCACCAAAACACCATGACCAATTAATGAGGCGGCCTGGATAGATTGGTTGCTGTTGATTTGCGTAGAGATAGAACCGAGGGTGGTGTTCAGTTTTTCGATACCGCTCACCGTGTTTAACTGAGCCAGCTGTGAAACCAGTTGGTTGTTATCCATCGGATTTGTGGGATCCTGATTCTTCAACTGAGCAACCAGCAGAGTCAGAAAGCTGTTCTGTAAGTCAGCAGCACTGCTGCTTCCGCTAATAGCCGACGTCGTCGATGTCGTACTTTGAGCACCACTGACAGAAGAGGTAGTAGCCATGATTTCTCCAGATTACTGACCAATAGTGAGAGTCTTTAACATCATCGATTTCGTGGTATTCAATACTTCCACGTTCGCCTGATAGCTTCGGGATGCTGAAATGGTATTCACCATCTCATTGACAGGATCCACATTCGGCATGCGGACATAGCCTTTGGCATCGGCCAGCGGATTACCCGGCTGATAGACCAGTTTTTCCGGGGAAGGATCTTCAACCACCTTGGAAACTTTCACACCACCGGTCGCCTGCCCCGGAGCAGCATCGACCTCAAAAACCACCTGCTTGGCGCGATAAGGCTGACCATCAGGCCCTGTAACGCTGTCGGCGTTAGCCAGGTTACTGGCGCTAACATTAAGGCGTTGAGACTGGGCAGAAAGCGCCGAGCCGGAAATATCAAAAATATTAAGTAACGACATGAGACATCACCTTATATCTGTCACCAATACTGTTATGATGACCCGGACTGCAGTACCGACATCATCCCTTTAATCTGCCCACTAATGAGGGTCAGGCTACTCTGATACTTGAGACTGTTGTCCGCGAAATTGGTACGCTCACGATCCATATCAACAGTGTTGCCATCAAGCGCAGGTTGAGTCGGCACGCGGTAGAGCAGATCGAGCGAAGGTGGTTCTACAGCCTGCGCAGGAATGTGGCGTGTAGACGTCAGGCTCAGCGAAACGGATTGACCGCTGGTGCGCCCTTGTTCCATGACCTTGTTCAGTTCGCTGGCGAAATCAATGTCACGCGCCTGATAACCAGGGGTATCGGCGTTAGCAATGTTAGCCGCCAGAATCTCCTGACGTTGGGCACGGAGATTCAACGCTTCTTGCTGAAACCGTAGCGCCGCATCCAATTTATCGAGCATGCTCCCTCCGCAATTTAAACTTTAGTCTGCGTAGGATAATTCTCATCCTGCAAAAATCATCGCAAGAATAGACATAAAATGAAGCGCTATTTATTGCCTTAACTGTAAGCAAGTACCGTTACACTGGTAGCGTGAAATTAACTGGGTTTGAGAGAGCATAAAACGGATGCTGGATATCAGAAAATACATACAGTTATCGATTTTGGGTTTGCTGTTTGCCCCGATACTGGTGAATGCTGCCGATCTTGCATCACAGTTATCCCGCTTCTTTTCGGATAATTTTAAAGGCTCAGCCAATACCGTGAACGTTGTCGTGAAAACGCCCGAAGCGCAATGGCCCGCCTGTGACAACCCACAGATTTCATTGCCAGGAAACGCAAGGATGTGGGGTAACCTTTCCGTGTCAGTGCGCTGCAATCAGGACCGACGTTTTGTTCAGGTTGAAGTACAGGTTACCGGAAATTATGTGGCGGCAGCCGCCCCAATTAGCCGGGGTACCGAGCTGGCATCAGGAGATATCCGGATGGTCCGCGGCAGGATAGACCAACTGCCGCCTCATGCCTTGTTTACACAAGAAGACGTTCAGGGGGCCGTCGCGTTGCGAGATATTGCCCCCGGTCAGGCCATCACTCAGGTCATGATCAGGAAGCCCTGGGTGATCCGTGCCGGGCAAAACGTCCAGATTCTTGCGCAGGGCGATGGCTTTAGTGTGCGCAGCGAAGGGAAGGCAATGAACAATGCGGCATCAGGACAGCAGGCAAGAGCTCGTACAGCGTCAGGGCAGGTTGTTTCTGGTATCGCAAGCGGAGATGGGATTATTCTGATCTCACAATAATTTGCTAAAGTAATGCTCAATACTGCCGATATGATGAACATAGTCGCTGATGATAACGCTGGTCAAGTTAGCAACCAGAGTGGGCAGTTAAATCTATCTCACTGATTATCATCATTTATACCTTTTATGACATGAGCACACTACCATGAGCATTGATCGGACCCAGTCAGTCAAACCGGTAAGCCAGGTTCAGCCTCGGGATACTGGCGACGTAGCAAAATTAAAACGTAAAGAAGAAGCCGGGCAGCAAAGTTCTGTGACGGGTACTCAAGTTAAGTTGAGTGACGCTCAGTCCAAACTGATGCAGCCGTCTGCCCAGGATATCGACGTACAGCGTGTCGAAACGCTTAAACAGGCTATTCGTGACGGTTCATTAAAAATGAACGTCGGTAAAATTGCTGACGCATTAATCAAAAATGCTCAGGACTTGATTTCAGGCGAGTAACTCAATGGAAAAACTTGTAAAGCTGCTGGAGCAACTTCTGCTCAACATGCGTGAACTTGAAGCCGTGTTGTCTGACGAGCAGTCGTTGCTCTGTGCTGGTCATGTTGATGGCCCTGCTCTGCAAGTGATCACCGATAGAAAAAGCTCATTGTTAGCCACTATCCAACACTTGGATAAAATTCGTCTTCAGGGCGAGTCTGCATTGCGAGTAAAAGCCCCCTACAGTTCCCATCCCGCTGTGGCTCAAGTCTGGCAACAGATTACCGCGTTAAGTGAAGCTCTGCGTGACAAAAACCAGCATAATGGGTTGTTGCTTGGCTACCACCTTGATCACAATGAAAAAGCACTGGCGGTACTAAAGCCACGTCATGCGCAGTCTCTGTACGGGCCAGATGGCCAGTCTCGGAGCAATTCAATTTCTGGTCGTCGGATTAGTATCTGATCCTGTTCGGTCTTTTTTTCTGCTTACTTACTCACTACACCGTACTGCCGAGTCCACTGATGAGCTGCTGCCGTTCATCACTCATGGATTACTTGTAGTTTACTGATATCTCAGTAGATGCCACATCAACGGACGTTGCCATACGCCCGGAACCGGGTACATAAAATAGCATTCTAAATTCACTATTTGCCGGTATGCCTTGCAATCCGTAGGTTTGCCCACTGGCACCATCCAGATTAATACATCGATTAGCCGCACAGAGCTTAACAGCCAAATCTATCGGTGCAGGCGATTTCAATTGATATCGCCAGTAGACCACTGTGACGGATTGGGTGGTGGTAACGCCCAATCCAGAGGGCGGAAGAAAAGCAGGGGAAGATGCTAACATCCCTTTGTATTGAAATGATGGCCCTGTCAGACTGGCATTCCAGCCGCCTTGCTGAGCATAGACAACGGGCGATGATATTACTGTCGTCATCCCCCAAAACACGGCCATCATGATTTTCTTCATCAGGAAAGTTCGCCACCAATCATTGATGTCATTCTGATTTGACGAGTATCGCTAATCTCAAGGTTCGACAGTACGGCAATTTGCGGCAGACTGCGGCGCAGGAATCGCGACAATAGCCCGCGCAGTGCGTGGTTGACCAACAACACTGGCGGCGCACCCAATACTTCCTGCCGTTGCAATGCCTGTCGAGCCTGATCCAGTAACCTGTCACTCAATCCGGGCTCCAGCCCACCGCCTCCCTGAAGCGCTTGCAATAACAAACGTTCCAGCGCACCATCAAGACCGATGACCTGAAGTTCTGTATCACCCGGGAACCACTGCTGAGTGATAGCCCGTCCAAGTGCAATGCGTACAGCCGTCGTCAACTCATTAGGATCCGTTTGCACTGCCGCATGTTCAGCCAGCGTTTCGATAACCGTGCGCATATCACGAATCGATACCTGCTCGCTTAACAAATTCTGCAATACTTTGTGTAACGTGGTTAACGTCACTACACCCGGGATAAAATCCTCGGTTAGCTTTGGCATTTCTTGAGATACGCGGTCCATCAATTGTTGCGCTTCCTGACGGCCAAACAACTCACTGGCATGCAAGCTAAGTAAATGATTCAGGTGAGTCGCCACCACTGTACTGGCTTCAACTACGGTAAATCCCTGGGTTTGTGCCTGCTCCTTCAATGCACTTTCTATCCAGACCGCAGGCAAACCGAAAGCCGGATCTTTCGTTAGATCTCCCGGTAGCGTGCCCACCGCATTACCAGGGTTAATCGCCATCCAACGCCCCGGATGTGCCTCACCGCTACCGATCTCAACACCTTTCATCAGGATGCGATAGCTCGCCGGCTGCAAGTCCAGGTTATCCCGAATATGCACTACCGGTGGAAGGAATCCCATTTCCTGGGCAAACTTCTTGCGGATACTGCGAATACGTCCAAGTAACTCACCGTTTTGCTGGAAATCCACCATAGGTATTAGACGGTATCCCACTTCCATACCAAGCGGGTCTTCCAGTTGTACGTCAGACCAACTGGCCTCTACCACCTGTGGTGTTGCAGGAGTGGCAGCCGCCGCCTCCGTCGCTGCAAATGCGGCTTTATTCTCGCTTCCTTTCTTCATCCACCAGGCCAACCCCAACAGCGTTGCGGTAAACAGCAGGAAGACAAAGTTAGGCATGCCAGGAACCAGACCAATCAGTCCCAATACCCCCGCACTTAAGATCATGACACGCGGGTTATTGAACAGTTGGGTCACCATCTGTTGACCAACATCCTGATCGGTACTGACCCGAGTCACAATCACACCGGCAGCGGTTGAAATCACCAGCGCCGGAATCTGTGCAACCAGACCGTCACCGATGGTCAGGAGCGTATAGTTTTCAACAGCCTGCCCCAGCACCATATCATGCTGAACGACCCCTACCAGTAAACCACCGATGATGTTGATGGCCATGATCATCAGCCCGGCGATAGCATCACCACGCACGAACTTACTCGCACCGTCCATGGAGCCATAGAAATCCGCTTCCTGGGTGACTTCGGAGCGACGTTTTTTGGCTTCATCCTCACCAATCAACCCGGCGTTCAAATCGGCATCAATCGCCATTTGTTTACCGGGCATCCCATCCAAGGTAAAGCGAGCGCCAACTTCCGCGATACGCCCAGCACCCTTGGTGATTACCATGAAGTTGATCAAGACCAGGATAATAAACACCACAATACCGATGGCAAAATTACCCCCTACCAGGAAGTGACCAAAGGCCTCGACCACTCTCCCAGCCGCACCAGCGCCAGTATGCCCTTCCATTAGAATGATACGTGTGGACGCAACGTTAAGTGACAAACGCAATAGTGTGGAAAACAACAAGATAGTCGGGAAGGCCGCAAAATCGAGCGTACGCTGGGTAAACATCGCAACCAGCAACACCATAATGGACAGTGCAATGTTGAACGTAAACAGCAGGTCCAAAACAAACGGTGGCAGCGGCAGAACCATCATCGACAGGATGAGCAATATCAGAACAGGTCCTGCCAGAATCTGCCATTGCGAACCTTTCATATTGCCAGGTAGGCGAAGTAAAGAGGCCAGGTTAGCCATCGGTTGTTTTCTCTTTAGCAAAATCCAGTGCATCCGGCACAGGTAAGTTTTTAGGTTTACGCGGAATCAATCCGCCTTCACGTTTCCAGCGTTTGAGCTGATAGACCCACGAAAGCACTTCAGCAACAGCGGCATATAATCCGGTCGGGATCTGTTGCCCAATTTCAGTATGGCGGTAAAGGGCTCGAGCCAACGGCGGCGCTTCAAGTATCGGGATACGGTTTTCTGTGCCAAGTTCGCGGATGCGTTGGGCTATCCGATCAGCACCTTTGGCCAGCACCCGAGGTGCACTCATTTTCTTTTCATCATATTTCAGCGCAACAGCATAGTGAGTCGGGTTGGTGACGATAACGTCTGCCTTCGGCACATCCGACATCATTCGGCGTTGTGCCATCGCCCGCTGCTGCTGGCGGATACGGTTTTTAATATGCGGATCCCCTTCGTGCTCTTTGTACTCGTCACGAATTTCCTGCTTGCTCATGCGTAGCCGTTTAATGTGGCTCCATATCTGCCACGCCACGTCAAAGCCCACCATAGGGAACAGCCCGAGGATCACCCAAAAACAACACAAGAACGCGATATTCAGCGCATCTTTTATCGCCATCCCCATGGGTTCCGACACCAGGTGCAACATACTATTCCAGTTGTGCCGGAGAAACCAAAAAGTAATAAAACCGACAATGACGGCTTTAAGGATTGCTTTAAATAACTCAGCCAACACCTGGGTCGAAAACATGCGCTTCAACCCAGATAACGGGTTCATCTTACCAAAATCGAAACTTATCGCCTTAGTACTGAAAATCAGGCCACCCAGCAATATGGGGGCACCCAAGGCGACCAATACTAATCCAAACAAGATAGGTACAAGCGCCATCACCGCCTGCTCAAGCAACGTACCGACATGGGAGATTATCAACCGTTCGTCATTAATGAAGCCGTGGTCAAAAATCAGCCCTTTAGCCATCATATCAGACAGTCTGCCAGCCATACTGGAACCATATCCCCATAAAATAGCGAGGCCGGCAATCAGCATGAATACTGACGTCAGCTCCTTCGATCGGGGGATCTGACCTTCTTCTCGGGCTTTTTCTGTTCGTTGGGGGGTGGGAGCTTCTGTTTTCTCCAGATCGCTATCATCTGCCACTAGAGCCGCTCCTGTTAACGCTCGCTGACATAAAGTTATACAACGCTAGCATGACAAAATCCGGCAAATTCTTATGGGTAGAACAAAGGAGAAAATAAGTGGCTATTTATTTTATTGCATAAGAAAAGGGGACAGGAATTTACGATCGGGACCAGCCCGATCGTAAAAATCCACATACGTTACGCCACGATGCCCACTCATACGAAGGATGAAATGGGTGTCGGGGTGAAATCAAAAACCCAGGCTATCCAACAGGTCATCGACCTGATCCTGATTGGAAACAATACCTGCGGCGGTTTTATCAACCTGAGGCCCGTTAAGCAGACCTTCATTCGCACGACGTGCATCAGACGGTTTCTCTGGAATGTTTTCCAGCAATACCATCAGCAGTTGTTTTTCAATTTCCTGAACAACATCCATCATGCGTTTAATAACTTGCCCGGTTAAGTCCTGGAAATCCTGTGCCATCATGATTTCTAGTAACTGGGCATTGGTAAACGCAGTATGATCTGGGACAGACTCAAGGTAGCTACGCGTATCGGTAACCAACTCGCGTGCCTCAGAGAGTTCAATCGGATTCTCAAACCACTGATCCCAACGGGTTTTCAGGGCTTTAGATTCTTCTTCCAGTTGGTTCTGACGAGGCTGGGCTGCTTCAACACAACTCAATGCACGCTCTGCAGCCTGCGCAGTCATCTGAACAACATAATCAAGACGATCACGAGCATCAGGAATCGCTTCGGCCGCTTCGGTGATCGCCTGATCTAAACCAAGCTCTTTCAGGCTGTCACGCAGCATGCGTGTCAATTGCCCGATACGAGAAATAATCTCTGTAGCAGACGCATGATCGTTAATGGGCATCGGATGTGGATTCATGGCATCTCCTTACATACCAAGCTTTTCGAAAATCTTACTCAGCTTTTCTTCAAGCGTAGCGGCAGTAAACGGTTTAACAACATAACCGCTGGCACCAGCCTGTGCTGCAGCAATAATATTCTCTTTCTTTGCTTCAGCGGTTACCATCAACACTGGGAGCTTGGAAAGCGCGCCGTCGGCACGGATAGCCTGTAACAGTTCCAGTCCGTCCATATTAGGCATGTTCCAGTCAGAAATGACAAAATCGAAACCGCCTGAACGAAGTTTGTTCAGAGCATCAGCGCCATCCTCCGCTTCTTCCACATTGTTGAAGCCCAGTTCTTTTAGTAGATTTCGAACAATACGACGCATTGTCGAAAAATCATCCACTACTAAAAATCTGAGTTCTTTATCAGCCATACCTACTCCTAATATTATTGCTCACCCCGGAGCTGCTATATACGTAATGCCTGTCCGGCAGAAACTTGTGCCAGCATCCGCTGACTCACCTGGTGCAAATCCACCACCTCATCGACACCACCGAGTGCAATAGCCTCTCGAGGCATACCGAATACTACACAACTGGCTTCATTCTGCGCGATCGTATACGCCCCCGCCTTATGAAGCTCCAGCATTCCTGCGGCACCATCATTCCCCATGCCGGTTAGGATTACTCCTACTGCATTTCGTCCGGCGTACTGTGCAACAGAGTGGAACAGTACGTCAACAGAAGGACGATGACGATTGACCGGCGGACCATCATGCAGTTTTACCTGATAGTTCGCGCCACTACGCGCCAGCTCAAGATGACGAGCGCCAGGTGCGATATAAGCATGCCCTGGCAGGACACGTTCACCATCTTCAGCTTCTTTCACTGTAATCTGACACAGCTTGTTCAGTCGTTCAGCAAAAGACTTGGTAAATCCTGGCGGCATATGCTGAGTAATCAGTAATGCCGGGCTGGTTGGCGGCAGCGGCTGTAAAACATGTCGGATTGCCTCAGTACCACCTGTTGACGCACCAATTGCGATCAATTTTTCACTACTGAGCAGCGGCATGCTGGGGAGCAGAACCGAAGGTGCAACCCCCGTACTGCGCTGCGGCAGGCGTGCTTTGGCAGCCATGCGAATTTTTTCCGCGATCAGCTCACTGTATGCCAGCATCCCCTCGCGAATACCCAATTGAGGCTTGGTAACAAAGTCAATAGCCCCAAGTTCAAGCGCCCGCAAAGTAATTTCAGAACCTTTCCCTGTCAACGAAGACACCATCACCACAGGCATTGGGCGAAGGCGCATTAACTTCTCAAGAAAATCAAGGCCATCCATACGTGGCATTTCCACATCAAGCGTCAACACCTGCGGGTTGAATTTCTTGATCAGATCGCGTGCCACCAATGGGTCAGGTGCAGTAGCAACCACTTCCATATCGGGATGACTGTTAATGATTTCGGTCATGATCTGTCGCATCAGGGCAGAATCATCAACACATAATACTTTTATTTTGCTCATTATCTTTCCTTAGCCAGCCCATAAACAGTCTGCCCGCGCAGGTAGAATTCCCGACTGATCTGACTGAAGTTCTCTGAGTGTCCGGCAAACAATAATCCGCCTGGTTTAAGTAGCGGAACAAAACGACGCAAAATGCGTTCCTGAGTCTCTTTATCGAAATAAATCATCACATTACGACAAAAGATCGCATCAAACGGCGCAGGTACAGACCATTCTGGTGCCAATAAATTCACTTGCTGAAAATGAATCATGTTCGCCAGATCCGGACGAACCCGAACCAGACCACTGTGCGGCCCGGTTCCACGCAAAAAGAAGCGCTGCATCTGCTGTGGAGAAAGTGATCGAAGATCTTCCTGCCGATAAATACCCGCAGAGGCTTTCTCTAAAACTTGTGTATCAATATCACTGGCCGTTATCTGACAGTTACTGGCACGATCGCCATACACCTCCGCCAGCGTCATAGCCAGAGAATACGGTTCTTCACCGGTGGAAGCTGCAGTACACCAGATACTGTACCCACCCTGTCGTTTGCGGGCATGCTCAGCAAGGATAGGAAAATGGTGAGCCTCGCGAAAAAATGCCGTCAAATTCGTTGTTAACGCATTGATGAATGCCTGCCACTCGGCACTGTTAGGGTCTGACTCCAACAGCGCAAGGTACTGACCAAAATCATTGATTCCCAACAAACGCAATCGTCTAACCAGGCGGTTATAGACCATTTCACGTTTATGGTCGGCCAGCACAATACCAGCACGTTGATAAATGAGCTGACTGATTCTCCGGAAGTGAACATCAGACAGCGGCAACCGTTCAACCATCTGACTCAAAATAGATGTAGAACCTGAACGATTTGGCGATGGTGTATTATTCATATCTGACCGCCCGAAAATGGATAGATGATTTTATTGTTTTTCAATCAGACTTCCCATTATGACTATTACAGGTCTAATGCCTTATCTCAAGCTTCGCCACGCGATGAACGCTATCTATCAACATACCACTGGGAAACTTGCTTTTATCCGTCTTTTTCCGACGAATTAATAGCGGTAATCACACAATGGTTTAAATTGATGCTTTTGACATTGTTCATCATGAAGATTGTTCACAGTAAAACAATTCAATCTTCATCGTCGCCACACTCCCTGAGTAGCACCATCGTTACCAGCCAACGCTGCTGACTGAGAGGCGCCCTTTGAGGCTCGCTAAAATACGCCTATACAATTGGCATTAGTTATATAAATCGGCTGTATTAAACCTTTCTTTAACTAAAGAGGCGTCATAACGGCAACAAAAATTAAAACTGCAACATTTGTCTCAAAACCGTCTGTTCCTCTGTACAGCCTCGGGACTATTAGTGCACGAAATCCCTTAAAAAAATCTTAAGTAAACAGCATCAATATAGATCTTATCAGCTATTTTTTCTGTTCTGTGATGCGACTTTCATCAGAAATAGAACTAAAAGCTGAAAAATTAGCCAACCGAAAATTTATACTCAACACCGTTGCTCAGGATAAACTTCCATTACTATTTAAGTATCAATCGGGTAGGTCATATCCTGACCCACCCGATTCAGTCATTAAAAACGATTAAAAGGTTTCCCAGTTATCGGTGGTTTTACTGGTTCTGGCCTTTTTCTCTGTCTCCGTCGTTACTGAGGTTGCCAGCAAAGCAGGTCTGGCAACGCGCGCTGAAGCAGCAACCGCAGCGGGCTGGGTCGTCATACCGTTGTTTCCTGATAAACGGAACACCGCTACCGCCTGATTCAATACCCGAACCTGCTCTTCGAGTGAGTGGGCTGCAGAAGCAGACTCCTCAACCAACGCAGAGTTTTGCTGGGTAACCCGATCCATTTCTGTCACCGCCTGACCGACTTGATCGATACCACGGCTTTGTTCTTCAGAAGCCGATGCGATTTCGCCCATGATGTCAGTCACACGAGTAACCGCACCCACTATCTCTCCCATCGTTTCACCGGCGCTTTCAACCAGTACGGAGCCTTCCTCAACCCGGTTTACCGAGTCTTCAATCAGAGACTTAATCTCTTTCGCCGCCTGCGCACTGCGCTGGGCCAGACTACGGACCTCGCCAGCAACAACGGCAAAGCCCCGTCCCTGCTCCCCTGCTCTCGCGGCTTCAACAGCAGCATTTAGCGCCAGAATATTAGTCTGGAACGCAATACCGTCGATCACACTGGTGATATCAGCAATCTTCTGCGAGCTTCCCGCAATGTTATGCATGGTTTTCACCACATTATCGACCACTTTCCCACCTTTTTGCGCAGTCTCAGACGCGCTCAAAGCCAGTTGGCTCGCCTGACGCGCGTTTTCAGCATTCTGCTTCACGGTAGAAGTGAGTTGTTCCATGCTGGCAGCGGTTTCTTCAAGTGCAGCAGCTTGCTGTTCCGTTCTTGACGACAGGTCAGTGTTACCCGCACTGATTTCCGACGCACCGGTGTAAATGGCTTCTGCACTTTGCCGAACCGCACTCACCGTCGTAAAAAACTCGGTTTGCATATGTCGCAGGCTATCAGCCAGGATGCCCATCTCATTCGTGCCATGAAAATCAATCCGGGTCGTCAGATCACCTTTCGCCATGTGACGAATATGCTCAATAAGGTTATGCAGTGGCTGAACCAGCGAACGATTAATACCCAACCAGACGATCAAGGCCATAACCACAACGAATATCGCAACAGAAACCAACAGCCATAACGCCGTCGAATAAGATACATTATTCTCTTCTACTGCATTGGCATAAACTTTATCGTAGGAGTCTTTGTAAGAATAATAAGCCTTCTCGAACCGGTCCTGAAAACCTTGGGTTGGTTGATCAAAAAACTCCTTCAGTTTTCCGGTAGAGATAAAAACAATCAACTCACTTAATGCATTGTTCAGTGCGGTATAATTATCTTTTACCGCCTGAGCAATGGCAGGATCTTGTTGATTTGTATATGGTATTTTCTCATAGTTAGCAAAATGGGTATTGGCAATAACCAGTTGCTTTTTCGCCAGTTCAATCAGATCTTTTGCTGACACGCCGCCGGAAACCCCGCCAGATATGTCCATCGCATAACGCGTTCCTGCACGGTTCAGCGTGTTACGCGTTTGCAATAAGTAAGACCAGGTGGATTCCAGCTCTGATTTCTGCTGGTTAATAATTCTTGTCGTCGTGAAGATATCTCTGTCCGACTTCAATGCATTGAAAAATAGTCCGCCGGAAATGATTTGTAGGGCAATAAATAACCCAAGAATAATAACAAGCCCAGTAACAACTTTTATACGATTCAGCATATTAAAACCTTAATTGCAACGATCCCTGATGCTTTGGTATCTCTACAGCCTTTTAACTTCCAGAGATTGGGGGTAATAAATGATATGGGCCACCGAAGTGGCCCAGTATGGCTTTTTTATCAAACCTTCATGACGCTATCAACCAGCGCCATTTCTTCGCTGCTGAGTAGCCTTTCAATATCTACCAGAATCAGCATACGTTCCCCCAACGAACCCAGTCCGGTGAGGTATTCCGTTGACAGCGTGACAGCAAACTCCGGTGCCGGGCGAATTTGTTCAGCTGTCAGGGACAGAACATCAGAAACGCCATCGACCACGATGCCTACAACACGCTGTCCCAGGTTTAATACGATAACAACGGTATTGTCATCATAGTCGACTTCCTGCTGCATAAATTTGATACGCAAATCGACAATCGGCACGATAACGCCACGCAGGTTGGTTACACCTTTAATAAACTCAGGGGTATTGGCAATACGGGTAACTTGATCGTAACCGCGAATTTCTTGAACCTTCAAAATATCCACGCCGTATTCTTCATCACCCAGCGTGAAAATCAAAAATTCCTGACCTACTGTCTCGCCTGCTAATTTTGTGACATTTGCAAGTCCAGTCATGTTTCTCACCTTTAATCTATAGCTGTAATTTGCTGTTAAGCTGCGGTTTCAACCACACGCTTTTCCCGATAAAGCGCCTGCAACGCAGAAACATCCACAATCAGCGCTACGCTACCATCACCCAAAATAGTTGCGGCTGAAACGCCTGGCACCTTGCGGTAGTTGCTTTCCAGGTTTTTCACAACAACCTGATGCTGACCAATCAACTGGTCAACCAGCAAGGCATAACGACGGCCAGCACTCTGCAGAATAACAACGATACCCTGAGTGGCATCCGTTTTTGCTCCGGCGACATCGAATACCTGATACAGCTCAACCAGTGGCAGATATTCGCCACGAACCTGCAACACCCGCTCTCCCCCCGCCAGAGGATACAAATCCTCAGACTGAGGCTGCAAAGATTCCATCACGGCGTTAAGCGGCAGAATAAAGACTTCATCATTAACCTTGACAGACATCCCATCAAGTATGGCCAGTGTCAGCGGCAGCAGAATGCGGATCGTCGTTCCTTTACCTTTCACGAAATGGATTTCAACATGCCCACCCATTTCCTGAATATTCCGTTTCACCACATCCATACCAACGCCACGGCCTGACACATCGGTCACTTTCTCTGCGGTAGAAAAGCCTGGAGCAAAGATCAGCATACCGACGTCTTCATCCGTCATGCTTTCACTGACAGCCATCCCCTGGGACAACGCCTTAGCCAGAATACGTTCACGATTCAAACCGGCACCGTCGTCAATCACTTCAATGCAAATATTGCCACCCTGATGTTCCGCGGATAGTATCAGGTTCCCTACCGCAGGTTTGCCTGATTCAATGCGCTTCTCAGGTGATTCGATACCGTGATCAAGACTGTTACGCACAAGGTGCGTCAATGGGTCAATGATGCGTTCAATCAGGCTTTTATCCAGTTCTGTTGAACTCCCTTGCAGAGTCAGTTCAACTTCTTTACCCAATTTAGCCGCTAGATCGCGAACCAGACGTGGGAAGCGGCTGAATACATATTCCATCGGCATCATACGGATGGACATCACCGATTCCTGCAGGTCACGAGCATTTCTTTCAAGTTGCCCCATGCTATTGAGCAAATCGCCATGCGCGACAGGATCAAGAGCACTGGAACGCTGTGCCAGCATAGACTGAGTAATAACCAATTCGCCGACCAGGTTGATGAGCTGGTCAACTTTTTCTACCGCTACACGGATACTGGTATCACCTGTTTTCTGTCTGCCTTTAGCGGCGTCATTATTACCGCCAGCAGGCTTGGCCACAGGAGCAGCCGCGGCCGGTGCAGCAGGCTGAGCGGGCGCAACCGCAGGGGCAGGCTCGACAGGCTCAGCTGCAGCGACAGGCGCTGGCTCGGCTTGGGCTGGTGCCCCACCGGCAGCAGACTTGAAGCTGATCTGATCTGGCTCCAGCACAAAACACAACACAGCGCTGATGTCATCTTCGCTGGCTGATGTATCGAGCGTCAGTTCAACACTGTTACTGGTCTGTACAGAGTCCTTCACTGTTCCGAGATTACCCAGTTCTTCAATTAACTGAGGAATATCCGATTCTTTCAGGTTGGTAAGGGCTATACGCAATCCCGAGTGGCTGCCGGCAGACGCCGGCGCTGAGGGTGCGGAAACCGATTGTTCAGCCTCTGCTGCTTTGACAGGGGCGGCCGCTCCGGCAGTACCATTTTCTTTGGACTCCAGAGCAAGCTGACGCAGAGCCTGACAGATATACTCAAAGCTTTCGGCGTTGGGCTCTTGCGCGGTTTTGTAAGCATCCAACTGATCCTGCATGATATCTTTGGTTTCCAAAAACAGGTTGATAATGTCAGTGCTCAGCCGCATTTCACCGCGCCTGGCACCATCCAACAGGTTTTCTAGTATATGTGTAGTTTCCTGTAATACAGTGAAACCAAACGTTCCCGCGCCCCCTTTAATCGAGTGAGCAGCACGAAATATGGCATTCATCTGTTCCGTATCGGGCGCTAACGGATCAAGTTGCAATAGATGCTGCTCCATGTCCGCCAACAATTCATCTGCTTCATCAAAAAATGTTTGATAAAAAGCACTCATGTCCATGCTCACGTGGGTCACCTCTGCTGTGAATCGCGGCTTGTTGAAGAAGGTGTCGCCTGACTATCAGGTGCTGCTGGTAAAGCTGTCGTAGGCTGCCGACGGCTTGTTGCCGATGAGCCATTCGCTCCCGACGCAGGCGCCGCTGTTGCGGGTGCCTGAACAGGAGCCACAGTTGAGCCAGATACAGGCGTCCCATTGGTTTCGGGTTGTGGTGCAGCCGTACTGTTACCGTTATCGGCAGGCGCGGTAACTGGCTTGGCTTTATCCATCCCCATGTTTTGTAAATTTTCTATTTTATCAATGTTTACTGCACTGCTTTCAGCATTTTCACGTTCGATATTCTCCTGAGCCTGCTTATTCAGGACAACCAGGCTGATACGCCGGTTGATGGCATCACTGCCGCCTTTCGCCTGCTTCAAATTCATCGTGTCAGCCATACCCACAACGCGCAACACTTTGCCATCGGCAAGTCCGCCCGCAATTAACTCACGCCGGGAAGCGTTGGCACGATCAGCTGAAAGCTCCCAGTTACTATAACCACGCTCCCCCATCGCATACTGCGCATCATCAGTATGGCCCGATAAACTGATCTTATTGGGAATATCATTCAAAATCGGCGCGATGGCTCGCAAAATATCACTCATGTAAGGCTCAACCTGCGCACTACCCGTCTTAAACATGGGGCGATTGTTACTATCGATAATCTGGATGCGCAAACCTTCATCAACCATTTCAATCAACAGATGCGGCCTTAATGCTCTGAGACGCGGATCCGCTTCAATCAACTGATCGAGCCGTTCGCGCAATTTATTCAGCTTAATTTCTTCAAGACGCCCATCCATCGTATCAATCTGTCGCTTCACATCCCCTTCCTGCTGTGTCGGATCAGAACCGCCACCAGGGATAGGATTGGAAGCATCACTAATCTTAGGACCAGATGTAATGGCAATTTTTAATGGTGTACGAAAATACTCAGCAATCTGAGCCAACTGGGAAGGCGAAGAAATAGCAATCAACCACATGACCAAAAAAAGCGCCATCATAGCGGTCATGAAGTCAGCATAAGCAATCTTCCATGAACCACCATGGTGGGCGGCATGTCCCGATTTACGTTTTTTGCGGATAATGGGATGCTGATGTTTCATGCGTCATTTTCCGATGCCTGCTGTGCCGGAGCCTTCACATTACGAATATGCTCTTCCATTTCAGTAAATGAAGGACGCACGGTTGAATAAAGCGTTTTACGTCCAAACTCAACGGCAATCTGTGGCGCATAGCCATTCAGGCTGGATAACAGGGTCACCTTGATGCACTGTAGCACCTTGAGCTTCTCTGAGTTCTTCTGACGCAACAGTGATGCCAGAGGCGATACGAAGCCGTAAGCCAACAAAATACCCAAGAACGTCCCCACCATCGCATGAGCAATCATCATACCCAGTTCTGCCGCAGGACGATCAACAAATGCCAGAGAGTGCACTACCCCCATAACTGCAGCAACGATACCAAACGCAGGCAAACCATCCCCCATCAGGTTCAAACTGGTGGCCGGTACTTCAACTTCATGCTCGACGGTTTCGATCTCTTCATCCATCAGCGTTTCAATTTCAAACGCATTCATGTTGCCACTAACCATCAAACGCAGATAATCCGTAACAAATTCGACAATGTAGTTATCAGCAAGAATGCGTGGATAATTGGAAAATATCTCACTCTCTTTCGGGTTATCGATGTCAAATTCCAGAGAAAGCATACCCTGCTGGCGAGACTTGGCCATCAACCGGAATAAAACTGCCATCAGGTCCATATACACAGCTTTGGTATATTTGGAGCCCTGAAATAGCACCGGAAAAGCCTTCATCGTCGCTTTGATCGCTTTGGCATTGTTACCGACAATAAAGGCCCCTACTGCCGCGCCACCGATAATCAGTAGTTCTGAAGGCTGATACAACGCCCCCAGCTCGCCACCAACGATAAGATAACCGCCAAGTATGGAGCCTATAGTGACAAGATAACCCAATATAACCAGCACAAGAATTCCTTATAGATAGTAAAAGGGTAGCTGAGAGAGTTATAAATGCAGTCTTACCAACGACTTATTTGGAGGGGATACTGCCATCGAGCAATGAACGCGCGATGACAGAACCACAAAATCGCCATCAGGCTCAGACTGCATGCTTAACCTGTTCGTCCAGCAGTTGAGGTATCATATCGGCAACACTCGGCGAAAGTTTACGTCTTTTTACTGCTCTGGAAGGTGGCTGGCATAAACTGCAGACAAAACTGTTTTTTGGCTGGTGCGCATGGGTGATAAACATACCCTTGCAGCAATTGCATGAGGACAACTGCAACATGCCACTATCGACAAAGCGTACCAGTGTCCAGGCACGGGTCAACGCCAGCAAAGGCACATCACTTTGAGGGGCACATTGTTCGAGATAAAGGCGATAAGCCTTGATAACCGCTTCAACACCGCTGCATTGACCATTCTTGAGCAAAAACAGGTAGGCGTTATAAAACATGGAGGAGTGGATGTTCTGTTCCCATGTCATGAACCAGTCGGTAGAAAACGGCAGCATCCCTTTAGGTGGAGGGCTGCCTCTCAATTCTTTATAGAGCTTAATCAAGCGGCCACGGCTTAATTGAGTCTCGCTTTCTAGCATCTGGAGGCGTGCGCCCAGTGAAATGAGCTCCATCGCCAGCTGTATGTCCTTAGCTTCCTGAACAATACTTTTCTCAGCCATCATTATGCCCTTTTCTTAGGCAAGCTCTCTTCTTTTGAAGATAGCTCTTGTAATAAATGACTCGACAACAAAATGCCGGTATGAATCTGTTGCAGATCATCGACCCGGGATTCTTGTGTTAATAACTTAATCGTATTGTGATCACTGAAACGGAAGTGGCATATCAGCTGGTTGGTTTCAGCTAGCTTGACCATTTGCGGTAAGGTCAATTGCATCAATGCATCAGCCATTTCTTCATTGATACCCAACCGGAACATCGCTGATGCTTTTTCGTCGTTTATTAATCGCTGAGCCAGTAACAAATAAGACAAATTGATGTCATAAATGTGCTTTAGCAATTCAGAGGTACCCATATTCCCATCCCGACAGACTATGTTTCAAACATAAGTTAGGTGATAGACTGCTCACCCGCTAAACAATCACTCTCCATAGGTGGCATGAAAACTATCGGTGCCAGACAATTCTATTACTTTATAATCTTCTAATATGACGAAAAATACAGCATCAATGTTGATAAGTTTGAGATCCCATCTCTTCATAACGTCAGGCTCATCCTTTCCCTGTATTGCGTCCAACATAGAACGTAGGATTAATCCTAATGCTACGCCACTGTACCGCCTTCAGGCTGATTCATACAACGCAAGCCTGTCGGCATTTTGATAATTATGTGACCTTGATCACAAAAATGAAAGAGGCAAAACATAATATTTCACTGATTTTTGCTCCGCTGTGAAATTTTCCTGAACACAATATACGCATAACAGAAGAAAAAAACTCCCCATGCTCCCCTACTCTTTTGATAAATTTTCATAACCAATTGATATTTTAGATATAAAAAGCAAATCCGATGACTGACAATTTTTGTCCTACTCCTGCGACCACCTTGATTTACATTAACATTTCTAATTTTATAACCTAGGTTATTATTTTGTAAGTTTCCTATATGTTCCGGTGCATCTGTGTCGTCAGCACACCATGGAGACTGGCCATACACATGTACACCCATTCCTGACGCCCTCAGTACCTGACCGAGAGAACGCCCTCGTTACCATCACGCACAGCGGAAAAGTACAGACGCACATTGCTAAAAAGCCATTGCTGAACTTAATAGAAGAAAGCGCTAATACCGTCACGTCTGGGGGCATTCCGCTATCGACGCAGGCACATTATTACCCTTGTGTTAAAAACGCGAGATGGCTTAGGGCTTCCCCAGATGAAGGACCGAATACGTGATGACGCTATGGACTGCCAGAAATCACCGTCTGCTGTCAGCATACCTCGAAAGAGGTGAAGTTTTGTTCCCCCCCATCATTTACCTGTCTTTCTCTGCCTTCTCGGCAAGAACACCAGAAGAGAGATCGGGCTAAATCCACCGGGTTTTACATCAGAGCGATTAGCCAGGTTCCTGCTAAACTGGTAGGCCATGCACGCTTGTGTTTTTGAGAGGGCTATTTTCCTATTTTTAGGTATCCGTTATGTTGAATAGCTACCGATTGGCTGAATAAAAAAGAGACAGAACCTGATATCCTTCCGCCAGCAGATTCGTGATCGACATCGCATTGAAATTCATGAATGTTTCACATTATATGACGATGTTAGATTATGTTGGTATTTTGAAAACGGATCGCCACACAGCTGTTTCCAGAAACAAAAGCACCCAAACTACACCTGCAAGTAGTACGGTTGATGTACATATATTTTTCCTGAAAATGAGCGAATGGATATGAAAATGATGTCAAAGTCTGAACAACAGGGTAAAACCGGCATATTGGGTAATCTTGGACTGGTGCCGTTATTTGTCATCATTCTGGGCGGCATTATGCTGTTGTTTGCCCTGGCTATCGGTACGTCCAGTTATTTTCTGGTGCGTGCTAATCAAAGTCTGGATTATGTCACTCAGGAAATTGACGTCCGTCTTGGACTGTCAAACAGCTCTAACCATCTCAGAACCGCCCGTCTGTTGATTATTCAGGCTGGCGCTGCGGTGCGCGTTGGGGACACTGATGTATTCAACAACAACCTGAAACAGGCAGAACAGCGCATTGCCGCCTCGAAAGAGGCATTCAAAGCTTATCAAAACCGAAGCGTCAAAACCGATACGGATCTGGCAATCGACCCCGAACTGAATAAAGCCTATAACGACTACCTTGAGAAAGGCATCATGCCGATGCTCAAGGCGGCTAAAGACGGCTATTTCGAAGAAATCCTGACACACGAATCAGAAGAGGTTCGCCTTCTCGATGACGCCTATAACAAACCATTACTGAAAGCCATTGCCTTTCGTACTGAACGTGCCAAAGCACTCAATAGTAATGCACAGTACGAGGCTAAAATGGGCTACACCCTGATGGCTGTCAGCTTTGCCATCGCGATTGTCATGACCATGCTAACCTTCTTCTTCTTGCGTGGTACGTTAATTAAGCCAATGAATCGCCTGGTGCAGCGTATTCAACGTATTGCTCAAGGTGACCTGACCCAACCGGACGAAGTCTATGGTAAAAACGAAATCGGCATACTGGGTCACAATATCCAGCAAATGCAGGCATCGCTGGTGCATACCGTTTCCACCGTCCGTGACAGCGCAGATTCCATTTATCAGGGAACCACTGAGATAACCGCCGGCAACACCGATTTGTCTTCACGTACTGAGCAGCAAGCAGCAGCAATCGAGCAAACTGCCGCCAGCATGGAACAGTTGACAGCCACCGTTAAACAGAACTCCGATAACGCACACCATGCCAGTCAACTGGCCTCTAATGCTTCTGGCAAGGCGAAGCAAGGGGGTGAGATTGTCGAAAATGTCGTTAATACCATGAACAGTATTTCCGGCAGTTCACGGAAAATTTCTGAAATCACGAATGTGATCAACAGTATTGCTTTCCAGACGAACATTCTGGCGCTGAACGCCGCAGTAGAAGCAGCACGTGCTGGTGAGCAAGGCCGAGGCTTTGCGGTAGTGGCAGGTGAAGTGCGTAGTCTGGCTCAGCGCAGTGCCCAGGCGGCCAAAGAGATTGAAGGATTGATCTCTGAATCCGTTTCACTGGTTCACAGCGGCTCAGAGCTGGTGGATAAAGCAGGCCAGACTATGCACGAAATTGTTCAGGCCGTCACCAATGTAACTGACATTATGAATGAAATCGCTTCTGCATCGGATGAGCAAAGTCGCGGCATCACCCAAGTCGGCCAGGCAATTTCAGAGATGGATAGCGTGACACAGCAGAATGCGGCGTTGGTGCAACAAGCCTCTGCTGCCGCTGCCTCACTCGAAGAGCAGGCTATGATACTGACTCGTGCCGTATCGGCGTTCAAACTTGCCAACGCTATCAATAACACAGCCCCCACCCGTGCGACATTCACATCGAAGCCTTTACTGGCAACATCGACTACAGCGACGGCGGCGTTAGGTGCATCTTCCGGAGCCAAATCCGGCAGCGATAATTGGGAAACCTTCTGAGTTCCTTCGGCCGATACAGATAACAGTATCGGCCTGTTTATTTATCGGCTTACTGATGTGGTTCGACAAAGATCCCTTCCGGATTATCCCGTTCATTGAAAAACCAAATCCCTTCGGGATAATCTTCCAGGGCGATTAGATACATCGTCCCCTCCTGGAAAGGCTCTACCGCCATAATCCTCCCTTTTCTGCGGGTTTCACCATCCGTTTTTACGGTTACCACATCATTCACGTTCACACGTTCACCTTATCCGTCATTCATCTTGAGGCTGCGACTATACAGCCGCTCATACCAATCCGCCGATAGTATTGTCAAACTCAGGCGTATAAACAAAACACAACTTGTTCCCCTCAGGATCACGACAATAAGCCCCATAATAATCAGCCGCATAGTATGGGCGAAGACCCGGCGCACCCTCATCATAAGCGCCCAGCGATAATGCCGTTTCCCACACGTGGCACACGACCTGTGGCGAACTGACTGCAAAGCTCACTTGCGTTCCATTTCCCCAGGTCGCGGGCAAGCCATTGACCGGAATCTGGACATAAAACTGGGGCCAGCGTCGTCCAGGGATATGCCATCCTTGTCCGGCTGGACCTCCCGGCTCCTCCTGAACCGGAACGAAACCTAATTCGGTCAGGATCACCGAATAAAACCGAATCATCATGTCGATATCTCGGGCGCCAAGAATAATGTGACTGAACATCTTTTTTCCTTCTGTTATTCCATATCCCAGTCGTTGTACCAGCCAACCACGCCATTGATCATCATAAGTACAATGGTCGTATTGAACGAATAAGACACATTCCCACTTTTATTTACTACTATGTGTTTTGGTACATCACCACGAGGTTATTGCCGTAGACAGTTGAATATATCGCCATAGCCACTTAAAACACCATTTCATCTAAATTATTATTTTTCTGATATTAGCATCCCCACCCTGTGCAGCATGCTTTTATAATCGCATCAGTGAATTGTTATCCGAACATGTAATTCAGCCACAATCCACTGGATGAAGGGGCTTGAGGCATCCACCACGTGTCCACCTGTAAGACAAAAAGATAGGCTATATGACCTTAAACGCAGCCAAACAGCTGTTAATAAACACACTAAAAAATACCGCCTGGTACAAAAAACGTCACTCTAACCGAGTCCTACTCTGGCGCGAAATCACACCGTTGGCCGTCCCCATTTTCATCGAAGGATTGTGTGTGGTATTGATGGGGATCTTCAGTACCTTTCTGGTGAGCTGGCTTGGTAAAGAAGCCATGGCAGCCGTGGGACTGGCGGATAGCTTCAACATGTTGATCATTGCCTTTTTCACCGCTGTCGCGCTTGGGACAGCGGTTGTCGTCGCGTTTAGTCTCGGCCAGCGTAACCGTAAGCAGGCGCGACAAGCCGCTCGCCAATCAATCTCATTACTGGTACTAGTTTCCTTGCTACTGGTAGTGCTGGTTGAAATCGCGGGACAATCCATCATCGATCTGATTGCCGGTAGTGCCGAGCCCTCTGTCAAATCATTGGCGCTGATATTCCTGCGCCTTACCGTCTGGGGTTACCCTGCACTAGCGATCACGCTGGTAGGGTGTGGGGCATTACGGGGCGCTGGCAATACCCGCTTACCTATGGTTATCAATATCTGGATGAATATCCTGAATATTCTGTTTAGCGGCGTGTTGATCTACGGTGTCGCGTCATGGCAAGGGCTAGGATTTATCGGGGCGGGATTAGGGATCACACTCTCCCGTTACCTGGGGGCATTTTGTGTGGTGATCGCACTGACAAAAGGTTTCAATGGCGCACTGCGTATCCCCTTTCAGAGCTATTTCGCTCCGTTTACCACAGCCATCCTCTACGAAGTACTCAGCATTGGCATCCCGGCCAGCATTGAGTCGGTGATGTTTAATGTCGGTAAATTGATCACCCAGCGTTTTGTCGCAGGCATGGGAACAGAGGTTATCGCCGGCAACTTTATCGCTTTTTCGATTGTTGCACTGATCAACCTGCCGGGTAATGCCCTGGGCTCGACATCGACCATTGTTGTCGGTTCCAGACTGGGCAAAGGGCAACGCATGCAACCGGAGCGGCAGCTGAAATATATCTTTTGGCTTTCGAACATTGGCCTGTGTGCGTTAGCGCTGCTGTCAGTACCCACCGCCGGATTGTTGGCTGCAATGTATACCAATGAACCCGATGTGATTCAGGTTGTTAAACACCTGCTCTGGCTGAACGCGCTATTCATGCCAGTATGGGCGGCATCCTGGGTACTGCCAGCCGGATTAAAAGGAGCCAAAGATGCCAGTTACACCATGTGGGTAGCACTGGCAGGTATGTGGGGATGCCGGGTGATCACGGGTTATATTCTGGGCATCATGTTGGGTTTTGGCGTGGTCGGCGTCTGGATGGGCATGTTTTTTGACTGGATTGTCCGTGGCGTTCTGTTTTATCACCGTATGGTTAGCGGGAAATGGCTATGCCGTTACACCACCCAAAACAGGAATAATCAGTAAAAAACCTACTAGCGGTGGTGTTCCGGCGAAAAATCTTCATGGTATGCAATGCATTAGTCGGGATGTCGTCCCCTGACTTTTACCTTTCATCATTATCATGACGCTGCGATGTAAAATCCATTTGACCATACATAGGTGGTCGTCAATACTGCCGAAAACTAATAAAGGGTATAAACCCCGCCATCAGGCTAACTAACAGGAGTGAGCAATGAAAAAAACTATTATGGCTATCAGTCTGGCAATCGCGGCATCTGCAGTCACACTGCCGTTCGCCAGTCAGGCTGCTGTCAAAGATGAAATGGGTGCGATGGCAAAGAGCTACAAAGAGGCCTCAAGTACCAAGGATGCCGCTACACTGAAAGCCGATCTGCTGAACATGAAAGCACATGCAACCAAGGCTAAAGCAGACCCAGAATTCAACAATAGCCCAAACAGCAAAGTCTTCAATGAAGGTCTGGACAAACTGCTCAAGCAGATTGATGCCGCCATTGCACTGGTTGATGCAGGCAAACTTCAGGAAGCAAAAGCGGCTACTGATGAGCTGAAAAAAACCCGTGCAGAGTACCACAAAAAGCTGGGCGTATAACCCGTCGTGATTCCATTGCAGCAGTGAGATTTATTATCACTGCTGCACTTTCCTTCCCTACCCCACCAATGCTTAATTAACAGAAAAGCGTGAACCCAATCATCGAAGAGTAATATTATCACGCTAATCCTCACGAGAATCCCCTCCAAAGACTGTATTGTCAGAAAAGCTCTCATATTATTTTAATTTATCGCATTATCTCATCCATGGAGATTTTTATTCCCTGATATGACTAACCGCCGACAAATACACTTGGATAAGCCTTCATGACATCAATGCCTTTAGATTCTATCGCAGAAAGAAGTATAGATTAAAATATTCACACTGCTAAGAAAACTGGAACTGCTGGATAAACAGACTATAACATTACAGTGTCTTTCATCATATTTGATGCATCGATATGGATAAAGACTTCAATTGATAGCATGCCAATGTTGCGCATTCTATTTATTACTCAACCTAAAATATAACCATCTGAAATGGAGATTCATTCATGCCTCTATTTAATTTAAAAAATAACGCCATCATCAATAAAAAAGAACACACCTTTCGTCAAAAACTGTTCTTTTTCTATAGCTGTGTAGGTCTCAGTCTTATTTTACTTTCCACTAATACATGTGCAAGTGTTGAACCATTATCTGTCAGTGGGAGTAAAATCTATGCAGGAGGAAAAGTCAGAAGCTTTTCCGGTAATAGCTTATTCTGGAGTAATACCGGATGGAATGCAGAGAAATTCTATACAGCAGAGACGGTTGCCTCACTTAAAAAAGACTGGAAATCCAGCATTGTTCGCGCAGCAATGGGGGTGCAGGAATACGGTGGCTATCTTCAGGACCCGACCAATAACAAAGCCAGGGTTGAAAAGGTCGTGAATGCAGCGATTGCCAACGATATGTATGTCATCATCGACTGGCACTCGCATTCAGCAGAAAATAACCGTAGTGAAGCTATCAGTTTCTTTCAGGAGATGGCCAGGAAATATGGTAATAAGCCAAATGTGATTTATGAAATCTATAACGAACCACTCCAGGTATCATGGAGCTATACCATAAAGCCGTATGCGGAAGCCGTCATTTCTGCGATCCGCGCGATTGACCCTGATAATCTAATTATTGTTGGTACCCCTAGTTGGTCGCAAAACGTTGATGAAGCATCACGAGATCCCATCAATGCTAATAACATTGCTTATACACTGCACTTTTATGCTGGAGCGCATGGTGAGTCATTGCGAAATAAGGCACGACAAGCGATAAATAACGGTATTGCACTTTTTGTTACCGAATGGGGTAGCGTTAACGCAGATGGAAATGGTGGAGTGAATTATTCAGAGACAGATGCCTGGGTCACGTTTATGCGTGATAACAATATCAGCAACGCGAACTGGGCATTGAATGATAAAAATGAAGGGGCGTCCACCTATTACCCTGATTCTAAAAATTTGACTGAATCAGGCAAGAAAGTAAAATCAATCATTCAAAGCTGGCCCTATAAAACCAGTAATGCATCCAGAGCGATGGCTGAATCTGAATCCTCCGACGATATCTCAACAGACATTGACAGCAACAGTGCTAACACACCTGATTCATCGGTTACGACTAGTTGTGCCAATGTTAATATTTACCCCAACTGGGTCAGTAAAGACTGGGCAGGAGGCCAACCCGATCATAACGAAGCGGGTCAGTCGATTGTTTATAAAGGCAGCCTCTACACCGCGAACTGGTATACGACATCCGTTCCAGGCAGCGATTCATCCTGGGCTTTGGTAGGAATTTGTAACTAGACTAGTTACAATGCATTGATTTAAAAATAAAAATAGGGCTGCACATTGCAGCCCTGATGCACATGCCGTTCGATTAATTACGTTCAAACGCACCAAGATCAGGTGCACTTCCTGAATAACTAATATTGCTCTCCTTCGTACCGGCATTGATCAGCTTTGAATTAGCCGACAGACGAAACAATGATGTTTCCGGTAATGTTCCATCGGTATCACGCGCTACCGTAGCCAGCGAGGTATCCAGGCTGGCGAAATCAGACTCGGTGGCTGCTGGCCCTGTATCCCACGAGTTGGATTTTGCATCCGCATTGCTTACCGTTACCGAACCAGCCACTGAAATGTTGTTACGAAAATAGTGCTTCTGCCCTGACTGTACACTGCTGCCAAAGCCATAGTTAATACCATTTTTATACGATGTATTATTTATTACCGTCACGCCACCAGCATTATTGTTCTGATCAAACCCTTTACTTACATTGCCAAACGCAACAGAGCGGGTAATTTGGTGATTACCAACCGCCCGATTACCACCCAGTTTAAATCCATTACCATTACCAGCGAATGCACTGTCACTCCAATAGTTGATACCATTACGGAAAGTCCAGCTATTCTCAATCACTACCTTTTGTGGGCTATCAAATAAATCGAACCCATCATCTGAGTTTTCCCAGGCCCGACAACCAATAAAGCGGTTACCTGGACCTTGCTTCTGCTTCGGACCAAAACCATCAGCCATGCTACCATTCTTTTTAGGATCATAGTTGCGGTAAGCGTCTGAGTTAATAACGGTGTTGTATGCACCACCATTATTGATTTCAAGACCGGTATTACGATTATGATGGAACGCTGTGTTTTCAAAGGTATTATGGCTACCGATGACATAGGCACCCTGATAACCAGCCCGTGTTACCTCAACACCTTTGAAATACCAATAATCCCCCGTCACATAGAATCCGTATGATGCCTGCACCCATTGACTATCTGGAAATGAAAAATCAAATACGGCGCGACCACAATTAGCCGCCGCCACATAAATCGGTGATCCTTCCTTTCCTGATTTATTAAATGTAATGGTATTCCCTTTCCCCTGGCTATAGGGAATGATATAGGTTCCTGGTTTGAGAAGAATCAGCTCACCTGGGTTAACCACTGCCATCGCAGCAGAAAAGCTCATTGGAGAATTAAAGCTATTACCATCATTGCTGCTATTACCATTAGGTGCCACATAATAAATACGTTTAGTGCTAATTCCACTGGTGAGATCAGAACTACAATCCGCAGCCAGAACAGATGTGCTATTTACCAAAAAGAATGCTGCTAACCCGGTACTGATGAAACAGTTTAAATACTTCATCTCTTGCCCCATTTATGTTGTAAAAATCATTTATCCATTGTCCCCAAGATGCCTACACCAAACTATGCCATCAGGAAAATAATCCGTTATAGCGCTATCTATCCGATATCAATAGCGGCATTGATGACTGAATGAATCAGTCTCAACAGAGTTAAGTAACCTGTCCCGGTAAATATTATGTTAAAAGAAAATGATATTACTTCGACTATTCATAAGCAAAGTTTGTGTTGAATACATGGCATCCTGCATATTGGGGTGAGGCGAGTATACTATCTTTAGACGATATGAATATAAAGAAACCCTTGGTAATATTCAACCACCAAAGGAATTTATCCCTCCAGGATAATGGCATTACATCATAAAATAACAAAGATAATACAGTTTTAATCATTCCTCTCTCACCTAACTAAAAATATCGTTATTAGTATATGAATTCAAAAATGAGAAATCGCGCAGTCGGCAACATCCTGTTTGCTGATAACTGAACCATCATCCATCGCTGCCATCACCTTGCATCAGTTGGTTTAATAGCGGGCGTATACCGCGAGACAACACGTAAAAACACGCCGTTATCTCTGTTGCTTTATTGCTCCACTTCCAACACCAACGACTGGACTTACACATGAATGAAACTGATAAAAGCATTGTCTCCCTATTTATTATCGGCACGCTGATTGCCGTCGGCAAAGTACTGGCAAGCAGCAAACCCATCACACTCCGACTGTTCGTAGGGCGTGTGATGCTGGGAGGATTCGTCTCGATGATGGCGGGTATCGCACTGGTTCAATTCCCCGACCTGTCACCGGTTGCCATTAACGGCATTGGCGCAGCACTTGGCATTGCCGGTTACCAGGCGATTGAATTGCTTATTCAACGCCGTGTTCAACAACTGAGCGAACAGACCAAACCGGAGGAAAATGACGATGCCCACTAACTCACCCAATCTGACCGCATTTCTGGATATGTTGGCATTTTCCGAAGGGACCGCAACACACCCACTTACTCGTAATCGCGGCTACGATGTCATTGTTACCGGCATTGATGGTAAACCGGAGATCTTCACCGACTACCATGATCACCCCTTTGCCAACGGTCGCCCGGGAAAAATCTTCAACAAACAAGGGCAACGTTCTACTGCAGCCGGGCGCTATCAACAGCTCTACCGCTACTGGCCGACATACAAGGCGCAGTTAAAACTGCCAGATTTCGGACCTGATTCACAAGATACGCTGGCTATTCAGCTAATCAGGGAGCAGCGTGCACTCGAAGACATCACGCAGGGACAGATCGCCAGCGCCATCACTCGGTGTAGCAACATCTGGGCTTCATTACCAGGGGCTGGCTATGGTCAACGCGAACATAGTCTAGACCGCCTCCTTACCGCCTATCAGCAAGCAGGAGGAGAACTGGCATGAAAAGCAGCATGATCATTGCTGCCATCATAATGCTACTTAGCGCTGGAATCGGTGTGCAGTCCTGGCGGCTGCACACCAACCGGCAGTTGACAGAGCAGCAAACACAAACACTGTCGTTGCAACAAACAGCGCTAAATGAAAAATCCAGCCAGTTAGCAGCACTGTCTGAGCAGGCTGAACGTAGCAACATTGAGCAGGCACGTTTACGCGATATGGCCACAGACACCCAGGTGGCTCTTTCCGAGAGACAAAAAATGATAGTGAGATTACAACATGAAAATGAAGCGCTTAAACGCTGGGCTGATTCTGAGCTGCCTGCTGATATTATCCGGTTGCGCCAGCGCCCCGCCCTCTCAGGTGGCCGTGCTTACCGTGAATGGTTGTCCCAGACTGACTCCCTGCCGGTTTCCGCCAGCCAACCCACAAACCAACGGTGAATTGAACGCTCTACTGGATGAAACCGAAGCCGCACTGGCAACCTGTGCCGACCAGGTGGACGCAATCATCAAGTGCCAGGCAAAAAGCAATGCTGCAGATGACACCGCAACTCTACACGCTGTTCAATGGGCCCAAGCACCGAAAGAGCAGTAATAACGTTTCATTGCCAGGTGGCTGATTGAAGGCCACCTTTTTTGTATCTGAAAAACGGGTGCCGCCATTTTGTCGCCACTCGCCAAATTACAGGCACAAAAAAACCGCCTCGTGGCGGTCATGTTCTTTTAATTATTTTCTTATATTACAGGACGTTAACGCATGGTGCCCAGAGCGGGACTTGAACCCGCACAGCGCGAACGCCGAGGGATTTTAAATCCCTTGTGTCTACCGATTCCACCATCTGGGCTCAGAATTTGGAGGCGCGTCCCGGAGTCGAACCGAGGTGGACGGATTTGCAATCCGCTGCATGGCCACTCTGCCAACGCGCCCCATTTTTAACGCTACTACCCAACTAACTTGGAGCGGGAAACGAGACTCGAACTCGCGACCCCGACCTTGGCAAGGTCGTGCTCTACCAACTGAGCTATTCCCGCATTCTACAGAACATATTGTTTATTAAGTAATTTCAATAAACTGTGTTGCTGTCGATGCGGTGCATTCTACTTACCTGACGCAGTGAGTCAATAAAATTATCACCTCATCAGAACCGTTTGCTGTTTTTTAAGGCGAGGCGATCAATGTTCAAGCAAATCACGCCAGGCTGCGCTCAAATACTGGAACATTGACCAGAACGTTAATACGGCCGCCACATACAGAGCTACGACACCCGCCGCCTCAACCATAGGCTCCGGTCGCCACAGTAAACCGACCAACGAGACCATCTGCGCAGTAGTTTTAATTTTGCCAATCCAGGATACCGCCACACTGCTGCGCTTACCCAGCTCTGCCATCCACTCACGCAATGCGGAAATGATGATCTCGCGCGCAATCATCGTTGCAGCAGGCAACGTAATCCACCAGGAATGGTAGTGTTCGCAGACCAGCACCAAGGCCACCGCCACCATCACCTTGTCAGCCACCGGATCCAGAAAGGCTCCGAAACGCGTGGTCTGCTTCCATCGACGGGCAAGGAAACCATCAAACCAGTCGGTTACCGCTGCAAAAACAAAGATGCCAGCGCATACCATCGGTGCCCAGCTAAATGGCAGATAAAACGCCAGCACAAAGAATGGGATTAGCACAACACGAAACAGGGTAAGCCACGTTGGTATATTAAATCGCATAGCGTCTGGGTAACTGTCTGGCCCGAAAGATAATAGGGTTATGTTGCTACATTGCCTCTAGTGTTTCAATGCATGAAAGATTTTTTCTGCCAACGCGTGCGAAATTCCCGGCACATTGGCAATCTCTTCCACACTGGCATTCATCAATGGCTGCAATCCGCCCATATATTTCAGCAGCATTTGACGACGCTTTGGCCCAACCCCCTCAATCGTTTCCAGCGAACTGGTACTTTTGACTTTGGCACGCTGTTTACGGTGACCACTGATAGCATGATTATGCGAATCATCACGAATATGCTGAATCATATGCAATGCTGGCGAATCAGCCGGTAAGGCTATCCCTTCACCCGTCGCTTCAAAGAACAGTGTTTCCAGACCGGCTTTACGATCACTGCCTTTCGCAACGCCCAACAGCACGGGGCGGGATGTATCCCAGGTCACATGCAATGACGCAAAAACATCCCTGGCCTGCGCCAGTTGCCCTTTACCACCATCAATGACGATCACATCAGGAATCTTGCTTTCATCAATTGATTTATCATATCGCCGCCTGAGTACCTGATTCATCGCCGCATAGTCATCACCCGGTGTAATACCCGTAATATTGTAGCGTCTGTACTCCGAACGTAGCGGACCATCCGCATTGAATACGACACAGGAGGCCACTGTCTGCTCGCCCATGGTATGACTGATATCGAAGCACTCCATGCGGTTGATTTTTTCGATCCCAAGCACAGAGGCCAGCGCCGTCAGACGTTGCTGGATTGTCGACTGCTGTGACAGCTTCGTTGTCAATGCAGTGTGCGCATTCGTGCGGGCCAGTTTAAGATAACGCGCCCGGTCGCCGCGAGGTCGGGTTTGAATCTGAATTTTCCGGCCTGCTTGCTCAGTCAGAGACTCAGCCAGTAACTGATGCTCCGGTAGGGAAAAATCCAGCAGGATGTCAGACGGTAAGGTACGAGAAACACTCCCTTGCAAATAGAACTGACCAACAAAGGTCTGTACCACTTCTGCCAGCTCCGTGCCTCCAGGAACCTTCGGGAAATAACTCCGACTACCCAGTATTTTGCCCTGACGAATAAAGAGCACATGCACACACGCCATACCGGCATCGAACGCCACACCGATGACATCAAGGTCATCACCGTCGCCAGAGACAAATTGTTTTTCGGTGACACGGCGTACAGCCTGAATCTGGTCGCGAATACGGGCGGCTTCCTCAAACTTCAGTGCATGGCTGGCCGCTTCCATTCGTTCAATCAGGCGGGTTAATACCTGCTGATCCTTACCTGACAGAAACAGGCGAACATAATCGACCTGCTGTTGGTATTCCTCTTCGCTAACCAGGCCGCTAACGCATGGCCCCAGACAGCGGCCAATCTGATATTGCAGGCAGGGACGCGAGCGATTGCGGTACACGCTGTTTTCACATTGGCGAATGGGAAACAACTTTTGCAATAGCATCAGTGTTTCACGAACCGCATTCCCATTGGGAAACGGGCCAAAGTACTCGCCTTTGGCATGTTTAGCGCCTCGATGGACAGATAGCCGGGGATGCATATCCCCACTGAGGAAAATCATGGGGTAGGATTTATCGTCGCGCAACAACACGTTATAACGTGGTTGATAACGCTTGATGTAGTTGTGCTCAAGCAACAGGGCTTCGGTTTCAGTATGCGTAATCGTCACATCAATCTGACGGATACTTTTTACCAAGGCCTCTGTTTTACGGCTGGCAACATGAGCACGAAAGTAGCTGGAAAGACGTTTTTTCAGATCCTTAGCTTTACCGACATAGATAACGGTGTCACTGGCATCATACATACGGTAAACCCCAGGCTGACTGGTTACGGTCTTCAGAAAAGCCTGGGCATCAAAACAGTCAGTCACTACTAATCAATGTCTCCGCATTAAAGAGCCCATGACGAATCGCCAGATGCGTCAGCTCTACATCGCCATTAATATTCAATTTGCTGAACATTCGATAGCGATAACTGTTGACCGTCTTCGGGCTGAGATTGAGTTGATCAGAGATCTCCGTCACCTTCTGCCCTTTCGTGATCATTATCATGATCTGCAACTCACGCTCAGACAGGCACTCCAACGGTGTTTCCGCCTGCGGCTCCAGTTGGCTTAATGCCATCTGCTGAGCAATGTCCGACGCTATGTATCGCTTACCGGCATGCACAGAGCGAATGGCGCAAATCACCTCTTCCGGGGTTGCCCCTTTACTGAGATAACCCGCCGCACCTGCCTGCATCACCTTAGCTGGCAAGGGGTTCTCTGTGTAAATCGTTAGCATTATAACTTTAATTTCAGGGGAAAATCGCACAATTTTGCGCGTTGCCTCAAGACCGCCGATTCCAGGCATGTTCATGTCCATCAGCACAACATCCACACTATTATTACGGCACCATCTGACCGCATCTTCTCCGCACTGCGCCTCACCAACAACCTTGAGGCCTTTGATATCGTCAAGAATGCGCCGTATCCCTGCTCGCACCAGTTCATGGTCATCAACAAGAAAAACGCTAATCAAAGAACAATTCTCCAAAAAGAGTAACACTTACAGACGCGTTTGTTGCAGGTGGTACTACATGGTTTAGAAAAAATGAATACACTTTTTAATTAAAAATGTATTTTTTATTCTACTATGTGGTATTATTGTTTAAGCTCCTGAATGATACCGAGTGCGTATCAGACACGGAACTCTCCGCCATCACAGTATTCATATTTCAAACCTGGTTTTTTAGAGAAACAGACGGCATCACCGTCTAAAATTTCAAAAAATAAATACAATCAAGAGATTATCAAGTTTTACGAGTGTAGGCAATCAGTCACACGACGACTTTTTCCCATCATTGTAACTGTCTTGTCACGTTGTTGCACCGACTGTTTACTACAAATAATACACCTGCCCCAAAATATCCATATAAAAGTTGCAATGTTTCTAATCGAACGCATTTAAAAGCCAAAAAACACGTTAACAAAATATAAGCAAAATGTGGCATAAACAGATAAAAACAATACAACTTCACCGTCTGACAGGATTATTTTCCTCGCCAGACAGATTGTCATCTATGGTATAGTAGGTTCAATTTTTGTTATATCGTCGGCAAGCATAGCGTGTAGACCCCTTCAGGAGCCGTGCGCCGACTTCCGTTTGCCAAAGGAGATTCTATGAATAACAATGACTTCCCGACAGCTTCTATACCAGAAACACTGGCCCATGAAGTGAGCTGTCTGAAAGTGCTGATGACGTTGATGCTGAAATCCATCGGTCAGGCTGACGCTGGGAAAGTGATCGTTAACATGGAGAAATACGCGGCTCAGCTGGAAGACCCTACCCAGGCTGAGATATTCAATACAACGATTAAGCAAATCAAAACAGTCTACCGTCGCTAATCAAATCCCATCGAACAAGATTATAGCTACAATTGTTCGATGGGTATAAATCACGCTTACCTGATTAATAAAAAAACAGAGATAGAAATAAGAATACACAAATACTGACAAGATGTTTTATATTTCGCCAACAAATAGAATTTATTAGGTAGGCACCAGATCTGTATTTAGCCGATTTTATTTAAAATGAAATTTTCTAAATGAAAAAAGCGAAACAAGAAATCACTTAATAATTAAACAGCGCGGCATATTGGCATGAGCAGCTAATCATGCTCATGAAAGGAAGTGTTGGTGGGTCGTATAGGGCTCGAACCTATGACCAATTGATTAAGAGTCAACTGCTCTACCAACTGAGCTAACGACCCAACGGGGACGGATTATTCTCCTCTTAACGCCATCTGTCAAATAGTTCATCCTACTTTTTTCAACCTCAGTCTATTCAACGAACACCTTGTAACCCATCACTATTTTACCCTCCCGGTCGACTTCGCCCTGGTTGCAACCCGACGCAGATAGGTGGGTATCGTTTTCCATCATTCACCGGATACGGCTTTACCCGATAAGCAGGCGCGATATTCTCAACTCATCATCAGATGAATACCGTGTTATTATTAATCATTCTGATTTCTTATCACTTGAGGGTGATTCGTTCTCCCCTTTATCACGACAGACAGGATCCGGAAACTACAACAAATGACAGAACAAACGCCTCACTCCCCGGATAACACCGGGCATAGCGACCTGCGGCGCAATCTTACCAACCGCCATATCCAGTTAATTGCCATCGGTGGCGCTATTGGCACCGGCCTATTCATGGGGTCGGGAAAAACGATCAGTCTTGCAGGCCCATCGATCATCTTTGTTTATATGATCATCGGTTTCATGTTGTTTTTTGTTATGCGTGCGATGGGGGAACTGCTGCTCTCTGACCTTAATTACAAGTCATTTAGTGATTTCGCCGCCGATTTGCTCGGACCGTGGGCCGGATTTTTTACCGGCTGGACATATTGGTTTTGTTGGGTGGTAACTGGTATTGCCGATGTCGTCGCCATCAGTGCCTATGCACAATTCTGGTTACCGGATTTATCACAATGGATTAGCTCACTGCTTTGTGTGTTGCTGCTCCTGACATTGAACCTGGCTACCGTTAAGCTGTTTGGCGAAATGGAGTTCTGGTTCGCCATGATTAAGATAGTCGCCATCGTCGCACTCATTGTGATCGGTGCCGGGCTGGTTATCATGCATTTCACCTCACCTTCTGGTGCTGTCGCATCCGTGAGCAATCTGTGGCAGGACGGGGGATTTTTTCCTAAAGGGCTCAGTGGCTTTTTCGCCGGTTTTCAAATCGCGGTCTTTGCCTTTGTTGGTATAGAGCTGGTCGGCACCACCGCGGCGGAAACCAAAAATCCTAATGTGGTATTGCCACGCGCTATCAACGCCATCCCCATACGCATAATCATGTTCTACGTCTTTGCGCTGATCATGATTATGTCCGTAACGCCATGGAGTCATATTGCGGCGGATCGCAGTCCGTTTGTTGAAATGTTTGTCCTGGTAGGGTTACCGGCGGCGGCCAGCGTCATTAACTTTGTGGTACTGACATCCGCAGCGTCTTCCGCCAATAGCGGGGTTTTCTCCACCAGTCGCATGCTGTTCGGGTTGGCCAGACAAGGGGACGCCCCGGCACGCTTTGGCCAACTGTCTAAACGCGCCGTACCGTCAGCAGGCCTGCTTTTTTCGTGCCTGTGCCTGCTTTCCGGTGTGGTACTGATCTATTTAATTCCCAACGTCATGACGGTGTTTACTCTGGTGACGACCGTGTCCGCCATTCTGTTCATGTTCGTATGGAGCATTATCCTGTGCTCTTATCTGGCGTACCGTCGGCATCGCCCACAGTTACACCACACCTCTTCATACAAAATGCCATGCGGTATAGTGATGAGTTGGGTTTGTCTGGCTTTCTTTGCTTTTGTACTGGTATTGCTGACGCTGCAGCCGGATACACGGCAGGCATTGATGGTGACACCAATATGGTTTGTGGTGCTGGCAATCGCCTATCAGCTTATTCGCCAGCGTAGAACACAGGCCCAGGCATAAACCCCAGACGCCAAAACAGAGTGTAAAATAGCCTGAGATTCAATACGGTCAGCTACACCTGCTGGTATAGCTGACCGTATCCGATTAAACACTTACTGTTTGTCGTACACCGTTCACCGCGTGCTTTGCTTGTTCACACTGATTCAAAATAGTTTGTGCATGCGAATACAGAATCTTGCCCGCTTCAGTCGGCGTTACGCCACGACGACTACGTACCAGCAATTGCTTCTCCATTTCGCTTTCGAGCGTGGCAACTTGCTGGCTCAGCGCTGGTTGCGCAATATGCAACATTTCAGCGGCCTGGGTCAGGCTGCCAATATCAACGATTTTTACAAAGTATTTGAGCCGTCTCAGATTCATGTGTACCTCCTGAATAGTTACGGCTTAGTAGTAGCAAGAAGCGCGCCAGATCATTTCACTATTATCAAAAAAAGTGCTCCAGTGGCTTAACCCACTTAAAAATAAGTAAAAGCAATGGTGATAGCCGCAACAGTAACAATACTAATTCCCCCATCATGAGCCGCTGCCCGCCCGTCGCTCAGCCCACTCGCACTAAAATAGTGCAAATGCTGCTATCTGAAAGTGCATTCCTGAACTAGTGTCGACCATCGGCTGGTGTAAAAAACGCCGACTACCGCAATAATTTCAATAATTTGATTATAAGTTCAGCAAACAGTCACCCTCAGCGCTATCATGCTTTGACAAGCACTCAGGCTGCCGCTATCATCCACACCACTTAGCGATTCCTCTGTAGTTCAGTCGGTAGAACGGCGGACTGTTAATCCGTATGTCACTGGTTCGAGTCCAGTCAGAGGAGCCAAATTCTTGTTTTCATGCCTCTTTGCGAATCCTTATGTAATTCGGATTCAATAAGTTAGCGTGAAATGTCTTCCCGGTGCATTTTCAGTTTTCCCTCTGCATCGGGAGAATTTGGTGGTCAGATTTGGGGTCAGGTTAGTTCGATGACGGAGTGACCCCCACATGTCTCTTAATGACTCAAAAATCCGCAACTTAAAACCATCTGCAAAACCCTACAAAGTTTCCGATTCTCACGGTCTGTACCTGTTGATTAATCCCGGCGGTTCACGTCTCTGGTATCTCAAATATCGTATCAATAAAAAAGAATCCCGCCTTGGTTTAGGTACCTACCCCGATGTATCGCTGGCTGATGCGCGTCAACAACGTGACAGCATCCGTAAACTGCTGGCGCAGAATATCAACCCCGCGCACCATCGGGCGGCTGAAAAAGCGCCCCGTTCACCAGAAAAATCATTCAGAGATGTAGCCCTGGACTGGCACAAGAGCAACCGGATATGGTCAGAGAGCCATGCCACTCGCCTGCTCGCCAGCATGAACAACCATCTCTTTCCGGTTATCGGGCACCTGCCCGTCACGGAGCTGAAACCCCGTCACTGCATCGGTCTGCTGAGAGGGATTGAGAAAAAAGGTTTACTGGAAGTGGCAGCCCGTACCCGGCAGCACCTGTGCAACATCATGCGTCATGCTGTGCATCAGGAACTGATAGAACACAATCCGGCGGCCAATCTGGACGGTATTATCGCCCCGCCGGTTAAACGTCACTACCCTGCCCTGCCGCTGGAGCAACTACCGGAACTGTTGACGCGCATTGAGGACTACCGGCAAGGACGGGAATTAACCCGGCTGGCCGTATCGCTCACCCTGCATCTGTTCATCCGCTCCAGCGAATTGCGCTTCGCGCGATGGTCGGAAATTGATTTCAGAAACCACATCTGGACTATTCCCGCTACCCGCAAAGCCATCCCCGGCGTACGTTATTCCGGGCGTGGCGCGAAGATGCGTACCCCACATATCGTTCCCCTCTCCCAGCAGGCCATCGCTATTCTGAGACAGATACAGGAAATCTCCGGACATCAGGTGCTGATATTTCCCGGCGCTCACAATCCGTATAAACCGATGTGCGAAAACACGGTCAACAAGGCGCTGCGCCTGATGGGCTATGACACAAAAAATGATATCTGTGGTCACGGATTCCGGGCTATGGCCTGTAGCGCGCTGATGGAATCCAGCCTGTGGTTACAGGATGCGGTTGAGCGCCAGATGAGCCATCAGGAGCGCAACAGCGTGCGAGCGGCTTACATCCATAAAGCGAAATACCTTGATGCCCGACAAGCGATGATGCAATGGTGGTCGGATTATCTGGATATGAACCGGGAGGGATACGTTGCGCCCTATGTTTATGCGCGAGAATGCAGGGAGCGCGCAGTAAACTTTATCATCGGTTAGCAAAAAGTATTCGCTGTATGTCCCCTGCCCATTAACGCAGGGGACATACAGCATTGACCATCTCAACGTAATGAGCCACAGGCTTATTGCCGGAGTCAACAGCGTGCGCCCCACCGTGACTGGCGGGGCGAGGTGTCTGGCTGTCAGGCCGACGGTTTGCTGCGCGACCAGATCAACTGGTGCTTGCCATTCTCTTCTTCGATAAGGCGAGCATAGAGGGTTGCCGGGAAGGAAGGGTCGTCGAGCGTCACCGACAGATAAGGCCGTTCGGCCTGGCTGATTTTCCGCCAGGCTGCGCCGATGTCATAACCACCGAGGGTCTGAATGCGGAAGTCAGGTGCGTGCTCGCTGCTTTTGTCGCAGGGGATGAACCTGGCTTTGACATTCAAAGTCAGAGTGCGGACGGTGCCAGTGAAGCCGTTGTTTTGTGTGGTGAAGGTGCCGATGTTAGCCATGATGTTGCTCCTTTCGGATTTTCAAGGTCGCGCCTGTCGCGTCCTTTGTGGTGATCCGAATGGCAGGAGCCGGGCTGGCCGCATCGCTTGCGACCGTAACACCGTGAAGGACCGGAAGAGGCAAAGAATTTGCTGCGCGAGGAAGGCGTTTGCGCCGGGGAAATTGTTTGCCTCTTCCGGTTGCGGCCATAAAGCCTGTCTCCTGCAAGGATTCACAACGAGCTCAAGGACGCACAGGCTGACCAGGCCGAAAGGCGCACTGGCTGACCCGGCTTCCCCGCACAACAGCTTTACCGGCTCCTCTCCTGATTCGGCCAAGCCCATCCCCCCCGCGACAGGCGACATGCCCTGCTGCCAGTCCCTCGCTGCAAACAGCCTATGGCGTCAACCCGGTCATCAGGCCGGACGGCATATTGGTGACGCATCCTTCATGACCGCAACACCATCATCGCCAGTGTCAAAAACGGCAAGCATCCATGCAACCTGACGCAGCAAGCTATGGCAAACGAAAACGCCCCGCCAATTACGATGGGTAACCTTTTAAGACTGAAAAGATGCCAATTACCCTTTCTATACACGCAAAAATACCGGAGCTAACACGTAATAACCAATAATGACAGCAGTACATCTATTTTTATGACAAACTGCATCACTTTAAGTAAAAATTTCATTCTATAAATTCAATCTGGCAGAACAGTTATGGGCTGTCCATGCCAGTGAAACACTGTGATGACATCCATTCATAAAACTAAACAATACGTATCTCAGATGCTGTGGTGGTGCTACCACTGCAGGCGGTAGCCCACTTGTGATACAAGGTTATCTCATTCCTTGTGGATTTTTATTTTTTTCTTAAAAGATAAAAAAATAAAAATGACATACTCTGGTCATTCTAACTAAACCTCTTCCACGCCATGGAAATTTATATATAAAAGTTTAACGTCATACACGGCAATTTTATTAACCCCCCAGTTATTCCCTACGCACAGGAAAGGTTGTCATGCTGAAGGAGATTACATCATGCAAAAACAGACCTTCCTTTTAAACACAAAGAGCAGTATGCCTGAATGGATGACGATACAGGAGGCTATCAGAATAACGAAGAAAACAACAAAAACAGAACTGACGGACAGTGATATTTATCGCCATGCTTTATATGGCAATATCAGCCTTTCCATCTACTTCCAGTCACCGGTTGTTTTACGAAAAATACGAACATTGGATAATAAATTGAAGCTACGCCCGGTCGGACACTCATTCATCGACCGACTTTGTTTGCTCGATAGAAACAGTTTCCTTGGCAAACGAAATCTTATTCTCAGTACCGAGGGACGATACATTACTCCCACCCAGCCAATTATCGACACACTATTAGCGGGACATGAGTACGTTATAGTACAACGCTTGCTTGCCCGCTCCCTGCACATTCCATTACCACACATCGGTGAGAATGAGATCAATTACGGTATATCGGTAACTCTTTCAGGAGAGATATTTCAGGTATTCGAAAAGTTCACATGGCAGGAAAGAATAAACCAGAAAATCATGCGACTCCCTGAGAAGATGTGGACTGATATTTATCAAGAGATTCAACAACAATGCATGAATCCAAACCTCCGAAAGGATTACTTTCCGGTTCACGACCTACCGCAAGATGCCTGCTTTGTCATCCGGCATACTGAACTGGAAAAGTTAATCAACATGCCGACCAAAAACCAAACATCCTCGTCATCTTCCACACGGATATCCACGCCGTTATCACGATTATTCTGGCTCGCCTGCAAACATAATGAGGCCATTAGCCCATTAATCAGGCAGCCCTATAAACTGTTGTCCATTTTTGAGCAATGGGCATCAACTGATGGTATCACCGACCATCTAAGTGGTGACACACTAAAAACGGCACTGGAGCGAGGATCCCCCACATCCATTTCGGGATCTGGTTAATAGAGTACGTCCTCATTCAATCCAAGCTGTGTCTCTTAATCACCTGTGTGCTGGAAAATCACATAACGCTTACAGGTGATGGCAGTGGAAATGTACGAAATCGGCTCATAAATGAGCGAATTTAATGCATTTTTTCACCATCAATCAGTGAATATGAATTAAGGGACACAGCCTGATATATGATCGTTGAACTAAACAGCATAAAAAGCAGCCGGAAGGATCATTGGGATCGCTTCCGGCCCTGTCAATATCAAGCAGGGAATTTCCCATTTTTATATGACTGCCAAAGATAGTTTATAGGCCAGCCATTAGTATTTCCCTTCAATATGTCTTTCGCTATTATTTCAATATCATCTGATATTCTTGATGCAATTTCAGGCTCTTTGATAATCTTAAATGAAAGTTTAAAGGATTTTTCACGAAGGATATCGATGAAATCTAAATCATCCTTACTAAAAACCTCTTTTTATAATCTATTGAAATTATTCATCCACTCCGAATCAAATGTTTTTGAATCGCGAGAATCCAATACATTTTCTACATCCAGATTTTTTAAGAAATCAAAAAATGATGGCGAAGATAACACATTTTCCATGTCTATAAGATTGCTATTAATCATTACATCAACCCTTGTTTGGTAAGCCAGTTTTCAATTAGGTCTACAGCTTGGCTCGGTGTTACATTTGAACCCAATATATGTGTACCATTTGGAGAGCGAACATCCACTTTGATATCGTCCAAACTCGAATACGCTTTCTTATCAGGTGCAGGTCGTTAAAGCCGAATTCGCTGGCTTGCCTGTAAACATAATTAGGAATATTAGTCCATTAATTAGACATCCCTATGAGATTGTTGTCCATTTTTGAGCAATGGACATCAACTGATGTTATCACCGACCATCTAAGCGGCGATACATTAAAAACTGAACTGGAGCGCAGCTCGCCAACGTCCATTTCGGCATCTATCGGCATCTAATTGATAGGGTACTTCCTCATTTAATCTAGGCTGAGCTCCTTAATCACCTGCATTGCATGGAGGGAAATCATAAAGCGTTGGCAGGTAACGGCAGTGGAAATATACGAAATTGATTCATAAATGAACGAATTCAATACATTTCTTCACCATCATCAGTGAATCTGAATTAAGAGATACACCTAATATATGATCGCTGAACTAAACAGCATAAAAAACAGCCGGAAGGAGCGTGTGGATCACTTCCGGCTTTTATTTTATAATGGATAGTCATCAACTTTATTTACATCAATAAAATCCTCTAATTCCACACTGTATTTTGATAGTTGTTTCATAAGTTCATCTATTGAATCAAGATAAGTGTAACTTCCGACTCTATCGTAAGATGGATCTAGCTCATTCTCTATATCTTCCGCTAGAAAGTGAGAAACTCTGAGTTTAAATTTAGCGTCAGACTCATTGCATGAATTTGCATAAGGAGAACCACCTAGCATTGCTCCCGGCTCCGTTCTAAATGGATAGCTGGGTCTTAGATTATCTTGTAAAGATAATTCAATCCAAGAGCGATAGTCATCATCTCCGCCATTGAACTCTTTTATCAAGATCTTTCCTTGTAATAGATTTATAAGGTTTTTACTTTCCATATCTGATTACCCCTCTCTACCACGGGAAAAATATATGAATTACATTTCCATCAAGTTCATGAATTTGTAAGTGCGGAAGATCACCGTCAGGATTATTGGGTCCATGTCCCATAACACGATTTTTGTTATTAGGGTCCATAACGTCATCCCAATGATAGGTTCCTGACTTCGTTTTATTTCCTGTGAGATATTCCATTATGTTTTTTGTGCTAGGACCTGACTCTCCAGTCATATTTTTATAGCCGGACCCTAAATATCTATCCATGAATAGCTGCTCTGCGTCACTTCTTGATTTGACAGTGACTTTAACCTCGCCGCTATCTAGTAATTTATTCGCCTTATCTCTGGTAACTGGACAACCAGCCAATCCCAGCGGATCAACCCAACTTACCGGGTTTTTGACATAAGCATAGAGGTTAAGACCACCTCTTATCCCTATCGGGTCTGGCGAGACATAACACCCACCGGCCGGGTCGTAGTACCGAAAGCGGTTATAGCACAGCCCGCTTTCGCTGTCACGGAGCTGCCCGGCGAAGGCCAGGCCGGGGTCCGAGCTTTCCGATTTTTCTGCCTGACGCTGGCCCCACAGGGTGGCTGTCGGGGCCTGCCAGCGCAGGGTGCCGTCCGGTGTGAACAGCGCCTGTGGGGTGCCGTTCTGGCTGCTGGTGACAAAATCCGTTTCCCAGTCGCCTCCGGTGTGCTGGCGCTGCTGTACCACCAGCTCCCAGCCGTTGTAGACCCAGTGTCGGCGCTGTATCAGTTGGCCGTGGCGGTAGTGGCGGATTTCCGCTATCTGGTCGCCGTCCCACTGGTAGCGAATTTCTTCGGCTTTCTGGTCGCAGCGTTTGCCCACCCGGCGACCGAACGGGTCGTAACGGTACAGCCAGCGTTCGCCGCTCGGGGTATCCACCACCCGCAGCTGGTTGCGGCTGTCCCAGCGGTACTGCCACACCTGCGGGCGGTAGCCCGGCTGCACCACCTGTTTACGGATAAGCCGTCCGGCCCTGTCGTACTGGTAATGGGTGTCATCGTGCTGAACCAGTCGGCCAGACTGCCACTCGGTAAGCCGCCCTGCCTCCTGCGGCAGGCCGCTGCGGGTGTAGTGGAAGCGGGCGGTGGTGTCCACCGGTTTGCCTGCGCCGCATCAGGTCAGGTAGGGATGGGAAACGGACGGTAAATCACCGCCACTGAGCGGCAGATAATAATAAGCCGTAAGGATCGTTGGGATCGCTTCCGGGTTATTGTTTAAATAACTACATATCTTTCTTTTGCAAAACCTACAGGCCAATGACCTGAGTAATAAATCTCAGTAATCCTTTCCCATCTGTTACCAAGGGAAAAATATCTCTCTGTAATAAGTTGCCTAAACGCAAAGCAAATTGCATTTCTCGCTGCAACACTAAAATCATGAGGAGAAGAGATAAAATTAGCTTTATTAAGCTCTCTTGTCGCAGAGATCACGTATTTATTTATCTCTTTACGTAATTCAATAAGCTCTTTGGGGTTGGCTTGTTTCTTATAAAATGGATCATCTTGAGTGGGTGAAGTCGGAAGCCATTCGGTTTTTTTATAGAACCCTTTAAAATCAGTATCTGATGGCTCAATGAATACTTTTCTTACATTTTCAATGAGTATAACATCCTCTTCATGGAGGTTGTTAACCCCCATGAGAGAGAAAAAGCTAGCAGCTTCTATTTTTTTTATCTCTTCAGTTATATCAACCATATGGCAGCCTTAAATCGGTTATCGTTCCAGGGGGTAAAGCTTTGCGTCCTTGTTGAATCGTTGTGCGAAGCGTTCCTCCGGCAGCATGAGGGCCGGGTATTCCGGGAAGTGAATGGTTCGGCAATGTTCCATTTGTTGGCATTAAATTCCACCATTTATTTGCACCACCACTCTCCAGAGGAATTATATGATGTGGTGTAGCTCCTTTTGGCCACGTCATCCCCATATTGGCCTCCCATTGTTTCATTAGGTAATCTTGAGTTTTTACAAACTCTTTTCTAGCCATTTGGTTTTGGAAAGCGCTACGCCTCTGGATGACTGGGAGATTGTTTCGCAGTATTTGTGCTTGTTTTGATGTAATACCACCACCCGGTGAAGCAACTTTATTTGCATCTTTTATTATATCGTCAAGTACAGAGCACCCCGCCAACCCCAGCGGGTCGATCCAGGTAATCGGATTCGGCGCGTAAGCGTAGTTATTATCCCCGCCCGCTATTCCTATCGGGTCTGGCGAGACATAGCACCCACCGGCCGGGTCGTAGTACCGAAAGCGGTTATAGCACAGCCCGCTTTCGCTGTCACGGAGCTGCCCGGCGAAGGCCAGGCCGGGGTCCGAGCTTTCCGATTTTTCTGCCTGACGCTGGCCCCACAGGGTGGCTGTCGGGGCCTGCCAGCGCAGGGTGCCGTCCGGTGTGAACAGCGCCTGTGGGGTGCCGTTCTGGCTGCTGGTGACAAAATCCGTTTCCCAGTCGCCTCCGGTGTGCTGGCGCTGCTGTACCACCAGCTCCCAGCCGTTGTAGACCCAGTGGCGACGGGCCACGAGCTGGCCGTGGCGGTAGTGGCGGATTTCCGCTATCTGGTCGCCGTCCCACTGGTAGCGAATTTCTTCGGCTTTCTGGTCGCAGCGTTTGCCCACCCGGCGACCGAACGGGTCGTAACGGTACAGCCAGCGTTCGCCGGTCGGGGTATCCACCACCCGCAGCTGGTTGCGGCTGTCCCAGCGGTACTGCCACACCTGCGGGCGGTAGCCCGGCTGCACCACCTGTTTACGGATAAGCCGTCCGGCCCTGTCGTACTGGTAATGGGTGTCATCGTGCTGAACCAGTCGGCCAGACTGCCACTCGGTGAGGCGGCCTGCCTCCTGCGGCAGGCCGCTGCGGGTGTAGTGGAAGCGGGCGGTGGTGTCCACCGGTTTGCCCGCACCGCCGCTCAGTACATCCAGCACCCGGCCGGTGGCGTCCAGACGATAACCTTCGGCGTCGCGGTTGTGACGCACCCCGGTCAGGTTACCGGCACCGTCGTAGCGGTATTCCCGCGTCTGTGCCGCCAGCAGGTGGCCGTCGTGCTGTGCGCCGCTCATCTCCCGCGTCAGCCAGCCCATCACGTCGTACTCCCGCTGCTGGACAAAGCCGCTGCCGCCGCGGTGTGACTCGCGGCCCGCTGCATCCTGGGTCAGGGTCAGGTCGGCACCGTCCGGCAACTGCACCTGCCGCAGCTCGCCGGTGCGGGTGTAATGGAACAGACTGGTGAGCGGCGCGAGGGGGCCGGTGGTGTCCCCGGCGTCGCCGTCCCAGGTCAGGGTGCGGGTGACGGTGCGGGCCGCGTCATCGTACTGGCGGGTGAGCAGCGTGCCGTTGTGCCATTCACGCACCACCCGGTCGCGCAGGTCGTAGTCCAGTTGCACATGGGCGGTGGCTGACGAGACCTCGGTCAGGCGGCCCACCGCATCATAGCGGTAGTGCAGGGTGTCGTCCGGCGCGGTTTCACGCAACAGCAGGCCGCGGGCGTCGTAGAGGAAGTGACGGGTGTCGCCTTCGCCGTTGCGCACGCTGACGCACAGGCCGTCCTCGTCGTAGCTGTAGTGCGTCTCGGTGCCGGTCATGTCACGCTCGCGGATGACCCGCCCGTCGGCATCCAGCCACCACTGCCAGCGGCTGCCGTCCGGGGCAATAACCGTTGTCAGTTGCTGGCTCTCTTTATCGTACGCGTAGTGCCAGGTGCGGCCTTCGGCGTCGGTGCGCGCGGTCAGCAGGTCGAACGGGCCGAAGGTCTGACGCCACAGCGCGCCGTTGCCGTCCACGTGGCTCAGCAGGTTGTTGTGGCGGTCGTACTGGCGCTGCTCTTCCTTGTCATCCGGGCGTATCAGCTGCTCCGGCAGCATCCAGCTGGCCCGGCGGTAGCCGAGCCGGAAACGGGCACCGTCCGCCCGTTGCCACTGCACCACCCGGTCCTGCCCGTCGTAGCGTAACTGCTGGGTACGGCTCTCGGCGTCAGTGGCACTCAGCAGCCGCTGGCGGTGGTCGTACTGTAACCGGGCCTGCACCTCACCGGCGGCGTCGCTGACCTGGGTCAGCAGGCCGTAGCGGTTCCAGGTGAATCGTACCTCGCTGGCATCCGGCCCGGTGAGTCGCTCCGGGTTGCCTTCGGCGTCATACACCCAGCCCCACTCGCGTCCCAGCGGGTCGGTGACGCCGCACAGCCGCAGCGCGTCGTCGTAGTCGTACTGCCACTGGTGGCCGCTGGCGTCGGTAAAGGTGCTGACCCGCCCGGTATCGTCCAGATAGCCGAATTCGACCACCCGCCCGGCGGGCGAGATTTCCCGCAGCAGGTTGCCAACCTCGTCGTAGTCGTAGCGGGTGACGTGACCGAGCGGGGATGTTTCCCAGCTCATCAGGTGCAGGTCGTTAAAGCCGAATTCGCTGCGCTGGCCGTGGCCGTCGGTCATTACCACCCGGTCGGGCAGGTAGTCGAAGCGGGCGGTCAGGAAACCGTCGGCGCAGGTGGTGTAGACGCAGCGCCCCTGTGCGTCGTATTCGTAGCGCGCCCAGGTCTGGTCGTTATCGTGCCAGCGGGTCAGCCGATGGGCGGTGTCGTACTCGTAGTAGAGGTGATAGGCGTGGGTGGCGTCCGCTTCCACCAGTCGGCCCTGTTCGTCCTGGCGGTACACGGCCAGCAGCGTTTTCTGGCCGCCATCGATGCGTTGTATCTGGTACAGGTACTCACCCTGCCACACCAGCAGCAGGGTGACGCCGTCGCTGTGGCGCACCTGGCGCAGGTAGCCTTTCGGGTCGCGCACCAGTTCGATGCGGTTGTCGTGGCTATCGTGAATGGCCGACAGCAACCGTCGCTCGCCCTGCACCACGCTAAAGTCGCGCCAGGTCTGCTGGTCGCGGTGCCACAGGCTGAAACCCTCGCCCCGGCGGTGCAGGGTAAATTCAGGGTAGTGCGGGCAGTACACCGCCTGTACGTCCTGATGGAAGGTAAAATCGATGTCGTAGCCCTGTGCCAGCGTGATGACCACGTGGGTGTTGAGGCCGTCGCGCGTTACCGTCGCCACCTCGCTCCAGCTGTCGTGCCAGCCGCGGCCCAGCAGCCCGACATGTACCGAGGCGGAGCGGTAGGTGCGTTCGAACACCAGCGGCAGCGTCTGGCCCAGCGCGATATCGGTACGGGATTCAATCACCTCGCCGCTGGCGATATAAACCGGGTCTTTGAGGAAACCGCGCACCGCTTCCGTGACACGCGACAATCCCTTGTTGTTGCGAAACCCCTCACTGGCACATTTAACGGCGCTTTTCAGTCCTTTTAGCGTTTTCAGCGCCCCGACACGCATCCCTTTTAGAACCCACATCGGCCCACGGGTGAACAGTTTCCCCAGCCCTTTGAACATGCCGCGGCTAGGCGGCACCAGAAACTCCACCGCAATCAGCAGCGCCTTTTCCCACCAGCTGAATTCGTCGGCTATCTCCAGATAGGTGCCCTGCCCGGAACCGAAAAATACCGTCGAGGCCCCTTCCTTGAGGGTAGCACCACACACGGTTTTATCGTCGATACGGGCGGCCGGTGCGTCGTTCACGAACACGGATTCGCTGCCCTGGGCAATCAGTTGCGGACTGTTGTGCTTGGTGCAGGCGACAGTATCTTTCGTGGCGCGGGCCACCGGCTGCTTTTCGACAAACACGTTACCCGAGCCAGACGCCACCGGCCCGAAGGCCGGTGATGCACTGTCCACCATCGCCGACACCTTGCTGGACACCGCGTCTATCAGCCCACCCAGCAGGCTGACCGCACCAAATCCGGCGGCCAGTTTTACCGCCCCCACCACCAGCGCCGCCCCCATCCCGCCAGTCCCCACCACGGCGACGGCGATAGCGCCCGCCACGGCGGCGGCGGCGGTAAATACGGCGGCCGCCACCAGCGCCCCGGCCACGGCACCCGCCAGTGCACCCAGGAAGCTCTTGTGCTTGATGGTCTTGCCCGGCGACGTTGGCGGTTTACCCTGACAGGGTTGCGGCCGGTCGGCGGGCGGGTTGGGACGGTTTCCGGCATGCATGGCCCCTACCCGGGCCACCCGGCTCAGAATATCGTTGAGCATCGTGACTCCCTTCAGGACGCGGCTTTAAACGTCTCGATGACCGCCAGCAGGGCGGCTTTCTGTTCATCCTGCAGTTCACCGGCGGCGGTAAGGGTAAAGGTCAGCAGCAGCTCGCCGCGTACCTGCATCACCACCACCTGGTGCATCGGGCCTTCCGGCGAGCGCCAACTGTACTCCAGCCCGCGTGCAGGTTGACCATCCAGCGTCAGTTCCCAGGCGGCACGCTCCTGATAGCCCTTCAGGTGGGCGGAAAACTGTGACAGCGTCTGTTCATAGACGGTGTCCGGCGACAGGCCGAATTCAATCGGCGTGCGGTTGACCACCAGATTGGCGGTATCGCCCGGCAGCACAAACACGTGCAGCGACTCGTCGCGCCAGCCCGTCGGAATAGCCAGGATGCCTTCGTTCATCTGATACATGCGTGCTGCTCCCTCAGTTCAAATCGATACGGGTGCCGTTCAGCACCAGTCCTTTGCCGGTAATGGAAATGTTGCCTTCGCTGTCAATGGCGATGAAGCCACCCGCGGTGGCAATCAGGATGTCGCCGCTCTGGGACTGGATGGCGATATTGTTTTTCACCTGCAGCGACTCGTTGTCGTCAACGGTGGTGTGGCGGTTTTTGGTGACGGCGACGGTCTGCTCGCCCTGAATTTCGGTGACCTGATTTTCCTTCACCGACACCGTCTGATTGTGCTGCACCACCACGGTCTGGTCGCCGCCGACATTCTCGGTATGACTGGCGTTGACCGCCGTGCTGCGGTTATTCAGCACCACGGTGTTCATGTCCTTCTGGGCGTGGATAAACACCTCTTCCTGCCCGGCCTGGTCCTCAAAGCGTAGCTCGTTGAAACCGGCCCCTTTATGAGTACTGGTGCGCAGCGAGGTGCGGGTCTTGTTGGCCGGTAGCGGATACGGCGACGGGTTGGTGGCGTGAAAGGTGCGACCGGTGACGATGGGCTGGTCCGGGTCCCCTTCCAGAAAGCTCACCACCACCTCATGGCCGATGCGCGGAATGGCAATCAGCCCGTACTGACCACCGGCCCAGCCCTGACTGACCCGCACCCAGCACGAGCTCTGGTCGTCGCTGGCACCGTAGCGGTCCCACGGGAACTGCAGCTTCACCCGGCCAAACTCGTCGCAGTAAATTTCTTCACCCGCCGGGCCGACCACGGTGGCAATCTGCGGGCCGTCCACCATCGGCTTGTACGGCATGGCCGCACGCCAGGTGGTGGTGGCTTTCACCACCTCGAAGCTGTTGCTGATGGTGGTCGGCTCGCCGCCGCTCTCTTCCTCCAGCGCCTGCGGCTGCTGGCCGCTGTGGGTCACCGCCACCACCTGCCAGGCCAGATTAAACGCCGGGTTCGGGTGCTCGGTCAGGGTAAAGGTGCCACCCGGCATCAGTTCGGCAGCGTTGGATTCACCCGCCCCGGTCATTGCCCCGGCACGCAGCGCGTCCAGCCGGTAGCCGGTAAACGCCTTGCCGCTCGGGTCCTGCTTGAAGCGGCCGGGGTAGTCAAAGTGCTGGTAGGATTCACGCTGATGGTCCAGCTCGCTGCTCATCCTGTTGTGCAGCAGCCCGTAGGCCGGGGTCTTGAAGCTGTAATCCTTCAGCGCCACTTCGGCGGTACTGACCGCTTCGGCGTAGCGGAAACGCCGCACATACGCCCCTTCGCTCAGCCCCTGCGTGGCGAGATTGAAGAACAGTTCCGGGCCTTTGGCCAGCGCACCGGCGTCATCGGCGAACACCACCCGGTGCTTACCGGCGTCGAACTCGTGGAAGTAGAACAGCCCTTCTTCTGCCGCCAGCCGGTGGATGAACGCCAGGTCGCTTTCGCGGTACTGCACGCAGTACTCGCGCACCGCGTGGTCGTGGCGCAGGGCGAAGGCATAATCGGTAATCCCGGCTTCTTCCAGCAGGGTACTGATAATCGCGTCCGGCTTCTGGGTCTGGAAGATGCGGGCGTTGGTACGCAGACCGAGCCGCCACAGCGCCGGGCGCACTTCTGCCTGATAGCGGGTGCGGCGAAAACCGGTGTCACCCTGGGCAAAGCGGCTGACGATACCGCTGACCCGGCGCTGCAGTTCGCCTTCATACCACACCAGCAGCTCGCACGGCTGGTCCAGCACCGCGCCGAAATCGATGCCGGGCTGGCTGCTGGCCAGATTGAGCGACAGCGCGAACGGCTGGTTCAGCGCCTCGCTCAGTTCAAAATCCACCACCGCGAAGGTGGTGTCCGGCAACGCGCCGACCTTCACGGTAAACTGCAATCCGGTACTGTTGGCCACCTGACTTCCTCCTTATTCCCTGTCTGCGTCCGCACTCAGCGATGACCCCTTTCATCGCTCAGGGCAGGCTGAAAACGACAACACCCGGACCGGAGTCCGGGTGACGGCGTGATTACGCTTCGACCGGCGCGCGCCAGTCGTCAGAGCCGGAGGTCCCGGCCACGGTGTGCTCCCAGTCGATTTTGCGGTACGCCAGCGATACTTCGATAAGCTGGGTGTAATCCTGCTTGGACGGGTCCTGGCAGTGTGGCATCTGGTTGTTGATGTCGACGATGGTGGCGTCGGTCAGTTTGGTGGTGAAGAAATGCTCCTGCTTGCCTTCGACAGAGGTGCGGAACCACTTCAGGGTCACGGTCGGCAGCATTTCGCCGGAGGCCAGCGCGTTATACAGCAGCGGTACGGCTTTATTCAGGGCCACGGTGAACTTGAACGGTTTGTGCACGCGCTGACCGGCAGGCTGGCCGGACTGCGGGTCGGTCGGTACGGTGACGATGTGTTTGAATTCCTGCACCAGCATCTCGTCTTCGTGGCCCTGCACGTAGATGTTGCCGACGGAGTCGGAGGTGAAGGCACCGGCGGTGATATTGCCCTGCGTTTTACCTTCGATGCTGATATAGCATGGAGTTGGCATAGTCTTGCTCCTTGTTGTTGAACGGTTAGTGTGACTTCACCGTTTACATAGCAATGACTGTGCCATTTTTTATTTTATTGTTTTTAAAGGAAAAAATAATATCGCCATTTTCCCTAAGTCAAATTCACGCAAAAAATGGCCCAGACTTCCCGAAAAAACGGCATCCATTGCGCAAACAGGGATTTATGCTGGAAAGTGAGCAATAAATGGCCCAGGATGCGCACTTATTCTGAATTCTTCTCTTAATGACATGAAACGCAGGCCTGTTTTTTCGGCGAAAGTGCATGAAAAAAACAACGGGCACCGTTATTGAAAACCCCCTGTTCGACTCACACAATCTACTGTGTTATCCCCAGCTTGAGGCACTTGCCGTTAAACGTTCGCTTAGGCATATTGAGACTTTCCGCCGCCAACTGGCGGTTGCCGTCAAACTGACGTATCCGTTCCTCAATAACGGCTGTTTCGCGCTGCTGTACGGCAAGACGTAGGTCATGGATGTATTGAAAGTCCTCATCCCGTCGGCCAGTACTGCTTGCCAGACGAGCCTGTAACTCAGGTGGCAATACCTGCACGGTCAGTCGCTGCCCCGGCGGCGTATGAGCACAGGCCACCTCCAGCACATTACGCAGCTCCCGCACATTACCAGGAAAGTCATAGGTGATTAACTGGCGCAAAAGCGCACGATCCAAAAACACAGGTTCTTTCTGACTCTCTGCACAAAACTGCTCTATGAAGTGCTGGCTCAGCAACGGAATATCGTCAGCGCGTTCGCGCAATGGCGCGACATGCAAGACACACTGACACAGACGATGATAGAGATCCTGCCGGAACTGCCCTTCCAGGACCCGTTGTTCCAGTGAGTGATGCGTTGCGGCAATCAGCCGAAAATCCAGGTCGATTTCCTGCTCCGCACCCAGCGGACGGATACTGTGGGTTTCCAACACCCGCAGCAGCTTGGCCTGCATGGAGGCAGGCATATCACCCACTTCGTCAAGAAACAGCGTGCCCCCATTGGCCTGTTCCACCAGGCCAACCTTTCGGCATTGAGCATCGGAGAACGCCCCTTTCTCATAGCCGAATAATTCACTCTCAATCAGGTTTTCGGGAATGGCGGCACAGTTAATCGCCACAAACGGCTTATCAGCCCGCCCAGAGCATTGATGCAGCAGACGGGCAACCACATCCTTGCCCACACCGGTTTCACCCAGGATCAAAACAGACAGGGAATACTCGGCAGTCTGGCAAATTTTCTGCTGTAAATCCTGCATGCTTGCTGATTTGCCTAGTAATGTTTCCTGCATCCGCTTTTCCTGCGCTTGCCGGTATTCCTCATCCCGAAGCTGACCAATCGATTTCTTGAGTATTTCCCGCGCCTGCTGTCGACAGCTCAGCTCACGTAACAGGCTCAACTGACGGCAAAACACCTGCGCCAGACGTTCACAATCGCGACGCCGATGCCATTCCCGCAGGCGGTCTGGTCTATCCAGTAATGCCAGTATTCCCAACACCTTGCCGCCATCTGACAATAACGGTATGGCATAGAGCCCACACACCGTACTCATGGCAGACAGCATGTGATGAAATGCCGGGTTACCGACACGTGCGCCACCCTGTAACGACGCCCAGAAGCGGGCCTGATTTTTATGCAGAACATAAGACAACGGATGGTTGAAATCATCTACGTCAAGTTCCAGCGTCACCGGATTATTCTCAATAAAACCCTGACACACCAATTGCCTGCCAGTGCTATCGACCAACCCGAGTACGCTCCCCTGCGGTTGCCAGTCAAGATGCAGAGTTGTCAGTAACCAGTCACACAATCCGGCTTCATCATGCTGATTGGTAAGATTAAAGACCCACTCAAGAGATAAAGATAGTGTCGGCCTATTTCCTCTGTCAGTGTGAGATTCACTGGTAGATAATCCTCCATGTTCAGACATCATCATCCCCCTGTCGTATTCATCATCCTTTTAACAGCCTATCGAGATACTTTAACATCTCTAATTATTTGGGAATATTGGTTTTATAGGGAAGGTTTCACTGTGGTAGTGATATCGCACTTTGGCTATGCTACGTGCGCTGATAGTAAAGTAAGGATGACAAATGAAGTGCCTGAATTGTGATAACGATGCGCGCAAAGAATCTGGCTTGTGTTGGGATTGCGAAGACAAAGAACAACAGAAGATTAACGGTATTCTCTTCCTTCCTGCGCTGGGGATTGTTCTCTCTGTGATGTCGACGCCATTTTCACTTTACGACATCATCAGTTCGGTGGTTATTCACTTTAAGAAAACTGGATTTTTGGGTTACTACGCTCTGGGCCTGATACTTTTCCTGCTTGTCATGTTTGCTCTGGAAGTTTTCACCGCCTTGAGCTTCTTCCTACGCAAAAAGCGCACGCGAAACGTCATGATTATCTACTATCTCATGAGTGCACTGCTGGCGTGTTACATGGTCTTGCTACCGGCTTACCTCTCCAATACAAAATTCAGCACAAGTGAAATACGCATGCTGGTTTCGGCTCTCATTGGTATTACCGTTTGGATCCCATACTTTCTGTTCTCGAAAAGAATTCCATTGGTATTTAACCGCTAGCCAACTTCGCACACTTTCTGAAAACGATGTCATCCAGACTGTGAAGAGGAACGCTCATCAGAGAGTTTACCAAGCAATCTCAGTGATCCTCGACTTGCGAGATCACTCTGTCCGACGAAAACCAACGGGTATATCTGCGTCTCATGCACGAAGACTGGCCCGATAGCATCGGGCCACAAAGAACAGATGACCTGCACCCCGTCAACTAACATACGATGATGCAAGCACGGCCGCTCCTGGCACTTGGCGGGCATCTTTGCGACAGGGTCCGCTCAGAGCGAGGAACGGACATTGCTAACAGCGTTCTGTATCAATCAACGGGTAGCAGGTCAATGCGGCCCAGACTTCCAGGAAAGCCCTCTGGCACTTTTTTATTCGTCAAAGGCATAGAATTTGTAGCGTTTTCTGAGATCGTCTGGTTATGGCTCGTGAGATAGCTACATAGAAACTGTTTCCTTTGAACGTTCTTTGGGCAAGATCGGTCAGGCAAACTGAATCGCCTTCGAGCATATTAAGCAGCACGGAGGAAGTCATGTGTGATAATAAAACTGATAGTTACGCCAGACGTTTTAAACAGGTCTTTGATTATATTGACTGCCATCTTGATGACACATTATTACTGGAAAAACTTAGTGAAGTGGCTCATTTCTCGCCATTTCATTTCCATCGTCAGTTTTGTAGTTATTGTGGGATGCCACCTGGTCGTTACATCCAGATGATGCGCTTAAAGCGCGCATCTTATCGGCTGGCTTTTAATCCGTTAGAGAAAATCACTGATATCGCGTTCGACGCCGGTTTCCAGCATTCTGAATCATTTAGCCGTGCTTTCAGACAAATGTTTGGTCTATCACCGACGCAATTCCGCCAGCAGCCCCCTTGGGTAGATTGGCATAAGCGCATATCCGAACCTTACAAAGCCAGGAGACAAACAATGCAAGGCCAGGTCAAGATCATTAATTTCCCCGCGACATCAGTCGCAATGCTGACTCATTATGGACAACCGGAGCTAATAAACGAAACTGCGGCTCGCTTCATTCAATGGCGAAAAACCTCGGGTTATTCGCCTGTTGCCAGCAGCCAGACATACGGTATTGCACCACACGATCCTACCTTAACGGCGCCGGATGAATTTGAGTTCCATATTTGCGGAACCGTAACGTCACCGATTGCGGAAGACAATCGCTTCGGGGTGATAAATAGCGCCATCCCTGCTGGCCGATGTGCGGTGTTACGCCATCAGGGATCGCATGATGCCTTAACCGAGTTAGCCAAGACGCTGTATCGTGACTGGTTGCCTGAGAGCGGAGAGGAACTCCGCGACTTCCCGCTTTTCTTTCATTACCACAACTTTGTGCATGAGGTAGCGGAACATGAGTTACTCACTGATATCTATTTGCCGTTGAACCCACAGCACGGAACGGATAGAGAGTAAGGTCACCAAGCACCTTGAACAGCGTCGCCTGATGCTGCAATGGTGGGCTAATTTTCTGGATGCTAACAGCAACGGTCTGATCAGGCTGTTTGACAGTATCAGGAAGGTGGCAAGGAACGGTATTCTGGTTCCGTTTGACGCCAAAAACCGGGAGATGTTTCTGTTCCACACGATAGACGAACTGGAACAGGCTCCCGACAGCCACGATTAAATGCCGTCAATGAGGAAATCTATTGCGGCTTTTACCTGATTACGGTACTGCGACGCATCACAGAACACCGCACCCAACGCCTGCACAGGGATACTTGCCAGCTCGTGCGTCATTACGGCGTATTCTTTGCCGTCCGTCAGCCTGACGACGGGGACAAGGCGATCCGGTCGGCGACCTGCCGGGTACTTTTCAACCGGGAGCAACGGGATCACTATCCGACGATTCAACTGCCCAATAATATCGCTCGTGACATCAAGCAACAGCGGGTAAATGGTGCTTTTCCCGGTATTACCGTATACGGTGAATTGCATGGTTAAAACGTCCTGTATTCATCGCTGAAACAGCCGTTTTCATCATGAAAATGATTTAATGCGTCGATAGCTTCCCTGTTCTCTTCCTGCCATTCTTTCGCTTCATGACGGCGAAGTTCCGCATCCAGAGCGGCGGTCAGGGTAGCACTCAGGTTAATGCCTGCTTCACGCGCCCGGAGCAGTAAGGCACGCTCTACCGTCATGGTCACGCTCTGCGTGTTGCGTTGTTTCACGGTCATGATGGCTCTCCTGCATGAAATACGTGCGTATTACACGGCACAATACACTTTATCATAACACCAAAAACAGGCCCGGCTACCGTTGCAGTCTTGCAAACGTCACCGTCAGCCGTCATACCTGAGCCGTCGTTTATAGCAATCAGCGGTGTAAAAACGCTATTTGCGGGATGCGCGGGCTCTTTGCCGCCCGCACCCGCAGCCTGAGAATTCCCCAGGCATTCAATGCCCGGAAAATTCTCAGGGAAATTGAAACATCCGTCACGTTGGCTGCCCCGATATCAGGTTAACGCCGCCTTCCTTTGCGGCTTCTTCCCCCTGCCCCTCAAACCTTATCCATCAGATAACGATGCGCTTTCGATGCCGCACTGGCGGCTTTGAAAATATAGCGCTTATCGCTCTTCAGTGCTCTCAGCCAGGAAGCAATATAGCTTTCATGCTGAACCCCTCCAACAATCCCCAGATCCGCCATCAGGAACGCGCTTCCCAACTCGGCGATCAACTCTTCAAAGGCGTAACCTTCACTACCAAACTTCCCTTTCATTTCACGGTTAAGACGATTTTTCGCACCGCTCCAGTGAACCAGCTCATGCAGGCCGGTGGCGTAGAAATTAGCGGCATCGGAAAAAAGATGGCGTTCCGGCAACCAGACTTCATCCGTTAATGGCTTGAAAAAAGCATTCTGACCTTTCTCTATGATACGGGCACCACTGCGGTGAAATAGGTTTTCAGCCTGCGGTAACAGCTCGAACGTCTCAGTGGGGCTAACAACCTCAGTTGTCAGCGGAAGGCCGTCGATTTGTTCAACGTTAAACACGGTGAAGGTTTTCAGCATTGGGATCTGGTCGATTTCTCCGTCTTCGTTTTCCTTCTCTAAGGTTGTATAGAAAATTGCTGTCGTGCCGTGCTCGCCTTTGCGAACCTGCCCGCCTACTGCCTGTGCTTGTTTGTAGGTCATCCAGCGTGGATCACCGAAACCCTGTTCTGACGCACTGCACCACAACAGCATGATATTCATTCCGCTATACGCGATGCCGGTTGCGAAGTTGGAAGGCAAACCGGACATGCCCGGCACTCGCTGCCACGGACACGTCCAGGGCTTCACACCGGCTTCCAGCGCGGTAATGATGCTGTCGGTGATAGTCTGATAAATATCGGTTTGGGTTTTGGAAAATTTCGTTTTTGAGGAGCCTGACTGCTCCAGCGGGGATACGCTGGTCGCCGCTGCGGTGTTAGGGGCGCTAGTCTGGGTATGCTGGGAAATGGTCATGGTTTTTTCTCCGTCAGTGGTGTGATTTTCGTCTTCGTATCGCCTGACGGTTCGCTTTCCCGGCATCGTTCCGGCACGCAAGGGCGCAGAATGCGTGCCATTTACCCTTGCGGGACGGGTTGTGCTGGGAAACGATTAGCCGGAAGCTGATATGAAGAACGAAAAGCGCAGAGGAGAAAAAACTTGCCCCCGCATAGCCGGGTGTAGCGCCCCTTGGTCTGCGGCGGTGAAATGGGGTTGGGGTTGGGGTTGGGGTTGGGGTTGGGGTTGGGGTTGGGGTTGGGGTTGGGGTTGGGGTTGGGGTTGGGGTTGGGGTTGGGGTTGGGGTTGGGGTTGGGGTTGAGATTTAGAAGTTGAATTTAGCTGTATCAGTTCAGGCCTGTGTTAGCCGCGTTCTGAGGTATAACATACTCAAATCTGACATTCTGCTCTGAGCGAGAAGCAGAAGTATTGAAGGCAAAGTTCATTCTTTGTATAGCTGGTTTTTATCTCCCTAACCATTAATTAGTCATACTGATCTCTTCCCGGATCTCTGATTTACCCTAGCACCGATATTGGGAGGGGATCAGACCCCAGAAATCTCAAAAAGTGCATGGAACTAAAACTGGTGTGCTTACAGTGGAACCGGACGGGGTTGGAACTACCGGCCTCACCGACACCGGCGCGTCTTGCGACGCCCCCGCCCGGCCCACCATTGAGATGTAGCCAAGCGCACGACACAAAAAAAGCGCTAACGCGCCTTGTGTCGTCAGTGAAGTTATCCAGGGGTTCCAATCCCTGCGCCTGATTTTGCAGGCGCAGGGGATACTGCGATTGGGGATGGGCGGCAAGAGAGAATAAGGAGCACTGCTTATGCCAGATATCTGGCATACAGCAACAATGTAACATTCTGACTCATCATTATGTTACAGAATGCGCAATGTGCATTGTTTTATAAAGAAAAATCTACCATAAGCATTGTAATGCTATTCGAACGGCGTAACATAAGTTGTTGAAATATTAGTCGTCGAAAAGTCGATATAGATGAGGTGACATGTGAATATCCCGTTATTACGTTCCTATAATGCCGTTATCGAATATACGTTATCTCAGGCGAAAAAATCTAAGGCAGTGAAACGTATTGCTGGGTTTTGCCAACTTCAGGGACCAACGGGTAGCGGAAAAACCAGCTCACTCTACCGCTCTGGCTATGCCGATAACGCTCTCCCGGCGCTGGAGACGATAAAAAAATCAGGCTCTCAAGCCATTCTGGTTACCCATCGCTGGAATATTTTGCACGATATTTATGAGAAAACGGCAGTGCATAAAGACAGTAACGGGGAACCATTCACCGTCAGCGTGCTCTATGCACAAGATGAACAGATCGTTTCTGCCATCGAGGCCACCCCCTTGCCTCATGAGAATAATATTTCCGCAGACTCACTTCCCGATCCATTTGACTCCATCAATATCCTGGAAGACAGAAATTTGTTTGCCAGTCAGGATATCGCCGACAAATTGCGTAGAAATTGCAAAAATATACTGCATATTAACAAATCGCTGAAAGGATATCCGACGCGTTTTCAGACGGCCATCGCCAGTGAAAAAGAGTCATTAATCAAATCATGCGCAGCGGTGGAGATAACTCTGATTCAGAATATCAGATTACTGGAAAAAGAAGCCAAGAAACAAAAAGAAAAATATGGCGAAGAACATGAACTCACGCAGGCAGCCAGGCAACGAGTTGCAGATTTCCGTCGCCACGTCTGGGTCAGGCGCATTCTGCCCGCCATTGTCTGGCATGACGAAAAGCAACATCTGCTGATCATGACGACTCAAAAGATGGTTTCATCGTTTTACGATGGACGGCGCAAAGTAAAAATGTCCAGCAAAGAGCTGCGTAATTACATCATTTTCATCGATGAATTTGATTACCAGGCTGAGGTACTACAAGAATATCTGGCACAGGCGCAATGGGTTCAGGAGCCTCCTGAATGTTTGGGTCAGTTGCTTGATGGGGGGCGCAGATTACTGCAACGTATGCAGTATGTTGAAACGGAACCTGCACCAATGATCCGTGAACGTCTAGAAAAATTTATTAATGATCTGGATAGCGCATTAACAGAAAAACATATCGATTTAACACATGCCCGATCGCTGGTTATTCCTCTTCAGCAATATCTGGATAATAAACCCTTTGGTGAGCATTACTTATTTCGTTCCGATCAACTGGTGACTAGTGAACGGCTTATTATGCGAAAAGCGGAACACGGCTACGAAATTATCAGGCCAGACTCTCCGCTTCAGGATAGCGATCAGACTATCGACATCAGTGATTTTTTACGCTTGATGGAGAAATTCATTCGACAGTTTAGCCTGATGTTGACTGACCTGACTGCCAGTGAAGATGAAGCGTATGAATACATTAAAAAGTTAACCCGACTTCTGTTCGACCCCGTTAATGATTACAGGCCATCATACTACGGCTCAACCCTGCCCAATATGTCCCGATTTCTGTTACCGCGTACTGACCTGCCGGAACTACGGGAATTAAGGAAAAGTAATATTTTACCCAATACTCATGCCAGTATTTTTGGCTTGACCAACTGGTTGCTGAAACAGAATGTCTCAGATACGGATATCGATCCGTTACGGATACAGATCAAACGTGCCTTTCTGCCCACGACGGCAGAAGGTCTGCTGCTTTCTCTCGCCAGTCGTAATCTTGTCTTTGCACTGTCGGCTACGTCATATATTGAAAGAGCCTGCAATCACTTCGATGTCCGGTGGATTAATTCAGCGCTTCGTTATATTGCAGAATCGCGCAACCCTGCTGTTACACAAAGTTTTCTGGGAACAACTTTTGAAAAACGACCTGTCGAGTGGTTTAAAGAACCGATACCTTATGTCCAGACGGCTGATGATTTCCAGTTGCAGTATTTAGCTATTGAAGAGATCAATAATAGCAAAGAAAATATCAGAAACACACGACTGAATGCTGAGATTCAAGATTTCAATAGCATAAAGAATAGCCCGCATTGTGTTGATCTGCTCGCTTCGCTAGCCCCCGATTTTTTCCAGAATGGCGATGACCCCTCATCGGATTTCGAATCAGAATATCGAAAAAATATACTGCTAAAATTGCTTAATGTATTGGATCTTGCGGGAAAAAGGCCTCAACACCGGGGGCATCTTGCTTTCGTGAATTCCATAGCCTATTTAAGAAAATGGCTTACCACTGTAATAGCAACGCAAAGTAGAGAATGCCTCGCATGGTTAAAAATGGAACAACCCTTATCTGATGATCCTCTACTAAAAAATTTTGCTGATGTGTTTATCCCAGTGAGCATACATAATGAGCCTGCGCTGATTTGTCTGTTAACCGCAGAATGTCAGAAGAAAAAGGGCTTTAGTGATGCTTATCAGGCCGCATTTGCATCCCGGCGTATTGTCATTGTGCTGACTCAGACCGCCTCTGCGACGAATGGTGTGAATCTGGATTTCAGCCTGCCTGAATCTGGCAAAAATATGGATCTGACCTGTTTATATTTGCTGGAATCACGGCATTATTATTTTTCCGCTTTTCAGGCCAATGCAGAAAGCAATGATGATATGGCGCATGCGGGTTTCCAGTTACGCAATCTGGAAAAACTGCTCCGTGCTGGTGAAATTTCTCGTCAGCAGCATCAACGCTTCATTCTTCCTTTAATGATGAACCGAAAATATGAGATTTCCCGATTAAACGGCGAATATAAGAGAACCAGTGATTACATAAAAAATACGGCAGCTAATGTGCAGCAACAGGTCGGTCGTATTGAACGAGCCTGGTGTGAAGTCCCCAATGCTGAAATCCATCTTGATTCTGAACTGGCAAAAGACCTTTCGCGCTTTGCTTCATTGTCTGTTTATACATCGAACCGTCGTCAGCTTTCTGCGCTCAATCGCCAGTTACTGGATATTTTACGGGAACGTGATGAAAAAATGCAGGACAATTTCCTTAACCTGATAATGATACCGACACAACCGGGTAAACTGGTTTTGGATTATATCGATAAACGACTGGTTCCGGCCATACGATTGTTGCGAGAGCAATCAACACCCAGAAATGATGTTACGCAACTCTGGAGACAATTAGGTAAAGCGATACTTCAACACGATCTTGCCTGGAAACCAGGACATAATGACTTTGGTATTGATCTTGAACTGTACAAGTGGGCTTGTTTTAAAAAACCAGAATCTGCATTTAATTGTGGAGAAATCTGGTATTCCCCTCAGACTTGGCAGTTTTTCGAGGAAGCAGCAGAAGGACGGCGTAAGTACAATCCTCAGATGCTGTATCAGTATATCCAGCGTCATTCGGACATTACTGACTGGTTTAACCGTAAAGGGTACAGAACATCTTTAATGCCTTACGCTAACGATCTGGAAGAACATTACGCCTTCCACCCACTGATCGTACAACGTCTACTTATGGGGCGCTTGGGTGAAGAGGCTATTCGGGCACTACTTCATGAGCGTTATAAAATTATTACTACGACTCAGGTAAGCGACCATCGAATTTTCGAACTGTATGATTTTAGTGTAAAAAACTCAGACTACCGCATAGATGCGAAATTTTGGGGACAGGATACCCTCGACAAAGCGGATGAAGAATATCAGCAATGGCTGGCGTCTGGCACTGACCCGAATCAAACTCCTCTTGGATTAAGTAGCAAATTAGCAAAAATACGTGCGATTGAGGGAGACAACGTCAAACTTGTTATCGCTAATTTCGTGGCTCCCCATTCTGATTGTCAGTTGCTGGGATTTTCAAGTCAGTTAATTCCGATTCAGGATCTTTATCATGCAGATATTCTCATTCTCGGCGGGTGTATTACTCCCGACACAGTTTCATCAGTTACACCGGGGTTTGAAAATCTTACTACCATGATCTACCAGAATATTCATGAAAGGGCATAATTTATGATGAACTATAAAGACGAAGTAACCCGCACACTTCCCCTTTCTCATATGATTTATCGGGACAGTGAGATTGACCAGGAGAAAGCTGAAAAGCTGATTGTGTACCATTATCCATTAAGCAAAAGTTATCGCTGGAAGCAGTGGGAAAATCATATTGATAGTGAATTAGGTGATCGATATCATCCTTATCTGATGCGCACCTATAAAGAGCAATTTGGATTATTCGTTGCGGTTGATTCAGAACAGGATACTCCTCCTGTTATTAAAAATGCCGATGGCATAATCATCTCACCAGAAAGGATAAAGTACGAGTCCTCGCTTAATCCCATATGGATTCGTCTTATCATGCGTAAAATCTCTGCATTTGGTTCTCATTGCAAGGGTAGCCACTCATTAGGCCGACCGCTACTACAGACAGATGCCTGGAAAAGTAAAACCAGTTGCGGTATCAATGCCATTAGTCTGGACTGCCGAACTCAGCAAAGAAGTGATAAAGATACAACAGAAGTCGTTTTATTTTATGAAAATGTGCCACTACGACCTGTGGATATGAAAAGCGAATTTTCAACCACCTCTCAGGCACTGTGGGTGTATGACAAAAATAAAGTGCTGGTTCGCTGGAAGCCTGAAAAATCAACAAAGCAAAAATTTCAGGCTTATCAGGAAATACCTAAAAAAAAGAATAAGCGTAAGCTTCGTCCCTTTATTGATCTCTCTTCGCCTGATGCGTTAAGAAATAGTTGGCCATGGATCCTTAAACCCGTACAAAATGAATTTATTGAACAAGCCAAAATTTTTGGTTTTACATTAACCGCTGTTGTTCTCCAGTTGCGTCCACTGCCGCTTAAGACTAAATTCAAAACGACTGAGAGGGCAAAATTTCCCGGCGTACAGCTTAACGCCGAAATTAAAGTACTTGATTTACGTTTTTCGCGAAATATTCCCCCACAACAGATAGTGACGCAGATACAAAAGGTGTTGAACAAAAAGTATCCTGATGTACAACTGGAATTATTACCGGATTCAGAACCCTCATCATTTGAAAAATTGGGAAAAGATAGCTCTATATGCATACTTGTTTTGTTAGATCAGATCCGTGGTATAATTGATGACTGCTATCCGTTAACTCAGAATCTAAGAACTAAAATTGCGTGCCAGCATATCAACGTTAATCCGTTTGATCTTAGTGGTGATTCTGTTGTTGATAATTTATTGATTGAGCAGGATACTCCCGATGGGACTACCCGACTCATCCCTGCGATAGATTCTTGCTATTACGACTATACCATTCAAGATTTTGAGAAAAAGACCTGTCTTGATGCATTGGCGCGTAATGCCGAAGTTGCGTACAAAGAACTTGCGTTGAAGCATCTTTTACTTTGCAAAGAAACAAGAATCAGTACAAGCCTGACAGAGCAGAAAGACTTACTGACTCATGACCTATTGGTTATCACCGAAGGATATTTATTCACCGCTGAACAAGACCGCCCAGTAATTTTACCTTTTAATCCTTCTTGCCCGGATTTAGTTAAAGCCTGCGATGAAAGGCTGAAACTGTTTGATACCTCTGTCGAGGCTCTTCTTACTCTCTTAAATAAAAAATGGCCTTACGCTTATCGACCTGAATCAATAGCGCAAGGTTTTGGCAGCAGTGAAGATAAATTAACCAGATTTGCTCAGAGATTGACAATAATTATTCATAGAATGGAAGAAATATCCATTCTTCTTCAGGATCCGAAATACGATACCCCTAATATGATTCCTGAGAATTTAGATGCATTAATGACTGTTCTTGATACTCAAAGTCAGCAATTCTCACTAAACCACTGGCTCTTACCAGATACAGAGATACTGTCTTTTTATATAGCGCAACTTAATGAGGAAGGTGAATTATCAGATACCAATAAAAATACACTCATGCGTGAACTAGACTTGCTGTGTGAGTTGTGGAATTGTGCTTTGCGTGAGTATTATTGCAATAATGAACTTAATGTTACCTACGATATTTTAAAAAGTTATATTTTTTCCAAATGGCCAGAAAGAAAAAATGCACTCCTGGCAGGTGAGAAAAAATTGGCAAAGAAAGCCAGTTCGTCATTAATAGCGTCATGGAATAAGTTACTCTCTCGTGTTTTTGATTTACCTTTAGGTGATCCGCGAAACTGGTTGAAAAACATACCTGGCATTACACGACTCTGGCATGATCCAGAACAAAATTACGTTATCGTCGGGAGTTTGGCTCCCCTTCAACCTCAAATTCAGCGCCAGCCCAGTATTCGCCAGTGGCACCCATTACAAGGGGAACTGAATCCTGAACTTCTGGCTGGATTAGTGGATGTTGACTGGGTCAGAATGAATCAACTGGCGGGTAATCCCTGTGTAGCAACGCTTATTCGACGATGGAAAGAGTGCCAACCTCAACCGGATGATGTTCGTGAGGCTTTTTTGACCGAGTGAGATGCCAAAACATACCTCAGGAATAAATGTGGCCTGAGGTACATTTTGCATAGCAACGCAATCGCAAGAATGAAAATTATAGGCAGAGCAATAACATCAGATTTATCGATAGACTATAAAGAGATCATGAGGGACATATGCACATTCATCAGGTCGAAATTAAAAACTTCCGTCTTTTAGCTGATGCAGAGCTTGTATTGGAGGAACAGACGACAGTCATTGTTGGACGAAACAACAGCGGAAAAACATCACTCTCAGAAATAATACGCAGATTCTTAGCAGATGGTAGTGCTACTTTCCAACTTGAAGACTTTTCCAGTTCCTGTTACGACCGTTTTTGTGATGCTCTGGAAGCACTTAAGGAAGGCATGGAAGATCATCTCGTTCGAGAACTTATTCCCGCCATTGAACTTCGACTGAAATTCCAATACGACCCTGCACAACCTCAATTAGGTCCATTGAGTCCCTTTGTTATCGATTTGGATCCTGCGTGTTCTGAAGCGCAGGCAGTAGTCCGATACGAATTGAAAGATGGCCAACTGACACAATTTCTCGAAAGTCAGACTGAAATGCCACTTTCCAGAGAAGACCGCCTCGCTTTCCTCCGTATATTGCGAGAACGTATCCCTAATAATTTCTGTGTGAAAATATGGGCTGAAGATCCCAACGATCCTGATAATCGTCGCGAGTTACCACCTGGTGCATTGCGCGGTCTGGTCAAATCGGGATTTATCAACGCTCAGCGAGGACTTGATGATGTGACGTCCCGAGAATCCGATGTACTGGCTAAAACGGTTGAAAATCTTTTCGCAACGGCCTCTTCGGCATCTGCGGGAGCGGCTGATAAACAAATTGCGAATGCATTGAAAGGTGCGGTTCAGGACATTCAGACTCAAATTGACACAAATTTCGGAAACCAGCTCAACAGTCTGATTCCGGCACTAGAAACTTTTGGATACCCGGGATTGGGAGGACAGGAGTTACATACTGAAACATTGCTCGATGTTAGCAAGTTGCTATCAAACTTCACGAAAGTTCGCTATTCAGGTTATAGCGGAATCGCATTACCGGAATCATATAACGGTCTTGGTACACGTAATCTGATATTTATTCTCTTGCAATTAGCTGGTTTCTATAAAGCATTTTGTGCCGAAGTTACTGAGCCGGGTGTACACCTGATATTCATTGAAGAACCAGAAGCCCATCTGCATCCACAAATGCAGGAGGTTTTTATTCGTCAACTTGCCAAAATTGCACAACAACTGGTGGATGGCACCGAGGACAGGAGACCCTGGCCTGTACAATTTGTCGTGTCTACACACTCGTCTCACATTGCCAATGCGGCTGGTTTCGAGAGTATTCGCTATTTTCTGGGAGCTCCAGCACAGGGGACTCAGGAAGGTGTCCGACAAACCAAAATTAAAGATCTGCGTAAAGGACTGAATCATATTCCAATTGAAGATAAAAAATTCCTTCACCAATACATGACGTTGACACGTTGTGATCTGTTTTTCGCAGATAAAGCGATTCTCGTCGAGGGGTTAAGCGAGCGATTATTGCTTCCCGTCATCATCAAAAAACTAGAATCAGCCGAACCAGGGGGACCGAAGCTGTCGAGCCAGTACGCAACGGTGATGGAAGTCGGCGGTGCTTACGCTCATTTGTTCTTCGAGTTATTAGCGTTTCTTGAGCTTCAGAGTCTGATCATAACAGATCTGGACGCAGTCCTAAGATCAGGAGGTCAGGCATGTGCTGTTCATCTTGGTACATATTCCAGTAATGCTTGTTTGAAAGCATGGTTCTCTGAAGATACCCCTTTCACATTAGCTGGTTTGATTGCCAGGAGTGACGATGATAAAGCTCGTAATGGAAACCGTATTGCCTATCAATGTGCAGAAGTGACAGATGGCCCCTGCGGACGCACATTCGAAGATGCATTTATCCTTGCAAATTCGGCTCTATTCGGGCTGGTAGGGAGAAATACTCAGGAACTGGAAATAGAAGCCCGTGATAAAGCGGCTGAGTGGAAAAAATCAGAATTTGCATTGAAATACGCGATTACAGAGACAGAATGGAACGCCCCCAAATACATAGTCGATGGAATTCGCTGGTTAGCTGGCAGCAATGAGCCTATGACACAAGATCCAGTATTGGCGCAGGTTGTAGAGGCCACAACTAGCATTGAAGAAGGAGCCAGCGCTGATGTCTGAGATCCATTCGCCCGCCGAAGCTGCTAGCCAGCGAGCTTTGGAATCTATGTATGCTTGCCTCAGTGAAGGACGAAGCTTCCGGCTGGAAGCAGGCGCTGGTGCGGGTAAAACGTATTCCCTTATTAAGGCACTTCGATTCTTGATTGAGCGAAATAAGGATTTATTTGAAAAACGTAGCCAGCAAATTGCCTGCATCACCTTTACTAACGTGGCGAAGGATGAAATCGTCGCGCGAACAGATCGAAGCCCCATCGTTTTTTGTGATACCAATCATGCGTTCTGTTGGTCGTTAATTAGCAGCTTTCAAAAACCGTTGAGAGAACTGATTGAAACAATGCCAACATGGACAGAAAAGCTCGAAGAAGTTGGTGGAAGCCTTGGGAATCGTAGTGTTGAGTATAATCTTGGACATCGCTCTATTCGCGACCATCGTATAACTCTTCATCATGACGATGTTCTTTCTTTAACTATCTCACTCATGGAGCACGAAAAATTCCGTAGAGTGATTGCAGAACGCTTTCCAATTATTCTGGTCGATGAGTACCAGGACACTGATAAAAATTGGATTGAGGCAATTAAACGGCATTTTCTTGGACAAGCTAGAGCACCTTTATTTGGTTTTTTCGGCGACCATTGGCAAAAAATCTATGGTGGTGGATGTGGAAAGCTGGAACATAAGGACGTGGTTGAAATAGGTAAAGAAGCCAATTTTCGTTCGGACAAGATAATTGTTGATGCCCTCAACCGTATGAGACCTGAGCTACCGCAGTGTGTTAAAGATCCCGAAGCTACAGGTTTAGTACGCGTTTTCCATACAAACAATTGGCAAGGAGTTCGTCAAAAAGGCGTGCACTGGAGTGGTGATTTACCATTAAGTGAAGGCCAGGCTACTCTGGAACGAGTTAAAACAACGTTGGAGCAGGATGGTTGGGTCTTTTCTCCCAATCACACCAAAATTCTCATGTTGACCCATCGACTTTTAGCCAATCAGCAGGGCTATTCAAATATAGTGGCAGCGTTTAAATACAATGAATCCTTCACGAAAAAGGAACATGAACATATAGCCTTTTTTGTAGACAAACTGGAACCCGCCTGTGATGCCTTTACCGCTCGTAAGTATGGAGAGATGTTTAATGCGCTTGGCGGTATTACACCACTGTTGCGTAGGCATTCAGATAAGATGAGTTGGCACGATGTAATGACGCAACTTCTTGCTCTCCGCGAAACCGGTACAATTGGCGACGTAATTGAGTTCATCCGTGCTCAACGGAAGCCAAGACTTCCAGATAAGGTTGAAAAATTTGAGCAGGAGTTACTCCATTTTGACAGAACGGCTGATGTTGAAATGCCCCGAAGATTAAAAGAACTTGAAAAGCTGAAAAATATTCCCTATTCGGAGATCAGATCACTTCGCCGTTATCTTGATGGATATTCTCCATTCGAAACTAAACATGGTGTGAAAGGTGCTGAATTTGAGAATGTCCTGGTTGTTGTTGGGCGTGGGTGGAACCAGTATAACTTCGGAGAAATGTTGGAATTCGCTGGAGCCCAAACGATTCCAGTCGATAAGCAAGACTCATTTGAACGAAACCGAAATTTGTTTTACGTCGCTTGTTCCAGACCCAAAAAGCGTCTTGCGATCTTGTTTACCCAGGTCTTGTCACCTGCGGCACTGGCAACACTTGGAAATTGGTTTGGAACGGATAGTATTATGACGGCACCGTAATTGGTGCCTGAGTCCCTGAGAGTAGTGCTTAAATATGCCACATGTTGCGTAGTAAAAAGGTGGTCAGTTTAGTGGTCTTGACAAATTCAATTTTTTGTTTTAGCTTATCAAACAGCCAGTTAATGGCTATGGCGATCCCAGTCAGAGGAGCCAAATTCAACGCCTTGCAATTCATAAAGAACTGCGAGGCGTTTTTCTTTGTGCGGCCCAATGCCCCGTATGCCATCGCCATACTGTCATGCCCAGCTTCATCATCGTGGATGCATTAATCAGATATGAAATCAGATAGTGATTAATGTTCAGTCTAATAAACCGTGATAATCAGCCCATGTTAACTAAGCAACATTAATTATCTATTTATAATAAAAAAACCAATGTGACAATCAATCATTGTTATTTTCTTGCTGCTTATTTTATTTTCTTATTCGAATAAACTTCGATACAAAAAATAAATAAACCGTCCCAGGAATAAGGCCTGTACAGACTTATACCCCCTCCCCTATACTCGCGATAACACGCTACCAGCCAGCCGATGTTGACTATCACAATCTTATGCAAAAAGAGCGGTAAGACATCATACCTTCAGTGCCGCATATACATCAGGTAAGGAATCATAGGCAATGAATGCCAGCTAATACGTTATTTTCTACACTGCCATTAATTACCGTAATAAATCATAAGGATGAAATTACACCAGAGAACTCTGGTGCACACAGGAGGGAGTCATGAGGATATTTTTATCCACGCTGGGATCTGCCGGAGATGTTTATCCATTCATTATAATAGGTGAAGCATTAAAGAATGCCGGACTGGAAGTTTACCTTTGTACCAATCCTTATTTTGAAAAAACGGCAAAAGAAAGAGGATTGCAGTTTATCCCGGTTGGTAGCAGTGAGGAATATTTACGCGCCGTTAACTCACAGCGCTTATGGAATCAAAAATCCGCATTCAATGAAATGGTTCAGTATATGAATGCCCAACAACAAGCCGCTTATGATGCGCTGGAACCGTGGGTCGACAGCACCTCGGTCATCCTCACCTCGCTCTGGTCGTTCTCCGCCAAAATGTTCAGCGAAACGCGCGGCTGCTGTGTTATCCCGGTGCGCGTCACGCCATCAACATTTATCTCCAGTTACGATCCTCCCTATCACCGCCAACTGGCCTGGGGACGTCGGTTACCGATTAGCCTGCGCCGTCTGTTTTTGCATCTCGCCGAGAAATACCTGGTTGACAGAACACTGGCGCCTTTTATCAATAGCTTCAGAAATCAACTGCGATTACCGAAAATCGAACGGGTACTGACCTCCTGGGCACATCGTACGGACTCGACGTTACTGTGTCTGTTTCCGGAATGGTTTGCCTCACCCTTGCCAGACTGGCCGCCACATATCCGCCAGGTAGGGTTTCCATTGTTTAACCTGCTGGATAACCACGAGGATGACTCTCTGGCGCGGTTTATTGCACAGGGGCCTACCATAATGTTTATGCCGAGTTGGGCACTCAGTAGCAAACAGGCATTGATGGTTTCTCTGGTAAAAAAAATCCGCCGACGTGGTTATCAATGCTTAATCGTTGGCAAACCCAATGATGACTTAGCAAACGATACCGGTATTCGTATCGAGCCCCATATCAATCTGAACCGCTATTTGCATCAGTGTGCCGCGATTATCCATCACGGCGGTATTGGTACGATGGCGCAATCCTTCGCCGCCGGTATTCCTCAATTGGTGATCCCCAGTGCCTTCGATCAATTCGACAACGCGCGTCGGGTGACGGCCATGAAGTGTGGTGCCTGGCTTAAAGACGACGATATCGGCAGGTTCGAAGATACGTTATGCCAGCTACTGGACGACCCCGAGATCGCCGCAAATTGTCAGCGCATTCGCCAGCAGTGCCTTCCCGGGCCGGTTATCGGTGAGCAAATTGTCACAACGGTATGCGATGCCTATGCCAGGCATACCGCAAAGTCCCATTCATCCCCAGGTTAATCCCTCTTCGGGTCATGCTCTACTGATACACCTTCGGACTTACACCTTATCAGGCGAAGACATCACAAATCGGTAACATTTCTGATGATTTTCCGTGTATTGCATGCCGTCGCCGCTACACTGAAAACGGCATGGTGTTCAGAGGTAAAGTGGCACGCGGCATGCATTACAGAGACACAATCACAACGGTACGTAAAGACAACAACATCAATCCGGTTACAAGGGGGTTTTATGGCATCGGGAAAATGGCTGCTACCGTTAAGTCTGACGGCGTTACTGGTCAGCGGTGCAGTCCACGCAGTTTCCATACCGGCTGTGGAAGCGAAAAACGGTATGGTGGTCACCTCACAGCACCTCGCATCACAAGTCGGTGTCGATATTCTGAAAATGGGGGGAAACGCCATTGATGCGGCGGTAGCGGTCGGCTACGCACAGGCTGTCGTCAATCCTTGCTGCGGCAACATCGGCGGTGGTGGGTTTATGACAATCCATCTGGCGGATGGTCAGGATACGTTTATCAACTTCCGTGAAACGGCACCTGCCGCTGCGTCCGCTAATATGTATCTGGATGCGAACGGCAACGTTAAAAAGGATGCCAGTCTGTATGGCTATCTGGCAGCGGGTGTTCCCGGTACGGTACTGGGGCTGGAAACGGCCCGCGAAAAATACGGCAAGCTGACTCGTGCGCAGGTCATGGCACCGGCTATCAAGCTGGCACGAGAGGGCTTTATTTTGACTCGCGGCGATACCGACATCCTTGACACGACCGTCAAACGGTTTAAGCAAGACCCCGAGTCCGCACGCATTTTTCTGCGCCCGGACGGCTCCGCCTTACAACCAGGCGACCGACTGATACAGACTGATTTAGCCAACACATTACAGGCGATATCCGATAAAGGCCCTGATGCGTTCTACCATGGCACCCTTCCTCAGGTTATCGAGGAGGCTGCCAAAAAAGGCGGCGGTATCCTGACGGCTGCCGATTTCGCCGACTACCGGGTGACGGAAACCAAACCCATCACCTGTAGCTATCGCGGTTATCAGTTCATCTCATCACCACCGCCCAGCTCCGGTGGGATCACGATGTGTGAAACGCTCAATATTCTCGAAGGTTACGACCTTAAGAGTATGGGATTTAACTCGGCGCAAGCTATCCATGTGATGACCGAAGCCATGCGACACGCTTACATGGACCGCAACACCTATCTGGGCGACCCGGCATTCGTTAAAAACCCTACGGAGCGACTGTTGAGCAAAGACTATGCTGCTCAAATCCGCAAAAAAATCGACGAGACCAACGCCACGCCGTCTGAACAGGTCAAACCCGGCATGGAGCCGCATGAAAAACCGGAAACCACCCATTACTCGATCGTCGATAATCTGGGGAATGCCGTCTCTACCACTTATACGGTGAACGGTCGCTTCGGTGCGGTCGTTATCGCTCCCGGCACTGGTTTCTTCCTGAACGACGAGATGGATGACTTTACCGTCAAGGTCGGTGAGAAGAACCTGTATGGTCTGGTACAAGGAGAACGCAACGCCATTGCACCGGGTAAACGCCCGCTGTCATCAATGAGCCCGTCACTGGTGACTAAAGACGGCAAAATCTTCCTGGTACTGGGTTCGCCGGGTGGGTCACGGATTATCAGCATTACGCTGCAAAGCGCGCTGAATATTCTCGATTTCAGCATGCTGCCGCAAGAAGCGGTGGATGCACCACGCATCCACCACCAGTGGTTACCCGATGAGGTGTACTACGAACAACGCGGCCTGTCTGCCGATACCCTCAAGCTGCTAAAAGAACGCGGCTATAAGATGGTGGAACAGACCCCCTGGGGTGCCACCGAGCTTATCATGGTCGGTCTGCCCGGTGTGGAAGGGGTCATCCCCGCTAACTCCGGCAACGACTCAGCCGTGTCTGGCAAAGTCCGTGAAGGGTATCTGTACGGCGCCAACGATTCACGCCGACCCGCCGGCGCCGCTATCGGTTACTGATAACCCGGTAACCACGCTTGTTCTGCAGCCCGTTCTACACTACGGGTGTCCGGTACCGAACCGGGTGCCCGCTCCGAGAGTCGAAATACCCCTACTGCCTGCACCAATTCTTCCGCCTGACCACTCAAACTTCCCGCGGCCGCCGCCATCTCTTCGACCAGAGCCGCGTTTTGTTGGGTAGTGCGTTCCATGCTCACGACAGCATCGCCAATCTGCGATACACCACTACTTTGTTCATGGCTGGCTGAACTGATCTCACCCATAATATCGGTCACCCGGCGGATACTATTGACCACATCATGCATGGTACTACCGGCTTTATCAGCCAGCGTACTGCCGTTTTCGATGCGCTCGACACTGCTGGAAATCAGTGCCTTGATCTCACGGGCTGACTCTGCGCTACGCTGCGCCAGCGCCCGTACCTCACCCGCCACCACCGAGAACCCACGACCTTGCTCTCCGGCACGGGCCGCTTCCACCGCCGCATTCAGCGCCAGGATGTTGGTTTGAAACGCGATACCATCGATCACGCTGATGATGTCGGCGATACGGTGGGCGCTATCATTGATCTCCCTCATGGTCTCTACCACCTGAGTGACCACGCTTCCGCCCTGCTCCGCCACCTGACTGGCCGTCTGGGCCAGTTGATTTGCCTGACGGGCGTTATCCGCATTCTGTTTCACCGTTGCGGATAACTGCTCCATTGACGCGGCCGTCTGCTCCAGTGCGCTAGCCTGGGATTCCGTACGTGCGGACAAGTCATGGTTGCCGTGCGCTATTTCACCGCTGGCCATCCTCACCGATTCAGCGCCATGACGTACCTGCGTGACAATACGCCCCAGACTTTCCTGCATATGCGACAACGTATTGAGTACGACAGTAATTTCATCACGCCCACGGACGGTGATCGGATAGGTTAAATCGCCATTCGCAACTGCTTCGGCGGCCGATTGTGCCTGCAGCAGGCTGCGGACGATGCCACGCACCATCAACCAGCCAAATATCACCGCGCCGCTAATACCGGCCAGCACCGCCAGAATAGCCAGCGTTTTTAACCACTGGTAGCGCTGCACAGATTGGGTGTATTCCTCTTTAGCCACATCAACCTGCAACGTCACCAGTTGGCTGAGTACGGCATGACTTTGTTTTTCCATCGGACTGACGTTGTTGTCGTAGAGACGAATTGCCTGTTCCATTTGTCCGGCACGGATTGCCGAGTCGGTAGGCTGTATCCCTTCGCGGTTATAGCGTTGCAAATTCTCAGCAAACTGATCCGCCAGACGCGTTTCATCCGGTGTCAAATATGTCGCACGGTACTCACGCCACACCTGATCGATCCGGGTCGTATTCTGATTGAGCTCATCAACGCGTTGCTGTTTATTCGCCGCATTCGGTAATAACAGCATATCCATCAGCAATATCCGGTTACGCTGCATCAGCCATTCCATCTTTTCCAGTTGGGCCAGTACCACCGTGCGGTCTTCATACACGGTCTTAAGCGATTGATTGGCTTTTTCTGCGGTAAACATGCCAATAGCCCCCATGATCAGGATGCCCAACGATAGCATCCCGGTGAAACTCCATAATCGTGTCGAAATTTTCATTGTTGCAAAGCCTGTGCTGTGTAATGTCGTCTGTTGTTATGTCTTCATTGACCATAATTGACCATACGGCTATCCCGTACTTATCAGGTCTGGGGAATGTTTTCCTGCGAGATGACGCGAAAACAAGGGATGAACTATATATAAAACCTTGTAATGACAGAAGGTTATCAATTTTCGCACCCGGCTGATAAAATAGAATGGAATGGCGTTTCACAAGCAGAATTGCATAGCTATTACCGCTTTTCAGCACGGTAAATGTTACTTATGTTATTGAAGGCCGCCATTTATAAAAAACGTCGGAAATTATTTTTTATAGTGATCGGCAATTAAAAAGAAACGCTTATGATTGATAGCCACCCTTATGGCACCTGTTCGGAGAAAGGAATTCATGTCGCATACCCTGTTACTGCCCCCACCGTTGCGTCCAGGTGACACCATCGGTTTTTTCTCTCCTTCTTCGCCGGCAACGCACTTCGCGCCGACCCGTTTTGAGCGGGCGAAAGCCTTTCTCCAACAGCACGGTTACCGCCTGCGTGCCGGTTCGCTAACCGGTAAAAGCGATTACTACCGTTCCGGCAGTATTGCCGCTCGTGCTGACGAACTGAATACGCTGATTCGCGATCCGGCGGTACGCTGCATCATGTCGACTATCGGAGGTAACAACAGCAACGCACTGCTGCCCTATCTCGACTATGACGCACTGCGCCGGGACCCAAAAATCATCATCGGTTACTCCGATGTGACTGCGTTATTATTGGGTATTTATGCCCGTACCGGATTGGTGACGTTTTACGGCCCTGCACTGGTGGCCTCGTTCGGCGAATTCCCACCGTTAGTAAACGAGACCTTTTCCAGTTTCGTTGCACTGACCGGTACAGCGCAGCCCAGCCAAACATACACTCCGCCATCACACTGGACCGACGAACGGGTGGACTGGAACCAGCAGTCACGAGCCAAAACCACCCGGCCCAATCAGTGGCGTTTTGAGGGGAACGGTTCGTATCAGGGGCGGCTTATCGGTGGCAATCTCAACACCATGGCCGGGATCTGGGGCAGTTCGTTTATGCCGAAAATTAATGAGGGCGACATTCTGCTGCTGGAAGACTCGCTGAAAGACATCGCCACCGTAGAGCGCGCCTTTGCGCACCTGAAACTCTGCGGCGTGTTTGACCGGGTCGCCGCAGTGATCTTAGGTAAACACGAATTGTTCGATGACAAGGGCAGCGGCCGTGATTCGTTAGCCGTATTGCGCGAGGTGCTCAATGGACAACCACTGCCGGTACTGGCGAATTTTGACTGCTGCCATACCCACCCGATGTTAACAATGCCACTCGGGGTACAGGTCAGCGTTGATTTCGACGCAGGCCAGGTCAGGCTGTGTGAACCCTGGCTGCATCAGCCTTGATCCATCGATAAACACGCGGTGAAGCTGGTGAGAAAATCCGTTAGCCATTCCGGCTGAGTGCCGGGTCGGTGCGCCAGATAATAGGCTGCCCCTGTCCTTACCGTGCCGCTGAAGGGCATCACCAACCGCTGGCGGCGGAGATCTTCCGCTACCAGCGTCACATCGGCAATCGCAATCCCAAACCCTTGAATCGCGGCACTGATCGCTAAATCCATCGTATCGAACTGCTGATGGCGACGCATCATCTGCTCGCTGATGCCCTGCGTTTTTAGCCACAATTTCCAGTCGCGCTGATCCTGGGTGGGATGCAGTAACGTCAGCCGGGACAGTTGTTCCGGCATCAGTGTCGTCTGCCCGGCGGACAACAAGTGTGGTGCCAGCACTGGCGAGAGTACCTCGTCGAACAGTTTGCCGTCGTGTTGCACTGGCGCGGTATGTGGCGCAAACACCACCGCCACATCGAAGTCCTCATGGCGAAAATCGACCCCGTGTTCAGTGGTGGTGGTCAAGGCAACATGAATATCCGGCCGCGACTGCTCCAGCAGCATCAGGTGCGACACCAGCCAGCGCATGGCGCAGGTCGGCGCTTTCATGCGGATAGAGCGCCCTTCACGCACCTGATCGGTGACCCGAAACAGTTGCTCGAACACCTCACGGACTTCTGGCAGTAACTGGTTGCCCTGCGGGGTGAGCCGCAAGCCGCGCGCATGGCGCTGAAACAGTGCAAACCCCAGCCACGCTTCCAGTGAAGCGATTTGGCGGCTTACCGCTCCCTGGGTCACAAACAGTTCCTCTGCCGCCCGGGTGAAATTGAGATGGCGAGCGGTGACCACAAACGCGTGTAGTGCATTGAGCGGTGGAATACGTTTATTCATGTTCAGCAATGCCCTTTAACCGGTAGCCATAAGTAAATTGATTACATAACTATGCAAAAAGAACGGCACTACCATTGCCCTATTCATCCTGCATTACTGGCACTAATGGCCGCTTATTTCATCAGACATGCGGCTTGTCATCACAGCCACTTATCGCTGAAAGAGGATGATATCCCCCAGAATGGTCTCAAGCCATGCGTTTTTCTCATAGCTATTATGACAACAATTCGATTGTGGTACTACTACCGGCAACGTCTAATGCATGAATAGTTATTCATTTATTACGTTTTAACGTACTGCGTATTAACGGCAACCCACGGAGATCACGTATGCCGATTCACACCCCGGTGCGCTTCAGTTCCAAATTGCCGGATGTAGGAACCACCATCTTCACCGTCATTGGCCAGTTATCCAGCCAGCATAACGCCATCAACCTGTCACAAGGCGCACCCAGTTTTCCCTGCTCTCCCGAGTTGATCGCCGGGGTGACGCGCGCCATGACCGCAGGCCATAACCAGTACGCATCGATGTCTGGGCTGGTATCGCTCAAAGAGGTCGTGGCAGAAAAAGTGCGGCGCTTGTACGGCCAGCATTATGACGCCGGGCAAGAAGTAACCATCACCGCCAGCGCCAGCGAAGGGCTCTACTCCGCTATTTCTGCGTTGGTACACCCGGGCGATGAGGTCATTTATTTCGAACCCTCCTTTGACAGCTACGCGCCAATTGTGCGGCTGCAAGGCGCGACACCGGTTGCACTGAAACTGGCGTTACCGGGTTTTAGCATTGATTGGGATGAAGTGCAGGCGGCTATCACGTCACGCACCCGCATGATTATCATCAACTCGCCCCATAACCCGAGTGGTCAGGTGCTGAGTGCCGGTGATCTGGCGCAACTGGCACGCCTGACGCGCAACACCGATATCGTGATCCTGTCTGATGAAGTCTACGAACACGTAGTCTTTGACGGACAACAACACCACAGCATGGCAACCCACAGCGAGCTGGCGGCGCGCAGTGTGATTGTCTCATCGTTTGGCAAGACGTTTCACGTCACCGGCTGGCGCGTCGGTTACTGTCTGGCCCCGGCAGCGCTGATGGATGAGATCCTCAAAATCCACCAGTTTATGATGTTCTCCGCCGACACACCGATGCAGTATGCCTTTGCCGAGTACATGGCGGACCCCACTACTTATCTGTCGTTGGGGCAGTTCTATCAACAAAAACGCGATCTGCTCACGCAAGCGTTGCAGGATAGTCCCTTTGAGCTGCTGCCTTCCGCTGGTTCCTTCTTCATGCTGGCCAGCTTCGCGCATTTCAGCGATGAGAGCGACAGCGATATCGTCAAACGACTGATTGTCGAGCACGGCGTGGCGACTATTCCGCTCTCGGCGTTTTACACCGATGGTACGGATAATAAATTAATTCGTCTTTCCTTCTCTAAAGATGACGCTACGCTACTGGCGGGCGCAAAAGCCTTGTGTCAGGTAACAGGCTCACGCCGTTAATCGGCCATAACGTACCAGCCGTGCGCCATGCTGTGTGCAATACAGCTGTATGGAACAACGGTGTGATGAAAAGAGAGACAGCAGTACCTGACTGGCACCTGAAGATTACTGCTGTTTGATGATGGCGATTTAAATATTACTTATTGATAATACTACTGATTGATGATTCACCGGAGATCGTTCCCACTATGAAAAAACTAAGCATACTGATGTTGTCACTGGGGTTGTTGTCTTCTTCCGTTGCACTGGCGCAAACTGAATTGCGTTTCGGTCTGGAAGCGGAATACCCACCGTTTGAGAGTAAAAACGCCAAAGGGCAACTGGAAGGGTTCGATATCGATCTGGGCAACGCCATTTGTAAAGCCGGTCACTTTTCGTGCAGTTGGGTAGAAACCTCCTTTGATGCCCTGATCCCGGCACTGCAGGCCAAGAAATTTGACGCTATCAACTCCGCCATGAACATCACGGAAAAACGTAAAGAAGCGATCGACTTCACCCAGCCTATCTACCGTATTCCGACACAATTAGTCGGCAAACCCAATACCGGTCTGGCCCCGACAGCCGAAGCGCTGAAAGGCAAAAATATCGGTGTGTTGCAGGGTTCGATTCAGGAAGTGTACGCCAAGGCGCATTGGGAGCCGAAAGGCGTGACAGTGACAAGCTATAAAGATCAAAACCTGGCATACGACGATCTGGCAGCAGGCCGTCTGGATGGTACGCTGGTGATGGCAGCAGCAGGCCAGTCCGGTTTCCTGGATAAACCGGAAGGCAAAGGCTTCGCCTTTATCGGCGGGCCGGTAGAAGACACCTCGATTCTGGGCAGCGGCATCGGTTTTGGCCTGCGTAAAGGTGATGAGGCCTTGAAAGCCGAACTGGACAAGGCTATCAAACAAGTGAAAGACGACGGCACCGTCGAGAAACTGGCAAAACAATACTTCCCCGGTTTCGACGTACGAGTGCAATAACGGTTGTTATCACCGACTCATGCACTGAAAGACAGCTATAACATGACAAAGCCCGCATCCGATGATGCGGGCTTTGTGGCATTTAAAGACGATAAACCGCGCTCATGGACCGCTATTACGGTGCCTAATATCTTCAGAGTAAAGTACAAAAACGCCAATATCCTCACGCAATAGTCCACACGACTCAATGGCAATTTTCCCCCCACGCTCTATGCTATGACGAGTCAGGGAAAACGATGACGCGATGCGCGCCGACGTTATCCTGGTGATTTTTTTCACACAAAAAGGACAACACCATGAATCAAATCAAATTGTTAGGTATTGGTGGCAGCCTGCGTAAAGCCTCTGCCAACCGGGGATTGTTGCGTGCCGCGCAGTCGGTACTGCCCGCTTATGCCACGCTGGAAATTGCCGACCTTCTGGATGTACCGTTTTATAACGCTGATTTGACTGAGGTACCGGAATCCGTGCAGCGCATCGCCCGTCAGGCCAGTGAGGCGGATGGCTTTGTGTTTGCCTGTACCGAATACAACTATTCTATGGCACCGGCGCTGAAAAATATTCTGGACTGGTTATCCCGCCTGCCGGATACCACCATTCTGAGCGGTAAACCGGCAGCATTAATGGGCGCAGGCGGCGGTATGGGTACCTCGCGGGCGCAGTATCATTTGCGCCAGAGTTGCGTCTATCTGAATGTTCATGTGCTGAACAAGCCGGAAGTTTTCGCTAACGCCTTTGCTGGTGGCTTTGACGATCAGGGCAACCTGAAAGATGAAAACATTACCGTTCTGATTGCCGAGCAAATGAATGCGCTTGTCGATGAGATTGGACTCAGAAGATAACACATCCTTTCATCAGGCTACCGCCCACTGTCGGGCGGCAGTCGCTTATGCCGCCACCGTTCCCACTTTCATCATCGCTTCGCTAGCCACCGTCAGTGCCGGGTGACGACAAAACCGTACCACTTCGCCGACCACTAATAAGCTGGGCGATTGCGGCTGATAACGCGCCATCAGTGCGGGCAAGGTCGCAAGCGTCGCAGTCATCACGCGTTGCTCCGGCTGTGTGCCGCGTTCAATAATCGCCAGCGGTGTACTGGCAGGCAGGCCGTGTGCTATTAACTTCTGGCACAGGCGGCTGGCATGACTCAACCCCATATAAAACACCAGTGTTTGCTGGCCTGCCCCCAGGGTTTCCCAGTCCAGTTGCGGCTCGCCGTCGCGAGCATGACCGGTAATAAACCGTACCGATTGAGCACAATCCCGGTGCGTCAGCGGCAACCCCACCGCCGCCGCACAGCCGGTCGCAGCAGTAATCCCCGGTACAACATGGCAACGCACACCCTGTTGATGCAGGTAATCCATTTCCTCACCGCCACGCCCGAAAATAAACGGATCGCCGCCTTTTAAGCGCACGACACGCTGCCCGGCTTGCGCCAACTCCATCAACAGCTGATTGATTTGCGGTTGCGGCAGTGCGTGGTTGCCCTGCTGTTTACCGACATCAATGCGCAAGGTGTCACGCGCTACTAACGCCATAATATCGGCCGAAACCAGCCGGTCATGCACGACCACATCTGCCTGCTGAATCACTCGCAGCGCCTTGATAGTCAATAATTCGGCATCGCCCGGACCGGCACCCACCAGCCAGACATCGCCTGCCAGCAACGGCTGGCGTTGATGGCCCTGCGCCATCAGCGTATTCAGAGTAAGGTTCATAGGATGACTCCTTTTTCCGGGCGCGGCTCAGCCCGCCCGGCGTAATGTGTCTGGCGTCGCATACTGTTGCAGCAACGCCTTCAGTTCCGGTACGCAGGATCCGCAGTTAGTCCCGCATTGTAGCTGTTCACCCAGTTGCGCCACGCTGTGGCACCCCTGACGGATAGCGTCGATAATGCGCTGCTCGCCAACCGCGAAACAGCTGCAAATGGTTGCGCCTTGCGGTGCTTCCCCCTGTGGAGCACACCCTGCCAGCAACGCCAGTCGATCCGACGACTGCTGTGGCGGCGCGGCAAATGCCGCCAACACCGCTTCACGCGCCAGTTGCGGTCGCTGCGCCCCCACATAAAGCGCCACAGCGACCTGTGTGCCTCGCCAGCCAATGGCATGAAACAGCCGGTCGTCCCCCTGAGCCTGCTGAAATTCAACGTCGCTCAGGTCATATTGCCGGGTCAGCCAGTCGAGCCAGTGTTCCGGTGTGCGCTCGTCGGCGATCACGTAATGCGACACCCCGTTCGCAGTCATCCGGCTCCAGTAGCCGCAGTCCGGTACTGTGACGTCGCTGCGGACAAACAGCTCGCCGAACCAGACGGCGGGCCAGCGTTGGATGCGCACCCGTGCCTGTTTGCTTTCTGGCTGACCGGAGTAAGGGTCGGTCACCGCCGCCACCAGACTATCGACACGCGCCTGTGCGCTGAATTGCCGGTTCCAGTGCATGGGGACAAAAATGCTGCCGGGCTGCTGACCACGCTGAACCTGCGCCCGCGCCAACATCCAGCCGGACCCGGCGCTGATGCGAACCAGTTCGCCATCGTGTACACCGGCGTTAAGCGCATCCTGCGGGTGCAGATCGCAGTAAGGCTCCGGCAGATGTTGCATCAGGCGCGCCGCCTTGCCGGTACGGGTCATGGTGTGCCACTGGTCGCGTATCCGCCCGGTGTTGAGCACCAGTGGATACGCCGGGGACGGTGGGTTGACCGGCAATTGCGGGGTGATTGCCAGCAACCGCGCCTTACCGTCCGGATGCCAGCAACGGCCATCGGTATATAAACGTACGGTACCCCCATCGGCCTGCGTGGTCACCGGCCACTGCACCGGAGCAAGTTGTTGCCATTGCTCATCGCTGAGCGTCGCCAGCGCGCTGATGTTGAAGGCACGCTGCCCCTGATTCTCAAATCCAGATAACGCGGCATGTTCACGGAAAATTTGCGCCGGGTGGCGGTAATCGAACGCCTCGCCAAACCCCATACGCGTGGCGACCTGCGATAAAATCCACCAGTCTGCCTTCGCCTCGCCCGGTGCTGGCAAAAACGCACGTTGACGGGAAATACGCCGTTCGGAATTGGTTACCGTGCCGTCTTTTTCTCCCCACGCCAATGCCGGCAGCAGGATATCGGCGCATTCGGTGGTATCGGTATGGCGCATCACATCAGAGACAATCACCAGCGGGCAGCGCAACAACGCCTGCCGCACCCGATCCGCCTCCGGCATTGACACCACCGGGTTGGTGCCCATGATCCATACCGCCTTCACCTGCCCGGCTTCGATGGCACGAAACAGATCCACCGCCATCAGCCCCGGTGTCGAGGCCACCCGATCACTGCCCCAGAAGCGACCGACCCGCGCCACCTCTTGCGGGCTGAACCCCATGTGTGCCGCCAGTTGATTAGCCAGCCCGCCAACTTCCCGGCCCCCCATGGCATTCGGTTGACCGGTAATCGAAAACGGGCCGCACCCAACCCGGCCGATACGGCCGCTGAACAGATGCACGTTGATAATCGCGTTGCATTTATCGCTGCCGGAAGCAGACTGGTTAATGCCCTGCGAGTAGAGCGTCACCACCTTGTCGGTCTCGCTGAACCACTGGTAGAAGCAGGCCACCTCCTCGTGCGGTAACCGGCAGAATTCCGCCACCCGCTCTACCGTCCACGTTTGCGCCGCCGCCAGCGCCGCTTCCACACCGCTAAGCGCGTCAGGTGGCGGCGCGGGCTGCTGCGCCAGCCAGTGCAGCAATCCGTTGAACAACCCGGCATCACTGCCGGGTGCCAGCGGCAGGTGTAAGTCCGCCGCATCGCAGGTAGCGGTATGGCGGGGGTCCACCACCACGACTTTCATGTGCGGACGCTGTTGTTTGGCCTGCATCAGCCGTTGATATACCACCGGGTGCGCCCAGGCGGTATTGGAACCGACCAGCACCACCAGATCCGCCTGTTCGATATCCTCGTAGTTACCCGGCACCGCATCGGCCCCCAACGCCCGTTTGTAACCGATAACCGCTGAGGCCATGCACAGCCGGGAATTGGTATCCATATTGGCGCCACCGATAAAGCCTTTCATCAGCTTGTTGGCGACGTAATAATCTTCGGTCAGTAATTGCCCCGAACCGTAAAACGCCACCGCCTGCGGGCCGTGCTGCGCAATGATATCGCCGAGCGATTGCGCGACCCGGTCCAGCACCTGTTCCCAACTGACGCGCTGCCCGTCCACCAACGGCCATAACAACCGTCCCTGTAGACTCAGTGTGTCGCCGAGTGCCGACCCTTTGACGCACAACCGTCCCTGATTGGCCGGGTGCTGGCTGTCGCCTTCTATGGTCACCCTCCCGTCCGGTTGCGCCGTAGCAATCACGCCGCAACCCACACCGCAATAAGGACAGGTGGTGCGACAGCCGGTCATAACGCCTCCGCCATGTCGGTCGATACCACCGTCATCGGCTCGTCAGCCACCCAGATACGCTCCTGAACGACACGTACCGGCCAGACGCGTACCCGCAGTTGGCTATCATCCGGGCTGACACCGTCACACAAGCGCAAACGTTTCTTGTACAACGGCGAAATCACCACCGGTTCACCGTCCACATCACCAACAATGCCGCGCGACAGCACGTTAGCACCGCTGCCCGGCTCCAGGTTATCGAGCGCGAACACGCGTGCCGCCTGCCCCGGTTGCGACGCCGGGAGATGGAACAACGCCACCTGCCGATGTCCGACTCGGGCTGCCATCCCTGCATTCGCCGGGATATCGCTGAGGAAACCGACACACTGCCAACCATCGGCTCCGAGGGTCTCGGATACGGTGATCGGTTTTTTCTCTTCCGGGCGCGCCGGGCGAATCTGACCACGTTCGGGGACCATCACCACCGCCTCATCCGGGGTGTCGCTGTTGAGGAAGGCGCGGAACAATGCCCGGTTTTCGTCATGCGCCAGTGTGGTTTGCCACTCGCACTGGTAGCTGTCGACAACATGGCGCATCTCGCTTTCCAGCTCATCGGCAATCCCCAGGCTGTCGTCGATCACCACCTGACGCAGGTAATCAACGCCGCCTTCCAGATTATCCAGCCACACGCTGGTACGCTGGAGCCGGTCTGCGGTACGGATGTAAAACATCAGCAGGCGGTCGATAAACCGGAACAGCGTCTCGGTATCCAGATCGCTGGCGAACAAGTCGGCATGACGTGGTTTCATACCGCCATTACCGCACACGTACAGGTTCCAGCCCTTGTCGGTGGCAATCACACCGATGTCTTTACCCTGCGCTTCGGCGCACTCACGGGTACAACCGGAGACCGCCATCTTGAGCTTGTGCGGCGAGCGCAGGCCTTTGTAACGATGCTCCAGCGCAATCGCCAGCCCGGTGGAATCCTGTACGCCATAGCGACACCAGGTTGACCCCACGCAGGATTTCACCGTACGCAGCGACTTGCCGTAGGCATGACCGGTTTCAAAGCCAGCGTCGATCAATTCCTGCCAGATAGCAGGCAGTTGTTCCAGCCGCGCACCGAACAAATCAACCCGCTGACCACCGGTAATTTTGGTGTACAGGTGGTAGCGTTCTGCGACCTGACCGATGGCGATCAACCCTTTAGGGGTGATCTCCCCACCGGGGATACGCGGCACCACCGAGTAGGTACCGTCTTTTTGGATGTTGGCCAGAAAACGGTCATTGGTATCCTGCAACGGTACGTGTTCGGGTTTCAGTACGTAGTCGTTCCAGCACGATGCCAGCATCGACCCCACCAGCGGTTTACAAATTTCACACCCGAGCCCGTGACCGTGACGGGCGATCAACTCGCCAAAACTGCGGATACGGTTGACGCGGATCAGGTGGTACAGTTCCTGGCGCGAATAGGCGAAGTGTTCGCAGATGTCTTTTTTCACCTCAATGCCTGACTGCTGCAACCGGTATTCCATCACCTGCTTGAGTAACGGCACACAACCGCCACACCCCGTCCCGGCCTTGGTGCAGGCTTTCAGTGACGCCAGATCGGTACAACCGTTGTCTACCGCCGCAAAAATATCTGCTTTGCTGACGTTGTGGCAGGAGCAAATCTGCGCGCTGTCCGGCAAGGCCGCTACCCCCAGTCCTTTCGGGGCGGCTCCGTCCAGTGCGGGCAGGATCAGGCTTTCCGGGTGATCGGGTAACGTCATGTCGTTGAGTTTCATTTGCAGCAGTGTGCTGTAATCACTGCTGTCACCGACCAGCACCGCCCCCAGCAGTCGCTTGCCGTCTGCCGAGACAATGATTTTTTTGTAGACCTGATTCGGCTCGTCGTTCCACTGATAACTCTGGCTGCCTTCGGTGTTGCCGTGCGCATCACCGATTGACGCGACATCCACCCCCAGCAACTTGAGCTTGGTACTCATGTCAGCACCAGTGAAAGCCTGTTGCTGCTGTTCCTGCTGCGCCGACTTTGCCAATTGGGCCGCGACGGTGCGCGCCATCTGGTAGCCTGGTGCCACCAGTCCGAAAATCTGCCCTTGCCATACCGCACACTCACCGATGGCAAAGATAGCGTCATCCGACGTCTGGCAATGATCGTCAATCACGATACCGCCACGCGTGCCAATCTCCAGCCCGGCTTCACTCGCCAGACGAACGCGTGGGCGAATACCGGCGGAAAACAGGATCAGGTCGGTTTCCAGCGATGTGCCATCGGCAAAATTCATCCGGTGACGCGCCTGCTCGCCTGCCGTAATGTCGAGCGTTTCTTTGCTGGTGTGCACCTGCAGGCCCAACGCTTCAATTTTGCGCCGGAGCAGCTGAGCGCCGCCCTCATCCAGTTGCACCGCCATCAGCCGGGGCGCGAACTCCACCACATGGGTCTCCAGCCCCAGTTGGCGCAGTGCGTTCGCCGCTTCCAGCCCCAGCAGGCCGCCCCCCACGACGACACCACTGCGTGATTCGCGTGCATAGTCGGCAATCGCATCCAGATTATCCAACGTGCGATAGACCAGACAGCCGGGGCGATCGTTGCCTTTGATTGGCGGTACAAACGCATAGGAGCCGGTTGCCAGCACCAGACGATCGTAAGGCGTTTCCTGACCATTCGCGTCACGCACACAGCGGCGCTGACGATCGATGGCCATCACCTGACAGCCGGTACGCAGTTCAATACCGGTCTGCTCGAAAAAGCCTTCACTGACCATCGACAGCGATTCGGCGCTGCGCCCGGCGAAATACTCAGACAAATGTACCCGGTCATAGGCCGGGTAGCGTTCTTCACCGAACACCACCACGTGATACTGCTGGTGCAGGCCGCGCTCCACCAGTTGCTCCAGAAAGTGGTGACCGACCATGCCGTGTCCCACTACCACCAATACGGGTTTACTCATAACAGAAATCCTTACGGCTTCAGGCCGTATGTCTATTTCAGGAAAAGAAAGACCAAATAAAAGCGATGACGGTGCCGATGGCAGCCTGGTCTCCATGGCCGCCAGCAGTTGCGGGCTGTCGTTGACATGACCGAACAGCAGCGCACCGCACAACCGATCGTCGCGGAATATCAGACGGCGGTAGTGACCGCCGAGCGGGTCTGACAGTGAGTGGGTCTTATCGCCCATCTGCGGATGCAGTTCACCCGCGCTCACAACGTCAATCCCGGTTACCTTCAGGCGCGTGGCCAGCGGCGTCGGTACATAATCCGCTACCGGCTGCCCGGCCAGTCTGGCCGCCAGCACATCCGCCTGCGCCAGACAGGGGGCCACCAGCCCCACCGTCTCCCCATTGATTTCTGCGCATTCACCGAACGCGCTGATAGCCTCGTCGCAGGTACGCAACTGACCATCCACCAGAATGCCGCGCCCGCATGGCAGGCCGCTGTCGCGAGCCAGCTCACATACCGGCTCGACACCGGTCGCCACCACCACCAGACCGGCAGGAAGGCGTGTGCCGTCCGCCAGCACCACCGCCTCGACCTGCCCGCTCCCTTGCAGCGACTGGATCTGCACACCGGTCAGGCAACGGATGCCACGCTCTCGCAACCGGATAGCCAGTAAATCGCTGGCGACATCGTCAAGCTGGCGCTCCATCAGCCGGGTGTGGCGATGCACTAACGTCACCTCGGCACCGTGCAGGCGCAATGCGGCGGCGGCCTCAATCCCCAATACCCCGCCGCCAATCACCACCACCGGTGCCTTTTGCCGTACCGCCGCCCACATCCGCTCGACATCGTCCAGCGTGCGAAACCCGGTGACCCCCGACAGGCTGATACCCGGCAATGGCGGCATAAACGGGCGGGCCCCTGTTGCCAGCACCAGGTGGTCATAGGCCAGACGGCGGCGGTCGGTGACCACCTCCCGCGCGGCCCTGTCGATACGCAAGGCTGACTCACCGGTCAGGACGGTGACATCCATCGACTCAGGCAGCGGCTCCAGTTGTGTTTCCTCAAACGTTTTCTCGCCCCCCAGCACCGACGAGAGCAGCACGCGGTTATAACTGGCACGCGGCTCACGGTCGATGAGGGTGATGCGGTAGCGTTGCGCTGCAAGCTGCCCCAATTTTTTTACCAGCCGGGCGCTGGACAGGCCGTTACCGATGACAACCAGATGCGCGCTCATCGATCCCTCCCGTCAGGCCGCGTGCGGCTGCTTCTCGTAGAGGAAATGCAGTACCTGCTGGCGGTACTGGTGATAACGCGGGTCGTCCGCCAGCGCGACGCGGGAACGCGGACGCTCCAGCGCCACCGTCATGATTTCTCCCACGGTGGCGGCCGGGCCATTAGTCATCATCAGCACCCGATCGGACAGCAGCACCGCTTCATCCACGTCATGGGTGATCAGCACGATGGTGGTATTCAGTTGCTGCTGAATATCCATCACCGCATCCTGCAAATGAGCACGGGTCAGCGCATCCAGCGCGCCGAAGGGCTCATCCATCAGCAGCACTTTGGGTTTCATCGCCAGCGCACGGGCGATGCCCACCCGCTGCTTCATCCCACCGGAAATTTCATGTGGCCGCTTGTTCAGGGCATGCCCCATGTGCACCAGTTCCAGGTTGTGGACAATCCACTCGTGCATTTCCGCTTTGGTCATCTGACCGCGAAACACCTGTTTCACCGCCAGCGCCACGTTGTCGTAAGTGGTGAGCCACGGCAGCAGCGAATGGTTCTGGAATACCACCGCCCGCTCCGGCCCCGGTCCGTCGATTTCACAGTTGTCACACAACAGGCCACCGTGCGTCGGCAGCGTCAGCCCGGCAATCAGGTTAAGCAGTGTTGATTTACCGCAGCCGGAATGCCCAATCAGACTCAGGGTTTCCCCGGCATGAATATCAAAGCTCACGTTATCGAGCGCCACGAACGAACCGCTGGCGGTGGAGAAACGCTGGCTAACCTGCTGAATACGAATAATCGGTTGATGGCGCATCGGTTTCTCCTTAACGGGTTTCATAGCTAAAACGTTTGGCCAGCAACATCAGCCCTTGCTCAAGTAACAACCCGACCACGCCAATCACCAAAATAGCGGTGATGATGTTGGGCACGTTGAGGTTGTTCCACTCGTTCCAGATCCAAAAACCGATGCCGATACCGCCAGTCAGCATTTCCGCCGCCACGATCACCAGCCAGGCGATACCGATGGACAAACGAACCCCGGTCAGCACACTCGGCAGTACCGCCGGTAGCAAAATAGTGCGCATGATGGCGAACTCGGACAGCTTCAACACCCGCGCCACATTCAGGTAATCCTGCGGGATTTGGCGTACGCCTTCCGCGGTGTTGAGGATCATCGGCCAGATGGAGCAGATGAAAATCGTCCAACTGGATGCCGGTTCGGCACGCTGGAACAACAGCAAGCCGATGGGTAGCCACGCCAGTGGGCTGACCGGACGCAACAGCGAAATAATCGGGTTGAACATCGCGGCAATAAACCGAAAACGGCCAATCAGGAAACCGGCGGGAATGCCCACCAGTGCCGCCAGACCGAACCCGATGCCGACGCGCTTGAGCGATGCCAGCACATTCCAGCCAATACCCTGATCGTTAGGGCCCGCCACATAAAAAGGGTCGGCAAAAATGCTTTGCGCCGCCTGCCAGGTCTGCCACGGCGTCGGGAACCCTTTGCTACTCAGTGCCGCCATCTGCCATACCGCCAGCAGCAACAACATACCGAGCCCTCCCGGCAGCAAGCGGGACAACCCGTTACTCAGACGCTGCCGCCAGACAGGGCAAGGCGTCGCTACCACCGGTTGTGCTGGTGGTACTACAGTGGCGGCATCAGGCAGCGTGATAACCACCGCATCGGCGGCGCTCGGGTTTTCCGGTTCAGCGTCAGGGACGATCGAAAGAATCTGGGCTTGCGTTTTCATGGTCGCTCTCCGTTACTTTTTCACGCTGACGTTCACGCTGAAGCTGTTGGCATAACCGGCCGGATCGCTGCCGTCCCACCGCTTACCATCAATCAATACGCTGCTGCGCATCTCACTGGACGGCAGCGGTACATTGCCGACCATGCTGGCCGCCTGCTTGTAGATATCGATGCGGTTGACCTGACGGGCCAGCGCCTGATAATCCGGCTCCTTTGTCAGCAGGCCCCAGCGCTTGTGCTGGGTGAGAAACCACATGCCGTCCGACAGATACGGGAAGTTCACTTCGCCGTCGTGGTAGAAGCGCATCGCGTGCGCATCCTGCCAGCGTTTACCGGCCCCGTTGTCGTATTGCCCCAGCATGCGCCCGACAATCGTCTCCTCCTGGGTATTGACGTAGGCTCGCCCGGCGATCACGCGGGCAGTTTCACGTCGGTTATCATCCGAGCTGTCTATCCAGCGCGACGCGTCCAGTACCGCCGCCGTTAAGGCACGCGCGGTGTTAGGGTTAGCGTTTACCCAGGCGGCACGGGTACCGAGCACTTTCTCCGGATGGTCCGGCCAAATCTCCTGCGACGTCACGGCGGTAAAGCCAAGGCCATCGGTAATCGCGCGTTGGTTCCAGGGCTCACCGACACAAAAACCGCTCATGTTGCCAATCTTCATGTTCACCACCATCTGCGGTGGCGGTACCACCACGGTGCGCACGTCATCAAACGGGTTGATGCCAGCGGCCCCCAACCAGTAATAAAGCCACATGGCATGGGTGCCAGTGGGAAACGTCTGGGCGAAGGTATACGTCCCCGCTGGGCTGGCTGAGATGAATGTCTTCAGGCTGGAGGCATCCGTCACCCCTGCCTGACGCAAGGCGTTAGATAAGGTGATCGCCTGGCCGTTATTGTTGATAGTCATCAGCGCCGCCATATCGTGCTGCGGCCCTGACGCACCGGCTTGCAAGCCGTACAACAACCCATACAGCACATGGGCAGCATCCAGTTCGCCCGATACCAGCTTGTCACGTACCGCGGCCCAGCTCGCTTCCTTACTCGGCACAATGGTAATGCCGTATTTCTTGTCAAACCCTTTGACCGACGCCATCACCACCGAGGCGCAATCCGTCAATGGAATAAAGCCGACACGCACCTCGTTCTTCTCTGGGGCGTCGGAACCGGCCGCCCAGGCGCTGTTCATTATTCCCGGCATTCCCGGCAGTAACATGGCACCGCCCAGTGCGGCACTCCCGACCAAAAACTGGCGACGGGAAAACGCCTGTGTTTGGTTACTGGTTTTCTTATCGGTTGTGGAATCACTCATTAACGACACCTCGGCAACCCGTCCTTCGACGGCAAAAACAAAAAGGCGCCCATAAGCCATGCGAAAATCGCACGCTTATGGGCGCCTTTGCCCAGCGCTTTTCCATACCGCCATTAGCACGGAAAAGTCGCAGTGAATTGTTACCGGAGATGAAGCAAGGTGTGTGCCAATCTGTCGGATATCCCGATAACCTGACGGCACATTGCGTTATCCCTCTATGCCACGCCGGATAGCCGACGAGTCACGATGACACTATTCTGCTCGCCAGAGGCACAGCAAATATTGAGCTGGATCAATTCAGCAGGGATATACGAGAGATTGAAAAACCGTTATCAGACTCAGTAAACACGGGGGCTACGCGATAAATATTGCACGGGCTGCACCGTTATCTGGCACGTTGCGCACATTTTATGTGCACTCCCCCCTGTTTCACCGCGTATCGCGCTGCAACCATCAGGGCGTATCCTGAAAAACATCCGCCACCGCCAGCATGGCGTTAGCAATCTCGATGAGCTTTTTGTTCTGGTTCATCGCCATGCGGCGCAGGGTTTTGTAAGCCTCTTCCTCGCTCAATCCACGATGTTGCATCAGCAACCCTTTGGCCCGGTCGATTTGACGGCGCTCATCCAGCGTTGCCCGCATCGTCGCCAGTTCATGGTCCAGCGCCTGCAAGCGCCGCGCCTGCTGCTGTACCAGTGACAACAGCGAACGCCCCAATTGCGGCCGCACACCGTCGCTATCAAGCCAGCCGCCTTGCCCGGCACTGCTCTGCTCCATCTCTGAGCGAGCGATAAACACCGAATAACTGTGGTCATCACCTTGCTGCTGCGCCATCAGGCTGGCGACATCCGCCTGCTGGTCGAGGCACGCTTGCTCCGCAGCGGCAATACGCTCACGGCACAGATGCATCAGCGTCTGCGACAAACGGTCCTCAATCTGTTTCATGGCATCAATACGTGCCGTTGCCAGGGCAAACCATTGCAAACCGCCTTCCGGCGGTAAGTTCTCCGGCGCACGGGTACAGGCGACGCGGCGTAAGCGCTCAAACTCCCGGTCGGTCACCAACGATTGCCAGCGCTCCCGGTTGGCATCATCGGCAAACGTGGCGAAGGTATCAAAGCACCGCTCCTGACGGTCGATTAAATCCATCAACGTTTGCTGAACGTTGACCGGAAACTCACCAGCGGCAAACGCCGCCGCGCCCACCGCCCGCTCCTGCCCAGCCAGTTCCTTACCTTGCATAAAGCTAAACATCGCCACCAACGCGCGGGCGATAACCGGCTCTGCCGCGGTATCCGACACTTCAAATACCAACGTCAGCAGGTGACGAATACTGTCGTTAAATAGCGTCATCACCGCTGACTGTGCAAGCGCACGCTGGCGCATGTGCTCGCGCATCGACGGCAATAATCCCAGGGTATACACCACGCTGGCAGCACGGCTGAACAGTCGAGTAGCCTGCGGCAACAGGCTGGCACGCTGCGCCAGATCGTCAAGTTGCGCCATAAACTGAGATTCGGCCTGCTGCACATCCTGCTCGCGTTGCGACAACTCATCGGCACATAACCGCCCGTCCGAGCACAGGAACAGGTTAGCGGTTCCACGCTCACGCTGTAGCATATGCACCAGTTGACTGATGCGCCCCACCAGTTCGCCGCTTTGCAGCAAACCGCGCAGGCTGTTCAGCTCACACTGGCGCGATGCCATCAGAAAACGAATTGTCGTTGAAGGGTCCGCTATCATTCTCTCTTCTCTCCACACGGCAGTGATACATCCTGCGCTGTCATACAACGTCCTGTTATACAACCATTCTGTTATAAAACTGCCCTGTCATAAACTATCGCGTCATAAAACCATGCAATGGTATCGCCATGCAAACCCTACGCCATGCTGCTGTTACGACGCAGGTCTATTACGGTCAGTACGGTCAGTACGGTCAGTTCTCAGAGGGTATAGACAACGAAAAGCGATTTCCTGGACTATTGGTGAGCGTGGCGTTGTGAATGTAACGTGGTAAATGTGGCGTGGTGAATGTGACTTACTATTTTCTCTCACCCCACCACGACAGCGATGTGTAAAAGGCAGAGCCGGTCAATCATACCGGCTCTGTCAGAACGTATTATTTTCCCCCGCCGCCCAACACATTATACAGCGTGATCAGATTATCCAGCCGCGACTGCTCCAGGCTGAATAACGACTGACGGGCACTGTACAACGTGCGCTGGGCATCCAGCACGTTAAGGTAGGTATCTATCCCAGCCTGGTAGCGGTTGCTGGCCAATTGATAGCTACGTTCGGCTGCTGCCACGTAATCTCGCTGTGCCGCCTGTTGCTCATCAATTGTCCCTTTACGCGCCAGCGCATCGGCCACTTCGCGAAATGCGGTCTGCACCGTTTTCTCGTAGCTGGCAACATAGCCTTGCTTTTCTGCTTCGGCATAGCGTAACGCCGACAGATTGGCACCACCGTCAAAGATAGGCAGGCTGACGGACGGTGCCAGCGACCACACGTGGGCACCGCCACTGAACAATGATGACAGCGCCTCGCTACTCAAACCGTTGCTGGCAGTCAGCGTAATGCTGGGGAAAAACGCCGCACGCGCCGCGCCGATATTGGCATTGGCCGATTTCAGCGTATGTTCCGCGGCCTGTACATCAGGACGGCGCAACAACACGGCAGACGAAATACCGGCGGCGACCGGTTTCACCGCCTGCGACAACGATGCCACATCGCCCGGCAGTAGCGCCTCCGGCACGGGCCGTCCGGCTAACAAATCGAGCGCATTTTTATCCTGCGCTTCGGTGGTTAGCGCGCTGGCGACATCGGCACGAGCCTGTTGATAGACAGTTTCCGCTTGTGCCACATCCACCGCCGATGCCACACCATTACGCAATCGGCTGCGGGTTACCGCCAACGATTGTCCGGCACTCTCCATCGTCTGGCGCGCCAGCGCCAGATTGCTGCGGGCCGTTGCCAGCGCCACCCAGGCTGTCGCCGTATCGGCAATCAGCGTCAGGCGGGTACTGGTGGCAGTGGCGGCACTGGACAAATACGCTTCCCGCGCCGCACCCGTTAGGCTGCGGTTTTTCCCAAACAGATCGAGCGTAAACGCGCTGGTAGATAAGCTGGCACCATAACTGCTGCTTAGCACGGTGCTGTCACTGCCGCTGATGAGTGACCGGCTGCGATCACCGTCTATACCGGCGTTAATCGTCGGCAACAATGTTGCCCGTTGTTCACCAAGCTGCGCCCGTGCCGCCTCCACATCGGCAATCGCTTTACGCAAATCCCGGTTATCCGATAACGCCATCTCCACGACCTGACGCAATTTGTCATCCACCATCACCTCTCGCCAGGGAATATCCTCTGCGGGTGGGTGAGCCTGCGCTGTCGCCGGATAAGATGCGCCTTGCGGCCAGGCGGCAGGCACCGGTGCGGATGGCCGTTGATAGTGCGGATCCAGTGAGCAACCGGATAACAGCAGGGTGCCGCCCAATACCATCATGATAACGCGCATCAGTTTTCTCCCTGTGTAGAGGTAGACTCTACCATTGACGATGCTGCTGGCGTGCGGCGACCGGGGAAAGCCCGTCTGACCATCACAAAGAACATCGGTACCAGAAAAATCGCCAGTACGGTGGCCGTCAGCGTACCGCCGACAATACCGCTACCAATAGAGATGCGGCTGTTGGCACCGGCACCGGTCGCTATCGCTAATGGGAACACCCCGGCGATAAACGCCAGCGACGTCATCAGTACCGGCCGCAGACGGGTGCTGGCCCCTTCCAGTGCCGCTTCATACAGGGTGGCTCCTCGCTGATAAGCGGCTTCGGCGAATTCCACAATCAAAATGGCGTTTTTGGCCGACAACCCGATAGTGGTGAGTAGCGCCACCTGGAAATACACATCGTTTTCCAGCCCACGCACCGTCGCCGCCAGCACCGCACCGACCACCCCAAGCGGGATAACCAGCATCACCGAGAAAGGAATACTCCAGCTTTCATACAGCGCCGCCAGACACAAAAACACCACCAGAATCGACATGACATAAAGCGACATTGCCTGCCCGCTGGCCAGCCGCTCCTGATAAGAGAGTTCACTCCAGGCAAAGGTTGTACCGGCGGGCAGCGCACGCGCCAGCGCTTCCATTTCATCCATCGCCTTACCGGAGCTGACACCGGGCGCGCCAGTACCCTGAATCTCGTAAGAGGCCAGGCCGTTATAACGCGACAGGCTTTCCGGGCCGTAACTCCAGCGAGTAGACGCAAACGAGGAAAATGGCGTCATCACCGTGTTGCCACTGCTGTCGGTTCCGCGGACAAACCACTTATCGAGATCCGATGGCTGACCGCGAGACTCAGCATCACCCTGAATGTAAACCTTTTTTACCCGACCGCGATCGATGAAGTCATTCACATAAGTACCACCCCAGGCACTGCTCAGCGTGCTGGTGACATCACTGATCGACAGCCCCAGCACACGAATTCTGGCGTAATCGAGGTCTACCTGTAGTTGCGGCATCTGCTCCAGATCGTTAGGACGTACCGCCGCCAGCCGTGGGTCTTTCGCTGCCGCAACCAACAGTTGATTACGTAACGCCAGCAAGCGGCTGCGATCCGTATTGCCGGTCGCCTGCAACTCAAAGGTAAAACCATCGGACTGCCCCAGCCCCTGTACCGCCGGAGGTGACATGGTGAAGACCTGCGCGTCGCGAATAACGGACAGCGACTGCATGGCGCGTTGGGCAATCGCGACGGAACTGTTCGCCTGACCGGGGCGTTGGCTCCAGTTCTTGAGTGCCACAAACGCCATCCCGGCATTCTGCCCACTGCCGCTGAAGTTGAAGCCGGAAATCACGAAAATAGCCTCAACATTGTTTTTCTCTTCATTGAGAAAATAGTGCTCAATGCTCTCCCCAACTTTGCTGGTACGGGCTTCGGTGGCACCTGCCGGTAGCGTGAACATCACCATCACGTCGCCCTGATCTTCATTGGGCAGAAAGCCGCCCGGCAGCCGCACGAACAGTACGCCCATGACCACAATCACGACGCCGTACAGCGCCAGATAACGCCACGGGCCGGTTATCACATGCGTCACCCGTCCGGTATAGCGCTGCTGTACATTTTCATAGCCCCGGTTGAAACGGGCGAAAAAGCCGTTACCGTTCGACGGCGCATGCACCACCGGTTTGAGCAACGCGGCACAGAGTGCCGGGGTCAGTGTCAGTGCCACAACCACCGACAGTAACATCGAGGAGACAATGGTGATGGAGAATTGCCGGTAGATAACCCCGGTCGAGCCCCCAAAGAACGCCATCGGCAGGAACACCGCGCTCAGTACCAGCGCCACCCCCACCAGCGCGCTGGAAATCTCACGCATCGACTGTTCCGTCGCCGCCACCGGCGACAAGCCCTTATCGCGCATTAGCCGCTCGACGTTCTCCACCACCACGATGGCATCATCCACCAGCAGACCTATCGCCAGCACCATACCGAACAGCGTCAGGGTATTGATGGAATACCCGAATACCGCCAGTACGCCAAAGGTCCCCAGCAACACCACCGGCACCGCCACCGCCGGGATCAGCGTGGCACGCAGGTTCTGCAGGAACAGAAACATCACCAACACCACCAGCAGGATGGCTTCAAACAAGGTATGCACCACTTCTTCTACCGATACCTTGATAAAGTCGGTGCTGTCTTTCGGGTAAGACACCGCATAGCCTCGCGGCATCTGCGCAGTGAATTCCGCCACTTTGGCTTTCACCCGTTCCGCCGTTGCCAGCGCGTTGGCACCGGATGACAGCATCACGGCGATACCGGCAGCCGGGTGACCATTCAACCGCGTAGTGGTGGTGTAATCCTCATTACCCAGCTCAACCCGCGCCACATCGCCAAGATGAACCAGCGCACCGCTGGATTCACTTTTCACGATGATGTCGCGAAACTGTTCCGGGGTTTTCAACCGTGATTGCGCCGTGACCGTAGCGGTCAGTTGCTGATCGCGGTTGGCGGGCTGCGCGCCGATTTTCCCGGCGGAAACCTGGGTATTCTGCGCTTCAATCGCGGAGGAAATATCCGATGGAATCAGGCTGTACGCCGCCAGCTTGGCCGGGTCCATCCAGATCCGCATCGCATACTGGGAACCAAACACTTGTATGCTGCCCACCCCTTCCACCCGGGAGAGCGGATCCTGTAGGTTGCTGACCATATAGTCCGCGATATCCGCAGCCGTGCTTTTATCTGTTGTGTCGTACAGCGCCATAATCAACAGGAAATCCTGCTGGGATTTGGTCACCGTGATACCTTGTTGCTGCACTTCCGTCGGCAGACGCGTGGTGGCTTGCTGTACTTTATTTTGTACCTGAACCTGTGCGGTATCCGGGTTGGTACCCTGTGCAAAGGTGGCGGTGATGCGGACATCACCACTCGAATCGCTGGATGAAGAAAAATAGAGTAGCCCGTCAAGCCCAGTGAGCTGCTGTTCAATCACCTGGGTTACACTGTTTTCCAGCACATCAGCGGAAGCGCCAGGGTAACTGGCTTTGATAGCGATAGAAGGCGGAGCCACATCCGGGTATTGCGCAACCGGCAGCGACTCTATCGACAACGCCCCCGCCAGCATAATCACGATAGCGAGTACCCAGGCAAACACGGGTCGATGAATAAAGAAACGGGAGAACATGATTAGCGGGCCTCCGTCGTGCCTGACACCGTCGACGCTGGCTGGCTCGTCGCCTCAACGGCGGTGACCTTATCGCCTTCACGCACCTTGTCGGTCCCCTCAGTCACCAAACGATCTCCATCCGCTAACCCCCGGATGATCAACCAACGGTTACCGAGCGCCTCGCCGGTTTCCACTTCACGCCGCTCCACCACCTGCTGATTATTGACCACCAGCGCGTAGGCATTGCCTTTGGTATCCCGCAGGATGCCTTGCTGGGGTGCCAGAATGGCATCGGGTAGGTTGTCTGTCTCCACCGCCGCACGCACAAACATGCCGGGCAACAGCATATGACCCGCGTTGGGGAACTCGGCGCGCAGCGTTACCGAGCCAGTAGACTGGTCAACCGCCACTTCTGCCAGTTTCAGCTTGCCGGTCTGGCCGTAAGGCTGGCCGTTTTCCAGCGTTAGCGTCACCGCCGCCTGTTGCTGCTTCTGATGTGCCAGCATCGCCAGCCGCTGGCTACTTGACTGGGTAAGGTCGACATAGATCGGATCCAACTGGCGAATGGTCGCCAGCGCGGTGCTCTGACTGGCGGTGACCAGCGCTCCCGGCGTTACCGATGAAATGCCGATACGGCCGGATATCGGTGCGGTAATCCGTGTGTACGCCAGGTTGATTTGCGCGGTTTTCAGCGCGGCGGCTTTCTCCGCCACGCTGGCGACGTCCTGTTCATACGTGGCCTGGGCATCATCCGCGTCCTGCTGCGCTACCCCCTCGTCTTTCAACAAGCGGGCATAACGTTCGGCTTTCAGTTTGGCCGAGCGCACTGTGGACTGGGCGTTTTTCAACGCCGCTGCTGCCTGATCGACCGCCGCCTGATAACTGGCTGGGTCTATCTGATACAGCACTTGCCCGACTTTAACTTCGCTCCCTTCGGTAAACAACCGTTGCTGGATAATGCCATCGACCTGTGGGCGAACCTCAGACACCATCGCCGCCGTCACGCGGCCGGTCAGTTCGCTGTGCAACGTCACGGGGGCACCATGCAACGTCTGTACGGTCACCGATACCGGTTGTATCGCCTCTGATGAAGCGGTGTTGCGCTCACAACCGGTCAGCAGCACGGTGAGCATACCGGCTGTTACAATAAAGCTCTTACCTCTCATCAGTCCCTGTCCTAATATTGAGAATGAACGTTCATTCTCAATATAAAAAATTTGACGTCAGACTTCTTATAAAATTTGCAAGGATAACGTTAACAAGGTTGTCCAGGCATTGGAGCAAGGTTATGTCATCACCCCATCATGAAGAGAAAACCCAAGCCCGGCGTGACCAGATAGTCGCTGCTGCCCGCCTGTGCTTCCGTCGCTCAGGCTTCCACGGGGCCAGCATGGCGGAGATAGCCGGACAGGCACAGCTCAGCGTCGGGCAGATTTACCGTTACTTCGTCAATAAAGACGACATCATCGAAGAGATCGTGCGCCGCATCGTTGATATTCGGCTCCAGCGCATGACACCTGAAAACGGCGAACCCCAGCGTTTTATCCCGCTGCTAGCCCGCCGCCAGTTGCCAGCCGACCTCGGCGGCGATGACGATGGCGATGACAATGACAACCTGCTGATGCTGGAAGTAGCCTCTGAAGCGACCCGTAACCCACGCGTAGCCGACATCATGCGGGATGCCGAGCAGAAAATGTTCACCCACACCAGTACCTTGATAAAAAAACGTTTTCCACATTTCCCGGATGAGGACATCGCCGCACGAACCGAACTGATCGCCGTATTGTGCGAAGGCACGACATTTCGCAGCTTAATTCCGCAACACGCCCCGGTTGCGGTACTGGAGCAGTTGTATCAGACCCTGATTGATTCGTTATTCCCAGAGAAAACACCATGACTGAAAAATCATCCCGTTCGCAGCTTGAGTACGCCCTGATTCTGGGGTCACTGGCCGCTCTCGGCCCGCTGTGTATCGACCTCTATCTGCCCGCGCTGCCGCAGATGGCTACTGCGTTTGCCACCTCGACATCCGCCATCCAACTCAGCCTGACCGCTGGTTTACTCGGGCTGGGTGCCGGTCAGTTGATCTTCGGGCCGTTGAGCGACAAGCTGGGCAGACGCCTGCCGCTGCTGCTTTCGCTGGTCATGCTGCTACTGACCTCCATTTGGTGCGCGCTGGCACAGGATATGGGTCAGTTGCTCGTCGCCCGCTTGTTGCAAGGCATCGCCGGTGCGGGTGGTGCGGTATTATCCAGGGCTATCGCACGGGATCTGTACATCGGCCATGCATTAACGCGTTTTTTCTCACTGCTGATGTTGATCAACGGTCTGGCACCCATCCTCTCGCCGGTGTTCGGCGGACTGCTACTGGGCGTCACCAGTTGGCGCGGTATTTTTGCATTGCTGGCAGTGATTGCCTGCTTGCTGCTGACGATGAGTGCGCTGCGGCTCAATGAGACGCTGCCAGCTGAACGGCGTATCACCGGCGGTGTCGGGTCGATGCTGTCATCATTGGGTAGCCTGCTGCGGGAGCGGACGTTCATGGGCCTGTGTCTGGCTCAGGGACTGTGCGGTGCCGGGATGTTCGCCTACATCGGTGCCTCGCCATTTGTGCTGCAAGAGGTATACGGCTTGAGCCCGCAGGCGTTCAGCTTGTGCTTTGCCGTCAACGGTATCGGGCTTATCGCCGCCGGGCAACTCGCCGCCCACTTTAGTCTGCGTTTTGGCGAACAACGCGTCCTGCGCGTCGGGCTGGCTATCGCGGTGATTGCCGCACTGACACTGACGGTGGCGGGTTTGTTACATGCGCCTCTCATCGCCATTCTCATCCCGTTATTTTTTGCCATCGCCATGATAGGCATTGTCAGCCCCTGTGCATCATCACTGGCGATGCAGAGTCAAGGCGACAAGGCAGGCAGCGCTTCGGCGCTGATTGGTCTGAACATGTTTGTCTTTGGTGCGCTGAGCGTGCCGTTTACCGGGCTGGGCGGGAGCACCAGCGCGTTATCAATGGCACTGGTGATTTTGGGGTGCTACCTGCTGGCGGTTACCGCCTATCTGTTGTTATCGCTCAAGTATGTTCCAACGCGCGATAAGCCACGGAAAGGCTGAACCGACACACGGCGATAAAATGATAAGAAGCCGGGTTCACCCGTCGGTTTTCCCGGCGTCTTATCAATATGCCATCGCTAATCAATGTCAGCGTTAATGAATGTCGGTGCTAATAGCGGCGGCACGAGCTTCTGAGGGCCAACGCCGCCTTGTCGGGTGATGCCGATTACGCGTTGCTGTCCGGGAACAGGAACGGGTTGATACTGCTACGGGAAAAGCCTTCCTCTTCCATTTTCACATCCAGTACCAGCGAGGCTAAATCGTCCGCCACCGCTTCCACCCGATGATCTTTTTCCTGATACAGCAGCTTCAGGTATGTGCCACAGTCATCACAGCTTTCCACTTTGATGGCCGCGTTCTCATCATCGAGCGACCAGTAGTGCAGTTTGCCTGCCTGCTCGCAATTGCTGCATTTGACACGCACCATGTGCCACTCGGTTTCACACAGGTTACAGTGTAAATAGCGCAGGCCGCTGGTGGTGCCAATCTGTACCACCCCGGAGACCGGCATGCTGCCGCATACCGGGCAGAATTGACGATGTTCACCCTGCTCAGCCTGCGCCCGGCCTGGTAACTGCGTGGCCATCTGTGCCCAGTACAGCGACAATGCCGCCCAGACAAACGGGGCTTTATCGTTGTTTTCCGCCGTGAACTGCTGGCTGAGCAGTGCATCCGCCAGCGAATCCCACTGCTGGGCTGACATTTTTTCCAGGTTTTCCAGTGTGGCAAGCACCTGGCCGCTGGCCGCTGGCTTGAGTTCTTCGATCAGCGCCTGCAACAACCTATGCCAGTGCGGAGCGCGGGTCAGCGTGGCGATATCCAGCGGCGGGCGCACAGCACCATTGTCACCTAAATCACCGCGGTGTGAGCTACCCTGTAACAACCCGGTGAGATCTACCTCAAGCGGGTGGTCATGACGCACTTTTTCCTGCGCCTCTACCACACCCGCGGCAAACAGCAGGTAATCCGCCAGCGGATGGTCCTGCGCCAGTTGATGCAAGCGCTCGGCACGGCCACGGTACAGGCTCTTTAGGTTGGCGAACAGTAAAGGAGGAATGACGCCGATGGTTGAGGCTTTCTCACTGTCTGCCAGTTGCTCCTGCGGCACAATACGAATACTCATCAGGTGATGCTTCCTGTTTATCTATGTTGAAGAGACGCGGCGCTCGCGGCGAAGGCCCCGTTCTGATGCCCTCATGTTAGCAGGTTATTCCCCACAATCAGCAGGATTTTCCGCCGCATACCTCGCAGTGGAAACATCAACGAAACAAGATAGACACAACGGGTCATCAACCGCACAATGGAGGCGACTGCACCTGCTGAGCGTATCCAGTCTGCTTTCGTTCATGTGGTATTGAGATAAGCATGATATCGAAGCGGCACTGCCGATACGTATCGCGATAATTCTGTCTACATGCTGGAAACGACATCCATGACTGCCGTTGCTTCTCACACGCCCCCATCGGGCACCACTCGGGTTTACCGCAAAATTGCCTGGCGGCTGATTCCTTTTCTGTGTCTGTGCTATCTCGCTGCCTACCTTGACCGCATCAATATCGGGCTGGCGAAACTCCAGATGGCAAACCAGCTGGCGCTCAGCGACGTCGCCTTCGGTCTGGGTGCCGGGTTATTCTTCGTCGGCTATATTTTGTTTGAGGTGCCCAGCAATCTGATTTTGCAACGTGTCGGCGCACGACTATGGATTGCGCGCATCATGATAAGCTGGGGGCTGCTATCCGCCGGAACCCTGTTTGTCACCACACCAGGCCAGTTCTATGTCCTGCGTTTTCTACTGGGTGCCGCCGAAGCCGGTTTTCTCCCCGGCGTGCTGTTTTACCTGACTCGCTGGTTCCCCTCCTGGCGACGCGGTCGCATTATTTCCCTGTTCATGATTGGCCTGCCGCTCTCCAGTGTGGTGGGTGCGCCGCTGTCTGGCTTTATCATGTCGCATTTTGATTCCGCTTACGGGCTACACGGCTGGCAGTGGATGTTCCTGCTGGAAGGGCTGCCAAGTGTACTACTGGGTGTGCTGACCTTCTGGCTCCTGCCGGAAAACATTGAGCAGGCGCACTGGTTGAATGAAGCAGAAAGAATGCAGGTACGTGCCGATCTGGCCATTGACACCCGTGAAGCGCCATACCTGAAGCACCGCTTTCGCGACGGTTTTCTGAACCTGAAGGTCTGGATGCTGGGTGGTATCGACTTTTCGATTTTGCTGTGTGCTTATGCGATGGGGTTTTGGCTACCGACCTTCATTAAACAGGCTGGTGTGGCTGACATCGGACAAATTGGTGTACTGACCGCCCTCCCCAGTATCGCAGCGTTGGCAGGTATGGTGCTGTTAGGTGCCAGTTCCGACCGCTTACGCGAACGGCGCTGGCACATCATCGTGCCATTTTGGTTCGGTGCGGCGGCCATGGCGGCCAGTACCCTCTTCACCCACAATATCGTGATGACGGTGTTGCTGTTCTCGGTGGCGCAGGCCGCTATCATTGGCACCGTGCCGGTGTTCTTCAGCCTGCCAGCGACCTTTCTCAGCGGGACCGCCGCGGCCACCGGCTTTGCACTGGCCTGTTCGCTGGCTAACATCGCCGGTCTGGTGAGTAACTCCATCATGGGTTTTGCGATGGAGTTAACCGGTAGCGGTAGTGGCGCGCTGTGGTTCTTTGCTTTCTGCCTGCTACTCAGTTCGCTGTTGGTAGTGGCGCTACCGGCAAAACTGGTCAATAGGTGAGTTAGGCTGTAGGCAAACAGCCATGTTGCTTTGTGAACGAGTAAGTTTGTCTGATCAGGGAAGCGTTTCGTGCGAGATAAACGGTGTCGTTTCTTTGTTACCTCATCGCACGCACGACAAGGAGAGGCTCAACGCCGCCTCTCCTTGACCTCGGGCTAGATAGCTAAACTGTGCCGCTGGCGCGGTCCCTTCGGCGTTCGCCTTCGCTGTTCGGACCGCCTGTGACGTGCTCCCAGCACGGCACAGGCTTTCGCGGTATCCATGCCGCTCACCCGGCGAAGTCGTCCACCTCAGCACAGTTTTTGACGCTGAAAAATCTCACCATCAACCACAGACTTCACCAGTTTGCGAATTAGGATCAGTGCTTATCCTGCCCTTTGGATTGCAGCTCACGATACCAGCGCGGATGGTGTTTCTTCGCCCAACCGCTGGATACCCAGCCTTCCACCATCGCGGTGATGGTGCCCTTCACCCACAGCGCGGCGTACACATGCACCATGATAGTCAGGATCAAACCGACTGCGGATACCGAGTGCACCACCAATGCGGCACGGATCACCGGGATGGAGAACGACGGCGCAAAGTAAGGCCGCCAAATCACAATCCCGCTTGCCAGCAACAGCAGCAGACAGAGAATCGCCAGCCAAAACACACACTTCTGACCGAAGTTGTACCGACCGGTATCGCCAACCTCTTCGTTACGAGCGATTTTGTGGATGTTTTTCGCCCACTCCAAATCGCTGCGCTCAATCAGGTTGTGTTTCCAGTAACGTAAAAACATCAGCAGGAAGGCGACAAACATCACTACCCCGACAAACGGGTGCAGGATGCGCGCCAGTTGCGGCGTGCCCAGCACACTCATCAGCCAGTTGAGCGACGGGAAGAAAAACCCTAATCCGCTGAGTGCGGCAAACACAAAGCAGAACGCCACAATCCAGTGATTAATGCGCTCGGGGGCGCTGTAACGCTGAATTCGATTACTCTTTTTCATGCTGCTTGCCCTCGTGGTGCGCTTCGTCATCGTCTTCTACCCGGTTCGGGCCGATACCCACGTAGTGGAATACGCTGGCCGCGAAGGTGGCGGCAAAACCGATGGCCGCCAGCGGCTTCCAAATGCCTTTCCAGAAGGTAACCGCCGGGCTGATGGTCGGGTTAGCGGGCAGACCGTTATACAGCTCTGGCCGGTCTGCATGGTGCAGCACGTACATCACGTGTGTGCCACCCACTCCTGCCGGGTCGTACAGACCGGCATTCTGATAACCGCGGCTGTTCAGGTCTTTCACCCGTTCGGCCGCCAGCACTTTCATCTCGTCTTTGGTACCGAAATGAATTGCGCCAGTCGGGCAGGTTTTCACGCACGACGGCTCCTGGCCGACTTCCACACGATCAACACACAACGTGCACTTGTATACCTTGTTGTCGTCCTTATTCATGCGCGGCACATTGAACGGGCAGCCAGCGATACAGTAGCCACAACCGATGCAGTGCTCGGACTGGAAATCGACGATGCCGTTAGCGTACTGGATAATCGCGCCTTCCGACGGGCACGCCTTCAGGCAGCCCGGGTCGGCACAGTGCATGCAGCCATCCTTACGGATAAGCCACTCCAGCTTGCCGTTTTCTTCGAACTCGGCAAACTTCATGACCGTCCAGGACTTGGCGCTCAAATCGGTCGGGTTGTCGTACACCCCCACGTTATGCCCCACCTCGTCACGGATGTCGTTCCACTCGGAACACGCCACCTGACAGGCTTTACAGCCGATACAGGTGGTCACATCGATCAGTTTGGCAACCTGCTCTTTGTGGTTGCGGGCCTGTGGCGGTGGCGTCAGTGAGTTAGTCGCGGAGCGACGGATAATATCTTGTGATTGCATTGCCATAATGTTTCTCCGCGACTACGCTTTTTCCACATTAACCAGAAACGCCTTGTATTCCGGCGTCTGACTGTTGGCGTCACCGACATGCGGCGTCAGGATATTCGCCATAAAGCCTTTCTGGGTGGTGCCTTCAAAGCCCCAGTGACAAGGCACGCCGATGGTTTCCACCGGTTTGCCCTGAATCATCAGGGTACGGATACGCTTGGTAACGACTGCCTTCGCCTTGATATATCCTCGTTTACTGCTGACTTTCACGACATCGCCCGCCTGAATACCCTTCTGCTTCGCCAGCCCTTCGCCGATTTCCACAAACTGCTCCGGCTGAACGATAGCGTTAAGACGCGCGTGTTTCGTCCAGTGGCGGAACAACTCGGTAATCGAGTAGGTAGTGGCAACAAACGGGAATTCTTCCACCGTTCCCATATACGGACGGTCGGCAGGCAGAATACGGGCAGCCGGGTTGACCTGAACCTTGCTGTAAACCGGGTTGGTTTTCAGTGGCGATTCCAGCGGCTCATAGTGCGCCGGGAACGGCCCTTCGGCCATCTTGTCGATAGCGAACAGACGTCCCAGCCCTTCGGCGTTCATAATAAACGGGCCAGCAGCGCTACCCGGCGGCACGGTGGCGGCGAAATCAGGCACGTCTATCCCCGTCCATTTCTGGCCGTTCCAGCGAATCAGCTCACGTTTCGGATCCCACGGGCGGCCTTGTTCGTCAGCCGACGCACGGTTGTATAGGATGCGGCGGTTTTGCGGCCAGCACCAGGCCCAGCCCGGCGTACAGCCCAGGCCTGACGGGTCGGCGTTGTCGCGACGCGCCATCTGGTTACCCGCCTCTGTCCACGAACCGGCGTAAATCCAGCAGAAGCTGGCCGTGCTGCCGTCATCGCGCAGCACCGAGAAGTCAGGCAGCAGTTGCCCTTTCTTCAACAACAGGTTGCCTTTATCGTCGTACAGATCCGCCAGCGCGCGGCCGTTGGCTTCTTTAGTAATTTCCTCGGCGGACGGGTCTTCCGGCTGCAGGTAATCCCAACTCATGTTGATCACCGGAGTCGGGTTAGCGCCGCCCTCTTTGGCATACAACTCACGCAGACGCAGGAACAGGCCGGCGATAATCACCCCATCGTGGCGCGCTTCACCTGGCGGCTCTGCACCCTGATAGTGCCATTGCAACCAGCGGCCGGAGTTAACGATGGAGCCGTTTTCCTCGGCAAAACAGCTCGACGGCAGGCGGAACACCTCGGTCTGAATCTTACTGGGGTCGACATCGTTCAGCTCACCGTGGTTCTGCCAGAAGTTGGAGGTTTCGGTCGCCAGCGGGTCAATGATCACCAGATACTTCAGTTTCTTCAGGGCATCACGAGCCCGGTTGGAGTCCGCGAAGGCCGCCATCGGGTTGAACCCCTGCACGATATAACCGTTGACCTTGCCGTCCAGCATCATGCGGGAATACGCCAGCGCATCGTAGCTCTTGTCCCACTTCGGCAGCCAGTCATAACCCCAGTCATTCTCTTTGGTCGCTTTATCGCCCCAGAAACTCTTCAGCATGCTGATAAAGAACTTCGGCGTATTCTTCCAATAGTTAACCTGATCCGGCAACAACGCTTTCGGTGTTATCTGATCGAGATACATCGCCAGCGAGGTTTGTTTTTCCGATGGCAGCGGCATATAGCCCGGCAGGTTCAGCGACAACAACCCCAAATCGGTGTAGCCCTGAATATTCGAGTGACCGCGCAGTGCGTTCACACCGCCGCCAGCCATACCAACGTTACCCAGCAGCAACTGCACCATGGCCGCGGTACGGATAATTTGTGCGCCCGCGGTGTGCTGTGTCCAGCCAAGGGCGTACATAATGGTCGCGGTACGATCCGGTACGCAGGTCGAGGCCAGTTGCTCACAAATGGTCAGAAAATCCTGCTTCGGCGTACCGCATACATTGGTCACCAAATCCGGCGTATAACGGCTGACGTGCTCTTTGAGCAGATTCCAGACGCAGCGCGGATCACTGAGTGTGTCATCACGTTTGGCAAAGCCGTTTTCATCCAGCGCATACTGCCAGCTGGTGCGGTCGTACTTGCGCTCTTTTTCGTCGTAACCGCTAAACAGGCCTTCATCAAAGTGGTAATCGTCACGAACGATCAGGCTGGCGTTGGTATACGCCTTCACATACGGCATCTGCACTTTGTTGTGGGTAAGCAGATAGTTGACGACACCCAGCAGGAAAGTGATATCGGACCCGGCGCGAATCGGCGAGTACATGTCGGCAACGGCGGCCGAGCGGTTAAAACGCGGGTCGACGACAATCAATTTGGCACCGTTGTGAATCTTGGCTTCTACCGCCCATTTAAATCCGACCGGGTGCGCTTCTGCCGGGTTGCCCCCCATCACCAGAATCACATTGGCGTTCTTGATGTCGACCCAGTTATTGGTCATCGCACCGCGACCAAAAGTCGGTGCCAGCGCCGCCACCGTTGGGCCATGACACAGACGCGCTTGCGTATCGATGCCGATCATACCCAGTGCGCGGGCAAATTTTTGATCCAGTATCCCGGTTTCATTACTGGCAGCGGAGGAGCACAGCATCCCGGTCGTCAACCAACGGTTAACCGTCACACCGGCGGCGTTTTTCTCAACGAAATTGGCGTCGCGATCTTTTTTCATCAATGTGGCGATGCGATCGAACGCCTCTTCCCAACTGATGCGCTGCCATTTGTCCGATCCCGGCGCACGGTATTCCGGGTACTTCAGTCGCTGATCGCTATGAATAAAATCAACCAGACCAGCCCCTTTCGGGCACAACGAACCACGGCTCACCGGATGATCCGGATCCCCTTCAATGTGGTAAATGGAAGCGTTGGCGTTTTTAGCACCATCGCCCAGGCTGTACATCAGAATACCGCACCCGACTGAACAGTAAGTGCAATTATTCCGGGTTTCTTTGGCTCGCAATAGCTTGTATTGCCGCGTTTCGGCTAACGCCGCGCTGGGCGAGAACCCCAGAGCGGTGACCGTCGTTCCGGCCATACCGCCTGCGCATATTTTAAAGAACTGCCTTCTGCTGACCTGCATGGGAGATTCCTCGCACGACATCACTCAGATCTATACCCGTCATACGTCGAATTGCAGGCCCATAGGCTGTGCTATCAGGCTCACCTGAGCCCTACCCTGAAAAGGCAACGCGCGGCGTTGTTCAACACGTTGTCCCGCAACTCTGATTATTGGGGTAATATCGTATTTTATGTATTAATGCTTTATTAATATGAATGAATGCTGACAGGGTGAGTGCATAAACCCCTATCAAACATATGTATTATGTACCGACGAATAAAAAGCGCCAATTAATTATCCCAATAACAACAAATAAGTCACAATTCGTCGTGACGCGGCTGTTTTTTAACGTTATCACACAGTTAAGAATAATCATTCTCATTATCAAGAGAGCCAAGCTCTTGTATCGCTATATATTTATTTACATATCGATTTCAGCCGAGTGCTCTCTCCCACGTTATACCAACGAGAAATAATTAAGATTTTCTTTATAAAGAAAACAGAGTATCTGTTCCTTCGACAAAAGAGGAATACCACGTCTGATGATAAAAAAATAAATACCGCAGGCGGCGTAAAATAAATAACGCCCGACATGATATGACCGTGAATCGATTATTTTTGATGGGAAACGATAAATAACGCGAGTTGCCGATCAGGACGAGGAGAGTGCGTTTTTCAACAATGTCGCCAATGCAATAATGGCGTTTTCTGTTTTCTCCTGCCATTCGAAGGAGGTATTAATACGGAAATAGCGATCAAACTTATCGTTGGTCGTGAACATGCGGCCCGGCGCGATACTGATATTCAGCGCCAGAGCCTGTTGATACAGGTCAATACTGTTGATGCCCTCCGGCAACCCCAGCCACAGAAAATAACCACCATCGGCGTAGTAAATATCCACACCGGCCGGGAAGTACGCTTTCATTGCCTGGTACAAGCGGTGTTTGCGTTGCTCAAGCGTTCGCCGCAGACGCCGCAGATGACTATCGTAACTACTGGTCGCCAGATAATCGGCCACCGCCAATTGCATCGGTGCACTGGCAGACAGTGTACTCATCAGTTGCAGCCGCTGAACGCCTTGCGCAAAGCGGCCTGCCGCCACCCAACCAACACGGAATCCGGCGACCAGATTTTTTGAAAACGAAGAGCAGTGCAGTACCTGGCCTTGCGTATCCAATGCTTTGACCGGCAGCGGACGATGAGGACCGGCGTACAGCTCACTGTAGACATCATCTTCAATCAACGGTACCTGATATTCGCTCAACAGCGCGGCCAGTTGCTGCTTTTTCTCCCATGCCAGCGTACAACCAAGCGGGTTGTGAAAATTGGTCATCAGCCAGCAGGCGCGGATCGGATAGTCCTGCAATGCCTGTCGCAATGCCGCCAGTTCAATACCGGTATGCGGATGTGTGGCGATAGCAATGGCCTTCAACTGCAAACGTTCGATAGCCTGCAATGCGCCGTAAAACGACGGTGACTCTACCACCACATAATCGCCGGGACGGGTCAACATTTGCAGGCTGAGGTTCAGTGACTCCATGGCACCGCTGGTAATGACTATCTCGTCCGGCGATACCGCGATACCTTGCAGCGCGTAGCGCTGGGCTATCTGTTTGCGTAAACGTTCATTGCCGGGCGGCAGGTTATCCAGCGCACTCTCCGGTTGCATACGACGTGCTACCGTCGCCAGTGAGCGGGTTAACTGGCGCTGAGGAAACAACCGGGGATCGGGAAAGGCCGACCCAAACGGCACCACGCCGGGCGAACGGCTGGCGTGCAGCACATCAAAAATGAAGCGGTTAACATCAACGTTTTCCGTCAAATGCACCGCTTCACCCTCGCTCACTGGCGCAGACGGGCGTTCAATGCGCGGGGCGGCGTAATAACCCGATTGCGGGCGCGATACAATCCAGCCCTGACTTTCCAGTAGCTGATAGGCATGCAGCACCGTCATCAGACTCAGGCCGGAATGTACCGCCTTTTCACGCAACGACGGCAGTTTTTCCCCCGGTTGCCAGATACCCGACTGTAACTGCTCGCGCATCTGGTCAGCCAGTTGTTCGAACTTAGCCAGTGCCATGCTCCTTAGCGGGACAACGCCTGCCGGACAAAATCCAGCAGCAACCGCCGCGCCCACACCGGCTCAGCGCTATGGGTTATTTCCGGCAAGGCGCAGTGTCGCAGGCAGGCGTTCATCACCGCGGCATCCATCTCGGGGTGGAACTGGAATGACAAGGTATGCGGCGTGTAACGAATAATCTGGCATCCATCCTGTTCTGACGCCGCCAGCACCTGTGCACCCGGTGGTGGCGTCACCACAGACTGAAGATGGCTGAGGTAAGCGCTAAACTGCGTCGGTACCGCCGTCAGCAACGCATCATTCGCGGCATGGTCATACAGCGTCACCGTCTTAAGCCCCATCTCACGTCCATTCGGGTTATCCGCCACCATGCCGCCCAACGCATGCGCCAACAACTGATGGCCGTAGCACACGCCCAGCACCGGCAACCCGACCTGTACGCTCTGGCGTAGCCACTCGGCGGTACGCTCGCTCCAGTCCAGCCGGTCAGTCACCATCGACCAGGAACCGCTGATAATAGCGGCATCATGCTCACCGGGGTGCGGCAAGGCATCACCGGCGTCTGGCCGTACCACATGCAGTTGCACGCCTTGCGCCGCCAGCGCGCTGCAAAACCAGTCAGCCTGCTGACCGACAGCCTGCGCGATAGGCTCGGGAGGTTCACCCATCTGTACAATGAGTAAAGAAGGAGAGCGTGATGAGGAAGGACAATCTGCGTTTCGCATCGTCATAGCGCGTCGCTGGCCTCGAAGAACGGTAAACAAGATGAGTTTTGAACGTATCACGCAGGACACGCCCTGTCACCGCTTCATGTTGTTGATTTTTATTCACCGCGATAAAGACGCGCAGAAAGGCGCACAGCCCTTCAACGCGCAGCGGTTGAACGGTAGGCCAGAGAGAAAACATCGTAGAAATAGAGGTACCCCTTGGTTTGCAACAAACGGGCGATCCCCTCTTTTACCGCGGCGGCGACCTGTGGATTATGCAGCAATGCCTCCAGCGTCTGTGCCGACACATGGCGACTGTTATACCACTCGCCGTTGTAGCACACCCGCAGATCCAGCGTGTCGATATCTTCAAAGCGATAGCGCGGGTTGATATCCATCGACATCGCCAGCGACATCAGCGCCAGAAACAACGTAAACCCCACCACATAAGGCAGGCCGAAATAAGGTGCATACCACAGAATCAACGCCACTGGCACATAACTCGCCAGCATACCGCCGAATAAATAAGGATGGGTTACCATAAACCGGCGACTGAAACGGATGCGATTATCGCGCCGCTCCTCACGATTCAGACGTTCGATTTCTTCATTCAGAATGCGTTTCACTTCGTCCATACCGAATCCTCTGCCCCTGCTTATTGGTGCGCAACGGTAGCACGGCGCACCCCTTCAGAACAGATACAGTCCGGTGAAAAAAAGCTATAACAGTTACCCTTGTGTTGATAGGCGGCTGGCGGCAATCAACGCCTGCCCCAGCGCCAGCCCACCGTCGCCAGCCGGTAAACGTGACGGCATTAGCAATGTCACATCCGCCAGCCGTTCACGCAGCAGTGCAACCAGCAAACGGTTATGCATCACCCCGCCTGAGCACACCACCGTATTCAGCCCGTACTCCCGTGATGCCTGACGCACCAGCGCCGCCAGCCCGTCAGCCAACGCCACATGAAACGCAAACGCACGGTCAGCCGGTGTCGCGTGCCAGCCCAGAAACTGCCGCCAGAACGTGGCCAGATCTAACTGGTAGCCGGATAACGGTAGCGTCACCGGCGATCGGGTCTGTTGATGTTGCCGGGCCAGCGCTTCCAGCCAGCAGGCAGCCTCCCCTTCCCAACTTTGTTCGCCGTCAAATCCACAAGCGGCGGCGACGGCATCAAACAACCGGCCAGCGGATGAAGCCAGTGGAGCATTCAGTCCACGCTCAATAGCACGCGTCAGCAACGGCCGCGCAGCGACAGGAATCACACCCGCTTGCGGCAGTGACGCCCAATCCGGTACAAACGCCAGAAACTGTGCCAGTAGATTACGCCACGGCTGGCGTGCCGCCAGGTCGCCGCCCGGCAGCGCCACCGCAGGCAACCCTCCCAGATGCTGGCACTGGCTGTAATCCACCCGCAGGCACTCACCGCCCCACCAGCGGTTATCACCACCATAGCCGATGCCATCCAACGCCAGCCCGATGACTGGCCCGGCGTCACGCGGCCAGCGGTGTTCCGCCAGACAGGCAACGATATGCGCGTGATGGTGCAGCACCTCGATGCAGGGGACGCCCAACTGTTGCGCCTGTTGCTGCCCTAAACGACGGCTGACATACCCCGGGTGAGCATCCACCGCGATGGCCTGCGGAGTAAACCGGTAGATATCGGCAAACAACCTTTGCGCCTGCTGGTACTGCTGTTCCACCTCGTCATCAGCCAGGTCGCCCAGGTGCTGGCTGACAATCGCAGAGCCATCACGCAGCAAGCAGAAGGTATTTTTGAGGTCGGCCCCCATGGCTAATAACGCGGGCTGTTGGCTAAATCCCGGTGGCAACGGCAGGGCATCCGGCACATACCCGCGCGCACGCCGCAGCATCTCCGCCCGCGCGTCCTGCATCCTCACTACCGAGTCGTCAGCCCGCTGCACAATATCGCGATCATGCAGCAACCATAGATCAGCGATAGCCGCCAGTTCAACCAGCGCCTGCATGTTATCCAGCGCGGGCGGTTTACCACTGGCATTGCCAGAGGTCATCACCAGCGGTCGGCCCACCGCTGCCAACAGCACGTGCTGTAATGGGTTGGCAGGCAGCATTAACCCCGCTTCATCCAGACCGGGGGCAATGCCTGCTGCCAGTACACCATCGTGGCGTAGCGGTAGCAGCACGATCGGTGCCGCCGGGCTTTGCATCAGACGCAGCGCTGGCGCAGGGTTTTCCACACCGCTGCACTGTGCAAGCCAGTCAGCACCCGGCAGCATCACCGCCAGCGGCTTGGCCGGGCGGTGCTTGCGCTCACGCAGTCGTGCCACTGCCTGCGCATTGGTAGCGTCACAAGCCAGATGAAAACCACCCAGCCCTTTTACTGCCACAATCTGCCCGGCACATAATGCGGCGGCCGCTTGCATAATGGCGTTATCACCACGCACCACGACACCCGAGGCATCACTCAGCCACACCTGCGGCCCGCAGGTTGGACAGGCGTTGGGTTGAGCATGAAAGCGCCGATCCGCCGGATGTTGGTATTCCTGCTGACAGGTGGGGCAAAACGGGAACTTCGCCATCGCCGTATTCGGGCGGTCGTATGGCATCTGGCGGATGATAGTAAAACGCGGGCCACAATGGGTGCAGTTGATAAACGGATAACGGTAGCGACGATCGCGCGGATCAAACAGCTCCTGACGGCAGGCATCACAGGTCGCCGCATCCGGCACAATGTGAGTATCCATCTGCCCGGCACCGCTATGTTCAATGATGAAATCGTCCGGCGGTGTTTCCCAACGATAAGGCTGACAGGTGACCTGGTCAATCTGCGCCAGCGGCGGGCACTCAGCGTATAGTGCAGCAATAAAATCCGCCTCGGCGCTCACTGGCCACAGCCGGACTAACACCCCCGCGCCATCATTCAGCACACTGCCTTTGGCACCAAGCCGGTGAGCAATTTGCCAGACATAAGGCCGAAACCCCACCCCCTGCACTTTGCCCTTAACGCGAATTTCAATTCCGTCGTGATGTGGTGACATCATAGTTATATGAATAGCTATCACTGTAAGTGTTGCTGTATGGACGCCTTTATATACAGCGTCTCGCTGCACTACCCCGCTCTGGCGTCCACTTAGGGCGGCCAATCGCCGCCGCCCTAAGAACCCGGGCTTTTGGCGGGAAATTACGCCGCTACGCGGTGCCTTCGGGAAAAACAGACTCCTTTTCGGCCCGCCGCTGACGCGCTCCCGGCGCGGCAGCGGCTCTCGCGGCATCCATGCCGCTCGGCCGGGAGTCTGTTTTCCCCTCAGCGTAATTTACGCCATTGCGTCCACCTGCCACCATCAAATCGACAATGACAACGATCAGAACAGGGCTAGAGGATTAGCAAATCCTCGGCATGGGCTCGCTGTGGGGCAAGTCCAGCAGGCGGGAGGGGCCGAATACGCCGCACAGGCGTACCTGTTTTTTGTCGGTGACGCTGCCGATTACCGCGGCATCGCGCCCCAACGGGTGAGACTGTAAAACGTCCAGGACCCGGCTTTCCGCTTCTGGCGACACCGCTAGCACCAGTTTACCTTCATTGGCGAAATTGAGCGCTTCCAGCCCCAGCAGTTCACAGATACCACGCACCGCCGTTTTGACCGGTAACGCGCTTTCCTGTATTTCCATGCCGCAACCACTGGCTTGCGCGAATTCGTGCAGGATTGCCGTCACCCCGCCACGGGTAGCATCGCGCAGAGCACGTACGCCATCAATCTCTCGCAGTGGCGCAATCAACGGTGCCAGTACCGCGCAATCGCTGGTCAATTCGGCTTCCAGTCCCAGCTTTTCACGCAAATTCAGAATGGTGGCACCGTGATCCCCCAGCGTACCACTGACGATCAAACGGTCACCGGGGCGGATTTCACCGGTGCCCCACTGCACATGTGGCGGAATCACACCAATACCCGCGGTATTGATGAAAATTTTGTCCGCCGCGCCGCGCGGCACCACTTTGGTATCACCAGTGACGATTTGGATACCCGCCTCGCGGGCCGTTTGCGCCATCGAATTGACGATGCGCAGCAGCGTTTCTCCCGCCAGCCCTTCCTCCAGAATAAAACCACAGGAGAGGTAACGTGGCACGGCACCACTGACCGCCAGATCGTTAGCCGTACCGCATACCGCCAGCTTGCCAATATTACCGCCGGGAAATTCGATCGGGTCGATAACATAGCTGTCGGTGGTAAACGCCAGCCGATCGCCCTCGGCATTCAGCTCCGCCAGCAACAAACGCGCCTGATCTTCACGTTCTGCCAATAATGGGTTATCGAACGCCTGCAGGAACAGGCCTTCGATCAACTGCTGCATTGCCTGCCCGCCGCTGCCATGCGCTAGGGTAATTTCTTTTGGCAATAAAGTGTTCTTCATCAGGCGCACTCCCGTCGATACTGGTAATAAGCGGCACAGGCGCCTTCTGAGGACACCATCAACGCACCGATAGCATTTTGCGGTGTACAACGCTGACCAAACAACGGGCAATCACCCGGTTTGCAACGCCCGGTGAGCACATCACCGCAACGTGACAGCGGCTCATCCGCCACCTGTTGCTGCTGCGGTTTGAAACGGCGTTCAGCATCAAATGCCGCATACTCTGCCCGCAATTGCATACCGGAATCGGCAATTTCGCCCAACCCACGCCATTCACTACTGGCCTTGGTTTCAAATACCTCGGCCATCGCCTGCTGCGCCAGCGTATTACCACAGTCCGGCACGATACGACGGTACTGGTTTTCCACTTCACAGCGTTCATCATGCAGTTGTTGCACCAGCATCAACAGCGCCTGCAGGATATCCAACGGCTCGAAGCCCGTAACCACGAACGGTTTATGGAACTGCTCGCACAGCGGCTGATAAGGATACGCGCCAATCACCATGCTGACATGCCCCGGTGCCAGGAAACCGTCGATACGCAAATCGGGTTGCTCCAGCAGGCTTCTTAGTGTCGGAATGATAGTGATGTGCTGGCAAAATAGCGAAAAGTTATCGATACCGCGACGTTTGGCTTGTTGCAGGGTCAGTGCAGTACTCGGCATGGTGGTTTCAAATCCCAGTCCGAAGAACACCACTTGTCGATCAGGGTGTTGCTCCGCCAGCGCCAGCGCATCCAGCGGGGAATAAACCACCCGGACATCAGCGCCGTGGCGTCGGGCGTCCTGCAACGATCCGTTACGGCCCGGCACCCGCATGGCGTCGCCGAAAGTACAAAAGATCACGTCAGGGCGAGCGGCTATCTCCAGACAGGCATCGATCCGCCCCATCGGCAGCACGCACACCGGGCAACCTGGCCCGTGCACAAACTCAATTTCCGGCGGCAATAGCCGGTCGATACCGAACTTAAAAATGGCATGGGTATGCCCGCCGCACACCTCCATCAGTTGCAACGGGCGCGCCTTTAAATGTGGCATGTCGTCAACCAACGCCTGAATGCGCTGTAACAACGATTTCGCCAGTTCGGGATCACGAAATTCATCAACGTACTGCATAAATGGCTCCGGTTTGCCTGACTTCATCCAGCTCCAGTCCAACCGCCTGCATGGATTGTAGCGCCGCCAGCGTTTCCTGTGCTTCCTGCTCATCGAGCAAACTCATGGCGAAACCGACATGCACCAGTACCCACTGGCCTACCAACTCTGCCGGGTCACCTTCACATACCAGCGCAATATTTACCTCACGCTGTACACCACACACATCCACCCGTGCCGGATAATGCAGGTCCGGCCCGACAGCGACCACTTTACCGGGAACGCCCAAGCACATGGTTAGACTCCTGACAGCAGTGACGGTTGTGACGGCGTTTGCGCTCCCAAAAGCTGGGCTTCCAGCCAGGCCAACCAGGCTTCCATCCCTTCACCAGTACGCGCAGACAACGCAATCACCTCGATCTGCGGATTAACGCGACGCGCGTTAGCAACACAGGCGTCGAGATCGAAATCCAGATACGGCAACAGATCGATCTTGTTGATGACCATCAGCGATGCAGCGGCAAACATGTGCGGATACTTAAGCGGTTTGTCTTCACCTTCGGTGACCGACAACACCGCGATTTTGTGCCGTTCCCCCAAATCGAAACCGGCCGGACACACCAGGTTGCCAACGTTTTCGATAAACAGCAGGCTCTGATTTGGCAGTTGCAGTCGGTGCATGGCGTCATGCACCATCTGCGCATCCAGATGACAGCCTTTGCCGGTATTAACCTGAATCGCGGGTACACCGGTGGCCCGAATACGTTCGGCGTCGTTGGTGGTTTGCTGGTCGCCTTCGATCACCGCGCACGGCACGCGCTCACGCAGCAAGTGCAAGGTATTGGTCAGCAGCGTGGTTTTCCCGGAACCGGGGCTGGACACCAGATTCAACGCCAGAATCTGGTCGGCGTCGAAATGCTCGCGGTTATGCGCCGCCAGTTGGTTATTTTTACTCAGCACATCCATTTCTATCTGTAGCAGTCGTTGCTGACCGACACCCGGCGCATGGGTGCCTGCCGCGCCCTGCCCATAGTGCAGATGGTTTTCCTGCTCCACCGGCTGGAACCGCTCTTCCTGCTGACGGTGTTCGTGCGAATGCGCGTGATGGTCATGACCATGATGAGCATGGCTGTGATGAGCATGCTCATGGTGGTGATCATGGTGGTCGTGATCATGGTGGTCATGCGAATCGTGCGTATGGGCATGATGCTCATGCGCGTGACGCACGGCCAGCGGACGCGATGCGCCATGATAATGATGGTGTACGTCGCCGTGGTGATAATAGTAATGGTGATGATGAATAATCACACTGGGCGCTACGTCATCATGGTGATGGTCATGCCCGTGATCGTGGTCATGATGGTGAGGATGCGAATGCGCATGATCATGACTGTGGCTATGTTCGTGGTGGTGATCGTGCGTATGGGGATGGTGGTGTGAATGCGCAGGTTCATCGCCCTCTATCCGGCGTTCTCCTTCGCCACAACCGCATGTGGTACACATTGATACGACTCCTCCGGTCAACCAGACCGCTTTCTACTGATGACAGGTCGCGTTGAAAACGTAGCGTGTTTTATTCAACCGCCAGTTGCTTGAGTTGCAGGCTATCGCCTCCGCTTTCAACTCGCAGACTATGACTGCCGCAATGCGGACAGCCGCTGTCGTGGTGGGTCACTTCCACTGGCTGGCTACACTCCCAGCACCAGGCCTGTGCCGGACGCACCGACACATGCAACTGGCAGCCTTCTGCCAGGGTTTCACGGCAGACCGACTCAAAGCAGAACTGCAACGCACTTTCTTCAATGCAAGACAGCGCGCCGATTTCCAACCAGACGCCGGTAACCCGGCGGGCGCCATGTTGACGCGCCTGCTGCTCAATCAACTCCAGTGCGTTGTAGCACAAGGACACTTCATGCATGCCGCTGACTCCGATAACGGCTGAACAGCGCGCGGCGACTCAGGTTCTCTGGTGCATCGGCATCCTGCACCGGCAATGACAACGCCATACGTGCGCTTTGTTGTGCCAACTGCAACGCCTGTTCCGCACCGAGTGCCGAGTCCAGCGGCGACATCAGTGAACAGGACAGATACTGCTGCCCGTCATCACTTTCACTGACCACAAACTTCATACTGCCGCACGGCAGCGCTAACGCCAGTCGGGTGGACAGATCACGTCGGGGCCATTGTTGCCCCGGCCCCGGCAGCACCAGCAGACTCAACATCCACGGCGTCAACAGGCAACCGAACCACTGCTGTTCAAACAGGGTAAATCCACAGGCCCGCACCGGAATACCGTCACGATAAAACGGCAACGACCGCATGCGTTCTTGCGCAATACGGTTGAACTCGGCTTCCAGCCAGGCCACCGGACTCTGATCATGCCCCGCAATCCACGCCAATTCTTTGCGCTCGTCAGGTATTACCGACGGATTGTTGTCACCATTGTGTGGCGTAGCCGGTAAATTGTGTGGCGTAGCCGGTAAATTGTGTGGCGTAGCCGGTAAATTGTGTGGCGTAGCCGGTAAATCGTGTGGCGTAGCCGGTAAATCGTGTGGCGTAGCCGGTAAATCGTGTGGCGCAGCAGAAAAACAGTCAGTCACCATACACCTCCTGCGCGGTTTTCTCCGTCACCGTCACACCACTTTGACGCAGCGCGACGATAATGTGCTGTAAGGCAGGCTCCAGCGCCTGGGTCACGGTATCGGACAAGCCGATACCGGAATCGAGCGCTTCCGGCTCCACGCCAACCAGTGTCAGTTGGCGGGGAAATTCGCCGGTCAATTGCAACGCCATCAGCACATCAGCCAGACCTAACTGGTGCGGGGAGATCTTGCGGGTAAACAACGCCGGGACTTCACGGTCACGCAGCACCGTCACACTGCCCGGTGCCTTACCGGTCAGTACCGCATCGGCAACGATCAGGTGATCACGCCCGGCCATGTATTCCATCAGCTCCATGCCGCAGGTGCCACCGTCCACCACATCAATGGCGGGTGTGCAGTCAAAGCACTGCTCCAGTTGTTCCACCAGACGCACCCCAACCCCTTCATCACTCAGCAAAATATTGCCGATCCCCAACACCAGTATATTCATCACAGCACCTTCACCCGCGTCACTTCATTGCCATTCACGGTATCCACTACGTGCACCGCACAAGACATACAAGGGTCGAAGGAGTGGATGGTACGTACCACTTCCAACGGCTTATGCGGGTCCGCCACTGGTGTACCAACCAGCGACTGCTCGTACGGGCCGGGCTTGTCTTCACTGTTACGTGGACAGGATGTCCAGGTTGACGGCACTACCGCCTGATAGTTAGTGATTTTGCCGTTTTTAAACACCACCCAGTGCGACAGCATGCCGCGCGGCATTTCCCCGAAGCCCACACCGTGAAACTCGGTATCGGGTGAAAAGTCCGGTTTGATGAAGGTCTGATGATCGCCTTTACCGATGTTGTCCACCAGCGCCTGCCATTGCTGCGCCAGCGTATCTTTCAGTACGCAGCAGTGCACCGTGCGGCCAATCACCCGACCCAATGTGGAGTGCAGATGTTTCTCTTCCAGTTGGTGTCCACTGAGCGTCTGATAAGCGGCTTTAACCTGAGAGAAATGGGTCAACGTGTCTTTATGCTTCGCAGCCAGGCCGCACAGCAACCAGGCCAGCGGCCCCACTTCCACGGTTTTGCCGTAGAAAGTCGGCGATTTCACCCATGAGTATTTGCCGTCTTCATGCCAGCCGGTGTACTTCGGTCGTGTCAGCCCTTCCCACGGTGCCAGCGGCTGATCGTCCTGATACCAGGCGTGTTTACCGCTCTCACGGATACCGTCTATCAGGAACTTATCGCTGTGGCTGGTGATCGGTCGGTACGTCGACAGATCGCTGTTTTCGATATATCCACCCGCCAGCAGGAAGCTACCGTTCTTGTTGTCGGTCGGCAGTTCCGGCACGCTCAGGTAATGATCGGCACCGCGTCCCAGCGACAACCATTGTGGGTAATGGGCAGCAATCACCGCGCAGTCCACTTTGTAGACCTGCTCGATAAAATCACCCAGCCGGTCGATAAAGCTCTTCACATACATCAACCGTTCCAGATTGAGTACGCTCGGGGCATCCAGATTGATTGGGTTAGCCACTCCACCAACCGCCAGGTTTTGAATATGTGGCGATTTACCGCCCAGGATCGCCACGATGCGGTTAGCATCACGCTGACATTCCAGCGCCTGCAGATAGTGAGCGACGGCAATCAGGTTCACTTCCGGCGGCAATGACATCGCCGGGTGGCCCCAGTAGCCGTTGGCGAAAATACCCAACTGACCGCTAGCAACCAGATCTTTGAGCTTCTGCTGCACTTTGGTGAACTCGGCAGCGGTATTTAGCGGCCACGTGGATAACCCGTTGAGCAGCGTCGCCGCTTTCTGCGGATCGGCTTTCAACGCGGAGGTCACATCCACCCAGTCAAGCGCCGACAACTGGTAGAAATGCACAATATGGTCATGGATACTGTGCGCGGCCAGAATCAGGTTGCGGATGTACTGGGCGTTGACCGGCACATTCAGGCCAAGCCCATTCTCTACCGCACGCACGGAGGCGATAGCATGCACGGTGGTGCACACGCCGCAGATACGCTGCACGATCATCCAGGCATCACGCGGGTCACGCCCTTTGACAATCTCTTCCATGCCACGCCACATAGTGCCGGATGACCAGGCTTTGGTGACTTTGCCGTTTTCAATTTCGCAATCAATGCGCAGATGCCCTTCGATACGGGTAATGGGATCAATGGTGATGCGTTGGCTCATGCTTTACCTCAGCCTGATGATGCGTATGTTCGCCTTTCAGCGCGGGCAGTACCGGCAGCAGGCGGATTAACAAGATGTAGGCGCAGACCTCAATGGCGACGAAGCCAATGGAAATCAGGATCTCCTGCGCTTTAGGAAAGTAGTGGTAGCCGTTGCCTGGGTTGAACGCCAGCAGCGAATAGCTCAGTCGCCACAGGGCAGCGCCAAACAGCATGCAGAGCGCGCTGACGAACAGCCAGCGGGCATCCTGACGGCAGCGTTTCAAGCGCAGCAGTACTAGCGGCAAGACCATCAACGCGGCTTCACACCAGAACATGGCGGCAAACCGGTCACCGGCGAACAACAGAGCGGTTTTCTGGTGCCAGATGATTTCACCGAAACGCAGCACCACAAACAGCAGCACCAGCACATGGGCAAGCCCTGTCAGTTTGCGGAACAACGCCTGTTCGTCCGGACCACGCCCTTTCAGCCCAGCCTGTACCAGCGAGCCTTCGAAAATCACGATCGAAAAGCCCATGATGAACGCGGTCAGCAGCGACAGCAACGGCAACAGTTCATAGCTTTGCCACAGCGGATGCACTTTATAACCGGCGGAAATCATCAGCGATCCCATCGATGACTGGTGCATCGTCGGCAGTAACGCCCCCAACGCAATGATGAAAAACATCACCTTGTTGAGCCGTTTCAGCGACACCTTCCAGCCGAATCGTTCCAGCACGACTGGTGCAAACTCCAGCGCCATCACCCCGATGTAGATAGTCATACACACGGCGGTTTCAAACAGTACCGAGTTGGTATTGAAATAACCGGGGATATAAAAGTACGGCAGGTTCCAGTAACGGCCGACGTCGATGGTGATGGACAATCCACCCAGCGAATAGCCAAACAGGCTGGCGAGTAGCGCCGGACGTACTAACGGGTGGTATTCGCCACGGTTGAATACATACACCGCCCAGGCCAACGCCCAACCGCCGCAGGCAAAACCGGTACCGACCAACAGGTCAAACGCGATCCAAATCCCCCACGGGTAGCCGCCGTTAAGATCGGCAACGGAGCCTATCCCCAGAAACAGACGTTTCACGATGAGGATCGCGCAAATCGCCACCAGCGGAGCCAGCAGCATCACCGGCCAGCTCACCAGCCGACCGCCCAACGGACTTGCTTTATGCGCCGTCATGAGGTTTCTCCTGTGAGTCGTCGTGCGTCTCCTCGCGCTCAGCACGAGTATTGCGATGCACCAGTACGGATAACCCAGCCAGTACCGCCAGCGGTAACACCATACCTTTATACAACGTGTGCTGGATGTGCTCCGAGCGTGCACCGGTAGACAGCGAATCCAAAGCGGGCATTTCCAGATTCGAGTACGGCACCCCAGACAACACCAGCACTTGCGTCCCGCCCGCTTCCTTCTCGCCATAGACATAGCGTTCGTAGCGTGGCACGGTGTGCTGGTAGGTGTCTTTCCTGTCCAACGTCTGGCGTGGATAAGCGTATTCATCACCCGGTTTCAGCGCCAGTCGACGTTTTGCTTCCTCCAGCAGTTGCTCACGGGTGCCGTAAATCACCGCACCAGTCGGGCAGACTTCCACACACCCCGGCATGCCGCCTTTGTCGAGTCTGGCCAGCTCAGGCTGGTTACACAGCTCGCATTTGTGGATTTTGCCCAGCGGGTTTTCATAGTCGTACTTCGGCACATCGAACGGGCACGCCACCATGCAATAACGACACCCGGTACAGATGCTGGCGTCGTAATGCACCACGCCGGTTTTCGGGTCTTTCTTCAACGCCGATACCGGACACACCGACACACAGTTGGGATCGACGCAGTGCATGCACTGCTTCTTGATGTAGGCGTAACCGTCTTTTTCCTGATCTTTGTTCTTGCCGTCGCCGCTACGCCACACCTGGATGATGTTGTTGGTGTAAGGGCTGAGCTTGTCATTGTTGGACCAGGTCGCCGCGCCACCGGAATAGACCGTGCTATCTGGTTTATATTCCAGCTTGTTGACCTGCTGGCACTTGCTTACACATGCCTGACAGCCCACGCACAGCGTCGAGTCGTACAGCATGCCAAGCGCGCCAGGGATTGGCGGTCGATTGGTGGCCTGCGCCTGACTGGCAAGTGGCGTCCCCGCCAGCAGTGCTCCCGCGGACGCCAGCTTGAAAAAATTGCGTCTGTTCACGGCTTAACCCTCCCGGGATGCGTTGCCGGCGTCCTGCTGTTTTTGCTGCCGACCCAATTCGCGTACTGCCATCAGGCTCACACCGGCTACCGCCCCCAGCACGCCGCCGATAAGCCCCGTGGCGGTAGCGGAGCTGTTGCCGCCTTCCGGGCTGGTCACCGACGGTTTTTCAACACGTGGCGTCGGATTTTCCACATTTGCCAGTTGGAAAATCCCCTTGGTAAAGCCGATGCCCTGCTCGTTGCAGCCGTAGCATGGATGTCCGATCCCCACCGGCCAAATGCCGCCGCCAACGTCACAAAACTCCAGCGTCGGGCAGTTGCCATAGGTTTCCGGCCCCTTGCAACCAAGATGATAGAGGCACCATCCCTGCCGATGCCCTTCATCGCCAAACTCTTTGGCAAACCGGCCTGCGTCGAAATGCGGACGACGTTCGCAGTTCTCGTGAATCAGGCGGGCATAAGCAAAGGTGGGACGATTCTGGCTGTCGAGTGCTGGCGCACGCTGATAGGTGATGATGTGCGCCACGGTCGCCAGGAAGTTGTGCGGGTTGGGTGGACAACCGGGAATGTTGATAACGGTTTTACCCGGCAGCACCGCTTGCAAGCTGGCGGCACCTGTTGGGTTGGAACCGCTGGCAGGTACCCCGCCCCAGGCAGAACAAGACCCAATGGCGACGATAGCAGCAGCATGCTCAGCGGCGGCGCGAATGTGCTCGACAATCGGCTTACCGGCCACCATGCAGTAGATGCCGCCATCTTTCAGCGGGATGGAACCGTCTACGACCAGAACATATTTACCTTTGTACTGTTCGATAGCCCGGTGCTTGTTCTCCTCAGCCTGTTCGCCAAACGCGGCAGAGAGGACTTCGTGGTATTCCAGCGAAATAGTATTTAGTAGCAGATTTTCAATGGTCGGGTGGGTGGCTCGTAACAGGGATTCGGTACACCCGGTACATTCCTGAGCGCCAATCCAGATCACCGGCGGACGCTGGGGAGACGTCAGTGACTGTGCCATCTCTGCGGCAGCGGCCTCTTTTAACCCCATGGTGGCGGCAAGTGCTGCACATAGCTTCATAAAATCACGGCGATTGATACCGTGATGGGAAAGCATCATATTTTCCCCATTCATTCTTTATTATTCTCCTGTAGCCAAGTCGGAGTAACACATTTCCGTGTCGGCATAGAATAATGAGGAGAATAACGTCACCGACTTGATCTCTATCAATCGGCCGGGGAATAACCATTCTATTTATGCGTCTTCTGTGAAGTTCTTCGCGACATTCCTTTTTTAAAAGCACCGAGCTGAGATTAAATGAGAAAATATCTCAATGCGTGACAAACACATATTTTTTTGTGATCCAGAATTGCTTAATCGATTTAACTACGCCTTATATCAGTTATAATAAAATTGTCATGATATTGATTTTAAATGATTTAATTAAATCACACCTTTATTGGATTTTATTCTTTAATTATTGATTTATCTTTATCACTCACTTTCACTTCAATCGGTTACTTTAGCTATTTTACTTTTAAAAGTGTAATTGCAGGATAATATTGCTGCCAGTCGCGAAGATAAAAGTGTGCGCTGTGGTGGTTTTTTATTCAGGATTTTGATTATCTCACTGCCATCGTGATTCTACGATGCGGCGTTTTAACATTTCGCGCAATAAAAAAAGCAGCCGGTAATGGCTGCTTTTCTTCAATACGTTGAATGTTATTCGATTCCGCGACTGCGTAGGTAGTCTTCGTAGTTGCCACTGAAATCAACCACTTTGCCTGGCATGATCTCAACAATGCGGGTGGCCAGTGAGCTAACGAATTCACGGTCATGCGACACGAACAGCAACGTTCCCTGATAGAGCTCCAGCGCCATATTAAGCGACTCGATGGATTCCATATCCAGGTGGTTGGTCGGTTCGTCCATCACCAAAATGTTCGGTTTTTGCATCATCAGCTTGCCGAACAGCATCCGCCCTTTTTCCCCTCCGGACAGCACTTTGACTTTTTTACGGATATCGTCCTGAGAAAACAACAGACGACCCAGCACGCTGCGTACCGCCTGCTCGTCATCGTTTTCTTGCTTCCACTGACTCATCCAGTCAAATACAGTCAGTTCATCGTCAAACTCGTACTCATGGTCCTGCGCATAATAGCCAATACGCGCGTTTTCCGACCACTTCACCAGGCCGGATTCCGGCTCCAGTTCACCCACCAGTGTTTTCAGCAAGGTAGATTTACCGATCCCGTTGGTACCCAGAATCGCTACTTTTTCCCCGACTTCCACCAACATTTTTAGCTGGCTGAACAGCGGCCCATTATCAAAACCCTTGGTCAGGCTGTCGATTTCCAGCGCGTTACGGAACAGTTTCTTATCCTGCTCGAAACGAATAAAGGGGTTTTGACGGCTGGAGGCTTTCACCTCTTCCAACTGGATTTTTTCTATCTGGCGCGCACGGGAGGTTGCCTGACGCGACTTGGACGCGTTAGCGCTAAAGCGGCTGACAAACGACTGCAACTCGGCAATCTGCGCTTTCTTCTTAGCGTTATCCGAAAGCAGACGTTCACGCGCCTGCGTTGCCGCGGTCATGTACTCATCGTAATTGCCCGGATAAATGCGCAGTTCGCCATAATCCAGGTCCGCCATGTGGGTACACACCATATTCAGGAAGTGACGGTCATGGGAAATGATGATCATGGTGCTATCGCGTTCGTTCAGCACCTGCTCCAGCCAGCGGATAGTGTCAATGTCCAGGTTGTTAGTCGGTTCGTCCAGCAACAGAATATCCGGGTTGGAAAACAGTGCCTGTGCCAGCAACACACGCAGCTTCCAGCCCGGTGCGACTTCGCTCATCGGCCCATAGTGCTGCTCCAGCGGAATGCCCACGCCCAACAGCAGTTCACCAGCGCGTGACTCAGCACTGTAGCCATCCATTTCGCCGTATTTGACTTCCAGATCGGCCACCCGGTAACCGTCTTCCTCGCTCATTTCGCTCAGCGCATAGATGCGGTCACGTTCTTCCTTCACTTCCCACAGCTCGACGTGACCCATGATTACCGTATCCAGCACGGTATATTGTTCAAACGCGAACTGATCCTGACGCAATTTACCGATCCGCTCATTCGGATCAATCGCGATGTTACCCGCACTCGGTGCCAGATCGCCGCCGAGGATCTTCATAAATGTCGATTTGCCACACCCATTGGCGCCGATCAGACCATAGCGATTACCGCCGCCAAATTTGACAGAAATGTTTTCAAACAACGGCTTACTGCCGAATTGCATCGTAATATTATTGGTTACCAGCACAGCACTTACTCGATTCGGAATGTGATTTGGCGCGCATTATGCCACAAGCGAGACCCAGAATCCCGGCGATTAAAGCACATTTTTTAATCAGATGGAGGGTGGCAGGTCGTCATCTGTGCCAGGCTGACCGGGCACTCATCGAAAACAGGCACGACAGCGCGTAACCGGGCGTACATAATGAACGCTGAGCCCGCTTGCAAAAGGAAAAACCAGATGCCGTCATCACGCCGTTTCAAACAGGTCGATGTATTCAGTCAGCACCCCACTAAAGGCAATCCGCTCGCCGTCATTCTGGACGCCGATGGGCTTAGCGACGAACAAATGCAAGCGATTGCCCGCTGGACTAACTTATCGGAAACCACGTTTGTGCTGGCACCGGATAACCCGGTGGCTGATTATCGGGTACGAATTTTCACCCCACAAAACGAGCTGCCTTTCGCGGGCCACCCTACGCTTGGTACCGCGCACGCGCTATTGGAGTCGGGCCTGACGCCACATGTCCCTCATCAGCTTATCCAGCAGTGTGGCGTTGGTCTGGTACCTGTTGCGATAGGCAATGACGGCCAGCTGGCGTTTCGTGCGCCAGAGGTCACCATGACCGAACTCGACCCTCACCATAACGCGTTACTTGACGCCGCCATCGGTAGCCATTTACGCCATCCGGATCATTGCCCGGTCAATGTCCATATGGGGATACGCTGGCTGACGGTACGAATGGAAAGTGCACGAGCCTGCCTGAATGCCCGTCCAGACGCGGCTCATCTGCAACGCTTGCAGCAACTCGCCCAGACCGATGTCGTGGCAATCTATGGACCACATGACGATAGCACGCCCACCGACTATGAAGTACGCGCCTTCTTTATGCTGAATGATGCCGTAGTGGAAGACCCAGTAACCGGTAGCGCCAACGCCTGTATTGCCCGGGTGATTCAGCATAGTCCGTTACCGGAACAGGCAGACCATCGGCTTGGTTATCGGGTGCGTCAGGGTACCATGCTGTACCGCGATGGCCGGGTTACCGTCTCTTACATTGATGGTCAACCGTGGATCGGCGGTTACAGCACCACCTTGATTGACGGGCACATCACCCTCTGATACCCGCTTTCTGGTGTCACCCACCTGACGACGAGCCTGCCACTGGCGGCTCGTTATTCACGGCCACGCACGACACTCATAAAAATAATGTGACTTTTATCACGAAAAAGTTGAAATGCCGTTTCTTATCCATTATTATCAAAACCGTGATGAACATCACACAAAACACCAACAACAATAATGGAGATACAACATGAATGCATTCATCAGCTTCTTCAAAAAACTTGGCGACATCTACGTTAGCTACTGCGAACGTATCGGCTCTATCATCAGCCCGTTTTAAGATGAACGCCGCAGACTAAAAGCCGCCCACTTCGATCAGGCGGCTTTAGTTTTTTTCACTCCCTTTCAGCAATATCTCCCTGTCACTCTTCAGCCCAGTTCCAATTCCCAGCTACTTTGCTGGCGACGTTTGGTTTTTTTGCTCCTGTGACAACACAATCTCGACATTTTCCATCATCCCTTTATCCTCGTGATCCAGAATATGGCAGTGCAGTACAAATTCGCCGATATAGCGCTGATAGCGGGTTCTTATCAGTATGCGGTAGTAGTTTTGCGGCGTACCCGTCAATTGGCCGGGCAACAAATTGGTTTTGACGAAAATCGTGTCTTTCCACTGCCCTTTCAAACCGGCGAACTGGCTATCGCCATCGGCTTCCGTGACGCCGGGTAGGCTGACATCACGCCCCTGAGGGTCGTAAATCGCGACAATCTGGAACGGGTTCACATGAATATGAAATGGATGACTGACACTGTACGATCGCAGTTCCCATTCTTGCGACGCCCACAGAGGCAACTTTATATCGATGCGGTTGGGGTCATAAGCCTTTATTTGTTTCGGCAACCACACACCGTTCACTTTCTCAACGCCAAAGTCATGGCCGATAGCGAAGATATTGGCTTTATTCGGCTGCGTACCGCCAGCAAAAAAGACGATTTTCTGTTTTGGTTGACCGGCAATCTCTTCATCACTCACATTGCGAGTATGTGGTGCAAACCGGGTGAGATAGATCTGGTTATCACTACGATTGAGGTCATCAATAATGTCCTGCCTCACCGCTTCCGGCATCAGCTTCTGCGCCGAATAGGTCAGTTTCCGACGTAACGTCGGCACAAAATCCTGCACCGCGATATTGTCCGAGCCAGATACGGAAACGAACCCCAGCAAACTGTTTCCCTGAGCCTTACCGGTAATGCTGCCTGTCATGGATTGCGATGGCTGGATCATGCAATAACCGCCAGACTGTGGAAACATCGTCAACAGATCATAACGGTACCCCGGCTGCAGCGTCACCTTATCCGCCGTCAGCGAATGGGCCATGGTTAATCCATCAGCGGCGACCACCTGGAAAGGGACTTTTTCACCAGAGCAGAGCTCGCTAATCAACGTCCCGACATCCTGACGGCGCAACTTGCCCAGATAAGCCTTTCGATGCAATTCGTTGAGGCTCAGGCCCGTCTTTATTTTACGGAATTCCAGATTAATGGTTTCCCTTACGCCGCCGTGAATCAGCCGCCAATGCTCAACCTGCCCGGTGGTGGCTTTAAAGGTCGGCAGTACCACGCCGTTAATGCTGGTCCAGCGGCCGGAGGCCTGCCAGGTGCCAGGACCGAACTGATCGTAATCCTCAATGACCCCCGTCTCGTTGGGGCTGCAATCCCAGTTGATGTTACCCTGCTTATCCCGCTTCAGCTTTCCGTCCCGACCTAAGCAGGCATACTGAATCTGCTGAAACAATACCGTATGCTCCGGGAACGGTTGCTGGCTGTCGGGGTCAATCAGAAGCGTGTCCAAATCGCCATTCGACGACGCGGTAGGCTTGCGGTCACCATGCACAATAAGCGCTCCCGCCATGCCGCTGGAAACCTGTAACGCGGTAGAGCCGTGTCGGTGAGAGTGATACCAGAAAGTACCGGCTGGAATATCCTGCGAGAAGTTGTACTGGTATTCAAAGCTGTTGCCCGGATTCACTGACAACAGCACATTGTCACTGTTGCCTGTCGGGCTGATCCATATACCATGGGCGTGCAGGTTAGTGCCATTAAAGCAGTGGGGTGGGTTGGACAACGCCGATGATGATAGCGAAGTGCCTGAAACCGGTTGTGCCATGGTAGTATGGGAATGCATCAGCATTGATGACGTATTTCCTCTCCCCATTTGATGCGGCTGACAGCTACTATCCACAGGCAAATTATTTTTAAGCAGAATCCTTACCGTATCACCGGGCATAACATCTATCTGTGGTGCAACAAACGGCGCGCCGTTAACCGGTAGTCTATCCGTACTGCCGGTGTATCCACGCAAGTGCACTTTCTGAAAGCGGTTTTGTGACGGGTCATAAATTCTCCCATCCACATACCCGACGTCCAGCTCATAATATTTTTCTCGGTTTCCCTCCTGAACACCGCTAAAGTGATTTTGTAATAACGACCGGACCAATCGCTGCAAATGCGGCGGATTTTCGAATAAAAAGCCTGCCTCTTCATTTTCATTCAATGTACTTTCATTCTCTATCGACACACCATCAGCTCGGCTATCAAATACCAACAATGTCAGCAGGAAAATAAAAAAAAGCCGGGGTATCATTCTGTATCTAATTTTCTCACAGTTTGTCATTTCACCATCCTCATATCTGATTTAATTCTTTATTAATTGAATTTAATAGAAAAATCCCCAACCCACTCCCAAGCCCATCATATAAGGACTATAAATAGAAAAGCGTTGTCATTATTTCCAGGCTGGAAATGCATGTAAGGAAATAAGGAAAGTAAATAACACGATAACACCAGACAATCAGATATCACCCTAAACCACCCAAAGACTCTGTATCGATATCTTTCTACAGACAATAGAAGCTGATAACTGTCTAAAAAGGAGAAAAATTAAGATTAAAAATAATATTGGGGAACAATGCAGTGAGGTAAAGATAATCAAGGCGTAATAATAAGAAAGCCGCGACAGTGCGCGGCTTTCAGTATTACAGAAAGTAGGATTACATCAGTGGCTGCGCCAGTTGTACCAGCGAAATCAGCGGCTGCGGGTAAAGACCCAGCAGCAACACCAGCACCGATGAAATCAGCACCACAACACCGCCTGCGGTCAACGCCCAGTTGCTTGGCGTATCGCGGTTCAGGGTCTGCGGTGCGCTCAGGTACAGACTGACCAGTACGCGCAGATAGTAATACAGACCGATGGCACTCCCTACCACAACAGCGGCACTCAGCCACCACAGGTGAGCGTTAACGCCTACCGCCAGAACATAGAACTTACCGAAGAAGCCCAGCGTCATCGGAATACCGGCCAGTGACAGCATCATCACCGTCATCACCGCAGACAGAATCGGCTTATGCCAGAACAACCCACGGTAAGAGAACAGTGAATCCGCATCCGGACCACGGTACGGGCTGGACATCAGGCTGACCACACCAAACGCGCCCAGACTACTGAACAGGTAACCCGCCAGATACACACCGATGGTTTCCAGTGCCAGCTGATGCGTCTGTACAGCAATCAACGCCACCAGCAGATAACCCAGGTGCGCAATGGAAGAATACCCCAGCAGACGCTTGATGTTGCTCTGCGCCACCGCCATCAGGTTACCAAACAGGATCGATGCAAAAGCAATGATACCCAGCGTAGTGCGTACCGACTCACTATCAACCAGCGGTGCGTACAAGAACAAACGCATTACCGCACCAAAGATAGCGATTTTACTGGCGGTCGCCAGGAAGGTGGAAACCGGTGCCGGAGCACCCTGATAAACATCGGGAGTCCACAGATGGAACGGTACCAGCGACAGCTTGAAGCCCAGACCGACTAGCATCATACCCAGACCAGCCAGCAGCAACGGTGCATGCAGTTGGTGATCACCGAGGCTCTTGCCAAGGCTGGCGAAGCTCAGGCTGCCGGAATCGGCATACACCAGCGCCATACCAAACAGCAGGAATGAGGATGCAGCGGCAGACAGCAGCATGTACTTGATAGCCGCTTCCAGCGAACGCTTCTGGCGGAAGGCATACCCCACCATACCGAACAACGGCAGGGAGATAAGCTCGATACCGATGAAGAACGCGGCCAGATGGTTTGCGCTCGCCAGCAGAATACCGCCCAGCGCCGCAATCAGCACCATCAGGTAGAACTCGTCTTTATTGTCCGGGAAACCTTCCAGCCACGGGTACGCAAAGGTACTGGTCGCCAGGCTCGCTGCCAGCACCAGACCGGTATAGAACATCGAGAAACCATCGACCCGGATAAGCGGAGTCACGTCGGTCGGCCCAACCTGGCCGACCAGATACAGCGACAACAGCGCAATGTTCAGGCCGATGACCGTCAGCGTTGCGTTGATAAAATGGTTGCGTCGCCACGCAATGCACAGCATCACAACCACAACTGTCAATCCGACGATTAACAGTGGCGACATCGCGATCAGTTGTTGAGGAGTTATTGTCATGGCGAATTACAGCCCTGTCGTTGAAATTGTTGAACTCTGAACCGATGACGTAAACCAGTGCTGGATATTCGCCATCGCCGCACTGGACGTGTCCAGAATCGGCTGCGGATAAACACCCAACAACACCAGCAGTACCACCAGCAGCAGAATGAGTGACAGTTCACGTGCGGTCATACCCTGCAGCGGTTCATCCGATTTAGGGGCACCGTAGAATGCACGTTGCATCATCACCAGCGAATACACAGAAGCAAACACCAGACCAAACGTTGAAATCACCGTAATCACCGGCACGACAGGGTAGCTGCCGAACAGGATCATGAATTCGCCAACAAAGTTACCGGTACCCGGCATCCCGAGGGTAGCCACTGCAAAGAACAGCGACAGTGCAGGCAAGTAACGAATACGGCCCCACAATCCGCCCATCTGACGCAAATCGCGCGTGTGCAGACGTTCATACATCTGACCACAGATAATGAACAGACCCGCCGCTGACAGGCCGTGTGCAATCATCTGCACCACCGCACCCTGATAAGCCAGTTGACTGCCGGAGTAGATGGCAATCATCACAAAGCCCATGTGCGATACCGAGGTATAGGCAATAAGGCGTTTGATATCGGTTTGTTTAAAGGCCATCCAGGCGCCGTAGAAAATACCGATAATCCCCAACCACATCGCGATAGGCGCAAAATCATGGGAAGCGTTTGGGAACAGCGGCAGGCTGAATCGCAATAAACCGTAAGCCGCCGTTTTCAGCAGAATACCTGCCAGGTCAACGGAACCTGCGGTCGGTGCCTGGCTGTGCGCATCGGGCAACCAACCATGCAACGGTACTACCGGCATTTTCACCGCGAAAGCGATGAAGAAACCCAGCATCAGTGCGTATTCCAGCCCGTAAGACATCGGGGTCTTCAGCAGACGGGAATAGTCAAAGGTCCATTCGCCAGTGGCGTTATGATGAACGAACACCAACGCCAGAATGGCTATCAACATCACCAGACCACTCGCCTGCGTATAAATAAAGAATTTAGTCGCAGCAGCGATACGCGTTTTACCGTCAGACCCTTTGTGCCCCCACAGCGCGATCAGGAAGTACATCGGCACCAACATCATTTCCCAGAAGAAGAAGAACAGGAACATGTCGATAGCCAGGAAGACACCAATCACCCCGCCGAGGATCCACAGCAAGTTCAGGTGGAAAAAGCCCTGATAGCGTTGAATCTCACGCCAGGAACAGAGGATCGCCAGCACACCCAGCAGGCCGGTCAGCACGACCATCAACAATGACAGACCATCAAGCGCCAGGTGAATAGAGATACCAAAACGCGGTATCCAGTTCAGGATGAACTCCGACTGCCACTGCGGGATGCCCGTCGGTGTCGCCAGCGAAAAGCCGCCTTGCAGCCACAACTGCAATGACAGCGCCAGTGTTAACCCCATTGAGATCAGCGCGATCCAGCGCGGCACACGCGTGCCGAAACGCTCGAGCTGCCAGCACAGCAGGCCGCCGATAAAGGGGATAAGAATCAGCCAAGGTAGTAGCATGGCGTTTTGTGTCCCTAAATTAAAGAAAACGAAAAACTTGCTGCCTGCGGGGCCACGCAATGTTATGTGCCCCGCCCCTCTGCATTACCGCATCGCTTAAACCAGCAACAGCAGCGCCAGTACCACCACAGCGCCGATGCCCATTGATGCGGCATACCAGCGCACCTGCCCGTTCTCGCTGACGACCAGCGCACGGTTACCCCAACGGGTAATAATGGCTGGAATATTCATCAACGCATTCAGCGGGTCACGCTGCAGCAATGTCGCAATGGCCAGATACGGTTTGACGAACACCTTGTCGTACAGCCAGTCGAATCCCCAGGCATGGAACCACCATGTTGAGAAGAAGCGACCCGGTGCACTGTTGGCGACACTGGTCACCAACTGGCGTTTGCCCAGCCACAGTGCGGCTGCCAGTAAAATACCGGCGATAGCTACCACACCAGAGGCGATTTCCAGCGTCATGACCTGACCATGTTCAAGTTCGGTCGTAGCTGGCAGTACGCCATGCAGTGGCAGCGCAATCTGAGCGCCAACGAAGGTGGACAGCACCAGCAGCACCAGCAGCGGCAAGTGATGGGAGATTCCCTTACCTGCGTGGGCTTTGGTTTTTGCTTCACCATGGAACACGATAAAAATCATCCGGAAGGTATACAGCGACGTCATGAACGCGCCCACCAGACCGGCAACTACCAGATTGATATGACCGTTGGCCCAGGCACCAGCCAGGATTTCGTCCTTACTGAAGAAACCGGCCGTTACCATCGGCAATGCCGACAGCGCCGCGCCCCCCACCAGGAAACAGGCATATACCAGCGGAATGGTCTTACGCAGTCCACCCATCTTGAAGATGTTTTGTTCATGATGGCAGGCCAGAATGACCGAGCCGGAGGACAGGAACAGCAGTGCTTTGAAGAACGCATGCGTCATCAGATGGAAGATGGCCGCGTCCCACGCCTGAACACCCAGAGCCAGGAACATATAACCAATCTGGCTCATAGTGGAGTAGGCCAACACACGCTTGATGTCGGTCTGTACCAGTGCGGCGAAACCCGCCAGCAGCAAGGTAATAGCACCCACATTGGCCACCAGATGCAATATATCCGGTGCCAGCAGGAACAGGCCGTGGGTACGAGCTATCAGATATACACCTGCGGTCACCATGGTTGCCGCGTGAATCAACGCGGAAACCGGTGTCGGACCAGCCATCGCATCCGCCAGCCAGGTTTGCAACGGCAACTGAGCCGATTTACCTACCGCGCCACCCAACAGCATCAGCGTTGCCCAGGTGATAGCCGGTGAGCCTTCAGCAAAATGCTGCGGTGCCAGCACCATCAGATCACGGAAGTTCAACGTACCCAATTCGCGATACAGGATGAACAACGCAATCGCCAGGAACACGTCGCCCACACGGGTAACAATGAAGGCTTTCATCGCCGCCGCGCCGTTATTCGGGTTAGTGTAGTAGAAGCCAATCAGCAGGTAACTGCACAGCCCCACCCCTTCCCAGCCGAGGTACATCAGCAACAGGTTGTCTGACAGCACCAGCACAACCATGCTGGCGATGAACAGGTTGGTGTAGGCAAAGAAGCGGGAATACCCCTCTTCACCGCGCATGTACCAGGAAGCAAACAGATGGATGAAGAAGCCCACGCCAGTCACCACCGACAGCATGGTCAACGACAGACCGTCCAACGTCAGCGTAACGCCGATGTCGAACTTGCCTACCGTCATCCAGCTCCACAGGTGCTGACTGAAGAAGGTCACCCCGCCAGGCTGTTGCTGGCTGAGAAAATCCATCACCACGCCGCCGGTAACCAGCGCGGCCAGGCCAATCGACCCCACCCCGATAGTTGCGGAAACATTTTCCGACCAGCGTCCACGAGAGAAAGCCAGTAACAGGAATCCGATCAGCGGAAACAGAATAGTTAAGTAGAGTAAGTTCATCCGCGCATCTCACTGACAGTATCAATATTCAGGGTCTGACGGCGACGATACAGCTGAAGCAGCAACGCCAGACCAATACTGGCCTCCGCTGCGGCCAGCGTAATAGCCAGGATATACATCACCTGACCATCCGATTGCCCCCAGTAACTTCCTGCAACCACAAAAGCCAGCGCCGCAGCATTAATCATGATTTCCAGACAAATCAGCATAAACAGCAGATTGCGACGAATCACCAGCCCGGTCAGCCCCAGCACAAAGAGGATGGCCGCCAACAGCAAACCATGTTGTAGCGGAATCATGCGCGTTCCTCCGTTATTTTCTTATCGGTATCCTGATCTTTGGCAATCAGCTCTCCGCGCTTATCTTCACGGCCAATGTGGAAAGCCACCACCAGACCGGCCAGCAACAGCATCGACGCCAGTTCAACCGCCAGTACATACGGGCCGAACAAACTGATACCCACCGCTTTTGCATCAACCATATTACCGGCGATATTCTGGTCGGTGATGCTGACGATCCCTTTGACGATCACCGCCAGCAGAATCAGAGAAAGCGCCCCCGGCCCTATCCACACAGCAGGCTTCAGCCACAGTTTTTCCTGTTCATCCACCGAATTACCGAGGTTCAGCATCATGACCACGAAGACGAACAACACCATGATGGCACCAGCGTAGACGATTATCTCCAGCGCCCCGGCGAAATACGCACCCAGCGAGAAGAACACACCGGCCACCGCCAGTAACGAAACAATCAGATAAAGTAATGCATGTACTGGATTGGTATGGGTAATGACACGTAGTGTTGCCAGTACCGCAATAATCGCAGTCGCATAAAAAGCGAATTCCATGCTTGGCTCCTTAGGGCAGCAGGCCTTTGACGTCAATGGGTTTGGCTTCGTTTTCGGCTTCGCCCTTCTCTTTCCCATCAACAGCCATACCGGCCATCCGGTAGAAGTTGTATTCCGGATATTTACCCGGCCCCGAGATCAGCAGATCGTCTTTTTCGTACACCAGATCCTGGCGCTTGAACTCACCCATTTCAAAATCAGGGGTCAGCTGAATTGCCGTCGTCGGGCAGGCCTCTTCACACATGCCGCAGAAAATGCAGCGGGAGAAGTTGATGCGGAAAAACTCCGGATACCAACGGCCGTCCTTCATTTCCGCCTTCTGCAGGGAGATACAGCCTACCGGACAGGCTACGGCGCACAGGTTACAGGCGACGCAACGCTCCTGTCCGTCCGGATCACGGGTCAGTACAATACGACCACGGAAGCGCGGCGGTGGATTCACCGGCTCTTCCGGATACATTTTGGTTTCACGCTTTTTAAACGCGTTGGAACCCACCATGCAGATACTGCGTACCTGGGTGCCGAAACCAATCAAAAGTTCTTTCAGTGTCATGGTTTATTCACCCCTATCAAGCGTTGTACAGAATGACCGCAGCGGTCACCAGCAGGTTCAGCAGCGTCAGCGGCAAACATACGCGCCAGCCGAATGCCATCACCTGGTCATAACGCGGACGTGGCAACGACGCACGAATCAGGATGAACATCATCATGAAAAACGCCGTTTTCAACGCAAACCAGACGAACGGAGGCAGGAAAGGACCATGCCAGCCGCCGAAGAACAACGTGACGATAAGCGCAGAGACCGTCACGATACCGATGTATTCACCGACGAAGAACAGACCGAATTTCATCCCGGCGTACTCGATATGGTAGCCGTCCGCCAGTTCCTGTTCCGCTTCCGGTTGGTCAAACGGATGACGGTGACACACCGCCACACCCGCAATCGCAAAGGTGATAAAGCCAAAGAACTGCGGGATGACGTTCCACACGGTGGACTGCGCGTTAACGATATCCGCCATGTTGAACGAACCTGCCTGAGCGACCACGCCCATCAGCGACAATCCGAGGAACACCTCATAGCTCAGTGTTTGCGCCGAAGCACGCACCGCACCCAACAGCGAGTATTTGTTGTTACTCGACCATCCGGCAAACAGCACGGCGTAAACCGCCAGCCCTGCCATCATCAGGAAGAACAACACCCCGATGTTCAGGTTGGCAACCTGCCAGGTTGGGCTAACCGGTACGATAGCGAACGATAGCAGCAGCGACGTAAACGCAATGACCGGTGCCAGCGTGAAAATCACCTTGTCGGCAAACGGCGGCGTCCAGTCCTCTTTGAAGAACATCTTGAGCATGTCCGCCACCAGTTGCAGCGAACCGCCCCAGCCTACGCGGTTAGGCCCGTAACGCCCCTGGAACAGCGCCAGCAAACGGCGCTCCCCCATACTCATCAGCGCACCGCAGCTGACTACGACCAGCAGAATCACAACTGCTTTGCCGACGGTAGCCAGAATATCCAGTACATCCGGAGTCAACCAACTCATTGTGCAGCCTCCCGCAGCATTTCAACGGTCGCACCCGCCAGCACCGGAGCAACGCCCGGGAAGCCCAGCGGCAAACCAATCTGACCCTGACGCAGTTCAGCACTTAACCGCACCGGCAGGCGCAGCGTCTGACCACCACAGGTGATGTCCAGCAGCGCTCCGGCATTAACCCCCAACAACGCGGCATCCGCCTGATTCACGACCGCACAAGCCTGTGGCATACGCTGCTGAATCACACCAGAACGCTGTGACAACTCGTCACTACCAAACAGATTGTAGTAAGGCGCAACCTGCCACTGTCCTTGTTGAGGAGCAAACGGCGCGGGGATCTGGCTGAAGTATGGCAGCGAACCCTCACCGGCTTCGATAAGACGCACGCCCGGATCGCCGTGACGCAAATGTCCGCCCACTTCATCCTGGAATTTGTTCCACGCTTGCGGTGAGTTCCAACCCGGTGCCCAGGCAAACGGCACCTGCTGACGCTCGGCCAACGGACTGTTGTTCCCTTCCATTGAGAAGGCGAACATGGTGTCGCGATCCTGTGGCTGACGCGGCTCATGCACGCTGATGTTGGCGCGCATAGCGGTACGACCACTATAACGATGTGGTTCACGCGCCAGTTTCTGGCCCTGAATGCGGAACGAGGCATCCGGTGCAGCGTCCTTGATTGCCGCCAGTTGCGGCAGCGCGCTGACACAGGCGTCAATAACATGGTCCAGTTGTGTCCAGTCCACCTGACGGCTGTTATAGGTGATATACAGGGAATGCAGCCAACGCCAGCTTTCCAGCATAACCACCTTGCTGTCGTAGTAGGTCGGATCGTAGACCTGGAAGAAGCGCTGTGCACGACCTTCCTGGCTGATGAGCGTACCGTCGCTTTCTGCAAAGCTGGCGGAAGACAGCACCAGACTGGCTTTATCCATGATCGCCGTACGCTGGTGATCCAACACAATCAGATTGGTTGCTTTTGCCAGCGCCGCATCGACACGTGCCGCAGGCGCATGGCGATACAGATCATTTTCCAACACCACCACACTGTCGGCTTCGCCGGTTTCCAACTGAGACAGTGCATCATCCAGCGAACCACCACCGATCATCGCCACACCCATGCTGTTGGCAGCGGCGGCGACAAACGTAATGCCGACGTCGGAACCGCGGGCTTTGAGCGCCTTGGCAACGTTGGCAGCCGCCGCAATTACATCGTCGCTACCGGCATTGGTGCCGGAGATAATCAACGGTTTGCGAGCGCCAGCCAGTGCCTGAACGATGACGTCCACTTTCTGGGTAAGATCAGCAGGTAAATCGCTAACGGCCGGGGCAGCATTGTCGAGTGCATGGGCAATCGCGAAGCCCAGACGCGCCTGTTCTGCTACCGGTGCACGGTAATTCCACGCCGCGATATCATCCAGACGGGTGCTATCGACGTTAGTAACAAACAACGGGTGTTTGGCGTGCTGACCGATATTCAGGATGGCGGCTATCTGCCAGTCAGCGACTTTCTGGGCTGCCGCCAGTTCACGGGCTTTGCCTTTCACCGCCTGACGAACAGCCAGTGCAATACGCGCCCCGGTCTGGGTCAAATCTTCACCCAGCACCAACACAGCGTCATAGCTTTCGATTTCACGCAGAGAAGGCGTACGGACACCACTCTCTTTCAACACTTTCAGCATCAGTTGCAGACGGTTTTGCTCAGCCTGCGATACACCAGTGTAGAAGTTGTCGGCACCGACCAGCTCACGCAACGCGAAGTTGCTTTCTACGCTGGCGCGCGGCGACCCGATACCGATGACACGTTTAGCCTGACGCAACACATCGGCGGCACCTTGCAATGCCTGCTCGGCATTCAGGGCAATCCAGTCATCGCCGCGACGTTGCAACGGCTGACGAGGACGGTCTTTCAGGTTGACGTAGCCATAACCGAAACGACCGCGGTCGCACAGGAAATAATGGTTCACGCTGCCATTATAGCGGTTTTCGATACGGCGCAATTCGCCATAGCGCTCGCCAGGACTGGTGTTACATCCCACGCTGCACTGCTGACAAATGCTCGGCGCGAACTGCATATCCCATTTACGGTTGTAACGTTCAGAATGGGTTTTGTCGGTGAATACCCCTGTCGGGCACACTTCCACCAGGTTGCCGGAAAACTCACTTTCCAACACGCCGTCTTCCGGACGACCGAAATAGACGTTGTCATGCGCACCGTAAACACCCAAATCTTTACCGTCGGCGTAATCCTTGTAATACCGCACGCAACGGTAACAAGCGATACAACGGTTCATCTCATGGGAGATGAACGGGCCAAGATCCTGGTTGTGATGCGTACGCTTGGTGAAACGGTAACGACGGAAGTTATGGCCCGTCATTACGGTCATATCCTGCAGATGACAGTTCCCCCCCTCTTCACAGACCGGACAGTCGTGCGGGTGGTTGGTCATCAGAAATTCCACAATAGTTTTGCGGAACTGCTTTGCTTCGTCATCGTCAATAGCGATATAAGCGCCATCCGACGCTGGCGTCATACAGGACATTACCAGACGACCACGGGTATCTTCCGCGTTCTGATACTGCTTGACCGCACACAGGCGGCAAGCACCGACGCTCCCCAGCGCCGGATGCCAGCAAAAGTAAGGAATATCAAGTCCCAGAGACAGACAAGCCTGCAGCAGGTTATCCGCTCCGTCCACTTCATATTCTTTGCCGTCTACATGAATCGTTGCCATAGTCAGCATGCTTCCATAACAGCCCACCTCAGGCGGGCACTAATCAAAAATTCTGTCTGCGGGATGAATCGACGTTGACTCCCGGCATGATGCTCAACACACCGGGCAACGTGATTACCAGCGCTGTTTCAGCAGGTTGGGCTGAATACCGCCAATCGGTTTGGCGTTACTGACAACCTGTCTGGCGATGCCTGCCTCGAATTCGTCCCGGAAATATTTAATGGCGCTCTGCAACGGTTCGACCGCACCCGGCGCATGCGCGCAGAAGGTGTTACCCGGCCCCAGGAAGCGGCACAATTGTTCCAGCGTTTCAATATCGCCGGGTTGCCCTTCACCACGCTCCAGCGCACGCAAAATCTTCACGCTCCACGGCAAGCCGTCACGACAAGGCGTACACCAGCCGCAAGACTCACGGGCGAAAAACTCTTCCAGATTGCGGGTCAGCGATACCATGTTGATCTCATTATCAACCGCCATCGCCAGCGCCGTACCCAGACGGCTACCCGCCTTACCGATGTTTTCGAAGTCCATCGGTAAGTCGAGATGGGCATCGGTCAGAAAATCGGTACCGGCTCCGCCAGGCTGCCACGCTTTTAAGGTCAGGCCATCGCGCATCCCACCAGCATAGTCTTCCAGGATTTCACGGGCAGTCGTGCCAAACGGCAGTTCCCACAGACCTGGATTTTTCACACGGCCGGAGAAGCCCATCAGTTTGGTGCCGGCATCTTTACTCTTGCCAGCTGACAGCCCCTGATACCACTCAACACCATGCTCAATAATGGCAGGTACGTTGCACAGCGTTTCTACGTTGTTGACGCAGGTGGGTTTACCCCACGCACCAGCAGAAGCTGGGAACGGTGGTTTAGAGCGAGGATTGGCACGACGACCTTCCAGCGAGTTAATAAGCGCTGTTTCTTCGCCGCAAATGTAACGACCCGCACCGGTGTGGACAAACAGCTCAAAATCAAAGCCGGTGCCCATGATATTTTTGCCAAGCAGCCCTGCTTCTGTCGCCTCAGCGATAGCACGACGCAAATTGGCCGCCGCCTCAACGTATTCGCCGCGCAGGAAGATATAACCGCGATAGGCTTTCAGCGCATAAGCACCGATCAACATGCCTTCCACCAGCAGATGCGGCATTTGCTCCATCAGCAGGCGGTCTTTGTAGGTACCCGGTTCCATCTCATCCGCGTTGCACAGCAGGTAGCGGATATTCATGCTTTCATCTTTCGGCATCAGGCTCCACTTAAGACCTGTAGAGAAACCTGCACCACCGCGACCACGCAACCCGGCATCTTTAACCAGGGTGACAACCTCATCCTGTGCCATACCGGTCAGTGCTTTTTTAGCACCGGCATAACCATTTTTACTGCGGTATTCGTCCAACCATACCGGCTGCTTGTCGGCACGCAAGCGCCAGGTCAAAGGATGCTGTTCAGCCGTCAGAACAATGTTTTTACTCATTGATACTGCTCCAGTAACGAATCGAGATCATCAGGCTTCAACTGACTATGGGTGTCTTCGTCGATCATCATCGTCGGCCCCTTGTCGCAGTTCCCCAGACAGCAGGTCGGCAATAATGTGAAACGACCATCAAATGTCGTCTGGCCCGGCTTGATATTCAGCTTTTTCTCCAGCGCAGCCTGAATGCCTTGATAGCCCGTGATGTGGCACACGACGCTGTCGCAGTAGCGGATAACATGGCGGCCTACCGGCTGACGGTAAATCTGGCTATAAAACGTCGCTACGCCTTCCACATCGCTGGCTGGGATACCCAGCACATCAGCAATGGCGTTAATCGCGCCATCCGGTACCCACCCACGCTGTTTCTGTACAATTTTCAGCGCTTCGATAGACGCCGCGCGCGCATCTTCGTAGTGGTGTTTTTCATGCTCGATAGCATCACGCTCTGTGTCACTTAACACAAAAACATCGCTGGCGGCCTGCGCCGGAGCATCGATAGAATCCTGAGTGTTGTTATGGTCGTGCATAATTAGCGGTCCACATCTGACATGACAAAATCAATACTACCGAGGTATACGATCAAGTCGGATACCAGACAGCCACGAATCACCGCCGGGATCTGTTGCAGGTGCGCAAAGCTCGGCGTGCGAATACGGGTTCGGTAACTCATGGTGCTGCCGTCGCTGGTCAGGTAATAACTGTTGATTCCCTTGGTCGCTTCGATCATCTGGAATGATTCGTTAGCCGGCATCACCGGGCCCCAGGAAACCTGCAGGAAGTGGTTAATCAGCGTCTCAATATGTTGCAGCGTGCGCTCTTTCGGTGGCGGCGTAGTCAGCGGATGATCAGCCTTGAACGGACCTTCCGGCATGTTCTTCAGGCACTGTTCCAGAATACGCAGACTCTGACGCAGCTCTTCCACTTTCAGCATGACGCGACTGTAGCAATCACTAACGCCATCACCCACCGGTATCTCAAAGTCGAAGTTTTCATAGCCAGAGTAAGGACGGGCTTTACGCACATCGAATGCGATGCCGGTAGCACGCAGGCCTGCGCCAGTCACACCCCATTCCAACGCTTCTTTAGCGTTGTAAGCGGCAACACCCTGTGAACGCCCTTTCAGAATACTGTTTTGCAGCGCGGCTTTGATGTAGGTGTCCAGACGAGCCGGCATCCAGTCAAGGAACTCACGCAGCAGACGCTCCCAGCCACGCGGCAGGTCATGTGCAACACCGCCGATACGGAACCAGGCCGGGTGCATACGGTAGCCGGTAATCGCTTCGACCAAGTCGTAGATTTTCTGACGATCGGTAAACGCGAAGAACACCGGTGTCATGGCACCGACGTCCTGAATAAAGGTACTGATGTACAGCAGGTGGCTGTTGATACGGAACAGCTCGGACAGCATGACGCGAATCACCTTCACGCGTTCCGGCACCTCTATACCCGCCAGTTTTTCTACCGCCAGCACATAAGGCATTTCATTTACACAACCGCCGAGGTATTCGATACGGTCGGTGTAAGGGATATAACTGTGCCAGGACTGGCGCTCACCCATTTTTTCCGCACCACGGTGGTGATAGCCGATATCAGGAATACAATCGACAATCTCTTCACCATCGAGCTGCAGGATGATACGGAAGGCACCATGCGCAGACGGGTGGTTCGGCCCCAGGTTCAGGAACATGAAGTCTTCGTTATTCGTACCGCGCTTCATCCCCCACTCTTCTGGTTTGAAGGTCAGGGACTCCATCTCCATGTCCTCGCGCTGTTTGGTCAGCACGAAAGGATCGAATTCGGTAGCACGCGCAGGGAAATCCTTGCGCAGCGGGTGGCCCTGCCAGGTCTGCGGCATCATGATGCGCGTCAGGTGGGGGTGACCTTTAAAAGTGATGCCAAACATGTCCCACACTTCACGCTCATACCAGTTGGCGTTAGGGAACAGTTTGGTCAGGGTAGGCATGTTGAGATCGTTTTCAGACAATGCCACTTTCAGCATGATATCGCGGTTACGCTCAATCGAAATAAAGTGGTAGAAAACGGTAAAATCAGCATCCGGCAACCCCTGGCGGTGGGTACGCAGACGTTCGTCCACACCATGCAGGTCAAGCAGCATCACATAGGGTTTAGGCTGTTTTTTCAGGAAAACCACTACATCCAGCAATTGCTCGCGTTTCACCCAAACTACCGGCAGGCCGGTACGGGTTGCCTGGATGGTGAATGCTTCCGGCCCAAAACGGTTACACAGCTCGCCAACGACCGGATCATCCATGTGATCACGGGTTTGCCATGCAGGCAGAGCGACATCGTGCGTCGTTAAATCTGTCATAAATTATGTCACCACAGTAAATGTGCTATTTCTGTGACTGATGATGGCTACACACGTTTATCGTGATATGAATTTACCGTGATCTTACGTAGCCACTACAGCCTTCACTCACAGGGGTCAAATCTCATCAGGAGAACGCAGGTTGGTTACCGCAATGCGCTCGCCTCGTTTACGTTCGCGCTCGGATTGCATGTTCGCGCGGTAAACCCCCTGATCGCCTACCACCCATGACAGAGGACGGCGTTCCTTACCAATAGACTCTTTCAGCAGCAACAGTGCCTGCATGTAGGCTTCCGGACGTGGCGGGCATCCAGGGATGTACACATCGACCGGCAGGAACTTATCAACCCCCTGCACTACGGAATAAATATCGTACATACCGCCGGAATTCGCACAGGCTCCCATGGATATAACCCATTTAGGTGCCAACATCTGGTCGTATAAACGCTGAATGACCGGCGCCATTTTTAAGAACGGCGTACCGGCCACGACCATGAAATCCGCCTGACGCGGTGAAGCACGAATAACTTCGGAACCAAAGCGCGCCACATCGTGCACCGAGGTAAAGGATGTGGCCATTTCTACATAGCAACAGGAAAGACCGAAGTTATAAGGCCACAAGGAATTGCTGCGCCCCCAGTTGACCATGCTGTGCAGCGACTGTTCCAGGTTGCCCATGAAAACGCTGCGATTGACATGCTGCTCAAGCGGATCGCTGACAATCTCTTGCTTCTGGAGGGGGTAACGGTCGTTCTCACCGTCCGGGTCAATGCGGGTGAGCGTATAATCCATCTTCTAAATGCCTCGCTATTACTGCTGATGAGTGTTAGTGGTCTGGGTCACGACATTGGATTTCACGACTTGTCTTTTGGAACGCACAGGCGTCCAGTCCAACGCGCCGATGCGCACCAGATAGACCAAACCAGCCAACAGCACCAAAATGAAAATTGTAGCCTCGACGAAGCCTATCCACCCACTTTCCCGGACAGAAACTGACCAGGCGTAGAGGTAGAGAGCTTCAACGTCGAAAATAACGAAAAACATGGCAACCAGGTAAAACTTGGCAGAAAGGCGCAACCGCGCTGAGCCAACAGAAGCGATACCTGATTCATAAGGGATGTTTTTGTGTCGTGCCCGGGCTCTGCCTCCTAGCAGGAAGCCGCCGAGTAACATAAAGCCGCAGAGACCTACAGCAATGATAACGAATAGCGCAAAAGCCCAGTGATGGGCGAGGACTTCAGTAGTTGTTGACATACTCTTGCTTACTCATCAAAAGTGATCAGACACCTGCTCTTTACTCGGCAGTTTGTCGCCACATCGATTAAAAGGAAGGATTTTTCGCCACAAAAACGCCACAACGTATAAGGTTAAGCAGCGCTTTAATGCGGTCTGATTCCCTGTTATGTAACCTTATTTTCAACGCCACTAAAAATAACAGCACATTACTTTACATGCACGTGGTTTCGTTAACATTTTGTGTGTAACGCGGTAACTAAATCGAGTCAGTCAATCACCTCACGTTAACGATTCCTCCTGCAAAAACCCCTTAAGAGGCTGGGTGACTATACCATTTTCGACAAGAATTCCTGTTCCCCCATAGGGTTAATAGGGGTATTTTTTGATCCAGAACACACTTTTTTCATTTATGTTAGTAAAAAAATTGCGCCAGTTGCTCACCCATTCGCCTTTTCATTCGATCAACATGGCTTTAAAAAAAAAGAAAAGCAGTTTTAATAAAACGGGAACGCAACGACGTGCGGAATAATGATAAGCGGTTGGAAAATGTAGTGATAACCCCTCATCAGTGGGGAAAGCGGGGAGTGAATCGGCGGGGCAAAAACACTATCAAAAGAAACAATCAAAGAACACAACATAGCGAGGCTTATCGCCCCGCCATGTTGATATACTGATAATATCGCGTAACGGATCAGTCGTTGGGCGGCTCACGCATATCGTTTTCTGCCCCAGCGGCGCTCACCGGCAGCAGATGAGACCGCGTACCAGACTCGATAGCGCTGAAAATAGCGTTCGTCAGCTCGTTGTCATGATCCGGATTCTTGCACAGATAGTAGCGAGTATCAGGCAGTTTAGGCAGCCCTTCCTCTTCACCCAACACGCGCAACTCCGGGCTCATCATTTCGACTGAACGAACCGTAATCCCCAGACCTGCTTTCACCGCCGCACGCACGGCAGACAACGTAGAAGCGACATAGGAAATTTTCCACGGAATACCCGCCGCAGTCAGTTGCTCAAGCGCCAGCGTACGGAACGGGCTCGGCTCATCCAGTACCACCAGGGAAACGGTCTCTCCCGGCTGATACTGGTAGTCGGCAGCGCAGTACCACAACGTCGGTGATGTACGCAGCAACACATGGGGTAGATCCTCGGCATTAGACGTAGTAATGACCAGATCAATTTTCCCCTGTTGTAGCATATCCGCCATTTCTGCGCTGCGTTTGATACTGACCGCAATCGACAATTTCGGAAATACGGTAGTCACACGCTGCAGGATGAAAGGCAGAATAGTATCCGCCGTATCATCAGAGGCACCGATAGTCAGCGTACCCTGAATATCGCTATACATCAGTGAGGCGCACGCCTCATCATTAAACTGCAGAATTTTTCTGGCATACCCGAGAAACTGGATGCCATGCTCAGTCAGCAGCTTGTTTCGCCCGTGGCGGGCAAACAGCTCTTTACCAATTAACTGCTCCAGACGCTGCATCTGCTGGCTTACCGCCGACTGTGTTCGACACACAGCGACAGCGGCTGCCGCAAACGTATTCAAATCTGCAACAGCGACGAACGTTCTCAACAGATCGAGATCAAGGTTGAGGACAGGGCGACTTGTATTTGTCATACGGCTCTTCACTTATCTATTTTAATTTTTAACAAACATACCTGGTGTTGATGTTGATGCCCCGACAAAGGCCGGATGCACAATAAAAGACGAACAGTATCGCAGACGAACGGTTACGGCAAAAGGCTATCTCTACTATATTCCTTTCCCCGAATCACCTCTCTCCCCTACCCTCCCTATTTAAGCATCTTATTACGGAATCAGACCATCAAGAAGAACCCTTTTATTATTTTAGATAGTAAAATAAAAATGAAAAAAACACCAGCTATCTCATTGCCCCGAAATTGACTGTCAGCAGATATAAGATTCTGATTGCGCTTACTTTATGAGCCACTGCCATCAAAATATACGACATCTCTTATTTTTCACTTTTGACGCATACTTTGTGCATCATTGATTGTTTGTTTGCTTGAAAAAGACATTACGCACAAAACATCGGCAGACCTTCAAATCACACTATTACGTTTGAAATCTCGATTTAATCCCGCCGCAGAACCCATCAACCAGCCTGATGAATCTGCATCTATCGATGCTCTTGCTGCTAACCTGCCATCCGTAAGCACTCTGCAATCTTCGGGCACAATCACAACTAATACAGTGAGTTACTATCATTCTGTGACACATTTTTTATGTAAAGATTATTTCTTTTTTGTAAAAGAATCAAAAAATACACAAAAATGTCATATGTAACATAAACTTTCATGAAGTTATACGCTGTGAGTTCCAACGGAAAAATAATTATCGTATTTACGGCAAGATAGACCTGTTCTTTTTATTTCCGTGCAGTCATTTACGCTATTCGGTTAAATACTCTGGTTTTTTATTATCAGCGCCTTGGATAGTTTTTATTTCATCACCAATAAGAGAACATTCCGTGCAGCTCCACAAAGAAACATTTGCTTGCGCTTCTGTTATTACCCTATTTAAAAAATGGTTTTTATGACACCAGAACTCATCGACCATTTTATGATACCGGTTTCAGCACTTAAAACAGGTATCTCAATTACGTCAATGAGTGACCGAAATTATTCCCCAGCCTTCACCATAAGATGATTAACGCATCGTTATGCGAGCCAGATCGAATTATCGGACGAAGCCAGATGGTTTTTTTCTGGTCATCTACTTCGGGATGTGGTCGAAAAATAAAAACGCCGCCACAATTTCAGAACATTCCGTTAACAGCAAGTGCTGTTTATCGCCGCCATGTCGAGAATCACGAATCTGGAAGCATCGTCACAGCCATAGTAATGATTCTTCAAAACACACGACGGGAAGAGTACATTAGTGTCGTTAGGCGATTACTCATCAGGAATAGGATCCTGTAAAAGGCTTGTTACATGTCACCGATAGAAAAATCGAAAAAACTGGAAAACGTTTGTTACGATATTCGTGGCCCAGTACTAAAAGAAGCAAAAAGACTGGAAGAAGAAGGCAACAAGGTACTTAAGCTGAATATTGGCAACCCGGCACCTTTTGGGTTTGATGCCCCAGATGAAATTCTGGTGGATGTCATCCGCAATTTGCCAACCGCGCAAGGTTACTGTGACTCAAAAGGGTTGTACTCCGCCCGTAAGGCTATCGTGCAGCACTATCAGGCACGCGATATGCGTGATGTCACGTTGGAAGACGTCTACATCGGTAACGGCGTATCCGAGCTGATTGTCCAGTCAATGCAGGCGTTGCTGAATACCGGTGACGAAATGCTGGTGCCTGCACCGGACTATCCACTGTGGACCGCCGCGGTTTCGCTTTCCAGCGGCAACGCCGTGCACTACCGTTGTGATGAAGAATCCGACTGGTTCCCGGATTTGGATGATATCCGTAGCAAAATCACCCCTCGTACCCGAGGGATCGTCATTATTAACCCGAACAACCCGACCGGAGCGGTATACAGTAAAGAGCTGCTGCTGGAAGTGGTTGAAATCGCGCGTCAGCATAACCTGATCATTTTTGCCGACGAGATTTACGACAAAATCCTTTATGACGACGCCCAGCATCATTCCATTGCCGCACTGGCACCGGATTTGCTGACTGTGACCTTCAACGGCCTGTCCAAGACCTATCGCGTCGCCGGGTTCCGCCAGGGGTGGATGGTGCTCAATGGCCCGAAAAAACACGCCCGCGGTTATATTGAAGGCCTGGAAATGCTGGCATCCATGCGCTTGTGCGCTAATGTGCCGATGCAGCATGCGATCCAGACGGCGCTGGGGGGTTACCAAAGTATCAGTGAATTCATTCATCCAGGCGGGCGCTTGTATGAACAGCGCAATCGTGCCTGGGAACTGATTAACCAGATCCCCGGAGTTTCTTGTGTTAAACCCAATGGCGCGCTGTACATGTTCCCCCGCATTGACGCCAAACGGTTCAATATCCACGACGACCAGAAACTGGTACTGGATTTGCTGCTGCAGGAAAAAGTGCTGCTGGTGCAAGGTACCGCGTTTAACTGGCCGGAACCGGACCACCTGCGTATCGTGACGCTGCCGCGTGTTGATGATCTGGACATGGCAATCAACAAACTGGGCCGTTTCCTGGAAGGGTATCACCAGTAGTGCGCTGCGTCCGGCTCTGCACGGTGCCGGACGCAACCTTCCTCTTATTCTGACCTCTTCTCTTATTCTGACCCTTTCACTACACCTGCTTTTTTCAGGCTAGCCCTGATTTGCTTCTTGATGTCAGAGCCGCCACAATGAACCTCTATTGCCTTACGCCGAGAGATGTTCATGGTCCAGAGTCACTTCTTCGCTCATTTATCCCGCCTGAAACTCATTAGCCGCTGGCCGCTGATGCGCAATGTCCGGACAGAAAATGTCTCCGAACACAGTCTGCAGGTCGCCTTTGTCGCGCACGCGCTTGCCGTGATCAAAAACCGTAAATTCAACGGTAATATCAATGTTGGCCGTATTGCCTTGCTGGCCATGTACCATGATGCCAGCGAAGTGTTGACCGGCGACATGCCCACCCCGGTTAAGTATTACAACGCACAGATTGCCCACGAATATAAGAAAATCGAAAAAATCGCCCGCCATAACCTGATCGCCATGTTACCTGCCGAACTGCAACAGGACTTCAGCCCACTGCTGGACGAATCCCACATCAGTGAAGAAGAACAGGCGATTGTTAAACAGGCGGATGCGCTTTGCGCGTACCTGAAGTGTCTGGAAGAGCTATCAGCAGGCAATAATGAATTTCTGCTGGCCAAAGCGCGACTGGAAAAAACGCTCCAGCAACGCCACAGCCCGGAAATGGATTACTTCATGACGGTGTTTATTCCAAGTTTCAGCCTGTCGCTGGACGAAATCAGCCAGGAATCGCCGCTGTAATCGCTCTTGCAGGTCAACTCAAACAGCCTGAGTCAGGCCTCAGGCTGTTCTCCTCGTTTGCCGGTCAGAATGGGTATAACCAGGGCACCATCACCACGCTAACGACCATCACTACCAGGGTAAACGGTACGCCAACCCGAACAAAATCGCTGAAACGATATCCGCCAGGTGCCAGAACCAGCGTATTAACCGGCGAGGAAACCGGCGTCATAAATGCAGCCGAAGCGGCAATCGCAATGATCATTGCAAACGGGTAAGGCGAAACCTGCATCTGTTCTGCCGCAGCAATCGCAATCGGCGCCATCAAGACCGCCGTCGCCGTGTTGGAAATAAACAACCCCGTCAGCGCGCACAGTAGAAACAGGCATACCAGCATCACATGCGGCCCGGCATCACCGCCAATTTCCATCAGCCCTTTTACCACCAGCGCAACCCCACCGGTTTGCTGCAATGCCAGCGCAAACGGCATCATCCCGACGATAAGAATCAGGCTAGGCCAGTGTACTGCGCGATAGGCGCTTTCCATGTCGATACAGCGGAACTGCCCCATCAACAAACACGCAATCAAGGCAGCAATCGCGTTAGGAATTTCGTCGGTGAGCATCATCGCCACCATCAGCGCCAGACAAAATAACGCATGCGGGGCCTGATTACTGGCGGGAGCGACGTCATCGACTTCCGCCGGTAAATTGAGCACAATAAAATGACGCTTATGTTGATGTAGCAAACGGATGTTTTTCCAGTCGCCGATAACCAGCAGGATATCGCCCAGCTTCAACGCTTCGTCAGCCAGTGTCCCTTCCATTGCCTCACCGTCCCGGCGAATGCCGACAACCGTTAACCCATAGCGACTACGAAATGCAACCTCTTGCAACGTTTTGCCCAAGAGCCCGGAATCCGGGATAAGCGAGACCTCCGCCATACCGACATCGCGAGCCTGCTCAGAGAAATATTCGCCGCGCAGCACCATCGGCTCCAGCCGCTGGGTGGCGCAAAACTCACGCAGGTCGACCTCCGATGCCGACATGTCGACCAGCAGCACATCATTGAGCCGTAACTCGCTATTACCGCTGACGCTCACCATAATGCGCCGGAATTTTTGCCAGCGTTCAATCCCAACCACATTGGCGCCATAGCGCTGGCGCAATCGCAAATCGTCCAGACGTTGACCGATGAGCGGTGATCCGGTTCGGATCGCCAGCCGACGCGCCCGCCCGGTCAGGCGATACTCCCTGATAAGATCCCGAAACGTTTTACGCTTCCACCCGTCTTTCTGACCATCGCTATCTGTTGCGGTCAGCCAGAAACGCGCAACCAGCATGTACACGATCCCGGTCAACAGAACGACGACACCGATAGGCGTGACGCTAAAAAAACTGAACCCGGCCATTCCGGTTCGCATCAACTCACTGCTGACGACCATATTGGGTGGCGTCGCCACCAACGTCATCATCCCACTGATAAGCCCAGCGAAAGCCAGCGGCATCATCAGACGGGCTGGTGTCGTTTTCATTCGTGCGGCGACATTCAGCACCACGGGAATAAAAATAGCCACCACGCCGGTCGAGCTCATGAAAGCCCCCAGCAATGCTACCGTGCACATCAGCAAAATCAGCATGCGGGTTTCACTCTGACCGGCCACACGCATCAGCCAGTCGCCGACCTGATAAGCGACGCCTGTTCGCACCAAGCCTTCACCAATCACAAACAACGCCGCGATCAGGAATACGTTTGGATCGCTGAAACCAATCAGTGCCTCCTGTAGCGTTAGCGTACCACTCAAGACAAACGCGACGATTACCAGCAACGCGATCACATCCATGCGCAGCTTACCGGTGGCAAACAACACAATGGCAATCGATAACAGAATGACGACCCAGACTAGCGAACTGCTCAACATGCCTCCTCCTGACGTTAACAGTCCTTATTCATCAGGCGGCACTCCGGTCAGAAGTTGTTCTTCCGAGGGAGCCGCTTAAGCCCAGAATGCCATAAAAAAACCCTGACAAAGCAGGGTCTTGATCATGTTTAGCGGGGTTTGCGTCATCATTTCAGGGTGATAGTCACCCAGCCATCCACTGTACGCGAAATCTGCAATTGCTCAAGAGAAGATAATGCGGCATCCACCTCATCCAGACGTGGCGTATCAGCAGGTGCCTTCACCGCGATAACTTTGCACCCAGCGGCTAAACCCGACAGCACGCCGGCTGGCGCATCCTCTACCACGACACACTCTGCGGGTGACAGCCCCAAACGTTGCGCCCCCAGCAGGTAAGCATCCGGGTTCGGTTTACCACGTGCTACCTGCTCTGCGGTAATAAACTCACGCGGAGCAGACAACCCCGCCTCGCGATGGCGGGCATGGGCAATCGGCACCGTTCCTGACGTCACTATCGCCCACGGGATATCCAGCTCATCCAGACGAGTCAGCAACGCCTGTGCACCTGGCATAGCGACAATGCCTGCCGTATCCGTCGCTTCAACCTGCTCCAGCTCAACAAACTCTCGTTGGATAGTCTCTTCGCTGGCACCTGCCAGAAAATGACGCAACGAGGTAATAGCTTGTTTACCATGAATAAAATCCAGGACCGTCTGCGGCGCGATATCATGATCTCGTGCCCAGTTACTCCAGGCCCGCTCCACCGCTGGCAATGAATCCACCAGCGTGCCGTCAAGATCAAACAGAAAACCTTTACACTCCACAAAAAGCCCCTTCTTTACTTATCTGCCCCTGAACCTAATCAGGCATTGATGATTTGTGCGATCTCCACCGCACTCAGGTGATACTGGCGTGGGCAGGATTGCCAAATCGCCAGCATGCGGACGTATTTATCCCACATTTTGGTCTGTGAGTTAAAGCCATGCGTGCCGGAATCAAAATGAGGATAACGGCCTTCCACATGCACCATAAAGCGCACGTAGCCAAGGTAACGCGCTTCCGTTGCCGCATCGAAACCCAAAAACGCCAGGCGGCGCTCATCCATATCCGGTTTTTCTTTCAGGTTGGCCCAGGACACCTGCAACGCATGGTGCATTTCCATGACATTGATGAGGGTACGGCACACATCTTCGCTCAAATCGCCAAAGTCGCGATCCAGTTCCCGCATTTGCAACCCATATCCTCGTTCAATAATGGTTTGCAAACGACGGTAACGCTCTGCGTTATCGGGATCCAGCATCGACATCATTTTGTACTGGTTAGACAGGATAAGTCTTTGAGCATTGGTCATTTCCATGGTGCACTCCTGAATCTGATTCCGACGAAAGGGATATTGACAGCAGAATCGCACACTGACTGGCAGTCGTTTCTTGATTTAAAACAGAATCGAATGGAAAAAAACTCAGCGTCTTTGGCTAAAAACCGGGTTTACATCAAAGAGAGTCCAGGAATGTCTTATCAAGTTGCTTGAAGGCACGATTCAGCACATCCGCCAGCATCTGATAAGTGGGCTCCCCCTCCACCGGTGCCAACGCCATCCCTGACTCCAGCAGCTTATTACGAATTTCATGAAACCAGTGTAATAAAGAAGGCGGTAACGGTGTCACCGAACGACGCCCCAGCCACCATAACCCCTGCATTGGCAAGCTAAGCGCAAACAGCGCCGTTGCCACGCACGGGCCTAATTGCCCGCCCAATCCAATTTGCCAGGTCAGGGTAAATACGGCCAGTGGCGGCATGATGCGAATGGCAAACCGGGTGGCTCGCACCACACGATTTTCAGGAAACACCGGCGCCAGACGCTTATCCGCAGGCCAGGTTTTCATATAGTGCTGACCAAGACGGAACCGTTGTAGCCATCCTGTTTTACCGGAGGGTTTCGTTGTCACGCTCAACCTCAATTTCATGTATAAAAAATAAAAAATTTGTACAAATCACCAACTGCAATTGACAACCTTAAAATATATTTTGTGTTTAATGATTGCTATCGGTATCCTAAAATAGCCTTTTGGCCGCGATAAAAGCCGTCTGACCGCCGTTTGGTATTCGCTGTAGTGTTACTGTCGTGTCTGTGTGTTTTCAGGCAGCGTGTTACCCTGTCATTCAGCAAATCGGGCCACTGTTGATTTAGCGCGCAGCACCCTCACGGGTATTTGCTGTCGCCGTTTTTTGCTGCGCCGATGTCACCTCGTCAGGGCGTCCATACGCCGCCAGTCGATCAACATCGGTGTTTTCCGTTGTCATGTCTGGAAAGTTGACCCGGTCATGATGTTAATCATAAATGTCAACCGTCTTCTGCGCTACGCTAGTCGTTGTATGACATTTTTTTAACCATGTATAACAAGTAGGTACTTCCATGTCGAGTAAGTTAGTACTGGTTCTTAACTGCGGTAGTTCTTCTCTGAAGTTCGCCATCATTGATGCCGTTAACGGGGATGAATACCTGTCTGGTCTGGCCGAGTGTTTCAATCTGCCCGAAGCGCGCATCAAATGGAAAATCGATGGCGGCAAACAGGAAGCCGCACTGGGTGCCGGTGCCGCCCACAGTGAAGCACTGAGTTTTATCGTTAACACCATCCTCAGCCAGAAGCCGGAACTCTCCGCTCAACTGGTAGCGATTGGTCATCGTATCGTACATGGCGGCGAGAAGTTCACCCAGTCCGCTGTGATCAACGACGAAGTGTTGCAGGGTATCAAAGATGCGGTTCCATTCGCACCGCTGCATAACCCGGCTCACCTGATCGGCATCGAAGAAGCACTGAAAGAATTCCCGCACCTGAAAGACAAGAACATCGCTGTTTTTGACACCGCGTTCCATCAGACTATGCCGGAAGAAGCCTACCTGTACGCCCTGCCTTACAAATTATACAAAGAACATCACATCCGTCGTTACGGCGCTCACGGTACCAGCCACTACTTTGTTTCCCGTGAAGCGGCAAAAGTCCTGAACAAGCCGGTAGACGAACTGAACGTCATTACCTGCCATCTGGGCAATGGCGGTTCTGTTAGCGCGATTCGCAACGGCAAATGCGTTGATACCTCTATGGGTCTGACACCGCTGGAAGGTCTGGTGATGGGTACCCGCAGTGGTGATATCGACCCGGCGGTGGTTTTCCACCTGCACGATTCCCTGGGTATGAGCGTAGACAGCATCAACAAACTGCTGACCAAAGAATCCGGTCTGCTGGGCCTGACTGAAGTGACCAGCGACTGCCGTTACGTGGAAGATAACTACGAGACCAAAGAAGACGCCAAGCGTGCGATGAACGTGTACTGCCATCGTCTGGCGAAGTACATCGGTTCTTATTCTGCGCTGATGGAAGGCCGTCTGGACGCGGTTATCTTCACCGGTGGTATCGGTGAAAACGCCGCCATGGTCCGTGAGCTGACGCTGAAGCAACTGGGTCTGCTGGGCTTCGACGTTGACCACGAGCGTAACCTGGCTGCCCGCTTCGGCAAAGGCGGCAACATCGCTAAAGACGGTACCCGTCCGGCATTGGTTATCCCGACCAACGAAGAACTGGTCATCGCTCAGGATGCACTGAGCCTGACCGCCTAAGTCTCCCCCACTCCGTCAGCCCAGGCTGACGGAGTTGTTTTAGCAGCATCGTTTTTGAACAACGAGCAACCGCAAACAGAGGTTAAGCCGTGTCCCGTACAATCATGTTGATTCCTACTGGCACCAGCGTGGGCCTGACCAGCGTCAGCCTGGGTGTCATTCGTTCCATGGAACAAAAAGGCGTGCGCCTGAGCGTATTCAAGCCTATCGCCCAGCCACGTTCCGGTGATAGCACACTGGATCAAACCACCACTATCGTTCGCGCCACATCCGCCATTCCAGCCGCTGAACCGCTGGCAATGAGCTACGTGGAATCCATGCTGAGCAGCAACCAGCAGGACGTTCTGCTGGAAGAGATCATCGCTCGCTACCACGAAAATACCAAAGATGCAGAAGTCGTGTTGGTCGAAGGTCTGGTTCCGACCCGTAAGCACCAGTTCGCCAATGCGCTGAACTATGAAATCGCCAAAACGCTGAACGCGGAAATCGTCTTCGTACTGGCGCTGGGTAATGACTCCCCGGCACAGTTGAAAGAGCGTATCGACATCGCACGTTCCAGCTTCGGCGGCAGCAAGAACAAAAACATCACCGGCGTTATCATCAACAAACTGAATGCACCGGTCGATGAACAGGGTCGCACCCGTCCTGATCTGTCTGAGATCTTTGATGACTCGACCAAAGCCAGCGTTGCCAACATCGATCCGAAGCTGCTGTTTGCCAACAGCCCGCTGCCGATTCTGGGTTGCGTTCCCTGGAGCTTCGATCTGATCGCCACCCGCGCCATCGACATGGCCAACCACCTGAACGCACGCGTTATCAACACGGGCGACATTCAGACCCGTCGCGTGAAATCGGTAACGTTCTGCGCCCGCAGTATTCCGCACATGCTGGAGCATTTCCGCCCTGGTTCACTGTTGGTGACCTCTGCTGACCGTCCGGATGTACTGGTTGCCGCCTGTCTGGCTGCCATGAACGGTGTTGAGATCGGTGCCCTGTTGCTGACCGGCGGTTACGAAATCGACCCGGCTATCAGCAAGCTGTGCGAACGTGCCTTCCAGACCGGCCTGCCGGTGTTCATGGTCAAGACCAATACCTGGCAGACCTCACTGAACCTGCAGAGCTTCAATCTGGAACTGCCGCCGGACGACCATGAGCGTGTGGAAAAAGTGCAGGAATACGTGGCTCGCCACATCGATGCCCAGTGGATCGACTCCCTGACCGCCACCTCTGAGCGTTCACGTCGCCTGTCTCCGCCAGCGTTCCGCTATCAGTTGACCGAATTGGCACGTCAGGCTGGCAAACGTATCGTACTGCCGGAAGGCGACGAACCGCGTACCGTTAAAGCCGCTTCCATCTGTGCCGAACGCGGTATCGCACAGTGCGTGCTGCTGGGCAACCCGGATGAAATCCAGCGTGTCGCCGCTGCACAGGGTGTGGAACTGGGTAAAGGTATCGAAATTATCGACCCGGTTGAAGCCCGTGAACGCTATGTCCCGCGTCTGGTTGAACTGCGTAAGAGCAAAGGCATGACCGAGGTGGTCGCCCGCGAACAACTCGAAGACAACGTGGTTCTGGGTACCCTGATGCTGGAACAAGGCGAAGTTGACGGTCTGGTCTCCGGTGCCGTTCACACTACCGCTAACACCATTCGTCCGCCGTTGCAGTTGATCAAAACCGCACCGGGCAGCTCACTGGTGTCTTCCGTGTTCTTCATGCTGCTGCCAGAGCAGGTACTGGTGTATGGCGACTGCGCCATCAACCCGGACCCGACGGCTGAACAGCTGGCTGAAATCGCTATCCAGTCCGCCGACTCGGCTGCCGCTTTCGGCATCGACCCGCGTGTGGCGATGATCTCCTACTCCACCGGTAACTCTGGTGCGGGCAGCGATGTGGATAAAGTTCGCGAAGCAACCCGTCTGGCGCAGGAAAAACGCCCGGATCTGGTCATTGACGGTCCGCTGCAGTACGACGCGGCTATCATGGCTGACGTTGCACAGTCCAAAGCACCGAACTCACCGGTTGCGGGTAAAGCCACCGTGTTCGTGTTCCCGGACCTCAACACCGGTAACACCACTTACAAAGCGGTACAGCGTTCTGCCGACCTGATTTCCATCGGGCCAATGCTGCAAGGCATGCGTAAACCGGTTAACGATCTGTCCCGTGGCGCGCTGGTAGACGACATCGTCTATACCGTAGCCCTGACCGCTATTCAGGCTACCCAGATTGCCTGATGAGGGTGTTGCGGTGCATCGGTTGATATGCCGCAACGACAGAAACACAAACGCCAGCATCCGCTGGCGTTTTTTATGCAACCCATTATTACCGCAACGACAATTAATGCTCTTCTTCTACGGTATCATGGTCTTGTGTTCCGCTCGGCTCCTCGTTTTGAGCGCGTGACGTCACACGTGTCGGCTTGATGTAATCATTGTTGCTGCCGCTGTTGCGGCTTAGCCAAAGCGATAACGCTTTGAGTGAATCCGGGGTGAACTCATCACAGCGCGCGGTAATCTCCTCCGGTGTCAGCCAGCTCACCTCGTCAATCTCTTCAGCTTGCAAGGCAAATGGGCCATGCATGACACAACTGAACAACGCGCCCCACACCCGGCAATCATCGCTTTCATAATAAAACAGGCCGTGTTCGGCAAACGGAACACCCGCGATACCCAATTCCTCTTCCGCCTCACGGCGCGCCGACTCCAGCAGATTCTCACCCGTTTGCACCACGCCGCCTGCAGTCGCATCCAGCCAGCCGGGGTAAAAATCTTTGGTTTCGGTACGGCGCTGGACCAGAATCTTGCCCATGCCATCATGTACGACAATGTAGGTAGCGCGGTGTCGCAGATGCTGAGCACGCATCTGTTGGCGGCTCGACTGGGCAATCACCTCGTTGTTCTCATCAACGATGTCGACCCACTCTGTACCTGCCGTCTGTGTTTGTTCCACCATCCTCTGAAACCCTTTCGTCATCACGCGCTGATGCGCATCAGTTTTTAGAAATATTGGAATTATCGATGTAACCTGAGAGTAGTAGCGTCTAAATTAGTGGCTAATCGCAACCTGCGCAATAGTCTCCCCGCCTTGTAATGGCACAACCTGCAACACGCCGTTTTCCAGTAAGCCGTAACTGGCAGGGTAACCGCCCTTCGGCAGGCTGACGGAGCCGGGGTTGAAGCAAAAAATATCATCACGTCGCTCGGCTACTGGGATATGAGTGTGACCAAACACCAGCACATCACCGGCGTGCAGCGGTGGTCGTTTTTCCGGATGATAAAGGTGCCCGTGGGTTAAAAATAAGCGGTTGCCCGGTAACAGCACCTGCTGCCAGGGGGCAGTAATGGGGAATTGCAGCAGCATCTGGTCAACCTCGCTGTCACAATTTCCCCGCACCGCCATAATCTGCGACGCATAACGGTTCAATAAACTCGCGACATCCGCAGGTTGATAACGATCCGGCAACGGGTTGCGGGGGCCGTGATTAAGAAAATCGCCCAGCAGAATCAGCCAGTCAGCGCCGCTTTGTTCAAAATGCTCCAGCAGGGTTTCAGTGGCTGACAGTGAGCCATGCAGGTCAGAGGCAAACATCAGTTTCATGGTTCTATCCCGATGTGTGAATACATTCAGTCTTGCTATAGTACCAAAAACCCATGTCATCACAGGCAAAATTATCAGCCCTGACGCTTTTCGAGAGGAGCCAATACCGTAGCGCTATCTGTATGAAAGGAAAAGAATAGCCATAACGGTTATTTATGTCTTATCCGCTAAGGTGCTAGGCTTTTGTCTGCCAATTGCTTTTCGGAGTCTTCTGCCTCAGGCCAATGACTCCCCCACTGGAGAGATGATTCATGATTGATGTGTATTATGCCCCGACGCCTAACGGTCACAAAATCACCCTGTTCCTGGAAGAAGCACAATTACCTTACCAATTGCACAGGGTGGATATCAGCGCTGGCGACCAGTTCAAGCCCGCGTTCCTGGCGATTTCCCCGAATAACAAAATCCCCGCGATTGTGGATAACCAACCGGCAGATCAGGGAACCCCGCTCAGCCTGTTCGAATCCGGGGCTATCTTGCTCTATCTGGCGGAAAAAACCAGCAAGCTATTGAGTACTAACATGCGGGAGCGCGCTACCACCCTGCAATGGTTATTCTGGCAAATGGCAGGCTTTGGCCCAATGCTGGGACAAAACCATCATTTCAATCACTATGCTCCGCAGCCAGTACCCTATGCTATCGACCGCTATCAGAAAGAAACGGAACGGCTATACGGTGTGTTGAACAAGCAGTTGTCTGAGCACACCTGGCTTGCTGGCAATGAATACAGTATTGCCGATATCGCTACCTATCCCTGGGTAGTGTCACATGAACGCCAGCGTATTGATCTTGACGACTTCCCAGCGGTGAAAGGCTGGTTTGAGCGCATTCGCGAACGTCCGGCCACAGAGCGTGCCTACCAACTGGCAACCAAAGCCTGATAAAAATCGCATGAGAGTCCCACGTCCGGTGTTCCGGGCGTGGGGTCTTCCCCCTCCCTTCACTCTCGCTGTCACCCCGAAGGCTATCACTGCGCTTTCTGTTGTCACCCCATCACGCTATGCTGTTTCGACTACCCTGAAAAGTGCTTGTTCCACTGATAAAAATTCCCTGAGATGTGGGTAATATCACCGGCAGGTGCAGATGAATCATCTATGCTGAAATCAGAGTGAGTCAACGCGATGCCAGCGTATAAAGCACCACCATCACTCCCAAGGGAATAACCTGATACACAAAGCGAGGCCAGCTTATGAAGCTACTGATTACCGGGGGAACCGGCCTTATTGGGCGTCATCTGATTGCGCGTTTGTTGTCACTGTCACATCAGGTCACCGTCGTTTCCCGCTCGCCGGAACGCGCGCGGCGACTCCTGGGCGATCAGGTTACTTACTGGCACGGACTGGAAGATAAGACCTCGTTGGATGGCTTCGATGGCGTTGTCAATCTGGCGGGGGAGCCTATCGCCGATAAACGCTGGACCAAAGCCCAGAAAGCCCGTCTGTGCCATAGCCGCTGGGACATCACCCGGCAACTGGCACAGTTGATCCGCCACAGTCAGACGCCGCCTGCGGTGTTTTTGTCCGGCTCAGCCGTTGGCTATTACGGCGATCAGGGACAGGCGCTGGTGACCGAAGATGAGCCGCCTCACGATGATTTTACCCACGAGCTCTGCGCCCGTTGGGAAGCATTGGCACTGGAGGCAGAAAGCGATAAGACCCGTGTATGCCTGATGCGTACTGGGGTGGTGTTATCGGCAGAAGGCGGCGCGCTGGCAAAAATGCTGCCGGTTTTCCGCCTCGGGTTAGGTGGCCCGATAGGCTCTGGCAGGCAATACCTGCCGTGGATTCATATTGATGATATGACCAATGCTATTTTATACCTGCTGGATACCCCCATGCTGAACGGCCCCTTCAACATGGTGTCGCCTTATCCGGTGCGTAACGAGAAATTCTCCGCCATGCTGGCGAATGTGCTGGATCGCCCCGGCTTTATGCGCACACCCGGTTGGGCACTCAGGATACTGATGGGCGAAGCCGCGACACTGTTGTTGGGCGGACAGCGGGCCATTCCCCAACAACTGGAGAAAGCCGGGTTCGGTTTTCGCTTTTTCGAGCTGGAAGAAGCCTTGAACGACTTGTTGCACCCTCGCGCCAGCTGAGTTATTTCAACCAGCGCGAGGAGCGTGTGACGTGCGCCGCGTTACTTTAGCGCACCAGACAGGAACTGCTGCAAACGAGGGCTTTGCGGGTTGCCGAATACGGCCTCCGGCGGGCCCTCCTCTTCCACTACCCCTTGATGCAGGAAAATCACATGGCTCGACACATGCCGGGCAAACTCCATTTCATGGGTCACCACCACCATGGTTTTACCCTCTTCCGCCAGTTGCTGCATGATGCGCAGCACTTCGCCCACCAGTTCTGGGTCCAGCGCGGAAGTCGGCTCATCAAACAGTAACACATCCGGCTCCATCGCCAGTGCGCGGGCAATGGAAACACGCTGCTGTTGACCACCAGACAAATCAGAAGGATATTTCTCCTGTGACGCCCCGGTGATCCCGACCTTATTCAGATAAAACTCCGCGCGTTTACGGGCTTCCGCCTTACTCAGCCCCAACACCTGTACCGGCGCTTCCATGACGTTTTCCAGCGCCGTCATGAAGCTCCACAAGTTGAAATGCTGGAACACCATCGTCAACCGGGTACGCAGCAACTGTAGCTGCTTTTTATCAAAGACTTTGAGCTGACCGTCTTTGTCCCGCACCATGTGGATTTCCTGTCCATTCACATGGATAGATCCTTCGCACGGTTTTTCCAGAAAGTTGATACACCGTAATAAGGTGCTCTTCCCCGACCCCGATGATCCAATAATCGAAATAACGTCCCCGGCTTTAGCCTCTAATGAAATGCCTTTCAGCACCTCATGCTGACCATAACGCTTACGCAATTCCGTCACCATCAGCTTATTATTCTGCATGCTTTATCTGTTCCTGCACTATTTCATGGAATGAACGGTTAATGGGATGAACGGGTGTGAAGATGCCGTAACCAGCGGCGTTCTGCCTTCCTGAACAACGCAATCAGTACAAACGATATCGCCAGGTACATCACCCCTGCAATGCCAAAGGCGTAAAACGGTTGATAGGTGGCGGCATTGATATCGCGCGCTACTTTCAGCAAGTCCGGCACCGTGACGGTAAACGCCAGCGCAGTAGAATGCAGCATCAGGATAACTTCGTTGCTGTAAGCCGGTAAGGCGATGCGCAACGCGCCCGGCAAAATGATGCAGCGATACTGTTTGAAGCGTGAAAAGCCATAGGCGCGTGCCGCTTCGATTTCACCATGCGGCACCGAACGAATAGCACCGGCAAAAATCTCCGTGGTATAGGCACAGGTGTTGAGCGCCAGCGCCAAAATAGCGCAATTCAGACCACTGCGAAAAAAGGCATTCAGCAAATCGGTACCACGCACGATCTCCAGGCTGTACACGCCAGAATAAAACACCAGCAGTTGCACGTAGAGCGGTGTACCGCGAAACACGTAGGTAAAAACCCATACCGGCAGCCAGTAACGACGACGCGGCGAAACGCGGGCTACCGCCAACGGAACCGCCATCAGACCACCGAGGGTCACCGAGATAATCAGCAGCCACAGTGTCATCGCCAGCCCGGTAAGGCGATAGCCGTCGCTCCACAGCAGGGCCTGCCAATATTGTTGTAGAATCTCACTCATAATTTACTTTCCGGACTCCCTGCGAGTAGCGTTTTTCCAGCCACCACAGCACCCCGTTGGAAAGGGTGGTAAAAACCAGATACAGCACACCGGCAACAATGGCGAAAAAGAACGGATGGTGCGTGCCTTTCCCCGCCAATTGCGTTGCTTTGATCACATCGCTCAGCCCCAGCAGCGACACCAGCGCCGTCGCTTTCAGGATAACCTGCCAGTTGTTGCCGATGCCCGGCAGCGCAAAACGCATCATCGACGGAAACATAATGCGGCGAAACACCTTCATCGGCGTAAAGCCAAACGCCACAGCCGCTTCAATCTGACCACGCGGCACTGCCAGATAGGCACCACGGAAGGTTTCAGTGAAGTACGCGCCGTAGATGAATCCCACCGTAATAATCCCGGCGCCCATCGGGTCGATATCGATTTGAGCCGCACCCAGCGTTTCGGTGATGCTGTTAAGCACCATCTGCAACCCATAAAAAATCAGCAGCATCAGCACCAGATCGGGTACGCCGCGAATCAGGGTGGTATAGCCAGAAAAAAAGCCGGACAGCAATCGACTGGATGAGAGCTTCGCCGCCGCGCCCACCAGACCAATCAGCAGTGACAGCACCAGCGAGCACAACGCCAGTTGCAACGTCATGCGCGCGCCATCCATGATTAATTCGGAATAGCCATAAAGCATTACATCAATCCGCTCAGAAAAGACATGCCACTGCCCGCACCGGGCAGGCAGTGGCTAATCAGGAAGGCTTAATCACCGTACACGTTGAAGTCAAAGTACTTCTTCGCCAGTTTGTCGTAGGTACCGTCTTTACGCATATCAGCAAACGCTTTATCCAGCGCCACTTTCAGATCGGTTTCGTCCTTACGCAGTCCCATACCGGTACCGACGCCAAACAGTTTGTCGTCTTTCACCGCCGGGCCAGCAAACGCATAATCTTTACCCGCAGCCTGCTTGAGGAAACCTTCGCTGCCCGCCACTTCATCCTGGAAGGCTGCATCGATGCGCCCGGAAGTCAGGTCGGCATAGATCAGATCCTGGTTTTGGTAGGCCACCACATCCACCCCTTTCGGCTGCCAGTACTGGTTGGCGTAAGCCTCCTGCGTGGATGCCTGCAATACGCCGACACGTTTACCCTTCAGCGCGTCCAATGTCGGCACAATCGGTGAGCCTTTTTTCGCGATCAGGCGAGCATTCGCCGCATACAGTTTGTCGGTAAACGCAATTTCCTGCTGACGTTTTTCAGTGATAGACAGGGAGGAGATGATGGCATCGATCTTTTTCGCTTTCAGCGACGGGATCAACGCGTCGAAATCACTTTCTACGAAGGTGCAATTAGCCTGAATGCGTTTGCACAAGTCTTTTGCCAGGTCGATATCAAACCCGACCAGTTGACCACTGGCATCCTTGGATTCAAACGGTGCGTACGTCGGGTCGGTACCAATCTTGATATTTTTCGGAACCTCGGCGAACGCACTGCCTGCAGCGAATACCAGTGCAAGGGGCAAAAGTTTCAACATTTTTTTCATTGCATTACCCTTATTTTATGATTGTCTATGCCTAAGTGATGTTGACGGCGAACGCAAAACCGCTGTGATGAATACGTTTGCTGTGTGCATTAATTTATGTGCTGGTTGTCAAAATATAGCAAATTTTATGCCATAAAAAATATGCCACTCTGCATAAAATCAGATTCCGTGACCATGACAATCACATCAATATAATCAATAAATTATCCTGGTATCAGCAATAGAAAGGGATGATAGCGCGACACCATCCTGCATGATGCGCACAATCATGGTGCATCGATGTGCACCATAAAAATAATACGCATCAAAATAGTGCAACCCATGACACTATCGTCAGGCAGCCAGAAGCGATAATAGCGCCGCGAGGGGATTTCACATGAAAGGCTTACGCGCCCTGCCAGCGTGTAAAGAGATCTTGCGGCAACTCGATATCAAATTGGTCAAGTACCCGATTGACCGTCTGATCGATGATATCTTGCACAGTTTGTGGGCGATGGTAAAACGCAGGCACCGGCGGCATGATAACCGCCCCCATTTCTGCGGCGGCATTCATCAAGCGTAAATGGCCGATGTGAAGTGGCGTTTCTCGTACACATAACACCAGCGGGCGGCGTTCTTTCAGCACCACGTCAGCCGCACGAGTCAGCAAACTATCGGTATAGCTGTGGGTAATCCCAGATAACGTTTTGATAGAACACGGCAGAATCACCATCCCTGCGGTTTTAAACGAACCGGATGAAATGCTGGCGGCAATGTCACGCGAATCATGCACCACATCAGCCAGCGACTGCACATCGCGCACGGTTAGATCGCTTTCCAACGCCAGTGTTTGCCGGGCTGCCGGGCTCATCACCAAATGGGTTTCAACCCCATTTACCGGTTGCAGCACCTGCAACAACCGCACCCCATATATCACGCCGCTGGCGCCAGAAATACCGACAATCAGTCGTTTCATTTTCACCTCACGGGCCACCGCCGCAGCGGTACTCACAACTTGTGCGCTGACTTTGCCGCATCACCTACAGATTGGCAAGAATAACAGTGACAAAAAAAGGAGCTTGCGCTCCCTGTATCGTTATCGGTCGATAGCTGATGATGCTCAACCTTCGTTGTGCAGTTCCAGATCTTCGACTTCATTCTGGCTACGCATCGCTTTGGCATCGTCATTGCGCAACGCTTCCAGGTAGTCGAGATAATCCTGATTCACATCTTTGGTGACATAAACACCGTTGAACACTGAACATTCGAACTGGACGATTTCCGGATTATCTTCCCGCACCGCCTCGATCAAATCGTTCAGGTCCTGGAAAATCAGAGCATCGGCACCAATGATCTTACGAATTTCTTCCACTTCACGACCGTGAGCAATCAGCTCGTTCACGCTTGGCATATCAATGCCGTACACATTCGGGAAGCGAATTTCCGGTGCGGCAGACGCCAGATAGACCCGGCGGGCGCCCGCTTCACGTGCCATCTCCACAATCTGCTGGGACGTGGTGCCACGCACGATAGAATCATCCACCAGCAGGACGTTTTTCCCGCGGAATTCCGCCCGGTTAGCATTCAGCTTACGGCGCACGGATTTGATACGGGTTTGCTGACCCGGCATGATAAAAGTACGGCCGACATAGCGGTTTTTCACAAACCCCTGGCGGTACGGTTTATTGATAATGCGAGCAATTTCCAGCGCGATGTCGCAGGAGGTCTCGGGAATCGGAATCACAACATCGATATCCAGCTCTTCCCACTGGCGGGCAATTTTCTCACCCAGCTTCTGCCCCATGCGCACACGTGCGCTGTAGACTGAAATTTTGTCGATGAAGGAGTCAGGGCGCGCGAAATAGACATACTCGAACAGGCACGGGTGACTTTTCGGGTTTTCCGCACACTGACGGGTAAACAGCTGGCCGTTTTCGGTAATGTATACCGCCTCGCCCGGTGCCACATCACGCAGAAATTCAAAGCCCAACGTATCCAGCGCGACGCTCTCCGACGCCACGATATACTCGTTACGCCCATCTTCCAGTTCACGCTTGCCGATCACCAGCGGACGGATACCGTTTGGATCGCGGAACGCCACCATGCCGTGGCCGATAATCATGCCAATGCAGGCGTAAGCGCCACGAATTTGCTGATGCACGGCCGCTACCGCTGCAAAAATGTTATCCGCTTCCAGCGGATAGTGCTGAAAACGGTCCAGCTCTTTGGCAAAGACATTCAGCAGAATTTCGGAATCCGACGTGGTATTGACGTGACGACGGCCTTCTTCAAACAGCTTTTGACGCAACTCATGGGCGTTGGTCAGGTTGCCGTTGTGAGCCAGCGTAATCCCGAACGGAGAGTTGACATAGAAAGGCTGGGCCTCTGAGGCGCTGGAACTGCCCGCGGTGGGATAGCGCACGTGGCCAATCCCCATATTGCCCTGCAACCGTTGCATGTGCCGGGCTTCAAACACATCTTTCACCAGACCATTGGCTTTGCGCAGGCGAAAGCAATTGGTCTCATTAATGGTGACGATGCCTGCGGCATCCTGCCCACGGTGCTGTAACACCGTTAACGCGTCATAAATCGACTGGTTGACCGGTGTAAAACCGGCGATACCGACAATACCGCACATGTGGTCTTTTCCTCATCAGCGCTACCGCGGCTAGATGTGCCGCGGCAAGAAACTCGACGTGCTTTGCAGGTAGTCAAAAAACCACCTGATGATATAACTGAATTGCGGGATTAAATGGGACTGCTTCCAGTCGGCACTCTGTGAAAAACCGGTGAAGGTATCAAGAAAAAACAGTAACGCAGAGACTATCAACACACCCCGTAAGGCACCAAAGCAAATACCCAGTACCCGATCAGTGCCTGATAATCCGGTGCGTTCAACCAACGAACCGATCACATAATTGACGATAGCACCCACAATCAACGTCGCAATAAACAGAATGGCAATAGCGATACCGTTGCGCACCAGCTCATCAGTAAACCGCGTGAAATAGACCGCGAGATAGGCATAGTAGTGGCTGGCGATAAAGAACGCCGCCCCCCAGGTCACCAGCGACAGCGCTTCACGTACAAACCCCCGGATGAGACTGACCAGAGCCGAGAATCCGACAATACCGATAATGACGTAATCAACCCAAACCATGAACTATCCTAATAATGAACGATGACAATCATAGCGCCGCTCATCCTGTTCGCGGCGCATTCTAACAGAAAAAGAAAACGTTTGCGTAGCGTATTTCCTGCCGATTTTTTCGATAGGCGAAGAAATTAAAAAAACCGCCTGCCGCCAGACAAATAGCGCCTGCTGTTCGCTACCTGCCATATTGCCCAGCCCCACAAAACACAAGGGGCAAGGTCGCTACGCTCCCCTACCCCTCAATGAACTGACTGACGGTTGGCCGACTCAGCGCGCGCTGTACGACCGAACCTGCCCGCTCAACCCACTCAGTTGCTGCAAGTCTCCCAATGCTGACTGCAGTTTCTGCTTCGATGCATCCGGCCCGACGTAGATACGGGTAATCTGCCCGGCTATCGGTGCCGATGGCACGGTATAGGCACGGTATCCCGACAAGCGCAACTTCGCGACAATTTCATTAACCTTGTCAGCGTTCTTCAGTGCCCCTAACTGCACCACAAAAGCCTGACCAGCCGGAGCCTGCTCCTGCGATGCCGCTTTAGCGTCCGCCGACTTATTTTCTGTCGATCGATTTTCTGCCGATCGGGTTTCCAGCGCACGGGTGTCGGTTTTAGCTTCCGCTACCGGTTTTTCGCTCGGTTTGTTGTCAGGCGTTTTGCTTTCAGCCGCTTTCACATCGGGCTTAGGCCGGGCGTCCGCTTTGGTTTCCGGCTTTTTCGGTTCAGGTTTCGCCGGCTGCGCTTTCATCGCCGGTGGAGCAAGCTGCTGCACTGGCTGACGCGGCTCTGTCACCACCGGGGGGACAGACATCGCCGGATGAGAAGACGACGATGCCCCACGGCGTTCCGGTACGGCGGGTGCCGGGGTCGACTCAGGCACCGTTTCGGCATCAGCGTTATTTTTGTTTTGCATCGCGGCTTCAGCGCCTTCAGGCGGCTGAGCAGGCAGCGACTGGTTGACCGGCGGCACCGACTCTGCCTCCAGCGTATCACCCGGCTTGGGAACCAGTGGGATGGCAGCAAACTCGTCTTCGTAATGCTTTTTTTTGCCATCCAACAGCCCAGGCAGCACGATAACACCCAGCGCCACCAGCACAACGGTTCCCACCAGGCGATTCTGAAACTTACTCGCCATGCATTCCGCTCCCGTCCAACGCTTCCATCACATGCGCGACAGTATGGAAAGAACCACAAACAATCACCACATCATTTTCTCCGGCATCCTGCATCGCCTGCCGCCAGGCTGTCGCCACATCCGAATACTGGGTACAGAGCGTCAAATGCTCAGCCAATTGATCAGCACTGGCACCGCGCGGGCCTTCCAGCGGCGCACAGTACCAGACATCCACCTGCGGCTTAAGATGCGCCAGCGTACCGGGAATATCTTTATCGGCCAGCATACCGACTACCGCCCGCACCTGGCCGGTACGCGGCAAATCGGCCAGTCGGGCCGCAAGGTAAGCGGCTGCATGAGGATTATGCGCGACATCCAGAATCAACAACGGTTTTTCGCTCACAATCTGGAAACGGCCCGGTAGCTGCGCCTGACGCAATCCCTGGCGAATCACATCGACACTCAGTGCAATGTCAGAAACCTGTAGCGCTGCCAGCGCGGTGGCCGCATTGGCCAACGGCACGGAGGGGATCGGTAGCGCATCATAGCAAACGTCACCGTTCTGCCAGCGCCAGCCGCCATCCTGCAATGAAAACTGCCAATCCGCACCACGGCGAAACAGCCGGGCACCTTTTTCCTGCGCGACAGCGGCGATGGAGACCGGCATGTCCGGCTCGCCCACCACTGCCGGTCGGTTGTCACGGAAGATCCCTGCTTTTTCCCGACCGATGCTGTCACGGTCGTTGCCCAGCCAGTCGGTGTGATCGAGCGCGATGCTGGTTACCACCGCGACATCAGCATCCACAATGTTAGTGGCATCCAGGCGACCACCCAGACCCACTTCCAGTATCACCACATCCAGTTGTGCCTGTTTAAACAACCACAATGCCGCCAGCGTACCGAATTCAAAATAGGTCAGCGAAGTACCGTCGCGGCCTGCTTCGATCGCCGCAAAGGCTTCAGCATGCCGTGATTCTGCTAATTCCTGCCCCTGAATGCGTACTCGCTCGGTGTAACGCAGCAAATGTGGCGAACTGTACACCCCAACACGTAACCCGGCAGCGCTCAAAATGGATTCCAGCGTGCAGCAGGTCGTGCCTTTGCCGTTGGTTCCCGCCACAGTAAATACGCGGGGAGAGGGTTGTTGTAGCTGCAGGCGTTCCGCGACATGCCGGATGCGATCGAGGCCCAGATCAATGGCCTGACTGTGCAGATGTTCAAGATAGTGAAGCCACGTGGCCAAAGGCGACGTGGCTTGAGGTGTCTGAAGATTGTCCATGAGTCCCGTTCACTGACTTACGGTTGATTACTGCCGGGAACACGGCAATAACGCCGCCCTGCTCCCGGTTCATCATTGATTAGGCATCACTCTGTGATTCGTGCGAGGCGGACAACCGCACCACAGCGGGTTCCTGCGGTTCCGGGCGGTTAGTCAACCGGGACAGGATGCTGGCCAGTTTGTAGCGCATATCCGCACGACGAACGATCATGTCGATAGCGCCTTTTTCCAGCAGGAATTCACTACGCTGGAAGCCCGGCGGCAGTTTTTCACGAACAGTCTGCTCAATAACACGCGGACCGGCAAAACCGATCAACGCTTTCGGTTCGGCGATATTCAAATCACCCAGCATTGCCAGACTGGCGGATACACCGCCCATGGTCGGGTCAGTCAGCACCGAAATATACGGCAAACCACGCTCGCGCATTTTCGCCAGCGCCGCACTGGTTTTCGCCATCTGCATCAGCGACATCAGCGCTTCCTGCATACGGGCACCACCACTGGCGGAGAAGCAAACCAGCGGGCAGTTATCTTCCAGCGCCTGCTCCACGGCACGAACGAAGCGTGCACCCACCACCGACGCCATGGAACCGCCCATGAAAGAAAACTCGAACGATGCGGCAACCACCGGCATGTCGTACAAGGTCCCTTTCATCACCACCAGCGCGTCTTTTTCATCAGACTGCTTTTGCGCTGAAGCAATGCGGTCTTTGTACTTCTTCGAGTCTCTAAACTTCAGGACGTCTTTGGGCTCCAGTTCGCTGCCCAGTTCTACCATACCTTCCTTGTCCAGAAACGCATGGAGACGAGCCCGGGCAGATAACCGCATGTGGTGATCACATTTCGGGCACACTTCCAGATTACGTTCCAGCTCAGCGCGATAAAGCACCTGACCGCAACTGTCACATTTCGTCCAGACCCCCTCAGGAATATTCGCCTTACGGGTAGGTGTGACATTACTTTTATTGAGAATTCGTTCAATCCAGCTCATTGATAACCTTTCTGCTTGAACCTGGCACCAGCCAGTACGCTGCTACACATTGCCCAATCCCTGGCAACGCCGCCGATAAAGCGATGTCCCATCCCGGCAAGCCGGGGCAAGACATAGGTATTAAGGCTTGTTAATACAAACACAGCCGTAAATGCTGCTCATTAAACCATAACGATCCGGGCGTGTGGATAAAAAACTGGTCAAACCGGATGTTAAAATAATTTTCCACTTATTTCATATTTTGCCGTGTCATGGCGCGCTTATGCCGCCAGAACTCGATCAACCCCGGCAAAATGGAGATGAAGATGATCGCCACGATCAATAACTTCAGGTTCTCCTGCACCACCGGCAAGTCGCCAAACAGGTAACCGGCATAGGTGAATAACAACACCCACAACACGGCCCCGGTCACGTTATACAGCGCGAACTCACGATAGCGCATATGCCCCATACCGGCGACAAAGGGCGCGAATGTTCTCACAATCGGCACAAATCGCGCCAGAATTATTGTCTTGCCACCATGGCGTTCGTAAAACGCATGGGTGCGATCCAGGTAGCTGCGGCGGAAAATGCGTGAGTGAGGATTGCGGAACAATTTCTCACCGAACAATCGACCGATAGTGTAATTCACCGCATCCCCCAGCACCGCCGCGACCACCATCAGCGCCACCATGGTGTGGACGTTCAGATCGTTGGTCGGCAGCGAGGCCAGCGCACCGGCGACAAACAGCAACGAGTCGCCAGGCAGGAATGGCGTCACCACCAACCCGGTTTCACAAAACAAAATCAGGAACAAAATGGCGTAAACCCATATGCCATACTGCGCTACCAGCTCAGCCAGATGCACATCAATGTGCAGGATAAAATCAATGATAAACCGTACAACATCGAGCATAATCGCGTCCTTATTCAGTTCAATACCGACTCAATTCATATCAATGTCGGCTTCGCCGTTTATCGCCGTCACGCCGCTGTCTCTTACTTCATCGGGTAAAAAAAGCGGCCCCATCGACGCGCAGGGGATCCCGAAATGCGGTGGATAGTCCACGGCAACCAGATACAGTCCATCAGCCTTTGCCGTCGCAGCAGCCAGCGTGCGATCTTTCGCCGCCAGCAGCTCAGCCATCCAGTTTTCCGGCTGGTTGCCGCAACCGATCTCCATCAGGCTGCCAACAATATTACGCACCATATGATGCACAAAAGCGTTGGCTTTGATGTCTACCACCACATAATCACCCAGACGCGTTACCCGCAGGTGCATCAGGTTACGCCACGGCGTACGTGACTGGCATTGCACCGCCCGAAACGAGGTAAAATCGTTCTCGCCCAACAGGCACTGACCGGCTCGATGCATACGCTCGGCATCCAGTGGCAGGTAATAATGCGTCACCCCGTGCGACAGGATGGCTGGCCGAAAACGCCGGTTATAAATCACGTAGCGATAACGGCGTGCCGTGGCGCTAAAACGGGCGTGAAACGCCTCATCCACCGTTTTGACCCAGCGCACCGCGATATCCGGTGGCAGGTTGGCATTCACCCCCATCGTCCAGGCGGCATCTTTGCGCACTGAGTGAGTGGTGAAATGCACCACTTGCCCGGTAGCATGTACCCCGGCATCGGTACGGCCAGCGCAAAACACATCGATACGTTCGTTCGCCACCTGAGACAATGCCGCTTCCAGACACCCCTGAACGCTGTCTACCTCGGCCTGACGCTGCCAGCCGTAATAGCGACTGCCGTCATATTCAATCCCCAGAGCGATTTTCAGCGGTGCCTCATCGTCCGCATGCTGCAACGCCGTCATTACCCCAGGTACTCCTCAATCAGCCGTTCCGCAGTTTCTATCGCCATCAACGCACCGCCGAAGCGGATGTTGTCGGCCACCGACCAGAACTGCAACAGCTCAGGTATGCCGTAATCGTTACGCAGACACCCAATACTCAGTTGTACATTGCCAGAGGCATCTTCCACCTGCGTCGGATAGTCATCTTCCTCGCTCAACGCGATATCCCCCGCCTGCACCAGCACATCACGCGCTTCATCGGCAGACAACGGGCGCAACGCTTCCAAATGCACCACCTGCGCATGACCGTAAAACACGGGCGACTGCACGCAACTGACCGATATCGGCAGGCCGTCATCCTGCAATACCTTGCGCACCTGATCGACCAGCCGACGCTCCTCACGGACACTACCTTCACTGTCGGCCAGCAGCGGTAACATATTGAACGCCAGTTGTTTCGGGAACAGCCCCGCTTCGGCCGGAATACCGTTGAGAAGACGAGCACTTTGCCCCGCCAAATCATCCACCGCCGCTTTACCATGCGCCGACACCGACAACAGGTTGCTGACGTGCAAACGCGACAACCCAGCCTGTTCCGTCAACGGTTTAATCGCAGTCAGTAACTGGCTGGTCAGGCTATCTGCCACCGCCACGATATTGCGATTACGGTAATCCCCCAGTACATGCGGATTCACCCCCGGCACCACCAGCGGGACATCCGGTTCCAGCGCAAACAGGCCGCTACTGTCAATCACCAGACACCCGGCATCGCCTGCGGCTTGCGCATAGCGAGCACTGGCATCGATACCGGCGACGAAAAAGGCCAGTTGCACCTGCGACCAGTCGAAATCGGCCGCGTCTTCTACCCGCAGCGAACGGCCGTTAAAACGCAAACTCTCACCGACGCTGTTTTCACTCGCCAGCGCATAGAGCTCACCCACGGGAAACTCACGCTCCTGCAATAGCTCCAGCAACGCGGTGCCGACAGCGCCGGTCGCTCCCAGCAACGCGATATTCCAGCCATTGGACATGTGGTTGTACTCCCCAAGAATAATGAATAAAACACACCGGACGATGATGACATCGCCCGGATTAATCTGATTTTGATACAGGAAATTAGCGCTCGTTAACCGACGCAGTGAAACCTAACCGGTTCAGTTGCCCGGCGCTTTCGCGATCAGCGCAGATGACATGCAACGATGACCACTCGCGCCGCTCCTGATAGCACTTACGCAACCGGTCGAATTCGCCGGGAATCTGAGCGACCTGACGCAATAAGGCATCATCGCGGCGCACATCATACACCAGATGCACCAGTCGTTTGAGTTGATACTCATCCAACGGCACCGTCAGGGTCACCTCCGCCAGTTCCGGCGTCGGCAGTAACGACGACAAGGCCACCTGCTGCGGTTGACCGATAAAACGGCTCCAGGCTTCGAACACCTGCGTGGTGCCGCGTGCTTTACCTTCCAGCGTATAACCGGCGATATGGGCCGTGCCAATGTCGACCCGTTCCAGCAGTTCGAGAGATAGCTCAGGCTCGGGTTCCCACACATCCAGCACCACGCTAAGGTGTTGGCCGCGTTTAAGGGCAGCCAGCAAGGCAGCGTTGTCCACCACCGGGCCACGACAGGCATTAATCAGGATAGTGCCTGCTTTCAGGCGCGCCAGCAGTGCGGCATCCACACAATGCAAAGTGGCATAAGGCCCCGCTTTCAATAGTGGCGTGTGGAACGTCAGCACATCAGCCTGCTCCACCACCTCGTCTAGCGACAAAAACGGCCCTTCATCACCGCGATCCGCTCGCGGCGGGTCGCACAGCAGCGTCCGCACCCCCAGCGCCGTCAACCGGTCATTGAGGCGAGACCCCACGTTCCCTACCCCGACGATCCCAACGGTACGGTCTGTCAACGCGAAGCCATCACGTTCTGCCAGCATTAACAGCGCGGAAAACACATACTCGACTACCGCAATCGCATTGCAGCCAGGGGCTGCGGAAAACGCGATCCCCTGCTGACGCAGAAACACTTCATCCACATGGTCGGTGCCCGCTGTCGCCGTGCCGACAAACTTTACCGCTTTGCCGCTCAGCAGGTCGGCATTCACTTTCGTGACCGAGCGCACCATCAGGGCATCCGCCCCGTTCAGAGCCTCCATCGGAATCGGCCGGCCCGGTACCGCCGTTACCTCGCCAAGGCGGCTGAATAGCGTCTGAGCGTAAGGCATATTTTCATCAACAAGGATTTTCACGTTGGCTTTCCTGATAGACCGCTGACGACACCCGCGTCGCCGCGACAAAACGAAGGGCGTTATTCTGCCATAAACCAACTGCCGGTAACACTGACGAGCGGCATCGGTTCATCACGGGGTATCAGATATCAGCATCAGGCAGCTGACTCCCCAAAGACGATGCGTACCCGCAGTCCACCCAGTGACGGGCAATCCAGCAGTTGAAGTCGAGCGTGATGCCAGAGCGCGATATCCCTGACCAGCGCCAACCCCAGCCCTGCGCCCGGTAAGCCATGATGGTTATCCAGCCGGTGGAATGGCCTCATCGCCTGCGCGCGTTCCAGCGGCGGGATCCCCGGGCCGCTGTCGTCGATTTCCAGTTGCTGCACCTGTACCCGAGCCGTCACCACGCCGCCTTGCGGTGTGTATTTCAGCGCATTATCCAGCAAGTTGGCGCACAATTCCGCCAGCAGCAGCGGTTCACCACGAATCAGGCAATGCTCATCGCCTTCGTATCCCAGATCGATCTGTCGGCTACGCGCCTGTGGCAGGCGGGAAAAGCAGGCATCCCGCACCAGTTCAGCCAAATCCACGGTTTGCCAGATGTGTTCTTTGCTGTCTTGCGCTCTCAGACGCGATAGTTGCAACAGACGATCGGTCAGTTGGATGGTATCGTCCAGCGTAGCGCTCATGCCGGTCAGGCTGTCACGCCACTGCGCAGGCTGAGGGCTATTGAGCGCCACACTCACCTGCGTTTTCAGCACTGCCAACGGTGTTCTGAGCTGATGCGCGGCATCAGCGCCAAAACGCTCCTGCCGTTGAAGTACGCCTCTAAGCCGTGCCATATACCGGTTGAATGCCACCAGCAACGGCTGCATTTCAGACCAGGGTAATAACGGGGGCAACGGCGTCAAATCACCGGGCTCACGGCGCGCCATCACACCAGACAGCTGGCGCAACGGCCGCAACAATTTACGAAACAGCAGCAGCACCAGTAGCAGTACCAGCAACACCAATGCGCTTTGGCTAATCAAGGCAATCAGCCATTGCTGGTGCGCAAAGGCCTCGCGAGAACGCAGCGTTTCCGCTACCAGAATCAGCACCATTCCTTCCACGCCAGACTCATTGACCGGTTGCCATAACGCCGCCACCCGGATAGCCCGGCCGTGATAATGCGCATCATAGAAATGGGCCAGCGCCGGATAATGCCGGGACAACGGGATACCGCGCGGCAACGGTGGCAGGTCATCATAACCAGAGAGCGTATTACCCTGAGGGGTCAGGACCTGATAATACAGTTGGTCGTTCATGTTGCGCTCAAAGCTATCCAGCACCACCCAGGGCACATCCACCGCCAGTTGACCGTTGCGTACCGTCAATCGCTCAGCCACGGTACGTGCCGACGCCAACAGCGTGCGATCATAGGCCTGCGTCGCCGCCGCTTTGGCACTGTGGTAGTGGCTCCACACCGACAACGCCCACAACAGCGCCATCGGCACACCGAGGTAGAGCATCAACTGGCCACGCAGCGAATTAACTTTCAGCATGATGGCATTCCAGGCTGTATCCCAACCCACGCAGCGTGACAATCATGACATCGCTGCCCGCCAGTTTTTTGCGGATACGGTGCACGTACAGATCGAGGCTATCTGTGCTGGCTTCATCGGCGAGTGTGAATACCTGTTCATACAGATACTGGCGTGATACTGGTCGCCCCCGGCGTTGCATCAACGTGTGCAGTACCGCCTGCTCACGCGGCGTCAGCGCCAGCGGTTTGTCCTGTAGCAGAAAGTAGCCTTCATCGTGCCAGCTCAGAGAACCCAGACGCTGCACATCCTGTATCTGCCCCTGACTACGCCGCAGCAATGCCCGCAACCGTGCTTCCAGTTCAGGCAGTTCAAACGGCTTGGTCAGATAATCATCCGCGCCCAGATTCAGCCCCTTGACCCTATCCGCTACACTGGCACGGGCCGTCAACAGCAGCACCGGCAAGTTCTGCCCGCGTTTACGCAACCGCGCCAGTAACGCCAGTCCATCCATCCGCGGCAATGACACATCCAGCACCATCAGCGTATAGGCTTCCTGCTGCAACAGATGATCCGCCGCCACACCATCGCCGACCAGATCCACGGCGAATCCCGCCTCGCTCAGGGCTTTTTTCAGCCAGTGCGCCAGCTCAGGATGATCCTCAACCAGTAAAAGTCGCATCACCGTCAGCCTTTATCCACATTGATTTCTCCTTTCATCACCCGCTGGTGACCATTCTCCCTCAAGACCAGTCGTTTTTTTAAGCGACGGTAATCACATCCTGAACACATTTTCACTAACCGAAAGGTAACTGAAAGATTACTTCATTAACAATCCATCAACAGTCCCGTTCCGGGAATAATAAAAACAGGAAGGAATGACAATGAAAAAATACCTCGCCCTTTCCCTGCTGCTGTGCGGTTCGATTGCCACCGCCGAGACCAACCCGACAACCGCACCGACACGTACCGAGTGCATCGCCCCTGCCAAGCCAGGCGGTGGATTTGATTTGACCTGTAAATTGCTGCAGATATCGCTGCAAGAAACCGGCACGCTCACCAGTCCGATGCGCGTCACCTACATGCCAGGGGGTGTCGGTGCTGTTGCGTATAACGCGATCGTGGCGCAGCGGCCAGACGAACCCGGCACCGTGGTCGCCTTTTCTGGCGGTTCGCTGCTCAACCTGGCGCAGGGTAAATTCGGACGCTACGGCGTCGATGATGTGAAATGGCTGGCGGCGGTCGGCACCGATTACGGCATGATCGCCGTGCGGGCCGATTCCCCTTATCAGACGCTGAAAGACCTGCTCGGTGCCATGCAGAAAAACCCCAATCAGGTGGTGGTCGGAGCCGGGGCTTCTATCGGCAGCCAGGACTGGATGAAAACTGCGATGCTGGCACGCCATGCTGGCATCAGTCCGCGCGACATGCGCTATGTGGCGTTTGAAGGCGGCGGTGAACCGCTGACCGCGATGTTGGGCGGACATGTGCAGGCAGTTTCCGGCGATATCAGCGAAATGGTGCCCCACCTGCAAGGCGGCAAGATTCGAGTACTGGCGGTATTTTCCGAGCAGCGCCTGCCGGAGCCGCTGGCAAGCATCCCTACAGCTAAAGAGCAAGGGTACGATTTAGTCTGGCCAATCATTCGCGGCTTCTATCTCGGCCCCAAAGTGAATGAGGCCAGCTACCAGTGGTGGGAACAGGCATTCAAGCACATCGCCGCCACCGACGAATTTAAAAAGCAACGCGACCTGCGTGGTCTGTTCGAGTTCAACCTGACCGGACAAGCGCTGGATACCTACATCAAAAAGCAGGTCGCGGATTACCGCGAGCAGGCGAAGCTGTTTGGGTTAGCTAAATAGAGGAGAAACACATGATGAGCGATCGTCTGTTTGCCGGGGTCTGGTTGTTACTGTGCCTGATTGGCCTGGTGATCGGCTGGGAAATCCAGAGCGAATACAGCTACGAACCGGTTGGCCCACGCCCGTTTCCCATCATGATTCTGGGATTGATGGCGATGTGTGCCGTGTTGATGCTGCTGCGTAAACCTGACGCCCTTGTCTGGCCTTCCGCTGTGGTTCGTCAGCGCTTGTTGCTGCTGGTCATCATGCTGGCGCTGTACGCCTGGCTGTTTGAACCGCTGGGCTTTCCGCTGACCACCGCATTGCTGGGTTGCGGTCTCGGCATGTTGTTTGGCGCGGTGTGGTGGATGGCGGCGTTATCCGGCGCGGTCATGGGCATCTCACTGTTTTACGCCTTCGATAAACTGCTCGACGTCACGCTGCCAGCTGGCACGTGGCTCTAACCGGGAGGCAGGTTCATGGATATCTGGTCTTTTCTGATGCAAGGTTTTGCGGTGGCGATGACGCCGCAAAACCTGATGATTGCGCTGATCGGCTGCTTTATCGGTACCGTTGTCGGGCTGTTGCCCGGTTTGGGCCCGATTAACGGGGTGGCGATTCTGATGCCGCTGGCTTTCGCGTTGAAACTGCCGGCGGAATCGGCGCTGATTCTGCTCGCGACGGTGTACCTCGGCTGCGAGTACGGCGGGCGTATTTCTTCCATTCTACTTAATGTCCCAGGCGATGCCGGGGCAATCATGACCGCCCTTGACGGCTACCCGATGGCGCAACAAGGGAAAGCGGGGGTGGCACTGTCGATTTCCGCTGTCAGTTCGTTTGTCGGTTCCAGTATCGCGATTCTCGGCATCATTTTGTTTGCGCCGCTATTGGCTAACTGGTCACTGGCATTCGGCCCGGCGGAATACTTCGCGCTGATGGTGTTCGCCATCGCCTGCCTTGGCAGCATGATGAGTCATAATCCGCTGAAATCGTTTCTGGCCGCGCTGATCGGCTTGTCGATGGCGACAGTCGGCGTGGACGCCAACACCGGTGTCTACCGCTTCACCTTCGACAGTGTCCACCTGTCAGACGGGATTCAGTTTGTGGTGGTGGTCATTGGCCTGTTTTCCGTTAGCGAAATCCTGTTGATGCTGGAACAAACCGGTAGCGGACAAAAGCTGACCAAAGCGACCGGACGCATGCTGTTTAACGTTCGGGAAGGCATGCAGTGCGTTGGGGCGACATTACGCTCCTCATTACTGGGGTTCTTTGTCGGTATCCTGCCCGGCGCGGGGGCCACTATCGCCAGTGCGATGGCCTGGATGACGGAGAAGAAAATCAGCGGCAACAGCGACAGTTTTGGTAAAGGTGACATTCGTGGCGTGGCGGCACCGGAAGCGGCTAACAACGCCTCCGCCTGTGGTTCGTTTATCCCGATGCTGACGCTGGGTGTTCCCGGTTCTGGTACCACCGCGGTGATGATGGGCGCACTGACGCTATACAATATTACACCGGGGCCGGCCATGTTTACCGAACAGCCGGATATCGTCTGGGGTCTCATCGCCGCCATGCTGATCGGTAACCTGATGCTGTTACTGCTCAACCTGCCGATGATTGGCCTGTTTACCCGTATGCTGGCGATTCCGATGTGGTTTCTGGTACCGACGATTGCCGCGATTTCCGCCGTCGGTGTCTATGCCGTACATAGCACCACCTTTGACCTGTTACTGATGGTCGGGCTGGGGGTATTCGGCTACCTGCTACGCAAAATGCACTTCCCGATGTCGCCGCTGATCCTCGGATTTGTGTTGGGTGAAATGCTGGAGCAGAACCTGCGCCGTGCGTTGTCCATCAGCAACGGCGGGTTATCCATCCTGTGGGAAGGGCACATCAGCCAGACGTTACTGGGGATGGCGGTGCTGATTCTGGTGGTGCCGCCGGTATTGAAACGCTGGCGACATCGCCGTGCTCAGCTTCAGTCCGTCCCTCGCACATAACACCACCGCTAATCTCTAACGCAGCACGCGGGCTCTGCACCCCGCGTGCTGCGTTGCCCACGGGGAACGCTGACGTCACGCCCATTCTGCGTTTTCTCGCCTTTTTGCCCTGCTTAACGAAATATTAACCGGTTCATACACCACGACTATCGGGAATACCGCACCGTTGTTATGATGACAATAGTTATGATCACAACAGCTGTGATGACAATAAACACACAGATGACACCGATCATGGTGATAACGTCATCGGGCTCTGGTGAAATCCGTCACGCGTCTACGGTAAGGAGAGCAGCATGCAACCGATCAGTAATCCCGGTAATGTTTCCCTGCCGGGAGAAAAAACGCTGGACCCCACGCTGTCAAAAACCGCGACATCCCAGACGGATGACCTCCCGTTGACGCTGGCACAACGAACCACGCTGGAAAAGCTGGTGACGCAGATTTCCACCCTGAGCGGTGCCAGACCAGCAGAAGTCTGGGCAACCGTGCGAGCAGAATTGGGTAACAAAAATAATGCGGAACTGCTCGCCAGCCAGTTTCCGGCCGCCGAACAGAGTTTGCAAAACCGGCTGAGCACGGTACAAGGTTCACAGGATACCCGCCAGTTGCTGCAACAATTGACCAGTCTGCTATCTCAGGGGAATAACCGTCAGGCAGCCAGTGACTTTATCCGCCAGCAATTTGGTCACACCGTGTTAAGTTCACTGACGCCTTCACAACTGAAACTGGTGGTGACGCTGCTGCAAAACGGCCAGTTGCCTCAGGCCGCCACACTGTTGTCTACGGACGCTAACGCCACGGTGCCGTTTGGTCAAACTGCTAACGGGCAAACACTCCCGTTGGCACAAACGCCTACCGCGACCACGATCCCCTCCCCCTTGCCACAAACATCCCAGCAACTGGCGGCGATGTTACAAGCTGGCGTGGCACCAGGCGGATTGGGTGCCAATACCTCAACAGCCGCCTTGCTGGACCGCGCCTTATTACCCGCAGAACACAACCAGCTCAACCAGTTGGTTGCCAAACTGGTTGCGCTGAGCGGTGAATCGCCCGCTAAAGTCTGGCATACGCTGATGGACATGCAGGGGTTAAAAATCGGCGACCCGATACCGGCGAAGAATTTTCACGTGTTAAGTCAGTTCATTAACACACAAAGCGCACTGCTACAGCAGCACCCCCCGACCACGTTGCAGACGTTACAGGCGGCGCTAAAGCAACCGCTCGACCAACAAGAGCAGCAACTGTTGCAGGATTTCACCCGTAATACCCTCAACCTCACGCCGCAAACGCCGCTTACCCTTTCGCAGGTTAGCGATGTAGTGGCCTTTCTGTACCGGCGGCGGTTGCAACAGATACAAGACGCCACCACCACACCGATGCAGCCGTTTATCAACCCGCTGATCATGGCGTTGCCACAGGAGTGGCGGGCGCTGGTCAATAAACCTATCGGTCTGGCGTTAGTCGCCGTAGTGGTCGTAGCGTTGCTGATGTGGGTATTGCTCTAACGCTTCGCAAAGCCAAAGAAAGGCAGGCGTTCGGGATAGGCGGTCAGCTAGCGTCAGGCAAAAAAATACCGGGCAAGCCCGGTATTTTTACTCAATGACAAGGTTCTGGCGTTTACTGTGCGTATTTACGCATCACCAACACGGCGTTGGTACCGCCGAAGCCGAAGCCGTTGGACATCACCGTCGTCAGCTCGCGCTCAGTCGGCTCGGTCACCACGTTCATGCCCACGGCCTGCTCGTCGAGTGTTTCAACGTTAATGCTTGGCGCGATGAAACCGTGCTCCAGCATCAGCAGTGAATAAATGGCTTCCTGAACACCAGCAGCACCCAGTGAGTGGCCGGTCATCGCTTTGGTAGAAGAGATAGGTGGCACGTTGTCGCCGAACACCTGACGGATAGCCCACAGTTCTTTTACATCACCCACCGGCGTTGAGGTACCATGGGTATTGATGTAATCCACTGGTGTATCAACATCCTGCAGCGCCAGCTTCATGCAGCGTACCGCGCCTTCGCCTGACGGTGCGACCATGTCGGCACCGTCGGAGGTGGCGCCGTAGCCAACCACTTCTGCGTAGATGTGAGCCCCACGCGCCAGCGCGTGTTCTAACTCTTCCACTACCACCATACCGCCGCCGCCAGCAATCACGAAACCATCGCGATCAGCGTCATAAGTACGGGAGGAGCGAGTCGGCGTTTCGTTGTACTTCGTGGACAACGCGCCCATGGCGTCAAACTCGCACGCCAGTTCCCAGCACAGCTCTTCGCCACCACCGGCAAACACGATATCCTGTTTGCCCATCTGAATCTGCTCAACGGCGTTGCCGATACAATGTGCGGAGGTCGCACAAGCAGAACTGATGGAGTAGTTCACGCCCTGAATTTTGAACGGCGTGGCCAGACAGGCGGAAACTGCAGAGCCCATCGCCTTGGTCACGACGTAAGGGCCAACAGCTTTCAGAGCACGCGGGCTGCGCATAGCATCAGCGCCAAACACCTGAGAACGCGCAGAACCGCCGGAACCGGCGATCAAACCAACACGCGGATTGTGCTGATATTGCTCTTCCGACAGGCCAGAATCCTTGATGGCTTCTTCCATGCTCAGATAAGCGTAAATGGAAGCATCGCTCATGAAACGCACGATCTTACGCTCAATCAGGCCTGCTGTATCTAACTTGACATTACCCCAGACGTGACTGCGCATGCCGGAATCTTTCAGCTCTTGAGAGAATGTGATGCCAGAACGGCCTTCACGCAGGGATGCCAGCACTTCTTCTTTGTTATTACCGATACTGGACAGGATCCCCAGACCCGTAATCACCGCACGTTTCATTCAATACCTCTTCCGCTTGTAGAGTTTGGATTTAGCTCCGCACTTTAGCGTACAGTTGTAAGCTGAACAAGTCCGATCAGACTAACTTTTCTCAAATTTGCGACTTAATAAACCACTCGCTAGAATCGCGCCATCGCCTGAATAATGAGTTAGTTGCCGTGACAAGCCCTTCCATCCAGCATGCGGACCTTAACTGGAACGCTCAGGGTACACCTGTATCGCAACAATTTGATGACGTCTATTTCTCCAACCAGGATGGTCTGGCGGAAACCCGCTATGTCTTTTTACAGGGCAATGGCTTTCCGCAACGTTTCCTTCATCATGCAGGCCCGGTCTGTACCGTAGCGGAAACAGGTTTCGGCACGGGGTTAAATTTCCTGACCTTGTGGCAGGCATTCATGCAATTTCGCCAGCAACAACCGGATGCCGCATTGCAGCGCCTGCACTTCATCAGTTTTGAGAAATTTCCGCTACGCCAGTCAGACCTCGCCGCCGCGCACGCCAGCTGGCCGGAGCTGGCACCTTTCGCCGAGGAATTACGCCAGCACTGGCCTCTGGCGCTACCCGGCTGCCATCGGCTGATTCTGGCGCAGGGGCGCATCACGCTGGATTTGTGGTTCGGCGATGTCAACACCCTGCTGCCAACGCTGGACCACAGCCTGACACGCCGTGTCGACGCCTGGTTTTTGGATGGCTTTGCGCCGGCCAAAAACCCGGACATGTGGACCGATGCATTGTTTAGCGCGATGGCTCGTCTGTGCCGAACCGGGGGCACCTTTGCTACCTTCACCGCCGCCGGTTTTGTTCGCCGGGGTCTGCAACAGGCCGGATTCCAGGTCAGTAAAATAAAAGGATTCGGGCAGAAGCGGGAAATGCTGTGCGGCACCGTGTCACACAGTACTGAACCGTTACACCCTACGCCCTGGTATGCCCGCCCGGCGGCCACCAACCCGCAGGAGGTGGCTATCGTCGGCGGCGGCATTGCCGCCGTACTCACCGCGCTCGCCCTGCTGCGACGAGGCGCACAGGTCACGCTGTATTGCGCCGACGATCAGGTGGGGCAACGCGCCTCCGGCAATCGCCAGGGGGCACTCTATCCGCTGTTGAACGACAAGCAGGATGCCTTGTCAGGGTTCTTCGCCGCCGCGTTTGGCTTCGCCCGTCGCTGCTATGACGACCTCGCTGCACAAGGCGTGACGTTCGAACATGACTGGTGTGGCGTCAGCCAACTGGCCTACGATGAAAAAAGCACGCGTAAGATAACACAGATTCTGGCGGGCAACTGGCCCGATACGTTGGTGCGACTGGTTGATGCCCACCATCTGGCCGAGCAGGCGGGTGTCGCATTGCACACCCACGGTATCACCTACCCGCAAGGCGGCTGGTTGTGCCCATCCGAGCTGACCGCCTCCGCCTGCGCGCTCGCGTGTCGGCAGGGCCTTCAGGTGCATTTATCGACCGGCGTAACGACACTCACGCACACCGACAACAGCTGGCAATTGACACTGGCAGACGGGCGGCAGGTGCAACATGCCACGGTAATACTGGCAAACGGTCATCAGATAAACGACTGGGAACACACGCAACACCTGCCCGTTTATGCGGTACGTGGTCAGGTCAGCCACATTCCTGACACCCCGGCGCTGTCTGCGTTGCGCCAGGTACTGTGCTATGACGGTTACCTGACGCCGGTGAGCCCGCGTCACCAGACACACTGTATCGGTGCCAGTTATCACCGTGGCGACACCGGCACCGACTACCGTGAGACCGATCAACAGCAAAACCGCCAGCGACTGATTGACTGCCTGCCCGGCTGCGACTGGCCGACGTCGATAGACATCTCCGGGCAACAGGCTCGATGCGGCGTGCGCTGCGCCATCCGTGATCATCTGCCACTGCTCGGTCAGGTACCGGATTATCACCAAACGTTGGCGGAATATCAGCACCTGTCGGGACAGCTTGCTACTGGCTCAGCAGTGAAAACAGCGCCATCCTGGCCGAATCTCTATCTGATTGGCGCGCTAGGGTCACGCGGCTTATGCTCTGCGCCACTGGCGGCCGAGATCCTGGCCTCGCAATTGTTTGGCGAACCACTACCGCTGGCAAGCGATGCGCTGGCGGCGCTGCACCCCAATCGTTTTTGGGTGAGAAAATTGCTCAAAGGCAAAAGCCCGATACCCGCGAGTGCAGAATAGTCGACCACAAGACGCGGGCCGCTGTTACTTCGAAGGACAACACGGCCCGATTATCGTGCGCGACAGTGCAAAGATGGTAGCCCATTGATATGTAGCATCAGTGATGTTATATAGCATCGCTGATATATAGCACGATGGCCTCTATACCCAGTTGAAATTCACACGCCGCCACCACAAACCGTCACTCATAAGATCTCCTACCATTAATACGGCATGACACACTGATGCTCACGGGTGTTTTATTTTTCTTTTCATCTAGTTAGCTACGCAAACGTTTTCTTCCCTGCAGGGTGTTGATAGGGATTACGAATGATTTTGACGATCAATAACGCCTTATCGATATGTAAATAATATCAATTATTTCACATTGAATGGTTTTTTCGATCAAAATTATCAAGACACTGGTTTCAATGCCGATAATAGCTAATGAATCACGTGTTGTCGGTGACCTATTCGGCGCAGGCACGCCACGATTCAGCACACGCTTTACACCATGAGCTGTATCCCAAAAGTTCGGGTTGCAGAACCCACTCTGGCATTTTCATCACGGCTCCCCCACTGCGCTTTCACGCTGGGACACGTGATGATCCTTACGACGTAGTGGCACGGTAGCCCTTCTGAAAACAACGTCCATCAAGCGACGAGAAAAGCGACGCGGTCTATAGCAACACGATTGAACACCGCGTACCACACCCCCACAGGGCGACGCCCGTGAAGGGGCAGAATAATAAAGCCAGTACACCTGCAATCTGACGCATCACAGGAATAAAATGGAGAGGTTATGAATATTACGCAACGCCTGTTACTAACGTTTTCGCTGCTATCTCTGGCACTTATCGCACTGGTTGTGATTACCCTGTCATTGTTATCTGGCTTTCAATCTCGCGCCGATTATGTGCAGGATAATGCTGTCGCCAGTATTAAGGACCTGAATAACGCCGTGGATAAAAGCAACTCGCTGGTGCTTTTTTTCTACCGTTATCAAACCACGCCAGACAGCAGTAAATTACCCAGTATAGAACAAAGCATTAATCAAACTATTGAGGATATCAAGTCACTCAATGACTACTATATGAAGAATGATATCTCCAGTGAGGAAGACAAAACGCTGACTCTTGCGTCAATGGACAATGTCAAAAAATTGCAGTCGGCGTTACCGGCCTTTTTGGCAGCAGCAAAATCCAATCAGAAAGATCTCTCTTTGGGTATGCTGCAAGGCGATGGGGGAGTCGGTGAAGCCCTGCGCAACATCCTCAGCACCTACCGTAAACAGTTCGATTTGAATGTCAAAATCGGCGACGACCTGCGCCAGACAAATACCCGTATTTATAACCAGAGCTGGGTGAGCTTATTAAGTGGCGCGCTGTTGACACTGTTGCTAACCAGCCTCCTGGCGATCAAAACGATTTTGAGCATTCGCAAAAGCCTCAGCAACATGAGCCAGGTGATGGAGACGGCCAGCACAACGCTGGATTTGACTCTCAAAGCGGACGACCAGCGTAAAGATGAAATCGGCATCACCGCACGGGCGTTTAATGCGCTGATGCAGCGTGTCGCCAGCACGCTGGCTTCCGTCAGTGTTTCTGCGCAATCGGTTGGCAGCGCTGCAACGCAAATCGCGGCCGGTAACGAAGACCTCTCTTCCCGTACGGAGCAACAGGCCGCCTCGCTCGAAGAAACCGCCGCCAGCATGACGGAAATCAGCGAAACCGTGCGTCAGAATGCGGAAAACACGCAACAGGCCAGCATGCTGGCAGGTAATGCCAGCCAGATATCTGTCAGCAGCGCCGACGCAGTTGCTACCATGCTAGACACCATGGATAAGATCCGTACCAGCGGCAGTAAAGTCACCGACATTATCGCCCTGATTGAAGGCATCGCGTTTCAAACCAATATTCTGGCATTGAACGCCGCCGTGGAAGCCGCTCGTGCCGGGGAGCAAGGGCGTGGGTTCGCGGTCGTTGCCGGTGAAGTACGTACGCTGGCGCAACGCTCCTCTACCGCAGCGCGTGAAATCAAGGATCTGATTGATACCTCCAACGCGCTGATTCTCACCGGTGCCGAGCAGGCAGGCGATGTGGGCAAAAAAATGTCGTCCATGAAAGAGGCCATTCAGCAAGTCACCGACCTGATGAGTGAAATCTCCGCCGCCACCGAAGAGCAAAGCAAAGGGATTGACCAGGTGCATCAGGCCGTCAATCAGATGGATGATGTCACGCAACAAAACGCCTCGCTGGTGGAGGAAGCCTCGGCGGCATCGCAATCCTTGCAGGAACAAGCGCTGGTCTTAAACCAACTGGTGGGACAGTTTACCGTCGGTCATCATGCGGCGGCGGCACTGGCTGCCACCGGCACGCCATCAGTACCATCGGCACCCGCGCCGCGCCTTCTGTCACCCACCAAAAAGCGTGTCGCCACCACAGGGGAAACGAGTTGGGAAAGTTTCTGATAACCGATGCTTTCCGCTATCAATGTTTTGATTAACGCGGGGTTTCCACCCGCCTGAAATCCATCGCATCAGAGCCTGCTCTGGTGCGATGCACCGGTATCCACCGTAGATAACCGGTTAAGAACCTCTCCCATCCGGTGTAATCGGTGCAGCATGTACACGCCATGCATAACGGTTAAGTGCGCGCAAGTTAATGCACCAATCAGATGTAAGATGGCGAGAAAATTGCTTATTGGGATAGGTTCTAGGCCACAATAAGGAAAACAACCATTATGCACTGCGACAAAGACAATATGCACTGCGACGAACACGACAGGGAAAATAGGGACAACCATGCGTTACTGGTTGATGAATTTGAACAGCTCACGGCCTTGCTGGCACAGTTGCTCAACAGCGATTACCGATCGTTCGAGAGTTATCTCAACAATTGTCGCCACGTGAGCTTACGGCAGATTGCGATCAGCAAAATGCTCACTAAACCGGCATTTGAACATTATTTACAGCAGCATGATGCCGCGCTCTATTACAACATCAACAGTATTGGTATTGCATTACGGCTGTTTGAAAACCTGCTCATCAATATCCGAACACTGTCTGAGGTGGAACGCTTTTGCTAGATGGTGCAGGACGCCATTGATAAGCACCATCACCACGAAGAACCGTCAGCCATCCGTACCATCAGGCCGACGGTTTTACAAGGGAGAGATCTTTTTCTCTGAGCGCATGATCGAAGGGAGACCCTGACAGCCCCCCAGCGATGGCCCTTTATGCCGGAGTGGACTCCAGGTGTTTTGTCCGCTGCCAGCTTGGTGTGTCAGCAAGACGTGTCACATAACGGGCAAGATGAGGATACTGCTGTCCCAAATTAAACCGCTCTGTGACCAACTGCACCACGAACCCCAGCATAAAATCGGCCCCGGTCAGGCGCTGCCCGACAATGAACTCGCGTGAAGCAAGGTAATCGTCCAGATAAGAAAATACCTTTCTGAATTCCATGTCAGCATAGTCATCCAGAAAATGCAGTGTCTGACCGCTTTTCTTCTCAAACTGGTTAAATACTTTCAGTAACACCGGCAGCATGGCGGAGCTTTCTGCAAAATGGATCCATTGCAGATACTCGACATAGCTCTCGTCCTGTTCGTCAGGTGCCAGGTGTGGCGCGTATCGACGAATGATGTACTCAACAATCGCCCCTGACTCGGCAATCACCTTGCCATCAATCTCAACCACCGGTGATTTACCCAGCGGGTGAATAGCCTTCAGTTCTTCCGGTGCCAGTTGTGTCTGCGGATTGCGCTGATAGCGGATCAGCTCATAAGGAAGCTGTGCCTCTTCAAGCAACCAGAGGATACGCGTAGAGCGCGATTCATTCAGATGATGTAGCTTTATGACCATGCTGCCGATTTCCTTTTTAGCCGATTACGTTTAGCCAATTAAGCCAGTTGCTTTAACAATGCGTGGGCGACCGCTTCCGAGCTGGCCGGGTTCTGACCGGTTACCAGCTTACCATCTTCCACCAGATAGGGGTGCCAGTCAGGACCTTTGCTATATTCGCCGCCCAGTTTTTGAAACTCGTCTTCAATCAAAAACGGAACCACATCGGTTAATTCCACCGCGGCTTCTTCCGAATTGGTAAACCCGGTTACCCGACGGCCTTTGATCAGCGGTTCACCATTAGCGGCTTTGACATGACGCAATACGCCGGGCGCATGACACACGAAGCCAATAGGTTTCCCCGCCCGTTCGAACGCTTCGATAAGCGCAATCGAGGTGGCTGACTCGGCCAGATCCCACAACGGGCCATGCCCACCCGGATAAAATACCGTGTCGAAATCCTCCATGCGGACGCTGTCGAGTGTTACCGTCGATGCCAGTGCCTGCTGAGCGGCGGGGTCAGCTTTGAAGCGATGGGTCAGCTCAGTTTGAAAGTCTGGCAAATCGCTTTTCGGATCCAGTGGTGGCTGCCCACCTGCCGGCGACGCCAGTACAATCTCGGCACCCGCGTCTTTAAACACATAGTAAGGTGCGGCAAACTCTTCGAGCCAGAAACCGGTTTTTTTACCCGTATTTCCCAGTTGATCGTGGGATGTTAATACCATCAATACTTTCATTGTTATTCTCCTCACATCACCCTTCATTTACCGGGTGCTTTTACGTTAACCGTTAAAAAACATTGCTCGTTAAAAACAGTGTTCGTTAAAAACCATTGATCGTTCAAATGCATGAACCGTTCAGAGTTAGCCCTTCAGAAACGCTTCAAGCTGAGACAATTTATCGCTGTAGGGAGCTCGCAGGCGCAAACTGGATGTCCCCTCTTCATTCTGGACCACTATCGGTTTGTCGTGGCTAAAACGGCGAAAACCGTGAATACCGTGGTACGCCCCCATACCGGAAGCCCCTACTCCACCAAACGGCAGCGCATCGATACTGGCATGCGTCATGACGTCATTAATCACCAGCGCACCAGACGTGGTACGTTCTGCGAATGTGGTTTGCCGCTCAGCCTGCTGACCAAAGTAATACGCCGCTAACGGACGAGGATGGCCATTGATATACGCTATCGCCTCCTCCTGTGACGCACAGGTGCGTATCGGCAACAGCGGCCCGAAAATTTCTTCCTGCATAATGTGCATATCATCGGTGGCATTCAGTACCAGATGTGGCGCAATTTTGCGCGACGCGGCATCCGTGTCCGGTTCACCCAATGGCGCGAGGCTCACCAGTGTCGCTCCTTTGCTTGCCGCATCAGCTAACAGCGCGATCAGGCGCTCATAGTGCTGCGGCGAGATGATGGCCGTATAGTCCGGGTTGTTTTGAAGCGTCGGAAATGCCTGCGTCATAAACGCTTTGCTGGCAGAAACGAAGGCGTCAATCTGCGCGTCCTGCAGCAGAACATAATCCGGAGACAGGCAAATCTGCCCGGCATTGAAAGTTTTCACCGTCAGGGTACGCTGCGCGGCCAGGCTGATATCGGCGTCATGGTCGATAACCACCGGTGATTTGCCCCCCAGCTCCAGCGTCACTGGCACCAGATTTTCTGCGGCAGCACGCATGACATGACGCCCAACAGCAGAACTGCCGGTAAAGACCAGGTGATCAAACGGCAGGCTGCTGAACGCCGCGCCGATGGTGGCATCCCCCAGCACCACTTCCAGCTCCAGTGGGTCAAAGTAGCGTGCGATAAGCTCAGCCAGCAGCTCGGATGTGGCCGGTGTCAGCTCGGAAGGTTTGAGCATGGCGGTGTTACCGGCGGCAAAGACACCAGCCAACGGAGCAAACGCCAGATTGATGGGAAAATTCCACGGGCTGATCACCCCAACCACGCCCAGCGGCTGGCGCTGTATCCAACTTTGCATTCCCGGCATCGGGCTGTCGACACACTCCGGCTGCATCCACTGCTCAACGTGCTCTGCGGAATGCTCCAGCGTTTTTACGGTTGTCACCATATCCGCCACCAGCGACTGATAGCGGCTGCGATGACCAAAATCCGCACTCATCGCCTTGCTGAGCAAGGCATAATTCTCCCGAATCAGCTGGGCGCTGCGTACCAACCGGTCACGACGCAGCGCCGCATCGGCAGGCCCATTGGCGAGGTGGGCATTCTTCATAGTCTGCAGTATCGCTTTTAAATCGTTGCTTGTTTGTACTAATGACACCGTAGTCGCTCCTTAAAAAGGGGATGCCGTCTTTTCTGGCCTGCTGGTATAAATTTTCTTTGCTTCTTGCAAGGCGATTTTCTGACAAAAGACAGTTATGCTTTGATAGATCGCACTTTACTGATGTTAATACACTGTGACCAACTAGCATATTTAGGTATAGGTATAAAAAAATTTATGGGTAGGCTATGTCTCTCGTTCGGCTAAGAACCTTTATTGAGGTGTACCGACAGCGTTCCATCAGTAGTGCCGCCCGCACGCTGAACCTGACGCAGCCTGCGGTATCGCAGCACATCGCCGGTCTGGAAGCATCGCTTGGGCATCCGTTGTTTGCGCGCCAAACGCGTGGGGTCGTCCCGACCTCGGTTGCCGATGAACTGGCGGCGGATATTGGTGACAGGCTGGATGAGACGGAAAACGCACTGGCGTCGGCAAAGGCGCGTTCGCTGGAACTGGCCGGGGCGCTACAAATTATTGGTCATGCGGATTTTCTGGCCGAAGTCGTGGCTAAACAGCTGTTGCCACTGCTGGAGGTGGGAGTCCGCATCCGCATGCAAACCGGGGATTATGACGTGATTACCCAAAGTCTTATCGAAGGGTATTGCGACCTGGGGATCTCGGCTGCCCCGGCGAATGACGGGCGTTTAAAAAGCGAACTGATGCTGACCGATGAAATCATGGCGGTCGCCGCACCGCAGGTGGTCAAACGTCTGCTGAATACACCTGATACGCTGGCAGCCATGCAAACCGAACCGTTGCTGGCCTACAGCCTGACACTACCGCTTATCGATAACTGGTTTGCCGCTAATCGGGTACAGGCACCCGCCATTCTTCCGGCCATGGTCGGGCAGGATTTACGGGCACTGTGCAGTTTATTGTGCCAGGGGTTTGGCTGGAGCGCGCTCCCGGCTTATCTCTGCACACCGTATATCGAGCGAGGAGAACTGGCTGAAATTCCCGCGCCGGTGGCGCGGGCCAGCCGAAGTTACTATTTACTCTGGCAACCGAGTGCGCTGCGTCAGCCACGCGTCGCCCATGCCCGGCAGGCGTTGTTGTTTCGGTTAAGGCAAAAGCACGGCTAATCGACCCTGCGCAAAAACGCGCTGGCAGGCCGAAACAGGCATCGCCCATGTCGGCCTGAGCGGTATTAAGACAGTTGCGCCTGCTGGTAAAGCGCTTCCCACACCTGGGCGACCAGGGCCTGATCAGGCGGCGACAACTCACCGTTTTTAATCGCCTGGTCCAGACTTTCCTGAACCCGTGCATGCAGCGCCTGTGCGGTCTGTTCGTCATGCGCTTCGACTTGCGCCACCGCCAGCGTCAGGTGACCACGCAGGTAACCGCTGGCAAACAGCTCATCATCACTGCCGTGCTCCACCAGATTGTCAATCAGCGTCAGGATGCGCGCCTCAAATTCTGCGATCATTCATAGTCCTTAGTTATTGGAGTCGTTGCCGAACATCACAGATCGGCTGGATAAGGAAAGTCCGCCGCCGTTTGCGGCGCGGTGTGGTAATAGTCCTGCAACGCTTCGATAAAACGCGCAGGCCGACTGGGTACACCCTGTTGCAGATAAACCATTACTTGTGCGTGCACCCGGCGCTGAAAGGCGATACGGTCCGGATCGACATCGCCACTGAGGTTGTCGCAACTGACATTAAACGGGAACCCGGCCGCGACGCAAAACATCCATTCCAGCGCCTGAGGTTTGATTTCCACCACTTCAAACTGGCTCTGAGTCTCGGCATCACGCCCATCCGGGCAGTACCAGTAACCAAAATCCACCAATTTGCGCCGTTCTTCACCGGCAATACACCAGTGCGAAATTTCGTGCATCGCACTGGCATAAAACCCATGCGCAAACACAATGCGGTGATACGGTGCCTGTTCGTCGGCTGGCAGGTAGATAGGCTCGTCATCGCCTTTCACCAGACGGGTATTGTATTGCTCACTAAAACACCGGTTGAAAATAGTGATCAACTGTTGGTAATGGTGAGTACTTTCAGTGTCAGTCAACATCGTCATCAAAATAGCTGTCCCAGCCAGCGAGCAATCTCGCTGCCGTGGTTGTCGTGAATCAATTTAATGCTCATCAGGGCGGACATGATAACCAACATCGGGCGAATCAGTTTTTGCCCTTTGGTGAGCACCATTCTGGCACCCAGCCGGGCACCGATAATTTGCCCCACCAGCATCACCAGACCCACACCCCAGACAACCTGACCGCCCAACATGAAAAACAGCAGGCTGCCAAAATTGGAGGTGAAGTTGAGTACTTTGGCGTGTGCGGTGGCTTTGGCCAGATTGAACCCCAGCAGGGTGACATACGCCAGTGCGTAAAACGACCCGGCCCCCGGCCCGAAAAAACCGTCGTAAAACCCGACGCAAGCCCCGCCTAACAGAGAGAACGGCAGCAACGACAGACGGGCATGCCGATCGTCGTCCCCGACTTTTGGCATCAGCAAAAAATAGAGGCCAATCCCAATCACCAGCACCGGCAGCAATTTACGCAGAAAGTCAGCATGAATCTGCTGGATAAGCCAGGCACCGAATACCGCACCCAGAAACGTCAGCGGCACAGTCAGCCTGAGTATTTTCATATCTACTGCTTTGCGGCGCATGAAATACAAGCTGGCGGAAAACGATCCCCCCACCGCCTGTAATTTATTGGTCGCCAGTACCTGTGCCGGGGATAGCCCCGCCGCCAGCAACACCGGAATAGACAACAACCCGCCGCCACCAGCGATTGAATCGACAAAGCCGGCAATCACGCTAGCCAAAAACAACAAGGCCAGAATATCTGGCCCGACAACAAACCATTCCATGAATTAGTCCGCAATCAAATGACGATCAAGTAATGCCTGACAGGATGGCGGTAACGGCGGCGGCGTTGTTTTCACCGGCGCTTGTGTACCCGGTTGACGCGGCTGGAACCAACTGTTCAGTTCGGCACCGCACCCATCGCCCGCTGGCGGTGCGTCCTGCTCCTGACACTCCAGGCTTTCCGGCGGACAACGCAGGCGCACATGCATATGGGCACGATGGGCAAACCACGGTCGCACCTTGTGCAACCAGTTGCGATCGCTACCCGCTTCCAGACACAGTTGCTTTTTGATGGCCGGATTCACAAAGATGCGCGTCACGTCGTTATCCTGCGCCGCTGTTTTCACCAGTTTCAGTACATCTGGCGACCAGACGCGCGGGTTGACGTTTTTACCATCCGCCAGGACCAGGTCCAGCGGTTGTGGCTGCAACAGTTGTTGCTGGCTCCAGCGCTGGCGGGGCAACTGTAACCAGATATCCACATCCAGACCTGACTGATGACTGGCATGGCCGCTGCTAAAACGCCCGCCAGCTGGCATCCCCATATCGCCGATCAACACCGTACCACCGGTGGTGCGATGGACCGTGGCGCTAAGGCGATGGATGAACGCCAGCAGGTCCGGGTGACCAAAATAGCGCCGTTGATCAACACGCATCACCTGATAATCAGGCGACTGCAACGCCAGCGGCTGTGCCCCAACGATGCAGCCATTGGCAAACGCGCCGATGGCCTGAGGCTGGCCTGCCACCGGATGCGTTATTTCCTGCCACGGTGTTTTCGCCAGCACGGCGCTGCAAAACAGCAGCGCAGCCATCCCAATCCAGTTTGTTTTCATTCTATTGTTGTCATTCGATCTATTGTTGTCATTCGATTTGTTGATGTCGTTCGTTATGCCCTGCGAAGACGCTGTATTACCGCCTTACCAGCGCGGTACCTGACAGATCACATCGGCACACTGCGCCCGTTGGCGCAACAGGTGATCCATCAACACGATCGCCATCATCGCTTCGGCAATCGGTACCGCACGGATACCCACGCAAGGGTCGTGTCGACCACGGGTGATCATTTCCGTGGCTTCACCGTCGCGGGTAATGGTGCGGCCCGGCACGGTAATACTGGATGTTGGTTTCAACGCCAGATGGGCGGAAATGGTTTGGCCGCTACTGATACCGCCCAGAATGCCGCCAGCATGGTTGCTCTGAAAACCATCTGGGGTGATTTCATCACGATTTTCACTGCCGCGACGATTAACCACGGCAAAGCCATCGCCAATCTCTACGCCTTTAACCGCATTGATGCTCATCAGCGCATGGGCCAGGTCGGCGTCAAGACGATCAAATACCGGCTCACCCAGTCCCGGCGGGACGGATTCTGCCACCACTGTCACCTTCGCACCGATAGAATCACCGTCTTTTTTCAGTGCACGCATCAGTTCATCCAGCGCCTCCAGCTTATCCGGGTCCGGACAGAAAAACGGGTTCTGATCTACCTGTTCCCAGTCTTTCAGTTCGCACACCACATCGCCCATCTGCGCCAGATAACCGCGGATCGCCACACCATACTGCTGTTGCAGGTATTTCTTGGCTATCGCACCGGCAGCCACACGCATCGCCGTTTCACGAGCAGAAGAACGGCCACCGCCACGGTAATCGCGGATACCGTATTTCTGCTCGTAGGTGTAATCGGCATGACCCGGACGGAATAGGTCCTTGATGGCGCTATAATCCTGTGAACGCTGGTCGGTATTTTCAATCAGCAACCCGATACTGGTACCCGTCGTCACCCCTTCAAACACCCCAGACAGAATGCGAACCTGATCCGGCTCACGGCGTTGGGTGGTATAACGGGACGTCCCCGGGCGACGACGGTCCAGGTCGTGCTGCAAATCGGCCTCAGTTAACGGAATACCCGGCGGAACACCGTCCACCACACACCCCAACGCAATACCGTGGGATTCACCAAAGGTGGTGACACGGAAAAACTGACCAATACTGTTTCCTGCCATCACGGCTCCTTAGCATTGAAAAAACATCAGCACGGCAGACGGGAACACACCGCCCACCATCCTGCAGAATAATTAATCCCGGTAAGCGCTGAAATGCGCCTGACAATCCAGCAATTGAGAGCGGGTCAACATGAACACACCGTCGCCGCCATTGTCGAACTCCAGCCAGGTGAACGGAATGTCAGGGTATTGATCCATCAGATGCACCATGCTATTGCCGACTTCGCAAATCAGCACCCCGTCCTCAGCCAGGTAGTCCGGCGCGCACGCCATAATCCGACGCACCAGTGCCAGACCGTCACTGCCTGCCGCCAGCCCCAGTTCCGGCTCGAAGCGGTATTCCTGCGGCAGGTCGGCCATGTCTTCTTCATCGACATACGGCGGATTGGTCACAATCAGGTCGTACTGAATCGCAGGCAGCTCGCGGAACAGATCAGAGCGAATCGGCGTCACGTTATATTCCATACCGTGCTGCTGAATATTCTGCTCGGTGACGGCCAGTGCATCGGCGGAAATATCCACCGCGTCCACTTCCGCTTCAGGGAAAGCCTGCGCACAGGCGATGGCAATACACCCGCTACCGGTACACAAATCGAGAATATGACGCGGGGCATTCGGCAGCAACGAGGCAAAGCGCTGGTTAATCAGCTCGCCAATCGGTGAACGGGGTACCAACACGCGCTCATCAACGTAAAACTCCAGTCCGCAGAACCAAGCTTTATTCGTCAGATATGCCACTGGAATACGTTCGTTAACACGACGAATCACTCGCTCAACGATACGATGACGCTCGCTGGAGGTCAGCCGGGCGTGGTACATGTCTTCTGGAATATCAACCGGTAGAAACAACGTAGGCAGCACCAACTGTAACGCTTCATCCCAAGGATTATCGGTACCGTGGCCATAGTAGACGTTGGCGGCATTAAACCGGCTCACCGCCCAGCGCAGCATATCCTGAATGGTATGCAAATCGTTGACCGCCTCATCGACGAAAATTTTGTCCAAGTGTGTTCTCCGCAAACAACTGTTGCTGCGATCGCTGGTTTTTGTGATCGCGTGTGTCTGTCACCGTACTGGTTTCTATAACCGTACTGCTTTCTATAAACGCAATAGTTTGCCATGAAGACGGCGACAAATCAGCAGATATCACCGCCAGACAGCGTGGGCCGGGGAAACCACCGGAGGAATAGACACGAAATGATAAGGTTTTGTTTAGCCACCGACACGGAACAGGTAGACTACATCGATACCGTATTTCTATACCGATACCGTATTTTTATTCTGAAACAGAACGGCGACGAGACAGAGCAACGCACTAATGAAAAAAAAATTCATGCTTGATGACGAGGAACAGGCGCTTTTCCGCACGTCGGTAGCGGGTGCCACCCGGTTGCGTCAGGATACTTATGTCCACCGTCCGGTTCGTCATAAACCCGGCGTACTGCCGCCCCGGCGAATGATTCAGGAGCAGGTGGACGCCAGCTTCTATTTTTCGGATGAGTTTCAACCGCAACTGGAAAACGACGGGCCGACACGTTATATCCGTCCCGGTGCCAGCCATTATGAGTTGAAAAAATTACGCCGGGGAGATTACTCACCAGAGCTGTTTCTGGATTTGCACGGGCTGACGCAACTGGAAGCCAAGCAGGAACTCGGGGCGTTGCTGGCTGCCTGTCAGCGCGAACATGTTTACTGTGCCTGCGTGATGCACGGCCATGGTAAACACATTCTCAAACAACAAACACCGCTGTGGCTGGCGCAACACCCGGATGTGCTGGCATTCCATCAGGCACCGAAAGAATTCGGCGGTGATGCCGCCTTGCTGGTACTGGTGGCACAAGAAAGCACTGACGACGAATAACCACTGATCGTCGGCGCATCTTGTCAGCCACAGCCCATCGCCACCCCGAGGGGCTCACTGCCCGGGGCATCGACGATTCAGAATTTGGCTGCTTTGGCTGCTTTAGCCGCTAACTGAGAGGGGGAAACCTGCCAGTGATAAACGCCGGTTCCGGATACGTCATCCAGTTCGACGCAGGCAATGGCCGAGGTGGCAAACATGGGCGCATTCTCAGCCGGGCACAACCCAGCGACCAGATACCCCACCAGCGGCAGATGAGAGACCACCAGCACGGCGCTGGTACCTTCTTTCGCCTGCGCCAGCAGGTAGTCACACACTAATTCGGCATTACCGCCCGGCGTCAATTCCGGCAGGCATTCGCTTTCTTCCGGTAATGGCATGACATCGGCTACGACCTGTAACGTCTGTTGAGCCCGCACATAGGGACTCACCAGTACCCGCTCAATATCAATCGCCTGATCGTTAAGCCAGGCTGCCATCTGACGAGATTCTTCATCTCCCCGGCGGCTTAACGGCCGGAGTGCATCACTGGCGGCGTCAGGTACGGCATCACCATGACGCATGATCAAAACTTGCATATTACACCGCTATATTGATGAAAAAGGGCAATAAATCCCTGGGGATAGCTGTAGATTAACTGAATCGGCATAACGCCGTTTTGCGACAAGTCACAGCCTGGTGTCGGATACCACCATCGTCTTGCTGATGGTGTTTTGACCGACGCAAAGCGCATTTTTTTACCCCAATTGTCAGGGAATCGCAACCAACCCCCGGTGTGAAGCACCGCCATTGTCATCCCACCCTCCCATTACGCTCGCGTCGGCACCGCCAACATCCCGTATTTTCAGGCAATTAACCTTGCTTTTATCAGGGGGAAATCAGTATGACCGCATCATAATATGCTACCCGCCATCAATTCCCCCTCAGTTAGCAACATTTTAAACTGCAATATAATTTTTATTCAGATAAAAAAATTATCAATCCTGATAATACAGAACAAACCGACACCGGTTTTATTTTTATGACACTTTTACACTTTTTCATCTTATTAACATGGGAAATACTGGAAAAAAGACGCTGCCTCACTCATAGTAAACACAGACAACACTGGCAACGAATACAACATATTTAAATAGTTCAGCGCGGTATTATGCCCAGCACTCAGGGAATCGTTATTCCGGGTAAAGGAAGACTATAAAGCAACCAATTAAAACCGCTATTTTTCAAAAAGATAAAATAGACACCCTCAAAAAAATCGTCTTTGTATTTAATGTGGTTATTAATTAAAGGCCTTAACCAAAAATTAAATTCAGCGAAGGCCTTTTCCCGTCATAAAATAATGATATTTTTTAAACAAGATCGGGTTGAATCATTCAAATAACCTGTTTCTAATACATTACCGTCTTTATTCACCCTGTCGGGGGAAGAATAAACAAGATAACGCAAAGTGCAGCTGACTCTGCCTTTACCCTGTGGTGCCTATGCCAAAACGGCAAGTAAAATAGCCCTAACGAGACAGGTTATTAATCTGTCGTGTCATCGATAAAACCGGTCTGTTCAGACTGCCGCCGGAGCAGCCCTTCAGCAGGGGCAAACCGATCGCCGTACTGCTTTTGTAATGACCGCAGCGTACCGACCACTGTCGTGATACCCAATTGATTCATATAATGAAACGGTCCCCCCAGGAACGGTGGGAACCCAATGCCCATCACTGCGCCGATGTCCCCCTCACCAGGGCGACGAATCACCCCTTCATCCAGACAACGTACCGCTTCATTGAGCATCATCATGACGCAGCGCTGCGCCATCAACGCCGGGTCCAGATGCGCGGTTGGCGTAACATCCAGCAAGCGATAGATACGGCTATCAGAGACTTTATGCTGTCGACGCCACCGGTTACACAACCGCTCATAGCGAGACAGATCGTAGCGATAAAAACCCCGCCCGTTCTTACGCCCTTTGCGGTTATCTCTGGCTATCGCCTCCAGTGCCGGAGGCGCGCAGAATCGTTCCCCCAGTTCGGCGACCAGCACGGGTACAATTTTCATCGCCACATCAATCCCCACTTCATCCAGCAGGGTAAACGGACCGACAGGAAAACCAAAACGGACCAGCGCCCGGTCAATCGACTCTACCGGTTCCCCTTCCAGCAGGCAGCGGGCCGCTTCATTCAGGTAAGGCGCCAGAATGCGATTGACGTAAAACCCGGCTTTATCCGCCACGACAATCGCCGTTTTGCCCTGCTTTCTCGCCAACGCCACCGTGGTGGCTAGCGTCGAGTTATCGGTTCCGGCATGGGGGATAACCTCAACCAGCGGCATCTTATCCACCGGGCTAAAGTAGTGCAGGCCGATCACTTGCTCTGGACGGCTGGCACCCGCAGCAATCTGATGGATGGGTAACGATGACGTGTTGGTAGCAAACACGGTATGGGGCGGCGTGACCGCCTCAATGTCCCGAACCATCTGCTGTTTGAGCGCGATATCCTCAAATACCGCTTCCACCACCACATCAACATGCTCAAACCCTCGATAATCGGTGCCACCGGAGAGCAGGCTCATCTGTCGCCGCTGTTCTGCTGGTGTCATACGCCGACGGGCCACCTGCTTGTTTAGCCGTTGCCAGCTACTGTGCAATGCCTGGGTGATCCCCTGCTCTTGAATATCCTTAATCCTTACCGGTAACTGGCCGTTCAGTGCCGTCACACTGGCGATACCGCCCCCCATTAACCCACCGCCCAACACGCCGACACGACGTAATGGACCGGGATCCACCGACGCACCAAAATCTTTTTTCAATGCCGTGGTGGTAAAAAACAACCGCCGCAATGCCACGGATTCCGGCGACATCACCAATTGCCCGAAAGCGCGGGCCTCGGCCTGATACCCCGCCTGACTCCCCTGCTCCAGACCACAGCGCACCACCTCAATGATGCGCGTCGCCGCCGGATAGTTGCCCTGCGTTTTTGCCAGCGTCTGTCGCCGCACCCGCTCAAACAGCCAACGACGAACATACGGCAGCATCAGTAACCGGTGTCGCCAGCCGGGTGAGGTCACCGGACGTTTACCCCGGCGAATAAAACCCAGCGCCGCCTCCAGCAAGACGGCGGGGGCCACCACCTCATCAACCAGCCCGATACGCCGTGCCTGCGCAGCGCGCAGTTGTCGCCCGGTGAGTATTAACTCCAGCGCACGATCCACGCCTATCAGGCGAGGAAGACGTTGGGTCCCCCCCGCCCCTGGTAATAACCCCAGTTGCACCTCCGGTAATCCGAGGCGGGTGCTGTCATCGGCGGTACAGAGCCGATAGTCGCACGCCAGCGCCAGTTCCAGACCACCACCCAGACAGGTACCATGAATAGCAGCCACCACCGGGAACGGCAGATGGGCGATCGCATCCAGCGTGTGCTGGCCGGTTTCGGCCAGCTTCTGCGCACTGGCCACATCGGCACAGGCATCCAACATGCCGATATCCGCTCCCGCGATAAACGACGCCGGTTTTCCTGACAGGATAACGAGACCCTGCAAGCCGTTGTACTGCCGGGCTTGTGACAACACGGCTTGCATCTGCTCAGCAAATTCCGCTTTCAAGGTATTCACTTTTTCACCGGGGACATCCACGGTAATCACCCCGATATGGTCAGGGCGAAATGTCAGTTGAAAAGCGGCTTGGGTGCCGCGCTCATCCGTTTGATCCGTCCGTAACTGCTCCGTCATTGCGCCACCTCCACCACCATCGCTGCTCCCAGACCACCCGCCGCACAGGCGGTCACCAAGCCCAACCCACCGCCCCGTCGACGCAATTCATGCAACGTTTGGGTGATCATCCGTGCGCCGGTTGCCGCAAACGGATGCCCATAAGCAATCGAACCGCCCCGGACATTAAAACGCGCCTCATCCACCTCACCTAACGGTGCACTACGGCCCAGTTTGTCACGGGCGAATTCAGCACTGGCGAACAGGTGAAGGTTGGCCAGCGTTTGAGCGGCAAAGGCTTCATGCATGTCAATCAGCGTCAGGTCATCAAGCCGGATGCCCGCTCGGTCAAGAGCCAGTGGTGTGGCATACGCAGGCCCGGCCAGCATGTCTTGCTGTACCGGGATCGCGCTAAAGGCATAACTGAGCAGGTAACCGAGCGGGGTCAAGCGCAGTTCGCTGGCCCGGGATTCGCTCATCAGCAACACCGCCGCAGCGCCATCAGTCAACGGCGAACTGTTAGCCGCGGTCACACTACCGTAGCGACGGTCAAAGGCGGGGTTAAGGCGGGAATACTGTTCTGGCGCGCTGTCACGACGAATGGTGTTGTCTTCGCTGATGGCCTGCTTATACGGCGGCACCCAGGCCGTCATCACTTCATCGCGTAACACGCCATCAGCCCAGGCCTGAGCCGCCCGCTGGTGGGAGCGGTGGGCGAACGCATCCTGCGCGTCGCGGCTGATACGGTAAGCCTTCGCCATCTGCTCAGCGGTATCCCCCATCCGCAGCCCAGTGGAATACTCCGCAACAGCAGGCGCTACCGGCAGTAAATCCCGGGGGCGCAGTCGGGCCAGCAACGCCAGCCGCTGGCTGAGTGTTTTGGCCCGCGACAGAGAAACCAGCGTGTGCGCCAGCGCCTTGCTAACACCAATCGGCAGCACAGACGCCGAGTCTGCGCCACCGGCAACACCGATATCGATAGTGCCAGCCAGAATACTTTCCGCCACGTTAGCCACCGCCTGAAAACTGGTCGCACAGGCGCGGGAAACACTGTAAGCATCGGTGTGCACACTCATGCCGCTACCTAGCACAATTTCACGCGCAATATTGGGGGCTTCAGGCATCTGAATCACCTGTCCGAAGACCAGTTGATCCACCTGCTCTGGTTCAACACCGCTACGCAGCAGTAACTCATTCACCACCAGCTTCCCCAGCTCCAGCGCCGGAACGCCATGATATACCGTCGCCTGCCGGGCGAACGGGGTTCTCAATCCACTGACAATCGCAATCCGATCGCCGCGTCGGGTGAGCAACGGCGTGACTTCGCGCATAACCATGAGGTTCATCCCTTTTCAGAGGTCGAGGAGGTTTGAACTCATTGTTAACCTGAAGATTACATTATGCAAACAAGCCGATACCAAACAGCGAACCCCGCCACGCTTCCCGGTACGCCGGCAGTAGATATCGCGATACGACAGGGCATAACCAGACGAAAATCACATGGTACAAGGTAGTCAAAACGCAGAAACGGAAATGGCAAGAATGACAGGAATAATGACGGGGTGATCACGAGAAAATACCGCCCCGTTGAGTGTCAGACACAAAACGAGGCAGAGTGCACCGAGGTGATTCCCGGTCCGCTCAGGGCCGTTTATTCGCTCAGTTAGCTCAGGCTGTTTATTGGCTCAGAGCTGTTTATTGGCTCAGGGCTGTACTGGCACAGCGGAGGATTAACGCAGACCCAACTGGAAAATCAGGGTTTCGGCCTGGCAACTGAAGGTGAAATCCATATCCAGTTTGACCCCTGCATCCACCTCAGACAGGCGGGTATCAATCACGCAAGGTTCAGATTCAACTGAACGGGCTTTTTCCGTTAATTGCTTCTGCGTCTGCTCCGCATCGCTACGACTGGTAAATACGTGGCTGTAAGACGCCGTGCAGTCGGTATTATCCATTACGGTTCCTACATCCACACAGCAACAGGCGGCGGTTTCTTCTGCGCTACATTTGTTAATCGCGTTTGTCATGGCAAAACTCCTCTGCGGTGACAGGCGCTTCCTCAAGCGGAAGCGGGCTATCAATGTAATCTGGCTCTCATTTTACTCACACGGACGGCCTATCACTAGCACTTACCAACTAAAGGGGTATTACGTGACACAGATCACGCATTAACGTTATTTTTCAATGAAATAAGCTAAAAACCCTAAACACAACCACAACATTTGTTAACCAGATCCAAATTCTAGAATCATTTTTGCAACATAAATGGAACTTCAAGAAAACATTTCATAGTGTTAATTCTATATTTTTCGTAACTGGTCTGATTTGTCAGCCCAGTAAGCCCCCCTACAATGCGCGTCCCTTGTTACACGCTAACAAAAATAGCCAATATCAGTGAGGTTTCGGTCATGAGCCAGAAAGTCCTGTTAAAGAAAACATCACTTGCTGTGGCGCTGGCGCTCATGGCATCCAATGCAACCGCAGCGGGTTTCCAGTTGAATGAATTCTCTTCATCGGGCCTTGGGCGTGCTTTCTCCGGTGAAAGTGCCATTGCAGATAACGCCAGCTCCGGCAGCCGCAACCCAGCCACGATGACGATGTTTGATCGCCCGTCGTTTTCCGGCGGTGTCACCTATATTGACCCGGACATCAATCTGCACGGCACCAGCAGCAGCGGCCGTGACGCCAGCGCCGATAACATCGCGCCAAACGCCTGGGTGCCTAACCTGCACTTCATCATGCCGCTGAACGATCAGTGGGCGGTAGGTGCTTTTGCCACCACCAACTTCGGTCTGGCGACCGAATTCAGTGATAATTTCAGTGCCGGTTCCATCGCGGGCAAAACCGACCTGAAAACAACCAACCTGAACCTGAGTGCCGCCTATCGCCTCAACCAGCATTTCAGCTTTGGTCTGGGCGTTAACGCTGTATACGCCGATGCCAAAATCGTGCGTAATGCTGGTGAAATCGGCCCGGCGCTGCGCGTGAACCCAACCGCTGAGATAACACATCTGGACGGTAAAGAATGGGGTTATGGCTGGAATGCCGGTCTCTTGTATGAACTGGATAAAAATAACCGTTTTGGCCTGAGTTACCGCTCCAAAGTCGATATCGACTTTAACGGTTCTTTCCGAAGTGACCTCGCAGCACCACGCGGCACCAGCGGTACCACCATCCCCGGTAAGCTGACGCTCAACCTGCCGGAAATGTGGGAATTCTCCGCGTACCATCGTGTTGCACCGCAATGGGCCGTTCACTACAGTCTGGCCTACACCAGTTGGAGCGCATTCCAGGAACTGCGCGCTACCGGCAGCAGCGGCCAGCAGTTGTTCCAAAAAGACGAGAGCTTCCACGACGCCTACCGTATCGCGTTGGGAACCACCTACTACTACGACAACAATTGGACTTTCCGTGCGGGTATCGCGTTTGACGATAGCCCGGTTCCGGCTGACAAGCGCACTATCTCCATTCCGGATCAGGATCGTCTGTGGCTGAGCGCAGGTACCACTTACGCCTTCAATAAAGACGCATCGGTCGATGTGGGTGTGTCTTACATGCACGGCCAGAAAGTGACTATCCACGAGCCGGGCATTTCCCAGAGCGTGCCTTCCTATACCTTTACCTCTAAAGGGCAGGCGTGGTTGTACGGTGTGAACTTTAACTACAGTTTCTGACATAACACCCTCTGTGTACGTAAAAAAGGCCGCGATAGCGGCCTTTTGTTTTCTTGCATAGCGATAACTGATGCGGTGATTACTCCGGTTTCACTTCCATGTAATCCAGTTTCAGCGTACTGCTGGTGTAACTGCGAATCTTATTCGTCAGCTCGATGTTGCCTTCCAGTTTCTGACCGTAAGACGGGATGATTTCTTTCAGCTTCGCCTGCCATTGTGGCGTGGCGACGTTATCTTTAAACACCGTTTGCAACAGGCTAAGCATGATAGGCGCGGCGGTAGAGGCACCCGGCGAAGCACCCAGCAGTGCGGCAATGGTTCCATCTTTGTCGCTGACAATCTCGGTACCCAGTTTTAGTACACCGCCTTGTTCTTTGTCTTTTTTGATGACCTGAACACGCTGCCCCGCTACCGCCAGGCGCCAGTCAGACGGCTTGGCTTGCGGAAAGTACTCTTTCAGCGCGGCAAAACGGTCATCATCATTCATCATCAACTGCCCGATCAGGTATTTCACCAGGTCGAAATTATCGATACCCACATCCATCATCGGTATCACATTGGAGGTGTTCATTGACGAGATAAGATCCCACAATGAGCCGTTTTTCAGGAATTTACTGGAAAAAGTCGCAAACGGGCCAAACAGCAACACCGGTTTACCGTCAAAGATACGGGTATCCAGATGCGGGACTGACATCGGTGGTGCCCCAACCGACGCCTTACCATACACCTTGGCAAGATGGCGTTTTACGATATCCGGATTATCCGTCACCAGAAACTCACCACCGACCGGAAAGCCGCCGTAGTTATTCGCTTCCGGAATACCGGATTTCTGCAACAATTGCAGTGCCGCACCGCCAGCGCCGATAAACACGAACTTCGCGTTAATTGCGCTTTCTTTACCACCGTTTTTCAGGTCGGCGACCACAACGCGCCAGGTTTTATCCGGGTTACGTTTGATATCACGCACTTCATTGTTCAGTTTCAGGTTGAAAGTCGAATGCTGTTGCAATCCATTCACCAACTGGCGGGTTACTTCGCCGTAGTTGACATCGGTACCAATCGGCATGCGGGTAGCGGCAACTTTCTGCTGTGGATCTCGCCCTTCCATCACCAGTGGAATCCACTGTTTTATCTGTTCCGGATTATCCGAGAACGCCATGCCGCGGAATAAGGTGCTGTGCTGCAACGCTTGATAGCGTTTGTGCAGATAATTGACGTTCTCGTCCCCCCACACGAAGCTCATGTGCGGTACGCTGTTGATGAACGACGACGGGTCTTTCATCACATCATGGGAAATTTGATAAGACCAGAACTGGCGGGAAACCTCGAACGCTTCGCTGATTTCAACCGCTTTGCTGATATCAATCGAGCCATCGGCTTTTTCCGGCGTATAGTTCAGTTCCATAAATGCCGAGTGGCCGGTGCCAGCGTTATTCCAGCCGTTGGAACTCTCTTGCGCGACGTTGTCCAGCCGCTCAACCATACTGATGGTCCAGTTCGGCTCCAGCGCCTGTAAATATGTCCCCAGTGTGGCACTCATGACTCCGCCGCCAATCAGCACCACATCCACAGCGTGTTGTTCCTCCGCCATGGCAGGCTGTGCCAGCCCTACTGTGCCCAGACACAAGGTGGTAACCAGTAACTTTTTCATATTTATGTCCCGTTATGTCAGTGTGTCATCCCTGCAGGTGAACAAGGGTGATTCCCGATTAGCGAGATAACGATACAAAAGCGATAAACCATGCGGGAAACAGTGACAAACCGTGGTAGTCAAACCTGCCTTTATGATGTCGGTACGACATAGAGCCGGTTGACGACAGGCGGAGATAAAAACAGGTTACGCAACATGCGGATTGCCTGCCCAGGGCAGCTGAATCGTTACCTTCTCTAACCATCTGTTATTATTGTTACATAAACGATAAAAATGAATTTATGTAATTAAATAAACGATTAACAAGAAAATAACGCCTTACAAACAATCAATTGGCTGTAACAGAAGGGGTTTGACGGGAAAATTAGTTACAAAAGGCACCCGTAGGTGCCTGTATAACACTACAACAAGACTTATTTATTTGAATCAATTTCGTCCAGACTGCCTTCAATCGCTTTAGCATTCGGGTTGACCACCGGAACGGATTTACCACCGTTCGCCAGGAAATCATGGCGCTGGAAGTAAGCATCACGCACCATCAGGTATGGATCAGACGAATTACGCAGCAACCCGTCGGAATCCAGCAGGCTGGCGCGGGTTTCTAACCCTTCCACCACCCATTTACCCGCCGACATCCAGAACGTGAGGTAACTCAATGGTGGATAGAGCGTATCCACTACACCACCACCGTCTTCACGTAATGTCGCGCTGCCATACCCCGGTAACACCAGATAAGGCCCGTAACCCACATGGTAATAACCCAAGGTACTGCCGAAACGGTGTGGTTCTTCTTTCGCCAGCTTAGGATTCGCCATCGAGGCCACGTCAATCAGGCCACCCATACCCAGTAAGGTATTGAGGAAGAAACGGTTAAGGTGAATCATCGCCTGATAGGGTTTCCCCTCAACGAAATAGTTCACCATCGCGGCAGGTTCAGACAGGTTGACGAAGAAATTGGTTAGCCCGTTACGTGCAGGCTGTGGCATGTAGTCACGCCAGACTACGGCAGCCGGACGAACGACATAGGGATCCAACACATTGTAGTTGAACCCGAACATGGTACGGTTGAATCCTTCCAGCGGATCCGAACGTTGCTCCGGCGCTGAGGTTTTAGAGCTGGCACAGCCAGCAAGCACTACACTCGCCAGTACCACACCACCCAGACGAAAATTCATAACGTATCTCCCTGCTGAACTTTCATGCGGTCCGCACGACCTGCCACTGGGCCATCAGCGCACAAGGCCACATGTTATCATTTTAATACACCGGGCTTTGGTTTGCCCGTGCCGCCCTGTCGCGGCATATCAGAAAATGGCAATCGCCTGATCGCAACACCAGACGTGACGCAGCTCTCATCAATGCTTCGGAATTGTCCGGTTCTTACCCGATACGATGAACCAAGACGCTCACCGGTTCGCCACCGTCGCCAACATGTGCTCAACCGTGGCAAAGTGCAGATCCTGCGTTAGCCTCTCGCAAAATTCCAGCACCCAATGTGCGATCGCACCCGAATTCAGTGACTTGCTATGCAGTCATCCCCGTATCAGGGCGATTCGGATAACGGAAGATAGCATGATTAAGGCAGGTATACCGCTCAAAACTGGTGGCAGATTGAGCAAACGCACCGGCAAGTGCTTATGAAGATAACCAAATCGGGTATAATGCAGCGCCAACGCGGTCCCCGTAGTTAAATGGATATAACGAGCCCCTCCTAAGGGCTAGTTACAGGTTCGATTCCTGTCGGGGACGCCATCGACCCGTCTCACACCTTCTCGGCAAGTCTGAAAATCCTTTAAAAACAAATATAAAACATAAAAATGACGTTGACCGGGCTGTCAGGCCCGGCCGGTACACTATTTAGCGCTGTCCACGCTGGCTTGCGTGAAGTTCGGGTAATCACCCGGTTTGCCCGCGTTCAGGTTAGACAGAAAATTGTTGTCCTTCATCGGGATATCTGCCGAGCCATAATCAAATGTATTCATCTTATTACGCATGTCCTGATTGCTGACGCCATCACCATGCACGGCATACCAACTGACAATATCCGGCGTGACAAAGGTGTTATAAGGGTTTTCCGCCTGCTCGCCTGATTTGGCAAAACGAAACGCGTGGGTCAGCGCACCATCTTTGTGATAGACAAACTTCAGGTGGCCATTTTGTTTATCCAGGCTGGAGGCAGCGGCTGTCGTCAGCTTGCCGTGAGCGCTATAGCTACCATGGGTTACCGTGCCGTTTTTGGTCCAGACTGCCGCATATTCCCAGTCATTCCGGTGGCCGCTTTTGACGCCCGCCACAATCTGATCTTTCAGGAAATAGAGCGCATAAAAATGGCCGCAGTAGCGGTTACCACCACTATTCACGCAGGCGTACCGATGTAGCGTATTGGATTTATCGAGAAACGTCGTCCAGCGGCAACCGCCGGTGAGGCTACCAGTCGGATTGAGGCCGCCATTTTGCTGACCGCTGCGACTGATTCCAGCACTGGGCAAGCAACCATCGGTATCGAAATCAAATACCGGCGCAATCGACGCCGCATTAACACCCGAAGGCAATGCCTGATCCAGTTTGTCGAAATCATCAGCATGCGCTGTAAATACGGCCCAGAGAGGGAGGGTTGCCAGAATTACTTTCTTCTTTAAAAACATAGTATCTCCTGTTGCTATTTTGCTTAGGCGTCATGCCCATTCGTGTTTTTAAAAATAAAGAGTGGAATTACGATTAACATGTAATATTTAAATCAGCAAATCGTTATTCAGTAAAACCATTACCTATCTATTTCAGCCCCATAACAAAAAAAATAGATAAAAAACGGCCCCAGAAAATTATCATAACTATATTTCAGCCAGCAACCAACGATTACCCGGAGAAACAACCTTATATTACCTATTCAATATTTATTTTCTTTTCCGTTTTAAAATAAATAAAACCGAGATAACTCTCCCCAATTAATTACTCACATCTAATTCGCTGTTATTTTTCTTATTATTATCGTCCTTTGTTTTTTACTTCATTTCTTAGCGCCAGATGAGATAGGTTCTTCACTCCCCTGTCTCCCTCACATCGTTGTGGCGTCTTTTGAAATCCGTCGTCGTCCACCCACAGATTCGTGACAGCACTTAAAAAAGTGCGTACAAATAAAATCTGCGTATTTACTCTCTGATACATTGCTGTTTCGATACGTTGATGCACTTACTCCATGACTTCGGCGCGGTGCTCTTACCCTGCCAGGCCCAAACAAGAAAGGAAAATACATGAAAAAGCTGACTTTCAGCGCAGGCGCTCTAATGGTAATGCTGGCGTTAACCGGTTGCAGCACACCGTCACAACAAGCCCAAACTACGCTCTCTAACCAGTCGGTGCTGGCTCTGAACTGGTTCCAGCAGTCAGGTGAATATCAGGCATTGTGTTATCAGGCATTCAACTCGGCTCGCGTGGCATTCGATGCCGCTCCCGTGACTGCCGGTAAGAAAAAAGTCGTCGTGGTTGACCTGGATGAAACCATGCTGGATAACAGCGCCTACAGCGGCTGGCAGGCAAAAGAGCATCAGCCCTTTAGTCCAGCAAGCTGGAGCCGCTGGTCACATGCCCGTCAGGCTCTGGCCGTACCCGGCGCAGTGGAATTTGCGCGTTATGTGAATAGTCATGGCGGGCAGGTGTTCTATGTTTCGAACCGGCTGGAAAGCGAAGCCACGGATACCCGCGAAAACATGCTAAAACTCGGTTTCCCGGATGTGAACAGCCAGACACTGTGGCTGAGCAAAGGGAGCAGCAACAAGCAAGCCCGTTTTGATGAAATTAGCGCGAAAGGCAACCAGATCGTGCTGTATGTCGGCGACAACCTCAATGATTTCGGCGCTGCGACATACCACAAGCTGAACGATGAACGCCGTGCGTTTGTCAGTGCAAACCAGGCGAAATTCGGCACACAGTTCATCGTATTGCCTAACCCGCTTTACGGCGACTGGGAGAGCGGCCTTAGCAGCAACTACAACGCGCTGACACCAGAACAAAAGTTACAGGTACGCAGCCAACAGATGCGAGTCTGGAACGGCCAGTAATCCGGATTACATCGCATTGGCCAACAACAACGGGGCGTCTGCCCCGTTGTTTATTCACCTGAGTCGACAAACACTCACGTCGACAACCATTCACATCGACAACCACTAATGTTATCGATTCACCGATCACATACTGTGACTCTGTCTGCGGCTTATTTGGCGTAAGCCGGACGTTCGGTCACCTCAGGTACCGCGTCGCTCAGGCTGGCACCGGCCTGATTATCCCGCACCTCATTGTCGTCAATGAAGCCGTAGAACACCCCCTGAGAGACAGAAACCCCACGAATTTCCGCATCACCGCGCAGTTGCGCTGAGCCGGACACCACAACGCCACGCTCAAATGCTCCCGGCCCTTTGAACACGGTATTCACCTGCGCATTGTCTTTGATGACTGTATCGCCCTGCACGACAGTGAGGCCCCCCACACGGGCATTGCCCGAAACCGTGCCGCTTAACACCGTTGCATGCTCTTCGATACGGGCATAATCCAGCACCTTGCCGCCAATCACGCGGGCATACGGCCCGACATACGCGGTCGATGCCACTTGTGCACCATTCGCCACCCAACCACCGCCGTTACTGTGGCGACGGCCCCTGGCAGTCGGTGTCGGCGCGTTTGGCTGTGAGCCTTCCGCCCAGGCGCTGGTCAGGTCCACCGTCCACGGATAGCGGTACAACGAGTAATACGCCTGATCCCAGGTGATCTGATGCATTTGCGACGGTGTCCCCATCACCACCAGATACAACCCTTTGTCATTGGATTTCACCGCAAAGTTACTGATTTGGGCTGAAGCGCCACGTTGCAGTGCGCTATAACGGCTCTTGCCCGCCGCGTCGATCGCGACCAGACCCCAACGCCAGTCAGAATCCGGCTGGGTGAGAGAAACCGGATCGTTCTTTAAGCCCGGCAGGCGGTTAACCGCCGGTGCACTTTGCACCACGCCCTGAAACGACACCGTTACCTTGGTGGCACCGCTATCCGGGATCAGGCGAACAATGTTGTAACCCCAGCGTTGCGGTGCCTGATCAAACGGGACGGCAAATCGTCTGACACCAGAGACACTGACCGGCTCCAGCGCGGTAGTACGCAATAGCTGATCAGCGTTGGACTGGGAGGGTGTTAGCGCACCATATCCCCCATAGCTGAGACGATAAAAGCTGCTGCGATCGTAACCATCAGGATCGGTATAGTCCCAGTTGACGTTGTGCATTGCCCAGTCGCCGAAGAAATCGTTCAGTTCGGATTGGCTCCAGCCCATGTTGCTCTTCAGCACACTGATCGGGTCAGTTGTATTTTGCCCGGCGCTTCCCACCTTCGGCGCTTTAGCCCACAGGTCGTTAACGGCACTGTAGCCATAGCGGTTCTTCAGGTGTTCCATGAACTGCCAGTTACAGTAACGATCGCGGGTCGACCCCAGATAGAGGTGCGGATAATTCACCAGCATGTCGGAGCAATGCGTGGAAGTACCGTGATATTCATCAAGCTGATGCGCCATCCAGTTCGCATGAGATTCCCAAATCCAGCCGACAAAGTTTTGATTACCATAAGACTGGAAGCTGCCAGTCTGCCCTTGCAACGCGTGGGTAAACTCATGCGCCAGCCCCCAGTGGTCAAGCAAAGACTCCGCACCGATCCACATGCCCATGGTACCGCCGCTGGCAATCCCACCGTTCAGGCCAAAAGACGGGTCAATATGAATGTTCGCTTTGTACTTGGTGGTGGCGTTGCAATACGGCTGCGGGAATTTGATCTGGTTGATGAACTTATCCCAAATCAACTCCAGTTGCTTACCGGCGGCAACGACGTCGGCCTGCTTAACCTGATTACTGTTCCAGCGAAACGCGAAGTGTTCGGTTTGATACTGCACTGCGGGCATATCGCTGACGTTACTGACTCGCCAGTTGCCTGCCACACAGGTTTCATCGGCATAAGCGGCGTTCGCCGCCAATAAGCCACCTGCGACAAACAGGCAGCGCCCCAGAGAAATATGCTTTTTTATCTGCGACATAAGTCCGTTTTCCGAGCATGATAATGAGTAAGTACGCCTTCTCACGATCCAATGAAAAGGAAAGCAAGCCTCCTGACATCAGACGTCAAAGGCAGCCTTAAGGTCTTCATGACCTGTTTTGTATAAATAAAGAATCTCGCTGCTCTCAACAGAACAACACATTAACTTTATTACACTTATTATGCTTTCGATACACAGTGATGAATCATGATTAACAAAACATGACATAGCCGCTGTGTGTTTTACTTTGAAAAAACGATGAACATGTCTGACACCAAAAAATCAGCATGGTTAACTGATCATTTTCACCCTAGGCAATCATTAAGAGATATTAACCATCCCACTCAACCATATTGAATATGATACGCATTATCGATAACCTTGCGGCACATTTTCATGCTCAACAGGTAAACGTATGGTGGGTTCAGGCAGGCGCGCGACCGGCGTGCCATCAGGGAATAAACAACAGGGTTACCTACCCTGGGTACTGGGGTTACTGGCAATGCTACTGGTCGGTTGTGACAACGCCGCCTCCTCAACGTCAACAACCCCGGCGTCAGCTTCCGTGGGCTGGCCCCGTACGGTACCAACGCCGAAAGGGCCGCTCACACTCACGCATCCACCACAACGCATCGTTTCCACCAGTGTCACCCTCAGCGGCACACTATTGGCTATCAATGCGCCACTGGTTGGCTCGGGTGCCACCAGCCCTGATACCGTCGTGGCTGACGAGCAAGGATTCTTTCGTCAGTGGAGTGCAGAGGCAAAAGCCCGCCACGTCAAACCGCTCTATATCACCGAACCGAATGCAGAAGCGATTGCCGCGGCCGCACCGGACATGATCATTATTGCCGCCACTGGCGGTGACTCCGCCCTGAAGCTGTATGAACAGCTTTCGGCCATCGCGCCGACGCTGGTGGTGGATTACGGTGACAAAAGCTGGCAACAGCTGGCTGACTATATGGGTGCAGCTACCGGTCATGAAACCGATGCCCGCCAGGTGATTGAGCGTTTCGAACAGCGGGTGCAGGCGGTGAAACAGGCGATTCAGTTGCCGCCACAACCCGTGTCGGCGCTGGTGTATTACGAAGACGGTCGTGGAGTTAACCTATGGACACCCTCGTCCGCACAGGGACAATTGCTCCATGAACTCGGGTTCCAGTTAGCCTCGCTGCCGGACAATCTGCCTACCGAAACGCGAATGGGCAAACGGCAAGATATTGTGCAAATCTCCGGTGAGAATATGGCTGCCAGTCTCAACGGCCAGTCACTGTTGCTGTTCGCCACTGACGAGAATACCGTGAAGCGAGTTATCGACAACCCATTCCTCAGTCACCTCGATCCGGTCATGCAGCACCGCGTCTGGGCGATGGGCCCGGATACCTTCCGGCTCGATTATTACAGCGCCAGCAACATGCTAAACCAGGTCGAACACTATTTTCGTCGGCCAGCGGCTCACTGACCGACAGCATTGATCACACGGCGACGCGTTATCCTTCCTGTAACGCGTCGTCGGTTTCCTCTTCGGTCTGTGTTTCCAGCGGTTCGCCAAAACGGCATTGTCGCAGTGGACGTACCAGCAATGTTATCAGTGCCCCCAGCGCAGTCGCCGCCGCGCCGAACGCCAGAATGCTGGTCGCAGGCACCAGGAGTTTGCCCATCAGCCCCAGAATCAGCGCGCCAACGGAATCGCCGGTGACATCCTGCGCGGTACCGAGGCTATTAACCCGGCCCAGCAAGTGATCCGGCGTGTGGCTCTGAATCAGGGTGAACTGCAACAACGAGGTGATCGCGTTGAAATAGCCATAACAAACCAACGCCAGCAACGCGGGCAGCAAATGGCTGAACAGCCCCAGCGACCCCACCGCCAGAAACGCCCCTGTCGCACACCCCAGCAGAATGCGCCCCGGCCGCGCGACACCGGATACCCAGCCACTGGTAAACGCCCCCAGCATGGCACCCAGCGGTACGGCGGAATACATTAACCCGACCGCCGATGGCCCGGCGTGGTACGTATCACCTGCCAGCGCCGGGAACAGCACCCGCATGGCACCGACCACGCTCACTAACATCCCCAGCAACACCACGCACCCCACCACTGGGTGCGCGCAAACGAAACGTACCCCACCAGCCAGCGCCTGCAACGGGTGCTCCGGCTTGCCCGGTGCCGGTTTCATGGTCGGCAGTCGCACCAGTGGGATCAAGGTTGCCAGCGTACCGGCCGCCGCAACCGCGAAATTCCAGCCTACGCCACCGGCGACAATAATCACCCCACCCAGCGCGGGTGACAGAATAGCCCCCAGTCGCACCGTCAACATGGTCAACGCCCCAGCCGCCGGTAAATTTTCCCGACCGACCAATAACGGAATCACTGCCATCAACGCGGTCATCCCCAATGCGCCGAAAAAGCCGTCCCAGGCCGCCAGCACGTAGAGCGCCAGCAATGACGGCGAGCCGGAAAACGCGTTCAGGCTCAGTGCCACAAACCCTATCCCGCAGGTGCCTCGGGCAAACAAAATCAGTTTGCGACGATCAAAGCGATCCGCCAGTACCCCGCCCAACATCAGCCCGATAAACATACCGATGCCATCCAATGCCACCGCCATACCAACCTGTAACGTAGAACCGGTCATCGCCTGAATCTGCACCGGTACGCCTACGGTCAACATACCAAGAGCAAACACCGACAACATGCGGGCCATAAAAATGGCGCGAAAATGTGCGTTCTGCCTGAGCAGGCTGAAGTCGAGAAAAAAAGAAGATTTAGCCATGAGTATTGGTTGAATTCCTGTCTTTAATGAAAATGCGGCCGCAGCCGCGCCGCAGCGCCGCCATTAGCGACCTGAAATAACGGCACCCCCAGCCAGGGATGAAGCGTTAATCCTGCGATAGTTAATCCTGTGGGGGTTAACCCCGCGGTAAATGCCGCTAACCCAGCGTCAGGTCAATGTCTTTGCCAAAACCTCAATGTTACCCTAGTCATGCCATAACATTAATGATAATAATAATCATATGCATTATTTAATAAAGCAGTTCTTATCAATGCGTTCATCTCTTGGTGGTCAGGTTCCCCCCCTGCCGTACACACCGTCATCGTTAACCGGGCGTCGGCTCGGTGGCGTACTGCCTTGTCTGCTGTTGCTTGCCTTGGTGTGTCTCGCCAGCCTGATGCTGGGTGCCCGCGCCATCGCGCCGGAGGTCGTCTGGCAGAGTCTGGCGGGTCACACGCAAGGTCCGGACAGCATCATCGTTTTACAGGCGCGGCTGCCGCGCACACTGGCCGGTATTCTGGTAGGTATGGCGCTGGGTGCCGCCGGGGCGGTGATGCAGGCGCTGACCCGCAACCCGCTGGCCGACCCTGGTATCCTCGGTGTTAACGCCGGTGCCAGCTTCGCCATCGTGCTCGGCATTAGCGTGTTCGGGATTACCGGTATGGCGTCGTGGCTGGGGTTTGCCTGGCTCGGCGTATTGGCAGCCAGTCTGATGGTGTGGATCATCGGTACACTGAGCGGCGGTCGGGTTAATCCCATACGCCTGACGCTGGCCGGTGTGGCGCTAAGCGCCGTGTTGTCGGGTTTTACCTCATCACTGTCGCTGCTCAATCCCCACGCCTTTGATCAGTTACGCCTGTGGGAAGCCGGTACGCTGGATATCCGTTCGCTGAGCAATGTGGCCTGGGTCACTCCCATCGTACTGCTGGGCTGTGCGCTGGCGTTTTTGGCTGCCCGTTCATTGAATACCCTCAGTATGGGGGATGACCTCGCGACGGCACTCGGCACCCATGTCGGGGTCATTCGCGTGATGGCGATGCTGTCGGTGATGCTACTGTGTGGCTCCGCCACCGCGCTGACCGGCCCGATTGGCTTTGTCGGCCTGATGATCCCTCACATCGCACGCGGCTGGGCCGGTCCGGATCAACGCTGGATTCTGCTCTATTCCCTGCTGTTCGCCCCCATACTGTTGCTCTGCGCTGATATTGTCGGCCGCCTGCTGGTACCGGGTGAATTACGGGTTTCTATCGTCACCGCCTTTATCGGTGCGCCGGTGCTGATCTGGCTGGTACGCCAGCGCAAGTTTTAGGAAACACGTTATGTCTACCCGAACTCTGTTCCTGCGCACGGCTTCTGGTTTGATTAGCGGTCGGTTGCCGCTGCGTGCAGTGTGGATCAACCTCTCGCTGCTGTTGGTCTGCGTCGCCCTGCTGACGCTGGCAGTCAGCCTCGGCACCCTGCCGCTGTCAGCCATCACCGTTTGGCAGGCGCTAGCTCACCACGGTGATGCCGGTACCGTGACCGTGGTAACCCAATGGCGCGCGCCACGGGCGATCATGGCGTTACTGTGCGGCGCTTGTCTTGGTATCAGCGGTGCTATTTTCCAGTCACTGACACGTAACCCATTAGGTAGCCCGGACGTCGTGGGCTTTAATACCGGTGCCTATACCGGTGCGCTGGTCACGATCATTGTGCTGCACGGCAGCTATTACCAGATTGCTGGTGGTGCCATGTTGGGTGGTCTGGCGACCGCGTTACTGGTGTATCTGCTGGCCTGGCGGCAGGGTATCAGCGGCTTTCGGTTGATTATCGTCGGGATCGCGGTCAGTGCCGTGTTGTCGGCGTTCAATACCTGGTTGATGATCACCGGCGCGCTGGAAACGGTGATGAGCGCCGCCTTGTGGGGAGCCGGCTCGTTGAACGGTATGACCTGGGCCAAAGCCACTCCCGCGTTACTGTTAATGCCGCTGACTGTACTGGCGACGCTATTGCTGGCGCGGCGCTTGCAACTGCTGGAAATGGGCGATGACAGCGCCAGAGCACTAGGGGTCAATGCACAGGCTAGCCGGTTGTGGCTGATGCTGTGCGGCATCGTATTGATTGCGGTTGTCACGGCCAGCGCCGGGCCGGTTTCCTTTATCGCACTGGCCGCGCCACAGATAGCACGCCGCCTGACCCGCGCCAGCACCATGCCGCTGTGTGCTGCCGCACTGGTGGGCAGCGTGCTGCTACTGGCGGCGGATATTGTCGCTCAGCATCTGTTTACCGGTCGGCAACTGCCTGTCGGTTCGGTGACGGTCAGCATTGGCGGGTTGTATCTGATAGGGTTGCTGATCCGTGAATCACGTCGCTAATCCGCCCCTTAATTTACCTGTAATTTGCCTGTAAAGAGTGATTCTGATGACACAGCTTTTACACGCCGAGCAGTTAACGCTGGGCTACGACAATAACATTATCGCCCGCAATTTGAGCGTGGCGATCCCGGCTGGAAAATTCAGCGTCATCATCGGCCCTAACGCCTGCGGCAAATCCACCCTGCTGCGGGCACTATGTCGCCTGCTCAAACCGATGGCGGGCGACGTGTTACTGGACGGTACCAGCATCCACCGTATTCCCACCAAAACGCTGGCCCGGCAGTTAGGTCTGCTGCCACAGCACGCTATCGTTCCGGATAACATCACCGTGATGGATTTGGTCGCGCGCGGCCGCTACCCGCATCAAACGCTACTGCGCCAGTGGAGTGAGGCGGATCAAGTGGCGGTGGAACAGGCGATGGTGGCAACCAACGTCAGCGAACTGGCAGAACGCAGCGTCGATGAACTGTCTGGCGGCCAGCGTCAACGGGTGTGGATTGCGATGGTGCTGGCACAACAAACGCCGCTGTTATTGCTGGATGAACCGACCACCTGGCTGGATATCGCCCATCAGATTGACCTGCTCGATCTGTTTCGGGAACTGAACCAGCAGCATGACCGCACACTGGTGGCGGTACTGCACGACCTCAATCAGGCCTGCCGCTACGCCGATCACCTTATCGTGATGCGCGCAGGCAGCGTCATGGCGCAGGGTGCCCCCGCCGATGTCATCACCGCCGAGCTGGTGCAGGCAGTGTTCGGCATGGCCTGTGTCATCATCGACGACCCGGTTTCCCACACACCCCTTATCGTCCCCTGTGGCCGCCATCACCCAGCCCCTTGACGCTGTCGACAAACAGCGCTGTTGTTTTGTTATTGGTGATTTATGTTGGAGTTGCGAGAGGTTTCGTGCTTGATGACATCCGTTATCCCTTTGCGACATCATCGCACGCACGACAAGGAGAGGCTCAGCGCCGCCTCTCCTTGACCACTGGCTGGTGGCTAAACTGTGCCGCTAACGCGGTCCCTTCGGCGTTCGCCTTCGCTGTTCGGGCCGCCCGTGACGCGGTTACTCGCCCCATCCATGGGGCTCGCCCTTCGGGCCAGCGTAAACGCTGTTCAAAAACGTTCCCGACGTTTTTGTCCGGAGCGGCACGGGCTTTCGCCGCGTCCGTGCGGCTCACCCGGCGAAGTCGCCCACCTCAGCACAGTTTTTGACGCCAGAAAGACCCATTGCTGACGATTAAGATGGTTGTCGACAGCCTCCATGGCCGACTGCTGTCGGCCATGTTCCCACTCACCGGTGTAGCAGCTTATTCAGCAACGGCCCCAGGTTTTCCAGCGATGCGGGCGACAGAATATCCGCGTGCTCACAATACTGCGGATACTGCGTCAGTGTACCGACATACGGTGCCCAGGTAGCGTCAACGTCCATCCCTACTGGCAGGGTGCGGGTTGCCACAAACAACGTGGCTTCACCGTCGTAACGGTGTGAGCGGGCCGATGACAATAGCCGTACCGCATCCTGATAGTTAGCGACGATATTGCCAAACATTGCCTCGCGTTCTGCGCGCAGTTGTGGGTCGTCCTCCGCCTGCGTGTCGGCCATAAATCCGGCCTGTTCACGCTCGACTTCCTCGCGGGCGTCGGCTTCATCCGGAGCGGTCCAGTCCTGCCCTTCCGGCGGATAGGTATCCAGCAAACCGAGGAACGACACCGTTTCGCCCGCCTGTTGCAACCGTGCGGCGATACCGTGCGCCAGCGTACCGCCGAGCGAGTAACCCAGCAGGAAATACGGCCCCTGCGGCTGAATTCGCCGGATGGTCGCCAGATGACGCTCGCACATCGCCTCCACCGATTCACACGCGGCAATGACCCCGTCCGGTCGTGGTGATTGCAAGCCGACAATCGGGTACTCCCCGTCCAGATACTGCAACAGACCCGCATACTGCCAGGCAAAACCCGATGCCGGATGCAGGCAGAACAGCACCGGCCCGCTTCCCGTCCGTAACGGCAGCATATCGCCATTACCATCCAGATGCTGGCTGTCCGCATCGCCTTCTACCAGCGCTGCAATACGGGCTACGCTGCGTGCCGCCATAATCTGCCCCACCGTCAGTGAGTGTTGCAGCTGACGGCGTATCTCGGCGGCCAGTCGCATGGCCAGCAACGAGTGACCACCCAGTGCGAAGAAATCGTCATCCGCCGATACCGTCTCGCAGGCCAGTAGCTCCGCAAACAGGGCCGCGATCGTGCGTTCGGTGTCCGTTTGCGGGGCGCGGCCGTCAGCGTGCTGTCCGGCAGGTACCGGTAACGCCTTACGATCCAGCTTACCATTCGCACTCAGCGGGAAGGACGCCATCAGCACATAACTCACCGGCACCATATGGGCCGGCAATTGCTGCGACAGCGCCTGTTGTAACTGGTCAACATCCAGCGAGATACCGGCCTGCGGCACCAGCCAGGCCACCAGCTGTCGGGCATCGGCACCGTGCAGTCGGGTGGCTTTTCCACCCAACTCTCGCGCACCGACCACCGCTTGCGCCACGCCGGGCTGTGCCAGCAGCACCTGCTCAATTTCCCCCAGTTCGATGCGCTGACCACGGATTTTCAACTGGTCATCGCTGCGCCCCAGGTAGTCTACCGTGCCATCTTCCAGCCAACGTGCGATATCGCCGGTACGGTACATCCGTTCACCGTGGGCAAACGGGTCCGCCACAAAACGGCTGGCGGTCAAGTCCGGCCGACGCAGGTATCCCTGCGCCAGTTGGATACCGCACAAATACAGATCGCCCGCTACGCCAACCGGTACCGGCCGCAACGCGCCGTCCAGAATACGCAGTTGGGTGTTCCACACCGGCAGGCCGATAGGAATGCCCGGCAACTGACAGCGCGCCAGCGCCTCGCCAGAGGCCGGTTGCCAGGTGACATCCACCGCCGCTTCGGTCGGGCCGTACAGGTTGTGCAGCGGTGCCGCGATGAGCGACTGATAATCCAGCGCCAGTTCGCGCGACAGCGCTTCACCACTACAGAACACTCGCCGCAGGCTGCCACAGCCGATCTCTTCACGCGGATGCGTCTCCAGCGCACTCACCCAGGCCGCCAGCATCGACGGTACAAAGTGCATGGTGGTCACCGCGTAATCGTTGATCAACTGTACCAGTGCCTCCGGGTCACGGTGCGCATCCGGCGGTGCCATCACCAGACGGGCACCGACCATCAGCGGCCAGAAGAACTCCCACACCGACACATCGAAGCTGCATGGCGTTTTCTGTAGCACCACGTCATCCGCCACTAACGGGTATTGATGCTGCATCCACCATAAGCGGTTGACGATGGCCTGATGGCCGACCACCACCCCTTTCGGGCGACCGGTAGAACCGGAGGTGTAAATCACGTAAGCGGCCTGCTGATCGGCGACCGGTGGTGACGAGTGACGCGGCGACTGGCGTTCATCCGCCAGCGTATCGAGCAGCAGTACATCGGCCATGCCTGCAAAACGCGATTGCAAACTGCTTTCGGTGATCATCAGACGAGGTTGCGCATCCTCCACCATCAGCGCCAGTCGTTCATCCGGGTAACCGGTATCCAGCGGCAGCCAGGCCGCGCCCGCCTCCAGAATGGCGTACAACGCCAGGCTCAGGCGCACCGAGCGCGGCAGCGCCACCGCCACAATATCACCGGGTCGCACCCCGGCATCGATCAGCCGGTCAGCCAGCAGTCGGGTCTGGCGTTGAACCTGACGGTAGGTCAACTGATGCTGGCTATCCACCAGCGCGATGCTATCCGGCGTGCGTTGTGCCTGTGCTGCCAACGCCTGATGCAACGTACCCGGCGGTACCGGCTGTTCGGTACGGTTGACCGCTGCCAGCAGCGCCTGCTCTTGCGGCAGTTGCAGATTCCAGGCCGACAACGGGCGCTCCGGGTCTGCCACCAGTTGTTGCAGTAGCAGTAACAAGCGCTGCGCCAGCCGCTGCGGCTGAACCACGCTGTCACGGTATTCCATCAGTAGCCGCAGCCGTTTGCCCGGCAGCACCAGCAGCGTCAGCGGATAGTGGGTGTAACCCCGATTGTTGACCGCCTCGCAGCGCAACGCCTGCCCGGCCTGACTCAGCTCATCGCCATCCGGGTAGTTCTCCACCACCAGCAAGGTGTCGAACAGCGTGCCGGTACCCGCCAGTTGCTGGATTTCCCCCAGCCCCACATCATCATGCTCGATCAGCTGGATTTGCAGCGCCTGTAGTTCAGCCAACTGCGGCGGCAACGGCCGTGATGCATCCAACCGTACCCGCACCGGTAACGTATTGCTGAATAACCCGACCTGCTGGCTGATGCCGTCGATCTGCCCGAAGCGGCCCGACACCGGCGAGCCGAACAGCACATCGTCCGCGCCGCTACTGGCGCACAGCAACATCCCCCAGAGGCCCTGCATTACGCTGTTGAGCGTCAGGCCATACTGTTTACACAGCGCCAGTAACCCGTGTTCCAGTTGCGGTTCCGGTAGTAACTCCAGCTCACGCACTTCATCATGATACGAACCATCGCCATGATGCGGTCCGTCACCAAATAGCAGGGTCGGGCGGGCACCCGTCAGCACATCGCGCCAGCGTTGACGTGACGCCTGCGCGTCGCGGGCCGCCAGTTGGCGAACGATGTCGGCATACGGCACGCTGTGCGGCGTGAGTGCCGAGCGGCCCTGATACAACGCGGTGAACAGGTCACGCAGGCATACCGGGGTCGACCAGCCATCCACCACCAGATGATGCGCATTCAGAAACAGTGTGTGACGTTCTGTGCCCGCGTGGCTGACCAGTAAGGCATGCAACATGGATGAGGGCTGGTGGAACAGGTCGCGCGCCAGTTCAGCTTTTTCCAGCGCCAGCAGCGCAGCGGCCTCTTCGTCTGCTGGCATCGCCGGTAACGTCTGACTCTCTAGCGGCCAGTAACACTGGTCGTCACGCAACACCGGCAGTACCTGCAATGGCACCGACGTCTGTTCGGTGTCAAAGCGCGCCGCCAGTTGCGGATGGTGACGGACCACCGCTTCCAGTGCCTGACTCAGTTGTGCCACCGACAGCGGGCCGTGCAACGACAACCGGGTCAGCGAGTTATAACTCCCGGAGGTCTGCGCTAGTTGGGCGTGGAACAGCAACCCTTGCTGCAAGGGCAGCACCGGCAACACCGCCGACAACGGCCCGTAATGTTGACGCAGGCAGTCCAGTGTCTCGTCGGTGACCGCATCCTGCGCGACGTCAGCGCAGACCAGCGTATCCGACAACGGCGGGTAGTCCGCCTGTTGCCGCCACGCGTCGATCGCTTGCGCCATTCCCTGATGCAGCGCGTCGATATCATCCTCATCGAACACGCCATGCGCCCATCCCCAGTGGATGGCCAGTTGTGGCTGTTCGCCCTGTTCATCCACAAAGATATTGATATCCAGCGGGTGGCTGAGCGGTATCGTCGGTGCCTGTAGTACGGCAAAGGTATCGCGGAAGTGGCGATCGCTGCGACGAGGTGACCAGTGGCCCTCGCCCGACTCGAAGCGCCCCAAATAGTTAAACAGGATTTCCGGTGCCTGTGCGTGCAACGACGCCAGCGTTTCGGCACTCTGTGTATCCAGATAGCGCAGCACGCCGTAGCCGACGCCGCGATCCGGCACCGCCCGCAGCGCACGTTTCACGGACCGTAAAATCGCCCAGGGCGCATCGGCCTGTGCCGTCGGTGCTGCGATGCACACCGGGTATTCAGCAGTCAGCCAGCCGACGGTGCGGGCGAGATCCAACCCTTCCGGCGTTTCGATACGCCCGTGAGATTCCAGTGCCAGCCGCAACGGTTGCACGCCAAAACGGTGGTGGCAGGCCTGCACCAACGCGCCTAGCAAAATCTCGTCCACCCGCGCCTGATAGCATTCCGGTAAGCGCGTCAGCACCGCCTGCGTCAACCGGGCATCCAGCACCCGGCGTGATTGTTGCCGGGTCTGCTCCTGATCGCAGGACGGGTCAAGCGCCCGGCGTCCCAGCCGAGGCAGTGGTGTCGCCAGCACCGATTGCCAGAATGGTAACTCAGCACGGCGCGCAGCTACCTGCCCTTTCAGGCTGGCAGACCAGTCGTATAACGAGCACTCCTCAGTCGATAACACGACCGGTTGTCCCCCCATCGCGGCTTCAGCGGCCTGACGCAGCTCGGGTAACAGCACACGCCACGATACGCCGTCCACCACCAGATGGTGGGCCACCAGCACCAGCCCGCAGGCTCGACCATCGCGCTGCAACAGTACAGCCTGCATCATCTGACCGGCCGCCGGGTCAAGACGCACCACCGCCGCTTCATACGCCCGTTCCGCCGCCACCTCAACCGGCTCTTGTGCGCGTAGCGTGTCACACTGTAGCGGCACGGCCGTCGATGACGTTTGATGAATGACCAGATGGCTGTCACCAGTCTGCGCGGTTAACGCCGGGTGTGCCTGCACCAGTGCGCTCAGCGCCTGCATCAGGTGCATCGGTTGCAATGTTTCAGGCACCGACAGGAATACGCCGTGCGCAAACCGTTGGTTGATGCCCGCCAGTTGGGCGAAGCTGTGTACGATAGGCAAACCATCCACCACACCGTAGCGCCGCGTACGTGACGGTGTGGCCGTCGTCGTCAGCGGCTGCATCGCTTGCGCCATCCGTGCTGGCGTGCGCTCAGCGAAAATGGTTTTCGGTCGTAGTTGCCAACCGGCGCGCCGCAACAGCGTGCCCAGCCCCATCGCGGAAATGCTGTCGCCGCCGAGTGCAAAGAAATCCGCTTCCGCGCTGACCGCGTCCAGTTTCAGCAGGCTGGCGATGGACTGGCAAATCAGCCGCTCTTCATCGCTGGCTGGTTCGCGTCCCGCCACCGCTTCTGCCTGCTGCGGTTTTGGCAGTGCCTGGCGGTCAATTTTACCGTTGACGGTCAGCGACAGTTCCGCCATCACCATCAGCACCGCCGGGACCATGTAATCCGGCAGTTGTTCAGCCAGTTGTGCCAGCAAACGGGCCGCGCAATCCGGTTGTTCGCGGACGGTATCACTCGGCACCGAGCAATAACCGATGAGCCGGTGCGTCGCACCCAGTGGTTCAGCGATCACCACCGCGGTGCTGACCTCATCCAACGCCACCAGCGCATTTTCTACTTCGCCCAGCTCCACGCGAAAGCCGCGCACTTTGATCTGATGATCAACGCGACCGATAAACGCCAGTTGGCCGTCGTGACGCCAGCGCATCAGGTCACCGGTGCGGTACATCACCGCCCCTGATATGAACGGACAGGCAACAAAGCGCGTCGCCGTGAGATCCGGGCGGCGCAGGTAACCACGCGCCAGCCCCGGCCCGGCGATATACAGCTCACCGGGTACACCCACCGGCACCGGTCGCAGGTGGTTATCCAGCAACCATACCCGGGTATTGGCGACCGGTTGGCCGATAACCGGCTGGTCTGCCACCGTGACCCGGGCACCCAACGTATCGATGGTGTATTCCGACGGCCCGTAATAGTTATGAATTTCCATCTGCGGATGCTGGCGCATCAGTTGCCACAGCCGTGGCGTGGCCGCTTCACCGCCAATCATGATGAAAGCGGGCTGGTGGTTATCCGGCTCCAGCAAGCCGCTGTCGATCATCTGGGTGAAGAACGACGGGGTGATATCCAGCAAATCGATAGGCGTCTGAGTAAAGTGCTGAACCAACGCCCAGGCATCTTTACGCAGCTCTTCATCGAAAATGTGTAATTCGCTGCCCATCATCATGCAAAACAGCGGTTCCCAGGAGGAATCGAAGGAGAATGACGCCGTGTGTCCGGCACGTAAACGGCGACCATTTTGCCGTGAAAAGCGATCTATCACCGGGCCAAACAGGAAGCTCGAATGTGACATCATCAGGTTGAGCAAACCGGCATGGGTACTCATCACCCCTTTCGGCTTCCCGGTAGAACCGGAGGTGTAGATCATGTACGCCAGATGTTCCGCCCGTAACGGCTCGCGTCGCTCCGCCTGTGTTACCGGATGGGCAGGCAAGCGGGCGCACTCGGCCCGTAACCTGGCATCGTCCAGACACAGCACCTGCGGCAGTGCCGGCATATGCTCACGCACCGTGCTGTGGGTCAGCAACAGTACCGGACGCGCATCGTCACACATCAACGCCAGACGTTCGCGTGGATAATCCAGATCCAACGGCATATAAGCCGCGCCGCTGGCCAGTACCCCGAACATCGCCACCACCGACGAGACCGAGCGCGGGACGCCGATCGCTACCACATCGCCTGCGCCGATCCCCTTCGCCATCAGCCGACGCGCCAGTTGCATGACCTGCGCCGATAACTGGCGGTAGCTGAGTTGCTCACGGCCACAGGTCACAGCCAGCGCGTCGGGCTGTTGCTGTACCTGCTGTTGCAGGCAATCCAGCACCGAGTGCAGCGTCGCGGGTATCGTCAGGCGTGGGCCGCTGCCCCAACCGTCAATACGCCGCCATTCGTCGTCGTTGAGCAGACTCACTTCACCGATAGCCAGTTCCGGTTGTTGTATCAGTTGCGTCAGCACGTGTTGCAGACGTTGCGCATGCCCCTGCAACGCTGAGGCGTCGTAGCGCGCCGGATTGGCGACCAGTTCCAGTTGCAGCTCGCCCTCCTGCACACCAAGGGTAAACTCCATATCATCCACCGGCCCCATCGCCAGCACATGGGTGGTGACCGGCGTATTTGCCAGTGTCAGTTCGGCGTTATAAACCTTGAAATTGATCACTGGTCCGTACAAACCTTCACTGCCACCGACCAGCCCCAGATCCCGTCGTAACTGTTCCGCCTCATAACGCTGATGACGTCGTACCGCCTTGATTTCCTTCTGCAGCATTTGCGTGGCGTCGATTAAGGTCATCTCGGGTTGTAGTGTGAATTGTAGCGGCAGCACGTTCACTACCGGTCCACTGGCACACAATGCTGCCGACCCCATCCGTCGCATAAACGGAAAGCCCACCGACAAGCGCGACTCGCCACTCATGCGGTAGAGGTATACCGCCAGTGCCGCCATCGCAATTTCCGCCGGTTGTAGCTGAGCGCCAAACCGTTGCTCCGCCAGCGTCACAAAAGGTGCGGCGGGTAAGGTGACCCGTTGCTGCACAGTGCGAATACCTTGCGGCGAGGCCTCACAAACGTCTGCCGCCAGCGACACGGGCGTCGGCAATTCACGGGCATGCTCGCGCCAAAACGCCGCCGACTGCTGATACGCCGACGAACGTTCCCACGCCTGGTATTCCGTCACCACATCGGCAAACGGTGTAAACGGCGAGGCGTCCGGCGTTTTACCGGCACAAAGGGCGTTGTAAATCGCTACTATCCGTCGGGTCAGGGCATCGAAACTGAAACCATCCACCATCAGATGATGAAAGCGCTGATACCAGAACCAGCGCTCGGGCTGCGCGGAGACCTGCATCAGCACCTGGCGATACAGCGGTTGCTCACCATCGACCGGCAGCGGCGCGGCCAGATCCGCTTGCATCAACGCCCAGGCCGCCTGCTCACCTTGTGCCGGGTCGCGAAAATCCAGCCATTCCGGTTCGTTAATCGCCGCCATACCCGGCGCAGAAGGTAGCCACTGCACCGGCTCGCCGAGATCATTGAAGCCAAAGCGCGCCTGCACCGTATCCGCTTCCGACAGCCCCTGACGGATGGCCGCCAGCAGACAATCCGGGTCAACCGGGCCGTTCAACTCCAGCGCATGCGCCACCGTAAACGCATTCGACTGACTGGCGATGTGGTCGGCCATCCAGATACCGGGTTGGGCCGCCACCAGCGGCAGTTCCAACGTATTCACCGACTGTGCCAACGTGACGTCATGAGCAGGCACGGGCTGCCCGGACGTCCCCGTAGAGGAGAAGGAGACGTGGGGATGAGACGATGATGCGTCAGCGGATGATGGCTGCTGGGGCGATGATGGTTTCTCTGTCGATGATGATTGCTGGGTGGATAATTGTGTTTCGTTAAGTAGATCTGACACGTTGTTTTCCTTACTCCGTCAACGGAAACAGTCCCGACTGGTCATGCCGGTTAGGCTTTTTCAGCCCGCAGGCTCGCCGGACGCATGTCCTGCCAGTGGGTTTCGGTATAGGCGATGCACGCCTCGCGGGACTGCGGCCCGTAGACCACCTGCCAGCCCGCCGGTACGGCGGCAAACTCTGGCCACAGGCTGTATTGCTGTTGTTCGTTGATGACGACCAAAAATGTCAGACGATCATCGTCAAACGGATTCACTTGTTCCTGACTCATTGTTATTACCTCATGTGATAAGGGTTGCTGCGCGTTATCGGGTGTGGATGTGGTTCAACAACCAACGACATCCCTCTATCAACCCGCCGCGCCAGCACAAGGTGTCATGCCCACCGGCATACACACGCTGGTAAACCTGATGCCCTGCCGCTACCAGCGCTTCATGCATCTGTTGATTAACGAAGGCAATATCCGCCTCACGTCGTCCCGCTTCCTGAAAAATCACCAGCGGCGATGCGGCCCGGCCACCCTGCCGCACCTGGGTCACCAACACACCGGGCTCCAGTGTTGCGTGCTGGTTAAAATCAGTGATGAATTGCAGATTTGGCCACCAGAACGAGCCAGATTGCGTAAGTACGCGACCAAAACGCTGCGGCCAGTGCAACCCGGCGTACAGCGCCGCCAGCCCGCCATAACTCTGCCCGGCCACCACCGTGCGGTCTGGATCATCGCTAAATGGCGTCAGGCGTGCCGCCTGCAACAGCAATTCCTGCTGCACCGCCTGCCAGAACGCGGTATCGCACGGCAATTCCCGACAACGGGTTTCGCCATCAATCGCGTCAATAAATAACCAAACGGCGGGTGGGAGATTCCCCTGTGCGGTTTCCGCATCCAGAGCGCTAAACAGCGGCGTGTCATTAGCCCACCGCTGCCCATCCAGTACGAGACAGAGCGGCCGTTGCGCCTGTGCCTCGCTCTCCCCGGTGGTGTACAGCCAGATGCGACGCTGGTTGCCAAGCTGCTCGCTCTGCCAGTCAAACACCGTCAGCCGGGCTGGGTCTGCGCCACTCGCCTCGCCTTGATCCACCGCCCGCCAGGCCTGCTGTGATGGCGCACCCGGCATATGCGCCGCTGACAATTGCGCTCCCCACGGTCGGTTCAGGTTGAGCGGATCAGCCATCGCGCAGGGAAACAGCGAACACCACCACGCTCGCTGCTGGTCATCACGCTGTTGTTCATCGTCGCTGAATGCCGGTGGCAGTTGCGCCGCCTCAATCGGGATCAGGGAGTAACTACCGCGCCAGTCGTGTTCAATCACCATCGACCAATGCCAGACATCAGTACCGGGCAGGCGCACCAGGCTCTGCGGATCAGTACTGTGGTGATCGGTCACGCCGTTGATATCGGCATAGACCCGTTGAATAGCGGAGTGATACTCATCGCCGTTCGGGTCACGCCAGAGAAAGGTAACGCGAACCCGCTCGCTATCCTGCGTTTCCACCAGCGGCGTCCCCACGTTGGCGATCTGTTGCCACCACGCGTCATCCCCGGCCTGGGGTGATGACAAAAGCGTGGCGGCGAAACCTGGCGGCTGTACTGCCGACATCAAAACCTCCTGTTTCTGCCCTTTACGTTTCACTTACATTTAGTTAACAGAACTAATGTGTCCGTTTGTGAATTTACATTTATTTAGACAACGAGAATAATATTGAGAAACATTTTCATTTGCAATAATATGCAATTCCCAAAGTTTACTGGGATTCAAAAACTCGCCATCTGGTCACATATCGCTAAAAAATGAATTAACAATATGAATTTAAAGTTAATTTATTTTTTAATGCAAAGAATGGCAAGGCCGGTGAGTACACAGCCTGACGTACACAAAAAATAAGATCTTTTACAGGAGGGGATCACTGATGCGTAGCACCAGGAAGAAACAATTAATAAAACTAAAGTCTTGGCAGAAAAATAAAAACGCCATGCCAGCCATGCTGGCTTCCACCTTGCTGGTGGCCGCACATGCACAGGCAGCAGAAACCACGACCAGCACCGATACCATGGTGGTATCGGCAACAGCCGCTGAAAGCGTGACTGCACCGCTGAAAGGCATCGTGGCGAAGGAAAGTGCGTCCGGCACCAAAACCAGCACGCCGCTCATCAAAACCCCGCAATCCGTCACTGTGGTCACCCGCGACCAGATGGACGCACAAGCGGTTTCTTCCGTGTCCGACGCGTTGAACTATTCCAGCGGCGTGGTCAGCAACTACCGCGGTTCGTCTAACCGCAACGATGAGGTGATTGCCCGTGGTTTCCGCTACGCGCCGAAATTCCTTGATGGCCTGAGCTATGGCCTGAGCGGCCAGGGCGCTGCGCTGGGGAAAATAGATCCCTGGTTGCTGGAACGGGTAGAGCTGGTGCACGGTCCTGCCTCCGTCCTGTATGGACAGGTCAACCCCGGCGGGCTTATCAGCATGACCAGCAAACGCCCGACGGCAGAAGATATCCACAAAGTGCAATTCAGCGCGGGTAATCAACATCTGGGTGAAGCGGCGTTTGATTTCGGCGGCGCGCTCAATGACGATAAAACCCTGCTTTACCGCCTCAACGGTATCGCCAGCACCCGTGATGAATTCGTTAAGGATTACAAAGAGAAGCGCGTTGCTATCGCACCGGCGATCACCTGGTTACCTAACAGCGATACCAGCTTTACGCTACTGACCAGTTACCAGAACGATCCACAGGCCGGTTACCGTAACTTCCTGCCCAAGATAGGTACCGTGACCGAAGCCAGCGCAGGTTATATTCCGCGCGATCTGGACGTCAGCGACCCCAACTACAATCGTTCAAAACGCGAGCAGGTCGGCATCGGTTATATTTTCGACCACTCCTTCAACGATAACGTCTCTTTCCAGCAAAACTTCCGCTATTCCCAGCTAAGAGAACGTTACAAGTATCTGGTGTATACCTGGAGTAACCCGGAAATCTCTGATACGTCGTTGTCCCGCCGTCAGGTCCGTGAAGAACTGAACGCCGACGAAATCGGTCTGGATAACCAGATTAAAGTCAAACTGGAAACCGGCGATGTCCAGCACACTGTGCTCAGTGGTGTGGATTACAAATGGCAGGACCGCGATTACAACTACTGGCGCAACAGCGGTTCGGGATACAACTTTGACTGGGCGAACCCCAGCTACGGTGGTTCTTATCTGGTCAGCGACAGCCAGCTCTCGTTGAACCAGTCTTACAAGAAGAAACTCGATCAGGTCGGCGTCTATCTGCAAGACCAGATGGAGTGGAATCAGTGGAACCTGCTGCTGTCCGGTCGCCATGACTGGAGCCAAATACGCACGCAAGACCACACCACCAGTACCTCAACACAGCAAGACGACAGTAAATTCACCGGTCGTACTGGCCTGCTCTACGCGTTTGATAACGGTATTTCGCCGTATGTCAGCTACAGCACCTCGTTTGAACCCAACCTGGACTCCGGTGCCCCCGGCACGCCTGCGTTTAAACCGACCACCGGTGAACAATCCGAGGTGGGTATCAAGTTCCAGCCTAAAGGCAGCAATACCCTGCTGACCTTATCGCTGTTTGATATCACGCAGAAAAACATCACCTCGTACAACAGCGTGACCCAATACAACGAACAGATCGGCAAAGTGAAATCCAAAGGCGCGGAAGCGGAAGTGCACACGCAACTGACGCCGGAAATCAGCCTGATGGCGGCCTACACCTATACCGACGCGGTTACCAAGGACAGCTACACCGCCAGCCAGGTGAACAAAACACCATCGGCGATTCCGCGTCACTCTGCGTCCACCTGGGGCAGCTACAGCTTCCAGAACGGTCCGCTGCGTGGTGTCACGCTGGGTACTGGGGTGCGTTATGTCGGCTCAAGCTACGGCGATAACGCCGAGAGCTTCAAAGTCCCGGCCTATACCCTGTACGACGCGATGGCACGTTACGAGTTGGGGTCGCTCTCTTCTCAGTTGAAAGGCACCACCGTGCAACTGAACGTCAACAACCTGACCGACAAGCGCTATGTGGCGTCATGCGGTGGCGATACCGCCTGCTTCTACGGCAGCGGGCGTACTGTCGTCGCGACGGTCAGCTATAGCTGGTAATACGCGGCAGGGCGGGCTTTCCCGCCCTGCGGTGACGCCTGCGCGCCACCATTTTGTTCCACTCTCGACATAAGGAAACCCCCGTGTCAACGCTCGCAGCTACCTCTTCATCGCTGGATATCCGCACACTTCAGCACGATGATTTTCTGTTTCTGTCTCCCGACAACAGCCTGCATGCCCGTGGATGTTACGCCGCCTTGTCGACGGCCGTGGCAGGGGGCGAGCACCTCCAGGGTGATGTCCAGCAACAGGTCAGCGCCCTGTTTGCCCGCGCCCGACAGGATGGTATCGCCCGGCCACTGCTGGTGGGCGCGATCCCGTTTGACAAACGCCAGCCTGCACGACTGTTTGTGCCACAACAGTCTCACTGGTTCTCACGGGACACACTACAACACGACCTGGTGCCCGCCACGCCAATAAACGCACGTCAAATACGTGAAGTGCCGGGACACGATACCTTTTGCCAGATGGTCAGTGCTGGCGTTGACGCCACCCGCAACGGTGATCTGAATAAAATCGTGCTGTCACGCCTGCTGGATATCGACACCGAACAACCGCTGGACTCAATCCGCCTGTTGCGACAGCTCAACCAGCAAAATCCCTGGAGCTACAACTTCCACGTGCCGCTGGAACAAGGCGCGTTGCTGGGTGCCAGCCCGGAACTGTTACTGCATAAGCAGGGCAACCACATTGTGTCGCAGCCGCTGGCCGGTTCCGCCCGCCGTAGCGATGACCCGGTGGAAGATCAACGCCTGCGCCGTACGCTGCTGGCCTCCGCGAAAGATCGCCACGAACATCGGCTGGTCACCGATGATATTCGTCGGGTACTGGCATCACGTTGTCGGACACTGACCATTCCGGACACCCCCGAACTGCTGAGCACGCCGGTGCTGTGGCATCTGGCGACCCGTGTTCAGGGTGAAGTGTTGGATGCACGGGAAAACGCCCTGTCGATGGCCTGTCTGCTGCACCCCACCCCGGCGCTGTGCGGCGTACCGTTTGAAGCAGCCCGGGACCGTATCGCCCAACTGGAACCGTTCACCCGCGGGCTATTCGGCGGTATCGTCGGCTGGTGCGACGATGAAGGCAACGGCCAGTGGGTGGTGACTATTCGCTGTGGCGAAGTACGGCAAAACCGGGTACGGCTGTTTGCCGGTGCAGGCATCGTGCCAGACTCTCAGCCCGTGTCTGAATGGCACGAAACCGGTGTTAAATTGAGCACCATGCTGCGTGCATTTGGTCTGCGTCAGGATCAGGAGTGTGCAGCATGATGGTTGAATTCACCCGCTGGCCGCCCGAGCTGGAGCAGCGTTATCGCGAGCGAGGCTACTGGCTGGATCTCCCGCTGGGCGACATCCTCACCCGCCATGCCGATAATGACGCTATCGCCCTGATCGATGGCGAACGCACGCTCAGCTACCGCCAGATGAACCAGCTGGTGGCGCAGTTAGCGGGCTCACTGCAACGCCGGGGCATCGCGCCGGGGCAAACAGCACTGGTACAACTAGGCAATACCGCCGAGTTCTACCTGACCTACTTCGCACTGCTGCGTGCCGGTATCGTGCCGGTCAACGCCCTGTTCAGCCATCAGCGCAGCGAACTGTGCGCCTATGCCGACCAGATTGCGCCAACGTTGCTGATAGCCGATCGCAGCCACGCATTGTTCGCCAGCGATGATTTTATCAACGAACTCCGCCAACGCTGCCCCACGTTACAGCACGTTCTGCTGCGTGGCGACGGCAACACGTCTCAGGATTTGTCACAACTATTGTTGGAAGCGGAAGCCTTCGCACCGGCAACCCCAACACCCGCCGATCAGGTGGCATTCTTCCAGCTTTCCGGCGGTAGCACCGGCACCCCGAAACTGATTCCTCGCACCCACAACGATTACTACTACAGCATTCGCGGCAGCGTGGAGATTTGCCGGGTTGACGCCCATACCCGTTTCCTGTGCGCCCTGCCCGCCGCCCACAACTACCCGCTCAGTTCGCCGGGTGCACTGGGTGTGTTTTATGCCGGGGGTACGGTCGTGCTGGCAAACGACCCCAGCCCAGCCAGCTGCTTCCCGTTGATTGCGCAGCATCACATCACCCTCACCGCGCTGGTTCCCCCAGCTGTCACTCTGTGGCTGGAAGCGGTGGCGTTATCTGGCGATCACCACGAGCTGGCGAGCCTGCGCGTACTCCAGGTCGGTGGGGCACGGTTAAGCGAATCGCTGGCGCGACGCATACCAACGGAACTGGGTTGCCAGTTACAGCAAGTGTTCGGCATGGCCGAAGGGCTGGTGAATTACACCCGGCTGGACGATGACGATCTCCACTGTTTCACCACGCAGGGCCGCCCTATCAGCGACGATGACGAGGTCTGGGTGGCCGATGCCGACGGCAATCCATTACCTCACGGTACACCGGGCCGTCTGATGACACGTGGCCCCTATACCTTCCGTGGTTACTACCGCAGCCCAGCCTACAACCGCCAGGTGTTCGACGCGCAAGGGTTCTACTGCTCTGGCGATGTGGTGATCCAACAGGCCGATGGCTACCTGCAAGTGGTCGGGCGTGAAAAAGACCAGATCAACCGTGGTGGGGAAAAGATTGCCGCCGAAGAGATCGAAAACCTGCTGCTTCGTCACCCTGCCGTGATCAATGCCGCGCTGGTGGCGGTGCCCGACCCGATGATGGGTGAGAAAAGCTGCGCTTTCCTGGTCACCCGCGAACCACTCAAAGCGGTGACATTACGTCGCCACCTGCGTGAACAAGGTATCGCCGACTACAAATTACCGGACCGATTTGAACAACTGCCCATCCTGCCGGAAACCGCAGTGGGCAAAGTCGATAAACAGCGGCTACGCCAGCTGGCGCAACAGCATGTCGCAACAGCCGCTGCAGGAGAATAAATCATGGCTATTCCAAAACTGAACGCCTACCCACTTCCCGGCGCAGAGCATCTGCCAGTCAATAAGGTGAACTGGCCGGTTGACGCTTCACGCGCGGCCTTGCTGATTCATGACATGCAAAACTACTTCCTTAATTTCTGGGGAGAAAACAGCCCGCTGACCGAACAGTTGATCGCCAACGTCGCTCGCCTTCGCCAGGCATGTCGTCAGCAGGGTATCCCGGTGTTTTATACCGCTCAACCCAACCAGCAAAGCGACGCCGACCGGGCGTTGCTCAACGACATGTGGGGGCCAGGGCTCAATCGCCACCCGGAACAGCAGCGCATCACCGCGGCCCTGACACCGGACGACAGCGACACCGTGCTGGTGAAATGGCGCTACAGCGCTTTCCACCGTTCTGATCTGGAACAACGCTTGAAATCATCCGGCCGCGACCAGTTGATTATCTGTGGGGTATACGCACATATCGGTTGTTTGACGACCGCTACCGATGCGTTTATGCGTGACATCAAACCGTTCATGGTAGCCGACGCGCTGGCGGACTTTTCCCAGGAAGAACACCTGATGGCGCTGAGCTATACCGCCGGTCGCTGCGGCCGGGTGTTGACCTGCGAACAACTGCTGGATGCCCTCGCACCACAGGCAGACGACGGCCTGATGCGCCTGCGCGCCGAACTGCTGCCGCTGCTGGATGACGATGACGACATCGGTGACGACGACAACCTGCTGGATTATGGTCTGGACTCGGTACGCATCATGTCGCTGGTTACCCGCTGGCGTCAGCAAGGGCATGACCTGGACTTCGTGGCATTAGTGAAAAAGCCTACGTTGCGTCACTGGCATCAGTTGCTCAGCCAGCGTCAGGTGGAGGAAGCATGAGCGTCGCGCTGGATTTCAGCGGTAAGCAAGTGTGGGTGACCGGTGCCGGACGTGGCATCGGTTATGACATCGCCTGCCGTTTTACCGAGGCGGGAGCGACCGTCACCGGATTTGACCGCGCCTTTTCCTCAGACTCTCTGCCGTTTCACGCCATCGAACTGGATGTCAGCGATGCGGCGGCTGTTGCTGCCACCTGTGCCAGACAACTGGCACAGACGCCGCATCTGGATGTGCTGATTAACGGTGCCGGGATCCTGCGCATGGGCCACACCGAAACGCTCAGTCAGCAAGACTGGCAGGATTGCCTGAACGTCAACGCAGGCGGCGCGTTTCATCTGTTTCAGGCCGTGATCCCACAATTTCAGCGGCAACGCGGCGGTGCTATCGTGTCTATCGGCTCCAACGCCGCACATGTGCCGCGCGTCGGCATGGCCGCCTATTGCGCTTCTAAGGCGGCGTTACGCAGCCTGTGCCTGACCGTCGGTCTCGAACTGGCCCCGTATGGCGTGCGCTGCAATCTGGTCTCACCCGGCTCCACCGATACCCCGATGCAACGCAGCCTGTGGCACGCCCCTGACGCAGAACAGCATACCATCGCCGGTTTTCCGGAACAGTTCAAACTGGGTATTCCGCTCGGCAAAATCGCTCGTCCTCGCGACATTACCGATACGGTGCTATTTCTGGCGTCTGATTTGGCAGGCCACGTGACGTTACAGGATGTGGTCATCGACGGTGGTGCTACGCTGGGCGCATGACTCTGGCATGGGCTCTTGATGGAAAGCGGGAGAAACACACCTTGATCTGGAAACGCGTCACCACGCTGGACATGCTCAACCAAATGAGTGAAGAGTGCATGTTGTCGCATCTGGGGATCCGTTTTGTCCACATGACGGACAACAGTCTGGAAGCGCTCATGCCCGTAGACACCCGTACCCGACAGCCATTTGGCCTGTTGCACGGCGGTGCTTCGGTGGTGCTGGCGGAATCTCTCGGCTCGGTAGCGGGCTGGCTGTGCACCGAACCGGGTGCCAGCGTGGTCGGCGTAGAGATTAACGCCAGCCATTTACGGGCGGTCACGCAGGGAGACGTGCGGGGCATCTGCCAGCCATTGCATCTGGGCCGCCAGACACAGGTCTGGCAGGTAGAAATAGTGGACGAACGCCAGCGGCGCTGCTGCATTGCCCGGCTGACCACCGCGGTGATTCAACCGTAGAAGTTGTAAATACAGAAAGTCGTAAATAAGAGAAAGGAGGCCGATGGCCTCCTGGTGAATTTTATTGCGCTAATACCGGGTAATCGGTATAGCCTTCCGCCCCCGCACTATAGATCGTGCTGCCGTTGAGTTCATTGAGCGGTGCGCCACGACGCAGGCGTTCAACCAGATCCGGGTTGGCGATATACATTCTCCCAAACGATACCGCATCCGCCTCGCCATCTGCTAACAGTTGCTCGGCCGAGTCACGGGTCAGACCATCGTTGGCGATCACCACGCCACCGAACGTTTTACGGATCAGCGGCAGAATACGCTGTGGGGTATCCAGCGCTTCACGCACAAAGATGAAGGCCAGTTTACGACTGTTGAGTTGTTCTGCCACATAGCCGAACAGCGCCTGCGGATCGGAATCCTGCATTGAATGGGTGTTAGACATGGTATTGACGTGCACGCCAACCCGATCTGCTGGCCAGACGGTCAACACGGCATCGACGGTTTCCAACAGGAAACGCGCTCGATTGGCAATAGAGCCACCGTACTGATCGGTGCGCTGGTTTGAGCCATCATGCAGGAACTGATCGAACAGGTAACCGTTGGCCGCATGGACTTCCACCCCATCAAACCCGGCGCGTTTGGCGTTTTCCGCCGCCTGACGAAAGTCTTCAACAATCCCCGGGATTTCATCCGTTTCCAGCGCACGTGGCACCACATAGGGTTTATAGGGCCGAATCGTCGCCACATGCCCTTCTGCCGCAATGGCGCTGGGGGCCACCGGTAACTCGCCGTCCAGATAGATAGGGTCTGAAATGCGCCCCACATGCCACATCTGCAACACCATTTTACCGCCTGCCGCGTGTACCGCCGCATTGATGCGACGCCAGCCTTCAATGTGTTCATCCGACCAAATACCTGGGGTATTAGGATAACCGACACCCTGTGGGGTGACGGCGGTCGCCTCCGTCAGGATCATCCCGGCACTGGCGCGCTGAACGTAATATTCCTGCGACAGCGCGCTTGGGATGCGCTGATCAAAAGCACGCATGCGGGTCAGCGGTGCCATGACAATACGGTTTTCAGCCTGAATAGCACCAATATGGATAGGATCAAACAAACCTGACATAGCGTTTTCCTTAATTTGCTGGTGGTCGATACGGGTGATTACGCCCCACCGCCTTGTGTTTTTAGCGAACGGCAATGTGATAGCGAAACGATAATGCGATAGCCGAATACCCAGTAACAACGCTCCAGTAACAGCGGTAACATCGGTAACGGCTCAGGACAAGGGATATACCTTATTGCAGGAACAACCGCCATACCATTCGGTGCTAATGACGACGCGTCAAGTTATATACGCTGAATACGCCAGACGGTGGGCGAAGGATTCACAGGCTTAACACAGGGTGTATTGGCCCATCGGGCGACAGGCCAATAGATATACCCGTCATACTTCAAGTTGCAGGTGTGTTGGCTGCGTTCATTCACCCGAATCACTTACCTGAGTAAGCTCATCGGGATTCACTCTCTTGCCGCCTTCCTGCAACTCGAATTATTTTGGGTATAGATCAGATAAGCAAACCAGCGCGTTGGTAGCCTATCAATGACGAAGATAGGTAGGGATAGCCACACAGCACACCAGCCTGTGTGCGAGTCTCACCGCATCAACCGGCAGGCGACAGGTGCTCACCAAACGCCGCCAGACGTTGTAGCCCATATTCCCATTTACCAAACCCAGCTTCAGCATTGATATGCCCGCCTTCGCCCACATCCACCAGGCTACTTCCCCAGACTTTCGCCCAGTACTCGGCTCGTGAAAAGGTCATCAACGGGTCGTTGTGGCTGGCAAATGCCAGACTGGGTACCGCCAGTTGCTCGGGTAGAATTCGGTCTTCAATCTCAAATCGCATGGGTTCTGCAGGTGCCACCAGCATCACACCGGCAATCCCTTCCATGCCCTGCTGGACCACATGGCAGGCAGCCAGCGCGCCAAAACTGTGGCCTATCAGCACTGCGGGGCGATCACAGGTCGCCAGTTCGCGGCGGATAGCCAACACCCAGCGATCCAGATCTGCCTGATACCATTCTTTCTGGCGTATACGCCGCCAGAAGGGAAACCGTCGTTCCCAGTAGCTCTGCCAGTGGTCTTCGTCACTGTCACGTAATCCCGGCACCAGCACCATCGTTAAGCGCGAGTCGAGCTCTCTCAGCCGCTGGTCTACTTCTGTTGTCTGCATCAGGTTCTGTGTCTCCCTGTTGATTGTCCGTCAGGATGACACAGACAGCATTGACGACCTCGCCATCCTTACATCCTTTCCATTACAATCTGATAACAATATCAGTACCGGCTTACAGCCTACCACGGGATTCCTGATTTGTATCCTGATTCAGTGCAGCAATTTACATGCTGGCCCGATTCACCAAAAAAACGATTTTTTCTTTTTATGTCTGGCACTTGCCGCCATATAACCTGCTGGCTTACCCCGTCTGACGAGAGAATGTCCATTCCCTGTGGCTGGCGATACGACGATCATCGTCACTATTGAGGAGCACAGGGCACGCCAATGAGCCGACGTTAAACATTCCGCTTGAATTTCGCCCCTGACCCGGCGTAGATTAGCGCCGATTCCATCATCTGCCCGCCCAGGCGGCAGTGACTGGGGGAATCGTCTCAATGCAGGCGGCTCCTGAAAGCTAAACGCACAATCGGAATCATTGCTGGCGTAATAGTGCTGGAGAAAAATCAGTGAAGTACTTATTCATGGGCGTTTCGTTTATTTTATTTTTATGGGTAGGCACTTTTTTACTGATGTTGGAATAACCCTGACGGTTTTTCCTCATCCACTTCAACAGAAGGCTCCTGTTGAAGCGACAACAAAAAATTATTATCAGTACACGAAAGACGAATAAATGACAGGCTGGCAGCCATTCTGCCAGCCTGTTTCTTTTGGACTTACAGAGAAAAGAGACCGGCCGCAAGACGGTATCCGGCTCGTTAGTGACTCCAGCCACCAAGCACATTCAACACCAGACCGATTGCCCCGCTCACCGCCAACCAGGGGCCGAACGCCAGCGGTTGCTGCATACTGATACGCCGGATACGCCGCCACAACAGTGTCGCCACCAGTCCGGTTAACGATGCGATCAGCACCAGATTGGGTAACGCCTGCCAGCCAAGCCAGGCCCCCAACGCCGCCAGCAATTTAAAATCGCCATACCCCAGCGCCTCACGTCCACTCAGCAGGCGAAATCCCCAGTAAATCAGCCACAGCGACAGGTATCCCGTCATGGCACCGACAACCGCCTGCTCAAGCGGTACAAACGTATCAGCCAGATTGAACAACAACCCGCACCATAACAGCGGCAATGTCATCATGTCCGGTAATAATTGGGTTCGCGCGTCAATCACTGCCAGCGCCAGCAACATGCTAATACACAGCAATGCGCCCAGTAGCGCTAGCCCCGGTTGCCAGAGTAAACCCGCTAACAAAAAAGCGCCCCCTGACAGCAATTCAATCAGCGGATAACGCCAGGATACCTCGCCACCGCAACAATGAGCGCGCCCACGCAGCCATAACCAGCTCAGCAGCGGAATGTTGTCACGTACGCGTAAACGTTGATGGCAATGTGGGCAGGAAGACGGCGGCCAGCACAGATCATAACGAGAAGGCAGCGCACCAACGGGCAACCCCAGGTGGAAACGCGCCTCCTGCCGCCAGCGCCGCTCCAGCATGACAGGTAACCGGTGGATAACCACGTTGAGGAAGCTGCCGATGACCAGCCCCAGTACGAGCAGCATACTCAGCCAGATACGCGGGCTAGTATTGGCGAAGGCGACCAGATCCATGTTTTCTCCTATTCCGATCCCTGATGGCCTATACCCCTCATACTTCAAGTTGCAGGTGTGTTGGCTGCGTTCGTTCACCCGAATCACTTACCTGAGTAAGCTCATCGGGATTCACTCACTTGCCGCCTTCCTGCAACTCGAATTATTTTGGGTATATACACCACTTTCAGCACCGGCCAGGTAGCCGGGAGCCGGACATTGTTTTTTACGAGCCAGCGCGCAGTGCGGCTGACTCGCGGATTGATCCGTTACAGTACCCGCTCCAGCGACAAACGAGTCACTTCCACGATGCCAGGACTGTTGGGTACCGCGGTTACATCCATCCCCTGGGTAATCACACCGTTTTTCTGCTCCAGTTCGGCCAGCCAGTGCAGCAGGTTATTAAAGTCGCTACGGGCCAACGTTACCGATACCTGCGACTCCTGCGGCTGCATACGCAGTACAGTAATGCCGAAACGGGCCGCGCTTTGCGGCACCAGTACCGTCAGGCTGATGTCACGACCGGCGATTTGTCGCCGTGCGCCTTCCGGCGGCGGTAACCGTGGCGCTTGCTGTTGCATCCAACGCACGGTCTGGCGCTCACGATCGATAGTCATCTGCCATTGCCGCGCACTCTCCTGCCAGGGTGACCAGATCAGATAATACAACAGGCAAAGTACCACCAGACCGCCACACGCCAGCAGCATCATCCGCTCGCGCTGGCTCATTATCTGCCAGCGACGACGTAACTCATTCATGGCTGACTCCTCAAGGTTAACTGGCCTTCAACATGGTCTTTTTCCTGCTTCATTTCCCCCGGTGGGATCTGGAAATACGCCTGGGCCTGCTGACGGAACTGCTCCATCTGCGCATAGGACGTGGCACGCAGGCTGAGCCGTAGTTCATCGCGGCTGCGATCGTACGACAACGACTGCAACGACACGCCGTCATTCTGCGCCACTAACTGCTGCAACCGGTTCATCTGTTCCGTCAAGGCAAAGCCACTGCCCCCTGTGCGCACTTCCTGCAAATGGCGTTGCATCTGCGCACGCGGGTTAACCACCTGTTTTTCATCTGGGAATAATTTGCGGTATACCCGCACGCTTTCCTGACGCCAATAGTCCGCCTGGCGATACAGTTGATAATGGGTCCAGACCGATTCCCCCAACACCAGCAACAACCAGGCCGACAAGGCAATCAGCACATTGCGCCACGGCAACAGCGCCTGTTTCCAGGGCTTCACCGGCGCATACTCCCCCTGCCGCAAATCCATACTCATCGGCAAGGTTGCTTGTGCCGCCAGTGTCAGTAAATCGGTTACCGGTTGTGGTTGCCAGGTGAGTGCCGACGCGGGTATCGGGCTGTAGCAGTGTACGGCAGGTAATGGCTGAAAACTGGACAGCAACGATTGATACCAGCTTTCCTCAGCGGCCATGCCAATACCGGTATCCTGGCGGAATAACCACAGATTCTGGTGGCTAATGGCACTCCAGGCGCTATCGGCGCGCGGCAATGCCATCACATCCGGCATGATAGTTTCTACCGGCACGCCCAGTTCCTCGCACAACGTCAGCCACGCCTGCAAACGTGACTTTTGCACTACCGCCACCGTTGCGGTATCCCCTTGCATGTCCATAACGGCAAAATGCAACTGGTCAATATCGCTTGCTACCTGCTCTTCCAACATAAATGGAATCGCCTGTAACAGTTGCCGACGCGACTGGCGTGGTAATGACAGGTTATGCAGCGTCACATCCGTGGACGGCACCAGTGCCCGTACCGACATGACCGGATAATCCGCCAACGCTGACTGAAGGCTCTCCAGCGTGCCCGTACCTTTGGACAGCGTCTGGTGACGGCTGACAGACCAGATAAGCCACTCCAGACTGCCGGAGGCTTCTGTCGGTAACCGCAAAATCAGTTGTTGTTTGCCGCTGGTATTGTCGGCCTTATTCATGGGTTCACCGTCCTATATCCCCCGTACTGACGCTGTACTACCTCAGTCTGTTTACCGCGGTGAAACAGGCTGCGTTGATAGAATTCACTGTCGTCCACCCGTATCTGGATATCAGCAAAAAACCAGTCGCTCTTTATCACCAGCACCTGGCGAGCGCCAGTCTTACCATTTCCCGACAGCGTCAACATCCCCATAAAATCATTCAGATTGCGCCACCCCTGCGGTGGTCGTTGCTGCAAAATGCGCTCAGCGATATCCCGATTGATTTCGCCCATGAATAACGCCGATAGCAACGGCGCGCTGTCTGGCGTCAACGTATTCACGTTGATAGCCAGCTTGTCCACCGGCAGGACGCAGACATAAGGCAATAACCGACGGTATAACCCCGCATCCACCCCCATGACCGCCCGCAGCTCTGAAACATCCGCCATGCGCTGGTTACCGGGATGAAAGTTGACATAGCTGTCGTCTTCCGCACCGTTCATCAACGGTTCACTATCCTCATCGATCCAATCGCGTACCGCATCGGTGATATGTTCCGCCTGCTTAGGCTCTTCCCCCAACACAATCAATAGCTGGCGAAAAACCCGCGCGGCATACGGCCCTTGCTCAGGGTTAGCGCTACTGCTGTTGGTACTACTTGTACTGCTACTGCTTGTATTGCTACTACTCGTGTTACTGCCTGTTGAATTGTTGCCGCTACTATTGCCGGACGCGCCCGTCGCCGTTGTATTCTTTGCCGGGCTCAACGCGTTCAGATTAAGACAGGCCTGACCATCCTGCACCTGGGCGCGAATTTCACTGCCATCCGACATTATCTGATGGTCCACTTTAGACCAGGGCTGGCCGATAAAGGTACTTTGCGGCGACGCCTTCGCATCACGCTGTAACACGCTGGAAATCAGCGCCTCCGCACCCAGGGCATACCAGCGGGCCTGCGTACGGTTGAGTAAATTGCTGGTACGTTGCCAGGCTTTACCGCTGCGCTCCGTAATTGACGCGGCGATAGTGACCATCAAGGCCAGCATCAACATCACGATCAGCAGAGCGACTCCACGTTGGCGACGACTCATGAATCTCCCCCGCTGTTATCATCCGGTGCGGCCTGCTGGTTCTGCTCGCCATCGGTATTGTCCTGCGACTGTTGTTCCTGACTGCTCACGTTCTTATCGTCGTCGCGACTATCGCCGTTTTGCCCTGCCTTATTTTGATTTTGCGTTGCCACATAGCGCGGCGTCACCATAAACACGCGGGTAATGTCGCCATAATCCCGCAAGGTCACGACGATGGCGATACCTCGTGGCAGATGGGTCGTATCATCCCAACGATCCTGCCAGCCATCCTTACCGAAAAAGCGCAAGACGAAACCGCTCACGCCGGTTAACACCGTTCGTATCGCAGGCTCCTGCGTCGACAGCGGCTCGGAAGAATCATAAAACAACCGCTCCAGCGTATCGCCGCGCAGCCGATATCCGACCCGTTGTAGTTCCGATCGCGGCATGATGCCCAGCGGGTTGAGCCAGCCATTGCGGATGAAGCTGACTGCCCAATCGGCGCTGCCTAATTGATAACGCTCAGCGTAAAACCCCAGCTCATAGCCTTGGCTACGGCGAGGAACGATTTGTGAAAAATCTCGCTCCATCAGGGAAAAGCCCCGTTGCAATTCTGCCAGTCGGGCTTCTTTTCGTGCTGACGCCTCATCGTTATGCATCACGCCGTTCATCACCTGCGATGCAGCCAGACTTAACGCCGCGAAAATCGCCAGTGCCAGCATCATTTCCAGCAAGGTAAAGCCGCTTTCTGGCCGTTTCACTCTTTCTGGACGTTTCACTGCGCAGGGTCTCCCGGCTGAACCTGATAACTGCGCAATACGGCATCGGCAGCGCGGCTGTCACGATCATGGCGCACTTCAACATCGATGGCGCGTACCTGCGGATCTGCTGTGGCTACCCCCTGAATGCGCCAAAACCACTGTGAACCGGCAAAAGTCACCTCACCTGTCACCCACTGGGTTTGCGGCCACTGTTTTTCCAGCCGCATCACCGCCTGTTGGTTTTCCGCAATCCAGAGCGCAAACGTCTTCTCTTCCAGACGCCCCAGGCTATTTGCCTGCTGCGCGGTTGTTTTCAGCACCGTCAACCCCGCCAGCGCGAAAATAACCAACGCCACCATCACTTCAAGCAACGTCATTCCCTGCTGTTTCATCCCTTAGCGCTCCGCTTCCGACGACGTATGTAGCTGACCGTTGGTATCGACCTGTAGCCAGGCAGAATCATTACCGTTACGCAACGTCAGACGAAAAGGCGTCACTTCGCCGCCCGGCAGAATCAGGATATGCGGGTCGCCATTGCCCGGCGAAAAGCCGGCACCGTCGCCCGCCGCCCCTGCCTGCGTAGACAGTTCAATTTGAAAGCTAACCGGCAGCTCGCTGGGTGAAGACAGGCGGTACGGCTGCCACGGTACCCAGACATAGCGCAGACGTTGTTGATCTTCTGGCGAATTCTCCACGACCTGACGCTGCAACAGCGCGTATTGCCAGCGGTGAGGCTGCAGATAAATCCCCAGAATATGGTCATTCATCTGGCTGTCCTCCACCGCGTATTGCAGTTGTGCTTTAAAGCGGGCTATTTGCCAGCCGCTGTCCTGCTGCTTGGGCGCAGGGATCGCCATCATGACCAGCGTGGCGGCAATGCCTGCCAGTAACACCACCAGCATGATTTCCAGCAGCGTGAATCCCCGCTGGCGCACAATCAGGGGTTCCCGCTACCGTTGTTACCGTTATTGTGCGCACCATTGCCGACATTCCAGTTGCCAATGTCGTCATCGGTATCCGGCATGCCATCCGGGCCGTAGGAGAACACGTCTATTTTGCCGTGGCGGCCTGGGCTAACCAGTTGGTAGTCGGCACCCCACGGGTCTTGCGGTAAACGGCGAATATATCCATCCTGCGGGTAGTTTCGTGGTTCCGGCGGCGTGGTCGGTTTTTTCACCAACGCGCCCAGCCCCTGCTCGGTCGTCGGGTAACGGCTGTTATCCAGTTTGTACATGTCCAGTGCGCTCTCCAGCGCCACTATGTCGCTGACGGCTTTCTGCTTGTCGGCTTTTTCTTTGTTGCCCATTAAGTTCGGGACAACCAGACTGGCCAATACGCCAAGAATGACGATGACCACCATGATTTCCAACAGGGTAAAACCTCGCTGACGTCGTTCCATCTCTTTGTTACCTCATTAACGTATCAATCTTCGCTACATACTCATTAGGGTATTCAACTGCAAAATCGGCTGGAGGATAGCCAGCACGATGAACAGCACAATGCCAGCCATACTCACCACCAGTAGCGGCTCAAACAGCCCCAGCGCCAGTGTCATCTGAGCGCTGAATTCACGATCCTGGTTATCCGCGGCGCGAGTCAGCATGCCATCAAGTTCGCCGCTGCGTTCGCCGCTGGCGATCATGTGGCGCATCATCGGTGGGAACAGCGATGTCTGCTCCAGCGCTTTGTGCAGGCTCACCCCTTCGCGTACAGCGTCAGTCGCCTGCCCCAGCCGGAAGCGCGCATAATCGTTGGTCAGTACATCGCCGCTGATACGCATCGCCTGCAATAGCGGCACCGCGCTGGAATTCAAAATACTTAATGTGCGTGCGTAGCGGGCGGTGTTAAGACCACGAGCAACCCGCCCAATAACAGGCAAAAACAGTAAACGCCGGTGGAACGCCAGACGGTACTTCTCATTACGCAGCAACACGCGCAGCCCCATGACCGCCAGTATCAGCAATAACACCACCCAGGGACCGTAGGTTCTCACCGCATCGCTGACGCTCATCAGTAACCGGGTGGACAACGGTAGCGTCTGTTTCATGTGAATAAACTGCTCGACTACTTTAGGCACCACGGCAGACAGCAGGATAGACACCACCGAAATCGCCACCAGGGTCAACACGCAAGGGTAAATCATCGCCTGCTGAATACGGCTACGCATCTGTTGACGCTGTTCGGTGTAATCCGCCAGCCGATTTAACACCGCATCCAGATGGCCCGAGGCTTCGCCCGCCGCCACCATCGCGCAGTACAACCGTTCAAAACTGCCGGGGAAATTCCCCATCGCTTCAGCCAGTGAATGTCCTTCCACCACTTTGGCGCGCACCGCCGCCATCAGGGCGCTGAGCTTCGGTTTTTCGCTCTGTTTCGCCACCGCGTCGAGTGCTTCTTCCAACGGTAACGCCGCCGCGACCAGTGTCGCCAGTTGCCGGGTCAGCAAGGCCAGATCGCTGGCACTGATACGGTGGGAACGGCGCAACGACAGCGAAAAACCACTGCGCGGAGCGGCTTCGCCGCGCTGCTCCTCAATGCTGACCGGTACCAGTCCTTTCTCACGCAGCAGTTGGCGTGCATGACGCGCAGAGTCCGCCTCCTGCATGCCCTGACTTTTCTTTCCCTGGGCATTCAATGCCTGATACTGGAACAGCGCCATGTCATTCCTCTTTCGTTACACGCACCACTTCTTCCCAGGTGGTGATGCCCGCCAGCACTTTGTCCATACCATCCTGACGAATCGTGATTCGCCCATCGCCGAGCATCCGGGCAATGCCCAACTCACTTTCGCCGCGATGAATCGCCGTGCGCACCGTATCATCAATCAGCAACAGCTCATGGATACCGGTACGGCCGCGATAGCCACTGTAGTTACACTTCTCGCAACCACCGGGATGGTAGAGTGTGGTTCCCACCGCCAGTCCGGTCTGTTTTGCCTGTTCATCATCAACGGCATAGGGCTGACGGCATGACGGGCAGAGTGTGCGCACCAGCCGCTGTGCGAGCACACCCAGTAGCGACGTTGACAGCAGAAACGGTTCAATCCCCATATCCTGCAAGCGGGACAACGCCCCCAGCGCGCTATTGGTATGCAGGGTAGATAACACCAGATGCCCGGTTAGCGACGCTTGCACCGCAATTTGTGCCGTTTCACCGTCACGAATTTCCCCCACCAACACCACGTCCGGGTCCTGACGCAAAATAGCGCGCAAACCACGGGCGAACGTCATATCAACCTTGGGGTTCACCTGGGTCTGACCAATGCCCTCCAGCTCATATTCAATCGGGTCTTCCACCGTCATGATGTTGCGCTCGGCAGAGTTGAGTCGACTCAAGGCGGCATACAAGGTGGTACTTTTCCCCGAGCCGGTAGGGCCGGTAACCAGAATGATGCCGTGCGGACGGTGGATCAGCGTATCCAACTGACGACGGTTATGTTCCGCCATCCCCAGTGTTTCCAGATCCAACCGCACGCTGTTTTTATCGAGCAAACGCAACACCACGCGTTCACCATAGTTAGAAGGTAGGGTCGAGACACGCACATCGATAGCCCGGCCGCCAATGCGCAATGCCATACGGCCATCCTGCGGGACGCGCTTTTCGGCAATATCCAGCTTGGCCATGACTTTGATACGTGATACCAGTAATGACGCCAGTTGGCGTTGCGGGCGCAAAATCTCCCGCAACACACCATCAATACGAAAGCGGATCAGCAGGTGGCGCTCAAATGTCTCGATGTGGATATCCGACGCCTTGTGTTTGATGGCCTCCGTGAGCATGGCGTTGATCAACCGAATAATCGGTGCGTCATCGTCGGCATCGAGTAAGTCATCGCTGTCCGGCAGCTCTTCGGCCAACGTGTAGAAATCGATATCGTTACCGATGTCTTCCATCAGGCGTCGTGCTTCTTCAGAATCGCGCTGATAACGCATAACCAGTTGCCGCTCAAACTCTTCCGGGCTGACCTGACTGACCGCCAACGCTACTCCGGCGACCCGGCGAGCCTCCAGTAACGCCAGTGCCGAGGTGCCGGGTACACAAACCGCCTCTGCAACTGTCGCCGACTCATCTTGCAGCAACAGAATTTGCTGTGAACGGGCAAACGCAAACGGCAATACAGGTCGTAAGTCAGACGTGTGGGCGGGCTGAGCGCTCATCGCCCCTCCGGCTGATAAAACGCGGCGATGGATGACTGCACCTGTCGGAAGGTGTAGGTGTTGCCACCGGGTAAACGCACCGTGTTGCTATCCAGCACACTGCTGCCCTCACCGCGCTGCTGTTGCTGTTCGTTGTTAAAACTGCGGTATTTACTGATCGACGCATCCTGGAATTGTTTCGGGTCGCGGATGATGGTCGGTCGTAAAAACAGCATCAGATTGCGTTTTTTCACGCTCTGGCTCTTCGAACGGAACAAATTGCCCAGCACCGGAATATCCCCCAACAAAGGCACTTTGCTGTTGTTTTCATCGGTCGTTTTATCGAGTAAGCCCCCTACGACCACCGTTTCGCCATTGCTGACCATGACTGCGTTATTCACCGTTCGGGTATTAAAGGTCACCCCCAGTGAACTGTTGGCGCTGCTATTGCTGTCTGCCACGCTGGACACTTCCTGCTCAATTTGCAGCAACACCGAATCGCCTTCGTTAATCTGCGGTTTGACGCGCAGTTTGATACCGACGGTCTTACGTTCCACAGTATTAAAAATGTTGTTTCCTGAACCAACCGTGGTTTGCGATCCGGTCAATACCGGCACTTCCTGACCGACATTGAAGGTCGCTTCCATGTTATCCAGCGTCACAATGCTGGGTGTCGCCAGCACATCGTTTTTACTGTCGCTGGACAACGCGGTCATCAGCATCGACCAGTTACCACGATAGAAACCGGCGGTAATACCGTTGAAGCTACCGAGTGCGCTGGCATAGGCCGTAGTCAGTGTTCCATCTTTACGGAACTGATCGGTGCCGATCACCGCTGTTGAAATCGGTATGCCGGTATTGGTGAATTGGGTCATCCCAGCGCGATTATTGGCCCACTGGATCCCCAGGTTCAGCCCATCAGCATCCTGAATCTCAGCGATGATCGCTTCTACCAATACCTGAGGCCGACGAATATCCAATTGGTTAATCACCTGTTCCAGGTCCCGCATGATATCGGGCGGCGCGGTGATGATCAGTGAGTTGGTCTGATCATGGGCGCGCACCGTCACCTCTTTCCCCTGAATCATAATCGTGCGTCCACCAGAGCTATTGGTTGAACCAAACGCAGAACCAAACCCCATACTGGAGCTGGATGAAGACGACGATGAAGAGGATGACGAGTTGGAGGAATTATTAGACGAACTAAGATTACCGTTGCTGTTGGTGCTGCTGCCTGAGCGCGAAGAAGACGAATTGTTCGACGATGAATTGCGACTCCCGCTGGTTCCGTTACCGGCCAGTACTTCAATTAGATCCAACGCTTTGGCGTACTTGAGGTAGATAACTTTGGTGCCGCCCTGCACCACCTGTTTGCGATCCAGCTGTCGGATCATCTCTACCGCACGCTGACGGGCATTTTCTTCACCACTGACCACCACCGAGTTGGTACGGCTATCCGCCACCACATTCGCCAGCATCGTACTGGGTAACGAATTCTTCTCATCCGTTTTGTTGAGATCGTTCACCAGTTTGGCCACATCGTCCGCTGATGCGTAGGTCAACGGCACGGTGATCATTTCACGATCGCCAGTTTTATCCACGGTATTGACGATATCCACCAACCGTTTGATAACCGCCGCTCGCCCGGTCATCAACAGCACGTTGGACGGTTCATAATGCACCACCGTACCGGCACCCGCGTTATCGTTAAGTTGACGCAGTAATGGTGCCAGATCGCGGGCGGCCACATTATTGAGCGGCACCACACGTGTGACCAGTTCATCGCCTACCCCGGGCTGTTCGTTATTCGCCAGCGGAATCGACGACGATTTGGCATCTTTAGAGCGGATAACTTTCAAGACGCCGTTATCCATCGGCACGACTGAAAAGCCATAAACATCCAGTACACTGAGAAAAAACTGGTAGTACTGCTCTTCGTTCATCATGTCATAACTGCGCACACTGATCGTGCCGCGCACTGTTGGGTCAATAATGACCGTTTTGTTCAGGTTCTTACTGACCGTATTGATGAACTCCTGAATATCGGTCCCTTTAAAACTGGCTGAAAATTCAGCGGCCCAGCCACACGGCGAGCCAAGCAGGAGAACGGTTAGCCCCAGCCACCCCAAGCTTTTTTTTATCCCTTTGCCAAGCACGTTACTCGTCTCCCCCAAATTCCATATAAATATCCTGACGCTGCCCATCCCGCTCAATCGTCAGGGTAAAGTTATGCACATCGGCCATACGTTCCATGGCCTTTTTCGCCTGTTCTTCGTCACGTAAATCCAGGCCATTCAGGGCAACGGCCATATCGTTATCCTGAAGTCCAACACGGTAGAACGAGTCGCTTTTCGGCCCAGGATTCAACCGGTATCCTTGCAGTTTGTTGCTGTTCATCACCGGCGAGAACGACACGTAATCACTCATGGCGGTGGAAGCGCGCTGTTGAAGCTGCTCACTTACCTGCGCGCCGGGTACACCATCCGCACCGGTCTCTTCCTGACCATACAACCCCAGCACCTCATAACGCCCCTGATACTGCAACACCACTTTATCCGGCTGGATTGACACGATTTTGGCGTTATAACCGGGGACCTCTTCATTGATGCCGCGACTGAACTGCTCGTTGTCTTTGCTAATAATGGCGATAGATCGGGACGCATCGTCACCCGCCATCACACCGGTCAGCGAAAGATTCAGCGTAGAAGGGGGAAGATTGCTCATTTGCGACGCATCCAACGCGCCCGCGCGATTTTTTTCGGGAGAAACGCCGAACAGCGTGAAGTCATTCAGAGTAACAGGCTGCTGACGGGCTTGAGCCGGGGTGATCTGCACACTGGCGACCGGCGTATTCTCTGGCAAACCGATGCGCCAGAAAATCATCGCCAGTTGCTGACAAATGAGCAGCATCAACAGATAAAACAAAATCCGTCTGATAGCAGACGGAGATAACGGTGGCAGTGTCGAGATATTCATCTGCAAACATTATCCCTATGTGTTCGCCGATTATCCTTGCCACGTTCGCAAACGTGGAATAAGGGCTATACAGCGCCATGTTTAACGGTATGGCACCCATTTGAAATGGATGCGACTTCGGAAAAACAGCGCTTCTGCGTGGTTGTCGTTTTACTACCTGCGGGCCAGACATCACCCATACAGGTAACGATATGTGTTCAAACTTGTTTGCCGGAAAGGCCACACGGTCACATGATGGCATTTATGCTTTGTGCGTTTTTTGCGCGTTTTTCGCCATCACACCGTGCTTACGCGACACCTGTCTACAGTCGTGTTGCTGGCTGACAGGCATCCTGTTTCCTGTTATGCCAGGCGAGTGATACGCCTTACCGTCGTGCCGGGTCGCACTAAAATCTTCAACAATATAACCCAGGTTAATGACAAGACAATCCTCCAGTCAGCAACCATTTTTCTACCCTGCGTCAGTTACTACTCGATACCATTGGTCATACAAGTATTACCGAAATCTCTTAAACACGTAGAAATATTCTGTCTTGTAAAAGAATCGTATTTTATTGACATACTCATTTCATGTCATGACTAAGATTGCTGACTGATACAAAAATACAATTTTCTTGCAGAAATGACTTTTATTGCCAATCACGTCTCGTCTTTTTATCTAAAAAAAGCGATCACATGAAAGATACATATTCCGCTAAGCATTTGATGAACCGCTCTATTGCCCCTGGCTTTCTCCCTGCTATTCGGCCCATCTCCAAATACGTCGGATTATTTAATCACCTGACGTCATTTAGGTTTCCTATACTCTATCTGCTGCCTGTGATTCTTTTGTGTACAAAAAAAGAAACAACACCATCATGATAGTAAAACGCCGTTTCATTAAAACATATTCCTGCATTTTTTTTGCGACTAGCCTCAAATTTTTACCGGCATTAATGAGCTGCGTAATAGAATGTTGTTGAAATGGCATTCAGGTCACATAACTGGGATGAAGCGTTGATTATTCCTTTTCATTCCCAGGAAAATAAGGCATCCGCATTCCTGCCAAGGTCTGTCAGATGGATTCAAAAAGAGCGTCAGGCTGCGTAACCGTTGAGGTAAGACGTGAAAAATACACCGGAAGTAACATCATCGACCCAGGCAACCTCGTCCCAAACAGGCTATCGCATTCCCGGTTACTTGCTGGCGGTTTACGCGCTGCTGCTGTTCACGCTGGGGTGGTTTGGTCATCAGCACTGGGTGGACATCCACTCGCCATCAACGCCTATGGAAGCAATCGCTGCTTCGCCAGCACCTTCACCGGCTCTTGCAACACAGCCCCATGACAAGCCGACCGAGGCTACTGCGTCTACTCCGGCACAGACAGCCGTGAACCATCAGGACACCTCATCTGAACCGACAGATACCGCAGGAGAAGCAAAAGCACAAAAATCGCCAGCCCATTGGCAAACCGCGCAACCCGGCGAATTACCCTCTATCGCCTTCAGCGCCCACGTTTATACCTCCGACCCGGACAAACGCAGCGTCACTCTGAACGGGGAGCGTTATCGGGAAGGCGACACCCCGTATCCAGGGCTGATTATCGAGCAGATTGAACAGGATATGGTGATCTTCAGCTTCGATGGCGAACCGTTTATTCTGGATTCATTGCAGGATTGGCCGGGCGGGAAACCAGGAAGCGACGCCGGCGAAGATTCAGTGCCGAAAACAACGCCGAAACCGGAAAAAACCATCAGAACCACGAAAAAATAGTGCAGCAACTGCACATCAGGCAGTTGCTTGCCTCATCAGCGGACGGTACGCATGGTGTCAAGGAATGGCGTCATCGTGCGGTTGAACGACGAGCACTGTGTGGCTTTGGGCGTACCATCTTTTAGCAGCCCCTGATACAGGTTTTCACTCAGTGGCGGCAACGATTGATAGCGGGTCGTATCCCAGCCTTTTTGCGCCGCCACCTTCATTGCCGTTTTCAGGATCACGCTGTCATCCGGCAAATCACTGCGCTCACACTGCACCCGCAGGTATTTACTGGCCGCCACCAATGACGCCAGTTGGCTGACTTGTTCATTAACCGACAGGCTGGTTGTGCTGCGAGACGCCGTGTTTTTCACCGGCGCGGATGTTTGACAGGCCGCCAGACTCAGACAACAGACACCGAAAAGCACCACTTTTAACGAAGATACATGCATGACTCAACTCGTCTTATTGATTAAGTTCCATCTCTGGGATGCCCGACATGGGCATCCGCCTAGCAAACCATTAACCCTTTGTCGCCACAAGCGGCGACAAAGGACGGCGTGATCAAACCATCAGAAAAATATTTCTGCAAGCCTGGGCAGGCTTATCCCCCTTTCTTATTGCCGGACAACGCGTTAGCGACAGGCAATATACCATCGGCACGGAACATGGCTTTGATACCACGCACCGCCTGTCGAATACGGTCCTGATTTTCGATCAAGGCAAAACGCACATGCGTGTCGCCGTAATCACCGAACCCAATGCCGGGAGAGACACACACTTTCGCCTCCGCCAGTAGTCGCTTGGCGAACTCCAGCGATCCTAAATGCGCGTACGCATCCGGGATTTTCGCCCAGACATACATTGACGCTTTCGGCTCATCCACCATCCAACCGGCTTCATGCAGACCACGCACCAGCACATTACGGCGCTGGCGATACTGCTCAGCAATATCGCGCACACATTGCTGATCCCCTTCCAGTGCGGCGATCGCCGCCACCTGTAACGGGGTGAAGGTACCATAGTCGTGATAACTTTTGATTCGCGCCAGTGCATTCACCAGCTCTGGGTTACCCACCATGAAACCGATACGCCAGCCTGCCATGTTGTAGCTTTTTGATAGCGTAAAGAACTCTACCGCTATCTCTTTGGCACCTGGAACCTGCATGATTGACGGCGCTTTCCAGCCATCGTAAACGATATCGGCGTACGCCAGATCGTGAACCACCAATACCCCATACTGCTTGGCCAACGCCACAACCCGCTCAAAGAAATCCAGCTCAACGCACTGCGCTGTCGGGTTTGAGGGAAAACCTAAAATCATCATTTTAGGTTTGGGAATACTTTCACGGATGGCACGCTCCAGCTCGTTGAAGAAATCGATACCCTCGATCAACGGCACTGAGCGCACCTGCGCACCGGCAATAACCGCACCATAAATATGAATCGGATAACTGGGGTTCGGCACCAGTACGGTGTCGCCATGATCCAGCGTCGCCAGCATCAAATGTGCCAGCCCTTCTTTAGAACCGATTGTGACTATCGCTTCGCTTTCGGGATCAATCTCGACCTGATAACGCTCGGCATACCAGCGGGAAATCGCCCGACGCAAACGCGGGATACCCCGTGATGTGGAATAGCCGTGGGTGTCTTCACGCTGGGCCACCGTACAGAGTTTTTCGACAATATGTGGTGGTGTCGGGCCGTCTGGATTGCCCATACTGAAATCAATAATGTCCTCGCCGCGACGACGCGCAGCCATTTTCAATTCAGCCGTAATATTAAAAACGTAAGGCGGGAGACGATCGATGCGCGCAAAATGGCGCTGAGAAGTAGAATCAGCCATAGAATCCTCAGGATAACGTAAGCGCCCGGACCGTCCGAGCGACGCAGGCCCGTGAGACGGGCCGTTATTCACCCTATCCCAGTTAACCCAGGCTGTCGATAGCGACAGATAATTATTTTTTCCAAGCGCGGGAGTGATTTATCCGGCGATTTTTCAGGCTGCAACCGTTCAACACACCCCATTTGGACGATACTCACCACCGGTGAGTATTGGACACGCCAACGCCATCGACACCAACAACATATCTTTTTCCTATGAAAGACTGCTGCAACACCCTTTCACCCGGTCAGGGAAATCAGTATCTTTATGCGCGGTTACGACGCGCGACAATCTTTGCTCCTGATGCCTCAGACTGCCGCTGGCAGAACTGCCCGTCCGATTCCTAAAATTTTCCCACATGCCAGAAGCCGTCGTGTTTCCAGTACGGCAAATACGGCGTTATGACATGGTTTTGCCCGACATCATTAAGGAGTGTTGTCATGCAGCGTACGGTTTATGTTGATGGTCAGTATCTGCCGGAATCCCAGGCCACCATTTCGGTGTTCGATCGTGGTTTTCTGTTTGCTGATGCGGTGTATGAAGTGACATCGGTGATTAACAGCGGATTAGTCGACCTGGATGCACATCTGGTGCGGCTACAGCGTTCTTGTCGCGAGCTTTCCCTATCGTTGCCCGTGTCGAGTGATGACCTGAAAACCATCCACCAACAGCTGATCGAACGAAATCACCTGCAGGAAGGCTCGATTTACCTTCAGCTCAGCCGCGGCAATGGCGGTGATCGCGATTTTTACTTTCCATCGGCGGATGTCAAACCAACGCTGGTGTTATTCACCCAGGCTCGCCCTATTATCGCCCACCCCAAAGCGGAAACCGGGCTCTCGGTGGTGACCTGCCCGGATATTCGCTGGCATCGTCGCGATATTAAAACGGTCAGTTTACTGGCGGCCTGTATGGCTAAAGAATATGCGCACGCCCATCAGGCAGATGACGCCCTGCTCGTTGAAAACGGCTTTGTCACCGAAGGCACCTCCTGCAACTGCTACATCGTGCTGGATGACAATACCGTGGTTACTCGTCCGCTGAGTCACGATATCCTGCACGGTATTACCCGCCAGTCACTGCTCGCTCTGGCGGAACAGCAGCAGATCAAGGTAGAAGAACGGCCATTCACACCGGAAGAAGCCTGGCAGGCAAGGGAAATATTTATCACCTCAGCCACATCTTTCGTGTTACCGGTGGTGAGCATCGATGGTCGGCAGGTCGGCGACGGCAAGCCGGGGCCTGTCACTCGCCGCCTGCGTGACATCTACATCGCGATGGCGCACGCCCAAACCCGTTAACCGCCCTATCCGTCTGACAAACTGGCCCCGACTGAAGCCGAGTGCCGGTTTGTTACGATTACGGCAAGGCGCCTACCGTTTACCCTAAGAGACGAAGGTACAATACCGTCCCGCTATCCTTTTCCTACCATCCGCCGATTTACTGTCTGGGTAGCGGTAACGCGTCTGTTTGTAGCGAGGAAATATCCACGCTGCTTTCCAGCACCATTTTTTGCGGCACGGCCAGCGGGATATTCTCGGCTCTCAGGCGCTTGATGATGTCGAACAACAGGTCACTCTTGGCTGACGATACCATGCGTGGACTACCGACATACCCGGTGACACTGAGCACCATACCGTTTGGCGTCAACTGGCTGAACATGACAGACGGTGCCGGGGTGTCCAGAATTTTTTCATGTTCGTGGTAAGCATCAAGCAAAATGCTCCTGACCATTTCCGGATCGATATCCAGCGGGAAAGTGAGTGCCAGCGTGGCGACACCGTGTGGGTTACCCATCGTAATATTGCGGACATTCTGCGAAATAAACTGCGAGTTCGGCACAATCACGGTGGAACGATCTCCCAACTGAATTTCCGTCGCGCGCACATTAATGCGCCGAATATCCCCTTCGACGCCACTGATGTTGACCAAATCCCCCACTTTGACCGGCCGTTCCGTCAGCAGGATCAACCCGGAAATAAAGTTCTTCACAATTTCCTGCAAACCGAACCCGATACCGACGGATAACGCACTGACAATCCAGGCCAGCTTGCTCCACTCGATGCCAAGCGTCGCCAGTGTCAGCAGAATAATCAGGATGTAGCCAATATTGGAATACAAGGTCACCAGTGACGCCTTGATACCGGCTTCCAGCATCGTTTTCGGGAAAAAATCATGCTCCAGCCAACGGCGGGACACCCGCAGGCTATAAATACCAATCACCAGCAGGATAATGGCATTGACCAGGTGGGCAGGTACAATGCTGATGGACTCCAGCCCTTTGCCACCCCAGATTTCGACGACTTTCTGCACCAGTTCAACCGGTGTCGTGGAGCCAAAGGTGCCATTCATCAATGCCACAATCGCCATCAAAATCAGCATGACTTTCAAACCGGCGGACAAAACGGTCGCCGCCTGATCCAGATGGCGATCATCCAGATTCAGTGTTCGCTTAATCTGTCGGCCACAGGCAAATGCGGGTGAAAACACGCTCTCGCACACATCTTCCACAAAGGTCGTCATCAGATACAACAGCGATAACACCATGCCAACCCATACCAGCTCATACGTCAGGAAGCGTGCCAGCGAGATATAGCCAATCAACAGCGACACCAGCACCGCCAGCGTCGTTAATAACACAGCCAGATGAACCAATCCCGCCAGCGTAGAGCGGGCTTCTGGCGTTTCGCCAGCCTCTACCATACGCCGCCGAATCTGATCGCTGCGTAAGGCAATGGCCCCGGAGGTCAACGCCAGAAACAGTGACGACAGACCATTGCCTACAACCGTCACCCCCACAGAAATGCCGCTAACCGTGTTAATTTGTTCAATCACACCAAAAATAACGATGAAACTGGTGGCAATAATCGAGAACGGCTCCATCGCCTTCGCCACCGGGTTAGCCAGCGCCGGTAATCGCCAGGACGGACGTTTATTAGAGAGAAAGGCCCGTCCGAGCCCGGAAATCATCGAGCAGAACACAACCAGCCGCACCAATCCTTCCATGAAGCCTTCAGCGCGATCGGTCACATCGCCATGACGGGTGAACACATAATCCACCAACAGAATGGCCAGCCCCATCGTCAGCACCGTGGAAAACACCACTGCGATAGCCAGGAAACTACGTCTCAGGCGGCCTTCCGGCAAAAGATGAATTCCCGCGCGCGCCAGATATTTCTCCAGCAGCTTTCGGCCGACCGTACCCAGCGCTATCGCCAGAAACAGGAAAAACGCCGAACCATAACGCCACTCAAGTTGCCAGGCGGCGCTAAACGCTTCACCCAGGTCATCTCTCAAGTCGGATAAACGCTCCACATCTTCCTGCAACGGCTTGATAATGGGTGACCAAAATCGGCTGCCAAGAATGCTACCGGAATTGAGCGCCAGCTGACTTTTCAGCACATTACGACGCAGTGCCAGAATCTGTGTCGACAGGTTCTCAGCACCGGTTTTTATCGACTGAACCTGATTAGCCTGCGTATCCAGCTTTTGTTTTTGTTGATTAAGCGAAGCGCGTTTACGCGTCACCTCCGCCGTTTCACTTACCGCGGCCTGCGGCGCTGGCGCTGGCCCTAACACATCCAGTTGAGCCTGTAACTGCGTACGCATCGGTGCAATGACACCCGCGAGCTTATCCGCACTGGTCACCAATTCCAGCGTGGTATCGTTGAGCGCGTTGAGCTTGGCGTCAGTAGTCGCGCCGGAAACCTGTTGCTTGATACCATCGAGTTGTTTTTGCAACTTCACCAGTTCGGTATCCACATTCACTTTTTCTACGGCATCCCCCTGCCCATCTGATACCGGGTCTGTCGCCGCCATACTCACGGAGCTGAAAGCAAACAACGCCATCAGCAGCATCACTCCATAAACCCCGAATAACCTTTTACGCATACACTCAATGTACCCTTGATACTGTCGTCAGCCGGTACAGCACACCCCATACCGGTTGCCTATAAAATAAAAGCCCACGTCACTCTGCAGGCAGGTAGCTAATAACTTACTCAGCAATGAAGGTAAAACTCAAACAGATATCGCCGAAACTGCTCAACGTGCGAGAACACTCCCGATATGCTGACGTGATTTACAACAATAACAAGGGATAATACGACAGTTGTTCAGGGATTCGCCGACCGACCCGAATAGCGCGCCAATTCATTGACTCATCAGTGATGCCCGGTATAATCCAGCCCACATCGCCAAGCGACTGTATGTCATCAAGGCGCCCTTAGCTCAGTTGGATAGAGCAACGGCCTTCTAAGCCGTAGGTCACAGGTTCGAATCCTGTAGGGCGTGCCATTCAAATCAATCACTCATATTAATAATCCCTAAATACGCAATTCTCACAGGTGCTCTAACAGGTGTCGTTGCGATTCACGGTGATGTGACATTCTATAGTGCGACCAAAGCGGCAGTGGGCTTCCCCAGCTCCGGTAGACGCTCCTGCTCTATTGTTTGGTCTGAGCGCATGCCGGGCCTGCGTGCGGAGAACTGGTTTAGCCAATAAGCCGTATGAGGCTTTTACGCAGAACTGTACAACAATAGAGTCTTTTCGTTTATTTCGCATTTTTCGTTTATTTCGTATAATCTGCCTTAAACCGCTTTTGGCATCACTCAAGCTGAAAGCGTAATCGCTAATTGGCTGACTAACGCACTGAAAATGGAATACCAACGATGACACACTCAATTCCTGATAGCCTGAGCCTTCCGGCTCCAAATGAGATTGAGGCAGCAGTTCGCGGGCAAAGGGAGCTTGCTGCCTATCTCTCCACAAAGGTGGAAACACAAAAAATCTTGATTCAGGACGCCGAAAACAACACCCGCCAGATCGAATTGCCAACGTCTTCACTGAAGCTGCTGATGTCAATTCTAGGTGAACTGGCTATGGGAAATGCGGTTCAGGTTGTTCCTGTACATGCAGAATTAACCACGCAGGAAGCGGCTAACATTCTCAACGTCTCACGTCCCCATATGGTGAAACTGTTGGAAGAGGGGAAACTGCCTTTTCATAAAACCGGTCGCCACCGTCGCGTGCTTTTCGCGAACCTGATGGAATATAAACGCCAGCGGGATAATGAAAGCCGTAGCGCAATGCAGGAACTGACCGACCATAGCCAGGAGCTTGGATTTTACTAATGACTCATACACCTTATCCTGTCGTGTTAGATGCGTGTGTCATTTATCCATCTCTCCTGCGGGATCTCTTAATTCGCTTAGGTTTGACAGGGTTGTACCAGCCTAAATGGACCGTCGTCATAGAGGATGAGTGGAAACGAAATTTATTGGCAAATAGACCTGATCTATTGCCCGAGAATGTCTTGCGAATCAGCGAACTGATGAATAAGGCGCTTCCTGATGCGCTGATCACAGAGTTTGAATCACTCATCCCGGGCATCATTCTTCCAGACCCCGATGATCGGCATGTGGTTGCTGCTGCTGTTCGCGGTAACGCCGAAATCATTGTTACGTTTAACCTGAAAGACTTTCCTCATCAGCCGCTCAACAGCTTCGGTATTGAAGTTTTGCATCCAGATGACTTCATCATAGACCTGTTCGATTTAAACCGGGCACTTGTGTTATCTGCTGTCAGTGAACAGCGCCGTTGCATGAGGAAACCGCCAAAATCAGTCGATGAATACCTTGAAGCGCTACTTCGGCAAGGCTTGCCTCAAACCGTAAAAGCATTGAACGATTTTTACACTCTGATTTAGTCTGCCTTGTAGTGGCCAACTAAAACTGGCCACGGTTTTATCATTTTCCCAGTACAACGCTTCAGCTTCGCTTCGGTGACAGCGAATGGCCAGAAGTTGGGCAGACCAGTGCTATCGTGGATGGTGTCCTCTGAAGTGGATGGCGCCCTCTGAATTTGTAGCGGGATCTGCCGGCTGCCAGAGCGTGCAGCCGGGCGAAAATCGGTGATGACTGAAGAAAATCGGCAGGCGAATATTCACGCCACGCCCTGCTCTTACTTCGTTTTCAGCCCTCCCTTCTATCCTTTTTCTGCAAAACGCATCGCCAGCCATTGTGCCTGCTGCTGCATTACCAGCACCTGGCTGTCCTGCTCGCGCCACTGAATATCGCCCTGACTAAGGCAGCGCCTGAGCTGCTCCAGTGAGGTTGTCTGAAAACAGAGTGCCACCATTTTCGTCGGAGCCTGCGCAGCGACAGGTGGCAGAGCGAACTCCAGGCTTGCCTGTTGATGCGTGATAATACGCAGGCAGCAGGTTCCTGAATCAAGCACATAGCCGCCGTTATCCTCCTCACGAGCCTCCGTACTGAATAACTGACGATACAGCGCCAGCGTCTGTTCAGGTTGAGGCGAAGCGATAACGAATGCGGACAGCGCCTGCACGCCATTCGGATGTACCTGCCAGGCGGGCTGCCAGACGGCTTGTGGCGTCTGATGTTCGCAGAAAAAACTGAATCCGTACTCCACGGCGCTGGCGCGGATCCGCGAGATACAGAACCGGGCTTCAGTCTGACTGCCATCCGGCAGTATCACCGGGCGAAAGAAGCGGGTCGGCGGTTCGCCATCAAGTTGGCATTGCTGGAGGTGCTGCCATACCGCATGCGCATCCTGGGTTTTCCAGACCAGCCCGGCAAGGCCTGGCGCAACGTTCCATAAACCTCGCGAGTCTGTCCGTATGGCAGGCTCATAGCCTAACAGCTCCAGATAGTTATCGGCGAATATGGCCAGATGGTTGCTGGAGCCCATCGAATGATGTCCCCGCGTACTGAGCTGAAACCCCATCCGCTGGAACAGATATTGCGCCTGATCCAGCTCTTCATTGACGTTAATCACCGCGTGATCGATAACCGGTGTAATCGGCATGGTGTATTCCTTCTGTTCTTTTTATTGATCCTGTCAGGCGGCACGACCACCAAAATAGAGCTCGCGCATACGGGGGTCATCCTGCAGCATCCGCGCACTGCCCTCCATCGCCACTTTCCCCAGCGCCAGTACGTAAGCCCGGTCGGAAATGTGCAGTGCCTCCATGGCGTTCTGCTCGACCATCAAAATAGTCACTTTTTCCTTGCGGCGAATGGTTTGTATGGCGCTAAACACTTCCGTCAGCATTTTCGGTGACAGCCCGGCCGAGGGTTCATCAAGCAGCAGTACCGCCGGTTCAGGCATCAGTGCGCGGGCGAGCGCGAGAATCTGCCGCTCGCCGCCGGAAAGCGCGGACGCAGGCGATTGCCACTTTTTATGTAATACCGGGTAATGTTCCGCCAGTTGCGCCATCCGCTGCTTACGCTGACCGGGCGCTAAAAACTGTCCCCCGGTTTGCAGGTTTTCTGCCACGGTCAGAGTGTTGAAGACGTTGTCCAGTTGCGGGACAAACCCGAGTGCGCATTCACGGATTTTCCGGTGCACCGGAATGTTGGCCGTTTCCTGGCCATTGATTTCAACCCGCCCTTCGCGCGGGGAGACAAAACCGGCAATCGATTTCAGCAAGGTGGATTTGCCGCAGCCATTTGGCCCCAGTAGCGTCACAATTTCCGCCTGTTTAACATGCAATGAAATACCATGCAGAATATCAATCCCCGGGGTATAACCGGCGACCACGTTTTCGAGGGTAATCATACCGCCTCCTGCAATGTTGCGGTGCTGTGCCCGAGGTAGGCCTCCAGTACCTGCTGGTTCTGTGCCAGTTCGCTCGGGTGGCAACTGGCGACAATCTGCCCGCGATCCAGCACAATGCAGCGCTGACACAAGGTGTTAATAAAGTGCATGTCGTGCTCGATAACTAAAAGCGAAATGCCCTGACGGCTCAGGTTGACCAGCGTTTCCACCAGTTCCTGGCGTAATTTCGGGTGCACGCCCGCCATCGGCTCATCCAGCATCAGCAGCGTTGGGTTGCCCATCAACGCGCAGGCAATGCCCAGTAATTTTTTCTGTCCGCCGGAAAGTGCGGCGGCAGGCAGGTCTTTCACTTTGGTTAATAACAAGATATCGAGTAATTCACGGGCACGGGCTCTGTCTTCCTGCTCGACTTTACGCCCGGAAGCCAGCCCCAGCAGACCGTTGAATAAACCGTGCTGACGTGTACCCGCTGTCATTACCACTTCCATAACGCTCATTTTTTCCGGCATGACAGGGAGCTGGAAAGTGCGCGCAATGCCCGCCTGGATGATCCGGTGACTGGGCTGACAAGCAATGGCGTGGCCATCAAATGTGATGCTGCCGCCATCCGGTCGGGTAAAACCGGAAATGGTGTTAAGCAGCGTGCTCTTACCGGAACCATTCGGCCCCAGCAGACCAAGAATTTCGCCCTTCTCCAGCGTGAATGATACGGATGTCAGTACCTGGTTGCCGCCAAAAGCTTTGCTGACATCAGCCACTTCAAGCAAACAGCTCATGATAACGTCCTTAATTTTTCCGGTAACAGGCCGCCGGGGCGGGTAAGCAGACAGAGTAATAAAGCCAGACCTACCAACCCCAGGCGCAGAGCGCCAGTCAGGTCTGAGCTGATATGGAAATAATCTTTTGCGAAGGGGATAAAGTTATACAGCCCCTCCACCAGCAACACGCCCAGCAGCACGCCGCGCACATTGCCAATACCGCCTATCATCACCATGCTCCAGATAAGAAAGGTTTCCGAAGAGAGCAAATAATCCGGGCTGACATAGTCGGTGTACCAGGCCAGTAACATGCCAGCCAGACAGCACATCACCGCGCTGCTCATTAACGCCCGGCATTTCAACCAAGGCAGCGCATAGCCCATGCAGATAGCCAATTGAGGTTGCTCGCGCATCAGGCGTAGCGCCCGACCAAACCGACTGGCACCGATCCGCAGGCTGGCGAGTGTAGCGACGATGACGCAGAGCAGGATAATGACCGCGAAGATACGCGTATCGGCGGCGGTATCGCCGGTTGACCAGGGTGCGGACAACCCGCCAATCCCCTGCGCGCCGCCCGTCAGACGGTCTTCATTGACGACCGCAATACGGATGATTTCAGCCAGCGCCAGCGTGGCGATGCCCCAGTAATCCGCCGTGAGCTGACGGCCCAGCAACGTCATCAGCGCGCTGATAACAATGGCACACAGTAACCCGGCCGGGATCACCAGCCACAGCGGCAACCCCAAATTGCTTCCCAGACCGATGGCATAAGCGCCGGTTCCGACAAACACGATATGACCGAAATTCAGCAAACCGGCGTAACCTGCCTGTAAATTCAGGGCAAGCGCGACGATGGCATAGATCCCGCCAAGGCAAAGGATATGCAGTAAAAACTCAGACACGGCGGACCTCCCGGTTAAACAGGCCATAAGGACGCAGCAACAGCGCCAGCAGCAGAATCACAAACGATGAGGCATTCACCCAGGTTACCGGGATAAACAATAAGTCGCCGCCAAACAGCCAGCTCCAGTCGATGTTGGTAACGAGGGTTTCGGTTGCCGCGATAAGGAGTGCGCCAAAAATGGCGCCCATTGGGTTTCCCAGCCCGCCGAGAATGGCGGCAGCGAGTACCGGCAACATCAGATCATTGCCCTGGTTAACCCATGCGCTGGCGTTCATCGCCAGCATACTGCCCCCCACAGCAGCCAGCATTCCGGCCACCAGATTGACGTTGTGGATAATGGCACTGGCATTCAACCCGGAGGCTGCCGCCAGATCCCGGTTACTGGCCAGCGCACGGATAGCGCGCCCTTGCGGCGTGCGAAACAGCAGCAGGCTGAACAGCACCACCAACGAAATCGTGACGCCAAGACTCCAGAGCTCGTCGGTCGAGATACGTGTGTCCCCCACCTGCAAGAGTTCGCCCACTGGCAGGGAATAATTCACCGGGGCCGATCCTTCAACCCCGAGAACCAGTGCAATCAGCACCATCGATACCGCCAGCGAGCCAATCATGGCGTTAGCGGTGCCGCTTTTTAGCAGCGGCTGGTACACCCAGTGATGCAACATCATGGACAGCATGCCGCAGACTATTGCCGAAAACACGATTGCCATAGACAACGGCATGCCAAGACGAAGCCCGGCGGCGGTAATAAATGAACCGACCATGGCATATTGCATGTGGGCGATATTGGCGAACCGTACCAGCCCGTACACCAGGCTTAATCCCAGCGCGACCAGCGACAAATCCGCCGTGCGAATCAATGTATCAATCAAAAACTGCAGCATGGTGTTTCCCCGATGATGTAGCGTGAACTGGCAAGATAAAGCGGCTCGTTACCGGGGAACCGGTACGCCATTAAACGCTTTCACTTTCAGGTATGGCTGGGACTGACGCTGGTTATCGGCATCCAGATTTAATGTGCCGGTAATCCCCGTAAAGCCAGGCGCAACGGTTTTCATTGCCGCGATCATCGCAGCCGGATCGGCACTGTGTGCTTTATCAATTGCCGCCGCCGCCAGCATCACGCTATCCCAGGCATAGCTGCCATATACGGAGCGCGGTTTCTCATGGAATTTTTTCTGGTACAGCTCGGCATAATTTGCGCCGTTGCCGCTCGCCGCTTGCTGGTCAATACCCGCGACTTCCATACCAACCTGTCCGTTGGTGTACTGTGCCGGAGAACCTTCAATAGCCATGGTTAAATACATGCCATACCAGGGCGTTTTATTCAGCCCCAGTTCCCAGGCTTCACGGTTGAGCACAATGGCATCCTGGCCGTAACTGGTATAGACATAGGCTTGCGGGTGGGCGCGGGAGATTTGCTCCAGCTCACGGCGATAAGAAGGCTGACCGCTGGTATAGAGCACTTTGGCGACCACTTTGCCACCCACTTTTTCAAACGCTTTGGTGAACTGCTCCGCCATCCCCTGCCCGTAAGCCCCATCCGGTGCGATAAAGGCGACGCTGCTGTAACCGAGCTGGCGCACATCTTGTGCCGAGAAGCTCGCAGAAAGGGAATCCAGGCCAATAACGCTCCAGGACGTGGCACCAATTTTGCGGATATCAGTGCTGGTACCGGAAATATTGATGTGCAGCAGATTGTTCTTCACCAGATATTGCCCAATCGGAATGGTGACGCTGGAGGAAAAACTGCCCACCACTAACGGCACATGGTTAACCTGAGTTAACTTGCGCACAGCATTCAGGCCGGTTACCGGGCTTTCAGCGGAATCTTCCACGATCACATGCAATGGCTGACCGTTGACGCCGCCCTGGGCATTGACCTGTTCAACCGCCAGTTCAATACCACGACGCTGATCTTCGCCAATGCTGGCGCTGGTGCCGGTTAAGGGCAGAATCGCCCCAATGTTCACATCGGCCTGCGCCGTATGCGCCAGACCTAACAACGTCATACCTGCCAGTATTGACAGCGTCATACCCTGCCCAAAACGATTTTTCATGTTGGTTCTCCGGTTTGCTGTTACCGACTTCTGAGGCCGGTGTTGTGTCGCCTGTGCAAACGTGCACAAGCCTGCCTGGTCATGCCAAAAAAGTGCGCACCAAAGTGAATATATAAGTGCATACACTTGTGCATTAAGCAAAGACGATGCCAGAAAGCCAGGCTGTTCCCGACAGCACGTGCTTATTTCAGGTGAGACGAATGCAAATTCCCGAATAAATACAAGGAAATCTAAAATAATAAAAATCGCATAGTAAAACTTTCACTTTCTTTTTTATTGTGATTGATAAAAACGTCTGCATACAAAAGTGAAGTCACGTTGATTCATTTTGGTGCAACGCTGCCGTAAAATGGTGCGAAAAAGTCACCCGCAAAATAAATAAGATATAAAACACTTATAAATCAGTATTTTTCAAATAAAACAGAAGTGTATTCACTTTTGTGTTGAGTTGTTTTTTTCGCTGTGTTATCTATACCAAAAATAATTCGAGTTGCAGGACGGCGGCAAGTGAGTGAGTCCCGATGAGCTTACTCAGGTAAGTGATTCGGGTGAACGAACGCAGCCAACACACCTGCAACTTGAAGTATGAAGGGTATTAAAAACATTACGTGAAACAACCTGTGCAGCATTTTTATTTTCGTGCTGAGTGTGCGGTAAATTAAAGGGATAATATGGTTACTATTAAAAAGAAATCCCGTAGCGCTGACAGTGTGGAAAAGGTCTACGAGAAAGTGAAAGGCCTGGCGATTGATTACCACTTTCGTCCCGGCGAACGGGTGAATGAAGTTGAGCTTGCGGCACAACTGGGCGTCTCGCGCACCCCGGTACGGGAAGCGCTGAACCGTCTGGCAAAAGATGGCTTTATGAACTTTGTACCCAACCGGGGTTTTTACTCCCGCGACCTGACGCCGGAGGGTGTCCGCGAGCTGTATGAAGTGCGAATGGTGATAGAGCAATCCACCTTTCGTTTCGCCTGCCTGCGGGCAACCGATGAAGAGATCGCCGCGACCACGGCTATCTGGGAAGAAGTGAGCCAGCATCGCCCGGCACAAACCGAACAGGACTGGGCGAAGATCGCGGAAATCGACGAACGTTTCCACATGGAGATAGCGCGTATTTCCCATAACGGTCGGCTCTATGAAATGCTCGATAGCCTGAATTCGCTCAGCCGTTTTTTCCGGCGTATCGATCTCGAAACCCCCGTGCGCAGGAATAATGCTTATGATGAACATGTCGACATTATCGCGGCTTTACGTCAGCGGGATATAGAAAAAGGCGTAGTGCTAATTGAGCAACATATTTCCTTGAGCGCTGAGCACGCGGTTGAAGTAACAAAGGAGGGGCTGGCCAGAATCTATTTTGGCAAACCCTGAGCTGCTCTTTTTCGTTAAAAAAAACACAATAATGTAATTCGCTACCAGAAGGCGCTATGCGTTCTGGTCATCTATTCACAGCGTCATGCTGCGGCATTGTGCCGGGAAAATGCAGAGGAAATATGCGCGCCATTCCCGAAGAGATTATTCAACAGGCGATTATCTGGCGACGTGAGATTCATGCGCACCCGGAAATTGGCTTACAAGAGTTTAATACTTCCGCGAAAATCAGCAGCCTGCTACACGAATATGATCTTGAAGTGCATACCGGTATCGCGGGTACTGGCGTGGTTGGTGTGCTTCGCCATGGTGAGGGGCCGGCAATAGCCCTGCGCGCTGATATTGATGCCTTACCCATCCAGGAAAATAACGCCGTTGCATGGTGCTCAACCTCGGCAGGCACGATGCACGCCTGTGGACATGACGGGCATACCGCCATTCTACTGGGAGCGGCACGCTATCTCAGCCAGACCAGAGCATTCAACGGTACGGTGTACTTTATTTTTCAGCCTGCGGAAGAGAATGCCGGTGGCGGGCGTTTGATGGTGGAAGAAGGGATCTTTACGCGCTTTCCCATTTCTGCGGTTTATGCGCTGCACAACTGGCCGGGGCTGTCGGTGGGAGAAGTGGCCGTTAGCGCAGGCCCGATGATGGCTTCGCAGGACAATTTTTTTATCACGCTGACTGGCGTAGGATGCCATGCGGCGATGCCGGAAAAAGGGGCCGATCCGGTGCTGGCTGGTGCGCACCTGATTACCGCATTGCAAACGATCACAACACGCCGCCTCTCTCCATTGGACAACGCCGTGATCAGCGTGACGCAACTGCAGGCCGGAGAAGCGATAAACGTCGTTCCGCAGACAATGCACGTGTCTGGCACGCTGCGTTGCCTGAGCCAGGCTGCCAGAAAGCACTGCCAGAGCCTGATGGCGGAGTATGTCGAACAGCTCGTCCAACCGTTTGGCGTCACGGGCAGCATTCGCTGGGAATACGGTTACCCGGTAACCGTCAACCATGCGCAACAGGCCAAAATACTGGCGGATGCCGCACGTCATGTCCCCGGTATCACGCAGGTTCATACGCAGTTATCGCCATCCATGGCAGCAGAAGATTTCGCCTATTTTCTGGAAGCCTGTCCGGGCGCTTATCTGTGGCTGGGGGCCGATGGCCCAACGCCGGGCGCGGCATTACATAACCCGCATTACGATTTTAATGACCAACTTATCGCACCCGGCATCGGTCTTTGGGTATCGCTGGTGGAGAGGTCATTGGGCCCTGTTTCTGTTACTTCCGAGGATTAACTATGAGTCATATCCACTTTATTGGTGCCGGTCAAATGACCGAAGCCATTCTGCGCGCCGCCTTAAAACGCGGGACATTAACAGCGGATAAAGTCAGCTTATCGGATATTGATCCTGAGCGAATTGAAACGCTGAAAGCGCGCTATCGGTTGAGCAATACACAAGATTTGCCCACCGCGCTGGCCGCCGCGGATCACATCGTGATAGGGGTTCGTCCGCAGGATGATATTGCCGGTGTCGCACAGTTGATTAAAGCGCATGCAACACCGCAGGCGTCGGTCATTTCTATTATTGCTGGCGTAACGCTGGCTCAGTTGTCTGCCATGCTGGGCGAGTCGCGCCCGATTACACGGATTATCCCGAATACGCTGACGGATACCGGGCTGGGCTACAGCGGCGTGGCGTTTAATGCTTATGTCAACAGCGCGTCTGTCATGCCATTCCTCGAAAGTTTCGGCAAAGTGATGGTGCTGGAAGAGCGGCTGATTGATGTCTTCACCGGTTTTGCTGTCGCTGGCGTCAACTATGTCTATTACTTTGTCGAAGCGCTGGCTGATGCCGGTGTTCTTGCCGGATTAACCCGCACTCAGTCAACACAGGTGGTGTGGGAAAACCTGGTCGGCGCAGTTGAAATGCTCAAGTTATCCGGACGCCATCCGCGCCAACTGATGGATATTAATAACTCTCCGGCGGGTGTCGGCATTAATGGTTTATACGAGTTGAATAAAAGTGATTTCGCAGCCGGCCTGCAAAGCAGCGTTCTGGCTGCGGTACGCCGTACCACCGAGCTTTCCGGTCAAAAATAACGCGTTAATAAGGTTGGTCGATGTCAGTAATTTCAACGTCCCTGGCCCCTGCCGCTATTGGGCCTTATGTTCAGGGGGGAGTATGCCCTTAATGGCATCAGTGTAACAGTCAGGGCAGCTCGCCTTGTTTGGGTATGCCTGTGTAGCGATGGCTCCAAGCCGCATGAATAGTTATATAGCGGCCTGGAGCAATCTTGAAGTATATATTATTTCTTCACCGTATCTTCGAGGAAGAAACGGCCAAGCGGGTTCTGGTAGAAACCGTCGATGTTTTTCCGAGTTACATTACGATAAGAGCTATAATAGAGATCGATCCAGTTCACATCGGCTTTCGCCATTTTTTGCAATTCAATATACATTTGCTCACGTTTTTTCGGATCCATTTCCACCCGCGCAGCCGCCACGAGTGATTTCACTTTGTCATTATTATAACGCGTCATGTAATTCATGTTCGAATCGTGGCCCAGCACAAAGGTGGTTTTCTGATCCGGGTCGAGAATATCATTGGTCCAGTACATCACCGAAATATCATAGTCGCCCGCTATCAGCATATTCCAGCTTTGGCTCGGATCAACTTTTTGCAGGTTCACTTTCACACCCGCTTTCGCCAGTTGCTGTTGCAGCAGAATGGCAATCTGCTCATCCACTTCATCACCGGCATTCACCAGATAATTCAGTGTGAGGTTAGACGCCCCTGCGGCTTTCAGCATCTGCTTTGCTTTCTCTGGATCGTAGGCGCGGCGCAGGTTATCGCTGTAGTGATACAGCGCACCAGCCGGGATATAGGAGTTCGCCACCTGGCCGTAGCCAAAGGTCACGGTCTTCACAATCGCCTCTTTATCGATGGCGAAGTCCAGCGCCTGCCGCACTTCCACTTTACCTAACACACCGTGCGAGTGGTTGATCAACAGATGATCTTCACGGGTTGATGGATCCAGTTCCACCTTCAGGTTGTTGTCTTTTTGCAGTGAGGCAATACGCGAAAACGGCACCATTAGCGCGGCATCCAACTCACCGGCCTGCACTTTCAGCATACGGGTGTTGTCATCAGGAATGGTCAGCCAGTCCACTTCGTCGAGGCTGACGTTCTTCGCCTGCCAGAAGTTCGGGTTCTTCACCAGCACGATTTTCTCGCCGCGCACCCACTCTTTCACGCTAAACGCGCCAGAGCCGACCGGTTTTTCGGCAAACGTCTCCGCCCCTTCGTCCTTCAGCGCTTTTTCCGAAATAACCGACGCATTCGGCAATGCCAGTTGTGACAGGAATGGTGCAGACGGCGATTTCAGCGTGACGACCAGCGTGCGTGCATCCGGCGCTTCGGCTTTATCGATAATGCTGTACGAATCGCGCCACAATGAACCGGCATCGTCACGAATACGCAGCAGGCTGAACGCGGCATCGCTGGCGCTCACCGGTGTACCGTCGGAAAATTTGGTGTCGCGAATTTTAAAGGTATAGACCTTGCCGTCCGGCGAAATGGTCCAGCTTTCCGCCACGCCCGGCTCCAGCCTGGTGCCGGTTTTATCCACCCGCACCAGCGGATCAAAGACGTTGGAAAACACCCAGTTGTCGGCGTTTTGCGCCGATTTGATAGGGTCGAACGTGGTGCTGTCTTCGCGACGACCAATAGTTAATACGCCTGCCGCCTGCGCCATTTCGCTGACCACACTGAGCGCCAGAAAAACGCTGGCTGCCAACAACTTAACATGCCTGTGCTTCATCAAAAGATCTCCTGGTTAAAGGAAAAACAGTCTCATCGCCTGTGTGGGTCAACACACAGGAATATGCGTGATCGGCAATCTGCCGGGTTGGAGGTAACGCGCCCGTGCGACACTGCACTTGCGCATAGGGGCAGCGCGGATGGAAAGCGCAACCTTGTGGAATGGATAACGGGCTGGGCGGTTCACCGCCAAGCGGTTCTGCGGGCAGCAGTTTATCGGGGTCAATTTCCGGGATAGCCGCTACCAGCGCGGCGGTATAAGGGTGGCGCGGCTGCATGAACACCGCTTCGCAGGGGCCTTCTTCGACAATGCGCCCGAGGTACATCACCGCCACGCGATCGCACAGGCGGCGTACAATCGCCAGATCGTGCGCGATAAACAAAATCGCCAGCCCCATCTTTTCGCGCAGCTCCATGAGCAGGTTAACGATCTGCCCCTGAATGGAAACGTCCAGTGCCGCCACGCACTCATCTGCTACAATCAACCGGGGTTCGATCGCCAGCGCGCGCGCAATCCCGGCACGCTGGCACTGCCCGCCGCTCAGCTGGCCAGGCCGAACCTTCGCTTGCTCCGGGCGCAGCCCGACTAACGTCAGCAGTTCAACCACCCGAGCATTCACACCGCTGCGCGGCACTTTTCGATGCACACGCAACACTTCCGCGATACTGTCGCCGATGGTCTGGCGAGGGTTAAGCGAGGCGAAAGGATCCTGAAAAATCATCGCCGTTTGCAGGCGCAACCGCGCCACGTCGCTCTTCAGCCCATGAGTAATACGGTATCCATCGAAGCGCACCTCGCCCGCCGTCACCCGCTCAAGCTGCAATAACGCCCGCCCCAGCGTGCTTTTGCCGCTGCCGGATTCGCCCACCAAACCGAGGGTTTCCCCGGCATGAATTTTCAGTGTGACCTCATTAACGGCGTGCACCATCCGCCTGGCGCCCATCAAGCCGCCGGAAACCGGAAAGGTCACGCTGACATTATCCGCCTCTAACAGGGGCCAGTTTGCTGATGTCGTCATGCGCCCTCCCGCAGGCTAATTGGTTGTAATGCGTGATGGCAGGCCGCCGCATGCGTCAGCGTGTCGCGCCCCTGCCGCAGCGCAGGCTGCTGCTGACAAGCCGCGCTGGCGTACTGGCAGCGGGGATGAAAGCGGCAACCGGCCGGGAAATTATCCGCCACTGGAGGCTGGCCGCTGATGGTCACCAGTCGCCCCTGCCCGCCTTCGTTGGCTGGCTGGCAATCAATTAATCCACGAGTGTAGGGATGCAGCGGCTGCGCCAGCACATCGCGCTTGCCGCCCACTTCGCACAGCCGCCCGCCGTACATGACGGCGATGCGATCGCAGGTTTGCGCCACCACACCGAGATCGTGGGTGATCATGATCACCGCCAGCCCCAGTTGCTGGCGCAAGTCGCTGAGCAGACGCAGGATCTGCATCTGCACAGTGACATCCAGCGCCGTGGTTGGCTCGTCGGCAATCAGCAGCGACGGCTCAGGTGCCAGTGCCACGGCGATCATTGCGCGCTGGCGCATGCCGCCGGAAAATTCATGCGGATAGTTATGAATGCGGTTTTGCGGATCGGGGATACCGACCTGACGCAGCAGTTCTTTGGCATCTTCCCGCGCTTGTGCGCGGCTGGTGCCGAAATGACGGCGGCGGCTTTCAGCAATCTGCTCACCGATAGTCATCACCGGGTTGAGGTGGCTGGCCGGGTTCTGGAAAATCATCCCCATTTCACGTCCGCGCACCGCCGACATTTGCGCTTCGCTTAACGACAACAGGTCGCGGCCGCCCAGCCGCACTTCGCCGCCGGTAATGGCCAGCCCCTGGCCGGGCAGCAGACGCATCAATGCCCGACAGGTCACGGTTTTCCCGGAGCCGCTCTCGCCGACCAGGCCGAGCATCTCGCCGGCATTCAGCGTAAATGAGACTTTATCGACCAGCGCGATATCCGGCTCGCGGGTAATAGTCAGTTCTGAGACTGTCAGCAGTGTCATACGCGCGCTCCCAGTTTATCGCCAAGGCCATCGGCCAGCAGGCTGAAGCCCATCGCCAACAACACAATCGCCAGCCCCGGAAAGGTGGTTATCCACCACGCGGTGGTGATAAAGCTCTGCCCCTCCGCCACCATCACGCCCCACTCCGCCGTGGGCGGCTGCACGCCCAGCCCAAGGTAGCTGACCGCCGCACCGTTCAGCAGCACCAGCACACAGTCGGACATGGAGAACACCAGCGCGCCGGTGATAGCGTTCGGCAACAGATGGCGGAACAGAATGCGTGCGTGGCGGTAACCAAGGCTGCGTGCCGCGACAATAAAATCCCGCTGTTTTAGCGTCAGCACTTGCGCCCGCACCAGCCGGGCGTAAGAGACCCAGCCGACCATCGCCATCGCAATATAGAAACTGCCCAGCCCCGGACCGAGGATGGCGATGATCGCCAGCATCAGTACCAGAAAAGGAAACGCCAGCACGATGTCAATCAGCCGCATAATGGCCGCATCCACCACGCCGCCGAGATAACCGGACAGCGCACCGAGCGTGGTGCCGAGCAGAAACGGGAAGATAACCCCCAGCAGGCAGATTTGCAGATCCACCCGCGCGCCCCACAGCACGCGCGAGAAGATATCGCGGCCAAAGTTATCGGTACCGAACAGGTGCGCGCCGCCGGGGGAAAGCAGACTCGATGTGGCATCCTGCGTAATGGGATCAAACGGTGCCAGCCATGGAGCAAACAGGGCGATAAACAACCACAGACCGACAATCACTATCCCGGCGCGCAACGCGTGCTGGCGTGGGATCGCCCGGCGGCGTAACCCGGAAATCACGCTGAGCGCACTCATAACTTCACCCTCGGATCCAGTGCCACGGTCAGTACATCGGCCAGCAAATTGACCACCACCGTTGCCAGCGCAAACACCATCACCACGCCCTGCACCACCATGTAGTCGCGGCTAAAAATCGCTTTCACCAGCAACTGTCCCAGCCCCGGAATAGCGAACACGCTCTCAATCACTACCGTGCTACCAATCAGCCAGCCAATATTCACCGCCAGCAGGTTTAACGTCGGCACCAATGAGTTGGGCAACACGTGACGCCAGAAGATACGGTTTTCACGCTGCCCCCGCGCCCTCGCCGCCACCACATAATCACTGCTCATTTCCATCAGCAGGCTGGCGCGCAGGTTACGAATCAGGACTGCTGATAATGCCAGTGCTACCGTCAGGCACGGCAGCACCATATGGTGCAGCTGGTTGGCAAAATCACTGCCGTAACCGGAGACCGGGAACCAACCGAGCACCACGCTAAAAATGATGATCATCATGATGCCGAGCCAGAACGCCGGAAACCCTAACCCGGCTGTGGTGAACAGACGGATCAGTTGATCCGCCACCCGCCCTCGCTGCCGTGCCGCCAGCGAGGCCAGAGGAATAGTAAGGATCACCGCCAGCAGCACGCTGCCAAACACTAGCCACAATGTCGGTTCAAGACGTGAGTTAATCAGCTTCAGGGTATCAACGCGGTAGACAATCGATTTGCCCAGTTCCCCCTGTAATAAATTGCGCAGAAAGTAGCCGTACTGCACCCATAATGGTTCATCGAGACCAAACTGCGCACGGATACGCGCCAGTGCTTCTGGCGTACTGTGTACGCCGAGCAGAATGCGCGCCGGATCGCCGGGGATTGCCCGTACCATCGCGAAGGTAATGATGCTGATCCCAAACAGTACGGGCAGCAGTTGCAAGGGTCGAAATAACAGAAAACGGTAACGATGCATCAGCGAACTCCCATGGTGCATACGGTGGTGAAGGGTTAAAAAATCGCTCCGCCACAGTGCAGCCCTGTGTCATCAATTTGCGCCTGGTCAGCCTTATCAGGCGTTTTCTTTACGCTAACGACATCATTCAGGGCTGGGTAGTTAGCAAAAATACTAGTTTTACCTTTCCCGCAGGACGGCACCGGAATTGCATGCCTTGGCGAAGCCACGGGGAAATTGCACAAACCGTACCCGTGGCATGGCACCGTTTATCTTGGGGGAGTTCATTATGCGTATTGATATCGAAAGCCCTGGTGCAACCAACACCGCCAGGCTTGAAGAGGCTTTTGCCGGGCTGTTTGCCCGGACGCAGGCGTTGGGTTTTGATGCGGTGATTTACGACTACACGCCGGTGCCGCGTTCGCTGGAAGGCGCGCTGATTACGCCATCGCTGCTGGAGATGCGCAATGTGCCGGATGATATGCGCTGGCTGTGGTGTGAGCGTGGCTACTATCAGGTCGATCCGGTTCAGCATTTTGCACTGGGGAGTTGCGCGCCGTTTGTCTGGTCCTATCAACGCCCGGATCGCAGCGCATTGCAGGGGCGACTGGATGAGAATGCGCAAGAAGTGACACACTACATGCGCGATAACAATATGCCCTGCGGCGCTACTGTGCCGCTACATCTGCCCAATGGTGGTTTTGTCACGCTAACCGGCATTGTGACCAACCAGCGGGAAGAGCGGGATATCAGCGAAACGCTGGCGCAGTTGACCTTTCTGGCGCACCGCTTTCAGGAGTCGGCGTTCCCGCTGTTTGACGCCTCAATGCTTACCTGCCGCCATGTCAAACTGAGCAACCGCGAGCGCGAATGTCTGGCGTGGTCCGCCGAAGGACTGACGGCGAAAGAGATTGCCCGCAAGCTGCACCGCTCGGTCGCGACTGTCACGCTGCATCTGAATACGGCGGCGAAAAAGCTCGGCGCGACCAACCGCGTGCAGGCTGTTGTCCGGGCGTTGCATTACCGTTTGCTGGACAGTTAATAACTAGCATTTTTGCTAGTGTTCAGCGCAAGCAGTGACGTTCTAACCTGAAAGCCACTTCACTTAACAGGGTAAACGTCACTCATGTACACCATTCGAGAAGGCTATGTCCCTTTCCGGGGGTATCAGACCTGGTTTCGCATCTGCGGCGATCTGCACAACGGTCAGACACCGTTGGTGGTCGCGCACGGTGGTCCCGGCTGCACTCACGATTATGTTGATGCGTTCAAAGATATCGCCGAAACCGGGCGCGCCGTGATCCACTACGATCAATTAGGTAACGGACGTTCCACCCATCTGCCAGAGAAAAGCCCCGATTTCTGGCAGCCCTCGCTGTTTCTCGACGAACTGAATCATCTGCTGCAGGCGCTGGAGATTGCCAACAACTACGCGCTGCTGGGGCAATCCTGGGGCGGAATGCTGGCAGCAGAACATGCGGTCACCCAGCCGCAAGGGTTGAAAGCGATGATTATCGCCAACTCACCGGCCTCAATGGCGCTGTGGCTGGAAGGCGCGGCGAAACTGCGCGCGCAGCTTCCGCCGGATGTGCAGCAGACACTGCTGGCGCACGAAGCGGCAGGCACGCTGGACAGCGCTGAATACAAAGCAGCCAGCCAGGTATTTTACCAGCGCCATGTCTGTCGGCTCTCACCCTGGCCGTCGGAAGTGCAGCACACCTTTGACGCCATAGACGCCGATCCGACGGTATATCACGCGATGAACGGCCCGACGGAATTCCACGTTATCGGCAACATGAAAGAATGGACGATTATTGACCGTTTGCCACAAGTACGCGTACCCACATTGCTGATTTCTGGTCGCTATGATGAAGCCACGCCCGAGGTGGTGCAGCCGTTTATGGACAAGATTACCGGTGCACAATGGGTCATTTTCGAATCCTCCAGCCATATGCCCCATGTCGAAGAACGGGCATTGTGCATGCAGACCGTCAGTGATTTTTTGACGCAGTGTTGTTAATGGTTGCGAACACCAGGTGGGTGGTACCAAGTGGGTAGTACCAGATAGATACCCCAAATAATTCGAGTTGCAGGACAACACACTCGCGTGTTGAACAAGGCGATGCGTTGGCCCTGCAGGGCAAAGCCCGTTAGAGCCTTGTAACGCGGCAAGTGCGTGACAAATTCGTTGGGAACGAATCTGACCAGCCAACGGCTGGCCTCTGGTGAGAGACAGGATGTCTCTCATTTCATCCCGATGAGCTTACTCAGGTAAGTGATTCGGGTATCTGTACGTGGGGGACATCGCGGCTCACCAGAGCACGAGATCTTTTATAAAATAGCACCTCATCAAAAACGCTTAATCAGCCCGGCGAATCCCATGCCGCCCAACATCGCCAGGGTAAATAACATTCCTTTGGTATAACCTGCGCCCACCAGCACCAACGCCGGTCCGGGGCAAATACCGGCAATCCCCCACCCGGCTCCGAATAACAGCGCACCGGTGATGAGCGAACCATCTATTGTTTTACTTTTCGGTAAGGCCATGTCCATGCCGAGAAGTGCCGTCTTGCGTCGTTTTGCCAGCGAAAAACCAACAATACCGACGGCGATAGCCCCCACCATCACAAACAGTAGTGAGGGATCCCACGCGGCGGATACATTCAAAAAACCCAACACCTTTTCCGGGTTAGCCATTCCGCTCATCAGTAACCCAAATCCAAAGATCAGGCCGGAGAAAAAAGACACCAGAAGAGTCATCGTCTTATCCTTACCACTAAAAATAGCCGATTAATGTGGCCGTCGCGAAACCCACCACCATAAAAACCAGGGTGGCGACCAGCGAACGCACAGAAAAACGGGACAACCCGCAGACACCGTGCCCACTGGTGCATCCCGAACCCAGTCGTGTTCCCACCCCCACCAGAAAACCGGCCAACAGTAATCCCGGCGTAGAAGTACTGAGCGTAACGTCTGGGTGGTGGAAGAACGCGGTATACAAAAGCGGTGAGAGAATGAGACCAGCAAGAAACGCCAGCCGCCATTTCTCGATTATTTTTCCTTTTCCGGGCAACACGCCGACCAGAATCCCACTGATACCGGCGATTCTGCCACAAAAAAGAACCAGTACACTGGCCGCGATACCAATCAGCAACCCGCCGCTTAAACTGGGCAATGGCGTGAATTGTTCAAGATTGATCATGATGTTTTACTCATCCTCTGCCTGTGGGCAGTACAGGGTATATAGCGTGTTGAGCAGTGACAGTACCCGTTCATCTTCGATGCGGTAAAAAATCTGTTTGCCTTCCCGCCGTGTCGTCACCAGATTCAGACGCCGCATCACGCCTAACTGTTGCGACAGCGTAGGCTGGTGTATGCCCAATCGCTCTTCTAACTGAGCCACACAGGCTTCCCCGCGGGTAAGCTGGCACATCAACAGTAAGCGGTCATCGTTAGCAAGCCCACGCAGCACATCCGCCGCCGCTTGGGCTGCCTTTCTCATGTCGTCGGGTAACGTCTGATCGCCGGTTTGTAGCATAGCTGACACCCCATCAATATACAATTATATATAATATATTTTCATTCATTATTCTTTCAACCGCGATGACCGCCTGTCATGACGTTGTACGCCGTGATAGCGGTCACGCCCTCGCCAACACATTCACAATGATAACCGCCCAAACGCACGACCTTGACCCATGACAAGGCGACCGGGCATCCAGCGTCTTTATAATCAAGCCCGTTTGTCTTCTCACTGGTGTGAATGTATGGCTTATCAGCTTAACCTTAACTGGCCCGAATTTTTAGAAAAATACTGGCAGAAACAACCTGTTGTCTTAAAAAATGCCTTCCCGAATTTCATCGATCCGATTACGCCGGATGAGCTGGCAGGTCTGGCGATGGAGCCGGAAGTCGATAGCCGCATCGTCAGCCATGTGAATAACCAATGGCAGGCATGGAATGGCCCATTCGAGCAGTTTGATCACTTAGGGGAAACCGGCTGGTCATTGTTGGCGCAGGCGGTTAACCATTGGCATGCGCCGTCTGCCGAACTGGTGCGCCCGTTTCGCGTACTGCCGGACTGGCGTTTAGACGACTTGATGATCTCCTTTTCCGTACCGGGTGGTGGCGTTGGGCCGCATATCGACCAGTACGATGTGTTTATTATTCAGGGGATGGGCCGCCGCCGCTGGCGGGTCGGTGATAAATTACCGATGCGTCAGTTCTGCCCGCATCCGGCACTGCTGCACGTTGATCCGTTCACGCCAATTATTGAAGAAGAGCTTGAACCGGGCGACATCTTATATATTCCGCCGGGTTTCCCGCACGATGGCTTCACCTTCGAAACCACACTCAACTACTCGGTTGGTTTCCGTGGGCCGAACGGTAGAGATTTGATCAGCAGCTTTGCAGACTATGCGCTGGAACACGACCTCGGCAGCGAGCACTACAGCGACCCGGACTTAACCTGCCGGGAACACCCAGGCCGGGTGGAAGAGTATGAGCTTGATCGCCTGCGTAACATGATGATTGAGGTGATCAATCAGCCGGAAGCGTTTAAACAGTGGTTTGGTCGCTTTGCGAGCACGCCGCGCCACGAGTTGGATATCGCACCAGCGGAACCGCCCTACGAACCGGATGAAATTGCCGATGCCCTGCAGGCCGGTGAAGTACTGACCCGCTTAAACGGACTACGGGTACTGCATATCGGGAACCATTTTTTTATTAATAGTGAAGAACTGGATACCGTCGCACCGGATGCAGCCGATGCCTTGTGCCGTTACACCACTATCGGTAAAAAAGAACTGGGTGACGCGCTGCACAACCCGGCTTTCGTGGCGGAATTAACCGGACTGATCAATCAGGGTTACTGGTTTTTCGACGATGACATTGCAGACGACGACTAATATCTATTAGTCGCGACCAGATCTGGCACTTTTACGGCACAAAGCATGACTTAAGCTGACAGGCAGCTTTGTGCCAAGCGGACATTACTATCGATAATATGTAATTTTCACCGAAGAACAGAACATACCCCGTTGACACCATGCAATGAATGATCTGATACATAGGCGAAAAATTGATAAGCTATTTTCAGTAAAAGTAACAAATCCTGTTTCTGCTTTGGAAAGTTGAAACGCTAATGATTAAAAAGATATTGATAGCATAAAACCTCACGGCATCCGGGTTACTGTGAGCGACCTACATTCACAAAGGCTAATATGAAACAAATTACGTTCAGTGATCTACAAGAACAAAGCGCACAGGCTGAAAATTCCCCTCGCTTACGTGCTCATCGTAATCTCCACCCTGAATTGAGCGATCCTGTTCAGCGCCTGGCTATCGCTATGGAACCGGGTACCTATGTTCGCCCTCACCGCCACCCGCACACGTTTGAGCTGCTGACATCCCTCATCGGACGCTTTTTGGTATTGAATTTTGATGACGAAGGCAACGTGACCCACCGCGTTGTGCTAGGTGAAGACTGCAAGGTGCTGGAAATGGATGCTGGGACCTGGCATGCAGTTTTGTCGATGGATAAAGGAGGCGTTATTTTTGAGGTAAAACACGGGGGTTACCAGCCAGTAGCTGAGCAAGATATGGCCCCATGGGCACCCGCCGAAAACGAGCCGGGAACGGCTGAGTTGATGAAATGGTATGCACTGGCGCAAGTGGGTGATGGTGGTTTTACCCTGTAATTTTTGCTTTGAGCGGAATGCTTCTACATGACTTTTCCAAAAAACACCACTGTGTGGCCGAAAATGCAGAGGCACTGGTGATCTTCAGACGCTGATTCTCATTTTTATTTATCTGAATCGACACGGCATCGGTAGTCATCTTTTTAGCGCCAACTTCCGCTTCTCGCTCAAAACCGGCTGTCAGATTTGATTGTGCACTACCAGAAAATACTGTCAGGTCAAGTTTGAGCTAATACGACTAATGTGACGAAAAGAGCGGCAGTCATGTCCAGAACCTGCTAGCCTAAAGTTTGAGCAAAAAAGACCGATACCGTAAAGACGCTGGTGTGATATTGCACCAGCGCATCGGTATGCGAATGGATACCGTATTGATGGACGTCACGTCGGTACGCAGAGCGGTTCATTTACACAGAGCAGTTCATTGCTGTACCGGCCCTCTTCCAGCACAACCATAGGATAACCACAATGGATGTATCACAGATTGCATCGCTTTCCACTGGTCTGAATAACATGCAGCTTAGCAGCGAGATCGGTACTGCTGTTCTTAAAAAATCTCTGGATAATCAGAAAGACACCGTGACCAGCCTCGTCCAGTCCATCCCTCAATTACCTGCCAATCCGGCTATCGGGCGTAATATCAACACCACCGCCTAATCCCGGTTGTCTTATCAGGAACGCGGCAGTACGGGGTTCCCGTTAAGACTGATTTTGCAAACCCGGCGAGTCACTCTCGCCGGGTTTTTATTCTTGCCAGTTTTTGTTCCCACCGGCTCTTACTTCTTACTCTCAGCAGATTTTTACCGTTGTTTGCACAACGCCTTTTACTGACTCAAGCGATGCGCAATCAACCGTAATTCTTCGGCGATTTGCTGCAAATCGCGCTGCTCATCAATACGCGGGCCGGTAGAGTTACGGATAACCAACCTGGCAGGCAGAATGGAAGACGAACGTTGAACGTCGCTGTCACCAGCGCTCAGCAGGCGATTAACCGCTTCCTTGCCCTGCAGGTCGAGATCCAGCGAGACGGTGGTTAACGCCGGGTGGAAGAACGAACTTTCATAAGTCCCGTCATAACCAATCACTGATTTCTGGCCGGGAATAGTCAACTGGTTTTGATGAAACGCACTCAATACACCGAGCGCCATCTGGTCGTTGGCGACCAGAACCGCGCTGAATTGCGGCGTTTCACGCAGCATCTGCAATGCGCTGGCGTAACCGCTCTGTGCATCCCAGTTGCCATGCATCACCGTTGTCGGCGTCAGGCCGTATCCCTCCAGCGTTTCCAGCCAGTTTTTTAGCCGCAGCCTTGCGGAAACTGAGCCGGCTGGTCCCGCCAGTAACGCAAAATCACGGTGCCCCAGTTCATACAGATACTTCACGCTGGCGCGCGTGCCATCCGCCGGGTTAAATGACACGTTGAACACCGAACTGTAGGGGTCCACATCCAAAAACAGGCACAAAACGTCGTCGTTGTCCGCGGCGATACGCTGCGCTTCTTCCGTTTCCAGCGGCACGTTGATGATAACCTTATCAACCCGCTGTGACTTGAGTTCATTAATAGAATCCTGAATGCCATGATTGACGTTCTCATCAATCATCGAGATCAGTACCTGATAGCCTTCGATATTTGCGTATCTTTTCACCGCCGCGGCGACTTGTGACGGTGCGTGCAGCGCCAGCGATGTCGTCACCAGCCCCACCGTCATGCTTTGCTTACCCACCAGTTGCTGAGCCAGTCGGTTAGGTACATAACGCAGCAACTCGATAGACTGCTCCACCTTGCGGCGCGTGGACTCGGAGACATTCGCAGATTTATTTAGCACCCGCGATACCGTCTGATAAGAAACACCCGCATGGCGGGCAACATCCTCTAACGTAGCGCTTTTCGACTTCATGGTCGGGTTTCCCGTCGTGGTTTTAGCGGGATTGTAACAGCTGCCTCAACCAAAAAACCATGCCCGAAATGCCATTCTGGCTAAATCACATAAAAGTATTACGCTCACACAACAAAAACCCGTGACGGACCTCACCAATCACTACAAAACAAAATGATTTATTTGCATTAAATCACAATAAACCAACGAAATCGTTGCTCAGTTTTACGCTTAAGCATTTTATCTACCCATAAATGTGAACGTAATACATTACAACAAGAGGCCATCATGAACACCAAACTCCTTACTGTCTCTACCGCACTCACCGCCATGTTGATCTCGCCTGCCTTGCTGGCAGCAGAGGCCACCAGCGTCCCCATCGATTTTCACGGCTACCTGCGTGGCGGTGTGGGAGTATCCAATGATGGCGGCATGGCACAATGGCAGAAAAACAAAGTTGGTCGCCTGGGTAACGAAAACGATACTTACGGCGAAGTGGAACTGGGCTCAGAGGTGTACAAGAAAAACGATGTCAGTTTCTACGTCGACAGCATGGTCAGTATGGTGTCAGATGGCTCTAACGATAACGAAACCACCGTCGGCAATGATGCTCAGTTCGGCCTGCGTCAGTTGAATTTGCAAATTAAGGGGCTGGTCCCCGGCGATCCTAACGCGATGATCTGGGGCGGGAAACGCTACTATCAGCGTCACGATCTCCACATTATCGATACCAAGTACTGGAATATTTCCGGCTCGGGTGCCGGGATCGAAAACTATACGCTGGGCCCAGGTGCGCTGTCCGTTGCCTGGATACGTGGCGACGCCAACGACGTGGATGACCGCATCAACGGCAACAGTAACGTCAACATCAATTATGCCGATGTGCGCTATGCCGGGCTGAAACCCTGGAAAGGTGCCTGGACCGAATTCGGTATCGACTATGCCATGCCCAATGCCACCAAAAAACAGAAAGACTACGGCGGATTGTACGATGCAGACAACGGCGTCATGCTGACCGGTGAAATCAGTCAGGACATGCTGGGCGGCTATAACAAGGTGGTGTTGCAGTATGCCAATAAAGGACTGGCGCAAAACATGGTGTCACAGGGCGGCGGTTGGTATGACATGTGGAACCAGGTTAACAGCGCTACCGGTTATCGCGCGATCAACACAGGACTTATCCCACTCACCGAGCGGCTGTCATTCAACCATGTATTGACCTGGGGCTCGGCTAACCACATCAATGAAGCCACAGATACCACCCGGCTGCTGTCGTTGGTAGGGCGTTTGCAATACCAGTTTACCGATTATGTGCGCGGCATTGGTGAAGTGGGTGCGTTTACCCAGAAAGACAACTTCAAGAACGGCACTTCATTTAAACAAAGCGGTGAGAAATATACGTTGGCACTGGCGCTGGCGGTAGGCCCGGCATTTATGTCACGACCGGAATTACGGCTTTATACCTCTTATCTCAACGACAGTCAGGATGGCAAGCCGTTCAAAGACGGTACTGCGAGTAACACCTGGAACGTTGGCGTACAGGTGGAGGCCTGGTGGTAACCGGCCCTAGGAATATTCCCTTCTCCGGTAATTTTTTCATCATTGTTATCTGAATGTTTAACGCTATGTTTTGAGGATAACCAGCCGGGTTATCCTCTTTTTTATTTACCCGCATATTGCGTATTTATTATCTAACTCAATTTATAGCGTGCGGTTATTCCTGCCGGGAAAAATGTTCCTCCAGTAATTTACGCAATGTATCCGACTGTTTGCCAAATATGGCATGAACCTGCTGGCCCAGAATAATCACGCCCAGCGCGCCTTCTTGCTGTAATCCCTGTGAATCAACCACACTCAGATTTTTTACCGTCACCCGCAGCCGGGTAATACAAGCATCGACCTGTTCGATATTCTCCCGCCCACCAAATAACTGCAGCAGACGCTGAATTTGCTGTTTATCGTCGTCGCTTAATTCCGCCGTCGGCTTCGGGTGTGAAAAATAACGCATAACAGAATGCAGACTGACCATGAGCATACTCCTCTGAGGGTATCGTTCGGTACACGGCGACGCCCATCGGCACGGTGGGTTTCGCCCCAAAAGAAAGCGCCCATGCCAACACGGCAATGGGCGCAGGTTTGATAGCGGTTACACCAGACGGCGGCGGATCACCCGGCAATCCCAGGCGGAAAGGACAACATCGCTCAGCGGCGCACCGGTCAGCATATCGCGGTACCCGGTGGGCAGTGGGAGCGTGTGCGGCAGCGCGCTGTAGTTTTCAATGAAGATAAACTCGTCGTCACCGTTGGTGCGGCGGTGTGCCGTTACCGCTTCGGGGAATGGAATGTCCAGTGCCCGGGGCAGATTCAGCTCACGAATGATAGCGGCAAAGAAATCGCGCTGAAACGACAGGTCGTTACGCGACGTGACGTACCAGGCTTTCCCGTTGCCGACGCGATTCACCGTTACCGCGGGTCGCCCGGCATAGAAATCGTCACAGTAGCTGGCGAGCGCCGTCGCCCCCTCAAGGTGAATCAACTCGCACAGATGGCGTGCCTGATATGGCCCTGTCAACCCGATATCATTGTCCGACAGCCCCAGCACCCGGTTATATTCGCCGTCAGCCAGGCAATCAATCTCTTCTGACCAGATTCCCAACAGCGGGCGCAGCGGGCCGGGAAAGCCGCCCAGATAACACAGATCGCTGTCGTTAACGATACCACTCCAGTAGGTCACCACCACCTGGCCGCCTTGCCGGACAAACTGCTCGAGACGCTCGGCAAATCCCGGCCGCACCATGTAGAGCATCGGCGCAATCAGTAACCGATAGCCGCTGAAATCACCGTCAGCGTTGATAACGTCTACCGCGATCCCCTGCTCCCAGAATGGACGATAATGCTCCGCTACCGTTTTTTCATATTCCAGACCCAGGTTACGCGGCCCCTGCGCATCATCCATCGCCCAGCGGCTTTCCCAGTCAAACAGAATCGCCACCTGTGCATACACCCGGCTGCCTGCCACATCGGCGAGTTGCGATAAGATCAGCCCCAGTTGGGCGACTTCACGACCGACGCGGGTATCAACATGGCCGACATGATCCACCACCGCGCCGTGGAATTTCTCCACCGAACCGCGGCTCTTACGCCACTGAAAATACTGCACCGCGTCCGCACCGTGCGCCACCGCCTGCAATGAAGAGAGAATGTGCATCCCCGGTTTCTTGAGCTTGCTGAGCGGCTGCCAGTTGGTCACGCTGGGGGTCGATTCCATCAACACAAACGGTTTACCCTGCTTGAGCGAGCGCATCAGATCATGGAACAGGGCGATATAACAGGCGAGCGTGGCCTCGTCCTTATCCCGATGCCACATCGGGTAACTGTCCCAGGAAATAACATCCAGTACCTGCGACAACTGCCAGTAATCGTAGTCGTAGAAATACTCCATGAAGTTGGTGGTGACCGGAATAGCCGGGTTGACTCGCTTCAACGGGGCAATTTCCTGTGCGCAGAAGTCTTTCGCCTGTGCGGTATTAAAGCGCCGCCAGTCAAGGTTCAACCCATGAATGGACACCTCGCCTTGCGGTGCGGGTGATTCAATCTGTGACCAGTCGCTGTAGGTGTGGCTCCAGAAATCACTCCACCAGGCATGATTGAGGTTCTCCAGCGTCTGGTAACGTGCCTGCAACCAGTGACGAAAGGCCTGCTGACAGCGAGGGCAATGGCACTCACCGCTGTATTCGTTAGAAATATGCCAGCCGATGACCGCCGGGTGGTGCCCGTAGCGTTCTGCCAACAACGTATTGATTTTTTGGACCTTATCCCGATACACCGGCGATGACAGGCAATGATTGTGGCGGCCACCGTGCAACGCCGGTACCCGGTCACGCCCGACACGCAACACGTCCGGGTAGCGCTGCGACATCCAGGCCGGACGCGCGCCGCTGGGTGTCGCCAGAAACACGGAAATGCCCTGCTGATATAATTTATCAATCACCTCATCCAGCCAGTCGAACCGATATACCCCTTCCTGCGGTTCCAGTTTGGACCAGCTAAAAATCCCCACCGACATGACATTACATTTCACCTGTTTCATCATGGCGATATCGTCATCAATCATGCCGGGGTAATTCTCCCATTGCTCCGGATTATAATCAGCGCCATGTAATAACCCTTCGACCTTCGGATTCAAAGGCGGAAATCGTTTCATAAAACAATCCTTAATACTGAATAGGCAAACAGCATCGTTGCACTATTTTGATATGCAGGCGGGCGGTAACGCATTACTCTCCGACATGCCTCGAAGACCACCAACACACCTGCACGTGAAATATGACGGGTATTTATTTAAAGACTTTTATCGAAGGCAACACCTCCCCCTGGCAATTAAATAACGCCTGATTTTCACGGGCGTTGCCCAATTTCCAGTGGTCATTGATATAAGTCATACCGGCTTCGGTGGCCCAGGTATTTCCCGGCGGGGTTATCCAGGCAGGTTCCCAATAGAACACCCCTTTGCCGCGTTTTTTCGGCACATCAATCACGCTTTGCATCAGGTCACGAACGAAATCAGCCTGCCCTTGCACCGTAGCCGGATAGCCACCCGCCGCTGCTTCTTTTTCGCCAAAGCTGTTTTCGGCGTTGTCACAGTTCGCCAGGGTATAGCCGTAGGCGGCCTCTACCACGATAACGTCCTTGTTGTAGCGCTGGCTGATATCGTCCATGTTGGCTTTCAGAGCGCTGATGGGGCCGTTCCAGTAGGCGTACATCGACAGACCAATCACATCGAACGGCACACCGCGCTTGGTGATTTCATCAAACCACCAGCGGAAGGTATCGTTCTTGGTGCCTTCTGCCAGATGCAGCATGATCTTCACCTGCCCTGGCGAACTGAGGTTTTCGCGCAAACCGGCAATCGCAGCATTCAGCAGGCCAGCCAATCGATCGAATTCGCCGCCGCCCTGCCCCCAGCTTTTGCCTTCCGGCCACAAGATGCCGCCGTTGGCTTCGTTACCGATCTGCACCATATCCGGCAACACCCCTTCCCGCTTAAAACGTGCGATGGTGTCACGGGTATAGTCATGAACAGCGGTTTTCAGTTGATCGTAGGACAGGTTAGCCCAGGCTTTCGGCTTGAATTGCTTGCCGGGGTCAGTCCAGAAATCGCTGTAGTGAAAATCCAGCAGCAGCTTCATCCCTGCGGCTTTGGCGCGTTTAGCCAGCGCCAGGGTAGTTGCCAGATCGTTATCACCACCGCCGTAGGGGTGCCCGGCGCTGTCTTTTGGGTCTACCCACAACCGCAACCGAATATAATTAACGCCGTTCTTTTTCAGCAGCGCGACCGGGTCGACACGCGTGTGGTTTTCGTCATAAAACACAGCCCCCTGACGTTCCACTTCCAGCAGGGTGGAAATATCAGCCCCTTTGATAAAATCGGCCGGGGTATTGCGCAGCGGTTTAATAACGACAGACTCCGCCGCCATGAGCGGCATCGCGCCCAGCGACAGGGAAACAGCCAGTAAAGCGGGTATCATTTTTTTCATCGTGATTATCCTTTGGTACTGCCTGAAGTGAGACCGGAGACAAAATATTTTTGCAGCATCAGGTAAAGCAGCGCGACCGGCACGGCAATCAACACCGCACCGGCCGCGTAGGTGGTGTAGCTGGCCCCCATTTTCTGGGCCACCAGGTTGTACAAGCCGATAGGCAGGGTGTACTTATCCGGCGTGCGCAAAATGGTGCTGGACAGGATGAAATCGCCCAACGGGCCGGTGAAGGAAAACAGCGCCACCACGGCGATAATGGGCTTGGATAACGGAAGAATGATCTCAATGAAGATACGAAAATTGCCTGCACCGTCCATGCGCGCTGATTCGTCCAGTTCACGAGGAATGGCGTCCAGATAACCTTTCATTAAGTAGGTGTTCATCGGGATCATGCCAGCGACATAAATCAGCACCAGCGCCAGATGGCTATTGATCAACCCCAGCAGTTGCGACAACACAAAAATGGCAATCAGCGCCGAAAACTGCGGGATCATCTGCAACAGCAAAAATAACATCAGGCCATTCTGCCGCCCTTTGAAGCGGAAACGGGAAAAGGCATAAGCGGTGAAACTGACACTTAACAACGTCAGCACCATGGTCAGGAAGCTGATTTTCATCGAGTTCACGTACCAGGACAGATAATTGACCTGACCGTTAAACAGATCCGCATAGTGCTGGAAGGACGGATTATCCGGAATGATCGAGGTGCTCAACAGGCTGTTGCCCGCATTGAGCGATGCCCCGACCGTCCACACCAGCGGATAAATGATCACCACGGACACCGCAATAATCACCAGCCAGGATAGCGAAAGCCGAATCGCCCTCTCACGTTTGATGCTTTGATGATTAACACCCTGCCGATTAACGCGTTGATGCTGAATACGCTGAGTCATCGCCATCATTGCCCCCTTAGGCCATCTCATCGTTTTTAAACGACCGGGTCGCCCGGAATTGCCACAACGCCAGGCCAACGACAAAAATCGACAGCAGGATGGTGATGGTGGCGGCAATCGCATACTGGGACGACGACATCGTCAGTTTGTAAATCCAGGACACCAAAATATCGGTGCCCCCGGCATTGGAGCCGGCGACGGCAGGCCCGCCGTTGTTAAACAGATAGATAATGTTGAAATTGTTAAAGTTGAAGGTGTACTGGGTGATGATGATCGGCGCAATCGAGTACAGCACCAGCGGCAGGGTGATGGTGCGCAGTTGCGTCCAGCGGCTGGCACCGTCCATCGTGGCCGCCTCGTACAAATCCTCCGGAATGGCCTGTAGCACACCGGTGGTCATGGCGAACACAAACGGGAAGCCGAGCCAGGTCTGCATCATGATCAACGCTGTTTTGGTCCAAAACGGATCGGTCAGCCAGGCTTTGGGGCTCACCCCTAACGATGCCAGAATGGCATTGTTAATCACGCCAAACGAATCGTTGAACATCCCGGCAAACACCAGAATAGTGACGAACCCCGGCACCGCCCACGGCAGAATGAAAATCGTGCGAATCAGCGGTTTAAAACGCAGGTCTTTCTGGTTTACCAGGATTGCCAGCAATACCCCCACCGTGCACTGCAACGTGGTCGCCAGCAGCGTCCACACCACCGTCCATTGCAGCACATCCAGAAATGTCGAACGCCAGATGCTGAGGGTAAAAATACTGACGAAATTCTTCAGGCCGACCCACTCCACCAGTTTGGCGGGCGGGGTGTGGTACAGGTTGTAGTTGGTAAAGGCGATGGCGAAACCAAACAGAATCGGGAATATCACCACAAACACCAGCAGGATAAACCCCGGTGTAATCATCAGGTAAGGGAAGCCCTCGCTCAACAACAGGCGGTATTGCTGCCGCACACTATTCAGCGCCAGCCCCTCATCGCGCCGCTTGCCGTTACGCCAGGCGTCGTTGATAGACCAGGCATAAATCAGCACACCAAACGCGATGATAAGCAAGCTGATGATCCCTTCCGCCAGCAGGAAGATGGAGTTATCACGCGGGACTTCCTCGCCCAGCGTATACACGCCCCACAGACCGGTGCGCAGAAAATCATGAAATACCCCCAGGTAACTACCGAGCAGCACTAAAAAGATCATGCCCTTCGCCCACTGACGATGGTAAAACTGCCCGCCGCCGGGCAGCACGGCGCAGCCTGCCGCAACCCAGGCGTGGCGTCGGGTACGCTTTTCCCCACAAAGGGGTTCGCCAGAACTGATAATCACACGCGACTCCTTGTTATCGCGGGAGGCTGCCCTCCCGCACGATATGACCGATGCCAATGAATAACGGCGGTTACTGATTGCTGGCCTGCATCGCCTCAACCTGCATTTTGATTTGCTTCACCGCGTTATCGAGTGCCGCTTTCGGTTGTTGCTTGCCGGTCATGCTCAACTCCAGCGCCGCGTTAGCTGGCCCCCAGACTTCGCCCATTTCCGGAATACCCGGCATGGGCACCGCACGGGCGGCCTGAATGGCAACCGCGCTGGCTTTCTCGTCGTTCTTAATTAACGGGTCGTCGATCATGCTTTTTTGCGGCGGGATCTCACCGGTACGCTGGTAGCGGACCTTCACGTAACGCGGCTGGTTGATGAATTCGATAAAGCGTTGTGCCAGCGCGTTGTCCTTGCTCCAGGTCGATACCACATAGCCTTTCACGCCAAGGAATGAGCTCATTGGTTTGCCGTCCGGCAGCAGCGGTAGCGGTGCCACGCCGTAATGAATACCCGCCGCCTCATAGGGCTGGAACGCCCAGGGGCCGTTGATCACAGCGGCGGCTTTTTTCTCAGTGAACAGCGAATCAATGGCGTTTAACCCGTTATCACCGATAATCCCTGCGGGAAAGAGTTTATCCGCGTAAAATTTACGCAGCAGTGTGACGGCATCCACCGCCCCCGGTGTATTCAGCCCGATGTCCAACGGGTTGAGGCCACCTTTATCATTCTTGCCGAAGATATAGCCGCCCATCGGCCCAATAGCGCCCCAGCTGTAGTAAATCTGATCAAACTTCGCCAACAGCCCGAATGCCCCCTGCGCCTGCCGCTGGCGGGAAAAGTCATACCACTCCTGCAAGCTAGCCAGTGGTTTGCTCACCAGTTCCTTGTTGTAAATCAGCACCAGGGTTTCCACCGCTTTCGGCCAGCCATACACCTGATTGTTCATGCGAAATGCGGCAATCGACGCCGCGGTAAAGCTGTCCTGCACGGTTTGGTCGAGTTTGAGCGGCGCGATCAGCCCCTGCACCACCGCCCCGCCTACTTGATCATTGGGGATGACCAGCACGTCAGGGCCAATCCCCGCCGGGCCATCTAAGCGCAATTTCTCCAGTTGCTGGGCATACGGCATTTCCTGCAGGTTCACGCTGACGTTGAACTGTTTTTCGAAATCCCTGATGGCGTCTTTAATGCCATCCGACTTGCGGATGTCTTCCCAAACGGTCAGTGACGGCGCGGCATGCACCGAAAAAGCCGACAGATGGCCGACCACCGTGGTGGAGAGTAGCAGGGCGGTAAGTGTTTTGGTTTTCATTATCGACCTCATGTGAAGGTATAACATTTTAAATAAAAAATCATGGCACTTCGCATTGGCAAACCTGACATCACCCCATGATTAATGGGTTAAAACCGAAACGAATCATCTGATGATGATGTTATACGCTACGCTAAGCGTCCTGATATGACGACAGAAAAGTGGCTATTGTGTGATCACAATTGCAGAAATGAAACATGCCGATAGGGTGCGAAAAACAAGGCAGTTATAGTCTTTTCAACGTAAATGCGTGCTCAGGTTATCCGATATTAATTGTTACACGTAGTACATTTACTGACTGACGCGACGCTGGCGGCATCTTGCCGTCGCCGTATTGATAAACCCGTTTGAGGAAAAGCGGATGTCCAGCATATGCTTACAAAATGTCACCAAACGCTTTGGCAACACTGAAACGCTGCACAATATCAATCTGGATATCCAGGCGGGTGAGTTTGCGGTGTTTGTTGGTCCTTCTGGTTGCGGCAAATCCACGCTACTGAGGATGATCGCCGGTCTGGAAGAGATTAGCGATGGCAAGATTCTGATTGATGACGACGTGATGAATGACGTTGCACCGGCTCACCGCGGTGTGGCGATGGTGTTTCAGTCTTACGCGCTCTATCCGCACATGACGGTGGCGGAAAATATGGGCTATGGGCTGAAAGTCAACAAGGTGCCGAAGGCGGAGATTCGCTATCAGGTCGAGATGGTCGCCAAAACCCTACAGTTGTCTCATTTGCTGGACCGAAAACCGAAACAGCTGTCCGGCGGACAGCGCCAACGCGTGGCTATCGGCCGCGCCATCGTGCGTAACCCAAAAGTGTTTATGTTCGACGAGCCGCTCTCCAACCTCGATGCTGAACTGCGGGTGGATATGCGTTTGCACATCGCCAGGCTGCATCAGGAACTGAAAACCACGATGGTGTATGTGACCCACGATCAGGTGGAAGCGATGACACTGGCCGATAAAATCGTGGTGATGAATAGCGGCAAGGTGGAGCAAACCGGCTCGCCAATGGCGCTGTACTACAACCCGGTCAATCGCTTTGTCGCCGGTTTTATCGGCTCACCCAAGATGAACTTTCTGCCATCGACCGTCATCGACTGGCAACCGCATCAGTTAACTGTCGCGTTGACGGCAGAGAAAACGCTGACGCTGGCTATCGCCACCTCCCCGCTCGAAACTGGCGATGCGATTACACTGGGCATTCGCCCGGAGCATCTCGGTATTCAGCCGTCCTCGCACCCGGTGACGCTGGATTTCCAGTGCGAAGTGGTTGAACGACTGGGTAATAACACCTACCTGTTCGGGCAGTGCTACGGTCACGACGGTTTTAAAATTCTGCTGCCCGGCGACGTACAATTCCGTCCCTGGCAGGCGATCACTGTCGGCTTCGACGCCACTCACTGTCTGGTGTTTGGCGCCACTGGGCGGCGTATCAACGCCGACGTGCCCGTACCTGATGTGCATTGATATTGGGAGGGCATTCACGTTATAGCCTCCCACACCTTGTACAAAACGAGGCCGGAGATACACCTGTTAAGTCGCACAGTTATTTTATACAGAGCACTGACAGAGTGAAGCCCACGGATGGGCTGAGTAACAAAGCGGACTCCCTTGCAACCTGGTGTATGGTGTGAATACCGTTTGGGAAACCGATGCGCTCTACTCAGGAAAATAGGGAAATCATGCAGAATAAATAATCGTGGCATTCTTTCCCTATAACACCACTCATGGAGAAATACTACTTATGGAAATAACACCTTACTTTATTATCTTCCATCCATCATGTTTCTGAATAAAAAACAGCACAACGGTTTCTTTTTTGTTTCTACCTTGCGGTGGGGTGACATCGAGTTCAATGTTGCATTGATAAGTATTAATCTCAACTTTAATACAATCCAACTTTTTTAATGAATTGATTTTAATTAACATCTCGTCATTAAAAAGCGAACCTACTCGCTGTTTTATTTCCTGATTGGTTTGCATCACGCTCTCATCAACGGCCTGCCTGATTTCCTGCTCTGTTGGTTCAACGCCGCCACATCCCGACAGCAATGTGACCCCTCCCATTACAACACTCCATAGTATGGCAACTTGTGTTCCCCAAACGGTCTTCTTCATCATCACCACAGACATCCCTATTTTAATCCTCAGTATAAATCCCTATAAATAAAAAACGATGTGACATACATATGAATGCATTCACCATTTTTACGTTACAATGCTTTACTTTGTTAAGAAATAACAGAATAGTCATCCGAATAAAAATCAACCCATAATTACCTGACCAGACGGGTGTTTGATACCATCATCGGAGAGCGAGCCTGGTAATATCCGAGTCAATCATCACCTGATAACCTGCCTGCGGTGCCAACGGGAAACATCTCATTCATATCGCTATCACCGCTCAATAAACCACTCACTGTATTATTCGCCTGTTGCCATATAGCTGTCAGACCCACTCTTAAATACAGGGTAAAATCAATTCACCAACAATAAAAAATTGATGTCTGTCACAGTCGTTTTTATATTTTCCATTCGCACATCACAAATAATCATGATGAATTCCTATTTTCATAACGGAAAAATAAGACGGATCATCTTCACCCAAAATTAATTTTCAAAACGGCGGTTTATTTTTATCCCATTTTTTATTTTTTGTTCTATAGTAGTCTCGATACTTTCAGGAAGTACCCGCTTTTATTTATTTCTTTCTCTCAACTGAATGAGAGTCAATACCTGTGGGATTTACAAGGAGATTGTATGTTTAAGTATGTATTGCCTCTGTGTGCACTCGCGCTGGCGGCACCGTCGCTCGCGACCCAAACCACACTGATGTTATCCCAGAAAAGTGATGTCAATTATCTGGGCTGGTCTACCGATGCCAGTAAAGTTGTGCGTCAGGAAGTATATCGCGGCACAACCAGTAATCCTGACCTGCGTGAGCGCATCGCCGTGCTGGATGCAGAAACCCGTACCTTTAACGATGCAGACACCAATAGCGGCGTCAACTACTGGTACTGGGTGGATGTCGTCAGCGACAATCAAAACCAGACCGTTTCGAATGCCGTGACCACGGCACCGAGCACCGGCCCGCTGCGTGCAGCAAAAGCCAGCTCTGAGTGCAAACCGGGCGTCACATTCGAAAACCGCACCGTCGATTGCGGCGGCGTGACCATCGGTACGTCCTGCCCGAATGACAGCGATAAACAAAAGCCGCTGATCATCCTGAAAAACGCCACGGTGAAAAACCTGCGTATTTCGGCTTCCGGCGGTGCAGATGGTATTCACTGTGACAGCGGTAACTGCACCATCGAAAACGTCATCTGGGAGGACATCTGTGAAGATGCCGCAACCAATAACGGTAAAACCCTCACCATCGTTGGCGGGATAGCGCACAACGTCAAAGGTGGTTACGGCGGTAAACCGGACAAAGTGCTGCAGCACAACTCCAAAAACAGCACCACCGTGGTGAAGGGCAACTTTACCCTGACCGGTGAACACGGAAAGCTGTGGCGCTCTTGCGGTGATTGCTCCAACAACGGCGGCCCGCGTTTCCTGACCGTCACCAGCGCCACCGTGAACGGCACCATTGACAGTATTGCCGGTGTTAACCGTAACTACGGCGATGTGGCCACCATCAGTGGTCTGAAAATCAAGAATTATAAAGAAGGCAAACCGCCCGTCTGCGAAGAGTTCAAAGGCGTGGTGAAAGGCCAGGGCTCAACGGAAAAATACGGTGAGAAGTGGGATACCGCTAACTGCAAGGTGAGTCGTTCTGGCGTCAGCAAACTCTGACAGGGTCATGTGACCGATTGAAACACAACACGGGCTTCCATAAGTATCCCTCAAACAAAGACCGGGCTCGCCCGGTCTTTGTTATCGCCTACCCGCTGGGTGAGCCGACTCCGTCATGGTTAGCGCATTACCCGGCCGTGACGCGCACCGCCAGCGCTTCAACCCGGCGTATCGACTGATACAACTGCGACTCTGTCACGTTAAACGGCATGTTCGCCATATCCGGCGCGTCAATCGAGGCACGAATAATCGCCGCCAGTTCGTCTTCTGACAAATCCGGGCAGATAGTCGCCAGTGTCAGCGGCACCGCACAGGCATGAGCCAGCCGAATCGCCTCCAGCAACTCCTCATCGCTGCGTTGCTCCAGCGCCAGCAGGCACAGATTGCCAAAACCGACCAGCAAGCCGTGACCAAATTCACGGGTTTTATCACACACGGTAAACCCTTCATACAACGCATGGGAGGCCGCGGCATGTGCGCCACTGGCCATCAACGATGTCAGACCGGCAAACAGGAAGATGGCATCCAGCACCTGGTCCAGCGCGTCATTGGCTTGCCCTTCCATTACCGCACGGCAGGCGGCCTCGCCGTGTTGCGCTATCAACCGAAAACAGATCTCGCTGTTAGCGCGTGACGACGCCGCAAAGCCATTGCTATCGTCACCCTTATCAATCGCACGGAACTCATACCACTTGGCAAGCGTATCCCCCAGCCCGGCCGCCAGCCAGCGCAGTGGGGCACGAACCAGCAGCGCACTGTCTATCACTACGGCGGCGGGGGCCACCGGCAGGTGATACAAATCGTGAAAATGGCCGTCATCATGGTAACGCACCGACAGCGGTGTCACCGCCGCGCAGGTAGCTGCAATAGTCGGCAATGTCACCACCGGAATGCCACACTGAAACGCCACCGCTTTCCCTGTATCCAGCGCTTTACCGCCACCCACCGCCAGGATCAGATCACTGTCGGTTTCACGCACCCGCGCGCACAACCGTTCTATCTGACTGACGCTGCATTGCTCACCAGACCACTCCACCGCCGTCAGCGTCACCCCGGCCTGCCGCAGTTGCTCAATGATCACGGTTTGTGCGGCTGCCAGCGCCTGATGCCCTCCAGCCACCAGAACCCGACTACCGAACCGGGCGCATACCGCCCCCAACTGCTGACTGGCCCCGACGCCGCGTAACACGGTGGCGGGAAAGAAAACCTGTTGTGTCATCTCTATTATTGTTCCTGTTTGCTGTCATTGATTGCAATTAATGGCCTATCGGGGCTCGATGCTGCCCCCTGTTTTTGCCAGTCACGCTATTTATCAAGCAAACACTATGCCACTTAACGGCTGTTTTTCGCTACAGGTGCCATCGGCGGTTCCGGCATGGCGTGAGGCGTTTTTTTACCCGTCCAGATGAATAACTGTGAGGCAGCGCATAGTGCACGCAAATATATACTTGTATGGTAGTTAGCGTAGAAGACATAAAAAGGACTCAAAACCGTGAAAATTGTTAGCGCAGAAGTGTTTGTCACCTGTCCGGGACGTAATTTCGTTACCTTGAAAATCACCACGACCAGCGGTGTCACAGGTCTTGGCGATGCCACGCTGAACGGACGGGAGCTCTCCGTTGCGTCTTACCTTAAGGATCATATTTGCCCGCAGTTGATCGGCCGTGACGCCCGGCAGATCGAAGACATCTGGCAATATTTCTATAAAGGCGCTTACTGGCGTCGCGGTCCGGTCACCATGTCCGCCATTTCCGCCGTGGATATGGCGTTGTGGGATATCAAAGGCAAAGTAGCGAACATGCCGCTCTACCAGTTACTGGGCGGCGCTTCCCGCAGTGGCGTCATGGTGTATTGCCATACCACCGGCCATTCCATCGACGAGGTGCTGGATGACTATGCCCGCCACCGCGAGCAGGGTTTCAAAGCGATTCGTGTGCAGTGCGGCATTCCGGGTATGAAAACCACCTATGGTATGGCGAAGGGCAAAGGGCTGGCGTATGAACCCGCCACCAAAGGCAACTGGCCGGAAGAACAAGTCTGGTCGACGGAGAAGTATCTCGACTTCACCCCCAGCCTGTTTGAAGCCGTGCGTAACAAATTTGGTTTTAATGAACACCTGCTACACGACATGCACCACCGCCTGACACCGATTGAGGCTGCGCGTTTTGGTAAAAGCGTGGAGCCATACCGTTTGTTTTGGATGGAAGACCCAACACCGGCCGAAAATCAGGCCTGCTTCCGTCTGATTCGCCAGCACACCGTCACGCCGATTGCCGTCGGCGAGGTCTTCAACAGCATCTGGGATTGCAAGCAACTGATCGAAGAGCAGTTAATCGATTATATCCGCACCACCATCACCCACGCCGGTGGCATTACCGGGATGCGCCGTATCGCCGATTTCGCCTCGCTGTATCAGGTTCGCACTGGTTCGCACGGCCCGTCGGACCTGTCACCCGTCTGCATGGCCGCCGCATTGCACTTCGATCTCTGGGTGCCGAATTTCGGTATTCAGGAATTTATGGGGTATTCCGAACAGATGCTGGACGTCTTCCCGCATAACTGGACGTTTGAAGACGGTTATATGCACCCCGGCGACAAACCCGGTTTGGGGATCGAGTTCGACGAAAAACTGGCGGCCAAATATCCCTACGACCCCGCTTATCTGCCGGTTGCCCGTCTGGAAGATGGCACGCTGTGGAACTGGTAAACCAACGACAGGGTGAGGAAAGAAAGCCATGAGCTTGATTAACGACAACTTCATGATAGGCAACCCAACGGGGATAGCGCTCTACCAACAGGTCGCGCGTGACTTACCCATCATTGACTATCACTGTCACCTGGAGGCCAGGGATATTTACCACAACCGCCCGTTCAGCAACATGACCGAGCTATGGCTGGCTGGCGATCACTACAAATGGCGCGCGATGCGCGCCAACGGCATCCCCGAGGCTTACATCACTGGCGATGCCACGGCAGAAGAAAAATTTCAGGCCTGGGCAGAAACCGTGGAAGCGGCATTCGGTAACCCGCTTTATCACTGGACACATCTGGAGCTCAAACAGTACTTTGGCATTGATGAACCGCTCAGCAGCCGCAACTGGCGTGAAATCATGGAGGCCTGTAATCGCCAGCTCCGCGATGAGGCTTTCACGCCACGCGCGCTGATGACGCGCTCCCGAGTGGAGGTTATCTGCACCACCGATTCTCCACTGGATGACTTGCACTACCACCAGTTATTAAAGCAGGACGACACCTTCGCGCCACGTGTATTGCCAACTTTCCGTCCGGATGAGTTTTTTTCCCAGCAACATCAGGTATTTTCTACTGCACTGACACGCCTGTCAGAGTTAACGGGTGAAAAAATTACCCAACTGGCGGATTTTGAGCGTGCACTGGAAGCGCGGGTGAAATATTTCCATGATGTCGGCTGTCGTATTTCCGATCACGGATTGGGAGAATTCACGTTTAGCAAATTCACGCCACATGAAGCCGATGCGGTATTCCTGAAAAAAACACAGAACAAGGCATTGTCCCCCACAGAAGAAACCACCTGGCAGAGTGTGTTATTAATTATCCTGTCCAGGCTTTATAAAAAATATGATTGGGCCATGCAAATTCATTTCGGCGCCATTCGTAATAACAATCAGCGAATGCTTGAAAAAGCGGGCATCAACAGTGGATTTGATTCCATTGCCGATCAGAATCAATTAGCCAGCAATCTGAATGCCTTTCTCAATGCCATGACCAGGGAGAATCACTTACCGAAAACCATTCTCTATAATCTCTACGCAACGTACAACGATATTGTGGCTTCGACGATTGCCAATTTCCAATCTGGCGAAGACGGCGTTAAATCACCGTTACAGTTCGGTTCTGGCTGGTGGTTTAACGATACCCGTCGTGGAATGCAAAACCAACTCAACACCCTGGCAGACCAAGGGTTGTTGATGAATTTCGTCGGCATGCTGACTGACTCACGCAGTTTTGTTTCTTATCCTCGTCATGATTATTTCCGACGTATTCTCTGCGGATTAATCGGACAGTGGATTGAGAATGGCGACTATCCTGCCGACATGCTTATTCTCCAACGTATGGTAAGAAATATTTGCCACGATAACGCCCTACACTATTTTAAATTCTGATTATTACTCTCATTTCAATGAGGATAAATTATGTCTGGTACCAAGAAAGTCACGATACCTGTCAGTATTGGTTATGGCCTGACAGATATTATGGGTGGCGGTGCCTTTACCGTCATCGGAGCCTGGTTACTCTTTTTCTATACCACCTTTGTGGGGTTAACTCCCGTAGAGGCGGCGTCTATTGTCGCCATCGCTCGTATTGTCGATGCGATTGTTAGTTTATTTATGGGCAGCTTTACCGATCATTTCTATAAAAATTATTTTGGTAAAAAATTTGGCCGCCGCCGATTCTTCTTATTAATTGGTGCGCCATTGATGCTGGTTTACGCCCTGTTATGGGTAAACGGCATGAACTATTGGTTCTACTTGTCGGTGTATTTGGCATTCGAAATCATCGCCGCGATGGTGCTCATTCCGTGGGAAACGCTACCGTCGGAAATGACCAAAGGATTTAACTCACGCACCAAGCTCTCTACCTGCCGTATGTTTCTGTCGGCACTGGGAACATTCCTCGCCACTTTTATCCCCGGCCTGCTGATTAAATATTATGGCGAGCACGACGCTAACGCGTATCTGGTTAATGGCGTGCTGTTCGCCGTGACCTTTATGCTGTGCGTGTTTATCTCATGGAAAGTGACCTGGGAACGTGAGCTCACCCCGGAGATGCTGGCGGAACTGGAAGCGAAACAACACCCTGGCACCGTATGGGAAAAATTGCGGATGCTCGGTGGGCTGCTGAAGGATTATGCCTCTACCCTGCGTGTACGGGCCTTTAGAAAACACCTGGCGATTTACCTGTTCTCGTTTACCGCCAAGGACGTCTATAACACCGTGTTCGTGTTCTTCTGCGTCTACTGCCTGAACGTGTCGTCGTCATTTGCTGGCAGCCTGCTTTCCATGAGCATTGTCGGGTTACCAGTGACGTTGCTGGCAGGGCTTGCCATGATCAAATACGGCCCGTCACGTCTGTACATCTTCGCCTACACGGTGATGATGGTGTGTCTCGCCGGTTTCTTTTATGTCTATCGTGTACCGATGGATAACAAGACAGTGGCACTGGTGGCGCTGGCGGGTTGCTATCAGGTTGGCCGTTGCGTGCTGGAATTTACCCCCTGGAATGTCTTCCCATTCATTCCGGATATCGATGAGATGGTCACACGCCAGCGCCGTGAAGGGCTGTTCGCGGCAGTCATGACCTTCTCACGCAAAACCACGGTTGCCATCGCCACCTTTGTCGTCGGTTTGCTGTTGCAATCGGGGGGCTTTGTAAAAGGCAGTCAGGTGCAACCGCAGGAAGCGATTAACACCATCGCCGGGCTGATGTTTATCGGTACCGCCGGATTATTGCTGATTGCGCTGTGGCAGGCGTTGACCTTCCACCTCAATAAGCAAACGCACAAAGTCCTTATCGATGAAGTCGAACGCTTGAAAGCGAACGGCAGGAAGCAGGACGTCACGCCAGAGACACGTCGTATCGTGGAAGACTTGACCGGTCATGCCTACGACACCCTGTGGCAACACACCGAATCCCCCACCCTCAACAGGGCGCGAACCATCACTCACGTAGGTGAATAACATTTCAGCAGTCACTCCGGTGGTCAAAAACCACCGGTAAGCATTCACGTTAGGAAAAAAGTCATGACAACTCCACTGTTACAGGCAAACGCGGTAAAGCCTGAGTATGACCGTAGCAAACTGGTGGCACGCATCGCCCATATTGGCTTTGGTGCCTTCCATCGCGCTCACCAGGCGGTGTGCGCAGATAAACTGGCCGCGCAATTCGGCAGCGATTGGGGCTATTGTGAAATCAACCTGATTGGCGGGGAGCAACAGATCAACGATATCCGGCAGCAGGATCTGCTGTGGTCGGTATCGGAAATGGCAGGCGATAACTGGAGCAGCCGCCTCATCGGTGTGGCGAAAAAGGCATTGCACGCCGAATTGGACGGCATTGAAAACATTCTGGCGGCGCTCAGCGCACCCGAGATAGCCATTGTGTCGATCACCGTGACGGAAAAAGGCTACTGCCACCACCCCGCTACCGGGCAGTTAAACACCGAACACCCGTTGATCGTGCATGACCTTCAGAACCCGGCACAACCCCGTTCTCTGCCGGGTGTGATACTGGCTGCTATCAGACGTCGTAGAGAACATGGCCTGCCGCCGTTCAGCGTCATGTCGTGCGATAACATGCCGGAAAATGGCCATGTGACACGCAACGTCATCACCCAGTTAGCGCAATTGCAGGAGCCCGGTCTGGCAGGCTGGATAGAACAGAATGTGACGTTTCCGTCAACCATGGTGGACCGCATTGTACCGGCGGTCACCGCGGAAACACGGGCACAAATCACCGCCATGTTGGGGGTTGATGACCCGGCGGGTGTCGCCTGCGAGCCCTTCTTCCAGTGGGTCATTGAAGATAACTTCGTCAACGGACGACCGGAATGGGAAAAAGGCGGCGCTGAACTGGTATCGGATGTCTTACCCTATGAAGAAATGAAACTGCGTATGCTCAACGGCAGTCATTCGTTTCTTGCCTACCTCGGTTATCTGGCGGGCTACGCGCATATCAGTGACTGTATGCAGGACCCGGTACTGGTCGCCGCCGCACGTCACCTGATGCTACAGGAGCAGGCACCGACACTGCGTACCATCGGGGTCGACAGGGTCGCTTACGCCGACGCGCTGCTGCAACGTTATCGCAATACGGCGCTGAAGCACCGCACCTGGCAAATCGCCATGGATGGCTCGCAAAAACTACCGCCGCGCCTGCTGGATTCCATTCGCTGGCATCTGGCCCATAACAGCCGGTTCGACATGCTGGCGCTGGGGGTGGCGGGTTGGATGCGCTATGTCGGCGGCGTGGATGAACAAGGCCAGCCGATCGAGATAAGCGATCCACAAAAAGAGGTGCTGGCGCAGGTTGTCCAGCACAGCGCACAGGGTGAGGCGCGTGTTAACGCCCTGCTGGCGCAGGAGAGCATTTTTGGTCGCGACCTGCCCGCCGATAGCCGTTTTGTCCAGACCGTCACCCGCTATTATCTGTCGCTGGTCAATCACGGCGTTAACGCCACGCTACAGGCACTAATGCAATAATACCGACCGACGCGCACAGGCCGCCCCGTCAACCTGTGCGCCCCCCCGGTGGGGAAAATCACACGCCTTATGGATAAGGCGTTGGCTAACCATGTATCATGATGACAAACAGCTTAAATACACCACGGATGCATGGATAACTACGCCCAAATCAACAGCAACGAACCTGTTAATCAACAGATCTATCGTGTATTGCGCAAAGACATTGTGGAATGCACGATCCCTCCCGGCAAACTCTTGTCTGAAAAGGAAATTTCGACTCGTTTCTCTGTCTCCCGTCAACCGGTACGAGAAGCGTTTATCAAACTGGCGGAAGCCGGGCTGGTACAGATTCTGCCGCAGCGCGGCACGTTCGTAATGAAGATTTCCGAGCAGCGCGTGGCCGATGCCCGTTTTATTCGTCAGGCGCTGGAATGCGCGATTGTACGCCGGGCTGTCGAGTTCATTACTGACGAACAGTTACTGATGCTGGAACACAATTTGCGCCGTCAGGAACTGGCAGCCCAGAACGAGCAGATACGCGAATTTCTCAGCCTGGACGATGATTTTCATCAATTACTGACGCAGATAGCCCGGTGTCCACTGGCCTGGGAAACCATTGAGTCGATCAAAGCCACGATGGACCGGGTTCGCTTCCTGAGCCTCAGCCAGGTGTCGCCGCCCGCCAGCCTGATTCAACAGCATTATGTGATTTTCAATGGATTAAAAGCGCGTGATGCTAACGCGGTGGAAGCCGCGATGAGTGGGCATTTGCAGGAAATGATCCACTCCATTACCCCTATTGCTGAACAGAATCGGGACTGGTTTGAGCACCCCTGACCGTTGGCATCAGACATATGCGTTCCCGATTGAAAACAGAAAGGGCAGGATGCCTACCCTTTCTGTTTGTTAGCAATTTATTCGCAATAACAAGATAACTCAGCACATGGGTTTCACGTTAATCCCAGATTAAATGAACCGCTATAGCTTATACCCGTCATACTTCAAGTTGCAGGTGTGTTGGCTGCGTTCGCTCACCCGAATCACTTACCGGTGTAAGCTCATCGGGATTCGCTCTCTTGCCGCCTTCCCGCAACTCGAATTATTTTGGGTATGATTATCAGGAGGGATCCCACATCAGAGGAATAAACTGATAACCAGAATCGACACTGATGAAATGCCCCATCGCCGGGAAAGAAAAGTGAAAACCCTGCACAAGGATTTTTTCTTTTACCATTCTGTCATACAGCTGCCGCCGTGTTGTTTCAGCCTGTATCGGATCCATGTCAGACCAACCATGCCAATCAGGATGGCGGACAAACAGAGCAGGATGTGTCGTGACATCGCCCTGTACAATCCCTACCTGACCTTCTGACTTAATAATAAATGATGAATGACCGGGTGTATGACCAGGGGTCGACATGGATGTCACACCGGGAGCCACTTCTTCTTCCGGACCAAATTTTCTAACCTTATTACCCAGAATGCCAAAAATATGACGAGCACGTTCAAAATTAGCTTTTATCCCATCAGTTGCGGCTTTCGCCATATTACTGTCACTCAGCCAGTAATCATACTCAGCAGCGGGAACCAGTATTTGTGAATCAGGAAATGCCGGTTTATCGTCAGCAGTAATCAACCCCCCAATATGGTCTGCATGGAAATGGGTAATCAGTACTTTATCAATCTGATTTTTCTTGTAACCTGCTGCGGCTAAATTTCGATGAAACTGTCCACCGACGCCTTTGCTTTGCACAAAGGCTTTTTCACCCAATCCGGTATCGATAATTATCGTTTGTCCCGATGAATGAAGAACAACAGGAGTAAACGTCAATGTAATCGTATTAGGATCAAGGAATGAAGCAGCCAGCTCAGCGGCCACATCATGAGGACTGGCATTGACAACAAAATCATCTCTTCGGGGAAAGCTATTAGAGCCGTCAGTCACTGAATACAGTTCAACGGCCCCCAATTGATGGCGGTAAATGCCGCTATTACCCAAAATTTGGCGCTCCTGGTCATGCTGTTCGGCCGCCAACAAAGGAAACGCTTTTGTAGAAGCTATCGCCGCGAATGTTGCAGAGCCAGCCAGAAGAGCACGTCGTGAAAGATTTGCCATATAACGCTCCTGTCGTTTACCCGATACCATGAAAATCTGCGAGAAAAATCGCCTTGGGAAGAAACTATATCTGGCCACTTAGATGAAATTAAGATATCAATTACCATAAGAGTTATACTCAATTTTCATTAAATAAAGCAGGGGTACAGGCGTGAACCGGAATGACTTAACTGACCTGAATATCTTTGCCACTCTCGCTGAAGAGTTGAATTTCACTCGCGCAGCAATCCGCCTTGAAACGTCTCAGTCGGCATTGAGCCATGCACTAAAACGATTGGAAAAGCGCCTTGGAGTTCGACTCCTTGCACGCACGACCCGGCAGGTAACGCTGACCCAGGCGGGTGAACAGTTATATAAAAACCTCCGACCGGCTTTCGACAGTATTGCTGAGGGCCTGAATGAAGTGGGGATATTACGAGAAAAACCATCAGGTTTAATTCGTATTACCGCTCCACCGCATGCAGCAAGATATATTCTCTGGCCTGTGATACGTGAATTCAGTCAGGAATTTCCCGAAGTGAATTTCGAAATAAACGTAGACTCCGGAACCAAAGATATCATTGCGGAAAGATTTGACGCTGGAGTACGTCTCGGAGAACTGATAGCTAATAATATGGTGGCGGTACGCATCGGCCCAGATATGCAAATGGTTGTAGTAGCATCCCCCGACTATATTCAACGTGCGGGAGCACCTGTCACCCCAGCCGATCTTGCTGCACATAACTGTATTAATTTCAGGCTTCCGACAAGTGGTGGAAATTATATCTGGGAATTTGACAACGGCAGAGAAAAAGTCACCGTAAGGGTTGAGGGACGGTTAACATTCAATGATACCGATATGATTATTGATGCCGCGGTGCAGAGTGGTGGAATAGCCTGCCTGACGGCGATACAAGCAGAAGAACCGATACGACAAGGGAAATTGGTTAGCCTATTGCAGGACTGGTGTAAACCTTTCCCTGGATACTATCTGTTTTATCCGGAAAGAAAAAATAACTCGGCAGCATTCCGACTGTTTATCGAACGCCTACGTTCACAAGCTCAGTCAACATCCTGAACACAGCGTATTGGCGCAAAGAATACGACGCTGATTACTCACTACATTCAGCGCAACGTCACACAGCATTATCGCTCACCCCGGTCACTTACCTGCGTAAGCGACCGGGGATTTCTGGCGTGGTGGCTACCTGTTGATAGTTTACTTCACCATTGGCAAATTCAATTGATGCGTTGCCGCACAGGCTTTAGCGGCGTCATAACCGGCATCCGCGTGGCGCATCACCCCGGTAGCCGGGTCGTTCCACAGCACACGCCCCAACCGGGCATCCGCCTGCTCGCTGCCATCACAGACAATCACCATACCGGCATGCTGGGAAAAGCCCATGCCGACGCCGCCGCCGTGATGCAAACTGACCCAGGTTGCGCCACCCGCCGTATTCAGTAGCGCGTTGAGCAGCGGCCAGTCGGAGACTGCGTCCGAGCCGTCCTGCATCGCTTCCGTTTCCCGATTGGGTGACGCCACCGAACCGCAGTCCAGATGATCACGACCGATAACGATCGGCGCTTTTAGTTCACCGTTACGCACCATTTCGTTAAACGCCAGCCCGGCCAGATGTCGCTCGCCCAGCCCCAGCCAGCAAATGCGTGAGGGAAGCCCCTGAAACGCGATGCGCTCACGCGCCATATCCAGCCAGCGGTGCAGGTGGTGATTATCCGGGAACAGCTCTTTGAGTTTGGCATCGGTTTTGTAGATATCCTGCGGATCGCCGGATAGTGCCACCCAGCGGAACGGCCCTTTGCCTTCGCAAAACAGCGGACGAATGTACGCCGGGACGAAGCCGGGAAAATCAAAGGCATTCCCCACCCCTTCATCGAATGCACGCTGGCGAATATTGTTGCCGTAATCCACGGTAGGCACGCCCATGTGGCAAAAATCCAGCATCGCCTGCACATGCACCGCCATTGAGGCACAGGCAGCTTTCGTCACCGCCTGCGGATTGCTAACACGCTCCTGTTCCCAGCGCGCCACACTCCAGCCAGCGGGCAAATAGCCGTTGAGCGGGTCATGGGCAGAGGTCTGGTCGGTGACGATATCCGGCTTCATGCCGCCGGCTTTGGCCCGTTTCACCAGTTCCGGCAACACCTCGGCAGCGTTACCGAGCAGGCCGACGGAAATGGCCTTTTTCTGCGCGCAGGCCTCGGCGATCATCGCCAGTGCCTCGTCAATACTGTTGGCTTTATAGTCGAGATAACGGGTACGCAGCCGAAAATCAATGCGAGACTCCTGACATTCCACCGCCAGCACACAGGCACCGGCCAATACGCCAGCTAGTGGCTGCGCGCCGCCCATGCCGCCAAGCCCGGCGGTGAGGATCCATTTGCCGCTCAGATCGCCCTGATAGTGCTGGCGACCCGCTTCTGCGAAGGTTTCGTAAGTCCCCTGCACAATGCCCTGCGCACCGATGTAAATCCACGACCCGGCGGTCATCTGGCCGTACATCATCAGCCCGGCTTTATCCAGTTCATGGAAGTGTTCCCAGGTGGCCCAATGCGGCACCAGGTTCGAGTTGGCAATCAACACCCGGGGAGCGTCAGCATGGGTGCGAAACACCCCAACCGGCTTACCGGATTGCACCAGCAGGGTTTCATCCGCCTTTAACTGACGCAGACTGTTCAGAATCGCGTCGAAGCAGTCCCAGTTGCGGGCGGCTTTGCCAATCCCGCCATACACCACCAGATCTTCCGGACGTTCGGCCACATCCGGGTCAAGGTTATTCTGGATCATGCGGTAGGCGGCTTCTATCAGCCAGTTTTCACAATGCAGTTCGGTGCCGTGCGGAGCACGCACAACGCGGGCACCCGCAGACGTCATAGACGAAGAGGAGGTCATAGCACATTCCTTATCAAACAGAAGCAAAAGCCGGGTCAGCGGCATAACTGGGCAACAATGCGGTGATAACAGACGGCCAGTGATCACGGCTGGCCCACTGGCGCATCAGCTCAATATCGGTCGCCATCAGACGGTCACGTTCCAAAAACGCCACCTGTTCACGCACCTGCGCCAGCTCACGCTCCAGCAACGGCGAACTTTTCAGTGGACGATGGAAGTCGATGCCCTGCGCCGCCGCCATGGCTTCAATCCCCACCACCGTCGCGGTGTTAAAGCACATGCTGCCGAGGCGGCGAGCGGCGTAGGTCGCCATTGATACATGGTCTTCCTGATTGGCGGAGGTCGGCAGGCTGTCGACGCTGCCAGGATGCGCTAACGATTTGTTTTCTGACGCCAGCGCGGCGGCGGTCACCTGGGCTATCATAAATCCGGAATTCACCCCGCCATCGTTAACCAGAAACGGCGGTAACCCGGATAAGGTGCTGTCGAGCAGCAGCGCCATGCGCCGTTCTGAAATGGCACCGATTTCCGCCACCGCCAATGCGATGATGTCAGCGGCGAACGCCACCGGTTCAGCGTGGAAATTGCCGCCCGAAATGACCTCGTCGGCATCGGGAAACACCAGCGGGTTATCCGACGCCGCGTTGGCTTCAATACCCAACACGCGGGCGGCATGACGCAAATTATCCAGACACGCGCCCATCACCTGCGGTACGCAGCGAATCGAATACGGGTCTTGTACCCGGCCACAATGCACGTGTGACTGCAAAATCTCACTGTCAGTCAGCAAGGTGCTGACGGCCACGGCGACCCCTATCTGCCCATGTTGACCACGTGCCTGATGGATACGGGCATCAAACGGTTTCACCGAACCTTTGATGGCCTCCAGTGATAGCGCCCCTGCCACCAGCCCGGCGGCAAACACGTTTTCAGCCTCGAACAGGCCACGCAACGCCAGCGCGGTGGACACCTGAGTACCGTTGAGCAGCGCCAGCCCCTCTTTCGGCCCCAGCACCAACGGCTCAACGCCAGCGCGCGCCAGCCCGTCGGCCGCCGGGACCAACACGCCGTCAACCCGCGCCTGCCCTTCTCCCAACAGCAGCAGCGATAAATGCGCCAGCGGTGCCAGATCGCCACTGGCCCCCACCGAGCCTTTTTCTGGAATACAGGGCATAACCCCGGCGTTAAACAGCGCCAGCAAGGTGTCGATGACCTGCAATCGCACCCCGGAGTGCCCACGAGCCAGACTAATGACTTTGGTCGCCATCACCAGACGCACCACGTCATCCGGCAACAGTTCACCGATACCAACGCTGTGGGACAACACCAGATTACGCTGTAGTTCCGCCAGTCTGTCGGCGGGGATACGGGTCTGGGCCAGCTTGCCAAAACCGGTGTTGATGCCATAGACCACCCGGTCCTGACGCACAATGTTCTGCACCGTTTCCTGCGCGGCTGCCACCGCCGTGCGCGCCTGTGCCGCCAGCGTCAGGGTGACGTTCCCCCGATAAATCGCGCGCAGTGTGGCGAGATCCACGGCGCCGGGCGTCAGGCAATAGCTTCGGGTTTGTGACATATATCTAATCCTGTATAGACAAGTAAAGCTAAACCAATCCGGCTGCGTTCATCATCCTTTATCCAGCCGGTGCGTATGTTTCATCCTGCACACCCGCAGTGCGCTGCTCAGTGGGCCAGCGCCTGCCGGGTTTCACTACGAATCTCTTCCGTCACCCGCGCCTTGAGCGCCATAAATTCTGGCGAGGTTTTAAGGGTATAGTCTCTCGGCCATGGAAAATCCACTGCCACTTCCGTTTTAATCCGACCCGGCCGGGCGCTGAAAATCGCCACTTTGTTCGCCATGAAAATCGCTTCGTCGATATCGTGGGTGACGAATAACACCGTCTTGCGCGACGACTCCCACACCGACAACAACAACTCCTGCATCATGACCCGGGTCTGGTTATCCAGCGCACCGAAGGGTTCATCCATCAACAGGACTTTCGGGTCGTTAGCCAGCGCGCGGGCGATGGCGGTGCGTTGTTGCATGCCACCGGAGAGCTGGCGTGGGTAATGATGCTCGAACCCGTTTAACCCCACCTGATGCAGATAATACTCGCTGCGCTCGCGTTGTTGCGCCGCACTGACACCCCGCTCCTGCAACCCAAAACAGATGTTCTCGCGCACCGTCAGCCACGGAAACAAGGTATAGCTCTGAAAGACCATGCCGCGATCGGCTCCGGGGCCATCCACCAGCGCGCCATCCAGCCAGACTTCGCCACGGGTTGGCGCATCCAGTCCGGCAATAATGCGCAGTAACGTCGATTTCCCGCAACCGGATGGTCCTAAAATCGTGACGAAGTCGTTTTCATTGACCTGATAATCGATGGGCTGCAACGCCGGGATAGCCTCACCATGCGGGCCAGTAAACACCCGCTCAACCTGCCGAATGGTCAGCTTGCTGTATTTCATGACAGGCTCCAGGCAAATAAACGGCGATTAACGGCTTTGAACAGGAAATCGGACAGCAACCCGATAACGCCGATAACAATAATGCCGAAGATGATTTGTCCGGTATTGAGCAGCGCCTGGCTATCGACAATCATGTGGCCGATACCGCTTGAGGCACCAATCAGCTCGGCGACGATCACGTAAGTCCAGGCCCAGCCAAGTACCAGCCGCAACAATTCAGCGATCCCCGGTGCCGCACCGGGGATCAACACCCGGGTCACCACACTGCGGCTGGAGCACCCGAGCGTATACGCCGCTTCGACCAGATCACGCCGTGCAGCGCCGACGCTGACCGCCACCATCAACACAATCTGGAAGAACGAGCCGATAAAAATCACCAGTATCTTCTGCATCTCACCGATACCGGCCCACAAAATCAGCAACGGTACGAACGCCGAGGCGGGCAGATAACGGCAGAATGACACAAACGGTTCGAAGAAGGCTTCCACCAGCTTGTAGGCCCCCATCAGGATGCCAAGCGGCACCCCAATCAACGCCGCCAGCAGAAAACCCGCCACCACGCGCATCACCGTCATGCCGATGTCTTGCTGAAAATCATAATCAGTAAACAGCAACACCCCTTCATGCAACATCGTCAGCGGGTTAGCCAGAAATGTGGCGGAAACCACACCGCTGAACGTCACCAGTGACCACAAGCCGATAAACAGCACGAAGAACCCCACGCCAAGCGTCCAGCGTAAGCGCATCGATACCGGTCGCAGCGGCACCATCAACGGGTTATGCACCCGAACCGGCGCATCGGGCAGCGCCGCAGGTGTACGCATGGTGGTGTGAGGGAGGCTATTGATGTCCGCCATGTCCGCATCTCTCCTCGGTTATTTCACATAGCTGGCGTCATACAGCGCGGAAAGATCCGGTTGCTGGCGAATGACTTTCGCCTCCAGCAACAGTTTTGACGCTTCTTCGCTGAACCGGGCGATTTCGCCACTAAAGAAGACGCGATTTTGCTCCCGGTCCTGCCAGCGTAGATAACGGGCTGACTCGGCGAACTCCTTACCGCTGGTTTTCACCGCCGCGCCCATGATGTCGTAGGCCTTTTCCGGCTGAGTTTTAATCATCTCCAGCGCGTCAAAATAGCTTTCTACCAAGGCTTTCGCGGCCTGCGGATGTTGCTGCAAAAACGCCGGCGTACAACCGAGCGTGTCCATCACCATCGGGTAATCGAGTGTTGTGGCGAGAATTTTTCCCTTGTCCGGCTGCTGACGAATGGTAGATAAGTACGGTTCATAGCTCATGGCGGCGTCATTCTGCCCGGCAACAAACGCCTGAGCCGCCGCCTGCGGCGACAACGTTGCGATGTGGACGTCTTTCAGGCTCATGCCGTTTTTATCCAGCATCCACGCCAGTGCGAAGTACGGTGAAGTCCCGGGCGCATCAACGCCGATGGTTTTCCCTTTCAGGTCATGCACGCTGTTAATGCCGTTGCGTACCACCAGTCCATCCGCACCATAGGATTTGTCGAGCTGGACAATCTGTTTGAGCATCACACCACTGGCCGCCCAGGAAACGTAGGTTTCCACCGTCGTTGCGGCACACTGAATCGCACCGGATGCCACCGCCAGATGGCGGTCTTTCTGGGGGATCATTTTCAGATCCACCTTCAGCCCGTGCTGTTGAAAAATACCGGCCTTATCCGCCAGTGTCAGCGGGGCGAAGCCAGTCCAGCCGGAAATACCGATAGCCACCGGCGTTTCCTGCGCCTGTACGCTCAGGGCGCTAGCCAGACAAACAGCCATCAACGAGATTTTCCAACCGGTACGACCTGGTGCTGTACTCATGTTTCTACTCCTGTCAGGAAAAGAAAAAGCAATGGACTGCAAGTGTTATAATCTTGTCTATACAAGCAAGAGGCGTGCCAGCACAGCAGTACGGGCAAATTGACGGAAAAGCGGCGGGATGAAGCAACAGGAAGAAGAGAACCACCACAGAGAAGGAGACAGAGCGCCCTATAACGGTGCACCCTGCCCTGTTTTCAGTCACGCAAATGGCGGTACTTCGCTGACTACTGCATCAGACTGCGCGTAAACCGATAAACCCATAATATTGGGACGGCCCGGTAACCGCGTCAGCACCGGCCTGTTTCAGGGTTTCCAGCACGTCCTCGCCGGAAACATGGAACTGCCATGCACGGCCCGGTGCGGCGTCAGCATGTTCTTCGGCAGTAAACTGCCCGGCCAGTTCCAGCGCCGACAGAAACGCCGTCATATCCGGCAGGTATGCCGTGAAACCATCACCTTTGAGCGCACTGGTGGCGATCCCCAGCCAATGGCAAATCGATGCTTTGATATGAATATCATCACGATCCGCCTGGCGGGAACGTTCGATCAACACCTCGGTTTCACGGTCCACCAGCCGGTCTGAAACAATCAGCGCGTCACCGTGTTGCCAGGCCTCGGGCGGACAATCCTTGTTAACCTGCCGCAGTGGAATATGCGGGTTGATCTCCATCGGGTAAATCCGGCATACCAAGGGCCGACGCGCATAGATTCGACAACGTAAGTCGTCGTCCAGATGCCGACACGGGCCAGGATTGTAGGCCGCAAAGGTGATGGCAATAAATGCCCGGGTCTCACCACTTATCACATCGCAAGAGCGTGACTGGGCATGCTGTCGTTGTTCTGGGGGGATACCGATACCATTTTGCAGAAACCCCTCCACCAGAACGATGATTTGCCCACCGTCCTGCGCCCATTCTTTCGCCTCAGTCAGAGTCAGGGGAACATGATGACCTATGCAGCATTTACCGCATTCCACACAAGAAAACGTTGTATTCATCGATGATCGACTCTTATTGACACCACATGCACAAATCAGGAATACAGCCCGATAAGATTGAAGACGTCACCTGAACGCCATCCCAATAGTTAGGATTGCGTAAAGATAACGTTAGAATAACGATAAGGATCGATATTTTGATAAATTTACAAAATGCGATGGGCGTTCTACAGGAACAGGCCGTCTGTCTGACGGCCATGAGGAGAAAAGGTCAGTGAAATCAGGTTTGGGTAAGGCATTGGGGGAAAACGTTATCCCTTATCCCGGGGCGAACCATCATTGATGAAATAAACCACATCGGCGGCATGAATCTGTTCTTCGGTTGCGGTCGTTATGCCAATGTTTTCCGCTTCACTATTGCTCAGAAACAAATGCGCATCTTCGCTGTGTAACGCCTTGTTCATCGCCTCATCACTCAGCGTAGTACACTGCCGGTAAACGTTTTTTAGCATGTCGACATAATGCGAAGACCACTGCTGCTTAAGCTCCAGGCTGTCCGGCGTACTACTTTTCTCGTTCTGATTAACGGCTGGAGGATGGATAAGCAGGGTCGTATTCGGCAACATGACCCGATTTTTGGCCCCACAGAACAGTACGGTAGCGGCAGAAGCCGTCATCGACATATCGACGGTCGTCACCGGAATACGCGAGCTTTTTATCGCCAGATAAGCAACATGGGCGCTGTCTAACTCACCACCCGTACTGTTGATATACAAATAGAGGTCGTGCGCGTTTTTGAAGCGCATATTCGCTTCATCCAGCGCCATCGTCAGCTCGGTCACTTTTTCTTCATTGATATTTCCGCTGAAATACATTTTTACTGCGCTCACGGCGTCCGGCGCGACACCCGGTGTGGTGATCATTTTCAGCGTTGCCAACGCACTTGCAGGCAATACGGTCAACGGTAATAACGGTAGCAACAGGCAGAGGCGTTTCTTCACGTTTATTTCCTCATCAGTTATTCGGGCTGTGGTGTGTCACACCGCCGAATGGCAGGCAATTCACTGTGTTACAGGCTCTTTGGCTTTGGAAATGCCAAAAGGTAACGGGATATGATGAAATGTGACGTCTCTGGCTTTACTCTCTCAGCTTTTACTGTCTCAGCTTTTACTCCCTCGGTTTTTTACTCCCTCGTTTTTACTACAACCTAAGCAAACGTCAGCAACGACAAAAACCGCCTCGCCTCACAGGTTGTCTATACAGGACTGGGCGTTGTTCGTTACACTGCCATTATCTGTCGCCTTTTGAGGATAACGCCTTGACCGACCAGCAAACCGCGTCCCAACTTGCCGCGGCCATGAGTGATACCCCGGCCCCCATCTACCAGCGGGTAAAGCAAGCCATTATCAACCAGATTCGTAGCGGAGCCTGGCAATCACACCAACGGGTACCGTCGGAAAGTGAGCTGGTCAACGAATTGGGTGTCAGCCGTATGACCATCAACCGGGCATTACGGGAACTGACCAGCGAAGGTTTTCTGGTGCGGATGCAGGGAGTGGGAACCTTTGTGGCAGAGCAGAAAGCCCATACCGCGATGCTGGAAGTTCACAACATCGCCGATGAAATTGCCGCACGCGGTCATCGCCACAGCAGCCAGGTACTGCGGCTGGAACGTCTCAGTGCCGATGGCGATCAGGCCGCACAACTGGATATCGCGCCTGGGCAGCCACTGTTTCATTCGCAAATTGTGCACTATGAAAACGGCGTGCCGGTACAGTTGGAGATCCGCTACGTGAACCCCCAGGTGGCACCGGATTATCTGCAACAGGATTTTACTGTTGTCACGCCACACAGTTACCTGAGCCGTGTAGCACCACTGACCGCCGGTGAGCACCGGGTAGAAGCGGTTGCCGCTGAACCACGCCAGCGCGAGCTACTGGCGCTGGACGAACAGGAACCCTGTCTGCTGATCCGCCGCCGGACCTGGCACGGCTCGCGGGTCGTTACCGCTGCGCGGCTGTTTTATCCCGGTTCCCGTTATCAATTGTTCGGACGGTTCGGCGGCTAAGCGCCTGTCCCATTCGGCTATTCTGGTGCCAGCCACCCACAGGCAGAGAAACGGCACCTTAGTGTTGAATGGGAATATGGCGATATGAGAAAAGCAGATGGAAGCGGTCTCGTTGCATCACAAGGGGAGACAAGTTCCACATCAATACCGAAACCACCTGCTTTTATTCTGTGTTGCTCTTTTTATGTGCTATCTGTGACGATAAGGCGTACGTGACCAGGTTTTATTCATCATCCGATCACCCTACGATATACCCGCCAGCACAATTCACTTATTTCAATAAAAAACACTCAGTATTTTTACAAAAATTAAAAGATAATGCAGCCTGAATATGTAATAGCACTAAAACACATCAATTAATTCATCACCACACTTAACATTCGCAAAGATATTCATTAACATAAAGCGGATAAACCGTAACGCTTAATTCGTTGCCGACGGTAAAGAAACAAAAAAACAAAATCAACCAAATAATAATTAAGCGCATAAAAATCATTTAATGCTTTAAATTTATCCACCAATGTGACCGCAGATCAACTTTCACCGATATGAACACCGTTATTTTACCCTGAGTAGAAATTTATTAATAAAGGGGAATACCGTGCTTCAATTTCTGATTGAATTACTCAAAGACGCCGCCATATTGGTGAGTCTTTTCACCATGTTGGGAAATATTATTCAAAAGAAAAACATCAATGACATCATTACGTCAACAGTGAGAACCTATCTGGGTTTCATCATTCTGTTCGCCAGCGCAGACCTGCTTATCTCGCCGGCATTGAGTAACTTTTCAAAAATTTTCCTGACCGCTTTTCACGTCCAGGGTATCGTGCCCAACAATGAAGTGGTGATTGTTGTCGCGATGGAAAAACTCGGCAAGCTTTACTCTTCCGCTATTGCTGCCGGGCTTATCGGTGCCATGTTTTTCAATATTGTACTGGCTAAAATCACACCGCTGAAATATATCGTCCTCTCCGGGCATCATGTGTTCTTCATGGTCAGTTGTTTGACCATCATCGCCATGCTGCACGGCATCTCCGTTTCCAGCTCGGCGATATTGGCGACGCTTATTACCGGAGTGTGGTGTGTTATTTCTCCCGCCTTGCTGGTGCGCTATTGTCGACAAATTGAAAACTGTGATGCGTTGCGACAGTCCGGTGATTTCTCTATCGGTCAATTTGGTTCCACCAGTTATATGCTGGCTGGTTGGTTAGGCGAAAAATTCGGCAATAAAGAAGTCGACGCCGAGAAACTGGCTATTCCGACCAGTATCGGCTTCTTAAAAGATAAGCAGGTTTCAACCTTCTTTGTTATGTTGCTGTTTTTTGTTATCTCCTCACTGGTTGCCGGTGCTGAACACGTACAGCTCATCGCTGATGCCAGCCATAAAGATCACAGCCACACCAATATCTTTCTGTTTTTGCTCAAACAAGCTGGGTTATTTTCAGCCGGGGTTTATATGCTGACCCGCGGTGTACATATGTTTATCGAAGAACTGATTCCGGCGTTTAAAGGTATCAGCGATAAAATCATTAAGAAATCCATTCCGGCGATTGAAATTTATTCACTGTTTCCTTATTCCAACAACGCTGTTTTCATCGGTTTTATCTGCTGCACCATCAGTGGCTTCCTGACCATGATTTTGTTGCCGGTATTCGGTTACCCGGCCATGGTTCCCAGCTTGTTGTTTACCTTTGCCAGTGGCGGCGGCGCAGGCATTATCGGTAATGCCACCGGTGGTATCCGTGGCGCGGTCATCGGTGCAGTGGCTTGCGGCATCATCTCTATTGCCGGTTCGGCGTTTATTTTCCAGCCGATCCACGATGCGGGTGTCGATGCACCGACCACCTACTCAACCACCGATTTCACGTTACTGGGCCTTTCGCTGCATAGCGTGTTGTCATTGTTGAATCGCTAAAACGTTACCGCGACCCGCGTTATCACCAGAAACATTGATGCGGCCTGAGGCAATCAGGCCGCTTGTCTGTTTAAATAGCCCTACTCGCTCCTGTTTCCCGTGGCTCTCAAGCAATCAGATAGCTTACCCAGACGGCACGACAGGATGCGGCGGTCGTTATCTTTTGTACAACCATCACTGACGGAATACACCATGTCAGAGGCCATCACCCGCAGCGGCGAGCCAAGCAGCTCTTATAAGTATCAGATAATACTTTATTATTTCATCACATCGCTGGCCGTGGTGGTGGTGACCGGCTGCGCGGTTTTTCTCGTTATCAGTCATCTGCTGTATAACGACGTAGCGGATAAATCCAAGAATCTGGCGCTTATCCTCTCGCAGGACACGGCTCTCAAGCAGGCGGTCCAGCATCGGGATCTGGCGATGTTGCGTAATCTTATCGATCAACGCTACGCGCGCAGTGATGCCGATTTCATTGTCATCAGCGACCCGGATAACATCCGCCTCTACCATCCGGATCCGGCGCAGGTGAACCGGGTCATCAACGATAGCGGTAATATTGAACTGCTGCGCACCGGAAAAAGCTACACGGTCAACAATACCGGTTATTCCGGTGCCTCGGTCAAAACCCGCGCCCCTTTGCTGCTTGATGGTAAATTCATCGGCTATGTCTCGGTTGGGTATACGGAAGCGCACCGCCAGATCCTGCTGGAGGACTATTTCTCGCCATTCCTCGGCTTGCTGGTTGCCGTCTTTATCCTGATTTTACTCGGCGGTGTCTTTTCCTACCGTCTGCTGAAAAAGCAGATGTCCGGCCTGACGCCGGAGATGATCAATTATAGATACCAGGTACGCCGGGCCATTCTGCACGCCATTTACGATGGCGTGATCGCCGTCAGCCCGGAAGGTCGCATCATCGCCATCAATAACGCGGCCAAAAAGATGCTCGCTATCGACCATCCCAACAGCCCACTGACCGGACACGCCATTACCGATTATGTCGTTCCAGCTGATTTCTTTTTATCCAGCGAACGTCAGGAATGCCATGATGTAGACGTCACCTTCAACGGCTCGACGTTTATCGCCAACCGCGCCATCATCCTCAACCAGCAGGATGAGTTTGCCGGTTTTGTCATTAGCCTGAGGGAAAGAACGAACGAGACGTTGATGACCAAACAGGTCAATCACATCAAACATGAAAGCGAAGAGCTGCGGGTTATCAGCCACGAATTCAAAAACCGGCTGGCGGTTATCTACGGCCTGCTCCAGTTAGGAGAATATGAGCGAGTCAGCCAGTATGTTGCGCAGGAAAACGCCCAGCAACAGCAGCTTTATGACGCCATCATCCAGTCTTTCCACTGCCCCTGTGTTGCCGGGTTGATACTCGGTAAACTCGGGCGGGCGAACGAACTGGGCATCGACCTGCAGATTGACCCGCTCTCTTGTTACACTGGAACGGATGCACCACTGAGCGCCGAGGAAATGGCCTGTATCATCGGCAACCTGTTGGATAACGCGCTGGAAGCCACGGTGAAAATGCCCGCCCATGCGCAATCGATCGAACTTTATCTCAATGACAGCAGTGATGAAATCGTCTTATCGGTGCAGGATAACGGCCCAGGGCTCGGTCAGGTGGCAATAGAAGAGCTATTTATGAAAGGCACGACCAGCAAATCAGGACGCCATCATGGTGTCGGTTTGTATCTGGTGCAGTCGCTGGTACAAAAGGCACAGGGCGTTTGTCTGGTTGATACAGACGGCGATAACGACGGCGCAGTATTTTCCGTTTATATACCCAAAGTTTAACCGATAGTTAGAAGATTAACGCTATGGCAAATACGATCAGCGTCTTTTTGGTTGAGGACAATCACGACATGGCTTTCTTTATTGAAAGCTTCATCAGGAAACACCCTGAATTCCTGCTATTAGGCAGCGCAGACACGCTGGCAGATGCCCGAATAGCCATCGCCGCCCAAAAACCCGACCTCGTGATGCTGGATAACTACCTGCCCGATGGCACCGGCATCGACATGATGAAGCATCTGCGTGCCACCCAACCGGAGGTCGACGTCATTTTTATTACCGCGGCCAACGACATTGAGACGATCAAAGCGGCAATACGGCACGGTGCCAGTGATTATCTGGTCAAACCGTTCATACTGGAGCGGCTGGAAGAGGCGCTGAAAAACTACCTGATGTTCAACAGAAAAGTCGCCCAGAAATCGCACCTGCAACAAGACGAGATAGACCGGGTCATACGTCAGAGCATTCCACATCATGTGCCTGCCGGGTTTACCTACCCAAAAGGTATCGACGAGTTGACGCTTAATCAGGTACGGGCGGCGTTTTCCGGCGAGCACACGCAGCACACCGCCGACAGCCTGAGCGATATGATTGGCATCAGTAAGTCTACCGCCCGGCGTTATCTGGAATACTGCAAAAACATTAAATTGCTGGAAGCCCACATTCAGCACGGCACCGTCGGGCGGCCTCAACGTTTTTACCGACTGGCGTTCAATTAACGACCGAACCCCGGTTACGGTTCGCCGTTATCCACGTGTTTCTGAAACGTCCTGCCTGTTCGGGTAGGGCAATTCATCCCAGTCAGGCTCCTGATGCCGTAACACGGCTACCGCACGGGCGATATCCGGTGCCAGCCAGCGATCCTCCTGCCAGACCCCAACCTGTTGGCGCAGCAACTGCCAGGCCCGTTGTGTTCCCACACCGGCGTTATCCGGGCCGAGAAAATCCAACGCCTGTGCCGCCAGCAGGTATTCAATAGCCAGCACATGCCAGACGTTTTCCGTCAGTTTCAGCAATTTGAGCGCCGCCGGGGTGCCCATACTCAGGTGGTCTTCCTGCAAGCCAGAAGTGACAAAGTTATCGACCACCGCAGGCTGGGCTAATAAGCGGTTCTCACCACAGAGTGAGGCGGCCACATATTGGGCGATCATCATGCCGGAATTCACCCCCGGCTGGGCGACCAAAAAGGGAGGTAACCCGCTCACCAACGGGTTGATCAGCCGGTCCAGTCGACGTTCCGCCACGCCGGCCAGTTCGCATAACGCCAGCGCCAGACTGTCTGCCGCCAGTGCCACCGCTTCGCCATGTGGGTTTGCCTGCGATACCACCCGCCACTGTTCCGGCGTACCCAGCACCAGCGGATTATCGGTGGCGGCATTGAGTTCCATCTCGATGCGTTGCGCCGATGATGCAAACTGATCACGGCAGGCACCATGAATTTGCGGAATGGATCGCAGGCTCAACGCATCCTGCGTCCGGATGCCTTCGCTCTGGGCAATAATCCGGCTCCCTGCTAACAGGGCGCGCAGGCGCTGCCCAACCCGTTGGATGCCTGCACTCGGTTTCAATGCCAGCACTTCGGGGTCAAATGCCACGATCTGCCCACGCAACGCCTCAAAGCTCATCGCACCGGTCACATCCGCCCAGTCCAGTTGACGCGCCGCATCATCCAACGCCAGACAAGCCAGCCCGGTCATACACGGCGTGCCGTTGACCAGCGACAGCCCGTCTTTCGCGCCCAGCGTCACGGGTGCCACACCAATACGTTGCAATACCTGCGATGCTGGCAATACCTGACCTTGCCATTCCACCTCGCCGACGCCAATTAACGCCAGCCCGATATGTGCCATGTGGGTGAGATAACCCACCGAGCCTTGCGATGGCACGCAGGGTGTGACGCCCTGATTGAGCAGCGTCAGCAGCGCCCGCACGATATCCGGCTGAATGCCCGACTTGCCGTGGCTGTAATTGGCTATCGCCGCACACAGAATGGCGCGAGTCTGCTCGACAGGCAGCCGCGGCCCTACGCCACAGGCGTGACTGAGCAAGGTATTGCGCGACAGTCGCGCCAGATCCGCCACCGGTAAGGTGACGTTACATAACGCGCCCAGACCGGTATTCACGCCATAGGCCAGCGTTTCGCTGTCTACAATCTGTTCGACGATGCGCCGTGACTGGTTCATGCGGTGCCAGGCCGCCTCACTCAGGCTAAGCTGTGCGCCATGACGCGCCACCTGCACCAGTTCACGCCATGTTAGTGGTGCATCGCCCCAACGAATCTCGGTAACCATAGTGTTCCCCTTACACGGTCTGGTGGCTGGCGATAAATTGCTGAAAACGCGCCGAACTTTCGCCGCCGAACATGGCTTCTGGCGCGCCTTCACAGTCAATCCGCCCCTGATGCATGAACACCACCCGGCTGGAGACATGGCGGGCAAACCCCATTTCGTGGGTCACCACCAGCATGGTGCGCCCCTCTTCGGCCAGCCCGCGCATCACTTTCAGCACGTCGCCAACCAGTTCTGGATCCAATGCCGAGGTCGGTTCATCAAACAGCATCACCTCCGGCTCCATCGACAACGCCCTGGCAATTGCCACCCGCTGCTGCTGACCTCCGGACAGTTGTACCGGGTAAAAATGCCGCCGCTCATACAGCCCGACCTTCGCCAGTAACGCCTCAGCCTGTTCGACACAGTCGGCGCGCGAGCGCCTGAGAATATGCAATGGCCCTTCAATGACGTTTTGCAGCACCGTCATATGGCTCCACAAATTGAAATTCTGGAACACCATCCCCAATCGGGTACGCAGCCGCTCCACCTGACGCCTGTCAGCCGCGACCTGATGGCCGAGTTTGTGGCGTTTCATCAAGATCATTTCACCGCTGACCGCGACCGTGCCATCATCTGGCGTTTCCAACAGGTTGATGCAGCGCAAAAAGGTACTCTTGCCCGAGCCACTGGCACCCAACAGCGAGATCACCTCGCCTTTGCGCGCATCCAACGAGATACCTTTGAGCACCTCAAGCGCACCGAATGACTTGCGGATATCGATCATCGATAAGGTGATGGGGGCGGTTTTATACATGATCTCTCCCAAAAGACGTCGGTACCGCGGCCAGATTTGGCGACAACGCGCGTTCCAGCCAGGCAAACACCCTGACAATAATGAAGTTCAGCAGCAGGTAAATCAGCGCCGCGCAGACAAACACCTCCAGCGTGCGATACGTGCGCTGGATTATCTGTTGTGCGACACCGGTGATATCCCACACCGTGACCAGACTGGCCAGTGCGGTGGACTTGATCAGCAAGATCGCCTCGGTTGACCAGGCGGGCAACGCGTGACGCAACGCCACCGGCGCGATAATGCGGCGCAACAGTAGCCAGCGCGACATGCCGCATGCCAGCCCGGCCTCAATCTGCCCCGCGGGAACAGACAACAGCGCACCACGCAAAATTTCTGCGGTATAACCGGCGGTGCACAGCGCTAACGCCATCACGGCGCAACTGAATGGGTCGCGCAGTACTGGCCAGAACAGGCTGTCACGCACCACGCTGAATTGCCCCAAGCCGTAATAGACCAGAAATAGCTGGATCAGCAGCGGCGTCCCGCGAAAAATCAACATATACAGACGAGCAAACCCACTCAGCGGCCAGATAGCGCTCACCCGCATCGCCACCAGCAACACCGAAAGCGCGGCCCCCACCACAAATGAGGAAAAAAACAGCCCCAGCGTCACTGGCAACGCCGAGAGTAACCGCAGGAATGTTTGAGTCAGAAAAGCAATATCAATCATGACGGCTCCTGCATCGCTTTACGCCGATAAGGCTGAGACAAGATCCGCTCCAGGCGGGCAAACGCCGCATTGGAAAACACAGTCAGGATCAGGTAGAGAGCCGCACCGGCGAGGTAGAACAGAAAATAGTCGCGGGTCGAACCGGCGGCCATCTGGCTGGCGCGCATCAGCTCGATAATGCCGGTGACCGACACCAGCGCTGAATCCTTCAGGCTCATTTGCCAAACATTGGACAAACCCGGCAGGGCAAAGCGCATCACCTGCGGCAGCAGGATCCGCCATCCGATGCGCCAACGCGACATCCCCATCGCGCTGGCCGCTTCAAGTTCGCCGCTACTCACGGCCAGACGTGCCGCGCGGTACACCTCGCCCTGATACGATGCGGAAATCAACCCAATCGCCAACGCGCCAATCAGGAAAGGCGGCAGTTCGATAAATCCCTCGGCACCGAACCAGCGCCCAATCTGCGTCAACACGCCGGAACCACCAAAATAAAACAGGTAGATGATCAGCAGTTCCGGAATGCCACGAAACACGATGGAATACGTCTCCCCGGCCACGCGCCAGAATCGGCGCGTGGACAGTTTGGCCGCCGCGACCGCAGCACCGACCAATGCGCCGATCAGCAGCGCTGCCATCGTAAGGAACAAGGTGGTCAGCGCGGCCATCGCCAGCAGTCCGCCCCACCCCTGATCGCTGAAATCTAACAGGGCCAGCATACCGTTTCCTTAAGTCTTAGGGGGTGACGTCCGTTTTGAACCACTTCTCACTGAGCGTTTTTACCGTGCCGTCCGCCAGCGCGGCTTTAATAGCGGCATCAAATTTGGCCTTCAGCTCCGGGTCGCTTTTTCGAAAACCCAACGCTTCGCCCTCTCCCCAGATAGGCCCAGCCAGTTGCGGACCGCCTAACGTCAGGTTGCTGTTTTCCGGCTTGCTGAGGATGGAATTAGCGAAGGTAACATCGTCGAACACGGCATCAATGCGCCCTGCCTGCAAATCCAGAATGGCATCAGCGGACGCCGTGTATTCACGCACGGTGGCGACATCCCGAAAGTAGGTGTCGATAAAAGGCGTATAGACCGTGCCGGAAGCAATGCCGATGGTTTTGCCCTGTAGCGCACTGCGCAAACCCGCTATCGCCGGTTTAATCTGCTCAGGATCATTTGTCAGCTTAATCATTGCTTTATCGGCTTCGACAGGCAGCACCAGCTTACCTTTGACGGTAATAAAACTGGCTGGGGTGGACGCATAAGGAACAGAAAAATCCACCACCTGCTTGCGCTCTGGGGTAATCACGATGGCGTCCATCATCACATCGAACTTGCCAGCCTGCAGACCAGCCATCATGCCGTCCCAGTTTTGTACCACCAGCTTGCACTGGATGTTCATCCGCTGGCACAGGATAGTCATCAACTCTGGTTCAAATCCGCCCAACTTGCCGCCGGGCAAGGTCAGGTTCCAGGGTTCATAACTGCCTTCCGTTGCGATAGTGACCGATTTCCACTCTTTGGCCTGCGCACCTGCGCAAAAGACAGCCGACACGCTGACTACACATAAGGCAATCACAGACTGAACCAGCTTGCTCTTTTTCATGTCTTCCCCCTGGTGTTTACGCTTCAAAGTAATTACATGTATATACAACACCAGATAAGCAGCAAGATTCGGGCCATGATTTCAGTCGATGAGGAAATCCGGGTAGATAAATTCAGGCAACCCCGCCCGGCGGCGGTGAACAGGAAGCAGCAACACATCGAGGAAACACGGTTGCAGGTGGCACCGCGGATTTACAGATGCCACCGCACTATTATAGGTTGCGCCGCACAATTATAGGTTGCACCACACTATTGCAGCTTGCACCGCGCTATTACGGGTTGCACCGCACAATGACGGTGCCCAATGATTGTGCATCAGGATGATGCACAGAGCAGGTTATCGTGCGTGGATTGTGGCAAGAAGTAAGACTGCATTGTCATCATCGGGCATCCAGCCTGCCCCTGAAGACCGCCACCATGCCCCCTCCCCGGCAGCCAGGCGGTGTGTGTTCGCACACCAGTGGCCTGCCAGTACATAGGCGATGCCGTCGGTATCTGGCGTTTGCACCGCCGTCCCCCTGACGACCGAAACGTCTGCCCGGTAACCACACCTCTCCGCCATAATATTGAAGTCCAGACTGACGCCGCCGCACAGCCGCGCGGTGATAGCCTGTTCACCGGTAAAGGCAAATGGCTGATGCAACGTCAACCGGTGTTGCCAGCCTTCACCACACAGCATTACGCCCTCCCCGGACAACAGGGTGATCACCCGATCGACACCGGGAAAACGGGAAAAATCACCGTCTTTCTCGATGGTGGCGATACTGGCACGCCAGGCAAAATCCCCATCGGGCTGATCAGAGGCTATCCGGCAAATCTCGCGGGTTTCACCACCGCCGTTTTTCCAGCGGCTGACTGCTAGCCTATCCAGACTGAACCTGTTCATCACAGCACCGCCTGCAATGTTTTCATGACGTCGATAAACCGGGCGTCGGCTTCGTCGTCCAGCGCATGCCGTCCGTCGTTGATAACCGATTTACCCGCCACCCACACCTCCTGGATCTGCTGACTCCCGCCAGCAAACAGCCAGCGGTTGAGCACGCTGTCGTCGGCCACCGCACTGAGCAAAGCGTCGTCACGCAACACCAGCCAGTCGGCGCGCCAGCCTTCGCTTAATTCGCCGACCGGCACCCGGCAAGCCTGAGCACCGCCCTGCAATGCCTGAGCGTATAACAGGCTGCCGACCGCCGGTTGCTGCACGGTCACCACCCGGTTACGACGGCGATCACGCAGCCGCTGCCCGTATTCCAGCCAGCGTAGCTCTTCCACCACATTCAACGACACATGGCTATCAGAACCGATGCCCCAGCGCCCTCCCGCCGCCACATAGCGGTCAAGCGGGAAAATACCGTCGCCGAGATTGGCTTCGGTGGTGGGGCACAGCCCTGCCACTGCCAGGCTGTCGGCCAGTCGACTCAGTTCCCAGTCATCCAAATGGGTGGCATGCACCAGACACCAGCGGGCATCGACCGCAAACCGATTAAACAACCACTGTACCGGGCGTTCTCCGCTCCAGTTCAGGCAATCCTCCACTTCTTTTTGCTGCTCGGCGATATGGATATGTACCGGCAGGCTACTGTCGGTGGCCTCCAGCACATCCTCCATCTGATTCTGACTGACCGCCCGCAACGAATGAAAACACAACCCGTGATTGAGCAACGGATAAGGCTGAACCAACGAGGACAGCGTTTCCTGCTGGCGCAGGTAATGGTCCACATCCTGAATAAAACGCGCCTGCCCCGGTTGCGGCAGCTGTGCGCCGAAACCACTGTAGCTGTAGAGCACCGGCAACATGGTTTGACCGATGCCGACCTGCTGCGCCGCCGCCAGCAGATGACGCAACATGTCATGCTGGCGGTAGGGTTTACCATGCGGGTCGTGATGCAAATAATGAAACTCCGCCACCTGACTGTAGCCACCCTTGAGCATATCGATATACAACCGGGTAGCAATCGCGCCCACCTGTTCCGGCGTCAGGTGCGACACCATGCGATACATCAGGTCGCGCCAGGTCCAGAAACTGTCCTGCGGATGACCCGCCACTTCCGCCAGCCCGGCCATCGCACGTTGAAAAGCATGTGAATGCAGGTTAACCATCGTCGGCAGCACGATGCCGCTTAACCGCTGCGCACCTTCTGGCTCCGCCTGCGGCGTAACGGATTGCAGATACCCTTGTTCATCCACTTCCAGACGCACATGGCGCGCCATTCCCTGTGGCAGTAACGCACGTTCGGCAAAATAAACGGACATAGCAAGATCCTGTCGGTGATGGTCATCAATAACATTGTATAGACATATCTATACACCAAAGTTTGCGACATGGGATATAAGGCTTTTTTATTCCGCCATCAATGCGGGTCTACTACCGGTACTGTGACGGAGAAAGTGAATAAGAAATTCCTATTCCGTCACAGCTTGCTGAAATGCTGTGGTGGCGTATAACTTGTCTATACAAGATTATAACAGCAAGGGAATACACGATGACGATACCGTGCGACAGCCTGTGGCTGGGTGCTGATCTGGTCACCCTGCGGGGCGGCCGCTATCACGTGATTGAGGATGGAGCGCTGGCCGTCACCGCCGGGCGTATTGTCTGGCTGGGTGCGCGGCACGCATTGCCCGATTTCGCGCCGTCGCAGGTCACCGATTTCGGTGGCGGCATCATTACACCCGGTTTGATCGATTGCCATACCCATCTGGTGTTTGGCGGTGATCGCAGCGGTGAATTCGAACAACGCCTCAATGGCGTCAGCTATGCCGATATCGCCGCTGCCGGCGGAGGCATCCTTTCTACCGTCAATGCCACCCGCGAGGCGAGCCACGATAGTCTGCTCACCTCGGCACTGGCGCGTTTAAGGCCCTTACTGGCCGAAGGGGTGACGACGATTGAGATCAAATCCGGTTATGGGTTAGCGCTGGACAGTGAGCTGAAAATGCTGCGGGTGATCCGTGAACTGGGGCGACAACAGCCGGTGCAGGTTGTATCCACCTGTCTGGCCGCCCATGCTATTCCACCCGAATACCGGCAGCAGCCGGAGGCGTGGCTCGATCTGGTCTGCCAGGAGCTGCTGCCCACAGTCGTCAACGAAGGGCTGGCCGATGCCGTTGATGCTTTCTGCGAACACCTGGCGTTCAGCCCGGCGCAGGTCGAACGCGTGTTTCAGGCCGCACAGGCGCTTCACCTGCCGGTGAAACTGCACGCCGAGCAACTGTCATCGTTGCACGGCAGTGCGTTAGCCGCTCGCTTTCAGGCGCTGTCCGCCGATCATCTGGAATACGCCACCGAACAGGATGTCGCGGCGATGGCCGCCGCGGGCACGACCGCGGTGCTGTTACCCGGTGCCTATTACCTGCTGCGCGAAACACAATGCCCACCGATCGAACTGTTTCGCCGCTACGGTGTACCGATGGCTGTCGCCAGCGACTGCAACCCTGGCACCTCGCCCGCGTTATCACTGCGGCTGATGCTCAACATGGCCTGTACCTTGTTCCGATTAACACCGGAAGAGGCACTGGCTGGCGTCACCTTACACGCGGCACGCGCACTGGGGCTGGAACAAAGTCACGGCTCGCTGGAACCCGGTAAAGTGGCCGATTTTGTCCACTGGCCGCTGGCACGCCCGGCAGAACTGGTTTACTGGTTGGGCGGTCAACTGCCCTGTACGACGATTTTTCGAGGAGAACACCGTCCATGACGCCATTTACCTTGACTGAGGGTGACAGCCCACTGTTGCTCAGCATCCCCCACGCGGGTACCGATCTTACGCCGGAAGTAGCGGACCGGCTTACGCCCGCCGCTCGCCCGCTATCAGATACCGACTGGCATATTCCGCAGTTGTACGATTTTGCCCACGGGCTCGGTGCCAGCGTACTGGCGGCTAACTACTCACGTTTTGTTATCGACCTGAACCGCCCGGCCGACGACCAGCCACTGTATACCACCGCCACCACCGGCCTGTTCCCCGATATTTTGTTCGATGGCACGCCAGCATTTGCTGCCGGTAATGCGCCGTCTGATACCGATCGTGCCCGTTATCTGCGTGATATCTGGCATCCTTATCACCAGCAGATCCAACAGCAGCTGGCGCGCATTAAACTGCGCCACGGTTACGCGTTGCTGTTCGATGCGCATTCCATTGCGTCGCGTATTCCACGCTTGTTTGACGGACAATTGCCAGACCTGAACCTGGGTACCAACGGCGGCCTGAGCTGCGCGCCGGCTATCGAGTCAGCGTTGCTGGAGACCTGCCACTCACAACAGCACTGGAGCTGGGTCATGAATGGTCGTTTCCGTGGCGGCTACATCACCCGGGCTTACGGCCAGCCAGCACAGCACCAACACGCAATGCAACTGGAACTGGCTCAGTGTAACTACATGAGTGAACAGGCACCTTTCGCCTGGCAATCGGACAAGGCACAGGCATTACAGCCGATGCTGGAGCGCATCGTTCGCACCTTCATGGACGCGGCGGCCAGACAGTATCATCGCTGACAGCCGGTGTATTAACGAGGCAGGCCGATTCTTGTGCTGGCGATAGCATGGTCGTTATCAGCAACGACAAACCGATCGACCGTTTCTTTCATGTCACTGGCCTGCCTGTCGAGCAACTGGCTGGCCGTGGCCGCTTCCGATACCAGCGCCGCATTCTGCTGGGTCACTTGTTCCAGTTGATTCAGTGCCAGATGCACCTGATCCACACCCAGCGACTGCTCCCGCGCCGCCGTGGCGATATCGCTGACAAAATCACGCACCTGAGACGTACTCGCCATGATCTGTTTCATGGTCTCACTGCTGCGAGCAACCAGCGTCACACCGGCATGAACCTGCTCAATGCTGGCTGAGATCAAATCCCGGATACGTTGCGACTCACCCGCACTACGCTGGGCCAGATTGCGCACCTCCGTCGCTACCACAGCAAATCCGCGCCCTTGCTCACCCGCTCTGGCCGCCTCTACCGACGCGTTCAGCGCCAGCAAGTTGGTCTGAAACGCGATAGCGTCAATGGCGGCTGTGATTTGCGACATCTGCTCACTGGACTGCCGGATTTGCGTCATCGCATCGCTGGCCTGCATCGTGACGAGATCAGCCGCGCTGATCTGCGCTTCCATCGTCTTCATCAACCCGGAAGCCTGATCGGCGTAATCCGCCGTCTGCTTCACCGCAATGGCTATCTGTTCCATGCTGCTGGCGGTTTCCACCAACGAGGCCGCCTGTTCGTCCGTTCGCTGCGCCAAATCCTGATTACCCCGCGCAATCTCGGTACTGGCGCGCTCCACCAGTTGTGCACCCTGCTTAATGGTGCTCACCACCATCTCGATGTTTTCCAACGACCGATTGTAGGACTGATTCAATTGCGACAGCTCATCTTTACCCGGCACAGCCAAACGACAGGTCAGATCGTTACCCATTTCATCAATGGTTTTCAGTGTGGAGGTCAACTGCTGGTACACGTTACGCGCCACCAGCACCGCCAGTAATAGCGCCAACACCACCGCTGCCACCGCACCGCCAAGATAACCATAGCCGCTTATCCGTGCCTGAGATTCCAGCCGGTTCGCCCAGTTCAGCAATTCAGCGGAAGCGGCGTCCTCCACCACTTTTAATCGATCGATACGTTGGGTTTGCTGGCTAAACCACTCGTTAGCATCAATACCGAATCCACCGGTGGCGGCTTTAGCAAAGGCGGTATCACGCATTTTCAGCGCGGTTTGCGCTGCTGCGTCGCTTAGCGACCCCTGCAATTGCCGCCTGAGTGCGGGTTCAGCGAACTGATTAAACGCATTGGTGTAAGCATTCTCCATACCGACTAACTGGCTGAAACGCTCGTATTGGCCCGGAGCAAAGTGATCCACTGCAAACACTTCGGACAACAACGCTCGCATGATGCCTGCCTGCTCTTTGATATTCAGCAGGTTGTAATACGCGGCGATCCGGCTAACCAGCCCACCTTCGGTAACCAGGTGGCTCATGTCACCGACCAATGCAATAAGGTCGCTGACGTTGGCGGTGTACCACCCGACAACTTGCGTGGTGGGGAGTGCGAAACCATCAACCTGGGAACGCAGTGAGGACAATGTTTGCAAGCGCTCCTGCAGGCGGCTTAGCCGCTGTGCAATATCACCAGCAGAGTCAGATAACACCAGCGCAGACCGGCTTTCCCACAACGCCGCCAGTGCTTTATCTGTTTCGCCTCGCTGCTCGCGTAACGGGTCGGCAAATTTCTGTCCTTTACTGCCAATGTAGCCTGAACTCATACCGCGTTCGCGTTGCAGGGCGTGTGCCGCATTGCCCGCTCGCTGCGCCAGTGTCAGTAACTGGGCAAACTGCACCATATCCTGCTCAGTATGACGCCGATCCAGTACGCCGTTAGTGGCGAACCACAACAGCGCAACCAGTAATGGCGTCAGCGCCATCGCAAACTTGTAACGGATAGACAGCGAGGATAAACGCAGCATAAATGGCCCTCAAAAAACACCAGAGATAATCAACCGACTGATACTCACTTCATTTACATTAAAGGGGAAGTGTTTGACAAAAAAACAAGAAAATCAGTAATACCGAGTTCTTATGATTCTATTCCCTGCCACACCGCATCGAAAAACCCAACAACAGTTTAAAGTGATTAACACATTTTGGCGTTCGGCAGGCTAACACAGGGTGGCAGCCCGTCACAGTGAGAAACGCCGCCACTACTCCCTCCTGGGATGAATAACTACCCCTTATGAGGTAGTCTCATGACTGATCTTGTTACCCTGCGGTAACAAGATGCAGAGATAAATACCGTGTTATCACAATTAATCGACACACAACGCCTGACAGTCTGCAGCGCTTCTGCCAAAATAGGCGCATTCCCCCGTAGTGAAAATGATGGATTTTCTGTACATGGTTGCAAAAATTATTGATGGTAAAACGATTGCGCAGCAGGTGAAGGACGAAGTTGCCGTGCGCGTGAAACAACGACTGGCTGAAGGTAAACGCGCACCGGGGTTGGCCGTCGTGCTGGTAGGCGATAACCCTGCCTCGCAGATTTACGTCGCCAGCAAGCGTAAAGTGTGTGAGGAAGTGGGCTTTGTTTCCCGCTCCTACGACTTGCCAGCCACCACCACCGAACCGGAACTGTTGGCGCTGATCGACGAACTGAATGCCGATACCGCCATTGATGGCATTCTGGTGCAGTTACCGTTACCGGCTGGCATTGACAACACCAAGGTGATTGAACGTATTGCCGCCGACAAAGATGTGGATGGCTTCCACCCGTATAACGTCGGCCGACTGTGCCAGCGCGCACCGTTGCTGCGCCCTTGTACACCACGCGGTATCGTCACGCTGCTGGAACGTTATGACATCAATATGTTCGGCCTGAACGCCGTGGTAGTCGGTGCGTCCAACATCGTCGGTCGTCCGATGAGCATGGAACTGCTGCTGGCGGGATGTACCACCACCGTCACCCACCGTTTCACCAAAGATTTACGTCATCATGTTGAACACGCTGATCTGCTGGTCGTCGCGGTGGGTAAACCGGGCTTTATTCCGGGCGAGTGGATCAAGCCGGGCGCTATCGTTATTGATGTCGGCATTAACCGACTGGAAAATGGCAAAGTCGTGGGCGATGTGAAGTATGATGAAGCCGCCGAGCGCGCTGCGTATATCACCCCGGTACCGGGTGGTGTCGGGCCGATGACCGTTGCCACGCTCATCCAGAACACCTTGCAGGCTTGCGAGGAATACCACGACACTCCGGCACAGGCATAACCCTCATGAACGTATTCCATCTGGATAAACACCCGCACGTAGAACTGTGCGATTTGCTGAAACTACAAGGCTGGAGCGAAAGCGGTGCCGCCGCCAAGCTGGCGATTGCTGCCGGTGAAGTGACCGTCGATGGTCAGACCGAAACCCGCAAACGCTGCAAAATCGTTGCCGGTCAGGTGGTTCAGTTTGGCAGAGAGTCGGTGACAGTGCAGGCCTAATCGCCCGTTTTCATGTTCACCAGAAACCGTAAAGGCCCGCAAATCGGGCCTTTACTTTAGCGATACGCTGTCGCGATTATTTACGCCGCCAGGATTATTTACGCCGCCAAATAGTGCCTTGTGGACCGTCTTCCAGCACGATACCCATTTCTGTCAGACGATTACGCGCCGCATCTGCCAGCGCCCAATCTTTAGACTGACGAGCATCGTTACGCTGTTTGATCAGCGCGTCGATCTCTTGTACTTCACTGTCATCCGCCTGCGCACCGCTTTGCAGGAATAATTCCGGGTCGTGTTCCAGTAAGCCCAGCACACCGGCCAACTGGCGCAATGCTGATGCCAGACCGTTGGCTGCCGCGACATCATCTGCTTTCAGACGATTGACCTCGCGGGCCATATCGAACAACACCGAATAGGCTTCTGGCGTGTTGAAGTCGTCGTCCATCGCGTCACGGAAACGGTGCTCGAACGCCTCGCCACCTGCCGCAGGTACCGACGCATTGGTGCCACGCAGTGCAGTGTACAGGCGCTCCAGCGACGCACGCGCCTGCTTTAAGTTTTCTTCCGTGTAGTTCAACTGACTGCGGTAATGGCCAGAAATCAGGAAATAGCGAATAGTTTCAGCATCATAGTGAGACAACACATCACGAACGGTAAAGAAATTATTCAGCGACTTGGACATTTTCTCCCGATCGACCATGACCATGCCGGAGTGCATCCAGTAATTGACATAATCGCCACCGTGCGCGCAGGTAGACTGGGCAATCTCGTTTTCATGGTGCGGGAACATCAGATCAGAGCCACCACCATGAATGTCGAAATGCTCACCCAGTTGCTTGCAGTTCATCGCCGAACACTCAATATGCCAGCCGGGACGACCATTGCCCCACGGCGACGGCCAGCTTGGCTCGCCCGCTTTAGACATTTTCCACAACACAAAATCCATCGGATTGCGTTTCACTTCGGTGATTTCCACCCGCGCACCGGCCTTAAGCTGCTCCAGATCCTGGCGGGACAACACACCATAGCCCGGTGCGGTATCCACTGAAAACATCACGTCGCCATTATCCGCCACGTAGGCATGACGACGAGCGATCAATTTTTCAACCAGTTCAATGATTTCTGCTATGTAATGCGTCGCACGAGGCTCTTCATCCGGGGAGAGGATATTCAGCGCGCGAAAATCGGTATGCATCTCGTCGATCATACGGTTGGTGAGTTGCTCGATAGTTTCGCCATTTTCCGTCGCACGCCGGATGATCTTGTCGTCGATGTCGGTGATATTGCGAACGTATTTAACGTCATACCCCAGATAACGCAGATAACGCGCCACCACGTCAAACGCCACGAAAGTACGCCCATGACCAATGTGACACAGGTCGTAAACGGTTATCCCGCACACATACATGCCAACCTTGCCAGCGTGAATGGGTTTGAATTCCTCTTTTTGACGACTCAGGGTATTAAAGATCTTTAGCATCAGGGCATTCCATGGTGTTCGCAGGAGTTGTGCATCGTTGTCTGCGGTACGCGTAATAAAGTCGGTTTTTATCCGGTTTTCGGACGTAGAGCCTATCCCAATAGGCGTCATTGGCGCAGCCAGTTTGGACACGGACAGCGCCAGACAACATGCAACGCATGTTGAACGGACAAAGCACTTTGTCCGACCCAAAGGGCGAGCGCAGCGAGTAAACCGGAGCGTACACATAGTACGTGAGGATTTCGAGCACTGCCCAGGGCCGAAATGGCAAGTAAAACAGCCTAATTGGGATAGGCTATTAGCTGCGTATTGAAACCTGAACCCTGCCCTATTGCAAGCGGGCGCACCTAATATTCGTCCTTCCCCCGCCGTTTCACATTTCATTCAGGCTAAAATGCATAAACCCGGCGATATCGCCGGGTTTATATACGATCACGTGCAACCGAATTGGCCAGCGATATAACGCTTAGCGCAAGCGCGGGTTACTCATCACGGAATACTTACCGCTGCCCAGCAGCGCAATCGCGATACCGGCAAAGAAATAAACCGCGACACCTTCTGCACCCCAGGCACCGGTTTTTTCCAGCATGAACAGTGCTGCTGGTTCCGCCAGCAACAAGGCAACAATCATCGTGAAGGAGAAAATAAGCGCGGCAGGACGTGTAAAAATGCCGAGGATCATCAGGATCGGCGTCACCACTTCACCCATGAATACACCGTAGGCGATAAAGCCCGGCAGGCCGTGAGCCGCCAGCATTCCCTGAATGGGGCCAACACCCGCGATCAGCTTATGAACGCCGTGGAACAGCATCAAAATACTGAATGACAGTCGCAGAACCAGCTTACCGAAATCCGGGTTGTCCAATAGCTGATTAATCCGGTCTACCATAATTTACCTACCTGTATGATTATTGAGTGAGCAACGTGTTAACGAGAGTGACTATCAACTACAACAAGAATATGTTTAGAAAGTAAAAAAACATATCAAAATGATACTAGTTATTGATTTAGAGCAAGAAAAATATATTTCAAATTAATTCACATAGTTTTATTTATGTTAATGAATTTATTTGAAATAAAATTCATTGCACATGGCTCATTGTGCCCCACACCACACCCTGTGCTGACTCAGCCATTCACTTATGTTATAAGAGCGCTCTTGGCGGCTTGGCGCCTCGGTGAATATCTCTCATTATTCTGTGTATTATGGCTAAGTAAGGTTCATCTATGATTACGTTTCATACCAACCACGGCGATATCGTCATCAATACCTTCCCGGAAAAAGCGCCGGTTACCGTGGAAAACTTCCTGAACTACTGCCGCAGCGGTTTTTACAACAACACGATTTTTCACCGTGTGATCAACGGTTTCATGATCCAGGGTGGCGGTTTCGAACCCGGTATGAGCCAGAAAAGTACCAATGCGCCGATCAAAAACGAAGCGAACAACGGTCTGGCCAACAATCGTGGCACGCTGGCCATGGCTCGTACCAACGATCCGCATTCAGCAACCGCACAGTTCTTTATTAACGTCGTAGACAACGACTTCCTGAACTTCAAGTCTGAAACCGTGAATGGCTGGGGTTACTGCGTATTTGCTGAAGTGGCAGAAGGCATGGATGTGGTTGACAAGATCAAAGCCGTTTCTACCGGCCGCAGCGGTATGCACCAGGACGTACCGAAAGAAGACGTGATCGTCACCAGCGTAACCGTTAGCGAGTAACGCCCGCGGTATGTCGACGCTGTTTATTAGCGATCTGCATCTGAGCGAACAGGAACCGGCGATCACCGCCGGTTTTCTGCGTTTTCTGCAAGAAGAAGCCCCCAACGCCGACGCACTCTACATCCTGGGCGATCTGTTCGACGCCTGGATTGGCGACGACGACCCTGCCCCGTTGCACAAGACAGTCGCACAGGCGCTAAAGTCACTGACAGACAGCGGCGTGCCTTGCTATTTCGCACACGGCAACCGCGACTTTCTACTCGGCAGACGTTTCGCCCACCAGAGCGGTCTGCAATTGCTCGCCACAGAAACCGTACTTGACCTCTATGGCCGACGCACCCTGTTATTGCACGGTGATACCCTGTGTACCGACGATCACGCCTACCAAAATTTTCGCCGCAAAGTCCATAACCCGCTTATCCAGCGACTTTTCCTGTGGTTGCCCTTGTCTTTTCGCCTGCGCATCGCGGCACGTATGCGCGCGGCCAGCCAGCGAGCCAACCAGCATAAATCCATGACGATCATGGACGTCAATGCGGATGAAGTGATTAGCCGCCTGCAGCACCACCACGCCACCTTGATGATCCACGGGCATACACACCGTCCGGCTATTCACGTTATCGATCAAGGCAGTGTAAAGGCTGAACGCGCGGTATTGGGTGCCTGGCATCAGGAAGGATCGTGGCTCCAGGTGACGCCTGATGACGTTCGTCTGATATCGTTTCCATTGTAACGCCCCGTTTACACTGATTTTCCCTGCTAACGGCCCATTTCATCGCCACGCAACCGTTTTCCTCCCTTCTGGCTCATGGTATGCTCTACGCCCTCGCGGCCTGTAGCTCCAGTTTCAGGTCGCTGTTGCATCGTGCCATGACCGTATCACTCATGTTCACTGTCATTGCACGTCATCAACATGAATCACCACCGCCATGCAAACCACAGGAGCATTACAGGCATGTCATCCAACGCTGCCCCGGCGAAAATCGCTATTGTCATGGGTTCAAAGAGTGACTGGGCTACCATGCAGTTTGCTGCAGAGATCCTCACCACACTGAATCTGCCTTATCACGTTGAAGTGGTTTCCGCGCACCGCACGCCAGACAAACTGTTCAGCTTCGCCGAACAGGCGGACCAGAATGGCTTTGACGTTATTATCGCTGGCGCGGGCGGCGCTGCTCACCTGCCGGGCATGCTGGCAGCCAAAACGCTGGTGCCGGTACTGGGTGTTCCGGTACAGAGCGCGGCACTAAGCGGTGTAGACAGCCTCTACTCTATTGTGCAGATGCCGCGCGGCATTCCTGTCGGCACTCTGGCTATCGGCAAAGCGGGAGCGGCCAACGCGGCCCTACTGGCCGCGCAGATTCTGGCGCGTCACGATAGCGCACTGGCAACCCGTCTGGCAGCCTGGCGTCAGGCGCAAACCGACGAGGTACTGAACCATCCGGATCCGAGGGAAGAGGCATGAAACCGGTTTGCGTACTGGGTAACGGCCAATTAGGCCGCATGCTGCGTCAGGCTGGCGAGCCGCTTGGCATCGCTGTCTATCCTGTCGGGCTGGATGCAGAACCGGAATCCGTTCCGGTGCAACACAGTGTTATCACCGCTGAAATCGAACGATGGCCGGAAACGGCGCTGACCCGCCAACTGGCGCAGCACGCCGCCTTCGTTAACCGTGACATCTTCCCGCAGTTGGCGGATCGCTACACCCAAAAGCAACTACTGGATGAGCTGGGTCTGGCCACCGCGCCCTGGCAACTGCTGGCTTCAGCGCAAGAATGGCCGGCTGTCTTCGCCTCACTGGGCGAACTGGCGATTGTTAAACGCCGCGTCGGTGGCTATGACGGTCGTGGTCAGTGGCGTATCCGCAGCGGCGAAAAGCACAGCCTACCGGATGAATGCTACGGTGAGTGTATTGTCGAGCAAGGTATCGCATTTTCTGGCGAGGTCTCACTGGTTGGCGCTCGCAGCGCGACAGGCGAATGCGTATTTTATCCACTGACTCACAATCTGCACGAAGACGGTATTTTGCGTACCAGTGTCGCGCTGCCGACCCCACAGCCCCACCTGCAGCAGCAGGCGGAACAGATGCTGTCAGCTATCATGCATCGTCTCGGTTACGTGGGCGTAATGGCCATGGAGTGTTTTGTGGTAGGCGATCGCCTGCTGATCAACGAGCTGGCCCCACGAGTGCATAATAGCGGCCACTGGACGCAAAACGGCGCGTCCATCAGCCAGTTCGAACTGCATCTTCGCGCGATCCTCGGGTTGCCACTCCCTGCGCCGGTGGTCGCCAGCCCAGCGGTGATGGTTAATCTGATCGGCACTGATGTGAATATCGACTGGCTGGCGTTGCCGCTGGTACATCTGCACTGGTATGAAAAAGAGGTACGTCAGGGTCGCAAAGTCGGACACCTGAACCTCTCTCATCCCGATAATGCGCTGTTGAGCCAGACACTACAGGCATTAGCGCCCCTGCTGCCGGAGGCTTATCACTCTGGGCTGGCGTGGGCACAACAACGGTTAGTCGGTTAAGCAACACGGGTGTATGTCTTACCGGTGTATGTATTACGGGTCATCGGTGCATGCGGGTCAGCCATGACCCGCTGATACCCGTCGTTTATGCTTTACGTTGCAAACATGTTAAATATCTCTGCAACTCGAATTATTCAGGGTGTATCATCGCCCGGTACGATTTTTACGTGACATTATGATGATTGGGTTTATTATCTTCAGCGCGAATAAAATAAATACCTTGTGTCGGCTATTTATTTCACTCACGGACTTCCAGAATAAGAAATATTTCCGCTTTATTATTCACCAATTCAAACCAATTAACGCATCAAAAAAGATACCTCCCAAAATAAATTATTTAACGCATCAATCCTGATATTTTATTTTTGAATAATTGGGGTTAAAATAATTGACCTTTATTCATTTGTGTGATCGCCTCACTATTATTTCATACTGGTCAGGATATAGAATGCGGCCACAATAAAAGGTTACCCCGATTCACATGATGTCTCGTGTGACACCTGCGAATTACCCCTGTATTGGCCTGTAGCCGGTACGGCATTTTTTTATACTCTGTGTTCACCAAGGAGAAACTCGCATGAGCACAATTCAAGACAGCAGTCAGGTACTGGAGAAAGCTTCAGGCTGGCGTAAAAGCGATACCGTCTGGATGCTGGGCCTGTACGGCACGGCTATCGGCGCGGGCGTGCTGTTTTTGCCCATCAATGCCGGTATTGGCGGATTGATTCCGTTGATTATCATGGCAATTATTGCTTTTCCGATGACCTATTTTTCTCACCGCGCATTATGCCGCTTTGTATTATCCGGTAAAAAAGGTGGTGAAGATATTACCGAAGTCGTAGAAGAACATTTTGGTACTGGCGCGGGAAAATTAATCACCCTGCTTTATTTCTTCGCTATTTATCCAATCCTGCTGGTTTATAGCGTCGCCATTACCAATACGGTTGACAGCTTTATTACTCACCAGTTGCATTTACCGTCTCCGCCACGAGCGATTCTGTCTCTGATATTGATTCTGGGATTGATGTTTATCGTCCGCTTCGGTGAAGCCATGATCGTGAAAGCGATGAGCGTGCTGGTTTATCCGTTTGTCGCCGTATTAATGATGCTGGCGCTGTATTTAGTTCCACACTGGAATACAACTGTTTTCCATAATATTTCCCTGACCAACAGCACCACAGGTAATGGCCTGCTGGCAACGCTGTGGCTGGCGATTCCGGTCATGGTGTTTTCTTTCAACCACTCGCCGATTATCTCCTCTTTTGCGGTAGCCAAACGCCGTGAATATGGTGATAACGCCGAGAGAAAATGCTCCCGTATCCTGGCTTGCAGTCACATCATGATGGTGTTGACCGTAATGTTCTTCGTATTCAGTTGCGTACTGGCCCTCTCTCCGTCTGACCTGATGGAAGCGAAAGCACAAAACATTTCGATCCTGTCCTATCTGGCTAACCACTTTAATAACCCGGTTATGGGCTATCTGGCACCGGTTATCGCCACTATCGCCATTTCCAAATCGTTCCTGGGTCACTACCTGGGTGCAGGCGAAGGCCTGAACGGCATGATGACAAAAATGCTGCGCAGCCGCGGTAAGACGGTTTCAACCGCCAAACTGAACCGCATCACTGCACTGTTCATGCTGGTCACCACCTGGCTGGTCGCCACACTGAACCCGAGCATTCTGGGCATGATTGAAACCCTGGGTGGCCCGGTTATCGCCTGCCTGCTGTTCCTGATGCCGATGTATGCTATCCGCAAAGTACCAGCTATGCGTCAGTACAGCGGCGCGCTGAGCAATGTGTTCGTCACCCTGCTGGGCCTGATCGCCATCACCGCCATCGTTTACACCCTGTTCGAGTAATTCCTCTGTCCCTCCCGACGCAGGCGGTGCTGCTGCCTGCGTCAGCTGAAAGGAACCCCCTATGGTCAGCGTATTTGATATTTTCAAAATTGGTATCGGCCCTTCCAGTTCGCATACCGTTGGCCCGATGAAAGCTGGCAACATGTTCACCGACGATCTGGTCAACCTGTCTCTGATTTCATCGGTTGACGCCATCATCGTTGATGTTTATGGCTCGCTGGCTCTGACCGGCAAGGGCCACCACACCGACATCGCCATCATTATGGGACTGGCGGGCAATCTGCCAGACAGCGTGGATATCGACGCGATCCCGGCGTTTATTCAACAAGTACAGCACAGCGGTCGTCTGCCGTTGCTCAATGGCCGCTATGAGGTCAACTTCCCGCTGGACAGCGCACTGCGCTTCCAACCAGAGAACCTGCCGCTGCATGAAAACGGCATGACAATCCGTGCGCTCGACGCTAGCAAAAACGTGCTGTACAGCAAAACCTATTATTCGATCGGCGGCGGTTTTGTCGTCGATCAGGAACACTTCGGCCAGCCAATGACACAGGAAGAGCGCGCGCCCTGGCCGTTCTATTCCGCCCGACAACTGCTTCAACATTGTCACGACAATTGCCTGTCGCTGTCAGCGGTAGTGATGAAAAACGAAATCGCCATGCACGGCCGCGATGCGCTGGAAACCTATTTCGCCAGTGTCTGGCAAACCATGCAAAACGCCATTCATCGCGGTATGAATACCGAGGGCGTACTTCCCGGCCCACTGCGCGTGCCACGTCGTGCCTCGGCGTTACACCGGTTATTGTTCACCAACGGACGTTTTTCCAATGACCCGATGGATGCCATGGATTGGGTCAATATGTTCGCGATGGCGGTATCTGAAGAGAACGCCGCGGGTGGCCGGGTAGTCACAGCACCGACCAATGGTGCTTGTGGCATTATTCCTGCCGTGTTGGCCTACTACGACCGGTTCATTCAGCCGGTAACACCGGACACGTACCTGCGCTATTTCCTGGCCGCTGGGGCGATCGGCATTCTATTTAAAATGAATGCGTCGATTTCCGGCGCAGAAGTCGGTTGTCAGGGTGAGGTGGGTGTTGCCTGTTCGATGGCGGCAGCCGGTCTGGCTGAACTGCTGGGTGCCAACCCGGAGCAGGTGTGCATCGCGGCGGAAATCGGTATGGAACACAATCTTGGGCTGACCTGCGACCCGGTTGCTGGCCAGGTTCAGGTACCTTGCATCGAGCGTAACGCCATTGCGTCCGTTAAAGCGATCAACGCTGCCCGTATGGCGATTCGTCGCTCCAGCGAACCCCGTGTTTCGCTGGATAAAGTGATTGAAACCATGTACGAAACCGGCAAAGACATGAACGCCAAATACCGCGAGACATCCCGCGGAGGCCTGGCGATTAAAGTGGTGCAATGTGAATAAACGCGTGGTGCGCCTGAGCGCGCACCTCGTTAACAATTAACTTAACTAGCAATCATCAGCATCACTAGCAACAACCTTACTAACACCAGTCGCCAACAACAGTTCCCGCAGCATAACGCGCGGATACTCCCAGGGAGCAATACCCCACCGGGCTGATGCAATCTCATCAGCCCGGTGTATTTTTAGTCATGCGGTATTTTGAGTGACGCGGTATTTTCAATCACTGCGTAGTCGAGTATCACGGATGTTGGGCATCGCATACGTTAAGCACCATGTACATCAGGTAACGGTATGCTGTCAGGACGGTTTTTTCTCGTTGTCCGGCCAGGACCAAATCAGGTTGTTTTCTGCGGCGGACACATACCAGTCAAGCGCACTGGCGACCGGTTTTGGCATGGATTCTGCTGCAGCGACAGGGGCTGGTGTATCTGTGCTTTTCTTGCGAATACGCAGCGGCGCACGGGACTGCCCGCCATTTAAGCGCGCATTGAAGTTCTCCACTTCGGTATCAAACAGCACCCCTTCCAGTTGATGCAGACGATTCAACCCACGCAGGATTGCCAGCAGGCTGCTCAGGGTAATGGATTCCCCCATCTCCGCCCGTTTGATGGTCGCGATGCCAAGCCCGGCGCGTTCAGCCAGATCCACCTGGGATAACCGCTGCTGAATACGTGCGTCTTTTATACGTCGACACAGCTCGGTGATGATGTCACCTTCGCTCATGGTGCTGAATCTCATAATGCCTACCGTCATACGCGTGAATAAAAAACACTGCTATTTTATCACCACCGGGATAAATCACACGGATAATTAATGACGCGCATCAATTATTTTGATCAAACACATAAAATACCGTTCAACACGCCCATTTATTCTGTACAGATACGTTATTTCTGCCTGATGAGGCGAGCAGATTAAACCAACAGGCAGCGCGTGCGCTGCCTGCGAAAAACACTTACTGAATATTAATCGATGTGCTCAGGGTACGATTCGGGAAATTGGTCGATGTAGACTGATAGCGGAATACTACCGACGACATATTGTCTGCATTGAAATACGCCATCCAACCCGAAACGGTGGAGCCAGCCGGGCAGCTTTCGGTGTAACTACCATTTACAACGCAAACGGCGTTAACCTGGTACGGGCTGGTTTGCCCGCCGTTCAGCCAGCCGATGCGGTTACCGCCATACCCTTTTTCCAGCACGGCAATACGCAGCGTTCCGCCGGCATAGCCTGACAACGAGACAACATTGGCCGGCACAGCCTGCCAACCGCCTTTCAGCGAAGAATACACTGCGTAAACCTGCACTGAACTCAACGCCGGAGCCGGTGCGCGCAGCGCTTTGTGTCCGGAAGAGGACTCATCCTGTTCTGAACCGGCCGACAGCGGATGATCGACAAACGGAGAGTCGAGCGCGGTAATCACTGTTTGTACCGGTTCATCAGAGGTTTGAGCATAAACTGGCGATATTGCCGCCATGACCATACCCAGCGTAAAACCTATTTTTATAGACATTCTCATCCTGAGTGGTTCCATTGAATATGCAGCCCATTGCTGCGAAAAACATATTAATTCAACACAACAAAAACTCTCCAGTAAAAAACAGAAATAACCATCAACCATCACATAAAAAATAAAAATAAACACTGATATAAATAAAATACAAATAGCAATGCCGACTAAAAAATCAATTTTCATTTATTAGCATTGAAATATTAAAGAAAGGTTTTTCTTTGATTTGTTTTATTATTAACTAATATCAGACTGCAAATAAGTTTATGCCCAACACGTTGCCAATCGTGCGCGCCCCGCGTCAAGGTTCGCGGGGCACCAGATTAACCGAAACGACCGGTAATATAGTCTTCAGTACGCCGCTCGGCCGGTGCGGTAAACAGCGAGTCGGTTTCGTTGTACTCGATCAGGCGGCCATGATGAATAAACGCCGTGTAATCAGATACCCTCGCTGCTTGTTGCATGTTATGCGTCACCAGCACCAGCGTGAAACGGCGCTTGAGCGCACCGATCAGTTCTTCGATCACCAATGTCGAGATAGGATCGAGCGTCGATGTGGGCTCATCCAGCAATAGCACTTCCGGTTCGATGGCGATAGCACGGGCGATCACCAGCCGCTGCTGCTGACCACTGGACAGCGTGAGTGCATTGTCGCCGAGCCTGTCTTTCACCTCATGCCATAATGCCGCCGCCCGCAGCGCGCTTTCCACCGACTCATCCAACAGACGTCGGTCTTTCACCCCCTGCAAGCGCAGGCCGTAAATCACGTTTTCATAGATGGATTTAGGAAAAGGATTGGGCCGCTGAAAGACCATGCCGACCCGACGACGCAATGTCGATACATCCAGCGACGGATCGTTGATACACATGCCCTGCAAACGGATGTCGCCGTCGATACGACAGTTATCCATCAAATCGTTCATGCGGTTAAAACAGCGCAGCAAAGTAGATTTGCCACAACCTGACGGCCCAATCAGCGCCGTCACACGGTTTTTCGGAATACGCAAAGAAATATCACACAGCGCTTGTTTATCGCCGTAATACAAATTCAGCCCGTCGACCGACAGCGCGGTTTGTTCATCGGTTAACCGGTGGACGTCCATCACGGGGAGTCGCTCCAGTGGTTTAGGCATACCCATCACTATTCTCCCGCCACTTAGAGTGACATCGCTCGGTATTTTTCACGCAACACATGGCGAATGCCAATTGCCGCCAGATTCAACGCCACCACAATCAACACCAGCAGTAACGCGGTGGTATACACCAATGGGCGAGCCGCTTCCACATCCGGGCTCTGAAACGCCAGATCATAAATCTGGAACCCCAGGTGCATAAATTTGCGCTCCAGATGCAGATAGGGAAAGAGACTGTCCACCGGCAGTACGGGTACCGATTTCACCACCCCCACCAGCATCAGCGGCGCGGTTTCCCCTGCGGCTCGCGCCACCGCCAGAATCAGCCCGGTCATCATCGCTGGTACCGCCATCGGCAGCACCACACGCCACAGGGTTTCCGCCCGGGTCGCCCCCAACGCCAGCGAGCCATGACGCACCGATAACGGAATGCGTGACAGCCCCTCTTCCGTAGACACAATCACCACCGGCAACGTTAGCAGCGCCAGCGTCAGCGACGCCCACAGCAACCCCGGTGTACCGAAAGTCGGGTTCGGGAGCGACTCGGCGTAAAACAGACGATCCAACGTACCGCCCACCAAATAAACAAAAAAGCCCAGTCCAAACACACCGTAGACGATGGATGGCACCCCAGCCAGATTCGCCACTGCCACCCGCACCCAGCGGGTCAGGCTGGTGTTATCAGCGTATTCATGCAGATAAACCGCCGCAACCACCCCTAGCGGCATCACAATCACCGACATCAGGATAACCAACAGCACCGTGCCGAAAATCGCTGGAAACAGCTGGCCGGGACTACTGTCGTCGGGTTCAAACCGGGTTAACAGACTCCCTATCACCTGCAGCGTCTGGTGCGCCTTTTCACTGAAGGTCATCGCATTGGGGTACCACGCCCGCTCAATCATTTTGACCGGGATGGTATGCAGTTGCTCTTGCGCATCGCGCAGCAACACCGCCGTGCGGTTGATATCGGCATTGAACGCCAGCAGTTGTTGATTAAGCGCACTGAAATGACGCTCCAGCGCGGTTCGCTCAGCACCCAGGCGTGCCTGTGCTTGCTCATTCAGGCGGTTTTCCCGCCGCAGTTTTTCTTCCTGCAACCGCAGTGCGTCAAACTGCTGGTTCACCCGGCTCATCTCACCCAGGCGCAGCGTCTGAGCGTGTGTTATCAATTGGTGCACCTGCGCAATCCGCTGCTGTAGCGTTGATGCCAGGTTGTCGGACACCAATGGCTGCCCGTCTTCCGTCATACCATCAAGATAACCATACGCCATACCGTTGGTGGTGCGGCGCACCGCCAGCACATCAGCAGGCTGGCTGGCATAGGTCACCGAGGTGGACAGCAATGTCTGGAAACTCTGTCCGTAAGACTCTCGCCACCCGGTTTTAAGCAGATAGCGCGTAGCACCTGATGCGGGTGCATTGATGACCCCGGCATCCGCCAGTTGCTGGTGAGTCAGCGGTTGTTCATCATAGCGCTCACCGATCAACTGACGGGGATTGCCCTGTGCATCATGCAGGCTAAACGACCACACCGGTTGCGGCCACAGGTAGCGTGCGCTCTGCCCGACCAGCAGCGCGAACACCGCGACGATGGCAATCAGGCTGAACGTAATCGCAGACGCTGTTAGCCATACCCAAGGTGTTCCGGTGCGGAACCAACGCATCATGACAGCTCTCCCTCGTCGCGATAGCGGCGACGTAAACGCTGACGAATGATCTCCGCCAGCGAATTCACCACAAAGGTAAAGAGAAACAGCACCAACGCGGCTAAAAACAGCACCCGATAGTGCGCGCTGGACATTGCCGCTTCCGGCATTTCAATCGCGATATTCGCCGCCAGCGATCGCAACCCCTGAAACAAGCTGTTGTCCATCACCGGCGTATTGCCGGTCGCCATCAGCACGATCATGGTTTCTCCCACCGCACGGCCAAAACTCAGCATCAGGGCAGCAAAAATACCGGAACTGGCTGATGGCAGCACCACCCGCCACAAGGTTTGCCACGCGGTGGCCCCCAGTGCCAGCGACCCCTGACTCAGGCGAGCCGGTACGCTGAACAACGCATCCTCCGCCAGCGAAAAGATCAGCGGGATCAAGGCAAACCCCAGCGCGACACCCGCGACCAGCGTATTGCGCTGGCTGAAATGATCCCCCATCCATTGCCAAAGTGGTTGCCCCAGTAGACGTGAATCGAGCCACGGCCCCAACCAGCACGCCAGCGCGAGCATCAGCAACATCGCCGGTATTAACAGCAAGGCATCCCACCCGGCCGATACGCCGCGTCGCCAGCGTACAGGCAACTGCTCCAGCAACCACCCACTCCCCAACACCGCCACACCCCATAACAGTGGCAGCAACAGGATGGCGGTCAGGTACGTCGCCATACGGGGGGCCAGCCACAACGCGGCAATCAGCCCAATCACCACCGTCGGCAACGCGCCCATGATTTCCATGGCAGGTTTGATCCAACGCCGTAGCGTCGGCGTCATGAAACAGGCGGTATAAATCGCTGCCGCCAGCGCCAGCGGTGCCGCGAACAACATGGCATAGAGCGCCGCCTTGAACGTGCCGCTCAGTAACGGAACCAGACTGAATTTAGCCTGATAACTGTCGTCGGCTGCGGTCGGTTGCCAGACATAATCTGGTTCCGGATAGTTTTCATACCAGAGCTTTTGCCACAGCCCACGCCAGCCAATATCCGGATACGGATTATCGAGTTGATACGGTCGCCAGTCCGTGTCCGTTTCCAGCAACAGTGCTCGCCCACGTGGGGAAAATGCCGCGATTCGGGCCTGTGGTGCCAGTAACGCGCTCATCAGTTCGCCGGATTGCTTACTGGCAAACAACGAGAAATGCCCTTGCGGGTCAAGAGTGGCAAAAACGCAGCGGCGCGGCTCAACAATCAGATTCAGTTGCCGTCCATCGGTAGGGAAAATACGAATTTCACTCAAATGAGGCCCGGTTGCCGTTGGGGTATCGAACCATTGGCTGACGCGTCCATCAGCGGACTTGATCAGCAACGAATGCCCACCAGCCAGCAGCGATAACGACAGCGGTGCCGTTCCGGGTAAGGTGACCGTTTCACGGGCGGTAAGCACTTGCTCACGCAGTTGCCATACCGTCAGGCGGTTGCCACTCAAGGCATAGAGCTGCTGGCCATCCGGCGTCAGCAGCAGTTGTTGCACGGGGTCGTCGGGTTGAACCTGCGACACCGGTTGCAAGTCCGCGAGCGTCAACATGTCGACTGGCGGGGTATTGAGCGATAGCGCATAAAACTGCAAACGGTTCTCTGCGTCAATCAACGCCATCAACAACATATCGTCTGACTCGGCAATCGCCAGTTGCCGCAGCGGTTGAGTCGCCCCAGCCAGGCGAAGCGAATGCTCACCCAGCGGGTATCGCCACTGCGGTATACCGGCGCTGGACAACGGTAAGTCCGGGCGAAGCACTCTCAGTGCCCCGTCAGCCTGCCCCAGCACCAGTAGTGGGCGCTCACCGGTACTCATCGCCGCCACAGTAACCGACGACGCCACTGACACACTGGCATTAACCTGCCCGCGCACAAGATCGATAAACTCGCCGTTTCCCGCCGCATCAACCCGAAAAGCCCAGCGGCCACTATCATTAATACCAAGCGCCAGCGTCGGGTCGCGACTATCGACAGCCACTGGTGCCAACGGGCGAATTGACGCGGACGAAAACAGCGGGATCACCACATACAGCAGATAAAAAAAGATCATCAGCAACGCCAGCAGTACCAGCCATCCGCTGCCCACCACAATCCGGCGCGTCAGCCGGTCGATGAACGCCCGCTGCCTGTCCCGATACGCTAAATTGCCTGAGTCTGCCATCTGTCGCCGCTGTTCCTGCTGTGTCGAAAACCTGACCATCTTCTTGCATTGAGAAGAGGAAATGAAATATCCCGTCGCCGACGGGGTAACATATGTTGCCTTTACACCTGTAATATGACAATGGTAAGTCGATACGCGCATTCGCTTTTATCGTCATTTGCGCGCCATAATGAACGTGGATAGTAGCTGCACTTAAGTAAAAATAGTGTAACGGAGCGACAATGAGTCAGGACAAACTCTACATAGAAAAAGAGTTGAGTTGGTTATCCTTTAATGAACGTGTGTTGCAGGAAGCCTCGGACAAAACCAATCCACTGATTGAACGGATGCGATTCCTGGGTATCTACTCCAGCAATCTGGACGAGTTCTACAAAGTTCGTTTTGCTGACCTGAGACGCCGCATCCTGATCAATGAAGAACAAGGCTCCGATGGCGAACTGCGCCAATTACTCGGCAAAATCCAGGCCCGGGTACTGAAAACCGACCAACAGTTCGACAATCTGTACAACGAGTTGCTGCTGGAAATGGCCCGTAACCAGATCTTTTTGGTTAACGAGCGTCAGGTCTCCTCCAATCAGCAAATCTGGCTGCGCGAGTATTTTCGACAGAATCTGCGTCCACACATCACGCCAATTTTGATTCTGCCGGAAACCAATCTGGTCGAATTCCTGAAAGACGATTACACCTATCTGGCGGTAGAAATCATTCGCGGCGAAAAAACCGACTATGCGCTGCTGGAAATCCCGTCTGACAAGGTGCCCCGCTTTGTCGACCTGCCGCCAGAAGCGCCACATCGTCGCAAGACCATGATTCTCATCGACAACATCTTGCGTTACTGTCTGGATGATATTTTCCGTGGCTTTTTCGATTTCGACGCACTAAACGCTTACTCCATGAAAATGACTCGTGACGCCGAATACGATCTGGTCACGGAAATGGAATCAAGCCTGCTGGAATTAATGTCTTCCAGTCTCAAACAACGCCTGACCGCCAAACCGGTACGGTTCGTCTACCAACGCGATATGCCAGATGCGATGGTGGAATGTCTGCTGCATAAACTGGGGATCTCCTCTTATGATTCGGTGATCCCTGGCGGGCGTTATCACAACTTTAAAGATTTTATCGGCTTCCCGAACATCGGCCGCGCCAATCTGGTCAACAAACCGCTGCCACGTCTACGCCATCACTGGTTCAGCCAGTTCCGCAACGGGTTTGACGCCATTCGTCACCGCGATGTTCTGCTCTACTACCCGTACCATACGTTTGAGCATGTGCTGGAGTTACTGCGCCAGGCGTCTTTCGACCCAAGCGTACTCTCGATTCGCATCAATATTTATCGTGTGGCGAAAGACTCGCGCATCATCAATTCCATGATCCACGCCGCCCACAACGGGAAGAAAGTCACGGTGGTGGTGGAATTGCAGGCACGCTTTGATGAAGAAGCCAATATTCACTGGGCCAAACGGCTGACGGAAGCGGGTGTTCACGTTATTTTCTCCGTGCCGGGGCTTAAGATCCACGCCAAGTTGTTCCTCATCTCTCGTAAAGAAGGGGATAACATCGTGCGTTATGCGCATATCGGTACCGGCAACTTCAACGAGAAAACCGCTCGCCTGTATACCGACTATTCGTTGCTGACCGCCGATGAGCGCATCACCAACGAAGTGCGCCGGGTGTTCAATTTCATTGAAAACCCATACCGCCCAGTCAGCTTCCACCATCTGCTGGTGTCGCCGCAAAATTCCCGTGACCGTCTGTATCAGATGATCGATCAGGAAATAGCCAACGCACAGGCCGGTCTGGAAGCGAAAATCACGTTGAAAGTCAACAACCTGGTGGATAAGGGGCTGGTGGACAGACTGTATGCCGCCTCTGGTGCTGGCGTAAAAATCAACCTGCTGGTTCGTGGCATGTGCTCACTGATTCCAGAACTCCCCGGGATCAGTGATAATATTCGGGTTATTAGTCTCCTTGACCGCTACCTGGAACACGATCGCGTCTATGTATTCCATAACGGTGGCGACCACAAGGTATTCCTGTCATCTGCTGACTGGATGACTCGTAATATTGATTACCGTATCGAAGTCGCGGTGGAAGTACTTGACGACAGGCTGAAGGAACGGGTGCTGAACATACTGGATATCTTGTTCAGCGATACGGTAAAAGCCCGTGTGGTAGACAAGGAGCTGAGCAATCGCTACGTCACCCGCGGTAACAGGCGCAAAGTGCGCGCCCAGAATGCCATCTATGACTATATCAAGGCGCTCGAGCAACCCGGAGAACAGGCCTGATCCAATGCCTTTAATGAACCACACTACCGAACAACCTCAGGAATTCGCGGCTATCGACCTGGGCTCCAACAGTTTCCATATGGTGATAGCCCGCGTCGTTAACGGCGCGCTGCAAGTATTGAGCCGCCTGAAGCAACGCGTACACCTGGCCGACGGGCTGGACAGCCAAAACCAGCTTAGCGAGGAGTCCATCCAGCGCGGGCTAAGCTGTCTGGCGCTGTTTGCTGAACGGCTACAGGGTTTTCCCGCCACCAACGTGTCGATTGTCGGTACCCATGCGCTACGCCAGGCGGTCAACGCCCAGGATTTTCTGCGGCGCGCCGCCAAAATCATCCCCTACCCGATTGAAATTATTGCCGGTAATGAAGAAGCGCGTCTGATCTTCATGGGGGTAGAACACACCCAACCGGAAAAAGGCCGCAAGCTGGTTATCGATATCGGTGGTGGTTCTACCGAGCTGGTCATCGGCGAGGACTTCGAACCGATGCTGGTGGAAAGCCGGCGTATGGGGTGCGTCAGTTTCGCCCAACAATTTTTCCCCAATGGAGAAATCAGCGAAGCCAACTTCAAGCGCGCCCGACTCGCCGCAGCCCAGAAGCTGGAAACGCTGGCGTGGGAATACCGTATCTATGGCTGGGATTACGCCCTTGGCGCATCCGGCACCATCAAAGCCGCCTGTGAAATTCTGGTGGCGATGGGAGAAAAAGACGGTCTTATCACTCCAGAACGCTTGGAAATGCTGCGTGAGCGGATCCTGCAGTTTAAAAACGTCCGGGCACTCAGCCTGCCCGGCCTGACTGAGGATCGTCAAACCGTGTTGGTGCCGGGCTTAGCGATTCTGTGTGGTGTGTTTGACGCGCTCGCTATCAGGGAATTGCGTTTGTCAGACGGTGCCTTACGCGAAGGCGTACTCTACGAAATGGAGGGCCGCTTCCGCCATCAGGATATCCGTATTCGCACCGCGCAAAGCCTCGCCAGCCATTACAACATTGACCGGGAACAGGCAAAGCGTGTGCGGGAAACCGCCGAACAGCTTTACACGCAATGGGCACAGCAGAACCCGTCACTGGTACACCCGCAACTGGAAGCACTGCTGAAATGGTCGGCGATGCTGCATGAGGTCGGCCTCGGCATCAATCACAGTGGTATGCACCGCCATTCTGCCTATATTTTGCAAAACACCAATCTGCCCGGTTTCAATCAGGAGCAGCAGCAGTTGCTGGCGCTGATGGTGCGGTTACATCGCAAGGTAGTGAAGCTGGAAGAATTGCCACGCTTTAATCTGTTCAAGAAGAAGCACTATCTGCCGATGGTGCAACTGTTGCGTCTGGCTACGTTGTTAAACAACCAGCGTCAGGCGACCACCACGCCGCAAACGCTGCGCCTTATTGCCAGCGAAACCGCATGGACGCTGATCTTCCCGCAGGGGTTCTTCAACCAGAACACGCTGGTTCAACTTGATCTGGAACGAGAACAACAGTACTGGGACGACGTCAGCGGCTGGAAACTGTACATCGAAGAAGAACCGGTCTAATGGTTTTTCGGGCCGGCAGCCACTGTGTTGTCCGGCCTGACATTATCAAATCCGCTTTTTCTGTGATAATGTTCGCATTATTACAGCCAATCGCACATCTGACACCTCTTTCACCGCGCTTTTTGTCTCACTCACGTTGACCGTATCGCCAGCTTGTGCCTAAATAAAATACAGCGAATAGTCGCTATAACATGGAAACCGAAAATCAATGACGACACTAACCCATAAACGACGCATTGCCCTTCGTCAGCGACGACGATCCGGTACGCGCATCGCTCGTACTATACTTATGATTAGTTTTATTATTTTGCTTGGTCGTTTTGCCTATTCCGCCATCGGTGCCTTTTTCCACCACCAGAACATACAGCAACAACGTGTCACACAGCCTGTTGCCCCGACAGTCACCTCAACAGCCGTGACACCTCAACGCGAATAGCATCTATACTGCTGCTGTTGATGCCTGATTATTACGCATGAAATTGCGCCAGATGCCGTAGCATCCCGTGGTTGTGCCATTTTTATTTTATGCACCTGCCTACGCTTTTTGTCTGCGCATTTCAGTCCATATTCAATGCATCATCTCAATATTGATGAGAGAACGCTGACGAGAAAGAGGTGCCACTATTATGGCCAGCGGCTGGTCTAATGACGGAGCGGTGCAGGATCAAATTGACGCCACAGTGGATGACGCCATCGCCCATGCTCGTAGTCTGCTGCATCAGGGTGACAGCGCGCACTATTGCGAAGAATGCGGAGATGCTATCCCGCAGGCTCGCCGTCAGGCACTGCCAGGTGTTCGCTTCTGCGTGCAGTGTCAGGAAAAGAGAGATAAAAAACTCGCGATTAACAGCGGTTATAACCGGCGGGGCAGTAAAGATAGCCAGCTACGCTAAATAATACGGGCGTCGACGTCGACACGACATCTGCCTGACTAACATCACGCCCCACCAAAAGCCTTGCAACCTTATCCACCATTCACCGCACGACCAGCACCGATGTCTGGGCATGGCGAACGATTGCTGCGGCGTTTGACCCCAGCAGGTACGTTTTCACATTCGGGCGCCGCGAACCAATCACAATCAGGTCCGCTTCAATCTCCTGAGCCAGCTCCAGCACTTCATCACGCGGGATACCAAAACTGATGCTGTGAGACAGTTTGTCTGCGGGCAGGTCGATGGTTTTCAACAGCGCATGCAGTTTTTCATCCGCTTTGATCACCGCTTCATTCTCAAACTCTTTGATGCCAAACGAGTAAGCCGACATAAACGCCGAGGCGTCAGGTAACGCATAGAATAAGTGAACGGTCGCACCAGATTGCCTGGCCAGTTCCACCGCATGCGACAATGCCTTTTGCGTCAACGTTTCTTCATCAATATCCACGGGTACTAAAATGGTCTTGTACATCATCACGTCCTTAAGTCAGCCATCGCTATACTCAAAGCGTAGCCCCGTTTGCCGCGATGCGACATCGTTTTTCAGGTATTTGTGAAGCGAAGCCAGGTTTAGCGCCGATAGGGGCAATCTGATACAACAAGAAGCTAATACAACAGGTTATCTGGCAACCTTGCCTGCCTGCGGCAACGGGAGTAGTCTTGCCTGAGTTCAGCCCCTGACCCACAGACTGCAAGCATGACAACTCTTGATGCGCTGTTCTTACGGCTATCACGCTCTCGTTTCCGCCAGCGTTTTCATCTGGGTGCCAAAGAGCGCGACTACTGCTTTAGCAAAGGCAAAGAGCAAATTGCGGCTCATGCCGCCGATTTTATCGCCCGGAGACTGGCACCGGCAGAACCGGCCAACGACGGTAAACAGACCCCGATGCGCGGTCATCCGGTATTTATTGCCCAGCATGCCACTGCGACCTGCTGCCGGGGCTGTCTGGAGAAATGGCATCAGATAAGCCCACACCGCCCGCTCACCGATGACGAACAGCGCTACATTGTTGATGTCATTCTACGCTGGCTTGAAAACGACCTACTGCACCATACGCCTTAACGTTGTGCCTGCCACTCCTGCAAAATCACCGTGGTGTCTTTCACCAGCAAGGTATTACCGGGGATGATGAAGTCACGCCAGACATCATTATGCTGGTCGATAAGTTGTGCTGCACTCACTGCCCGTCTATCTGCCGTGGTGTGGGCATCACCGGCCACCGTTTGCGCATAACCACGGCTGGCGGCATTTTTAATGGTGGCATCAACACAATAGTCCGTCGCACAGCCACATAGCGTAAAATGCCTCACCTGAAGACGGTCCAGAATCTGCGCCAGTTCGGTACGGTAAAACGCATCACAGGCTGTTTTAGTCACCGATATAGCATTGGCAGGCCGATGTAGTGAAGGCAGCACCTGCCATGCTTCGCTGCCGGGTAGCATGTCGGCGTCCGTATGTTGGATAAAAATGGTCTGATCCGCGGCGTCAATCAACTGATTGATACGCTCAGTCACACTCTCCTGCTGATAGCGCGGCGTAGCGAACACCCCATTTTGCATATCGATGACGATTAACACCTGCATGTCTACCTCCGAAAGCTATAGCGCAAAACGCTATCATACTGCGCTATCGTGCAGGCAGACATCATTCATGACGGGAAACATCGCATGAAAAGAAACGGAGTGTGGGGAATGTGGAATAGCAAACGGGGACAACAGCAGAAACGAAAACGGGCCAGCATCATGCTGGCCCGTTAGAATTTTGGCGGAGGAGTAGAGATTCGAACTCTAGAACGCTTTCGCGTCGCCGGTTTTCAAGACCGGTGCCTTCAACCACTCGGCCACTCCTCCGCAACGACGCGAACTATAAACAGTGTGTCGGGTATTGTAAAGTGACATAGCGTTCAATCGCCTGAAAAACAGGCAACAACTGATTGAAAGTATACAAAATCGCCATCAGACTCAAACTTTTACCGTCAAGTAGGTTCAAGTCAGTAAAGAAGGGTAAAACGGCTTTAATAACATAATGCAACTACTTACTCTCTCTACAGACACAGTGGCCCCCTTAACAGAGAGAGTCGTTATTATGGATCGTATCATTGCCTCCTCTACGCGTGAGCAGTCGCTGCTCAGTACCCACAAGGTACTGCGTAATACCTATTTCCTGCTGTCGCTAACGCTGGGTTTTTCTGCTGTCACCGCCACGCTTAGCACGATACTGAATCTGCCGTCACCGGGATTTCTGCTGACGATTATCGGCTTTTACGGCCTGATGTTCCTGACCTATCGTCTGGCTGACCGCCCGGCGGGGATCCTCGCTACATTCGCGTTGACCGGCTTTATGGGTTATACCCTCGGCCCATTGCTCAATGCGATGATCGCCGCAGGCGCTGGCGACATTATTATGCTGGCGTTGGGCGGGACGGCCCTGGTGTTCTTCTGTTGTTCCGCCTACGTGCTGACCACCCGTAAGGACATGTCTTTCCTGTCCGGTATGCTGATGGCCGGTTTCGTCGTCTTGCTGGTGGCCACCATCGCTAACCTGTTCCTGCATCTGCCGGGATTACATCTGGCGATCAGTGCAGTGTTTATCCTGTTCTCCGCGGGCGCGATTTTGTGGGAGACCAGTAACATTATCCACGGTGGCGAAACGAACTACATTCGCGCGACCGTCAGTCTGTATGTGTCCATCTACAACCTGTTTGTCAGCCTTCTGAGCCTGTTGGGCATGTCGCGCAGCGAGTAACCCCAGCCGACATCAGTCAGCCAGACAAGGCACCTTCGGGTGCCTTGTGCTTTTTCAGGCACCCGACGTGACCCCACACCTGCGCTATCTTCTGCCTTCTGCGTCTGTCGCAAAGTTTGCTAGACTAGGCCCGTTTTCACGTGATACCGAGGCAATATGTTAGAGTTTGAAGGCAAGGTCATCGAAACCGATGCCCAGGGATATCTGAAAGATAGCGGCGAGTGGCAGGAGGGCATGGCTCCCTTATTAGCGGAGCAGGAAGGCATCACGCTCACCGAGGCACATTGGGAAGTGGTCCGTTTTGTCCGGGCGTTTTACCTCGAATTTAATACATCGCCCGCCATCCGTATGCTGGTCAAAGCCATGGCCCAGAAATACGGTGAGGAAAAAGGCAACAGCCGTTATCTTTATCGTCTGTTTCCCAAAGGCCCGGCTAAGCAGGCGACCAAAATCGCCGGGCTGCCAAAGCCGGTGAAATGTATCTGAGCATTCAGACCGAACAGACAAGCTCAGGGGTCAATAACGGATGGAGAAATCCCGTTCATCGGGTGCCGCGTGAGGTTCAGTCAGCACCTTATCCACCCGAGCATGACGTGGCCCTCCTTGCTTTAACCAGGCTACCAGTTGCGCGACGTCACGCTCTTCACCACTGGCGACGATTTCCACACTGCCGTCATCACAATTTCGGACATAACCACACACACCCAACTGTCGGGCCTGGAGTTGGGTGTGGTAGCGAAAACCGACGCCTTGTACCATCCCGTAAACCCACACAATCACGGACATTGTCGACATTTTTTCCTCCTCATCCATCACACCGGTGTTGTGTAAAAATGCATCAGAGTTAACGCCTTTTTACCTGCATCCAGCCTATTATTAATACAGCAGGAAGACTGACTGGCTTGTTACCTGGATGAACATCACCACCACGCCTGATGACTTGAAAATCACACGCCGTCCCCCCATTTAGGGTACGTAATACGTTTCTCGGGAGGTCATATGATTAATTGTAAATTCACCATCGGACAGCAGATTCGTCATAAACTGCTGGGGTACCCAGGCGTCGTCATTGATATTGATCCTGAGTATTCCCTTGAACAACCCAAGTGGGAAGAACTTTCAGTCAATGACACCTTGCGAACGGCTCCGTGGTATCACGTGGTGATGGAAGATGAGCATGGCCGCCCTATTCACACCTATCTGGCGGAAGAACAACTGATCAACGAAGGCCCCAACCCTTCCGATCACCCGTCGCTGGATGAACTGGCTGCCACTATCCGACGCCGCGCACCGCGTCTGCTGCACTGACACAGCCCCATCAACCATGAAGGTGATGTGATATGTGCAGCACACGCCTGCCGTCGGTAGTTATCCGGAATAGAACCTGAGCGGGAGGCTTATTTTCCCAACCCCAGGCGGGGAATTTCAATTTTAGGGCAACGATCCATCACGACTGATAAACCGGCGTCATGCGCCAGCACTGCCGCCGCTTCATTGATGACGCCAATCTGCAGCCACAACACCCGCGCCCCAATCGCAATCGCCTCCTGAGCGATTTCAAACGCTGCATTCGACTGGCGAAAGACATCCACCATATCTACCGGCTCAGGAATCTCAGCCAGCGATGCATAGACGTTTTGCCCCAGTAGTGTTTCCCCCGCCAGGCCCGGATTAACCGGAATAACCCGATAACCTTGCTCAAGCAGATAGGCCATGACCCCATAACTGGGTCGAGAGGGATTATCGCTGGCGCCAACCAGCGCGATAGTCTTCACCTCGGTGAGTAGCTTTTTTATGTCGTTATCTTGCATGGTTGCCTCCGTGACGATTAGCCCGACAAACGCCCGCGCTCGCATGAAGGAGGTCAGGCACTGTCTGGTATCAGTGTAACGCAGAATATCCATGGTGATGTGTGTGTCCGCTCAATCCGCCCGCTGGCACACCGTGCACTGTCTCCCTTTTCCTGCCACTTATTGATAACCAAATATTTCAATTTTAAAATTTTGACACATTCTGCCTGTTACTGAACAATACGATGATGAGATCCACGACGAGGTTTGTATGAAAACCCTTTCCGCTATCGCCGCCACCGCCATGCTGTGGTTGCTCACCTTCAGTTCTTTGGCGATGGCAACGACGCTCAAGCTGCGGCCTGACATCGAGTTGGTGATGGTGGATGGAAAGAAAGTCCCAGGTTCGCTGCTCAATGGTGCCGACAGCCTCGAGCTGGAAAAAAGCTACCATCAAATTGTCTTTCAGGTACTGAAATCCGTAGGATCTTCAGTTGGCACCAAACAGACTTACCGCTCTCCCGGTCTGATCGCCGTATTTGACGCCCGCAATCTGAGTGAAGTCGCTATCCGGCTCCCTGATCTGGACGATGCGGCAGCGCGTCAAAATTTTAGCCAGTCCCCCACCTATCAGTTGGTAGACAGCAAAAATCTGCCTATCCCTATTCGTACCGACGTGCTACCAGTTGGTGCCACCGAGTTATCGGGTGAAATAGAAAAACGCATGGCTGACTATAATCGTTCAGGCCAAGCGGCGGCGGCCATCACGTTCGCACCACTACCGTCTGCAAAGGCATCTACCACGCCCAACGCAGCGGCCAACCCGCTCGATCCACTCAGCATCATGCAATACTGGTTTCAACAGGCGGATAAAAATACGCGCCAGCGTTTTCTGGAATGGGCAAGAGACAGGGAAACCCAGTAAGCATGCTGATTTTACAGGCAAAAACGGCTGTTTTTGGAAAGATGCTCGCATTTTTTCAGTCTGCCACTTTCCACTGAAACCGCGTTTCCGTAATCTGTGAAAACTATATTGCTCGAAATTATACTGTTCGAAGGATGCCGCCATGGAGTACACCACCCGCACAATCGAGGTGCATAAGCACATTGCACTGGTTGCGCACGATCACTGTAAAGAATCGCTGCTGGAATGGGTTACCGCTAACAAAACCCAACTGGCGGAACACCATTTGTATGCTACCGGCACAACAGGCAACCTGATCCAACTGCATACCGGCTTGCCGGTCAGAAGCATGCTGAGTGGGCCGATGGGCGGTGATCAGCAGGTAGGTGCGCTAATCTCCGAAGGCAAAATCGACATGCTGATTTTCTTCTGGGATCCGCTCAATGCCGTGCCGCATGACCCGGACGTGAAGGCGTTGCTGCGTCTGGCAACGGTATGGAATATCCCGGTGGCGACCAATCGCTCCACAGCCGATTTTCTGATTAATTCCGCGCTGTTCCGCCAGCAAGTCTCCGTCACCATCCCGGATTATCAGCGTTATCTTCAAGGACGCCTGAGATAAGCCTGTATTTTTTGCCATCACTGGCCGGTGATGACCGGCCGGTTTTTCCTGCAAGCGTCACGGATAAAATCAGGCTTAACCTGGTTTACGCGGCATAGGCACACCTAACTGGTGCAAATCGTCCACAAATATGGACGGCTCATCACGGCTGTACAACAACCATACCTGATGTTTCGCGCGGGTCAGCGCTACATAAAGCAACCGCCGCTCTTCTGCATCCGGGTACGGTTCCGGGCGAGGCAGTAATACGGCTTCCAGTACCGATTCACGCACGGGTGCAGGAAACCCATCACGCCCTTCGTGCAACCCCAGGACAATCACGTAATCCGCCTGTTGCCCTTTACTGGCATGAATGGTCATGAAATCAAGGTGTAAATTCGGCCAACGGGTCTGCGCCTTATCCAACACCTCTGGGCGTAAATGGTGATAGCGAGCCAGTATCAGAATACGCGCCTCTGGCGTCACATAACCGCTCATCTTGTCCAGCAACGCGTCCAGTTGCTCCTGTTCCAGCAGCACGACTGATTTTTTATCACCATCCCGCAGGCTGTTAAGCGTTTTTTTCAACTGTGCCGGGTTTTGTTGAATAAACCGATTAGCAATCTCACCAATGCGGTGGTTAAAGCGATAGGTGGTATCCAGAATACATTGTGCCCCTTCGCCAAAATGCTGCTCAAACGCCGTCGTCAGCGTCAGCTCAGCACCGCTAAAGCGGTAAATCGCCTGCCAGTCATCGCCCACCGCAAACAGACTGCTCTCTGGAGACTGGCGACGCAGCGCCTCCAGCAAGCGGGCGCGCTGGGGTGAAATATCCTGAAATTCATCCACCAGTATATGGTGCCACGGACTGACAAAACGGCCTTTATCCAGATAGTTAACAGCCTGATGAATCAAACCGGAGAAATCTACAGCGCCTTCGTCTTTCAGGGCTTTTTTCCAGGCTTTCAATAAAGGAGCCATTAACCGCAGCCATTGCTGGAATAGTGGACGCGTTTCATCATCGGCCAACGCTAACATTTCACTCTGTGTGCCGCCTTGCATCCGCATCAACCCCAGCCAGCGCTCCAGCCGCCCTGCCAGCCTCGATGCAAGCACGCTATCCTGCCAAAAATTTCCTTCCGGCAGCGTCCACTCCAGCTCCTCAGTCAGCCACTGCCGCCATCCTTTCGCCTGGGTCTTTTTTTCATCACACTGCTGTTGCCAATGTCGGCTCAAAAACTCCCGCCGGTATACCCCGTCGGTTTCCAGTCGACTGATTACCGGTACTTTGCGGCTGCACTGTTGAATAATGTGTAACGCCAGCGCATGAAAGGTCATCGCCCGCACATCGTCGGTATCTAGCCGTTCACGGATACGGCTATTCATTTCCTCTGCCGCCTGTCGGCCAAACGCCAGCAACAGAATCTGTTGTGGCGACGCCTCCCCCCGATGCAATAACCAGGCAGCACGCGCCACCAATACCGACGTTTTGCCACTACCCGCACCAGCCAGCACCAACACGGCATTTTCACCATTGACCACCGCCTGACACTGGCTGGGGTTTAATGGTGAGCTTTCCACCGTATCGAAAAACGCGCGCTGCGCAACCAGCGTTGTTTGCGTCCAGCGCTGGTTAGCCTGTTGACGCTTCGCTTCACCTTGCTCCAGCCAGCACAAGCACTGCTGGTAGTTATCCCGACACGCATCAAACTCATTCAAGCGCGCCAACGGCAACGGCAATGCAGCGAACCCGGCACGAATCTCTTGCTGGACGCGCATCAACGCCTGACGGCTAAACCACCCATCCCGGTGTTCCTGTTCTGAAATCTCGTCGACCAGTCGTTGCAACACCGCACTGGAGACGTCGCTCATTTCCTGGCTCCAGCTTTGCCAGGCTTTAAATAGATGACGATAAAACTGTTGGGTTTCTTGCCACTCAGTGCCGTGCAGACGCACAACTTTACTTTCCGGCAACTCGAACTCCAGCTCTCCCCAAATCAACCCTTTCTTACAGCGAATCGCCAGCAATTGATTGAATGGAATCAAATATTCATGCCGGTCGCCGCTGACATTGACACCGGCATTCAGTAATTGCACACGGTTGTAAGGATGCTGTGCCAGATGCTTACCTAACGCGGTCGATTTCAGTTCCATGATCCCAGTGCCATTTTCAGAAGACGTGTTCAACGTTATCGTTCACAAATTGTAGTGTAACCGCTATCCGACTCCGCACTCTAGCAACAAAAACGCGTTAGAATAACCCGGCGAATAATGTGATAATTCTTTTCTCATCAGAGAGTTTGACCGAGGGTATTCCTATCATGCGAGCCGTACTCAATATCCTGAATTTCGTGCTGGGCGGTTTTTTCACCACGCTCGCCTGGTTGCTGGCTACCGTCGTCAGCATAGTACTGGTGTTTACCCTGCCGCTTACTCGTTCATGCTGGGAAATCACCAAATTGTCGCTACTGCCATACGGCAATGAAGCCATTCACATTGACGAACTACGGCCGGAACAAAAAAATTCACTGCTGAATGCCAGCGGCACGCTGCTGAATGTGTTCTGGCTGGTCGTTTTCGGCTGGTGGCTATGCCTGTCACATATTGCCAGTGGTATTGCACAATGTGTGACGATCATCGGCATACCGGTTGGCATCGCCAATTTCAAAATTGCTGCCATCGCGCTTTGGCCGGTGGGACGCCGCGTTGTCTCAGTCGAAGAAGCGCAAGCGGCAAGGGAAGCCAACGCCCGTCGGCGTTACCAGTAATCAGGGTGGATGATCATCGTGCAACAGAACGTCACAACCAGTCTGCGGCGGGTTATCTATAACAGTAGTTGGCTGTATAACCTGCGGATTCTGATAGCACTCAGCGGTGTGGCGATTGTGCCCTGGTGGCTTGGGGTATCGACCAGTACCATCCCGCTGACACTGGGCGTCGTGGCCGCGGCGTTGACTGACCTTGATGACCGTTTGTCCGGCCGTCTGTTCAATCTGATCATTACACTCGCCTGTTTTCTGGTCGCTTCCGTATCGATAGAACTGCTCTATCCACATCCCTGGTTATTCGCCATTGGACTGGCTGGCTCAACCTGGAGCTTTATCCTGCTAGGGTCGTTGGGGCAGCGCTATGCCACTATTGCCTTTGGCGCACTGCTGATCGCCATCTACACCATGCTGGGTATATCACTGTACAGCGACTGGTATCAGCAGCCGTTTTTACTGTTGCTGGGGGCACTGTGGTATAACCTGCTGACGCTGCTCGGTCATCTGCTGTTTCCCATTCGCCCGTTGCAGGACAACCTGGCCCAATGCTACCAGCAGTTGGCTCACTATCTGGAAATCAAATCCAATCTGTTTGACCCCGACCTTGATGACAGTGACCAGCCGCTGATTGATGTTGCCATGGCTAATGGTCAGTTGGTTGATACGCTCAATCGCGCCAAAGCGTCGTTACTCACCCGGTTGCGCGGCGATCGCGGTCAACGCGGTACCCGACGCACACTGCATTACTATTTTGTCGCGCAAGATATTCATGAGCGGGCCAGTTCAGTACACATCCAATATGAACAACTGCGGCATATGCTGCGCTACAGTGATGTGCCTTTCCGGTTTCAGCGCCTGCTGTTTATGTTATCCCGCGCCTGCCAGCAAGTATCACAGTCCATTTTATTACGGCAGAAATACCAGCACGATCATCGAATCGAGCGGGCCTTTTCCCACCTCCACGCCGCTATCGACAGGCTGGCTGCTCAAGGGGTGGAAACGTTATACATCAAAGCGCTACGTCATCTCCTCAATAACCTGCAAGCGATTGACGCCCAGCTCATCAATATTCAGTCCGAACAAACGCTTGAACGCCACAATCATCGCCTGTCGGCAGAAAGTCGGCTATCGGATGATAAAATTACTGGCTGGAGCGATATCCGCTTGCGCATCAGCCGCCATCTCACACCACAATCGTCACTGTTTCGTCACGCGGTGCGTATGTCGCTGGTGCTGTGTGTCGGCTATGCGATTATTCAGTTTACCGGTTTGCACCACGGTTACTGGATCCTGCTGACCAGTCTGTTTGTCTGCCAGCCTAACTATAATGCCACTCGCCGACGCCTGGCGTTGCGTATCCTCGGAACGCTGGGTGGGGTGTTGATTGGGGTGCCGCTGCTGTACATCGTGCCGTCACTGGAAGGGCAACTGGCGCTGATTGTTATCAGTGGGGTACTGTTCTTCGCGTTTCGCACGGTGCAATACGCTCAGGCCACGCTGTTTATCACCTTGCTGGTGCTGATGTGTTTCAATCTCCTGGGGGAAGGCTTGGAAGTCGCTATCCCCAGAGTCGTCGACACGTTGCTGGGTTGTGGTATTGCCTGGGCAGCGGTCAGTTTTATCTGGCCAGACTGGCGATTCCGCGGCCTGCCTGCGGTGATCAATAAAGCGATGGATATGAATTGCCGCTATCTCGATGCCATTATGGTGCAATACCATCAAGGCAAAGATAATGGACTGCCTTACCGAATCGCCCGGCGTGACGCCCACAATAGTGATGCGGAGCTGGCCTCGGTGGTGTCCAATATGTCGGCTGAGCCGCATGCCCGGACGGGACTGGAAAACGCCTTCCGGCTGATGTGCCTCAACCATACATTGCTGGGATATATCTCCACACTGGGAGCGCATCGGGAACATATTCAGTCGACTGAAACATTGCAATTGCTGAACGACGCTGTTTGTTACGTCGATGATGCGCTTCATCAGGACAATCGTGACCAGACTGCGTTGGATAAAGAACTGGAAGCACTGAAACACCGCATCCATAGTTTGTCGCCAGAGCAGGACAGTCAGGAACAGCTGGTATTACAACAGATTAACCTGATAATCGGCCTGCTGCCGGAACTGACGCAACTGAAAAACCAGATGATTGCTGAAGAAAATCGACCACAGGAACCGATGCATCGGAATCGACAACAGACCTCTGCCCATTAATTCAGTCTGGGCGGTCTCAACGAACGAGGACTGGCCTTCTCGAACCATTCAAGCAATTCGCTGCGTATGCCTTGCGGCAGCGCAGCCTGATGCACACCACAAATCGCACCAGCCAATGCCAGCAGCACATTAACACTCAAATTCTGACTGATGGTACGCAGTTTAAGGTAGCTGGTTTTTGCGCCAAGTCGGTGTAGCTCATCGATGTTTCTAATGCCTACCTTCCAGAGTAACCGCTCCAGATCATGATTGATATTTGGCAGGTCTTTTAGCCTGATACAACGCTTTCTGGCTGCTTTATCCTGGCGCGCACCCTGCAAAGATAATCGCGCCAGCTCCAGCAGTGCCGACTCATCCTGCCAGAGCGCCTCCGCAACCAAATAATAATTGAGCGGTACCGGCAAACCACGTTTGGTATAGATGAGTTTTGGCGCTTGCTCTTCGAGAAAAAACGCTTCGTTATGACGAGCCGCCCGCAAATAGAGTTCTCCGCCGGATACCAACGCGAAAATCACCCCATCCGCTGCAATGCTGTAGCCGCCGAACTGTGAGCGAGAGAAAATAGTTCCCAATGAGGAAAACACGGTTTTCGCCTGTAAAATCCTTTTTTCACATAGCTTTTTCATTACTTATTCCTTGTATTGAATGTTTTTCCCTGTTCACCAAAGACATCCGTAACGGGAACAATTAATTAAACACAGCAAAACCCGGTCTTCAAATACAAAACATGTCATACCGGCAATAACATGACGATTATGCGAAGCGCTTTCAGAAATTCCGGTTGATCTTTACCCACACAAAAGATACTGTACACCCATACAGTATAACTGTGAGGTAAAGAAACTATGCGTACTCAAACCATCCGTTCTCGTCATGTCTGCAATACGTCACGCCTGGGTCATAACGCGATGCCTCAAACCGCTTCCAGCGGCTTCATCAGCGAGATCGTCTATGGTGACGACCATCCCATGCTGACGCCATTACTGCTGCCTTTGTTGCAGCAATTGGGTACGCAATCACGCTGGCTACTTTGGCTTTCCCCACAGCAAAAACTTAGCCGCCTGTGGCTACAACAGACAGGATTACCATTGGAAAAGATGATCGAACTTCATCGCCTCAATCCGGTATCGACTGTTGATGCGATGGAGAAGGCGTTAATGACGGGTAATTACAGCGTCGTTCTGTGCTGGCTGCCAGACGAACTGAATAATGAACAAAAAATGCGGTTGCAAAGAGCGGCACAGCACGGAAATACCTATGGATTTATCATGCGTCCAGAGGGAGAAACAATCACAAGACCCTTTTCTACACTAAAAATTCACTCAAGATTGTATCATTGAATGAATATTAGGATTTTTCTTACAGGGATGTCGCCGGTTATCCGTAGTCCGCGGAAACACAGCGCCGAGCGTGTTATTGCGACGTACTAATATTAAAAGACATCAAGGTAATCTGACAAAATCGTCCATTATTTGTTAGTAATTATGTATGAACGACTGATTTTTTCATGGTGTCTGTCACATCATACTTGTAACTTTCTCACCACGTTGTAGACTTTAGCTCGCTGGAGTTGCCCTTCCATAATGCCAGTTCACTGGCAGCACGTAATTAGACCAAGGGCAATATCTCCGAGAAAGGATTTTAACCAAAGGCTAATTAGCTTACAGAGTTGATTGCCGATTTGGATGATAATGAGGCGTAAAATGAAAAAAACAGCTATCGCGATTGCAGTGGCACTGGCTGGCTTTGCTACCGTAGCACAAGCCGCACCGAACGATAACACCTGGTACGCAGGTGGTAAACTGGGCTGGTCCCAGTACCATGATACCAACCTGACCGGCAATGGTTACGACGCAACCAACGCGGCGCAGAGCCAGCTGGGTGCAGGCGCATTCGGTGGCTATCAGGCTAACCAGTATCTGGGTTTTGAAATGGGCTATGACTGGCTGGGCCGTATGAAATATAACGGTGGCAACCAGGGTAGTTTCAAAGCTCAGGGTATTCAGCTGGCCGCTAAACTGAGCTATCCGATCGTTGACGATCTGGATATCTACACTCGTCTGGGTGGTTTTGTATGGCGTGCTGACAGCCATGACAACTCAGGTCGTAACGATAACGACACTGGCGTTTCTCCGCTGGCTGCTGTGGGTGTTGAATACGCAATCACCAAAAACTGGGCAACTCGTCTGGATTACCAGTGGGTGAACAACATCGGTGACGCTGCTACCGTTGGTGGTCGTCCTGACAATGGTCTGCTGAGCGTGGGTGTTTCTTACCGTTTCGGTCAGGAAACTGCTGCTCCGGCTCCAGTTATTGCTCCGGCTCCAGCTCCGACCCCGGCTCCGGCTCCGGTTGTTCAGACCAAACGCTTCACCCTGAAGTCTGACGTTCTGTTCAACTTCAACAAAGCGACTCTGAAACCGGAAGGTCAGCGTTCTCTGGACCAGCTGTACACTCAGCTGAGCACCTTGGATCCGAAAGACGGTTCCGTAGTGGTTCTGGGCTTCACCGACCGTCTGGGTTCCGACCAGTACAACCAGACTCTGTCTGCTAAACGCGCACAGACTGTTGTTGATTACCTGGTTCACAAAGGCATCCCGTCTAACAAGATCTCCGCTCGTGGTATGGGTAAAGCCAACCCGGTTACCGGTTCTACCTGTGCTAACGTGAAAGCACGTGCAGCACTGATCGACTGTCTGGCTCCGGATCGTCGCGTAGAGATCGAAGTGAAAGGCATCAAAGACGTAGTGACTCAGCCTCAGGCTTAATTGCCACTGAGCATGCGTTAGCGGAAAAGGCGGTAACCCCTATAGATATTCTATAGATTTACGTTACCGCGTTCCCTGCCAGAAAAACAGCCTCTGCTTACGCGAGGCTGTTTTTTATTGGTGCCATTCAGTATTTTTCATTCCCGCTGATGACCTCTCCCAGATGATTTGGGGTAGACCTGTTTTCATAAGTGCACGTGTTTTCATGGCTATACCCAAAATAATTCGAGTTGCATGACAACACGCTCGCGTGTTGAACAACGCCATGCCGTTGGCCCTTTAGGGCAATGCTCGCAGAGCCTTGCTGGCTCTTGCCATCTGAGGGTGAAACGCACAGGTGAATGGTTCAGACTGGTCTCATAACTGATATCACTGTGATGATAAATATCATGGACTCAATAGCAGATCATGCTTAATTAAAATACAAACTGGAGTAGCAGTAGTCATATATTTCTATTCCTCATCAATTCACAGAAAAAATTGCATTTACTACGAGCCAAGCCATCAAATTGCTTTTCATTAGCGTTCTTTCATCGTAGGGGAAATATAAAAAAGAGGTGACATAACCTCGGTAAAGCAGACTACAAATAAAGCTAACCTTACGGTAAATAATATGGTTCACAAGCATGATGGTGGCGATCTGGCTTGCCACCAGATCGCCCATGGCTATGCGGTGAAACCATGTCCGGCTTCAGGCACTGGCGCTATTGAGTTGTTCAATCTCATGAGGCGTGAGCGCCAGTCGGGTGGCACTGGCCAGTTCCGCAACCTGCTCTACCGAAGTCGCACTCACTATCGGTGACGTCACACTGGGACGCGCTATCAACCACGCCAGCGCAACCTGAGCAGGTGTGGTGTGATGAGCCTCCGCAACCTGATCCAATGCATTCAAAATCGCCAGACCGCGCGGATTTAGATAATGTTCAATCACGCCCTGGCCACGGGCACTTTTTACCGCATCGGCGGCCGAGCGGTATTTGCCCGACAAAAAGCCGCTCGCCAGCGAGTAATAACCAATCACCCCTAACCCATTCGCCTGTACTACCGGTTCAAGCGTGGTCTCATAATGCTGACGATCATACAGGTTGTATTCCGGTTGCAGCGTTTCATAACGCGCCAAATGGTTATCTCTGCTCACTTGTAGCGCTTGTGCCAGACGCTCACCGTCATAGTTGGAAGCACCGATAGCACGCACCTTGCCCTCGCGAATCAACGCATCGAAGGCCGACAAGGTTTCCTCCAGCGGGGTGTGCTTATCATCTTCATGCGACTGATAGAGGTCGATATAGTCTGTTTGCAGGCGTCGCAGTGAATCTTCCACCGCCCGGCGGATATAAGCCGCCGATAATCCGTGCCGATCACCGCCCATATTCTTGCCGACTTTGGTGGCAATAATGACACGATCGCGGTTTCCACGCAGTTTCAGCCAGTTACCGATTATGCTTTCCGATTCACCGCCTTTATTACCGGGAGCCCAGACAGAATACACATCGGCGGTATCAATAAAGTAGAGCCCCTGATCAAGCAAGGCATCCAGTACCCGAAATGAGGTTGGCTCATCAATAGTCCAGCCAAATACGTTGCCGCCAAAAGTCAGTAACGGCACCCGAATTCCCGATTGTCCCAACTCACGTAACGCATCAGACGCAGGCATTGTCATCTCCTTGTGCTTACCTTTTCCCTACAACCAACATGCTGGCAGGGAACTTTCATCACAGCATTTTTCGGTCCGGCATGATGAAATATTGAGATATCTACCAGACAGAAGCGAATGCTATGAGACCCACGCTTTAGTTTAGGTTATTTTCCGCGATATAATTTCGGTTTTGCGTCTTACGTCGCATTTTAGGCGCAATCGTTACATAAAATGACGACCAAAAATCGGCCCCTATCATAATTTGGAGCAAACATGTCCAACATTCTGCAATTTATCCTGGCCCTGATCGTTGTCGCCGGCCTGTCACTGCTGGTGTGCCGCGATCGCAAAAGCATTCGCGTCAGGTATATTGTTCAACTTTTAGTCATTGAAATTCTACTCGCCTATTTTTTCCTCTACTCCAGTGCAGGGTTGGGTTTTGTGAAAGGGTTTGCGAGCTTGTTTGACAAACTGCTCGGCTTCGCAGGTGAAGGTACCACCTTCGTCTTTGGCAATATCGGTAACAACAGCTTTGTGTTCTTCCTCAAAGTGCTGTGCCCGATCGTGTTTATCTCCGCACTGATCGGCATTTTGCAGCACATCAGAGTACTGCCGTTCATTATCCGACTGATCGGTACCGTTCTGTCCAAAGTCAATGGCATGGGCAAACTGGAGTCGTTCAACGCGGTTAGCTCACTGATTCTTGGTCAGTCTGAAAACTTCATCGCTTACAAAGACATTCTGGGGCAGATGTCTGAAAAACGTATGTACACCATGGCAGCAACTGCGATGTCGACAGTATCCATGTCAATCGTCGGTGCCTACATGTCGATGTTGGACGCAAAATACGTGGTCGCGGCACTGGTGCTCAACATGTTCAGCACCTTTATCGTGTTGTCGCTCATCAACCCTTACGACACCAGTGAAGAAAAAGAACTGCACCTGAGCAATCTGCATGAAGGCCAGAGCTTTTTTGAAATGTTGGGTGAATACATTCTGGCCGGTTTCAAGGTGGCGGTTATCGTCGCCGCGATGCTAATCGGTTTCATCGCGCTGATCGCCGGTATCAACGCACTGTTCAGCGCGGTGTTTGGCCTGAGCTTCCAGGAAATTCTGGGTTATGTGTTCTACCCGTTAGCCTGGGTGATGGGCATTCCGAAAGCCGAAGCGCTGCAGGTAGGCAGTATCATGGCCACCAAACTGGTATCCAACGAATTCGTCGCCATGATGGAATTGCAGAAAGTAGCCGGTCAATTGTCGCCACGCAGCGTAGGTATTCTGTCTGTCTTCCTGGTGTCTTTTGCCAACTTCTCATCGATTGGTATCGTTGCAGGGGCTATCAAAGGGCTGAACGAAGCACAAGGCAACACGGTTTCCCGCTTCGGCCTGAAACTGGTTTATGGTTCTACTCTGGTCAGCCTGCTTTCTGCAGCTATCGCCGGGCTGGTGCTGTAACGCGTTTGTCCTGATAGTGACACCGTGCTGACATACTCAGCACCGTTCCCCGGCGTTAATGACGCCGGGGATCTTTTTCTACAAACCCTGACATATCTTCCACATTTCCTCCATTTTTGTCCTCCGTTAGCTGTTTACACTAGTATTATTATATTCAGTGTTTCATGGGCTTATCTTAGCCTGTGCTGATTGGAGGTTCCGTCCATAACTATGAACGCCGCACGCTTATTTCGTTTTTTGATACTGCTTGTTGTCATTGCCGCGGCGTTTTTCGCCTGGCGTTATTTCCGCCCCTCACAATCAGATTATGCCAACGAGGCAACAACCGCACAGCACGCGTCACCTCAGGGACAAGGACAAAACCGTAGCGGCAGCGGACGGCGGGGCTCTACCGCACCACCGCCGGTACAGGCCGCACTTTCCTCATCCTCCTCGGTACCCTATTACCTCTCTGGTTTGGGGACGGTCACCGCCGCCAATACCGTCACCGTCCACAGCCGCGTCAGCGGCCAGTTGATGGCTATCCACTTTCAGGAAGGACAGCAAGTTAAGGAAGGCGAGTTACTGGCAGAGATAGACCCGCGTCCGTTTCAGGTAGCACTGATACAAGCACAAGGGCAGTTGGCCAAAGATCAGGCGCTTCTGGTCAATGCCCGCCAGGACTTAGTCCGTTACCAGCAGTTATCCAAAACCAATTTGGTGTCCGGCCAGCAACTGGATACGCAGGAATCGCTGGTGCGCCAATACGAAGCGACGGTGAAATCTGATCAGGGCGCTGTCGCCAGTGCACAATTGCAATTGGATTACAGCCGTATCACCGCACCGTTCAGCGGCCGCGTCGGCCTGCGTCAGATTGATATCGGCAACTACGTGACCAGTACCGACAACCTGTTGGTATTAACGCAAACCCATCCGATCGATGTGATATTCACCGTGCCGGAAAGCGATATCGCCACCGTACTGAAAGCACAGAAATCCGGTCAACCGGTACCGGTGGAAGCCTGGGATCGGGGCAGTCAGCGCATTCTCTCTCAGGGGCGGCTGCTGAGCATGGATAACCAGATAGACGCCACCACCGGCACTATCAAACTGAAAGCCCGCTTCGATAACACCGATGATGCGCTATTCCCTAATCAGTTCGTCAACATCAAGATGAAAGTCGATACCCTGCAAAATGTGGTGATCGCCCCTTCAGCCGCGATTCAGATGGGTAACGAAGGGCACTTCATTTGGGTATTGAACGACAAAGATCAGGTGAGCAAGCACATCATCACCACGGGGATTCAATACGGCCAGCAAACGGTGGTTTCCAACGGGCTGAATGCAGGCGAGCGAGTGGTGACCGACGGGATCGACCGCCTGACCGAAGGCGCTCGCGTTGAAGTGCTGGCACCAGCAGCCGCAGACAGCAAATCTACTGCTGGTGCCGAGAAGCCCCAGCATGAAAAATCTCAGCATAAAGCGGAGAAATCCTGATGCAGGAAACGACGCCGTTACAGGATGCCACGCTAAATACAGGTGGTGGGCCGTCGCGCCTGTTTATTCTCCGGCCGATAGCCACCACCCTGTTGATGATCGCTATTCTGCTGGCCGGGATTGTAGGCTATCGAGCGTTACCGGTTTCCGCGCTACCGGAAGTGGACTACCCGACGATTCAGGTCGTGACGCTTTACCCTGGTGCCAGCCCGGATGTGATGACCTCAGCCGTCACCGCACCGCTGGAGCATCAGTTTGGCAGCATGTCCGGCCTCAAGCAGATGTCGAGCCAAAGCTCCGGCGGCTCATCAGTGATCACATTGCAGTTCCAGTTGTCGTTATCGCTGGATGTGGCAGAACAGGATGTTCAGGCCGCGATTAACGCTGCCACCAACCTGCTGCCTACCGATCTGCCTTTTCCCCCCACCTACAGCAAGGTGAACCCGGCAGACCCGCCGATCATGACGCTGGCGGTAACCTCCACTGCCTTGCCGCTGACGCAGGTGCAGGACATGATTGAAACGCGCATCGCGCAGAAAATCTCGCAGGTGGAAGGCGTCGGGCTGGTGACACTAGCGGGTGGGCAGCGACCATCGGTGCGCATTAAGCTCAATCCTGGTGCGCTGGCCTCCTATGGCCTGAGCAGCGAAAGCGTGCGTACGGCCATTACCGCCGCTAACGTCAACACCCCAAAAGGCAGCTTTGACGGCCCGGCGCGTTCGGTCACGCTCTCCGCCAATGACCAGATGCGTTCACTCGATGACTATCGCCAGTTGATCATCTCCTGGAAAAATGATGCACCGGTACGGTTGCAGGATGTCGCTACGGTGGAACAGGCGGCGGAAAATACCCGCCTGGCCGCCTGGGCTAATCAACATCAGGCTATTGTGCTCAATATTCAGCGTCAGCCCGGCGCGAACGTGATAGCCACCGCTGACCATATCCGCAGTCTGCTGCCGTCGCTGAAAGCCAGCCTGCCAAAATCGGTGGATGTCGCCCTGCTTACTGACCGCACGACCACTATCCGAGCCTCGGTCGATGATGTGCAGTTCGAACTGATTCTGGCTATCGCGCTGGTGGTGATGGTGATTTACCTGTTCCTGCGCAACGCCGTCGCGACGCTGATTCCCAGTATCGCCGTACCGTTATCGCTGGTGGGTACGTTTGCCGCCATGTATTTTCTCGGTTTTTCTGTCAACAACCTGACGTTGATGGCACTCACCATCGCCACCGGTTTCGTGGTTGACGATGCCATCGTTGTTATCGAGAACATCGCCCGTTATATCGAGCAAGGCGAAAAACCGTTACAGGCCGCGTTGAAAGGCGCGGGGGAAATCGGCTTTACCATCATCTCGCTGACGTTCTCGCTGATTGCTGTTTTGATCCCGTTGCTGTTCATGGGGGATATCATCGGCCGCCTGTTCCGTGAGTTCGCGGTGACACTGGCGGTGTCGATCCTTATCTCTGCGGTGGTGTCGTTGACGCTCACACCGATGATGTGCGCCCGCTTGTTAAGCCACCACTCATTGAGCCAACAAAACCGCTTTACCCGTGCCAGCGAGCGCTTTTTTGACACCGTGATCGCCTGGTATGGCCGTGGATTAACACGTGTTTTGAGTCATCCGTGGATTACCCTTGGCGTCGCGCTGAGTACGCTGGTGCTCACGGTCTTGCTGTATATCGTCATCCCCAAAGGCTTTTTCCCGATACAGGATAACGGCATTATTCAAGGTACGGTGCAGGCGTCACAGACTATCTCCTTCTCCGGTATGGTGGACAAGCAGCAGCAGGCTACCACGCTTATCATGCAGGATCCGGCGGTGGAAAGCGTGACCTCGTTTATCGGCGTGGATGGCACTAACCCATCGCTTAACAGCGGCAGGTTACAGATCAACCTCAAACCGCTGGATGAACGCAGTGACCGTATCCAGGCCGTGATTGCACGGCTACAGCAACGCACATCGGCACTGCCGGGCGTCCAGCTCTATCTGCAGCCGGTACAGGACCTGACCATCGATACACAAGTCAGCCGTACCCAATATCAGTTCACCCTGCAAACCATGTCGCTGGATGAACTCAGCACCTGGGTACCAAAACTGATCGCCGAGCTACAGAAGCTGCCGCAATTGCAGGATGTCAGCAGTGACTGGCAGGATGGCGGTGCTGTCGCCTACGTGAAGGTTAACCGGGATAGTGCCAGCCGCCTTGGCATCACCATGTCCCAGGTGGACAGCGCCCTGTACAACGCATTTGGCCAGCGACTGATCTCCACTATCTATACGCAATCCAACCAGTATCGCGTGGTGCTCGAGCAGCATCAGGACCACAACAACGGGCTGGGGTCGTTGGATGATATCCGGCTTATCAACACCAGCGGCGGCGTGGTACCGCTCAGCAGTATTGCGACCGTGGAAGAGCGCAAGGGGCCGTTATCCATCAACCATATCGATCAGTTCCCTTCAACGACCATTTCCTTTAACGTCGCGCCGGGCTACGCGTTGGGTGATGCGGTAAAAGTCATTCAGCAAACGCAGCAAAACATGCAGTTACCCAGCGACATCATCACCCGCTTCCAGGGCAGTACGCTGGCATTCCAGTCAGCGCTAACCAGCACTATCTGGCTAGTGGTGGCAGCGGTGGTGGCGATGTATATCGTATTGGGTGTGCTGTATGAAAGTTTTATCCACCCGGTCACTATCCTGTCTACGCTACCGACCGCAGGCGTTGGCGCGTTACTGGCACTCATGGCCGCTGGCAGCGATCTGAACATCATTGCCATCATCGGTATCATTTTGCTGATCGGTATCGTGAAGAAGAACGCCATCATGATGATCGACTTTGCGCTGGCTGCCGAACGTGAACAAAGGATGACGCCCTATCAGGCGATTTATCAGGCCTGTCTGCTGCGTTTTCGCCCCATTCTGATGACCACCATGGCGGCGCTACTCAGCGCCATTCCGCTGATGTTCAGTACCGGCGTCGGTGCGGAACTGCGCCGCCCGTTGGGGATTTGTATGGTGGGTGGTCTGGTGATGAGCCAGGTGCTGACGCTGTTTACGACACCCGTTATCTACCTGCTGTTTGATCGTCTGGCACATCGCCTGCGCCGCCGCCAGCCGCAGGAAGGGGAAGCACAGTGAAGTTCTTCGCGCTGTTTATCCATCGGCCGGTCGCCACCACATTGCTGGCGCTGGCGATAGCGCTGTGCGGGCTGCTCGGCTATCAGTTGCTGCCGGTGTCACCGTTGCCACAGGTGGACTACCCGGTGATTTCGGTCACCGCCACCATGCCCGGCGCATCACCGGAAACCATGGCGTCGTCGGTGGCGACGCCGTTAGAGCGCTCGCTGGGCCGTATTGCCGGTGTCAATGAAATGACCTCGATGAGTTCGCTGGGTAACACCCGCATCATCCTGCAGTTTGCGTTGGATAGAGACATTAACGGCGCGGCCCGTGATGTACAAGCGGCGATCAACGCTGCCCAGAGCCTGCTGCCGAGCAATATGCCAAGCCGCCCCTATTACCGTAAGGTCAACCCGTCTGACGCGCCGATCATGATCATCACGCTGACGTCGGACACCTACGGTCCGGGCCAGCTGTACGACTATGCCTCGACCCAGGTGGCCCAGCGCGTTTCACAAATTGATGGGGTTGGCGATGTCACCATCGGCGGTAGCTCGTTACCTGCAGTCCGGGTAGAACTTAATCCACAAGCGCTGTTCAATCAAGGCGTGTCGCTGGATACCGTTCGCCAGTCTATCGCCCAGGCCAACGTGCGCCAGCCGCTTGGTAGTGTGGACAGTGGCAGCACTCACTACCAGATTCAAACCAATGACGAACTGAAAACCGCCAACGTTTACCGATCGCTCATCATCCACTACAACAATGGCGCGCCAGTGCGTCTGAGCGATGTGGCGACGGTAAAAGACTCGGTGCAGAACGTCCTCAACGCCGGGATGACCAACGCTAAACCGGCGGTGTTGGTGTTAATTCGCCGCGCGCCGGATGCCAACATCATCTCCACCGTTGATGCAATCCGCGCCGCCATGCCTGAATTGCAAGCCATGTTGCCCGCCTCAATCAACCTGAATATCGCGCAGGACCGCTCGCCCACTATTCGTGCCTCACTGCGTGACGTGGAGCGATCGCTGACTATCGCGGTATCGCTGGTGATTCTGGTGGTGTTCCTGTTCCTGCGCTCTGGTCGCGCTACGCTTATCCCGGCCATCGCGGTACCAGTATCGTTGATTGGCACGTTCTCCGCCATGTACCTGTGCGGCTTTAGTCTGAACAACCTGTCGCTGATGGCCTTGACCGTGGCTACCGGTTTTGTAGTGGATGACGCCATCGTGGTGCTGGAAAACATTTCCCGCCATGTTGAGGCCGGTATGAAGCCGTTGCAAGCCGCGCTGCAAGGGGTACGGGAAGTCGGCTTTACCGTCGTTTCGATGAGCTTCTCACTGATCGCGGTATTTATACCGCTGTTGTTCATGGATGGCCTGCCCGGGCGTCTGTTCCGCGAGTTCTCGGTGACACTATCGGTAGCAATACTGATTTCATTACTGGTCTCCATCACCTTAACGCCGATGATGTGCGCCCGATTGCTGCGCCCCCACACCGCGCGCAGCCAGCCGCGTGCGCGTGGTTTCAACCGCCTGCTGCTCGGCTTGCAGCAAGGTTATGGTCGCAGTTTACGCTGGGTGCTGAACCACTCACGTTGGGTCATGATGGTGCTGTTGGGGACGATTGGTCTGAGCGTCTGGCTTTATATCAGCATCCCCAAAACCTTCTTCCCGGAGCAGGATACCGGGCGGCTGATGGGGTTCATTCAGGCCGACCAGAGCATCTCCTTCCAGGCGATGAAACGCAAATTACAGGATTTCATGACCATCGTGCGCGCCGACCCGGCGGTGGATAACGTCACCGGTTTCACAGGTGGGATGCGGACCAACAGCGGCTCGATGTTCATCAGCCTGAAACCGCTCGCCCAGCGTGACGTCAACGCGCAACAGGTCATCACTCGGCTACGCGCCAAACTGGCAAAAGAGCCCGGTGCCAACCTGTATCTGATGGCGGTGCAGGACGTGCGTATTGGTGGTCGTGAAGCGAATGCGGGCTATCAGTTCTCGCTGTTATCGGATGACCTGGCGGTGCTGAGAAGCTGGGAGCCCAAGATCCGTGATGCGCTGAGCAAGTTGCCACAACTGGCGGATGTCAGTTCTGACCAGCAGGACAAAGGGGCGGAGCTGAGGCTGGTCTATGATCGTGATGCCATGGCAAGGCTGGGCATCAATGTTTCCAGCGCCAACACGCTACTGAACGACGCCTTTGGGCAGCGCCAGATCTCCACCATTTACCAGCCGATGAACCAGTATAAAGTCGTCATGGAGGTTGACCCGGCCTATACCCAGGATCCTGCCTCGCTGGAGAAAATGTTCATCATCAACAACGACGGCAAGCCGATACCGTTGTCGTTCTTTGCTCACTGGCAACCGGCTAACGCACCGCTGGCGGTTAACCATCAGGGGTTATCGGCGGCGGCGACCATCTCGTTCAACCTGCCGGAAGGGGCCAGCTTGTCAGAGGCAACCACCGCGATTGAACGCACCATGACCTCACTGGGTGTACCACCCACTATTCGAGGTCAGTTCGCCGGTACCGCACTGGCGTTCCAGCAGTCGCAGCATTCGCAGGTTGTGCTGATTATTGCGGCGATCGTGACGGTCTACATCGTGTTGGGGATTCTGTATGAGAATGTCGCCCACCCGCTGACCATTCTCTCTACCCTGCCCTCCGCCGGGGTCGGCGCGTTACTGGCGCTGGAGTTGTTCAATAAGCCGTTCAGTCTGATTGCACTCATTGGCATTCTGCTGTTGATAGGCATCGTGAAGAAAAACGCCATCATGATGGTGGACTTTGCGCTGGTGGCGCAACGGGAAGGGAAACTCTCAGCGCATGAGGCGATTTTCCGCGCCTGTATGCTGCGTTTTCGCCCGATCATGATGACCACCATGGCGGCGTTGTTCGGCGCATTGCCGTTGGTGCTCAGTAGCGGTGACGGCTCAGAGCTGCGTCAGCCGCTGGGTATCACTATCGTTGGTGGGCTGGTGATGAGCCAGTTACTGACACTGTATACCACGCCGGTGGTGTACCTGTTCTTTGACAGCCTGCGCTGGCGCCGTCGTGAACGCACTGACGCCGCTACGCATACTGAACCGTCGGCATGATGCCACTTCAGTCGCCATTGCCGTATCTGTAATCGTCGCCGGGGTTCTCCCCGGCGCCTGCAAGGGACAGGATATTCCCGGGAGTAATACCACGCATGACCCATCAGCCCGCTTCCGTTCGCTGGCAATTGTGGATTGTAGCCTTCGGCTTTTTTATGCAAGCGCTGGATACCACCATCGTCAACACAGCCTTGCCTTCTATGGCGGTCAGCCTGAATGAAAGCCCGCTACGGATGCATGCCGTGATCGTCGCCTATGTTTTGACAGTCGCGATGCTGCTGCCTGCCAGCGGCTGGCTGGCAGACCGGATTGGCGTTCGCAATATTTTCTTCTCCGCCATTATGTTGTTTAGCCTCGGCTCACTGCTTTGCGCCCGCTCCACCACCCTCAACGAGTTACTGTTTTCCCGCGTGATTCAGGGTATCGGCGGTGCCATGATGGTGCCGATTGGACGCCTGACGGTGATGAAGCTGGTGCCACGCGATCAATATATGGCGGCGATGACCTTCGTTACCCTGCCAGGACAAATAGGCCCGCTGATGGGGCCAACACTCGGCGGTTTTCTCGTCCAGTACGCCAGCTGGCACTGGATTTTCCTGATCAACATTCCGGTAGGTCTGGTTGGTGCTTTCGCCACCTGGTGGCTGATGCCTAATTTCACCATGCCACCGCGCCGCTTTGACCTGCTCGGCTTTGTTTGTCTGGTGATCGCAATGGGCACCCTGACACTGGCGCTAGACGGCCAGAAAAGCCTGGGGTTGTCCGCCTTAGCGTTGAGCGCACTGGTGCTGACCGGCTTTCTGGCGCTGCTGGGGTACTGGTGGCACGCCAGAGACAACGAGCAATCGCTGTTCAACCTGCGTTTATTTGATACCCGCAGCTTTAGCATCGGCCTCTTCGGCGGCTGGCTGGCGCGTATCGGCAGCGGCATGTTGCCGTTTATGACGCCGGTATTTTTACAAATTGGCCTGGGTTACACACCGTTTCACGCCGGGATGATGATGATCCCGCTGGTGCTGGGCAACATGGGCATGAAACGGATCGTAGTGCTGATAGTTAACCGGTTCGGCTACCGTGTAGTGCTGATCGCCTCGACCTTGACGCTGGCGCTGGCTACGCTGCTGTTCGCGCTGGTCGCACTGATGAACTGGCACTGGATGACGCCGGTAGTGCTGCTGTTGGTCGGTATGGTCAACGGCATCCGCTTTTCCACCATGAATACCCTGACGCTCAAAGATCTGCCGGACGACCTGGCCAGCGGCGGCAACAGCCTGCTGTCGATGTCGATGCAGCTCTCCACCAGTATGGGGGTGACTATCGCTGGTCTGCTGCTCGGCATTTTCGCCAATCAGCATCTGGTGAGTGGTACGCCGCAAACCCATACCGTCTTCCTTTATACCTATCTGTGCATGGTGGCGGTGATGGCATTCCCGGCGCTGATTTTCAACCGGGTGCCGCCCGATACCGTTCAGCAGGCGACGCTGACGCGTCCCTCATGAGGTGAATGATGAGATTCGGCATTACCGCCAGACTGTTTCTGGCCATTTTTTCCACCTGTATGCTGGTGCTGATCATCATGCACTTCGGTGTCCGACTCAGCTTTGAGAAAGGGTTTATCGACTACATCCGCCGTGGTAATGAACAACGGGTGGTACAGATTCGTGGCTGGCTGGAAGATCAGTACCAGCAGTACGGCAATTGGGATTTTCTGCACAACAATGAACGCGGTATTTTCCCGATGCTGCGCGCGATGGAGCAGAATAACGACGAGGCCATGCAGGCCTGGCGTACCCGATTTTGGGTCACGGATGAGAACCGTCGTCGCCTGATAGGCCCACCGATCCCGATGCCCGCGGGCAGCACCTGGCAGCCGTTAATGTCGAAAAAGCGTATCGTTGGCTGGCTGGTCGCCGCCCCGGTAGAAGGGCTGACCCGTAGTGCCGACATCAATTTCGATCGCCAGCAACAACGCACCAGTTGGCTGATCGTCGCGTTTACCACGCTGTTGGCAGCCGTGGTGACCTGGATGATGTCTCGCGGATTGCTGTCGCCAGTCAAACGGCTGGTCAATGGCATTCACCAACTGGCCGGCGGCGATTTCAGTACCCGGGTTACCGCCAGTGGGCGCGACGAGCTGGACAGGCTGGCGCAAGATTTTAACCAGTTGGCCTCGGCGCTGGAGAAAAACGAGCAGTCACGCCGGGCGTTTATGGCCGATATTTCCCATGAATTACGCACACCACTGGCGGTGTTGCGTGGTGAACTGGAAGCCTTACAGGATGGCGTTCGGCGGCCCGATACCGCGGCGTTTGGCTCATTGCAGGCCGAAGTTGCACTGCTGACCAAGCTGGTCGACGATCTTCACCAATTGTCGTTATCCGACCTGGGCGCGCTGGCTTACCGTAAATCGGCCATTAACGTCAGCATGCTGCTTCAGGTGTCGGTGGCAGCGTTCAGAGAGCGCTTTCAACACAAAGGTATTCAACTGACCACTCACTTTCATCCCGAAGCGGTGGTGTTTGGCGACCCGGACCGCCTGAACCAGTTGTTCAACAACCTGATGGAAAATAGCCTGCGTTACACGGACGATGGCGGGCAACTGGAAGTCGAAACCGAACTCCGTCCGCAGCGGCTGATTATTCACTGGCGCGACAGTGCCCCCGGTATCAGCGACGAACAACTGGCGTTGATCTTCGAGCGTTTCTACCGTGCGGAAAGTTCACGCAACCGTGCCAGCGGTGGCTCCGGGCTGGGGTTGGCCATTTGCGCCAATATCGTTGAGGCGCACGATGGACGCCTGTATGCTGAGCATTCAGCGCTCGGCGGCGTACAAATCACTGTCGAGCTTCCGTTGCACCTATCCTGATACAGGAACCGACATGACCGCATCCTCTTCTGCAACGGTGGGTGATGAAAACCTGCCAGTGCTGATCGTTGAAGATGAGCCCAAACTGGCCCAGTTACTGGTGGATTACCTGCAGGCATCAGGTTACCGCACCCACTGGCTGACACAGGGAGAAGACGTCGAACCCTGGGTGCGTGAACACCCCTGCCAGCTTATTCTGTTAGACCTGATGCTACCGGGCCGCGACGGCCTGACACTCTGCCGTGCCATTCGCGGTTTTTCCAATGTGCCGATCATTATGGTGACCGCGCGTACCGAAGAAATTGACCGGCTGCTGGGGCTGGAAATCGGTGCCGACGATTATATCTGTAAGCCCTACAGCCCGCGTGAAGTGGTCGCCCGGGTGAAAACCCTGTTGCGCCGCTGTCGCTGGCAACATGAACCGTTACCGAATGATGTCTTACCCGCATTGCTGATTGACCAGAATCGTTATCAGGCCAGTTACCTCGGGCGTCATCTGGAACTGACGCCCGCCGAATTCCGACTGCTGAAAACCCTCTCTGCCGAACCGGGACGTGTTTTTTCACGCGAACAGTTACTCGATCACCTGTACGACGATTACCGGGTGGTAACTGACCGTACCATCGACAGCCATATCAAGAATCTGCGCCGTAAGCTGGAAATGTTTGACCGGGAAACCTCGTTCATTCGCACGGTTTATGGCATTGGTTACCGCTGGGAAGCCGCCGCCAGTCAGGAAATATAGACGCCTTCGCCCACCGGCGGTACGCAGTCAAAGAAACTGTCTGACTCGGTTAAAAATTTGCAATTTTCTATTGGCTCGTGGCTGCTAGCATAATCACATACAAAAATGATGATAATGAGGGTAAGCATGTCGGGATTAGTCAATGGCAAGTGGGTCGATAGCGATGTAGCGGCCGAAGAAATCAAAGGTGGGGCTTTCCATCGCCAGGAAACCCGATTCCGTGCCACCGAGCTGGTACCGGAGGCGGGACGATATCAGTTATTTGTCTCGTATCTTTGCCCGTGGGCCTCCCGCACGACGATTTACCGTAACCTGAAAGATCTCGGCAATGTGATTACCTTGTCGGTTGCAGACCCTTGTATTGGCGAGCAGGGTTGGGAGTTTAGTACTCCGCAGGATGCTGGCGAACAGGTCGCGCCGGTGCGCTACCTGCACCAGCTTTACACCGCCAGTGACGCGCATTACACCGGGAAAGTCTCGGTTCCCGTACTGTGGGACCGCAAAGAAGGCCGTATCGTCAATAACGAGTCGTCGGAAATCATCCGCCTGCTTAACCATGACTTTAACGATTTGACCGGTAACCGTCTCGATTTTTACCCAACGGATCTGCGGGCGGAAATCGACCACTGGAACAGCCTGATTTACGACAACATCAATAACGGCGTGTATAAGACTGGCTTTGCTAAAACACAAGCACACTACGATCAGGCGGTAACGAGCCTGTTTGCAGCACTGGATACTGTGGAAGCGCACCTGGCGCATCACCGCTATCTGGTGGGCGACACCCTGACCGAAGCGGACTGGCGGCTGTTTGTGACGCTGGTGCGTTTTGATGCGGCTTACCACGGTGCCTTCAAGTGCAACATCCGTCGGCTGGAGGATTACCCGCACCTTTCAGGCTATCTGCGCGAGCTGTATCAATGGCCGGGCGTCAAAGACACCGTCAGGCTGGACGACATCAAAGCCGGTTACTACAGCATTCGCTGGCTCAACCCGACCGGTATTATTGCAAAAGGGCCGCACGTGGACTTCGAACGCCCGCACCAGCGTGAGTTGATTGGCCCCTCAGCCGGTATTCGCTCCCTCTAATCTTCATTCACGGCCAGGAAACGCTGGCCGTGAAGCATCATGCCCATCAGTAGAGCAACAGCTCAATAGACGCACTTTCTGTAAGCCGACTACTGATTTTTCCCGCCGTTGGCGTTAGAATCTGCCGCCTTTACTGTTCCCGCCCGGGAACAGCCTGACCTGTGATCAGACTTGAGAAACCACCATGTTTAAACCGGAATTACTCTCTCCGGCCGGTACGCTGAAAAATATGCGTTACGCCTTTGCTTATGGCGCTGATGCAATTTATGCCGGCCAGCCTCGCTACAGCCTGCGTGTGCGCAATAACGAATTCAACCACCAGACGCTGGCGCAAGCCATCAATGAAGCCCATGCGCTGGGTAAGAAGTTTTATGTGGTGGTTAACATTGCGCCACATAACGCCAAACTGAAAACCTTCTTGCGTGACCTGCAACCGGTGGTCGACATGAACCCGGATGCGTTGATCATGTCTGATCCAGGGTTGATCATGCTGGTACGGGAAAATTTCCCCCAGATGCCGATTCATCTGTCGGTACAGGCCAACGCGGTCAACTGGGCGACGGTGAAGTTCTGGCAGCAGATGGGGTTGAGCCGGGTGATTTTGTCACGCGAACTGTCGCTGGAAGAGATTGAGGAAATCCGCCACCAGGTGCCGGAGATGGAGCTGGAAGTGTTCGTTCACGGCGCACTCTGTATGGCCTATTCCGGCCGCTGCCTGCTGTCTGGCTACATCAATAAGCGCGACCCGAATCAGGGCACCTGTACCAATGCCTGCCGCTGGGAATACAACGTGCAGGAAGGTAAAGAAGACGCGGTGGGCAACATCGTACATATCCACGAGCCGATTGCGGTCACCCAGATAGACAGCGCTCAGCCGCAACCCACGCTAGGCATCGGTGCACCGACCGATAAAGTCTTCATGCTGGAAGAAAAACAGCGACCGGGCGAATACATGAGCGCGTTTGAAGACGAGCACGGCACCTACATCATGAACTCACGCGACCTGCGCGCCATTCAGCACGTAGAACGCCTGACCAACATGCAAGTCGCCTCGCTGAAAATCGAAGGCCGCACCAAGTCGTTCTATTACTGTGCCCGTACCGCACAGGTGTACCGCCGCGCTATCGACGATGCTGTCGCCGGTAAGCCGTTTGACCCAACGTTGCTGCAAACGCTGGAAGGCCTCGCGCACCGTGGTTACACCGAAGGCTTCCTGCGCCGCCACGTTCATGAGGATTACCAGAATTACGACTACGGTTACTCGGTATCTGACCAGCAGCAGTTTGTCGGGGAGTTCACCGGCGAGCGACGCGACGGTCTGGCGGAAGTGGCGGTCAAGAACAAATTCTCTCGTGGCGACAGCGTAGAGATGATGACGCCGGGCGGCAACGTCCAGTTCACTATTGATACCCTGCTCAATAAAAAAGGTCAGGCTGTCGAGGTGGCACCGGGTGACGGCCACACCGTGTATCTGCCAGTGCCGGACGATATCGACCTGGAATACGCGTTACTGCTGCGCAACCTGTCGGGGACAACCACCCGTAACCCGCATGCAAAATAGCAAAAAAGTGACACAATCGCGCCAATTGTGACATTTTTTAGAATCAGATCACATCAATGGCACTGGTGACTGGTTATTATTGCAGCGCTGAGAAAATACAAAACGAAAAATAAGCGTAGTAATGCTACTAGGAACCACCTCCTTGGCCAGCTCAATCTCCCTTGAGCTGGCTTTTTCTTTGCGCGCTATTCACGCTTGAGGCGTGGACTATTCACCAGATAGAGCGTAATCACCAAAATCAGGATCGCCCCGGCATAAGTGAAGGTATCCGCCGGATTTTTATGGTCGACAATAATCAGCCGTACAATCGCGGTGATACCAATGTAGATGAAATAGCGCAGCGGGAAGTGATAGCCGGAGAGAAAATACTTCACGATCAACGCCAGAAACTCAAAGTAGAGGAAATAAATCACCAGGCTTTCGATCAGCATATACGACGACTCTTTTTCATTGCTGACCAGCAGTACCGTCGCCAAATGCCAGGTTTCCTTAGCCAGGAAAACCACCAGAATCGCCGCCAGCACCAGCAGGCCGAAATTGAGTATCGTCTGTAATCCTCTGGCAATCATGATCGCACGCGCAGACCCCGCCATAAGCCTCTCCTCAACGCTAGATTCAGAGAAAATACGCCCCAAAAAAAACAGCCCCTGAAGACCTGGGGGACGTCAGTGTCGCCATCTGGCAATAACCTGACGGAGATCACAAAATTACCGGGTCATCAGCGAACTGTCTATGCAATATTTTTTACTACTTATCTGATTTTCTTATCGCTTTGATCAGGCAGCCATCGTCACCACCAGCGGTGAAAATGGTGCACCGGACCGATGCCGTGGCCGACTTCCAGCGAGTCGGCCTGTTCCAGTGCGCCTTGCAGGTAGGCCCGCGCAGCAGACAGAGTGTCGAACCAGTTATCATGACGCGGTCGTAACGCTGCCAGCGCCGCCGACAGCGTACAACCGGTGCCGTGCGTATGCCGGGTGTGCACGCGCGGCGTACTTAACCGAACGGGTTCGGCATGTGGCATGAACAACCAGTCCGGACTTTCCTGGTCACTCAGGTGCCCGCCTTTCATCAGCACCGCCTGACACCCCATCGCCAATAGCGCTTCGCCTTGCTGGCGCATCCCGTGTTCATCGTCGGCAGGCGCGCACTGTAGCAACGCCGCCGCTTCAGGCAGGTTAGGCGTGATCAACGATACCCGCGGCAACAGCAACTGACGCACCGCTTCCACCGCCTCCGCCGCCAGTAGCGGATCACCGCTTTTGGCCAGCATCACCGTATCCAGCACCACATAGGGCACCGGGTAACGTAACAGCCGGTCTGCCACCGTTTCCACAATATCCGTCTGTGCCAGCATGCCGATTTTCGCGCTGTCAATGCGGACATCGCTCAGCACAGAATCCAGTTGGGCTGCGACAAACGTCGGTTCAATGCGGTAAACCGACTGCACACCACGGGTATTTTGTGCCACCAGTGCAGTAATCACACTGGTGCCATACGCCCCCAGTGCCGAGAAGGTTTTCAGGTCAGCCTGAATACCGGCACCACCGCTCGGGTCAGTACCGGCGATCGTCAGCGCGTTGATACATTTCATACCAGCGCCTCCCGCTTCAGGGTATAGAGCGCATCCAGAAACGCGGGAATAAAACTCCCCGGCCCCCGAGCCTGCGCCGCCGCCAGTTGCCCGCAATGAGACATCACCGCACAGGCAGCGGCCACATGACCGAGGCGGTCACCTTCCAGCGCACAGAAACCCGCGACCACCGCCGACAGCGCACACCCGGTGCCAACCACCCGGGTCATCAGCGGGTCGCCGCCGGGTATCGCCAGCACCCGATCGCCGTCAGTCACGTAGTCCACCTCGCCGGTGACCACCACGCAGGTGGCCCAGCGCTGTGCCAGTGCTATAGCGCAAGGCAAGGCGGCCAGCACATCATTGCCGCTGTCCACGCCACGTCCTGCGGACTGTTCGCCCGCCAGCGCCATTACTTCGGAGGCATTACCGCGGATAGCCGTTGGCTTCATCGCCAGTAATTCAACGGCAAATTCAGTGCGAAAACGCAGGCCACCGACCGCGACCGGGTCCAGCACCCACGGTGTACCGACGTTGATGGCGCTGGTTACCGCGGCGCGCATCGCCTGCGCACGGTCAGCCTCAAGCGTCCCCAGATTAATCAGTAACCCATCGGCCAACGCACTAAACTGCGCCGCTTCACCGGCATCGACTACCATCGCGGGCGAAGCGCCTAACGCCAGCAACACATTGGCGGTAAACCCTTGCACCACCTCATTGGTGAGACAATGCACCAGCGGTGCGCGCAAACGGAAAGCATCGAGAGAATCCGCGACGGACGCGGCAGGGAAAAGTACAGGTCGAGCGTTCATAAACCTCCCAACCGGCGTGAAAGAAGGCGGTACCGGTGGGATACCGTGACTTCCCTACGCTGGCATTATCCAGTTCAGGTAATACGGGTATTTCTCAGCCCGCTTTTCATAAAGGGGCACCCCGAGTCAACGAACGCTATTATTGGGAGTATTGAGCAAAAAGGTCAATGGCAGGATGCCCGTCGGCAACATTGCCCCCTCTTCAACAGGTTGTTCTGGCTGTAACATGCCAGTCTTTACTGCGCCCTGAACGTATCGGTTATCCTTGCCAGCGCAGAACGCAACAGCTCACGCCGACAGGCAAAATTAATCCGGGCAAACCCAGCGTAGGCCGGGCCAAATTTCGCGCCATCATCCAGCCACACCCCAGCCTGTTTGAGCAACGTTGGCTGTAAATCCTCCGGTGCAATACCACTGCACCGAAAATCCAGCCAGCCAAGATAGAGCGCATCCGCATCAAACAGTCGAACGCTGACATCAGCAGTGAGACTCGCCTGCAACAACGTCCGGTTAGCGCGTAAATAATCCAGTAATGCGGCTAACCACGGCCCACCATGCCGGTAAGCCGCTTCACAGGCCGCCAGCCCTAACATATTCGGTATATGTAACGAGCAACGCGCATAACTGCGTTTAAGCCCGTCACGTATTGCCTTGTTGGGAATAAACAGATTTGACGTCTGCAATCCCGCCAGATTAAAGGTTTTACTCGGCGAAGTGCAGGTAATGCTGTTGTCGGCAAATTCATCGTTAATACTGGCAAATGGCTGATGCCGTGCCGCTGGATTAACAATCAAATCCTGGTGAATTTCATCAGCAATCACCATCACACCATGACGCTGGCAAATATCGCCCATTGCCAGTAATTCATCCCGACGCCAGACATGCCCGGTCGGATTATGCGGATTACAGAGAAAAAATAGCCGCGTCGTCGGCGTAATCGCCTGTTCAAATGCGTCAGGATCGAACGCATACCCTGATGCAATTTCAGTAAGCGGTGCCGTCACCACCTGGCGATCGTTCATTGTCACACTGTGATAAAACGGCCCATAAACCGGCGGTTGAATTAATACCCCATCCCCCGGCTGAGTGAATGTCTGCACAATCATGCTCAGGCTATTCACCACACCAGGGCTTTGCATAATCCAGTCTTCCTGGATTTTCCAGCCATGATGATCTGACTGCCATTGAATAATTGCATCAAATAGCGTGTCACTGGCGCGTGTGTAGCCAAAAACCCCTTTATTAATAGCATCATGCAATGCCTGCCGCACTTCATCAGGACATGTAAAATCCATGTCTGCAATCCACAACGGCAACGGTGCCAGTGAGGTGGAGTGCGGCAGATAGGGGGACGGATGCTCCCATTTCAATAAATGGGAATGCGAAAAATCGATAACCTCATCAAAACGGCAAGCCATGTAGTACGTCCCTATGCCATTTCTATAACGACGATAACGTCTGTAGCGATCAGTCAGAATTCGGTGAAGACTTTTCAAACACCGCAAGCTTGGGTTGATGCCGTCCGGCTCGGGTCAGCCGATAAACCTGTAATTGCACTAACAACGCGACAGCCAACAGAAAATAGGCGGCGATCATCGGCAACCAATCGTCACGCCAATGGTTCATGACAGCCCAGGCAACCAATGAAGAGAACGACATCTGTATCGCAGCCATGAGAGCGGAAGCCTGCCCGGCAAGCGACTTGAACGCAGACAAGGCTATCGACGCTCCGGTCGCAATCAGTACAGCAAACCCCAGGCTCCCCAGCGTAGCCGAAATCAGATAAGGCCAGACTGACACCGTCAATACCTGCATCGTCAGAATAAAACCGGCCATTGCCAGTAATATCAACACCGCACCGCCATACAAAATCGCCGTTTCTTTCACCCGGCCCAGCAACCGGGCGGTCAGCAGGCTACCCGTGGTGATGGCCAGGGCATTAACAGCAAAATAGTAGCCAAACTGATCTACCGGGATATGCAGCGTTTCTATCAATACTCGAGGCGAACTGGAAAAGAAAATCAGTTGGGTAGCGAAGCCAAAACTGGCGGCAAAACACCCCAACCGAAATTCAGGATGCCGGAACACGGTGATATACCCGGAAAACACGTTCAACGGTGCAGCCGGAGAATGCGCCCCCTCGGAGACGCTGGCGCATACTGCTGGCAGCGGCTTCCATAAGACCAACATTCCGCACAGTAAGGCGAAGAAACCTAACGCATAGAAACTGGAACGCCAGCCGTAATGCACAATCAGTATTCCCCCTATCACCGGTGCCAATACCGGTACCAGACTGATCACACCGTTAAGCAGGCTGAACACTTTCCCGATGGCTGCCCCTTGAAAGCGCAGCGGCACACTGGCCGATGCGGCAACGGCCATCGCTCCGGCCCCACACCCTTGCACCAATCGTAGTGCGATAACCTCTGAAATGGTGCTGGTCAGGTATACGCCCAGCGTACTTAGCGAGTAAACCACGCAACCGGCCAATAAGACACGCTGTGCACCCAAGCGGTCGACTAACGGACCAAAGAAAAGCTGACTGAGGCTCAAACACAGCACAAACCCGCTGATGATCCATTGTGTCATCCCCGGCATACTGCCTAGCTCATGGGACATCGACGGTACGCCGGGAAGGCAGATATCCAACCCTAACGGAGCCGCGACCACCAATGGAAACAGGCCCGCTACCCGCCCCATATGCTCTTTTCCAATCCTCATCACAGTATGAATGCCTCTGGCTGCAGAGCCGGTTCCCGGCTTTTCAGACAACGATTAATCAATGGATTAAGCCGGTGATAACGATGGCTGATAGACTGATAAATCGCCGATGTCAGCGCCGCTCCCACCTCATGTTTACTAAAATCAGATACCATATCGCCCGCGGCAATCTCGCCCCGCATGCCCGCAATAAATTCATAGAAGGCTTTGGCTTTAGATTTCCCTCTCAATCCTTTTCGTCCGCCTTCCATCGCAATAATGTCGTCAATATCGAACACTTCCACATGTTTCCCGCCAAGCATTTTATCATTGCGGAAAATATAGATTTCCAAATGCTCTTTCGTACCGATGCGATGTCTTTCTTCTGACGTCTCGTCAGGTAAAGCATCCGACTTATAGGAATGGAAATGGATCGACTGGAATGGCCCTTGCTGAAATATATGCGATTCATGGGAAACACGGCCATTACCTTTATACAGGTCTCTACCTGCTGCCGTTACCCAATTTCTCTGCGAGTAGCCATTATGACACAGGTTAATCGATACCGCTGTCAGCGTTCTATCACCGCATTTAAAACAGATATTACTGCTGCAATCCACTTCGCCAAATGTTCCTAGCAACAGCCCTAACTGGTTTTCATCATAATGGTTAGCTTCGTCGAAACGGCGTCGCCCAAACAGAGCACGATAGTCATCAAGCGCCAATTGGCTAAGCACATCATCTGGCCTAATCGCCATCGAAAAGACATCAATATTATCGAACTGTTTGCCTTCGCCAAAACCAGATTCGAGGACAAAAGGTACAATATCGAAATAGTGATAACCACTATGCGAGCATTTCCCGTATCCCTGATGGTAAGGGTGATAATGCTGTTCTACTATTTCTGTCGGCATACGCCACTGGCCGTCTGAGTGGAAGGTTTGCACATTAGTGACCGGGCAATGGGTTTGAGCAAAGCACTCGGCAATATATCGTTTAATCAGATTAAACGACGTCTGATAACGTCGTTGGGCCATAAGCGAAAACACCTGACGAGGATTATCACGCCGCTTTTTTTGATACAGCGTATTTAGCGCGTAATAATCTTCCGCAATCTGTATCGATTTCTCAATTGAGGTTGAAATACCTTCATAAGATGAAATCGGTTTATCCATTAAAATAGACAAACCTGATGCCAATGCCCAGCGAGCATAAGCCATATGGGCAAGCGGCTCGGTGGCGATAATCACACCATTGATTGCATACCTGTCCACCACATCATTGAGTTTCTTTATGACATCGGCGCTCAATTCAGCCTGACTATTATCACTATCATTAAAGTAAATAACTTCAGGCCGTAATTGTTTTCCTGCAAGATAAGCCTCTATCCCTGGCCTGGCCGAAATAAAATCCACTGCAGCACATAGATTTAATGTTGGGTCCTCACAGGATATTTCAAGCAAAGGGTAATAAATTCTCTTGGCATGAGGACCAAATCCGATCAGCAACAAATTGACAACTTTATTATTCGTCAACATCGTCATCGCTTACCTCCTTGCGTTAAAGGCTCTGTTTCTTTTCCAGCAAATAACTACCGATAAACAGAGCATCCATACCGATGGCGCTCCTGAAACACTCAATTGCATCATCCGGTGATTCAACAATAGGCATTCCCGCGAGATTAAAACTGGTATTGAGTACTACCGGTATGCCGGTCAGGCTCTCCAGTGTCTTAATCAACTGGTAGAATTTTTTATTCGACGCAACAGAAACGGTTTGTAATCTGGCTGTGCCATCGACATGAATACAGGCAGGCATATCCACTTTAGCCTGCGTTTTCACCGGAGCCACCTTCATCATATAAGGAACAGGCGATAGCATATCAAAATACTTATCAGCAGCCTCCTCCAATACCACGGGGGCATAAGGGCGGAACCATTCACGCAGTTTTATTTGGCTATTGAGGATTTCTTTTGTCCAGCTATTGGTTGGTGAAGCGAGAATACTACGGTTTCCAAGCGCACGAGGCCCGAACTCGCTGCGATCCTGGAACCAACCGATAATTTTCCCTTCGGCAATAAAGCGGGCGGCTAATTGCTCTGGCTGGCTGACACGCTGAATACTGAATTCATTCTCACAGGCACGTAAGCTGCCTGTAATGTCCTCTTCAGTATAAACCGGCCCCAGATAAGCAGAACTGTCAAACTTAGGCACCCGATGATCTTTTTTCCAGAAGTACTCCGCGGCGGCACCTAACGCCAACCCGGCATCTCCCGGAGACGGCGGCACATATACTGTAATTCCTAATTCTTCTTCCAATTTTCGATTCATCACCGAATTCATGGCCACGCCGCCCGCCACACACAACGCATCGATATGATGTTGCTCAAGCAGTGCTTTCGCTCGACGAATGATTGATTTTTGTAGTTGATCCTGAGCCCAGGCAGCCAAATGCATATCAAACGGACGAATCACGTCCCCTTTGCGGCGACGTTCTGGAATATCACGCCCTTGCTTTTTAAACCAACGCTTAAGATCCTTAGTGCAATCATCAGAATAAGGCTCATCTCTCAGAGCAGAGACTTCACCCTGCGGTGTTTCAATAAACGGCGAATAGTCTGCAAAAATCGTTGGATTACCGAAAGAGGCCAACCCCATGGTTTTGCCTGACTCACGATAACTATCAAAGCCCAAATAGCAGGTAATATCGCCATAAAACCGGCCATATCCCTGATCACAAGGCTGTGTATTATCCTGGGCGAGAAGTATCAGATCATTATTTTCGTACAGATAATAACTGACCTGCTCCGCCGCATTATTTTCCAGCACATCAGCGTCCACTCGTTCACCAATAATATTTCCGGTGTGATCGGCAACAACGACCAGGGCACGCTGAATATCAGTCTGGCTAACCGCACTTAACGCATGAGCTGAATGATGCGACGTCACAGCATGAATGCGCTCCACTCCGGGAAACAGGGAATCAATCTCTTGTTTAAGTTTGCCATCAAGCCCAGCCTTGCCATTCATTGGCTGTCCAAAACTCACCACCGAGACAGCGGAAATATCACTCAATGTCAGTTTATTACGCTGCAGTATTTCCCTCACCGCACAAGTGACATGACCATCGTATTTTTTTCTGGAAACCCGTTCTTCTGCGATTGCGGTTATCACTTTATCTCGGGTAGCCAGTACTACATTGCCATCGTAGGTTACGGTTCCGTCGGCCAGTATCGGGAGATTAACTGCTAAAATTAACTCTTGCATAACCATCCTTTTTTCTAAAATTTTCTTGCCCGTAGAAAAAACGTCAGTGGAATTGATGAAAAACCATTACTGAAACGCCACCAACCATCTTCATGCAGTGATAATTGTGAGAATGCTTTATAAAAGCTCTTATCAAATTCCTGAAAGGCTGTAATACACAACCCTTTGTTAGTCAGGCTGGTAATAATTTCAGACAGACTATGAAACCAGACATATTGCTCCTGATTTTCTATCTGATGATATTCATTGGCATACGAATATTTATAATTCGCTTTTACAGGTGCATCCGTTCGGGTAGCATTGAATAATGTACTACCATCAAATGGTGAATTATCCTGGAGGGGGTTACTGAACATTTTCGCAATCGGATGCTCATCAATCAACAATAACTCGCCACCAGGTTTTAGATGAGAAGCAATAGTACTCGCCCACAAATCCAGATGCTGGAGCCAGACCAAAACGCCGTAGGAGGTAAAGATAATATCGAACTCACCGAGCGCTAACGTGGATATATCATAGACACTGGCACAGTAAAATTGGGTATTAAGACCAAATTTATTCTTTATCGAATTAGCGGTATCAATAGCGTCAGAAGAGTAATCAATCGCACTGACCTCTGCACCCATTATCTCAAGAGCAAAGCTATCCAGCCCAATATGGCATTGTAAATGCAGTACTCTTTTACCTCGCAGGTCACCTAGTTCAGATAACTCAATATCTTTAAGTTGATATCGGCACGGGTCATAATTATTAACATCATAATCTGATTGGCCAGAATGAATGCGTGCCAGCTCATTCCAGAACTGGATATTTTTACTATCATAAAAACTTTTCAAATGAAATTCCTTTCATCCACCTCACATCAGTCGTATTGATACCGGCAAAATTTACCCCTAACACCGCAGATGCTCACTTTCCGTATCATACAACCCGTTATCATTCCCCTTTAAAAAAACAGCTACATTTCTCTTCTCAAGAAACCCTTGAGTAAAATAACGAAAAAACAGAATAGCAAAACACTACAAATTAAAGAATTTCAAAAAATAATAATTTACAGAATCACAGGTGTCAACAAGAGTTATTTACAGAAACAAGCTACTAATTACAACGATCACAATTATAATAGAGACTATATTAAAAATAAGACTCACTTAAAGGAAGTTTATTTAACCAATTCAATTACAACTAGCGAATTAAATTTACAATAGACCATCACTGTTCACCACCAATTAATCAGGCAGGGTGAGATCAATAATTAGAATATTCCTACGGCATTCCCCTCTATCCATCACTTATATCTAAACTAATTCCAGTTACAGGAAGTGAATTATTAGAATGATGACCTGTCAATGGCGGGAAAACCCTAAATAGTTTCACCTAATATCGCTACGCTTTAGCCAGCCCATGTTTATTGCCGGGAAATGGGCTGACTGACACCATAAATGATCTCCACCCAATACCAGCACCAGGCTAAATCAGAGATCCGAACAAAGGTAAGAGATCAACCCCCGTAAACTGCAAAGAGTGCGTGGAGCTAAAACCGCTCCACTTACATCACCACTTTGTACCTGAACAGGTATTCATAACGCCGCCTGGGCGATCAATCCCCTCAGCCATTGATGTGCCTGATCGCGATGCCAGCGTTCATGCCAGTACATCGCCATCTCAAATCCCGGAAGCTCGATGGGTGCTGTCGCAACCTGTAGACCGGTCTGACCGCGTAGCAACCGGGATGGCAGCATAGCTACAAGGTCGGTAGTGGTCAGTACGGACATCATGAACAGAAAATGCGGCACTGATAGCACCACTTTTCGTGTTAACCCTCTCTCCATCAGTGCGACATCGGTTGTACCGTGAAAACCACCGCCATCCGGCGACACTATCACATGCTCTAACTGACTGAACTGTTCCAGCGTTAATGGGTCACATAGATGCGGGTGCCCAACCCTGCCAGCCAATACATAGTGTTCACGAAAGAGCACACGCCTGCGCATCGCCGGGTGCGCCATGTCACTGGTATGCAACGCCAGGTCGATATCGCCTTGTTCCATTCGCTGCAACATGGCGGACGGCGGTGTCTCCAGAATCGCCAGCCGGGTATGCGGTGCGTCCTGACGCAGTTGGTTCATGACCGGCAGCAGAATCGTCGACTCACCATAATCGAACGCCGATATCCGCCAGGTATTTTCGGCAGTCTTCGGATTAAACGGCGCGGAAGGCGCAATAGCCTGCTCAAGAGACTCCAGCGCCAGCCGCAATGGCTCCCGTAATGCATCCGCTCTGGCGGTGGGTGTCATTCCTCTGGCACCGGGCAACAGTAACGGATCATCAAAAATAGCTCGCAATCGCGCCAGTTGTACGCTCACCGACGGTTGGGACAGGTTAAGTCGTCGCGCTGCACGGGTGACATTGTGTTCTTCCAACAGTGCATCCAGCGTCAGCAGCAGGTTCAGATCCAACCGTCTGATATTATTCATGGCTATACCCAATATAGTTAACATTCATTTTAACTATATCAGACCGCCTCCTATGCTGTGCTTGCGCCAATAAAGGAGACTCAATAATGAAAGTATTACTGGTTTATGCTCATCCGGAGCCCCGTTCACTCAACGGTTCACTGAAAAATGTCATCGTTAGCCATCTGGAAAACACCGGGCATCAGGTTCAGGTGTCCGACCTGTATGCCATGCGCTGGAAAACGACGCTGGACGCCGATGACAACACCGATCCCCACACTAATGCGCCTTTCCATCCATCGCTGGATTCGCAGCGCGCTTTCTCACAAGGAACACAGTCGCCGGATATCGCCGCCGAGCAGGATAAATTACGTTGGGCCGACACCGTCATCCTGCAATTTCCACTGTGGTGGTTCACCATGCCCGCGATTATGAAAGGCTGGATAGACCGGGTATACGCCTATGGTTTTGCCTACGGTGTCGGGGAACACTCGCAGACACATTGGGGAGATCGCTATGGCGAAGGGATGATGGCAGGCAAACGCGCCATGTTGCTGGTCACCACCGGAGGGTGGGAATCACACTATGGACCTCGCGGCATCAACGGGCCTATTGATGATGTGCTGTTTCCCATCCAGCACGGCATATTGTACTACCCCGGTTTTGAGGTGATGCCACCCTTTGTGGTCTACCACACCAGCCGTATGGATGAAGCCCGCTACCAACACACCTGCGATGCGTTGAAGCAGCGTCTCGACACCCTGTGGCATGACGCACCCATTCGTTTTCGGCGGCAAAACGCCGGGGACTACACCATCCCGGCGCTGACGCTAAAACCGGAGATTCAGCCGGATGGCAACGGCTTTGTGATTCATACGGATAATACCTGAGGCAACTGGTGCGATAGCTCTTCCTCGAGCAATTGTTTCAAACGCGCCGTGGCATCAGGCAGGCTGGCGGGTGCCTGCAACAGGGCAACGCCTATTTCGGGCAATGGCGGCAATCGGTTATGGGTCACCGCCGTGAGAGACGACGGCATGCCTATCGCAGAGCGTACCGTAACGCCCAGTCCCGCATTAACCGCCGCCCAGATGCCGCTAAGACTGCGGCTGACAAACACCACCCGCCAGGGGATACCGGCCTTATCCAGTGCGTCGGTTCCCCGTCGGCGCATCAGGCATGGCGCTTCAAACATCACCAGTGGCAGCGGCCGTCCAGTCTCCAGATAGTCGGCTATCTCAAACGATGGATGACGAATCCAGCGCATCGGCAGATGCGCCAGTGCGGCAATACCTGGCATACTCTCCTCATCAAGCCAGCTTAACGCCAAATCGAGCTGTTGCTGGCTTATCGCCTCACACAGCTCACGGTTGCGGGCAATACGGGCGCTGATCTGCACTCCCGGATAAGCGCGGGCGAAACGGCCGAGCACATCCGGCATCAGACTTTCACCAAAATCTTCCTGCATACCGAACCGCACTTCCCCTTCAACACGCGCTCCGCGCACGGCATGCATGGCCTCGTCATTGACCGCCAGAATGCGATGGGCGTAATTCAACAAAATCTCGCCGCTATCTGTGAGCTTCAGGTGACGCCCATCCTTACGCAGCAGGGTGGCATCACATTGCTGCTCCAGCTTTTTCAGATGCGCGCTGACCGCGGATGTTGAACGGCTAAGCTGCTGCGCGGCCAGCGCAAAGCTGCCTAACTCCACCCCGACGACAAAACTGCGCAGAGCATCCAGATCCAACGTGACGAGTCTTCTCATGTTTTTAATCCCGTTTTTCAGGACGATCAATGCCAAATATTTCGATTTTAAAAACCATAGCACAAAGACACAATCCCTTCATCGCCATGAACACCACAGGAGAATGCTATGTCACAACCACTTACCCGCGAAACACTGCAACATGTCGCCCCGAAACTGGCACAACTCAGCAACGATGTCTTGTTTGACGATATCTGGCAACGACCGAACCTTTCTGCACGCGACCGCAGCCTGATTACCGTTGCTGCACTGATAGCGTTGAACCGCCCGAACCAGTTGTCCTGGCACCTTGACTTCGCCAGCCGCAATGGCTTGCAACATGATGAACTGGTGGAAGCCATCACGCATCTGGCGTTTTATGCAGGCTGGCCTGCCGCTGTCTCGGCGCTGGAATGCCTGTCACAGGAGGGATAAAACATGCCGTTTACCCGCATTATCGTTCAGGCCGGGCGTCCTACGCATGAACTGCACCAGATTGCCGACCTGTTTCATCAGGCGTTGGTAGAAGAATTTGACGTTCCCGCCGATGACCGCTTCCAGGTTATCGAAGAACGACCCGCCGGGATGTTGCATTACGCATCGCATTACCAGGCGGGTACGCGCTCCGAACGTTATACGCTCTTTCACATTACGGCGGGCAAACCACGCAGCCGCGAGCAAAAACGCGGTTTTTACCGGCGATTACAGCAGTTGCTGCACACGCAACTCGCACTGCCACCCGATGATGTGATGGTCGTTATCCAGTTCACTACGCCGGACGACTGGAGTTTCAGCCGTGGCGTCATGTATCAACAGGAGGCATGATGATCGTCATGCAATACAGTTTTGTCCTGCCAGCGGACTACGATATGGAAACGATCGAACAACGCATTGCCAGGAATGGTGCCAGGCTGGACGGGTTTGCCGGATTACTGTTTAAAGCCTATCTGTACGCAAAACGTCACGATCCGGATATTCCTTCGGTTGCCAACCTGTACGCACCGCTTTATGTGTGGAAACACAGTCAGGGGATGGCGGCGTTTCTGCAAAGTCCCGGTTTTGCCGCCCTGACGCGAGACTTTGGCTGGCCGCATATCGATTGTTGGCTGGCGGGCAAAATACCGCAACCCAGCGAGGTGAAAGCGGGGGCTATCGCCCAGCGAGTCATCACACCGATTCCGCCTTATAGCCACCTGGCGGACTGGCTGAGTGGCGACACGCAAGCGATGATGACAGCATGGGATGTCAGCCACTGGCGTCAGTTGCAGATGGATTTTTTGCCGTTGCCCGCGGCTGCCACCACGGCGAATGACAGCACACAGCGCTACCGTATCGGTTACGTTGCCTGCTGAGGACATCGCTACATCAGCAAGGTACAGCCACCGGTGGGGTACAGCGCTGCTCCGCCGTTTCACACGGCATGGTGATAGACCGCTTCGATGTTGTAGCCATCCGGATCACGCACAAAAGCAGCATAATAATCAGGATGATATTGAGCACGCACGCCCGGCTGGCCATTATCCACCCCGCCCGCCGCTACCGCAGCGGCAAAAAAGGCATCGACCTCGGCTCGTGATTCGGCACTGAAAGCAAAATGCGTTGTCGGTGGTGATGACAGCTCACCTTGAAAAATCCAAAATTCACCACCCGGATCGGAAGACTCCCCGTATCCCATCAACACGCCGAAGCTCACGGCAAATTTCATGTCTTTGACCTGCTCATAACCGAGTGGCTTTAACGCCTGTTCATAAAACTGACGGCTACGCCGTAGATCAGACACCGGAATACTCAAATGATCCAGCATACTTCCTCCCTCTGGCGATTGAATTCTGTGGTTTTTCGCTCCCGTTCGCATCCGGCACGACACGGAAGTACCAACATAATCGCGTTAATAGCGAGAAAAGATGATCCAGATCTAGAAACAACCGCTTATTTATTCATTAAAAGTGATTTTTTATTGAATCATTACCGACATGACATCACCGCCACAGCCCCTTTCGCCGTTGCCAGAGAACAGTAACCTGCGCAGATGTGGCGGCGTCAGCGTTCACCGTTCATACGTTGTCGCTTTGTCGTACCCCAGGCGGCCGATAAACGGCAAGCGCAAGGCTGGCGGGTTGAAATCCACGCCCAGATTGGCACTTAATATATTGATTTCAATGCCCTCCTCCGCACCTACCGTCAGACCCAATATACCCAGTAACGATACCTGTACCCCCCTTCCCGACGGCGGTAATCCAACCGGGTGTGTCAACGCGCGGAAATCCTTACCGATGGCATTGGCTGGCAGATCCAGTTTCAGTTCGGGGACTTCGCGGCCGATATGCGCCATGAAGGTATTGCTATTCGGGCCGGGCCAGGCGTGATAAGTATGCGGCCAGGGGTAGCTGCTAATTGCCGCTTCTATTTTCGGGATCATCGCGGCGGCTCCCACCCCACGATGTTCAACCAGTAGCCGCGGCATTGAACCGAACCAAAACCCGTCAGGCACGGAATCGTTACGACGTACGACATCATCGCCACCCCAGCCGATCACTTCATAACGCTGGTAACGGGTTTCACCGGCTTTTTTAACGATGATCCAGGGGTGAACCGCCACCAGGCCGCGCCAGCCGTAAGTGGGTGCGGCATAGACCTGTACGATGGCAACACGGCTCAACGCCACAGGATCCGGCGCGATACCGGCAGAATCACGCCGTGCAGTCCAAACCCCTTGGCTGGAGAAACGCGCCTTCTCTTCGCTCCATGAAACTTGTGCCAGACTGCGCCCAAACGACAACACCACAATGGCGATAAAAACGAAACCCAATACTTTGAGATAATTCATCGATGCGGTTTTCTCCAGAAACAGGCGGGCAAGTGCACGGGCAAGAGTGCAATGATCATGGCAATAACGATCATTGCGGTAACATAGAGTGCCAGGCACCAATAACCAAGAGAAAAATCATTGATGAATACTGAGATAGCGTTATCCGTCAGCCAGCAAAATAGCAATATTCTCCGCCTTGCCACCGCTCAGGCGCTGGCGGGTGCCAACTCAGTTGTGTTTTATACGACGGGTGCGATTGTCGGCAATGCCATTGCCCCTGACAGCACGCTGGCTACACTGCCGATAACGGTGTTTGTTTTGGGGATGGCGGCGTGCATTTTGCCGTTCGGTGCGCTGGCTAAAAAGCAGGGTCGAAAAGCCGTGTTTATGGCAGGGACAGGAGCAGGCATCGCCACGGGGCTGACTGCCGCGTTGGCTGTCGTCATTGGCTCTTTTTTGCTGTTTTGTCTGGCTGCATTTATGGGCGGAGCCTATGCCGCGGTAGCGCTCTCGTTTCGTTTTGCAGCGACAGATGGCGTGGCGAAAGAGCGGCGCTCGCGTGCCCTTTCTCTGGTCATGGGCGGCGGTGTGCTGGCTGGTGTTATCGGCCCGATGCTGGTTACCAGCACAATGAATTTCTGGCCTCCTCATACCTTTGCCATCACCTTCATCGCACAGGCGCTGGTTGCTGCCGTATCCGCACTGGTGCTGCTTGGCGTCACCTCAGCCGAACCGGTAGCGCAAACCCAAGCCGGTGGCCGCCCTCTGCGTGAGATTGTTCGTCAGCCCGGTTTTTCCCGCACGGTATTTAGCGGTGCCGTTTCTTATATGGTAATGAATTTTCTGATGACGGCAGCGCCGCTTTCCATGCACATGCACGGCATTTCCCAACACGCTTCGAATCTGGGTATCCAATGGCATGTGATTGCCATGTACGCGCCAGGCTTTTTTACCGGCAAACTGATCCACCACTTCGGTGCCAGACGTATTGGCGCAGCGGGTTTATTTATCACCGGGTTGTCAGTCATGGCAGGGTTGGCCGGAACAGACGTCATGCATTACTGGCTTTCACTGATTTTACTGGGCATTGGCTGGAACTTTGGTTTTACCGGCGCGTCGGCGAAAATCATCGACTATCACCGCCCGGAGGAAAAAACGCAGGTGCAGTCGTTTAACGATTTCATCGTCTTTGGCGTCATGATCGTCGGGTCCTTCTCCTCCGGCGCATTACTGAATCTTTTTGGCTGGAATGCCGTACTGTGGGGGTCGCTGGTGCCGGTGATAGCGGCATTTCTGGCATCAGTGATGACAAGCAGAGCCAAAGCGGCCTGACCCAAACCGCTTTAGTCATCCCCAGAGATTCGTGCGTGGTACCTGCACGGCGTTGCTCAGATGCCAATCACATTCTGTTCAGAGATAATAATCATTTGTCATTTTCGATACCGTGAATAAACGCATTGGATTTGCCACAGCCGACAGTCCTTGCATTTACGAAATCCTTTCATCCACCTGTTCATAGGGCGTTTTCTTACTACCAGTACGCTCTGGGAGGCGACAGCATAGCAATGGCAGGCGTAGCCCTGCTCATTTTCATAAATAAGATAAAATTCTATATATTTGCTATTTGCACTACCACCGCCTACCCTCTCTAAAAAGGGATAAGGGACAGAAGGATACTGACAGAGGATAACCAAAGAAGGCAGGAACGCAGGCGAAGGTTTCTGCTTAATACAAGGAGAACTCGTCATGAATTTCCAACCCAAATATGCCAGTAGCGAATTGCCGAATCCGGTCGAGGCTGTCGCCGAGTTTGCCAGCCAGATTGGCCACGAAGGCATTGATACCGTGATTTTTTTCTGTTCTCCAGACTACGACCTGGACGTTTTGGGCCGGGAGCTGAAGAACACATTCTCCTGTCCCTGTATAGGCTGTACATCCTCTGGTCAGATTGGCACCAAAGGCTTCCAGCACTCCGGGCTGTTGGGTCTCGGATTGGGTGGAGGCTTTCGTACCCGTTTTTTCATGATTCACCCGTTGGTCAATTACACCCCGGTAATAGCCGATATTGCTGAAGCTATTCGCCTTGATACGGAAGCCAGGCCGAACCTACATCGCTTCGGCCTGCTGCTGGTAGACGGTCTTTCTATGGTTGAAGAGCGCCTGACGGCAAATCTCTACCAGCAGATCGGCAACGTTCCTATCATCGGTGGTTCCGCTGGCGATGACCTGCGTTTTGAAAGGACGCACGTCTATGATGGAAATGGACGATTCATTTCCGACGCAGCAATCTTCGCCGTTATCGAGACCCGCGCACCCGTCACCACCTTTAAGGTCCAGCACTTCGAACCCAGCGAGGTGGAACTCGTCATCACCGAGGCCGACCCGGAGAAGCGACTCATCCTTGAGATAAACGGCGAACCTGCCGCTCAGGTTTACGCGGAGGCCTTGGGACTCACGGTGAACGAATTGACACCAACTGTCTTTTCCCGCAACCCACTGGTGCTTTCTTTCGGCGATGAGCCCTACGTCCGCTCCATCCAGAAGTGGAACGAAGACCTCTCTCTCACGTGTTACTGCGCCATCGAAGAAGGGCTGATCATCGCCATCGGCAAAGCGGAGGACCCAGTCCAAACCTTCAAAGCGGCTTTTGACAAGGTCCACGAGACCATCCCTGATCCTGCGGTCATCATCGGTTGTGACTGTATCCTGCGTCGACTCCAGTTCGAACAGGAAGGGCTTGACCAGCAGATTGGCGACGTCATGATGCAAAACCGGGTAGTGGGTTTTTCCACTTACGGTGAGCAATACAACGGATTGCACGTGAACCAGACATTCACGGGCATCGCCATCGGAGGACAAGACGTTGACTGAAGAAACATTTTCCGAAACGTCCACCATGGGGCTGTCCGTCGACGAATACGAACGCAAGCTCGCCGCCCGGGACAAGACCATCGATGTCCTCAAGCGCCGTATCGCACAAGAGGTCCGGCACAGTCACGCAACACCGTTTGCTATCCTGGAGCAGAATGTGGGCCTGGAGAAGGTGGTCGCCCGCAAAACCCTGGAATTGGAGAACGAACGACAAGAGTTAGAAAAAACCCTGACCGAGTTGCGCTTCACCCAGGCCCAGTTGTTGCAGGCGCAAAAGATGGAGTCGATAGGCCAACTCGCCGCCGGCATCGCCCACGAAATCAACACGCCAACCCAATACGTCTGTGACAATGTGGGGTTCGTTAAGACTGCCACCATTTCCCTGCTCAGCTTGTTGGACTCCGCTCTGGCTCTGGCCGAGACGGCGCGAGAAAAAATGGCTGAAGACCCCACGGTGGTGGCATTCGACGCGGCCCTCAGGCGCACTAAAGTGGAGTTCCTGCGCCGCCAGATCCCAAGCGCTTTAGACGAATCACTGGAGGGACTGGGTCATATAGCCAAGATAGTAGCCGCCATGAAGGAGTTCTCCCATCCGTCTCATAACGAGAAGGAAATGGTAGACGTGCGCGAGATCATCAACACGACGGTAACCGTCGCCCGCAATGAATGGAAATACGTGGCGGAACTTGAGACACACTTCGAGGACGACTTGCCGCAACTGCCGTGTCTGCGCGACATGATTAGTCAGGCCATTCTCAATCTGGTAGTGAACGCTGCCCACGCCATCGCAGATACCATCCAGGAAGGCGTCAAAGAGAAAGGCCATATCATCGTATCAGCAGCACGAAATGGCGAGCATATGGAGATCCGAATTAAAGACGATGGCAGCGGTATTCCAGCCGGGATCCGCAGCCGCATCTTCGATCCCTTCTTCACGACCAAAGCCGTAGGCAAAGGCACAGGCCAGGGTCTCGCCATTGTCTATTCGACCGTGGTAGACAAACATGATGGGCAGATCCGCTGCGAGTCGCAAGAGGGTGTGGGCACAGCGTTCATCCTGCAACTGCCCCTTCACTGCCACAAAGAGGATTGCCCTGCATGCAAGTGATGTTCGTCGATGACGAAAGTCGGGTGCTCTCCGGTATTGAACGGGCCCTCATGATGCAAGACACCGACTGGGAATGTCGTTTCGCCAATAGTGGACAAGAAGCGCTTGCGATGCTGGAGGAAAAACCGGCTGACGTGGTGGTATCCGACATGCGCATGCCCTTCATGGATGGCGCAGAACTGCTCTCTCAGGTACGCAACCGCTGGCCAGGCACAATACGTATCATCCTGTCTGGCTACTCCGAACCTGAAGCCACCTTGCGCATGCTGGACGTGGCCCATCGCTTTGTTCCCAAACCCTGCGACAGCACGGTGCTATTGGCAATGGTAGGCAACGCCCTGGCCCTGCGCGACCGGTTTCAGGACCTGGCACTGGTCGAGATAGTGGGCCGCACCAGTCAACTACCTGCAGCGCCCAACGTGTTCACCGAAATATGCCGCCTCCTTACCAACCCTGACAGCGATACACGGCAGATAACCGAGCTTCTGGGCCGTGATCCGGCCTTGAGCGCCAAGATTATGCAGCTTGCTAACTCGGCCTATTTCTCCAGAGGCGGTCAAATTAATGATATCGGCAACGCCATTACCCACCTGGGCTTGGATCAGGTGAAGCTGCTCGTCCTGTCTTCTCAGGTCCCGGCAGATGCGAAGACGGCCCCTTATGTAGACCAGCTACAACAGCGCGCCTTGCTCGCCGCCACCCTGGCCGCCCGCATTTCCGGCCACCAGGGACCAGAAGCGACCGCCGCCTTACTCGCCAACATTGCGCTGCTGATCCCCGAACTGAGAAAGCCCGACTATCAAGACACCACAACTCGCGGCAATACCTGCGTACAGGCTGCGGTAAGCGCGTATCTGTTGGCGTTGTGGGGGTTACCCATGGATATCGTGGAGGCTGTGGCATGTCACCAGCAGCCATCCCGTTTCGCGAATAACGCCTTCGGCGTGGCTGGTACCGTGCATGTCGCGGTCGCTCTTGCCAATAACAGCGACCTCGATCTGGACTATCTAGAACAAACTGGCGTGCTAAACAACCTGCCCTTGTGGCAGAAGATGCTCGCCCACACGCAGGAAACTCTCAATGACTGAAACTGCCTTACCCCGGGTGCTGTGCGTAGACGATGAACCCAATGTCCTCGCCGCGATGGAACGCAACCTCTTTGGCGAATTCGATGTAGTAGTGGCTCACAGTGGTGAAGCCGGCCTGGACGCCGTTCGCTGGGGCAAGCGTTTTGCCGTGATCATGTCCGACATGCGTATGCCTGGCATGGACGGTGCCACTTTCCTGTCCAAAGCACGGGAAATCTCCCCCGACAGCGTGCGCATTCTTCTCACCGGGCAGGCTGATGTGGAATCCTCCATCGCGGCCATCAACAAAGGGGCTATCTTCCGCTACCTCTGCAAACCTTGCCCCAAGGAGGATCTGGTTTCAACGCTTAACGACGCCGTCAGCCAGTACCGCCTAATCTGCGCGGAAAAAGAATTATTGGAAACCACCCTTACCGCCTCGGTCAAAACGCTGACCGACGTACTCGCTATGGTTGCTCCATGGGCTTTCCAGCGGGCAGCCTTCGCCCAGTCTTGTGTCCGCCACGCGCTGCCCAAGCTAGAGTGGCCCGATGGCTGGATATACACCATTGCCGCCTCATTGAGCCAAATCGGCTGCGTTGGTATCCCCGCCGACATCGTCCAGGCCGATGCAGCTCAGCGCGAACTATCGGAGGACGAGAAAAAACTCCTTCTGGAACACCCGGATGTCGCCGGTCGTCTGGTAGAACACATTCCCCGCCTTGAGCTGGTAGCCGAGATTATCCGCCACCAGGCCAAGACGGCCCCGTCCACCGCACCCACAGAGGTTATCCGCGGCGCTCACCTCTTGCGTGCCGCTCTCGAGCTGGAACGCCACGCAGCCCGGGGACTGGGTCTGGAACACCCAGGGGAAATTCTGCGCGCGGTAAAGCCGCCGATCCCCGAGTACATCATCAAAACCCTGACTAATTTCCGCGCTAACGTGGCTGGCGTTCGCTCTGCACGCATTAGCGAATTGAAGCCCGGCTGGGTGGTGGATGAAGACATCCGGACCACCAACGACTTAATGGTGCTCACCAAAGGCCATGAACTTACTGACACCGCGATTTCCGCTCTTCAGCGTCTCCTCGCTGTCAACGCCGTCAAAGAGCCGATACGGGTACGTGGTGTTCCGGACACAGAGCCGTTGTGAGTCTGGGTATGTGTTCGTCTGTACAGCTTACCCTGAGAAAGCGCCGCTATGGCGCTTTCTGGTTTATGCGCCCAGTTACCCTTGGTTTACAAACTGCACGCCTACCCAGCTTCATTCAGCGCTAAAATATTCGTAATATATCAAACAAAATAGTTTTCAGCGGATGCCCTTTATGTCCTACTCCATCGGCGAATTTGCCAGACTTTGCGGTATTAACGCCACGACGCTCAGGGCATGGCAGAGTCGCTACGGTCTGCTCAAGCCGCTGCGCACCGAAGGTGGACATCGGTTATATAGCGATGCGGATGTCCAACAAGCGCTGAAAATCCTCGACTGGGTAAAAAAGGGGGTTCCGGTCAGCCAGGTCAAACCGTTGCTGGAACGCCCACAAGCGCAGCGAAGCAATAACTGGGCGACCTTGCAGGAAACCATGCTCCTGCGCCTTAAAGAAGGCCGCATCGAATCGCTGCGCCAGCTTATCTACGACACAGGCCGCGAATACCCCAGGCCGGAAATGGTCAATGAAGTGCTACGCCCGCTACGACGCCAGGTATCGGCCAATACCCCCGCTATGATGACGCTGCGCGAAATACTCGATGGCCTGATTATTTCCTACACGTCGTTTTGCCTCGAAGGTGACAGAAAAGCACCTGGCGACAATTACCTGATTGGCGGCTGGCAATTGACCGACCCGTGCGAAATCTGGCTGGAAGCGCTAAAACGTACCGGACAGGGTCACCGCATTCATGTCCTGCCGCTCTCTCCTGCCATGCCTGCGCCGGAAATTTTCCCGGACAGACAATGGTTGCTGGTCACTAGCGGGACGCTCACCGTGGCGCGAAAAAAGCAAATCGACAAGTGGCGTGAACACGTGGCGTCACTGGAGATTATTTTATTACAGGCCACCTCCGTCGCGTAAACGCTGTCTTACCTCTGCTGAAAATCCCTGCCGCATTCGTCTACCGCCAACGTTTCACGGTTAACGATTCACGTGGACAGGGTATCCCCCGACAAGCCATCTCTCATTACCTATCAAAATCATCGGTTCTGATGAAAATTTAATTCATTGATTTTCAATGACTATAAAAATTAATTTAGAAAAAACTTAGACAAGAATTTAAGTTTGTGTAAGTTTTATCTCTATACCACGTTGATTCAGGATTGCCCACGACAAGGGTAACGCGCATGAGCACACTACAACCTGTATTCGATGAGTTTGCTGACTTTTATGCCTCGCTGGCTACCCAACCTCTGGAGAGGCTGTCTGCGCTCTATCACCCGGATGCGGTACTGACCGACCCGTTTGGGCAGCATCAAGGGCTACCGGCCATCCAGCGCTATTTCTCGTACCTGCTGGAACATACCCGCTACTGTTATTTCATCGTTGACGCCCCGATCTTCGACACCCGCCGCTTCGCCGTGAGCTGGACGATGCACTGGTCACACCCGCGTATCGCAGGTGGAAACATGCTGTCTTTGGCAGGCTGCTCCCTCATCGAGGTACAACATCAACACAATCATCAACAACAAGCCCGTATCACATATCAGCGTGATTACTACGACGCCGGAGAAATGCTCTACGAACATCTTCCGGTACTGGGGTGGGCGCTTCGCCACGTGAAGAAGAAGGTTCGCCCATCATGACCACCGTACTTATTACCGGTGCCAGTTCAGGCATTGGCGAAGCGCTGGCGAAATCCTGGGCCGACGAGGGTCACGTTGTTATTGCCTGCGGCAGGGATATCGAGCGCCTGAACGCACTGCGTCAGTACAGTCCGCATATCACCGTTCGTCAATTTGATATGACAGATAGCCAGGCCTGCCATGCGGCACTGGCCGACTGCCGCATCAGTCTGGCCGTGCTCTGCGCCGGTACCTGTGAATATATCGACCACGGCGTTATCGACCCGGAACGGGTATCACGGGTTATGAATACCAATTTCATCGGCCCAATCAATTGCCTGTCAGCCTTGCAGGGGCAACTGGCCCCCGGTAGCCGTGTGGTGCTGGTCAGCTCTATGGCGCACTGGCTCCCCTTTCCGCGGGCAGAGGCATATGGCGCATCGAAAGCGGCGCTGAGCTGGTTTGCTGAAAGCCTGCGGTTGGACTGGGAGCCCAAAGGCATCGCCGTCACCGTCGTTTCACCAGGCTTTGTCGATACCCCGCTTACCCGTAAGAACGATTTTTCGATGCCCGGCCTCGTCACCGTTGAACAGGCAGTAACGGCGATACGACGCGGCATTACGGCAGGGAAATCACATATCGCCTTTCCAGCCGGGTTTGGCGCACTACTGCGTCTGCTGTCGTGGCTCCCCGGTATCGCTCAACGCGCACTGTTGCGCAGGATGATAAGACCATGAAAATCGCTATTATCGGCAGTGGCATCGCCGGGTTGACCTGCGCATGGCGGCTGGCCGGGCACCATGACGTCATCATGCTGGAGGCCGGCCCTACCCCCGGTGGTCACACCGCCACAGTGGATGTCACCACACCCTCTGGTACCTATGCCATCGATACCGGTTTCATCGTCTATAACGATCGTACCTACCCGCGCTTTATGGGGCTATTGAGCGAACTGGGTATCAGCGGACAGAAAACGGAGATGAGCTTTTCGGTGCATAACCCAGCGAGTGGGCTTGAGTATAACGGCCACTCACTGAGCTCACTGTTTGCGCAGCGCAGTAACCTGGTTAACCCCCGATTTTGGGAGCTGTTAAAAGACATCGTCCGGTTTAATCGTCTGGCGAAACAGGCGGTGACGCAACCGGTCGGCGACGACGAAACACTGCACACCTTCTTGTCACGCCACAAATTTAACGCCTTTTTCGCCCGCCACTATATTTTGCCGATGGGGGCGGCGATCTGGTCCTCTTCCTTGCAGGAGATGCGCCGTTTTCCACTCGCCCTGTTTTTGCGCTTTTTTGAAAACCACGGGCTGCTGGATATTACACAGCGCCCTCAGTGGTACGTGGTGCCCGGCGGCTCGCGGGAATACGTTCGCGCCCTGCTCAACCAGTTGGAAAACCGCTTCACGCTTTGCGTCAACTCGCCGGTGCAACGCGTCGTACGCCACGACCAGGGGGTGGATATCTGCCTGGCGGACAACACCATGACCGTCGATCAGGTGATTTTCGCCTGCCACTCCGGGCAGGCACTCGCCCTGCTTGATGAAGCCAGCCACGCAGAGACGGAGATTCTGGGGGATATCGGCTGGCAACGTAACGAGGTGGTACTGCACAGCGATAAACGCTGGCTACCGGTGCGGCCTGCAGCCTGGGCCAGTTGGAACTATCGCCTGCCTCACGACGATCAGGCCAGCGCCTGTGTCACCTATAACATGAATATTTTACAAGGGTTGCCGGAAGGCAGCCCCTTGTTCTGCGTCACCCTCAATCCTGACGCCCCGATTGATGAACGCGATGTCTGGCAGCGCTTTGTCTATGAGCACCCACGGTTTACGCCGAAAAGCTGGCGGGCGCAGTCACGACGCGCCGAAATCAACGGCCAGCGACGTAGCTGGTTTTGCGGGGCTTACTGGTACAACGGGTTCCACGAAGATGGGGTACGCAGCGCGCTGGATGTGGTTAAGGGCATCGCCGATGGGAGGAACGATGAATAGCTGTCTCTATCGCGGCGTGTTGCGCCACCGACGTTGGCAGCCGCGCGTACATCAGTTTTGTTATGACGTCTTTCTGGCGTATCTGGATCTCGACGACCTGGATAATCTGTCGTCGTTAGGCATCCGCCGTAATCAATTTGCCACCGTCGCCTTTTACGACAGCGACTACCCGCTGGGTACGCCGCTCAAAGAAAACGCCCTGAATCGGCTGGCGGCACTGACCGGTGAACACCCTGACGGCAAAGTGATGCTATTAACCCAGTTGCGCTATCTGGGCTTTCATTTTAACCCGGTGAACTTTTATTACTGCTTTGACGCCAGCGAAACCCTGCGCTGGATTCTGGCTGAAGTGCGCAACACGCCGTGGAATGAACGGCACTATTACGCGGTTAACGCGCAAGAGACCCGCCCCATCGCCAAAGCGTTTCACGTTTCTCCGTTCAACCCGATGGAGATGGTCTATCACTGGCGGTTCAACTGCCCCGGTAAAACGCTGCATATGCATATCGAAAATCATCAAGCCGTGGATGAAAACCAGCAGGATGAAAAACAGCGAGATGAAAAAGTATTCGATGCCACGCTGACGCTATCGCGTAAGCCATTAACCCCCCTGCACTTGCGCCAGATGCAAATTAGCATCCCCGTCATGACACTGAAGACCGTGGTGGCGATTTACTGGCAGGCGCTGTTGTTGTGGCTCAAACGTGTGCCGATTTATAACCACCCCACCAGCAGGAGTGAACGCTCATGACTGACCCCGTTTTTGCGCTTGAGTCCGATGTGCCGCGCACAGCAACGATTCGCTTTGCACGCTGGCTGTTGTTCCGCCTGTTGGCGGGTATACAGCAAGGTTCGCTGACCCTCCACGACGGCAACCAGAGCATCCATTTTGGCGATACCACCTCGCCCCTGCGTGCCGAGGTCAACATCCTTTCACCCGGTATTTACGCACGCCTGCTGACCGGCGGTAGCATCGCGGCGGCGGAGTCCTGGATGGAGGGTGAGTGGGAAACCGATCAGCTCACCGAACTACTGCAGATCATGGCTGCGAATGCCGGGGTGCTGAGTCGGCTGGAAAATGGCTTTCGTATTCTGGGCCAACCCTTTCAGCGACTATGGCACTGGACGCGTCGCAATCATCGCCAGCAGGCACGCGAGAACATCGCCGCCCATTACGATCTCGGCAATATGTTTTACCAGCAGTTTCTTGATGAGGGACTGCTCTATTCCAGCGCGTTATTCACCCCCGACACGCCGGACCTCGCCAGTGCGCAGCAAGCCAAAATGCGGCGTTTGTGCGAAGAGCTTACACTGACGCCGGACGATCACCTGCTTGAAATCGGCACCGGCTGGGGGGCGCTGGCGGAGTTCGCGGCACGTCATTACGGCTGCCGGGTCACGACCACCACGCTCTCTCAGGAGCAGTATCACTATGCGCTAGCTCGTATCGCCCAGGCAGGCCTGCAAGACCGGGTGACAGTGCTGTTGTGCGACTACCGCGATCTCACCGGTCAGTTCGACAAACTGGTGTCAGTCGAAATGATTGAAGCGGTCGGCAAAGCGTTTCTACCACAGTTTTTCAAGACGTGTCAGGCACGCCTGCGTCCAGGTGGGAAAATGGCGATTCAGGCCATCACCATTCAGGATCAGCGCTATCACGATTACAGCAAAAGCGTTGATTTCATTCAGCGCTACATTTTCCCCGGCGGCTTTTTACCCAGCGTCACCGCCATCAGTTCCCTGATGACGCGTCATACCGATTTTGTACTGCGTAACCTGTTCGATATGGGGCCGCACTACGCCCAAACGCTGGCACACTGGCGACAGCGCTTCCTGCTGGCCTGGCCGGAGATAGAACGGCTGGGGTTCGACACCCGGTTTCGTCGCATGTGGTTGTACTACTTCGGCTACTGCGAAGCTGGATTTAACGCGCGCACCATCAGCGTGGTGCAATTGACCGCCGAGCGGGTGTGACATGCAGGCGCTACGGATAAGCAGGGAGGCAACGATGAAACAGCGCGTGCCCTTGCTGGCCTTGTTGGTTGCCGCGCTGTATCTCACCTCAGCACAGGCCGCCGACTGGGCGCACTGGCGCAACGTTGGCGACGCGACGCTGCGCTTCGGGCCGTTTGCGGTATATCACTCGCAGTTGCGTACACCAGATGGACGCCACAGCGGACTGCAACAGGATCAGGCGCTGATTATTACCTATCAGCGGCGTATCGACAGTGAAACACTGGTCGATGCCACACGTGAACAGTGGCAGACGCTGGGAATTCTGGACAGAGAACCGCAGAGCGAAGCGTGGCTGCACATGCTGGCGCAGTTATGGCCCAGTGTAGATGAAGGGTCACAACTGGCTTTTGTGACCAGCAACCGGCAAGGGCAATTCTGGTATCGCCCCTCATCGTCGCAGAGCCAGTTTATGCCACTGGGCCCGGTTCAATCAGCCGCTTTTAGCGTGTGTTTTCTGTCTATCTGGCTGAGCCCACAGACCCACTATCCCGCATTACGCCAGCAATTACTTGGGGGTGAACGATGAAACGCTTTTTGCTCTTCGTATTGACGATGACGATGCTGCTCACGGGTTGTAGCACAGACATCACCGACTACCGCAGCCAACAGCCACGCTTCGATCTCTTCCACTATTTTCAGGGCCAGACGCAAGCCTGGGGGATGGTACAGGACCGTCACGGTAAACAACTACGCCGCTTTCACGTCGCCATTCGTGGCGATGTCGCGGGCGATACGCTGACACTCAACGAACACTTTGTCTATGACGACGGCGAACGCCAGCAACGCGTCTGGCATATCCGCCGGATGGGCGATGATAGGTATGAAGGCACTGCCGGAGACATTGAAGGGGTTGCCTACGGTCAGGCATCAGGCAATGCCTTTCACTGGCAGTACAGCATGAACGTCAAGGCAGACGGCGCAATCTGGCTGCTCAACTTTGATGACTGGATGTTCCAGCAAGACGACAGCCACCTGTTCAATAAAACAGAAATGACGAAATTCGGCCTCACCGCAGGCTACGTCACCCTGTTTTTCAGTAAAGGGGCAACGCCATGAACAATCACCCAGAAAACAATCACGCCATTAACAACCATGCCACTAACAACCATACCATAACAGGCAGCATCGACAGCAAACCCGTTCTGGGTATTAGCGGCTGTCTGACTGGCTCAGCGGTACGCTTTGACGGCGGGCATAAACGGCTGCGTTTCGTGATGGATGAACTGTCGCCGTGGATAGCGTTCAGGCCCGTCTGCCCGGAAATGTCTATCGGCCTGCCGGTTCCTCGTCCGGCGCTGCGCCTTATTCAGACTGCCAGCGGTGATATCCGCATGCGCATGAGCCATGACACCCAGCAAGACATGACAGAAAAAATGCACGACTTCACCGCCCGGTATTTGCCCACGCTCGGGAATCTTGCCGGGTTCATCGTCTGTGCCAAATCCCCCAGTTGCGGCATGGAACGGGTAAGACTCTACGATGAGCAAGGCCACCGTGGCCGTAAAGCAGGCGTCGGGTTATTCACCGCCGCCCTGATGAAAGCCTACCCCTGGCTTCCTGTCGAGGAAGATGGCCGCTTGCACGACCCGGTATTGCGCGAGAACTTCGTCGAGTGTTTGTTTGCGCTGCATGAGCTTAACCAACTGCGTGCCGGTGGATTAACCCGCCACAACCTGCTGGCATTCCACAGCCGCTACAAACTCCAGCTGCTGGCGCACCATCAGGCTGGCTACCGCGAGATAGGCCCTTTTGTCGCCCGCCTTCACGAATGGGACGACCTTGATGCGTTTTTCATTGCCTACCGTTACAAACTGATGGCGATCCTCAGGCAACCCGCTTCGCGTAAAAACCATACTAACGTGCTGATGCATATCCAGGGCTACTTCCGTAAACAGCTCAACAATCGCCAGCGCGCAGAGCTGCGCGAGGTGATTATCGGTTATCGGGCTGGACGCCTGCCCATTCTCGCGCCGATTACACTGCTGAAGCACTATCTGGCGGAACACCCCGACAGTTACCTGTTGACACAAAACTATTTCGACCCCTACCCGCAAGATTTGGGATTGCGTTTAGCGGTTGCATGATTATCAATTAAGAAGAAGGTCCCTGGTCGTTAATACATAGCGGCCAGGAAACGAGTCAGGTTGCACTATCGACAACACCTGCAATTTAGAACCTGACGAGTATATGATGTCGTGATCACTGCCAAAAAAGAGAACGTGCTATGCAACATATCATTGAGGGTTTCCTCAGCTTTCAAAAAGATATATTTCCTCAACGCAAGGAACTCTTCCGCAGTCTGGCATCCAGCCAGAATCCTAAAGCGCTGTTCATTTCCTGCTCCGACAGCCGTCTGGTACCAGAACTGGTCACCCAGCAGGAACCCGGACAGCTGTTCGTTATCCGTAATGCCGGCAACATCGTGCCTTCTTTCGGTCCGGAACCCGGTGGGGTTTCCGCTACGATTGAGTATGCGGTTGTCGCGCTGGGTGTTACCGATATCGTCATCTGTGGTCATTCCAACTGTGGAGCGATGAAAGCCATCGCCTCCTGCCAGTGCCTTGACCCAATGCCGGCCGTGGCACACTGGTTACGTTATTCGGACGCCGCGAAAGCGGTGGTGGAGAAAAAAACCTGGGATAATGAAACCGATAAAGTGAATGCGATGGTGGAAGAAAACGTTATCGCACAGTTGAATAACATCAAAACCCACCCTTCCGTCGCTGTCGGACTGCGTGACAACGCATTGCGCCTGCATGGATGGGTATACGACATTGAGAGCGGGGTCATTCGCGCGCTGGATAAAAATAGCAAGACGTTCGTTTCGCTGGCTGAAAACCCGCACGTTTATTTCGAATAACCCTTCTGGTAGTCAGTAAACTAGCCCTGCGGCCTACCGGCGCAGGGCATGAATCGCCCCGCTGTCCTCTTCCTCATATTCATCCATAAAAAAATACAAAATCAAAAACACCGAAATATAATCACCCATATCGAAAAAATCCGTTTTAAATAATCGCACCCGCCAACAAACCTTCCTTTACTACCAATTCAATTGTTTCATGAAACATATAAAAACGAGACAGATATATAAAACAACATCATAGGAAGAATAGCACAACGATAGGATATATCTCATATATCACCACTGACATACCACTGTCATTACGACATTCAATGATACCCACAACATTAAAAAAATACCCATAAAAAAAATAGAACAAATCCGTAGCACTTGTTATTGCATTTTATTTTATAAAAAAGTGAGCAGCATTATTTTTACTCATTATATCCACTAACACCACTATCTCCACTAACACGATAGTTATCAGCATTTCCATGCCAATACCAGGAGCATCACGTATATGTCACTGTATCGAAAAGTCTTCAATAAGGATTATGCAGCCAATGCCATCATGCCCGGTCACCCTTGGTCTGTCATTCGTCGCAGGATTATCCCCCTCCTGGCGCTACTCTTCGTTTATACCCTGGCTGTGGAAGCAGAACCGTTCAATAGTGTGGTGGTTTTTGGTGATAGCCTGAGTGACGCGGGGAACCTCTCTCAGGCGTTAGGGCTTGGTGTTTCCCGATTTACGACTAACCCCGGTGAAAATACAGCGATGTATGTTGCCGATGGTCTGGGCCTGTCTACGACCGACTCCACCTCGGGTGGAAATAACTATGCCTGGGGCGGCGCGGGTATTCTCAATAATTATTCGCTGGGTGTTCTTTTCTCACCGACTATTCAGTCTCAGGTTGACAGTTATCTGAAAAATAACCAGGCCAGCGCATCAACACTTTATCAAATGTGGGGCGGTTCCAATGATATCTATGCCATTTATGAATCAGCCCCTTCAACGGCCACGTCGGAAATTATCCCGGTCGCTAACGCTGAACTGTCACTGCTGAATAATCTGTATGAAGCCGGTGGGCGATATGTCGTGGTGTATAACCTTCCCAATCTTGGCGCGACCCCCGATGGTGTCAGTCACAACCTGCAAAATAAATATCGTGAAGTTGTTAATCAATATAACCAGACATTAAATGCCGGACTTGCCACATTAAGCCAGCGGGGGCTCAATATCATCCCAGTCAATACCTATGCCATTCTCGCTGAAATCATGGCCAACCCGTCAGCCTATGGCATTATCAACACCAGTAGTGGCGCGTGTAATACGCTCTCCTCCCTTATCTGTGAACCTGGCGATTACGCCAGTGGTACGGAAAATACCTATCTTTTTGCTGATACGGTCCATCCCACTACCGGGGGCTACAAGATGCTGGCCAGTATCGTACTCTCTGAAATTGCAGCACCCGGTAAAATTTCACTACTGAGTAAAGGTCCACTCGCCGCCACTGCGTCCCAGTACCGTTTATTGCACAATGAAATTCTGGCTGATACCGATGCCAGTGAAACGCGGGTATTGGTGAGTGGCGATGACAATCATGCCGGATCAAGCAATACCCCCCAGTCCAGCACAGGGAATAATCGCTTTATCTCTCTCGGCGGTGACGTGAAATGGAGCGAGAATCTTAACACTGGCGTAGTGGTAACCCAGTCTCACCAACGCACGAACGGTGATGACGCGGGCTACACACTGTATGACAGCAGCCTCGCACTTTACGGAGTTTATCATCAGGAGCACGCCTGGCTGAGTGCATTTGCCAACACCGGGCGTTCCAGCTTCGATAATGCTTATCGCACCCTTCATATTGGCCCGGCTAATCGTCAGGAGTCTGGCTCAGTAGACGGGTATCATGTTGGCGGTGGTATTGACGGTGGCTGGTGGTTCAATCTGGGCCCCGTCAAAACCGGCCCCTTTGCCCGTCTTGAGCGTCAGTTCGTTAAGGTCGACGGCTACAGTGAACGCGGTGATGACAGCTCCGCCATGTGGTTTTCATCACAACGTCGTCAATCTCTGGTTTCCAGCCTTGGCTGGCGAGTGCAGGCGTTATGGAACCTGTCTGGTTTAGGAATCAGCCCTTTTGTAGACGTGGCCTGGAATCACGATTATATGGCACATCCCCCGCAGATAACGGCCGGGCTGAACACCATGAACGGTGCTTTCACGATGCCAGGTGCGGCTTCAGAGAAAAACTGGGGCATGGCCAATGCCGGGGTCGCGGTCGATATCACCTCCCATTGGCATACCTGGTTGCAGTATTCCAGCCAGTTTGGCGGTAACACCCGAAAAGAGGACTACGGCGTCAGTGCCGGTCTGGCGTATGCGTTCAAATAAGGCTCCAGCCCGACGCGCTCCTCCTCACACAAAAGAGAGCGACATCACAAAAAACACGGTCGCAGCGCTCCACAATTCGCCTTTTTGCAGAACAAATGCAAAATCTGCGCAATTTTTTGCTCACTTTCCAGCATAAATCCCTGTTTGCGCAATGGATGCCGTTTTTTCGGGAAGTCTGCGCAACTTTTTGCTCAAGTTTGACTTAGGGAAAATGACGATATCATTTTTCCCTTTAAAAACCATTTTGGTGAAACTGGACGAGGTTACATGGCGTGTTTTGCTGAACACCAAAAAAGATTCAATGGAATGGGTATCAAAACCTATCCTAAACATTTGGCAACAGTTGAAGGGAAGGCTGCTGCCAAGGCTTTAGAACTCCGTTACATTACTACATATGAACGAATTTTTGGCCATATGCCACCTTATAACCCGGTGTATCATTAATATGAATTTCTCTATTGCTGTTGTCTCAAAAAATAGAGCTTATACAAAAGCATATAGGCGAGTAATGGTTGATATCCAGCCATTGATAGAAGCATTGGAAAATGCTGACATGAAGTGCCCTATCGGTGATTCAATATTAATTATGGCTAGTGATAAATGTGTTCTTAAACCTTACGAGTTAGTTGAAATACCGAATAAAGAAGCACTCTTTCAATATGCTGTAGGAATCAAAGAGTATATAAGTGATGACGAGCTGAAAAATGATTTATTTCTAATACTAAGGGGTGTCGTGAAAAAAGTTCCCTTTGCAATCCCTGATCATGAACAATATGAGAATATTTTTCGAGAGTGGGAGTCAAAATTTATTTTATTATAAAAAATAAAGCTGGAAACGATCCCAACAATCCTTCCGGCTTTTTATTTGCCGCCGCTTAGTGACGGTGATTTATCTCCTGTTACCCATGCCTAACCTGATGCGGGGCGGGCAAACCGGTGGACACCCTCGCCCGCTTCCACTACACCCGCACCGGCCTGCCGCAGGAGGCAGGCCGCCTCACCGAGTGGCAGTCTGGCAGACTGGTTCAGCACGATGACACCCATTACCAGTACGACAAGGCCGGACGGCTTATCCGTAAACAAGTGGTGCAGCCGGGCTACCGCCCGCAGGTGTGGCAGTACCGCTGGGACAGTCGCAACCAGCTGCGGGTGGTGGATACCCCGAACGGCACCCTGTGCTGGCAATGCACAGCACTGGCCCAATCACATCCCTGCTTTTATTATTCGATACACTTTCTCATTTCTTCGACAGCAGAAGTGATGTATATCAACGGGACTATCACCGTAACCATCAAATCAGGATGAGATAAGACATGTTTTCAAAATACTATGACGTTGAAGATAGCCATCTCGATTTTCAGGGCGTCGTCGATGGCCTCTATTACCCATTCTATATGGAATGGACACGCCACGCGTTCATGAAAGAATCGTTGGGTATTGATATTGAAGAGGAGTTTAAACAAGGGAAAGTCTACATGGTACTTGAGTATTCCCTGCGTTTTCGTAAAAGCCTGCAAAAAGGTGATCGGTTAGAGGTTACCTGCCAGTTAGAAAAAAATGAGAAGCGTAACCGCGTCAACTTCGTGCAACACATTAAGGTTGATGGCATCACGTATGCAGAAGCCACATTTGTCGCGACCTGCCTGAGTAACGGCCGCCCCTCCATGCCTGAAGCCGTAACCAATGCGCTAACGCTGTAATAGCGCCTGTTGCCTCCTTCACCAAAACGGGTGTATGAGGAGGCGATAGTCCATGCGCGACGATTTTCGAAATCACGGTCATGGTTAGAACAGGGTCACAAAAAATAAATTAACTACTAACGGCGAAGTAATAACCCACTAAATAATTAAAATAACCACATAACTTCTTACTTATTTTCTAATCCAAACCACTTGTTACAAAACATCTGAAAACAATTTTACTTCACTTGGAAACAGCTTGAGTTAATTAAATGAATTTAAATATTTCATATACAGATGAGCAATCAATCCTAATCATTCCGTCATATTTAATAAACCTACGTTGTATTTAATAATGGGATTGTTAGTATGCAACACGAGCGTTACCGCTTTTTGTTTTGATTGAAGTTCCTGCACCCTCATCAAAACAGGTAACTCTGGATTTTTCAAAAGGATGTGTCAGATTAAACAGGGACTAATTCATATGAGTAATAACAAAAAGCGTCGCCCATCAAACTCCCCCTCCTCGTTTCCATTATCAACCGCTCAGCAAGGCATCTGGCTGGCACAGGAAGTCAATCAGGATGCCCAACCTAGTGTATTCAAGGTTTCCAAATATACTGATATTGGTGGTCAGGTAGATGCCAATATATTGAAGGTGGCTATTGCTCAGGCAATTGAAGAGACCGAATCGTTCCGATCAGTCATTGATGTCTCGGGCCCCACACCGGTGCAGAGGGTGTTAGAAGCACCACGCTGGGCGTTTCCCACACTGGATTTCAGTACCGAACAGTACCCTGAGCAATGTGCCATCCAATGGATGCGGGAAAACCTGAACCAGCCTTTTGATATTGAGCAGGGGCCGCTTTTTTCATTTGCCCTGCTGCGCATCGCGCCTAAACGGTTTTTCTTTTATCAGTGCGCTCACCATGTGGTGATCGATGGTTACAGTGGAACCCTGATGACACGCCGTATTGCCGACATCTACTCAGCCCTGATGCAGGGACAGCCGGTGTCAGAGCACACCTTCGGCGGCATTCAGGATTTGATGACGCTGGAGCAGGATTACCACACATCCAGTCACTTTGAGCGTGACCGCCAATACTGGCTGACGTTGATGCAAAACGCCCCGGCGCCAGTCAGCCTGACCAATCAGCAGGCGCGTTGCGCTGATATTGTCAGACGAGTGCGGGCCATGAACCCTCAGGAAAGCCAGCGCGTTCGTGACCTCGCCCGCCAACACGATGCCAGCCTTGCGCAGTTATTGACCGCCCTAACCGCCATTTATCTGCACCGGATGACCGGCCAGAACGACCTGGTCATGGGGCTGCCGGTCACGGCGAGAATGACCCGTCAGCATCGAAGCCTGGCAGGCATGTCGTCCAATATCGTCCCGATGCGCTTAACCCTGTCAGCCGACCTGACCCTGAGCGAGTGCCTGCAACAGGTGAAAGGCCGCTTAAGCAGTGCGCTGCGCCACCAACGCTACCGGGGCGAACAGTTAAGAACCGACCTCGGCCTGGCGACAGAGAACCGGACATTTTATGCCACCGCGTTCAACTTCCTGCCGCTGTCAGGTGAGGTGACGTTCGACGGCCTGAACACCGCCGAGCACAATCTGGCCTTCGGCCCGGTGGACAACCTTTCCGTCACCGTCTCCGACCTCGGTGAGCATGGTCTTGAATTTTACCTGGACGCCAACGCGGCCTTGTACAGCAGCGCTGATCTGGACAGCCATCTCCAGCGTCTGCTCTGTTTTATCGCTGAGGCCGACCAGCATCAGGAGCAGCCTGTCGGCGAGCGAGAGCTGTTTGTTCCCGGCGAGCGAGCCCGCATTCTGGAACAGTGGAATGCTGCGCAGCTCGCCGGTCCTGTCAGCGACTATATCCACCTGCCGTTTGAAGCGCAGGCACGTCAACAGCCAGACGCGATAGCGTTGTCACTTAACGGTAAGACGCTCAGCTATGGTGAGCTGAACCGCCAGGCCAACCAACTGGCATGGTGGCTGCACCAACAGGGTGTGGGGCCGGACAGCCGGGTCGGTGTCGCGCTGGAGCGCAGTCATGAACTGGTTATCGCCCTGCTGGCAACCTTGAAAGCCGGGGGCGCTTACGTGCCTCTGGACCCGGATTATCCGGAGGAGCGGCTGTCCTACATGATCAATGACAGCCAGCCTGCGGTGCTGATCACCAGTCAGTCTGTCCGCGCCCGGGTCAGCCTCCTGTCTGCGCAGCCCAGCGCGATTCACCTGATCGAGCTGGATGGCGAAACCACACCGTGGCAGCAATGCCCGACAGGCAATATCAACCCGAGCGACATCGGCCTGAAGCCTCATCATCTGGCGTATGTTATCTACACCTCCGGCTCGACCGGTCAGCCCAAAGGCGTGATGAATGAGCACCGGGGCGTGGTCAACCGTCTGGCCTGGATGATTGAAGACTACGCCTTCAACGCACAAGACATCATTCTGCAAAAAACCCCCTTCAGTTTTGATGTCTCGGTGTGGGAGTTTTTCTGTCCGTTATGGGTCGGTGCAACCCTGCTGCTGGCTAAACCGGAGGGCCATAAAGACCCGTATTATCTGAGCACACTGATTGAACAGGCACGGGTGACCATCGCTCACTTTGTCCCGCCGATGTTGAGTCACTTTCTCAGTGTGCTGGAACCCGGTCAGTGCCCCAGTCTGCGAGCGATATTCTGTAGCGGGGAAGCCCTGCCTGCCGCCACCATCAGGCAGACGAGCAAGTATTTGCCCCACACGGAACTGCACAACCTCTATGGGCCGACGGAAGCCGCCGTGGACGTCACCGGCTGGGCTTGCGCCTATGACACCGACAGCGTGCTGGTCTCCATCGGTCGGCCCAAAGCCAATGTCCGCATGTATATTCTCGACCCGCAAGGGCGCCCGGTTCCTGTCGGGGTGGTGGGTGAACTCCATATTGGCGGGATACAGGTTGCGCGCGGCTACCTGAACCGGCCAGAACTGAGTGCCGAACGTTTCATTCCCGACCCGTTTTCATCTACACCCGGCGCACGCCTGTATAAGACAGGTGATCTGGGGCGCTGGCACGCCGATGGCACCATTGACTATCTTGGCCGTAACGACTTTCAGGTCAAGATCCGCGGTTTTCGCATCGAGCTGGGTGAAATTGAGTCCTGCGCACGCCACTGTGCCGGTGTCACGGACGTCATCGTCATGGCCCGAGCGGATCAACACAATCAGCCACGGCTGATTGCCTGGTTTACCGGTCATGCCGGGGTAACCGGGCTGCATGCACATCTTGCCGCTCAGTTACCGGTTCACATGTTGCCGGGCGCGTATATTCACCTTGAAACTCTGCCGCTGACGCCAAATGGTAAGGTCGATCGCAAGGCCCTGCCGGAACCCACCGAGCACGATGTGGTGCGCACCGAATACGAAGCCCCACAGGGTGAGCGCGAACAGCTTTTGGCTACCCTCTGGCAGGATCTGCTCGGTATCGACCACGTCGGTCGTCAGGATCATTTCTTCGCACTGGGCGGCCATTCCCTGCTGGCGATTACCTTGCTCGAACGTTTGCGCCGGGCCGGTTATACGCTCTCTGTCAGTCAGTTGTTCAAACAGCCAACACTGGCCGCTCTCGCCGCCACACTGACCCAAACCATCACGACCGACGCCGTACCGGCTACACTAATCCCCCTGCATGCTGAACAGATCACCCCGGCCATGCTACCGCTGGTGGAACTGACGCAGGCGCAGATCGATACCGTAGTGGCGACCGTGCCGGGCGGTGCCCGTAATGTGCAGGATATCTACCCGCTAGCACCGCTCCAGACCGGTATTCTGTTCCACCACCTGCTGCAACCGGTGGGGGATGCCTATATCACCCGCTCCATCCTGAGCTTTGAGACGCAAGCCGGGCTGGATCATTTCATTGCCGCCTTACAGGCGGTGATCCAGCGCCACGATATTCTGCGCACGGCGGTCGTCTGGGAAGGGCTGGATGACGCCGTGCAGGTGGTCTGGCGCGAGGCGCTGATGCCGGTGGAAACGCTGGTTATCCAGTCCGACGATGTCATCGGGGCGTTGCACCAAAAATTCGATCCGACGCGTTTATCCATGAACCTTGCTCAGGCACCGATGATCCAGGGGTATCAGGTCGCCGACCCGGCCAATAACCGCTGGCTGTTGTGCCTGCTGCACCACCATTTGTGTATGGACCACACCACGCTGGAACTGCTGCTGGAAGAGGTGCAGGCGCACCTTGAAGGCAAGGCCGACCAGTTACCCACTCCGCTGCCGTTCCGGCAGTTTGTCGCCCTCGCCCGTCAACAAACGGCTATACCGGCACAACAATCGGCGCAGCAGGACTATTTCCGGGCACAACTCGGGGATATTGACGCGCCCTGTGCGCCGTTTGGGCTGCTCGATATTCAGGGTGACGGTCAGGACGTCGGGCGCATTGAAGAATGTCATTTACTGCTTGAAAGCGAACTGGCGCAACGGCTGCGGGCGCAGTCACAACACCGTGGCGTCACCGTAGCCAGCCTGTTCCATCTGGCGTGGGGCCGCGTGGTGCAGGCCACCACCGGGCAGGATAACGTCGTGTTCGGCACCGTGCTGTTTGGCCGTATGGCCGGTGGTGAAGGCGCTGACCGGGTGCTGGGCATGTTCCTGAACACCCTGCCGTTACGCCTGTCGCTGGGTCAGGTGAGTGTCGAACAGGCACTGCGCCAGACGCACGACAGCCTGGCCGACCTGCTGAACGTCGAGCACGCCTCGCTGGCTGAAATTCAGCAATACAGTGGCGTTGATGCACAAAGCCCACTGTTCACCAGCCTGCTCAACTACCGTTACGACGGCGGCAGTCAGCAACTGGACACCACAGAACGGCCCGGCATCACGGGGATGCACATCCTGTTCAGTCAGGAGCGTACCCACTACCCGGTTAATATCTCGGTCAATGACCACCATGGTGTGGGCTTCAGTCTGGATGTTCAGGTCGACCAGCGTATTGGCGCAGCACGCGCCGGTCAGATGATGCTGGCGGCGCTGGCAGAACTGGCTAATGCATTAGAACAAACACCAGAGCAGCCCGTACCAGCGCTGAATATCCTGCCAGATGCGGAACGCCAGCAGGTGCTGTACGGTTTTAATAACACCGCGGCGGACTTCCCGGCGGATCAGTGCATCCATGAACGGTTTGAGCAGCAGGCCGCGCGCTCGCCGGATGCCATCGCCGTGGTCTTCGAAGGGCAGTCACTGAGCTATCGCGAACTGAATGAACAGGCCAACCAACTGGCGCACTGGCTGATTGAATTGGGTGTCAAACCGGATAATCGTGTGGCGATTGCACTGGAGCGCCGCCCTGAGCTTATCGTGGCACTGCTGGCGACCCTGAAAGCCGGTGGGGCCTATGTGCCGATTGACCCGGGTTATGCCTCACAACGATTGAGTGACATGCTGGCCGACAGTGCACCGGTAGCGCTGATTACCACCCGCACGGTACGCACTGCACTCATCACGCAGACCACCGCTGAGCTGGCGGTTGTCGAACTGGACAGTGACGCCCAGCCGTGGGCCACCTGCCCGACTGACAATATCGCACCGGCGACCCTCGGCCTGACACCGCGTCATCTGGCCTATGTCATCTACACCTCCGGCTCCACCGGGCGGCCCAAGGGTGTCATGATCGAACATCGCAGCCTGATGAACTACCTGTTCTGGAGCCTACAAACCTACCCGAACACCGCCGGTGACCGCATCCCGATGAACTCATCCATCGGTTTTGATGCCACCATTACCAGTGTATTTGTACCGATTCTGGTCGGTAAGACGCTGTATATCGTCGATAGTCAGGATGAAATCACATCGCTGTACCATGCGCTGGTGTCCGGCGAGCCGTTCAGCTTTATCAAGCTGACGCCCTCCTATCTGGATGCATTAAGCCGTCTGCTGATCAGTGATCCGAACGGTATCGACATCGCCACGCTGCCCGGTTTGCAGCAATTCATTCTCGGCGGGGAAGCCGTGCTGGAGCGCCATGTGAGTTTCTGGCGACAGCACCGGCCCGATGTGCGCATAGTGAACGAATACGGCCCGACCGAGACTGTGGTGGGGTGTTGTATGCATACACTGAGCGATCTGTGCAGCACCGGTGCGGTGCCGATCGGTCGTCCGATCGCCAATACCCGGATGTATATTCTGGATGAACACCGTCAGCCGGTGCCGGTTGGGGTAGTCGGTGAAATCTATATCGGTGGGATGGGGGTGGCACGCGGCTACCTGAACCGCCCCGACCTGACAGCGGAGCGTTTTCTGGATGACCCGTTTGTTCACGAGCCGGGGGCACGGATGTACCGCGCCGGAGACCTTGCACGCTGGAATGCTGACGGCACCCTTGACTACCTCGGCCGTAACGACTTTCAGGTCAAAATTCGCGGCTTTCGTATTGAACCTGGCGAAGTTGAATCGGCGTTGCAGTCATGCGACGGGATTAGTGATGCGGTGGTCATCGCCCAACGCACCGATACCGGCGATCACCGTCTGGTGGCCTATTACACACTCTCGGATACATCCATTTCAGATGCATCCGTTTCCATTGAGGCACTGAAACAGCAGCTCGCGCGCCGTCTGCCCGATTTTATGGTGCCGTCAGCCTACGTGCTGCTTGCCCAGATACCGCTGACCCGGCATGGCAAGGTGGACCGCAACGCCCTGCCCGCGCCGGATGACAGCGCTTTTGTCCGTACTCACTACGAGGCACCGCAAAACGCAACCGAACAGGCGATTGCCACGATATGGCAGAACCTGCTGGGGATTGAACGTATCGGGCGGCAGGATCACTTCTTCGAGCTCGGCGGCCACTCCCTGCTGGCGATTAAACTGATCGAACGCCTGCGCCGGGCGGGGTATACGCTCGCCGTCAGCGAGCTGTTCAGGCAGCCGACGCTGGCCGCACTGGCCGCCACACTGACAGCCAGCACCACCGCCGACAGCGTACCAGCCAATCTGCTCCCCCTGCAGTGTGAACAGATCACCCCGGCCATGCTGCCGCTGGTGGCATTAACGCAGGCGCAGATCGATGCCGTGCTGGCGACCGTACCGGGCGGTGCCCGTAATGTGCAGGATATCTACCCGCTGGCACCACTCCAGACCGGCATTCTGTTCCACCATCTGCTGCAACCGGTAGGGGATGCCTATATCACGCGCTCCATCCTCAGCTTTGAGGAAAAGGACGGGCTGGATCATTTTATTGCCGCCTTGCAGGCAGTCATCCAGCGTCACGACATTCTGCGCACAGCGGTCGTCTGGGAGGGGCTGGACGAGGCCGTTCAGGTGGTCTGGCGCGAAGCGCTGATGCCGGTGGAAACGCTGGTTATCCAATCCGACGATGTCGCCGATGCCCTGCAACAGCGTTTTACCCCGGCGCAGTTGCAGATGAATATCGCTCAGGCACCGATGATCCAGAGTTATCAGGTCGCCGACCCGGTGAATAACCGCTGGCTGCTGTGCCTGCTGCACCACCACCTGTGCATGGACCACACCACACTGGAGCTATTGCTCGAAGAGGTTCAGGCACACCTTGAAGGCAAGGCCGACCAGTTACCGGCCCCGCTGCCGTTCCGGCAGTTTGTCGCCCTCGCCCGTCAGCAGACGGATGCGCAGGCACAGCAGGACTATTTCCGGGCACAGCTCGGGGATATTGACGAACCCTGCGCCCCGTTCGGGCTGCACGATGTTCAGGGCAGCGGGCAGCACATCGACGAACACCATCTGCCACTGTCAGACGCCCTGGGGCAACGGCTGCGGACGCAGTCACAACGGCACGGTGTCACCGTAGCCAGCCTGTTCCATCTCGCCTGGGGTCGCGTGGTGCAGGCCACCACCGGGCAGGACAACGTCGTGTTCGGCACGGTGCTGTTTGGCCGTATGGCCGGAGGTGAAGGCGCAGACCGGGTGCTGGGCATGTTCCTGAACACCCTGCCGTTGCGCCTGTCGCTGGCGCAGGTGAGTGTCGAACAGGCGCTGCGCCAGACACACGATAGCCTGGCCGGGTTGCTGCGTTTTGAACACGCCTCGCTGGCTGAAATTCAGCAATGCAGCGGCGTTGATGCCCAAAGTCCACTGTTCACCAGCCTGCTCAATTACCGCTACGATGGCGGCAGTCAGCAACTGGATGCCACGCAGCGCTCTGGCATCGACGGTATGCACATTCTGTTCAGTCAGGAACGCTCCAATTACCCGGTCGACCTTTCGGTCAATGACCACGGCGGCAAACACTTTAGCCTTGATGTTCAGGTCGACCCGCGCATCGGTGCCGAACGGGTTGGTCAGATGCTCCTGACGACGTTGAACGCGCTGATCGACGCGCTGGAACAAACCCCGACGCAGGCAATCAACACGCTGCCCGTGCTGCCGGAAGCGGAACGACAGCGGGTGCTGTACGATTTCAATGCAACCCATACCGCATTCCCGTCAGGTCTGTGTGTGCATGAGTTGTTTGAGCAGCAAGTCGAACAGCAACCGGATGCCACGGCGGTGGTCTTCAACGAGCAGTCATTGAGTTACGGTGAACTGAACCGTCGAGCGAATCAACTGGCGCATCGGTTGGTTGAACTGGGTGTCCGGCCGGATAATCGCGTAGCGATTGCCCTGGAGCGCAGCCCTGAACTGATCGTGGCACTGCTGGCAACGTTAAAAGCGGGCGGAGCCTACGTGCCGCTGGATATCACCTACCCGCCAGAGCGTTTAGGTTACATGCTGGCCGACAGTGAACCGGTGGCGCTGATCACGACATCCACCCTGCGCGCACAGCTGACCTGCCTGTCTGCGGACACGGCGACACCACACGCCGTGATTGAACTGGAGCAGGCGTCGCCGCGTCAGATTGTCTACCCAACCGATAATATTCCCCCGGCGCGACTGGGTCTGACACCAGCGCATCTGGCCTATGTGATTTATACCTCCGGCTCGACCGGAAAACCGAAAGGTGTGATGATCGAGCATCGTCATGTCGCGCATCTGGCGATGTCTCAGGCGCAGTATTGTGCGCTGACCCGACACGACCGCGTGGTTCAGTTTGCCAATATCGGCTTTGACTATTCCGTGGCCGATATTTTCGGTTCGCTATGCTGCGGTGCCACGCTGGTGCTGCGCACCGATGACTGGATAGGCAGCATGGAGGCCTTCTGGCAGTACTGCCGTGCGTACCGCATCACCTACGCGGATATCCCCACCCAGTTCTGGAAACAACTGTGTCACGCCGGATTAGCGCTGCCTGAAACATTACGAATTGTCTGCACCGGAGGTGAAGCCGCGCCAGAAGCAGCGGTACAGAGCTGGTTTGAGAACTACCCTGAAGGCCCGGCGCTGCTCAACTTCTACGGCCCGACGGAAGCAACGGTGAATACGACCGCCCTGCGCTTTCAACCGCAGGATACGGCGGAGATCTCCATCGGTCGGCCGCTGGCCAATATGGCAATCTACATTCTTGACGCAGCCGGACAACCGGTACCGGTCGGTGTCGAAGGGGAACTCTATATCGGCGGCGTACAAGTGGCGCGAGGCTACCTGAACAAGCCAGAATTGAGTGCCGAACGTTTCCTGGTCGACCCGTTCTCAACCGAGCCGAACGCGCGCATGTACCGCACCGGTGATCTGGGCCGCTGGTATGCCGATGGCCGCATCGATTATCTGGGCCGTAACGATGATCAGGTCAAGATCCGCGGTTTCCGGGTCGAGCTCGGTGAAATCGAAACCTGCCTGCGGGCGGACTCTGATGTGAGCGACACCGTCGTCATGATCCGCCGCGGCGCTCAGGGTGAACAGCGTCTGATCGCCTGGTATGTTGGCAACGCTACCGCTGAAACACTGCGTGCGCATGTGACGGCGCACCTGCCTGCGTATATGGTGCCGTCGGCCTATGTGCAGCTCAGCGCACTGCCGCTGACGCCGAACGGCAAGGTCGATCGCAAAGCCTTACCCGACCCAGATGACAACGCCTTTGCCCGCACCAACTACGAGGCACCGCAAACTGCAACCGAACAGGCGATTGCCACGATATGGCAGAACCTGCTGGGGATTGAACGTATCGGTCGGCAGGATCACTTCTTCGAACTCGGCGGCCATTCCCTGCTGGCGATTAAACTGGCTGAACGCCTGCGCCGGGTGGGGTATACACTCTCGGTCAGTGAACTGTTCAGACAGCCAACACTGGCCGCACTGGCGACTACGTTGACCGCCACCACCACGACCGACGCCATACCGGACAATCTGATCCCCCTGCAGTGTGAACAGATCACCCCGGCCATGCTGCCGCTGGTTGCATTAACGCAGGCGCAGATCGATGCCGTGGTGGCGACCGTGCCGGGCGGTGCACGTAATGTGCAGGACATTTACCCGCTGGCGCCGCTACAGACCGGTATTCTGTTCCACCATCTGCTGACCCCCGTCGGCGATGCCTATATCTCTCCACTGATGTTGAGTTTCAGCGATAAAAACCGACTGACCGAATTCCTCAGCGCCTTGCAAGCGGTGATCCAGCGTCACGACATTCTGCGCACGGCGATCGTCTGGGAAGGCCTGGATGAAGCCGTGCAGGTGGTCTGGCGCGAGGCCGTGATGCCGGTAGAAACGCTGGTTATCGAGTCTGACGATGTCATCGGCGCGCTACACCAAAAATTCGATCCAACCCGGTTATCCATGAACATTGCTCAGGCACCGATGATTCAAGCCTGGCAGGCTGCCGACCCGGCCAATAACCGCTGGCTGCTGTGCCTGCTGCACCACCACCTGTGCATGGACCACACCACGCTGGAACTGCTGCTCGAAGAGGTGCAGGCACACCTGCAGGGCCGCGCCGACCAGTTACCGGCCCCGCTGCCGTTCCGGCAGTTTGTCGCCCTCGCCCGTCAGCAGACGGATGCGCAGGCACAGCAGGACTATTTCCAGGCACAGCTCGGGGATATTGACGAACCCTGTGCCCCGTTCGGGCGGCTCGATGTTCAGGGCAGCGGGCAGCACATCGACGAACACCATCTGCCACTGTCAGACGCCCTGGGGCAACGGCTGCGGACACTGTCACAACAGCGCGGCATCAGCGTCACCAGCCTGTTCCATCTGGCCTGGGGCCGTGTGGTGCAGGCCACCACCGGGCAGGATAACGTCGTGTTCGGCACCGTGCTGTTTGGCCGTATGGCCGGTGGTGAGGGCGCTGACCGGGTGCTGGGCATGTTCCTGAACACCCTGCCGTTACGCCTGTCGCTGGCGCAGGTGAGTGTCGAACAGGCGCTGCGCCAGACGCACGACAGCCTGGCCGGACTGCTGCGTTTTGAGCATGCCTCGCTGGCCGACGTCCAGCAATGCAGCGGCATTGACGCACACAGCCCGCTATTTACCAGCCTGCTCAACTACCGCTATAACGGCGGCAGCGAACAGACGGAGGTACAGACAGAACTGGATGGCATCGGCGTGCTGTTCAGTCAAGAGCGCACCAACTACCCGGTCAACGTATCGGTGAACGATCAGGGTGCGGCGGGCTTCAGCCTCGATATTCAGGTTGCAGAGGGTATCGGTGCGGCACGTGTCGGCGAAATGATGCGCCTCACCCTGACGGCACTGGCTGACGCACTGGCACAGGCACCGACGCAACCGGTACATGCCCTGACGGTACTGCCGGACGCCGAACGCCAGCAGGTGCTGCACGGCTTTAATGACACGGCGGCAGACTTCCCGGCGGACATCTGCATCCATCAACTGTTTGAGCAGCAGGCCGCCCGGCAGCCAGATGCCGTCGCCGTGGTCTTCGAAAACGCATCGCTGAGCTATGGCGAGCTGAACCGCCGTGCCAACCGGCTGGCGCACTGGCTGACTGAACAGGGTGTCAGGCCGGATGACCGGGTGGCGATGGCGCTGGCGCGTGGTGTCGACCTGGTGGTGGCACTGCTGGCGACGCTGAAAGCCGGTGGGGCCTATGTCCCGCTCGACCCGGCCTATCCGCCGGAGCGCCTGCAGTACATGCTGGCTGACAGCGCACCGGTGGTGCTGATTACCACCACCGAGCTGAACGCCCGAATGGCAGCCGACTGCCCGGTGATTGCGCTGGATACCCCGGCCCAGCCGTGGTCAGCCTACCCAACCGACAATATCGCCCCGGCGTCGGTGGGCCTGACGCCGCATCATCTGTCCTATATCATCTATACCTCCGGCTCCACCGGGCTGCCGAAAGGGGTACAGGTCGAGCACGGCAGCGTGGTCAACCTGTGGGCCGGGCTGGAACAGGCAGTGTATGGTTCCGCCGACCTGCAACGCGTCAGCCTCAATGCCTCACCGTCCTTTGATGCCTCGGTGCAGCAGCTGGTGCAGCTGGCCTCGGGCCGCACGCTGGTGATTGTACCCGACGCGATACGCCAGAACGGTGAACAGTTGCGCGAGTGGATGACGCAGCAGGCGCTGGATGTCTTAGACTGCACACCGTCACAGCTGGCGCTGCTGATGGCCGCCGGGCCGTTACCACCATCACTGCGCACGGTCCTGCTCGGCGGCGAAGCCATCGGTGCCGCGCAGTGGCAGGCGCTGGCCTCGCTGGAAGGCATCACATTCCATAACGTCTACGGCCCGACCGAATGTACCGTGGACAGTACCCATACGCGCATCACCGGGCAAACCGCCCGGCCACATATCGGCCGACCGATGGCCAACCGGCGGGTTTACCTGCTGGATGCGAACCGCCAGCCGGTGCCGCTGGGTGTTGCCGGTGAAATCTATATCGGTGGCGTCGGTGTGGCGCGTGGTTACCTGAACCGCCCCGACCTTACCGCCGAACGCTTCCTGACCGATCCGTTCTCAACAGTGCCGAATGCGCGAATGTACAAGACAGGCGATGTGGGCCGCTGGCATGCCGACGGCACCATCGACTATCTGGGTCGTAATGACGATCAGGTCAAGATCCGTGGCTTTCGTATTGAACCCGGTGAAATCGCCGCCGTGCTGACTACCTGCGCCGGCGTCACCGATGCCGTGGTGACGGTCAGTCCCGATCAGCAACTGCTGGCCTACTACATTAGCGATAACACTATTAGCAATAACACTGAAATTAGCGATGACAGTGAAGCCACGACGGAGGCACTAAAAGCGCAACTGGCACAACGCCTGCCGGGTTATATGGTGCCATCAGCCTACGTGCGGCTGGCACAGATCCCGCTGACACAAAACGGCAAGGTGGACCGCAAGGCCCTGCCCGCCCCGGACGACAGCGCCTTTGTCCGTACCACCTACCAAGCCCCGCAGGGCGAGGCCGAACAGGTGCTGGCCGCCATCTGGCAGCGCCTGCTCGGCATTGAGCGCGTCGGGCGTCAGGACCATTTCTTCGAGCTCGGCGGCCATTCCCTGCTGGCGGTGCGGCTGGTCTCCCATATCCGCTCCACACTTAACCGTGAACTGCCGCTGGCACAGCTGTTTGCCCACCCGACGCTGCAGGCACTGGCCGCGGTACTACACGAAGCGGCCCCGCAGACCCTGTCGGCCATCACACCGCTGCCCGATGAGGTCACCCCGCCGCTGTCACTGGCTCAGCAGCGCCTCTGGTTCCTGACCCAGCTTGACCCGGCTGCCAGCGCCGCCTATGTGATTCAGGGCGCGGTGCAGTTGCACGGTGCGCTGAACGTCTCGGCACTGACCCGGGCGCTGGACCGCATCATGGCCCGTCATGCCCCCCTGCGCACCCGCTTTGAGCCGGTAGAGGGCGACGCGGTTCAGGTCATCGAGCCCACCGGTCTGCGCCCGTTCCCGCTGGCGATAATCACCGTGGCACCCGGCGATGACCTGCCGGTCTTCACCCCGGTGTTTGACCTGCGTACCGGCCCGCTGGTGCAGGGGCAGATGCTCCGTGTCGATACGCAGACCCACCTGCTGCGGCTGGCACTGCACCACCTCATTGCCGATGGCTGGTCGATTGGCCTGTTTATCAGCGAACTCAGCACCCTGTACGCCGCCTTTAACGCCGGTCAGCCCGACCCGCTGCCAGCCCTGCACATCCGTTACGGCGATTACGCCGCCTGGCAGCGCCAGCACCTGCAGGGCGAGGTCCTGCAGCGTCAGCAACAGTACTGGGTCGACCACCTTCGCGGCGCGCCGGACTGCCTGACGCTGCCCGCCGACCACCCGCGCCCGCCAACACAGCGTTACGACGGTGCCACTGTCGCGTTTACGCTGGAGCGCGAGCTGGCCGACGCCCTGTACGCGCTGGGCCGCCGTCACGGCACCACGCTGTTCATGACCCTGCTGGCAGGCTGGGCCGCCCTGCTGGGCCGCCTCGCCGGGCAGGACGATGTCGTTATCGGCACCCCGGTTGCCGGGCGTACCCGCACCGAGCTGGAGGGGCTGATTGGCATGTTCGTCAATACCCAGCCGCTGCGCATCGATTTGTCCGGGCCAGTCGATACCGCCACCCTGCTGGCCCGGGTCCGGGAAACCGTGATTGCCGCACAGGCCCATCAGGACCTGCCGTTCGAGCAGATTGTCGAAGCCGTCGCCCCTGCCCGCAGTCTGGCCTACAGCCCGCTCTTCCAGGTGGTGTTCGGTGTCCAGAACACCCCGCCTGCCACGCTGGCGCTGGACGGGCTGACGCTGACGCCGCTGACACCGGACCACGACACCGCCCAGTTTGACCTGAGTCTCGACATCACCGAGAGCGACAGCGGCCTGAGCGGCCAGCTGAACTACGCCACCGCACTGTTTGAAGCCCACACCATCCGGCGCTTCCTGACCTACTGGCAGACCCTGCTGCGCGCCATGGTGGCTGACCGCCATCAGCCAGTGGCGCAGATAGCGCTGTTGCCGGACGCCGAACGTCAGCAGGTGCTGCACGGCTTTAATGACACGGCGGCAGACTTCCCGGCAGATATCTGTATCCATCAGCTGTTTGAACAGCAGGCCGCACATTCACCGGATGCCGTCGCCGTGGTCTTTGATGGCGAATCGCTGAGCTATGGCGAACTGAACCGCCGGGCGAATCAGCTGGCACACTGGCTGACTGAACAGGGTGTCAGGCCGGATGACCGGGTGGCGATTGCGCTGGCGCGCGGTGTCGAGCTGGTGGTGGCGTTGCTGGCGACGCTGAAAGCCGGTGGGGCCTATGTCCCGCTCGACCCGGCCTACTCGACAGCGCGCCTGCAGTACATGCTGGCCGACAGCGCACCGACAGTGTTAATCACCACCACCGCGCTCCGCTCAACCATCTCGACTGACGTCACGGTGATTGCGCTGGATACGCCGGTACAACCGTGGGCCACCTGCCCGGCCAACAACATCAGCCCGGCGGTGGTGGGCCTGACGCCGCATCATCTGGCCTATATCATCTATACCTCCGGCTCCACCGGGCTGCCGAAAGGGGTACAGGTCGAACACGGCAGCGTGGTCAACCTGTGGACCGGGCTGGAACAGGCGGTTTACCATGACGCCGACCTGCAACGTATCAGCCTCAACGCCTCACCGTCCTTTGATGCCTCGGTGCAGCAGCTGGTGCAACTGGCCTCGGGCCGCACGCTGGTGATTGTACCCGACGCGATACGCCAGAACGGTGAACTGCTGCGCGAGTGGATGACACAGCAGGCGCTGGAGGTCTTTGACTGCACACCGTCACAACTGGCGCTGCTGATGGCCGCCGGGCCGTTACCGGCCTCATTGCGCACGGTCCTGCTCGGCGGCGAAGCCATCGGTACCGCCCAGTGGCAGGCACTGGCCTCGCTGGAAGGTATCACATGCCATAACGTCTACGGCCCGACCGAATGTACCGTGGACAGCACCCATACGCGCATCACCGGGCAAACAACCCGGCCACATATCGGCCGACCGATGGCCAACCGTCGGGTTTACCTGCTGGATGCGAACCGCCAGCCGGTGCCGCTGGGTGTTGCCGGTGAAATCTATATCGGTGGCGTCGGTGTGGCGCGTGGTTACCTGAACCGCCCCGAGCTCACTGCCGAGCGCTTCCTGGCCGATCCGTTCTCGACCGCGCCGAATGCGCGGATGTATCGCACCGGCGATCTGGGCCGCTGGCATGCCGACGGCACTATCGACTATCTGGGCCGTAATGACGAGCAGGTCAAGATCCGTGGCTTCCGTATTGAACCCGGTGAGGTTGAGTCGGCAGTGCAGGGCTGCACCGGTGTACGCGAGGCGGTGGTGGTGGCACAGCGCACCGCAACCGGCGATCAGCGACTGGTGGCCTATTACACCCTGTCGGATGAAGTACTCACCGTTGAGGCGCTGAAAGCACAGCTGGCGCAGCGCCTGCCTGCGCCCATGGTGCCCTCGGCCTACGTACAACTGGCGCAGATCCCGCTGACGCAAAACGGCAAGGTGGACCGCAAGGCGCTGCCCGCCCCGGATGACAGCGCCTTTGTCCGCACCCGCTACGAGGCCCCGCAGGGCGAAACCGAACAGCGACTCGCGCAACTCTGGCAAGACCTGCTGGGGATTGAGCGCGTCGGTCGGCAGGATCACTTCTTCGAACTCGGTGGTCATTCGCTGCTGGTGGTACGCCTGATTGCCGCACTGCAGAGTCAGGGGTTGAATATCCCAGTGCGGGCGGTATTTGAGCACACCAGTCTGGCGGAGCTTGCCACGACGATTGAACGTTTTGAACAGGCAACGGTGCCGGAAAACCGGATCACCGCCGACAGTCGGCGTATTACACCCGCTATGCTGCCGCTACTTGAACTGACGCAGGAGAACATTGACGGGATTGTGTCCAGCGTTCCCGGTGGCGTCCGCCAGATTCAGGATATCTACCCGCTGACCCCGTTACAGGAAGGGGTGCTGTATCACTACCTGCTGGCAGAGTCGCATGATCCTTACCTGAACAGTTCACTGCTGGCATTTGCAACACAACAACGACTGGAGGCGTTTATCGCCTCGCTAAACCGCGTGATTGCCCGTCACGATATTCTGCGCACGGCTGTGCGCTGGGAAGGCTTGCCGCAACCGGTACAGGTGGTGTTACGGCGTGCCGAACTGACGGCAACGCCGGTGCACCTGAATCCGGCAGCGGGCGACGCTGCCGATCAACTGCTCGGCATGAAACCGGGGCGTCTGGATCTGCGTCAGGCACCGCTGTTCAACCTGCTGATGGCAAACGATGAAGCCAATGACCGCTGGCTGTTGTGCCTGCAACATCATCACCTGTGTCTGGATCACACCACGCTGGATATTCTGCTTAACGAAATACACGCGGACGAACGCGGTGAACTGGAGCAACTGCCCGCCTCGACGCCTTTCCGTAATCACGTCGCACAGGTGCGCGCCAGAGCCGCCACCACTGACGATAAAGCGTTTTTCCATCAGCAACTGGCGGACGTGGAAGCTCCCACCCTCCCCGGCGGCCTGACCGAACTGGTCGATATGGATGAAGCTATCCTGCCGCTGCCGGACACACTGGCCGGGCGCATTCGTCGGCAGGCACAACACGAGGGCATCAGTGCCGCCAGTCTGTTCCATCTGGCCTGGGGGCAGGTTATCGGTGCGCTGTCCGGTCGTGATGATGTGGTCTTCGGCACCGTTCTGCTGGGTCGGCTGCAAGACGGTAGTGAGCAGGCGCTGGGACTGTTCATTAACACTCTGCCGCTACGACTGACGCTGGCCGATGTCACCGTCCGGGCCGCACTGGAGCAGACGCACCGACGCCTGACCGACTTGCTGGCCCATGAACATGCCTCGCTGGCCCTGGCGCAGCAATGCAGTGGCGTTGCCGCATCGCAACCCCTGTTCAGCGCATTGCTGAACTATCGCCATGATGTCACGCAGGCAAACGACAACATCGTCGATGACCCGTGGCACGGCATCACACTCCTGAAGGCGGAAGAACGCACCAATTATCCGCTTACGCTATCCGTGGATGATGCGCTTAACGCCGGTTTCTCACTCAAGGTTCAGGCCGATCGCCGCCTGGGCGGTGAACGGATCGGACAGATGATGCAGCACGAGCTGGCGCAACTGATCGATGCGCTGGAGCGGTCACCTGAACAGCCATTGCACCGGTTGTCCGTTCTGCCGGACGCTGAACGGCATCAGGTGCTAACGGGATTTAATCGCACTCAAACGGCTTACCCGACCGGGATCTGTGTTCATGAACGTATCGAGCAGCAGGCGGCACAGCATCCGGAACGGATTGCGCTGGTCTTTGCAGACCAGTCGCTAAGCTATGGCGAACTGAACCGTCGCGCCAACCAACTGGCGCACCATCTGCGTGAGCTGGGCATCGGTGCCGATGATCGGGTGGCTATCTGTACTGAACGCCACCCGGAGATGATCGTCTGCGTGCTGGCCACACTGAAAGCCGGGGCCGCTTGCGTGCCGCTGGACCCAGAATACCCCTCCGCACGTCTGGCGTTTATGCTCAAAGACAGCGCCCCCGGCGTTATTCTGGTCGATCAGCACGGACAGGCGGTGTTAGACAACCTGACCGGTACAGCAACAGTGCTGCATCTGACACGGGATGCCGAACACTGGGCAACACACCCCAGCGATAACCCGTCCCGCAAAGAAATCGGCCTGACACCGGATAATCTGGCCTATGTCATCTACACCTCCGGCTCCACCGGCCAGCCCAAGGGGGTGGCTATGCCGCATGCGCCGCTGGTCAATCTGCTGCACTGGCAGGCCAGAGAGCAGGCAGCCATGACCACACTGCAATTTGCCTCCTTCGGTTTTGATGTCGCCTTTCAGGAAATCCTCAGCGCCCTGACCGGCGGCGGCAAACTGGTGATGATCGCCAGTGAAGATCGCTTACAAATGGACCGGCTGCTGAACGTTATCGGGAAGCATGCCATCGAGCGCGTCTTTTTGCCGGTCGCCGCGTTGCAGACACTGGCCGTGACCTGCGCACAAACGCAGCAGGGATTGCCGGTAAAAGAAATCATCACCGCTGGCGAACGGCTGCTGATAAGCAATGAAATCCGCGCCCTGTGCCAACGCTCCGGCCCTATCCGCCTGCACAACCAATACGGCCCGGCAGAAACCCACGTGGTGACGGAGTATCAATGTTCCGGCAACGCCGCTGACTGGCCGCGCCTGCCGCCGATTGGCTACCCGATAGACAATAGCCGCCTCTATATTCTGGATGCGCATCAGCAGCCGGTACCGTTGGGTATTGCCGGTGAAATCTATATCGGTGGCGTCGGTGTGGCACGCGGTTACCTGAACCGCCCCGACCTGACCGCCGAACGCTTCCTCGACGATCCGTTTGTAACCGAACCGAATGCACGGATGTATCGCACCGGTGATCTGGGTCGCTGGCTGGCCGACGGTGGCATTGAGTATCTGGGTCGTAATGATTTTCAGGTCAAAATCCGCGGTTTCCGTATTGAACCCGGTGAGGTTGAATCGGTACTGCAGGACTGCACCGGTGTACGCGAGGCGGTGGTGGTGGCACAGCGCACCGCAACGGGTGATCACCGACTGGTGGCCTATTACACCCTGTCGAATGAAGCACTCACCGTTGAGGCACTGAAACAGGAACTGGCGCAACGTCTGCCGGGTTATATGGTGCCATCAGCCTACGTGCGGCTGGACCGGATCCCACTGACACCCAACGGCAAGGTGGACCGCAAGGCCCTGCCTGCCCCGGATGACAGCGCCTTTGTCCGCACCACCTACGAAGCCCCGCAGGGCGAGACCGAACAGGCGCTGGCCGCCATCTGGCAGCGCCTGCTCGGCATTGAGCGCGTCGGGCGGCAGGACCACTTCTTCGAGCTCGGCGGCCATTCCCTGCTGGCGGTGCGGCTGGTCTCCCATATCCGCTCCACACTTAACCGTGAACTGCCGCTGGCACAGCTGTTTGCCCACCCGACACTGCAGGCACTGGCTGCGGTACTGCACGAAGCGGCCCCGCAGACCCTGTCGGCCATCACACCGCTGCCCGATGAGCTCACCCCGCCGCTGTCACTGGCCCAGCAGCGCCTCTGGTTCCTGACCCAGCTCGACCCGGCCGCCAGCGCCGCCTATGTGATTCAGGGCGCGGTGCAGTTGCAGGGTGCGCTGAACGTCTCCGCACTGACCCGGGCGCTGGACCGCATCATGGCCCGTCATGCCCCCCTGCGCACCCGCTTTGAGCCGGTAGAGGGCGACGCGGTTCAGGTCATCGAGCCCACCGGTCTGCGCCCGTTCCCGCTGGCGATAATCACCGTGGCACCCGGCGATGACCTGCCGGTCTTCACCCCGGTGTTTGACCTGCGTACCGGCCCGCTGGTGCAGGGGCAGATGCTCCGTGTCGATACGCAGACCCACCTGCTGCGACTGGCACTGCACCACCTCATTGCCGATGGCTGGTCGATTGGCCTGTTTATCAGCGAACTCAGCACCCTGTACGCCGCCTTTAACGCCGGTCAGCCCGACCCGCTGCCAGCCCTGCACATCCGTTACGGCGATTACGCCGCCTGGCAGCGCCAGCACCTGCAGGGCGAGGTCCTGCAGCGTCAGCAACAGTACTGGGTCGACCACCTTCGCGGCGCGCCGGACTGCCTGACGCTGCCCGCCGACCACCCGCGCCCGCCAACACAGCGTTACGACGGTGCCACTGTCGCGTTTACGCTGGAGCGCGAGCTGGCCGACGCCCTGTACGCGCTGGGCCGTCGTCACGGCACCACGCTGTTCATGACCCTGCTGGCAGGCTGGGCCGCCCTGCTGGGCCGCCTCGCCGGGCAGGACGATGTCGTTATCGGCACCCCGGTTGCCGGGCGTACCCGCACCGAGCTGGAGGGGCTGATTGGCATGTTCGTCAATACCCAGCCGCTGCGCATCGATTTGTCCGGGCCAGTCGATACCGCCACCCTGCTGGCCCGGGTCCGGGAAACCGTGATTGCCGCACAGGCCCATCAGGACCTGCCGTTCGAGCAGATTGTCGAAGCCGTCGCCCCTGCCCGCAGTCTGGCCTACAGCCCGCTCTTCCAGGTGGTGTTCGGTGTCCAGAACACCCCGCCTGCCACGCTGGCGCTGGACGGGCTGACGCTGACGCCGCTGACACCGGACCACGACACCGCCCAGTTTGACCTGAGTCTCGACATCACCGAGAGCGACAGCGGCCTGAGCGGCCAGCTGAACTACGCCACCGCACTGTTTGAAGCCCACACCATCCGGCGCTTCCTGACCTACTGGCAGACCCTGCTGCGCGCCATGGTGGCTGACCGCCATCAGCCAGTGGCGCAGATAGCGCTGTTGCCGGACGCCGAACGTCAGCAGGTGCTGCACGGCTTTAATGACACGGCGGCAGACTTCCCGGCAGATATCTGTATCCATCAGCTGTTTGAACAGCAGGCCGCACATTCACCGGATGCCGTCGCCGTGGTCTTTGATGGCGAATCGCTGAGCTATGGCGAACTGAACCGCCGGGCGAATCAGCTGGCACACTGGCTGACTGAACAGGGTGTCAGGCCGGATGACCGGGTGGCGATTGCGCTGGCGCGCGGTGTCGAGCTGGTGGTGGCGTTGCTGGCGACGCTGAAAGCCGGTGGGGCCTATGTCCCGCTCGACCCGGCCTACCCGACAGCGCGCCTGCAGTACATGCTGGCCGACAGCGCACCGACAGTGTTAATCACCACCACCGCGCTCCGCTCAACCATCTCGACTGACGTCACGGTGATTGCGCTGGATACGCCGGTACAACCGTGGGCCACCTGCCCGGCCAACAACATCAGCCCGGCGGTGGTGGGCCTGACGCCGCATCATCTGGCCTATATCATCTATACCTCCGGCTCCACCGGGCTGCCGAAAGGGGTACAGGTCGAACACGGCAGCGTGGTCAACCTGTGGACCGGGCTGGAACAGGCGGTTTACCATGACGCCGACCTGCAACGTATCAGCCTCAACGCCTCACCGTCCTTTGATGCCTCGGTGCAGCAGCTGGTGCAACTGGCCTCGGGCCGCACGCTGGTGATTGTACCCGACGCGATACGCCAGAACGGTGAACTGCTGCGCGAGTGGATGACACAGCAGGCGCTGGAGGTCTTTGACTGCACACCGTCACAACTGGCGCTGCTGATGGCCGCCGGGCCGTTACCGGCCTCATTGCGTACGGTCCTGCTTGGCGGTGAAGCCATCGGTGCCGCCCAGTGGCAGCTGCTGGCCTCGCTGGAAGGCATCACATGCCATAACGTCTACGGCCCGACCGAATGTACCGTGGACAGCACCCATACACGCATCACCGGACAAACCGCACGGCCGCATATCGGACGCCCGATGGCCAACCGTCGGGTTTACCTGCTGGATGCGAATCACCAGCCGGTGCCGCTGGGTGTTGCCGGTGAAATCTATATCGGTGGCATCGGTGTGGCGCGTGGTTACCTGAACCGCCCCGAGCTCACTGCCGAGCGCTTCCTGGCCGATCCGTTCTCGACTGCACCGAATGCGCGGATGTATCGCACCGGCGATCTGGGCCGCTGGCATGCCGACGGCACCCTTGATTACCTCGGTCGTAATGACGAGCAGGTCAAGATCCGTGGCTTCCGTATTGAACCCGGTGAGGTTGAGTCGGCAGTGCAGGGCTGCACCGGTGTACGCGAGGCGGTGGTGGTGGCACAGCGCACCGCAACCGGCGATCAGCGACTGGTGGCCTATTACACCCTGTCGGATGAAGCACTCACCGTTGAGGCGCTGAAAGCACAGCTGGCGCAGCGCCTGCCCGCGCCTATGGTGCCGTCAGCCTACGTGCAACTGGCGCAGATCCCGCTGACGCAAAACGGCAAGGTGGACCGCAAGGCGCTGCCGGCACCGGATGACAGCGCCTTTGTCCGCACCCGCTACGAGGCCCCGCAGGGCGAGACCGAACAGATGCTCGCACAACTCTGGCAGGACCTGCTGGGCATTGAACGCGTCGGGCGGCAGGATCACTTCTTCGAGCTCGGTGGTCATTCACTGATGGCGATTAAACTGATCGAACGCTTACGACAGGCGGGGTATACGCTCGCCGTCAGCGACCTGTTCAGACAGCCAACACTGGCCGCACTGGCCGCTACGCTGACGGGCAGCGACACCACCATGACAGTACCGACCAACCTGATCCATGCCGACAGCACCCACATCACCCCGGCCATGCTGCCGCTGATTACCCTGACGCAGGCACAGATCGATACCGTGGTGGCGACCGTGCCGGGCGGTGTGCGCAATGTGCAGGATATCTACCCGCTGGCACCGTTACAGAACGGCATTCTGTTCCACCATCTGTTGCAGCCGGTGGGGGATGCGTATATCACCCACTCCATCCTGAGCTTTGCCGAAAAAGACGAGTTGGATCATTTCATTGCCGCCTTGCAGGCGGTGATCCAGCGTCACGATATTCTGCGCACGGCGATCGTCTGGGAAGGGCTGGACGAGGCCGTGCAGGTAGTCTGGCGCGAAGCCCTAATGCCGGTGGAAACGCTGGTTATTCAGTCCGACGATGTCGCCGATGCCCTGCAACAGCGCTTTACCCCGGCGCAGTTGCAGATGAACATCACTCAGGCACCGATGATCCAGGGGTATCAGGCTGCCGACCCGGTGAATAACCGCTGGCTGCTGTGCCTGCTGCATCACCACCTGTGCATGGACCACACCACACTGGAGCTACTGCTCGAAGAGGTGCAGGCACACCTGCAGGGCCGCGCCGACCAGTTACCGGCCCCGCTGCCGTTCCGGCAGTTTGTCGCCCTCGCCCGTCAGCAGACGGATGCGCAGGCACAGCAGGACTATTTCCGGGCACAGCTCGGGGATATTGACGAGCCCTGTGCCCCGTTCGGGCTGCTCGATGTTCAGGGCAGCGGTCAGCACATGGATGAACACCATCTGCCGCTGTCAGATACACTGGGACAACGGCTGCGGACACTGTCACAACAGCGTGGCATCAGCGTCACCAGCCTGTTCCATCTGGCCTGGGGCCGTGTGGTGCAGGCCACTACCGGGCAGGACAATGTCGTTTTCGGCACGGTGCTGTTTGGCCGTATGGCCGGTGGTGAAGGTGCTGACCGGGTGCTGGGCATGTTCCTGAACACCCTGCCGTTACGCCTGTCGCTGGGTCAGGTGAGTGTCGAACAGGCACTGCGCCAGACGCACGACAGCCTGGCCGGACTGCTGGCCCATGAGCACGCCTCATTGGCTGAAATTCAACAATATAGCGGTGTCGGTACCCAGAGTCCGCTGTTCACCAGCCTGCTCAACTACCGCTATAACGGCGGCAATGAACAGACGGAGGTACAGACAGAGCTGGATGGCGTCGACGTCCTGTTCAGTCAGGAGCGCACCAACTACCCGGTCAACGTATCGGTGAACGATCAGGGTACGGCGGGCTTCAGTCTCGATATTCAGGTCGCCGCGGGTATCGGTGCAGCACGTGTCGGTGAGATGATGCGCCTCACCCTGACGGCGCTGGCCGACGCACTGGCACAGTCCCCAGCGCAACCGGTGCATCGCCTGACGGTACTGCCGGACGCCGAACGCCAGCAGGTACTGCTCGGCTTTAATGACACGGCGGCAGACTTCCCGGCAGATATCTGTATCCATCAGTTGTTCGAACAGCAGGCCGCCCGGCAGCCGGACGCCGTCGCTGTGGTCTTTGACGGCGAATCACTGCGCTATGGCGAGCTGAACCACCGTGCCAATCAGCTGGCGTACTGGCTGATTGAACAGGGTGTCAGGCCGGATGACCGGGTGGCGATTGCACTGGAGCGCAGCATCGACCTGGTGGTGGCACTGCTGGCGACGCTGAAAGCCGGTGGGGCTTATGTCCCGCTCGACCCGGCCTACCCAACGGAGCGCCTGCAGTACATGCTGGCCGACAGCGCACCGGTGGTGCTGATCACCACCACCGTGCTGAACGCCCGAATGACGGCCGACTGCCCGGTGATTGCGCTGGATACCCCGGAACAACCGTGGGCCACCTGCCCGGCTGACAATATCAACCCGGCAGCGGTGGGCCTGACGCCCCGCCATCTGGCCTATGTGATTTACACCTCCGGCTCCACCGGGCAACCCAAAGGGGTGCTGGTCGAGCACCGGGGCCTGTGTAATCTGTCACAGGCACAAATCCGCCTGTTTAACGCAGGGGCAGGCAGCCGTGTACTCCAGTTCAGCTCCCTCAGTTTCGATGCCAGTCTGTTCGATATCGTGATGGCATTGTGCTCTGGGGCAGCGCTGTACCTGCCTCGGGGCCGACTGCTGGGTGAGACTCTGACACAGTTTATGCAGCAACAGCGTATCAGCCATGCCACACTGCCACCGGCGGCACTCTCCAGCCTCAACCCGGCACAGGCGCTGCCAGATCTGGCCGTGCTGGTGACCGCCGGGGACGCCATCAGCCGTGAAGCGATTGCGCCCTGGTGTGCTGGCCGGGCAGTCTACAACGCCTATGGCCCGACCGAAGCCACCATCTGGGCCAGCACCTTTGCCCTGCATCAACCTTATGCCGGTCAGCCACCGATCGGCTACCCGGTTGAAAACACCAAAATCTATCTGCTGGACGGTCACGGTCAGTTGGTACCCGTCGGTGTCACCGGTGAGATTTATATCGGCGGCGTCGGCGTCGCGCGCGGCTATCTGAACCGCCCCGATCTGACGACTGAGCGTTTTCTGGATGATCCGTTTGCTCACGAGCCGGGTACACGGATGTACCGCACCGGCGATCTGGGCCGCTGGCAGACTGACGGGACACTGGAATACCTGGGCCGTAACGACAGTCAGGTCAAGATCCGCGGTTTTCGTATTGAGCCGGGTGAAATCGAGTCCTGCGCACTCGGATGCACTGACGTCACCGAAGCGGTGGTGTTAGCGCGAGCGGATCATAACGGCCAACCACGGCTGATCGTCTGGTATGTCGGTGACACTGAGACGCAAACACTGCGCCGCCATCTCGCTGAGCGGCTGCCTGCCCATATGGTACCGGCGGCCTGTGTACAGATGCTCGCACTGCCGCTGACGCCGAACGGTAAAGTCGATCGCAACGCCTTACCGGCCCCGGATGACAGCGCCTTTGTCCACACCGACTACGAGGCACCGCAAACCGCAACCGAACAGACGATTGCCACGATATGGCAGGACCTGCTGGGCATTGAGCACGTCGGGCGGCAGGATCACTTCTTCGAACTCGGTGGTCATTCGCTGCTGGCGATTAAGCTTATCGAACGCCTGCGCCGGGCGGGGTATACGCTCGCCGTCAGCGAGTTGTTCAGGCAACCGACGCTGGCTGCACTGGCGACCACGCTGACGGGCAGTGAAACAACCGCGAACGTTCCGGCCAACCGGATTCACCCGGATTGCGAGCAGATCACCCCGGAGATGCTGCCTTTGGTGGCTCTGACGCAGACGCAGATCGATGCCGTGGTGGCCACCGTACCGGGGGGAGCCCGTAATGTGCAGGATATTTACCCGCTGGCACCACTCCAGACCGGCATTCTGTTCCACCATCTGCTGCAGCCGGTGGGCGATGCCTATATCACCCGCTCCATCCTGAGCTTTAAGGAAAAGGACGGGCTGGATCATTTCATTGCCGCCTTGCAGGCCGTCATTCAGCGTCACGACATTCTGCGTACCGGCATCGTCTGGGAAGGGCTGGACGAGGCCGTGCAGGTAGTCTGGCGCGAAGCCCTAATGCCGGTGGAAACGCTGGTTATCCAGTCCGACGATGTCGCCGACGCCCTGCAACAGCGCTTTACCCCGGCGCAGTTGCAGATGAATGTCGCGCAGGCACCGATGATCCAGGCCTGGCAAGCCGCCGACCCGGCCAATGACCACTGGCTGCTGTGCCTGCTGCACCACCATTTGTGCATGGACCACACCACGCTGGAGCTGCTGCTCGAAGAGGTGCAGGCGCACCTGCTGGGCCGCGCCGACCAGCTACCCGCCCCGCTGCCGTTCCGGCAGTTTGTCGCCCTCGCCCGTCAGCAGACGGCTATACCTGCACAACAATCGGCACAGCAGGACTATTTCCGGGCACAACTCGGGGATATTGACGAACCCTGCGCCCCGTTCGGGCTGCTGGATAGCCAGGGTAATGGCCAACACATCGACGAACATCATCTGGTACTGTCAGACACTCTGGGGCAACGGCTGCGAACACTGTCACAACAGCGCGGCATCAGCGTCACCAGCCTGTTCCATCTCGCCTGGGGCCGTGTGGTGCAGGCCACTACCGGGCAGGATAACGTCGTGTTCGGCACGGTGCTGTTTGGGCGTATGGCCGGTGGTGACGGCGCTGACCGGGTACTGGGCATGTTCCTGAACACCCTGCCGTTGCGCCTGTCGCTGGCGCAGGTCAGTGTAGAACAGGCACTGCGCCAGACGCACGACAGTCTGGCCGGGTTGCTGCGTTTTGAACACGCCGCGCTGGCCGACGTCCAGCAATGCAGCGGCGTCAGTGCCCAGAGCCCGCTGTTCACCAGCCTGCTCAACTACCGCTATAACGGCGGCAGCGAGCAGACGGCGGTACAAACAGAGCTGGATGGCATCGACGTGCTGTTCAGTCAGGAGCGCACCAACTACCCGGTCAACGTATCGGTGAACGATCAGGGTGCGGCGGGCTTCAGCCTCGATATTCAGGTCGCCACGGGTATCGGTGCGGCGCGTGTCGGCGAAATGATGCAGGTCACCCTGACGGCGCTGGCCGACGCACTGGCGCAGGCACCAACGCAACCGGTGCATGCCCTGACGGTGCTGCCGGACGCCGAACGTCAGCAGGTACTGTACGGCTTCAATGACATTGAGACCCACTTCCCGGCGGATATCTGCATTCATCAATGGTTTGAGCAACAGGCCGCCCGGCAGCCGGATACGGTTGCCGTGGTCTTTGACGGCGAATCACTGCGCTATAGCGAACTAAACCACCGTGCCAATCAGCTGGCGCACTGGCTGATTGAACAGGGTGTCAGGCCGGATCAGCGTGTGGCGATAGCGCTGGAGCGCAGCATCGAGCTGGTGGTGGCGCTGCTGGCAACGCTAAAAGCCGGTGGGGCCTATGTCCCGCTCGACCCGAGCTATCCGGAAGAACGGTTGCACTATATTCTGCGTGACAGTGAGCCGGTCGCGTTGATCACCACCACCACGCTGCGTGCCAGCGTGCCGACTGACAGCCCGGTGATTGAGCTGGATGATCCAGCGCAGCCGTGGGCTACCTGCTCTGCTGATAATATCAACCCGGCGGTAGTGGACCTGACGCCCCGTCATCTGGCCTATGTCATCTACACCTCCGGCTCCACCGGGCTGCCGAAAGGCGTGCTGGTGGAACATCACCATGTCGTGCGGCTGTTGCGTGCTTCGCAACCGCTGTTCCAGTTCGGTGCCGGGGATGTCTGGACACTGTTCCACTCCTACGCCTTTGACTTTTCCGTCTGGGAAATCTGGGGGGCGCTGCTCAATGGGGGTCGTCTGGTGGTGGTGCCGTATCTGGTCAGCCGTTCGCCGCAGGCCTTCTATCAGTTGCTTTGTGAGCAAGAAGTCACGGTTCTCAACCAGACGCCGAGCGCGTTCCGGCAGTTGATGGCGGCGCAGGCCGACAACGCCAGGCACCACGCATTGCGCTATGTGATTTTTGGCGGCGAAGCGCTGAATCCATCGAGTCTGGCACCGTGGTATGCACGAGCAACCAATCACCGCACACAGCTCATCAATATGTATGGCATTACCGAAACCACGGTACACGTCACCTGGCAGCCGTTGCAGCCAGCGGATGTTGCGTCCACAGCCAGCCCGATCGGACGTCGTCTGCCGGATTTACGCACCTACCTGCTGGATGCGCAGCAACAGCCGGTGCCCATCGGGGTGATCGGCGAGCTGTATGTCGCCGGGGCCGGTGTCGCGCGCGGTTACCTGAACCGACCAGAACTGACCGCAGAACGGTTCCTCGACGATCCGTTCACGGCAGAAACCGGTGCACGAATGTACCGCTCTGGCGATCTGGCTCGCTGGAATGCCGACGGCACCCTCGACTATCTGGGCCGTAACGATCACCAGGTCAAAATACGCGGTTTCCGTATTGAGCTCGGTGAGATCGAAGCAGCGGTACGTAGTCACGCGCAGGTCACGGATGCTGTGGTGCTGGCACGCCCCGGTCAGGATGGTGAGCCGCGTCTGGTGGCCTGGTATGTCGGCGACGCTGACGTGCAGGCACTACGTGATCACATCGCCGGGCAGTTGCCTGCTTACATGACCCCGGCGGTCTATGTGTCTGTTGACGCCCTGCCGCTGACGGCCAATGGCAAGATTGACCAAAAAGCCCTGCCGGAACCGGATGACAGCGCCTTTATCCACCAGACCTTTGAAGCCCCACGTAGTGCCATGGAGCAGATGCTGGCAGAGCTGTGGCAAACGCTGCTGGGGGTTGAGCGTGTTGGTCGTCAGGATCACTTCTTTGAACTCGGTGGCCATTCATTACTGGCGGTGAAACTGGTGAGTGAAATACACAGGCGTGGACTCACGCTTTCCCTGTCCACCCTGTTTGAATCCCCTCGCCTGTTTGAACTGGCAGCCGCGCTCGACACAGCAGAAACGCAGCGCAAGGCCTGGGTAGCGTTGCGTTCATCCGGATCGCAACGCCCTTTGTTCATAGTGCCAGAGGCAACCGGCGAACTGCTTTATGGCCCGCAACTGGTGGCAGCGATTGATGCGGATATTCCGGTGTACGGTCTGCTGGGGCCGGATCGCCATTTGCCGAGCTTCACAACGTTGCAGGGGGCGGCTGCCCGTTATGTCGGCATTATCCGCGAAGTACAACCGCAGGGGCCTTATCGCCTGCTGGGCTGGTCGCTGGGCGGCACGCTGGCGTATGAAATTGCCGCACAGTTGATCGGACTGAACCAGTCGATTGAATTCCTGGGGCTGCTGGATACCTGGGCTTTACCGCCGGTCGAATCGGTATCGCATACGGCAGAGACGCTGGAGCAGATGAGTCAGGCGCTGATTCAGGATGTCCTGACGCTGCGGGGTGAGCCGCTGCCAACCGCGGCGCTGGCAACCTGTCGGCAATGGCAGGATTACCATGCACTGGCCTGCCAACGGGGCGTCATCCCCTCTGACTGGACGCCGACGTATTTCTGCCGCTGGCTGCAACACCGTCAGGATCTGTTGAATGCCGAGTACCGGCCACAGCCACTGCCAGTTCAGGTTGACCTGCTGGCTGCACATGACAGTCTGGCACGGGCAGAGCCGTACCTGCACTGGGACCACATCTTACCGCCGTCCTCGATCCGGGTGACCCCGGTGCCCGGTGATCACATGAGCCTGTTTACCGAAGCCCATGTCGGTACGGTCGGTCAGCAGATATCCCAGGCGATTCAAGCCCGCAGGCTGCCAGAACCGACAACCGTGCCACAGACTCAGACGCCGGTGATAACGTTACAGGCAGGCCGACAGGCCGGGCCCGTGCTGGTCTGCATTCCCGGTGCCGGTGATAACGTCATGAGTTTTATGGCGCTGACTGCCGTCATGCCGGATGACTGGCAGGTATGGGGCCTGCAACCGCAGGGTTTGCTGGAAGGCACCACACCCCACAGTTCAGTCGAGGCTGCCGCCCAGTATTATTTGGAGGCGCTGAAGGCGCAGCCGCTCAACGGGCCACTCCATCTGCTGGGTCATTCGTTCGGCGGCTGGAGTGCACTGGAGCTGGCGCGACGGCTGGAGCAGGAGGGCACGCCGGTGGCATCGCTGACGCTGGTGGACTCCAGAGCGCCTCAGGCAGCGAAAGAGTACCCGGACCTGCAGGTATGCATGCGGCTGATTGCACTGTTTGAAATGCAAGGTACCGCACTGGCACTGACGGAGCCTGAGCTGGCGACATTGACGCAACCGCTGCGGCTGATGTGTCTGCATCAGCGCCTGGTCGAGTGCGGTGTGATGTCGGCCAGTAGCCGGGTACAGGATCTGACGGCCATCTTCCGGGTTTTTGCCGCCAACCTGCGCACCGGATACCAGCCGACGTCGCTGCCGGAGGTCACGCCGTCACTGATCCTGGCCGAGGACGCAGACGTCGACCGGATGACCGGCTGGCAGACTCTGATCCCGGCAATACAGCTTCAGCGCGGCTCCGGTAACCATGTCCAGTTGCTGAAAATGCCACACGTGACGTTTATTGCCGACTGGGTACAGCGGAAATAAGCCATCGTACTGTCGTTAATCCCCCGCCGGTTATCACAACCGGCGGTTTTTATACTGAATAACAAGGAAAACAGGAAAAACGGATGTTCAAATTTATCGTTGTCCGTTTCAAATGGCAGGTTCTGCTGGCCACGGTGCTGAGTGCTATCAGCGCGCTGTCCGGTATTGGCATGCTAAAGATCATTACCCTGCAGATCGGTGCCATGACCAGTCAGTCCGCTGCCAGCGTCACACCTTTTGTCTGGTTTTTACTGGCGGTCTCGGCGGTATTGTTGTTCGGCCTGATGTCCCGCTATCTGCTGGCCAGGCTGGGGGCCCGCGTCGTTTATGAATTCAGGGACTCACTCACCCGCCGTCTGCTGTCAACGCCTTATGCCATCATTGAACGTATCGGCGGGCACCGCATTCTGGCCGCACTGAAAACCGACGCGGCCAAGCTGTCGGAAGGCCTGCTGATCCTGCCGGAGTTCATCTACAGCCTGATCACGGTGGTGCTGTGTCTGAGTTATATGAGTTATCTCTCCGGGCGTCTGTTTCTGGTTTCAACGGCGCTTATCATCCTGCTCGGACTGATCGCCAGCGTCTTCCTTCGTTATGGGCTACGCCATTTCAAGCACCTGCGCCACTATGAAGATACCCTATTTCAGGGCATGCAGATGATGGTCGACGGCAGCCAGGAGCTGAGCATTAATGCCAGACGGCGTCACTTCATTTATGAACGGGTTCTGAAAACCAATTACCGCGATATCCGCCATCTTAGTGTCCGGGTATCGTTAATCTTTACGATGCTGAACAGTATTGGCTCGACGTTGATTTTTTTTCTGGTCGGTCTGGTGGTATTCGGCTCCAGCCTGTATTTCAAAGACATCCCGACCGACTCAGTCGTCGGCTTCGCGCTGGTGATCCTGTATATGATCGACCCGGTGGAAAACGTCGTCAGTTCATTATCCCGTTTCAGCGAATTTACCGTCTCCTACCGTAACGTCGAAGGGCTGCCTCTGGCCCGGGACGAGGCCGACATGGCCCCATCAAGCCACCATTCGCTCACAGAACGGCTGGCATGGCAGACGCTTAACGTCCGCCAGCTCACCTTTCACTATCAGGCAGATGCAGACGATCAGTACCACTTTGGTATCGGCCCGATCGATGCACAGTTCCGGCGCGGAGAAGCAGTTTTTCTGACCGGCGGCAACGGCAGCGGTAAATCGACGTTTGCAAAACTGCTGGTCGGCTTGTACCAGCCGGATCAGGGCCAGATCAGTCTGGATGATGATATCGTGTCTGACACCATCCCGCTGGCCGAATACCAGCAGGCGTTTTCCACGATTTTTGCGGATTTCTTCCTGTTCGATCACGTTCTGGATGAATGGGGTAACCCCGGTGATGACGCCATGATCCAACGCCATCTGACTGATCTGGAACTGAACAATAAAGTGACCGTCTCCCACGGTCGGCTGTCCTCGACAAACCTCTCCTCCGGGCAGAAAAAACGCCTGGCGCTGATCATGTCCTACTGTGAAAACACACCAATCTGTGTCTTTGACGAATGGGCGGCGGATCAGGACCCCAGATTCCGTCGGCTGTTTTACACCGAGATCATTCCCCGCCTGAAAGCGCAGAATAAACTGGTGATTGTGATCACCCATGATGACCGTTACTTCCATCTGGCCGATCAGTTGCTCCGGTTTGATGACGGTCAACTGGTCACGGGTACCTCGTCATCTGCGGGTAATCCATCCACGCATTGAGGTGATGAATAATCGTGGTGCTGAAGGATGGCGGCCTAAATAACAAAACGGCCAGCCGCGTCTACTGGCTGGCCGTTGCTATCGATACTCACTCACCACATCCCATTTAATGAAGCATCAAACCGTTGTGACGAATTTTTGGCAGTTGGCGATAGTTTTTGAGAACCTGGGATCATTCCCACCCATCATGTTTTAAGAAGATAAAAATATTAAAATTCAGTATATTAAAAATCATATGGTTTCTAATTACCATACTATCTAGCAAACACCGACTTCAGTTTTCAGGCAATTGAAGTTCGCCTCGAGATACTCTCTAAGGGGCCTCTGACATCCTTCGGCAACCCACGCATCGATAGCAAGACGCATAGACCCGAGACTAACCATTGCAGCCAGATGTAGGCCACTCCGTCTCGCAGCATCCGGCCAAAGCTCGCACAATGCTCGGTAGGCGGCGTGCTCCATTCGCAGAAACTTGGCCTGATTACCCAATTGAAGCTGTTCAGTGGACTGGACGATCCTACCGATCAACACCGCGACATCCGGATGCATATTTGCTGCCAGAGCAATCAGAGCCGCCTGGGTCGTAGCGATTGGGGATGCCTCTACACCACGTTTCACTATTTCGGCATAGAGCTCGTCCGGCAGCGCCTTTTGCCAAGCCAGGATGATTTCTTCTTTAGAACGGAAATAATGAAAGAAGGTACGACGAGCAATGCCCGACGCTTCTGCAATTGCATCGAGTGTAGTGGCCTCGTAGCCATGCTCTGCGAACAGTCTCAGGCCTACGTCGGTGATGCGACGGTACATCTCGCGGCGTTTCTTTTCTCGAACGCCATCTCTGTGTTTCAACTCGGGTTCCATGGTGAAGCTTCTCTGCATATTTCGGGGTCTTGCAAAAATGCACTCAGTGCAATATATTTATATGCACTCGGTGCACAATCTATCATCAAAGCCTGCCTGGACCCAAGCTGGAAGTCATTTTATGCGAGCCAGGAACATTCATAGCGTCGAAGCAGCATCTCGCAGAAAGTGCCTTCCTGCATCTCACGCAGGCCAGAGCAGAGTACACGTGCGCGAACTGGCAACCTCTCTCCACACGCTCGCTGCGAGGCATCAACAATTGTTCAGTCATCAACCCTGCAAGATCATCGTTTTTTTCAATTAGAACCTACCAACCATATTCAGGAGAACCTCATGAAAACGTCTTACCTCGGAGGCACGTTCACCCCGGCTGGCACTTCGTTATGTCTGAAGCGTATGGGCTATGGAACTATGCAATTGCCCGGCCCTCATGTGTGGGGGCCACCGCGTGATAAGGAAGCGGCTCTTGAAGTGTTGCGCAATGTAATAGCAATAGGCGCCAATCACATCGACACGGCCGAATTCTACGGCCCCGGTATATCTAACCAACTGATCCGCGAAGCGTTGTCGCCATATCCTGATGACCTGACGATCATAACCAAGGTCGGTTTCGTACGCGGTCAAGATGCGTCTTGGGTACCCGATCATACATCGGATGGACTCAAGCGCGCCGTGTATGAAAACCTCGCCAGTCTCTGCCTCGAAACTCTTGATGTCGTCAACCTAAGGCTCGGCGACCCTAATAGCCCGGATGATCGGTCGGTCTTAGAGCCGCTCCAAACGCTCATCGAGTTGCAGCATCAGGGTGTGATCCGTCATATTGGCCTGAGCAATGTTACTCCAACACAGTTTGCAGAAGCCAAATCGGTAGCGAAGATTGTTTGTGTCCAGAATCAGTACAATTTGGTCAAGCGAGACGACGACGATTTCATCGACTCTCTGGCAGCGGAAGGGGTGGCCTATGTTCCATTTTTCCCACTAGGTGGCTTTTCTCCCCTGCAATCGGCACTTCTTTCACAAGTGGCTGACGAGGTCGGAGCAACGCCGATGCAGGTTGCGCTAGCATGGCTTCTGCAGCGCTCTCCAAATATTCTCGTGATCGCGGGAACATCTTCTCCAGCGCATCTTAGAGAGAATTTCGCCGCCTCAGATCTCGTGCTGTCAGACGAACAGGTCGCGAAACTCAATAGCATTTCAGGGCAGGTCGATTAGTGAAGCTTTAGGCGGCTCAGTCTGATGCTAGTTCATCTGCTCTAGCCGCCATGAAGGTAGGCTTGATCAAACTCCCCCCTGAAAGCCAAAAGCCCGCAATTACGCGGGCTCCAGGGCATTTTTTGCTAGATCGTGCCAGTCTATGCCAGACGCAGGATCATTCCCACTCAATCGTTGCTGGCGGCTTACCAGAAACGTCGTATACCACGCGGGAGATACCGTCGACTTCGTTGATAATACGGTTGGAAACGCGGCCGAGGAATTCATACGGCAGGTGCGCCCAGTGCGCGGTCATGAAGTCGATAGTTTCGACTGCACGCAGCGAAACAACCCAGTCGTATTTGCGACCGTCACCCATGACACCAACGGAGCGTACCGGCAGGAACACCGTGAACGCCTGGCTGACTTTGTCGTATAGTTCCGCTTTGTGCAGTTCTTCGATGAAGATAGCATCGGCGCGACGTAGCAGGTCGCAATATTCTTTCTTCACTTCACCCAGCACACGCACGCCAAGACCCGGCCCCGGGAACGGATGACGGTACAGCATGTTATACGGCAGGCCCAGTTCCAGACCAATCTTGCGCACTTCGTCTTTGAACAACTCTTTGAGCGGCTCAACCAGACCCAGCGCCATATCATCCGGCAAACCGCCCACGTTGTGATGCGATTTAATCACATGCGCCTTACCGGTAGCAGAAGCCGCGGATTCGATCACATCCGGGTAGATAGTGCCTTGCGCCAGCCATTTCACATCGGTCAGCTTTCCGGCTTCTTCATCGAACACGTCAACGAAGACACGGCCGATGGTTTTACGCTTGGCTTCCGGGTCATCAATACCCGCCAGAGCTGATAAGAAACGCTCTTCCGCCGGAACATGCACGATGTTCAAGCCGAACTGGTCGCCAAACATTTCCATCACCTGCTCGGCTTCGTTCAAACGCAACAGACCGTTGTCCACAAACACACAGGTCAGGCGATCACCAATCGCACGATGCAGCAACAACGCCGTCACCGACGAGTCAACCCCACCGGACAGACCAAGAATAACCTTATCCTTACCAACCTGCTGACGGATACGCTCAACGGCGTCGTCGATGATTTTGGCCGGTGTCCACAGCGCTTCACACTGGCAAATATCACGGACAAACCGCTCCAGCATGCGCTGGCCTTGACGGGTGTGGGTCACTTCCGGGTGGAACTGCACGCCATAGAAACGTTTTTCTTCGTTCGCCATGATGGCATACGGGCAGGTATCGGTGCTGGCAACGGTGACGAAATCCGCCGGAATAGCGGTCACTTTATCGCCGTGGCTCATCCATACGTCTAACAATGGTGCACCACTGGCGCTGACGGCATCCTGAATGTCGCGGACCAACGCACTGTTGGATTTGACTTCAACCTGAGCATAACCAAACTCACGCTCGCTGGAGCCTTCCACTTTGCCGCCCAACTGCATCGCCATGGTCTGCATGCCATAACAGACGCCCAGTACCGGTACACCGGCCTGGAAAACATACTCCGGCGCACGCGGGCTATTAAACTCGGTGGTACTTTCCGGGCCGCCGGAAAGGATGATGCCATTCGGGTTGAACTCGCGAATTTGCGCTTCGGTGACATCCCATGCCCACAGTTCGCAGTATACGCCCAGTTCACGTACGCGACGTGCTACCAGTTGCGTGTATTGCGAGCCGAAATCCAGAATAAGAATGCGATGTTGATGAATGTTTTCTGTCATGAGAGGCGTATTCCACTAGGGAGCGAAAGAAAAATTGAACCCGGTAAGTTTACCGGGTTCGTAACAGTAAATCAGCCGGTAAGCGCTTAGCCCATGCGATAGTTCGGCGACTCTTTGGTAATGGTCACATCGTGGACATGGCTTTCCTGAATACCGGCACCGCTGATACGCACGAATTCAGCTTTGGTACGCAGCGCATCAATGGTCGCGCAACCGGTCAGACCCATGCAGGAGCGCAAACCGCCCATCTGCTGATGCACGATCTCTTTCAGGCGGCCTTTATAAGCCACACGACCTTCGATACCTTCCGGTACCAGCTTGTCAGCCGCATTGTCAGACTGGAAGTAACGGTCGGACGAGCCTTTAGACATCGCACCCAGCGAGCCCATGCCACGGTAAGATTTGAACGCACGGCCCTGATACAGTTCGATTTCACCCGGCGATTCTTCCGTGCCTGCCAGCATGGAGCCGACCATCACGCAGGCGGCACCCGCGGCGATCGCTTTGGCGATATCACCGGAGAAACGGATACCACCGTCGGCAATCACCGGAATCCCGGTACCTTCCAGTGCGTCGACTGCATCCGCAATCGCCGTAATCTGCGGTACGCCCACACCGGTTACGATACGGGTAGTACAAATAGAACCAGGGCCAATCCCGACTTTCACGGCACTGACACCGGCTTCGGCCAGCGCACGCGCACCGGCACCCGTCGCGACATTACCACCGATGATCTGCAAATCCGGGTATTTGGCACGGGTTTCACGAATACGCTGCAGCACCCCTTCAGAATGACCGTGTGAGGAGTCAATCAGCAAGACGTCCACGCCGGCGGCAACCAACGCGTCAATACGCTCTTCGTTACCCGCACCAGCACCGACTGCCGCACCAACACGCAGACGGCCGTGCTCATCTTTACACGCGTTCGGTTTACGTTCCGCTTTCTGGAAATCTTTTACTGTGATCATCCCAACCAGACGGAACTGCGCATCCACCACCAGCGCTTTTTCGATACGGCGCTCGTGCATTTTTTGCAGCACGACGTCGCGCGCTTCGCCTTCTTTGACCGTCACCAGACGTTCTTTCGGGGTCATTACCGCGCTGACCGGGCGGTCCAGATCGGTAACGAAGCGAACGTCACGACCCGTGATGATGCCGACCAGCTCATTACCGGTCGTGACCACCGGATAACCGGCAAAACCGTTACGTTCGGTGAGCGCTTTGACTTCACGCAGTGTCGTTTCTGGCGTTACCGTCTGCGGGTCAACCACCACACCGCTTTCATGGCGTTTTACGCGGCTCACTTCTTCCGCCTGACGCTCAATGGACATGTTCTTATGGATGAAACCAATGCCGCCTTCTTGTGCCAGCGCAATTGCCAGACCAGATTCGGTCACGGTGTCCATGGCGGCAGACAGCATAGGAATGTTCAAACGAATACGTTGAGTCAGTTGTGTGCTCAGATCAGCCGTGTTGGGCAGAACGGTGGAATGGGCAGGAACGAGGAGAACATCATCGAAGGTCAGTGCTTCTTTAGCGATTCGTAGCATGGCAATATCTCACCGGGATTGAGGATGGGAATTAGATAAAATATTGCCGCGGCATTATACAGGCCGAAATCGATTGCCTCCAGCATTTTTTTATAAAAACGCTTGCGAACGGCCCATTGACCGGTAGTATTGGTGGATTAACTCTCTGTTTTATTATTTGATCCGGGTCACAATGTCTTCATTGCCGTCATCCGCCATATTTACCGTCAGCCGCCTTAATCAGACAGTAAAACAGTTGCTGGAAGGTGAGATGGGCCAGGTTTGGCTCTCCGGAGAAATTTCCAATTTTTCCCAACCCTCCTCAGGACATTGGTATTTCACGCTCAAAGATGAGCGCGCTCAGGTGCGATGCGCCATGTTTCGCACCAGCAACCGTCGGGTGACCTTTCGGCCGCAAAACGGACAACAGGTGCTGATTCGCGCCACCATCACACTATATGAACCGCGTGGCGACTACCAGTTGCTGGCGGAAAGCATGCACCCGGCTGGCGATGGGTTACTGCAACAACAGTTCGAACAGCTGAAACAGCGTTTGTCGGCTGAAGGGCTATTTGACCAACACTACAAACAACCACTTCCCAAACCCGCCCGTCAGGTTGGCGTGATTACGTCTGCTAGCGGTGCGGCGCTGCATGACATTTTGCACATTCTACAGCGCCGTGACCCGTCGCTACCGGTCGTTATCTATCCGACAGCGGTACAAGGTGTGGATGCACCGGGTCAGATAGTGCGGGCTATCGAGCTGGCTAACCTGCGCGAAGAGTGTGATGTGCTGATTGTCGGTCGCGGCGGCGGCTCACTGGAAGACCTGTGGAGTTTCAACGACGAACGGGTGGCGCGGGCCATCTTCGCCAGCCGAATTCCGGTTGTCAGTGCGGTCGGCCACGAAACCGATGTGACTATTGCTGACTTCGTGGCGGACCTGCGTGCGCCGACGCCGTCGGCAGCCGCGGAACTGGTTAGCCGTAACCAGTTGGAGCTGCTGCGGCAAATTCGCGCCCAGCGCCAACGGCTGGAAATGGCGATGGATTATTATCTGGCACAGCGCCAGCAGCAGTTTGTCCGATTACAACATCGGTTACATCAACAGCATCCGCAACTCCGTCTGGCCCGCCAGCAAACCCAACTGATTCGGCTACGCCAACGTCTGGATGACGCGATCCAATTGCAACTGCGCCAACAAACGCGCCGTCAGGAGCGTCTCGCCCAGCGTTTGCAGCAACACCAGCCACAGTCACGATTGCATCGCGCACAACAACAGATACAACAGCTACGCTACCGTCTGCACCATGCGTTGGAAAAGCAACTTAGCCAGTATAAACAACAATTTGGCGAAGTCTGTTCCCATCTCGAAGCCGTCAGCCCGCTGGCGACGCTGGCCCGTGGCTACAGTGTCACCACCACTTCGGATGGCAAGGTCATGAAGCAAACGGTTCAGGTCACCAAAGGCGATAAACTGAAAACCCGGTTACAGGATGGCTGGGTCGAGAGTCAGGTAACTGAAATAAAAAAAGAATCTACTAAACCGCGTGCAAAACGTCAGCCGAAAAATATTCAGTGATTAGGCTATACTTATCGTGTCGTAATTGTGGTAGATCAGTGTTGAACATATGTTGCACCATACTGTCAGGCATAAGGAGATGAAGTATGCAATCCGCCCGTAGCATCATTCCGCCCTACATTCTGCATCGCATCATTAATAATGGATCAGATGAAGAGCGTCGTTGTGCGCAACACACTCTGATGCACGTGCAATCTCTGATGGTGGCTCCGGTCGTCTACCCTGATGAGCACGAGGAGCGCCCCGCTGGTCAGGTACAGCGCGACATCTATGATGCCGAGCACCAGCAGGCATTACCGGGCAAGCGGATTCGGGCAGAAGGTCAACCAGGAAACGGGGATGTTGCTGCTGATGAAGCCTACAATTATCTGGGTATCACCTACGACTTTTTCTGGAAAATCTTTGGTCGCAACTCACTGGATAATAAAGGGTTACCACTGACTGGCAGTGTTCACTACGGCAAGGACTACCAAAATGCCTTCTGGAATGGACAACAGATGGTATTTGGTGACGGCGACGGTAAGATTTTCAATCGTTTCACCATCGCACTGGATGTCATCGCCCATGAGCTGTCGCACGGCGTGGTAGAAAGCGAATGCAATCTACTGTACTTTCGCCAGTCCGGTGCACTCAACGAATCACTCGCCGACGTATTTGGTTCGATGGTCAAACAATACTACCGCAACCAGAAAGTACAGCAGGCAGATTGGATTATTGGTGAAGGGCTACTGGCTGAAGGTATTGACGGTAAAGGGCTACGCTCGCTGTCCCGCCCCGGCACCGCCTATGACGATTTGCTGCTGGGTACCGACCCACAACCCGCCCATATGCGTGACTTCGTCAACACCCGTGAAGATAACGGCGGTGTGCATCTGAATTCGGGGATCCCCAGCCGTGCCTTCTACCTCACCGCAATGGCGCTGGGGGGCTATTCCTGGGAAAAAGCCGGCCAAATCTGGTACGACACCGTGTGCGACAAAGATCTACCGCAGAACGCCGATTTCTCCATCTTTGCCAGATTTACCGTAGAGCACGCGAAGCGTCGCTTCAATGAAGCGGTTGCTGATGCCGTGCTGCGAGCCTGGCACCAGGTTGGGATTGATACGGGAATCATCAATGAGCACGAACAGGAATAACCTGCCGGATTTAACGGACGATGTGATTATTGAGCTGGCACGCGAAGGCGGTTTTGCCTGGATCCCGAAACTGGCTGGCCCGCGTCGCTTTGCGTTGGCAGAAGTACCCGCAACACAAAAAGAAAGAATCCGTGCCGTGCTGCATGACGCCCTGCCTGCAGCACAGGAACCAGGTCAACCTGGTTCCCCTGGCCGTGGTGATCAGTTCTACTACCGAATCCATATTCACTACTGCAATACGCAGGATAGCCGCCAGGCTGACTGGGTATTGCTGATCCCCGAACAGCATGCCTCGTCCGAACTGGAAGCCCTGTGGCGTGATGGGCTGGATGACGAGCCAGCCGTCTGACTGCTACAGCACTACAGCGGCTGGTAACGTACCACCACACGGGAACGCGAAATCAAGCCGTGGCCGTTGGCACATAGATAGTTTTCTGCACCACAGGCACGTAGCACCTGCAATGGCTGTTCACATTCCGGGCATAGCGTCAGACGAAGAAAATCACGCTGGCACGCCTCACAATAATACTGGTCGTTACTGCTATGTTGAGCGTCATACTGCCGATCGCTGGCGCGCCATACCATCGGTTGCTGACATTCGGGACAATAAGCGTCCATCGTCTCCCTCCCGTTCCCCGTATGAAAAACGGGGCAGAATTGCTTCTGCCCCGGTTGATTAACACTGCACTGCTATCACGGCTTATTTGCCTTTTTTGATATGCTGCATCAGGCGTTTACGTTTACGCAACTGATTTGGCGTCAACGTGTTGCGTTTGTTGGCAAACGGGTTTTCCCCTTCCTTGAACTGAATACGGATAGGGGTTCCCATCACATCCAGTGAGCGCCGGTAGTAATTCATCAAATAGCGCTTGTAGGAATCCGGCAAATCTTTGACCTGATTACCGTGGATCACCACGATCGGCGGGTTGTAACCCCCGGCATGCGCATATTTCAGCTTCACGCGGCGGCCACGGACTAATGGCGGCTGATGATCGTCTACCGCCATCTGCATGATACGGGTTAGCATTGCCGTCCCTACCCGTCGGGTGGAGCACTCATAGGCTTCATTGACGGATTCGAACAGGTTACCCACGCCACTACCGTGCAGTGCTGAAATAAAGTGGATACGAGCAAAATCGATAAACCCAAGGCGCAGATCGAGGGTTTCTTTTACCTGATCCTTAATCTCTTGTGTCAACCCATCCCACTTATTCACCACGATAACCAGTGAACGGCCAGAGTTGAGGATAAAGCCCAACAGCGACAAGTCCTGATCGGAAATGCCTTCACGGGCATCGATCACCAGCAACACGACGTTAGCGTCTTCAATTGCCTGCAATGTCTTGATCACCGAGAATTTTTCTACAGTATCGGTAATTTTGCCGCGTTTGCGCACCCCGGCAGTATCAATCAACACATAGTCGCGACCATCACGCTCCATCGGGATATAGATACTGTCACGCGTGGTACCAGGCATGTCGTACACTACCACCCGATCTTCCCCGAGAATACGGTTGGTCAGTGTTGACTTGCCAACATTCGGACGCCCCACGATCGCCAGTTTAATCGGCAGTCCTTCGAAATTTGGCACCTCGCCATCGACATCATCACCCTCAATGCCATCATCATCGCCTTCACCAAGCTGTTCCGCCCAGTAAGCCGCATTGGCTTCTTCTTCGGTTAATTCACGTGCTTCCTGAAGCGGCTCGGTGGCAAACGGCAACAGCACTTTTTCCAGCAACGAGGTCACGCCACGGCCATGGGATGCAGCAATCGGGTAGACGTCACCCAGACCAAGCGAATAGAAATCGGCAATGCCGGTATCGATATCAATACCGTCAACTTTGTTGGCAACCAGAAACGTGTCTTTTTCACGCGAGCGCAAGTGTTGAGCGATGGCGTGATCCGCAGGCATCAGGCCGTCGCGGGCGTCCACCAGAAACAGCACAATATCCGCTTCTTCTATCGCTAGCAGCGACTGCTCGGCCATGCGCGTTTCCACACCATCTTCAGTACCGTCAATACCACCGGTATCAATGATGATGAACTCATTCCCTTCCACCTCGGCACGACCATACTTGCGGTCACGCGTCAGCCCAGGGAAATCCGCCACCAATGCGTCACGGGTACGCGTCAAGCGATTAAACAGCGTGGATTTCCCCACATTCGGGCGCCCGACCAGCGCGACGACAGGTATCATTGTTACAACCTCTATTGCTTATAGTTCAATTCGTTACAGCAGAAAACGCTGCTGAAGATAAAAGACGAAACGGCCCCTGATAGCATCAGGAGCCGTTACAGGGACGATGGTGTCGCCATCAGTCCCGAACATGCGCAGCGGTTAACGGGTAAAAGCGTAAACCTCGCCACCTTTGGCTTGCACCAGCAGTTTGTCGCTGGCTACTACCGGTTTACTCAATAAACCAGAGCCGTCGACTTTCTGCTGAACCACAAAACGACCATCGGTGGTATTCACCCAGTGCATATAGCCTTCAGCATCACCAACAACCAGATAACCGTTATACAACGCGGGTGCGGTTACATTGCGATGCAACAGATCGCTCTGCCGCCAGAGCACCACACCACCGTTGGTATTCAGCGCGATGATGCGATCATCCTGATCCACCAGATAAATGCGATCGCCATCAACAATAAAATCGTTTACCGACCCAATTTCACGCTTCCAGGTAATCTGCCCGGAACGCAGATCCAGTGCCGTCAGGTTGCCATTATATCCCAGTGCATACACGACGTTACCCACTACAACTGGAGTGGTATCAACATCATTCAAACGAGCGATTTCAGTCGCGCCGCCAGGTTGAGAGATGCGCTGCTGCCAGATCAACTGACCCTGATTAATCATGACTGCGCTTACGCGGCCATTGTCGCCACCGACAATAGCTGCACCAAACGCGGTTGTCGGCGCAGATTCACCACGCAGCGACAGCGACGGCATATCCAGGTTTACCGTCCATTTGATGGTGCCGTCAGATTCGCTAAGCGCCTGCAGCATGCCGTTGCTAGTATGAATAATCACCACACCATCACTGATCACCGGGCTGGATAATACTTCACCCGCTACTTTAGTCTGCCACTGCAACGAGCCGTCATCAGCATTCAGAGCAAAAAGCTGCGCCCGCTCGCTACCGACATAAACATGGTTGCCCGATACGGAAACGCCGCCTGACAGCAATGCCGGACGATTGCTGGACAGCAGACCGGTTTTCTCCGCCAGATCGACGCGCCATTTCTCTTCACCGCTATTAAGGTCTAACGCTTTTACCGTACCGTGACGATCAGCGGCATAGACACGGCTGTCCTGCCAGGTCGGATGCAGATTGGAGTAGAACTCCCCCGTACCGTCCCCAACGGAGCGACTCCAGACTTTGGTGGGGGTAAACTGGTTGGTCACCTGCGGCAGAGGAGACATTTTGACAACGTCCTCCTCGTGATCAAACAGCGAACAGCCGCTCAGCAGGGTAACAGAGACCAGTCCGACCAAAAGTGTTTTACGCAGTTGCATGAAGTCCCTCTTAGCTGGGCAGATTATTCAGTTTGATACGCAACAGGGATTGCAGACCCTGAGAAGGTTTTGCCGCCATACCTTTACTGTAAGCATCTCGAGCGCCCTGATTGTCGCCTTTGCTCGCCAGCACATCACCGCGAACGTCAGCGACCATCGCCGCCCAACCTTCCAGCTTGATAGTATCCAGCGTCTTCAGCGCCTCATCCGGCTTCTTCTGCTGCAATAATACGCGAGCCAGACGCAGGTTAATCATCGCCTGTAGATCGCCATCTTTGGTTTGGCTCAACGCCAGGCGGAGCTGCTGCTCAGCCTTGGCGATATCACTTTTTTCAACAAACTGGTGCGCCAGCGCCAGTGCCGTCAGCGCGCCATAATTGCCGTGATCACCGGCAGCAAATTTTTCAGCGCCAGCAACGCCTTCTACCGTACCAGCAGACAGCGATTCGGTGACTTGCTGATAGGCAGCAGAAGCCGCCATCGCGCTACTTTCCTGATGATTTTGCCAAAAGCGCCAACCGACCAGGGCACCGACACCCAGCACCACGCCGATAGCCAGCGCCTTGCCGTTTTCAGCAAAGAAGCGGCGAATTACCTCAACCTGTTCGTTCTCAGTGGTATAAACTTCCACGCTGCCTTTCTCCTTAATTCAGTAACGCCGCCAGGCGCGCCGCTACATCCGCTTGAGACAGAGTTTCCTGCTCGCCGTTGGTCAGGTTTTTCAGCACGACCTGCCCGGCCGCCACTTCGGTTTCACCCAGCACCAACGCAACCCGAGCCCCACTCTTATCAGCACGGGCAAACTGTTTTTTGAAGTTACCGCCACCGTAGTTGGTCATCAGTTTCAGTTGCGGTAACGCGTCACGCACGTTTTCCGCCAGGCGAATCGCCGCATGTTGCGTACCCGCACCCGATGAAATCAGATAGACATCAACGGCAGGTGGTGCGGCAAACGCCGGATTGACCTCTTGCACCAACAACACCAGACGCTCCAGCCCCATGCCAAAGCCTACCGCCGGGGTACTGGAACCACCAAGCTGCTCAACCATGCCGTCATAACGGCCACCGCCACACACCGTTCCCTGCGATCCCAGACTGGTGGTCACCCATTCGAAAACGGTACGGTTGTAATAGTCCAGCCCACGAACCAGCCGCGGATTAACCTTATATGGGATACCTGACTGCGTTAAAAGTTCACACAATTCATCGAAATGCGCACGAGAATCATCATCCAGATAGTCGGTCAGTACCGGTGCGTTATCCAGTAACGCCTGCACCTGTGCATTCTTGGAATCCAGTACCCGCAACGGATTGGTATACATACGACGCAGGCAGTCTTCATCCAGCAGATCTTTATGCTGTTCCAGAAACGCGATCAGCGCATCACGGTAACGCGCACGGGCATCCAAAGAACCAATGGAGTTCAGTTCCAGACTAACATGCTGATCGATCCCCAATACACGCCACCAGCGGGCGGTCATCAGAATCATTTCCGCATCCACGTCCGGCCCTTTCAGACCAAACACTTCGCAACCCAGTTGATGGAACTGACGATAGCGTCCTTTCTGCGGACGCTCATGACGGAACATCGGGCCGGTATACCACAACCGCTGCTCCTGATTGTACAGAATACCGTGTTCAATCCCGGCGCGAACGCACCCCGCAGTCCCCTCGGGACGCAATGTCAGGCTGTCGCCGTTGCGGTCTTCAAACGTGTACATTTCCTTTTCAACGACATCGGTCACTTCGCCGATCGCACGTTTGAACAACGAAGTCTGCTCGACGAGCGGGGTACGAATTTCGCTATAGCCGTACCCGCGGAGTACCTGTTTCAGGCTATCTTCAATACGCTGCCACAGTGCCGTTTCGGCTGGCAGGTAGTCGTTCATGCCACGGATGGCTTGAATATTCTTTGCCACGTCAGTTCTCTATGCGTTTTCAGAAAGTAATGCGCTGTTAAAAAATAGACCCGATTATAGAAGCAACGACGCAATGTCTTCAATGTCGCTGCCGCCATCATCGGGTGCTTCAGTTCAGGAATTCGTACCGGATCGCATCCAGACTTGCCGGATGGATCACTTATCCACCATATTGACAGCGATACGCTGTTTTTCATCCAGCATAGACGCCTTGGCGCGGATCCTGGCTTCCAGTTGATCGATCATATCGTCGTTGTCAAAGCGCTCTTTCTGGCGTACGCCATCTTCGTAAAAACCGCTCTTCTTATTGCCACCGGTCACACCCAGCGTCGAGACCAGCGCTTCACCTGGGCCGTTGACCACGCAACCGATAATGGAAACATCCATCGGCGTAATGATATCTTCCAGTCGCTGCTCCAGCGCGTTCACGGTGCTGATAACATCGAACTCCTGACGTGAGCAGGTCGGGCAGGCAATAAAATTAATGCCACGTGAACGGATACGCAGTGACTTGAGGATATCAAAACCGACTTTGACCTCTTCCACCGGATCCGCCGCCAACGACACCCGCAGGGTGTCACCGATGCCTTCAGAAAGCAGCAAGCCAAGGCCAATCGCTGACTTCACCGCTCCGCTACGCGCGCCACCCGCTTCTGTGATGCCTAAATGCAGCGGTTGATCAATACGGGACGCCAGCAAGCGATAGGACTGCACCGCCAGAAAGACATCCGACGCCTTCACGCTGACCTTGAACGAATGGAAATTAAGGCGATCGAGGATATCCACGTGGCGCATAGCGGATTCCAGCAACGCTTCCGGCGTCGGCTCGCCATACTTTTCCTGCAAGTCCTTTTCCAGGGAACCGGCGTTGACACCGATACGAATCGGAATATTTTTGTCACGCGCACAATCTACCACCGAACGAATGCGCTCTTCGCTACCGATGTTGCCAGGATTAATACGCAGACAATCAACTCCGTATTCCGCTACTTTGAGCGCAATACGGTAGTCAAAATGGATATCCGCCACCAGCGGTACATCCACTTGTTGTTTAATCAGACGAAATGCTTCTGCGGCATCCATCGTCGGCACCGACACACGCACGATATCCACACCAACCCGCTCGAGCGACTTAATCTGCCTGACTGTCGCGTCAACATCGGTAGTACGGGTATTGGTCATCGACTGCACTGCAATCGGTGCACCGTCACCGACAGGCACCTTGCCGACATAAATCCGGGTTGATTTGCGGCGGTTGATGGGTGCGGGATTATGCATCACTTCTTCTCCACAATTGCCAGTGCGACGGCACGATTACTCTGCCGTCAGCGTAATACGAGCCACCTGATGGCTTTTGACAAACCGGCTCAAATCAACCTGTTTGCCCTGAAACTCGACTTGTACCGCACCCGGCGCGCCGATTTTCAACCGGTACGGCGCCTGGCCGGTCAGGTTCAACACATTGCCATTACGTTGTACGCCGCTGAACAGTTTTTTACCGGCAGCATCCACCACTTCCAACCAGCAATCCGCGGTAAAACGCATCACGATAGCGCCTGGTGCTTCCGGCGTTGTCGCCGCGCTGGCCGGTGCGGTAGCGGTCTGGTTTAACAAAGGCTGATCAGACGATGCAGGAGCCTGAGACGCGCTCCCTGCCACTGCAGGCGTATTATTCGCTGTCGGTGCAACCGGCGTCGACACAGCCGGTTGAGACGGTGTTGCGGCCGGTGAGTTCAGCGCAATAGGCTGCCCATTATTCGTCGTCGCATTATTCGTCGTCGCATTATTCACCGCTGTATTATTCACCGCCGTATTGTCATCGGTATCAACCGGCTCCGGATCAGTGTTTACATCGCTTGCCTGCCCGCCGTTATGGTTCTGGGAAGCAGTAGCGTGATCCACCATCGAATTGATTTCCTGCTGTTGCGCCTGATGATTCTGCCACCACCAGGCGACGGTCAGGCCCAACACGCCAATCAAAATCAGCCAGGTGAACAACATCAACCAGCCATCACGCTTTTTGCGGCTTTTACCTAATGCCAGACTCTGCATCGGTGCCACATTGGAAACGCGGCTTGGCATAACCTGCTTTTCCAGCATCGGCAATAATTCATCTTCGGGGAGGTGAACCAGTCGGGCATAGGAGCGGATGTAACCGCGAAGAAAAGTAGGAGCAAGACCAGCAGGCGTATTGTTATCTTCTATTTCACGAACGGTCGATAGTTTCAGGCATAACCGTTCAGCAACAACCTGTTGCGTCAATCCCAGTTGCTCGCGCGCCTCACGCAAACGTTCGCCAGGAGTCATTATTGTTGCTGCAGTATTATCTTGAGTGGCTTCAGTATTCATTAGCTAAGAACTGCTGGTACTGTTTGGATTGTGGAAAACTTCGCGCCAGCAATCCGCCATAACGTTCTACTTCGTCATGATGATTCGCCAGCGCGGCGAAACGAATCTGTAGCCACACACTTTCGGCGCTTGCCGCAAGCTGTGACTGATAAATATTCAGGAGCAATCGCGCCTGATCATGGCGCCCGGCGTTGAAACGATTTTCCGCCTCCGCCAGAAGCCGATTGCCTTTCGCAGGATCGTATCTCAGTGCACGACTGAGCCACTGGCCTGCCTCATCTGACTGCCCGGCTTTGAGAAAGCAATATCCCGCGTTCTCAAGCGCATCGGCAACCTGATGGTAATCAGGGAGTTGCGCGGCAGCGGCAAATTGCTGTTGCGCCGCTACATACTGCCCTAAACCACAGAGAAACGCACCGTAATTATTCATCACGCCGCCGTTAGCGGGCGCCTGTCGCAACAGACGTCGATAGCGTTTTTCAGCCGCCGGGTTTTCGCCAATACGCTGTTCGTACAGCGCCATACCTAACTGGGTGCGGTAATCATCCGGTGCGAGTTGCTCTGCTTTTTGCAGATTATCACGCGCCGCATCAAGATTATTCCGAGCCAAATATTCCAGCCCGAGTTGCAACCGCGTTTGTGCCGCCGCAGGGTTAGCCTGCTTCGACGGCGCGTGTAAACACCCAGCCAGTAATACACTACCTGCGACCAACGCCACACGTTTTCCCGGCAACGTCCGTTTCATCCCTGATGCTCCTTGCAGCCATCCTGGCTCGTCACCTCTGTGACATGTTAACGCAATCGATGACCTACCACAGCCTGTCATCAACCAGCAACGGCATAAAGCTGCCGCCGGGCCTTCAATGACCCCACCGTATGATAAGCCCCGAAAACGTATTTATCACCTGCTTTCCTCAGAAAGCAGGTTGATTTGACATCATTTTCAGACGGTTTTTACCGCAATCGTGTCGCGTTGCATCTTTTTCTTCAACGTGCGCTTGGTGCGATCCACCACTTCTCCCGCTAACTGACCGCACGCCGCATCGATATCATCACCGCGAGTTTTACGCACGATAGTCGTAAAACCGTACTCCATCAATACCTTGGAAAAGCGGTCAACCCGGCTGTTGGAACTGCGGCCATAAGGCGCGCCAGGGAACGGGTTCCAGGGGATCAGGTTTATCTTGCACGGCGTGTCTTTCAGGCATTCCGCCAACTGATGCGCATGCTCGGTGCCGTCGTTTATGTGATCCAGCATCACGTATTCCACCGTCACACGCCCCTGGTTCGCGTTGGATTTGTCCAGATAGCGTCGTACCGCCGCCAGGAAAGTCTCGATATCATACTTTTTATTAATCGGCATGATTTCGTTACGAATTTCATCCGTTGGCGCATGCAGGGAAATCGCCAGCGCCACGTCAATCATATCGCCCAGTTTATCCAGTGCAGGGACAACCCCGGATGTTGACAACGTCACCCGACGTTTAGATAAACCGAAACCAAAATCATCCAGCATGATTTCCATCGCCGGTACAACATTGGTCAAATTCAGCAACGGTTCACCCATCCCCATCATCACCACGTTGGTGATAGGACGCTGCCCTGTCACTTTAGCGGCACCGATAATTTTCGCCGCACGCCACACCTGCCCGATAATTTCAGATACGCGCAGGTTGCGGTTAAACCCCTGCTGCGCGGTAGAGCAGAATTTGCACTCCAGCGCACACCCCACCTGTGAGGAAACACACAGGGTGGCACGGTCATCCTCTGGGATGTACACCGTTTCCACACGCTGGCCGTCAACCAGAATCGCCCACTTGATGGTGCCGTCAGAAGAGCGTTGCTCGTCCACGACCTCCGGTGCCCGAATTTCCGCGATCGCCTGCAGCTTACCGCGCAGTACCTTATTGATGTCGGTCATCTGGTTAAAATCATCACAGCAGTAATGATAGATCCATTTCATGACCTGATCGGCACGGAACGGTTTCTCACCTAGCTCCGCAAAAAAGGCGCGCATTTGCTGGCGATTGAAATCCAACAGGTTGATTTTTTCATTGCTGCTGGCGGCAACGGCGATAGCGTCGGATACAGCAACGGCGGAAGATACGGTTTGCTCAGACATAAATTGACTCATGGCCTCGTTGTTACACGTTATGGCGCGAAAGGGAAACGGATAAAGAAACGCCCTGGTTAAGCGCGTGCTCACCCAGGGCGCGGCATTGTACAAATTTTATAACACCCGCGCTACCTCAGCCTGATTATTTCACCGGGAAGCGCGTGTCTGGCCGACGATAGCGGTTAGCTACGCGGGAAAATTTCGTCAGCGCTGAAGAAATAAGCGATTTCACGCTCGGCAGATTCCACAGAATCTGAACCATGTACCGCATTCGCGGTGAAGCTGTCAGCATAGTCAGCACGCAGGGTACCTGCCAGCGCGTTAGCCGGGTTGGTAGCGCCCATGATATCGCGGTTACGCTGTACAGCGTTTTCCGCCTGCAACACCTGCACCATGATAGGGCCAGAGGTCATAAAATCCACCAGACCGTCAAAGAACGGTTTGCCTTTATGCTCAGCATAGAAACCTTCTGCCTGTTCGCGGCTCAGGTGCAGCATTTTAGAGGCAATAATAGTGAAACCCGCGCTTTCGAAACGGGCATAAATCGCGCCGATCGCGTTTTTGGCAACTGCGTTTGGTTTGATAATAGAGAAGGTACGTTCTACCGTCATAGTGGCCTCATCCAATAACATGTCATAACAGCTGGTCATACCCTAAATAATTCGGGTTGCAGGAAGGCGGCGACGCAGTGAATCCCTGGGAGCTTACATAAGTAAGTGACCGGGGTGAGCGACAAATCGGCACTCGCCGATTTGAACGCTGCTTGCTGCGGCCCGTATAGGGCGAGGCCCATTGATGGGCCGAGTAAGAAAGCCAACGCATCTGCAACATGAAGTATGACGGGTATAGATAAAGTTATAATACCAGCCCGTGTAAAGTGGCGCCGATTATAGAGGCACAGCCATGACTTTCCCATCAGGAAAATAACATTTTCGTAAAAAAAATTTATCCTCTTTGTCGGTACGCTACCTGCACGGCGATAACAAATCTGGCCCAGGCCTGCCGCTATAGCAGACACCTTGCTCAGAGCTGAAATATTACTGACAATGCCATCACTTGACACATGCAGGATCGGTCGAATCGATCCATACGGGGAGGTTTTATGTCTACATCTGCCGCTGGGCTGTTTGTTAGCGCGTCCTGGCTGAATACGCATCGCCACGATGCCGATATCGTCTTGATTGACGCTCGCATGCTGCCGCCAGGCAACGATACACGCGATGTCGCCGCCGAATACCGTGCAGAACATGTGCCGGGCGCGGTGTTTTTCGATATTGAGTCCCTTTCAGACCACCACACCCCGCTGCCGCACATGATGCCAGACACCACGACCTTTGCTGACGCACTGGGCAAATTGGGGCTGAGCGAGCAACAGCATCTGGTGATTTACGATGAAGGCAACCTGTTTTCCGCACCACGGGCCTGGTGGATGCTGCGACTGGCCGGCGCTCAACGCATTTCTATCCTCAGTGGCGGTCTGGCTGGCTGGAAACAGCAGGGCTTCGCGCTGGAACAAGGAAACGTGTCGCCCGTTGCCAACGTATTCCACGCCCAAACGCCAGCCGCAGGCACCATTCGCTCGCTTGATGACGTGCTAAACTTTTGCCGCACCGGTGATGAACAAATTGTTGATGCTCGCCCTGCGCCGCGCTTTCTCGGTGAAGTGGATGAACCCCGGCCGGGGTTACGCCGTGGACATATTCCTGGCAGTTTCAACGTTCCCTGGAACCAGTTGGTTGACAATGGCGCGCTAAAACCAGCGGATGAACTGGCGGCCATCTTTCATCAGGCTGGTATTGATATCCAGCGTCCGATTGTCGCCAGTTGCGGCTCCGGTGTGACAGCATCCGTCGTGCTACTGGCATTGTTTGTACTCAATGCACCGCACATTTCGCTCTATGACGGTTCCTGGAGTGAATGGGGCGCACGTGATGACGTGCCGGTCGTTACCGGCTAGCGATGATGCCCCTCTAAACAAATGTTCGATGCATAAAAACGGCACCGGCTGATAGGGCCTGTGCCGTTTTTATGTGCTCTGCATTTACTGCGAATCCGCCATCACGGCGTTCCCGCTAGGCCTGCACGTTATTTTTGAATTCGCGCAGGAAGCTGCCCCATTTGCGCTCGTAAAATGGCGTAGTGTGACGAATCAGGAAATGACTGATACCGGGTTCTTCATTATTCACCAGACAAATATCAATCGGACGATCATCAGGCTGCGTATCCGTTGCCACCGAACCAGTAGCCTGAATCAACTCCTCCACCTCATCGCCATAGATATCCAGACCAATCAGCAAATGTGGTTGTTCTTCATCGGGTTCCTGAATCTGCGCCAGAAACGCCCGCTTGACGTTACGGTGCTTGCTGAACAATTGAGTCAGCGATTCAATCATCTGTGTTGGCATCTCTGCCGGAATACCGATTTTCAGTTCGGTATCGCCATCCAGAACATGCTGTTGCACCAGACCATTACCCTCAGCGGATAACAGGTGCTCAATCTCCTGCGGCAGAAACTCTTTGCCATACGGTAACTTCGGGTTCAGAAACAGCGTGGCACCACGGGTGATATCGAACAGCGTTCTGGCAGGTAACGCCAAAAATGCCTGTTCATCGGTCACCGCCAGTTGTAACGCTTCCAGCGAAGAAAAAAACGGGATAGCGGAACCACCATCGGGTTTCTCCCAATGCTGCAACTGTAGCCCGCTGTCTGCCGAGACAACGTCACCGGATATTTCGTTTTCTTCGCTGTGACCGAGCACATACACCGTGGCTTCCAGCAATTCGCTGAAAAACTCAGGACGGTGCGCCGGTTCCGATGCGGCCAGCTTTAACACCTCTTCCAGCCGATTGTGGGGTGAAAACTCCATAACTCTCCTCGATGCTTAACATGAGTAGTAAGCACAGTAACGACAACAGGGAACATCGGTTCCCTGTTGTCGTCTTCACGTTGCCTGAACCAGGTTAACCCGCTTTATGCAGCAGGAAATCAGCCAGCGTACGCACGCCTAAACCGGTTGCACCAGCAGACCATTGATCCACCGCCGACTTACGATAGGTGGCAGAACAGTCGATATGCAACCAGCCCTGCTGGTAGTTTTTCACAAAGTGAGACAGGAACGCTGCCGCTGTGCTGGCACCGGCAGTATGGGCTGCACCCGCCACATTATTCAGTTCAGCGAAGTTAGACGGTAAATGCTGGCGATGGAACTCTTCCAGCGGCAAACGCCAGAACGGCTCGTCTTCACGACGGGCGCTATCCATCAGCGAATCAATCATCGCATCGTCGAAGCTAAACAGCGCGTGGTAGTCATTCCCCAACGCCGTTTTAGCCGCGCCGGTCAGGGTCGCACAATCCACAATCCACTGCGGATTCTGCTCAGACGCGTCAATCAGCCCATCGGCCAGAACCAGACGCCCTTCCGCATCGGTATTCATGACTTCGACGGTTTTACCATTACGATAACGAATGATGTCACCCAGACGGAACGCGCTGCCGCTGACCATGTTATCTGCACAGCACAGATACAGTTTCACACGCTGTTGCAAACCACGAGCCGCCGCCAGTGCCAGTGCGCCGGTTACCAACGCCGCCCCCCCCATATCCGACTTCATGGAGTCCATGAAACTGCTGCCTTTCAGGCTGTAACCACCGCTATCAAAGGTGATACCTTTACCAACCAGACAGGCCAACACCGGTGCGTCTGCGTTGCCAGTCGGGTTGTAATCCAACGCCAGCAGTACCGGCGAACGTTCTGAACCGCGACCAACGGTATGCAGGCCAGCATAGTTCTGCTCGCGCAGATCCTCACCTTTGGTAATGCGATAAGAGATAGCGTCGCCCGCCACGCTACACAGCAGATCGATAGCACGGGTAGCCAGTTGCTCCGGCCCCAAATCTTCCGCAGGCAGGTTGATGGTATCACGCACCCAGTCAACGATTTTCAGACGGCGCTCCAGCTCCTGCTGCTGCGCTTCAGGTAAAGTGGCCCACTCCACCGTACGTTTGCCTTTCGGCCCACGGTACCCCTGCCAGAACGCCCAACTGCTTTCCAGATCCCAGCCATCACCAGCCAGTTTGACGTGTTTGATGCCTTGCCCATCGATTTTACGGGCAGCGCGCTGAATGATGGTCTGTGGCTTATTGCCGGACAGATGAATGGTAAATCCCTGCTCATTGGCGGTTAACGAGGCTTTCTCACCCCAGCGTGAGTCTGCTGGCTGATGGGAAAGGGTAATCAGCATCGCTTCAGTTGTCATACATCTACTCCAAATTGGGCCTTGTTCTTGTCAGCCCACTATCGCCATGATGAAAAAAGAGAAAACGGGCCATCTCAAGGTGGCCCGTTGACTAATTTAGTTATTCGGCTTCATCCAGCCACACGAGCAGGATAGCTTCCAGAATTTTTTCGTTTGACGCATCAGGTTCGTCGTCAAACTCATCCAGTTCACAAATCCAGCGGTGTAGATCGGTAAAACGCACGGTTTTTGGGTCGGTATCTGGATACAAGTCGTACAGCGCTTCGCCGATTTCGCGGCTATCGGTCCATTTTAATCCCATGAGTTACCCCATCAATGTTCGCGTGCATGGTTAATGGTATAACGCGGAATTTCTACCACCAGATCTTCATCGGTGACACGCGCCTGGCACCCCAGGCGACTTTCCGGTTCCAGTCCCCAGGCCTTGTCCAGCATGTCGTCTTCGTCTTCGGTACTTTCCGGCAACGAATCAAACCCTTCGCGAACAATGCAATGACAGGTGGTACAAGCGCAGGATTTCTCGCAGGCATGCTCTATCTCAATACCGTTACGCAATGCCACGTCCAGAATGGTTTCACCACTGTTCGCTTCTAAAACCGCCCCTTCCGGACACAAATCCTGATGCGGCAGAAAAACAATCTTGGGCATGTTATACCTCGTCCACGGAATGCCCCGCCAGCGCACGGCGAATAGATTCATCCATCCGGCGGGCAGCGAATTCCTGGGTTTGTTGATCTAATTTTTTAATCGCGGCCTCAATCGCTGAGGCATCGGTTTCCTGTGCAACTTGTTGCAAATGCAAACTGGCAGCGTCTATCGCCGCTCGCTCTTGCGGGGAGAGCAACGCGGCATCGGCCGCCAACGCGCTGTTGAGGCTTTCGAGCACGCGCGTGGCTTCCACCCGCTGTTCCGCCAGCCTGCGCGCGCTAATATCACTCTGCACGTTCTGCATGGAGTCGGTAATCATGGTGGCGATTTCATCATCGCTCAGGCCATAAGACGGCTTGACCTGAATCGAGGCTTCCACCCCGGTGGATTTCTCCATCGCAGTAACGCTCAGCAACCCGTCGGCATCCACCTGGAACGTGACCCGGATATGTGCACCACCAGCAGGCATAGCCGGAATGCCACGCAGCGTGAAACGGCCAAGCGAACGACAATCCTGTACCAGCTCGCGTTCACCCTGCAACACGTGAATCATCATCGCGGTCTGGCCATCCTTGAAGGTGGTGAACTCCTGCGCGCGCGCCACCGGAATCGTGGTATTACGCGGAATCACTTTCTCGACCAGTCCCCCCATGGTTTCCAGTCCCAGTGACAACGGGATCACATCCAGCAACAGCATTTCACTGTCTGGTTTGTTACCGACCAGGATGTCCGCCTGGATAGCCGCGCCAATAGCCACCACCTTATCCGGGTCGATAGAGGTCAACGGCGTGCGACCAAAGAATTCGCCGACCTGCTCACGCACCAACGGGACGCGGGTGGAACCACCAACCATGACGACTTCTTTCACGTCATCCACATCAACACCCGCATCTTTGAGCGAGCGACGACAAGACAACAGCGTGCGTTTCACCAGCGGTGCAATCAACGCATTGAACTGTTCACGGGTAATCTCACCTTGCCAGCCCGCGACCGATACCGGCACAGAGTGCGACTCACTCAGGGCGATCTTAGTCTGTACAGCGGTATTGAGCAGCGTCTGTTGCAATTGATGATCATCACGCACGACGATCCCGGCCTGTTCTCGGATCCACTCAACCAGCAGATGGTCAAAATCATCCCCACCCAAAGCCGAGTCACCGCCGGTCGCCAGCACTTCGAATACCCCACGGCTAAGACGCAGGATAGAGATATCAAAGGTACCACCGCCCAGATCATATACGGCAATCACGCCTTCCTGACCGGAATCCAGACCATAGGCTATCGCCGCCGCCGTCGGTTCATTGAGCAGGCGCAGCACATGCAGACCCGCCAGACGGGCGGCGTCTTTGGTGCCCTGACGCTGGGCGTCATCAAAATAAGCAGGCACAGTAATCACCACGCCGTCAGGTAACCCATTGAGGGCCTCTTCAGCACGGCGGGTCAGCGCAGACAGAATGTCGGCCGAGATCTGAATTGGATTGCGTGGACCACCAGCGGTTTGCAACACCGGCAAACCATTCTCGCTGGCGGTAAACTGATAAGGCAGATGAGGATAACGCTGCTGGATGTCAGAAAGTGACCGTCCCATTAAGCGCTTGACGGAACTGACGGTGTTAACCGGGTCAATGGCCGCCTGCTGACGAGCCTCCCAACCAACAGTGTGCCCGTCAGCGTCATAATGCACAACGGACGGTAACAGGTGACGCCCGTTATGGTCAGGCAACGTCTGTGCCTCACCACTTCGGACCGTGGCAACCAGAGAGTGGGTAGTTCCCAGATCAATGCCAACAGCCAAACGGTGCTGATGCGGCGCTGCACTCAGTCCTGGCTCGCTGATTTGTAATAAGGCCATATTGAGCTTCCATCAATTGGCGGGCGGGCAACGATGACATCAGGCCATGATTGCCCTACCGGATTGAATGTGACTTATCGTTCCAGCAATTGTTCTTCGAGTTGTTCGACCTGCTGCTGGAGTCGATCAAAAAAGCGTAGTTTACGCACGGTATCCGCTGCATCCGACCAGGATTCAGCATCCAGCTCGCTCACCATTTGCTCGCTACGCTGGCGGATCATCCCTTGCAGACGCTGTGCAAATGCTGCCAGTGCACTTTCCGCATCCGGTCGGCGTTCAATCTCATCGAGCTCTTCGCGCAACTCCATCTGCTCCATCAGGAATGCAGTATCATGGAGCGTATGCTGTTCGCTGCTCAAATCGAAGCCGTGCAAAGATAGCATATACTCGGCGCGTTTCAGTGGGTGCTTTAGCGCCTGATAGGCATTATTGATGGTGGCTGCCTGTTGTAACGCCATCATACGGTCGCGTTCCGGGCTGGCGGCAAAGCGGTCAGGATGAAACTGGCGCTGCAGTTCCTGAAACCGGGAAGCAAGCAGGCTGCCATCCACCTTATAGCGAATCGGCAGCCCGAATAAAGCAAAGTAATCCATAGTGTGCTCTGAGTTCGCAGACAATTCATGCACGCCCGCCGTGCTATATACAGAAGCACACCACACGGCAGGGGCCAGTCAACAGACCGGCCAGCGGTCAAACATTAAACATTAAAGCTTTCGCCGCAACCGCACTCGCTGGAAACGTTAGGGTTATTGAACTTGAAACCTTCGTTCAGCCCTTCCTTGACGAAATCCAACTCGGTGCCGTCAAGGTAGACCAGGCTTTTACCGTCAATAATGACCTTCACGCCCTTGTCTTCGAACACCACATCGTCGGTGTTCAGTTCATCAACAAATTCCAGCACATACGCCATACCGGAGCAACCGGAAGTTCTCACCCCCAGACGTAAACCGATACCTTTGCCGCGGTTAGCCATAAAAGCATTAACACGTTGTGCAGCACTGTCGCTCAGGGAAATCGACATAGCAAACCTCTAATTCATCTGCCTGTTATTTGTCGCTACGTTTGCTCTTGTAATCGGCGATGGCGGCTTTGATAGCGTCTTCAGCCAGAATAGAGCAGTGAATTTTCACCGGCGGCAATTCCAGTTCTTCGGCGATTTGGGTGTTCCTGATCGATTCGGCTTCCGTCAGACTTTTGCCTTTCACCCACTCGGTGACCAGCGAGCTGGAAGCGATAGCGGAACCGCAACCGTAGGTTTTAAAGCGGGCATCTTCGATAATCCCCTGCTCGTTGACCTTGATTTGCAGTTTCATCACGTCACCACAGGCCGGTGCGCCCACCATACCGCTGCCGATACTCGGATCAGACGAATCGAACGAGCCGACATTGCGCGGATTTTCATAGTGATCAATTACTTTTTCGCTGTAAGCCATAATATACGTCCTGATTCCTGCGAATTAATGGTGCGCCCATTCGATGCTGTTGATATCCACGCCTTGCTTGAACATGTCCCACAATGGAGACAGATCACGCAGACGGCCGATGGATTTACGAACCAGATCGATGGTGTAGTCAATTTCTTCTTCAGTCGTGAAGCGACCCAGAGAGAAGCGGATGGAGCTGTGCGCCAGTTCATCGTTCATCCCCAGTGCACGCAGCACATAAGAAGGCTCCAGGCTGGCAGAGGTACAAGCCGAACCGGAAGACACCGCCAGATCCTTCAGCGCCATGATCAGCGACTCACCTTCTACATAGTTGAAGCTGACGTTCAGTATATTCGGTGCGCCCTGCTCCAAATCGCCGTTCAGGTACACTTCTTCGATATCGTTGATGCCGTTCCACAGACGATCGCGCAGAGTACGCAGGCGAATAGCCTCCTCGGCCATTTCTTCTTTAGCGATGCGATAGGCTTCACCCATGCCGACAATCTGATGGACCGGCAGGGTACCAGAACGCATACCGCGTTCGTGGCCGCCGCCATGCATCTGCGCTTCGATACGCACACGCGGCTTACGACGCACATACAGCGCGCCAATCCCTTTCGGACCGTAAATCTTGTGACCGGAGAAAGACATCAGGTCAACTTTCAGTTGGCTGAGATCAATCGGCAGTTTGCCTACGCTTTGGGTCGCGTCGACATGGAAAATAATGCCGCGACTGCGACACATTTCGCCGATGGTCGCGATGTCCTGCACCACGCCGATTTCGTTATTCACATGCATGATGGACACCACGATAGTGTCATCACGCATAGCCGCTTCCAGCTCTTTCAAATCAATGATGCCGTTGCGCTGCGGTGCCAGGTAAGTCACTTCAAACCCTTCGCGCTCAAGCTGACGGCAGGTATCCAGCACAGCTTTGTGTTCTGTCTTGCTGGTAATGATGTGCTTGCCTTTTTTCTGATAGAAATTCGCCGCACCTTTGATAGCCAGATTGTCGGATTCGGTAGCGCCAGAAGTGAAAACGATCTCACGCGGGTCCGCACCAACCAGTTCAGCCACCTGATTACGGGCGATATCTACCGCCTCTTCCGCCTGCCAACCAAAACGGTGAGAGCGTGAGGCTGGGTTGCCGAACGTACCGTCCAGCGTCAGAAACTGCATCATTTTTTCGGCTACGCGCGGGTCGACCGGTGTGGTAGCGGAATAATCCAGATAAATGGGTAACTTCATTGCTCTTAAACTCCGTACATCACTTCAAAACGTTCAAGGCGTTTCGTTCTTTTTTCTTTCAGGCACGCAAGTTGACGTTGATGGTTTCTTGTATGCGTCCGTTGGCGGTACGACGCACGTCAGCATCCTGACGATCCGCGACGTCCAGAATCTCTTTGTTATTGACCAATTCATCCAGGGTGATGTTATTGAGAAACTCGCTGATGCGGTCACTCAAATCACGCCACAGCGTGTGGGTCAGACAGCGATCACCGCCCTGACACCCTTCTTTCCCCTGGCAGCGGGTGGCATCCACAGATTCATCCACCGCCGAGATAACCGAGCCGACAGCGATTTCGGCAGAGTCTTTGCCCAACAGATAACCACCACCTGGACCACGCACGCTGGCAACCAGCCCATGCTTACGCAGGCGAGAGAACAGCTGTTCCAGATAAGAAAGCGAAATACCCTGACGCTCGGAGATATCCGCCAGCGGAACCGGGCCTTCCTTTGAATGCAGCGCCACATCAAGCATGGCGGTAACGGCGTAGCGGCCTTTAGATGTCAGTCTCATGTTAGTGGTATCCGTAAGATAAACATGTATTATTAAGACAAGTATTATGAGTCAAGTATACATAGCACAGTCATAAGTCTGACATTCCCGAGTGTTTCAGTCAACTATTTAACCAAGTAAATAACTCAACTATTACCCCGGCACAGCACGTATTACCAATAACCGCTCTCAAGCCGCTCTTATTCAATGATTATTCTGCGACGGATCCGATGGCGTCGTTTTAGTGATGGCGCTCAGAATGCCGCGCAGAATGTTGAGCTCCTGCGTTTCAGGACGGGCACGGGTAAACAACCGACGCAGCTTGTTCATCACCTGTCCCTGATGGGACTGACGAATGAAACCGGTATGCAGGAGCGTCTCTTCCAGATGCTGATAAAAGCGCTCCAGATCATCTACCAGCGGATAGGGGCTCTCTTCGTGTGCCACTTCGCCCTGTTGCTGGCGGTCCAGCCAGGCGACGCGCACCTCATAAGACAGGATCTGTACAGCCATCGCCAGATTGAGAGAGCTGTATTCAGGATTAGCGGGGATCGCCACATGATAGTGGCATTTTTGCAGTTCCTCATTCGTCAGCCCCACGCGTTCGCGACCGAACACGATAGCCACCGGTGCGTGCTGCACTTCCTGAATACTGCGCACACCGCATTCGCGCGGCTCCAGCATCGGCCAGGGTAACGTGCGGGAACGGGCGCTGGTACCCACCACCAGACCACATCCTTCCAGCGCCTGATCGAGAGTATCAACAATAGTAGCGTTGCCAATGACATCACTGGCGCCAGCAGACAAGGAGATTGCCTGCGAATCGGGTTTGACCAGCGGATTAACCAGCCAAAGATTAGTCAGGCCCATGGTTTTCATCGCCCTGGCCGTTGACCCCATATTGCCGGTATGCGACGTCTCCACCAGCACAATGCGTATATTCTCTAACATGCGGACTCTGTCATACGAAACGGAAAACCGGCGTATGTTAACACAAACTTCTCTGTTTTCTCTTTCTCCTGCTATCTGCTATACTTCGCGCCGTTTTCTGTTCTTTAACATTCTTGTGGACGATACCATGCATCCGATGCTTAACATCGCCGTGCGCGCAGCGCGCAAAGGCGGCAACTTGATTGCAAAAAACTATGAAACGCCTGACGCCGTTGAGGCCAGCCAGAAAGGCACTAACGATTTTGTCACTAACGTTGATCGCGATGCAGAGCGCCTGATTATCGAGGTAATCCGTAAAGCCTACCCGCAGCACACCATCATTGGTGAAGAGTGCGGTGAAATGGTGGGTGAAGATCAGGACGTGCAATGGGTTATCGATCCCCTGGATGGCACGACCAACTTCATCAAACGTCTCCCCCATTTTGCTGTTTCCATCGCTGTTCGCGTCAAAGGCCGCACCGAAGTCGCGGTTGTCTACGACCCCATGCGTAATGAACTGTTTACCGCCACCCGCGGTCAGGGCGCACAGTTAAACGGCTATCGCCTGCGTGGCGGTAACGCCCGCGATCTGGACGGCACTATTCTTGCCACCGGATTCCCGTTCAAACACAAGCAGCACAGCGCCAGCTACCTGCGTGTACTGGAAGCATTGTTCAGCCAGTGCGCCGACTTCCGCCGCACCGGTTCCGCTGCGCTCGACCTGGCCTATGTGGCAGCAGGCCGCGTAGATGGCTTTTTTGAGATCGGCCTGAAACCCTGGGATTTCGCTGGCGGTGAACTGTTGGTGCGTGAAGCTGGCGGCATCGTGACCGATTTCGTCGGCGGTCATAACTACCTCGCTTCCGGTAACATTGTTGCGGGTAACCCGCGCGTAGTGAAATCCTTGCTGTCCACCATCCGCGACCAGTTAAGCGACGCACTCAAGCGCTAAACCCTTCCTTGTGGGCATGTCACCAGCCATGCCCACGCTATGATATTTCTCTGTTATTTTTCTTTACAACTCACCCCTATTGAGTGAGAGTTTAACCTTATATGATAATAATTATTAAACTCATTCATTTCTCATTCACTTGACTCAAGATTGGCCTACATACAGCGGTTAATGACAGGATAAGTTATGTTAAAGAAATCATGGCGTTCTCTTTTTTTGGTTACCACACTGACCACCTCTTTCGCCAGCTTAGCCACCCAGTATCCCCTCACCGTGACCGATATCGACGGACAGCACGTCACCATCAACCAGGAACCGCAGCGCGTTGTATTGCAGGACGGGCGCGACATCATGTCGATGGCGTTATTAGATCGCGATAACCCGTTCCGCCGACTGGTTGCCTGGAATAATTTGCCCAAGAAACAAGACACCGCCACCTGGGATCTGTTGAAGGGAAAATGGCCACAGTCTGAGGGTATCCTCGACATGGGGTTCAGCGACAAAGGTGACGTGGAACTGGAAAGTATTCTGGCTAAAAAACCAGACCTGATGATCGCCCAACTGCGCGCCAAACCGGCGCTGATGGAAAATGGCGTCATCAGCAAACTGAACGCGCTGCACATTCCGCTGGTGTTTGTAGACTATGAAATCAACCCGGCTCAAAACACCGCTCCCAGCGTTGACTTGCTTGGCAAGGTGTTAAACCGCGAAGAAAACGCCAAGGCCTATACTGATTTCTACCGCCAGCACTTTAACGATATTCAGAAAGTGACCGCCGGTATCACCCCCAAACCCACCGTATTTATCGAACCTATCGCTGGCAACTCTGACGCCTGCTGCTTCACTCACGCCCACAATGGCTGGGGTGGTCTGTTAGAAGCTATTGGCGCGAAGAACATCGGCTCTGGCTTGCTGCCGGGGGCATCGGGTTTTGTCTCACTGGAAAAAGTGATCAGTGAAAAACCGGATACTTACATCATGACCGGTTCCAAACGTGGTAACGGTACCAGCAAAATTTTGCCATTTGGCTATGGTGCCAGCGACAGCGATATCCAGGAAAAAGCCAAAGCACTGCTGAGCCGTACCGGTATTGACCAGGTCCCTGCCATTAAAGCAGGTCAGATCTATGGGATTTACCACCATTTCTATAACCATCCGTACAACATCGTTGGTATGGAATATCTGGCCAAAGCGGTGTACCCGAAGCAGTTCAGCAATCTGAACCCGGACGAGACCTATCACTACATCGTTCGCCATTTCACCACTTTGCCTGACGACAATTTTGTGTTTGCCCGTAAACTGGCTAATTAACCCATGAGTGTAACCACCGAATCCTCCATCAGCCGTGTCAGCACGGCTGAAAACAGCGCGATAACCCATTACAAAGCCGTCATCCGTCATCGACTGGTGATAATGGCGGTGATGGCCGTCGCGATTGTGGCCTCCCTGCTGTTGGACTTTATGCTCGGCCCTTCCGGCCTGCCGCTGGATGTGCTGTGGCAGACGCTGACCGACCCGGCTAACGCCGATGCCGGTAGCCGGGTCATCGTCTGGGACATCCGTCTGCCCTACGCCTTAATGGCGGTGGTGGTCGGTTTGGCGCTGGGGTTGGCCGGTGCAGAAATGCAAACCATTTTGAATAACCCGCTTGCCAGCCCATTCACGCTGGGGGTTTCTTCGGCGGCGGCGTTTGGCGCGGCGCTGGCAATCGTACTGGGAATTGGTATTCCCGGCGTTCCAGCGCAATGGTTCATTTCGGCTAACGCCTTCCTGTTCGCACTACTGGCGGCCCTGTTGTTGGATGGTATTACCCGCTGGACGAAGGTGGCGACCTCTGGCGTGGTGTTATTCGGTATAGCACTGGTATTCACGTTTAACGCGCTGGTCTCCGTTTTGCAGTTCGTCGCCAACGAAGATACGCTGCAAGGACTGGTGTTTTGGACGATGGGTAGCCTGGCCCGTTCATCCTGGGAGAAACTCGGTATTCTGCTGGCCGTTCTGGCTGTGGTGATGCCGCTGTCCATGATGAGTTCATGGAAGTTGACCGCACTGCGTTTAGGTGAAGATCGCGCCATCAGCTTTGGTATCAACGTACGCCGTTTGCGTTTGACGACATTGCTGCGCATCAGTTTCCTGTCAGCTCTATCGGTCGCGTTCGTCGGGCCGATTGGTTTTATCGGCCTGGTCGCCCCACACATCGCCCGTATGATTTTCGGCGAAGATCACCGTTTTTATCTACCGGCCAGTGCCCTGACGGGCGCGTTGGTGTTGTCGCTGGCGTCTGTCGCGTCCAAAAATCTGCTGCCCGGCGTCATTATCCCGGTTGGGATTGTCACCTCATTGGTAGGGGTTCCTTTCTTCCTGAGTATTATTCTGCGTAACCGGGGGAACGTATGAGTCACAATGGGTTGTCGATTTCACGTTTTTCTGCGGGTTACTCCAAACGAAACATCATTAACGACCTGTCGGTGCCGCTCTTGCCACGCGGTAAGATCACGGTATTGCTGGGGCCAAATGGTAGCGGTAAATCGACACTGCTGCGCGCGTTGGCCGGTTTAGGGCAGGCGCAAGGCGACCTGTTGCTGGATGACGTCAACCTGATGCAGTTGCCTTTCGCCAAACGAGCGGAAAAAGTGGTGTATCTGCCGCAATCATTGCCCGCGGGCGTACACCTCCATGTACTGGAATCGATTATCGTCGCTCAGCGTGCATCCGGTGGACTGCACCACAGCAGTAACGAAGATGAAGTGCTGGCGCTTCTCAGACAACTGGGTATTTCGCATCTGGCAATGAGCTATCTGGATCAGCTCTCTGGTGGTCAGAAACAGCTGGTCGGGCTGGCACAGTCGCTGATCCGCCAGCCTTCACTGCTATTGCTTGATGAACCACTCAGCGCATTGGATCTCAACTACCAGTATCACGTCATGGACCTGGTCCGCCAGGAAACCCGTAAGCGTAATATTGTGACGGTAGTGGTCGTGCACGACATTAATATCGCACTGCGTCATGGCGACCATGTGTTGATGCTTAAAGATGGCAAACTGATCGCAGACGGCGAACCCGCTAACGTGATCAGTGAAGACAGTCTGGCTCAGGTGTATGGTGTACGTGGCCGCATTGAGCGCTGCTCACGCGGTATTCCACAAGTGATGATCGACGGGCTGGTCACTGAACCACGGCTGTGAAATTCCTGCAGCGACCCCACGAATAAGCACTGAAAAGATGCCCCGAATCGGTACCGGTTCGGGGCATCTCTTATTTAGCAGTCAACCGTCACCCGGTAAGAACGGCGGCAGTCAGGAAGTTGATAGGCTGGATAGCACGGTGTTACTGCCAACCCCTGCTTTACAAAATAGCAAAGGGTCTTAACGCACAGAATTTTAGGAAACTTAGCGTTAGATAACTGCAATTTAGGAAACCGTGGGTCAGATGACAATGCGAGGGGAGATAACGATACCTACCCCATCAATGGTCGTATTCCGCCCATAACATCGGGTTGGCTGGTGAGATAAAGCACAATACCGGCAAAGGTCAGCATCATACCACCAGCTAGCGATAAGGCTGACCAGAGAAAGGGTTGCCAGCGAGAAGGTGTCCCATCACGGCTTAAACGCTCCAGTTGACGACGGCAGAACAATACCGCCACGCCTAACAGCGAAACCGTCAGCGCTGTTCCCAACGCCATGGTCAACGCAGAGATCACCCCCCAGACAAACACATCCAGCACTTTGGCGAATAACAACACCAGGATCGCACCAGAACACGGGCGCATTCCCATCGCCAACACGACCATCAGGCGGGTTCGCCAACCATCACTGTGGTTTAACCTGTCTGCCGACGGCACATGCTGATGGCCACACCCGCAATGCGCGTCATGCTGATGGCGTGTGGCAGGCGGTGTCAGCCGACTACCCGACACTGGCGCGCTCAGCGGCGTTAGTGCGTGAATTCGTGGTTTAGACCGGGGGAACAACACCGCCAGCAGGCGTCGAAACGCACGCAGACACAGCCATCCCCCAAGCCCTGTCACTAACACAAAGCTGAGTTTCTCCATCCAGAAGCTGCTGAGATGCAAAGTCCGGCTGGAAAGCTGCAACACCGCCAGCACGACGGTCACCAAAACAATCGCGACTAGCCCCTGTAACAACGCAGCCGCCAGGGTCAGTTGCAGGCTGCTTTTCAGTCGGGACGGGTGTGTCGCCAGATAAGTGGCGATCACTACTTTGCCATGACCGGGACCAATAGCATGCAGCACACCGTAGACAAGGCTAAACATCACCAGCGTCCAGCCAGCCTGTTGAGGTCTGGCATGCACCTGTTCCATCAAATCCGACATCTGTTGATGTAAAGACCGCTGCCATTCAACACTTTGCAACAAGAGCGATGGCCACCAGACCCACGCCTGCCATACGGCAACCCCCATTAGCAGCACAAACAACGCCAGCGGCCACCAGTGCAGGTAATTAGGGGAAACTCGCGAGCGATCTACTGACATTGCAATGTAACCTGTTGAGCAAACTGTTTTCCCAGGTCCATGTCCTGAGAGGGTTGCGCGTTTTTATCCAGCGACAACGCATAGGACTGAAGCGAGGCATCGGGTTTAGGTGTCATCAGCGTGGTTTTACAGCGTGCGGCCAGCGCCGCACTAATCTGAATCGCTTTATCGTCTTTATACGACATATCCACGAAGTAGGAAGGATCATAGGTGGAAATCAGTAGCGGTGCGCCGGCCAGCGGTTGCGGGTGAGCCAGCGGCAACACGAACTCCAGTACCGCCTTATTACCCGCACGGGAGAGGTGATATTCCGTTGGCAGCGGCAGGTATTTCACAGGCTTTCCGTTTCGATAAACGTCGGTGAAGTAATGCTGCCCCAGCACATTCGCCATCACGCCTGCCGCCAGTTTTTTCCACACGTCGGAATCTTTCGCCGCGTTACCGGCATCATAGAGCAAATCGGCGGAAGTAATAGGATCCATCGTCCAGTTCATACGCAATCCGGTTATCAGGTCGTCTTTCCCTTCCACCGTCGTTTTCATATCGATAAAACTGTGTGGATGGGCCAATGCAGGGCCGGATAACGCTAGCAGTGTCAATAACAGGCAGCTTACCCAACGGAATGAAAAGCCTAAATTGTTATAATGTAACATTATTTATCCTGACTGTTTCGCCTGACACTGACGCCCATTCACTTAGCGAGAGCGAGTACTCACCTGCGGACGCAACATGAACGCAGGTAACACCAGCACTGCCATTATCCAAAAGGTTCCACCTTGCAAATGCTCAAACAGGAACCCTGATACTACTGTCATCACCGCAACCGCGCCCCCCGTGCCCAGCGCGGAATACGCCGCCTGTAAGCGCAGTACGTCAGCATCGTGACGGGAAGAGATAAACCGCATCGCGGCCAGATGGCAAACCGTAAAGGTGCCGCAATGCAAAATCTGCATCACAATTAACCACGGTAGCGACACCGTCGCGCCCATCAGGCTCCAGCGTACCACGCTGCACAATGCAGACAATATCAGCAGCCCGGACGCACTCCAATGCCCAAACAGGCGCTGACTCAATGCAAAAACCACGATTTCCGCGACCACACCCAGCGACCACAGATAACCGATAACTGCCGCCGAATACCCCGCCTGCTGCCAGTAAATCACACTAAAGCCGTAGTAAGCGGCATGCGCCCCCTGCAACAAAGACACACACAATAAGAAACGCCAGACCGCAGGCTCGCGCAGCAAAACACGCCATGGCGTAGCGGCAGTGTGTGTCTGGTGACGTTTTAACGAGGCTGGCATCACATGCGGTCGTAACATCATCCCCACCAGCATTGAGAGCAATCCCACCGCCAGGGTGACTAAAATCGCCTGATGCCCCCAGACGGCAACCAGTTGCCCGGTTACAGCAGAACCTATCACAAACGCGATGGAGCCCCAGACGCGCACCCGGCCATAATCGAGCGGAATCTGTTTTTGCCAGGTCGCGGCCAGCGCGTCCGTAAGTGGAATCAATGGCGCAAAAAACAGGTTAAACCCTGCCATGACCATCAGGAGCCATAGCCAGGCGCTGCCCAACCAGAACCCGATGAATGTCAGCACCGATAGCAATGCCAACAATCTCAATACGCTAATCAACCGGGCAGGGTCTTTCACCAGCGGGGTAATGAACAGACTGCCAATAAATCGGGCCACCAGCCCGGCACCCAGCAGGATGCCGATCGCCTCAGCCGATAGCCCTTCGCCGTTGAGCCAGCCGCCCCAAAAAGGCAAAAAAATGCCATAGCTGAAGAAATAGGTGAAATAGCTGAGTGCCAGCCAATATGTGGATTGTAAAACCATGTTGTCTCCCCTCTACGGTCGGTTACTCTGTCAGAGAGCCGGAACAGACGCAACGGGAAGCAGAAAAACAAACGCCAGCCCTAAGGCTGGCGTTGGCAACCTACCCGACAAAGCCGGGCAGATCAGGCAGGGCTATCAGGCGTAAACCGGGAAACGGCCGCAGATGTCCAGCACTTTCTGTTTGACGCGCTCAATAACAGCTTCGTCATTGATATTGTCCAGCACATCGCAAATCCAACCGGCCAGTTCACGGACTTCCGCTTCTTTGAAGCCACGACGGGTTGCCGCCGGTGTACCGATACGGATACCGGAAGTCACGAACGGGCTCTTCGGATCGTTCGGTACGCTGTTTTTGTTGACGGTGATATTGGCACGACCCAGTGCAGCATCCGCCTCTTTACCGGTAAGATTCTTGCTGACCAGATCCAGCAGGAACAGGTGGTTGTCAGTACCACCAGACACCACGTTGAAGCCGCGAGACAGGAACACTTCCACCATCGCTTTGGCGTTTTTCGCGACCTGCTGCTGGTAGGTCTTGAACTCTGGCTCCATCGCTTCTTTCAGCGCTACCGCTTTACCCGCGATAACATGCATCAGCGGGCCACCCTGTCCGCCTGGGAACACGGCAGAGTTCAGTTTCTTGTACAGGTCTTCGTCGCCGCCTTTCGCCAGGATCAGGCCGCCACGCGGGCCCGCCAGGGTTTTGTGCGTCGTGGTCGTCACGATGTGCGCATGCGGAACCGGGTTCGGGTAAACACCCGCAGCAACCAGACCCGCGACGTGAGCCATGTCAACGAACAGATAAGCGCCGATGCTGTCAGCGATTTCGCGCATTTTCGCCCAGTCCACGATACCGGAATAGGCGGAGAAACCACCTACGATCATCTTCGGCTTGTGTGTGCGTGCCAGCTCTGCCATTTCGTCATAGTTGATCTTGCCGCTGTCATCAATGCCGTAAGGCACGACGTTATACAGCTTACCCGACAGGTTAACCGGGGAGCCGTGAGTCAGGTGGCCACCGTGCGCCAGATTCATACCCAGAATGGTATCGCCCGGTTGCAGTAATGCGGTGTAGACAGCAAAGTTAGCCTGAGAACCTGAGTGCGGCTGAACGTTGGCATAATCAGCGCCGAACAGTTCTTTCGCGCGATCGATAGCCAGTTGTTCAACCACGTCGACGTATTCGCAACCGCCGTAGTAGCGTTTGCCCGGATACCCTTCGGCGTATTTGTTAGTCAGCTGAGACCCCTGGGCCTGCATGACGCGTGGACTGGTATAGTTTTCTGACGCAATCAGTTCAATGTGCTCTTCCTGACGCACCACTTCTTGCTGCATTGCTTGCCATAGCTCGGCATCGTAATCGGCAATGTTCATTTCACGCTTTAACATCCGCATCTCCTGACTCAGCTAACTTGCTTCTTTATTAAAATCACCCCAGGGGGCCGTGGGTGCATAGTGTAAACCGTTTTGGACTGGGGATGATAGAGCTTGACAGAGGTTTTTACGCAAACGATTAGCTACAGGCTACACAAGGCTTCCCATCCTGCCGGGATTTATCGTTCTGGCTGACTTTTTCTCATCCGTCACCTGTGTTTTTTTCATGCACACCATCGTCGCTCTTACATTTGCCCCCCTTGCACCGAGGTATTTACAGGCGGAGCCCTTTCCAATAACATGCATTTAAAATACAACTTAACAACAATAACGAAGGGGTTCACCATGCTGGATCAACAAACCATCGCCACCATTAAATCCACGATACCGTTACTGGCCGAAACCGGCCCGGCGTTAACCGCGCACTTTTACCAACGGATGTTTCAGCACAATCCGGAATTGAAAGATATCTTCAATATGAGCAATCAGCGTAACGGCGATCAGCGCGAAGCGTTATTCAATGCGATTTGCGCTTATGCGACACACATTGAAAACCTGCCAGCGCTGCTGCCTGCTGTCGAGCGAATCGCCCAGAAACATGCCAGTTTTACCATCCGCCCGGAGCAATATCAGATAGTAGGTACTCACCTGCTGGCCACACTTGAAGAAATGCTGAAGCCGGGTCAGGCGGTATTGGATGCCTGGGGCAAAGCCTACAACGTACTGGCAGACGTCTTTATCCAGCGGGAAAGTGACATTTATCAGCACAGCGCCGAACAACACGGGGGATGGTATGGTACGCGGCCGTTTCGTATCGTATCAAAACAGCCTCAAAGCAGCCTGATTACCAGCTTCACGCTGGAACCGACGGATGTCGGCCCTGTCGCTGCGTACCGTCCGGGCCAGTATCTGGCGGTCTATATCCGTGATAAGCGCCTTGAGCATCAGGAAATTCGTCAGTACTCACTAACCACTGAACCCAACGGACGCTACTACCGTATCGCGGTCAAACGTGAAGCTATGGGCAGTGTATCGGGTTACCTGCATGAGATAGCCCGTGAAGGTGACATCATTGAACTGGCAGCACCGCACGGCGATTTCTTTCTGGATGTTGCACCATCAACACCGGTGGCGCTGATTTCCGCAGGGGTCGGCCAGACGCCGATGCTCAGCATGTTGCATAGCCTGAAACAGCAACACCATCAGGGTGACATCTTCTGGCTGCATGCGGCAGAAAACCCAGAAGTGCACGCCTTCGCGGATGAAGTCGCCAGCCTTGGTACGGCATTGCCACAATTGCAATCCTATATCTGGTATCGGGAACCCCCACCACAAGCGACACCACGCTCTGCAATTTTCCACGGCTTAATGGCGTTGCAGGACCTTCCCGCACCACTGCCGGTGGCAGACCTACAGTGCTATTTATGCGGTCCGGTCGCTTTTATGCAATTTGCCGCCCGGCAATTGCTGGAAGCGGGAATGACCGAATCACACATTTATTACGAATGTTTTGGTCCACACAAAGTGATATAGCTCACACCGATGATGTTTTTATATCAATTGTGTCAGCGGGCCGGTCATCCGGCCTGTTTTATTTTCTAAAAGAAAATACTGGAAGCGTGTTTCCAAATAAACTCATCACTGCTTTTAAAGAACGTTTTTATCTCCCAGCACGTTACACAGAAAAAATAAAAAGGCGTAATAAAAATAATGTGAGTTATCATTTTTAGCCTTATTACTTAATAAAAATAAAGCCATATCAATCTATTCCAATCAGAGATAAAAAACACAATGTTACAATTAAAACACTGTTTCATTGTTTATTTCAATTGAAATAAAAATAAATATATCGTATTCATTGGCAGCCATTCATCGACATCAGAAACATATATTCATTATTGTTAATGCAATAAAGTTAATAAATAGTGAAATTCATGGCGTGATGTCTTTGCGGGCAATAAATAAAAAGTGCCTTTCGATATATATGGAAATTTTTAATACTCAAACAAGCGTCAACTAAGGAAAATATGATGAACATATCATCAGGACGTTCTTTTACCCGCTCTTCAACCTATCTGCTGGCTACCCTGATAGCCGGCGTGATGACCTCTGGCGTGTCCGCCGCTGAGCTGATTAACAATAAAGCGCTGGAATCGGCCCCTTCTGTCGGCTGGGCGTCGCAAAACGGCACGACCACTGGCGGGGCAGCTGCAAGCAGCGACAATATCTACATCGTCACGAATATCAGCGAATTCACCAATGCATTGAGCGCTGGCACAGTTGCGAAGATTATCCAGATAAAAGGGACGATTGATATCAGCGGCGGTACACCTTACAAAGACTTTGCCGATCAAAAAGCCCGCAGCCAGATTATGATTCCCGCCAATACCACCGTTATCGGGATTGGTAGCGACGCAAAATTCCTCAACGGTTCGCTGATTATTGACGGCACCGACGGTACCAACAACGTCATCATTCGTAACGTCTATATTCAGACGCCGATTGATGTCGAGCCGCACTACGAAGCAGGTGATGGCTGGAATGCCGAGTGGGACGGCATGAATATCACCAATGGTGCGCACCACGTGTGGATTGATCACGTCACCATCACTGACGGCAGCTTCACGGATGACATGTACACCACCAAAGATGGCGAAACCTATGTGCAACATGACGGCGCACTGGATATCAAACGTGGCTCCGACTACGTGACCATCTCCAACAGCCTTATCGATCAGCACGACAAAACCATGCTGATCGGTCATAGCGACACTAACTCCGCTCAGGACAAAGGTAAGCTACACGTCACCCTGTTTAATAACGTGTTCAACCGTGTCACCGAACGCGCTCCCCGCGTACGTTACGGCAGCATCCACAGTTTCAATAACGTTTTCAAAGGAGACGTAAAAGATCCGGTTTACCGCTACTTGTACAGCTTTGGTATCGGTACCAGCGGCAGCGTGTTATCGGAAGGCAACAGCTTCACTATTGCGAATCTGAGCGCCAGCAAAGCCTGCAAGATTGTGAAGAAATTCAACGGCTCCATTTTTTCCGATAACGGTTCCACACTAAACGGCAGCGCGGTTGATCTATCCGGTTGTGGTTTCAGCGCCTATACCAGTGCAATTCCTTACGTTTATACCGTTCAGCCAATGACTGCCGCACTGGCACAATCCATTACGGATAAAGCCGGCTCAGGCAAACTGTAATTTCTCTTTTCGTGTTTTCAACGGATTCATGTTTTCAACGGACTCGTGTTCTCAACGGCTGCATCAGCAGCCGTTTTTACACCGCTTTTGCTTTTCATCGCTTATCCTGTCCTTCCACGCCGGTTAGACCAGCGTTGTATCCCCCACTCACCAATACGCAATTTATTTTAATCATACCTACGCTAAACAGCGAAAATCACCCAATCAACTCATTGATATTATTCGAAATATAAAAATCACGCACGTAACACAAGGTTACAAAATCAGTCAATAGATTATTTTTTGTTAATAACAGCGATTACCATCATCGTGAAACAGTTCACAAAACAAGCACTGAAAACACACGAATAGTCGCCAAACCAAAAGATGAAATGCTATTCCGTTTTCTGACACACCGTTATCCATCGATACCCTGGAACATTCACTGCGTGAACAAGGAATAAGGAAAATCGTGATGAACAACTTATCTATGTCTTCTGTTTCGAGACAGAAAATAGCCGGACGTTCTGCCCTCAGCACCACGAAAAACGCGTTAGCCGCCGTCATCGCCACTGCACTGATGGTATCCACCGCGTCTGCCGCCAGCCTGCAAACCAGCAAAGCGACAGAAACCGCCTCTACCGGCTGGGCAACACAAAGCGGCGGTACAACCGGCGGCGCTAAAGCGTCATCGTCTAAAATCTATGCCGTGAAAAGTATCAGCGAATTTAAAGCTGCGTTGAATGGAAGCGATTCGTCACCCAAGATTATTCAGGTAACTGGCGCTATCGATATCAGTGGCGGCAAAGCCTATACCAGCTTTGACGACCAGAAAGCCCGCAGCCAGATCAGCATTCCGTCCAATACCACCATTATCGGTATCGGCAACAAAGGTAAATTCACCAACGGTTCGCTGGTTATCAAGGGCGTGAGCAACGTCATCCTGCGTAATCTGTATATCGAAACCCCGGTGGACGTCGCGCCACATTATGAAACCGGTGATGGCTGGAACGCTGAGTGGGATGCCGCCGTGATCGATAACTCGGATCACGTTTGGGTTGACCATGTCACCATCAGCGATGGCAGTTTTACCGATGACAAATACACCACTAAAAATGGTGAAAAATATGTCCAGCATGACGGGGCGCTGGATATCAAGAAAGGCTCTGACTACGTTACCGTTTCCAACAGTCGTTTCGAACTGCATGACAAAACCATTCTGATCGGCCACAGCGACAGCAACGGCTCACAGGATTCCGGCAAACTGCGCGTCACCTTCCACAACAACGTGTTTGACCGCGTCGGTGAACGAACGCCTCGGGTACGTTTCGGCAGCGTGCATGCTTACAACAATGTCTACATCGGCGACGTTAACCACAAAGCCTACCGTTATCAGTACAGCTTCGGCATCGGCACCGGTGGTAGCCTGCTGTCTGAATCCAACGCCTTTACCATTGATAATCTCAAAAAGATCAGTGGTCGCGATAAAGAATGCAGCGTGGTCAAAGCCTTTAACGGCAAGATCTTCTCCGATAAAGGCTCAATCATCAACGGTGCTTCGTACAATCTAAACGGTTGCGGTTTTGGTTTCAGCGCTTATACCGCTAAAATCCCCTACAAATACTCAGCCCAGAGCATTACGACCAGCCTGGCAAACAGCATCAGCAGCAACGCGGGTTACGGCAAACTGTAATTCCCCGCTCACTCACGGAGGCCACCACTCATCAGTGGCCTCTCAGTTTCTGCCCCACTTCCTTATCTACCACCACCTGCCTCAGCAAGAATATCGCCCCTTCTCACTCCAACATTTTTCAGTTCTGCAACAACGGTGTTTTGCACAAGCCTGTCCGATTTTCATCACCAGCGCAGAGGGCTCTGCCTGACATAAGCCCCTCATATCAATAAAATTATATTTAATATAAATCGAATCAATTGTTAACCACCACCTTTGCCTGATGCGCGGCGCGATAAATCAGGCATCAGATGCGCGATAAATCTTGCCGCGTTCATTTTCAAATATTGAAATAAAATTTCAGTTAGTTGGGATGTCAGGCCATGTTATTTCAGCATCTGAAACATCAACACGGCTTAGCATGACCAGATACGTTTGCCACGCTTTCAGTGCAGCCTCTTCGTCAGTTGTTGCAATGCCGAGGTTTGCCGCATATGTCAGCTCAGCGATTCTGCTGTTTGCCACAGACTTACGTTTATCCAGCTCTTGATGCACAGCCTTCTGTGCTGCTGCTTTTTGAGCGTCGATGTCAGTAACCCATTGTGTACCATCCCACACATCAAACGCAGTAGCCGGTGCCAGAGCAGTAACATCGTCCGGCAGCGCACCGATATTCTGCACCATCTGTGCGCTGCCGTCCGCAGTGCGGTAGACAGTCTGTCCACGATAATCCGGCACATGTTCCCAGCTCGTCCCGTCAACACTACGCCGTAGCGCCTGCCCTTCTGACGGCAACGTAGGGGAGTCTGCATAACTGTCTGCGGGTAGACCCGTACCAGTCATCAGATATTCATAGCTCGCACCCGTGTATTCATTGTTTAGTGGGTCAACATGATACACAGTCATCCAACCAGCAGTTGTGGCTAGCCCATTCTTGCCCAGTTGGGCACCTTGCACGGCAACGGAATATTTTTCGCTCATTATGCGGCTCTCACGATGTAATTAAAGGCGGCGTTGCGGGGGCGCATCGTTATCCAATTAACACCTCCCGAATACACCAAATTACTGGCTGTACCGGAAACGCCGTTGTCCTTTCCCACGCCGCCAGACATCAGAACACCATTGGGATAGCCCTGACTTGTAAAATTGACAGTGTTTACTGAACTGTCTGGGTCGGCATACCCGATACCGATATACACCCCGACGCTATCCGCATCACTACCGTTGTAATCCATTGCACCGGTTCGTAACGCTGTTGCACTCTGCTTGCTGATAACTGCACGTCCACTATCGACCCCGCGCCCATCATCCCAGCCGCGAATAAATTCGCCGCGCAGGTCCGGCAACACACCTGACGGGTAGACCTGAGCCAAACGCGTGTACACCGTTTTATCAAACGCCTGACCGTTGCATTTCAACCAGCCAGCCGGGGCCGTAGCCTGTGGCCACGGCAGTGGGATACCAACAACTTCACTGATATCCAGTTTTTGAGATAAACCCACTGTTGCAAAAGCGGTCGTTGCAATCTGGCTAGTATTGGTTCCCGGTGCAGCCGTGGGCGCTATTGGCGTGCCTGACAATATCGGGGAGACAAAATTTAGCCCAGTGGCATACTGTGTCGAGCTTGAACCGCCAAAAATGTCCCACTCGCCATTCCCCCTGGAAACGAGGTTGATGCCAGCCCCTGGCGGCAGCGACATGCTTGCAAGCGACCCGAAAATCGGGCCGCCGTATATGATATTTGCACCGCTGGTCGCAATTGTCTGAGACGTCGTTGAGTAGTTAACAAACTGGATGGTCTGCCCCAGAGCTACGACATCCCCCGGCGGCAGCGTGGTTGTGAACGTCGAGCTGCCGGTCATATAGACCAGCGACCCAGCAGCCGCTGGCGTTAGCGTGTTCGAGCCAGTCACTGAGTTCACACCGGACAGCGAGAATTTCGCCGCGTGCAGTGCGAACATGTTCGCAATTTGCGTTGATGTTGTGCCAAAACTCGCAGTCGGCGCAGTTGGTACACCAGTTAATGCCGGGCTAGCTAGCGGCGCATATTGCGGATGTGGATTTGCCGCTGTTGCATGTTGAGTCAGCGCATTTCCTGTTTGCTCGGCCTGCTGCTTCAGATATGCAGTTCTGTTTGCCAGTTGATTTGCCTGGCGGTTAGAAATGCCTCCCGGCCCACCCATTACGGGGTCTGAGGTTTCGAGCTGATAGATGCCGTCTACCCACGATATCGTTTCTGTTAACTCTGCCATCTAGGCGCTCCCGTAGTTGTAGCTGTTATCGTGATTGGCACTGCTGTTGTAGCGGATTGGGGCTGCGGTATATTCGATGCTGGCCAGCTTGCAGCGGGCCGGGGCAATCATGTTGAGCGTGTTGCGAAGTTGCTGCGCCTGGTCGTTTGTGATCGGCTGGCTCATTAGTACGCGGTAAATCGGCCATGCAGAAGAATCGCCATACACCATTAGACCATCGTAGTTGCGCTGGCCGTCGTAATTCAGCCTGCCGATGTGCTCAATCAGTTCGACTTCACCGAACCCCAGGCTGCGGAAAACCTGCCGGATGGCCCAGGGTGTGCCTTTAAAACGATGCAGTTCGATGGCGGTCTTGATCATCGACCGGCGTGCATCATCTGATTCCGCCAGCTCCCAGCCATCGCCTTTCAGCGAGAACTGATCTGCAAGCGCATCAAGCGCACTCTCATTAACGATATCGACCAGATACACCATCAGCACATCGAGACCCAGGTCATCAAATCGGCTGGTGAGATTGGCAAGCGCCGACAAACTGACGTCTGCCGCGATAACTGGCGGTAGCTGCATATCAGTCATCAGACCCCCCGCTGACGTTAATCGTGATACCCGTACAGTTGGCCCATTGGTGCTCTGCGACGGCCAACGATGCGACTGGTGACGCAACCACAACGTCATACACCCCGTTTACGGACAGCACTGCGATCAACTGACTGAGTACGATGTCGTTACCCAGCGTTGCGGTTTTCGTTGTTACCCATGCCATAACCGCGCTTTCTGCTGCCGTTTTCACCGTGTCTGCCAGTTCGCCGCGCCGAATAACCAGCGATGCCCGGATTTCGTAATTGACAGACACAGGGGCTGCAACAGAAACCGTATCGGTAAGCGGTCGCACTTTTTCGTCAGAGCAAATGCTTTCGACAAGCGAGAGAACGGCATCTGACGGCGTGCCGCCTGACATCAACGGATACAGCGCAACGGTGCCAGGAACCGGCGAAACCACAGCGACATCAACAATGTCCGGGTGTGCGCTCATGGCGTGATAACGATAGGCCAGCCGCGACCCGGCAGTGCTGAAAGCCTCAGGTGCCAGCATGATACGTTCACGCAGATGATCATTAGACTCGTCATCTGACCCACCACTGCTTGCAGTCAGGTTTTTGACTGTGAAATCCACATCATCCACTTCATCCAGCAGTGTGCTGACCTGCGCCGGTTGCCAGCCATTGCCGATGGTTCCGGCTTCCGTGCATGTTGCAGATACGGTGACGGAGAGCTGTCCAGCCTTCAGCACCACGTCAGTATCAGTCGCAAATATCACGCTGTCAGACGCGCTGACGCGAGTTCCAGCCGGAATGAGCACATCTGTCAGCAACGCGGTATCAACAGTAAATAGCAACTGCTTAATAATCGCAGCGATGGCCGACAGTCGGTATGTGCCAACCAGCTCGCCCAGATAATCCAGCATTGGTGCGTCGGCATACCGCACCAGGTTCTGCTTTGCAGCATTCTGAATTGCACTGCGCAACAACATTTCCCGGTACGCGATAATGTCCAGTAACAGCCGCTCAGCCTGGGCCGGATAGAGTGTTTTGCCGCTGTCTGCTTCATACTTCGCAATCATCTCTGCGGTGATTGCGTCTGCATCACGTTCGATGAAAACCGGCTCTGTCGTTACCGCCATAAGATATCTGTCCCCGTATCAGTACCTGTCGTGGTTTGCCACTGAACACGTAACGTCAGGTGTTCACCGTCAACCGTCGGTTTGACGGCCAGCAGCTTGCAACGCGGCTCCCAACGCTTTATTGCCTCAACGGATTCACGAACGACGTGCGGAATAGCGCGGTCAATTGGGTAATCAATATAAAGATGGAGATTGCTGCCAAACTCTGGTCGATGTGGATCACTGCCGCGCGGCGTGCGCAGAATGATGCTGATGGCCTGGGCAATATCGTCGGCCCCCTCGACCAGTTCGCCGGGGTTTTTGAGCTTCGGTTGCCAAAAAACAGAGTTCGTATTCATAGGGGGCAGTATCGCCCCCGGAGAGATAGCCGGATATTAAACGACTTTAATGAGAGTGGTGATTAGAGTTGCCACCAGCATCCATTACGCTGCCAGTGGCATTGATACTGCCGTCAACACTCACGTTCCCATGAATGACTGCCGCAGCACCACCACCGCCGGAACCGGCAAGCCCACCCTGGTATGTCAGTTTCCCTTTCACCAGCACATTGCCGGTCATTTCGGTTTCTGGTGCATCGAGTGTGACTTTCTGTGTTCTGACCGTCACATCTGCTGCACATTCAATCACGATATGCTCAATGCCGCCGTTAATCGTCAGCGTGTGCGCCTGCCTGTCATAGTAGAACGCTGCGCCGTCGGCGTGCGTCACACCCCGCGCCTCAGCGTTATTGACCGGCGGCGTATCGACGCTGGAATAGACCGCGCCGAGGATCACACCGTCTTCGCCGTGCTCATCAAGCAGCACTTTGACTTGCTCGCCCACGTCCGGGAGCCAGTAGTCTTTATTGTTTCGCGTGTTGCGCTGCACCACATCCAGCCAGCCGGTACGCATGTTATCCAGCTCCGGCAGACGAACTCGGGCGCGGCATGTCGCAGGGTCAACCGCGCTGACTGTACCAGTGCGCATCATTTCTTCTTCTCCTTGACGGTTGTGGACGTCGTGCCATCCGGGTGATACACGGTCAGTGTGGTCTTTTTCTTCGTCTTCGTCCCCTTGGTCAGCGGCCCGCGCACAATCTCCATTTCTGACACGTAACCGTTACTGCGCGTCAGCGTATGGCGCACTGCATTCAGCAACCAGTCCCCAGAGAACTTGCCGAACCCAACGAGCGTGACCTTATTGCCAGCCACCAGCGTAACGGCCCCCATCACGGTGATTTGCCCCTGTTCCTGGTATTCATTATGCGAATTCAGCGCGGCAGTAGCTTTACGTTCAGCCGTATCCTGATTGCTCGCCCGGCCATTGACTTTCAATGTGTCGGCGCTGGTGGTGTCGGCGTGTGTTTTGGCGGTCTTGGCCGTCTTTGTGCTCTGAGATACTGAGCCGTCCGCTTCATACACCACCAGTTTCTTGTCGCTGGCGTTCTGATGCTTCAGCTTTGCCGACTTATATACCTGGTTGATTGTGTCGCGCAGCGAATAGCTGGCGATATCTGTTCTGGCCAGCGTCATCACGCTCGGCAACCCGCGCAGTGTATCGAGATGAGAAAATACAATCTGTGTGGCCGTCACTTTGACTGCGTAGCCGTACTCTTTGCCGAGCCGTTTCAGGAAAGCAACATCGGTTTCATTATTCTGTGTCACACGGTCTAACTTGATAGGTTCAATGCTGCCGACCAGTTTCAGCTTGTGCTTTTTAGCGATGCGGCTGGCAATCGCGCCGAGCGTTGTGTTCTCAAATCCACGGTTTGATTTGGTGCGCAATGCCGTATTCACCGACGTCGCAACACCCTTTATAGAGACAGTTGACGGCGGGCCACGGCTTTCAATCTCGTCGATTGAAAAGGTGCCGCAATCCAGCATCTTTTCGCCGAGGTAGCCCATTTGTAGCGTCACGGTATCGCCTTTTCCCGGATACCACTGGTTTTCCCATTTCCCGTCTACGTCCTCCAGCTCGACTTCTATCGTGTCTGATTCGCTTTTGATGTTGTCTGTATAGGTCACGCGCAGCACATAGGGTGCAATATCTTGGGTAATGTTCTTCTTCAGATACGTCAGGGAAAACATCGGTATCAGCACATCACGTGCAGTATCGGATTGCTGTCGCTGCTGTGTCGTCGTTGTCGTCGTTAACGTAGCCACGGCGGGGTATCCTCCACGTTGTTGACGTCGGCCTGCTCGATGACGGGAATGGCAAGCACGATACCGGAAGGCAATACGGGCGTGATGGCCACATGCGGGTTGGCGGCAATAATCCGGTCATACCCCATAGGGTCGCTGTAATAGGTGTACGCGATGCTGTCCCAGCGTTCGCCAGCCTTTGTGATGTGTTCGATAAACATCGCTTAAACCCTCCTGGTGGCGATAGCCGAAGCCATACGGCTAATCGTCGGGGATGACGCGCTCATCATGCTGGTCGCTGACCCGAGCTGCATGCTCACTTCATTCATCGTTGCCGCGATGTTCCCGCTACCTACACCCATCAATGATGACCGTGCATTGTTGACGAATGACAGCGCCTGGCTTGACGAACGGACGGCGCGGGCGGCATCGGGGAACGCGCCAGTGACTGACGACAAAGCGGGAATGGAGTTAGAGAGCGGCGTGGCGACACCGCCCAGTTGAGTCATCAGCCCTGGCACGCGAGCTAATGCAACCGTTGGATTGGTCGCCATCTTTTGCACAAGACGAACGGTGCTGGTTGCTGTCTGTAACGCTGACTGCGCATTACGCGCATAACCGACGGCAGAGCGAACCATGGATGCCATGCCGGAGGGGGCAGCGGCAGTGGACTTTGCTACTGCCTTGGTATTCGGCACGGTTTGCGCGATGGCCGGGGCTTTGAGCGGCTTTTTCGGGTCGCCGACGTACTCACGCAGTGTCACCTGGGCATTTAAGGCCAGCACATTGCCGGAACGGTCGGTCTGCTCACTGGTCGCTCGAACGTCAGTCACCACAAACCAGCCGCGATAGTCGCCATTGCCGAACACAAGCGCCTGTGCTTTATGGGTGCGCATCAGATTTCTCAGCCGGGCCAGCTCAGTTTCCGGCGTGCAGTACAGCCAGTTAAACACCAGGCTAATGCTGATTTCGTCCAGTTTCTCACCGATGAACTGCAAACGGGGTTTGCCCATGATTAAGGCGTGCTCGGCATAATCAACGCCAAACTGGGCTTCAAACCCATCCCAGTAAGTAATCAGCTCAAACTCAATATCACCTAACACAGCAAACATCAGGCATACCCCCGGCGTTGTTGTTCTGCGACGATGCGCTGCAACATCTTCTCCAGCTCGTTGAGTGACAGATTTAGCGCACGGGCGATATCTGGCGAACCGCCATTTTGCGGCTGGCCGTTGATGTTAATGGTTGGCGAGAATGACACTTGGATACCCGGAGCCGATGCAGTACCTGACGCAGCATTATTGCCCCGGCGCAAATTAGCTGGGTCAAAGGACTGCGCAGAAGCAGGAAGTTTGGGCATGTCAGGTGTCAGCTCGGTTGCAAGACGTTGCCCAGCGGCGGCGGCAAGCGGGGTACTGCGGCTGATGCCAATCGCTGCACCCTGCGCAATATTGTCACCGAACCCCATAAACACCCGGCTGGGAGAGTGAATACCTAATTTCTCAGCAAACCAGCCCTTGATGTTGTCGCCCAGCTCGCCGACTTTCTCTTTGGCCTGATCCCAAGTTCGGCTAATACCGTTGACCAGCCCGTGGATCATATTTGCGCCGAAATCGGTAAACTTTTCGGGAATATCAATGCCGAAATATTTCAGCACAGCAGACATGGCGCGATAAAACACGCCAATTGGCGACCAATCGATGATTAGCTTCGTGATACTGCCGATCCCCCCCGAGAACGCCGCCCGCGCTTCCGCCCAGATTTTTTTGAAGAACGCACTAATCGGTTCCCAGTAGCGGTAAATGAGATACGCACCGACGGCAATACCGGTTATTAATAATCCGATGGGATTCATTAATAGCTCTCGGCCCATAATTAAGACCGCACGCCCGACCAATGTAATACCGCGTAATAATGTGCTGCCTAAAATCCGGCCAAGAGTCATGGCAGATTTTGCCAGATTGCCGAACATGCTGATCCACTGGCGAGCACGACCACCGGCGCTGAATGCCAGCCGCAATAGCGTCCATTTGGAGTGCAGCAACATAACACCCTTGTAGGTATCAACAATCGGGGATAACAGCAGATTCATCCCCAGCCTGGCACCAATCAAACCCGCTTTAAACGCCAGTAATCCTGCTGCACCGGTGACGATATTTTTCACCAGTACCGGGTTTTGAGATATCCACTGTCCCAATTGATCCATCAGGGGAGTAATGGCAGAACTGACCGAAATTAGGGCCGGGCGCAATGATTCACCCAGACCAATCGCTGAATCATTTGTTGCTATTTTGCTGCGCCGCCATTGCGCGTCTAATGTGTCGTTTTGTGAGTCGAAATCTTTATCTATTGAGCCTTGCGCCTCTTTACTACCCATCCCAGCTTTTGTTTTCTGATAATCATCCCACCGTTGCCGCATTGCTAATAAATGGTTCACGGTTTGAATATCAGTGAATATTTCGGCTAAACCGAAAGACTCCATTAATTTTTGCTGGCCGTCTTTGTCACCTTGTTTACCCGCTTTTTCCCACTGTTTCAGGAATGCATCACCTTTTCCTTTTACAAACCTGTCGGCAATCATCAGTGATGTTTCATATTGCGAGAAGCCCTGTGCGACATAGCTCTGCATCGATTTTTGATAATCGACCCCGGCTTTCGCATATTTTGAAATTGTGTCGCTGCGGTTCATTGCTGCCAGCCAGTTACGCATATTTGTCGCCGCTTCGCCTTCTGTGCCAGCGCCTTCACGGCCGACTTCGAGCGATGCAATAATCTGCGACACAGCTTCTTGACCGTATATCCCTTTTGCAGCAAATGCAGTCGCCATTTCCGGTAAATACTGCGCCAAATCTTTCAGCTCAAACCGTCCAGATTTCGCACCAAATACGGCGCGGTTGAACGCTTCTTTCATTGCGGCATCGCCAGATATTTTTAGCGACTCAAACGCCAGGCTCATTTTTGCCAGATCGTTGATGTTGGCTTTTGATGCTGTTGCGGTTTTCCCCAACAGATTCATGAAGCCTGATGCTTTGACTGGTTCCATCCCTGCCGCAACCAGCGTATTCATTCCTTCCATCAGCGTTTCCTGAAGCTGATTCGCCTCTTTTGCTGATTTGCGCAGGACATGGCCTATTTTCGTTTCTTGATCACGAGATAGATCGCCAGTCACAGAGATATCACGCAACCCAGATTCAAATGATGCGTACTTTGTGACGGCATCCATCACTGGGGCTGCTGCCGTTCTGGCCATCGCATAGGTTTCGACGCCCTGACCATAGAGCGCCATGCGATTTGTTTTTGCCGAATCGCTCATTGCAGCAGCCGACTGCAACCGCTTTTGCTGCTGTTGCAGTTGATCAAGTGTTCTGCCAACCCGCTGTAAATCAGCGTTCAGACGTTGAGCACTGCGTGAACCAACCTGGCCATATCGCTCCACGGCACGGGTCAGTGTGTTCTGCCGCTCAGTGAGCTGGCGTGAGACATCGCCAAGCGAATCAAGTGTGCGGCGCGTGCCGGACATCGCAGAGCGAAACGCACCGGATATCGCCCCGCCGATAATGACGCCTATTGAGAACTCGGTAGCCACCGTCTACACTCCATTTATTCAGTTGATACGGGATTACAGATATGGAAAACGCGCTGACGCTATTGAAAGGACTACTGGTGACAGCGATTGGCGGCCTGTACATCTATCTGCTGGTGCGGTGGGGCATCTATACCGCCCACACCAGTAGCGATACCCTGATGTGGGTGGTGATGATGCTCGTCGGCGCAGCGGTGCTGCCTGTAGCGATGGTGCCGGTTATCTTTATCCTGCAACCCGTTATAGCCCTGCTGTCCATAGTGTTTGCCGCTATCAGCGCGCTGGTCAGCCGCCTGAATCGTCGTCGCCGTTCTCACGCTTAATCTGCTGGCTGGCTATTTCCAGCCAGTCCTCAAACTCTTCCACCTCCAGCGCGTCTAATTCACTCGGTTGCCAGCGGAACCACCTCGCCAGCACCCCCTGCGACTGCATCAGCGTCCTGGGGTTGTTTAGCCAATCCAGTGAGTTGCTGAAATCGTTTCTGCAACTCCAGATAATCACCCAAATCCATACCATCAAAATCTTCAGGCACAAATCCAGAGGAACGGGCGATCAGCAGATCGTCCCAGTCAGCAGGCTCAGCACTGACCTTGCGCACAGCTTTCAGGTCTTTGACTTGCAGGCGTCGTAGCGTCAGCGATTCGATACGGACGCCAGCCGCAGTGGTGTACGGGATAGAAAGAGGGAAAATGACATCAGACATGTGGTGCTCCTGAATAAAAGGTTGGTATTCAGGAGCAGTATGCGCAGCAGGCTGTAAGCCAGATATTAAAGGGATTTAATGAAGAAAGGAGGGAAACCCTCCTTTATATATAGCGGGGGAATTACCCCCCGATGTTAATACGATAGTCAGTCAACTGGTCAACACCGCCGACCCTGAAGATATTCGCCAAATAATCGAGTTCCAGTAGTTCTTCGCCGTCCAATACCTGCTTGATGTACGTGCAGGTAAACGAGCTGGAGAACTCAGCGTTCTCATGCTGTTTGAATGTCCCTAACGGATTTTTTTTAAACATGATTGTCAAATAGGTGACCAGCGCCACTTCATCAATGCGCCCCTGGCTACTGTAACGCTCAACGTTAGAGCGGCACTGTAACGATAACGAACTGTACGGGTTTGCGGCAGACAGCATCGCATCACGATAGAAGCTGTTCCACTTGATTTCGCCCTCCAGCTTGTCGAACCCGGACGGCAGTTCGACTTTGCCCACCATCCCTAACGCCTTGTGCTCTTGCATTGTCATGGTGACGTCCGGCAATTTCACTTCTTCTGCGCGGCCCAGCAGGTTCGTGCCGTTCAGGTAAATGTTCGCATTAGTGATGCGGTTAACTTCAATCTTGGCCATTAGCTGTCACTCCCGGATGTCAGGTTTGCCAGGTATTCAGAGGTGATCTCCGTCTCGAACGTCAACCTCTCCAACGGTGGCGGCGGCGTAAACTTATAGCTGAGTAGCAGATGCCCGGATGACAGTTCGGTTTCTTCGTTCCGTGTCGAGTCATACCAGCACTTAAACCCCAGCAGTGCGCCGTCGCCAATTAACTTACGACCGTAAGCATTAACTGACTCCGTCAGCGAGTCGATAAGCGCCTGGGTGATCGGCATATCGATATATGGCAGGCTGAAATACCGAATCGACTCGTTGATCACATCCGCTGTCCTGCGCACGTTCTCAAAGTTCTTCATGTGCGTCACGGTTGGCCAGGCTGCCGAACGGTTCCCCCACAGGCGCAACCCTGTGCCGTAGGAATTGAACACGGTGGTAATGCCTTGCTCGTTCAGCAAATTGACCTCGCAACTCGGGTCATCAATCATCGCTGTCAACTGGCGCTCAGCGCCGGTAATGCCCTGGATTTCCTGGTTAGAACTGCTCCACCAGAAACCCATTTCCAGGTCAACCTTGGCACGCAAACCAGCCGCCCGCTGGCTCAGTGGCTCCAGCCGTTCGGCATTAGTCGCTGAGTCGTACACTTTGACGTGTGGATAAAACAGTCTGACCCGCGATGAGCTGGTGTTGAAATTGATGGTGCCAGCAGGGCCGCGCCCGGTGATCACTTGCTCGTATGTCGTGCCGATAGGTGCATCAACATATGCCATCGCCCCTAATTTTTCGGCAAGTGCTTGCAGCTCGACGCGGATACTGTTCTGTGTGCAGTAAACTGGTGCCAGCAGAATCTTTGCAAAGAAGCCGTATGCGTTATAGGTATCGTGCAACAGCTTCATACCTGTTCGATTTCCCGCTGCGTTGACGGCACCGATGATGTCTGCGGCGGTCACTTTCGTCGGGTCGGCGTAGTCGTAACTCGCCAGCGCCGTATCGATGGATTTATTCAACCGTGTAATGACGCCCGTCTGTTGATCCAGCGTGTAATCCGTATCGAGTACATACGGTGCAGAACCGGCGTCTTTCTTCAGCACAAGACTGGCCACAACGGGATTAGCCAGCGTTACAGAACCGTTGCTGTCGAACGTTACCGGTTCATTATCCACATGCGTTTTATGCACTGCCGGGTCGAGCACGTTGATAACAAGTACAGTGCCTGCCGCATGATCATAAATGGCATCCAGCGCCTGGGGTATCGTGAACCCTGTCAACTGACCGCCGAATTTCGCCGCCGCGGTGTCAGAGGTGCACAGCGTGACGGTATTGACCGGCCCCGCTGGCGCAGTGCCGATTAACCCGATGACGGCGGATTTTACGGCTTTGACGACGCGAGCGCCGGTTTCAACTTCTGTAGTTTCGACACCGTGAAGATAGTTAGCTGCCACTGTTCACCTCGTCTTTTGTCTTGTCTGTCTGCCGGTTTTTAGCCAGTGCGACAGGTTGGTCATCAATCTGTGTCAGGTGCTGCAATGCGACCAGCGTTTTCACGTAGTCGTTATCAGGCGGCAGCAAGACGTCTTTGCCGGGCCACAGCAGCACTTCAGTGCCGTCGGCAAGCGTGACGCCTGACGCCGGGCCGGTGTAGCGATAGTTTTTCATTCGTCCTGTTCCTCTGTATCAATCCCCGCCAGTAACGGGCCGTCAGGGAGATCGGTGTCTTCAATCAGTACGGCTTCGGTCGCGAAATCGAGGGCGTACTGCCACAACCCGGCGACGTTGCCGATAAATACATCCCGCACCAGCCAGATTTTCCGGTTGCAGCCTGGCGGCTTGTAACCGCACAGCACCCGGCGTAATACATCCAGTACCGCCACCGCGCCCTGGCGACCATTAAGCTGTCTGAATACTACCGTGGCGTTAAACGTCACGGTTTGGGCCTGCAACATCGCACCGATGTCTTCCGGCTTGCCGAACCTGGAACCGGCGTAGCTCACCAGAACCGCCCCGGTAGGATGGTTCAGCCGGTAGTCCGCCGGTTTCTCTGGGAAATACTCAATGTGCAACGTGGGCAGTTTTTCGCGCAGCCGGGATACCACGGCATCCACAATCGGTGAGACGTCCATCAGAATTTATCCAGTACGCCGTTACGTCCACCAAACGTGGGCTGACGCCCACGCACCCTGAACTCACCACGCTCTGGCGCATCGGTGCCGGTTGACTGCAACCCGAGCGTCAGCTTTGCATCACGTATCTGTTCAAGCTGTTTCAGCGCCGTTTTGTAATCATCCGCCACCAGGTCAGGCATCGCACCTTCCGCCCGACGGGTATACAGCCGGTAGCGAGTCAGCGTCACAGCAATGTCGCGCAGCACGGTCGGAATTTCGGCCAGCGGCAGGGTGTACCGCCCGCGCAGATGGGCGTCAATCAGCTCATCGGCATAGCGGACAGCGCTGTCAATGACTGTAGTATTCACTGGCAACGTTTCACCGTACATGGAGCCCGTAGCCATCTCGTCATTGGTCAACTGAATCAGCGTCGCTTCCGGCACAAGTTCGAGTAAATCCGCAAGGGTGCAGTACATGTCACACCCCGCGCAGGATACGGATGATGTCGCCCTCGGCGGTCGCCGCATCCAGTGCGATGCCGTTCGATACACCGGCAGGCGTTTCACCGGCAGCAGCGACTTGCGGGATAGCACGGGCGCTGGCGTCGGACTGGACAGCCTGGCCGCGTGCGATAGCTGCACCGGCTTCAACGGCAATAATCCCCAGCACATTGACCGGTATTGCCGTATCGGCATCACCGTCCACCTCAGCCACACCGAGCGCAATCGCCCCGGCCGCACACGGGGCATTATCTGCCCCGACAAACCGCTGTGCGGTCAGCGCGGCGGTGGCCACGATGGTGGTGGTCAAAACAGGTTGCTGTGTTGCACTCATGATGCCCCCGTTATTTCAGAATGTTGGTAAGGAGATACCCGGCATCGCCACCAACTACCGCAACTTTGTAGATATCGGTATACCGGCAGTAATTCACTTTGCCGCCCGCGCCGTTGTATTTATCGACAACCGGCATACCACGGCGGCGGAAGGTGTAGCCGAAAGAGGGTTCATTCTCGTCAGCACTTTCCGCCCCGGCGGTAACCGGTGCGACGTAATGCAGCATCAGTGAGTCACCCCAGATGTCAGACTGGTCTTTCCCGACAGCCGGGGAACTGACAGCGCCACCGACCAGCACTTTCGGGATATTGAAAATATCCGCCAGGATCTGCTCGGTGATGCGTTTACGTTCATTGGCCCCGATCTGCGCCTGGATAGCGGGGTGATAGCGCAACGCAGCCATGACGCTTGCGCCGAGTGTCATCACATTTGGACGCACTCCCATCGCGTTCCTGACCGCCTCAATGCCCTCTTCGATCAACGTGACGGGCTGGCCCTTACCACCCGCCCAGCGCTCTGCTGCCGCGAGTGATTTCTTTGACTTGTCGAGGTAGATTTTCGGGTCTTGCGCCAGGCGTGCCGCATACAGCTCGCGCTTTAAGTCGATACCGTTCGTTGCCCGGCGGGCGGCTTTCGCTTCTTCGTTGAACAGCGATTCCGCCTGTTCACGGTAATCAACCGGTGCCGCCAGGTCGTGCTCGTTCAGCACGATATCCATCGAGCTGGATTTCTCGCGCAGCAGCACGTTACTTTCCGCCCCGATAGCACGCTCGGTGTCGTACTCGACGAACGCCCCTTTCCCGAAAAGCGGCACGATAATGCCTTCTTTCTCGGCCAGAACGACCGGAAACAGGTTTTCGCCAATAAAGGCAGCATTGCGATACCCGCGTGCGACTGATGTCAGCACCGGGTCAACGATGCGTTTGCCTCTCAAATAGTCAGACATAGTTTCCTTTCCTTAAATTACAGGCAGCGGGTGACAGCAGCGTCGTAGCTGATGCCTTCGGCTTTAGCGAGTGCCTTAGCCTTGTTGTGCAGAGCCAGCCGAGCCGGGTCGGCTTCGGCGAACTCGGCTTCGACAGGTACGGCATTGTTGTCTTGCACACGCACCTTAGTTGCGCGCTCACCAAACAGCAGCACAGGCGTAGCGCCACTCAGCAGGTCTTTGAACGCCGTCGCAAGCGGTCGGGTCACGTCGCCTTCGGAGAACTCCATCGGCGTGGCGCCCGTTGAAACCGCATCCAGCAGCGCGACAACCACCGACTGTGCAGCCGGTGCCAGTGTGCCGTTCGCCACCAGAGTTTCTGCAAACGCCGCATTGCTGGTGTGAACCGTTTCCTGACGACGCTGCGCATCCGCTTTCGCCCGCGCGTCCGCGTCGGCTTTCAGCCGGGCGTTTTCGGCCTGCATCGCTTTAATTTCTTCTTCTGTCACTGTCGAATCCTCGTTTGATGGTAAATGTGGCGGCTCGCTAAACGCCGCCGGGGGGACTTTCGCGGCTTCATCGCGCAGGGCATCCAGTTGCCAGGGCGGCAACACCGTGTCTGCGTCTTCCAGACCGAACTTGCTGATGATGAAATCGCGCAATCTGCTGAACAGGCTGGCACTGGTCATCAGCCCCCAGTCTGCAAATTCCACAACGCCGGTTTCCTGCTCACCGAACGCCGCAGAGCGCAGTCCTTTGATTGACGGTGGCTGTGCGCCGAGAAAGCCAACGTGACGCAAATACAGCACGCCCGGTTTCGGGTTGTTCGGGCTGTCCGGGAGATAGAACGACGCGGAGATTTTTTTATAGCGCCCGGCGGTGACCAGCTCGGCGAACTGGGGGTCAACCTGCGCCGGTTCGGCCAGCAGGTCACTGCCCGTTGCCGACAGTGACGCGACCCAGCCATAGGCGGGATCATCCGTCTTCGGATGGCCCACCACAATCGGCGCTTCATGCACTGCCGAGTCATAGGCTGCTGCACACGCAGCCAAATCAGCAGGCGTAAACGGCAATGTCGTGCCGTGCATGTCGGTATGGGTGCCGGATTTGAAAATGTGTAAAGGCATAACACCGTCCTGTTTTCGTTAAACAGGGTCAGTGTCATCGATGGTGAGAAAAACGGATTTTAATGGCGTTTAGAAAACACTACCACATGGCGAGGTGAGAGGTGGGCAGAAAGCCAGCCTGTAAAGGCTTTATAAAGGATTTTCAGCCCGTATTGCCAGCACGCAGCACATCTGCGTACCGGCAATGCGAAAAATCAACTATGAGCCGCTGATTCCAGGTGCCGCTGTATCGTATCGAGAACCGAGCGGACTGTCTCAGGTTGCAGCTCACCGTCGGCATCAATCGGCAGGTACGGACGGGCAGGTAACTCGACCGACTCATTACGGCCAGTCTTGCCGCCAAACTGATGGATAGCGGCATAGACAACATTGGTGCCGATAGTCGCATGACTGGAATCATAGTCTGTCGATACTGACGCAGCCAGCCTGCCCGTGTCTCTCAGCGTCTGACCACTGCGGTCTTCTGCGGCCAATGACACCAGCCACTTCGGTCGCCCCTCATCGCCAAAATTCAGTGCAGTTTCAGTCTGCAACGTTCCGGAAATTTTACGCATCGCCGGGGTCATGTCGGTTGCCGCCATCTCCAGCGCACGCAACCCGCGCCGCAGCTCGCGGTCATTGATAGTGACAGAGACAGTACTCATGGTGTTAACTCCTGTTTTGCCAGCCCTGACAACGGGCCACGATACCGAGCGAGGTCAGGCCGGTACGCCGCACCCGGCGCATATGACCAGCCGACATCCGTTGACACCTCATGACCACCGCTTTTGAAAGTAGCGACCTGCTGCATTTCACCGGTTTTTTCGCTGACCAGTTTCAACGACCAGCCCATCATGTTGGCAGACTCAATAACCTTCAGGCCACGCGCCCGGATATCATCACGACTCAGTGCAATCACCGAACAGCGACAGCGCCACCCATTTGGCGGATAGAACGCCTGCCAGAACGGGTCATCGAACCTAAATACTTTGCCGTGCAGTTGCAGGTGGCTCTTCCGTGTATGGCTGTCGTTGATGCCGGTATACATCCAGAACGGACGGTCATCGACGTTTTCCATCTGCTCGGCCCAGCGGCCCGCACTGTAGAGCACAGACATATTGGTACGGAAGATGGTATCGAGCCGCCACGGGCTACCCTGCTGAATAGTGACCGGCTCACCCGTCACCGGGTCGGTCGTGTCTCGCGGCCCCCACCAACCTTTGCGCTGCAAAACAGGCTCAAGCTCCTTGCGGAACCAGTTGCCGGTCTTGCCCTCGTCCAGTGCCTGTTGTAAGGCGGCGCGGATATCTTCAAGGATATCCAGCCGGGTGACTTTGGCCACGGTGAACGCCCTTGCGTGGGCCTCCTGCCAGACTTCTTCCCAGTCCCAGCTAATCGCAAACCCTTTTTTACGCAGATACTGCATTGCACGCTTCGGCGGCAGGGTCATGCAGTACGCCAGGTCAGCCGCTGTTGCGCTCATGCAGCCGCCCCCAGATGTTAGCAACGAACAGAACCCTGGCCAGCCGCTCTTGCAGGTCATCACTGCCCATTTGCGGATACAGCTCAGCCAGTTCACCGAGCAAATCAACCGGACGAACGCCCGCCTGAACCCGCTCAAACAGCGGAGCCAGCACCGGCTCAAGCGTCGTAGTCAGCGTGCCCCCGTTCATCAAAATATCCAGTGCCTCATCCAGCGTATCCTGTGCGGTCATGTCAGCGGCCACGGCTTCGGCAAATTCGGGGGGGAGTGCCCCGGCCACCCCGGCAGCAGGCGTCTCGTCGATGTCGCCGTCCTGAAGCTGGTATTGCCGTTTCCAGTATTGTGGGGTGAATTTCGCCCCGGCACGGCTCAGTTTCTCGTCTCGCGTGGCGAGCACATCATCAACGGATTCCTGTTCCCACAGTTGATAAACGGGGCTGTCAACGCTACCGAAATTCAGCTCAACCACCCAGCGGATCATCTGGTTGATAGCACCTGTCACGATATCGGCATCACCGTCGCGGATATCCGCCGTCACTTCCAGTCCGGCCTGGGCGCTGGCTTTATTGCTACTGGCTTCTGTCGTCTGGTTCTGCCCCAGCAGCGCCATCGCAATTTCACTGCGTGATTCCCGGATCAGGTTCTGGAAAATCTCGCTGGAATCAGATTTGCCCGCCGCTTCTTTGATGTCCACGGACGAGTCATCCGGGATGGCAGCCACCGCGTCTTCAATCATCGCTTCCAGTGAATCCAGCAGCGTGTTGATTTCACTCTGAGCTGTACCGCGCGGGTGTTTGCCGATGACCCACGGCGAACCATATTTCTCAGCAAACCGCACCCAAAACTTCCAGCCGCCTTTCTTGAACGCCACTGGCCAGAAACACATCGACAAATCCGGGAAACCATACGGGTTGTCATAGCTGGCGTCCTGCCGGGGCAGCAGGAATTTGTACTGTGGTACGGCTTCACCATTCAGCCCCGCATCCCGCGCCCGGAAACGTAACTGGTTGGATGAATCGAACATGAACCATTCCGGCGGCTTGCCAACCACATCAGACACCGACCAGGCTTTCGCACTGCGTTGCCACATCAGTTCGCACGGCTGATAGCCGTAGAGCACAGCGTCCGTCATCTCGCCGATAATGCGCGACACATCCAAATCAGCCAGCATATCGCGCACAAAGTTAAATACCCGCACCGGGGCTGTGCCGCGCTCCAGACCGCGTTCCAGCGCTTTCACCGCCGCCTTCCGCCGACGAATACAGCCGCCGACCAGCGGGTCGGTGCGCAGTTCCCGATAGATTTTGATATCGCGCCCTTGCGCCTTCAGGATTGGGTCGGGGTTTGGCAGATACATGCCGAATGCAGCGAAATCCATTGACCGCTCACGCCCGGCAATCTGCGCTGTCAGCGACTGGCTCGGCTCGGCGAAATTGACAAATTCAGTGGGGGACACCCAGATGCCTCGTGCCATTAGTAATTCTCCAGTAAACGGGTGGACGAACGGCGGCGGCGTGAATTGACGGTGACCGGGCCAGCATTCATTGCGACAGAGGCATACCATGCTAAAACCAGAGCAATAGCCGTATCGCCATGACGATATAACTCAGGGTCTTTTAAATCTTCTTTACGAACTGGGGAAACCATCGGGATGCCGTCAATATCTTCGATGCTATGTAAATCCTGCTTCACGTTGTCGTCAGCGGGTACTGTGATCACACCATCCTCAAATGCTTGAATCAGCTTTGGCATCCATGTCCCATACCAGGAACGGTTGAGGTTAATCTGGGCGATACGATTTGTGCCAAATTCATCGGCAGTATATTCAGCCAGCGTTTGGCCAGGCCCAGTTGCATCCATTGCTCCCGTAAATCGTTGCAATGTGCGCAGTAAATACCAAAGAATTTGTTCCTGTTGTCGTGTGGGAACTTTATGCATTTCAATGATGAGTGGAACCCGTCGGTACAAATTGGGCATCACTGCCAACAATACGACGGATGAAAAATCACGGTGGCGGGCAAAGTCTTCACCTACGGCATAGCGCAGAGTCGGATCAAGTCTGGCAATAACTGGCTCCAGGTAACGAGTAATCCAGTCTGTTGCGAAGGCTTCACGCTCCTGACGAGACTTAGTAGAAAAGTCATCATCCAGAGTCAGGCGTAGCACTACCCGATCATTACCAGGAGGCATGGCCGCTTCAATCCAAATACCAGGAATACAAATACCGTTTCCGTCACGAGGTATTGCATCCAGCTCCTCGCGCATAGCTGCTTTTCTGGGGCCATAGGCGTTACGGATACGGCTGTACCACGCAGATTTCGCTTCGAGAGTGGGTTCTTCCCCCTTCATGAAACACACACGCTCAAACAGACCGTTCGCGACAGCATCATCAAACGTCACGGTATAGACCGCTGCGTCGTCCCCATAAAGCCCTTGCTCAATGTCGGTTACGAATGTATTGAACGGATTGGAGCGCCCGTTGTGTGAAGAGATAACAACGATACGCCCTCCCCAGATCAACAAAGCGGTAGCGGCGTCCAGCACACCCTGGACATCCTGATGGAATGCAGCCTCATCAATGATGACCATACCCTGCAAACCACGGATGTTAGCGGGTCGGGATGAAAGTGCGACAACCTGAAAACCGGAAGCATACCGGATTCGGTAAGCGGTTATACGGCGGGTATTTCCCTCGTCATCCTGATCTTCAAACAGAAACTCTTCGATTTTTGAGACAGAATCAGCTTGCTGTTCGGCAATGACGCGGGAAAATTTCGCGCAATAGCCAATGAACTCCAAACCTTTTTCTTTGGTATCGCCAATGTAATATACATCCATACCACCGCTGTTCTTTCTGGCCGCAGACGTCAGAACGGCATCAAAACCAAATGAGAACGTTATCCCGGTACGACGACCTTTTGGTACAGCCAGGATAGACTTCCGAATTTTCAATACACTCACCTGATGGGCCATCAAGACACCATCTGTCATAGGATTGAAACTTTCGGGAATATCTCTGGCTCGTGGTGGCAGCTCTTCCCATTCAACGATTCGTAATGTGCTACTGAGTTCTTTCATCGTATGCCCAGAACCTTCTCACGCCAGAATCGAACTTGCTCTTCACCCAACCCCTGGGCTTTCGCTGCTTTATCCAGCGCGGCAGCCTGTTCACGCAGTAATTCTTCGCGGGCTTCACGCCGAATATCAGCCTGGTACTTTTTGAGGTTGACGGAGGCACGCGAAAGTGTGGCCACGTTTTTTGCAACTTTCGACAAGAGAGCGACACGCTCCTTATGATCAATCTCTCCCTCTTCAGCTTCCTGCAACTGGACGATGCTCTCGAACAGCTCGGTCTGTATCAGCGCTATCACCGCTTCCGAACGCGCATCCTGATCATCAGTTGCACCCTCAGTCAGCATCCGGGCGGCTTCAGTTGCTGAACGAATTGCCGCAAAACGGCGCTCGATTTTCTGGCCATAACGATGGATGGCCGACCGGCTGATAACGTAACCCTGTTCACGCAGCAGGCTCTCCAGTTCGGCATAGCCACTGAAGCCCGATTCGGTCAGCGCACGCTCAAGCCAGCGGCGGGCATCATCCGGCAGTTTGTCGATAGTGCTGCGTCTGGCCATCACTCACTCCAGTATTTTTCCGGGCGGGCGATACCCGGCCCGCATTCCACGGTGTACTCGACGATATCAACGCCCAGGCGTGTCAGGTCTGCAAACCAGTCACCACTGGGGCGCTTGGTCAAATCGACCATCTTGCGGTCTGACAAGTAATCCAGCTCCCGGCGCAGTTCCAACGGGGTGGTATCCGGGTAAATAGCCTGCGCTACATCCAGTAACAGTGTTTCACTGGCGGTGTACGGCCGAGTTTTGTTGAGTGCAACCAGCAAACTCCAGCGCAGTCCCTCTCTGCGTGCACGGGCGATATCAACCATGTTGTCCTCCATTCATTCGGTGCTGTTGCACTAGTTCCAGTTTGTTGTAAACCGCATCCAGTTTGGCCTCGATCACCGTCTGTCCACGGATGTAATCCTCACGCCGGACATAGGTAACCGGCAGATCGGCGCGGAACTCCAGGAATTCACGCTCCAACCGCTGCCAACCTTTTTCGCTCTGAGAACGGGCCTGCTCCAGCGCACCAAAACGCTCGTTCAGGCGCTGTTCTATCTGCGCTAGCAGAATTTTTCCGGCAGCAAATACAAACCCTAAAAAACCCAGCAACAGGCCTACTAATTGCCAGAACTCGACTTCAATTTTCATTTTCCCTTCCTGTTTTGTAGCGCCTTGATGTAATCCAGCAGGCCGTTAATCTGCGCCACTAATTGCTGGTAGCGCTCGCCGGTGTCGATGCCGTGTGCGAGGACGTCGCGCTGTGTGACGCCTGATTCGCGTAACCGGGCGTCAGCGGAGCCAGCGGTTGCGGGCGCGTCGCCAGGCCAGCCGGTAGGGGCGGCAATTCCTGTTCCAGCGTCGAGACCAAAGGCGGCGTTGTATTGCTGCACGAAGCCAGCAGTAAACACGCACTGCACAGGGTGAGCCTGGCCGCGAGCATCAATCCAGAGTTGGGTAACATCGTCGATTTTCCTCTTCAGGTTTTCGTTCTGGGTACGCAGATTTTTAGTGACTGTGAGGTACTTCTGCTCGGCGTCATTCGCAGTCTGCACCTGCTGCTGGTAGCGCTGCTGTAATGCGACCAGCGCAGCGTTATCCCGCTCCGCGTGCTGCTGGGCCTGCCGGGTGTAGTCGGCCTGCAATGTGGCCAGCGCCGCTTTGCCCTCTGTCTCAGCCCGTGTAAAACCCTGCTGATAGCCGCGATGATGGATAAAACCCAACGCGACCAGCACGGCTGCGATGCAGAGCAGCAATTTCCAGGGAAGATTATTAAGCCCGGTCAACACAGCTACGGCCTCCCCAGGTGAGATAGCGCGGAGCCAGTTCCAGCAGAATGCGCTGCGGATAATGGCGGTTCTCCCGCCAGGCGGCGGCATGACGCCCGGCGTTAACGGTAGCGACCTGGCTGAACCAGCGCTGACTGTCCAGCCCGCGCTGGGCAGCCAGCTTCTGGTCGCGCTGTACCCAGCCCAGCCCGCCGTTATAGCTCGATAGCGTCATGGCCATCCGCTCGCAACTGTTGGCAGCACTGATGCGCTGCCAGAGCCAGCGGTCATAACTGGTCAGCGCCCGGATGGCCCACGCTGGGTTAAACGGCTGATTAGCTGCCAGGGCGGGAATAGCATTGCTGATCCACTCTGAGGTTGTCGGCATAAACTGCGCCAGGCCGCGAGCGCCAACGGGCGACACCGCTCGCGGGTTCCAGCCGGATTCCTGATGCAACTGGGCGGCAAAGTCAGCAACTGGGGCATTCAGCCCCCAGTCGAGGCGGGCGTTACGGATCACGTCGTTGCGGTATTGCTGTGCGGCAGCGGGCAGCTGTGCGGCATGAGCCTGGCTGAAGAAGCCGCCACACCAGAGCAGCCAGGCAATCACCAGATTGGCCACAAGCTGCCACCAGAAGCTGTATTTATCGTTGCGTGGTTCGCCATGTTTTATGGCTGTTACGCCCAGACCAAAGGCGAGCAGAATGATGAAAGTGATTTGCGGCCAGCCCATATTACAGCCCCATTGCCACAGCGAGACACACCGCCGCAACGATGATCGCCCGGCGAATCAGCGCAGCGGCAAACACCATGTGATGGCCGGGTTTGATGGGATACAGGCCGATATCCATCAGCGCGGGTTCGTGTTTCAGGTACTGGCCGATGGCTGCTTTGGGAAATAGCGAACGGTCAAGCCAGTACCCCAGCACTGCGGCAAGCGTAATCAGGGCGATTTTGTAGATGACGACGGGGAGTTGTTGCGGCGATACCAGTGCAATCACAGCCAGCAGCAGAACGGCGGTAATCTGCCAGCCGAAAAGACGCTCCAGACGTTTGATGCGGAATTTTTTGAGGTTCATAGCTGTCTCCTTTTATGTAGTGGAGACAGCATGACGGATTGTGTTACGTGGGGATTTTAAAGGGCATTAGGATAGTATTTATAATGGTTCAGCCGTGAGCAGGTTCCCTATCTCTTCACTCTTAACCAATGTGAATTTTATATTATTTAATATTTTAGATGCATCCCCAGATTCCTTTTTAAACAAGTCCAATACTAAATTCGCTGGCACTCCCGTGCCCAACTCGTTTTTACCCAGTAGTGCAGAATAGGCTGACGTTGCGATAGCAAACACATGTAACCCTGACTCTGCTGTGCCATCACCTGACAGCATCAATACTACACCAGCTAGTTTCCCATTCGATTTTGATACTGTTCCAACAATAGCAAGCCGATCATTAAACATGTAGTTAAACGTATCGTTAACCGGACCGGACGTAATAACCACTTTCAGCTTAAATGGTGATTGCAATTTGACCAGATTGGTATTCATGCGCTTCGCAAATTCTTGTGGCGTGATGTCGAAATATTTCTCTGGTTTTTTGACTGTATCGGCTTCAGCCTGCTCTGCTGGTGCTGGTGCTGGTGCTGGTGCTGGTGCTGGTGCTGGTGCTGGTGCTGGTGCTGGTGCTACTTTCTCGTTGGGTACATTAGGAATGACAGCTATTAAGAATGCGAAGGCAGCAACAAAACCCACACAAATACCACTGGCCTTGCTTAACCAGATTTTGTGACCTTTATTTATAAATCTGCGTGAAAGATACTTCGCGACAAAAACCCAGATAATGATAAAACCTATGAAAATAAACAAATCTTTCATAAAAATCCTTGTATCGATTATGTTTTACTCATCTAACAGCTATCTGAATAAGAATGACGAAAAAAAACCAGCTAGAAAGATGACAATAAATAATTTCGGGTACGACATGACGACTTTCTGCCATGGGGCACCCAGCTGTATCGCCCGTTCCTGGTAATGGGGCGAAGGTTCGTTATCGAAAAAATTAAATACAGCCTGTAACTGCTCGCGTGATAAATCATTGAGCATTTTTGTACCAAAAGTGCGCAAACAAAACCGATCACGCGCCACACTTTTGTTTTCTGCGGTTAACCGCAAAATCTCTGCAACTAAGCGCTTACACTCACGAGCTTGTTTTGCATCTGCCAAGCGCTTCTCTAAATATATCTCGGCTTTATGGAATTTTTGGGTTGTGATGAAGTGAACGCTACGCACATCAATATGAGCGTGAACAGCTCGCCAGAGGTCTTTTTTAGCCTCACCACTGATAGCGCTAATTTCATCTAATAGCTGGTGTAAACGCTGGCGCTGTGCTGGCAGCAATTGCTCATCTTCGGATACAGGCTCATTCTGATGATGAATGTTGATAATATCCCTGGCAGAAAATTGCCCGTTTGCTGTTCCATTAAACTCCTGATGCATCTAATCCCTCTGTGCTTAACGATTTTTTTTATTTTTTATCACGCCATTATTGATTATCTGGTTACCAGCAACTTGACCAGTAATGTCGCCATTAAATACCTGCCCATTAGGTGTGTGCGACGACACTCCAGCCTGCAATGCTGCCAACGCTGCTGCTTTGACTGCGAGTGGGGCATTGCGGAAATAACCCAACATCTCTTGTTCATCAGACGTCAGTTCTGGGCCATCCCCATCGCCAGTTAACAACCATGTGGGATCCACACCAAATTCTCTTAGTAGGCGAAGAATGACTAACGCATCTGGTGCGCGATCACCAGCCTCGTAGCGAGAAACACTTTTCCGTTCAATGCCTAGTCTGGATGCAAACTCAGTCTGAGAAAGATTTCCACGCACTTGACGAATTCGCACACCAATCGAAGCAAGCTCTAAATTATCCATGATACCCATTCGGTCCCTTGACTATGTACCCAATCGGTCGCATAATCTAACACATATCAATCAACAATCATTGCACAATCGGAGGCCATAACATGACGCCCGAACAGGTGAAACAACGCTTTCAGCAACACGGCATCACAGTCACCGCATGGGCCGCAGAAAACGGCTATTCACGCGAAGCGGTATACCGCGTTCTCAACGGCTTCGTAAAAGCCCGCTACGGCAAATCACACGAGATTGCAGTCAAGCTCGGCCTAAAGCCCGCAGCCTGACACCTTCCATTATAGGAAACAGATTATCACATATTAGAAAAAGGGGAATGTATGAGCAAACTGAACGTTTCCAGCGCTGGCACCCGCATTCTCAAGGTGTTTAAAGCCCTGAAAGGCCACACCCTCACGGGGCTGTCAAACAGCGAGTTAGCCGCTGCGTTAGACGACTCGCCAGCCAATATTAACCGCGCACTGAATACGCTGATCGAGGAAGGGTTAGCGCAAAAACTGGACAACGGACGCTTTGCCCTCTCTATGCAGACACTGCAAATAGCCCACGCGCACGCCAGCGAAGTGGCGCGTGCGCAGGACAGAATCAACGAAATGAACCAGCGCCTTCTCGCTGGCGGCCGCTAATAAGGAACAAGAACGATGGCACGTACAAAACAAGAACCGTCTCAATTAGTGGAAGACGCTCCGTTATCGGGCGAACTGAATGTAAAACTGAATGCAATGACCGAACACCGGATGCAGGTTATGCAGCAATTTGGTGATGGCCTGCCGTATGAACGTGATCGCATCATCCACGAAGCGCGTTTTTATATGGCGCAATCTGCGGAAGCCATGCTGGAGGCGGGTAAGAGACTGGTAATTCTCAAAGAGAATGAGCCTCATGGCGACTTTATTGAGATAGTTGAATCTCAATTGTCTCTGTCAAAGCGTACTGCACAGGTAATGATGCAGGCGTCTCTCAAATATCTTTCACCAAAACTTGAGTCAAAAGCGCAAGCGCTTGCGCTTTTGGGTAAAACGAAGCTCTTTGAGTTAATGACCGAAAGTGATGAAGAACTTATCGAGTTAACTGATGGAGGCACTATCGCTGGAATGACACTCGACGATATCGACCGCATGACCAGCCGGGAACTGAAAGCCGCTCTGCGCGAAGCCCGTGAAACCAACGCTGCACAGCAGCGCGTGCTGGCCGATAAAAACGAGAAAATTGACACACTTTCAACAAAGCTGGAAAAGAAATCCCGTCTCCAGCCCCCCAAGCCTGACGAGGAAGTCAAGCGCCTGCGTACCGAGGTTGCAGGCGTTGCTACCGATGCCGAATCGGCGATTACAGTTCGACTGGCCAATGCGTTTGAAACGCTTGTCGCCTATTGCGCTGAAAACTTTATTGATGTCCCCAAAAACTTTATGTCTGGGTTGCTCTGCGAGCTGGAAATGCAGGTTCGCTCTCTGCGGGAAACGTTTGACCTGCACGATTCGCCCACAGGTACTGACAGACCTGCATTTCTGGATGAACCCGAGCCGCAGATACAAAAACCGGACTGGATGAATAGCGAGGAAGCATAAATGAGTGCTGCCCTGCTCGAAAAACTGGTGGCCATCGCCCGCGCCGCCCGCGAGGCGGGGCACGGTGGACGTGGCGCTATTTATGACGCTGCCTGTGTGGAACTTGGGATGTCACGCGCCACGCTGTTACGCAAGATTAAGGAGGTCACAGTGACGGATAAACGCAAAAAGCGTACTGACGCCGGGCAAAGCACCCTGACGCGTGACGAAGCCGCCGTGATATCTGCCACACTGATGGAAGCCACCCGTAAGAACGGCAAGCGGTTGTATAGCATCGCGGATGCCGTTGAAGCACTGCGGGCCAACGGCATGATTACGGCAGGCCGCCTGGATGAATCCACCGGTGAGTTTATCCCGTTATCTGAAACTGCTATCAGCCGCGCCCTGCGCGGTTATGGATTGCACCCTGACCAGTTAAGCCAACCCGCCCCGGTGACTGAGATGGCCAGCCTCCACCCCAACCACGTATGGCAAATCGATGCCTCGCTCTGCACGCTGTACTACCTCAGCAACGGCAATCAGGGTTTGCAGGTGATGGACAGCGCCAAATTTTACAAGAACAAGCCGGGTAATGTGGCTCGTATCGCCAGTGATCGGGTATGGAGTTATGAAATCACTGACCACACCAGCGGCTGGATCTACGTCGAGTATGTGATGGGCGCTGAATCCGGCGAGAACCTGTGTTCTGTGTTGATTAACGCCATGCAAGAGCGCAGCGGTGCCGATGTACTGCACGGCGTGCCAAAAATCCTCTACCTCGACCCCGGCTCAGCTAACACCGCTGGTATGACAAAGAACCTGTGCCGGGCGCTGGGCATTGATTTGATGGCGCACAAGGCCCATGCGGCCCGCTCTACGGGGAGTGTTGAAAAGGCGCGTGACATTATCGAACGCAAGCTGGAACCGGGCCTGAAGTTCCAGCCTGTATTTAGCCTGGATGAGCTGAATACACTGGCAAAGAACTGGCGGGGGCATTTTAACGCCACCGCTAAACACAGCCGCCACGGTAAAACCCGCACCGACGTCTGGCTAAAAATCACCGCAGAGCAACTGGTAAAAGCGCCATCCATCGAAGTCTGCCGCGAGCTTGCTGTGGCAACGCCGGAAGAGCGCAAAATCACGCCAAAACTTCGCGTTTCATTCCGGGGCATTGAATACGACGTGTCTACCGTGCCCGGCGTGATGGTGGGCGAGAAATTGTTGATCACCCGCAACCCGTGGCGCACTGACGCTGCTCAGGTGGTGCTGACTGGCGCAGATGGCCATGAAACGTTTTTCCTGGTTGATGAAGTCACCAAGAACGAATTCGGTTTCGCTGATTCCGCTGCCGTTATCGGCGAGCGCTACAAAGCCCAGGCGGACACGCCCGCTCAGACAGCAGCCAAGCAACTGGAACAGTTGGTGACAGGTACAGATAACGCCACCGACGCGGCAGCAGCACGCAAGGCGAAGGCGCTGCCGTTCAGCGGAAAACTTGACCCGTATAAACACATCGACGACGCCACGCTGCCGACATTTATGCCGCGCCGTGGTCAGGCATCAGATGTGCGCGGGCCGCGTATTGAGCAACGTCCACTGACCCACGTTGAAGCCGCAAAAGCCCTGCGCGAGAAGTTCGCTGCCAGCGGCCATAACTGGACGCCGGAACACTACCGCAAGTTGGTTGCTCAGTACCCGAATGGCGTACCTGAAGACCAGTTGGATGATGTTGTGTCATCACTGATGGCTCCGGCATCCAACGTTATCAACATCGTCAACGGCAACTAAAAGAAAGGGGGGTGAGCATGTTGGTACTGAAAGAACAATTGAAGAATGCGCGACTGCCGCAGGCCGTTGTCGCAAGAGGAATCGCAGTGTCAGAGGCCACACTTGCACAAATTCTTAATCACGACCAGTGGCCACGCACCAACACCGGGGAAATCCGCCAACGTCTGACAGCCTTTCTGTCGGCTAATGGCATTGAAACACAACGTAGTTTTGATGCTGTGCAGGACGGCACATCCCGCACAGCAGATACAACAGATCTCACAACGGAGGAGAATATGTTACTCAAAAAACAGGTGCTGTTTCCAGCGACAAAAAAGGCATTCGGATTGTTTCGCGATCCGTTCGCTGACGACGCCATGCAGGGTGCCGACGATGTGTTTACTACGCCTGATATCCGCTATGTGCGCGAAGCGCTTTACCAGACCGCCAGGCATGGCGGTTTTATGGCGGTTATTGGTGAGTCTGGCGCAGGCAAATCGACACTGCGCCGTGACCTTATCGAACGCATCAACCGCGAAAACGCGCCAGTGATTGTCATTGAGCCGTACATCATTGCGATGGAAGACAACGACGTTAAAGGCAAGACGCTGAAAGCCGCCGCCATTGCAGAAGCGATTATCAACACCATCGCCCCGCTGGAGGGTGTCAAGCGGTCGCAGGAGGCACGCTATCGTCAGTTACACCGTGTACTGAAGGACAGCAGCAATGCGGGCTACAGCCACGTTCTGGTGATTGAGGAGGCCCATAGCCTACCCATTCCGACATTGAAGCACCTCAAGCGTTTTTTCGAGCTGGAAAGCGGGTTTAAGAAGTTGCTGTCAATCGTGCTGATTGGTCAGCCCGAACTGGCTACAAAGCTCTCTGAACGCAATATGGAGGTGCGTGAAGTCGTCCAGCGCTGTGAAGTGGTTGAACTGCTGCCACTCGACAACAGCCTGGAAGAGTTCCTGACGTTCAAGCTGGCCCGCGCCGGGAAAAAGTTGACCGACATTATTGATGCCAGCGCTATCGACGCCATCCGTGCACGGCTGAGTAATCAGCTCGGCGGGCGCAAAAGCGTCAGCCTGCTGTATCCGCTGGCTGTCAGCAATCTTGTGATAGCAGCGATGAATCTGGCTGCCGATATCGGCGTTCCGGTAGTTAATGCGGACGTAGTGAAAGGAATTTAATCATGGGAAAAATCGTCATCAGTATTGAGCAAAAAAGCGAAGACATTCTGGCGAACGGCATGATGGATGTAGATATCGCGATTACCACCACAACAGAGGCAGCGAAAAATGACAACGCTCTGGTGTTGCTCATGATGTGCCTGATTCACGAAGGACTGCCCGCGCTCACTCGCGCTGCCAATGCACAGTTATTGCGCCAGGTTCAGTCAGTAAAATTAGTAACAGAAACCGGAACAGAAACGGACAGGAAAAATTATCACTGAGCGAGGTAAATATATGGGCCTCAGTAAAGTAATCACAGAGGGTCAGAAAATGAAGTCGATTCCCAATATTACAGAGCAGTTGTCCAACGTACAGGAAGCCATGGTTTTGTTACGCGCTATGAATGCTACCGTCCAAAGCGTAATGATTAAGGGAAATAAGCCTGTCATTCGCATCGCCAGGAATGTTCATTGTGAAACGATGATTAACAGTGGTGAAGCCCGCTATGTGTTGGTTGGCCATGCTAGTAATGGTCATTTTCGACAAGGGGAGTTTGAGCGAAATGGTTGTCGTATTATCTGGTCCGAATCGTTGCATTAATAAGGAGTTATATCATGACTGGTATTAATAAAGCAGAGTACATGCCAGACCGTAAGGGGCGTTTAGTCCCGATTAATCAGATATCTGATTATGATTTGGCAATGGACTCTTTTGTCAAAGAGCAGGTAGCTGCTGCGAAATTAAAAAGCGCTGAACTGACGACATTCAAAAACCGGGCATTCAATGAGTGTTACGCATGGCTGGATCTGGTCGCGGAGAAATACGGGCGTACTCGTGGTGGAGCCAAAGGTAATGTGTCATTCAGCAGTTTTGATGGCAGTATGCAAATCACAATTAAAGTACAGGATTCATTGACATTTGGGCCTGAATTACAGATTGCAAAAGACCTGATTGACGAGTGTGTCACTGAGTGGTCTGAGGGAGCTAACGACAACTTGCGAGCGCTAATCACTGATGCGTTTCAGGTAGATAAAGAGGGGCAACTTAACACAGGACGCATACTCTCTCTACGGCGCATCAAAATCGATGATGAACGCTGGCTGAAAGCCATGGATGCAATTTCCGAGTCATTACAGGTTGCAGTATCCAAAACCTATATTAATTTCCGAGAAAAAGATGCTAGCGGAAAATTGATAAATATACCTCTGGATATAGCTGCCATCTAATTAGTTAAACATAATTTAAATTTTATTTCGGCATCAGTGTCGTGGGTTTCTGCATGTCGAAATCACCCTGAGTGAGGTAAGAAATGAAAGGCATTCCATTAAATAACCGCTCGTCGTTATATCAACTGGCATTGCAGAAGTTCGGGCCTGAATCTCAACTGCTGAAACTGATTGAGGAGGCGGCAGAACTGGCCGCCGCCGCATCACGCAATGTCAACGGCCTCGGTAACGAGGTCGATATGGCCAGTGAAATGGCAGATGTCGAAATTATGATCGAGCAATTCCGTCTCAACGGGCTGGGTAAGTTAATTGACTTCCAGAAGCAGAAAAAGCTGGAGCGTCTGGCAGAACGACTGGGGGTGGGATATGTCGGACAGCAATAAAGAAAAATACCTGGAAAAAATTAAGAAGCTGTTGAATCTGGCACGCCGGAGCACAAACGAAAATGAGGCGGCAAATGCCATCAGCCAGGCACAAAATTTGATGCGTGCTCATGGACTGAATGAATCAGATATTGACCTTATGGATATAAAGGAATCCGGTAGTAAGGATTCACCGTCTCACGCCGAAAAGTTACCACAATATGTGGTGTATCTGTCCAACTTACTGTGCCACGCCTTCGGCGTGCACTGTTACTACACTCAGTCGTTTTTAGGGAGATCCGTTGTTTTTTATGGTCCGAACGAAAGGCCGCAGATTGCTGCGTATGGTTTTGATGTCTTAACCCGTCAACTGCGCGGGGCCAGGACTGATTACATCGCATCCCTGCGCAAAAGCATCAAACGCAGCACCAAGATCAATCGTGCCGACCAGTTCTGCGAAGGGTGGATATCTGGAGCGTGGAAGGCAATCAGCGCCTTCTCAGTTAATGAACGAGAGAAAACCCTGATGGAATCCTATCGCAAGATAAAACTTGAAGGCGATGGTTTCAGTACGCTGAAAAGCCGTGAGGCTAAGAAATGCCGGGGGGATGAAGACGCTCGCTGGGCTGGGTATCAGGCAGGCAAAGAAGCCAAATTGCATCATGCGGTTAATGGCGCGGGGCAGGATGCTGTGGCGAAGATTGAGAGAAAATAGATGAACAAAACCCAGTTAATTAAGCTCATTCATATCGCCAAGCGTGATTTGCGCATCGACGATGATACCTATCGCCAGGTTCTGGCCAACACGACAAAGAAAAACTCTACGCGGGACATGACAGTCCCGCAGTTAGTTGTGGTACTTGAAGCGATGAAAAGACGTGGTTTCAAGGTTAAGCCCGCTAAAAAGGCTGTAACTGGCCGCAAACTGGACGATGCGCCCCAGTCTCGGAAAATCCGGTCTTTGTGGCTGGAAATGGCAGATAAGGGCATTGTCCGTGATCGCTCTGAGGCCGCCCTAGCGGCGTTTGTACGACGGGAAACCGGTATTGATGGTTTGCAATGGCTTAATTCAGAACAGGCCAGCCATGTAATTGAGAAGCTGAAGAAGTGGCAACATCGGGAACTCAACGCGAGGAAAGTATCATGAACGGTGATAACAACTTCCGCAGCAAGGGGCCAGAATTGCTTATTGAACTGGCGCAGCATACAGCAATCACAGCTCGTGAAGTCGTTGATACAATCAGCCCTGAAGTGGCGGAGCAGATCGGCGAGGCTGTAGCAAGCAAGATGATGCAGGTGTGGGGCGGGCAAAATGTCTATTTCCCTATGGGCATGGCATGGAAAGTCAGCCAGCGCGACCGCCAGATTTTCGCTGCGTTCAATGGCCATAACCATCACGAACTGGCGCGTCAATTCGGATGCTCGCTGCAATGGGTATACAGCGTTGTGAAACGTGTCAGAAAAGAAGAACTGGCGCGGATGCAAGGCAGGTTGTTTGACGATGACCAGGACGCGGAATAACATTCACTCGACAGGCCGAACACAAATTTTCTCTGAATTTTTCGACGGCCTGATTTTTTCACATGCTGAAAGAGAATTACACTAACCATCCTATCTCTTCCCACTTCGACCCGGTTTATCCCATAATTTATCTCACAGGTTTGGTATTACTTATCTCACTTCTCATCATTTGCCACAGACAAAAACACCAAAGTATATCACTGAATTTAATGGAAAAATTAATTCAACATCTATTAGCAAAAGTTACCGGTCTCGATCACACTTTAGACAAAATTAATAAGTCTCATAAAAAAAACGAGATTTTGATCTCAAAAAACACAATCAAAAATGCTTAAAAATCCGCCTTGCCGAAGGACAAAATGGCATTTCATTTTTTCACAAACGGTTTTTCGATTTTAAATAATACACTTTGGATTAGCGCCTACAGCGCAAGGAAACGGTCTATGAATAACTCTCGTGTGTCTTCTGCAGGAAAAAAAAGTTTACTGGCAGCGATCATTGCTACTGCGATGGTGACTTCCGCTGCTCACGCCGCAGCTTTGCAAACCAGCAAAGCGACCGAAGCCGCTTCCACCGGCTGGGCGACACAAAACGGCGGTACGACTGGCGGTGCTAAAGCGGCATCAGCCAAAATTTATGCCGTGAAAAGTATCAGCGAATTTAAAGCCGCGCTGAACGGCTCAGATTCCGACCCCAAAATCATTCAGGTAACCGGCGCGATTGATATCAGCGGCGGCAAAGCCTACACCAGCTTTGACGACCAGAAGGCCCGCAGCCAGCTCAGCATTCCGTCCAATACCACCATTATCGGTATCGGCAGCAATGGTAAATTCACCAACGGTTCGCTGGTTATCAAGGGCGTAAAAAACGTTATCCTGCGTAACCTGTATATCGAAACGCCGGTAGACGTCGCACCGCATTATGAAACCGGTGATGGCTGGAACGCCGAGTGGGATGCATCCGTTATCGATAACTCAACCAACGTCTGGGTTGACCATGTCACCATCAGCGATGGCAGCTTCACCGACGACAAATACACCACCAAAGATGGCGAAACCTATGTGCAGCATGACGGTGCACTGGATATCAAGAAAGGCTCTGACTACGTTACCGTTTCCAACAGCCGTTTCGAACTGCACGACAAAACCATTCTGATCGGCCACAGCGACAGTAACGGTTCACAAGATTCCGGCAAACTGCGCGTTACCTTCCACAACAACGTGTTTGACCGCGTAACCGAGCGTACTCCGCGTGTGCGCTTTGGTAGCATCCACGCTTACAACAACGTCTATCTGGGCGACGTGAACGCGAAGGTTTATCGCTACTTGTATAGCTTTGGTCTGGGCACCAGCGGCAGCATTCTGTCTGAAGGTAACTACTTCAACATCTCTAATTTGAAATCAAATTGTGATGTAGTGAAGTCTTTCAACAGCAAAGTGCTCTCTGACAATGGTTCACTGATTAATGGTGGCGCGGCCGGGTTAAACAACTGCAGCTTTACCACTTACAAACCCACTCTGCCGTACAAATATTCGGTTCAGAGCATGACAAGCAGCCTGGCTAACACCATCACCAGCAGCGCAGGCTACGGCAAACTGTAATTCCCTTGCCGACAACAGCGGCCACTCCATCGAGTGGCCGCTTATTGCATCAATCGCAGGCAGAAGAGGTCACTACCATGTTTACCACTACCTGGCAACGGACGCTTTTTCTCAGCACGCTGCTTTGTTGTATGCCCTCTGCTTTTGTGCTGGCTGCAGTCACCGTACCGGACACCCCGTCGCCTTCCACGCAGCCGGTGTTGACTGGCACGACACTTGCTCCCAACACGCTGATTAGCGGTCAGGTGATGTATCGTGACATACGCTTTCCAGCCACCTTGCTTATCAAAGACCAGCGTGGCGCAGAGCACAGCCTGAAAACCGATATCCAGGGGCGATTTTATGCCGATGTCTCTTCAATGGTCACACCGCTACGCCTGTCCGTCATTGAAGCCGGTGGACAAAATTGCCTGACGAGTAATCAGCTTCGCGCCGTTTGCCTGGGCGCACTGGTACCTCAGTTGCGTGACGGTCATGAAAATCGAATCAATATCAATCCGCTGACCGATCGTATTTTATCTGACGTCGCCGCGTCGGCCGGTTATATTGGCCCGCAGCAACTGCTCAATGCCACCACGCTGCCACCCTTGTCAGTCGCCTCCTGGGAAACCGCTTATCGTGAATTCCATACCGGGTTTGATGATGCACTGAAACAGGCGGGCATTCCCGACCCCACCCAGTTCGATCCATTAACCTATCCGAACTCCCTGACACCGGCCTTTACGAAGATCCTCCAGGTAACTAACCATGCCCGTAATTATCACAATGATAGCGGCGAGGCTGGTCACACGGTACTGACCGATATTGGGTTCCACCCGATTGTCGGACTAAACGCCTCCGGCAGTTATGAACCCTTGGATCTCGCCAGTGCCAGCCAGCAGCGCAAAGCGCTGGAACAGGCTCGCACCCGTATTTTCATTGTGAGCGACTCAACGGCGGCAACCTACGAGAAAGCGCGCTTTCCGCGTATGGGCTGGGGACAGGTGTTTGAACAACAACTGCGTCCAGACAGCCATGTCGCCGTCGTCAACGGTGCTCGTTCAGGACGCAGTTCACGCGATTTTTATTACGAAGGGTGGTTCCGTCAGATGGAGCCATTCATGCGGCCAGGTGATTACCTGTTCATCGGTATGGGACATAACGATCAAAACTGCGATAGTCAGAAAGCCGTTCGCGGAGCCGCCGATGTCGCCAACCTTTGCACCTACCCCAACAGCGCGGATGGCAAACCGCAGTACCCACAAGGTAAACCGGATATGTCGTTCCAGATTTCGCTGGAACGCTACATCCATTACGCACGGGCGCATCGTATGATGCCGGTGTTGTTGACCCCAACGGCTCGAGTTAAAAACGCTGACGGAAAAAATGGAACACCGGCGGTTCACAGTCATCTGACAAAACAGAACAAAGCTGGCGGTTATGCCTTTGTTGGCGATTACAGCCAGACCATCCGCGATACCGCCAGCAAGAACAAGGTACCGCTATTGGATGTAGAAACCGCAACACTGGTACTGGCGAATCAAGGTGATGGACAGCAGTGGCAACAATACTGGCTGGCCGTCGATCCAGATCGCTACCCTTATTACCGTAATCAGGCTGGCAGCCTGACCCAACCTGATACCACCCATTTCCAGCAGAAAGGCGCGCAGGCGGTCGCGGCGATAGTCGCAGGCCAGATCAAAGCGACCCCTTCATTACGGGAATTGGCCGGTAAGTTGCAGGCAACTGCTCAGTAACACGGAGAAATCACGTTTTAGGCAAAGCAACGTTTTATTGGATGTTATCTGTTCATAAAACATCTGGACTTCTATCACCTACCACTAAAGGAATATGTGTATGTTAAAAACGCTCTCTGGAACCCTTGCGCTGTCGTTGATGGTCGCCCTCAGCGTTCATCAGGCTCAGGCCGCCACCACCTACAATGCCGTGGTGTCGAAAACCACCAGCGACGGCAAAACGTTTAAAACTATCGCCGATGCTATCGCCAGCGCACCGGCTGGCAGCTCGTCATTTGTCATTCTGATCAAAAATGGCGTCTATAACGAGCGCCTGACCATTACCCGTAATAACCTGCATCTGAAAGGGGAAAGTCGTAACGGCACCGTTATCGCCGCAGCGATAGCCGCAGGAACGCTGAAGTCGGACGGCAGCAAATGGGGAACAGCAGGCAGTAGCACGGTGACCATCAGCGCCAAAGATTTCAGCGCCCAATCACTGACTATCCGCAACGACTTTGATTTCCCGGCCAACCAGGCAAAAAGTGACAGTGACAGCACGAAAATCAAGGATACTCAGGCCGTTGCGCTTTACGTGACCAAAAGCGGCGACCGCGCTTACTTTAACGATGTGAGCCTGGTCGGCTATCAGGACACGCTGTATGTGTCTGGCGGGCGCAGCTTCTTCTCCGACTGTCGAATCAGCGGCACCGTTGACTTTATCTTTGGCGACGGCACGGCCTTGTTCAATAACTGCGATCTGGTTTCACGCTACCGCGCCGATGTGAAAAGCGGCGTTTCTGGCTACCTGACCGCGCCCAGCACCAACATCAACCAGAAGTATGGTCTGGTGATCACCAACAGCCGCGTAATTAAAGAAAGCGACTCGGTTCCGGCGCAGAGCTATGGGCTGGGACGTCCCTGGCATCCAACAACGACCTTCTCTGATGGACGTTACGCGGACCCGAACGCCATTGGACAGACGGTATTCCTGAACACCAGCATGGATAACCATATTTACGGCTGGGACAAGATGTCTGGCAAAGACAAAGACGGTAATACCATCTGGTTCTATCCGGAAGACTCCCGTTTCTTCGAGTACAAGTCTTATGGTGCTGGTGCAGCAAAAAGCTCAGCTCGTCGGCAGTTGACCGACGCGCAGGCAGCAGAGTACACCCAAAGCAAAGTACTGGGTGACTGGACGCCAACACTCCCCTGACCGATTACCTTATTGCTGATACCAAACAGCCAGCCGATAACGGCTGGCTGTTTTACTTTCGGCACATCGAAAGTAACCGGTCAGATAGCGGTTTCATCCTCTTCACCGGTACGGATACGGATCACGCGGGCTACATCAAACACAAAGATCTTGCCATCACCGATCTTACCGGTCTGTGCCGTATTCATGATCGTTTCCACACAGGTATCCACGATATCGTCAGACACCACGATCTCGATTTTTACTTTCGGCAGAAAGTCCACCATGTATTCCGCACCACGGTACAGTTCGGTATGGCCTTTCTGGCGCCCGAATCCTTTTACTTCTGTTACGGTCATCCCGGTGATGCCGACTTCAGCTAACGCCTCGCGTACATCATCCAGTTTGAACGGTTTAATAATCGCATCAATTTTTTTCATGGTGAAATCCTAATCATCACTATGTAGCGGCAAGAGCCAGCACGGCGAAATCATGATCGGCCATGCAATTCACAATAACTTAACACTATTCTTTAAAATCGTTGGCGTCCAGTTCGTGCCGCGCCAACAATTTGTAAAATTCGGTACGGTTACGCCCGGCCATACGTGCGGCCTGCGTGACGTTGCCTTTCGCAATTTGCAGCAATTTTCGCAGATAATTGAGCTCAAATTGGTTACGCGCTTCAGCAAACGTAGGTAACGCCGTATTTTCCCCTTCCAGCGCCTGTTCTACCAGTGCGTCACCAATGACCGGCGCACTGGTCAGCGCGACGCATTGCTCAATGACATTGACCAGTTGCCGCACGTTGCCAGGCCAACTGGCCGCCATCAAGCGTTTCATGGCATCAGTCGAAAAGCTGCGCACAAAAGGCTTATGCCGGGTCGCGGCTTCACGCAGCAAATGGTTCGCCAACAGCGGAATATCTTCTGCGCGTTCATTCAATGCCGGAAGTTTGAGATTCACCACATTAAGGCGGTAGTAAAGATCCTCACGGAACTCGCCTTTTTCCATCGCCTTGGGCAAATCCCGATGCGTAGCGGAGATGATCCGCACATTGATATCCTGATCCCGGTTACTTCCCAGTGGCCTGACCTTGCGCTCTTGCAACACACGTAGCAGCTTCACCTGCAGTGCCAGCGGCATATCACCGATTTCATCCAGAAACAGCGTCCCGCCTTCCGCCGCCTGAAATAACCCTTCGCGCTGGCTGACAGCACCGGTAAAAGCGCCTCTGGCATGGCCGAACAATTCAGATTCCAGCAGAGGCTCCGGCAACGCACCGCAGTTGATGGCGATAAATGGCCGTCCCGCACGCGGGCTGGCGGCATGAATCGCCTGTGCCAGAACTTCTTTCCCCGTACCACTCTGGCCGTTAATCAACACGCTGACATCTGACTGAGCCACCATTTTGGCTTGTTCGAGCAGACGTTGCATAATTGGGCTACGTGTCACTACCGCGGCGCGCCAGCTTTCATCGCTAGTTGGCGGTGAAAGCTTGAGCGCATCATCAATCGCTTTATACAACGCATCACGGTCGACCGGTTTCGTCAGAAAACTGAACACCCCTTGCTGTGTTGCCGCCACCGCTTCAGGAATAGACCCGTGAGCGGTTAGAATGATCACTGGCATGCCCGGCTGATTCTTCTGAATTTCAGCAAACAACGCCAATCCATCCATTTCATCCATGCGCAAGTCGCTGATCACCAGATCAATTTTTTCCCGCAGCAGCAATCGCAGCGCTTCCAGACCACTGGTTGCCGTAATCACGGTAAATCCCTCGCTGGTCAGACGCATCCCCAGTAATTTCAACAGACTGGGATCATCGTCTACTAACAGCAAGGTGGCGGATTTTCTGGTGGTCATTCGCTTTTCATTCCTTTTTTCGCCACAGCAGGCGGTGTTTCACTCTCAGCGCTTTTCCCCCGACGGCTTTCACCATCAGGCAAATCCCCCTGTGTCGGTTTACGCGATGACAGTTGGCGTTCAATATCGGTCAAATTTTCCAGCTTACGCGTTGTGGTTTCCAGTTGTGACTGTAATTGCGTCTGCTGCTCGTGCATCGCTTCCAGCTGTTTATCGCTGTTTTCCAGCGTACGCTGAAAACGCTGGCGCTCATCCGCCAGGGTCAATATCAGATTCTGTTTATCCAGCCAGACCTGAAACAGCGGCAATAACGTCAGCGGCACATTCAACCGCTGACGATTCAGTTGTTCAATAATCTGCTGACGTTCTTGCGGGGTGGTTTCGGCATTGTCGAGCAAGATGGCCTGACGGAATAACCCACTCCAGTCATTTTCACCGACCAGCAGCGTCTGTTGCCGGGCCTGCATCGGCGTCATACGTGAAGCACACTCCATGACGCGCAACCAGTACAGCGCATTATTCATCGCCTCGGTGTTGTGAAGCTGCCACACCTGCTCACATGGCATGGTGCGATAGTCTGCAACTTGTGCTTTAGGCGGGCTGACGATTTCAGCCTCTCGCCGACCAACAGGGGGGTTATCACTGTCCTGAGCACAACCGGCAAGCAAAAACAGCAAGGGCAAACCGGTCAGCAGTTTTTTCAGCGCGGCAATCACCTCCAGGCCAGGTAACAGCACCACCAGGCTTCGTAACGGCAGAAGGCTCAACAACCGTGCAATCATGGTTAATTCTCAGTGTTTAATGGTAATTCAATACGGAAACAGACATCGGCATACTCCACCGCCACCAGATTCAGTTCACCCTGCATGCGGCGGATACAATCCTGTGCAATGCTTAACCCCAGACCACTGCCTTTTACCGCACCTTTACGCTGGTGGGCTCCCTGATAAAAAGGTTCAAAGATCATACTTTTGTCTGATTCAGGAATGGGAGTACCGCTGTTAGCGACGTCAATCTGAACCCGGTTCTCTATCTGGCGGCTGCGGATCCAAATGTTACCGGATTCCTGACCATAGTGCACCGCATTGGAATAGAGATTATCCATCACCCGCATCAATAATGTCGTTTCCGCCCGACACGTCTTCACATTCAATTCGACATGCGTTTGCATCAGCTTGCTGCGAGCCGGTAGGCTATGAGCGGCAACCACCATATTCACGATGTCGTTGACATCTACCTGCTCCAGTCCAGCCGGTGCATCCGCCAGTTTACGGTTGTAGTCGAGCAATTGTTCGATCAGTTGCTGCAAGTGGCGGCTACTATTATCCAGAATCGCGACCACCTCTTTCTGGTCGTCCGTCAGCGTGCCCACCACCTCATCAGCCAATAACGCCGCGCCTTCACGCAGGCTCGCCAGAGGCGTTTTTAGCTCATGGGACAAATGACGCAAAAACTCATGACGTTGCGCTTCAAGCCAGGAAAGGCGCTCACTTAACCAAATGATCCGCTGTGCCAGGGAGCGAATTTCCGTCGGCCCCCTAAAATTGACGAGCTGACCTAGCGGACGACCTTCCCCCAGCCGATTAATCATTCTCTCGACGCCTTTCACCGGCCCGATGATCATACGGGTAAACAGCACCACCAACAGCACACTGACCAGAAACAACACCAGTGCCTGCCAGCCGAAGAAACGGCCACGCTCAGCAATATCCTGCTGCAACTGCTGTCCTCGTGAGAAAATGACTTCACGTGTGGCTTGTACCATCTGAGCATTGGTACGAGAGAAGTTATCCAGTACGGTAATAGACGCGGCTGCCGGGCCGTTGTTCTGGCAACGGATATCGGTCAGTTCCGTCAGGTATTGCCGCAGGTTTTGATAATAAGAAGGGTCAGGCAAAATCGGCGCATGCACATCCAGCATCTGGGAATACTGCTTACGCTGATTTTGATACAGCTGCGACAAGGTCTGATCGCCCAGCACGCAGAACTGACGATAACTGCGCTCCATGCTGATAGCCGTACTGGTCATGGCTTCGCTGCGCCGTGCATCAGCCAGTGTGGTGCTATTGATCCCCGCCGCCTGTTCACTGAGGTGATCCAAACTCTCATAGGCCTGATAAGCCAATACCAGCAACGGCAACAACACCAGCAGGAATGCCATGATGACCAATTGCCGCAAAGAGCGTGGAAAAAAACGCCAACGTTTCAACGAAATCATATCGTTACCTGCGAAAGTACACCGTCTGATACCTCGCCCGCCATTGTACGCGTTATCAGTATCAGCTCAAATGCAGACCATCAATATCCTGGGAAGACGGCCGCAATCATGCCATGCAACCTTGCAACATGCGGTAGCCAGAAAGGAACGAGCGCACAATAGGCGCTGGGAGTGACACAGTGACGTCGCCCTAAAAACAAAACCCGGTCACACAGTAACTGTCTGACCGGGTCTCTGAATAGGCGGTGCCTCACTCAACGTGTCGCCCGATGTCTGATAAAGCCCAAAGGCAGTTATCAATAATGTTGGACGATAGGCACCTTATCTTTTGGCATCATTCCGGGTGTTATGAGCATGTCTGTTAGATTGGCATCATAACCAGTTGAATGAGCAGCGCACCCATTATGCACTCATCGTGCCAGTTATCAACAAAAATCACCAATTTATTGAAATAAAAGAAAAAATAAAAACAACACAGCGAAGATATTAAAAATACGGCCTGAACTGTTCCCATTATTCTTCCGCTATTCAGTGAAATCAGGCCTTTTTGTCGCTAAAAAAAGACACCCCAATGCCCATTAAAAATAATATTTTAGAATCAATAGAATAAATGTCACCTTTTGGAGACAAGCTATCATGCCGTTGTCGCTGATTTGAGACAAAAAAAGAAAGGGGCCAAAGCCCCTTTCTTATCAACAGAGTATGTGAACACATCACCCCAACTGGCGGCGAGCATTACGGAACATACGCATCCACGGGCTATCTTCGCCCCACTCTTCCGGGTGCCATGAGTTACTCACGGTACGGAACACGCGTTCCGGGTGTGGCATCATCACCGTGGCGCGTCCACTCACGCTGGTCACCGCCGTGATACCGTTCGGCGATCCGTTCGGGTTAGCCGGGTAATCTTCCGTTGCCTGACCATAATTATTCACGTAACGCAGTGCCACCAACTGATGCTGTTCCAGCGCAGACAAATGACTGTCGTCACGGACTTCTACACGACCTTCGCCATGCGATACAGCGATCGGCATACGGGAACCCGCCATATCCTGCAGGAACAATGATGGGCTGCTGGTCACTTCCACCAGGCTGAAACGCGCTTCAAACCGGTCAGATTTATTACGAACAAAACGCGGCCAGTGCTCTGCCCCTGGGATCAGCTCACGCAGGTTGGACATCATCTGACAACCGTTACAGACCCCCAGCGCCAGCGTTTGCGGACGCAGGAAGAATGCGGCGAACTCATCACGCACCCGATCGTTGAATAGAATGGATTTCGCCCAGCCTTCACCCGCCCCCAGCACGTCACCGTAAGAGAAGCCACCACACGCAACGAGCGCCTGGAAGTCTTGCAGATTACGGCGACCAGCCAGCAGATCACTCATATGAATATCAATGGCATCAAACCCAGCGCGGTGGAACGCCGCCGCCATTTCTACATGCGAGTTGACACCTTGCTCACGCAAGACCGCCACCTTCGGACGCGCCTGACGGCTGATAAATGGTGCGGCAATGTCTTCGCGCAGGTCGAAAGTCAGTGCAACATTCAGCCCCGGATCGTTGTCATCAGATTTCGCATGGTGCTCTTGATCCGCGCACTGTGGATTATCACGCAGGCGTTGCATTTGCCAGGTTGTCTCTGCCCACCAGTTACGCAGCGTAGTACGACTTTCGTGATATACCACATCGTTACCACTGTGAATGATGAAGTGGTTGCCCGCTTCAGCCTGTCCCAGATAGTGCACGCACTCTGCCAGACCTTGTTCAGCCAACACCTGTTCGACTTCGGCACGGCGAGCAGTTTCTATCTGGATAACAGCCCCCAGCTCTTCGTTGAAGAGCACGGCCAACGCATCTTCGCCCATAGAACTGATGTCGGCTTTAACGCCACAATGGCCGGCAAACGCCATTTCAGCCAACGTGACCAACAAACCGCCGTCTGAACGGTCGTGGTATGCCAACAGTGCCTTGTTCGCCACCAATGTCTGCATTGCATTGAAGAAGCCAGCCAGTTGTGCCGGATTACGCACATCCGCCGTTTTACGACCCAGTTGACGATAAACCTGAGCCAGCGCTGTCGCGCCCAATGCGTGATGTCCGGCACCCAGATCGATCATCAGCAGTACGTTGTCTTTGTCGGTACGCAACTGCGGTGTAACGGTATGGCGTACATCTTCTACGCGGGCAAACGCAGAAATCACCAGCGATAACGGCGCAGTTACCGATTTATCTTCGCCATTTTCCTGCCAGCGGGTTTTCATCGACATGGAGTCTTTACCCACCGGAATCGTCAGTCCCAACGCCGGACAGAGTTCTTCACCAACAGCCTTCACCGCCTCGTACAAACCAGCGTCTTCGCCCGGATGCCCGGCCGCTGCCATCCAGTTGGCAGACAATTTTACACGCTTCAGGTCGCCAATATGCGTCGCGGCAATGTTAGTCAGCGCTTCGCCTACCGCCAGACGTGCCGATGCGGCAAAGTTACGCAATGCCACCGGCGCACGTTCGCCGATTGACATCGCTTCACCGTAATAGCTATCCAGGCTGGCAGTTGTCACAGCGCAGTCCGCCACCGGTACCTGCCATGGCCCAACCATTTGGTCACGCGCCACCATTCCGGTCACCGTACGATCACCGATGGTGATGAGGAAGGTTTTCTCCGCCACCGCAGGCAAGTGCAGCACGCGTTCAACCGCTTCCGCCAGATAAATGCCTTCACGGTTCAGTGGGGTGCCTTCGACGTCTTTACGCTCGACATCACGCAGCATTTTCGGCGTTTTGCCCAGCAGTACGTCCAGCGGCATGTCGATCGGCTTATTGTTGAAGTGGCGATCACTGAGTGTCAGGTGCTGTTCTTCCGTCGCTTCACCAATGACGGCATAAGGCGCGCGCTCACGGTGGCATATTTCATCAAACAGCGCCAGTTGTTCCGGTGCCACCGCCAGCACGTAGCGTTCCTGTGATTCGTTGCACCAGACTTCCAGCGGGCTCATTCCTGGCTCATCGTTCAGAATATCGCGCAGTTCGAAACGACCACCACGGCCACCGTCGCTGACCAGTTCCGGCATGGCGTTGGACAGGCCACCAGCACCGACGTCATGGATAAACAGGATCGGGTTCTGCTCGCCAAGCTGCCAGCAGCGATCGATAACCTCCTGACAACGGCGCTCCATTTCCGGGTTATCACGTTGTACCGAGGCAAAATCCAGATCCGCGTCAGACTGGCCTGATGCCATAGACGATGCGGCACCGCCCCCCAGACCGATATTCATTGCAGGCCCGCCCAGCACAATCAACTTGGCGCCAATGCTAATTTCGCCTTTCTTGACATGTTCCGCACGGATGTTGCCGATCCCACCTGCCAGCATGATAGGTTTGTGATAACCGCGTACTTCAACGCCGTTATGGCTGTCTACCGCTTCTTCATAGGTACGGAAATAGCCGGTCAATGCCGGACGACCAAATTCGTTATTAAAGGCCGCGCCACCCAGTGGGCCATCAGTCATGATATCCAACGCGCTGACAATGCGGTCCGGTTTACCAAAATCCTGCTCCCAGGGCTGAACAAAACCGGGAATACGCAGGTTAGATACCGAGAACCCGACCAGACCAGCTTTCGGTTTCGCACCTCGCCCAGTAGCGCCTTCATCTCGGATTTCACCGCCGGAGCCAGTCGCGGCACCCGGCCACGGTGAAATAGCCGTCGGATGGTTATGGGTTTCCACCTTCATCAGGATATGTGCCTCTTCCTGATGGTAGGCATAAGCGCCTTGTGGGTCAGGGAAGAAACGGCCCACAGCCGATCCTTCCATCACTGCCGCATTGTCCTTATAGGCAGACAACACATAGTCCGGTGTATGCTCAAAGGTGTTTTTGATCATCTTGAACAGCGACTTCGACTGTGTTTCACCATTGATGACCCAATCGGCATTGAAGATTTTATGGCGGCAGTGCTCAGAATTCGCCTGAGCAAACATATAGAGTTCGATATCGGTTGGATTGCGCCCCAGTTTAGTAAAGGCCTCCAACAGATAATCCATTTCGTCATCAGCCAGCGCCAGCCCCAAACGCAGGTTGGCCTCCTCCAGCGCCGGACGGCCCTGCAGCAGAATTTCTACCCGCTTAAGCGCGGTCGGCTGGTGCTGAGAGAACAGCAGGTTAGCCTGTTGCAGGTCGTCAAAGACGCTTTCCATCATGCGGTCATGGAGCAGTGCAGCCAGTTCTTTCCACTGAGCATCACTCAATGTCGGCGCATGAATGTAGAACGCCAGGCCACGTTCCAGACGACGAATTTTCTGCAGGCCACAATTGTGCGCAATGTCGGTAGCCTTGGAAGACCAGGGAGAAATGGTGCCCGGACGCGGGGTCACCAGAATCAGCCGCCCGGTAGGCTCATGCTCAGCGAGAGAAGGCCCGTACTTCAGCAGGCGGCTCAGTCGTGACTGTTCTTCATGGTTTAGCGGAGCGTTCACATCGGCGAAGTGGACGTATTCGGCATAAATGTCGCTAACGGGCAGTTGGTATTCCTTGCACCGGGCCAACAGTTTATTGATACGGAAAGCCGATAAGGCCGGTGAACCACGCAGTATTTCCATCATCTAAATTTCTCTCGTCTTCGAGGCACCGGAGACAGTGCGTCAGGGCGCTACAGGGGGGAAACGCGGGCTATTATAGAGAATAGTGACGCGTGACGAAACCGTTTGCGTAGCGATTGTTAAACATTGCAGAGGTTCTGTGGTCAAACAATAGACAAACGAATAACAGTTGCACACTGGCGGTTTGTTAAGCAAAATGCCCCCCGACTCTGGGACAGACGTAATAAGAAACTGCCGTTACAGACAGACAGGCCGACTGGCCGCCGAGAGACAACTCATTGAAGCGTTTAACGATAAATTATGTTTTCATCGGGGTAATCGCTTTGCTGTTGACGCTGGCACTGTGGCCAAATATTCCCTGGCGCAGTCATCAGGACGTCCAGTTAAGGCAAATCCTTTCACGTGGCGAGCTACGCATCAGCACCGTGACCTCTCCGTTGACCTATACCCTCAGCAACGGTTCCCCCACCGGGCTGGATTATGAACTGGCCAAGCGATTCGCCGACTACCTCGGCGTGCGGCTGGTGGTTTCGGTGCGTCAAAATGTTGACGATTTATTCAGCGATCTGGATAACGACAATGCCGACCTGTTGGCGGCAGGCCTCATCTATAACCAGGAGCGTCTGAACCGCTTCCAGGCGGGACCTTCCTATTATTCGGTATCGCAGCAACTGGTCTACCGTATGGGGAGCGCTCGTCCCACCTCGCTGGACAAGTTACAGGGCAAACTGACCGTACTGTCTGGCTCGGCACATGCCGCTACCCTACGTGATCTCAAAGCCGAAAAATATCCGCAACTGAGCTGGGAAGTTGCCACCGATGTCTCTGAACTGGATCTCCTAAAACAGGTAGCGGAGGGGAAACTGGATTACACCATCGCTGACTCAATCAACATTGGTCTGATGCAGCGAATCCACCCGCAGTTGGCGGTGTCATTCGATCTCAGCGACGAAGAGCCGGTGACCTGGTATATGCGGCAAAACCGTGATGACAGTCTTTCTGCCGCACTGCTCGACTTCTTTAGTCAGGTGATGGAAGACGGCACCCTTGCCCGTCTGGAAGAGAAGTATCTGGGGCACGTTGGCGAATTCGACTATGTGGATACCACCACGTTCCTCAGCGCTATCGACAACACATTGCCGGGTTTACGCCCGCTGTTCGAAAAATACGCCCGGGAAATAGACTGGAAACTGCTGGCGGCGATTTCTTATCAGGAATCGCACTGGAACCCGCTGGCTACCTCGCCAACCGGGGTACGTGGTTTGATGATGCTGACGCGCAATACTGCTGAAAGTCTGGATGTGGTCAACCGGCTCAATCCAGAGGAAAGCATTCGCGGCGGTGCCAGATATTTAAGCCAAATGATGCAGCAAGTCCCTGCCACCATCCCAGTGGACGAACGTATCTGGTTTGCGCTGGCAGCCTATAATATGGGGTACGCGCATATGATGGATGCCCGTAAGCTGACAGAAAAACAGCAGGGAAATCCGGACAGTTGGGCAGACGTTAAAATACGCCTGCCAATGTTGAGCCAAAAACGCTACTACTCCCAAACCACCAGCGGTTATGCGCGTGGTCAGGAGGCCTACGACTATGTGGAAAATATCCGACGCTACATGGTCAGTCTGGTGGGGTATCTTTCAGAGAAAGAAAGCCGGGCGTTACAACAACAACTGGCTGGCAGTGCCTACCCTGCCATACCACCAGAGCAATTGACCGCCACACGCTCCCGCTAACCGGTTCCTGCCAACCCTGTTCATAAGGTTCAGGTCGCTACGGTTCGGACCTTGTTATTCTGCGCGGCCCCATTCAAGCGGAAGTATCATGTGAAGTATCACGTCCAGCGCGCGCTTCACGCTGCTGCTGGCGGCGCATACGGAAAAAACGACTCAGCAGTTCTGAGCACTCTTCAGCCAACACACCGTCGGTTATGGCTATTTGATGATTCATTCCTGGATGACGCAAAATATCCACCAGCGAGCCAGCGGCTCCCGTCTTGGCATCCGCTGCGCCATACACCAGTCGACTGATACGACTATGAATCATGGCACCGGCACACATCACGCATGGCTCCAGCGTGATATACAAGGTAGTGTCTAGCAGGCGATAGTTCTGCAACACTTGCCCCCCTTGCTGCAATGCCATGATCTCTGCATGGGCAGTGGGATCATGACGACCGATCGGCCGATTCCAGCCCTCGCCAATCACCTGAGTCCCCTGCACCAACACCGCGCCAACCGGCACTTCACCTTCATCCCAGGCTCGTTGTGCCAGCGACAAGGCGTGGCGCATCCAGAATTCATCATCCATCGGACTACTCATTATTCCCCTTGGTTTTTCGCATTTTCTTTATATAACGCATCACGCAGGTACCCGTCGCTCTGCGCTAACCGTTGTCTGGCCTGTTGTGCATCACATCCTGCCACCACCATGACTATCGCCGGTTTGACGTCATAATCGGTTTGCGCCAGACACCGCTGTGCCGTTTCCCGATCAATCCCCGTGGCCTCCATCAAAATACGACAGGCTCGATCGACCAGTTTTACGTTGGTGGCTTTCACATCCACCATCAGGTTCTGATATACCTTACCCAGTCGTACCATCGCACCGGTGGAAATCATATTTAATACCAGTTTTTGTGCTGTACCGGATTTCAGCCGGGTGGAACCGGTTAACACTTCAGGCCCCACCAACGGAGAAATCGCAATCTCCGCCTCTTGTGCAATCGGTGAATGGGGATTGCAGGAAATGGCAACGGTACGGCAACCTAACGTCCTGGCATAACGTAAACCACCAATCACATAGGGTGTTCGCCCTGAGGCGGCAATGCCAATGACGATATCGCGAGAAGTCAGCGTCAGCGCAACCAAATCCGCTTCACCGAGTGCGGGGTTATCCTCTGCCCCTTCCACCGCCTTTAGCAACGCGCCGGGTCCGCCGGCAATCAACCCCACCACCACTCCATGCGGCACGCCAAAGGTAGGTGGACATTCGGATGCGTCCAGCACCCCAAGGCGGCCGCTGGTACCCGCCCCCTGATAAATAATTCGACCTCCCACCTTCAGGCAATCTGCAGCCGCATCCACCGCCTGAGCAACAGCGGGAAGGACCTTGCGCACCGCTTCCGGCACCCGGTGATCTTCCTGATTGAACAAGGAGACCATTTCCAACGTGGACAACTGATCCAAATTCATGGATGCAGGATGACGTGTTTCCGAAACCAGCGTACCAAAATCGATACTTTTCTCATCATTTACCATTATCAGCCACCTTGATTAGCTGTCTGCTCCGTGTCGTCGGCAGGTACTCATCACTCTGCCGTTTGTCGGACCAATAAAAAACGGCTTGCAAGGTAACTGGCAAGCCGTTTTGTCGGTACTTATCAGCATCAGAAGATTTTATCTTCATCCTCACGGATCAGTGACTCCAGATTACCCAGTTCTTCACGCGCCCGTGCCCGGTTGATGAGTTTAAGCTGCGCCGCCGCTGGAAAATCCGTGATATTAATCTGTCCTTTGGTGATCAGCACCTGAATCAAGTCTTCAAGTACACGTACCATTTCCAGATCGCTGCTGCGCAAGCGCTCGATTTTAGCCAGAATAGCCCGCTGGTTATGTAACCATGCCGCTGCCTCGACTGAATTATCCGGCAGTTCACCATTCATTTCCGGAAACGGCGATCTTTCTACCCTGATAAGATGCCCGTTGCTGTCACGCAAAATGTAAAACATACCAAGCCCTTTTTTATTAGCAATAGAAGAGAATCCCACGACAGGAGGAACCTCCGCTCTTGATTAGGATTTCATTTTATTACCACGCTGCAAGCCGATAGACATAACGGCCTCAAACACACGCCCACGGTGCATGTACATGGTTGCACACTGGCACAACTTTGCTAAGCCCGTCTTACTGCCTGTGTCTACCAGAGGATACCGACACGAGAATCCATCGTCTTCACCCGAGCAAGGCAGCCGCATCAATGGATAACACACTGCCGCTGGATGGCGTTTGTCACGCCGCACGTGCGATATACCCTGCGAAGAAGCCTGACGGTGTGACTACGATTTTCTATCGCCACACCGTCAGGCCACCTATCAGAATGGCATTTTCGCCATCACCCGGCAAGCTATCCAGGATACTATCCGCCCGCTATTCACGTTTCGAGTAGAGTCGATAGCTCGCTAAAATGAGATCAATACAAGAGTTAACGGGCGTATTATATCGCATCAAAATGTCAGTTATATTGACCAATACCCGAGAGTTCGAACTGAGCAGAGGAACCGGCCGACATCTTTCTGCGTCGTCAAACGGCCTGATACAACTGAAATGAAAGGTTGCGCCTGGTAAGGTTCGCCATGAATAATGCTTGCCAGTCAACACCAGAAAAAACAACAAAATCAGGCCATATTGCTCACTTTTGTTTATTGTTATTTTTTATCTGTGATCGCCTTGCCTGCAAGCAGTCACGATAGCTAAGGAATGTGCAGTGACATGAATACGCACCATGAGCAGCCACCAGGCGGAGAATGTCCGCATTCTCTACAACATCAAGATCCTCGCGCCCGTCATGATGATCCCTTGCTGGATTGCCTGTTGGCTTTGTGTCAATTGCAGGGGAAGCCGACCAGTCGTGCTACACTGACGGCAGGATTACCGCTGGAAGATCTGCGTTTATCCACCAGTCTGCTGCCCCGTGCTGCAGCGCGTGCCGGTTTGCGCGCCCGCATACTCAAACGTTCGTTAAACGCGATACCCAGCATGTCACTACCAGCGATGTTGCTACTGCGTGAAGGTCGAGCTGCCATCCTGCTGGGTTGGACTGAAGACGGCAATGCCCGTCTGATGACCGGCGAAACCGAAGGCGGCGAAATCATGGTCGACCACAATACGCTGCAGCAGAACTATCTGGGATTGGTCATGTTCGCGCAGCCGGCTCATCGTTTCGATGCCCCGATGGCGACACGACTGGCACGCAGCAAAGCCTGGTTGCGTGACACACTGAAACTGTCTCGCCCTCTTTATCTTGATGCCATCGCCGCCAGCCTGCTCATCAACATCATCGCGCTATTCATTCCGCTATTTGTTATGCAGGTCTACGATCGGGTTATCCCCAATCAAACGACAGCCACCTTATGGGTGCTGGCTTCCGGCCTGGGTATTGCACTGGTATTCGACCTTATTCTGCGCATCTTGCGCAGCGTCTGTCTGGATATTGCAGGTAAAAAAACCGATTTAATTCTTTCTGCCACGCTATTCGAACGGCTGACCGGCATGATGCGCCCAGCGTTCCCGGCACGAGTCGGCGCTGTAGCGCATCGGGTGCGGGAGTTTCATGCCCTGCGTGATACGTTATCGTCACAATCGCTGGGTAGCCTGATAGACGTTCCCTTCTCGCTACTGATGTTGATCTTACTCGGCATCTTAGGTGGCCAACTACTTTGGGTACCATTACTGACGATACTACTGGTATTGGTGATTAACTGGCTGTTTCAAAAACCCATACTGATAGCACAAGTCCATTCCCGCCAACTAACGGATGAACGCCAGGCGCTGTTGACCGAGACACTGAGTGGGTTAGACGCCATTAAAATCAATAACGCAGAAGGCGAACGCCAGCACCAGTGGGAACACATCAGCGGTGAGATTAGTCGACTGGAGTTAAGGGTGAAAACGTTGTCAGCCTGCGCCTTGCATCTGACACAAGCCTGCCAACATCTCGCCAGTGTCATCGTGATAGTCGTTGGAGTCTACCAGTTGCAAAACGCCCAATTGACGCTGGGTACGCTGTTTGCCTGTTACCTGCTCAATAGTCGTGCATTGCTGACCCTGGGGCCGATATCCGAGTGGGTTATCCGCTACCAGCACGCCAGGTTAACGCTGGAAGAAACCCAGGAATTGATAATGCTGCCGCAAGAACGTAGCGAACAACACTCTGCGCTAAAACGAGAAAACATCCAGGGTGGTATCGAATTTCGCGACGTCACGTTTAGTTACCCCGAACAGAAAAACCGAGCTCTGATCGATATTAACTTGTCTATTCGCCCGGGTGAAAAAGTCGGCATCATAGGCCGAACCGGCTCGGGGAAGAGCTCGCTGGAAAAGTTGATCGTCAACCTCTACCCTCCCACCCACGGCAACCTGTTGATTGACGGTGTCGATGCACGCCAGCTCGATGTCGCCGATCTACGCCATCATATCGGTTACGTGCCGCAGGATATCCATCTCTTCAGCGGTACGTTGCGGGATAACCTTATTTGTGGTGCCCGCTACGTTGAGGACGACGCCATGCTGAAAGTCGCCGATATCGCGGGTGTCAATGATTTCGCCCGGTTACACCCGGATGGCTATAACCTGCAGGTTGGCGAGCGCGGAATGAACCTGTCGGGTGGCCAGAAGCAGGCGGTAGCGATTGCCCGTGCTCTGCTGCTTAATCCACCTATCCTGGTTCTGGATGAGCCCACCAGTGCGATGGATAACAGCAGTGAAGATCGCTTTAAACAGGCCCTGCAAGCCATCCTTACCAACAAAACATTGTTGCTGGTGACACACCGGGTATCCATGCTGACGCTGGTGGATAGACTGATTATCGTGGATAAAGGACGTATTATCGCCGACGGCCCCAAAGCCATCGTGCTGGATGCATTAAAGAAGGGGCAGATCAATGCGTCTCGCTAAATTCACTCGCTATTTCAACACGTATTTATCCAACCACCACCAGCAGGACTCGCACGCACTGCCCGCAGTCGGTGAGGCACTGGTGGAAGATACGCCCCGCCTCATTCGGCTATCGATCTGGATTATGTTGGTCTTCATCATGTTTCTGGTTGGTTGGGCTGGCATTGCACAAGTAGATGAAGTCGTCAGTGCGACGGGAAAGACGCTCAGCCAATCACCGCAATACCGGGTCCAGGCAACAGTCACGGGTGAATTGAATGAGCTATACATCCGTGAAGGGCAAATCGTTAACATCGGCGACCCACTGATGCGACTGGATCATAGCCCACAACAGGAAAAAGCCTCAGTAAATACCCCGGATGAGCTGTCACTGGTCGTATCGCCCGTGCGGGGTATGGTCAAACATATTTTGGTCGATACCACTAATGGGCAAGTGTTACCGGGCCGCACATTGGTGGAAATTACGCCGCTGGATGACAAGCTACTGATAGAAGCCCGAGTCCCGTTGAAGGATATGGCGTTCTTACGCCCGGGCCAGGAGGCGGTCATCACTTTCGCCGCCTATGATCACACCACATTTGGCAGCCTGAAAGGGTATATCGAACAGATTAGCCAGGATGCAATGACAGACCCAGCCGGTAACAGCTTCTATCTGGTTCGGTTACGCACGCAGAGCAACTACCTGGGGACTATCGACAAACCACAACTGATCCTTCCTGGCATGGTAGCTCATGTGGATATTATTACTGGCAGGAAGACATTGCTCAGCTATCTGCTAAAGCCAATACGACAGGCCCGGATGGAAGCCTTGCGGGAGAGATAACGCCTCGGCGCTACTGATGTGTATTCAGGTCATGGTAGATTTGGGTTTGGCTTCGTCCTAATGCCTTCGCCTGATACATTGCCGCATCTGCGTTGATGGCTAATGTCAGCGAATCAGTTCCATGTTCGGGATACAGCGCGATCCCAATACTGCATGAAATATCCAGTTTCTTGCCCTCAATATAAAAAGGTTCGTTAAGGGCATGGTGAATCTTGTCCGCAACATACAACGTATTCTCGACTTCTTTGATCCCCTGCAGCAGAATAATAAATTCGTCACCGCTACGGCGGTACACCGTATCCGTTTCACGTACCGCACCACGCATACGCGCCGCCGCCTCTTTGAGCAGTAAATCCCCGGTCGCATGGCCGAAGGTATCGTTAATCTGCTTAAATTTATCCAGATCGAGGAACATTAGTGCGATCTTCCGGCCTGTCTGCCGTGACAACTGGATAGCCTGCTCCATCTGCTCAGCGAAGGTCAGTCCGTTAGCCAGCGAGGTCAGAGAATCGTAATGAGCCAGCTGCCGGTAGTGCTCTTCACTACGACGCAGCATATCAATCGCCCGATAACGCTCGATGGCGACAGCCACCAGCTGTGCTGATTTCTCAATAGAGGCGATTTCATCCTCCGTTGGGGAATACACTTTACGGTGATAAACACTCAGTACCCCCAGAATCTCCTTGTTCTGCCCGAAGATGGGCTCAGACCAGCAAGAACGCAGGCCAGCATACAATGCCAGACCTTTATACAACGTCCAATGCGGATGCGTGGAGATATCCTCGGCAATCACACGTTTACCTGAGTACGCAGCCGAACCAAACGACGCCGCCCCATCGGCAATTTTCACGTTGTGAATCGCATTCTTGTAAAAGCCCGGCAAACTGGGCGCAGACCCCAACGTCAGGCATTTCTTTTCCTTATCAACCAGCAGCACGGAACAGACGATCCGCCCAGGGTTTTTCTCCTCAACGCTGAAGATGATGGCGTCCAGGATATCTTTCAGCGGCGCACCGCTCGAAAGCAACTCCAGCGCACGGTTATAAGAGTTGTCATGGTGTTCCTGAGTCTTGCGCTCAGTGATATCCATTTTTATGCTGACGTACTGAACCGCATCGCTGGCTTTATTATATATTTTGACGATGCTGGCTTTTTCCCAATATAACTGCCCGTTTTTCTTACGGTTGACGAACTCGCCGTTCCAAATCTCGCCTTTATTGAGGGTAGACCACAGTTCTTCATACACGCTGGCGTTGGTCATGCCCGAACTTAATATATTGGTTTTACGACCGATCACTTCTTCCGCTTCATAACCCGACATCATGGTGAACTGACGGTTCACATACACGATTTCGCAGCTTTCATTAGCGATCATAATGGATGATGGGCTGTACTCGGCGGCAAAGAACACCATATTCAGGAAGTCTTGCTTTTTTTGTTCTGAGTCGGCTTTTTCCTGGAATTTACGGCTTCTTGCAGTAGAAATCCCTAAGAGCACTATTAATAGGGTTATTATAATTTCATACACAATAACACTCTCCTCAGGCCCGGAGCGGTCCTGAACGAACAAATCGCATCACTGAAGACGAAAAATCCCGGTAATAACTCCCCTCGTATGGATTTTCAGGGTTGGCACATTTCCGGAGAGTAGAAAGGATGAATGAAAAAACTATCCAGCTCTGCAGGACAGGTTCATAGCCATAAAAACGACAGCATAAAGCCTCCATTATATCGCTGTGTGCAGACCTAAATAATAAAATCAAGAGAATTAGCTTAATCAGTTATATTAATGATCGTTATAGACATAAGCCTGGCTAATATTTTGATACAGCTCTTTACAGATTTCGTAGCGCAGTATTTTGACTATCAATTTTTCGTAAGCAAATCAATTATACCGATAAGTCACATCATTTTAATCAAAAAAAACTATCACCAGACGATTTTTGATCGTTGGTAGCAAACATTTATTTTTTTGTATTTGCAAATCAAATGGTTATATCTTTAAGGTTTAGCCAGTTCTTTCTCTTATGATAGCTGATTTTTTCAGCTATCATCACAGTTTCCCTATTCAGAAAACAGCGCCTCGGCCACATAAAACACTATATTTATATAAAAAACAAGGCATAAAAAATGAAAAATCCATGGCTAGCAATCTAATCATTTATTTTATACGGTATATTTTTGGAAGATGAATTTTTCTTTTCCCCTCAAGGGATTAATGAGCCGGAGATAGGGTTTGTGGGAGTTGTGAGGACTTACTCTAATCAAATAAGCAGTAGTGACTCAGGCAGGAATATTAAGCAGGCGTAATTACAGCTCTGAACGGAGATCTTCCATATTTTCAAATGGTTGAGGTCGAGACAGGAAATACCCTTGGGCAGCAGAAGCATTGGATTGCCTGACTATCTCCCACTCTTCTTGCGTTTCAACCCCTTCAATTACCACATCATTACAGTAAGTCGCAATCAAAGAGACCAGCGATGGGAACAGCTTTCTGCCCTCTTCGCTTTGTAGCAGCATAATGAAAAGCTCACGAGCAATCTTGATGCAATCGTATTTTACTTGCGCCAACGAGGAAAAATTCGCTACACCGCAGCCGAAATCATCCAACCAGAGCTGGTTCGCTTCGGGGAGTGACGCCAGCACGTCATGGGGCAATACAGCCAGACTTTCAACTAACTCAAAACGTAGCCAGGGCATGGTCGCCAGCAGTGCTTTAGCCTCGCGACTTTCCTGCAAAGCCAGTAGGGTCTGACCATCAATATTCACGGAGGCGCGTAACCCATCACGAACAAAGCGGTCGTGCCACTGGTTAAGTAGCTGAAGCTGTTCAATAACAATTTGCAAGCGTTCTTCAACACTCAGGCGGGCAAAATACTGTTCTGGAGATAAAAACGTCTGCGGCATGGATGGATGAAAAACGGCGGTCAGTAACTCAATGCCCATTAAACGACCTGACGTGCGATAAATGGGCTGAAATCTGTATCGCCGATGGCAGCCGTGACAGTAATCAGCATCTGTAAGCAGTGCCTCCCCGGAAATAGAGGCTGCAGAGCCGGGCTGATTAAAGTGACTGTTTTGCTGCACTATGTGTTCCGCCATTGAAGGAGATGCTTACAGATCAAGTATACCACATGCACGCATGAGTTTATCGGCCTCACCCCGACAATCTTCATCTGGGTTGACTGTAATGCAAGTTACAGTACAAAGCGAATATGACGGACACATTGCATGGGAATTTTTGTTTTTTTATATCAAAAAGCTATGAGAAATTATGCACTACAATCGCATAATAGTGATTAATGTCTTTGTCGTATAGTCCGTCAATCAATCGAATAAACTCGCTTTTTGAGCCCTTCTCTAGCGGCATTGTTTATACCATAACCACGCTGTGTAACTGGCCCGTAGAAGAGTATAATCGGCGGCTGATTGATGAAAGGAAAGAAGACATGGCGCTACTGATTACCGCGAAATGCATTAACTGCGATATGTGTGAGCCGGAATGCCCCAATCAAGCCATCTCGATGGGGGATGAGATCTATGAAATTGACCCACTACGCTGTACCGAATGCGTCGGGCATTACGATACGCCGACCTGCCAAAAGGTCTGCCCTATCGACAACACCATTATCAAAGACGCGAATCACCCAGAAAACCACGAGCAGTTGTGGGAAAAATTTGTCCTGTTGCACCATGCCGACCAGCTGTAATACCCGCTCAGCATAATGCCATTCAATTTTACCCTTCGATAATCACCGTAGCACAAGCGTAGTGTCGCTCATCCGCCAGCGACACATGCACATGCTGCACTCCCAAGGCTTGCGCCAGTTCAGCGGCGCGCGCCAGAAACCGCAAACAGGGTTTACCCAACGCATCATTTGCCACTTCAAACTGGGCAAAGGCCAAACCATCGCGAATGCCGGTGCCCAACGCTTTGGCAGCGGCTTCTTTAACCGCAAATCGCTTAGCCAAAAAGCGAATCGGTTGAGAGTGAGATTGATACTGTATCCATTCCTGGGGACTGAGCACTCGCCGAGCCAGGCGATCGCCGGAACGACCGACGATCGCTTCAATACGGGCGATTTCAACAATATCCGTACCGAGACCCAAAATCGCCATTAGCGACGAGCTTCCCGCATCAGCGTTTTCATCTCAGCCACCGCCGGCGCCAACCCGCTCATCACCGCACGCCCGATAATCGCATGACCGATATTCAGTTCATGCATTTCCGGCAGCGCCGCAATCGGCAGGACATTATGATAAGTCAGACCATGACCGGCATTAACCTTGATGCCACGAGACGTCGCATAGGTCGCCGCATCGCGGATGCGTTCAAATTCCTGTTGCCGGGCCACATCGTCTTGTGCATCAGCATAAGCACCGGTATGAATTTCAATATAAGGTGCACCACTGGCAACGGCGGCATCTATCTGTGTGCGATCGGCATCGATGAATAACGAAACCTGAATCCCCGCTTCACGTAATTGCGTTACCGCCGATGTGATGCGCGCAAGCTGCCCCGCTACATCCAGCCCGCCTTCCGTCGTCACTTCCTGACGTTTTTCCGGCACCAGACAGCAAAAATGCGGTTTCAGCTCACAGGCTATCGCCAGCATTTCATCCGTTACTGCCATCTCCAGATTCATGCGGGTCTGGATGGTCTGACGCAATAAACGCACATCGCGATCGGTAATATGGCGGCGATCCTCACGCAAATGCACGGTGATACCGTCTGCTCCCGCCTGTTCTGCGACAAATGCCGCCTGAATCGGATCGGGATATGCTGTACCACGAGCATTACGCAGGGTGGCAATATGATCGATATTTACGCCCAACAACAACTCAGCCATGATCCATCCTTCAATAATTAAGTCTTCGCCGCAGTGTACACCCCGGCCAGCGCTGGCGGTACCCGGCCGGTTCTAGATCTTTTCACCCGGTACCGCTTTATAGGGTTTCGGCATGAACTGGCGAAACAGCTCCCGACTCTTCAGTGGTTTGCCACCAAGATAAGGTTTCAGCGCCATACGAGTAAAACGTTTGGCGGCACGCAATGTATCGGTGTCGGGAAACTCTCTTGACGCCAGCGCCTGCAATTCACGTCCGGTAAAGCTGACGTTATCTACCACCAGGCTGGCAATAAAGCCTTTCTCTGAACGGTAACGATAGGTCATGGTATCAGCAACGGGTTCGCCGCTACCGGCACAGTGCAGAAAATCGACGCCATAACCCAGATGCTCCAGCAACGCCAACTCGAAACGACGCAATGCAGGTTCTGGCGATCCGTTGGTGGCAGCCAATTGTTGTAAACAGTGGAGATAATCGAAAAACAGGGCGGAATAATTGGTTTCCAGCTCCAGTACGCGCGTCAGCAGCTCGTTCACATACAAACCGCTATAGAGCAGTGAACCACTCAACGGCAATGCGAGAGAAACAGGCTCAGCGTTACGAAGCGTTTTCACTTCACCTCGCCCGCCCCAGCGTACCAGCAGCGGTGTAAAGGGTTGAAGCGCCCCTTTAAGACTGGAACGCCGCGCCCGGGCACCTTTTGCCAGCACCCGCACACGGCCTTCATTCTCAGAAAACAGATCCAGCAACAAGCTGGTTTCACTGTAAGGTCGCCCATGCAAGACAAATGCGCGCTGCCAGCCTTCCATCGGCGTATGCCTTACAGGTCGTCAATGTAACCCAGGCTACGCAGCGCACGCTCATCGTCCGCCCAGCCAGATTTAACCTTCACCCACAATTCCAGATGAACCTTGGCCTCAAACATCTGTTCCATATCCTGACGCGCTTCGATACCGATGGTTTTAATCTTGGTACCTTTATTGCCAATCACCATCTTTTTCTGGCCTTCACGCTCTACCAGAATCAGGCCATTGATGTCGTAACCACCACGTTCGTTGGCGACAAAACGCTCAATCTCCACCGTCACTGAGTACGGCAGTTCTTCACCCAGGAAACGCATCAGCTTTTCGCGAATGATTTCCGATGCCATGAAACGTTGTGAACGGTCGGTAATATAGTCTTCCGGGAAATGGTGAATGGCCTGCGGCAGATGCTTACGCACAATCGCGGCGATGGTATCGACATTAGTGCCTTTCTCTGCAGAGATCGGTACCACATCGAGGAAATTCATCTTTTCACTCAGCATTTGGATATGCGGCAGCAGCTTCGTCTTATCTGTGACGTTATCCACTTTATTGATAGCCAACAGCACCGGCGTTTTCTGATCGCGCAGCTTGTTCACTACCATTTCATCATCGTCAGTCCAGTGGGTACCTTCCACCACGAAGATGATCAATTCCACGTCACCGATTGAACTACTGGCCGCCCGGTTCATCAGGCGGTTGATAGCGCGTTTTTCTTCGATATGCAGTCCTGGGGTATCCACGTAGATAGCCTGATACGGCCCTTCGGTGTGGATCCCCATAATACGGTGACGCGTCGTCTGCGGCTTACGCGAGGTAATAGACACCTTCTGCCCCAACAACTGGTTCAGTAGGGTGGATTTACCGACGTTCGGTCGGCCAACGATCGCGACAAAGCCGCAGTAGGTCTGTTCTTCGCTCATTCAAGCTCCAGCTTTTTCAGGGCCTGTTCCGCCGCAGCCTGCTCGGCTTTACGACGGCTAGACCCAGTACCCACTACCGGCTCACTAAACCCGCTGACCTGGCAATGAATAGTAAATTCCTGATCGTGCGCCTCGCCACGTACCTGCACCACCAGATAGGTCGGCAACGGTAAGTGGCGTCCCTGCAAGAACTCCTGCAGGCGGGTTTTCGGATCTTTTTGTTTGTCTCCAGGGCTTATTTCATCCAGACGGGTTTGATACCACGACAGAATAAGCCGCTCGATGGTCTGGATATTACTGTCCAGAAATACACCGCCGATTAATGCTTCGACGGTATCCGCCAGAATAGACTCACGGCGGAAGCCACCACTTTTCAATTCACCAGGACCAAGGCGCAGACATTCGCCCAATTCGAACTCTCGGGCAATTTCCGCCAGTGTATTACCGCGCACCAGCGTTGCACGCATCCGACTCATATCACCTTCATCCACGCGGGGAAAACGGTGATAGAGCGCATTGGCAATAACGAAACTCAGAATGGAATCCCCCAGGAACTCCAGCCGCTCGTTATGTTTACTGCTGGCGCTACGATGCGTCAGTGCCTGCAATAAAAGGTCATATTGTTGGAAAGTATAGCCCAGCTTTTTTTGTAAACGATTTATCAGGATGGGGTTCATGTGCTACCAATAGATCTATAATGCCTTTTTTAAACAACAGCATACGGAACAGCCCTGCCTTGCCACTACACTTAAGTCAAAACTGTTTCGTTTGCAGTGGCTCCCGCCCGGGAGCCAGCATTTATTATTCAGAAATATTCTACAACGGAAGTCGCAAATATGCTGCGAGTTTATTTACATTCGATTAATGAATCCCACCAATGCGACTTAAACGCACACCTGTGGGCCATTCACCTTCCTGTTTTTCAAAACTCATCCAGATAGCCGTCGCTTTACCCACCAGATTTCTTTCTGGAACAAATCCCCAATAACGGCTGTCGGCACTGTTATCGCGGTTATCCCCCATCATGAAGTAATGACCTGCGGGCACCACCCAACTACCCAGAGGCTGACGGGGTTGTTGATAATACATTCCCAGTTGGTCCTGAGCGCCGGGTACAGCGAGAATATTGTGCGTCACATCGCCCAGCGTTTCCTTGCGGGTCGCCATGCGAATGCCTTCGCTTTTCTGGCCCACCGGAATCTGATAGAAACCGCTGGTCATCTCACGCCCGCTACCGCTAAACGTCTGTACAAAATCGCTGGGTTCAACGTTGCTATAGGTCACCGGTAACGCACTGGTACAGCTCGACTTATCGCCACATCCCGGCTGGATGGTAACCTGCTTGGCGATAGGGTCATAACTCACACGATCACCCGGTAACCCCACCACACGTTTGATGTAATCCAGACGCGGATTTTCCGGGTATTTAAAGACCGCGATATCGCCACGCTTCGGATGCCCGGTTTCAATCAACGTCGTTTGCGTTATCGGATCCTTGAGACCGTAAGCAAATTTTTCGACCAGAATGAAATCCCCGATCAGTAACGTTGGCATCATCGAACCGGAAGGGATCTGAAACGGTTCGAAGATGAATGAACGCACGACAAACACCAACGCCAGTACAGGAAAGACTGACGCGAACGTTTCTACCCACCCCGGCTGTTTGATGCTGCTCGCCAGCGCTTTCTCGTCGAGAGCACCACCAACCTGCTGGCTCAATGCAGAAATCTTGGCACGCCGAGCCGGCGCCCATTTGAACCGCTCCAGACACCAGACAACGCCGGTCACCAGCGTTGCCAATGCCAAAATCAGGGCAAACATATTGGCCATGCCAACTCCTCAGGGTTATTTGCTTTCTTTTCCAACATGCAGAATGGCCAAAAACGCTTCCTGCGGCAGCTCGACATTCCCTACCTGCTTCATGCGTTTCTTCCCTTCCTTCTGTTTCTGCAGCAGTTTCTTCTTACGGCTGACGTCGCCGCCGTAACATTTCGCCAGAACGTTCTTGCGTAGCTGTTTGACGGTGGAACGGGCAATAATATGGTTGCCGATCGCCGCCTGAATCGCGATGTCGAACTGTTGGCGTGGAATCAAATCTTTCATTTTTTCCACCAGCTCACGACCGCGATACATCGAATTATCACGGTGGGTGATCAGCGCCAGCGCATCCACACGTTCGCCGTTGATCAACACATCCACACGTACCATGTCTGATGCCTGAAAATGTTTGAAACCGTAATCCAGCGATGCATAACCACGTGAGGTGGACTTGAGGCGATCAAAGAAATCGAGTACTACTTCTGCCATCGGAATTTCATAGGTCAGTGCCACCTGATTGCCGTGGTAGACCATATTGGTCTGCACGCCGCGTTTTTCCACGCAAAGGGTGATCACATTACCCAGATATTCCTGCGGCAACAGCATATGACACTCGGCTATCGGCTCGCGCAGTTCTTCGATGTTATTGACTGGCGGCAGTTTGGACGGACTGTCGACATAGATAACCTCGTTGCTGGTGGTTTTCACTTCGTACACCACCGTCGGTGCCGTAGTGATCAGGTCAAGATCGTATTCACGCTCCAGACGTTCCTGAATGATTTCCATGTGCAAAAGCCCCAGGAAACCACAACGGAAACCAAAGCCCAGCGCGGTAGAACTTTCCGGCTCGTAGAACAACGACGCGTCATTCAGGCTGAGTTTACCCAATGCATCACGGAACGCTTCATAATCGTCGGAACTGACCGGGAACAAACCGGCATAGACCTGCGGTTTGACCTTTTTAAAGCCCGGCAGTGGTGTGTCAGCAGGCTTACGCGCCAGCGTCAGGGTATCGCCCACCGGTGCACCCAAAATATCTTTGATGGCACAGACCAGCCAGCCAACTTCACCGCACTGCAAGGCATCGCGGTCCACCTGTTTAGGGGTGAAAATCCCTAAACGCTCAGCGTTATACACCTGGCCGGTGCTCATGACTTTGATTTTATCGCCTTTACGCAACGTACCGTTTTTAATACGGATCAGCGATACCACTCCCAGATAGTTATCAAACCAGGAGTCGATAATCAGTGCCTGCAACGGCGCTTCCGGGTCGCCTTCCGGCGGCGGAATATCACGCACCAGACGTTCCAGCACATCCGGCACACCGACGCCGGTTTTGGCAGAACAGCGCACCGCATCGGTCGCATCGATACCCACGATATCTTCGATTTCCTGGCTGACGCGATCAGGATCTGCCGCCGGCAGGTCAATCTTGTTCAGCACAGGCACCACTTCCAGATCCATTTCGATCGCGGTATAGCAGTTAGCCAACGTTTGCGCTTCAACCCCTTGCCCGGCGTCCACGACCAGCAATGCGCCTTCACAGGCTGCCAGTGAGCGGGAAACCTCATAGGAGAAGTCGACATGTCCGGGGGTATCGATAAAGTTGAGCTGATAAGTCTGGCCGTCGGAAGCCTTGTAATCCAGCGTCACACTCTGAGCTTTGATGGTAATACCACGCTCACGCTCCAGATCCATGGAGTCCAGCACTTGCGCCTCCATTTCACGTTCGGACAAGCCACCACAAATTTGGATGATGCGATCAGAGAGCGTCGACTTACCGTGGTCGATGTGAGCAATAATGGAGAAATTTCGTATATGCTTCATTATAAAAGTTTTTCTACCTTGGTATTTCTGAAATTCTTGCCGAACGGCATGCGCAATGTGATGACAGCCATAGCTACTGTCATATACCTGAATCGCAGCATTCTACATGCCATACGGAGGAAAACCTAGTCATGGCGCATCGAATCAATTTCTTGATTATGGCAAGGTTATGGATGAGAAGATGAAAGCAGAGGTAAAAAGTCATTAAAGGGAAAAAAGCAAACCGGCCACCAGCCTGCTACCCTGCTGGCCGCCTGCGTTTCAACGTTCCGGCGTCATATCGGTTCGCAGTAGATTTTCAGGCAAAGAAACCTGCAGAATCACCGGCTGATAACGCTGATTATTGCTAATTTTCGCAGATAAACGCTTTACCAGAGCGAAACTCACCGCCACGCCGACAAAGGCGCCGATGACTGTTGCCGGTTCGTTCTCCAGCCAGTATTGCATCAGCGTGGCCCCCAGCATCAGCCCCAGCAACGGCAGCAGATAAACCAGCATTGCCGATCGCAGCAGGCTGGACTCCGCCAGACCGATTTCCACCCGTTGACCGGGTGACAAAGGCTGCGAATACGCAACGCTCAGTTGGTGTGTTGGTGCACCACCAATCTGATTCAGTAAGCCGGTGCCACATGATGTATGGGACTGGCAACTCTGACACCCGGAGCGTTGTTCGCAATGCAACACGGCGATACCCGACTGCCACGATACCACCGTCGCCCATTCTTTAATCATGGCTGCGCCTTGAAGAGCACGTTATCCGCAATACGTTTGGCGGTTGCCAACGGCAACTCACCAATCACCGTGATCTCACGGTTATTCCGTACTTCGGTATGGATAGTTCTGCGCCCCAACGAGGCATTCTGGTCAGGATGGTTTTCCCCTACCGGACTGATATTAACGGAAAAGCTGAACAAACCATCACTATAAAGACGCGATTCTGTCAGACCAGTCACCCCCGGTAGAGGACGCTGACTGCGCGACACTTCTTCAACACCAACCGGCAGCCACTCCGGCGTCCAGTTAAAATCGGCAACAGACGTCGTAGAAATACTGAGAGACGGCGGCTGACTGACTTTATCGAGCGGTTTCATGGCTAGCTGCACATTTTTATCCACCGTGACAGAAATCGCCCGGAACTGCTCTAGCAACTCGCCATTCTGATCGAGCAGATCGACCCGCAATGGCAGGCGAGACTCCGCATCAAGACAGACGATATAACTGAAACGCGTGCCATCCCGCGAGACGATCCTCACGACATCACCCTGGCGATCAGCCAGACGGATACGACCGGTAGGAATAAAGTCGTAATAAGCAGACAAACGCTCAATGTTGGCGAAAATCAGTGCCGGCAACGAATCGACGATGTGATCGCCAGATAACGTGAAAGGTTCGGCATCCGCTTCGAAATAGCTAATATCGCCACCACGCTGAATCACTTCGCGCTTCGGACCATCCAGATGAATAAGTTCAGCCAGCGTTTCGCCATTTTGTACCGAATGCCGGTAGCGCAATGACTCAATGCCCTGACGGGAAACATTGATGTAGTAAATTTCGTAATTTAATGATCGGCTGGCGCTGCTCATCTGCTGCAACAACGCCCCGGAATCACTTGCCGGGGCGAGGGAGGAATAAGACAGGCTGCCCAGCAATACACATGCGGCAAACCAGAAGCGCTTCATTACTGCGGCTGAATTCCTAATGACTGAGTACCAGGCACCTGTACGGCGGCCTGTTGCTGGCTCCCTTGCTGCTGCAACTGGAGCTGATCAGAATGCACACGGCGCTGCAGTTCGTAATCCTGCAGCAGCGCATTAATACGCTCATGCTGTGCCTGCATCTGACGCTGTCCGGCATGCGCTACGCTATTTTCCGCAGGCACGCTCAGACTCACTGGAGAAGCGGAGCCCCCCATCACCGGTAACGTGCTCAATACCGGCGTGTTTTCCGCCATAGTATCGCTAACGACGTTGCTTTGCTGGTAGTGCTGAACACCAACAATCACTGCCAGCGAAACGCACGCGGCCACACCAATTTGTGTCAGATGACTGGCGAGTGGACGGACTTTGTGCCAGAACGGCAACGCCTGCCAGGACTGAGGATGCGGCTGAGATTCCGGCTCGGTTTTCGTTTTAAACGGAACCGGTTCCTGTTCGAGGGCGGCAGCCACACGCGAAGCGATATCAACCTGCATCAGCGTTTCACTGATATCCCCTCGTAACGTGTCACGTACCAGATGGTAACGCTGCCAGCTTTGCTGCAATGCATCGTCTTTGGACAAGGCACCCAGCAGCGCATTATCCACTGCCTCACCATCCATTAAAGCGGAAAGTTTTTCTTTCTGCATAACTTCACCTTACCTTGTCAAACCCGTCATGAGTAACGTTAAGAACAAGCTAACGCTGAATAAGCGGTTGCACTTTATTATCAATCGCTTCCCGTGCGCGGAATATGCGCGAGCGAACTGTACCGACCGGGCAATCCATGATGTCGGCGATCTCCTCATAACTCAGCCCATCCAGTTCACGCAACGTAATTGCCAGACGTAAATCTTCGGGCAATGACTCGATAGTATGGAAAACGATCCGTCGTAACTCTTCAGACAACATTAAATTCTCAGGGTTCGATATTTCTTTCAACGCGCTGGCACTTTCGTAATTTTCAGCGTCGTTCGCATCCACATCGCTGGAGGGAGGACGTCGCCCCTGAGCCACCAGATAATTCTTCGCCGTGTTCACGGCAATGCGGTACAACCAGGTGTAAAAGGCACTCTCGCCACGAAACGACTCCAGCGCGCGATAGGCTTTGATAAACGACTCCTGCACTACATCGGGTACATCCCCAGAGGGAACGTAACGCGATACCAGACTCGCCACTTTATGCTGATAACGAACGACCAGTAAATTAAACGCTTTTCTGTCGCCTTTCTGGACCCGCTCAACCAGCACCTGATCCGCTAACTGCTCGCTCATCCGAGATCATGTCTCCCCAAAACCGTGTCGCCACGCCTAAGTCATGTACTGCCAGCCATATATCTGAAATCGAGCAAGCATCGGCTTGGAGTCTTTTAATGTCATAAAGTTCCACTACACGACGCTTTTTTTGCATCCTGTCGGATACCTGCTGCGTGTCACCGTGCTGCTCTGTGGGGTTTTATTCTCATGACGTTCCCCAACCAATGGGCAAATCATACGTCAAAAGCCCGTTGCTGGCACCCCGTTCCACCTTTTTACACCCACAATGTTTAATACACTAAACACATGCGTGCATTTAAGATAAATATTGTGCTAGATTCAAAAATACCGTTTTATAAATTAAACAACGATCATGATGTCTTCAGTTACAGACTACCACTGTGATGTGCTGATTATCGGCAGCGGAGCCGCTGGATTATCACTGGCGCTACGTCTGGCGCCCCATGCACGTGTCATGGTGCTGAGTAAAGGCCCGCTTAGCGAAAGCGCTACGTTCTATGCACAAGGCGGGATAGCCGCCGTCTTTGATGAAACCGACAGCATTGATGCCCATATCAACGATACCCTGATTGCTGGCGACGGTTTATGCGACAGGGAAGCGGTCTCGTTTATTGCCCGTAACGCGCGTCATTGCGTGCAGTGGCTTATCGATCAAGGCGTGTTATTCGACACCGAACCCGCACCGCATGGCGAAGCACGCTACCACCTGACACGCGAAGGCGGCCATAGCCATCGCCGTATCCTGCATGCGGCAGACGCCACAGGCAAAGCGGTAGAAACCACGCTGGTGAGCCAGGCGAAACAACACCCCAATATTGTCTTGCTGGAACGTTGCAATGCGGTGGATTTGATCACCTCCAGCAAACTCGGCTTGCCGGGCCACAAACGGGTTGTCGGCGCTTATTTGTGGAGCCGCGAAAAAGAGCACGTTGAATCCTGCCGCGCCAAAGCCGTGGTGCTCGCCACCGGCGGTGCCGCCAAAGTTTACCAGTACACCACCAACCCTGATATTTCCTCCGGGGACGGTATCGCTATGGCCTGGCGGGCGGGCTGTCGGGTAGCCAATATGGAGTTTAACCAGTTCCACCCGACGTGTTTGTATCACCCACAGGCCCGCAATTTTTTGCTGACCGAAGCGCTGCGGGGTGAAGGTGCCTGGTTAACCCGGCCAGATGGCAGCCGCTTCATGCCCGATTTTGACAAACGGGCAGAACTGGCACCTCGTGATATTGTCGCCCGGGCTATCGATCATGAAATGAAACGTCTGGGCGTAGACTGCATGTATCTGGATATCAGTCATAAACCCGCGGACTTTATCACGCAGCACTTCCCAACTATCTACGAAAAGTTACTGTCACTGGGCATTGATCTAACCCGGGAACCTATTCCTGTTGTTCCAGCAGCGCATTATACCTGTGGCGGCGTCGTGGTTGACCAGCAAGGGCGTACCGATCTGGACGGCCTGTATGCCATTGGCGAAGTCAGCTATACCGGGTTGCATGGTGCGAACCGTATGGCCTCGAACTCACTGCTGGAATGTCTGGTATATGGCTGGTCTGCCGCCGAAGACATTTTGCAGCACTTACCCGAAAAAACACTGGTGGAATCGCTGCCTCGCTGGGATGAAAGCCAGGTAGAAAACTCGGATGAAAGGGTCGTGATTCAACATAATTGGCACGAGCTGCGGCTATTTATGTGGGATTATGTCGGCATTGTGCGCACCACCAAAAGACTGGAGCGTGCACTGCGGCGTATCACGCTGCTACAGCAGGAAATCAGTGAGTATTACGCCCACTTCCGTCTCTCTAACAATCTGTTAGAACTACGCAATCTGGTTCAGGTCGCGGAATTGATTGTGCGCTGTGCGCTGGAGCGTAAAGAGAGCCGGGGGTTGCACTACACGCTCGATTATCCAGAACGTTCGCCAAACCCACACCCCACGATACTTCATCCTTAATGCATAACTCAGTGCCTCTGCCGGGTCTCCCCCGGCAGACTCCCTTCACCTACCGGGCAACAAACGGGCTACTCAGGAGAGCGTTTCCCTTCCAGCATCCCTTTTCACATCGACAAATAAAAATCCCGCGTCAAGGCCTGAAAAGACGACGAATATTGGCGGTCGTCATCACGAATGATTAACGACGTTCGATTCACTGCTATCGCGCTTATCTCCGACTCGCCTCCACGCCGCAGTGACAGCAGCACCCGATTGACCGGCCGACTCGCACTGTCCGCCACATCGACGCGGATATCAGCACGCCATGCCAACTGTTGTGCCAGCGTTAAGAAATCTTCCGCCCCATTTACCGGCAACACGACACAAAATCGCCCCTCAGGCGCCAGTAGCCGACTGGCGCAATCCAATAACGCGTCATGCGTCAACGTGGTGGTATAACGCGCCTGTGCACGCTGGGTCGATGCGCAATCCACACCGGGGGGAAAATAGGGCGGATTACTCACGATCAACGAGTAACGCGACGCTGTATCCCGAGCGTAGGCCAGAATATCGGCCTGATAAATTCGTATAGCATTAGCCCAGGGTGACAATGCCACATTGTCTGCCGCCTGCGCACTGGCGGCGGCATCCAGTTCTACACCGTCTATAGGCACCTGCCCACCACTGCGTTGCGCCAGCATTAAGGCCACCAGACCGGAACCACAGCCGATGTCGAGTATCCGCGTTTCCCGATGCAGTGGTGTCCATGCGCCCAGCAACACGCCATCGGTTCCCACTTTCATCGCGCAACGGTCATGCGCGACAAAAAACTGTTTAAAAGTAAATCCTCCGGCGCGCGGAGCCGGTGTATGCTGCTGGAAGGTCATTGCTATGCCGTGTTTATGCCGTATTGTTGTCAAACCGCGGTTAGCATAGGAGAAACGCCCGCCCGGGAAAAGTGGCGAATGCCGCTTAAACAGATGAACAACCCCGCCAATGCGTCTATAATCAGCGCCCCGAACAGAGGTAGACCATGACTGCGACCAATTTTTCCGAGTTTGATCTTGATGACAGCCTGCTTGACGCCTTGCGCGACATGGGCTTCAGCCGTCCGACCGCCATTCAGGCCGAGGCAATTCCTCCGGCGATGGAAGGGCGTGATGTACTGGGCTCCGCACCGACCGGAACCGGCAAAACCGCAGCCTATCTGCTACCGGTTTTACAACACCTGCTGGATTTTCCGCGTAAAAAATCCGGCCCGCCGCGGATCCTGATCCTGACACCGACCCGGGAACTGGCGATGCAGGTGGCCGATCAGGCTCGGGCATTGGCGGCTCATACTCATCTGGACATTGCGACCATCACCGGCGGGGTGGCTTATATGAACCACGCCGAGGTGTTTAGCGAAAATCAGGATGTGGTTGTCGCCACGACGGGTCGTTTATTGCAATACATCAAAGAAGAGAATTTTGACTGTCGTGCAGTAGAAACCCTGATTCTGGATGAAGCAGACCGCATGCTGGACATGGGGTTTGCGCAGGACATCGAGCATATTGCCGGTGAAACTCGCTGGCGTAAGCAGACCATGTTGTTCTCTGCAACGCTTGAAGGGGATGCTATTCAGGATTTTGCCGAGCGACTGCTAAACGACCCTATAGAAGTGGAAGCCGAACCGTCGCGGCGTGAGCGTAAAAAAATCCTGCAATGGTATTACCGTGCCGACGACATTCAGCACAAGACCGCGCTACTCAGCAACCTGCTCAAACAACCGGATGTCACGCGTTCCATCGTATTTGTGCGCAAACGTGAGCGAGTGCATGAACTGGTAGACTGGTTGCGATCTGCTGGCATCGAGTCCTGTTACCTGGAAGGAGAAATGGTGCAGGCCAAACGCAATGAAGCCATCAAACGATTAAGTGAAGGCCGTGTGAAAGTGCTGGTTGCTACAGATGTCGCCGCACGCGGTCTGGATATTCAGGATGTCAGCCACGTGTTCAACTTCGATTTACCCCGCACGTCTGACGTTTATCTGCATCGCATTGGCCGTACCGGACGAGCGGGTCGTAAAGGCTGCGCTATCTCGCTGGTCGAGGCACATGACTATCTGCTGCTCGATAAAATTGGTCGTTATCTGAACGAGCCATTGAAAGCGCGTGTCATTGATGAATTACGCCCGAGTACCCGTGCGCCAAGCCCCAAATCTACTGGTAAGCCATCGAAGAAAGTGCTGGCTAAGCGCAAAGAGCAGAAAGAAAAAGAGAAAGAAAAGCAGAAGGCGAAGGTCAAGGTGCGCCACCGCGATAGCAAAAATATCGGTAAACGTCGTCAGCCCAGCGCCAAAGCGTCAGCGGAACAACCGAAAGAAAAACCCGCGGATAATACCTAAAGCAAGTGTGTTGACCGTTAAACCACACAGGGAGCCAAATGGCTCCCTGTGTTTTTAGGGACAACTGAAAATCAGCGTCAGGCTATTGATACCTGCTAATCCCGCCCCATAAAAAAACATGCCGGGCACATTGTATGACCGGCATGGTTTGTATAACGATGGCTTGTATAACGTATGTTCAGGTGAAGCTATCGTTCTTCGCCTGACTCTCTGTTTTGTCGACGTACTTACAGGCTTTCAGTAAAGGTACGGGCGATGACATCACGCTGTTGTTCAGGCGTCAGCGAGTTGAAACGAACGGCATAACCCGACACACGAATGGTCAACTGCGGGTATTTTTCCGGGTTCTTCACTGCATCTTCCAGTGTTTCACGACGCAATACGTTCACGTTCAGATGCTGGCCCCCCTCAACGCGCACTTCCGGTTTGATTTCCAGCGGTACTTCGCGATATTCGAACTGCCCCAGATCGCTGATAGCCACGATTTGATCTTCGTTAAACTCCGATTTGGCACAGACACAACGCGCCTGAGATTTCTCTTCATCCAGCAGCCAGAAAGAGTTAACCAGGGCATTGTTATTTGCTTTGGTGATTTGAATACCTGTAACCATTATTGCCTCCGTTAAGCGGCGTCTATTGAACCGAATACAAAATCCACGATTGATAACAAACTGCCAGCAACGTTAACGCCAGCGCAAAACCAATCGAATCTGACTCTCTGTATACCAGCCCTTCCCCTCTCGCTCTTTGATGCAGGTCAATTTTAACCACCCACCAACTGAAGGCCTGCGCATAATTAATTGTTTTATATCAATTTCCATCAAATCTCACGATGCAATTATTTTTGTAAATTTTAAAAAAAATTCGCAATCCACCATTTGCCAGCAATAAAAGGTAGCGAATAATTTTCCCTCTGCCGCGTTTGACGGTAATCTTAGTCACCTGGATTGATGAATCAGGCTGAACCTGCACACCCAGGTTGTCGCCATTTACCCGATTGAGCAAAGAGCCTTGCCATGACCACCTCCCTGACCTGGCACGATGTGCTGGCCCAAGAGAAAGAACAGCCTTACTTTGTTAACACCTTGTCGTTTGTCCATCAGGAACGTGCGGCAGGCAAGGTTATCTATCCGCCACAAAAAGATGTCTTTAACGCCTTTCGCTTTACTGAGTTTCACGACGTCAAAGTCGTGATTCTGGGGCAGGACCCGTACCACGGTCCGAATCAGGCGCATGGGTTATCGTTTTCAGTGCGCCCGGGCGTGCCGGCTCCGCCCTCTTTAGTCAATATCTACAAAGAGCTGGCTAACGATATTTCTGGATTTGAAATACCCTCCCACGGCTTTTTACAAAGCTGGGCGCAGCAAGGCGTGATGCTGCTGAATACCGTACTGACGGTGGAAGCAGGTAAAGCACATTCACACGCGAATCTGGGTTGGGAAACGTTCACCGACAAAGTGATAGAGAATCTGAACGCACACCGGGAAGGGATCGTATTTCTGTTGTGGGGGTCTCATGCGCAGAAGAAAGGCAGCATTATTGATACACAACGGCACCATGTTCTGAAAGCACCGCATCCGTCGCCGTTATCCGCGCATCGTGGTTTTTTAGGATGCCATCATTTCTCGAAAACCAATCAGTTGCTGGAGCAACAAGGGGATTCGCCCATCGACTGGACGCCCCGTTTACCAGAAAACGTCCAATAGCGAGTTCGTCATTGCCTTTGCTGGTCAGAGGCAATGACGCATCATCTGGCAGAAGCAGAAAAGCAAAAATTGATTGAATCGTAAGGAAACAAAAGGAAGTAATAAGGGAAGTACTGCGAAGAAATATGGTGGAGCTAAGCGGGATCGAACCGCTGACCTCTTGCATGCCATGCAAGCGCTCTCCCAGCTGAGCTATAGCCCCACACCTGATGATACTATCGATAACCAGACCTTTTGGGATGAAGGTTTGGTGGAGCTAAGCGGGATCGAACCGCTGACCTCTTGCATGCCATGCAAGCGCTCTCCCAGCTGAGCTATAGCCCCGTATCGACACGGTATCGTGTGAACGGGTCGCATGATATGCAACGCCCCTACCCCTGTCAACGCCAAAATCCATTTATCCGATCAACCGCTGAAAAAGCCGTCAACGCAGAACGCCAGGTGTCATACAACAACGCACGTTTTATCCCAAAGGCAAAAAACGCCGCAAATCAAGCGCGTTTGCTATTAGCTTATGACAAAAAAGTTTTTCTTACTTTTCACAAAACCCTTAACAATGCGTCATTATTTCATCTACCGGAGTTTTCCAGACATGAAAGATGCCACACTCGCGCTACACCATGGTTTTACCTCCGACCCCGTCACCAAGGCCGTGGCCGTGCCGATTTACCAAAATGTCGCCTTTGAATTCGAGAATGCGCAGCACGGCGCGGATCTGTTCAACCTTGCCGTCCCAGGTAATATCTATACGCGGATTATGAATCCCACCAATGATGTGCTGGAACAACGCCTGGCTGCATTGGAAGGTGGCATTGCGGCGCTGGTGGTTTCTGCCGGTAGTGCCGCCATTACTTATGCGATTCAAACGCTGACCCGTCAGGGTGACAATATCGTGTCGACCCCACAGTTATATGGCGGCACCTATACCCTGTTTGCTCACATGCTACCAAGCTTTGGGGTGGAGGTCCGTTTTGCAGCGGATGACTCGCCGGAAGCTATCGCAAAACTGATTGATGATAAAACCCGGTTGGTCTACTGCGAAAGTATCGGCAATCCGGCGGGCAATATTGTCGATATTGAAGCGCTGGCACAAGTTGCCCACCAGCATGGCGTACCGCTGGTCGTGGATAACACCGTTGCCTCGCCAGTACTGTGCAAACCGATTGCCTTCGGTGCAGACATCGTCGTGCATTCGATCACGAAATACGTTGGCGGTCACGGTAACTCACTTGGCGGTGTCATTGTGGATGCCGGTACATTCCCCTGGTCGCAATACCCTGAAAAATACCCGGGTCTGAATCTCCCTGAAGCGGCCTATCATGGCGTGGTCTATACCGAGACATTCGGCCCAGCCGCTTTTATTGCCCGCGCCCGCACCGTTCCACTGCGCAACACCGGTTCAGCGCTCGCCCCCATGAATGCCTTCTTATTACTGCAGGGGTTGGAAACACTGTCGCTGCGCATGGAGCGACATGTGGAAAATGCCAAAAAAGTGGCGGAATACCTGCAATCGCACCCCAGCGTAGCCTGGGTCAGCTATGCTGGCCTGCCGAATCACCCGCATTACGCGCTGGCACAGAAATACATGAAAGGTACCCCGTCTGCCATTCTGTCGTTCGGCCTCAAAGACGGTTACGACGCGGGTGTACGCTTCTATGACGCCCTGAAAATTTTTAAACGTCTGGTCAATATTGGTGATGCCAAATCGTTAGCTTGCCACCCGGCATCGACCACTCATCGCCAGATGACACCAGAAGAACAGGCTAAGGCCGGCGTTAAACCGGAAATGATTCGCCTGTCAGTCGGCATCGAAGCAATAGAAGATTTACTGGACGACCTGAATCAGGCACTCAATGCCTGATATTCCGGCTGCGTCACGGTAATCAATCGCCTTCATTTTCAAAATGATGGCGATTGCAAGAGTGGATACTGGACGTAAAAAAAACCCTGGCAAGCCAGGGTTTTGAAGAATCACTATCTCGACAATAGACGATTATTGCTGAGCCTCGCGCTCACTGATAAACGCCAGTGCCCGCTCGATACGCGCCAGTGTACGTGACTGACCGATAGCATGCACCGTCACATCCACGCCCGGAGACTGGCCCGCGCCGGTTACCGCTACACGCAACGGCATCCCTACTTTCCCCATCCCCTGCTGCAATTCGTCGGCTGTGCCCTGAATAGCATGGTGAATAGTTTCTGGTGTCCAGTCAGTGATGGCAGCCAGCTTGCTGCGAACCAATTCCAGCGGCTGACGCGCTACCGGACGCAAGTGTTTCTTCGCGGCATCAGCATCGAACTCAGCAAACTCTTCATAGAAGTAGCGACAGGACTCGGCAATTTCTTTCAGCGTCTTGCAGCGCTCACCCAGCAATGTCACCAGTTCGCTTAACTGAGGACCAGTACGGGTATCAATACCGGCCTGCTCGATATGCCACGACAGATGGGTCGCCACGTATTCCGGCGGCAGATGGTTAATATAGTGGTGATTCAGCCACTGCAGCTTTTCTGTATTAAATGCACTGGCGGATTTACTGACAGCATCCAGTGAGAACAACTGCTTCATCTCATCAATAGAGAAAATTTCCTGATCGCCGTGAGCCCATCCCAACCGCACCAGATAGTTGAGCAATGCTTCCGGCAGATAGCCATCATCACGGTATTGCATCACACCGACGGCACCGTGGCGCTTGGACAGCTTCTTACCGTCGTCGCCCAAAATCATGGAAACGTGCGCGTATTCCGGCACAGGTGCACCCAGCGCTTTGAGGATATTGATCTGACGCGGCGTATTATTGATATGGTCTTCACCACGAATAACGTGGGTGATCCCCATATCCCAGTCGTCGATAACCACACAGAAGTTATAAGTCGGTGAACCGTCGGTACGGCGGATGATCAGATCATCGAGCTCAAGGTTGCTGAATTCAATCGGCCCGCGAATACGGTCATCGAAGATCACCGAACCATCCTGGGGGTTACGAAAACGCACCACATGCGGTTCATCATCAGCATGGTGTTCATGAGAATCACGGCAGCAGCCGTCATAGCGCGGCTTATCACCGTTAGCCATCTGCTGTTCACGCAGCGTTTCCAGACGTTCTTTAGAGCAGTAGCATTTGTAAGCCGTACCGTTTTCCAGCATTTGATCGATGACCGCGTTATAGCGATCAAAACGCTTGGTCTGATAGTACGGGCCTTCATCCCAGTCCAGATTCAACCAGTTCATGCCATCCATAATGGCGTCAATCGCCTCTTTGGTCGAACGCTCCAGATCGGTATCTTCAATACGCAAAACAAATTCGCCGCCATGATGACGGGCAAACAACCAGGAATACAGTGCGGTACGGGCACCGCCAACATGAAGATAACCAGTCGGGCTGGGCGCAAAGCGGGTTTTGATTTTCATTGGGATTACGGCCTTAATTAGACAGCAACGGTCGGTTAACACCAACCAGGATTCCGGACTGCGCCCCGCCATCAAGGGTGCGCGCTGTCAGCGCGAGACACAGCCTGCTTAAAGTGGGCAATATTCTATCACTCCCCCTCGATTCCTCAACGCCATAACCGCGTCGAGGCCAGTCTCTTCGCGCTAAAATGCGCAGGGATTCAACGATAACGCCCAGAAATACGACATATCGACTAATTTTACAACGAACGACCATTTTCGTTTTAAAAAGCGTTGACTCATAGTCAACTATCCCTATAATGCGACTCCACACAGCGGGGGTGATTAGCTCAGCTGGGAGAGCACCTCCCTTACAAGGAGGGGGTCGGCGGTTCGATCCCGTCATCACCCACCACTCATTAGAGTGCCGCGCTGTGTAAAGTAAGAAGATTTGAGATTGGGTGATTAGCTCAGCTGGGAGAGCACCTCCCTTACAAGGAGGGGGTCGGCGGTTCGATCCCGTCATCACCCACCAATCTCATACCAGCTGTCTTCTTACGATGAAGTACAGAAGTGGGTGATTAGCTCAGCTGGGAGAGCACCTCCCTTACAAGGAGGGGGTCGGCGGTTCGATCCCGTCATCACCCACCACTTCTGCGGGTCGTTAGCTCAGTCGGTAGAGCAGTTGACTTTTAATCAATTGGTCGCAGGTTCGAATCCTGCACGACCCACCACCGCTAAATGCATCACCTTCCACAATTATTCACTCTGATGCTTCATATGCACACGATGTTGTGCAGGTGAGAACCTGCGTTCAGGCTCGAGTCGAGCAAAGCGAGACAACAGCGCATCGCGCTGGCCCGAAGGGCGAGGCCACTGGCCGAGTCATCCTGCACGACCCACCACCGCTAAATGTATCACCTTCCCCATTTATTCACACTAATGCTTCATACGCACACGATGTTGTGCAGGTGAGAACCTGCGTTCAGGTTCGAGTCGAGCGAAGTTATGCGATCTTACTCTCTGCGTTTATCCCTGTTTCTTATATCCCTCAACATCCTCTGTCTCCCGACTAAAAATCATCCCCACAATCAACCAATATTCCCCTTTACTCATTCAAAGGCGCTCCACCCGTTACAGCCTGCGCGGATTATCGGGCAAAATTTTTGATAAGGAGCGTCAAATGTATTGGTTTTTTATTCTGCCACCAAAAGATGACACTAGGTGACGTAATAAAACCTATTCCTAATTAAGGGTAAGACGATGATAGCGAAAGCCAATAAATTTTTTACCGGTTTAACCAACCATCCTGATGGCGGCAAACTGTTGTTGCGTTTGACCGTCGGCATTCTGTTGCTATTCCACGGCGTTGCCAAAATCCAAAATGGCGTAGGTTGGATCTCAGGTATGCTGGCACAGCATGGTCTGCCGGGCTTTATTGCCTACGGCGCCTATATCGGCGAAGTACTGGCTCCGATCCTGATTATTCTCGGCGTATTAACTCGCCTTTCTGCCGCTGTGGTTGCATTTAACCTGTTGGTCGCAACGCTGCTGGTCACGCTGGGTAAATTGTTTACCGTCACCAATGTGGGGGCGTGGGGATTGGAAGGGGAAGCGTTTTATTTCCTGTGCAGCCTGGTCATTATGCTGCTGGGCAGCGGCCGCTACTCCGTAGTGACCAATGAAGACTACCGTTAATTGACTCACATCTCTAAAAAAACGCCCTGACGGGCGTTTTTTATACTCAAATTTCCCAGTCATAGTTATAACGCTTCGGCTTGAACTGTACGACATCGCCACGGTGTAAATCGGTCAACACCGCGTCATCATGCGCTACTTCCGCTTCAATCAGTTCATTATTGCCATCCACCTTCAGAACCAGACGCGTCAACGCCCCCAACGGGCGAATGTCTTTCACCACCACCGGCTGGAAATCAGCCTGCGTCTGTTTTGACAACGCCACTTCATGCGGACGGAACTGAATCACCTTGTCATGACCTGCGAGCTTCAACCGGTTGCTGTCCCCGAGGAAATTATAAACAAACTCGGTAGCCGGACGGTTATACACCTCATCAGGCGTGCCAATCTGTTCAATCACGCCTTTGTTCATCAGTACGATACGGTCAGCCACTTCCATCGCTTCTTCCTGGTCATGGGTCACAAATACCGATGTCAGGTTGATGTCTTCATGCAGGCGCGATAACCAACGGCGCAGTTCCTTTCGTACTTTTGCATCAAGCGCCCCGAATGGTTCATCCAGCAGCAAAATTCGCGGCTCCACAATCAACGCCCGAGCCAGTGCAATGCGCTGGCGCTGCCCGCCGGATAGCTGTTCCGGGTAGCGATCCGCCAGCCACTCGAGTTGGACCATATTGAGCAGTTCGCGAACTTTGGTGTCGATATCGCGCTTCGATGGACGTATCGCCTTCGGCTTCATACGCAAACCAAACGCCACATTGTCAAACACCGTCATATGACGGAACAGCGCATAATGCTGGAAGACGAAACCGACATTACGGTCACGCACGTCGTGCCCCGATACGTCTTCACCGTGGAACACAATATTGCCGCTGTCCGGCGTTTCCAGACCAGCAATAATACGCAGTAACGTAGTTTTACCGCAGCCCGATGGCCCTAATAGCGCCACCAGCTCACCACTCTGAATCGACAAATTGATCTGATTTAGGGCCCGGAACTGACCGAACTGCTTGTTAACGTTGTGAACTTCAATGCTCATTACCGGCCAGCTCCTGTTGTTTCTCTTGTTGTTTCGACAAATGCGCTTCACTCCACTGACGCAGCAACAGCACTACCAGCGACATCGCCAGCAGCAAAATCGCCACGCTGAATGCAGCAACAATGTTGTACTCGTTATAAAGAATCTCGATATGCAACGGCAAGGTGTTGGTCAGACCGCGAATATGGCCCGATACCACGGAAACCGCGCCAAATTCCCCCATGGCGCGGGCAGTGCACAGCACCACTCCGTAGATCAGCGCCCATTTCACATTCGGCAACGTGATATGCCAAAACATCTGCCAGCCATTGGCACCCAGCAGTCTGGCTGCTTCCTCTTCCTGACTCCCCTGCTGCTCCATCAATGGGATCAATTCACGCGCCACATACGGCAGGGTGACGAAAATCGTGGCCAGTACAATGCCGGGAACGGCATACACAACTTCCAGATTATGCTCCGTCAGGAATGGATATAGCTTGCTCTGTGCACCAAACAGCAACACATACATCAAACCCGTCACGACCGGCGATATGGAAAAGGGCAAATCCAGCAACGCCAGCAACAGCGATTTGCCCCGGAACGCAAACTTGGTTACACACCAGGCGATAGCCAGCCCGAAGACCATGTTCAGCGGTACCGAAATCACCGTTGCCAGCAGGGTCAGCTTAAGCGCAGAAACCGCATCCGGCTCGGTAATCGCATTCCAGAACGCACTGATACCGTTATGCAGCCCTTGCGTAATCACCATCACCAGCGGCAAGACCAGAATCAGAACAAATACCAACCAGGCCAACGCCGTCAGCACATAAAACGTTGTCGGACGCTTAGCGGTGGACGGGCGCTCCGCCACAGGCGCAGAAATACTGTGATCCATGCTCATCCTTTATACTTCTATAACGAGGGTTGAATGCGCCGCTGCAACAGGTTAATCAGCAACAGCATGATAAAAGAGACCACCAGCATGAACACACCGATACCGGTCGCGCCTTTGTAATCGTACTGGTCCAGTTTGGAGACGATCAATAACGGCAGAATTTCTGTCTTAAACGGAATATTCCCGGCAATAAATACCACCGATCCGTACTCCCCCACACCGCGTGCGAATGCCAGCGCAAAACCAGTCAGCCAGGCCGGTAAAATGGCCGGTAACAGAACGTGTCGGAAGGTCTGCCACGGGTTTGCGCCCAGGCAGGCAGACGCTTCCTCCACCTCTTTGGGAATATCTGCCAGTACCGGCTGTAAGGTACGCACCACAAACGGCAAGGTGACGAAGATAAGCGCCAGCGTAATACCAATCCCCGTATAAGCAATGCGAAACGGAAACAGCGAACCGATAAGACCATGTGGGGCATACAGTGACGTCAGTGCAATCCCGGCGACAGCAGTAGGCAAGGCAAACGGCATATCGATCATCGCGTCGATAATTTTCCGGCCAGGAAAGGTATAACGCACCAGCACCCAGGCCAGCAGCGTGCCCAGAATACCGTTGACGAAGGCCGCCGTCAGTGCAGAACCAAAGGATAATTTCAGAGAAAACAGCACATGACGACTGGTGATAAGCTCCCAAAACTGGGTAAGCGTCAACTGACTGGCATACAAGAACATAGTGGCCAACGGAATCAGGACAAGCAGCCCCAGATAGGTAAGGCTAAAGCCCAGAGTCAGACCAAAACCGGGAATTACCGGTGAAATACGTCGCGACATAACAAGCCTTTCAATGAAAAAACACGGATTGCCGACTCAGACAACCAACATGGCAAAACCGCCCCGATGGAGGCGGTTTTGACGGTCAGGATACCGTTTATTTATTAATCTGTTTGAAGATAGCGTCGAACACCCCGCCATCATCGAAGAACTTGGGCTGCGCATTTTTCCAGCCGCCAAATTCATCATCGATCGTCACCAGCTTCACGGGTGCAAACTGGGACTTAAACTCCTCGGCAATTTTCGCATTGCGTGGGCGGTAAAAATTCTGCGCGATGATACGCTGCCCTTCGTCGCTGTAGAGGTAGTTCAGGTAGGCTTCTGCCTGTTTGCGCGTGCCTTTGCGATCCACCACTTTATCGACTACCGCCACCGGCGGCTCCGCCAGAATGGACAGGGACGGCGTGACGATTTCCAGTTGGTCGCCACCCTGCTCTTTGAGCGACAAATACGCCTCGTTTTCCCAGGCAATCAGCACATCACCCAACTGACGCTGCACAAAGCTGATGGTCGCGCCACGCGCACCGGTATCCAGCACCGGCGCATGCTTATAGAGTTCGGTCACGAATTTTTGCGCGCTTTCATCGGTTCCGCCCGGCAAGTGTTTAGCATAGGCCCAGGCAGCCAGAAAGTTCCAGCGAGCACCACCAGAGGTTTTCGGGTTCGGCGTGATCACCTGCACATCCGGCTTAATCAGGTCATCCCAGTCTTTGATATGTTTCGGGTTACCTTTGCGCACCAAAAAGACAATGGTCGAGGTATAAGGCGTGCTGTTATCCGGCAAACGCGCCTGCCATTTCGGGTCAATCAATGGCTGATTCAGATTAAGCGCATCAATGTCACCAGCCAGCGCCAACGTCACAACATCCGCCTGCAAGCCATCAATCACCGAGCGCGCCTGCTTACCTGAACCGCCATGGGAATTTTTCACGGTAATCGTTTCGCCGGTGGTCTCTTTCCAGTGTTTGATAAATGCTGCGTTATATTGCTGATAAAACTCACGGGTCGGGTCATAAGACACATTCAACAATTCCGTAGCAGCCGACGCTACCCCCGACAATAACAACGCGGCAGTAGCCAGCGACCATCCCAAACGACGCATTGACATTATGATGATTCCCCTCAAAGTCTGCCCGTTGCTTGCGCGAGCGATCAAAAAAGCCCAGAGACCCGTTGACGGTTATCCTGCTACCGGCACAACGGCCAGACCGCACCACGGCGGCCAGTGTTATCTATGAGAGGGACAATAGAGGATAAGGCGGAGGGGAAAAAATACTGTTTCGAGATAATTTATGCTCTCGGGTTATATTATTGAGGGCTTAACAGCGCTTTTGAATCTAAGGTAAGCGGCAGGCCTGTAGCCTGCCACCTGTCATCGTTAGTGATGGTATGCGAGGGTACAGCTTACTGCTCTTCATCCAGTTGCAGAGCAATATACAACAATAGCCGATCGTCAAAGTTGCCCAAATCCAACCCGGTCAGTTCAGATATCCGATTGAGGCGATACTCCAGCGTATTGCGATGTACAAATAGCGCCTTAGCCGTTGCCCCCGGCTGTACGTTGTTGCGAAACTAGGCGTTCAGCGTGCGGCGCAGTAAACCATTGCTGTCCATCGCCTTCAGCCTGGCTAACGGCCGAACCAGTTCGTTGGCCTGCCAACCACCACGTAAGCTATCAAGTAGCACTGGCAGCATCAGATCCTGATAGAAGTAACTGCGCTGGGTCGGCATACGTTGTTTGCCGACGCTCATGGTGGTGCGGGCGGTTCGATAGGAACGGGCAATACTGCCGGGGCCAGTAAAATAGTTACCCAACGCCACCCGTACCCGTAACCGGCTGCTTTCTTCCATACGCGACAACAACGTATCGACGCGACGTCGATGCTCTTCAGCATCCCAGCGGCTGTGGTTGTTGAGCGCGGGCTTCAGCACCACCATTTCCGTCAGTGAGACTATCGCGATCAGATTGTTGCGCTCCGGCGTCGTCAGCAGTGTCTGCAATTGCTGTAACTCCGCCATGGCACTGTCCACCCCTAACTGGCCGCTATCCACCTCAACCACGGCCGCCACACGCGGCTGATTCAGGTCGATACCAAGGCGTTGCGCCCACTCCATCAACGCAGGCGAGAGGTCATCCGTACGAATCAGGTTCAGTACCAGTTCTTCCCGTAAGCGGCTGTCCTGCGCCAGCATGTGCAGCAATCGCGCCTGTTCTAGCATCATCTCGGCCGTCATGCACACCAGTTCGCCGTAATGGCGTAACTGCCCAGGGTTACCCGTCAGACCAATCACACCGACGATTTCGCCGTCGATTTTTAGCGGCAGGTTGATACCGGGCCGGACGCCATGTAAATGACGCGCGACTGCGTCATCAATATCCACCACCCGTCCTTGCGACAGCACCAATAGCGCACCTTCATGCAATTCCCCAATACGCTCGCGATCACCACTGCCAATAATTCGCCCACGTGCATCCATCACATTGATATTACTATCAATGATTTGCATGGTACGTGCGACAATCTCCTGTGCCAGTTTGTCATTCAGGTGGTATGACGCCATATCAACCTCAAGGGATAGAGACAACCGCACCAGCATAACGCTGGGTATAGCGCCAGACATTGTGCAAATGAACAAAAACTGGGGGATCACACAGGAACTGTGGAATAACTCACAAAACAAGCGAAAAAAACATGACCGGGTGGTGATCATCCGGTCATGTTTCTGGTCAGGCTATTGAATTAATAGCATTAATGAACCAACAGATTATTGAATCAACAAATACAGGTCACTGCCACCGCGGCGAATATTCAGCGCCAGCACCGGCGGCTTGCTGTCGATAATCTTGCGCAATTCACCGATATTTTCGACCGGTTGCTGGTTCACACCGAGGATCACGTCATCAGGTTTCAGGCCAATCTTCGCTGCGGCGGAATTCGGTTTCACCTTCTCGACTTTCACGCCTTTCTGCCCGTCCACCTGCGTATTACTCAACTCGGCCCCTTCAATCGCGGAGTTCAGATTACCGGATTCGACCTGCGACTGCGTGCTCTGCTGCAGCGTAACGTCTACCGAGAGCGGCTTCCCATCACGAATCAGCCCCAGCGTCAGTTTGCTGCCTACCGGCAGTGAACCAATCTGGGCACGCAGCGCGGAGAAGCTACTGATGGTCTTCCCGTTCATCGACACGACCACATCCCCGGCTTTAATCCCAGCCTTGGCAGCGGCGGAATTCGGCTGCACCTGGCTGACGAAGGCCCCACGCTGAGCATCCACCTTCATGGCTTTGGCGATATCGGAATTGAGTTCGGTGCCTAAAATCCCCAGTTCGCCACGTTTCACTTCACCGTATTCGACGATCTGACTAACCAGATTCTTCACAATATTACTGGGGATAGCAAAACCGATACCGATGTTACCGCCACCGGGGGCGAGGATTGCCGTGTTCAGGCCTATCAATTCCCCATTGAGGTTGACCAGCGCACCACCGGAGTTACCCCGGTTGATAGCCGCGTCGGTCTGAATAAAGTCTTCATAGTTTTCAATATTCAGGCCACTGCGCCCCAACGCGGAAATGATCCCGGATGTCGCGGTTTCCCCCAAACCGTAAGGGTTACCGATAGCAACCGCATAATCCCCCACACGCAGTTGATCAGAATCCGCCATCTTAATCTCCGTCAGGTTGCGGAAATCTTTCAACTGAATCAGCGCTACATCCGAGCGTGGATCCTTACCAATCACTTTCGCGTCGTATTTACGACCGTCATTGAGGCGAACCTGAATTTTATCGGCGTTTTCCACCACGTGGTTATTGGTGACGACATAGCCTTTGGCCGCGTTAATAATGACCCCCGCCCCTAATGCCTGGAACTCCTGTTGCTGTGGTGCATTGTCTGCGCTACCGTCATCGTCATCATCGCCGCCCTGACACATCGGCGATGACTGGAAAGGTGATCCCTCCTGACAGAAAGGCGAATTATCACCGAAGAAGGGCTGCATTTGCGGCGGCACCTGGGCACCCTGACTGGCCGTGGTATGCCCTTGCACAGAGATATTCACCACTGAAGGCATCACTTTCGACAACATGGGGGCCAGACTCGGCAACTGGGCGCTGGACGATGACACCGACTCAGCGGCAGTAGCAGTGGCTGGCAGCGTCCCCACCGCTATCGCCAGACTCAGCGCTAACGCGCTCAACATCAATGATTTTTGTTTCATAGCGATATGTCTCACAATTCAGTCAACGAGAGAACTCTGACAGCCATTCACAGCGGTCAGGAGCAGTGAGTCCACTATGCGCAGCTGCGCCTATTCTGTGCAAGATGGTGAAGGGTAAGGAAATATTGTCCATATTTACAAAACTCTGACCGTCTTCACCTGCATCAATCCACCGCCATCAAGCGACGATATTCATCGTAAGCGTACAAATCGGTCATCCCGCTGATGTAATCGAGAATCAGCCGGGCACGGTAGTAATACTCCCACACCTCTTGCTCTTTATCGGATAGCGCCGCCAGAGAACGGGTCGCCTCGCGGTAGGCATGACAATGCTTGCTGGAGAGCTTGTGGTATAACCGGGTTTCGATGGGATAACGCTTGTGGGTATCGTCCGCAACTAACTGGCAGAAATCGCGGTACGGCATGTTCAGCAGCGGGCTATAAATCTCCAGCAAACCACTGATGATGCGATCGCCCTGTAGTTCAAGTTGCTCGACCTCATGATGATTAAACACGAACTTTCTGGCGACATCTTTAAAGATCTTTAATAATCGCCCGTAGTCGTCTTTCTCTTCTTCCAGCAACGAATGGTTGAAACTTCCCTCATAAATCGCTGGCAGATTGTCGATAAAACGCCGCGTGGCATAACGCACCATCGTATTCACGGTGTTGACCCGCAACTTCATGAAAAACTGGTCACTTTCGCTACGCCCCGGCAAGTGTTGCCGCTCTTCATAGGCTAAATCGACAGTACGGCTGAAGACGTCTTTCTCCGCCCGTTCTCCCCAGGCTTCTTCCAGACGGTGATAAAGCTGCTGATAGGTGATGATTTTCTTTTCTACCGCATCTTCCAGATCGGCAATGCAGTAAGAAATATCATCCGCCGCCTCCATGATGTAGGTCAGCGGGTGACGGTGAAACTCCGCCATATTCAGTTCACTGCGTAACTGCTGCACGAACGCCTCTTCCGACAGGTAAAACCCGACCTTTTTCATCAGGTAACTGTACGCAGACGGTGTTGACTGCGCCCAGTAAGCCGGTTTGGTGTACTTCAAAATACAGCCGATCTGGGCATAGGTCAGATTGAGCTTCAACAGCGAATGCACTAGCCGGATCGCTTGAGCATTGCCTTCAAAGTTACTGAGATCATGGCGGATACGGTCACGCAGTGCGTTCAGTTCTGCACTATCTTGCTCATCGAATTTCAGACAAGACACCAGACAGGGATCAGGCTGTGAATCTTGCGTTTTTTCTCCCGGTGATAAGCGTTGCCTGAACCAGTTATTGATCGCCGCCTCGCCGAAATGCCCAAACGGTGGATTGCCGATGTCATGCATCAGACACGCCATTTCCACCAGACTCTCGAACGGCGTTTCCAGTGGCTCCAACCCCAGCGCCTCCAGTTGCCCGCTTTTACGCAACTGCCGGAAAATCTCTTTGGCGATATAGCGACCGACCTGTTGTACCTCCATGGAATGGGTCAACCGGGAACGCACCGCGGCGTTACGCTCCAGCGGAAATACCTGCGTTTTTTGCTGTAGCCGACGAATAGCCGCAGAGTTAATGATCCGCCCGCGATCGCTCTCAAACTCCTGCACAATGGCATACTCGTCCTTTTTGTCCTTTTTCCTGCCAAAGCGTCGCTGGAAACTGAGTTTGGTTGAGAAATCGATAGCAGACATACTGTTCTCCATGTAATGCCCTGATCAGAGGGGCCTGCAAACACGCGGCGTATAACTGACGTGTGTTGGTACGGGTATCACCTCAGTGATAGCACGTCCCCGAGCAGGTGTACAATCGCTGCCCGCCTTAAGCCGTGATAGACTAAACTTTTGTGACTTTTGACAAATTGGTGGGGACCCCTATGAAAGTTGGCATTATCGGCGCAATGGAACAAGAAGTAACCCTGTTAAGAGAGCAGATCCAAAACCGCCAGACCTTCCAGCGCGCGGGCTGCGAAATTTACAGCGGCCAGTTGCACGGCGTGGAGGTGGCCTTGCTGAAATCCGGTATCGGTAAAGTATCCGCCGCGCTGGGTACTACGCTGCTGCTGGAACACTGCCAGCCGGATGTGGTGATTAATACCGGTTCCGCTGGTGGTCTGGCGTCATCACTCAAGGTAGGGGATATCGTGGTTTCCGACGAAGTGCGTTATCACGACGCGGATGTCACCGCGTTTGGTTACGAACCCGGCCAGATGGCGGGTTGCCCGGCCGCGTTTGCCGCCGATGAAAAGCTGATCACGCTGGCACAGGGAGCCATCAGCCAGTTACAGTTGAACGCCGTACGCGGGCTGGTCGTCAGCGGTGATGCCTTTATCAACGGTAAAGCGCCGCTGGAACGTATCCGTCACACGTTCCCACAGGCCATCGCTGTAGAAATGGAAGCCACGGCCATCGGTCATGTTTGCCATCAGTTTGGTGTACCTTTTGTTGTGGTACGTGCCATTTCCGACGTTGCTGATCAGGAATCACACCTCAGTTTCGACGAGTTTCTGGTTACCGCCGCTCAGCAGTCAACCAAAATGGTGGAAACCATGCTGCAGGCACTGGCGCAAAGCTATTAATTGCTGCCTCCGGGGCTACCCACGCCCCGGTTCGTTTATCTTCGAGACCCGCGCCGTGACATCCTTTTATTCTCTCATACGGTATTCTCGCATCCTGTGGCTGTTGGTCCTGTTATGGCTGTTACCCTGTCGGGCTGAGCCGGTAGCGCAGCGTGTTGTTAGTCTGGCACCACATGCTACCGAAATGGCGTTTGCCGCCGGGCTTGGCGAACAACTGGTCGGCGTCAGCGCCTGGTCCAATTATCCGCCAGCGGCTGAACACATCGAACAGGTCGCCAACTGGCAGGGCATCAATCTGGAGCGGATTCTGGCATTAAAGCCGGATTTGGTACTGGCATGGCGAGAAGGCAATGCCCAGCGCCCCCTGGAGCAACTGGCGTCATTCGGCATCCACATTCTGTACCTTGACCCCACTACACTCGATGACATTCCGCGCCAGTTAGACATGCTGGCGCAGTACAGTCCGCATCCGGACCAAGCGCATGAAGCCGCCCAGCAGTTTCGTCAGCAACAACAATCACTGGCACAGCAATATAGCCACCGTACACCGGTACGGGTGTTTTTGCAGTTTGGCAGTCAACCGCTGTTTACGTCATCGCAGGCAACATTACAAAGCCAGGTTATTAGCCTGTGTGGTGGCAGTAATATATTTGCCGACAGCCCAGTGCCCTGGCCACAGGTCAGCCGCGAACAGGTGATTCGACGTCAGCCTCAGGTCATCGTTATCAGCGGTCCACCCGCTGCGGTAGAGCAGGTCAAAGCCTTCTGGCAACCGCAACTGAACCCTGACGTCATCGCAGTTAATGAGGATTGGTTTAGCCGCACAGGCCCACGGCTGATGTTGGCAGCAGAACAGCTGTGCCAACAATTCGCCGCCCGGCAAGGCTGACTACCATCCACACCCGCTGGAGTACCGACATAAAAAAACCCGTACGCCAGTCAGGCCACGGGTTTTTCTTATATTCCCGCCATACCTCAAGTTGCAGGACAACTCGAATTATTTAGGGTATGGACGAGCTATTGTCAGATACTGAAAGAGGAACCACATCCACAGGTGGTTTTGGCGTTCGGGTTCGTTACCACAAAACGCGAACCTTCCAGCCCTTCGGTGTAATCCACCGAGCCGCCGATCAGGTATTGCAGACTCATCGGATCGACCACCAGGGAGACCCCTTGTTTCTCAATGGTCATATCACCGTCGTTAACCTTATCATCGAAGGTGAAACCATACTGGAAGCCACTGCAGCCGCCGCCAGTGATGTAAACCCGAAGTTTCAGTTCCGGATTCTCTTCATCGGCAATCAGGAGTTTCACCTTATTAGCTGCCGCATCGGTAAACTGCAGGGGCAGTGCTACATCATCGCTCATTTTTTTACTCCCAATCAATACCGGGCGGAATTCAACAGCCCTCATTATCGTTTTATTATCCAACAGCACCCGACAACGTTCAAGATTTGATACCAGCACCGGTTTCGGCCGTTAGTGCTTCTTGCTGCGCCTGACGCTCCAGTGTGCGCGCCAGAATACTCGAGTAAAGCGGCTTACCACCAAGGAACTGTGCCACCAGCGTCGCGCCAAGGCACGTAATGATCATCGGTAAAATCAGCTGATAGTTGTCCGTCATCTCCAGAACCAGCACGATACCGGTCAGCGGCGCGCGAACCGATGACGCGAACAACGCCCCCATCCCCGCGACGGCAAAGGTTCCTGCACCAAGTCCCCAGTCGGGAAAAATATGTGCGCATACCATACCAAACGCAGCCCCCAGCAACGTACCCAGCGACAACATGGGAGCAAAAATCCCCCCCGGCGCGCCGGAACTAAAGCAGAGCAAGGTCATCCCGACCCGGGCCAGAAAGATCACCAGCAGCATCCCGACCCCATAGTGCTCCGCCGCCGCAACCGGTATCAGCGTAAAGCCGCCGCCCGTCGCATCGCTGAATGCCAGCGTCAACAACCCAGATATCCCACCTACCACCAGCCCGGTGAGCAAAAATCGCGGCAGTGAATGGCCGTGAAAGCGCAAAAAACGCGCCTGTGCCCCCAGCACCAACACATTGAATATCACCCCGACAGCACCAAACAGAATGCCAAGCAACAGATATAACCCCAGTGTTCCCACTGGTGCGGACGGCAGTTGGCCCACATTGATCACCGCGTGATCGCCTTCCAGCAACCGATAGACGATGCTGGACATAATCACGCCGATAAATACCGCTTTGATGGAAATCAGGTTGTAGCGAAACTGCGGGCGCATCTCTTCAATAATGAACAAGATACCAGCCAGTGGCGCATTGAACGCGGCGGACAAACCGGCGGCCGCGCCTGTCGCCAGCAGTGAATGCCGGACATCCCCTTTACGCGCCGGGAGCAACGCCGCCACCATACCGCCAATATTTCCGCCCAGTTGTACCGTCGGCCCTTCACGCCCCAGCACCATACCGGCACCCAGCGTTCCAATCCCACCGAAGAACTTCACTGGCAGCACCCGCCACCAGCGTACCGGGCGCAAATCTTCTAACGCCCCCTCGATTTCAGGGATACCAGAGCCACCAGCTTCCGGCGCAAATCGACGCACCAGCCCGTAACCCGCCGCTGCCAGCAGAGCGGATATCACGATACTCAGCGGCCACACCCAGGCACTACCAGACAAAGACGACAGCGAGGACACCCGCCAGTGCTGTACGGCATTGACCACCTGATTGAACCCCACCCCGACCAGTCCAACCAGCGTGCCGGTCAACGCGGCCATCACTAAGATGTAGAAAGGGGTTTTATCACGACGAACAAGTTGTCTGATAGCAGCGCGACGTACCGCCGCAGGCAAAGAAAAGGAAGAATGCATGACAGTAAATCAACGTTAATATCACGGACAAGGCTCTCATTTTAGTCGTGTAGCGACGTACTTGCCCAGCAGGAATACTGATGGCGGAAAGCTAAAGTGTGTCCGGCGATTTCACAACGCGAAACAGACGATTAGAATGGGCGTCACTCGCTATGCAAATCCAATCAGGAAGCCGCAATGAATAAATCTGAAAGTCTGTATGCCGCCGCCCGTCAACTGATTCCCGGTGGGGTTAACTCGCCGGTGCGCGCCTTTAACGGCGTTGGAGGCGTTCCCCTGTTCATTGAACGGGCGGAAGGCTCAAGACTCTACGACGCGGATGGCAAATCCTATATCGACTATGTGGGATCCTGGGGGCCGATGATTCTGGGCCACAACCACCCGGCCATTCGTCAGGCGGTGATTGAAGCCGCTGAGCGTGGCCTGAGCTTTGGCGCGCCGACCGAAATGGAAGTGAAAATGGCGCAACGGGTGACCTCGCTGGTACCGGGCATGGAAATGGTGCGCATGGTGAACTCCGGCACCGAAGCGACCATGAGTGCTATCCGTCTGGCGCGTGGTTTCACCGGCCGCGACAAAATCATCAAATTTGAAGGCTGCTATCACGGCCATGCCGACTGCCTGCTGGTGAAGGCAGGTTCCGGAGCACTGACGCTGGGGCAACCCAACTCTCCCGGTGTACCGGCTGATTTTGCCCGCCATACCCTGACCTGCACCTACAACGATCTGGACTCGGTACGTGCGGCATTTGAACAGTATCCGCAAGATATCGCCGCGATTATCGTCGAGCCAGTCGCGGGCAACATGAACTGCATTCCACCTCAGCCAGAGTTCCTGCCGGGGCTGAGAGCATTGTGTGACGAATTCGGCGCGCTGCTGATCATCGACGAAGTGATGACCGGTTTTCGCGTGGCGTTAGGCGGTGCACAGGCGCATTACGGCGTACGCCCTGACCTGACCTGCCTTGGCAAAATTATTGGCGGCGGGATGCCGGTGGGCGCGTTCGGTGGGCGCCGTGATGTCATGGAAGCACTGGCACCAACCGGCCCGGTTTATCAGGCAGGGACACTGTCCGGCAACCCGATCGCGATGGCCGCTGGTTTCGCTTGCTTGAGTGAAGTGGCTAAACCCGGCGTTCACCAGACACTGACCGAGCGGACGACGCAACTGGCAGAAGGTTTGCTGGCAGCCGCGAAAGCACAACACATCCCGCTGGTGGTAAACCATGTCGGTGCCATGTTTGGTATCTTCTTTACCGACGCGGCACAGGTGACCTGCTATCAGGATGCGCTGAAGTGTGATGTGGAACGATTCAAACGCTTCTTCCATCTGATGCTGGATGAAGGCGTCTACCTGGCGCCGTCGGCGTTCGAAGCCGGTTTTATGTCGCTGGCACACAGCCCAGAGGATATCGAGCACACGATAGCGGCCGCTCGTCGCTGTTTTGCCGCCCTGTAAGCAAACACCAGAAAAAATACGCCCGGCAAGCCGGGCGTATTACTCACTTATCTGCGGCGGGTCGTTACTGCCCGAACATCTGTTTGATCCAATCAGGAACGCTGCCACCATCTTGTTGCTGGCTTGGTTGATTTGGCTGACCCGGCTGACTTGGCTGCGGCTGACTCTGGCTGCCCGACGATGTGGCTGGCGACTGCACCACCTGCTGCTGGCTGGCCTGACACAGCGCTTGCGGATTATCTGTCCACACCGGCAATGCCCGGCCCGCGCTACCATTACAGATAAAGTTGCCGCTGCTATCCACCGTCATGGTGGTAATGCTTTCCGGCGGTGTCAGCATCAACGGTAGCGGCGTCTGGTTTTCCAGATAGCGACGATAGATGGTCAACGCCCCGTTGGCCCCGGTGAGTTTCGCCGGGCCGTTGTTATCACGTCCGACCCAGGTGATCACCACTTCTCTGCCATCGACGCCCGCAAACCAGCTATCGCGCAAATCGTTAGTGGTACCGGTTTTCCCCGCCAGATGGTAATTGCCGAATTTCACCATCAGCGAACGCGAAGTACCACGCTCCACCACCTGTTGCATGCCGTACAAGGTCAGGTAAGCCGCCTGTGACGGCACCACCCGTTCAGCCTGTGGGAAGCTCTGATACAGCACCTTACCGTCTTCAGCAATCACCGAGCGCAACGCCGAAAGCGGCGCGCGGCTGCCACCGCTGGCGATAGTCTGGTACTCCTGCGCGACTTCCATCGGCGTCAGGCTGATAGCACCAAGCAGCATCGCCGGTACCGGCTGAATCTGGTTCTGCGGGATCCCCAGTTTCTGTAGTGTATCGCTGATCTGATCCAGCCCAACGGCCATCCCCAGATTGACCGTCGGGACGTTGAGTGAATTCGCTAGCGCATCCACCAACATCACCCGACCACGGAATTCGCGATCATAGTTTTTCGGCTCCCAGATGGTGCCGTTCGGCTGTTTAAGCGCAATCGGCTCATCCGGCAGGATGGTATTCAGACGGTAACGATCCGGCATACTGAGCGCGGTCAGATACGTCGGCGGCTTCGCCAGTGAACCAACCGAACGACGCGCCTGCATGGCACGGTTAAAACCAGCAAACTGCGCATCGGAACCGCCCACCATCGCCCGGACCTCGCCGCTGAAGCGATCGACAATCACCATCGCCGATTCCAGGTCCTTAACACCGCGCGCGGCGCGCAGTGCAGGGATGCCGTCTTCCACCGCTTTTTCCGCCGCATCCTGCGACACCGGATCCAATGTGGTGAAGATTTTCACCCCAGACAGATCGTTCGCCTTGTCACCCAGCCGCTGCTGCAATTCCTGGCGCACCATCTGCATAAATGCCGGTTGCGGGCTTATCACACCGCCTTTCGGCTGCACGCCTAACGGACGCGCACTCAGCATGTTATACAGGTCTTCGTCGATGACCTGCTGGTTCTGCAACAGCTTCAGCACCAGATTACGGCGCTCCAGCGTGACCTGTGGATTACGCCACGGGTTGTACAGCGACGCCCCTTTTACCATTCCCACCAGCATCGCCTGCTGATCGAGGCTCAGCTCGTCTACCGGACGTCCAAAATAGTAAAGACTAGCCAGCGGGAAACCGCGGATTTGATCGTTACCACTCTGACCGAGATACACCTCGTTCAGATACAACTCCAGAATGCGATCCTTGCTGTAACGGTAGTCCATGATCAACGCCATATAGGCTTCGTTGGCTTTACGCCACAACGAGCGCTCGTTGGTCAGGAACAGGTTTTTCACCAACTGCTGGGTCAGCGTACTGCCACCTTGCACTGCCCGGCCCGCCGTCAGGTTGGCTATCAACGCACGGCCGATGGAGTAGAAGCTGATACCGTCATGCTCGTAGAAATGGCGGTCTTCGGTGGCGATCAGCGTTTGCACCAACAGGTCGGGGAAGCCGGAACGCTGAACAAACAGCCGCTGTTCACCGTTTGGCGATTGCAGCATGGTAATCAGCTTCGGATCGAGCCGGAAGAAGCCGAAATTACGCTGATTGTCCATGTTTTGGATCTGCGACAGCCGATCGCTGCTGAAGATCATCTTGGCGTGGATCTGCCCTTCTTTGCCATCCGGGAAATCGAACGGACGACGCAGAATTTCAATGCTGTTGGCCTGCACCGTAAACTCGCCCGGACGGGTAATCCGGCTCACATCACGGTATTGCATGCCTTCCAGCAGCGTTATCATGTCTTTCTTGCTATAAGGCATACCGGGCTCAAGGCTGACCATGCGGCCATACACCGCCGCTGGCAATTGCCATACCTTGCCGTCGATACGACTGCGGATTTCTCCGTCGAGGTACACGCCGTAAACCGACATCACCACCACGAAAATCAGGAACAGCCGGATAAGCCACCCCAGCCAGCGGCGCTTTTTACGTGGCCGCTTGCTCATGACCTCTTCCTCGTCATCCTCGTCATAGTCGTCTTCATACTCATCGTCATAATCGTCGTCGTAGTCATCATCCCTGCGACGGCGCGTCGCTTGCCTGCGAGGGGGAGTGTGTCGTGACGCACTACGTTTGCGCCCGATAGGTTCGCGGTCATCCCGAGACATTACAGTGACATCTCCATCAGGTTACTGACGGCTCAGGGTTACTCACCATGGCCGTCTACTCTGTGTCTCCCACACCACACAAGGAAGGGGGAAACATCTGAAATTAGGTGTTCTGGTATTTTCTGGTACGCCGCGTTGGCGCCGTATTCGCCGGATCATCCGGCCAGACATGTTTGGGGTAGCGCCCTTTCATTTCTTTTTGCACCTCGCGGTAAGCCCCATTCCAAAACGCCGCTAAATCACGGGTTATCTGCAATGGCCGCATCGCCGGAGAAAGCAATTCAAGCACCAGCGCGACTCGCCCCTCCGCCAGTAGCGGGCTCGCCTGCTCACCAAACATTTCCTGCAACCGAACCGCCAGCACCGGGGGCTGATCCACCTCATAGCGGATCGGTAAATGGCTACCACCAGGCGCGGTATAATGACTGGGCAACGCACTCTCCAACCGCTGACGTTGCGGCCAATCAAGCAGCCGCCACAGTGCCTCACTCAGGTTGACCTGGTTGAGCGTACGGCGATCCCGCACACCGTTTAACGATGGCAACAACCACTGTTCCAACGATGCCAGCAAAGCAGCGTCATCCACCGCAGGCCATGCCACCTCCGGCAACCACTGCCGGGCGCACAGCAGACGCTGACGCAACTGTTGTGCCGGTTCATCCCAGTTCAACACCGACAGCCCTTGTTCGCGCAGCCAGTTAAGCATCGCCTGCTGCAATGCCTCGTCCGAGGGTTTTGCCAACGGACGGGAGGACAACGTCAGGCTGCCAATATGCGTTCGCAGGCTGGCGCGCAGGGTACCTTTTTCTTCGTCCCAGTGCATCAGATTCTGTTCAGCCACCAGTTCCGGCCGCTGCCGTACTAACGTGTCGATATCCACCGGCAATGCCAGTAACACACGCGCATCCGCGCTGTTCAGGCTTTGCATCAGTACCGGGGCCAACAGCCATTCTGAGGCTGCCAACGCCTCATCCACCGGCAAACTGGCACCGGTACCGTTCGCCAGTTGATAACGTCCATCCTGACCGCGTCGTCGGGCGAGGCGATCGGCAAACCCTATCGAGAGTAACCATGCCGCCAGGCCCTCATTCACCTTACCTGAAGCCTTACCCACACGGCGCGCCAGTTGTTGCGCCCGGCGTTGCCAGTGGCCAGCAGGTCGATGCAGAGCATCGAATAAATTGGGGTAGCCTGCGCGTGGCGGCTCTTCGATAATTGCCGCCAATAATGCCGCCGTCGCCAGTGCATCGTCGTCCTGCCCGGCGGCATGCAACATCGCCGCCAGTCGAGGATCGCAGCCCAACGCGGCCATCTTACGCCCATCAACCGTCAGACGCTGTTGCGTATCGCACACGCCCAGTTGCAGTAGTAAACGCTCAGCCGCCAGCAACGCCGGTTGAGGCGGACTATCCAGCCAGTTGAGTTGAGCGACATCATGACAACCCCATTGCAGCAGATCCAGCCACAAACCGGACAGGTCGCTGTGCAGAATTTCAGGCTCACTTTGCGCCGTGGCGCGTTCGGCCTGCTCGCGGGTGAACAAATGCCAGCACACGCCCGGCTCAAGTCGTCCGGCACGCCCGGCACGCTGCACCATGGATGCCTGACTGATACGCTGTGTCGTCAGCCGGGTCAGACCGGTTTTAACATCAAACAACGCCACCCGCTCCAGCCCGCAGTCCACGACCACTCGAATCCCCTCAATGGTGAGACTGGTTTCAGCAATGTTGGTCGCCAGCACCACTTTGCGCCGCCCGACGGCGGCTGGAAGAATCGCCTTTTGTTGCTCTGCCAGCGTCAGCGCGCCATAGAGCGGACACACATCGACCTGACAAACCACCTCGTCAGGAGCCACGTCGGCCGAGAGTGCGTTTTCCAGCAGTGTCTGCACCCGCTTGATTTCCGCCACACCCGGCAAAAATACCAGTAATGAACCGGCTTCGTCCTGCAACAAACGATAAACGAGTCGGGTGGTGGCCTCTTCCAGTCGCTGCTGCGAGCCGACCGGCTGGTAATGTCGCGCAACCGGCCATGAACGCCCTTGCGACGATACGCTAAGCGAATGAGGTAATAAGGAAGCCAGACGGGTATTGTCGAGCGTGGCGGACATAATCAATAGCTTCAGGTCATCACGCAGCCCTTGCTGGACATCCAACAGCAACGCCAGCGCCATATCCGCCTGCAAACTGCGCTCATGAAACTCATCCAGCATGACCAGCGAAACACTCTCCAGCGCCGGATCCTGTTGCAGCATTCGGGTCAGAATACCTTCTGTCACCACCTCCAGTCGGGTTTGGCTGCTCACCCGGCTTTCTGAACGCATACGGTAACCGACAGTCTGCCCAGGCGTTTCGCCAAGCCACTCCGCCAGCCGGAAAGCCACACTTTTAGCGGCCAGCCGACGAGGTTCGAGCATAATAATGCGACCGGGAAACTCGCACCGCTGTAATAACTGCAACGGTAACCAGGTCGATTTTCCTGCGCCGGTCGGCGCGTGCAGCAACACCTGCGGTACGGTATGCAACGCCTGGATGACCTCATCCACGACGGCGCTGACAGGGGGTAGATTCACATAACGCTCCGTCACCATACAGTCCCATTCACTGACGTAATCATCATCATTCGTTATCTGTGGTGCTCAACACACCATCAATGAATAAAGAGAAAGAACACCCCACCGCTCATCAGGACATGACGATAAGAGGCAAAACGCCGCCTTAACTTTATTCGGCTGGCATTAACTTTATTTGGCAAGCATTGTAGCATCGGAACCCCGCAGAACAGAGAGATTGCCATGACGCCAACCCGCCGCCTGTTTTTTGCCCTTTCGCTACCAGACGAGGTCAGCCAGCAGATCGTGCACTGGCGTGCAACGCAATTTGCTCACGATGCCGGACGCCCGGTGGCGGCCGCGAATCTGCACCTGACGCTGGCCTTTCTCGGTGAAGTTAGCGAGGCCAAAATGCAGGCATTAATGACACTGGCAGGTCGCATCCGCCAGCCAGCATTCACCCTGAATCTCAACGATGCAGGACACTGGCCACGCCCTGGCGTGGTATGGCTGGGCTGCCGCCAGGCACCACGTGGCTTATTGCAACTGGCGGATATGCTGCGTTCACAGGCGGCGCGCAATGGCTGTTACCAGCCAGCGCAACCTTTCCACCCGCACATTACGTTGCTGCGCGGCGCTACCCGCGCGCTGTCGCTTCCCGCCGCCACATTCAACTGGACGGTACAGGCCGAGCAATTCTTTCTTTATGAATCATCCACTGAAACTGGGCGTACCCATTATCGCCCGCTTGCCCACTGGCCGTTGCTGACAGCCTAAGAGACCATTCATGCAATTTTCCCCACCGCTGCGCCCGGCCACGCTGCTTAAACGCTACAAGCGATTTCTGGCCGATGTGGTCACCCCCGACGGCACCACTCTGACGTTACATTGCCCCAATACCGGGGCGATGACAGGCTGTGGCACGCCTGGCGATACTATCTGGTATTCCACATCCGATAACCCTAAACGCAAGTATCCTCACACGTGGGAACTGACACAAACCGCGCAAGGGCACTGGATTGGTGTTAACACCTTGCGGGCGAATCAACTGGTGCTTGAAGCGCTGCAAGCCGACAAACTTCCGGATTTAGCAGGTTACACCACTATCCGCACCGAAGTGCGCTATGGTTCAGAAAACAGCAGGATAGATCTGTTATTACAGGCAGAAGGACGTGCTGACTGCTATATTGAAGTCAAATCAGTCACATTATTGCAACATGGATGTGGTTACTTTCCCGATGCGGTGACCCTCAGGGGACAGAAGCATTTGCGGGAACTGCAACAGATGGCGTCACAGGGTTGTCGCGCCGTATTGTGTTTCGCCGTACTGCACTCTGGCATCGGCCAGGTTTCAGCGGCGCAACACATTGACCGACATTACGCCGAATTATTACAACTCTCACGGCAGCAGGGGGTTGAAATTCTGTGTTACGGTACCCATATCAGCCCGGATAGCATGACGCTAACAGGGCTGTTGCCGTTCAATAACGTGACGTCAGCGAGCTAATTCTGCCACGCGTTATGTATTATCTGATGGGATTATGTCGTTCCTCACACTTTGTCAGGCCAGTGTCGGGAATCATTGCCAACCACACCTCCATCTGTTATTTATAGCGGCCTGTTTTTCCCCCTCGGGGGATCGATACTGCGTGTCGTGTTATGTAGGAGAAGCAACATGCAAGAAGGGCAAAACCGTAAGACATCCTCTCTGAGCATTCTCGCAATTGCCGGAGTGGAGCCGTACCAGGAGAAGCCGGGCGAAGAATACATGAACGACGCTCAGCTGGCTCACTTCAGGCGTATTCTTGAAGCATGGCGCAATCAACTCAGGGATGAAGTCGATAGAACCGTATCGCACATGCAGGATGAAGCAGCTAACTTTCCAGACCCGGTAGACCGTGCCGCTCAGGAAGAAGAATTCAGCCTTGAGCTGCGCAACCGCGATCGTGAACGTAAGCTGATCAAGAAGATTGCCAAAACACTGCAGAAAATTGAAGACGAGGACTTTGGCTATTGTGAGTCCTGCGGCGTGGAAATCGGCATCCGCCGTCTGGAAGCACGTCCCACCGCTGATCTGTGCATTGACTGCAAAACACTGGCCGAAATCCGCGAAAAGCAGATGGCTGGATGATATCGTCCGGCGGGAAAGCCTACCGCCCTACCGCCGGATCTTTACTGATTATGGCCCGTCACCCTTCATCCTGACCGGCACGATATCGCCGTATGTCTGAATCTCTCCCGTATGTCGGACGCTTTGCGCCCTCACCTTCTGGCGATCTCCATTTTGGCTCCCTGATAGCCGCATTGGGCAGTTACCTGCAAGCTCGTGCCTGCCAGGGTCGCTGGCTGGTGCGTATCGAGGATATCGACCCACCGCGCGAAGTACCCGGTGCCGCTTCCCGTATTCTCCGTCAACTGGAACAGTATGGCCTGCTGTGGGATGGCGAAGTGGTGTATCAGTCTCAACGCCATGAGCGTTATCGTGCGGTGCTGGCTGAATTGCAGCGTCAGGGGAAATGCTATTACTGTACCTGCACCCGACAACGCATCCAACAAAACGGCGGCTACTACGATGGCCACTGCCGTGATCGCGGATTACCCCCAGATAACGCCGCGTTACGTCTTCGCCAGACACACCCCGTCCTGCACTTTCACGATCGCCTGCGTGGACGGATTGATGCCGACCCGATGCTGGCGAAAGAAGATTTTATCATCCATCGTCGTGATGGCTTGTTTGCCTATAATCTGGCGGTGGTGGTGGATGACCACGATCAGGGCGTTACCGAAATCGTACGTGGCGCAGACTTGATTGAACCGACGGTGCGGCAGCTATCGTTGTACCAACAGTTGGATTATCCGGCACCAGACTATGTGCATCTACCGCTGGCGCTTAATACCGACGGCAATAAGCTCTCCAAGCAGAATCACGCACCGGCTTTACCTGATGGTGACCCTCGGGCCGTACTGGTGCAGGCTCTGGCTTTTTTGCACCAGCCTTTGCCGACGCACTGGCGTGATCTTGAAAGGGACGCCTTGCTCGCATGGGCCATAGCACATTGGTCACTGGCGATGGTCCCTGTCGAAGCCGCTCTTACATCGCCGGAAATAACATCAGCATTCTCAAAGGGCTGAGGGTGAGCTATGATTAGCCGCTATTTTTTGTTGTACCGCTAAATTTTCAATGATTATCGAGGTGTATTATCTTTACCCGGGTAGCTAATTTTTGCCGCAAGGTACTGAATCGTGAGAATGAGCCCGTCAGTGTGGACAATCCGCCGCAGGCAATGACAGTCATTCCTCGCGACCAGCATGCCATTTCACGCAGTGACATTAGTGAGAATGCGCTGAAAGTACTGTATCGCCTGAGCAAAGCGGGCTATGAGGCTTATCTGGTAGGCGGCGGTGTCCGCGACCTGCTGTTGGGCAAAAAGCCCAAAGACTTCGATATTACCACCAACGCCACCCCGGAACAGGTTCGCAAATTGTTCCGTAATTGCCGGCTGGTGGGCCGACGTTTCCGTCTGGCGCATGTGATGTTTGGCCCGGAGGTGATCGAGGTCGCCACATTCCGCGGTCACCATGAGCTGCATCAAGAGCAGGAAACCAAGAATGCCGCCCAGCAAGGCCACAACGGCATGCTGCTGCGCGACAACATTTTCGGCACCATTGAAGAAGACGCCCAACGGCGCGACTTCACCATCAACAGCCTCTATTACAGCATTGCTGACTTCACCGTGCGGGATTACACCAACGGCCTGAACGACCTGCGTCAGGGATTGATTCGCCTGATTGGCGACCCGGAAACCCGCTACCGTGAAGACCCGGTACGTATGCTCCGTGCGGTACGCTTTGCCGCCAAACTCGGTATGCGCATCAGCCCTGAAACCGCCGAGCCGATTCCTCGTCTGGCCTCGTTGCTGCACGATATCCCACCGGCGCGGTTATTTGAAGAATCGCTGAAGCTATTACAGGCGGGCCACGGTTACCCCACCTACCAGTTACTGTGCGAATACCAGTTGTTCCAGCCCCTGTTCCCGCTGATCAGCCGTTATTTTACCGCGAATGGTGAAAGCACAATGGAACGGATGATCGTGCAGGTCTTGAAGAATACCGATCAGCGCATCCAGAACGATATGCGGGTTAACCCGGCATTTCTGTTCTCCGCCATGTTATGGTATCCGCTGGTGGAGCATGCCCAGAAACTGACGCAGGAAAGCGGGCTCGCTTACTTCGAAGCCTTTGCGCTAGCCATGAACGACGTTCTCGACGAACAGTGTCGCTCGTTTGCTATCCCTAAACGGATTACCTCGCTTGTCCGCGATATCTGGCAATTGCAATTGCGCCTGTCACGTCGTCAGGGCAAACGCGCGTTTAAACTGATGGAGCATCCGAAATTCCGGGCAGCGTATGACTTGCTGTGTCTGCGGGCGGAAATTGAAAACCATCAGGAATTACAGCGTCTGGCACAATGGTGGGGCGAGTTTCAGGTAGCGGCACCGCCGCGCCAGCAAGTGATGCTCAACACGCTTGATGATGGCCCAACACCGCATCGCCGTTCTCGTCGTCCGCGTAAACGTCCAATTCACCGGGATAATAACCGATGACCTGCGTGTATCTGGCGTTGGGAAGCAACCTGTCCGAACCATTGCAGCAAGTACGTGCGGCGCTGCGCGCGCTGGACGCCATCACGCAAACCCGGCTGGTGCGTTGCTCGTCATTTTATCGCAGCCGCCCGCTCGGCCCGCAGGATCAGCCCGACTACCTCAACGCCGTCGCCGAATTACAGACCGGATTATCGCCAGAGGCGCTGTTGGACAACACCCAGCGCATTGAGCTGGAGCAAGGTCGGGTGCGCAAAGAAAATCGCTGGGGCCCGCGCACCCTCGATCTGGATATCCTGTTGTTTGGCGACCTGACGCTGCATACCGAGCGGCTCACCGTGCCGCACTATGACATGAAAAACCGCGAATTCATGCTCTACCCGCTAGCAGAACTGGCACCAGAGCTGGTGTTTCCCGACGGCGAACCCCTGGCAACTCGTTTGCAACACGTCCCCCGTAACGGCTTAAGCCTGTGGGACGAGCACTAAAACTCACCGTTTCGCCCCCTAACCAGAGTCAATCATGATGCGCGTCCGGCATCGGCTGGATGCCAATCGTCTGTTTTACAAATAGAAACAGACTGCTGTTCCTGATGCCTGCCTTCCATTAGAATGATTTCCCCTTGAATTGCCATTGAGTTGACTCAGGAAGGTTGCCATGAAAGCGACGACGATTTCCCACCTGCGCCAGTGGAAGCAGGAACAGAAAAAGTTCGCCACCCTGACGGCTTACGACGCCAGCTTTGCCCAACTATTTTATGAACAGGGAATCCACGTCATGCTGGTGGGAGATTCTCTCGGTATGACCGTACAGGGCCACGATTCAACCCTGCCCGTTACCCTTGATGACATGGTGTACCACACCCGTTGCGTCCGACGCGGTGCGCCATATTGTCTGCTGTTATCCGACCTACCCTTTATGGGTGCCACCACGCCAGAGCTCGCCTGTCAGCACGCCGCAGAACTGATGCGCGCTGGTGCCAATATGGTCAAAATCGAAGGCGGCAGTTGGCTGGCCCCCACGGTGCGTATGTTGACTGAACGTGCCGTCCCGGTGTGTGGACATCTGGGGCTGACGCCACAGTCAGTCAATATCTTTGGTGGTTATAAAGTCCAGGGCCGTGATGAAGCGGCTGCCAGCCAACTGCTGGAAGATGCCCTGGCGCTGGAACAAGCAGGCGCTCAACTGCTGGTGCTGGAGTGTGTACCAGTTTCGCTGGCGCAGCGGGTCACCGAGGCGCTGAGTATCCCGGTTATCGGCATCGGTGCAGGCAATGTCACCGATGGCCAGATTCTGGTCATGCACGACGCGCTTGGCGTAACCGGCGGGCATACGCCGAAATTCGCCCGCAACTTTATGGCGGAAGCGGCGGATATCCGTGCGGCTATTCGTCTGTACGTGCAGGAAGTCGAACAGGGAACCTTTCCTGATGAAAAATACAGTTTTATTTAACACAGGAGTAAGCGTGTGTTGATTATTGAAACGCCGGTGCTGCTGCGCCGTGAACTCCGCCGCTGGCGTCAGGATGGGAAACGCATCGCGCTGGTACCAACCATGGGTAACCTGCATGACGGCCACCTGACACTGGTGGATGAGGCCCGCGCCCGGGCTGATGTCGTTGTGGTCAGCATTTTTGTTAACCCATTGCAGTTCGACCGGGCGGACGATCTGGCTCGCTACCCACGAACCCTGCAGGAAGACTGCGAGAAACTGACGCGTCGTGGGGTTGACCTGGTCTTTTCCCCAGCGCCCGAAACCCTTTACCCTAACGGCCTGCAGCAACAGACGTTTGTCGAAGTACCGGGGCTCTCCCAGATGCTCGAAGGTGCGAGTCGCCCAGGTCATTTTCGTGGCGTCGCCACCGTTGTCAGCAAGCTGTTTAATCTGGTGCAGCCGGACATCGCCTGCTTTGGCGAAAAAGACTACCAGCAACTGGCTCTGATTCGTCAGATGGTGGCTGATATGGATTACGATATCAGCATCGTCGGCGTTCCCATCGTGCGGGCGAAAGACGGTCTGGCGCTCAGTTCACGCAATGGCTACCTGACCGCCGAAGAGCGCCAGCAAGCACCGCAACTCTATCGCATCATGAACGAGGTGACGGCGCAATTATCCAACGGCGACCGACAAATTGATGATATGCTCGCCAGAGCATCAGAAGCGCTGCGCGATGCCGGATTCACGCCGGACGAACTCTTTATCCGCGACGCAGTGACGCTGCAACCGCTCACCATCGACAGTACTTCTGCCGTGGTGCTGATGGCTGCCTGGCTGGGTAAGGCGCGCCTGATTGATAACCAACAGGTGGATTTGACCACCTGATTTTTCCAACCAGAGTGACAGACCGATGATTCGAACCATGCTGCAAGGTAAGCTGCACCGGGTAAAAGTAACCCAGGCAGATTTACATTATGAAGGGTCCTGCGCCATCGATCAGGATTTTATGGATGCCGCCGGTATTCTTGAATACGAAGCGATCGACATATACAACGTGGATAACGGCCACCGCTTTTCCACCTACGCGATCGCCGCGGAGCGCGGCTCCCGCATCATTTCCGTCAATGGGGCGGCAGCACGCTGCGCTTGCGTCGGCGATAAGCTGATTATCTGCTCCTATGTGCAGATGCCGGATGAACAGGCCCGTACCCATCATCCTAAAGTCGCCTATTTTGGTGATAATAACGAACTGCAGCGTACCGCTAAAGCCATTCCCGTGCAGATAGCCTGAGCGCATCAGCGCGGATAAAAAAAGCGAGGCAGAAACACCGCCTCGCTTCACCTTAACCAACAGAAACGTGTCTTAACTGCGCAGCCCGCGCCCACGTTCAATCAGCCACCAGCTCACGCCATAAAACACCACGATGAAGGCCAGCAGTACTACCAATGTCAGCGGCAACGGCACGTCATGAATGCCCAGGAACCCAAAGCGAAAGCCGCTTATCATATATACGATCGGATTTAGTTTGGACACCGCCTGCCAGAATGGCGACAGCAATGACAACGAATAGAATACGCCCCCCAGATAGGTGAGCGGTGTCAGCACGAAGGTAGGGATCAGACTGATGTCATCAAACGTTTTGGCAAACACAGCGTTGATCAACCCTGCCAGCGAAAATAACATCGCGGTCAGCAACAAGGTCACCACCACCATCCACCAGGCATGAACCTGTAACGGCACAAAGAATAGCGATACCGCCGTCACCAGCACACCAACGCAGATACCGCGCGCCATACCGCCCCCCACATAACCGGCGATAATAATATGCGTCGGTACCGGCGCTACCAGCAGTTCTTCGATATTGCGCTGGAATTTGGCGCTGAAAAATGACGAAGCGACATTCGCATACGCATTGGTAATCACCGACATCATGATCAACCCTGGCACAATGAACTGCATATAGCTAAAGCCATTCATTTCGCCGATGCGGTTTCCGATCAGATTACCGAATATAATAAAATACAACGACATGGTGATCACTGGCGGCACCAGCGTCTGGATCCAGATCCTCGCGAAGCGGTTGATCTCTTTGATCCAGATACTCTGCAACGCCACCCAATATAACCCCATCATGCTTTATCTCCGTTGTTATTGAGCAGCGCGACAAACAGTTCTTCCAGACGATTAGCCTTGTTACGCATGCTAAGTACCTGAACCCCCTGAGCGCTAAGCTGGCTGAAAATGCCGTTCAGCCCCTGCTCTCTTCTGACATCTACTTCCAGCGTCGAGGTATCTACCAGGCGGTGTTGATACCCCTCCAACCGTGGCAACGCACTTTTCGCCGCCAAATCGAAAATGAAAGTTTCTGATTGCAACTTAGCCAACAGCGCCTTCATTGAGGTGTTTTCCACCAATTGCCCAGACTGGATGATGCCGATATTGCGGCACAACATTTCCGCTTCTTCCAGATAATGGGTGGTCAGGATGATAGTCGTCCCCTGCCCGTTGAGTTCTTTGAGAAATCCCCACATTGAGCGGCGCAATTCAATGTCCACCCCGGCGGTCGGTTCATCCAGAATCAGCAGTTTGGGCTCATGCATCAACGCACGGGCGATCATCAGACGACGTTTCATCCCCCCGGATAGCATACGTGCCCGCTCGTTACGCTTACCCCATAAATCAAGCTGATTGAGGTACTTCTCAGCGCGTTGCACCGCTTCGTGCCGCGGTACGCCGTAGTAACCAGCCTGATTCACCACAATTTGCATCACGGTCTCAAACGGATTGAAGTTGAACTCCTGCGGTACCAACCCCAATTGCCGTTTGGCATTCACGACATCCCGGTCCAGATCATGGCCGAACACCTGCACCCTGCCACCTGTTTTATTGACCAAAGAGCTAATGATGCCAATAGTCGTGGACTTGCCTGCACCATTCGGGCCCAGCAAGGCGTAGAAATCCCCGGCCTCCACGCGCAGATCGATACCTCGCAGCGCCTGAACGCCACCAGGGTATGTCTTAGTCAGATTCGACAATTCAAGTGCATATGTCATAGCTGAATGCATGCCTTCTTATCAGTTAAGCGGGCCCTGGTCGGACCCAGTTTTCGATTTCAAAACCCCTATGATTGCTCTATATTACCTTGCACCGCCCTTTTGTCGTTACAGGTCATTTACTTTCATGAAAACAATAGAAACGCTTATCGCCAATAACCAGCAATGGTCTGAAACGATCGTGAAAGAAGACCCCGATTATTTTGAGCGGTTGGCACTATCCCAACGTCCCCGTTTTCTGTGGATCGGCTGTTCGGACAGCCGGGTTCCCGCAGAAAGCCTGACCAGTCTGGAACCGGGTGAACTATTTGTGCACCGTAACGTGGCCAACCTGGTTATCCATACCGATCTTAACTGTCTGTCTGTCGTTCAGTACGCGGTTGAGGTTCTGGAAGTGGAACACATCATTATTTGTGGTCACTATGGCTGCGGTGGTGTACAGGCCGCGGTTGAAAACCCGGAACTCGGGTTGATCAACAACTGGCTGCTCCACGTTCGAGACCTGTGGTATAAGCACAGCTCATTACTGGGAGAATTGCCACCGGAACAGCGATTTGACAAACTTTGTGAAATCAATGTAGTAGAACAAGTGTACAACCTGGGCCACTCGACCATCATGCAATCGGCCTGGAAACGCGGTCAGAAAGTGACGATTCACGGCTGGGTTTACGGGATTCAGGATGGACGTTTACGCGACCTGGAAGTCACCGCCACCAGTCGCGAGACGTTGGAACAACGTTATCGTCGGGCGGTCTCGTCGCTGCTGTAATCATTCGCATCGCGCCCATGCGGTATGGGCGCGATTTCACGCTTTACTGCGGAATCACCTTTCCGATAAACGGCAGATGACGGTAGTGTTGCGCATAATCAATACCGTATCCCACCACAAACTCGTCCGGAATGGAAAACCCAACCCACTCTACCGGAACCGGGACTTCGCGACGTGATGGCTTATCCAGCAGCGTACAGATCGCCAGCGATTTAGGGGCGCGTAACTGCAAAATTTCCCGCACTTTACTGAGCGTATTACCCGAATCAATAATGTCTTCGACAATCAGCACATCTTTGCCACGGATGTCCTCATCCAGATCCTTGAGGATTTTCACATCGCGGGTCGAGCTCATACCACTGCCATAACTGGATGCGGTCATGAAATCCACTTCGTGAGAATGGTCGATGGCGCGGCACAGGTCGGCCATAAACACAAAGGATCCACGCAGTAACCCCACCAGCACCATGTCACTGGTGCTATCACGGTAATGTTCACTAATCTGGCGTCCAAGCTCAGCCACCCGCGTCTTGACCTCAAGCTCGGAGATCATGACTTCCACCGTATGTTTCATCATACTGACTACTCACCAAAAAAAGATATCCAGTATCGGCCACAGTGGCCATACTCCAGGGCAGACACGCAGCCAGGCTGGCTGTGCCGCCATTCATCACGGCGCGCAGTATAACAGAAAGCCGGCCTTACCCCACTCAAGGAGAGAACATGACATCGTTATCGTCTTCAGCGTCTGACAACACTATCATCCCCCCAGGCATCATCACTTACAAAGTGAATGACCCCATCACTGTCGATCAATTTATCCATCTGCTTAACCGAACCTCCTTAGGACCACGACGTCCGCTGGAACAGCGCGAGACCCTCGCGGGCATGCTGACACAAGCCGACCTGCTGGTGACAGCATGGCGAGGTGACGAACTGGTGGGTGTCGCTCGCAGCGTGACGGATTATCACTATTGTTGCTATATGTCGGATCTGGCGGTGGATGAAGCCTGCCAGCACGGCGGCATTGGCCGCCAGCTTATCGAACACACGGTCCGGCAACTCAAGCCACTGTGTCGCCTGATTCTGATTGCCGCACCGCAGGCCGTGGATTATTACCCCAAAATCGGCTTTGAGGCACACCCCAGTGCCTGGCATATTCTGGCAAAGGACTTTCTGGCTCTGAAGCCGTAAAGCCCGGCAGGCTTGATGATGGCAGTGAGAATATCAGTGCATTTATAAGAATGTGAAGATTACGTTATCACGGCATAAAACAGAGTAAAGCGCATTGCACTGTATCGGTGAAAGGTTTCTGATGGACGTCGGCCAACCGAAACGAGGTGTAACATGACAGTACTCACGAAAACCTGCCGTACCGCAGCGTGGATTGCCGGTATTTCACTGCTTTCGAGCTTGTCTGTAGCGTCTGCGCATCCTGAAAATGTGGATCCACGGTTACCGGACAGACAGGAAATGCTGCCACCGCCCCCCGGGTTCCCGCCCCCACCGCCTGCGTTACGTCCACCAGTGCCTGCACTGTATCAGGCGTCATTACAGGCGACCGACCCGGTGTTAGCCGCCAATAAGCTGGTCGCTAACGTGCCCCAAGGTAATGGTAAAACGTATGAAGTCAGCATCAGTGTAAGAGAGCTGCCACCAGAGCCGAATCCGGCACCGGTTGCCCCCGTCCCCGCCAAATGACCCGGCGCAGGGAGAGCACAGAGAGGGGAGCCGCATGGCGGTTGTTACCGTAGTGAGCGGGATAAACCACGTACCGGTCCCCTAACGGCAACGCGGGCCTCATCAGGCCCGCTATTCCTGAGCACTTACCGCAGATTGCGGCGGGAACAGAACCGGCTGATCAATGCGAATACTGAGTCGAACCGGTTGCCCTGGCTCAAACCAGTTACCACTTTGCACCTGGAGCGCCAGTTCATTAACCCGAATACGGTAAAAATTGCTGTTTCCCATGAATAACCGGTCCTCAATCACCCCCGGCCCGTCCTCATCAAGGGCAAGCGCGATTTCTTGCGGACGAACCAACCAGTCATATTGTGCGCCATGCGGTAATTTCAACGCCCGTGTTGCCTGATGCTCACCGAGAAAACTCTGCCATTGCCTGTCACCACTAATCTTCACTGGCAGGTAGTTGGTGTTCCCCATAAAACTCGCCACATAGCGGTTAACCGGCCGGTAGTAGAGATCAGCGGAAAATCCCTGCTGCACAATACCACCGTCATGGATCAGAATCAGATGGTCGGCAAACGCAAACGCATCCTCCCGGTCAGAGGTCGCAAATAGCGTGGCTATCTGCCGCTGCCGCAAGATTTGGCGCAATTCGCTGATCAATTGGTAGCGAAGCTGACTATCAATGGAGGAAAAAGGTTCATCCAGCAACAACAGTTTAGGCTGACACGCCAGCGCCCGGGCAATGGCGGCACGCTGATACTGCTCGCGAGAAAGTTCATGCGGGTAGCAACGGGTGAACGTTTCCAGTTGCATCACCCCCACCACATCCATCGCCAGCGTACTGATTTCTTCGGATGACTTACCACGTAGCCCAAAAGTAATGTTTTCCATCACCGTCAGATGGGGAAACAACACATCATCCTGAAACGCCATGCCGACTACGCCTGGCGAGACTTCACTACGCTGGGTTTGAGGAGGAGCGACCTTCTGACCCGCAATAGCTATTCGGCCTTTTTCCGGCGACAGCAGACCCGCTATCGATTTCAGCAGCGTGGTTTTACCATCACCACTGGCTCCCAGCAGGCACACCATCTCTCCCTCATGCACCGAAAAACCCACATTCTCTAATACAGAAACCGATGGATAGCCGCAACTGAGCGAGGTTATCGTCAGAATCTCCGGAGTCGTCATAACGTTCCTATCCTTCCATTCGCATCAATCGGGTGATCCCAAATAGCGGGATCATCCCCACACCGACCAGCATCAACGCAGGTGTAGCGACCAGCGGCAACCGTTCATCCATGATGAAACGGAACACATAAGTCGCCATGGTTTCCACCTCAAACGGCTGCAACAGCAGCGATGCATTCAACTCACGCAGGCTTTCGGTAAACACCAACAACACGCCAACCACCAGACAATGGCGTAACTGCGGCAAATAGACCCACAGCACTTGCTGTACAGGTGTATACCCCAGCGACTGACTGACATGATTCATCGCGCCCGGTAAACGGGAGATCCGAATTTGTAGCCGATCGATCAACAAACCGCTAAAGCGCATGCAGTAAGCCAGGATAAGCACCAGCACCGACCCCGCCCAGGGGTCATCCACCACGCCACCGGGCGAGGCGTGCCAGGCATCCAGTCCGAGGAACGGCACCAACAGCCCCATACCTAGCGCAGTCGAGGGTAACAAGCGGTTAATATTGACCCAGCGCAGTGGGTTACGGTAAGCCGGGTTGCCCGTTGCCTTGAAATCAAACGTACACACGACGGCCAGTCCAATCACCAGCAGTGTTGCGCAGGCAGCCGCCATCACACTACTGGTAAATGCTAGCAAGAATGGCAGGCTCCAGATCGGCGCATCAGACAGCACTGCCCAGCACACCAAGCGACCAACGGGTACGACAAACGCAATCACCACTAGCCCACAGCCGAGCAGTACCGTCAGAAAACGTGCCCACCCACGCAAAACCGGCAGGTCTTTTGGGCAAACGCTACCCAATTGTTGATAACGCAATTGACGTGCGCGACTGCGGCGCGCCTGAAACCATATCAGGAATACCAACGGCAGCAATAACGACATCAATAACGCGGCCGTCCTGTGCTGCGCTTTATCACGCCACAAGTCCAGACCCGCCGTCGTCACCGTCCGTAATGAGAAATAGGCGGAAATGCCGTAATCACCGAGTGCCTCAGAAGCCATCAGTACCATGCCAAGAGCGATCGCCGGGCGCGCCATGGGAAACACCACCCGCCAGAAAACCTGAGCACGGGTATGATTCATCAGCAAGGCGGCCTGCCGCAGGTTGACAGACTGTGACATCAACGCGGTACGCACCAACAGGTAGATATAGGGAAACAACACCAGCGCCAGACAGAGGCTGGCACAGCCCACCATCCCAACTTGATGCCAGAATGTCTGGGGTACGTGGTTCGAAGCAAATGATAGCGCGTAGAGCGTCTGTTTAACCGGCCCTTCGTACCCGAACAGGTCGCCATATACAGCCGCCAACAGGTACCCGGGCACCGCCAGCGGCAGCAATAATGCCCGATGTAGCCATACCTGGCCGGTAAAACGGTAATGTGACATCAACCAGGCCAAGGGCAGCGCAAACAGCAAGCTGAATAACACGCAACCAATCACCAGCATCAGCGAGTTCGTCCCATAAACGGGCAGAGCTTGCCATAACGCCAATACCGCGTTGCCGGGGGCGAAAAAGGCCATGCCGACGATAGTCACTAGCGGGAACAAAAGGATCACCGCCAACAGCACACTACTAATGCGCCAGATACCTGAAGTCATGAGAAATTGGTAAATTAAATTTAAACTGCACTATTAATATCAAAGCCGGGCGCTGGCGTCATGGTATCAATCGCCGATAAATGGCCGGTAATTATCCCATTGAACAAACAGCACCTCGTTTGACCCCTCCCAGCAGCCAATTACCGGATATCACGCTGATCTGAATAAAACTTGAAATCAGGGCCGGTAACTGTGATAACGTCATCTAATGAAAGATGAAACAGGTTAAATTATGAAACACTCCGCGCTGGTGCTGCTCCTGCTCTCATTGTTGGGCTTCTCCTCCGCCAGTAAGGCATTGAATGATTTCGAGGCAGAAGACCTCGCCGATCTGACCGCTATTTTCGTTTATCTGAAAAACAACTGTGGCTATAAAGACCTTCCCAACGATCAGATTCGCCGGGCGCTGGTTATTTTTGCCCAACAAAACCGCTGGGATCTCAGCAATTACAATCAGTTCGACATGATTGCGCTTGGCGAAGCCAGCTACCGAGATCTCAGCGGTATCGCCATCCCTACCCCGAAAAAGTGTCAGTCTTTGGCCCGGAACTCACTCAGTTTACTCGCCACTACACAGTAAAGCTTAAAATCCTCCGCATTGCGTGAAATTTGACCGTGCAAGCACCATGAGAGTTAGCTATCATAGCGCGCCAATTTTCATGGCTGTTATCGCGGAGGAAGCCCTAACATGTCCCGGAAAGAAATTTGGTATGAAACCCTGCATGCCAACTTCGGTCAGTATTTTTCAATAGACCAGGTGCTCTATCATGAAAAAACCGACCATCAGGATCTGATCATCTTCGAAAACGCGGCGCTAGGCCGGGTGATGGCATTAGATGGCGTTGTACAGACCACCGAACGCGACGAGTTCATCTACCACGAAATGATGACCCACGTTCCGCTGCTCGCCCATGGCAACGCCAAACGTGTGTTGATCATCGGTGGCGGCGATGGCGGAATGCTGCGCGAAGTCTGTCGTCACCGTAACATCGAGCAGATAACGATGGTCGAAATCGACGCGGGTGTCGTGTCGTTCTGCCGCCAGTATCTGCCCAATCACAGCGCTGGCGCTTACGATGACCCACGTTTTCGTCTGGTGATTGACGACGGTGTTAACTTCGTCAATGCCTGCCAGGAAAAGTTCGATATCATCATTTCCGACTGTACCGACCCCATCGGCCCTGGTGAAAGCCTGTTTACCTCGGACTTTTATCAAGGATGCGCACGCTGCCTGAACGACGGCGGGATCTTCGTGGCACAGAACGGCGTCTGTTTCCTGCAACAGGATGAGGCTGTTAACAGCCATCAGAAACTGAGCCACTATTTCAGTGATGTCAGTTTTTATCAGACAGCCATTCCCACATATTATGGCGGGATCATGACCTTTGCCTGGGCCAGTAATAACACAGCGTTGCGTGCTATCGACCAACAGAGCCTGCAACGACGGTTTGACGCAGCGGAAATCGTATGCCGCTATTACAACCCAGCCATCCATATCGGCAGCTTTGCCCTGCCACAATATTTACTGAATGCCTTGTCAGCGGCACGCTGATCACTGGCATCCATAAGGGGGTGAATTAAATTGCAAAAGCTGAAACTACATGGCTTTAACAATCTGACCAAGAGCCTGAGTTTTTGTATCTACGATATCTGTTATGCGAAAACGCCCGCCGATCGCGATGGCTACATCGCGTATATTGACGAGCAGTACAACGCAAACCGTCTGACAGAAATCCTGAGTGAAACCTGTTCCATCATTGGTGCCAATATTCTGAACATTGCTCGCCAGGATTATGAACCGCAAGGCGCTAGTGTGACCATTTTGGTCAGCGAAGAGCCGATGGATCCACGCGATGTGGATACCTCCGAACATCCCGGCCCCTTGCCGAATTCCGTCGTCGCACACCTTGATAAAAGCCACATCTGTGTGCACACCTACCCGGAAAGCCATCCTGGTGGCGGCCTGTGCACGTTCCGCGCGGATATAGAAGTATCGACCTGTGGTGTCATTTCACCGCTGAAGGCACTGAACTATCTGATCCATCAACTGGAATCGGATATCGTAACCATTGACTACCGTGTTCGTGGTTTTACCCGCGACATCAATGGCGTTAAGCATTTTATCGACCATAAGATCAACTCAATCCAGAACTTCATGTCTGACGACATGAAATCGCTCTATCATCTGATGGATGTTAATGTTTACCAGGAAAATATTTTTCACACCAAAATGTTGCTGAAGGATTTCGACCTGAAGCACTACCTGTTTAACGTCAGCCCTCAAGAGCTGAGCGCCGAAGAGCGTAAACGTATCACGGACTTGCTGTATCGTGAGATGCAGGAAATCTATTACGGCAGAAACATCGCAACCGTATGATCATCCACCTGAGGGCATATGCCCTCAGATTCCGGCAAATCTTCGCCCGTTATTCCTGACAAGATAAGTACGCGTCACCGCGCAAAGGTAAAGCATTGTATTTCTGCTTTAGGAACGAAAAAGCCCTGAACCAGATGATTCAGGGCTTCGGAATGATTGGCGGTGCGGACGGGACTCGAACCCGCGACCCCCGGCGTGACAGGCCGGTATTCTAACCGACTGAACTACCGCACCGCGCTATGCTCAGTGAGCGAGGTGAATACTACGGTCCGACACCGGTTGCGTCAACGCTTTTTATCACTAACCGCTTCTGTTTGCTTACATTTTCAGCGCAATGATGCCTTTGTGATCAAGACATCCTACCTCAGTTGCGCCACAGGCAACTGCCGCCTTTCTTCATAATTAAATCCAGCCGTTGTTCATGCGCCACCAACTCGTCATCACTGGCGTACAACACCGTCAACGCCGATGCTGGGCGTGAAATACGCTGTATGGTTTCGGCTTGCACTGTCTGCTGCTGACTCTCCCCTTCCATCGAAAAAGCCAGTGACGTTTGCCCGCCAGTCATCGACAGATAGACTTCAGCCAGAATCTCGGCATCCAGTAACGCGCCGTGCAGCGTGCGCTTGCTGTTATCTATCTGGTAACGGTCGCACAATGCATCCAGGTTATTACGCTTGCCGGGGAATAACCGGCGAGCCATCAGCAGGCTGTCGGTGATAGTACAGAAGGTTTCCGTTTTGGGGATGTCTCGTCCCAGCAACCGGAACTCATAGTCCATAAAGCCGATATCAAACGACGCGTTATGGATCACCAGCTCCGCACCGCGGATAAAATCGATAAAATCATCGGCAACCTCAGCATAAGTCGGCTTATCAGCCAGAAACTCATCGCTAATGCCATGAACATTATAGGCTTCCGGGTCTATCAGACGGTCCGGCCTAAGATAAACATGGAAATGACGCCCGGTCAGGCGACGATTCACCACCTCAACCGCACCAATCTCAATAATCTTGTGCCCTTCATAGTGAACCCCCAGCTTATTCATACCGGTGGTTTCCGTATCAAGAACGATTTGTCGTGTAATTGCAGTGCTCATCGGTTTCGTTTATGTCAGACTTATGCTTTTGACCATGAATAAGAGTCTACCAGAGATGCTAAAACAGGTTGAGATTTTCACCGACGGCTCCTGTCTCGGCAATCCTGGCCCGGGTGGCTACGGGGTGCTTTTGCGCTACAAGCAGCACGAAAAAACACTGAGCGCAGGCTACCGGCTAACCACTAATAACCGGATGGAACTGATGGCGGCGATCGTCGCACTAGAAAGCCTGACCTCGCCTTGTGATGTTACACTCAGTACTGATAGCCAATATGTCCGCCAGGGGATTACCAGTTGGATCCACAACTGGAAAAAACGCGGCTGGAAGACCGCTGAGAAAAAGCCGGTAAAGAACATCGACCTGTGGCAGCGGTTAGATGTTGCAATTCAGCGCCATACCCTGCGCTGGTTGTGGGTCAAAGGGCATGCTGGTCATCCAGAAAACGAACGCTGCGATGAGTTGGCACGCCAGGCGGCTAATGCACCAACCCTTGATGACACCGGCTATCAGCCTGAATAATCTGCACTATCACTCGCCTGTCAGGTGATTAATCATGCCGATACCGGTAGCTTTTCGTCGCCCCTACTGGGCGGTGCATCGGTGATTTTCTTAACAAGCTTTTGCTCGGCGTCATGGTCAGTGGGATGGTACGTTTGCGTGCAACGATCAGATTCAGGCACCCCAGTAGTGGTAGCGTATTGTTCCATTTGCCTTGACCTGGCTCACGCCACGGTAGTACCTGCAAACTATTATGATGCACAACTTCGTAGTTCAGCAGACTCAGCCAATCCATCACCCGCATTTGGCTAAACATACGGCTACAATAGGGTTGGCGTCGGCGCATTCCCGGTACCAGGCGCCCCATCCCCACCAGACTAACCGGGTTGAAACCACTAATGATGACCCATCCATCATTAATCAAAACCCGGTCTACCTCACGCACGATACGGTGAGGATCGGCAGAGTAAGCCAGAACATGGGTCAATAGACAAGCATCCACGGATTTCTCTATAAATGGAAGTTGGTAGGGATCAGCCATAACATGCGCCTGTTGATCGCGACTGACATTCACCTGATGTGGGATAGTGCACGTCTGGCTGTCAATCGCGATACTCAATCCGCCAATTTTCAGCAGATGAAATCCGAATATCCGGCTCCACCAAGGGGCCAGCGCAGTATTCAGGGTGTGAAGATAGTTTTCTCCCCAGGGAATGGCTTCCCAACTATCAGGCGCCACGATTTTCTGGGATGTTTGTGCTGGCTTCATGTTTTAGAATCGTCCACAAGCTAACCATCAACAACGAGGATGCAGCATGAATCTTATCAGTGTACCGGCTTTCAAAGATAACTACATTTGGCTGCTGGCTAATGATGAAAAACACTGTGTGATTGTGGACCCTGGAGATGCCGCCCCCGTACTTCAGGCACTGGAACAGTATGGACTATCTCCCACCGCGATTCTGTTGACCCATCATCACAATGACCATACCGGTGGTGTCCAGCAATTGGCCACTCATTACCCCGACATACACATTTACGGCCCACAGGAAACTAAACACTGTGGCGTGACACATACAGTACAAGAGGGAGACAAGATTACGGCCGCAGGTTCGGAATTTTCTATTTTTTTCGTGCCCGGACACACCGCTGGACATATCGCGTACTATAGCCACCCATATCTGTTCTGTGGCGATACGCTGTTTTCTGCTGGGTGCGGTCGCATTTTTGAAGGTACAGCACAACAAATGTTCGAATCATTGATCAAGTTGGCTGATTTACCCGATGAAACCCAAGTATGTTGTGCGCATGAGTACACATTGTCCAATCTGGCATTTGCCCACCAGATTTGGCCAGAAGATGTAGATATTTATGATTACCTTGTAAAAATCAGGCAATTACGTGAAAAAGGAGAATCATCCCTCCCCTCCACACTGGGTCGGGAACGAAGAATAAATATTTTTTTACGCTACCATGACATTGATTTAAAAAGAAAATTGTCCATTAACTCGGACACCCAGGGTGATTGGCAGATTTTTGCGCATTTACGCGCATTGAAAGACCAATTCTGACGGTTTTTGTTGTACTGAATTGCCAATCAAAGTATCATTGCCTGTCTTTTAAGCAACTATTGACACAGATATGAAGACTAAAGCGATATTCATCGCCTCAGTCGTGTTGACAGGTTGCCAGGTGCCACCCAATGACACCTCTCAACCCAGACAGCATGCACAGAGTCTGTCTTCGGCAGGTCAAGGTGAAGCAGGAAAGTACACAGATGGTCGAGAGACCGGTACGCGATGGCTGGATGATGAAAGCATCGCGCAGCAAGACCTGTGGAACTTCATTGGCGACGAGCTGAAGATGGAGGTTCCGGAAAATACCCGGATCCGCGAGCAAAAACAGCGTTACTTAAAAAATAAGAGCTATCTCCACGATGTAACATTACGGGCAGAGCCGTACATGTACTGGATAGTCGGGCAGATTAAAGAACGTAAGATGCCGATGGAACTGGTACTGCTACCCATAGTGGAGAGCGCTTTTGACCCAAATGCCAGATCATCATCCAACGCCGTAGGGCTTTGGCAAATTGTTCCTGGCACAGGGCGCAATTATGGGTTGAAACATACCCAGTGGTACGATGGACGTCGTGATGTTGTTGCATCTACGACTGCTGCGCTGGACATGATGCAGCGTCTGAACCGTATGTTTGACGGCGATTGGTTATTGACCGTAGCCGCCTACAACGCCGGTGAAGGGCGAATCATGCAAGCGGTGAAAGCGAATAAAGCGAAGGGTCGTCCAACAAATTACTGGGCGCTGGCGTTGCCATATGAAACGTCAACCTATGTGCCCAAAATGTTGGCGCTGAGCGATATTCTCAAGCACAGCAAAAAGTACGGAGTTGAACTGCCGAAACCTAATGAAAATCGTGCATTGGCACGCGTTGATTTAGGCCAGCAGATGGAGTTAACACAAGCTGCCGAGCTGGCAGGATTGTCTGTCACTAAGCTTAAGAGTTACAACACGGGCTACACACGTGATGTTACCGCACCTAACGGTCCGCATTACATTATGGTGCCCAAGTCCCATGTAGGACAGTTGAAAGACTCATTGGCTGATGGTGATATTGCTGCGATCCAGCCGACTAAAACTGTTCAGCCGACTGTGGCGACTCGCTCTGCCGGATATAAAGTTCGTTCTGGTGATACATTATCGAGTATCGCTAAACGAATGAATGTCCGTACGCAGGACCTGCAAAGCTGGAACCACCTTAAGGGTAGTGCCCTGAAAGTGGGTCAGACATTGCAGGTTGCTAAGGCAACCACACCCGTGACGGCAGGTGTAGTAGCAAGCAATAAGTCGAACTCGATTATTTATCAGGTTCGTAAAGGTGATTCGCTGGCAAGCATTGCCAAACGCCACGGCGTTAACATTGCTGATGTCATGCGCTGGAATACGGTTATTAAAGATGCCAACCTTCAGCCAGGCGATCGATTGACACTTTATGTCACCAGAAGACAATCACCCGACTCCTGATACAAAAAAACCGCCACTTATGAACTGACCCCATAAAGTTGGACGGTTTATATCAGGCGGCTATCTGGGCCTGGGTTCGGTACTCTACCGGACTCAGGCCTTTTAGTTTCTGTTTTATTCTTTCATGGTTGTAATAGTAAATGTACTCGTCAATAGCAGCTCGTAATCCACTGATACTGCTATGTTCTTCCAGGTAAAAACATTCTGACTTCAGCGTGCCAAAGAAGCTTTCTATCACCGCATTGTCATAGCAGTTTCCCTTTCGCGACATACTCTGTTTCAGCCCCGCTTCTTTCAGCCGCTTCTGATAGTGCGATATATGATACTGCCAGCCCTGATCTGAATGCAGCATCGGATATTCACCTTCACTCAGAACTGATAACGCCTTAGACAGCATGCTATCCACCATCGACAGTTGCGGTCGATGATCCATTTGATACGCCACGATCTCTCCGTTATACAGGTCAAGCACCGGAGATAAATAGAGCTTTTCCCCACCGACCTTAAACTCCGTCACGTCCGTTACCCACTTCTGGTTGAGCTTATCCGCACTAAATCGCCGGTTCAGGACATTACCGGCGGCCTTACCGTAGCGGCCTGTGTAAGAGTTGTATTTTTTCACCCTGATACACGATACCAACTGTAACTCCTGCATCAGCTTCTGAACCGTTTTATGATTCAGTGAACTCCCTTCCCGACGGCTGGCAAGCGTGATCCTGCGGTATCCAATCGCCCTTTATGTTTATGGAATAACGTTAGAATCCGGCGCTTGTCATCAGCGTATTTGTCCGGTTTTTTTGCGCAGGATAACTGCCAGTAGAACGTGCTTCTGTCCAGTCCTGCTGCCCTTAACAGGCGAGTCAGAGAATACTGTTGCCTTAACTCATTCACGACCAGCGCTTTGTCGCGCGTTTTGGTGTGTTTTTTTCCCTGAGTAAGGCCTGCAGCTTTTTTAGATAAGCCACTTCAACGCGTAACTGCTCAAGCTCTTCGCGTTCGTCCGGGTTGAGAACGGCCGAAGCTGGAGCGACTGTCTTATTTTCAGGGAGTTGCGGCATCGTTTTTTTCCTGCGTCGGCTGTCTGTGAAGGCTTCAAAACCGCCTTCATCATACAGTCGTTCCCACTGACAAACCGAGGAAAAGGCAGGGATAGTGAACTTTGCACACCCTTCGCGAACAGACAGACGATGTTCACGCATATGAAGGATAACGGACTCTTTGAAGGCCGGAGAGTAGATGAAATGCCGGGTCGTCAGTCCTGCTTCACCATGAAGTTTCCAGGCGGCAGACCGCTTTCGAACGGTACTGTGATCGATACCAAAACGCTTTGCCGTCGCCTTTTGTCCCTCTATCCCGGAGATATAGTGCCGCACGACCTTAAGCTTGAAACTGAGGGAATACTTATTCATAAAAAACTGCACCCCAAAAGTTGGGTATCCAACTTTTGGGGTGCAGTTCACACAAGGCGGGTTTTTTATTGGTAGTGATATAGCAGCTCTCACGCAATACCGAACTCGACCAATAAGGGGTTGTGATCTGAAGCATCTGTAACCAGTACCGATGAATCAGTTACCGCCAGTTCCCGATAAAAAACAAAATCCAGTGGTCTGCCAAACGCCCTACGCCGCTGATCATTGGAAAACAACACTTCACAAAGCCCCATCCGATGTGCAAACCGATAAAGTGCACTCACCCTAGGCTGACTCCATGCATTAAAATCCCCTGCCATAATCACTGGCCCAGAGTGACGCTTCAATTGCTCACCAATGGTCTCAAGCTGATTGGTATAGGCCTCTACTCCCAGGCTAAAGTTGACAGCATGGATATTAATGACCATTAACAATCGTCCATCACTCAACGAATACACGGTGATCAATGCTGATTTGGCCAGACGAATTAACGGCTCTCGTTCACGTAGAGGAAAGCAATACATGGGCTGGGTAGAAGATAACGTCATTACGCCTGAAGGATGGGTAGGAAGTACAAAAGCGGGTACCTGTTCAGCGGAAAGATAGTGTGTTGTGGCAAAACGAATCAGCTCGGGGGACGATTGCGCTTCCTGCAATAACATGAGCTGTGTGCATTCACAAAAATGCTTCAGGACGGACAACCAATTCGTACGTTGTTGTTTAAAAATATTCCATACCATTATCCGTAGAGGATCCTCCGTTACCATCAGAGGTCCTGAGGATGCCGGCTGCTGTTTTAAATAATGCATTGCCGAGGGCTGAAAGATACGCTCCACCGGTTGCCCGGCGACGTACCTCATCGCATAGGTTTTCTTGTGCACTTTATTCCTGCTATACCCGTGTACTGTTAATCGTTATAGGGTTTTTACCTTCACGTTTCAATGGGTATAAGCCGTCAGATGAGAAATTCGACACAGTAAGCCATGATAATACGACGGATAGGAGAAGAACGGCGTTGTCTCTTTCGAAGATAGAGTCTTAGAAAAGTAAAAAGCCCCGAGCTTATGCTCAGGGCTTTTATAAGTTGGCGGTGCGGACGGGACTCGAACCCGCGACCCCCGGCGTGACAGGCCGGTATTCTAACCGACTGAACTACCGCACCACCGATTCTGTATGTTATCAGAGGAGTCAATCCGATAACCGGTGTCTTACTTACACCACAATTTGATGCCTGGCAGTTCCCTACTCTCGCATGGGGAGACCCCACACTACCATCGGCGCTACGGCGTTTCACTTCTGAGTTCGGCATGGGGTCAGGTGGGACCACCGCGCTCTCGCCGCCAGGCAAATTCTTTTGACGTCTTTCAACGTCCTGATTCTTCATGTCGCCGTGTATCGCTACACCACGACATCCAATCCTCGAACAAGCTAAAAATTCCGTCTCTCTCACCAAAACACCTTCGGTGTTGTAAGGTTAAGCCTCTCGGGTCATTAGTACTGGTTAGCTCAACGTATCACTACGCTTACACACCCAGCCTATCAACGTCCTCGTCTCGAACGTCCCTTCCGGGGAATCAAGTTCCCAGGGAAGACTCATCTCGGGGCAAGTTTCCCGCTTAGATGCTTTCAGCGGTTATCTCTTCCGCACGTAGCTACCGGGCAGTGCCATTGGCATGACAACCCGAACACCAGCGGTGCGTTCACTCCGGTCCTCTCGTACTAGGAGCAACCCCCCTCAATCTTCCAACGCCCACGGCAGATAGGGACCGAACTGTCTCACGACGTTCTAAACCCAGCTCGCGTACCACTTTAAATGGCGAACAGCCATACCCTTGGGACCTACTTCAGCCCCAGGATGTGATGAGCCGACATCGAGGTGCCAAACACCGCCGTCGATATGAACTCTTGGGCGGTATCAGCCTGTTATCCCCGGAGTACCTTTTATCCGTTGAGCGATGGCCCTTCCATTCAGAACCACCGGATCACTAAGACCTGCTTTCGCACCTGCTCGAGCCGTCACTCTCGCAGTCAAGCTAGCTTATGCCTTTGCACTAACCTCCTGATGTCCGACCAGGATTAGCTAACCTTCGTGCTCCTCCGTTACTCTTTGGGAGGAGACCGCCCCAGTCAAACTACCCACCAGACACTGTCCCCGGCCCGGATGACGGGCCCAGGTTAGAACATCAAACATTAAAGGGTGGTATTTCAAGGTTGGCTCCATGCAGACTGGCGTCCACACTTCAAAGCCTCCCACCTATCCTACACATCAAGGCTCAAGGTTCAGTGTCAAGCTATAGTAAAGGTTCACGGGGTCTTTCCGTCTTGCCGCGGGTACACTGCATCTTCACAGCGAGTTCAATTTCACTGAGTCTCGGGTGGAGACAGCCTGGCCATCATTACGCCATTCGTGCAGGTCGGAACTTACCCGACAAGGAATTTCGCTACCTTAGGACCGTTATAGTTACGGCCGCCGTTTACCGGGGCTTCGATCAAGAGCTTCTCCTTACGGATAACCCCATCAATTAACCTTCCGGCACCGGGCAGGCGTCACACCGTATACGTCCACTTTCGTGTTTGCACAGTGCTGTGTTTTTATTAAACAGTTGCAGCCAGCTGGTATCTGCGACTCCCGTCAGCTCCATCCGCAAGGGACTTCACCAACAGGAGCGTGCCTTCTCCCGAAGTTACGGCACCATTTTGCCTAGTTCCTTCACCCGAGTTCTCTCAAGCGCCTGAGTATTCTCTACCTGACCACCTGTGTCGGTTTGGGGTACGATTCAATGTTACCTGATGCTTAGAGGCTTTTCCTGGAAGCAGGGCATCTGTCACTTCAGCACCGTAGTGCCTCGTCATCACGCCTCAGTGTTGACAGCAGACCGGATTTGCCTGGTCCACCCACCTGCACGCTTAAACCGGGACAACCGTCGCCCGGATGACATAGCCTTCTCCGTCCCCCCTTCGCAGTAACACCAAGTACAGGAATATTAACCTGTTTCCCATCGACTACGCTTTTCAGCCTCGCCTTAGGGGTCGACTCACCCTGCCCCGATTAACGTTGGACAGGAACCCTTGGTCTTCCGGCGTGCGGGTTTTTCACCCGCATTATCGTTACTTATGTCAGCATTCGCACTTCTGATACCTCCAGCAGCCCTCACAGGCCACCTTCACCGGCTTACAGAACGCTCCCCTACCCAACAACACATAGTGTCGCTGCCGCAGCTTCGGTGCATGGTTTTAGCCCCGTTACATCTTCCGCGCAGGCCGACTCGACCAGTGAGCTATTACGCTTTCTTTAAATGATGGCTGCTTCTAAGCCAACATCCTGGCTGTCTGGGCCTTCCCACATCGTTTCCCACTTAACCATGACTTTGGGACCTTAGCTGGCGGTCTGGGTTGTTTCCCTCTTCACGACGGACGTTAGCACCCGCCGTGTGTCTCCCGTGATAACATTCTTCGGTATTCGCAGTTTGCATCGGGTTGGTAAGCCGGGATGGCCCCCTAGCCGAAACAGTGCTCTACCCCCGAAGATGAGTTCACGAGGCGCTACCTAAATAGCTTTCGGGGAGAACCAGCTATCTCCCGGTTTGATTGGCCTTTCACCCCCAGCCACAAGTCATCCGCTAATTTTTCAACATTAGTCGGTTCGGTCCTCCAGTTAGTGTTACCCAACCTTCAACCTGCCCATGGCTAGATCACCGGGTTTCGGGTCTATACCCTGCAACTAGACGCCCAGTTAAGACTCGGTTTCCCTGCGGCTCCCCTATTCGGTTAACCTTGCTACAGAATATAAGTCGCTGACCCATTATACAAAAGGTACGCAGTCACACCTAAAAGGTGCTCCCACTGCTTGTACGTACACGGTTTCAGGTTCTATTTCACTCCCCTCGCCGGGGTTCTTTTCGCCTTTCCCTCACGGTACTGGTTCACTATCGGTCAGTCAGGAGTATTTAGCCTTGGAGGATGGTCCCCCCATGTTCAGACAGGATACCACGTGTCCCGCCCTACTCATCGAACTCACGACCTGTGCATCTTCGTGTACGGGACTGTCACCCTGTACCGTGCGCCTTTCCAGACGCTTCCACTGACACACAAGCCGATTCAGGTTCTGGGCTCCTCCCCGTTCGCTCGCCGCTACTGGGGGAATCTCGGTTGATTTCTTTTCCTCGGGGTACTGAGATGTTTCAGTTCCCCCGGTTCGCCTCATTAACCTATGGATTCAGTTAATGATAGTGTGACAAGTCACACTGGGTTTCCCCATTCGGGTATCGTCGGGTATAACGGTTCATATCACCTTGCCGACGCTTTTCGCAGATTAGCACGCCCTTCATCGCCTCTGACTGCCTAGGCATCCACCGTGTACGCTTAGTCGCTTAACCTCACAACCCGAAAGTGTCTCGGGATGCGAGTATTTTGAGAGACTCGAACAACACATGAATTCTCATTCACATGCTGTCGTTTCAATTTTTCAGCTTGTTCCGGATTGTTAAAGAGCAGATAACATAAACCTGACTATCTCTAATCAGTTTTAGGTTAGCGTTGACCGTGCCTTTCACCCACTGTCAGTCATACTGGCGTCCCCTAGGGGATTCGAACCCCTGTTACCGCCGTGAAAGGGCGGTGTCCTGGGCCTCTAGACGAAGGGGACATCACTTGTCAGCTTCGCAAGACGCTTTTGACTCTTTCTTATCATCAGACAATCTGTGTGGACACCACGCAGGCACTTCTACTCGGTAAGGAGGTGATCCAACCGCAGGTTCCCCTACGGTTACCTTGTTACGACTTCACCCCAGTCATGAATCACAAAGTGGTAAGCGCCCTCCCGAAGGTTAAGCTACCTACTTCTTTTGCAACCCACTCCCATGGTGTGACGGGCGGTGTGTACAAGGCCCGGGAACGTATTCACCGTAGCATTCTGATCTACGATTACTAGCGATTCCGACTTCATGGAGTCGAGTTGCAGACTCCAATCCGGACTACGACGTACTTTATGAGGTCCGCTTGCTCTCGCGAGGTCGCTTCTCTTTGTATACGCCATTGTAGCACGTGTGTAGCCCTACTCGTAAGGGCCATGATGACTTGACGTCATCCCCACCTTCCTCCGGTTTATCACCGGCAGTCTCCCTTGAGTTCCCACCCGAAGTGCTGGCAACAAAGGATAAGGGTTGCGCTCGTTGCGGGACTTAACCCAACATTTCACAACACGAGCTGACGACAGCCATGCAGCACCTGTCTCAGCGCTCCCGAAGGCACCCTCGTATCTCTACAAGGTTCGCTGGATGTCAAGAGTAGGTAAGGTTCTTCGCGTTGCATCGAATTAAACCACATGCTCCACCGCTTGTGCGGGCCCCCGTCAATTCATTTGAGTTTTAACCTTGCGGCCGTACTCCCCAGGCGGTCGATTTAACGCGTTAGCTCCGGAAGCCACGGTTCAAGACCACAACCTCCAAATCGACATCGTTTACAGCGTGGACTACCAGGGTATCTAATCCTGTTTGCTCCCCACGCTTTCGCACCTGAGCGTCAGTCTTCGTCCAGGGGGCCGCCTTCGCCACCGGTATTCCTCCAGATCTCTACGCATTTCACCGCTACACCTGGAATTCTACCCCCCTCTACGAGACTCTAGCCTGTCAGTTTTGAATGCAGTTCCCAGGTTAAGCCCGGGGATTTCACATCCAACTTAACAGACCGCCTGCGTGCGCTTTACGCCCAGTCATTCCGATTAACGCTTGCACCCTCCGTATTACCGCGGCTGCTGGCACGGAGTTAGCCGGTGCTTCTTCTGCGGGTAACGTCAATGAACAGACGTATTAAGCCTGCTCCCTTCCTCCCCGCTGAAAGTGCTTTACAACCCGAAGGCCTTCTTCACACACGCGGCATGGCTGCATCAGGGTTTCCCCCATTGTGCAATATTCCCCACTGCTGCCTCCCGTAGGAGTCTGGACCGTGTCTCAGTTCCAGTGTGGCTGGTCATCCTCTCAGACCAGCTAGGGATCGTCGCCTAGGTGAGCCTTTACCTCACCTACTAGCTAATCCCATCTGGGCACATCCGATGGCAAGAGGCCCGAAGGTCCCCCTCTTTGGTCTTGCGACGTTATGCGGTATTAGCTACCGTTTCCAGTAGTTATCCCCCTCCATCAGGCAGTTTCCCAGACATTACTCACCCGTCCGCCGCTCGCCGGCGGGGAAGCAAGCTTCCCCCCGCTGCCGCTCGACTTGCATGTGTTAGGCCTGCCGCCAGCGTTCAATCTGAGCCATGATCAAACTCTTCAATTTAAAGTTTGATGTGTTTTCCGAAGAAAACGGTGCTCAAAGAATTTACTGTTTATTCGTAATGAATTAACTGTTGTCACTCTTCAAGACTTTCACTAAATATTTTTAGTGAAGTGTCCTGCGAGTGCCCACACAGATTGTCTGATTGATTGTTAAAGAGCAGTGCGACCGGCCTGAGCCTGCTGTCGCGAGGTGGCGTATACTACGCTTTCCTCATGAAGTGTCAACGATTATTTTCGTTTCCGCTTCCTGACACCGCGCTGCGTTGCCGCTGTTGCCGTGTCAGTGGAGGCGCATTATAGGGAGTTATTCCGGCCTGACAAGCGTAATTTTCACAAAAAAACGCGACAGCTCACTTTTTCACCCAAAACACCATTATCAGAATATTTTTTATACAGATCGGTGATAAAAAACCCGAACTCCAGCAGTAAACCGGTGTTCGGGTTTTAAAGACACGGCTCTTCTATTCGTGATCAACGACTCGTGAACAACTACTGTCGGGCAACAATGGTGTCGTTTTCTACATCCAACGTCACTGCTTTCCCAGGTACTAAAGCCCCAGACAGTATTTGCTGTGCCAACGGATTTTCAATCATCTGCTGAATAGCTCTCTTCAGCGGACGAGCACCGTAGACAGGGTCAAACCCTGACTTACCCAGTAATGCCAGAGCAGCATCAGAGATAGACACGGTATAACCCCGCTCTTCCATGCGTTTATAAAGACGCTGCAATTGGATCTGAGCAATAGACGTAATATGGGCTTGTCCCAATGGATGGAACACCACGACCTCATCAATACGGTTGATGAACTCAGGGCGAAAATGATGGCTGACAACGCCTAACACCATGTCACGCATCTGACCATAATTCATTTCGCCGAATCGCTCCTGAATAAGGTCCGACCCGAGGTTAGAGGTCATGATCACCACCGTATTGCGGAAGTCCACCGTACGGCCTTGCCCATCAGTCAAGCGCCCATCATCCAGCACCTGAAGCAGAATATTAAACACATCAGGATGCGCTTTTTCCACTTCATCCAGCAAAATAACGGAATAAGGCCGACGACGTACCGCTTCAGTCAGATATCCGCCTTCTTCATAACCAACGTATCCAGGAGGCGCACCGACAAGCCGAGAAACCGAATGCTTTTCCATAAACTCGGACATATCAATACGCACCATCGCGTCATCACTATCGAACAAGAATGACGCCAGTGTTTTGCATAACTCGGTTTTACCCACACCGGTCGGGCCAAGAAATAAAAATGAACCAATAGGACGATTGGGATCCGACAACCCGGCACGGCTACGGCGAATCGAGTTAGCGACAGCCTCTACCGCTTCATTCTGTCCAATGACCCGCTGGTGTAGCTCTTGCTCCATACGCAGCAGTTTTTCTCGTTCGCTTTCCAGCATCCGTGAAACCGGAATCCCCGTCCAGCGGGCCAGAACCTCAGCAATCTCAGCATCAGTTACGCGATTGCGCAGCAGATGCATGGTTTTACCTTCAACCTGCGTGGCTGCCGCCAGCTGTTTTTCCAGTTCAGGGATTTTGCCGTACTGCAGTTCTGACATTCTCCCTAAATCCCCCTGGCGTCTTGCCTGCTCCAGGGAAATCTTGGCTTGTTCCAGTGCTGCTTTAATATTTTGCGTACCAGTCAGCGACGCTTTTTCCGCTTTCCACTCTTCTTCCAGTTTCGAGTATTCGCGCTCTTTCTGCTCCAGTTCGGTATTGAGGATCTCCAAACGTTTCAGACTGGCCTCATCAGACTCTTTCTTTAAGGCCTGTTGTTCCAGTTTTAACTGAATAATCCGGCGATCAAGACGATCCAACGGCTCTGGTTTCGAGTCAATCTGCATGCGGATACTGGAAGCGGCCTCATCAATCAGGTCGATAGCTTTATCCGGTAATTTTCTATCTGAGATATACCGATGCGACAGCATAGCCGCAGCAACAATCGCGGGGTCGGTAATTTGCACGTGATGGTGCAACTCATACCGTTCTTTCAGACCACGCAGAATGGCGATAGTGTCTTCAACCGTCGGCTCAGCGACGAACACCTTCTGGAAACGACGTTCGAGTGCCGCATCTTTTTCGATAAACTGGCGGTACTCATCCAGTGTGGTAGCACCGACACAGTGCAGTTCGCCACGCGCTAACGCTGGCTTCAGCATGTTGCCTGCATCCATCGCACCATCAGCCTTACCAGCACCGACCATGGTGTGCAGCTCGTCGATGAAGAGAATAACGCTACCTTCCTGTTTAGACAGGTCATTCAGTACGCCTTTCAGGCGTTCTTCAAACTCACCACGGTATTTTGCCCCGGCAACCAGTGCGCCCATATCAAGTGACAGCACTCGTTTATTTTTCAAACCTTCGGGGACTTCACCATTGACGATACGCTGCGCCAGTCCCTCGACAATCGCCGTTTTACCGACGCCGGGTTCACCAATTAAAACCGGGTTGTTCTTGGTTCTGCGTTGTAGCACTTGAATGGTACGGCGAATTTCCTCATCACGGCCAATCACCGGATCCAGTTTGCCTTGCTCAGCGCGTTCTGTAAGGTCGATCGTGAATTTTTTCAGCGCCTGACGTTGATCTTCAGCGCTCTGATCGTTGACTTGCTGCCCACCACGAACCTGCTCGATTGCGTGAGTCACGTTCTGTTGTGTCGCTCCAGCGTTCTTTAAGAGATCGCCAAGCGTCCCGCGCGATTCAAATACCGCCAGCACAAATAATTCTGAAGAAATGAAAGTGTCGCCCCTTTTCTGCGCCAGCTTGTCGCAAATATTGAGCGTCCGTACCAGCTCGCTGGACGGTTGAACATCGCCACCGGTGCCTTCCACCTGTGGTAAACGACTGATTGCCTGCTCGATTTCATTTTTAAGGCGATTGACGTTCGCACCGGCGGCCGTCAGCAACGGGCCGACAGTCCCCCCTTCCTGATTAAGAAGGGCGCTCATCAAATGCAATGGTTCCATGAATTGATGGTCTCGCCCGAGGGCGAGAGATTGGGCATCAGCGAGGGCAAGCTGGAATTTGTTGGTAAGACGATCCAGACGCATAACTCCTCCCATACATACTGGTCAAAATTGCTACTGGAGATTAAATGAGGTCATTCCTCAAAAATTCAAGATTATTTTGCCAGTAATAATAGAAGGAAAAACGTTAATCCTCCGGATCGTCTTAATTCAATAGGTTATATCAGCCAAATCAAAGTTGCCATACGCCCGGTCATACCATCGCGTCGATAGGAGAAAAATCTACCCGAATCGCTGACCGTACAGTACTCGCCACCAAACACCTGGGTGACGCCAGCAGCCTCCAAACGCAAACGGGCCAGCTGATAAATATCGGCAAGGAATTTACCATTGCGGGGAACGAAAGCGCAATCGGCGATGGGGTCAACTTGCAGAAAAGCCTCACGAACCTCCCCCCCGACTTCAAATTGCTGCGGACCAATAGCAGGCCCCATCCACGCCAGAATATCTGCTGGGCGAGCATGAAAATGGCGTAGCGTCTCTTCGAGCACACCGGCCTGTAAACCCCGCCAGCCTGCATGTGCAGCTGCAACTTCATCGCCATTAGCAGAACAAAACAGAACCGGTAAACAGTCTGCCGTCATTACTGCACATACCCGGTCCTGACGGGTGGTATAAGCGGCATCCCCTGTCAGTGAATCAGATGACACCTGATCAAGATTAATCACTTGAGTACCATGCACCTGCTGTAGCCAATGTGGCATGACAGGCAATCCGGCGGTGGCGAGCAGACGCTGCCGGTTGTCCTGTACGTGCAGCGGAGAATCTCCCACATGATTCCCCAGATTGAGTGAATCATAGGGCGCGTTGCTGACCCCACCTAAACGTGTAGTACTGCAGGCCCGCACCCGAGCCGGAGCAGGCCAGTCCGGTATTAACATCATGCTGTCAAACGACATGCCATCACCAGTCAAGTTGATCTTTGAACGCTTCGGTATCCGCTTTCAGTGCGGCGATCAGATCTACCATATCCTGCGGCAAAGGTGCATGCCACTCCATCTGAATACCACTAATAGGATGATAGAGTCGTAACATGGTGGCATGCAGCGCCTGGCGATCAAAATTGCGCAGTGTTTCGATAAATGCGTCAGATGCCCCTTTAGGCAGACGCGGACGACCGCCATACAGCGGGTCTCCCACCAAGGGATGATTGATGTGTGCCATGTGGACACGGATCTGGTGGGTTCTTCCTGTTTCCAACCGTAAACGCAAGCGGGTATGCGCACGGAAATGTCCCATAATACGATAGTGCGTGACGGCAGGTTTCCCCATCGGATGCACCGCCATATGGGTACGCTTGGTCGAATGGCGTGCGATTGGCTCATCCACTGTACCGCCTGCTGTCATTGTACCGATGGCTACTGCTTCGTATTCACGGGTGATTTCACGCGCCTGCAGCGATTCAACCAATCTGGTTTGTGCGGGCACCGTCTTCGCTACCACCATCAGTCCGGTGGTATCTTTGTCTAAGCGGTGAACAATACCGGCACGTGGCACATCCGCAATCTCCGGATAATGATGTAACAACGCATTCAACACCGTACCATCCGGGTTGCCGGCACCAGGGTGTACGACCAGATCGCGAGGTTTATTGATCACCAGGATATCGTCGTCTTCGTACACAATATCCAGCGAAATCGGCTGGGCTTCCCAGCGAGCGTCTTCCTCAATAAGGGCATCAATGGCAACGGACTCTCCACCAAGCACTTTCTCTTTTGGTCTATCGACCATATTGCCGTTAATCTGTACCCGCTGTTCCAAAATCCATGTTTTTATGCGAGAACGCGAATAATCAGGGAACAATTCGGCCAAAGCCTGATCTAAACGTTGTCCAAGTTGAGATTCGGCCACCGTCGCGGTGAGTTGTACTTGTTGGGACATAGTATGCTGCTTCTTATTAACGTTGGGTTTTAACGGCGATGCCGTTTAAAATAATGTACCATTGTAGCTGGTCTTAATCGGGAGCTTAACGGACAGTTTCCCGGAAAAACACTCTGAGGATAATCAAATCGTCATGACGCGTATGAAATACCTGGTGGCTGCTGCCACGTTGAGCCTGACGCTGGCTGGTTGCTCCAATTCCAAAGATGCGGTTCCCGACCGTCCACCTTCAGAACTGTATGCCACCGCCCAGGAAAAACTGCAGGACGGCAACTTTAAAGCAGCCATCACGCAGTTGGAAGCGTTGGATAACCGTTATCCATTCGGCCCTTACTCCCAGCAGGTCCAGCTAGACCTGATTTACGCCTATTACAAATCCGCCGAGTTGCCGTTGGCTCAGGCGTCGATTGATCGTTTCATTCGCCTTAACCCAACACATCCAAACGTGGACTATGTCCTCTATATGCGTGGGTTGACCAACATGGCGCAGGATGACAGCGCACTGCAAGGTTTCTTTGGCGTCGATCGTTCAGACCGTGATCCTCAGTATGCCCGTGCGGCATTTAAGGCGTTCAATCAGTTACTCCAGGGGTACCCGAACAGCCTGTACGCAACGGACACCAGTAAACGCCTGGCATTCCTGAAAGAACGTTTGGCCAAGTATGAACTCTCTGTCGCACAGTATTACACGAAACGCGGTGCCTATGTTGCGGTGGTTAACCGTGTAGAGCAAATGCTGAAGGACTATCCAGACACGCAGGCGACGCGCACTGCGCTACCGCTGATGGAAAATGCCTATCGGGAATTGCGACTGACTGCAGAAGCCGACAAGGTGGCCCGGATTATTGCCGCCAATCCTGCCTGAAGGAACACCTGAATCTGCATTATCACGGCAACTGAGGTTGCCGTTTTTTTTACCGTCGTATCGACGAATTTCGCCAATTTACCTGCAAAAATCAGTCAATACATCCAATAGATAATGGCACACGCCTGATGAAGCGACAAGCCCGCCGCACCGATTCTCCAAAGCCGCTCACAAATCAATTCACATGACGGAAAAGTGACCAAAAAAAGTGATCAAAATCACCCACTTTGCATCATCTAGGGGTATGCTGAAATCACCAAGACGGAAAAGGCAGAGAGGTAAGTTTTTATGACTATCAACATTACCAGCAAACAGATGGATATTACCCCCGCAATACGTCAGCATGTCGAAGACCGTCTCACCAAACTGGATAAGTGGCAGGCCCAGTTGATCAATCCGCACATAATCCTGTCTAAAGAACCTCAGGGGTTTGTGGCTGATGCGACCATTAGCACGCCAAATGGCCCACTGGTGGCCAGCGCCAAACATGAAGATATGTATGCTGCCATCAATGAACTTATCGCCAAACTGGAGCGGCAGTTGAACAAAGTCCAGCATAAAGGCGAAGCTCGCCGGGCAGATACTGGCATCAAAGATGTAAACATACAGGCTTCGGCGGAATAACAGGAGCTGGTGGAGAAACTACCGCATCCTTATGTTGAGTGACAGATTCTCTCCGTTGTCTGAAACGCGCCGTAAGGCGCGTTTTTTGTGTCGGCAGCGTCGGTACTGCTAAACGGCACGCGACATTGCTCATCAATCCCTGTGATTTTGTGTTGACAGGATGAAAAGGCAACAGTTACCTTAAACAGCATTCCCCATAAGGATATAGTCACATGACGCCACAACTGTTTTTCTTCGTATTCTTCTTTACTCTCCCCAACGCGGGGGCCGATTTGTCGTGTGAGTAAGAATACGAAGACGAACAAAAAAAGCCTCCTCACCCAGGAGGCTTTTTTATTGGACAGCAAACAGGTACACACCATGACCGATAATCCATTACTGGCACTGCGCGAACGTATTACCGCGCTGGATACACAACTACTCGACCTGTTAGCGCAACGGCGAGAACTCGCGCTCGATGTGGCGAGGGCCAAACAGCATTCTCATCGCCCCATTCGCGACAAAGAACGTGAGCGGGATTTACTGTCCCGGTTGGTTGACGAGGGGAAAAAACGGCAGCTCGACGGTCATTATATTACCCGTCTATTCCAGTTGATTATCGAGGACTCCGTTCTGACTCAGCAGGCGCTGCTGCAGCAGCATCTGAACGCGGGCGAATCTCACTCTGCCCGCATCGCTTTTCTCGGCCCCAAAGGTTCCTATTCCCATTTAGCCGCGCGCCAGTATGCAGCTCGCCATTTTGACCAGATCGTGGAATGTGGCTGTCAACGTTTTCAGGACATCGTCAACCTGGTGGAAACCGGGCAGGCAGATTACGCCGTGCTGCCGATAGAGAATACTAGTTCCGGTTCAATCAACGATGTTTACGACCTGCTGCAACATACCGGGTTATCCATCGTCGGCGAACTGAGCACCCCCATTGACCACTGTGTGTTAGTAGCAGTAGATACGCAGTTGGATCAAATCCAGACTGTTTATAGCCACCCACAACCTTTCCAGCAGTGCAGTCATTTTATCAACCGGTTTCCACACTGGAAAATCGAGTATTGTGAAAGTACTGCGGCTGCCATGGCAAAAGTCGCTGAACTCAATTCTCCGCATGCCGCGGCCCTGGGCAGCGAGGCTGGTGGAATGCTTTATCAATTGCAGGTGTTAGAACATAACCTGGCTAATCAGGCGCAAAACATCACCCGATTCATCGTTCTGGCTCGCAAACCTATTGACGTCACCGAGCAAGTTCCGGCTAAAACCACCTTGATCATGGCGACAGGCCAGCAATCCGGTGCACTGGTGGAGGCACTGTTGGTGCTACGTGAACATGGTATTGTGATGACAAAACTCGAGTCACGCCCCATAAATGGCAACCCGTGGGAAGAGATGTTTTATATTGATGTGCAGGCGAATCTACGTAACGACACAACCCGTAAAGCACTACAGGGACTGGCGACGATTACACGTTCACTCAAGGTTCTGGGCTGCTACCCTAGTGAAAATGTAGTGCCGGTAGAGCCGTCATAACCGGTGTGAGGCCAGGCGCACACTGCGATTTTATCAGCAAAAAAACCACCATCTCGGATGGTGGTTTTTTTATGAAGACCTATGACTGACTACTGGCGAATATCGTTCGCCTGGCGCAACAGAGTGCGACTTTCCGCCATGAACCGCCGGGAATAATCGCCGAACCAGTGTTCAACCTTCTCAAAACTGCGGACAAAGGCCTCCTTGTCCCCCGCTTCCAGCAACGAAATCGCTTCACCAAAACGCTGGTAGTAGCGTTTGATCAACGCAAGATTATTGCCCGAAGACATGATGATGTCGGCGTAGAGTTGCGGGTCTTGTGCAAACAAGCGCCCCACCATCGCCAGCTCAAGGCGATATATCGGCGAAGAGAGCGCCAGCAATTGTTCCAGTTGCACATTTTCTTCTGCCAGATGAAGCCCATAGGCAAAGGTCGCGAAATGACGCAACGCCTGAATGAACGCCATGTTCTGGTCATGCTCCACAGCACTGGTGCGATGTAACCGGGCTCCCCATACCTGGATTTGCTCAAGCAACCATTGATAGGCTTCAGGTTGACGCCCATCGCAATACACCACAACCTGTTTAGCCAGGCTGCCTGTATCTGGGCCAAACATGGGGTGCAATCCCAGAACCGGACCATGATGTGCCGCCAACATCGCCTGCAGAGGCCCATTTTTAACCGAAGCCAGATCAACCAGAATACAGTCATCAGGTAGTCGGGGAAGACGAGCAATAACCTGCTCAGTCACATGGATAGGAACGCTCACAATAACCATGCCAGCATCGGCCAGCAGGGCTTGTGCCTGTGGCCAATCCTCTTGCTCCAGAATACGCACCTGATAGCCAGACAGCGTCAGCATTCTGTCAAACAGACGCCCCATCTGCCCACGTCCCCCGACGATCACAATCGGTCGTAGCGACGGGGACAGTGTTTTAAATCCTTTGTCATTCTCACTGGCATAGGACTCTCGCATCACCCGACGCAGAACATCCTCGATCAAATCAGGAGGAACACCTAACGCTTCGGCTTCCTTACGTCGTGAACTCAGCATTGCTGCTTCCCGATCAGGCGCATAAATTGGCAAACCATAACGACTTTTCACCTCGCCGACTTCCGCCACCAGGCGCAACCGGCGCGATAACAACGCCAATAATGCTTTATCTACCTCATCTATCTGATCACGCAATGCGGTCAGTTCAGCGACCATTGTTCTTCTCCTTACTGATTGGCGCTTATCGCACCCAGTTCCTTATGAACCGAGCGCAACAATGTTTCTGTGCTTTCCCAACTGATGCAGGCATCGGTCACCGACACACCATAGCGCATGTTCGCTCGCGGTTGCTCGGATGACTGATTGCCTTCATGGATGTGACTTTCCAGCATCAATCCGATGATAGAACGATTGCCCGATTTGAGCTGTTCAATCACAGACTCGACTACCAGCGGCTGCCGACGGTAGTCTTTGTTGGAGTTACCGTGGCTACAATCTATCATCAGCGCCGGATTCAGTCCCGCATCGCGCATCTGTTTTTCGCATTCAGCGACGTCTTCTGCACTGTAATTCGGCGTTTTACCGCCACGCAGGATTACATGCCCATCTGGGTTCCCGTGTGTTTGCAGCAGACATACCTGCCCACTCTGGTTGATGCCCACAAAACGGTGTGGCATTGAAGCGGCTTTCATCGCATTGATAGCCGTCCCCAGACTACCGTCTGTACCGTTCTTGAACCCTACAGGCATAGACAACCCGGAAGCCATTTCCCGATGGGTCTGGGATTCGGTGGTTCTGGCGCCAATCGCCGACCAGCTAAACAGATCACCCAGGTATTGCGGGCTATTGGGATCCAATGCCTCGGTCGCCAGCGGCAACCCCATATTGACCAGTTTCAACAACAGGTCACGGGCGATATGTAACCCCGCCTCCATATCAAAGGAACCATCCATGTAAGGATCATTGATAAGCCCCTTCCAGCCAACGGTAGTACGAGGTTTTTCAAAATAGACACGCATAACGATATACAACCGATCGCTCAATTCGGCTGATAAAGACTGCAGACGACGGGCATATTCCAGTGCGGCATCCGTATCATGAATAGAACAGGGACCACACACCACCAACAGACGCTTATCATTGCCATGAATAATGTCAGCAATGGTTTTACGCGCTTGCGCTATCGCCAGTTGTTCCGGCTCGTTAAGCGGGAATTTGGCTTTCAGTTCGTCAGGCGTGATGAGAATCTGTTCGGCGCTGATATGGATATTATTGAGCGTGTCTTTTTGCATGATGGTGATCCTGTTTATTCCTTTGGTATGAAGGGAGCGGTCGTCATTATCAGTAACAGGCTCCCACCTTAGCACACAGACCGTAAACACCACAAGCCATAAGTGTAAAGTTAAAGTTACTAGTGGAAAATCGTACCTGCATCACAGATGCTGGCAGTGTGGATTAAAAGAATATGTTGTCACTACAGCAAAACAGGAAAGAAGTAACGTACCACTCCGATCTCTTTTTACAAAACCTCGCTAAAAATACGAAAAAAAACCAATAAATATGAATACATTAAAGAACAAACACACTGTTTCTCACCAATAACGATAAATGAATGCAATCTGATTATTGGACATCTTGTCACCGACTCCTGGTTGAAACCAGTTGGCATACACAAACCACAACCGTAAAGTATTTTATACACAACCTATTCTTTACGCTATCAACATCCCCTACTCGCTTTCAACATCACGGTTGAAGGGAGAGCTCAGGCGTTCAATCTGGCAGCAAAAAGCCGTGAATAGCCGTTCTCTATCTGAAATCATTAAAGGAAAAACAGGGAATTGCGTAATATTAGGGGTAATCATCTATCCAGCAGCAAATAGTACAGGTTCAATCATGAGAAACGGTATGGTACTCGTGGGGTTATTGCTTCTTGTCGGCTGTCAGCCTCCACCATCAACGTCACCGACTAAAAACGAGCATAGCGTCTGGTATGAGGCTGGGTATAACGACGCAAGCAGTGGACTTATCGTCAAAGATGACGAAACACTGTCAGAATGGTTTGGTAACCCAGATGTAGATCGCCACGCTTATCTGGATGGATATCAGGCCGGTCAGCGCGCATGGTGCAATACCAGTAACATTGATGCCTGGGGACGAGCGGGAAAACCCTTTCCTCCCAGTTGTGATGGGGCCAATGACGCAGAAACGTTAAAAAAAGTGTGGCAGCGTGCTGCAGATGCTCTCCCAGTCCATTCATCCCGCTAGCGCTTTTATCATACAGACCGGCTGGAAACGCACTGCATATACCATAAAGGTACACATACCATAGGTACAAAAGAAAAAGGGGTGGCAAATGCCACCCCTTATCGCTTTCGGATGTTGCGAAAGCGGATGCTTAGTTAAGACGCTCTTTGATACGAGCAGACTTACCAGCACGCTCACGCAGGTAGTACAGTTTGGCTTTACGCACAGCACCACGACGTTTAACGGTAATGCTATCCACTACCGGAGAGTGCGTCTGGAATACGCGCTCTACACCTTCGCCGTTAGAAATCTTGCGAACAGTGAATGCAGAATGCAGACCGCGGTTACGAATTGCGATAACCACGCCCTCGAATGCCTGCAGACGTTTTTTAGAACCTTCAACGACCCATACCTTAACTTCCACGGTGTCACCCGGACGGAATGCAGGTACGTCTTGCTTCATCTGCTCTTGTTCAAGCTGCTTGATAATATTGCTCATAATATGTCTCTTACCCTAGGTAAACTGATATTTGGGTTCGCCCGGCACTGCCGCAACGCCCCCCTAATACTCATTGTTGTTCAGACTGATATTCCTGTTGAAATTCAGTCAACAACGTTGCTTGCTCGTCAGTCAGAGCTAGGCTTTTCAGAAGTTCAGGTCTTCTAAGCCAGGTTCGGCCCAGCGACTGCTTCAAACGCCAGCGGCGTATTTCAGCATGATTGCCCGACAGCAACACCGCCGGTACATCCATACCTTCCAACACTTCAGGACGGGTATAATGGGGACAATCCAGCAATCCATCGGCGAAAGAATCTTCTTGTGCCGATGCCTCATGACCCAGAACACCGGGAATAAACCTGGCGACCGAATCAATCAGCGTCATTGCTGGCAGTTCGCCACCACTGAGAACGTAGTCACCGATTGACCATTCTTCGTCAATTTCGGTTTGAATGACTCGCTCATCAATGCCCTCGTACCTTCCACAAACCAGAATCATCTTCTGGTGTGCGGCGAGTTGACGTACGCCTTGCTGATCCAGTTTGCGACCCTGCGGTGACAGATAAATCACCCGGGCCCCTTCGCCTGCCGCTGCTTTCGCTGCATGGATGGCATCCCGCAAAGGTTGCACCATCATCAACATACCGGGACCGCCGCCATAAGGGCGATCGTCCACAGTACGGTGTCGATCGTAAGTGAAGTCTCGAGGACTCCAGTACTGTACGCTCAGCAGGCCATTTTTAACTGCCCGGCCAGTGACTCCATAATCAGTAATAGCGCGGAACATCTCAGGAAACAGGCTAATCACCCCAATCCACATAGTACCGTTCCACTCATTGACTGCAGACTCTATAGAGTTCAAAAACCAGGATCCCAGTCTACTTCAATACGATGCGTAGACAGGTCAACATGCTTGATAACCTGTTCAGTCAGAAACGGAATCAACCGTTCCTTAACCCCGTAAGCATCTTTCAGGTTGGCTCTTACGACCAAAACGTCATTAGAACCGGTTTCCATCATATCGATGACTTTTCCCAGTTCGTAGCCACCTACGGTGACAACGTCGCAACCAATAAGATCCTTCCAGTAATAATCACCCTCATCCAAGTCAGGCAATTGAGCCGAATCCACGACAATTTCGCAATTGGTCAATAAATTCGCTGCTTCCCGATCGTCAATATCTTTAATCTTGATGACCAGGTCCTGATTATGGTGCCGCCAGCTCTCGATCTCGATCGGTTGCCACAGCCCTTTATTCCGGATAAACCAAGGTTGATAATCAAAAATGCTTTCGGCGTCTTCGGTGGATGAAAACACTCTGAGCCAACCTTTAATGCCGTACGTCGACCCCAATTTTCCCAATACAACCGGGTTGACCGGGGCTTTCGGGCTGAGTTGCTTGCTCATTACCACCACCGCAACAGATTATGCTGCTTTTTTCGCGTCTTTGATCAGCGCGGAAACGCGATCAGAAACGGTAGCGCCCTGGCCAACCCAGTGCTCGATACGGTCAAGGTCCAGACGCAGAGCTTCTGCTTTACCGGTAGCGATCGGGTTGAAGAAACCTACGCGCTCAATGAAACGACCGTCGCGCGCATTGCGGCTATCGGTCACAACGACTTGATAGAACGGGCGTTTTTTAGCGCCGCCACGTGCCAAACGAATTGTTACCATAACATCCTCTTTAGTTAATAAAACAACCGGGCCCCATCGAGGAACGGGGCCCAGTGTCATATAAAAAGCCCGAAGATTTTACTCATTTTGGTGCAAAAAGCAATCTAAAACCATGCGTTCACACCATCGACTTTTCTTTCGGGGTCATACATTACGTCTTAACGGCCCGGAAAACCTGGCGGCATCATTCCTTTCATGCCACGCATCATCTTGGCCAGACCGCCGTTCTTCATCTTTTTCATCATGCGCTGCATATCGTCAAACTGTTTCAGCAACCGGTTAACGTCCTGCACCTGCATACCAGACCCCATTGCGATGCGACGCTTGCGCGACCCTTTGATGATTTCTGGTTTGGCACGTTCCTGTAGCGTCATGGAGTTGATGATAGCCTCCATACGCACCAGCACTTTGTCATCCATCTGCGATTTGACGTTATCTGGAATCTGCCCCATGCCCGGCAGCTTGCTCATCATGCTGGCCATGCCACCCATGTTGCGCATCTGTTTGAGTTGATCCAGAAAATCGGTCAGGTCAAAGCCATCGCCCTTTTTCAGTTTCTTGGCCAGCTTTTCTGCCTGAGAGCGATCAACCTTGCTTTCTAACTCTTCGATCAACGAGAGTACGTCGCCCATCCCCAGAATACGGGAGGCGATACGATCGGGGTAAAAAGGCTCCAGTGCGTCGGTCTTCTCGCCCACACCTAAGAACTTGATAGGCTTGCCGGTGATATGACGGATGGAGAGCGCCGCACCGCCGCGAGCATCACCATCGATCTTGGTCAAAATCACCCCAGTCAACGGCAACGCTTCATTGAAGGCTTTCGCGGTATTCGCAGCATCCTGCCCCGTCATCGCGTCAACAACGAATAGCGTTTCTACCGGGTTGATCGACGCGTGCACCTGCTTGATTTCGTCCATCATCGCGTCATCAACATGCAGACGGCCGGCGGTATCCACTAACAGCACATCATAGAACTTCAGTTTGGCATGCTGTAGGGCGTGATTAACGATATCAACGGGTTTTTCATTCGCATCAGAAGGAAAGAAATCAACACCAACAGTCTGTGCCAATGTTTCCAACTGTTTGATAGCTGCCGGGCGATACACGTCCGCCGAGACAACCAGAACTTTCTTTTTCTGCTTTTCACGCAGGAATTTACCCAGTTTAGCAACACTGGTAGTTTTACCTGCCCCTTGCAGGCCAGCCATTAACACGACAGCCGGTGGTTGAGCCGCCAAATTGAGCGCCTGGTTGACTTCGCCCATGGCTGCCACCAGCTCGTTTTGCACAATTTTGACGAACTCTTGACCCGGCGTCAGGCTCTTATTGACCTCATGGCCCACCGCTTGTTCTTTGACACGGTTAATGAAATCACGCACCACTGGCAGCGCCACATCCGCTTCCAGCAAAGCCATACGGACTTCACGCAACGTATCCTTGATATTGTCTTCCGTCAGCCGCCCACGGCCGCTGATATTGCGCAGAGTGCGCGATAGTCGATCGGTTAAATTTTCAAACATATCTCATGCTCAATGTGAAACTGGCCGCTACCGCGACGCGAATGGCGGTAAGTATAACACGAAAGCCAGACCAATCTGCGTGCAACGGCACGGATAACTGGTTGGTGGCGGTGTCGACTACGGCTATACTGACCTTTCATTTTACTTAGTTGATAGCGAATAACCCATTGCTATGTCTGTCTTCGCCATTGTAGCTTTAGCGACCTATTTCCTCAGTCTGGGATTGATTATTCCGAGCCTGGTGCGGAAAAACGGAGCCTACCGCCGTCTGGCCGTCGTCTCCGCCACGATCGCCCTGATCTGCCATGCAGTGGCCTTGTATCAGCGTATTTTCAACGTACAGGTTGGGCAAAACCTGAGCCTGCTCAATATGGGCTCACTAATAAGCCTGATTATCTGTACCGTGATGACTATCGTAGCGTCACGTAATCGCGGCTGGTTTTTGTTGCCCATCGTCTACGCCTTTGCCTTCATCAATCTGGCCTTTGCCAGTTTCATGCCTGGTGAATTTATTACCCACCTCGAAGCACAACCAGGCCTGATGGTACATATCGGTCTGGCGCTGTTTGCGTATGCCACGCTGATGATTGCCGCGTTGTATGCATTACAACTGGCACTGCTGGACTATATGCTGAAAACCAAGAGGCTGGGGTTTACCGCTGATATGCCGCCATTGCTAGGTATCGAACGAAAAATGTTCCACATTACCCAGATCGGCGTCATTCTGCTGACGCTCACGCTGTGTACCGGGCTTATCTACATGAATGATCTGCTCAGCAATAAAGAGAACCTGCATAAAGCGCTGTTCTCCTTGCTGGCATGGTTTGTCTATATTCTGCTGCTTTGGGGTCACTACCACGAAGGTTGGCGCGGGCGCCGGGTTGTATGGTTCAATCTTATTGGCGCATTACTCCTGACGCTTTCCTACTTTGGCAGCCGGGTCATCCAGAACTTTCTGGCACACTGACGCTCGTAACCTGCCGAAGGCGGTGGGCGCGATGAGGTATAAAAAAAAGAGAGCAATGCTCTCTTTTTTACAACGCGAGTGTTTACAACGCGAAGTATTCACATCGCTTAGATATGCAACTCGGCCAGCTTGTCTTCCGGCAGCGCCAGATCGTCGTTCTTATTGACGAGAACCCCCTGATCCAAAATATGACGCGCAATATCCTGTGCCTCGATCAGAGAATGCATCTCATAGGTACCGCATTGATATTCGTTCAACTCAGGGATCTTACGTTGATCCGTAACCTTGAGCACATCCGCCATCGCCGCTTTCCAGGCATCAGCCACACGCTGCTCTTGCGGCGTACCAATCAGGCTCATGTAGAAACCGGTGCGACATCCCATTGGAGAGATATCGATAATTTCCACACCATCACCGTTCAGGTGATCACGCATAAATCCAGCGAACAGATGCTCCAGAGTATGGATACCGCGCTCTGGCATGACCTCATGGTTCGGGCGACAGAAACGCAAATCAAACACGGTAATCGTATCACCATGAGGGGTTGTCATGGTTTTGGCTACCCGAACGGCAGGTGCAGCCATACGAGTATGATCGACAGTAAAACTATCCAGTAATGGCATGTTGCTACCTCCTCGTGAAAAATTTATTTCTCGTTTCCAGGAAACTTTTCTTATCGATACCGGTCATAACATATGAAAGACGCGCATTTATTATCATCATCCCTATTATCAGAGATGTTTCTTTGGCCACCCGATGACAATCGGGTGGCGTTTTCTTTTATAGACCTTACTGATCGGCCAGATAAACGTCAAAGCTTAGCGTATCTTCCGACTCCAGTTGACGCTGGTGCTGCCATGAGCGCTCACACTCTGAAGCAAACTGGGTTTCAGACAAAATTTCCAGTGGCTCTTGCAATAATTGCTCACGGTATTGAGCGGACAGTTGAAGGCCCACACCACCGCTCCCCTGCTCCAGCATCATCGCCAGTATCCGGGCGGAGAAAGTCTTGTCGGGATCATCGAACCCTTCCACCAGTTGGTCACAGACCTGTCGATAGTACGGCGTAGTCTGCTCTTGATCCAACAGTTCCGCCACACGACGTAAATCAGCAAACAACGCGCGCCCAACCTCTGCGATAGGTTGACGGGCCGTGTCACATCCCACCCCTACTGTTTGTCCGGGCTTACGTCCTTCCAGGATAACCTGATTCCAGTTTTTGCGTGTACAGAGCAATTCTGCTTCGCTCATTTCCGGCGCATCCGCCAGTGCACACCAGATCAGGAACAGATCGAGGAACCGAACCTGCTCTTCGCTGACACCTGTCGCCGAGAACGGGTTGATATCCAACGAACGCACTTCAATATACTCAATACCGCCCCGCAGCAACGCGTCGGAAGGTGACTCTCCAGGACGAGTGACGCGTTTGGGACGAATCGGGGCGTACAGTTCGTTTTCAATCTGCAACACGTTGGTATTCAGTTGCAGATAACGCCCATCTTTCTTAAGACCAATCCTGGCATACTCTTGCGAGGGCGTTCGAATAGCCTTTTTCAGTGCCGATACATAGCCTTCGAGGCTATTAAAGGTAATACCGAGATTGCTCTGCGACTTATTGGTATAACCCAGGTCGCTCAATCGCAATGATGTAGCATAGGGCAGATAGAGCATGCCTTTTGAACGCTCAAACGGCAGATGAGTTTCTTTACCTTGCAAGAAAGAGGAACAAATAGCCGGAGAGGCTCCAAACAAATAAGGGATGACCCAACCGAAACGGTAGTAATTACGGATCAGTTGGAAATACCCGGCAGAAATCGCTTCCTTACCGCTGTCGGCATCGGCAATCCCTGCCCGGGCCTGCCAGAATGCTAACGGCAGCGAAAAATTATAGTGCACACCGGAAATGGTCTGCATCAACGCGCCATAGCGATTCTTGAGCCCTTCACGATATAGGGTTTTGAAGCGACCAATATTCGATGATCCATATTGAGCCAGTTCGATATCCTGCCCTGCTTCAATAAAGCAAGGCATGCTCAACGGCCACATGCGCTCATCATCCAGATGACGGGCAACATACCGATGAATATCACGCAAAAAGGCCAGGAGGTGATCAATATCCTTGTCAACTGGCGTTATGAACTCTAGCAGCGCCTCGGCAAAATCCGTCGTAATCCAGGGATGAGTCAACGCCGCCCCGAGATTCTCTGGATGCCCAGTCGTCGCAAGATGCCCATTTGCCATCACACGCAGTGTTTCACGCTCAATACCACGCTGGATCCCTATTATCGACTGAGGATGTTTTTCCAGCCAGGACAGCGCTTTTGATACGTCCGGGATCAAATTGACCTCCCGCTATGAAGATGTAGTTGTGTTAATAAGAATAATGGATGGTATATGGGGGCAACAATCATGATTACAACTCACCCGGCTCCCATCGTCCATTGCAGCGTTACACCAGCGATGATCAGGTAGCGCAACGTTTTTCCGATAAAAATACACATGACTGAACCCACCCAGGGCATCCTCAGCCAACCTGCCAGTACACACAATATATCGCCGACTATCGGCACCCAGCTAAATAATAGTGCTGCCGTACCATAACGCTGCAACCAGCGGCGCGCCGTCTCCAGCCCTTTTTGCGGTTTAAGCTCAGGAGCCAGACGCCCGATAACAATATTGGTGATGCCACCGAGCGTATTACCGATAGAAGCAATCAGAATGAGCCACAGCGGGCTAGCGCTGTGGGTCGATAGCAACGAGATCAATACGACTTCTGAGCTGCCCGGCAACAACGTTGCACTCAGAAAGCTACTCCAGAACAGGGAAAATACTGCCCAGAACTCACTCACAACGTTCTTACGTCAACAACAGCCATACCAGCGCTGATTGCTGCCTGTACGCCAAAGTCAGCATCCTCAAACACAACACAATGCGCAGGAGCAACCTGAATCAATGCCGCACAACGCAAAAACGTATCCGGAAAAGGCTTGTGTCGTTGCACATCGTCAGCCCCTACCAGCGCAGTAAAATAATCACGCAATCCCAGGTGGCGTAATAAACGCTCAGCCAGACCATGCGTACTGCCGGTCCCCACCGCCATCGGACGGCGACCATGATATGCCTTGACAACCTCAATGAGTGGTAACGGTTGCACCGTATCCATCAACATGGTTTCAGTCACAGACGCCTTTTCAGCCGCCAGTACATGCGGATCAAGGTCTGATTGATGGTGATGGAGAATAACCTCAGCAATACGCCAGGTCGGCGCACCATTCAGTGCCGTCATCGCATCGTCGTCATAGCTCATACCGTACTTCGCTAGCACCTGTTGCCATGCGCGGCTATGGGTGGACTCTGTATCAAGGATGGTGCCATCCATGTCGAATATGAGGCCCTGATAGCGATCGTACATCATGATTCCGTACCTATCGAAAAGAGAGGACTACTTTAACGCAAAGTAAAAATATTGTCGCTTACTCAATAACCCCATTAAAAACAGTGAAATGGCTATGACTAAGGACATAAAGCCACATGCGTTTAATACGCGATATAAAAGGAGCGACGTCAGGAAGAAGAAAGAAGATAAATCAGGAGATGGTGCATCCGGGAGGATTCGAACCTCCGACCGCTCGGTTCGTAGCCGAGTACTCTATCCAGCTGAGCTACGGATGCATTTCGGAAACTAATCAGATTCTACATTTTACAACAAGAGGAAACAGCATCAGGAGAATGGTGCATCCGGGAGGATTCGAACCTCCGACCGCTCGGTTCGTAGCCGAGTACTCTATCCAGCTGAGCTACGGATGCATTTCAAGACTTACTGAAAACTTCTCTTAAATTGTATTGCTGACAACACTGTTGTCATAACGCATCCATTAAATGGTGCATCCGGGAGGATTCGAACCTCCGACCGCTCGGTTCGTAGCCGAGTACTCTATCCAGCTGAGCTACGGATGCAATTTAATGGCGGTGAGGGAGGGATTCGAACCCTCGATGCAGCTTTTGACCGCATACTCCCTTAGCAGGGGAGCGCCTTCAGCCTCTCGGCCACCTCACCGTACCGACACATAACCGCTGAATTTCGTTTTCATTCAGCGCTCACCTGTCTGCGTGGCGCACATATTACTTTCCCGGTCTTATAAGTCAAACAATTTTTCCGATATCAGTTCCGTTTGAACACTTCGCACCCAACAAGAACAGATTAACAACAAAAAGCATGCTTTATCGCCAATAAAACAACCAGTTATTCAGATTCACAAAAGCAAATACCGGGTAACCATTTATTGACGGAAATAAGGAAACACAGGGAGCAGACGAAAAAACATTCGAACAACAACAGCGCCTCGTCAACACGAGACGCTATTCAATCAGTAGGAGGTAGGCTGAGATTTCTCTGCCTGAATACGCTGGTAGATCTCTTCACGGTGTACAGACACTTCTTTCGGTGCATTAACACCGATACGAACCTGATTGCCCTTTACTCCTAGTACGGTAACCGTAACCTCATCGCCGATCATGAGGGTTTCGCCAACTCGACGAGTTAAAATAAGCATTCTTTGCTCCTTGAAAGATTATAAAGAGTCAGGTCTCTCCGTTCTCCCGTCATTATCCATCATGGTTGGGGAAGACGTAAACCTGGATGACGAAAATGTCTCATCATCGCACTCATTGTTTGTTACTAGTGTTCAGTTTAGTCGATATAAGACAGCTTGCGCTTTTTGTTATCACAACCAAAACTGGCCTCACAGGCCGTCTCTGGAGTCCCACAGACGACCTATTCATCAGTCTTGTTTACGGCCATCCTTACCGCAAGCCAAAAACGCCAAAACCACTCAAAGTCATGGCGTTTTTGCCGGGATAACACGTATTTAGTATTTATAGCTTATCAACCACCCAAGCTTCAACGCTGGTCAACGCTGATGGCAACGCATCCACATCACTACCACCTGCCTGGGCCATATCCGGACGACCACCGCCCTTACCGCCGACCTGATTTGCCACAAAGCCAATCAACTCACCCGCTTTGACACGGTCAGTCAATTCTTTGGTCACACCCGCGATCAGGCTGACTTTACCATCCGCGACTGTCGACAGCACGATCACTGCAGAACCCAGTTGATTCTTCAGATCATCTACCATAGTCCGTAACAACTTAGGTTCAACGTTGTTCAATTGCGTGACAAGTAACTTCACACCGTTGATCTCTTTCGCCTTACTGGACAGTGAAGAACTCTCCTGAGCGGCCTGCTGTTCTTTCAACTGCTGCAACTCTTTTTCCAGCCCGCGGTTACGCTCCAGCAACGAACGCACTTTGTCAGCCAGATTGTTACTATCCCCCTTCACCAGCTGCGTGACTTCATGCAATACATCACTCTGCTCATGTAGGGCAACCATTGCATTTTCACCGGTAACGGCTTCAATGCGGCGGATACCTGCTGCGGTACCAGACTCAGATACAATCCGGAACAAACCGATATCACCAGTACGACGAGCATGTGTACCACCGCACAATTCAATGGAAAAATCACCCATTGACAGCACGCGGACATGCTCATCGTATTTCTCGCCAAACAGCGCCATCGCGCCTTTCGCTCTGGCAGCATCCAACGCCATCACATCCGTATCAATCGACAGATTACGACGAATCTGGGTATTGACGATATCTTCTACCTGACGAATCTGCTCAGGTTTCATCGCTTCTGGATGAGAAAAGTCAAAGCGCAGGTAGCTGTCATTGACCAGTGAACCTTTCTGTGCGACATGCTCACCCAAGACCTGGCGCAAAGCCGCATGCAGCAAGTGAGTCGCAGAATGGTTCAGACGAATGCGGTCACGACGGACATGATCCACCACCGCATTCACCTTGTCATTGACCCGCAGGACCCCATGGGCCAACGAACCAATGTGCCCGATTGCCTGACCGTATTTCTGTGCGTCAGCAACGGAGAAACGGGCAGCAGCGGATACCAACTCACCCTGATCACCAACCTGACCGCCAGACTCACCGTAGAATGGCGTTTCGCTCAGAATCACAACCGCATCGTCACCCGCCTGAATTTCCTGCACGGATTCACCCTGACGGTAGATAGCGACGACCGTCGATTGCTGCTCGGTGCGTTCATAACCACAAAACGCGGTAGACGCATCCACACGGATCAGGCTGTTATAATCAGCACCAAAGCCGCTGGCATCACGCGCCCGTTGGCGTTGCGCCTCCATGGCACGTTCAAACCCAGCTTCGTCTACTTTCAGATTACGCTCACGGCACACATCTGCCGTCAAATCAACCGGGAAACCGTAGGTATCATAAAGACGGAACGCCGCTTCACCGCTCAGCGTATCGCCTTTAAGCTGCTTGATTTCTTCATCCAGCAACAGCAAACCACGTTCCAGTGTGCGGGCAAACTGTTCTTCTTCATTCTTCAGCGCTTGTTCAACCAGGCTTTGCTGGCGTTTAAGCTCTTCGCCTGCCGCCCCCATCACTTCAATCAGGGTACCGACCAGCTTGTAGAAAAATGTTTCTTTCGCTCCCAGCATATTCCCGTGGCGGATCGCACGGCGAATAATGCGACGCAACACATAACCGCGGTTTTCATTCGATGGCATGACACCATCGGCAATCAAAAATGCACAGGAACGGATATGGTCGGCAATAACGCGCAGCGATTTATTGTCCAGATCGTCGGTTCCCACCACACGGGCTGCCTCGGCGATCAACGTTTTGAACAAATCGATATCGTAGTTGGAGTTCACATGTTGCAGAACAGCGGAAATACGCTCCAGCCCCATGCCAGTATCTACCGATGGTTTCGGCAGCGGCAACATCGTACCGTCAGCCTGTCGGTTGAACTGCATGAAGACCAGGTTCCAGATTTCGATGTAACGATCGCCATCTTCTTCAGGACTTCCTGGCGGTCCTCCCCAGATGTGATCGCCATGATCGTAGAAAATTTCAGAGCATGGGCCACAAGGACCGGTATCACCCATTTGCCAGAAGTTATCTGATGCGTACGGTGCGCCTTTATTATCACCGATACGGATAATACGCTCACGCGGTACACCTACCTCGTTGGCCCAAATGTCATAGGCTTCATCATCGGAGGCGTAAACCGTAACCCACAGTTTTTCCTTGGGTAAGCCAAACCATTGAGAACTGGTCAACAATTCCCAGGCATAAGTAATAGCGTCGCGTTTGAAATAATCACCGAAGCTAAAGTTGCCCAGCATTTCGAAGAACGTGTGATGACGCGCCGTATAGCCCACGTTCTCTAAATCGTTATGTTTACCACCAGCACGGACACAACGCTGAGACGTCGTGGCTCGCACATAGTTGCGTTTGTCCAACCCAAGGAAAACATCCTTGAACTGGTTCATCCCGGCATTGGTAAACAACAGTGTGGGATCATTATTCGGCACCAGCGAACTGCTGGCGACAATCTGATGTCCTTTACTATGGAAAAAGTCGAGAAACGCTTGACGGATCTCAGCGGTGCTCTTGCTCATAATTGTCCTGAAATCAAGCTAAAAGAACAGTCGCGGGCAAGGTGGGTGCAACATACTGACGTGACCGAGCCAAACGCGAACAAAAAAGTGGGAATAAGATAAATTTTCTTAGGAGGGAAGTAAAATCCCGTATGCGTTCAATCGGAAAAATTCATATATATCGACTGAATTTCATCGTGGGAAAAGCCGCGATACAGCAAATAACGTTGAACTTTGGCTCGCTTCTGCCAGCTCGTTGGCAATGGTGAGCCAAATTTACGGTTCGCAACTTCTTGAGCTTGTAAATACCAGTCAATGTCGCAGGACTGCAGGGCTACACGCTGAACTGATTTGTCAATGCCCCGCTGACTGAGCTCAGCGCAGATACGCTGTGTACCGTATCCTTTGCGGCTGCGGCTGCTGATATAACGCTCGGCATAACGCTCGTCATCCAGCCAGCCTTGCTGTCGGCAGCTGATGACTGCCTGTTCGACCTGGGCATCAAATTCAGAAAGTACAGCGCAGCGTTCCGTACTCTCACATTCAATATTTGATTGTAAATACGCCGCAATCTTGCGGCGTAATTCCATTTCACTGTGATCTCGCACAGCCAGCACATTCATTGCATAGCGGAGTACGTTAGGCATACCGATTACCCTGAGAACATGCTGTCTGCGTCACGACGTCCATTAAAAGTCGTCGTTCAGTTCGCCAGCTGCCTCTTCATTGTACTCGGCACTTTCACTACTGCTGACGCCACCCGATACCGCTTCGTTACCTTTATGCAGCAACAATTCGCGCAGCTTCTTGTCGAGCTCAGCAGAGATGGCCGGGTTCTCTTTCAGGAAATTACAGGCGTTCGCCTTACCCTGACCAATTTTGTCACCATTGTAGCTGTACCAGGCACCGGCTTTTTCAATCAGCTTAAACTTCACGCCAAGATCAACCAGCTCACCGAAGGTATTAATCCCTTCGCCATACAGAATCTGGAATTCAGCCTGCTTGAATGGCGCTGCAACCTTGTTCTTCACAACTTTAACGCGGGTTTCACTCCCGACAACTTCTTCACCTTCTTTGATAGAGCCAATACGGCGAATATCCAGACGGACAGACGCATAGAATTTCAGCGCGTTACCACCGGTCGTGGTTTCGGGGTTACCGAACATCACACCAATCTTCATACGGATCTGGTTGATAAAGATCAGCAGTGTATTGGATTGCTTGAGGTTACCGGCCAGCTTACGCATAGCCTGACTCATCATACGAGCCGCAAGCCCCATGTGGGAATCACCGATTTCCCCTTCAATTTCTGCTTTCGGCGTCAGCGCAGCAACGGAGTCGACGATAATGACATCAACTGCACCAGAACGTGCCAGCGCATCACAAATCTCCAGTGCCTGCTCGCCGGTATCTGGCTGGGAACACAGCAGATTATCGATATCAACACCCAACTTTTTAGCGTAGATCGGATCCAGCGCGTGTTCGGCATCAATGAACGCACAGGTTTTACCTTCACGCTGCGCGGCAGCAATCACCTGCAGTGTCAGCGTCGTTTTACCAGAGGACTCCGGACCGTAAATCTCAACAATACGGCCCATTGGCAAACCACCAACACCCAGTGCGATATCAAGCGACAAGGAACCTGTGGAGATCGTTTCAACATCCATTGAGCGATCCTCGCCCAAACGCATGATAGAACCTTTACCGAATTGTTTTTCGATCTGACCCAGCGCTGCCGCCAGTGCCTTTTGTTTGTTCTCATCAATAGCCATTTTTACTCCTGTCGCGCAGCCTGCCGCTGCTTCTACGCTGTTGCTTATTCATGATTCACCGAACCGATGGCTGCATTATACTGTATACTCATACAGCATCAAGCCTATTTTATAAAAATCTCTCCTGCAACGTTTGCAGAGCAAAAGCCACGGCCTGCAAGCGAACATCGTGACGATCGCCGTCAAACTGCATCCGCTGAGTGATGATGTTGCCCGCTTTATCGCTAAAACCGAACCATACGGTCCCTACCGGTTTATCTAACGTTCCACCATTAGGACCCGCAATACCGCTGATGGATACCGCAAAATCGGCTCCAGAACGGCTCAGCGCCCCACGGGCCATTTCCATCACAACTTCATGACTGACTGCGCCATACTGTGTCAGCGTATTTTCCTGTACGCCGATGAGCGACTGCTTCGCCTGATTGCTGTAAGTCACAAAGCCATAGTCAAACCATGCAGAACTGCCAGCCACATCCGTGATCGCTTTCGCCAACCACCCACCGGTACAGGACTCAGCACAGGTTATCTTCGCCTGACACGCTTTCAGCCGCTCTCCAAGCTGTACGCTCAGTTGCAATACATCTTTTTCTGTCATCACGGTATCCCGTTTTATCCATCGCGGCCCAATAGTAAGGTGCCCCTTCTTTTTCAGGGTAGCATTTTTCCTTTGAAAACCTTTTTACGTAACAGGAATGCGAAGCAACGCGCAACATCGTTTAGCAGACTGTCGTAGTATTGTCACCGTCTCGGTATATGCTCTACATACAATAATAACGGCGATAGCGTTTTATGACATGCATGCCCCGCCTCGGGGCTTTTTTATTGGTGTAACAGAGCATCCCGGCGCACAGCCGAACACCGCACCGCAATGTCCGCGCCGAATTGAATGTATATACCTTAAATAATTCGAGTTGCAGGACAAAACGCAATGCGTTGGCCCTTTAGGACAAGGCTCGTTAGAGCCTTGTCACGCGGCAAGAGAGTGGATCCCGAATCACTTACTTAAGTAAGTGATTCGGGTGAGCGAACGCAGCCAACACACCTGCAACTTGAAGTATGGCGGGTATAAGTACTAATTAGCCACACGGTCTCTGACGCTAAAATAATGCAGGCCTGTCAGCTGACAGGCCTGGTGGGAATGGCATCCAGGAAGGTATAAACACTCTTGCTACGCAATACCGTATGCTACATGGTGGATTAACGCATCAAGCGAGCAGACTACGTATGCTATTACCGTTACCTTGCCAGTTGCAGGAACATCGCTTACTCCCGTTCATTTCTGATGGTCTTTATACCAGAAACAGAGCTTGCGACAGGGCGACAACGTGGCTGGCAATCAATAATAGAAACCTTATTTATTCTTGTTTTTTCATCCCTGGTGGGTATTTAGCGCGATACATTCACTCTCCCGTTTCCCCTTTCGTTTTTCGCATTTTTTTACATGCAGTGCGTATTAAAAAATTGACTTACCCTATCATCTATTTTATTTATCGGAAGAAAAAACGCCAACATGATACCAACAAAAAAATATTTTTAATCTCCATCATGATTATCCCTTACTAAATCATATTATTTTAAAATAAAATCGATAACGGATAAAAAAAAGCCCACCATAAAGGTGGGCAAAGCTATTGGGTTTTTCAACAGCAAGGATTTCGTAGTACTGGCACGACAGTTATCCATCCACTGTCTGTTTATGAATCTACCCGACTATCCTTAAAATAACCTTAGTTTTATCCTGGAATCATAAAAATTTAATAAGAAATGGAAAATACAACTCACTATTATCGAACCAAAAAAAAGCCCACCGCTAGGGTGGGCAAATGACACTATTCTCTGGCATGAAGCATCCTGAAGACACAGGTTGGCGGTTTTCCTCCGCCTGAAAGCTATCCTATGGGATTAAGATTAAGCCAACATTAGGAAAACAAAAAAAAACAGAATTTTTTAGATATCTCTTTCAGCTCCATTATTACCGCCTTGTCTCTCAACTATCATGGGAATGCGAAAAATGAAAAAACCGCTTATTTCCCGACAACCAACGCAACAAGCGAACATCCAAAACCACTTAGGTATAGCAAGAAAAAAAAGAATGAACTCAGCCTATACACTCGCATGTTGAAGTATGGCAATCACAAAAAGGAAAGCCCACCTGACGGTGGGCAAAGAGGCTATATTATTATGAGTAAAACCCTGGTGTTTTGGCGCGGAGAAAGTTTTTAACTGAAAACAACATTACACCAGAGAGATTAAATAAACCTTAACAATAAAAATAAAAACCATTTTTTCTGTGACAATGGAAACATTTATTCAAGATGATTCAATCTGCAGAAAAACACGCCAACCACCTGAAGTATGACGGGTATAAACATGAAAAGTAAGAACACGCAGCTAATAATACTTACCGTTATTATCAGAAAACAAAAAGCCCATCAGGCGATGGGCTAAATAAGAATGAACATCGAAAATAAAATTCTTACTTTCCAACATGGCACAGCAGTCAATTAATACTAAGTAAAGTGTAACAGATACCGGCCATTCTGCCCAAAAATCGACCACTATTCTTCGTGTTTTGTGAGTACACGCATTTCTCCGCTCACTGCAAAACATCATGCCCTGCACCAGGACCACGCCACTGAGCGACCGGTACCCAATCACGTCCATACTCCCTGGATAACCAATAGTCCTGCGATAGCCAATAGTACCGCCACAGCCACACCGCAAAAGCAGGCTTTTATTTTGCCGGATTTGCAGGTTTACCCAGCCATCACGTACACTCGCCAAAACAGATAATTGCACCGTATTCTACAGCCCGCGTTTGCCGCAATGTCATGACCGTGTCGACATAATAATCGCGAGACATTGCCTGTTTCGGGCAGCATTCGGGCGGCATTGAAGGGAGAAGACACTATGCCATCAACATTCCCACGCAGACCCGGCATGATGGACAGCCATGCCGATCAGCTCAGCAGTTCGCTGATTATTCGCCAATCGGCTGATGTGCTGTTTGATTTGTGGCGCAACCCCGAAACACTTCCGGTATTGATGAACCATGTCGCTCATATCGACATCATTAATCACACAGACTCACTGTGGCGAATGAAGGCCCCCTTCGGCCAGTATATCGAATGGCGGGCACGTATTGAGGATGAGCAACCCGGCCAGTTTATCTACTGGCGTTCACTCCCCGGCGCCAAAATTCCTAATGAAGGATGCCTGGTCTTCCGCCCTATACCAAACAGCGAGAATACTGAAGTCACACTCAGCATCCGGTTTGACCCGCCAGGCGGCTTTCTGGGAAAGGCTCTCAGTCAGGTGTTTCAGCTGTTACCGAAAGAGATGCTGCACAAGACATTACTGCGCTTTAAGCAGATGGCTGAGCACCCTGGCCCCCCGACCTCCTCTAACCAGAATGCATAAAAAAACGGGCGGCGAGGAATCCCCAGCCGCCCGTCGTCTTTTACTTTACACCCACAACATTATTTCTTGTTGGGCATCATTCTCAGCAGCGTATTGTCACGCACCACATAGTGATGATACAGGGCAGCAACGGCATGCAGCCCCACCAGGAAATACCCTGCGTTAGCAATCAGTTCATGAATGCTCAGCAGTGTGTGCCTGATGTCGTCATTCGGATCAGCTGCAAACGGCATCGCAATACCGAAGACTGACCAGGCATCACCACGATAATACATCCCCACGACGCCTAATACCGGCAGCGCCAGAAACATCAGATACAAAAAGCCATGCACCGCATGAGAAGCAATCATCATCAGGCGATCAGGTTGCGGCGTAATAGGCGGTGTAGCATGACGGAAACGTTGCACTACCCGCAGGATCATCAACACCCAAACGGATACACCGCAACTGTAATGGATCGTCGACATTAGCGCCCGTGCACTGCTTCCACGCGGAGCAAAACCTCGCAGTTCCATCGCTGCATAGGTTGCCACCACCAACAGAAACGCCAGCCAGTGCAACAGAATCTGAGATGAATGATACTTAGTCTTCATGGAATTCCTTCTCTGTATTGAGCATACGATCAGTGTGTAAGCATAGGACGCATATAGCCTAGCTTCACTCTATTAAGCCAACATTAGTTTTTCGCTCACTGTAGCAAGACTTTTTGATAACCCCAAAAATCTTACGGGCAAAAAAATCCCGCCTTGATGGAAGGCGGGAAAAAAACTACTACTCTCTGACAGGGATGAATAACACAACATCAACAAGGGTTGAGACAAACATTACCAGCTTCAGTGTATAGAACTGTCATCGGTCAGTAAGGTTGATTGGTAGGATGTAAGTCGAATTTGGCGGGGATAGCATCATTTTACCGGGTAAATCGGAGAAGAGCGCAGAAGAGGTGTGGGATACATGAAAAACGGCTGACGCTTGCCAGCCGCATGCCTGACTACCTGCGACTTATTATCGCCGACTGTCTACCAGCATTCTAACCGCCAGCCCCGCCAGTACCGTTCCCATCAGCCAGCGTTGCACTCGTTGCCACAACGGGCGTTCAGCCAGAAAGGCGGCGATATAGCCCGCGACCATGATAAGCGAAGCATTAACCGTCATGCTGATAAATATCTGGGTGATACCAAGCGTTAACGACTGCCCCAGGACATTGCCCTGCTCCGGGCGGATAAACTGCGGCAGCAGGGAGAGATAAAGTACGGCGGCTTTAGGATTAAGCAGGTTGGTGACCAGCCCCATCACGAACAAGCGACGATTACTATCAGGTTTAAGTTGGCGTAACTGGAAAGGCGATGCGCCACCCCGTATAGCCTGCCAGGCCAGCCATAACAAATATAGCGCCCCCGCAATTCGCAGCGCATCGTAAGCTAATGGCACCGCCATCACGATCGCAGTAATACCGAGCGCCGCCGCGGTCATATAGAACAAAAAACCCAGCGCCACGCCAGATAACGACACCAGTCCTGCCCGACGCCCCTGACACACAGTGCGAGAAAGCAGGTAAATCATATTAGGGCCAGGCGTCAGCACCAACCCTAACGCAATAGCAGCAAACGGTAACCATTGGGACACACTCACCATCACTCACCTCAGTCAATCACACAGAATGCCAGATAAAACGATTAGTTAAATCCCCGATCTATTGAGCCTGCATCACTGCGGGCTAACGTCAGATACCTTCTACCAGTACACCACCGCAACGATCACTCTTCCGGTGGATAACGGTAATCCCACCGGAAAAAACCGTGATCCTGAAATGAACCAGACAGTAATGATTGCTTTCGTGTTTTGACATAATTTGGCGGCGGACAGGTGACATTGCACATCCAATATCCCGGAAACCACGCCTCCATACCGGGCAACAGCGCCATCGCCGTGTCGAACGGATTCAATTCCGGCAACGAGTAGTAAACAAACTCGCCAATAGAGTGTTCAATCCATTCTTCCGCACTCCCCATTTCCGATAACGGGTTAGGGTGCAACGGCGAGTGAGCCAAATCGACAAACTCTCTGACGTGATTCATCGACCAGCCACAAAACTCCAGCGCACGAGGTCGCTCCGCCATTTCGTACAAGCGATCGACCGAGACTATCGGTAGCGGGTCTGGCTGCTCAGGGAAAAATTCATTGTGCTTTTGCAGGCATAACAATAGGTAGGACGCCACCAGCGCCCCCAGCTCATGGATAACCAGCGCCGGATGCTCACCCGCACCACCGCCAATAATCAAATTGTCGGGTGTACATGAAAAATCATCCTCACCCCAAGGCGAATCCGCCACCTCTTCCAGCGGATGATAGATTGGCAGCCCGTTCAGGAAACCAACCAGTTCGTGTTTGATGGTATCGATGTAGCTCATGGTTACCGGCTTTTAAACAGTCATCAAGACAGATATCAGCGGGGCACGGCCCGGATGATGCTCTTCGCAGAGTACACTGTGTTTATCGCCTTCTCCACACCAATCTTTCCCCCCAACGGGCAACCCATACCAACACCCTCACACAGAAACATCAGAATAAAAAATCATAAAAAAGAAAAAATCAGGATGTAAATCCATAGGGTTAGAGTAAAAGCAAAAAAGTTAGTCCATTAGAATGATAGTTATCGATATTTACTATAAGTTTTCATTCCAATTACCACGCGCTAGCCTGCCTGTCATGGCTGTATTTTTATTCACAACACAGGAAAAGACCCATGAAACAGAAAGTCGCATTGGTCACTGGCGCGGGCCAGGGAATCGGCCGGGCCATCGCTATCCGTCTGGCAAAAGATGGTTTTGCCGTAGCCGTCGTGGATTACAACGGCGATACCGCAGGCCAGGTAGCGCATGAAATCAAGCAGCACGGTGGCAACGCTATAGCACTCACCGCGGATGTCTCAGACCGTGACCAGGTATTTAACGCGGTTCGCACCGCACACAAACAATGGGGGGGTTTTCACGTTATCGTCAATAATGCCGGTATCGCCCCTACCACGCTGATTGAAGACATCACGCCGGAAATCGTTGATAAGGTCTACAACATCAATGTGAAAGGCGTTATCTGGGGAATACAGGCTGCGGTAGAAGCCTTCAAAGCCCAGGGACAGGGAGGCAAAATCATCAATGCCGCCTCTCAGGCAGGTCACGTCGGTAATCCGGAGTTGGCGGTTTACAGTTCCAGTAAATTCGCCGTACGCGGCCTGACCCAGACCGCTGCCCGCGATTTAGCGCCGCTCGGCATTACCGTTAACGCGTATTGCCCTGGTATCGTCAAAACGCCGATGTGGGCAGAGATTGACCGCCAAATTTCCGAAGCAGCAGGTAAGCCACTCGGTTACGGTACGGCAGAGTTCGCCAAACGCATCACGTTGGGTCGTTTGTCCGAACCGGAAGACGTGGCTGCTTGTGTCTCCTATCTCGCCGGCCCTGATTCTGACTATATGACGGGTCAGGCGCTGTTGATTGATGGTGGTATGGTCTTCAACTGATTGACTCAGCGCCAGTGCGCCTCGTCACACGGCGAGGCGTGTTCTTCTCATCACCGATATCCGCTCCCCCACAGAGACAAGCCCCAAACGCACAGAACACGTTTCTTGCTGTCTTGACGCTATCTGTATTCCTGCTCTTGTCTGTGGTCACTTTCACTCTTTTCACAAATCCCTACTCAGGGCATACCTATTAATTCGATAGAAACAACTGCCATTATCCGTTTTGTCAAAAAAGGTAAAGTAGTCAGGTAGCCGCAGGTTATTCACACCGTCGGCCATGAGTACAACCCCATTTCTTACCCGTCATGACGACAGGTCAGGAACAGGGAAAACAGATAAGCCGCAATCACCAACAGGGCATGAGCCTTATCAGTGCCGCTGATGGAGAACTTTCTCTGCTGATAGCTTAAAGCAGTGCAATGGAATCACAGCAATAATCAAAACCTATTGTTGATAATAATCATACGGAAAATGAGGAAAGTTATGAGCAATCATACCGCCACACATCGTATTCCCGGCTGGAAAACACCACTGGCCATCATCTCTTCACTGTTGATAGCCTACCCGGCACTGTCAGCCACACTGACCCGTGATAACGGCGCGCCGGTGGGTGATAACCAAAACTCGCAGACTGCAGGCCCCAATGGCCCGGTTTTATTGCAGGATGTTCAGTTACTGCAGAAATTGCAACGCTTTGACCGTGAACGCATTCCCGAACGCGTCGTGCACGCCCGCGGAACCGGTGCACACGGCACATTTACCGCCACCGAAGACATTTCGGACCTGACTATCGCCGAGGTATTCAAAAAAGGCAGTCAAACGCCGGTATTTGTACGCTTTTCAAGTGTTGTGCACGGTAACCACTCCCCAGAGACCTTGCGAGATCCGCGTGGTTTCGCTACCAAGTTCTATACCACACAAGGCAACTGGGATCTGGTCGGTAACAACTTCCCTACCTTCTTTATCCGCGATGCGATCAAGTTCCCGGACATGGTGCATGCGTTCAAGCCAGATCCGCGTACCAACCAGGATAACGATGGGCGCCGGTTTGATTTCTTTTCTCACGTTCCGGAATCGATCCGCACCCTGACCCTGCTCTACTCCAACGAAGGCACACCGGCCAGTTACCGCAACATGGACGGTAACAGCGTTCATGCTTATAAACTGGTCAACGCCAAAGGCGAAGTGCATTACGTCAAATTCCACTGGAAGACACTGCAGGGCATAAAAAATCTCGACCCCAAACAGGTTGAGGAAGTTCAGGCTAAGGATTACAGCCACCTGACTAACGATCTGGTCGCCGCCATCAACCGTGGCGACTACCCGAAATGGGATCTTTACATTCAGGTACTGGCCCCGGGCGATCTGGCTAAGTTTGATTTCGACCCGCTGGATGCCACCAAAATCTGGCCTGGCGTTCCCGAACGTAAAATCGGCCAGATGGTACTGAACAAAAACCCGGACAACTACTTCCAGGAAACCGAGCAGGTCGCCATGGCACCGGCGAATCTGGTTCCGGGTATCGAGCCGTCAGAAGACCGTCTGCTACAAGGCCGACTGTTCTCGTATGCTGACACCCAGATGTATCGACTGGGAGCAAACGGCCTGAGCTTGCCAATTAATGCGCCACTGAAAAAGGTCAACAACATCAATCAGGATGGCAGTTTGAATAGCGGCCACACGCAAGACAACGGGGTGAATTACCAACCAAGCCGGTTGTATCCACGTGAAGAACTGGTTTCTGCTCGCTACAGCCAGACACCGCTGAGCGGCACTACCCAGCAGCGCAAAATCCAGAAAGAGCAGAACTTCAAACAGACTGGCGAGCTGTATCGCTCTTACAGTAAGAAAGATCAGGATGATCTGGTTCAAAGTCTGGGGTCTGCGCTGGCGATGGCGGATACCGACAGTAAAACCATCATGCTTTCCTACTTTTATAAAGCTGATGCCACCTACGGTACCCGCCTGACCAGTGTCGCCAAAGGCGATCTGAGCAAAGTACAGTCACTGGCCAGCAAACTGGCTGATTAACAGAATGCCGTCGCCCGGTTGCTCTACGGGCGACGCCAACGACCAGGGAATCGTCATCATGAAATCATTTCGCCTCTTTTTTTGCCTGCTGGCACTCATTCACGCCACCGCACAGGCACAACCGCCCGTGTCTATTACAGAGCCGTCGAATTCAGTCGCCACAACGCCTGTTGTGCAGGCGACGGATGAAAGACAAGTGCAGAACCAGCTTAATCAGTACCTGTGGGATGCAGCCCGTACGGGTAACGATACCGTACTCAAGGAGTTCATCAGCGCGGGCTATAACCTCAACGCCCGTGATGAAAAAGGCTATACGGCAATCATTCTGGCGGCTTACCACGGCCACTACGACACGGTTTCACTGTTGCTCAACCACGGTGCTGACCCCTGCTTGCAGGATAGTCGTGGCAATACCGCACTGATGGGAGCGGTGTTTAAAGGTGAACTGAAAATTGCCCACTTGTTGCTGAACGCAAAATGTAGCCCGGATACCCGTAATAACGCCGGACAGACTGCAGCGATGTATGCTTCGCTGTTTCAGCGCACAGAAATTCTTAAGGCATTACAGGAAAAAGGGGCGGATATGAATGCTACCGATGCACTGGGCAACAGTGTGCAGGCATTAGGCAGGGGTGAAGTGAAAGGGCAATAATCGACACGTATCAACGAAAATGACACGCCCCGCACGAATGTACTACCTTCAGGCGGGGCGTGTGATATCAGGCTGGGTTAGCATTATTCAGTCATCCCATTTGGGGCTCAGAAAAGCGGCCAGAAATCCCGGTACAACAATAACGGCCAGTATCGCCAAATAGACAGTCACTTGTTCGAACATAACAACCTCCTACGTCAGCATGTAAAACGACCTCATGGTTCCATTACAGATTCATTCAACTACGATTCAACTACCATTCGACGGCAAGTTTGCTCACTACACAGTTATTCTATCGGCCGAACGTTAAGCAAACATTAACGTCTCTTTAATAGATAAGAAATCGGATCAGGACGAAAGCACTCAAACAGCACGGTCTCATCCACTTTTTCCGGCCCCCGATTAAGCTACCGGCAGTCCATCGAGTATAAACCCTCAAAAAAATACATTATTTTTTAATGTGTTACGAGCATGCAGCACTCGGTTTATCATATCCGGAATTATACGCGTGAATATATATTATTGGTGTAATGAATCTTATTGATAATAATAAAAACCTATATTTATAGTCAGCGATACCGGCTGAAGAAAAAGAGTGTCATTTTTTCAGTGATATGGCTGACAATACTTTTCAAATAGTCAGCATTCATTCTTAATGTCATTAGTTCACAGCGCTGACAACAAAAATTAAAATCGATTAATGATGAATAACCGTTATACCCCAATAATTCGTATAGCGTTAATTCATAATTACCCCTCTTAATTAAGCGCAGTATCACATCACTAAAAGACACCTTAAATATCCATATCCCGACGGTATTCCAGGAGGAGAAAACGAGCCCACTGGCAGGACACTCAAACCCGCCACCTCTCGCCAGAACCGGTAAATATCACGATTTAAAAAAAACATGACGCCGCTAGCAGAATACAGCACTCATCTAACCCATACCGAAAAAATGACCTAAAACAATATTTGCGTGGGGTCACAGATTCCCCGCTGATGGCGATTTTATCCATAAGATCAGCGAATACGGCCTGACCCTCCTCCCTCAGCAAAAACTACTGTTTTGTTATGAGTAGCTGGAAGAGGAAAAATAATCACGCCTGCCGTACCCCAAGACGGGGGCAATACTGAATACCGAATAACACCATTGTCCCTAAGAATGAAAAACCGATAGCCAATGATTACCAGAGAGGACACTTTTATGTGGAAACGCGTCATTTTAGCTTCAGCTGTGTGTGCGTCCCTGTCATCGGTCGCGCTGGCCGCACCATTAACGGTAGGGTTTTCTCAAGTCGGCTCGGAATCAGGCTGGCGCGCAGCTGAAACGACCGTAGCCAAAGAACAGGCCAAAGCGCGCGGTATTAACCTGAAAATTGCCGATGCCCAGCAAAAACAGGAAAACCAAATCAAAGCCGTGCGCTCTTTCATCGCACAAGGGGTGGACGCTATTTTCATCGCCCCAGTGGTAGCGACCGGCTGGGAGCCGGTATTGAAGGAAGCCAAAGAAGCCAAGATCCCCGTTATTCTGCTGGACCGTGGCATTGACGTCAAAGATGACTCACTGTATCTCACCACGGTACGCGCCGATAATATTAAGGAAGGGGCATTAATTGGTGAGTGGCTGATTAAAACCGAAAACGGCAAAAATTGTAATGTCGTTCAGTTAGAAGGCACCGTCGGCGCAAGCGTTGCGATTGACCGTAAAAAAGGGTTTGAAGACGCTATCGCCAAAACACCGAGTATTAAAATTATCCGTTCCCAGTCCGGCGACTTTACCCGTAGCGGCGGCAAGCAGGTTATGGAAAGTTTTATCAAGTCAGAAAATAACGGCAAAAATATCTGCATGGTTTTCGCCCATAACGATGACATGGTGATCGGCGCGATTCAGGCTATTAAAGAAGCGGGGCTAAAACCGGGCAAAGATATTCTGACCGGGTCGATTGACGGTGTACCGGATATTTTCCGTGCCATGCTGGCAGGCGAGGCGAATGTCTCGGTTGAACTGACGCCAAATATGGCCGGTCCGGCGTTTGACGCACTGGAAAAATATAAAAAGGATGGCACGCTGCCCGCCAAACTGATTCTGACACCGTCCACCCTGTTTAAACCAGACAGCGCACAGGCCGAGCTCGATAAGAAAAAGAACATGGGATATTGATTGTTTAACGTCAGCCCACGTCCTGCCATGGCTAGCTACCACTACCATGGCAGGACATCACCTGTTTTGTAAGGAAGAATCGCATGAACGATTTCGACAACCAGGAAATCTTGCGTACGGAAGGGCTGAGCAAAATTTTTCCCGGGGTTAAAGCGCTGGATAAGGTCGATTTCAGCCTGAGGCGCGGGGAAATCATGGCGCTGCTGGGAGAAAATGGCGCAGGAAAATCCACGCTGATTAAAACGCTCACTGGGGTGTATCAACGTGACGAGGGCGCTATTTATCTCGAAGGGCAGTCTATCTCGCCTAAAAATACGGCTCACGCCCAACAACTGGGCATCGGCACGGTGTACCAGGAAGTCAACCTGCTACCCAATTTATCGGTGGCGGATAACCTGTTTATCGGTCGCGAACCCAGACGCTTCGGATTATTACAACGCACCGAGATGGAAAAGCGTGCGACAGCGCTGATGTCCTCTTACGGTTTTGAGCTGGATGTGCGCGAACCACTGAACCGCTTTTCCGTCGCGATGCAGCAAATCGTCGCTATTTGTCGTGCTATCGACCTGTCTGCCAAGGTTTTGATCCTTGATGAGCCGACCGCCAGTCTCGATACCCAGGAAGTGGAAATGCTCTTTACCCTGATGCGCCAGCTGCGCGATCAGGGTGTCAGCCTGATTTTCGTTACCCACTTCCTCGAGCAGGTTTATCAGGTGACCGATCGCATCACGGTTCTGCGCAACGGTGCTTTTGTCGGTACCTGTGAAACCGCCTCGCTGCCACAGATAGAACTGGTAAAAATGATGCTGGGCCGCGAGCTGGAGCAGAATGCGCTGCAACGTGCCGGACGTACGCTACTGAGCGACAAGCCGGTGGTGGAATTCAAAGGGTACGCGAAAAAAGGCGTAATTGAGCCATTCGAACTGGCGGTACGGCCCGGCGAAATCGTCGGTCTCGCCGGATTGTTAGGCTCCGGGCGGACAGAAACCGCCGAGGTGATTTTTGGTATCAAACCGGCCGATCGCGGCGAAGCGGTGATCAAAGGTAAATCCCAGACGCTGCGCTCGCCACATCAGGCCTCCTGCCTTGGCATCGGCTTTTGCCCGGAAGATCGCAAAACCGACGGTATCATCGCTGCCGCCTCGGTACGGGAAAATATTATTCTGGCGTTGCAGGCCCAACGCGGCTGGCTGCGCCCTATCCCCCGCAAGGAGCAGATGGCGATTGCCGAACGATTCATCCGTCAGTTGGGTATCCGCACCCCCAGTACCGAGCAACCTATCGAATTTCTATCCGGCGGGAATCAACAGAAAGTGCTGTTGTCTCGCTGGCTACTGACCAAACCACAATTCCTGATCCTGGATGAACCCACGCGCGGCATCGACGTCGGCGCCCACGCCGAGATCATCCGCTTGATCGAAAGCTTGTGTGCCAACGGGCTGGCGCTGCTGGTCATCTCGTCGGAACTGGAGGAACTGGTGGGATACGCCGACCGGGTGTTGATTATGCGTGACCGGCAGCAGGTGGCGGAAATCCCGCTCGACCAGCTATCCGTCTCCGCCATCATGAATGCCATCGCGGCATAAGGAGGGCATAGTGATGCCTCGATCATTGATCAAACCGGGCTCCGATAAGCGCCCATTCCGTTGGCCGTCGCTGCGGTTTTCACAAGGCATGCCGCAGATAACCGCGCTGGTGCTGGTGTTGTTGGTAGACAGCCTGGTATCCAGCCACTTTTTCCAGATAGTGGTGCAGGATGGCCGCCTGTTCGGTAGTCCCATCGATATCCTTAACCGTGCCGCACCGGTGGCCTTGCTGGCGATCGGCATGACGCTGGTGATTGCCACTGGCGGCATCGATCTGTCCGTCGGGGCTATTATGGCGATTGCTGGTGCCGTGGCCGCCTCGCTGACCGTGCAGGGCTACAGCCTGACGGTAGTACTGCTGGCCGCACTCGGTGTCGGCATGCTGGCGGGCCTGTGGAACGGTATTCTGGTTGCGATTCTGAAGATTCAGCCGTTTGTCGCTACTCTCATTCTCATGGTGGCCGGTCGCGGTATCGCGCAGCTGATTACTGCCGGGCAAATCGTCACCTTCAACTCGCCGCCGCTGGCCTGGCTCGGTAGCGGTGCGCTGTTCTACTTCCCAACGCCTATCATCATCGCGTTGGTCACCTTGATTCTGTTCTGGCTGCTGGTGCGGCGCACCGCATTGGGGTTATTTATTGAGTCGGTGGGGATCAACATCCGGGCGGCGAAAAACGCCGGGGTCAGTACCCGCGCTATGGTGACCATGACGTATATCCTGAGCGGGCTATGTGCCGCCATCGCCGGGGTCATCGTCACTGCCGATATTCGGGGTGCTGATGCCAACAATGCCGGTCTGTGGCTGGAGATGGACGCCATTCTCGCCGTGGTGATCGGTGGCGGTTCGCTGATGGGCGGTCGCTTCAACATGGTTCTTTCCGTGTTAGGCGCGCTGATTATTCAGGGCATGAACACCGGTATTCTGCTGTCAGGTTTTCCACCGGAGCTCAATCAGGTGGTGAAAGCCGTCGTGGTATTGTGCGTACTGATAGTCCAGTCGCCCCGTTTTGTGACCTTGCTGAAAGGAGCTCGCCGCCATGATAAAGCGTAACTTGCCGCTGATGATCACCCTGGCGGTATTCGTGCTCGGGTACCTGTACTGCCTGACGCAATTTCCAGGATTCGCCTCCACGCGTGTCATCTGCAACATTCTTACCGATAACGCCTTTCTCGGTATTGTCGCCGTCGGCATGACTTTTGTGATCCTCTCTGGCGGTATCGACCTGTCCGTCGGCTCGGTGATTGCATTTACCGGTGTGTTTCTCGCCAAAGCTATCGGCGTTTGGGGGCTGTCACCCCTGGTGGCGTTCCCGCTGATTTTAGTGATGGGATGCGCCTTTGGCGCGTTTATGGGCTTGCTCATCGACGCGCTAAAAATCCCGGCGTTTATCATCACGCTGGCGGGGATGTTCTTCCTGCGTGGTGCCAGTTATCTGGTGTCGAAAGAATCGCTGCCTATCAACCACCCTATCTATGAAACGCTCTCCAGCCTGGCGTGGACGATTCCCGGTGGCGGTCGGCTTAGCGCCATGGGACTACTGATGCTGATGGTGGTTGCCGTCGGCATCGTGCTGGCGCGCTATACCCGTTTCGGTAATCAGGTCTATGCGATTGGAGGTAACAGTACCTCCGCTAACCTGATGGGCATTTCTACCCGCAGTACCACCCTTCGTATTTATATGTTGTCGACCGGGCTGGCGACCCTCGCCGGGATCGTATTTTCCATTTACACCTCGGCGGGTTATGCGCTGGCAGGGGTCGGCGTCGAACTGGATGCTATCGCCTCGGTAGTGATCGGAGGAACGCTATTGAGCGGCGGTGTCGGTACCGTACTCGGTACCCTGTTCGGTGTGGCGATCCAAGGCTTGATCCAGACCTACATCAACTTTGACGGTACGCTAAGTTCCTGGTGGACCAAGATAGCCATCGGCATATTGCTGTTTGTGTTTATCGCCTTGCAACGCGGCCTGACCGCACTGTGGGAAAACCGGCAGAACGCCCCAGTTAAACGTGTCGCCCCACACGGATAACGATAGAACCGGTCACTCTCCCAAAACGTAGGGTGAGATTCCCCTAAATCTCACCCTACGTTTGTACTCGTCTGACACCACCTCTCGCACCATTGAACCCAACGCAGTGGATTGCCGGCAGCAAACTTGCCATCGGCCAGAATACGCCTATGTTTGAATACAGGAGGCGCGCAGGTTGTCATCGGGCAACTATACCCATAGCGACCCATAGCGCGTTTCCCCTTTGCCACCCTTCGCTTTCCTTTCGCCACACCACCAGGTTGTACGTTGTCCGCACATAACGAGATGAGGCTACCGTCAGCACGGCTGTTAGCCTGTGCATCGGTTTTTCCGGGTGGTGACACATTGATTGTTTGACGATTGTTCGACATTGACACGTTCTATTGAATTGACACGTTCTATCGAGAGGAAATGCTATGACTCACACCAAAAGCCACACAGCAAGTACACCTGAAACAGAACAGTCACCACATTACGAAAGCAGCGGGCACAGCCTGCTGACGCTGGATAACGCCGGGCCAATCCAAATGGGATTTTGGGTGCCCAACCGGGTATGGGCCACCGCCAAATTCCTGATACCACTGCGCGAGCATATCGCCAACAAGAAGCAGACCAATACCCTGGCCCCCATGCAGCCGGTGCTCCAGAATTTTAAAAACTGGGTGACCAACAACAGTGTCTACCGCATGTGGCTCAATAGCATGATCGAACAATCCAACGCCTATGTAGCTTCGCTGCCCGAATCCACCCGCAAGGAGATCAGCGACGATGGCGACGCAACCTGGATAGACAGCTACGACAGCTTCTTTGAGATCCTCAACGAAATCATTACCACCTCGCCATCATTCAACACCACCGCACAAGTCGGGACACCAATGAATGCGTTTTTGGCCGTGGCGATGGGAACAGAAGCGGGCGTGGCCTTGTTCCACGACGCGACGTTCAATCAGCAGTTCCGTCAGGTGCTGGATGCCTGGAACAGTTTCCTGAAAAGCAGTGCCTCACTCGATAAACTCGATATCGCACAACCGGAAAAACCCGGCTCCTGGATTTCCAAAGCCGCTTATCAGGCCGGTGTCTGGAACCAGATGCAGCACGACCCCAACCTACAGGGTTACGGCTTCGCCAGTTGGAACGATTTCTTTATCCGCCAGTTCGTACCCGGCGCACGCCCATTTAAAGGCGATCCGAACACCCAGATAGACATCGGCTGTGAAACCACACCGTGGCGTTATGCCAACCAGTTGCAACTGGAAAGCCGGTTCTGGGTCAAAGACATCCCTTATTCGCTGCTCGACCTGTTCGGTGGTCAGCGGCAATGGGCCAGGTTGTTCGAGGGCGGGCAGCTCTATCAAGGGTTCCTTTCTGCAACTCACTATCATCGCTGGAACGCGCCGCTGGATGGTTTTCTGGTACGTTCCTGGGTTGAACCGGGTACTTACTTTGCTCAGCGTCCCGGGCAGGGCGAAAATCAGGGCACCTGGGAAGGCACCGAGTCACAGCCCTACCTCGGCCATGTGGCCGCGCGCGCCGTGTTTATTTTCCGGCACAAGACCTGTGGCTACGTGGCGCTCATCTGCATCGGCATGGTGGAAGTGTCCAGCTGCGTGATCGAACCCAGCACGTTTATCGTTGAAGAGAGTGCCGAACCGGTCAGTATCACCCGCGGCGTCGAAATCGGTCACTTCGAGTTCGGCGGTTCGACTCACATGATGATCTTCCAAAAAGATCGGGTCGCGTTGGAAAAATGGGCCATCGATGCCGTCAGTCACCGCAACGATAAAAATCCTGTCCCGCTGGGCAGCGTGATCGCCACCGCTCTGCACAACAAAGGCGAATAAACGCCCGCATCGGGCTCCGGCTGCGGTCGGGGCCCGTTTCTCTGTTTAGGTCGCCCCACCGCCCCCGACCATGTCTTTTCTGTTAATCAACGGTTCTTTTTTCGTGATCTCTTTCAACCTTTATGTCGAGTTGCCGAATTTTGTTATTCGCTTTGACCCGCCATTGCCACAATAACCGCAAGTCAACACAGGAAACACCGGGCCGCCTCCATCAGAACAGGCGCGGCATGAAAGAATGGAAGGGCTCTCTCAAGGATGAGATTTCCCCCAGACGCGACACAGGCGATCAGTCTCGCGCCTCATGCTGGGACAGTCGTTTTCGTGCGTACCGAGCCGACCCCAGCCCGACCTGAACAAGACACCGAATTCGCATCCGTACTTTTAACCACAACATGGCTTTTTACCACAACCTGCCTGCTCACCCTGATGAAGACGGTGATCAACGTGGTTTAAACAGGTGACATAACTAGAGGATAAACCCTATGGAACACTCCGTGATCGAACCGACTGTACCGATGCCGATGCCTGCAATGTTTGACGCACCGAGCGGCATTTTCGACTCGCTTGACGACGCCGTTCAGGCCGCGGCGTATGCGCAACTACAGTTGAACAGCGTCGAGCTGCGTCAACAGGTGATTAAAGCCATTCGGGTCGCAGGCGAGCGTTATGCACAAGTGCTGGCGGAAATGGCCGTGGCCGAAACCGGCATGGGCCGCGTAGTCGATAAGTACATCAAAAACGTGTCACAGGCGCGCCATACACCGGGGATCGAATGCCTGTCGGCGGAAGTACTGACCGGCGATAATGGGCTGACGCTGATCGAAAACGCCCCCTGGGGTGTCGTTGCGTCGGTTACCCCCTCAACCAACCCGGCAGCGACCGTTATCAATAACGCTATCAGTATGATAGCAGCCGGTAACAGCGTGGTGTTCGCCCCTCATCCGTCAGCGAAAAACGTATCGCTGCGTACCATCAGCCTGCTCAATAAAGCTATCGTCGCCACTGGCGGCCCAGAGAACCTGTTGGTCAGCGTTTCCGACCCTAACATCGAAACCGCGCAACGTCTGTTTCGCTACCCCGGTATCGGGCTGTTGGTGGTCACCGGCGGCGAAGCGGTGGTGGAAGCGGCGCGCAAGCATACCGACAAACGACTGATCGCCGCCGGAGCGGGTAACCCGCCAGTGGTGGTGGATGAAACGGCGGATATTCCGAAAGCAGCCCGCGCGATTGTTAAAGGTGCCTCATTCGACAACAACATTATCTGTGCCGATGAGAAGGTGCTGATCGTGGTAGACAGTGTGGCCGATGCCCTACTGGCAGAAATGCAACGCAATCATGCCGTGCTCCTTACTCCGGCACAAACTGAACAGCTGCTGCCGGTACTGCTGAGCGACATCGACGAGCAGGGTAAAGGTCGCGTCAACCGCGACTATGTCGGCCGTGATGCCACGAAACTGGCTGAAGCCATTGGGCTTGAGGTCAACGAATATACCCGCTTACTGCTGGCTGAAACCGACGCCAGCCACCCGTTTGCCGTCACCGAGCTGATGATGCCGGTACTGCCCGTGGTGCGGGTGAAAAACGTAGATGACGCTATTGCGCTGGCACTCAAACTGGAAAATGGCTGCCGCCACACCGCCGCGATGCACTCCACCAATATCAGGAACTTAAATCGCATGGCTAACGCCATCAACACCAGTATTTTCGTCAAGAATGGCCCTTGTATCGCCGGGTTGGGGCTGGGTGGCGAAGGCTGGACATCGATGACCATTTCAACGCCGACCGGTGAAGGTGTCACCTCTGCTCGTACCTTTGTGCGCCTGCGACGCTGTGTGCTGGTGGATATGTTCCGTATTGCCTGACTATGGTGTATTACCCAAACAGGTTTGCCGCGCGGTTGCCGTTGGTTTATGACCAGCGGCAATACCACAACGCAATAACCGCTTAAGGAGAGAAGCAAGGGTCAGGTGATGAAGGAGTAAACCGTACCGAGATGGGAGAAGCCTGAAATTAGATCGTACCAGAGAGAAGGAAAAGTGTGCTTTAGCGCCTGTTCCTCCCCAGCTGAATACCGTATAACGGGGAATGCTTTGGTCTGTCTACGCCTCATCCCTCGATACGGTGTGACCATCACGCTCTGGCAGACCCCGCCCGACATTGTCAAGGAGGTGAGCTGACGATGAAACACAATCCAGTTAACCTGCATCATCTGGATACAGAGCACCGGCTTCCAGCCACAACGCTGATGCCGCCGGATGACAGTGTGCACCAGCGCCAGACACAGGATGTTTACGCCCAATCCCGCACCATCACAGACTGGCAGCAGATTTACGATCAGGTATCACCGGGACATTTCAAAGGGGAATTACGCGAAATCCTGCTTGACGGTATCCAGATTTGCCACGAATACACCAATCTGGCACTGCGCCAGTCCTGCATGATATGGCCTGACGCCTTCTGGTTTGGTATTCCGGCCCGCCATGCCGGGACCGGCTTTATCGGCTCCCACCCCATCAGCGACAACGCCATCGCGGTCAGCCCAGGGGGGAAGGAGTTCGAACTGAATACGCCAGATGACTACGCCATTTTGGGTGTCGCTATCTCACGTGACGAACTGTTGCAGTACACCGATGTGCTGGAAGAGCCGGAACAACTGACGCGGTTACTGGCACAAAGCACGACCTTACTGGTAGAACCCCACAGGCGGGAAATCCTCTGGTCGTTTGTACGTGAAGCGCTGTGGTATGGCTGCAACGAACCGCAACGTTTGCAGCACAGCAACGCGGCCAAGGTACTGAAACACAACTTGCTGACCACCGTGATTTCATTTCTGGAAAGCGCCCAGCCCGCCGATGTCAGCCCATCCCATACCAACAAACGCATCGGTTATCGCAGCCTGATCGGTCGCGCCAGAGAATATGTGCTCAGCCAGCAGTCGGAACCGGTCACGGTGCTTGACCTGTGCCGTCGCCTGCATGTCAGCCGCCGCACGCTGCAAAATGCCTTTTGTGATGTCATGGGATGCGGTCCCAACGCCTGGCTGAAGATGATCCGCCTCAACGCAGTACGCCGCGAGTTAGTCAGCCCCTACTCCCATCATCACACCGTACAGGATGCCGCCATGCAATGGGGCTTCTGGCACCTGAGCCAGTTCGCCAGTGATTACCAACGGCTGTTTAATGAAAAGCCATCGGTGACGCTCAAAACTCGATTAGCAGGATAAAAAAGAGAAGCAGACGCGCAGAGGTCATGAATATCAGGCTGAGTACACAGGGCCGACGTGCGTCGGCCCTCTATTTCACGTAATTAGTCTTTCCATTTTTCAATGATGACTTTCACCGTGCCCGAATTGTCAGAACGTTGCCAGTCCTGAAGATACAAATCGAAGCCCCCGGTTTGAGGAAATGCGTGAATGATCGCAGCAGCATGCATACCATCATCATTCAGACCGTAGTAGCTGACTGCAGCCGTCTTATCAGCGGTACTCGTGCGATCATACACCATCAGTGCCGCAGATTTTGAACGTGTATTGCCGCCCTGCCCTGTTGCATAGTCAACACCATCGGAAGTCGGATCAATGCGGAAACGGTACACTCCCGATGCAATCGTTGTTTCATTGTAAGCACTTCCCCCAGGGACAGTATTGTTATATCCATCCAGTGTCACCGTTTTATACGGCTGCCAGCCCGCCATCACTGAGTAAGAGGCTAATAACGAGGCCGTAGCCACTAAAATTTTTGTCACATTCTTCACGATTCAACATCCTTATGAATAAGATTAAACAGCCATCAGATAATCATATAAATATTATTTAAAATCAAACAACTAGATATAACGATTCGTTTTAACCAGACATTATTGGTAAGCAATACTGGTGATTAGCGATTAGCACCAGAGTAGCAAGAAGCACCTGATGGCAACGAGCGCTTTTTCTTGAATATCACTATGCTGGCAGGGAGAGACGTAAGCAGCAGTAAGCTGAAACAAGGAAGGTAGTATTGCCGGATTTTCACCCGGCAAGCCTGTATCACGCATTCAGTGCAGCAAACGCGCGGCGGATATCGTCTTCCGGCAGACGAATACCGATAAACACCATGACACTCTCGCGTGGTTCATCGTCGTTCCATGGGCGATCCCAGTCGGCACTGTAGAGTCGTTGTACCCCCTGGAATAACAACCGGCGATCATCGCCCTCGATTGCCAGTACCCCTTTGTAGCGCAGCAGGTTATCGGCACAGTCTACCAACAGCTGCTCCATGACTGCCGATACCGCGACCATGTCTACCGGTCTTGTCAGTTGCACCACCAGCGAGGTGATGGCGTTATCCTGTTCGATCAGCGGTCGAAAACGCGGTAAAGACACCTGTAGCCGATCGTCTAGCATAAAACCATCGACGCCGAAGATCTGGCGGTGGTCGATCTGACCGTTTACCACACGATACAGGCTGGCACGGGCGTTGATACGCGCCAGTCTCTCTTCGAGTGCCTGCGTCTCGCCTGCCAGATCGGTTTTGGTCAGTAGAATGCGGTCGGCATAACCGACCTGCGCCTGCGCCACGGTATGTCGGCTCAGTTGCTCATCGGCATGTACCGCGTCGACCAGCGCAATCACGCCATCCAGCAGGAAGCGTTGGCTCAGGCGTTCGTCAGAAAAAAAGGTTTGAATCACCGGCCCCGGATCGGCCATACCGGTACACTCGATCACCAGCCGGTCAAACGCCAGTTCGCCACGGTCGATACCGTCCAGCAAGTCATGCAGCGCATCCGACAATTCATTGGCGCTGCTACAGCAGATACAACCGTTACTCAGTGTGGTGATACGGGTCGCGCGATCGCCCAGTAACGAGTCATCAATCGCCACCGCGCCAAATTCATTTTCAATGACGGCGATTTTCTCGCCGTGATCGGCATACAGCAGATGCCGCAGTAACGTGGTTTTCCCCGCACCCAGAAAACCGGTGAGGATCGTCGCGGGTAATGCCTCTACGGGTAATGCCTCTGCGGGTAATGAACGAGTCATACTCGAAAAAACTCCTTGTCGCGCTGACGACTCAACAGCACCGAAAACCCCCTTTACCACTACCGCCATAACGTGCCTGCTGGCGTTCGCGGAAAAACTCCTCGTAGCTCATCACGTCCTGGTCTGGGTGGTTGGTCTGCATGTGCTGCACGTAGTTATCATAATCCGGGATGCCGACCAGCATTCTGGCGGCCTGCCCCAGATATTTTCCTGCTTTCCCAAGGTTTCCGAACATATCGCCCTCTCTTGATATCAGCGCCGATGGCGCATGAGCCGACAGATATGAACGCCGACAGGCCCACACAGGCACCTGTCGGCGGTATCGTCCTCACCGTCGGTTAATGATGGGAGGAGATCTTCACGCCGCCTTCTGGTACCGGCACATACGGGGTTTCACGGTCAGAGCGTTCTGACTGGTTACGTTCCCGCAATGCTGTACGAATACCATAGAAGATTATGCTATACACCACCACCAGGAACAAAACGCTCAGCACCGCATTGGTGTAATTGTTCACCACTATGTGATGCATGTTGGCAATCTGCTGCGCACTCAACTCCGTGCCTTCAGCAATCCGCTGTTTGTAAACACGTGCCAGATACAGGAAACCTTCCATCTGCGGATTATTACTAAACAGCTTCAGCCCCAGCGCCCAGGTGGTACAGATCAGCAACCAAACTGCCGGTAACATCGTGACCCAAATATAACGGGTGCGTTTCATCTTGATCAGCACTACCGTACCCAGCACCAGCGCGACCGCAGCCAACATCTGGTTGGAGATACCGAACAGTGGCCACAAGCTCTTGACGCCGCCCAGCGGATCCACCACGCCCTGATACAACAGGTAGCCCCACAAGCCAACACAACCCGCGGTACCGACCATACCAGCAATCAACGAATCGGTTTTCTTCAGGAACGGGACGAAGTTACCCAGCAGGTCTTGCAGCATAAAGCGACCAGAACGCGTACCCGCATCCAGCGCAGTCAGAATAAACAGCGCTTCAAACAGAATACCGAAGTGGTACCAGAAGCCCATGTTGGCGCTTGGGATAATCTGATGGAACACATGAGCAATACCTACCGCCAGCGTCGGTGCGCCGCCTGCGCGGTTCAGTACCGACGGTTCGCCGATATCTTTCGCAGTTTGCAGGATCTGCTCCGGCGAAATCACAAAGCCCCAGGAACTGACCGTTGCCGCCGCCTGTGCGGTAACGCCCTGCAACTGCGCCATGATCGCCGGTGCATTGGCACCGCCAAGCTCATGCAGATTCGGCATGGTAACGCCCAGACCGACCGGCGGGGTGTTCATGGCGAAATACAAACCCGGTTCGATAATCGACGCAGCAACCAGTGCCATGATGGCGACAAAAGATTCCATCAACATCGCACCGTAACCGATAAAGCGGGCATCGGTTTCGTTCGCCAGCAGCTTCGGTGTGGTACCGGAAGCAATCAGCGCATGGAAGCCGGATACCGCGCCGCAGGCGATGGTAATAAACAGGAACGGGAACAACGCGCCTTTCCACACTGGGCCAGTACCGTCGATAAACTGCGTCATGGACGGCATTTTCAGCTCAGGGTTGATAATGACGATGCCGATCGCCAGACCGACGATCACCCCGATTTTCAGGAACGTCGCCAGATAGTCGCGCGGAGCCAGAATCAGCCACACCGGCAACAGCGCCGAGATAAACGCATAACCGATCAGCGCAAAGGTGATGGTGGTGTCTTTAAACGTCAACGCCGGGCCCCAGTAGGGATCATGAGCGATAACACCGCCGAACCAGATAGCCAGCAGCAACAGCACGATACCGATGACAGACACTTCCCCCACCCGACCGGGGCGCAGGAAGCGCATATAGATGCCCATGAACAGCGCGATCGGCACGGTAGAGCACACGGTGAATACGCCCCATGGGCTTTCCGCCAGTGCTTTCACTACGATCAACGCCAGTACCGCCAGGATGATGATCATAATCAGGAAGCAGCCAAACAGCGCGATAGTGCCGGGTACTGGCCCCATTTCCTCTTTGATCATTTCACCCAGCGACACACCATTGCGGCGGGTCGACATGAACAGCACCATAAAGTCCTGTACTGCGCCCGCCAGCACAACACCGGCCAGCAGCCACAGAGTGCCGGGCAGATAGCCCATTTGAGCGGCCAGTACCGGCCCTACCAGCGGGCCTGCGCCTGCGATAGCCGCAAAATGGTGGCCGAACAGCACATTGCGGTTGGTCGGCACGTAATTCAGCCCGTCGTTGTTAACCACCGCGGGTGTCGCGCGGTTGGCGTCAAGCTGCATCACCCGGCGGGCGATGTACAAGCTGTAGTAACGGTAAGCGACCAGATAGACCGCCACCGACGCTACCACGATCCACATGGCGCTGACGTGCTCGCCGCGACGCAGCGCAACCACGCCAAGACAGCATGCCCCGATGAACCCCAGTAACGCCCAGGGAAGATGCCTGAGAAGTTTATCTTTCATAGCGTTCACTCTTCTTATTTGTGTATACCCTCAATCATTCGAGTGGCAGAACGGTAGCAAGCGAGTGAACCCCGATGAGCTTACTCAGTAGTCGGGTGAACGCGCGCCGCCAACACACCTGCAACGTGAAATATGACGGGTATAATTACTTATGATGTAGTCACGTATGGTTACTGTAGTCAGGCTATTCGTCAGGTGATAGTTGAATTTGGGTCAGCGGTCGGATAAGCGAATGACCGGTCGCATACCGGAATAAGCGGTGACAGATTTTTACTTAAATTGACGAAACCGTGCCCTGTGGCAAACGATGCAGTCACCGTGTCATGAGCGCACGGCGATGAGATAGTGAGAGGGAATTGTGAGATGGAAGAGGATGAAAAGCGCGGGAAACACGCCGCCCGCACGCATGCGGGTCGGCATTAACCTTTAAGACCAAGCAGTTGCTTGAGGGTTTTCAGGTAACGGCGGCTGACCGGCAACGCCTGACCGCTTTTCAGCAGGATCTCCGCGTGCCCGCTCTCTTCCAGCCGGATTTCGCGCAGATGCGCCATATTGACCAGATACTGACGGTGACAACGCACCAACGGGGTACGGCTTTCCAGCGTTTTCAGGGTCAATTCGGTAAAGCACTCTTCCCCTTGCGGCCCGGTGACATACACACCGCTCTGGCGCGAACTGGCAAACTGCACGTCGTCACTTTTCATCAGGTAGATACGGCTGTGCCCGGTACAGGGAATGTAGTCCAGAAGTGACTGATGGTCGGACAGTTTGTCGATATTCTGCGCCGGGCGTTCCCGGTGCAGATTGCGTAAGGTCTTCGCCAACCGCAGCGGGTCTATCGGCTTGAGCAGGTAATCAAATGCCTGCTCTTCAAACGCTTTAATCGCATACTCATCGTAAGCGGTAATAAACACGATGTAGGGCATGTTGTCTGGATCGATCATGCCGATCATTTCCAGCCCGCTAATGCGCGGCATCTGAATATCCAAAAACACCACGTCGGGGCGTAAGCGGTGAATAGCGCTAATCGCCTCTACCGCGTTCGCACACTCACCGACCAGCTCAAGGCCGTCATCCTGTTCCAGCAGGCAGCGCAGGTTATCCCGCGCCAGCGGTTCATCATCAACAATCAGCACGCTTAGCATGACTGGCTTTCCTCACAGGGCAGCGTCAGATGGATATGTGTGTAACGGTCCGGTTCACATTCCACACTCAGGCCATAATCGTTGCCGTAGCGACTGCGGATACGCTTATCCACCAGATTCATGCCAAGCCCGGTGCAGTTCGTTCGTGGCTGGTACAAACCGGCATTATCCTCAATACTCAGCAACAGTCGCTCCCCCTGCCGACTGGCGCTGATAGTGACAATCCCGGTTCCCAGCAGATGCGCCGTACCGTGTTTAATCGCGTTTTCCACCAGCGGTTGCAACGAAAACGCAGGCAACCGCATCGACATCAGCGCCGACGGCAGGTCAAAACGGATCTGCAAGCGCTCCTGAAAGCGCGCTTTTTCAATTTGCAGATAGGCATTCACATGCTCTATCTCGTCGGCCAGTGTAACAACTTCCTCTGAGCGTTTGAGATTTTTGCGAAAAAACGTCGACAGCGACTGTACCAGTTGGCCAGCTTGTTCGCTATCACGGCGGATCACTGCCAGTAAAGTGTTGAGGGCGTTAAACAGAAAATGTGGATTAACCTGCGCATGCAGCAGTTTGATTTCCGATTGCGTCAGCAACTGCTTGCTGCGCTCATACTGTCCCGCCAGAATCTGAGCGGCCAGCAGGCTGGCGATCCCCTCGCCAAACGTGCGATTGATGGAACTGAACAGACGGTTTTTAGCTTCATACAATTTGATGGTGCCGATCACCTGCTGATTTTCACCGCACAGCGGGATCACCAGCGTCGACCCCAGCCGACAGGTAGATTGCAGCGAGCATTGGTACGGCGTCTCGTTACCGTCGGCGTAGACCACCTCGTTATGCTCGATAGCACGCCGGGTATGACCAGAGGCAATAGGCGTCCCCGGAAGATGGTGGTCATCACCGATGCCGATAAAAGCCAGCAGTTTCTCGCGGTCGGTGATCGCCACCGCACCAATATCCATCTCCTGATAGATAACCTGCGCCACCCGCATACTGTTTTCTTCATTAAACCCCTGATGCAGGATACCTTCGGTGCAGGCGGCGATTTTTAACGCCCGGGCGGAAAACGCCGAGGTATATTTTTCAAACATGGCGCGCCGGTCCAGCAGGATACGCATGAACATCGCCGCACCAATACTGTTGGTGACGATCATCGGTGCGGCAATGTCTTTCACCAGCTTCAACGCATCATCAAACGGCCGAGCCAGCAACAGAATGATCGCCATTTGCAACAGTTCAGCGATAAACGTCACCCCTGCCACGGTAAAAGGGTTAAACAACCGATCAACCCGGCCACGACGCATCAGCAGCCGGTGCGCCATTCCCCCCAACAGCCCTTCGACAATGGTCGACACCATACAACTGAATGCCGTCATCCCCCCCAGCGAATAGCGGTGCAATCCACCGGTCATCCCCACCAGAATGCCGACACCGGGGCCACCAAGCAGCCCGCCGAGCACCGCGCCAATCGCACGTGTATTGGCAATCGAATCCTGCACATGTAGCCCGAAATAGGTGCCCATAATGCAGAACATGGAAAACATGGCGTAACACAGCAGCTTATGCGGTAAACGGACCGTTACCTGCATCAACGGGATGAACAGCGGCGTTTTACTGAGCAGATACGCGATCACCAGATAGACACACATCTGCTGGAGCAACAGTAAAACCAGTTTGAACTCATACATGATAAAAACTCAGACGGGCAAAAAAACCGGGAATCGGACGATCCCCCGAGGAGCATACCCTAACACAAACTCGCGGCGTTACCTTGACGCGTTTCACTGATTTGTATACTGGCGCAGTCTGTTATCAGCGAGGGGTGAGAAATCCCCGCCTCAATCATAGATTCTGGCTTTTCCACCTACACCAACGCTAACGTCGCCAAACGGCATGCTCAGCGGATTTCATTGACGTACATAAAGTTCCCGGTGGGGAAACGGTGATGCGCCAGGATCACCGGCCTCGCGCTCTGGTCGAACGAGACTTCGTCAATCACCATAATCGCCTGCGGTGCCTGCAACTCCAGCAAACGCAAGTCTTCCTCGTTAGCCAGTTCGGCGGTAATTTGCTCCCGTACTGCCGCTACCCGAATGTCGTAGCAATCAATGAGAAACCGATACAGCAGCGACGGCACCGACTCCCGCGCCGGGAAATCGGGCAGGCGGGCTTCCGGTAGCACCATGGTTTCGTGCATCGCGGGGGCACCGTCTATTTTTCGTAACCGTTTGAGATAGATAACGCTGTCGCCCGGCTGCAACTGCAGCTTTTCCACTTCCTGCTCGGTTGCCAGCGCCCGATGATAATCCAGCAAGATCGTTTGTGAATTGAGCAAACGACCATCTTTACCGTGCAGGCGAAAATAGCGGAAGAAATGGCTTAGGTTGTGCAACGGTGCCCACCCGGTCACCACCGTGCCGGTTTTACGGCGACGCATCAGCATCCCTTCGGCAGTCAGCGCTGCCAGCGCTTTGCGCACCGTCCCCACCGAAACGCCGAAATCGGCCGCCAGCGCGTTCTCGCTGGGCAGAACCGTACCGGCAGCCAGCTCGCCTACCAGAATCGACTCGCTGATATAGCGTTTCACTACCTCGTAACGCGGGGCCCCTTCAAATTCATCAAGACGCCCAAAACTCACGGCATCCTGCTCGTCAGATCTTTTCATTATCATGAATGATTACCTATTGACCAACCCGCTCACCTGAATTATCTATAAACTATATAGAAATACAACCCAGTGAGCACGACATGAGTGTGACATCCCTTTTTCAGCAGGCGCTGGCCGCCATTGCGAATGATCCAGACGCTATTTTACAGGATATGAGCAGCATGCTGGCGGTGGATACCAGTTTCCCACCCGGCCTGGGCTATGGTGCGTTCGCCGATCTGATGGAGTCACTGCTAACGCCGATGGGATTCAGCTTCCAGCGGGTGTCGGTGCCCGAATCCCTCTGGCGTTCGCCGGATGGTAGCGCACGCGGAGAGCGCGTCAACCTGCTGGCGACGCTGCCCGGCGACGCGGCAGAGAACTGCAACCTCTATTTCCACGTCGATACCGTTCCCCCCGGCGATGGCTGGCATTACCCGCCGTTAGCGCTGAGTCAGGATGGTGAACGGCTGATCGGCCGCGGTAGCGCCGACATGAAAGGAACGATTGTCGCCACGCTGGCCGCGCTGCGTGCAGCGCAAAAATATCGCCTCAAACTGCGTTTCAACCCGGTGCTGTTGCTGTGCACCGACGAAGAAGGCGGGTTGTACCCCGGCATTCGCTATCTGGCGGAACAGCGGTTGTTTCAAGGTCATATGCTGAGTTTCAACGGCGGTGCCGCGCCACGCATCTGGGCAGGTTGTTTCGGCAGTCTGGATGTGGTGATCCGCGTGACGGGGCGATCGGGACATTCTGGCGACTCGGTGGACGGCATCAACGCCATTGAGGAGAGCCTGCCGTTGATGAACGCCCTGATGGCACTGAAACGGCAGGTGGAGCAACGCACCTCCGCCATGCCACCGCCGCCACATTTTGCCGGCAAGCCGCTGACTTCCCGCCTGACACTGGCGGTGGCGCAAGGTGGCAGCAAAGGCTCCACCTTACCGGAACGTTTTGAGCTGCTGGTCAACCGTCGCTACGCCCCCGAAGAGTCGTTCGACGCGGTCTGGCAGGAATTGACCGACTGCATCACGCAATCCATGGCATCCTCCGCCGCGCTGAGCACGGAATACCACCTGATCGGCCATCTGGCACCGGTCAGCGACCCTACCGGGCCGCACTGGCCGCGCTGGCAGCACGCGCTTGGCATGGGGTTCGGTTTTTGCACCGACGAATTCGCCGCCTGGGGTTCCTCCAGCAGTTCCGACATGGGATGGGTACAACAGGCGGGCATTCAGGAAATTCTGTTAGGGGGTCTGGTACGGCCAGATAACCACATTCACGCCGCCAATGAATACACCACCCTGTCGGACATTGTCGCCTTATCTCAGTCTATTTTGGCCTATCTGGCCGAGGACTTTTCGCCAACCCAGGGTCATTAAGCAATAAAAAAACCAATAACAAACAATAAGTAGCAAATAACAATTAGCAAACAGCAGAAGAGGAAACCACGATGTGTGCAATGAAAGGAATAAACAGACGGCAGTTTATTACTCACACCACGCTGATGACTGGCGCAGCCATGCTACCGTGGTCATTCCATGCTAATGCGGCTGACGCCAGCGTCATGACGGCGGGAGGGACGCCGCAAAAAGGCGGCACCCTGCGTATCAGCGTCGATCAGGCTATCAATATGCTCAACCCCCAGCAGGCGCGCGTCAACCCCGAGTACCTGCTGGCTGAACTGCTCTACAGCGGCCTGACGCGTCTGACACAGGAAATGAAGGCCGAACCGGATTTGGCTATCAGCTGGCAGCCCAATGCTGACCTGACGCAGTGGACATTTACCCTGCGTCCCAACCTGAAATTCAGCGACGGTACGCCGTTGACCGCCGAGGATGTCGTCGCCAGCCTCTCTGCCATTCTGGATCCCAAAAACGCGTCGCCGGGGATGCGTAACATTGGTCCCATCAAAGAGTTACATGCCGATGGCAACGACAAAGTGGTGATCGTAACCCTGGCACCTTACGCCGACCTGCCCGTGATGCTGGCGTACCCGGACGCCAGAATCGTCCCCGCCGCCATCGCGCAGGGGCAACTGGCACGGCTGTCCAAAGAAGCGCTGGGCGCTGGCCCCTTCATCCTGTCTTCCTATGAGCCAGAACGCAAAATCGTGGTGAAGCGCAACCCGTACTACTACGACCCGAACCGCCCGTATCTGGATGCCGTGGAGATCGTGGTTTATCCCGACGCTATCGCCGAAAGCTCCGCGCTGATCGCCGGTGATACCGACCTGATGCTGGCGGCACAGCCCAGCGAGTTCAAACGCCTGTCCGCCGCCTCGGGCATCCAGCCGCTGCGCGTCCCGTCGGGCCAGTTCCTCAATATCAACATGGGTTGCGACCAGAAACCCTTTAACGACGTACGGGTACGCCAGGCGCTGGCGCTGTGTATCGATCGCAAAGCGATGGTCGATTTCGTCGCTGACAGTTACGGCACCCCGGGTAACGACACGCCGATCAACGCCTCGTATCCGTGGTATCGCAACCTGCCGCTGCGCCAGCCCGACTACGCCAAAGCCAAGGCGCTGCTGGCAGAAGCCGGTTACCCAGACGGACTCGATTTAACCTTGGTCGCGTCAGATAAACCCGCCTCCCGTACCCAGTTGGGGATCGCGGTACGCGAGATGGCCAAGCCTGCCGGTTTTCGTATCAACGTGCAGACCATGGCCCACAGTACCTATCTGGACCAGGTGTGGAAGAAGGGTAACTTTTACGTCGGCTTCTACAATATGCAACCGTCGCCGGACGCCGTGTTCTCGCTGCTCTACACCTCCGATGCGGCCTGGAACGAAACCCGCTGGAACAATGCCGATTTTGACGCCGCCGTCGCCGGTGCACGCGGTACCACCGACGACGCCAAGCGTCGGGAGCTCTACGGTAAAGCGCAGCAATTGATACATGAGCAGGTGCCATCGGTCATTCCAGCCTTCTTCAACCTGCTCTCCGCCAGCCGGGACTCTGTGCGCGGCTACGCGCTGCATCCGCGTGCCGCCGTGTTCCGCCTCGATCACGTCTGGCTGACGGCGCAAGCGTCGACACGCCGAAGCTGAGCTAAGGAGCGGCCGTGAGCGCAAGCTATCTGTTAAAACGTCTGCTGTTGGTGATCTACACCCTGCTGGTGGTATCCGTACTGGTATTCAGCATTACCCAACTGCTGCCTGCCGACGCCGCGGTCACCCTGCTCGGCCAGCATGCCACCCCTGAGGCGCTGGCGGCGGTCAGAGCCCGCCTCGGGTTGGACGCCCCTGCCTGGGTGCAATACTGGCACTGGCTGGCGGCGGCGTTGCACGGTGATTTCGGCGTCTCCATGCGGACTAACCTGCCGGTCGCGCCCGCGCTGCTCACCGCCCTATCCCGCTCGTTGTTGCTGGCGGCGTGTGCCCTGTCGCTAATGCTGCTGGTGGCGCTGCCGCTCGGCGTCTGGGCTGCGGTCAGAAAAGGCAGACTGGCGGATGTGCTGGTCAGCGTGCTGTCTTACATCGGTATTTCCTTTCCCGAGTTCGTCACCGCCACGCTGATGTTGCTGCTGTTCGCCGATATCTGGCAGTTGCTGCCTGCGACCGGTTATGTTCCGCTCAGCGAGAACCTGATTGATGGCGTGCGCCATCTGGTGCTGCCGTCGGCGACGGTGGCGATGATTCTGGTCGCGCATGTCTCACGTATGGTGCGCTCGGAAATGGTGGACGTGCTGCATACCGACTATATCCGGGCAGCCTGGCTGAAAGGGTTGCCGCGCCGCCGTATCCTGTGGCGCCACGCGCTGCGCAACGGCCTGTTACCGACCATCACTATCGTGGCATTGGACGTGGGTTATCTGCTCGGCGGCATCGTGGTGGTGGAAGAGATCTTCGCTATTCCCGGTATCGGCAGGGAGCTTCTCGTTGCGGTGCAGGCGCGCGATCTCCCCACCATTCAGGGCGGTGTGATGATCCTGGCCGCCACCTATGCGGTCGTCAATTTTCTGGCCGACCTCGCCTACGCCATGCTAGACAAGCGGATTCACTATGTTTGACGTACTCAAAAAACTACTGCGTACCCCGCAAGGGGCCGCCGGGCTTGGCATCCTGCTACTGGCGCTGATTACCGTGTGCGCGGGCGTTCATCTGGCCCCTGCCGACCCGGAGGCTATCTCGATTCTGGCGCGCTATAAAGCGCCGAGCGCCATGCACTGGTTCGGTACGGATCAGTTGGGACGTGACATCCTCAGCCGGGTGCTGGTCGGTGCCCGCACCACCATTCTTTATTCGCTACTGGCTACCTCACTGGCGATGGTGGCAGGCTCGGTTATCGGCACTGCCAGCGCGTATCTGGGTGGCAGAATGGATGAAGGCATTATGCGCACCATGGACGCGGTTATGTCGATCCCCAGCCTGCTGTTCGCCTTATTGATTGTCAGCACACTTGGGCAGAGTAGCCTGAATGCGGTGCTGGCTATCACCATCGCCTTTGTACCGGGCATGGTACGCATCGCCCGCAGCGTGGCGCTGGCCGCGCGCCAGCAGGATTACGTCAATGCCGCCATCGCCCGCGGCGAATCCTCCAGCTATATCATCCTGCGGGAGATGCTGCCTAACATCGTGGCCCCCATCATCGTGGAATCCACTATTCGCGTGTCGTTCGCCATTATGCTGTTCGCCACCCTGAGCTTCCTTGGGCTGGGCGCACAACCACCACAACCGGAATGGGGGCTGATGGTATCCGAAGCCCGCGCCTACTTCTTTAACGCTCCCTGGATGATGCTGATCCCCGGGCTTGCGATCGCCATCGTCGCTATCGGTTTCAACCTGCTTGGCGATGGGCTACGCGACGTTCTGAATCCGAGGAGCCACTGATGGACAAGCACGACGCCACCTTGACGACGACATCCACCCCCGTGCTGGCAGTTAACGATTACAGCCTGGACTACGCACTGCCGGACGGTTCGCACCTGCCGGTACTGCGGGACATTACCCTGCACGTGAATCGTGGCGACGTGGTAGGGCTGGTAGGGGAATCCGGCTCCGGCAAAACCACGCTCGGCTGGGCCATTATGCGCTGGCTCGCCAGCAATGCACGGGAGCGTGCTGGCGAGATTCACCTCGGCGGTTTAAATCTGCGCACGTTGGCGACGGACAAACTGCACGCGCTGCGCGGCGGAAAACTGGGGATGATTTTTCAGGACCCCAGCGCCTCGCTCAACCCTACCCTGACGCTGGGGGAACAGGTGACGGAGGTGCTGCGCCGTCACCGTCACCTCAATGCCCGGGAAGCGCAGGAATACGCCGAAACCCTGCTGCGCGATGTTGACCTGAAACATCCGGCGCTGATGATGCGGCGCTACCCGCATCAGGTTTCCGGCGGTGAAAAGCAGCGCATTCTGATCGCTACCGCCTTCGCCTGTCAGCCCGACTGCCTCATCTTCGACGAACCGACCACCGCACTAGACGTGATAAGCTCAGCACAGATACTGGCGTTGTTTGAACGACTGCGGGAAGAAACCGGCGTAGCAGCCTTGTATATCTCTCACGATCTGGCACTGGTCTCTCGTGTCACCGACCGCGTCTGTGTGCTGGAAAAAGGCCGTATCGTTGAACAGGCAGACGCCGGGGCGTTGTTCAGTGCGCCGCAGCACGACTACACCCGTCGGCTGATCGCCGCCGTGCCGAATCCCGCCGTGCGTCTACTGGTTGAAACCACGCCGTCCCCCCAACCTTTACTTACCCTGAGTGACATCACCATCCAGTACGGTCACCACCGGTTGCTGGATAAGTTGCTCAAGCGTCAGCCCCATCAAACCCGCGCCGCCAACGCGGTATCGTTCACCGTACATGAAGGTGAGATTCTGGGGGTTGTCGGTGAGTCCGGCTCCGGCAAGTCGACACTGGCCAAAGCCATCACCGGCCTGGTGCCGTTTAGCGGTGAGCTGGATTTTCGCGGCTACACCCTGCACGGCCGTGCGCAGATGGATAAGGACTACCGCCGTCGGGTGCAAATGATCTTCCAGCACCCTGACGCCTCGCTTAATCCGCGTATGCGTATCGGCGACATTATCGCCCGCCCGCTACGGCTGTATGGTCTGCCCAACAGCGAAACCGAAACACAGGCCGTCGCCCGACTGCTGGAGGAAGTCCGCCTGCCAGCGTCGATGGCGTCGCGCTATCCCCATGAGCTGTCAGGCGGACAAAAACAGCGGGTGGCGATCGCCCGTGCCTTCGCACACCCGCCAGAACTGGTGATTTGCGACGAGATCACCGCCGCATTGGACGTCTCGGTGCAAGCGACCGTGATAGAACTGTTACTGGAACTGCGGCGACGCTACGGCACCGCCTACCTGTTCATTACCCATGACCTTAATTTGATCCAGCAGGTGGCCCATCGTATCGCGGTGATGTATCGCGGCGACGTGCTGGAGATCCTGCCGGGCCATGCCATGACGGAGCAGGCGCAGCATCCTTATACCCAAGCCTTGCTGTCCGCCATCCCGACACCCGGTGAGTTATCGCCTGCCCCACACTCATACACAGAATGAAACCATCATGACGAAAGAACAGTTACTACAGCGTATCGATACCGAATTTTGTCTGCGTTTTCTGGCAAACATGGTGCAACACAAAAGCTACAGCGCCACTGACGGCGAACGTCAACTGGCGGAATTCATGGCCGAGCGAATGCGCGAACTCGGGCTGGAAACCCAGCTTACCCCCGTACCGGGCGGGCGGCTCAATGCCATCGGCACGCTGCGCGGCATAGGCGGCGGCCACAGCCTGCTGTTCAACGGCCATCTGGACACCAACCCGGTGACGGAAGGCTGGACGGTGGATCCGTGGGAAGGAAAAATCGACGACGAATTCATCTACGGTATCGGCGTGTCCAATATGAAATCCGGCGATGCCGCCTATTTCTGTGCGCTGAAAACGCTTATCGATGCGGGCATCAAACTGAAAGGCGACGTGGTGCTAACTTACGTGGTCGGGGAGTTACAGGGCGGCATCGGCTCCATCGCAGCAATTGAGCAAGGTATCCGCGCCGACTATTTCATCAATGCAGAACCGACCGACATCCAGGCACTGACCATGCACGCCGGCTCGTTGATGTTCACCATCGAACTGACCGGCGATACTCGTCATCTCTCCAAACGTGAGCAAGCGGTGGATGCCATCGCCGCGGCCGTGGAGCTGATCCCACAATTGAACGCCATGACGTTCAGCGGTGCACAAAGCGACGAACACCGCAGCATCAACCGCTGCCATGTCGGCACCGTACACGGTGCGCTAGGGCGCGACCTTGAAGAGTGGCGGCCGCCGCAGGTGGCAGACTTCGCCCGTCTCAAAGGCTCCGCCCGCTTCGCACCGGGTCAGAGCGTCGCCAGCGTGCTGGCGGATATTCAGGCTTTGCTGGATGCGCTCTGCGCCCGCTACCCCGGTCTGAAAGCGGAATTGTTCGACGACGGCGAACGGGATAAGCCCACCATGCTGCCGTTCGAAGTGTCCCGTGACTCAGCGATCGTGCAGGCGGTTAACCGCGCCTATCAACAGGTGCGCGGCGAACCACAGCCCAGTGGGGCCATCACGCCGCCCGCGTTTTACGGCACCGACGCCGCCCATTTTTATCAGTTGGCAGGGATGGAAGGTATCGTGTGTGGTCCCGGCGGCAAGTTCAACACCATGCCGGATGAACGCGTCCACATCAGCGATTTTCTCGATGCGGTACGCATCTATCTGCTGGCGATACTGGAGATCTGCCAGCCGGAGGAGGCGCTGTCATAACCGCGTCTGCGCCGCCCGCTGGCCTGTCATCACCTCGTCTTGCCAGCGGAGCGGGCGCGGATGGAGGCCCCCCCCTGACAAGAGATAGCACTATCCATCAAAACACTATCCCCGCCGTTTATTCCGTTAAGCGGCGGGGATTCACACTCGACTGCATCGGGAGAAGGATGGGAAGTCCCGCCCTCAATCGACACCAGCATTACAACGCTTTCGCGTTTCCAGCCCAACCAGCATGGAAGTGACCAGAGCAAAGCGCCGGTTCAATGGTGCTGATGAGTACCCGTACCAACCCCAGTTTGACGAACGGATCATCTGACAACGCGACCTTGACCGCCGATGAGTCCGTCCCGTAGGCCAGAATAAATCCACCGAGTCCGTTCTCTAATGGACCGGCAAAAATGATATTCCCGAGCTTGATATTATCCACAAGCCATTTTTTATGTGCATCAATATGTTGTTCAAGTTCGTCTTTCGGGCTGGAGTACTCAAGAGTAATGGCATATAACATAGCAGTTACCTCTATCCCCTTCATACTTCAAGTTGCAGGTGTGTTGGCTGCGTTACTCGGCCCATTTTATGGGCCTCGCCCCTTCGGGGCCGCTGCCAGCAGCGTTCAAATCGGCTTCGCCAATTTGTCACTCACCCCAGTCACTTACTTGTGTAAGCTCCTGGGGATTCGCTCGATTGCCGCATTACAAGGCTCTAATGAGCCTTGCCCTAAAGGGCCAACGCGTGGCGTTGTTCAACACGCAAGCGTGTTGTCCTGCAACTCGAATTATTTTGGGTATATAATGGATTAAACAGCGAGAGTATTAATCACTGACTGGATGGATGACCTGGCATTCTCAATTTCACGATTTTTTATTTCATCGCCTTTTGATGCCCCTTCAGCACGAATAAAATACACATCATGAATACCGAGAAACCCGAAAAAGGCCTGAAGATAGCGTTCCTGAAAATCCAGACCGGCAAAAGGGGGCTTGCCATAAAAACCGCCACGGGCAGAAACGATAATAACGCTTCTTCCTGCGGATAATCCGACAGGTCCGGTTTCAGTATATTTAAATGTCCTTCCTGCCTGCGCAATTCTATCCAGCCAGGCTTTCAATTGACTGGAAACGGAAAAGTTATACATCGGCGCACCAATAACGATGACATCACTCGCCAGAAACTCTGACACGAGTTGTTCTGACAATTGGTGCTCCTGCAACGTTGCGCTGTCTGGCGCAGCGGCGTCTGCCTGACGGAAACCAGCGACAATCGGGCCAGTAAGGTGGTGTATTTCCTGTGCCACCACATCGCGGTAAGACAGTACGGCATCTGGATAACGGTGGGTGAGTTGTTCAATAACCTCAGCGGAAAGCTGCCGTGTTACTGAACCATCCGCAAGAATACTGGAATCTATATGTAATATATTCACGACAACCTCTCTTTATATTTAAACGCGACCATCATTCATACGTTAAAACATTCATACGTTAAATCATTCAGGCATCAGAACATCGGCAATCGAATTACGCGCCATAATATGTATCCATACATCACTACAGGCGAATCAGAACAACTACCGTCTATCAACCTGAATACAGGACGGACATCATCATTTAATGGCTTTGGCTGCCTTATCAATAAAACTTGCGACAGCATCCGGGTGTGAAATAAGAGACATATGGCTGGATGCTATCGATATAACATTTGCACCAATCTGCCCGGCTATTTTTTCCTGAACAACATGCGGTAACGCGTTGTCATTTTCAGTTAATAAATACCACGACGGTTTATCTTTCCATGCAGCGTGCTGCACTTTATCGCCAAACGCTTTTGCTGCCATCGGCTGTTGCACTGCGGTTAATGCCTGCACTTTTTTTAGCGGCACATCCCCCGCCATCACCGCCTGATACTGGTCAGGATTATCCAGCCAGATTAACCCGTTTGAATCCGCCGTCATCCCTTCCATCGGTGCATGCAAACGCTGCAATAAATCAGCAACGGACTCTCCACTGTCTGGCACCAGAGCTGATAAATAGACCAGCCCTCGCACGTTTGGCGCATTACCCGCCTGAGTGACGACAGCGCCTGCCCACGAGTGGCCCACCAGCAGGACATCACCCTGTTGCCTTTGCAACACACGCTCGGTAGCGCCGACATCATCGGCCAACGACGTCAGTGGGTTTTGCACGGCGGTGACATGGTAGCCCATGCCTTGCAACCGGCTCGTGACAGCCGACCAACTGGAACCATCGGCGAATGCGCCATGAACCAACACAATATTTTTAATTTTCGCGGCCTCCGCAATAGAGTGAACACTGGCAAAGAGAAGCAGCCCCAGCCCAATAGCCAGTGTGCGTAGCCAGGCGGTGCGGGAATTCGTCATAGACGCTCCTTTGGCAGATGAATGAATGGTGATCGCGGGGTTTTCCTGGTGTGGTTACCCTTGCGATACGGGATGATTGAAGTGTAATCAGCATGAGCGTTTGTAGTAAGATGGCAAAGTTGACATAGTTCATGCAAAATTCGCCAATATTCCTCGACAGGAAAACACCCCCATGCGTATCTCGATTCTGGCGTTACCGGGCAGTATGTCGTCCGCCATCGCAGGGCTGGCCGATATGTTCTGGATGGTCAATCAGGCGCTGATCTCGCGCCCGCAAGGAAATACTGCTACCAGCGCCCCTGGCGTGACGTTTGAAACCGCGATTGTCAGCGCTGATGGCAACCCCGTGCGCGACGCTCAGGGCCGCCTCATCTATGTCGACAGTTCATTTGAGGCGGTTGGTCAATCAGACATTGTACTGGCCACAGGCATGATGCTCGGCCCGGATAAACTGCCACTGGCCGCGACATCCGTTGGAGAATCGGCCGCCTGGCTAAAACAGCAATACCTGAACGGTTCCCTGATAGGCGGTGCCTGTGCAGGCAGTTTTATTTTAGGTGAAGCAGGACTGCTGGATGGACGCTTTTGCAGCACCACCTGGTGGCTCTATCACACCTTCAAGCAAAAGTACCCGAAGGCAAAACCGGTATGGGGTAAAGCACTGGAAGAGCAGGACGGCATTATTACGACCGGTGGCCCCTTATCCTGGGTTGAACTTGCCCTGCATATTATTCGGTATCAGGCAGGTCCCGACATCGCCAGGATGGCGGCAGACATTGCCGTTGCCGATAGCCAGCCGCTGTCACAACGTATTTATGCACCGCAGGGATTTATGAATACGGTGGACCCGTTATTGCTGCATGCTGAACATCTGGTTCGATACGAAAACCCGGCCATGACAGCAGAAGAGTTGGCCCGTGCGCTAAATTTCAGCGACCGGACGCTACACCGAAAGATTAAGGAACTTACCAACGAAAGCCCTAAAAACTTTATTACGCGCGTGCGGATAGAAACGGCCTGCCTGCTGCTCGAAAACCCGGCAGCCAACATTAAGCGGGTCGCTCAGGCCTGTGGTTACAGTGAAGATACGGCATTCAGACGCGCGTTTTCACAATTGATGGGGATGACGCCCGTGCAATATCGCAAATGGGCGATGTTAAGAAACGATAAAACCGCAACACCCGATCTGGCTGAAAAAAAAGACCCCGAATGACAGCATCCGGGGTCTTGAAACGAGACGAGTATTCGCCGTTTATCCAGGTTTAACCGCGATGCTCTTCAATGTAACGAGCCAAATCAGCCGGGGTCTTCAGAACGGTGGCAACTTCGGTTGGCGGGATCATGCAGCCGTAAACGTCCTGCACTTCCAACACCAGATCGACGGCCAGAATCGAGTCGAGGATATCGGACTCAATCAGTTCATCATTAAACCCCACTTTACGGGATAAGACCTTTTCAAACAGGGCGAGTATCTCTTGTTCCATCATCATTTCCTGGTGTCATCAATTAGTGCGGGCATGAGTATCCAGCAGTTTACGATCTATTTTGCCGTTAGGATTCAGCGGCAACGCATCTTTAATAATAATCTGAGAAGGCACCATATAGGGTGGAATCACCTTCGAAAGCGAGGTTTTAATCGCATCAGGTGCCAGTTTCGTGACGCAGAACGCGGCAATACGCAACACCCCGCCACCTGACTTCATTAACGGCAGTACCACCGCTTCACTAATATCAGGCATCGCCAGCAGGCGATTTTCAATCTCGTTGATTTCGATACGGTAGCCATTCAGCTTGATCTGGCTGTCGTTGCGGCCCTGGCAATACAGGACACCGTTTTCTTCATAGCCCAGATCGCCAGTGCGATAACCACGGAACTGCTCGCTCTCCCGATGTAACAATTTCGCCGCGTTCTCCTGCGCTAACCCAAGGTAGCCACGCATCACGTTCTTACCCCAGATAATCAGCTCACCTTCGGCGGTAATTTCCATGTGGGAGTCCGGCATCATCGCCCCAACCGGCAGTACATCGTTTTCACTGCGCAGGATGTCATCGGTAATTTCGATAACCGTGGTAGCGATGGTCGCTTCGGTGGGGCCATAGGAGTTGAGAATTTTGGCATGCGGGAAACGACGGCGTAGCTGTTTTACCAGCGCCTTATTCAACACTTCGCCAATAAACACAAAAACGTTCAGACTCGGTAAATAGTCACTGTTGAACTGTGGGGAGAGCAAACGTTGATAGGCAAAAGACGGCGTGGAAACCCAGGCAGACACCGCGTTGTTTTTCAGTCGCTCCAGCCAGTTCTCCGCCGCGATATCCTCTTTCGCATTCAGGACGATGTGTCCGCCGGTCGCCAGGTTCGCCAGCAACGGGATCAACGAGAGATCAAAGCTGAATACCGCATGGTTCATCAATACCGGCACTTCTGGCAGGGAAAAGTCCTGACGCACCCATTTCATGAAGTGCCACAGGCTCTCACGCCCAATCTGCACACCTTTCGGTTTGCCGGTACTGCCTGACGTGAACATGATGTAGGCGAGGTCCGGCTCGGCCAGCACCTGCCCTTCCTCACCGGTGGCGATGAACTGCTTCGTGGCCACATCGTAATAGTAAGGGGCTTTCGCCTGCTGGCAGATTTCCCGCAGACGTTCTTGCGGGTAGATGCAATCCACCGGCACGTAGGGAATGTTATGCAGCAGGCAGCTATAAATCGCCACGGCAAATTCTGCCTGTTGATGCCCGTATAACACGACCGGTGTACCAGCAGGCTGCTGGCAATCCTGATAACGCTGCTGCCAATCGCTAACGGCGACCGAGAGCTGCTGCCAGGTCATTGCCTCATCGCTACCGCTAATCGCCAACTGGTGTGGGTTCGCGGGCTTGAGTAGTACCGCATGCAAGAAATCTTGCAGTTCCTTAAGCTCGGAGTGATAGTTCATAGAGGTGACATTCCGCTAAAGATGTAAAGAGATACAGCGGCGCTTGCCAGCGTCAGAATTCGCCCCAGGAACGCAATGACTGGACGTTGTAACCAGTTGCTGAGCGTTGGACTACGTTTGGCTGACCACTGCAACATATTGTGTGCAACAGAAATGGCGCCAAACAGCGCGCCGCTGATGATATAGTGTCGTTCAAGTCCGTTCCATGCCCCCATACAAAACAGGGTGCAAAAAATACCAATATTTTGTGCCAGCGTTTTGTTCTGTCGGAAAAAATCGATTTTCATCAGATTCATATAAATCGGCATAAAAACCACATCCCTTAGCCATTCGGACAAGCTAATGTGGAAGCGACGCCAGAAATCTTGCGGATTTTTAGCCAGGATCGGCATATTAAAGTTCGCCGGGATGTGGAGGCCAAATAAGCGCCCCGCCCCAATAGCCATATTGCTGTAACCGGCAAAATCAAAGTAAAGGTACGCGCTGTAAGCCACCGACATCACAACGCCGACGCTTAAGGTAAACGGGCGATGACTCCACGACTGAATGACCAGGCTATCAATCAGCGTAGCGAACAGGAATTTCTGGATAATACCGATGAAAATCTGCTCCATGGCAGGTAAAAATTGCTCGCGGGTGATAACAAAGGACGGCTTATTAATATCCGTCACCCAGGCTCGCCAGCGATACATCGGCCCTGCAGAAATAACCAGCGGCATAAAGAGATAGCAGAAATAATGCAGGAAATTCTGGCCGTCTTTTTTGGTGCGATACAGTAATACGTCAACGGCGCGAAATGTCATAAACGACAAGCCGATCATCCCCCAGTGGTTGTTCAGGTGTAATTTCACCAAAAACAACGGCAGCAGCGTCAACGTTACCGCCTGCCAGGTCTTTAACCAGCCTTTTTCTTTCAACGTGACAATAATATAAAAGCTCAGGAAAACTGCCACAGGGACAATATAATCACCCTGGAAAATATATCCCCAGCCTAACAACACCAGCGCAGAAATGGCGGATAAATAGGTCAGCCGGTAATGCCATAGCCGATTAATCAGCACAAACAACAGTGCTAATCCAAACAGGCAGAAAAAAAATGTTCCGGAGCTATACATCATTCATCCTTCAGAACTTTTGATATTCAAAATGCACTTGTAAACTCATGCTGTCATCAACAGAGGTCCACGCCACGATGGTCACCGCCAGCAAGAGATAAATAAAAAAAAGGCGAATCGCGTATTTCATCATTTAAAACTCTCAGCAATAAAACGGTCCATCACCACCCATGCTGGCTCTGTTGGATGCAGGCGGTCCCAGTTCCAGCCGTTCTGATAAGGCATGGCGTACATATCAAGATAAGGCACCTGATTCTCATCCAGCATCGACCTGATTTGTTTATCAATCGACTGGAACTTCTCGGAGTTTTTAATCGCCCACGGATTAATCGCATCCACAATCACTACCACCTGAACGTGGCGCTCTTTGAGCAGCTTGATTGTTGCCTGGAACGCGTCCATTTGTGCGGGAAATAGTGGTGCGTCGTCCCATACATCCTGTGTCGGATCGTCATCATAGACAGACTTATCCATCCAGAATGTCGCCGCACTTTGCTGACGAGATTTATTCAGTTCATGGGCATGAGCCAATTCATTATCCCAGTTGGGAACAATTTCAGGCGAGGGCTTAACCGGCCACGGCCGTACCGGTTGAGGCTCAATCCCCAGTCTTGCCAGCCAGTCTTTTTTTATCATTTCGCAGAAAATCGCAAACTGATAGCTCACTTCCTGCCAGATAATTTGCGGATGCCAGCCATAAACGCGCATCTGAGCGAAGGTTAAATGGCTGACCTCGTCGATGTTGAGATTCTGTAAATAACTCACCAAAAAGCGGCGCGGTTCAGGATCGTCCATCAGGGGATTAAACATCGAAGGCGGGAAATTATCGGCAAAAACAGCCCCCGGAACACCATCACCGTAAAAACTATCGGGTGCCAGTTGCAACACCACCTTACTGTTCGCGTTCAGGTCGTTTTTAAAGCGCGAGAGCAGTAAAAAATGCGCAACATTATCGAAATACGCATCACCATAGGCGACTACCGGACGGCGCAATTGATTATTAAAGTAATTATAAACAGCGTAATGCTCATCGTCGGATGTAGAAACTTCCGACGCGCCGATAAAGAAAATCGCATTCCCTTGTAATGCATGAGAAATAGTCGCCATTTTCTCTTTGAGTTCTTTGGGCGTACCGTCCAGGCTTGTAATCAATGGCTGGAAATTAAGCGGCGGATCGAAGCTCGTCACCAACGGGGGAACGCTAAGAACCAGAATGGCGAGCGTCGCCATCAGGAGATGTAGGCAGATAGTATTTTTAAGTTTCTTCATAAAAGTAAAACTATATGACTTCAATTTGTTTGAGATTCGTTAATTTCTTATCTTCACACGACGTCGATTACTGTTTTTTTACGACACTATATACCAGGCTAATCTTCGATGATGAGTGTTGCTGTGTAACGGTATGTACAGTGTGTAGACGGTTGACCTGGCAAGACTGATATCACACAGAAATGAACGCTAAAACGCGAAGGAAGAGGTACCATTATCATTCGCACTTGCACGACCTTCTTTTGATTCAGCACGGTAGTATCAGGGCCTGAAGGGCATTGTTGAATAAACCGAGTTGTTGTCAAACCGCAGAAAAACATTAACTAACATCATGATAAAAAAAGGAACTTCAAACAAAATAAACGTGTCATAGCCACCATCTCAGAAAATAACCACCAAAACCTTATAATTTCGACTCTTTCACTTTCGCCAAAAAAGCATCGACAGCAGGGTTCGGGAACTGACGTCACCGCACATTTATTGCGATACATTCGCCGCTGTACATGCGTTGCGATACCGTCACCTGAATGCCAACCCACCGCAGTGGCAGCGGTACCTGCCGCCTCACCACGCTGACTAATTTGCGCGCCTATGATAAGTGCACACCTTCTCTGACAGAATTATCCTGCATCAACAAACGCACGAAATCCGACCATGCCGACGTTAAGGCATCCCCTCCGTCTGGCCCGATGTAAAGACAGCAAGATCCGGGTCGCAGGAAGGCGCTGCACTCCCCATACTTCGCCTACCCCCGCCACACACCATCAACGTGAACATGACACATCCGGAGGTTTTCACCATGCCTGACTTGTCTGACAAAACAGCCATTATTACCGGTGCCAGCTCTGGCATCGGGTATGCAACGGCCAAACGGTTTGCTCAGGAAGGCGCTCGCGTTATCGTGGGTGCCCGACGTCAGCAAGCGCTCAACACGCTGGTTGAGGAGATAACCCAGGCTGGCGGTCACGCGGTAGCCTTAGCCGGTGATGTCAAAAGCGAGGCTTTTGCAAAAGCGCTGGTTGAGCTGGCGATGGATTGCTATGGCGGGCTGGATATCGCCGTTAATAATGCCGGGACCACTGGAGAAACCGGCAGCATACTGGACATGAGTCTTGCCGAGTGGGAAGACACCTTGCACACGAATTTGACGAGCGCCTTTGTTGGCGCTAAACACCAAATTCCGGCCATGCTCCGCCGGGGTGGCGGATCGGTCATTTTTACGTCAACCTTCGTGGGCTATACCCTCGGCTTGCCGGGTATGGCGGCTTATGCCGCGAGCAAGTCTGGGTTAATCGGCCTGACGCGGGTGCTTGCAGCGGAGTTTGGCGCTCAGGGGATTCGGGTAAATGCACTGCTACCTGGCGGGACGGACACACCGATGGGACAGGCCTTCACCCGCGACCCGGAGTCGCTGGCGTTTGTTCAGGGCCTTCATGCCTTAAAACGTCTGGCACAGCCGGAAGAGATTGCCGCATCAGCCCTTTATCTTGCGTCTGATGCCGCCAGTTTCACCACCGGCATTGCACTTCTGGCTGACGGCGGCGCCTCCATCTGCCGCACCTGAATAACGACCACTAAGGGGATGGAAGATGACGATGCCAGACTACACACACTCAGACGCTGCACATTCAAACTATGAACATTCAGGCTATGCGCGCATCGCCGATGCCATCACGTTCATCGCCAACCATGTGAACAGCCAGCCCACACTCGATGAGATTGCCGCACACGTTCACCTGAGCCCTTTCCACTTTCAGCGGCTGTTTAGCCGCTGGGCTGGCGTTACACCGAAACGCTTCTTACAGGTGCTGACCCTCGAACGGGCCAAAGCGCTACTGCGCGAGTCAAGACCGCTGCTTGATGTGGCCGACGCCGTGGGGTTAAGCAGTAGCTCGCGGTTGTACGACCATTTCGTTCATCTCGAAGCGGTAACACCGGGGGAATACAAACAACAAGGTGCGGGCCTTATCATCGAATACGCCGTTCATTCCACGCCGTTCGGTAACGCCTTTATTGCCGTGACACCCCGAGGCATTTGCAGCCTTTCCTTTCTGGACAACAAGGATGCCGGAGAACCACTGGCAGCATTGCATCACACCTGGCCACATGCCGTGATGCATAACAATCCGCAACGGACACAAACGGTGATAGACACGCTGTTTGCCATGAAAACACCACCGGATCGCCCGATTTCATTGCATGTGACCGGCACCAACTTTCAGATTAGCGTCTGGAAAGCGCTGTTACAGATCCCCCCGGCCACTGTCGTCAGCTATTCTCAGGTGGCCGATGCCATCGGCCATCACAACGCGGCAAGAGCGGTGGGACTGGCGGTCGGTGCCAATCCGGTCGCCTTCCTGATCCCCTGCCACCGCGTCATCCAACAAAGTGGAAAAATCGGCGGCTACCACTGGGGAGAAACCCGAAAACACGCGATACACGCCTGGGAATCCGCCAGGTATGAAAGGTATGAGTAACTCGTGCAGCGGCGTTAATCGTACTGCCGTTGTCGGTCCCAGGCCAACAGACGCCGAAGCCACCAGAGGAGCAGTGCCAGAATGGCGATGCCACCAAGTACCGCAAACGCTGTGCGGTAGGAGTAGGCCGCGGCAATATTCCCTGCAAGCGCGGGGCTGAATGACGCCCCGATGCCTTGCAGCAACATGACAACGCTCAGCCCGGCATTGGTATGCCCGCTGCCTTCCAGCAACCTGACGATATAACCGGGGACCGCCACCCCCAGAAGCCCCGCCGCCACACCATCTAATACCTGAACCGGTATCATAAAAAATGGCCCGGCGGATACCGATGCCAGCGCGGCACGCAGCGGCAACACGATTAACGCCAACGTAATCAGCACCGCGTAACCGTATTTATCCGCTTTGGCGGCAGCAAATAACGCCACCGGGATCATCACCAACTGGGAAATAATGACGGTCGCTGCCGCATACACGCCCGCACTCATTTCGCCATCAGGCATCGCGGCCACCCGCATGCTGAGCATCGGCAGCAAGGCGGCGTTGGCGAGGTGAAAGAGCATCAGTGTTGCCCCGGTCGTCACCACTGCCGGGTGCGTGATAATGACAGAAAGCCTGGGTGCCGAGGCAGCATCGTCAGCGCCGCTTAACCCACGGGCCACACGGTTATCGATATCACCATGTCGGATAGCCAAAACCGCCAGCGTGGCGCATATCGCCATACCGGTCATCAGGATAAAGACGACATCGGTTCCCCAGTAGATCACCAGCGCGCCCGCTAACATCGCCGCGCTCATGTTCCCGCCGTGATTAAACGCCTCGTTCCTTCCCATCTGATGGTTAAAGCCAGACGGGCCCGTCAACCCCAGCGTAATCCCGGTCAACAAGGGCGCAATAAAGGTGGCGGATACCCCAGTTATCACCTGAGAGAACCCCACAACATACCGATTCGGGAAAAACCAAAGCAACAAGGTCGCCGCGGTGATGAGCACGCAGCAGGCAACGAGTCCCGCCCGCTTGTTGCGCGACGCATCCGCAGCCAGCCCGCAAGGCATGGTGGCAACCAGGCCCGCCAAACCACCGACGGTCATGATCCAGCCGATGTCATCGGCTTTCCAGTGATGCTCGGTGAGAAAAATCCCCAAAAAAGGGCCAAGGCCATCTCTGACATCGGCCATGAAAAAATTCACTAAACATAACGCCTGAAGTGATCGTAAAGGCATCGGAACCCTTTTTATGTTGCTAACCATCATGGTTCAGCCTGCCTGAGATCGGCGGCCTGCGCCATAGCCGAAAACGCCCCCCAACCTGTCAGTGGGATAAGTTCTGCTGGATACTGAGAACGGGCATCACTCCCCCCTCTCGAAAAATGAAAGTAATCGGCTTTCAAGTCAGTTGTATGATACACAACGGTAACATTAGGCAGCGGCTGTGGTTGTGCTGGATGATGTGTTCGGCGAGGTGCTGTGTATGCGTAGGCTGTGCGTTTTGGGATGGGGAGGATCACTCCAAGGTATCGTTCCTGAAGCTGCGCATCTCCTGCCGATGATTTATTGACTCGATGTATTAGGGCCAGAAGCGGCCTTAGACCATCCATGCACCTGCATTAAAACTGCCCCATGAATCGGGCGAGTGCGGCGGGCGGGGAGAGAGTTGCGAGCTGAGGCTGATGATATTATTTCCTTTAGTTTAATTTGATATTTAGGCTTTATTAGTGAGTAGAGATATTTAGAACTAAGTATTTTCATAAAAACTGCCGCATGAAAAATCAATGTTTTTATTTATTATGAGAATCTATTTAGAAAAAACCGCTGCAATGAATTGCAGCGGTTTAGTATGATGTCTAACGTTGCATTTCAGTTACTATGAAATTTTCCTCTGTAATAGAATTCATTATCTCAAAGTACAATTCTTCAGGCTGAATAAATGCTAATTCCTTGCAAAGACTGACAATGGAGTCACTATAAGTGATACCCATTCGAGGATTGAAAAGCTCAAAACTCTTGATGTTCCTTTTATTTTTTGAGTAAAAGTTTAAAGTAAAATATATTAGCACCTGTCTAAGATCGTATACACTAAACTTCCTGTCACCTGATTTTATTTCAACAAGAACATTTGAATAATAAATATCGCCGTATGAATTATTAATTACCCCGCATCCATCGAATTGTGGAGATACTTCAACTTGATTTTCCATACCATATCGAGAAAAAATATTTTTCGCTATTTCCCTGATGGTATTATACTCAATCATGCTCAAAGGTAGTTTGAAGTTAGAACCGTAAGCGAACCTCTTTAAGTAATCTTTTGTTTGTTCAAAAATGGCTTGAAACTCATGATTGTGAAATAGGTCTTGTGCTGAAAGAATATTTCTATCAAGTGAATTTTTTTGTATGGCTGTATATAAGTTAAATGCGCACTCATTGACAAAAACGTTATTTGACCTGTTGGCGCTATCATCCAGAGGAGGATAAACATCCTCTATGAGACTGCCGTTAATGATACGTATGAAGTTATTAGCATTCGGAAGTAATTGATTCCAGAATGAAGTGAATTTTCTAGAAAATGTTAATTCGGAGATCATAGCGCGTCCCCAAGATTTCTTGCGGTTTGTCTTTGGCTCGCCCAGTCCCTGTAGATTATCTCTATAAAATTAAAAGATTTTTTGTTGTGTTCTCTCCAGTGTTTTCCTTCATCACCTAAGATGTAACTGGAAACAATCAATAATCTTCTCTGTAATGGATGCATCGTAGAAAAGTTCTTTTTGATATCAGAAAGCCATGCGTAAGAATTGATTTTTGCCATTGACTGAGTGACGATATTCTTGACTAAGATGCTTTCTGAGTTGTTATTGTAAATTTCACTAAGAATTAGAGTCGATTTTTCTGTATTTTCTTTAGAGAGCATTCGAGCTACATAGGCTAAGTTAAGCTCAGTGCTCAAAATATATGAATCTTCTTTGATTAATGTATTTATTTTATCAAGAATAATACCTTTTGTTTCTATACTTAATTTTTTCCAGTTGGAATTAGCCACTTGAATTATAGTTGTAAATATTGGATACAACTCGTGCAAGTTATTGAACATTACTTTGAAAGCACTGCTTATTATTTCATCAGAAGTTGCTGAGAATGCCTTTATTAAATGTTTGCTAAAAGATTGGTTGATTTTTGATTTTTGTAATTCGCTACTCAACATAGCTAACAAGTCGAAATCTTTTAAAGATTCCTTGATTTCTTCATATTCTTCGATTGCATTCGCTGAATAAGGATCAAATCTTATAGGTAGGCTCATAAACTTAGCCTTCATAGGAGATTCTTCGTCTTCATCATTGCCATGCAATTTAGCTTTAGTTACTGAAAGGAACTCTTCTTTAGTAACAATATTGGTTTTTTGTCTCTGTAAAGTTAGCCCTTCATTTTCCATCAATTTTTTACTAAGCAAAGTTAAAGTCTTATGAGCATACTCTCTGGAGTTACAAAAGATAACAAAATCGTCAACATAACGTTTGTAGTTAATCTTATTCATAGACAATAATTTATCAATGGAATCTAGAGCTAATTCTGCCAATATTCTAGATGCAGGGCACCCAACTGGTACTCCATAAGATTTTGTTTCACTAAATGTCTGTAGTAATTTCTTAATTTTACCAGCATATTCTTTATTGGGGTCGATTCTGTCTAACGCATTTTCTAAACGATGGTGATAAATACGTGGATAAAAATCTGCTATATCGCATGTAAGTACATATTTGACTTCATCTTTAGTACATTCAACAATGCTGTCTTCTTGATATTTTCTCCATGAAGTATCTTTATCAAAAAGAGAGCCCTCAGCAGGGTTTGGCTTGAAACGATATGAATAAACCTGCGTGTTGATAGATCTGATCCTTTCTATATCTCCAGCGATTTTTAAAACTACACCAAGAAAAAAAACATTCCAGAATGGATCAATTTGAGTTGCCCACCTGTAACCGTAATAGCCAATACTTGAAAAGCTATTAATCATGTTTGGTGGAATCTCTATCCGTTTATTTTCAAAATCATTAAATGTTTCCATTAATGCAGTTTTTACTACATCCTTATTATCTTCAAACAACCGACTTTCGAAAGGATAAGGAAAAATATCTGTATCACCGTGTTTTATAATATTTTCTAATGCGAGATCAAAACAATTCTCTAATTTGTTACTATCAAATTCATTGTTCATTAATAACCCCTTTATTTGGCTGCCGTTATGATCGTGACTGGGACAAAATGGTGAGTTGCTCTAAATAAAAACATATGCTTTATGAACTTCATTTTATCTATGAATCAACGCAATTTTCATAGCATCTTAATAATAAACTGGAGCATTAAAAGGCTTTGCTTGCGATAGTCAAAATTCCATTACAACTAACTCACCTCGACATAAATAACATCATTATCGGAATGGCAGAATAAATTAAAATTATTTTATAAAATAGATAAGAAATTTTGTATTGCATGTTCAGCACTCCGAGTGATTATCCATAATCATCCATTAATCAAAATGTAATTTGAATACCACTGCATCATATCGCGGCGCTTATCAATATATTGAGCATGATTATACGTACCTCTGATATTATTCTTATCGATGTGAGCAAGCTGCATTTCAATCCAAGCCGAATCATATCCTTTATCATGAAGGATGGTAGATAAAGAATGTCTAAAACCATGGCCAGTAAGTTTCCCACCATAGCCAATACGCTTGATAACCTGGTTAATACTCGCCTCACTCATAGGCTTGTTCGGATCATTCCGCCCCGGAAAAACATAACGATAGTTCCCTGTCATGATCTTGAGTTCATTGAGTAAATCTAACGCCTGAGTCGATAAGGGCACAAGATGCGGCCTGCGCATTTTCATCCTTTCTGCAGGAATTTCCCAAATAGCGTTATCTAGATCAAATTCCGACCATATAGCAGCACGTAAATCTTCTCCATGCACGTGGGGTGCTTGTTTGCCACAGGGCCAGACGCCGCCGTCTCCCCCACTCTATTTGGGAGTACCCCCAACTCATTTCATTCTGCCACCGCACTACGGTGGCATTTTTCGGGTATAGCTTGGCTTTAATCGCCGTTAATGTCTTTTCCCTGTCGTTGAGGCGTCACGCGTCGATAGCGCGACGGCCAGATTTCTTGCGGTGTTTTCTCTACTGCCTGCGCAATCAGTCTTTCCCCTTTCGGCCAATGCCGGGATAACGCATTCGCCAACGTTGACGAGGCCAGCCCATGCTGGCGTGATAGTGCCGCCAGCGTGGTGCCCCGTTTTCTTAATGCGGCAATGATATCTGCCGGATGCCAGTCACCTGTTTCCATTACTGCTCTCCTTTTGTCCGCAACCAAATATCCCATTTTGGGATATATCGAAACATGCCAGATATTCGATTTTAGGATATTCGTCAAGAGCATCATGTTATGGCATCAACTTATTCAGCCGAGTACCAGCGCATTATCAAAGCCCTGCGCGCAGCCAGAATCGCTCAAGGCGTGACTCAGGCAACGCTGGCACAAGCTCTTGGTAAACCACAATCCTTCATTGCCAAAATCGAGAACGGCGAGCGCAGGCTTGATATTGTGGAATTCATACACATCAGCCGCCTGCTTTCACTCGACCCTATCGCACTCTTGCACCCGCTACTGAACAGGTAGTCACAGCGAGTCCTCTTTTCTAGACAGCGTTAAAAATCCTTTTTTGGGATAAAACGAACTATCACCGATAGTGCACCAGACCCGCTTTCGAGACTCAACGCATGGCTTCCACCTACACCGCTGAATATCAACTCGTTATCAAAACGCTGCGTGAAGCGCGTATCGCCAAAGGCATCACACAGGAAATGCTGGCGCAGGCGCTGGAACGCCCACAATCGTTTATTGCTAAGGTCGAAAACGGGGAACGCAGGCTGGATGTGGTGGAGTTTGTTCAACTGGCTCGTTTGCTGGCGCTTGACCCCGCTCAAGTGCTTAACAGCATCCCTTTCAGGCTCAAGCCGCTGAGTTATAATAGGAATGAAATATGAAAACTAATTTATTAAGATAACCCATTCCATCTTTACTGATACCCCCAAATATACCCCCAACTGCTTTTGCGCCCCGAACACTTGGGTGTTTTTTAAATAATTCAATACTTCATTCTGAATGCTTCGGCCATCACACCTATCTTGTGCATGTGGTTATTATTTCGCGCCATCTTATGCGCTTCGGGTTTCAGGATGATAATCAGCAGGTAGGCATCTGGATCACTGGCACCATGGCAGTACACCAAGTGGGCCTGATCGCTGGTTCGCTTGAACTGGCGTAAAAACTTAGGGAAAGGGGCATCTGCATCAGCAAGATGAATATGCGACACCTGCTCTTTTTTCACCAGGGGATAGGTTCGGTCATCATCATAAGGGGCGTCACGGCCAAAGGTATCCGGCAACACGCCCTCTTTTTTATACGACAGAAAATCCGCCACTAAATCATCCAGCTCTTGCGGGCTTAATTGCTGGCGGATAAGCGTTGATTTGAAAATCCTGATGCTCATTCAGAGAACTCGGTCAGATCCTTGTCCGAGGCGTTTTGCAGCAGTGTCTGGCCGTTCTGCGCAATCTCGTTTAACCGTTCAGCGCTTGGACGAAAACGCGCAGCGGTATGCACCCTACCCTGCTTCTCTTCCAACAGATCGATCAGCTCTTCAAACACCTTAGCGCTGACCATGTAGCCAGCCGGACGGTTGTTCGATAGCACCGCGACAGGTTCATCAATAAAATATTTCGCCGGGTTTTTTCTTAACTCGGTGATGTTGATAGATTTTTCAGCAAGAATGCGTTCCATAAATCACCTGTAAAATGCCTGTTTTAGTGATCATTTTAATGTACATTAAAATAAACATCCAATTATACACTCAAAAAATAGACAGTACTAATACCACGGCCCGGTGTTTAACCGACTGCTTTGCTGGCAATGACCCCACCCAAGTGCTTAACAGCATCCCTTTCAGGCTCAAGCCATTGAGTTAAGCTTACCCTCGGCAACGGATCAGCGCATACAGCCCGCCCGGTAAATAGCGATTAATAGGGTCTGTAACCCTAGACAATTAATAGAGCTGTTCAGGGTAATGGCGCAAATACGGCACAGCAACGAAAATGAATCGTGGAATAATTTATGTAACTTATTGATTTAGATGGTGCCGATAATAGGAGTCGAACCTACGACCTTCGCATTACGAATGCGCTGCTCTACCAACTGAGCTATATCGGCCCTGAGAGCGTCCCGCGAGTGCGTGACGTGAACTACGGGGTGACAAACTAGTCAAATCATTACGGCAAGTCAATACTTACACGTATCGTCTGATGGTTTTCTAAGCGTCTTGCCCGACAGGCACGCTCTCGCGGCTGCCGGGCATGGAAGAAAATCACGCACGAACCAGATCGTCGCCGTAACCAATCCATTTGTAGGTGGTGAGCGCTTCCAGCCCCATAGGGCCACGGGCGTGCAGTTTCTGGGTGCTGACCGCCACTTCTGCGCCAAGGCCAAACTGGCCGCCGTCGGTAAAGCGGGTGGTGGCGTTGACGTACACCGCCGAGGAATCCACTTCGCGCACGAACTGTTCAGCACGGCTTAATGAACGGGTCAGGATGGCGTCGGAGTGTTGGGTGCCATGCTCACGGATGTGGTCGATGGCATCATCGATATCGGTCACCAGCTTGACGTTCAGATCCAGCGAAAGCCACTCGTCGTCATAGTTCGCGGCCTCTACTGCCGTGACATTGGCCGGGCCACCACTTAGCAACGGCAGCGACGCCGGGCAGGCATGCAGGCTGACGCCTGCCTGCTTCATGCGCTCGCTCAGCGCAGGCAGGAACGTCGCCGCTATACCCTGATGCACCAGCAGGGTTTCCACCGTGTTACAGGTGCTGGGGCGTTGGGTTTTCGCGTTAACGATCACGTTCAGCGCCGGTTCAAACTCCATCGACTCATCAACGTAAATATGGCACACCCCGATACCGCCGGTGATCACCGGAATGGTGGACTGCTCGCGGCACAGTTTGTGCAACCCGGCACCACCGCGCGGGATCAGCATATCCACGTAGCGATCGAGCTTCAGCAGTTGGTTGACCAGCTCACGATCCGGGCTTTCAATCGCCTGAATCGCAGCGGCGGGTAAACCGCACTCGGTGAGCGCCTGCTGGATAACTTTTACCGTGGCGGCGTTGGTGCGATAGGTCTCTTTACCGCCACGCAATATCACCACGTTGCCGGTTTTCAGGCACAGGCTGGCGACATCCACCGTCACGTTCGGGCGGGCTTCATAAATCACCCCGACGACACCGAGCGGCACCCGGCGGCGCTCCAGTTTCAGGCCATTGTCCAGAATACGGCCGTCGATGATTTCACCGACCGGGTCATTCAGGCGGCACACCTGGCGCACATCGTCGGCAATCGCTTTCAGGCGCGCCGGGGTCAGTTGCAAGCGATCCAGCAAGGCTTCGCTCATGCCGTTTTCTCTGGCCTGCGCCAGGTCCTGCTCGTTGGCGGTCAGAATGGTGTCATGCTGGGCTTCCAGCAGATCCGCTATCGTCATCAACGCCTTGTTTTTCTGGCTGGTGCTCAGCGCCGCCAGCTGATAAGAGGCTTTTTTAGCCGCTTTACCCATTTGCTCAAGCATCGCCTGCTCCTTAAATAATGATCATGTCGTCACGGTGGACAGCAACCGGGCCGTATTCGTAACCCAGAATTTCAGCAATCTCCTGGGAATGATGCCCGGCTATCATGCGCAGCGCGTCACTGTTGTAACGGGTAACGGCATGGGCCAGGTCACGACCGTTCAGGCTGCGAATGCGAATGACCTCGCCACGGGAGAAATTGCCCGCCACCTCGCGGATGCCTTTGGGCAACAGGGAGCTGCCACGTTCCAGCATGGCGGCCAGCGCACCGTCATCCACGGTGATTTCACCGGCAGGCGGTGCGCCGAAGATCCAGCGTTTGCGGCTTTCCAGCGGGGTTTCCATGGCGTGGAAACGGGTGCCGACCGAGACATCGTTAATCACATCACCGATAACGCCAGCACGATTGCCTGCGGCAATCACCACCTCGATACCGGAACGGCACGCCACGTCGGCAGCCTGCAATTTGGTGGACATACCGCCTGTCCCCAGGCCGGAAACGCTGCCACCGGCAATCTGGCGCAGTTCGTCGGTCACGCCCTGCACTTCACGGATAAGCTCGGCGTCCGGGTTAGTGCGCGGGTCGGCGGTAAACAGCCCGGTCTGGTCAGTCAGCAGCAGCAGCTTATCGGCATCCGCCAGCATGGCGGCCAACGCCGACAGATTGTCGTTATCGCCGACTTTGATTTCCGCCGTCGCCACCGCATCGTTCTCGTTAATCACCGGTACGATACGGTTATCCAGCAGCGCACGCATGGTATCGCGGGCATTAAGGAAACGCTCCCGGTCTTCCAGATCAGCACGGGTCAGCAGCATCTGCCCCACATGGATGCCATAGATGGAAAACAGTTGTTCCCACAGTTGAATCAACCGGCTTTGCCCTACGGCTGCCAGCAACTGCTTGGTGGCGATGGTCGGTGGCAGTTCCGGGTATCCCAGATGCTCGCGGCCGGCGGCAATCGCCCCAGAAGTCACAATCACAATGCGATGCCCTGCGGCATGCTGCTGGGCGCACTGGCGCACCAGTTCGACGATATGGGCGCGGTTGAGGCGGCGTGAACCGCCAGTCAGCACGCTGGTACCCAGTTTTACAACCAAAGTCTGGCTGCCACTCATAATTTTTCTGCCGTTGCGTTGAACAATAAACAATAAAAGGATGAAAAAAACGTTGTAACAGGAGAACCGCGTTATGCCAACCAGCACAACGCGAAAACCCCTGACTCCGGCGTGATGCCGGAGAGCATCATGGTCGTGCGGAGAGGGAAAAAGGTGGGTCGAGTTGTTCTACCAGCGCCTGCAGGCGGGTGTGGAAATCTTCACGGGTAGCCAGCACTTTCTCATGTACCTCAGTATCTTTGATGGTTTCTTCGCGCCAGTTGCCCACCTTATCAAACAGACCGATACGGTAGGTATAAAACAGGGTTTGCTCCTGCCATTCCAGATTAAGCCACCAACCCCAAAACTCTCGCTTTTCCGGCGCAGGTTTTACATTGACACAAACCGCCAGGCAATCAAAGAAAAAATGCTTTTCTTCGCACTGATCTTCACGCAAATACGGCCCCAATGAGGCAAATTTCTTGATGAGCCTGCTTTTCACTGCCATGACACCCTCCTTTTAAATCAGAAGACTTCCAAGCATTCACAGCGACGGAGTCAATCAACCTGCCAGAACTGCTGACACGGGTTCAAGTTTTTTTGCGTCCGTCGTTTCAGGGCGCGAGCCGTGTCACACCAACACACACTATACGGGTAAATGCAGTCAATATTGATAAGAAAAATTAATAAATCACAGTTGTTTTTTATTCATCACCGCAACTCGTCGCCCTTTACACACAGCCACGGGGTGGCAGCACGACAGGTGCGAGAGCTTAGCGTAATTGGCGCTCTAACCAGTCGGTCATCTGTTGCAGCGCCAGATGGAACGTCTGATACACCGGTGAGAAATTCAGTGCCAGCAATTTCCCCTGTTGCGATGAATTGACTATCAACATCGACTCTTCCGGCGGGCTAATCAGGTCATCTTTCCAGTAGCCAGAAAGCATCGGCGTCGGGCAGCGCCGTCCCAGCAACCCCTGCATTTTGAGAGAGTAACGTCCCATTTCTACCAGCAACGCCGCATCGGAGGAATAGGTCATGCCAAGGCGGCTGGCTAGCACATCCATAAACATGTCGGGCACCTGCCGCTGACGCTGGGCATCAGACAGCAGGTGGTGCACAATCGGCCCCAGACAGGCAACCGCCCGTAGCCGGTTGGCTTCCAGATACGCCAGTCGCACCGCGATATTGGCCCCAAAGCGAAAACCAAAGGCACCGACGCGGGTATGATCAATCCACGGCACATCCGGTAACGCCCGCAGCACCTGTTGATGGAGAAAACTGGAATCCTGATCCAGTTTCCAGCGAGAAGAAAACCCGACCGACGGCATATCTACCGTCAGCATCGCGAACCCCGCCGGGGCGAGATAATCCTGAAACAGGCGGTGATAATCACATTGCAGCATGTCCAGACTGCCGCAGATCAGTACGGTTGGAAACGGTGCCTTCCCCTGCGCGGGCAGGTGCAAAAAAGCGGTCAACTGCCCACCGCCTTCTACCGGAAAGGTCAGGGTTTTCAGTTCGTAGGAGAGATGAATAGCGGCTTCTTCATAAGCCCGATTCGCCAGCGTCTGCGCCTGCTCGGCCAGTTCATCCCCTTTAAGATGGGGATAGGCGGCGATACTGTACAGGTTGGCGGCGTTCAGCCAGCATTGCCCGGCCTGTTCGCTCTGAGCATGCTGGCTGGCCTGTTGTTGCCAGCGCATCCCCTGTGATACCCACTCGTAGATCCAGTTACCGCCACGATAGCCAATCACCGTATCCAGTCGCTGCTCATCGCTGCGTTTCGCCTGGCTGGCGGCAATGCGTGACAGCACCTCTTCAATTTCCCACGGGTGCACACCACGCCAGATCCACAATAACCGGTTAAGCATCCGATACCAGTTGTTGGTGGTTTCACCTTCCAGCGCCGACTGCATCTCGGCCGAGCCGGGCGTATTGCGGGAGCGCTGAATAAGCGTAGAGGTTTCCTGATGTCTTACCGAGGGTTTAAATAGCGTTTCGGACAGGTTGGCCTGAACCACAGCTGCCTCCATGGACGAATCAACGACAGAACGATGAGGGTATGTGGGGAAAAGTGTACCGAACAAACGAGCACCGGGCTATAGCGGTACCGCGCTATTCAGCCAACAAAAATGATCTTGCCAGCAAAATCTATCAACCGGCAAAAACAGTCAACCAGCAAAAACCATCAACCGGCAAAAACAAACACGCCCGGCATAACCGGGCGCGTCGACGATAACAGCGGTATGGAATTAACGGCCAGCCAAAGGCGGTACAAATACCACGCCCATGTCCCACGGCTGTTCAATCCAGGTATCCTGAGGGATATCAACTTCATAATCGTCTACCAGCGGTTTACCAGCCGGTTTGGCGAAAATAGTGATGAAGTGAGCTTTCGGGTACATGTCGCGGATCGCCTTGGCAGTACCGCCAGTGTCCACCAAATCATCGATCACGATGTAACCTTCACCGTCACCTTCAGCGCGTTTAAGCACTTTCAGCTCACGCTGGTTGTCATGATCGTAGCTGGAGATACACACGGTATCGACATTGCGAATACCCAGTTCGCGGGCCAGTAACGCCCCCGGGACCAGACCGCCACGGCTCACGGCAATAATGCCTTTCCACTGTTCGGCCGGCAGCAAACGCTGAGCCAGTTTACGGGCATGAATTTGCAACATATCCCAGGTGACGATGTACTTTTCACTCATAAAACATATCCCAGCCAACGATGAGGTCGGCTTAATCAGAGTCAGAAGGGGAAAATAAGGTTGCGCGAGATTATAGATAGCCGAGAAGACAAAAACCAGTATTTATGCACACACTGACAATTGGTAACTCACCGTAATTAATTAACCGTTCGTAATGTGAAAAAGTTATTAGACGCAATGTTACAGATGCGTTACAAACAAGGAGAACAGAAAATAGCCAGGAGAATAGCCATGACGATGTTTGACAGTTTCCTCCTTGCACAACTGGATGTGTTCGCCCCTTTCTTTGTTATCACCATACTGATGGTGATTTGCTTCGAACTGAGCATCAGCTTACGCCTGTTGCGCCAACGCCAACCAGCCTTAACCCCGATTGTACTACATCGGCATGACGCTACGTCCGATTCGCCACGCCACACCGACTAATCACGCAGACCGGGAAAGAGCCAACTCTTTTCCCGGGACTTTCTTACCGGGATTGTATTCTCTGAATTCGTTCCCACGTATTCCGCCTTCTTCCGCTTTCCTCCCCGTCAGCCATGCATAATCCTTATACCGTGGACATTCTCTCCCACCGTGGGAAAGTGGTATTCTGTACTGACGTGCCTGCGTCTTCAGGCGATCAATAACCATGTTGCTCTGGCATCACACGCCGTTTGTCGCGTGAATGCCTAACTGGAGAGGTTCAATAGTGTCTGCTTTGTCTCAACTCTCCCCACAGCCGCTGTGGGATATTTTTGCCAAAATCTGCTCTATTCCACATCCGTCTTACCATGAAGAAGCACTGGCTGCGTATATTCTGTCATGGGCAAAGGAGCGCGGCCTTCACACGGAACGCGATCAGGTTGGCAATATTCTGCTGCGTAAACCGGCGACACCCGGCATGGAAAATCGTAAACCGGTAGTGATCCAGGCGCATCTGGACATGGTGCCGCAGAAAAACAACGACACGGTGCACGACTTCACCACCGATCCCATCCAGCCTTATGTCGATGGCGAGTGGATCAAAGCGCGCGGTACAACGCTTGGCGCAGACAACGGTATCGGCATGGCTTCGGCGCTGGCGGTGTTGTCTGACGACAGCGTAGAGCACGGGCCGCTGGAAGTGCTGCTGACCATGACGGAAGAAGCCGGTATGGACGGTGCGTTCGGCCTGCAACCCAACTGGCTTCAGGGCGATATTCTGATCAATACCGATTCGGAAGAAGAAGGCGAAGTTTACATGGGGTGTGCGGGTGGTATCGATTTTATGACCCGTCTGCCATTACAGCGCGAAGCCGTTCCAGCCGGTTACCAGACGCTGAAACTGGTTATCAAAGGACTGAAAGGCGGCCACTCCGGTTGCGACATTCACCTGGGGCTTGGCAACGTCAATAAACTGCTGGCGCGTTTTCTGGCGCACTACGCCACCGAGCTGGATCTGCGGGTTATCGACCTGCACGGCGGTACCCTGCGCAACGCGATCCCGCGTGAAGGTGCGGTGACCCTGGCGGTATCCGCTCATCACGTCGATGCCCTGAAAGACGCAGCACAAGCCTATCTGGCCGTCCTCAAACATGAGCTCGCCGCGGTAGAAAAAAATATCACCTTGTTGCTGGAAACCGCAGACAGCGCCATGGCTGCGCTGACTACCGCCAGCCGGGATCGTTTCATCGCGCTGTTGAACAGCACACCCAATGGCGTTATCCGTATGAGTGATGACATCAAAGGTGTGGTGGAAACGTCGCTGAACGTAGGCGTCGTCAGCATGACCGAGACGCAGGCAGACATTCACTGTCTGATCCGCTCGCTGGTCGATAGCGGCAAAGACTACGTGGTCAGCATGCTGACTTCACTGGGAGAGCTGGCGGGTGCAGATACCGAGGCCAAAGGCGGCTACCCTGGCTGGCAGCCAGATGCGCAGTCACCTGTGATGCATCTGGTTCGCGAAACGTACCAGAAGCTGTTCGGTAAAACCCCCAACATCATGGTGATCCATGCCGGTCTGGAATGTGGTTTGTTCAAGAAACCGTATCCGGATATGGATATGGTTTCCATTGGGCCAACCATCACCGGCCCACACTCACCGGATGAGCGGGTTCATATCGCCAGCGTCGGTCAATACTGGACGCTGCTGACAGCATTGCTGAAAGCCATCCCGGAACGCGCCTAATCTGCGTCGGTGATGCCTGCTAATGCGGGCATCACCGCCAGATACCGAAACACGTTCGTTTACTGCCAAACGTCAATCCCACGGCAAGACCAGTTGCCGCTCAAGTTGTGGGTCCATCAACGACACATGCAACCCCACCAGCCGCACGCCCCGTGCATCACGCCGCTGCTCCCAACTTTCGCGCGCCAGCCTCAGTAAATCCGGCTTATTGAGTACCGGCCAGACATGCTCCTGCGTGGTCTGACGAAAATCATCAAATTTCAGTTTGACCCCCTGGCGGGCGATATGCAGATCCGGGCGAACACGTCGCAGACGTAGCTCCAGCTCGTCGTACAATCGTTCAATTAGCGCTTCACAGGCAGTCCAGTCGTGAATATCCCGCGCCAGGGTCTTTTCAACACCAACGGATTTTCGCAGGCGATCCGGCGAGACCTGGCGCTCGTCAATACCGTGGCAGCGTTCCCATAGCACCCGACCGAATTTACCGAACTCCCGCAACAGTTCGCTCAGAGGGTAACGACGGACATCCGCACAGGTATGTAAACCGCACTCTGCCAGCCGTCGGGCGGTCACGTTGCCGACACCGGGGATTTTTTCCAACGGCAACGCCAGCAGAAACGCCTCCATCTGCGTGGGGGCAATCACACACTGCCCGTTGGGTTTGTTCTGTTCAGAGGCAACCTTGGCGAGAAATTTGATGGGTGCGACACCTGCCGATGCCGTCAGATGCAGTTCATCAAAAATCGTCTGGCGAATTTCTTGTGCCATCAGGGTGGCGGAACCCCCGCAGTGCGGGCTATCCGTCACATCAAGATAGGCTTCATCCAGCGACAGCGGTTCAATCAGCGAGGTATAGCGGGAAAATATCGCGCGAATCTGCAGGGAGGTGGCTTTGTAAACCTCCATACGGCCGGGCAACAAGGTCAGATGCGGGCACAATCTCAACGCGGTAGCTGTCGCCATCGCACTGCGGACGCCATAACAGCGCGCTGGGTAGTTGGCGGTGCAAATCACACCGCGACGATCGGCACTGCCGCCAATCGCCAGCGGGATATCACGCAGGCGCGGATTATCCCGCATCTCTATTGCGGCGTAAAAGCAATCCATATCGACATGAATGATTTTTCGCATCGCCCCTCCGATTAACTGGATAAATATACAGTTAATGACAGGGGCAGGCAATCTCTTCTCTTGGCATGATGTCGCCCTGTCAACGCGGCAGCGCGATTAGCCTGACGCTATCAGCCGGAATAGTCCGATTTTTTATTCTTTTTTCCTTCCTGAATAAAACAGATACGGTGATAATGTGGTGGCGCGACTTGACATCAGGCTATCCCTCGCTATGGGGCATAGCCTAATGGCAGGACCAAGCCTGACAGATAAGGGAATACGGGAGCATCACCGCCACACACCGTATCAGACAGAATCACAGTGCCAATAATCAGGATTAACAATGTACAAAGTCGCGTTTTCGCTTGCGATGTTGTTTCTTTTACCTTCCGTCGCCATCAGCAATAGCTATGCTAATCAAGTCGCTCCGGCGGCGACAGAAACCAAACAGCAGGTCGCCGGGTCACCGGTTTATATTCAGATCTTCAAGGAAGAACGGGTACTGGAGCTTTATGCCATGATTGGCGGCGAATACAAACTGGTACAGAGTTACCCGATTTGTAAATACTCCGGCGGTCTGGGTCCTAAAATGACCGAAGGCGACTTCAAAAGCCCGGAAGGGTTTTATCAGGTTGATTTAAAACAGCTTAAACCGGACAGCCACTACTATCGCGCCATTAATGTCGGCTTTCCGAACGAGTACGACCGCGCGCACGGTTATTCCGGTCGTTACCTGATGATTCACGGTGAGTGTGTGTCTATCGGCTGTTACGCCATGACCAACAAATACATTGAAGAAATTTACACTTACGTAGAGAAAGCACTGCGCAACGGGCAGCAGAAAGTCGAACTGGCGATTTATCCGTTCCGCATGACCGAGCAGAACATGAAGCGCCACAGCCGCTCCAACTACTACAAATTCTGGAGTCAGTTGCAACCGGGCTACGCTTACTTCAACCGCATGCATCAGCCGCCAGCGGTATCGGTGCTCAACGGGCAGTACGTGGTTAACCAGTCCGCGCCCGTTGGTCAGCCAGAATCACATTACGCGCTCGCCAAAACAAAATAACACGAACTCGCCTGGCAGAATCCGATGCCAGGTTTCGTTGCCGGTCAGCGGTTGCGTCGCCAGCACAGTGACCACATCGTTAGGTGTGGTCTGCTGCTGAAAGTCTATCTCGACATCGTCATCCAGTAAGGTCGCTTTGCCAAACGGCGCCCGCCGGGTGATCCAATGCAAGTGCGTCGAGCAAAATCCCATCACGAACTGCCCATCCGACAGCAACATGTTAAACACGCCTTTTTTGCGTAGCTGCTCCGCCAGTGTGGCGATGTAGCGAAACACGGCAGGCCAGTTAGACGGCGTACGCGGGTAGCGTTGCGACAACTGGTACAACAGCCAGCAAAACGCGTACTCGCTATCCGTTTCCCCAACCGGACGAAAATGGCCGGTCTTCAAACGCCGATACCCCTTAAGCTGACCATTATGGGCGAACGTCCAGTTCCGGCCCCACAACTCGCGGGTAAACGGGTGGGTATTTTCCAGCGCGACCGCGCCACGGTTGGCCTGACGGATGTGAGAAACCACCGCGCAGGATTTAATGGGATAGTTCTGCACCAATTCGGCAATCGGCGAGGTAAAGCTGGGTAGTGGATCTTTAAAGGTACGGCAGCCGTTTCCTTCGTAGAACGTAATCCCCCAGCCATCACGGTGCGGCCCGGTACGGCCGCCCCGCTGCATCAGGCCGGTAAAACTGAAACAGATATCCGTTGGGACGTTGGCACTCATCCCAAGCAGTTCACACATGTCTGGTTCCTTTTACTACTTACTACTACTGCTGTTACTGCTGCGCGTATGACAACGACGCCTCATGGCAGGCAATCAGTTGCCCGCCATTTCCTTTTCAATCAACTGGATCAGAATGTGGATAGCCTTGATGTGCACTTCCTGAATCCGGTCAGCGTAACCGAAATGCGGTACGCGAATTTCCACATCGGCGGTACCGGCCATTTTGCCGCCATCCTTGCCAGTCAGTGTAATCACCTTCATACGCTTGGCACGGGCCGCGCTGATAGCCTTGATGATGTTGCCGGAATTACCGGAAGTGGAAATCCCCAGCAGGACATCCCCTTCACGTCCCAGCGATTCGACATAACGGGAGAACACGAAATCATAGCCAAAATCGTTACTGACACAGGACAAGTGGCTTGGGTCAGAAATGGCGATAGCCGGGTAACCAGGGCGGTTTTCACGGTAGCGGCCGGTAAGTTCTTCTGCGAAATGCATAGCGTCACAATGAGAACCGCCGTTACCGCAAGAGAGCACCTTTCCGCCTGCTTTGAAGGCATCCGCCAGCAAAACCGCCGCATCCTGAATCGCCTGAATGTTGGCATCATCACTTAAAAATGTATTCAGTGTGGATGCCGCTTCTTTCAGCTCATTACGGATTAAGTCCTGGTACATGGAATCCTCTCATTCAATGACATCATGATATGTAGGCGGAGCCTCTGGTGAGGCATGGGGTGAAACATCGGGCCATGATGAACCCTGTTACCGGGCGATGCCCGCCATTCCACGCCATAAAGAGACGCAACCTGTGTTGCCGTGCAGTGTAGCGGATCGCCCAAACGACGAGAAGCAGACAATTGCCAAACGCCGACATCGCGCACCAGAGGTTCCATCCGGCAGCGAGTTTGTGAGTTAAGTTGTAATTGCGTTGTAAATGAATTGATAAAAACAGCGCGCTGAACTAAAACCACACTATACCAACAGGTCAGACCACAAACGTAAACGGATTAAACGGACTGGAGAATAAATCATGGTTGCAGTCAGTGTCCTGATCGTCTTGCTGCTTATCGGCGCTCTGCTCTACCACCGGGTTTCACTGTGGCTGAGCAGTGCGGCGCTTGTCCTCTGGGTTGTCGTCATGGCGTCACTACATGTGTGGTCAGCCTGGTTGCTGCTCCCGCTTGCTCTTGTACTCGTGCCGTTGCTGGTAACACCGTGGCGGCGGCGCTGGTTAGCCGCACCGGCGCTGGCGGCGTTCCGCCGCGTTATGCCGCCGATGTCGAAAACGGAAAAAGAGGCGATTGATGCCGGTACCACCTGGTGGGAAGGCGAATTGTTTCGCGGCACGCCAGACTGGCGCACCCTGCATGCCTACCCCCGGCCGGTGCTCACGCCAGAAGAACAGGCGTTTCTGGACGGGCCGGTGGAAGAAGCCTGCCGCATGGCAAACGACTTTGAAATCACCCATGAGCGCGCCGATTTACCGCCAGAATTGTGGGCATTCCTGAAACAACATCGTTTCTTCGCACTGATCATCAAAAAAGAGTACGGCGGGCTGGAATTTTCCGCTTACGCGCAGGCAATGGTGCTGCAAAAACTGGCGAGTGTATCCGGCATTCTGGCGATTACCGTCGGCGTTCCCAACTCGCTCGGCCCCGGAGAGTTGCTGCAACACTACGGCACCGACGAGCAGAAAAACCACTACCTTCCACGACTGGCACGTGGCGATGAAATCCCTTGTTTCGCACTGACCAGCCCGGAAGCCGGGTCCGATGCCGGTGCCATCCCTGATCTGGGCGTGGTGTGCTACGGCCACTGGCAGGGGCAACAGGTGTTGGGGATGCGGCTGACCTGGAACAAACGTTATATCACGCTGGCTCCGGTCGCTACCGTGCTGGGGCTGGCGTTCCGGCTGTACGACCCGGATCACCTGCTGGGCTCCCAGGACGATGTCGGCATTACCTGTGCGCTGATCCCCACACAGACCGACGGCGTCAAAATCGGCCGTCGTCACTTCCCCATTAACATCCCGTTCCAGAATGGGCCGACACAGGGCGAAAACATTTTTGTTCCGCTGGATTACATCATTGGCGGGCCGGACATGGCAGGCCAGGGCTGGCGGATGCTGATGGAGTGCCTGTCCGTTGGTCGAGGCATCACCCTGCCATCCAACTCGACCGGCAGCATGAAAAGCGTGGCGCTGGCAACCGGTGCTTACGCCCATATCCGCCGCCAGTTCAAATTGCCGATCGGCAAAATGGAAGGGATTGAAGAACCGCTGGCCCGCATAGCGGGTAATGCCTACGTGATGGATGCCGCCGCGACCCTCATTACCAGCGGCATCATGCAAGGCGCGCGGCCATCGGTGCTGTCAGCAATCGTCAAGTACCACTGTACCCATCGCGGCCAGCGCGGCATCATCGATGCGATGGACATCACCGGCGGTAAGGGCATTTGCCTGGGGCCGTCTAATTTTGTCGCCCGTCACTATCAGGGGGCGCCGATCGCCATTACCGTCGAAGGTGCCAATATTCTCACCCGCAGCATGATCATCTTTGGGCAGGGCGCGATTCGCTGCCATCCCTACATCCTGACAGAGATGAACGCAGCGCAGAACAATGACCTGAAAGCCTTCGATCAGGCGCTGTTCGGCCATCTGGGCCACATCGCCAGCAACGCCATGCGTAGCCTGTGGCTGGGTCTGACCAACGGGCGCACCAGCCGTGCGCCGGTTAACGACATCACCCGTCGCTATTACCAGCGCCTGAACCGGCTGAGCGCCAATCTGGCACTACTGGCCGATGTGTCGATGGGGGTTCTGGGGGGCAGTCTGAAACGACGCGAACGCCTTTCTGCCCGGCTGGGCGATGTGTTAAGCCAGCTCTATCTGGCGTCTGCCACGCTCAAGCGTTATGACGAGGAAGGCCGTCAACAAGCTGACTTACCGCTGGTGCATTGGGGCGTGCAGGATTGTCTGCATCAGGCTGAACAAGCCATCGTCGACCTGCTGCGCAATTTCCCCAACCAACTGGTGGCACGGTTACTGCGTGTGATGATTCTCCCGTCAGGAGCGGTCAGTAAGGCCCCGAGCGACCAGTTAGACCATCAACTGGCGCGACTGTTGCAGGTGCCGTCAGCGACCCGCAGCCGGTTAGGCCGAGGTCTGTATCTGCACACCGGAGCCCATCACCCAGCAGCGCAACTGGAACACGCACTGCGCGATATTCTGGCGGCCGAGCCGATTCATCAACGGCTCTCGCAGTCCGCACCGTCTCCCCTGCCGTTTATGCAATTGGATAAACTGGCAGAACACGGGCTGGCGGAAGGGGTGATTACGCCGGAAGAAGCCAACATTTTGATGCAGGCGGAAGCCAGTCGGCTGCGCTCTATCAACGTCGATGACTTTGCCCCGGACGCGCTAAGCGCGCACAAGGTGGAGAGCAGGCAACGATTACCGGTTGATGCTGATACCGTCGCCTGACAGGTCTGGCGCCTTTTCTGACTGAAATATCGCGAAAAGGCGCTGGATTGATGTGCGCTACTCAGGCACCACTCTGACGCACGCGCGCCAGCAAGGCTTCAGGGCCATCGATATGCGCGGCAGCCAAAACCAGCGTCTTGCCAAGCTGAATCGCATGGCGCTGGCAGGCCTGACGGGCGGCCTCATCGGCAATGGTATCAAGGTCAGCGACATGCGCCAGTCCGATGGTGCGGCGAATCAACTCGGTGCCGCAGTAACCGACCGTGTCCTGCCACACCTGCCGCAAAAACTGTTCAACGTAGCCATCCACCGCCAGCGCCGGGTCACGGCTCTTTTCATGAGCCAACGCCGTAAAACGCGTAGCGAAGGTCTGCCATACCGTCACGATATCCTCCAGACGGCGTTCCCGTGCATCGACAGCTTCACGTGGCGGCAACAACCCCGGCAGCCCGCAGTAATTCAGCAGCAGGTTACCCAGCACCGTACCAACATCAAACCCTATCGGGCCGTAAAAACCGAATTCCGCATCGATCACCTTCAGGCGGTTTTCCGCCACGAAAATAGAGCCGCTGTGAATATCGCCGTGCAACAAGGCTTCCGCCTTGCTGAGGAAAGCATGCTTAAGCGCCGCGACGGCGCACAGCAGCGGGCGATCATCCCGTAATGCCAGCACATCGGCCAGCAGCGCCGGGTCAAACTGATTACGTTCATGTTCCCTGTACGGGTCGGTGAAGAACAGATCTTCGGTTATCTGGCATAACTCCGGATTGGTGAAGCGACTGACCGCCGCCTTTTTCTCGTGGGGAGACTGGTAGAAATCGCTATGGTGGAACAACGCCTGTGCCAGATATTCACCCAGTTGTGCCGCCGCCTGCGGATAATCCTGCCCTTTCACCAGTTCACGCCGCCAGATCTCATGATCAGACAAGTCTTCTTGCACCATCACCGCCAGTACCGGGTCATGATGCAATACCGCAACCGTGTGCTGCGGGCAATGCTGTGCGTGTGCCAGCAGCGTTTCCGCTTCAATACGGGCACGATCCAGCGTTAACGGCCAGGACTCACCGACACAGCGAACGTAGGGCAACGCCTGCTTGACGATCACCCGGCTGACGCCTTGTGTATCACGGATCTTGAACACCAGATTCAGGTTACCGTCGCCTATTTCATCGGCTGTTATCAACGACTGCGGATCCGCAACCCCGCCATACTGACGGGCGTACTGCACGGCATCGTCCGCGTTAAAAGTACGGTAAAGTGACATAGCCAACCTCGTTTATCTACCTAGTGTGATGAATGTGTTTGCTATTTCTTGTTGTGTTATCAGCGCCATATCTTTTGAAGTATGGCGGGTATAGACATAAAAGCGTTTGGACGTCTATACTTCTGTAAAGCATATTGGCAGAATAAGAATTCTGATGCAATAACGCAACACGGATTTAACCACCCATGCAGACTGTTAACACCACCAGCCTCAACCTCGTTGATAATCAGTTGTGGATCCTTGACCAGCAGGCACTGCCGCAGGAAAAAATCTGGTGCCCCTGTCCGGATGTCGACGCACTGGTCGAGCACATTCGCGCTCTGCGGGTACGTGGCGCACCGTTAATCGGGCTGTCCGCCAGCCTGTTGCTGGCGTTACTGGCGGAGCAAGGTCTGTCGCGGCCACAGTTGGCACAGGCGCTGGAAACGTTACGCGCATCCCGCCCGACCGCCGTTAACCTGATGAACAATCTGGACCGTATGAAGCAGGCGCTGGCGAGTGACGATTTCGTCAACGCTATGGCGCAGGAAGCGTTGCGACTGATAGAAGAAGATAAAGCGCTGTGCGAACGCATCGCGGATAACGGAGCCGGGCTGGTAAAACCGGGCAGCCGTCTGCTGACCCACTGCAATACCGGCGGGCTGGCGACGGCGGGCGTGGGTACGGCGATCGGCGTCATTCTGCGCGCTCACCAGCAAGGCAAGGTGGAGAACGTCTGGGTGGATGAAACCCGTCCGCTGTTGCAGGGCGGGCGTTTGACCGCCTGGGAACTGGGCGAGCTGGGTATCCCCTATCACCTGATTTGCGACTCGATGGCTGCGTCGCTGATGGCACAAGGCCAGGTCGATGCTATCTGGGTCGGTGCGGATCGCATCGCCGCTAACGGCGATGTCGCCAATAAAATCGGCACCTACAGCCTGGCGGTGCTGGCGCACTATCACGGTATCCCGTTTTACGTCGCCGCCCCCCACACCACCCACGACCCACACTGCCCGAATGGCAGCGCGATTCCCATCGAGCAGCGCGCCGCCAGCGAAGTCACCGGGGTAGCCGGTAGCTTCGGCCAGTGCCAGTGGGCACCGCACAACGCCCCGGTGTACAACCCGGCGTTCGATGTCACCCCCGCTGCGCTTATCAGCGGTTGGGTACTGGATAGTGGTGTGGTCACCCCTGAGCAGGTTAACGCCGGTATTTTTCAGCAACCGCTGGCGGGATAAGGCGAGATAAAACGCGAGTAATAAAAGCAGCACCGAGAACGGGCCGTGCGCGGGGTCATCCCGCCACGGCCTGTGACAGCATTACGCCAGTTTCGGGTAGGCGTCGGCGATGGCATCGCCAGTGAACTGCGCAATCCAGCCATCTGGGTTATTGAACAGGCGAATGGCGGTGAAATGCGGCTCAGAGCCCATATCAAACCAATGCGGCACCCCGGCAGGCACCGACAGTAAATCGTTCTTTTCGCACAGTATCTGGAAAATCTGGCCGTTTACGTGCAGGCAGAACAACCCGGCGCCTTCCACAAAGAAACGCACTTCATCTTCACCGTGGGTATGCTCCGACAGGAATTTGCTGCGCATCGCCTCTTTCTGTGGGTTGTCAGCGCGGATGCTGACCACATCCCAGCTCTGGTAGCCCTTCTCCGCCACCAGTTTATCAATCTCATGCTGATACGCCGCCAGCACGTCTTCAGAGGAAGGGTTGGCCCCCAAATCCCTGTCCGCCTGCCAGCGTTCAAACCGCACATCGATAGCGCTCAGCTGTCGGGCGATAGCCTCGGCGTCGCGACTTTGCCAGACAGGCTGATGGGCATCCGTATCACTGAAGATAGTTAAGGCACTCATGACGGTTCTCCTGTTGGGTTGCTCTGACAGGCATTCAGGTCTACCTGATCAAAACGGTTTACCTGCCGATGCTGACTTTCAACATCGGCGTCATCGCGGATCAACTGGCAGGTGTGCCAGCCCGCTTGTGCAGCCGCATCCAGTTCCTGACGAATATCGGACAGAAACAGCACCGTGTCCGCGGTCAGGCCGATTGATGCGGCAATAGTCTGGTAGGATGCGACCTCTCGCTTGGCACCGACGCCGGTATCGAAATAGCCGGAAAACAGTGTGGTCAAATCCCCCGCGTCACTGTGACCAAACAGCAGACGCTGCGCTTCCACCGACCCGGATGAATAGACGTACAGCGCGATGCCCTGCTCACGCCAGGCCTGTAATTGCGGGGCGACATCCTCATAAACATGGCCGCGAAAATCACCGTTGTGGTAACCACTGCGCCAGATAATGCCCTGCAGCAGCTTCAGCGCCGGTGATTTGCGGTCTTCATCCATAAACTGGTTGAATGCGGCCAGCAGTTGCGCGGGCGAGGCTTCCGGTTGCCCCAGTTCCCGGCGCGCCAGCGTCAGCGCGGCAGCGATCTCCGGGTCATGCCCGGCCTGTGCCACCGCCTCGGCCAGACGCGCGCGGGCATACGGGAACAACACGTTGTGCACAAAGCGAATATCGCTGGTCGTGCCTTCAATATCCGTGACAATCGCCTTGATCACTTGGCCTCCAGTAAACGTCGTTGTAATTCACACTGGAACAGGAACTCTAACCCTTCCAGATGACGGCGAGCGTCTTTGACATCATGTCCCCAGCAGTACAGACCGTGCCCACGCACCAGAAAACCGTAATGCAATGACGAGTTCGCATGGTGGGCGGCAACCTGCTCCGCCAGCGCCGGAATATCCTGAGAGTTATCGAAAATTGGAATGGCGACCGCATCCAGATGAGTACGCTGGCCGCTCAGCGACTTCTGCATTTCGTACCCCTGCAACACCAGCGCTTCGCTTTTCTCCACCCGTGACAACACCGTCGCGTTAACCGAATGGGTATGCAGCACCGCCCCTACCGTCGGAAACAGGCGATAAAGCAACGTATGCAACCCGGTTTCCGCCGACGGTGTGCGACCGCTCGGGACATGGTTGGTGGCGATATCGACCAACAGGAAGTCTTCCGTGCTCAGGCTGCCTTTGTCTTTACCGGATTCGGTAATCAAGCATTGCCGTTCATCCAGACGCACGGACATATTGCCGCCCGTCGCCGGGCACCAGCCTTTCTCACCGATCCAGTGGCAAGCCGCTACCAGTGCGGCCAGTTGTGGAATCTCACTCATAACTCATCCTGTACAGGTGAAGGCGCCACCCGGTGATTTCCAGGGATAAAACCGGGTAATGAGCCTGCTTATTATATTTAGTTCTAGCTTATCAAATTACGGAATTTAGCCGTTTAAACGTCCAAGCGTCTTGATTGCCAAATACTAGCATCCTGTATATAGTGGCAGCAATAACAGCCTTGCAGGAGTCCTTTTTCAGCCATGAGCGCCGCACTGATCCCAGACAGTAAACTCCCCTCTCTCGGTACCACCATTTTTACCCAGATGAGCGCCCTGGCGCAGCAACATCAGGCGATTAACCTGTCGCAAGGCTTCCCGGATTTTGACGGCCCCGACTACCTGAAACAGCGTCTGGCCTATCATGTCAGTCAGGGGGCAAACCAATACGCGCCGATGACCGGCATGGCACCGTTGCGTCAGGCGATTACGGAAAAAACTGCCGCGCTCTACGGCTGGCAGCCGGACGCCGACAGTGAAGTAACCGTCACCGCCGGTGCCACTGAAGCGTTGTTTGCCGCCATCAGCGCGCTGGTGCGCCCGGGCGATGAAGTTGTCTGCTTTGATCCCAGCTATGACAGCTACGCACCGGCGGTGCAGTTGGCAGGCGGGACGCTGAAGCGCATTGCGCTGCAACCACCGGCGTTTCGCGTCGACTGGGCAGCGTTTGGCGACCTACTGAACGACCGCACCCGGTTGGTGATCGTCAACACGCCGCATAATCCGTCCGCCACTGTCTGGCAGCAGGAGGACTTCCGCCAGCTCTGGCAGGCCATCGCCAGCCGCGCTATTTACGTGCTGAGCGATGAAGTGTACGAGCACATCTGCTTTGCCGCTGACGGCCACGCCAGTGTGCTGGCGCACCCGGAGCTGCGGCAGCGGGCTATCGCGGTGTCCTCGTTTGGTAAAACCTACCACATGACCGGCTGGAAGGTCGGCTATTGCGTTGCCCCGGCACCGATCAGCGCCGAATTGCGTAAAGTGCATCAGTACCTGACGTTTTCCGTCAACACACCAGCGCAACTGGCATTGGCCGATATGCTGCAACACCAACCGCAGCACTGGCGCGAACTGCCCGATTTTTACCGCGCCAAACGCGACCGGTTTGTTAACGCGCTGGCAGCCAGTCGGCTGGAGATCCTGCCCTGCGAAGGCACCTATTTCCTGCTGGCGGACTACCGTGCCATTTCCAGTCAGGATGACGTCAGTTTCTGTCGCTGGCTCACCGAGCATGTCGGCGTGGCGGCGATCCCGCTGTCCGTTTTCTGTGCCGCCCCCTTCCCTCACACGCTGATTCGGTTATGCTTTGCCAAACAGGAATCAACCCTGGATGCTGCTGCGGAGCGTTTATGTCAACTTTAAAGATAACCCTGCTACAACAACCGCTGGTCTGGATGGATGGCCCCGCCAACCTCAACCATTTTGACAGCCTGTTAGGCGACATTACCGGCCGTGACCTGATTGTCCTGCCGGAAATGTTCACCACCGGCTTTGCGATGGAAGCCGCTAAAAGCAGTCTGGAGCAAGCAGTAGTAGAAGACTGGCTGAAACAGTGGGCACAGCGCAGCAATGCACTGGTCGGCGGCAGCGTGGCGGTGCAGACCGGCAAAGGTGCGGTTAACCGTTTTCTGTTGGCTGACCCGCAGGGCCGGGTATACCAGTACGATAAACGCCATCTGTTCCGCATGGCGGGCGAGCATGAATATTACCAGTCTGGTCAGACGCGAGAAGTCGTGGAATGGCGTGGCTGGCGCATTCTGCCGCTGATCTGCTATGACCTGCGCTTTCCGGTGTGGTCCCGCAATCGTCAGGATTACGACCTGGCGCTGTACGTCGCCAACTGGCCTGCCCCGCGCGCGCTGCACTGGAAAACCCTGCTGGCGGCACGAGCGATTGAGAATCAGGCGTATGTCGCAGGCTGCAACCGCGTCGGCACCGACGGCAACGGCCACAGTTATCAGGGCGATAGCCTGATTATCGACGCACAAGGCGCGATTCTGGCCTCAGCACCTGAGCACCAACCCGCGCGTCTTGACGCCGAGCTGTCGCTGGAAGCGTTGCAAAGTTACCGTGAAGCCTTCCCAGCCTGGCTTGATGCCGATAAATTCAGTGTGTAACTCACTATCCCGCCCGACAGCCTTATGCGTAGGGCGGGATAGGTAAAACAGTCTCACTATCGTTGCAATCTCATTTCAACGTGACTACCCGCTACACCTTATTATTCATCACGTTATTCATAACGTTCCGTGTGTCGCATTCCCCGATCTGACGTCAGCCTGATAGCCTGCTGTGGATTGTCGGTAATGATATTGGTAAAACCGCTCGTTAACTGTAAATCGAGCGATTCCCGTCGATCCACCGTTTCATTACCGAAATAACGGGTTTTGGTCAGATAATCCGACAGTCTGGCGCAACAGGTCGCATTGGAGCGCACATAATACGCACCGTTACCCCGTGACAAATTATATTCCGGCACCGGCACGAATGCGCCGATGGCATGTTTATAACGTTTTGCCTGCGCCACAAAGCTGGAAGTCGGGTCAGGATAATCAGGACTTTTGTTGCCAATTTCGACCCAGGGAATATCAGGATTGTCATATGCCACCTTTAGCCACTCCTCCACCCGGCAATGGTGTACTTCGACACTAACGTCACAATAAACATTGGTGAAATTCACTGCGATATCGTCAAGGTTGCCTGCATACACTGTCGGCACAAAATGAACGCCTGCCAGCGCCCCCCCGGATCGCGGCGGGTTGCTGGAATATAAAGATGAACTGGCTTTCAATACCACCTGATTTTCCATACCCAGGTCTTTGACTATTGAAGCACAACGCGAAACCGCCTCAGCTGTTTTTATATCCAGAACGACCAGTAGCTGCGGCGCTTTTACTTTTATATAGCGTAATGCTTCCAGTACGCTCAGGGGATGAAATCGGGTACCGCTAAAATTTCTGTCACGCAGATAACTGTGTGCGAGTTCATTATCTGTCATGGTGCGAAAATCCGGGTCCCATCCTATCGGTGGGGTTCTATCCTGAAAGATATCAAAAAGAGGAAGATGATAAATCATTCTCCCGGCATTCTGATCATGAAACAGCCACGGCGTCCCTTGAGAAGACTGTTTTACATCCAGCTCAATGGCTTCAATATTATTATTCACCGTGGCATCAATCGAACATTGCGAATTTTCAGGGCAGCCATCAGAAACCACACCGCGGTGCGCAATAATGCCCACGGTGGTTTGTCCATTGGCATAAGGATATTGAAAGGCTTCCAGAATATGTGCGGGGTTCCAGTTCTCGGCCGCCTGTACATGACCGGACAAAAATAACAGACTGGTGACGATAACAAAAAACACGGACTGAATAGAACGCATAGTGTATTTCCTCAAGAAGAAACCGTGTTAGCTCTCTTAACCAAGCCATCCCATAACCAAAAAATATTTTATTTAAACAACTGACAAAAATCATGAACAGCAATCATAACTGTTCACGCCAGCCAATCTTATTGGCCAACAGGCAACAGATTCATGTCACGAAAATAATAATCAAGTGATCCTATTGAGGCAGATTTATTAAAAAAACAGAAATCAATAGCATTATTCTTATAAAAGTAGAAAAGGACTATTTCTTTAAAAACGAGGAAATAAAAAAGAGAAGAACGATGAAATGAGATACGGATTAATGCATTTAGATACATAACCCTCAAGCGATGGAATAGTCCCCAAACGATGAATAGCACCCAAACGATAAATTCGGAAAAGCATTCAACCATACGGGTGACTAACAAAATGGTGTGACGTCAGACTGAATGATAACGAGTGAAGCAAGGCGGGATGAACCCGCCATACTGAATGCGCCAACTGTAGCGCTCGTGGTTATTCTGGTGCTACCGACGTCTCAGCGGTATCCCCATACCGTTTGCAATAGCGCCTGCAACGCCAGCGCCACATCCTCGGTCAGCACTGCCTCGTCAGGATGATGGCTGATACCGCCCTTGCAACGCATAAACAGCATACCCACCGGCCAACGTTCGGCGATGGCGATGGCATCATGTCCGGCACCGCTTGGCAACAACAGGTTCTCACCTTGTACCTGCATCACCGCCGCCGACAACCGCTGTTGCAGCGTCTCATCGCAACGAGTGGCGGCAATGCGGTAGTACTCTTGCGCATCGAAGGTACAACCGCGTTGCATGGCAATATCCTGCGCCAGTGTCAGTAGCCGTTGCAGTAGCGCATCCAGCGGCGTATCGTCCGGCCCGCGAATGTCCAGCGTCAAGCGTACCTCACCGGGAATCACATTGGCGGCACCGGGCAGGCACTGCAATGTACCAAAAGTTGCCACCAGATAAGGGTCGCTCTCGCGTGTCATCTGCTCTGCCTGCGTCATCCAGGCAGCCGCAGCGGCCAGGGCATCCTGGCGTTGCGACATCGGCACGGTTCCCGCATGACCGGCGTGACCGGTAAACGTGCAGTTCAGCCGCCGGGCACCGTTAATGGCAGTGACCACGCCCAACGCCAGTCCAGCCTGTTCCAGACACGGGCCTTGTTCGATATGCAATTCCAGATAGGCCAGAATGTCCGTCACCGGTCGGGCCGCCTGAGCGATAGCGTCCGGGTCCAGCCCAGCCAGTGTCAGCGCCTGCGCCACGGTAACGCCGTTGGCATCCGGGCGCGACAGCCAGCCATCAGGCCAGGTGCCGGTTAACCCACGACTGCCCAGCAGCGTGACATCAAAACGGGTGCCTTCTTCGTCGCCAAAGCCTACCACCTCCAGCGCCACCGGCAGTCGAATACCGTGCTGATGCAGGAATGACACCGTTTCAATCGCCGCCAGCACCCCCAGCATACCGTCGTAACGCCCGGCGTTACGGACCGTATCCAGATGTGAACCCATCAGCAGCGCCGGTGCTCCCGGCGTACTGCCTTCATAACGACCGCAGATGTTACCCACACTGTCCTGCCACACCTGCATCCCGGCGTCACGCATCCACTCTCCGGTTTGCTGGTTGGCCTGCATATGCTGCGCCGACAGATAAACGCGGGTGAGCTGGTCAGGGGTTTCACTGATGGCCGCCAGTTGATCGCAGCGCGTCATCACCCGTCGGGCGGCCGCCTGCGCATCGAAATCCGTCATCATGCCTTCCATCAGCACCTCACTCATGCCGACGCCTGCGTGGCGTCGTACACATTCCAGGCCGCCTGCAACGCCGCCCCTTGCACAGAACGGAAACCAAGACGGTTCAATACCGCTTCCAGCGCGGTCAGCGTTTGCATCACACAATCTTTGCGCGCGTTGTAGCCCATGGTGCCGATACGCCAGATTTTGCCCTGCAACGGCCCGAACGAGGTGCCGATTTCGATGGCGAAATCTTCCAGCAACAGCTTACGCACCTGCTCACCGTGAATACCCGACGGAATAACCACGCCCAGTACGTTACTCATCTTGTTGGCGATGTCACCGTAGGGCTGTAACCCCATGCCTTCAATACCGGCCAACAGCGCCTTACCGTGCAATTGGTGACGGGCGATACAGGCATCCAACCCTTCTTCCAGAATAATGCGGGCGCATTCACGGGCGGCGAACAACATGCTGGTGGCTTCCGTGTGATGGTTCAACCGCTCCGGCCCCCAGTAGTCCATGATCATGCCGAGGTCGAAATAATTGGAATAAATCATCTCGTCGTCACCGTCCTGATGGTCGGTGGTGCGGATCCCCTGTTCTACGCACTTACGCTGGCGAATCACCGCTTCCATACGTGAACTCAGCGTCACCGGCGAGCTGCCGGACGGGCCACCCAGGCATTTCTGCAACCCGGCAGAGACCGCATCCAACCCCCAGGCATCGGTTTCCAACGGGTTACCGCCGAACGAGGCAGTAGCATCGGAGTAAAACAGGACGTCATGACGACGGCAAATCTCCCCGAGTTCCGCCAGCGGTTGCAGCATCGTCGTGGAGGTATCGCCTTGTACGGTAAGCAGCAGGCGTGGTTTTACCCGCTTGATGGCGTCTTCTATCTGATCGGGCGTGAATACTTCACCCCACGGCACCTCTATGGTGTGAACATCGGCGCGGCAGCGGCGGGCAATCTCGCACAGCAAGTGGCCGAAGCGGCCAAACACCGGCACCAGCACCCGGTCACCGGGGCGGATCGCAGAGACCAGAATGGCCTCAATGCCCGCACGGGAGGTGCCGTCTACCAGCATGGTCCAGCGGTTGTCGGTACGGAACAGTTGGCGGTACAGCGCCATCACCTGGTTCATGTACCCGGTCATCGCCGGGTCATACTGCCCGACCAGTTGGCTGGCCATTGCGCGCAATACACGCGGGTCGGCATTGATCGGGCCAGGTCCCATGAGCAAACGATGGGGCGGATTGATCTGCGCAAACAGGTCGTTAGGCATGTGATGAACTCCTGATGTCCTTGATAACATGAAAATCGTAATAGCCGATACCGCTCACGGCGCTACAGCCGTACCGAGGCGATAAACTGTTTCAGTTCAGCGGTCTGTGGGTTGGCAAACAGCGCATCGCCGCTCCCTTGTTCCCACACGGTGCCCTGATGCATAAACACCACCCGATCGCCCACTTCGCGGGCAAAATTCATCTCGTGGGTGACCAGAATCAACGTCATGCCTTCAGCCGCCAGTTGTTCCAGTACCTTCAGCACTTCACCCACCAGCTCCGGGTCCAGCGCGGACGTAATTTCATCGCACAGCAGCACTTTCGGGTTCATCGCCAGCGCACGGGCGATCGCCACATGCTGCTGTTGGCCGCCGGACAAATTCGACGGGTAGTAATCGATACGCTCACCCAAACCGACTTTCTCCAGCATCTTCACTCCCAGCTCCCGGCACTCGGCGGCGCTTTTCCCCAGCACCAGCTTGGGTGCCAGCATCACGTTTTCCAACGCGGTCATATGCGGGAACAGGTTGAAATTCTGGAAAATCATGCCGATAGAACGGCTAATCTCCCGCGCTTGCGAGTCACGGTCGGTAACGGTCATTCCGCCCAGTTTGATACTGCCGTCCTGATAGCCCTCCAGCCCGTTGATACAACGCAGCAGGGTGCTTTTGCCGGAACCACTACGGCCGATGATGGAGATAACCTCGCCCGCATCAATATCCAGATCCACCCCTTTCAGCACGTGGTTCTGGCCGTAATATTTATGAACCTGATTAATGGTGATGAGCGGCATTGAATTTCTTCTCCAGATAACGGCTGTAGTACGACAACGGATAACACAGCAGGAAATAACCCAGCGCCACCAGCCCGAACACCTTAAACGGCTGATACGTGACGTTGTTGAGCATGGTGCCGGCTTTCGTCAGGTCAACAAAACCAATAATTGACGCCAGTGCGGTGCCTTTAATCACCTGCACCGAAAACCCCACCGTCGGTGCAATGGCGATACGCATCGCCTGAGGCGCGATCACCCGGGTCAACGTCTGCGTGAAGGTCAATCCCAGACAACGACAGGCTTCCCACTGTCCTTTCGGCAACGCCTGTACGCTGCCGTGCCAGATATCCAGCAAGAACGCGCTGGTAAACAGCGTCAGTGCCAGTGAAGCTGCCGTCCATGGGCTGACATCGATACCGAACAACCCCAGCCCGAAAAACGCCAGAAACAGTTGCATCAGCAGCGGTGTGCCCTGAAACACATCGGCGTACAGCCGGGTCAGACGCATCGGCCAGCGGCGTTTCGTCAGACGCAGCAACAACAGTGGCAACGTCACCACACCGCCGCCAAAAAACGCCACCAGCGACAGCAACACCGTCCAGCGCCCGGCCAGCAGCAGGTTGCGCACAATATCCCAGTCAGTAAATGTCATCATCAGCGCGCTGTCCCCAGAAAACGTCGCCCGACCAGCAACAGCAGTTGACGCATCAGCATCGACAGCACCAGATAGCAGAGCGTGGTCACCAGATACACCTCAAAACTGAGGAACGTCCGTGACTGAATTAAGTTAGCGGCAAAGGTCAGTTCTTCATACGACACCTGCGATACCACGGATGAACCGAGCATCACGATGATGCACTGACTGACCAGCGCCGGATAAATCCGTTGCAGCGCGGGCGGCAAAATCACCCGCGTAAAGGTCTGGGCACGTGATAATCCCAGCACCCTCGCGGCTTCCCACTGGCCCTTCGGTGTAACCTGGATGCCCGCACGAATAATCTCCGTGCTGTAAGCACCCAGGTTCACCAGCATCGCCAGTAGGGCGGCCTGCCCGGCGGTGAGTTTGAGTCCCAACCCCGGCAGACCGAACACGATGAAAAACAGCTGCACCACAAATGGCGTGTTGCGGATCACTTCGACGTACAGGCCCCACAGGCGGCTGACGAAGGTTGGCTTACCGCTGCGTAATGCCGCACCGCAAATGCCGATGGCAATCCCGCCCAGTGTTGCCATCGCCGTCAATTGCACGGTGACCCATAAACCGGCCAGTAACTCCGGCCAGTATGGCCACAGCGCCGCGAAATGAAGCTGATAAGTCATGGCGTATCCTTAGGCACCCAGATTGGCTGGCAGCGGCGCTTTCAGCCATTTTTCGGACAGGCCGTTAAGCGTGTTGTCCTTGAGCGCTTTTTCAATCAGTTCGTTGACTTTCGCTTTCAGCGCAGGCTCGTCCTTTTTCAGACCGATATAGCAAGGCGAGTCTTTCAACATGAATTTGGCGACAGGCGCTTTCTCCGGGTTCTTCTCGGCAATCGCCGCCACCACCAGGTTACCGGTAGCGATATACTGCACCTGACCGGACATATAAGCCGACAGCGTGGTATTGTTGTCTTCGTAGCGCTTGATATCAGCGGTTTTTGGCGCGATATCGGTCAGCACCATGTCTTCCACCGCACCACGGGTTACCCCGACGGTTTTGCCCTGCAAGGCGTCAGGCGCCGTGACAGTCGTGTCTTTCGGGCCGAACACGCCCAGGAAGAACGGTGCGTAAGCGCTGCTGAAGTCGATCACTTTTTCACGTTCCGCATTTTTACCCAGGCTGGAAATCACCAGATCCACCTTGTCGGTTTGCAAATACGGCACGCGGTTGGCGCTGCTCACCGGCACCAGCTGCAACTTTAGTTTCATCTCGCTGGCCAGATAACGGGCCATGTCGATGTCGTAACCCTGCGGCTGCAAATCGGTACCGACCGAGCCAAACGGCGGGAAATCCTGCGGCACCGCGACACGCAATACGCCGCGCTTCTGGATATCCTGCAGTTGATCCGCCATCGCTTGTCCAGCCTGAACCATCAACAGCGCTGCACCGACTACTGCCAAAACACGTTTTCCGATCTTCATTGCTGTGCCCCCGGTTAAGTTAATTTGAAACCAAAGATTCTTCAATAGAAATATTGAAACCTTTGTTGCAGATTAAAAAGCAAAATGCATGCCAGATAATCAACCGGCATGACACGGCGATATGAAGAGAGCAGCACAGGCAGACTCAGGGAATAACGACAAGTTTCATCGTCAGGAAACGCGCCCGGCTTTCAACCTGCAACGCACAATGACAGGGCATTAAAACGGGAATTGATTGCACCAAAACAGAACATTTGCACCAGTAAAGCGCGCAGTTACCGTTGTTCCAGCTCGTCCAGTTGCAGGTAAAGATCGGCAATATCGTGGATACGTTGACGCCCTTCTGCCAGCATATGGTGCAGCAACGCGTTGCTGATAAGGTTGACCAGGCTCATGGCCCCAGCATAGCTGTCAAACGCCGACACGCTATCCAGCGGTGCGCTCAACACCCAGGCAGCCAACGGCGGCAACGCGTGGACTTGCGGCTCACACAGCAGCAACACCGGAATCTGTCGGGTATGCAATTGCTGCAGCAAAGGCTGAATCAGGCGCGGGCGGCGGCGGAACGCCACCACAATCACCACGTCCTGCTCGTCGAGGTCTGCCAGTTCCTCCGCCAGCGTCTGGCCGGGCTGCGCCAGTAACGGCACCTGCGGACGGATTTGCAGCAGTTGCTGACGCAGGTGTAATGCCACCGGGTAGCTGTTGCGCAGCCCAAGAATGCAGACGCGCCGGGCCTGCTGCAACGCGCCGATCACTGCACCGAACTGCTGCGGATCTATCTGGTTGACCCATTGCGTCAGGTTAGCCATCTCCTGCTTGTAATGGCGCGCCAGCAGCGTATTGCCCTGCACCGCGTCCCGGTTATCGGTCAGCGGCATCCCGCTCTGGCGCAGGGTGCGCAGTTCATCGCGCATCTCGCGGTAACTGGGGTAGCCGAGGCGGCGGAACAAACGACTGACCGTCGCCTTGGAAACGCCGCTCAGCCGCGCCAGTTCAGCGCTGTTATAGCTGATGAGGTCATCCAGGTGGTCAAAGATAAACTCCGCCACGCGCTGCTCCTGCGGCGACAGTTCGCTGTACTGGCTGCGCAACCGTTCATCAATCTGCTTCATGCCTGCCCTTGTCATTATCTAACATCTAAACGCTATAAGTTTGAGCGCATTAAGTTTGAGCGCTGTAACTTTTGTTTCATCTTTTCGACGCTATGATGAACATAGCATACAACCGTCGGTCGGCAGCAAGCAGAAAAGATGGAACGGCTTTTGCTTAGCATCGACCACCCTACTGTCCACCAAGAGTCTTACCCTCATGATGCAAAGTAATATCGCCCCGTCGGGCATGGCGGTCACACCGCATCATCTTGCCAGCGCCAGCGCACAGCGTGTGTTACGCGCCGGAGGTAATGCCATCGAAGCGATGGTCGCCGCGGCGGCGGCTATTGCCGTGGTGTATCCCCACATGAACAGCTTAGGCGGCGATGGTTTCTGGCTGATAGTGCCACCGCAAGGCCAGCCTATCGCCATTGACGCCAGTGGTGCCGCCGGTTCGCTGGCGACCCGCGCACGCTACGCCGGTGAAAGCCGTATTCCGCACCGTGGCCCCAACGCCGCGCTGACCGTCGCCGGGACGGTAGGCGGATGGCAGGAAGCACTGAATTACGGGGCAGAACTGGATCTGGGTGCTCCCCTGCCACTGACACAGTTACTGGACGATGCCATCCACTATGCGCGCCACGGCATCCCGGTTACCCAGTCTCAGGAAGATGCGCTCACCAGTCGCCAGCACGAACTGCGCGACTTCACCGAATTCTGCCGGGTCTTTATGCCGCAGGGTACGATCCCCCGTACCGGCAGCCGTTTCACCCAGCCGGATCTTGCCGATACGCTGCAACAACTGGCACAAGATGGGCTGGACAGCTTTTATCGCGGCGCGCTGGCTGCACGCATGACGAAACAGATGGCGGCGCTGGGCATGCCGGTCACGCAGGAAGATCTGGCGAATTACCGCGCCCGCCGTACCGTGCCATTGGTGTTGAAACACAGCCACGGCGAGGTCTTCAACCTCGCGCCACCAACACAAGGGTTGGTCTCACTGGCGATTCTCGGCATTACCGACAGGCTGGGGATGGCCGATCTCAGCGACAGCCAGACCATTCACCGGGTGGTGGAAGCCACCAAACTGGCGTTTGGGCTACGCGATACCTACATCACCGATCCGAAACTGATCACCCAGGATATTCAGGCCTTGCTGTCCGATAGCCACTTGAAAACGCTTGCGGAAACCGTCAACACCCGCGCCGCCGCGCCCTGGGGCGAGGGCAAAGGGCCGGGCGATACCGTCTGGATGGGCGTGTGCGATCGCCACGGGGTGTCGGTCTCGTTCATTCAGAGTCTTTATCACGAATTCGGCAGCGGCATGGTGCTGCCGGGTACTGGCGTGTTGTGGCAAAACCGTGGTGCGTCTTTTAGCCTGGACCCGAGCCACTTGCTGGCGCTGGAACCGGGTAAACAACCCTTTCACACACTGAACCCGGCGGCGGCGCGCCTGTCTGACGGGCGCACGATGGTTTATGGTTCGATGGGCGGTGACGGCCAGCCACAGACACAAGCCGCATTGTTTATTCGTCATGTGATGCAAGGGGTACCGTTGCAACAGGCGATTACGGCACCACGCTGGTTGCTGGGGCGCACCTGGGGGCAGTCGACCGATACGCTCAAGCTGGAAGATCGGTTCATGCCCGCCACCATTGATGCGCTGCGAACCCTCGGTCACGATGTGGAACTGCTTACTGGATTTAGCGAAACCGTCGGTCACGCCGGTGCGATTGTCCGCCACGTCAACGGCATGCTGGAAGGTGCCAGCGACCCGCGCAGCAACGGCAGCGCAGCCGGTTATTAATCTTTCAACCCGATGAAGGTGCTGATTATGAAAAACAGGGATATCGATCAGGACACGCTGGCCGCGTACCTGCAACAGATGGAAACCCTTATGGGGCTGGAGCTGGACGAGACCCGCCGTCAGGAATTGCACGTCCAGTTCAGCCGCATCGCCGCCATGGCGCAACCGCTGATGGCGTTTACGTTGAATGAGCGTCAGGAAGTGGCGGGAGTCTATCAGCCATGAATCCTGCTCAACTGTCTATTCGCACATTGCAGGCTGAACTGGTGGCAGGCCACCTGTCCGCCACCGACATTGCCCGCGACACCCTGGCGCGCATCGAGCAACATAACCCGGCTGTCAACGCGTACACCGCCGTCACAGCACAGCGTATGCTGACAGAAGCCAACGGTGTGGACCTGAAACGCCGCTTAGGCGAGCCGCTGCCTGCACTGGCCGGGGTGCCCTATGCGGTGAAGAATCTGTTTGATGTCGCCGGTGAAACCACCCTGGCCGGGGCCAGGTTATTTAGCCAGCGCCCCCCCGCCACTCAGGATGCGTTCGCGGTGCGCCAGCTACAGGCACAAGGTGCGCTGCTGTCCGGCCTGCTGAATATGGATGCCTACGCTTACGGCTTTACCACCGAAAACACGCACTATGGCGCTACCTGCAACCCACACGACCTGACCCGTATCGCGGGGGGCTCGTCCGGTGGTTCCGCCGCCGCAGTCGCCGCTGGTCTGGTGAATTTCGCACTGGGCAGCGATACCAACGGTTCGATCCGGGTTCCAGCCTCGTTGTGCGGTATTTTCGGGCTGAAGCCGACGTTCGGGCGGTTATCACGTCAGGGAACGCAGCCGTTTGTCGGCAGCCTCGATCATATCGGCCCGCTGGCACGCAGCGTAGACGATCTGGCACTGGTCTATGACGTACTGCAAGGCCGCGATCCGGCTGATCGTTTTCAGGCAGATCAACCGCTGCGATCTACAGTACCGTCATTGTCTGACACCGCCCCGCTACGCAGCCGGGTATTGGGGGGTTACTTCGCGCAATGGTGCGATGAGCAGGCCGCCACCGCTGTGCGACAAGTAGCTGACGCCTTAAACGCCGACAGCGATGTGACACTGGATAACGCCGCGCTGGCGCGTACTGCGGCATTTATTCTTTCCGCCAGCGAAGGCGGTAATCAATACCTGCCAGCGCTGCAGGCCACACCGGAGCAATTTGAGCCACTTTCCCGTGAACGGCTGTTGGCTGGCGCGATGATCCCGGCGGCCTGGTATGTACAGGCTCAGCGCTTTCGCGATCATTTCCGCCGTGAAGTCCTGGCGTTATTCAACGACACCGATCTGCTGATTGCGCCAGCGACCCCGTGCCCGGCCACCCCAATCGGTCAGGAAACCATGCGCATCAATCACACCGATTTACCGATCCGCGCCAGCATGGGCATGTTAACCCAGCCCATTTCGTTCGTCGGCCTGCCGGTCGTCACCGTGCCGCTAGCAACCGCCAGCGGGCTGCCGATCGGTGTGCAGTTGATCGCCGCCCCCTGGCGGGAAGACGTGGCGCTGCGCGCCGCCTGGCATCTTGAACAACAAGGCATCGCACAGGCGCTGCCACCGATGACGTTTTACCCACAAGGACTTTCCGCATGACATCCGAGAACACACAGTCTGACATTAATATTCCCGAGGTACTGGCTGAGGTCACCGACGCCTTTTACCGTTACGAAAAGGCACTGACCGGCAACGATGTTGACGTGCTGGACCAATTGTTCTGGCACGATGAGCGCACAGTGCGTTACGGCGCGTCTGAAAATCTGTACGGCATCGAGCAGATCCGCGAATTTCGTGCCGCCCGCCCCTCCGCCGGGTTGGACAGGCAGTTGCAAAACACCGTGATCACCACCTACGGCCGTGATACGGCAGTCGCCAGTACCGAATTTCGTCGTGAAGGCAGCGAGAAAATCGGCCGTCAGATGCAAACCTGGCGGCGTACCGAGCAAGGCTGGCGCATCGTGGCAGCCCATGTGAGCCTGATGGTGTAACCTCAGCGCATCCCTGTCGGATAGCGACGGTACCGGTTACCGGCTATCCGATTTCCCTGCAGAGGTGGGAGCCGGAACACAGCCCCCAGCAAGCCCAGTCGTGACACAGCCAGGCGCTATCACAGACAAAAAAGCCAGACAATGAAACCTACAGGTAACATTATCTGGCTAACATGGGTAACCCCGTCGGTACGATGAATGCCTTATCGCATCAGCCCTGATAAGGGTGGACCCGATACCAGTGCTCGGCGATATCCTGACGGCGACAGACCCACACCCGCTCATGCTGTTGGATATAATCAAGGAAGCGTTGCAACGCCCGAAAGCGTCCCGGTCGCCCCAGCAAACGACAGTGCATACCAATCGACAGCATTTTCGGCGCGTCATCCCCTTCGGCATACAGCACGTCAAAACTGTCCTTCAGGTAGTTGAAAAACTGCTCGCCACTGTTAAAACCCTGTGGTGAGGCAAAGCGCATGTCGTTGGCATCCAGCGTATAGGGAACGATCAGATGCGGTTTCACCTCGCCGTCGGCGCGCCGCACCGGCAACCAAAACGGCAGATCATCACCATAATAGTCGCTGTCGTACAGGAAGCCGCCCTGCTCCAGCACCAGCTGTCGGGTGTGGGGGCTGTCGCGGCCGGTATACCAGCCCAACGGCGGCTGACCGAATAAATCGGTGTGCACTGCGATAGCCTGTTGCAAATGCGCCCGTTCGGTGTCGATATCCATATTCTGGTAGTGGATCCAACGCCAGCCGTGGCTGACCACGTCGTAGTCCGCCGCCTTGATAGCCTCAACCACCGCCGGGTTTCGCGCCAACGCCATTGCCACGCCAAACACCGTCATCGGCAAACCACGGCGTTGAAACTCCTGATGAATACGCCAAAAACCGGCACGAGAACCGTATTCATAGAGCGAATCCATCGACATATGCCGCGCCGGGTAACTGGCTGCCCCGATAATATCGGACAGAAATTGCTCGGAACCGGCATCGCCGTGCAGCACATGATTTTCGGACCCTTCTTCATAATTCAGAACAAATTGCACCGCGATACGCGCCTGTCCGGGCCAGCGGGCATGCGGCGGTTTTCCGGCATAACCAATCAGATCGCGCGGGTAGTCCGGGTCTGTACCCCAGAGCTGAGAAAGTGTCATAGTCTCTTTCCTTATAATGATGACGGCAACGGCCGCTCATTACTTATCATGATCAATGCTTAGCGCAACGGTGCACATGCGCCGGTTAACGGCTTGTCGAGTGGGTAGTCGAGATCGCCGTGTTTACTGGTGGTCAGTCCCAGTCCAACCAGCGATTCCACCATTTTCACCGCCGCACCAACGCCATCGATCACCGGGATCCCCAACTCCTGCGTCAACGCCTGTGCCAGATCGGCCATGCCGCCACAACCCAGCACTATCGCACCGGATCCATCCTGCCGTTTCGCTTGTATACACATTTCCCGCACTTTATGTTGTGCCAGACCTTGCCCGTCCTCCAGTGCCAGCACCGGCAAATCGATCGCGTACAGCGCGGCGCAGTGGTGCTCGAAACCGTAACGCTGCAACAGATGACGGGCGATGATGAGCGTGCGCGGCAGCGTGGTGACAATGGAAAAACGCGTCGCCACCAGCGTTGCCAGATGCATCGCCGCCTCCGCTATCCCCACCACCGGTGCGCTTGCCAGCTCTCGTGCCGCCAGCAGACCGGGATCGCCGAAACAGGCGATGACATGACCGCTGACCCCTTGCTCACGCCCCAGCCGAACCTGTTCCAGCACACCCAGCGTCGCTACCGCTTCATCAAAATGCCCTTCAATCGATGGCACGCCCTGCGACGGGCACACCGCCAGAATCTCAGTACCGGCCGAGGCCACTCGTCGTGCCGCTTCACCGATGGTTTCCGTCATCGCCAGGCTGGTATTAGGGTTGATTACCTGAATCACGCATCGGCTCATTCGGCCTGCTCCTTGTTAGGGTGTTCGGACGATTTGAAATGGCTGAACAGCCGTGAAAAATCCGGTGTAGTCACACTGTCGCCGCCAAAACGCAGGCTGGCGACGATGTCGTCGAAATGCTGTTGCATGGCAGCAGTCAGCGCCTGTAGATCACCCTTACGCAACAGTGCCAGTAAATCCTGATGATCATGACAACGGCAGCCTTGCTGCCAGGGCGCACCATACGCGGCGATCACCAGCGACGATCGGAGCGTTAATTGCGACACCATGCCGGTCAACACAGTGTTACCGGAAATCGCCTGCAACTGTATATGAAAAGCGGCCGACAGGCGGATCGCCTCCGGCCCATTACGATCCTGATGGGCTTTCTCTTCTGCCTCCATCAGTTTCTCCAGCGCCGCCAGGTGCGGCGGCTGGCAGTGAGCCAGCACGGCAGGCAGGTTAGCGCACTCCATCAGGCTACGGGTTTGAAAGATCTCACGCGCTTCTTCTACCGTGGGTGTCGCTACCTGTGCACCACGTTTGGGCAACAGCGTGATCATTTGCACCGTTGCCAGACGCTGTAACACCTTTCGGATCCCAGTACGGCTCACCCCAAACGCGTCTGCCAACGCTTCTTCCGGCAGACGAGCCCCAGGCAATAATTGATGCTCAACAATCGCGTTTAACAGCGCCTGATAGATAACGTCATCTTTTTGCTCGAAAAATGTCTCTTGTCCGAGACCATAAATATCGTTCATTGGCTTCTTCCGTCATCACGTCACCACCAGATCGTACACAAAAAATAAAATTATTGTATACAAAATTCACCGATCTGGCCCAAATCCTGCAACACCTCACAGGACAGGTTATTCACCTCTATTTTTCATCGTCATCAAAAAAGGAGCAGATTCCATGCCAGAAAATATGACGCCCGCCGGAAGCGCTCCGGCACACTACAGCCCGAGACTGTGCAACGAAGACCTGGCGCCGACACGCGAGCAGAACTGGTCCTGGTACAACATCTTTTCCTTCTGGATGTCAGATGTTCACAGTATGGGCGGCTACGTGGTAGCAGCCAGCTTCTTTACACTGGGCCTTGCCAGTTGGCAGGTGCTGCTGTGTTTACTGGCCGGTATTTGTATCGTGCAGTTGTGTGCCAATTTAGTGGCTAAACCCAGTCAGCTCAGTGGCGTGCCCTATGCGGTGATTTGTCGTCAGTCCTTCGGGGTGTTCGGTGCCAACATTCCAGCGGTCATCCGTGGATTGATCGCCTTCGCCTGGTACGGTATCCAGACCTATCTGGCAGCCAATGCGTTGATGCTGGTGTTGCTGAAATTCGCCCCTTCTCTTACCTCGCTGACCACCAATCACTGGCTGGGCTTGTCGACGCTGGGCTGGCTGTGCTTTGGCGTGATGTGGCTGTTGCAGGCCATGGTGTTCTGGCACGGCATGAGCGCCATCAAGCGCTTTATCGATGTCGCCGGTCCGGCGGTTTACGTGGTCATGCTGGCACTGGCCGGGTGGATTGTATACAAAACTGGACTGGAGAATATCTCTTTCACCCTGAGCAGCAAATCGCTCAGCGGCGGCGAACAGATCTGGCAGATGATCACCGCGACCGCATTGGTGGTGTCCTATTTCTCCGGCCCATTGCTGAACTTTGGTGACTTCTCCCGCTACGGTAAAAGCATGCAGGAGATCCACCGCGGTAACCGCTGGGGGCTGCCGTTCAACTTCCTGCTGTTCTCCATCGTCACAGTGGTGATTGTCTCCGGTACCCAGTCCCTGTTCGGTCAAATGATTACCGACCCGATTGAAACCGTCAGCCGCGTCGGCAACAGTGTGGCGGTCGCATTGGGCCTGCTGACTATGATTGTCGCGACCATCGGCATCAATATTGTCGCCAACTTCGTTTCCCCGGCGTTCGACTTCTCCAACTGTGCGCCACAGCGCATCAGTTTCCGCACCGGTGGAATGATTGCCGCCGTCGGCTCGGTGCTGCTGACGCCGTGGAACCTGTTCAATTCACCGGAACTGATCCACTACACGCTCGACGTACTGGGGGCATTCATCGGCCCATTGTTCGGTATTCTGCTGGCTGACTTTTATCTGATCAAAGGCGGCAAGATCGATGTCGATGCGCTGTTCAACGATACCCCGAACGGCCGCTACTGGTACCGTAACGGTATTAACCCGAATGCGGTGCTGGCGCTGCTGCCATCGGTAGCGATCGGGCTGGTGATCAGTTTTGTGCCCGCCTGGCATGAGGTTGCCAATTTCAGTTGGTTTATCGGCGTTGGCTTAGGCGCAGGCAGCTACCGTTATCTGGCTCGCCGGGAAAAAGCCGGCACGCCAGCAGCGTCCAGCCTGTCAGGTTTAGTGCTGGGTAAAGAATAAGTCACCGCGCCGGATCGCAACGCGTCATCGCGATCCGGTGTTTTATCCTGCCGCTTGCCCCACGTTCGCCCTCGTCTTGCATTCGGTTGTACCACGATGGTGCGTGTCACACAGACAGCAGCACCTCCCTTTAGCAATAAACCTCAAAGAAACAGACAGTTAAAAAACTGGCATAAGGTTTGAATGTTGTACGCCATCTTGTATACAAACTGGAATGCACTTGATGACATCACACACCCCTTATATCGGCCTGACACTCCCCCAGTGGCAACATTTCTACCAGCACGGTTCTGACGTGACTGAAACGCTGCTGGCTGTCTGGCGCTCACTGCGAGCCGAAGACCCGGCGTGGATTTACCTGCCAAACGAAACCGGCGTCCGCGAGCAAATCACCGACCTACTCGACCGACCCGACGCGAAACACCTGCCGCTGTATGGCGTTCCGTTTGCGGTCAAGGACAATATCGATGTTGCAGGCTGGCCCACCAGCGCGGCCTGCCCGGCGTTTACCTACACCGCGACACAAGACGCTACCGTGGTGGCACGCCTGAAGGCCGCCGGTGCTATCGTGGTTGGCAAAACCAACCTTGACCAGTTCGCTACCGGGTTGGTGGGCACCCGCTCACCGTTTGGCGCGGTGCCTAACAGCATCAAGCCAGAGTATGTCAGCGGTGGCTCCAGTTCCGGTTCCGCCTCGGCGGTCGCTCGCGGGCTGGTACCGTTCGCGCTGGGTACCGACACCGCAGGTTCCGGCCGCGTTCCCGCCGGTTTCAATAATATCGTCGGGCTGAAACCTACCAAAGGCTGGCTGTCAACGCGTGGGGTCGTCCCTGCCTGCCGCCTGAACGATTGTGTGTCAGTGTTTGCATTAACCGTGCAGGATGCCTGGCTGGTCGCCACACTGGCGGGCGGTTATGACGAAGATGACGCGTATTCGCGCCACCACCCACGCACCACACCAGCGAATGTCTCCGCCCGGTTGCGACTGGCGGTACCGCATCCACTGGAGTTTTTTGGCGACCAGCACGCGGAGCACGCGTTTCAACAAGCGCTATCCGGTTTGCAGGCGATGGGCGCGACGCTGGAGCCGGTAGACTTCACCCCGTTCACACAACTGGCGCGCCAGCTCTATGAAGGTCCGTGGGTAGCAGAGCGCACCGAGGCGGTTGGCGCGTTACTGCATGAGCAGCCAGAAGCCATGGACCCGGTGGTACGCGGTATTATCGCTAAAGGTTCCGACTACAGTGCGGGTGAGGTGTTTGCCGCAGAATACCTGCGTGCGGAACTGGCTCGACACATTGCGGGCACGCTGAATGGGTTTGATGCACTGGTGGTCCCCACCACGCCCACCATTCGCACGCAAGAAGAGATGAAACAGCAACCCGTGCTCTACAACTCACAATTCGGTTTCTACACCAACTTCACCAATCTGGCGGATTTGTGTGGGCTGGCATTACCGGCACCCTTTCGTGAAGACGGCCTGCCCGCCGGTATTACGCTGATTGCACCGGCCTGGCATGACGCGGCTCTGGCGGCGTTTGGTCAGCGCTGGCAATCTGCCACGGCGCTGCCGTTGGGCGCCACCGGTCACCCTCTGCCGCCAATGTCTGCATCACAGGTGCCGTCGCCCCACCATGTACGGCTGGCTGTAGTGGGCGCTCACTTAACAGGGATGCCGCTCAACTTTCAATTGACTACCCGCGATGCCGTCAAAGTGGAAGAGACCGTCACCAGCGCCGACTACCGTCTGTACGCACTGGCGAATACCCATCCCCCCAAACCGGGGCTGGTCAACACCGGGCAAGGGCAACCCATTGCGGTAGAACTGTGGGATATTCCGCTGGCGCGTTTCGGCGAGTTCGTTGCCGAAATCCCTCCACCGCTCGGTATCGGTACGCTGACACTGGCAGACGGACGCCAGGTCAAGGGGTTCATCTGTGAACCCGCGGCGCTGGACGGTGCCGAGGACATTACCGTATTCGGCGGCTGGCGTGCCTTTATCGCTCAGCGTTCGTCGACCTGACACTGGGAGGAAACCCCATGCAATTCTCCGCACCTGACACACAGACAACGCGTCGCCAAAGTAAGCCATTGGTATTGGCAGAGCAGGTTTATTTACAGCTGAAACAGGATATCTTCGATTTCCGGTTACTGCCGGGAGATCGCTTTACGGAACACGAATTGGTTGAACGCCTGTCGGTCAGCCGTACACCGATCCGTCAGGCGTTGTTTCGGCTGGAAACCGAAGGGTTTGTGCGTGTTTACTACCGCAGTGGCTGGCAGGTTAAGCCGTTCGACTTCGCGTACTTCGAAGAATTATATGACCTGCGCATCGTACTGGAACGCGAAGCCGTACAACGGCTGTGTGCGCTGCCGTCAGAGGCGTGTACTGCGCTGCTCCAACCTCTGCGTCAGTACTGGATAGACGAACCGCAACAGGAAGACGGCAAACAGGTTTCACAGCAGGATGAAGCCTTTCATCTGGCACTGGTCGCTGCCGTCGGCAACCGTGAAATGGCGCGAGTCCACCGTGATGTTACGGAGAAAATTCGCATTATCCGTCGGCTGGATTTCACCCGTCAGGACCGTATTCAGGCAACGTATCAGGAACATAGCGCCATCCTGCAAGCTATCTTCATTCAGGATACAGAGCAGGCCTGCCAGCGCCTTACGCAGCATATTGCTGATAGCAAAGCGGAGGTGCGCAACATTACGTTGCATCTGCTACAACAGGCCAGAAATCAGACGGTGATTTGATATCTCTTTTGATATCTACATAGATTGCCTACTGCCGGGTAGTGCCCGGCAATAGGCGCTATTTGATGAGTACGATTGCGTTGATAATTTCCCCCACCACCAATGACTTATTTCTTTCATAAATAGTCAGAATCATCCGATTATTCCCCTCACCTATTCCGCCACGCCGCTCACTATTATCCCGGCATTAATGGTCATCAAATTCCTGATAACTCATCGCCAGCAGCCCTCTACTATCAGCGGGTAACAGGCTACAACCACAATCTACTCATCGTAATTAGCATCACTCATCAAAATATGAAAACATGATTAAATCAACACATTTCATCGCTTTAAAAACCTCACAAAAACCATTGTTATAAACATAAAATCTCATCTTACAAAAACACCAGTAAAAACAAACACAAAATACAAACAACGCATTGAATTAAATAGATAATTAAATTACCAAAAAGACAACCACGCAAAGCAATAAAACCTAAAAAACCAGTAAGACATTAACAATAAAATATCGACATCATGAACTATGACATCACGCGCCGTATAACCAAAGGGTTGTCATACCATTCATTTCTGGTTAGGGTATAAAAAGTTTCGTTCACCATGAGGCAGAAATAAGAAAATCAAACCATACAGGAAACCCTTAATTACATGGCAATTAAAATTGAAATAAGACATCTGTATAAAATATTTGGTGAGCATCCCAAGCGGGCATTCAAACTGCTGGAGCAAGGGATGAACAAAGACCAGATATTTGAGAAAACCGGTCTGACGGTTGGCGTAAAAGACGCCAGTCTGGCCATTGAAGAAGGCGAGATTTTTGTGATCATGGGATTATCCGGTTCCGGTAAATCCACCCTGGTACGCCTTCTCAATCGCCTGATTGAACCCACTCGTGGTCAGGTGCTGCTCGATGGCGAGGATATTTCCCGCCTGCCAGATAGCGCATTGCGCGCGGTACGTCGCAAGAAACTCAGTATGGTGTTTCAGTCTTTCGCACTGATGCCACATCTGAATATTCTCGACAACACCGCATTCGGCCTGGATCTCGCCGGGGTCCCGCGTGAGGAGCGCGAGCAAAAAGCGCACAACGCCCTGCAGCAAGTCGGTCTGGAGGCTTACGCCAATGCCTATCCGGACGAACTCTCCGGTGGGATGCGTCAGCGCGTCGGCCTGGCCCGTGCATTGGCGAATGACCCCGATATCCTGCTGATGGACGAAGCATTTTCCGCCCTCGACCCGTTGATCCGTACCGAGATGCAAGATGAGCTGATTAAGTTACAGGCCCGTCAGCAACGCACTATCGTGTTCATCTCACACGATTTGGATGAGGCAATGCGCATCGGCGATCGCATCGCCATCATGCACAGCGGCGAAGTGATTCAGGTTGGCACACCGGATGAAATTCTCAATAACCCGGCGAACGACTATGTACGCACCTTCTTTCGAGGCGTGGATATCAGTCAGGTATTCAGCGCCAAAGACATCGCACGCCGTCGTCCGGTGACGATCATCCGTAAGACGCCGGGCGTCGGTCCGCGATCAGCGTTGAAGATCCTGCAAGAGGAGGATCGTGAGTATGGCTATGTGCTGGAGCGAGGCCGCAAATTTATCGGCGTAGTCTCCATTGATTCACTCAAACAGGCACTGCGTGAGCAGTTGTCACTGGAGCAGGCATTGCTGTCGGCGCCAGTGCCGGTTCCGGCAGACATGCCGCTTAACGAGCTGATATCTCAGGTGGCACAAGCCCCCTGCGCCGTACCGGTTGTGGGTGAACACCATGAATACCTCGGCATTATCTCTAAAGGGATGTTGCTGCAGGCACTGGATAAGGAGAACACGCTCAATGGCTGATACCACACACGATTCGCTGGAAGAAACCCAAACACCCGATGCGGTGGCCAATACGGCCACGCCACATACATCGGGCCACCCGGCCCCTACCGACCCTTGGGCGGCGGCATCCTCGCCAGCAGACGCTTCATCAGCGGGTAATTCCCCTGCACCGGACACCAGCGCCGATCCCTGGAACACAGCACCACCACCTGCTGCCAGCGACGTACATCAGAATGGAGGCGACTGGCTGAACACCCCTGCACCGGCACAGGAACACATTAACCTGATGGACCCATTCCAGCATGCCTGGATCCCGCTCGATCGCTGGGTGACAGAAGGTATCGACTGGCTGGTACTGCATTTTCGCCCGCTGTTTCAGGGGATTCGGGTACCGGTGGATGTGATCTTGACCGGTTTCCAGCAACTGCTGACCAGTGTACCCGCGCCCATCGCCATTCTGGTGTTCTCACTGCTGGCCTGGCAGATCGCCAGTTTCGGCATGGGTGTGGTGACACTGCTGTCACTCATCGCCATCGGCGCTATTGGTGCCTGGTCTCAGGCGATGGTGACGCTGGCGCTGGTACTGACCGCCTTGTTCTTCTGCATCATCATCGGGTTACCACTGGGCATCTGGCTGGCGCACAGCGACAGGACGGCTCGTGTTGTACGACCCCTGCTGGATGCGATGCAGACCACGCCTGCGTTCGTTTATCTGGTACCGATAGTGATGCTGTTTGGCATTGGCAATGTGCCTGGCGTTGTGGTCACCATTATTTTCGCCCTGCCGCCGATTGTCCGTCTGACCCTGCTCGGTATTCGTCAGGTCCCGGCCGATTTGGTCGAGGCAGCGCAATCCTTCGGCGCCAGCCCGCGCCAAATGCTGTTTAAGGTCCAGTTGCCACTGGCGATGCCCACCATCATGGCAGGTGTCAACCAGACACTGATGCTGGCGCTCTCCATGGTGGTGATCGCATCGATGATCGCCGTCGGTGGGCTCGGACAAATGGTACTGCGCGGCATTGGCCGTCTCGACATGGGGCTGGCATCCATCGGCGGGGTCGGCATCGTGATACTGGCCATCATACTGGACCGGCTGACCCAATCTCTGGGTCAGGATGCCCGCAGTCGCGGCAACCACCACTGGTCCCACCGTGGGCCGCTGGGGCTATTGATTCGCCCCTTCATCGCCCCTCGGGCCTGACTCCACTCGGACGATAGCGTCTGACATTGCGGCTGGCATCGACCCGCCGCACACACTGATATCAGAGCCCGAGCGTCACCAGACCACGTATTGAATGACAACATGAGGACTATCCACATGAAGACTATCCACATGAGGACCATCCGTATGCGTACACGTCGCTTCGTCACCGGCATGGCAACGCTTGCCGTGACGACGGTACTCAGTACCAGCCTGTTTGCCGCCGATAACCTTCCCGGCAAAGGCATCACCGTTAAACCGGTGCAAAGCACACTCTCTGAAGAGACCTTCCAGACACTGTTGGTCAGTAAAGCGCTGGGAAAACTGGGCTATACCGTCGATAAACCCAGTGAAGTCGATTACAGCGTCGGTTACACCTCGATCGCCAACGGCGACGCCACCTTTACCGCTGTCAACTGGCAACCACTGCACGACGACATGTATCAAGCTGCCGGAGGCGACACCGCCTTCTACCGTCAGGGAACCTATGTTTCAGGTGCGGCGCAAGGGTATCTGATCGATAAAAAAACCGCCGACCAGTACCACATTACCCGCCTTGATCAGCTAAAAGACCCGAAACTGGCCAAACTGTTCGACACCAATGGCGACGGCAAAGCGGACCTGACCGGCTGTAACCCCGGGTGGGGCTGCGAAAGCGTGATTAATCACCAGATTCAGGCCTATGGACTGAGTGGAACCGTCACTCACAATCAGGGCAACTACGCAGCGCTGATCACCGACACCATTGCCCGCTACAAACAGGGGAAACCGATTCTGTATTTCACCTGGACGCCGTACTGGGTGAGCGACGTACTGGTGCCGGGGCGCGATGTTGTCTGGTTGCAGGTCCCATTCTCATCGTTGCCGGGCAAACAAAAAGATACCGATACCAGGCTGCCTAACGGCGCGAATTATGGTTTCCCCGTTAGCACTATGCGCATTGTCGCCAATAAGTCGTGGGCGCAGAAAAACCCGGCGGCGGCAAAACTGTTCGCCATCATGACGTTACCACTGGCCGACATTAACGCCCAAAACCTGCGGATGCATCAGGGTGAAGCCTCTCAGGAAGATATCGAGCGCCACGTCAACGGCTGGATTAAAGCTCATCAGGCACAGTTTGACGGTTGGATTAATACGGCCCGCGCTGCCGCGCAGTAAGTCATCCCGCTGAGTGCCCAGAGGATACCCGCCCCGGTATCCTCTGTTCTTTTACCGCCATACCCCAATGCGCGCCTTCCCCACTCGCCATTCTGCCACCTTTCGCTTCCCCGGTAGCCAAACATCATCGGACCTTTCAAAAAAGGCTGATAAAACACCTTATTATTCTCAGGGAAATTTATAAGATAAATTGCTGGATTCTCAGGTGTGACTGTTCAATACTGAACCATTATTTCATGCAACATCAAGTTAACACTCCCCATGTCTGTATCTTCTACCAAGCCCGTCGGCCTGAGTCCGGCAATGACGTTATTAATGTCCGCCGCCACCGGCCTGGCGGTAGCCAGCAACTATTACGCCCAACCTTTGCTGGATGCTATCGCCCATGCATTTAGTTTATCGGTCAATCAGGCCGGTTTTATTGTGACCGCCGCCCAACTGGGCTATGCCTGCGGCCTGATGTTTCTGGTCCCGTTGGGTGACCGGTTCGAACGCCGCAGCTTAATTGTCATCATGACACTGCTGGCCGCAGGCGGAATGCTGATCACAGCGTCTGCGCCCTCGCTATGGCTGATGGTGGCAGGCACCGCTATTACCGGGCTGTTTTCGGTGGTCGCACAAATTCTGGTGCCGCTGGCAGCGACACTGGCCTCACCGGAAAACCGGGGTAAGGTCGTTGGGACTATCATGAGCGGCCTGTTGCTGGGGATCCTGCTGGCAAGAACACTGGCAGGCGCACTGGCTTCGCTGGGTGACTGGCGTACAGTGTATTGGGTCGCCAGCGCGTTAATGACGGGGATGGCGCTATTGATGTGGCGTTTGCTGCCACAATATCACTCATCCACCGATCTGAATTACCTGCAACTGCTGGCATCCATCTTCCAGCTCTTCGGTCGTTCCCGCGTACTGCGTACCCGCGCGATACTGGGTGCGATTTCATTTTCCAACTTCAGCATCATGTGGACGTCCATGGCGTTTCTGCTGGCTGCCGCCCCTTACCACTATAGCGAAGGCGTTATTGGCCTTTTTGGCCTAGCGGGCGCCGCGGGCGCACTATCCGCCAGTCGGGCAGGCCGACTGGTTGATAAAGGCAAAGCTAAGCTCACCACCACCGTCGGCTGGTTGATGCTGGTGCTGTCATGGTTGCCGATTGCCGCAGGCGTCACGGCCGTGGTGCCATTGCTCATCGGCATCGTGGTGCTGGATATGGCGGCTCAGGGAACCCATGTCACCAATCAGAGTGTGATTTACCGTATGCACCCAGAGGCACGTAACCGTCTCACCGCCGGGTACATGACCAGCTATTTTATCGGCGGCGCGCTTGGTTCGCTTATTTCTGCCTACGCTTACCAGCATTTCGGCTGGTTGGGGGTGTCGAGCGCCGGAGGGCTGCTGAGCTTGCTAGGATTACTGGTGTGGTGGCGCAGCCATCATCACGAATCATCGTTACCCGAAGCAGGCTAGATACAGTTCAGCCAGAACCATTGCTGGCGCTGCTTTACGTCAATGATGTTATTTTTCAATGAGTCTATGCTTTCAACACGTGGATAACCTCAATACTGTGAATACCGTGACTGATGAGCACACGCCTGAACACACCGCCACCGAGGCCTCGTTTGTCAGAGGCCTGTTCGACAGCCTGCCGATTGTCATCGGCTACGTGCCGGTCGCGTTTGCGTTTGGTCTGAACGCGGTCAAACTGGGTTTCACGCCGCTGGAAGCCATTTTTCTTTCCTGCGTTATCTACGCTGGCGCCAGCCAGTTTGTCATCACAGCGCTACTGAGTGCGGGGGCGTCTATCTGGGTAGCGGCACTGACTGTCATGGCGATGGACGTGCGCCACGTCTTGTACGGCCCGTCATTACGCCATCGCATCCGGCAACGGCTCCCCACCGGCAAGACCATCTGGTGGGCCTTTGGACTCACCGACGAAGTGTTTGCCGCCGCCACCGTACGATTGTCACGGGATAACCGGCGCTGGAGTGAGTCATGGATGCTGGGCGTAGCGATAAACGCCTGGTTGTCGTGGGTCGCCGGAACAATACTCGGTGCCCTCTTCGGCAACGGCCCGCTAAACGAATACCCTGCGGTTGAGGCGGCGTTATCCTTCATGCTACCGGCACTGTTTTTGAGCTTCCTGCTTGCGTCGTTCAGGCGTCGTCAGAGTCTGGTAGTCGCCACCGCGCTAGGCGGTGCCAGCCTGGGGTTACTGGTATCGTCTATTCCCGCCGCCATTCTGGTCGGTATTGTCGGCGGATGCCTGGCATCACTGTACCAACCGGCACAATCAAAAGAAGAGACGCCATGAATACATCAGTATTATTGATTGGTCTGCTGGTGGGAACCGTTAATTTCCTATTCCGGTACCTGCCGTTACGACTGGGTGCTGGCCGGGCTCCAGGTCATTTGCAGCGAGGCAAAACCGCCCTGTTGCTCGACAGTATCGGTATTGCCTCCATCTGTGCCCTGTTGGTGGTTTCCACCCTGCCGGATATCATGCAGTACCCGGAAAGACAGCTACCGACACTGGTGGGGTTTGCCCTGCTAACACTTTGTTTTTACAAAACCCGCAGTATTGTGCTGTCGACACTGCTGGGTGCGCTATGCTATGGCGTCGTATTTAAATGGGTTCAGACAATAGCCTGAGTATCACCGGCTCATATCGTGCCCTTTATCAGCAAAAATCAGGCGGCGACAGACCGCCTCACCTGCACACCGTTCGAGCAGTGATAAAATAAGCACTAATCGACAAGTCTCTCGCATTTACCTAATTAGTAACATTCGTTACTATGCAGGTCGTGATTAATGAGGTTGACATCTATGGAAAGTTCGTTCGCTCCAATCGAAGACATGCTGCGTATGCGGGCATCACGCCGCCCGGATTTCCCTTACCGGGAGGTCTTGCTGCTGCGTTTGTTTATGCATATGCAAACTAAAATACTGGAACACCGCAATCACATGCTGAAAGAGCAGGACATCAACGAGACCCTGTTCATGGCGCTGATTACGCTGGAATCACAGGAAAACTACTGTATCCAGCCTTCTGAGTTGAGTGCTGCGCTAGGATCTTCGCGCACCAACGCCACCCGCATCGCGGATGAACTGGAAAAACGTGGCTGGATCGAGCGCCGCGAAAGCGACAGTGATCGCCGGTGTCTGTACCTGTACATGACCGAGAAAGGCAAAACCTTTCTGGACGAATTGCTGCCGCCTCAGCACCGCAACCTGCATACGCTCTGCTCTGCCCTTGAAGACAGTGAGAGAGATCAGTTGGAAGTGCTGATGCGTAAGTTGTTACTGCGTCTTGACGAAATGGAGCAGGACGGTTTCTAACCTCCGTCGCTATTCCTGACAGAGACCATCATCATCGTTGCTATGCAAACCCCCAGGGTTTGCAGATGGTGTCGTACGTTTCAAAAAAAATCGCCATCGCAATAATACCGCCATGAACGGCAATCAAAGGCCACGAAAGGCCGAAAAAAAGAAATTTAACTAGGAGAGAATTATGAGTGCCAACGTGGAAAAGCAGAGTCCACCTACAGTGCCATCAGAGCCCGGAAAAACGCGTAAAGGAATTCTCACCCTGCTGATGATCCTGTTTTTCTTTATTGGTTGTGTGTGGTTCGCTTATTGGTATCTGGTATTACGGCACCATCAGGAAACCGATGACGCCTATGTCGCCGGCAACCAGGTCCAAATTATGTCGCAGGTCAACGGCAGCGTCACTCGAGTCAACGTCGACAACACTGACTTCGTTAAAAAAGGTGATGTGCTGATTGAACTTGACCCAACCGATTCCGAGCAAGCCTTTGAGCGTGCTCAGACTACGCTGGCGAACAGCGTGCGTCAGGTTCATCAGCAGATGATCAACGTCCGTCAGTATAAAGCCAATATCGAGTTGCAACAGATTACGCTGGATCAAGCCATCAGTGACTTGAACCGCCGTGAAGTGCTGGGGCGGGCGAATGCTATCGGACGGGAAGATTTGCAACATGCCCGCGATCAGGTCGCCAGCGCCAAAGCCTCACTGGAAGCCACTAAACAGCAATATGCCGCCGCCCAGGCGCTGGTACTTAACACGTCGTTGGAGCAGCAACCGGCTATCGCACAAGCTGCGACCGACTTGCGTAACGCCTGGCTGGCGCTGAAACGCACGCATATCGTCAGTCCTGTTGATGGCTACGTGTCTCGTCGCAGCGTGCAGTTGGGTGCCCGCATTACCCCGTCATCGGCCCTGATGGCAGTCGTACCGGCAGCACCACTGTGGGTTGACGCTAACTTTAAGGAAACCCAGTTAGCCAATATGCGCATCGGCCAGCCTGCAACCGTCACCAGTGACCTTTACGGTGATAGCGTGGTGTACAAAGGCAAGGTGGTCGGTCTGGATATGGGAACCGGTAGTGCGTTCTCGCTGCTGCCTGCCCAGAATGCCACCGGTAACTGGATCAAGGTCGTACAGCGTTTGCCGGTCCGGATCGAGTTAGACCCGAAACAGCTGGCTGATAATCCGCTGCGCATTGGTTTGTCGACGTTGGTGAGTGTGGATACCGCGAATACCGATGGTAGAGTGCTTTCCGACGCAAGCCGTACAACACCGGCCTACCAGAGTGACGCACTGGATCTCGACCTGACGCCAGTCAACCAGATGATCGATCAGATCATCAGTGCTAACGCGGGCTAACCTCAGAAGGAGAGCAGCGTGACAAGAAAACCGCTTGAGGGCATGACGCTGGCTCTGATGACGTTCGCCCTGTCGCTGGCAACGTTCATGCAGGTGCTGGATTCAACGATTGCCAACGTCGCTATCCCGACTATCGCCGGGAATTTGGGGGCGTCTAACTCACAGGGCACCTGGGTCATCACGTCTTTCGGGGTCGCCAACGCCATTTCCATTCCGATCACCGGTTGGTTGGCAAAGCGATTCGGCGAGGTGCGCTTGTTCGTCTGGGCCACCGCCCTGTTTACATTAGCCTCCTGGCTGTGTGGCATATCCACCAGCCTCGAAATGTTGATCGTCTGTCGTATGCTTCAGGGGCTGGTCGCCGGTCCAATTATTCCATTGTCCCAAAGCCTGTTGCTGAACAACTACCCGCAGGCCAAACGGGGTATCGCACTGGCCATGTGGTCAATGACGGTGGTTGTTGCTCCGATCTTCGGCCCGATCCTTGGCGGCTGGATCAGTGATAACTACCACTGGGGGTGGATCTTCTTTATCAACGTACCGCTGGGTATTATCGTCGTGTTGATTACCCTGCAGATCTTGCGCGGGCGAGAGACCCAAACCGAGATCCGCCCGATTGATACGGTCGGGTTGGTTTTACTGGCAGCCGGTATCGGCAGCCTGCAGATGCTGCTGGACCGAGGAAAAGAACTGGACTGGTTTAACTCGACAGAAATCGTGACGTTGACGGTTGTTGCCGTCGTATCGCTAACGATACTGATCGTGTGGGAACTCACCGACGAACATCCGGTGGTCGACCTGTCGTTGTTTAAAATGCGGAACTTCACTCTCGGGTGCCTGTGTACCAGTCTGGCATTCATGCTCTATTTCGGTGCCATTGTACTGTTACCGCAGTTATTACAAGAGGTGTTTGGCTATACCGCCACCTGGGCCGGGCTGGCTTCCGCCCCCGTGGGGCTGATGCCAGTCATCCTTTCGCCGATCATCGGCAAATTCATGCATAAGCTGGATATGCGTCGTCTGGTGACGTTCAGCTTCATCATGTATGCGATCTGTTTCTACTGGCGGGCTTACACCTTCGAACCCGCCATGGATTTCGGTGCTTCCGCCTGGCCGCAGTTCGTACAAGGATTTGCCGTCGCCTGCTTCTTTATGCCGTTAACCACCATCACGCTCTCCGGCCTGCCGCCGGAACGTATGGCGGCCGCATCCAGCCTGTCAAACTTCGCCCGTACGCTGGCTGGCTCTATTGGTACATCGATCACCACCACATTGTGGGAACGTCGGGAAGCATTGCATCACGCACAGCTGACGGAAGCGATCAATCCCTACAATCCACTGGCACAGCAAACCTACCAACAGCTGGAAGCGATGGGGATGAGCCAACAGCAGGTGTCCAGCTATCTGGCCCAGCAGATTACCGCACAGGGACTGATTATTAGCGCCAACGAAATCTTCTGGCTGTCGGCGGGAGTATTTGTCGCGCTAATCGTGCTGGTCTGGTTTACCAAACCTCCATTTGGCAGCCACTCGGCAGGTGGCGCGCACTGATCGCATGCCACACGACACTGAATCAAAAACGGAATAAAAACCGGAATAAAAAAAGGTGGCCAGGCCACCTTTTTTTATTCACTCAATCGGCGAACCGAACATCACTTAACCGTGATGCTGCCGCCACCATTCTGCCAGCAGGATCCCGGTAGCAACCGAGATATTCAGGCTTTCCACATTGCCGGTGCCATTAATCGACACTTTGACATCGCCCTGCTGCCAGGCACTGTCTGACAAGCCATCGCCTTCCTGACCCAGCACGATCACCGTCTTTGCGGGCAGCGAGACTTTCGATAAGGTTGTGCCCTTATGGCTGGACGTCGTCACGATGGTGTAACCCGCAGCACGGAACTGCGCCAGCGCATCAACCAGACCCTCGGCACTGATTGCTTTCACGTGCTCAGCACCGCCTTCTGCAGTACGCACCGCAGCACCCGATTCCAACTGCGATGCATCATTGACCAGAACGCCTTTCACACCAAAGTGCGCACAACTACGCATGATCCCGCCCAGATTATGTGGATTACCCACATCTTCCAGCGCCAGCACACAGTCAGTTTCCCCCGCCTCACGCAGGTAAGCCGTGACATCCAAACCACGGCGTTTCTTGATCAGAAAACACACGCCGCCGTGATGTTCCGTACCAGATGCACGAACAAGCTCTTCGTCTTCCACCACGTGATAAGCCTTGCGGTTAGCCGCCATCCAGCGCAATGCATCACGAAAACGCGGTGTGACTTCCTGCAAAAACCAGCCACGAACAATGGCTTCCGGACGGCTCAAGAACAGAGCCTGACAGGCATTTTCTCCGTAAACCCGGGTTTCTTCCGCACGCTGACGGCGGATCTGCTCTGGGTCGACCTGGCTCTTGCCGCTAATTCCGCCGTGATCCGGTGTCTCTCCTGGCGCACGCGATACCGTTTTCCAGGGAGAATCAGCATATTCCGGCGATTCACTGCGAACAGGACGCTCACGCCCTGCTGACTCACCGCGCCATTTTCCGCCACGCCCGGCGCTGTCTTTATTATCCCGATCGCGCCCACTACGCGGCGCACCATCACGCCCTTTACGAGCGCCACGGTTGCTGTCGCTACGATGGCTATCCCCGTCACCACGACGCTTATCCGATGTCCGTTTTGGCTTGCTTTTCTCGTCGCCATCCTCGCTACGGACGTACATGACACGGACTTTGCCGCCCTTTCCACTCAATGTATCGCTCATGATCTTCTCCACCTACGCGCTGGGCGCGAAGATTACCCTATGTACACCGGGTTAGCCACCAGCCCGATCATAAAAGTCACTAACTATTGTAACTATTGGGTAAAACGCCTTGTTGGTGTTCAACAGGCTATCCATACTTATCCTGTTTTCGCATCACAGTTGTTGATCCTTTTGCACCAGATGGACGCATCTTCATCAACAATACACTTGATTACAGCCCTTTTTCTATCAGAGGCCCGTTTATGAATACGGTATGTGCATTCTGCAACGCCACTAATCGACTGCCAGAAGAACGTATTAATGAAAACCAGAGCGCCAAATGCGGTCGTTGCGGTCATCCCCTGTTTAATGGGGAGGTGATTAACGCCACGGAAAAGACGCTGGATAAATTACTGCAGGACGATCTGCCGGTGGTGGTGGACTTCTGGGCACCCTGGTGCGGCCCGTGCGTCAACTTTGCACCCGTATTTGAAAGCGTCGCCGACGAAAATGCCGACAAGATCCGCTTTGTGAAAGTGAACACCGAGGCAGAACCGGCTCTGAGTGCCCGTTTTCGTATCCGCAGTATCCCGACTATCATGCTCTTCAAGCAAGGGAAAATGATCGATATGCTTAACGGCGCGATGCCTAAAGCCCCTTTTGAGAGCTGGCTTAACGAATCGCTCTAAGTACGCCTTGACCCGCATCATTACCAACACCAGGCCCCGTTTGCCACACGGGGCTTTAGGTCAGCAGCCCGGTCGTTTAGAATGACGCTTTTTAACGGAAAATCATGACCGGTAACGCTGTTCTGCGTCTGCGCCAGCAACGCCTTGCTCTCTCCACGCGCCCGTTTCGCGCCCGCGGTTGCCGCGTGACGCGCTGTCAGCGCTGTCTGCTGCCGGAAATTCACTGTCTGTGCGATACCCTCTCACCCAGCACCGCTCGCAGCCGTTTCTGTCTGGTCATGTTCGATACTGAACCGCTAAAACCCAGTAATACCGGTCGTCTGATTGCCGACATTCTGCCGCAAACAGATGCCTTTTTGTGGTCTCGTACCGAACCTGACCCGGCCTTGCTTGATGCACTGCAAACCCCAGACTATCAACCCTGGCTGGTATTTCTGGCTGACGCCGACGAAGAAGGGCGTCAGGTTTGTCATCAGTTACCCGACAGTGGCAAACCACCGTTGTTTGTGATGCTCGACGGCACCTGGCCGGAAGCGCGCAAAATGTTCCGCAAAAGCCCGTACCTCGATTCATTACCAATCCTGTCGCTCAGTGTGGACGCATTATCCTGTTATCAACTGCGGGAAGCCAGTAGCGCCGGACAGCACTGCACAGCGGAAATCGCCATCGCCTTGTTGCATCAGGCTGGTGACCACGATGCTGCCAACGCGCTGGGCGCGCATTTTGATCGTTTTCGCCGCCACTATCTGGCAGGCAAAGCCCATCATGCGAAAAAGAAAATTTCATCTACTGTCACAGCAAAATCGGCAACTGACGTTTAAGATCAATCAGGTGTATTCCAACAGGAGTAACTGATGAGCCAGCGTGGATTAGAAGCACTGCTGCGACCGCGTTCAATCGCGGTGCTCGGGGCATCGGAAAAACCAGGACGGGCGGGTTTTCTGATGATGCGCAATCTGCTTGATGGCGGATTCAACGGGCCGGTGCTGCCGGTCACGCCTAAATACAAGGCAGTGTGTGGTGTTCTGGCATACCGCGACGTCGCCAGCCTGCCAATGACGCCTGACCTTGCGGTTATCTGCACACGTGCTGATCGTAATCTATCGCTGCTGGAGGCGTTGGGACAACGAGGCTGTAAAACCGTCATCGTGCTTTCCGCTCCGCCATCGCAATTCACCGAGTTGAAAAGCTGTGCCGCCCGCTACGCGATGCGCCTGTTAGGCCCGAATAGCCTCGGGCTGTTAGCCCCCTGGCAGGGGCTTAACGCCAGCTTTTCACCAGTACCGATTTTAAAAGGCAAACTGGCGTTTATTTCCCAGTCGGCGGCGGTCTCCAATACCATACTGGACTGGGCACAACAACGCGGCATTGGCTTCTCTTACTTTATCGCGCTGGGTGACAGCCTGGATATTGACGTTGATGACCTGCTGGATTTTCTGGCGCGAGACGGTAAAACTAGCGCCATTTTGCTGCATCTGGAGCACATCAGCGACGCCCGACGTTTTCTTTCTGCCGCACGCAGTGCTTCTCGTAATAAACCGATTCTGGTTATCAAAAGTGGTCGCAGCCAACAGGCGCAGCAACTGCTGTATGACGGTCAGCATGGGCTGGATGCCGCCTATGACGCCGCTATCCAGCGTGCCGGGCTGCTACGGGTGCAAGACACCCACGAACTGTTTTCGGCAGTGGAAACCCTCAGTCACTTGCGCCCGTTGCGTGGTGAGCGCTTGCTGATTGTCAGCAATGGCGCTTCCCCTGCCGCCCAGGCGCTGGATCAGTTGATTGCACGCCAGGGCAAACTGGCAAAACTGAGTGAAGCAACGCAACAGGCGTTACGCGCCGTATTGCCTGACGATGTCGCTATCGGCAATCCGCTCGATTTGCGCGATGACGCGACGCCGCAACGCTATCAGGCCACGCTGTCGGCACTACTCGATAGCGACGATTATGATGCGCTGCTGATCATTCACGCCCCCAGCGCTGCTGCTCCCGGGACGGAAAGCGCGGAAAGCCTGATTCAGTTGTTGCAGCAACACCCACGCGGCAAGCGTATTACATTACTGACCAACTGGTGCGGCGAGTTCTCCTCGCAAGAAGCGCGTCGGTTGTTCAATGAGGCGGGAATCCCGACTTATAGAACGCCGGAAGGTTCAGTCACGGCATTCATGCATATCGTTGAATACCGCCGCAACCAGAAGCAGCTAAAAGAAACCCCGGCGCTGCCTTCCGACCTCACCGCCAATACCGCACAGGCTCACCAGTTGATCAGTCAGGCATTGCTGGAAGGCGCCACCCGGCTCGATACCCATGAAGTACAGCCGATTCTGCAGGCCTACGGCCTGAATACGCTGCCGACATGGATTGCCAGCGATAGCACCGAGGCGGTGTACATCGCGGAAAAAATTGGCTATCCCGTGGCGCTTAAACTGCGCTCGCCAGATATTCCCCACAAGTCGGAAATTCAGGGCGTTATGCTGTATCTGCAAAATGCCCAGGAGGTACAACTGGCGGCAGAAGCGATGCTGGAACGGGTCAGGCATACCAACCCACAGGCACGCGTTCACGGTTTGCTGGTGCAGGGCATGGCTAATCGTACCGGTGCGCTGGAGCTACGCATCGCCGTCGAACAGGATGCTATCTTCGGCCCGATCATTATGCTGGGAGAAGGCGGTACGGAATGGAACCGGGAAACACAGGCAGCAGTAGCCTTGCCGCCGCTGAACATGGCACTGGCGCGCTACCTGATTGTTCAGGCATTAAAAAGCGGTAAGATCCGTAGCCAAAATGCCCTCAAGCCGTTGGATATTGCGGCTTTTAGCCGGTTACTGGTGCAGGTTTCCAACCTGATTCTGGATTGCCCAGAGATTGTGCGTCTGGATATTCACCCACTGCTGGCTTCCGGCGAGGAGTTTACGTTGCTGGATGTGACCTTACATTTGGCTCCCTTTAGCGGCGACCCACAATCGCGCTTATCGATTCGTCCGTATCCGCAGGAACTGGAAGAGACCGTTTTGCTCAAGGATGGCTCATCCTGCCTGTTCCGCCCTATTCTGCCTGAAGACGAACCGTTGCTAGCCCATTTTATCGGCAAAGTGACGCGTGAAGATCTGTACTACCGCTATTTCAGTGAAATCAATGAATTTACCCATGAAGATTTAGCCAATATGACCCAGATTGACTACGACCGTGAAATGGCGTTCATTGCTGTCCGGGCTGATATCACCGGTGAGCCGGAAATTATCGGGGTCACCCGCGCGATTGCCGACCCTGACAATATCAGCGCAGAATTCGCGGTACTGGTGCGTTCTGATCTGAAAGGACTGGGGTTAGGCAGAAAGCTGCTGGAGAAATTGATTCACTACGCCAGCCTCCACGGACTCAATCGCCTTAGCGGGATTACGATGCCGAATAATCAGGGAATGGTCTCGCTGGCGAAGAAACTGGGCTTTAACGTTGACGTACAACTGGAGGACGGCATTGTCACACTGGAACTGCCGTTGGGTACGCCTGTGCAGCCATAACCCCGTGCGTAGATGTGGCTGAGATCTCGCTACCGGCAGTAAAACTTGCTCACACGCCTGCCAAGTAGTGGTATCATCGCCCGATTCGGCTATGCCTTAACATGTATTTCATGACCATGTGGTCATCCCACGATGAGAGAAGAATCGCACTGTGATGTTGTCAAAATTAAAGCGGACTAAATATCAACAACACCTTGCACAATTGCCTAAAATTCCTCAGTCTGCCGATGACGTCCAGACGCTTCACAGCCCGGCGCATTTCCGTACCACGCTGACAGAGCTGATTCTGCAGGCCAGGAAACGCATCTATCTGGTGGCCTTGTATCTGGAACACGATGATGGCGGCGAAGGTATTTTGTCTGCACTCTATCAGGCCAAACGTCAATGCCCGGAACTGGAGATCAACGTACTGGTTGACTGGCATCGTGCACAACGCGGTCGTATCGGGGTCGCGGCAGATAGCACAAACGCCGATTGGTACTACGAGATGGCGCAGCGATACGATGACGCCGCTTTCCCGATTTATGGCATTCCGGTCAATACCCGTGAGGCGTTGGGTGTCTTGCACCTGAAAGGGTTTATTATCGATGACACCGTACTCTATAGCGGTGCCAGTCTGAATGATGTCTATCTCCATCAGCATGAAAAGTACCGGTATGACCGCTATCAGCTGATTCATAATCCGGTGCTGGCTGATGTCATGGCGCGTTATGTACAAGACCTGCTGGTGTCATCTGCCGTACAACGGCTGGACAACCCTTCCCGACCCAAAACCATCGACATCAAAAATGATATCCGTCAGTTCCGTCAGTCGCTGCGTTCAGCAACGTATCTGCTACCGGGTGTCGGTGACAACAACAATCGGTTGACGGTCACGCCGCTGGTTGGGCTGGGTAAACAGAGTCCACTGAATCAGACCATCCACCATTTAATGTACTGCACCGATCAGCGTCTGGTGATGTGTACGCCGTATTTCAATCTACCTGCCTTGCTGGTGCGCAACATTATTCGCCTGCTACGTGACGGCAAACAGATTGAGATTATTATTGGCGATAAAACGGCAAACGACTTTTTCATCCCGGAAGACCAACCGTTTCGGATTATCGGTGCGCTACCTTACCTGTATGAAATCAACCTGCGTCGCTTTCTGAGCCGTCTGCAGAAATATATCGACAGCAACCAGTTAGTGGTTCGCCTATGGAAGGATGGTGACAACAGTTTCCACCTTAAAGGCATGTGGGTAGATGATCATTGGCAATTACTGACGGGCAATAACCTCAATCCTCGAGCCTGGCGGTTGGATCTGGAAAACGCCATCCTGATTCATGACCCGGAACAGGTGTTGCAAGCTCAGCGTCAGCAGGAGCTGGAATGCATTCGCGCGCATACCCAGGTCATCACGCACTACCAGCAGTTGCAGAGCATTGCACAATATCCGGTAAAAGTGCGCAAACTCATCCGTCGCCTGCGCCGAATCCGTATTGACCGCCTGATTAGTCGAATTCTGTAACCCTTCGCGCCATTCCGAGGCATTCACCGCTCCGGAATGGCGCTGCATGTATCCGTTTAATTTGCTTTCGTCTGACTGAAACTGCTAAGGGTCATAAACATTCCGGCCGGAGCATAGCCGACACTGCCGTCGGCTACTGTTTATCGACGCTGGCACATCATGAGAGCTTTTCGCCTTTACCTTTATGGTGTAATCCCAGCGACACCAGAAACGCCAATGCCCCCATTAATGATACATACCAAAAGAAGGACTCCTCCGTCCCCAGCGACTTCAACGATAAAGCGACATACTCAGCAGAACCGCCAAATAAGGCATTCGCTACGGCGTAAGATAACCCGACACCCAGCGCCCTGACCTCCGGAGGAAACATTTCCGCCTTTAAAATACCACTGATAGAGGTGTAAAAGCTCACTATCACCAACGCCAGCATAACCAGAGAGAAGGCGATAACCGGGTTGGTCACCCCCTGCAAAGTAGACAGAATCGGTACCGTCAACAATGCTGATAGCGCCCCAAAAAACAGCATGGAACTACGGCGACCAATTTTATCAGATAGTGCACCGAACAACGGTTGCAGTAACATGAAGACAAACAGCGCCAGTGTCATCAATCCGCTGGCCGATTTGGCATTCATTCCGGCGGTATTCACCAGATATTTCTGCATGTAAGTCGTGTAGGTATAAAAGCTCAGCGAACCGCCCGCAGTAAACCCCAGCACCATGATAAACGCCTTGCGGTTGTGCCACAGCCCACGCAGCGATCCGGCATCTTTACGTGCACGGGTTTCGCTATTTGATGTTTCATTGAGTGAACGACGCAAAAACAGTGCCACCACCGCCAACGCCGCTCCCAGAGCAAAGGGGATACGCCATCCCCATGCGCGCAACTCCACATCAGAAAGCAGATGTTGCAGGATAACCACCACCAGTAACGCCAGCAATTGGCCACCAATCAGCGTGACATACTGGAAAGATGCATAAAATCCCTTACGCCCTTCCAGTGCCACTTCACTCATGTAAGTCGCGCTGGTCCCGTATTCGCCCCCCACGGATAGCCCTTGAAATAAACGCGCTACCAGCAGTAATAATGGTGCCCACACCCCAATCGTGGCATAACCGGGTAAGCAGGCAATCACCAACGATCCCAGACACATCATGCACACCGATATCAACATCGATTTTTTGCGACCGTATTTATCAGCGATGTAGCCAAACAACCAACCACCGATGGGACGCATCAGAAATCCGGCGGCAAAGACACCAGCAGTTTGTAACAGCTGCGTAGTCGTATTACCGGTTGGAAAGAAGATATGGGCAAAATAAAGAGAACAAAACGAATAGACGTAAAAATCAAACCACTCAACCAAATTACCCGAGGATGCGCCGACAATTGCCCAAATGCGTTGACGCGTGCTACTGACCATTATTCCATCCTGTGGCTTTATTGTATTCACCATGTATGATTCACCCTTTCTGTCTGTTATTTCATTATTCTTTTATATATAGCAGACACAATAAAACAGGCTTGAGGATTCAGGCAAAGACTAATCAGCTCATGTAATTGTTTAAGCCGAAAACAGGGTGTGATCGTTATATCCAATAGAAGTAAAACTACATGGCTGAAGCGGGCTAAATACGCGAGACATAGAGAGTAAACGAAAAGGATCCATAAAATACCGATCCATGGATCTTGCTTTCGGGAACGAAAGTCGACAAACAACAGACGACAAATAACGAACAAAACAAAAGGCCCGCTCTTTCGAACGGGCCTTTTGTTTTGTTTGATGTCTGGCAGTTCCCTACTCTCGCATGGGGAGACCCCACACTACCATCGGCGCTACGGCGTTTCACTTCTGAGTTCGGCATGGGGTCAGGTGGGACCACCGCGCTCTCGCCGCCAGACAAATTCTTTTATTCAGTTTGCCGAACGTAACTTAAAACAACTGGTGCTGATACCCAGAGTCGAACTGGGGACCTCACCCTTACCAAGGGTGCGCTCTACCAACTGAGCCATATCAGCACACAAAATTTGATGCCTGGCAGTTCCCTACTCTCGCATGGGGAGACCCCACACTACCATCGGCGCTACGGCGTTTCACTTCTGAGTTCGGCATGGGGTCAGGTGGGACCACCGCGCTCTCGCCGCCAGGCAAATTCTTTTGACGTCTTTCAACGTCCTGATTCTTCATGTCGCCGTGTATCGCTACACCACGACATCCAATCCTCGAACAAGCTAAAAATTCCGTCTCTCTCACCAAAACACCTTCGGTGTTGTAAGGTTAAGCCTCTCGGGTCATTAGTACTGGTTAGCTCAACGTATCACTACGCTTACACACCCAGCCTATCAACGTCCTCGTCTCGAACGTCCCTTCCGGGGAATCAAGTTCCCAGGGAAGACTCATCTCGGGGCAAGTTTCCCGCTTAGATGCTTTCAGCGGTTATCTCTTCCGCACGTAGCTACCGGGCAGTGCCATTGGCATGACAACCCGAACACCAGCGGTGCGTTCACTCCGGTCCTCTCGTACTAGGAGCAACCCCCCTCAATCTTCCAACGCCCACGGCAGATAGGGACCGAACTGTCTCACGACGTTCTAAACCCAGCTCGCGTACCACTTTAAATGGCGAACAGCCATACCCTTGGGACCTACTTCAGCCCCAGGATGTGATGAGCCGACATCGAGGTGCCAAACACCGCCGTCGATATGAACTCTTGGGCGGTATCAGCCTGTTATCCCCGGAGTACCTTTTATCCGTTGAGCGATGGCCCTTCCATTCAGAACCACCGGATCACTAAGACCTGCTTTCGCACCTGCTCGAGCCGTCACTCTCGCAGTCAAGCTAGCTTATGCCTTTGCACTAACCTCCTGATGTCCGACCAGGATTAGCTAACCTTCGTGCTCCTCCGTTACTCTTTGGGAGGAGACCGCCCCAGTCAAACTACCCACCAGACACTGTCCCCGGCCCGGATGACGGGCCCAGGTTAGAACATCAAACATTAAAGGGTGGTATTTCAAGGTTGGCTCCATGCAGACTGGCGTCCACACTTCAAAGCCTCCCACCTATCCTACACATCAAGGCTCAAGGTTCAGTGTCAAGCTATAGTAAAGGTTCACGGGGTCTTTCCGTCTTGCCGCGGGTACACTGCATCTTCACAGCGAGTTCAATTTCACTGAGTCTCGGGTGGAGACAGCCTGGCCATCATTACGCCATTCGTGCAGGTCGGAACTTACCCGACAAGGAATTTCGCTACCTTAGGACCGTTATAGTTACGGCCGCCGTTTACCGGGGCTTCGATCAAGAGCTTCTCCTTACGGATAACCCCATCAATTAACCTTCCGGCACCGGGCAGGCGTCACACCGTATACGTCCACTTTCGTGTTTGCACAGTGCTGTGTTTTTATTAAACAGTTGCAGCCAGCTGGTATCTGCGACTCCCGTCAGCTCCATCCGCAAGGGACTTCACCAGCAGGAGCGTGCCTTCTCCCGAAGTTACGGCACCATTTTGCCTAGTTCCTTCACCCGAGTTCTCTCAAGCGCCTGAGTATTCTCTACCTGACCACCTGTGTCGGTTTGGGGTACGATTCAATGTTACCTGATGCTTAGAGGCTTTTCCTGGAAGCAGGGCATCTGTCACTTCAGCACCGTAGTGCCTCGTCATCACGCCTCAGTGTTGACAGCAGACCGGATTTGCCTGGTCCACCCACCTGCACGCTTAAACCGGGACAACCGTCGCCCGGATGACATAGCCTTCTCCGTCCCCCCTTCGCAGTAACACCAAGTACAGGAATATTAACCTGTTTCCCATCGACTACGCTTTTCAGCCTCGCCTTAGGGGTCGACTCACCCTGCCCCGATTAACGTTGGACAGGAACCCTTGGTCTTCCGGCGTGCGGGTTTTTCACCCGCATTATCGTTACTTATGTCAGCATTCGCACTTCTGATACCTCCAGCAGCCCTCACAGGCCACCTTCACCGGCTTACAGAACGCTCCCCTACCCAACAACACATAGTGTCGCTGCCGCAGCTTCGGTGCATGGTTTTAGCCCCGTTACATCTTCCGCGCAGGCCGACTCGACCAGTGAGCTATTACGCTTTCTTTAAATGATGGCTGCTTCTAAGCCAACATCCTGGCTGTCTGGGCCTTCCCACATCGTTTCCCACTTAACCATGACTTTGGGACCTTAGCTGGCGGTCTGGGTTGTTTCCCTCTTCACGACGGACGTTAGCACCCGCCGTGTGTCTCCCGTGATAACATTCTTCGGTATTCGCAGTTTGCATCGGGTTGGTAAGCCGGGATGGCCCCCTAGCCGAAACAGTGCTCTACCCCCGAAGATGAGTTCACGAGGCGCTACCTAAATAGCTTTCGGGGAGAACCAGCTATCTCCCGGTTTGATTGGCCTTTCACCCCCAGCCACAAGTCATCCGCTAATTTTTCAACATTAGTCGGTTCGGTCCTCCAGTTAGTGTTACCCAACCTTCAACCTGCCCATGGCTAGATCACCGGGTTTCGGGTCTATACCCTGCAACTAGACGCCCAGTTAAGACTCGGTTTCCCTGCGGCTCCCCTATTCGGTTAACCTTGCTACAGAATATAAGTCGCTGACCCATTATACAAAAGGTACGCAGTCACACCTAAAAGGTGCTCCCACTGCTTGTACGTACACGGTTTCAGGTTCTATTTCACTCCCCTCGCCGGGGTTCTTTTCGCCTTTCCCTCACGGTACTGGTTCACTATCGGTCAGTCAGGAGTATTTAGCCTTGGAGGATGGTCCCCCCATGTTCAGACAGGATACCACGTGTCCCGCCCTACTCATCGAACTCACGACCTGTGCATCTTCGTGTACGGGACTGTCACCCTGTACCGTGCGCCTTTCCAGACGCTTCCACTGACACACAAGCCGATTCAGGTTCTGGGCTCCTCCCCGTTCGCTCGCCGCTACTGGGGGAATCTCGGTTGATTTCTTTTCCTCGGGGTACTGAGATGTTTCAGTTCCCCCGGTTCGCCTCATTAACCTATGGATTCAGTTAATGATAGTGTGACGAATCACACTGGGTTTCCCCATTCGGGTATCGTCGGGTATAACGGTTCATATCACCTTGCCGACGCTTTTCGCAGATTAGCACGCCCTTCATCGCCTCTGACTGCCTAGGCATCCACCGTGTACGCTTAGTCGCTTAACCTCACAACCCGAAAGTGTCTCGGGATGCGAGTATTTTGAGAGACTCGAACAACACATGAATTCTCACTCACATGCTGTCGTTTCAATTTTTCAGCTTGTTCCGGATTGTTAAAGAGCAGAATACTTCGCAGCATACTGTTGCCAGTACACTCTGAAGTCATTCATAAATGGTGGAGCTATGCGGGATCGAACCGCAGACCTCCTGCGTGCAAAGCAGGCGCTCTCCCAGCTGAGCTATAGCCCCATAGAATGCAACACGTAAACCTTTACCCGCCATTTTTTCTGAGACAAGGCGTGGAATAACGACGCATACATCAGCATGCGAGGATGTCACAACGCAGTATCAGGAGAAATCTGGTAGGCCTGAGTGGACTTGAACCACCGACCTCACCCTTATCAGGGGTGCGCTCTAACCACCTGAGCTACAAGCCTATAAGGTTTTACTGCTCATCTTCTTCATCAGACAATCTGTGTGGACACCACGCAGGCACTTCTACTCGGTAAGGAGGTGATCCAACCGCAGGTTCCCCTACGGTTACCTTGTTACGACTTCACCCCAGTCATGAATCACAAAGTGGTAAGCGCCCTCCCGAAGGTTAAGCTACCTACTTCTTTTGCAACCCACTCCCATGGTGTGACGGGCGGTGTGTACAAGGCCCGGGAACGTATTCACCGTAGCATTCTGATCTACGATTACTAGCGATTCCGACTTCATGGAGTCGAGTTGCAGACTCCAATCCGGACTACGACGTACTTTATGAGGTCCGCTTGCTCTCGCGAGGTCGCTTCTCTTTGTATACGCCATTGTAGCACGTGTGTAGCCCTACTCGTAAGGGCCATGATGACTTGACGTCATCCCCACCTTCCTCCGGTTTATCACCGGCAGTCTCCCTTGAGTTCCCACCCGAAGTGCTGGCAACAAAGGATAAGGGTTGCGCTCGTTGCGGGACTTAACCCAACATTTCACAACACGAGCTGACGACAGCCATGCAGCACCTGTCTCAGCGCTCCCGAAGGCACCCTCGTATCTCTACAAGGTTCGCTGGATGTCAAGAGTAGGTAAGGTTCTTCGCGTTGCATCGAATTAAACCACATGCTCCACCGCTTGTGCGGGCCCCCGTCAATTCATTTGAGTTTTAACCTTGCGGCCGTACTCCCCAGGCGGTCGATTTAACGCGTTAGCTCCGGAAGCCACGGTTCAAGACCACAACCTCCAAATCGACATCGTTTACAGCGTGGACTACCAGGGTATCTAATCCTGTTTGCTCCCCACGCTTTCGCACCTGAGCGTCAGTCTTCGTCCAGGGGGCCGCCTTCGCCACCGGTATTCCTCCAGATCTCTACGCATTTCACCGCTACACCTGGAATTCTACCCCCCTCTACGAGACTCTAGCCTGTCAGTTTTGAATGCAGTTCCCAGGTTAAGCCCGGGGATTTCACATCCAACTTAACAGACCGCCTGCGTGCGCTTTACGCCCAGTCATTCCGATTAACGCTTGCACCCTCCGTATTACCGCGGCTGCTGGCACGGAGTTAGCCGGTGCTTCTTCTGCGGGTAACGTCAATGGGTAAAGGTATTAACCTTACCCCCTTCCTCCCCGCTGAAAGTGCTTTACAACCCGAAGGCCTTCTTCACACACGCGGCATGGCTGCATCAGGGTTTCCCCCATTGTGCAATATTCCCCACTGCTGCCTCCCGTAGGAGTCTGGACCGTGTCTCAGTTCCAGTGTGGCTGGTCATCCTCTCAGACCAGCTAGGGATCGTCGCCTAGGTGAGCCTTTACCCCACCTACTAGCTAATCCCATCTGGGCACATCCGATGGCAAGAGGCCCGAAGGTCCCCCTCTTTGGTCTTGCGACGTTATGCGGTATTAGCTACCGTTTCCAGTAGTTATCCCCCTCCATCAGGCAGTTTCCCAGACATTACTCACCCGTCCGCCGCTCGCCGGCGGGGAAGCAAGCTTCCCCCCGCTGCCGCTCGACTTGCATGTGTTAGGCCTGCCGCCAGCGTTCAATCTGAGCCATGATCAAACTCTTCAATTTAAAGTTTGATGTGTTTTCCGAAGAAAACGGTGCTCAAAGAATTTACTGTTTATTCGTAATGAATTAACTGTTGTCACTCTTCAAGACTTTCACTAAATATTTTTAGTGAAGTGTCCTGCGAGTGCCCACACAGATTGTCTGATTGATTGTTAAAGAGCAGTGCGACCGGCCTGAGCCTGCTGTCGCGAGGTGGCGTATACTACGCTTTCCTCATGAAGTGTCAACGATTATTTTCGTTTCCACTTCCTGACACCGCGCTGCGTTGCCGCTGTTGCCGTGTCAGTGGAAGCGCATTATAGGGATCCGAACGGGTTACACAACCACTTTTTCAATCTTTTTTTCCGTTCGCGCATTTTTCCACCCTTACGGCTATTTTCCATGCTGTTTTATCGTTTTAGGCAGGTCTGCCAGGCTATCAATTACCCAATCAGCCAATTTTTCGCCCTCTTCAGTGAGCGGCTTACCCGTTTTCACCAGAACTTTGGTTCCCACTCCTGCCGCCTGTGCCGCCTGCATATCTTCCATTTTGTCGCCCACCATATAGGAAGCTGCCATATCAATATGCAGATGACGCTGCGCGGAGAGGAACATGCCAGGCTGAGGCTTACGACAATCACATTGTTGGCGGTACTCTCCTTCACCGGCATCAGGGTGATGCGGACAATAATAGATACCATCCAAATCAACACCGCGATCGGCCAGTGACCAATCCATCCATTCGGTAAGCTGCATGAACTGGTCTTCAGTAAACTTACCTCTGGCAATCCCCGACTGATTGGTCACCAACACCAAGGCAAACCCCATTTTTTTGAGTTCATGCAAGGCTTCGATGACACCATCGATAAATTGAAACTGATCGATTTCATGGACATAACCATGATCAACATTAATAGTACCGTCACGGTCGAGAAAAATTGCTGGAACGCTATTTGCCACTTACCTTTGCTCCTGATGGCGTAAATTGTGTGTAGTATCGCATGTTTTCATTATCAGAGAGAGTACCTCCCCAATAGGATCTCGATTGACTTGGACGTCTAGACGCCTTAACATCCCTTCCACATTGGGCCGGATTATCATGATTTCTAATTCGGCCATCGGCATCTTTGATAAAACTTATGATTGAACTAATTAATATTACAAAGGTTTTTCAGCAAAAGGGGCGCGCCGTCACTGCACTTGACGACGTAACATTACGCGTACCCGCTGGCCAGATTTATGGTGTAATCGGCGCATCGGGTGCAGGTAAAAGCACACTGATTCGTTGCGTGAATCTGTTGGAAAGACCGACCCAAGGGAAAGTGCTGATCGACGGGAAAGATCTGATGAGCCTGTCGGAAAGCCAACTGACACGTACCCGCCGTCAAATCGGCATGATTTTCCAGCACTTCAATTTGCTATCCTCACGTACCGTATTTGGCAACGTGGCGTTACCGTTGGAACTGGACAACACTTCCGCATCTGATATCAAGCAACGGGTACATCAACTTCTGGATTTGGTCGGCCTGTCGGACAAACATGATGCTTATCCGGCTAACCTGTCTGGCGGTCAAAAACAGCGTGTCGCCATCGCCCGTGCGTTGGCAAGTAACCCAAAAGTACTGTTGTGCGATGAAGCCACCAGCGCACTGGACCCTGCCACTACCCGTTCTATTCTTGAATTGCTAAAAGACATTAATCGTCGTCTGGGTCTGACCATTCTGTTGATTACGCATGAAATGGATGTTGTTAAACGTATTTGTGATCAGGTGGCGGTGATCAGTGACGGCAAACTGATTGAGCAGGACACAGTCAGCGAGGTGTTCTCACACCCAAAAACGCCGCTGGCACAAAAATTTATTCAGTCTACCCTGCATCTGGATATTCCGGATGATTATCAGCAACGGCTATCACCAACACCCCGTCAGGGAAGCGTACCGCTGCTGAGAATGGAATTCACCGGTCAGTCGGTTGATGCGCCGTTGCTGTCCGAAGTGGCCCGCACGTTCAACGTCAACAACAACATTATCAGCGCGCAGATGGATTATGCCGGTGGCGTTAAATTCGGCATCATGCTGGCAGAAATGCACGGACAAGATACCGATACTCAGGCAGCTATCGCATTTCTGCAGCAACACCATGTAAATATTGAGGTATTGGGTTATGTCTGAAGCCATGATCTGGTTGCTTGCCCGCGGTGTATGGGAAACCGTGGTAATGACATTTGTGTCCGGTTTCTTTGGCTTTGTACTGGGTTTGCCTATAGGTGTGCTGCTGTATATCACCCGGCCCGGGCAGATTATCGCCAATCCCAAGATCTACAGCAGTATTTCCGCGCTGGTAAACATCTTCCGCTCAATTCCCTTCATTATTTTATTGGTGTGGATGATCCCATTTACCCGAATCATTGTCGGAACCGCGATTGGCTTACAGGCCGCTATCGTACCGTTGACGGTAGGTGCCGCACCGTTTATCGCCCGTATGGTGGAAAATGCCTTGCTGGAAATTCCAACCGGGTTGATTGAAGCGGCACGCGCTATGGGCGCAACGCCGATGCAGATTATCCGTAAGATTTTGCTCCCTGAGGCGCTCCCCGGGCTAATCAACGCGGCAACGATTACTCTGATTACCTTGGTAGGCTACTCAGCGATGGGTGGTGCAGTCGGCGCGGGTGGTCTGGGACAGATTGGCTATCAGTATGGCTATGTCGGTTATAACGCCACCGTGATGAATACCGTACTGGTTCTGCTGGTGGTGCTGGTTTATCTCATTCAGTTTTTTGGTGAAAGAACAGTTCGCGCGGTTACTCATAAATAATTGGGTTTTAACATCGCGTTTATCTTCTTCAAGTGCAGGTTAAAAACATTACATAGGGGTAAAAAATGGCAATTAAATTGAAATCTCTCGCCGCAGTAGGTGCGTTGATTGGTGCACTGGCGCTGACCGGATGCGGTCAGGAGCAGAAGAACCCTAACCACATTAAAGTGGGCGTTATCGTCGGTGCAGAGCAGCAGGTAGCGGAAGTGGCACAGAAAGTCGCCAAAGAAAAATATGGCCTGGATGTTGAGCTGGTGACCTTTAATGATTACGTGCTGCCGAACGAAGCGCTGAGCAAAGGCGATATCGACCTGAACGCCTTCCAGCACAAACCGTACCTCGACCAGCAAATTAAAGACCGCGGTTACAAGCTGGTTTCCGTCGGCAACACCTTTGTGTACCCGATTGCGGGCTATTCCAAAAAAATCAAATCGCTGAGCGAACTGCAAAATGGCGCTCAGATAGCACTGCCTAACGACCCGACAAATCTGGGCCGTTCGTTGTTGCTGCTGCAGAAAGTCGGCCTAATCAAACTCAAAGATAATGTAGGTCTGTTACCGACCGCGCTCGATGTGATTGAAAACCCGAAAAACCTGAAACTGGTTGAACTGGAAGCGCCGCAATTGCCGCGTTCTTTGGATGACGACCAGATTGCGCTGGCTATCATCAACACCACCTATGCCAGCCAAATCAATCTGACCCCGGCCAAAGATGGCCTGTTTGTAGAAGACAAAAACTCACCATACGTTAACCTGCTGGTTGCCCGTGAAGACAACAAAGACGCAGAAAACGTGAAAAAATTCGTCAAGGCCTATCAGTCTGAGGAAGTGAATCAGGCGGCGTTGAAAGTCTTTAATGGTGGTGCAGTGAAAGGCTGGTAAGTTAATACTTATTTTCTTGCACAAAAGAGATGAAAGACGGGCGCCAGCCCGTCTTGTTATTTTCTGTATAGCTTGCTTCAATAACCGCACTTTATCCAAGCCAGAGGAAAATTTATGCGTGCTGTACCTGTTCTGTTGTTGGCGCTTTCGCTAACAGGGTGTTCCCTGCTGCACAAACCCGCTGCGCCTACGCCACAACCTCAGCCCCCCGCGGCAGTAGAACCTCCGCCGAAGCCGAAGCCAGTCGTACATACTGCACCTGCCGTGCTGTATAAAAGTGCCGAAGAATTGGTAGGTAAACCATTCCGTGATATGGGCGAAGTATCGGGTTCGTCCTGCCAGTCAAGTGCGCAAGATACGCCTCCTAGCATTCCCTCAGCCCGCAGAAAGATGCAAAACCGCGCTACCGCCATGAAAGCTAACGCCGTATTGCTGCATGATTGCCAGATAATCAGCAATGTCGCAGGATGCTACCGTCAGGCCGTTTGCCAGGGCACCGCATTGAAAGTTTCCGCGCAATGAACCAATTTTGCTTTAATCAGATCGGCGTTATCCGTTCCCCTTACAAAGAAAAATTCGCCGTACCCCGGCAACCCGGTCTGATTAAGGATGGCGGTGGGGAGTTACATCTCTTATCGCCTTATGATCAACCCGAGGCCGTTCGCGGGCTCGAAGATTTCAGCCATCTGTGGCTACTGTTTATCTTCCACCAGACAGCCTCCGCTGGCTGGCGCCCGACGGTCAGGCCCCCACGTCTGGGCGGCAATGCCCGTATGGGTGTATTCGCTACCCGTTCAACCTTTCGCCCTAACCCAATCGGCATGTCACTGGTTGAACTAAAAGCCATTCGCACCGGTAGGGATGGCGTCATACTGGAGCTGGGCAGTCTGGATCTGGTGGATGGCACACCCATTGTCGATATCAAACCGTATTTACCCTTCGCCGAAAGCCAGCCTCAGGCGCGTGCCGGTTTTGCGCAATTGGCACCCGACGCCGATATGCCCGTTCGCTTTTCCGCCCTGGCGGAACAGCAACTGACTACACGACAACACACTCATCCCAATTTGCGGCGTTTCATTACCCAGGTGCTGGCACAAGACCCTCGCCCGGCGTATCGCAAAGGGGAAGATGACACCAAAGTGTATGCCGCACGGTTGTTGGAATTTAATGTCAAATGGCAGGTCGTTGACGGCCAAACGGAAGTTATCAGCCTTGATGCCAGTTAAAAAACGCGGCGGCGACTTTTGGGGAACCGCCTGCGCTGGTAAACTAAACCACTTTTTCTGCCTGAACCACACTGTGGTTAATGCTATTTATTTGTTCTGACGGAACTCAAACATCATGCGTACAAGTCAATACATGCTCTCCACGCTGAAGGAGACGCCTGCCGATGCCGAAGTCATCAGCCATCAGTTAATGCTGCGTGCCGGGATGATTCGTAAACTAGCATCCGGCCTTTACACCTGGTTGCCGACCGGTTTGCGGGTGCTGAAAAAAGTCGAAAACATCGTGCGTGAAGAAATGAATAACGCCGGTGCCATCGAGATTTCAATGCCAGTGGTTCAACCCGCCGACTTGTGGCAGGAAAGTGGCCGTTGGGAGCAGTATGGCCCAGAGCTGTTGCGCTTTGTTGACCGTGGCGACCGCCCGTTTGTACTCGGCCCAACGCATGAAGAAGTGATTACGGATTTGATCCGTAACGAAATCAGTTCCTACAAGCAGTTGCCGCTGAACTTCTACCAGATCCAGACCAAATTTCGTGATGAAGTCCGTCCGCGTTTTGGCGTCATGCGTGCGCGTGAATTCCTGATGAAGGATGCGTATTCGTTCCATACCACGCAGGAATCCTTGCAGGTTACTTACGACGCCATGTATGCCGCCTACAGCAAGATTTTCAGTCGCATGGACCTCGATTTCCGCCCGGTACAGGCTGACACCGGTTCTATCGGCGGCAATGCATCCCATGAATTCCAGGTGCTGGCCAGTAGCGGTGAAGACGATATCGTCTTCTCTACAGAATCGGATTACGCCGCCAATATTGAACTGGCGGAAGCCGTTGCACCGGAACATAGCCTGGGCGCGCCAACTCAGCCGATGACGCTGGTAGATACGCCGAACGCTAAAACCATCGCCGAGCTGGTCGAACAGTTTACTCTGCCAATAGAAAAAACCGTTAAGACCCTGCTGGTGAAAGCGACGGAAGAAAGCGGCCATAAACTGGTTGCCCTGCTGGTTCGTGGCGATCACGAACTGAACGAAGTCAAAGCAGAAAAACTGGAACTGGTTGCCAGCCCGCTGACATTTGCTACCGAAGATGAAATCCGTGCGATTGTAAAAGCAGGCCCAGGTTCTCTGGGGCCAGTCAATATGCCGGTACCGGTTGTCGTTGACCGGACTGTTGCCGTCATGAGCGACTTCAGTGCGGGTGCCAACATTGATGGTAAACATTACTTCGGTATCAACTGGGAACGCGATGTCGCGCTGCCGCAGGTTGCTGATATCCGCAATGTAGTAGAAGGTGATCGCAGCCCGGACGGTAAAGGCACGCTGCTTATCAAGCGTGGTATCGAAGTAGGCCACATCTTCCAGTTGGGTAAAAAATATTCCGAAGCGTTGAAAGCCACGGTACAAGGTGAAGACGGTCGTAACCAGACTCTGACCATGGGATGCTACGGCATCGGTGTTACTCGTGTGATCGCCGCCGCCATTGAACAGAACCACGACGATCGCGGCATTATCTGGCCTGACGCTATCGCGCCGTTCCAGGTCGCTATTCTGCCGATGAACATGCATAAATCCTTCCGTGTGCAGGAAGTGGCCGAAGGCATCTATCAGCAGTTACGTGCAAACGGCATTGATGTATTGCTGGATGACCGCAAAGAGCGTCCTGGTGTTATGTTTGCCGATATGGAATTGATCGGGATTCCGCATACTATCGTGATTGGCGATCGTAACCTCGATAATGATGAGATCGAATATAAGCACCGTCGTAAAGGCGAGAAAGAGATGATCAAAGCTGGCGATATCGTTGAGTTTTTGTTGTCTCAGTGTGCCCGATAAGGCAAGTCATCTCTCAGAGATCAAACCTCTGTCGGACATAAAAAATGGTGGGGAATCCCACCATTTTTTTGTGCCATGTTAATTAATTATTGTGCAAGTTATTCGCGGAACAACTCTTCGATGTCCAGACCTTGCACCTGCAGGATTTCACGCAGACGGCGCAACCCTTCTACCTGAATCTGACGAACCCGTTCACGTGTCAGACCGATTTCACGACCGACATCCTCCAGTGTGGCAGCTTCGTATCCCAGCAGACCGAAACGACGAGCCAGTACCTCACGCTGTTTTGCGTTCAGTTCAAACAACCATTTAACGATATTCTGCTTCATATCGTTATCCTGGGTAGTATCCTCCGGGCCGTTATCTTTCTCATCGGCCAGAATATCCAGCAGCGCTTTTTCCGAATCCCCGCCCAATGGGGTATCGACCGACGTGATGCGCTCATTGAGGCGCAGCATGCGGTTCACGTCGTCCACAGGCTTATCCAGGCGTTCAGCAATCTCTTCTGCACTCGGCTCATGATCCAACTTGTGGGAAAGCTCACGAGCAGTACGCAGATAAACGTTGAGTTCTTTGACGATATGGATAGGTAAACGGATAGTTCGGGTTTGATTCATGATGGCCCGTTCAATCGTTTGACGGATCCACCAGGTGGCATAAGTTGAAAAACGGAACCCGCGTTCAGGGTCAAATTTCTCAACAGCACGGATAAGACCGAGGTTTCCCTCTTCAATCAGGTCCAGCAATGCCAGGCCCCGATTGTTGTAGCGGCGGGCGATTTTCACCACCAGCCGCAGGTTACTCTCAATCATACGGCGGCGAGAAGAGACATCGCCACGTAATGCCCGACGGGCAAAGTAAACTTCTTCCTCAGCCGTCAGAAGAGGTGAGTAGCCGATTTCTCCCAGATAGAGCTGAGTTGCGTCCAGCACGCGCTGTGCTGTTCCTTGCGAAAGCAATTCCTCATCGAGTAGATCGCTATCGCTGGTTTCTTCCTCCGCAAGCGCTTTGTCGTCAAAAACATCGACTCCGTTCTCATCAAATTCAGCATCTTCATGCAACTCGTTAACTTTCAGCGTATTTTGGCTCATAAGTGGCTCCTACCCGTGATCCCATGGCAGGATACCAACATACCCTGCCCGATTTATCGCTGCGGAAGAAAACGCAGCGGGTTTACGGATTTCCCCTTGTAACGAATTTCAAAGTGCAAGCGTACTGAACTGGTTCCGGTGCTACCCATGGTAGCAATTTGTTGACCCGCCTTTACCTCTTGTTGTTCCCGGACCAGCATGGTTTCGTTATGGGCATAGGCGCTCAGGTAGTCATCATTATGTTTGATGATTATCAGATTACCGTAACCGCGTAACGCGTTACCCGCATACACTACGCGCCCTGAAGCGGTAGCGACAACGGATTGCCCACGTGAGCCGGCGATATCAATCCCTTTATTTCCCCCCTCTGAGGCTGAGAAATTATCTATGACTTTCCCATCTGTAGGCCAACGCCAACTGGCAATTGCCGTGTTTGTTTGCGTCGGTTCGGTGGCAGGCAACGTAGCTGCAGCCCCTGCCGCAGGCAGCATCTTACCGCCCGCATTCTGTTTACCCGAACCCTCAGAATACGCATTAGTTGGTTGAGAATCAACCTGTGCAGTTTGCATTTGTGTTGACGATGGCGAGGCCGCAGCAGCAGCGGCGGCGTTCGCTGGCAGCATATGACCGCTGCTGTTGGCGGTATTATTTCCTGACAACATACGACTACCGCCAGAAGCTTTCGCCGCATTCTCTGGCAACATATGGCCGCTGTCTGACGGGCTGCTGGCGACAGGTGCTGGGGTCGTTGTCATGGTCGGTGTACCAGCAACCGCCATACCCTGAGAACCGCCAGAAGCATTCATGTTACTGCCAAGACTCAGCGTCTGGCCGACATTCAGACTATAAGGCTCCTGAATATTGTTGCGCTGGGCCAACTCGCGGTAATCATTACCGGTGATCCAGGCAATATAAAACAAGGTATCCCCACGTTTGACGGTGTAGTTATTGCCGGTATAACTTCCTTTCGGAATGCTGTTATAGCTACGGTTATAGACAATCTTCCCTTCCCGCGTGGTGACGGGTGCCGACGATGCCTCGCCAGAAGAAGGACGGCTGATACTCGCGGAAGGAAGAGGCTGCGAATTATTTTTCATGCTGCTGCCGACGCTCGAAATACGCGGCGGTGGTGAATAGGTGGTCGTACTGCCCGAACGGCTTCCCGCGTCGTTACCTCCTACGCTGCTGATCGGGGCTGCCTGATTATTGTCATTTGCACAACCAGCCAATCCCAGAGTAATAATCGAACACACAGCGATCTGACGCCAGCTAACGATTTGGCTTCCCATGCGCCAAACTCCCCCTATAACCAAAAATGACGAAATCTGCCCGGCCCCGGAGTTTACTCCTGTCCGGGGTACCCTGATGAAGGGTGGTGAACATGCCAAACAACGCAAATCGCAGCCACCATTCATCGTCTTCGTCGATACAAACAGGCAATAACCACACAGTGCTACCTGGCAGTCATACCGTACCAACAGGGCTAAGACACGGACAACGACGGCACACAGCCTATCAATATCAATCCGTTATCACCATAAGACAGTTGTATTGAAATTTTAAATACGGATGTTTTACCGATAAATACTGTTTACCAAATAAGTACTGTTTTGCCGATCAAGACGATGTCATTGAAGATGATGACCGCGAGTGCCACGGTATCAAGCCAGTTCCCCTTTGACCAGCGGAACAAACCGAACGGTTTCCACCGTCTGGACGATAAATTCACCATGACGGTGCACAACCACTTGCAACGTTTGCTGTTGCTCCCCTACCGGCAACACCATAATGCCGCCTTCATCAAGTTGCTCCATCAACGCCGAGGGGATCTCCGGCGGTGCCGCCGTGACAATAATGGCATCGAATGGCCCTTTAGAAGCCCAGCCTTGCCAGCCATCGCCATGGCGGGTGGAAATATTATGCAAATCCAGTTGCTTAAGACGCCTTTTCGCCTGCCACTGCAGGCCTTTAATACGCTCAACAGAAAATACATGTCGCACCAGGTGTGCCAGGATGGCGGTTTGATAACCGGAACCCGTGCCAATTTCCAGCACACGAGATACCGGTGTCAGCCGTAACAACTCCGTCATTCTGGCGACGGTGTATGGCTGAGAAATGGTTTGTCCGGAGCCTATCGGCAGGGCGACATTATCATAGGCTTTATGCTCGAACGCCTCGTCAACAAAGCGTTCACGGGGAACCGAAGCCATCGCCTGCAACAGGCGTTCATCCTGAATTCCCTGCTGGCGAAGCTGCTCCAGCAGCGTCTGCACGCGTTTGTTCACCATTCCCAGCCCGCTCCAGCGTTAGCCCACCTCATCAACTCGCTCCGTCCCCCGATAGCAAAGAAACCGACTGCCCATCCCGGCATAACACCAGCGTCTACGGCCGAAAAACCCGCCGCGTATCAGACCGATTACCTATTCTCCTGTTGCACAGGAAGCAGCAGTTCCCGCACCACGCTGGTGGCAAAGCACCCCGCAGGCAGCCAAAAGAGTAACTCCAGCGTAGCATCATCTTGCCACGACCAGCGCATCTCTTGCGGATACAACATGATAGCGCGACGAGCACTCTCCACCCGTTCACGCATCAACAATGATAAGAGCAGAGTATGCTCCTGCAAACATTGCTGCTCAAACGACAGCGCCTGCGCTTGCACGCCAGAGTCGACTTGTCCCGGTAAGGCCGCGGTAATTTGTACGTCGCCAGCATTCACTCGTGACTGCGCGTCGTCCAACTCCTCCGGCTTCACCACAAACCAGCTACCGCGACCGGTCAGTTGCAGCGCATCACCCACCAGGACTTGTGTTGGGCCATACGTCGCCAGCCGCGCGCTGGCAATCTGATTAAATAATTCACTGCGAACCGCCGACAGGTAGAAGCTACGCTTGCTGCGATCCTTAACCCGAATCTCGTCGTTCGCCCAACGGCGAGCCTGCTCGAGATTATTGCCATCGCGACCAAACCGCTGACTGCCGAAATAATTAGGGACGCCCCCAGCGGCGACCTGTTGCAAACGGGTCTCGACCTCGGCACGGTCGCTAATTTCACGTAGCACTAGTCGGAACGCATTGCCACGCAGCGCACCAATGCGAAGTTTACGGCGATGGCGATGTGCTTCAAGAATTTCACACCCATCGAGCGCAAATGCCGACCACTCGGGGTCCTCTTTGCCCGGCAAATGAAGACAGAACCACTGCTCGGTTACCGCATGACGATCTTTTAGTCCGGCATAGCTGACAGAACGCGCCGGAATACCCGCAAACCTGGCCAGAGCTTCCGCCACAAAAATGGTATTACACTCTCGTTTACGAAGACGTACCAGCACATGTTCGCCATCACCATCTGCGGTAAACCCCAAATCCTCGGCAACGAAGAAATCATCTGGCGACGCCTTGAGTGCCCCTGTTGCGACAGGTTCACCATGCAGCCAAAACAGTGACTCACGAGCCATCACCATGCCACGACTCCCGCCGCATCGCTTCTGACCAGTAACACGACCGCTTCACAGGCAATCCCTTCGCCACGACCGGTAAAGCCCAGTTGCTCCGTGGTGGTAGCCTTCACATTGACGTCATCCATATGCGATTGCAGATCTTCGGCAATATTGACACGCATTTGTGGGATGTGCGGTGCCATTTTCGGGGCCTGCGCAATGATAGTGACATCCAGATTACCCAACTCGTAACCTTTATCAGTAATACGACGCCAGGCCTCACGCAGTAATTCACGGCTGTCGATACCGCGATAAGCCGGGTCGGTATCGGGAAACAGTTTGCCGATATCACCCATTGCCGCCGCGCCCAGCAGTGCGTCGGTAACGGCATGCAACACAACATCACCATCGGAATGCGCCAGTAAGCCGCGCTCATAGGGAATACGCACCCCACCGATCACCAACGGACCTTCCCCGCCAAATTTATGCACATCAAAACCGTGACCGATACGCATCACTCAGGCTCCTTTATTATCGTGTTAATCATTATCCAGACTGCGCGTCAAATAAAACTCCGCCAGAGCCAGATCCTCCGGGCGTGTGACTTTGATATTGTCTGCGCGCCCCGGAACTATCTGTGGCTGATAACCGCAATATTCCAGCGCCGAGGCCTCATCGGTTATGGTTGCCCCTTCGCGCAACGCTCGCTCCAGACACGAGCGCAGCAGCGCCAGCGGGAACAGTTGCGGCGTTAGTGCATGCCACAGCGCTTCGCGCTCTACCGTGTGGTCAATGCGTCCATCACGGCTGCGCTTCATGGTATCACGTACCGGGGCCGCCAAAATGCCACCGACTTCACTCTGCCCGGTCAGGAGCAATAGTCTTGATAAATCATCCTGATGCAAACAAGGGCGAGCGGCATCATGCACCAGCACCCAATCGGCTTGCTGTACCTGTTGCAGCCCTGCCAGCACCGAGTCGGCACGCTGGCGACCGCCGTTCACCACCTGAATGCGGGGATCCGAAGCCAGAGGCAGCGCAGAAAAATAGGGGTCATCGGCGCTAATAGCGATAATTATCCGTTGAATTCGCGGCTGGCGTAACAACGCAGCGACGGTGTGTTCAAGAATGGTTTTCGTGCCGATGGAGAGATACTGTTTGGGGCGATCACTGTGCATCCGGCTGCCGTTACCAGCCGCCGGTAAAACAGCGACCACCTCAGCCACAGCGTGATTCGGAGTAGACATACCTAGCGAGACATCGATGATGAAGTGGAAGACGTCGGGGAGGATGGAGCAGGTGACGCGCTGTTGCCAGCACGGCGATCAGCCTGATCTGCCACTAAACGATAAAAACTTTCACCCGGTTTGGTCATACCCAGCTCGTTGCGCGCACGCTCCTCAATGGCTTCCTGACCGCCGTTGAGGTCGTCGATTTCGGCGAACAGCTGTTCGTTACGGGATTTCAGTTTAACGTTGTTGGCCTGCTGCACCGCCACGTCATCCTTCACCCGCACATAATCATGAACACCGTTTTTCCCCAGCCAGAGCGAATATTGCAACCAACCGAGAAGAATCAACAATAATAGCGAAAGTTTTCCCATCCAGCCCCCTGAAAAGCCGCCTAATCATCCCATAACTTTTGTCAGGACTCCACCTCCGCCAGCAGCATTCGTTTCTGGCAGGGAAAAGTCAGGCGTAACCGGTCGGTGACGGATAAAGTTACTCACTCATGGACATAGTTTTAACAAAGAAATAAATAGTCTGAAATCGGTATCGTGGCGGGAATAACGCCTGAAGGGCTACCATCCGGTGATTAATACGAACACCAGCCAGAATACACCCGGGATGCTGACCGCACAGCAGAGCATCATCCACCCCACATGATTCGGCAACAATACGCGGAACAACATACCGATCAGAACTGACAGGGGCATCAGCGCCAGGAAGAAAGGCCAGGTATACAGCATCAACAGCAGCGTGGAATTCAGGCCGTAGAACACGAATGGCAGGGAAAAAGCCAGCCAGTAGAAACAAAAACCGGCCAGTGCGCCCACCAGCGGACTGTAGGACGCCCCAGGAGGCACGTCCTCCTCGCCTTGAAAGGTCTGCGAACTGCGATAGGTTTGCACACTACTACAGGTTTGCGTACTGCTATCAGGTAATGGCGTCACACTCTGCATCATCGTTCCTGCTTACCCCATCACCGGGTAACCGTTGGCCTGAAGACTGCCCCTTCACTCGCGCACCCCGTAGCGCGACAACGTAAACACATCTACTCTACGCCACGGCGGTGAACAGCCTCGTGAAGGGCCATCTGAGGGTTAGATGATAGCTCGACCATGCAGCATATCTAATAATTCGTCGACTAAATTTGTTACCAATTGTTGGCCATCCAGATGCAATTCAGGCTGTCCCGGGGCCTCATAAATGGCATCAATACCGGTGAAATTACGCAGTTCACCGGCGCGGGCTTTCTTGTACAGTCCTTTGGGGTCACGGGCTTCACAAATCGCCAGCGGTGTATCCACGAACACTTCAAGAAACTGCCCCTGATCAAGCAGTTCGCGTACCATCTGTCGTTCAGCACGATGCGGAGAGATAAACGCGGTTAATACAACCAGCCCCGCATCGACCATCAACCGGGCGACCTCGCCCACCCGGCGGATATTCTCTCGCCGGTCATCGTCGCTGAATCCCAGGTCCCGGCAGAGGCCATGCCGAACATTATCGCCATCAAGCAAATAAGTACTGACACCGCGGGCAAACAGCGACTGCTCCAGCGCCCCGGCTAACGTCGACTTACCGGAACCGGACAACCCGGTAAACCACACCACAACGCCACGGTGACCGTGTTGCCGTTCCCGGTCTTCACGCGCCACCGCATGGTCATGCCACACCACATTGGTGTCAACCGGTCTATTGCTGTCAGCCGGTCTGGAATGCGTTTGCGCCACCTTATTTTCCTCCCAGCAGATCACGCGCACCCCAGTGCGGGAAGTGGCGGCGAATCAAGGCGTTCAACTCCAGCTCAAACGCGCTGTAATCACCAGTCTGCGCGACAGTCTGTGCCACCGGCTCACGCACCAACCCGGCACCAACCGTCACATTACTCAGACGATCGATAAAAATCATGCCGCCGGTAACCGGATTGTGCTGGTACTTATCCAGCACCAACGGTTCATCAAAGGTGAGCTCCACCAGACCAATACCGTTAAGCGGCAGCGATTCGGTAACCCGCTGCGTCAAGGTGTTGATGTCCACCTGATAGTGAATCTTTTCCACCCGTGCGCGGGTTTTCTTACCGGCAATTTTGATATCGTAGCTTTGGCCCGGCACCAAGGGTTGCTCAGCCATCCACACCACATCCACATTAGCACTGCGAACCGCCTGAAGTGTTTCTTCACTGCTGACCAGCAAATCTCCCCGGCTGATGTCGACTTCACTGGCTAGCACCAGCGTCACCGCTTCACCCGCCTGCGCCTGCTGTAGGTCACCATCGAAAGTCACAATTCGGCTGATGCTGGACTCCACACCAGAGGGCAAGACTTTCACCCGTTGCCCAACCTGCACCGTACCTGAGGCGACCGTACCGGCATAACCACGGAAATCAAGATTCGGGCGGTTGACATACTGCACCGGGAAACGCATCGGTTGACTCAGGCTACGAGCAGAAACATTGACGGTTTCCAGCACGTCCAGCAGTGTTGGGCCGCGATACCAGCTCATAGACGAACTGGGCGTTGCCACATTATCGCCATCCAGCGCGGAAATCGGTACAAAAGTGATATCCAAATCTGCAGGCAGTTGACCGGCAAAATCCAGATAATCACGCTTGAACTGCTCAAAGACCGCCTGCTGATAATCCACCAAATCCATCTTGTTAACCGCCACCACCAGATGGCGAATCCCCAATAGCGTAGCGATAAAGCTGTGACGCCGGGTCTGATCCAGTACGCCTTTACGCGCATCAATCAACAAAATCGCCAGTTCGCAGGTAGACGCGCCGGTCGCCATATTGCGGGTGTACTGCTCATGCCCCGGCGTATCGGCAATAATAAATTTGCGCTTTTCAGTAGAAAAATAGCGATAGGCTACATCAATGGTGATGCCCTGTTCGCGCTCAGCCTGTAAGCCATCCACCAGCAACGCCAGATCCAGCTTTTCACCCTGCGTACCAAGACGTTTGCTGTCATTGTGCAACGTAGAGAGCTGATCTTCGTAAATCTGACGCGTATCGTGCAGCAATCGGCCAATCAGGGTGCTTTTGCCATCGTCAACGCTACCGCAGGTCAAAAAACGCAGCAGGCTTTTGTTCTGCTGTGCATGAAGATAAGCCTCTACCCCGCCCTGCTCGGCAATCTGTTTTGCAATGCTATGATTCATTTGACGATTCCTCAGAAGTACCCTTGACGCTTTTTAAGCTCCATAGAGCCGGCCTGATCGCGGTCAATGACCCGTCCCTGACGTTCGCTGGTGGTGGACACCAGCATCTCTTCAATGATTTCGGGCAACGTCTGCGCCTGTGACTCCACCGCGCCAGTCAGCGGCCAGCAACCCAGTGTGCGAAAGCGCACCATACGTTTAGCGACAACCTCACCCGGCTGCAGATCGATACGGTCATCATCCACCATCAACAGCATGCCATCGCGCTCCAGCACCGGACGTTCCGCAGCCAGATACAGCGGCACAATATCGATATTTTCCAGATAGATGTATTGCCAGATATCCAGTTCAGTCCAGTTGGAAAGTGGGAATACGCGGATGCTTTCACCTTTGTTAATCTGGCCGTTGTAATTGTTCCACAATTCCGGCCGCTGATTTTTAGGATCCCAACGGTGGGCACGATCGCGGAAAGAGTAGATACGCTCTTTAGCACGGGACTTTTCCTCGTCACGGCGAGCGCCACCAAATGCGGCATCAAAACCGTACTTATCCAATGCCTGTTTTAACCCTTCGGTTTTCATGATGTCGGTGTGCTTGGCGCTACCGTGCACAAAGGGATTGATCCCCATCGCCACCCCTTCCGGGTTACGGTGCACCAGCAACTCACAGCCATAGGCTTTGGCGGTACGATCGCGAAACGTGTACATTTCGCGAAATTTCCAGCCAGTATCCACATGCAAGAGCGGAAATGGCAACGTGCCCGGAAAGAACGCCTTGCGGGCCAGGTGCAGCATCACGGAGGAGTCCTTGCCGATGGAGTACAGCATCACCGGATTGCTGAATTCGGCCGCCACCTCACGAATGATATGAATACTTTCTGCTTCAAGCTGTTTTAAATGCGTGAGTCTTTTCTCGTCCATAACCTTAACCTTAAGCCAGATTCACCACGGCCGGGCGCCCATCAGTCGGCGTCATCCGCGCTTGTTCACCAAACCAGGCGATGTGTTGATGCAAATCCACCACTTCGCCGATAACCAGCAATGCAGGCGTTGGAGCCTGTTGCGCCAGCGTTTCTAATTCCGCCAGTGTTCCTGTCAGCACGACCTGATCCTGCCGGGTACCACGACCGATGACCGCCACCGGCGTCTGCGCAGCCCGACCATGCGCAATCAGTTGCTGGCTGATTTCCGCCGATTTGACCGTACCCATATAGATAGCCAATGTCTGCCTGCCGCGCGCCAGCGTCGACCAGTCCAGCGCATCGCCATCCGGTCGACAATGTCCGGTGATGAATGTCACGCTCTGCGCGTAATCCCGGTGTGTCAACGGAATGCCAGCGTAGGCTGTCGCACCTGCCGCCGCCGTAATTCCCGGTACCACCTGAAATGGAATGCCTGCCTGCGCCACCTGTTGCAGTTCTTCACCACCACGGCCAAAAATAAAGGGATCGCCGCCTTTGAGCCGCACAACCCGTTTCCCTTCTTGCGCCAGTTTCACCAGCAGCGCATTAATCTCTTCTTGTGGCAGCAGGTGCGCGCTGGCGCGTTTACCGACACAAATTCGCTCGGCATCACGGCGCACCAGGTCCAGCACGTCGTCACTGACCAGATGATCGTAAAGCACCACATCCGCCTGCTGGATGACCTGCAAGCCGCGCAGTGTCAGCAAACCGGCATCACCGGGACCTGCCCCCACCAACGCCACCTCGCCCTGTTGCCCCTCAGGCTGCGACAGTTGCTGTTCCAGTTCCTGCTCGGCCTGAGCCAGTTGACCGGCCGCTACCAGACTGGAAAAACGGCCAGTAAACACACGCTCCCAAAACCGACGACGTTCCGTTATTGATGCCAACTGCTGCTTGATGCGACCTCGCCATCTTCCGGCCAGTTCCGCCATCTGTCCCAGACGAGCAGGCAATAGCGCCTCAAGCTTCTCTCGCAATAACCGCGCCAGCACCGGTGCCTGACCACCGGATGAAATCGCCACCACCAATGGTGAGCGGTCAATCAGCGACGGGAAAATGAACGAGCATTTGGGTTGATCGTCGACCACGTTAACCAGTAGCTGGCGTTGATTGGCCTGCTCAAACACCGTGGCATTCAGCGCCCCGTCGTCCGTGGCGGCAATCACCAGAAACACGTTATCCAGCAGCGCAGGGGAAAAATCCTGCGCTACCCAGGCCAGTTGTCCCGCCTGATGCAAAGCCTGAAGCGGCTCACACAATGACCGCGCCACGACCCGGACATCCGCCCCGGCGCGTTGCAACAAGTCAATTTTGCGGGTTGCCACCTCACCGCCACCCACCACCAACACGGGGCGTTGCCGGAGATCGGCGAATATAGGGAGATAGTTCACAGATGCCTTTACTAAGCTAAAAATTCTATAAAGCGACTATAAAACGTGAAGAGAAGGGTTATGAAATGCCGAATTAGTATGATTAGTTCCGTAATGGAATAACAAACTATGCGTGAAAGAATAAAAACGCTTAATAATGGTTTTTCATGACTATTTTTACACTTCACGTTCACCTGAGCCTGCATTTGGCAGGCGAGAACATCAGTATGGAGATGATGAGATAGCGTTGTGCACCTGCCGCCGGAATAGCCACCGGTGACAACGCTCATGGACAAGAAGAAGAGTGACAAGCCGTTTGAACCAGTAGGAATCACCCCTCATGCAGCCCGCATTCGCGTTTCAGGCCGAAGAAACGGGTTTCTTCCTCACTCATGCCCGGTTCCCATTTACGGGTGGTGTGGGTATCACCGACGGACAGATACCCCTGCTCCCAGAGCGGATGGTAGCTCAGCCCATTGGCTTTCAGGTACTGATACACCGTGCGGTTATCCCAATCGATGATCGGCAAAAACTTGAATACCCCACGCCGGATAGCCAATACCGGCAAGCCTTCCCGACTCCCTGACTGTTCACGACGCAAGCCAGCAAACCAGGTGCCAACCTGTAATTCCTGCAACGCCCGGTTCATCGGTTCGACTTTATTGATCTGGTTGTACTGTTCAAGCCCTTCCAGCCCCTGTTCCCACAATTTGCCGTAGCGAGCCTCCTGCCAGGCAGGAGACTGCGCCGCTCGGTAAACGTGCAGGTTAAGGTTCAACTGTTCGGTTAATTGATCGATGAATTGATAGGTTTCCGGGAACAAATAACCAGTATCGGTGAGCACAACCGGGATATCCGGCCGTTGCCGGGTCACCAGATGCAAACTCACCGCGGCCTGAATGCCGAAACTGGAAGACAGCGCGAACTCACCCGGCAGGTTTTCCAGTGCCCAGCCCACACGGGCTTCAGCAGACAACCCTTCCAGCAATTGATTGACATCCGCCAGAGCGGCGGTCTGCTCCGTTTGAGACAAGGCGCGCAGCGCCTCCAGATTCAGACTGGACATCAGGTTCTCCTGTCAGTCGTAAAAATCAACAGCGGGATCCAGCACCGGTTTAATGATGCCGACACGGATGGCAAAATCGCCAAACCCTTCGCCGCTTTCGCGCTCGCTGGCCCAACGCGCGACCAATTGGTCAATCTCCGTCAGGATCTCTTTTTCGGTGATGTTCTCCCGGTACATACGCGGGATGCGGGTACCCTCGCGGTTACCACCGATATGCAGGTTGTAACGACCGATAGCTTTCCCCACCAGGCCAATTTCCGCCAGCATGGCGCGGCCACAACCGTTAGGGCAACCCGTTACGCGCAACACGATATGGTCATCACCCACGCCGTGTTTTTGCATAATGCCTTCTACCTGCGTGACAAACTCGGGTAGGAAGCGCTCTGCTTCCGCCATCGCCAGCGGGCAGGTTGGCAGCGAAACACAGGCCATCGAGTTCTGCCGTTGCTCGGTGAGACTATCGTCGATCAGGCCATGCTGGCGTGCCAGCGCCTCGATTTTCGCTTTATCCTTAGCCGCTACCCCTGCCACGATCAGGTTCTGATTCGCGGTCAGTCGGAAATCGCCTTTGTGGATTTTAGCGATTTCCGCCATGCCGGTTTTTAACGGACGCCCCGGATAATCCAGAATGCGGCCATTTTCAATGAACAGGGTCAGGTGCCAGTGATTATCGATCCCCTTCACCCAACCGATGCGATCGCCGCGACCGGTAAACTCGTATGGCCGAACCGCTTCAAACGCAATACCAGCACGACGTTCGACTTCCTGTTTAAAGGTGTCGACGCCTACCCGCTCCAGCGTATATTTAGTCTTGGCATTTTTACGGTTGGTACGGTTGCCCCAGTCACGTTGGGTGGTGACCACTGCTTCGGCTATCGCCAGTGTCTGCGCCAACGGAATGTATCCCAACTCACTGGCCGTACGCGGATAAGTGGTCTTGTCGCCATGAGCGATAGACAAGCCGCCGCCGACCAGCACGTTAAAGCCCACCAGTTGGCCGTTATCCGAAATAGCGACAAAGTTCAGATCATTGGCGTGCAGATCCACATCATTCTGTGGCGGGATCACCACCGTGGTCTTGAATTTACGCGGCAGATAGGTCGGCCCCAGAATCGGCTCTTCATCGGTGGTGGCAACCTTTTCCTTATCCAGCCACACTTCGGCGTAAGCGCGAGTACGCGGCAGCAGATGTTCGGAAATTTTCTTCGCCCACTCGTAGGCCTGCTGATGCAGCACCGACTCGACCGGATTGGAGGTACAGAGCACGTTACGGTTGACGTCATTGGCGGTTGCCAACGAATCCAGCCCAACGTCATGCAGCAACTGATGAGCGGATTTCAGATCATTTTTCAAAATACCGTGAAACTGAAAAGTTTGACGGTTCGTGATACGGATACTGCCGTACAGCGTTTTTTCACCCGCAAACTTATCGATAGCGAGCCACTGCTGCGGCGTCATCACCCCACCCGGCAGACGGCAGCGCAACATCATGGCATGACGCGGCTCCAGTTTCTGCTCGGCGCGTTCAGCACGAATATCGCGATCGTCTTGCTGGTACATGCCGTGAAAGCGGATCAGCAGAAAATTATCACCGTTAAAACCGCCAGTCAGACCGTCGTTTAAATCTTGTGTAATCGTACCGCGCAGGTAATTGCTTTCCCGCTTCATACGTTCGGCGTCAGCCAGCGTACCCTCGACCACCAGCGGACCAGAATATCTTTCGCTCATTAGTACACATCTCTCTGATAACGCCGCTCAAGACGCAGCTCGCTTAAAAACTCATCCGCCTGTTCGGCGTCCATCCCACCTTGCTCAGCCACCACGTCCAGCAGCGCGTGCTCCACATCTTTTGCCATGCGATTGGCATCACCGCACACATAAATATGGGCACCATCCTGAATCCAGCGCCACACCTGCGCGCCTTTTTCACGAATTTTGTCCTGCACATAGACTTTGTGGGCTTGATCGCGTGACCAGGCCAGATCAATGTGGGTCAGCAGCCCCTCTTTGACGTAGCGCTGCCATTCCACCTGATAAAGGAAATCTTCAGTGAAGTGGGGGTTACCGAAAAACAGCCAGTTCTTGCCGCCTGCTCCCTCGGCCTCACGCTGTTGCATAAACGCGCGGAACGGAGCAATACCGGTGCCGGGCCCAATCATGATAACCGGCGTGTCTGGGTTGGCAGGCAGACGGAAATTATCATTGTGTTCAATGAACACACGAACGTCACCCTCTTCGTCCAACTGGTCAGCCAGATAACCTGACGCACCGCCGCTACGCGCACGACCTTCATATTCATAGCGCACGACGCCGACGGTGATGTGCACTTCACTGCCCACATCGTCCTGTGACGATGCAATAGAATAGAGACGCGGCGTCAACGGACGCAGCAACCCGATAAGCTGTTCCGGCGTCAGTTCCACCGGTGCTTCGCGCACCATATCCACCAGCGGAGTACGTTGCGCGTATTGCTGCAGGGCAGGCTTATCCGCCACCAATCCCAGCAAGGTGTCATTGCGGGACAACGCCGCATAGCTGGCAACGATCGGAGCGGTATTCTGCGTCAGCTCAAAATGACGTTGTAGTGCCTCGGCCAGCGGCAGGGTGTTGCCGCCAACATTGACCGGTTCATCACCTTTTAACCACAACAGACCCAGTAGCTCCTGCACCAGCGCTGGGGAGTTTTCATACCACACCCCTAACGCATCACCGGGCTGATAACGCAGGCCAGAATCGCCTAAGTCGATTTCGATATGGCGGACATCTTTCTCTGAGTGACGGCCGGTAATCTTCTGATTAGTTACCAACGAAGCGGTATAAGGTGCTTCTTTGTGGTACGGGCTGGTGGTCACGGCGTTAACCTGACCAGTGGCAGCGGTTTGTACCGCCGCTGCCGTCTGGCTGGCGAAACGCGCTTTCAATGCCTCAGCCACCTGATGTCGCCACTGCTCCGCCAGCGGCTGGAACTCCACATCGGCATCGACACGATCCAAGAGGCGCTCAGCGCCCAATTCTGCCAGACGGCTGTCAAAATCTTTACCGGCCTTGCTGAAGAATTCGTAAGAGGTATCACCCAGACCAAATACCGCGAATGTCAGCCCCGCCAGCGATGGCGCTTTTTTCGAGAACAGGAACTTGTGTAGTGCCACCGCTTCTTCTGGCGACTCGCCCTCGCCCTGCGTCGAGGTGACTATCAGCAACAGTTTTTCCTGTGCTATCTGCTTGAACTTGTAATCACCGGCATTCACCAGCGTCACGGGCAGGTTGGCCGCGAGCAGCTCGTCGCGAACCTGCTCCGCCACACGGCGCGCGTTGCCAGTCTGGGAGGCTGAAATCAGCGTAATGGCGGCGGGCGGTGCCGCCTCTACAGCGGCTAACGCGCTGGTCGGTGCGGCGAGCGCACCGGGTTGCTGCTGAATCACGCCCCAGAAATAGCCAGACAGCCAGGCCAGTTGCGCCGGTGAAAGATCACCGGTCGCCGCCTGAAGACGCGAAAGTTGCTCCGCGCTCAACGGGAGCTGCGGAGTCGGAGAGGCCGGAATGCTCATTATGGTGTCGGTATCCTTGTTCTGGCTGCGGGCGCGAATGCCGGGTTGCCGCCATAGCCAATATCATGAAATAGAAAGTCAGATAGGATATAAGGTAACCATCCCTACCTGAACAATTAAAGACAGGATGGCAATATTTAATAACCAAAATGACTAAATAGTTTTTTTGATAACACTTATTGCTTTAAGTGTTATTGATCACAATTTATTGCATTGATTATTGGGATGTTTATTTTCCGCTATCGCGCAGACGTGAAACCCTAAATAATCCGGGGGCAGAACCCTATTTCGTGACCCAGGGAGCATACCGATAATGTGGCAGCGTCGCGCACTGGAACTCAATACCCAGGATATCTGGCACTGGCAGCGGGTCATCACGTTGGTGGAATATGCCCGTCGTTACGGTTTCAATACGCTGGTGCTAGGTCAGGCGGACTTGCTGGACAAGCTGGTGACGCCCGTGGCTTATCAGTCAGCCCGTTTTGACGATCGTATCAGCAGTCAACAGCGATCGCGCTGCGTCTACCTCAATCAGGTTGCCGCTTACTGTCGCGAGCAAGGGTTAGCGTTATACCTGCAATGCAAAGAACTGACGTTCCCCACCGACTTGCTATTGCAGTATCCCCATTTACTGGACGATGCACGTCAGTTCCGCATTGATACCCACTTCTGGTGTGATTATCTGGCTGCCAAAGTCGAACAACTGATGCAGCAAATTCCGCGATTACATGGGCTGATGCTGGCTATCTCCAACAGCGACAGCCTGATACGTTTCGCTCCACCACCCGGCGAAGAGATACAACGCGGCGGCACAGTCCCCCCAGCCACAGACAGCGAACCGGTCTACCGGCAATTGTTCGCGGCCGTTGCCCGCGTTATCCACGCCCACCAGCGCCACCTGGTATTACGCGCCTTTCCGGCTAATCACCAGGATATGTCCCGTGTACTGGACGCTATCCGCAGCCTGCCGACTAGCGTATCCGCCGCCATCAAAATGACGCCGGAACGCTTCTGGCCGGAATTTCCCAATAATCCGGCACTGCTGGAACTGGGGGATCGGGAAGTCTGGGTGGAGTTGGATCTGGCTGGCGAAGAAGTCGGCTGGGGCAATTTACCGTTTTTGCGCTACACCGAAGTACAAGGGCGGTTGTTATGGTGTCGGGAGAAAAATCCGGCCATCGTCAGCGCAGCTTGTCGCATCAGTTGGGACGGCGTCGATAACCACAGCGTATTAGGCTCGCTGAGCGAGTTCACCCTGTTTGCTTGCGCGCACCTGCTAAATGACAACGCGCCACCGATGAACGAAAGCGACCTTTTTCGCCGCTGGCTGGCGGAATGTTGGCAATGGCAACCGGATGATGAGGTTTGTCACACCATGCGAACCTTGCTGGAACAGGCACAACAGGCGCTGTCGTTATCGCTGTACGCACGCCACCACGTGTTCCATCGCCATAGCCTGTTGCCATCCAGTTATGGTCAGGCGGTGTGGAGCCTGTACGGTCAGCTTAACCGCAATCACTGGCTCCCCGGTTCCGGACGCGACATCACCTTTGAACGTCAGGAACCGGAACTGGCCTCCCACAATCTGTACCAGATTGTGCGGGAGAAAGACACCGCCTGGCAGTTAGCCGAGCAAAGCCAACAGGCAGCCATGCAGTTTGCCCGTGACCACCCACTGCCGGAGCCACTACGTCAGCGCTGGCTACAAGAATGGCGAGGGCTCGCGCTCTATTGCCGGGCTTTCGTCCATGCACAGAAAGCTTTTTTCACGTTGCACTATTGCCAGCGTGTGGAAAATAACTGGACGCTACGTGAGATAGCCAAAACCAATATTCAGGCGCTTTATGGCGTAGCCCATGAAATGGATGATTTCAGCCTGCAACACCGGGATTACCCGGTCAGTATGCATGTCATGTTTGATGCTGATCGCCCACGCTCGCTGGCAGACAGTCTGCAACAGCAGCTGACTGCGCTCACGCAAGATATCGGTGGTCATCACCCGACAGCGCCACGCCATGAAGCGTAGCGCCATCGGGCCGACAATTAGCGGATCACGCGCTTGAGAATGCGATTACCGGCCTCGCTAAACGTTCTGGCGGAGACTTCCACGGTCTTATTACCGTAATCCAGTTGCTCGACCGTTTGCAGAATCAGACTGGACAGTTGCGGGTCTTCAATATACGAAGACACCGGGGTTTGCATGGGTTTTTCCAGTGCCTGCATCAACCCTTTCACCGCCAGATCCTGCGTGTCCAGCTTGTGGTTATCCTGTAGCGTCTGTCGTGCCACCCGGCTAAGCGGTACGCCGCGCTCGGTCCCCATCAGGAGGCTGCCTTCTGGTTCATTCATCAGGAAATTGAGTAACAGTGCCGCCTCTTTCGGGTGCCCGCTGTTTTTGCTGATGGCAAACAGCATGGAGGGCTTGAAGAACTGCCCAGGATTATCCGAGCCAGGCGTCATGATGTACGGCCCCAGTTCCAGTTTGGCGGGCGGTGCTAACGGTTCAGCGTATTTTTTCACCACCGAGGCCCACAATTGTGCCCCGCCGTACTCACCGTTAATCCACGGACGGGTTTCAAATACTCCCGCCTTGCCAAAGGCGTTGTAGTACTTCGTCGATGGAATAACATGCTCATCCACCAACCGTTTATAGAAACGGAACGCTTCCAGCCACTGTGCGTCGGTGTAATTAAAGCGCTTGTTCTGCTCGTCAATCATGCCGATATTGAATTTCTGCGTCATATAGGTGTTGAGCAGTTCCAGCAGCCCTTCCCCGCTGTCTTGCGCCGGGGACGCTAATGGGAAGTAGTTATCACCGAGCTTTTCTTTAAACACCTTGCCAGCCTGAAATAGTTCTTCCCAGGTGGTGGGATACGCCAGACCGGCTTTTTTCCAGGTATCGACGTTGTAGTACATCACCAGCCCGTTCAGTGAGGTCGAGATAGCGTTTACCTTGCCATCGACCGTCGTTAGCGCATCGGTGGGGAAATCCTGCAATTTCAGGGTATCTTTCAGTGTATTGAGGTCATAAAAGCCAGTACCGGTGCGGGAAAAAATCGGGATCCAGTTCCAGTTGATCTGCATAACGTCCGGCTCCTGACCACTGGCGATTTGCGTCGTCAGGCGTGAAAGATAGCCGTCCCAACCGGTATATTCTGCTTTAACGGTAATTCCCGGGTATTTCTTCTGGAATGCGTCAATCGCTGCCAGCGTAGCCTGATGACGGCTGTTGCCTCCCCACCAGGCCATGCGTAACGTCACCTGTTCCGCAGCCTGAACCTGGCCCAGCAAGGTCAATGCCAACAGCAGTAATCCTGTCAGTAATCTCATCATGTCCCCGATCCTCTTGGTGTTGTTATTTTAGGGCGGAAGGGTAATCAGGCAGGTACAGAGCACCTCCCGCTGGCAAACAAGATAGACAGATTGCTGTTGTCTTCACCAGTGCCGGGGGAGCCTCTGATACGCGTTATGCGGGGCAGGCTGAAAAAATGTGTACCGTCAGCCCTGACAGCATTCATTTCATGGACATGGGTGCCCTCTTTATCACACGGCACTCCTGCTACCTCACAGCCCATCGCCTGCAGTAAACATCTTGCGCGATCTGCTTCACACTTATTTAACAAAAATAAAACACACGCGGTTACTGACGCGACAGGCCGACATCGGAAGGGATTAAAGTGTGATGAAACACACATTACGCTCGGGCGGTGGCGGGTATGACGTTATCACGATCACATTCCGGCTGATGGCGTCAGACTGGCTGTGAAGGCGCTCTAACCTTCAATGATTTCCCGTCGCGCTACGGCTGCTGACGAGAAAAAGCCGTGCTGGAATAGCCCATCATCTGCCCGATACAGGATCACCACCATGACGCTATCTTTTCGTACCTATCAGCCCGCCGCCGATGGCATTACCCCGGATACCGCACGCTTCCAGCAAGCACTCGACGACCTGGACGCACAGGGCGGCGGCACGCTGGTGGTCGAGTCGGGACGTTATTTGCTAGGGGGTCTGCGGCTTCCTTCGAACTGTTGCCTGCAACTGGATGAAGGCGCGGAACTTATCGCCAGCGCCTGTTATGACGATTTTGCCCACACCACGACGCTCAGCGTGGCAGAGCTTTCCAACCGTGCATTTTTGTATGCACGCCAGCAGCGCAACATCACCTTGTGTGGAAAAGGAAAAATTACTGGCAGCGCCGATGCCTATTTTTCGGCACAGCCCGATGAACAAGGCTATCGGTTACCCGCACAACATCGGCCGCGTATTGTGGTGCTGGAGGACTGTGAGCAGATTACGATACAGGATATCACTATCGAACACGCGCCGATGTGGACCGTTCATCTGGTGAGTTGCCGTCAGGTCAACGTTGAACGCCTGACGGTGGATAACGACATGACGATGGCCAACACCGATGCGCTCAATCTCGACAGTTGCCAGGATGTCATCGTCCACGATTGCCATTTGAGCGCGGCCGATGACGCTTTGTGCATCAAAACCACGGCCAAGCCACCAGCCATGCAATATAAAGCACAGCGTATGAGCATCAGCCACTGCCGGTTACGCTCACGCAGCTGTGCACTAAAAATTGGCACCGAAACCTTTGCCGATATCGAAGACCTGAACGTCAGCCACTGCACTCTTTACGACTCCAACCGAGGGATCGGCCTTATTTCACGCGATGGCGGCGCATTTCGTCGAATTTGTTTTAGCGATATCACGGTCGAATGCGTCACTGCACCGCCGTGTCATTGGGGGAAAGCAGACCCGATATTCATCTCGGTACGTTACCGCGATCCAACGATAGAACCGGGGGTTATTGAGCAGGTTCGCTTTGTGCGGATAACCGGTGTCAGTGAAGGGGCCATCAATCTGCACAGTACGCCAGCAGGTTATGTCCGCGATATTCATTTCGAGGACATAACACTGACACAACAGCCGAGCGATAGTACGGAACAAGGTCTGTACGACGTTCGCCCGCCCTGTAACCCGGCCCGCCCCACCGGCATGGGACTGGATAACGCGTATCTGGTTAATCCCGATACCGGGCGCGCTTATGGCGTGGAGGCTTATCCGGGGGGAATGCCCGCGTTGTTTGCTCGCGGCATTAACGGGCTGACATTGCACAACATGACGCTACAACGCCCCTCCCCGTTGCCTGTCGGCTGGAACCACGAGGCGATTATCGAACTGGCAGAGTAGCTATTGAACTGACAGTGTAATGATTGAACTGACAGCATAACCTGACCGCCTGATTGCGCCGTTCCCTTCGGACTGGCGCAACAGACACAAGCGACAGTGACGGGTACAAGGGATAGCGACCTTACAACAAGGCATAGACCTCACACAAGGTATAGTCGTGTTGTCAGGAAACGTGCTTCACACCGTACTTTCCGGTAGTATGCGACGGTTTTTTGAATGACACGAGAGCATCACCATGCCAACCACACTGTTTAAAGACTTCCAGTTTGAAGCCGCACACCGGCTTCCCCATGTGCCGGACGGCCATAAATGCGGCCGCCTGCATGGTCATTCGTTCATGGTTCGACTGGAAATTACCGGTGAGGTCGATCCTTATACCGGCTGGGTGATGGATTTCGCCGAATTGAAAGCGGCGTTCAAGCCAACCTGGGAGCGGTTAGATCACCACTACCTCAACGAGATCGCAGGGCTTGAAAACCCAACCAGCGAGGTGCTGGCCCGTTGGATTTGGCAGCAGCTTAAACCGACACTGCCGTTACTCAGCGCTGTGACCGTCAAGGAAACCTGCACCGCCGGGTGCATCTACCGCGGCGAAGAGGACTAACCCCACACCCAACGCCGCGCGCTATTTTCCGGCTCGTCAGGCGATATTCAGGTATTTGTGAGTCTGCATCGATAAACGCCAGTTGCGGGCGATGCAGGTTTCAATACACAGCCGGGTGGCATCCTCTTTCTGGCTGACGGGTTGTAAGGCAACAATCCGTGCCTTATCGTCATCCAGTCGCGCCAGTAACCCATCCAATGCCTCGATATCCCGCTCACGCGCCACCGGGTGTTTGATTTCATCCGCCCGTTGCAACGCCTGATCCAACACAGCCAGACCACCTCGCATATTCACTTTGGGAGACACCGTCACCCAACAGGCTGATGAGCAACGCACCTCATGGGTGCCGCTGGTTTCAATCTGGGTACTGAATCCCTGCTGTTCCAGCGCCTGCGTCAACGGCGTTAAGTCATGAATACAAGGCTCGCCGCCGGTAATCACCACATGTCTGGCGCTGTACCCCTGCTGCGTTATCTGTTGCAACAGCTCCTCGACACTGGAACTGCTCCAGGCATCACTTTCCCCGCGCTTAACCAGAACCTCCGCCAGTGAGATCTGCCGCTCTGGCAGTGTGTCCCAGGTGTGTTTGGTATCACACCAACTGCACCCTACCGGGCACCCTTGTAGACGGATAAACACCGCCGGGACGCCGGTAAAAAAACCTTCGCCCTGCAGGGTCTGGAACATTTCGTTAATCGGGTAACGCATCGTGTTTGAGTATTCCTTCTGGCTAAACCACTATTATCGCCGATACTGGATGTCATGCCAAACCGCCGGGTGCGCTTCCCAACCGAACGGCTGAATGAAACGGTGACCTGAAAACGGTTGTCAGAAAAAAGCAGTTACCGGGAAAAGACGACTGTCGGAAATTTGTACCTTCCCGCTTCCCGGTTAATAATCAACAGGCAGCATATATCCGGCCGAACTTCTTCAAATAAGGAAATGCAAGATGACGTTATTAAAGCCCCTGGCTGTTTTCTGTTTATCACTTTCTCTGGTGTCGACATTCGCCCATGCCGAAGCCGTCGCGCAAGTCAAAACCCAACCCGGTTATTACCGTATCATGGTCGGGCAATATGAAATTACTGCCTTGTCTGATGGCACCAACACCATGCCCATGGACAAGCTACTCACCCGCACCCCACGCGAGAAAATTGTCAGCCTGCTGGACGCCAGTTACCTGAAACCACAGGTGGAAACCTCCATCAATGCCTTTCTTATCAACACCGGCAAAAACCTGATTCTGGTCGACAGTGGCACCGGGGCACTGGGGGGTAAAACCACCGGTAAAACCCTGACCAACCTGAAAGCCGCAGGTTATAAACCGGAGCAGGTCGATACCGTGCTGGTCACCCACCTGCATGCCGATCACTTCGGCGGGCTGGTTAGCGACGGCAAGCTGGTTTATCCCAACGCCGTCATTTATGTGAACCAGAAAGACACGGATTTCTGGTTGAGTCAGGATAATCTGAAAAAAGCGCCCAAAGATAAAAAAGCCGGATTTGAACGCGTGCAGGAAGTGTTCCGCCATATTCGTGAGGCTGGCAAACTCAGAACATTTACCGATCACCAGTCGCTGCCAGCCAATATCGTTGCCGTACCGACGCCAGGCCATACCCCCGGCCATACTGCATTTTTGGTCAACAGCGACGGGCAGAAAATCCTGCTGTGGGGAGACATCGTCCATGCCGAAGCGGTACAGATGCCACTACCGGATACCGCTATCACCTTTGACTCCGATAGCGATCAGGCGGTTCGCACCCGCGATGCATTACTGAAAGAGACGGTGAAACAGGGCTATTGGGTGGCTGGCGCACACCTGCCATTCCCCGGTATTGGTCACGTCGCGGCACAGCATGATGCCAGCGGTAAAACCAACGGTTATCGCTGGTTACCGGTGAATTACAGTCTGTCGGGATTATGAGTCATCTCGTTCATCAAAAACACGGGCTTCCAGCGGAAGCCCGTGCAACATGACCTTACCTGTCGACGATTTTACAGATAAACGCGCAAGTACTCTGACAGACACAAAATCGCCATCGCTTGACCATACGGCATGGAGGTCAGCGGAATCTGGCGATAGTAATCCAGATCTTTCCCCATCGCTGTCCCGAAGGAGACGTTGAGCAGCTCGCCGCTCTCGCTGATATTCGCCAGTACGCCACGCATCGCCTTTTCCGCCACCTCGGCGTAGCGACGGTCAATGTAGCGTTTGCGTACCGCTTTCAAGATGCCATAGGCAAACCCGGCAGTCGCGGAGCTTTCCAGATAAGAATTGGGGTCGTCGAGCAAGGTATGCCACAGACCGCTATCATCCTGATACTTCGCCAGAGCATCGACCTGACTCTCCAGCACCTGAATCAGAAAACGGCGGGTGGCGTTACCTTCGGGCAAATCCAGCAGTTCAATAAATTCCGGAATAACGATGGTCAGCCAACTGTTGCCGCGCGCCCAACGCGCCTGGGCAAAACTGTGGTTGCCGTCAAACGTCCAACCGTGGAACCACAAGCCGCTTTGACGATCCATCAGGTACTGCACATGCAGCAGGAACTGGTAGGTCGCTTCCTCCACAAATTCAGGACGATTAAGCAACTTGCCGATCTTCGCCAGCGGCAACACGCTCATCATCAGGGTATCGTCCCACAGCTGATCGGTGTTTTCGCTGTTATAGACGATGTGTTGCAACCCGTTCTTATGGGTACGCGGCATATCGTACATCACCCATTCTGCCCAGCGTCCAAGATACGGCACCCAACGACTGTCGCCGGTTTCTTCATAGCGATAGGCAAGCGTCAAAAACGGGCATACCGTGTTGACGTTTTTGGTCGGCGTCCCCTCTTCCAGTCGAGCGGTAAACCAGTCATCGATGATAGCGCGCATCCGCTCATCGCCGGTCTGGCGATAATACTGGTAGATGCCATACAGCCCGATGCCGTGCGTCCATTCCCAGCCAGCCCACCCTTTGGTGTCGATGACCCGGCCGTCATCCAGACGTAGCAGGAATTCACCGGTTTTATCTTCGATATTGACAAGATTGTCGGTCACCCGACAAATCAATGCCTTTAACTCGTCCCGAGAGATAACGTATTCGGGCTGGCGCAACAGCGCACTATGCTTTACAGGAAAAATGGTCATAACAGATATCCAGTTCCAGTTTTATTACCCATCAATCGATGGCTTAACAGTCAATCACGTCGCGCCAAAGCGCGTCAGCGTTAACGACAGGCTCAATGGACGCCGTGGTGAGGCGTTCCGCGGGCTATCGACCTGGCTGGCGCTTTATGGCGGTTGAGGTAACCAATGTTGTTGTTCCCCCACAGCGACTCATAAGGCATACCCGCCAGCATCTCCACTGTCTCACGCGCTTCGGGCGTAATTTTTTCCGGTACGATACGGCCAGCTTCGCGCATTTTCGCCGTTTCCTGCCGCAAGACTTCATGGGTTTGCAGATTCAGTTTAAAGCGCAAGGACACCAGAAAACCCAATGCCAGTACGGCGACAGTCCCAAAGCACAGCACCGTCAGAATGGTGTGGCTGACGCCCGGTGCCTGAACGCTCTGACCAGAAACAAAACCGGATAGCTGTAAAACGATCCCCACCAGCATCACCGCCCCCGCCTGAGAGGCTTTACGGGTCAAAGTCATAATCCCGGCGAAGATCCCTTCACGACGTTGTGCGGTGATCACCTCGTCCACATCCGCAATGTAGGTATAGGTATTCCATGGAACATAGTTGATGCCGCCACGTCCCAGACCGGCCAGGCCAGACACCAGCAACAACAGCGAAAATGCCGAATGCATCCCGCTGTAATACAGGAAGCCATACGAGAGTGCGCTCACACCAAACAGGCATACCACCATGCGGTAAGACGGTGCCGGACCAAATTTGATGCACAACGGGATCATCGCGATCACCGCGATAAATTGCAGGATAGCCATCGTCCCCATCAGGTTTGACGCCACCGTCGGGCTTTGCATCAACACGAACACCACGTAATACGTGAACACCGCATTAAATACGTCCTGCGCGATGTAACCGCCCAGATACATCCCTAAATGCTGGCGGAAGATGCGAATACGCAGCGTCGACAGCAGTTCAATATTGAGGCGCTTGAGGCTCTGTCCGAGCGTCAGTGACTGACGTTCTTTTTCCGCCCGTAATGAGGCTTCAGACATCTGGTCGCGTGACCGCTCCCAGGTAAACAGATACACCAATGTCAGTACACACGCGCAAATGACTGAGAACACCAGACTGGCGTAGAAAAAAGACACCGCGTTATCTTTGCCGAAATGCCCCAGCAGAATGCCCGGCAAAAACGCGGCCAGAATAGCCGACAACTGTGCCAGCGCGATACGCGCGCCGGAAAACTTGGTTTTTTGTTTAAAGTCATCCGTCATTTCCGGCACCAGCGTTTCATACGGCACCAGTACCATGGTGTAAATAACGTCAAACAGCAGGTAGGTTAGCAGGTAATACCAGTAATCCATGTAGCCGACCCACATCAGGCTGTAGCTGAAGACACAAGGAATACCAAGCAGAATAAAGAACTTGCGACGCCCAAAGCGCTTACCCAACCAGGTCGAGCCGAAGTTATCGGTCAGGAAGCCCATCAATGGGCTGACGACGGCATCCAGCACCCTGGCCATAGCAAAAATAAAGGTCGCCTCAATCGGCGTCAGACCGCAAAACGTGGTGTAAAAATAGAGCAACCAACCAGCGGTGAGCGCCGTGGTACCGGCCCCGAGAAAATCGCCGGAACCGTAGGCCAGATAATTCGCCAGCCCAATCTTACGTGTTTTCATCGCCATCCTTCCTCATTGATTGTATTTATGAAGGTGTTGCAGCGGCCCTAAAAAACATCGCTGCCGCCGTAGCGTTAAGGTAGCGAGGCAGCAAGGCAAAAACCTTTGTGCGTTTGCCACCCCCTCATCGCTATTGGCATCTGCGGGAAGAACCAGCCGATCGGCTTCAAACTTCTTATCGAAATAGGATTTTGAATCAGCAGAACCTGTAGTTTGAAATCACTCTACCGGGTCGTGAGGCAGGCCGCATGCGGCGAAGAAGAGATTTGGGATCGGGTTCATTATTTGTTAGTGCAAGGTTCAGGACTCTAAAAAGAGTCAGGAAGCGTGCTCATACATCAACAACGTCGCCCTCCTCCTGGCAGGTCAAAAGACGGGGTAACGCTATCCACCACACCAGACCGTATCGCGCTGGCAGCAGACCATGAACGACAGGCAAAAAAAATCCGGAAGCGAAAACGCTTCCGGATTGCAGAGGTGATTTCCGGCGAGTTAACTCACCGGATGGCAGGCGATTAAGCCTGACCTTTCACTTCTTTCAGGCCGTTGAACGGTGCAGCGTCGCCCAGTGCTTCTTCGATACGAATCAGCTGGTTGTACTTAGCAACACGGTCAGAACGGCTCATAGAACCGGTTTTGATCTGGCCAGCCGCCGTACCTACCGCCAGGTCAGCGATAGTAGCGTCTTCGGTTTCACCGGAACGGTGAGAAATAACGGCAGTGTAGCCTGCATCTTTCGCCATCTTGATAGCAGCCAGCGTTTCAGTCAGAGAACCGATCTGGTTGAATTTGATCAGGATGGAGTTGGCGATGCCTTTCTCGATACCTTCTTTCAGGATCTTGGTGTTGGTTACGAACAGGTCGTCACCCACCAGCTGGATTTTGTCACCCAGCACTTTGGTCTGGTAAGCAAAACCGTCCCAGTCAGATTCGTCCAGACCGTCTTCGATAGAAACGATCGGGTACTGTTTGGTCAGGTCTTCCAGGAAGTGAGTGAATTCTTCAGAGGTGAACGCTTTGTTGCCTTCGCCAGCCAGAACGTATTTACCGTCTTTGTAGAATTCAGACGCTGCACAGTCCATCGCCAGGGTGATGTCTTTGCCCAGCACGTAACCAGCTGCTTTTACCGCTTCAGCGATAACGGCCAACGCTTCTGCGTTAGAGCCCAGGTTCGGTGCATAGCCGCCTTCGTCACCGACAGCGGTGTTCATGCCTTTGGACTTCAGTACTTTTGCCAGGTTGTGGAACACTTCAGAACCCATACGGATGGCTTCTTTAACAGTTTTCGCGCCAACCGGCTGAATCATGAATTCCTGGATGTCGACGTTGTTGTCGGCGTGCTCACCACCGTTGATGATGTTCATCATCGGCAGCGGCATGGAGTATTTGCCCGGGGTGCCGTTCAGTTCAGCGATGTGAGCATACAGCGGCAGGCCTTTTGACGCGGCAGCGGCTTTGGCGTTAGCCAGAGAAACAGCCAGAATGGCGTTAGCGCCGAAGTTGGATTTATTCTCGGTACCGTCCAGATCGATCATGATCTTGTCGATAGCAGCCTGATCCTTAGCGTCTTTGCCCAGAACAGCCTGTGCAATCGGACCGTTTACCGCAGCAACAGCTTTAGTGACGCCTTTGCCCAGGAAACGGGATTTGTCGCCGTCACGCAGTTCCAGCGCTTCGCGGGAACCCGTAGAAGCGCCTGACGGTGCAGCAGCCAGACCAACGAAACCACCTTCCAGGTGAACTTCCGCTTCAACAGTTGGGTTTCCGCGTGAGTCGATGATTTCACGGCCAATGACTTTAACGATTTTGGACATCAGATTTTCCTCAGTACAAGTTAAACTAAAACCTCAGACGGCAACGCGCGATCAGAAGACCGCGCGTTGCTGCAAAACTCATTTCACTGGTAAAACCTTACTTCACCTGACGCTTCTGGTACGCCCCGGCGGCTTTGACAAAGCCGGCGAACAGCGGGTGCCCGTCACGCGGTGTGGAGGTAAATTCCGGATGGAACTGACACGCCACGAACCACGGATGATCAGGAATTTCGACAATCTCAACCAGCTTGCGGTCAGCGGAGACACCAGCAACACGTAATCCCGCCGCCTCAATCTGTTTTAACAACATATTGTTGACTTCGTAACGGTGACGGTGACGTTCAATGATCGTCGGTTCACCGTACATCTGACGCACCAGGCTGCCTTCTGTCAGATGACACTGCTGCCCACCGACACGCATCGTGCCGCCAAGGTCGCCATCTTCCGTGCGCACTTCAAGATTACCATCCGCATCACGCCATTCGGTAATCAACGCCACCACCGGGTACTTACAGTCTGGCACAAACTCGGTGGAGTTGGCGCCGTCCATACCCGCGACATGACGAGCGAACTCGATCAGCGCCACCTGCATGCCCAGACAGATGCCGAGGTAAGGGATGTTGTTCTCACGGGCATAACCTGCCGCCATGATTTTCCCTTCCACCCCACGGTAACCAAACCCACCCGGCACCAGTATCGCATCCAAACCTTTCAGCACATCGACACCGCGGGTTTCGACATCCTGCGAATCGATGAACTTGATATTCACCGTCAGACGGTTTTTCAAACCGCCATGTTTCAACGCTTCAACGACGGACTTATACGCATCCGGCAGTTCTACATACTTGCCTACCATACCGATGGTCACTTCACCAACCGGATTGGCTTCTTCGTAAATCACCTGCTCCCATTCTGACAGGTTTGCTTCCGGACAGTTCAAGCTGAATCGTTTACAAATATAATCGTCCAGACCCTGAGATTTCAATAGCGCTGGAATTTTATAAATGGAATCAATGTCCTTCAGCGAGATAACGGCTTTCTCCGGCACGTTACAGAACAGCGCAATTTTTGCGCGCTCGTTAGCCGGTACAGTGCGGTCGGAACGGCAAATCAACACGTCAGGCTGGATACCGATAGACAGCAATTCTTTCACTGAATGCTGAGTCGGCTTGGTTTTCACCTCACCCGCCGCGGCCATGTACGGCACCAGCGTCAGGTGCATAAACAGGGTGTGTTCACGCCCCACTTCCACCGCCATCTGCCGAATCGCTTCAAGAAACGGCAGAGACTCGATATCACCAACCGTACCGCCGATTTCTACCAGCACCACGTCATGGCCTTCGCCGCCTTCGATAATACGTTCTTTAATGGCGTTGGTGATGTGCGGAATGACCTGAATGGTCGCCCCCAGATAGTCACCCCGACGCTCCTTACGCAGAACGTCAGAATAAATGCGTCCGGTGGTGAAGTTATTGCGGCGCGTCATCTTTGTACGAATAAAACGCTCGTAGTGACCCAAGTCGAGATCGGTTTCAGCGCCATCTTCGGTGACAAACACTTCGCCGTGTTGCGTCGGGCTCATCGTGCCCGGATCCACATTGATATACGGGTCCAGTTTCATGATGGTCACGTTGAGGCCACGGGCTTCGAGAATAGCCGCGAGGGAGGCTGCGGCAATGCCTTTACCCAGAGAGGATACGACCCCGCCGGTCACAAAAATATAATTAGTTGTCATGCTGAACCTGAAAGTTTAGGTTTAAGGACGATGGAAAGACCAGGACGGGAAAGTAGTATACCCGAACCTGGTAGACGCCACAAATGATCGTTTTACCCTTTGTGACGTTGACAGGCTCCGGCTGGTAAGGTATTTCCCGAGCGCACAGGAGACAATGTTCGTGTTTACAATCAGCCGGATAGCACGAAACAGCGCATGAAATGCGCCTTTCACTCAGAAAATGAACTCAATCTTTTCTTTCTGATGCTTTTACCTGCTGCCAGGCCATTTCCATTTCGTCTAACGTCGCGTCAGACAAGGTTTTGCCTTGGGCAGCAATGCGTTGTTCTACCTGCTGGAAACGGCGAGTGAACTTGCGATTAGCCTGTTGCAACGCCGTTTCCGCTTTATGACCGAGATGGCGGGACAAATTGACCGCCGCAAACAGCATGTCACCTATCTCCTCACCCAGTTTTTCCGGGTCGATCACCGCCTGCTGTGCCTCAGCCATCACCTCATCGATCTCTTCATACAGCTTATCGACCACCGGCCCAAGCGTCGTCCAGTCGAAACCGACGGCGGCACACCGCTGCTGGATTTTATGCGCCTGCATCAGCGCGGGCAGCGCCTGGGGAATGTCATCGAGTTGCGAATGGCGATCTTTTTCTGCCCGCTCTTGCGCTTTGGTCTGCTCCCAGTTAGCCAGCACCGCTTCACTGCTCGACAGAGTAGCGTCACCAAAGATATGTGGGTGACGGCGCTCCAGCTTATCGCTGATGGCATCACACACATCCGAGAAATCAAACAGCCCTTGTTCTTGCGCCATGCGTGCGTAAAACACCACCTGAAACAGCAGGTCGCCCAATTCACTGCGCAGGTCGTCAAAATCCTTACGGCTGATGGCATCAAGCACTTCGTAGGTTTCTTCCAGCGTATACGGGGCGATGGTGTCAAAGGTTTGTTCGCGATCCCAGGGGCAACCGTTTTCCGGGTCACGCAGTTGCTGCATGATGCGCAGCAAGCGCTCGATGGCAGATGAATTCATAATAATCCTGATAATGACATGATAAAGGCGGGACCAGCCCGCCTTAAGGTAGTAACAACGGTATCAATTAATTGCCCTGCAAGCGCCGAGCGTCAATCACATCCGGCAGTTGATTAAGCTTAGCCAGTACCCGGCCCAGCACCTGCAGATTGTAGATTTCGATATCCATGTCGATAGTCGCGAGTTGCTGTTTCACGTCGCTGCGGCTGGATACCCCCAACACGTTGACCTTCTCGTTGGCCAGAATAGTGGTGATATCACGCAATAAGCCGCTGCGGTCATTGGCGGTCACTCTGACGACCAGCGAGTAGCCGCTGGAGTAGCTTTCCCCCCACACGGCCTCGACAATACGCTCCGGCGCATGGCTGCGCAGGTCATCGAGCTGTTCGCAATCGGCACGGTGAATAGAAATGCCGCGCCCGCGGGTGATGAAACCGATGATGTCATCCCCCGGAATCGGCTGGCAGCAACGCGCGATGTGGTGCATCAGGTTGCCGACGCCTTCTACCACCACCCGGCCATTGTCCTTGGTACTGGCACGCTGAGCAGGTTGATGGGATTTCTGCGTCAACTGGCGCAGCGCTTCACGATCCTGCTCTTCCGCACTCGGCTGGTTCACCTTCGATTGCAGGAAGTTCACCAGCTGATTCAGGCGGATATCGCCACCACCGATGCCAGCCAGCAATTCATCCATCGAATTGATGTTGTAACGCGGCAACAGCAGTTTTTCAGCCATCTTCAGGCTCACACCAAGATGCGCCAGTTCATCATCCAGGATCTGTTTACCCGCAAGAATATTCTTGTCCCTGTCCTGCTTGCGGAACCAGTTGTGAATTTTGGAGCGCCCGCGGCTGGTGGTGATATACCCCAGATTGGGGTTCAGCCAGTCACGGCTTGGGTTCGGCTGCTTCTGAGTAATGACCTCGATTTGGTCACCCATTTGCAGCTGATAGGTGAACGGCACGATACGCCCGCCCACTTTGGCACCGATGCAGCGGTGACCGATATCGCTGTGGATGTGATAGGCAAAATCCAGCGGCGTGGAGCCGGAGGGTAAATCCACCACATCGCCTTTGGGCGTAAACACATACACGCGGTCGTCGAACACCTGGCTGCGCACCTCGTCGAGCATTTCGTCCGAGTCAGCCATTTCTTCCTGCCAGGCCAGCAATTTACGCAGCCAGGCGATGCGTTCTTCATAGCCGGAACGCCCGCTGGTGGAGGCACCTTCTTTGTATTTCCAGTGCGCAGCAACCCCCAGCTCGGCATCCTCGTGCATCTGCCGGGTACGAATCTGAATTTCCAGCGTTTTACCGCCCGGCCCTAACACCACAGTGTGGATCGACTGATAACCGTTAGGTTTAGGGTTGGCGACGTAGTCGTCGAATTCATCCGGCAGGTGGCGATAATGGGTATGCACAATCCCGAGCGCGGCGTAGCAATCCTGCAAGCGCTCAACCACGATACGCACCGCCCGCACATCAAACAGCTCATCAAACGACAGCGATTTTTTCTGCATCTTGCGCCAGATGCTGTAGATATGCTTGGGACGGCCATAAACCTCAGCTTTCAGCCCTTCGGTTGCCATCGAGACGCGCAGGTTTTTAACGAAGTCGTCAATGTACTGCTCACGGTCGATACGCCGTTCGTGCAGCAGTTTAGCGATGCGCTTGTACTCATCCGGGTGCAGATAACGGAAGCAGAAATCCTCAAGCTCCCACTTGAGCTGACCGATACCCAGCCGGTTCGCCAGCGGCGCATAGATATTGGTACACTCTTTAGCCGCCAGCACGCGCTCTTCTTCTGGTGCGTCTTTCACTTCACGCAGGTGGGCGATACGCTCAGCGAGCTTTATCACCACGCAGCGGAAATCTTCCACCATCGCCAGCAGCATACGGCGGATATTATCCACCTGTTCAGACGCCATCGAATCGTGCTGGGTGGCTTTAAGCTGGCGAATCGCATCCATATCGCGCACGCCATGCACCAGATTGACGATATTCTTGCCAAAGGTTTCCTTCAGCGTGTCTTCTTCCACCACGTTGGCGTCGGCCAACGGGAACAGCATCGCCGCGCGCATGCTGTCGTTATCCATACTCAGGGTAGAGAGGATTTCCACCATTTCGATGCCGCGCCACAACAGCAACATCGCATCCGGGTGGCCTTGTGTTTTTTCTTCGCAGTAACGCCATGTCTCGGCGAGACGTTCGCACGATGTTTTACTGGCGATACCCAGGGAGGCAATCCACGCGTCCGGCACGAACTTGCCTTCAGTATTCAAATGCGCACTTCTTACCGCAACCATAATTTCTCCCTACTTTACCGAACCTTCGGAACCAAGCAAAAACAGTGCCATTGACTCAAGATGTCCGGTATGTGGAAACATATCCAACATGGTCAACCGGGCCAAACGATAACCGGCCGCCATCAGTACCTTGCTATCTCTCGCCAGCGTGGTGGGGTTACAGGATATATACACCACCCGCCGGGGAGCCAGTTTCACAATCTGCGGCATCACACCCGGCGCACCGGCGCGAGCCGGATCAAGCAATACTTTATCAAACCCCATTGACGCCCACGGTTGTCGGGTAACGTCTTCTTCCAGATTATGATGATAAAATGTGACCTGGGTCAGCCCATTGCGCTGGGCATTCTCCTGCCCTTTCTCCACCAGCGCCGCGACACCCTCAACACCGACCACCCGACCCGCATGCTGCGCCATCGGTAACGTGAAATTGCCCATGCCGCAAAACAGGTCAAGCACGCTGTCCTGCGGTTGCAGTTCCAGCCACGCTAACGCCTGCGCCACCATACGTTGGTTAATGTCATCATTCACCTGAATAAAATCACGCGGACTGAACGCCAGCGATAACCCGGCGATACGATAAGACGGCATGTCGCCGTGCAGACACTCCAGCGTGTCCGCTTGCGGCGCGGCAAACAGCGACGCACCGTGCGCCTGCGCAAACGCCGTCAATACGTGCTGGTCGGCGTCACACAACGGCTCCAGATGACGCAAAATGACCAGCGGCCCTTGTTCCGCCAACACCAGCTCCACATGCCCAAGCCGCCGCTGCGCCTGCAACTGCTCCAGACAGTCGCGTAACGGCACCAGTAAGGCTTCCAGCGCCGGATGCAGAATCGGACAGGCGCGGATATCCACCAGGTCGTGCGACCCCGCCTGCCGATAGCCCATCTGCAACTGGCGTGTTTTCGCCTGATAGTATAATGCAAGGCGCGCGCGGCGGCGGTAGCCATAGGCCGCCGCACCGATAACTTCCGGCTCCGGTACGGTTTCACCGGTTTCCCGTTGCATCAGGTGTTTCAGTGCGGCCGATTTACTGCGATGCTGTAACGGCTGGCTGGCATGCTGCTGCTGGCAGCCGCCACACACGGAAAAATGTGGGCAACGCGGCGCTACGCGTTCTTCGCTGGTTGTCAGTAAACGTCGCAATTTGGCGTGGGCAAACTGGCGTTTGTCTTGCGTTAGCTGCACCTCGGCCTGCTCTCCCGGTAAGACGCCGGGAATGAACACCGTTTTTCCCTGATGACGGGCGACTCCCTGTCCGAATGGATCGAGATCATTCACCGTCACGGTAAGGGTTTGCCGGGTCGTCACGCGCCGGTTTGGAGAGTAGAATTGCGCCATAAGTGTGCTGTCATTGATTTAATGGAATAGTCGACCTTAATTGTCCCACATTGGAACCCCATGACCAAATACAGTCTGCGCGCACGAATGATGATACTGATTCTGGCCCCAACGATGCTGATCGGGCTGTTGCTCAGTAGCTTTTTCGTCATCCACCGTTATAACCAGTTGCAGGAACAGTTGGCTGACGCGGGTGCCAGCATCATTAAACCGTTGGCAGCCAACAGTGCCTATGCCTTGACCCAACGACAGCCTGAATCGCTGCGGCAACTGGTCAACATGCTGCACCGCCATCACTCCGGCATTGTGCGTGCCATTAGCGTATTTGACGCCCGTAACCAGTTAATCGTCACCAGTAATCCGAACAACCCACACGCCTTGATGTTGCAGGTGCCGCCAGGCAGCCCGATGCCGACCACGCTGCAACTACAAGACGAAGGCGAAAGTCTGGTGTTGCAGATGCCTATCGAAAACGAAGGTCCGCTTGCGACCAATACGCTGGTCAGCCGACAAACGCCAATGGGGTATGTGGCGGTCGAACTGGATTTAAACACGATACGGTTACAGCAATACCGCGAGATGTTCATGGCCGCGATGCTGTTGCTATTCTGTATGGGCGTGGCGATGTTGCTGGCCTATCGCCTGATGCGCGACGTGACTGCGCCCATCCGCAACATGGTGGAAACCGTAGACCGTATTCGTCGCGGCCAGTTGGACAGCCGGGTAGAAGGCCACATGCTGGGCGAACTGGACATGCTGAAAAACGGCATCAACTCGATGGCGATGTCACTGACCGCCTATCATGAGGAAATGCAGCAAAACATCGACCAGGCGACGTATGACCTGCGCGAAACGCTGGAACAGATGGAAATCCAAAACGTCGAGTTGGATTTAGCCAAAAAACGGGCACAGGAAGCCGCACGCATCAAATCTGAATTTCTGGCTAACATGTCTCACGAACTGCGCACACCGCTCAACGGTGTTATCGGTTTTACCCGGCAAACGCTGAAAACCCAGCTCACGACAACCCAGAAGGACTATCTGCAAACCATTGAGCGTTCGGCCAATAATCTGCTCAACATCATCAACGACGTACTGGATTTCTCCAAGCTGGAAGCCGGGAAACTGGTGCTGGAGAATATCCCATTTTCGCTGCACAACACGCTCGATGAAGTGATCATGCTGTTAGCGCACACCGCCCATGAGAAAGGGCTGGAGTTGACACTCAACATTCAGCACGATGTGCCGGAGCAATTTGTCGGCGATCCACTGCGTTTGCAGCAAATCATTACCAATTTGCTGGGTAACGCCATCAAGTTTACCGAGCAGGGCAACATTGATATCCGCATCGAGAAACGCAAACAGGAAAACCTGCAGGTATTACTGGAAATCCAAATTAAAGATACCGGCATCGGTATCGCCGAAGCGCAGCAGACTCAGTTATTTCAGGCGTTCCGTCAGGCGGACACCAGCATTTCACGCCAGCATGGCGGCACCGGTCTGGGGCTGGTGATAACCCAGCGACTGGTTCGAGAGATGGGTGGCGATATCAGCTTCCACAGTAAGCTCAATCAGGGCACAACCTTCTGGTGCACCGTCAACCTGACATTGAATCCACACATGCTGGAACCGGATTATCACTTTGCGCCGTTGCAGGGTAAACATCTGGCCTATGTGGAAACCAACCCGGCAGCGGCTCAGGCCACGCTCGACATTCTGGTGCATACACCGCTCACCGTTAGCTACAGCCCGACGCTGGAGCAATTGCCGGAACGCACCTTCGATATCCTGCTGATAGGCGTACCGATCTATTATCGCAATACGCTGCTGGATTTTACGCCACTGATTCGCGACTTCTGCCGTCTGGCATCACGCGTCATTCTGGCTCTGCCCAGCCTGGCGGAAATGGAAGCCGAGCAGTTGAAGGCATTCGGCGTCCATGCCAGTTTGAGCAAACCAATTACCGCACCACGGCTCTTATCACTGCTGCAGGACACTAACCTGTTTAGCCAGGAACATCATGAAGAGGTACAGGCCCTGCCGCCCCCTGCCACAGCGCTCCAGCGTTTACCGCTCAGCGTGATGGCAGTCGACGACAACCCCGCCAACCTGAAGTTGATTGGTGCGTTGCTGGAAGAACAGGTAGAAAACATCATTTTGTGTGAAAGCGGCGCTGATGCGATCGCTCGCGCCCGGGAAACCCGTCTGGATATCATCCTGATGGACATTCAGATGCCGGGTATGGACGGGTTACAGGCCAGTGAGCACATCCGGCGGTTGCCGCAACACGCACAAACCCCGATTGTGGCGGTCACCGCGCATACCATGAGCGGAGAGCGCGAAGTGCTGTTACAGGCCGGTATGGATGACTATCTGTCCAAACCGATTGATGAACAGATGCTGCGCCAGACACTGCTGCACCATACCAGCAAGCCCGAACCTGAATTGACCGTGTTACCGCCAACGGTGGCCACGCCATCGCCTTTGTCACTGGACTGGGACCTGGCGTTACGACAGGCCGCCAGCAAACCGGATCTGGCGCGTGACCTGCTGGCGATGCTACTCGACTTTCTCCCCGAAGTGCGTGAGCAGATAAACGCGGTGCTGGCTGGCAATCCACCGAATAATCTCGTCGATATCATTCATAAACTGCACGGCAGTTGCAGTTATAGCGGTGTGCCGCGGCTCAAGCAAATTTGCCACTACCTTGAACAGTCGCTACGCAAAGGCCTGCCCGTTGATGAGCTGGAGCCGGAATGGCTGGAATTGATGGATGAGATGACCAACGTGGAAAAAGCTGCCCGGAAACGACTTGAGATCTCGGCCTGAATACTTTCATCGGGAAGCGTTCTCAGGCTCGACAACCAGATTTCCCATCAGGCAGGCGTCGCAGACAAAGGCAGCGCCTGCCGGTTGATAAGCCGCCCGACTGACGGCCCGTGATGAGTCAGTGGCTCAGACTAGGGTCTGTGCCAGTTTGATGGTGGCGGCGATATTGCGCGCCGTCATACGCACATTGTTGGCGGCGTTATCCAACGCCTCCTCCAGCGAGCAAATGGTGTACAGCACGCTGAATACGGCATCGAGACCGTGATCGTGTACCACACCCACATCGGCCGTCAGACTACCGGCAATGCCGATCACCGGTTTATGGTAGCGTTTGGCGACAGACGCCACACCAATCGGCACTTTTCCGTGAATGGTCTGGCTGTCGATACGGCCTTCACCGGTTATCACCAACGAGGCATCTTTGACCAGCTCATCCAGCCCCAGCGCCTCGGTAACAATCTCAATACCCCGGCGCAACTCCGCGCCGCAAAACGCCAGTAACGCCGCGCCCATGCCACCGGCAGCACCGGCTCCCGGCACCTGCTCGACATCGATATCCAGGTCATGGCGGATAACGCCAGCATAATGCTGCAAGGCCTTATCCAGCTGTTCTACCATCGCCTCGCTGGCACCTTTTTGCGGCCCAAACACCGCCGAAGCCCCTTGCTTGCCAGTCAATGGATTGGTGACATCACACGCCACTTCGAAACGGCACTGCTGAATACGCGGGTCAAGCGAATGGGTATCAATGTACGCCAGCCGGGCCAGCTCCGCGCCGCCAAAACCTATCGGCTGTTTCGCGTCATCGAGCAATTGCGCGCCCAACGCCTGCACCATCCCCGCTCCACCATCATTGGTGGCGCTGCCGCCGATACCAATAATGCAGTGACGCACACCGTGATCCAGCGCGCTGCGAATCAACTCGCCGGTGCCATAGCTGGTGGTCAATAGCGGATTGCGCAGATGCGGCGGCACCCGCTCCAGTCCACTGGCGGCCGCCATCTCGATGAACGCCGTTTTTTCATCCCCTGACAGCCCGAAAAAGGCTTCGATATCATCGCCCAACGGACCGGTGACGTTCACCCTGATGATTTTACCGCGGGTTGCCGCCACCATGGCCTCCACGGTTCCCTCTCCCCCATCGGCGACCGGCAGTTTCACATAGCTGGCTTCGGGGAACACCTCCCGAAAACCGGCCTCAATCTGCGTCGCCACTTCCTGGGCGGATAAGCTCTCTTTGTAAGAATCCGGTGCGATAACTATTTTCATAAACGACTCGCGTCATCAACTACCCGCGCTGCAGAACCGGCGCTAATCAAAATATTCCGTCAACCAGGCGGCGTGCGTTATGCCGACGCCGCCTTGTCGACTACCGAGTGACTTCCACTTTCGCCAGCTTCTCATAATAACGAGCCAGCGCACTGTGATCGGCACCGCCCAGATCATCGGCTTTCAGCGCCTGCATCATTTCCATTACGGCGGCGGTCAGCGGCAGTTGCGCTCCAACGCCGTGAGAGGTATCCAGCGCATTCGCCAAATCCTTGATATGCAGATCGATGCGGAAACCGGGTTTGAAATTGCGGTCCATCACCATCGGCGCTTTGGCATCCAGCACGGTACTGCCCGCCAGACCACCACGAATCGCCTGATACACCAGGTCTGGATTAACACCTGCTTTGGTTGCCAGCACCAGTGCTTCTGACATGGCTGCAATATTCAGTGCCACAATGACCTGATTCGCCAACTTGGTGACGTTACCGGCACCGATATCACCGGTATGCACCACTGAACCAGCCATTGCCTTCATCACGTCGTAGCAACGATCAAACACCGCTTTATCACCCCCCACCATGACTGACAGCGTACCGTCGATCGCTTTCGGCTCACCGCCGCTAACCGGTGCGTCCAGCATATCGACGCCTTTTTTCGCCAGGGCTGTAGCAATTTCACGGCTGGCCAACGGCGCGATAGAACTCATGTCGATAATGACAGCACCTTTGTGTGCGCCTTCAATCACACCGTTTTCGCCCAGCACCACCTCTTTCACGTGTGGAGAGTTCGGCAGCATGGTAATGATGATATCGCTCTGCTCGGCGATGGCTTTCGGCGTTGCCGCCGCGCTAGCACCCGCTGCGGTGACTTCGGCAACGGCTTCACTATTCCTGTCCAGCACCACCAATGAATAACCCGCTTTAATCAGGTTTTTGCTCATCGGTTTGCCCATGATACCCAGTCCAATAAAACCAATTTTCATTGCGATAACCTCGTTGTCCATTCAGTGACATGGTCAGATATGTTGACGGCCGATGCGGCCCTGATTAATCCGAATTACTTTTTGAATTTGTCGCACAACGCCTGAGTGGCACCACGGAACACACCCAGGTCGCTGCCGACGGCAACAAAACGGGCACCCCACTCCAGATAACGACGCGCATCCGCTTCCACCGGCGCGAGAATACCGCTCGGTTTACCGTGAGCCGCCGCACGTTCAAAAATGTGGCGAATGACTTTCTGCACTTCTGGGTGATTCGGCTGGCCCAGATACCCGAGTGCTGCCGACAGGTCGCCGGGGCCGACGAAAATACCGTCCACGCCATCGACGGCGGCAATCGCGTCCAGGTTGTCCACCCCTTCCTGCGTTTCTATCTGCACCAGCACGGTAATGTTGTCGTTAATGGTGCCAAAGTAGTCCGGCTCAGTGCCGTAGGCATTGCTGCGATGGCCGACCGATACACCACGAATCCCCGCTGGCGGGTAACGGGTTGATGCGACGGCACGAATGGCTTCCTCTTCAGTTTCTACGAAAGGGATCAGGAAGTTATAGAAACCGATATCCAGCAACCGCTTGATAATCACCGGCTCATTACAGGGCGGACGCACCACCGGCGCGCTGTGGCTGCCTTTGAGCGCCATCAGTTGCGGAATAAAGGTGTTGATGTCGTTCGGCGCGTGCTCGCCGTCCAGTACCAGCCAGTCGAACCCTGCCAGCCCCAATACCTCGGTGGAAATCGGATTAGCCAGCGCACACCAGCAACCGATCAGGGTATTGCCCTGACGTAAATCCTGGCGAAATTGGTTAGGCAACAGTGGCGTCTTCATGTTTTGTCCTTACTCTTTACCGCGCCGCCCCGGATGAAGCAGCGCTCTTCATTAACAACCTACGATAATTAACGAACCGTGATGGATTAACGGACCAGGCAAGGACGTTTGTTATCAAACGTCCAGTTAGGGATCAGGTACTGCATGCCTACGGCGTCGTTACGAGCGCCTAACCCCATGTTTTTATACAGTTCATGCGCTTTCATGACCTGTTCCATATCCAGCTCGATACCCAGACCCGGTTTCTTCGGTACTTCCACCATGCCGCCGACAATCTGCAACGGCTCTTTGGTCAGGCGCTGGTTGCCCTCCTGCCAAATCCAGTGCGTATCAATGGCAGTAATACGGCCCGGCGCTGCCGCCGCCACGTGGGTGAACATCGCCAGTGAAATATCAAAGTGGTTATTAGAGTGAGAACCCCAGGTCAGGCCCCACTCATGGCACATCTGCGCCACCCGCACGGATCCTTGCATGGTCCAGAAGTGCGGATCCGCCAGCGGAATATCTACAGATTGCAGGGAAATGGTGTGCCCCATCTGCCGCCAGTCGGTGGCGATCATGTTGGTGGCGGTAGGCAGACCGGTAGCGCGACGGAACTCTGCCATCACTTCACGCCCGGAGAAACCCTGCTCGGCACCACACGGGTCCTCAGCGTAAGCCAGCACACCGCGCAGCTGTTTACCCAGGCGAATCGCCTCGTCCAGTGACCAGGCACCGTTCGGGTCGAGCGTAATACGTGCCTGCGGGAAGCGTTTAGCCAGCGCCGTCACTGCTTCGGCCTCTTCACTACCGGCCAGCACGCCTCCTTTGAGTTTGAAATCGTTGAAGCCGTATTTCTCGTACGCCGCTTCAGCCAGACGCACCACCGTTTCCGGCGTCAGTGCTTCTTCGTGGCGCAGACGATACCAGTCGCATTTGTCATTCGTCTGGCTCTGGTACGGCAGGTCGGTTTTGTTGCGATCGCCGATATAGAACAGGTAACCGAGCATTTCTACCGCGTCACGCTGTTGACCATCGCCCAGCAACGCGGCCACCGGTACGTTCAGGAACTGCCCCAACAGGTCCAGCATGGCGGCTTCGATACCGGTGACCACGTGAATGGTGGTACGCAGGTCGAAGGTTTGCAGGCCACGGCCGGAGGCATCGCGGTCGGCAAACTGGTTGCGTACCGCTGTCATCACGTTTTTGTATTCGCCCAGCGTTTTACCCACCACCAGCGCCGCGGCGTCTTCCAGCGTCTGACGGATCTTCTCGCCGCCCGGGATTTCCCCCACGCCGGTATGGCCTGCGTTGTCGTTAATGATCACGATATTACGGGTGAAGTACGGCGCGTGCGCCCCGCTGAGGTTCAGCAACATGCTGTCGTGCCCGGCAACAGGGATCACCTGCATACTGGTAATAACCGGGGTAGAACTTTGCGACGTCATGATAATTTCCTTCTGTTAAAACGTAGAATTCTTGGGTAACTCGCGTCCGAATACCGGACGTTTGCGATCAAATGTCCAGCCGGGGATCAGGTACTGCATCGCCGCCGCGTCATTACGCGCACCACTCGGCAGTTTTTTATGCAGCTCATGGGCTTTCATTACCTGCGCCATATCCAGCTCAATGCCCAGCCCCGGCCGCTCCGGCACCTTGATTTTGCCGTTAACGATTTGCAGCGGCTCTTTGGTCAGGTGCTGGCCTTCCTGCCAGATCCAGTGGGTGTCGATAGCGGTCGGTTTGCCCGGCACCGCAGCCCCCACATGGGTAAACATCGCCAGCGAAATATCGAAGTGGTTATTAGAGTGACAACCCCAGGTCAGCCCCCAGTCGTCGCACAGTTGTGCAACCCGTACCGCACCGTGCATGGTCCAGAAGTGTGGGTCTGCCAGCGGGATATCCACCGCCTGCAACATCACCGCGTGGTTCATCTCGCGCCAGTTGGTGGCAATCATGTTGGTCGCGACCGGCAACCCGGTCGCGCGACGGAATTCCGCCATCACTTCACGGCCGGAGAAACCTTGTTCCGCGCCGCAAGGGTCTTCCGCGTAAGTCAGCACACCGTTCAAGCCTTTGCACAAGCGGATAGCTTCATCAAGCAGCCAGGCACCGTTCGGGTCCACCGTGATACGGGCATCGGGGAAGCGTTTTTTCAACGCTTTCACGGTGTCGATTTCCAACTCACCCGGCAGTACGCCGCCCTTGAGCTTGAAGTCTTTAAAGCCGTAGCGATCAGCCGCCGCTTCCGCCAGCCGAACCACCGACTCACTGTTCATCGCCTGCTGATGGCGCAGGTGATACCACGGGTGTTTACCCTGTTCGCCTTCCAGATAGGGCAAGTCGGTTTTAGTGCGATCGCCGATATAGAACAGGTAGCCCAGTACCGTGACTTCATCACGCTGTTTACCCGGCCCCAGCAATTCGGCGACAGGCACATTCAGGTGCTGCCCCAACAGGTCCAGCAGGGCGGCTTCCAGTGCGGCGACAGCGTTGACCCGCAATTCGAACGTCCAGGCGCCTTTGCCGAACGAGTCGAAATCCGAAGACTGGTTGCCTTTGTGAACCTGATGCACCAGGTGGTTCATACGCGCGACCTGTGACCCTACTACCTGTGACGTCATCGCCGTCAGCGTGTTGTAAATCACCTCGCCGCCAGGGGCTTCACCGACGCCGGTGTGACCGGCGTTGTCTTTGAGAATCACGATATTGCGGGTGAAATAGGCCCCGTGAGCACCGCCGATATTGAGCAACATGCTGTCATAGCCGGCAACGGGGATGACGGTCATCTCAGTAATAACAGGGGTATCTTGTGTACTGCTCATTTTCTCGTCCTTACCCGGCATCACTGGGGTTTATAAGGTTTCAGTTCGATACGTTTGATGTCCTGCACAATGAACAGGAAGCTCAGAATGGCGACGAACGCATGGACACCCACATACACCAACCCACCATTAAAGGAACCGGTCACACCGACGATATAACCGATGGCAATCGGCGTGACGATGCCGGAGATATTGCCGAACATGTTGAACAGACCGCCGCTCAGGCCACTGATTTCTTTCGGTGCCGTATCCGCCATCACCGCCCAACCCAACGCGCCGATACCTTTACCGAAGAACGCCGCCGCCATCACTGCGATGACCACCCACTCTGTGGTGACGTAGTTACAAACCACCATCGACATGGAGAGCAGCATCCCCAGCACAATCGGCGTTTTACGGGCAATGGTGAGTGACTGAGTACGGCGCATCAGATAATCGGAAATCACGCCACCCAGCACGCCACCGACGAATCCGCAAATAGCCGGTATTGATGCCACAAACCCGGCTTTTAAAATCGACATGCCGCGAGCCTGAACCAGATATACCGGGAACCAGGTAATAAAGAAGTAGGTCAGCGCATTGATGCAGTATTGGCCAAGATAGACGCCCATCATCATGCGGGAGGTCAGTAATTGTTTAATCTGGTGCCACTTCTCACCGCGAGCGACGTCTTTTTTCGCGGCCGACGCATCCATGTTGACCAGTGCGCCACCGGCTTCGATGTATTCCAGCTCAGCTTTGTTCACGCCAGGGTGATCTTTCGGGTCATGAATCACTTTCAGCCACAGGAAACTGATGACGATGCCCAGGCCGCCCATGAACCAGAACACATGCGCCCAACCCACTTCATGTGTCAGCCAGCCCATGATGGGGGCGAAGATAACGGTGGCGAAATACTGCGCGGAGTTGAAGATGGCGACAGCGGTACCACGTTCCTGTGCCGGGAACCAGGCCGCTACAATACGGCTGTTACCGGGGAAAGACGGGGATTCACACAGCCCAACCATGAAGCGCAACATAAACAGCGAAATCACAATGGCCGAGCCGTGGAAGAGGTCCACAAACCCTTGCAGCAGGGTAAACAGCGACCAGGTGAAAATACTCCAGAAGTACACGCGCTTAGAACCAAAACGGTCCAGTAGCCAGCCGCCAGGGATTTGACCGATGACATAAGCCCAGGAGAACGCGGAGAAGATATAGCCCATGCCAACGGCATCAAGACCAATTTCTTTGGACATGGCGGAACCCGCGATAGAAATCGTGGCTCGGTCGCCATAGTTGAATGACGTGACAATGAACAGCATCACGACAATCCAGTAACGGGCGTTGGTTTTCTTTTGTAATACGCCTGCTGCTGTGCTGACGGTATTCATGATGAACTCCTACTTTCAGATAGCGGTTAGCTCATTCATTCCGAATAACAACACAATGTAAGGTTGAGTTACCAGAATGAAATCAAGAGTCGGTAATGGTTTGAAACCTGAGCAAAGAAAAAACAGAACAGCAAAAATAAACCACGGACCTCTTAGACTTCTGGAAACGATTATAAAGGGCAGCCTCTGGCTCCTCATTGGACAGGTGCACAACAATCACCGCCACATCCAACATGGATTATGGCAATCGTCCAACCGGTTGGGAGTCATTTCACGAAAACACCGTTTTTTGCCATCGCAGTCACAAAACACGACGGTCAGAATAAGGAGGGAATAAGAGCCTATCCCAGTAGGCGTTATTGGCGCAGCCAGTGTGGACACGGACAGCGCGGAGAACCCGGAGCGTACACGGAGTACGTGAGGAGTTCGAGCACTGCCCGGGGCCAAAATGGCAAGTGAAATAGTCCTAATGGGATAGGCTCTACATCAATGGACGGAATAATGTGACAAGTCTCACTGCCTATTGTTTCTTCGCCCGAGAAATTAAGCACAACGCGTAGGGATGTCAGTCAATTGCATAATGCATGATGGCGGAAAGCTCACCTATACTGATGCCGAGCAAAGTTATTATTAGCATCAACAGTGAAAATAAACCGCGCGTTATAACTTTAACCAGCGTTGTACCCTAAATAATTCGAGTTGCAGGCAGGCGGCGACGCAGCGAATCCCCGTGAGCTTACTCAGGTAAGTGACTGGGGTGAGTGACAAATCGGCTTAGCTGATTTGAACGCTGCTTGCAGAGGCCCGCAGGGCGAGGTCCATTGATGGACCGAGTAAGAAAGCCAACGCACCTGCAACTTGAAGTATGACGGGTATATAACTCATGAAGGCTAGCGCCATGTCAGAGAATAAAACAACGGGTGTGGCCGATGATCGGCCGCTTTATATCAAGGTCCATGAATCTGACAATGTCGCCATTGTCGTTAACAATAACGGCCTGAAAGCGGGCACCCGATTCAGCTGTGGTCTGGAACTGAAAGAGCATATACCGCAAGGTCACAAGGTTGCGTTAAGCGATATCGCCCAAGGCGCACCGATCGTTCGTTACGGCGAAATCATCGGTTATGCCCTCAGGGATATCGCCCGTGGCAGTTGGATAGACGAATCGCTGGTGGAATTGCCCAATGCACCCGCACTGGAAACACTGCCGCTGGCAACCCGGGTTCCCCCTGCGTTGCCACCGCTGGAGGGTTTTACCTTCCAGGGCTACCGTAACCCGGACGGTAGCGTCGGTACCAAGAACCTGCTTGGGATTACCACCAGCGTTCACTGCGTCGCCGGTGTGGTGGATTATGTCGTCAATCTGATAGAACGCGATTTGCTACCCCGCTACCCTAACGTCGACGGCGTCGTGGCGTTGAACCATCTGTACGGCTGCGGTGTGGCGATCAATGCCCCGGCAGCAGTAGTCCCCATTCGCACTATCCATAATCTGGCGTTAAACCCGAATTTCGGCGGTGAAGTGCTGGTGGTCGGGCTGGGTTGTGAAAAACTACAGCCGGAACGACTGCTGCAAGGCACGCCAGATGTGCAGGCGATTTCGCTCGATGAGACCAGTATTGTGCGATTGCAGGATGAACATCATGTCGGTTTCAAATCGATGGTGGACGATATCCTGTCCATGGCGGATAAGCACCTGCAACAACTCAATCGCCGTCAGCGTGAGACGGTGCCAGCCTCCGAGCTGGTCGTTGGTATGCAGTGCGGCGGTAGCGATGCGTTTTCCGGCGTGACCGCCAATCCAGCGGTAGGGTTCGCCTCTGATCTGCTGGTGCGCTGCGGTGCTACGGTCATGTTTTCCGAAGTCACCGAAGTCCGCGATGCTATCCATCTGCTGACGCCACGAGCCATCAACGAAGAAGTGGGTAAACGACTACTGGAAGAAATGGCTTGGTATGACGATTACCTTGATAGCGGCAAAACCGACCGCAGCGCCAACCCGTCACCCGGTAACAAGAAAGGCGGCCTGGCCAATGTGGTGGAAAAAGCGCTGGGGTCTATCGCTAAATCCGGCACCAGTGCGATTGTGGAAGTACTGTCGCCAGGCCAACGCCCGACCAAACGCGGTCTGATTTACGCCGCTACGCCAGCCAGTGACTTCGTCTGTGGTACGCAGCAACTGGCTTCCGGTATCACGGTGCAGGTCTTTACCACCGGGCGCGGCACGCCTTACGGGCTCAAAGCCGTGCCGGTTATCAAGATGGCGACCCGCTCAGCACTGGCAGAACGCTGGCATGACCTGATGGATATCAACGCCGGCACCATCGCTACTGGCGAGGCTACCATCGAGGATGTGGGCTGGCAGCTGTTCCACTTTATTTTGGATATTGCCAGCGGCAGGAAAAAAACCTGGTCTGATCAATGGGGTCTGCATAACGCCCTGTCGGTGTTTAACCCGGCACCGGTTACCTGATACACGCCGTCATACCAGCAACGGCCATTCCCCTCGGATGCCCCATTCGGGGGGAATGTTTTCAACACACCAGCGGTGTGCTGTATCTTGAAATTAATTTGATGTGTCAGTAACGTGAATTATTTTCGAAAGAAAATAACGCCACATCTTTTTCTCTGACTAACCATTAATACCCCTAAATAAGTAACGTTATTTCCCTCCATTTTAGGAAGCATTGTTTTCGTTACTCATGTTAATAAAACGTTTTTATTGTGATGTCATCTTTAATAAAAAATCGATTAACATGCAATAAACACAAAGAAGATAAAAAAAGTGCTGTTCAAAAAATGATTTCATTGACAACACAAAGACCCAAAGCATAAATTCCTCCCTACAAAAAAAGGAATAATTTTACTTAGGGATGCTTTCTCGTTTAAAGCGCCCTTTTTTTCGTACCTTCTAACCATGATCAAAAACAAAAATGACGATCTCACACCCCGTTAATGATCTCTCCTGACGGGTGCCCTTGTTGCAGCCAGACAACACGTGGACTGCACCAAAAGGCCCGAAAGGCAGGTTTTCAACCGGTGTGATTAATCAGGCCACACTCACACGTTGGCCCTTTATTCTCATGACATATTACTGACACACAGCATCGGGGTTTCCAATGAGGGTTAATACACCTATTACACAACAGGAACACCTGTTGGATGACGACACAACATTAATGTCGACCACGGATGTTAAAAGCCACATCACTTACGCCAATTCCGCATTTATACGTATAAGCGGATTTGATGAAGATGAACTCATGGGGGCGCCGCACAATATTGTTCGTCATCCTGATATGCCCGTCGAAGCCTTTGCGGACATGTGGTACACCCTGCAACAGGGTGACAGTTGGACCGGGCTGGTAAAAAACCGTCGTAAAAATGGCGATCACTACTGGGTACGAGCTAATGTCACACCGGTTTATCATAACAACCACCTGACGGGCTATATTTCGGTTCGCAATACCCCCAAAGCGGCAGAAATTCAGGCGGCAGAACCTTTATATGAAGCGGTACAAAATAAGCAAGCCCGCCACATTCGTTTTTATAAGGGACTGGTGGTCCGTACCGGACTATTCTCTGTATTGTCATTATTCCAGCGCTTATCGGTACGCTGGCGGTTACGGCTGGCAGTATTATTTGGCGGCTTGATACCACTGGCTCTCACCCTGCTGGGCGTCGGCACGGGCGCGTCTATTGCCGCGACACTCCTGCTCATGGTGGTGCTGGACTACTTTTTGCAACAACAAATCGCTCGCCCATTGCGTTTGATCCTGCGTCAGGCACAGCAGGTGGTGTCCGGCCGCCGGGCGGATAGTATCCATCTCAACCGGGTAGACGAGATCGGGCTATTGTTGCGGGTCGTCAACCAGTTTGGGTTGAACCTGCATTCGCTGGTCAACGATGTCAGCACGCAGGTTTCTGGCATCAACGACATCAGCCAACAACTGGCCGACAGCAACAGCAACCTGAGTGTACGCACCGAAGAGACCGCCGCGAATCTGCAACAAACCGCCGCCGCTATCGAGCAAATTACAGTAGCAGTGCAGCAAAGCGCAGATACCGCCACACAAGCGACACAGATGGCGCAAAACGCCAGTCACTCTGCCCGCAAAGGTGGCGACATCATGGCTGAAACCGTCAGCATGATGGAGTCGATTTCCAACGCCAGCCGCAAGATTGTCGATATTATCGGTGTCATCGACAGCATCGCGTTTCAGACAAATATTCTGGCGCTGAATGCGGCAGTAGAAGCGGCACGGGCGGGCGTAGAAGGGCGCGGTTTTGCCGTTGTAGCCGCGGAAGTGCGCAATCTGGCACAACATTCCGCTTCCGCTGCCCGCGAAATTAAAGCGTTGATCGACGCCAATATGGCGAGTGTTGAAACCGGCAGCGCCCTGGTGGATAACGCCGGTCAACATATTCACGACATCATTCATGACGTGCAGCAGGTTGCCGCGATGATCAGCGAAATCAGCAATGCCACCCGGGAGCAAACCGAGGCCTTGTCGCTTATCAACGGCTCTATCGCCCAGATTGAACAGATGACCGTAGGCAATACCGGCATGGTCGATCAATCCGCTGAATTCTCCGCCAACCTCAGCAAACAGGCGCTGCGATTAACCGATGCCATTAACGTCTACGGGAAATGATGCCAGAGATAAAGACACAATTCTTTACCCATCATCACGCTCAAAGAGTAGCCAGGTGTCACTTTTTGGTTAATAATCACTCATAAGATCGCACCAGGTGCCGATAATAGAAATAGCAGGGACAGTCCCCTGCCAAGACGACCCAATCAGGAGGATGTATGCTGAGTCCAATTACCAGCTCTGCGTTTGCAGTGATGCCGGTGCCAGCATCCACCAGCATCGAAACCAATACGGAACAAAAGGTTTCCGATCGCAACTTGCAAAGCCTGAAAGCGGCTGAGACATCAGGTGAAAGCACCAAGAAGCAGCAGGAAACGACGATTAACGGGCAACAGCAGTCGATGCAGGCTCAAATCGTTGTGATGCAAGGGCAAATTGCACAGTTGCAAAATCAGCAGGTTCAACAGCCGCAGGAAAGCAAGCCACTGGTGCGGCCGGTTGAGGGGGTTAACCGCCCTTCTGCCGAACACGCTATCGACATCTATATCTGATTCGGTCTGTCAGACATACTGCCTACCCCAGCCCGCTGCCACCCAGCGGGCTTTTGCGTTTCCAGACCGGGGAGACAGCGTCAACACTGTGGGCAGCGCGGTTTTTACCAGACTCGATAGAAAGAGATCGTTGACGTGTAGCTGCGCATTTCACTGAAGGTGCGCAGTAACAACCGTTATTATGCCGGTATATTTGTATATACTTCGTCAGGAAATCGAAAAACCTATAAGGCTATCGCGGTACGATGCCGATAACGGTATAGCCATTATGGCTATTTTCAGGAGGAATTTATGGCAGGTTCTATCGGCTCAGCAACATCAGCCGTTTCTGCGTCATCAGGTGGCGGTAGTAGCGCCAGTGTTGAGCAGCAGATTTCCCAGTTAAACAAGGAAATTCAATCGCTGACCAAACAAGCGACCAAGCTGACTCAGCAGATGACAGAAGCAAAAACGGATGAAGAGCGCCAGTTGCTGGAGCAACAGCAAAAGATGATTCAGGCGCAAATCCAACAACTTCAGGCACAAATCCAGCAGTTGCAGCAGCAGAAAACACAGCAGGCTCAGCAGTCAGGTGCCTCTGCAATTCAGTCGGCTACGCCCAAAGAAGGCGTTAACATGCCGACGGATGAAAACAGCGTTAATATTTACATCTAATCTTTTCGCTGTCTGAGTATTATCTGGTGTGAGTAAAAGCATCATGTATCCTGATGATTCATGATGCTTTTTTGCAAAACCGGTGTCAGAAAAACAGTCTGCCTGATGCTATCAACACCTGTCTGGCTACTGGCATCAGGATGAAGGGCGGCGCAAAGGCTTAATCAGCCCCTGCAATCCTTCTATCTTGATAGCAAGGGTAATCTGCATCAATTCCCCCAGACGCCCAGCTGGAAATTCGCCCTTGCGGGCGAACCATAAGAGGTATTCTTCCGGTAAATCGACCAGCATACGTCCTTTATATTTGCCAAACGGCATCGGTGTAGTGGCAATCGCCAGCAGATCCTCTTTTTCCATATGAACTTACCCCAGCAGACGCATCATCTCCGCTTCATCGATGACGGCAATACCCAGCTCTTGTGCTTTGACAAGTTTAGACCCCGCCGCCTCACCGGCAATAACCAGATCGGTTTTCTTCGACACACTCCCACTGACTTTGGCCCCCAACGCCGTGAGACGATCTTTGGCTTCATCACGAGACAACTGGCTTAATGAGCCGGTCAATACCACCGTTTTCCCGGCAAACGGGCTCGTTGATGCCTCAACATCCACTCTCACCGGAGCCGGCCAGTGAATACCGACCTCATCGCTGATCAGCGCCTGGATTACCTGCTGGTTATGCGCTTCATCAAGAAAGTTACGCACATGCGTCGCCACGACGATGCCAACATCCTGCACCTGTTGCAATGCGTCCAGATCAGCCGCCTGCAACGCCTCTAGCGTACCAAAGTGCGATGCCAGATTCGCCGCTGTCGCCTCGCCCACATCGCGAATGCCTAACGCGTACAGAAAACGGGCAAATGTGGTCGATTTCGCTTTATCCAGCGCACTCACCAGATTCTGTGCTGACTTCGGCCCCATGCGATCCAACCGGGTAAGGATACCGATATCCAACCGAAACAGATCTGCCGGTGTTTTGACGTACTCTTTCTCGACCAGTTGGTCGATAATTTTATCGCCCATTCCTTCCACATCCAGCGCACGGCGGGAAACAAAGTGCTTCAGTGCCTCTTTACGCTGCGCGGCGCAGAATAAACCACCGGTACAGCGGGTCACGGCTTCCCCTTCTACCCGCTCCAACTCAGAATCACATACTGGGCAGTGCTCAGGAAAGACGATGGGCCGGGCATCTGACGGGCGTTCGGACAACACCACGCTAACGATCTGCGGAATGACGTCACCGGCACGGCGCACCGCGACCCGATCGCCAATCTGAATCCCCAGACGTTCGATTTCATCGGCGTTGTGCAGTGTGGCGTTACTCACTACCACCCCAGCCACCGCTACCGGTTCGAGTCGCGCAACTGGTGTTATCGCACCGGTACGCCCAACCTGAAACTCCACATCACGCAACCAGGTCAATTGCTCTTGTGCCGGGAACTTGAAGGCCACCGCCCAGCGTGGTGCCCGCGCCACAAAGCCCAGCCGCTCCTGCAAGGCCAGCTCGTTGACTTTGATCACCACACCATCGATATCAAACCCCAGCGTTTCGCGCTCTTGCTCCACCTGGCGATAGAAATTCAGTACCGCCTCACTGCCGGTACACAGGCGAATGCGATCACTGACTGGCAACCCCCAGTCACGAAACTGCATCAACCGCTGCCAGTGGGTATCCGGTAGGACGCCGCCTTCCACCAGCCCAACGCCATAACACAGGAAGGTCAACGGACGCGTGGCAGTAATACGAGGATCTAACTGACGCAACGACCCTGCTGCTGCATTGCGCGGGTTGGCGAACACTTTACCGCCAGTACGGCGCGCTTCTTCATTCAGGGCTTCAAACCCTTTGTGTTTCATGAACACTTCGCCGCGCACTTCCAGCCGGGTCGGGATGTTGTCGCCATGCAAACGCAACGGGATCGCGCCAATGGTCCGGATATTCGCGGTGATATTTTCACCCGTTGTGCCATCGCCACGTGTCGCGGCACGCACCAGCACACCCTGCTCATACAACAGGCTGACGGCCAGCCCATCGAGCTTCAATTCACAGCAGAACGCCAGCTCAGTCTCATTTTTCAAGCGGTCGTTGATACGTTTGCAAAACGCCAGAAAGCTGGCCTCGTCAAAGACGTTATCCAGCGACAACATTGGCACGTCATGCGCGACGGTATCAAATGCATCCAACGGCGCGGCACCCACACGCTGAGTCGGCGAATCCGGCGTGACCAGCTCAGGGTGCACCTGCTCCAACGCTTTCAGCGTATTCATCAACTTGTCGTATTCTGCGTCGGGAATCTCCGGCGCATCTTCGACATGGTATTTGTATTCGTGATAGCGCAGTTGGGCGCGCAGCGCCTCAACCTGTGCGGCAACAGTCGCGATATCGTCAGCCGTCTTCGACTCTTTTTCCAGCATAAGTGCGCCCGTTAGTCTCTGGCTTTGATGGTGTTGATGATATTGGTGGTCGAGCAACCATCCTCAAAGTTCAACACCCGTACTTCACCGCCATTGGCCCAGACTTCTTTGCTCCCGGCGATATCTTCCGGTTTGTAATCACCGCCCTTCACCAAAATATCCGGTAATACTTCGCTAATCAGACGCTGCGGGGTGTCTTCTTCAAACGGCACCACCCAGTCCACCGCCTCCAACGCCCCCAGCACGATCATCCGTTGCGTCAGTGGGTTAACCGGGCGAGTCGGCCCTTTCAGACGTTTGGTGGAATCATCACTGTTTACCGCCACGATCAGGCGGTCGCCCAGACGGCGCGCGTTAGCCAGATAGGAAACATGCCCGGCGTGCAGAATATCGAAACACCCGTTGGTCATGACCACCGTTTCACCACGCTGGCGCGCCAGCGCCACCGCGTCTTTCAACTGCGCTTCGGTCATCACGCCAAAACCCGTATCGGCTCGGCCACGGATGGCATTTTCCAGTTCGATCGGCGTAACCGTAGAAGTACCGAGTTTACCCACGACGACACCCGCCGCCGCGTTAGCCAGGAAGCAGGCTTCCTCCAGCGGTTTACCCGCCGCCAACGCCGCTGCCAGCACGCCAATTACGGTATCGCCCGCACCGGTCACGTCATACACTTCTTGCGCCTGCGTCGGCAGATGCAGCGGCGCTTTACCCGGTTGCAGTAACGTCATACCTTGCTCAGAGCGGGTCACCAGCAACGCGGACAGATCCAGCTCCGCCAGCAGCTTCGCCCCACGTTCCACCAGATCGTTTTCATCTTTACAGCGTCCTGCTACTGCCTCGAACTCCGACAGGTTCGGCGTCAGTAACGTCGCTCCGCGATAACGATTGAAATCGGTACCCTTCGGGTCGATCAACACCGGCACACCCGCGGCTCTGGCGGTTTGGATCATGGTTTGTACATGCACCAACGCCCCTTTGGCGTAATCGGACAACACCAACGCGCCGATTTTCGGCAATGCCTGTTGGATGCGGTCGATCATCGGTTGCGGATCGACACTGTCGAACCCCTCTTCAAAATCGAGGCGGATCAACTGCTGGTTACGCGACAGTACGCGCAGTTTGGTGATAGTCGGATGAGTGGGAACAGAAACGAAGTCACATTTGACGTTGACTTCGTTCAATTTGGCGCTCAGGGCGCGGGCGGCATCATCAATACCGGTTAACCCCACCAAACGCGACCCTGCGCCCAGCGCAGCGATATTCATCGCCACGTTAGCCGCGCCGCCGGGACGTTCTTCGATGGTATCCACCTTAACCACCGGTACCGGTGCTTCCGGCGAAATACGGCTGGTTGGGCCGTACCAGTAGCGGTCCAGCATTACGTCACCCACGACCAGAACACCGGCGTGGCGAAAATCAGGTAGCGTTACTTTCATTCCCTGGCTCCAAAAACAGGTTCATTTTAACGCGCGCTATACTACCACACTCAGCTATCACACTCACCGGGTAGCCACCGCCCTGACGGGCGTTTTGCACGCTCCTTACTCCAGCCACGTTTTCCAGCTCTGCAACACCTGCTGACGCTCGGCGGTGAAGCTATCCTGTCCGACCCGACTGGGTAGTTCCTGCAACGCCAGATGATGGATCTCATCGCGCAGGGTGATGTAAGCCAGCCGCAGCGCTTCAGCTTCGGCCTCTTCCATCACGCCGTGGCGGGCCAGTAGCTCCAGAATGCGCACGTTATCAGACCAACGCGTTAATCTCGGCTCCTGTGCTGCATAGCGCAGCACCAGATACTGCGCGATAAATTCGATATCGGTAATCCCGCCAGCATCAGCCTTAATATCGAACCCCATGTCCTTACTGGCGTGATGCTGACGCATCTTTTCGCGCATTTCCCGTACTTCGGTGCGCAAAGCGTCGCCGTCACGCTCACGACATAAAATGCGCTGACGGATCTGTTCGAACTGCTGCTGTATGGCAGGCTCGCCATAGACAACCCGAGCACGGACCAGAGCCTGATGCTCCCAGGTCCAGGCTTCGTTACACTGATAGTCTTCAAACGCCGCCACGGTACTCACCAGCATGCCCGCCGCCCCCGAAGGCCTTAAACGCGCATCCACCTCGTACAAAATGCCGGACGAGGTACGGGTGCTGAAGAGGTGCATCACGCGCTGGGCCAGGCGCAGGTAGAACTGGCGGCCATCAATACTGCGCTCACCGTCAGTCATCACGTTATCGGGGCAATCGATCAGAAACACCAGGTCCAGATCCGAACTGTAGCCCAGCTCCCAGCCCCCCAACTTGCCATACCCCACAACCGCGAAACCTCGCCCGGATTCAGCATGCAAGTGGGTCGGCTGGCCGTAACGCGTTGTCATCTGGCTCCACGCCTGCTGCACGACCGCCGCGATGATGGCCTCCGCCAGATAGGTTAAGTGATCGCTCACTTTCATGACCGGCAATGCGCCGACAATATCGGCAGCAGCAATACGCAAATGCTGTGCTTGTTTGAACTGACGCAGCGCTTCCAGTTGCTGCTCTTCATCGTCTGTCGGTACGCGCATCAGGTATTGACGCAGTTCATCGGCGTAAGCATCCAGGGCGATGGGTTGATACAAACTAGCGGGGTCGAGCAGCTCATCCAGCAGCAACGGATAGCGTGCCAGTTGGCTTGCTATCATCGGCGATACGGCACACAGCCGGATCAGCTGCGTTAATGCCGCACGTGATTCCAGCAACAGCTCCAGATAGGTCGTACGGGTCACAATCCCCAGCAACAACGGCGTCAGGCGCGCCACGATAACATCAGCGTTGGCATGGCTACAGGCCTGCGCCAACAACGCGGGCATCAGTTGATCCAACACGTCCCGACCGCGGGGCCCGATCGTACGGCGAGATAAATCGGCGCGAAAATCCGCCACCCGAGTCAGTAAACGCTCACCTACTTCGGCAGTCAGCTGCGGTGACAACACCGACAGTTCTGCACTCTCCAGACCATCCTGCCACAAACTGCTGTAATGGTTATGTTCCGGGGTTTCGCTGCCGTCAGGCGCGTCATCACCAATCAATTCATGGAACACCGCACGTACCGCCTGCATCTGCTGATGTAAGCGTTCACTCAGTTGCTGCCAGTTGTCACAACGCATCCCCCATGCCAGCCGCGCCTGATTCAGCGCGTCTTCTGGCAAGGTTTGTGTTTGCTCATCGGCGATCGATTGCAGCAGGTTCTCCAGCCGCCTTAAAAACAGATAAGCCTCGCGCAACTGGGCCGCCTGCTCCGGGGTCAATAACCCTAGCGCGCCCACTTGCTCCAGCGTCGGTAACAAAGAGCGCCCTTGCAACGCAGGTTCACGGCCGCCACGAATCAACTGGAATACCTGGGTGATGAATTCCACCTCACGGATGCCGCCCGCCCCCAACTTGATGTTGTTACGCAAATCACGTCGGCGCACTTCGCGGGCGATCATGCTCTTCATGTTGCGTAGCGACTGGATCACACTGAAATCGATATAACGGCGGAACACAAACGGCCGTAACAGACGGATCAATTCCTGACTGTAGTGGTCATCATCGCCGCCCATCAGCCGGGCTTTGACCATCGCATAACGTTCCCAGTCACGCCCTTGTTCCTGATAGTAATCTTCCAGCGCGGCAAAGCTCATCACCAGCGGCCCGCTGTCGCCAAACGGCCGCAGGCGCATGTCGACCCGATACACAAACCCGTCTACCGTCGGCTGGTCCAGCGCTTTAATCAACCGCTGTCCAAGACGGGTAAAAAACTGGGCATTATCCAGTTCACGACGCCCGCCTTGAGTCTGGCCATTTTCGGGATACGCGAAAATCAGGTCGATATCCGAAGAAAAGTTAAGCTCACCGCCCCCCAGTTTCCCCATCCCCAAAATCAACAACGGTTGCGGTTCGCCCGCCGCATTGCATGGCGTCCCCCACTCACGGCAACAGGCGTCATACAGCCACTGTCGAGCTGCAACGATCAATGCCTCCGCCAGTACACTCAATTGTTGCAATGTCTCGTCCGTGGTACTGAGTTGCAGCCATTGCCCCCAGGCAATGCGCGTCAACATACGACGTCTGAACAGACGCAGCGCCTTCATTAACGTCGCCTCGTCCGTGACATCGCCCAGCGCTTGCGACAACCACTGCGCATACTGCTGCCACTCCTGCGGTTGAGGGGGTTGCCGGTTTATCTCCTCTCGCCAGTCCGGGTAACGAGCCAGCGACTCACTGACAAACTCGCTACAGGCCAGCACTGCCGCCGCACTGTCGTCGGCTATCGGCGTGGGAGCGGCACTCAACGCACGCTCCACCTCGTGGCGAGCCTGTTCAATCAAGGATGCAGAGAGCGGAAATAGTGATGCGGGACGACAGGTCATGGCGATATCCTTGCACAGCTGCCCCGTCAGGCAGCCTCAATACGGGGTAAATCGGGGCGGTGGCTCCAGAACCAGCACGCCCCGAATGGCGATCGTCTGGACTATTGGCCGCTGTGCAGCCAAAACGGCGGCTGGGCGAGGGCCTGTTTGCGGCTGTTTTCCAGCATTCCAGGCACTACCTGGCCGACGGACAGCGACTCAATCAGTTGCATCAGCTCACGCCACGGCTGCAAATAGCGTGTCGCCTCCTCTTGCGGATAGCTTCCACCCAGCAGCAAAAAGGTATACACACTGCGCTGTAGACGCGGCAGTTGCTGGGTGTAATGCAACGCATCCAGTGAGTGACTGAATACCGCTTTCAGTTCAGCCAGCCCCCGACTCATCATGATGTCGGCAAAGCGCTTCCAGGAACTCTGCAGGCGCATCAGTTCACGGTTGTCCATGTAGTTGCGCCATCCCTGCTTGACCAGCCATGAGGTCAGGATCAGCTTATCCTTCAGGTAATCGACGCTATAGCAGAGCGTATCCGCCGTTTCCGTGCGTTCGATCGCCTCTTCAAGATGGGCCAACGCAGCACGGAACTCTGCGGTCACTTTACGCGGCACAACACCGCCTATCAGCACCAGCAGTTCTCGCATCATGGCACCGGCTTCCAGCAACGCCGGGCGGGCAGTAGCATCACCTCGCGCCCATAGCTCCTCATGGTATTGCCAGTGGCTGAAAGCATGCTCCAGTCCGGCAGCAATGCCCTGATCAAGCGTCATTTTTGGTGCTACCGGCAGAAACGTCAGTTCGCGACAGGGCCGGGCCGGATTGCCTTTCGCCAGATGATAACCACGCGCCGCTTTACTCAGGCTGCCTTGTCGCAAGCCGCCGATATCAGCCAATTCGTTGGCAAACGTCAGCAAGTCCGCAACACGACCGTTTTTCAACTCCAGCTCCAGTTCACACAACGGTTCGCTACACTCACCGGCGCGGATCTCGCCCTCATCGACGGCAATTTCGATCAGGCTCTGGTGATGAGACACCACCCAGGCTTCACGCTGAAAATCTGTACTGAACAGCGGTTGCAATGCCTGGGAAAGTACGTCAATGTCACAGCCTTCAGGCCAAATGTCTGGCGGCAACAGGCGAATATCCAGGTCAGGCCCCGGCAGACTCACGTTATATTCCGGGTGCTGGTGTAACCCCCCCACCACTTTTCCCGCGGTTTTCACCGTCATCTCGTAACGGCCATTTTCACCCCGAATACGCAGCCCGATACCATGCTGGCGCAGATAGCCATCCGCCGTTTCGTAATAGCTATTGGCCAGTTGATGCGTATGCAGATGGTTGCTGTGCCCCACATCGCTCTGCCAGCTTTTCAGCCCTTGTCTGATCGCCGCTGCGGCATCAGGGTGAATAATAAATTTTAATTCAATCTCTTCGCTCATCGTCTCGCACTGCCCGGGTGTTACGGAAATATCGCCAGTAAATAACATTTTATCGCAGGTTGCCACTTTTACGGCATGGCGGCGCACATACCCTGCGAAGGCGCTCGCAAAGCCGGTGTAACCGCTGTGCATTCATAGCCGGTTGTCACCGACAATGGCTGGATAACGCCTCCTGATTCAGTGCCCATCAGGATAGGTTCTAAGACAGTTCCCATTCAGGTTTGGCAACGTCATCGTCAGACTGGGCCGCTAACTTTATACTCCCTGCAAAATAATCCCTGCGAACTTAATATATTGAATATGATGAATAAATTATCCTTTTTCCTCGCCGCCCTGCTGGGTCTGTCCACCACGTTGAGCCTGCATGCGGAAGAAAAGCGCTATATCTCCGACGAACTGGTGACCTACACCCGCAGCGGGCCGGGCAATCAATACCGTATCATCGGAACCTTGAATGCCGGTGAAGCCGTCACGCTGGTTAGCGTCAACGACAGTGCGAATTACGCCGAGATTCGCGATGACAAAGGCCGCACCAGTTGGATTCCTCTCGACCAACTCAGCCAGACCCCTAGCCTGAAAACCCGGGTGCCGGAACTGGAAAACCAGGTAAAAAGCCTGACAGATAAGCTCAATAGCGTTGACCAGGACTGGACCCAGCGCACCACCGATCTGCGCCAGAAGGTCGCGAGCAGCGACAGTACCCTCGCCTCGCTACAGCAGGAAAACCAAACGCTGAAAACGCAACTGAATGTCGCGCAGAAAAAACTTGAGGTCGCCAACCTGCAACTGGACGATAAGCAGCGCACGCTGATCATGCAGTGGTTCATGTACGGTGGTGGCGTGGCCGGTGGCGGTCTGTTGCTGGGATTGCTGCTGCCACATCTGTTGCCCCGGCGCAAAAAAAACGACCGATGGATGGGGTAATACCTGAACACGGGATCGCCAGTTATACCTAAAATAATTCGAGTTACAGGCAGGCGGCAATCGAGCGAATCCCCAGGAGCTTACACAAGTAAGTGACTGGGGTGAGTGAGGGCAGCCAACGCACCTGTAACTTGAAGTATGAAGGGTATATACCGATGTGCCGTTGTGTTCAGGAAGCAGTTAATCAACAATAACCACTGTGACCACCATAACCGTTAGCGACCCTGTCGGCTACCGCTAACGTGTGTTCCATTTATCGACACAGCCTAAACATCGGGAGCCGGGTTTGAAGATTTACCTTGTAGGGGGTGCAGTGCGTGATGGCCTGTTGGGCAGGCCGGTCACCGAGCGCGATTGGGTCGTGGTCGGTGCCACGCCAGAAATGCTGTTAGAGCAAGGTTATCAGCAGGTTGGCCGTGATTTTCCGGTATTCCTGCACCCAGAGACGAAAGAGGAGTACGCGCTGGCGCGCACTGAACGCAAATCCGGCAATGGCTATACCGGGTTTATTTGTCAGGCGACACCGAACATTACCCTGGAAGACGATCTGCTACGGCGCGACCTGACCATCAATGCCATCGCGCAAGCGGAAAACGGACAGCTCATCGACCCCTATGGCGGTCAGCGCGATCTGCAAAACCGGCTCCTGCGCCATGTTTCGCCAGCGTTTAGTGAAGACCCACTACGGGTGCTGCGGGTCGCGCGTTTTGCTGCCCGCTATGCTCACCTCGGTTTTCAGATTGCCGAAGAAACCCTGATCCTGATGCAGACCATGACCCGTAACGGCGAGCTGGATTTCCTGACGCCGGAGCGAGTCTGGAAAGAAACGGAAAAAGCCCTCGGCACGCAGGATCCTCAGGTCTATTTTCAGGTACTACGCGACTGTGGCGCGCTGGCTGTCTTGTTTCCCGAAGTCGATAAGCTCTATGGGGTACCCGCTCCTGCGACCTGGCATCCGGAAATCGACACAGGTATTCACGTAATGATGAGTCTCGCCATGGCCGCCCGTCTCAGCCCAGCGCTCGATGTCCGCTTCGCCACACTGTGTCATGACCTTGGCAAAGGGCTGACACCGCCTGAACTCTGGCCGCGCCATCACGGCCACGGCGCCGCAGGTGTACCACTGGTCGAGGCGTTATGCCAGCGCTTGCGGGTGCCAAATGCTTTGCGCGACCTGGCCTGTCTGGTAACCGAATACCATGACCTGATCCACACTGTGCAGATGCTGCAACCCAAAACACTGCTTAAGTTATTTGACGCGATTGACGTCTGGCGTAAACCCCAGCGGCTGGAGCAATTGATCCTCGCCAGCGAAGCGGATGCACGCGGACGCGCCGGGCTTGAGCAACAGCCCTATCCGCAAGGCGACTATCTGCGCGATGCCTTTGCCGTCGCCAGCCAGATAACCAGTGCAGAGGTGGTGGCCGACGGGTTTCAGCATGCGGCGATCAGGGACGAGTTACAGCGCCGTCGACATTACGCGCTGGAGGAATGGAAGGCCCAACGTGCAGAAAGCTCGACCGGGCCACACACATAACGCCACGATGATTGGTGTCGTCGCCGGGGAGCATGGATTGCCCCCAGCGACATGAACATTACATCAGTACCAGCCACACCACCGCTGCCACAATAAAGCGGTAAATCGCGAACGGCACAAAAGAAACGCGTTTAATTAACTGCAGGAAGGTTTTGATAGCGATCATCGCCACCACAAACGCGGTCACAAAACCGGTTACAAACATCGGCAGGTCAGACAACGACAGGAAATGCCAGCTTTTGTACAAATCCAACCCGCTCGCCCCCAGCATAATCGGCACTGCGAGAATAAAGGAGAACTCGGACGCCGCATAACGGTTAACGCCGACCAGCATCCCACCGGAAATGGTCGCGCCAGAGCGAGAAAAACCCGGCCACAGCGCCAGGCACTGAAAGCAGCCGATCAGGAATGCCTGAAGATAGCTGATGTCGTCCAACCCTTCCGCTGTGGGTTTGTTCGGTTTGCGCCACTCCGCCAGCAGCAGTAATACGCCACCAGCCACCAGCGCGTAAGTCACCGTCACCGGATTAAACAGCGACTTGATAGCGTCATGCAATACCAGCCCCAACACCACGGCAGGGATCATCGCCAGTATAATGTGCGCCAGCGTCAGATGGCCTTTGCCACGCCCTTCATGCTGTGGCGGCTGACCAAAATGAATGCCAATCAAGCCGAACATCCGCCGCCAAAACACCACCACGACAGCCAGAATCGACCCTAACTGAATAATGACTTCAAACGTCTTGGCGGTGTCCCCCTCAAACCCCAGCCAATGACCAACAATAATCATATGCCCGGTGGATGACACCGGTAGAAATTCGGTGAGCCCTTCCACCACCCCAAGAATGAACGCCACCAGCAACGAATGCAGATCCGCCATCGACCGTTAACTCCCTACCTGCAACATAAAAAAGCGGCCTTGCTACCAGCAAGCCGCAACGTATAACGCACATCGAATGATGTCCTCTTAAGGACACAACTTAAAGTAAAGATATTATCTTTTAATTACCTTAAGAACGGTCTGTGTTTATGCCGAAATAATCACCAACCGCTCACACTGACGGCCGAACGCCACGTTCAATGACCACACCGACGCTGCGTGCTTGCGCCACCGCACCGGGCTTACTGACTTTCAGCCGTAACCAGGGAATGCCAAAACGTTGCATCAGCCCTGCGGCTACCTCTTCTGCGACACGTTCCACCAGAGCAAAACGCCCACCAGCAACCCACTCAATCACGGACTCGCTCACCTCGGCATAATTCAGGCAATCCGCTACCTCGTCGCTGGCGGCCGGAGGGCGGTTGTCCCAGGCCATTTCGATATCGAACACCAATTTCTGCTGGATGGTCTGTTCCCAGTCATATGCACCGATAGTGGTGATTACGCTGAGTTCTTCAATAAACACGATGTCCATCACGTCATCCCCTGTTTTTAGCGCCGCCGGATACCACTTCCGGCAGAAAGTGCGTATTATCCACAGATGCTGAAGTTAAAACGACCTTTATTGGACGGAAGCCGTTTATGAGTGTTATCGCGCCCGGAATGATTCTCGTCGCGTATCTGTGTGGCTCGATCTCCAGTGCGATCCTGATTTGTCGTATCGCTGGGTTACCCGATCCGCGCGAACACGGTTCCGGCAATCCCGGTGCCACCAACGTACTGCGCATCGGCGGTAAGGCTGCCGCTGTCGCGGTATTGGTTTTCGACATTCTCAAAGGGATGCTGCCGGTATGGGGCGCTTACGCGCTGGGCAGTTCACCGCTGTATCTCGGTCTGACGGCAATTGCAGCCTGTCTTGGGCATATCTACCCGGTATTTTTTCACTTTCGTGGGGGCAAAGGGGTCGCTACCGCATTTGGCGCCATCGCGCCTATCGGCTGGGATCTGACGGGGTTGATGACCGGGACCTGGTTACTGACGGTGCTGTTAAGCGGCTACTCCTCGCTGGGTGCGATTGTCAGCGCACTGATAGCCCCGTTTTATGTCTGGTGGTTCAAGCCGCAGTTTACCTTCCCGGTGGCTATGCTCTCTTGCCTTATCCTGATGCGCCATCACGATAATATCCAGCGCCTGTGGCGTGGGCAGGAAGGCAAAATCTGGAAAAAGCTCCGTCGTAAACGCCATTCGGCGGACGATGCGCCTGATGAGCACGACGTCTCCTGACGGTTTCCTGAACGTAAAACTGAATCTAAAAAAGAAGCGACCAGTCGGCCGCTTCTTTTTTATCATGACCATGATTCTGTCAGGATTATGAACGGTGGCTTAGTAACGCCCTAATGCGGCCATCGTCTGCGGCTCCAGCCGGAACTGGGCCATGCTGGCCGCCAGTTCACGCGCCTGTTCTTCCAGCGATCGGGTCGCTGCCGCCGACTCTTCCACCAGCGATGCATTCTGCTGTGCGACGGAATCCATCTGTGATACCGCCTGGTTTACTTGTTCGATACCGTTGCTTTGCTCGCGGGTCGCCGTAGAGATTTCACGCATCAACGTTGTCACTTGGGATACGGACAAGGCCACCTCGCTCATGGTTTCCCCTGCAATACGGGCGATAGTCGTCCCTTCGTTGACCTGAACTTGCGAATCCTGCATCAGCACTTTAATTTCTTTGGCTGACTGGGCACTGCGTTGTGCCAGATTGCGCACCTCACCGGCCACCACCGCAAAACCACGGCCCTGCTCTCCGGCTCGTGCCGCTTCTACCGCCGCATTCAGTGCCAGAATATTCGTCTGAAAAGCGATACCGTCGATCATCGCCAGAATGTCGGCCACGCGCGCCGCCGTGGCGGAAATCATCTGCATTTTATCCAGCATCTGGTCAGCGGCTTCACGCCCTTTACCTGCAATATTCGAGACCTGCTGTGCCAACAGGTAAGCCTGATCAGCGCTATCGGCATTCAACTTCACGGTAGACGCTAACTGCTCCATACTGGCTGCCGTCTCCTCCAACGAGGCAGCCGACTCTTCGGTGCGCTCCGCTAAATGGTTGTTGCCAGATGCCAGTTCGCTGGTGCCAATATCAATCTGGCTACCTGCGTCACGCACACGCCCCACCGCAATAGCCAGCGCCTGCTGCATAGATTTCATCGCCCGAATCAATCGGCCGATTTCATTGTTACCGCCATCCTCAATCGTGCGTGACAGATCGCCTTGCGCAATAACCTCAAGCTGCTGTACAGCACCGTCCAGCGGACGTAACACTATCTGCCGGATAGCCCACCAGGCTACCCCGGCCAGCAACAGCGCGACGGCAAAGACTACCCCCATCGTCCACAGTCGGCCATAAGCCAACTCGTCCGCTTGCAACAACAGTTTTTCCCCCACCTGCAACGCAAAATTGCGGAAATCGGTGATGGCTGAATCCATGTTGATACTCAGCGCTGGCAGGGTATCCTGCATCAGGGAGTAGTAGTTATCCAGATTGTTGATCTTTAACGCGGCGACCAACGGTGTCATGCCCTGACGGTCATATGCGTCATAAGCCACTTTGATCTGTTCAGCCAGTTCCGCACCGCGTTTGGTCACCGTGCCATACGCCAGAAAACGCGCCATCTCCCGACGGGACTGGTTGGCATAATCTTCGACACGCAAGAGGGTATCCCGCGCCTGGTCAATCGACCCAATCTCATAGAGTCTGGCGGCCTGTGACGCCGCCGTTCTGGCCCGCAACGCGGCGGTATAGCTCGACGACAGAGCACTGAGTTCCTTGCCCTGAATTTTGTCGATAGACACTAATGACCGGTTCCCCTGACTAATCGCACTGGTGCCGATACCAACAACGATCGCCAGCAACACCAGCATAATACTCCCCACTGCCAGCAGGCCATGCCTGACCGTAATGCTCTTTAGCATCCGTACTCTCCCCTGTAATTCAACATCATAAAAAAACAACCAATAATGAAATAGCGATTCCGCCTCGTTACCCGGCGCACCTGACGATACGCCACAGTACCTGTCTGGTGACACGATTCAGGACTGACGTTTATCGGAATACGGCGAATTGTTCTTTAATTAGATTAATTATTTAATTTCCATTAATTAGCACTATATGGAATCCATTTTGACAGGCACGCCATACACCGCGAGCCCCCCTAAAAAACCACGACTTTCGCCATCAGTTGGCTATAATGAGCGCCACTCCATTCTGGTTTGAAGAAGAAGGAAACCGACATGAGTTTGAATAGCGTACCGGCGGGTAAAGACCTTCCGGAAGATGTTTATGTAGTGATCGAAATCCCGGCTAACTCTGATCCGATCAAGTACGAAGTGGACAAAGAAACCGGCGCCCTGTTCGTAGACCGTTTCATGTCTACCGCCATGTTCTATCCATGCAACTACGGCTACATCAACCACACCCTGTCACTGGACGGTGACCCGGTTGACGTGCTGGTGCCGACGCCGTATCCGCTGCAGCCGGGTTCTGTGATCCGCTGCCGTCCGGTTGGCGTACTGAAAATGACCGACGAGTCTGGCGAAGATGCCAAAGTGGTTGCGGTACCGCACACCAAGCTGAGCAAAGAGTACGACCACATTAAAGACGTGAACGACCTGCCGGAACTGCTGCGTGCCCAGATCGGTCATTTCTTCGAGCACTACAAAGACCTGGAAAAAGGCAAGTGGGTCAAAGTGGAAGGCTGGGCTGATGCCGCCGCTGCGAAAGCCGAAATCCTGTCTTCTTTCGAGCGTGCTAAAAACAAATAAGGCGCCGTGATGACGTCTTTCGTGTTTTGACTGCGACAGTCACATGACGGGCAGCCAGAAACAGAAAGTCCGCAACGCCTGAATCACAACACCGCCGATGGCGGTGTTGTTGTTTATACCTCAGCGACAATGTCCTTCATCACCGGGCGTTACTCTTCGTCAAACGCAGGCCGCCAGGAGCTGCCAACGCCGAACTCCGCTTCATAAGCTGGCCGGGCTGTAACGGTGTCGTAAATGATGTGCAATTTTTCAATCAACCCCTCACTGTTCATTTCCAGCACATCGACACACTCAAAATGCGCCGGCTCGCCAGAAGGCAACGTCCATTTGAATTTGAACCAGATAGTAATAAGCGGCCGACCGTCCACCTGCGACCCTTTCGTCACCCCCTTCAGATTGATTTTCGCACGCCCGGTGTCTTTGAATAATGCAGTATAGAAATCAACCGCTTTTCTCGGGCCATACAACGGTGAAAAGACCACCCCATCCGGGGTATACAGATCGAGAATGGCGCGAAGATCGCTCTTCTCCAGCGATTCAAGGTACGTTTTAGCAATCTGATCCGGTGTCATTGTTTTTCCTCCTGAAGCGTAATATCCATCGTAATTTCACCGGCTGCCAACGGCTCGGAGAGCTGCCATGCAGTCAGTACATGCGTTGCCAGTTGACCAACGTGGCCGACAATATCGCCCGCGTCGGTCACCAGTGTGGTTGCCTGCGATGTTGCCCAGGCAACCTGGTCATCCACACGGCAGTGAACAGCAATGCCGCGCACAGCCAGGGCAGCCAGCATCGCCGTCAACAATTGTTCTTTGCTGCGCCCCAGCGCCGCCAGATGGAATGGCTGCCGGGGGATAGCCGAGTGTAACAGTGCCAGTTGCTCGTCAGACGGCACGTGCCCGGTCGCCACGCTCGGAGCAAGAGGCAATCGGCCAGGTAAAAACACGCGCGCACGTTCAAAAATACCGCCGTAATGCAGCGGCAATGCGGTGCCTTGCTGCTGCCACAAGGTCAATAACCCTGGCAACAAGAGCGGCTGCATCACCGGCTCGATGCCCTCTATCGGGTCACGCAGTTGCCAGCAAGTCGCCAGCGTGTCCGATAAAGTGGCGGGTTGTACGCAAGCCAACGCCTGCACAGAGGTAAACGGAAAGGTCGAGACCTGCACCAGTCCTTCGGTCGCCATCGTCCAGTCTGTCTGGCTATCAATGTCATGTGCGCCTGATTTTTCCGCTTCCACCGTGGTCAAGTCCATCGCCCTGCTGCTGGCATAGGTCAGGTCACCATTCACGATCGGCTGCAAATCTTGCAAACCGTCCCTGAGCATCAGCGTGCGTTCCACCCCAATGCCGAATGAAAAAGCGCTGAACGCATCAGGGTCGACCCCGCAATTGATAAGCACATGTCGATGCACCATGCCGCAGCCTCCCCATTCAATCCACCCTTCACCCTGACAAGTCGGGCACGTAGCCGACTGCCCATGGCACTGATTGCATTGAATGTCGATTTCGGCTGCCGGTTGCGCGTAGGCAAACTCATAAGGCCTTAATCGCGTCACCACCCCTTGCCCAAACAGCGAATGCGCCAGTTCATCCAGCAATCGCTTGAGGTTATCCATCGTCAGATGGCGGTCTATCGCTAACCCCTCCAGTTGATTGAAGACCGGGCTGTGCGTGGCATCAAGCGCATCAGGCCGATAGGTACGGCCAATATGAAAGCGATATAACGGCGGCGATTGTGTCAGCAAGGTACGCGCCTGTACTGGCGACGTATGCGCCCGCAGCACCAACCCGGAACGTGGCCGATGTGGTTCTGGCTGTTGTTCCAACGTCGTTAACTCGCCGTACCGCTCTGCGGCTGACTGGATCAGATAAAAAGTATTGTCCGGGGTACGGGCAAAATGATCGTCAGCCATATTCAGCACATCGAAATTGAACCATTCGGCTTCAATTTCTGGTCCATCCATCGGGGTATAGCCACGCGCCTGAAAAAAACGGGCGATCTGTTGCCTGAGCAACGTCAGCGGATGCAATGAACCTCGCAGAGGTTGGCTACAGGATGTCATGACGCAGCGCCCTGCAATGTCCAGGCGGCGATACGCTCATGTACCAAATCCATCATGTCCCAGGCCTGACTGCACAACGGTAGTAGCGATTGTATTTTTTCAGCGGGCAGGCTGTGGAGGTAAGCCTGACCGATAGACCGATGGTCATCATCCGCTTCGGCATGCACATCAAAATAATCGCCTTCAACCTCGGGCTTATGAAATATTTCAGAGGTGGCCAGGCCAAATACGTGACCGCTCGACTCGACGACCAGATGCACAACCACCACTTTCCCTGCTTCATCCTGTTGGTACATCTGAGAGACAAACCAGTTACCGGCCGCTTCCAAAATTGGGTCGTAAACTTCGTCATTAATCTCATAACGCACGCGCAATAACTCATCATGCCCCACTTCTTCCATGAAATGACGCTGATACTCCTCCTGCAAAGCTGGGGTGATGCATAGCGCCTGGCGAGCCAGCACCATTTTCTGAAAATAACGTGACCAGACATATAAGGCTGATACAAAACGTTGACGTAATTGCGCGTCTTTCTGTAACCGGCCGGAAGAGAATAGCTGAAACAAGGCATTGTTCTGGTGACGCCCCACCAGCGTTTCGTTCACCTGATAGAGGTTATTTAGTGCATCGCTGAATGTTACCCTTGCCTGTCGTTCATCCTCATATAATCCCTTACCTTCAAATTGAATCGACAAACCATGAAAGGTTTCGCCCTCGCGGGTGGTAAAGCCATGGTTGCGGAAGGGTTCTACACAAACAATATCTCCCTCATATAATTGACGAGGCTCATCTCCCGTTAATTGCACAGAACCACTACATACAATAATCATGGATTTTGTCGGGTGTTGATGGACATCCAGTGTCTCACCATCGGTTAAACGCACCCAGGCAAATGACAAGCGACCTGACTCGGGTATAAAGTGAGCCAGATTTTCATTGCGTCGAAAATCACGGTGCTGCCCCAACAAATGCTTTTCACCATTAACGTCTACATGTGTGATCGCACGAATTTGCTCACGTGCAATAACATTCACAACAGCATGTTGTTCCTTATTCATTTCCAACGACTCCTTGTAATGACAGTTATTATATTTCGCTTTATTGACAACAACGATAAAATCACAAAGATTAGCCGTGCGGCCTTTCATTCATGATCATGAAATTTTTATAAAAAAGGTTAGTGCAGATTACTTCGTGAAAATATATTCAAACCGTCACGGTTACTCCAATACAGCCAGCAGATTATCCATTACCTCAGGTGCAGCCAGTGAAATACGGATATAACCGATAAGCCCCATTGGATTGGGTAATACATCAAATCCGGCATTCAGTAGTTGAGCCGCCATCGATTCAGGCGCTTTGATAGTAATAAAACCAGCATGAGCAAATACTTTTTCAATTGCAGGAATACGTTTCAATCGTAGTGCTACCCGTTCCCGCTCCTGAATGAAAAGCAAAATTTGTTGTTTTAATTGAGCGATATTTGATAACACCGCTTCTGCTTGCTCAATGACCGGCTGAGGCAGTGCAAAGGGGAGACGGACCTTCATCATGGCGTGAATCAGTTCAGGCTGGGCCAGTACCGCGCCCAGACGCAACCCAGCCAGCGCCATGGCTTTAGACAAGGAGCGCACTACAATCAGTTGCGGATAGTCATGAATCAGATGACGAAATGAACGTCGGGAGGCATATTCTACATAGGCTTCATCGATAACAACCAACCCTGAGAAATTCTCCAGCACGTGAATAACCTCATCCATCATCAAACTACTACCGATGGGGTTATTAGGGTCACATAGCAAAATACCTTTCGCCTGACTTTCCTTTATTCTACCCAAATCAAGGTGATTAAACTCGTCACCTAAAAGCGGGATAGGTTCAACATGAACAGAATAGGCCGTAGCCAGTTCATCAAACAAACGGAAATTAGGTGGGGTGACAATCACACTGTCTTGTCGCGGTTCAAAGAACGTTCGAAAGACTAAATCCAGACCATCAGAGGCACCACGGGTCATGAGCACCCAATCCGAATGCCATTCCTGACCACCTTGATATCCCTCTATCTCTGCCAGTGCGTTAAGATAATGGCTGGCGAGTGTTGGATAGACATTCGCAGGGTAACGATTTTGCTGACCACCAAACGGGTTTTCGTTATCTCGCAGGTTAACCATGCCTCGTTCTTCTGAACGGGAAGAAAAACTGAAGGCAGGCTTCATACTATTAATCACATCCCTGACCAGTGACTTTTCCATTTTCGTCCTTGTATTAGTGAATTACAAATGGTGTGCAATGCCTTTCCTTTTATCCTTATCCATATTAACCCTCCCCCTGCAATAGCAAATAAATATAGCACAGAAGAAACCACATAATATAAAGAACAATAGCATCCCCAGGATGGGATTTTTCTTTCCCCACCAATAAACAACACAACAAAAATAAATAACAGCAAACAAAAAAAACAAATAAGAATAAATTAGCATTAATGATTTTTATTATTGAATCAAAATCACCACACTGTCAAGCATCATAAAAAACAAAATAACATCACAAGAACAACAAAAATTTTCCTCAAAAACAAAGAATAGAATTAAAAAATATCAATGAGATTTCTTTACAAAGAAAGGATTAATAAACACAAACAACAAATAAAGAAGAATAAATAAGAACGAGTGACTATTGATAGAAATAAATAATCCCGGTTAACGTTATTCGCTACCGGGATTATGTAGAGTATGACGTGATGGTAGGTTATGGCTCTTCGTTACGCTTCAACCAGTCGCCGCTGACGATACGACGTAAGCCAGTAACCGGGCGCTGATACAGGTAAATCCAGGCGCTGCCATAAGGCGTGGCAATCAACTCACGCTGGTAAGCTCCGCCTCCCCGCTTCAGTTCATCCAGTTCGGTCAGAATAGACGAACTGATGCGGTACACTTCGCAGTAAATCTCTCCTTCGCCTGCAACCGCCGCCGGATAGTGTCCCAGGTCATATAACTCATACCCTTCGAGCTGGTGATCCCCTAACCACTGAGCGTTGGTCATCCAATGACTGTTTCCCTGTTTGCGCCGTAAACTGCCGTAGACAATAATTCGCATTGCTAAAACTCAAACTGATAGAGCACATCCAGTGCCTGATTCACACCAGACACCGCTTCCAGATATAGTTTTGGCATTAAACGGTAACGTAAGGTTAACGTTGCCAATGAATCGAACAGGCCGACACCATATTTGACCTGCAGGCCCGGAAGGACGTAACCGCTGACAACGACCTGCGATTTGTCGCCAACTCCCTGTGTATCCAGAGCTAAATTGCTTACGCCAAAGGCCTCGCCGATTTTACCCACAACTTGACCACTTTGTGCAACCCCTAAACCAATCAGGGCTGATGTCATCATCGAACTATCCGCTCCACTACTGTTCAAACCCTGACCGCGCAGCAGATAAGACAGCGCTTCCTCCTGGGATAATGTCGGTTCCGAAAACACATCCAGCTTAGGTGCACTGGCGGTACCGGTGACCCGTACGCCGACCGTCACGCTGTCTGCGGTATTATCCGGGTTGCGAATAGCCTCGATATTTAACACCGGCAGCGTCGGCGGCCCGGAAAACAGCAATAGCCCTTTACGCACTTGCAAATCCTGCCCATAGGCCTTGAAACGCCCTTCCTGCATCGAAATCTGCCCGTTCAACCCCAACCCCTGTTCATCCTGCGAGACTTTCAAATCGCCATGAAGACGGGCTCGTAACCCATAAGCATCCAGCCAGACATCATCGCCCACCCGTACAATCAGGTTGCTGGCGATCGGAATCCCGCGGGCCACGGTGGTAACCGGTTGACGTCGCGCATCCAGAATGACTTCATCCGACGAGACATCCACCGCACTGGCGGGCATATCGTGCACCACGATCCGCGCCCAGGGGATCGTCACCGTACCGTTTAGCGACAGTAGCTGTGGCGTCGCCTCGAACACAATATCCGGCGACACATCCAGCCGTGCCATCGGCGGCACCGTCACCCGCATACGATCACCGTTAACGGCAATCCGCGCTCGCCAGGCATCGAATACCGACCAGTCGGCGTTCCCCGCCAGGGTTATTTGCCCCTTTGTGGTACGGAACACACCCTGCAATGTCGAGGACATACCGTTGAACACCAACGCTAACCGCCCGCTGGTCAAATCAACGGGCATCCAGTTACCGTCCACATCAAGGTTATCCAGCGTGAGTTGCCCGAACACCTGCGGACGTTGCAGGTCACCGCCCAACCGCAGGTCCGCATTGACGACACCGGCGGCTTTCTCATTTTGGCGCAGCATCGGCCGCAGCAGGTCAAGTGACAACGCATTTAGCGTCACCGTACCACTCAGATTACGGCGATGCTGTGGATCCGTAATACTCACATCCCCCCGAAAGCGTCCGTTGCCCTGAATGCCCATCAGCCATGCCAGTCGCGCCTGTCCGTGCTCTAATCCGGCATCTAGGGTCAGCGTGTCAAACGCTATCGGCAGCGTACCGCCTTCAACCTGCTGGCGGACGGTCACACCCTGACCCGCCAGCGTGACACGGGCTTGTGGCAAACCACCGTTGGCCTGCCAACTGACTTGCGCATTGCCGCTCACCACGCCACTCACTGCCGTCTGCTGGCCGATAAACGGTGCCAGCATCGCCAGATTAAACCGGTTAAGCGTCACGCTTGCCTTACCGCTGGCTCCCGCTTCAATGGGCTGAGGTACGCACAATTCAGCATTGGGGTTACGCCAGCAATGCGTTCCTATCGTGACGGTCTGCGTCGCGACCTGATACGCCAGCGACATCGACGGTACCAGCCGCCATTCACCGACCGGGGTGTCAAACCGCGTATCGCTCAGTTCTCCCTGCCAGCGCTGCTGTGCACGGTCGAAGTGGCCGCTCAATAACAGCTGGCCGCCTACCGGATCGCCGTTCAGGGTCACGCGCAGCTGGTGCTGATTCTCATCACCGGTCGCCCGAACATTCAGCGACGCCAGCCGCACATCCCCCTGCGTCAGTTGCTGCACCTGTAACGTCAGTGTGCCCTGTACCTGTTTATCCGATTGCACATCACCCTTGAGTGTCAGTTTACCGAGGCTCAGTTCCTGCCAGCGCAACGCGGTGGCGGAAATATCTGCCTGCAACTGTGGTGCCTCACGTTTGCCATCTAGCCGCAGCTTCCCCGTTATCTGCCCGCCCAGACCGGGCAGTATTCCATTGAGTGACGGCGCATTAATGTCACCGTTCAATCGCCATTGGTCTTTCAATTCCCCCTGTAACGTCAGTTGGTTACGCCCCAGCGAGAGCGTCACCCCCGGAATCGACCACTGACCGTCGGCATTACCGCTCAATGCCCCTTTGGCGCTCAGTTTGTTCTGCCGGATTTGCCCATCCAGCGCCAGCTGCGGTACATCAAACCGCCATGACTCCCCCGCCAGGCTGCCGTTAATGGTGAATACACCGTCCAGCCGTGCTGGCCACTCTGGCCATTGCTGTGCCGTATTAATGCCTTTCAAAGCCAGGTTACCGTTCCAGGTTATCGCATCACGCCAGTCCAGTTGACCGGTGACATCCGCCATTCCCTGCAACGCCGCCAGCCGTAGTCGTGCCAGCGCGAACTGTTGTTCGCTGCCCTGACCATCAAGCGTCAGGGTACCGGGCGGCAGTTCACTGCCGCGGATATCCCCGCGTAGCGACAGTGAATAATCCGTCACTTTTCCGCTGACATTCACTTGTACCTGATTGAACTGGTAAAGCGCGTCACCGGTCAGCGGCCAACGCAGTTGAGGTGTGCGCACGCTCAGATTCAGCGGCAGGCCGGGTTCAGCCAACGCGGTCTGTATATCGACCTGCGCCCGCTGCGGACCAGACAGGTTTATCGCCAGCCGCAACTGCTGGCGCAGGCTACCGTCAGCGGTCAGCCGTATGCGTTCCCCCTTGAGCAGGTCGCTATTCAGTATACCGTTGAGGTTGAGCGTGACCGGCCAGTCGCCCGATAAGGTCGCATCACCATGCGCGTACAATGCGCCCTGCGGCGATTGCACCGTGAGTTGCAGCAGCGTCAGCGTTTGCTGTCGGGTCGCAGCCTGCAGTTGGAAGCGTGAAATGGCTACCGGCTGGCTCCCTACAACCTGCCATGACTCCCCCTGCAAATCGGCAATGGTGAGATCTAACGGCAAGGTAAACTCAGGCATCGCAGGCAGTAGCGGTGCGGCAAACAATGCATGCAGCGTTTCGCCCAACGGCGGCGGCTTAACCGCCGTCACCGGCGGTGTAGGCTGCGCTTTCGCTGTGGCAGGCAGCGAGACAATGAGGCCTGATACCTGTGTCGGCAACAACGTCAGTGAACGCCCCTGCCAGTTCAGCGCCGTTTGCAGCGAGTTCAGCGACACATCGGTACCATCGACCAGAATGCGACTATGGGTCAGGCTGATGTGATTCAGTGCCATCGCCACTGGCGCAAGTATTTCGGTTACCGGTGCCGTGTGTACCGGTGGTTCAGCGTCGGATGGTGGCAATGCCTGAGTATTGATAGCGACCGTCAGCCCCTGCAACGACAAATCATCCAGACACAGCTGACTGCGCCACAGGCATCCCGGTTTTAATGACACATGCAGTCGCTCCGCCTGCACGCTGACACCGGGTGACTGGTAGCGTATGCCATTGAGCGTCAAATCCCGCCAGCCGCCCTCGACGGCCCCCATTTCCAGCCCCGGCACCCAACGCGTAGCCGCGCCAAGCAACATATGTAACCCTGGCGTGGTGGTCACCAGCAGTATCACCACCAGCAATAACGCCAGCACACCCACCGTCAGGCCAATTCCGGCTTTTTTCATCCTGCTCATAATTCCGGTCCCAGCCCGATATAAAACTGCAATCCACGTTTATCGTTATCGCCAATCGGCCGGGCGATATCCAGCTTGACTGGCCCGACCGGCGAAGCCCAGCGCACACCAATACCCGCGCCTGTTTTAAGGTTGGTGCGCGTCAGATCGTTGACGGCTTCGCCACTGTCTATGAAAACGGCACCCCACCATTTCCCCGTGACGTTGTACTGGTACTCCAGTGATCCTGTTGCCAGCTTCGAGGCACCGGTGAGCTTGCCATCGCTATCGCGTGGAGAAATGGATTTGTACTTATAACCGCGAATGCTGCGATCGCCACCCGCAAAGAAGCGCAACGAAGGGGGAACACGCGAGAAGCTACCGGTTTCGATCCAGCCCAGATTGGCGCGAGTCACAAAACGGTGTTTTTCCGCCAGCGTTCGGATCCAGACGTTCTGTGCCTGAAATACCGCAAAATCAATATCCGAACCCCACAAGGTATTGGAGACGTCCACCGAGTAACGCTGGGTATCCCCCCAGTCTGGCATGAGCCCGCCTCGCTGTCGGGTACGGTTGAAACTGACGCCGGGGTAAAGCAGCATGGTGGTATTGGTGACGTTGGCCTGAGTAAAGTGATCCAACGTCCAGCGCATATTCACGGCCCGCTGCCAGCCGCTGGATAGCTCCCAGTAACGCGCCAGATTGAATGTCGTCGAGTCAGACTGGGTATCGTTGAGATCTTCGCGCTTGAAGCCCCCCTGCGCCAGATAGTATTGCTCCAGCGGGCTTTTCAGCAGGGGCATTTTGTAGCTGAAATCCAGTTGCTGTTCCGGCGCGGATACGCTTAGACTGCTTTCCAGACTGTGACCGTAATCGTTAACCCAGGGTCTTTTCCAGGTTGTTTTCAGCCGCGGCCCGACATCGGTGGCATACCCTACCCCGGTTTCCACATTATTACGGGTACGCGGCGTCACCACCGCCTCTAGCGGCAGGACTTTACTCTGGCGGCCGTGTTCAAAATCTGGTGACACTACCACAGAGTTAAACCAACCGGTGGCAGACAAGCGCCGGTTAAACTCCCCCAGTTGTTCCACCGAGTAAACATCGCCCTCGCGAAATGGCACCAGATTGTGCAAATACGCCTGCTGAATCTGAGAACCACGAAAGTTCACCTTACCAAAGCGATAACGGGGGCCACTGTTATAATCGATGTCCCACCAGGCCTGATGGGTTGAGGGCATCACCCTTAACTGGCTTTTATTGAAATGGCCGTCGAAATAGCCCTTACGCATCGACAACGTATTGAGTTCGTCTTTGAACGCATCGTAATTACCGTGATTGAGCGGACTACCGACCACTGGCCGACGTTGTTGCACCAGTTTTTGATAATCATCATCCTGTTGTGCGCCACCGCGAATAGCGATGCTGGAACCGGCGATGTTGACCGGCTCTCCCGGTGTCACCGTGACCTTCAACACCGGACGGCCACGCCCCTGCGCCGGAATAAATTCAAAGCGGATATCCGGGTCGTAGTACCCCAGCGCACGAAGGCCCTTGCGGATAGCTTCATCAACCCGGGCACGGAAACGCCCATCAGCATTAACTTCATCCGGGGTGATAGTAGAAAGGCGTGCCCGCACATTCTTCTGCAACTCCCCGTCCAGCCCGGTAAGTTGAAGACGCACATTCGATGCAGCCCATGCCGACGTCGCCATCAGCAACAGGCAAGCTACGCTTAACACCCGGCAGAACACGGCGCTACGGCGGCAAAATCTATTTTTTGTCCTGATAAAAATTGTCACATCACTTCCCAGTAGCGTCGGCAGAATCGACGTATTTTCTGAACAACAACAAACAGGTATATCAGTAACGATAGGATTAGTTACCATGGTTAACTATAGATAGTCGTCGCCATGCCGACAACGCCATGATCCTGAAAGCCGCTCATACCCGGCACGATAGCCCGACAATGCGTACACTTTAGGTCAGGGGCCGCCGCCTCAACGACACACTCGTTTTCGATACCCGCACCGTTGTCATATATCTATGCTATTTCGCCATAAAGACAGAGCGCATTAACTCGGTTATGCTCTGAAAATGACGAAATACAGGGTGATAATCAGGAGCCAAACGTGATAGTGAATTTTGACAAGACCCAGTTGATCGACAAGTCAGATGCCCTGCCAGGCCGCACGACGCCGATGCCAGTCGCCCGCCTGCACGTGGTCAACCAGCACTCCATGACCCACGTTCCGGACCACATGGAAGTGGCGATTTTCGCGATGGGCTGTTTCTGGGGCGTAGAGCGCCTGTTCTGGCAACAGACGGGGGTTTACAGCACCGCGTCAGGGTATTGCGGCGGCTATACCCCCAACCCGACGTATCGGGAAGTGTGCACCGGTAAAACGGGCCATGCCGAAGCGGTACGGGTGGTGTTTGACCCGGCAGAGGTGAGTTACACCCAGTTGTTGCAGCTGTTTTGGGAAAACCACAATCCCGCGCAAGGGATGCGTCAGGGCAACGACATCGGCACGCAATACCGTTCCGCTATCTATACGTTAACGCCAGAGCAGGACGCCGCCGCCAAAGCCAGCTACCAGCGCTTTCAGCAGGCCATGCGCGAGGCAGGCGATAACCGTGCCATTACCACCGAAATTCAACCTGCCGGGCCGTTTTACTACGCTGAAGATGAGCACCAGCAATACCTGCACAAAAATCCGCACGGCTACTGCGGACTGGGTGGCATTGGCGTGTGTTTACCGCCGCAAGGCTAAGGCTTTCGACGATTTCATCGCACCTGTTATACTGTGCGTCCACAGGACCGGTTTCCGGTCCTTTTTGCGGTGCCGCCGCACCCGTTATTGCGGTGCCACGGCACCCATAATGTGATTTCCTTTCAGAGGTTCGCCGTCCGCGACGACTGTGCGAAAAAACTATGTTAAACAGTCTGTTAATTATTTTATGTCTTATCGCCATTAGTGCGTTTTTTTCCCTATCGGAAATATCGCTGGCCGCTTCGCGCAAAATCAAACTGAAGCTGATGGCCGACGAAGGAGACCTTAATGCCGCGCTGGTACTGAAATTCCAGGAAACGCCGGGTATCTTCTTCACCGTGATTCAGATAGGCCTCAATGCGGTTGCTATCCTCGCCGGTATCATCGGCGACGCAGCGTTCTCCCCGTATTTCGAAATGCTGTTTACCCGCGTTCTGCCGCAAGACATGGTCGCCCGCGCCAGTTTTGTCTGCTCATTTGTGCTGGTGACCAGCCTGTTCATCCTGTTTGGCGACCTGACACCGAAGCGCATTGGTATGATTGCCCCGGAAGCGATTGCCGTTCGGATCATCAACCCCATGCGCTTCTGTCTGTTGGTATTCCGCCCACTGGTGTGGCTGTTCAACGGTCTGGCGAACCTGATTTTCCGGCTGTTCAAATTGCCAATGGTGCGCAAAGAAGACATCACCCCGGATGATATCTATGCGGTGGTAGAAGCCGGGGCCCTGGCCGGTGTACTGCGAAAACAAGAACATGAGTTGATCGAAAACGTGTTCGAACTGGAGTCCCGTACCGTACCGTCCTCCATGACCTCGCGTGAAAGTGTGGTGTATTTCGACTTGCACGAAGATGAAACGCAAATCAAAGAGAAAATCGCTCACCAACCGCATTCCAAGTTTCTGGTATGCGACGGCACCATCGATCAGATTGTCGGTTATGTGGATTCCAAAGACTTGCTGAACCGGGTGTTGGGGAACCAGAGTCTGGAGCTGACCAGCGGCGTTCAGATTCGTCCGGCGCTGATCGTACCGGATACCCTGACGCTGTCAGAAGCGCTGGAAAGTTTTAAAACGGCAGGAGAAGATTTTGCCGTTATCCTCAACGAGTACGCGTTAGTGGTGGGGATTATCACCCTCAACGATGTGATGACAACGCTGATGGGCGACCTGGTTGGACAAGGGATGGAAGAGCAAATTGTCGCCCGTGACGAGAACTCCTGGCTTATCGAGGGGGGCACACCGATAGAAGACGTGATGCGCGCGCTGAGTATTGATGAGTTCCCTCACTCCGATAATTACGAAACCATCGGCGGGTTCATGATGTACACGCTACGCAAAATCCCCAAACGTACCGATTTTGTCCGTTACTCTGGGTATAAATTCGAAGTGGTGGATATCGACAGCTACAAGATTGATCAGTTGCTGGTCACCCGGCTGGAAGAAAGGGTGACGGTTAACCCCGAAACGCCCCCGGCCTAAACCTGTCTTCGCATTTCAGTCGCCACCAATAACAACGGCCCGTTAAAGGGCCGTTTTCTTGTTGCTGGAGAGGGTTCGTCAACCCAGTTCAGCCTGCAATTTCAGTACCTGACGGTTAACTTCAGACATGACCACCAGATGCTGTTTATCCTGCGTCTTGGGCAGCAGGATGCGCCCCTGATCAAATTCAAAAGCGCCAATCCCTTTAATGTAGAGCCTTCCACGAAACAGGATTTTCACATACTTGGCGACCTTCAGGGGATTGTAACGCTCGAAGATCCTCATCGTCTTCCTCTCCTCCCGTTTTTATTCGCCACGCCCCCCGTTCCTGATTCAGGCCAGAGATGTCCTGCGTGGCAATCATGTACTACTGATTAGTGTCTCTATTCTGTGGTTAGTTCCCGCAGCCGCAGCATTATTTATGGCATTTACATAATTTTACCGAATAGATTAATGCCATAATTTTTAAATCAGTATAAACCTTCAAGTTATTACCGTGTGTGCGGTATGCCGCAAACTCGGGCACGCCGTCGCACTCGTGCTAACGGCCGCCAATCTACCGGGGAAATATGACCAAAAAACGACAGTACGTCGTGCGTCATGTTAAAGATGACAACGTAAAGAAAGGTATCGCAGCAGGCGCGTTGGCTGCTGCGATATCAGCGGAAAGAATCAGGCTGGCACATCACGAACAGTAGAAAATATGCCTCAGAACAGCGATACGCGAAATCCGGGGTTCAGGAAGGACTCACGCGGCACATAGGAAAGTTCACGCCCCTGCCAGTCATGCACTTGTGCACCGGCAGCCAGCGCCACCGCATGCCCGGCGGCGGTATCCCAGATATTCGTCGGTCCAAACCGCGGATACAGTTGCGCTTTGCCTTCGGCGACCAGACAGAACTTCAGCGACGAACCGATAGAAACAGTCTGGTGTTCACCTAACTGGCGTAGATAATCATCCAGCTCGGCGTCGGCATGAGAACGGCTCACCACCACCAGCGGCGGCCGGGCGTCTTTCACCCGAATCGGACGGCGCGCACCCTGTTCCTCTTTCCAGGCATTGCCCTGTGCGGCAGCATACATCACGCCCGTCACCGGCACATACACCACCCCCAGCACCGGTTTACCGTTATCAATCAACGCAATATTGACGGTAAACTCACCGTTGCGATTAAGAAACTCCTTCGTCCCATCCAACGGGTCCACCAGCCAATAACGCTGCCAGTGCTGGCGTTCGGACCACGCCTGCGGGTCCTCTTCCGAGAGCATTGGGATAGTGGGGTGCAGTTCCGCCAGCCCACGCGCAATCACCTTATGCGCCGCCAGGTCAGCCGCCGTCACCGGCGAATCATCTTTTTTATGCGCAACATTGAGCGGCTGATGGCCGTTATATACCTGCATGATGGCCTCTCCTGCCTCACGCGCCAGTTGGCAGATCGGTTCTAACATCGTTTCACCTCGTTATCTGTACAGGCCATTATTATGTCTGTCCCCGGCATTCTATCTTTTAATATACCCGTCATACTTCAAGTTGCAGGAAGTCGGGTATATGTCATGCTTCACACTTCAGACTGATATTTAACACTATATTCATCAAAATCTGCGATATAGATTCAGGCAACGCCGCCAGTACATCGGACAATTGACCGGCGGCGTTGCCCTATTCATACCTCGTCACAGGAGCGACCTTTATGAAGCATAAGCTGGTGCTGAGCCTGCTTGCGATGGCTATCGCTACCGCTACCCAGGCGGCGACCGTCGATTTACGGGTGCTGGAAACCACCGATCTTCACAGCAATATGATGGACTATGACTACTATAAAGACAGTCCAACGGATAAATTCGGACTGGTCCGTACCGCCAGTCTCATTCAGGCTGCTCGCCAGCAGGCCATCAACAACGTGCTGGTGGACAACGGCGATATCATTCAAGGCAGCCCCCTAGGTGACTACATTGCGGCCAAAGGATTACAAAAAGGCGATGTACACCCGGTCTATCTGGCGATGAATACGCTGGATTACGCTGTCGGCAATATCGGCAACCACGAATTCAACTACGGGCTGGACTACCTGCACAAGGCCTTGTCTGGTGCCCACTTCCCGTATATCAACGCCAACGTACTGGATGCCAGTACCGGCAAACCACTGTTTACACCTTACCTGATCGAGAAGAAAACGGTGAAAGACCGTGACGGTAACCCCCATGAACTGCGCATTGGTTACATCGGTTTTGTCCCACCACAAATCATGGTGTGGGACAAAGCCAACCTGAGCGGTAAAGTCACGGTGGCGGATATCACCGAAACCGCGAAAAAATGGATACCGGAGCTGCACAAACAAGGAGCGGATGTGGTGATTGCCATCCCGCATTCCGGCCTGTCTGCTGAGCCGTACAAAGCGATGGCGGAAAACTCAGTCTACTACTTAAGCCAGATTCCCGGTATTGACGCCATTATGTTCGGTCACGCTCACGCCGTGTTCCCAAGCAAAGATTTTGCTGGCATCCACGGTGCCGATATCACCAAAGGCACGCTGAATGGGGTTCCCGCTGTTATGCCCGGCCAGTGGGGCGATCACCTTGGGGTGGTCGATTTGGTCTTGAACAATGACAGTGGTCAGTGGAAAGTGACCGAAGGCAAGGCGGAAGCCCGCCCGATCTTCGACAAAGCCCAGAAGAAATCACTGGCGGCGGAAGATGCGCAACTGGTTAACGTACTGGCAGACGCCCACCAAAAAACCCGTGAATTTGTCAGCCAGCCTATCGGCCACTCTTCGGACAACATGTACAGCTACCTGTCGTTGATTCAGGACGATCCAACCGTACAGATAGTCAACAACGCACAGAAAGCCTACGTCGAACATTTTATTCAGGGCGACCCGGATCTGGCGGACCTGCCGGTGCTCTCCGCCGCCGCGCCATTTAAGGCTGGCGGTCGCAAAAACGACCCGGCCAGCTATGTGGAAGTCGAAAAAGGCCAGTTGACCTTCCGTAACGCCGCCGATCTTTACCTCTACCCCAACACGCTGGTGGTGGTGAAAGTCAAAGGCGAGCAGGTACGGGAATGGCTGGAATGCTCCGCCGGTCAGTTCAACCAGATTGATGTGCATAAACGCGAGCCACAATCGCTGATCAACTGGGAGGGGTTCCGCACCTACAATTTTGACGTGATTGACGGCGTCAGCTATCAGATAGATGTCACCCAGCCCGCCCGTTACGACGGCGAGTGCCAATTGATCAACGGTAATGCGCACCGCATCAAGGATCTGACCTTTAACGGCAAACCGATTGACCCACAGGCCACGTTCCTTGTCACCACCAATAACTACCGCGCGTATGGCGAAAAATTCGCCGGCACCGGTGAAAAACAGGTCGCGTTCGCGTCACCGGATGAAAACCGTGCGGTACTGGCTGCCTACATCAGCACTGAGACGAAAAAATCCGGTGAGGTGAAACCGTCGGCGGACAATAACTGGCGTCTGGCGAAGATTGTCAGCGATACACCGTTGGATATCCGGGTGGAAACCTCTCCATCGCCGAAAGCCGCTGCATTCATCAAGGAAAAATCGCAATACCCGCTCACGCTAGTGGGCAATGATGATATCGGTTTCGCCGTGTACCGTCTGGATTTACAAAAATAACCTGTCACCACACCGCGCCGACAGGCGCGGTGTTTTCATCGCCCTCTTTCTCCCGCTAATCCTTTTTAGGGATAGCAAGTCCATAAAGATACATTTAAAATGCATTTTATAAATAACACCGTTCAGAGGGTACCCACCATGCATTACCGCGACCAATCATTAGGCGAGCTGGCCATCACCATCCCTCGCGCTACCGCACTGTTCCGTGAATTCAATCTCGATTTTTGTTGCGGCGGCAAACAAACGCTGCTGCGTGCCGCCACCAAGCGGGCGCTGGATATCGATATGCTCGAGTTGCGTCTGGCCGACCTGGCGACACAGCCATTCACGGAAAAAGACTGGCAACAGGCCTCTCTTGGCGAAATGATTGTGCATATCATCAGCCGTTTCCATGATCGTCACCGTGCGCAGTTGCCGGAACTGATTCGAATGGCGGAGAAAGTCGAACGCGTACACCACGACAAGCCAGGTTGCCCGATTGGGCTGACAGCTCAACTGACGCTGATTCACGACGATCTGACGCAGCATATGATGAAAGAAGAGCGGATCCTGTTCCCGATGATCCAGTCTGGTATGGGTGCCCAGGCCAACGGGCCGATTTCCGTCATGGAACATGAGCACGACGATGCCGGTCAACAGCTGGACGTGGTCAAAACCCTCACCAACAACGTGACCCCGCCGGTCGGCGCTTGTACTACCTGGCGCGCGCTATACACCGGCATCAATGAATTTATCGACGACCTGATGGAGCATATCCATTTGGAAAATAATCAGTTGTTTCCACGGGCACTGAAGGGCGAATAACCGCTGTTACCCGCCATGGTGCCGCTAAAAAAAACCGTGCTCTGTCAGAGCACGGTTTTTTTATTTTAGGGTCGCTATCAATCACGGTTTACCAGCGCGGGCCACCGTGATGAGGGCCTGGTCCCCATCCCCATCCTGGACCACGCGGCCCGGCAGGAACGACATAAACCGGCGGCGGAGGCGGTGCTTCTACCACCACAACTCGGCGTGGCGGCGGGGGCGGTGCATAGTCGTAATATTCGTAATAAACCTGGCGGGCATGATGGTGGCGACGGGCGTACCAGCTATCCGGGTCACACCACCGATTACCGTCCCAGTAATAGCCACGAGTATCACGATCGCCGATGTGCAAAGACACACCCGGCAGCGACAGACTCAAGCTGTCAGCCTGTGCGGCAGGCATTGCCGACAGCAATAAGCCTGTCACGATGGCACCCAGTAAAAGTGGCTTAATCATATTGTTAACCTCTGATTCACCGCAACGCGGCGGATGAGTCACTTATACGGCGCGCTACCTTCAGTCGCTATCAGAAAATGGCTAAATAATAATAACTTCAGGAAAGCAATTCAGGCCTGGCACCGTTGACTGCAGGCCAGTATAAAAAAAGAATCGTCAGCCCACCTTTACCAGGTGTATCCACCGGTTACACCATAGGGTATTCGCATACCGGCATGAGCCATGGGTGACTAAAAAACGATGAGGTGGCGTCATTCACAGCTAACGCCTGCGAGGGGAAATCTGCCGGGTCACGACGTCCCCGGCAGAGAAAACACTTACAGGATTTCCAGCAGTTCCACTTCAAAAATCAAGGTACTGAACGGAGGAATGGACGCACCCGCACCACGTTCGCCATACGCCAGATTCTGAGGAATATAGAGTTCCCACTTAGAACCAACCGGCATCAGTGTCAGCGCTTCGATCCAACCTGGGATCACGCCGCTAACCGGGAATTCAGCCGGCTGACCGCGCTGTACCGAGCTGTCGAACACGGTGCCGTCAACCAGGCGGCCAGTGTAGTGAACCCGCACGCGATCCTGACGGGCCGGAATCGCACCATCGCCTTGAGTCAGGACACGGAACTGCAAACCGGATTCGGTGCTGCTTACGCCTTCTTTAGCGGCGTTGGCATCCAGAAAACGCTGGCCTTCAGCCGCCAGTTCACGCTGACGTTCACGACGCACCGCATCCGCCCGCTCATGCACTTCACGCAACGCGCGATGTACCACATCAACCGGTACCGCAGGCGCTTTACCTTCCAGCGCATCGCACAGCCCCGCCAGCAGCGCATCGGGGATCAACCCCTCCAGACCGGATTCCTGCAGTTGTTGACCAATCTGCAGGCCAATGCCGTAGCTTGCCTGCGCTTCGACGCTGTCATAAGAAGGCGTTGTCATGAATGTTCCTTTAATCTAAAAAATATGAAAGTGCAGCATAGCAGTGAGTCGATTGAGGGTAAAACGTTCTGTCGTTATCTTGTTTCGCCGTTGCTCGACCTTGCGTCAAACCGTTCATGTTTACGGCATCAGTTTCCAATGATGGCGGCCTTAACTGGTTATCTGTCACCAATTGCCGATATAATTAGACTGTTTTTACCTTTATACGGTTCTAAGAGAGGTCACCATGGGCAGAATCGCGCCCAGGAGAAAACAATCCAGGAGAGAGCAATCCACCTGGAATCACCTGACGTTATGGCAGTCCTGCCTGAACTGGCTGGCCCAGAGACGTCAACACAAGGCGATGCCAGGTGAACCGGAAGAACGTGCAGAGGAAGCACTCGAGGTTTCCCCGGAGCCTGCTCCACACCACCCGCATCGCAGACACTCATCCTGGCTGCGGACAGTGTGGCACCTGCCGGATGATTTCAGTTGGATGGAACCGCTGCCCTATTTTCACCGTCGTTGTATTTTGATTCTGTTGTGCTTGCTGTTACTGGTACTGCTGTGGCCGACCCCGCCCTCAGCACCCGCGCCGTCCCGTCAGGTGGACGTGCCGCTTAGCTCGCAGAGTGCGCCGATGCAGGCGCAATTGGTGGATCCTAACGCTAACGCCACCGCCAACCAGACGTCGCGCCCGGCGACATCTGGTGCCCACTGGCAGTCCTATCAAATTGCCTCCGGTCAGACGCTGGCTCAGCTATTTCGCGATAATAACCTGCCCGTCAACGATGTGTTTGCTATGGCGCAAGTAGAGGGCCAGAGCAAGCCACTCAGCAATTTGCGGGCCGGGCAGAATATTCGTCTGCAACTCAATACGCAGGGGATGGTAAGCCAGCTTGAAATCGACACCCCGGATGGTCAGCAAGTCCAGTTCACCCGGCAGCAAGACGGCTCTTTTATCCGCGTTCGCTAAGCGTCCACTTGCTCAACCAGAAAATCACGCAAGACCATGGCATGATTTCGCTGCGTATCCCGGCTGCCATACAGCAACGTTATCGGCTCGCTTTGACGTAACAGCGTGATCAGCGGTTGCCACGCGCTATGCTGATGAAGTTCCGCGCGGTATAGCCCGACGAAGGCATCCCACTCTAGCGGGTTGGCATGATACCAGCGGCGCAATTCATGACTGGGTGCCACGTCTTTAAGCCAGACAACGCCAGCCAGACGACTTTTCGCCACACCGCGTGGCCATAACCTATCCACCATAAATGCCGCCGGTTCCATCGGCTGATGTACGTCATAGACGCGCATCAGGTGTATCAAGGCCATATCCCCCTCCTTCTGACTGAATTTATCCGCCTGTTGATCATACTCGTGGTGTGGCGTCACGTCGTGCGCATCCGCCATTAACCACTGATCCTCTGCTGAATAGATCCAATTTCTCGCAAATCCCTCTTGACAGGATCGGTCGCTTTGATAAAAACTGCAAACGTTCCCGCAAACGTTTTTGATAAATTACACTCGACAGTACCCTATAGAAAAAAAGAGGACGTTATGAAAAACATCAATATCGATTTACGTGGTCTTAACCCAGCGCCAATCACCCCGTTCACCCGTGAAGGGGCCGTTGACTACGCGGCTTGTAAAAAACTAGGCAGTTGGCTGGCTAGCATCGACGGTGTGAAAAGCCTCACCGTGTTAGGACATGCCGGGGAAGGCACTTTCCTGTCGCAAGACGAGCAAATGAAAGTGATTGAAGCCTTTGCCGAATCAGTAAACGGTGCGATTCCGATTATCGCTGGCATCACGCTGGAAGGGACCGCTGTCGCGGCCGAAGAAGCCAAACGTGCCATCAAAGCCGGTGCATCGGCAGGGTTGCTGTACCCCTCCCACGGTTGGCTGCGTTTCGGTTATCAGAAAGGCGCACCGCAGGATAAATACCGCCATGTGTACGAAGAAAGTGGCCTGCCGCTCATTCTGTTCCAGTATCCCGATGCGACCAAATGTACTTACAACCTGGAGACGATGCTGGATATCGCGGCACAACCCGGCGTATTCGCCATGAAAAATGGGGTGAGAAACATGCGCCGCTGGGACACTGAAATTCCTGTCATCCGCCGCGAACGTCCTGACCTGCAGATCCTGAGTTGTCACGATGAATACCTGCTATCAACCGTATTCGATGTGGATGGCTTCCTGGTCGGCTATGGCAACATTGCTCCCGAACTGCTGGTTGAAATGATTAAAGCGGGTAAGGCGAAAGATTATGCTGCCGCCCGCGCCATCCACGATCGCCTGCTGCCGGTGACGAAAAGCGTGTACCACCGTGGTTCTCACATGGAAGGCACAGTAGCATTGAAGCATGCGCTGGTCGCAAGAGGGATCCTGGATCATGCGACGGTTCGTTCCCCGTTAATGCCGTTGGAACCCGGTGCTGCAGACGAAATCATGACGGCGGTCCGCATGGCGGAGCTTCCTCGCGTTGGCTGATGCGCTCGACGCTCATCTCTACTATCAGCTCAACTATCAGGGTGCCCGCCTGCACAGGGTACGGGCACCCTGGCATTCTGACCTGACGCGCCCTGTTTGCGTGGCCTTGTGCTTCCCTCCACTACATTTGCTAGCGTACCGACCGCCATACCTGTCGGCACCGCTCCTTGATTCACGTCATAGCGCTATCTGCGGTGTATTACCAAAAATATAGCTAATTCACCGGTGCCACTACATAATAACAGCGTGCAAAACAAGCAATAAAACAGACACACTCCAGACGGCTGAGGGCATCCGGACAGCGTGGATAGCCTCAAATACCGGAGTTTTATCGGGGAGGCTCCCCTACTGACTACGACTAAGGATGACATGGACTCAAACGCATTTTCGCCACCTGGCGCCAACCGGAAGCTGAGCAATAAGCCGGTAACCCTACAGGACGTGGCAACCGCGGCTGGCGTCAGCGTTTCTACTGTGTCGCGCGTACTGGACGAACGTCTGCCTCCATCACGCAGCAAAGCCGCCCAACGGGTCAGAGAGGTCGCACAGGAGCTGGGGTACCGACGCGATATTATGGCATCCAGCCTGCGTCGTGGTGGCACCGGCACTATCGGCGTCCTGGTGCCGCGTTTAAGCGATATGGTCATGGCGCTTTTATACGAAGCCATTTTCCGCGCCGCAGAACGACACGGTTACTTCACAATTGTCGCCACTTGTGGTGATGACCCGGTGCAGGAAAAACAGGCGGCAGAATCGCTGCTTGACCGCCGGGTTGACGGTTTGATTCTGGCTACCAGCCGACTGGATGACCAGCTACCTGCGGAATTACGCCAGCAGCAGATTCCCCATACTCTGGTGTTGCGTACCGATGGCATTAGCCCTTCTGCTACAGGCAACGATGAGCAAGGGGGCTATCTGGCCACTCGTCATCTCATCGATTTAGGTCATCGGGATATCGGCCTGATTGCAGGCCCTAATTTCACCTCGGGCGCGCGTGATCGCCGTCTGGGATTTCAACGGGCGATGCAGGAAGCCGGGTTACCAATACGGCCCGAATGGATCCGCGAGTCTGGTTTTGGGATTGAGTCCGGGGAACAACAAGGGCTGGCACTGCTCACACCACCACATCATCCCAGCGCCATTTTTGCGATCAATGATGATCTGGCGATAGGCGTGATGGCGGCAGCGCACCGTGTCGGCCTGACAATTGGTCAGGACCTGTCGCTGGTAGGGTATAACGATATTCCGCTGGTAGCGCGCCTGCCGGTGCCGCTCTCATCAGTCCACGTGCCGCTGGATCATGTCGCCTCACTGGCCGTTGACCTTTTGCTTTCTCCTCCACAGGGCGCTAACGCCATCAGCCGGGTTATCCCAAGCCTGATTCCACGCAGTTCCAGCGCGCCATTCAAACGCTGAGCAATGTGCAATGGCCGCCCTGTTCATCAGAGCGGCCAGCTCCCACCGTTTCTAAGATAACAGCCGGTGTGGTGATACCAGCGCTGACGGGCGGCCATAGCCGTTCTCCTCAGCCGCACCGGTACCTTCAGGCAAATGGAAGACCGCGACCAATTCAGCCAGACGCGATACTTGCTCTTCCAGTGCATGAGCCGCAGAAGAAGATTCATTGACCATGGCGGCGTTTTGCTGGATGGTCGAATCCATTTCTGTCACCGCACTGCCGATCTGCGAAATACCACGGCTCTGCTCATCAGAAGCCACCGCAATTTCACCCATCAGGTTGTTGACCGAGTTGACCGACCCCACGATCTCATCCATCGTCGTCCCGGCTTTCGTCACCAAATCCGCCCCGACATCCACACGGGAAACCGACTCGGAAATCAGTGCTTCGATCTCTTTGGCAGCCTGAGAACTGCGTTGCGCCAGACTACGTACTTCGCTGGCGACGACTGCAAACCCGCGGCCTTGCTCCCCGGCTCGGGCGGCTTCCACCGCGGCGTTCAACGCCAGAATATTGGTCTGAAACGCGATACTGTTAATGACCGATGTGATATCGGAAATCTTTTTAGAACTACCGGAAATCTCGGACATGGTGCTGACCACCCGCCGGATAATATCGCCCCCCTGATTAGCAATATCTGACGCCTTACCGGTAATCTGACTGGCATGTCGGGCGTTATCGGCATTATTTTTCACCGTTGAGGTCAACTGCTCCATACTGGCTGCCGTTTCCACAATCATGCTGGACTGCTGCTCCGTCCTTGCCGACAGGTCGTTATTGCCGGCACTGATCGCATTCGATGCCCCGGCGACGCGATTAACGCTGTGAAGAATATCCGCCACCAGCTTGCGCAGCCGCAAGGTCATATCCATCATGGCATGCGTCAGCATCCCCAACTCGTCATTACGCTCAATCTTCACCGACATGGATAAATCACCATCCGCGATGGCTTCCGCCAGTTTCAGATTCGACATGATAGGCTGGGTTATCTGGCGGGTTATCGCCCAGGAAATCAGCAAGCCGAACAGTACAGCAATCCCTCCGAGGGTTGTCATCTGCAAGACTGAGCTGTTGATGATGGCGCTATTTTTTGCGTCGATACTCCCGACGATGCTGGCAATATCAGCAGTGAGTTTGTCCCCCGTCGCCCGGAATTTTACATCCGTGGACTTCAGGCTGGTCAGGTTATCGAAATATTGTTTGCCCGCACGGCCATAACTGTCGATGTAGGCAGCCGTATCCGTCAGCCGGGCTTTTCGTTCACTATCCAGCGCGCTGGCAAAATCGGTATATGCTTTTGTCGCCTCATCGTAATAACGTTGCTGCGCTTTCGAGGCCTCCGCACTGCCTGTTCGTTGCAGTATCTGTGTACTGTTAGTCAGCTTAACAATGGCCAGCAACATCGCGTCACGCTTTGCCAGCAACGCGGTTTCATCAGGCTTCAGCGTTATACTCCCCAAGGCCTGAGCCAGCTGATTTCCGCTACCGAGTGCATCAATAGCGTTATTGATCTCTTTTACTTTATTTAGTGCCGCTTTCTCTGCTTCCAGATCCTGCCAGTACTGTTTCATATCCTGATCCAGACTGCTCAGGTAACCAGAATATTCATCTCCCCACGACAGCGATTTAGTTTTATTAATACTCTCGACAATTTGATTATTATAATTCACCAGATTATTGAGATTCGTGTCATCAAAAGAAAAGAAATATTTGATTCTCGCTATCTTAGACTGATCAAGGTAATGATTCATATCATTCATGATCGATGTTTTTATATAAAGATCTCGAATGGTGAAAAATCGTGTCGCCGCAAACCCTGAGGCGATAATCACTAAAATAAGCACTATCGAGAAACCGCCGTATAGCTTGTGAGATACCTTCATTTTATTCATTATCTTATTAGCCAACCCCATATTGATCCCCACCCTTGACGGAAAGAAAAATAACACCACATTGTTACAGTATCGGTACGGATTGCGAGACATTAACGATGATGTCATTATTTTGTCTGACACACGACAAATTGATAATTTTAATGCCAGGAAACATTAAAATGTGATGAACACCACAAACAAATCACCACTTATAATTATAAATTAATCTGTTACGGCAGAACCTCACACCGCCATGACCTCCTGATAAATTGGTATTACTGAAAACATCGAGATTAATAGCTTAAAAAAAATAATCCATACACATCATTAAATAAAAATCCGTTTCGTCTTGGCCGCAATAGAAAACCGACAACGTGATGCATAAAATCGGTGGGTTTCTCTATTCCCTGACCTATCATCAAGTCATACGTGTATTGGTTACATGATTCAGCCATTTCATCGCCCCAGGCTTAACGTGCCAGTATGTGACATTGTTCAACTCGCCACGTGCCTTATTTAAAATATATATAAATAACTATTCTTCATATCGTTTTCTCAGCGCAGGCAACCACCGCCTGAAAAATCACTGACTGTTATTATTTAATACTTGCCCCACATTCGCAGGGCAAGCCAGCCATGGGCAGGCACCGCTATGGTGATAGCTCCTCCAGAACCTTGCCTTTTGTTTCAATAGCATAACGCAGCGTTACCACACCCCCAATCAGGGCGATTAAGGCGAAGGCGACAAACACATAGCGAATGCCAAAATCACTAACAATAACGCCTACCAAAATAGGGCCAACGGCGGAACCCGCACGCAGCCAGGCACTCCCCAATCCGGTGCCGACAGCGCGTAGCCTGGTTGGATAAAGTTCGGAAGAATACAGGTAGAGAGAAAACGTGATGGTTTGCAATATGCCGTATCCCACCGTGGCACAGATCAAAATCTGTATTGGGCTGGTCGCCCCTAATACGGTCAATGTAGTCAGCGGAATAATTGCCAATAAAAAGGCAGCAGCATACCAGCGCCTGCGCCCGACTTTATCAATAAGCAACGCACAGATAATCGAGGCCAGAACACCAAATGCCGATGTTATCCAGCCGTAAGCCAGCGCCGTTTCGATGGGCAGTCCAAAAACCTTTTTATACAGCGTAGGCAACCAGGTCACCAAACCATTATTGATGGTATAGCCACACACCCATAACGCCCAGATAGTCAATGTTCGCTTGCGGTAAATCCCCGAAAACAGCTCACACCACCCTTGAGAGGCAACGGTCTTATCCGCAGTCTGGCGAATGACCGGTTCCGCTAGCAAGCCACCGTGGCGAATCACCTCATCCTCCAGTTTTTTCACCACTGCATCGGCCTCAGACAAGCGCCCTTTTGAGGCCAGCCAGCGTGGTGACTCGGGCATAAACCAGCGTAAAGGCACCGTAATGATGGAAGGAATCAACCCCACGATAAACATGGCCTTCCAGCCATGAATCGGTACCAGAAAGTACCCGGCTATCCCGGCAAACATCATGCCTATAGGAAAGATCACTTCATATAACAGAAAGAAACGCCCACGTTTTTTCGCTCCGACGAATTCATTGATATAAGAACTGGCGACCGGAACTTCGGCCCCAATACCCACACCTTGCAGGAAACGAAATACCATCATGGATGTACCGCTCCAGGCGAATAAGCAAGACGCATCCATAATAACAAACAGGATAATCGTGATTTTTAACACGCCAAGACGGCCAATCTTTTCTGCCAGAGAGCCAAAAAATACGGCACCGAACAATTGCCCAATATAACTGGCAGCAATAATCATTCCGATATCCGTCGCGTTGAGCCCCCATTCCGCCGCCAGTTGCGGCATGGCGAACGCGATTGCCAGTACGGTATAAGCATCAAAGAATGTGGAAAGCCCCACGACTACACGAATCGTCATTAACTGGCGGGTGATCGGCATCCGTTCAAGGCGGGCAATCAATTCAGCCTGTGTGGTACCTCCAGTAACGACAGTGCTGATGACACCACTCATGGTGCCGACACTCATGTCATGCGTTGACATACGTTTTTCTCCAGAAAGGCTAGTGAGGATGTGCTGTTGCTTGACCAGTCAGGGGGGTTTTCTCCGTCTTCCCGCCTACCGGTATGTTCAGCACGCAGTAACAGTCACAGAGGCTATTTCACCGCCCGATAACCGCCTGTTTTACCTGTTGCACTCCCCGTTGCCGCAACGTATGCCCGCCCACACACCGCATTCCCCCTCGTGCTCTGCCGCACAGTGCGTTAACGCGTAATACATGACGGGCCCCATTGGCATCACCGCCCTTTCCCGTAGACGGACTGCGGTAGCGCTGCCCCGCCGTTATCGTAATTTTTTTCATAGCGTCCTCTTTTCTCGATGTAGGGTACTTTTAATAAATTATGTAAAACGTTTGCAGGAACGTTTGCATATTTTTCTAATGAAGGGATTATGGGTGTCAAGAAAACGATGAAAATTTCGACAGGGAGTGTGACGACTATCTATGCCTGACACTTATTCGATCGCAGGATCTCGGGAAGAAGGCATATATGCGAATTGCATCACAGAAAGTTTATTAATTGGGAGATGTTGAAGAAAAAGAGGGAATAATTCATTAACTATCAAATGAGTAAAAAATCACTGAATACCCACAGTATGGGTAGAAGTTACTGATGCCTGTCTGCTGGAGAAGCGTCTGCCACAGGCTCCAAACACCAGGATCACGTCTCGCAGGATCACGCTATAAAATGGATCGCCTGAAATGCAAAACGCTGGCACAAGGCCAGCGTTTTACGTGTTGCGATGAAGCGGAGTAAAAATTACTCAGCAACAACCACAACGTTCAGCTTAGCGAATACGTCGCTGTGCAGCTGGAAGCTCACTTCGTGCTCGCCCAGTGTGCGCAGAACGCCGTTCGGCAGACGAACTTCGCTTTTCGCTACTTCAACACCGGCAGCGGTTACCGCATCAGCGATGTCGCGAGTACCGATAGAACCGAACAGTTTACCTTCGTCACCCGCTTTAGAAGCGATGGTTACGGAAGCCAGTGCGTTGACTTTCTCAGCGCGAGCTTCAGCAGCAGCCAGAACGTCAGCCAGTTTAGCTTCCAGTTCAGCGCGACGGGCTTCGAAGAACTCAACGTTTTTCTTGGTTGCCGGCACAGCTTTGCCCTGCGGAACCAGGAAGTTACGAGCGTAGCCCGCTTTAACGTTAACCTGATCACCCAGGCTGCCCAGGTTTGCTACTTTATCAAGCAGAATAACTTGCATTACCTTATCCTCTCAAAGTCTCGTTAATGGACAGTGGCCGATTACTGATGACGATCAGTGTACGGCAACAAAGACAGGTAGCGCGCACGCTTGATAGCGCGGGCCAGCTGACGCTGGTATTTTGCACGGGTGCCGGTGATACGGCTCGGTACAATTTTACCACTTTCAGTGATGTAGTTTTTCAGCGTTGCGATGTCTTTATAGTCAATCTCTTGAACGCCTTCCGCGGTGAAACGGCAGAACTTGCGACGACGGAAATAACGTGCCATTTGGCTAGTCTCCAGAATCAATCAATTCAATCTGCTCGGCATGCAGCACCAATTTACTGAGGCCATTGCGCCCTTGGTGGCAACTAATGAACCCCTGAACTCTGAGTTGCATACCGACCGTTATACTGTGGGTAAATGCCTGTGACGGATGTCCACTGACAATCACGGGCATACGGCACCATGCTTGTCGGCTGAGTCCGGCTTCTTCCTGCACTGAGCGGTGCTCAAGCACAAACTGGCAGTGAGGAATACCTGACGGACTGACTTTTCGAATGGGTGTCTTGCACACCGTGCCTGACAACACCAACCGATTGGCCGTCACCACAACAATTACTCTTCAGAATCCCCAACTTCAGCATCATCATCAGCTTCAGCGTATTCGTCACGACGCTCACGGCGTTCGTCTTTCGCTTTCACCATCGGAGATGCTTCAGTTACCGCGTGCTTAACGCGCATAACCATGCTGCGGATAACGGCGTCGTTGAAGCGGAAGTTAGTTTCCAGCTCATCGATCACTTCCTGCGGTGCTTCAACGTTCATCAGAACGTAGTGAGCTTTGTGCAGTTTGTTGATCGGGTAAGCCAGCTGACGGCGGCCCCAGTCTTCCAGACGGTGGATCTTGCCTTCCGCTGCTGTGATAGCACCGGTGTAACGCTCGATCATGCCCGGAACCTGTTCGCTCTGGTCAGGATGAACCATAAAAACGATTTCGTAATGACGCATCGAATTGCTCCTTACGGATTATTCAGCCTCCTGTCAGGGTCAGCCGCGGCCCATGGAAGCAAGGAACGTGTTGTGTGTACGGCTGAAAAAATGACGCGTAATTATAATGACGCCCTCATGGGAAAACAAGCGATATTGCCAGGCAGCCTTACAAAGGGAAAAACAGCGTAGCCAAAGGGAGAAATCAGAGCGAACGCACGAAGAAATCCGCCCCGGCCTGCAAGGCGGTCGGGGTAATCTTGTGGCCGATGCCGACCTCCGTCAGGTAGGTCACATGCTGACTGGCGTTGCAAGCTGTCAGTTCCCGGTACAAGCGTTCGCTCTGCGATGCCGGAACCAGCTCATCAGCCAGGCCATGCCAGAGCAGGAGCGGCCGGTCGGATACCTTATCCAACTGATGCCCAACGTCATAAGGTGCCACACGTTCCGCCAGCGCCTGTAACTGCGCCTGCGCTCCCGGTTCATCCGGTGTTACCGGTGGAAACAGCGTCTGCGATAACGACGAAAAATAGCCAGCCCCCATAAAGCAAGCCGCCGATTTCAGCCAGGGGTATTGCGTCATCGCCGCCAGCGCCGTCATGCCGCCCATCGACGCACCACAAATCCCGACTCTGTCGCCGTCAATCAACCCGTGTTCGCGACACCAGGCCAGATAGAGGGGCAACTCCTGCACATTCGTCAGTAATATGTCCCAGAAACAGCGCCAGCGCCGCGCCTCATCGCCATCAAAGCGCTCGCCATGCATCAGAGCATCCGGCGCAATAACCCGAAAGCCAGCCTTCGCCAACGCGTAGGCAAAATACGAGTAGACCTCTTTGGAGGAGGTATAGCCATGAAAGAAGAAAATGGTAGGTAAAGGCCGCGTCCTGCCACCAGAAGGAAAGGCATGCAACACCTTGATGCCTGAAACATCCTCGTTTCCCATTTCTACCATTATCGTCTCCTTTTCTTCATTGATTAACAGGTAAAACCGTCAAGAACGCCTACAATTATTTCGTATACCATTTAACCATTGGCAACACTCAATACATATAAAAACAGATCGCAATGATCTTGATCAAATTAGTTACAAAAGTACCGATTAGTGTAAAATTTCGCACTTTTTTGCCGTTAACGGCAGTAATCAATCCCCAATCACGTCTCATACCATACTAAAGAGAACTATCATGCAGCTTGCTTTTAGAGGCTGGAGCCTCGGTGTCAAACTTTCGGTCATTGCCTCCCTGAGTGTGGCTGTGCTGTTTATTGCATTCAGCCTCAGTCTGACACGCTCAGCCGGTGAGAAACTGGAATCATTGACAATGCATGACATGGACAGTCAGGTTACGGGTATTACCGATATGATAGCCCTGTACGACGCCAGCCTGCAGTCAGGTGTCGACAGCTATACCAATCTGTTTGCCAGCTTTCTGCCTTCTCGTTTTACCGTTGATAATCAGGCCCGCCTGCCTGTCGGTGGTACGACTGCCCCGACACTGAAATCCGGTGACACCGTTCTCAACATGAACACTACCGTTACCGACGACTTTCTCAGCCGTACTGGTGCGATTTCCACTATTTTCGTACGCGATGGCGACGATTTCGTGCGAATCACCACCTCGTTAAAAAAGGAAGACGGTTCACGTGCCATCGGCACTAAACTGGACCGCGCCAGCCCGGCATTCGCGCCCGTTTCCAGCAACAAATCGTTCAGTGGACTGGCAGTGCTCTTCGGCAAACAATATATCACTCAATACAAGCCGGTCACCGACGCCAGCGGTAACGTTATCGCTATTCTGTTCGTGGGGATTGATATCAGCAAAGAGTTTGCCCTGATGCAAAAACGCATCCTGGATAAACGCATCGGCGATAGTGGTCATTTTATTGCGCTCAGCACCGCGGGTGCGACGGCGGGCAACTATCTGGTTCATCCAACGCTCAGCGGACACAAGCCGAGCTGGTCTGGCGACACGCTGCAACAGGTGCTGAAGAATGACAGCGGCAGACTGGAATACGAAGATAGCAGCCTAAGCGGTGATGAGCGCACCCAGGTGATGGTGTATCACAGCGTGCCGCAATGGAAATGGGTTGTCGTCGGCACCATTAGCAAGGCCAGTCTGTTGGCGGAAATCAATGCTATCCGCAATATGTTCCTGGGCGGTGGTATTGCGCTGGTAGTGCTGTTTGCCGTGTTCTTCGTCTACCTCACCCGTCGCTGGTTAAGCCGGCCGCTGGACGAGGTGGTCAAAGTGGCAGAACAGTTTGCGGCCGGGAATCTGCAGGCCACGCTCACGACCCAGAGCCAGGATGAAGTGGGTCGGCTGGTCGATGCCATCAACGGCATGGGGCATGGTCTGACCCGGCTAGTATCTCAGGTACGCGACGCTGCTGAAGAGATCGTCGTCGGTACTGATGCGCTGGCCGAAGACAGCGGCAACATCAGCGAACAAATTTCCCGTCAGGCCAGCAGTGTGGAAGAAACCTCCGCCACCATGGAACAACTGGCATCGACGGTAAAACAGAATGCCGACAACGTTTCTACCGTCAAAGGTCTGGCGGCACAAAGCGCCAGCGCCGCCCAAAATGGCAGCAAAACGGTCACCGACTCGGTGGAGACTATGAGTGAAATCAAACGCTCATCGCAGAAAATTGCCGATATCACCACCACTATCCAGTCGATCGCCTTTCAGACTAATATTCTGGCGCTCAACGCCGCCGTCGAAGCCTCACGCGCAGGTGAACACGGTAAAGGCTTTGCGGTGGTCGCCGCCGAAGTGCGCTCGCTGGCCCAGCGTAGCTCTTCAGCGGTAAAAGAAATCGAAGCACTGATTGCCGAATCACTGCATCAGGTCGAAACCGGTTACCGCTTCTCGGAAAAAACCCGTGCAGCGATGGATGACTTACTGCAACGTATTCAGCAGGTCAGCACCATTATCAACGATATTGATATCGCCTCACATGAACAGGCTCTGGGCATCGAGCAGGTCAATGTGGCTATCAATCAGATCGGGCAGGCTATCCACCAGAACGCCTCGTTGGTACAAAACTCGGAAAGCACGGCTCAGGGGCTACGTGAGAAAGGTCACCACTTGAGCGATGTGGTCAGCATATTCCGCATTCATCACTGATGCTGTCATGACCTTCGCCGCTGACCGGCGAAGGTCGCGTCACCACCGCCCCGTTTACACGTCAACACACCTCAACGGTATCCCTGTTTGCTTCAAGGCGTTACACTATTCTCGCCCGGTACAGAACGCTGATTCACCGCGTTATTGACGTGTGCCGAATGAATTTATCGCGTATCGGACTGAATGGAGCACCGCGTTATGACTTGCCTGTCATGGTTATTCAGACTGACGCCGCCACATAGAGTGTGGCTGGGCGCGGCGCTGTCGATGCTGCTCAGTAGTTGTGCGATGCTGGCTGGTAAACCAGTTCCACCGCCACCACCGGCGCAGCAGGCGGTTGAAGTGTCCAGAGAGCAAAGCTACCTGTTGGAAAAAACCGGCTCTGTCTCGGTTAATGTCCGCGGTACTCTCGATGATGCGGTAGAGGAAATCGCCCATGAGGCCAACGCACGCGGTATGCCTTACTACCGAGTGGTCAGCCTGACGCAAGACGAGCATGTACGACAAGACAACTGGCACGGCTATGCGGTGTTCTATCGTCCCTTGCCTGCCGCTCGCCCATAGCCATTCAGGCACAATAAGAGCCTATCCCATTAGGGCTATTTCACTGGCCATTTTGGCCCTGGGCAGTGCTCGAAATCCTCACGTACTCCGTGTACGCTCCGGTTTCTGCGCGCTGTCCGTGTCCAAACTGGCCACGCCAATAACGCCTACTGGGATAGGCTCTAAGTAACCCAGAGAACGTTAAGAGGATGAAGGATGAAAACAAAGATTGCCGCCATCGCCCTGTTACTGCTGACAAGCGGCCTGAGTGGCACCGCGCTGGCTTCAGAATATCCATGCCGCAGCACGGAATGGAATGAGTGGATAGAGTCGATAGTCAATACGCGCGCCGTGCTGGGTGATGTCGATGTAGGCTCACAGGTTTGGCAGCAGGCGGTGGAAAGCCGGTTACCTGCCACCTCCTGGCCGTCACGCAATTCGGTATTGTGGTGCGCGGCGGTAGAACAGAAAATCGCCAGCCTGAAGAAATAACGCATCGTCTCCCGGCAAGCCAGTTATCCCATCGTTAGATGCCGTCTGTCGGGAACATGCCGTTTTTATCGTATGACGGCATTTTTTATTTTCGTATAACCGTTTCGTGAGACCGTATTGTCGTGTGACCGCACAGCAGCGTGTTAGCACACACCCGGTCACACGACATCACACAACCTTGCGCGACGGCTTACACTGCGCGCTGGCGTACCGCTTCAAACAGACAAATACCGGTCGCCACGGAAACATTCAGCGACGACACACTCCCTGCCATCGGAATACTGATCAGCTCATCACAGTGTTCGCGAGTCAGGCGGCGCATGCCCTCCCCTTCAGCCCCCATTACCAGCGCCAGCGGGCCGGTCAGTTTGCTTTGGTACAAGGTGTGATCCGCTTCGCCCGCCGTACCGACGATCCAGATATTCTGCTCCTGCAGGAAACGCAGCGTGCGCGCCAGATTGGTCACGCGGATCAGTGGTACGGTTTCCGCCGCGCCACAGGCCACTTTCTTCGCGGTCGCATTCAGTTGGGCGGAACGATCTCGCGGCACAATCACCGCATGGACGCCAGCGGCATCAGCACTACGCAGGCAAGCGCCCAGGTTATGGGGGTCTGTCACGCCATCCAGCACCAACAGGAACGGCGTCGCGTGTGATGCCAGTAGCCCCGGCAAGTCGTTTTCCTGATACTGACGCCCTTCTTTTACCCGGGCGATGATCCCCTGATGGACCGCACCTTCCACCTTATCATCCAGCCACTGACGACTGGCGACCTGTACCGCAATGCCGCTGGCTTCCAGCTCGGCTATCAGCGGTTGCAGGCGACGGTCTTCACGCCCTTTCAGGGTGAAGACTTCCAGAAAACGTTGAGGGTCTTGTTCCAGCAGCGCTTTCACCGCATGGATGCCGTAAATAATTTCGCTCATTACTACTCTTCAATAATACGCTTGAGACGGGTTAACAGGGCAGCCGGTCGGCTGCCCTGAATACCGATGTCACGGTCAGACGCTGTTCGTCACTCTGCCGTTTTATTCTTTTTGCTGGCGCGTTTAGCTCGCGTGGCTGCAGCAATCTTACGCGTTTTTTCAGCGTTCTTTTGCGATTTTGCTGCCTTCTTTTTACCGCCAGTTTTCGCCTTACCGTTATCCTTGCTGGCAGGCTGGCGCTTTTTACCGTCTCCCTCAGGGCGGAATGCGCTATCCGGCTCAAAGTTGGCGCGCTGGCCGGTACGGCGACGACGCGGCGGCTTCGCACCGGTATCGCTCCCCCTCTTCGCCCGGTCGCGCGCGGTTTTACCTTCGCCGCGCACCTTACGGGTAGACGAGATCAGCGCAAAATCAATCTTACGCTCATCCATGTGTACCGCTTCAACGCGGATTTCCACCTCATCGCCCAGTCGGTAAGTCTGACCGCGAGATTCGCCAATCAGCCGCTGGCCGACGTTGTCGTAACGGTAATAGTCGTTATCCAGCGTGGAGACATGCACCAGACCATCGATAAACAAGTCGTTAAGCCGCACGAAGAAGCCGAAACCGGTGACACTGGAGATAATCCCGGTAAAGGTTTCCCCCACATGGTCCTGCATGAAATCGCACTTCAGCCAGTCGGCCACATCACGTGTGGCTTCATCGGCACGGCGCTCAGTCATCGAGCAGTGTTCGCCCAGTTGCAACATTTCGTTGAAATCGGCATGCCAGCCACCGCTTTGCGTCCAGCGGTTTTTACGGTCGCTCAGCAGATACTTGATACCACGGTGCAACGACAAGTCCGGATAACGCCGGATCGGTGACGTAAAATGCGCATACGAGGTCAACGCCAGCCCAAAGTGGCCACGGTTTTCCGGGTCGTAGATAGCCTGCTTCATGGATCGCAACAGCATGGTTTGCAGCATCTCATGATCCGGCCGATCAGCGATGGAAACCATCAACTCAGCGTAGTCTTTCGGTTGCGGCTTCATGCCGCCTTTGAGCGTCAGCCCCAACTCGCCCAGCACGCTACGCAGCGCCAGCACGTGATCTTCACTGGGCTGGTCATGCACGCGGAACAATGCCGGTTCTTCACTCTTCTCGACAAACTTCGCCGCCGAGATGTTGGCCAGAATCATGCACTCTTCGATAAGCTTGTGCGCATCGTTACGCACGACGGCTTCCACCCGTTCGATACGGCGCTCTGCGTTAAAGATAAACTTGGCTTCTTCGGTTTCAAACGCGATACCGCCACGTACCTCACGCGCATGCTCCAGCACCTTGTACATCCGGTGCAGCTCTTCCAGCGGCTCCACCAGTGACTGGTAGTGTTCGCGCAACGCTTCATCGCCCTGCAAAATGCTCCACACCTTGGTGTAGGTGAGGCGGGCGTGTGAACTCATCACCGCTTCATAGAACTTGTAGCCGGACAATTTACCCTGCGAGGAGACGGTCATCTCACACACCATACACAGGCGATCCACCTGCGGGTTCAGTGAACACAGCCCGTTAGACAGCACTTCCGGCAGCATCGGCACCACTTGCGATGGGAAATAGACCGAGGTGCCGCGTGCACGTGCCTCATGGTCCAGCGCCGTACCGGGGCGCACGTAATAGCTGACATCCGCTATTGCCACCCACAACCGCCAGCCGCCACCGCGTTTTTTCTCACAGTACACCGCATCGTCAAAATCACGGGCGTCTTCGCCGTCAATAGTTACCAGCGGAAGTTCACGCAAATCCACCCGGCCTTTCTTGGCGCTTTCCGGCACCTCTTCAGCCAGGTCGCTCACCTGCTCTTCCACTTTGGGCGGCCAGCTGTGCGGGATTTCATGGGTGCGTAGCGCGATGTCTACCGCCAGCCCGGTCCCCATGTTGTCGCCGAGGATCTCCACGATCTTACCGATCGCCTTGGTGCGACGCGTCCCGCGTTGAGTCAGTTCCACCACCACCACCGAACCCATACGAGCCCCGGCGATACATTCCGGTGGGATCAGGATATCAAAGCTCAGACGGCTGTCGTCCGGCACCACAAAACCGGTACCGGCTTCGGTGAAATAACGCCCGACTATCTGACTGGTACGCGGCTCCAGCACGCGCACAATGCGCCCTTCACGACGTCCCCGGCGGTCTTCACCCAACGGCTGGGCCAGCACCACATCACCGTGGATCACCGTTTTCATCTGTTCAGCGGACAGGTAAAGATCGTCTTTGCGTCCTTCCACCCGCAGAAAGCCATAACCATCACGATGGCCGATCACCGTGCCACGCAGTAAATCCAGCTTTTCCGGCAGGGCGTAACACTGACGACGGGTAAACACCAGTTGCCCGTCGCGTTCCATCGCGCGTAACCGGCGGCGCAGCCCTTCCAGTTGCTCATCGCTGGTCAGTTGCAGATCGCTTGCCAGTTCTTCACGGCTGATAGGGGTATCCCGTTTTGCCAGGTGCTCCAGGATGTATTCACGGCTGGGGATGGGGAATTCGTATTTTTCTGCTTCACGTTCCAGAAACGGATCTTGTGACATTGCGGTTCCTCCGTTGTCATCAGCGGGCAGCTGAACAGGCTTATTCAACCAGAAGTAATTTATAGAGGGGCGGGTTTTCTTCCACCATATCGGCGAGCGTATAATTATCCAGTTCTTTCAGGAAATTCTGTACGGCCTGTTGCAATACCTGTTTGAGTCGGCAGGCGGGGGTAATATGACAAAACTCCTTGCTGCAGTTAACCAGAGAGAGCGGCTCCAGTTCCCGTACCACATCGCCGATGCGAATGGTGGACGGATCGCGGCCCAACCGAATGCCGCCATGCTTGCCACGCACTGCCATAACCAACCCGGCGCGACTCAGCTGATTGATAATCTTCACCATATGGTTGCGTGAAACGCCATACACTTCAGTCACTTCTGAAATGCTGGTCATTTTGCCCTCCGGCAATGACGCCATGTAAATCAGCGCACGCAAACCATAATCCGTAAAACTTGTTAACTGCACAGAAACCTCGGGTACTTTTCCGATCGAGTACGTTGCCGAACAGTCACCTGACTGCCCCAAAAACGCGAACCGGAACCAGGATGGCGCTCGTTATCCTGATGCCAGACGCGTCATGTTCATTTTTTATCATCAGATGATAAACCAGTGCTCCGCGCCGGGCGAATTTATTTAGTACTCAGAGATCTTTCTTAAAGGAAAATTTGCCGAGTTGACGCATTTCTGTTAACAAAACATAAGAGAATCTTGCTATCTAACACGCTATTTCATCTGTTATGTTCTGAACAAAATTAGCCCTACATGTACGTTAACGTATGGCAAGCCAGAGATAGGCTTTGCCAGTGTTTTTTATTCTGCACACACTAGGAAATGGACCATGCGTTTGAAAAATCTCTCCATCCGTACCGGCCTGTTAACCTTGCTGGCTGTTATCACCCTGTTATTGCTGCTAGTCAGCGGTATGGGGATTCAGGCCATCAACAAGAGCCGGGACTCCCTGACGCAGCTCAACCAGATTCAGGGGGAGCAGTTGGGCGCGTTGATGAACGGTTATAACCTGACGCTACGGGCCAGAGCATCCGCAACACTGGCGGTACGCAAGATAGAAATTGGTTTGCTGGACGTGGGGGCCAAAGAAACGGATAAACTGGATAGTTATATCCAGCAGTCCGACAAAGAAATTCACCAGTTCAGTAGCGTCGGCACCACCACCAGTGAGCAGGAGCAAAAACTGGCACAGCAAGTGTTAAAAACCTATCAGGACTACCTGAATCAGGGATTAAAACCGATGTTAGAGTCTCTGAGAAAACAGTACACCGACGAATACTACACCTTGCTGGAAAATAACCTGACGCCCCTAAGCGACGCATTTGATAAATCCATCCAGAATTTCCGCAGTTACTCCCAGCAACTCTCCGAACAACACATCCAACAGGCAAATAGCAACGAACGGCTGATGCTGATGCTGATAGGCTTTGCTTGTCTGTTATCCCTGTTACTGGTCTTGCTGGGCTGGCTGGCGTTACGCCACATGCTGCTCAAACCGCTGGATCACGCCATTGAGCAACTGGAGCACGTTGCCTCCGGCGATTTGACCCACCGCATCACCACCGGCGGTGACAATGAACTGGGTCGCCTGAGCGACGCCATTTTGCGTATGCAAATGGCGCTGCTGGATTCCGTCGGTCAGGTGCGTGACGCCAGTTATCAAATCGATCAGGGCAGTCGTGAACTGTTTAGCGGCAACCGCCATCTGGCGGAACGTACCGAAGAATCGGTCGCCGCGTTGGAGCAAACCGCCGCCAGCCTCGAAGAACTGAGCGCCACCGTTAAACGCAACGCCGATAACGCCGAACTGGCCCATCAGTTGACCAACCAGGTTTCCGATACCACTGATCGCGGCAATGAATCCGTCAACTACGTGGTAGAAAAAATGCGCGAAATCGCCGCCAGTGCCAAACGCATCAGCGATATTCTCGGTGTAATTGATGGCATCGCCTTCCAGACCAACATTCTGGCGCTGAACGCCGCGGTGGAAGCCGCCCGTGCGGGCGAGCAAGGGAAAGGGTTTGCGGTGGTTGCCGGTGAAGTGCGTAATCTGGCGCAGCATAGCGCCCAGGCCGCCAAAGAGATCCGCACACTGATCCTGGATTCACAGTCCCATGTCTCGGAAGGGCTCGATTTGGCCGCTAAAGCCGGTGAAACCATGGATAACGTCGCAGACGAGATCAACCGTATCACCACGCTGATGAAAGAGATTTCTTACGCGTCTCAGGAGCAACATCGCGGTATTGAACAGGTGAACATCGCCTTTACCCAGATAGATAAAGTCGCGCAGCAGAACGCATCTCTGGTCAAGGCCTCTACCGATACCACCCAGTCGCTGGAAGAGCAATCCCGCCAACTGGTACAGGCCATGGCCATGTTCCGTATCGAAGACCACACGCCGCTGCTGCAGGCGCGCTGATTCTGTCTTTGGCAGTGGCCAGTCACGGCCACTGCGTTTTCACTGACTCGCCCTTGTGGCTTTATTGCTGCTGGCTCACGCGTCTGGTTTCGTTTATGTGTCCAGTTAGTTTACGTGTCTGATTCGCTCACGCTTTCAGTGCATCACACCGCATCATGCACAGTAAACGAGCACATTACGCCATGTTTTAGCGCCAAACCATGCAGCCTGCACAGGTGCTCTATTCTCAATGCTCTGGCGAGCTTCCCTGACACCCCGTTAACGCGTTACCGGCAGTAAAACCGGCACGCTCTTTGCTGCATACGCTGTGGTGCACACTACACTGAATATCACTGACATTGTCGTTTCCCCTGAACGGGAAGAGAAGGGAAAACCGGAGAGATCATCATGTCGGCATCGCATCAACGCAGCCTGTCTTATCGCGACAGTGTCTATGACCATACTGAAGAGCACCATACTGAAGAGCAGTGGGACAGATGGCGTAGCGACTTTCTGCTGGCGCTACTCACCGCAGACCCGTCGGATCTGGCACTGATTCATCAGCGTGCCGACCGCCTGCAATGGCCGCTGGACGTGCCGCACCGGGTGGTAGCATGGCGTATAGATAACGTGGCAAGCCTGTTCGCTTCACCGGATTGCCACGATCCAGAGGCGCAACTGCAGCACTCACGCCTCCTGCTGCAACAGCGGCTACAGGCGTCCCTGTTAGCGTCACCCCCTCCATCCGCGTCACGCGCTCCCCCACCGGTGGTCACGCTGGGCTCTCTGTTCCTGATGGTGTTGCCGACAGACAGCCCATTACTGCAACCGCCAGGGCATCAGCGGCTGGTGGCATTACGCCAGACTATCCACGCCGATATCGCCCCATTAACACTATACGGCGGGCTATCCAGCCCAGTCAGCTCAGCAGCACAGTACCGGCAGGGCCTTAATGAAGCCCAACAGGCACTTGACGCCGTCGCCAGCCTGCAACCAGAAAAAGGGCTGTGTGATTACACTACATTGGGGATACTGCAATTGTTGGGTGCCGTCAGCGACCCAACACTGCTGACCCGGTTTATGCACAATGTGCTGGGCAATCTGATAGAGCATAACCGCAAGTCGCCTTACCTGTTGATTGAGACGCTGGATGCGGTATTGCAAGAAAACAGTAATCTGATTAAAGCAGCCGAGCGGCTGGCTATTCATCGCAATACGCTGCACCAACGCCTGCAACGCATTGAACAATTATCGGGTGGCACCCTGAGCGACCCACTGTTTCGCCTTAGCGCCGCCGTCGCGCTCATGATCGGGCGTCTTTCTGGCTTTCCAACGTCAGAAAGCACCGTGTCGCCATTCAACGCCCCATCACAGGAGTGATTATGAAGATTATCAACGCCGTGTTACGCCATCAGCCCGGACTCTACACCGTGCAACTGAAAAATGGCCTGATTGCGGCCATCGACGCCCAACCCGGTCTGTACCCCGCCGCACCCGACGACATCGACGCCGCAGGACAACTGGTGATTCCGCCACTGGTAGAACCGCACATTCATCTTGATGCCGTTCTGACGGCGGGTGAGCCGCAGTGGAATATGAGTGGCACGTTGTTTGAAGGCATCGAGCGCTGGAGCCAGCGCAAAGCGACGATCACCCACGACGATACCCGGCACCGGGCGTATACCGCCATCGGCATGTTGCGCGATCACGGCATCCAGCATGTCCGTACCCATGTTGATGTGACCGATCCCTCGCTGGCGGCGCTGGAAGCCATGCTCGAACTCAAAAACGAGGTGCGCGACCTGATAGACCTGCAAATCGTCGCCTTTCCACAAGAAGGTATCGAATCGTATCCGGATGGTCGCCAGTTGATGGAACGCGCCATTGCGCTGGGTGCGGATGTGGTTGGCGGCATCCCCCACTTTGAAAATACCCGTGAACAGGGCGTCAGTTCAGTGAAGTTTTTGATGGATCTGGCAGAGCGTACCGGGTGTCTGGTTGACGTGCATTGCGATGAAACCGATGACCCGAACTCACGCTTTCTGGAGGTACTGGCGGAAGAAGCACGGGTGCGAGACATGGGAGCGCGTGTCACCGCCAGCCATACTGTGGCGATGGGATCGTATGACAACGCGTACTGCTCGAAGCTGTTTCGTTTGTTGCGCCGCTCAGGCATCAGCTTCGTCTCCTGTCCGACGGAAAGCATCCACCTGCAAGGACGGTTCGATACCTTTCCTAAACGCCGTGGCGTGACCCGCGTTGCCGAACTGGACCGCGCCGGTATGAACGTCTGCTTCGGACAGGACTCCATCAGAGACCCGTGGTATCCACTCGGCAACGGCAATATTCTGCGTGTTCTCGACGCTGGGCTACATATTTGCCACATGATGGGATATCAGGATCTACAACGTTGTCTCGATTTCGTCACCGACAATAGCGCTAAAGCCCTGCATTTGGGCGATCGTTACGGTATCGCTGTCGGTCGCCCGGCCAATCTGGTGATTATGGATGCACAAAACGACTACGACGCACTCCAGCGGCAGGCAAAGGCACGATTGTCCGTCCGCCACGGACGCATCATTATGCAACGCGCCCCCGAACACGTGATTTATCCGACAACGTAACTATCCAGCAACGTAACATCCAACAACGTCGCTATAAGGCAACGTCACCGGACTCGTTAGTAATCCGCGTTCACAGTTAGTGCGTCGTCACAAAAACGCAAGGGTGATACCGTCGTCACCCTTTTTCATCAAACCTCCTGCCAACACCTCAGAAGTCGCTGCCGATGGTCGATAATTTCCTTGTCAGGAAAATTTCCCAAAAATGAACTAAAAGGAAGTAATCGGACGAACGCCTGCATCGAAAACGGCCTGCCGTCACCACGCCGTTAACCGCGTATCAACACGGATTGTCATAAGAAAAACAGTATCGATGATGAGGTGAATGATGACCGGTTCTGCATGGAATTCAGAAAGTCTGTTTCAGGGCATCCTCGACCGTTGCCCGGTGGGCATTGCCGTTATCAATTACGACGGAAAGTATGTCACCGTGAATCCTGCCTATAGCGCTATTTATGGTTACACCCAGGAAGAGATGATTAATCATCCCTTTACTATGGTTTTTCCTGAGTCTACCCGGGCATCCGTTCTGGCCCGTCATCAGTCGTTTCTCGATGAAGGCGGTAAGCTGGGAGGGGAATGGACGGTAGTGCGTCATGACGGCATGATCCTGACGGTCTGGTCAGAATCGGTTCCCTTCGCACAGCACGGACACAAAGCCGACCGACTGGTGTACGTCCTCGATATTACCGAGCGCCAAAAAGCACGTGAACAGATGAAGATTGCCGCCACGGTCTACGAAAGTACCCAGGAAGCCATCATCGTCATCGATACCAATCGAAAAATTATCTCCATCAACCCGGCCTTTACCCGCCTCACCGGATATAGCGAAGCCGATGTCTTGGGACAACCGTCGTACATATTCCGCTCCGATCGCCATGATATCGCTTTCTATGATGCCATCTGGCGTGCCGTGAATGAGGATGGGCTGTGGATTGGTGAAATGTGGGACCGTAAAAAAGACGGCAGCGACTATCTTAGAGAACTGACCATCAATGTGGTCAAAGACGCGGCAGGCACCCCCATCAACTATGTCGGTGTGTTTTCCGACGTTACCCAGCGCAAGAAACAAGAGGAGTTAATCTGGCGACAAGCCAACTACGACGCAGTTACCGCGCTACCAAACCGACACAGATTTCAGGATAAACTGGAGCGCGCGGTTGAACGCGCCAGGCAAACCGGCCGCCCCATGGCGTTGATGCTGATAGACCTGGACCACTTCAAATCGGTTAATGACAGTCTGGGACACCGCGCTGGCGATGCGCTGCTCTTTGCGGTATCAAACCGCATTACCGATTGTATTCAGGGTGCTGATACCATTGCTCGTATCGGCGGCGATGAATTTGCCATTATCCTGTCTAACCTGCTGCGAACCGACGACTGCGAGCGGCTGGCCAACACCTTGCTGCAGCGTTTGGCACAACCGTTCAATATCGATGGCGAAAACATGCTGGTTTCCGCGAGTATCGGTATCGCTTTATTTCCCAATGACAGCGACACGCTAGAAGAACTGTTTAAACATGCCGATCAAGCGATGTATGCGGCCAAGAACGCAGGGCGCAACGGCTTCCATTATTTCACGCCGGCTTTGCACCAGGCCGCGCGCGCCCGCTTACGCCTGACCAACGATCTGCGCCAGGCGCTTGAGTACAGTCAGTTTGAGGTTTACTACCAGCCGATTATCGAACTGGCTACCAACAGGATAACCAAGGCTGAGGCGCTGGTGCGCTGGCATCATCCGGTACGCGGTCTGGTCAGCCCGGCGGAGTTTATTCCGCTTGCGGAAGATACCGGCCTTATTGTTCCACTCGGCGACTGGGTCGCGCAGCAGGCCATCATTCAGTTGGCGCAATGGCGTAACACCCTTGACCCGCACTTTCAGATAGCCATCAATCAGTCTCCGATTCAACTGCGCAGCAAAGATTTCACTGAAATGACCTGGGTGCAGGAACTGGCACGACACGGGTTGGACGGCAGCGCCGTGATCATCGAAATCACCGAAGGGCTGCTGTTGAATGCCGAACTGCGGGTGAATAACAATCTGCATCTGCTTCGTGATGCTGGAATACAAATCGCCATTGATGATTTCGGTACCGGGTATTCGTCACTGGCTTACCTCAGAAAATTCAATATCGATTGCCTGAAGATAGATCGTTCCTTCATCGAGGATCTCGATGGCATCGGGTTTGAATTGTGCGTGGCGATTATCGCGATGGCCCACAGCCTTGGCCTCAATGTGGTAGCCGAAGGGGTTGAAACGCAGCTCCAGTGCGACATTCTTACCCGACTCGGGTGCGACTATGCGCAGGGCTTTTTGTTCTCACGCCCCGTGCCAGCCACAGAGTTGACGATGCTGCTGCAAGCCGCCACCGATACGACTGAAACAAAACCGGCGTAAACCAAAGGCATTGAGGACTATAGCCATTCACAGCCACGCGATAGTTAAAGCCCGTTATCGTCAGCGCAGCCGTCCGCTAACAGGCCGTCCTGACAGCGCTGTTGGTAGCTCTGCTCAAAGGTCTGCATCCCCACCTGGCTGCCGGTTTGCAACAAACTCGGCAACTGGTGGGTTTTACCTTCGCGGATCAGATTGCTAACCGCCGGTGTGGCAAGCAGTACCTCAAATAGTGCCACACGCCCACCCTGCACGCCCGGCAAGAGCTTCTGTGCCACTACCGCCTGCAAACTCGCCGCCAGTTGTGTGCGCACAAAGGCTTTCTCTTCGGCCGGGAACACGTCCACCAATCGCTCCACCGCCTGCACCGACCGCCGGGTATGCAGCGTCGCCAGCACCAGATGGCCGGTCTCCGCCGCCGTCAGCGCCAGCCGAATGGTCTCGCTGTCACGCAACTCCCCCAATAACAACACATCCGGGTCTTCACGCAACGCAGCCCGTAAGGCGCTGGCGAACCCCTCACTGTGTCGGCCGATTTCCCGCTGCTGGATCAGGCTACGTTGACTGGTATGCAGGAATTCAATCGGGTCTTCCAGCGTAATAATATGGCGGGCACAGCGTTGATTCAGTGCGGCGATCATCGCCGCCAGGGTGGTCGATTTCCCGCTGCCGGTCGCCCCGGTCACTAGAATCAGTCCATCCGTACGTTCAGCCAATGCCGCGACGACCGCGGGTGCCCTCAGTGCCTGCAAATCCGGCTGGCAGTGTGGGATCAGGCGTAGCGCCGCCGATAAACCGTGGCGCTGCATAAACAGATTGGCCCGCAACCGCTGCCCTCCTGCCAGCGTCAACGCACAGTCTGTCTGCCCGCACCGGCGCAACTGCTGTTCACACTCCGGGTCCAGCCAGCTCTGGCACCACTGTTCCAGTTCGGTGTGATGTAATGGCGGCTGGGTAGCATCCGCCACCAGTTGGCCGTCGATACGCCGCACCGGAGGATGACCGCTGCACAGGTGCAGATCGGATACATTCTGTTTTACACTAGCGTTCACCCATTCACTCACATCCATTGATTGGTCTCCTGAATCACTATGACGATGACACCGGTAGCGACGATATCGACAGTTCAGCAAAACCTACAGGACGTCCGGCAGAAAATCTCGGCGGCAGCGCAACGCTGCGGGCGTGCGCCAGAAGAGATTACGCTGCTTGCCGTCAGCAAAACCAAACCTGTGAGCGCGCTCGAAGAAGCCATCGCGGCTGGGCAGCGGGCATTTGGCGAAAACTATGTACAGGAAGGGGTGGATAAGGTTCGTCATTTTCAGACCACCCTGCCCGATATCGCGCTGGAATGGCACTTTATCGGGCCGTTGCAGTCGAATAAAAGTCGTCTGGTGGCAGAACATTTCGACTGGTGCCACACCATCGATCGGCTGCGTATCGCCCAGCGCTTGAGCGAGCAACGCCCGGCGCACCTGCCACCGCTCAATGTGCTGTTGCAGGTCAACATCAGTCAGGAAGCGAGCAAATCCGGCATTCTGGTCAGCGAATTACCCGCACTGGCCGCCAGCGTGGCGACACTACCGAATCTGCGACTGCGCGGACTGATGGCTATTCCCGCGCCGCAAACGGATCACGCCCAGCAACTGGCAGTATTTCGCCACATGACTGAACTTTTTCTGCAACTGAAAGTGGATTATGGCACCTTGGATACCTTGTCGATGGGGATGACCGACGACATGGCTGCCGCCATTGAAGCTGGCAGCACGATGGTACGCATCGGTACCGCAATTTTTGGCGCACGTGATTATAGTTCGCCGACCAGTTAACCTAACGGATAGACGAGAACAGCGAGAATCTGATGGAACACCGTAAAATAGCCTTTATCGGCGCGGGCAACATGGCACAGGCGATCATCGCCGGTTTGATGGCAGGTGGTTATCCGGCCCACCAGGTCAGCGTCAGCGCACCGTCCGCCACCCACCGGGATCAACTGGCCGCCCGCTATGGCATTACCAGCCTGAGCGATAATGCTGCCTGTGCCCGTGACGCCGATGTGGTGGTGCTGGCGGTTAAACCGCAACTGATGGCCGACGTTTGCGGGGAACTGGCAAAACAGGTGGATTTCAACGGCAAGCTGGTATTATCGATCGCCGCCGGTGTTAACGTCGCCCGTTTCCGCCAGTTATTGGGCGCATCGCTCAACATGGTGCGTATCATGCCAAATACCCCCTCGCTGGTAGGTCAGGGCATGAGCGGATTATACGCACCGGCCGGGGTTAACGAAGCCGATCGCGCCTTTGCCGCCGACCTGATGCACAGTGTCGGTAAACTGTGCTGGGTCGCAGACGAGTCGCACATTAACGGCGTGATTGCCGCTGCCGGTAGCGCTCCGGCCTACTTCTTCCTGTTTATGGAAGCGATGCAGCAGGAAGCCATGCGTCAGGGGTTCGACGCCGATACCGCCCGATTGCTGGTACAGCAGGCGGCTAGTGGTGCAGCGGCGCTGGTGGAAGCCAGCCCGAATACCCCGTTATCCACCTTGCGGGAAAATGTAACTTCCAAGGGCGGCACCACCGCTGAGGCACTGCGCGTATTCAGCGAGCGTCAGCTGAGCCAGACGGTCGCTGATGCTATGCAGGCCGCTGTGCACCGGGCAAAGGAAATGGAATCGCTGTTCTGATTACCACCTGAAAGATGACTTTGAATGAAGGAATGACCCTCTGATGCTGACCCTGACTTTTCTGGTCAAAACCCTGATTGACCTGTACGTGATGGTGTTGCTGCTGCGTATCTGGATGCAATGGGCACGCAGTGATTTTTACAACCCACTGGCGCAGTTCGTGGTGAAGCTCACTCAGCCGATCATCGGCCCGTTGCGTCGCATTATCCCTTCGCTTGGGCCTATCGACAGCGCCTCGTTGCTGTTGGCGTTTCTGCTCACCACGCTGAAGTACCCGTTGCTGTTGCTGATTCAGGTCGGCTCGCTCTCGCTAAGCCCGATCAACTTGCTGGTGGGGCTACTGGCGCTGATCAAATCCGCCGGTTATCTGGTGTTCTGGATAGTGATCATTCGCTCGCTGATGAGCTGGATTAGCCAGGGGCGCAGCCCGGTGGATTACATGCTGCACCAACTGACTGAACCGTTGATGGGGCCGGTACGCCGTATTCTGCCCTCGGCAGGCGGTCTGGATTTCTCGCCGATGATCGTGATTCTGGTGCTGTACATGTTGAATTACCTCGGCATGGATTTCTTCCCGGGGCTGTGGTTCTTGTTGTGAGTGCCGTCAGTCGTTGTGAAGACGGGCTGGTGATTCGGCTGTATATTCAGCCGAAAGCCAGCCGGGATCAGATTGTCGGGTTGCATGGCGACGAGCTCAAAGTCGCCATCACCGCACCACCGGTAGACGGCCAGGCCAATGCCCACCTGATCAAATTTCTCGCCAAGCAATTCCGTGTCGCCAAAGGCATGGTCACCATCGAAAAAGGGGAGCTTGGACGTCACAAACAGATTAGGATCGTCAACCCGCAAACCATCCCGGCCGATGTCGCGGGCCTCATTTCCTGAGCCGATTCCCTGAATAAAACATCCCAGACAGATTGCAGGAACAACAGATGCAAAACGTGGTTTTAGCCACCGGCAATGCCGGTAAAGTGCGTGAACTCGCCGGTCTACTGGCGGATTTTGGTCTCGACGTGGTGGCACAAACCACGCTGGGCGTCGATTCCGCCGAAGAAACCGGTTTGACCTTTATCGAAAACGCCATTCTGAAAGCGCGCCACGCCGCACGCGCTACCGGCCTGCCCGCCATCGCCGATGATTCGGGGCTGGCAGTCAACGCGCTGGGCGGCGCGCCGGGCATTTATTCCGCCCGCTACGCCGGAGAAGACGCCAGCGACCAGCAGAATCTGGACAAGCTGCTGGCGGTACTCGACAGCGTGCCGGACGAACAGCGTCAGGCCAGTTTCCACTGTGTGCTGGTGTATTTGCGTCACGCTGATGACCCGACGCCACTGGTGTGCCACGGCAGCTGGCAAGGCGTCATCACCCGTGCGCCTGTCGGTGCGGGCGGTTTTGGCTACGATCCCGTCTTCTTCGTGCCGCAACTCGGCAAAACCGCCGCCGAACTCAGCCGCGAAGAGAAAAACGCCCACTCCCACCGTGGACAGGCGCTGCGTCAATTGCTGGATGCGCTGCGACATGCTTAATTTGCCGCCGCTGAGCCTGTACATCCACATCCCCTGGTGCGTGCAGAAGTGCCCTTATTGCGACTTCAACTCCCACGCGCTCAAAGGCGAGGTTCCACACGACGATTATGTGGCGCACCTGCTGGCGGATCTGGATGCCGACCTGCCGCTGGTGGGCAACCGCCCCTTGCACAGCATTTTTATCGGCGGCGGCACACCGAGCCTGCTCAGCGCCGAGGCGATGCAACAGTTGCTGGATGGCGTGCGGGCCCGGTTGTCACTGGTGCCGGACGCGGAAATCACCATGGAAGCCAACCCCGGTACCGTAGAAGCCGACAGGTTCAGCGGTTACCAGCGCTCAGGGGTTAACCGTATTTCCATCGGCGTACAGAGTTTCAGCCCGGATAAACTGACGCGCTTAGGCCGCATCCACGGCCCGGAAGAGGCCAAACGCGCCGCTGTTCTCGCGGCCGGTCTGGGGCTACGCAGTTTCAATCTGGATTTGATGCACGGGCTGCCGGAGCAGTCGCTGGATGAGGCGCTGGATGATTTACGTCAGGCGATAGCGCTTAACCCGCCGCACCTGTCCTGGTATCAGTTGACCATCGAACCCAATACCCTGTTTGGCTCACGCCCGCCGGTGCTGCCGGACGACGATGCGCTGTGGGATATTTTCGAGCAGGGGCACCGTTTGCTGAGCGACGCCGGGTACCAACAGTACGAAACCTCGGCCTACGCCAAACCGGGTTACCAGTGTCAGCACAACCTCAACTACTGGCGCTTTGGCGATTATCTCGGTATCGGCTGCGGCGCACACGGCAAAATCACCTTCACCGACGGCGAGATCGTGCGCACGGTGAAAACTCGCCACCCACGCGGCTATATGCAGGGGAATTACCTGCAACAACGCAGCGAAGTCGCGCTGGCTGACCGTCCATTCGAGTTTTTTATGAACCGCTTTCGGTTGCTGGAACCAGCACCACGCGCTGATTTCACCGCTTATACCGGCCTGCCGGAAAGCGTTATCAGGGAACAACTGGACGCAGCACTAACGCAAGGCTACCTGACGGAAACCGAACAACACTGGCAGGTCACCGAGCACGGTAAGCTGTTTCTTAATTCGTTGCTGGAGCTCTTTCTGACGGAAGAGTGAGAACGCGCGGCGAACGCGGTGAATAAGATACCGACACAACCGACAGATGATGTCAGGCGGGAGCCGCATTCTGGTCAGGGCTCGCTTCTACCCGATTGCGGCCCAGATGTTTAGCGCGGTACAGCGCATCATCGGCATCATTACTCAACTGTGTCATGCTGCTCCCGGCATTACCCGGTCTGGCGACCGCCACACCAATACTCACCGTCACCACCCCCTGTGGCGACTTGGTATGGGGGATCTCCATCGACTCAACCGCCTGCCGACAACGTTCGGCCCATGCCAGCGCTTGTTGGTAGTCGGTTTGTGGCAACACCACCGTAAACTCCTCACCACCGTAGCGTCCCAGCAAGCATTCTGACGATGGCAGTTGCCCTGCCAGCGTTTCCACGACTGATTTTATGCAGGCATCCCCTTTGCTATGCCCATAGCTATCGTTAAAACGTTTGAAACGATCGATATCGATCATCAGCAACGACAACGGCATCTGTGTGGATTCGTGCTGACGCCACAGTTGTTGATAGCGCTCATCAAAATGGCGACGATTGGCAATACCGGTCAGCGAGTCGGTCTGCGCTAACACCTGCAACAAGGTTTCTGACTGCTTCAGATCGGTAATATCGAGCATCGAACCGTAAAACACGATGCTGCCGTCCTCGGGGTAAGACGCCATCGCTTCGGCATGGATCCAGCGCACATCACCATTTTCAGAGCAGATACGAAAATCGCTGCGCCAGCTATCACGATGAAAATCACCGTGGGCGTAATAGTGTGCGATACGCTCACGATCTTCTGGCAGAATGCGCTCTCGCAGCGGGTGACCCGGGCCGAATGGCACGGCGGTCATCGCCTGCGGTGTCAGGCCCAATACCCGTGTCGAGACCGGGCTACAGTAAACAAATCGATATTCATTACCACGATCCGCATCGCCACCAACGGTATCTCTACGAACGGTATCTCTACGAACAACAAACGTATAAAGCACCGCCGGTGCATGCTGTAACAGCATATCCATCATCTGTTGCTGTTGATGCAATTGTTCCTGCAACCGTTCACATGCAGTGATATCGGTAATCACACTGAGATAGCCCAGCAAGCGCGCATCCGGCAGGCGGACTTCATGAAAACTCAATTCGCCCCAAAAGATACCGCCATCTTTTTTCCGATAACACCAGACCGAAAACGGCTGATAATGGCGTAACAGCTCCTGTGGCGATAACTGCCCCATCTCCCCTTGACGCAGCACCACCGTGGTGGCATCGCGACCGATAACTTCACAGGCACGAAAACCAAACAACCGTTCCGCTCCCGAGTTGAACAAGGTGATGTGATTGGCTGAATCGGTGGCGATGATCGCCGCCTGCGTGGACGCGTTCATCAATAGTGAACTACAGGCAGCCATAATCTGTGCGTCACTCACCGCAGACGTTGTCTTTTGCCGAAACGTTGTCTTTTGCCGAAAGATTGTTGACCAGCACATTTTCAACCAGTGAAACAGACCAGACATGACCAACCCTGTAACTGAATAAACCGAACTGATGACCGACCTTCCCCTGTCAGCCAGGCAATGGCAAAAACTCCAGCGCTACACTGACTGATTCTCTGCTAACTGGCTGACATCACGTTGGATCCTTGCGTGATAGTATGACAAAGTGAAAGCAGAAATGACCTCAGTCTGGATTTGCGCCGCGATCCCCGAAATAATTCACGTTGCAGAAAAACCGGCAGGCGTATTGAACCGCGCTGCGAAAAGAACGCCCGGCGCTTATCCGGGCCAGCAACCGGAGTGAGCGGCCACGCGACAAAAAGCACACTGATACGCTGCGTTTTGCCGCGCTAACAGGCTGGGTAATGACACCAACACACCTGCAATATGAAGAATGACGGGTACATAAAGGTAAATCACTATGAAAACTATCGCCCTGCTGGTTGCCACACTCGTGATGGCGACCACATTGAGCGGATGCAACACCGCTCGCGGATTTGGTCAGGACGTTCAGAAGCTCGGCAGTACCATTTCCCATTCCGCCAGTTAACCCGGCGTCAAACCACACCAGTGCCCTGCCTGAGTGCAGGGCTGCTTTGTCACGCCCTGGCGCCACACTTAGAGCCTATCCCAGTAGGCGTTATTGGCGTAGCCAGTTTGGACACGGACAGCCGCGCAGACAACATGCGTTGCATGTTGAACGGACAAAGTGCTTTGTCCGGCCCAACGGGCGAGCGCAGCGAGTAAACCGGAGCGTACACGGAGTACGTGAGGATTTCGAGCACTGCCCAGGGCCAAAATGGCAAGTGAAATCGCCCTAATGGGATAGGCTCTTACCCTGCGGTTCGCATCGGCACATGAGGAATACCGTCCTCATCGTAGCCTTCACCGCAAACCACAAAGCCAAATTGCTGATAAAAATGCTGCAAATGCGCCTGAGCAGAAAGGTATTGCGCCCGCCCCGGCCAGTGACGGGCACAAACGGCCTGAGCATGCATCAGCAACTGATGCCCAAGCCGTTGACCTCGCACTTCGGGGGCGACCACGACCCGGCCAATCGTGACCACATCTTGCCGGTCATGCGGTGCCAGTAACCGCGCGCAGGCGATCAACCTGCCGTTTTGCCAGGCTGTGACGTGCCGGTTACCATCGACCAGATCCAGACCGTCCAGGTCCTGATAAGCGCATTGTTGTTCCACCACAAAAGCCTGGCTACGCAGGCGCAAAATGTCATACAACGCATACGGGTTCAGGTCTTTCACCCCCCAGTCATGCCAAATCAGACTCATTGCCCCTCCCGTTATTCCTGCTCATCAGACGTTGGTGCGGCCGCAGGCGTTGGCCGACGCCGCCACTGGGTTACCTGTACCCAGCACCACAATCCGGCAATCGCCAGCGCAAACAGTGTGCCGAAACCGATACCGATCGCCAGTACCGGTACGCCAACCTTCACCGCCAGCGAGTACAGCGCCAGCATCAGCAACATCGCGCCGTTTTCACCCAGATTCTGCACGGCAATGGCGTTACCCGCCCCGACGCTTTCCCGACCGCGTTCTTGCAACAGCGCATTGAGTGGCACGATAAAAAAGCCGCCCAGCGCCCCCAGCACCAACAGGCAGGCGTAAGCATTCATCAGGCTATGTTGCAGGGTAAATACCACCACCATCACGCCAATCAATACCCCAGCGGGCAGGCAGCGTCGCACGGTTTTCAACGTCACCAGTTTACCGGCCGCCGCCGCCCCCACCACAATCCCCACCGCCACCATGGCGTTGAGTAACGTCGGCGTTGAATTGTCGTTAATGCCCAACGCCAGCGGTACCCACAGTACCAGCAGGAAACGTAGCGTCACGCCGGCTCCCCAGAACATGCCAGTGCCCACCAGCGAAAAGCGGGTTTCGCCATTGCGCCACAGTACCTGGCAAGCATCGAAAAACGAGCGGGTCATGTGCGCCGGACGCCAGGATGCGCCGGGACGCGCGGCAGCGAGTTTCGGAATCAACAGGTTAGCGGCCAGTGCGATACCGTAAGCCAGCGCACACACCGCCAGCGCGCCGTAGATATGCCAGTCTGCCAGCACGCCGCCGACGACCGATCCAGTAAGAATAGCGGCGATAGTGGAGGCTTCCATCAATCCGTTGGCTTTCACTAACTGATCGCCACGGGTGATTTCCCCCAGAATACCGTACTTGGCCGGGGAATAGGCCGCTGCCCCCAGCCCCACCAGCGTATACCCCAGAAACGGGTTCCCCCCAAGGCAAATCCATAACGCGCCAGCCAGTTTCAGGGCGTTGGCAAACATCATCACCCGCCCTTTGGCAACGCTGTCAGCGAACTGACCCACAAACGGTGCCAACACGATATAGGCAGCGACGAACCCCATTTGCAGAAAGGGCTGGCTCCAGTCGGGATACGCCAGCGATTTCACCAACGCCAGCGTGGCGAACAGCAGAGCGTTATCACCGAAAGCAGAGAAAAACTGCGCCACCATCACCGCATTCATACCGCGGGAAAACAGTGACGACGCAGGGGAAGCCGTGTGACTCATGCATCATGCTCCAAGGGGGTAGACGTGGCATCTTCCGCGGCCACAGCGGGCTGTTCCGCCCATTGACGCAGCGTGACGAAATCCGGTTTGCCGCTGCCCAATAGCGGCAATTCTTTCAGGTAACGAATATCACGCGGCACCGCCAGCTCCGGCACGCCGCTCGCCCGTGCTTGTGTCAGCAGGCTATCGCGGGTCAGCATAGCATCGGTGGTAAACAGCACCAGCGCTTCCCCTTTACTGCTGTCGCTGCGAGCGCTGGCGGCATGTTGGGCGTGTGGCGACACCTGGTTGGCCAGTTGCTCCACGCTCTCCAGCGACACCATTTCTCCGGCCAGCTTGGCAAAGCGTTTTACACGCCCCACGATGGTACAAAAGCCCTGTTCATCTAAATCAACGATATCGCCGGTATCGTACCAGTTCGCCTCACGCTGCCCGTGCTCATTTTCCGCCGCTGGCGATTCCAGCTCGCCCGGATTTTCCACCCGCAGGTAACCCTTCATCACATTTGGCCCACGCAGTTGCAGCCGACCGCCATGATGGATACCCGGAACCGGGATCAACCGCGATTCCATCCCCGGCAACAAGCGACCAACGGAATGCAGCTTACAGGCCATTGGTACGTTGATAGCCACGACCGGCGCGCATTCCGTCACGCCGTAGCCTTCCAGAATACGAATGCCAAATTTGTCCTGCCACTGCGTTCGCACCCGTTCGGAGAGCTTTTCCGCCCCGGCCACCACATAACGCAGGCGGGCGAAGTCGTAGGGGTGGGCAAAACGGGCATAATGCCCGAGGAAGGTCGAGGTACCGAACAACACCGTGCAGTTACGGTCATACACCAGTTCCGGCACGATGCGGTAATGCAGCGGGCTGGGATAGAGGAATACGCGCGCACCGGTCATCAACGGCGTCAACAACCCAACCGTCAACCCAAACGCGTGAAACAGCGGCAAGGCCGACATAAAACGATCGCACGGGGTAAAATCGGCCACGGTGCGGATCTGCTCTACGTTAGCCATCAGGCTATTATGAGAATGCACCACTCCTTTCGGGTTGCCTTCCGAGCCGGACGTAAACAGAATGACCGCCGCGTCATCCGGCTGCTGTGGACACATAGCGCGCATCGGGAACAGCAGATGGCACAGGATCCACAGCTTATCCGACAATGTCACCGTGTCCTTCAGGTCTTCGAGATAGACCCAATTGGCTTCTTTCACCTGCTGCGGCAGATGCGTCAGCTTGCCTTTTTCCAGAAACTGTCGCGACGTGACGATGGTTTTAATGCGCGCGGCGCTCATCGCGCTCTGAATGCCTTTCGCCCCAGCAGTATAGTTCAACATAGCCGGTACCCGGCTGCTGAGCGACGCGCCAAGCACCGCCGCCGCCGTCACCGTCGCGTTGGGTAACAACAACCCGACATGCTCACGCTCGCTGGTAAAACGTTGCAGAATGCGCGCCACCCCGAGTGATTTCTTCAACAGGCCGTGATAACTGTCTTCTTTCAGATTGATGTCTTCAATGCAGCCAGAGTGGTAACCGTACCGATCGCAGGCGGCCAGAAACGCCTGATACAGCGTATGACGTGGACGCACCGCCATACGCGCATCCATCATGATGCGATGCAGCCCTTCGCCCGCCAGTTCACGGCGTTCACGCGCCGAAGGGGCAACGGGCATCGGGAGCGTGGTCGGCGGCAGGAAATGCAGTGAAATTTGTGGGAATAGACGACGACGCAGCACCCCGCCCAAACGGCCGAAGTGCGTAAACTCCGGCCCTTCAATGCGAACCGGCACCACTGCCGCGCCTGAACGGGCCGCCACAAACGCCGCACCGCTGTAGATTTTCATCAGTGAGCCGGTTACGGTAATGCGCCCTTCGGGGAACACCACGACCGGACGCCCCTGCTCCACCAGACGGATCAACTGCTTGATAGCCAACGGTTTGGTAGGGTCCAACGGCAGAAAATCGATATAGGGCTTCAGCCAGCGCATGAACCAGCTATCGGCAATGCGGGAATAAACAGCGAATACCGGTTTGGTTTGTACCGGTAAGAACAGTGCCATCAGCACGCCATCGAGAAAGGAAACGTGATTGGGGGTAATCAATATCTTCGATTGCCGGAAACCGCTTTCATCACCCGAGATCTGAATGCGATACAGGTGCTTGAGCGCCCAGCGTAAAAAGGTATAAATCATCCCACCTCCCTATGTCTAAACAGTAACTCTGACGTAATAGTCACCTTGAGGTAAACCGTCACTCTGCCCGGTTTGGACCCCGCATGCCACGGATTGTTCATGGCGGCCAGCAAAAGGGTTCACCATACCATAAACCGTAGCAACATTAGCGATGAAAACGCCACCGGAATAACCGGTAACAGGCGATAAAAAACGCCAGAAAATCATCAGGCTGTGGGGCACACATGGTCGGAGTGAACGGATAAACCCACGCCATCGTCACTGCTCTCGCCCGGCCACGGTGATAACGTCGTTTTCTTCGGGTCAGCCTTGCCCGCAGTCAGTCTGTCGATGGGATGTTGATGAGGTGTCGATTTCGGCTCACCGCCGACGGTCGGAAAGCGCTCTTTTTAGCGATGCTCAGAAGGGGCAGAAAGACCGGGTTAGCAGGGCAAATTCCAGCCCTGCCAGATCGCAGGCAAAAAAAAACCTACGCATCCGCGTAGGTTGGTGAAATTTGAATGGTTCAATGTGGAGAACACATCGATTGTCACCCATCAATACCTCTGGGACTTGTTACTCTAAAGACAGTCCCCCTGAATCACTAGCGTTGAATCGAAAGATAACCGTTCGAAGTGCAACTAACTGTAAAATTCTCAGGTGAGCTGTAATAAAGGCGTGAAAACGCAGCAACATCGCCACTTACACGCCCGGATCCAGACTTACAGCGCCCACCAGATCCCTGCTGCGATCCCGCCGAACAGTGCCCATTTCACCAGATAGTAAACCGGCTTATTCCAGCTTTTCAGCCGTTTCCCCACTTTGCGTACCGCATAGAGATATTTGAAAATTCGATTGATGCCGCCAGTGCGATCTCCATCGCTATTCGGCGCCGCCGCCGCACTCATCAAATGACGCCCCAGCCAGTAATTTACCGCTTGCGCCCAGCGATAACGCATCGGTCGCTCAATGTCGCAAAACAGGATCAAGCGGTTCTGCCCGCTGTGGTTTTCCGCATAATGGATATAGGTTTCGTCGAACAGCACACCTTCACCATCACGCCAGCTATAACGCTCGCCATCGACCTCGATAAAACAACGGTCATCGTTAGGTGTCGACAGCCCCAGATGGTAGCGCAGCGAACCAGCATACGGGTCACGGTGGCGCGGCAGTCGGCTACCGTCCGGCAAGGTGGCGAACATGGCGGCCTTTATCGACGGCACCGAACGCAGTAGCGCGGTGGTATTGGGACACAATGCATCTGCCGAGGGGTGAGACGCCTCATACCATTTCAGGTAGAAGCGCTTCCAGCCGGTCTTGAAAAACGAGTTGAACCCCGCATCGTTATACCGATCTGAGGCTTTAATCTCCTGCATTGCCAATAGCCTTTCGCCCTCCTCACGGATCGTCTGCCAGTTCTGCTGTAGCGCCGCCAGTTCGGGAAAATGTTCAGGTTTGAGATACGGTGTCACCGGGACACGGGAAAACAGGTACATAAAGACGTTGAGCGGCGCGGTAAAGGTCGAGTGGTCCGACAGTTGGCGCAAAAATGGATATCGCATACGACCACGGAAATGGACGTAGGCCACCGCCAGAATAAACACCAGCAGAATAATATATTTCATACCGAGACTTCCTTCCCTGAGACAGAGGGTTATCCCCATAACTGAGTACCATACCCAGCGCAAGAGATAGTACGTTGGAAAAACATTGGCACAACATATGTCAAACAATCCGCTTACGTTTCACGAATATTGCTGCCGAAAGGAAACCGTCGATAGCGTACAAACGATAAAAGCGATGGAGGCGGTGGATGAAAGCGGTGAAAGTTGCGATCACCACCTCTTGCGGCCACGCCCTAATTCCGTGACACTCAGGCTGTCACTTGATTCGACGCCTCATTTTTACATTAAGAGCCTATCCCATCAGGCGTTATTGGCGCAGCCAGTTTGGACACGGACAGCGCGGAGAACCCGCAGCGTACACGGAGTACGTGAGGAGTTCGAGCACTGCCCAGGGCCAAAATGGCCAGTGAAATAGCCCTAATGGGATAGGCTCTAAGAGCAATAGGAAACCTTCATGGCCACCATTAAGGATGTCGCCAGGCTGGCAGGCGTGTCGGTCGCCACCGTATCACGTGTGATCAACGATTCGCCCAAAGCCAGTGAGCAAGCTCGCAGCGCCGTTCTGCAGGCCATGCAACAGTTGCAGTACCATCCGAACGCCAATGCCCGTGCGCTGGCCCAGCAGTCTACCGAAACGCTGGGACTGGTGGTCTCTGACGTGTCCGACCCGTTTTTTGGCACCATGGTCAAAGCCGTGGAGCAGGAAGCCTACCGTACCGGTAATTTTCTGCTGATCGGCAACGGCTACCACATCGCGCACAAAGAGCGGCAGGCCATTGAGCAGTTGATTCGTCATCGCTGCGCAGCACTGGTGGTGCATGCCAAGATGCTGCCGGATGAAGAGCTGGCGCAACTGATGGAACAGATCCCAGGCATGGTGTTGATCAACCGTATTCTGCCGGGGTACGAGGCGCGCTGCGTGGCGCTGGATAACCGTTATGGTGCCTGGCTGGCTACCCGACATCTGATTCTGCAAGGGCATCGCCAGATTGGTATTTTGTGTTCCAACCATGCGATTTCCGATGCCGATGACCGCCTGGCGGGCTACCGGGACGCGCTGGCCGAACACGATATTGCACTGGATGAGCAGTTGATCGCCTACGGCGAACCGGATGAAAGCGGCGGCGAAGCGGCGATGACCACGCTACTGGAGCGCGGCCGCCCGGTGACGGCGCTGACCTGCTACAACGACCCGATGGCCGCCGGTGCGTTGGCGGTGTTGAGTGATAACGGCATCGAAGTGCCACGAGACATGTCGCTTATCGGCTTCGACGATGTGCTGCTGTCGCGTTACCTGCGCCCGCGCCTGACCACTATCCGCTATCCGATCACCGCGATGGCGACACAGGCTGCACAAATTGCGCTGGCGCTGGCGAACAACACACCGCTACCCAACGCCATCAACCTGTTCCACCCGACGCTGATTCGCCGACACTCGGTCACCAGTTTGAATAATGGGCACTAAACTAGTAAGGCATTAAGACGCAGCAGACACTGGTAAGTCCCTTCAGCTGGAGGTGATGGTTTTACGGCGTCAAAAACTGTGCTGAGGCGTGCGACTTCGCCGGGTGAGCGGCAGGACGCCGCGAAAACCCGTGCCGTGCCGGACAAAAACGCGAAAAGCGTTTTTGAACAGCGTTTACGCTGGCCCGCAGGGCGAGCCACAGCATGTGGCGAGTAATCACGTCACGGGTGGCCCGAATAGCGAAGGCGAACACCGAAGGCACCGCGCCAGCGGCACAGTTTAGCCCTCAGCCAGTGGTCAAGGAGAGGCGGCGTTTGAGCCTCTCCTTGTCGTGCGTGCGATGATGTTGCAAAGGGATACCAACGTCATCAAGCACGAAATCTCTCACTGCGCTCAAATGAATCGGCAGTAAAAAACAACAAGGCTGTTTGTCAACAGCACAACATCAACCGAGAGAACGGTGGTACAGCCGGACCTGTTTATCGGGATAGTCTGGGGCGTCGCCGATGTAACGCCAGCCGTGGCGCTCGTAGTAACCGCTGAAACTGGCGTACAGGTAGAGATCGTCAAAACCGTGTTCGCGGCTGAATTCGATGACAAAACGCTGAAGGTCGGCCCCCAGACCGCGATCGCGGTAGCGTTCGTCCACATACAGCGCCGCCAGCCACGGGGTTAAATCCTGACGGCTTATCAAATCACAACGCCACAACCCGACCGTACCGACCAGTTGGTCGCCCGCCAGCGCCACGAACGTCAGCGGCAGCGCGCGCTTATCCATGCTGTGGTGCACCACGCTGGCAAAAAAATCCCGGCTCAGTCCGTCGCCAAACGCCTGCCACAGCCAGTCGACGACCTGCGTCTCACAATGCGGATAATCCGCCAGATAGCCAATCGTTGGCTTAGTTTCCATCGTCGTCATACGTCAGACCAGTTTTCCCTGAAAAATCGGCACCGAATCAAACAGGTAGCCATCGAACTCCGGCGCTTCGGCGTCAGAAATTTCCATCAGTGTGGTTTTGACGTTTTCCAGATGCTGCCACATCGCCTGATACGACCCGCTGACGTCGCGACGACGCAGCGCCGCCAGTATCGTCTGGTGATCCGCCAGCCATTTCAGCCGATAACCGTGGTTGCCCACATGGCTGTAAAGCTGTTGCCAGATAGGGCTTTCGTCCCGGCAAGACCAGATATTGCTGACGGTTTCCAACAGCATCTGGTTTTGGGTCGCCCCTGCTACCTGCAAGTGAAAGATTTTATCGAAATCGCTGCGGTAATCGTTGGCGGCGATAGCCGCCTGTTCCTGCTCCAGCGTGCGCCGCAGGATATCAATATCATTGCGGGTCGCCATCCGGGCGGCAAACGCGGCAATATTGCTTTCCAGCAGTTGGCGCGCCTGCAACATTTCAAACGCGCCGATACGGTTTTGCGCGTTCGGGGACGGTTCTTCCGCCGACGGCACACGTAACACGTACACCCCGGACCCCTGGCGGATATCCACCGTTCCTTCCAGTTCCAGCATCAGCAAGGCTTCACGTACGATGGTACGGCTTACGCCATAGGTCTCCGCTATATTCCGCTCTGGCGGAAGACGCGCCCCGACCGGGTATTCCCCCTGCTGGATTTTCTCCCGCAGGTCACCCCCTATTTCCTGGTATTGCTTTCTGTCTTGTAGAACCACAACCTTCGTCACAATGCCACCCTGAACGGCCGAGAATTGAACACCGCTGCCGCCCCGACACGGGGCCGGATACCAGGCTGCTTCCTTTCGTCATCGTCACTGCGGCTTCACACCGCGTTCGTCAGGTCCACAGCCTAAACACGAACCGGTGCGTCGTCCTACACCGGCTCGCGTTTACAGCAATCAGGCTCAGTTTACCAAACTCAGCGCCTGATCGAGTACCTTTGCACCGTTCAGGGTGCCGTAGGCCACCGAGTCGATAACGGCGATAGGAATGTGATACTCGTCGGTCAGTTTTTTGTTTTCCGCCAGCTTAAACCGCACCTGCGGCCCCAGCAGCACAGCGATAATGTCATTGCCGTAAGTCTGCAACTCATCACGCAGATTCTGTTCCGGGATAGCGTAAATCTGATATTCCATGCCCCGCACCGCGGCTTCTTTTTCCATTTTGGTCACCACCAGCGAGGTAGACATGCCTGCCGAGCAGGCCAGTACGATCCGTTTCATCTTTCCCCCTATTTCTCTTCATCGTCCAGTTCGAACGTCAGCACGCCGCTGTCCCGAACCTGTCGGAACCAGCCGGCTGATTTCTTCGCTCTGCGTTGCCGGTCGTGTTCCAGGTCGATCTCAATCAGGCCGTAACGGTTTTTAAAGGCGTTCATCGGCGACACATTGTCGGTAAACGCCCACAACATATACCCCTGACAGTTGGCACCGTCTTCGCGTGCTTTTAGCGTCCAGTAAAGGTGCTCGGCGATAAACGCAATACGGTAGTCGTCCTGTATCACGCCGTGGCTGTCTTTGAACTGGCCTTCATTTTCAATCCCCATACCGTTTTCCGACACAAACCAGGGCACGTTGCCGTACTCCTCTTTCAGGCGCATCGCCATGTCGTAAATAATGCGGGGGTTGATCTCCCAACCGCGCGACTTATTCATTCGGCGGCCAGGCAATTCGAAATGCTCGTAGTACCACGCTGGGTGGAACGGCGTGTTGCTGTTCCAGGCGCGGCTGGGTGCTTTGACGCGATGGGGGTAGTAGAGATTAATGCCCACCTCATCCACGGTGTTAGCGCGGATGATAGCCAGTTCTTGCGCGTCGTAATCCCACTTCACCTGATGCTTTTCCAATAGCGCCAGTAATTCCGCCGGGTATTCACCTTTCAGCGCCGGGTCGAGAAATACCCGGTTATAGAACAGGTCATACAGGCGGGCCGCCTCGACATCATGCGCTGCACTGGAGCGCGGGTAGGTGACTTCCGGGTTCAGGATCACCCCGATGCTGCCCCCTTGCAGGTGGTAACCTTTGTCGCGAAACAGTTGCACCACTTTGGCCGTCGCCAGGTTTTTATGGTGGTTCCACTGCATCCAGATGCCGGTATCCTGCTGATAAGGGTAGCGCACCGCATCCAGATACACGCGGGTCTGCACCACAATCGGCTCATTAAAAGTAAACCAGCGTTTGACCTTACCGGCGTAGCGGGCAAATACCGCGTCGGCGTACTGCACGAACCACTCCACCACCTGCTTCGACGACCAGCCCTGATATTTCTCGAACAGCACCGCCGGGAGCTCATAGTGCTCTAAGCACAGCATGGGTTCGATGCCTTCACGCTGCATTTCGTCGATCAGGTTATCGATGTAGGCGGCGTACTCTTCATCCACCACGCCGTTTTCATAATCCAGCATGAAGCGCGACCAGTTAATCGAGGTACGAAAGTGCGTCAGCCCGGTCTGCTTCATCAATGCCACGTCTTCACGGTAGCGGTTATAGAAGTCGGTGGCGATAGCCGGGCCGTAGCCGTTGTGCCACACCTGACGATCCCGCTTGTACCACAGGTCCAGATACGAGTCCTGCCCGCTTTTCTTGCCTGACCACCCCTCGGTCTGCCAGGCGGACGCCGCCGCCCCCAGAATAAAACCCTCAGGCAGGGTCATTGATACCTTGCTCATTACCGGTCTCCCTTAGATTCAGTATTGCAATACATTCATTATTTCAATGCATTGGCTTGTGTCGCGGCCTCTAACTCCGCCTCACGCTGCGCCAGATCAGCACGACGAGACGCCACTTTGACGAACGGCAGGTAAATCAGGGTAGCGACGATGATGCACACCACCTGTGTCGCAACCGCCCCCATCGAGCCGGCGGTAGACAGCCAGGCGTTAATCAACGGCGGCGTGGTCCAGGGCACCATCACCACCGCTTTACCGGCAAAACCCATGCTGGTAGCGAAGTAACCGATGGTGCCGGTCACCAGCGGCGTGATGATGAACGGGATAGCCAGAATCGGGTTGAGCATGATGGGCATGCCGAAAATCACCGGTTCATTGATGTTGAAGATGCAAGGACCGAAGGAAATCTTGGCGATCTCTTTCATTTCACGGCGTTTAGAGGCAATCATCACCGCCAGCAGCAACCCGATGGTTAACCCGGACCCACCGATGCTCATGTACACGTCCCAGAATGGCATGGTGATGATGTTCGGCACCTCATGCCCCTGCTCAAACGCAGTCATGTTTACCGCAATCGCCCCCAGCAACAGCGGTTCACGAATAGGTTTGATCATCTGGTTGCCGTGAATACCGATAACCCAGAACAGCTGCGCCACGAACATCAGAATCAACAGCCCCGGCAGGCTCTGCACTACCGACTCCAGCGGCTGTTGCACCACCATATAGATGGCGTCATACAGGTACATGCCGGTCACTTTCTGGAAGGTAAATCCGAAGGTCGCCACCAGCGTGACGGTGATGATCGCCGGGATCAACGCCGAAAACGACGCGGACACATTCGGCGGCACGCTGTCTGGCATCTTGATGCGCAACCCTTCTACCGACTCCAGCTTCGAATAGATTTCCACCGAAGCGATGGCGATAAACATGCCGAGGAACAGGCTTTTGGTGTCGGAGAATTGCCGCGCCAGTACATCTTTCACCGGTAATGTCTGACCATTGATCACCATATCGATGGTGGTCGGGGTAATGGAAATAAAGCAGATCACCGCCAGCAAACCGGGAAACAGGCTACGAGAGCCGTTGATTTTCCCAAGCTCGATGCCTATCAGGAACACCGCGCCGATGGTGAGGAAGTTGAGCGTGGCATAGTTAATGCCGCTCATGATGGGTTTTAACGGTGCCAGAAATGAAAACAGAGCGAAACTCGCCAGCCCGTTCTTCGGATCCAGCACCATGTTGGAGATCAGCACAGAGAACGCCCCGACGATGATCACCGGCATCAGCGTAATAAACGAGGCTTTGATCGCCATGATGTATCTCAGGCTGTTGAACTGGTTGGCGAACGATCCTAATGAATCGATAGCCTTATCCTTGAATGACATAACTCCACCTCTTTGATTTACCTGTTTTTTCAGGGGTTGTTGTTATCAGAGGCTATCGCCCCCGTAGTGGCCGTTACGCGCGGAAGAGAATGGACAGCAGGTTCAGCGCTCTCGCGTTTGGCATACCAAAAAATAAAACAAACGAATAATTTTTCTGTGACACTGTTCTCACAAGTCAATATTGGAATTCCAATAACATGTTTAATAGCTAATTTGGCATACCAAGAGGACACCGTGATGGAATTTGATATGGAACAGACCGTAATGGAATTGCTGATCAGCGCTGGCGAAGCGCGCTCCTGCGCCATGATGGCGATTCAGGCCGCCCGAGCGCAGGACTGGGTAGAGGCAGACGCGCAACTGCTGGCCTCTCAGGAGGTGGCAAAAGCAGCCCACCAGATCCAGACTCGGTTGATCGGGCTGGACGAAGGCGAAGGCAAAGTGCCGGTTAATCTGATCATGGTGCACGCTCAGGATCACCTGATGACCGCCATGCTATGCCGGGATCTGGCCGAAGAAATGGTACAACTGCGCAAAGAACTGTTTGGTGGTCCCCACGCCTGATGGCACCGACCGCGCAACATGCCGCACTTCACCCACTGACGTCGTTCCTGTGTGCTAGTATGTGACTAATATTGATAACAACGCTGTGACTGACTTCGATAAAACAGGGAAGGTGCAAACGATGATGACCATGCTTGACGTGGCAAAGCACGCCGGTGTATCCAAAGCAACGGTATCACGGGTGTTAAACGGTACAGGTCAGGTAAAACAAAGTACGCGTGACGCCGTCTTCAAGGCGATGGAAGAACTGGGTTATCGCCCTAATTTTCTGGCGCGCTCGCTGGCGCAACGCAGTTCGAACAGCCTCGGGTTGGTGGTGTCCAACTTCGACGGCCCTTATTTTGGTCGCCTGCTGCGCCGCGCCGCCGAGCGCACCGAAACCAGCGGCAAACACCTGATCGTGACCGACGGTCACGATACGCCGGAAGACGAGCAACAGGCGGTACAGCTACTGATCGATCGCCGCTGTGATGCCATCGTACTCTATACCCGCCACATGTCTGACGCCGCCCTGATGGCATTGCTGGATCAATCCCGGGTGCCTATCGTGGTCATCAATCGTCATCTGCCGATGGCACCTGAGTACTGCGTCTGGTTTGAACAGCAACAGGCGGTGTTCCAACTGGTCGATTATCTGGTACAGCAAGGGCACCGCGACATTGCCTGTATCACCGGCCCCATCAACACGCCGACTGCACGCGCCCGTCTGGCTGGTTACCGGCAGGCGCTGGAACATCATCACATTCCTTACGACCCGCTGCGGGTGGTCAATGGTGACAACCTGGTCCCCGGCGGTTATCAGGCCGCACGCGAATTACTGGCGCATGACGCCGGTTTTTCCGCACTGTTCACCAGTAACGACGATATGTGCATCGGCGCGATGAAAGCGCTGCTTGAGGCCGGTAAACGCCTGCCACAGGACGTGTCGCTGTTCGGTTTTGACGATATCCCCAGCGCCCCTTATCTGACGCCTGCGTTATCTACCGTCTATTTACCGATTGAAGAGATGATTAGCGCCGCTATCTCGCAGGCGCTGAAGCTGAGCGACGGTTCTCCTGTCGCGGCCATCGCGCCGTTTACCGGCGAGTTGAAACTGCGCGCGTCGGTAGTCAAAGGCCCCTACGCGCACTGAGTCTGCACAAACGATTACACCCGCTCCAGCGCCAGCAATTCGTCCAGCGTCTGACGGCGGCGAATCAGTCGCGGCTGCCCTTGTTCGAACAGCACTTCCGCTATCAGCGGGCGGCTGTTGTAGTTGGAAGACATCGACGCACCGTACGCACCGGTATCATGAAACACCAGATAGTCGCCCACTTGCGCGGACGGCAACGCCATCGTTTCCACGCCGCCGCCTGCCTGCTGGGTGAACACATCGCCAGATTCACACAACGGGCCTGCCACCACGGTATCACGCCACGGTGACTGGCTCAGGTCACGCCCGTCGCCCGGCAACAGGGTAATATGGTGGTAACTACCATACATCGCCGGACGCATCAGGTCGCTGAATCCGGCATCTACCAGCACAAAATGACGGCTGCCCATGTCCTTCACCGCGCGCACCTGCGCCACCAGTACGCCAGACTCTGCCACCAGAAAACGCCCCGGTTCGATTTCCAACGTCACCGGGTGCCCCAGGTGTTCGGCAATCCGCTCCCGCGCCCGATTCCACAGGCCATAATAGTGCTGGGTATCAATGCGCTCGCCGCCGTGGTGATACGGAATAGACAACCCGCCCCCCGCAGAAATCGCCTCCAGATCCTGCCCCACAGCCAGTACCTGCTGCACCATCGCCTCGCAGACCTGCTCCAGATGCCGGTAATCCACGCCGGAGCCGATATGCATATGGATGCCGACCAGTTTCAGGCGGTAACGGCTCAAGGCCTCCAGCGCCTGTGGTAAATCGGCATACCAGATGCCGTGTTTACTGTTTTCGCCGCCGGTGTTGGTCTTCTGGCTATGACCATGTCCAAAACCGGGGTTAATGCGCAGCCACACCGGATGACCCGGCGAACGCTCGCCCAGTTGATGCAGCATGTCGATGGAACCGGCGTTCACCGGAATAGCCAGCTCATGCACCCGTTGCAGTGTGGCGTCATCGAGCACATCGGCGGTAAACACAATCTCATGCGCGTCAGTACCCGGTTCAAAACCGGCGGCCAGCGCCCGTTCGATTTCACCCAACGAAACCGAATCCACCTTTACGCCCTGCTGGCGCATCAACGCCAAAATATGCAGGTTGGAACAGGCTTTCTGCGCAAAACGGATTGTATCGAACTGGCGCAACTGACCGATGCGCTCAACGATGGTAGCGGCATCATAGGCCCACAACGGGCAACCAAATTGAGCAGGCAGCGCGCGCAGGCTCTGCGCGTTCAACGCATGAGACAGGTCATTCAGATCGTGTGGCATGAATAGAGTACCGAAACGTTGTCAGATGTCTGAATTGTGCTGGTCCACAAACTATAATTCCAATATCCTTTTTCAAAGACTCTATTCATTTTTGATATGGTTAAACGAAACAAAAGAGGGGACACATGGCTGAGATATCCCTGCGCCACATCGAGATTTTTCATGCCGTCATGACCACCGGCAACCTGACGGAAGCGGCCGCGCTGCTCAATACCTCGCAGCCCACCGTGAGCCGCGAGCTGGCGCGCTTTGAACACCTGGTGCAGATGCCACTGTTCGAGCGCATTCGCGGGCGGTTACACCCTACCGCGCAAGGGTTGCAGTTATTCGAGGAAGTGCAGCATTCCTATTATGGGTTGGATCGCATCATCAACGCGGCACAGGATATCCGCCAGTTTCGTCAGGCCCCGCTCTCAGTTGCCTGTTTACCGGTGTTCTCTCAGTCATTACTGCCCGAGGTGTGCCAGCCGTTGCTGGCGCGTTACCCTGAACTCAACCTGCATGTCATCCCACAGGAATCACCGTTGCTGGAAGAGTGGCTCTCCGCACAGCGCCATGACCTGGGGCTGACGGAAAACCTGAATACGCCCGCAGGCACCGAACGGCAGACCCTGATGGAACTGAACGAAGTCTGTGTGCTGCCCAGTGGCCACCCACTGGCACGCAAGGCGGTACTGACACCAGAGGATTTCCGCGACCAGCCGTTCGTCAGCCTGTCCAGCACCGACAGTTATCGGCAATTGCTGGACCAGCAGTTTGAGCAGGCAAACGTCGCGCGGCGGCTGGTGTTGGATACCCACAGCGCCGCCTCGGTATGCGCGATGGTGCGCGCCGGGGTAGGATTATCGATAGTCAATCCGCTTACCGCCGTGGATTACGCCAGCAGCGGAGCGGTCGTGGTGCGCCGCTTCAGCATCGATGTGCCGTTTACCGTCAGCCTGATTCGCCCGCTGCACCGCCCGGCGTCGACGCTGGTGGCGCAATTCACCGAGCAGTTGCTCGCCTTCGCCGAGCGCTTCCCCGCCCGGTTACAGCGCGTGCTGGCGGCTAACCCGCTCTAAACGCCATCCCCGCTACGCCACCTCACGCAGCGCGCCCAGGTCAATCTGCACGCCGACGCGGCTGCCGGTGGCGTGCAAATCCTCGACCGAGCGATTGAGCACATCCACCGAGAGCTCCACCTCGCTGACGCGTATCCGATAACGCACCACGTTACCCAACAGGCTGTGCCCGATAATGTCCCCGGACAGCCCGTGTTCCGGCGCGCACAAGCGCACCGACTCTGGGCGCAGCGCCACCTGGCCGGCAAACTGCCCACCGGTCAGGCGCATTGCCTCGTCGGCGCTCAGCAGGTTATAGCTGCCGATAAACCCGGCGGCAAACAGACTGGCAGGCTGGGTATAGAGCGACTCTGCGTCGCCGTTTTGTACGATTTCACCTTTATTCATCAGCACGATACGGTCAGACAAGGTCAGCGCCTCTTCCTGATCGTGGGTGACGAAAATCGTCGTCAGCTTCAGTTCCTGCTGGATGCGTCGGATCTGTTCACGCAGGTGGCGACGAATGCGCGCATCCAGTGCGGATAACGGCTCGTCCAGCAATAGCAGACGGGGGCGGGTCACCAGTGAACGCGCCAGCGCCACACGCTGGCACTGCCCGCCAGACAACTGATGCGGGTAGCGACGGGCGTAATCGCCCAGTTCCACCAGCGCCAACACCTCCTCGACCCGGCTGTGAATCTCAACGGCAGGCAGCTTCTGCATCTTCAGACCGAAGGCCACATTGCCTTCAACCGTCATATTGGGAAACAGCGCATAGTTCTGGAATACCATGCCGATATCACGCTGTTGTGGCGACAGCGGCACGATATCACGGCCCTGTAGCAGAATCTGGCCGTTATCCACCGAGGTCAATCCGGCCAGACAGCGTAATAACGTCGATTTACCGCAACCACTTGGCCCCAGCAAGGTGACGAACTCGCCCTCATCGGCCGAAAAATGGATATCCTGAAACACTCTGGTCGGCCCGTAGTGTTTATTCAGATTGATGACATCAAGGTAGGCCATGTTCAGCGTGTCCCGTTTTACTCATTGCGAAATTGAATGTGCAAAATTGAATTTGCAACATTGAATGTGCGTCATTCATGAATGGCGATTCAGCGCATTCGCCAGCCAGGTCACCAACAGCACCACCAGAAAATAGGAAATAACCAGTGCACTGGTGAAATGCCCGCTGTCGTTGCGCTTGTTATAGAGATAGACCTGCAAGGTTTCGTAGTTGGTGCCTGCCAGTAAATTGGCGAACACAAACTCGCCAATCAGGAATGAAAACGACAGCAGTACCGCGATCATCACCCCTTTGCGCAGGTTAGGCAGCACCACCCACAGCGCCGCCTGCCAGGTGCTGGCACCCAGCAAATGCGCCGCATCCAGCAGTTCCTGCAAATTTATGGCCTGTATATTGTTGGCGATGGCGCGGTAAATAAACGGCAGGGCAATCGTGAAATAACAGCCGATCAGGATCCACGGTGTACCGGTCAGCGCCAGCGGCGGTGCGGAATAGAGCTGTAGTAACCCGACTGACGACACCACCGGTGGCACCGCAAACGGCAGCAGAATCAGCACGTTCATCAGCCCGTCGAGCTTCGGAAAAGCCCAGGCGATGACAAACATGGCAGGCAGCACCAACAGCAGTGAAAACAACAATGCGCCAAAACAGATAAGCAGTGAATGGCCCAGCGCGACCAGAAAGCGGCCATCGCGCCACAATTCGATAAACCATTTCAGGGTCAGCCCATTGGGCAAAATGGTCGCGCCCCACTCGGTCGCCAGCGCGTAACCCAGCGTGGCGAGCAGCGGTAACATCAAAACCAGTAATATCAGCCACACCACCAGCAGATGGTAACGGCGTTCAGCCTGGGACATGGCAGCCTCCGGTGAGAAAATTAGCGGGCAGCATGGAGGTAACTCCGGCGTAGCAGCCATTGGTGAATCGCGGTAATCAGCGCCATCAACACGACCAGCAGCATGGAGAGCGCACTACCCAGATTAGGGTCCAGCGAGATATCACCAGACACCAGCGCCGCAATGCGCACCGGCACCACGTTGAAATTGCCGGTGGTGAGCGCGTACAAAGTGGCGTAGGCCCCCAGCGCGTTAGCCAGCAGAATGACGAAGGTGCCGAGTAATGCAGGCGTCAGCACCGGAATGCCGATATGCAACCAGTAACGCCAGCGGCTGGCGCCCAACAGCGCGGCCGACTCTTGCCATTCGCTGCGCAACCCGTCAAACGCCGGATAGAGCAGCAAAATGCCGAGCGGTATCTGAAAATAGGTATAAATCAGGATCAGTCCGTCGCGGGAATACAGCGTGAAGTCGCCAAGCAACCCGTTTTGCCGCAGCAATAAGGTGATAAAACCGTTCAGCCCCAGCATGATCACGAAAGCGAACGCCAGCGGTACACCGGCGAAATTGCTGGTCATGTTGGCAAACGACATCACAAAACGCCGCAACCGCCTTTCTCCCAGCTGTTGCAACGAATAACCGCCAACCAGCGCGATAATCAGCCCGTACAGGCTTGACCAGAATGAAATATCCAGTGAAAAACGCATCGCCTGCAAATAAAACGGCGAGGTCAGTAAATCCTGATAGTTAGCCAGCCCCCAGGCGCTTTCCGTATCACTGTAGAAACTGTTGACTGCCATCCATACCAGTGGGGCTATCTGAAAGGCGATAAACACCACCAAAAACGGCAGCAATACCAACGCTGCCAGCCATCGCCTCTTCACACTCTCCCCCCCACACCACTTTTCACCAGCACATCGCGACTCACCGGCTTGTCATGTGCCACACCGAGTAACTGGCACACCGTGCCGCATAACTCGGTTTGTTGTGGTGCGGCATCCGGTCGCAACGAGAATGCGTCACCGAACACGTACAACGGCACCTGACGTTCTTCCGGCAAGATGCCGCCGTGGCTACGGTCGTCATTCATGCCGTGATCGGCGGTCACCAGCACCTGGTAACCCTCGTCCAGCCAGCGCGGCATCCAGTGCGACAGATAACCGTCCGCCATACGCGCCCGGTTACGGTACTGCGGGGTGGATAAACCGTGGCGATGCCCGGCGTCGTCAATATTCATCGGGTGAATCAGCAGAAAGTCCGGCTGGTAACGCAGGCGCAGACTTTCCGCGTCTTCAAACAGATGGGAGTCGGGATAGCCGTCATCATGGTAGAAATGACCGTACTGAATCGGTAACGACGGCTCGACGGTATGACGGTCGCGCGCTGCCTCAAACGGCGTGCGGTTATACAGCTCGCTGACCCAGTGGTACGCCGCAGCCGCTGTCGTTAAGCCCGCCTCGCGAGCGTAGTGGAAAATACTGCGCTCGCGGCTTAGCCGGTCGACACCGTTGTGGATAATGCCGCTTCTCACCGGCGTCACACCGGTGAGAATGCACTCATACAACGGGCGTGACAGCGACGGCAACTCGCACTCCAGCTGATAGAGGCAACCGTGCCCGGCGGCACACTCCGCCTGCAGGTAGCCCATAGCCTCACGACCCACCTGAAAGCTCAGCCCGTCCAGTATCACCAGAATCGTTTTCATCCCGAACTCCCGAAAGCGTGCTTACTGCTTCATGTTGATGATGACGTTTTCCTGCCACAGACGCGGCAGCGCTTTCACGCTCTTATCCCAGGCGTCAGCATCCGCGATCGGATGCGCATTTTTATACTGTTCCTGCGCCAGCAGCTTGGCCTTCACGTCATCCGGTAGGGTAATGTATTGCGCACGGATCGGGCGGGCGTAACCACGTGCCAGATTGATCTGACCAGCATCAGAGAAGATGTATTCACGCGCCAGTTTGGCGGCGTTCGGGTGTTTGGCGTATTTGTTGATGATGGTGGTATAACCGGAGATCACCGAACCGTCAGACGGGATCAGCACCTCGAAACGGCTTTTGTCGATGGTGTCGCGGTAGTTCAGGCCGTTGAAATCCCACACCACACCCACCTGCACTTCGCCTTTCTCGATATTGGCGATAGCCGGGTTAGTCAGGCCGAGGCGGCCTTCTTTGGCGAGCTTGGCAAAGAAATCCAGTGCCGGTTTCAGGTTTTTCTCGTTGCCCCCCAACGCGAAGTTGGCCGCCAGCACCCCGCTTGACGCCTGAGACGCGGTACCGACGTCACCGATGGTCACCACATACTTGCCTTTTTGCAGATCAGCCCAGCTATGGGGAATGTCTTTCACCTGCTGCTTATCGACGATAAACGCAATGGTGCCGGTGTAGGCCATCGCCCAGTGGCCGTCCTTGTCTTTCGCCCAGGCTGGCACCTGATCCCAGGTGGTCGGCTTGTACGGCTGACTCACGCCTTTTTGCACCGCGACCGGGCCGAAGGCCACGCCCACGTCGCCAATATCCGCGCTGGCGTTCTCTTTCTCTGCAGCGAATTTGGCAATCTCCTGCGCGGAGGACATATCGGTATCACTGTGTTTCAGGCCGTATTTGGTGCTTAAATCGTTCCAGGTATCTTTCCAGTTGGCCCAGCTGTCCGGCATGCCGACGCTGTTAACTTCGCCTTCAGCACGAGCGGCTTTCTCCAGCGCCGCCAAATCCTGCGCCATAACGGCACTCGAAAATAACGCGCTGCTGATTAACACAGAAGACAACAATTTTTTCATCATGATGCTCCATAGCAAGGGGAGTGATACGCTGTTGGTCTGACACTCTGCTGGTCTAGTCCAGCAATAAATACGCCAATTCAGCACACGGCGATGACGTTTTCATGTCGACAATGTGACAACAGGGTTGCAACACCGGCCTGTAAAGGCGTGTGGACGGCATCGAGTGCTTGTCGGCGTGCAATTTGCATCACCCCGACAGGCATGCAACCTGATAGTCAACAATCCCTGCTATGGTGCAGGCTGCACAATATCAAGGCTTTTTACGATGACGAAAATACAACCGACCGCCGTTATCCAGATTGCTGATGCGCTACGAGAGCGCCTGCACCGTGGCGAGTTCACCAGTGGCCGACTGCCATCCGAACGGGCGCTCAGCGAGCAGTTTTCCACTACCCGTATCACCCTGCGCGAAGCGCTCACCCTGCTGGAATCACAAGGCATCATTTACCGAGAACTGCGGCGCGGCTGGTTCATCTCACCGCCGCGACTTAGCTATAATCCGCTGCACAGAAGTCACTTTCATGAAATGGCGGAAAAACAGGGGCGTAAAGCCGCGACCGAAGTGCTGGATGCCGCGGTTGTCGCAGCGAATGCGACTATTGCACGTCATCTGGAGTTAGAGGAAGGCGCGGAGATCTACCGCATTCGCCGTTTGCGTCGCCTTGATGGCCGCGCGGTGTTGTACGTGGAACACTATCTGAACCCGGTCTGGTTTCCGGGTCTTCTCAATAGCGACCTGAGGCGTTCGCTCACCCAGCTTTACCAGTCACAGTACGATATTCGCTACGGCCGGGTGCGCTTCATCATGCTGCCGTCACCGCTGCCACCGGTGGCGGCACCAGTATTAAAACTCGCCCCCGGCAGCCCGTCGCTGTTTATCACCCGGATCAACCGGGATCAGCATGACCGTATTATCGACTGTGACTGCGAGTACTGGCGTTACGACGCGCTGTATATTGATGTACAGGCGTGATGGGCGGCCATCAGGAAGAAGAAGGAACAAGAATAACGGGGCAATAAAGGAGTACTGCCGCTAGAGCAGGCGGGAATCAAAATGAAACGGCACCACCTGCAAGGTAGACAGTACCTGCTGCGCCTTTGGGTGTTCAGGGTTGAATAACGCGTTCCATTCACCGGTCAGCGTGCTCGGCACCTTCAGCACCAAACTGACGCGCGACGCCAGCCATTCATCGCCGATCTGCCGGGTAGCATCTGGTGGAGGATCCTGCCGCCAGTCATCGGGTAAGGCATCTCGGCTTAATTCCATCACCAGCGTATCGGGCACTTCCACTGATAGCAGAGAGAACGCAGGCAACATAGCCACATCCCTCAGATGCACCAGCGTCTCTAGCAGGCACAGCGCGATGGTGCCGCCCAGATAGACGCAGGGAACGCCTTTGCTGTTCCAGCGCCCGCCGTAAAGTTTCGCGCCCGCACCATCAAACGCCTGCGCCACAAATGTCTGCTTTACCAACCGGTAAAACGTTGCCATCAGCTGATCACGCCGTGGCCGATACGGCCAATCAGATCCAGCACTGCTTCTGTGCCTGCCGGGGTTTTCAGCATCGCGGCCGGTGATTGCCCTCCCAACGCTTTAGCCGGTTGATTCAGCCAGTCAACGGCTTTGACGTAATCATGATCGAACAGCCGGGCGGCGGCATCCAGTACACGGACACTGGCATAAATCCGCGCCCCCTGCTCCACCGACCAGGTTTTCTCCGGGTGCTTGAGTCGACGATGGTAGGTGCTGCGATCGACGCCAATCAGCCGCAACAAGTAACTCTCATCCAATTGCGTCTTATTAGCGGCGTCGCGGATGATACTGACCGGCAAACCTTCACTGATTTGTTCATGTGCCCGCACCAGCGAGGACGACAGGGACAGAGCGGCTAAGATCCCCTCGTACTCAAGTACACGGACGGTCGGTGTAAACAGCGTGGTCATAACCCCTCCAGATTCGTTGCAGTTGCAACATCAGTCTATTGCAACCACACCAGAAACGCAAAATCCGCCGCCGACCTCCCCAAAGTCGATAAATCACGCTACTATGACGCCCCTTCGTTTTCTGTCAGGCAGTGAGTTTGTATCGTAATGAGTAGTCCAGCCCCAACCGCTCTCGTTTCTGGCGTGTCCCAGACTGTCTGGCGTGGCCGCTTTAGCGTCGCCCCGATGTTGGACTGGACTGACCGCCATTGCCGCTACTTTCACCGGTTACTGAGCCATAACGCGTTGCTGTACACCGAGATGGTGACCACCGGTGCGATTTTGCACGGCAAGGGCGATTATCTGGCCTATAGCGACGAAGAACATCCGTTGGCGTTGCAGCTTGGCGGCAGCGACCCGACAGCACTGGCACAGTGCGCGGTACTGGCGGAACAACGCGGCTATGACGAAATCAACCTCAATGTCGGCTGCCCGTCCGACCGCGTGCAAAATGGCCGTTTCGGTGCCTGCCTGATGGCGGAAGCACAGCTCGTGGCGGACTGCGTTAAAGCAATGCGCGAGCGCGTCAGCATTCCGGTCACGGTGAAAACCCGTATCGGTATCGACGATCAGGACAGCTACGAATTTTTATGCGATTTCATCCGCACCGTGTCCGAACAGGGTGGCTGCGACACCTTTATCGTGCATGCCCGTAAAGCCTGGCTTTCTGGCTTAAGCCCGAAGGAAAACCGCGAAATCCCGCCGCTGGATTACCCACGGGTCTACCAACTTAAACGCGATTTCCCCTCGCTGACGCTGGCGATTAACGGCGGCATCAAAACGCTGGCGGAGGCGAAACAGCACCTGGAACACGTGGATGGCGTGATGGTGGGCCGGGAAGCCTACCAAAACCCCGGAATGCTGGCGCAGGTTGACCGCGATCTGTTTGACGCCACCAGTGTGGTGCCGAATCAGGCGGCCGTGGTGCAGGCAATGTACCCGTATATCGAACGCGAACTTTCTGGCGGAGCTACACTGGGCCATATCACCCGGCACATGCTCGGTCTGTTTCAGGGCATACCCGGTGCGCGCCAGTGGCGGCGTTATCTGAGTGAAAATGCCCATAAACCGGGTGCGGATGCATCGGTAGTGGAACACGCGTTATCACTGGTCAATATCGCCTAAAAAAAACCAACTGTTGGTCTTTTTGACCAACAGTCTATTTCCCTCTTCTTACCACCTCATTATAAATCAATACGTTACCAGAAACCCATTCTGGCATGCTTCTTGTAATACTCTGGCTGTATACGTCATCACGCGCAGAATGCGGCGGTTCCTGCGCACGACGTGATTCAATGGCCAAGGAGCACACCATGTTAGAGATTTTCTTCGTTATGGGTTTTTTTATCATGCTGGTGGTCACCGGCGTGTCACTACTGGGCGTCATGGTGGCGCTGATTGCCGCTGCCATTGTGATGCTGATTGCCGGGCTGTTTACGATGGCGATAAAAGTCCTGCCGTGGCTGCTGCTGGCCATCGTGGTGGTATGGCTGTGGCGTCGATATCAAGGGTCAGATGCTGCCAGTACACCCTATGACCGGTATCGGAAAAAATATGACTCGCGCTATCGCAGAGGCGGCGGTGACTGGTAACGACACACAGAAAGAGACACCAGAATAGACGTTTTGCAGATAAAAACGCAGGGAATACAAAACTGTGCGCCAGCAAATATTTTTTCCTCACCGCAACTGCTAGCATACTGAGTATTGTCTGCGTCTTCCCGATAACTCAGGGAAAAGCCAGCGACACGATTTCATCGTCGTCAGGAAAATAATAGCCGCTCAGTGGCACTTTCGTGACGATCACCGTGCTGTACCCTACATACAGCTGATGAAATTAGCCTTATGGCGTTTACTGTCTGTGCACAAACACCGGCTCTTACCGGGCCGGTGTTTGTCCTGCCTGAATCGCAATACCTGCTCAATCCCCCCTGACACGCTCAAACGTCTATGCCCTCACACGCCAGGGGAAGTACCGCGACCTGCCACAGCGCGCTGATTACGCGCTGTAACCCGGAATCAACAGGCATGAGCCTTGCGTCGTGCGACTTTCCAGCGCACGGTGTGCGGACTGCGCATCTTCCAGCGCGAATTTCTGGCTTTCCGGCACCGTCACATTGATGGCACCGCTGGCAATCAGCCCAAACAGCTCACGGCTGGCGAGCTCCAGTTCCTCGCGGTTGGTGATATAGCTAAACAGCGACGGACGGGTGACATACAGCGACCCTTTCTGGTTGAGGATACCGAGATTAACCCCAGTCACCGGACCGGACGCGTTGCCGAAGCTCACCATTAACCCGCGCCGTTTCAGACAGTTCAGCGAAGCCTCCCAGGTGTCTTTACCGACCGAGTCATACACCACCGACACTTTCTCTTCGTGCGTTAATTCCAGCACCCGCTGGACGATATCTTCCCGGCGATAATTGATGGTGGCCCAGGCCCCTGCCTGTTTTGCCAGTTCCGCCTTCTCGTCAGAACCGACGGTACCGATTAATTTCGCGCCCAGGGCTTTCGCCCACTGACAGGCGATAAGCCCAACGCCGCCTGCTGCAGCGTGGAATAAAAACACCTCACCCGGTTTCACTTCATAGGTCTGACGCAGCAGGTAATGCACGGTCAATCCTTTCAGGAATGACGCCGCCGCCTGCTCGAAGCTGATGTTATCCGGCAACAACGCGACTTTGTCCGCCGGTACGTTATGCCGCTCGCTATACGCCCCCAATGCCGACTGGGCATACACCACACGATCGCCCACCTTCAGGTGTGTGACGCTCGCCCCGGCTTTCACCACCACGCCAGCCGCTTCAGTCCCCAATCCCGAGGGGAACGACGGCGGTGAGTACAACCCGGCACGAAAGTAGGTATCAATGAAGTTGATGCCGATGGCGTGGTTTTCCACCTGAACCTCATTAAGACCCGGCTCGCGCGGTGTGTAATCCACATACTCCAGCACCCCCGGCCCGCCGTGGTCGCTGAACTGAATACGTTTAGCCATGATGAATCTCCTCGCTCTACTCGTGTGTGCCCGCAGATATCATCGGACGATATGTCATTCTGTATTTAGGATATACAATGCTCCCACACCTTAAGCTAAATCAACCCGTAAAGAACGCGTTTCATGGCAGAAAAAAAACCAACTAAACCGGCAGAATCCCGCGACCGTCAGGTAGAAGGGCTAAAACTTCCGCCCCATTCCATCGAAGCGGAACAGTCGGTGCTAGGGGGGTTGATGCTCGATAACGAGCGTTGGGACAACGTTGCCGAGCGCGTCAGTACCAACGACTTTTTCAACCGCGCCCATCGGCTCATCTTCAACGAGATGCAGCGCCTGCTGGAGATGAGCAAGCCCATTGACCTGATCACCCTGTCAGAGTCACTGGAGCAAAAAGGTGAGCTGGAATCCGCAGGCGGGTTCGCCTACCTGGCGGAAATGGCGAAAAACACCCCCAGCGCGGCGAATATCGGCGCTTACGCCGACATCGTACGTGAACGTGCGGTGGTGCGAGAAATGATTGCCGTCGCCAACGAAATCGCCGACGCGGGCTATGATCCGCAAGGCCGCAGCAGCGAAGAACTGCTTGATCTGGCCGAATCGCGCGTGTTTCAAATCGCGGAAAACCGCGCCAGTAAAGATGAAGGCCCCAAAAGTATCGACCGCATTCTGGAAGATACCGTGTCGCGCATCGAGCAGCTTTATCAGCGCCCGCACGACGGCGTCACCGGTGTTTCCAGCGGTTATCAGGACCTGGACAAAAAAACCGCCGGGTTGCAGAAATCAGACCTGATTATCGTGGCGGCACGTCCTTCCATGGGGAAAACCACCTTCGCCATGAACCTGTGTGAAAACGCCGCCATGACACAGGAAAAGCCGGTACTGATCTTCAGCCTGGAGATGCCCGGCGAACAGATCATGATGCGTATGCTGGCCTCGCTGTCGCGCGTCGACCAAACCCGCATTCGTACCGGCCAGCTCGACGACGAGGACTGGGCGCGCATTTCCAGCACCATGGGGTTGCTGCTGGAAAAACGCAACATGTACATCGATGACTCGTCCGGCCTGACCCCTACCGAAGTACGCTCCCGCGCCCGCCGGGTATTCCGCGAACACGATGGCCTGAGCCTTATCATGATCGACTACCTGCAATTGATGCGGGTTCCTTCCTTGTCGGACAACCGAACGCTGGAGATTGCCGAAATTTCCCGTTCACTCAAAGCGTTGGCAAAAGAATTGCAAGTACCGGTCATCGCGCTGTCGCAGCTCAACCGTAGTCTGGAGCAGCGGGCAGATAAACGCCCGGTTAACTCCGACTTGCGTGAATCCGGCTCCATCGAGCAGGACGCTGACCTGATCATGTTTATCTATCGTGACGAGGTTTATCACGAAAACAGCGATTTGAAAGGCATCGCGGAAATTATTATAGGTAAGCAGCGTAACGGGCCGATCGGTACCGTTCGCCTGACCTTTAACGGGCAGTGGTCACGTTTCGACAATTACGCCGGACCACAATACGATGATGAATAAATATGATGACGAATAAACGCACTAAGGACTTAGCATGAAAACGGCAACTGCCGTCATTGATCGTCAGGCTTTGCGCCACAATCTGCAACGTATCCGACAGATGGCACCACAAAGCCGATTGATCGCCATCGTCAAAGCCAACGCTTACGGGCACGGCGCACTGGAAGCCGCCCGCGCCTTTTCCGACGCTGACGGTTACGGCGTTTCCCGCCTTAGCGAAGCGCTGGTACTGCGCGCCGCCGGTATCACCAAACCTATCCTGCTGCTGGAAGGCTTCTTTGACGCTGACGAGTTACCGTTGCTGGCCGAACACCAGTTGGAAACCGCGGTACACTGTGAAGAGCAGTTAGCAGCGCTGGAACAGGCGCACCTGCCACACCCGCTGACGGTCTGGATGAAGCTCGACACCGGCATGCACCGTCTTGGCGTATTACCGGAACACGCCGACGCGTTTTATACCCGACTGTGCGCCTGCACTAACGTGGTGCAGCCAGTGAACATCATGAGTCACTTTTGCCGCGCCGATGAACCTCAGGCCGATACCACCCAACGCCAGCTCGACTGCTTTGATGCCTTTGTACAAGGCAAGCCGGGCCGTCAGTCCATCGCCGCCTCCGGCGGTATCCTGCTGTGGCCACAGGCGCACCGGGATCAAATCCGCCCCGGCATTATCCAGTACGGTATTTCACCGCTGGCGCAAGGCAATGCCAGCCAGTGGCAGCTTAAACCCGCGATGACATTGACCTCACGGCTGATTGCAGTACGCGAACACCACGCCGGTGAACCGGTGGGATACGGCAGCAACTGGGTCAGCCCACGTGACACCCGCCTTGGGGTGGTCGCCATCGGCTACGGCGACGGCTATCCGCGTGATGCCAAAAACGGTACACCGGTGTGGGTAAATGGCCGTGAAGTCCCGCTCTCTGGTCGGGTTTCGATGGATATGCTCACTGTCGACCTGGGGCCGGACGCAAAAGACAAGGTGGGTGATGAAGTGATTTTATGGGGCGGCCCGCTACCGGTAGAAAACGTCGCGGCCTACAACGGCATCAGCGCCTATGAGCTGATCACCCGTCTGACCGCCCGTACTCAACTGGAGTACATCGGTTAGTACATCGGCTCACCGCCTTTCCTGATCAGCACTATCCCCGATCAGTACTATTTGATCAGCACTATTTGATCAGCACTAATCCGCTGCTATGCAAAAAGCCCGAACCCTGGATGAACCTGGGTTCGGGCTTTCTCACATCATACTGAACCGTTTACTCATGGCGCGTCAGCCGTGGAACATCCGCCACGCACAAGCGAGTGATTAGTTATACAGTTCGGCAACCGCACGCATCTGGTCATCACCGGTCGCAGAGATGATGCGGAAAGATTTGGCACCGGCGGCATCTGCTTTTACTGACAGCTGATGCTGTACATCATCCAGGGTACGACCGGTAACAGACACGGTCCCGATGTCACGGCTCTGCGCTGACTGAACTTCAGTCGCTGCCATAGAACCGAAAGAGATAGTCGCCAGAACAGCAGCTGCAACAACAGTTTTGATTGATTTCATGATAAGCCTCTTCACATTATTCGGGTCGGGAAGACTTGTTCGCCTTCGATGTGAAGCAGGATAGCGCCGTTAGCAGTCTGTTAAAACCGGGTTAATTTGCCGATATCAATCAAAGAAATTGAATGAAAAAAAGCACCAAAAGATAAGCAAAAACGATCTTTTGGTGCGCAATGGCGGGTTATTATCCCGAAAAGCACGATAAATAATATAGATTTACGTTACATCACACAAAATTCACAAACTTTTATTCTGCCTTACCCAACCATTCAGAAATGATATTCCGATATTCACCCGTTGATTTAGACAAGTGCAGCCATTGGTCCACATATAACTTCCAGCTCATGTCGTCACGCGGCAGCATGTAGGCTTTCTCGCCATACTGCATCGGTGAAGCGGGATTAACGGCGCACAGTTGCGGATAACGCTTTTGCTGGTACAACGCTTCGGACGCATCGGTAATCATCACATCCGCCTGCTTGTCCACCAGTTGCTGGAAGATGGTCACATTGTCGTGCAACGCCAGATGGGCATTCGGCAAATGGACATGCACAAACGCCTCGTTGGTGCCCCCCGCCGGTTCGATAACCCGCACCGAAGGCTGATTAATCTGCGCTACCGTCTGGTATTTGTCCTTGTCGTCACAGCGCACCAGCGGGATCTTGCCATCCACATCCAGCGTATTCGAGAAAAAGGCCTTCTTCTGGCGCTCCAGCGTGACAGAAATCCCGCCCATGGCGATATCGCACTGGTCGGACTGAAAATCTGGCATCAGGGTTTTCCAGCTGGTTTTCACCCACTCCACCTTCACGCCCAGGCTTTTCGCCAGCGACTGCGCCATCGCAATATCGATACCTTCGTAACTGCCATCCGCCCGCAGCGAGGTATACGGCTTATAGTCCCCGGTGGTACAGACCTTCAGCACCCCACGTTCCTGAACCTGATCAAGATGAGAAGCCGCGCTGGCACTACCGGCCAGCCCCAATAACAACATCAATGAGAACCGTTTTTTCATGAAATTTCCCTGCACGTCACGCCTGTCTGGCAAAAACGTCACTGTAGCACGCCATATTCACCAATATCGACGTTGACCCTTTTTTTTCGCCCCGTTATAACTCGTTGATTTTCAATGATGACAAAGGTGGGTTTTAAAAAAGGGTTTCACGACCAAAAACACGACTTTCCCTTTCAACATCAAGCCATAAGCGATAAATTGCTACTGTTCACTGCCGTGTAGGCAGCTTAGAAAACGCCGAACGGTAACGCTAACAGCTTTGCTATGTTCACTGCCGTGTAGGCAGCTTAGAAAATGTTGCCGACCCAGTAGTCGTTCATGAACGAGTTCACTGCCGTGTAGGCAGCTTAGAAAGGAGCAGATAATGGCGTTGATGGTTGATGAGAGTTCACTGCCGTGTAGGCAGCTTAGAAAGAACGCTGAAATCGAGCACTCTGGATGTAACTGTTCACTGCCGTGTAGGCAGCTTAGAAATGAACAACTGATACCTGCTGCGCCACTGGAGAGTTCACTGCCGTGTAGGCAGCTTAGAAAAGCAGGAAACTTAATTTCTTCTGTATTATCAGGTTCACTGCCGTGTAGGCAGCTTAGAAATGTAAATCCAGGTAAGAGGCTTTGCCGGAGCAGTTCACTGCCGTGTAGGCAGCTTAGAAACGGCCACTCTCGCGTGATCTGCACGTTGAAATGTTCACTGCCGTGTAGGCAGCTTAGAAAACTGATCGGCGTGGCTGGATTCTCTAGTGGTTGTTCACTGCCGTGTAGGCAGCTTAGAAACACCGTCATCTCTACGGTTTTGTAGTCGGGAAGGTTCACTGCCGTGTAGGCAGCTTAGAAATGCTTACCAAAAGTCTTGTTCTCCCTGTAAATGTTCACTGCCGTGTAGGCAGCTTAGAAACCATCCCGCCATTTTTCTGGCGCACTGGCTGAGTTCACTGCCGTGTAGGCAGCTTAGAAAGCGATAATCAGCAACGATTTCCCACCCCAATTGTTCACTGCCGTGTAGGCAGCTTAGAAAGTTATTGTGACGTAGCGCAGAGCCTTTTGTCGGTTCACTGCCGTGTAGGCAGCTTAGAAAAAAAATGCCAGCCACGGTGACATTGCCTGGGCGTTCACTGCCGTGTAGGCAGCTTAGAAACTCTTCGGGTTTCAGGCCGATGGCATACGCCAGTTCACTGCCGTGTAGGCAGCTTAGAAAGTCACGGGAGCGCCGGTAACACCAGATTGGCGGTGAACTGCCGCATAGGCAGCTTAGAAACATGCACGCACCGCGTTGCGGATGTTTTCGTGGTGAACTGCCGCATAGGCAGCTTAGAAAGTCGCTGCCCGTCATACGGGTCAGGGGGCAATGTTCACTGCCGTGTAGGCAGCTTAGAAAAGGAGTCACGCTGATGCCGATGACCAGCGCACGTGAACTGCCGTGCAGGCAGCGGTTGACGGGGTTACTGGCGTTAAAACTACGCTGAGGTGGGCGACTTCGCCGGATGCACGGCATGGATGCCGTGCAAGCCCATTCCGCGTGGGACAAAAACGCCGGGAGCGTTTTTGAACAGCGTTTACGCTGGCCCGCAGGGCAAGCCCCAGGGATGGGGCGAGTAACCGCGTAATGGGCGGTCCGAATAGCGAAGGCGAACGCCGAAGGCACCGCGTCAGCGGCGTAGTTTAGCCATCAAGCCAGAGGTCAAGGAGAGGTGGCGCTTGCACCTCTCCTTGTCGTGCGTGCGATGATGTGGCAAAGAGGCGACACGGCCTATCCCGCACGAAACCACCCACCGCCCCCAACATAAATCAGGCCGCAGCAAAATCCTTGCTATTTACCAACAGCCCAAAAACACTACTCCACCGTCAACACCGCTACCGCCTTTTTACGCTGTTTGATGGCATAACCTGCCCCCAGCGCCAGCAGCCAGAACGGAATCAGCCACACGGAAATCTGAATGCCCGGCGTCATTGCCATGATCACCAGAATCCCGGCCAGAAACAGCAGGCACAGAATGTTGGTCAGCGGGTAGCCCAGGCTTTTGAAGCGGGTTTCCTGATGCGCACGCTGTTTTGCCTGACGGAATTTCAAATGGGTAATGCTGATCATCGCCCAGTTGATCACCAGTGCAGACACCACCAGCGCCATCAGCAGCTCAAACGCTTTGCCCGGCATCAGGTAGTTGAGCAGCACGCACAACGCCGTCGCCAGCGCCGATACCCCCAATGACACCAGCGGAATACCACGACGGTTGACCGAAAGCAGCACACGCGGCGCGTTACCCTGCTGCGCCAGCCCGAACAGCATGCGGCTATTGCAGTACACGCAGCTGTTGTACACCGACAACGCGGCGGAGAGCACCACCAGATTCAGCACATTCGCCACCAGATTGCTATCCAGCGCGTGGAAAATCAGCACGAACGGGCTGCCGCCTTCCACCACTTTCTGCCACGGATACAGCGACAGCAGTACCGCCAGCGCCCCCACATAAAACAGCAGGATGCGGTAAATCACCTGATTGGTGGCACGTGGAATACTGCGTTGCGGGTCGTCCGCTTCGGCGGCGGTGATCCCCACCAGCTCCAGCCCACCGAAGGAAAACATGATCACCGCCATCGCCATCACCATGCCGCTGACACCGTTCGGGAAGAAGCCACCGTGCTGCCACAGGTTGGCGACACTGGCATCCGGCCCGCCCGTACCGCTCAACAGCAGATAACCACCAAACACGATCATGCCGATAATCGCCGCCACTTTGATGATGGAAAACCAAAACTCCAGCTCGCCGTAGACCTTCACTGTGCTCAGGTTGATGGCATTAATCGCGACAAAAAACACCGCCGCCGAAACCCAGGTCGGCACACCCGGCCACCAATACTGAATATAGATACCCACAGCGCTCAGTTCCGCCATGCTTACCAGCACATACAGCACCCAGTAATTCCAGCCGGACATAAACCCGGCAAAATGCCCCCAGTAGTGGTTAGCGAAATGGCTAAACGAACCGGCTACCGGCTCTTCCACCACCATTTCCCCCAACTGACGCATAATAAAAAAAGCAATCACGCCCGCAATGGCGTACCCCAGCAGCACCGACGGCCCCGCCATACGAATCGTCTGTGCAATGCCAAGAAACAAGCCGGTCCCGACCGCCCCACCCAACGCAATCAGCTGGATATGACGGTTCTTCAGCCCGCGTTTCAGTTGGCTGTCTTGTTGTGTGTTCATCACCCTGTCTCCCAGAAAATGGGTTAATTGTTATCGCTGTCGTCACACAAGCAGCAATTATCAGGCCAACCCCCACACCGTTTACCCGCAAGGCGTGTTTAAGGTACTTAACAAACTGAATCAATTTGGAAAAAATCACTTATTCACACTTCTCGCAACAAAACGGCTGTTGCGTTTATTTAGCGCAAAAAACAGGCAAAAATCGCATATAACCAACAAAATACTGGGTAGCCATACACAACAACGAACCAGAATGGTGCAAACGCTTAGCCGGAAAAACGTGCTGGCGGCATAAGATGTCAAACAACGAACTTCCGGAAGGGAAAAAAGCTGATAGTCTGTAGGCTTTATGCTTCTGGCAAGGCAGGGTTATGTACAACATTGATGATTTTGATTTGAAGATCCTCACATTGCTGCAGGCAAACGGACGCCTGACTAATCAGGAGCTCAGCGATCTGGTTGGGTTGTCTGCCTCACAGTGCTCCCGTCGTCGTATCGCCCTCGAACAGGCGCAACTGATTCTCGGCTATCACGCCCGGCTGGCTCCCGATGCGGTTGGGCTGGAAGTCATGAGCCTGATTGAAGTGCGGCTCATCAATCACACGCAGGAATGTGTCGAGAGCTTCCACCAGATGCTCGGCGAAGTGGACGCCATTATCGATGCCTACAAAACCACCGGTGACGCCGATTACATGCTCAAAGTGGCGGTCGCGGATTTGCACGGCCTGAGCGCGCTCATCAGCGAAATTCTGGCGCGTAATAAAAGCGTGGCGCACCTGAAAACCTCCGTGGTGCTCAACCGCCTGAAAGAGAATGGGTTAATGGCTCCGGCCGCCTCAGCGCTCTGATTCAGTGCACGTTGTGCTTCATTATGGTGCAGGACGGCATACCTCCTGCATCATCACACCATAAATTGCACGATATCCACAAAAATAAAAACAATTACGCACGATACGTGTAAAATTTTTCGTTTAATGCTTTCAATACGTTAACGTGATTACAGCGTGAAAAAGCAACCTTAGGCGACATACGCCACACCATCTGGTGTGCTTTTTGCTTGAAAAGACAGGTATTCCTTCTTTTATCAGGCACGTTTTCATGGATAACGTCATTACACCACAACCCGTTTCACACACGCTGCTGGAAGACATTCTGGCGCTACTTATCGGCACCCTAATGGTGTCTTTCGGGGTGATTCTGCTGCGTCAGGCGGACGCGCTCACCGGCGGCACGGCTGGCATGGCTTTTCTGTTGCACTACGCGACCCATATCTCGTTCGGCACCGCGTTCTTCCTGCTGAATCTGCCGTTTTATTATCTCGCTATTCGGCGCATGGGCTGGGCATTTACCGTTAAAACCTTCTGCGCGGTGGCGATGGTCTCGCTGTTTTCCGACCTGCACCCGCTCTTCATCCACTTTGACCACCTGCAACCGGTTTACGCCACGCTGTTTGGCAACCTGATCATGGGGCTGGGGTTTATCGTACTGTTTCGCCACCGCGCCAGTCTGGGTGGAGTGAATATTCTGGCGCTCTATTTACAGGATAAAAGTGGAATCCGCGCCGGAAAATTCCAAATGGCGGTAGACGTGACCATTGTGCTGGCTTCCCTGTTCGTGGTAAGCATACCCATGCTGATCGCATCGGTATGCGGGGCGGCGGCGCTGAATCTGATTATTGCCATGAATCATCGCCCCGGCCGTTATATCGCCTAGCGAACAGCCTGACTTTTTATACCTGAGGAGAGTGACCAACGTGTTCCAGAATGTCGACGCCTATGCTGGCGACCCTATCCTGTCCCTGATGGAAAAATTCAAGCAGGATCCCCGTACTGATAAAGTCAACCTCAGTATCGGGTTGTATTACGACGGTCAAGGCGTCATTCCTCAGTTGCAGGCGGTCAACGCCGCAGAAACCCAGTTGCAGGCAGAGCCGCAACACGCCTCGGTTTACCTGCCAATGGAAGGTCTGGCCGCTTACCGCAGCGCGGTACAAACGCTGCTGTTCGGCGAGCACCACCCGGCGCTGACCGCCCAGCGTGTCGCCACCATCCAGACCCTGGGCGGCTCCGGCGCGCTGAAAGTGGGGGCCGATTTCCTCAAACGCTATTTCCCGGACTCCGAAGTCTGGGTCAGCGACCCGACCTGGGAAAACCACATCGCCATTTTCTCCGGTGCCGGTTTTCAGGTGCATACCTACCCGTACTTTGATGCTGACACGCTGGGCGTCAACGTAGAAGGGATGATCAGCGCGCTGAAACAGCTGCCACCGCGCAGCATCGTGCTGCTGCACCCCTGCTGCCACAACCCGACCGGCTCAGACCTGACCCACGCCGAGTGGGACCGCGTCATCGAAGTGCTGATCAAAGGCGAGCTGGTGCCGTTTCTGGATATCGCCTATCAGGGCTTTGGCGGCGGCATGGACGACGATGCCTACGCCATTCGCGCCATCGCCAGTGCGGGCCTGCCAGCACTGGTCAGCAACTCGTTTTCTAAAATCTTCTCGCTGTATGGCGAGCGCGTCGGCGGCTTGTCCGTCGTGTGTGAAGACCAGGACGCCGCCAGCCGCGTACTGGGGCAGTTGAAAGCCACCGTGCGCCGCAACTACTCCAGCCCGCCGAACTTCGGCGCACAGGTGGTATCACGCGTACTGAACGACAGCACCCTCAACGCCAGCTGGCACGCAGAAGTGGAAGCGATGCGCCTGCGTATTCATGAAATGCGCCAGATGCTGGTGAACGAACTGAAAAAAGCGCTGCCGGAGCGTAACTTTGACTACCTGCTGACCCAACGCGGCATGTTCAGCTACACCGGCTTTAGCGCCGCACAGGTAGACCGCCTGCGCGAAGAGTTCGGTGTGTATCTCATCGCCAGCGGCCGTGTCTGCATCGCCGGGTTAAACCATCACAACGTACAGCGCGTCGCTGCTGCCTTCGCCGCCGTACAGTAAGTTATTCCTTTCACTTTTTTACGCCCTTTCCCCCAGCTGGTAACAGTTGGGGGATTTTTTTATTCCTGTGCAGGAATGGGGCTGTTGAAAAACAGCGGGGGGTTTTGTTATTGATTAGCGATATATATCAGGCAAGTGAGTGGTTTCGTGCGGGATAAACCGTGTCGCTTCTTTGCCACATCATCGCACGCACGACAAGGAGAGGTGCAAGCGCCACCTCTCCTTGACCTCTGGCTTGATGGCTAAACTACGCCGCTGACGCGGTGCCTTCGGCGTTCGCCTTCGCTGTTCGGACCGCCCATTACGCGTTCCTTACGCGGAATGGGCTTGCACGGCATCCATGCCGTGCATCCGGCGAAGTCGCCCACCTCAGCGTAGTTTTCACGCCAGTAACCCCGTCAACCTCTGCCTGTACGGCAGTGAACGTTGTTGGTGTTCATCCTGGTTGTCTACTCTCTTTCTAAGCTGCCTACTCGGCAGTGAACCTGCTCATCAGCAATGCGCTTTTCTTCTGCCATTTCTAAGCTGCCTACTCGGCAGTGAACGTAAATCGCAAGGGGGTCAGGATGCAGAACTGTTTCTAAGCTGCCTACTCGGCAGTGAACAGACCATCTGGGAACAGGGAAACACTGTGAACTTTCTAAGCTGCCTACTCGGCAGTGAACGCCTTCTTGCTCATGTCGATTTCGGGGTGAGCTTTCTAAGCTGCCTACTCGGCAGTGAACGGGACTGAATGGCAGGTGTATCGGGCCGCTCTTTTCTAAGCTGCCTACTCGGCAGTGAACGTAAATCGCAAGGGGGTCAGGATGCAGAACTGTTTCTAAGCTGCCTACTCGGCAGTGAACGGTGTCACTGCTGGTCATGATTTCGCGCCTCGCTTTCTAAGCTGCCTACTCGGCAGTGAACAATGCATTTTTTCATGACGCAGGTGGAAATGTTTTCTAAGCTGCCTACTCGGCAGTGAACATGATTACGCAGCCGACAACATGTTTGAAACTTTTCTAAGCTGCCTACTCGGCAGTGAACCAAAAAATCAACACCCAGGCTGTGCGGCTAACTTTCTAAGCTGCCTACACGGCAGTGAACTGTAGCGAATAATCGCTTATCGCCTGATTGTTAAAGAAAAATCGCCGTTTTACCGGGAAAACCCTTTTTTCTGGCGGCCAGATTGCGGTATTAAAAATCAATATGTTACAACTGGCCGCAAAAAAAGGGTCAAAACCACGGGATGGTGGCGGTCGCGCTTAAGCCGTAGCTGGAGAAGGTACCGACGACCGGTTTGTCCTGCAGCGGGCCGTGCTCGACAAACAGCAAAAACGTTTGTCCACTGGAAAGGCTACGCAGCGGCAGATACGGCAGCGAGGTGCGTTTTTCCACCGCATAGGGAATGCGGGCAGCGGCTTCATCCGCGGTCATTCGGCCTTTGCTCACCGCCCGGCGGCGCAGGCGCTCAGCGCTGCTTTTCACCTGCACACGGCGCACGGTGCGGTACTGCGCACCAGTTGGCACCGGCAGCGCCTCGGTGATGGTGCTATAGTCGCGCAGCCCTGTGCGCCAGCCGGTTTGTTCCAGTGCCGTCAGTGCCTGCTCGCTGCCGTGCAACCGCAGCCGTTCCCCCAGCGTTTTGCCCACATCCGGGAAGCTCACACCAATGGCACCCGTCGCTTGCTGCCCCAGCGCCCGGTGCAGCTTGGCGAACAGCGCGCTTAGCAACTGCACCGCGCTGAACTCCAGGTCGGGCAACACCCGAATCTCGATATAGTGATCCATAGGGTTACTCGCCTTTTTCGCCAAACACCCCGCCGCGAATCAGTGTGGCGATCACGTAGTGCTGCTGCGCCACGTCTGGCACATTGCCCTTGATCACCCAGTTATCCAGCAGGGTGTAAAAATCCATCTTATCTTTCGGCTGGCGATACGCACGGCCACGACTGGTGACAGAACCATAGGGTTCAACCGCAATAGGCCCGGTTTCTGCCGCTTCCGGGTGCCAGTCATCCACTGTGCGCAGCGCATTGCCGATTTTCTGGGAGTGCATCGCCGCCACGCCGTTAACCTGATACAGAATTTTGCTCTTGCCGTTGCGGGCCCGCTCATCCAGCACCAGCTCCTGCGAAGGGAATACTTCCTGCCCGTTGCCCAGTTTCACCTGCGCTTCCACACGGAAAAACGCCGAACCGCTGCCCGCCAGCGCCTGCTCAATGGCGTGGGCCAGTTCGGCCAGTGCGCCTGAAGGTTGGCTAAACTGGCGCAGCGAGTAGTCTTCGCCGTTGAATGCCCAGCGCTTATCGTTGTGCGGTTGCGTCACCACCACCTGCACCGCTTCTGCACCGATACGGTTGCGCCACAAAAAACGACCACTGGCGATGTTCTCAGCGTAACGTGCCGCCAGCACACCAAAGCCCTGCTCGCGGGCGTAGCCATTAATCAGTTCCGTCAGCGCCTGCTGGTAATCCTGATCGTTACAAACCGACGGCAGCGCCAGGTTACCCAGCACCCGCAGGGTGAAGGCCACTTTCAGCGTGTCGGCATCAAACGGCAGCGCTGCCACATCCACCGTTTGCAGGTTGGCTTTTTGAATTTCGGCATCCAGTTTAGCCGGGTCACTGCTAATGGCGTTTTTTAACCGGTTGGAGATGGTGCCGCGTACCGATTTTTCCTGAATCACCACCGGCTGCCAGTTTTCCTGCTGCCAGTTGCCCGCCAACATCAACGCATCGGAATTCGCCAGTTTGCGCTCAAACGCCAGTACCGATGCGGTTTTCAAGGTGGTTGCTGCTTTTGCCATGGTTTCAATCCTTGTCTCAGTAGTTGAATTCAAGTTCCGGGTAATCATCCGCCGCATTGTCCAGCTCGTCTGCGGCTTGCAGGCAGCGGTAGGTGTGGTGTTGATTGTCGCGTTGATAGAGGTAACGCCAGAAAATACGGTTGATGTCGTCAATGCGGTGTGCACCGCGCCACTCGCCAACGCCGTAAATGGCTTCGGCAAAACAGAAGTGGGTGGACGGGTCACGGGTTTTCTCCACCTCGCCGGGGGCATACAACGGCGAAATGGCGCGGTAGCCGGTCATCAGCGGCACCAGATAGCCGCCTTGCGGTTTTGGCAACGGCTGCCAGCTCACCGCATCATCAGAAGATCGCACCGCCTGATATTTCAGGGCAGCAAAATCGAGCCAGGCATCCAGCATGTCCGCCTGCGCGTCAGCCTGTTGCCGGGTTTCAAGATGCGACGATAACAGTGGGGTGCGGTCCAGCAACACAAAGCCCGGCAGTAAACGACGCATCAGGCCGCGGGTGTCTGCGCTATTAGCGGGGATGTCATGGAAGCTCACCTGTTCGATATCCACAATCAGCCCGCCCGCCAGCCGCTGCTGTTGTACCTGTTGCTGCACTTGCTGGCGAAGCGCTTCGCGCCCGTCTTCACCGGGCAACATGCCGTGACATTCGATAAGCAGCGACACGGTGAGGTGCATTCGCCCCTCTTCGTTAAAAGCGGCGGTTTTTTCCTCTTTGGTCAGCGGGTTACGCGTCAGCGCAAAGCTGCGGTTCCAGCCGTTGCCATAAGCGTGAACCTGATGCTGATGGCACACCACGCCGCAGCCTTCCAGCCTCAAACCGTGAGATGCCTGCAACTGGCGCGACAACGCATGGGTAAAGCCGAGAAAATGACTGATAGCAGGGAAGCCGTAGGTGTGCCCGGCAATGGCGTTGGCGTTTTCCACTACAATGCGTCGCAGAATCATCAGCTTGCTCATGCCAGTTCCTCCTTCAGCGCACGTTCGGTTTCCCGCAACCGCTGCTTAAACAGCGCGGCGGTTGACCACTCGCGACGCTCCACCTCGCCGAAAATCAGTTTTTCATGCTGCAATCGCGCATTCAGCCACAGGCCAAACTCGCGAGCGACCTGTTCCTTCCAGTCTCCCCCTTCGCGTGCATAACAGAAAGCGTCATCCTGCCGACAGCGAAATGGGTCAAGCCACAATTGCAGGGGAACATTCAGGCGGGAATCCTTGCTCCAGCCTGCCGGGCGCAGGTTTTGCACCGTGGCGACATAACCAAACAAGGTATCGATCAACTGGTCGAGGTAACGCCGACGCTGATTGCGAATGTCGCGGTTGTTTTCCACGTCTTTGACGCTGAGCAGGAATTGCCGCATATCCCGGCGATCCACGTAGGTCAGCGCATCCACCTCGCCGTTGTTGCGAAAGATGGTGTCATGCTCCAGCGGCAGTTTAATTTGGCTGCGCCACTGTGGTGGCGCACAGTTGAGCAGATAGGAGCGACCGCTGCGGGCGGAATTGAGCGCGGAGATATTTTGCGGCTTGGTGCCGCCCATATTCTGCACCGCAATACCGGGGTAGCTGACATCAACCTCATCATGCCAGCGCTTCTCATACCGGGCCTCGCGGATGGCTTTAGCCTGCTCGCCAAAACGGGCCAGATTTAAACGCTGATCCAGTGCCTGCGACAGTGAAGAGGAATAAAGCGGACTGAGTAAGTGGTATTCGCCGTCACCCACCGGAAAATAGATCTGCTTTGCCAGCTTGTGGGAACTGGGTTGCTTATCGCTCAGCACCTGCCTGAACCCGGCCAGCCACTGGGTAAGCTGCTCTGGGTTTTCCGCCAGCGCTTCCAGTGCGCGGTGGTCGCCCCGTTGCAGCGCCGCCACCAGCGAATCACCCTGATGTTCGGTTTGCAGCAGTTTGGCCACATCCAGCGCTGCCGCGTTGCCGACGGCATCAATCGCCGGTTGCGCCAGCGACGCGGTGGAGAGAACATCCGTAGCCGTTGCAGGCTCGGTGCTGAACACACTGCTGCCTTTGGCATCGCTGTGGGTGAATTTCAGCGCGTGGGTCACCAGGCTAATCTGCCCGGCGCGGCTGGCGGCATCCGTCAGCCAGGTGCGCACCTCATAAGCCTGCTCAATCTCACGCCGCTGCTGCAAAAGTGCCACTTCCGCTACGGCCAGCGCCTCACCGCTTAACGCCGCCCGTTGTTTGTCGGCGGCTTTATCGAAGGCATCCAGCTTGGCCTGCTTTCGGGTTTCGATATAACTGACAATGAACTGCGTTAATTCACTCTCTTCCATGCCTCCTCCTGTCATCATGATTTTTCTCCAAACACCCCGAGCCACGGGTGCCAGCACCATGCCAGGTTGTCGCGGGTGCTGATGCTGATTTCACCAAAGCGATCGCTGACTCTGGCTAACTCCCACTGCTTTTCCTCGGCCAGTTGCAGGTAAAGCGTGGTGTAATCCATCTCTACCCAGAGGCTGACGCCGTCGGCCATGGCCTGTTCCACTGAGCGAATCACATCGATTTTTTTCCAGCCTTCCGGGCCGTCGTCCTGCAACATAAAACGCGTTTTTTCGCTTTCGTCTTCCAACCTCAGCCAGTAGCGTTGCTGCGGGTCTGAGCGGCGAAACGGCGTGTGCCGTTGCAGTTCGCCGTTCCAGTGCAACGACTCGCGCCACCACAGCACAGCCGTTGGTTGTGAAGACGACCCGTTTTTTGGCCCAAACAGTTTTGTTGCCAGCGCCGCATGTTCCAGTGAAATCAACGTGAATGGTTTTTTCAGTACCGGTGGCTGTTGAATTCGTGGCGTAGCGCTGATGTGCTGGTAGTCTTCCGGTTTGAGGATCTCCCGCAGGTCGTGACTGGCAAGCGTTAAGTTATCTTTAGATTCAAAGCCCGGCTGGCAAAACGCCACCGTCTCGCCTTTCAGCGCCAGCACGTTATGGCTTAGCAGATAAAAGTTAGGAGAGGTCGGCACATACTCGTCACGCTGGCGGTGGCGCAGAATACGCCCGGCTAACTGGATAAATGAACGCATCGAGCTGGGTTCGGCGATGGCCCAGTCATAATCGTGGTCACGCCCCACTTCCGCCACTGAGGTGGCCAGCACCACAAACAGGTGATGCTGCTGCGGCTGCTGTTCGATGGCATTACGAATTTCCGCCACCTGCCACAGTGCCTCTGGGTCTTTGCGCATCAGTGCCGCATCCAGCCGCGCTTCGATGTGGGAGCGCATCGCCAGCGGGTGCTGGCTGTGATAAACGCAATAATGCACGCAGTAATCCGGCGGGGAAGGCATCTCCATCAGCGCACGCGCTACTGCCACCAGCGGGTTGATGTTCGCCATGCGAATCAACCCCAGCGACACGGTTTTGCCGCCGGAATGCATCTGGTGATGGTGCTGATGCAGCGCAAACAACCGTGGGTGCAGGGTTTGCGCCACCGCCTGGCACACTGCGCTCGCCTCTCGCGTCGGGCTTGCCACCGATTCAATCTCCGCCCAGCGCAGCCGCTGTTCCTGCTGTTGCAGCTTGTCGATACGCCCGGCGACAAACACCTGATGCTGAGCGGCAAAAGCGTCGGTATCAGCAAGCTGATGGCACTGGCTGTCGAATTCATCAAACCAACCGCAGCAAATACTCAGCGGCGTACCCGGCTCACCGTAAGCCTGCTGCCAGGCTTCGCGCCCTTTCAGGTAGGCTTCGAACAGCGCGCGAATCAACGCCGGTGGCAACGTGGCGGATGACAGTAATACCCGTGAACCGAGCATCCCCGCCCAGTTCACCAGCCGACACAACGCGGGCAGGTCTTCCAGCCCAAAATCATCCGGCTCGTCCAGCACCAAATCCGAGGTGAGTAGCCGCAGCATCGGCGCAATCTGGTGGCCGCCACGCAGGCTTTCGGTCGCGGGCATCAGGTGGTCGATGGTAGTCACCAGCACCGGCGCACTCAGCAGTTGATGCAGCGTCGGCGATTTTTTCAGCCAGGTTTTCAGCCGCCCGTCATCCAGCGAGCCGTCGTAACTGACGTACTGATGCTCGCTAAACAGCGACTCAGCCGATTCGCTGCCGGTTTGCGCCACCTGATTCTCCCGTGCCTCCTGCTGGCGTAGCTCATGCAGTTCCTGCACCGCTTGCGAGCCTATCAACACCGCCAGGTCGTCTTCATCCAACGTCAGGCGCTGGCGCAGGGCATCACCGGTTTGCAGCGTCAGGGTGCGCAGGCCAAGTGCTACCGAAAAGCGGCACCCGACGGATTCGTCTGCCAGCGCGTACATAATGCGGGCATTCGCCAGCGTCTTGCCACGCCCGGTAGAGGCCATATTGACGCCAAAGAAACCGTGGCGGGCCGCCTGCTCACGTATCGCACAAACCTGATCAAATGCTTTATCCTGCCAGCGGAAGCGCGCATCAGTGCTGCGCTGGCGAAAGCCTTTGTGGCGGGTGATAGCTGGCAGCGTATCGCGCAGGTGCGGCAGGCTACGCCCAAGCAGCAACGCATTCTGCGCCACGCCGACGCAGTGTTCATCCAGTTGCTGTTTGAGCTTGCCAGTCTTTCTGTCGGTATTGGCCCACACGGTATAACGCGGGTCTTGCCAGCCGGAGGTGGCATCGGAAGAGGAGTAATGGTGGTCTGCCAGCATCAGCGACAGCCGCGCCAGATGCACCGTCAACCGCTGCTCCAGTTGGCCGAAGGTCATCAACGAGGGTAACTTCAGCGCACGGGTGGCGAACTTGCGCGCCTTTTCACACCAGACGCGGCTTTGCAGCGGCGTGCCATGCGGGAACTGCCACACCTGTTGCCATTCCTGCGCACTGATATCCGGGCGCAGGTGATTAATGGCATTCCAGCAAGGTGACACCTGCCCGGTCAGCCACTGACTCACATCGGCTAAATCAGGGCTGGGATTGTCACTCTTGTCATCCCAGAACATCGGCAAACGGTGGTGAGAAACAATCAGCCAGCCCACCACCTGCGCCAGCGGCGGCAGGCTGTTAAACGGCGAAGGCTTGAGTATTTTCGTATCCTGTTGCAAGCGTGCCAGCAACGCCGCCTCCTCCTCCGGGCGGATAGCGGCCAGCACCGTCAACCAGCCGGTATCGTCCTGCTCGCCGACAAACGCCTGAAACAGCCGCAGCGACACCCACTCGTGGCGAAGCGGCTGGCTACGCGGCCCCTTGCCCCGCAACCCGGCCTGAAACAGTGCATTGGCTTTGCCGATGTCGTGAAACAACCCTGCAATCGCCGCCAGCAGGCTGAAGGCTTCGGCACTGTGCCACGGGTTTTCATCGTGGCTGCGCAGAATATCGCGCTCGGTACGGTTGGTCGGCACGCTGCCTTGCGGGTTGAAACGCCGCAGGTTGCCGACAATCCACAACAGCTCGGTGTGATTGGCGCTACGAATCCAGTGGCAGGCCACGGCGGTGTTGCGCCGCGCGGTTTTACGCAGCAACTGGCGCAGCGTTTTTAACCCCTCTGCGGTGATGGCGGTCTGCCAGGTGCGCTCCCCTTTACGCTCGGCGAACTGGTCCAGCACCCGGCGGGTTTCTACCAGCGCTCGCTTATTGCATTCGGAAATCAGCAGGATGTTCATTGCGCCCCCTGACTCCCGCTTTTCGCCACCTGACTTAATTGCTGCGCCGTCTGTTGCAGGCTGTCGATCATCACATCCAGCGCGTCGGCCTGACGAAACGACGTCAGGCAACGCTGACGGAATTCCTGCTCGTCTTCCCCTTCCATGGCGGCGATAAACGCCTGCGGCAGAATCAGTGCGTCTTTAATCAGGTCCGCCACGTCGAACACCAGCCCGCCGCGCCGGGTTTTGCCGTGCAGCACCGCCAGCCCGTGCGGCAGGCCCAGTACCCACAACGCCACCGCCGCTAACCCATAAGCCAGATAATTGCCGTGGTCGAGAAAACGGTTCGCCAGATCAGTGCCGCCGCCACGTTTAGCGCGGGTAAAATCACCGTAACTCACCGCGTTGGCCGCCAGCCGGTACAGCGCTTTGGTCATCATCGCTTCCTGCACCAATACGTCGTTACTGGTGCGACACGCCGTCAGCCCCTGCTGATAGCGGTTAAGCAGCGCTTCCACATGCTCGGGTTTGATAGCAAAACGCGACTCACGCGCCAGCCGCCCGCCCAGCCAGTGCTGGCGAATCTGGCCGATGCGCACCTGCTGAAAGGTAATTGCAGCCGCCAGCCGTTGTTCTTCGTTAAACCAGAAGCTGACCCAATCCTGCAAATACTCGGTAGGGCGATATTCACTTTGCGGCGACAGCCATGACACCGCCACTTCGGCCTCATTGGCAGCGAACAGCGGCGTTCCCCCGCCACCACAGAACCCGACCATCACCCCGGCACGGGCAAATTCCCGCATCGCCGCCTGCGTGACCGAGGTACCGGTGCCAAGCATCACCACGCTGGTATTAGCAATCGGGATATTCCAGTACAACGACTGATTCCCTTCTTCGGTGACATATTCCACCCGCCCGCCATTCACCAAAATACGGCAATGCTGGAGGTAATAAATATTGGCGCGTTTGGAATGCAGAATGGTTTTTAAATCCGACGGGCTGAATACGTTATCCATAAAACCGTTTCTCTGTGATGGTGATAAAACAACCCTATCCGCGTAATAAAACGCAGACTAATAATTCATTGAAAAACACGTAATACACTGGAAAGTAACGAGAATCAGCCTAGCACAACCCAAACCAGAAAATGAATGACGCCAGAAACACTTTTCCCGCTTTAATACCCTTTTTTTCAGCCGTCTTTTTCGATACTGAAAAATCAATAAGTTACCGACAGCCGAAAAAAAAGGGTCTGACAGCGAAAATCGACAATTGCAGGCTGAAATACAACGGGTTAGAGTCAACGGGCTACAGTTCACTGCCGAGTAGGCAGCTTAGAAATCAGGTTATCCACCTCCAGCCGCAGGTCTTCCGTTCACTGCCGAGTAGGCAGCTTAGAAACCTGAACAGCCACTGGAACGGGACAGTTAACAGTTCACTGCCGAGTAGGCAGCTTAGAAACGGACTATACCGGCCTCGCCGGTAGATTTACGGTTCACTGCCGAGTAGGCAGCTTAGAAATGACAGGTTATTCAGGCAGCATTCCGAACATTGTTCACTGCCGAGTAGGCAGCTTAGAAATGCCGGAGCACTTGCAGCGCTATGTCGCCACCGTTCACTGCCGAGTAGGCAGCTTAGAAAGATACCGTACTGATCAAGCCGGTCTTTTTTGCGTTCACTGCCGGATAGGCAGCTTAGAAAAATAACGAGGGCAAGACGGCACCAGACAGCCTGTTCACTGCCGGATAGGCAGCTTAGAAAATGTTGGCGCGATGCTGTTCCATCCTGTCGGTAGTTCACTGCCGAGTAGGCAGCTTAGAAACAGATAAGCATCGCCAGCGCGGCTTTCAGCAGGTTCACTGCCGGATAGGCAGCTTAGAAAAATCTATTTCTGATAATAGTAGTTATCGGAAAGTTCACTGCCGGATAGGCAGCGCTTGACGGGTTTACTGGCGTTAAAACTACGCTGAGGTGGGCGACTTCGCCGGATGAGCGGCATGGATGCCGTGCAAGCCCATTCCGCGTGGGACAAAAACGCCGGGAGCGTTTTTGAACAGCGTTTACGCTGGCCCGCAGGGCGAGCCCCAGGGATGGGGCGAGTAACCGCGTAATGGGCGGTCCGAACAGCGAAGGCGAACGCCGAAGGCACCGCGTCAGCGGCGTAGTTTAGCCATCAAGCCAGAGGTCAAGGAGAGGTGGCGCTTGCACCTCTCCTTGTCGTGCGTGCGATGATGTGTCAAAGAAGCGACTCGGTTTATCCCGCACGAAACCCTCCACCACACTACCCTATACACTACGCCCTTAATCCAACAGCGCTTTCCCCGCTTCAGGGATATTCAGTCAGAACGACGTCCAATCACTATTGCTACCCGCCGCCGCCGTGGCCCGTCTTTCCGGCAACGCCGGAGATAGCACCGCTGGCTGACGGGCTGGCGGCGTTGTGCCGCTGTTGCCCTGCGTCGTCAGGCGAAACGCGCTGACGGCTTCAGCCAGCAAGGAAGCCTGAGACTGCAACGACAGCGCGGCAGAGGCCGACTCTTCCACCAACGCGGCATTCTGCTGGGTGGTGGTGTCAATCTGCCCGACGGCGATGTTGATTTGGCTCATGCCGTCGCTCTGCTCATGGCTCGCCTGTGAGATCTCGTTGATGATGCTGTTCACATCATTGACGTGGCTGGTCAGGTCAGTCAGGGTGGATTCGGCGTTATCCACCAGATCCATCCCTTCCTGCACTTTGTCGACCGAATCATCAATCAGCTCTTTGATCTCTTTGGCGGCGGTGGCACTGCGTTGCGCCAGAGAACGCACCTCACCCGCGACCACGGCAAACCCACGCCCTTGTTCGCCAGCACGCGCGGCTTCCACCGCCGCGTTCAACGCCAGAATGTTGGTCTGGAAGGCAATACCGTCGATAACGCCGATGATCTCCGCCATGCGCATCGAGGATTCACGAATCCCGCGCATTTTATTGGTGACGGACAACATCACTTCGCCACTGCGGTGCGCGGCGGAGGATGCCAGATTGGCTATCGAGGTGGCCTGATGTGTGTTATCGGCGGTATTTTTGATGGTGGAGACCAGCTCTTCCATTGAAGCCGCCGTTTGTTCCAGCGAACTGGCCTGCTCTTCGGTGCGCGAAGAGAGATCCTGATTACCGGCGGCGATTTGCGACGCGGCGGTGGAAATAGCTTCCGCACCGTCACGCACCTGGCCGACAATCTGGCGCAGGCTGGCATTCATGTGATCCAGTGCCTGCAACAGTAACCCGGTTTCATCTTTACGGCTGGAAGAAATCTGTGCGGTGAGGTCGCCTTGCGAAACGCGGTCTGCCATCAGCAGTGCCTGCTGAATCGGCTGGGTCACGCTGCGGGTTATCGCCATCGCCACCCAAATGCTCAGCAGCACGCCCGCTGCCAAAATCGTCAGCAACACCAGCCGGATATCGTGATACGTGGCGGACATGGCATCCACGGTACTCATCATGGCATTGTCCTGATAATCCACCAGTTGGCGTACCGCATTACGGTATTCCTTCTGTGCCGGATTCAGGTGCTGGTTAAATTCATCCAACGCTTCTTCACGGTTATTGGCTTTCACCAGCGCAACCATTTTTTGTCCCGACTCCAGAAACTGTGCCCGGATACGCCGGATATCGCCAATCAGTTGCTGAGTTTTCGCGTTATTGGATTCATTCGCTTCCCTTTCCAACGCATCCATCAACCGGGTAATTTCCTTTGAAACCGGTGCAATCTGATCGGATACCGCTTTGATACGATCATCGCCCGAAACCAGCAGTAATTGCTGGAAAATTCGCACACCTTCGCTCACATTTTCGATCAGGGTGTTGGCATCAACGGTTTGGGGATAAATCTCTTGTACAATGTCACGTGCATCATCATGAAACGTTGACAGCTTCGCCATCGATAGCATGCCCACAAACACCAGCATGACCGCCAGGACGGCAAAACCGGCTCCGAGCCGATACCCGATTCGCCAATCAGATAAACGCATATTCCGCTCCTCATTCCTTTATTAAGAATACAATGTCATAACTATGACTTTTTCAGAGGCAAACACAGAACTGCGGCTAAAACAGGTATCTCATCCGTTACTGTCATTAATCGTGATAAGAGAAAAGCAACAACCAGGCGAATATCTCAGCCAGTCATCACGATGAAATATTTCTCATCCCCTTTCCGGCGATAAAAAGCATTTCTTTTCCACAGTGAGAAAAACACAAACATAAAAAAAGAGATTTAAAAGTATTCCAAGAACACGGACTCGAGATCATCACTACCTGTCGCCACTGAGTACGCTCTGGTCTGCACCCTGACCCGCTATCGGTTTTTCATTCTATCAACCTTTACAGTTTGATCGATAAAAACATTCAAACAATGACTATAAATAGATTACACCTATTGATTTTTATTTATTGATCGGAAATAGCAACAAAAAAGTAACACAATTGTTAAGAATAAAGCCGAAGGAGAATGCCGGAGAAGCGGTACACGCAACAGCAAGCATCCGGTCAGAAAAAGAGGAAAAGAGACGTCTTCATCTGTAAAAATAACCGATTGCCGACAATGGCCGGATGCATCAATCGCGGTAAATAAATCATGCTGATGCCGCCATGACGACCAGAGTAGCCAGCTGACAACCAATGCAAACCTGACTGATATTAACAAGATTAATTAATAGCACATTAATCAAATGTGTCATCGACGGGGTGGTATTATTGCAGCATACTCTATTAGCATTTATATCCATTATGTTAATTAAAACACAGTTTCTTTTTTATTTTCAATTTTAGCTAAAAATTTTGCGGCCACGTCAGTTGACACTATTTTAATCTTTGACTACTACTTAATTATTAAGGTGAAACGTGTGCCTTCCCTTAACGAAAAAACAAATGAATCGCACATCTTGTGCCACCAGAAATGGTAATAAATGTGGTAACGATAACTAAATGCGAATAAAAAATCTTCTTCGAATAAACCTTTTGCATTTAATGCTATTCATTTCTATTGCCAGTATGTTTATTACACTACTGAACAGCTATTTCACTTTTTATCATGTGCAGAAAAAATTACTTATTGAACAAGCCACTAAAGTCAACTCAAGCTATTCATCCAAATTATCCATCACTGTAGACAATTTCTTCTCTATTTCAGAAGAGCAATTGTCGTATAGCGCCAGGTTGCTCGTCACACATGTCCAGTCAGGCAATCTACAGGCGCTGCAAACCGAATTGCAACGCATTCATCGGTTAAGCCATGCGTTTAACTCCATGGTGGTGGTGACAGAAAATGGGCAAATCATCGCATCGTCACCCACGTCACTGAATTTGACCGGCCTCACCGTCAATTCCCGCCAGCATTTTGCCGCTAATAAAGTGAAACGCTTCTTTATCAGCTCACCCTATACCTCTCTGAGTGGCAATTATATTATTTTTATTTCCCAACCTATTCTGGATGATGCAGGACATTACCTCGGTTATGTCGGTGGTTCGCTTTACCTTAATAACCGGCGCATTCTGAATGAATTCATGAATACACAATTTAGCAATGACAGCTTTAATACTTACGTCATTGATAACGAAGGCACCATTATTTACCACCACGATATTGCGCAAGTCAGTACTAAATTTAATGATCCCACCCTCTTGTCGTCGATTAAAGGCCAGGATAAAGGCAGCTTTATGATGCTAGATGAACAGGGTATTCCCTCACCGGCTGCCTTTATCAGAACGCACAAATCGGGCTGGATTATTATTACCCAGCAATCATTCCACTCCATTGAAGAAGCGCTGAACAATGTCATGCTGAATGTGCTAAAACAAGGCACGCCGCTGGGTGTTGTCAACCTGCTGATGCTCAGCATTCTGGCCTATTACATCGCCAAACCGCTGCGTCAGTTAGCCAAATCAGCCAGTAGCATGGAACAGCTCGGCGTGATTAGTAAAATCCGGGCGGTTAAAGCCTGGTATCAGGAGATAGAACAGCTCAAGCGGGTACTACTGATGGGGACAGTGCTGTTGCACAAGCGTATTGGTCGCCTCAGTTCAGAAGCGCACACCGACCCGCTTTCCGGCATGTTGAACCGGCGAGGTATGCTGGAAAGCATGGAAGAGATCCGGGGTGAATATAAAAAAGTCTCGGTCATCGCCATTGATATCGATCATTTCAAATCGATCAACGACTCTTTTGGGCATGACGTGGGGGACACGGTTATTCGTAAACTGAGCCAGCAAATCCGCAAGAACTTCCGCAAAACCGACCTGGTCTGCCGGATTGGTGGCGAAGAGTTTCTTATTTTGCTGCCCGGCGCTGATATCCATGTCGCGACAGTGATAGCCGAGCGGTTACGCAATAATGTCGCCAACACGGTCTACCTGCCAGGTGCGCACCACCATCAGGTTACCATTTCCATCGGCGTGACCACCTTTAACCCGCAAAAATCCGCGCTGGATATCGCCATTAAAACGGCAGATAACGCGCTGTACAAAGCGAAAAACGGCGGGCGGAATCAGGTGGTGGTGGAATACCTCTCTGACGACATTTCACTGGTGCAACACTAAACGGCTCGGCCTACCGGACCGGGCTACCAACAACACATCTTTACCGGTTATTCCCCCTGCAACGTCACCACCAGCGAGCGGCTGCCGCCGTGGTTACGGTGTTCACACAGGTAAATCCCCTGCCAGGTGCCAACATGCAACCGACCGTTGCGTACCGGTAGCATCAGGCTACTGCCCAACAGGCTGCTCTTCAGGTGCGCAGGCATGTCGTCACTGCCTTCATAGGTATGGCGGTAATAAGGTTCATCTTCTGGCACCAACTGGTTAAAGAAGTTCTCGAAGTCCTGGCGCACGGTGGGGTCGGCATTTTCATTGACTGTCAGCGACGCTGACGTGTGGCAGATAAACACATGCAGCAACCCGACCTTCACCTGACGCAAATCCGTCACCTGCCCCAGCACTTCATCGGTGATCAAATGAAAACCACGCGACCGGGGTTTAAGCCGAATATCGTATTGTTTCCACATTTCATCTCTCCTGTGGTGGTAACCCATCGCCAGAGGATGCCATAAAAAAGCGCGGCACGCCGCGATGAGGCTGTAAACAAACAGGCTATTGTTTTTTATAGGCGAATTTATGCCAGAACGGTAAAAAGTTTCGTGCGTAGTAAAAGTAGTGATTCTTTTGCAACGTCATCGCACGCACGACAAGGAGAGGCTCAAACGCCGCCTCTCATTGACCACTGGCTTGATAGCTAAATATGAACCCTGACGGGCCAGCGCAAGCGCTGTTCGGGCCGCCCGTGACGTGGTTACTCGCCCCATCCATGGGGCTCGCCCTTCGGGCCAGCGTAAACGCTGTTCAAAAACGTTCCCGACGTTTTTGTCCGGCACGGCACGGGCTTTCGCCGCGTATATGCGGCTCACCCGGCGAATCCGCTAGCCTCAGCACAGTTTTGACGCTGGAAAAACCACTTCCGTCAAATTAGGAAGGTTTATCAATAAACTAAACTGATCAACCCCGATCCAGAATCGGTTTCAGGAACCGGGCGGTGTGGGATTGCTCGCACTGGGCTACCGTTTCCGGCGTGCCGGACACCAGAATCTCGCCGCCGCCGCTGCCCCCTTCCGGGCCCAGATCGACTATCCAGTCAGCGGTTTTGATCACATCCAGATTGTGCTCGATCACCACAATGGTGTTGCCCTGATCGCGCAACTGGTGCAAAACCGCCAGCAACTGCTGAATATCGGCAAAATGCAGGCCAGTCGTCGGCTCGTCCAGAATATACAGCGTCTGCCCAGTGCCACGCTTCGACAGCTCACGCGCCAGCTTCACGCGCTGCGCCTCCCCGCCGGACAACGTGGTGGCCGACTGCCCCAAACGGATGTAAGACAAACCGACATCGATCAGGGTTTGCAGCTTACGCGCCAGCGCCGGAATGGCATCAAAGAACTCGCGGGCGTCTTCGATGGTCATTTCCAGCACTTCATGGATGCTCTTGCCCTTGTATTTAATCTCCAGCGTTTCGCGGTTATAGCGTTTGCCTTTGCACTGGTCACAGGGCACATAAATATCCGGCAGGAAGTGCATTTCCACCTTGATAACACCGTCGCCCTGACAGGCTTCGCAACGCCCGCCGCGCACGTTAAAACTAAACCGACCGGGGTTATAGCCGCGGCTGCGCGCTTCCGGTACACCGGCGAATAACTCGCGGATAGGCGTAAACACGCCGGTGTAGGTGGCCGGGTTCGAGCGAGGGGTACGACCGATCGGGCTTTGATCGATGTCGATCACCTTATCGAACTGCTCCAGCCCCTGGATCTCGCGGTACGGTGCCGGTTCGTTCAGTTCACCGCCGTTAAGCTGGCGCTGGGCAATCGGGAACAGCGTATCGTTGATCAGCGTCGATTTACCGGAACCGGACACCCCGGTAATACAGGTGAACAGCCCGACTGGCAGCGTCAGGGTCACGTCTTTGAGGTTGTTGCCGCGCGCACCAATCAGCTTCAGTACTTTAGACGGATCCGCCTGCACACGCTGCGCCGGGATCTCGATTTTGCGCACGCCGCTCAGGAACTGCCCGGTCAGCGATTCCGGCACCGCCATAATCTGCGTGGCCGTGCCTTCGGCAATCACCTGACCGCCGTGTACGCCAGCACCGGGACCGATATCGATAATATGGTCAGCGGCACGGATGGCGTCTTCATCGTGCTCCACCACAATCACCGTGTTACCAAGGTTACGCAGGTGGATCAATGTTTCCAGCAGGCGCTCGTTATCACGCTGATGCAGGCCGATAGACGGTTCGTCCAGCACATACATCACCCCAACCAGACCGGCACCGATTTGGCTCGCCAAACGAATACGCTGCGCTTCGCCGCCCGACAAGGTTTCCGCCGAGCGCGACAGCGACAGGTAATTCAGACCCACGTTAACCAGAAAACGCAGCCGATCGCCGATTTCTTTCAGCACTTTTTCGGCGATTTTCGCCCGTTGGCCGCTCAGCTTGATGTTATGGAAAAACGCCATCGCATGGCCGATGCTCATGTCAGCAATCTGTGGCAGCGTGGTCTGCTCCACGTAAACGTGGCGCGCTTCTTCACGCAAGCGGGTGCCATTACAGCTGGCGCACGGCCGGTTGCTGATGAATTTCGCCAGTTCTTCGCGTACAGCGGTCGATTCCGTCTCTTTGTAGCGGCGCTCCATATTGTTGAGCACCCCTTCGAACGGATGACGGCGCACCGAGGTATCGCCACGATCGTTGATATATTTGAACTCGATATTCTCTTTGCCGGAACCGTACAGAATTACCTTGTGAATCGCCGGGCTGAGGCTATCGAACGGCGCTTCCACATCGAACTCATAGTGCTCCGCCAGTGAGCGCAGCATCTGGAAATAGTAGAAATTACGGCGATCCCAGCCGCGGATCGCGCCGCCTGCCAGCGATAATTCGCCGTTTTGCACCACACGCGCCGGGTCAAAAAACTGCTGTACGCCCAGCCCGTCACACGTTGGGCAGGCACCCGCCGGGTTATTGAATGAAAACAGTCGCGGCTCCAGCTCATGCATGCTGTAACCACACACCGGGCAGGCAAAGTTAGCGGAAAAGAGCAGCTCTGGCGCGTTCGGATCATCCATATCCGCCACCACAGCGGTGCCGCCGGACAACTCCAGCGCGGTTTCGAACGACTCCGCCAAACGCTGCGCCAAATCGCTGCGTACTTTAAAGCGGTCTACCACCACTTCAATGGTGTGCTTTTTCTGGAGTTCCAGTTTCGGCGGGTCTGACAGGTCGCACACTTCACCGTCGATACGCGCGCGGATGTAGCCCTGCGTCGCCAGGTTCTCCAGCGTCTTGGTGTGCTCGCCTTTACGTTCTTTCACGATAGGTGCCAGCAGCATCAATCGCTTGCCTTCCGGCTGTGACAAGACGTTGTCCACCATCTGGCTGACGGTCTGGGCATCCAGCGGAATATCGTGTTCCGGGCAGCGTGGCTCACCGACTCGGGCAAACAACAAACGCAGGTAATCGTGGATTTCAGTGATGGTGCCGACGGTAGAACGCGGGTTATGTGACGTAGATTTCTGTTCGATGGAAATGGCGGGCGACAGCCCTTCGATGTGGTCCACATCCGGCTTTTCCATCAATGACAGGAACTGGCGCGCGTAAGCCGATAGCGACTCCACATAACGACGTTGCCCTTCGGCATACAGCGTATCGAACGCCAGCGAGGATTTGCCCGAACCGGATAACCCCGTCACGACGATAAGCTTATCACGCGGAATAATCAGGTTGATGTTCTTCAGGTTATGGGTACGGGCACCACGAATCTCAATCTTATCCATGCACACTTTTCCCGCAGTAGACGCTGTTCTTTTTATCCTTTACCTAAGAAAGGAAACCAGTAGAAACGGCCGATTATGGCACAAACAAAACTGAATGGATATCCAGTATCTGATGGCAATTTCTGCAACGGTGGAAAAAAGAATGCGGTTCGCCTCGCGGGTATTATCTGACTCAATGGCGTGATATAGTTTTTCGTTTAAAATTTATAGATGTGATTGTTCAGGAGACACCAACATGGCCAGCAGAGGCGTTAACAAAGTGATTCTTATCGGGAATCTGGGTCAGGACCCGGAAGTCCGTTACATGCCGAATGGCGGCGCAGTCGCTAACCTGACTCTGGCCACGTCGGACAGCTGGCGCGACAAGCAGACCGGCGAGCAGAAAGAGCGTACAGAGTGGCACCGCGTCGCACTCTACGGCAAGCTGGCGGAAATCGCCGGTGAGTACCTGCGCAAAGGCTCTCAGGTGTATATCGAAGGTCAGTTGCGTACCCGCAAATGGCAGGATCAGAGCGGCCAGGATCGCTACACCACTGAAGTGGTGGTCGATATCTCCGGCAGCATGCAAATGCTGGGCGGCCGCACCGGCGGCGGCGCACCTGCTGCTGGTGGCAACATGGGCGGCAATATGGGTGGAGGTAACGCGCCACAAGGTGGTTGGGGTCAACCGCAACAGCCGCAGCAAGCCAACCAGTTCAGCGGTGGCGGTCAATCCCGTCCGCAGCAAAGCGCGCCGATGCCGGGCAACGAACCGCCGATGGATTTTGACGACGACATTCCGTTCTGATAAGCGTCATCAATGCCGGGGCCAACACAGGTTCCGGTATTATCCCCTTACAACGCGCCCTGCCTTTGCAGGGCGTTCGTTTATATCGCTATTCCCCTGCATTCAGCGCATCGCCGATGGCGTAATAATGCCCACCCGCCACGTGATGCAGGCTACGCCATGTCGGGTCGGCCTTCTCAAAATGCCAGTGACCGTCACTGAAGACTCGTGAATCCGCCCAGGCAGCGATGACCTCACCGATAAAAAGGTCGTAGGTTTGCTGATTGTGAGCTTCAGGGATCAGCTTGCACAGCAGCCACGCTGCACAACCGGCCACCAACGGCACATCTGATTCGCTGGTGCGAAACAGTTCCACCTGGCAGTGCGCCAGTTTATCCGGGTTATCCCGCAGGCTGATATTCCCGACCCGGTTGGTTAATTGCAGTTGTGCCACTGTCGGCACCTGAATAGCGAAATAGCCGCTGTTTTCCAGCAGCTCGCGTGTTTTGGTCGCTTTATCCAGCACGACAGTCAGCTTAGGTGGTGCAAAATCCAGCCCACAGCACCAGGCCGCCGCCATCACATCCTCAACCCCGTTATGGCAGGCCGACACCAACACCGTCGGCCCGTGGTTAACCAGCCGATAGGCTTTTGCCAGCTCAACCGGTGAAATTGCGCTATTCATGTTTAACTCCTGCGTTATACATAGTGTTCTGGCATACATAGTGTCCTGACACTTACACCAAATGTTCAGAGCTCACGGTTCGCACACCCGCAACGGGGTTCAACGCCGCGTCCAGTAACGCATCGGCAATCCGCTGTGCAGGGTTTATGTGCAAAGCCCGTGGCAGCACCGGATGCAATACACGCAATACCTGTTGTGCCGCCCATTCACCGGGCCGCCGTGCGTGTCGCTCACCGCCAATCAGCCCTGGGCGCACCAGCGTCAGTGAGGCAAAACCCACCCCAGCCAGATCACGCTCCACGTCACCTTTCACCCGGTTGTAGAAAAACCGCGACGTAACGCTCGCCCCTCTGGCTGAATTCAGCACGTAGGTCGGCGTGCCGTGGTGCTTAGCCAGACGTGCAACCGCCAGTGGGTAGTCATGATCAACCCGGTAGAACGCCGCCTGGCTCCCTGCCGTTTTAATGGTGGTGCCCAGCGTGCAGATAACGGCATCGGCCTGCCACCAGTCAGCATCTTGCGGCAAGTGTTCAAAACTCACCTGCGGTGCCAGCAGTTTGTCGTGAGCAGGTAATTCACGCCGTACCGGTGCCGTCACCTGCGTAATACGCGACTCTGCCAGTGCTTTTAATAGCACCTGATGGCCGACTAACCCGGTTGCGCCTACAAGTAGTAGTTTCATGCGTATCTCCCTGTTTGGCTGTGTCTATTTTCCGTTATGGCACAGCAGCGAAGGACTTCATTGTACTCGCATCACTTTACCTGAGTATTCCGTGGTACTGACCAAGTTTACTACCGATTTTTACGTACTCTTTATGGGGAAGACGTTATGGGGAAAAAGCCTTTCTGGCGATACCACAGAGGAGAAGACCATGCCTGTAGAAATTCAAGAGAACGAGGTAAAAACGGCAACTGCCGCAGAGGGAATACACTACCCTGCTTTGTCCAGCTGTATGTCTATCACCTGTATTTTGAGTAATGGCAGTAAAGTCGGTGCCCACGCATTTCAATTTGGTGACTATGGCATAACATTGATCAATCGAATGAAGGCACTGGTTGGTAACAATGCGGTCGTTGCCGTCAAAGCCAAAGGCCATGGGGGCTGTTGGGGAAAAGCGCTGGAATCTCAGGCGGAATTGGCCCCAATCGCAGTTCAGCAATGGAAAAATGCCAATCCCACGATCGCCAGAGATCCAACGACCCTGGAGCTAACACCTTATCTGCAATCCCTGTTTATTACCGCTGATCCGGTGGCATTTACACACTGGCTCAATGCCCAATTCAACATCCAAAACGCAACCTTCACCGATATGGACGATGATGGGGATGTCAATGTCGACGCCAACGGCAACTTTTTCTGATTGCCTGACGTACGCAATTACAGATCACGACTCAACATAGTTTATCCAATCGCAATCGCTAAACAGTAAGGCGGAATGACGCATTACCATTCCGCTGTTTTGACTCATGGCTCACGCACTCGACAATAAGAATACGTTTTCACTACAAAACCCATCGGTAATACACGTGTACGACTTACAGCCACCTCATTTATAGCGAGATCTAAAGCAGATAATTAATAAAGGAACCCCCATGATCCACGCCTCTATCCATTACCTGACCCGGCAATTAAATCAATACCTAAAAAATACTCTGAACCTGCACGATGACGTTGTGGTTATTGCGAACCCGGCTGATGACGACGGTAAGATGTTTCCACTCACGAAAAATAAACTGGTGGTGTTTTTATCGAATATTGAAAAAGAAACCGTGACGTATCGGAATAATGCCGCTAATCCTGGGAATCGTTTTGCTGTTAGTACGCCGCCGTTATTTGTACGAATTTCGCTGGTGGTGGCAGCAAATTTTAGCGGTGCGCAATACGCGGAAGGATTACAAATGATCGCCCATGCGATGGCGTTCTTTCATAAAAATGCCCTGCTTAACCGTTATAACGCCCCAGATATGAATGAGGCAATTGAGCAACTATTACTGGAAATGGACAGCCTGCCACGCCATGAGCTCAGCACGATGTGGACGATGTTAGGCAGCCGTTATTTACCGTCTGCGGTATACCGTGTGCGGGTAAAAATTGCTGATAGCCAGGCGATTCAGTCGCAGACCGAACGTGTCAGACAATTGCCTGCCACCGTGACTAAGGGCACAACGTCATGAGCGATTACGACGTGTTATTTCAATTGCGTATCGAACATGAATTTTTTGCCGGCTGTACCAGCCTGCCGTTTTATGGCGAATGGCTGCCGGGTAGCCAACAGGCGGCGACAAGCATCGGGCTGTTGACCAAACCGCAGGCTGACGGGGTACTGGTGCTGGCGGATAGAACCCATCCCGCCCTTCAGGCGGTGGAACACGTCACGCTGCGGTGGTGGTTTAACAGCCGGGAGCCGAATTTTTTCAGCTACACCGACACCAGTGCGACCGACACCAGCGGGCTGGTGGAACCGAAGACGCCGTACTTTGGTTACACACTGAACGGCGCAGAACCCGGCGAGGTGCGTCTGGAAACGCGCAGCGACAGGCTTGCTGAGGCATCGAACAGTTTGCCCTCAGCCAAAAGGCGAATCTGGCAGGTGGATATTGAGATCAATGCAACGGCGATAACGGCATTTCTCCACCGGCGAACAGCACCGGTCTTTATTATGCCGTTTCGCTGCCAACGGCGGCGCTGGAAATATCTGTTCACCGCGCCGTATGTTAATACGAATACGCGTATTCGGGATAACCGCCAGAATAATCAGTTTGATTATCTGGGGGAAGAAATACTGGCTAATGGCCAACGGGCACAGGCGTTTATTTCTCATGAGCCATTAAAAATACAAAAAAAGTCAGACTATTATTTTCAGCTTTATCAGGACAACACCGTATTGATTGAACGATTACCGGTCGCCATGCCACAGCATCAATGTCGATTGCAAACGGATAAGTCATTCGATGTTGTCTCAGAAATCATTGTTAACTGACATAACGATAAAGACAGGGCAATAAAAAAATAACGCAATAAAAAATAGCGATACCGCCATACCGGCGCAGGTACCTTTTATTCTCGGCATCGAAAGGGCGCGGGGTGGTTATCTCTCTCAATCAGAAGGAATCACACTATGGGCGTGATGAAAACCCCAGGCGTTTATATTGTTGAAAAGAACGCTTTCCCCAATTCCGTTGTTGAAGTCGCCACGGCGGTACCGGCTTTTATTGGTTATACCGAAAAGGCGGAAAATGGCGGCGTATCTCTGCGTAATAAAGCGTGGCGAATTACCTCGATGTCGGATTTTCGCCATTATTTTGGCGGCGCGCCGCTGCATAAATTCGATATCGTCGAAAAAACCGATCAAATACCGGGGGATGCCGCCTTCAGTCAGGCCGGTAAGGCCTATACCCTGACCCTGGCGAATACCCGCTACCTGCTGTACTACAGCATGCTGTTCTTTTTCCAGAATGGCGGTGGCCCCTGCTACATCATCTCGGTGGGGAGCTATCAAGACGCCATTGATGCTGATGCACTGAAAAACGGCATCACACCACTGCTCAAAGAGCCGGAACCCACCATGGTGCTGACCCCGGAAGCGGTATGTCTGAAAGAAGACGACTGCATCAACGTGCAGCAGGCGGTGTTGGCCCACTGCGGCGGTACCATGAAGAACCGCATCGCCATTCTTGATGTCTGGGAAGGGTATAAAGACCGACAAGACCCGAGCGGCGACTGTATCGCCAACTTCCGTTCCAAACTGGGCATCAACTACCTGGATTACGCCACCGCGTACTACCCGTGGCTGAACACCTCAATCATTCAGGACAGCGACATCAGTTTCGCCAACGTCAACAACCCGGACATTCTGATTACCGTGTTGAACGCGGAAATCGCCTCCGCGTTCAAAGAACTGGACGCACTGAGCGCTGAGCAGTTAAACAGCGGTGGCAACAAGCTCAAAGCGGCCAAAAAGCAACAGATGCTGGACGAAGTCGCCAAACTGACGGTGGAACAGAGCGAAGCAGAAAAAACCTTGCTGCACAAAATCCTGTTCTCTATCAGCCCCATTTACAAAAGCGTGCTGGAAAACATCCGGCGTCAGCAAAACCTGCTGCCACCCGCCGCGTCGATGGCGGGGATCTACACCATGGTGGATAACGCCCGTGGCGTGTGGAAAGCCCCGGCCAACGTCAGCCTGAACGCGGTGGTGTCACCCAGCGTGAATATCAGTGCCGACGAGCAGGAAGACCTGAACGTCACCACCCAGGGGAAATCGATCAACGCGCTGCGTACCTTTACCGGCGAAGGCACGCTGGTGTGGGGCGCGCGCACGCTGGACGGCAACAGCCTCGACTGGCGCTACGTCAACGTGCGCCGGACCATGATCATGCTGGAGGAGTCTATCAAACAGGCGGCCAAAGCCTACGTGTTCGAACCTAACACCGCCAATACCTGGGTTTCGATGGAAAGCATGATTGAAAACTTTCTGTTCGGCATCTGGAAGCGCGGCGGGCTGGCGGGAGCCTCACCGGAAGACGCCTACAGCGTGGATGTCGGTCTTGGCAAGACCATGACGCCGCAGGACATTTTGGAAGGGATCCTGCGTATCACCGTGCTGGTAGCCATCAGCCGTCCGGCCGAGTTTATCGAAATCACCTTCCAGCAGCAGATGCAGAAATCCTGACGCTGACGGTATGACGTTTTAGCGACTGTAGGTTTTTGACAACCATAGGTTTTTGACGAATTAGGTTTTATCACCCTCTTCAAGGAGAACACCCATGGCAGATGACGGTTCCGCTCAGTCAAGCACCGTATGGCCGATGCCCAAATTTCACTTTGAAGTGAAATGGGACGGCGGCGCGGGCGCCAGCATGGTGGCGTCGTTTCAGGAAATTACCGGCCTGGATATCGAAGCCCAGATTATTGAATACCGCGCGGGCAACAGCCCGGTATTTTCCACCATCAAAATGCCCGGAATTATCAAGTCCGGCAATGTGACGCTGAAAAAAGGCATTTTCGTCAAAGATAACAACTTTTACGACTGGTTCTCGAAAATCAAGATGAACACCATTGCCCGCACCGCCGTCACCATCAACCTGCTCGATGAAAGCGGCAGCCCGGCCATGACGTGGAAGCTCAAAAACGCCTGGCCGACCAAAATCAGCGGGACGGATTTGAAATCAGACGGCAATGAAGTGGCGGTTGAAACCATCGAACTGGCGCACGAAGGGCTGGAAGTCTCGGTGTAATCGCCGGTTCACGGCGTGAGAACGGTTAATGCAGCAGATTAGCGCTGCATTAACCCGGTCATCAGGCTCATCTGGCGTAGCCACTAACCAGACCCGGTAATGCTGATGCAAAAACCATCATCCAGCAGTGAATGGCCGCTACCCGCGTTTTATTTCAGCGTGAATATCGACAACAGCGGCGACGATCAGGCGTTTCAGGAAGTGTCCGGTATTGAGACACGTATTGAAACCGAACCCTTCCGCGAGGGCGGCAATAACAACCTGTATCACCTGCCGGTGGCGGTGAAACACGGGCCGCTCACGCTGCGTCGGGGCCTCGGTTCGGCCAGTTCGCCGCTGGTGCGCTGGTGTAAGCGTTGCTTTGAAGGGCAATTGAATGGCCCGCTGGAAACCAAAGAGGTCAGCGTCAGCCTGCTGAACGAACAGGGCGACCCGTTGCGGGTATGGCTGTTTTATAACGCCTACCCCATCAGTTGGCGGGTCGATCGTTTCCACGCCACCGGTAATGAGGTGGCGATTGAAGAGATTGTGCTGTGTTTTAGTCGTTCGACACGCAAGCAGTAACCGCAGAAGGAGACACCATCATGGCGATAGAAGTGCGACAACTGACGATTTACTCACGGGTTATCCAGCCAAATGACCCGGATGTTCCGCGGCAGGACACAGGCAGCCTCGACAGCGACACAGACAACACGGCGGACAACCGTGGGCAAGATGCCTCACACAGCGCACCCGTAGGCACGCAGGTACTGCATCACCTGAACAGCGGGCCGCGGGAACGCTAACCGGAGGCGCTATCATGCAGAAGCTGACTATCCGCACCCTCGATAAAAAGCAGCAGTTTGACGTGATGCTCAACCCTGCCAGCCTCCGTCACGAGCACGGCATTAACTACACCAACCGGGCGGTGGCGGGCAACCGGACACTCGGCAGCCTGGCACCGCGGCTTGATTTTGCCAGCTACCAGAGCGAGAGCCTCAGTTTCGAGTTGATGATTGACGGCACCGGCGTGGTCGAGCAGCCGCAAAAGCCCGATGTCGCCAGTCAGGTTACCCAGTTGAAAAACGTGGTGTATCGCTATGTCGGCGAGAAGCACGAACCCAGCGTGGTGGTACTGACCTGGGGCACCCTGTCGTTCAAAGGACGCCTGACCCGTCTTGATATTCGCTACTCGTTATTCGACGCCGCCGGTGCGCCACTGCGCGCCACCCTCGGGTTGCGCTTCGACAACTATCTGGACAGCAGCGAGCAGGCGTTGCGGGCCAATCGCTCCTCGCCGGACCTCACCCACAGTGTGGTGGTGAAACAAGGCGATACCCTGGCGCAACTCTGCCATGACATTTATCAGGACAGTGCCTATTACGTGGCAGTCGCCCGTTACAACAACCTGAATAGCGTGATGCACATTGCACCGGGCACACGCCTGTATTTTCCCCCACTGGCCTGACGGAATCACGATATGGCGGACTCCCCGGCAACACACCATGACGGCGTGGTGACCTACACCATCAAGAGCAACGGCACCGAGATCGGTAACGCTATCCAGGTGTTATCCCTCCATGTCTGTAAACGGGTGAACCATATCGCCCGCGCCGAGCTGGTGATTGAGGATGGCGACATGCCGCAAAACCGTTTTCCGCTCAGTAGCGGCTCGCTGTTCAAACCGGGCAACGCGCTGACTATCGCCGCCGGTTACGCCAGTCAGGAACAGGTGTTGTTCGAGGGGATCATCATTCGCCACGGCATCCGCCTCGGTGGTGCGGGTCATTCACGGCTGATCATCGAATGCCGGGACAGCGCTATCGGCATGACGGTCGCGCGCCGCAACAACAACTACCTCAAGAAGAAAGACAGCGACATCTTACGCCAGTTGATCGGCGGCTGCGCCGGGCTTACCGCCCGTGTCGACACCACAACCACCCAGCACGACGAGCTGGTGCAGTTCAACTGCACCGACTGGGATTTTTTGCTGACCCGAGCGGAAGCCAACGGGCTGGTGGTCTGCAACGACGATAATACGGTAGCGGTCACCGCGCCCTGTCTGAGCGCGTCACCGGTGTTGACCCTCACCTACGGTGACGACCTGATGTCACTGACCGCCGACATCGACGCCCGTTACCAGTTCACCTCGGTCACCGGCGTTGGCTGGGATATCAAAAACCAGCAGCCGATACAGGAAAACGCTGCCGCGCAGTCCGTCAGCCAGCAAGGCAACCTCAGCGCCGATGAGCTGGCGCGCGTACTGGGGCTGCCCGCGTTCCGGCTGCAAAGCGCCACGCCGCTGCCAGCCAGCGCCCTGCGAGACTGGGCGAGCGGTCAACAGGTAAAATCCGCCCTCTCCCGCCTGCGCGGCACCCTGACCTGTCAGGGCTGCGCCCGCGCACGCATCAACACGCTGATTGAGCTGGCTGGCGTCGGCGCGCGTTTTAACGGCCACCTCTATGTCAGCGGCGTTCGCCACCATATTCAGGATGGGCAGTGGCTGACCCACATCGATTTCGGTATGCCGCCGGTCTGGTCGGCCGAACACCGGGACCTCACGCCACCGCCTGCCGCCGGTCTGCTGCCGGGCGTGGATGGCTTGCAGATAGGCATCGTCAAAAAGCTCGACGGCGACCCACAACAGCAGCATCGCGTTCAGGTGTCGCTACCGGTGACGCAGGCGGAAAACGACGGCCTGTGGGCGCGGCTGGCCAGTTATTACGCCTCATCCGGCATCGGGGCGCAGTTTATGCCGGAGGTGGGTGACGAGGTGATACTGGGTTACTTCAACAATAACCCGTCCGACCCGGTGATCCTCGGCAGCCTGTATAGCAGCAAGAACCCACCACCGGTCACACCCGAAGCCAAAAACACCCTCAAAACGCTGATGACCCGCAGCCAGTTAACGTTGCAGTTCAACGAAGAGGACAAGTCCATCACCCTGACGACCCCCGACGGCAATCAGGTGATGTTGAGCGACAAAGGCAAAACGGTGACGTTACAGGACCAGAACGGCAACAGCGTCACGCTGGATGCGTCTGGCATCACGCTCGACAGCCCGAAGAACATCACCCTCAGCGCCAAAGGGAAAATCGAACTCAGCGCCGGGCGCACCGTCGATATCAGCGCCAAAGCCGACGTCACCGCCGAGGGGATGAACGTCAACCTCTCGGCCAAAACCGGCCTGACCGCCAAAGGCAACGCCACCGCCGAACTGTCGGCCTCCGGCCAAACCACCGTGAAAGGCGGCATCGTGATGATCAATTAACGTTGACTGGCTGAGGGCGGTGGCGCACACCTCAGCACAGTTTTAACGCCAGACGGGTATAGCACACAACGAGACAACGTTGTTGGTTATCAACAAAAAATTAAAGGAGATTTATGCCACCTGCTGCTCGCCTGACTGACTTACACGCTTGCCCGATGGTGACGCCGGGATTGCCGCCGATTCCCCATGTCGGCGGGCCGGTTATCGGCCCCGGCGTACCGACGGTATTGATTGGCAAACTGCCAGCGGCGGTGCTGGGGGATAACTGCGTCTGCGTCGGGCCACCGGACGCCATCGTAAAAGGCTCCGCCACGGTGCTGATCGGCGGGAAACCGGCAGCCCGCCTTGGTGATACCACCGCCCACGGCGGCAATATCGCGCTGGGCGATTTTACTGTGTTGATAGGAGGATAACCGTGAATAACGACAACGCATTTCTCGGTACCGGCTGGGGGTTTCCGCCGCAGTTTGATACCACAACCCACAGTATTGGCATGGTCAGCGGCGATGAGGATATCCGGCAAAGCCTGGCGCTGTTGCTCTCCACCCGCCCCGGCGAGCGCATTATGGCCCCTAAGTACGGTTGCGATATTCAGGGCATGGTGTTTGAAGACCTCACGCTCTCCACCCTGACCGACATGAAAACCCGGATTGAGCAGGCCATCTTGTTTTTTGAGCCACGGATTCAGCTACAAGCGATCACAATCGACAGTAGCCATGCGCCTGACGGCACCTTGCTGATTAACCTCGACTACACGCTGATTGCCACCAATACCCGCAGCAACATGGTGTATCCGTTCTATCTACGGGAAGGCACGTTGACCGCAACACCCTAACCGGCCCCGGCCGCCGCTCACCTCTGCCCCTGACGGACACCCATTAACCAAGGTCGCTGAATCATGACTACACACTGGAGCCCCCCATTGCCACCCGCTGGCACCTCACAACACCAGCGCCTGCCACCAGCACTGGAGGACGGCGCGTTTCTGGCAGACGAGATGTCGATTGAAACCTTGCTGGTACTGTCCAGTGATATCGCCGCCCAGCTGTCGTTCGATGCCGGTGACGCCTCGCCACCGGGTAACTGGCAGGCGCTGTTTGCCAAAAGCGAAGTCACCGGTATGGCTATCATGCTGTCGTTCGACACCACGCTGGAGCAGAACCGTTTTCGTCAGGCACAGTCACGTGGTCTGGATCAGACACTGGCGTATTTGATCGCCCTCTACGGCAATCTGGATCGCTGGTACCGGGCTTTTATTCCCGTCCAGACACTCAGTGCCGACCACATCAAGCTGACGATCCAAACGGTGCTGAAAACACAGTTGGTGCGCCCCTTTCAGTACGTGGTGATCCTGGCGCAGGCGCTGGAGGACTATTGCCAGTCGCTGCTGGCGGACGACTGCCTGACCGCCCTCGACCCGTTGTGGGGGATTGGCTACGACAACGGCCAGTTTGTCGCCAGTGAGCAGCACCCGTTGCTCCAGCAGCAATTACCGGGCATTGCGATCCTGGAAGAACAGTTGCAGTTGTGTTTTTCCGCCGCCATCAATGCCGTCAGCCAGTTGCAAGCCGAGTGCCGCCGCCATCTGCAACAGGCGTTGTCTCATGCCGATCACGCCCCGGAAGTCGCCCTGTATCTGACGTTTCTACGCTTATTCGCCAGAGCGCAGGCCCGGCTTAACCGGTTCACCGCCCGACACCTCGATTTTTACTACCGGCAGGTGCTCCGCCAGCAGCCACAACCGCTCAACGCTGACGCCGTCTTTTTAAAACTGACGCTGGAACATCCCACGACGCCTGCTGTATCACTGGCGCGCGGCACCGCCTTTAGCCACGGGCAGGATGACCGACTGCGCGACCTGCTCTACCACAGTGAACACCCGATGTTGGTGACCGACGCTGAAGTCAAACAGGTTCACTCGCTGTTGCTAAAGCGCGACCCCTTGATGTCACCAGAACGGGAGCTGAATTTCGTGACCGCCATTCACAGCGACAGCCTGTGGCCGTGGCACGACGACCAGCCGCGCTCCCGCACCCTGCTGACGCTATTTGGCGAAACACCGGCGTTACAACGCCACCCGTCACCCTGTGCGCCGGGCATCGCCATTATCGACCCGGTACTCTACCTGCCTGAAGGGCGGCGTCGGGTCAGTCTCACCATCACGCTTCACGAAGCGCAACATTCGCTATTGGCGCAGCAACTTTACCTGCTGCGCGATACCCCTTATCCGGCCCTGTTGCGAAATCGGCTGACCACGCTATTGCTCTCGCTGGCACGCGCGATGACACCGCTGCTGCCTGACGACAGCGCCCCCGCCACTATCCACTCGCTGGTAGAGGCGTTATCTTCCCGCCAGCTACAGGCACTGCAACAAGGCAGCGACGACCACATCATCAGCCGTCTGTACCAATACCTGTTACTGGGCGTATTACGCCAGACCGATGACCCGGCCTGTTATCGTCGTGCACTGGGGCATCTGTTCAGCCGCCAGTGCCTGAGCCTGACCGACTGGCTGAATGACGATGACCGGCAATGGATTGTGGCCCGAAGTCGCCAGTTACTGCCCACGGACAGCCAGTTGTCGCTGGCAGCGTTGCTCAACGGCAACCGGCAAGCCACCTTTTACCGCCTGTGCAGCGAATTATTCGCGCTACGCATCAGCACGGATAGTGGCTGGCAGCCTATCGCCACGTACCGTATCCATCCGCTGCGGGCTGACGACGATGGCCCCTACGGTTTTCGGCTGACCTTTACCCTGCCGCCGGGGTTTGGGGCTGTCATCCCCTGCGACCCGGCTATCCACGGTGAGAGGTGGTGTTACCACGCCCCGGCGTTGCAGGTGACCATGAAGCCGGAAACGCCTTTTTTCCCTTATTCGGTGTTTCGCCATTTCGTGCTCGGCCCGTTAACCCTCAACACAGAAGTCTCCGGCGTTCAGGCAATTCAGGTCTACACGCCGGAAGGCCAGGCCGACGCCAGCAAGGTGTTTTACCCTTTTGGCGCACAACCCGTCAGCCAGTCCTCGCTGACGATCGCCTGCTATGAACTTGCCCAAAAGCAGGTACAGGACATCACGCTGACCATCGACTGGGCCAACCTGCCGGGCGGCAGCGACGGCTTTCGCCAGCACTATCAAGCTTACCCCGGCGATTACGCCACCACGCGTTTTAACGCGCAGTTATCCGTACTGCGTGAAGGTGAATGGAAAGTCGTCAGTCACGATATCGCGCTGTTTGACTGCGAAGCAGGCAGCGATCGGTTGCGCCCTGACAGGCAGATTCATGCCTCGCTGAAGCAGGCGTTTCAACCGAGCCGCCACGCCGTCGACGCGGATACCTTTCGCTTCGATAGCACCAGCCGTAACGGCCTGATTCGCCTGTCGTTGTGCGAACCGGAGCACGCGTTTGGCCACCAGCAATACGCGTCACTGCTGAGCCAGACGCTGATACACAATGCCAAACACCGTACGCCGCTACCGCTGCCCAACCCGCCGTATACCCCGGCTATCAACCGGCTGACGCTCGGCTACCGGGCCTGCTCCCGGCTTACCCCCGGCACACCCGGTCACACGCCGGTACCGAACAGCCATCTGCTGCATTTACATCCTTTCGGCTATGAAGTGCTGTTCGGCTATGAAGAATTGTCCGACGATAAAGCGCTGTCCCCGATGCGCACCACCGATGAGGCCACCCGTAGCGTCACCTTTTTCCCCCGCTACGAGGATGACGGCAACCTGTTCATCGGCTTACAGGCCTCATCACCGGGTGGCATGCTGAACCTGTTTTTCCATCTCGACGATCAGGCCGCCCCCACCGCCATTCGCCATCGACAGGCGTTTCAGTGGCGTTATCTGGTGGATAACGACTGGCGCATTCTGCCACCGCATCAGGTCATTGCCGATACCACCTGCGGCTTTATCACCTCTGGCATCATCACGCTGGAGATCCCAACAGAGATTAACGATCGGCACACCGTTATGCCGGATAAGCTCTACTGGTTGCAGGTCAGCACCCGCCAGGGCATCGGCGAGTACGCCAACTGCCTGCATGTCGCCACCCACGTAGTGCAGGCTCGTCGGCAATGGACGCCCGAACAGGAAGACCATAACGCCCCGCAGCCGCCCACTGCCGGTTCTGGTTCTGGCTGGCAGGTATTGTCGCCACCGCCGGGGCTTGGCGGCGTCAGCCTGATGTTGCCGGTACAGGGTGACGCGCCGCACGAGTCCCTGCGCCAGTTCCACCAGCGCGTCAGCGAACAGTTGCGTCACAAAGGACGGGCATTGACCGGCTGGGATTATGAGCGGCTGGTGCTGCAACAGTTTGCGGATATCGAACAGGTGCGTTGTTTTCCACATACCCGGTTCGGCGTGCCGGGTCATCATCCGGGGCATGTTCTGCTGCTTGTGCGTCAGCGTCACCCAGCCTGTCAGCATCACCCCTGTGACGCGCGGCACACCAGCGCCGCGCTGCTGCACCGGATACAAAGCTGGTTGCAAACCGTCGCGCCGCCGGGGGCCAACATCGCGGTGCGTTCACCGGTGTACGACAGGGTTCAGGTACGCTGTAGCGTCGCGTTTCAGCCGGGACAACACCCGGGGCAGGCATTGCGGACGTTGAACCGGGATATCTGTGCCTACCTCTGCCCGTGGCGCGAAGACAGCGTCAGTCAGGGCTTCGGTTCCCACGTGGCGCTGCACCAAATCGAGTCATTCATCGCCCACCTCGACTACGTGCGTTTCGTGACCGCGTTTTCACTGGTCATCCTGCGTCAGGACACCCGCGATGAGTGTGATGACCCGACGACGGGCTGGTGGTTATCTGACAGTGCTGCGCCGTCGCACGATAACACCCGCGATCCCGCCGCAAACACCCCGAATCTGACCGGGCTAAGTCCGCGCTATCCCTGGAATATTATCCTGCCGGTTGAACAACACGCGTTGCGGCTCAGTACCGATCTGCGCCCGCTTGCGCCGGAAAAAATCGGTATTGGCGATCTGGTCATCGGCGACAGTTTTATCACCGTCCGCTAACCCGTATGGCGGCCCACCCGACGGGAGACAGCGACAAAAGGAGTAGGTCAGTGGCAAAACGAAATCGCGGCACGTTGAAAAACTATTTCCGTCAGGGCGCTATGCCGTCCGCCGAGCACTTTTCCGATTTGATCGACTCGTCAGTCAACAAAATCGAGGAAGGGTTCGATAAAACACCGGAACACGGGCTGAAGGTCGCCGCACTGGACGCCCACGCCAGACTGATGACGTTTTACCGCGACAGTGACCCCAGCCGTGAGTTGTGGTCAGTCGGCCTGCAACCGGACAGCGACCGCTTACAGATAGACCGCCACCTCAGCGACGGGCAGGAGGTGATGGACGACGCCGCCCCCTTGCTGACGCTCACCCCGGAAGGGCGAATGGGCGTGAATACTACCGCGCCGCACCATGCGCTTGAGGTCAACGGGGTGATCGGCGCACAAGGCCGAGCCGGGGCACAATGGGCAGAGACACTACCGGCTGATGGTCAGTGGCACGATATCACCCCCAAACTGGAAGGATGCCAGGCGTTTGAAGTCATGGCCGGTGTGGGTATCCGCCATTCAGGGCGTTACGCGTTGCTCCACGCTATCGCCCTGAATACCTGTGCGCCCAGTGGTTTTCTGTTCAACTTTTTCGGCCACAAAAACCGCATCAACGCGCACCATGCTTATTACCATTCACGGGCTGACAAGCTGACATTGCGCTGGCTGCGCGACGATACCCCCACGCACGGCCATGACGGTATCCGCCCTTACCGGTTGCAGATTCGCACCCACACCAGTTACGGCGACGGCATCGTCATTCGCTACCACCTCACCCAACTGTGGCATGACGCCTACATGCACGACTGCCTGTTACCGGCGCAGGAGGAGTGAGCATGGCACAGTCGTCGTTTATCCCAAGACAAACGGATGACCCGGACAACGTTGCCAGCCTGCTGCGCGACGGGCTGAAACTGGTGCAGACACTCAGCGGCAACCGCTGGACCGATTACAACCTGCACGACCCCGGCGTCACCCTATTGGAACTGCTGTGTTTCGCGCTGACGGACCTTATCTATCGCACCGATTTCGACATTGCCGATTATCTGACAACGCCTGACGGCCAGCTGGATTACGCCGCACAGGGGCTGATGCTGCCGGAGCAGATTTTCCCGGCACGCCCCTGCACCCGAGAAGATTACCAGCGTGCGATACAAGACAACGTTGATGACGTCGAGCGCGTCTGGGTGACACTGGACGCCCAATGCCCGCAGTACTATCACATCGACCTGCTGCTCACCGAGTCGGCACGTCAGCGTTGTGAACACCATCCAGCGCTGCGCGATACCCTCATCACGGCGGTCACCGAGGTTTACCACCGCAACCGCAACCTGTGTGAAGACCTCGCTGGGGTACGTATCATCGACAGCCGCGGGCTGCGGCTGTACGCCGATATTGAGCTGCAACGCCACGATGACGCCGACGCGCTGGCGGCGGACATTTACTTTCATGCCGAACAGTGGCTGCGCGGCGACGACACCCGCGTCGACGAGATGCCAGATAATGACCCCATGGCCCCGACCCGCGCCCTCTCGTCACTCTATACCCGGCTCATCAGCCTCGATGGGATTAGCCATATCCAGCAGTTGCGCCTGATCCCGCCGCCTGAACAGGAGGGTGCCTCCGACGCCCGCTCTGAACACCGCCGATCTGAGCACGTCAGCCCCGAACACTTCAGCCCCGGTGACTGGGTCCTGCTGCCGAAAAAGCACGATGACATTCACCTCAGGTTTACCTATCAGGGCTATCCCGTGCCGATTGACTTCAGTGCCATGAGTATCCGGCTGGTGCGACGGCAGGCGCAAGCTGGCTCGCTGGGCGAGCAAATCCGCCGCCAGACCGACACCCTGACCCCGGTGCCACACGGCACCTGGCGCGCGCTGTCAGAGTATCATTCTCTCCAGTCGCTGTTCCCCCGCGTCTACCAACTGGACGCACCGCGTTTTCCGGCCGCGATGAACCCGCAGGCGCACCGGCAGGTACAACAATTTCGCGGCTATCTGCTGCTGTTTGAACAACTGATGGCGAACTTCTGCGCCAATCTGGCTAACCTGCGTGACCTGTTTTCCCCGTCTACCGACACCGGGCGCAGTTACGCCTTTGGCTTGCTGAATGACAGCCAGTTTCGTGGGGTGGATGACCTCTATCCTGACGACGCCGCAATCCGCTTTCAGCACCTGCTGGCCGGTATCGATCACTACCCGGAACGCAAAGGTCGGCTATTCGACTATCTGTTGGCGTTATACGGCGAAACGCTGGATACCCGTTTATGGCGTCAGCCGGGCGAAGCGCTGGATGACAGCGCGCAACGCCCCTTGTCACTGGAATATCCACGTCGGTTTATTCAGGCCATCGACCGCCTGACACGCGATCGGGGCGCGGGTTTCAACCTGTGCCAGCCGATGACCCACCGGGAAAACCAGGGAGGATTCGCGCACCGTGTGGCGCTACTGCTCGGCATGGACGACGCCGACGACTGGCCCTACAGCCAGACACTGGTCCGGCAGGGATGGCGGTTCATCACCAATGACGCCCTGTTGCACTGCGCGCAGGAGCAGTCACGCCTGCAATGGTTGGATCAACGCTCGCTCGACAGTTTGCTTGATGTGCCGCTACGGGAAGCGCCGGAGCCGGGGAGCGCTGAGGAAGCCGCGACGGCACGCGACATACAGGCACTCTGCGACCATCCCTTGCCGATCACGCTGTTGCAGCACGGCATCACACTGGCGCATTACCGTATTTTACCGCCACGCACCGGCAGCCGTTATCAGGCGCTGTTCCGGTTATCGTCAGCGACAACGCCGCCGCACAGCGCACTGTGGCTCTATCTGGGCGACAGCAGCCGACCGGCGCAACTGGTGCACCTTGTTAATCAACTGCGTCGTCGGTTGATTCGGCTCAACCAACAGTGCGAAGGGGTGTATGTGGTAGAACACCTGCTGCTGCACCCGGCACCGCCGCACCACCGTGCCGATGACTGCCCCGACCCGTTTAGCGGCCAGCTCAGCCTGATCCTACCCGGCTACACCGCCCGGGGCGGCAACCCGCTGTTTCGAGGGCAGGCCGAAGCATTAATCGCCCGCCAGTGCCCGGCACACCTGCTGCCGCGCTGCCACTGGCTCGATCTCGATGCCATGCACAGCTTCGAAACCGCCTGGCTCACCTGGCTCGATGCACGACGCAACGCCCCCGGTCAGCCCTTGTGCGACGAGGCCAGCGCCCGATTGATGGCGCTGTTGCACGACTGGCACACCCCATCGCCGTTTTCTCAACCAGAAGGACAGGACGCATGACGCAGCCACACCGGATCCACACCGCCAGCCTAACGCTCGACTTTTGCCATCCGTCCGAGGCGGAGCGGTTTGAGCGCGAGGCCCCACATCTGGTGCAGCACCAGCTGGTGCCATTGATTGACACGCTGTTTGACCAGTATTCGCCGCCGCATCAACTGTGGGTTATCGACCACCTGAACTGTGATTTGGGTGCACTGCCTGCATCAGATCTGGCCGCTGCATTGCTGGCCGCACTGCAACAACAACTCACACAACAGCTCACACAAGCGCTGCGCGCGCAACGACGGGACGTGAACACACCTGATGACGGACACGAGGCAGAGGCTTCGGCCAGACAAGCCGTACCACAAGCAGTACGGCAAGAAGAAGTACGACAAGAAGTACTGGATGGCCCCGCCGCCCAATGGCGTCAGTTGGCGTTTTACCTGCAACACGGCGTGATGCCCTGGCATTACCCCAGCCGACAAGGCTGGTGGCGGGTGGATAACCACCGCCGTCACTGGCTGACTGAGGCGGTGCGTCTGCACGCTACACAGCTCAACCAGTTACTGAACGCCAGCCCCCACGCGGCAAGCCTGATCGCCCGACTGGTTTCGCAGCTACCGCTGAGCGCGCTCAATGGCTGGCTGGAACAGCTCTCCCCGGCCCATCAGGACATGGCGCTGCGCTGTCTGGCAGAACGGCCGCCGCAGCGGGACATGCCCGCCGCGTTGCGGGGACGGCTACATCGCCACTGGCACCAACGCATCCATCAGGCGTTGCAGCAGCACCGTCTGCGCCAGGAATTACTCCCCGTCTGGTCAACATTGCTTGGCGAGCAGCGCCCCCGCTTTTTGCTGGCGCTGTACGCCTGCGGGCAACACGCTGATGTGGTGCGCGCGATGGCACAGGCGTTGGATGACACCACCTTCAACGACCTGCTGATCCTGCTGGCACCGCAGGCACAGCCGTTCATCCAGCAGGTACTGAACCACCCGGTGTGGCTCCGCCAGCCTGACGACGTCATCCCCCCGGCGGAACCACCCCATCTGTTACGGGAATTCACCCTGCATTACCTGCTGGTACAGCGCGGCGGTCAGTTCAATAAACAGCGCTACATGGCCGGGTTGATTGGCCGTCTGGCGGCGCATCACAATAGGGAACGCACCGAGGTACTGCAATCACTGTACCTGCATCTGGCCGCCTGGCCGGGCGACCGGGCGCTGAAACAGCCGCTGTTGTCGTTACTGACCACACTCTGGGCGGAAATGGCAGCGCCCGCCCGGTCACTGCCGCTGTTGTCCGTCCCCCTGTCAGGCGTTCAGCCGGTGCAGCACCGTGCGGCAACCCACGAGCGCAACCCACAAAGGCAGAGCACCGCAGAGACCTTCACCCCCGAATGGCGACAGCACTGGCTGGATGCCCTGCAACAGGCCGATGAAGCAGCGTTCCATCGGCTATGGCGTCAAAGCGCACCGGCTGTATTGCTGATGTTACGCCCACTGTTGATCCACTGCGGTCAGCAAAGTCAGGTGCGCCAACGCTGGGCGGTGCGTTTTTCCGCTACCGCGCGCTATCGCCTGCTAACGTTGCTGGAACCGACTGAGGCCCCTTTTATTCGTGACCTGATGGCTGAGGTCAGCGCCAGCCAGTCGGCTATCAACGCCCACGCCGCCCACGCGCCGGGTGAACCACTGCTGACACACAGCCTGTGGAGCCTTACCTTCAGCTATCTGCTGGTCGAGCGCGGCAGCGAGTTCAACCGCCACAGCTATCTGGAGGCGTTGCTGCGGCAACTGGCGGCACACCATAACCTGTCTCGCCAGACGCTGGTTGAGGCATTGTTGCAGCACCTGCGCCATACCACCGCCGACAGCGAGGTACGCCGGTCACTGCTGGCCCTGCTCAGCCGCTGGCAAGACAGTGAGCCGGGCGCACCGTCACTGCCGCCATCACCATCGCCGTCATCGTCACCGTCAAAACAGCCTCTGCCTCCCGCCGGGCAGACATTCCCGATCGAGGCTGATTTTCCGCCCCCGGCCGACCCGCTGCTCGATGCGGCCTGTTACCAATACCTGCACGATGTGTTGATCGACGGCTCACCGGCACGTCGTTTTACACCGACGCAAGCGGTACCGGATACCCGTTATGCGGCCTCGTCCCCTGCCGGTGCCGACCTGCTGTACTGCCTGCAACAGTTACAGCGCCACCACCCGTTATTGATCCAACGCTGGCTGGCGGTTTCCACACACCATCCCGCCAGTTGGTTACGGCTGTGCGCCGCACTGCGCCCGTCACACGCGGCCCGGTTACTGGCGCTGTTGATCATGCTGCGCCAGCCATCTGCCAATCTGCGCCACCTGTCGGCGACACTCGACACCGCCACCCGTCGCCTGAGCCTTGCCCAACGGCAGGCCTTCTACGGGCAGATGATCGACACGCTGGCGGCCAACCGCACACCGGATTGGATGGCAATCCGTGATGCGGTAAGCCAGGCTGACCCAGCCACCAGCGAGACCACACCCCGGCAACCGACTCACCCCACCGTCGCCCAGACGTCACGCACTATCGATGAAGCCAACGCACTAGCGTTATTACAGCGGATAGCCGATCACAGCCCGGCCGCCGTCACCGAAAGCGACCTGAGCGCGCTCCCGGCAGCACTGGCGCGCCTGCTGCCCGTGCAACCCGAGGCCATCCGTCGTTTACTGCTACCAGCGCTGCGTTCATCGGCTCTTGGCGAACAACTGGCTGACAGGCTCCCCGACACGCTTCACACCGCGTTACTGCTGTTGTTGCGCCGTCACGATTTCCTGGCGCTGTACCCATACGGCAGGTTGGTTACCAACCTCTGCTATCGCCATCCGGCATACTATGATCTGGCGAACGATGATCCGGCGAACGACAGGGCGTCGTCGGTACTGGAAAACCTGTTCAGGCGGGCGCTGTACCACGCGCTGTTCGCCACCGACTCACCGATGGCTATCGCCGCGTTTATCCGCTATTGCCTTGACCAACTGGCGGCTGACTGGCAAACACGCAGCCATCAGGCGTCACCGGCGGCGTTCTACCGCTTTCTACTGCAACAGGCACAGGCCGAGTGCTTACCGGCAACCCGCCTACTGGTCGAGCGTTTGCAACAGCTCATCACCACCGCCGGTCTGCATCAGGACACCCCACCCACCGCACCTGCCGATATCGCCGATGACAGCGATATCGGGCAACCCGCGGAACACCACAGCGCAGAGGAGCCTTGCTCTGCCCCCTCCGATGCAGGCGATACACCGCTGCCTGCACTGGCACCGCCCGCACGCACGCCGGTTATCAGCGACTGGCAGGGGGATGACGCACTGCGCACCGACGAACCGCTGTCTGTCGCCAACGCCGGGCTGGTGCTGGCCTCCCCCTACTTGCCTCGCCTACTGGCACGGCTGGGGTGGGTGCAAAACGGGGAATTTACCGTACCGGATGCCCGCTATCAGGCCATTTACTGCCTGCAATATCTGGTCAGCCCGCAGCTCGACTATGCCGAATACCAGTTAGCGCTGAACAAGTTGCTGTGCGGGGTGCCGCTCAACGCGCCGCTACCACGGGCGATGACACCGGACACCGCCACATGCGACACGCTGGACACGCTATTGGCTGCCATCCTGCAACACTGGAACGCATTAGGCCACACCTCGGTAGAGGGCCTGCGTCAGACCTTTTTGCAACGCGAAGGCACCCTGTGGCGACAGGCAGATAGCTGGAAACTGGAAGTGGACCCCGGCCCGTTCGACATGCTGCTCGACCGACTGCCGTGGGGATATTCGACCATCAAATACCCCTGGATGGACAGGCCGCTGCACGTGGTCTGGCGTTGAGCCGCCCTACCCTGTCAGCACCTGCTATCGACACCTGTTAAGGGAGTAAACCACCGTCATGAGGATTCACCGTTTTATTGTGCATCGAGCCATACCCGTACCACAGCGCGTCTTGCTGGGGTTAGTGGCCTGCCTGTTTGTACTGGCATTACCGCTCACGCCGATGGCCTCTGCCGCACAGCCGGAGGCGGTGTCTTCTCTGCCCGCAGACACGCCCACTGCCACGCCCACCTATGCACAATGCCTTCAGGTGCTGGAACGGATGGACAGCCGACGGTTTACCCACATCACGCAGGATAAACTGGCGATCATCTACCACGATAATGACGACTATCAGCGCGATTATCATCAGCCGGGGGACTACCTTGCCGATGGGGTGTTCGGCCCCAAAACCCGTAAATGGCTGGCGACGTTTTGTGGCGAATTCGACATCACGCCTGCGCCTAATCGCAACACCTTCGTCGAGGCGTTGCTGGTGTCACTGGCTAAAGTGTCCGAGCTGGATCAACTGTTTCCTTACTGGCGTAGCCGGATGAGTGCACCGGAGCTGTTGCAGTGGCCGACGCAGAAAACCATCGAGTTTCTTAGCGCGCAGGTGGAGGCAATGAGCACACCGTCTACGGAGGTCGCCCCCGTGGAGTACTACGCGCTGACAGAGGACGACCTGAGCAAACTGGCAGAGCGCAACGCCATTCAGAGCCAACTGGACGCACTGACAGGCCACCAGTTCACCAGCCCGGTAGAGTTGAACAACGCGGTACGCCCGTTAATCCGTCAGTTGCACGGTAATGAAGAGCAGATTTTGCGGCAAATTGTCGACGCCGTACCGGTCAACACTGGCAGCGCTCAGACGCCCCTTGTTGCCACCTCCCCCGAAGGTACGCCACCTGACGCGCAGGCCAGCGACGACAGCGCGGATACCCCGCCAGATCTCCCGTCAGATACGCCACAACCCAGCGATGCCAATACGGTGATGGCCTACTCGCTCAACCAGAATGCACTGGAGCTGGTTTATCTCGATCTCAACCTGGTCTCGGTCGATAAGGATGCCCTGACGCAACTGGCAACACTGAAAAACATACCGTTTGCCGACCGTTACCAACTGACGGTCGCGCTGAAGCTGGCCGGGCTTGGCCGCCTCAATCGCCAGAGCTGGCAGCGCATTATTGAGATAGCCCGCAAAGACGGCGCGCCGTCAGCCACCTTGCCGCCGATGGTGTGGCAGGCATCGGACGATTGCGGATGTGAAGACAGCGCCCCGAACATTAACGGCGATGACGCCACGTTCTACGGCTTCTATCCTTACTGGCAACCGCTGGCGGAAGGGCAAAGCCTGAATTTCCGCCAGTTGGACCGCATCGGGTATTTCTCTGCCGCCCTCCTGCCGGGTGGACGCGAACCACAACTGGTGTTGCCGCCCAACTGGCGGAAAAACAAACCCTATTCCAACTTTATCCGACTGGCGCATCGTTATCGCACGAATGTTGACCTGGTGGTCTCCACGCCACGAAAACTGCCATCGGCAACGCTGGTCAGCCTGTTCGCCCCCTCGGTGATTGCCCGCCTGAGCGCCAGTGTGCACACACCGCTGGAGGACTGGATTAATGGAGCGAAACCCTGGCTGACGCTGGGTCTGGGTAGCATTGACACCATGGCGGATGGTGTCACGCTGGACATCGACCTGACCCGGCTGACCACCCGCGCCGGTCAACAGGCTTTTATTCGCTTTGTACAGGCGCTGCGCAACGCGCTGACCCCCACCGGACACCGCTTCAACCCACCGCCCCACTACGCCATCAACCTGATCGTGCCGGTGGAATTGCTGTTGAAGCGACAGGGATTCTATACGCTGGATAACCTGCGCGAACTGCTGCCGTATGTTGATCGGTTTATCCTGCAATCGGATCCACCCGATGGGGTCGGCGAACCGCGCCGGGCACGCGACCAACTAAACGATCTGCGCTACGCATTAAGCCAGCAGCCACAGGACGGTATTGCCGACCTGTACCGCAAGATGGTGCCTATCCTGATTACCGACGCCAACCGCCAGCAAACGACGGAGCTGACCGAACTGGTGCATTACAGTAGCTGGAACTTCCTCAGTGCGGCTTACTGGCCGCTGCCGCTTAACGACACCAGCCAACAGCTCATCAGCCACACGTATTACCCCAGCACGATCCTGCCCGCGCCGCTGGCGCAGATAGCCGCTGCTGCCAATGCCGTTATTGACGTCATCTGCCCTAATCGTTGGGTACTGCGCCTGATTCTACTGATCACCTTTTGGGGAATTGTCATCACCGGGATCGTCAGCCTGTGGCTGTTCCCGGTGCGCCAGGTGACCGAATCACTGTGGTTTGCGGGGTTTGTGGTGCTGTTTGCCGCAACGCTGATGCTGGCGCTGGTCGCGGATCCGTACTGGCAGCAATACCAAACCGTGATCCTGCTGCTGTTCGCCGCCGTGGTGGTTGCTATCGCCATGCTGCAACGCGTGCGGAAAAACCGGCGGGAGCGAAATCCGTGATGCCAGCCGCCCCCGCGCCAAAGAGAAACAGCCACACAGGCATAACGACATGACCTACGATATCTGCCCCCGCACCGATTCCCTGATAACCAGGTGACCGGCCAGTTCGATGCGCTGGGCGAGGCCAAGGGCCTGTGTGGGCAGCAGTTGTTGAGTCAGCAGGTGCAGTGCCGCACGCGCCATCTCTTCAAATGGCAGGTGTACCGTGGTGAGCGACAGCGGCAACATGTCGAGCGGCAGGATGTCGTCCATCCCCATCACCGAGATATCCTCCGGTACCCGCAGGCCGTGCTGGTTGAGCGCGTCGGTCACCCCAATGGCCTGATTGTCGGCAGCGCAGAAGATAGCGGTCACGCCCAGTCTGTCTGGATGGCGCACCAGCCAGTCGAGCAGCGCGTCACGGGCGGTCAGTGGTTGAAAATCCGGCAGCGACAGAATCAGGCGCTCATCCAGCGCAATGTCAGCCTGCGCCAGCGCACTGCGATAACCACGCTCGCGCTCGCGGATAGTCTGGCGTGAAGGCCAGGTCAGGTGCAGGATGCGGCGATGTCCTTGAGCTATCAGATAACGCACCGCCTGCGTCGCCGCATAGTAGTTCGCGGGCATCACGGTGTTAAGCCGCATGGTCGGGTCTTCACCGTTGATCAGTACCGCCGGTACGCCGCTTTCCGCCACCGCGTTCAGCAATGTGGGGTGGTCGTCATTGACGATCAGAATAGCGTTAGCCTTGCCAGCACGCAGCGCCTGTAACAGTTGTTGCTCGTTGATGCTGTCCGGTTCGCCGACAAACGGACTCAGTTGGATGTTGCGCTGCTGGCACAGGGTTTTTAGCCGGTTGATCAACGTCAGCGACACCAGATTGATATCACTTTCCAGCATCAGATTACGCGGTGTGGCCAGCATAATATGGCGTAGCGGGTCTGGAGCCTCGAGCGTTTTGCCCGTCTTATGCAGCGGATACCCTTGTTCGGTGGCAATCGCCATAATCTGCTGGCGCACGCTGGCGCTAATGGGCGCGGTCCCGTTCAGCACCCGTGACACCGTACTGATCGATACGCCCGCGCGCTCGGCAATATCCTTGAGCGTCGTCATTTATTTCATTCCTGTGTTAGCAATACCGGTGGTGATGTATTTCTGCAGGAACACAAACACAGCCGTCACCGGCAACAGCGAGAGCATCGTCATCGCCAGAATATAGTGCCACTGCACCGAGAACTGCCCCTGAAACGCATTCAGACCGATTTGCAGCGTAAAATTGTCCTGGCTGGACAGCACAATCAGCGGCCACAGGAAGTCATTCCAGCGCCAGATCACCGAGAAGATCGCCAGCACCGCCAGCGCGGGTGCGGTCAGCGGCAAAATGATCTTCCAGTAAATGCGAAATTCGCTGGCGGCATCAATACGCGCCGCTTCGATCAGCTCATCCGGGATCGTCAGCATGTACTGGCGCAGCAGGAACACCCCGGTGGGTGTCGCGATCGTCGGGATGATCACCCCCCACAGGTTATCGCCCATCCGCAGTCCGATCACCACCAGAAAGGTCGGCACCATCACCACCGACAGCGGGATCATCATGGTGGATAAAAAGAGCGTTAATACCGTGCCGCGCCCACGAAACTCGTATTTCGCCAGCGCGAAGGCCGCCATTGAACTGAGCAGCAGCGTCAGCAGCGTCGCCATCACCGTCACGAACACGGTGTTTTTCAGGTAGGTGGCGAAGTGGAATTTCGACAACGGCGTGGTGTAGTTATCGGTTTCCAGATGCAGGGTTTTCTGCGGTGTCAGGTTCTGCACCGGTACCCGCACCACCTCTTGCGGCGCTTTCGGGTCCACCATTTGTGCCAGCAAACCGATACGCCGCACCATCGCCAGCGTTTTGCTGCTGCCGTCGTCCTGCTTCGCCTGCCACAGCTCCAGTGGTTTCGGGTAGTCTGGCAGCGTAACGGTACTGGCGGCCTCCGGCAGAAAACTGGGCGGGAAGCGGTTGATTTCCGCCGGTGTTTTCAGCGATGACATCGCCGCCCACATCACCGGAATCAACACCAACAAGGTACCGACCACCAACCACACCCAGCTCATGATGTCGGTGATGTGAATCCGCCCCGGATAACGGGTACGGGTAAGAAACGTGATGATCTTCATGCCGCTGACTCCCGGTTATTTTTTGCCTTCCAGACGGCGGGTGAGCAGAAACTGCAACGCCGTCAGGATCATCAGCACCAGCCCCATCAACACCGAAGCCGCCGATGCCAGCCCATACAGTGACGCATTAGACGAAAACGCGGTCTGATAGATGTACTGCACAATAAAGTTGTTGGCAGTCCCTGGCCCACCGCCGTTGGTCAGCACCCAGGCCTCATCGAAAATCTGCACGCTGTTGATGGTCAGCAGGATCACCACCACCAGAATGTTGGGTGCCAGCAACGGTAACGTCAGAATATAGAAACCGCGCCAGCGTGAGGTGCCGTCCACCGCCGCCGCTTCATAGATATCCCGAGGGATCGCCTGCAACCCGGCCAGCAGAATCAGGGTATAAAAGCCAACGTGAAACCACACCGACACGAACACCACCCAAAACCGCGCCAGCGATGGCTCCAGCAAAAAGGTGACCGGCTGGCCACCCAGTGACGACAACACCAGATTCAGCAACCCGTTACGGTTCAAAAACCACTGCCACACCAGCCCCACCACCACCGGTGACAGCAACACCGGATAGAAGAAGATGGCGCGGAAAAAGCCACGAGCGATGATCTTGCGATTGAGGATAAGCGCGGTGACCAGCGCCACGCCGAGCGTGCAGGTCACGTTAAAAAAGGTGAACGACACCGTGTTGTAAATGCCGGTCCAGAACAGATCCTGCTCGCAGGTCGACGGCACCGTATATTGCTCACAGCTCAACAGGGTGGAAAAGTTCTGCAACCCGACGTAGGGCCGGTCCCACAGCAGGATGTTGGTACCGCCGGTGAAGGCGTAGCACACCGCCAGCAGGATCGGAATAAACACGAACACGGCGAATAGCAGCATGTTCGGTGCGATAAAAAACCACGGCATCACCCGGCGACCACCGAATTTTTGCAGCAGGTTGACGGACTTTTCCACCGGTGTGACCAGGGTATCCACCAGCGATGAGCCGGGCTGAATCAGCGATTTTCGGTTCATGGTTGTCTCCGCAATCAGGCGAGTTGTTCAGTCAGACGCGGCAGTGTCTGGCCGCTCTCGGCGTCAAACAGATGGCAATAGGCCTCCGGGAAGCGGACAAACACCAGTTCCGCAGTACGGAATTCGTGATGCCCCGGCAGGTGCACGATGATCTCATCTTCAATACCGGCGCAGCGGCCATAGATGAAGGTTTCATGCCCCATCATTTCGCAGCGGTCGATGCACAACGACACCCCCTCGTCATGCTCGCTCACCAGTTGGCAATGCGACGGCCGAATGCCCAGATCCACCGTTTTTCCCTCTTCGCCACGAAACGGCAGGCGCAACAGCGTGCCGGAGGGACAGCGAACCTCCACGCCGTCATCCGAGGCGCTGCTGATGGTGGCGCGGAACATATTCATGCGCGGCGAACCGATAAAACCCGCCACAAACTTGTTTCTCGGGCGATGGAACAGCTCCAGCGGCGTCCCCACCTGTTCGATACGTCCGCCGTTGAGCACCACGATGCGCTGCGCCATGGTCATCGCCTCAACCTGATCATGGGTGACATAAATCATGGTGGTGCGCAGCTTCTGGTGCAGTCGGGTCAGTTCGCCACGGGTTTGCACCCGCAGTTTGGCGTCAAGGTTGGACAAGGGTTCGTCAAACAGGAACAGGTCCGGGTCGCGCACGATGGCGCGGCCGATGGCGACACGCTGCTGTTGCCCGCCGGACAGCGCCCGTGGCTTGCGGTCCAGATACGGCTCCAGCCCAAGCATGCGGGCGGCTTCTTCAATGCGCCGCTCGATTTCATCTTTCGGGAAATGCAGGTTTTCCAGCCCGAACGCCAGGTTCTTGCGCACCGACAGATGCGGATACAGCGCGTAAGACTGGAATACCATCGCGATTTTCCGCTCCGCCGGGCTGAGATCGTTAACCCTGCGATCGCCAATCCACAGATCGCCATCGGTGATGGGCTCCAGACCGGCAATCATCCGCAATAGCGTGGATTTACCGCAACCGGACGGCCCGACGAATACCATGAATTCCCCGTCGCGGATCGTCAGATCCACGCCTTTGATAATCTGTATTGATCCATAGCTTTTATGGACGTTCTTCAGTTCCAGACTCGCCATCACCGTTTCCTCAACCTGTTTCTGTTTTCAAACCCAGCTCTGTTTTTCAAACAGAATGTCGCTGCGCCAGCAGCATCAGCATGACCAGCGCCTGCCCGTAAGGCACCGCGACATTGGGGATATCACGATAAAACTGCAGGTCGTGGCCCATCGCGGTGCCGTCTGACACCCCTTGCACCACACCCTGTTCATCGATTTGCGCCATCACCGCCGCCAGCCCTTTATCCAGCACCGCCTGCGGGAAGTCTGCCAGCATGCCAAGCTGACGCGCCGTCAGGATCCCGGCGATAAAACCGGCGCTGGCGGAGGTTTCCAGCGGTGAGTCTGGATCGTTGAGCAGCGTGTGCCACAACCCGGACTCGTGCTGACAGAGCGCCAGCGCACGGGTCTGCTGGGTGAGGATCGCCTCCAGCGTGCGGCGCACTGGTGCCGACAAGGGCGAATCCGTCAGCCAGCACATCTCCGGCAGCACCAGCGTGACCCAGGCGTTGCCACGCCCCCAGAATGCCCCGGCGTAATGATGGCGGCCCAAAAACGTCCAGCCGTGGTACCACAACCCGGTGGTGGCATCGGCCAGATAGCGGGCGTGGGTCAACAGTTGGTATTCCGCTTCTTCCAGCAGTTCACGACGTTTGAGCACCCCGGCGCTGACCACCAGAAACAGCCCGGCCATGAATAACGTGTCGTCCCACAGTTGTCCGGTGTTGGGGCGTTCTTTCACCGTATGCTGGAAACCACCGTCTTCGGTTTTCGGCAAGGAATGCAGCAGCCAGTCGGCCCACTCCGCCACCGCTGCCAGCCAGTGCGGTTTGGGGTTATCACGACACAACAATGCCAATACCAGCATCGGTGCCGTGGAGTTGATTTGCCGTGGCGGCAACCCGGCCTGTAATTTTTGCTCATACCACTGCTCAAGCGCCGCCAGCATGGCGCTATCCTGCCGCTGGCGCGCCAGTTTCCAAAAGCCATACAGCCCGACGCCCACCTCCCAGTCCCATTCTTCAAACTGGATGGTCAGCGTCTCGTGGGCAGGTGCGCCATCGGTCACGCTGTTGATAGCCTTCAGGCGACAAAACGCCAGTGCGACCTTGTCCAGCAGCGCATCGATCGGCTGACTGTCAGCGGATCTGTTTATTGATTGTGTTGTCATGTTACCGATCCTCCTCGGTACGCTCAGGCATTACCGACACCGTGTCGGGAAAGATGAAAGGATGATGATTAACCGTAAAACCCTGTGCGGGATGCCAGTGCATCAGGCCGTATTCCGGGTCGTCAAACGCGACGCCGCCGTCATCCGCCCATTGCGCCTGACGGTGGCGGAAACGCGCGATAAACGCCTGAAAATCCGCCGCACCCTGGCCGCTGTCCACCGCGATGTACCAGACGTTGCGTTCCCCCACAGCGCGCAATTCACTATCCGGCTGCCCGCCATCCGGCGTATGGGTCTGTAGCCCCGCCGGGTTATGCAGCGCCGCGTAGCCGTTACCACCACGCACAAAGCACCAGTGCGACTCCACCACTACGTCGTCCAGTGCGGTGCGCGGCAGGTAAAGGTGGGTCCAGCGGCGGAGATCCTGCTGCAAATCGAAGATCATCCAGGCACGATTACGATGCTGCATCACGTGCGGCAGGCGGCCATTCCCTGCCCAGTACGACGGGCGGTGTACCCCATCGGGGCGATCTTCACCGGGATGGTTAACCCACAGCCGGGCGGCGTAATGACGACCCAGACGAATATCCAGCACATGCTGCTGATGCCCCGGCTGGCCAGGGTGGTGATCAAACACGGAAGAAAACGCGACATCCGGCTGTTTCCAGGCAATGACGCGGGCACTGCGGTTCAGCCCCTGCACCCAGCGCGCCTGCGCGCCCTGCGGTGACTGCCACTGGGCGATAGCGTACGTTTCATCGGGCGGTTGATACTGGCTCAGGCACAACAGCGGCAGCGCAGCACAATGCGGAATCAGCCACCCTTCGCCCCAGACCAGCGCACACAACCCAGACAATTCAGTCAACATGCCGGAGCGCAGCTCTTTATCGTAAGCCCGCCCCATGGTGCCAACCGCCACACCGTTTTGGTGTACCCAGGCGGTCATCAGCATAATACGGTCAATCACCGTGCGGGCGCGGGTGCGCAGGCTGTCATCGCTGGCCAGTTCGGCTAACGCCACCAGCCCAATCAGATCAATGGGGTAATACGCCGCGGAGTTCCACTCCACCAGCCCGTGTTCCAGAATGGCGTCAAACCATTTGTCCAGGCGCTGACGGGCGATAGCCTGCTGTTCGCGCCCCCGACGGCCGCTGCACACGAACACCTCATCAGGAAAGTTTTGCCCGGCCAGATATTGCGCGACATGGAAACAGAGACAGTGGTTTTCGCTCCAAAACCACATGGTGTCGTTGCCAGGTTCGTCTATCCAGTAACGAAAGCCCAGAATCGCGCTGCGCACGCGCCGCCAGTCATGGGCCGCCAGTCGCTGCCCCTGATAGCGTTGCCACAGCCAGATAAGTGGCACCAGTTGAAAATCGGCGCAGTCTTCCCGGCGACTGATTTTATGCAGCGCCTGATTGAGCGCAGGCATGATACGGTCTGTCCCTTCGCCGGTGGCAAAGGCGGCCAGCACCCGACCGATGCGCTCGAAACCGTGCAAAGCGATGTGGCGTAACAGGTAATCGCGTCTGGCCACCAGCGTCGACAGTGCGGGCGTGGTGTGCATCGACATCGTTTGCGTCGGCAAACGACCAAAGCTCAGGCTGCGCGTCAGGGTGATGCCGTGGCACACGACACGGCATACCACATCGTAATACCCCACCAGCCCATCCGGCAGTGTCACCTGCCAGCCGGTATTCCCCGCCGCCAGTGTCGACTGCTGCTGCCAGGGGGGCACCGATTCGTTGACGTTGCAGAGCAAATGGTGGTGCAGTTCCACCGTCTCCGTCAGCGGTGTATCAGCACGCAGGGCCAGCACATCGCCGTCGGTCAGGTTATCGACCAGCGACAGACTGTTGAGCCAGCGATCCAACGCCCACATACGCTCGCTACAGGCCGCATCCGGCGCAACCTGCCAGCGCAACGGCCTTTCACCGACATAGCGCAGGCTGAACAGGTAATCGGTATCACGCTCACACAGTTCTTCAGCATGTACCACCAGCGTATTCAGCCCCAGTTGTAAAGGCAGTGTCAGTTCGCATTGCTGCTCGGTATTGCGACTAAACGGCGTGAAACGGCAAATCTGCTCGCCATTGAGCCATACGGTCACGCCACCGCAGGTAGACAGCAGGAAAGGGGCCGCTTGCAGGCTGTCGCTATGCACATAGCAACGGGCGAAGCGTTGCACATGGGCGGGGCACGGCCAGAAGTCGCTGAAATTAACGGACTGGCTGTCATCGCCACCGCTCCACAGCGTGTGAAAACGCAATGATTCCGGCAGGCTAATCGCACGAGGTGCCGTTTCCCGCAGAAAACGCACCCGACAAGGCAATACGCCGACATCGACAAAGCCATTAATAAAACGATAGTTAACATTATCCGGTAACGTATCCGGTTCTGCAGGATAATCATTTTCCTCCAGCTCGGTAATCATAAACCGGTTAATCACACTATTTTTCTTTAACACCCAACCGATATTCATAGCGATTCCTTGTTACCGTACTGAAGGTATAAATGAAATAGCGAAAACGTATTACTCAATAAGAAAAAACTAATAACTCAGAAATACCTGAAGGTATTTATTTGCACTGTTGTGGTTATTTGCACTATTACTGTGCGCCCCTCTGCCATTATTTGGCGCAGTGCTATTTTCTACTGCCATTTTACGACACTTTTTCACTACCCGGCTCAGTATAAGCACGCAATCAATGCAAATTTGCATAATTAGGCAATTTGCACTTAACATCGTATTTTTGCATTATAGAGTAAATTATCGCGTGAACAATATGCGATTCTTATCACAAAAAGACATTGACTCAGCGTACTATCGAAATATATTTAATATGCTTCACAGAAAAGAACATCATTTTTGTTCATGATAAGCCGCTGAATGTCTTATTCATGCAAATTTGCATTCACGTATCAGGGTCGTCGAAATATACCTGGAATCATCGGTCAATAATGCCAATGCACCTGCAACCTGACCCATGACGGGTCAGCTATTTATAATGGGTGGGAGAGAATGATGAATCGCTATCAGCACGCACTGTTATTTTCCTTCATGACGTTGGGTGCCATTGCCAGCAGCCATGCCTTCGCTGAAAAAACACAGATTACTTTTTTATACAGCGATGACGACCCGGAACTGGTCCATTTCATGGAACAGAAGGTGAAGACGTTTTCACAACATAACGATCATATTGACGTGAATTTTGTCAGCACCGGCTATAACGCGCTACAAACCCAGTTGCCGATGCAACTGGCTGCCGGTCTGGGGCCGGATATCGCCAAAACCACCCAGATGGGCCTGCTCTCCTACACCCTCGACCTGCGCCCTTATCTGGCTGACCCGACCGGATTTGAAAAACGCTACGGTGCTGGTATTGAAAAAATCATGCGTATCAAAGGGGTGCACAAAGACAACGCCCTGCCGGGTTTTGTCGCCTCCTGGACGGCCGACTTACCGTTCGTTAACGTGACGCTGTTCCAGCAAGCCGGTGTGCCACTGCCGCAACCGGGTTACACCATGGAACAACTGATGCAGGCCTCAAAACAGGTCGCCGCCAAAACCGGTGTCGCCATTCCTTTTACCATTGACCGCAGTGGCTTTCGTTTCTCCGGCCCGGCGTATTCCTACGGTGCCCGTTACGACAAAGATGGCCTGATTAACTTCCCCGACGCGGCCGCACAGGCGTGGATCAAGGACCTGAAACGATGGTCAGACGAAGGGATTTTCCCGCGTGAAATGTGGGGAGCGGCAGGCGGTGGACAATACAAGAGCATGGCGGACGACTTTGTGAACGGCAACATCGTCACCTATTTCTCCGGCAACTGGCAGTTAAACCAGTTCAGCAAGCAAATCGGCAACGGCTTCGACTGGAAAATGCTCCCTGCCCCCTGCAAGGAAAAGTGCATTTCAATGGGCGGTGCCACCTTTATTATGCCGTTCAAAACCAGCAAGCATCCGAAAGAAGTGGCGGAATTCATGGAGTGGCTGGGTAGCGATGCCATTCAGCGTGAAATCGCCGAGCGCTTTAATATTATCGTCGGTGCCGATATTCCCGATCTGCACTATCAGACCAAGGATCAGCACGTGATCGACGGCTTGAATACTGCACGTGCCGAAATCGCCAAAATCCCGGCGTATGTCTTCGACTGGGAAAAAATGGAGAGTCTGGGCGGCAATGAACTGTACCCGATTATCCTGACCCGCTTTACGCAGTACCTGAACAATCAGGTTTCCTACGACGAGTATCTGCGCCTGACGGAAAACGACGTGAAACGGCTTAACCAAACGATTGCCGCCAACCGGCAGCAACAGAAAGCACAGTAACGGTATGACACATCCACTGGTTCCGTTGCCGCTCAATGGTGACGTCCCGTTTGACTGGCAGACGGAATACACGTTCTGCCAGCAACGGTGGCCGGATGAAGACCGCTTTCTGGTTGTCACCGGCACCTTCACCCGGCTGCTATGCTGGCGGCAGGGTCGGTTGCAACACTATGGCGGCAACCTGTTTCCCGTGGGCGACCCGGCCAGTCAGGCGCGGCTTGGGCTGTGGGGCGTTCAAGCCATGCTGCAAGCCGTCGAGGGCATGACACCGCTCACCCCGCTGGTCAATACCTTGTTTGCCCGTTTCAATCACCAGATTGAGCAGGTCGTCGAGTGGTCAAAGCAGGCCCAGGCCAGTGACTACGCCACGCTGGCGGCCGATATCCTCGCCCACCCTGCTGACCCGCTGGCCGTAACCCTATTACAACGCTGCGCCCACGAGCTGGCGCTACTGTTGCGCTTGCCAGACATCGCAGAACACGCGCCGGAGCAAGTCTGCTTTAGCGGTGCGCTGGCCTCGGCGTGTCTGCCTTACCTGACTCAGGAGGCCCGTTCATGACCGCCACACCTTATACCGGGGAAGCACTTTATGCCGGTGTTGACGGCGGCGGCACCGGTTGTCGGGCGCGCATTTATCGGGCTGACGGCACACCGCTCGGACAGGGTGTGGGTGGTCGCGCCAATCTGTTACTGGGCGTGGAAACGGTACGTCACGCGGTGGATGAGGCGTTGTTGCAGGCGCTGGAGCACAGCGGGCTACCGTCACAGGATCGCGCGCGTTTACACGTTGGCCTGGCGCTGGCCGGTGCCGAACATCGCCGCGCTTATCAGGCATTTCTGGCACTGCCTTCTCCCGATGCCGCACAGGTGCTCAATACTGATGCGCTGGGTGCCTGTCTGGCGGTGAACCGGGGGAACGACGCAGGCGTCGTGATCGCTGGCACCGGCTCTTGCGGTTTGGCCTGGCATCAACGCACCATCACCGCCTACGGCGGCCATGAATTTCCGATTTCCGATCAGGGTAGCGGCGCGCGTCTCGGGCTGGCGGCCCTGCAACACCTGTGGGGTGTCAGACAAGGGTGGGCGACGCCATCGGCGTTAAGTCAGCAACAGGCGCTGCCGTTTGATAACGACGCGGACGCCGCGACCTGGCTGAATCAAGCCAGGCCGGGCGACTACGCCCGTTTTGCCCGGCCGGTGTTTGACTGCGCCCGTCAGGGCGATGTGCTGTCAATCAGCCTGCTGCAACAGACCGCCCGCGAGGTGGAAGGGTTGCTGGCTGCCGTAGCGGCCCATGACCTGCCGCGCCTGTCGCTGATGGGTAGCATCGGGTTGCATATTCGCCCCTGGCTGACAGAAAACTGGCAGCAACGGCTGTCTCCACCTGATGGCGATGCACTGGACGGCGCACGGCTGATTGCGCTGCACGGTTACGCGCTCTATACCTGATGCGTTCGTGATGCCTGATGCCAGTTCGGGCAATATCACAGGTTACACCGGTATATCTCGCGCCTGATGCTGGTTTGCCCAGCGCAGGCACAGCAACGGCAGCGGTAACGTCATCGCCAGCAACAGCCACACCAACGCATACACCGCATCGACCCCGTCGTTTTGCAGGTTGATGTACAGCTTCACCGGAATACCCTGCGGAAAATAAGCGAAAATCATCACGATACCGAATTCGCCCATCGCCCGAACCCAGGCAATCGCAACGGCCGCTGCCAGACCAGAGGCGGCCTGCGGCATGGTCAGGTAGATCAGGCGTTGCCAGGCGTTCGCCCCCAAAATACGCCCGGCCTCGTCCACCGAGGGCGGTATAGTGGCGAAAGCAGAGCGGGCGGCAGTAATGAAATACGGCAAAGCGCCGTATACCTGCGCGACCACGAACGCCGCCGGATTATTGACCAACGCGAGCCCTACGCGAGATAACAGCCCGCCGATAGGGCTGTACGGCCCGTATACCGAGACCAGCAGAATCCCCATCGCCAGCGGCGGTGTTAGCAGCGGGATCATCACCAACAGTTCCACCAGCCAGCGACGGCGAGAACGGCTCGCACGTGCCAGCCAGAGCGCCACCGGTAGCCCCAGCACGATAACCAACGCTATCGCCAGCAAACCGAGGCCAACGGAAACGGCGATAGCATCGCCATCGCCCCATGCCAGTTGAAAATGATGCCAGGGAGTAATGCCGAGCAGCGTGACAAACGGTACCGCCAACAGCAGCAGAGCCGGTATCGCCAGCCAGAGTGTCATCGTCGGCTATTTCGCGGCGTAAAGCGCCGTCCCTTTCGGTACGTCATAGCCGTTCTGGTGAAATAGCGCCTGCCCCTGCGGGCTTAACATGAAGTTGACGAATTGTCGGGCCTGCGTGGCATCAGGTGCGTTTTTCAGCACCGCAGCGTAAAACACCAGTGGCTGAGTGTGCAGTACCTGATCCTTGCCGGCACTGTCCTTGATAGTGAAACTCACAGTGTCGTACCACTGTGTCGACATCGCCGGGTTACTGAGGTTGATTTCATCAGGCAGTGTCACGTATGGCAGTTTGGCGGAACGCACCGCGCTTTCATAACCGGAGGTGGCGTCGATCTGGCCGGACTCCAGCCGGGTCAGCAATCCCCCTTCCATAAACACCTGCGCCGGATTCTGTACCTCACCGAGCGCTTTTTTCGCCGCCCCAGGCTGGTGGTAATACTTCTCGGCCAGCAGCATGGTGAATACGATATTCTGCCCCTGCGGGTCGTTATACGGGTCGGTTCGGCCGAATTTCAGCGATTTGTCCTGCAACACCGCCAGCCAGTCGCCGTTTTGGGCCTTATCCGAGGTGGCCAGTCTGGCAGCGAACGGGCTTTTCGGGTTATAGGCAATCACCATGCGGGTACTGGCAACCGGTATCGCCTCGTCAATCAGCCCGGCGTCTTTCAGGATCTGCATCGGCCCCGGCGTAATAGACACGAACACATCCGCCACCACCTTCTTACTGGCCAGCAGACGCGCCATACCATATGCGCCTTGCCCCTGCCCTTGATAGGTCAGATGCTGTTGTTGGGCAAACGTCGGCCCTAACGCCTTGTCCATTACCACACCCATCGACCCGGCGTAGGTTAGCTGAATTTTATCCTGCGCCTGTACCGCCTGGCCTGCCAATAATGTCGCCACCAGCACGGCGACGCACGGGTACGCTATTCGCTTGCTCACACTCACTCCATTCGCTATATAAAAAAATGCACAACGAGAATCCTCCTGAATGTGGCAAAGTGAAAAAATAAAATGCGACAAAATATGTAATCCCGCAACGTTACTCACCCGCCTTGTCGTGACAGGCCAAAAAAGGGTGAGCAGCAACATATCTCCCCTCAAACGCTAACCTGACGCCCTCTGCCAGCCTGCTCGCCTCATCCCCCGGCGCCACAGAGGCCCTGACACATTTTCTTACCTCTCATCGACTGGCATAAAATCGTTATGTTATATTATAACGATTCTGATGGAGGATACTGTGACCAGTCTTTACGCTTTTTCCGCTGTGGCCCGGCTGGGTATCGCCGGTGTGTTGCTGGTGCTGTTATGGGGTTTGATTTCCTGGGCGGTGGCACTGGCATGATCGCATTACATTCACTGATATTTGGTTATTCGGGCCAGCCTCCACTGGGTACGCTGGATGGATGCTTTGACAGCGGTTCGCTGACCGCCATTATCGGCGCGAACGGCGCAGGCAAATCCACCTTGCTTAAAACGCTGGCCGGTCTGTTGCCGCCACTGGGCGGCCATTTCTGTATGGCACCGCAGGCACGACGCCAGTTAGGTTACCTGCCCCAACTGACCGAATTTGATCGCCAGTTTCCGCTGAGCGTTAACGACCTGGTGTTGATGGGGTGCGTCCCGCACTGCGGGATGTTCGGTCGTATTTCCGGTGCATGGCGAAAAAAAGCCACCGAAGCGCTGGATACCGTCGGCATGGCGGAATTCGCACCGGCGCACATCGGCACACTTTCCGGCGGCCAGTTACAGCGCGTACTGTTTGCCCGCCTGCTGGTGATGCAGTCGCCAGTTATTCTGCTCGATGAACCCTTTACCGGTATCGATGCTCAGACTACCCGCACCCTGCTGGCCGTTATCCGGCAGTTGCATCAGGAAGGGCGTACCATTCTGGCGGTGCTGCATGACCTGGAACAGGTGGAAGCCCACTTTCCCCGCGTACTGATGCTCAGTGCAGAAGGCCCTCGTTGGGGTGAGAGTCCCGATGTATTGCATACCCCCACGGCCGTAGCCACACCGCCGCAACTGAGGCTGGTGCCATGACGTTACTGCATCTGTTGACCGAGCCATTTGGTGATTTCGGTTTTATGCGTCGGGCGCTGGTGGGTTGTCTGGCGCTGACCCTGAGCGCCGCACCGCTCGGCTGTTTCTTACTGCTGCGCCGGATGAGCCTGATCGGTGATGCGCTGTCCCACGCGGTGTTACCGGGGGTGGCAATCGGCTACCTGATATCGGGCATGTCGCTGGTCGCGATGGGGGTCGGTGGTTTCATCGCCGGGCTGGCGGTGGCCATGTTGTCTGGCGTGGTTAGCCGCCATACCGAACTGAAAGAAGACGCCAGTTTCGCCGGGTTTTACCTCGGATCGCTGGCGCTGGGTGTCACGCTGGTATCGCTGCGCGGCTCCAGTGTCGACCTGTTGCACGTGCTGTTCGGTTCTATTCTGGCTATCGACGCCAGCGCACTGATCACCATCGGCACCATCAGTTCCTGTTCGGTGCTGGTACTGGCGTTGATCTACCGGGCGCTGGTGATCGAGTCGTTTGACGTCACCTTTCTGAAAATTCTGTCGCGCCGCTCGCGGGCATTGATCCACGGCCTGTTTTTGTCGCTGGTGGTGCTCAATCTGGTGGCGGGCTTCCAGTTACTCGGCACGCTGATGGCCGTCGGCATGATGATGCTACCGGCCGCCTGCGCCCGTTTCTGGAGTCAACGTCTGCCCATCATGCTGCTAACAGCAGTGGGTATCGGTGCCTGCGCCAGTCTGGTGGGGCTGACCTGGTCTTATTACGCGGATTTGCCCGCAGGCCCGGCGGTCATTCTCACCACCACGCTATTTTTCTGCTTTTCGGTACTGTTTGGCTCTAATGGCGGCATGTTACGCACACGTCGCTGACACATCATGGTTTTGCATGGCAACGAGATGAAGGGGAAAAGATGAAACGTTCCATTTTGGTTATGACACTGTCCAGCCTGTTACTGAGTCCACTGGCAATGGCAAAAGAGTTGAATGTGGTGGCAAGTTTCTCGGTGCTGGGCGATATGGTCAGCCAGATTGGCGGCCAATACGTTCACGTCACCGATCTGGTGCAACCGAATGGTGACCCGCATGAATTCGAACCGTCGCCGAAAGACAGCAAAACCCTGTCACAGGCGGACGTCGTCTTTGTCAGCGGGCTGGGGCTGGAAGGCTGGCTGGACCGTCTGGTGAAAGCCTCGGGCTACAAAGGTGAAGTGATTACCGCCTCTAATGGCATCAAAACACTGAAAATGGAAGAAGATGGGAAAACCATCACCGACCCGCACGCCTGGAACAGCATGAAAAACGGCATCGTCTATGCCCATAACATTGTCAGTGCCCTGGTCAAAGCAGACCCGGAGCACGCCGACGATTATCGTAAACAGGGCGACAGCTACATCCAGCAGTTGCAGCAACTGGATAATTACGCCACCCAGACGTTTGCCGCCATCCCGAAAGAGAAACGTAAAGTGCTGACCAGCCATGATGCGTTTGGCTATTTCGCTGCCGCCTACGGGGTGCGTTTCCTGTCGCCGGTGGGCTACTCCACCGAGTCGGAAGCCAGCAGTAAAACCGTGGCTAAACTGATCAATCAGATCAAGAAAGAACACGTGAAACTGTACTTTATCGAGAACCAGACCGACCCACGTCTGGTGAAACAAATCGCCGATGCCAGCGGCGCACAGCCGGGTGGCGAGCTTTACCCGGAAGCGCTGACCGATAGCAACGGCCCCGCCGCCACCTACACGGCAGCGTTCAAACACAATGTCGATACCATCGCGGCTGGCATGAAGTAAGCGAGTAAGTAAGGAAGTCGTTATCAGGTTGCCCGGTCTCGCCGGGCAACCCGTAACCCGCCTCTTATCACGGCACCACGTTCCAGCGCCTCACTCACTATCTGCTTGTTATCCAATCTACTTATCCAATCTGATTATCGTCCGATAGCCCCTCATACCGGTTTCGATTATGCTGATAGCGCGATAACGCTCCGGTTCATCGTGCGAAGGCATAGCACACTTGCTCCCGCCGTCATCTGACAGACAGCATCGATCAACTCAGGTCACAGAAGGAATACTATGTTGAAGTTCGGCGTATTTTGCGGTTCCGCTCCCGGTAACAACGCGATTTATCAGCAACAGACGCAATCCCTCATCCGCTATCTGGTCAGCCAAAACGCTGGCATTGTCTACGGTGGTGGCAAAGTAGGCCTGATGGGACTGGTGGCGGATACAGCACTGGCCTGTGGTGGTCAGGTAACCGGGGTTATCCCTAAGCATCTAGTGAACAAGGAGCTGGCGCACCCGACGCTCACTGAACTGGTTATCACCGAAGACATGCATGAGCGCAAAGCGAAAATGGCTGAACTGGCGGATGTTTTCATCGCGTTGCCGGGCGGTGCCGGTACGCTGGAAGAGATCATCGAACAGTGGACCTGGGCGCAGTTGGGCCTGCATCACAAAGCCTGCATCCTGTTCAACGTTAACGGCTACTATGACGGCTTTATCGACTTTGTCGCCCGCACCGTGCGCGATGGCTTCATGAAGCAGGCTTACCTCGACATGCTGATCGTCTCAGACAGCCCCGAAGCGGTGTGGGATAAAGCGCTGTCTTATCAGCCGCCCAAAGCCAAATGGGATCAATAAGCGGCACATAGGCTGAATAGGCTGAGATGCCTCAGCCTATGCCCGTCATACCCGGTTAGCCAAAACGCGCCAGTTCTTTGTCGAAATCCAACGGCTGAATGCCTCGTGCGTTACGATCCGCAGGCGTCAGTTGATCCGCAGGAATAAACCAGGTGACCTCAAACAGCAGGCCATCCGGATCGTGGCCGTATACGCTTTTATGTACGCCGTGGTCTTCCTCCAGCCCCAGCCGACCGTCCTGCGCCAGCCGGTCACGAATCCGCTTTAGTTCATGCAACGTATCCACCTCCCAGGCCAAATGGTACAAGCCCGCTGGTGGCTCATGTTCGCCGGGTTGCTCGCCGCGAGCGCGAAACACGCCAGCCCGCTGCTGACCGAGATTTTTGGCGAACAGTGCCAGGTCATGATCGTTATCCGACTCCGCCGCCTGGGTAAATACGGCCTGACTGCCGCCCGGCTTGGGGCGAAACCCTAACGTATCACGGTAGAATGCGGTGCTTTTCTCCACGTCGGACACATACAGCACCGCGTGATTCAGGCGGGTAATCCCCATCGTCATCTCCTTAGTTGCCTGCAGGTATAAACACGTATCCTGACACACGATGACGACGGGACATATGCCGATTTCCGGCAACCAAAGTCGCCGGGCGCATGAGCCGAAAAGCATCGAAACGCGAAGGCATACGCAAGAAAAAAGCGTAAAGAAAAAGGTATGAAGAAAAAAGAGCTACAGGAAAGCCGCTGCTCAGCGGCTTTCTACACTCACCAGTTGCAGCATAAAGGGTTGACCTCGTAACTGACGCTCCACGTCTGGCGACAGGCCGCTGTCCGTGATGATATCGGTCAGTTCATTCAACGCAGATACGCAAAACAGCGAGTAAGCACCGTATTTGCTGCTGTCGGCCAGCAACACCCGACGGCTGGCGTTCATGCCCAGATCCTGTTTGATGCCCGCTTTTTCTTCCGTGGGGGTGGTAATGCCTTTCTCCAGGCTCCACGAGTTACAGCTGATAAAGGCAATATCCGGATAGACGCTGCGCAACAAACGGCGACCGTGCTCGCCGATGCAGGACTGGCTGCTATCGTCGATACGTCCACCGATAATCGTCACTTCTATCTGCTTGAACTCAGAGAGAAACAGCGCTATCTGCAAATCGGCGGTGATCACCCGCAGCGGCAGATGCGTCAGGTTACGTGCCAGTTCCAGCATGGTGGTACCGGCATCTAACACCACCGCATTTCCCGGTTGCACCAATGTCGCCGCCCGCCGGGCGATGGCCTGCTTTTCCGCCAGGCTGCGCTGCAGCTTTTCATTGGTGGTCGGCTGAGAAGGGATAAAACGGTTGAGCGTCACCCCGCCGTGACTACGGCTGATGACGCCCTGCTCGTCGAGCTTGATCAAATCGCGGCGAATGGTCGCCGGGGACGCATCAATGACCGTCACAAGTTCATCCACCGTCACCAGATTATGGCTTTTCAGATAATCCAGAATCTGATCAAGACGGCTTTGTCCTCTCACTCGTTCTCCATTTACGCGTAACGTATCAGTCAATGTTGTACCCCACGACATCTTCAACAAGCTCCATATCCGCGATTATATCAGGCCAGTTGCATCGCCAGTTTGATGGAGATCGCCATGCTGTCAGACTTCGCTTTACCTGTCCAGGCGATATCAAACGCGGTACCGTGGTCCGCCGAAGTGCGGATAAACGGTAACCCGGCGGTGATATTCACACCATCATAAAAGCCCAGCAGCTTAAGTGGAATATGCCCCTGATCGTGGTACATCGCCACCACCATGTCGTATTGCCCCTCGTATGCCTGCAGGTACACCGTATCCGGCGGGCACGGGCCGTACGCGTCGATACCTTTGGCTTTCATCGCCTCGATGGATGGACCGACAATAGTCATCTCTTCATCACCAAACAAGCCGTTTTCACCGGCATGCGGGTTCACCCCGGCAACCGCAATGCGCGGTGCCTGATAGCCCACACGTTTGAGGAAGGTATCCGCCATCGCAATCACGGTTTCGACCCGATCACGGTTAAGCGTATCCAGGAATTTACGCAAGGCAATATGGGTCGTGACATGAATCACTTTCAGTTTGTCGGTATACAGCACCATCGCGTAGTCACGGCTGTGGGTCAGCTTCGCCAGCAACTCGGTGTGCCCCGGATAGAGGTGACCGGCGGAGTGCAGCGCCTCTTTGTTGAGCGGCGCGGTAGCAATCGCATGGACCTCACCCGCCATCGCCAGCTCGGTGGCGCGTTTCACACAACGGTACGCCAGATCGCCCGCCTGCGCCTGCACCACCCCTTGCTTGAGGCCCTGCGGGTCGTCCAGCGGCTCATTGATCACGTTGATAACGCCGGGAGCGAAACGTGCGTCGGCAGGCCGTTCAATTTCGTTGAGCTCGACCTGCGGCACAACGCCTAACGCCAGAATACGGCGCAGCGTCTGTACGCAGCCCACCACCACCGCCGGTGCGCCGGACAGCTCGCCTTCGGCCAACGACTTGATGATGATTTCCGGGCCAATGCCCGCCGGGTCACCCATAGTTACCGCAATAATTTTACTCACACACGCTCTCCTCAATAAAACGCAATACATTCAGCAGGGTGGCCTCATCGCCAAACCCGCCCGCTTTCGTCATGACGGGAATATCGCCTACCAGACTATCGAGCAAACGTCCCCAGGGGACGCAGGAAGCAATCTGTCCTTTGATATGAAATCCGCTGGCCTGTAACGCAGTCGCGGCCGCAATGGCGATATCCCCGCCGGATAAATAGAGCCCGCCCGGTCGCTGACGCTGCACGATACGCCGCGTCAGTTCACCCAGCTGGCGACTGATGGTCTCCCCCAGTTGCTGACGGCTCATGCCGTAGCGCTGGCACAGACTGTCCACCTCAAAACGCTGATTATCATCACGGCAGGTGCGCAGCACACAGTGCTGCCCGGTGGCTAACACGGCCGCCGCCTGCTGACTGATTTGCACCAGTAGACCGTCATCCGCCGTCAGTAACCCGGCGATATCGACATCGATTAACCGTACGTCGGGGCGTTGACCGGCGGCATTAATCTGCAATTGAGCAATTTCACTCATTGAACCAATCACCGCCAGCAACGACCGGCACGGTGCCGGAAACGACAGATGCTGCGCCAGCGCCTCACTCAGCCCGGCAGACCCGACTAGCAGCGGTTTTTCGGCTAATTGGGCGGCAGCCGCAACAATATGGTCGAGATCCTGTTGACTCTCGGCATCCAGCACCACCAGCCGCACACCGCTATGACTGAGCTGTTGCAGTCGAGCCGACAGATTGCCGCTACGCACGTCGTCCAGCGGCAACGCCGCCTGAGTCAGTTGGGTTTGCTCCGCCAGCCGTTTACCGATAGATGCTGAACGTACCGGTGTTTTCGGGTCGCTGGCGAATTCGGTATCCGTCAGCAACACGCCATGCACCCATACCTGCCCATCACGGGTAACGCGCCCCAGCGTTGGAGCAGCAGGCGCAATCAATGCCAGCGACAGATCCGCCGCATTCAGTGCCGCTTCTATTTCTGCGCCGGGGTTACCACGCAGGGTCGAATCCACCTTTTTAACGATCCAACCGCGCGCGCCGGTTTTACGCCACAACGCCACCGCCCGTGCGGTACGCTCCGCCGCCACGGAAGCCGTGACAGCACGGCTGTCGGTGTTCACCACCAACGCATCATCCGTCTGTCCGGTATGGATAGCCGTGACGTCAAACATCACATTCACCCGTGCCCCCTGCAGCGCCAGACCGACGCCCGCATCGTTCGCACCCGTGAAGTCATCTGCCACCACCATGATTGGGGTGAGTTCACGCCCGTCCGGCATACCCATTCTCCATCAGTCCGATTACCTGAAAATGATTATATTGAATCATGATTGATTATATGTGAGCAACATCAAATTATTCAAAACCAATTTCACCTATAAATTACCCCACACAATGCGAGCAAAACGATTTTTTTCCATCACAGCACAGAAATGTGATTGAAAAAAATCAGACCTATCCAGCTGAAGTCACAGCAAAAAGACAAGGTACCAGTATGAATATCAACAGCACCCTCATCAGCGGTTATCAGGCACTCCAGGATCTGGGCTACCTCCTGCGCGGCAGGCAGCACGTACTGTTGGTGACGGACAGGAACATCGTGGGACTGGCTGGGGTTCAGGCGCTGATCGCACAACTGAAAGACAGTGTGCCGCACCTTTCCCTGATTGATAACGTGCCAGCCGAACCCAGCCAGCACGATGTGGCTGCGGTATTGCAACAGTTGCCCACCACCCAACCTGATCTGGTGATTGGCGTCGGGGGCGGTAGTGTACTGGATGTCGCCAAATTGCTGTCGCTGCTGTGCGCCGGTGAAGAAGGCATCACGCTTGATAGCCTGCTGGAAGGTCGCAAACCGACGCGGCGCACCACCTCGTTGCTGATCCCAACGACAGCGGGCACCGGTTCTGAAGCCACGCCAAACGCCATTCTGGCTATTCCGGAAAAAGAAACCAAAGTCGGGATTATCACCCCGGTGATGCTGCCGGATTATGTGGCACTGATACCTGAACTGACCACCAGCATGCCAGCGCACATCGCTGCCTCAACTGGCATTGATGCGCTCTGTCACCTGATCGAATGCTTTACCGCCACCATCGCCAACCCGGTGGCCGACAACTATGCCTTAATCGGCATGAAGAAACTGTTCGCCAACATCGAAACCGCGGTGAACGAACCTTCTAATCTGGAAGCGCGCCTGAACATGCTGTGGGCTTCCTATTACGGCGGCGCATCTATCGCCCACTCCGGTACCCATCTGGTCCACGCCATGTCTTACCCGTTGGGCGGCAAGTACCACATTCCTCATGGGGTAGCGAACGCCATTCTGCTGGCACCGTGCATGCGCTTCGTTCAGCACGCCGCGGCGGAAAAATTCGCGCAGGCCTATGACCTGCTGCCGGATGCCGACCTGTCACTTTCCACTGAACAGAAAGCCGCCGCACTGGTGGATTACTTCACCGCGCTGGTGAAACGGCTGAATCTGCCGTCGTCGCTGCAACAGTTGGGCATTAGCCCGGATCACCTGCCGTATCTGGTGGAATCCGCCTTGCAGGTACAGCGACTGATGAAAAATGTCCCGACTACCGTGACGGCGCAGGATGTCCACGCCATTTATTCAACGCTGTTTTAACGACCACCCTAACATGTTGTTTTTAAATAAATTTATAAGTGAATGCTTCAACCGTATCCGTTTTAACAACATCTGTTTTAACAACGTCGCTCTGGATAATGAAAAAGACCGAGGAACAATAACGATGACTAAAGCGATTACAGGCGTACTGACGGCGATCGTCACGCCTTTTGACCATCAGGGGGAATTCAGCCCCACCGCCATGCGCCAGCAGGTTCAACGCCAGATGCGTTATGGCAACGGCATTTTCTGTAACGGCACCAACGGTGAATTCTTCGTGCTGCACACCGACGAGAAAGTGGCCGTCACCGAAACCTGCGTGGACGAAGCCGCCGGAAAAGTGCCGGTCGTGGCACACATCGGTGAAATCTCTACCCGTGAAACCATCAAGCTCGGCAAACGCATCGCCGCGCTGGGCGTGGATGCCGTTTCCGTCATCACGCCGTATTTCGTGCCGCTCAAACAAAGTGAACTGATAGACCACTACCGCGCGGTGGCAGACGCACTGCCGGTACCGGTGTTCATGTACAACATTCCGGCCCGTACCGGCAATACGCTGCAACCGGAAACAGTGCGGGTGCTGGCCGAGCACCCGAACATTATTGGCATCAAGGACAGCGCTGGTAGTTACGAAAGCCTGAGCGGTTTCCTGCAAGCCGTGAAAGATATGCCGAACTGCGACGTGCTCAATGGCCCGGATTCGCTGATTCATCAGGGGTTTGTTGACGGTTGTTCCGCCTGTATTTCCGGCCTGGCCAACGTCGCGCCACAGGCTATCAGCGAAATCTGGCACCGCTTCCATGCTGGTGATATTGACGGTTCCCGTCAGGCGCAGGAACAGGTGAGTGAACTGCGTAAAACGCTGTACGCGGTAGCCTTCTCTCCTGCTGTGGTGAAAAAGGCGCTGGTACTGATGGGGCAGGACGTGGGCGTCAGCCGCTACCCGATTGCGTTCTCAGCACAAGACGAAGAGACCATTCGCACCATTATTAAACCGTTCTCACAGTGAATGAGAACCTACCCTTACTCCTACAGGATCGAAAACCATGAACCATTTTGATCTGATAGACACACTTATCATCGTCGGGATAATTGTCGTCTACATCGCGCTGACCTCCTTGTTGACCCTGCGCCTGCGCAGTAACTCCAACTCGGAGTTCATGGAAGGTTCACGCGCACTGCCAGCCTTTATCGTCGGTATCCTGCTGATGACCGAATTTATCGGTGCCAAATCAACCGTCGGTACGTCACAGGCCGCCTTTGAGAGTGGTATCGCGGCCTCCTGGTCAGTGATTGGCGCAGCTATCGGTTTCCTGCTGTTTGGCATGATTCTGGTGAAGAAGATCTATAACACCGGGAAAATCACCATTTCCGGGGCTATTGCCGAGCGTTATGGCAACACCACCAAGAACATCATCTCCATCATCATGATCTACGCGCTGTTGCTGGTTAACGTGGGTAACTACGTCAGCGGCGCTGCGGCCATCTCCACCGTGCTGAAAGTCAGTCTGCCAGTGGCGGCTCTCATTACCGCTATCGTCAGTACCTTCTATTTCTACTTCGGCGGCATCAAAGGCGTAGCCTACGTCACACTGATCCACAGCGGTCTGAAATACGTTGGGGTGATGATCATTTTGTACGTGGCGCTGAAAATGACCGGCGGCATCACGCCGATGGTCGAGAAGATGCCGGAATTCTACTGGACCTGGGACGGCAGTATCGGTGCCAGCACTATCGGCGCATGGCTTATCGGTACCATCGGCTCCATTTTCTGTACCCAGTTTGTGATTCAGGCTATCGCCTCCACCAAAGATGAGAAATCTGCCAAACGGGCAACCTGGATTGCGTTCCTGTTCTGTATGCCGATCGCCATTGCGATTGCCATCATCGGTGTCGCCGCCAAATTCGTACACCCGGAAATAAAGAGCCTGTACGCGTTGCCCATCTTCCTGCAGGACATGAATCCATGGCTGGCAGGTCTTGTCACCACCTCGCTGGTCGCTTCCATCTTTATCAGCGTGAGTACGGTTGCACTGGCGATTGCCTCGCTGATCGTGAAAGATTTCTACGTGCCGTACTGCAAACCCACGCCGGAAAAAGAATTCAAGATGACCCGCGTATTCTCGCTGATCATCGGCTTCCTGCCGCTGGTGTTCGTGCTGCTGGTGCCTGAAGTGCTGAAACTGTCGTTCTTTACCCGTGCCATTCGTCTGTCGATTTCCGTGGTGGCGATGGTCGCCTTCTACCTGCCGTTCTTTAGCAGTGCGCGTGGCGTCAACGCCGGTCTGATTCTGTCCTGTGTCGTCACCTCCGTCTGGTACATCATGGGTAACCCGTTCGGCATCGACAACATGTACATTGCACTGGCAACACCGGCCGTGGTGATGGCGCTTGACCGCCTGATCCCCAACAAAGCCGCCAAAGCCGGACAGAAAGCTGAACCATCCGTACCTCATTCTGGAGCCTAAGTAGTCATGACGACCGAAACGACCGAAACCATTACCATCGAACGCGACGGCCTGGTCCGCCCGGCTGACGCTGACAACCAACGTCTTGACGCGTACATTCCGTCAGAATGCCCGCAGAACCATGCGTCTAACCTGCTGCATCTGCCCAATGGCGATGTGCTGTGCGTCTGGTTCGGCGGCACCCAGGAAGGGGTGTCGGACATCTCGATTTATCTGTCGCGGCTGGTGAACGGGAGTGGGCAATGGACGCCTGCTGTCAAACTCTCCGACGACCCGACCAGTTCAGAACAGAACCCGGTGCTGTTTCTGGCACCGGACGGCGTACTGTGGTTACTGTACACCGCGCAGAAATCTGGCAATCAGGATACCGCCATCGTGCGTTACCGCCAGTCACAGGATCAGGGCTACACCTGGGGTGAAATTGGCGTACTGCTGGAACAACCCGGCACCTTTATCCGCCAGCCGATTACCGTGCTGCCCAACGGCGACTGGCTGCTGCCGGTGTTCTACTGCCGCGTCCAGCCGGGTGAGAAATGGGTCGGCAACGATGACATCAGCGCGGTGAAGATTTCAAGCGATCGCGGGCAAACCTGGCGTGAGTCGGTGGTGCCAAACAGCACGGGCTGCGTACACATGAACATCACCCTGCTCAAAGACGGCACTCTGCTGGCGCTGTTCCGCAGCCGCTGGGCCGATTTCATCTACCGCAGTCACTCGACCGACGGTGGAGAAACCTGGTCTGAGCCAGAGGCGACTCGTCTTCCGAACAACAACTCGTCGATTCAGGTGACCACGCTGGATAACGGCCATCTGGCACTGGTGTTCAACGCCATGAATGCCGACGGCGCGACCGAACGCCGCCTGTCGTTGTATGACGAAATCGAAGACGAAGAAGAGAGCGATGCCAAAATGCCGGAAATCGCCACCGGACGCAGCGCCTTTTGGGGCGCGCCACGTGCACCGATGACGCTGGCAATTTCTGAAGACGGTGGGAAAACCTGGCCGTGGCAGCGCAATCTGGAAGTGGGTGACGGTTACTGCATGACCAACAACTCAACCGAGAAGCGTAACCGCGAGTTCTCCTACCCCAGCATCAAACAGGGGCCGGACGGCAAACTGCACATCGCGTTTACCTACTTCCGTCAGGCGATTAAATATGTCTGCGTCAGCGAAGAGTGGGTCAAAGGTTAACCCGGTCTCCCCTCCCTCTTGCAGGGAGGGGCTTTCGCCGTTTCCCGTCTATTTGCTCACGACTTGCTAAGGAACCACTTATGATCGCAGGTAATCTGAATCATCTGTCACTGGCCACCTTGCCCGAACCGCTGTGGCGCATTCTTTCCGGCTTCACGCTTGCTCAGCTAAACGCGCTGCCGGAAGGGAAATACCAGCCGGATAACGTGGACTGGTTCTATTCTATCGGCACGGTATCCACCGCACCGAAAGCCGAACGTCATACCGAATTCCACCGCCGTTTTCTCGATATCCAGCTGATTCTGGCAGGGGAAGAGATCATCGGCTACGACCTGAACGACGCCAGTGATCGCGCCGCTACCGAACGCAAACCGGACCTGTTTATTCTGGAACAGTCGCAGGTACCGCACGCCATTCGACTGGCCGCCGGGGATTTCGTCACCTTCTATCCGGGTGAACCCCATCAGGCGCTGTGCGCCATCAACGACCAGCCAGCCCCGGTGAAAAAAGCGGTGTTTAAGATACCGGTTGAACAACTGAACACTCAGGGGTAACGCGTATGTCAGCACAGAAACAGGCGGTGATCACCGGCAGCAGCTCCGGCATCGGTGCCGCCATTACCGCCACTCTGCTGGCGGCAGGCTGGAAGGTCATCGGGCTGTCACGTCAACCGGGCGCGCATCAGCACCCCAATTTCAGGCATTGTCCGCTGGATATCACTGATACACCTGCGCTCTGTGCCTTGCTGGACAGCCTGCCCGCCGTCGGCGCAGTGATCCACGCCGCCGGGGTGATGAAAGCGGCGACACTGGGCACCTTGTCCTACGCCGATAGCGAGCAGTTGTGGAAGCTGCATATTCAGGTGGCGGAAGTGTTAGCCGACAGGCTGGTGAACAAACTGCCGCAAGGCGGGCGCATCATCCTGCTGGGTAGCCGGACCTCCAGTGGTGCTGCCGGACGTAGCCAGTACGTCGCCACCAAATCGGCGATGATTGGTATGGTGCGAAGCTGGGCGGCAGAACTGGCCCCACGCGGTATCACGGTGAATATTGTGGCACCGGGAGCGACCGAAACACCGATGCTCAACCAGCCGGGAAGACAAAGTTCACCGCCGAAACTGCCGCCCATTGGCCGGTTTATTCAACCGCAGGAAGTGGCCGATCTGGTCGCGTACCTGTTGTCCCCTTCCGCCGCCGCCATCACCGGACAACAACTGGTTATATGCGGCGGAGCCTCGTTGTAGTTGTGCGGCTAATGCCCCATGGTAACCCGGCCACAAGCGCTATGCCGTGTGGCCGTAGCGCACGCATATTCCTTCATTAATTCATTCAAACACTCAGCGGCTGGCAACGCTCAACGCCAGTCGCGGAGTGCTGCTGACCATCATCGAACCGGCGTTCATCGATCCTGTAGTCATCGAACCTGTAGTCATCGAGCCTGTGGTCATCGAGCCTGTGGTCATCGTATCAGCAATCGTAAAGCGACTAACGGACTGCTTCAATTCCTGCGAATGCGTTTCCAGGTAGGTGGTATCCGTTGCGGTTTGTTCGACCATCGCGGCATTCTGTTGCGTTGTGCGCTCCATCTCAGCCAGTGACTGGGCGATTTCCTGTGTCGCGATGGACTGCTCCGCCGAGGTATCCGCAATCTTCCTGATAAACTCGCTCGACAAATCAACCGCCTGATTAATTTTCTGCATCACTTCAGACGCCTGACTGATTTCACTGTAGCCCTCGCCGATTTTCTCGGATGACGCATCGATAAGGTGTTTTATCTGATGCGCCGATGCCGTCGTTTTCTGCGACAGGGTGCGAATTTCAGCCGCCACCACCGAGAAACCGCGCCCTACTTCCCCCGCGCGCGCCGCTTCTACCGCCGCATTAATCGCCAGAATATTGGTCTGGAAGGCGATATCCTCGATCACTTTGGTGATAGACGAAATGCTGTCCGAATGCCGCTTGATGTTCTCCATCGTATCCACGATTTTACTCACCAGTTGATTACCCTGATGCGTTTCGCTGGCCGCATTTTCAGATAACTGACTGGCCTGTCTGGCGCTGGCGGCATTGTCTTTCACCGACTCGGACACCTGCCCCATCGCTGCCGAAGTTTGCTGCAACGCCGACACCTGCATATCGGTACGCTGCGACAGTGCCACGCTGCTTTTGCTGATATTTTCGCTGGCAACCGTCACCCCTTCGGCGTGCGTTGACACATTAGCGACAATATTAATTAATGACTGGCGCATGGTTTCAATCGCTGCCATGACACTGTGTTGCTGCTTATCAGTAATGATGGTTTTCTCGGTTAAATTACCGGAGGCGATCGCACGGGTCATCGTCAGTAATACAGCCGGTTCGGCACCCAGTGCCTGAAAAATTCGGCGGCGGGTTGCAAACATCGCCAATGTACCCAGTAATATGGCGACGATTAAAACAATCGGCATTGCCACGCTAAAATACCTTGCAGTTTCTCTTGCGGTATGCGTCAACTGATTATTCTGTTCAGCCTCATAATTAATAAACGCATTCACATCCGCCAGCCACTGTACAAATGCCCCACGTCCCTCACTCAACAAGAGAGTACGGGCTGCATCACCCTTGCCTTCATTTTGCAATGCAATTAATCGGGCGATGATTGCGCTGGTTTTATTATTCGAATTTTGTATATTTTGGTATAACGTTTTTTCCTGACCGGATATCGACAGCTGGCTCATCATCGCGTCGAGCTTCACATCTGACTGTTGATAAACCTCTGCCAGTTTGTTGATATTATTGATAATCACAGAAAGCTCTTGCTTGTCCGCAATTAATAAATCCCGAACAGCAATTGAGCGGTCGTGAACGCTGCCACGCAAGTTCACTGCATAGAATTGCTTAACACTGTTTTCATCATTCACTTCGGTTAATATATTGCTGATGTGGCGAATGGTTATCAAACCCGAAATACCTAATACCACACTGACTAATATAGGAATAATAAAACCAACTACAATTTGTCGTTTTACCGTCATGGTATTTTTCATGTATCCCCCGATGCCAACTTAACTATATACCTTTCATACTTCAGGTTGCAGGCGTATTGGCTGCAACTCGAATTATTTGGGGTATAGAATCTATGCCAATAAATATTATCAACGCAGCGCATTTCATCATTTCAACCCAGGTAGCGTAAACGAAACCCACACACCAAGTTGTGCGGATGCCGAATGCTGCCCAACGCCAAAATGGCAAATAAAATAGCCTGTCTGGATAAGTTTTTACTGTCTGTTTTAGTGACTGCCGTATTTGTATTTCATACTAAGTCAAACTGGCATCATAATCGATAGGGAAAAGCATAGACTAACGCTATTAATACAATTGGAGACAATTGCTATATATCCGTCATATTTTCAGGTTGCGAGAGATACCGCCGCTTGCCCTCGGATGCGTTTGGTATGGCGCACAATACGCCATCCGTTATCCGTTGTCGCGGCATCATGTTGTCTGCATCATCCCTTATCTACATCATCTTTTATCAACGAACGCCCGGTATTTTTCCAGCAGCTCCAGAAAGTCCTCCAGACCGCAGAGTGACAGGCTTTCTTCGTCGTAATAACTCATGCCCTCTTCCAGCTCGTCGGTTTCAAACGCCAGTTGGTTAGCGCGCACCATCACCTCTTCACTGTCCAGCAGCAGCGTGTATTCATGACCAGCACGTTCCCACTGGCGTTCGCTGCCGGAAAGTTCACGCACCGCCGCCTCCACTTCATCCAACACGGCCTGCTGACCTTTCACCTCTTCATTTAGCCAGTGCCCGACTGCTTCATGGCCCATCGACATCCGGACCACCACCTGCCCGGTGACATCACGCAAAAACTCATAATCCATGATCGTTCTCCTCTGCCTGATTCGCTATCGCGTGCCACAACAGTAAAAAAAGGGAGACCTTTCGGCCTCCCTTCCTGTTATTACAATAAACTATAGCGGTTTATACAGCGGTCTGGAAGATCACCTTATCCGCTTTGTTGGTGTACTGCTGCAACTGGTCAAAATTCAGATAACGGTAAGTGTCGTCTGCGGTTTTGTCCACCTGCGCCATATACTGCTGGTACTCATCCGGCGTCGGAATACGCCCCAGCAGCGCCGCTATCGCCGCCAGCTCTGCCGAGGCCAGATAGACATTGGCACCCGTACCCAGACGGTTCGGGAAGTTACGGGTAGAGGTCGATACCACCGTCGCACCGTCTGCCACACGCGCCTGGTTACCCATGCACAGTGAACAGCCCGGGATTTCGACACGTGCGCCACTCTTACCGAAGACGCTGTAATAGCCTTCCTCGGTCAACTGTGCGGCATCCATACGGGTCGGCGGAGCCACCCACAGACGGGTCGGCAATGACCCTTTATTTTGATCCAACAGTTTACCGGCAGCACGGAAGTGACCGATGTTGGTCATACAAGAACCGATGAACACTTCATCGATTTTGTTGCCCTGCACGGTGGACAGCAGACGTGCATCATCCGGATCGTTCGGCGCACACAGGATCGGCTCTTTGATCTCGTTCAGATCGATGTCGATAACCGCGGCATATTCTGCATCGGCGTCGGCTTCCAGCAACTGCGGATCCGCCAACCATTTTTCCATGCCCTGAATACGACGCTCCAGCGTGCGGCGATCACCATAACTTTCAGCAATCATCCACTTGAGCAGAACGATGTTGGAGTTCAGGTACTCGATGATCGGCTCTTTGTTGAGCTTAATGGTACAGCCCGCCGCCGAGCGCTCTGCCGAGGCGTCGGTCAGTTCGAACGCCTGCTCGACTTTCAGATCCGGCAACCCTTCGATTTCCAGAATACGGCCGGAGAAGATGTTTTTCTTACCTTTCTTCTCAACGGTCAGCAGACCCTGCTGGATAGCGTAATACGGGATCGCATGGACCAAATCACGCAGGGTAATCCCCGGCTGCATCTGACCTTTGAAACGCACCAGCACTGATTCCGGCATATCCAGTGGCATCACACCGGTCGCGGCGGCAAACGCCACCAGACCAGAGCCTGCCGGGAAAGAGATACCAATCGGGAAACGGGTGTGAGAGTCACCGCCGGTGCCGACAGTATCCGGCAACAGCATGCGGTTTAACCAGGAGTGGATAACACCATCACCCGGGCGCAGCGATACGCCGCCACGGTTCATGATGAAGTCCGGCAGGGTGTGGTGAGTATTCACGTCAACCGGCTTCGGATAGGCCGCAGTATGACAGAAGGACTGCATCACCAGATCAGCCGAGAAGCCCAGACAAGCCAGGTCTTTCAGCTCGTCACGGGTCATCGGCCCGGTCGTATCCTGAGAGCCCACCGAGGTCATCTTCGGTTCGCAGTAAGCGCCCGGACGAATACCGGCTACACTGCAGGCACGGCCAACCATCTTTTGCGCCAGCGAGAAGCCACGGCTGCTCGAAGCCACATCTTTAGCATGACGGAATACGTCACTGTGCGGCAAACCCAGCGATTCACGCGCCTTGCTGGTCAGGCCGCGACCAATGATCAGCGGAATACGACCACCCGCACGAACTTCGTCCAGCAGCACATCCGTTTTCAGTTCAAAGCTGGCCAGCAGCTCGTTGCTATCGTGATGACGGATTTCACCCTTGTACGGATAAACATCAATCACATCACCCATGTTCAGCTTGGTGACGTCGACCTCAATCGGCAGCGCACCCGCGTCTTCCATGGTGTTGAAGAAAATCGGCGCAATCTTGCCACCCAGCACCACGCCACCGCTACGCTTGTTCGGCACGTTCGGGATATCGTCCCCCATGAACCACAACACCGAGTTGGTGGCGGATTTACGGGAAGAACCGGTACCGACGACGTCGCCGACATAGGCCAACGGGAAGCCTTTCTTGTTCAGCGCTTCGATCTGCTTGATGGGGCCGACCACACCCGGCTGATCCGGCTCGATGCCATCACGGGCGTTTTTCAACATGGCCAGCGCATGCAGCGGGATATCCGGACGAGACCAGGCATCCTGCGCCGGAGACAAATCATCGGTATTGGTTTCACCAGTGACCTTGAATACCGTCACGGTGATTTTTTCCGCCAGTTGCGGACGGGACAGGAACCACTCGGCTTCAGCCCAGGATTTAACAACCTGCTGCGCGTAGGCATTGCCAGCTTTGGCTTTTTCTTCCACGTCGTAGAAATTATCGAACATCAGCAGGGTGTGGGATAAGGCTTTGGCGGCAACCGGTGCCAGAGCGGGGTTATCCAGCGCATCGATCAACGGATGAATATTGTAGCCGCCTTGCATGGTACCCAGCAGCTCAGTTGCTTTTTCCGGGGTGACCAGGGGAGAAACCGTCTCACCTTTGGTGATGGCAGCCAGGAAACCGGCTTTGACGTAGGCCGCCTCATCAACACCCGGCGGAACACGATTGACTAACAGGTCGACTAAAAACTCTTCTTCTCCGGCGGGGGGGTTTTTCAGCAATTCCACCAGTGCCGCCATTTGCGAAGCCTCTAGCGGCTTGGGGACGATCCCTTGTGCAGCCCGCTCGGCTACGTGCTTGCGATAATCTTCTAGCACGACGTTCTCCTCGCTCTCATTGTCTAATTATGCCTGGCGCTCAGTTCCAGCTTTAGGCTGATTGTCAGCGTATGGATAGGTAAGGTCAGAGTGCCCGGTCCAGCCCGTTCAACATATCAGAGTTTGAACCGTTTGTTAATTCGTTTACATTAAGGCAACATTTATACCTGTACTGCTTTTTATACCTGTACTGCTTTTTTCTCAAGGATGGGGGCGTTAAACGACATAAGCCAAGCCTCCTCCCTTGAGGCCAGCATAGCAGTTGGCGGCAAAATCAACCACCGCTTAGCCCATAGAAACGATAAGGATAATAAAAAGAATATTCGCCACTGCCGCCGAATGCCAAACCCACTGTTACCACCCCGATATGACGGATTATCGCCGTTAAAAGCAGAAAAAATTGCTATGCTTCTCACGTCATTCGCGGCATTGTCTTTCTTCACATTTACGTCACAGCACAGATATCGCCATGTCAGCCCATTCCCGTATTACCGCCCGGTTGGCGCACCTGATCGTCACCACTCAACCGGATACGACCGTTATCGATCTCGCCCGCGAAGGCGTCATGGATTTTCTCGCCTGCGCACTGCCGGTTTGGCAGGGTGCGGTAGCAGACAGCGGGCTTGCGCCGTTAAAATCGGTCTACCCCGGCAACGATAGCCAGAGCCGAAGCCTGCTGCTGGGTTATGCAGGTCATGCGCTGGATTTTGACGATTTTCACTCCGGGTTTCGTGGTCATCCCAGCACGGTTATTCTGCCTGCCTTGCTGGCTCTGGTGGGTGAACACCCGACATTCACGCAGACGCATTTCCTTACCGCCTACGCTATCGGCGTAGAAACGGCCGGGCGGTTGGGGCTGGCGGCAGGGCCACGCCACTACAGCCAGGGTTACCATAATACGGCGACGCTGGGCGCCATTGCGGCAGCAGCGGCAAGCTGCCGACTGATCGGCGCGACACCGGATCAAACCGCTAATGCGCTGGGACTGGCAGCATCACAAGCCGCCGGACTGCGTGCGCAGTTCGGCTCCGCTATGAAGCCGCTACATGCCGGGCTGGCCGCGCGTGCCGGGTTAAGTGCCACGCAACTGGCACTGGCGGGATTCCATGGCAACCCTGATACCGTGCTGGAGGCGTTTCTCGCGGCCCATGGCGACGGCCAGCACCACGATGAAGCGTTGACCGCGCACTGGGGGGCCCCCTGGCGGATGGTGTCACCCGGGCTGACCTTTAAGCGTTACCCCACCTGTGGCGGTACCCACAGTGCGGCAGAAGCGGCATTTATCCTGCGGGAACAGTGGGTCACGCAGGATGGCCACTCACCCGACGACCTGCCCGACGCCATTCAACGTATTACGGTGCGGTTCCCACCGGGTGGCGACGCGGCACCGTTTATCCGGCAGGCCACTACCGGCGTCGAAGGCCGCTTTAGCCTTGAGTACGTGATTGCCGCCGCGCTGCTGGAAGGTCAGTTACGACTGGAGCGTTTTACCGAAGGCCCGGTCGACCCGCGCATTGCCGCACTAGCAAGCAAAGTATCACGTCAGGCAGACCTGAGCGCACCACCGGATGAACAGAACCCCGATGCCCGCTTCCATGACGTCAGTATGCAGATGAACGATGGGTCATGTTTTCATGCCAGAGTCACCTGGCAGCAAACCGCTGCGGTAAAAACGGATGTCACCGCCAAGCTGCGCCAGACACTCACCCTGCTGCCGTGGCTGGCGGCTGACGAGGTGCTCAGCCACAGCCAGTTACGCACCCCCGACGCACTGGCTGAGCTGGTTCGTCTCCTGTCATAACCGACAGCGGGATGCTTTCTCGCTGTGTTGACCTGACACTCCACTGGGCTGGTTCACTGTACTTAACGCCGCTCCGACGCAGGTGCCAGCCAGCGATCCAGCCATTGGAACACCGCCTCCTGTTGTTCCTGATAGAACACGTGTCCTAACTCAGGCCAGATGCGAGTTTCCAGCCGGTCATCAGCGTGTTGCGACTGCCACACCTGATGCATGCGCTCATACGCCGCTTGCACCGCCTGTTGTGGGAACAAGTTATCTTTGCCGCCGTTGAAGAACAGCATCGGACGCGGTGCCGCGATACTGGCAACATCAGGGAAATCAAGATGAGCAGGTAACCCCGGATGCAACATATAGAAAGAAGACTGGCCGCGTAGCACATTGTTGCCCGGCACCATTAAACCGTCATACGTTCCCATCCAGGCAACAGCCGCTGTCGCCGCCGCTTTATCTGACAAGGCGGCCAGTTGCCAGGCACGGTAAGCCCCCATGGAAAACCCGACGACACCCACGCGTTTCGGGTCAACCGAGCGCAACGACGCCAGAAAATCCAGCGACCGCGTATCTTCGTAGGCCATATCCCCTGCCAGCGATCGCCCCAGATTAAAAAAATTACTGGCCAACGCCTGCTGCTGTTCATATTTCAGCGGCCCGCGATCCCCCCACCCCAGCGCATCTACCGCCAGCACCACATAACCCCGTTTTGCCAGTTCGTCACCGACAAACCGGCCGGTAAAGTAACGTTCAGCCCACGCCTTTGCAGAAGCGATACGCGCGTCGTCCCCCCACGGGCGGATCATTTTCTCCTTACCAATATCGAATTTTGCACCGTGATCATGCAGCAACAGCACCGCCGGATGTGGCCCCGGGGTTTTTGGCGTCAGTAACAATCCCGCCACCCGGCTTTCATCGGTGATGATTAAACGCCACTTTCTCGGCCACATAGGTATCGCGGTCCTGACGGTCCACCACCTGTGGCTCGAAAGCGCGGTGAGAATCAGGTGTGAGCAGCAGTGATCGTACTATCTGCCGGGCATGCTCTCGCCATTGATTGAAATGCGCCTCATGCCCAGCCAACCAGGAATCCGGGTAGGTCAGTTGCTGCTTGAACTGCGGGTAGAACGTGGGCAAGGCGTCATCCGTTACTGACGTCGTTGTATAGGAATGATCGTTTGCCATAAGTGGGGCACTCGCCAGACAGCACATCAAAATACCGAGGGTACGCCGTAATCCGCCTTTTTTCATTGTCATTCTCCAAAAATAAAACATCGTTTCTTTTCGGTAGAGTTGATTGTAAATGAAGCAGATACCGCTGACAGGAACAGATCAGAATTCTGGGAGGAAGGTAAAAAAAATCCGGCAACAGGTGCCGGATTCGCATTGAACAGACAAGACGTTTGTTCCCCACAACCACGGTTGCGGGGAAACGAATTATTTCTTCTTGGCTTTCGGGTTCGGCAGGTCGGTGATGCTGCCTTCAAAGACTTCAGCCGCCAGACCTACGGATTCATGCAGCGTCGGGTGAGCATGGATGGTCAGTGCGATATCTTCTGCATCACATCCCATCTCGATAGCCAGACCGATTTCACCCAGCAGTTCACCACCGTTGGTACCGACAATCGCACCACCGATCACACGGTGTGTTTCTTTGTCGAAAATCAGTTTGGTCATACCGTCAGCGCAGTCGGAGGCAATCGCACGACCCGATGCGGCCCACGGGAACACGGCGGTTTCGTAGCTGATGCCTTTTTCTTTCGCTTCTTTCTCAGTCAGGCCAACCCATGCCACTTCCGGCTCAGTGTAGGCGATAGACGGGATCACTTTCGGATCGAAGTAGTGTTTCTTACCGGAGATGACTTCAGCCGCGACGTGACCTTCATGCACGCCTTTGTGCGCCAGCATCGGCTGACCGACGATATCGCCGATAGCGTAGATGTGCGGTACGTTGGTACGCATTTGTTTGTCAACGCGGATGAAACCACGGTCGTCAACTTCAACACCAGCCTGACCGGCATCCAGCAGTTTGCCGTTCGGTACACGACCGATAGCCACCAGCACCGCGTCATAACGCTGCGGTTCTGCCGGGGCGTTCTTGCCTTCCATCGACACGTAGATACCGTCTTCTTTGGCTTCTACCGCCGTCACCTTGGTTTCCAGCATCAGGTTGAATTTCTTGCTGATACGTTTGGTGAAGACTTTAACGACGTCTTTGTCCGCAGCAGGGATCACCTGATCGAACATTTCCACGACGTCGATCTGTGAACCCAGCGCGTGGTACACGGTACCCATTTCCAGACCGATGATACCGCCGCCCATGACCAGCAGACGGCCGGGAACGGTTTTCAGTTCCAGCGCATCGGTAGAGTCCCATACACGTGGGTCTTCATGCGGAATAAATGGCAACTGAATCGGACGGGAACCGGCCGCGATAATCGCGTTGTCGAAATTTACCGTGGTGCTGCCGTTTTCACCTTCAACCACCAGGGTGTTCGGGCCGGTAAATTTACCAAAACCGTTGACGACTTTGACTTTACGGCCTTTCGCCATACCAGCCAGACCGCCAGTCAGTTGAGTGATAACCTTTTCTTTCCAGGTGCGAATTTTATTGATATCCGTCTGCGGTTCGCCAAACACGATACCGTGCTCAGCCAGCGCTTTGGCTTCTTCGATAACTTTCGCTACATGCAGCAGTGCTTTGGAAGGGATACAGCCTACATTCAGACATACGCCGCCTAGCGTGGAATAGCGCTCGACCAGCACGGTGTCCAGACCCAAATCTGCACAACGGAACGCTGCGGAATAACCTGCAGGGCCCGCGCCAAGTACCACCACCTGAGCTTTAATTTCAGTACTCATCATGACCTCTTAATGAATTTCCGGCGGGTCTGTGACGTCATTATTGTTGAGTCTTAACGCCCTCTTCCACCGGGACGTGTCTTTGCCGCGCTAGTTTACAAAATCATTAACAATTTTGAAACAACGAGCGACTAACGATTTGTCCTTAATCACTGATAGCTGTAACAAATAACAGCTTATCAGAAAAAAGCCGGCCGTCAGGCCGGCTTTTTTGATTACATCACCAGACGGCGAATGTCGGACAAGGTGTTGTTGATGATGGTAATGAAGCGTGCACCATCAGCACCGTCAATGACACGGTGGTCGAAGGACAGAGAGATCGGCATCATCAGACGCGGAACAAACTCTTTACCATTCCAGACCGGTTCCATGGCGGACTTAGACACACCCAGAATAGCCACTTCCGGCGCGTTGACGATCGGCGCGAAATGCGTCGTACCGAGACCACCAATGCTGGAGATGGTAAAGCACCCTCCCTGCATTTCGCCTGCGGTCAGCTTACCGTCACGGGCTTTCTTAGAGATGGTCATCAGTTCGCGAGACAGTTCAATGATGCCTTTCTTATTCACATCTTTGAACACTGGAACCACCAGACCATTCGGCGTATCTACCGCAACACCGATGTTGATGTATTTCTTCAGCGTCAGGCGTTGGCCATCTTCAGACAGCGAACTGTTGAAGCGAGGCATCTGCTCAAGCGCAGCGGCAACCGCTTTCATGATGAACACGACCGGCGTGATCTTCACATCCAGTTTACGCTTCTCAGCTTCCACGTTCTGCTGTTTGCGGAACGCTTCCAGGTCGGTGATATCGGTTTTATCGAAGTGCGTAACATGCGGGATCATCACCCAGTTACGGCTCAGGTTAGCACCAGAGATTTTCTGGATACGACCCAGTTCCACTTCTTCAATTTCACCAAACTTGCTGAAATCAACTTTCGGCCACGGCAACAGACCCGGCAGAGAACCGCCAGTCGCACCCGCTGCCGGAGCAGACTCAGCGCGTTTCACGGCTTCTTTCACGTAAGCCTGTACGTCTTCGCGCAGGATACGACCTTTACGGCCAGTACCTTTTACTTTCGCCAGGTTGACGCCGAACTCACGCGCCAGACGACGAATGACCGGTGTTGCATGGATGTAGGCGTCGTTTTCAGCGAACTCACCTTTGCTATCGGCTTTCGCCGCCGCTGGCGCCGCTGCTGGTGCACTTACGGCCGGAGCCGGTGCTGCCGCTACAGGCGCCGCAGCCGGTGCGGCTCCTTCCACTTCGAAGACCATGATAAGCGACCCGGTTTTCACCTTGCTGCCGGTGCTAACCTTGATTTCCTTCACGGTACCAGCGAACGGTGCCGGAACTTCCATTGACGCTTTGTCGCCTTCTACGGTGATCAGCGACTGTTCTGCCGCCACTTTATCACCGACTTTGACCAATACTTCCGTCACTTCGACTTCATCGCCACCGATATCCGGCACGTTGACGTCTTTAGCACCGCCGCTCACCGCTGGCGCGGCAGCAGGTGCACTCGCGGCAGGAGCCGGAGCAGCAGATGGCGCTGCACCCGCAACCTCAAACACCATGATCAGTGAGCCAGTTTTCACCTTGTCACCGGTCTTGATGCGAATTTCTTTTACCGTACCCGCGAACGGTGCCGGCACTTCCATAGAGGCTTTGTCGCCTTCCACCGTAATCAGCGACTGCTCTGCCGCTACGGTGTCGCCGACGTTAACCATTACTTCGGTCACTTCGACTTCGTCGCCGCCGATATCCGGTACTTCAACTTCTTTCACCGCGCTGGCAGCGGCAGGTGCCGCAGCCGGTGCTGGCGCAGCAGCGGCCGGAGCCGGTGCGGCAGCCGCCGCACCTTCTGCTTCGAAGACCATGATCAGTTTGCCGGTCTCGACTTTGTCGCCTACTGCCACTTTAATCTCTTTAACCACACCCGCCTGCGGAGAGGGGACTTCCATCGAAGCCTTGTCACCTTCAACGGTGATCAGCGACTGCTCGGCTTCCACTTTGTCACCCACTTTGACCAGCACTTCGGTGACTTCAACTTCATCTGCACCGATATCCGGTACCTTGATTTCGATAGCCATTACTCTTTCCCTCTTATGCTACGCGCGGGTTAACTTTGTCAGGATTGATGTCGAATTTCTTGATGGCTTCAGCCACGACAGATTTTTCAACTTCACCGCGTTTAGCCAGTTCGCCCAGTGCAGCAACGACCACGTAGGACGCGTCCACTTCAAAGTGATGACGCAGGTTTTCACGGCTGTCGGAACGGCCGAAACCATCGGTGCCCAGTACGCGATAATCGCTGGCCGGAACGTAGGTACGTACCTGCTCGGCAAACAGTTTCATGTAGTCGGTAGACGCGACTGCCGGTGCGTCGTTCATCACCTGAGCGATGTACGGTACACGTGGCGCTTCGGTCGGGTGCAGCATGTTCCAGCGTTCGCAGTCCTGACCGTCACGGGCCAGTTCGGTGAAGGAGGTAACGCTGTACACATCAGAACCGATGCCGTAATCGTTGGCCAGAATCTGTGCGGCTTCGCGCACATGACGCAGGATAGAACCAGAACCCAGCAACTGAACTTTGCCTTTGCTGCCCGCCACGGTTTCCAGCTTGTAGATACCTTTGCGGATGCCTTCTTCGGCGCCCTGCGGCATCGCCGGCATGTGGTAGTTTTCGTTCAGTGTGGTGATGTAGTAGTAAATGTTTTCCTGTGCGTCGCCATACATACGAACCAGACCGTCATGCATGATGACCGCCACTTCGTACGCGAACGCCGGGTCGTAGGAAATACAGTTCGGAATGGTCAGTGCCTGGATGTGGCTGTGACCATCTTCATGCTGCAAACCTTCGCCGTTCAGTGTGGTACGACCGGACGTACCGCCGATCAGGAAGCCACGTGCCTGTTGGTCGCCAGCAGCCCAGCACAGGTCACCGATACGTTGGAACCCGAACATGGAGTAGTAAATATAGAACGGGATCATCGGCAGGTTATTGGTGCTGTAAGACGTTGCCGCCGCCAGCCAGGAGGAGCCTGCACCCAGTTCGTTGATCCCTTCCTGCAGGATCTGGCCTTTCTGATCTTCTTTATAGTACGCAACCAGTTCACGGTCCTGCGGGGTGTACTGCTGACCATTCGGGCTGTAGATACCGATCTGACGGAACAGACCTTCCATACCGAAGGTACGCGCTTCGTCGGCGATGATCGGAACCAACCGGTCTTTGATAGACTTGTTCTTCAGCATCACGTTCAGCGCACGAACAAAGGCGATGGTGGTGGAGATTTCTTTGGTCTGCTCTTCCAGCAAAGAGCTGAAGTCTTCCAGCGTCGGCAGGTCCAGCTTCTCATCAAATCTCGGCTGACGGGACGGCAGGTAGCCTTCCAGCGCCTGACGACGTTCGTGCAGGTATTTGTACTCTTCGGAGTTTTTGTCGAAGGTAATGAACGGCAGTTTTTCAACATCAGCGTCAGCAACCGGCACATTGAAACGGTCGCGGAAATAACGCACGCCGTCCATGTTGATTTTCTTGACCTGGTGAGCAATGTTCTTGCCTTCAGCAGCATCACCCATACCATAACCTTTGATGGTATGAGCCAGAATAACCACCGGCTTGCCTTTGGTTTCCTGTGCTTTTTTCAGTGCAGCGTAGACTTTCTTCGGATCGTGACCACCACGGTTAAGCGCCCAGATATCGTCATCGCTCCAGTCTTTGACCAGTGCAGCGGTTTCCGGGTATTTGCCGAAGAAGTGCTCACGCACGTAGGCACCGTTTTTGGATTTGAAGGTCTGGTAATCGCCGTCAACGGTTTCGTTCATCAGCTGAATCAGCTTACCGCTGGTGTCGTTACGCAGCAGTTCGTCCCAACGACCGCCCCAGATAACCTTGATCACTTCCCAGCCAGCACCACCGAAGATGCCTTCCAGCTCGTTGATGATCTTGCCGTTACCGGTGACCGGGCCGTCCAGACGCTGCAGGTTACAGTTGATGACAAACACCAGGTTGTCCAGTTTCTCACGGGTCGCGATAGTAATCGCACCTTTAGATTCCGGCTCATCCATTTCACCGTCGCCCAGGAAGGCGTATACGGTCTGCTTCGTGGTGTCTTTCAGACCACGATTGTTAAGATACTTCAGGAACTTGGCCTGATAGATAGCGTTAATCGGGCCCAGACCCATTGACACAGTCGGGAACTGCCAGAATTCCGGCATCAGTTTCGGATGCGGGTAGGAAGACAGGCCATTACCGTGAACTTCCTGACGGAAGTTGTTCATCTGATCTTCAGTCAAACGACCTTCCAGGAAGGCGCGCGCATAAACCCCTGGGGAGATATGCCCCTGGAAGAACACCAGGTCACCGCCGTCTTGTGCGTTACGAGCACGGAAGAAGTGGTTGAAGCACACTTCATAGAAGGTAGCGGAAGACTGGAAAGACGCCATATGACCGCCCAGCTCCAGATCTTTCTTAGATGCGCGCAGTACCGTCATCACCGCATTCCAGCGGATTGCGGAACGGATACGACGCTCCAGATCAAGGTTCCCCGGATACGCGGGTTCATCTTCTGCCGCGATGGTGTTGATGTAGTTACTGCCAGCACTGCCCGCAGCCACTTTCACCCCACCTTTACGTGCTTCAGTCAATACCTGATCAATCAGGAACTGAGCGCGCTCAACACCCTCTTCACGGATAACCGATTCGATCGCCTGCAGCCAGTCACGCGTTTCGATCGGATCCACGTCATTGTTCAAACGTTCTGACATGGTGTATTCCTTATCTGTTTCTAATCAGTTGATTTGTCTGGAGCCTGTCTTCTTGTACTCTGTTCCTGTTGGAGAAAGCACAGGAAGACAGGCCCTTCGTCTTGTTGCCGCAAACGACCGCCAGTCGACGGCCTAATCCTTGCGCTGCTGGAGCCGACGCAACGAGCGTTCCCGCCGACTATGTTCCCGGTTAAGTTCCAGCAATACTTCCTCAATAAAGGCCAGATGGCGATGTGATGCCTCGCGGGCTTTTTCCGGCTCACGAGCGACAATCGCTTCAAAAATCCTGGCACGATGGCTACTCACCTGCGTCAGAACTTCACGACTCAGATAAAGCAATTCAAAATTCTGCCTGACGTTTTGCTCAAGCATCGGTCCCATGCAGCGTAACAGGTGCAACAACACCACGTTGTGCGCGGCTTCCGTCACTGCGACCTGATAATGCATGACGGCTTCAGACTCCCCTTCCAGATCACCAGCTTCGCGCGCCGTTTCAATCAGGGCATGACAATCACGGATACGCTGCAAATCCTCTTCCGTGCCACGCAAGGCGGCATAGTAAGCGGCAATCCCTTCAAGGGCATGACGAGTTTCGAGGAGGTCGAACTGGGATTCCGGATGGTTAATTAACAGCTCCGCCAGTGGGTCGCTAACGCTCTGCCACAGGTTATTCTGAACAAAGGTACCGCCACCCTGACGGCGCAACAGTAGTCCTTTGGCTTCCAACCGTTGGATAGCCTCGCGTAGCGAGGGGCGGGACACATCGAACTGTTTTGCCAGTTCGCGTTCCGGTGGCAGCTTCTCTCCGGGGCGCAAGGTTCCCTCAAGGATCAGAAACTCCAGTTGCTGTTCAATCACATCTGACAGTTTAGGTTGACGGATCTTGCTGTAGGCCATGTGAATTCTTCCCGGCGAAAAAGCGCGGAGTCAATTGGTAATACCAATTTTAAAAACATGACGCACAAAGTAACAAAGTATTCACCTTCTGTCCATACAGACGATGAGCGAAATTATCAATCACCTTAGTTTTTAACAAATGCCCAGAATCTTGTGGCAAAAGCACGAATCGTTCAGTGGTATTACCATTTGTTAAAGCTCGCCAGTTTTAACTTTTTTGAAACTCAAATCAGGCAAAGCTGAACCGTTCAACCTGCCATTTAATGAATTTAAAATCACAATTAGTGAATAAAAAACTAGAAAATCAGATTCGCAGACCATAACCTTATTTTGGCCCTCCCGAACATATCGCGCGTGTATGACATGGAAAAGGCAAAGACGTTTTTCCCCCTGTAAACCACGGTAAAAGCGCAAAGCCGTACCGTACAGATGACGGTGATCATGACATCACACTTTTATGTCATGCCTCGCAAGAAATCAGTGCAATTCTCTGCGCATATCACTATTCTCTGACGCGCGATAGCACTGGCGGCGATTTAAGTTTGTCAGCGTCGTAAATATAAAATTACACACACGTAAAAAGACAAACGTGCCAGCCCGCGCCACACCGTCGGTGAACGGTTTGTCTTTTCATCGGCAGAGGGTAAAAGCATGCAAGATCAACAAGACGGTACGCTACAACGCGGACTGAAAAACCGTCACATACAGTTGATTGCTCTGGGGGGCGCGGTTGGAACCGGATTGTTCCTCGGTATCGCACAAACGATCAAGATGGCCGGGCCATCCGTTCTGCTGGGCTATGCAATCGGCGGTCTGATTGCGTTTTTCATCATGCGCCAGTTAGGCGAAATGGTGGTGGAAGAGCCGGTTGCTGGTTCATTTAGCCACTTTGCCTATAAATACTGGGGCAACTTCGCCGGTTTCGCTTCCGGCTGGAACTACTGGGTGCTGTATGTGCTGGTGGCGATGGCAGAGCTAAGCGCCGTTGGCATCTATGTACAATACTGGTGGCCGGATATTCCTACCTGGGTGTCCGCTGCAGTGTTCTTTGTCGTGATCAACGCCATTAACCTGGCCAACGTGAAGATGTACGGCGAGCTGGAATTCTGGTTTGCGATCATCAAGGTGGTGGCGATTGTCGGCATGATCCTGTTCGGCGGCTGGCTGCTGCTCAGTGGCCACGGCGGGCCGGACGCGTCCATTACCAATCTCTGGGCGCAGGGCGGTTTCTTCCCCAACGGCATCAGCGGTCTGGTGATGGCGATGGCGGTTATCATGTTTTCTTTCGGTGGTCTGGAACTGGTGGGCATTACAGCAGCGGAAGCAGACAAACCGGAAGAGAGCATTCCACGCGCGACCAATCAGGTCATCTACCGTATCCTGATTTTCTACGTCGGTTCATTGACGGTGCTGCTGTCGCTCTATCCGTGGGGCAAAGTGGTCGAAGGCGGCAGTCCGTTCGTCATGATTTTCCACGCACTGAACAGTGAGCTGGTGGCTAATATCCTGAATATTGTGGTGCTGACTGCAGCGCTGTCGGTATACAACAGTTGCGTCTACTGTAACAGCCGTATGCTGTACGGCCTGGCTAAGCAGGGTAACGGCCCACAATCGCTGCTGAAAGTAGACCGTCGCGGTGTGCCGGTGGTCGCTATCGGCGTATCCGCGCTGGCTACCGCGTTGTGCGTACTGATCAACTATGTGTTGCCGGGCAAAGCGTTTGAGCTGTTGATGGCGTTGGTGGTGTCTGCTCTGGTGATCAACTGGGCGATGATCAGTCTGGCACATCTGAAATTCCGTGCGACCAAAGACCGAGAAGGCGTGCAGACCCGATTTAAAGCGTTGTGGTTCCCATTCGGCAACTACCTGTGTCTGGCATTTATGGTGGGTATTTTGGTCATCATGTCCCTGACGCCCGGTATCCAGATTTCGGTCTTGTTGATTCCTATCTGGTTGATCGTGTTAGGTATCGGCTACCGTTTCAAAAAGCGCCAATAACACTTTCCTTTCTTAGAATAACACCACCTTTCTCAGTATGGCCGCCGCAGCGGCCATACTGTTTTCATGATGTTCCTGCTTTCATGATGTTCCCATCATCACGATAACGCGACTGTCTCGATAGGTTAGACCAGCGTACCGTAGATGGTAAGTAACGCCACGACGACAACCAACACCAGCGTCACTTTTTTCGCCAGCGACACTGCCGCTCTCGGAGTAGAAATCGGGTCGCCATGTGGTTCACGTTCCAGTGAAAACTGCGCCAGTTTTGTTAGTACCCAGTACTGAGAAGAGTGTGCGTCCATCATCGCGGCAAACCAGGCGGGCAATGCCTTCTCACCGTGCCCCAGCAATGCATAAGCAGCACCGGCCAATCGTACCGGAATCCAGTCCAGCCAATGCAGTAAGGTATCAACACCCGAGTTCGCTCGTTCCAGAGGAGTATGATGACGGGCCAGGCAGCACTGCCGGGCGCGCAACACGGTGTACCCCACCAATGCCACCGGACCATAAGGCCCCGCCGCGACAAACCAGAACAATGGTGCCAGATAAAAGCGGAAATTCAGCCACAGCAACGCGTTTTGTAATTCCTTTAAACGTTCACGTTCGCTGCCATCGAGCGGCAGGCCATGAATCAGCGCCAGCTCCTCAGCCATTTCCCGGCAGGCATCCGCCTCACCACGCTGAGCGCTCTGAATATAGCGGTGGTAATGCTGGCGTATTTCGCCCGCACCGATGCACATCAAGCCGACGGCAATCCACAACAGCAGCAGCGGCAAGCCAAATAGCCACCCGCTGAGCACCCACTGCGCCGCCAACACAACCGCCATGCCCATAATAGATAACAGCAACGTTTGCACCAGCGATGGGGCGGAAAGATGACGAAACACCCGTTCCAAATGGTGATCCAGTTGCCAGTGGTCGCCACGTTTAAACAACCGCTCCCATCCCAGGACCAACAATAGGCTAAACAACGTCATCTGTGATTACTCCCCTTGTTCTGGTGGTGTCTGCCATAACCGTTGATATCGTGCCCAGTCGAACGCCGGGCCGGGATCAGTCTTACGTCCCGGTGCAATATCACTATGTCCGGTAATACGTTCAGGCGTAATGCCATACGTTTCACTCAGCAGGCGGGTGACATCTGCCAGCCGGGCGTATTGTTCTGTGGTAAATGGCAGCGTATCAGTGCCTTCCAGCTCGATACCAATCGAAAAGTCATTACAACGCTCTCGCCCATCAAACTGCGACACACCGGCATGCCAGGCCCGTTGATCAAATGCCACATACTGCACGATGTCACCGTTGCGGCGAATCAAACAATGCGCCGACACCCTCAGATGGCATATGGACGCAAAATAGGGATGCGCCGTTCCATCCAGCGTACCGGTAAAGAGCTGGTCGATGTACGGCCCGCCGAATTCGCCCGGAGGCAAACTGATGTTGTGAATCACCAGCAAAGAAGGCAACTCGCCTTGCGGACGTTCATCCTGATGTGGCGACAAAACGCGTCTGGCCTCTGTCAACCAGCCATGCTCCACTCTCATCACCGCTCCTTTTATTCTTCCTGGCCGTCAAAACACGATCGTCATCGGAACACCGGTTTGCCCGGCAACCATCAGGTATCGCACCACAAGCGTTAACCAACTGATCGCACTCATCATGCAAACATCTTACCGCATCTGCCATGTTCCTGACCTGTTAAAAAACCATTCCGGTTTATTCGCAATTGTTCTTTCAACACCTGCACACAAACCATGATGTTCTGCCCTTCTTCTGGTATGCTGCGCCCCCTCTTTCCGGCAAGCAGTCGACACGTACGCCATAATAAGCAAACGTTTTCGTCTTCTGCCCATCACCGGGAGGTTTTTCAGCAGTCATTTTGTTATTAACGCCCGAATCACTCTGCGCCGCCCCGGCCAACCAGGCCGCTGACGCGCTATCGGGTAACACAGAGAATCGTCATGAAAAAAATCCTTGCCGCCTGTGCAATCAGCACATTGTCGTACAGTTTACCCACCGTTGCGGACACTAACGCCCCGCAATACCTCTCGGACTGGTGGCACCAGAGTATCAATGTGGTTGGCAGCTATCACACCCGCTTCGGACCCCAGTTAAACAATGATGTGTATCTGGAATATGAAGCGTTCGCTCGTAAAGACTGGTTTGATTTCTATGGCTATGTTGATGTGCCAAAAACCTTCGGTGCAGGTAATACACCAGACCGTGGTATCTGGAATAAAGGCTCTCCGCTGTTCATGGAAATCGAACCTCGTTTCTCCATTGATAAACTGACCAACACACAGTTGGGGTTCGGCCCGTTCAAAGAGTGGTATGTCGCCAACAACATTATCTACGATCAGGGTCGTAATAATGATTCGCGCCAGAGCACCTGGTATGTCGGTCTGGGCACCGATATCAATACCGGTACGGATCTGTCGCTATCCGCCAATATCTACGCCAAATACCAGGGACAGAACTACAGCGCGCCGAATGAAGATCGCTGGGACGGCTACCGTTTTAAAATCAAATACTTTTATCCGATCACATCGTTGTGGGGAGGCAAGCTGACCTATATCGGCTTTACCAACTTCGACTTCGGATCCGACCTGGCTGACGCCGCTGGCCCGTCTCGTACCAGTAACGCTATTGCCTCCAGCCATATTCTGGCGCTGAACTATGACCACTGGCACTACTCCGTCGTTGCCCGTTACTTCCATAACGGTGGCCAGTGGGCTGATGGCACCGAACTGGATTTCGGTCGTGGCCCGTTCAACGTCCGCTCTACAGGGTGGGGCTATTATCTGGTAGCCGGTTACAACTTCTGATCTTTGCTATGATGTATCCCGGTCATGACCGGGATACGAAAACCCCGCCCGGATAGGTTGTTACTCACCATGTGAGGCCTGGCGGGTTACGCCAATAAAACAAATAACACCTTGAATTGAAATAATTTTTCAAATCACTCATTAACGGGATAGCATACATTCCGGATTCCATCGGAGTAGCATAATGACAACACGCCGTTATAGTCAGGAGCAGCGCCAGGCGGAACTGCTCAGCCGTATTGAGCACGATATCCCCGCCAGCGTACAGCAGGCATTACGCGAAGACCTCGGGGGAGAAGCCAACCCTGAGCATGACCTCACTGCGCAGTTGTTACCCAATGACACCGTCGCCAGCGCGGTCATCATTACCCGCGAAGCCGGTGTATTCTGCGGTCAGCGCTGGGTAGACGAGGTGTTCCGTCAGTTAGGCAACGTCATTACCATCGACTGGCTGGTTCACGACGGTGACGTACTGACAGAAAATCAACCGCTGTGCCAGTTGCAGGGTTCTTCCCGCATACTGCTCACCGGTGAACGCACCGCGCTGAATTTCCTGCAAACGCTCTGTGGCGTGGCAACTGAAGTCAGCCGTTATGTCGCACAACTGGCAGGCACGCATACCCAGTTGCTGGACACGCGAAAAACGCTGCCCGGCTTGCGCACCGCGCTGAAATACGCGGTACTGTGCGGTGGTGGGAGCAATCATCGCCTCGGTCTGGCCGATGCGTTCCTGATCAAAGAAAACCACATTATTGCCGCGGGCTCCATCAGGCAGGCGGTTGAAAAAGCCTTCCAATTGCGTCGTGATGTGCCGGTAGAAGTCGAGGTAGAAACCCTCGACGAACTGCAACAAGCACTGAGTGCCGGAGCAGACATTATTATGCTGGACAACTTCACGCTGGATGCTATCCGCGAAGCCGTCACACTGACCAATGGCCGTGCGTTGCTGGAAGTCTCTGGCAACGTGACGCTGCAAACATTGCCGGATTACGCCGCCACCGGCGTCGACTATATCTCGGTTGGCGCGCTGACCAAACATGTACGGGCGATCGACCTGTCGATGCGTTTTCGTTAACGCCTGTCGTTGCATTGCGGTGCTCCTCCATCAGCCCGGTGCGCCGGGTTGATGGCTATGCTGTAGCACTATTGGCTCTCTCGCCAACCTTTCCTTAGGTTTACCTCCTCGTTTTGCGAGCCCGCTCGCCTGTTTTTTGTAACACCCTGCTGTAATCCTCCGCAGTTTGCACAACAGGTTCCTGATTAAAAACATCGTGATAGCCAGCATCACCCTTAGTCACTACCCTGCCATCACCAGCCACACCAGGGAACCAATAACATGACACAACAAGGATTTTCACTGATTGAATTGATGGTGGTTATTGTCATCATCGCCATTCTTAGCGCGCTGGGGATCCCGGCGTATCAAGGGTATCTGCAAAAAGCCGCCATGACTGACATGCTGCAAACCATGAGCGCCTATAAAACCGCAGTCGATCTTTGCAACCTTAGCAATGCAGGTCTGGAAGGATGTAATGCCGGTAGCCAGGGGATCCCTACGCCTTCGGCATCACGGTATGTCAGTGCCGTCACGATCAATCAGGGTGTCATTACCCTGACCGGCCAGTCGACTCTGCAAGGGCTAAGTGTAGTGATGACACCCACACTGGATGCGCAAAACGGTACATCCCGCTGGACAAAGGCTTGCCGCACCAGCGCCGGAGCCGACAGCCTGCGTCAGGCATGCGAAGACGTCTTTCGTTTTGACTCAGCAGCAGGGTGACAGCCATGACGGATCAGACACAACACCATGAATTACAATTGCTTTGTCGTCGTTATCACGCTCTGCTATTGGATATAGACGAACAGACGATCTCTGTTGCCGTAGCAGGATCGGTAGCAGAAGATCTGATCGCCGCGCTGCGTTTCGCCAGTCACAGACGCGTTCTGGTGGAACAGTGGCCTGCCGCACGGCTGGAGCAACAACTCACGTCACCGCAAGCTCAAGAGGCTAACGCTTCTTATCAGGCTGATGCCGCATCCCCCGAAGAACCCGATGATGCGCCAGTAGTCCAGTTCATTAACCAAACCCTGAAATTGGCTATCCAGCGCCGGGCCTCTGATATCCATCTGGAACCCTTATCAGCAGGTTATCGCGTCAGGCTGCGTATCGATGGGGTATTACATGAAATACCGACCAACCCGGATTTACCCGTAAACCGTATGGTTGCCCGCCTTAAGATTATGGGGAAACTGAATATTGCTGAACGCCGTTTGCCACAAGACGGACAATTCAGCCTCCGTCTGGAACAGCATACCTATTCGCTACGCATCGCCACGTTACCCGTTCAGGGCGGTGAGAAAGTCGTATTGAGAGTATTACAAACACAGCAACACGCTCTGGAACTGAGTGCGTTAGGCCTGCCAGACTACGCGCTGCAACAATTCAAGCACACTCTCAGCCTGCCACAAGGACTGATTTTGGTTACCGGGCCAACCGGTAGTGGCAAGACGTTCACGCTGTACAGCGCTATCCGCTGGTTAAATGACACCAGCCGCAACATTTGCAGCGTAGAAGATCCCGTGGAAATACCCTTGCCCGGTATCAATCAAACCGCTATCCACGCACAAAGCCAGTTGGATTTCGCCCGGGTATTACGCGCCCTATTACGCCAGGATCCCGATGTTGTCATGATTGGTGAAATCCGTGATGCTGAAACGGCGGAGATTGCCGTCAAAGCCGCACAAACCGGTCATCTGGTGCTGTCCACCCTGCATACTAATTCGGCGCTGGATACGCTGATCCGACTGGGACATTTGGGCATCCCCGGCTATCTGGTCGCCACGGCGCTCAAACTGGTGATTGCCCAAAGACTGGTGAGACGGTTATGTCCGCACTGCCGCCAATTGAGAGAAGACGCGACAACCTTACCCAACTCGCTATGGCAAGGCCCGTTACGGCAATGGCAAGCCACCGGGTGTGAACACTGTTTTTCTGGCTACTACGGCCGGGCCGCGATTTATGATCTACTGCCGGTCACACCGACACTTCAGCAGGCATTGTCTGGTGCCACATCATTAGCTGACCACAACCTGACACTCCCATTGCAACGGGAAACCCGCTTGCTATCCGCAGGACTAGCACTGGTTCACGAAGGCGTCACGTCTTTGGAAGAAGTCTATCGCGTGATAGGCGATCACATTGAATAGAGGCCGCGCATGGCAGTACACAAACTCTACTACTGGCAAGCACTACGCCAGGATGGCGAACCTTGCACTGGCGAACGTATCGGTTTTGAACGGGGTGAAATTTATCAGTACCTGCTGGAGCTCGGCTATCAACCTTTACGACTGAAAACCGGTGCGTATCTGACACCACGTTACTGGCAAGGCCCACAGCTATCCATCATCGTCCGACAACTGTCGACCTTGTTGCAGGCAGGACTACCCTTGCTGGATGCATTGGAGCTACTAGGACGTCAGCACGAAAAAGCAGGCTGGCGCTGTCTGTTACAGGACATACGCCTACAGGTCAGCCAGGGACGCCCACTGTCAGAGGTACTCTCAGAGTATCCAACCATCTTCCCGGTTATGTGCAGTTCGCTGGTTGCGGTGGGTGAGCTGACAGGAAAACTGGACGAATGCTGTGCCCGGCTGGCAGATTATCAGGAAACGCAACGCCAGTTGATGGGAAAAGTGATAAGAGCCTTACGCTACCCTTTGTTTGTGGTGGCGGTAGGAGTCATGGTCACTCTACTGATGCTCACGCTGGTATTACCGGAATTCGCAGAACTGTACGCCTCTTTTGGCGCTCCGCTTCCCTGGCTGACACGCATGATGCTGGCGTTATCGGATGGGGTCAGCCGTCACGGCATGTTCCTCTTTCTTCTGTCTGCTGGAATATGGCTGGGTTATCGGCAGTTACGCAGACAAAACGCACAGTGGCAACAACGAGAACAACAGCTATTGCTGAAACTACCACTGCTATCCACACTGATACAAAGTCATTGCCTGGGACAAATTTTTCACACTCTGGCCATGACGCAACAGGCGGGATTAACCCTCTTGTCAGGCCTCAATGCGGCTGCCACGTTGAACAACCCGGTGTACCGACAATCACTTGCAGAGATACAGCGCCAGCTTGAGCAGGGCATTCCGCTCGGGCAAGCCATTCATGACTATCCCTTGCTCTACCCTGCCCCTTGCCACCAGCTCATTAGCGTCGGCGAGGAAACCGGAGCGCTGGATCAGTTATTTGCCCGACTGGCAGGTTGGTATGAGAATCACACCCGACAATTCGCGGACACGCTAACACAGACACTGGAACCGCTGTTACTGGTCGTCGTTGGTGGTCTGGTGGGAACACTGGTCATCGCCATGTATCTGCCGATTTTCCAGTTAGGGAATGTACTGGCAGGTGCCTGACCCCGCCAGCACATAACAACGGGGCTTAGCCGTTAAACACCGGGTTTTCCTGCTCGGCAACGCGAATGAAGGTGGTACGCTTGGTCAGTTCTTTCAGGCGTGCCGCCCCCACATAGGTGCAGGCAGAGCGCAGCCCACCAAGAACATCCCTTACGGTATGCTCGACCGGGCCACGCAGCGGCAGACTTACTGTCTTACCTTCCGCTGCACGGTATTCAGCAACGCCACCGACATGCCGCTCCATTGCAGAGGCGGAGCTCATGCCGTAAAACAGCATCATCTTACGGCCATCTTCCTCAACGATATCGCCGCCACACTCGTCATGCGCGGCCAGCAGTCCCCCTAACATCACGAAATCAGCACCGCCACCAAAGGCTTTCGCCACATCACCCGGTACAGTACAACCACCGTCACTGACAATCTGCCCCCCCAACCCATGGGCGGCATCGGCACATTCGATCACCGCTGACAATTGCGGGTAGCCGACGCCAGTTTTAACCCGCGTCGTACAAACAGAACCGGGGCCAATCCCCACCTTGACGATGTCCGCCCCTGACAACAGCAGTTCTTCCACCATCTCACCGGTTACCACGTTACCGGCACAGATGACCTTATCAGGGAAAACGTCACGTGCTTTCTGTACAAAATTGACGAAATGCTCCGAATATCCGTTAGCAACATCAATGCAGATAAATTTCAAATCTGGGGATAACGCCAGAATCTGTGTCATCTTCTCAAAATCACTGTCCGATGTGCCACTCGACACCATGACATGGCGTAAGACCGCAGCCGGTGTACTCTCGATAAACTGTTGCCATTCAGCCACGGAATAGTGCTTATGTACCGCAGTCAGCAACTCAAACGATGCCAGGACACGCGCCATCTGAAACGTCCCCACTGTATCCATATTAGCCGCAATGACGGGGACACCCGACCAGCCGCAACCTGCATGCAAAAAGCTGAATTCACGTGTCAGTTCAACGTCTGCACGGCTTTTCAACGTGGAGCGTTTAGGACGAATAAGCACATCTTTGAAACCCAGTTTAATATCTTCTTCAATACGCATGATGTACGACCTGATGAAGTGAGGAGAATGATTCAGGGAAGAAGAGGCGATAATGCGCCAATTCATTGTGATCATACGCTCGAATAATCCTGCGACAAGACTGCGATTTTTTCTCAATTTGGGCTAGAATCCGATAAATTTACCTGGCCATTTCTAGTTGATTATCATGGCATATATCGTCGCGCTCACAGGCGGCATAGGAAGCGGGAAAAGCACGGTTGCTCAGGGGTTTGCAGCGCTGGGAGCCACTATCGTTGATGCGGATGTAATAGCCCGTGAGGTCGTGGCACCCGGGCAACCCGCTCTGGCAACTATTGTGGAATACTTTGGCCGGGAAATATTACAACCAGACGGTACATTAAACCGAAGCGCCCTGCGTGAGCGCATTTTTTCTAACCCGGAAGATAAGCACTGGCTCAATGCATTGCTGCATCCGTTGATTCAGAAAGAAACCCGACGCCAGCTCGCTGCCGCTACCACCCCTTATGCGTTATGGGTGGTGCCTTTGCTGGTGGAGAATCAACTACAAGGGAAAGCGCACCGTATTTTGGTGGTGGATGTCCCTCTGGAAACACAATTACAACGTACTATGAGCAGGGATGGTGTTTCCCGCGCTCAGGCGGAAAATATTTTGGCATCGCAAGCTAGCCGCGAACAGCGGCTGGCCTGCGCTGATGATATTATCGATAACAACAGCAATCCGAGCTTACTGGCTCCGCGGATTGCCGCTCTACATCAGCATTACCTTGAGCTGGCCGCATCCGCAACCGACAGGACGACCCATAATGAGTGACGTTTCCTCAACAGTTCTTTTTGAATATCCGCTGAATGAAAAAATGCGTACCTGGTTACGCCTGGAATTTTTACTGCAACAGATGTTCGACAACCACGACCTGAAAGACATCGGCGTTGCCCTGACGTTTTTCCGTGCCGTCTCCGAATTATTGGATATTCTCGAACGGGGAGATGCCCGCCCAGACCTGCTAAAAGAACTGGAACGCCAGCAACAGAAACTGGCGCAATGGGGTGAACTGCCGGAAGCGGATATTTTGCGTATTAACACGTTACGTCAAAAATTACGCAACCTGTCCAGCGAACTGATTGCTGCTCCGCGCATGGGGCAAGGGCTGCGTGAAGACAAATTAATCGGTATGGTACGCCAACGTCTGAGCCTGCCGGGTGGATGTTGCAGCTTTGACCTGCCTACCTTGCATATCTGGCTGCACCAGTTGCCTGAGCAAAAACAACGACACATCAACATTTGGCTGGAGAGCGTATCGCCGCTTAAACGTTCACTCGACAGCATACTGGAGTTGATTCGTCATGCAGGAGCCTTCAAAGAGCAAACCAGCCTTAATGGGTTTTATCAGGATAACGCAACCGATGCTGATCTGTTACGTCTGCGGATTGGTCTCGCTCATCAGCTCTATCCGCAAATATCGGGTCATAAAACCCGCTATGCCATCCGCTTTCTGCCATTAGACAGCGACGGGCAGACCCCCGCACGGTTGGAATTCGAGTTGGCATGTTGCTAGATAGAGTGGACTTACTGGCGACAGCAAGTTTCTGGAGAAGAATGAAACGTGGATAACGAGATGACCGTTGTAAAATGCCCCATCTGCACCAAACCGGTGGAGTGGAGCGAGAATAGCCCTTATCGACCCTTCTGTAGCAAGCGCTGTCAGTTGATTGATTTAGGCGAATGGGCAGACGAAGAAAAACGGATACCCAGCGAAGAAGACATTTCAGACAGCGACGTTTGGGGCGAAACGCAGCACTGAATCTTACAACCCCAACGATAGCGATACGCTATTTATCACCCTTGTCACGATTCATGCCTGCGGGCATGAATCGCTGCAAAGAATGCAGCCACGTCCCAGACAACATGCCCGACTTACGTTTACACACGACCGGCTTTCAATTGTTGAATCATCTCAGCATTGGCCGGTGGAAACTCATGCTCGTCCAGTTCTTCAGCCGTTAACCAACGCGACGGCTGGCCTTCACGGCCATACGGCTCGCCACGCCACTGCTCAACTAAAAAGAAATGCAGCGTAATCAGACGTTCCCCGGCAGAAAACGTTTTGCTGCCCAGCGGGCTTGGATTGATTACCTCAATCCCGGCTTCTTCATGCAGCTCACGCGCCAGCGCCTGCTCCGGCGTTTCACCCTCTTCCACCTTGCCACCGGGGAATTCCCATTTTCCAGCCATGTGTACACCTGCTGGACGGCAAGCGATGAAGAACTCACGCTGCGGATTGCGGATAATCCCCACCGCCACAGATAAAGTTTTTTGCGTCATTCTCTTTTCAACCAGTAAAAAGGCGGTCAACGACCGCCTTTGGGAGATGTCACTACGTTATCCGCCTTACTTTTGAAGGCGGCCGTGGCACTGCTTGTACTTTTTGCCCGAACCACACGGGCAAGGATCGTTACGACCAATTTTACGATCAGCATACGGCGAACTGCCAGCCGCTTCATCCTGATGGCTCAGCTGTTGTTGACGAGCCAGACGCTCGGCTTCTTCACGACGCTGCTGCTCCATCGCTTCAACCTCTTCCGGCATACGTACCTGAACTTTACTCAGGGTACTGATGACTTCGTATTTGAGGCCTTCCAGCATCGCGGCAAACATCGCAAACGATTCACGCTTGTATTCCTGTTTCGGATCTTTTTGCGCATAACCGCGTAAATGGATCCCCTGACGCAGATAATCCATCGCAGCCAGATGCTCTTTCCACAACGAGTCCAGCGTTTGCAGCATCACACCTTTCTCGAAGTTACGCATGACATCACTACCGACGACTTCTTCCTTGCGACGATACACGTCTACAGCCTGCTCATAGATACGCTCACGCAGCGTTTCCTCATGCAGTTCCGGCTCTTTGTCCAGCCATTCTGCGATCGGCAACTCAAGATCAAAGTCACTTTTCAGGCGCTGTTCCAGCCCCGGAATATCCCACATTTCTTCCAGAGACTGAGGCGGGATATGAGCATCAAGGGTAGCCTTGAACACGTCTTCACGAATGCTGTTGATGGTTTCGCTGATATCAGAGGCATTCAGCAGTTCATTACGCTGGGTGTAGATAGCACGACGTTGATCGTTAGCCACATCATCATATTCAAGCAGTTGCTTACGAATATCGAAGTTACGGTTTTCTACCTTGCGCTGTGCATTGGCGATAGCCTTGGTAACCCAAGGGTGTTCAATCGCTTCGCCTTCTTTCATACCCAGTTTACGCATCATGTTGGAAACACGGTCCGACGCGAAAATACGCATCAGCGCATCTTCCATCGACAGGTAGAAACGGGAAGAACCGGGGTCCCCCTGACGACCGGAACGACCACGCAACTGGTTATCGATACGGCGAGACTCATGGCGCTCGGTACCAATAATGTGCAAACCACCCGCCGCCAGGACGTCGTCATGCCGTTTTTGCCATTCTGCCTTGATAGCGGCAATTTGCGCGTCATCCGGGCTTTCCAGTTCTGCCACTTCAGCCTGCCAGCTACCGCCCAATACGATATCCGTACCACGACCGGCCATGTTGGTCGCAATAGTCACCGCACCTGAACGACCGGCCTGAGCCACGATATCCGCTTCCATCGCATGGAATTTGGCGTTCAGCACGTTGTGCTTGATACCCGCTTTGGTCAACGCATGCGACACCACTTCGGATTTTTCGATGGAAATGGTCCCCACCAACACCGGTTGCCCTTTAGTCGCGCGCTCTTTGATATCTTCAATGATCGCATTGATTTTTTCCTGCTCGGTCATGTACACCAGATCTGGCAGGTCTTTACGGATCATTGGGCGGTTAGTCGGCACCACAATGGTATCCAGCTTATAAATCGAGCTGAACTCAAATGCTTCGGTATCTGCCGTACCGGTCATCCCAGCCAGTTTTTCGTAAATACGGAAGTAGTTCTGGAAGGTGATCGACGCCAGTGTCTGGTTTTCGTTGTTGATCTTGACGTTTTCTTTGGCTTCCACCGCCTGGTGTAAGCCATCAGACCAACGGCGACCTTGCATAGTACGGCCGGTATGTTCATCAACGATGATGACTTCGTCATCTTTCACGATGTAGTCGACATCACGGGTAAACAGCACATGCGCACGCAGCGCCGCCGTCACATGATGCATCAGCATAATGTTGGCAGGCGAATACAGCGATTCCCCTTCTTCCATAATGCCGCCCTGCACCAGCAACTCTTCAATTTTAACCAGACCGCGTTCAGTCAGGTTAACCTGACGGGCTTTCTCATCCACCGAGAAGTGACCTTCACCGTGGAAAGTATCCGAGTCTTCCTTCTCCTGACGGATCAAATGCGGGATGATTTTGTTCACCCGCATATACAGCTCAGAGCTGTCCTCCGCCGGACCCGAGATAATCAACGGGGTACGCGCTTCGTCAATCAGGATGGAGTCCACTTCGTCCACCAGTGCATAATACAGTTCACGCTGTACACGTTCTTCCGGGCTGAACGCCATGTTGTCGCGCAGGTAATCGAAACCGTATTCGTTGTTGGTGCCGTAAGTGATATCGGCAGCATACGCAGCACGTTTGGCTGGTGCCGGCATCCCCGGCAGGTTGATGCCAACCGTCAGACCTAAGAATTCAAACAACGGGCGGTTGTTCTCGGCGTCACGCTGTGCCAGATAGTCGTTGACGGTCACTACATGCACACCACGCCCCGTCAGCGCATTAAGGTAGGCTGGCAAGGTCGCGGTCAGCGTTTTACCTTCACCGGTACGCATTTCCGCGATGCAACGCTCATTCAGCACCATACCGCCGATCAGCTGCACATCGAAGTGACGCATACCAAACACACGTTTACTGGCTTCACGCACCACGGCAAACGCTTCTGGCAGCAGCGACTCCAGAGCTTCACCTTTCTTGATACGGTCACGGAATACCTGGGTTTGTGCCTTCAGCTCTTCATCGGAGAGCTTCTCCATGTCTGGTTCGAGGCGATTGATCACTTCCACAATTTTGCGCATACGGCGCAACGCACGGTCATTACGGCTACCGAAAACTTTCGTCAATAACTTGATTAACATAGTAATTTTAATCTCAACAATGCCAGTTTATCGATGCTGGCACGACATCAGAAAAAAGAGTCTACGGCCACAGGCCTGATACAAAATACGATGACAATCAGGAGAACATCGGCCCGGCGCGAATACCCTGAACCTGCGCCAGCCATAGACCGGTGTGATAGGAAGGAGAAAAATACGTCGGTGCCAGTTCTGTACTGGCAATACGTTGTGGTGCTGCTTCGCGAGTCAGCAACGCATTCAGCGTTTCCAATAGCACCTGGTGATGGTGTAACCGGGAAGCCTCAGCCGCTTCAATAATGGTAGCGGGTGGCGTAAACGCAAATGACAGGTGACGGATTACCGTGCGGATGGCATGCTGATGCCAGAAATCATTACTGAATGGCGAGCGACGACGCGAGTCTTTTAATGCCGCCAGATGCGTGAGATTGAAATAAGATACATTGGGACGACTAAACGCCGAAGCGGAATTAGGCTCGGTAGCGGTATCGCGAGACTCGGCGAAGTTAGCTGGCAGGCCAAGTGTCGCCGCGACCATCCCCAACAGCAGGTGAGGCCAGAAATAACGTCTGCCAAATTGTCGCCAACGATTTAAAATACCAATCACAAGTTTCTTTCCGTCGGAGCCTGCGTTATGCGTGATAACCGTCCACAATCACTGGAGTCATTTTTCGATGGCGCATCGCAAACCGGGTCAGGCCCATTGCATGACATTCAGCAACGCGCGCTCGCACTGTTAAAGCTCAATCGGGCTGTGCATGCGCTGCTGCCGACCGCGCTGCGTCCGTATTGTCGGGTAGCTAACTATCGTCACGGACTGCTGGTGCTGGAAACCGCCAGCGCCAACTGGCTGATGCGGTTACGTTATGAACAACCCGCCCTACTTTCCGCTCTGCGCGCACAAATACTACCATCATTGGCGGCGATCGACATCAGGATTAATCCAGTACTGGCCGCAAAAATACATGAAAACGAGAAAACACCTGCCGTTATGTCAACAGATGCCACAATCACGACTACCACAAGGATACTCAGCGCACAGAGTGCGGAGATATTGAAAGGATTAGCGGAGCAAAGCCCGGAACGGCTACAGAAAATATTAAAACGACTGGCTTCGCTGGCCGGAGAGAATACCAGCAAAAACCAGTCGTCATAATGTCATATCAGAACAGACTCAGGCCAGAACGGTAGACGGCGCTTTGAAAGCCAGCGGCATTTCCGCTTCGTCTTCAAAGGTCACGTATTCCCATGCTTCCTGTTTGGCCAACACCGCCTGCAACAGCTTGTTGTTGAGCGCATGGCCAGATTTGAATGCGGTGAACGCACCAATGATGTTGTGGCCACACATGAACAGGTCGCCAATCGCGTCCAGCATCTTGTGGCGAACAAATTCATCATCAAAGCGCAAACCGTCTTCGTTCAGCACACGATAGTCATCCACCACGATCGCACAATCGAAGCTGCCGCCCAGGCACAAACCACGGGACTGCAGATACTCGATATCACGCATAAAACCAAAGGTACGCGCGCGGCTGATTTGGCGCACGAACGCATCAGCGGAGAAATCCAGCTTGAAGCGTTGTGAACCAGAATCAATCACCGGGTGATTGAAATCGATAGTGAAATCCAGACTGAATCCGTTGAAAGGCTTCAGTTCTGCCCATTTGTCACCGTCTTCTACGCGTACAGGCTGTTTGATTCGAACAAACTTCTTGGCACAGTTCAGTTCTTCGATACCAGCATCCAGCAGCAGGTAGACAAATGGACTAGCGCTACCATCCATGATCGGAATTTCGGGTGCGTCTACTTCAACAACGATATTGTCGATACCCAATCCCGCCAGAGCCGCATTCAGATGCTCCACCGTTGAAATACGCACGTCATGCTCATTAACCAGGCAAGTACAGAGCATGGTATCACGCACGGATTTGGCATCAGCCGGAAAATCAACCGGTGGATTCAAGTCAGTACGACGATAGATGACCCCGGTATTAGCCGGTGCAGGACGCATAGTCAGGGTGACTTTCTTGCCGGTATGAAGACCGACCCCTGTCGCCTGTACGATACGTTTTAATGTACGTTGTTTGATCATCGTATTATCTCGCATTCATCTGAACCTACAGCCTTAGTTTACACTAAGGCCGGTGGCACAGTTTAGCACAAAGAGCGGAGATTCCAACCAAACCTTAGTCAGCCTGCTTACGCAGGAAAGCAGGAATATCAAGATAATCCGGCTCTTTATTGGTCTGTACGCTCTGGTCATTCACCACTTTGGCCGCAGGTTTTTCCTGCGTCAGCGGCGCCATGCCATGCTGCTGATAGCGGTGATCCATAACCGGCTGGCTGCTCTGTTTGTTAGTAACCAGCGTAATTTCAGGACGTTTGTCCATGCCGATACCGGTCGCCACCACAGTCACCCGCAGTTCATCGTTCATATCCGGATCGAGCGATGTACCAATCACGACGGTTGCATTATCGGATGCAAACGCGCGAATGGTATTACCAACAGTCTCAAATTCATCCAGACGCAGATCGAAACCGGCAGTAATGTTGACCAGCACGCCACGCGCGCCAGACAGGTCGATATCCTCCAGCAGTGGACTGGAAATCGCCATTTCAGCCGCTTCTTCGGCACGATCTTCGCCGCGAGCCACACCAGAACCCATCATGGCATAGCCCATTTCGGACATGACGGTACGCACGTCAGCAAAGTCGACGTTCATCAGCCCCGGACGAGTGATAAGCTCAGCGATACCCTGTACTGCGCCTTTGAGCACGTCGTTAGCCGCGCCAAACGCATCCAGCAGAGAAATACCACGTCCCAACACTTTCAACAGCTTGTCATTGGGGATGGTAATCAGTGAATCAACGTGCTTAGACAGCTCCGCGATCCCCTGCTCGGCAAACGCCATGCGTTTTTTGCCTTCAAAATTAAATGGCTTGGTCACAACCGCCACGGTCAGGATACCCAGGTCCTTAGCGACTTCAGCCACCACGGGTGCAGCGCCAGTACCGGTGCCACCGCCCATACCTGCGGCGATAAACACCATGTCCGCCCCTTCCAGAGCAGAACGCAGCGCTTCGCGATCTTCTTCGGCAGAATTACGGCCGACTTCCGGGTTAGCTCCCGCCCCCAGACCTTTGGTAATACCGCTACCGATCTGGATGGTCTGACCGACAGCTGTTTTACGCAGCGCCTGAGCATCGGTGTTAACCGCAAAGAATTCAACACCTTCGATGCGTTCACGCACCATGTGTTCGACAGCGTTACCGCCGCCACCACCGACGCCGATGACTTTAATCACCGCGTCGTTGGTTAACTCCATTGGTTCAAACATAGTTTCTCTCCGTCTTGTGCCTGTATTGCTTCAAGATCAAAAAAGTCGTGCTAATGATCTCTTTTGATAACCGTCAAAATTCTTTTCTCAGCCAGCTATTCAGGCGTTTAAACCAGTTGCTGACCGAAGTCCGTTTCTCAACTTCGTGTTCACCACTCAGATGAGACTCTTTGCCGTAATGCAGCAGCCCCACTGCTGTCGAGTAATAGGGCTCCTGCGCATAGTCCGTCAATCCGGTGATGTTCAGCGGCTGACCAATACGCACCTGTGTATGGAACACACGCTGTGCGCAGGCTGCCAGGCCATCAATTTGCGCCGCACCGCCGGTCAGCACGATACCCGCTGCCAGATGATGCTTCACACCTTGCTGGCGCAGTTGTTCTTGCAACTGCAGCAGCTCGTCATTCACCAGATTCAATAACTCGGTATAGCGAGGCTCAATCACCTCCGCCAGAGTCTGACGCTGCAGACTACGTGGTGGACGCCCGCCAACACTCGGTACTTCCACGGTTTCATCCTTACTGACGATGGAACCGAGCGCGCAACCGTAGCGCACTTTAATCGCTTCTGCATCTGTCGGCGGCGTACCAAACGCATAGGCTATATCGCTGGTGACTACGTTACCAGCATAAGGAATCACTTTTGTGTGACGCAGCGCGCCGCCGGTATACACCGCCATATCCATGGTGCCGCCACCGATATCTACCACACACACACCCAGCTCACGTTCGTCTTCCGTCAATACGGCATAACTCGATGCCAGACCGGCGAAAATCAGCTGGTCAACCTTAAGACCGCAGCGTTCCACCGCTTTCACAATGTTCTTCGCCATGTCGTTATGACAGGTGATCAGATGCACTTTGGCCTGCATCCGCACACCAGACAGACCGACCGGGTTTTTAATCCCTTCCTGATAATCAATGGCGTATTCCTGCGGGATAACATGCAGAATTCGGTGCTCATCACGTACCCGGACAGACTTGGCCGTATGCACCACGCTTTCTACATCATCCTGCGTGACTTCTTCTTCAGAGATAGGCACCATACCAATCTCGTTCTGGCAGCTAATATGCTTGCCAGACAACGCCAGATACACCGAAGAGATCTGACAATCGGCCATCAGCTCCGCCTGATCGATGGCACGCTGCACGCATTTGACCACCGACTCCAGATCGTTGACGCCGCCTTTATCCATGCCCCGTGACGGGCAGCTTCCCACACCGATGATATTGATCATGCCATCAGGCAGAACCTCACCGACCAGTGCAGCGACTTTTGCTGTACCGATTTCCAGCCCAACTACCAGTTTTCTGTCCGTCGACTTGATCATTGCTGTTTAGCCTGTGCCTGATTCTGTTGCTGATTACCGTTCTTTTGCTGATCAATGTCTTTTTGCTGATCAATAAATGCCGGGCTCCAACCTACTGCAGCGCCGGTGTCATACCGTAAATCCACATAACCAATCCGCTTGTTTTCATTTTGAGCCTGCCGCTGCAGCAACGGATAAAGCTCCATAAAACGCGCCAGACGGCGGCTTCTGTCATCACGTCCCAGTTCAAGGCGAATATCATCGTCCAGCCCAACCTGCCATGAATGACGCGCGGTCATCGCCACCATCTTTACCGTAAATTTGCCTGCCGCGAGTGTCTGGCTTATCTCGCGGTATCCCTCCAGCACATCCTCCTCTCCACCTTCCGGGCCATACAGCATCGGCATTTTTTTATTACCGATGCGTTCTGCTGGCACACTGAAGGCATTACCTTCGCTGTCAACCATAAGCTGGTCATTCCACCGCGCAAACGGAACGAATTCAACCAGATGAATCTTTAATTCGTCCGGCCACTGCTTGCGCACACTGGCCTGCTTAATCCAGGGCAGACGTTCTATCTGCTGCTGAATGACATTCACGTCCTGGGTCATGAACGTGCCGGGCGGCCCCAGCGACAAAATCGCCTGACGAATATCGTCATTGGTGGTGTAGTGCCGCTCACCCGTCACCACCAGTCTGGATAATGGCAAACGGCTGGCGTCCTTCATCCAGCCCAACACCATCCAGCTTCCCCACAGGATGGTACCGGCCACCATCAGCAGAAAAATAATTCCTGCCAGTTGACCACCATTGCTACGCCGTGCGCCTTTTTCCTGCTCACGTCCGCGTGTATTCAGCGCCGCCTGCGACATACTAATCCGCTAACTCCACAACAGGTACGCGGCGGTAACCGTTGTTTGGCATGACTGGGCGCGACATATCGATGCAACACACCTCACCCTGCCGTTGGCGGGTTTCATCGTAATCAGCGTTGGCGTGTTTCATCACTACCATCACAAGCTCAGTCATCCTGTTCTCAGTCTTTAGGCTTCGCCTGCAGGCGATTTTCCGCCAGCCGACGCGCCAGTTTGCCAATATTGCCAGCACCTTGAACCAGCACCAGATCATCGCCTTGCAACGCTTGCGCTAACAACTCAGGCAGCGTCTCGACATCGGGCACCATGATCGGGTCAATTTTACCGCGACCACGGATCGTGCGGCACAGCGATCGGCTATCCGCTCCCGGAATCGGCGCTTCACCTGCCGGATACACATCCAGCATCAGCAGCACGTCCACCTGCGATAATACATGTGCAAAATCATCGTACAGATCGCGCGTACGGGTATATCGATGCGGCTGGAAAATCATCACCAGACGCTTATCCGGCCAGCCTGCTCGCGCCGCTTTAATCGTGGCGTCCACTTCCGTCGGGTGATGCCCGTAATCATCTACCAGCATGGCGCTGCCGCTTTTGCCGTTGACCGGCTGTAGCGGAAACTCGCCCAGAAAATCGAACCGGCGGCCCGTTCCCTGAAAACGCACCAATGCCCGCAGGATAGCCTCGTCATCAATCCCTTCTTCTGTTGCGACCGCCACCGCCGCCGCCGCGTTCAACGCATTGTGACGACCCGGTGCGTTCAGGGTCACGTTGAGCAACGGTTTGCCCTGACGCGCCAGGGTAAACAGCCCCTGAGCCCCCACCTGCCGGTAATCAGCGACCCGCACATCCGCGTCTTCGCTAAAGCCGTAGGTGGTGATGTGACGCCCCACTTTCGGCAACAATTCACGGATCACCGCATCATCAAGACACATCACCGCATGGCCGTAAAACGGCAGGTTGTGCAGGAAGTTGATGAACGTCTGCTTGAGGTTCTCAAAATCTCCCTGATAGGTGTCCATGTGGTCGGCTTCGATGTTCGTCACGATCGCGACCATCGGCTGCAAATGCAGGAACGACGCATCACTTTCATCGGCTTCCGCAATCAGGTAACGGCTCGACCCCAAACGGGCGTGCGTTCCCGCCGCTTTAACCAAACCACCATTCACGAACGTTGGGTCCAGACCGGCTTCCGCGTAGATGCTGGTGACCATCGCGGTGGTGGTCGTCTTACCGTGCGTCCCGGCAATGGCGATACCGTGGCGAAAGCGCATCAATTCTGCCAGCATCTCTGCCCGACGAATCACCGGAATACGGGCCTCATGTGCTGCGATAATCTCCGGGTTATCTGCCGCAATCGCGCTGGACACGACCACAACGCTCGCCTCGTTCACGTTCTCCGGACGATGGTGGAAATAGATCCGTGCGCCCAGATCGGTCAGTTGTTGCGTTACCGCATTAGGCGCCAGATCGGAACCGCTGATCTCGTACCCTTCATTAGCTAGTACTTCGGCGATACCGCCCATGCCAGCACCGCCGATGCCGACAAAATGGATGTGCCGAACACGGTGCATCTCGGGCACGATTGAACGCAGTTTCGCCAGTTCTTGAGTATTCACTATCTTTTATCGCAACCTACATCAACGCCGACGACTGTCGGCCATCATCAATTAATTCCGGACAACCTGAGCTGTCCGCTGCATCGCCGCTGCCGCTACTTCAGCCGCCACCCGCTCCGTCGCATCAGGGATCGCAACGGTTCTGGCTTTCTGCGCCATATCACGCAAGGTGGTGCGATCCCAAGAGGACAACACGTCACTTATCGCGTCCACGCTCAGTTGAGCCTGCTCGATAATCTTTGCAGCCCCCGCTTGCTCCAGCGGCAACGCATTCCAGTACTGCTGCCGATCCTTATGCTGGAACGGCACAAACAACGCCGGCAACCCGGCGGCGGCAATCTCGCTAACCGTCAGGGCACCAGAACGGCACACGACGACATCTGCCCACGCATACGCCGCCGCCATGTCGTCGATAAACTCGGTAATCCGGTGTTGAGACTCACCGGCTTTTGCATAGGCTGCCTGTACTTCCGCCTGTGCCCCTTTGCCGGTTTGATGCCAGATGGTAACCGCATCATGTAATCGCGCCGCCACGCCGGGCAGGGTTTGATTCAACACTCTGGCACCCTGACTCCCACCAACAACCAAGACACGCACCGGGCCACTGCGCTCGGCTAACCGTTCTGTCGGGGATGGTAGCGCCAGTACGTCAGTACGCACCGGATTCCCCACCACATCCGCATCCGCAAATGCCCCCGGAAACGCCTGTAAGACTTTTTTGGCGATGCGGGACAGCCAGCGGTTAGTCAATCCGGCAATGCCGTTTTGCTCATGCAACACCACAGGGATACCACACAGCCAGGCCGCCAGACCGCCAGGCCCCGAGACATAACCGCCCATACCCAACACCACATCCGGCTGATAGCGACGCATAATCGCCTGCGCTTGCCGCACCGCCCGGAAGATACGCACCGGTGCCAGCAACAAAGCTTTCAACCCCTTGCCACGCAGACCGGAAATGCGGATAAAGTCGATGTCGATACCGTGCTTCGGCACCAGGTCCGCTTCCATCCGGTCAGCTGTGCCCAGCCAGCGGACCTGCCAGCCTTGCGCCATCAAGTGATGCGCTACGGCCAAACCGGGAAACACATGTCCCCCCGTACCGCCAGCCATCACCATCAAACGCTTGCCTTCGCCACTCATCGGGCACCTCTCGTAAACGCCTGCGCTTTGGTCAGGCGCGTTTCATAATCAATTCGCAACAACAACACAATGGCTGTCGACATAATCAGCAAACTGGACCCACCGTAGCTGATAAGCGGTAATGTCAGCCCCTTGGTCGGCAACATACCGGCGGCGGCACCAACGTTCACCAGCGTCTGAAAGCTGAACCAGATACCGATGGAGCACGCCAGAAAACCCGAAAAACGCTGGTCGATTTCCAGTGCGCGACGTCCTATCGACATCGCTCGAAAAGCGACGAAGAATATCATTAACAACGCCAAAACCACACCGATATAGCCCAGCTCTTCCCCCAGAATGGAGAAAATAAAGTCAGTGTGCGCCTCCGGCAGATATTCCAACTTCTGTATCGAGTTACCGAGCCCCTGTCCCCACAATTCACCGCGCCCAAACGCCATCAGCGATTGTGTTAACTGATAACCGCTGCCGAACGGGTCGTCCCACGGGTTCCAGAACGAGGTGACACGACGCACGCGATAAGGCTCAGCGATAATCAACAGCGCGACGGCGAACATGCCACAACCGATGATTGCCAGGAACTGCCACAGCTTCGCCCCTGCAAGAAACAACATCGCTAGCGTCGTAATAAACAGCACCACCACCGTACCGAGGTCCGGCTGGGCCAGCAGCAACACTGCCAGCACCACCATCACGCCCATCGGCTTACAAAACCCCCAGAAGTTGTTCCGCACCTCATCGACTTTGCGCACCATGTAACTGGAGAGGTAGCAAAACAACGACAACTTCGATAATTCCGCAGGCTGGATACGCAACGGGCCCAGAGAAATCCAGCGTGACGCCCCGTTCACCGAGCTACCGACCACCAGCACGATCAACAACATCACCATCGATACCAGCAGCAATACCACGCTGTAACGCTGCCAGACTTCCATTGGTACCCGCATGGTGACCAGCGATAAACCAAACGCCAACCCGAGATACAGCGCATCGCGTTTGGCGAACAGAAAAGGATCGCTGGCCAGACGCTGCCCGACGGGCATCGACGCCGACGTCACCATCACAAAACCAATAACCGCCAGCCCCAGGGTCAACCACAGCAACGTCCGGTCATACAGCACCGTGCTGAGGTTGTCGCTTTCACGCGTCCCCATCACCCAGCTCTTGAGACGCTCGAACATGCCGGCCCCGATAAGGCGCATTATCCTAGTTCCTCCGCCAGACGAGCGAACTCATCGCCACGCTGTTCAAAGCTACGGAACTGATCGAGACTGGCGCAGGCCGGTGACAGTAACACCATATCCCCCGGCTGGGTGACGCTGGCTATCAGGCGCATCGCCTGCTCCATGGTGTCAGTCTGCAGAGCAATCTCTGGGCGTAACGCCGCCAGTTGCTCGCCGTCACGTCCAAAGCAGTACAGCCGAATACGATCACCCTGTAGGTAACGCAGCAACGGAGAGAAATCAGCCGATTTTCCGTCTCCGCCCAGCAGCAAGTGCAATGTTCCGTCGACATGCAGCCCACTCAACGCCGCTTCGGTGCTACCAACATTGGTGGCTTTAGAGTCATTCACCCAACGCACACCGTTACGCTCCAGCGACAACTGGAAACGGTGCGGCAGGCCGGTAAAGGTGGTCAACGCGGTCAATGCCGACGCGCGCGGGATACCCACCGCATCCGCCAGCGCCAGCGCTGCCAGCGCATTGGTGTAGTTATGCTGCCCGACTAGTTTGATTTCTCGGGTATTCAACACCCGTTCACCCTTCACCCGCAGCCAGGTTTCACCCTGCTGCCGGTTCAGATGATAGTCGCCCACATCCACCCCGAAGCTCAGGCAACGCGCATCAGCGCCGCGTACCGGCATCGTCAGGGCGTCATCGGCATTCACGATGCAGACTTTGGCATTCTCATAAATACGCAACTTGGCGGCACGGTACTGCTGCAACCCAAGCGGGTAACGGTTGGTGTGATCCTCGGTGACGTTGAGGATCGTCGCGGCGGCCGCATGCAGACTGTGGGTGGTTTCCAGTTGAAAGCTCGACAACTCCAGCACATACAGCTGGCTTTCTTGCTTGAGCAACTCCAGTGCCGGAACACCGATGTTACCGCCGACACCAACAGCCCAACCGGCCGCCTGCGCCATTTGGCCCACCAGTGTGGTGACAGTACTTTTGCCGTTAGAGCCGGTAATCGCGACAATCGGTGCCTGTGCCTCGCGGCAGAACAATTCGATATCGCCGATAATCTCAATACCGGCCGTCGCCGCATCGCACAGCACCGGCGTCGCCAAAGCGATACCGGGGCTGGCGACGATCAAGTCAGCAGACAGCAGCCATTCATCATTAAGGCCGCCAAGATGACGCTCAACGGAATCGGGCAGTTTCTCCAAGCCCGGCGGACTGGTACGGGTATCCATCACGCGCGGCACAACTCCGCGTGCAAGGAAAAAATCAACACAGGAGAGCCCTGTCAGCCCTAACCCGATAATGACAACCTTTCTACCCTGATAGTCCATTTTTACCGTACCTTGAGCGTTACCAGTCCGATGAGCATCAACATCAGCGAAATAATCCAGAACCGCACGATAACCCGCGGCTCCGGCCACCCTTTCAGTTCATAGTGGTGGTGGATAGGCGCCATGCGGAAAATCCGCTGGCCGCGCAGTTTGAAAGAACCGACCTGCAAAATAACGGACAGCGTTTCCACCACGAAAACCCCGCCCATAATCACCAGCAAAAACTCCTGACGCAGCAGCACGGCGATAGTGCCCAATGCACCGCCCAGCGCCAGTGAACCAACATCACCCATGAAAACTTGCGCAGGGTAAGTGTTAAACCACAAAAAACCGAGACCCGCGCCGACAATCGCGGTACACACCACCACCAGCTCACTGGCATGCCGGATATACGGAATGTGCAGATAGCTGGCGAAATTCATGTTACCGGTCGCCCAGGCCACCAACGCAAAACCCACCGCCACAAACACCGTCGGCATGATAGCCAACCCATCCAGACCGTCGGTAAGGTTAACCGCGTTGCTGGTACCGACAATCACGAAATAGGCCAGCACGATATACATCACGCCCAGCTGTGGCATTACGTCTTTGAAGAACGGCACCACCAGTTGTGTTGCCGGGGTATCTTTACCAATCGCATACATGGAAAACGCGACAGCCAACGCCAGCACCGATTGCCAGAAATACTTCCAGCGGGCAATCAGCCCACGAGTGTCTTTACGCACCACTTTGCGATAGTCATCTACAAACCCGACGGTGCCGTATCCCACCAGCACCAGCAGTACGCACCAGACATAGGGGTTAGCCAAATTGACCCACAACAACACCGAAATAATGATCGAAGCGAGGATCATCACGCCGCCCATGGTCGGGGTGCCCCGCTTGCTAAAATGGGATTCCGGCCCTTCGTTACGCACTACCTGACCGATTTGCAGGCGTTGCAGCCAGGCAATCAGGTGCGGCCCCATCCACAGGGAAATAATTAATGCCGTCAGCAGGCTGACAATGGCCCGAAACGTCAGATACGAAAAGACGTTGAAGCCGGAATAAAACTTGACCAGATATTCGGCCAGCCAAACTAACATGTAGCATTCTCCTGTAATGCGTGTACTACCTGTTCCATCGCAGCACTGCGTGAACCTTTAATTAAGACGGTAATGGTATTATGTTGTGTTACCAGCGCACGCAAACGGTCAATCAACGCCGCTTTATTATCAAAATGCTCGCCAGCGCCGCTTGCTTCGCCAATCAACGCACTCAGCGTTCCCACACTCAGTACCTTATCAATATTCGCCTCGCGGGCCGTTTCACCTACCTGGCGATGACATGCCAGGGCGTCCTGACCCAACTCCGCCATATCACCGACCACCAGTACCCGATAGCCGGGCATCTCCGCCAGCACCTGCGCTGCGGCCGTCATAGAGCCGACATTGGCGTTGTAGCTGTCGTCCAGCAGCAACTTCCCGGGGGCCAGCGCAATGGGGAATAAGCGCCCAGGCACCGCCTGTAACTGTTCCAAACCGGACTTCACCGCCTCAAGCGATGCACCGACCGCCAGCGCCAGAGCCGTTGCGGCCAGCGCGTTGGCGATATTGTGGCGCCCTGGTAACGGTAGCGTTACGGCGATATCGCCCATCGGTGTGTGCAATACAACATCCGTACCCCGTTCGCTGACACGGATATCACTGGCGTAAAAATCAACCCCAGCGCGTCCCTGTGGGGAAAAGCGCCATAGTGTTTTTCCTGTCAGCACATTCTGCCAGCGGGCTTCGTCGTGACTGTCCGCATTGACGATCGCCACCCCCTGCGAAGGCAAACCGCCAAAAATCTCACCTTTGGCCTGAGCCACCCCTTCCAGCGAACCAAATCCTTCCAGATGCGCAGCAGCCAGGTTATTCACCAATGCCGCTTCCGGTCGTACCATCGCCGTGGTGTAGGCGATTTCGCCGATATGGTTGGCACCCAATTCGATCACCGCGTAGTCATGCTCTGGCGTCAGGCGAAACAGCGTCAACGGCACACCGATGTCGTTGTTAAAGTTCCCGGCGGTGTAGAGCACATTGCCGCACTGGCGCAGAATCGATGCGGCCATTTCCTTGACGGACGTTTTTCCCGATGACCCTGTCAGCGCCACGACGCGCGCACGACTTTGCTGGCGCACCCAACCGGCCATGACGCCCAACGCCAAACGCGTATCCTCTACCACTAATTGCGGCACATCGATTGGTAAGTGCTTACTCACCAATAATGCTGCTGCCCCATTATTAACGGCATCCGCCGCGTAATCATGAGCATCAAATTTTTCGCCACGTAACGCGATGAATAAACACCCGGCGCTAAGTTTGCGGGTATCGGTGGAAACGTCGCTAATAGTCAGGTTTTCACCCACCAGACGGGCACCCAGTACATCAGCCAGCTGTTGCAACGAAACGCTGATCATACGATAACCCCCAGCAAACGTGCGACCGTAATGCGATCCGAATAATCCAGTCGCTCATTTCCTACCAGTTGGTAATCTTCATGCCCTTTACCGGCGACCAGTACCACATCATCGGCCGCCGCCTGCATCACCGCACTGGTGACGGCTTCCGCTCGCCCGGCAATCACCTGCACCCGACCAGCATCCAGTAGCCCACTCAAAATATCAGTCACAATCGCCTGTGGGTCTTCGCTACGCGGGTTGTCATCGGTCACAATCACCCGGTCTGCCAGTTGTTCTGCAATCGCCCCCATTAATGGGCGCTTACCTCTGTCACGATCGCCACCACATCCGAAGACGCACCATAACGTTCCCCGGCAGTGCAAACGTGCCGCTGCCAGTGCTTTCTCCAACGCATCCGGGGTATGGGCATAATCCACCACGACCGTCGGACGTCCACTGGCAAGAAAAACTTCCATTCTACCGCAAACAGGCTGCAACGCAGAACCAGCCTCCACCAGTTGTTCCAGCGGATACCCTAACGACAGCAGCGTCGCCAGGGCCAGCAACAGGTTACTGACGTTGAACTCTCCCATCAGACGGCTATTGATAGAGCCTGCGCCCCAACTGGAATCAAACTGCACAGTAAAGCCACTGTCGTGATAATCGATGTGGGTAGCTTTCAGCCAGTGTGCACGGGCGCTATCGACGCTACCCGCAACACTCACCGCCACCGCGTCTGGCAGGCGGCTTAACCAACGACGCCCGACCTCATCGTCAGCGTTAATGATTTTCTGACCGACCTGATGCTCGGCAAACAACCGCCACTTTGCGGCCTCATAATTCGCCATGTCGCCGTGGTAATCGAGGTGATCGCGGCTCAGGTTGGTAAAGACAGCGGCAGCAAACGACAAGGCTTCGACCCGATGCTGCACCAGACCATGCGAAGACACTTCCATGGCAGCGAAATCCGCCCCTTGATCCACCAGTTGGCTCAGAATCTGCTGTACATCCACCGCCGAACCGGTGGTGTTTTCTGATGGCACTACATGCCCCAGCAACCCATTACCCACCGTGCCCATGACCGCACTGGTTCTGCCCAGTGCCTGGCTCCATTGCGCCAGCAACTGGGTCGTCGTCGTTTTACCGTTGGTCCCCGTGACGCCAATCAGTTGCAACGCGGTCGATGGCTGGCGGTAGAAGCGCCCCGCCAGCGCCGACAACCGCTGGTTGAGGTGTGCCAGATAAATCACCGGTACGCCGTGCATTTCAGTCAGGGTGCCATCGGGCGTAGCGTCATCCGCCTGCGCGACAACCGCCGCGACGCCCTGCGCAATGGCCTGCGGAATATAGTGCCGCCCATCCGTCTTGTGGCCGACCACTGCCACAAACAGATCCCCGGCAGCCGCCACGCGGCTGTCTAATGTCATTTCCCGCAGCGCGCGCTCCGGGGCGTCTTTCACCCACAGAGCCAGGACATCGCGCAAGTTACGATCTGTCACCTGAACCCTCTTTTCTGTTGATTACAAACTCACTTTTCTCACCGGTCGCCAACGCATCCGGCTCGATATTCATGGTGCGCAGCACGCCGCCCATGATCGCGCCAAATACCGGTGCCGACACCGCACCACCGTAGTATTTCCCCGCCTGTGGGTCGTTAATCACCACCACCAGCGCAAAGCGCGGATTACTGGCTGGTGCCACCCCAGCGGTATAGGCGATGTATTTGTTGATGTACTTGCCATCCGGGCCAACCTTTTTCGCCGTACCGGTTTTAATCGCGATGCGGTAGCCTTTCACCGCGGCCTTGGTACCACCGCCACCGGGTAGCGCGACACTTTCCATCATGTGCACCACGGTACGGACAATCTGTTCAGAGAACACGCGCTCTCCGGGTACCGGCGGATCGACCTTGGTAATGGAAAGCGGGCGGTAAATACCGAAGCTGCCGATAGTCGCGTAGACACGCGCCAGTTGCAGTGGCGTGACCATCAGGCCATAGCCAAACGAGAAGGTGGCGCGTTCAATATCCGACCAGCGCTGACGATTCGGGTACAGCCCCAGACTTTCGCCCACCAACCCCAGATTGGTGGCTTTACCCAATCCAAAGCGAGAGTAAGTATCCACTAATGCAGAAGCTGGCATCGCCAATGCCAGGTGTGAGACGCCAACGTTACTGGATTTCTGCAACACCCCAGTCAGCGTCAGTTCGCTGTAACGCGCCACGTCCTTGATCTCATGGCCGTTGATGTAATACGGCATCGTGTTGAGTACCGCGTTTTCCTTGACCACATTGCGCTGTAGCGCCGTCATCACCACCATAGGTTTTACGGTAGAACCGGGCTCAAAAATGTCGGTGATGGCGCGGTTACGGATGACGTCGGTTGGCGTGCCGCTCAGGTTGTTCGGGTTGTAAGAAGGGCTGTTGGCCATGGCCAGTACTTCACCGGTGTTCACATCCACCAGTACAGCGGTGCCTGACTCAGCTTTATTGAACGCCACTGCGTTATTTAGTTCACGGTATACCAGTGCTTGCAGGCGCTCATCGATGCTGAGCATCAGGTTGTGTGCCGCCTGACTGTCCACCGAAGAAATATCTTCAATGACCCGCCCAAAACGGTCTTTGCGCACGGTCCGCTCACCGGGGAGGCCAGTCAGCCAGCGATCAAAACTTTTCTCAATCCCTTCAATACCCTGACCATCAATATTGGTAAAACCGATCAGGTGCGACGTCACCTGTCCGGAAGGGTAATAACGGCGAGACTCCTGACGCAGGTTGATGCCCGGCAATTTTAGCTTGTGGATATACTCGCCGATCGCCGGGTTTACCTGACGAGCAAGATAGACAAAACGGCCGTTCGGATTGGCGTTCACTTTAGCGGCTATCTGATCGAGCGGGATTTCCAGCGCATCCGCCAGCGCCTTCCAGCGTGTATCCAGCGAGATACCGCCATGATCATTCACGTCTTTCGGGTCGGCCCAGACCGCATTGACCGGTACACTCACCGCCAGCGGACGGCCTGCACGATCACTGATCATACCGCGAGCGGTGGGAATCTCTTGTACGCGCAGGGAACGCATATCCCCTTCACGCACCAACTTATCAGGCGCGATCACCTGCAAGTATGCCGCGCGCAACATCAACCCCAACATGCACAACAAAATACCGCCGCAAAGCAACGCAAAACGCCAGCTGACAAAGCTGGCATGTTCTTCCTGACGTTTCACTTTTCCTGGTCGCGCTGCTCTCATAATTTAGGCGATACCTGCTAATTCATTGTTGTTTAACCACAATATTTTCCTGTGAAGGATCAACGTGCACCATATGCAGTTTCTCAGTAGCGATCTGCTCGACACGGCTGTGATCGCCCAGGGCATTCTCTTCCAAAATCAGGTTGCGCCACTCAATATCCAGCGCATCGCGCTCCAGCAACAACCGCTCACGCTCTGCCGTCAACAAACGTGTACGATGCGCGGTGGTGACCACCATGATGGCGGACACCAAGACCGCTATCAGCAACAACAGCGGTAACTTGCCGTGGCGCAACAGGTCATCACCGATGACGCCGCCCAGCGAATGGCGCTCATTCCCTATCACGACGGCAGCCTCTCGGCAAAGCGCAATACCGAGCTGCGCGCACGCGGATTTTCCGCTACTTCGTCATCAGGCGGCATCATTTTGCCGATTGACTTGAGCGTCTGGCCGCCCTGACTACGCAGTTGTTCTTCCGTCAGCGGCAAACCGGCTGGCACCTGCGGCCCCCGGCTATGCTGACGAATAAAACGCTTCACAATACGGTCTTCCAGCGAATGGAAGCTGATCACCGACAGACGCCCTTCGGGAGCCAGTACTTTCAATGCCCCTTCCAACGCCCGCTCGATCTCTTCCAGCTCACTGTTGATATAAATGCGAATAGCCTGAAATGATCGGGTCGCCGGATGCTTGTGCTTTTCCCGAATCGGACTGGCAGCGGCAATCAACTCCGCCAACGCTTTGGTACGGGTCAACGGGTCGATGCGGTTACGCTCCACAATCGCGCGGGCGATACGCTTGGCAAAACGCTCCTCGCCGAACGTTTTCAGTACCCAGGCGATGTCATCCGCCTCCGCCTTCATCAGCCATTCGGCGGCAGACTGGCCCCGCGTGGGGTCCATACGCATATCCAGCGGCCCGTCACGCATAAACGAAAATCCCCGCTCCGGGTCATCAAGCTGAGGGGAAGACACCCCCAAATCCAGCAAGATACCGTCGATTTTGCCGGTCAGCCCACGTTCATCGACGTAATCGGCCAGTTCGGAAAAAGGTCCGTGGATAATAGAAAAGCGAGCGTCATCAATGGTATTAGCAACAGCAACCGCCTGAGGATCGCGATCGATAGCTAACAAACGACCTTCCGGCCCAAGGTGGGACAGAATAAGACGGGAATGGCCACCCCGGCCAAACGTACCGTCGATGTAGATACCGTTGCTGCGAATGTTCAGGCCGTTGACGGCCTCATCCAGCAACACGGTGGTGTGCTTAAACGTTTCTGCCATGACTATAGTGATAAGTCCCGCAGCCGCTCAGACAAGGGCTCCTGAGTTGACTGCTCTGCGTCAATATCTTCCTTGACTTGTCGATACCAGGTCTGTTCATCCCACAGTTCAAACTTGTTGAACTGCCCAACCAGCATCACTTCTTTCGTAAGACCCGCATGCTGACGTAGCGTCGAGGCAATTAATATCCTTCCGGCATTGTCCATCTGGCATTCGCTGGCATGCCCGAGTAGCAGGCGCTGAACACGACGCTCAGCGGGGTTCATACTCGACAGGCGAGAAAGTTTCTGTTCGATAATTTCCCATTCAGGTAGCAGGTAAAGCAGCAGGCAGGGCTGATGCAGGTCGATGGTGCATACCATTTGACCTTGAGCTTCCTCGTTCAGTAAGTCCCGGTAACGGGTAGGAACGGCAAGCCGCCCTTTACTGTCGAGATTGACCAGCGTCGCCCCACGAAACATGACAGTATTTAGTCCTTCATGACCCTTTTTACCACTTTGCCCCACAAATCCCCACTATTGAGAGTTTACGGAGGGGATGAAAACCTTGTCAAGCCAGCACGGATGCGCCCGGGCATTATTTCCTGCCAGGTCAGAGAGTGAAAAAACAGTTCAAAAACCACCACGAAAAAATAATGTGGATTAACGCTGTGATTATTTAAGGAAAATTAATGGCTTTCAGCGAGGGGGCTAAAGATATAGGATTTTTCTTTCGGTGCAATATTATTTTGACTATCACCGTTCGATACCTATTTCTTAAATATTCTAACGATGTCGAAATATTTTTAAATGCTGATTTTTAAGCATTTTTGGAAATAATTATTCCAGCCAGCAAAAATCATGGCTAGAAAAATGAAATTATCGCCTCTGGGATCGCATTTTTTTGACCTGAAACACACTGCCGGCCACTTCAACTCAGGTTATCTATTCATGCCTGAAACATTAACCCGCTGTCTTACCTTTACCAGACAGAATAACTGGCTTTATTTCCAGTACCATTCACATTCACTTGCACTTTACTGTTCAGCAACGTTTCCGCTGCAATCTTTTTCTTTTTCAACTCATTTGTTTCCCATCGGCTCCAAAATTTGTAACCATTTGTTTTATATAAAATTAAGTGAATGAGTCACGATAAACGAATGAAAAAGACGATTTGCAACCATAAAGTTGCGCCCCTGAACAAAAAACGACCAAAAATAAGTTTTTTACGCTAGTTAAAACATAATAAATAGTTATGTAAACTACAAAAAAACCAATAAAGCAAAACGAAACACCAAGAAAATACACCATAAGCAACGTTATTATCCTTCACCAAGGAGCCCTACGATATGTTTTCCTTCATTTCCCGCATGCGTGGCATCATCGCCGATACGGTAGCCATGGTGGTGTATTGCTTCCTGACTGGTATGGCAATCGAAATCGTATTGTCAGGAATGACCTTCGAGCAGTCACTCTCCTCCCGATTACTGTCGATTCCGGTCAATATCGTGATTGCCTGGCCTTATGGGCTTTATCGAGACTGGATTGTTGCACTGGCACTACGTCTGAACGCCAATTCGCGCTGGGGGAAAAATATGGCGGACCTGTTTGCCTATGTCAGTTTTCAGTCGCCAGTTTATGTCGCTATTCTGTTAACGATTGGTGCAGAGCCATCGCAAATACTGAAAGCTGTCGCCAGCAATGCGATAATCTCGATGGTGATGGGGGTGGCGTACGGTTATTTTCTGGAATATTGTCGTCGCTTGTTTCGGGTTGATGTTTCTTCTCGTGCACAAATTGCCGGCCATTAATTCTGAACAATAAACAGCCATATCAATATACCCGTCATACTTCAAGTTGCAGGTGTGTTGGCGCGTTCGTTCACCCGAATCACTTACCTGAGTAAGCTCATCGGGATTCACTCACTTGCCGCCTTCCTGAAACTCGAATTATTTTGGGTATAAAGATAAAAATAAGAATTATCTCATGCAGTGCGGAGTGAAAAATGATTCCCGCACCGCATGATGTCGATCAATGACGGCTCAAAAAACCACGACGATAGAGATTACGACGAATACGGTATAAACCCGGCTTCGGTTTACGTGGCTCATCCAGACTGGCCAGTACCAGTTCCAGTACGCGTTCAGCCACTTCACGATGACGCTGCGCCACCGCCAGCACCTGGCACTCAAGGAAATCCAGCAATTCATTATCACCGAATGTGGCGATAGCCAGATTGTTCGGCAAACGGCCACTCTGCCTGAGCGTTATGTCCATCACGCCCTGCAATAACGGAAACGAGGTGGTAAACAGCGCCTGCGGCATGGGGTGGGTTTTCAGGTATTCTTCAAACACTGCCGCCGCTGCACTACGCTCATAGCTGTTGGCATAGACATAATTCACCTGGCGCGGATCCTCTGCGAAGGCACGTCTGAATCCTTGCTCACGCAAAAAACTCACCGACAGTTCCGGCAGTGCACCCAGGTACATAACCGATTCAGCAGGCACCTTACGCAGCTCCTGCGCCAGCATCTCAGCATCTTCCATGTCCGCGCCGACCACACTGGTGAAATGCTCACGATCCAGCGCGCGATCGAGGGCTATGACCGGCAGAGGATCGTTGGCCCAGCGCTGATAAAACGGGTGCTCCGGCGGCAGCGCCGTCGAAACGATGATGGCATCCACCTGACGTTGCAACAGATGTTCAATGCAACGCATCTCATTATCGGGTTGATCCTCAGAACAGGCGATCAGCAACTGATAACCACGCTGTCGGGCCTGACGCTCCAGATAATTGGCGATACGGGTGTAGCTGGTGTTTTCCAGATCGGGAATGACCAGCCCGATAGAACGGGTACGCCCGGCGCGCAAACCAGCTGCGACGGCGTTCGGATGGTAGTTGTGCTCCCTGACCACCGCCATCACTTTCTCAACGGTCTTATCGCTGACACGATATTGTTTCGCTTTACCGTTAATCACATAACTGGCCGTCGTACGCGAAACCCCAGCAAGACGCGCGATTTCATCCAGTTTCACTGGCAACCCCTTAATAAGCCGGACAAAAAACGAAGAATGGAAAGATAACCATGCATTAACCGTGGATATGATACCGATCTAAACGCAGAAAACACCGACGGGCAACCGCTTTTATTATTTACAGCAATCAGGATCAAAAAAGCCCGGCTTCATGGCCGGGCTCAATAATACCATCAGAAAAGCAGGTATTGCTGTATGAAAATCAGCAAATCGTCAAACAATCGACGACATTTCAGCACTGCGTCAGCGCATAACGCGCTCTCCGCGCGATACGCCTACGACGCCGGAACGCGCCACTTCAACAATTTCAGCAACTTCGCGCACGCTGTTAAGAAACGCATCCAGCTTCTCGCTGGTCCCCGCCAGTTGCACGGTATACAGCGATGCAGTGACATCGACTATCTGCCCGCGGAAGATTTCCGCACTGCGTTTGACCTCTTCGCGGCCATAACCGGTAGCCTGCAATTTCACCAGCATCAGTTCACGCTCAACATACGCACCCTGACCCAGTTCGCTAACCCGTAGCACGTCCACCAGTTTATGCAGTTGCTTTTCAATCTGCTCCAGCACTTTCTCGTCACCCACTGTCTGGATAGTCATCCGCGACAAGGTAGGATCGTCCGTCGGGGCGACGGTCAGGCTTTCAATGTTGTAACCGCGTTGAGAAAACAGGCCAATCACGCGCGACAGAGCACCCGATTCATTCTCCAGCAATACCGACAAAATACGACGCATGATCAGGTCCTCTCCGTTTTGCTTAGCCACATCTCATCCATCCCACCGCCGCGGATCTGCATCGGATAGACATGCTCACTGCTGTCTACTCGCACATCCACAAACACCAACCGGTTTTTCTGTTCCAGTGCCGCTTTTAACTTCGGCTCCAGCTCATCCGGGGTATCGATGGTGATGCCGACATGGCCGTAGGCTTCCGCCAGCTTGACGAAATCCGGCAGGGATTCCATGTAAGAACTGGAGTGACGGCCAGAGTAGATCATGTCCTGCCACTGTTTCACCATACCGAGGAAGCGGTTGTTCAGGCTCACCACCACAATCGGCAGGTCATATTGCAGTGCGGTAGACAGCTCCTGAATATTCATCTGGATACTGCCGTCACCGGTCACGCAGATAACCGTTTCTTCTGGCAATGCCAGCTTGATACCCAGCGCGGCAGGCAGACCGAAGCCCATTGTCCCCAGGCCGCCGGAATTGACCCAACGACGCGGCTGGTCAAACGGATAATACAGCGCAGCGAACATTTGATGCTGCCCCACATCGGATGCCACGTAAGCCTTGCCTTGTGTCAGGCGATGCAGTGTTTCGATAACCGCCTGTGGTTTGATGGCATCACCATCGGTGTTGTATTTCAGGCACTGACGGGAACGCCACTGCTCGATACGCAACCACCAGTCACGCATCGCGTCGAATTTCTGTTGAACCTCGCCGCCTTGCGCCAGCAGCTCTAGCATCAGGCTTAACACCTGACGTGCATCGCCAACGATCGGAATATCCGCCGCCACGGTTTTAGAGATGGACGCCGGGTCGATATCGATGTGCAAAATGGTAGCGTTCGGGCAGTATTTCGCGAGGTTATTGGTGGTTCTGTCGTCAAAACGAACCCCGACGGCAAAAATCACATCGGCGTTGTGCATCGCCATGTTGGCTTCGTAGGTACCGTGCATACCGAGCATGCCGAGACTCTGGCGATGCGTGCCCGGGAAACCGCCCAGCCCCATCAACGAGCTTGCCACTGGCAGGTTGAGTTTTTCCGCCAGTTCGCGCAGTTCCTGATGGCAATTAGCGTTAACAACGCCGCCACCGCTGTAAATGACCGGGCGCTCGGCGGCCAGCAACGTCTGCAACGCGCGTTTGATTTGGCCTTTGTGCCCCTGTACCGTCGGGTTATAAGAGCGCAGACTCACCTGATCAGGATAGGCATACGGCAGCTTTTTGGCCGGATTAAGAATGTCTTTTGGCAAATCCACCACCACCGGCCCGGGACGACCAGTAGACGCCAGATAGAAGGCTTTTTTCAGCACGGTGGGAATGTCTTCGGTCTGTTTAACCAGATAACTGTGCTTCACCACCGGGCGGGAAATCCCCACCATGTCGCATTCCTGAAAGGCGTCATACCCGATAAGTGACGTCGCCACCTGGCCGGAAATCACCACCAGCGGAATGGAATCCATATACGCGGTGGCAATACCGGTAATGGCATTGGTTGCGCCCGGCCCCGAGGTCACGAGCACGACGCCGACTTCACCCGTCGCTCTGGCGTAGCCGTCTGCCATATGTACTGCGCCCTGCTCGTGGCGCACCAGAATGTGTTCTATACCGCCAACGGTGTGCAGCGCATCGTAAATATCCAGCACCGCACCGCCCGGATAGCCGAACACATGTTTTACGCCCTGATCGATCAACGATCGAATCACCATCTCGGCGCCTGACAACATCTCCATGGGTTTGCCTCTTATTGTTCAGATAGCGAGTTGCTTCTGCATTGACAGGGGAACCCCCCGCGCTCATTAGACGATACACGGTGAATGAAACAAGAGCGTACGAGCTTTCGCCACACGCCTGCGCTTTCACAGTATATCGCCCGGGTTTTTACATATAACTTATTAACATAACGCCAGATTATGAAGCAGGCAAACGCCGCAGCCGGGCTGGCAACGGTATGATAATGGTAAATCAACTGTTAAAAGAGGAACGAAACAGATAAAACGCTGGGGAGTGACCACGACATTAAAAAATATCCCGCCGTGGTCAGGCATTACAGAGTGAAATATTGACGATAAAATTGCGACTCAACGTGCGTCATCGCCGTCGAAATGTCTGCTACTCGGTGTACATAGCCTCAATTTCCAGCTGATAACGCTGATGAATGACCTTACGACGGAGTTTTAATGTTGGCGTCAGTTCGCCTTCCTCCTGGCTAAACGGCGTCGGCAACAAAGTGAATTTCTTCACCTGCTCAAAGCGGGCAAACTCTTTTTGCACCTCACGCAGCCGCTGTTCGAACAGCGACACAATATGGCTATGGCGCAACAGCTCCAGCCGGTCCTGATACCGCAGATTAATCGAATGAGCGTACTCTTCCAGTGCTTCAAAACACGGCACAATCAACGCAGAGACATATTTGCGGGCATCCGCTATCACAGCAACTTGCTCAATGAAACGATCCTGCCCCAGTGCCCCTTCCAAATGCTGTGGCGCAATGTATTTGCCGCCTGAGGTTTTCATCAGATCTTTGAGGCGTTCGGTGATGAACAGGTTACCGTTCCCGTCGACGTCACCCACATCGCCGGTTTTAAACCAGCCGTCTGATGTGAACGCGGCCTCGGTGTCTTGTGGACGCTGGTAGTAGCCACGCATCACGGTTGCGCCACGTACCTGGATTTCATTTTGCTCGCCGATACGCACCTCAATACCCGGCAATGGCGTCCCCACCGACCCGAGCAGGTACTGATTCGCTTCCCAGCAGGACACCGTGGCGCAGGTTTCCGTCAGGCCGTAGCCATAAACGATACGCACCCCCATCGCCTGAAAGAAAGCGATGATATTGTCATCCAGACGCGCACCTGCCGCTGGCAGAAAACGCACCTGTCCTCCCAGCAACTGACGTAGACGTGACAATACCAGTCGATCAGCAAGCTGGCAGGTCAGCGCATTCCACACACCAGCGCGTTTTCCGGCTTGTTGGCGTAAAAACCGCTTCGTGCCCTGGGCGATTCCCCAGTGAAACAGCGCGCGTCGATGCCACGGTGCCTGCGCCACTTTTTCATGGATAGCGCTAAACACCTTCTCGTAAAAACGCGGTACGGCGCACATCACCGTCGGGCTAACTGCTGTCATCGCCGCACGCACCTGATTGGTATCACGCAGATAAACATTCTGTGCGCCGCGGTGCATGATAAAGAAGCTCCAGGCACGCTCGAATACATGCGATAACGGCAAAAAGCATAGCGACACGTCCTGTTCGCTTATCTGCAACCGCTCATCATGCAGCATCAGTTGGGTTGCCATGTTGGCGTAATCCAGCATGACGCCTTTCGGCTCACCGGTAGTGCCGGAGGTATAGATGAGCGTGAACAGGTCGTGCAGCTCCCGCTCTACCACACGCTGACGCAGGACAGACTCCCACACGGATAGCTCAGCCTGAGCTTCAAACTCCTGCAGTGAGACTGCGATATCGCAACCACGGCGACGTGTCTGCTCATCAAGCAAAATAATGGTGCGCAGTTGCGGACAGGTACTACGTAGCGACATCAATAAATCAAACTGCGCCTGACCGCCCACAAAAACGGTTCGGATATCCGCCTCATTGAGAATAAAGGCCGCCTGCTGCGCCGCACTGGTGGCATAAAGCGGCACAGTAATCGCTCGCAAGTGCAACAATGCCAGGTCTGCCAGCGACCAGTTGATTGAATTATCAGAGAAGATGGCCACCCGCTCCTGAACATCAACGCCCACCCCCAGCAGGCCGCAGGCGATGCGGCGAATACGCTCGCCCACCTGATGCCAGTCAAGTTGCTGTTCCTGACCGGGTTCCCATTCACGAAACGCCAGCGCGTCAGGACGTTGGGCTATTTGCTGCTGAATGCGGTGAACCAGATGGTATTGTGGGAGTAAATTCGTCTTCATGCGCGTAAAAGTCTGACAATCTCAAAAATAGGCGTAAAAACCGGGCAGGCAGTCTACCGCGCCCATCAGTAGCGTCAAAGCCCTTTACGCCGCTTTTCCACCAGGAATGTGACGGGCAAAACACCCCGAATATCACCATCGGTGATGATCCCGATGTTGACATCACTGCGGGAATCAAGTACCAATAAAAGCAGAACTACGTTTTCAACTCATTTTGGATACTGAAACAGCATGTTTAACGTCGCTCAGCTACTAGGCCTACTACTAAACGCATCTTACTTGCGCGGTATGCCGGTGGGCGAAATTCAGAGCTGATTTCAGGTCACCCCCATAAAAAACCCGCGCTGTTGCGCGGTTTTTTTTTTACTCGCCGGGCGCCAAGGCAAACAGAACAAAGGAACCAGACCGATGAACCAACAAGTGATTATTTTCGATACGACGTTGCGTGACGGTGAGCAAGCGTTGCAGGCCAGCCTGAGTGTGAAAGAAAAGCTCCAGATTGCCCTGGCGCTGGAAAGGATGGGCGTCAATGTGATGGAAGTCGGGTTTCCTGTCTCCTCTCCCGGCGATTTCGAATCGGTACAAACTATCGCCCGTAACATCAAAAATAGCCGTGTTTGTGCCCTGGCGCGCTGCGTTGAAAAAGACATTGATGTGGCGGCCGAATCCTTGCGCGTTGCCGAGGCGTTCCGTATCCATACGTTTATCGCCACCTCGCCGATGCATATCGCTACCAAACTGCGCAGCACGCTGGATGAAGTCATTGAACGGGCAACGTATATGATTAAACGCGCCCGCAACTACACCGACGATGTGGAATTTTCCTGTGAAGACGCTGGCCGTACCCCGATCGAAGACCTGAGCCGGGTGGTGGAAGCCGCCATTAACGCTGGCGCCCGAACCATCAATATCCCGGATACCGTGGGCTATACCCTGCCCCACGAATTTGGCAACATCATCGCTTCGTTGTATCAGCGTGTGCCGAACATCGATAAAGCGATCATTTCCGTGCATACCCATGACGACCTCGGTCTGGCGGTGGGCAATGCCATGGCAGCAGTGCATGCTGGCGCTCGTCAGGTAGAAGGCACACTCAATGGCATCGGCGAACGTGCTGGCAACTGTTCACTGGAAGAAGTGATCATGGCCATCAAGGTACGCAATCAGTTGATGAACCTGCACACCAGCATCAACCACCAGGAAATCTACCGTACCAGCCAGATAGTCAGCCAGATCTGCAACATGCCGATCCCGGCCAACAAAGCGGTAGTGGGTGCCAATGCGTTTGCTCACTCTTCCGGCATCCATCAGGACGGTGTACTGAAAAACCGCGAAAACTACGAAATCATGACGCCAGAATCCATCGGCCTGAAAGAAGTGCAGTTGAACCTGACCTCCCGCTCTGGCCGTGCCGCCGTTAAACACCGCATGGAAGAAATGGGCTATAAAGAAGGCGACTACAATCTGGATACGCTGTACGCCGATTTCCTCAAACTGGCCGACAAGAAAGGTCAGGTATTCGACTATGACCTGGAAGCGCTGGCGTTTATCAATAACCAGCAGGAAAGCTCCGAATTCTATCGTCTGGACTACTTCAGCGTGCAATCTGGTTCTAGTGTTATGGCTACAGCGTCCGTCAAATTGTCATGTGGCGACGAGACACTGTCCGAAGCCGCTACCGGTAACGGTCCGGTTGATGCCGTTTATCAGGCCATTAACCGCATTACCGGCTACCCGATCAATCTGGTCAAATACCAGTTGTCCGCCAAAGGGCAAGGTAAGGAAGCACTCGGCCAGGTGGACATTGTGGTGGAATATCAGGGCCGCCGTTTCCACGGTGTCGGTCTGGCGACGGATATCGTCGAATCCTCCGCCAATGCGATGGTTAACGTATTAAACAACATCAAACGTGCGCAACTGGTTGAAAAAGAAGTGCAGCGTTTGCAGCAACACAACAAACACAACAGTCAGGAAACAGTGTGATGAGCAAGAATTACCATATTGCCGTCTTACCCGGTGACGGCATCGGCCCGGAAGTGATGGCTCAGGCGTATAAAGTATTGGATGCGGTTCGCCAGCGTTTTGGTTTGCGCATCACCACCAGCGAATACGACGTCGGCGGCATCGCCATCGACCGTCAGGGTACGCCGCTGCCACAGGGGACGATTGAGGGCTGTGAGCAGGCCGACGCCATTCTGTTCGGCTCGGTTGGCGGCCCGAAATGGGAACATCTGCCACCGGCAGAGCAACCAGAACGTGGCGCGTTGTTACCCCTGCGCAAACACTTCCGCCTGTTCAGCAACCTGCGCCCGGCGCGCCTGTATCAGGGACTGGAAGCCTTCTGCCCGCTGCGTAGCGACATCGCCGCCAACGGTTTCGATATTCTGTGCGTGCGTGAACTGACCGGTGGTATCTATTTCGGCCAGCCGAAAGGCCGTGAAGGCAGCGGCATGTACGAACGTGCCTTCGATACCGAGGTGTATCACCGTTTCGAAATCGAGCGCATTGCCCGCATCGCCTTTGAATCCGCACGCAAGCGCCGCAGCATCGTCACCTCTATCGATAAAGCCAACGTGTTGCAAAGCTCCATTTTGTGGCGCGAAATCGTCAACGAAATCGCCCGCGATTACCCGGATGTTCGCCTGAACCATCTGTACATCGACAACGCGACCATGCAGTTGATTAAGGATCCGTCCCAGTTTGATGTGCTGCTGTGTTCTAACCTGTTCGGTGACATCTTATCCGACGAATGCGCGATGATCACCGGCTCAATGGGGATGTTGCCCTCAGCCAGCCTCAACGAGCAGGGCTTTGGTCTGTACGAACCGGCGGGTGGTTCAGCACCGGATATCGCCGGCAAGAACATTGCCAACCCGATCGCCCAAATCCTGTCCGCCGCGCTGTTGCTGCGCTACAGCCTGGGTGCAGATGATGCCGCCACCGCCATTGAGCAGGCGGTTAACCAGGCGCTGGCGGAAGGTTACCGCACCGGCGATCTGGCCAGCGGCGGCAACGCCGTCACCACCGATGAAATGGGCGATGCGATTGCCCGATTTGTAGCAGAAGGGGCGTAATCATGGCTAAGACCTTATATCAGAAATTGTTCGATGCGCATGTCGTCCGCGAAGCACCGAATGAAACCCCGTTGTTGTATATCGACTGCCATCTGGTGCATGAAGTCACCTCACCGCAGGCCTTCGACGGTTTGCGCGCCATGGGCCGTAAAGTCCGCCAGCCGGGCAAAACCTTCGCCACCATGGACCACAACGTCTCGACTCAGACACGTGACATCAACGCCAGCGGCGAAATGGCCCGTATCCAGATGCAGGAGTTGATCAAAAACTGTGCCGAGTTTGGCGTACAACTGTATGACCTGAACCACCCGTTTCAGGGCATCGTACACGTTATCGGGCCAGAACAAGGTATGACGCTGCCGGGGATGACCATCGTTTGTGGTGACTCCCACACCGCCACCCACGGTGCGTTCGGCGCACTGGCATTCGGTATCGGCACCTCTGAAGTCGAGCATGTACTGGCGACGCAGACACTGAAACAAGGCCGCGCCAAAACCATGAAGATCGAGGTCGTGGGCAACGCGGCCCCTGGCATCACCGCCAAAGACATCGTGCTGGCTATCATCGGTAAAACCGGCAGTGCTGGCGGCACCGGCCATGTTGTGGAATTTACCGGCAGCGCTATCGAAGCGCTGAGCATAGAAGGCCGCATGACCCTGTGCAACATGGCGATCGAAATGGGAGCCAAAGCCGGTCTGGTCGCGCCGGACGACACCACCTTTGCTTACCTGAAAGGTCGTCAGTTCGCGCCTACCGGTAACGATTGGGATGCTGCCGTGGAGTACTGGAACACCCTGCGCTCCGACGCTGATGCGCACTACGACACCATTGTCACACTGAATGCCGCCGACATCGCGCCGCAAGTGACCTGGGGCACCAACCCCGGTCAGGTGATCGCGGTTGATCAAATCATCCCGACACCGGAATCCTTCAATGACCCGGTAGAGCGCGCTTCGGCAGAAAAAGCGCTGGCGTATATGGGCTTGCAGCCGGGCGTGAAATTGACAGAAGTGGCAATCGACAAAGTGTTTATCGGTTCCTGCACCAACTCCCGTATTGAAGACTTGCGCGCTGCTGCCGCCATCGCCAAAGGGCGCAAAGTGGCCGATGGTGTACAAGCCTATGTTGTCCCCGGTTCCGGCCCGGTCAAAGCGCAGGCGGAAGCCGAAGGTCTGGACAAAATCTTCCTGGATGCCGGTTTCGAATGGCGTCTGCCCGGTTGCTCTATGTGTCTGGCGATGAATAACGACCGTCTGAATCCGGGCGAGCGTTGCGCCTCGACCAGTAACCGTAACTTTGAAGGGCGTCAGGGCCGTGGCGGCCGCACCCATCTGGTCAGCCCCGCCATGGCGGCGGCGGCAGCGATTACCGGTCGTTTTGCAGACATCCGTGAACTGAATTAAGAGAGGCAACCATGGCTAAATTTACCCAACACACTGGTTTGGTGGTGCCGCTGGATGCCGCCAACGTCGATACCGACGCGATTATCCCGAAGCAGTTTCTGCAAAAGGTGACCCGTACCGGTTTTGGTCAGCATCTGTTTCACGACTGGCGTTTTCTGGACGATGCCGGTCAGCAGCCTAACCCGGATTTCGTGCTGAACCAGCCGCGCTATAAAGGTGCGAGCATTCTGCTGGCACGCGAAAACTTCGGCTGTGGCTCTTCCCGTGAGCACGCGCCGTGGGCGTTGACCGACTACGGCTTTAAGGTCGTTATCGCCCCGAGCTTCGCCGATATTTTCTACGGTAACTCGTTTAACAACCAGCTGTTGCCGGTTAAATTGAGCGATGCCGATATCGACGACCTGTTCAAACTGGTAGCCAGCCATGAAGGCATTACCTTCACGGTGGATCTGGAAGCACAGCAGGTTAAAGCAGGCGAGAAAACCTATTCGTTTGAAATAGACAGCTTCCGCCGTCACTGCATGATAAACGGTCTGGACAGCATCGGCCTGACGCTGCAGCACGAAGCGGCCATCTCCCGCTACGAGCAGCAACAACCGGCGTTTCTGCGCTAGTTTTGCCTTGCTGTTTTATTGCACGCACAAAGCCCACTTCTGTGGGCTTTGTTGTCAACAACCTCAATGAGGACGCGGACCGCGGCTCCAGTAGGCCATAAAGGTGACTGACTCCTGCGCAAGGCCTTTTTCTGCCAGCAGATAGCGGCGCAGCGCCTTCACCGCTGAGGACTCCGTGGCCACCCACCCGAAGAACTGCCCCTGCTGCGTGCTGGCCGGTTCCCACACCTTCTCGCCCTCTTCGATATCTGCCACCATCACTGGCTGTGCTGCTACCTGCGCTACCGGGCATGACCAATGGCGCGCCGCCTCCAGCAAGCGCTCACCATAGGTCGCGCCAGTGCCTTCGCGCGGCAGCCATACCACCTCGGCAAACGGCAACTGGCGATAATCGTCAGTGCAATCGGCCTGTAATGGTACTTCGATAAATGCCTGCACCTGCGGTGTGTTATCCAGTTGCGATAACTGTTCCAGAATGCCTTTGATCGCCGGCAGCGCGGTTTCATCCCCCATCAGCAGCACCTGACGGGTATTTTCCGACAGTACCCATTCATAGCCGCCGTTATCGCCGGCAAAATCGCCGCGCGGCGCCACTACCTGCAATTCTTCGCCGGGCTGCGCGCTCATCGCCCAGGCTGAAGCCGGGCCTTCGGTGCCGTGCACCACGAACTCCACCACCATTTCTCCGGCGACGGTATCCAGACTGCGTAGCGTGTAGGTGCGGGGAATCGGGCGTTGCGCTTTGGGCATTGCCTGCACCAGCTTGTACCACTCGCCGACATCCGGCAGACGCGGCGGCGTGCCGTCCTCGGCGGGCAGCAATACTTTAATTCGTTGATCCGGCGAGCAGATTTTCATCTTCTTCACCGCTTCGCCGCTGAATACACAACGCATCAGCGATGGGGTAAGCAATGTCTTATGGGCCAACGTCACATCAAACACTTTATATTCCTTTACCCCAGCCATAACCTGCCTTTACCTCTTTGTTAGTGACTCCACGGCAACACGCCCCAACACCCGGTTCCGATGCCAAACGTCGACTGTTTTAACATTAAAGTACGCTAATGAGAACCATTATTGAATTAATTTTAATTCTCATATAAGGCTATACTGTCAGTGCGGGATCGCCCGTGTGATCACGGTTTTATCCGGTACTTTTGCCTTATTCTGGTTGTTCGTTATTCACGAGATAAGGAGACCTCATGACACGCATCATCCGGTGTTATCGCCTGAGCCTCTCCGGCGACTGTCGCCCCTGGTTCAACATCGACCACCGCCTTACCGACGATTTCCCACGCCCGTTTCATGCCTGATTCAGCATCTCGCTGATTTTTTCCTTTTATTTCAATTTATTGTTTTTGACGTCATACAGCGGCAAACCGGCCTGCTGACTGGCGTTATGGAGAAAGTGCATGAAACGCATCCCTGAGCCTTTTCGTATCAAAATGGTAGAAAACATCCGTATGACCACTCGCGACGAACGGGAACGCGCCTTGCAGGAAGCAGGCTACAACCCGTTTTTGTTACGCAGTGAGGATGTCTACATCGACCTGCTGACCGACTCCGGTACCGGCGCCATGAGCGACCGACAGTGGGCCGGGCTGATGATGGGCGACGAAGCCTATGCCGGGTCGCGCAACTACTACCATCTGTGCGATCAGGTCAAGGCGCTGCTGGGTTATCCGTTCACGATTCCGACCCATCAGGGCCGTGGCGCGGAGCAAATCCTGTTCCCGTGTCTGATCGCCAAAAAACAGCGCGCCGGCGGCGGCAAGAAACCGGTGTTCATTTCCAACTTCCATTTTGACACCACCGCTGCCCATGTGGAGTTAAACGGTGCACGCGCCATCAACGTGGTGACACCCAAAGCCTTCGACACCACCACCTATTACGACTGGAAAGGCGACTTCGACCTTGACCTGTTACAGACCACCATCGAGCAACACGGTGCGGACAACGTCGTGGCGATCATCACCACCGTCACCTGCAACAGCTCCGGCGGCCAGCCGATTTCAATGGGTAACATGCGCGAGGTATATCGCATCGCGCAGCAGCACGGGATCCCGGTTGTGATCGACTCGGCCCGGTTTTGTGAAAATGCCTGGTTTATCAAACAACGTGAAGCCGGTTATGAGAACCGCTCGATCAAAGCGATTGTCCATGAGATGTACCAGTACGGCGACATGCTCACCATGTCAGCGAAGAAGGATCCGATGGTGAACATCGGCGGACTGTGCTGTTTTCGCAGCGACGAAGAGTTGTTCAACGAGGTACGCATCCGCTGTGTACCAATGGAAGGGTTCGTGACCTACGGCGGGTTGGCGGGGCGTGACATGGAAGCGCTGGCTATCGGTCTGGAAGAAGGCATGAACGAAGACTACCTGACCTATCGTATCGGCCAGGTGACCTACCTCGGCGAGCGCCTGCGTGCCGGTGGGATTCCGATTCAATACCCGGTAGGTGGGCATGCGGTGTTTGTCGATGCGAAAAAGCTGCTGCCGCATATCCCAGCGGAGCAGTTCCCGGCACAAGCGCTGAATAATGAGCTGTATCTGGAAGCGGGTATCCGCAGTGTGGAAATCGGTTCACTGTTGCTGGGACGTGACCCGGACACCGGCGAACAGAAGCCGTCGCCGCTGGAACTGCTGCGCCTGACCATTCCGCGCCGGGTGTATACCAACGATCACATGGACTATATCGCCGACTCGCTGATTGCACTGAAAGAAAGAGCCAGCAGCATCAAAGGTCTGACGTTCACCTATGAGCCGCCGGTATTGCGCCACTTTGTCGCCCGGCTGAAACCGGTGGAATAACGCACCATCATCAAAACTGCTATAAAAAAAGCCAGCGGAGCACTCCGCTGGCTGGTGAACAGCACCATTACTCAGAACACTGTGGCGATTTCCCGCCGTCGTTCTCACTCTCATTCGATAACTACCGGCATTACAGCCAGCGGCGATAGTCTTCCTCCTCCATATCCTGGATCTGCCATTGCGTAACCTGTAACAGCAATGCCATTCGCTGGGGAGCGGTGAGTACACCCCATCCCCGACGACAGCCTCGGCAAAGCCAGCGACGATAAAAGCGGAATAACCGGCACATATAGCCTCCCCTTCACGACGGTTCGCGTACAGAACCATTCACTGCTATTCAGTATCCGCGTAATATAGGGAAAAATATATTGATGACCTTGAGTCGTGGAGTTCCCCTTTTATGTCCTCCCCACGCTTGCAACAACAATTCGTTCGGTTATGGCAATGCCTGCAAGGTCAGGATACTGACACCACGCTGCAGGAACTGGCCGGGTTGCTCAGTTGCTCCCGTCGCCATGTCCGCTCGCTACTCAACGCCATGCAACAACAAGGCTGGCTCACCTGGCAGGCAGAAGCCGGGCGTGGTAAACGCTCGCGTCTCAGTTTTCTCTACACGGGATTAACCCTGCAACAGCAGCGGGCGGAAGACCTGCTGGAGCAGGACCGCATCGACCAGTTGGTACAACTGGTGGGTGACAAGGAAACCGTACGCCAGATGCTGATGTCACACCTTGGTCGCAGCGTGCGGCAAGGTCGCCACCTGCTAAGAATCCTCTACTATCGACCGATGCATAATCTGCTGCCCGGCGGTGCGTTACGCCGCTCGGAAACTCACATCGCCCGCCAGATTTTCAGCGGGCTGACCAGCCTAAATGAGGAAAATGGGGAACTGTTGCCGGATATCGCGCACCACTGGCAGGCGTTGTCACCCTTGCACTGGCGTTTCTACTTGCGCCCGGCTATTCGTTTCCACCACGGCCGGGAACTGACGATGGAAGACGTGATCGCCTCGTTATCCCGGTTAACGTCGCTGCCGCTGTTTTCCCATTTAGCGGACATCTCGTCACCGACGCCGTTCGTGCTGGATATCCGGCTCAGCATGCCTGACGACTGGCTACCGTGGTTGCTCGGCAGCGTACCGGCAATGATCCTGCCGCAAGAATGGCAAACGCTGCCGGACTTTATGCGTCAACCGGTGGGCACCGGGCCCTATAAGGTGGTGCGCAATTCCCCCAATCAGTTAAAAATTGCCGCGTTTGACGATTACTTCGGCTACCGGGCGCTGATTGATGAGGTCAGTATCTGGGTGCTGCCGGACGCACCGGCTATCCCCGCCTGTACGGTCACGCTGCAAGGCGATGACACCATCGACAATGAATTGGAGAATCGACTCGAAGAAGGCTGTTATTTCCTGCTGTTTGACCGCCGTTCTGCGCCAATGACAGACCCGGAGATCCGCCACTGGCTGTGTCAGGTATTAAGCCCGGTAGCGATGCTTGCCCTGGCTGACAACCCATACCAGAGTGACTGGTCTCCTGCCTATGGCTTGCTCCCGCGCTGGCATCACAGCCCACCGCGCGCGGTACGGGAAAAACCGGCTGGGCTGACCCACCTCACGCTCACTTACTACCGTGATCACCCTGAGTACGCGGTGATAAGCGACATCATGAGCCGCTTGCTGGCATCACACGGCGTCACACTGACGCTACGTAGCCTGGAATTCGACGCCTGGTGCCAGGGCACCGATGCCGGCGATATCTGGCTCGGTAGCGCCAACGTTTATCTGCCGCTGGAGTTTTCTCTGTTCGCGATGCTGTATGAACTGCCGTTGCTGCGACACTGTTTAGGGGAAGACGAGCTGGATAACACCGCGCGTCGGTGGCGTCAGGGCTCCCTGTCGCTGATGGAGTGGAGCCAGTCGCTGGTCAGTAACCAGCAACTTCACCCGCTATTCCATCACTGGTTGCGCTTGCAAGGGCAGGCCAACATGCGAGGGCTGCACATGAACACACTGGGTTGGTTCGATTTCAAGTCGGCCTGGTTCGCACCGCCCGCCCCCACCACCTGACCCTCCGCTCCCCGTCATGGCGCTTTTCCTGATGTGACAAACACTTTACAATGATGCCGTTCTCAACGGGGTGCGGCCCCAACATTCATGTACGCGTCGTCATGTAAGAAGAGTCATGCACGAACAACCATGTACGTTTGCGCCGCTGAGAAAATACCCGTCGAACCTGATCCGGTTAATACCGGCGAAGGGATTTGAGACTGCATTCTGCTTGCTCAAAGACCTTTGCCGCCTTCAACAATTTGGAGCGCAAAGTGTTAAAGAAATTATTGTCCTGCCTGTTATTGCTGTCCGCCCCTGTGTTTGCCAAACCCATTCTGACGGTCTACACCTACGACTCGTTCGCCTCGGAGTGGGGCCCCGGCCCGGCAGTCAAAACCGCGTTTGAAAAAGAGTGCGACTGTGAGCTGAAATTCGTGGCGCTGGAAGATGGTGTCGCCCTGCTCAACCGCCTGCGAATGGAAGGTAAAAATACGTCGGCGGATGTGGTGCTGGGGCTGGATAACAATCTGGTACAAGCCGCAGCACAGACCGGCCTGTTCGCCCCGCATGGCGTGAACACCAGCACGCTGGCAGTGCCCGGCGGCTGGCACAACGAGACCTTCCTGCCGTTCGACTACGGTTATTTCGCCTTCGTCTATAACAAAGACAAACTGAAAAACCCGCCCAAAAGCCTGCATGAACTGGTGGAAAGCGACCAGCCGTGGAAAGTGATCTACGAAGATCCTCGGACCAGCACACCGGGGCTGGGGTTACTGTTGTGGATGCAAAAAGTGTATGGCGACAAAGCACCACAAGCCTTGCAGAAACTGGCGGCGAAAACCGTCACCGTCACCAAAGGCTGGAGCGAAGCCTACGGCCTGTTCCTGAAAGGTGAAGCCGATTTGGTACTGAGCTACACCACCTCACCGGCCTACCATCTCATCGCTGAGAAAAAAGACAGCTATGCCGCCGCCAACTTCAGCGAAGGCCACTATATGCAGGTCGAAGTCGCCGCCTCACTGGCTGGCAGTAAAAACCCGCAGCTGGCGGCACGCTTCCTGCAATTTATGATAAGCCCCACCGTTCAACAGCTCATTCCGACCACCAACTGGATGTACCCGGTGATCAAAACCGAGCTGCCTGAGGGCTACAACACCCTGACGCTGCCAGCCAGCGCGCTGGAGTTTTCCCCACAGCAAGTCGCAGAACAGCGGGCGAATTGGGTTCAGGCATGGCAGCGCGCCGTCAGCCGCTGATCCCAGGCTGGCTGTGGCCGGGGCTGCTGGCCGCAGTTCTGTTGATCGCAACTGCGGCACTGGCGTTCGGCGCACTGTGGCTGGACGCCCCCCCTACCCCCTGGCTGTCACTATGGAATGACAGCTATCTGTGGCATGTCATTCGCTTCAGCTTTTGGCAGGCGTTGTTATCGGCACTGCTTTCCACCTTGCCCGCGCTATTTCTGGCGCGGGCGTTGTATCGTCGCCGTTTTCCCGGCCATCGCCTGCTGCTGCGGTTGTGCGCGATGACGCTGGTACTGCCGGTGCTGGTGGCCGTGTTCGGTATACTCAGCGTCTATGGCCGGGAAGGCTGGCTGGCACGTTTGCTGATGCAGGTGGGCATCGAATACCGATTTTCGCCTTACGGCTTGCAGGGCATCCTGCTGGCTCATGTCTTTTTTAATCTGCCGCTGGCAACGCGACTGTTCTTGCAGGCGCTGGAAGGTATTGCGACCGAACAACGCCAGTTGGCAGCCCAACTCGGCCTGCGCGGCTGGTACTTCTTCCGTCTGGTGGAGTGGCCGTGGCTACGCCGCCAGCTCTTACCTGCCGGGGCACTGATTTTCATGCTGTGCTTTGCCAGCTTTGCTACCGTGCTGGCGCTGGGTGGTGGCCCGCAGGCGACGACTATCGAACTGGCTATCTATCAGGCGCTGAACTTTGATTATGACCCTGCGCGGGCCGCGCTGCTGGCGCTGTTGCAGATGGTCTGTTGTCTGGGGCTGGTGTTACTCAGCCAACGGCTGAGCCGGTTACTGGCAGTCGGTGTCAGCAACCGCCAGCGCTGGCGCGACCCACAGGACAGCCTGTTTAGCCGGGTCACCGATACGCTACTGATTACAGCAGCGCTGTTATTGTTGTTGCCACCGCTCCTGGCCGTCTTCGCCGATGGGCTAAATCGCTCATTGCCAGACGTATTGCGCCAGCCGGCATTGTGGCAAACGCTCTGGACCTCGTTGCGTATCGCGCTGGCAGCCGGTGTGCTCAGCGTAGCGTTAACCCTGATGTTATTGTGGAGTAGCCGTGAACTGAAACTGCGTCAGCAACGGTTAGCCGCCCAGTGGCTGGACCTGAGTGGTATGCTGATTCTGGCGATGCCGGGCATTGTGCTGGCGTCAGGGTTTTTCCTGCTATTCAATCGAACTATCGGGCTACCGTCCTCCCCTTACGGATTGGTGGTGCTGACCAATGCGCTGCTGGCTATTCCCTATGCGATGAAAGTGCTGGAAAACCCGATGACTGACGCCGCCGCACGTTACAGCTTGTTGTGTCAGTCACTGGATATTCGTGGCTGGAATCGACTCAGGGTGGTGGAACTGAAGGCGCTACGCGCGCCTATTGCACAGGCGCTGGCCTTTGCTTGCGTATTATCGGTGGGTGATTTCGGCATCATCGCGCTATTTGGCAACGAGCAGTTTCGCACCCTGCCGTTTTACCTTTATCAACAAATCGGCGCGTATCGCAGTGCCGATGGCGCGGTAACGGCGCTGCTACTGTTGGTATTGTGCTTCACGCTGTTTACCCTGATTGAGAAACTGGCAGGCTTACATGATAGCACTCCATAAGTTGACCTATCTCTACCAACACCTGCCGATGCGCTTCGATTTACAGGTGCAATCCGGCGAGCACCTTGCCATTCTGGGCCCGAGTGGCGCGGGGAAAAGTACCCTGCTGAGCCTGATAGCGGGCTTTCTGTCAGCCGATAGCGGCCAGTTACAGCTTAACGGGCAGGATCATGATGCCACGCCACCGGCAAAACGCCCGGTGTCGATCCTGTTTCAGGAAAACAACCTGTTCCCCCATCTGACGCTGGCGCAGAATATCGCCCTTGGTCTGCATCCCGGCCTGAAATTAAGTGCGGATCAGCAGCAAACGCTACGTGATATCGCGGGCCGCATGGGGCTTTCACCACTGCTGGAACGCCTGCCGTCGCAGGTGTCTGGCGGGCAACGCCAGCGGGCGGCACTGGCGCGCTGCCTGATTCGCCAGCAACCGATCCTGCTGCTGGATGAACCGTTTTCCGCACTCGATCCGGCGCTACGTCAGGAAATGCTGTCACTGGTGGATGAGATTTGCCGCGAACGGCACCTGACGCTATTAATGGTGTCACACCAGTTGGAAGACGCCATACGCATTGCACCACGCAGCATACTGGTGGTAGACGGCCGTATCTATCACGATGGCCCGACCCGCGAACTGGCGCAGCATGCACAGGCCGCGAAAATACTGGGGCTGGGATGACAAACACCCCATTTAAAATGTGACATTAAGCACATTTTTGTGGTTTTGCTGTGTTGAAGCCTTGTCTATTTTTCCGCGCTCATGGTTATATGGGAGCGCAAATTAACCAAAACGAACATTAAGGTTACCCGTGAAACACACCACCTCTACTTTCGCACTACTAAACAACGCCGCGCTGCTTGACGCGGTCGTCGTCGTGCGCGTGGTGGTCGTGGTCGGCAGCGCGCCGTAACGGGTTCCGAATCAAACCTAGATTCCCAAACCCCGCCGGCGCAAGCCGAGCGGGGTTTCTTTATGTCCACCCTCCCCGCTCCTCCTGACCGGCTCTGATAAAGGATATGACTATGCGTTATACAGGGGCTGAGCTGATTATCCGTCTGCTGGAGCAGCAAGGCATCACCACAGTAAGCGGTATTCCGGGCGGCGCGGCGCTGCCGTTGTACGATGCGTTGGGAAAAAGCCACATCATTCGCCATGTACTCGCCCGCCATGAACAGGGTGCCGGATTCATCGCTCAGGGGATGGCACGCGCCAGCGGTAAAGCAGCGGTGTGTATGGCCTCCAGCGGACCCGGTGCCACCAACCTGCTGACTGCCATCGCCGATGCCAAGCTCGATTCTATTCCACTGGTGTGCATCACCGGTCAGGTACCTTCCAGCATGATCGGTACCGACGCGTTTCAGGAAGTCGACACCTATGGCATCTCGATCCCGGTGACCAAGCACAACTATCTGGTGCGCGATATCAGCGAACTGCCGCAGGTGATTAACGACGCCTTTCGGCTGGCACAATCCGGCCGTCCCGGCCCGGTCTGGGTGGACATCCCTAAAGACGTGCAAACCGCGACCATCGAACTGGCGGAACTGCCTGCACCGGCCACACTGTCCCCGGCTCCGGTTGTCGATACCCATGCCCTGAACGCGGCAGCCGCGATGATCAATCAGGCCAAACGACCGATCCTGTATCTGGGTGGTGGGATCATTAGTGCAGATGCGCATCAGCAAGCCATCGAACTGGCTGAGCGCGCCGGGTTACCCACCACCATGACGCTGATGGCACTGGGCGCGATGCCAGTGGATCACCCCCTGTCGCTCGGGATGCTCGGGATGCATGCCGCCCGCTATACCAACATGATCCTGCAACAGTCTGACCTGCTGATCGTACTGGGTGCCCGTTTTGACGATCGCGCTATCGGTAAAGCGGAAGAGTTCTGCCCGGATGCCCGTGTTATCCACATCGATATCGATCCCGCTGAACTCGGTAAGATCCGCCAGCCGCACGTTGCACTTCACGCCGATGTCGCGCAAGCACTGGAGCAGTTACTGCCATTGGTCGAACGCCAGCCCCGCACCGAGTGGCTCGAACAGGTGCGTGCCCTGCAACGTGATTTTCCGTTCAATATGCCAAATGCCGACGACCCGCTCAGCCATTATGGGTTGATCCGCGCGGTGGCGGCGCAACTGGACGACCAGGCCATCATCACCACGGACGTAGGCCAGCATCAGATGTGGGTCGCGCAGGCGTATCCACTGCGACGCTCACGCCAATGGCTCACCTCCGGCGGTTTCGGCACCATGGGCTTTGGCGTACCGGCGGCTATCGGCGCGGCGCTGGCGGAACCACAACGTACGGTGGTGTGCTTTTCCGGTGACGGCAGCCTGATGATGAACATTCAGGAAATGGCTACTGCGGCGGAAGAGAATCTGAACGTCAAAATCGTCCTGATGAACAACCAGTCACTGGGGTTGGTGCACCAACAGCAGGAGCTGTTCTATAAGCAGAACTTCGTCGCATCAGACTACCGTTACCAAACCAACTTTCTGGCGATCGCCGCCGGATTCGGTTTCGCCACCTGCGATCTGAACGCGGCGGAAGACCCGCAAGCCGCCTTGCGCGACGCACTGCAACGCCCCGGCCCGACATTGATTCACGCCGCGATTGATATCAACGAAAAAGTGTTCCCGATGGTACCGCCGGGTGCCGCCAATATTGAGATGATTGGAGATTAAATTATGCAGACTTCATCGACGACTGCACAGGTCACACTGGAACTCTCAGTACGCAACCACCCTGGCGTGATGTCCCATGTGTGCGGGCTGTTTGCCCGCCGCGCGTTCAACGTGGAAGGCATCATGTGTATGCCGCTACCCGGCAATGAACAAAGCCGTATCTGGCTATTGGTGAAAGATGATCACCGCTTACCGCAGATGATAAGCCAGGTAGAAAAACTCGAAGACGTAATACAGGTGACCCGCCACGGCGAAGAGATGAAAATCTTTGATCAGGTAGCAGAGTTTTACCGCTAACCCTCAGAAGGCGATACCGCTCTGTCTGGTATCGCCTCAACTCATTTATCGGTTTAAAAACTTACCCATTGAGAATTTGCCACAGTAGGTGTCGGTAAACCGGCATCAACGGGTGCTGCCACAACTGCCACAGACTGATGACCGCGATAACTGCCGTCAATGGTGCCAGCCAGCGCAGGCGCCCCAGTGTCAGCCAAGTGGTTGGTTCCGCCGTATTCCCTCGAGGAGCACGCCACCACCGCCATACCAACCAGCCCGCACACCACAGCAGGACAGCGGTCACCAGCAGCAGCCACTTAAAGCTACCGCTGTCCGCCTGTTTGGGAATATCAATCGCCACACCGGCCAGAATACCGGGCAGCAGATACACCGGAGGCCAGGTAAGACAACCGATGATATTCGGCAGTGCAAAACGCCGGGGCGATAGCTGCAACATCCCCGCTACCATCGGGATCAGCGGCCGGGTCGGGCCAAAAAACCGGCCAATCAGAATGGTCGCCATACTGTGCTGGTGCAGCATTTTCTCTGTGCGATACAGGTATGCCCGGTGCTTTTGCAGGAATGACCAGTTATGTAACTTCTCTTTAAAGTGCCAGCCGATGAAATAGGAAATCCAGTCCCCCAGCAGACAGCCAATGATCCCCATCCCCCAGGCGGGATATAGCCCCATATTACCGCTGCCGATCAAGGTGCCCAGTGACGCCATCATTATTGTGCCAGGCAACAGCAGCCCTACCAACGCCAGCGACTCCAGAAACGCCACCAGCAGTACCGCCGTCAGCGAATACGCCAACGATTGAGTGATCAGATGCTCCAGCCAGGCTTCCATAATTCTCTACATTTCTGCTTTTTTATAAACAAAGATAACGGGATGATAGCAGGAAACCGCTGGCGTATGGCAGGAAGGAGTAAAAGAGCGTCTGGCACGGTGCTACCCATCGCCGACGCGTCACTTCCTTGAAGCAGCACTATTTTGTTGTTATAAAAGCACACACTTTAAAGTCGTGAATGGATTTACCGATGGAAGAAGCCAGGATTGCTTTTCCTGTTGGCAAAGGGCAAGTCAACAGGATTGAAGATGTCAAAACCGTTCAACAGTTACTGAATAGCCGCTCAAATGGAACGCTGAGCGTTGATGGTATTGTCGGTATCAGAACACAAACCGCCATCACCCACTTTCAACGCCAGATAGTCGGAATGCATTCGCCTGACGGCATCGTTTCCCCGAATGGCCCCACACTGAGGAAATTAAATCATCTTCATATCCGACGCCCGGCAACCTCTCAACCCTCGTTTTCCAGCGATTCTGGTGACAGCGTTTCCGAAGAACTCTATCTGAATGCCGCCAGAGAATTAAACTGCGAAGTGGCGGCAATCAAAGCGGTGGTGATGACGGAAACGGCGCTACGTAGTGCCTTTATCAGCCCAGGGAAACCAAAAATACTTTATGAACGGCACTACTTTCGACGACTAACACAAGGTAGATATGACCATTCGTACCCAGAGATATCTGGTGAGCGTTACAAGCAGTATGGCTCACATGAACTTCAATATGAAAGGCTCGAAAAAGCCATGGCATTGGATAGACAAGCCGCACTAATGTCTGTCTCCTGGGGGGCGTTCCAGATTATGGGAGCAAATTATAGAAGTGCAGGATTTAATGAGCTTGAAGACTTTGTTTCTGCAATGAAAAACACTAACGGTCAGGTATTTGCTTTTATTAACCATATAAAAAATACGCCGACCTTGCGTACAGCATTACAAAATAAAGATTGGACAACATTTGCGAAGTTCTACAACGGAAAAAAATATGCCGAAAGAAACTATCATATAAAAATGGCAAATAACTATCATTCACTAACAAGCAGACAGTAGATAATTTTATGAAAAAAACATTACTCCTAATCATGCTAACTGTTTCATTACAATCTCACGCCGCAATTAGCCTGGTGAAAAACAACGATGCATCATTAATGAAAACAACCATTGAAGATGCAAACAAAAGAGGAATTGTTGATATAAAAATACAAGAAGAACAATCGTTTGATGTTAATGAAAACAATAGCAACATAGGAACAATAATACCTGGGAAAGGATTTTATAAAAATTACTATCCAGTTTGTTTTATTAGTTGGTCTACAGACAAGAAGACCATTTCCAACATTGTATTGTCAATGGGAAATGGCGACTTTGAATTTTCACAATGCGAAAACATTGATGCAGTAGGAAAGATAGAGTCTGCAGGAAAAACATTCATTGGTTTTGTTTACTCTGTCGGTTTACCTGATGACAGAACAGAAAAAAACTACTTCCTATTAGAGATTGATAAGAATAAAAAAACCATTACAGATAAAAGTAATATTGTAGATGCTTTGCAAAACACCGATGAAATAAAGAGCATTACTGCAATCAGAAAACATCTTAAAAAAGAAATGGAAAAATAAAGAGTGAAAATTATTTTTATAGTAATTATGTTGGCAATGCCATTTAGCTCGTATTCGACGGTTACACTAACTAAACCTCATGATAGCGGCATATTAAGTAAGCTGATAACAAGAAGCCAGTCATCAAAAATCACTGATGTAAAAATACAAAAAAATCAGATTTTTGACATTAGCGAAGATGGAAAATATCTGGGTACTATTTTGCCTGCAGAAGGGTATTACAACGATATTGAGCCACTCTGTTTTATCGGTTGGTCGTCCGACAGGAAAGACGTTTCAGATATAAAAATTTCTATCGGTCGGGGTTTTTTCGAAACAGTGACTTGCCTAAGCCTTGATGCTGTGGGGAAAATTGAAGTTAAAGGAAGAACATTTATTGGCTTTGTTTATACCGTAGCATTACGTGACAGAACAGCACAGAACTATTTTTTGCTTGAGTTAGACAAAGAAAGGAAAGCAATAATAGACGTAAGCAATACAATTGAGAAACTACAGCTTTACTCTGAGAAGAAAAGTATTATAGACCTCAGAAAATACCTCAAAGAAAACCAGAGTTCCATACCCGATTAACGTCATTCAATTATCAGGCACCTGAATTAAAATTAGGTGCCTGACAGGCTAACAACATGACTGCCAGTTAAAACAGATGGCTTTCCCAAATGCAGTATGCACTGGTTCCCGCCTTAACATGCTCACATAACATATTCTTGTAAGTAAAAGAGATAAATTCTTCCGGCTGATACTCGTTATGTGTTATCGAACTCGGGTAGTGCATTCTGATATTTTTTACTTTTGCATCAGACAGTTTGATAGAGAAGTATTGCTCCATACCACCATTCTCAGAGGTTCGATAGAAAATGAAAGTGCAGGTCAAATATTCATTCTCATTTAATGCGCTGAGTAATAATGGCGTTGATTTATCAATGGGCTTTCTAATTTCAACCGGCTGATATGCCACATTATCAATACGTTCAGCTGAATTATTCAACTCATAAACAAAAATTTCGTTTTCATGCCCTTGTTGCCATTTATTTCCCATTGAGTCATACGATCCACACCCAGAAGAAATCAGCCCCTGATTCTTACCTTCTATTTTCAGATAAATGATATTGGCCATAAAATTCCCTTTAACTAAAGAATATTAAAAAAGCAAGACACGACTCTCGATAAAAATGTAATTCATATCACATTCCCATATCCCAATAAAATAAAATTTTATAGATAAACGTCAGAATGGTTTATATCATAAAATAACAAACACTGCATTGAAACAGCACCATTTTTTGTTATAAAATACATACTAAATAACAAATAAACTCATCATAAAAGAAGCCAAAAAAAATGAAACAAGTAATACACACCTCACTTCTTATAACACTATTGGTCTCAATACCATCCTATGCATCAGTCAGTTTAACTAAGAATGATGATAAAACCTTATCAAGTGCAGTAATCAAGTCAGGAAATAATAAAGGAATCATTGACATCAATATTCAGGAACATCAACAGTTTGATATTACTGATGATGGCAAATACATAGGAACCATCATACCCGCCAGAGGATTTTATAAAAATTATTATCCACTGTGCTTTATTGGTTGGTCCACTGATAAAAAAACAGTATCTAATATTGTCTCATCAATAGGTCAAGGATATTTTGAACTCTCTCTTTGTTCAAAACTTGACGCTGTAGGTAAAATAGATGAAGCAGGAAGAACATTTATTGGTTTTGTATACACGGTAGGATTGAGGGACAGATACTCTCAAAATTACTTTCTCATTGAATTAGACAAAGAGAAAAAAACAATAGAAGATAAAAGTCAACTCATTGAAAAATTTCAAAATGACTCAGAAAAAAAGAGCATAGCTGATCTAAAAAAAGACATAAAGAAAATAGATGAGAAATCGCAATGAAGAAAACACTGGCGATAATAGCATTGTCGATGTCACTGCAAGTACATGCATCGATTACGTTAATACCGACTGATAGCCGCCATCTACTGCTAGCACTATCGGTAAAAACTCAATCACTGGATGTAGAACAGATTAAAATACATGATAGTCAATCTTTTGATATTATTGAAAATGGTAAATATATAGGTTCACTAATTCCCGCCGAAGGATATTACAAAAAATACAACCCATTATGTTTTATTGGTTGGTCAACAGACAAAAAAGAAATCAGTAACATTATACCATCTATTGGTCAGGGAGACTTTGAAAACTCAACTTGCCTAAGCCTCGATGCAGTAGGGAAAATTGATGTTAGAGATAAGACATTTATAGGTTTTGTTTATACTGTTGGGTTAAGAGATAGACGAGCAAAAAATTATTTTTTAATTGAACTTAACAAAGAAAATAGAACAATAATAGATAAAAGCATACTTATCGATAGCCTACAAAATAATGGTAACAAGAAAAGCATTACGATGCTCAGAAAATATCTTTCTCAAACTATCTTACGTTAATCTAGACTTATTGGCCAATGATAAAACCAACAGATAAATGGTGAGATTCATAACAAAACCTCAAAATAAGTGGCATGATCTTCATGATTAACAGAAAGCACAATAAATTTACTTTTATCTGGAGACTCCCATACCTCCCGATAACCATCATCCATACTTAGTTTAAACTTCAATGAATTAACATACTTTCTTAACGTATCAATATCGGTAGTGTTTTCAAAATATATCCCTATCACCTGTTTCCCTGGCCCCTCAGCATCGCCGTGTTTAACTTGATAATGTTGGGATATTCTGGGTACATTTTTTATTATTTTTTCAACTAATTCATCGCCTTCATAACCAATTGCTGAGGGAATACGTGCATTGGCATTACAAGCACAGATTAAAAAAGAAAAAATGAGAATCAGCTTATTCAATACCTTCATATCCTTCTTACCGCTCTCCTTTAAGTACAGTGATTACTTCATTTCACCCATAAAATCATAACCAGATTAAGATAAATTGAATTATACAACGTAAACCAGATAACCAATACCGACAAGCAGACCGCTCCAACGTGTGGGTACGGCAACTGGACAAAACCTGTATGCATATACATAATTTATTCCATTACTCCACTGACCCTCTGACAATACGCCATGACCTTTTCCCCACCACGTCAGGGATTTGTACTGACCCGCCACTGGCAAGACACCCCGGCCGGGATCAGGGTTGAATGCTGGCTGGCGACGGACACTGGCCCCTGTCGGGTCAGGTTGTCACCGCAACAGGCGGTAGCGTTTGTCCCGATGCGTCATCAGGCACGTATCAGCCAGTTATTAAGCGGGGAAAAACACTGGCAACTGCGGCCACTGGCGCTGAAAAACTTCCACCACGAGCCACAACTAGGGCTCTACTGCCTGCAATACCGTCAGTTGTTGCGGCTGGAAAAGAAGCTACAGGAAGCGGGAATTCCGGTGTACGAAGCGGATATCCGCCCGCCGGAGCGGTTTCTGATGGAGCGTTTTATCACCGCGCCAGTCTGGTTTAGCGGCGAAGAAAACGCTGACGGGCTGATCGATAACGTCAAACTCAAACCGGCCCCTGACTACCGCCCATCACTCAAAACCGTGTCGCTGGATATCGAAACCAGCCGCCACGGCGAGCTTTACTGCATCGGTCTGGAAGGGTGCGGCCAGCGTCAGGTATTTATGCTGGGGCCAGAAAATGGCAACAGAGAGGATGCTGGCGACCTGACGCTGGAATACGTCGCCAGCCGTCCACAACTGCTGGAAAAACTCAATCAGTGGCTGCACACCTACGATCCGGATGTGATTATCGGCTGGAATCTGGTGCAGTTTGACCTGCGGGTGCTGCAACAGCACGCCGAGCGTTACCGCATTCCATTACGATTCGGACGCGACGGTCAGGAGCTGGAGTGGCGCGAGCATGGCTATCGACAGGGGCATTTTTTCGCCAGCGCGCCAGGCCGGTTGATCGTCGATGGTATCGAAGCATTGAAATCCGCCACCTGGAATTTTGCCTCGTTCAGCCTGGAATTTGTCGCTCAGTCGCTGCTTGGCGAAGGGAAAGCCAGCAACAATCCTTATCAGCGGCTGGAAGAAATCGAGCAGCGTTTTCAGCAAGACAAACCGGCACTGGCGCGCTACAACCTGAAAGACTGCGAGCTGGTGACACGCATCTTCGAGAAAACCCATTTGATCGCCTTTTTACTGGAGCGGGCGAGCGTCACCGGGCTGGCAGCAGACCGCAGCGGCGGATCGGTAGCGGCATTTACTCACCTCTACCTGCCACGTATGCACCGGGCCGGGTTTGTCGCCCCCAACCTGGGTGAGATCCCGCCGGAAGCCAGCCCCGGCGGCTACGTGATGGACTCCCGCCCCGGTCTGTACGATTCGGTGCTGGTACTGGACTATAAAAGCCTTTATCCCTCCATCATTCGCACCTTCCTGATTGACCCGGTCGGGCTTATCACCGGCTTGCAGCAGCCTGATGAACAGCACGCCGTCGAAGGTTTTCGCGGTGCCTGGTTTTCCCGACGCCAGCACTGCCTGCCCGCTATCGTGGAAGAGGTGTGGCACGGGCGTGACCTCGCCAAGCAGGAGAACAATAAACCGCTGTCGCAGGCGCTGAAGATCATCATGAATGCATTTTATGGCGTACTGGGGTCGAGCGGTTGCCGTTTTTTCGATCCGCGTCTGGCGTCGTCGATCACCCTGCGCGGCCATGAGATCATGCGCCAGACCCGTTCTCTGATTGAAGCCAAAGGTTATCAGGTGATTTATGGCGATACGGATTCGACCTTCGTGTGGCTTAAGCGCGCCCACCGTGAGGACGAGGCAGATGCCATCGGTCGTGAGCTGGTCGCTTATATCAACGACTGGTGGCAACAGCACCTGCATCAGCAATATGGGCTGAACAGCGCGCTGGAAATGGAATACGAGACCCATTTTCACCGTTTTTTGATGCCCACTATCCGTGGTGCCGAACTGGGCAGCAAAAAACGCTACGCCGGTATGACCATGACGCCACAGGGTGAGCAGATGGTGTTCAAAGGGCTGGAAACGGTACGTTCGGACTGGACACCCCTGGCACAGCAATTCCAGCAACAGCTTTACCAGCGTATTTTCCACCGTGAGCCGTATCAGGAATGGGTGCGGGAATACGTGGCTAAAACGCTGGAAGGCGAACATGACGACCTGCTGGTATACCGCAAACGACTGCGCCATAAACTGAGCGACTATCAACGCAATGTGCCGCCGCAAGTGCGCGCCGCCAGAATGGCCGACGAGTACAACCGTCAGCATGATCGTCCTTTGCAGTACCAAAGCGGCGGCTGGATAAGCTACGTTATCACGGTGAATGGCCCGGAACCGTTGGAGAATCGTCACTCGATACTGGATTACAACCACTATGTGGAAAAACAACTGCAACCGGTGGCCGATGCCATTCTGCCTTTCATTCACGATGATTTTGCTACACTGATTACCGGACAGATGGGGTTATTTTGACAATCCGATGGTGCCTGACAGGTGACGAACAGGCCGCCATCCAGTACCATAGCGCCCTTTCAAAAATATCAGGCGTGGGTCCACGTCTGTCAGTTTAGACAACGGTCAATAACATCCGGGGCGCATCCCCCATACCCGCATCACAGGCTGTGCGCGATAGCATCACTCTCGCGCAGGGCGGGTAAGGTATTGCCGTACGCAGGGGTCGGCAGCCTCCTGTTCAGACATTCTCCGACAACGACGAGTATCGAGCTTAGAATTTATGCCTTTTACACTTGGTCAACGCTGGATCAGCGATACAGAAAGCGATTTAGGATTGGGTACGGTAGTGGCGATGGATGCCCGCATGATTACTGTGCTATTTCCGGCTAGCGGCGAAAATCGCCTCTATTCCAGAAATGACGCGCCCATCACCCGTGTCATGTTCAATCCTGGCGATACCGTCACCAGTCACGAAGGCTGGCAGCTAGAGGTGGAAGACGTTCGCGATGAGAACGGCCTGCGCACCTACATAGGTCAGCGTCTGGATACCCATGAGCCCGCCGAACTGCGGGAAGTCTTCCTCGACAGCAAACTGACCTTCAATAAACCGCAAGACCGGTTGTTCGCCGGGCAGATTGACCGGATGGATCGCTTCGCCCTGCGTTATCGTGCCCGTCTGCATCAGCATGAGCAGGCGCTGCAACCCTGGGGTGGGTTGCGCGGCATGCGCGCCAGCCTGATTCCACACCAGTTGCACATCGCCCGCGAAGTAGGCCAACGCCATGCGCCACGCGTGTTGCTGGCCGACGAAGTCGGTTTGGGTAAGACCATCGAAGCGGGCATGATTATCCACCAGCAATTGCTGGCAGGTCGTGCCGATCGCGTACTGATCGTGGTGCCGGAAACCCTGCAGCATCAATGGCTGGTGGAAATGTTGCGTCGCTTCAACCTGCTGTTTTCGTTGTTTGACGACGAACGCTACGCCGAAGCGCGTCTTGACAGCGACAACCCGTTTGAAACCGAACAATTGATTATCTGTTCGCTGGATTTTGTACGCCGTAATCCTTCCCGTTTCGAACAGTTGCTGGATGCCGACTGGGATCTGCTGGTGGTGGACGAAGCCCATCATCTGGCCTGGAGCGAAGCCGCACCGAGCGCTGGCTATAAAGCGATTGAGCGACTGGCACGCGCTATCCCGGCCGTCCTGCTGCTGACGGCAACGCCAGAGCAATTAGGTCAGGAAAGCCACTTCGCCCGCCTGCGCCTGCTCGACCCGAACCGCTTCCACGACTACCACGAATTTATCGCTGAACAGCAACAATACCGTCCGGTTGCCGATGCGGTCACCCTGTTGCTGAGCGGCAACAGTATCAGCGACAGCGAACGCAACGCCCTGAGCGAGATGCTGGGTGAACAGGATATCGAACCGCTGCTGAAATCCATCGCCAGCGACAGTGAAGACAGCGCCGCCGCGCGTCAGGAACTGATCACCATGCTAATGGACCGCCACGGCACCAGCCGTGTGCTGTTCCGCAATACCCGCCAGGGCGTGAAAGGCTTCCCGAAGCGCGAGCTGCACCAAATCAGACTGCCGTTACCTACGCAGTATCAGACAGCGATTCGCGTCTCCGGCATTATGAATGCCCGTAAATCCGCCGAAGACTGCGCACGTGACATGCTCTACCCAGAGCAAATTTATCAGCAGTTCGAAGACGATAACGCCACCTGGTGGAGCTTCGATCCACGCGTCGAATGGATGCTGGAGTTTCTGACCAGCCATCGCGATGAAAAAGTACTGGTGATCTGCGCCAAGGCCGCCACTGCGTTACAACTCGAACAAGTGCTGCGTACCCGTGAAGCTATCCGCGCCGCCGTCTTCCACGAAGGGCTCTCTATACTCGAACGTGACCGTGCTGCCGCGTATTTCGCCTCGGAAGAAGAAGGCGCTCAGGTATTGATCTGTTCGGAGATCGGATCCGAAGGCCGTAACTTCCAGTTTGCCAGCCATCTGATCATGTTTGATCTGCCGTTTAATCCGGATCTACTGGAACAACGTATCGGTCGTCTGGATCGTATCGGTCAGAGCCGCGACATTCAGATTCTGGTGCCCTATCTGGAAAATACCGCTCAGGCATTGCTGGTACGCTGGTATCACGAAGGGCTTGATGCCTTCGAACATACCTGCCCGACGGGTCGCGCTATTTATGACAGCCACTACGAGCAGCTGATCAGCCTGCTGGCAAAACCGTCTGAACAAACCGGACTGGATGAATTTATCCATACCTGTCGTCAGCAACATGACACGTTGAAAGCGCAACTGGAGCAAGGACGCGACCGCCTGCTGGAGATGCATTCCAACGGTGGAGAGCGGGCACAGTCACTGGCCCAGGCCATTGCCGAACAGGATAATGACGTCAATCTGGTTAATTTCGCGCTCAACCTGTTCGACATTATCGGTATTCATCAGGATGACCGTAGCGATAACTTGATCGTGCTGACACCGTCTGACCACATGCTGGTGCCGGACTTCCCCGGCTTGCCGCAGGATGGCTGTACCATCACGTTCGATCGCGATCAGGCGCTGTCTCGCGAAGATGCCCAATTCGTGAGTTGGGAGCATCCGCTGATCCGCAATGGTCTGGATCTGATTCTGTCTGGCGACACCGGCAGTTGCGCCGTATCTCTGCTGAAAAACAAAGCCTTGCCGGTCGGCACCCTGCTGGCAGAGCTGGTCTATGTCGTGGAAGCACAAGCACCGAAGAAACTGCAATTGACCCGCTTCCTGCCACCGACGCCGATTCGCGTCCTGCTGGATCGCAAAGGCACCAATCTGGCAGCACAGGTGGAGTTCGAGAGCTTCAACCGTCAACTGAGCGCCGTCAATCGCCACACTTCCAGCAAGCTGGTGAATGCGGTGCAAGACGAGGTGCACGATATGTTACAGAAGGCTCAGCCATTGGTAGAAGCGCAGGCGCAGGCGCTGATCGCCGAGGCGCAGCGTAACGCTGAAACGCAGTTACGCCGCGAGCAGGAACGACTGGAAGCGCTCAAAGCCGTCAACCCGAACATCCGTGACGATGAGCTCGAGGCGTTGGAAGAACAGCGCGAACAGGTGCTGCTGAATCTGCAACAGGCCAACTGGCGTCTGGATGCCATCCGTCTGGTGATGGTGGCACACCAGTAAACCTCATCAGTTATCTATCTACTTCGCGGCGAGGCCTGCCTTGCCGCGATGCCGGAGCCTTCATGGAACCCTATAACCCCCCTCGCGAGCCCTGGCTGCACATCCTGTATCAGGATCAGCACATTATGGTAGTGAACAAGCCTAGCGGACTGCTCTCCGTTCCCGGTCGCGCCGAAGAACATAAAGACAGCATCATGACCCGTATTCAGGCTGATGTTCCCACCGCCGAGTCAGTCCATCGTCTGGACATGGCTACCAGCGGCGTGATGGTGGTTGCTCTGACCAAAGCGGCTGAGCGGGAGCTAAAACGCCAGTTCCGCGAGCGGGAACCGAAGAAGTCTTACGTTGCCCGCGTCTGGGGCCATCTGGCGCAGGATGAAGGATTGGTCGACCTGCCGCTTATTTGTGACTGGCCTAACCGTCCGAAACAAAAAGTCTGCTTTGAGCAAGGTAAGCCCGCCCAGACCGACTACATCGTCTTATCACGGGACAGCGATGGCACCACCCGCGTAAAACTGATGCCGATCACCGGTCGCTCACATCAGTTACGTGTCCACATGCTGGCATTGGGTCACCCCATTCTGGGCGACGGGTTTTATGCCCATCCAGAGGCGAAAGCACTGGCCCCCCGTTTGCTACTGCATGCACAGGAACTGGCCATTACCCATCCGGTTTTTACGACACCAATGCACTTTCGTTGCGAAGCTGACTTCTAGTCGTGATGTTCAGGCCCCCAGTCCTGGTGCTGAAAACCGTGCTGCTTTAGAAACGATCGTTATGTATAAAAGCAGGCAATCATGGAAAGGCGCGCGACGATGGGAAAGGCAAAAAGAGAAGAAGAATTAGCGAGAAAACTTGTTGATTTTCAGAAACTCATAGGCGGCTTGGATATCCTGCGCTTTACGCTTGGCTATCTCAATCATGCGCGGCGACAGGCCTTTCCCCATCATTTTATCAGGATGGTGTTCGCTCATCAGCTTGCGATAAGCGCGTTTCACCGTCGCAGCATCATCCGTGCTACGCACACCTAATGTCCGACAGGCGCTTTCGATAGTCGGTCCGCGCGAGTATACCGGCGGTCGCTGGCCATAGGACTGCCCACCATAAGACTGATTACGCCGCTGATAAGACTTATTGCCCTGTCTTGATGATTGTTGCTGACTATTCTGCCATGACTGATGGGTGCTTCCCTGCCGCGACTGGTAGGTATTGCCTTGTCGTGACTGGTAACCACTGCTGCTCTGTTTTGACGACTGATGGGCACCACGCTCCATATTGCGCATGAACAGCTCAAACTGTTCGCGGGTTACGCCCAGCTCATCGGCAAACACATACAGCAACCGCCGTTCATTCGGGTGTAATACGCCGTCTACAAACGCGGCCTGTAACTGAATCTCCAGAAACATTCTGATTAAATCAAAACGGCCAATGCAGGCGTCGCGTAACTTACGCAGCTTATTACGCACCGGAAACTGGCTGGCTTTCCCTTCACGGAACGCCTGTTGCGCGGCATTACGCGCCTCGCCATGCAGTTCCAGTCGGTCCATCATGGTGGTCGCGATACGGATATCAGACTCCGTCACCCGCCCTTTTGATTTGGCCAGATGCCCCATCGCCTGAAAGGTTGTCAGACAAAACAGCGCCTGGCGGGTGGCTTGCGCGGAAAAAAAGTCGCGACGACGGGATGCACGAGCTCTGTCAAGCAAATGACCCAACAGCAGCCCGATTATCAACCCGCCGACACCAGCGCTGGATACAATCCCCAACGCCAGTCCCAGCAACTTTCCCCAATACCGCATATACTCCTCAAATCCCCATGCCGTCGGCCAAAAATTGCTTTATCATACCCGTCATTTATCTTTGCTCCTAACGGCAACGCATAGAAAATGGCGGGGATTTTGCACTGGCGCTACGCCGGTGGCTAATATAGTCTCTGACCGTTTGTCGGCATGACGCCCTTGATGACGGAACACCAGATACCGCGTATGAAAAAAAGTTTTCCAACCCTGCTGGCCTCGTTAATTGGGTCGGCGCTGTACAGTCAGCATGCGCTGGCCGATCTCGCCTCTCAGTGTATGTCGGGCGTTCCTGTATATAATCGCCCGCTGGTAACCGGGGACACCAGTCAGTTGCCGGTTCACATCAGCGCGGATCAGTCACAGGCCAACTACCCCGACAGCGCCTTATTTACCGGCAATGTTAACGTCGAGCAGGGTAATCGCGTACTGACCGCAGACCAGGTGCAGCTACATCAGAAACAACAGGCGGGTCAGGCTGACCCTGTTCGCACTGTCACGGCTATCGGTAATGTGCATTACGATGATAATCAGGTCATCCTGAAAGGCCCGCGCGCCTGGTCCAACCTTAACACCAAGGATACCGACGTCGAAGACGGCGACTACCAGATGGTCGGGCGTCAGGGTCGCGGCGATGCTGACAAGATGAAGCAGCGCGAGAACAACCGCTATACCATCTTAGATCATGGTTCATTTACATCCTGCCTGCCAGGTGATGATAGCTGGAGCGTCGTCGGTTCGGAAGTGATTCAGGACCGGCAGGAGGAAGTCGCCGAAATCTGGAACGCCCGTTTTCGCATCGCGGGTGTCCCGGTATTCTATAGCCCTTATATGCAACTCCCGATTGGCAATAAGCGTCGTTCCGGCTTCCTGATCCCTAACGCGAAATACGGCAGGAATAATGGGTTTGAGCTGGTCACGCCTTATTACTGGAATATCGCGCCCAACTACGACGCCACCATCACGCCACATGTGCAGACCAATCGCGGAATGCAGTGGCAGAACGAATTCCGTTATCTGTCGCGCGCGGGCTTAGGCCTGGTCGAATTTGACTGGTTGCCGGACGACAGGCAATACAAAAGCGATGTTCTGTCTGGTAAATCGGGTTATGCGCCTGATGATAATTACACCCGCTGGCTGTTCCACTGGCAGCATTTCGGCGTGATGGACCAGGTGTGGCGCTTCAGCGCTGACTATACCAAGGTCAGTGATCCGAATTATTTTACCGATCTGGATTCGGTTTACGGTAACACCACCGACGGTTACGCCACCCAAAAATTCAGCCTGGGCTACGCCAACCAAAACTGGGATGCTACCGTCTCAACACGCCAATACCAGATATTCAGCAATCTGGCTTCCCGTGATATCTATCGAGCGCTGCCGCAGCTCGATATGAATTACTATCAGAACGATATCGGCCCCTTCGATCTGCACCTTTACGGTCAGGCGGTAAAATTTACCAATATTAACCCTAGCCTGCCTGATGCGACCCGTCTGCATTTCGAGCCAACGATTTCCATGCCGATTTCCAATCAGTGGGCTAGCCTGAATACCGAAGCCAAGCTGATGGCAACCCACTATCAGCAGGAAAATCTGGATGCTTATAACGCCAGCAACCCAGACTCGCCATTAAAAAGTAGCGTCAACCGTGTGATGCCGCAGTTCAAAACCGACGGCAAGATGGTGTTTGAACGTGATATGGACTGGGCGAAAGGCTATACCCAGACGCTCGAACCGCGAGTGCAATATTTATACGTGCCATACCGTAATCAGTCTGATATCCGCGCCTATGACTCCACCCTGTTGCAGGCAGACTACGCTGGGTTATTCCGTGACCGTACCTTCAGCGGCCTGGATCGCATCGCTTCCGCGAACCAGGTATCGAGCGGGGTGACAACGCGGTTGTATGACAGTGCGCTGGAAGAGCGTTTCAATGCGTCACTGGGGCAGATTTATTATTTTGATCGCCCGCGCACTGGCACCAACTCCAGTCTCGACCAGAATGATGAACGCGGCAGCCTGAACTGGGCGGGGGACGCCTACTGGAAATTTGCCGACAACTGGGGTCTTCGTGGCGGCGCACAGTACGATGAACGTCTTAAAAGCGTCACCCTTGGCGACGCTATTCTTGAATACCGTGGCGGCGGTGAGCGTATGTTCCAGTTGAATTACCGTTTCGCCAGCTCGGAATATATTCAGGCTATGCTGCCAAACATCACAAACCCCGGCTTCCAGCAAGGTATTTCTCAAGTCGGCGCCACTGCCAGTTGGCCGTTGTCCGATCGCTGGGCTATCGTGGGTGCTTATTACTATGACACCAAGGCCAATCAACCCGCCGACCAGTTAGTGGGCCTGCAGTACAACACCTGCTGTTGGGCGGTCAACGTGGGCTACGAACGCAAGATAACCAAATGGAATAGCACGACCAATCAGAGCGTCTACGACAGCAAGATTGGCTTCAGCTTCGAATTGCGTGGCCTGAGCAGCAATTACAGTCTGGGTACGGACAAAATGCTGAGAAACGGTATATTGCCTTACCAGCGCGCGTTCTGATGAGGTAACGCCGGGAACTCTGGCAACAATAAACGTCTAATAACCGGTAGCGATTAAACATGTAACCCGCCCTGGCGGATAAAATTAACGGGAAAGGTATGAAGAACTGGAGAGCGCTTGTCCTGGGACTGGCACTGAGTGCCAATATGGCGTTTGCGGCCCCACAAGAGGTCAACAAGATAGCCGCCATCGTCGACAACAGTGTGGTTCTGGAAAGTGATATCAATAGCCTGCTGCAGTCCGTCAAACTGAACGCGCAAGAAGCCGGTCAGCAGTTACCGGACGACGCCACGCTCCGTCACCAGATTCTGGAGCGTTTGATCATGGATAATATCATCCTGCAGATGGCGCAAAAAGTGGGTGTTCAGGTCACCGATGACCAACTGGATCGCTCTATCGCTAATATTGCGGCGCAAAACCACATGAGCCTTGACCAGTTGCGCAGCCGCCTGGCCGCCGAAGGCATAAGTTTCGATACTTACCGTAACCAGATCCGCAAAGACATGATGATAGCGGATGTGCGTAACAGTGAAGTGCGTCGCCGTGTCACCGTGCTACCGCAGGAAGTGGACTCGCTGGCTCAGCAGCTTGCCAGTCAGGGGGCGAACGGTCCCGAAGTCAACCTGAGCCAAATTTTGATCCCGCTGCCAGAAAACCCGACGCAAGATCAGGTCGATAAAGCAGAAAGTCTGGCCAATCGTTTGGTGAAAGAAGCCTCTCAGGGTGCTGACTTCGGCAAACTGGCCATCACCTACTCTGCCGATCCGCAAGCACTGAAAGGCGGACAGATGGGCTGGGGTCGTCCGCAAGAACTGCCATCGCTGTTTGCCGAACGTCTGGCTAACCCGCAGAAGGGCCAGATCATTGGGCCGATTCGTTCTGGTGTGGGCTTTCATATTCTGCGTGTTAACGATACCCGCGGCGGCTCTCAAGCCGTGTCGGTCACCGAGGTGCATGCCCGCCACATTCTGCTGACGACCTCGGTAGTCATGAACGACGCGCAAGCCAAAGCTAAACTCGAAGAGGTGGCAAGCCAAATCAGGAGTGGCAAGCTGAGCTTTGCCACCGCCGCCAAACAGTTATCTCAGGATCCGGGGTCAGCCAATCAGGGTGGCGACCTGGGGTGGGCATCACCAGAGATGTATGACCCGGCATTCCGCGATGCCTTGATGGACCTGAAAAAAGGCGAAATCAGTGCACCAGTGCACTCCTCCTTTGGCTGGCACCTGATCCAACTGCTGGATACCCGTCAGGTGGACAAGACTGACGCGGCCCAGAAGGATCGCGCCTATCGCATGCTGTTTAACCGTAAATTCGCCGAAGAAGCCCAAACCTGGATGCAGGAAAAACGCGCGGCGGCATACGTGAAAATCCTGGATGCTCAGAACTGATGCCCATTGAAACGCAGGTGCAGCGAGTCGTGATAACCCCCGGCGAACCCGCCGGGATTGGTCCCGATGTGGTGGTTGCACTGGCCCAGCAAAGCTGGCCGGTGGAACTGGTGGTATGTGCCGATGCCGAGCTGCTGTTAAGCCGTGCGCTGGCGTTGAAACTCCCGCTAACCTTGCGTGAATACCAACCGCACCTGGCGGCGCAACCGCAAGCAGCAGGCACGTTGACGCTGCTGCCGGTTGCCACCGACGCTACGGTGGTGCCAGGGCAGTTGAACGTGTTGAACAGCCGCTATGTGCTCGATACGCTGGCCCGCGCCTGTGATGGCTGTCTGAAAGGCGATTTTGCCGCGCTGATCACCGGGCCGGTACACAAAGGTATTATCAACGAGTCTGGCATTGCGTTTTCCGGCCATACAGAGTTCTTTGCCGAACGCAGTCATTGCTCACGTGTGGTGATGATGCTGGCGACCGAAGAGTTACGGGTTGCGCTGGCGACCACACATCTGCCATTAAAGGCAGTATCGGATGCCATCACCCGCGATAGCCTGCACGAAGTGATTACCATTCTGCATCAGGATTTGCAGCGCAAATTTGGCCTCGCCCAACCGATCATCTATGTCTGCGGTTTGAACCCGCATGCTGGCGAAGGCGGCCATATGGGGCGAGAAGAGCTGGATGTCATTATTCCCGCGCTGGATGAACTGCGTCAGTCTGGTATTCAACTGGTTGGCCCGCTGCCTGCCGACACCTTGTTCCAACCCAAGTACCTCGAACACGCCGACGCTGTGCTGGCGATGTATCACGACCAAGGCTTGCCGGTACTGAAATATCAAGGCTTTGGTCGAGCCGTCAACATCACGCTGGGGCTGCCGTTTATCCGCACGTCCGTCGATCACGGCACCGCACTGGAGCTTGCCGGTCGCGGTCAGGCCGATCCGGGCAGCTTTGGCACCGCATTGAATCTCGCTCTACATATGATTGCTAACCGTAATGAATAATCGCGTCCATCAAGGTCACTTCGCGCGTAAGCGTTTTGGCCAGAATTTTCTCAACGATCAGTTCGTGATCGACAGTATTGTTTCCGCCATCCACCCGCAGCCGGGTCAGGCCATGGTAGAAATTGGCCCCGGTCTGGGGGCGTTAACTATTCCTGTCGGCGAACGTATCGACCGCTTTACCGTAGTCGAACTGGACCGCGATCTGGCCGCACGGCTGGAGGTGCATCCGACGCTCAAGGACAAGCTGACCATCATCCAGCAGGACGCGATGACAGTGGACTTTGCCGCCCTGTCACAACAGGCGGGACAACCACTGCGGGTTTTTGGTAACCTGCCGTATAATATTTCGACACCGCTGATGTTCCACCTGTTCAGCTATACTCAGGCTATTCACGACATGCACTTCATGTTGCAAAAAGAAGTCGTCAACCGGCTGGTAGCCGGGCCAAACAGCAAGGCGTATGGTCGTCTGAGTGTGATGGCGCAGTACTATTGTCAGGTTATTCCGGTGCTTGAAGTGCCACCAACCGCCTTCAAACCGGCCCCTAAAGTGGATTCTGCGGTAGTGCGGCTGGTACCGCACACGACGTCGCCTTATCCGGCCGTGGATACCCGTATCCTGAGCCGGATTACCACGGAAGCCTTTAATCAGCGACGTAAAACGCTGCGTAACAGTCTGGGTAACCTGTTCACGCCAGAGCAATTGACTGCACTGGAAGTGGACCCTAACACCCGGGCTGAAAACGTCACTATTGCGCAATATTGCCGTCTGGCCGAGTGGCTGACCGCGCACCCCACATCGCAGGAATAAGCTGGAGTTGTCGTCATGATGAATGCGCCCCGAGTGTGTATACAGGTTCAGAGCTTCTATGTAGAAGCGCAATCTCAGCCAGAAGAAGGCCGTTTCGTCTTCGCGTATACCATCACCATCCGTAATCTCGGTCGTCATGACGTCAAACTGCTTAACCGTTATTGGATGATTACCAACGGCAACGGCAAACAAACTGAAGTACAGGGCGAGGGCGTGATCGGCCTGCAACCTGTCATTCAGCCAGGCAGCGAATTCCAGTATACCAGCGGCGCCATTCTGGAAACGCCGATGGGCACCATGGAAGGTCATTACCAGATGATTGATCATCAGGGTGAAACATTTCAGGTTCCCATTACGGTATTCCGCCTGGCCATTCCCTCACTGATACATTGAAAGACTATGGCTACCTATCTTATTGGCGATGTTCACGGCTGTGCCGTCGAGCTCAAAGCGTTGCTGGCGCAAGTTGCGTTTAACCCTGAAAGTGACACGCTGTGGCTGACCGGCGATCTGGTCGCGCGTGGCCCCGATTCGCTGGATGTGCTGCGCTATGTCCGCTCGTTGGGCGATTCAGTGCGTATGGTACTCGGCAACCACGACCTCCATCTCCTGGCGGTATACGCGGGTATCAGTCGCAATAAACCCAAAGATCGACTGGATCCACTATTGTCAGCACCAGACGCGGACGATCTGATCAACTGGCTGCGACGCCAACCACTATTGCAGATAGACGAAGAACGTAAGCTGGTGATGACCCACGCCGGTATCACGCCGCAATGGGATCTGGACACCGCCAAAATGTGCGCTCGGGAAGTCGAAGCGATCCTCAGCAGCGACAGCTACCCGCTGTTTCTGGATGCGATGTACGGCGACATGCCGAATCATTGGAGCCCGGAATTGAGTGGGCTGGCTCGTTTGCGCTTTAGTACCAACGTGTTTACCCGCATGCGCTACTGCTTTTCAGGCGGTCAGCTCGATATGCTGTGTAAAGAGGCGCCCTCACAAGCACCATCGCTGCTTAAGCCCTGGTTTACTCTACCAGGCCCGGTTCCAGCCGAATACGCTATTGCGTTTGGTCACTGGGCATCGTTGGAAGGTAAAGGTACACCAAAGGGTATCTACGCGCTGGATACCGGCTGTTGCTGGGGGGGGGAACTCACCTGTCTGCGCTGGGAAGACCAGCGTTATTTTACCCAGCCATCGCTAATGACGCCGCAAACCGATGCAGCTTCCGCCATCTGACGAATCCGGCGGCGGTTGCTGCCGAATATTGCACACCCACTCATCTCCCAGGTTCATATTGCTCAAGCTTAATGCTGATAACGCCTCATCGCCACAGATAACATTCCTGCTACCTTTTTGCCTGCCCGAATTGAAGGCGTTTCAATCCATATGAACATAACTGATGCTATTACAATACTAACGGTAATAGAGAACATAAATATTGTTATTCTCTCAATGGATGTCGCGGAGTCTGATAAATGGTTTCTAAAAAAAACCATTACAGGATAGTGAACGAGATAAAGTGAATAGGAAATATCTCCAATGAAGGTTAGTATCCGACTATACTCTGTCTCATTGTGGCCACCCAATATAATAGCCGAAATCATAATGACCAACGCCAGCCAGAAACCACCACTCAAGCCAAAAACCTGTGGACCAACGATAACAGCGCCGACTATTGCAATAACGAACGCTATTTTCGCCAGTATCCTGCTGTAAAGTAACTTGCTGATTTTTTTCCTGACCATTAATTCCGCCAGCAACATACCAGTGATAAATTCAAACGCGATAGTATTACTTATCAATTTAATCCAAGCCTGCCACCAGTGTATAACAATAATATTCGGCGATACCTGTGATGAGAAATCGAAACTGCCGTTGTAATACAGCTGAAAACCTGTCATAGCAGCCACGAAAACCAGTGTGCAAATGTAGCTGCGATAGCGGTAGCTGATGCTCATTGAAACAGCGAAAATGAAGTAGAACATCATTTCGTAGGATAACGTCCATGGAGGGCCAAGAGCACTGTAACCAAAGGTTGGTCCTGGTAGACTATAATCCTGCAGACAAAAATAGAGTGTACATACCATCTGGCTGAAACTTCTTTCAGGATACACGAAAATAAAAGAAAGCAGCCAAACGAAAAAAAAGACTGGCCATATGCGAAACAAGCGTTTAACGATAAATACAAACGGACTGTCAGGTGCATGGTAGGTAATGAATGTCATTATAAAACCGCTAATTATAAAAAAAACATCCACACCAAGTGCGCCAGGAATGTGTTTTGTCCAGTTACCCTCCAGCAGGGATGAATTATGCGCTACGACGACAAGCAAAGCAGCCAGACCACGCAAATACTGAATTGATGCGATTTTCATATACCGAAGGACCTTGACCTTCAATAACCTTGCTTTTGAGTTACAGGTCTTTATAGGTTATTTTGAACGCATTAGAATAGTAAAAAACAAATACCAGTGACATTGTAAGAAAATAAAGTAAATAGGGCATGACGCAATCAACCTGTTTACCACTAACATTTCAAATGCCCTGATGAGCAAGTTGGACTATTAATCTTATGAATAAGCTAAATTTCATTCCATTTAGACAATGTTCTTCCTGCAAATAACCCAAATGAAATAGAAAGAGGGTAATGGTGTAACACGTACACATATCGATACATTAAAATAATAAAAGAAAAACCCGCTCGGTGTGAGCGGGTTTGAAGATGGAAAACCAACAGCAATCAGCGGCGTTCAAGGATTTCGAAGCAATAGCTGTGGGAGTTTTGCTCATCAGCATCATGGAATTCACTGAACGTCGATACCCACTCATCCGGTTCATAATCCGGGAAATGGGTATCACCTTCTACCTCAGCGTCAATATGGGTCAGATAAAGGCGACCGGCTTGCGGCAGCATCTGCTGATAAATGCTGCCTCCGCCGATCACCATCACTTCTTCCACGCCGCCAGCCGCCGCCAGCGCCGCGTCCAGCGACGTCGCCCAGGTTACCCGTTCATCGTCACCCGGTTGGCTACTCACCACGATATTCAGTCGTCCCGGCAGCGGCCGCCCGATAGAGCGGAACGTATTACGTCCCATAATCACGGGTTTGTTGAGTGTATTGCGCTTAAACCACGCCAAATCAGCTGGCAGGTGCCACGGCATGGCGTTCTCCATTCCGATCACACGATCCACTGCCAGTGCGGCAATCAAACTAATCACCATGGTAAAACCCTACAGGCTACAAAATTGGTGCCACTATACGGAAAGCCTGCCCATGCGTCGATATGATTGCCGGGTCGCCACCCACTATTTAAGAGAACACTGAATGCCTTAAGAGAACACCAAATCCTTCAAGAGAAAGCCGCGGCGCTACACTCCCGGGCGTTTACGATAAATCCAGATCCCCGGTAGCGACAGCCCGATAGACAGTGCTCCAACGATAAAACTGGCCTTCAGGAAGTTGGTGATCAGTGTTTGCATCAGCGCTTCGCTATACCCATGCTGAGAGAGCTGAACAACGGAAATCATCGCCGTATAGGCTGAAATACCGGGGAACATCGGGATCACCGCCGCAACGGTAAAGACTTTAGGGTGAGCCAGAAACCAGCGGGACCAGCGAATACCGATGATCCCCACCATGATCGATGCCACAAAAGTCGCCAGTTCGATAGGAATACCGAAGCGAATCATCAGAAAGCGCACACTATGCCCCAGCGCGCCGAGTAACGCGCAATACGGCAACGCCCGCATCGGTACGTTAAATACCATAGCAAAACCGACCGCCGGCACCGCGGCCAGTACCATATCCTGAATCAACGCCCAAACCAGTTCAATCACCATCCGTGCAGCCCCCATACCACCATTGCCGTTACCACACCAATACAGGTCGCCAGCGTCAGCAGGCTGGCCATCGTCCAACGTGCCAGCCCAGTGTTCACATGGCCTTTAAACATATCGGCGACCGCATTAATCAGCGGAAAGCCAGGCACCAGCAACAATACGCTGGCCGCCATTGCCACGGAGGAACTGTGCTCAAGAGCGGGCACCCGCATCAACAACCCAGATGCCGATGTCGCCACAAAAGCGGTAATACAGAAATTGATCAACGGATTAAGGTGCCGGGCGGTCAGAACCTGACGAACATACATCGCCATACCACTGGCAATCAGCGTCACCAGAAAGGCATCCCAGCCGCCGCCGTTTAAACGGCTAAAACAGCCGCACGACAACGCCACAATCGTCACCATCAGCCAACGCGGGTAACGCAACGGTTTGATATGGCTAAAGCGCTTTGCCACGCCCGCCACATCCAGCAGCTTATGTTCTGCCATGATCACCACACGCTGCACTTCCGTCACCACATGCATGTTGATGCCTCGATCCACATTTTTACGGGTGGATGTCAGGCAATGCCCTTGCATAATGGTGGTCAGCACTATCGCGTTAGCCGAAATCGAGCTCTCTACCGCGTCCATTCCCAGCGCCACGCCAAGTCGTGACGAAAGTTGCTCGACCAACATACTTTCCGCACCATGCTGCAACAGCAACAATGCACACTGAATACACAATCGGGTAATATCCCGCTGCTGTGTGGTTTCATTTACCATCTTACGCTTCGTCCCCTGTACTGATTACAACCACTATAAGCGTGGTTTTTATAAGTTTATTAACATTTCAAATCGATGATTGATAGTGCGAAAAAATGCCACTGACGGTATTATGCCCACCTTTTTTCGTCGAATCCTTGATTGTCATACGTGATCCATCATGCTTGAAACCTCTTTATTCGTAGCGACCATCGCTGCACTGGGGATGATATCTCCCGGCCCGGACTTCTTTCTGGTGATCAAAAACGCGGTACGTTACCCACGACTGGCCGCCATGATGACCACTGTCGGTGTTATTGCCGGTGTCGCCACCCATATGGCGTATTGTGTCGCTGGCCTGGCGGTCGTCATCACCACCACGCCCTGGCTATTCAGCCTGCTGAAATACGTCGGTGCCGCTTACCTGATCTGGCTGGGCATTCAGGCACTGTGCTCACGCGGCGGCAGTAAACTGGATTTGTCCGGCCTGACGCCGCAGCGCGTCGGATTGTGGAAAGCCTTCCTCCAGGGCTATCTCTGCAACCTGCTGAACCCGAAAGCGACACTGTTTTTTCTGGCGGTCTTCACCCAGGTGTTGGGACTGAACTCCAGCATGGGTGAAAAGTTGTGGTACGCCGGGATCATCCTGGGACTGACGCTTATCTGGTGGCCGCTGCTGGTTATTCTGATTCAGAGCGAACCGGTACGTCGCGGCCTGACCAAAGCGCAAAAACTGATCGACAAACTGCTTGGCGGCGTATTGATTACACTGGGAATCAAGGTGGCATTAAGCTAAACCGCCCCCCTGATAACAGACGAAAAAAACCGGCCTGATGTCACGCACCAGGCCGGTTTTATCTTTCATGATTGACCTTTCACGATTTCACGACAACGCACCTGAACCCAGGCGCGTTTTTAGCCGTTATCCCTGAATACGGGCATGCATTTCCTGAACGGAAATGACCTGCTCGGTTGGGTCGGCGTTCAGCGACATCGCTGTAGCAAAACCGCCATTCATGGTGGTGTCGTAATGCACTTTATACTGCAGCGCACTGCGGCGAATCAGTTTGGAATCTTCGATCGCCTGACGACCCGCTGTGGTATTAACGATGTAGGTGTACTCGCCATTCTTGATGCGGTCTTGAATATGTGGACGGCCTTCATGCACCTTGTTCACCAGACGCGGATTGATACCGGCTTCACCCAACACCACCGCGGTGCCGTGAGTCGCATCCAGTTCAAAACCGTGTTTGAGCAGCTTGGCAGCCAAATCCACCACGCGGGCCTTGTCACCCTCGCGTACCGACAGCAACGCGCGGCCAGTTTTCTTCATCGGTGAGTTACTGCCCAGCATCGCCTTAGCGAAGGCTTCAGCAAAGGTACGCCCTACGCCCATCACCTCGCCGGTAGAACGCATTTCCGGCCCGAGGATCGGGTCCACACCTGGGAATTTATTGAACGGCAGCACCACTTCCTTAACGGAATAGTACGGCGGGATCACCTCTTTGGTAACGCCCTGCTGCGCCAGCGTTTGCCCAACCATCACACGCGCCGCCACTTTCGCCAGCGGAACCCCTGTGGCTTTGGAAACAAACGGCACGGTACGCGCCGCACGCGGGTTCACCTCAATCAGGTACACTTCGTTGTTTTTCACCGCGAACTGCACATTCATCAGGCCACGCACCGCAAGCTCGAACGCCAGTTTTTCCACCTGCTGACGCATCACATCCTGAATCTCTTTGCTCAGGGTATAGGCTGGCAGCGAACAGGCCGAGTCACCGGAGTGCACACCCGCCTGCTCGATATGTTCCATGATGCCACCAATCAAGACGCGTTCACCGTCGCAGATAGCGTCCACATCCACTTCCACCGCATCATCCAGGAAACGGTCCAGCAGCACCGGCGCATCGTTGGAAACGCTGACCGCCGTCTGGAAATAGCGGCGCAAATCGGTTTCGTCGTACACGATTTCCATCGCCCGGCCGCCCAGCACGTAAGACGGGCGAACCACCAGCGGATAGCCGATGTTAACGGCTTTTTCCACCGCCTGGTCGATGGTGCTGACTGTGGCGTTGGCCGGTTGCTTCAGACCAAGGCGGTTGACCGCCTGCTGGAAGCGCTCACGGTCTTCCGCACGGTCGATAGCATCCGGGCTGGTGCCGATCACCGGCACACCAGCGGCCTCAAGCTGACGAGCCAGTTTCAGCGGCGTCTGTCCGCCGTACTGCACGATCACACCCTTAGGCTGCTCAATACGCACGATCTCCAGCACGTCTTCCAGCGTTACCGGCTCGAAGTAGAGGCGATCGGAAGTATCGTAGTCAGTAGAGACCGTTTCCGGGTTGCAGTTGACCATAATGGTTTCGTAGCCGTCTTCACGCAGTGCCAGCGCCGCATGTACACAGCAATAGTCGAACTCAATCCCCTGACCGATACGGTTCGGGCCACCACCCAGTACCATGACCTTGTCACGATCCTGATTCGGGTTGGCCTCGCACTCCTCGTCATACGTGGAGTACATGTAGGCGGTATCCGTCGCGAACTCGGCAGCACAGGTATCTACACGCTTGTAGACCGGATGCAGGTTGTATTTGTAACGCAGCTTGCGGATTTCACCTTCTGATACACCGGCCAGTTTTGCCAGGCGTGCATCGGCAAAGCCTTTGCGTTTGAGCAAACGCAGGAATTCTTTCGTCAGGCCGTTAGCGCCTTGTTCTGCCACCTGCTCTTCCAGACGCACCAGTTCTTCGATTTGCACCAGGAACCAGCGGTCAATGTTGGTCAGGTTGAATACGCCGTCAACCGACATACCCGCGCGGAACGCGTCCGCCAGATACCAGATACGATCGGCACCGGCGTCTTTCAATTCGCGGCGGATTTTAGTCAGCGCTTCCGGATCGTCCAGACTCACTTTAGGATCGAAACCGGTCGCGCCGACTTCCAGACCACGCAGCGCTTTCTGCAGTGACTCCTGCTGGGTACGGCCGATCGCCATCACTTCACCCACCGATTTCATCTGCGTCGTCAGACGATCGTTAGCGCCAGCGAATTTTTCGAAGTTAAAGCGCGGGATCTTGGTAACCACATAATCGATGGACGGTTCGAACGATGCCGGGGTACGCCCGCCGGTAATGTCGTTCATCAGTTCATCAAGCGTATAACCCACCGCCAGTTTGGCCGCGATCTTGGCGATCGGGAAACCGGTCGCTTTGGAAGCCAGCGCCGAGGAGCGCGATACACGCGGGTTCATTTCGATAACGATCAGACGCCCGGTTTTCGGGTTGACCGCAAACTGCACGTTGGAGCCGCCGGTTTCTACCCCGATTTCACGCAGTACCGCCATCGAGGCGTTACGCATGATTTGGTATTCCTTGTCGGTCAGGGTTTGTGCCGGCGCGACAGTGATGGAGTCACCGGTGTGGATCCCCATCGCATCGAGGTTTTCGATAGAGCAGACGATGATGCAGTTATCGTTTTTATCCCGCACCACTTCCATTTCATACTCTTTCCAGCCGATCAACGATTCGTCGATCAACAGTTCCTTGGTCGGTGACAAATCCAGACCGCGGGTACAAATTTCTTCAAACTCTTCACGGTTATAGGCAATACCGCCGCCCGTGCCCCCCATGGTGAAAGACGGGCGAATAATGCAGGGATACCCCACATCCGCCGCTACCGCCAGCGCTTCGTCCATATTGTGGGCAATGCCGGAACGTGCGGTTTCGAGGCCGATTTTCTTCATCGCGATATCGAAACGGCGACGATCTTCCGCCTTATCGATGGCATCTGCGGTCGCACCGATCATGGTCACGCCGAACTCTGCCAGCACGCCCTGACGTTCCAGCTCCAGCGCGCAGTTCAGCGCCGTCTGACCGCCCATCGTCGGCAATACGGCATCCGGACGTTCTTTTTCGATGATTTTGCGCACCACTTCCCAGTGGATCGGTTCAATGTAGGTGGCGTCGGCCATCTCCGGGTCGGTCATAATCGTGGCCGGGTTGGAGTTCACCAGAATCACGCGGTAGCCTTCTTCACGCAGCGCCTTACACGCCTGAGCGCCGGAGTAGTCAAACTCGCACGCCTGACCGATCACGATCGGACCGGCACCGAGAATCAGGATACTTTTTATGTCTGTACGTTTTGGCATTTTTCGCTCCTGCGAACCCGTTTACTCACCGCCGCGCTGGCCCTTTCGCCCTGTTCTTTTATCGCAGCGTGACTAAACGGATTCTGATTATTTGGTGTTACGGTAAGACTCAATCAGCTCGATGAAGTGATCAAACAGCGGCGCGGCGTCATGTGGGCCGGGGCTGGCTTCAGGGTGCCCCTGAAAACTGAATGCCGCTTTATCGGTGCGATGAATGCCCTGCAGCGAACCATCAAACAGCGATTTATACGTTGCACGCAGTGTGGCGGGCAGCGACGTTTCGTCTACCGCAAAGCCGTGGTTTTGCGCGGTGATCATCACACGATTACCGTCCAGATCTTTCACCGGGTGGTTGCCGCCGTGGTGACCGAACTTCATCTTGACGGTTTTCGCGCCACTGGCCAGCGCCAGCAACTGGTGACCCAGACAAATGCCGAACACCGGAATATCGGTTTCCAGGAAGGCTTTAATTGCCTTGATGGCGTAATCGCACGGCTCCGGATCGCCAGGACCGTTGGAGAGGAAAATACCGTCCGGATTGAGTTTCAGCACATCCTCGGCCGGGGTTTGCGCGGGTACGACCGTCAGGCGGCAGCCGCGATCCACCAGCATACGCAGGATATTACGCTTCACACCGTAGTCATACGCCACCACATGATACGGCAGTTCGTTCTCGGTTTTTGCCGCTGGCAAGTCGCCTTCCAGCGTCCAGCTACCCTGCAACCAGCTATAGCTGGAGTGGGTGGTCACTTCTTTCGCCAGATCCATCCCTTTCAGGCCGGGGAACGCTTTAGCCTTTTCCAGCGCCAGCGCCGCATCCGGTGCGTCACCGGCGATGATGCAGCCATTCTGCGCGCCTTTTTCACGCAGCAACCGCGTCAATTTGCGAGTGTCGATATCCGCAATCGCCACAATATTGTTGCGTTTGAGGTAATCAGACAGGCTTTCTTCACTGCGGTAGTTGCTGGCAATCAGGGGTAAATCGCGGATAACCAAGCCCTGAGCATGAACGGCGGGAGATTCTTCATCGGCTTTGTTGGCGCCGACATTTCCGATATGGGGATAAGTAAGAGTGACAATCTGGCGGGAATAGGAAGGATCAGTGAGGATTTCTTGATAACCGGTCATTGACGTATTGAAAACGACTTCCCCCACTGCCGTTCCCTCTGCCCCAATGGCCCGACCGTGGAATTGGGTTCCGTCTTCCAGAACCAATAGCGCTGACTTAATCAAAACACCCTCCAAGGAATAAAAAATCACGTTATTTGCATATTAATTCAGATTTAATGGACTAAATCAATGCAAAAACCACCTGTAAGGCAAATTTTTGGCAAATTGCGCGCATTTTAATGATGCCCCTGACCGTTGTCTAGCCAAACCGGATTTTTTTTCACTATTTTATGGCTTCAAGGAGTAATACATCGCCATATCGGTAAAAACACACATCAACTGGGAAAAGTAAACGGTTGCCAGCACCGATGAATGAAATAATGATTAAAATCACACCAAAATCGGTACACTGAATCATAAATAGCCAACAGACGACGGACAAAAAGACAGATAATAATGAAAAACATCAAATACAGGACAATATACCAACCAAACCATCATTTATCACATAAAGCAATGGCGCTATTTTTAGCGCCATTAAAATCAATGCATTAAGAAAAAATCAGACATCCACACCTTACAAATCATCAAGCCCCAGCACATCTTTCATATCAAAAAGACCATGGTTACGAGAGCTTACCCACAATGCGGACCTGACTGCGCCATTTGCGAATGTCATACGGCTGGAAGCCTTGTGTGTTATCTCGATGCGTTCGCCGATGTCTGCAAACATCGCGGTGTGCTCTCCCACGATATCTCCGGCCCGAATGGTGGCAAAACCGATGCTTTTTGGCTCACGCTCACCGGTATACCCTTCACGTGCATAAACCGCACACTCTTTCAGGTCACGGCCCAACGCCCCGGCGATCGCTTCGCCCATCGCCAATGCCGTGCCTGATGGGGCGTCCACTTTATGGCGGTGGTGCGCTTCAATGATCTCAATGTCCGTGTAGTCACCCATGACTTTGGCCGCTTTTTCCAGCAGCTTGAGCAACACATTCACGCCAACACTAAAGTTAGCGGCAAACACAATCCCAATGTCGGCGGCAGCCTGCTGAATCGCTGCTTTACCGGCATCGTCAAAACCGGTGGTGCCGATCACCATCCCTTTGCCGTGCTGGCGACAAAACGCGAGGTGATTGAGCGTACCTTCCGGACGGGTAAAATCGATAAACACGTCGAAATCGTTCACCACCGCCTCAAGACTGCTCTGTACGGTGACATCCGTTTTCCCTGCCCCGGCCAACTCTCCCGCGTCACTACCCAGCAAAGATGAACCTTCACGTTCCAGCGCCGCACCCAGTACAACGCCTTCCATCTGTAACGCAGCCTGAATCAACTGCCGCCCCATGCGGCCACCCGCTCCTGCGATGGCGACGCGGATTTGTGCATCACGCATATTCGTACTCTTTATTTGTTGATGAGTGAGAAAAGGTTCTCAGGTTAACCAGCCCAGCCGGGCGCTGCCAGCCGAAAACCCCCGTAATTAGAAATTTATGACAAACCCGCGGGGATATCAGTAAAAGCTATTGTTTAGCAAGCGATCGTTATGAGCCAGGCCGTGATCATAATCCCTGACCAGGCATGCATGGCTTAACCAAAACATTAAGGCGCTAAAGCCACCACCTGCGCCACCCAGGCGCGAAACCCCGTAACGTCCAACGCTAGTGCCACCTGTGCATTAGCCGGGCGATGTAACCGATGCTGGAGATCCACCACTGTGGTACCCGCGGTATATTCTCCCTGCGTTTCCACCGCGACAAAACAGTGTTGCAGGGTAAACAAACTGGGTTTCACCAGATAAGCAATAGCGCACAGGTCGTGCATACGCAAACCGGTCGCCATACTGCCGCTGCGATAATGGCTGAACAGCGCATGCAACATGGCACCGGTGCGGTTAAGGCCCGGCAGTGTCGCCAGATAATCCGGCGCCAGCACCGCCTCATTGGTCACATCCAGCCCACACATCACGATATCGATACCACAGTCGAAGACACGCGCAGCCGCCTCCGGGTCGATAGCCATATTAAATTCCGCATTCGGCGTGAAATTGCCACGCCCTGACGATCCCCCCATCATCACCAGACGTTTAATCTGTTTTTTACACTGCGGGTAAAGCGTCAGCAGTAAGGCGACATTGGTCAGTGGCCCGATGGTCACAAGCGTGACAGGCTCAGGGCTACGGTTAAGACAGTCATACATGGCCTGAACGGCAGACGTTTCCAGCACAGTGCGTTCATGCGCCACAAAGTCATAGCCTTCCATGCCAGACTCACCATGAACATAGGCAGCGTCACGCAACGGACGTACCAACGGTGTCGCCGCCCCTTGAGCCACCGGCACGGCTGCGTCCCAAAAATGCAGGAGTTGCAGCGCATTGCGCGTGGTTTTTTCCACATCCACATTGCCTGCTACTGTCGTAATGAGCTTCAGATCCAGTTCAGGGGCAAACAACGCCGCCGCGATAGCAACAGCATCGTCGATGCCTGGGTCAGTATCCAGAATAATGGGGATTCGGTTCATGCGCGTTCTCCCAAAAAAATGCCAGGCGATTCTCATCGTCTGGCATCATTTTTACTGATAAGGCGAAGGACTTACTCCACTTCACGAACGTCCATACGCAATTCTTTCGGCACTTCAAACACGATGTTCTCTGCGCGACCTTCCATCTCCATGGCCACTTCCCCCCCCATGCTTTGCAGGCGTTTAATGACTTGCTGAACCAGCACGTCCGGCGCAGAAGCCCCGGCGGTCACCCCCACACAAGCAACACCCTTTAGCCACTCTTCCTGAATATCATCCGCAGAATCAATCAGGTAAGACGGTTTACTCACACGCTGTGACAACTCAGCCAGACGATTGGAATTAGAGGAGTTTTTCGAACCGACCACCAGCACCACATTTGCTTGTGCCGCCAGGTTACGTACCGCTTCCTGACGGTTGGTGGTGGCGTAACAGATATCATCTTTGCGCGGCCCGATAATCTGCGGGAAACGTGCCCGCAGCGCATCGATAACCGCTGAGGTATCATCCACCGACAAGGTCGTCTGGGTCATGAAACAGAGATTGGTTTCATCCTTTACCTGTAGCGACCAGACATCCTCCGGCCCTTCCACCAGGTACATGCCCCCAGCCGGGTTGTTGTACTGACCCATCGTGCCTTCCACTTCCGGGTGCCCGGCGTGGCCTATCAGGATAGCTTCCGTCCCCTTACGGCTGGCACGCGCCACTTCCATATGCACTTTTGTCACCAGCGGACAGGTCGCATCAAAAACGGTCAATTCACGGCTTTTGGCTTCCGCTCTCACCGCCTGCGATACACCGTGCGCGGAGAAGATCAGAATCGCGCCATCCGGCACGTCTTCGATTTGTTCGATAAACACAGCGCCGCGATCGCGTAACCCATCCACCACATAGCGGTTATGTACCACTTCATGACGGACGTAAATCGGTGCGCCGTACACTTCCAGCGCCCGCTCGACAATACTGATTGCGCGATCGACACCAGCGCAGAATCCACGGGGATTAGCCAGCAGGATTTTCATGCGTTGCCTCCGGAAGGGGATGAATCTCCAGTACTTCTACGTCAAACGTGATGGTATGCCCGGCCAATGGATGGTTGAAGTCCACCGTTACTGACTCTTCTGCCACCTCGCGGATAATACCTGGCATGTCATTGCCAGCCATACCGCTAAACAGCATGATGGTGCCCACTTCAGGCACCCCGGTCTGCGCAAAATCACGGCGCAGGAAGAATTGGATCAAGTCGGGATTCGACGGACCAAAAGTGGACTCCGGCGGCAGGCTGAATGTACGCTTATCGCCGACCTGCAAACCCAGCAATTGAGCCTCCAGCGCCGCCGACAGACTGCCGTCCCCCAGCCGAAACATCGCCGGTTTGCCACCATCACGGGTAGCTTCCGCCACGGAACCGTCTTCCAGCATCAGCGTAAAATGCACCAGCACTTCGCTGCCGTTTGTCACGAATTCCGTCATGCGTTATTTACCTTCCGCCTGCTTTTTTTGCGGAGAAGCCAAAAACCCCTCCAGCACAATCAGCAACGCCCCCACGACAATGGCGCTATCCGCCAGATTAAACGTCGGGTAATGCCAGCTATTGACGTAAAAATCCAGAAAATCGATCACATAACCATGAACCAACCGATCGGCCAGATTGCCAATAGCGCCACCAATGATCATCGCATAAGCGATGTTGTTCAGCTTCTGGCTGGCGCTGGAGCGATGCATCATCGCCAGCAACGCCACAATAATGACCAGTGCTATCACCGCAAACAGCCAGCGTTGCCAACCGCCTTTGTCTGCCAGAAAGCTAAACGCCGCACCATAGTTATGGGCGTAGGTAAAATTGAAGAACGGCACCAGCGGTACCGACTCGCCCAGTTGGAAGTGGGTCATCACCCACTGCTTGCTGCCGAGATCGACCACCAGTACCAGTGCAGCCAGCCACAGCCAGCACAGACCCGTTGCTCCAGTAGATTTACTCATCAGACAAACTTACGCTCTTCGCCATTACCGCCAACATTGGTCGCACAGCGACCGCAGACATCCGGATGAGCGGCATCACTGCCGATATCCGTTTCATAGTGCCAACAACGCGGGCATTTCTCCCCATCGGCTTTAGTAAGGACAACTTTCAGTCCCGGTAATTCACTTTGCTGCGCGTCAGCCGGTGCATTCTCATCACGTTCCAACCGCGCTTTGGAGGTTAACAAGGCAAAGTGCAACTCACCTTGCAGGCTGTTGAGCTGTGCAAATAACCGCTCATCCGCATACAACGTCACGGCAGCTTCCAGTGAACCGCCAATGCGTTTGTCGTTACGCGCCTGCTCGATCACCTTGTTGACTTCACTGCGCACATTCAGCATGTCAGTCCAGAAAGCATCGTTCATCGGCTCGCTGTCGGCCAGCCCAAATAAACCGTCATACCACTCTTCGGTAAAGACAAACTGCGCACGTTTACCCGGCAGATATCCCCAGATTTCATCGGCGGTAAACGACATAATCGGGGCCATCCAACGAACCAACGCTTCGGCGATATGGAACAGTGCAGTCTGACAGCTACGACGCGCCACGCTGTCGTGTTTCGCGGTGTACTGACGGTCCTTGATGATATCGAGATAGAACGACCCCATCTCAATAGAACAGAACTGCATCAGACGCTGCACCACACGGTGGAAATCGTAGCTCTCGTAAGCCTCGACAATCTCATCCTGCGCCGCTTTGGCACAACCTACCGCCCAACGATCCAGCACCACCATGTCTTCCGGCTTCACGCTGTGCAGCGCCGGATCGAAACCATTCAGGTTAGCCAGCAGGAAACGTGCGGTGTTACGGATACGACGGTATGCATCGGCAGAACGTTTGAGGATTTCATCAGATACCGCAATCTCGCCGGAGTAGTCGGTAGAGCCGATCCACAAACGCAGAATATCCGCCCCCAATTTATCCATCACATCCTGCGGGCTGACGGTGTTGCCGATGGATTTCGACATCTTGCGACCCTGACCGTCCACGGTGAAACCGTGGGTCAGCACCTGACGGTACGGCGCTTTGCCTTTAATCGCGGTAGAAATCATCAGAGAAGACATGAACCAGCCACGATGCTGGTCAGAACCTTCCAGATACATATCCGCTGCGTGGCCGCCAAATTCCGGGCGAACATCCACCACAGAAGCATGCGTTGACCCGGAGTCGAACCACACATCCAGCGTATCCGGTACTTTTTCATAATCGGCCGCTTCCGCGCCCATCAGGTCTGCCGGGTTAAGATCCCACCATGCCTGAATGCCATCCTGTTCAACACGCTTGGCCACCGCCTCAATCAGCTCTGCGGTACGAGGATGCAGTTCCTGCGTTTCTTTATGCACGAACAACGACATCGGCACGCCCCAGGTACGCTGGCGGGAAATACACCAGTCAGGACGGTTCGCAACCATCGACTCAATGCGCGCCTGACCCCAATCCGGGATCCACTGCACGCCTTTGATTTCGGACAGAGACTGTTGGCGCAAGCCATTCTGATCCATGCTCACGAACCACTGCGGCGTAGCACGGAACAGGATCGGCGACTTGTGACGCCAGCAGCACGGGTAGCTGTGTTGCAGCTTTTCATGGTGCAACAACGCGCCGCACTCACGCAGCAATTCCACGATCTTGTCGTTGGCTTTAAACACAAACAGACCATCCAGCCCCGGGAAGGTACCCGGCAGGTAGCAACCGTTGGGCCCGACAGGGTTAGCGATTTCCAACTGGTATTTCTGGCTGATGACATAGTCGTCCGGACCATGACCACCGGCGGTGTGTACCGCACCGGTACCGGCATCCAGTGTGACGTGATCGCCTAAAATAGCCGGGACATCGAAATCCAGGAACGGGTGACGGAAACGCAGCAATTCCAGCTCGCTGCCCTTGACGGCGCGGCCCAAACAGCTGCTGGTATCACTGCCAGCAACGCGTTTAGTCACCGCGTCGGCCAACCCTTGCGCCACGATGATAGCCTTGTCGGCAACCTGAACCAGCACATAATCAATGTCTGCATTCAGGGCAATCGCACGGTTAGCCGGCAACGTCCAGGGCGTCGTTGTCCAGATGACCAGTGCGACATCGCCGTTGACCGCATCGGCCGCCAGCCCGAACTTCGCCAGTACGGCAGCACGGTCAACCGCGTTGAACGCGACATCAATCGCCGGGGAGGTTTTGTCGTAATACTCCACTTCCGCTTCCGCCAACGCGGAACCGCAGTCGGCACACCAGTGCACCGGCTTGGCACCCTTGTGCAGGTGGCCGTTTTCGATGATACGACCCAGTGCGCGAATAATATTGGCTTCGGTTTTAAAATCCATTGTCAGGTAGGGGCGATCCCAGTCACCCAGCACACCCAGACGGATGAAATCTTTTTTCTGCCCGGCTACCTGCTCGGCCGCGTATTTCCGGCACTCTTCACGGAACTGTGCGGCGCTGACTTTCTCACCCGGTTTGCCCACCAGTTGTTCTACTTTCAGTTCGATTGGCAGACCGTGGCAGTCCCAGCCCGGCACATACGGCGAGTCATAACCGGATAAACCTTTGGCCTTGATAATAATGTCTTTGAGAATCTTGTTAACCGAGTGACCAATATGAATGTTGCCGTTCGCATACGGCGGGCCGTCATGAAGGATAAAGGTTTTTTTACCCTTCTTGGCGCCACGAATAATCCCGTACAAATCCTGCTCATACCAACGTTTCAGCATGTCAGGTTCGCGCTTGGCTAAATCGCCACGCATCGGGAACCCTGTTTCCGGCAAATTCAGGGTAGTTTTATAGTCACTCATTCGCTTCTCGATTTCGTTTTCGGCTAGAGAAAAATTAAACCGGTGCCTTCAACCCGAAGAACTCACGGGCGGCCACCACATCGTTGGCGATTTGCTGCTTCAGCGCATCCAGCGAAGCAAACCGCTGCTCACTACGTAATTTTTTACACATCACCACATCTATATGTCGTCCATACAGATCCAGTGTGACATCCAACAAATGCACTTCCAGTTGCTGGCGTTTATCGCCCGTTATGGTCGGACGGGTACCGATATTGGCAACACCGGGCAACGGCGCATCACCCAGTCCGTACACCTGGACTGCATAGACACCGCTTACCGGAGAAACCTGACGTTTCAAAGGCAGGTTGGCCGTTGGAAAACCGATAGTGCGCCCCAGCTCGTTGCCGTGCACCACCCGACCAGAGATACTGAACGGGTGCCCTAACAGTTCCTGCGCCAGCGTCAGGTTGTCCTGCGCCAACGCTTCACGTACGGCGGTGCTGCTCACCCGTTTGCCACTGCTGCAAAAGGTCTGCGTACTGATCACGTCGAAATTCTGTTCGACGCCCGCTTTCTGTAATAACAGGAAATCCCCTTCGCGGCCAGCCCCGAAGCGGAAGTCATCCCCCACCACCAGAAATTTCACCCCCAGCTTTTCCACCAACAGGCTGGAAATAAAGGTACTGGCATGGTTCGCGGCAAAGTGGGCGTCAAAGGTCACGCACAACAGATAATCCACACCGGCCTGCGCCAGATACTTCACCTTATCGCGCAGCCGGGTCAACCGTGCTGGTGCTTTCTCTGCGGCAAACAGTTCCAGCGGCTGGGGCTCGAAAATCATCACCATGACCGGTAACCCACGGGCCTGACCTTCCTGCTTCAGGCGCTCAAGCAATGCCTGATGCCCACGGTGGACACCGTCAAAGTTACCAATAGTTAGCACACAGCCGTAGTGGCAGGCCTGAAGATTGTGTATACCGCGTATTAGCTGCATAACTGGCTCAAAACAGTGGAAATCGGCGGATTATACCTTGTACAGCGAACAAGGTTAACCCGCGATTCATGCCTTTTGTTGCCATGTCAGCGTATTTCGCCTTCCCGCCTCGATGAGAATTTTTCACCTGGCCGCTAGCAGGCGCATCGACGGGCGCACGGCTTTTAACCCGTAATCAAACGCTTGACGCGACAAAGGCGGCAAAGGGCGAATTTATGACGCGAAAGGCTGTATTCCCGACGCTTAAGCTGCTAAAATCCCGCGCCATCACAACGTAACAAGCGCTGGCGTACAAACGGCGCTTATTTGCACAAATCCATTGACAAAAGAAGGCTAAAAGGGCATATTCCTCGGCCTTTGAATTGTCCTCGATAGAATATATTTGGGAGTTGGACCTTGGCTAATATCAAATCAGCTAAGAAACGCGCCGTACAGTCTGAGAAGCGCCGCAAGCACAATGCAAGCCGTCGCTCCATGATGCGTACTTTCATCAAGAAAGTGTATGCGGCCATCGCCACTGGCGATAAAGAAGCTGCGCAGAAAGCATTTAATGACATGCAACCGATCGTGGACCGTCAGGCCAGCAAAGGTCTGATCCACAAAAACAAAGCTGCTCGTCATAAATCCAATCTGACTGCGCAGATCAACGCGATGCAGTAATCACGTTTACGTGATGAATCGCTAAAGAAACCGGCTCAGGCCGGTTTTTTTGTGCCTGCCAAACAGCAAGAACACCGTTATTCACAAAACAGGGAAGAGAAATCTTCGTTGCAGACGCGTTGCACCGCCGGGTGTTGAATCATGCGCTCGGCAAAAATAACGTAATACTCATCCTGAATATTGTCGATGCGGCCAATCTCTACAATCTCGCCTTGTGCCACCATTTCATCGGCATGCAGCGATGGCGCGACAAAAATCGCATCGTGACTCATTCCGAAAGCGGTCATCAATGCCGCATCATCGAACTCGCCCATGATATCCACTAACAGATTCTGCTCACTAAACCAATTGAGCAGCTTGCGCCCCAACATGGTACGGCGGGCAGGAATTAATAGCTTACTTTGCGACAGGCAAGCGGGGAAAGGCACATCCGGCCCCGGACGGCGGCTGTAAAAGCTTACCCCGCACTCACCCAGTTTGCGGGAAAATAGCCCGGCCTGCTGGCCGGAATCTACCGGGCAATCAGACAAAATCATATCCAGCTTGTGCTGGCTTAACTGTTCAATCAGCAGCTCATGGGTGGATTCGAAGCAGCGCAGGTGAATCGGCATTTTTTCATTCACCACCGTTTCCAACACCCGGCTTACCAGTCGTTTAGACAAGGCATCCGCCACACCGACATCAAACAGCAGGCTGGACTCCTTGCGGTAATTCACGATATCCAGCATCTCCTGACTCAAGGCAAACATCTTGTCCGCATAGCGAAATACCAGTTGCCCCAGCTCTGTTGGTTCCAGCCCACGGCCTTTACGCTTGAACAACTTTCCCTGTAGCCGCTCTTCCAGCAGTTTTATTTGCCCGGTAATCGTTTGTGGCGTCAAAAATAGCCGTTCGGCGGCGGCGGCCACCGAACCGGTCTTACACACTTGCCAGAAATAGTAGAGATGATTGAAGTTAATATGCGACATAGGCCCGCGTCCCTTCATTCATGTTCCGCATGGTTTATGCGAGCATCATTCATGTATGCATAGCTCATTCATACATAGTTCATGTATGCACCGTTCAGCGTGCCGCAGGCAACACCGCACGCAACGTCAAGTAGCCCAACACCGCCGTGGTCAGTGATGTCAGCAAAATGGCCAGCTTGGCATACAGGATATCCTGTGCCGACACATCACCAAACGCCAGCAGCGTAATGAAGATAGACATGGTAAACCCAATACCGCACAACACCGATACCGCCATTACCTGACGAAAATCCACGCCAGCCGGTAACCGGCCAAGCCCAAGGCGGATCACCAGCCAGCTAAATAACGACACACCAATCGGCTTGCCCACCAGTAATCCGCTGGCGATACCCAACGTTAATGGCGACAGCAAGTGCCGGAACTCAACACCCTGCAACGAAATACCGGCATTAGCGAAAGCAAACAGTGGGATCACCAAAAAGGCTATCCAACTCGCCAGCCCGTGCTCCAGTGTACTGGCAGGCGAAGGATGACCCGCCGGAACGCGCAGGGGAATAAAGAACCCCACAATCACCCCGGCAAGCGTAGCATGCACGCCAGATTTCAGAATACACACCCACAGCACAATGCCAACCAACAGATACGCTGAGGTTTTCATCACCTGCTGGTGATTCATGTACGCCAGTACCGCGATCGCCGCCAGTGCGCCTGACAGCGCCAGCCAATGCAATTGCTGTGTATAGAACAAGGCAATGATGACGATAGCCCCCAGATCATCAATGATCGCCAACGCCAGCAGAAACACTTTTAACCCGGTCGGCACTCGTTTACCCAACAGCACCAGAATGCCGACCGCAAAAGCGATATCCGTCGCCGTAGGAATCGCCCAACCGGAGCGGGTTTCTACTTCAGTGGCGTTGAACAGCAGGAAAAACAGCGCGGGCACCAGCATCCCGCCAAACGCTGCCACCACCGGCAGTATGGCCTGACGTCGACTCGCCAGCGCACCGACGACCAATTCACGCTTCACCTCCAGCCCTACCTGCAGGAAAAACAGCGCCATCAAACCGTCATTGATCCACAACAGCAGCGGTTTGTTGATATCCAGTGCACCAATCCCCAGTACAACCGGTATCTCCAGAAAGGAGTGATACCACGACAGTGTGGCGGGGATATTAGCAACCAGTAACGCCAGCAGCGTTGCGATAATCAAAATCATACCGGCAGCCGCTTCCAGGCCGGTCAAATAGCGAAATAGCTTTATCATTTTTGTCTCCCTTACCCCATCGACGGGCATCACGGCCCGATAATGAGATGCAAGGTTAAGCCACAGCACTCATCGTTAAAAGCAGTTTTAAACTGGATTATTACTCGATTAAACCGAATAGTCAGACAATATCTGTAAAGACAATGTCTGTAAAAAAGCCAGCCGGGTTACCCTGGCTGGCTTTTATTAAGACGGACGGAGAATCGACTTAGCGAGTCAGATCATCAAAGAATTTTTTCACACCGTCGAAGAAACTTTTGGAACGTGGGCTGTTGCTTTCGCCAGTCGGCCCACCGAAACTTTCCTGCAATTCCTGCAACAGTTGTTTTTGACGATCGCTCAAGTTGACCGGGGTTTCCACCACCACCCGGCACAGCAGGTCGCCCTGAACGCCACCACGAACCGATTTCACGCCTTTACCGCGCATACGGAACAGTTTACCGGTTTGCGTTTCCGCGGGTACTTTCAGCATCACCCGGCCATCGAGCGTCGGCACTTCGATTTCCCCGCCCAGCGCCGCCATCGCGAAGTTAATCGGTACTTCGCAATAGAGGTTATTGTCTTCGCGCTGGAAGATCGGGTGTTCACGTACTTGCACCTGAACATACAAATCGCCTGCTGGCGCGCCAAATTCTCCCGCTTCCCCTTCACCTGCCAGGCGGATGCGGTCGCCAGTATCGACCCCTGCCGGGATCTTGACTGATAGCGTTTTGCTCTTCTCAACGCGGCCATGGCCGTGGCACTTCGTGCAAGGGTCTTTGATGATTTTCCCGCGCCCATGACAGTGCGGACACGTCTGCTGCACCGTAAAGAAACCCTGACGCATTTGCACCTGTCCGTTGCCGTGGCACGTCGGGCACGTGACCGCATTGCTACCCGGTTTGGCGCCGCTGCCATGGCACACATCACACTCCTGCAGCGTCGGGATACGGATCTCTTTTGTGACGCCGCGTACCGCTTCTTCCAGTGTCAGTTCCATGGTGTAACGTAAATCAGAGCCGCGACTTGCACGCTGACGGCGTCCGCCGCCAAAGATATCGCCGAATACATCACCAAAAATGTCGCCGAAATCAGCGCCGCCGAAACCACCGGCACCGCCACCACCCATGCCACCTTGCTCAAACGCGGCATGTCCATACTGATCGTAGGCGGCGCGTTTCTGAGCATCGGTCAAAATCTCATAGGCTTCTTTGACTTCCTTGAACTTGGCTTCAGCCTCTTTATCACCCGGATTGCGGTCCGGATGATATTTCATCGCCAGCCGTTTATAAGCCTTTTTGATGTCGCGTTCATCCGCGCCTTTCGCAACACCCAGAATTTCGTAGTAGTCTTGCTTCGCCATTCTTTTTTCCTGCCCTCAACATGCGTGCACGGGCGCAGAGTTTCCCCGACGCCCGTGCTGGTTGCCAGCAACAGTATGAGCTACCGCTACTGCGCCCGCTTAAGGGCGATTATTTCTTGTCTTTGACTTCTTCGAACTCGGCGTCAACCACATCATCATCCTGACGGGCGGCATTGTCAGCGCCCGCCGCACCGGCCTGAGCCTGTTGCTGCTGAGCGGCTTCCAGCAGTTTGGTCGATGCTTCGGCCAGTTTCTGGATTTTCGCGTCGATATCCGCTTTATCTTCACCTTTCAGCGCAGTTTCCAGCGCTTTCAGTGCTTCTTCAATAGCGGTCTTGTCAGCGGCAGCCAGTTTGTCACCGGTTTCTTCCAGTTGCTTACGGGTGCTGTGCAGCAGGTGGTCACCCTGGTTACGCGCCTGTACCAGTTCTTCAAACTTACGGTCCGCTTCGGCGTTAGCTTCAGCGTCACGTACCATCTTCTGAATTTCATCCTCATTCAGGCCCGAAGAGGCTTTGATGGTGATGTTCTGCTCACGGCCACTGTTCTTGTCTTTAGCCGATACATGCAGGATACCGTCGGCGTCGATGTCGAACGTCACTTCAATTTGCGGCATACCGCGCGGTGCAGGCTGGATACCGTCCAGGTTGAACTGGCCCAGCGACTTGTTATCGTGAGCGCGCTTACGCTCACCCTGCAGTACATGGATAGTCACCGCAGACTGGTTGTCTTCCGCCGTTGAGAACACCTGACTGTGCTTGGTCGGGATCGTGGTGTTCTTGGTAATCAGCGGGGTCATCACGCCGCCCATGGTCTCGATACCCAGAGACAGCGGAGTCACGTCCAGCAGCAGTACGTCTTTTACGTCACCGGCCAGCACGCCACCCTGCACCGCAGCACCGATCGCCACGGCTTCATCCGGGTTAACGTCTTTACGCGGCTCTTTCCCGAAGAAATCGGCCACTTTCTTCTGTACCAGCGGCATACGTGTCTGACCACCGACCAGGATCACGTCGTGGATTTCGGATACGGACAGGCCAGCATCCTGCAACGCCACTTTCAGCGGTTCCAGTGAACGGGTTACCAAGTCTTCAACCAGTGATTCCAGTTTGGCGCGAGTCACCTTGATATTCAGGTGTTTCGGACCGGTTGCGTCCGCCGTGATGTACGGCAGGTTAACGTCAGTCTGCTGAGCAGAAGACAGCTCAATCTTCGCTTTTTCTGCCGCCTCTTTCAGACGCTGCATCGCCAGCGGGTCGTTACGCAGGTCAAAGCCCTGCTCTTTTTTGAACTCGTCAACCAGATAGTTGATCATACGGCTATCGAAGTCTTCGCCACCCAGGTGGGTATCACCATTAGTCGCCAGTACTTCAAAGGTTTTTTCGCCGTCCACGTCATCGATTTCGATGATGGAGATATCGAACGTACCACCACCCAGGTCATACACGGCGATAGTGCGGTTGCCAACACCTTTATCCAGACCGTATGCCAGCGCAGCGGCGGTCGGTTCGTTGATGATACGTTTTACTTCGAGGCCCGCGATACGGCCGGCGTCTTTGGTCGCCTGACGCTGAGCATCGTTAAAATAAGCCGGAACGGTAATGACGGCTTCGGTAATGGTTTCACCCAGATAATCTTCCGCCGTCTTTTTCATTTTTTTCAGCACTTCAGCGGAAATCTGCGGCGGAGCCAGTTTCTGATCTTTAACTTCTACCCACGCGTCGCCGTTGTCAGCCGGAATAATTCTGTACGGCATGATGTTGGTGTCGCGCTGAACTTCTTCATCCTGGAAACGACGACCAATCAAACGTTTGATAGCAAACAGCGTATTTTTCGGGTTAGTCACCGCCTGACGTTTAGCCGGTTGGCCAACCAGAGTTTCACCATCTTGCGTATAAGCAATAATGGAAGGCGTGGTGCGATCACCTTCGCTGTTTTCCAGTACTTTGACCTGCGTACCGTCCATAATCGCTACACAAGAGTTGGTTGTACCCAAGTCGATACCAATAATCTTACCCATCTAAACATCTCCACTTAAAAGTCATATTCGGTGTGGTGGTTTAACCTACTATGCGGGCGAAATGCTACTTTTCAACACCCCAAAATCGTCATTATCTTTTCAGTCAAACCGCTTCGATGACTCTAAGATGGGGACGACAATTCCGGCATCAAGGGGGAGTCACCAAAAAAAACTGCATCTTCCCCGTTTTTGATCAAATTATTCGCAACCTATCTGGTTGTATCGCCTATTCCCGCCCGCTATGATGCCGCGCTCGCCGCAGAAAAGGGATTAACCCGGCCTGACAGCGGGTAACGGCGGCACGCCGTTCATCTCGAAGGCGTGCCCGCCGGGCAAACTTTGAGACACAACACCACATTGACCATTTTGTTATTGCTGAGGATGTATGCACGAGAAAACGTTGGCGAATCCAGGCCCATTGGGACTGATGGGCTTCGGGATGACCACCATTTTGTTAAACCTGCACAACGCAGGCTTTTTCCCACTGACTTCTATTATTCTGAGCATGGGCATCTTCTACGGCGGTATCGCCCAGATCCTGGCTGGCCTGCTGGAATATAAAAAAGGCAACACCTTTGGCGTCACTGCCTTTACCTCCTACGGCGCATTCTGGTTGACGCTGGTTGCTATCATCATGCTGCCAAAAATGGGCCTGGCGGACGCAGCCGATGCACAGTTCCTGGGCGTATTCCTGGCACTGTGGGGCATCTTCACCCTGTTTATGTTCTTCGGCACACTGGGTGCCAACCGCGCGCTGCAATTCGTGTTCGCCAGCCTGACAGTACTGTTCGCCCTGCTGGCGATTGGTAATATCACCGGCAACCACGCACTGCTGACCTTCGCCGGTTACGAAGGCATTATCTGTGGTGCCAGCGCCATCTATCTGGCGATGGCCGAAGTGCTCAACGAGCAGTATGGCCGTACCGTACTGCCGATTGGCGCTCGTGGCGCACACTGATAGAGCCGCGTGACGCTCACTATCAGGCAAAAAAAGAGGCGCATATTGCGCCTCTTTTTTTTCGTTCACTTTTTTACTCACTGCGATTATACGCTGGCAGGCGACGTCACCTGCTCGGCTTTCGATTCCACTTCACGATGGGTTTGGCTCTGGAGATAAACCCCCAGTATCAACCCCAGAGCACACAACGCCAGCACATAAAAAGCCGGAGCCAGCGGCGTCCATTTCATCAACAACGTGACAAAAATAGGTGTCATGCCGCCAAAAATGGCGTACGCCACGTTGTAGGAAAAAGAAATGCCAGAAAAGCGTACCGCAGCCGGGAATGCGCGCACCATCACGTACGGCACTGCGCCCACGACGCCCACGCTCAATCCCGCCAGCGCATAGCTGATGAACAACACACCATGGCTCATGGCCGCGTGGGAATAAAAGAACCAACTGCATACGGCAAACAGCAGGCTACCGATAATAAAGGTACGGCCGACGCCAATCCTGTCCGATGCCAGTCCGGCAATAATGCACCCCACCATCAGCATGATGGTAGCCAGACTATTGGCCTGCAATGTTAACGCTGCCGGAATACCGTGCAATTTCTGCAAATACACCGGCGCCATCAGTATCACCACCACAATGCCCGCTGATAACAGCCAGGTTAGCAACATACTGACCACTATCGCCTTCTTATGGCGAAAGACGACAGTTTTGAGCGGCAGCTCATCCGCCAGCGCCTTATGTGCCTGCATCTCGCGGAAAATCGGCGTTTCTTGTAACCAGCGGCGCAAGTACAAGGCAATCAACCCAAAAATACCACCGATAAAGAACGGGATACGCCAACCACCAGCAACAATCTGCCCAGGCTGCAGTAAGGTATTGAGCAAGGTGGCGACCATCGAACCAAACAGAATGCCGAGCGTCAGTCCAGCAGTCAGCGTACCGCAGGCAATACCGATACGGGAACGAGGAACATGTTCCGCCACAAACACCCACGCGCCCGGCACTTCACCGCCAATCGCTGCCCCTTGCAGCACCCGCATCAACAATAACAGTAGCGGAGCCGCAATACCGATGGAGGCGTACGTTGGCAGCATCCCCATACCCAACGTAGGCAATGCCATCAGCAGGATACTCAGGCTGAACATTTTCTTGCGACCGACACGATCGCCAAAATGCGCCATCACGATGCCGCCTAACGGGCGCGCCAGATAGCCAGCAGCAAAGATACCGAAGGTCTGCACCTGCCGTAACCATTCGGGAATATCAGACGGGAAAAACAGATCACCAATAACAGCGGCGAAAAAGACGAAGATGATGAAGTCGTAAAACTCCAGCGCGCCGCCCAATGCCGCCAACGAAAGGGTTTGATAATCGTGTCGATTCAATCGACGATGCTGCTCACTAGCCATAAATCACCGCGCAATACCAGTACGATAAGAAAATAATTTTATATTATCGTGTAAATAAAAAATTACTATAGCGGCAAATTTTTGACACACCAGTATCGAGCGGCAATTATTTATTCAATACGTCAACTTCAGCTTTTTATATCGCGTATCGCGCTCTTAGGGCGAAAAGCGACTACCACGTCAGGATTGGTTTCGATATAAGGTCCCTCCAGCAGTTGGATGCAGTAGGGGACACTGGCAAAAATACCTGGCACGATAACCTGTCCCGCTGAATCCTTCAGGCCAGACAAGGTTTCACGAATAGATTTCGGCTGCCCCGGTAAATTGAGAATCAATGCCTGCTTGCGAATGACACCAACCTGACGTGACAAAATCGCGGTAGGCACAAAACGCAGGCTAATCTGGCGCATCTGTTCACCGAACCCCGGCATTTCCCGATCGGCAACCGCCAGCGTGGCGTCAGGCGTGACATCACGGCGTGCCGGCCCGGTACCGCCCGTCGTCAGCACCAGATGACAACCACATTCGTCCACCAGCTCACACAGTGTTTGCTCGATTAGCGGTTGTTCATCCGGCACCAGGCGGGTTTGCACATCAAAAGGGGTGCTCAGTGCTTCGCTCAGCCATGCCTGCAGAGCCGGAATGCCTTCATCCTGATAAACCCCGCTGGACGCGCGATCAGAAATGGATACCAAACCAACACATAGACTGTTCATAAACACCTCTTGTTTATCCAAAAATTAGTTCTATCAGCCAGATTAATCATCCAATGCATTAAACCCATTCAAAAATCTGCTCACTAATGAGACAATGCTTGAGATCTGCGCGATGTCATCAACAACCGCGCCATGACCATGCACAAGATCTAACGATTCAACGAGTTAATCCTCAACTATCGATTAATATTTTTGACCAATAATAATAATTAAGAGTCTACCCCAGCTCGCATGATTATCGCAGTCAGATTGCACAGGGAGAGTACGCGTAAATCATCACGTGAATAACGGCTACACTGATTCCGGGCTCCGGAAACCAACGTAGCGCCTCAACGAGGCTGATTTTGCAAGTAACATCAGGGCCGGACAATAGCGTACCACCGTGCAGTTCAGGAAAAGTGAATGAATGTTATTAAAAGTCACCTGGTAAGATTGTTTGCCAATCCATTTTCCGCTTTTGTTTTGTTCGGCTTGTTCTCCGTTGCGCTGACCAGCCTGTTGTTGCTGAATTCCCGTCAAAAAGACTGGCAGGAAGAAAAACGCAGTTTCGATAATATCATTCGCTTGTACGACGCCAATAACATGGGCGGCGACGTCACTGAAAGTGATCAGTTCTACAAAGTCGGCAATTCCATGTTCTCCCGGGTGCGCATTATGGCGTTCAACACCCACGACACCAGCCACGAATGCATCAACCGCCTGTCGGAACTCAACCTGCCGCTTAATGATATGGCGATTATCCGGGTCTGCCAGAATATGCTGGCCTCAGCCGGTAATTCGCCGGAAAAAGATCAGTTTATTACCGTGATGCCCATCCTCTCGCCCACCGACAAGCTGATCGGCGCGCGCGTGCGCATCACCACCTTGAGTAATGTGCCCGGATTTATCAACATTCTTACCTCTTCTGCAGAAGTCGTCACACTGGTTTGCATCAGCCTGCTGATTGCCATTATGGGTAGCCTGTTGTCGCTGTTTGCGAAGAAGTACCTGATAGAACTGCCTGCCACCGCTCGTTACGACGATCTGACCGGTGTTTTGCGCCGGGACGCCTTTTACCAGTTGGCCAACCGTGCATTAAAAGTCGCCTACCAGGAGGATAAGCCGCTCTGCGCGATGCTGATTGATATCGACCACTTCAAGCAGGTGAACGACACATGGGGGCATGCCGCTGGCGATAAAACGCTCAAAACCATTGCCGACATTATTCGGCACTCGTTTCGTAACCGTGACATCATTTGTCGCCTGGGTGGCGATGAATTTGCCGTCGTACTCCCCGGCATCACACTGGAAAATGCTATGCGTGTGGCAGAACGGGTCAGAGAAGGGATCCATGAATTCGGGTACAACACCACCTCGGTAGCACCGGGAATTACCGTCAGTATTGGATTGGTAGCCGCTGAACTGCCCAATGAGAGGCTGGATGAAATTATCCGCCGTGCCGACGTTAATCTCTATCAGGCAAAACGATCACGGAACTGTACTATCGCCACGTTGCCCGCATCGGCCCAACAGGACATGACAGAAACAACAACGGCCAGCGCCAGCTGACCGTTTTCGACAGACACTCGGTATCAACCCTACCAGTGTAAACCTTACTGCAAGCAAGTCTTTATAACAGATAACGTCTTACAGCAGGTCGGCGATCATTTTTTCCAGTTTTTCCTGGTCGACCGCAAACTTACGGATACCGTCGGCCAGTTTATCCACCGCCATCGGATCCTGATTGTGCTGCCAGTAAAACTCAGACTCAGTCAGCTTAGCCGGACGTGCTTTCACTTCGCCCTGATAAGACAGCTTACGCACCACCTCACCCTGGCTTTCCGCCAGTTCTTTGAGCAGTGCCGGAGCAATCGTCAGACGATCGCAACCCGCCAGTTCCAGAATCTCGCCCGCATTACGGAAGCTGGCACCCATGACCACGGTTTCATAACCATGCGACTTATAGTACTCATAGATATCGGTCACGGAGATAACACCCGGGTCTTCGTGCGCAGCAAACTCTTTCTTGTCGCTGTTGGCTTTATACCAGTCCAGAATGCGCCCTACGAACGGAGAAATCAGGAACACACCAGCTTCTGCGCAGGCACGGGCCTGGGCAAACGAGAACAGCAGGGTCAGGTTGCAGTTGATGCCTTCTTTTTCCAACTGCTCAGCAGCGCGGATACCCTGCCAGGTGGAAGCCAGTTTGATCAGAATACGGTCGTTGCTGATACCAGCGTCGTTATAGAGTTTGATCAGACGTTTTGCCTTGGCAACGCTGGCTTCAGTATCGTAGGAAAGACGGGCGTCAACTTCGGTAGAGATACGGCCCGGAATCAGCTTAAGAATTTCCAGACCGATATTGACGGCCAGTTTGTCAGTCGCATCAACAAGCTGCTGCTCGCGTTTGCTGCTCTGTGCGCGTGCCCAGACTACGGCGTCATCAATCAGCGCACGGTATTCTGGAATTTGCGCAGCATTTAAAATCAGGGAAGGGTTGGTAGTGGCGTCCTGCGGCTGGTAAAGCTTCATTGCCGCGATATCGCCGGTATCTGCCACTACGGTGGTGAATTGGCGTAGGGAAGTCAGTTTATCCGTCATGTTGGCCTTTCTCATTGTTTGTGCATGAACTGGTGGCAGGAACTGTCGCCAGAGCCTGATAATAACACGCGCCGAAGACCGCGCAAGCGGACCAGCAAAAAACCAGCCAAAAGAAAAATTGGAAAATTAAGATTAAAAATCAAAGAAATAACCAACATCTATTTTTATTTATTCCTGTTTTTAACCAAAAATCGCGCGCTACGCCACATAACACCGATTTATCATGCCTGTCGCAGCTATCGCCCTTTTTTTACTGACTTTTGCTACAGTAAGGCCAGTTAATACACCAATGGGATATGCTTATGCTCATCACCCTTTCACCTGCTAAAACGCTGGATTACACCAGCCCGCTGCCGACTCAACGCTATACGCAACCTGCGCTGCTGGCGTACTCCCAGCAACTGATACAGCATTGCAAGCAATTGACCCCAGCGGATATCGCCTCGCTGATGAGCATCAGCGACAAACTGGCGGACCTGAATGCCGCCCGTTTTCAGGAATGGAGCCCGGAATTTTCGCTGGATAACGCACGTCAGGCGCTGTTGGCCTTCAAAGGTGATGTCTATACCGGTCTGGCCGCGGAAGATTTCAGCGAGGCAGATTTTGATTTTGCTCAGCAGCATTTGCGCATACTGTCCGGCTTGTATGGCGTATTGCGTCCGTTGGACCTGATGCGGCCTTATCGTCTGGAAATGGGCATTCGGCTGAAAAACGACACCGGCAACGACCTGTATCAGTTTTGGGGTGATACCATTACCGAAACGCTTAATCAGGCCCTGTCCGAACAAAACGACGATATCCTGATCAATCTGGCCTCAGACGAGTACTTCAAATCCGTCAAGCCCGCCAGACTCAAGGCACGGTTGATAAAACCCGTCTTTTTGGATGAAAAGAACGGCAAGTTCAAGGTGATCAGTTTTTATGCCAAAAAAGCTCGCGGCCTGATGAGCCGCTTCATCATTCAAAACCGCCTGACACAACCGGAACAGCTAAAAGATTTTAACAGCGATGGCTATTACTTCGACCCTGCCGACTCCTCGGCGGACGAACTCGTCTTCCGACGCCGCGAGCGCGATGCCTGAAAACATGAGCACAACGTTTAGCGTGCTTTAAACAAAAACGACCGGAAGGTGGTTCCCCATTTTCCGGTCGTTTGGCAAGGTCGCCGTGAGGCCAGTCTGCCCCACGACTCAGAGCAGATTAGTGCGGCAGCTCCATCAGGAATTTACGCAGCAGCGCAAAATCCGGGGCGAAGTGGTGCGACAGCAATGCCAGATCTGCACGATCGGCCAACGCCTGCGGTAACGGCAAAGCTTTACCCAGAATCGCTTCCACACTCTCTTTAAACTTCGCCGGATGGGCAGTACCCAGGAACAGGCCGTATTCACCCGGTTGCAGTTGATCACGCAACAAACGGTAAGCGATCGCCGCATGCGGCTCTGAGGTATAACCCAGCGCTTCCAGTTCCAGCATGGTCGCTTTGGTGGTTTCGTCACTCACCGCGCCGAACGCCAGACCCTTCAGCTGCCAGTTTTTACGGCGGAACAATTCCTCCACGCGCGGCCAGTTGTTCGGCTGGCTCACATCCATCGCGTTGGAAAGCGTCGCCACTGTCGGGTTTGGCTGCCAGGCACCACTTTGCAAAAAGCGTGGCACGGTATCGTTAGCATTGGTCGCGGCGATAAAACGTTTCACCGGCAGGCCCAGCGATTTCGCCAGCAGACCGGCGGTCAGGTCGCCGAAGTTACCACTTGGCACCGATACCACCAGTTGGTTGCGCGCTTCCTGCGGCAACTGCGCCACCGCTTCAAAATAGTAACTGATCTGCGCCAGCAGACGACTGATGTTGATAGAGTTGGCAGAGTTCAGCCCGATAGCACGCTTGAGCTCTTCATCATCAAACGCCTGCTTCACCAGCGCCTGACAGGCATCGAAATCGCTGTCGATAGCGATAGTGTGGATGTTGCCACCCAGGGTACAGAACAGTTTTTCCTGCAACGGACTGATCTTGCCGTTCGGGTACAGAATCACCACCCGCACATTTTTCAGGCCGTAAAACGCGTGAGCAACCGCCGCGCCGGTATCACCAGACGTCGCGGTCAGAATCGTGATCGGTTGATCGCCCGCGACTTCCGCCAGCATCTGCGCCATCAGACGGCCGCCGAAGTCTTTGAACGCCAGCGTCGGGCCGTGGAACAGCTCCAGCGCGGCAATATCCTCACTCACCGGCACGACCGGTGCAGGGAAGCGGAACGCCGCTTTCACACGCTGGTAGACGGTTTCATCGGACATTTCATCACCAATGAACGCCGACAGGATACGGCTACTGCGGGTGACAAAATCCTGCTCCAGCAGTTCATCAACGGTAGTGCGGTCGAATTCAGGCAGCTCCAACGGGAAAAACAGGCCCTGATTGCTTCCCAGTCCTTTACGGATCGCCTCGGCGAAATTCACCTGTTCATTGTGATCTTTCAGATTGTACAGTTTCATGCGTTATCCCAATTGTCGCGCGCCTGCGGTATCCAGACGGCAAATATGAACAAAACCTTCGTCGTTCTGCAGATAGTTTTCCCGCAGCCAGTTTGCCAGGCGCTGTGCAACGTCCATATCGTTGCACACGGAAAACAGCGTCGGCCCGGAACCGGAAATGCCACAGGCCAGCGCCCCTAATTTGTTGGCAGCCTGACGTGCCTCGGCGAACCCCGGCAGCAGGCGCGTACGATATGGCTCGGCGATCACGTCTTTCATCAGTGTAGCCGCCAGTTCCGCCTGACCGGTATGGCAGGCGTGAATGAAGCCCGCCAGATAGCGACCGTGGCTAATACAATCCTGACGGCGATACTGCGCGGGTAAGATTGCCCGTGCTTCAGCCGTGGACACCTTGATGCCCGGATAAGCCATCACCCATAACCAGTCGTCGAATCCCGGTACCGGCTGGCTGATGATGCCCTGCTCTTCTATCATCAGTTGCACGCCGCCCAGAAAGCACGGCGCAACATTGTCGTAATGTACGCTGCCGGAAATACGGCCTTCCAGCTCACCCATCAGCGCCAGCAATCGGGTATCATCCAACGGCTTACCACAGAATTCGTTCATCGCCATCAATCCGGCGACCACCGAACAGGCGCTGGAGCCTAAACCCGATCCAATCGGCATGTTTTTTTCCAGCGTCATGGCAACCGGCACGGTCTTGCCAATCTCCTGACAGAACCGCTCCCAGCACTGGTAAACGATGTTATCTTTCGGGTTATCCGGCAGCTTACTGACAAAACGCCCTTCATTGTGCAGGCTGAACAGATCCGCTTCGCGCACGCTAACGCAATCGCCCAACAGGGTACCATCCACCGGTGATACCGCCGCGCCCAGCACATCAAACCCCACGCTCACATTCCCAATGGATGCCGGGGCATAAATCTTCACCATTCTCACACTCCCACCTTCCACGACAGCGTACGCAGCAGGTCTGCAAATACCCCGGCCGCCGTCACATCATTACCTGCCCCGTATCCTCGCAACACCAGCGGCAGCGGCTGATAGTAGCGGCTGTAAAACGCCAGCGCATTCTCACCGTCCTTCACTTTGAACAACGGATCGTTACCGCCTACGGCACTGATCGTCACCTGACATTTGCCGTCTTCAATCTTACCGACGTAGCGTAACACTTTACCTTCTGCACGCGCGGCTTCAACCCGGTGGGCAAATTCGGCATCCAACTGCGGTAAACGTTCCAGAAAACTGGCTACATCGCCCTGTGTATATTCCGCTGGCAGCACAGAATCAACCTGGATATCTTCCAGCTCCAGCTCATACCCCGCCTCACGCGCCAGGATCAACAGCTTACGCGCCACATCCATACCAGACAAATCGTCACGCGGGTCCGGCTCGGTAAAGCCTTTTTCTTTCGCCAGCAGCGTCGCGGCGGACAACGGCATGCCTTCATCCAGCTTGCCGAAAATAAAGGACAAAGAACCTGACAAAATACCGTTGAAGCGGATGAGCTCATCACCGGCATTCAGCAGATTTTGCAGGTTTTCGATAACCGGCAGACCTGCGCCAACGTTGGTGTCATACAGGAACTTGCGACGTGATTTCGCCGCGACCTGCCGCAACTGGTGGTAGTAACGCAGTGAACCGGTGTTGGCTTTCTTATTCGGCGTAACGACATGGAAACCGTCTGCCAGAAAATCGGCATATTGATCGGCCACGACCTGACTGGAAGTACAATCGATGATCACCGGGTTGAGCAGGTGATACTCTTTCACCAGACGGCTGAGCGCGGCCGGGCTGAACGGCTCGCGCGCACGTGCCAGTTCGTCACGCCAGCGGTCCATCGGAATACCGTGCACGTTGGTGAGCATTGCTTTGGAATTGGCGATGCCGCATACCCGCACATCGATATGTTTTTGCTTGAGCCATGATTGCTGGCGCTGAATTTGCTCCAGCAGCGCGCCGCCTACACCGCCCACGCCAATCACGAAGACGTCCAGCGTCTGATTGGTGTTAAACAGCATCTGGTGCGCCACCCGCACGCCCGTGGTCGCCACATCGTTGTTCACGACAACCGAGATTGAGCGTTCGGACGACCCCTGCGCGATTGCCACGATGTTGATATTGGCGCTGGCCAGCGCGGTAAACAGACGCGCCGACAAGCCGCGCAGCGTACGCATGCCGTCACCCACCACGGAAATAATCGCCAGTCGCTGCACGACATCCAGCGGCTCCAGCACACCCTCTTTCAGTTCCAGATAGAATTCGTCTTCCAGCGTCTTGCGCGCACGCGACAGCTCATTTTGGGATACACAGAAGCTGATGCTGTATTCAGAAGAGGACTGGGTAATCAGTACCACCGAAATACCGGCACGCGACATCACGGCAAACACACGTGCAGCCATCCCGACCATCCCTTTCATGCCGGGGCCGGAAACGTTGATCATCGCCATGTTATTGAGGTTGGTGATGCCCTTAACCGGATAGCGGATATCGTCGCTTTCCAGCCCGATGAGTGTGCCCGGGGCCTGGGGGTTTTCGGTATTCTTGATAAGGCAGGGGATTTGGAACTGGGCGATAGGAGCGATAGTGCGGGGGTGGAGAACTTTGGCGCCGAAGTACGATAATTCCATCGCTTCCTGATAGGACATCGACTTCAACAATCGCGCGTCAGGCACCTGACGCGGGTCACAGGTGTACACGCCGTCAACATCCGTCCAGATCTCACAGCAATCGGCACGCAGACATGCTGCCAGCACCGCCGCTGAGTAATCAGAACCATTGCGGCCCAGCACCACCAGTTCGCCTTTATCATTACCGGCGGTAAAGCCTGCCATCAGGATCACATGGTTCGCCGGGATCACCAGGTCATTAATACGGCGGGTCGATTCAGCGATATCAACCGTGGACTCCAGATAGTGACCCTGCGCCAACAGACTGCGAACCGGATCAATGACCGACACCTGATAGCCACGCGCCTGAAATACCGCTTCCATAATCGCGATGGAGAGTTTTTCGCCCCGGCAGATAATGCCTGCGTTGACGCTATCCGGGCACTGCCCCAGCAACGCAATGCCGTGTAATACTTGCTTGAGCTGGGCGAACTCTTCATCTACCCGCGCTTTCAGTCGGTCATAAGCAAAACCAGGCTGGGATTGGGCCAGTCCCTGCAATAAATCGGCAAAAATGACTTCTGCTTCGATGATATTTGGCTGGATGTCCTGTTTCGCCACGGTTTTTTCAATCATGGCGACCAAATGGTTGGTGATTTTCGCCGGTGCTGACAGCACCGTCGCGACCTGTCCTTGTCGTGCATTACTTTCGATGATATCGGCAACACGCGCAAACCGCTCCGCGTTGGCTACCGAGGTCCCGCCAAATTTCAACACTCGCATCTTGTCTATTCTCCTGAATTTTTTCTGGCCAAAAACGCCAAAGCGCCTTTGAAAACCGCTTGCAACAGCCTTGTATCCTTGACGGGCAGAAACAAGCCCGCAATAACTGTAAAAAAAAAGCCCGCACTCTGAAGTGCGGGCTTTTTCTGGATTCATCTGTACGCGTCAGCCCGCACCGTTACTGGTAGTACCGGTGGTAATAATAATGGTGGTGGTAACCTGGCTGGTGTAATGCATCGCGTAACGTTCTCGTGATTCAAAAAAGTTATCTGCCCTATTAGTTAGGGCAATCGCCTTGCTAAGTCAACGGATTTCTTCATTTCGCTGTTTGCTCCACGACGACCGCAATGGGGAAAGCCTCTGCAGAAAAACAAAAAAACCAGACAATTATTCAGTAAAAACGGCTTGCCGATATGTTTTGCCGCATTATCTTCATTTCCCCTTATCTTCTGCCGACAAAGCTTTTTCTACATCATGCAACAGTCTGTGCAGCATGGCATTATCCCGCTGTTCCAATAACCCAAGACGCTGCTGGAGCCAGTCACGCAACTTTTCATCCTGCTGCGCGCCAACCCGAACCAGCAAGCGCGAAAATCGCTCACGCAGCGCAACCAGTTGCCCAGATTCTGCGGGTATCGGCTCTGCTACCGACACCTGCATCAACGACGCTAACTGATAGCAATACACCATTACCGCTTGCCCCAAATTCAGTGATGGATAATCCGCCGCCATCGGCACACCGGTCAGGATGTCTGCCAGCGCCAGCTCTTCATTCGTCAGCCCGGCGTCTTCCCGGCCAAATACCAGCGCGGCAGAGCCCACCCATTGCTGCTTTTCCTGCAACACCCCCAGCAGTTGTGCCGGTTCACAGTAGTAATGAAAACGCGCACGACTGCGGGCGGTTGTTGCCACCGTAAAATCAATATCCGCCAGCGCATCGGCAAGCGTCGGAAAAATATCGACACCATCCAGAATATCGCCAGATCCATGCGCCACCCAGCGCGCCGCGGGCTCAAGATGAGCGCGACTATCCACAATCCGCAAACGACCAAACCCCATCGTTTTCATGGCTCGCGCCGCCGCCCCCACGTTCTCGGGCCGGGCTGGTGCCACTAAAATGATATAAAACTGCACATAACCTCCCAAACGACACCTGGCAGGTGCGCTGATGATTCAGATGTAACGACGATTTGACCGGTCCTCTACCAGAGGTTGGGTATATCAGACAGGCGGACAGAAACGTCAAACTCGACACCCCGGCCTGAGTGGGATGACTCCATGAAAATGGAAACGCTTCAGCCATTAGCATTTATTATGCCGTGGTCAGTATAAAAATGTTAAATTGTGATAGATAGCAGCATTCGTAGCGCGTTTTCCACAAAGCGCTAACGTGCTACAATGGAATTTGATATATGTCAATGGAACCGTAGATTTGCCAGTCGGTGAAATCAGTGCTCACTGTTATGTTGCTGTTAATAAGGTTAAACTATGCGCCACAATAGGCCCTGTTGAAAAACCTCATCGCTACCTGTTATCAGGCCGTGCGTCAGGTGGAAACAAGTGCATCAACACGTATTTGCGTACTTGAGTCGGTCGGCGAAAAAACGGTGAACACGATTTCCCAAAGCGCCCGAGAGAACCAGGACTTCTGTACTTTCGAATCTCTATATTAGTTGGCAATTTTAGGTAGCAAACATGCAGACCCCCCACATTCTTATTGTCGAAGACGAGTTGGTAACTCGCAACACCCTCAAAAGTATTTTTGAGGCTGAGGGATACGTTGTTCACGAGGCCACAGACGGCGCCGAGATGCATAACATACTGTCCGAGCATGATATCAATCTGGTCATTATGGATATTAATCTGCCGGGCAAAAATGGCTTATTACTGGCACGTGAGCTGCGTGAACAGGCAAGCGTAGCGCTGATGTTCCTGACTGGTCGCGACAACGAAGTCGACAAAATTCTGGGCCTGGAAATCGGTGCGGATGACTATATCACCAAACCGTTTAACCCCCGTGAACTGACTATTCGCGCGCGTAACCTGCTGTCCCGCACCATGAATTTGGGCGGCGGCACGGAAGAACGTCGACTGGTTGAAAGTTACCGTTTCAACGGCTGGGAGCTGGATATCAACAGCCGCTCACTGGTCAGCCCGAACGGTGAACAGTACAAACTGCCGCGTAGCGAATTCCGCGCCATGCTGCATTTCTGCGAGAATCCGGGAAAAATCCAGTCACGTGCCGAGTTGTTGAAGAAAATGACCGGTCGCGAACTGAAGCCGCATGACCGCACGGTCGATGTGACTATCCGCCGTATCCGCAAACATTTCGAATCTACTGCCGATACGCCGGAAATCATCGCGACGATTCACGGTGAAGGTTATCGCTTCTGCGGCGATCTGGAAGACTAATCGCCAGCACATCAGGTACCACTAATCGGATACCACTAAAAAGCCGGGATTATTCCCGGCTTTTTTATTCACGAGCAGTCATTCTCGCCACAGTGGTCGTTACTTCACCCAAGGCAGAATCGGCACTGCGCTGAGCGCATTCTTCGGCGAACCATCCACCAGACGATCAGAATAGGTCAGATACACCAGCGCATTACGTTTCGCATCGTAAAAACGCACTACCTGCAATTTCTTGAAGATCAGTGAAGTACGCTGCTGAAACACCACATTCCCCTTGCCTTTACTGCTGGTTATCTTGTCACTCAGGGTGATGGGCCCTACCTGCTGACAAGAGATGGCGGCATCCGATGTATCTTCCGCCAGACCAAGCCCGCCTTTGATGCCACCGGTTTTCGCTCTGCTCAAATAGCAAGTGACATTTGCCACATCAGGATCATCAAACGCTTCCACCACGATTTTATGGTCTGGACCTAACAATTTAAACGCGGTATCCACTGAACCTATCTCTTCTGCCCTGGCTGAAGTGATACCGAAAAGCAGGGCCGCAACCGTCAATACAACTTGTCTTTTCATCATCATTGCCACTCTCTCACAATTGCCGTTCTTTCGCTCGTTGCCACCATAGCGTAGTTTCTGTGGTCTACAGACCGTTTGTCAGATAGATTTCTCTGGTGACCTATGTTAATCAAATTCTTTATTCATAAGGCACAAAAATCTTGGTAAGTGCGCCAGGGAAAAAGTTGCTATTATGCCAAGCTTATACGCTTAGCTCTCGGTGTGTTCTATGAGGACGATCTATGGATCAAGCCAGTATCATACGTGACCTGCTCAACTGGCTGGAGGGTCATCTGGACCAGCCTTTATCGCTGGATAATGTTGCAGCCAAGGCCGGCTATTCCAAGTGGCATTTGCAGAGGATGTTCAAGGACGTAACAGGTCATGCTATCGGCTCCTATATTCGCGCCCGTCGGCTCACCAAAGCGGCTGTCGCACTCTGTCTGACCAGTCGCCCTATTCTGGATATCGCCTTACAATACCGTTTCGATTCGCAACAGACCTTCACCCGCGCCTTCAAAAAGCAGTTTGCGCAGACACCAGCCTCCTATCGCCGGGCGGATGACTGGAACACCTTTGGTATCCATCCACCGATTCGGCTGGGTGCGTTCACCATGCCGCAACCGCAATTTATCTCCATGCCGGAAACGCAGCTGGTAGGCCTGACTCAGAGCTACAACTGTAATCTGGAACAAATCAGCTGTTTTCGCACCGAAATACGCATCCACTTCTGGCGTCAGTATCTGGGTGAAGTAAAGCAGGTACCGCCGGTGTTATACGGGTTGCATCATTCTCGCCCAAGTAAAGAGAAAGATGATGAACACGAAGTGCTGTATACCACCGCGCTGGAGCCTCATCATGTACCGGAAGGCGTGCACCCTGGCGAACCCGTCACACTACCGGCTGGCGATTACGCGTTGTTTATCTACGAAGGCCCGGCAGACGATTTGCAGGATTTCATCATCACGCTGTACGACACCTGCCTGCCAACCTATAAACTGACCCGGCGCAAAGGGTTCGATGCCGAACGTTTTCATCCCAAAGGGGGCCATGACGCTGAACCCCCGAAAATCATACACTGTGAATATCTGATTCCCATCCAGCGTTAACGCTGCAATTCATCCAACGCCGGAGCATCAAGATGAGAAACATCTCCGGCCGTTTCCACTATCCAGCCCGGAGCAAGCCAGGGACTTTGCTGGTAATCCACACGAGATAGCGAGCAGTTGCGAAGGCGCAGACGACGTTCTGCCCAGGCGGGCAAGCCCAGTAACGTACTCAGCAAACACCCCAGCGCAATACCGTGGCTGACCAGCAGCGGGCGACTCCCCGGCTCTAACGCCTGGCACTTTTCCAGCACACGATGCATACGCACAGCCAACTCCGACATGGACTCTCCGCCGGGAATACGGCCATCACGGGTGCCATCCACCAATTGCTTACGCCAGCTTTCTTCTTCGTGGCTTAGCGAATCAATCAGCCTTTCTTCCAACACCCCCATGTTCAGTTCTCTCAGATCTGGTTCCATGATGACCTGACAGCCACCGCAGACCTGCGAGATAATATCGGCGGTATGTCGAGTCCGCCCCAGATCACTGGTGAGAATATGGGTGATCCCCAATTTTTTTACCCTGTCGGCGACCAAACGAGCTTGATGTTCACCACCTGGGGTTAACGGACTGTCCGACTGCCCCTGGATACGTCGCGCCACATTCCACTCTGTTTCACCGTGGCGAACAAGATATACCTGTAACATGATTTTTTTCCGTTATACTGCGTCAAACTAACTACAAGGTAGGGAAGCATTATGTACCATGTTGTCGCATCTACGACCAACCCGGCCAAGATTAGTGCCATCACTTTAGCATTCGCCGACGTATTTGGTGCAGATAATTGCCGTATTGAAGGGGTTGATGTAGACAGTGGCGTACCCAGTCAACCACTTGGCTCCGTTGAAACCCGAACAGGCGCAAGGAACCGCGTGATGAGGGCTCGTCAGGTTCGCCCGGAAGCAGATTTCTGGGTGGGAGTAGAGGCAGGAATCGAAGAAAGCATGACTTTCGCCTGGATGGTCATCGAAAACGCCACCATTCGGGGTGAATCCCGCTCGGCCAGTCTGGTATTACCGCAAAGCATTTTGCAGGGAATCGATCAGGGCCGTGAGCTGGGGGACGAAATGGCCCGCATTACCGGCATTCAGGACATCAAACGTCAGGGTGGTGCGATCGGTGTATTTACCGATGGCAAGCTCTCCAGAACTAGCGTGTATTATCAGGCGCTGCTACTGGCACTGGTGCCGTTTCATAATCCGGTTTATCAGCAATCCATTCATGCGGCATCTGCCTGAAGCCCCAAGTGTTACGCCTTCCGCTCTGGTAACAACTGCTCCTCCAGCCAGATTTTCAGCCTGACTGGAGCAGACTTGAGACTATTAGAGCCCCGGGTGATGGTAGCAATACCGGCACCCAGCTCATTTTTCAATTCACGCTGACTCATTTCGCCCCGCATCAGTTCCTGAATAATGCGCACACGGGTTCCGAGAGAGGCCCTCTCATCCGGTGTTAACAACAATTGCAGTAGCGGCTGTTCCAATCCTTCTGTCATTGCCTGCTGAAACAGGCTGACAAAAGCGTGCCAGTTCTCATCATCTGGCTCGGAAAAACTCGGATCGTGAAGTGAAGGTAATGTCATAACGGCCACCATACTATTTAACTAGTACAGCAGCATAACATACTATTCCCTTCAAAAAAAAGTTCAGGAAAAAGGATAAACACCCGCCCCAATGAGGCGGGCATTGAGATAATCACGCTTTGATGACGGTTAGGCGCTAAATTCGCATGCAGTTTGGTGATGGTGCATCGTGAGTTTATTTATCAGTAACGTCGCTGCCACTCATTATCCATCAACAAAGCCGTCTGGCGTTGTTGCATCAAACTGCGATAAAAAACGTCATACGCCAGCACGTTTTTAACGTACCCACGGGTTTCTGAAAACGGAATGCTTTCCACGAACGCGATCGCATCAATCCGGCCATTTGTGTCTTTCAACCAGTTATTGACCCGCGACGGCCCCGCATTATAAGCCGCCGATGCCAGAATACGGTTCTGACCAAACGACTGATAGACATAGTCCAGGTAACTGGTACCAAGCTGAATATTCATCTGCGGATCGAGCAACTGACTGCTATTGCTATAACTGGCGATGTTAAACATCTCGGCAGTGTGCTGCGCGGTAGCTGGCATCAGTTGCATCAGACCCGCCGCACCTACAGCAGAACGAGCCTGTGGATTCCAGGCGCTTTCCTGACGAGCAATCGCCATGGCATAACTCTGGCTAATTCCTTTACCTTGTATCGCCTGACGGAAATCGTCACTCCATGCCAGAGGGAAACGCTCTTCCAGATTATCCCAAAGTTTCGCCACTATCGTGGCCTGCACACTCAAATCATACCAACGTTGTTCTAATGCAAAGCGTGCCAGCGCCTCCTGTTGAGGTCTCTCCCGGCTGGCGACCAGACCGGCCCACTCTGAACGGGCCAGACTTTCCAGTCCCCAGAACATCAGCTCACGTACTCTTGCCACCTCCGGTAACTGCCCAATCGAGCGCTCCGGTTTGGCGGCAATCATGATCGTCAGCGGATAGTTAACATTCAGTTTCTGTGCAGCAGCCATCGGGTAAAAACCGCGGGTCTTCATCAGCTCGCGCAGTTGATTCTCGCCCTCTTGCTTTTGTCCTTGTTCAAGCAACAGTACTGCTCGCCAGTAACGCCACTCGTCTTTTTGCTGCACATCGGCTGGCAAACGCGCCATCCACTGTGCCAGACCGACACGATCACCTTGCCCCAACGCCATACGGACACGTCGCTCCAGCAAGGGAGCCGAGGCACTACGCAAAATTACCGCATCGCGCCAGCGCGCCTGTTCGTCGGTAGCATCGCTGCTCATCAGGCGCCAGGCAATGTCATCTTCCATGCTCTGGCGTTCCTGAGGGCGAATTTTTTGCAGCCGTACTAACTGCGGTAATAGGGCCAGCGCTTCATCGGGATCCTGACGGGCAATACGGCTAAATGTCGACAACACCGCCCTACGGGTAAAATCCGTTGGGCCGACAGAGCGGGCGAATCGTTCAATCGATTTCGTGTTGCTTTGTAACCTCAGCAACGCATCGGTGATGGTTTTGTAATCTGCCGGTAGTTGCCGGGCAAGATGGTTGACCAACCCCACACTGCCCGCATCCATGGCCAGCCGCATCCGCTCAAGCACCATCATTGAAGTCAAACCGCCTTGTTGCTGCCAGGCGGAAAACAGCTTGTCACAAGTCGGCGGCAGAGAACGGCCGGTCAGCCAGATCTCTTGTGTCTGCTCCCAGACACCTTGCGCCTGACCTGTCATCACCTTGGCATACAAATAGTTGCAGAGCGAAGCAACAGGTTTAGGCGGTTGAGGGCTGAACGCCAACAAGCCGCTCCAGTCCTGACGACGGGCAAGCTCATTGATAAAACTGTTATTCAACGTCCGTACCGCGGGCAGTGTCGGGTGTGACGTCATAAACTGCCTGACCTGCACGGTGCTCACCGTCGAAAGATCCTGAGTCAGAGCGCGATATTCCAGATAGGGATAAAGCGGATAATCACGCAACGTCGGCATCAATTGGGAAACAACGTCCATCTGATTATTATCCCAGGCGGACTTTACTTGCTGATAGCGCTGCCGCTGCTCATCGAGCGAATCAGCCAGCACCTGGTACGAAACCCCAACGAGACACAGCACGGCGGCCACAGCTCGCCAATACCCTATTTTGAACATACTGCCCTGACCTCACTCGTTATCGATTCTGCCATTGCGCCAGATGCCGCCTTCAATACCCTATCAACATACTATCAATGTGTTATCAATGCGTTATCAATTCAAGCGCTCAGCCATGCCGTTCCAGACCCACAACGACCACATTGACACCGGCAACGTCTGACTTTTTCAAACTAAATCAGTGTGGCATATCCAGCCCGGCAACGATACGCCGAAAGCGCGCTAAAACAGAACGAAATTCACGGTGTTTTCCCCGTTGTATCAATAGCGCTCGCAGTTTTAGCGGATATCTGTGTCGATTACACCATCACGGATGGAAGCCGCCTCGCAGAGTCGGCAACACGATGACAGGATGGCTGGGATCATGAGGCGAAAACAGCTAAACTCCGTCAACAGTAAATTCCTTTTGCCGGTGGAGCACTTGTGCGCTTCCGGTATCATGCCCCTACAGGCGCCATGCTTTTAATGGCATAACGCTAAACTGGACAGAAAGAGGCTCAGAGCAACGTGGCTCAATACGTTTACACTATGCACCGCGTCGGTAAGGTTGTTCCGCCGAAGCGACATATCCTGAAAAATATCTCCCTTAGTTTCTTCCCCGGCGCCAAAATCGGCGTTCTGGGTCTAAACGGTGCGGGTAAATCCACTCTGCTGCGCATCATGGCAGGGATTGATAAAGACATCGAAGGCGAAGCACGCCCGCAACCGGGAATTAAGATCGGTTATTTGCCTCAGGAACCCCAACTGAATCTGGAACATACCGTTCGTGAAGCCATTGAAGAGGCGGTCAGCGAAGTGAAACACGCGCTGACCCGCCTGGACGAGGTTTACGCCGCCTATGCCGACCCGGAAGCTGACTTCGATAAACTGGCGAAAGAACAAGGTGAACTGGAAGCGATTATTCAGGCGCACGATGGTCATAATCTTGATAATCAGCTAGAGCGAGCCGCTGATGCGCTGCGTCTGCCGCCGTGGGATGCAAAAATCGCCAATTTGTCCGGTGGTGAACGCCGTCGTGTCGCTATCTGTCGCTTGCTGTTGGAAAAACCCGACATGCTACTGCTCGACGAACCGACTAACCATCTGGACGCCGAGTCCGTGGCCTGGCTGGAACGCTTCCTGCATGACTATGAAGGCACCGTCGTCGCCATCACCCACGACCGTTACTTCCTTGATAACGTCGCGGGCTGGATTCTGGAACTGGACCGTGGTGAAGGGATCCCATGGGAAGGCAACTATTCTTCCTGGCTGGAACAAAAAGATCAGCGTCTGGCACAAGAAGCGGCAACCGAAGCTGCACGGCGCAAATCCATTGAGAAAGAACTGGAGTGGGTACGTCAAAATCCGAAAGGTCGTCAGGCCAAAGGCAAAGCGCGTCTGGCCCGCTTCGATGAACTTAACAGCGTGGAATACCAGAAGCGTAATGAAACCAGCGAACTGTTTATTCCGCCTGGCCCTCGTCTTGGCGACAAGGTGCTGGATGTTCAGAACCTTACCAAGTCCTATGGCGACCGGGTGTTGATCGACAACTTGTCGTTCTCCATTCCTAAAGGCGCCATCGTTGGGATTATCGGCCCTAACGGTGCCGGTAAATCAACGCTGTTCCGCATGTTGTCCGCTCAGGAACAACCGGACTCCGGCACGATCTCACTGGGTGAAACCGTTCAACTGGCATCAGTCGATCAGTTCCGTGACAAAATGGACGGCAGTAAGACCGTATGGGAAGAAGTCTCCGGTGGTCAGGATATTATGCGCATCGGTAATTTCGAAATCCCAAGCCGTGCCTACGTCGGTCGCTTCAACTTTAAAGGCGTCGATCAGGGTAAACGGATCGGAGAGCTCTCCGGTGGTGAACGCGGCCGTGTACATCTGGCCAAACTGCTGCAGGTTGGCGGCAATATGCTGCTACTTGACGAACCAACCAACGACCTGGATATCGAAACGCTGCGAGCGCTGGAAAACGCCCTGCTGGAGTTCCCAGGTTGCGCCATGGTCATCTCCCATGACCGCTGGTTCCTGGACCGTATCGCCACCCACATCATCGACTATCAGGATGAAGGTAAGGTGGAATTCTTTGAAGGTAACTTCACGGAATACGAAGAATACAAAAAACGCACGCTGGGTGCAGAAGCGCTGGAACCACATCGCATCAAGTATAAGAAAATGGCGTAACATTACGCCCTTTCTATTCTGTCACAGCCAGTTCCTGTGACAATAAAGCCCGCCGACTGGCGGGCTTTTCATTTGAATACATTAGCTTAGTCATCCTGTGTGGCAAATTAAGCCACATAGGATAACCGTCAGAACATTTCCCAATTCTGATCGCTACGGCTACTTTTGCCCGCACCAATAGCGGCCACGGCGGGAACAGCCTGTAAAGTCGGGCGGGGTGGTAACGACGCACGAGCAGGCTCGCTGTCCCGACGATGACTCACCTTGAAGACCGCTACCGCCTGGGTCAACCGCTCAGCCTGCGATTCCAGTGAAGATGCAGCGGCGGAAGCCTCCTGCACCAGTGCAGCGTTTTGCTGTGTTGTGCCTTCCATTTCCAGCACAGCCTGATTCACCTGACCAATGCCACGGCTTTGCTCATCAGATGCAGAGGCAATTTCACCCATGATATCCGTCACGCTGACAACCGCTTTTACGATCTCATCCATCGTATCACCCGCTTTTGCCACCAGAACGGAGCCAGCATCCACCAGCTTGCCGGATTCACCAATCAGTGATTCAATTTCTTTCGCTGCCTGCGCGCTGCGTTGCGCCAGGTTGCGCACCTCACCAGCCACCACCGCAAATCCCCGCCCCTGTTCACCAGCACGGGCAGCTTCTACCGCCGCATTCAGCGCCAGAATATTGGTCTGGAAAGCGATGCTATTAATAACACTGGTGATCTCCGATATTTTTCTCGAACTGGAGGAAATATCGCCCATGGTTCTCACCACGTCCTGAACAATAGAGCCACCTTGTTCCGCCTTGCTGGAGGCATTACGTGCCAGTTGGCTGGCATGGTTGGCATTATCGGAGTTCTGCTTCACGGTGGAAGTCAGCTCTTCCATGCTGGCTGCCGTCTGCTCCAGCGCCGCCGCCTGCTGCTCTGTACGGGAAGAAAGGTCGACGTTACCCGCGCTGATTTCCGACGCCCCCTGATAGATAGAATCGGCACCTTCGCGAACGACCGTCACGGTATTGGTCAAAGACTCCTGCATGTGCTGCAGGTTTTGCCCCAGAATACCGATTTCGTTGCGTCCCAGATTTTCAGCCGGTTGGGTCAGATCACCCTGAGCAATTTTCTGGATACGGGCAATCAGCACGTTAACCGGTACCAAAATCGCCCGACGGATGACCAGATACGTCAGCGCGGCCAGCAAAATCGCCAAAATAAACGACGCCCCCATCAGGATATTCCCCAGACGGGCGTTAGCAGAGGCCTGCGCATTAATACTGTTTGCATGATCGGTCAGGTACTTCACTTCCTTTCGCACCTGAAGGGCATAATTCGTATCCAACTGGCGAGCCAGTGTCGTTTCCAGTTCAATGGTATTTTCGAATTCACCGTTACGCACAAACTCCACCATCGGCAACATTATCTTGTCACGATAGGCGGTATAGTTGGCGCTCAACTCAGAATCCAGGGCTGTCTCTTGCGCGGATTTGTCAGTTCGCGCCATATACTCATCAAAACGCTTCTGTGAGCTTTTGATGCGTTCCAGACCCTCGGTAAAGGCCTGTTTGTAAGCCTCAGTATCACCGATACGCGACGATGCCACGGCCTGAACCAGCAACTGACGGGAAACACGCAGTTGGTCCATACTGCTGCTGACCCCAGCCCGGATATCGGAAACCAGATTAGCCCGCTCCAGAGAGGCATTACTCTGTTTGAGAAAATAACTGGCAGTACCAATTGAGAGAGCAAACAGAACCAGAATAATGGTTAACAGGGTAATAAACAGCGTCACAAGACGAATGTTATTTATCGAAGAAATATTTCCTTTTTGTTCTGCCATTCCGATTTCTCACTTTCACTACAAGATGCTGAACACTTCCACTATCTCAACAGCAGAAGCACGTATAGCTTTGCGCCATTTAGTACTCCCTGGCATACACCGGCTGCTGCCACATCAGCGTCCGGTAAGGCAACAAACGTCACACCAAAGCGCAAAACAAAACGACATTTTATTTTAATTGTATTGTTGTTTCTCTAAAAAAGAAAAACCGTGACGACTGTAGCATGCTCTGTTGATAAGTGGTAAATAGAAACGCTCAGGTTCCTTTTTTATGATGAAGTCATCATATATCAGGCGGAGATATCAACCGAAAACTAGCCTTTGCAGGGGAAAATTCAAAAGATGGCAAAGGAAGGTTGTAGCCCGTACGCTGATAGTCTGCCGATAACTGACGGGCAGAAGAAAGCCGTTGCTGGGTACGTTGCCCCTACTGTATTTCCTGGCAAAACGGCACGGTTTACCGTGAAGAATAATCGCACAACGCGTCAAAGCTCAGTGCAAAATCAATAAAGCTATTCAGAGCGGGAGAATTCAACCTGCGCCCAGGATAAATCAAATAGAGATCGTTAGTATCAGCCTGCCATTCCGACAAAAGACAAACCAACTCACCGCTATCTATCTGCTCACGGCACAAAAATGCCGGTAACAACGTAATACCGCCACCCGCCAGTACACAAGCACGCGCATACAGCAGATTGTCGGTAATGTGAGATTGCGGCAACCGCCAGAGAAAATACTCTGCTTCCCGGCGAAATCCCCATTCCGGCCAGGCACGGTGCGCAATACACCGGTGCGCTTGCAGTTCACGCGGGTGCGTAATCGGCGGAAATGCCGCCAGATAGGCGTCAGAAGCCACCAGATAATGCGGCACTTGTCCCAAAGAACGACCAATCAGGGAAGAATCCTGCGGTTTACCGGTACGCAATGCGGCATCGAACCCTTCTTCCACCAGATCAATGACCCGATCAGCCACCACAATCTCCAGCGACACCGCCGGAAAGCGGGACTGAAACTCGGCGGTCAAACGTGCCAACAACGTCGCCCCTAATCCGGCTGGGCTGGTTATTCGCAAGCGCCCACTGGGTTTATCCCGTAAGTGTTGCATCGCCATCTCAGCACGCTCGCTGGCCTGGCGCATTTCCTGGCAATGCACCAGATAGCGTTCCCCCGCAAAGGTGAGGTTCAGCTTGCGAGTCGTTCGATTGAACAACCGTAACCCCAACGATTGCTCTAATTGACTGACTCGTAAACTGAGACTCGACTTGGCCATCCCAGCCTGCCTGGCCGCTTCGGTAAAACTGCCGCATTCAGCCACCAGGGCGAACAGCGCCATATCCTGCAATTGTCTGAACATGATTGTTCTTCTCAGTCGAACACGTCGTTAGTGATTGTCCATCTTATCAGTACTATCGACGGGTTCTACACTGTCGTTACATCCAACACGCAACGATGGAAACATTGATCATGACAGTAAAAGCAATCGCCGTTGACCCCAGCTCTCCTGATAATTTCGTAGAAATCACGACCGAATTACCACAGCCCGGTGAGTATGACCTGTTGGTAGCCGTAAAAGCGGTGTCGGTTAATCCGGTGGATACCAAAGTACACGCAGGATTACGTCGAAACGGTCTGCAACATCCGCGCATTCTGGGGTGGGATGCCAGTGGCGTCGTGATAAAAACCGGCTCAGGTGTCAGCAACTTCAACGTCGGAGATGAAGTCTGGTACGCCGGTGATATTACGCGCCCAGGCAGCAACAGCACCCATCAGTTAGTCGATGCCCGCATCGCCGCGCACAAACCCGCCTCACTGAATTGGGCTGAAGCGGCCGCCTTGCCGTTGACAGCACTGACCGCCTGGGAAGGGCTATTTGAACATCTGAATATTCAGCATGCGGCTAAAGGCAAAACGCTGCTGATCATCGGCGGCGCTGGCGGCGTCGGTTCACTGGCAATTTCACTGGCGGCACAACGCAGCGAGGTGACCGTCATCGCGACGGCGTCTCGTCCCGACTCAGCACAATGGTGCCGCGACCGTGGCGCACATCTGGTGGTGGATTATCGCCATCTGGCTGATGACCTGAAAAAGCAGAATATTGAGCACGTAGATTACATTTTCTGCCTGAATGACACTGACGGTCATTGGGATGCCATCAGTCAGTTAATCGCCCCGATGGGACATATCTGTACCATCGTGGAAAATACCCGTCCTTTAGATCAAAACGCACTGAAGTTAAAAAGCGCGGCGCTGCACTGGGAGTTCATGTTTACCCGCAGCATGTTTACCACACCGGACATAGCTCGTCAGGGAGAAATTCTGCATGAGGTGGCGCAACTGGTGGATAACGGTCTCTTGCAGGGCACCCTTAGCCAGACCCTGAACGGATTAACACCAGAAACACTCAAGCAGGCCCACGAAACCCTACTGAACGGCCATATGCGCGGTAAGCTCGTCATCACACTGTGAGTGCAAATCACCAGTGACAGCGTCAGCATAAAAAAGCCAGCCCGCCGGGCTGGCTTTTTCATCCACGCAATATGCCGTCGGCTACCACCGACTTGCTACTCGCTACTTAGTACAGCAAGCGGGCACGAATAGTGCCGGGGATAGATTTCATCAGTTGCAGCGCGGTATCAGCACCGTCCGTTTCCACATCGATAACCACATAACCGATGGTCGGGCTGGTCTGCAGATACTGTGCGGCAATGTTAATGCCCTGCTCAGCAAAGATGTTGTTAATCTGCGTCATGATACCCGGACGGTTTTCATGGATGTGCAGCAGACGGCTGGCACGATCGCTGTGCGTCGGCAACGATACTTCCGGGAAGTTGACAGCAGACAAGGTAGAACCGTTATCAGAGTATTTCACCAGTTTCCCGGCAACCTCGATACCAATATTCTCCTGCGCTTCTTCCGTCGAACCACCAATATGCGGTGTCAGGATCACGTTATCGAATTCGCACAGCGGCGACAGGAACGGGTCACTGTTGGTTGCCGGTTCCTGCGGGAACACGTCGATAGCCGCACCAGAAAGGTGCTTATTGGCAAGAGCGTCGCTCAATGCCGGAATATCGACCACGGTACCGCGTGATGCGTTGATCAAAATCGAACCTGGCTTCATCAATGCTAGTTCGTTGGCGCCGATCATATTCTGGGTACTGTCGGTTTCCGGCACATGCAGACTGACCACATCACTCATATTCAGCAGTTCAGACAAATGGCGAACCTGCTGGGCATTCCCCAACGGCAATTTGCTTTCGATATCGTAGAAATAGACATGCATCCCCAGGCTTTCAGCCAGGATCCCAAGTTGGGTACCGATGTGACCATAACCAATGATACCGAGCTTCTTACCGCGAGCCTCAAAGCAGCCAACCGCCTGTTTGTGCCAGATACCACGATGCGCTTTAGCGTTAGCAGTCGGAATGCCGCGCAACAACAGCAGCAGTTCACCGATAACCATTTCGGCTACGGAGCGAGTATTGGAAAAAGGTGCGTTGAAGACCGGGATGCCACGTTTGGTTGCAGCCGACAGCTCAACCTGATTCGTGCCGATACAAAAACAACCCACAGCCACCAGTTTTTCAGCGGCTGCGAAAATGTCTTCCGTCAGATGCGTACGCGATCGAATCCCCACAAAGTGCGCGTCACGAATCGACGCTTTCAGCGCTTCCGGGTCAAGCGCCCCTTTATGGTATTCAATATTGGTGTAACCTGCTGCACGCAGATTCTCCAGCGCATTCGGGTGTACCCCCTCCAGCAGCAGGAACTTAATCTTATCTTTTTCCAGTGATACCTTTGCCATTTCCCGACCTTATTTTCAGACTTCAGATATGACGGTTTGCAAACCGGTCTGTGCAAACATAACAAAAAATACGCAGGCGGCAATACAAACGATTGCCTTCGCGTTTTTTCTTACCCCCACCCGTCGGTGATTTCATGGCAAAAAATACTGCCAACCCCCAGCAAGACCAGACAGGGATGATGCGAAATAAGAAAAACTGATATTAAGTACCAAAAATGAGCCGTTAGAGAAAGTCGGATTTTTTAGGTAAAAAAATCCGGCCGCCGTTAACGTGGCCGGACCTCTGCGAGAGATAACAACAATGGCACTCTTTCATGGCACACTTTCAGTGGAATTGCTTCGACACTGTTGTGGCCAGAATAGGTTGCGTCAGGAATGACTTATTTCAGGCGAACGGTTTTCACCCCATCGGCGGTCCCCACCAGCGCGACATCCGCACCGCGGTTAGCAAACAACCCCGCCGTTACCACGCCAGCCAGACTATTGATGCGATTTTCCATCGCCACCGCATCCGACAGATCCATATTGTGCACATCCAGAATAATGTTGCCGTTGTCAGTGATAACCCCATCACGATACACCGGCTGACCACCCAGTTTGACCAGTTCACGGGCCACATAAGCGCGCGCCATCGGGATAACTTCCACCGGCAACGGGAAACGCCCCAGCACATCAACCTGTTTGGACGCATCGACGATACACACGAACTGACGCGCGATCGCCGCCACGATTTTTTCCCGAGTCAATGCGGCACCGCCGCCTTTGATCATCTGCATGTGTGGATTGATTTCATCAGCGCCGTCGACGTAGACATCAAGCACGTCCACATCATTACAGTCAAAAACCGGAATCCCCAGACTTTTGAGCTTGGCGGTAGAAGCGTCAGAGCTTGAAACCGCACCTTCAATTTGATGCTTGATAGACCCCAGTGCGTCAATAAAGTGAGCGGCGGTAGAGCCGGTTCCCACGCCAACGATAGTACCGGGGCGAACATAGTCGAGTGCGGCCCAACCAACGGCTTTTTTCAGTTCATCCTGCGTCATGATGTGCTTATGCCTGTAGCTACGAAAACGTGTGCGTATTATAGGGCATGCCATAGTCAAAAGGAGAGCCCTGCCTGTCAGGTACGGTAATATTTCAGTCTCACGGCGGCAGGCCGGGCGATTTTTTTCGGCGATACCTCACAAAAATGTGGCATATTGCCAAATATAGTTTTTACGCAAAGGAATCTTCACCTTCATGAAACGCCCGGACTATCGCACGCTTCAGGCGCTGGACGCCGTGATCCGTGAGCGTGGCTTTGAGCGCGCCGCACAAAAACTCTGTATTACGCAGTCCGCCGTCTCGCAACGCATCAAACAGTTGGAGAACCTGTTCGGCCAGCCACTACTGGTAAGAACGATTCCGCCGCGTCCGACCGAACAAGGGCAGAAGTTGCTGGCCTTGCTGCATCAGGTGGAATTACTGGAAGAAGAGTGGCTGGGCAATGAAAACAGCAATGAAACCCCACTCTTGCTGTCTCTGGCGGTCAACGCCGACAGTCTGGCGACCTGGCTGTTACCCGCCCTGCAACCTGTACTGGTGGACTCCCCCATCAGGTTGAATTTGCAGGTGGAAGATGAAACCCGAACCCAGGAGCGCCTGCGCCGGGGTGAAGTGGTGGGGGCCGTGAGTATTCAGCCACAGCCGCTGCCAAGCTGTCTGGTGGATAAACTGGGCGCGCTGGATTATCTGTTCGTCGCCTCGCCAGGCTTCGCCAATCGCTACTTTCCTAACGGGGTAACGCGTTCTGCACTGCTGCGTGCGCCAGTGGTGGCGTTTGACCATTTGGATGATATGCATCAGGCATTTTTGCAGCAAAATTTCGACCTGCCGCCGGGTAGCGTACCCTGCCACATCGTTAACTCATCTGAAGCTTTCGTGCAGCTCGCCCGCCAGGGCACCACCTGCTGTATGATCCCCCATTTGCAGATCGAACGCGAACTGGCGAATGGCGAGCTTATCGACCTGACACCGGGGCTATGCCAGCGCCGTATGCTGTACTGGCATCGTTTCGCGCCGGAAAGCAGAATGATGCGGCAGGTGACCGACGCCCTGCTCACGCACGGACGTCAGGTGCTGCGTCAATCCTGATTCGTCAGGCTGACTCGCTTACGCGGCGCCCTCAGGGCGCTCGCTGTAATTCAAACACCACATCCACCTGATCATCAAAGTGGATAGTCTGCTGTTCGTAGGTTTGCGACACCTCGCTTTGCGCCGCCATATTGGTGGTTTTGAACATACGCGCGGCCGGTATCGGCTGGTAGTTGGCAACATGGTAACGAATACTGTAAACCGGCCCCAGCGTAGCGTTAAACCCAGAGGCCAACGACTGCGCCTGTAATGTCGCCTGCTCTATCGCTTTTTTACGCGCCTGTTCACGGTAGGTATCGGGGTTAGACACCCCCAGCTCCACCGCCCGGATCTCGTTAAGACCCGATTTGAGCGCACCATCCAGCAGTTCATTGAGCTTATCCAACTGACGCAACGTCACTTCCACCTGCCGCACCGCACGGTACCCTTTCAGGACCGAGCCGCCGTTCTTCAGGTAATCGTACTCCGGTTGGGTGCGCAAATTGGCCGCGTTGATATCTTTCTTGTCGATACCGTTTTTATCGAGAAAAGCAAAGTATTGCGCGACACGATCATCCACCTGCTTTTTGGCGTCGGCCACGTCTTTGGAGGACACGCTAACTTCTATCGCCAGCCGGGCGATATCCGGCGTTGCATCCACACTCGCCGTACCGGAAGTCACAATGTGTGGCCCGCTGGGCAACTCATTACCGGCCTGTGCCGTCAGTGACGACAAACCGAGTAGCATAGTCAAAACCAGAACGTTCAGCTTCACAGTATCTCCTTTGCGCGTGAGTGAATGACGAAGCCTACCCGGGGCAGGCTTTATTCACTATAGGCGAATGTCTGAATAGGTGAATGTCTGGATAGATGAATGCTCGAATACCGGCTAAGCATCGAGGAACCCAATGCCAGACGCCTGCTCACGCCGCAGGCGGTGTAAATCCTAACTCAAGGGAAATATTGCGGGCGGTTTCCCGTAAGGGGTCAACCAGCGTATCAATCCCCATCTGTTGCAAACGCGCCATCGACAGCGAAATGGAAACGGCATAGGCCACCCGATGCTGAATATCAAACACCGGCGCAGAAATACAGGAAACCCCCAATTCATTCTCTTCCCGGTCCATCGCCAACCCCTGGCGGCGAATTTCCGCGAGTTCCTGTTGCATGACGGGAAGCTCAACGATGGTGTTATCAGTCAGAGGATAAATACTGTTCTGATGGGTCCGCCAGTATTCTGCTGGGTAATCCTCCGCGCCGTAGGCCATGAAAATCTTCCCCATCGCCGAACTGTGCAAAGGCATATGCTGGCCGATGTAAGCGCGGGTACGCATCATGCCTGTAGTCGGTTCCAGCTTATAAATCAGAATCGCGTGGTCATCTTCACGCGTTGAGAAGTTAACGGTCTCACCTACCGTCAGGTTCAACGCCTCAAGGTGCGGTGCCGCTACGTGCAACACATTTAACGACGAGAGCGCCTTCTGGCCGATAGCAATAAACTTGGTGGTCAGTCGATAACTGCCTGGCTGACGTGCAGGCACCACGTAACCACACCCGGCCAGACCTTGCAACAAGCGATGGACGGTGCTTTTATTCATGCCGGACAACTCAGCAATCCGCGCCAACGGGCACCCGTTGGGATAGTCGCTAAGTATTTCGATCAACTGTAAACCGCGAAACAGGCTTTGACTTCCCAGCGGCTTTTCCGCCTTCCCCTCGTCATCAATGCTATGTTCATTTATCACGTCTGATCTTCCTCTCATTACGCCCGCCAGGACATCCACCTCTGCCGGGACAAAGACCATCATGAAACAGCATGTTATGCGATGCAATAGAGGAAATAGCTCACTCTCCGCTACAGACAACAACCGCAGGCATAAATTCGCATGAAAAACTACAGTGTCGGCGCGCCCTGCGACCCCGTCTGGGCTGACGGCGTAGGGTGCAGATGCACATCCATCTGTGGATACGGAATACCGATACGGTGCTCATCCAACGCCCGTTTGAAGTTCTCCAGCAGATCCCAATACACTGCCGCCGCATCGCCATTACTGGTCCACACCCGCACCACAAAGTTAAGCGAAGACGGCCCCAGCTCATTGAGCCGAATAGTGACACCATTGTCATGCAGGATACGGTTATCCGCCGCGACGATAGCGCCCAGCACGTTTTTCACCACATCGATATCCGCGTCATAGGCCACACCAACAATAATTTCAGTACGACGATTCGGCTCACGGGAACTGTTGATAATATTCCCAGCGATAACTTTGCCATTTGGCACCACGATGACTTTGCCATCGGCTGTCAGCAGCGTGGTGGAAAAAATTTGCACCTGAGTCACCGTGCCCGCAATACCGCCAAAATCCACCGACTCCCCGGTGCGAAACGGCCGGAACATCACCAGCAGTACCCCAGCAGCAAAATTCGACAGCGAACCTTGTAAAGCCAGACCAACTGCCAGACCGGCGGCACCCAACACCGCAATGACCGATGTGGTTTGCACCCCCACCCGACTTAGCGCCGCTATCAGTGTGAAAGCGATAATGCCGTAGCGCACCAGTGCAGACAAAAAATCCGCCACCGTGACGTCAATACCACGAGTGACCATCAGCCGGTTTAGCGTGTTCGACATCATGCGGGCAATCAGCATCCCAACACACAGAATCACCAGGGAGGCGACGATGTTCACCGCATACTGCAACAGAATGTGTTGATTATTCACCAGCCAGCTCTGCAGGCGCCCCATGCTTTCAGCTACGTTGAGTTCTTCCATTTTTTCGCTCCTGTTAGCATCATTTGCATTATCGGTATGCAGATAAAATTAAGGCTCCCGCAGGAGCCTTAGTCAAATTATTACGTCGATAATTACAACCGGTTCAATCATAACAACCGGTTTGATAATTACAGCACGTCAACCGCGTTCAGTTCTTTAAACGCTTGTTCCAGACGCGCCACCATGCTCACCTGACCGGCACGCAGCCAGACACGCGGGTCATAGTATTTCTTGTTCGGCTTGTCGTCACCTTCCGGGTTACCCAGTTGGCCCTGCAGATAGCCTTCGTTTTTCTTGTAGTAATTCAGGATGCCTTCCCAAGTCGCCCACTGGGTGTCGGTATCGATATTCATCTTCACCACACCGTAGCTGACTGCTTCGGCGATTTCTGCTGCGGAAGAACCGGAACCGCCGTGGAACACGAAGTCCAGGCTGTTGTGCGGCAGGTTGAATTTCTTGGAGACATATTCCTGAGAGTTACGCAGGATTTTCGGCGTCAGTTGCACGTTACCCGGCTTATACACGCCGTGTACGTTACCGAAGGAGGCCGCGATGGTGAAACGAGGGCTGATAGCGTTCAGTTTTTCGTAGGCATACGCCACATCTTCCGGCTGGGTATACAGCGCAGAGTTGTCCAGATGGCTATTGTCCACACCGTCTTCTTCACCACCGGTGCAGCCCAGTTCGATTTCAAGCGTCATGTCCAGTTTGGCCATACGCGCCAGATACTTGCTGCAAATCTCGATGTTTTCTTCCAGCGATTCTTCCGACAGGTCGATCATGTGGGAAGAGAACAGCGGTTTACCGGTCGCGGCGTAGTGTTTCTCACCCGCATCCAGCAGACCGTCAAGCCATGGCAGCAGTTTCTTCGCGCAATGGTCGGTGTGCAAAATCACCGGAATACCATAGTGCTCTGCCATCTGGTGTACATGATGAGCACCAGAAATCGCACCCAGAATTGCCGCCTGCTGACCTTCAGCTTTCAGGCCTTTACCGGCAGTAAATGCAGCACCGCCGTTGGAGAACTGAACGATTACCGGCGCGCGCACTTTGGCTGCGGCTTCAAGAACGGCGTTAATGGAGTCGGTACCGACACAGTTAACCGCCGGCAGTGCAAAGTTATTTTCTTTGGCAATGGCGAATACTTTCTGAACGTCATCACCAGTGATGACACCAGGTTTTACGAAATCAAAGATTTTAGACATGTCACGTGTCCTGTTTCGTTGGCCGTGGAGGGTTAGAGATTTGTCTGTTACTGCATTATCGTCGGCAATACCGTGACTGCCGACATGACTACCATTTATTGCTGCTGGTATTGCTACCGGTAGCCCGGCTGTCACCGGGTTACCAGGAGGCGAGATATTCTCCCACCTCAAATGACTGACGAAAAACGCTTACTGACGAGCGCGTTCTTCCAGCATCACCACTGCAGGCAGTTTTTTGCCTTCCACAAACTCCAGGAAAGCGCCGCCGCCGGTAGAAATATAGGAGATCTTGTCGGCAATGCCGAACAGATCGATTGCCGCCAGCGTATCACCGCCGCCTGCGATAGAGAAGGCATCGCTGTTGGCGATAGCATTCGCCACAATCTCCGTCCCTTTACGGAAGTTCGGGAATTCGAATACACCAACCGGGCCGTTCCACAGAATCGTCTTGGCGTTTTTCAGGATGTCAGCCAGACGTTCAGCAGAAACGTCGCCCAGGTCCAGAATCTGTTCATCATCTTTAATGGCAGTCACGGATTTCAACGTCGCGCTGGCAGTTTCGGAGAATTCTGTTGCAACACGTACATCGCTCGGTACCGGAATATCGCAGGTTTCCAGCAGTTTCTTCGCTTCTGGAATCAGTTCCGCTTCGTACAGCGATTTACCGACGTTATGGCCTTGAGCGGCAACGAAGGTATTGGCGATACCGCCACCGACGATCAGTTGGTCAGCAATTTTAGACAGTGAATCCAGCACGGTCAGCTTGGTAGACACTTTGGAACCACCGACGATAGCCACCATCGGACGAGCCGGGTTACTCAATGCTTTACCCAGTGCTTCCAGTTCATCAGACAGCAGCGGGCCGGCACAGGCGATCGGGGCGAATTTGCCGACACCGTGGGTTGAAGCCTGCGCACGGTGTGCAGTACCGAACGCATCCATCACAAACACATCGCACAGTGCGGCGTATTTTTTGGACAGCACTTCGTCGTCTTTCTTCTCGCCCTTGTTGAAGCGGACGTTTTCCAGTACAACCAGCTCACCTTCGGCCACATCAACGCCGTCCAGGTAATCTTTCGCCAGACGCACCGGCGCAGACAGATGGTCTTTCAGGTAGTTCACTACCGGCAGCAGGGAGAATTCTTCGTTGTACTCGCCTTCGGTCGGGCGGCCCAGATGGGATGTCACCATCACGCGGGCACCTTGCTTCAGGGCGATTTCAATGGTCGGCAGGGATGCGCGGATGCGGGCGTCAGACGTCACTTTGCCATCTTTAACCGGCACGTTCAGATCCGCACGGATCAGCACGCGTTTGCCAGCCAAATCCAGGTCGGTCATCTTAATTACAGCCATGGTGAATCCTCTTGTTGATTCTCTTTAAAGTTGCTTGAGTGAGGTGTCGGTTTCCCGGCACCGCCTATCAGAAACCGCAGGCCGCCATCGCCCATGTTGTATCCAACATCCGATTGGCAAAGCCCCATTCGTTATCGCACCAGACCAGCGTCTTGATCAGATGCCCTCCGCTGACCCGGGTTTGCGTCCCATCCACTATCGCGCTATGCGGGTCGTGGTTGAAGTCCACTGAGACCAACGGCAAATCGGTATAATCAACTATACCACGAAATGTATTCTGCGCTGACTGGCGAAACAGCGTATTGATTTCACTTACGTTTACCGCGTTTTTCACGCTGACGCTAAGATCAATGGCCGTGACATTAATCGTCGGCACCCGCACTGAAATCGCCTCAAAGCGATCTTCGAATTTCGGAAAGAAACGGGTAATACCCACCGCCAGTTTGGTATCCACCGGGATGATCGACTGACTGGCGGCACGGGTACGCCGCAGGTCATGGTGATACGCATCGATCACCGGCTGGTCGTTCATCGACGCATGGATCGTCGTCACGGTACCGCTCTCGATGCCATACGCATCGTCCAGCAGTTTAATAATCGGAATAATACAGTTGGTGGTGCAGGAGGCGTTGGATACCAGACGGTGAGCCGAGTGTAGATCCTGATGATTAACGCCATACACAATGGTGGCATCAAGATCTGGTGCTCCGGGATGGGAAAACAGCACTTTTTTCGCACCTGCCGCCAGATGGGCTTCACCATCGGCGCGGCTACCGTACACACCGCTGCAATCCAGCACGATATCGACACCCAGCTCGCCCCACGGCAAAGAGCGGAGATCCGACTCATGCAACAGGCGAATAGTGTCATCCCCTACCGATAAGCGAGCGCACTCCTGACGGACATCCCACGAAAAACGGCCATGACTGCTATCGTACTTGAGCAGATGGGCAATCCCTTCGGCATTGGCCAGCTCATTGATCGCTACCACCGTAATTTCGGCTCTCCGACCGGATTCATACAACGCACGCAGAACACTGCGACCTATACGACCAAAGCCATTTATCGCAATACGGATTGTCATGAAATTCCCTGTGTAGTGATAAAAGCATTGCGCCTTATAGGATAATCAGTACGTCGTCAGAAATATACCCGTCATACTTCAAGTTGCGGGTGCGTTGGCTGCGCTACTCGAATTATTGGGGTATAAACCGCTTGTTGCACAGGTCCTGTCACCACGTAAAGCCCGCTGTATAACTTTGTTGCCAAACGCTGTCACACCAACAACTGAAACGCTTCAGCTAGCATAAACGAATTGCCTGACAAAAGAAATATGGCGGCAGGGAGGATGCCAGAAGAGTGATCCGCGTCAAATAATTACCGCACAGTTTGTTCAACTCAGATGTTAACCCCAGACTAGCGGGATCAAAAAAGGCCGGGAAACCATCCCGGCCTTACAAGAATCACTAACTGCAGAACAGCGTTATTTCAGCAGCGCTTTCGCCTTCGCCACCACGTTATCGGTAGTGAAGCCAAATACGTCGAACAGTTTTTCTGCCGGTGCGGATTCGCCAAAGCTTTCCATACCAACAATTGCGCCATTGAGGCCAACATACTTGTACCAGTAGTCAGCAATACCCGCTTCGATCGCCACACGGGCGCTCACGGCAGACGGCAGCACCGCTTCACGATAGGCCGCATCCTGTTTGTCGAATGCATCGGTAGACGGCATGGACACCACGCGCGCTTTAACGCCTTCTTCGCTCAGTTTCTGCCAGGCAGCAACCGCCAGTTCGACTTCAGAACCGGTAGCGATAAGAATCAGCTGCGGCTGGCCGCCGCTGTCTTTCAGCACGTAAGCGCCTTTAGCGACATCAGCCAACTGCTGAGCGGTACGTTCCTGCTGCGCCAGATTCTGACGAGACAGAATCAACGCTGTCGGGCCGTCTTTACGCTCAATGGCGTATTTCCAGGCTACCGCAGTTTCAACCTGATCCGCCGGGCGCCAGGTACTCATGTTTGGCGTAACACGCAGGCTGGCCAGTTGTTCTACCGGCTGATGGGTCGGGCCATCTTCACCCAGACCGATGGAGTCATGGGTGTAGACATAGATGCTGCGCACTTTCATCAGTGCTGCCATACGCACCGCATTACGGGCGTATTCCACGAACATCAGGAACGTCGCGGTGTACGGTACAAAACCGCCGTGCAGCGAAATACCGTTGGCAATGGCAGTCATGCCAAATTCGCGCACCCCATAGTGGATGTAGTTACCAGCCGGGTCTTCATTCAGCGCTTTAGAACCAGACCAAATCGTCAGGTTGCTCGGCGCTAGGTCGGCAGAACCGCCCAGAAATTCCGGCAGCAGCTTGCCATAGGCTTCCAGCGCATTCTGCGAGGCTTTACGGCTGGCGATCTTGGCCGGGTTAGCCTGCAGTTGTTCGACCACTTTAGTCGACTCGGCCTGCCAGTTAGCCGGCAGTTCGCCGTTCACGCGACGAGTGAATTCAGCAGCCAGTTCCGGATAGGCGCTGGCATAGGCATTGAACGCCTGTTGCCAGGCCGCTTCTTTGCTTTCACCAGCTTTGCGAGCATCCCAGGCGGCATAGATATCAGCCGGGATTTCAAACGGACCGTATTTCCAGCCCAATTGCTCGCGGGTCGCAGCCACTTCGGCATCACCCAACGGTGCGCCGTGGGAATCATGGGTACCGGCTTTGTTCGGAGAACCGAAACCAATCACGGTTTTGCACAGCAGCAGCGACGGTTTGTCAGTGACGCTCTGCGCTTCTTTGATAGCGCGTTGGATGGCATCAGCATCATGACCATCAATGCCACGAATCACGTGCCAGCCATAGGATTCAAAGCGGGCAGCGGTATCATCCGTGAACCAGCCTTCAATGTGGCCATCGATGGAAATACCGTTGTCATCGTAGAACGCAACCAGTTTACCCAGCTTCAGGGTACCCGCCAGTGAACAGACCTCATGTGAGATCCCTTCCATCATGCAACCATCACCCAGGAAGACATAGGTGTGGTGGTCAACGATGTCATGTCCCGGACGGTTAAACTGTGCAGCCAGCGTACGTTCGGCAATCGCCATACCGACCGCGTTAGCGATACCCTGCCCCAACGGCCCAGTGGTGGTTTCCACGCCCGGTGTATAACCCACTTCCGGGTGACCCGGCGTTCTGGAATGCAACTGACGGAAGTTTTTCAGTTCTTCAATCGGCAAATCATAACCCGTCAGATGCAACAGGCTGTAGATCAGCATGGAGGCATGACCGTTGGACAGCACGAAGCGATCGCGGTTAGCCCAGTGCGGGTTGGCCGGGTTATGGTTCAGATGGTCACGCCACAGGACTTCAGCGATATCAGCCATACCCATTGGTGCGCCAGGATGACCAGATTTGGCCTTCTGCACGCCATCCATACTCAACGCACGGATAGCATTGGCAAGTTCTTTACGAGAGGACATGCTTTACTCCAGATCGGATTGAACAGTTGCCTGTCGAACATAACACATATGAATCAATGTGTTATCTCAAAAAGGCAAAGAAAAGATATTCACAAATGTACATGAAAACCCAGCCGATTGCACATGGAACAGCAAGCGGAAAAAACGCACGAATCTGCTGACATGCAGACCGTATAGCAGGCTTTCCTTTTCATCAGGGCGGTTTTATCTGCCTTAGCTCACACGATGTAGCAGCTTTACCTGTTTACGCCCGCCCGTTTTCGCCACCATAACACCACCGAGATGTCATCTGCACGGCCTTCTTTGAAGAGGCGCCGATAAAAAAGGCATCCAGTCAGGATGCCTTTGTAATGTGGCTCATTAGCGAAAAATATCCGCGACGGTAAGTCAGTGCCGATTAATGCGCAGCAGCCTCATGCCCATGCAAACGGTGACGGGTCACCATCCCTAACAGGAAGCACATGACGAATACCACAAAATAGAGCCCGTTCGCGGTCACCAGCGCAGCATGTACGCCGAAGTGCTGCACGATCGGCCCAGTGACGATAAAGGTCAGCATCGTCCCCACCGTTCCGCAGGTCAGAATGAAGTTTACCAGCTTCGGCGACGGCACCTTGGTCTGCTGGGAGCCCAGAGTAATCAGCGTGGTATAGATAGCGCTGGAAATGAAGCCCAGACCAAAAATGAAGTATTTCAGCAAATGAGGCTGTTCGCTGCTGACAAACAGGTACATCGCCCCGGTAGCCAGCACAGCCAGAACAGTTACTACGCGCTGCAAGTCGAAGAACTTAAGCACAAAGCTGAACACCCACATACCAATCATGTACGACGTCCAGAAGCTACTGACCAGTTCCCCGGCATCGCCAATGCTCATACCAAAGGATTTGGTCACGTATTCAGGCACCCACTGAATAAATGCCAGTTGTCCCAGGATATAGCACAGCGCCGCAATAGACAGGAATACCACGCCCATGCCCCATTTTTCCGCCTCGACAGGCGCGCTCTGGGTGTTGGCTTTTTCCGTGCCGATAGCGGGAAAATCAGACAGCAGTGTCAGAACCAGAATCGCCACGTACAACAGACCGATACAAGCGTAAATCCAGTACCAGCCGAAATGACGGGACAACAACGCCGCCGCCACAATCGGGAAAATCATACCGGCCATACTGAAAAAGGAATCGGTAAACAACAAGCGTGCACCACGCTGACGCCCGGAGTAGAGCTGGGTAATCAGAAAGGTGCCGATCGACATGGTGATGCCGCTAACCACGCCCAGCGTAAACATACAGGCAGAAAATACCGCCAGCGATTTACCCACAAACAACCCGGCGACCGACAGGACAATCAGTATAAAACCGAAGACCAGCTGTTTCTTCAGCGGGAAAATATCCATCAGCCAGACATTCAGAAAAATGGACAGCAAAATACCGGCATTCAGAAACGTAAAGGTATTACTCATATTAGCTATCGGGACATTGAAGTACTGGGCGATATCGCCCATGACCATGCCAGTGACGATAACCAGCGCACCGGTCAGCGCATAAGAAAAGCAGCTGGTAAAAAATAACCGCTGACGATTGAGATCAGACATATATCCTTCCTGTCATCAAATAGGAAAAGCGCAGGCGATACCCGATGCTGGTATCGACGTTGCGCCACAACGTTGTCATCAAAGTGTTGGTAGGCCGCACACACAAAACGGCATGCTAACCGGAAAGCGTCAATCCGCCTTACTACACGCAGTACTACACAAAACCAGACGTGCTGTTTAATAAAAAACTGACGTACTGTGTAATAAACACAGACATACCGTACAGCACTCAGTATGGCTGTCACGCCCGAAAAAGAAAAAGGTTGAGTGCCTTATCAGCACTCAACCTTTTCTGACGAGAGATTACTCGTCTTCCAGATAAGTATAACCGTATAACCCGGTTTCAAACTCATCAAGGAACTGTGCCTGCAGTTCCGGCGCCAGATTGGCTCCCTTCACCTGATCGCGAAAGCGAGACATCAACACATCCGGGTCAAGCTGCACATATTCCAGCATATCGGCCACGGTGTTACCTTCATCCGACTCTTCCAGCTCAACCGTCCCATCCTGGAATACAAACACATCCACTGTCGACGTATCACCAAACAGGTTGTGCATATTGCCGAGGATTTCCTGATACGCCCCCACCATGAAAAACCCCAGCAACGGTGGGTTTTCCGGGTCGTAAGGCGGCATCGGCATCGTTGTAGCAACGCCATCGCCATCCACATAGTGATCGATAGTACCGTCAGAATCGCAGGTGATATCCAGCAGTACCGCACGACGCTGCGGTGGCTTGTCCAACCCTTCGAGCGGTAACACCGGGAATAACTGATCGATCCCCCAGGCATCTGGCATCGACTGGAACAGCGAGAAGTTGACATACAGCTTATCCGCCATGCGCTCCTGCAGTTCATCAATAATCGGCCGGTGCGCGCGGTTACTCGGATCAAGCTGCTGCTGAAGGCGCTGGCAGATATTCAGATAGAGCTGTTCCGCCTGTGCGCGCTGGGTCAAATCCAGCATACCGTGGGTATACTGGGTGTGGACATCATTCAGGTCCATCTGGCTGTCGTGCAGCCATTCACGCAGCGAACGGCGGTTGCCCGGCTCCTGAATTTCCTGCCAGGTGCTCCACAGGCTTTCCAGCGCACGCGGTGCGTCTTCATCCGGTGCCGTCGGCTCGCTGAATTCGTTACGCTCTACCCCGATGATATTGGATACCAGCACGGTGTGATGCGCGGTCACCGCACGCCCGGACTCGGTTATCACCATCGGATGCGGCAAGCCATATTCATTACAGGCGTCGCCAATCCCCCAGATAACGTTGTTAGCGTATTCGTTCAGGCCGTAATTGACCGAACAGTCAGACTGCGAACGGGTGCCTTCGTAATCAACGCCCAATCCACCACCTACGTCAAAACACTGAATGTTAACGCCCAGTTTATGCAGTTCAACGTAAAAACGCGCTGATTCACGCACGCCGGTGGCGATATCACGAATGTTCGCCAGCTGTGAACCCAGGTGGAAATGCAGCAGTTGCAGGCTATCGAGACGGTTGGCGTTGCGCAGCAGTTCCACCAGTTGCAGTACCTGTGTCGCAGCCAGGCCGAACTTGGACTTTTCACCACCGCTCGACTGCCATTTGCCGGAACCCTGCGATGCCAGACGCGCACGCACCCCCAAACGCGGTACCACGTTCAGACGCTCGGCCTCTTCCAGCACCAGCTTGATTTCCGACATCTTTTCAATGACCAGATAGACCTTGTGACCCAGCTTTTCGCCGATCAAGGCCAGTCGGATATATTCACGGTCTTTATAACCGTTACAGACGATAACGGTGCGAGTCATACCCGCATGGCCCAATACCGCCATCAATTCCGCTTTGGAGCCCGCTTCCAACCCCAACGGCTCACCAGAATTGATCAGGGATTCAATGACGCGGCGATGCTGGTTAACTTTGATGGGATAAACCAGAAAATAGCCGCCTTCATAACCGAAAGACTCACGCGCGCGTTTGAACGCGGCATTAATTGAACGCAAGCGGTGTTGCAAAATCTGCGGGAAACAGAACAGCGCGGGCAGACGCTGATTATCCTGCTGACGGGTTTTCACCAGTTTGGCCAGGTCGACACGCGCCTCTGGCACGTCCGGATCCGGGCACACACTGATGTGACCCAGCTCGTTAACGTCGTAGTAATTATTACCCCACCAGGCAATATTATAGGTTCTCAGCATCTCGCTGGCGTCGCGGTCATTCATGGCTACCTCCTGCATGGAGCGCAGATGATCGTGTTTACCCGCCGCTGACGAGTACGGTTGAATCATATCGTCAGACATGGCGATCCCCTTCTTCCACTTCTAGATGAATAATCACATTTTTTCCCGCAACAAATACCGGCGGCATAGCAAAAGCGTGCGTCGCTGGCAGTGAAAAAACCGACGGGCAGTAGTATGCCGTCGTTTTATGTCTCTTATTAGTGTAAAACACGATGTCAGACTCCGAGATTCGGGTCGGTGAAAACCAGGGAAAACACCGCCAGGAAGAACGCACATGCATTCACTGGCGCGGAGAAAAAAGCAGGTTAGCCAGCTCGGGAGTCCTGCGTTGCGCTGCGGGACAGGCAACTTCGGGCAAATGGCGGAAAGGATTGAGTCAGTGACGCAACGGCGTCAGAAGAAAAGCGCGGCAGGCGCAACTCACTCAATAAACAACGGATCATTAATCCTATCACCTCCACGCTCGCCGCAGATGATGCGGTCAGGCTATCACGACAACCATCAGGAAAACGGTCAAACAGTATCGGCACGCCTCTTGTCGCAGCACTCGCTGGTCACTCAGAACTGGTCACTCAGAACAAGCGTCGCGCCACATTTTGAGGCCCCCGAATGACGGACAACAAAACCGCCCGCCGTTTATACCTATCCGTCCCCGGAAAAGCAAAATGAAAATGGTAAAAAAACCTATCATTGGCAAAAACGGCCGATGAACATATTCAATCCATCGACGCGGTATAAAAACTGCTGGCATGGGGCTATCGTGTGGCCTAGAATAGCCATCCAGATGTTAATCCATCTATACCGATTAACTGATACCCTAAATAATTCGGGGTGCAGGACAAAACGCGTTGGCCCTTCAGGACGAGGTTCATTAAGGGCCGAGCAAGTAAGAAAGCCCCCTGCGGCTTGAAATATGCCGGGTCTATATTGATTAACGGCTTTAGCTTATAAGGTAAAGAAACTCATGGCTAAACACCTTTTTACGTCCGAGTCGGTCTCCGAAGGACATCCTGATAAAATCGCTGACCAGATTTCCGACGCCGTCCTTGACGCGATTCTGGAGCAGGACCCCAAAGCGCGGGTTGCCTGCGAAACTTACGTAAAAACCGGTATGGTGTTAGTTGGTGGTGAAATCACTACCAGCGCCTGGGTGGATATCGAAGAAATCACACGTCGCACCGTCCGCGAAATTGGCTACGTCAACTCAGAAATGGGTTTTGACGCCAACTCTTGCGCAGTACTGAGCGCCATCGGCAAACAATCTCCGGACATCAATCAGGGTGTTGACCGTAAAGACCCGCTGGAGCAAGGCGCGGGTGACCAGGGCCTGATGTTCGGCTACGCCACCAACGAAACCGATGTGCTGATGCCGGCACCGATCACCTATGCACACCGTCTGGTGCAACGTCAGTCTGAAGTGCGCAAAAACGGCACCCTGCCGTGGCTGCGTCCCGATGCCAAGAGCCAGGTGACCTTTGCTTACGACAACGGCAAAATCGTCGGTATCGACGCCGTTGTATTGTCTACCCAGCATTCAGAATCCATCGGACAGAAAGACCTGCAAGAAGCGGTGATGGAAGAGATCATCAAGCCGGTTCTGCCGTCTGAATGGCTCTCTGCCAATACCAAATACTTCATCAACCCGACTGGCCGTTTTGTTATCGGTGGCCCGATGGGTGACTGCGGTCTGACCGGTCGTAAAATCATTGTTGATACTTACGGCGGTGCCGCACGTCACGGTGGTGGTGCATTCTCCGGTAAGGATCCGTCCAAAGTGGACCGTTCCGCTGCCTACGCCGCCCGTTATGTCGCGAAAAACATCGTGGCCGCCGGTCTGGCAGATCGTTGTGAGATCCAGGTGTCTTACGCTATCGGCGTTGCAGAACCGACCTCCATCATGGTCGAAACCTTCGGTACGGAGAAAGTCTCCAGCGATCGCCTGGTTGATTTGGTTCGTCAGTTCTTCGACCTGCGCCCTTACGGTTTGATTCAGATGCTGGATCTGCTGCATCCGATCTACCAGAAGACCGCAGCTTACGGTCACTTTGGCCGTGCAGAATTCCCGTGGGAAAAAACCGACGTGGCAGAAAAACTGCGCGATGCCGCAGGTCTGAAATAATCCACTTTTCTGACATGCTAACGGCGAAGCAGAGCTTCGCCGTTTTTTATTGCCGAAACCTGTGGGCATGATGGTGTCTACAGCCATGATTGCATCCGGCTCGCCCAGCCCGTAAGCTGCCAGCATGAACACACCACGTCTTCCTATCGCCCTGCAACAAGCGGTCATGCGTTGTCTGCGAGAAAAACTTCAGCAGGCCAATACCGTATTAGGCAGCAATTATCCTGAACCAGTCATCAACTACCAGCAACGCGGTTCCACGGCGGGCAGCGCCTGGCTCAAAGAGTGGGAAATCCGCCTCAACCCGGTGTTATTACTGGAAAACCAGCAGTCGTTCATTGACGAAGTCGTGCCGCACGAACTGGCGCACCTGCTGGTCTACGCCCGTTTTGGTAAAACTGCGCCACATGGTCAGCAATGGCGCTGGATGATGGAAAGCGTGTTGAACGTCCCCGCCCGTCGTACCCATCAGTTTGCGACAGCATCAGTCCAGGGGAAAACCTTCCCTTATGAATGCGCCTGCCGCCGCCATGAGCTCACTGTGCGTCGGCATAACCGGGTGATAAAGGGCGAATCAGAATACCGTTGTCGCTCTTGCGGCGAACGGTTACGTGCTCTTGCAACAAAACCTGTTTAAACAAAAATACCTGACATTTAACACTGTATTTTTTGGGTTTGCCTGTACGGTCTTCCTCAGGTACGCTGCCCGTTTTTAACCCTGCAGGTGACGTTGGAATATGCTTCGCAATGTTGTCATTTTCGTGGTGTTGGGCGCAGGCCTGACAACGCTAGCCGTAGCCGGTCAGAACATCAATAATTTCACGCAAGCCAAAGCCGCCGCCGTGAAAATCCATCAGGATGCCCCCGGTACCTTCTACTGCGGCTGTACCATCAACTGGCAGGGTAAAAAAGGGACGCCGGACCTGGCCTCCTGCGGCTATCAGGTTCGCAAAGACGCCAACCGCGCCCATCGTATTGAGTGGGAACACGTCGTGCCTGCATGGCAATTTGGTCATCAGCGCCAGTGCTGGCAAGACGGCGGCCGCAAGAACTGCACCAAAGACGATATTTACCGTCAGATGGAAACCGATCTGCACAACCTGCAACCGTCAATTGGTGAAGTGAACGGCGATCGCGGCAACTTCATGTACAGCCAGTGGAATGGTGGCGAGCGTCAGTATGGCCAGTGCGAGATGAAGATTGATTTTAAAAACCAACTGGCGGAACCGCCCGAACGAGCACGCGGTGCTATCGCCCGCACCTATTTCTATATGCGCGATCGCTACCATCTGAACCTGTCCCGCCAGCAGACCCAACTGTTTGATGTCTGGAGCAAACAATACCCGGTCACCGCGTGGGAATGTACCCGTGAAAAACGCATCGCAGCAATACAAGGCAACCCTAACCCCTATGTGCAAGAGGCTTGCCAGCCCTGATGCCGCTCCCTACTATAACGGCTTGTCTCTTATAATACGCGCCGCCGTCGCCACCGTTGCTATAACGGTGGCCGGGCTCTGTCAGGCTTTGCCCCTTCGATTAACTACCACCTAAGGCCAGATTATTCATGCGAATACCGCGCATTTTTCATCCCGATACGCTTGCCCCACAAGGGGGAGAAACCGATCTGAGCGAAGACGCCGCCAACCATGTGGGCCGAGTCCTTCGCATGAGCGCCGGGCAGGCGCTGCAACTGTTTGACGGCAGTAATCAGGTTTTCGAGGCCGAGATTGTGCAGGCCGGGAAAAAAAACGTGCGGGTCCGTTATGCCGCCGCTCAAACGGAAGACCGGGAATCGCCCTTGCACCTGCATCTGGGCCAGGTGATGTCGCGTGGCGAAAAAATGGAATTCACTATCCAAAAATCCATCGAACTGGGTGTTAATATCATCACTCCGCTGCTATCCGAACGTTGCGGCGTCAAGCTGGATGGTGAACGGCTGGAGAAGAAAATCGCGCAGTGGCAAAAAATCGCCATTGCAGCCTGCGAACAGTGTGGCAGAAACCGGGTGCCGGATATTCGCCCAGTCCAGACGTTGGAAAGCTGGTGCGCGGAATCGGACAATGGGTTAAAACTGAACCTGCATCCGCGGGCATCGCAACACATCAATACATTGCCGTTGCCGGTATCGCGCATCCGGTTGTTGATTGGCCCGGAAGGCGGATTATCAGCAGACGAAATCGCCATGACAGCAACCCAGGGATTTACTGATATCCTGCTGGGGCCTCGCGTTCTGCGTACAGAAACCACCGCGCTCACCGCAATCACCGCGCTTCAGGTGCGATTCGGCGATTTGGGGTAAAAGGAGAGAATAATGAGAAAACTCGGTATCGTGATGGACCCGATTTCGTCCATCAATATCAAGAAAGACACCAGCTTTGCGATGTTGCAGGAAGCCCAGCGTCGTGGCTGGGAACTGCACTATATGGAGATGGGCGACCTCTACCTGCACGCAGGTGAAGCCCGGGCAACCACCCGCACGCTGAGCGTTCAATACGATTACAACCATTGGTATGACTTCGGTGCCATGCAGGACATCGCCTTGCATGAATTAGATGTAGTGTTGATGCGCAAAGACCCGCCGTTCGACACCGAATTCATCTACGCTACCTATATTCTGGAGCGAGCGGAAGAGAAAGGGACGCTCATCGTTAACAAACCGCAAAGCCTGCGCGATTGTAACGAGAAACTGTTCACTGCCTGGTTCCCGCAGTTAACGCCAGATACGCTGGTCACTCGCAATGCCGATCGGCTGCGTGCGTTCCATCAGCACCACAGCGACGTCATCTTAAAACCACTCGATGGCATGGGCGGCGCGTCAATTTTCCGTCTGAAGCCAGAGGATGCTAACGTATCAGTCATTATCGAAACGCTGACCGAACACGGTAGTCGTTACTGCATGGCGCAAAACTACCTGCCTGCCATTAAAGACGGCGATAAACGCGTACTGGTGGTCGATGGCGAACCGGTGCCTTACTGCCTGGCACGCATTCCGAAAAGCGGTGAAACCCGTGGGAATCTGGCAGCCGGTGGTCGGGGCGAAGCCCGCCCGCTCAGCGAAAGCGACTGGCAGATAGCCCGTACCGTCGCACCGGTACTGAAACAGAAAGGCTTGATCTTCGTCGGGCTGGATATCATTGGCGATCGCCTGACCGAAATTAACGTCACCAGCCCAACCTGTGTGCGTGAAATCGAAGCCGCCTATCCGGATGTTTCTATTACCGGCATGCTGATGGACGCGATTGACCGCAGGCTGACTCAGCGTTAACGATACACGGACCGTATCCCGGTCGGTGATGTAGAGCCCTACCCGGTTCGCTGCCCGGCGGCGAACCGGAAACATTCACTCCGACAGAGAAGCGATAATAAAGACGATGAATTTACAGCACCATTTTCTGATTGCGATGCCCTCTCTGCAGGACTCGGTGTTCAGGCGGACGGTGATTTATATCTGCGAACACAATGAAGACGGCGCCATGGGTCTTATCATCAACAAACCAATGGAACAGTTCACCGTCGAGAATATCCTCAAAAAGCTGAAGATTACGCCTGATCGTCGGGATACGACCATCCGTCTCAACAAGCCGGTGTTTTCCGGTGGCCCACTGGCGGACGATCGCGGCTTTATCCTGCATACCCCTTGTGAGGGTTTTGCCTCCAGCATCAGTATTTCCGACGAAACCATGATCACCACGTCAAAAGATGTGCTGGAAACGTTGGGGACGCCAGAGCAACCGCGCAATACATTGGTTGCGTTGGGTTATTCCGCCTGGGAAGGGGGGCAATTAGAGAGCGAGCTGTTGGAAAACGCCTGGCTGACCGTGCCGGCGGACCACCATCTGTTATTCCATACACCGATTGCTGAGCGCTGGCGCGCGGCGGCCAAAAAACTGGGTGTGGACATTCATAATATAGCGGCCGAAGCGGGGCACGCCTGATGGGAAACCGAACATTACTGGCCTTCGACTTTGGCACCCGCAGTATTGGCGTTGCTATCGGTCAGGAAATCACGGGGACGGCCCGCCCGTTGACGTCGCTGAAAGCGCAGGATGGCATACCCGACTGGCAGAAAGTAGAGAAACTGCTCAACGAGTGGCAGCCCGCGTTAGTCATCGTCGGCCTTCCGCTGAATATGGATGGTACCGAACAACCGCTGACCGCACGGGCTCGTAAATTTGCCCAGCGCCTGCATGGCCGTTTCGGCGTCACCGTTGAGTTGCATGATGAGCGGCTCAGTACCGTGGAAGCACGCGCAGATCTGTTCGAACGTGGTGGATTCCGGGCTCTGGATAAAGGCAGCGTCGACGCGGCCTCTGCGGTGATTATTCTGGAAAGTTGGTTCGAACAGCAATTTACCCAACCGCAGTAAACCGGCCCCGGCAGGCCATGTCGTCCTCACCTATCAAGACTTTTCCTACTTACTATATATCCCCAAAATAATTCGAGTTGCAGGACAACACGCTCGCGTGTTGAACAACGCGATGCGTTGGCCCTTTAGGGCAAGGCTCGTTAGAGCCTTGTAACGCGGCAAGAGAGTAAATCCCGATGAGCTTACTCAGGTAAGTGATTCGGGTGAACGACAAATCGGCATACGCCGATTTGAACGCTGCTTGCAGCGGCCCGAAGGGTGAGGCCCATTGATGGGCCGAGTAACGCAGCCAACACACCTGCAACTTGAAGTATGAAGGGTATAAACAATTCAGGCCCGCCAAAGCGAGCCTGAGTGAAATATGTCGGGCACAACAACTGACGGGGATTACTCGTCCGGGTAGTCGCGCAGGAACCCTTCCAGGTCTTCCACCATTGAGGTGTTGCCGACAAAGAACGGCGCACGCTGATGCAATTTCTGCGGGACAAGATCCAGAATGCGGTTTTTACCATCACTGGCTTTACCACCCGCCTGCTCGGCCAAAAACGCCATCGGATTACATTCGTACAGCAAGCGCAGTTTCCCTTCCGGATAGCTGGCAGTACTTGGATAGAGGTAAATGCCGCCCTTCAACAAGTTACGGTGGAAATCCGCCACCAGTGAACCGATATAACGGGTGGTATACGGGCGCTGTGTCGCTTCATCCTGTTCCTGACAGTACTTGATGTACTTCTTCACGCCCAGCGGGAATTTGATGTAGTTCCCTTCGTTGATGGAATACATATTGCCTTTCTCCGGGAAACGCACGCGTTCGTGAGACAGGCAGAACACCCCCAGCGATGGGTCATACGTGAAGGCATGCACGCCATGCCCGGTGGTGTACACCAGCATGGTAGAAGACCCGTAAACGATATAACCCGCGGCAACCTGCTTGTGACCAGGCTGGAGGAAATCCTCCTCGCGCACCGGCATTCCCAGCGGAGTGATACGGCGATAAATCGAAAAAATGGTACCGACAGAGACATTCACGTCAATATTGGAAGAACCGTCCAGCGGGTCCATCAATACCACGTATTTGGCATTTTCAGCACGCTCACCGTCGAAGATAACGATTTCGTCTTCTTCTTCGGAAGCAATCCCTGCCACCTCGCCACGGGCTTTTAGCGCCGCTTTCAGCTTTTCATTGGCGTACAGATCGAGTTTCATCTGCACTTCGCCCTGAACGTTGGACACGCCGCTGGTGCCCAGAATATCCACCAGACCGGCTTTGTTAATGTCACGGTGAATAATCTTCGCACCCAGTTTGATGGCAGAAAGCAGAGCCGTCAGCTCACCAGTGGCGTGAGAGAAATCGTGCTGTTTTTCGACGATAAATTCGCCTAACGTTTTCATAACACTATTCCAGAATCTACGAATGAAAAGCGGTTTTATTTTTGTACCGCCAGCGTTTGCGTCTGCAGTGTAGCCCAAAGAGAAAGCGAGTACCTAGCAAATCCATTTCTTATGACGTATTCCAGGCGTTAGAATGGACGGCAGACTCTCTGAATATAGATGGAAAATGTATGCGTATTCATATTTTAGGAATCTGTGGCACCTTCATGGGAGGACTGGCGTTGCTGGCCCGATCACAAGGACATCAGGTAACCGGTTCGGATGCTAACGTCTACCCGCCAATGAGTACCTTACTGGAAGAGCAAGGGATTACCCTTATCCAGGGTTACGACCCCGCACAGTTGGATCCGGCACCGGATCTGGTCATCATTGGCAATGCCATGACCCGTGGCAACCCCTGCGTTGAGGCGGTACTGGAACAAAATATCCCGTATATGTCCGGCCCGCAATGGCTTCATGACCATGTTCTGCGCGAGCGCTGGGTCATCGCTGTTGCCGGGACCCACGGCAAAACCACCACTGCCGGTATGGTGACCTGGATTCTGGAGGATTGTGGCTATCAGCCGGGGTTCGTCATCGGCGGCGTACCGGGCAACTTCACCGTTTCCGCCCGTCTGGGCGACAGCCCATTCTTCGTGGTGGAAGCCGACGAATACGACTGCGCCTTCTTCGACAAGCGTTCCAAGTTCGTTCACTACAGCCCGCGGACACTCATTCTGAATAATCTGGAATTTGACCACGCTGATATCTTTGACGACCTCAAAGCCATTCAGAAGCAGTTCCACCATCTGGTACGTCTGGTGCCGGGTAAAGGTCGTATCATCGTTCCATCGCACGACCTGCACCTGAAGCAGGTGATGAGCATGGGATGCTGGAGCGAACAGGAACTGGTGGGTGAAGAAGGGATCTGGAAGGCGAAAAAAGTTACCACCGACGCCAGCGTGTTTCAGGTATACCTCGACGATCAACTGGTTGGGGAAGTCACCTGGAATCTGGTGGGTGAACACAACATGCATAACGGCCTGATGGCTATCGCGGCAGCGCGCCATGTCGGTGTCACACCAGCGGAAGCCTGCCGGGCGCTGGGCGGTTTCATTAATGCCCGCCGTCGTCTGGAACTGCGCGGTACCGCGCACGGCGTGTCCGTGTATGACGATTTTGCTCACCATCCGACAGCCATTCTGGCAACACTGGCCGCGTTGCGCAGCAAAGTGGGTGGGACCGCACGCATTCTCGCCGTGCTGGAACCCCGCTCTAACACCATGAAGATGGGCCATTGCAAAAACGAGTTAGCTCCTTCTCTGGGGCGTGCTGATGGTGTATTCCTGTTCCAGCCCCAGCATATCCCCTGGCAGGTCTCTGAAGTGGCTGATGCCTGTGTTCAGCCCGCCTACTGGAGTGCCGATATCGATACGTTGGTGGAGATGGTCTGCAAAGTCGCTCAGCCGGGCGATCATATTCTGGTGATGAGCAACGGTGGTTTCGGCAATATTCACAACAAACTACTGGATGCCCTGAATACCAAAGCTCAGGCGACGCACAACGAAGATTGACTGAGACTACCACGATACGATACCTGTCGCCGACAACCCGCTTGTCGGCGAGCAGACAAGAGTGGAAAGGTAAAGGCAGATATTAAAAGGCAAAAAGCAAAAAGGACGGGCTAAGCCCGTCCTTTTTCATGCAGCAACCACTGAAATTATGCGTCGAAAGGATCGCGCAGAATCATGGTTTCTTCGCGGTCTGGGCCCGTGGAAATGATATCCACCGGTACACCCGTTACTTCTTCGATGCGCTTAATGTAGTTCAGCGCTGCCTGCGGCAATTTGCTGCGCTCTTTCACGCCAAAGGTGCTTTCAGACCAACCCGGTAATGATTCATAAATCGGCTCGATACCTTCCCAGCCGTCTGCAGCCAACGGAGTGACATCCACGTTGCTGCCATCAGGCATACGGTAACCGACGCAGATTTTCACTTCACTCAGACCATCCAGCACATCCAGTTTGGTCAGGCAGAAACCAGACAGGGAGTTAATCTGCACCGCACGGCGTACAGCCACCGCATCCAGCCAGCCAGTACGACGGCGACGACCGGTAGTTGCACCGAACTCATTACCTTTCTGCGACAGGTGTTCGCCAACATCATCGAACAGCTCCGTCGGGAACGGACCTGCGCCAACACGTGTGGAGTAGGCTTTAACGATACCCAAGACATAATCCACGTAACGCGGCCCCAGACCAGAACCGGTCGCTACACCACCTGCGGTGGTATTAGAGGAAGTCACATACGGATAGGTACCGTGGTCGATATCCAGCAACGTCCCCTGCGCCCCTTCGAACATGACGAAATCGCCACGCTGATGCGCTTTGAACAACAAATCGGATACGTCTACGACCATGCCAGTCAGAATGTCAGCGACTGCCAACACATCATCCAGCGTTTTCTGGAAATCCACCGGATCGGCTTTGTAGTAATGCACCAACTGGAAGTTATGGTATTCCATAATTTCTTTCAGTTTGATGGCAAAACTTTCCCGATCGAACAGATCGCCGACGCGCAAACCACGACGTGCGACCTTATCTTCATACGCCGGACCGATACCACGGCCAGTCGTACCGATAGCTTTCGCGCCACGCGCTTTTTCGCGGGCATTATCCAGCGCAACATGGTACGGCAGAATCAGCGGGCAGGCTTCGGAAAGCAACAGACGTTCACGCACAGGCACGCCACGTGCTTCGAGTGCGGTCATTTCCTTCAGAAGCGCATCCGGTGCCAACACAACACCGTTACCGATGATGCTGACGACATTCTCACGCAGAATACCGGAGGGAATTAAATGGAGAACGGTTTTTTCACCGTTGATAACCAGCGTGTGACCAGCATTGTGACCACCCTGGTAGCGCACAACATATTTGGCCCGTTCAGTCAGCAGGTCTACGACCTTGCCTTTACCTTCGTCACCCCATTGGGTGCCCAGTACGACAACGTTCTTACCCATCTCAAGAATCACCAGATTGGTTAAAAAAGGATTCTAGCATCTCATCTTTCGGCTTTCAGTAGTTTTAGCACACGATTGCGCACATTTTTAGTGGAAATTTCAGCCGCCAGTTCGACTACGCAACATGTAGTAGATCACACACCCAGCAACCACAATACCACCGCCAAACCGGCGCAAAATATTATCGGGTAGCTGCGCCATCGTCAGGATCATCCGACGCCAGATACGGGGAAACAGCAAAGGCCCTAACCCTTCCATAATCAGCACTAACCCCAGCGCCAGCCAGATGCTCACATTCATAAAAAACTCCAGACAGAAAAAAGCCCGTAAACACGGGCTTGATAACGTAGCGACAGACAACCTTAACGCGCTGGGAGGCTCTTTTCAGGCGATTTCATATAGCGGAAGAAATCGCTGTCAGGGCTCAACACCAGCACATCCTGATTGGAACTGTTGAAGCTATGCTCATAAGCTCGCAGACTACGAATAAAGCCATAGAATTCCGGGTCCTGACTGAATGCAGCCGCAAACAGTTTTGCCGCCTCGGCGTCGCCCTCACCACGCATGATGCGCCCCTGGCGTTCCGCTTCTGCCAGAGTACGGGTCACTTCATAATCAGCTGCCGCCTTGATCTTCTCTGCCTGCTCCTGGCCTTGAGAACGATGACGACGGGCAACCGCTTCACGCTCAGCACGCATACGCTGGTAGATAGCATCCGAGACTTCGGTCGGCAGGTTGATCTGCTTGATACGCACATCAATCACTTCAATCCCGAGTGCTGCCATACTATTCGGGTTAACACGCGGCATGTCGCCAGTGGTTTCGCGAGCGACACGCGCAGCAGCAGAAGCAATCGCGTTATCCGCTTCGGTGGTTTCACCCGTACCATTATTCAACGCTTCGCGCACATCAGACATCAGCTGACCGCGGGAATCGGTGACGATACCTTTAACATCCAGACGACCGATTTCAGAACGCAGACGGTCACTGAATTTGCGCTTGAGCAACACTTCTGCCTGAGAAACATCGCCACCGCCGGTAGCCAGATAGTAACGACTGAAATCGCTGATACGCCATTTGATATACGAGTCGACGATCAGGTCTTTCTGTTCTTTGGTAATGAAACGATCTGCCTGGTTTTCCATCGTCTGGATGCGGGCATCCAGCATTTTTACCGACTCCAGGAAGGGGATCTTCACATGCAGACCGGGCAGATACACTTGCGGCTTATTTTCACTATCGCGCAATACTTTACCAAAGCGCATGACGATGCCGCGCTGGCCTTCCTGCACCACAAACAGCGAGGCATAGACTACCACCAGTAACAGGGCAAGAATAAAGAGGACTGACTTACGCATAATTATTCTCTCCCTACGCGAATGATCTCGTCACGCTGCGCGTTAGCGCGGCGCTGATCCATAATATTACCGTTGTTGGAAGAACGCGGCGCATAGCTGGCACCGCTACCGCCAGATGTCGACGGCAGGCGCAACGGCGCGGGATTCGCTGCATTGCCGTTAGCAGGTGCGGTTGCCGGGAAACTCCCTTGACCTCGCATCAATTGATCGAGCGGCAACACCATCAGGTTGTTGCTCTTGTCACTCACCAGCACCTTGTTGGTGTGGCTCAGCACACGTTCCATGGTTTCAATATAGAGACGCTCACGGGTAATTTCTGGGGCGGCCTTATATTCCGGCAACAGGCGTGAGAAACGAGAGACCTCACCTTGTGCTTCCAGTACGGTACGGTCTTTATAGGCGCGGGATTCTTCCAGAATACGCTGTGCCTGACCATTGGCACGCGGCTGGACTTCATTAGCGTAGGCTTCCGCTTCACGGATGTACTGCTGCTCGTTTTCACGGGCGGCAATCGCATCGTCAAATGCGGCTTTGACTTCTTCAGGCGGACGGGCAGTCTGGAAGTTCACATCCAGCAAGGTAATGCCCATATCATACGGACGCACGGTCTCTTCCAGCACTCGCTGGGTATCCGTACGCACAATGGTACGCCCTTCAGTCAGGATTTTATCCATCGTGTACTTGCCAATAACGCCACGCAGTGCGCTATCGGTGGCCTGACGCAAGCTGTCGTCAGCATTGGTGACGCTAAACAGGTATTTTTCCGGCTCAGTGACGCGGTACTGGACGTTCATTTCCACCCGCACCACATTTTCGTCGGATGTCAGCATAACGCCGGATGTCGCCAATTCGCGGACAGACTCCACGTTGACGGCACGGACTGCATCAACAAAGGTCGGTTTCCAGTTAAGACCCGGCCCCACCAGATGGCTGAATTTACCAAAGCGGGTGACCACACCGCGCTCGGCTTCTTTGATGGTATAGAAACCGCTGACACCCCATACCACCACCACGGCCGCCACGACCAGGCCCAGAATACGGCCGCTGTTTGTGCTGCCGCCCTGAGAACCAGAGCCGGAACCTGATGATTTACCGCCCAGATCGCCGAGTTTTTTGCTCAACTTACGGAATATATCATCGAGGTCAGGCGGCCCCTGATCCCGTCCACCTTTATTGTTTCCGCCAGAGTTGCCGCTATTGTTATTGCTGCTCCCCCACGGGTCGCGGTCCTGTCCGTTGTTACCGGGCTGATTCCACGCCATGTTTAGCTCCATTCATTATGATAGGTATTTTTTGGGGTCAATGTCCCAGAGTTACGAGACTGTCTGTGTCGATGAGACAATATAATCTTGCAATTTCTGCTCCTGTTTACACAGGCGCCGCCAGTCGATAATGGGCATTCTGACCACCAACCCTACGCTGCCGTCTTCCTCAATCCACTCTTTTTCTATTGCCTGAAGCTGATAAAAACGACTTCTCAGGCGACCAGCCTCCGCCGGAAGATGCAACGAATAATGTGCAATCTCCCCGGACAGTCGTTCGGTCAACGCCTGAAATAATAATGGGATTCCTTCCCCGGTTTGAGCAGAAAGCCATACCCTGACTGGGCGGTTTTCCTCATCGCGGTCGATACGCGGTGCAATATTCTCCAGCCGGTCAATTTTGTTCATGACTAGCAAAAAAGGAATATCATCCGCTTCTATCTCGGCTAACACCTCGTTGACGGCATCGATATTTTCATCGACACGGGCATCAGAGGCATCAACCACGTGCAGTAATAAGGTGGCTTCCCGGGTTTCCTGCAATGTCGCCTTGAATGCCGCCACCAGGTCGTGCGGCAAATCACGGATAAACCCGACCGTATCTGCCAGCACAGTATCACCGACATCATCGACCTCAATACGGCGCAATGTCGGATCCAGTGTGGCAAACAACTGGTCTGCGGCATAGACATCCGCAGCAGTCATACGATTGAACAGGGTTGATTTACCTGCGTTGGTGTATCCCACCAACGAAACGGTCGGCACTTCAGCACGCGTACGTGCCCGCCGCCCCTGCTCGCGCTGTTTTTCCACCCGCTCAAGACGAGACAAAATCTGACTGATGCGGTTGCGTAACAAACGACGGTCGGTTTCTAACTGGGTTTCACCCGGCCCACGCAGACCGATGCCGCCTTTCTGGCGCTCAAGGTGCGTCCAGCCACGAACCAGACGCGTTGCCAGATGGCGTAATTGCGCCAGCTCAACCTGTAATTTCCCTTCATGGGTACGGGCGCGTTGGGCAAAGATATCCAGAATCAACCCGGTGCGATCAATCACCCGGCACTCGCACAGCCGCTCCAGATTACGCTCTTGCGCTGGCGTCAATGCATGATTAAACAACACGACAAAGGCACCGGTCGCTTTAACCGCCTGCGCGATTTCCTCCGCCTTGCCTTCGCCGACAAAATATTTGGAGTGCGGCGCTTTACGGCTGCCGGTAATCACCTGCAACGCGTCTATTCCGGCTGAAGACACCAGAGACTCGAACTCCAGCAGGTCCTCAGTATCTTTCTCTTGCGAAAAATAAATATGAACTAGTATGGCCTGTTCACCGGCTTCATAACGGTCAAACAACCGGACACCCTCTCAGAAAAAAGCGACCACGGCAGTGAAAGCCGCTGAAATCAGCACTTTTCCCGCCGTGGTAAACTGGTAAGGACGCGTTATTCAGCGTCATCACTTTCCTGTTGCGGCTGCTGCTGCGCCGCCTGATTGTTGGCATGGTAGTTATTTGAGCCTGGATTATTACTGTGATGCGATACCGGGCGAGAAGGAACTACCGTTGAAATGGCATGTTTGTACACCATCTGACTAACCGTGTTTTTCAGCAGAATCACAAACTGATCGAAAGACTCAATCTGGCCTTGCAGTTTGATGCCGTTAACCAAATAAATCGAAACCGGAACACGTTCACGACGCAAAGCGTTCAAGAACGGATCTTGCAAAGATTGCCCCTTAGCCATTCTATATTTTCCTTATTTGCTTGTTGTTTGTAACAAAGAACCCTGCGGCCCTAAAATAACGTTATAAAAATTTGTGCCGAGAATCAGTCAATTGTAGACACAGGCAATTGTACACAATCGTCTAATGTACACAATCGTCTAACCTATGCACTAACAACCTGAATCACCGTGCGTAACGCTTCTGCGGGCTGCTCGCTGTCAAGCCAGCGCACCCCTTCCCAGCCACGCAACCAGGTCATCTGGCGTTTTGCCAGTTGCCGGGTAGCGCAGATGCCACGATACACCATCTCATCGTAATCGATCTCGCCCGACAAATATGACCACATCTGGCGGTATCCGACACAACGAATTGACGGCAACGCAGGATTCAAGTCTGGTCGGGCAAACAATGCCCGGGCCTCTGTTTCAAAACCTGATTCCAACATCTGCCGAAAACGTAACGCTATCCGTTCATGCAACAACTCACGTGTCGCCGGAGCAATCGCAAACTGATGAACACGATAGGGCAACGCTTCACCGGATGTCTTTGTCAACTCAGTTAAAGTGTTACCTGAAACGAAAAAAACTTCCAGTGCCCGAGACAGTCTCTGCGGATCATTTGGATGAATCCGAGCCGCCGCCACCGGATCGATGGCACTGAGCTGACGATGTAACGCTTCCCACCCCTCGGTACGCGCACGTTCTTCAATCTCTTGCCGTATGCTGGCATCTGCCGATGGTAACGGCGACAATCCTTCCAGCAGCGCTTTGAAATACAGCATGGTGCCGCCTACCAGCAACGGAATACGCCCGGCGGCGGTTACCTCCGCCATCGCCTGCAACGCATCACGTCGAAAATCGGCGGCTGAATAGGCCTGCGCCGGATCCAGAATATCCAGCAAACGGTGTGGGGCCAGCGCCAGCTCTTCCTGGCTGGGCTTTGCTGTGCCGATATCCATACCACGATAAATCAGCGCCGAATCCACGCTAATCAACTCAACGGGAAGGTGCTCGCGCAGTGCCATCGCCAGCGCGGTTTTCCCGGAAGCCGTCGGCCCCATAATAAAAATGGCTGGCGGGTATTGCGCCGTATCAAACTCATTCATGCTTCAACGCCTTGATGGCAGATTCAATATCCATCACATATAACAATTCTGACGGCGGCGTTTTCACTTGCACAGGGCACAGACGCTCGACATCGGACAGCAACTGTACGGCCTGTGGCAACGTCCAGCTTTCACGCTCGCTGCTGAGCTGCCCTGCCATCCACGCCGCTACTGCATCAGGCGTCACGTCATGAGAATCAGCGAGATAGCCTAGCAGGTCAGAAATCAAGTTTTGTAAATTTTGTTGTCTCAATGGTAAAGGTACCGCCCGCAGCGTAGCGCGCGGCGGCGATACTTCAACCTCTATGCCCATCAGGGCCAGCAACGACTGTTGCTGCTGGACAACCGCCAGTTCGGATGCATTTAGCGTCAGTCGCTGTGGAATTAATAATGGCTGAGGGCGCAATCCCTCGCCATTATCCGGCGGTGTCAATTGCGCCTGACGCAGATAACGCTCCGCGACGACGAGCGACAAGAGCGCCAGCCCCTGACGGTACTCCACCAATGCATAAGCTGGAGGATAGACAGTCAACACACGTCCTAACCCCAGCGAGTGGCTCGCCAGCGGCAGGTCATCGGCCACTGCCGTTTTCTCCGCCACTTCACGCGGCATCGCCACTGGCTCCCGCGCTGGCGGTGCCTCACGAGCAACCGTCTGCGGGCGTGACGATTCGTTATGCAACAAGCGCTGGTACAGCTCGCCCTGTTTCTTGTCGTAACCCGCCGTCTGGATTCTGGCTGGCTGCGACTCACGCGCTTGACGCCCCACCTCACCGGATTCACGAGCGGTAAAGGCAGAGGAGCGCGGCTCCGACGTCAGTGTCGGCGCTGCCGGTCGGGCAAAATGGTTTTCCCCGGCGGCAGTACGGTTTTCCGGCTGCCACACCGTTGACGCCGTCTGCGTATCACCCACCCCGTGCAGGCCCGGTGACGCTGCCTGCTGCAATACTGTCATCACCGCCTGATAGATAAAGTCATGCACCAGCCGGGCCTGATGAAAGCGTACTTCATGCTTCGCCGGATGCACATTCACATCCACCTGATGGGGGTCAACCTCCAGATACAGGACGTAAGCCGGCTGCTGTTCATCACGTAACTGATCCTGATACGCCTGACGAATCGCATGATTAATCAAACGATCGCGCATCATGCGCTGATTGACGTAGCAGTACTGCATTTCAGGTAACTGACGTGAGCCAGCCGGATCAGCCACCCAGCCATGAATATTCAGATCGCCATGCTGCCAGGAAACCGCTAACGCATGCTGTAAAAATGCCGCGCCACAAATACTACCCAGCCGCCGTTCACGCTGTGCCGACTCCGATACGGCGCGATATTGCCGAATCAACTTACCATTATGGTGCAACGTTATTGCCACATCGAAGCGCGCCAGCGCAATGCGCCGCACCACCTCATCGATGTGCATGAACTCTGTCTTTTCGGTACGCAGAAACTTACGTCTGGCCGGGGTATTGTAGAACAGGTCCAGCACTTCCAGCGTTGTCCCCACCGGGTGCGCCGCTGGCTTGACGGTCACCGCCATCTCGCGCCCTTCGGCATAGGCTTGCCACGCTTCTGTCTGCGCGTCGGTGCGGGAAGTCAACGTCAGGCGTGAAACCGAACTGATACTGGCCAGTGCTTCACCGCGAAATCCCAAGCTGACAATCGCCTCTAAATCATCAAGTGTAGCGATCTTACTGGTGGCATGACGCGCTAACGCCAGCGCCAGATCCGCCTTACTGATACCGCAGCCGTTATCCCGAATACGAATCAGCTTCGCACCGCCGCGTTCGATTTCGATATCGATTCGCGTCGCACCGGCATCCAGACTGTTTTCCACCAGTTCTTTGACGACAGAAGCGGGTCGCTCCACTACCTCGCCAGCGGCGATCTGGTTCGCCAACTGGGGGGGCAGTACCTGAATCGACATGGATTCTCCTCGTTTCCCCTGAATCAGGCAGAGGGGATGATCAGCGTTTGCCCCAACTGCACCGTTCCGGAAGACATGTTGTTCGTCTGCTGAATAGCTTTCATACTGACGCCATAATGTGCCGCGATATCACTCAGCGTATCGCCCCGCACCACCTTGTGCTTTATCACAGTTGCGGTTTTCTTCACACGTGGCGCTGATGAAGCCACAACAGGCTTGCTCGTCGCCGCAGACGCGGTTCTGGTCGCCGATGAGGCGCTGGACGGTATCTTCAGCCGTTGCCCTACCCAGACTACGTCTTTTTTCAGGCGGTTAATGTCCCGAATAGCGTCCATACTAACGCCATAATGTGCGGCGATCCCCGATAAGGTTTCTCCTGTCGCCACCGTATGGCGTACCGTTGCCCCGGTCGCTGTCTGAACAGGCTCAGCGGCTTGTGTTTTTTTCACCGTCTGCGGGACGAGCGGACGGTTTTCCTGCTTTGGGACGTTTTGTAACGGATGAGTCTGGAAATAGCTACGCAACCCAAGATAGATAGCGTTAGCGATTTTTTCCTGATACTCGTTGCTGCCTAGCAGCCGTTCCTCGCTCGGATTAGAAATAAACCCAGTTTCCACCAGTAATGATGGAATATCCGGTGAACGCAGGACACCCAGACTGGCGTGCTCCGGTCGACGCTTATGCAAGTGACCGACCCGCTGCAATTCATGCAGTACTTTTACCGCCACATCGTAACCCACCCGCTGAGAATGCCCGAACTGCAAATCCAGCACCGCCTGGCTCAGGTAAGGGTCTGCAGCGCTGTTAGCCAGCAAATCGCCCGCACCGCCTAATAACTCAGACTGCTTTTCATGCTGTTCCAGCCAGTTCGCCATTTCACTGTTGGCGCGCCGGTTAGACAACACCCAAACGGATGCGCCGGTCGCGCCACGGTTGGGCGCGGCATCAGCGTGAATCGAAACCAGCAGGTTAGCCCCTTGCTTGCGCGCCACGTCAGAGCGCCCCATGACCGAGATAAAGTAGTCGCCATCGCGGGTCAACACCGGTTTGAACTCCGGGTCAGCGCTCATAATGGCGCGTAACTTACGGGCTATTGAGATAGTGACGTTTTTTTCATGTAATCCGCCCGGTCCGGTCGCCCCTGGGTCCTGACCACCGTGGCCTGCGTCAATCGCAACAATAATTTTCTCGCCATTTCCTACCCTTCCCGATACGCGAGTCGGGGTGGCGGCAACCGACGGCGCCTGGGACATCAGCGGGTTGCGTCCAACAACCGGCGTTGATGGTTGCACCGACGGCGTTACCGTCTTGCGGGTCACCGTTTTACGTTCGCCAGTCAGCGTAAAGACGGCACCATTGCCCTCCTTTGCCGCCTTAACCTGTACCTTCTGGGTCAGGTCCAGCACCAAACGCAGACTTTTCGGGTCTTTGGCGTTACTGGAACGAATACGCGCTATCAGATTTTGGCCGTTAAATGTCAGTGGCAACCCTTTCATCACCCCTGACTGACTAATATCGATAACCACCCGGTTCGGGTTATCCAGCGAGAAATACTCGTATACCGGCTGACCACTGAAACTCAGGGTCACGACTGCCTCGCTGGCGGCATTATTTACCCGAATATCAGTCAGGCTGCTTGCCCACAGCGGCCAGGATAACATCAGCAATAGCCCTGATAGAGCCTTCATCAACCGCACCGTCATGGCGTTTCCTGCTCCGACTGCGCAGCCAGTATCGCCACAATCCGTTCACCCTCGGGGGTTCCCGCGTTGATCTCTGCCTGACGCCCTTCACCCTGATAATCCAGCAGCAACTCAACATCCGCCTGCGGCAGAATACCCGCGCCTTGCTGTGGCCACTCAATCAGACAGAGTGCGTCCTGCGACAAATAATCACGGATACCCATGAACTCCAGTTCTTCCGGGTCGGCCAGTCGATAAAGGTCGAAGTGATATACCGGGCGCGGCAACAGCGCATAAGGCTCCACCAGCGTATAGGTCGGGCTTTTCACATTGCCCTGATGACCCAACGCCTGCAGGAACCCACGACTCAGTGTGGTTTTCCCTGCCCCCAGGTCACCCAGTAGATAAATAATGGTAGCGCGCTCGCAGGCTTTGGCTAACGCCGCCCCCAGCGCAATCGTGGCTGCCTCATCCGGCAAAGGTAACAAAAGCGTCTTCATTCTGTGTTTTCTAAGGATATCCGCTCAGGATTTACATACTGCGGCAATACCGCCATCAAATCGGTTGCCAACATCCCGCGTGTGCCCTGACGCTGCGCCAGCCAATCTGCTGCCGCGCCGTGGGCCACACAGCCCGCGCAAATGGCATCGTACAACGACAGCCCTTGCGCCAGCATCGCCCCAATCATCCCCGCCAGCACATCGCCCATGCCACCGGTCGCCATGCCGGGATTCCCGACATCAGCGATAGCAACATCGCCCTGCTCACTGGCCAGCACCGTACCAGCACCTTTCAGCACCACCACGCCGCCATAACGTTTCACCAAACGTTGTGCGGCAAGTAAGCGGTCACTTTCGATATCGGCAATCCGGCAGTTCAACAGACGGGCCGCCTCGCCGGGGTGAGGCGTCAAAACGCGATTCTGACGTTTATGCGGACTGATTGCCAGCAGGTTGAGTGCATCAGCATCCCATAACATGGATTTGTTACAATTTTCCACGATTCGCAGTGCGTTTTTTCCCCACTCACGCTGCCCTAACCCTGGCCCGACAACCACCACATCTGCCCACTCAATGCCTGCCTTGACCGAATCTGTCGTCAGTTCCTGTACCATCAATTCCGGGCGGGCCACCAGCAAAGCAGCCAGATAGTTTTTATGAGTAAGTACTCGCACCAATCCCGCACCACTGCGTAGCGCGGCTTCTCCGGCCATAAAAACCGCACCACCGGTACCCTCATCGCCGCCGATGATCAATAAGCGGCCATTTTCCCCTTTGTGCGCGCCCGGACGCCTCGGCTTTAGCCATTGCGTGAGCGAGTCTGCCGTCAAACGCCTCATTGGCGCTGTCTGTTCAGCCAGCCAATCGCCTAACCCCAAATCATGGTGATGAAGTTGCCCGACGACATCCCTCGCCTGACCGGTTAGTAAGCCGGGTTTCAGCGCAATAAAGGTTACCGTATGCGCAGCATGAATCACCGCGCCAGAATAAGCGCCGGTATGTGCGTTCAACCCGGAAGGAATATCCAGCGCAATAATCGGTGCCGGATGGCGATTAGCCTGAACAATCAAGCCGTCATAGGGTGCACGGGGAGCTGACACCAGACCGGTTCCCAACAGACCATCGACAATCAAATCCACATCATCAGGCCACGGTGCTTCGCTATGCTGTTCACTGCCACCGGCATCATGCCACGCCTGGCGCGCCAGATGCGCCTCCGACGGTAGAGGCCGATCACCGCTTACCGCCACTACCGTTACCGTTATGCCTGCAGCGCGTGCCAGCGTGGCCACCACATACCCATCGCCACCATTGTTGCCATGCCCGCACAGAATCAACCAGTGCCGGGCGGCAGGATAATGTTGCCGGGCAATGTGAAAAGCCGCCGCCCCGGCACGTTGCATGAGCGTATACAATGAAACGCCGACTGACTGCGCCGCATGTGACTCCTCGCGGCGCACCCAGTCAGGTAAAAAAACAGTATGAGGCAGGTCGGGTAATGATCCGCCGGGCTGATACACGCGTTGGTTCTGATGCATGTCATCCCTCCGTCGGTAGCAGAATTGTGGGCCTCAACTTAGCAAGGTCTGCCGGGAAGCGCCATATGCAGGGAGACCGAAAACGATAACAGCCGGGCTTAATTTAATTCAGCGCGACGCCCCTTCCAGCACATCGACAAACTGTTTTAATGCCTGAATATGCGTCTGCACGGTGTGTTCGTCGCTACTCATCCGTAACGTTTCACGGACATCATTTATCCAGGCGGCTGACGAAGACACATCTGCCTGAGCAAAACGCGTCGTTACCGGCTCGCCGGCAATCGACTGGAACACGCGCTCAGCGTTGGTCTGATATTCACTGATCCAGTCAGGGTGCTGGGGGAATTGCTTGACGAAATCGAGGTAAGGCGTGGACCAGTCCCCCCCACTTTCCAGTGCACTCATATAAGCCTGATAACGGTCAGGATCTTTTTCCTTCATGAGCGCGGAAACATCCACCTTGTATTCATTCGTACCGGGAACCCGCTCCGGCAGGGTAAGGTAAGAAACAGAACCATCGTTACCCACCTGGCGTGTTTTCACCACAGAGGCCAGCAGATTGATACTTTCCATAAATGTGGCCTTCTTATCGTCGCTTAAATACTGCTCGGCAAAGTAGCTGGCCTGCGATAAACCCAGTTCCAGCGCCAGTTGACGTTGCTCGTCGTTCGATTCAGCCGCATTCACTATCTTGTCGTCAATCAAACGATATATCGCCTGCGAAACCTGCTCCGGCTGATCAGCCAGCGCCGCGGACAATCCATTCTCAATCTGAGAAGAAAAATAGTACCGCGCGGGTGAGTCTACAACATCGCCCTGTGCCAGTTGCCGTCCCTCGTCGCTGATATAAACGTATTCAACAGACGCGTTTTCCGTGGACGCCGCATACTGCAAAGTCGCTTCCTGTGGTTGAGCAGGATTAATACGCACATTCAAATTCTGATTCACCAGCCGATAAGCCGAAAGCGTTAGTGTCTCCATGTCGTTCCTCCCAGAGTCATAAGAATAATTGCTAGTTTGCTCAGGTTATCGACACATCATGCAAAAGTATTAATAAATATTTCCATTTATTACACGAGAGTCTCTGCTCACCACCAACGACGTGAGGAGAATGTGATAAAATAGGTTCCCGGTTTTTTCCCCAATGGTTACGCATGACATACCCCTACGACCTTAACGAACTCGCACAGCGCATTAAACTCTGGGGGCAGGAGTTGGGTTTCCAGCATGTAGGGATTTGCGATACCGATTTGTCTTATGAAGAACCCCGGCTTCAGGCGTGGCTCGATAAGCAGTATCACGGTGAAATGGAATGGATGGCGCGTCATGGCATGATGCGAGCCCGTCCACATGAGCTACTACCCGGTACGTTACGTGTCATCAGCGTGCGTATGAATTACCTGCCGGCCAAAGCAGCGTTTGCCAGCACATTGAAAAATCCGCACCTTGGTTATGTCAGCCGTTACGCGCTGGGGCGTGATTATCATAAGTTATTGCGCCAACGGTTAAAAAAGCTGGGCGATCAGATTCAGGCGCATTGCGGCGAATTACAGTTTCGTCCGTTTGTCGATTCAGCACCGATCATGGAACGACCGCTGGCTGCTAAAGCCGGGCTTGGTTGGGTTGGCAAGCACTCACTGATATTGAACCGGGACGCGGGCTCGTGGTTCTTTCTGGGGGAGTTGCTGATTGACCTGCCTTTACCGGTAGATCAGCCGGTTGAAGAACAATGCGGCAAATGCGTCGCGTGCATGACGACATGCCCGACTGGTGCCATTGTCGAGCCTTATACCGTTGATGCCCGGCGCTGCATTTCCTACCTGACGATTGAACTGGAAGGCGCTATTCCTGAGCCTCTGCGACCTTTAATGGGAAATCGGATCTATGGCTGTGACGATTGTCAGTTGATTTGCCCCTGGAACCGCTTCTCGCAACTTACCGATGAACCCGATTTCAGCCCACGAGCCGCGTTGCACGCACCGGAGTTACTGGAATTGTTTGGCTGGGATGAGGCCCGCTTCCTGCGAGTGACTGAAGGCTCAGCCATTCGACGCATCGGCCATGAACGTTGGCTACGCAATATCGCGGTCGCACTCGGCAACGCGCCTTATGAAGATAGCATTGTTCTGGCGCTGCAAAACCGACTGGGAGAAAGCGCCTTGCTGGACGAACACATTCACTGGGCCATCAACCAACAGCTGATTCGGCGTGAGCAACACGCCCTTGACGTTCAGATGCCACAAAAGAGGCGGCTCGTTCGTGCGATAGAGAAAGGATTGCCACGCGATGCGTGATATTTCTCATTGCAATGGTTGATGATACTGAACCTTTCGTCTGTGGATAATTTTAAAAAAACGTTGTCAATCAAGCATCACAAAAAGTACAAGTGATCTGGATAGCGTTTTTTATCATAAATTTTTCTTTTTATTTCAACGAATTGAAATAACTTCTTTTTTATGATGCTTTGTTTGGGACACGCACGGCCCATTTTCAGACTGTGGATAAGTCTGTTCAGAAAAGTATGAATGTATGCAGAAAACGATATAAACAAGAAGAAACTGAGGAACGAAAACTGGAGCGGGAAACGAGACTCGAACTCGCGACCCCGACCTTGGCAAGGTCGTGCTCTACCAACTGAGCTATTCCCGCACACACGACGCTTAAGTATTGACGTTTTTTCGACAAACGCAAACTGGCGTAGACATATTTTGCACCGCTTTTATGACACTACAATTAACTTATTGATTTAATTGCGTTTTAAAAGCTGTATCGCAAAGAGGGCAGCATTATGAACCAATCCGCCGCGTCTGACAAGAGGGGAAGAAATAATTTTATTAATCCCCTTTGAAACCAACAGATTATCGTCAGTAAGGCTGCGAGAAATCCACTTCGCCCGCCATCGACGCCCCCTGCCGAAAGCGCTGCAGATTATCTAAAAACAACTGCCCCAACCGGGCAGGTACCAGCGGGCCAGCAACATGCGTGGTTAGCGTGAGATTCGGCGTCTGCCAAAACGGGTGCGTCTGTGGCAATGGTTCCTGCCTGAATACATCCAGCACGGCTCCAGCGATGCGTTGTTGACGTAGCGCCGAACACAAATCCGCATCCACTACGGCGGTGCCACGCCCCACATTGATGAATAATGCGGAAGGCTTCATCGCGGCAAACACCCCGGAATGGTAGATATCTGTCGTCGCAGGCGTATCTGGTAGGATGTTGATGACGTAATCGGCTGAGGTCACCGCCTGTTCAAGCGAGGACAGCGCATCCACACGTTCAAACATCGGCATCTCGCGTGGTGAATGCGCAATACCATACAACACCACACCAAAAGGCTGCAGAAAAGTCGCCACTTCCCGACCGATATCCCCCGCGCCGACAATCAGCACCCGACGTCCGAATAGTGACCCCGGCAAAATCTTCTTCCATTCACCGTCGCGCTGGCTCTGATAGCGTTGCGACAAATGCAGCTCATGCTGTAGCAGATACGCGATGACATATTCGGCGATCGGCTGACCAAACACGCCGACCGCTCGACTTAACCGATAATCACGCGGTAACCCGGCGGCCAGCAACGGCTGGTAACCCGCCCAGGTTGATTGCAGCCAGCGGGGTTTCACGCCCCGCGACAACAGGCGGGCGGCTTTATCCGGCTCGCCGACCCAAATATCGCACGCCGCGGCCTGAGCAGGCTCGCCGGAACCGATAACCAACGTCAGTTCAGGCGCTTTACCATACAGAACGTCTCGCAGCTCATCTGCGCGGGAATCCAACAGCAAAATGGATGTCATCGTTGTCACCAGTGCACAATCATGACGTCGATGATATAGGAAATCACCATCGCGCCAAATAGCAGTGACTTATGGGTCGATGAGTCAGGAATGGAATATCGAGAAAACAGTGTATTGATTGAGACAGAAAAGAAATTTTGGAGCGGGAAACGAGACTCGAACTCGCGACCCCGACCTTGGCAAGGTCGTGCTCTACCAACTGAGCTATTCCCGCTTAGGAGGATTATTCAAAGCGCCTTGAAGCACCTAATTCTTTGTAATCTACTGATTATAAAGGCTTTAACACTTTAAGGCGTTTGGAATGGCGCTGATTATGGACCGGTTATCACACGCTGGCAAGCCTTTTTTCACGCCCCTGCTTTGTTTGCTTATAATATCGCCAACCGCACATCTCATGCCATCATACGGGCGCTCAAACTAACAGGGAACGATGAACAACGAGCATATATTACGTTAATGAAATAAATTGGTGGCTTTAGATATAAAATCTGATTGAGTGTGCTCTCTCATTCTGGCAAATTAAGTCGACACGGAATAAAAACGTCCACGGCTGGTACATCACACTAAAAATAATAATGCCAGTTTCAAATAGCGTTATACCCAAATATTCAGTCTGCAAAGCCAGGTGCAATGTGTTTGTACCGTGCAATGGGAGCCTGATATCTGGCGGGTATATTACTCGACAACACCACAACCACTATTTCATTTTCATTCTTTTTACGCAGGCTTTTAAAAAGCCGTTTTAAAAAGTAGGTTGCTGGCTCATTTCTGGAGAGAACGCTTATGCCAGATATTAATATATTTTTATCTTCTTTGCTCGAACGGCAATTACATGACGCTGCCGAGCGTTCCCGTATCCGGGAAGCCGCCATGAGCCGACAGCAATTACATCAAAAAGCCCGCGCACTGCTCGATCAGCTCACTGGCATCGAAGACGATGAACGCGCTCAGCGCGACCGATCAACGTTACCAGCAGGCGATATTCGTGAACGTCTGGCTCGTGCCCGTCAGGCTAGTGCCTTTGTCAACGGCACAGAAACAAACCCATTCAGCGGGCTGACTTACCATCAATTATCGTTGATTGTCTACGATGACAGCGGCGAGTTTACTTTGAATGAACGCCGGGCGGCCTGGAGCGAAGCCTACATGCAAGATCAAGCCTGGCGTCAGCATATTGTCACGCAGGCTTGCCTCAACTATTGCCATCCACACTGGCAAATACAGTTTTTCACCGCTGTACTGAAAAATTACCGTTCATTGCCCGCGATTGAAAAAGCCCAATATCCACATCACTACGAACGGCAATTGCAATGCCATATTCTGCCCAGTGGCGACAGAGCACACCCGTTGGATTTTTCAGCCTTGTTTGATTACCCCAGCCTGTTGGAAATGTTGCTTGCCATCAGGCTGGGCGCTGCCAGACGCGAAATCCTCTCCCCCACAGAGAACCCTATCCCTTGATCCCGGCAGCCAGCGCACGTATCGACGTCAAACGTGCAACTGGGTCGTTAACTGGCGTATGGATAATGAACTCGTTGACGCCTAAACGCTGATGGTAATGCTGCAACTGGCGATGGACCTCCTGCGAGGTACCATACAAAATGTTCTGCGCCTGTTTTTCGATACGGAACTGTGTACTGCCAGCCTGTTGCACCAGCAGGTCAGCCTGCTCCTGAGTCAGCACATTGAGCGGTGCACGGTCGTCAATATAGACCTTGTAGTTATATCGCTCGCCCGCCAGCATTTTCGCCTCATCATGACTTTCCGCTACGATAACCGACAGCGATAACAGTGCCTGTGCATGTTCGGGCTGGTACTCGCGCCAGGTGAGGAACGCCTCCGTCAGCAGGCTTTCACTGGGCTGAATGAACCCGGCAAAGACAAAATTCCAGCCCAACGAGGCCGCCAGACGCGCACTTGCCGGACTGGCTCCCAGCAAAAAACGTGATGGTGACGCCGGTGGCAGCGGCGTGGCGAACAACCCGGAATTCGATTGTGCCGACGTCGGCTCCAGTAATGTATGCAGTTGCCGCAGTTTATCGTCAAATGTCACCTGCCGGGCTGGGTCAATCTCCTGTTGCAGCGCACGAGTGGCAAGCGGGAATCCACCTGGTGCCTTACCAACGCCCAGGTCGACGCGGTCTGGTGCCAGCGATGACAGCACATGGAAATTCTCTGCCACTTTATAAGGGCTGTAATGCTGCAACATCACCCCGCCAGAACCAATGCGGATGTGGCGGGTATGCGCCAGCAACCAGGCAATCAGCACTTCCGGCGATGAGCCTGCCAGTGAATCAGAATTGTGGTGTTCTGATACCCAGAAGCGAGAGTACCCCAATGTATCGGCGAGGCTGGCCAACGCTGTCGTCTGTGCCAATGCGTCAGCAGCGGTCATCCCTTGTGCAATCGGACTTTGATCTAATAAACCAATACGATAGCTCATGTATTTCCTTTTTCTGATCTGGCCTGAATTTTTTGCATATTTTCATAGCCAGAAAAAATTCATAAATAACAAAACAGCGTTTAAATAGTACAAATTCTCACTATCAGTAAATGAGAATCACAATAATCAGCATAATGAACTATCTATTTTTACAGGGATACTATTTCCACATGACTACTTTTTCATCGTGAAACTCTTCGAGAAGCATTCTTATTTTTCCGTGGTACTTATTTCATTTCCTGAATAAATAAATCACAAAACCCCCTGAGATATTTTTTTGCTTTGGCATAGTCAATTTTGTTGTTTTACATCTCGAATCCTCTCATCAATAGTATTTTTCAGACGTTCCTGACCCTCTATTCCCTTTTAACCACGCGTTTTCCTGTGTTTTATCCCAGCCAGGAAACGGGGGGCTTTTAACCAACATTTACCGTAGGGAGCATGCCGATGAGTAAAAAAACGATTTCTGAACACCCTTCAAGCCCTGCACGGCGTCAGTTGCGACTGGGGGTCATATTGCAGGGCGCAGCCGGCAATATGTCAGCCTGGCGACACAACAACGTGGTACCGGATGCCAGCATCAATTTTGGTTTCGTGCTAGACACGGTGAAAAAAGCAGAGCAAGGGAAATTCGACTTCGCTTTTGTGGCGGATGGTTTATATATCAACGAAAAATCTATCCCCCATTTTCTTAACCGCTTTGAACCGCTGACACTGCTCTCAGCGCTGGCCGCCTCCACCCGTCACATCGGTTTGGTCGGTACGCTGTCCACCTCTTACAGTGAGCCGTTCACCACCGCACGGCAGTTCGCCAGCCTCGATCACCTGAGCCATGGCCGTGCAGGCTGGAACGTAGTGACCTCGCCACTGGAAGGGTCAGCGAAGAATTTTTCCCGTGCCACACACCCAGAACACGCCCTGCGCTACCGCATAGCCGATGAGTTTTTGCAGGTGGTGAAAGGGTTATGGGATTCCTGGGAAGACGATGCGTTTATCCGCGACAAAGCCAGCGGCCGCTTCTTCGACCCGGAGAAACTGCATACGCTGAACCATCAGGGCGAATTTTTCTCGGTCGCCGGGCCACTGAATATCGGACGCACACCACAGGGTCGTCCAATTATCTTCCAGGCCGGTGCGTCGGATGACGGCAAGAAACTGGCTGCCAGCCACGCCGATGCCATTTTCACCCACCAGCACACACTGGCGGAGGCGCAGGCGTTTTACCGCGACGTCAAGCAACAGTTGGTGGAACAAGGGCGACAAGAAGACCAATTGCACATCTTTCAGGGTGTTAGCGTACTGGTGGGCGACAGCGCGGAAGATGTGGAGCGCCAATATCAAACCACCGCCGCACTGGTCACCATCGAAGACGCGCTCAATTACCTCGGCCGTTACTTTGAACACTACGACTTCTCACAACACCCGTTGGATGCCCCCTTCCCGGATATCGGCGCGCTCGGCCAAAACAGTTTTCGCAGCACCACCGACGAAATCAAACGCAATGCCCGCGAACGCGGATTAACCCTACGCCAGGTGGCTCTAGAGGCCACGACACCCCGCCCACTCTTTAGCGGTACGCCGCAACAGGTGGCCGATGGGTTGCAGTCGTGGTTCGAACAGTACGCCGCCGATGGCTTCATCATCCAGAGCGCCACGCCGGACAACTTCACTCGATTTGTCGATCAAGTGGTGCCATTGCTGCAACAGCGCGGCTTATTCCGCCAGGAGTACCCCGGCTACACGCTGCGGGAAAGTCTGGCGCTGGAGTTTCCTGCTAACCGTTACACCGCCGCCCGTCACCTCACTGAGGAAACGACACCATGAACGCACGCGACTACGCCACACTGCTGCTGACCACACTACTGCTCAGCGCTGGTGGGCATGCCGAATCAGTGAGCGTCGGTCGTATCGACCTGAAAGCCAACCAATTACCGGTACATGCACCCGCTAACCCACAGGCGATCGCTGAAATCCCTGCCGGGTTTACCTTTGCCGAACCCGGCACACTTACCGTGGCGATCGCCAGTCACAGTTCCCCACCGCTGGCACTGCTGGCGGACGACAACAAAACACCTATCGGCAGCGACCCGGACATCGCCCGTTTACTTGCCGACGCACTGGGGTTAAAGCTCAAACTGGTACCTACCGCCTGGGAAGACTGGCCGCTGGGCATCGCTTCTGGTCGCTATGACGCCGCCATCCTCAATATCGCGGTCACCAAAGCACGTAAGGAGAAATTCGATTTCGCCACCTATCGGGTCGATACGCTGGGTTTTTACGTCAAATCCACCAGCCGTATTCAGGCAATTCGGGGAGCGGCAGATGTCGCAGGACTCAAGGTGATCGTCGGTTCTGGCACCAATCAGGAAAACATCCTGCTGGGCTGGGATCGCCAGAATCGTGCTCAGGGCTTAGCGCCGGTACAGCCGATTTACGTTACCGACGACGCGGCGGCCAACCTGAGCATCCAGTCCGGCCGGGTGGACGCCTTTTTCGGCCCGCACTCCATCGGGGCGTACAAGGCGGCACTGACAGGGCAGACGCGGATGGTGGGTATTGGTCCTACCGTGGCACCGGTTGCCGTGACCACCCGCAAGGGTAACGGACTGGCACAACCGATTAGCACCGCGCTCAACGGCGCCATCGCTGGCGGGCAATACGCGCAGGTGCTGGATCGCTGGGGTGAGAATGACGAAAAAGTCACACGCTCCGACGTCAATCCACGCGGATTGGACGAATAACTCAACCCGTCCTTCCCGCTGATAAATTTATCTTCAAGGAATACGCTATGCAGACTCTCGCCGTTCGTCCATTTTATCACCTGGCCGCTACGCTATTTGGCGGCTGGTTATTACTCGGCAGCGCACAAGCTGCCAGCATTGACCTTAATGCTAACCAACAGCCGATCCATGCGCCCAAAAACCCGCAAGCCATCGCGCAGATCCCGGCGGGATTCCGGTTTGTCGAGCCAGGTAAACTGACCGTCGCCGTCGCAGCATTAGGCTCCTCGCCGCCGCTGGCCTTTCTGGCCGACGACAACAAAAGCCTCATCGGCAGCGAACCGGACATCGCCCGGCTGGTAGCCGATAGCCTCGGGCTGGAATTGAATCTGGTATCAACCTCATGGGAAGACTGGCCGCTGGGCGTATCCTCCGGTAAGTACGATGTCGCCATCACCAACGTGACCGTCACCAAAGCGCGTAAAGAACGCTTTGACTTTGCCACCTACCGTGCCGATACACTGGGCTTCTACGTGAAATCCAGCAGCAAGATAACCGCTATCCACAATGCCAAAGATATTGCCGGGCTGCGGATTATCGTCGGTTCCGGCACCAATCAGGAAGCCATCCTGCTTGACTGGGACAAGCAAAACCGGGCAGTCGGCTTGCCGCCATTTCAGCCGGTCTATGTCACCGATGCTGCCGCAGCAAACCTGAGTATTCAGTCTGGTCGCGCCGACGCCACATTCGGCCCGAATGTCACCGGTGCCTATAAAGCGGCGCTGAATGGGCAGACTCGCCTGGTGGGGACCGTCAACGGCGGTTGGCCTCAGGTGGCACACATCGCGGTCACCACCCGTAAAGGTAACGGACTGGTGGTCGCACTCAATACCGCGCTCAACGGCGTGATTCAGAGCGGCGAATACGACCAGGTACTGAACCGCTGGGGAGAAGGTGTGGAGCGAATCAACCACTCAGAGATCAACCCGCTGGGTCTGGGCGACACGCCATTGTAATCCGTATCCAGTTGCACAGGGAGAACGCTATGTCTGAGGAACATTTCATTGTCACCTACCCGGAAGACGAACGCATTGCGCCGGTACTGGACGGTTTATTTGCCGAATACCGTCAGCGCTACGGCGACTACTTCGCCCATCATGATCCGGAACCACAGGGGCTATATCTACCGCCGGACGGTATTTTTATCGTGTTGATGCGCGATGAACGCCCCATCGCCACTGGCGCGTTCAAACGCTACGACGCCACCACCGCCGAGCTTAAACGCATCTGGACTGACAGAACCCTGCGACGTCAGGGACTCGCCAAACGGGTGCTGATCGAGCTGGAGCGACATGCCCGTCGGCTGGGCTATCGGGATCTGTTTTTGACAACCGGTTTTCGCCAGCCGGAAGCAGTAGGGTTGTACCTGAGCGAAGGTTATCAACCACAGTTCGATACTCAACTCGACCCGGAATATTACAGCCTGCCGCCGCACGATGGCCGGTTGCCGTTTCGTAAACCGCTGTATGGGCCATTGTCTGAACGGGTGGCTCAACAGGAACGGGCTATCGGGTAATAAGGACACACTGATGACACACTCAATCCCCCCCGCACTGCATCCGACTGATGCCCCTGCGACAACCTTGCGCGTGGTACCGGCGCGTTACCCACTACGTATCGCTGGCACTGTGTTTTCGCTATTTATTTTCGCCGGTATTGCTGAATCGGTGGCGCTCAACAGCCGCTGGGAATGGTCCGTGTTCGCCAGCTATTTTTTTAATCCCGTCATTCTGGAAGGGCTAGGGCGTACCCTGCTGCTGACGCTGCTTGGCACCCTGTTCAGCGTGATCGTCGGTACCGGTCTGGCGTTGGCACGGCTGTCATCGTCCAGCTTACTCAGTACGCTGTCCTGGCTGTATATCTGGTTATTTCGATCACTGCCGCTGATTCTGGTACTGATAATCCTCTACAACTTCTCGTACTTGTACGACACATTGGCATTGGGTATCCCTTTCACGGCAGTCGAGTTTTTCCGCTACCCCACCATTGATGTACTCAGCCCCTTCGCTGTCGCGGTGCTGGGACTCACACTGGTGCAATCGGCCTACACCGCCGAAATTATCCGTGGCGGTATCCTTGGCGTTGACGCCGGGCAATTCGAAGCCGCCGCCGCGCTCGGCTTACCGGGTTATCGCCGTACCTGGCGAATTATTCTGCCGCAGGCGTTGCGTTCCATTCTGCCTACCGGCTTCAACGAAATCATTAGCCTGGCCAAGGGCACCTCGGTGGTGTACGTGCTGGCACTGCCGGAACTGTTTTACACCGTGCAGGTGATTTACAACCGCACTCAGCAAGTCATTCCACTGTTGATGGTCGCTACCGTCTGGTATCTGGTGATCACCAGCGTACTGTCGGTACTGCAATATTTTGTAGAACGCTACGTCGCCCGCGGGGCAGTACGGGAAATACCGACACATCCGTTACAGCGTCTTTTCCGGCACCTGACCGCACTGATATTCAGAGGGAAATACCATGTCTGAAGCTATTGATCTTTATTCAATCCCACATACCGTATCAGGCACTGTAGCCGAAAAAGGTCGGATCGATATTCAGGGGGTAGGCAAATGGTTCGGTGCACATCGGGCGCTGGATAATATTAACCTGACGCTGCCGCCCGGATCAGTAACGGTGATAATCGGGCCATCAGGCTCCGGCAAATCCACGCTGCTGCGAACCATCAACCACCTTGAGCGGGTGGACGAAGGCACCATCCGTATCGACGGCGACTACATTGGCTATCGCCGTGAAGGCGACACACTGTACGAGCTAAAAGAACGGGAGATTCTGCGCCAACGCATCGGCGTTGGCTATGTATTCCAGAGCTTCAACCTGTTTCCACACCTGACGGTGCTGGAGAACATTATTGAAGCGCCACGAGTGCACCGGCTGTACCACCGCGCCCAGGCACAGAGCGTGGCGCTGACGCTGCTGGACCGGGTCGGGTTACGCCACAAAGCGAATGCTTATCCGCGCCACCTGTCCGGCGGGCAGCAACAACGTATCGCTATTGCCCGTGCGTTGGCGCTCAACCCCAAGGTGATGCTGTTTGACGAACCCACCTCGGCGTTAGACCCGGAACTGGTGGGCGAAGTACTGGACGTCATCAAGGATCTGGCACGATCGGGCGTCACTATGGTGATCGTTACCCATGAGATTGGCTTTGCGCGCGAAGTGGCAGATCGGGTGGTGTTCATGGTGGATGGCAGAATCGTGGAAAGCGGCGATGCGTATCAGGTACTGAATCATCCTGCCCATCCACGCACCGCCAGTTTTTTGAATAAGGTGCTCTAAGCGATGTTTTCATTCCCCGACACCGTGCGGGGAATGAAAGTGTTACTTCAATCGTTCACGCAGTTCAGTTGACGCCTGCAACAGCGCGGCGCGAGTGGCCGGTACATTGCTTAACGCATTGAGCAGACCGAAGTCGTGGATCATGCCGTTGTAGCGCGTGACGGTGACATCTACCCCGGCCTCATCCAGCTTACGACCATAGGCTTCGCCTTCATCACGTAGTACATCCAGCTCAGCGGTTTGAATCAACGCCGGTGGTAACCCTTTCAATTGTTCACGGGTGGCCCGCAAAGGAGAAGCCAAAATATCTCGACGTTGCGCACTGTCCGTGGTGTAAGCATCCCAGAACCATTTCATCATGTTGCGGCTCAGGAAGTACCCCTTCTGAAACTGCTGGTAAGAGGCAGTATTAAAATCGGCATCAGTCACTGGCCAGAACATCACCTGATAGCGAATGTGCGGCGTCCCCGCCTGTTTAGCCTGTTGCGCTACCGCTGCCACCATATTGCCGCCCACACTGTTACCCGCCAGTGCCAGCCGTGAACCATCTACGCCGATCTCGTTACCGTGTTCCGCTACCCAACGGGTCGCCGCATACGCCTGGTGAATCGCCACTGGATAATGCGCTTCCGGCGACGGCGAATAATTGACAAAGACTGCCGCCGCACCGGACTGTACGACCAGATCGCGCACGAAGCGTTCGTGCGTTGGGTAATCTCCCAGAATCCAGCCACCGCCATGGAAGAACATGAACACCGGCAGAACCCCGGTGCTACCAACCGGTTTAACGATGGTCAACGGGATGTTCTGCCCATCAACGGTAATGGTTTTCTGAGTGACGTCAGCCGCAGGCAGGCTCGCCCCCGCTTGTGCAGCAACCAGCACGTTGCGCGCATCTGCTGGTGACAGCTGTTCGAGCGGCTTCCCGCCACCCGCATTCAGTTTATCCAGAAACGCCTGCACATGACGTTCAGCATACGGTGCCTTGTTGTCCACCGCTGCGGCATTCCCCGCTACAGCAACCAGTAAGGCTGCGACAAGACTTTTTCTCATGATGGATTACCCTGGTGTTAAGTGAAAACATTTACTTTTTAATGAGTTATTTTTTTCTTATTTCTATCTGACTCAAATCACTGTCAGTTTCACATCAATGTTGCCACGCGTTGCGTTAGAGTACGGGCAGACGATGTGTGCTTTCTGTACCAGGTCTTCCGCTACCGCACGGTCTACACCCGGCAGGGTGATTTTCAGTTCAACTTCAATGCCAAAGCCGTTCGGGATGGCACCGATACCCACGCTGCCATTAATGGTCGTTCCCGCCGGAATCGAGACTTTGTCACGTGCGCCGACGAACTTCAGTGCCCCCAGGAAACAGGCGGAGTAACCAGCAGCAAACAGTTGTTCCGGGTTGGTACCTTCACCACCTGCACCACCCAGCTCACGCGGCGTGGTCAATTTGACATCCAACTGCTGGTCAGAAGAAACCGCACGACCATCACGACCGCCGGTCGCCTGCGCATGTGCAACGTAGAGAACTTTTTCAATAGACATCATGTGACTCCTTTGAGTGGATTATATTAGCGATTTAAATCGTTAGATATTAAATCGTACACTACTTAATTGGTGATAAAAAAACGCGTCCAATCAGCACGCGTTACATCATATCGACTCATCAAATATGTCTGATGAGGCTGGCTCGCAGCGTTTCCAAATCGTGCTTGATAGCACGCAACTGCTCGATATTGCATTCTGACGCGCAGAACACCCCTTCTGGTACGGCCTTCGCTTTGGTCTGCAAAACACGCCCGTCGTCGGTGAGCTCAATCAGCACCTGACGTTCGTCTTCCGTGCCACGACGGCGCGTAACCAACCCTGCGGTTTGCAGGCGCTTAAGCAGCGGCGTCAGCGTAGCAGAATCCAGAAACAGACGCTCACCCAGTTCAGAAACCGTTACCCCATCGCGTTCCCACAACACCAGCATCACCAGATACTGTGGGTAGGTGAGGTTAAGCTCGGTCAGCAAACGGCGATATAACTTGTTCATCGCCAGATTCGCCGAGTAGAGCGCGAAACAGAGCTGGCCGTCCAGCCGGAAGGCGTCATCACTCAGCATCGGTTTGGTATCGCTATCGTTTCTGTTCATGGTTGCCACTCTATATCGCTCAAAATTAAATAGCAAGCGATTTAGATTAAAAATTGACGACGATGGAAAAGAAAAAATTAACCTATTGATAATAAAAAGAACCGATAGAGGCTCCACCGGTTCATGCTCAAAACCACTCAGCCTTAATACCGCCACCCGTCATGCCAGGTGTGGGTAAACCCCCGGCCCGATGGGTAGCCCCAGCAGATACCACACCACCAGCAATATCAGCCAGACAGTAAAAAACATCAGCGGATAAGGCAATATCAACGAGTAATAAGTACCCAGTTGTGCCTGTTTGTGATAACGCTGCAAAAAGCCAAGAAATAATGGAACGAACGGTGACACCGGTGCCAGTGGGATCACCGATGAATCCGCTACCCGGAACACAATCTGGGCAAAGGCTGGATGAAAACCGAGCAGCATAAACATCGGCACAAAAATCGGTGCCAGAATCGACCAGATAGCAGAACCACTGGCAATAAACATACACAGGAACGCCGATAGAAAAATCAACCCGACAAATGCGGGAATCCCGGTCATCCCCAACGACTCCAGCAAGTCAGTCAGCCCGATGGCGATAAACTTCCCCATGTTGCTCCAGTTGAAGAACGCCACGAACTGCGACAGTGGAAATACCATGACGATAAAACCGGCCATGCCCTTCATCGGGTCAATCATCAGCTTCGGCAGATCGTTTTGGGAGGTGATCTGGCCGGTAACGACACCATAAGGAATGGATACCACAAAGAAAAACGCGATGATCAGCGGCACGATGCCCTGAATGAACGGCGATGGCATCACCGTGTGTTTGACCAGATCACGCAGCGGGCCCCACTCTGGCACCACCAACAGCGCAACAATAGCGATGAAGACCAGTGCCGCAAGGCCGCTGGCACGCAGACCGCGATTCTGTTCCGGCGTCAATCGGGACAGGTTTTCGTTACGTTCCCCTTGGTAAGGGGGCAGACGCGGCTCGATAAATTTATCTGTCAACAATGCACCGGCGATGGTCAGCACAACCACGGATGCCGCCATGAAAAACCAGTTATCAATCACGCTGACATGCACCGCCGGATTAATCACCTTGGCTGATTCGGTGCTTAACCCTGACAACAGCACATCGGTGGTGACGATCAGTAAATTAGCGGTAAAACCGCAACCGACCCCAGCGATGGCTGCCAGCAGCCCCGCCACTGGGTGACGCCCCACCGCCAGAAAAATCAACGCCCCCAGTGGCGGCATCACCACCAACGCCGCATCCGACGATATATGACTAAAAAAAGCGATAAACAGCACCATATAACTGGCGTAGCGGGCGCTGACATGCGAGGCCATTTTGTACATCAATGTTTGTAGCAGGCCAACGCGCTCCGCCAACCCGGCTCCCAGCACCAACGCCAGAATGGAGCCCAACGGAGTAAATGCACTAAAATTCTTGATAACGTTGGGCAAAATCCATTGCATCCCTTCCACGCTGAGCAGGTTTTTCACCCGTACCACGTCGCCATTGGTGGGATTCGTTGCTGTAATTCCGCACCAGGAAAACAGTGCGCTGGCCACCATCAATAAGACGATGAGGTATACAAACAATAAAAATGGATTAGGGATCTTATTCCCCACACGCTCTACCCACAGGAAGAGCCCGCCCTGCTGCGGCTGGCCACGTTCCGTTGTCACACTCATGCTGTTTCCCCTCTGTGCTGAATTCTTATGTGATCGTGTTGTTGTGATTAATATTGTTGTGATTGATATCGTTGTGATTTGTACTGTTGTAACGGGTGCTACCGTTTTACCGTCGGCCGGGCGACTCGATTTATCTAGCCAGGCCCGCCGTTGCGGGAACGACGCAACACGCAGCGGCCTGTTGTCAAAACGGCAATAAAACTTTTAGATCAATGAGATAACGGTGATGGCTGGATACCTGCCGGAATCGGGCAACGGTACGGTGTTTCCTGTCGCTGCTGTCGCCACTCCTGCTGACAGGCTTGCAGCAACGTGCTGTCGGTAAATAACGCCAGCGCGGTGGCTGACATCACTTTTGCCGCCAGCAGCATGCCTTTATGTGCCAGCGAAGTGCGCCCTTGCGCTACCGCCTGCCAGGTATGTAGCGGTGTGCCCAGCGCGTAGCAGGGGCTGAAACACTGGGCGGTCGGCACCAGCCAACTGACATCGCCGACGTCGGTAGACCCTGAAAGCAAGGTTTCGGTCGGTGCATAAGGCGCCACCTGGGTGGTCAGCGCACATCCTTTAAGCGAGCGGCTAAACGCCTGACCATCCACGCCGCCGGTGCGGGCAATAGTCGTCAGGTTACTGGCGATATCCTCGCTACTCAGTGTCCGCACGATGTCAGCAGCATATGCCTGCTCCTGCTCGCTATACGCCGGTATGCCAAATGCCTGCACAAAACCGTACATCGCCTGTTCCAGTGTCCGATTGGGGACATAGTTGGAACAGGCTTTGTCGAAACGCACCGTCAGGGTGGTATCCGTCATCAGCGCCGCCCCCCGGGCGATATTCACCACACGCTCATAAATGGCCTGCGCCTGATCGATTTGTGGCGCACGCACCAGATACAGCACCTCGGCGTCCGCCTGCACGACATTGGGAGAATGGCCACCGGTGTCAGTCACGGCGTAGTGCAAACGCGCTTCGGGAATGATGTGTTCGCGCAGAAAGTTAGCGCCGGTATTCATTAGCGTTACCGCATCCAGCGCACTGCGCCCCAGATGAGGTGCCGCTGCCGCATGCGCCGCCACCCCCTTAAAGCGAAAGGCGGCCTGAATATTAGCCAGCGTCGGCGTGCAGAACATGCCGCTGAAGGTCTCCGGATGCCAGGTCAATGCGGCGTCGACATCATCGAATACGCCTTCACGCGCCATGAAGGTTTTCCCGGAACCGCCCTCTTCCCCCGGACAACCGTAAAAACGAATGGTACCGGCCTGTGGATGCTGCTCCAGCCAGGCTTTCACGGCCAGTACACCGCCAAGACCGGCCGTACCGAGCAGGTTATGCCCGCATCCGTGACCATTTCCGCCCGCCTCTAGTGGCGACGGCACAGCACACCCCGCCTGCTGACTCAACCCGGCCAGCGCGTCAAACTCGCCCAGCAACGCCACCACTGGCTGACCGCTGCCGAAACTGGCGACAAATGCCGTATCGATACCGGCAATACCGCGCTGTAGGCAAAAACCTTCTGCCTCCAGCACACCGGCCAGCCGCTCGGCCGAGTAATGCTCAGTAAACCGGGTTTCCGGATGATCCCAGATATCATCCGCAAGAGCGGCCAACTGATGTGCGCGGGCAGCCAGCGCATCGTTAACAAATCCGACGATCGTTCGGGTCATGGTGCTTCCCCAAACTCGCCGATATTGAGCGCCAGCAGCGCCAGCGTTTTCACCGCCACCGTCATGACGCTTTCGTCAAAATCGAACTTTTCGTTGTGATGTCCGGCGCTAAGTGTCGTGCCAAATATCGCGTAAGAAGCCAAACCGCCATGCGCTTTCACGCGCTCCATGAGATACGTAGCATCTTCAGAACCGGCCGCGCCGTCTTTGCGGTCAATAATGTGGGTCAGTTCTCCCACCCGTTCTGCCTGACGATGTATAAACGCCACCCATTCCGGGCTGGGCTGACTGCATTGTGCGGCCCCCATCAGCGCAACCTCCACCTCGACGCCGTGCATCACCGCCGCCCCGTTGATCACCTTCAGTGCCTGCTGATAGATAAACTCGTTGACCTCGTTGGTCGCTCCGCGGGTTTCCACTTTCATCATGGCGTGTGATGCCACGACGTTGCGCCCGGTACCTGCCTGTAAAACGCCGACGTTAATGCGTGAACTACCGCCACTGTGACGAGGAATGGCGTGCAGCCCCAACGTAGCCTGCGCCGCCGCCAGCAAGGCGTTGCGTCCTTCTTCTGGTCGGCCACCCGCGTGAGAAGCCACGCCGCGATAGGTCACATCCAGCTTGGTGGTCGCCATAAACGTGTCGTTACCACACACCAGGTGGCCGTTGGGAATACCGGTGCCGATATGAATGGCGGTAAAATAATCCACGTCATCCACCACGCCAGCTTCCGCCATCGATTTACCACCACGGGTGCCTTCTTCTGCTGGCTGGAACACCACTTTGATGGTGCCGCACAACTGATCCCGCATCGCCATCAATACCTGCGCTAACCCCAGGCCGATGGTGGTATGGCCGTCATGGCCGCAGGCGTGCATCATGCCCGCATTGCAGGAGGCGAACGCCTCACGGAAGGGACGATGGTCGTCTGCCAGTTGTTCGTTCAGATCGAGCGCATCCATATCAACGCGATAACCGATAACCGGACCGGGGCGTCCGGTATCCAGCGTCGCCACAATGCCAGTGAAGCCGCCAGAAAAATAGGGTAGCCATTGCGGTAATGCCCCCTGCGCCAGCGCACGCTGCTCCTGCGCCTGCAATACCTCGTCCGGCGGCAACCCCATGCGGGCATCGGCGCTGATGACATCACGCCCAAGTTTCAACGCATACCCCATCTGGTGCAGCGCATCGGCAACCCGTGTCGCTGTACGAAACTCCAGCCAGCCGGACTCCGCATATTTATGCAAATCGCGGCGGGTTTCACGCAGCCACGGAATAAAGTGTTCCACACGTTGTGACAAATCGGAATAAAGAACGTCTGAGTGCATAAGCCTGTTTTCTCTGATGGTGTACTGAAAGACAACGCCTGTGCCACGGGTTGTCACGTAACTGAAAAAAATGTACACAAACCCACCAGAGTGAATAAGATGTCAGGATGTTTGTCGTGATAAACCACAGTTATCACCACAATGGCGATCAGGAAACGAGATGACCCAAAACGTAAAGCTGCATCAGTTGCAATCCTTCGTCGAAGTGGCGCGCCACGGCAGCATTCGGGCCGCCTCGCGCCAGCTCAATCTGTCTCAACCGGCGTTGACCAAATCCATTCAGGAGCTGGAAGCCTGCCTCGGCGCACGTCTGTTTCTGCGCCATCGTCAAGGTATGGTGCTGACAGATTGCGGCGAAGCCTATTTCCGCCACGCCAGTCTGGTCATGGAAGAGTTGCGCGTCGCGCGTGAAGACATCCAGCAACGGCTCGGACAAGCCAGTGGACGGGTGAATATCGGGGTGGGCGCCAGCATCGCCCATACGGTAATGCCGGAGGTTGTCAGCCGTTTTCACCGACTGTACCCGCAGGTCAAACTACGGGTCACCGAAGGACAACTGGTGGCGATGATACACGAGTTGCGGCAGGGAGAATTGGACTTCACCGTGAATACCTATTCCGGCTCGTCCTATGATAACGAACTGTTATATGAAAAACTGATGGAAAAGGAATATTGCGTGGTAGTTCGGCGCGACCACCCGACCCAACAGGCTCGCTCGCTGGAGGATCTGCTGGATTACGAGTGGACGATGCCCACCCCGCGCGGCAGTTATTACAAGCAGTTGTTTGATCTGTTTGCGACACTCCCTGTGACGCCCCGAATCAGTGTGACCTGCGAAACCCTGATGTCCAGCGTCAGTCTGGTGGCCAAAACCGACTTTATCAGCATTCTGTCGCGTGACATTATCCGCGATCCGATTCTTGGCGAACGACTGCGGGTGCTGGAGCTGGAGCAGCCACTGCCCAAGGCCACCTTCTACCTGATCCAACGTAAAGACACCATGCTCTCGCCGATGGGCACCCAACTCGCCAAACTCTTTCGGCTGTATTGCCAGTAATGTGGATGGATTGCCCCACCAGCCGCTGGATGCCAACAGAGGTTGGTTCTGGCCGAATACGACTCACTGAAATAAAAAAGCGCGGCAACCTGCTCGTTACCGCGCCTGTCAGCGCGAGTTATTCACTAGCCTGAACCTGCAGGGTCAGAATGAGGTCCAATCGTCGTTGGCTTTTTTCTGCCGTGAGGCGGGGTTCGGGTTCGCCAGTGCCGTCATCTTCCCGGCAGGCTTTGATTCCCGACGAGCCGTCAATACATCTGCCACGCCCGGCAGTTTAAACACCGAGACAATTTCATTCAGCTGATGCGCCTGCTCTTCCAGTGACGAGGACGTCGCCGAAGACTGTTCAACCAGCGCCGCATTCTGCTGCGTTACGCTATCCATTTGCGTGATGGCGGTGCCCACCTGGGAAATCCCTTTGCTCTGCTCGCTGGAGGCTGACGCGATTTCACCCATAATATCCGTCACGTTGGTGACCGACTTCAGAATATCGTCCATCGATTTGCTAGCCAGCGACACCTGCTCGTAACCGTTTTTGACATTATCGACCGACTCGTCAATCAGGGTTTTGATTTCTTTCGCCGCCTGCGCACTGCGCTGGGCCAGATTTCTGACCTCACTCGCCACCACCGCGAATCCCCGCCCGGCTTCACCAGCTCGCGCCGCTTCCACCGCCGCATTCAGCGCCAGAATGTTGGTCTGGAAGGCAATACCGTCGATCACATTGATAATATCGGCGATTTTCTGCGAGCTATGGGTAATACTTTGCATACTGTGACTGACCGACTGCACCACCTCGCCACCATTGTTGGCAGCGGTTGACGCCTCTCTGGCAAGCAGACTGGCCTGTTGAGCGTTATCGGCGTTCTGTTTCACCACAGCGCTCAGTTGCTCCATGCTGGCGGCTGTTTCACTCAGCGCCGCCGCCTGTTCTTCAGTCCGTGAGGACAGGTCGCTGTTACCGGCGGCGATTTCGCTACTGCCGTGATAAATTTCGCTGGCGCTACGGCGAATATCCGCCACCGTTTTTATCCAGTTCTGCTGCATGGTATTGACGAACGGGATGAGTTGTCCCACTTCGTTACGCCCCATGTCGTCAATCGTGGTATCGAGTTGCCCATTCGACAAGATTTGCAAATGCGCTTTCACTTGCTCCAGCGGGCGTCCCATCTGAATGGCAAGATAACGATCGGTAAATACCACCACGCCTAACCCAATAATCATGGCGGCGATCAGCGTCACTTTGCTCCAGTACACCCAGGCGGCAATGCGCGCCTGCGCTTCGGTTTTCAGATTTTTAATAATCTGGTTGTAGTGGCTGATGGCAGTGGTGAATTTTATCCGCAACGGATTGTATTTCTCCGTAACGAGTTTCACATACGCATCATGATTACCTTGTCTGGCGGCGTCCAACATCGGCACAATCGCTTCGCTAAACAGCTGATAGGAACTATTGTAAATATCATCAATAGATGTGCTGCTGATATTGGCATGATCCGTCACCTTGAACTGCGCCAGACCATTTTTCAGGAATTCCACATCCGCGGCGGCGTCATTCAGTAAGTTTCGTCCATGATCGCTGCTATTTTCTGCCGCTATCGCTTCATCCATCGATAATTTAACGTTGTAGTAACGATCACTGGCACCATTGATAATATCGCCATTAGCTTGCTGTACATTCGTCAGGCTAATCTCATCCGTCAGGTTATTTAACGAATAGAGGGAGAAAATTCCCACCCCACCCCACAACAAGGTAAATATGGCCAGAATGGCCAGCATCATAATTTTAATCCTGATGTTACGAATTAGACTCATTTAACACCTCTAAAATGAAAAATACATCGCTTGTTTTTATAGATTTCTATTGAATAACCATTTTTTTAACAGTCCTTGTTTCGAATAGATATTATTCCTCAAATAATTCGAACTACCGAATAATACGTTTCCGACACATACGTGTTACCTCTTCAGGATGAAATCAATGAAATAAGCCAGAAAGGCAGCTAACTCACCGTCAGCATGAAGTGTATCAGGCATACTATACCCTAAATAATTCGAGTTACAGGACGCATTAACCCGTCAGGACAAGACTCATAATGAATCTTGTAAAGCGGCAAGAGAGTGACAAATTCGTCGGGAACGATTTGACCAGCCAACGGCTGGCCTCAGGTAAGGGATTCGGGTGAACGACAAACTGACGGTATCGTTTTTCGCACGACAATCGTCCACAGCCATCACCCATTTGTGCGGGATAATTAGACTAATGCGCCCCTTCCGGCGCAAAGCACAGCGACCATTCGCAACAGTCGTCGCAACTGGGGGAGCGGCACACCAGTTCACCGTCCTGCTGCAGGCAGCGCTGGCGGTAGAAGAACTTTTTCCAGCGCATGTTTTGATGATTCAGCGCTACCAACTTGGGGAAACAATCCTCCATGAGCAACCGCAATTCGGTGCGGGAATCCAGCCCCAGATCCTGCCACAGATGGTTGAAACCCAACGAGGCGCTGGCGATAAGCTGATGCATCGGCGCGCCGTCCGCCACCTGATAGCCGTACAGCCAGTCGGCCAGTTGCGCCCGTTCTTCCCGCCGATGTTGTTGCAGTTCACTCATTAGCGACTGGCGCTGATCTCGCGTAGCGTTCGTTCCCGGCGCGGGTTGGTTCAGCCGTTGCCGCAAAGCCAGCCAGGCCGTCTCATCCAACCCCATTTGCCGCGGGAAACAAGCCGTACCGACGTCATGTAGCGTCAGCAGCCGTCGCAGCCAGTACTCCGCCCCGGTCATCAGGCCGCCCCCTGTGTGCGTTCTCCAGCCGGCCGCGCCTGCCGGCGTTGCTGCCACCAGCGGCCCAGCACCTCGGCGATATTCTGCCAGGCCCCTTCCACACAGGGTTGGATCCCCTGCTGCTCCAGCTTCTGCCATGGCGCGTAGCCGATGCGGGCGCAAAACACCGCTTCTACATCCGCCAACAACGCCAGCATCGCCGTCATGCGCTCCTCGCTGTCGGCAGGTTCGCAGTCATCAGCGCCGCGACAGTATTTAGGTGCAAAACGTTCGTTGACCAGCACCACGCCCGCCGCTGACAGGCTGTAAATTTGAAAGCGATCAGCATGGCCGAAATGGCAGTCGATCACTTCGCCGCCGGATGACGCCACCGCCACCAGACAAGCGCCCGGCTCTTCGGACTCGCCGCGGGACGCGATGCTGGCGTGCACCTGCGCGCGCTGGTGCAACAGCGGCAGGTAGGGCTGCGACTCGGCGGGCAACGACGATAACCGGAACTGCTGGCTGCGGTCTTCCCCCAGCATACCGATGGCGTCTGCCCGACACTGCTGACAATGTGCCATTTGCGGCATCGCCGCGCCGCACGTCGCTCGCACCGCCGCCAGTGCCTCAGCATCCGGCTCCGGCTGGCCGCCGAGACCGAACACCGTGCCGTGTTCCGGCCGGGCGATCAACGGCATGATGTTGTGCAAAAATGCGCCCCAGCGCCGCACCTGCTGGCTAACCTCGAACAAATGCCGATCGTTGATGCCGGGGATCAGCACCGAGTTGATCTTCACCAGCACGCCGTTTTCCGTCAGCCGCCGGATCCCCTCCTGTTGGCGTTCCAGCAGGATCGCGCCCGCCTCGCGCCCGGTATAACGATCGCCATCCAGCCACAGCCAGGCATAGATACGCGCTGCAATATCCGCATCGATCGTGTTGACCGTTACCGTGACATGATCGACGCCAACATCCAGCAGCCGGTCCACCGCCTCCGGCAACATCAGGCCGTTGGTGGACAGGCATAGCTTGAGGTCCGGCAACTGCTCGCGCAGCAGCGTCAGGGTACGAAAGGTGCGGGCGATATTCGCCAGCGGGTCACCCGGCCCGGCAATGCCAACAACCGACAACTGCGGGATGGCCGCCGCCACCTGATGCGCTTTCGCCACCGCTTGTTCCGGCGTCAACAGTTCGGACACCACGCCGGGGCGAGATTCGTTACTGCAGTCGTATTTGCGATTGCAGTAGTTGCACTGCAGATTACAGGCGGGTGCCACCGCCAGATGCATACGGGCGTAGTGGTGATGCCCGCTCACCGAGTAGCAGGGGTGATGCGCCACTTTGCTGGCTTGCAGCGGAGTAAAACGGTCGGTCTGGTCGGAACGGCAACCGGATGCGGAAGGGCAGGATGTCATGGTCATGGCCTATTGAAGAAAGGAATCATACCCGGAGCGTGCAAGAGCCATACCGTACGATGAAAAAATTTATTACTTTAAAAACAATATGATAAAAATGAAAACGCCTGGCAATTTTGTCGGGATTGTGGCATTCGGCCAACAATGTGCCACATGCCACAATCCCGATGGCCGCTTACAAACGGTGCATATTGATGTCCATAATCTGGATGCGATAGGCCACCTGCCGCGGCGTCATCCCCAGCAACCGCGCCGCCTTGGCCTGTACCCAGCCGGTTTTCTCCAGCGCGGCGATCAAGCGTTGGCGTTCATCCAGATTCTGATCGCGCCAACCCTCTTCAGCAGCGGCCGGCGACATCGGCTTGTTCACCATCGGTACTGCGTCGTGGTGGTTAAACAGGATCACGTCACGGTCGATCAACCCGGTATCGGTCATCACCGCCGCCCGTTCCAGACAGTTTTCCAGTTCGCGTACGTTACCCGGCCAGTTGTACCCCATCAGCAGGCGGATGGCGCCGTCGCTGATGCGTAGCGTCCGCCCCTGATGCGCGGCGATCTTCTTCACCAGAAACTGCGCCAGTTCGACGATGTCTTCCTGCCGCTCGCGCAGCGGCGGCAGCGACACCGGCATTACGTTCAGCCGGTAATAGAGATCTTCACGGAAATGGCCGGCGCGCACCTCTTCCTCCAGATGACGGTTGGTAGCAGCGATAATCCGCACATTAACGCGCAGGGTTTCGTCGCCGCCTACCCGCTCCATCTCCCCTTCCTGTAGGATGCGCAGCAATTTGGCCTGAAACGAGGCGCTGCTTTCACCGACCTCATCCAGAAACAGCGTGCCGCCGTCCGCCAGTTCAAAGCGCCCTTTACGCTGACGCACCGCACCGGTGAAAGCGCCTTTTTCATGGCCGAACAGCTCGCTTTCCAGCAGGTTGTCCGGCAACGCAGCACAGTTGAATTTCACGAACGGCGCCGCCGCTCGCGGTGAATTGTAGTGAATGGCGTTCGCCACCAGCTCTTTACCGGTGCCACTCTCGCCGCGCACCAGCACCGTGGTGTCCCAGCGCGATACCTGACGGATAATCTCCAACGTCTGGCGCATCGCCGCACTGGTTCCCACCATGTTGTCAAAACCGAACGGCCGGGACGTATTGCAGGCAGCCGGGCGATTCACTGCCGACGGCGGCTCGCCGTCACGCTGGGGCGCACGCATCAACCGTACCGTCTGCACTACCAGGCTGGCGACCGTTTCCAGAAAACGGGTACAGGCCGGCAGACGCTCCTCATAACGCGCCATCGGCTGCGCCGCCAGCACGCCGATCGGCTGTTGTTCAATGCCCAACAGCGGCACGCCGATAAATGGCAGCTCGTAGTCGTACAGGTTAAGCCGGTCGAGAAAACGCTGGTCATCCGCCACGCGCGGCAATACCAACGGCTGACGCTGAGCCATCACCGCGCCCACTAGTCCCTCACCCGGCCGGTAACACACCTGGCTGCTGCTGGAGGCAACCCGTTGATCCTCGCAGTGCAGCGCCTCTACCCTCAGCGCGCCACGTTGCGGGTCATACAGGCAGATCATGCTGTGCTGCATAAAGGCGTCATCATGCAGCACCCGCAGCACCGCCTGCAGCGCTTGCCCCACCTCGGTCGCCCGGCTCAATGCCGCACTGATGCGTTGCACCGCCGTAAACTGTTGAGACAAATCAAAACGCCATACCACGTGTCCCGTATTGGGTGCCTGGGTCATTTTGAGCCTCCTGTGAGTGAAGTAGAGTGTCCTGTGAGTGAAGTAGAAAAACCGGTGAGTGAGGCTGATAGCGGGAAGCGCAGGGTCAGACAGGTGCCGCCGCCTGGGCGGGAAGTCAGGTCTATCGTGCCCCGATGATGCGCTACCAGCGTTTGAATCAGGCGCAGTTCCATGCCTTTGCCCGGCGAGGTGAGTGCAGTCTGGGGGGTGACGTAACGCACCTGTTCCAGCGGCACGTTATCCTCCAGATACAACACCAGCCAGTCGCCGTCCTGCCGGGCGAACAAATGTACTGCAAGTGCGAAGGGGCGGATTTCTCCCGCCAGCGCCAGCGTACGGTCCAGCCACAGACTGAGGCAGGCCAGAATCTGGGTGCGCTGGCCAAATCCGGCCAGTTGCGGCGTTTCCAGTTCACAGCTCAGTTGGTCGCCGCCGGTAAAGCGAGTGTGATACAGCGCGGCCAGATCGTCGGCCAGCGTACCGAGCGGCCAGTCCGCCGCCGGTTCGAAATCCAGCGACGGGCGACAGGCTTGCAGCCGCGCCACCGCCTCTTCGCCTTCGCGCCAGGCGGATTCCAGCGCCACGTTGTTGCGGTCTTCGCCGTTAAGCCGACGGGCGGCTGCCAGCATATTGAGTGGGCAATTGAGCTGAATCAGCGCCACATCCAGCGATTCGCGGATCGCCGCCAGCAGCTTGCCGTTGGTCATCTGCTGTTTGAGGCGGTCGAGCCGCCCTTGCTGATGTTGCTGCTGCTGTTCGGTACAGTCGCTGATGACGATCAGCGTACGCGGCAGCGCGGTATCGGTGAAATAGCGGCTGGCTTCTTCATTGACGCCAGGCAGTGCCCAGCAGCCGAGCGTCAGCCAGCGCACTGTGCCGCGGATGGTGACCGGCAGCGCCGTGCCTTGCAGCAGTGCCGACTTATTGGCCGGATAATCCAGCACCGCCAGCAGCTCACGGCCGCCACAATCGGCGCACAGCGTCTTGTAGGCCAGATTATCCATGATCACCCGGCCTTGCTCGTCTACCACCACCACCGCCGCCGGAATATTATTCAGCACCGCGGTGATGAGCGTCATGTGGTTGCGTAGCCGTTGCTCCAGCGCATAGCCGGCGCTGATGTCCTTGTGCATACCGAGATAGTGCTCAACCTCACCGCGGGAATTGAAAATCGGCGTGATATCGATTTCGGCCAGATACAGGCTGCCGTCACAGCGGCGGTTGATCAATTGACCGCGCCAGGCTCGCCCTTGCAATAGCGTTTGCCACAGCGCCTGATACACCTCGGCCGGGGTTTGCTGGCTGGCGAGAATACGGTGATTCTGTCCGAGCAATTGCGGCAGGCTGTAACCGGTCAGGCGGCAAAACGCCGGGTTGGTGTACACGATGTGGGCCTGCGGGTCGGTCAGGGAGATTGCCACCGACGACTGTTCCACCACAGTCGAAAATAACGACGGATGCTGCCGGGACAAGTGGCTGGCGATTTCGCCCAGCGGAAAAGATTCCGCCATCAAATGCATAGACATAGGGGTGCTCCCTTACGGTTTGGTGGCGAAGATGTCGGCTTTTCGACAATTTGTCGCAGGCTGCAATACCCCGCCAAACGGGCGACTAACGCAGAATAACCATGCAAACACTGCACCTTTTATTGATTAAGCCGACTAAACATTGATCCTGATCCCTGTTTTGCCGCCAAAAACCACCAAACCCCGTTACCGTGTACCTTTATCAAGGTAAAAACCCACGCTAGCAGTACAAAAAAAGCACAAAAAAAGTGCAATCGTGCGCCATCAATGTGCAGAAAAATCCATGTGGCGCGTCAGCCAAAACTGGCACGGGATTCGCAAAACCGTATATGTAACCACAGGGTTCGTAGCATGAATGAACGGCCTGACATCACCGTCCGGGAGGGCTGCTTCATTTCATCGCCCTGCATTTTCTTTTCATCACGTAATCAGGAGCACCGCTATGGCGAACATTGGCATTTTCTTTGGCACCGATACCGGCAAAACCCGCAAAATCGCCAAACTGATTCATCAGAAACTGGGCGAGGCGGCAGACGCGCCGGTCAACATTAACCGCACCTCACTGGAGACTTTTCTGTCCTATCCGGTACTGCTGCTGGGCACCCCGACGCTGGGCGACGGGCAGTTGCCCGGCATCGAAGCCGGTTGCGAGGCACCGTCCTGGCTGGAATTCGCCGATGAACTGGCGGGTGCCGACCTGAAAGGGAAAATCGTCGCGCTGTTCGGGCTGGGGGATCAGCAAGGCTACCCGGACAACTTCGCCAGCGGCCTGAAACTGCTCTACGACGTCATGACCGATCTGGGCGCACGCGTAGTGGGCGACTGGCCGAGCGACGGCTACGAGTTCAACGCCTCCGCCGCATTGCAGGAAAACCGGTTTGTCGGCCTGGTGCTGGATCAGGACAACCAGCACGACCAGACGGAGCAGCGCCTCGACAACTGGCTGGCGCAGATCAAGTCGGCCATTCTGTAAAAACTACCCCTATCCGGCTGCGCCTCCCGAACGGTAGGCGCAGCCACTGGGATAACTTTCTGGCGTTTCCGCCCAGGTGAGGCAGGATGTCTCTCATTTCATCCTTGGGAACTGACTCAAGTCAGTGACTGGGGTGACACCGCTGTCAGGATAGTGGGCTCCTCCATCAAAAACACTCATAACAAGATGGAAGGGATATCGGAAGCGACTCTCTACAACGTCTGTAACCACTGGCGCTGACGCTGACGCCGGCGTTGCGACCGCAGATAATTACCCGCTTTAACCAGCGCCTCCGCTTCCGGCAACGGTGCCGCCGGGCGAATCGCCTCACAGCGCAGCAGATGCAAGCCCAGTTCGGTCTCCACCGGTGCGCTTAACTCTCCTGCCGCCAACGCAAACAGACTATCCTCCAGCGCCGAAAACAACAGGCCGCGGCTGACCCACCCCAGCAGGCCGCCGTCCAGCGCAGTCGGGCAGTGAGAATGGCGCTGCGCCAGCGACGCGAAGCCGTCCGGATCGGCACGCAACTGACGCAGCACCCCGGCCATCTGGTGATCAACCGCCAGGCGGTTATCATCGACGGTCAGCAACAGATGGCGGGTCAAGCGCTGTTCCGGTCGGCAGAACCGGTCTGCGTGCTGTCGATACCAACCCCGAATTTCAGCCGGTTGCGGTTCATCAGCCTGTTCGCCGACGCTCGCCAGTTGCAGTTCCATTAACGCGTGATGCCATACAATAGCCTGCTGTTCGTCGGCGGAAAAACCGGCACAGGTCAGTTCCTCCGCCAGTTGTTGCGCCACCTGCTGCAACTGCGCGCTGGTCGCCGTCAGCGACTGTTGACCAGCCGCCGCCGTCACCGCCTGTTCCAGCGCCAGCTGACGCTGCAACTGATGCTCAAAGTGCGGTCGATCCGGCGCGGGTAGCTGCTCCGGCAAACAATGCCAGTGGGCCTTCGCCAGCCGCAAACGGCTAAAACGCTGCCAGGCCGGCGGCGCCATGCTGTCTCGCCCGGTCATTCCTCCACCTCCAGGTTGTATAGCGCCGATACCGGCACTTGAAACTGCCGCTCGCCGAACAGCACGATGCAACTGTCGCCCCGCTCTCCCTGTGCCGTCGCCAGCACTTCGCCCTGCTGACCCATCGTCACCACGATATCGCCTTTGATCGCCAGCGGTTGCGCGCAGCACACCCGATCGCCGTACTGGAAATCTCCCGCCAACCAGGGGCGATCGGCGTCGATTAACTCTGACTCACGGCAACCAACGATCCGATCCCGATCGAGAAAATGCACCTGGTAGACTATCTGATCCTGCAAAAATACCCCCCACTCGCGTACATATCCGATGCTGCCGCGACGCACCAGCAACTCACCGCGCGCCCGTCCGACGAAAGTGCCGTCGTTACGCAGTGCGCGCACCACCCTCACGGCATCACCGCACTCAAATTTCGGCGTCATCGCGACGTCTCCCCACCGATTGCTGATAACTCTCCGCCAGCAGCCGTCGCGCCAATTGCCAGTCGGCGTTTTGCACATCATCCAGATCCAGCGCATTACGCAGCGGCACCGCCGCCATCAGCCGACGGCGAAACTCGCGCAGCACCGGCACCTGACACCGGTTTAGCTGGTCGATGTCGTACGGCACCTCGAAAAAGGCAAAAAAAGCGTCGGCACCCTGCAACGCCTGTACTCCCGGCAAACGGTAGAACCATTCCATCGCCTCACCCTCCCAGACAGCGCAACGCCAAACTGTCGCCAAACAGATCCTGATAAATCGCTCGCAGTTCGTTATCCCGTGGGTTGCGCTTTTCGTTTTCCGCAAACATGTGCACTACATCGAGCAACGCGTCGACCTGCTGCGTATCAAGCCCGTATCCCAGGCGGGCGAACACGCCGCCCACCGCCTGACGGCCGGAATGCTTGCCCAGCACCAGCTGGAACTCCCGCCCCATCAGGTGTGGATCGATACCCTGATAGCTTTCCCGGTCATGCAATAGCGCCGCCACATGTACCCCGGACTCATGGGTGAACACCTGCTCCCCCACCAGCGGTTGTTGCTTATCGATCGGGCGCTGCGCTGCGTTAGCCACCTGTTGACACAACGCAGGCAAGCGCTCGAAACGAATGCCGCTTGCGCGCCCGAGGCAGCGCTGCAATCCGAGCGCCACCGACTCCAGCGCCGCGTTACCCGCTCGTTCGCCCAATCCCAGCACGGTGGTGTTGACGTGAGTCGCCCCCGCGCGCACCGCCGCCAGCGTGTTGGCGGTCGCCAGTCCCAAATCGTTATGGGCATGCATCTCGATCTCACCGGGCCAGCACTGGCGCAACGCCTGAATCCGCTCGTAGGTGGTGAACGGGTCCAACACCCCCAGCGTATCGGCGAAGCGCAGCCGTTGTGCGCCCGCAGCCTGCGCCGTCTGCGCCAGCTGACGCAGCGTGTCATCGCCGGCGCGCGAGGCATCTTCACAACCGACGCTCACCCGCAGCCCGCACTGACGCGCCAGTACAATCAACGCCGATAACCGGGACAGCAGCGAGAAAAGCGGCTGACGCAATTTCTGTTGCCGCAGCCGGTCGGACGACGGTACCGAAATATCGACCCAGTCCATACCCAGATCGGCGCTCTGACGGATTTCATTTTCATTCATCCGGCACCAGGCCATCATCACGATGCCCGGCAGCCGCCGTCTCACCAGCGCCATGCGCGAACGCTCTTCCGCCCCCATCGCGGGAGTGCCGATCTCCAGCGCCGGCACACCCGCCTCCGCCAGCGACTCGGCAATCGCCAGCTTTTCGCAGGCACGAAACGCCACCCCCGGGCTCTGCTCGCCATCGCGCAGGGTCGTGTCGTTGATGATCACCTGTTCCATCACCGTCCCCCTTAGCCGTAGGTCGGCGCGAATGTCGTCCCGGTCAACGCCGCCGGTTTGTCCTGCTGCCAGTAAGGCGACAGTGTTCTCAGCCGGGCGATAATCGGCGGCAGTTGCTCAATCACATAGTCGATCTCTTTTTCGCGGGTATAGCGCGACAGCGAGAAACGGATACTGCCGTGGGCGGCGGTGTAGGGAATGTCCATCGCCCGCATCACGTGCGACGGCTCCAGCGAGCCGGACGTGCAGGCGCTGCCACTGGAGGCGGCGATGCCGACATGGTTCATCAGCAGCAGAATCGCTTCCCCTTCGATAAATTCGAACGCCATATTGAGGGTGTTGGGGGTGCGCGGTTGCCCGCCGCCCATCACCATTACGCTGGGAATGCGCCGCACCAGTTCGCTCTGCAAGGTATCGCGCAGCGGTGCCACCGCCGCCGTCATCATCGGCAAGTGCACTTCCGCCAGTTCGCAGGCGCTGCCCATGCCGACAATCCCGGCGATATTTTCCGTGCCGGCGCGCCGGCCGCGCTCCTGGTGCCCGCCACGCAGCAGTGGACGAAAACGCGTGTTACGGCGCAGATACAGGCAACCCACGCCTTTAGGGCCGTGGATCTTGTGCGCCGAGCAGGAGAGCATGTCAATATCGGTGGCGGACAGTACCATCGGGATTTTGCCCACCGCCTGTACCGCGTCGCAGTGAAACAACACGCCGTGTTCATGCGCCAACGCCGCCATCTCCGGCACCGGGAATACCACCCCGGTTTCATTGTTGGCCCACATCACGCTGACCAGCGCGACGCGATCGCTCAGCAAGCGGCGGTATTCCGCCAGATCCAGCTCGCCCTGCGGCGACACCGCCAGCCGGTGAATGGTGTAGCCCTGCCGCGCCAGATGCTCGCACACCTCCAGCGTGGCCGGGTGCTCCACCGCGGTGGTGATGATTTCACGCCGTTCCGGCGCCAGATTCACCGCGGAGTAAATGGCGGTGGACGTCGCTTCGGTGGCGCAGGAGGTAAACAGGATCTCGCTGTCATAACGCGCCCCCAGCAAGCTGGCTACCTGCTGGCGCGCCCGTTCCAGCGCACCGCGGCACGGCGTACCGAAATCGTGGATCGACGACGGGTTGCCGTAATGTTCGGTCAGAAACGGCAACATCGCTTCCAGCACCATCGGGTCAAGCCGGGTGGTGGCGTTGTTATCCAGATAGATTTTCTTGTCTGGACCGTTTTTTTTGTCCGGATACACGTTATTCATGGTTTTTTCCTCATGCCTGTCATGCCTGACGGCCATTTACGCCGCCACCACGTCCATATACTGCCCGGTGCGCTCCACCAGCTTCTGTTGCAGCCAGGCCAGCGTCATATCGGTCATCATGCAACCGCTGCAACTGCCGGACAGGCTCACCGTGACCTGACGCTCGCTGACATTCACCAGCGACATATCGCCGCCGTCGGCCTGAATGTGCGGTCGGAGTTCCGCCACCGCCTCCGCCACCTGTTGCCAGCGCGCATCCTTCACCACGATTGCCGTCGCAGCCGGCACCGTCTGGTGCTCGCTCAGGATCTGCGCCAGCGCCAGTTCGATCTTTTCATGACAGGCGCTGCAACCGCCGCCTGCTTTGGTGTAATGGATCACCTCCTGCAACGTCGTCAGGCCATTCGCCACCACCGCGCGGCGGATCTGCCCTTCATCCACCGCAAAACATTTACAGATCAGCGCGCCTTCCTCGTGATCGTCCTCCAGTGTTTCGCCACGGTAGTTGGCGATCGCCACCCGCAACGCTTCCTGCCCCATCACCGAACAATGCATTTTTTCCGGCGGCAGACCGTCGAGATAATCGGCAATCTGCTGGTTGGTTACCTGTTCCGCTTCCCGCAGGGTGCGACCGATAATTAGCTCCGTCAGCGCCGAAGACGACGCGATGGCGCTACCGCAGCCGAAAGTCTGAAACCCGGCATCGAGGATGGTTTCGCTGTCCGGATCGACGCGTAACATCAGCCGCAGGGCATCGCCACAACTGAGCGAACCGACATCGCCCACGGCGTTGGCTTCCGCCACCACCCGGGCGTTGCGGGGATTAAAAAAATGGTCTTTCACTTTCTCGGAATAGTTCCACATCTGCTCTGCTCCCTACTGAATGGGTGAAAACGCCGGGCACCCAGCCGCCCGTCACTCACGCGCGTTGCATATCTGAGTAAGCAGAGTCAGAGCAAATGTGATGCCAGTCACATAAATAAATGCAGATCAACAAGATAGCCGTGATGACCAATAAAAAAACCGCAACGAATGTCGCGGTTTATGTCGGTTTTGTCAGAGAGGTGACATGACTGCCTCACAACACATCATCCTCCTCGCTCCACTCCTGTTCGGCGATCAGTCGATCGAAACGGTCAGGGTCGCGCTGGCGGCGGGCAACGCGCTGCTCGTCGTCGTGCCAGCACTGTTGGATCTGTTGTAGCAGTTGGGCGATCGGCGTATCGGCCGGTACCCGCACCGCCCGCACGCCCACCTGCAGCAACTGGCGGAACACAGTGTCGCCAATCGCCACGCAATACAGCGTGACGCAATCCTCCAGCGCGTCGATACGGCAGGTGAGTTTGTCTTCCTGATGACCGTAGCACACGTTGAAATCCGCCACTTTCAGCAACGTGACCTGATCTTCCTTTACGCCGTAAACCACCAGCCGGGGCGTGGCGCCAAAGTGTTGATCGACATGGTGATAGTCAGAACTGGCGAACGCCACCTTCATGGACCACACGCCGGTACTGATGGCGCTAAGATGCCGGTTAACAGGCTGCATGATCCGCCTCCTGACGTCGCGGCGGCGCAAACTGCTGCTTGAGCGGCGAGTGATACACCGGCTGGTGATGATGGCGCGCCAGCATCAGGTTCGCCAGTTCAAACAGGGTGTCGCGCATACCGGCGTAACCCTGACGTGGGCGGCGGAATTCGCCGATCTTATCGAAGACAGGAAATCCGGCGCGGATCAGCGGGATGCCGAACTGTTCCGCCAGATCGGCGGCATGGGAATTGGACACCAGCATGTCGGCCGGGTTGTCGCACAGTTGATCCTGTAAATCTTCCAGATCGCCGATCAGCACCTGCTCCACTGGCAACGCCGCCAGGCTCGGCTGGTTAACCGGTGCCACCACCGGCCCCGGCGTTATCCCCTGGCTGAGCGCGAAGTCGCACCAGCCCGCCAGCAGATCGCCTTCCGCCGCCAGCGCCATGCGCTGCCCTTGCAGCCACATATGACAGTCGATCATCGCGTCCTGCAACTGGCCACGCTGGCGATCAATCCACGCCGGTACGTCGCGTCCGGCCAGTTGTTGCAGATGCTGAATGAAGCAGTCCATGTTCTCCAGCGTCATTAGATGCGGCAGGCTGAGCGACTGGCCGCGGCTACGCATCGCCAGCAGACTGGCGGCGCGGCTCAGCGACACGCCAATAGCGACGGTGCTCAGGCTTTGCCCCATCTGCTCGATGCCGCGTAACGGCGTACCGCCCTGCGTTACCGCCTGAAAATCGCCACAGGCGAGATGCCCATCCAGCGATTGAGAGAGATCCGGCAGGATCACCGGTTGCAGCCCAAACGCTTCGACGTAACTGCGGATCAGTTCGACATCGCCGGGATTGAGCAGATGACTCAACAGCAGATTGACGCGCCGGTTGCGCGTCCCCACCGGCGGTTTATCCGGCACCCACTGCTGGATAACGCTTTCTACCACCGCACTGAAGCCATTCTCCAGCGATCCGTAAAAATCCGGCGTATTGACCGTCAGGATCGCCACCGACTTAAAGCGCGGATAGTCGTCGCGGAATTGCCGCACCGCCCGCGCCATATCGCTACCTTGCGCTTCGGACAATCCGGTACTGACCAGTATGATCGCCTTTGGCGTATTGCGCTGGCACAACGTGGCAAGCGCGGTGAAGATGTTGTCGTCCGCTCCCATGATGGTGGTGGTCGGGTCCATCGCAGTGGACTGCAACGGAATCGGCTCATGAAAATGCTGGATGAAAAATACCTTGGCGAAAGCGCTACAGCCCTGCGCGCCATGTACCAGCGGAATGCTGTGCTCGATACCCTGAGCGGCCAGAATCGCTCCCAGTGGCTGCCCGCTTTTAATCGGGCTGGTCGCCAGCGGTTTTTTATTACGAATCACCTGTGCCATCGATTGCTCCTTAGTGCCACGGGGCCCGTTGATGAGTTTGCCGCCAGATGGGGCTGTCCAGCGTCAGGCACAGTTGCTGCGCCAGCGTCACCAGCCCACGATACCCAGCGAACGCGTGCTCGCGCTCCTGATTGATGTCCAGAAACGGCAGCCGCGCCTTGTACGCGGTGTACATGTTGCGCCCGCCGGCGATCATCATGTCCGCACCGTAGCGGTAGACCACATCCAGCAGTGTGCGGGCGTTGCCCTCTTCCAGCATCAGCGCATCGTCGCCCATCAGTTCGCGGATACGCTGCTTGTCCTCTTCGGTGGATTTGCGGGTGCCGGTGGCGACCACCGTGATGCCCAGATCCTGCAACGCCGACACCACCGACCAGGACTTGACACCACCGGTATACAGCAACACCTTGCGTCCCTGTAAACGTTCGCGGTACGGCACCAGCGCCTGCGCGGTGGCGGCCTCTTCGCGAGCGATCAGCGCATCGGTGCGGGTCATCAGGTCGGTATCGCCGGTCATCGCCGCCAGTTGCCGTAGCGCATCGGACATCGCCCGCACGCCGTAAAAGCTGCCTTCAAACCACGGAATGGCGTAGCGCTGCTCCAGTTGCCGGGCGACGTTGATCAGCGCCCGCGAACACACCAGCATATTCACCTCAGCCCGGTGCAACGTCTGGATTTCGGCGAAACGGGCATCACCGGACAAACTACCCAGCACCCGAATGCCCAGTTCATCCAGCAGCGGCAGCACATTCCAGAACTCGCCGGCGATATTGAATTCGCCAATCAGGCCGATATCGTGCCGGTGTCCAGGGGCGAATGGCGTGTCCTGCGGCCAGGGGGCCGGCTCCCGTTGGCCGATCACCTGTTTCACCATCACCTCGCCCGCCAGCCGGTTGCCGAAATTCTTGCTGCCGTAAAACCCGGCGGCATCGATGGCGACCACCGGCACGCCCACCGCTGTCGATGCGGCGCGGCACACCGCCTCGATGTCGTCGCCTTCCATCGCCGGCACGCAGGTGTTGTAGATAAATACCGCCGCCGGGTGATAACGGCTGACGATATGCCGCACCGCGTGAAATAGCCGCCGTTCGCCGCGCCCCATGATCACGTCCTGCTCGTTGAGATCGGTGGTGAAGCCGAGCCGGTTGAGCGTCGGACCGGAACTCTGGCTACCGCGGTTATCCCAGGAACTGCCGGTGCAGCCAATCGGCCCGTGTACCAGATGGGCAACATCCGCCAGCGGCAGCAGCGTGATCTGCGCGCCGTCAAACGCACAGCCGCCCGCGGTGGCGCCGGGTTTGGGTGCGCTGCACCCCGACTTTTGCTTGTGGTTGTGTTCACAGGCTGGCTCGTCGAACAATGCCAGAATCTCACTTCCCTTCATCTCACCCTCGCCACGTTTGTTGATATCACCCGAGTACTGCAAAACGCAGGCCAGCGCTGATATTTTGATTTATAAGGAAAAAGTGATGTGAGGTTTACGACAAAGCAGACAATTGGCGCAGATGACCGGTAACGCGGGGCACGCATCATTGCGGGGCACGCCACGCCAATGCGGCTTCGTCGCCAACGTCAACGGCAAACCGGCCGCGTTTAATCTCGGGTAACGTGGTTTCCCATCCCCGCCGGTCTTGCCGATGAGTCAGACATTCACGAGATGGTAGCGGGCGGCGGCACACAATGCGGAGCGACAAACGTCCTATGCAAGACAGCGAGCGTCAAACGCCGGAAGCAAACATACCAACGTACGGTATGTTTGCCGGGCATCAAAATACCCTATCTTCCAATGGGTTGCCTTTCTCCAGCCGTTTGGCGAGCCACGGCGGCAGCGTGCTGGCCAGCAGGGTTTGCAGCGCGTCGCGCTGGGATTGAATCAGGATACCGGGCACAACCTTTACCGGGTGGATGTTATGGCGGATGATGCGTGCCGCCGCCGGGCCGCCAATCGCCTCGCAAAACAACAGGTGACAGTCGTTCAGCAGCGCTGAACGTACCTCATTACCTTCCTGCTCGCCCCCGGCGGGCTGATAGCGGCGAAGGTCATGCAGCCAGGAACCGTCCTGATCGAACGCATAGATGAAAAACAGCCGACACTGACCGAAGTGGCCGTTAATGGTCAGCCCGTCCTGCGATGCGAACGCCGCCAGCAGTTGCGGCTTGCGGCGGGCTGGCGCCGCAACCGCCAGGTGCGCCGGCAGCACGCCGCGCAGGCAATCCATCACCGTGCGCCAGCGTGCCGGAGTCATGGCGTCGGCATCGACCGGGAAGCGTGCCGCCAGTTCCGCCTGCGTCAGCGACGCCAGCCGGTCGGCATCCAGCGCCGTCTCATCGCCATCGCCAAGCCAGCCTAACAGCCGGGGCGGCGGCAGTTCCGGCAGGCACTGGATCAGCGCGAACAGACGCCAGAACAACACATCATCATCAGACATGCTCCTTTCTCCTTATCCAAGCTCGGCACGGCTGGCGCGCAAGCTAACCGGGAACACGGGTTTCGTGTCCTGAGGATTAACGTAATAGGCTTTACCGCCTTCCAGCTCGACGCGTCCGCCCCAATAATCGTGCCGATCAAACTCCATGCCCGTTACTTTGGCTTCCAGGTCCAGCTTGGCGATGTAGCAATACAGTTGCGCGTTGCGCTCACGAAAAATCACCACTGGCATCGGTTTCTCCTTCAAGGAACAGGACCGCCCGGACAACGCCGGGCGCCTGATTGTGGCAAAAGGCCGCACTACCTCCCCGCCGCGGGGAAGCGCCGCCACATCAACGGATCAGATCGAAGTTGTAGTCGGTCTGGCCGAGCTTCATGGTGTCGTGATCCAGTTTCTCCAGCACCGCATTCACCAGCGTGGTAAGGATCGACATCGCGCCTTCGTAACCCCAGGTGGTCTGGCGGTGCAGGTGGTGACGATCGAACAACGGGAAGCCGAGCCGGATCAGCGGCACTTCAAACTGCTCGCCCTTCGCCAACGTGTCGCGTTGGATGAACTTGCCGTAGGAGTTGCCGATCATGAAATCCGGTTTGTTGGTGAACATCAGCGAGCGGAAGTGCCACAGATCGCAGTTGATGTACACCTCGCTGTCCTGGCCGTAGGGCGACACTTCCAGTAATTTCTTCATCGCCTTTTGCCAGCGCTTGCTGCCGTTGTGACACAGGATCACCGTCGGTTCACAGCCCAGTTCCAGCAGAAACTGGGTTAGCCCCATAACAAAATCCGGATCGCCGTACAGGCCGAAGCGTTTGCCGTGCAACCAGGTGTGGGAGTCGAGCATCATATCCACCAGCCGGCCGCGCTCCAGTGTTAGCGCCTCGCCAATTGGTTTGCCGGTCAGTTCGCTGACCGTCATCAGCAATTTGTCGGTGGCCGCCAGACCGATCGGCACCGGCACGTCGGTGGCGGGCTGGCTCCATTCCTCCTGCACCATCTTCCTGGTTTTCACCAGATGCCACGGCTGCAACAACAGCGTATCAATGGCGTTCGGCGCTTCGCGCATCTCCTGCTGGCTGGTGCCGCCGGCGTACATGCGGTAGTGGCCGTCGGCCGGGGTATCCAGCACCTCGGACGGATCCGACAGCAGGCTTGCCGGCACATCCATCTGCGCCATCATCCGTTTGATCACCCGGTAGTTGCCGAGGTAGGTTTCAAACCCGGTAACCAGATTCAGCCGCGGCTGGCTGCCGGGTTGGTAGTTTTTCCCTTCACCGGTGGTAAAGGTGCGGGCAAAGCCTTCGAACATGTTGTCCCAGCCGGTGATATGGCTGCCGATAAAACTCGGGGTGTGGGCGTAAGGGACAGGCATGTCTGCCGCGACAAACCCGTCTTTCTTGGCGTTGGCGATGAAAGCCTGCAAGTCATCGCCAATCACCTCCGCCATACAGGTGGTGGAGACGGCGATCACCTCCGGCTGATAGAGCGCGCTGGCGTTTTGCAAGCCGCTGTTCATATTGTTATTGCCGCCGAATACCGCGGCGTCTTCGGTCATCGAGTCGGAAACGCAGGCGATCGGCTCTTTAAAGTGACGATTAAAATAGGTACGGAAATAGGCGACACACCCTTGTGAACCGTGTACGTAAGGCAAGGTATTGGCAAACCCGAGCGCGCACAGCACCGCGCCCAGCGGCTGGCAGGCTTTCGCCGGGTCGATGGTAAGCGCTTCGCGCTGGAAATTCAGCTCCTGATACTCTTGGGTGGTGGTCCACTCGAACACGTCGCGTACGCGCTGTTCGTCGTGGGCTTCTTCCATACCGCGCTTGTTGCGAAACAGCGTCTGGTACTCTTCCTGCTCGAACAACGGGTAGCAGGAATGGGTTTTTTCGGCAGTTTGACTCATGGTGTTCTCCTCCCGCGCCACTAATCGGTGAACTGACGGGATATCAGGCTGGTTTTGTCAACAATCATCGCTAAATCACCCTCATCAGGCGGACTTCAGCCACGGGGCGGTTAACTCGTTCCAACTGGGGTTATTGAGCGTCATGTCCATGTCGCGGGCGAAGATGGCGAAGCCGTCATAGCCGTGGTACGGACCGGAGTAGTCCCAGGAGTGCATCTGGCGGAACGGCACCCCCATTTTCTGAAAGATGTACTTTTCCTTGATGCCGGAGCCGATCAGGTCCGGTTTCAGCGCCTTGACGAAAGCTTCCAGCTCGTAACTGCTGGCATCGTCAAACATCAGCGTGCCTTCCTTCAGCTCCGGCAACGTGCGGTCATAATCGTCGTTGTGACCAAATTCGTAGCCGGTACCGATGATCTCCATACCGAGGTCTTCATACGCGCCGATGATGTGGCGCGGCCGCAGCCCGCCGAGATACAGCATGACCTTGCGCCCCTCAAGCCGAGGGCGGTATTTGGCGATCACCGCGTCGGTCTGGGCCTGATAACGAGCGATCACCGCTTCGGCATTTTGCTGGATGGTGTCATCGAACTGCGCAGCGATTTTACGCAGCGACTCAGCTATCTTGGTCGGCCCAAAGAAGTTGTACTCCATCCACGGAATGCCGTGTTTTTCCTCCATGTGACGCGAGATGTAGTTCATCGACCGGTAGCAATGCACCAGATTCAGCTTCACATGCGGAGTGTTTTCCATCTCCACCAGCGTGCCGTCGCCGGACCACTGCGCCACCACCCGCAGCCCCATCTCTTCGAGCAGAATGCGCGAGGCCCAGGCGTCGCCGCCGATGTTGTAGTCGCCGATGATCGCCACGTCGTACGGCGTGGATTCGAACGGTTTACCGTCGCGGTTATCCAGCACCCAGTCGCGGATCACGTCGTTGGCGATGTGGTGCCCTAGCGACTGCGACACGCCGCGAAATCCTTCGCAGCGTACCGGCACCACCGGTTTGCCGATGGCTTTGCGGCTGGCGTTGGCGACGGCTTCGATATCGTCGCCGATCAACCCGACCGGGCACTCCGACTGAATGGAAATACCCTTGGTCAGCGGGAACAGTTGCTCCAGTTCCTCGATCAGTTTGGTGAGCTTTTTATCACCGCCGAACACGATGTCTTTTTCCTGAAAATCGGAGGTGAAATTCAGGGTGCCGAAACTGTTCACCCCGCTGACGCCGGTGTAATAGTTGCGGCGTCCGGCGCGGGAATACTGCCCGCAGCCGATCGGCCCGTGAGAAATGTGGGCCATGTCCTTAATCGGGCCGAACACCACACCTTTGGAGCCGGCATAGGCACAACCGCGAACGGTCATCACCCCCGGCAGGGATTTGCGGTTGGACACGATGCATTTGCCCACACTTTCCATCGCCGGGTCAGTCACCATCATGTGTTTTTTGCGATCTTTGCGCGCTTTTTCAGGGAAAACCTCCAAAACTTCCTGGATGATCGCCTGATTACGTTCACTGGTTGCGTTTGTCATTCCGTCTTTCCTTCATGCTTCGCCAGGCGCCCGTCTCACGGCCGCCGGCGCGGGGGTCATCAGGCGGCATTCTCTTCGGCGGCGGTCTTGCCGATGATGCTGGTGTCTTCTTCTTCCATGATACCGAACTCCATCAATAGCGATTCCAGTTCGTCCATCGTTACCGGCGTCGGTACCACCATTTTGGTGTTGTTGACGATCTTGCCCGCCAGCGTGCGGTACTCATCGGCCTGATGGCATTTAGGGTCGTATTCGATCACCGTCATACGGCGAATTTCGGCGCGCTGCACGATGTTGTCGCGCGGCACGAAGTGAATCATCTGGGTGCCAAGTTTTTCCGCCAGCGCGATGATCAACTCATCTTCCCGATCGGTCTGACGAGAATTGCAGATCAACCCGCCTAGGCGCACCTTGCCGGATTTGGCGTACTTCACGATGCCTTTGGAAATGTTGTTGGCGGCGTACATCGCCATCATCTCACCGGAGCAAACGATGTAGATTTCCTGCGCCTTGTTTTCACGGATAGGCATGGCGAAGCCGCCGCACACCACATCGCCCAGCACGTCGTAAAACACGAAGTCGATGTCCTCTTCATACGCGCCCTCTTCTTCGAGGAAGTTGATGGCGGTGATGACGCCGCGACCGGCGCAGCCGACGCCCGGCTCCGGACCGCCGGATTCAGCACAGCGCACGCCGCCGTAGCCGATTTGCAGCACGTCCTCCAGTTCCAGGTCTTCCACCGAGCCGACTTCCGCCGCCATTTCCATAATGGTGTTCTGGGCCTTGGCGTGCAGGATCAGACGGGTGGAATCCGCCTTCGGGTCGCAGCCGACGATCATCACTTTCTTCCCCATCTCCGCCAGCGCGGCGACCAGATTCTGGGTGGTGGTGGATTTACCGATACCGCCCTTGCCATAGATGGCGCATTGACGCATTGCCATGATTGCTTCTCCTGTTCGGGTTGAATGCTTGTTGCACACAACTCAAGGAGTGCAGGGAACGTACCAGCCGGGCCAACTCAGTCAACACATTGATTTATATTTATTTTTAAAAATCGTCGATTGCTGTTCCGGCACAGGGACGAGACAATCGACAGACCAATTGTTGGAAAAGGGACAATCGGGATACCGTCTGAATACCGTGTGCGACAAACCACGACGCCAGCCGGCGGTATGGAACCGGAATAGGGTATACTTTCTTAAACGCCGCGATGATCGATAGGATAAAAAAATAAGATGAATTAAAAGAAGATGAATTAAAAGAAGAATAAAAAAACAACCACGCTGGTTATCCAAACGTGGTTATTATTGAAGAATACATTCACACATATTTAGCTATACCTGTCATACTTCAAGTTGCAGATGTGTTGACTTTATTACTCGGCCCATCCCTGGGTCTCGCCCTACGGGCCGCAGCGAACTGCGTTCAAATCTGCTCCCGGCAGATTTGTCGCTCACCCCGGTCACTTACTTGTGTAAGCTCCCGGGGATTCGCTGCATCGCCGCCTTCCTGCAACTCAAATTATTTTGGGTATATAATTCTGACTTATTTTTTTCAGAATAAATAATCGTCATGAAATTTTCTGAATGGAAATAGAGCCATCTTGGGTGGTATTAGCCGCGGATATCGGCGAATAAACCAGTTGGCTCGATACACCGTAAAAACTCTTGGTATAAGAATTTCCCGGATTTACCAAAATATCAAAATCCGTGCTGGCAATACCGCTGCCGGAGGTGGCAATCACTTTGGTTTTTAATAAATCCTTGATTTCACTCGGCGTATTAACCGCAATGACATCAACATGACTGCCGGAGAAATACAACCCTACCTGCCCGGTATTGCCGGATTGAACGGTCAGTGCATACCAGGCCAGCGGCGGAGTGGCATAAGAGCGGGAATAACCGTTGAAATGCACGCTGCGCCCATCCAGCGGGATTTCCTGATTCTGGATTTTACCCAGCGGAAAATAGAGACTGACCGCATAGACATCAATGGACGCCCCCTGTTGTTCCGTTTTCGGTACGGAAACCGTGATCTCACTGGCATGGGTCACACCGGGATTGATGAGGTAAGCCAGCCCGAGAGAAAAACCCTGAGCCTGTACGGAATCAATCTGATAATTGGTCGGCGCCTGATTGTTATAGGCCACATTAAAACTGGTTGTATTCCCCGTATTGTTATACGCCACAATGGCAACCGGCTGATTAGGTAAATTGGTAAATGTCACCGCATCTCCCGTACCTAATGTGGTACGGCTGCCATCACTAATACTTGATTTCAACTGCACCGCATTCAGGGTTTCGACTGCAATAGCCATATTCAGTTCCTCTTGATAAATAATATTTCAGGATTAAAGCGATGAAATTACCGCCCGCCTAATAACTGTAGGCAGAGGTAATTCCATGCTCAAGAAAACAGAATATGATATTTTTGCCATTACTAATCCATTAATGCCAATTGGATTAATTAACTCACCCCATTTTTCATTCCTATTGATATACCCGTCATACTTCAAGTTGCAGGTTCGTTGGCTTTATTACTCGGCCCCTCCTTGAGCAGGGCCGCAGCACGTTGCGTTGTTCAACACGCGAGCGTATTGTCCTGCAACTCGAATTATTTGGGGTATATACAGGATATTTTAAAAAACATTTACGCATATTATTCAGAATAAAATAATTCCGAAGCGTAATTATTATTATCAGACCATAGGGTCGATCGCGACGATGCCTTCATATGCCCTCTCCCATCTGACGCACGGCAAGCAGTAGCCCGAGCATGGAACAGATACAACACTTTGTTGGCAGGCCGACAGGATGTCGCAGTTCGTGTCTTGTTCCGCCCAATCACACCAGCGCAATGCCGCCTCAGCCGCCACGGCGGCTATCGCAACCCGTTCAATCTTCGGGCTTTCCTGTATCCGGCGCTAACTGGCATACGCCGTGCTAGGTCAGTTCATGACGGCGCGCCGGTCGGCAACGCATGGCTGGCGGCCTTCACCACCACAGAGAGGAACCCGTACATGGCAAGAAAGATGAAAACAATGGATGGCAACGCGGCGGCAGCGTATATCTCGTACGCTTTTACCGAGGTGGCGGCCATCTATCCCATCACCCCTTCCACGCCGATGGCTGAAAACGTGGATGAATGGGCGGCGCAGGGAAAAAAGAACCTGTTCGGCCAGCCGGTCAGAATGGTGGAAATGCAGTCAGAAGCGGGAGCGGCAGCGGCGGTGCACGGTTCGCTACAGGCCGGCGCGCTCACCACCACCTATACCGCATCGCAGGGATTACTGTTGATGATCCCCAACCTCTACAAAATCGCCGGGGAGCTATTGCCGGCGGTGTTTCATGTCAGCGCCCGCGCGCTGGCCACCAGCTCGCTTAATATCTTCGGCGATCATCAGGACGTGATGGCGGTGCGGCAAACCGGGTGCGCCATGCTGGCGGAGAGCAGCGTGCAACAGGTGATGGACTTGTCCGCCGTGGCGCATCTGGTGGCAATTAAAGGCCGGGTGCCGTTCATCAACTTTTTCGACGGTTTTCGCACCTCCCACGAAATCCAGAAGATCGAACTGCTGGAATACGACGAACTGGCTACGCTGCTGGACCAGGAGGCGGTGGACCGTTTTCGCCGCCACGCCCTGCATCCGGACCATCCGGTGGCGCGCGGCACCGCGCAAAACCCAGATATCTACTTTCAGGAGCGGGAATCGGTTAACCGTTTCTATCAGGCGCTGCCGGAACTGGTGGAAGAGACAATGGCGCACATCAGCCGACTCACCGGCCGCGAATACCATCTGTTTAACTATTACGGCGCGCCGGATGCCGAGCGCCTGATTATCGCGATGGGCTCGGTATGCGAAACCATCGCGGAAACCGTCGATTACCTCAACCAGCGCGGGGAAAAGGTCGGGCTGCTGACCGTGCACCTGTACCGCCCGTTCTCGCTGACGCACTTTTTTGCCGCCATTCCGCCCACAGTACAGCGCATCGCCGTGCTGGACCGTACCAAGGAACCGGGCGCGCAGGCTGAACCGCTGTATCTGGATGTCAAAAACGCCTTCTATAACCATGACGCCCGGCCGTTGATCGTCGGCGGCCGTTATGCGCTGGGTGGCAAGGATATCGCCCCGACGCATATCGCCGCGGTGTTTGCCAACCTGCTGCATGCGATGCCGCAAGACGGCTTTACCGTCGGCATCGTGGACGATATTACCCACAGCTCGCTGCCGTTGCCAGTCGACGACATCGACACCGCGCCAGAAGGCACCACCGCCTGCAAGTTCTGGGGATTGGGCTCCGACGGCACGGTGGGCGCCAACAAAAGCGCCATCAAGATCATCGGCGACCAGACACCGATGTACGCGCAAGCTTATTTCTCCTACGACTCGAAAAAATCTGGCGGCATTACCGTCTCGCACCTGCGTTTCGGCACCCGGCCGATTACCTCGCCGTACCTGATTCGCAATGCCGATTTTATTGCCTGCTCGCAGCAATCCTACGTGGAGAAATACGACCTGCTGGCGGGGCTTAAACCCGGCGGCACTTTCCTGCTTAACTGCACCTGGAGCCAGGCAGCGCTGGAAAACACGTTGCCGGCGGCGATGAAACGCTATCTGGCGCAAAACCAGATCCGCTTCTACGTGGTTAACGCGGTGGATATCGCCCAACAGCTTGGGCTTGGCGGCCGTTTCAACATGATCATGCAAGCGGCGTTCTTCAAGCTGACCGGGATCATTCCCGTCGAAACCGCCGCCGACTATCTGAAAAGCGCCGTCGCCCTGTCCTACGGTAAGAAAGGCCAGAGCGTGGTGGCGATGAATCAGGCCGCCATCGATCAGGGCATGTTAGCGCCGGTTCAGGTCACAATCCCGGCGCACTGGGCCGACCTGCCGGAACCGGCAGCCGCCGCCGCCGCGCTGCCCGACTTTATCCGCCGCATTCTGACGCCGATGAACCGGCAGGAAGGCGATAGCTTACCGGTCAGCGCCTTTGCCGGCATGGAAGACGGCACCTTTCCGCTCGGCACCTCGGCGTTTGAGAAACGCGGCATCGCCATCAGCGTTCCCGCCTGGCAGCCGGAGGGCTGCACCCAGTGCAACCAGTGCGCGTTCATCTGCCCGCACGCCGCCATCCGTCCAGCGTTGTTGACCGATGAGGAGCGCGCGCAGGCACCTGATGCTCTGCTCAGCAAACCGGCCACCGGCGCCAAAACGCTGCACTACCATCTGGCGGTGTCGCCGCTGGATTGCTCCGGCTGCGGTAACTGCGTGGACATCTGCCCGTCGCGCGGTAAATCGCTGACCATGCAGCCGCTGACGTCGCAGCACCCCAAAATCGCGCTGTGGGAACAGGTGCTCGGCCTACCTCCCAAGCCCAACCCGTTCAATAAAACCACCGTCAAGGGCAGCCAGTTCGAAACGCCGCTGCTAGAATTCTCGGGCGCCTGCGCCGGGTGCGGCGAAACCCCATACGCCCGGCTGGTAACCCAGTTGTTTGGCGACCGCATGTTGATCGCCAACGCCACCGGCTGTTCCTCCATCTGGGGAGCCAGCGCGCCGTCCATCCCCTATACCGCCAACCGCCGCGGACACGGCCCCGCCTGGGCCAATTCGCTGTTTGAGGACAATGCCGAATTCGGGCTGGGGATGTTGCTTGGCGGCAACGCCATCCGCGAACAGCTAGCCGGCGACGCCGCTACAGCGTTAATGCAGCCGCTCAGCCCGGCACTGACCGACGCACTCAATCTGTGGCTGGAACTGAAAGACCGCGGCGACGGCACCCGCGAGCGGGCCGACCAGGTCATCACCCTGCTTGAACGTGAAAAAGGCAACGACCCGTTGCTCAATCGCCTCTATCAGAACCGGGATTACCTCGCCAAACGGTCGCAATGGATTTTCGGCGGCGACGGCTGGGCTTACGACATCGGCTTCGGCGGGCTGGACCACGTGTTGGCTTCTGGTGAGGACATTAACGTGCTGGTGTTCGACACCGAAGTGTATTCCAACACCGGAGGTCAGTCGTCCAAATCCACCCCGGCGGCGGCAATGGCGAAATTCGCCGCTGAAGGCAAGCGCACGCGCAAGAAAGACCTCGGCCTGATGGCGATGAGCTACGGCTACGTGTATGTGGCGCAGGTGGCGATGGGCGCGGACAAAGCGCAAACGCTGCGCGCCATCGCCGAAGCGGAAGCCCACCCCGGCCCATCGCTGATCATCGCCTATGCCGCCTGCATCAACCACGGCCTGAAAGCCGGCATGGGGTGCAGCCAGCGGGAAACCCAAAAGGCGGTGGAATCGGGATACTGGAATCTGTACCGCTTCAACCCGCAACTACAGGCGGCAGGTAAAAACCCGTTCACGCTGGACTCCGACGAACCGGAAGCCGACTTCCAGGATTTCCTGATGGGCGAAGTCCGCTACAGCGCGCTGCAACGCCAGTACCCGGAGCTGGCAAGTCAGCTGTTCGCCAAAACCGAGCAGGACGCCAGAGCGCGCTTCGAGCACTATAAACGTCTGGCGGAAGGGTAACTACGCCACAGCCACCGGGAACGAGCAGTAACCAGGAGCCGGTTAAACAGGGATGGTTTTCCCGGTGACGGATGGTAGTGCGCCTCCGGCGGTAATAGTGCGCCTCCGACGGTGATAGTGCGCCTCCGGCAACGTAGAAACGATTGCTTTCATCCGCCAGCAAAACACCACCTTTCGGCGGCGATTTTCCGCATCATGCCGCCATGCCTCTGCACAACCGAATGTTGGGCCGGTAGCAATACGGCGGACAGAATGGAAAATCGACATGCGGTTTACGCCAAAGCAGACAAGAGTCGGAAACTCTCCGCACAGGGGGACGATCGTCCAATTGCGGAACACTGTCTGACCTGCATCAACAACCCTTTGTTATAAAAGCATTAACCTGTTCACCCTATCGGGCAGGTACGCCGCGTCTGATGAAAATACAGTCACTGCCTTACCGATATTGGTTTCATATCTGCAAGACAGCAGGCACGATAACGGCGAGCAGAGAAAACCAACACTTCAAAGGAGATGGGGATGTTAGAAAAAATCAAAATAAGAAATGGGCTTTACTGCGTACTCGCTGTATTCGCACTATTGCTACTGTCTATTTGTACTTTTAGCTTGTATTCCTCCATACAAAGCAACAAGTCTATCCGCAACGTCAACGGTATTGAGGGCGAGCAGCTCGTTCCCCTTTATTCCGCCTATTCAGAAATGCTCAATGCCAGATTGGCGGGTTTCAACATCGCGCTGGCGATTGAAGACAAAAAAGATGACGCAACGATTCGGACCGGTCTGGAACGACTGAACAGTTATATCGCCTCCGCCAACAGCATCATGGCGGAACTGCGTCGTATCCCGGCACAAACGCCGCAAGGCCAGGCGCTTCGCAATGATCTTGATAACACCTTCAATGATTATATGAACAACGCCGTCGCCCCCATGCTCACGGTACTGCGAGAACGAAATATCGATAGCTTCTACAGTACACTGGCACCCAGCGCACTGGAAAAAGGTGCCGTGTTCCGTCAGAAGCTGTCGCAGTTTGTGACGTTAGCCCAAAAGGTGGGTAACGAAGAAATTGCGCAGGCAGACAACTTCTATCAACGCACATTAACTATCCTTATTGCTACGCTGATAGTCGCGCTGCTCTTAAGTCTGATCACCCTGAAGTTCATCCGTAACGTGGTGTTGCACCCGATGCAGAAGGTCAGAACCTATTTCGGCATGATGGAGCGCGGTGTACTGACACTGGATATTCCGCCACAGCACAATACCGAGATGGGTAGCCTGATGCTGTCACTGAAAGACATGCAGCAGGCATTTCGCAAAATCGTGTTGGATGTCAGAGAGTCGGCCAGCTCTGTCGCCGCAGGTGCAGAACAGATTTCCGCCGCCAACCGGGATTTCGCCGCCCGAACTGAAGCGCAGGCATCCTCCGTTGAGCAAACGGCTGCCAGCATGGAACAAATCACCGCGTCCGTGCAGGAAAATACCGCCAACACCAGTAAAGCCATGGCGCTGACCAATTCTGTCGCGGCACTGGCGGAAAAGAACGCCAGCAACTTTAGCCAGATGATCGAACGGATTCAGTATATTTCCGATAGCTCGAACAAAATCAACGATATCATCAGCATCATGGATGGCATCGCCTTCCAGACTAACATTCTGGCGCTAAACGCGGCGGTGGAAGCCGTCCGTGCTGGTGAAGCAGGTAAAGGCTTCGCGGTGGTCGCCTCAGAAGTGCGCAGTCTGGCACAGCGAAGCGCCGGTTCTGCACGAGAAATCAAAGAGTTGATCGAAAAAACCGCGGATGAGATCGCTCAGGGAGAAAAAGTGGCGTCACTCTCCACACAGGATATGGCGCGACTGATGGATGAAATTAAACGTGTAAACGAATTTATGTCGGATATCTCTATCGCTTCGTCAGAGCAGGCCAAAGGTATCGAACAGGTTAACGCCGCTATCACGCAGCTTGAGCAAGCCTCCCAGCAAAACGCGGCGCTGGTTGAAGAATCCGCCTCCGCCAGCTCTTCGCTACACGAACAGGCCAGACATCTGGACGACACCATGACCTTTTTCAACCTGGACGATAACAGCCCGATGGCGCTCGCCGCGCCACGTTAAGGCGTTCTGCCCCCCTTCAACGCAACGCCTTTCCCAGCCCGCCGCCGACGGCGGGCGGATTCTCTGCCACACGATGCAACCGGAAACGGATGCTCACCGCAATCAGCGCGCTTGTTACACCCGACCAGCGATCTTTTACATCCCGCAGCAATACTATGAGGGTACCCCGCAACCCTATGCGACACCGTCCCGCGTTATTGATGCAAACGGGCTGACCTGTCTTAGGAGATATTATGATGCTACCCAACCCCGTTCTCGCTGTCTTTTTGCCAACTCGTGCGTGGTTATTCTGCCTGTGTTTGTCCGGTGTGGTGCTGCTGGCAGGGTGTTCCCACACCACCGCGGAACCCGATACCTCATCATCACCTTATCGCTCAGTGCCTTACGGTAAGTGCGATAACGTCGGGACTTATAATCTGTATTTCAACCGATTCGACGAAACCGCGCAGCAACTTGCCCACGCCACCGGTTGCGTTGTGATTACCGACACCAGCAAAACCGGCGCAATACGGCCTCATCCGGTAGTCGGCACCCTGACTATCCGTCAGGCGGTGCAGATGGCGATTACAGGGACAACACTTCGGATAACACATCAGGACGGGGATAGCATCACGGTAGAGTGATCTTAAGCCGAAGAGCACGGTCAGGCTCTGGGCATAGCAACCGTCGGCATTTAGCAGGCTGATATGTTTGGTGTCTGGTGCCTGCATCACAGGCACCAGAGTTATCATCAGATCATCCGCATGATGCTTGCATAGGATGGATTAGAATGACTGTAATGCGCCTATCTTACCCTGCTGCCAGTTGGTCTCAGACTGGCGTAACGCCTGACTGATATCCGCCAGCCGGTCGGACGGCAACGTTTTCGGCAACAAATCCAACCCAACGGTTGAGAGGATTTGGCCATAGCTGTTACGCAATTCTGCATAAGCCAGATCCTGACGCAAGTTGGCGTTCAGGGCATTGAGTTCCCCCTGGATCAGTTGCAGTTCACCGATACTGTTCGCCTTGTAACGGTTTCTGAGTTGCTCGGCAATCTGACCATCGAGATCGCGCAGTTCAACACTGGTTTTATACTGACGCACCGCTTCATTGAAGTTAGCCCGGGCGATGTACAATTGCGCCATGATAGCCAGCGACATGGCCTGACGCTGCACCTCCGACACGCTTTCATTCGCCTGTGCCGTTTTATACGCCGCAGGCCCTGACAGCAGATTAAACAGGTTCCAGGTCACCTTCACGCCCACATCCGCCCAACTCTGGTTCACCATAAAAGAGTTGCTGTCGTAGTGACCACCGGCGCTCACCTCCAACCCCGGCAGCATGCGCAGCAACGACTTGCGGGTTTCAGCGGCGTGAATGCGCACCTGATAATCCTGCTCTTTCAGTTCCGGGCGGCTCAGCAGCGCCGTCTGCTCCAGGGTAGTAAAATCGACATTCAGTTGCGGCACCGGCATCTCGCGATTATCCGGCAGTGCCAGCGTATACGGGGTATCCAGCGGCAGGTTCATCAATGTCGCCAGTTCGGTCTTCGCCAATGACAACGCCCGGCGTTGCTCTTCCAGTTGGCGCACAGCATCAATCAACGCACGGCGATAACTGAGCGCTTCAACCGGATCGCCCACTTGCTGCGTACTCATGTGTTCGCTGGCTTCACGCGCCTGATTCACTCTATCGATCAGGCTGTCGATGCGGCCAAGCAGCCGCTCAGCGGCTACCGCACGCCAGTACGCGGAACGCACATCCTGAATGATAGTGTGGACGACCTTGCGTTTGCGTTCATCGGCAATCCAGCGTTGGTCGGCTCTCTGCTTGGCGTTGACATAACTGACGCCGAAATCAAGCACGTTCCAGACCATCGTCAGGTCGGCTACATCACGGTTTTGGTCAAGCGAGGTGGAAGGCTCCAGTGATTGCCGCCCGGTTTGAATACTACGGCTACTGGATGCACTGGTGTTGCTGCGCCCGACATACCCTGCCGACATCGCCATCTGCGGCAACATGTCATAGCGGGCCAGCTCCAGTTGCTGTTGCGATAACGCCTGCTCCATCACTTTTAGCCGGGCTTCCAGGTTATATTTAAGCGCTCTGGCCATCGCATCGTACAGCGTAATCGGTGCCGTTACCGGCTCCTGTTTGCTGAACATCGCGACCTTGTCCTGCCGAATACGCTGCTCGCTTTGCTCCTTCGAAATAGGCTGGCTGGTGACGGCACAGCCGCTCATTGCCACCACGATGAGGCTAAGACTGAAAAGTTTCCGACCCTTTACCACGATTCCACTCCTGACCCTTGTTGTTATTGTCATAAAACCTTACCCCGAGGCCACCGTTACCCTTGTTGTTGTTCGTAGGTGATCTGGCCGATATCAAGCAATGCCTGCTCAATCGCCGCCAGCCGCTGCTGCGTATCATCCCCAATGTGCTGTAACTGCCGTTCCAGACCGGGGGCAAACTGCAGCGCCACACCGCCCCCCGGCGTTGTCACCCGACCGGTATTGGTGCTACTGGTATTGATGTCACGCCAGCTACCACCAGAGAACACCGCCATCGGCGACAGAGAAGGCAGACTGATGCCAGAGAATACGCCTGCCAGCGAAGAACTCCCCCCCAGCGCGCCGCCGGTATTGAAGCTGGGGAATGACCCCAGCGAACTTTCAAACAGACTGGCACTGCCAGAAACGGTGCCCTGAACAAACGCACTGGCTATCTGGCTGGTCGGTACGTTACTGACTTGTGGCGCGCGTTGGGCAGCCTGAAAGATGGTTGACGCAGCGGTAGCATTATCCGCCGTGTTGGTCGCATTCAGCGCACCGAGCGATGTTGGGGTGAACAACGCCCCCAGTGTGATCGGTGCCGCTGGTGCCACCGTCACCGCTGGTACCGGCGTCACGACAAGTTGCGCGGTCGTACCGCCATTGACCCTGAATTCCGGATCGCCGTTATCCACACTGCTACCGCTGACGACCAGCCCGAAAGTGGTGCTGACCGACGCGTTGCTGCCATCGGTTGCCGTCACCCGAATGGTCAGATTACCCACATCGCCATCGCCCGGTGTACCGGAGAAGGTACGGGTGGCCGGGTTAAAGCTCAACCAGCCCGGCAGTGCCGAGCCATCTGCCTGCGTCGCACTCAGCGTCAGCGTGTCGCCGGTATCCGGGTCGGTAAAGGTCCCGGCCGGAACAGTGAAGTTGAAACCACTGTTTTGTGCCGCCGTCTGGCTCCCCAACGCACCAGAGACGACCGGCGCATCATTCACGTTAGTGACGACCAGCCCGAAGGTGGTGCTGACCGACGCATTGCTGCCATCGGTTGCCGTCACCCGAATGGTCAGATTGCCCACGTCGCCATTACCTGGCGTACCGGAGAAGGTACGGGTAGCCGGGTTAAAGCTCAACCAGCCCGGCAGCGCCGAGCCATCTGCCCGTGTTGCGCTCAGCGTCAGCGTGTCGCCGGTATCCGGGTCGGTAAAGGTCCCGGCCGGAACAGTGAAGTTGAAGCTGCCATTTTGTGCGATGGACTGATCGCTCACCGGGGTGGACACCACCGGCGGGAGATTACTGTTATTGACCGTCAACCCAAAGGTGGTGCTGACCGAGGCATTACTGCTGTCCGTCGCGGTTATCCGAATCGTCAGGTTGCCGACATCACTGTGGCCTGGGGTGCCGGAGAAGGTCCGGGTGGATGGGTTAAAGCTCAGCCAGGTCGGCAGTGCCGAGCCATCTGACTGTGTCGCAGTCAGCGTCAACGTATCACCGCTATCCACATCGACAAAGGTACCGCCAGGCACGGTGAAGCTGAACGCCGTATCTTTGGTGGCACTTTGGGTACTGACCGTGCTTCCCACGGTCGGGGCATCATTCACGCTGGTTACCAGCAGCGATGCCTGCGCACTATTGGTGGAGAACGCACTGCTGCCGCCAGTGGTCGAGGTGTCCGCCAGGCCTTTGCTGCTACCTGCCGTCGCCGTACCACTGGTGTGATCCCACGCCCTGAAGCTCAGGGTGGCGGTTTCACCATTGGCACTGTCCGGCACATAACGCAGTTGTGCTGTCGACCCGAGCAACAGTGCTGATGAACCGGATACCGTGCCGATATTGAACCAGTTAGCCCCGCTATCGGTGGAATACTGCCAGCCACCATTCCCTGCCGTCGCCGTAATCGCAATGCCGCTGGACGCCCCACTGTCGACATCCCCATAGCCCGCACCGCTGAGCAACGACGACACCGTGGTGGCAGAGGATGTGACGTCTTCCGTTGTGGAAGTCAGGGTGACCGTCGCACCGCTGGATAACGTTGGCGCATCGTTAACCGGCGTTACGTTAAGGGTCATCGTTCCCATATTAGCGGACAACGCCGTGCCATCGCTGACCTTCCAGGTAAAGGAGGCATAACCCGCCCCGTTGGCATTCGCGGTCGGGCGGAAGGTCAGTTTGCCGATATCAGCCGCGCTGACCACCGACCCATTGCCCAATAAGGTATCGCCGCCGCCACGTACACCGTCGTTATTCGCATCAATGAACAACTCACCGGCACCCGGTGCGGTGACAATGGTAATGGATTGCAGGGTGTCGCCACTGTCCACGTCGCTGAAACCAAAATCCGCGGCGCTAAAGGTCTGGGCACTATCCTCATTGAAGGTTTTACTGACTGACGTATTGCTGATGACCGGCGCATCGTTAACCGGCGTGACGTTAAGTGTCATCGTCCCGGTATTGCTGGACAACGCTGTGCCATCGCTAACCTTCCAGGTAAAGGAGGCATAACCCGCACCGTTAGCATTCGCTGTCGGACGGAAGGTCAGTTTGCCAATGTTGGCCGCACTGACCACCGCACCATTGCCAAGCAACGTATCACCGCTATCGCGAACACCGTCACTGTTGGCGTCAATAAACAGCTCACCGGCGGTCGGTGCCGTGACGATGGTAATGGATTGCAGGGTGTCGCCGCTGTCCACATCGCTAAAACCAAAATCGGCGGCGCTAAAGGTCTGGGCGCTATCCTCATTGAAAGTTTTGCTGACCGACGTATTGCTGATGACCGGAGCGTCGTTGACCGGCGTGATACTCAGCACCGCCTGATTAGTACCCGTGCTATTGAGCGAACCGTCATTAAAGGTCCAGTTAAGCGTCACACTCGCTGGTGGATCGTCAGAACTGTTGGTATAGGTCAGTGATTGCAGCACTGCATTCACTATCGCCGACGTTGCATTGCTATTGAACGTCAGCGTCAGCGTGCCGGAGGAGTTCGCCGTGACACTGCCCACCGCCGTACCGTTATAGGTGAAGTTTTGCCCTTGAGTCAGCGCACCTAACAGCCCGCTATTGCCGAAGATATCGTTACTGCTGGCCCCACCATTGCGGGCGATCGTGAGCGATGCGCCGTTATAGTTGCCCAGTCCACTGTTAAGCGCATTCAGTTCGGTATCAGCGACCGTGACATCGTTGTCTATCACTACCGCGCTGCCATTTTCGGTATAGGTGGCTCCGCCGTTCAGGTTGCTGAAGACAGGGGCGGTGTTGGTGGTTGACGTTATCGACGAACTATTGACTGCCGTCAGGCTACCTGACGTGGCGCGCAGCGCCAGCGTATTGGTACTGCCGCTGTTGGTGTACTGGATGATAAGACCGGTGTAGGTGGCAATACCGCCGGACGGCGTTAGCGTCACCGTAGTGCTGCTGGCGTCCTGATCACCGGAGGTGACCGACAAGCTGTTGACGGTGCCATCGACGACGCTGTCGTTAGGGTCAGTCACCGAGAGCACGATATTGGTGGTGTAATCCTGATCCACCATGCCATTCGCATCGACCGCCTGTACTACCGGTACAGTGGTAAAACTGGCGCTTTGTCCGTTCTGAATCGTCGTGGGGACGGGCTGGGTGGAAAAAACCAGTCGCGTCGCCACCACATCTGGATTGATCGATGCAGATGTAGCGCTGACCAGGCTACCAGACGCCGCCGTCATCACGAAGTTAGCATCACCATCACTGGCCGAGGTGTACTTCACGCCGCTAAAGGTGGCAATACCGTTTGAAGCGGTCACCTGGGTAGTGCCCGTCAGTGAGCCGCTGCCATTTTCGCTTAATGTCACCGAACCGTTGAAATCGGTATCGATATTGCCGCGATCGTCAACGGCAATCACCACCGGCTGGGTGGTGAAGTTAATGCCACTGACCACTGAGGTGGACGGCGATTGGCTATAAATCAGTTTGGTTGCGGCCACATCAATGCTGGCACCGCTGCCGTTGGTCACGTTAGCCTGACTACCGGCGAACGTTGAACCACCGGAGACCGTGGTGAAATTGCTGGCATTCACCGACAACACCACCGTGTGGTGATCGGTGATGTCGTTACTGCTGGTATTGTCGTTGTAATACGCTTTGATGGTGTAAGTTTCATTGCTGCTATTCGCAACCGACAGGCTTAAGCTGGAAAACGTGATTCTGCCCGTGCTGCTGTCATACGTGCCGACGACGTTGGTGGCATCCGGGCCACTGAGCAGGAAAGTCATCTTGCTCAATTCTGATGATGTCGCCGTACCACTGACGTTAGCGTAGAACTGGCTGACATTGGTGGCCGAACCATCAGACGTACCGAGGTCGGTAATGGTAAAGTCCAGCAGCGAGGTGGCACTGGCCGCTGACGTCGCGGTAGTGGAAAATGTCGTTGCCTCGCCAGACGGCCCAGCGGTTACGGTCGATGTCGCATCTACCGAAGACGCGGCCCGAATATTGTTTAACACCAGGTTATCCAGGTAGTACTCGTTGGTACCCGAGGTAGTAATGGTAATTGAGGACACGCCGACAAAATTGCTGTTAAAGCCGCTGACCGTGGTATAAGACACCGCCCCGGGAAATGTCAGCACCCCGCTCTTATTGTCCCCACTGGTCGATTTACTGGATGAAACCGTGTAGTTCATGTTCCCGACGCCATCGGCATTCAACATATCCAGTGAAGACAAGTCAAAAATATAGCCGGGAATGCTGATGGTGAAAGTCAGCGAATTTGACGAGCTGGAACCATCCGTTTGCACGTCGTATATCATGGTATTGCCATCGCTGTTTAACCCAGCCAGCACGTTACCGACAAAATCGAAATGCAGGGTGTGCGACCCTTCCTGCCAGGTCTGGTTATTACCGCTACCGCCGCTGGAGCCAGCTTCAAAAGTAAAGGTATCCAGCACGCGGGTATATTCGCTCTGCGTAGCCGCCGTTATCGCGATGTCGGTCGTGATCTGACCGACTTGTGATTCCAGTACCCAGTCGCCTTTTAACGCGGTCGACCCGGTCAGGTCAGTGGACGCAGCCACATCAGCCCCGGTGAGCGCTGCCAGGTCGCTAATAAAAGTCTGCCCTTGTGTTCCTTGCGCCACATTACAGCCATAAAGCAGAATATCGCCGGAGTCGCTCAACGCCTGGCCGATGGTCGTCAGGTCGGCGCGTCTGCTGGCAAGCATACTGTCGGTCAACGTGACGCTCCCCAGCGTCAGGCTGCCTTCGCCACCATTGCTGATGATATGGATGGCTTCATAACCGGTATGCGTTTGCGCCCATTGCGCTATCTGGCTTAATCCATCCTTGCCGGCATCCAGCAGCACCACCTCAACCCCGTCTTTCACACCGCTGGCCAACTGCTGGTAATCCGCCACCGAGGTGTCAATAAACACCACTTCTTTATGCGTGGCACTGCCGGCAGCAGCCGCAACGTGGCTGTCTGCTACGGTCGTCGAATCCTGGGTATCCGTATTGTGGCTGGTGGTATCAGCATTGCTCGTCGCATCGGTACTGTGGCTGGTCGTATCGGTGGTACTTTGGCCAGACTGGCCGCTGTCCGTATGCGAAGCGGTATCCGACGAGGCTGTCTGTGTCGCCGTATTTTGAGTGACGGCGGTCTCAACCGTGGCGGCGACCGCACCATCAAACAACATACGCGCTTCCAACATGACGCCCAAAGGTGCCTGTTCATGACATGCAGCACCTTGCAGAACCTGACGACTTTTTTTGCCCAGCCAATGACGCCACAACATAAGGATACCTTTCAGGAGTAGATTTATTTACAACACAGACCAGCCTGCACGTCGTCCAGACTGGCCTGTTTTTTCAGACTATTGTCTTGTAAACGCTAATCACTAAGGCCTGTCGGGGTACAAACCTTCGGCCATAATGCACACCGTCAGTCCTTGCGAAGGGGACTGGGTTGCCACTCGAACGACCGGTTGTGCCGACGTCCCCGCCGTACCAACCGCAACCGAACCGCCTGTCACTGTCGGTACGGTGACCGTGAACGAGGGAATTGTTGGCGTCCCGGTGACCGTCCCATTGGAAATCGACGAAGCAATAGTGCCGCTGACCGGGCCAGTTAACGTCTGGCTAGGCCCTATCGTTGTATCGGCAGTCGCGGTAGGATTATAAATATTCGGTGCACCAAGCGCGGGTTTAGCCAATATCGCGCCATTGGTGGGTAACGGCGCGCTACCGGCGACAGCAGACCCACCTGCAATCTTCAGCAAGCCGGAAGTCGCTGCTGTCAGATTCATCGTATTCGTGATGGTCTGGCCGCTTACCGTTAACCCGGTTCCGGTTTTTTCCGGCACGGTGACCACAGTACTCCCGGTCGTTGGGCTAAACGTTGCTGCATGGTTATGCAAAGGCAGCGGCACCGCAAAATCGACTGTTGGCGCACCGATTTTCTGCCCGAGGTTCACTGTCGCTAACCCCAATCCAGAACCGGTCCCGACAACAGAACGGCCTCGCAAATCGGGTAACCCGAAGGTGGTTGAACCATCGCCGCCAAACTTGAAACCCAGCAGAGAGTACAACGCCTGATTACCATTGATAGGGACAGTCTGGCCGTTAGCCGGAAGCCAACCGCGAGGACAAAAAGACATGGCAAAAGAACACACGGTGCCAATGTAGGATTCGCTGTTACAGGCCGCTGCACTTTGGGGTAAAAGAATACTGACAGCGATAGCGGTAGTGATGGCTGATTTAACAAATAAACGCTGAATATGCCTCATACACATCCCTCCTGGAGGAATAGCTGATTTATTAAGATCAAATGTTATTAATAACCAACCGTATAATTTGTTATAAAATCAAATAGTAAGATAACGATGGGGCCATAAAACTTGCATGACTCATCAGGAATATAGCTCAGCCAGAAAAAAATTCCCTACAGAAAACAACATTAACTTACAGGTATAATTCAAATGAAATAAATAGAAAAATGATAAAATTTTAATTTGTATTAATTTTCAATCAGATAGGTCATTCTTCCATCAATGACTTCTGTGGCAAATAACCCTGAGTTATTTATGGTTATCGTGAATGCGATAACTATTCCGTAAAATACCCTAGCTTACTCTTGTCAAAATCCGCTTTCCCGGATACCCAACGCGGCAATCCGACGCCATACCGCGCCAAGAATAGATTCCGTTTCCCCTTCCAGCATCACGCTGCCCCGTAACGGCTGTTGCGGTGACGAGAACTGCCCCTCCTGCACAGCGAAACGTACTCGGTACTGCGCCTGCACAGGTTGAGGATTGTGGTCGCGGTCACGACGTACAGCGATCGGGCCGTGGCGATCGGACGCCAGCATCTCTTGCTGTAACCAGGCGGTACCGGTGGGCGCAATGTCTGCCAGTTGTACGACCAGGCGGGGATACGCGGGGTCATCAGCGATAAAATAGCCTTGCATCCCCACTTTCGCGCGTTTTAGCGTATCGTCGGGTAAATACCCCTGCACTTTTCCGGCACCCTGCCCGACCACACGCAGCAATGGCATATCCGACGTCAGCCAACGGCCTTCGGTCATATCTCGCGCCACATCTCTCACCTGGCCTGCCTGCGGCGCGGTGAGAGACAAACGCTGGCGTTGCGCATCCAGCCCCCGATAACGGGCCAATGATTCCGCCAGTTGGCGGTCAAGCACCTGGGTTTCGCTAGCAGTTTCCTGACGTCCAGCTCCCCGCTGCCGCTGCTGTTGCAAAATGGCAATTTGCTGGCGTTCGATATTGATGCGGTAGTCCAAATCAGACGAGGTGAGATCCAGCAGTCTCTCACCGGCTTGCACCTGCTGGCCGTCAGTGACGTACAGCGCTTTGACCTGCGCAGGAATAGGGGCATACAGCGCGCTGACGTTTTCTGCTTCCAGCACAGCAGGAATACGGATACTGCCGCGCCAGGGGAACAGCAGCAGCACCAATACCGCCGCCACAATCAACCCTGAACGCAACAGGTTAACGGGATGAGCACTCTTACGCATGGACCACCAGATACGGGCCTCCTTCACCACCGGAAGCGCGATAAACCAGCCAATTTCTACCGACATCAACACAATACCAACCACCTTAATGAAAAAGTGGTACACCATCAGCGCGATGCCGAAAAACAGGAAAAAGCGCCATACCCACGAGGCATAACCCCATATCAACAGCTTGCGCCGCATCGACGGCGACCAGGTATGCGGTGCCGGATGACCATAACCAAACAACACTTCGCGCAGTCGCCACCGGCACAGGGCATAGGCGCGTTCCTGCAGGTTTTCCACCCGCCAGAAATCGCTCAGCAAAAAGTACCCGTCAAAACGCATCAGAGGGTTGAGGTTAACCACCAGCGTCGTTATCCAGGTGGCGCTGGAGAGCATGAAGGCGGCAGTACGCATCGGGCCATCCGGTAACAGCGCCCAGGCCAATAACGCAACGCAGGCCAGCATCAGTTCCGCCAGAATACCGCCAGCGCTGATCAATAACCGGGCACGCTGCTCTTTCAGTTTCCAGGCATCGCTGACATCGGTATAAAACAACGGGAACAGCACGATAAACGCCACCCCCATGGTCTGCACCCGGCAACCGGCACGCTTAGCCATGAAAGCATGCCCCAGTTCGTGGATAAACTTGGCGAAGACCAGTGCGACACCAAAGGCCGCGGCCCCTTGCAGGCTGAACAAGTGAGGAAACGAGTGGGTATAACGCACCCAGTCACGACTCACCAGAAAGCCCCCCAGCAGCAGTATTAACGGTAACACCACCCGCAGAAATAGCAGGCCGTAACGTTGCAGCCAGGGCCAGCAACGGTTGAGCACCGGATCCGGCCGCCATAACGGAATGCGAAAAAACAAATACTGGTGTAGCAGGGTTTTCCACAGGCTGACACGCAATGCCGCTGCTTTAATGGCATACCCTTGTCGTTGTACCGGGTCGCTGGCGGCAATCAAATCGTAGTTACGCAGAAACCGTACCAACTGCTCCAGCTCGCGGCCCTGCAACGGCAAGCCCGGCTCACGGTTAGCCGCCTCCAACACCCATTGCGGATGACGCAACGACCAGTGCCGTAACAGACGTATTGCCGAAGGCGTCAGTGTGAAATAACGTCCGGTAACCGGGTCGGCCAGCACCCATTGTGGTGCGCCATCGAGACCGGTCGCCGACTCCACCAATTGCAAATCTGTTCTCAGTGCGGGCAAAAAGTGCCCCGTTCCGCCACTGGTCATAATCCAACCGACTGACGTAAAACGGCGAGTGGTCGTCGGAACAGATACACCGCCAGCGGTACATATTCACCAGAAATTTTCGCCGTACCACGCAGCCCAATACGCGGCGGCTCACCGGTAAAACGCGCATCCAGCCGGTAAGCCAGGTTACCCGACGGGGTCGGCTCCGATTCATACGCGATACGATCCAGCAGCGCGCCATGCGGTGTTAGTGGATCGCTATCAAGAAACAACGTGATCGGCGCATCCGGTTCCAGCCGGATCGCATCGCCGACATCCAGCTCAATACGCAGGGAGACGGAAGCCGGGTCGGCCAAATCCATCAGCCGTTCACCGGTACGAACCGGTTTACCGGTCCAGCGTTCGGCATCGGCAAATACCGCAATACCGTCCCGCTCCGCCCGAATCTCGGTACGGCTCAGCAAGGCGTTGGCATAATCGCGCTCGGCACGCTTTTGTGCCACCTGCGCGGCAAGGAAATCCAGTCTGGCCTTGGAATCTGCATCCTGAAAAGCGCGTTGCGAGCTGGCACGATACTCCGCTTCCGCCACGTTCAACGACCTTTCAGCCACATCCGCCTGCGCTTTCAGTGTGGTATCGTCAATGCGCACCAGCACATCGCCTTTTCGCACACTCTGGTTCGGTTGAACGGCGAACGCCTGAATCACCCCATCCAGCGGCGCGGCGACCACACGCCCGTTAAGCGGGATCACTTCGGCCGGTGCCAGTACCGACTGGCGCACCGGAATAAACAGGCACCCAACCACAACCACAAGCGGGACAGCCAGTTTCCAGCGCCAGCGCGTGCGCCGCCAGACCGGTTGCGGCTCCAGTGCCAGCCAGGCGTGGCTGAACGCATGGGCCAGTTGTTCCGACAGCAATTGCTCAGCTGGCTGCCAGGGCTGCTCACGGGCATACCAGATGCCGCCAAACAAACGCCCTTGCCTATCTTTCAGCGGTGTCCACAGCACTTCGGGTGCCGATAACGCCAGCCAGTCATTACGGCTTTGATCATTTAACGCTGTCGCCTCCACCACTGCACACTGCTCGTATTGCGGCTCTTGCAGCAGTTGCCGACAAGCGCGCTCAACAAACGCCACAAAAGGCGCATGGGGCGCAGGCTGGGTCACCCCAGTCACCGCCCGCACCGTGCCATTGATAACCAACGCGGCGTGACGAAAACCAAACAACGTCTGGCTATCATTGACGATGCAGTATGCCAGCGCGTCAACCGAGTCAGCCGAACGCGCCTGACGTTCGATATCGAGGAAACGGGCGAAGATACGTTCGCCGGACACAGGGGGCGTAGTACTCACGGTTTCTCCGGGAAATGTGCCGTGCCGCTCATGCCAGCCATCAGCGCGGCGTCTTTGGTTTCAATCACTCCTGTCAGGCTAAGTGTCTGGCTACTTTCATCAATGCGTGCGCCTAGTCGGGCAACACGGGCTTGTAACGGTGTGCCGGTTTCATCCGGCGTAAACGTGAAGACCAGACCAGACTTGAGCATGGGCAACCAACGGGATGGCACTAGCAGGTTAATTTCCAGATGGCGATTGTTGACGATATCCAGCACCGGCGCCCCCGGTGCCACGCTTTCATACGCCTGAGCACGACGTCTGACTACCTGCCCGTCAAACGGCGCCAGAATGCGGCAACGGTTGACCTGAATCTGGTAGACCTGGCTTTCTGCCTGCGCCTGCGCCAGACGTGCGGCAGATAAAGCCACAGCGTGCCGGCCCACCGATTTGAGCTCCGCCAGTTGCTGGTTCTGGCTCAGTTCGGCTTCCGCCGCCCGCATCGCCGCCTGCGATGCCGATAATTGCGCCTGATAGATGGCACAATCAAAACGCGCCAGCAAGTCGCCTTTTTTAAACGACTCCCCTTCTCTGAACGGCATCTCCACAATGCGTCCGGCCAGGTCGCTGGAAATGGTCGCTTGATCCACCGCTACCAATATCCCACGCGCCTGGTTGTCCGATGATGCCGCCATCTGAGCAGGATGAGCCGGATTAATCAATAGCGGGTCGTCAGCCTGCGCCTGCACATGATAAGCCAAAGCACAAACCGCCATCAGCCCCAGAGCCCGACGGAAAACGGAGTGATTGAAATTGTTCACACTAACCTGCCTTGATTCCGCGAAGGTGTGTGCAAATCAGAGGGTATAAAGACCAACCATCTGAATTTCCACCGATTAACTATGCTTATTTTTGCGAGTACTATTTTTGCAAGCACTCTTTTTGCGAGTAATACTAGCCCAGCAATGACGGAAAGGCGATGGAAGCGCAGTCCCCAATGACGGAATTTGTGGCAGCCGTCAGTGATAGCAGCGATCAGAAATAACCAAGAGCAATGGCTGCAATGTCCAACGATTGCGAATCAACCGGTTCCTGGTTCTAAAGATGAAGCCGGGCAAGGCTGAACTACCGCGCCCAGCCAAACCTATAATGCCGTTTACTACAACAGCATTGATGCAGATTGGTAAAACATCGATGCAGCGAAAAGCGAGATAATGAGCGATGCGCCACGATAGAACAACGTGGGTTTTACCCTGCGTCGACGAGATGTATCGCCAAGGCTTATCAGCGTTCCTGCATAAAGCCACATAAAAGAAACAGGAAATAAGGCCAACAATAACCCCCCCATGGCATGAAGATAACTATCCAGATAGATGAATGCAGAGGGTGGAATAACGGAGTCGGCGAATAAAAATGCCTTGGGGTTGAGTAACGTCGTGATAAATACGGTACCAGATGTTATCGAACCATTGATTTGATGAAAAGAAAATCGCCACACTTTTATCGCCAGATACACAACATAACAAGCAGAAAATAGTTTAATCACCCCCAGCATCAAACCATCATGCGGTGCTAAATAGCTAAAAAATAGCCCCCATGCCGTCACCGCCAATAAATACCCCATCCACTCGGACAGAATCAGTTTAGTACTTCTAATGAAACCGTGAGTATAACTTGAGCAAAGAAGCAGTGTATTCGTTGGACCAGGAATAATCAGGAACAACACGATATACACGATCATTTTCAAGTATTCATAGTCATGAGTCATACTGATATTTCCTCAAGGAAGAATAATTAGCACTGGCCTGGCTCTGTTCTGAGAGCGGCATCGCAATATAACCCTCTACCTCAATAAAACCGCCACCTTCGTATCGGGATCTGTTAGACTGGATTTACTGTCTGTTAACGTATTTGGTTTGTTGATGAACACCTCCCAACCCCGCCATGAAGCAGAAACAACGTCCATTAACATTGGAAACAAAATCAAACAATTAAGAATGACCAGAAATATCTCGCTTAATGATCTTTCCCGGTTATCAGGCGTGTCGAAAGCGGCGTTATCCAAACTAGAATCGGGTAGCTCAAACCCACGCGTTGATACGCTGGATGCCATCGCCAGCGCATTACGCGTTCCGTTGAGCGATCTGCTCGCGGTTAACACCAGCACGTATCCCTACATGGAAAAAAACACCCCCATGTCGGGAGAGTATTCTCAAAAAATGAAATTCCGCATCGGATTAGGGAATATTTCAGAAATATGGCACTTGCAAATGAATCCTGGCGTTATTATCAATAGTCCTCCGCATGCAGCCGGAACCCATGAGCATATTCTGGTGCATTCTGGTTCACTCACACTCAAACTCGCCGATGACGAAAGCATCGTACTTAAAACCGGTGATTTTTATTGCTTCTCTGGTAGTATCTTTCATTCATATATCTGTACTGACCATGCCGTCAGTGCGACAGTTGTGATGTCCAATTCTATTCAGGTTTAATCGAGCGGGGCACAGAAGCTTCGCCATAAAACAGCACATCCATTCATGAATTATTTTTCCATATCGACATCTGAAATAAATCGAGAAATAATATCGCCGGTATCCGACCCGGATTGAATAAAATGTCCACCCGGCACACTCTCCATACGGTATATACCGCTGGTACATTCGCACCAGCGGGCAGGAGCATCGGACAGATACGGATCGTCCTCTCCATAGATCAATAACACCGGCACGCCATTCAGCGGCTCCGTGTCTTCGGCACGAATAGAATTGGCAACAGCCAAATCGGCGGCCAGAACCTGAATAAACTGTTGGCGTAGCACATCATCCTGCGTTAACCAATCAGGAAGCTCTCCGAGTCGGGTTGCAAAATGCCATATCGCTTGTTGCGACTCAGGGTTAAGTTCCTGCCACGGAAAGCGTCTGCGGCAATGGATAGGATCGTTAGACATCACCACCAGTACGATGTCTCTTCCTGGAGTCATACGCTGACAATGCCCGGCAAGCAGATAAGCCATATAAGCCCCCAGACTGTGCCCAACCAGAATAAGCCGGCCCTGCTCAGGGATACGTGCAGCAAAGTCATCTACGATGGCGCTCACATCATGCATCAATGCTTCCTGGCGACGACGACCACGCCCCGGCATTTCCATCAGCATGGTAGAAAAGGCAGAGGAAAAGCGCTGGGCAATCGCCTGCATTGATGAAGCGTTACCACCGGCATGATGAAACAACACCATGTGAGACGGGGTCTCATTCATAACGTTTCCCCTCAAGCATACGCCCAGCCAATGCCGCTAAGACAATGATCGCTCCGCCGATGCCCTGCCAAATGCCAATCACCTCGCCCATGAGAGTGACGGCAAAACCGGCAGCAAAAGCGGGCTCCATCGATAAAATAAGTCCAACCCGTGTCGGACTGGTCAGTTTTGCCGCATAAAGTTGCATCAGAAAGGCAAATGCCGTTGCCAATAAACTTAAAAAGAGAATATATCCCCAAACATTAAGGGGAATAGCCGGAATAACCTGCATGGATTCCGGGTCGGAAACGCAAACAAATAGCAGACCCAACACCGCAACCGTCAACAATTCGACCAGCGTGATATTGATGAGCGAATAGGATTTACCCGCCGTCTGTCGGCCAAACATGAAAATTTGAAATCCACGAATTAATGCCGCCAGCAGCACCAGCCAATCACCAAGATTAAAACCTATTGGCCCGGTACCGGAGAAACTGATCAAGCCTCCCCCTGCCAGTGACAGGACACAGGTCGCATAGATGAGCTTGCTCTGCCGCCGGTTGCCCAGAACACGTTCATAAAACGGCACCAACACCACGGATAGCGCGATAAGAAAGCCGGCATTCGCTGCTGTTGTATATTTCACTCCCAAGGTTTCGAGCGTCAAAATGGCATAGAGCAACGCACCGAAAATCACCCCATTCAGCACTTCGCCACGTGTAAAATCACTCAGACGAATACGGGTGCCTAAGAACATAAAGGGAACAGCCAATGCAAAACGCAACATCAGAAACAGAGGAACCGCCACGCCGGCATGGATGATCATCTGCATCAATGAATAACTCGCCCCCCATGACAGGGCGACGGCCAGTAATCCTAAATCCACCAGATACAATCGTGAACGAGAAAGGTGCAGCGTCGTCTCATTAGACATTAATCATTCCTCTGTCCGAATGTTCTGCGTCATAGCTAATTCGTAGTTGATCTTTCTTAAACTTAGCTGACTTTATTGAAAAATTAACAATTTGACTGATGTCATCCACGTGTGTCCCCGCACAGGGCATCGCTTCTGTATCGGGTATCAGAGAGTAGCGGTTCTCTCCTTCCTGCCATGTTTTGACCTCTCCCCCCGCGAGCAAACGTAAACTGATGCCCGCAGCTATGTCCTGGAGCGGCAAACGATCCACCAATACCACGCTGGAACCCATCGGAGAAAAGACAACTCGAGATTCTCCCGGGAAATGATGCCCTGACGTCGCCCGCCATCCATACCGGCGCATTTCCCAATTCAGCAAATGTCCGGCAGTATGCAATGCGGCATGTCGCATGCGTTCCGGTGCCGACAACCGACACTGCAACCGCGTTTCCGCGTCGAACTCGAGTGAAGATTGGGGGTAGACGACCACCAGACCAGACTCATCTTTACGGATGTTAACGGGAATATCATTAATCCACCCGGTATCGGCGGGTTGCCCCCCGCCTTGTGGGTGAAAGATGTTCTCCCGCAGAGCCAGCCATGACCCATACGAGTCAGTACCGGTAGCGATGACATCACTGGTAGCAGAAAAACAATAGGTGTCATCAAGATAGCGTTGAATTTGCATCATTTCAGGCTCCTGTTTACCGGCTTTCCGCTAGGGGTATGAAAGGTTGACCAAGCAGGTTGTTCGACGCAATACGGTTTCTCACGTTGAGGCTCTGACCGGAAACAATCACGCACCCAAACTTATCAAGCGGAATACGACCACCGTATTCCTCCACAACGTCGGTATCAGGGTAGATATCGACAACACTTGGCGCATAGCGCGTAGCGAATCCCATGCGAAAATCTTTTTTAGACGAGTTGGGATAAGAGGCATGCATCAGCGTGGACCAAAAGATCACACATTGACCGGCCTTCATGACTAATGGAAATGCTTTGCTTTCGTCTGGTTTCCAGTCCGACTCTATCTGTAGTTCGCGGTAGTCATACCCGAAGAATCCCCGCTTTTTCCCCTCTTTCGCCCGGTTGTTAATAATCTCAGTCTGATATGCCATCGCTTTCGTTTCGTCGTAGTTCATCTTGTGGTGCGTGCCGGGCATAATTTCAAGACAGCCATTTTCAATGGTGGCATCGGTAAATGCCGTCCAGACGGTCAGCGTCCCTTTGCCAAAGCGATCTTCTGTTTCACCTGGCCATAGAATCTGAGGCTTACCGCTGGCGTTTGCGAAGGTGTCGGCCTGATGCCAGTCGGTCCCCTCATCACCTGGATATTTTGGGAAAAACTCTGTACGCCAGCACAACACATCCTGACCCAGAATATCGGCAACCGGTGCAACAATACGTGGATTAGTGATGTGTTTACTCAGCAAATCGATATCCAGGTGACGGTCATAATTAGAAATGTTAGTGGCCGCGCTGTAGGAATCCGCCGGGTAAGCGGCATTACTTCGATCCGGCAATTGTCGACGTACTTTATTCCAGATATCGTGCATTTCATCTGGTGAATAAATCGTTAATGGACCAATATAACCATTGCGATGAAAGCTATCTAATTGTTCTTCCGTCAGGTGCAGTGTCTTACTCATTTTACACATCCTCTTTTAGAGAGTTATTTCGCTGAGAAGAAAACATTCTTTAATGTTGTGTTGTATAACCGCTCCATAGATAGCGTCAGTCCAAATTCCTTTTTTACCTTTTCATTTAATGAAATGGCTATCATCGAATGACCGCCTGCATCAAGAAAATTATCATCAGGTTTAACTGGTTGTTCTAAAATATCCCCCAACCACAGTAAATATTGCTCCAGTGCCTTTTCTTTATGGATATTTTCTTTCAGATTTAAAGTATCATTGACAGTCATGGTTTACTCCATTGAATGCAGAATTAACTTCTTATCAATCTTTCCATTTACCGTTTTTGGCATGACATCGATTCGCCTATAGCGCAGAGGACGCATATATACTGGTAAAGCGAGCCGCGCCTGAGACTTCAACTTCTCTTTTATCTCCTCTTCATCCTGAGCCGATGAAGACGTGAAGAAACCGATCAGGTGATGACCATGTATATCAGTCTTTGCCGCCAACACAGAGATATCGTCAATTTCCTCCAGTTGTGCCAGGACGGATTCGATCTCACCCGTTTCGATTCTGAACCCATTAATTTTCACCTGTTCATCACATCGCCCGAGATAGATGAGCTCTCCTTTGGGGTTGTGTTTTACTACGTCACCGGAACAGTAATATCTTTGGGATACGCCCTCTGTTTCCAGCCATATAAATTTATTGCCATTATCGTTTTCTGTATTCAGATAACCGTTCGTCACCTGTGGACCGGATAAAAGAAGCTCTCCTCCATTCTCAATCGAGAGCTCATTACCGAGTGGGCGAATCATGTAATGAAAATGAGGTAAAACCCAGCCAATATTTGATTCCGGATTCATCAGGTCCGCCTCATTGACAATATGCCAGCTGGTATGAACCGTCGTCTCCGTAATACCATACATATTAACCAACATGGGTGAACGTAATCCGAAGTGTTTGCTCCAAACTTTCAATGTCTGAAAATTTAATCGCTCACCACCAAAAATGATACAACGTAGCGATAATTCTTCTGGTTGAAATTGACAAAGCTTTTCCGCATTCACCGAGAATGCTGTGGGGGTCTGATTAAGTAGGGTAATATTTTCTTCTTTAATGAGTTCGGCAAGAGTATGTGGAACTATTTTTATTTCTTCAGCGGGTATCACCAACTTCCCACCATACCCCAATACAGACCATATTTCCCATACTGAAAAGTCAAACGCGTAAGAGTGGTAGAGCAGCGTTGCATCTCGATTACCGAAATGAAACACGCTCTCAGTAGCGCAAAATAAAGCCGCCAGATTGCCATGGGTAATCGGCACCCCCTTAGGTTTTCCTGTCGTACCCGAGGTGTAGATAATATAAGCCGTATTATCAAGCCGGGAGTGATCACCAAAATCGGTTGAGGCCACCGCCGATGTCAGCGTCTGTATCGATACGTGATCGACGCAATAAAGAGAAGGCATGTCGCTATCGGAAATCGTCAAAACTGGTTTAGCGTCATCCACAATCAACCGATTTCTTTCCAAAGGTGCCTTTTTATCCAGAGGGACATAAGCCGCACCAGCATATTGCACGGCAAGCAACACAGCGATCAGATCTGCAGAAGGCGTCAGTTCCACCGCAACACGATGGCCCGGCTCAACCCCCAGGTATCGTAATGCAGCAGCGATAGAGCGAACTCGCTCCTTCAAAACACGATAGGTCGCGCTGGTTTCACAATCTTTGACTGCAATACGCTCCGGGTACCTGTCCGCTACGTCTAAAAAGCATTCCAGCAACGTTTTTGACGGTATGGATGAGAGGGTATCAGCGTTCACATCATCCTCCATTCTGTACAAAATAATTCACAACCGTTCTCTTAAAGACTATATACAGACATTAAAACGAACAAGTGTTTTATATATTCTTATTTGGAATTAATTAATTTTTTTTATGATTTACAATCATATCTCAGATTTACTGCAGTCTGGTCTGTCGTCAGGGCATTTCGGGAAGGGGTTGACGCCCTAATGGCGTGGGAAAAATAGAATGAGGCCACATGAGAAAGTGAGCAAAAACCAGCCGATGCTGTTCGTTATAGCGAATAGCAGATACAAAAAAACCACCTTTCGGTGGTTTTCTGCATCATGCAGACATTTATCTGCACAACTGAATTTGGAGCGGGAAACGAGACTCGAACTCGCGACCCCGACCTTGGCAAGGTCGTGCTCTACCAACTGAGCTATTCCCGCAGAGGTGTGGCGTAACGCTGCATAATTTGCTGTCGTTATGGGGTGCGCATTATACGAGAAACTTTCTCTCCCGCAACCCCCTTGACAAAAAATAGCGGTCAAGTG